>NZ_CP011382.1:0-4800000 GCF_000734895.2 Calothrix sp. 336/3 | reverse complement strand
TCCGATAACCCAGAGACAATTACCCTATCTCCTGCTTTTAAACCTTCTAAAACTTGATACTCACTACCCTTGATTTTGCCCAACTGCACACGCTGCTGATGGACAACAAGCTGAGATTCTCCCTGGGGAGATGTTTTAGTTTGTACCACAAAAACAGTATTTTCTCCTGCAACTTGGGCAACTGCGGCAACGGGAATTATCACACCTGGACGCTGATTCCAAATCACCCTTGCTCTCACAAGTTGATCTGTGCGCAATTCATCTTTACTGTTGTCGTACAAAGCTTTTACTAGTACGGACTGTGTATTGTTAGTCACACTAGGCGAAATAAAAAAGACTCGACTCTTACCTAGGGCTTTCCCTTGGGGGTTGAGAATCTCTACAGTCATACCCTTGCGTAGTTGTAATCCCCGCTCAATTGGTACGGAAATATTAACTTCTAGGGGACGGTTTTGAGTGAGGGTAGCAAGTTGAGTTGAGTTATTGACAACATCACCCACTTTCACAAAAACATCGCCGATAGTACCAGTAAAAGGGGCATTAATCGTGTAATTCGGCTGGGAAGTTGGCTGCTGCTGAGAATTTGCCTGTGTCTGCTGGAAAACTTTAGCTGACTGAGAAACGGTAGCTTGTTGGGCTTTAATCTTAGAGTCAGTGGCTGCCAAATTCGCTTTAGCAATGGCAAGACGGTTAGAGTATTGCTCCTTGACTTGACGGGATACCGCTCCCTGGGATGCTAAATTTGTATAGCGACTGTACTCTTGCTGATACAGTTTTAAATCAGCTTGTTTAGAAATTTTTTCTGCTTCTAAAGATTTCAGCATGGCACGGGCATTTTCTAATTCTGCCTTAGCTCCTTGCACTGCCACAACTCCACTAGTGTCGGCTTGCCCTTTAGAGTCAATTTGAATCATAGCATCTCCGGCTTTGACTCCATCACCAGATTTGACATACATCTTTGTGACTTGACCGGGAATTTTCGGCTGAAGTTTTACCGAACTACGAGATTTAATACTGGCAATGTAATCTGAACTTTCTTCAATGATACTTGGCAGGACATTTGCTATCTTAACTTTGGCTACTGTTTGTTGTGTTTTTGTCACAGATGACTCTTGATTTCTCGGAGTTAGCCAACGCCAAGCAGCAACACTACCTCCTAGGAATGTTAAGGCAGCTAACAATGACCACAGTTTCCATCGCGTTCTTGAAGATGCCTGTAATGGCTGTGGTGGAACGTTTTCTTCAAAATCATTTTGAGGCTCAGAAGATTTCATGGCTATTTAGGAACCTATGAATTAGTTAGCTGGAAGCGAATCAGGATGATACCTAGGGATATAAAAATTACCGATTTTGCATGATGTGAACTCAGGAAAATTGTCCTCTCACTTCCGAATATACAATTCCCTTATATTGCGCTTAATCTACCGAAAGTTCAATGATTTTGCAAGATTTTTCTGTCATTTTTTTTGAGATGTTTTATGTCTCATCAGTAACTTTTTATCGAGAAAATAATGCTATAATTAAATGTAACTTTTGGGGTATAAAAAGATATATAGAAATTGATAATCAAAAAAATGTGGAGATGAGATAATCGGTTTAGGTCAGTCTTCTATTAGTAGTTAATACCTAAAAATATGGGTTCCCAGCTATAATTATTTATCGTCAAGATACATTCAAAACCATTCTGTTTTTAGCAATACATTCAGATATTTGGTGAAAATTATGTCAGTCTGTTGGACAATATACAATTACATACAGTCGATGTCTAATTGATTTCTCTTTGCCAAAGAATTTCCGTGATACGTGTAATTCCTGCTTTGAGGTGACGACGGTAGGTGCTAAAAGGTAAGTCTAGTAACTCAGCAGCTTGTTCTTGGGTAGGTGCAGGGTTGAGATAGGTACGGTAAACAGCACGATAGAGTTTTTCGTCTTTGGGTGATGATTGCAAGGATTCGGCTGCTTGTTTAATTAAGCTTTGCAAGGTGGCGACTCTTTCAGCCATATTACCTTGGTCGGTAACTCCTTCAAGAACAACGCGCGATCGCAACAAAGGATTTTTCTGTAAACTGTCATGGCGAGTGAAGTTACGTAGACTCTCACCCACCGCTTCGATAAATTCCGTTTGACTCAGAACTAAAACAGGTTGGTTATTGGAGACGGTTGCGACTGTAGTTTCTACGGAGGCTGCTATCTCTCGCTGTGCTAAAAGCTGCTGCCAAGCCGCCGGAGATGTTACCCGCCAATCATGCCCATAGACCCCGTAACGCTTTTTACCCACGGAGAAACCAGCCTCTGGTAAGGGTGTGAGGTCAAAATAGGTGAGCATCGGTTGCCAGATATCCGCATTGGCACAAGGTAAAAAAGTATACGCAAGTCCTGGAGTTTTTTGGAAGTACTGCACAAAATTAATGAAAATCAAGCTTTGAGTCGGAGATACGGTTTGATAGGTATCCCGTGCCATCCAGAAGCGAAAGATGGTTGCTCCTTCTTGGGGACGTAGGGGTGCATGTTTTTGCAGATAATTCCATGCAGCGATCGCCCCTGGATCTAGGGCTAATTCCTCTGGGGTAGCATTGTGCAATGCTAACATCATGGCAAATCCCGCAGGTTCTGCCTGACTATCCCGAAATATCACCACATTTTCCGGTTGTAGCTGTAACCAATAGGCAGCAATTTGGGCGGAGCTTTCCCCCTCGTATTCCTCCACCATCCGCAAAATCGTCGGAACATCACTCCCTTTAAGAGTATCGGTTAATAAACTGCTGTGTTCACCCCAGGTGAAACTAGGGCGAATGGCAGGGTTATCCCTATGCAGAAAAATATAATCAAATAGTACTCGGTGTTTTTCCTGCCCTAGGCTTTGTCCTAAACGTGTGGTGTAATAGGCTCGTGCCCGGTGATGTAATTCGGTGTAAATATCAGAATTTCGCCAACGCAAATCACTAATCAGAACTTCCCGCGCTAAATCATGGGGAAATACACCCCCTTGCCCAGATTCAATGCAAGATAATCCCCGTAACCACTCGAACAACTCATGGACATTGGGCACATCCAACATTTGCGTGAGTAAAGCTTCTGTGGTTAAACGTACGACAGCACAAGCTTCTAATGCCATCCGATGGGCAGGGGTAGGGACTTCTTCTAAAAATCGTTCGAGTAAAGTTTTGACAATATCTGGAGCAGATTCCGCCTGAAAATTGATATCCTGCCCCTGGGCAAAAACATCTGCCACTAGGGATAAAGCTAGGGGATGCCCGTGGGTAAAGTCGAGAATTGATTGATGTTGGGTAATGGGAACATCTCGCCGTGCTAGGTAGGTGAGACTTTCTTCAGGGTTCAGATTCTGCAGAGGTAAAGCTTGTTGTAGCGCTTGCCATCCTGGATCCGTGCGCCAAGGGGTGGTGGGGGAATTTCTTCCGGCAATCACAAACAGAGTCTGTTCGCCCATTTGTGGCAAAAACTCCTCCCTTAACCATTCATCAAGGCTGGCAATGGTTTCGTAGGTATCAATAAAAACGACATTACGCTTGTTTAATGATTCTAATTTGGCTAGGGGAGATTCACTTTCACCCAGCCCCATAATTGAACGTAATGCTGCCACAAAAGCTTCAGATTGCGGCTCCACCACCCGTGATTCCAGGTAGACTGTGGGTATTTTCTGCTGCTCACATATATGCAAGAACTGCCGCATCAGGGTTGTTTTACCGACACCACCAGGACCGAAGATATGTAAAACATGGAATGGTAATTTTGCGGAGGCGATCGCCTGCTCAAATAGCTGCAATTCTGGATTGCGTCCGACAAATCGACGCTGACGCTCTGTGCTGAGTCGGTCTAATAGAGATGTCATCGCCATCCCTTCCCTGAATATTGCGTAAAATTGCCTATTCTCAAGTTTATCAGACCATCTCATGTCAGGAGTCTGCAAGAATATTACATTTTACGAACGAAAAATCCTCACCTGCAAAGGTTTGGTATATACCCTGTGCAAAATGAGGAGTGGTGAGTGGTGAGTGGTGAGTGGTGAGTAGTGAGTAGTAAGTAGTGAGTAGTGAATTAAGTATTGAAACCCTTATCGTTTTTTCGGTGTAATTGTATAGGTTTGTGTGGGGGTGGTAATGGTGCTGGTGCCATTTTGAGTCACGGAGTTGTAAGTTTTACCATTCACAGTAGTTGTATTTTGCCCGTTGTATCCGGTAGTTGAATTATAGGTACTGCTGCCATTAGTTGTGGCGTTCACGGTTTTACCTTTAGGTGTAGTCGCAGTACCGTTGCCGTTGTAAATTACAGTACCTTGTCCGTTAGTTTGAAAACGTACCTGACCATTCCCATTTGCACCTTTAGGTGTTGTAAAAGAACCTTGTCCGTAACCGTTGTAACCTCCTTGACGATTGGGGGTGACTATCTTTGTCCCAGTTGCCGTGCCTCCACGGGGTCCCTTCACTTCACCTGCGGTTGCGGGTAAGGTTCTGAGGGCAAGGGTGAGAGCAATTAGGGAAAAACTGAATAGGGATTTCATGGTTATCTCCTAGCAAAAATACTTAAAAATTAGATGTGTTATTAGGCAATGCGATACATCTTCTGAACTTGGGAGAGGGGTAAATGCCATTCCTCTTCTGCTTGCCATGTATCAATATCAAAACTAGATGCTTGTCCTCGTTGATACGCTTGCCAAAGTCTGTAATAGATACCTTGGGAAGAGGAAAAACGATAAATCATCCCTAGCAAACCCAATCCCAGAACAATCTGAATGGGAGAAAATTTGGCTCCGAGGAGAAATGCTTGGACTTCTGCTTCCCCGACGGGATCGGTTCCATAACCGGTGAGGACATGAACTGCATCATGGAGCTGTTTACGTCGGGGTCCGGTGGT
This sequence comes from Calothrix sp. 336/3, assembly GCF_000734895.2. Taxonomy (GTDB): domain Bacteria; phylum Cyanobacteriota; class Cyanobacteriia; order Cyanobacteriales; family Nostocaceae; genus 336-3. The sequence continues at coordinate 4,795,128 of NZ_CP011382.1, read as the reverse complement.
AAAGGGAGGGAGTTGATTTTGGGTAAAATGGTCAGCGAGGATATGACCTAAAGTATCTGGGGGTAATTGTTGTAGTTCATCAAGATTAATAATTGCAGTGACATTAATTCCGAGCTTTTCACCGATTTGATCAACTTGATGGAGAAAACAACTGATATCTGGAGTTGCAAAGATGGTGTACATTATTCCTGTCCTGGGAATATGGGCAATTGTCGGTTATTTCCTTGGAGGAAACGAGAGCGCAAATTTTGTCTAATTTGTTGTTTTTGCTCTGGGGTGAGGGTGTTAGCAACTTGGGTATGGACAGATTTGAACAGTTCTTGCAGTTGGGTTTTTTGTTCTGGGGAGAGATTGAGGTTAGCGATCGCCTTTCTTACACCTTCCCCTCTGGCGATCGCGGCTTTAAATTCTTCTCGTTGCTGTTCGGTGAGAATATTTTGAATCTGGTTACGAGTCTGTAGCCGAATTTGGGTGAATTGTGCTTCCTGCTGGGGAGTAAATTCCACACCCATTGGTATTTGGATTTTGGATTGTGCATTTGCCGGATTCCCCATCAAAGGAGTCAAGAGTAATGAAGTACCGCAAGCAACTGTAAGTAGTAAATTTTTAATGCTTTTCATCTGCGTGTTTTCCGAATCACCATGGCTTTATCCTAGGTTGACTCCAGGGGAAAGCACATGAGGCAGATGTCCTGAATTATTTTGGGACATTTGTCCTAGAGACAAAATTGTTGGGTAGGGAGTAGGGAGTAATGAGTAGGGAGTAAGGAGTAGGGAGTAATGAGTTACGCTGTATTCATTTTGATTTTTGAATTTAGCCTTGCGATTCTAGATTTAAGCGAAAATAATATCCAAGTGCCTCAAGAATCCATAAAATTAAATACCGCTAAAATGAAAGTGTCATAACTTCAACTCTGCTGGTGATATATGCAAACGACACCTATCCCAGAAATCTATCAAGGGCAATTTGGAGAATTTACTATTACCTCCGGCGATCGCACTGGGGTAATTATCTACCGCACGGGATTAATGGTAGCTGCTCTCAGCTTTGCGATCGCCACCACCCTAGTCTTACAATTTCCCAATTCCACAACTTTTTCCCTACTGACACCTTTATATTTCACCTTCAGTCTGGGTTTGGGTGTGAGCCTAGCAACAATTCATATTTACATGGTGTTTTTACACCGCACATTACAACTATTTTGGCTGATTGGTACCATTGCCGCCATTATCTTTACCTTCTCCAATAGCACACCTTTAGCTATCACGGTTTACCAGCAACCCTTAACCATTCTCGGTATTGGCTTTACCTTTGCGGCACTAACAGGAATTTTCTTTAAAGAAGCATTTTGTTTTAATCGCATAGAAACAAAAATACTCACACCCATCGTACCAGCATTACTTCTAGGTCATTTAGCCGGGATATTACCAATTCCTCTAGGCAAAACCCTCCTAGCGGTGTGGGCAATCTTTTTTCTCGTCTTTGCTGTGCGTAAAGCAATCCAAGCAATCCCTCCCGATATTGGTGATAAATCAGTATTTGACTATTTGAAAAACCGTAAAACTATGCAATCAGTATAAGCAAGAACACCAAATTTGGGAATAATGAAACCAGTCATGAGGATGGAGCATTGACACCAGAACCCGCTTACTGGTTAGCATGGTCGCAGATTTCCGGAATTGGTCCAGTAATCTTGCAAAGACTACACCAACATTTTGGTACACTGGCAGCAGCTTGGACAGCTAGCCCCAAGGAATTGCAAGCTGTTGCTGGTATGGGTGGACAGACATTAAGCAAAGTTGTCCAACAACGAAACCAACTTCATCCCGCCACAATTTTTACCCAACATTTAAATAGCAATCCCCATTTTTGGACACCAGGAGATGCCGAATACCCTCGCTTACTTCTAGAAATTCCCTCTCCTCCCCCCTTACTTTACTATCGTGGGACAGTAGACCTATCAGAAAATTCTGGGCAAAAATCCTGTGTGGCGATCGTGGGAACACGTAAACCCTCAGAATATGGTATTCGTTGGACAGAGAAAATCAGTATAGCCCTAGCAAAAAATGGTTTTACCGTGGTTTCTGGTTTAGCAGAGGGAATTGATACCGCAAGTCATGCAGCAGCAATGCAAGCAGGGGGAAGAACGTTAGCGGTTTTAGGTACAGGTGTAGATGTGATTTATCCAGCGAAAAATCAGAATCTGTATAAACAAGTTTTAGAACAGGGGCTAGTTATCAGTGAATACCCAAGTAAAACCCCACCCGATCGCACCCATTTCCCTAGACGTAATCGCATCATTGCAGGTTTATCTCGTGCTGTCTTGGTGATGGAAGCACCTTTAAAATCAGGTGCTTTGATTACTGCTAACTATGCCAATGAATTTTGTCGAGATGTTTATGTCTTACCCGGTAGAGTTGATGATTACCCCGCACAAGGGTGTTTAAAGTTACTCAGCCAAGGAGCAACACCCATCCTCAGAGAATTGGATGAATTACTGAAAGCATTGGGAGCCATACCCCAACTAGATATGGAACCGCAACAGTTAACTTTACCGATGCCTTCACCTGTAGCTTTACCAGAACTAGCGCCACCATTGCAACAGGTAATGGATGTTCTCTCATCCCAAGCGTTACCCCTAGATTTAATTGTGCAACAAACTGGGATGCCAGCAGGTACGGTGTCCGCAAGTTTGCTGGAGTTGGAACTGATGGGATTAGTTACACAGTTACCAGGAATGCGTTATCAGCGTTGATTTTTTTGAAAAATAATCCCAGGGCGATCGCCGCTCACACAACAGGATTGGCAAGAAGTAGACGCAGGGGTAATTTTGATAAAATATTTATATACAATTAAGGGAAAATTTTATGCAAGCTTATAAACTAAACGCCACAATTAATGAATTAGGTCATTTGATTATCAATGAACCTTTAAATATTGCCCCTGGGGAAGTGGAAGTGATTATTTTGCAATCCATTCCATCTCAGGAAATCTCTACAGAAACCTCTACTGAACGACAACCAGACAAACCAAAACGGAAATCTAAAGTAAAAGCTTTGCAAGACTGGTTTGAAAAGACACAACCAGCATCTCCTGATTTTGACCCAGACCAAGCAAAATGGGAATATTTAAAGGAGAAACATAACCTGTGAGAGTTCTGCTAGACAGTAATATTATTTTGGATTTTGCTCTTGAGCGACAGCCTTTTTTTCCCAATAGTGAAACAGTAGTATCCTTTGTTGAACAGGGACAGATTGAAGGTTATATCTGTGCATCTTCATTTAGCGACCTCTACTATATTATCCGTAGAGAGAAAAGCCGAAATTTAGCCCTTGAGTTTTTAAGCAGAATGGTCACTTTCTGCTCTATTGCTACCGTAGACAGCAATACAATCAACATGGCGTTAAGCGTGAATTTTAAAGATTTTGAAGACGCTATTCAATACAGCACAGCGGTAATGAACCACTTGGATGCAATTATTACTCGAAATCCTGGAGATTTTCCTATCGCTACTCCCCGGATTCTCACACCTGAACAGTTAATTCAAGAATTGACAAATACACCATGAGTGATTCAGTTGAATCCTAATACCAAGTGGCGATCAAAAATAGTACCCTGTCATTGCAACTGTAGCGTTCGCGCAGCGTGTCGCTTTGCGACTCAGCGTAAGGAAGCAATCTCACCTACTTCAAACTAATACGACAGAAGGTAACTTGGTATAATTCTTTTCAATTTGATACTTTTTGCAGAAATTGGGAAGCTAAATATAGGCAAGAGAGGAGCGCATTTTGGGTAAACATTCACTCCATAAAAAAAGCAACGTGCTGGGCGAATGCTAAAAAAAATACATAGAATTTGCGGAAAAAAGCAGAAAAGCTGTCAGGGTAGAATTACCAGAAGAAAGCTGTGTGTTCTGAAATACTCCTCTGGGTGCATATGTTGATTTCACTGATAACTATATCAATGTGACGAATGAAATTAGCACAAGCCATCAGTAAGTGAGGAGAAAATGATAGAGGAGAACCGCAGTGCCAACGTGGGAGGGAGTGCCCTCAGCAGCGCTATTATGACTGGAGATAGGAACACTGCTACTATCACCATCACCAATTACTACTACCGTGAAAATACAACAGTATTACCTATTGACTCTACGGATACTCCTGATGAAAGTCTTCCCTGTCCTTATCGCGGTTTGTTCCACTTTGGTCCCGATGATGCGGAGTTTTTCTTTGGGCGTGAGGTATTTGTCGAAGAACTGTTTGCAGCGACTCAAACCCGTAACTTTATACCCGTGTTGGGTGCGTCGGGAAGCGGTAAATCTTCGGTGGTGTTGGCGGGATTAGTACCAAAGCTGCAAAAAGAAGGTAACTGGCTATTTACTCACTTCCGTCCTGGTTCAGATCCTTTTTATGCTCTGGCTGAGTCACTGGTTCCACTTTACACATCTGGTGATCCGACTGTGCAAATTGCCCAAGCACGAGCATTAGCTAAGTATTTTTACGAGAATAAGGTTACTCTTCCTGATATATTTTCCCATATCCAGCGCCAGCATCCCAATCATCGGGTGTTGTTGATTGCCGACCAATTGGAAGAACTTTATACTTTGTGTACGGATCAGAAAATTCGCCATAGTTTTCTAGATACTTTATTAGCTTGCTTTCAATCTGACCCTAAAAATCCTGACAATAATACTGTGCTGGTTGGAACCATGCGGGCGGATTTCTTGGGGAATCTCCTCTCCTATCGTCCACTTGCAGATGTGTTGCAAAATGCTGACATCAAGCTGGGACCGATGAATCGTGAGGAACTTTCACAAGTGATTGAAAAGCCTGTTTCTAAGTTGAGTGTGACATTTCAAGATGGACTGGTGGAACGCATTTTGGATGATGTGGAAGATGAACCGGGGAATTTACCTCTTTTAGAGTTTGCGTTAACTCAGTTGTGGAAGCGGCGAACGGGTAAACAGTTAACTCATGCAGCTTATGAGGAAATTGGTGAGGTAAAAGGTGCTTTGGCTCGTCATGCAGATGAGAATTATAGTAAGTTGAGTGCCACTGAACAAGAACAGGTGCGGCGAATTTTTATCCAGTTGGTGCGTCCGGGGGAAGGAACGGAGGATACACGACGACTAGCGACAAAAGCTGAATTGGGTGAACCCAGATGGGAATTGGTGAAACAGTTGGCGGATAATCGATTAGTAGTTACTAGTCAAAATTCTGCTAACCAAGAAACAGTAGAAGTTGTCCATGAAGCGTTAATCCGTAATTGGGGTGAACTACGGCAATGGATGGATGCAGATCGCTGTTTTCGAGCTTGGCAAGACCGTTTACGCTCCACAATGTATCAATGGGAACAGACACAACGGGATGAAGGGGCATTGTTGCGGGGTGCAGCGTTGGCGGAGGCTTCTGAAAAGCTAAAACAACGGCGAGAAGATATTAGCGTAGGCGAGCAAGAGTTTATTCAAGCTAGTGTGGAAGTGCGCGATCGCCACCAAAAACAAGAGGAAGAAGCAAGAAAACGTCAGATTGTAATAACCTCGGTTGCATCAGTATTCTTTGCGGGATTCGCGATTTTTGCTGGATATCAATGGAGGCAAGCAGAAGTCGGTCAAATTCAGGCTTTGAGCCAATCTTCAAAAGCTAATTTTATGGCGAACCGAAATTCGTTTGACGCGCTGATTGATGCATTAAAAGCAGGTAAGCGTTTACAAAAATTGCCTGGAGGCATCACCGACCCACTGGTCAAGGCTAATGTTGTGACAAATTTGGCAAAGTCCGTGAAGTGGGTGAGAGAGCAAAACCGCTTGCAAGGACATACAGACAATGTTCAGAATGTTAGCTTTAGCCCGGATGGTACAATGCTTGCTACAGCCAGTTCTGATCGCACAGTAAGGTTATGGCGACGGGATGGAAGTTTATTTAAAATTTTGAAAGGACATACACAAGAGGTTAGGAGCGTCCGTTTTAGTCCTGATGGAAAAACGATTGCTTCTGGCAGTCTGGATGGAACAGTCAGGCTTTGGGACAGCAATGGTAATTTGATACAACTGATTCAAGCTCACAAAGATCCGATTATGAGTGTCAGTTTTAGCCGGGATGGAAACAAGATTGCTACAGCTAGCGCTGACAAAACCGCAAAATTGTGGCAACTGGATGGTCAAATAGTCTCTACCCTGAGCGGACATCAGGACGTAGTAAGGCAAGTGAGTTTTAGCCCTCAAGGCGATCGCATGATCACGGTCAGTGATGACAAAACGGTAAAGCTCTGGAGCCAAGATGGCAAGAAGCTACTAAAAACCCTCGATAAACTCTCTGGCATTGCTGTGAGTGCAGATTTCAGCCCTGACGGTAGCTTTTTTGTCACTGGTAGTATAGATGGAACAGTGAAGCTTTGGAATCAAAAGGGTGAGCTTTTAAAGACTTTTAAACCCCCTGGAACCTTGCGGAGTGAGGTATGGAGCGTTAGTTTCAGTAAGGATGGACAAACAATTGCTTCCGGTAGTATGGATGGAACCATAAGACTCTGGGCACAAGATGGCAGATTACTGGATACTTGGGTAGGTCATGAAGGAGCAATTCCCAGTGTAGCTTTTAGTCCAGATGGAAAGATACTTGCGACTGCTGGTAAAGATGGCATTACAAAGCTTTGGCGGGTAAATCGAAGTCTGCTTACTGTTTTGGTTGGACAGGGCGATATGCTTGGCGCAAAGTTCAGCCAGGATGGTAAACGAATTGCGAGTGCAAGTTCTGATGGAACGGTGAGGATCTGGAATCAAGACGGTAAGTTACTTTCTACCCTGATAGGGCATAAAGGTTCGGTCAATGCCGTTAGTTTCAGTCAAGATGGAAAAACTATTGTTAGTGGTGGTGATGACGGCACAATCAAGCTTTGGCGTGACGGACAACCCTCGAAAATACTTGGAAAGCACAAAGATAGGGTCTTGTCCCTTAGCTTAAGTCCTGACGGACAGATCCTTGCTTCTGCCAGTGCTGATGGAACCGCGAAACTTTGGAGTTTAGATGCTAAAGAACTTATAACCCTAGAAAAAGGAAGCTCTAGAGTGTTGAGTGTGGCTTTTAGTTCTGACGGACATACAATTGCCACTGCGGGCGATGACAAAACCGTAAAATTGTGGAGTCTTGAAGGTAAAGAGCTTAGAAGATGGCAAGCACATACAAGTCAAATTCCGTCTGTTGGTTTCAGTGCCGATGGGCAAACGATCATCACTGCTGGTGACAACACAATAAAGCTTTGGCAACGAGATGGAAGGTTAATTACAACTCTAAGCGGACACACAGCTTCGGTACTTGAAGCCAGCTTTAGTCCCAATGGAAAAATAATTGCTTCCGCTAGTAGCGACAAGACAATCAAGCTTTGGCAACGGGATGGAACGCTAATCACAACTCTGAATGGACATACAGCTTCGGTAAATACTGTGAGTTTCAGTAGCGATGGCAAATGGTTAGTGTCTGCTGGTGAAGATGGGCTTGTTTTGTTATGGGATGTGTCAGATATTAGTTTGAAGAAGTTGCTAGAAAAAGGGTGCAACCAGGTCAGCAATTATTTGAACACTCAAGCAAATAGTTTAAAAACATTATGTAATTGATACATGTTTTATATGTTCAAATCAAGATATCAAGATATCAACATGATTTCCCATTTAGTGCTAGACAATCCCTCTGTACTATGTACTAGTTCAACAATTTCATCTGCTATTTTACCATTCAAAAATCTAGGACCCTCTACATCTCCTAAACACTTCAATGTTACAACAGTAGTATTACCACTAGAAGAAAGCTCATTCATTTCCCATCTAGTGCCAGTAAATACCCCTGTTGTACTAGGCGCTAGTCCAACAGTTCCCTCTCTTGTTCTACCATCCAAGAATCTATAACCAGGTACATCTCCTAAACACTCCAATGTTATGACAGTAGTATTACCACTAGAAGAAAGCTCATTAATTTCCCATCTAGTGCCAGTAAATAACCCTGTTGTACTAGGCGCTAGTCCAACAGTTCCCTCTCTTGTTCTACCATCCAAGAATCTATAACCAGGTACATCTCCCAAACAAGATATCGAGACGACCTTCTTGAAAGTACCGCTAAATAAAATGTATGCATCTTTTTTGGTTATTTGCGAAGCAGCAGCTCGCCCTTTTGAAAATGCCTCAACTATAACGCTTTGATTGTTGAGAATTTTGCCTTGCAAACTTTTGTAAAAGGCTTTAGAAAAGTCAACTGCGGCTGTACTATCAATATCACCATTTATTCCAATCACACACCCAACATTTTGAGCTTCTTTAGCAATTAAATCGGCAGCTTTTCTTGAGTAGCAAAAATTGAGAAGCACACAGTTTACATTCCCAGCATTTTTCAAAAATTCTACTAGAGTGTCAGGTTCTAAATGTTCTCCTTTGTTCGGGTCTTGTTTATCGATAATATCGATTTTGCCTTCTTCTGTGGCGTGCCCAGAAATATGAATAATTTGAGGAGAAGTTTTTCTCTGAATTGCCTCAGAAACTTGAGTAACCATTCCAATAAGTCGTAAATCTACCCAAAATTTACTGTCGTTTGCATCCATCAATCTTTGAATTGCCTCTGACTCATTATTTATCTCCATATTTAGATTTTTCTCACTGGAGTTTGCTCCTATATATAGAATTTTTTGATTGATTAATAGAACTTGATCCATATGCTTAATTACTCCGGCGTTGCATAAATGCGGGATGAACTAGAGGCTGAAAGTATTATTATTTCGTCTAAAAATCACCAAAATCATCCCCTGAATCAGCAACGCCATTACTCCTATATATATGTAAGAATGAACTAGCTTGTTGTCACTTCTTTTAATTATCTTTGCTTTCAGGTTCCTTGTTTTTATTATCCCCGCTTACTGGGTCACTTTTCGAGCGCTTATCTCCTCTGAATGTATCAACATAAATGCGGTTACCACGCCATAATGATCTATTCAGTTTTTTAATAGCATCCTTTTCATCTTCATCATTGCGTAACTTCACATAAGCAATACTCTCATCACCTTCAATCTCTATAGAAACTATATCAATTTCTTTATAGTCCGAAAAAAGTTCGCGTAGATCGGAGTCAGTAGTCGGAATTGGTAATTTTCTGGCCTTAAGCATTTTTAATACCCCTGATTAATTAAAATTGCGAAGCGTTCACGGAGGTAGAACTTTCGCATAAACACTTAAAACTTTTGTACAAAAAGCTTAGAGTGTAGTACAAGCAGAATTTTACCACCAAGTGTCTAAAAGCTCATAGGGTATCATGTCTATTGTTTCGTAAGTGCGAAGAAAGATTGTAGATACCTTGTAATAAGCCACATATTTTCGGAAGATATAAGTAAGTCGGTGAGAATAAACCTAACTATGTAACAGATTGTAAAATCGTCAAAACCGTTGCGATTGCTTCATTCCACTTCGTTTCATTCGCAATGACATAGCGTGAATTATTTAAGCCGTTCTACTTACACTCAATCTGTTTAAAAACCACATATAAATAACATCGTGAAAAAAATCCTCATCCTCTCCGCCAACCCCAAAAACACACCAAATCTGCGCCTAGATGAAGAAGTGCGGGAAATCAAAAACACATTTGCTATATCTCCCCATCGAGACGACTTTCAAATCATCACAGAATCTGCGGTACGAGTGGATGATTTAACCCGCTTTTTGTCTCACCATCAACCAACAATTGTTCACTTTTCCGGACACGGTTCTGGTACGGATGGATTAGCCTTGGAAGATAATTTTGGCAACATGCAACTTGTCAGTACCCAAGCCTTGGCAAAGCTATTTGATTTGTTTCAGCAACAAGTTGAATGTGTTTTACTTAACGCCTGCTATAGCGAAGCACAAGCTGATTCTATTCATCAACATATTGATTGCGTGGTGGGCATGAATCAAGCGATTGGCGATAAAACCGCAATTAAATTTAGCATCGGATTTTATACTGCTTTGGGGGCGGGGATGAATTATGAAGATTGTTTTCAAATGGGTTGTACTTCCATTGATTTGCAGGGAATTCCCGAATACGCAACCCCAGAAATAAAAATTCGGCGACGGCGTTATCAGACTGAAACACCACCAAATCCTGTCAAATCTGACGATTCTAATAGTATGAATAATAACAACAAAGGCGGACAAAACCGCTCTGTTTCTGTTGGTAATAATGTTACAGGTGGCGCAATTATCACGGGAAACAACAGCACTGCAAACATCAATTTTCAACAAGCCAGTTTACCTGCACCTGCAAGCGTCAACATAGAAGCAGAAATCAACAACCTACTTGAAATAATAGCCAAATTAGAAACTCCAGACCGTCGTAAAATTGACAATGCCTTTGCTGATGTCCAGGAAGAGCTAAATAAGCCACAGCCAGATCGAGATGAGGTGGGTGATGCCTTAAATCGAGCTTTGAAATATGCCAAAAAAGCCGAAGGATTTGCATCTACTATAGGAAGACTCCAGCCCCATCTCACTAAAATTACTGCATGGCTAGGTGCTGATTGGCACGATTTACTAAGTGTGATTGGTTTAACAGTGTGAGTTATGACTTTCCCATAGCAGCTTGCTAATAAGGTAGAATCTGTGATTCAGGGTAGGATGGGAATTAGTATTAGTGGTCTATCGCATTAATTTTGATAGTTTATATAGTTTATACAGTGGGTATCTCTTGACTTCCTTCGAGGGTAGTCTTGTCAGCTTCCTAAAATCAGGGAGCGAGACACTCTCACTACGGTTTTTTTACCTATCACAACTTATACGGTAAACCACTACGGTAAAATATAGTTATTCGGTTAAGACTAATTCTCCCCGTTGATTGATTTCCACAGAGTTATCGGGGAAGTCTTGACTAATGAGATAACGCACTAACCCCACAGTGCGAAAATGCTTATCGATACGGGGAATTCCCAGTCTATCCATATGCACGGGAATAATTTTGGCTCCGACTAAATCACCCTTGGAATTTAATGTGACTTCCAATATCATGGAGTAACCTGTTTGGGCTTTGGTGGAGAGGGTACGGTATCCGAGAAAATTACCCAAGGAATAGGCAATTAACTTCCCTTTATATATTTCCATAGCTCTGGGTACATGGGGACCATGACCTATAACTAAATCTGCTCCACTATCAATCATGGTGCGGGCAAATTTGATAGAGTTACCTCGGTTTTCACTACCAAAGAATTCTGTTTTATTTTTTACCCGTAGTGCCCTTGTTCCTTCTGCTCCTGCGTGCATGGAAACAACGACGATATCAGCCTTTTTTTTGGCGGTTTTGACCATGCCTTGGGCTGTTTTTAAATCATGGATAGAGTTATACTTGTTGTAGGGAGCAAAACCAATCATGGCAACTTTTTGGTTTTTGGCATCCATCAGTAAGATTTGGTCTTTATGTCCCAAGGTTTCAATTCCTACTGCTGAGAGATGTTTGACGGTATCAGCAAATCCGACGACACCGAAATCTAGGGCATGATTATTGGCAATATTCAAAACATCAAATCCCGTATCTGCAAATAGTTTTGCGTATGCAGGGGGAGAACGGAAGGCAAAATAATTACCTTTACTGATATCTTTGGCAGCGTAGGGATGATTGGTTAAGCTACTTTCAAAATTACCAAAGAGAATATCCGCCCGTTGCAAATATTTTCTCACAGATTGGGGAATTAACTGATTGCGATCGCGGGGTAATTTATGGGTGGGATAATTGGTTCCGGGAATAATATCTCCCACAGCTTGGATGGTAATATTTTCCTGAAATATCTGCTCTTCTTGAATTGGTGGTAGGATGGGTAAGGAATCACTTGGTGATGTTTTCCCATCGGATGCTTCGAGTCTGCCCATACGAATGGCAACACCGATACCTACACCAAAGAATAGACATACCGTAATAAATCCGACTGCGAGCGATCGCTCCAATAACTTATTCGCCATATAGCAGTTTTTATACACCCGTATTCAAAGGATGACATATAGTCTAACCCAAAGGTTAGGGAATGCATACTTTGACACCTAAGCCATTGCAACCATTAGCTGTTCTGCCATTTCAAAATTAGCGGTGACATTTTGCACGTCGTCTAATCCTTCTAGGGTATCAATCAATTTCAGCAGCGATCGCGCTTGCTCGGATTCTGTAACTTCCACATGGTTATCAGGAATCCATCGCATTTCCATCTCTGTGACAACAAAACCTTGATTTTTTAGGGTTTGACTGAGGGTTTCTAAATTAGAGATTTCTGTGATCACTTCTGCAATGTCGGTTTCTGCCATCTCATAGGATTCTGCCCCACCTTCTAAGGAAGCTTCTAGTAACTTTTCTTCCTCAGTGACTCCCGTAATTGTACAGACTCCTTTTTGGGAAAACATCCAACTAACACAACCAGTTTCACCCAAATTACCGCCGTTTTTACTGAAAGCTGCCCGCAAATCCGCAGCAGTACGGTTACGATTATCAGTGAAGGCTTCTATCAAAATTGCTACACCACCGGGACCATAACCTTCATAGCGAATAGATTCAAAGTTAGCATCACTAGCAAAAGTTCCCGCACCCTTGGCGATCGCTCTTTCAATATTATCATTAGGGATGCCTGCGGCTTTGGCTTTCTCAATTGCGGTGCGTAATTGGAAATTTCCTGCGGGATCGGGGATACCATTGCGTACAGCAACAATAATTGCTCGTGATAGTTGCGTAAAAGTTTTGCCTTTTTTAGCATCTACTACGGCTTTTTGGCGTTTAATATTTGCCCATTTACTATGTCCTGCCATAACTTCAATTGGTATCGACTGACTATCACTAACTGCTGTGAGGGAATGGGTGACTATTTTCTGGTCATTACCAGTTTACCGAAAAAAGGGGGGTGTACTGCTACGCGGAATTCAAAATTCAAAATTAATATAATATGAGTTGGACGTTGTAGATCAGGTTAAAATAATTCGTAATTACGTTTTGTGACGGAGATTTAAACCCTCGAGTTAGTTAAAAATCCCTGTAGAGAGGTAAACCGTCCTAGATTAACATTATTTCTAACTGGCGATCGCGTAGCGGAACGGAGTTCTATCGCTACAATTGAAATTCTCCGTATCCTTTGACAATTTAGCTGCACTTGGTTTGGGCAAATTCTAGGAGAAATTTACATTATCGGTAGTGAAAAGTAATGTAACTTTTTTCCCGATTGGGAACTGAGAAATCAGTCAACTCACTAGAATAATTGTATCTTGCAGCCACTCACCGCACTCCCTGCTCATCTCAGCCTTATCACTCTCCAATTCTATGGTTTCTCGTCCCTGGTTGACTCTCAAAATTAGCTTGCTAGTTAGTATACTTACCATTGGTTGCACTACTTCCGAGACAAATAATATTTCCGAGAAGTTAACAGTGGGTGTGATCAGCTATGGTGACGGAAGTGTTTCCCTGGGTAAATACGAACGCTTCAAAAATCATATTGCTGCTGCCACAAAATCCATTGTCGAACTTGAACCAGCCTATAATGAGCAACAAGCTTTAGAGCAAATTAATCATAAAAAATGGGATATCGTTTTTGCTCCTCCCGGTTTAGCAGCGATCGCCATTGGCAAAGAACTTTACATTCCCCTATTTTCCATGGAAGGCGTTAATAATCGTCAACGTGCTGTGATTATTGTACGTGATGAGCAACCATTGCGAAAAATTAGCGACCTGAGCAATAAAACCATCGCCCTGGGTGAAATTGGTTCCGCCTCCGGTTATTATGTACCCTTATATGACCTCTATGGTTTAACCCTCAAGGAAATTAAGTTTGCACCTACTCCCAAAACTGTCTTGGAATGGATTAGCAATAACACCGTGGATGCTGGTGCATTATCAGAAAAGGATTTTGAAACCTATCAACGAGAGTTTTCAACAACGAAGTTAAGAGTTTTACATACGAGTCGGTGGATTCCCTCTGGTGTGGTTCTCCTTGCACCCACAGTTGATCGCAATCGTCAGCAGGAAATCCAAAAAGCGATGAATGATGCACCCAGTGATATTACGAGCGATTCTGGTTATGTTCCAGCTGCAAAAATTCCTAACTACGACCAGTTTATCAAGTTAGTTGAAAAAGTTAGACCCCTAGAAGGAAGAGTACAAAAAGTACCAGCAATATTATTGAAGGATGCTACCACACCGACACCGACACCGACACCGACTCAGCAGTCTCCCACTCCGATATAAATGCAAAGTGTGTAGGAGAATCCCCACAAACAAATTCGGGGGATTTTGACAATATTCCCCCATGGTGCGTACTGTGTCTAGGATGTCGAGTGAATTTTTACTTCTGAGTTTCCTTGAGAATCTGTAACACTTGCTCGTATTTTTTCCGATTACCTTGTTGTTGATAGAACTCAGCAGATTTTTGTAAATCTTGCATTCCCAACTGTTGTTCTCCCATATCTAAATAGAGAACACCGCGATTTTTATAGGCTAAAGCGTAATCTGGCTTGAAACGAATTGCTTGAGTATAATCTGCTAAAGCGGCTTCCGTATTATCCATTTCTGAGTAAATATTACCACGATTCAGATAGGCAATATAAGCTCCGCTATCTGTCCAATTATTTAATTTAATGGCTTTTGTGTAATCAGCCAGGGCAGATTTTTTATCTCCAAGATTATAATAAGCTAGACCACGATTGTAATAAATTAAAGAGTCACGGGGCTGCATTTTAATCCCCTGATTATAGTCCGCGATCGCCCCCTTACTATCTCCCATATCATCCAGGATATTTCCCCGGTTCAGGTATGCGCTGAAAATAGTGATTTTACCCCAGTTTTGGTTAATTTGAATGGCTTGGTTATAGTCTTCTAGCGCTGCTTTGTAGTTTCCTTGGTCATAGTAAGTCAAGCCTCGGTTGTAGTATGCTAGGGAATAGCGAGGATTTAACTGAATTGCGGCGGTAAAATCGGCGATCGCACTGGCAAAATCTCCCGCATCAGCTTTTTTGACACCTTGATTGAGCAGTTGTATGGCGTTATTTTCCGCAACCACCACTGGTGCAACTACTTGAGCATTCACTTGAGGAGTTGTCGCAAAGACAGTCATCATACCCAAAAAGACAAGGGAAGTAGAGGTAAATTTCATTTTTGCTTGTTAATGTAATATTTGTATCCAGGATTTTCCCTTGCTTAGTATGCCCAGATACAAAGGCTATGAAACATCATCTCGAAGAATTATTAGAGACAAACCTTATTGAATGATTGATTGCACAGATATTAAACAATATTCATTTCAGTAATATACTTAAATTTGGAGTGTTTTAAGTCACTTATTATCACCATAACTCCCACCTCAAAAAGCTTGACTCTCAGCAGACATTATGCAACTTGACAACAGACCACTCGCATACTACAATGTAATACAAGATAATCAAAGAAAACCTTATTTTTAAACTTGCAAATTTCCTGCTTGCGTGTCCCAACCGTTAGAGCTTACATACACTAGTACGAGAGGAAAGTTACCGTTATCCTATAATAACGGGCGAGAAGCAAGAAAATAACAGAGAACCTAGGAGGTTGGCTTGAAAGCAGCTATCCTTTAAAGAGTGCGTAGTAGCTCACTAGCGGAGTTATTTTTGAGTGATGAACGCTTGGCTCTGACAACTTACACGCAAGTAGTTTATACTTTGATCGCCAAACCCTATTTACTGAAGTCAGTAGAGATATTTTCAAAGGTATATTTGTCAGTAAGTTCAAGGAGTATACAAATTTTCACCCTGATAATTGCAAATAGAGATGTAAGTGTATAAGGGTTTTATCTATAAATCCTGTTAACAAACCAAGAAATGTCCTCAGTATTTAGATAGAATATCCAGGTGAATATTATTAAAGATAAATTTCTGTAGCTCTACAAATATAATTTTTACCGACATATTACCGACATATTTATAAAATAATACCCACAACCAAATCAGAAAATGGAATTTGACTATTTTAGAACTCAAGACAACGTACCCAATAATACTAATAATCGCCAAGGTTTACTTGCCAGTGGTTGGCGACCTTTGCAGCGAGAATTTGATTTTGGTTATTTTGCCGAGTTAATGTCAAAGGATTCACGGGAATTAAGTCAAAAAACCTTCAATTTGGTGAGTAATTTGGCTGAAACCCTAGGGCGAAATAATTATGCATGGTGGGCAAACTTATTGAATTTAGCTTCAGAAAATACCCGCTATGAAGTAGAAAAATACTGGAATTTTATTACTCCAGAACCTATTTATCCTGATTACCGCTACAAAGAAGTTATTGCCACAGAAACACCCATTGTCCAATTTGTCAGTCGCAATAGTATTCCTATTGAATATGTTTTAAATAGACTACAAGAAATTACTGTTTTACGGGTTTTAAATTTGCTTGCTGCTCCAGATATTATTACTCAATACTATTCTGAGCGAGAGTTCTATTTCCCAGTAGATAGATTTCTGAATTGGGAACGCTTAGATGTGATTAATACTGTGTATGCTTACTGGTCAAAACATGATATTTGGCTGCAAATTGACCCCTATGACCGAGGTAAGCGACAATATACCTTAATGGCGAAAAATCTCACTCCCTTAATCAATAAAGCTACCTATGATTTAGCGGTGATGTTGAGTGGATATCAGAGTCGAGTTGGTAAGGTTCACAGTCAATTTTCAATTCGCAGTTTTCCCGCAGATATTCAGAGTTTTACTGATAACGTACAGCAAGCAATTCTTGATCAACAACAGTTAGCTGTGTTAGTTCATGGAGAACCGGGAACAGGTAAAACTGCGTGGACACAAGCGGTTGCTAAGGAAATTTTAGTCCCCCTGGGGTATGTAATTTTCATTCTCGACCATGACGCGATCGCCAACTTTGTTCCACCGACCTACTTAGAGAAAATCTGTATTATTATTAACGAAGCAGATAACCTGGCTCAAAACCGTTCCAGCGAAATTGCCCAGTCTAATAATAAAACCGAGCATATTCTCAGTTTACTGGATGGTACTTTATACCAGAGTGTAATAGATGATTCTGGTATTCAGATAAATCAACGTCTAGTAATTCTCATGACTTGCAACACCACGGAAAGACTCGACCCCGCAATGTTACGTAAGGGTCGGGTAGATTTGATGTATGAGTTTATCCAGAAGTTTGTTTAGAAAATTCCCAATTTATGGGATAAGTCGAGAATTTTGCCATTAACTAACTTTTTACGAATTACGAATTACGAATTATTTTAACCCTGCTGTACCAACTCCTCTACCATATCTATTTGACTGGGGAGAGCAGCAGTTAACACTTCATGTCCATTACTGGTGACTAGGACATCATCTTCGATGCGGATTCCTCGGACATCGGCAAACTCTGCTAGACGTTCCCAATTCACCAAATATTGGTACTGGGAGCGGACTTTGGGGTCATTGAGGATAGCGGGGACTTGGTAAAATCCCGGTTCAATGGTGACTAACATTCCCGGTTCTAGGGGACGGTTAAGACGTAGATAACTTAAACCAAAGCGATCGCTACGGGTTCTTCCCT
This sequence comes from Calothrix sp. 336/3, assembly GCF_000734895.2. Lineage (GTDB taxonomy): Bacteria > Cyanobacteriota > Cyanobacteriia > Cyanobacteriales > Nostocaceae > 336-3. The sequence goes on along the minus strand of NZ_CP011382.1, from coordinate 4,777,594 downwards.
CACCATACCCAGCTAAATCCCCCAAATCTTCCATATCATGGACATCTAAACCGAGTAAATGTCCGATTCCGTGGGGAAAAAATAACGCATGGAGATTTTTATGCACCAAATCCTCCGCTTCCCCCCGCAGAATTCCCAAATCAACTAAACCACTGGCGATCGCCAGACAAGCTTCCCGATGCACATCTGCATATTCTATACCGGGTTTAACCATGGCGATCGCGGCTTGTTGTGCTGCCCAAATTACCTGATAAATTGCCCTTTGGGTGGGTGAAAACTTCCCATTTACGGGGAAAGTTCGGGTAATATCTGCTGCCCATCCTCCAGGTGTTTCTGCCCCCACATCTGCCAATAATAAATTCCCAGGGGTGAGGGAATGATGGTAGCTATCATTATGTAACACCTCCCCATGGACAGTGACAATACTACTGTAAGCAGTGGTCATGTTATGTGCCATAATTACCTGCTCCATAGCTGCCCGCACCTGGGATTCTCCCTGGGATGACCTCACAGCAAGCATTCCCGCTCTGTGTGCCGCCACAGTCACCTCCGATGCTTTACGTAATTCTGCGATAGCACCTGTATCATGGGTCAGCCGTAGCTGAATAATTGCCTTTGCCAGTTGCCAGTCAATATCCTGGGGAGGTTGTTGCGGTAAAACCCAGCGATTTAGTAACTGTGATTGTAATGTCCATGTAGCAGCATCTTGGACGGCGATCGTGGCTGCATCTGTCACCCTTTGGGCTAATTCTGCCATGGGGTAGACAGCAATAGCACCAATTTTTGCCCCTATTTCTTCTATGGAAGGTGTTTCTCCGTACCATAAAGCATTACTCGCAGGTGCTTCATCCAGGAATAATTCTAAATTTCCCCCTTGCAGACGGATAGCTGCATTCCGTAAAGGCAACCCCGTAAAGTAAAGAAAATGGCTACTAGCACGGAAGGGAAAAATATTTGCAGGGAAATTACGCGCAGTACTACCCCCTGACCATAAAACTACGGGAAAGTCTACTAATCTATGTAAATTTTGACGACGCTGACGCAGAGTTTCCAGGAGCGAATTATCTATTTCTAAGGGCAACATGGGCATTTTATGGAGTAATTGCAGAGTAAAATCTGTGACTTAGCTAGTCATTATCATCGTCATTTTTACGCTGATTCTGGTAATCTTTATTACCTTTTTTCCCTTTTTTCTCATCGTCGTCATCGTCATCATTTTGACGTTTTTCCTGGGTATTATTTTTGTCTTTATTCTCGTCGTCATCATCGGGAGTCCCTTGGGTTTCAACCTCTTGAGACTCAGTTTTTTCTGGGGAAGTACTATTTGTACCCATATTACAACTTCCTAACCCCCCACCTAGGATGAGCAAGATGAATATCAAAAGAATCTTGTGCATTGTTGCTTGGTGCTTTAAATAATACATTGACCTGAATCCAACAGTAGGGAAAGAAATTACAAAGAGAACTGAATTCTGAGGTGTTATTTTCTGAATACCCCTATGGCAAGGATTGATAACATCCATAATTCTGTTTGTAACTTCTATTTTTAAGATAGTCTGAATATGTTTTTTTGATATCTAGTAATTACATAAATTTGCCAGAATATAGGGGTATATCATTTCTCAATTTTAGAAATGTCTCCTAAAAAGCAAATCAGGGTGAGAACTATCTCAGCCTGTAGTTGGTCAATAGAGCAATTACCAGGATTAAGTACAGAAGAACAAGTCAATCTCAAAGATTGCGGTATTCTCACAACCCTGGTTTTATTACAACAAACCAGAACCACACAAGCACGAATCGCTTTAGCAGGTAAACTACAAATTCATTTGCAGCATATCAATAAGTGGGTTGCTTTAGCTGATTTAGCAAGAATCCCCAGTGTGGGTACGCAATATTGCGGTTTATTGCTGCATACAGGCATAATTTCCACGGGACAGTTAGCAGAAATGCCGATTCATCGCTTGCAAAGACAAATTATGCGTTTACAAGTTGCGACTATGCAGCGACGGGATTTATGTCCCCCGGTGGAGTTAATTCAACGGTGGAGTCAGGAAGCAAAGGTAATTGGGGGATAGGGTAGAAAAAAGCAAAGGGAAGGGAGCAAGATAATTGGGGATGATTGATTTTTGGATGAGCAGTAAACACTCTAAATATTGCTCATAGGTTTTATTTATTTTCTAATACCCCATTTAAAAAGATATCAGCCAGCCCTTCCGCCATGTGCTGAATATCTTGAGGAGAAGCATTAGCATTTACCAAGGTGTTGTCAGAAAAACCCGCGATCGCAAACATTCCCAAGAAAACTTTGGCAACGAGATTCGCATCCATTTTGCGGTAAACTCCTTTATCCATAGCTGTTTGGAAGAAAGCTTCCGCCACATCTGTCATTTTCCCAATTACCTCTGACTGAATGCGATCGCGCAAATCAGGGTGAAACTGTGCTTCCATAAAGCAGACTCGCATCAAATCGGCATTTTTCTGCATATTCCACATTCTGCGACGCATCACCTGAGCCACAGCTTTATAGCTACCCATCTCACTCAACTCTGTCAGCAAGTCTGTGAGAATTTCTACCCACCCAGCAGTTGCTACCTCTACCAAAATCGCCTTTTTATTGGCAAAATGACGGAAGAGTGTACCTTCTGCTACACCTGCTGCCTGTGCTAAATCACGGGTTGTTGTACCATCAAAGCCTTGGGAGGCAAATAAACGCTGTGCCGCCTGTAAAATACGACTACGTGTTTGTGCCTCGGAAGGTGGAGGAGAATTAAAAACTCGCATAACGGTTATAGTGAAATATCCGGAACAGGACTCGTAGCATTATTGTCTAACTTCGAGTACAAAAAGCACAGAAACCTTAATACAAGATTAACGCCCTTATCCCCTAGTAAATCAGTAAAAAGTCTGCGAAATCTGTAAACAAATGTGAATCGAACAAAGAACTCCTAGATAATTTTTTGCACAACATCTCCCACAAAACCAATCAATCAGCGATGAAAACCAAAATCAATCGACTTGTCACCACGCTACTGTTAGCACTCACTCTCTGGTGGGGATTTTCTCCTACCGTGGCTTTTGCCCAAACAGCAGCACCTCCTCAAAAGACTTCGATTCAACCCTATCTCGATCAGGTAGTTAAAAATCTCACAGAATTTCGTCTTGCCAACGGCATGAAGTTTATTGTTTTAGAACGTCATCAAGCACCAGTTGTTTCTTTTCTTACCTATGCTGATGTCGGTGGAATAGATGAGCCAGTAGGAAAAACGGGAGTGGCGCACTTTCTGGAACATTTAGCTTTCAAAGGAACCAGCAGGATTGGTACAAAAGATTACAAGCAGGAAAAACCACTCCTAGAGCGTTTAGATCAGTTAGCAAGCCAAATTAAAGCCGCGAAAGCTGCGGGAAAAAAACCAGAACTAGCCAAACTGGAAGCAGAATTCCAACAAATCGAGGCAAAAGCAGCGACAATTTCTATCCAAAATGAATTGGGGCGGATTGTAGAGCAAGCTGGAGGTGTGGGTTTAAATGCGAATACTTCCACAGAAGCAACTCGTTATTTTTATAGCTTTCCCGCAAATAAGTTGGAATTATGGATGTCCTTAGAATCTGATAGATTTCTCGATCCAGTTTTCCGAGAATTTTATAAAGAAAAGCAGGTGATTTTAGAAGAAAGACGGATGCGAGTCGAAAATTCTCCCATTGGTTTGATGGTAGAAAAATTTACAGATGCTGCTTTCAAGGTGCATCCCTATCGCCGTCCAGTTATTGGTTACGATGAGGATATCCGTAATCTGACTACTGAGGATGTCAGAAAATTCTTTGCCAGTTACTACGCACCCAGTAATCTCACGATCGCCGTTGTCGGAGATGTCAACCCCCAGCAGGTAAAACAACTGGCAGAAACCTATTTCGGACGTTATAAATCCCGCAGTAAAACTGTCAGCAAAATTTCTCCCGAACCGAAGCAAACCGCACCCAGGGAAATCACTCTTCAACTAGCATCCCAACCCTGGTATTTAGAAGGCTACCATCGTCCAGCAGTCACCCATCCAGATAATGCAGTTTATGAGGTAATTGGTAGATTACTGAGCGATGGACGCACATCCCGCTTGTATAAATCCTTAGTAGAAAAACAACAATTAGCCCTATCAGCCCAAGGATTTAGTGGTTTTCCTGGGGATAAATACCCAAACTTAATGTTATTTTATGCCCTGACTGCTCCAGGTAAAACTGTTGAACAAGTGGCAGTAGCTTTGCGTCAAGAAATCGAGCGTTTAAAAACAGAAGCTGTAGCGGTGAAGGATTTAGAGCGAGTTAAAACTAATATCAAAGCGGAACTGATTAAATCCCTCAATTCTAATTCTGGTATGGCACAACAGTTACTAGAATATGAAATTAAAACAGGCTCCTGGCGCAATTTATTTAAACAATTAGATTTGATTGCCGCAGTCAAACCAGCAGATATTCAAAGAGTTGCCCAAGCAACATTTGTTCCGGAAAATCGTACCGTCGGAAAGTTGATTTCCAAAAAATAAGCTAAAGGAAAAATAATCAGGATGAATAAAAGCTATCCTCAGAATATGTACAGATTTAAATTGCCGGGTAAACAGCAGATGTTGCAGAAAAAAAGTTTGATTTATTCCTTACTGCTGTGTTTTGCCCTTGTCTGTTCTACTTTCAATTTTTCTTGGGCAGCATCGGCAGCAAAGTATTATACCGATATCAAATACCCGCCTTTGCCAGAGGTGAAATTACCGAAATATGAGCGGTACACCCTGAAAAATGGCATGGTTGTCTATTTGGTAGAAAATCATGAATTGCCTGTGATTGGTGGCACCATGATGATTCGGACTGGCGATCGCCTCGAACCTGGGGAAAAAGTAGGTTTAGCCCAAGCTGTGGGAGAGGTGATGCGTAGTGGTGGCACTACCAAGCATACGGCAGATGAATTAAATGAGATTCTAGAGCAAAAAGCTGCCACAGTGGAAACTGGGATGGGTGAAGGTGTCGGTAGTGCTGGTTTTGAATCTCTCACAGAAGATGCAGAAACGGTATTTAATTTATTTGCCGAGGTGTTGCGCGAACCAGCTTTCACCCAAGATAAAATTGAGTTATTTAAAACCCAGCAACGGGGTGGTATTGCTCGTCGCAATGATGATCCCGATGATATTGCTGGTAGGGAATTTCAAAAGTTAATTTACGGCAAAGATAGCCCCTACGCACGCACAACAGAATATGCAACCCTGAATCAGATTAATCGTGAGGATTTACTGAAATTCTATCGGCAATATTACTATCCCAATAATATGATTTTGGGGATTGCCGGAGATTTTCAACCTCAAAAAATGAAGGCTTTAATTAATGCTAAATTTGGTGATTGGCAAGCTAATCCCCAACTCCAGAAACCACAACTACCCGAAGTTTCCCAAGCACAGAAAGGGGGAGTCTTCTTTATCAATCAACCAGAATTAACCCAAAGTAGTATTCTAATTGGACATTTGGGTGGATTATTAAATAGCCCTGACTATGCAGCTTTAGATGTGATGAATGGGGTAATGAATGGGTTTGGTGGACGTTTATTTAATGAAGTGCGATCGCGCCAAGGTTTAGCCTATTCTGTCTATGGTTATTGGAGTCCCCGTTTTGATTATCCAGGGGTGTACATTGCCGGGGGGCAAACCCGCTCATCAGCAACGGTACAGTTTGTTAAGGCAATTCAAGCCGAAATCAAACGCTTGCAAACTGAACCTGTAGGTGAGAAGGAATTAGCTTTTGCTAAGGAGTCAACCCTCAATTCCTTTGTTTTCAATTTTGAAGATACGGGGGAAATTCTCTCTCGGTTAATGCGCTATGAATATTACGGCTATCCTAGCGATTTCCTTTTCCGTTATCAAAAAGCAGTTGCTAATACCACCGTCGCAGATGTGCAAAGGGTGGCGAAAAAGTATCTACAACCAGACAAAATGGTGACTTTAGTTGTTGGTAATCAAAAGGATATTAATCCACCCCTGACGCAACTAGCTAGCCAGGTGACACCAATTGATGTTACGATTCCCCAACCAACTGCTTCTCAAACAAAGAATTAATTTTTATTGCTGTAAATCTTGACTTAGGGTGGATGTTTCCACCTTTTTTTTATGTCTTGATAGGGATTATGCAACTATCTGTCACAGAATTTCCTAGGCAGAGATAAAAATAGTTTAAGTTTTTGTATATCCTGACAAAGCTACAGCTTTAAGAAAAGCAATGCTGACAACTATGAAAAAACACCCTGAACCATTAAACTGGGCAGTATTTACATTGGTTGGGGAAAGTTTTTAAATAAAAATTTGTCCTAGAAGCTGATACCCTGGGTTTGGTGAGACTAATTCCCAAGTTCCTGTTTTAACCATTGCTGAAATAAGTGATTGAGAATTTCTTGGTATCGTTGAGGTGTTAATTCTGCATTTAAGAATTCTTCCACCATCAATAAATGATAACCTGCTGTTGTTTTGATTGGTTCAATAATATGTGTGGGTAGTGCATTAAATACAACTGTTGCTAGCTCTGGAGCAAGTTGCCATCGATATACTTTACCCACATATCCACATTGATACTTTCTCAACTCATCGATTTCATAAATATGGGCAGCTTCATAGAAACTAATTTCTTTTTCGACTAATTGATAGTAAAGTTCTTGTGCTAGCTTGGCATCTTGAAGCAGTATTTCGTAAAGCCTTACTTGCTCAAAATCCTGCCGATTTTGGACAAAAAACTTTTCAACCTCTGAAGCAAATAGGATATGTGCTAATTTCTCAGCCAAAATCTGATGATAAATGCTATTTTCCCAATCACTGGGGTGAATTAATTCCCTATCTAACCAATCTAAGGTGTCTTGGACTTTTTCTAAACCTTTTTCCCGTCGTTGCTTTTCTGCTTCTAGTTCTATTTCTTCTGTAGTAACGATGATTTTTTCTGCTTGAGCTGTTTGCTGAATTAACTTTTGAATAATAATCTCTTGATGTATTCCTCGAAAATAAAATTTACTTTTGAGAAAGTTAATAATTTCCTCTGGTTCAATTAAGATTCCCGCACCATCCGTCATGATATCAAGTCGAAAAACAGTCTGTGTTGATTAAGATTGTAATTATTGGTAAAAATGCAAATAAGCAGCAATAGTTGAACTGACAAGCTACAGTCTTATCATACCGTCAACTCTGCTGCTACTGATATTGTTGCATTGTACTACTTTTTTAGTAAGCGAGATTTTCTAAGGTTTCCCGTAAATATTTTTGGACTTGCTGTTCTAGATTTAAGCTTTGCAGTTGTGTTTCTCGTTCAAGTTGCCAACCTTGAAAACCTGAACTAGCAGCGATCGCGCATTTGAGACTGTACCAAATCTCTGTATCGTAGGGTGACTGATGCTCTCCATTTATCAGTGGGTTTTGGGGAGTTGAATTGAGGGAAGTTTGAGCCATGGTTTCTCCACAATTGTTCTGATTTCCTATACCAATTCCAATTCTCATGTGTATAGAATACACTCAGCCTGTAGAAGATAATGTATAATTTGCTGCTTTTAAACTGGTTTCTAGACTGTATTTGAGAATAGTCTTGATTGGAAATAAATATTTGACTTTAAACCTGTCATACTGCGGGAAATTTTCTTTGACTGGGAAGTCTTTACCCAATGACATTAAATACATAGGACAGCGTTCACCGCTTCGGTAGAGCTTAGCTCTATCGCCAGTCCCCAATCAAAAAATAATTAATTGTTATTCTTGACATTATCAATTGTAATACTTATCAAGGACTCTAAGGAAGAGAAGTAACTCTCTTCCTCAGGAGTTTTACCTTGTCAAAGTCAGGCTCCGGCGTTTTGTCACCATTTGGAAGGCTTCAATAATATCGCCTTCTACCCAATCATTGAACCTATCGACACCAACACCGCACTCAAAGCCAGTGTTGACTTCCTTGGAATCTTCCTTCATCCGTTTCAGGGAATCTAGTCCACCTTCGTAGAGGACTTTACCACCACGGCGAACTCGAATCCGACAGTTACGCAGCAGTTTGCCATTTTGGACATAGCAACCAGCCACTGCTCCGCGTCCGACAGGGAAGACAGCACGAACTTCGGCTTGTCCCAGGGGTTCTTCCACCAATTCTGGCTCTAAGAGACCTTCTAAAGCACCTTGAATATCTTCTAAGAGTTTGTAGATGATATCGTACTCTCGAACATCTACCCCTGCCTCGTCGGCGGCAGATCTGGCTCCACTGGCGTAGGTGGTATTGAAACCGATAATTACCGCACCACTTGCCGCAGCTAAGTCAATGTCAGTTTGAGTAATTTCACCAGCAGCAGAGAGCAGCATACGAATTTGTACTTCGTTTTGGGGAATTTGCCTCAATGCACCCACGATTGCTTCTAGGGAACCTTGTACGTCTGACTTGAGGATTAAGTTGAGTTCTTTCAACTCGCCTTCCTGAGCTTGAGCAGAAATACTTGTGAGGGTGACACGTCCTTGCATCAAGCGAGATTGGCGTTGCTTCTCAGCACGTTTGGCTGCCAAGTTTCTGGCTTCTTTCTCGACAGCAAACACCTCAAATTCATCTCCGGCTGCTGGGACATCACTTAAACCAAGGACTTCCACGGCAAAGGATGGGGAGGCAACATCAACTCGTTTACCGCGATCGTCAACCATGGCACGAACCTTACCAAAAACTGGTCCTGCCACTAACAAATCGCCAACGTGCAGTGTCCCATTCTGAATTAACAGGGTTGCCACAGCACCTTTAGCCTTGTCAAGGTGAGCTTCAATGACTGTACCTCTGGCTAAACGGTCTGGGTTCGCTGAGAGTTCAGCAACTTCTGCCACTAAGAGAATCATTTCCAGCAAGGTATCAAGGTTTTCACCCCGAATAGCACTGACTGGAACCATGATGGTATCGCCACCCCATTCCTCTGGGGTTAAGCCGTATTGAGTTAATTCCTGTTTGACTCGATCTGGTTGGGCTGATTCCTTATCAATTTTGTTGATAGCCACAACAATCGGCACTCCTGCGGCTTGGGCGTGGCTGATTGCTTCGACGGTTTGAGGACGCACACCGTCATCAGCCGCAACTACAAGAATGGCAATGTCTGTCACCCGCGCGCCTCGTGCCCGCATAGCGGTGAAAGCTTCGTGACCGGGAGTATCGAGGAAGACAATCTGCTGTTCCTTGCCACCATGCTCGATATCTACGTGGTAAGCACCAATGTGTTGGGTAATACCACCTGCTTCCCCGGCTGCGACTTTAGTTTTGCGGATGGAGTCGAGAAGGGTAGTTTTCCCGTGGTCTACGTGACCCATGATTGTCACTACTGGGGGACGACGATGCAGATATTCTAGGTCAGCAACGTCAATCATTTCCGTGACTTTACGAGCTTCAGCTTCTGGCTCTTGGGTCTCGACTTCCACCTCTAGCTCTTTTGCCACCATTGTAATGGTGGGAATATCTAAATTGTGGGTAATACTTACCGCTAAACCCTTGATGAAGAGGATTTTGACAATTTCCGTATCAGCGATTACTAGACCATCAGCTAGTTCTTGTACGGTCATCGGACCTGTAACCATGAGAACTTCTGGACGCTCCCGTTTTTGTTCCGTGCTTTCTCGATTATTGTTGTTATGCCGATTATTTTTGTCACGGGGAGCACTGGGCTTTTTCCTAGTCGTGGGGGCTGATGCCATTATTGGCTGACTAGGTTTAGCTGCCTTGGGTTTAGGTGGTCTGACGATCGCGTTACTGACCTGGGTGATACTGGGCGCATCATCGTCCTCATCATCAAGGAAATCTTCATCTTCAAAGTCATCGACGATGGGCTTGAGTCGCTTACCTTTAGGTGCAGCCTTCGCAGCCTTATCTTTGAGTTCGTCAATTTCTTCCTCTTGCCACTTTTTACCACCTTTTGCCAGACGGGGTGGAGTTGGACGTTTAAGTTCAATGACTTCCGTATCTGGAGTGTCATCATCATCAGGCACAGAAGTGGTGGCTTCGGGTCGCACTGGTGCAACCAGAACAGGTCTGGGTGACATGGCGATGGGCGCAGAGGCTGATGCCGGCTGGGGTCGCCCTGGTCGAGAAGGACGTTGGACATCACCACCGCCCACTGGTGCAGGTCTACTGACTCTGCCTTCTGATTTTGTGGGCGCCCCTGCGGAGGAACGTACAGGTTTTTGTGGCGGTGCACCTGATGGGAGTTCTCCGGGATTTGGTTTATTTCCTTTACCTTTGGGTTGCTCTCGTTGGTCGCGATCGCGCTTGAGAATCGGTTTTTCGGACACACTCAAGGTCGCAGAGGCAAGAGGTTGTTGTGGTTGCTCTTGTTCTTGCTCTGTTTCTGTCAGAGGACGCGCTGGTGGAGCCGACAGTTGGGGCTTCTGTGGCTTTTCTGAGCGATTAGGTTTTCCGGATGCAGTCACTTCAGGCTTGGGTGTTTTTGCCACAGGTGGGTTGTTGTTAGCTGTGGCTGTCTGGTCTGCGTCTGTTACGGGAGGTTTTTCCGGGGTCTCAGACAAATTCCGGGGAACAGGTCGAGTAGGAGCCGTGGGCTTCATGGGTGAGACAGGAGTTGCGAGGGGGCGAGGTGGAGAAGAAAGGGAAGCCTCAGAAGAAGCAAGTGGGTTATTAGTAACAGATGACGCCTCTGGGGCGCTCGAATTAGGACTTTTCAATACTGTAGGTTTACGTATTTCCAAAATTTGTTGTTTGTTAGGTGCAGCAGGTCGATTGCGTCCGCCAGGTTGAGATGAATTTGGTTTATGACTGTTGGCAGTATGATCCTTTCTGGGTCGATTCATGGTTCCGAGTTTTTCGGCTTCGGCACGAATCAGTTCCGCTTCGGATTCTGTAATCGTGCTGCTATGACTTTTGACCGCGATGTTGAGCTGGTCGCAAATTGCTAATAGCTCTTTGTTATCCAAATTCAATTCCTTTGATAATTCGTAGATTCTTACTTTGGCGTTGTTCATCCACTCTTCCCCTATAATTTACAGTTTTAGCGGATGGTTGCCAGATAAAAGCGACATCTCCACCCTTTGATTACTGTGTTAGGTTGCCCTTAGTGAGTTTGCAGGTGCCTCCAATCAGGAAAGAGAGATGTTTCGGTTTAATACTGGCATCTCCACCGATTTTGATGGTTAATGGGTAAGGATAAAAATTTCGGCTGTAAAAAATCTTTATCTTTTCCCTTGACGCCGAACTGCGCGTGGGCGCTACCAGTTTGCCATTCTGTACTTTCTTTTTTTGCTGATTCTGAGTCTTCCACAACACAATAAACTTATATATTCTGGGAATTGTTGCTTCGCCCCGAACAACTTTGGTCGAGACAGTACCAACAACACCTATTTACTATTTTGGCATTACAAGCGCGATGCTGATGCCACAAATTACCACTTTTGCCGATAAATCCGCAAAAGAGGCTAAACCTTGGGATTACAAAAAGTACTTTTTGCTATGGGTTTTGTGACGCTGTAAACGCCTACGCAGAGGGTGGAAGAATTTGACCAGGGATTGAGAATTGGGACTCAGTGCTTATGTCTGAAAATTTCCCAACTCCTATGCTGAAGGTGTAATTTTCCAGACAAGCATTTGAGGGATGATTGGGGGATAACAGAATTATCAGCTAACTTACCGACTCATTCAATGAACTATGGGTTAAACGCTGCCATAATGACTGATACAGTGTTTCTGGCACTGCTGTCCGGAGCGATCGCCCTAATCGATTTTTTTTCTGAGCCATTGTCAGGCAACTAGCTTGGGGACAAATGTAGGCAGAACGCCCCATGCCCTCATCTAATTGTACCTGCATGGAAGGGAAGACGCGGACAACCCGCCAAAACTCATGCTTTAACCCTATTTTTCGACAGCTTATACAACGTCTATAATTTGGTTCCATTACTCCTATATTTGAATGAATAAGTTTTTGTACAACCTACCAGTGGGTGGCAGGAAAGACACTTTATTTTATTACCGTTTCTTGATGGTTTGTTTCTTTTTTTGATTTTCTCCTTAATTTTATAACTCTTCTGGGGATGCATTCCAGATAAGTTTTGGACAAAGAGGTGTCAAAGTACTGGTGATCAGGGATAGAGCCATCAACTATCACTCAACCCCTAATCACAAATACCTCATTTCTCTATGTCATCGATATCAACATCTGATGAATGCTACTCAAAATTATAATTTTGTTCTCAATTCTCTAACTCTATATTACGATAGCTCCCATGGAAACCTGCTGGAGAAATAGTGACTGAATATCTAGTATTTTTCTCCCCCAGATGTATCGGAAAATCCTTGGAGCTTAATCTTCATCTTCACTCTTCGTCTTGAGTGCTGAGATTCTTGTCTTGGTAATCATCTAATTCTGATTCTGGCTCTTCTGGGTCAAAATTATCCAAATCTTCACTCAGTTCCTCTTCTTCATCAAAATCTTCTAAATCTTCTTCTTGCTCATAACGTGCCCGCACCTCAGCAAATTTAGCATCTTCGGCGGCTTGATCGTATTTTGCTTTATCCTTAATGTCGATTTTCCAACCAGTTAAACGTGCTGCTAGCCTAACATTTTGTCCTTCTTTGCCAATTGCTAGGCTGAGTTGATCTTCTGCTACCAACACATGGGTTTGTCTACTTTCTGGATCCATTAATCTGACTTCATCAACCCGTGCAGGACTTAAACCATTAGCAATGTAGGTTGCGGGATCAGGAGACCAACGAATCACATCTATTTTCTCCCCTCGCAACTCATTAACTACTACTTGAATTCGCGATCCCCGTGCCCCAATACAAGCACCAACGGGGTCAACATCCCTATCTAAGGTATCTACAGCAATTTTTGTTCGAGGTCCGACATGACGGGAAGGAGGATTTGCTTCTCTGGCAACGGCAACAATTCTGACCACTTCATCTTCAATTTCTGGGACTTCGTTGGCGAAGAGATACACGACTAATCCCGCATCTGCTCTGGAAACTAATAGTTGTGGTCCCCGTTGCTGCCCCTGGGATACTTTTTTCAAATACACTTTAAAGGTGGCGTTGGCTCTGTAGTTATCGTTGGGCAATTGCTCCCGCTTAGGTAGTTCCGCTTCTACTTCTGGCTGACCAAAACCACTACTGACTGCCATAATTACCGATTGTCGCTCAAACCGTAGCACCCTTGCTTGGAGTACGGTTCCTTCTAGGTCTTGGAATTCTTCTTGAACTAATTGACGTTGTTGATCCCGTAGTTTTTGTGCCAAGACTTGCTTGGTTTGCATTGCTGCCATCCGACCAAATTCTTCTTTTTTGTCGGGGGTAACATCTAGTACTACTTCTTGTCCTAGCTCTGCACCTTCTCCTCCCATACGTTTGACTTCTTCAAGGGAGATTTCGTGGTCTGAGTTAGCTACTTCTTCGACAATGGTTTTGGTGGCTACTACGCGAAAGCCTTCTTCTTCAATATCAAGTTGTACGTCAAAATTATCAAAATACTCATCATCAAATTGACGACGTTCTAGATTTTGAGCGCGGCGATAACGTTCATAACCCTTGAGTAAAGCTTCTCTAATCGCAGACTGCACTGCCGATTTAGGTAAATTGCGTTCTCGACTAATGCTTTCAAGGAGGTCTTTTAAACCCTGTAAACTAATCATTGACATAACTAAAAATATCTCCTGTAAAAATTAACTGCTAGAAATTAGGGAATAAAGATTAGAAAAGCAAGTCAGAGAAGGGATATGGGAAAATTTTGTGACTGCTTCCCATTCCTTGATCTCCAAGAAAATTCTGAATACCTAGCCTCTAATCTCTAGATTTTGGCTTAATGACGCTCATCCAGTTGCACTCTGGTAATGAGGTTGCGAGGGATTTCAACTACACGACCTTTTTGATTTAAGTAAAGTTTTGTTTCGTCTCGGCGAATTAACTGCCCTACCCAATCTTGCTGTCCGCCTTGGGGTGGTGAAGTAGAAACAATTACGGGAAATCCCTTGAAGGAAATAAACTCCCTATCTGTTGTTAACTGACGGGATATTCCTGGACTGGAAATTTCTAATACATAAGCATCAGGAATGATTTCTGCCGTATCCAAGGAAACTTCTAAAGCACGACTCATGCGTTCGCAATCATCCAATCCTGTGTCTTGTTGAAGATTACGGATATCTATCCGCAATACTGGGGGACTTTGGTTTGTATGAAAAACGACACTAACGACCTCCAATCCCAGTTGCTCTGCCACTGGTGCCGCCAGTTCAATGATTTGTGGGACTAAGGGATGAGTCATGCAATAATTCCAAATAAAAAAAGTGGGCACTTACCCACTTCCTGCGATAGGGATATCTTCCAAGAAGTCTTGTGACGAACTGGTTAGTTCGCCTCTAAATTGAGTTTAGCGCATTTTTTCTGGAGCGAAAAGTCAGAATTATTTTCAGCAAGGCAAAAGAGGGAAAAAGGGAAAGAGTGTTTTTTCTATTACCCATTACCCATTTTCATCTTTGATAGCTGTCTGGCGGATTTGGCGAGTTTGCTCCAATATTTGCTCAATATTCTCTTGGGAAAGGCGTTGAACATAGTTAATTTTCACTTCTTCGAGAAAATCGTGGAGTAAGCTTTGAATTTCTGTAAGTACTTGTTTTTGCTGAATTGCGCTGCTGAGTGCTTGGGTAAAATTTTGTGCTAGTTGACTAGATAATTTCCCGGCAACGGGGTCTTCTACGGCTTTGACTATGGCATTGTAAAGATTGCTGGTGATTTGACTGGAGAGTTGTTCGGTGAGTTGAGTCTGTAGATGACTGACTCCCGGTAATAGTTGCAGATTGTGATAGATGGGTGTTTGAGCCAGGGCGGTATTGATATTGTGATGGAGTATGGCGTTTATTTCTGGTTGAATTTGGGGTATGACTTGGTAAACAATGGTTTGAATGGCGATCGCCCCTAAAGCTTCGATTTCATTAATATTATTAATATCTACGTAGGGTTTGAGGTTGTCCTGTTGTAGCAACCAACCGACTAACTCACCGCGCTTAATTGAACCTTGAACCTGATTAATCACGCGAATCACAACTATTTCTGTCAGTTCTTCGGCAAAGTTAGCAACTAAACCCTGGTGAATTAGCTGGCGGATAGAGTATAAATTCACGATTTTGCCGGAATCAAGGCGAATAATTACGGGAATGACTCGCAACCAGCGCCAAAAGGGAATTAAAAGGAATAAATCATACCATCGCCAGAGTACAGCATTTAACCAGCTGGTATTTGGGTGGCGACTCTTAATCAGGTAGCTGCGACTGATTAACTCGAAGGTAAAGATAATCGTAAAAATTAGGTCTATGTGCCAAAACTTATCTATAAAATCACCGTTTTCACCGATTTGTCGATAGTAGGCAGTAGTCATGAGAGGGCGAATTTCACGGTTAAAAAAGTTTATTTGCGGTTCCCAGCCCTGTTTTTTGAGGTGTTCCTGACTCCAAAACACGCTGAAGGCTTTTTTTGCAGATTTTTCTGGGCTGCGGGATTCTGTGGCGATGTGGAGACGCATGCGATTCTTGATTTTTTCGAGGGTGCCACTCTTATTGGCGATCGCAAATGGGTTATTGGTAATAAGTTCATCACTCAAGTTGCGTAATTGCCCTAATTTTTCTGCAACCTGAGATGACTGTAATCCCGTCTGATTAACTTGCTTTTCTAATTCTTGGACTGTTTGTAGGTAATTCGTAACCTCTCGATGGGGTTCTATTCCTTTAACGGGATCATAAATTTGAGTCACCTGGGGCAGTTTTCGCAGGTAAAAATCTCGCCAGGGAAGATAACTTAAATCAAATAAGACTAAACCTAAATTGGCAATAGTCATTACTGCCATTAAACGCTCAAGCCATAGAACAGGTGATTTTGCTGGTTGATTGTTAAACATTTATTCTCAGGTATAAAAAAATACTTTTATCTGTACCCTAGGAACTGAAAAAATAAGGGCAACGACTCCAATCTATCTCTTCAGGAGGATGACGGGCAACTGGTGGATAAGTGTAAGGTTGCCAGAAATCAATCTGACTCAAAGTTGTTACTTAATCAAAAATCGTTAACTCTCGGTAAAAAGAAGGTTAAAAAAAATTACAATGCCTCTGTTAAAGTAAATACTCGATTTAGTAAATGCAAGGAGAAAAATCCATGTGGTGTGGGTTAGAAAAATCAAGTCTTTCAATTGCCACTACCTGTGTGGTAATCAGCGCGATCGCGACAAATACAGCATCTGCTGCTATTACCAGAAATGATTATAAACCTCAGCAATTCCGAGCAGTTCTCTATGGACTAGGTTACAAAGTCAAGGTTAAAAGCGGAGCGTTAACAGATAAAGAAACCATAGCTGCAATTAAAGAATTCCAGAAAGGGTATAAACTCAAAGATGTCAATGGACAAGCAGATAAAGCTACCCAAGACTTAGCTGCACAGATAGTGTATACCCTGAAGGGAAACCTGAATATAGTATTAAAACTCAAGCCAGCAATGGCGCGGAACCAGTACTATGGTCCCCAAACCATGAGTGCAGTCAAACAATTTCAGAAGAAAAATAAGTTAGCAGAAACGGGAATTGCGGATTTAAAAACGCGGATGCTCCTGGATGAAGAAGCGAAAAAAATCTTAAACGAAAAACCAGCAGAACCGAAACCCACGGAGACACCTAAACCCACACCCAAACCGACAGAGAAACCCAAACCCGCACCCAAACCTACAGAAAAACCCAAACCCACACCCAAACCTACATCTACAGCAAAACCATCACCTACATCTACACCCACAGAAAAACCTACCCCCAAACCTTCAGTGACACCGAAGAGTTAAAACCGGGATAAGTCAGAATCGATAAAAAAATGTGCTTGAGCTTTACTGCTAGGTGTGAGTGACAGTCACTTCAATACAGTGAGATTATTTTCCCTTGATCAGGGGAGCCATGATTTCGATACGGTTGGTGATAATTCCGTCTAGTGGTAAGTCTTGCACCTTTTCTAAATCTTGTGGTGATTACAACAAATGATTAAATGGCTCAGGAAATTTCTAGATATCAGGTTCATAGTATTGCAGAATCTGAATCAGCGATCGCCACTCATCATGAATTATCCCTAGTCAAGATTTCCTCCAAAACCTCTGATATTATTCTTGATAGATAACAACGGGAACTCTCTTATAGGCAGGAGTACCGGAACGCTTGTCAATTCTGGCTTTAAAAATCACGTTTACCTCTGGATAAAACATCAAAGCAGTAGCTTGACGTACTGAACCATAAATAATTTCCACCTGTTCTAACTTCCCCGCATCACCTTGAACAGTCACACGTTGATGTTCTGTTAATCCCAAACTTTCCACATCCTGTATATTCATCAAAATACAATTACGGTGAGGCATGGAGCGATATTTATCACCGGGACTATATACTACTGTATTATGTTGGGAATAACTACGTCCTGTAATTAACGCAACTACTACAGCTGGGATTGATGATGGTAAACCGAAATCTGCTGGAGTGGGTAAGGTTAATTGGGGTAAGGGTGTGGCGAACATTGACGCTTTTCCCGTGGGAGTGGGAAATTGGGGACTATGAAAAATACGCTGGGAAATAGTAAATTCCGTTTTTTCTTGGTCAATTTCGGCTATTTTTTCGTAACCAGGGATAGTTTGAGCAATTAATTGGCGAACATATTGAGTATCCTGAAGTTTACGCCAATTTACAGGGGTATCTCCCTGAATTCTATGGGCAATTTCCGTAATGAATTCTACCTCGGAAATTAAATTTGCATCCTTGAGATGGGTGGTTCCCTCGTCATTCAGACGGACAAAATTATTACCTGACTCCGTAGTAGTTTTGTGGGGATTTTCAAAGCGAGCATAAACAGGAATAATGATTGTATTATGTTTTGCCAAACCGTGGAAATGTCCCTGATTAGGCTTTGTGGCAATATAAAAAATGGTTTCAATGTTAGCAAGGGCATCTTTTGCTTGATTTAAGTCAGGATTAGCGGCGTATAAATTACCACCCAAGCAAATCAGAGTATCAATTTGGTTGCTCGCTGCTGCTGCAATTAATCCACGGGTATCATAACCAGGAACCCGACTCAAGGGACGTTGCAGTAATTTTTCCAAAGTCAGACGAATTTCTTCCTTGAGGTGAATTGTTACCCCCATGGAGCCAAAACCTTGAACGTTGGAATGTCCACGGATGGGCATAGTTCCTGCGCCAATTTTACCAGCATTACCTGTAATTAGAGCAGTGTTGGCGATACTAAAAATATTATCTACCCCATTGTCCTGTTGAGTTGCACCCATTGCCCAAGCAAAGATAACTGATTGGGAAGTACCGATGATTTGAGCAGCAATCTCTATTTCCTGTTTGCTGACACCGCAGATTTGGGTAATGGTTTCCCAGGATGTGGATTTTGCTTGTTCTAGTACTGCTTGCCAACCAATTGTATGGTTTTTTAGGTAATCTAATTGCAGAAGATTTTGACTGATTAAGGATTTTTGGATACCGAGGAAGAGAGCAACATCACTACCAGGTATGGGTTGGATATAGAGAGAGGAAATTTCTGAACCTGGGAGTAGGGAAGTGAGGGGAAAAGCAGGGGAAGCAAATTTAACTAAACCAACTTCGACTATGGGGTTAATGACGATGACTTTACCACCCCGCGATCGCAACTTAATTAACTCATTCATCAATCGGGGATGATTTGCGGGTGCGTTGGAACCAATGAGTACAACACAATCAGATTTTTTTAAGTCTTCCAAACTTACCATCGAGGTTCCAGAGCCAAACATTTGTTTTAAACCAACGGTGGAAGCTGCGTGACATAAATCAGAACAATCTGCCAAGTTATTAGAACCGAGCGATCGCATCATTAACTGTAGCAGGTAGGCAGCTTCGTTGGAGGAACGTCCAGAACTATAGGAGGCAATCCGTTCGGGGGATTTACGCAGAGATGTTTCAGCAATTTGATACACTTCTTCCCAGGATATTTCCTTGTAGACTGAACTACCTGCTCGACGAATGAGGGGATGGGTTAAACGTCCGAGGTTATTTGCCTCTTCTGATGTCAGATTTTGTAATTGCTCTAAATTATACAATTTGTGAAATTTGGCAGGGGGTTGTAATTCCGAGGCGATCGCCTCTACACTCTTCGCACAGCGCTGTAAAACTTCCCCATCTTCGTTGACAAATCCCCCCTTTTGTCCACCGGTTCCCCATGCACAGGAAAGACAGGCACTTTTATGGAATAGAGTCTGCCAAATTTTTACACCATCAGGTGATAGGGTTTTTTCTGCCCAGTACTGAATCACTGGCATCCCCCCACCAACTTGTATCTGCTTATCTGGTGTCACCTGGGTATTTTCATCCATACCGACATGCTCCCAATTAGCAAGAGTTTTGATTTAAATGTTAGCAATTGCATTGAGAAATCAGGGAAAGGGCGATAGAGTTCTGTTCCACTACGCAATGCTCTCAAGGGGAGCCGTGCAAAGCGCGATCGCCAGATTCTGCTGCGAATATCTACATGAGATTTTGATATATGCAATCTTTACAATTTGACTGGTGATACTGTTGTCGTAATTACGGTGACTACATATTTTACTCAAAAAGAAAAATCAGAATAATTCCTGATGTGAAGTTATAAAATCAGCATTTATAGTCAAGACATATCACAATTAACTATTTACGAATGCTACGATTCATCCTGATGTCTTTGAGTTGTGTCACCGTTGCAAATTGCAATGTTAATACAGAACTTAAGGGAACAGAAAATCACAAAATTACTTTTGATTTACCTCAATTAAAATTAGATGCAAATACATATTTGCCGAGTTCGTCAGTGAGCGAAAATCCGGATTTTGTGAACTTCACAGAAACGAATGATAGGAGAAATGATTTATCACCTGAAATATCTACTAACTCTAGATATAACAGAAATGGTAATTATATGATCTTATCTCCAACGGAATATTATAATTCCCAGAGAAACCCACTATACAAGTTGCGTTTGTTTGTCAATGGTCAAGAGGTTTATTCCTTCATGACTGTTTCCGGAAGAGCGCATACTCAAACAAAAGACCGTAATCGTTCTGGAACTGAAGCACCTTTACCAAATGGTGAATATCGAGTCGCTAAATCAACAACTCGCGGCACGATTGCTGAAGCTGGGGATCGCTTTCTTCCACTAACACCGAAATTTGAAACTGGCAGGACTGCATTAGGTATTCATTACGATCCCTCCTACGAGAAAAATAATGGTGAGGATGGGACATCAGGGTGTATCGGGCTAAAAAATCGTAAAGAGTTAAGTCAATTGTTGAAATACGTGAAGATGTACAAACTTAATACTTTGTACGTGGAAATTCAATCAAGAAGTGGAGAATAATTTCTCTCCGCAATTAGAATAAACCCTTTTAATATCTTTTTTCATTGCATCACAATTTTAGGAGTTTCAAATCATGTTGAAGATTTTATTTGCAGGTGCTTTAATTCTTTCTTCTGCCACTTTACCCGCAGTTGCACAAGTTGGTCCAGGAGTTGGTTCCGGTTATATTGCTTATGTTTGCACCAATGATGTTGGTGGTCGTCTGACAATGCGTCGAGCCCCAGGACAGAAGAGTCGCCAAATTATGCAAATTCCGGCGGGAGCTAATCTTCGTGTCATCAGAAGTGTAGATGGTTCCGATGGTTTTCAGTGGTTCCAAGTAGCTTATAGAGGAAAAATGGGATTTGTCCGCTCAGATTTTGTCTGCAATCATGAGAGCTAAAGATAATTTCTGATATCGATATTTTTCCATAGACTGTATAGTAGAGAAGTGAAATTTCATCTCTCTACTATTTTCATTTTGACAAATCGGCGATCGCCACTCAAGAAACCCTAGACAGAGGAATCCCAAAACCTCGAAAATAAACATCAAATTCACCAAACACCACTTCACCCCCGTTGCCAAATCTTCACTGTCGCATCATCACTACCACTAACTAACATCGCCCCATTAGCACTGAAGGCGATCGCCCGTACATAATTATTGTGTTCAGCTAATGTATTGACTTCTTTGCCAGTTTGTGTATTCCAGATTTTAATTGTTTTATCCCAACTACCACTAGCTAGGAATTGACTGTCGGGGCTGAAACAAACTGACCAAACTGTACTATTGTGTCCGATTAGGGTACGGATTTCCTTGCCTGTGCGGACTTCCCAAAGTTTAATTGTGTGATCGCTGCTAGCAGAAGCTAGAATTTCCCCATCTCGACTGAAGGCGATCGCGTTCACAAAAAAACTATGCCCTACCAAGGTATTAATTTCCCTACCCGTACTGACTTGCCAAAGCTTGATGGTATTATCCGCGCTACAGCTGCCTAAAATATCTCCACTGCGATGAAAGGCAACCGACCCCACAATATCATGATGTCCACTTAGGGTAGTAATTTCTCGACCTGTCACCACTTGCCACAATTTAATCGTAGCGTCGTTGCTGCCACTAGCTAGAATCTGCCCATTAGGGCTAAAAGCAACGGAGTTGACACTGTTAGTGTGAGCTTTAAGGGTAAAAATTTCTTTCCCCGTAGCCATCAACCATAACTTGATAGTTTCATCCCAACTGGCGCTAGCAAGCATATCACCATTAGGACTAAAACTGAGGCAATGTACCATACTTCCATGACTGGGAAACCAACCTCCCAATTTTTTGATTTGCTTACCTGTTTGGGGTTCCCAAAGGCGTATGTGTCTATCGCTACTTCCACTTGCAATAATTTTACTGTCTGGACTAATTGCAATGCTATGTACCATACTGCTATGAGCTTTGAGAGTACGCAGACATTGCCAATTGTAATTTTTTACTTGTGGTGGAATCTGAGCTTGGGGAGTAATTTGTGTGACTTCAACAGGAGCGCTAATTTGAGTGACTCTAACTTGTTGATAATTGAGTAAATCTAACCATGCAGCAACGGATTGGGGACGGCAATTGGATTCCATATCCATACCATCTAAAATAGCTTGATTAAGGCGATCGCTAATCTGCGGATTAAAATTTTTCGGTGCTTCTAGGGGAATATTTCTCCTTCTATCATCTGCACTAGTGGGAACAACTCCCGTGACTAAGCTGTAAAGAGTTGCCGCTAAACCGTAGACATCAATAAATTCTCCCCGTGGTGCTTCCACTTCGTACTGCTCCGGAGGGGCAAAACCGGGAGTACGGTAGACTGTATGTTTCTGTACCTCATTGGGAATAAATTCTCTAGCAATGCCAAAATCAATTAATACAGCTTCCGATTTGCCACTACGCAACATAATATTACGTGGCTTGATATCTCGATGCAACAAACCTTTATGGTGAATCACCATCACCGCATCTCCAATCTGCTGGATATATAACAGTGCCTCCGCCTCTGTCAATACTCCCTTCTGCCGCAGATGCTTACCTAAATCCTCACCCTCGATATACTCCATTACCATACAGGGTAAAATTCCTTCATCGAAGGTATTTTCAATTTGTACAATGTGGGGGTGACGACACACAGCTAAACGTACCGCTTCATCCCGAAAGTCTTGCCGTAGCTTGTCGCGATGACGTTTCCAATTGGGATGATTAATGATTTCTTCTTTCAGGGTTTTAATTACCCGTGCCTCTCCATGTTGATTCTTGACAAGATAGGTAATACCGATGCCACCTTCACCTAATCTTCTCTCAATCAGATAACGCCCTCCAAATAAAGAATGTCCT
The DNA here is from genome assembly GCF_000734895.2 of Calothrix sp. 336/3. Lineage (GTDB taxonomy): Bacteria > Cyanobacteriota > Cyanobacteriia > Cyanobacteriales > Nostocaceae > 336-3. The sequence continues at coordinate 4,754,863 of NZ_CP011382.1, read as the reverse complement.
TGATTCCAAACCATTAGTTAATAATTATCCAATTACTGAATATTGTGGAATAAATGTGTAGTAAAAATAGATGGATAAGATATGAGTTTTCAGCACCTGCCTTTCGGCATTATTCAGCACTCCGTAGCTCTATAATATTTTGGTGAGTAGACACAGAAGATGCAATTGAAATTAATCTTGTTACATATGAGTTTTTCCAAAAAATATTTCCTTGAGGGTCAATATGTTTAACAATTTTAACCTCAAGCAAAAATTCAACATCATTCTAGCTCTCATTCTAGCATTTGGCTTGACTGCTAGCGGAACTGCTCTTTCCCTAGTACTTCAGCAAAATGCCAAGCAAGAAATTGCCACTACCGCTTTGGCATTAATGGAACATATTACTGCCCTCCGAGAATATACAGTTTTACAAATTACTCCGGAACTGGCGAGCCAATCAAACACAAAGTTCTTGCCCCAAACTGTATCTGCCTATGCCGCTAGACAAGTATTTGAAATCTTTCGTCAACAATCAGAATTCAAAGATTTCTTCTATAAAGAAGCGGCTCTTAATCCTACCAATCTTCGCGATAAAGCTGATACTTTTGAAGCTCAGATTATTGAAAAATTTTATCAAAATCGTAATTTAAAACAAGTAACTGGATATCGTACCTTTGCTGGAGGTGATATGTTCTATGTCGCTCGTCCTCTAAGCGTATCACATCAAAGCTGTCTGCAATGTCACAGTACCCCGGAAGCTGCACCCAAAACCATGGTTGAAATCTATGGTAATAAGAATGGATTTCAATGGAAATTAAATGATATTGTTGCCGCACAAATTATTTCCCTGCCAGCTACAGCTGTAATGAATAAGGCAAATCAATTTGCGTTTATAATTATCGTGATTGTATTTTTCGTTTTTATTCTCGTGACAGCTTTAATTAATATTTTGTTGAATTGGCAAATTATTCGCCCTATTAAACAGATGACAAATGTTGCAGAAGCTGTGAGTGTTGGGCATTTGGAAGCAGAATTTCATCAAACATCAAATGACGAGATAGGCAATTTAGCTAGAGCCTTTAAAAGAATGAAACTGAGCTTAGAAATGGCAATGCGAAGATTGCGAAATCAAAGTGACAATGAGACAGAAAACTATAGAGAGTAATTAAATTGTAGGCAAATTACTGCTGCTAGACAATGAGTCTGGTCAATATCATTCCCAATGATAGCAGGTTTCACAATGATATCTACTCAGATATGGTATTTTAATCTAAATATCATATTGATAGGCTGTTTCCTGTAATACAATAATCTTATCCCTAATAAATAAAAATATTAATTGGATAATCCATAGACCATTTCCTATTTGTTATTTACGGTTGAAAATCAATGATATGTTTAAAAATTTACAACTGCGACAAAAGTTTACAATACTCCTGACAATAATTTTGGTCATGGGACTAAGTATTAGTGGCTTGGTATTATCATCTGTTCTGACTCAAAATGCTAAACGTGAAGTCACATCAACCGCATTAATGTTGATGGAAACCATGATTTCCGTACGAGAATACACTGATAGTCAAATTACCCCAGAACTGAAGGAAAAATTAGCAACTTCATTTGCACCTCAAAGTGTACCCGCTTATTCTGCGAGGGAAGTCTTTGAGAATCTGCGTAAAAAAGGAGATTATCGGGATTTCTTTTATAAGGAAGCAACATTGAATCCCACAAATATTCGGGATAAAGCGGATGCGTTTGAAACCACAATTGTGGACAAGTTTAAAAGTCAGCCGAAAGTCAAGGAAATTAGTGATTTTCGCAGCTTACCAGGAGGAGATATTTTTTATGTTGCTCGTCCCCTGTCTGTGTCGAAGGAAACTTGTCTTCAGTGTCACAGTACACCGGATGTAGCACCGAAAAGTATGTTAACTCGCTATGGAACAGCGAATGGATTTAATTGGAAATTAAACGAGATTATTGGAGCGCAAATTGTTTTTGTTCCTGCGAGTAAGGTAATTCAAAAAGCCCATCAGTCGTCCCTAGGAATCACATTAATTGTTTCCTTAATATTTTTCGTGACAATCTTATTAGTGAATATCTTCTTAAATCGGGAAGTTGTTCGTCCTTTAAAACGGATTACTCGTGTGGCAGAAGAGGTGAGTACAGGACATATGGATGTGGAATTTGAAGAATTATCAAATGATGAGATTGGTAATTTAGCTAAAGCATTTAAACGGATGAAATTGAGCTTAGATATGGCGATGCGAAGATTGAAAAGACCTCCCGGAAATACTCATGAGGGAACAGGTGGATAATTGAGAAGAGTCTAGTTTGCAGGATTTGAAACCCTGCAAATTTAGGAAAACATTTTGCGAGTAAATTCTAGGGATGCTTGGGATTCTGGTATTTCTCTAGCGAGTAGTTCGACAAATTGATAGGGAGATATTTGTGGGTTTTCTGCAAGTGTGTCCTCAACCAGAAAATTTGCCATTGGTCCGATATAGTAAGCTAATTCTTGTTGACATTTTTTGAGAAAAACATCGGTGAGGGAATTAGTTTTCTGATTTGTGGATGGATGGGGTTGGGAAGTATTGACGGCAATTTCTGTCGGTTGACTCTGATTGGTGACGGGAGGTTGGGGTTCTCTGGAGTAGTGGGTATGGGGAATATCTGGGATTGGGTTTGGTAAAGGTTGAGGTATGGGTTGGGGTGTTTCTCCGATTCTTTCTAAATCAGCGAGAACTTCTCGTGATGTCTGATATCTTTGTCTGGGGGTATCTGCCAGCATTTTATCCAGAATCCGGGCAAAATCATCGCTAACAAAGGTATAGAAGCGCCATCTCCATTCTAAGGAATATTGATCCATTAAAAATGAAGGGTCACGACCTGTGAGCAGAACGATCGCGGTGACTCCTAGAGCATATAAATCACTACTGGGAGAACATAACCCTAAGCTAATTTGTTCACGGGGTGCGTATCCGACTTTCCCAACTAGGGACATTTTCCCAACATAGGTTCCTCTCTGAGTATGTGCACCAGTTTGGTCATTCAGGTCAGCTATTTGCTTACCCACACCAAAATCTATCAGTACTGGTAAGGATTTGCCATCGGGTAACATGATGTTGTCAGGGGAGATGTCACGGTGGATGATGTGGTGCTGGTGTACGTAATCCAGGACTGGTAACATATCCTTGAGCCATTGTACAACTTCGTTTTCAGGGAAAGTTCTACCTTGGCTTTGGCGATCGCCTAATAATGCAGAGTAGGTTTTGCCATTGACAAACTCTTGTACTAAAAACAATCGTCCATCCCCTTCAAAGCAAGCTAAAAAGCGAGGAATTTGAGGATGTTCTAGTTGATGGAGAATTTTAGCTTCCCTCTTAAAGAGATTACGACATTTTTCAATTCCACTTGCACCAGTACCCACGGGAGCAAATTCTTTGAGGACACATGGTTCATTAAAACGCCGGGTATCGTATGCTAAGTAAGTACGCCCTAATCCTCCCTGTCCTAAGAGATTTTGGATAATATAGCGGTTATCAATTAAGGAGCCAGAAGGTATTTCTGGTCGGATGAGAGGGGTTTGGGACATAGTAACAGCACTCCTAGGGATTTTAATATAGAGATTTTCCAGGGAAATACCAAAATCAAGTTAATTTCTATACAACAATCTGCCAGGATATAGGCGAAAAATCTGTCAAATAATTTGCAAATTTATTTTTGTCAATCTAGCAGTTTTGATTGTTTTATGGGATTGTCTCTGCTTCTAGAGTCGAAAATTCATTCCCTCCCAGGTTGATTTGATGTCATCGGCAGGAAATGTCATTAGTTCTAAACTATTATCTAATGTTGGTTGCTGTCAGGGGACATGGTTTGGTGACTATTAGGAAATTGGATATTGCATGGCGATAAATCTACGGTTCGCTAAAGCGATCGCTCTTGAGATGGGATAGAAGTTGATGATTCTCTCCTAACTTATATATCGTGCAAATTAGGAGAAATATGCAACTAACTTTTTGCCAAGTCAATACACCCTGTTTCCTGGCTGAGTCGGGGCTAGACAGATTGTAATCATCAAAATAGCCTGTTTGCAGGAAAAATTGTGATTTTCTCAACAATATTCAATATGCTCATGATCCATGGGTAGAAAAGCAAGGTTTTATCATCATTCGTGAGAATCGCTTCTTTGTATATCAACACCACCAAGACTCTCATTTCCGTGATTGATACTTTTCACATCTTCATAAACAAAAAAGTCCGCGATCGCGGACTGGTGAAAAATTTTTCACAAAGCTCTATCCTATGGAAGATGGACAAACAGAAATTAATCTGCCCACAAAATCAATCTTGGTTCGTAGGGGGAAGAGAGGTATTTATGTTTGGGTAAGACACGCAAACATAAACCTTGTAAACCAGAGGTTGTATAGGTAATATTTGCCGTGTAAGTACTTAATCCTTGTGTCTCATTGCCTTGGTAGTCCATAACTACAGATACACCGTTGACAATATCCCCATTGGCATCAATTGCGCCTTGATATAATTCGACCTGCACATCATTTTGATTCAGGGTAGCCAGGTCAACTTTTGCCTTGACCTCGACGGTTTGATTTACCTCAATATCAGTGCCAGAAGATACATTGACTTCTTTGACGATAATATTATACCAATGTTCGCTGAGATTCGCTTTCCAAGCAGCTAATTCCTTGGCGGGAGCATAGTTATCCACAGTCAAATCATGATAGCGATCGCTCGCGGGGAAATAGGCATTTTCGGCATATTCTCCCACCATCCGGGCTGTATTAAAGAAAGGGCAATTCAAACGAATGGCATCTTTCATTTTAGCAATCCAGGGTCGAGGCAAGGCATCAGCATCACGGTCATAGAATAGGGGTACAACTTCCTTTTCTAGTAACTCATAGAGAGCATTAGCCTCAATCTCATCTTGATAATTGGGGTCATCATACATTTCTCCATGTCCGATTGCCCAACCAGTGCGCACATAGTCAGCTTCATCCCACCAACCATCTAAAACACTGAGATTGGGTAATCCGTTCATCGCTGCTTTCATTCCGCTTGTACCAGAAGCTTCCCTTGGGCGACGGGGTGTATTTAACCAGATATCACATCCTGCCACCATTAGACGAGAAATATGAATATCGTAATTGGGTACAAAAACCACCTGTTTATGTAAATCCTGTTCCTGGATAAAGTGGTTAATATCACGGATAAGTTCCTTACCAGGGATATCCTTAGGATGGGCTTTTCCGGCAATCACAAACTGAACTTTCCGGTGTTTATTACCGAGTAATATCTTTTTAATCCTGTCTAAGTCACGCATCCACAGGGTAGCGCGTTTGTAGGTGGCAAAACGTCGAGCAAAACCAATGGTAAACACATTCGGATCTAACACTTCCTGTGCTTGGGCAATGTCACTGGGAGAAGCACCGCGATCGCGCAGATGTTTCACTAAATGCTCCCGCACATATAAAATCATATCCAAACGGCAGCGCTCATGGTTGCGCCACAGTTCCTCATCGGGAATTGCATTCATCCTTTCCCACACAGGATGATCGGTGCCAACGGATGACCAATTGGGACCTAAGTAGCGATCGTATAATTCTTGGGTAGACTTGGCAACACAACTACGAGCGTGAACACCATTAGTAATTGCCGTAATTGGTACTTCCTGCACGGGTAAATTTTGCCACAAATCCTTAAACATCTGCCGTGACACTACCCCATGCAACTGTGCCACCCCATTAGAAAAACCTGCCATCTTCAAGGCTAATACAGCCATACTGAAAGGTGAGGATAAATCCCCTGTATTCTCACGACCAAGGGCTAGGAACTGGTCTTTCGGTAAGCCGAAAATATCTGCATAGTAACCCAGATAATGTAATACCTTATCAGGGGGGAACAAATCAATCCCTGCCGGAACGGGAGTATGGGTAGTAAAGATATTGGTGGAAGTTACAACCTGTTTGGCTTCTGCATAACTTAACCCTTGCTCTTGAATTAAGTTCCGAATCCGTTCCAGGGCAGAAAAAGCTGCATGACCTTCATTCATATGGTAGGCGGTGACATTATAGCCCAATGCTTTTAGCATCTTGACTCCACCAATCCCCAACATCATTTCTTGGTGAATCCGCATATCGATATCACCCCCATAGAGTTGGTCGGTAATATCATGGTCGTAGGGATTATTGGGTTCAATGTTGGTATCGAGCATATACAGAGGAACCGTACCTACCTGAACTCGCCACACCCTTGCATAGACAGTTCTTCCCGGATAATCAACCCCAATTCTTAACTCAGAACCATCAGGATTACGCTCCAAGTGCAATGGCATATTATAAAAGTCATTTATCGGGTAACGTTCTTGTTGCCAACCGTCTGCATTCAGGTATTGAGCAAAATAACCCTGTTGATAAAGTAGACCAACACCCACTAAAGGTAAACCCAAATCACTAGCTGATTTCAGGTGATCGCCGGCAAGCACACCTAAACCACCGGAGTAAATGGGTAAACAATCTGTCAGTCCAAACTCAGCTGAAAAGTAGGCGTAACACTCTCCAGAGTGATTGGGATTAACTAGTCCTTGATGGCGATTTTTTTTATACCACGTCCGCTCTTGCAGATAATCTTCTAGCTGTTGGGCAGCACGACCCATCTGTGCTAAAAAACCTTCATCCTCGACAACTGCCGTTAACCGTGCTTGGCTAATACTTCCTAGCATCAGCACTGGGTTATGGTGGCTGGACTCCCATAGGTCTGGGTCTAAACGCCGAAATAGGTCTTTGGTTTCAACGTTCCAATCCCAGTGTAAATTATATGCCAGTTTTCGCAGGGGTTCTAGTTGCGAAGGCAGGGAGGGAGATACATTGAATGTACGAATAGGCTGCATAGTTTGGCATTATCTCAAGTCTAGCTATCGCTATTGTTGTCTGTCTTTGCCCATATGTTGCCAATTTTTTATACTGTGTTTACAAAGGCTGGTTAAAAACTAATATCTTTGCAGGGAAACAGCTGTCATGCCGTATGTCTCACAAAACAGTAAGAGCAGGTTTACAAATATACTTCAATCATTCACGAATATCTCATGAAACTGCCCCTACAGCCTTTGTACTTGGTTTTCATAAACAGGTGGAGAAATCAAGGTAATGTGCAATCCAGTGCCTAAACTCCATAAACAACTGCCATTCCTTGGGGTTCATGGCTATACTTGCCACTTTTGGAGGGACGATAGGTTTCATTGTAAAGGCAGAGACTATTGGGATGACGTCTGGCAAATTGCATCATGTGTCGATGATCAGCACCTCGGAAAAAGTCCATCAAATGGCGCTCTGATTCCCAGTAACTTACCATGACAATTTCCTTGGGACCGCAGATTCCTGCCTTCACTTGGATGCAACCTGGTGCTTTGACTGTCGATTGACGAATACTGCTGGAATTACGCCAGAGCCAGAAAAAACCATGGCGATCGCGGGCAATCATCCCATTCACAAATACTACTGCATTCGGCTGTTCGGGTAGTTGAATTTGATAGAGCGCAGATTTCAACATGGCGACTTCTCCTAAATCTATATTCAACTTGTTGACTATGATTGTTAGTCTATAATCAACTAATTGAATATGTCAAGGGGAGAATTTGTTAACCATGGCACTAGCTCATGCAATTTTGGCGACAATTTTGGATTGTCCATGTAGTGGGTATGATTTGAGGAAGCGTTTTGAAGGTTCGGTGGGCTTTTTTTGGCAGGCGAGTTTTCAGCAGATTTATCGAGAGTTGGGGAAATTAGAGGAGCAGGGATTAGTAGAAAGTCAGGCGATCGCCCAAAAAGGTCGTCCAGACAAAAAGATGTTTGCAATTACACCGGAGGGAAGAGTATTTTTACAGAAGTGGATGCAGACACCCTGCGAGGTTGCACCGTTACGGGATGAGTTACTGGTCAAGATGTTTGCAGGTTTTGCAGTATCTCGGAAGACCCTATTAATTGAACTGGAGAATCACCGAGTCATGCATCAAGAACGACTTGCAGTTTATCAACAGATTCAAAAAAACTCCTTCCCCAACCCAGAAAAGTTGTCAGAGAAAGAATTATTTCCCTATCTCACCTTACGGAATGGTATCCGCTTCGAGACAGAATGGTTAGCTTGGTGCGAGGAAGCGATATCTGCAATCAACCACTCGACATCTTGAAGGGTGTAATATCATGTTTGCTTAATCAAGGCATTATCCAACGGGGTGCTGTCCATAAAAAGGTAAAGCTTCCGACCAATCAGGACGCTTTCCTGACTGCCAATCCAAGTATGCTAGCTGTAAGATACTGTTGACGCTGGCGGCGAGTTGATTTTCAGCTTGAATTAATTGATACTCTTGATGCCAATTTGCCAGTTTGGCTTGCCATATTTCTGTAGTCATGACTGTATCGGGAATTATGGCTTGCAATCCGTAACCATCAAGAGTTGTTTGATAGATGGCAGCAAAGATTTGTCCCCGTTGGGCACGCATTTCTACAGCAATATTTATACTTGCATTCCGCGTATTTTTACCCAAGTTTTCCCAAGCAAATGCAGCCAAGGTAGATACAGCGAATACGGGAATGTGCAATTGTTGTCCTAGGGTTCTAGCTGTGACGACACCAATTCTTGTACCTGTAAAGCCTCCAGGACCTTTAGCAACAGCAATAAACCCTAAATCTGCCCAAGTTTGGGGTTGGATAAATTCTATCAGGTGATAGTGCATTTTGCTGGATAATTCCCGCTCTAGATGCCAAACCTGGGAACGAGAATCGGAAGTAAAATTACTGATGGCTAGTCCCAATTCTGGGGTGGTGGTATGGAGAGCTAAACCGTATGGGGTGGGGGAATGGGACATGGGAAAACAGAAGAGGGAAAGGATTGATAGCTAATGCCAAGTTCTGCGAACATCTTTCTGTACGCAGTCGATGAAGGCTACCTATTTATTATCGGTTAAGTATCACCCTTTGACCCTGATAACGAAAATCTATTTTCCTATACCTAGACTCAAGTCGGGACTAATTCACCGGGACGTAATTTTGACCATTTACCAATTTCCTGTTGGAAACTCAGACAACCGACTACATCCCATTCCATCTCAATGACATCTTCCTTTGTGCGGATATTGACGTTAATGGATGGTTCCTTTGGCTCAAAGTCTGGTGTTTCGCTGAGGTGAGGTTGTTCGTGCTGTGTTTCGACAGCATGGTAGGTAAGACAGCGATCTACATACTGGCAGTTAACGCAAATACACATAGTGCTACCAATTTGGGGAACCTTTATTGTTAATCTAGCCTAAGCTGAAGGATTATTTTGCAAAATATGGGATTTATTTCATTACGATGTATAAAGAACTTCTATCTGAAGCTTTAGCTGCGGCAAACTGGTCTTGGGATTTGTTACCCCAACCTGTTTATTTGGTGGGTGGTGCGGTGCGGGATGCTCTTTTGGGTAGAAAGAGGGAGTATTTGGATTTAGATTTTGTGGTGGCTAAGGATGCGGTAGAGGTAGCGCGGAAAATTGCCAAGACATATCAAGCGGGTTTTGTGTTATTGGATGCAGAGCGACAAATTGCCAGGGTGGTGTTTCCTGGGAGTACTGCGGATTTTGCTCAACAGGAAGGGGATGATTTGTACACAGACTTACAAAGACGGGATTTTACAATTAACGCGATCGCCTATAATCCCCATACTCAGGAAATCATCGACCCATTAAATGGATGTGTTGATTTAGACCAGAAAATTATGCGCATGATATCGCCGCAAAACTTAGCTGATGACCCGTTGCGCTTACTGCGGGGATATCGACAGGCAGCACAGTTGGGCTTCTCCGTGGAAGAAAAAACACGGGTAACTATTCGGACTCTAGCCCCACGATTATCTGAGGTAGCGACAGAGCGATCGCGGGTGGAATTAGGTTATATGTTGGCGAATGCTGAGGGTACTCCTTGGTTACAATCTGCTGGGGAAGATGGTTTATTAAAAGATTTATTTCCCAGTGCGAACCGAGAAAGCTGGGCAAAGCTGTCAGTTGTTGATGATGCAGCAGCAGAGTTAGCGGCAATGTATCCAGGTATCGACAGCTATTTACAAGCATATCTGCGTGATACCCTGAAAACAACTTGGTTGGCGATCGCGAAAATTGCCTGTTTAGTTAATCCTCAGCCTGACATTGCAGAGACTGAGTTACAAAACTTGACCTATAGTCGGATGGAAATCAAAGCGGTGATTTCTGCATTGAAGTTGTTTCCCCGACTCCAAGCACCCTTGTTATCATTACGAGAACAGTACTTTTTATTCCAAGAGTCAGGGTCAACTTTCCTGTCAACAGTAGTGCTAGCGATGGCTTATAGACAACCGGTAGAGGCGATCGCACCCTTAATCTGCCGCTACCTCAACCCTAATGACCTGGTGGCTCATACCACTCCGTTATTGAGCGGTAAAGAGCTTATGATAGCACTAAACATTGCCCCTTCGCCACTGGTGGGTAAGTTACTCACAGAAATTGCTATCGCTCAAATTGAAGGCAAAATTTCGACTATCCAGGAGGCGATCGCCTTTGCCCAGGAATTCTTAATAGGGGGGATGTCAGGATAAAATACCCTATCCCCTATCTTTACTTCCCCATGTTTTAGGTAGACTATTGAGCTTTGGGTTGGGGTGTTGGTGTACCTGTTAACTTTTTGGATTCCTCTAAGGAAATACGTGCTTCCTCATTTCTATTCAGTGCTTTTAAAACTTCGCTGCGCATACCCCAAACATCGGGATTCTGGGGATTTATCTCCTTCGCTTTATCTAAAGCCACAAGCGCTTCCTGAAATTTATTCGTGCTAAATAATACTAAGCCCTTATATAGCCAAGCATCAAAGTTGTTGGGACGTAACTTAATTGCTGTATCTAAAGAATTTAAAGCTTCATCGTTGCGTCCCAAGGCTTGGGTAAGCAATATACCTCGATTTAACCAAATTTGATAGTCATCAGGACGAACCTTAGCAGCTTGATCATAGGCTGACAGTGCTTCTAGATACTTCTTCTGTAAATTGAGAACATTTCCTTTACCAACTAGTGCTTCATAGGAGTTCTTATCTATCTTCAGCGCTTCCTCATAGCACTTAAGTGCTTCATCATAACGCTCTAGTTTAAGCAATACGCTACCTTTATCATTCCAAATCGTAGGATTTTTCTTATTGGAGGATAAATTATCTTTGTAGCCGGAGAGAGCTTCTTGAAAGTAAGGTTTGGCAAAGTCTCTTCCTTGGGATGCTTCCACAGCATAACCAATTTCTTGCCAAATTCTAGGTTGATCTGGTTTGAGTTGCTTGAGCTTTTCAAAGGAATTGCTTGCATCTTGAAATTGGCGTAAACCTAGGTGTGCCAAACCTTTACCACTCCAAGCTTCAGACTCATTGGGATTGAGGGTTAACACCTTCTCGTAGGTACTTAAAGCTTCTCGATGCTCTCCTAGTCTGTAGAGTATCTTACCCCGGTTAATCAGAATTTTCTGGTTATTGGGTTGATTTTTTAGGGCAGTATCATAAGCTGCTAAGGCACTGCGATCGCGTCCCCCTTGGATAAATAACGCATCCCCCCTACCTTTCCAACCCTGTACAGAGTTACGTTGCAGTTTAATTAATTCGTCAAATTGTGATAGGGCTGCTTCTGGATCCCGTTTATCTAAATAAGATATCCCTTGTTGGAAGTAGTACCAAGGGCGCAAAAATGGATGAAAAATAAACTCGACAGCTAGCAAGACAGAAGTGACTGTTGCCAAAGCCAGAAATATATATTTTGACGAAGCAAACCTTTGGATAAATGAAGACACATGAATATTTAATTGAGTATATCGAGGTGGCAAGGTATCAGGTGCGCTTATCTGGGTTTTATTCAAATTTTTAATAACATCTTCTACCGTTGGATAACGTTGTTCTGGTCTACTGTAAACCATCCTCGTGAGAATTCTGGCTAACCAATCATCCTTTTCAATTTTTAATTCCTTAGTCCAAATACTGCGATGATTCATATCAACTAGTTCACCGCGCTCATCGCGTTTAATATCTCTGGGATCAATGCCAGTCAGTAAGTGAATAGCTGTCATCCCTAAGCCATAGATGTCACTATGAAAAGTTCCGCGACCAGACATTTGTTCTGGGGGAGCATATCCCGGTGTCCCAATCACTGTTTGCGGGGGTAAATGTTGAGAAAAGGAATAATCACTATCGAGTTGTTTAACAGCACCAAAATCAATTAAAACATATTTCTCATCTTTATCTCTTTTAATAATATTCGAGGGATTAATATCACGATGAATAATTCTTTGTTTATGAATAAAATCTAAAACTGCTAAAAGTTGCCTTAAAAATATCACCACTTCTGGCTTAGACCATTTTCTGTCCAATAGTTTATCTAAGGATTTACCACGAATGTATTCTTCAACCAAACAACATTCATCCCCCGAATCAAAATAATTGAGATAACCGGGTATTTGGTCTTGTTGCTGTAATATCTGTAAAATATCTGCTTCCCTTTGCAGGAGACGTTTTACCACCTGTCTTTGAGATATATTCGGCGCTAATTTCTTGACAATACATAAAGAATCATTTTCAAATGTATCTTGAACAAGATATGTTGTGAAAAAATTCCTTGTTGCTAATATTTGATTAATCCTGTAGCGTCCACCTAACAAGTTTTCTCTACTTTCTGTCATCTTCATTTTACCTAGTCCTGAGTAGTTGCAACATTTGGCGACTCAATAGGCAGACAAATCTGGGCAGATTATAGTTTAGACAAATAAAATTAGTGCTTTCTAGTAGTTCTACCTCCCCAGGGATAAAATCAACAGGATAAGCCACAAGCTAGCTTGTAACTGCCATAGTGATTACTGGCAATACTAACTACATTCTAACTATAATTTTTCCTTATTTTCTCATATTTTTACGCCCAGGGATTGCATAATTTTGTGAATATCTGTTAAATATTTATGGTTTCTTAATAAAAACGCAACTACTTGCTTTTTTATGTAATATCTGCAATAGATGAATAATAAATATTCAGCCTTAGTCAATCAGAAACACTGGGGACACTTCTTTGTATTTTAGATAACTCCCTTGAGCTTTATTATGGTTCTAGAGCTTATCAAAAACAATATCTGTCAGAAAGTCCTTAACCAAATGTAATTTTAGTACCGTGGCGTGTTTTCTGTAATTTCTATCTATAGACAGATTGATTTAATAGTGGGGAGTAAAAATGATGTTGAGTCAGCAGCTCAGGTGGGGGCAAACCAAGCTAGCTATTGCACTAATTTTAGATGTTTTCATTGTTCTCTCTGCTAGTAAAGTTTTTGCTAGTGACAGTTTTGATGAGCGTTGGGAAAATTTAGATGGCAACATTTCCATTTATCAAACAGATAGAGAATACTCTAGTTTAGAAAGTCCTGATGACGACCAAGGTACGAAGTTACTGCTAGCATCTGAGTCACTAAGTCAGAATGCAGCTAATAGTAACTTGCTCTCACAGTTACCCCAGGTTCCGAATAATACACCGAACCCTGTAACGCCTGTTCCACCGCAACAACCTGTTCCTACACCGGAAGTTCCTAAGGAACCTCCCCTGGAGGAAACACCGAACATACCCCCAGATTCCACACCAAGAATCGAAATTCCTGGAAAAATTACTGTAACGGAATTTCAATTTGAAGGCAATACAGCTTTTAGTAATCAGCAGTTGCAAGAAGAGATAAAAAGTTTTCTCAACCGTCCTTTAAGCTTTGCGGAACTTTTGCAGGTGGAAGGAATTATTACAAAACTTTATACTGACCGGGGCTACTTAAATTCTGGAGCAGTAATTGCTACTGAGCAAGCACCACTTAAACCAGAGGGTTCCGTAGTCAAAATCCGCATCATTGAAGGTGGGGTGGAAGGAATTCGCGTTTCCGGTACGCGACGCTTGAAGAAAAGCTATATTCGCAGTCGGGTGGGTTTAGGTGTCGGTAAACCCTTAAACCGCGATCGCCTACTGGAAGCATTGAAATTAATTCAGGTAAACCCCCTCATAGAGAGCATTTCGGCGGAATTATCCAGTGGTTCCCGTCCAGAATTGAGCTTTTTGGATTTGAAAATTAACGAGGCAAATACTTTCCGTGTAGATGTCTTTGCTGATAACGGACGCGCTCCCAGTGTTGGTACTTTCCGTCGGGGTATTAGTATCAGTGAGAGTAATACTACAGGGTTTGGCGATCGCAGTTTCTTGAAATTTACGAACACCGATGGTAGTAATGCCTACGATTTCAGCTATGCTTTGCCCGTGAATCCCCGCAATGGGGAAATTACCCTGGGTGTTGGTTTTAGCAATACCAGTGTTGTAGAGCCACCTTTTGCCGGGAGAATTGATGTCAATGGTGATTCTAATTACATTGATGTCGGTTTCCGCCAACCCTTGAAACAGTCCTCCACCGAAGAGTTTGCCGTGGGATTTAACTTCTCTCATCAGGAGAGTAAGACGCGGATTTTTGAAGTCGGATTTCCCCTATCTGAGGGTGCGGATGATAACGGGATAACACGGATAAACGCCCTAAGATTCGTACAAGAATACACTAAACGGGACGAAAAACAGGTATTCGCACTGCGATCGCAATTCAGCATCGGTTTAGGTTGGTTCAACAGCACCGTCAACAAAGACGCTCCCGATGGTCGTTTCCTCTCCTGGCGTGGACAGAGTCAATACGTGCGTCTCCTGGCTCCTGACACCCTGTTTCTTGTCCGTTCTGACCTCCAGCTCGCTTCCAGAGCGTTAGTCCCCCTAGAGCAATTTGGGGTCGGTGGTTTACAAAGTGTCCGAGGTTATCGCCAAGACCAGCTATTGACAGATAACGGTTTTTATGCATCCACAGAAGTCAGATTTCCGATTCTCAGGATGAAGGAAATTAAAGGTTTATTACAATTTGTTCCATTTTTTGATTTTGGTGTGGGTTGGAACGGTTCCGGTAAACAAAACCCAGATCGCAATGCTTTTGCCAGTGTCGGTGCGGGTTTGCAATTCCAAATCGACGACAGGTTTAACGCCCGTCTCGACTACGGGATTCCCCTAACTGATGTCAAATCTGGGGACAGAACTTTACAGGAACAGGGTTTGTATTTCTCGGTAAATTATCGCTTGTTCTAGGGTATTACCTCACCCTAACCCTCCCCTTGCAAAGGGGAGGGAACAGTTTCCCCCCTTACCAAGGGGGGACTAAGGGGGGTAAAAACAGCCTTGTTTTCATCCTGCATTCTTTATTTTCAAAAACTACCGTGTACACACAAGTTGTCGAGTTATTCCCTGTTCTGTTTTACCCCACCCTAACCCTCCCCTTGCAAAGGGGAGGGAACAGTTTCCCCCCTTTATAAGGGGGGACTAAGGGGGGTAAAGATTGGTCAACGCAAAATTAGCAATTCCATACAAAGAAACTCAAGTCTAATGACCAAGCTATACAACAAAACCTCTGAGATGGAAAAGCGGCGCACTCTCCGCAACAACTTAACTCCAGCCGAAACCAAAATTTGGGCAAAACTCAGGGGCAGGCAAGTTGAGAATTGTAAATTTCGCAGGCAGTACAGCATTGGTGCATTTGTAGTCGATTTCTATCTACCGGAACTGAAACTAGCTATTGAAATTGATGGTGAAAGTCATATTCAGCCTAGAGCGATGGAATACGACCAAGAACGGCAACTATTTCTTGAGGCAAAAGGAATTCGTGTTATGAGGTTTACCAATGAGCAGGTATATCAAAAACTGGATGGGGTAGTGGAAGCGATCGCGCAGACAATTCTCCAGTTACGGCAATCACCCTCACTCCACCCTACCAGTCCTGTTTTAACCCACCCTAACCCTCCCCTTTATAAGGGGAGGGAACAATTTCCCCCCTTTACGAGGGGGGACTAAGGGGGGTAACAGAAGACTTATTTCTATTCAACAATTTCCCAATTAACATCACCCAGTAAATTTTACAAAAAGGAATTTTCAGATTATGAAATTAGTATCTTCTTTCCTTTTCCAAAGTTTATCCTTAGCAGCTTTAAGTACTCTTGTATTCTGCAATTCTGCCCAAGCTCAAGTATCCCCCGACGTGAAGCCAGATAATAGTCTGGGAAATAATAGCTCCACAGTAAATACTAATGGCAAT
Source organism: Calothrix sp. 336/3 (assembly GCF_000734895.2). Classification (GTDB taxonomy): domain Bacteria; phylum Cyanobacteriota; class Cyanobacteriia; order Cyanobacteriales; family Nostocaceae; genus 336-3. The sequence continues at coordinate 4,738,708 of NZ_CP011382.1, read as the reverse complement.
CTCGACAGAATTGAAAATGGGCTCACTCGTGGGAGTAATCTATTTCATAGCTTTGAAAAACTTAATGTGAGCAATGGTAGAGGTGTTTTCTTTATCAATCCTAATGGAATTAATAATATTTTTGCTAGGGTGACAGGTGGAAATATCTCAAATATTAATGGATTCTTAGGTGTTGTCAATCCTGCGTTTAATAACGTAGGCAATGCGAACCTATATTTAATTAACCCCACTGGCATAATTTTCGGTCCAAATTCGCGTTTATTATTGGGTGGTTCTTTCTATGGAAGTACTGCGGATAGTGTTGTATTTGATAATAAATTTGAGTTTAGCGCTAGCGCGAAGAATGTACCTCCCCTGCTGACAGTTAATATTCCCGTTGGTTTAAAGTTCCGAGATAATCCTGGAAATATTACTAATTCCTCTAAGGTTAGAGTTGTTAATGGTGTTGTTGTAAGAGGTTTAGAAGTAATGCCAGGTAAAACCTTGGCACTTATTGGCGGTGATGTCAATTTAGATGGAGGTACATTATCTGCTCCAGGGGGAAGGATTGAGCTTGGTGGTTTAACCAAACCAGGAACTGTAACTATCAAAAATGATGGTAGTTTGACTTTCCCTACAGCCATTCAACGAGGTGACGTATCTCTTAAAGATGCTTCATTAGTCTCTGTTTTAAGTAACGGTGGAGGTGATATATCAATCAACTCTCGCAACTTAAATTTATCAGAATCAAGTACTATTAGAGCAGGAATTCAGAACTCTAATTCCAACCAATTAAGAAAGGGAGGTAATATCAATATTCATGCTACTGATAGCATAACATTGAATGGTACTTCTGGGACACAAGCTTCAACCCGTATTGCCAATATTGTATATGATTACGGTATATCAGGAGATATAATCATTAATACAAGAGATTTGAAAATTATTAATAACGCTCAAATTGGTTCAGCGGTCGCACCTCTTTTAACACCTATTGCAATAGGACTTGCTGGCAAAGTGAATATCACAGCTAGTAACGATGTTTTTATTTCTGGGATAGATAGTGGAATATTAAGTTCGGTTGCTAAAAATTCATATGGTAATGGTTCTAATATTAAAATTGATGCTAATTCAATCTATTTAGAAAATAATGCACAAATTCAAGCTGTAAATTTTGGATTCTTATTGAATGAATCGCTTGGTAATTCAGGAAATATAGAACTTAATGCCAAAAATAAAATTAGTTTAAACAATGCTTTAATTTCTACTACATTTCTCGGTGTTGGAGATGGTAAATCTGGATTTATTTCTCTCAACGCAGGGGAGAAAATAAATATTCAAGATACTTTGATAAACTCTATAGGAAAAGGAGGCTTTATAAGTATTGGCGTAAAGCTTAATGAAGATTCCCTAATACCGAAGACTGTAAGTATAGAAAAATCTAGTATCAGTACTAGTAATCCCAACTCATCACAAGCTGGCTATATTGCTATAGACGCTAAAAATGAAGTATCAATCAGAAATAGCAATTCTAAAGATAAGAAACTAAATAGACCATTGGGTATAGAAAGTAAGGGGAAAGAAGGAATTATCTTTATTGGCTTTAGAACAACTCCCAAAGTTGTCAATCTAGAAAATTCTACGATTACAACTACAAATGAAAACGTAATGACTAATATTGATGATGAAATCAATGCAGGATTTGTTGCCATTAATGCATCTGAAAAAGTTAATTTATCGCAAAGAAGTGAAATTCAGACTTTTACTAACCGTCGTGGTAATGCTGGTTCGGTTTTCATAGATGCGAAGGGTGGAAATGTGGTATTTTCTGGAGCGAGTACGGTGAATACATCAACATCAGTATTTGGTAATGGGTTAGCCGGAAATATTTTAGTCAAAGGGAATAATCTCTTTCTCTATGATGGTTCACAAATTCTTTCCCAGACTTATGGTAAAGGAAATGCTGGTTCTATATTCGTGACAGTCAAAGACACTGTATTCCTATCTGGTAACATAGGGGGTTTCTCAAGTAGTGGTTTATTCACAACTACAGAAGAAGGTGCAGAAGGTTTAGGGGGATTAATTTCTGTTAATGCGTCCAAACTTATCATCTCAGATGGGGCGGTACTTAACGCAAGAAGCAGAAGCAAATTCTCTGGCGGTAATATTTTTGTTAAGGTTGATGATTTACAACTTTTAAATGGTGGACAAATTCTAGCTACAGCTTTTAATGGTGGTGGAGCAGGGAATATAACTATTGAAGCAGATACGATTAAGATATTTGGAATTGACTCTACCTACACGGATAGATTTGAGCAAATCAAGAAAATATTCGGTGAAGAACTAGCTAATTCCATATTTGATACAGTTTCTGCCAACAGTGGCATATTTGTGAACTCTATAAATGACCAAAATAAACCTCTGGGTGTTCAAACCTTCAAAGTAGCTGATGTTACTACCCAATCTGGTAAAGGTGGCAGTCTCAAAATTACAGCTAATTCCTTAACCATGTCTCAGGGGGTGATTAGTGCAGAAAGTGAATTTGCTGATGGTGGAAATATTAATATTGACTTGAAAGACTACCTATTTATAAAAAATGGTAGTTTAATTTCAGCTAAGGCTAATGGTAATGGTGGAAATATCTTCATCAACCAAACACCTGGTTATAACGGCTTTATCATTGCCACACCTAACGGGGATAATGACATCATTGCTGATTCCTTTGGCGGTAATGGTGGGGTGATAAAAATTACTACTGATGGCAACTTTGGTTTTGCTGTACGTAACGAAGCTAATATTATCGACTTGAAAAATAATAATAGTAATGATATTTCTGCTCGCTCTCTGACAAATCCCAACCTCAACGGGAATGTAACTATTTCTACACCCCAAACTGACCCTACCAAGGGTATCACCGAGCTACCAGAGCAGGTAACTGACGCTTCTACCCAACTTGCTCAAAGCTTCTGCGCTAAGGGTAGGGGTAGTCAATTTATCATAGTTGGCAAGGGTGGGCTTGCGGAGAATCCCACGGAAATGTTGACTAGTGATAATGTGCGAGTTGGCTTGGCAGAGACTGTAGCTAATACAACAAACGCAGATAGTAATAATACTTTGCCTAAAAAAGATGTGAGCAGTAAGGATATTGTCCCGGCGCGGGGTTGGGTGATGAATGAGAAGGGTGAAGTGGTACTAACTGCCTATGACCCCACACAAAGTTTACCAGAGCGGGAGCAGAAAGCCTTAGCGATGTGTTCTCCTAGGTAATGTTACCCCACCCTAACCCTCTCACTACAAAGGGGAGGGAACAGTTTCCCACCTTTACAAGGGGGGACTAAGGGGGGTAATTAGATTAATAAAGAGTAGAAAAATATATACAACAGGAGAAAAATAAAATGCCGAATTATCCTTTCAAAAAATATCGCCAGTGGCAGAAAAAGCTGTCTCGAATATCTTATAAATCCTCTATTTTTGTGCTGTGTTTACTATTCACAGTTTCCCTATTTACTCCAGTAGTATTGGCGAAAATTCCCAATGCCCCAGCGATGATTTCCCAGAGTCAAGATGGGACACAATTAGTGAATGAAGGGGCGGAACTTTTCCGTAGAGGAGAAATTGCCGCAGCTGCTGATAAATGGGAAAAAGCTAGTGATTTTTTTGCTAGCAAGGGAGATAAATTAAACCAAGCGATCGCCATGAGTAATTTGGCTTTTGCTGCTCAAAGATTGGGCAATTGGCAAAAGTCTGATACATCCATAAAAACCAGCTTGGATTTATTAAATGCCCTCACAGATAGTCGGGAGAAATCCCAAGCCCTGGCACAAACTTTGGATATTCAAGGAAATTTGCTCCGGGAAAAGGGACAGTTAGTAGAAGCTGGGGAAACTTGGCAGAAAGCGGCTGAAATATATAGCAAAATTAATCAACCAGAAAAATCTGCCCAGAGTCGGATTAATCAAGCACAAGCATTACAGGATTTGGGCTTTTATCCCCGCGCTTGTAAAACCTTATTAGATGTTTTAGGGAAAATGCCTGTGAGTGATTGTCGGGAATTAAGTCAAATTCCTAATGATAAATTTACCGGATTAATGGAGAGATATAAGCAACAACCGCCTAATCAAACTCTATCTGTTGCCTTAAGAGGTTTGGGTGAATTGATGCGATTTGTGGGGCAATCGAAAAAAGCACAAGAATTTTTAGAAACTAGTTTATTCCTGACAAACAAACTGAATAATCCTCAAGAACAAGCTATCACGTATATTAGCTTAGGTAATTCAGCCCAAGCTTTAGCAGAAGCTGAGACTGTTCGGGAGAAGCGCACCACCTACGAAAATAATGCTTTAAAGTATTATGAGCAAGCTATCAAGTTGGCAACTTTACCCTCGACTCGCCAACAAGCACAGGTAAATAAACTGAGTTGGTTGGTAAAATTGACAAAATTTTACTCTGAAAAAACAGGTGAAAAGACATCAGAGGGAGAATACAGTCAACAGATTGCGGAATTGTGGCGATCGCTCAACTCTGAATTCAGCAATATTCCCCCCAGTCGCACCGGAGTTTACCAACAAATTAATTTTGCCGATAGCTTAATCAAAATTTCCCAGGGTGATTCCCGTCTCAAGGACAATTCCCAGTTTCCCAATGGCAACGACATAGATCAAGTTTTAGTCAAAGCTATTAACCAAGCTAAAACCCTCAAGGATAAAAACGCCCAAGCCTATGCTTGGGGAAGTCGTGGTAAACTCTACGAGCATCTGTATGAGTTGAACAAAGATAAAAATCATCTTGCCCTAGCCGAAGAATACACCAAACAAGCAGTGGCGATCGCCTCCACCTTTGAAGCTCCCAACATTTCCTACCAGTACTTTTGGCAACTCGGTAGAATCCAATACGCAGATAACAGAATCGAAGAGGCGATCGCTGCTTATACCAAATCCTACAACGCTCTCCAATCCCTACGGGGCGATTTAGTCACCATCAACCCCGAACTACAATTCTCCTTCCGTGAGTCTGTAGAACCCGTATATCGGCAGCTGGTAGAATTAAACCTCAAATACGCTGAAACCCTGCAACCTTCAGCCTCTAATAAAGCTAACGACAAACAGCAAAGTACCAAACAAGCTCAATTACTCAACCAAGCACGAACAGTCGTAGAATCCCTACAAATCGCCGAAATCAACAACTTCTTCCAGGAAGCTTGCGTCGAAACCAAAGCCCAAACCATTGATAATATCGACAAAAAAGCGGCTGTTATCTATCCAATTATCCTGCCCGATAGAGTAGAAGTAATTCTCTCCCTGGCTGGAGAAAATCCCCGACTCTATACAACTATGGTAAAGCGGGAAGAATTGGAAAAAACGATTGAAGAAGCTCGTGGGAATCTTCAGGATTATCAGATAGCAGATGCAGATGCTTTACCTATATACCAGAATTTATACAACTGGCTTCTCCGTCCCTTAGAACAAGACTTGGCTGCTAAACCAGATATTAATACCCTATCCTTTGTACTGGATGGTGACTTACGTAACATTCCCATGAGTGTACTCCACGATGGCAAAGAATACTTAGTAGAGAAAAAATACGCGATCGCCATCACCCCCGGTTTACAACTAGTAGATCCTAAACCCATCAACCAAGTTGAACTCAGAGCATTTGCCGGTGGATTGAGTCAAATTAGACCAGATTCTCCAGAAAGTTCACAATTTGAGCCTTTACCCAACGTCGAAAAAGAACTCAAAGAAATTCAAGCCCTAGGACTTTCCGGAGAACCTATCCTAAATAATGAATTCACCATCAAACAAATTCAAGGCAAAATCAGCGACACCAATTTCCCCATCGTTCACCTGGCAACCCACGGTAAGTTTAGCTCTAATGCGGAAGACACATTTATCCTCGCCTGGGATGATCGCATCAAAGTTAGACAAATAGACAACATACTTCGAGGTAAAGTTCTCAACCTCAGCAAACCTATCGAACTCTTCATTCTCAGCGCTTGCCAAACTGCGGAAGGTGATAGAAGAGCTACTCTAGGAATGGCAGGTATGGCAATCCGAGCAGGTGCGCGTAGTACCCTGGCAACCCTTTGGGAAGTAGCAGACGAGAGTACAGCCATTTTGATGAAGGATTTTTACGTTAACCTCAAACAAGCCAAAGCTAAAAATATCAATCGTGCAGAAGCATTACATCAAGCTCAACTAGCTTTGTTGAAAACCGATAAATTCAAAAATCCCAACTTCTGGGCACCTTTTGTTTTAATTGGTAATTGGTTGTAGGTAATTGGTAATAGCTAATTAGGGAATGGGTAAGTAAGTCGGTGAGAATAAACCTAACTATGTAACAGATTGTAAAATCGTCAAAACCGTTGCGATTGCTTCATTCCACTTCGTTTCATTCGCAATGACATAGCGTGAATTATTTAAGCCGTTCTACTTAATAGCTAGCATTTATGAGAAAAAATACCCTTTCCCTTTTCTCACTTCCCCTTGCAACCCACAAGTGAAGCGATGAGGTGGTTTAGAAACTTTTTATCCTCTAGTTAAGTTGGGCACGCTTTGTGAGGAGTCGTGTAAAATAAACATAAATCAATGCATTTGGGGGAACCAGGTAACTGGTCAAAGATGCCTATAGAAACTATTTTTGGGAATCTTCACGGCTTAAAAACAAGCCAAATGAAGCAACTGCAACGGCTGTATCACCAGCGTATACCAGGCGATCGCGTCACCACGCCTGAGTTTTCCCAGCGACTGGCAGCCATCAGCACAGAAATTAACCTACCTGTATGTGCCTACCTCAACCGTCGGGGACAAGTGATTCGAGTCGGGGTAGGCACTCCTCGTCAGACCCAAATTCCCCCTGTGGAATTACCGCGTTATGGTGCAGAGCGTCTCAGTGGTATCCGTTGTATCGCCACCCAACTCAAGCCAGAACCACCGAATGACGGTGCTTTAACTGCAATGGCAATCCAGAGGCTGGATGCATTGGTAGTGCTAAATATTACAGGTTCTGGTTTCCAACGTCGGGGCGGGGGAGCTACAGGTTATGTCAAGGAAGCATATCTGGCACACCTCACAACCCAAGAATCTCAAGCTTTAATCGCTAGTCTCACAGGGAATAATACAGAAACAAACCTCCCATCTGTAGCGAGTTGGCAAGTCTCAGCCCCCATGAGTTTAGACGACCTGAGTCAGCAAGATTTCATCGATTTAGTCGAAGCCCTAGAAGCTGATTTTAGTCGGGAATTTGTTGCCCAAGAAGTCGATACTAGTAGCGATCGCGTGGTCATCGTTGGTGTAATGACTGACGAAGGCAAAACCCTACAATTTCAAGACACCCTGGCAGAATTAGCACGGCTAGTTGACACCGCCGGCGGAGGAGTTTTACAAACTATCTGGCAGAAGCGATCGCGCATTCATCCCCAAACCGTTGTCGGTGAGGGAAAAGTCCAAGAAATTGCCCTGACAGCCCAAACCCTGGGAGCAAATCTCATCGTTTTTGACCGCGATCTTTCCCCCTCCCAAATCCGCAACCTGGAAGCACACATCGGAATTCGGGTAATTGACCGCACAGAGGTGATTCTCGATATCTTCGCCCAACGTGCCCAATCCCGCGCCGGGAAATTGCAAGTAGAACTAGCACAACTAGAATATATGCTGCCCCGACTCACAGGTAGAGGTCAGGCAATGTCTCGACTTGGTGGTGGTATCGGTACCAGGGGACCAGGGGAAACCAAGCTAGAAACCGAACGCCGAGCTATTCAACGACGCATTTCCCGTCTGCAACAGGAAGTTAATCAACTTCAGGCACACCGCGCCCGCTTGCGACAACGGCGACAACATCGAGAAGTCCCCTCAGTGGCTTTAGTCGGTTACACCAACGCAGGGAAATCTACCCTGTTAAATGCTCTGACTAACGCCGAAGTTTACACCGCCGACCAATTATTTGCCACCCTCGACCCCACCACCCGCCGTCTGGTAATTCCCCACGGCAACATCCCAGGTAGCCAAGAAATCCTGATTACAGACACTGTAGGATTTATTCACGAATTGCCAGCTTCTCTCATGGATGCTTTTCGCGCCACCCTGGAAGAAGTGACGGAATCCGATGCTCTGTTGCATCTGGTCGATTTATCCCATCCGGCTTGGTTAAGTCATATTCGTTCCGTGCGTGATATTCTTGCCCAAATGCCGATTACTCCAGGTCCGGCTCTAGTCGTCTTCAACAAGATTGACGAAGTTAACAGCGAAACCCTAGAACAAGCACGGGAAGAATTTCCCCTTGCAATATTTATTTCTGCTAGTCATCGCCTAGGTTTGGAAACCCTGCGCCAGCGCTTGAGTCAGTTGATTGAATATGTTCTTGGTGGTGGTCAGTAATCCCAATCGGAAACCAGAATACCACAAATATCTTGGTAGAGGCGTTTCGCTGAAACGCCTGTAATTCATATTCCCCTGGAAGTATCCATCAATGGAAAAGAGTTATGAAATATGAAGATTACACAGGGTTTAAGAAATTATGGGAACCCTAAATGAAGTAATACACTAGATATTTAGTTGCCCAGAGGGGCAAAGATATGAATAACGCTCAAGGTTCCTTTAAGCAGCGTCAGTCAAATAAAATACTTAATTTTACGACTTCTTTTCTTGCAGCTTTAGCATTAGCAGGTAGTATCCAAACAGCTAACGCTAGTCCTGTTCAAAAAGAGACAACAAATACCATTGCAACAGCCCCTATAGAAATTACCCAACCCACAAAAACCGCAACTATTGCCCAGATTCCGACGGGGGGTGTGGTTCCTATTGTGGTTTTAGGTGGCTTAATTATCATTCTGCCGCTCTTTTTCGGTGGCTTGGTGGTCATCGGTGAGCGGGAAGTGGGTATTGTTGTCAAAAAGTTTACTATCGCTGGCAAGGGATTACCCGCAGGTCGCTTAATTGCCCTGAATGGAGAAGCTGGTTTACAAGCCGATACCCTGGCTCCTGGTTGGCATTGGGGTTATTTCCCTTGGCAATATGCGGTCAAAAAAGAATCTGTGGTGGTGGTTCCCCAGGGGGAAATTGCCTTGATAGTTGCCGCAGATGGTTCACCCAACCCCCCAGAGCGAATTTTAGGTAAGGTGGTTCTCTGCGATAATTTCCAAGATGCTCGGAAGTTTCTCACCAATGGTGGAGAAAAAGGTCGGCAGATGGGTTTCTTGACAGCTGGTACATACCGCATTAATACTGCACTGTTTAAAGTGATCATGGCATCGAATGCAGTGCAGCATGGGATGGCTCCGGAACAGTTGAAGGTGTACCAAGTTGCCGGAGATAAAGTCGGAATTGTTACCACCTTAGATGGTTTACCGATTCCAGGGGGCGAAATTGCTGGTCCCATAATTCCTGGACATGACAACTACCAAAACCCGCAAAAGTTCTTAGATGGAGGTGGACGTAGGGGTTTACAGGAGCAAATTTTGTTATCTGGTTCCTGGAACTTAAACCCTTGGTTTGTGGAAGTTGAACAGGTTCCAATGACGGAAATCCCCATTGGTTATGTAGGTGTGGTAATTTCCTTTGTGGGTAAAGCTCATGAAGATGTCAGTGGTGCTGCTTTTACCCATGGGAATTTAGTTAACACTGGACATAAAGGTGTGTGGGTAGAACCTTTGTATCCTGGGAAGCACCCAGTAAATACCAGGATTATGAAGATAGAAAAAGTCCCGACGACTAATATTGTTTTAAATTGGTCGGGAAGAACCGAGCGTCATAACTATGATGCCAAATTGGGTTCTTTAACTGTGCGATCGCGCGATGGTTTTGCCTTCGATTTAGAAATTGCCCAAATTATCCATGTTGGTGCTTTGGATGCACCTAAGGTAATTTCCCGTGTCGGTTCGATGCAGAATTTAGTAGACCATGTATTAGAACCAACTATCGGTAACTACTTCCGCAATTCCGCCCAGGATTACACCGTTCTAGATTTCCTCAGTGCTAGAAGTGAACGACAATCAGAGGCAGCAGAGTATATTAAAGCTGCTTTGCGTAGCTATGATGTGCAAGCGATTGATACCCTCATCGGTGATATTCAGCCACCTGGTGAATTAATGCAAACACAGATAGACCGTAAACTTGCTGAGGAAAAGCAGAAAACCTACGAAGTGCAGCAAATGGCACAAACCCAACGGCAACAGTTGGTACGGGAAACTGCTTTGGCAGAGATTCAGGAAGAAATGGTGAAATCTGAGCAAAGTGTGAAAATTGCAGAGTTGAAAGCGAATGCTCAAATCAAGCAAGCAACTGGTGAAGCAGAAGCCATTAAATTAAAAGCCATCGGGGAAGCAGAAGGTATCCGAGCAACGGGTAACGCGAAAGCTGAAACCTACCGCGCAGGGGTGGAAGCATTGGGTAGCCAAGGATACACAGCAATGCAGATGATGCAAATAATTGGCGATCGCAATGTTCGTTTAATTCCTGATGTTTTAGTTGGTGCTAATAACGGAAATAATGGTTTGGTTGATGGTTTACTGTCGATGATTCTGTGGAATCAAACTGCGAAACCCAATGAAGTTCACTATCCTGTTCCCCCCCAACCCCCAGCAAAAACTAACGGTATTCCCCCTTTATCCATAGAAATACCCAAAGATAGAGTATAGAATCTCGGATTTATCTTTTCCCTAGATAACCCTGACTTTTAAGAGTTGGGGTTTTTTCTGGAATGTGATGTTCACGAGAATCACCAAAGGTATCCATCTGCTAGAACCCTGATAAAACCAGTATTTTCAATTACGTTATACCAATTCTCTAAAATTAGGCTACAGATGGAATCTACGGAACCATTGCTAAATCTAGATTTTTTAATTGCGTTAGCGTTAGCTCTCCCGCAGGGAGCATTGCAAATTGGTATTACCTATTATCCAAAATAACAGTGCAAGAACGTTACCAGATTCTTCAACAAATCAGTCAAGGGAAAGATTCCCAGACATTTATTGCTGTTAAGAAAGGACAAAATCCTCCTGTTAATTGCGTAATTCAAAGATTTTCCTTATCTGCTCATACCTGGCATTTCTTTTGGCAAAAAGTCAAATATATTCAAGATGTGGCTATTCATCCCCAGATTCCCTCATTATTGGATAATTTTCATGATGAATCTGATTTTTATCTCGTCAGTGAGTTGATTGATGGGAAAAATTTAACTCAATTACTCACAGATAAAATAGTTTTTAATGAAAGCAATATTTTACAAATTTTAGAAAAAATCATACCAGTTTTATATTTCATTCATAGCCAAAACTTAATTCACGGAGACATTAATCCCAACACTATTATTATTAAATCAAGTCTAAATAATTTTGAGTTGGAAGATTTAATGTTGGTAGATTTAGGGAATCTACAAATTATCCCTCAAGAAATACCCCTAGAAAATATTTTTGCCACTCCTGGATATATTGCTCCAGAATTTGCCGCAGGCAACCCGACTTTTGCTAGCGATTTATACAGTTTAGGTATCACTTGCATTTACCTCTTAACCCACGTATCACCCTTTGAACTCTATGATACTGCAAATCAAACATGGGTATGGAGAGAATACTTAACTCAAGTCGTTAGTTCCCGATTAAGTAATATCTTAGACAAGCTGATTGACAATAATATTGAAACACGTTTTCAGTCCGTTGAAGAGTTGGCGATCGCTCTTGGTATTTCTAACCAATATAAATTGAATTATGTCAAATCTCAAACTATAAATTGTTTATATTCTATTCCAACTAAAAGTAGTATTAATACAATTAATTTTAATTTATGTAACAACAATGAGAATAATCTGATATTGGCTAGTGGTCATGATGATGCCACAATTCAATTATGGAATTTCCAGACAAAGGAGTTAATTAATACACTCAGGGGACATTCTCAAGCTGTTAAATCTCTGGAATTTAGTCCTGATGGTAAATATTTAGCTTCCGCTAGCGATGATAAAACTATCAAACTCTGGGATATTCACACAAATCAAGAGATTTATACTTTTCTCGGACATTCCCACTGTGTGAAATCAGTCGCCTTTAGTCCCGATAGTAAAATCTTAGCTAGTGGCAGTTGGGACAAAACAATTAAACTGTGGAATCTCGAAACTGGTAAATTGATTACTACCTTAAATGGACACAAATTAGCAGTGACGGCAATTACATTTTCTCCCTCCGGAAATTTGCTTGCCAGTGCTAGCTTAGATAGAACTGTCAGTTTATGGAAAATACCAGAATCTCAAAACTTACTTCAGGAATATCGCGATCGCCCCATTTTATCTTTGATTGGTCATAACTGGGCAGTTTTAAGCGTTGCTTTCAGTCCTAACCAAAAAATTCTGGCTACTGGTAGCGAAGATAACACAATCAAGCTGTGGAACCTCAATGATGGGGAAATAATCGCAACTCTGACGGGACATTCCTGGTCTGTATTTAGTCTAGCTTTTAGTGATGACGGAAAAATTCTAATTAGTGGTAGTCAGGATACAACAATTAAGTTATGGAATGTAGACACACTGCAAGAAATTACCACTTGTATTGGTCATACAGACACAGTTTCTAGCATTGTGGTTCACCCTGTTGCCAATATGGTATTTAGTGGCAGCAGGGATAAAACAATTAAGCTATGGCAGCTTACACCAAATTTGTATGAAGATGCATAGAAAGAAGAACCCCACCCCCATTTTTGCTTACGCTCAAATTTCCCCTCCCCGCTAGCGGGGAGGGGATTAAGGGGTGGGGTTTTATTCTGTGCAACTTCACGAAGAATTGGTATTACACAACAGGAATAAAGAATGTATAAAAAAGTGGCTAGAGATAAGAACTTGTGATTTCTTATCCTTTGCCTTCTCTCTTTCACTTTAGACTTTCTGATATCAAGCGCTACCAGTGAAGGCAACTTCAGGAAATTTTAACTGTGCTTCTGCCATAGGACGGTTTTTACCTTCCTCTTGCCAGTAGTTAATTACCTCGGTTGCTTTGTTGAGTAATTCTACTCTGTCTAATTCCGTAATCCAGTGTTTGGACTCTAGTTCTTTTTTTAGTTCTTCCCAAGCGTCGTTACGGGGCCAAAAAAAGTATTTTGTTAGAGGACTAGTACCTTTGCCGACTACTTGATCGACAGCTAAGGCTACATTCTCATCTAACCAGAGAATTTTTAAGATGAACTTGGACAATCACACCTCCGGGAATATCCGGGTTACATTAACTAAGTTTGCGATCGCTTATTTTAACGCAATACTTCACCATCTGACTAAATACCGTTTGGGGATTTTAGATTTGGGATGGAACTCACAGCAATACCGAGGGCTTGTACCATAGAGAAACGATTGGTCAAGGATGTTTCTATGATTGTGGTTTTTGATATTGATGGTGTGATTCGAGATGTTGGTGGTTCCTATCGTCGCGCCTTAGCTGATACTGTAGAACATTTCACAGGCGGTGAATATCGTCCCACCCCCAGCGATATTGATGGATTGAAATCTGAGGGGATGTGGAATAACGATTGGGAAGCTTCCCAGGAGTTTCTCTACCGCTATTGGGAGCGGCAAGGAAAATCCCGCCTCCAGGTAGAATTAAACTACGAGCAAATAGTTGCTTTTTTCCAATCTCGCTACCGAGGTACTGACCCGCAAAACTGGAATGGTTATATTTGTTCTGAACCACTGTTATTACAACCTAGTTACCTCGAAGCGCTAACAGCAGCAGGAATTCCCTGGGGATTCTTTAGCGGTGCGACTCGTGGTTCTGCTAGCTACGTTTTACAGGGTCGTTTAGGGCTAGAATCTCCAGTGTTGGTGGCAATGGAAGATGCACCAGGAAAACCTGACCCGACAGGATTATTTACAGTTGTAAAATTATTAGAAACAAATACTGATAATTTACCTGTTGTGTACGTTGGTGATACTGTTGCCGATATGTACACGGTGGTGAAAGCTCAGGAACTAGCACCGAGTCGTATTTGGGTTGGTGTAGGTGTATTACCTCCCCACGTACAAACGAATCCAGGACAAAGTGCTGAATATAGAGAAATGATGACAGAAGCTGGTGCCAAGGTAGTTTTGGATAATGTCCAAGAGTTGACACAGAGCATGATTGCAGACATTTGTCAACCATTTTATCCCAGTAATTACTAATTCATGGGCAGCAGAAATATAGTTCTCATTGGTATTAGAGGCACCGGAAAATCTACAATCAGCCGGAAACTTGCTGCTAAGTTCTGATGAGAGTGCGATCGATATTTATCATAGAAATGATGTAGGGGATTGGTTGATTCTGAGCTATCGATCGGGCGATCGCGTGGAGCTTAAAAGTATTGGTTTAAGTTTGCCGATCGAGCAATTCTACGAAGAAATTGTTTTCGAGTCATCGCCTGATGCGCGTCATAATTCCATTTGAGGTAAAACGAAAGCGAAATCACGTATCCTTTAAGCAGGTATTAGACTGTGGAGATGCGATCGCCCCCGTTGCTTTTCCAGAAATTGCGATCGCCCTGGCAAATTTATTGGAGTAATCGCAGCAGTCGGTAAAATATACGAATGATTGCAATTTAACGACTTCTAAAACCAGCTTTGCATCTACTCCAAGTCGGTATAGGGAAATATCCAATGGTAATGCGGTTACACCTGTCCCTGATCATAGTCGTGGGAACAGCTTTACTCAAACAAAATGCTTGGTATGGCTTGGCAATATATGCAGCGATCGCCAGTAGCTGGGTACTATTCTGGATCATCTTTTCGCAAATATCTGTCCGTCGTTTACTAGGAATTGTCAGTGCAGAGGTGATATTTTTAGCTTTGATGACATTACCTCTAGGTCGAGAGCGAGCAATTTTTTTAGTTTTGCGTTCTCTCACCTGTTTGCTAACTATGAATTGCTTTTTGTTAACCTTATCACCTCACAGTTTCGGCATCGCCTTGAAAAGTTTACCCTTACCTCGTGCTTTCCAGGAAACTTTACTTCTTGCTGGACAGTATCTAGAAATACTCCTCTCGGAAGTCACAGGGATGCAACGTAGCGCCGAATTACGAGGTTTACAAGGCAGGGCGAACTGGTTACGTTATACAAGTACTGCAATGATTGGCACCTTATATCTGCGTAGTTTAGCGAGGGCAGAACGGGTATATGCTGCCATGGTAGTACGAGGTTATGACGGTAATTTGCCTGTTGATTCTCCCTTCACTGGTAAGCAAAAAATCATTCTAGGGATATGCTGGGCGATCGCCCTCTGTTTGACAGTCAGTTCCTATTTTCTGGAGTAATTTTCTGGTGTCTGCAATTGCTGTGCAAGTAGAGGATTTAATCTATGCTTATCCCAACCAAAAACCTGTATTACAGAGAATTTCCGTGAATTTTCATTGTGGCGATCGCGTGGGATTAATGGGAGCAACTGGTTCCGGGAAAAGTACTTTATTGGAAAACCTCATCGGCATTAAACAACCCCAGAGTGGGAAAATTATTATTAATGGGATTCCAGTTCAACCAACAACCCTACCTCAAATTCGTCGCTCCATCGGTTTTGGTTTCCAGGATGCCAACGATCAGCTATTTATGCCCACCATTTTGGAAGATATCACCTTTGGTTTACGAAACTATGGAACCCCCATAGCGATCGCCCAAGATAAAGCCCGCCAATTACTGATAGAATTCGGTTTAACAGCCTATGCTCAACGTTCTGCCCATGAATTATCTGGAGGACAAAAACGACTGGCTGCACTAGCGGCTATTCTGTCCCTAGAACCGGATATTTTGATACTTGATGAACCTACAACGGGTTTAGATCCAGCTTGGCGACGCACCTTAGCACAGGTTCTGTTAAACTGGCAGGGCAAGGTTCTACTGATTGCCTCCCATGATTTGCAATGGTTAAAAAAAGTCACCCAGCGAGGCTTAATCCTAGCCAACGGACAAATCCATATTGACAGAGACATACAGTCTATTTTCCAAGAACCAGATACCCTCGAAAACCTGGGTTTACCTCTTGACTGGTAATAGGGCAAGTATGAAAATTAGCAAAATAGACCACATTGTTCTCACCGTTCACAATATCGAGAAAACCTGCGAATTTTATCAACGTGCTTTTGGTTTAGAAGTCATCACCTTTGCCAATTCTCGTCAAGCATTACAAATAGGAGAGCAAAAAATTAATCTCCACGAATTCGGCAAGGAATTTACACCCAAAGCGCTTCAACCCACACCAGGAGCAATTGATATCTGTTTAATTACCCCTACTCCCCTGTCTCAAGTCCAACAGCACCTCATTTCCTGTAATGTGGAGATTATCGCAGGTCCAGTGATTCGTACTGGAGCTATGGGAGAAATTATTTCCCTATATTTGCGAGACCCAGATGGTAATTTAATAGAAGTTGCAAATTATCTGAAATAATCATAAAAAGTGCTAAATCTTTCGGTAGGATGATTGGGAATTCATCACTGATAAGGTTTTCATGGTTGTGAGGAGTAAATATTTTGCTATTAGTACTGTTAGCCTCAGCATTAGCTTATTACTAGCTAGTTGCAATCCCAGCAAGCAGTCTCAATGTGAACAGTTAATTACCGCAGTGAATCAGGGAACCATCCTACTCGACAAAAATAAAGGTTCTCAAGTGACTACTAGTGTGCAATTGGCTAACGATTTACAAGC
Organism: Calothrix sp. 336/3; assembly: GCF_000734895.2. Taxonomy (GTDB): domain Bacteria; phylum Cyanobacteriota; class Cyanobacteriia; order Cyanobacteriales; family Nostocaceae; genus 336-3. The sequence goes on along the minus strand of NZ_CP011382.1, from coordinate 4,722,092 downwards.
AACTAGTAAAAAAATTCAAGAACTGAATATTCAAGATCCCAAACTCAAACGACTTCAAAGTGATTTTGCCACAAATTTTCGTAGTCTCAGCCAACATATTACCAAAGCCGCGAAAGCTCTCAGTACAACCAAAGCAGCAGAAGCAAATGCTACAGGTAGATCCAAAATCCAACAAGCTCGCAATGAAATCGATAATTCTTTAAAAGCTGCGGCGATCGCTGCCAAAAAATCTGATACCCTTGCAGTTCAACTCAATAAGTACTGTAGCCAAAAAGTCGAAAAGTAGGGACTTGCCAATCACGACATATCCCAAGATGTAGTGTTAGTACTGGTATCACTACCCATTTCAACAGCAAACTCAGTAACTTTTATCACTTATTTAACTGAAAAAATCCTGAGACCCCAAAATTTATCTGTCAAGAAAATTAGTGGTGTCTTAGTAAACCAGAATACAATGAGTGATATTAATCTACTGATGGCGGGTGTCCTGGTCACAGGACAGACCTATTTGCCAGAATTACCAGAAAAACCCTTACAAAATCAGCCAGAAGCGCCAGTAAGCAGGGATAAAATTTCCCAAAATCAGGATACTGTCTCGGCAGAACAGACAGCACCAGAGGAGCTAGAAGCCAGTCCAGAATATACCCCGCGATCGCCCCAGGTAGAGAATCAAAATATACCTGACTCCATACCGCCAACTATTACTCCCCCAACTGCTCCCGAATTTTTGGAAACAGACGAGGGAATGTCCCAGGTGACATCAGTCTCACAGCTACAAGATGTCCAACCCAGCGATTGGGCATTTGGGGCTTTACAATCCTTAGTAGAGCGTTATAACTGCATAGCGGGGTATCCCAATGGTAATTATTTAGGGAAGCGTGTCATGACTCGTTATGAGTTTGCCGCAGGTTTATCAGCTTGTTTAGATCGGGTGAGTGAAATATTAGCTAGTAATACTGATAACACCGTTAAACAAGAAGATTTAGCCGCACTCCAACGTCTGCAAACAGAATATCAAAAGGAATTACAAGAATTTCAGCAGCGAGTCACTTCCCTAGAAGCCAAAACTACAGAATTAGCAGCTAACCAATTCACCACCACTACCAAGCTAGTTGGACAAGCAATTTTTAGTCTTCAGGGAACCAGTTCCTCAGATGTTGATTTATTTCCTAGAGATGGAAAACCAGAGAGGAAAGCAGAAACAAACCTCACCTTCAATAACAGTGTTCAACTCACCTTAGCAACTTCCTTTACAGGTAAAGATTTATTATTAACTGGATTATCCGCAGGTAACTTAGGTTCTTCTGCATCCCAAGTATTTACTAATATGGGACGTTTAGGTTTTGAATCCGATACCGGAAATGATTTATATCTAAATGAGCTATCCTACCGCTTCCCAGTTACAGAGAATTTAGGAATTGTTGTGGGTACAGCAGGTGTGAATACAAACAGCACATTTCGCGGGATTAATCCCCTTGAAGGTTCTGGAGATGGAGCAATTTCCCTCTTTGGACAACGTAACCCAATTTTAGCCATTGGTAACGGTACAGGTGGTGTCGGTTTAGACTGGCAAATTAGCGATCGCGTCAGTTTACAAGCTGTTTACAGTGCAGAAATTCCCAACTTCCCAGGGGATAAAAGATATGGTGGTTTCCTTGGTGGTAGATACACCGCAGGCGCTCAACTCAGCCTTGCACCCACTGATAATCTAGATGTTGGCTTACACTATCTCTTCTCCCACTCCCCTGACGGTATTCTCGGTACAGGTGTTGGTGATGCTCAGTTAATTTCCCCCTTTGCACCCACCACAGAAATGAATACCCACGCGATCGGTGCTACCATTGCTTGGCGAGCTACCGAGAATTTACATTTAGGTGCGTGGGGTGGTTGGACACATTCCGATCCAGTTAACCTCTCAGGAAGCGTAGAAACTACAAATTGGATGCTGTTTGCTGCATTACCCAATTTAGGTCGTCCCGGCAACCTCGGCGGTATTATGGTAGGACAACCACCAAAAATTACCTCCAGTAATTTACCCAATGGATTTAATTTCCCCAATTTCTCCGAAGGGGGAACCAAAGGTGGACGAGATGACACCTCTTTACACGTAGAACTTTTTTATCGCACCCAAATCACAGAGAACCTTTCCTTAACTCCAGGTGTATTTGTAGTATTCAACCCAGATCATAATGCTAGTAACGATCCTCTGATAGTTGGTGCGTTACGAGCGACTTTCCGGTTTTAATGTCCTATCGGTGTAAAAGTAAGCAAACTCATACTGAAAATATCCCCAAACAAGCACATAATACTAATTTGCTGTCAGAGGTAGTAGTCTCTATACTGTCATTGCGACCGAAGGGAAGCAATCTCATTATCCTAAAACCACTACGACAGAACGCAACTTGCTATAAGTCGGGGATATATATCTTTTTTTAAATCTGCAAATACCTTAGGGCAATCTTTTCAATGACTTTAACATCAAACTCTTTTGCCAACTGTCGTACCATCCTGGGAAGTAGTAGCTTGGCATTACTACTTCTGAGCTTAGGAGCATCCCATGCCCTAGCTGATATTAACATTCAAACAACAGGAACATTGTCCGGAACAATTACCCTACCCAGCTTTAATCCAAATTTTAATCAGGGTACTACAAGGGTTGACACAGACGACAAGGGTACATATTCCCGTAACGGAGTCCCCGTATACACTTCAAATTACGTCAAATTTAAAACTAATAATGATGGTAGTTTGAGCTACTATGTCGATTTTAAAGGCATACCTGTAGTTTCCTATGATAGTATTTTGAACTCCCCTGTACTTGCTGATGGCAAATTAAGCACTTTTAAATATCAAGGAAAGCTAGACGTTAACCTACGAGGTACTGTCCAAGATGAACTAACCATCGATGGTTTGTATACAGGTATTGTCACCGATCCTAAAACCGGACTGAAATATCAAGGAACTTTTGCACTTCGTGGCGAAGGACCAAGGTACAGTAAACCTAATGGTGGACAAAGTCCCACCGTTTTTGACTTTAAATCAGATATTCCTGGCACTCCCACAGTCACATCTTACAAGATGACTGATAGCCCTTTGGTTAAGTTAAAAATTACTGTTCCTAGCAATACAACCCCTATAACCACTGGAGGCAACACAAATAATCCTCCCACAACTCCCACAACTCCCGCAACTCCCGTCATTCCTACGAATCCAACAACTCCCACAACTCCTATTTCTTCGCCTTCCCAACCCATTCAACCCATTCAACCCACTGCACCTGTTGTTTCCAACTCTAACTCACCCATTATTTCTCCGAATGGGACTGTAGAATTTAGTAGTGGTCAATTTGTGAATGTCGATAACATTAATACAGACCCTAAAATACTAGCCTCAGCCATTAATCTGCCCAAAGAGCAAACAAAACCCAAAGTTCGTGGCAAAAAAATTGGTCCCCAGAGTCGGGTACTTCTGCGCTAGTTTTTCTCAGACTTTTCTGGAATTTCACCACTCCAGCTTGAAACTACTAATACAGTGATGAGCAAGGCAACATCTCATTCAGGATTTTTCCTGGTGGGAGGGTTGCCTTTCGTGTTCCATATATTATGTGGGAATTATCCAGATACAAGCTATTTATGTCAGTACGACGTCAGTAAGCAATCTCAAAGTCTGATTTTCTCATCATTGTTGCGTAAGTTCTCTTTATAGATACGCTATCCTAGTACAAGTTGAGTAAACAATTTCAATTCAAAACAATGATAAGATAACTCTCCAATATCAAGCTAGTACAGGAGGGCTAAAATAAACCACTTATTCCAAATTTCTGAAACACTTGCAGCAAAGTAATTACGTTAGCGTAGCTCTCCCAAAGGGAGCATTATGAATTACGAATTCCGCGTAGCGGTACTAGTTTCAAGTTTGTCTCACCGATACCCTGTATTTAATCTATATTTGACATCTATATTTATCAAAAACGATATCTATAAAATTCCCAACCATCCAATTGAATCAGTAGCTAAATTGACATCACAGAGGGCATTGAAAAATCTTGCGTCAATCTCACTAGGAAACATTTATGAAAGTAGAACTAATTGAATTATTTTCCAGAGTTATCCAGGTTTTACAAATCAATATGAGATGGATGACCTGGAATTTATTTCTAGCGTTTATTCCCTTAGTTTTAAGTGTTTGGTTGTTCCGGAAAAAACGGGGACGCTCTTGGGTGTGGTGGTTAGGTTTTACCGTCTTCTATGCTTTCTTACCCAATGCACCCTACCTCCTTACAGATATTATTCACTTAATTGATGATATTCGTACAATTCAGTCCATATGGATGATTACCTTAGTGTTATTTCCCGTATATGCCATAGTAATTTTTGCGGGATTTGAAGCCTATGTGATATCTCTCATTAATATGGGTTATTATCTACACCGTATTGGCAAAAGTCAATGGATTGTACGGGTAGAGTTATTAACCCATGCTCTGAACGCTATTGGTATTTATTGGGGCAGGTTTCTACGCTTCAATAGTTGGGATTTTATCACTCAACCTGATGCTATCCTCACCAAGGGAGTGGAAGAACTTTTAGGTAAGCAGCCTCTAGTTATTATTGCTGCAACTTTTATAATTCTTACTGTCTTGCATTGGTTGATGAAGCGAGTTACCCTCGGCTTTGTCAGAAACAACAATGACGACTTAATGATGCACACATCTAACAATCATCAATTATAGTTTTGTTTTATTTTTAGGCATCTTTGGCTATATAAAAAATATTGCTCAAGGATGTCCTAAATAGTGTGATTTAATTTGTATTCTTCTCTATTCCGAATATTTTCTAGGTAAAACAAGGTAAAATCATAGTGAAGTTATTGATATTTACTTGTGAATTCCTCCATTTTGCCAACGATTAATGCTCTAAAGCAACCCACCGGAGAAGGATGGGTGGAGCAGGCAATATCTAATTTAAATACTATCTTACTTGACCATTCCCTGTGCGAACGCAAAGCCGCCAGTGCAGCGCTAAATATGATTTTTCGCTATCCTTCTAATACTAAAATGGTGCGAGAATTAACGAAAATTGCCCGTGAAGAATTAGAGCATTTTGAACAGGTAAATCAATGGTTAGAAAAGAAAAATATTCCCCTCGGAACCTTACCTCCTCCACCCTATGGTGCTGCATTAAAGGCACAAATTCGTACTAAAGAACCAGAAAGGTTTTTAGATTCTCTATTAATTAGCGGTTTAATTGAAGCTCGTAGTCACGAACGTTTAGGACTTTTAGCAATCCATTGCCCAGAGGTAGAGTTAGGAAAATTCTATCGGAGTTTAATGGCTTCAGAAGCGCGTCATTTTGGTACTTACTGGGTGTTAGCTGATACTTACTTTGAGCGAAATGTTTTCATGGAGCGTTTAGAAGAGTTAGCTGCGGTGGAAAGTGAGATTCTGTCTGTTTTACACCCAGAACCAAGGATTCATAGCTAATTTTATCGGGTGTTGTCCCGGCGTTAGAGATTTGGGATTCAGGAAATATTTGTTACAACAGTTAGAAACAGCGATATCGCCAGTTGTTCTTGTATCTCCAAAATGGTGACATCACGGACGCTTTCCCCTGTTATCTGTATACTCATTTCCTAATCTATGCAATTTTGGCAACAACCCGTTGAAAAGCTTTTAAAATTATTTCTTAACTCTCCCTGTCCATTATGTCAGCGTCCCACGAAACAAGAGATATGTGAAAATTGCATTAAGCAGTTGTATAAATGCCAACTGAGTCACCCCAATAATTTATGGCATGGTTCCTTACCATTATTTGCCTGGGGAAAATATGGAGGAATTTTAAAACGGGCGATCGCCACCATGAAATATGATAATCACCCGGAAATTGGTTATGCTTTGGGTAGATACCTCGGTGAATCCTGGTTATTACATTCTCCCTTGGCAAACAAACAGCTGTTGGTGGTTCCTATCCCCATGTACCCAGAAAAAGAAAAACAACGGGGGTTCAATCAAGCAACATTAATTGCTCAAGGTTTCTGTGAAATAACTGGGTTAAAATTAAAACGAAACGGCTTAAAAAGGGTACGCTCAACAGAAGCACAGTTCGGATTATCTTTTGTACAGAGAGAAAAAAATCTATCAGAAGCATTTGCGATCGGTGAAGATTTTCGTCAACGTCCGCAGTTTCCTGTAATACTTGTTGATGATATTTATACCACTGGTGCAACAGCCAAGTCTGCTGTACAAACCTTTCGTCAAACTGGTATCGCAATCTCTGGGATGGTTACCGTTGCTGCTGCGGCTAAAGCTGAAGAAAGGCAGAATTCTGCGACAAGCCCTATCTAGGGAAACTATAATTAACCAAAACTCGCTATTTTGTAGAAAAACTGTAGGGAATGATGATAAAAGCTCTGGGTTGGCAAAAAGTTGTATTAATTCCGACAACTTTCCTGGTAATTAGTTGGAGTACAGCTGCTTTGGCTCAAGCAAACAAGTTGTATAATCCCATTCCTCTCAAGGCAAGTGAAATTTCTGACAATCTTTCTGATAAAGATATTCCCACAGGTCAGGGTGGCTATGCCCGTGATTATTTAGTGCAGTTGAATAAGGACGATAATCTGGCGATCGACCTGAGTTCTGAGAATTTTGATAGTATTATCACCCTCCTCGGTCCCGATGGTAACACAGTTGCCGAAAATGACGATGGTCCCGATGGCAGTAGTAATTCCTTACTATTTACCCGCATTACTAAAACGGGTACCTATGTCGTGCGTGTACGTTCCTTTGGTGAAACGGGAGTAGGTACTTTTAAGTTGAAGGTGACAAGACTACAACCGATGAAGTAGAAACAGGTGATGGGAAAATGATTGCGGGCATTTTGCCCGCCTATTGCCTGCAAAAACTATCACCCATTAAAATAATTCGTAATGCTCCCTGCTCCCTGCTCCCTGCTCCCTTCGGGAGAGCTACGCTAACGGGAGAGCTACGCTAACGGGAGAGCTACGCTAACGTAATTACGTTTTGTGAAGGGGATTTCAACCCCCAAAGTTAGTTAAAAAATCATAGTCATCACACACAAAAAAATAGCTTCTGTCCATTCGACAACAGCGCCGTAAGTATCTCCGGTATGTCCACCAAGTTTGTGGGTAAACCAAGCACCTACAAGAAAACTAGTCATACTACCAGCAAGTAGCATGATGATAGTCGTATGAAAATAATTTTTCCCTAGGAGTATCCCCAAACAAGTCGCTCCAATTACTAGAAATAATCCGGGGAACCAATCTTTATAATTTTGAATCACTTGTTTGTGAAATGCACCTTTACCAGTGGGTTTAAGATACGGGTAACGGGCGATCGCCCAGAGCTGTCCCCACCTTCCCCATGCACAAGCAGCAATTAACACCAACCAGCGATGATTGGGAATATCTGTCAGGGCAGCTGTTTTTAGTAAAAGAATGGCGATCGCAGCCATAGCACCAAACGCACCTGTCACACTATCTGCCATCACTTCTAGTCGTTTTTGCGGTTCAGTAACTGCCAAGCCATCGGCGGTATCCATTGCACCATCCAAATGTAACCCCCCAGTAATCAAAACCCATCCGCCAATGATAATTGCGCTACGAGTGAATATCGGTACACCAAGGATATCCATCAAGGTGTCAAATACCGCTAAAATACCCCCAATAATTAATCCGACAAGGGTGACAAATCGCGCTACTCCTTGAAAATCTAATTTGTCCAGATATGGCAGAGGAAGGCTGGTATAGAATATAACTGAACTGGCTACATTTAAAAGTAGTTGTTTCCACCACTGGCATTCCCTAAACATATTGGTTAAATTAGTGACAACTCTTAGTAGTTATTTGTTGATTCAAAAGCCTCTATATCAAACATGACGCTTAAAAATCCGTCACACTTGGTAACATCGTTTTTTGAAGGTTTAAATAAGATTTATTCCTGTAACAAATTCTCCTAGGGACTTTTGTTATGCTTGATTCAGTGAAGTTATAGGGACATATGTATAACTTATAACTTACGAAAACTACCAAGAAGTAACAATATTTATCGAGTACATTTTTGGTGTTTTTTTCCACAAAAGAAGTTATCAAAAATAACGAAGTATTCTACCCATAAAGTTGATAATTATTAAAAGATAGGGAGTCAACAAAGTCAAAGATATAAATTAAATTATTTCCTGCTAAGTTGTATCTCACCTGCGCTCCTAAAGCTATTAGATTATGACTCATCATCTACCCGACAGCAAGATACCTGCCCCGTGCATCATCAATACAGGCGTGATTGTCAACAAGCTTGATATAAAGCGGTTGCTAGCGGATTTGGGAAGAGTCCATTACATCTATACCCTAGACAGCGAGTTACAAAGCGAAGGGGATGGAGATGTCATGGAAGTATTTGCCAATCCCCAGCGTTCGACTCTCGTTGCCAACCATGCACTTTATATCAACATTTATAGTTTTGATTATCTGGAATTAGAGCAATCACCAGAAAAGGAAACCTACTTTGATTTAGTGCAAGAAGGTATGCGTCTGCGATTGATTCCCCTTTCTACCCCTCTACAAGAAAAGCAAGAACGCTCTTTAAATGTGAGCGCGATCGAGGCAATGATGGAGCAGGTATTATCAGCTCGCTGGGATGCAGAATTTGATGATGATTGTTTTTAAGTACTGTTTTAGCTGTTTTTGGCGATGATTTTTGCCTGATTGCAAACTAAGGGAGTAGTAAAAACTAAATTATCTCATCTTATGGGACAGGCATCCTTGCTTGCCCCATTGTTCTGATGGAATATGTTCCACCTTTCCCCCTTCCCCTTACCCCGGTTCCATTGCTACTATTAGCGATTAGTCCTTAGCGATTAGTCATCCTGTCTTGAGTAATCATTTTTCTTTCCAACCCATCGCCCAATCAAGTGGTACAAAAGCCAGAGCTGGAGTATTTCACACTCCCCATGGGATTGTCGAAACTCCCCGATTTATGCCAGTGGGAACCCTTGCTAACGTCAAAACTATTACCCCTGCCCAACTCCGGGATACGGGAGCGCAAATGGTGTTATCTAATACTTACCACTTGCACCTGCAACCGGGAGAAGATATTGTGGCTGGAGCTGGCGGCTTGCATAAATTCATGGGTTGGAATGGTCCGATGTTGACCGACTCAGGCGGATTTCAAGTTTTCAGCCTCAGTGACATGCGGAAAATTACAGAAGAAGGTGTAACTTTTCGTTCTCCCCATGATGGACAAATCATTAATTTAACCCCAGAAAAATCCATTGAGATTCAGAATAACTTGGGGGCAGATGTGATTATGGCATTTGATGAATGTCCTCCAGCAACGGCGAATCGTCAAGAGGTTGAAGCAGCAACGGAGCGTACTTACCGTTGGTTGGAAAGGTGTATTACTGCCCATAAACGGGAAGATCAGGCATTATTCGGGATTGTGCAGGGTGGAGTGCATTTAGATTTACGTTCCCAAGCAGTGGCAGCTTTGACACAACTAGATTTACCAGGTTATGCCATTGGTGGGGTGAGCGTGGGGGAAGAACCAGAATTGATTCATGCAATTGTTCATGCAACCGCACCATTATTACCCTACAACAAACCACGTTATTTAATGGGGGTGGGCACATACAAAGAAATCGCTATGGCGATCGCCTCTGGGATTGATTTATTTGATTGCGTCATTCCTACCCGTTGGGCAAGACATGGTACAGCAATGGTACAGGGTGAACGGTGGAATTTGAAAAATGCCAAGTTTCGAGACGATTTTCAACCTTTAGATGCAAGTTGCCCCTGTTACACTTGTCAAAATTTTAGTCGTGCTTATATTTCCCACCTAGTGCGATCGCAGGAAATTCTTGCCTATACCCTACTGAGTATTCACAATATTACAGAACTGATTCGTTTTACCCAAAAAATCCGCCAATCTATTATCAATGATAGCTTTGCCGAAGATTTTGCCTCATGGTTGACTTAGGTAAGAATCAAGGATTGTCAGGTGAATAGGTAAACGATAAGGGTTTCCTTACCATCCGTGAAGTTAACAACACAAATAAGATATTCTGTGATTGGTCATTAGTTACTAGGAATGTTGCCATTAGACAATAATTCGGTACTATTGACAATTGACTAGTTTGTTAACTTTGAGGAGATAGCTGTGGAACGTACTTTTCTCGCAATCAAGCCCGATGGTGTACAACGTGCATTAGTTGGTGAAATTATTCGTCGTTTTGAAACCAAAGGTTTCACCCTCGTAGGTTTAAAATTATTACACCCCACTCGGGAATTAGCGGAAGCCCATTATGCTGTCCATAAGGAAAGACCTTTTTTCGCTAGCCTTGTAGATTTTATTACCTCTGGTCCTGTGGTGGCGATGGTTTGGGAAGGTGAAGGTGTGGTTGCTGCTGCACGGAAAATGATTGGTGCTACTAATCCTCTCACCTCAGAACCTGGAACCATTCGCGGTGATTTCGGCGTGAATATTGGTCGTAATATTATTCATGGTTCTGATGCTGTGGAAACTGCTCAACAAGAGATTTCCCTATGGTTTACTAGTCAAGAATTAGTTAGCTGGCAGCCGACTATCATGGGTTGGTTACACGAGTAATACCCAAGGGGTGCAAAAAGGAAAGGGTAAAAGGGAGGGAATGGATATATTTTTCCTGATTATTTACCCTTTTTCCATTCACAGACTTGTTATTTTGTGATTTCTGGCTCTGAAGCTATTTCTTCCCTAGAAGGGTAATTTTAACTGGGACTGGGCTTATGACTACAATTGTATTTTGAAGCGTATCATCTTACGAGCCAATACAATTACTCAGTGACTTTTTGCTTTTCCGGTTCTGGGGGTACTTCAATAACTGTAATCTCATTCCGTTGAGTAAAACCCCAAGCTAAAATGGCAGCGATCGCAGCAATCATTAGCCACTCTGGAGGCACAAAATCGTCATTGATGACTTTCAATAGTAAGCGTAAGCCAACTAGAGCCACAGTTATATAACCAGCATCTTCTAAATTGGTAAATTCATCTAGCCATTTGATGAATAAACCTGCCATGAAACGTAGGGTAATCACCCCAATGGTAGTACCAGTGATCACGAGCCATCTTTCACTAGAAACGGCGATCGCTGTTGTCACACTATCTAGGGAAAAAGCTAAATCTGTTAAAGCAATTATCGGTATTACTTGTAACAGGGAAGTAAAGCGGGGACCATGGTGATGATGTCCATCTTCTTCCTCTGGGGAGGTAAAATGCTGGAAAACTAACCATAGCAAGTATGCTGCTCCTAGGAGTTCAAATTGCCAAAACTGTTGTACCCAGGTTGCTGTAAGTAGTAATGTAATTCTTAGCACATAAGCAACGACTAGACCCAGATTTAAAGCTTGCTGTTCTAGTTTTTTATCTTCCAAACCTTGGGCGATCGCAGCGAGAGCAATGGCGTTATCGGCAGAAAGTATAGCTTCTAAGCAAATTAATACCAGAAGTACTATTGGCGCTTCAACGCTGAAATGAAAGTTTAGAAAATCAAAAATTTGGTCGAGCATTCCGGTTTTCTCAAGCAGCGTAAATTAAAACTTAGCAGGAATAAGGAAATTAATATATACAGTGCAACAAAATAGCATTCCCTATCTAGCTTAACTTGTTAGGGATAATTTCCAAAGTCCCCTATTTTAGTGGAGTATTTATCGGTTCAATGGATAACAGGAAAGAAAAATCCCAACCCCTGTAATTATTTGATGATTTCTTCATCTCCCAACCTCTGTGGGGATTGCTATAAAATCAAAATTACTGTCTTGGGTGAGAAATATTACATGAGGTGGAAATTTCAAGCTAAGCAAAAGTTGGCTATTTTTCTATTGCTAGTCACTGTGTTGGCTGTAGTCTGTTTCTATCCTCGTCAAAAGCAGATTATTCTCCCTGATAAAAACTATTGGATTCACGCCCAACAAAGTTTTAATCAGCCTCAGTATTATCCCTTAAATCAACAGATAAACCCCAAATTATATCAACCTGTGGGTAATTGGGTGGGAAGATTAATTTTACCTCAACCATCGGAATTGACAGATGGTCAGGATTGGGTATGGATGGAGGTAGAATATGCTCCCGATTCTCGACTGATTGGCAAAATTGCTCGCTTAGAATGGCAAAATATTCCCCCAACCCAAGCTTATCTCCAAGCTGTTACACGAGATATCAACTTTCTTCCCAGTACCTTTGCTAGTCAAAAACTCGGTATTATTCACCCAGAGCGTCTCAATCAAGTACGACAGGTAGGAGCATTGCGATCGCTGGCGGGGGCTCGTCCCTATGATGATGTTATTGTCAGCTTGGATAATCCCCAGGAAAAGCAAGGAAAAGACGGTGAACCGATTCTGCAAATTACCACGGAACCCCTATTAGTCACGGGACGTTTCTATGGTTTAGTGAAAATTCTCCAAACAGTGGAAAATTCTCCAGAATATTTCCATACTCAACACTATAATCCTATTTCCAGAGGTTTTGATGGGGAACTGGAAGTGATTCACATTCCCCAACAGGTTATGGACACTCGGAAATTTTTTCCTTCCATTGTTAAAGGTATAGAAAAATCTCAAGTTGGGGAAAAAGGTTGGTATATATACGGTGCTAAGGATGGGAAGGGAATATTTACAGTTCAAGGGATAGTACCGCGATCGCTATTGCAACTGACTGGCGAAGGTAGAGAAATTGGTATGGATGCCCTATTGTACTACCTGCGTTCCGAAAACTGGCGCAAAACACCGGAAAAAAAGGGAAAAATCAGTAAAATTGCCATCCAACACACTGCCCAATCTCCCTGGAAATTAGGAGATACTGCCATCATTCTCCATCTTTTTGGTGGTATTGGTGGGGAAAAAGCCGAAAGTCAGGGGGTGATTGCCACAGTAACTGGACACTTTTCATTTGGAGTAGCAAAAGTTATCCATGACCCTTTCACCCAGGAGTTAAAATTTGCCATCCAATATTACCAAGTTTACGCCCATAATCCCAATGGCATCATTGCGGGTAAGCATTCTTGGGTTGACTATATGGGTAATTTACAGTGGGGTTGGTTGTCAACACGGGGTATTTCTGATGTCGTTGTCAAATTAGATGCGGTGACAGAAGATTATGATTTTAATGGCATCAAGTTATCTGCTCTGCGGGAATTTCTGCGACAACTAGAGGTGACAATGGCACGATATCGGGTGGGTGATGGTACAGGAAGTGCGATCGTGACTCCGGCAACATCATGCATTCAAGATTCTAGTCAAGCATTATTTACAACCATTCAAACTGTCAAACAGCAGGTTGAGGCAAATTCAGAAATTACCCAATGGTTAGATTCTCACCCCAACCATCCCCAAACTCTCCGCTTTCGCCAACTTGCCTCCCTCGGTTCTGACTTAGAAGGATTATTAACACCCCTGGGTATAGTCCGTGCCGATTGGCAGAGTAATAACGGTATAATTGCGGGGACAGGAATTGGCAAAACTTTCCAAGACCGCAGTATTTGGGCTGGTTTGACGAGTTGGCGTACCATGATGCCTCGACAGGCAGAGGATGAATTAGCTACCTTATTTTTTCGCCATGGGGCAGATTTGTGGTTTCTCCGCAGTAACCAAGTGGGGGGATGGCAGGATGGAATTTTACCCATTGCTCCTACCCCTTTACTCGGTAGGATAACCTTTCCAGGGACGCAGATATCTTTTGTCTCTGTATTAATCAATCGGTTTTTAGCCGCGATCGCCATTCCCCAAGGAAAAGATTGGCAGATAGCTGGGATTACATTATTGGTATATGGGGCGATCGCCATTCCCCTTGGTTCTTATTTCGGTTTTCTCCGGTGGCGTATCTGGCAAACTCATTGGTTTAACTATATCCTAGTCACCTTACAAATCTTTGTCTTGACTGCCTGGGGTGAAGAATTATTTTTTCGGGTGCTAATCTTACCCTATCCCAGAGAATTTGTACATGGGAGTGTCTGGTTAATGTGGGCAGGATTCAGTTTAGGCTTATTTGTGATTTATCACCCCATCAATGCCAAAACTCTATTTAAAGCTGGATATCCCCTCTTCTTTCAGCCTCTATTTCTGATTCTTGCATCTATGCTAGGCATAGCTTGTACAGTTGCCTATTATTTAACCGCTTCCCTATGGGCGATCGCTCTGATTCATGGAATTGTTTTACAAGTTTGGCTGTTCTTTCTCGATGGCAAGGCGAAAATTTCTACTGAGCCATAAATGAAAAATCCCCAGGCAAATCTCACATTTACCATAGGGATAAACAATATGATAGACAGACAAAACCCCTACCCTATCCTCGCCTTACCAAAGGGAGGGTAACATTAGGCGGGTGGGGTATCTGTCGCAAGCAGATTACTTAGACTCGGTAAAGTCAGCATCAATCACATCATCACCACTGCCACTGCTAGGATTTTGAGGAGCTTCAGCATCGCTAGGAGCATCTGGTGCGCCACCGCCTTGTTGGTAAATATTGCTACCTACAGCAAATAAGGCTTGTTGCAATTCTGGCATCAATTTCTTGATTTGCTCATCATCATCTTTAGTGACAGCTTCCCGTAAATCCTTAACTAAACCTTCCACTTTAGTTTTGTCGGCTGCGGGAACCTTATCACCCAACTCTTGGATTTGTTTCTCAGCTTGGTACGCGAGGGAATCAGCTTGGTTTTTGCGGTCGATTTTCTCCCGACGCTCCTTATCATTAGAGGCATTTTGTTCTGCTTCTCTAACCATCCGTTCCACATCGGTTTTATCCAGGGTGGAAGCACCTGTAATGCTGATGGACTGTTCCTTACCAGTACCCTTGTCTTTCGCTGTAACGTTCAAGATACCGTTAGCGTCAATATCAAAGATAACTTCGATTTGAGGCACACCACGGGGCGCAGGGGGGATACCATCTAGCTTGAAAGTTCCCAGACTCTTGTTATCGCCTGACATTTCCCGCTCACCTTGGAGGACGTGAATTTCCACGTTGGTTTGTCCATCCACCGCAGTTGAGAAGACTTCAGATTTCTTGGTAGGAATGGTGGTGTTACGAGGAATAATCTTAGTCATTACCCCACCCAGGGTTTCCACACCTAAAGATAGTGGTGTTACGTCTAACAACAGAATGCCAGTAACATCACCAGCTAGGACACCCGCTTGAATTGCCGCACCAACAGCTACCACTTCATCAGGGTTAACGCTTTGGTTTGGTTCTTTACCAAGCACTCGCTTCACAACTTCCTGTACCGCAGGAATCCGGGTAGAACCACCAACTAAGACTACCTCGTCAATTTTTTCCTTGCTGAGTTTGGCATCTTGTAGTGCTTTTTCTACAGGGATACGACAACGGTCAATCAAATCTGAGCATAATTCCTCAAATTTGGCACGAGTCAAGGTCATTTCCAAGTGCTTAGGACCGTCTTGGGTAGCAGTGATGAAAGGTAAATTGATTTCTGCTTGGGTAACGCTAGATAGCTCAATTTTGGCTTTTTCTGCCGCTTCTGTCAGACGCTGTAAGGCTTGTCTGTCCTTACGGAGGTCAATACCTTCATCTTTTCTGAAGGTTTCTGCTAAGTAATCAACAATCTTCTTGTCAAAGTCATCACCACCAAGGTGAGTGTCACCAGAAGTTGCTAATACTTCAAATACACCATCCCCTACTTCCAACACAGATACGTCGAACGTACCACCACCCAAGTCAAATACAAGAATAGTTTCGTTATCTTTCTTCTCAAAGCCGTAGGCTAGGGAAGCGGCTGTAGGTTCGTTAATGATACGTAAAACTTCAATACCAGCAATTTTACCAGCATCCTTAGTGGCTTGACGCTGGGAATCATTAAAGTAAGCAGGAACGGTAATTACGGCTTGAGTAACAGTTTCGCCAATATATTTGCTGGCATCCTCAACTAATTTCCGGAGAACTTTCGCAGAAATTTCTTCAGGAGCAAATTGTTTACCTGCTTGAGGACAATCTACCTTGACGTTGCCGCCACTTTGTACAACTTTGTAGGAAACTTCTGTTGCTTCGTTTGTGACTTCGTCGTAACGCCGACCGATAAAACGTTTGACGGAGTAGAAAGTGTTTTCTGGGTTCATCACCGCTTGGCGCTTGGCGATTTGACCTACTAGGGTATCACCATTCTTGGCAAATGCTACCACCGAGGGTGTTGTCCGAAACCCTTCTGCATTGGCGATAACTGTGGGTTTTCCACCTTCCATTACTGCTACGCAGGAGTTTGTCGTACCTAAGTCAATTCCAACTACTTTTGCCATTGTAGGTGCTGGCTCCGTATTACTACTAAATGAACTACTAAATGAATGGGAGTATAAAGGTTAATTTTGGAACTAAACGGCTGTTTGGCAGCCAGTTCAGCATCAATACCTTTGCTTGAGCTAGGGTACAACCTTTTGCTGCTGATATATATACTGAGCCTGTGTAGCCTGTCCATGAAGGGTGGTTTCCCGAACCTAGAACAGGGCGGTTACGTTACGTAAGCTGTTAGCTAGCTCATATATTTTGCTTTCACTGTGTCTAATGTATGAGAATTAATACGGAAGTTAGTTCTGGTGAACCGTAATTCAAAGGTGGTATTTGCCGCCAAATTTCCCAGCTTGGCAAATATATTCCACATAGAGCGAAAAAAGACGCGACATAATGTCGCGTCTCGAAGTCAGTCTTTACTATCTATAAGTCCTATTCGGAATGGTGATTAACGGATGTATTCTTTCAGAACACTATTCCGGTTGGGGTGGCGTAGTTTACGCAGTGCTTTTGCTTCTATTTGGCGAATCCGTTCGCGGGTGACGTTGAAGATTTGACCGATTTCTTCTAGGGTTTTCATCCGACCGTCATCCAAACCATAGCGCAAACGTAAAACATCACGTTCACGGGGGCTAAGACTATCTAGAACCTTTTCTAGGTCTTCTCGGAGTAAGTTCTTAGAAACTTGGTCTTCTGGTGTCTCACCATCGGACTCAATGAAATCGCCCAATCGGGAATCTTCTTCCTTACCAATGGGTGTTTCTAGGGAAATGGGTAATTGAGCTGATTTGGCAATAAATCTCAGCTTTTCAATGGTCATTTCCATCCGGGTAGCAATTTCTTCCTCGGTGGGTTTGCGACCCATTTCCTGGGAGAGTAATTTAGTTGTTTTCTTGATGCGAGAAATGGTTTCGTATAGGTGGACTGGCAGACGAATTGTCCGAGATTGATCTGCGATCGCCCTTGTGATTGCCTGACGAATCCACCATGTGGCGTAGGTAGAGAATTTATAGCCTTTCTCGTGGTCAAATTTTTCCGCAGCTCGAATCAAACCGAGACTTCCTTCTTGAATTAAGTCTTGGAATGATAAACCGCGATTCATGTATTTCTTGGCAATTGAAACTACAAGACGCAAGTTAGATTGCACCATTTTATCTTTTGCCCGTCTACCGATGTGCAAGCGGTAACGGAATTGGGGCAACGGTATTTGTACTGCCTCTGCCCATTCGCTATCCTTGGGGTCTCGATCCAATTGTTGGCAAAGTTTTTCCCGGATGCGTTCTAGCTCCAGTAAATCGGCGATTTTTCTTGCCAATTCAATTTCTTCATCAGCACGTAACAAACGAATGCGACCAATTTCTTGCAGATAAAGACGAATTGAATCTTCGGTGTAGTGCTTTTTCTTTGTTTGCGATCGCCGACGCGATTTGGCGGTTTTCTCTGATTTTGTATCTTCCTCGTCAGACTGAGCTTCTAAGAACTCTTCGTCTAGTTCGCCTTCATCGCTGATTAGCAAGTCCTCTTCATCATCTATCAAGAGTTCCTCTAACTCCATATCCGATGGAGCTATTGTCTCTAAGTCAGGCTGATAAATGCTTTCGAGTACGTTGTTAGCCTGGTTCATGCCGCGTTCCTCATGCTCCTTGCAGAATCAATTACTCAAGATATGCAACCGCTCTAAATTCCACTCAGGTATTTACCTTGATGTCGTTAAGAGGGTTCAATATTGTTTTCCTCAGATTTGGTGGCGAAAAATCACCCATAAAGTGCTGATTTCAAGATGAGGCTTGGAGAATTTAATCGTCTCTAAGTCGTACCTTGGTCTTAGCCCTGAGTTACTCGGGCACTCACCTTATGAATAAATCCTTCACCTTAGTCAATGCTTGTGCAGATTCAAGACAAAACTCCTGCGATGAGGTTGTATATAACTCATCTGGTTGAAAAAATTTACCATTCCATACAAATGAATAGGAGTGTTGGAAGATTTTTTGTAAAGACTGTTCCGATTGTAGCCTGTTTCACAGAAATTGCACTCTTTTTGTGTGATGTCCATGAATTATTTTCATGAGGGTGAAACCTGATTTACTTCTATCCAGATATAAACTAGTGGTCTTTCCCTGACATTTTGCCAAAAACTTTGTCGGATACCATCTGCATTGGTTTTAGGTATTGTACACAACATCATGACTAACTAAGATGAATTGATTCTCCATTGTGAATTTCGCCAGATATCTCTTCGTACCCATATTTAAACTTCCTTGATCATTTATTGATTGGGAATTTACGTTAATCTGTCTGTGAAAAACACTCTGTGAATAATTCCAAGTTTTCATTTAGTGATGTGAGTAGGTTTACCTGACAAATGCCAATTTCTCAAACCGATAGTTCATTTGCAACAAAATCAGCCTCAGAACTGAGTTATAAGAATTTACTTCACTTCTTTTGACTGATAAGTCTGAGCGCATCTGGAAATTTCAGCCCTATGAAACTTGACAAACTTCTCCTATTGTATACACCGATATTCTAATCAATTCAAAAAGAATTTGACAGATAAACATAATCGATGTTTTACCACCGAGAATAGTAGTGCATTAGGTGAATGCAAAATATACTTTTACTAGTTTGAGACTGAGACAACAGGTTTGATTAAACACCGTTGTAATAATTCATTTTAATCACTGATTTGTCTAGTGTGTAGAGATTCGCAATGAATATTACCCAGAATCTTACAGAGAGGGATTTTTACTAAGTTAGGCGTGGTTTTACGGCAATCGAGTATGTCAAAATCTTTGTGCTGTCAGCATTGAAGATGGATAGAGAAAATCAATTGACAGTAATTTACGTGGAAAAATAACATCAATTTACGTTTTCAATAAATGTTTTTGTTGCTACTGCGAGAAAGTATAAATCGAGGATAAATACTTAAGTGCTTACTTGAGGCTAGTTATGTAGTCAGTATATACGTATTCACACAAAAAACCCTAATATTGGGTGTATTCAGGGTTTAGATGGGAAGAATATACGGTGGAAAATATTTTTTTATTGAGAAAAAATCAAATTTTACAGATGTA
This sequence comes from Calothrix sp. 336/3, assembly GCF_000734895.2. Classification (GTDB taxonomy): domain Bacteria; phylum Cyanobacteriota; class Cyanobacteriia; order Cyanobacteriales; family Nostocaceae; genus 336-3. The sequence continues at coordinate 4,702,745 of NZ_CP011382.1, read as the reverse complement.
TCAGTTTAACTAAATTTTAATAAATTGAGGGAATTATAAAATCTCGAAAAATTTATTTTCTATGGTCAGGTTAGTTGCTAGCAAGTGAGGAAAAAGGGGAAAGGAGAAAGGATTATAGATGAAATACTGCTATCTTCTGCTTTCCACCTTCTGCCCTCTACTTTTTTAACTAAATATCCAAATCAGTGAGGTTGAGTTTAGATCCGTAGGTTTCGATGAATTCTCGACGGGGGGCGACGCGATCGCCCATAAGAATAGTAAATATCCGATCGGCTTCTGCTGCATCCTCAATCTCTACCTGCTTGAAGGTGCGGCTTTCTGGGTTCATGGTGGTTTCCCAAAGCTGGGTTGGCATCATTTCCCCTAAACCTTTAAAGCGCTGAATTGTGTAGTTCGCATTATCTGGGAACTGCCGGATGATTTGTTCTTTCTCGCGATCGCTAAAGCAATAGTAATGATTCCGCCCACGTTCTATCTTGTACAGGGGTGGACAAGCAATATAGATATGACCTTGTTCAATCAATGCGCGTTGATAGCGATAGAAGAAAGTCAGCAGCAGGGTACGAATATGGGCTCCGTCTACATCCGCATCGGTCATGATTACGACTCGATGATACCGTAAGCCAGAGACATCAAATTCCTCACCCTTAACACCCAAACCCAGTGCAGTGATGAGGGATTGGATTTCATTATTTTTGTAAATCTTCGAGTCATCGGTTTTTTCAATGTTCAAGATTTTACCACGCAGGGGCAAAATAGCTTGAAAACGTCTGTCCCGTCCTTGCTTGGCACTACCACCTGCCGAATCCCCTTCTACGATGAAGATTTCCGACTCACTAGGGTCACGGGAGGAGCAATCTGCCAGTTTTCCGGGGAGAGGGGAAGATTCCAGAACAGATTTCCGACGGACTAATTCCCGCGCATGACGAGCAGCTTCTGCGGCTTTAAATGCTTGAATGGCTTTATCTAAAACGGAGTCAGCCACACCAGGATGGAACTCTAGGTATTCTGTGAGAACTTCTCCCACCAGGGAATCGACAATCCCCCGCACTTCTGTATTCCCAAGCTTTGTTTTAGTTTGCCCTTCAAATTCTGGGTCGGGGACTTTCACAGAAATTACTGCCGTCAAACCTTCGCGAACGTGTTCTCCACTTAGGTTAGAATCACCATCTTTAAGTTTGTTACGTTTACGAGCGATCGCGTTCAAGGTTCTGGTGAGTACAGCTTTCAAACCTTCTAAATGGGTTCCTCCGTCTACGGTACGAATATTATTGGCAAACCCTAGGACATTATCTGTGTAGGCATCGGTACACCACTGTAATGCCACTTCTATTTGGACATTATTCCGCTCACCATGGACGAAAATAATCTCCTCATGCAGTGCTTGCTTGTCACTGTTCATGTAGGCGATGTATTCTCGAATCCCACCCTTATACTCATAGCTTTCAATCTTGGGCTGTTCGCTCTTTAATAGTTCCAGGCGATTATCTGTAAAAGTTATTTTCACGCCTGCATTTAAATAAGCTAGCTCCCGCAGACGATTAGCTAAAGTTGTGTAATCAAACTCTGTAACAGTTGTGAATATTTGGGTGTCTGGCTTAAAGCTTACGGAAGTACCTGTACGAGCCTCCTTATAGGGTTTCGCCTCCAAATCCCCAATGGCTGCACCCCTTTCATAGCGTTGCGTATGGACTTTTTTGTCCCGCCAAACTGTCACCTCTACCCACTCTGAAAGGGCGTTAACTACAGAGATACCCACACCGTGGAGTCCACCAGAGACCTTGTAACCGCCACCGCCAAATTTACCACCAGCGTGTAGCACTGTTAACACAGTTTCTAAGGCTGATCTCCCAGTTTTGGGATGCAAATCCGTAGGAATACCGCGACCATCATCTGTGACAGTCACAGAACCATCGGCGTTTAGATCCACCTCCACATGGGTACAATACCCCGCCAAAGCTTCGTCAATGGAGTTATCAACCACCTCGTAGACTAGATGGTGAAGTCCTCGCGGACCAGTGGAACCGATGTACATCCCCGGTCGTTTGCGGACGGCTTCCAGCCCTTCCAGAACTTGAATCTGATCGGCACTGTAACTGCTCGTCATGAAAATTCTCCTAACTTTGTGGGGTGAAGTTGCCAAAAGGCATAAAAGTTAAAAACACCCCAAGATTCTAGCACAAAAGCCTTCAAGGCGACTCTAGGGCTTTTTAGAGAGTTTTTTGTATGGGGGATATATCTGAGATGGAATGTTGATTTTTCCCGTGGGAAATCAAGGAAAGGTGTTTTGCCGTCAAACGATGAGTGGGGAAATAAACTTTGGCGATCGCGGAGGAAATGAGAGAATAGGGGCGACATTCAAGAAGCAGCAATGATTGGGATGGAATGACACGATTGATTGTAATTTGTGGAGCAACGGCAACGGGTAAGTCTGGTTTGGCGATCGCCTTGGCAAAACGTTTGCATACTATCATTATTAGTGCGGACTCACGGCAAGTATATCGAGAATTTAATATTGGTACGGCAAAACCGACAATTGGGGAGCAGAAGCTAGTACCCCACTATTTGATTGATGTCTGCGAACCGACGGAAACTATGACTGTTGCTGACTATCAAGAGCAAGTACAACAATTAATTAATTCTGTTCCCCAGTCTTGCTCACTCTTGGTTGGTGGCACTGGTCTATATATTAAAGCTATTACTAGGGGTATGAAAATCCCCCGTGTCGCACCAAATTTGCAATTGCGATCGCAGTTGCAAACCCTAGGGCAAAGACAACTATATCAGATGTTGCAACAAGTGGACGCGATCGCTGCCAGTAAAATTCATCCCCATGATGCGGTAAGGACTTTGCGAGCATTGGAGGTATTTTATATTACGGGTTTTCCTATTTCCCAACAACAGGGAGAAAATCCACCTACCTATCCTATTTTACAGATTGGTTTAGACTGTAATCCTGATGAGCTTAACCAACGCATTGCCCAACGCACAGAAAAAATGATTGCCGATGGTTTAGTTGACGAAGTGAGAGATTTATGCAACAAATATGGTTTAAACTTACCTCTTTTGGAAACTTTGGGCTATCAAGAAATTAAGCAATACCTCAGGGAAGAAATTTCTTTAGAAACTGCCAAACAAGACATCATTTTACATACTCGTCAATTTGCTAAAAGGCAGCGTACTTGGTTTCGTGCTTATCCTGAGATTGCTTGGTTTGATGCTAACAGTGGAAATTTGCTTGATGATGTTTGGCGAACAATTGAGGCTTTTCTCCTCAGTTAAAATTATGTACTGACCGTGATTACAGATTGACTTTTAAATATCATGTTTTTTTATATTTCCTTGGGATTAAATATACTTTTTATCTTGTTCGCTATAGCTTTTGTTGTCCGTCGGGGGGGAGTATCCTATTTAAAACAAAAAATTTCTCAGATTCTTAACCCCATAGATGAATTTAGTCCTGCTAATTATCCCGCTTATTATTGGCATAAGAAAAGCCAATTTGAAAGCCTGCCGAGTGGGAAAAATGATATCATTATGCTAGGTGATAGTTTAACAGATGAAGCAGAATGGTCTGAGCTATTAGGTGGATTCAATATTCTCAATCGAGGAATTTCCGGGGATACAACTGATAGAGTTCTTTATCGTTTAGATTCGATAATTAGTTATCCTCCCAACAAAATATTTTTACTGATAGGCATTAATGACTTAATTAATGAGAATCGAACAGTTAAAGATACTCTGATTAAGTATGAGACAATTCTCGATGAATTTAAGAGAAGAATTCCCCAAACACAGGTTTTTGTGCAGAGCTTATTGCCTGTAAATAATAACTGCGAAAGATTTTGGCAGGATAATCAAAATATTATTAGCTTCAATCAAGACTTACGAAAATTGGCGTTGAAATATGATTATCTTTATCTGGATTTATTCCCCAACTTAGTCAATACAGAAGGAGAAATGGATAAGCAATATACCCATGATGGCTTACATTTACATGGGCAAGCATATCAAATTTGGCGAGATATAATTAAACAGTATATTCCTTAAACAGGATAACTTAAAATTAGATATTTTGAAAATTTTCCTATCTCAAAGATTACTTAATTTTGTGATTTTCAAATATCAGATAAGTTCCTCCTAAAGCTTCCACGATTGTTCTAGTATTAGTTGTCATCATTTTCTGGTAAGTTTTTGCCTCGCTCTTTTCTCCACCCAAGTCGTCAGTATATAGCTTTCTGCCAGCAACTTTAATTTTGGTTTCTTTGCCAATGGTTTTTAAGAGTTTGGGGTTAGTAGTAGTTTCAGTAAAAATAGTGTGAATGCGTCCATTATTTTTTGCTGCTTGAGAAGGAATGGCTGTTAAACCTCCGGCATAGGCTAAACCATAGCTTGTGGCATAATATGCCATATTATCTTGGGTGGTGATTAATTTCCGATTAGTTTCAGGAATGCTAGCAATCCGCTTTTTAATCCAAGCGTCTAATTGGGTAAATTCTTTTTTGATTTTATTGCCATTTTGACTATAGGTAGAGGCGTTTTTGGGAGAAATTTTCGCCAAATTACTTCTAATAACTTCTACCATCCGGCTGGCATTTTGCACATTATGCCAAACATAGGGGTCAGGAATAATTTTACCATCTTCTTGTATTTGTAATGGTTTGGGAACTGCCCGTTGAATGACAGCTATTTTTGCGCCACTAGTTTTAGTATTTCTGATGGTTTTAAAGAGATTTGGTTCTAAATTATAGCCACTATAAAGGATTAATTTCGCTGCGGCGATCGCCTGTTTATCCTCTGGTGTAGGTTGATAGGTGTAGGGATTAGTATTTCCTGGCAACAAACAGGTTAAATCTATAGTATTTTTAGCTACTTGCTTAGTTAAATCACATAATAATTTTGTAGTAGCAACTACTTTGGGTAGTTTGGGGGTGACGGTGGTTTGAGTGACGCTAGTTGTGTAAGATGTATTACTAAAGCTACCAGGGCGATCACAACCCCATAAACCTATGGTAGAAATAGCTACAACTATAGATAACCTGCTAAATAAATGTAAGTTTGCCGACATAGGATTTTAGAGAAATGCTGGCGATAGGATGAATTTTTCACGCCACAAATTAGGGAATGTAGTAGATAATAGCCTGTGTTGTCCTCAAATTAGAGGCGAATTGACTATTTTTTTCCCTGATTACTGTAGTTTTTCCCTGGCTACTGCGAGAGTTAGACAACCTTTTTCCTCTGGATAGGGAGAGTGGAAAACCTGTTTGCTGACTACCAAATGCTTGTTTAACTCCCCCAATGGGATATTTGGGGATAATTCCCACACAGCAGATAATGCAGATGCTTCTGCTACACTATTTGTTCCCACCTGTTTCCCTACAAATAAGGATGGGTGAGGTACAGTCAGAGAATTTAAGATTTCTGGGGGAAAAGTTCGTAAAATCCAACCCCTTAACTGACAAAATCCCACTAACCCAGGTTCTTTTGACTTACTATCAATGGTGGCAATTCCCGCGATCGCCCCTACATCCAGTTGATATTCTGTCAATAACTGCTCAATTCCGGCTGTAATGATTTTTTCTGTTACACCCTTCTGACAACCAATTCCCACCCAAAGTGACATTGCTGATGGTAAATCGTAGATAATTTAAAAATGTGGACGACGGAACCAATTGATTATTTTATCACGCCACAATCTTGGATTATCTTGAGGACGATATTTGTTATTCACCATCGACAGTAGTAAAGGTATTCCTCCTACTTTTAAACTCATTACCAGGTGTATGATTAAACAGAAGACTATTGTCACCCAAGCCATGAGATGCACATAGTACCAAGAATGCTGAAATTCCTGCCTGGGTAACCAATTTTCATCCTGAAATTTTCCAGAAATCACAGCAAATATTGCCGCTAATAGCATGAGAGTATTGGCAATCCTTTGTATACTATTCCACCATCCAGGTGTACCAAAGGATGCTAACTGGTTGAATGTATTTCCTTGTAATAACCGATTTCTACCTGCTTTCCAACAATAAATCAAAAATATTGGCAGGGAAACAAAGGAAATAAAAAAACCAAATGTGCCGTGAATATCTATCAAATCTCGATTAAGCTTAGTTAAACCTAATCCACCAAATCTCCGATCCCAACTATCATAAACTAAAAATCCACTAATCATCGCTCCAATAATTAGTACCCCATTTAAACCATGGGTGAGTCTTAGAAGAAGGGGTTGGTAGGGTAATTTTGACATAGGTTGTTTGCGGATAAATTATCAGTTTTCCACAGGTTTTTCACGGGATAGTCAATAATTCAAGGTTGACCAGCTAATGAGTTACTTCCAAGGTTCTATCTGCATGGACAGTATAACTTGAAAATCATAAATAGGAAATAGCTAAAATTTATATCTTATGATTATGAAATAATCGTGAGAATAAAATGATAAGAACATGAAAAAAACAATTTTTCTGAGCTGTTATACCTTGAAAATTGGCTGTATCTATACCCAGTACAACCAGAGTTCAATCTCTACAGTGAGGTTACTTTTCTTGGTTATCTGCTGCTCGCAAAATATCGACAACTTCATGATATTCGTTAAATTCGGCTAACATTAAAGCTGTATATCCTCCTTGATTTTTGCAGGTAAAATCTGCTCCAGCTTGCAACAAGATTCTGGCAATTTGTGGATAACCCTTTGCTGCTGCCCACATCAAAGCAGTTGCGCCTACAGCATCTTGATAGTTAATATCAACTCCATGATGAATTAATAGTTCAACTACGTCGATAAAATTTCTTTCCACAGCTTTGAATAATAAAGCTTTACCATCTTTTGTAAAAATATTGGGATTTGCTCCATGGTGGAGTAAAATTTTCGCCGTTTCTGTATATCCCTGGTTAATAGCAACTGCGAGAGGAAATTCACCTAGATTCTGAAAATTTACCTCTGCACCTTTTTCCAATAGTGCGGCAACAATTTCGTCATAACCCTGCAACGCTGCAACTAGTAAGGGTGTATCTCCCAAACGGTTTTGTTTTTGCACATCGGCACCATGCATCAGTAAAATCCGCACTATCTCGGTATAACCTTCCACTGCTGCCAGGTGTAGGGCGGTATCCCCATCGACATCCTGAAAATTTACATCTGCACCATAACCTAGTAAAAGTGAGGCGATCGCCCCTTCTCCAACTGCCGCCGCAGCTAGTAAAGAAGTACTAATATTCTGCGCTTTTGCTTGGAGCAAGAGACGTACAATCTCCACATCTCCCCGATCCACCGCTAAGAGTAAAGGTGTCTCACCCTCAGCATCTTCAGCATTAATTTCTGCACCTGCTGCTAGCAAAGCTTCAACAACTGAGGAATTTCCCTGTTTGACGGCAACACTAAGGGCGGTATCATCATCCTTATCTTTGGTATTTACCTGGGAACCAGCCTCTAATAACATCCTAACAATACCACTGTGCCCCCTCATCGCCGCAGCCATGAGCGCAGTACTACCATCCTCATTGACTGCATGAATATCCGCACCCCTCGACAGTAAAAGTTGTACAACGTCAGTGTGTTGTCCACTCACTGCTAACATTAGGGCTGTTAAACCATAAAGTCTTCGTTTCAGGTTGATATCTGCTCCAAAATCTAGTAGCGATCGCACTATTTCTGTATAACCCAGACTTGCAGCATACATTAACGCTGAAGTTCCCTCACCATCCATGACATTGGCGTTGACACCACCACTCAGCAATAACTGTAATTGCCGAATATCACCAGCTTTGACAGCTTTGATGACAGCAATCTCTTTTAAGTCTAAATTCACACCCATGCCCATCCATACGAGTCCATAGCTATTATCTGTGTTTCAGGGGCAATGGGGAAAGGGCAAAGGAGAAAGGAAAGAGTCTTTTTCTATCACCTGTTCCCTGTAACCTGTCACCAGTAACCTATTGCCTCACTCACTATTCCAAATCAGGGTATGCTAATTTTTATGAAGATTTGATAATGAGGGGAACACGCAATGAATCTGTCACCAGAGGTTAAATACTGGTCTCAATTTTTTCACCCAATCATGATGTGGGCACTGTTACTGCTATCTCTGTATGCTGCCTATCTCGGTCTACAAGTGCAGCGTACCCGCAGTGCTTCCGGTGAAGAGAAGAAAGAATTAATCAAGGGTAAGTATAATATTAGACACCATCAGTATGGTTCAATTCTGTTGGGTTTGATGGTGGCAGGTTGTGTGGGAGGTATGGCAGTAACTTATATTAACAATGGCAAATTATTTGTCGGACCTCACCTACTGGCAGGATTGGGAATGACTGTGGCGATCGCCTTTTCTGCTGCCCTATCTCCCTATATGCAAAAAGGGGCAAATTGGGCAAGAATGACCCATATATTATTAAATTTTGCCCTTTTAGGCTTATTTGCTTGGCAAGCAATCACAGGTGTTCAAATTCTCCAAAGAATTATCACTCAATAGTCACCAGTAGAGACGCTATCGTCAAACGTCTCTACAATAACTATTCTTACTTACCACTTTTTATACTTTTTGGGGACGGGAATACCAAAGGACTGATGAAAATCTGCTTGCACCTTGCGAGTCAGACGACGGGAAACTTGGCGGACAATTTGGTTAAGTAGGCGATCGCCAGTTGATTGAATTAAAGATTTTGGTAAACGTTGAATAAACCGAGGAAATTGGATATATACCTTTAAATCCAATTCCCACTCTACACGAGTAAACTCACCCAAAATACCCGTACTATTGTCTTGGTTTTCTGACAATTGCAGTACAGCTTGATAATCGACATCATAGCCCGGTGGCTGATAGCCAGGAATCGGTATAGTCTGAATCCGATAAACACCAGCTTGGGGTGGCAAAAGTTCTAAACCAATTTTTGGCTCTACTTCATACCCAAAAGAACCAAAACGACCAATTACTAAAGCATAACCATGCTCTCCTAAAGGTTCCACCTTCATGGGTTCTGCACAACGGGAAAACCACACCCCATGACTGTTGAGATACTCAGCAACAGTACCCGCAGGAGCATACATTTCCATACAGTCAGCATAATGACCAGAAAATTGTATAGGTTCTTCTGGAGTGACTTCTTGTGAAGTTGTCTCCACCTCTTGGATACCTGACACCACAGAGAAAATAACTTCGTTTGATTCCAAGGATTGATACTCAGGTTTTCTTGCCAGCATAAATCGATTCTGAAGTAGTGGGAGTTTCGCCTATATTCATGATTCCCAAGGTTTGTGCAAGTTTTCGCACAATTTCTTATTTTGATGGAAAAATCAAAAAAATCTCATTAAGTTCATAGAAACTCTACAATATCTCTACAATAGAGAACGGAAAACACAAATATTTAGTTTCCCAGGATAGCGTTAATCATGAAAGCATTTGTAGCAGGTGCAACCGGAGAGACAGGTAGACGCATTGTTCAAGAATTAATCGCCCGTGATATTCCTGTACGGGCAATGGTAAGAGATATAGAGAGGGCTAGAAATATACTGCCACAAGCTGCCGAATTAGTACAAGGTGATGTTTTAAACCGGGAAAGTATTGCCAGCGCTATCAGTGATTGTACCGTATTAATTTGTGCCACAGGGGCAAAACCAAGTTTTAATCCCACAGAACCCTATCAAGTGGACTTAGAAGGAACCAAGAATTTAGTTGATATTGCCAAAAATAAAGGGATAGAGCATTTCGTTTTAGTCTCATCCTTGTGTGTATCGCAATTTTTCCATCCTCTCAATTTGTTTTGGTTAATTTTGGTTTGGAAGAAGCAGGCAGAAGAGTATATTCAAAAAAGTGGATTGACTTACACTATTGTTCGTCCTGGCGGCTTGAAAAATGAAGATAATAGCGACTCTGTGATTATGCAGAGTGCAGACACTTTGTTTGAGGGAAGTATTCCCCGACAAAAAGTTGCTCAAGTGTGCGTGGAAGCATTATTCACTCCCACCTCTCGCAATAAAGTTGTAGAAATAGTTGCTCAACCAGACGCTCCCGCAAAAAATATCTCAGAACTCTATACAGTTGTAAGCTAGTCAGATAATTTTTGCTGATGTTTAGCTCCCCCGACTTTCTGGAAAGGTCGGGAATTTTTTATCTTACTTAGTGACTGTAGAACTTTACTTCTGCGCAACTCGTCAAAAATAATTGTTATATTTTTGATGGTGATTACAACTCATGACGAGGAGTCAGATTCTGAAAGGTTGGGAATTAAAAGGTTTAGAGAAATTTATTGCCCCACTAGCAGCACTTTTAGCTTTTGTCTATCTGTTTCAGTGGTACATTACTGGTGAGTTGCGTTCGACTTCTGATCCCGTATTTCCCGCAAAATTACCACCTCTGGTGATGAAAGGTGGTGATCCCCATATTCGTGCTTTGATGCGCACTATATCCGCTAGTGAGTCCAATCATCAGCGTCCCTATTCCCTACTTTATGGTGGACAACACGTCCAGGATTTGAGTCGTCATCCAGAGATTTGTGTCACCATTGTCAATGGACCAAATCAAGGGAACTGTTCTACTGCTGCTGGTAGGTATCAAATTATTAATACTACTTGGTTTCGGATTGCACCGAAATATCATCCCAAACCGGGACGCTTTGTATTTTGGTCATCCTATAGCTTTGATGCAGAATATCAAGATGCAGTAGTTTATCGTTGGTTGAGTGATTCCCAGGTATGGGGAACTGATATTTCCCAGCTTTTACGTCAAGGAAAAGTCAATCAAGTTCTCAAACTACTTTCTCCGACTTGGACAAGTTTGGGGTACGGAATTGAGAATAATTCCATGAGTAGCCATCTGCCCAGAATTTACCAAAAAATGTTACAGGAAGAGTTGAAAAGTGCTACTCCTGCAAGGTGATTCGGGTATTTTGTCTTTTTACGGTATTTGCCAAATTTTAATATTTTTATCTTTACCAGCAGTTACGAGAGTTTTACCATCGGGAGCGATCGCCAAGGCGTAAATTTCTCCTTGGTGGGTGACAATGGATCTGACTTCTTGACCTGTGTTCAGATTCCAAATTCTGACCGTACCATCATCACTACCAGTAATAATTGTTTCATTATTAGGGCTGAAAAGAATTTTGTTAACGTCTGCTGTATGACCTGTAAATGGGGGACGTAATTCCCTACCCGTATTTAAGTTCCACACTCTCACCTGAGAAGTACTACCATCACTTACAGTCGCAAGAATTTGACCATTAGGGCTAATGGCTGTGGAATTAATATCACCCCCTAAATCACCCTTGAGAGAATTCAATTCTCTACCCGTATTTAAATCCCATATTTTGATAGTTCTATCCGCACTTGTACTAACTAATTTTCTACCGTCGGGAGCAATTGCTACAGATAGTACTTCCTGGGAATGTCCTGTCAAATTGAGAATTTCTTGCCCAGTATGCAACTGCCAAACTTTAATTTTCTTATCGTAGCTGCCACTAACTACCGTTTGATTATCGGGGGCGATCGCCACAGAATTAACAATGGCAGTATGACCTGTAAATGTCCGCAGTAATTGACCAGTTTCCAGATTCCAGGCTTTCACAGTCCCATCCTTAGAACCACTGACAATTGTCTTACCATCAGTTGTCACAGCGACAGAATACACCCAATCACTGTGTCCTGTCAGGGTACGCAGTAATTTCCGGTTTGGCAAATTCCAAATCTTAACTGTTTTATCATCGCTGCCACTGACCAAATTTACACTATTACGGCTAATTGCTAGGGAGTTGATCGAGTTCAGATGTCCTTTCAAGGTAGATAAGGAATTTTGCCATTGCCAAACACCATATCCACCCAGGGAAAACACCGCAAGCATACCACCAAAAACCACCGGATATTTCCAGGATTTCGCCGATTTAACTGGTTGCTCAATCGGGGTGGTAATCTGGGATCTCTGTAAATCAAGTAAGGATTGGGGTGGTAGGGTTAAATCTATTTCCTGTGGAGCAATAGTTCTAGTTAATGAATAATTATCACTGATTACCGGTGACTGGGATTGCCATTCCGGAGCATTTTCTAAATCTGCTAGAACTTCCGTTGCAGACTGATAACGTTGTTCAATTTCCCTATGCAGCAGCTTATCTAAAACTTGAGATAGTTGTTCCGATATGGGGAATTTGAGATATTGCCTCCATTGCATCACCCAACTGAAACCATGCTCCATGTACAGATGGGAAGGATGCATATCCGTCATTAGGTAAAAACAGGTGACACCTAAACTAAATAAATCACTAGCACCAGACACATAACCAAACTTAATTTGCTCAACAGGTGCATACCCAAAGGAACCAATACTAGTACCAGTCAGTTCCTTGGAAGTTTCGGTTAATTGCTTGGCAACACCAAAGTCAATCAGAACTAGCTCTGTTTGCTTTCTATCTCCCTTAATCTGGGAGCGACGAATAATATTGTCAGGTTTGATATCTCGATGAATTACCTGATGCTCATGGACATATTGCAGCACTGGTAATAACTCTCGCAGCAATTGCCAGATTTTTGGTTCTGAAAAAATGCCTTGCTGCTGTAATTCTTGCCGTAAAGTTTGCCCTTCAATTAACTGCTGTACTAAAAATAAATAATTTTCATGGTGGAAATAAGCATACAAGGTAGGAATCTGTCGATGTTCTCCCAACTGCTGCAAACGTCGTGCTTCTTCCTTAAATAATTCATTGGCTTTGTTTAAAGCACTAGTTCCCTGAACTTGGGGTGCTAATTGCTTGACTACACAATGCTCGTGTAACTTGTCTTCATCCTGGGCTAAAAAAGTTCTGCCAAAACCACCACCACCCAATGGTTGGATGATGCGATAACGGTTTCTTAATAGGGGTAGCAATTTTGCCTGACAATTTTGGCAAAATTCTGCACTCTCTGGGTTCCAAGGCTGCTCACAACTCGGATTGAGGCAGTAGATCATAGTTTCAATATCTATCAGCCACTGTTACCTATAATAACCACTTCCCGGTAATTTCTCTTGATTTTAGCTATTAATTTTTGTCATTCACTCATAACTTCTGTTACTTACCAGAGATTTATCGCCAAAAATTAACCCCTTCAACTCACTAAATTGAAGAGGTTAGGAAAACTTGATTTTGTAAGCCCTTAGCCATGACTCAGGGCTAATTACTTACCGTCCGATAAGTAGAGTCGCACCTGCGAGAATTGCTGCAATTAGATAAAAACTGCCAACAACTTGTAATTCTGTCCAACCAGAAAGCTCTAAATGGTGGTGTAAAGGAGCCATTTTCAAAAGACGCTTACCTTTACCATCTGGTCCCTTAGTGGCTTTGTAGTAGCTTACTTGAGCCATTACAGACAAGGTTTCGACAAAGAAGATACCACTGATGATAAACAAAGCAAACAAGCTGTTACTAACTAAGGCGACTGCTGCTAAAGCACCACCTAAGGCTAGGGAACCTGTATCACCCATAAACACGCGGGCAGGGTTGCGATTGTGAGCCAAGAAACCGAGGCAACCACCGCTCATACAAGCACAAAATATCATCAAACCGACAGATGTGGGGGCAACTAACGCGCCTAGTGCCAACAGAGCGATCGCCACTGTTCCTCCGGCTAAACCGTCTACTCCATCTGTGAGGTTGGTTGCATTACTCTCAGCTACTAGAACAAAACCAGCTAGTATCCAGAATAAAGCACCCAAGGGCAAAGAAAGACCTAAAGGTAAAGCAATATTTGTAATACCACTAGGTTGGGTAGCCATCATCCACAGACAAAACATGACTGCAAAACCTATTTGCAACATCATTTTCATCTTGGGGGAGATGCCTTTATTGGACTTGCGGCGTAGAATCTGCCAGTCGTCAATCCAACCAATTAATCCGTAGCTTAATGTTAAAGCCGAAACTCCCAAAACTTGATTATCGAAATTCGACCAGACACAGGCAACCAATACCGCAACTGGGACAAAAAAGATACCGCCCATTGTCGGTGTACCAGCTTTCTTCAGATGGGCTTGGGGACCATCTTCGCGGATAATTTGCCCGGTTTTTAAGGCTTGCAGTAGGGGAATTACGACGAAACCAGCCGCCGCAGCTAATACAGCACAAAACAGAAAAGGCAGGGTTAAGGATGCCCCTTGCCAGGGTGTGCGATTAGCCATTCCATCCAAGACTGTGGCAGCTACACCCAGTCCAATACCTAGGAAAGATACCAGACCTATACCTGTTAAATTCAACCCTTGGTTAGGAGATAATTTTGCGTCCACGGATATTTCCCTTCACTCCACACATAACTACGACCAAATACTTAGGAACTTACCTATGACGAATGAGCCAACACCACACTTATATTAAAAAATCTTAAAGGACTCAAGTCAAAAAATCACACTGTGTAATTTACTAACTTTAATTATCCTGGCGAGAAAAGATATTTACCTTGATCTATTCTTCTTCTGGGGCAGCATCATCGTCATCGTCAAAGTCAAAATCACTGATACCGTCTTCCGCACCGATAAGTGAATCTATTTCCTCTTGGTCTTCAGGATAGTCTTGATCATATGCTTCGCGGGCGATCATCCTGCCGCTATTCTGTAGCCACTCTAAAATAGAAGATTCTTGCTGTAATGGGATTACAACTGCTCGCTGATTTCGAGGTGCTTCACGTAAGGGAGAATTCAACATATCGACGAAGTGATGAAAAGGGCTATGTAACTAGACAATTAAGAGTCTATCACTTGATACGGAAGATTTTAGTTATCCATTCAACTCTTTGGTTGTAAGATCCGACAGAAAATCGAGATTTTGCAATCAATACCATCGGGGATTGAATAACTAAGAGAGCAAAACTTATAAGGCTATATAGTTATGCACTGCTTCTAATTTACCTTTGCTAAAGAATAATTTATTTTTGATTGAGGTCATGGATAATGTTAGGAAAAACTAATCTTCTGAATGCGATCGCGGGCAAAAAGCGCGGCAACATGGCAAGTCAAACAGAAAAACAAGCTATCTTGGCAGCGATCGCCAGCTTGGAAGACTTGAATCCCACACCTCGACCCTTTGAAGCCTTAAACGTAAATTTGTTAGATGGAAACTGGCGACTAGTGTATACCACAAGCCAGGAACTTTTAAACCTGGATCGGATACCTCTGTGCCAAGTTAACAGCATTTATCAGTGTATTCGCGTAGCAGATAAAACTATCTACAACTTAGCTGAAATTTCTGGCTTACCATACTTAGAAGGCTTAATCAGCGTTGCTGCTAAGTTTGAGCCAATTTCAGAACGCCGGGTACAGGTAAAATTTGAACGTGGCGTTGTCGGCTTACAAAGATTTCTACGCTATCAATCCCCGAACGACTTGATTAATCGTATGCAAACTGGTAACAAATTATCCCCGATTGATTTTGCAATTAATAGCGATCGCCAACAGGGATGGCTTGATATTACCTATTTAGATGAGGATTTACGTATTGGCAGGGGCAACGAAGGTAGTGTGTTCGTTTTAACTAAGACATGAAACCCAACAATAATTTAGCTTCGTGTCCATAAAAAGGTAAACAAACATTTGCACATTGTCAAGAGGCAAAGCAATATTTGATTCAATGTTCAAAAGATTGGGGAATGGTTGATGGGTATATAGTCGTAGAAACGAAGCCTTTACCCCTTTCCCTGTCCCGTCTTCCCAGAAATTCAGACAAATAACTTAACAAAGCCCCATGAGATTGCAACCTAGTTGTAAATTGAGAACAATAAGCCCTAAATATTCAAGGCAATTGATAACTAAAAGGGAAAAAACTCATGGTTCAACGTGGTTCTAAAGTTCGTATTCTTCGTCCAGAATCCTACTGGTTTCAAGATGTCGGTACAGTTGCTTCCGTAGACCAAAGCGGTATCAAGTACCCTGTTATTGTTCGTTTTGACAAAGTTAACTACTCTGGGATCAACACCAATAACTTTGCTGTTGACGAACTGTTTGAAGTTGAAGCTCCCAAAGCGAAAGCTAAAAAGTAAGATATTAAAGTCTTAGGCTAGCAATTTTACCACCCGATCACGGGTCAATCCCCAAAGGCTGAAGTTCCAGGCTAAAAGTGAACTCACAAGTTCATCTTAGGAGTCTTGACGCTTCAGCCTTTATTCTTGGTAAGCTTGGTAAGCAAAAGAATAGCAATTCACAATTAGTGATTCTTAAGTGTGAAATCCCGGCTTGAACAGGGTTGTAGAGCTTGGAGAAGTATCAGAATTTTCGTGACATACTATAAAACCTTTGACAATCACAGATTTATTTAGTGAGAGAAAATCAGATAACCCTTGATCCCTCTTTTGTTACTACGAGGAGAGAAAAATACTATCTCTACTCTGAAAACTAAACAAAATAATGAATTGTGCGGTCGCGTCTTAATTTTATCATTTAAATTCCTTTATTGAAAAAAGACGTAAATATAATAATTTCGGATTATTCTTTCCCCAAGGTAACAAAAGAGGGATGAGAAGTTGAGGATTAAAATACCCCCTTTCCCGTTTTCCCCAATTGTGCGATGGCCCTCTGGCTTTCTCAGAGCGCTTCCGTGTAAAATACTGCAAGAATTTTCTCTGTAAATTTAAAAATGCCAGAATTGCCAGAGGTAGAAACAGTACGTCGGGGATTGAATCAGTTAACCCTAAACCAAGAAATTACCGGTGGAGATGTGCTGTTACATCGCACTGTTGCCTATCCCTTTTCCACAGAAGATTTTATTGCAGGAATTCAAGGTCAGGCGATCGCCACATGGCAGCGTTACGGAAAATATCTTCTGGCAGAACTTCATACCCCTAAAAACTCTACAAATTCCTATCTGGGTGTGCATCTGCGGATGACTGGTCAATTATTATGGTTACACTCTGATGAACCTCTGCATAAACATACGCGGGTGAGAATATTTTTGGGACAGAATCAAGAATTACGCTTTGTCGATCAGCGAACTTTTGGACAAATGTGGTGGGTTCCTCCCAAGATAGAAGTCAAGACAGTGGTTACAGGTTTAGCGAAACTTGCTTGCGATCCCTTCGCTCCAGAATTCACTGTAGACTACCTGGCAGAGAAATTAGCCAACCGTCGTCGTCCCATCAAAACAGCACTCCTAGACCAATCAGTAGTGGCAGGATTAGGAAATATTTATGCTGATGAAGCCCTATTCCTGAGTGGAATTCTACCGGATACTCTCTGTATAAATTTACAGCGATCGCAAATCGCACGCCTCCACCCAATAATTATTCAAGTTCTGGAAACAAGTATCGCAGCTGGCGGAACTACCTTCAGTAATTTTCTGAATGTTCAAGGTGTGAATGGTAACTATGGGGGCGTTGCTTGGGTTTACAACCGCACAGGAGAACCCTGCCGCGTTTGCCATACTCCCATTCAGCGTATCAAGTTAGCAGGGCGTTCCAGTCACTTCTGTCCCCAATGTCAAAGCCATTCCCCAATAGGGTGAATTTACTTTTCATATTGTTCGTAGGCTGCCACAATCCTCTGTACGAGGGGATGACGCACGACATCTTTCTGGGAAAATTCACAAAAAGCAATTCCCTCAACGTGCTTTAAAACCTGTAGTGCTACACCTAAACCTGATGCTTGGTTCGCAGGTAAATCTGTTTGCGTCATATCCCCAGTTACTACCATCCGTGAACGGAAACCCAAGCGAGTTAATACCATTTTCATCTGCGCGGGTGTGGTATTTTGGGCTTCATCCACAATCACAAAGGCATTATTTAAGGTACGTCCTCGCATATAGGCAAGGGGGGCAACTTCAATCACTCCCCTTTCCATCAGAGAAGTCACTTTTTCCGGGTCAATAAACTCATTGATAGCATCATAAAGGGGGCGGAGGTAGGGATTGACTTTCTGTTGCAAATCTCCTGGTAAAAACCCCAATTTTTCCCCAGCTTCAACTGCGGGACGGGTGAGAATAATTTTCTCAAATTCATTGGCTAGTAGGGCTTGTACTGCCACTACAACGGCTAAAAAAGTCTTACCTGTACCGGCGGGTCCTGTGCCAAATATTAGGTCACGTTTACGTACCATATCGATGTATTGTCGCTGACGAAAGGTTTTGGCACGAACTTCTTCCCCTCGCCGACTTTTTGCCAGGACATCGCGTTGTAAATCTTGTAATTCCCCTTCCCGATGAGCATCTAAAGCTTGCCGAGCAGTACTAATCTCCGCAGTTGAGATATGATGACCTTTCTGCCAGAGATATTCTAGCGATCGCACTAAGCGATTGACCAAATCAACCTGTTTGTCTGTCCCCGAAATCAGTAATTCCTGCCCCCGCAGAACAATATTTGCTCCTGTTTGTCGTGACAACAGCTTGATATTTTCTTCCCCCACTCCAGCTAGGGCGATCGCACTCTCAATGCTAGGCAATTCAATTTTTAAGATATCTGCCATAGGCAATCTTCTATCTGCTCTCCCAGAGCACAAGTGATATTGGCAATTGTGGTAATTACTACTAAAGTTAAAGCCCCAAACTCCTCACAGGAAGAGTTTGAGGTCATTAATTGTGAATTTTACAAATATTTCACTGTATAAATAGGCGATCGCCCTTTCCACCTTCAAGTAACCAAGGTATGCTACCCCATGCTTCTCAGGTAGAGGGCAATCGAACCTGATTTAATTTGTTAGACGTAGATAGCGATCGCTCCTACCCACATCTGCCGCTTTGCGTTTACGACGTAAACTGGGCTTTTCATATCTTTCCCGACGCTTAACTTCAGACAAAATTCCAGCTTTCTGGATTTTCTTCTTAAAACGTCTCAAAGCTGAATCAATAGACTCATTTTCACCCAAACGGACTTCAGCCACTCCCTGGTTTCACCTCCTGAAGAGATTTATTCAGAGTTCATACTTGATCAACAGCAGATTTTAGATTAACCAAACAACTTATGAGCGATTACTTAAGAATTTGAGACAAATAACTTTGAAATGATGGCTAGCTACACCCCAAAATTACTATGACTTACCACCCAAAAATAATCTGAACATAAAAACCGAAGTTAAACAACATTCGAGTCTAGTGGCAGGAAAATCTCAAATCTCCAGAACATAAAATCAAGTTTACTTAATTTATCTGCTGATGACTGGCAACAAAAAGCGTCAAAAAATATTTTGTCAACACAGTTGCCCAGAGAAATTTACTAAAAACCCGATGTTTAGCTAGTTCCACCCTAGCGGGAACGGGATTTCACTACAGGTCTAGAATCATTACCACGCCTGTCTCTAGGTTTAGGCATAGGCAATCTTTCTTCAGTCTCTTCATCAAAAGATGAGCCATCTCGACCGATAGCATTACTGCCATATATATCGAGATAAACCGACTGCCCAGCAGCTTCGGCAGCTGCGGCAATAACCGTACGAATTGCTTGGATATTTCGCCCTCCTCGACCAAACACTTTTCCTTTGTCTGTGCTGTCGAAGGCAATACGAATCCAAACTCGATTACGGGTGTGAGATATTTCACAATCTACACTTAGGGAATCCGGAGACTCTAAAAACGGTTGCATCAAAAACCGTACCAACCCAACATAGTCAGGATATGCTGTCGAGGATTTTGCGCCAACGTTAGGATGCTGCTTTTGCACTGACCTGTTCAAAAACGTTATTTTTCTCTAGGATGCGACGGACTGTATCAGTTGGCTGTGCGCCTTGTTGTAGTCGCTTGACAATACCAGGGACATCAAGTCTCACTTCTTCACTTCTGGGGTTATAGAATCCCAACTCTTCTAAAGGACGACCATCACGGCGAGAAATACTATTGACAACGACAATACGGTAACTTGCTTCCCGCTTTTTTCCGTATCTCTTCAAGCGCAATTTAATCATGTTGACAGGTTATGTTTCCTAATTGTGAGCTATAAGTTCGCACCTAGCGAGCCAGAAAACACCGACAAACAGCAATTTTCTGGAGATTTGAGACAAATACAGCATTCTGCCGTAAACATTTGTCTGAGATTTCAACGGAGGAGATAACAGCTATATTTGCTGAAATGCTAATTCTAGCACTTGTAAGCCTTCTAGTGCCATCCCTAACTCCTGCAATCAGTCTAATACTGCTGCCCAATCACAACCGATAAATTTTCTACAGGCTGCCGAAACCTTTTTTCTTTTTATCTTTTTTCGGTTTCTTCTTGCCGCCACCGAGACTGCCAGCACCGCCTGGGTATCCACGCCATCCGGGAGCCGCAGCACGTCCACCTCCACCGTAGGGATTACCACCTCCCATCATTCCAGCCATTCCAGGGAAACCGCCTTGCCCCATTTGTTGCATCAACCCACGCATTCTTTGAAAGTCACTGACGAGTTTACTAACATCTGTTTCTTTGTAACCAGAACCACTGGCAATACGTCGGCGGCGGCTAGGGGAACTAGCCAGCAAATCGGGGTTTTTGCGTTCGGCTGAGGTCATGGAATTAATCATGGCTTCACAGCGCTTGAGCTGGGTTTCTCCCTGTTGTAGCTGATCTGCGGAAAGCTTGTTCATTCCTGGAATCAGCTTCAGGATACCCCCCAAGGAGCCCATATTTTTGAGTAATCGCAACTGTTTGAGAAAATCAGTAAAGTCAAATTTTGCCGTCAGGATTTTCTCCTGCATTTTCTCGGCATCGGCAAGATCGATTTCTTCCTGAGCTTTTTCTACGAGGGTGAGAACATCACCCATACCCAGAATCCGCGATGCCATGCGATCGGGGTAAAAAGGTTGTAGAGCTTCGACTTTTTCACCTACCCCAATGAATTTAATGGGTGCGCCGGAAATTTGTCTTACAGATAGGGCAGCCCCACCTCGGCTATCGCCATCCATTTTAGTGAGAATGGCTCCAGTAATACCAATTTCCTCATGGAAAGTACGAGTTAAATTCGCCGCTTCTTGACCAGTCATTGCATCCACAACTAGCAGGGTTTCGTGGGGCTGGACTGTTTCTTTGATGCGGGCTAGTTCCGCCATCATATCTGTGTCAATTTGCAGACGACCTGCGGTATCAATAATCACAGTATTAATGCCATCTGCTTGTGCCTGGGCGACGCCTTGACGGGCAATCTCTACGGGATCGGCATCACTACCCAAGGAAAAGACCGGTACTTCAATTTGCTTCCCAAGGGTGATTAATTGGTCAATCGCCGCCGGACGATAGACATCAGTTGCGACCAATAGACAACTACGATCCAGTTTACGTAAATGTAGGGCTAACTTGGCTGTGGCGGTGGTTTTACCTGTACCTTGCAAACCAGCCATCAGCACAATTGTCGGTGGTTTTTGTGTTTCTGCCAGGGGAACGTTTGTTTCCCCCATGACTTCTACCAGTTCATCGTAGACAATTTTGATGAACTGTTGGTCTGGTTTAATCCCAGTGATAACTTCGGCACCTTGTGCTTTAGTCTCAACTCCGGCAATAAAATCCTTGACTACCTGGAGATTCACATCCGCTTCTAACAAAGCACGACGGACTTCCCGCAAAGCTTCTTGAATATTGGTAGCAGAGATTTTATCTTGTCCCCGAAGTTTTTTCCAGGCAGATTCTAAACGTTCAGCAAGTGCATCAAACATAGTTGGGTAGGTTACAGGTAGTTCGCCAGCAAGAAAATCATAGCGGCTTGCTCACCGCAGGACAATTGAGAATTTAAAGATTGCGTTATTTACCAGCTTAGTAGTTTTCACTGCGAACTGATCACGCCCAAACCCAGAAATCGCATATACTAGTTAGGATAAATACTGCAATTTCAGGGCAAAGTATCTCGATTTTTTACTAGTCTAATTATCTTTTGTGTTCATCTGTCCATAGTTAATAGTTTACATAGTCCCAAAATGGAATTTTTGGGCTACCCCTTAGTAGTGACTGATATTTTTACAGATGCTGTGAGTGCTAACTCGGCAAGCTCCACCCTTAAGTCTGTTACAGTTTATACGCGAAACTAGCAGGTAAGGGCTGGTATTTCTCGCCAGATATCATGGTGTTTTGCAATATCCCAGCAACTATGAAGATGTCGAAATTTTTATATTTTAAAAGTAACGGAGGTCTAAAGTATGACTGTTGCCAAGCGAGGAAAAGAATTTTGGTTGATGGGAGTTCCAACAAGACAAGTTTTTTTAGTCTTGCCAGTAATCTTGCTTGGCTTGAGTTCATCCGTAGCAATTTGGTCTATTAAAAATTATATATTCATGGCGATCGCCATAATTTGTTTATCTTTAGGACTATCATTTTTTTATTGGTATCAATCCCAGTTATTATCTGCCCAAAATTTAGATATTCCAGATACTCAAGATAAACATTCTGTAACTTCTGAGGAAAAAATTAGGATTCTGCAAGAGATTAAAGACAGATTAATTGAGGGAAAGGACTTTAGTGGCGTAAGTCTAATTTTAGTTGATTTGAGTCACATACATCTGACTGGAATCAATTTATCTCATATATACCTCAGTGGCGCTGATTTAAGTCATAGTGATCTCAGTGAAACTAACCTCAATCAAGCAAATCTCAGTGATGCTAATTTGACTGAAGCAAAGCTATGGGGAGTAGAATTAGCAAGAGCAAACCTCAGTAGTGCAAGATTAATCAAAGCTAATTTAAGTCATGCCAACTTAGAAAAAGTTAATTTAAGTAGTGCTGACTTGAGAAATTCCCTACTATTAGCAACAAATTTGCAAAATGCTAATCTTAGTCAAGCTCTGTTAACTGAGGCGAATTTAGAGGCTGCAAATTTAGCAAATGCTTATATGTGGAATGCTAATTTAAATTATGCCTCCTTGGAAAGCGCCAATTTAAGCGAAGCATATCTAAGTCATGCACTTTTGAATCATGCTAACTTACATCAAGCAATTCTTGTGAATGCCCAATTGAATGATGTCAAACTGAAAAATGCTGATTTAGCCAATGCCAACCTTTCTGGGGTTGATCTCATCGCAGCTAACTTAAAAAATGCGAACTTGAGAGGAGCTAATTTGCAGAATGCGAACTTAGAGGGTGCCAACTTAGAAGGTGCTAATTTAGAAGGTGCTAATTTAGAAGGCGCTAACTTGAAATCTATCAGAATTAATACAGAAACTCAAATAGATAAGCAGTGGAATATTGGTGATAATTGGGTTAATTCTCAAATTGAGACAAAAGATTAAGGATTGAATAAATTAAAGCCTATAGGGTCTCACTTGTCTTAATTGAGACCCTGATTACATCATGATTATTTTATAGTTATCTGTTATTTTTTCAACAATAAGTTGACCTGTGAACAGATACACCTATAGATAATTACTTTGCTAGTGTGGAAAGTTTCGTTAATGCATCTTTGACATTAGCTGGAAGATGGCGCATAATCTTACCTCTTTCTCGATCTACAGCGACTAAAGTCACTTTTGCAGTCACATATAGTTCCTGTGTATCTGCGGATACTATCGCGTAATCCCAGTCTAAACGGACACCGGTTACTTCATGCATTCGTGTCTTGACTATTGCACTCATCCCCAACTGCAAGGAGCGATGGTAGCGTATTGATAAATCTACCACTGGTAAATCACAACCTAAGGCTACTAAATCAGCGAAATCCACACCTATAGAGCGTAAACATTCCACCCTGGCTTCTTCTAGCCAAGTAAGATAAGTTCCATGCCATACAATCCCACCATAATCTGTGTGGTGAGGATGAACTTTCACTAAATATTCAAACCAATTTTCTGAAACTTGACTTGCTGGAATATCTAGAGCGTTACTAGGTGGGATTTGCGGTGTTTCTGCGGTTTTGCCAGACATAGTAAAAATTATGAATCAAGATGGAATCAACTCTTCACATGATGAAATAGCATAGAAAACATTTGTTGTCTAACTTCAGAATGGAAAACAACAATTTCATCAATATCATAATCCTAGCTGAGGCGATCGCAGAGATAACCATCAAACCTACCCCTGAGTCGCCAAATAGGCAACCACAATCCAGAAATTGTTATCTTTTTGTCTCAATCATCTCACACAGAACTTGTTTGCCAACTTTAGATGTGAGACAAACCCTAGAAAAAATGATGCTTAGGGCAATTATCATAGAGAGAAACAATGATTAAATGATTGTTAATTATGATTCGAGTAGCTAATCACAATCACCGCAAGTCAATAGCCACTAGTCAATAGTTGGGTACTATTGACTTTGGACTACAGACATCAACTTCATATACAACTTCCTAATTGTCATCATCGAGACATTAACTTTTTGGTACTACTAAGCGAGTATCACAAGCATCACAAAAGCTTTTATCAGCGTTTAGCCAGAGTTTTGTTACCCACGGAAGCAGGAAGTGGTTGCTTGATGATATTGGCAAGCTCTTGTAACTGATTTACAGCCTCAGCACCTTCAAGTTTCATTAGTTCTCGATCATCTCGCATTTCTGTCCAAGTGATCCCATAGTCGGATACAAGAAAACGAATCAGATGATTCTCTCCTAGACTTACCATGAATGATGCGCTGTTCATTTGATCCCCACAGGTGTAGCAAGACGCAGGATAACCACGTCTTTCCAGCACAGTGGCTAGAGCTTGCAAGTTCATGACCAAGTCTTGAACAAATTGCCGATGTTGTTGCGCTAGTCTTAGAAACACTTTAGTTAGTCCTCCAAACACCACGAGAGTGTTTTTATATTTTCTTTAGATTTTCTCATGAACTGGTATTGTAAACTATTCATTACAAATTCCAGATACACTTTAAATCGTAAAATTACTACCTAGCATAGGGTAGTCTATAGCAGTTCGCTTTGCAGTATCAAAGTATTCAATTTACAAATAGAACCTTTCAGACAGAATCCCCAAACTTAACAATCTCTTTATACGTTTCTGTCAGGGTAGATGATAAAAGAAAGCGATCCGATTTAAGGTTAACTCATATTTGGTACAAGTCAACTACGAAAAAACCGCAGATTAGACAATTATCTGTCTTTAAGAACCAGATTCCTCGCTCAGAGTAGTAATAACATAGTCCTACGACAGTTTACGATTTTTGCGTTTATAAACTGACCTTCGCCTTAACTTCCCACGGCAAAAAGGAGACCTGAACTCACCGCGAAATTAGGAGAGAGATTTATTTGGTCAACCTGACCTTTGTTAAGAAATGTTACGGATGTTTTTTGAGTAGATGACCTGAAATGCTTGAGTATTCATCTTGGCATCTGTGTATAAATATACTTATTTTTCAGATTTAAAGATGAAAACCAAATCCTTTTCTCTATCCCTCAAAGATAACGAATACAAGGATATGAATGTTGCCATTTCGGCAGTATTATCATTAAGGCATTCTTAAATAGTATTTAATTATACTGTTTGTTGTGATACTTCTGGGTGTTCTAGGGAAAGTGGCAAGGAGTGAGGATTATAAATTCTATGTATATATTTCTAATTTAAAAACTGTTCAGGCAAGATGGGATTTCAAAAGGCGCACAATTTTTACATTGGGAACTGATGATTGCTTGAAATCTTGTATTGCGGGCTTTTCAGCCCGCCGATTACGTACAAACTAATTGACAATTTGCCACCAGCCAAAACTTGGACCAATAAAACGTACTGTCACCCATACTGCTACCATTGCCCCAATGCCAATCCAAGCGCCACGAGTAGTCCATTGTGTGAATTGTTCTGCTTGAGCTTTTGTGATGGGTACTCCAGGCATAATACGGGTTTCTTGCCCGTACTTATCTCCTAATGTTTCTTTGCGACGTTTTGCTTCACCCATGGTGTTTTCTCAAATTTCCCTTAAAAATAGACCTATTTCCATATTAAAGAAAAAGGGAATTGCGGATTGAAGATGCTCAAGGGGAGTTGCTGTCTTCTTCAGAAACAAACAGATTAGCATCAAGATAATTAATTCTAGCCAGGGGACTTAATGCAGACAGTACTTGAGCACCATAGCTGCGGTTAACAACCCGACTGTCCAGTAAAGCAACGATTCCTTGACTTTCCCGCACAGGAGCGATCGCCCGTTGTAATTCATTTAAAGCCGTAGGCAACAGGTACAATCGGAACCAATCTTGATGCGATCGCTTATAGTGGGCTACCCTACCAGCAACTAGGGGATGTTCCAATGAAGGTAGAGGCAAAGTGGCAATCACTAATAACTGAGGTGCAGGTAAAACCTTGTGATGCTCTCGCCAAAACTCCCAACCAGTAATTAAAATACCATTTTCATCTAGGCAGGTTTTTTCTACCTGTACCCGTGAACCAAATTCCGAGGCTAGAATCGCTCCCACCTGAGCTTTCAGGGGTACATCTCCAATCAATATCACAGTCAACCCCACAGAAGTGGCACTTAAACATAATAAAGTTCGTACCTTATGGATGAAAGCCCCTTGAAATTCCGGTGTATTGGGTAGAGGTAATTGGTAGGGTATGTACAGTTGAATGGCTTCTGTTTGATTGTCTACAGAAAATTTTAAACAAGTAACATCTTCTAAACCGATACGCTGACGAAACAATGGAGCTTCGGTTTCTGGCTCTAGGGCGCTACCAATCAAGACAACAGGCTGTTTGTGCCAAATGGGTGCAAGAATTTCTCCTAGCTCGATGGGGGCGCAATGTAAAGAAAATAAACCTTGCCGACGGGCGATCGTTGCCCACAGTAGGGGAGAGGCAGGACTATCATTTGCTTGAGCAAATAACTGGTAAAACCTTTGCCAAGATTCCGGTAGGGAATGATTCTGTAACACAGAATAAAGATGGGTGAGAATTGCGATTTGTTTTGAGGAAATCAGATGACAGTCGTAAGGATTAGGGGGATGTTGAAACAATTCATGGGTTAATTCTACCCGTGCAGAGCGAATAATTTCCCCACAACTAGGACAGGCAAGCATTAATGTATCCCATTCCGCAGGTGCGACACTCACCGTCAGTTGTTGCCGAACCCAATCTTCGATATCATCCACACCGTCAATGATTGTGGGGATATTTTCAGGAAAATTATTTTTACCAGTTAATTGTGCTGCAAACCAAGTTTCTGGAGTCGTCAAAAGTATTCCCTGGAACTCAGCATAGGGAATTGCGTCACCGATTCTAATCGCTTTATCTATTTGTAACCATTCCTGTAAGCGGGGGATTTCCACCCTCAGTAATCGTTGTTGCACAGTTTCGGTCGCTACAATAACTACAGCACCTTGCCACATCAAGGCTGAAGCAATAAAACTAGTTCTATAACGTCCCTGATAGCCAGAAGTGGCTCCGACTTGAATTAAAGCGCTACGTCCTAAACGTAGGGCACGGGCAACCAAACGAGCCATTGTCAAATGGTGTGACCATGAAGGGAAACCTGCCTGCGATCGCAGGAAGTTATGTAGTGATAAATGAACTTCTGCTTCAATCACACGCTTTCAATCCCATACATAACAATGTTTATCCTCATTTGTTATGGGTTATTTACCTTTACTAATTAGCACCAAGGCTAACTTGGGTATTTAACCACATAACCTAATATCCAATATCCAATAACGCCTAATACCTACCAGATAACAAAATTATGCCAACTTACCAAGGAATTTCCTCCGAAGCGTTTCGCCATCCCCTAGATCGGCAAGCAGAACAAGCCCTGCGTAGCTTACCAGGATTTGAACTAGTTGCTCGTAAATTTGTGGAATTTTTTGCTGAACGTCCGCAATTCGTCTATCTAATGGGCAACACCATCCAAGTTGGTCCGCGCCAATATTCCACCATTTACCAAATTTTCCGGGAATGTGTACGAGATTTAGATATTCATCCAGAACCTGCACTGTTTGTCGAGCAAAACCCCCAAGCAAATAGTTATGCTTTGGGGCAGGATCATCCATACATAGTCATTAACACAGGGGTTTTAGACCTATTGACAGAAGCCGAAATCCGGGCGGTGTTAGCCCATGAATTGGGGCATATAAAATGTGGTCATACTATTCTAATTCAAATGGCGATTTGGGCGATGGGGGCAGCCTCCGTGATTGGGGAGTTTACCTTTGGCATTGGGAATTTTGTCAGTAGTGCTTTGATGTATGCCTTTTTTGAGTGGCGACGCAAGGCTGAATTATCCGCCGATCGCGCTGCTCTGTTAGTTATGGACGACTTAAACCCTGTGATGTCATCAATGATGAAAATTTCTGGTGGCAGTGGTAGATATATGAACGAGTGCAGCTTAGAGGAGTTTGTCCGTCAGTCCGAAGCATATCAAGCCCTAGATGCCGATGGATTAAATCAGGTATATAAATTTCTCATGTATAACGGTGGACAGGGAATGATGTTAACCCATCCGTTTCCTGTGGAAAGAGTACGTTATTTAAAGGAATGGGCTGTTTCGAGCGAATATCAAGAAATTAAGCGTGGTAATTATGGGCGATCGCCTGCTTCTGGTGCAGTCAATGTGCAAGTCGAAGACAACGAAGCAGAAAACCTTCGACGACAAGTTGAAGAATTACAAAGAGAAATTAACCGGATGAGAAATTCTAGTTCTCAGTAAAACTAGTGAGAGGGGCGATCGGCGATCGCCCTTTTTTTCTCTGGAGTAAATATAAATACTAATTATTTAATTTTGCTAACCTCAAAAAAATGTTCACTTCTGAACAAAATTCCCTTCCACGGAAATTTTTAAAGTAATTAATTTAAGTAAGTAATAAGCCTTCAAACAACTTTACGTATTCTCTGCTAATTCAATTCAATTAATATTTTTATCCTGTACGTAAATGCCTGGAAGCTATTTATGTATAGATTTGTTATTTATTTTATAGATAGATAAGATTGGCACAAATATGTATAGCCAAAAATGGATAATATACAACCCATTGATATTAAATTTGAATCTCTTTTTGCACAAATTTCTCCGGAAGTATTAAAAACCTTTGATAATCAACAAATACAAGCCATTATCCAGGCTTTTAGCTCTGGTGGTCGGCTTCATCATCTGTTACAAGTCAAATTTCCTATACCAGGAATCCACTTTGACCTAGTCTTCGTGATTGGTATAGAAGATATTCCTCAAAAACGTTCCCGTGCCAAGGAAAAATTGAATCCTTTTTGGGCTTTGGGTAATATCCTTTTATTCATTGGCTTTTTAACTATCCTTTTGACTTCATACTTGGGTATATTCTCCTTTTTTGTTTCTGATAATAAGACCACACCAAATGCCAATTCTTCTTACTCGACATCCATACCCTGGATTTTTGACAAATCTGAATGTGAACATACAGGTAGAACTTGGCGAGGTCAAAAATGTTGGGATAGCGAACACAGTCCTAACTTCTAAAGCTCAGTCTCATAAAAAACAATACAAAATATATGCATAAAAAGCGTTACTCACAATCTCGCAAAGTTGACCCTTTTATCAAATTTTTTTTTGCCCGTATTCCTGGTCAAATAGCAACAACCTTTACTCAACAACAACTAATTGAACTGAAGCGTATATTCGGTAAAGGTCATCCCATAAGTATTCATATCCCCATTCCACTTGCACGAAAATACTTTTATTTGGAACTGATATCTGTACCAAAGAACAAAAACAACACTGATAGATGAGTTTTTTTACAACTAAGAAATCAAAATTTATCTCAAAAAATATTATCCAAAATTAATACAATTACTATTACTATCTTATGAAGTTATAACAATACTTATTAATTCACAATTTGCCTAATTTGTATCAATCTACAAGAATAATGATTTATATCACCAATCAAGTTAATCGTATTCGATACTAACGTTAATTTGATATCAATAAATAATATTAATTAGTAAATATTGATTTGGCTATAAGGGAACAAGAAAATAAGAATTTTAATGTTATAAAAACTAGACTACTAACATAAAATAACGTAAGTTCGACGGTTAGAGGCAGGGATTCAAAATGGCTGTCTAATAGCTCAATTTCTCTACAACAGGACTGTATTTCGAGTCCATTTTTAATGGACTTTGGATGTTATACCAATTCACAATTTGCAACTCGCAATTAAAAAACTTAGATGCAGCAAAGCTTTCAGGATTTACATCTGTATCAGATTTTTCGTGAAATGGTATTAGCTGGGGATTTATAATCCTCCTTGGGACAGTTTTTTATCGATTTATCGAAGTGTCCAAGCTCATCCAACTCACCTTAAAATCAATAGATTCACTCCAAGAGTGCTAATATCCGGAATCTCAAGCATCTACAACCCAAAGTAAAACCCTCTACCACTTGGCAGAGGGTTTCGATGCATTGGACGACAGCACTCAAAATTTAGTACTAATAAGCATCCTGCAATTCATAAAAATCAGGTGAAATATAATCCTTCCGCAAAGGATAACCCACCCAATCCTCAGGCATGAGAATTCGTTTCAAATTCGGGTGTCCTTCGTAGACAATACCGTACAAATCGAAGGTTTCCCGCTCTTGCCAATCAGCAGTTCGCCAAATCCAGTAAACCGAAGGTACTGAAGGATTCTCTCTAGGCAAAAATACTTTTACCCGTACTTCCTCG
Organism: Calothrix sp. 336/3; assembly: GCF_000734895.2. GTDB lineage: Bacteria > Cyanobacteriota > Cyanobacteriia > Cyanobacteriales > Nostocaceae > 336-3. The sequence goes on along the minus strand of NZ_CP011382.1, from coordinate 4,672,319 downwards.
GCTTGGGTAACATTATCACCAATTTTAATCAGGTGATACATACTCACTAATTCTTGTCCTGGTCCCAAGTCAATCCCAGACTGACACTGAAGGCAGTTAAATCCATAGGCATAGAGTGCTGTACAGATAGGTAACAAGAAATCAGGTTCTACCTTAATAATTTCCACTCCGGTTATATCGGGTGCTAAGGATTCATGGGCAAAACCATTTTCTGATAACCATTGGGAAACTTTACCAGCTTCAACTATTGCAGTTTCTTCAACTGGTGCAGGGGTTGTTTCATCAGCCACGGTTGACTTCCTCCTTCTTCGCTGTCAGTAGTGCAGGAGGTATGGGCATACCCATAGCTTCCGTTAATTCCTTCGGTGGTGTGTAGCGCGTCTCAGACTGAAGATACTTACCAGTGAGAATATCATCTACTGGCTTCATGCTATGGGTTGTACTGTAGTAGCGATGAGTCTGTTTAATCAAACTCCGCTCTTGCATGGAATCGTTGGAAATCTTCTTCCTTAACTTAATAATTGCGTCAATAATTGCTTCAGGACGGGGAGGGCAACCAGGTAAATATACATCTACAGGAATTAATTTATCTACTCCACGTACAGCAGAAGGTGAATCAACGCTGAACATTCCACCGGTGATTGTACAAGCACCCATTGCAATCACATATTTGGGTTCTGGCATCTGCTCATAAAGACGTACTAACTGAGGAGCCATCTTCATGGTAATTGTGCCCGCAGTAATGATTAAATCAGCCTGCCTGGGACTAGAACGGGGAATAAGTCCAAAACGGTCAAAATCAAATCGAGAACCGATTAATGCCGCAAATTCAATGAAACAGCAAGCAGTTCCGAAGAGTAGGGGCCATAGACTCGAAAGTCGTGCCCAGTTGTAAAGGTCATCCACAGTGGTCAGAATTACGTTTTCTGACAACTCTTGGGTAATTGTGGGGCGCTCAATCGGGTTTAAAATCCGTTCTTTTTGCTGCGCCGCCAAATCTTTTGCTGTTAAATTGCCATCTAAGACCATTCCAATGCTCCTTTACGCCATGCGTAGACTAAGGCAACTACAAGAATTGCGATAAAAATCAACGCTTCAATAAAAGCCAATAGCCCTAGGCGGTGAAACGCTACAGCCCAGGGATAGAGAAAAACTGTCTCAACATCAAATACCACAAACACCAGCGCAAACATATAGTAACGGATGTTGAATTGAATCCAAGCACCGCCGATAGGTTCCATGCCAGATTCATAGGTTGTGCGCCGTTCTGGGTAGCGACCTGTGGGTCGTAGGAGCTTGGACGCTGCAAGAGCTAAGGCAGGCACTAGGCTACAGATGATAAGAAAGCCTAGAAGGTACTCGTAACCGCTAAGAACAAACACAATAAATATCTACCGTTTTGGGTGGAAATAACTTTGTTACCTTCTTTTACATTATATCTGTTTGGCATTTCTGAATTCTGGGAAACACAGGTATGGGCTATTTGATTCGTTGGGAGTTGTGATAGAAAAAGCTAACACTTATGTCATAATTTGTAACGTATATTTAATATTCGCCCGACTGCGGTACTCCAACCATGAGCGAAGACAGCGATAAAATTCCGGAAAACCCAGTTTTAGAAGAAGATCCAGCCTTAGACCGCTACGAATGTCGTGCCTGCGGTTATGTTTATGAGCCAGAGAAGGGTGATGATAAACACGATATTCCTGCGGGAACCGCGTTTACAGATTTACCGATAAATTGGCGTTGTCCCGTATGTACTGCCAAGAAAGTTGCTTTTGCCAATATTGGTCCTGGGGGTACAGCTTCAGGATTTAAGGAAAATCTTGGTTATGGTTTAGGTGTGAATACCTTAACGCCTGCCCAGAAGAATCTGTTAATTTTTGGTGCTTTAGGTTTGGGATTTCTGTTTTTTATGAGTCTTTATGGCTTGCAGTAAAATCTGAAGTTAATGAAATTTATTTTCATTTATCTGAAAAATAAACTTTCTGGTATTTTCGGAGAGTTAGAGTCTCTAGATAAGCTTTCTATAGGCAAATTCACAGCAAAATTAATAGATATTGGCGATGATTTGGACAAGAAAATTTGGGCAAAGAATATTTGCTTTGTTTGCAGTTGTTTTATTATGTTTTGGTTGTAGTAAAGTTACAGCAACTAGTCTCCATACTTGGGAAGTTATTTCTGTACCAAGTACAGAGAAGCTTTTAGATATCGCTTTTGTCAATAACTCCAATCATGGTTATTTGGTAGGTAGTAATACTACCCTTCTAGAAACTAATGATGGTGGAGATACTTGGCAGCCGATTAAGTTACAACTCGATGATGATAAGTATCGGTTTAACTCTGTGAGTTTTCAGGGGGATGAAGGTTGGATTGTAGGAGAACCTTCTTTACTGTTACATAGCCTTGATGCTGGCAAGTCTTGGTCACGAATTTCTTTGAGTGAAAAGCTGCCTGGAAATCCAATTAGTATTGTTGCTTTGGGTGGAAAGTCAGCCGAAATGTCAACGACTGTAGGTGCTATTTACAAAACGACCGATGGTGGACAGAATTGGAAGGCGCAGGTAGCTCAAGCTGTGGGTGTAGTGAGGAATATCCAGCGTTCTGAGGATGGAAAATATGTAGCAGTTTCCGCTAAGGGTAATTTTTATTCCACCTGGGAACCAGGACAAAATGCTTGGGTTCCTCATAACCGTAATAGTTCTCGAAGAGTTGAGAACATGGGTTTTACTCGTAGTGGACAGATGTGGATGTTGGCTCGTGGGGGTCAAATTCAGTTTACCGAGGGTGATGATCCTGAAAAGTGGGCAGAGGCTCAAATTCCCGAGAAAGCTTCAAGTTGGGGGCTACTGGATTTAGCGTATCGGACACCAGAAGAGATTTGGGTTGGTGGTGGTAGCGGTAATTTGCTACGCAGTACGGATGGTGGTCAGACTTGGGAAAAAGATAGTGATGCTCAACAAGTCCCTGGTAATTTATACAAAGTGACCTTTTTGTCACCAGAGAAGGGATTTATTATTGGCGATCGCGGTGTGTTGTTAAAATATCACCCCACCCCAGCAGCTTAACTACACTACTAAAAATTTATGAGAAAGAAGTTGCAACTTGTAACTCTTTCTAAACTTTGTAGGATAATAAACTCATTGACAATCTTTGTTAAAGGTAGGGAATCCAAATGTCAGGTACTACTGGAGAACGTCCGTTTTCGGACATTATCACTAGCATTCGTTACTGGGTAATCCATAGCATCACCATTCCAGCTTTGTTTATTGCTGGTTGGTTATTTGTCAGCACTGGCTTAGCATATGATGTTTTTGGCACACCCCGTCCCGACGAGTACTACACCCAAGAACGCCAAGAATTGCCTATCGTTAACAATCGTTACGAAGCAAAAAAACAAGTAGAACAATTTATTGGAAAGTAGTTTGACATCATGACTAGCGGCAATAACGTTAACCAACCAGTTACTTATCCTATTTTTACCGTTCGCTGGCTAGCGGTTCACACCCTAGGTGTACCCACTGTTTTCTTTTTGGGTGCGATCGCAGCGATGCAATTTATTCAACGTTAGGAGCAACCCATGGATAGAACCCCTAATCGTAATAGTCAACCAGTTGAACTCAACCGTACTTCCTTATACTTAGGATTATTGTTGGTGTTCGTTCTAGGTATTCTCTTTTCCAGCTACTTCTTCAACTAAACCAAGAGTGCTGGCATCATAGCAATTAAGGATTTGTAATTCAGGTTGGAAGATATTGGCATCCCAAAAATTTTCTATCCCTAGCTAAGTAATTACATCCTAAATTAGCTGTAATTTTTTCGCTAAAGTAAATGCTGATTTTGTGTTGAAGGAGGAGAAAAGCGTGTCTGGAAGTGGCAGAATTCCCTTATGGGTTGTAGCAACCGTTGCAGGTTTAGGTATTATTACCGTAGTTGGTATTTTCTTCTACGGCGCTTATGCAGGACTTGGCTCCTCCATGTAGTGCGAAAAGCAGATACAGCAAATTTGTACTCAATACTGCTGGTTAATAAAATCAGTACTTAAACAAACCGCCCATCTCATAAGAGATAGGCGGTATTTAATTATCATTGATAATCCCGTTTAGGTTGTAGCATATGACACTGAGAATTCACCCCCTTTGTCTCTGTAAGCTTGAGAGAGGTCAAGAGGGTGAAGACTTTGATTAGATGGACAGAAGATAACAAGTAATACTTTTTATTACCTGTTAGCCATTACCCATTAACGACTTAGGCAATATCATCACGTTCGATGTAGATGAATAAAAGTGCCATTGTGATTGCAGGGAAAACCCAACCAATGATGGGAACAAAGATTGAAGGTAAAAAGGATGCTGCCATATCAATAATTCCTGTTAAATTACACGACAATTCAAGATGAGCTTACTGCAAATTTTGTCTTCAAGTGGCAAATTCTCAAGATTTTTAACACTAGGGCTGCCAGAAATAGGAAAATACGCCAGTGAGGTAAGTTAAAGGTCGTAAATATTTGTAGTTGGATCCGGCGGGAGTCAAATAATTATTTCCCGCCTCTGTCAAGTGTTAACGATTCCCCCTTTAGCTCTTAATAGGGTGGATATCCAAAATCATCCTCATCCGGATAGATATAAGAATTAGATACCGCCGCTGCGGCAACTATCTTGCTTTCTACCTTAATGGCTTCCTTGCCGAACTCCTTATACTCCTCAAAGTTCTTAGCAATTAGTTCTGACTCTGGAGAATCGGAAGGAATCAAAAATTGTGTGAGTGTGGTCACTGTCGGATGCTTATAATCAACTGTAGAAGCCACTAGTACTGTATTGGGTTCAATACCTCGTTCTTCAGAGTCAATAATGGGGCAAAATATCCCATGGGCATGGAACAGGGGACCTTTGGGTGTTGGTGCTTGTTTGCGGTATGCGGCATATGCTCTTTCCAACTCCGCAACAAATCCACCCATAACTCTCCCTTGTTGATAGTCACAATAAGCCTTACTAAAACTTGCTCCTGCCACTCCACTGAGGGTTAATTGCAGGGGCAGTTCATGTAAAAATTTCTTATTTTCTCCAACTAGAAAGACTAAATAACGAGTAAAGGTTCTAAATTTCAGTTTATCCGCTAAAAAAGCATCGTAATTATCTCTCAGTGTACCTAACTTGACTCCCGTTTCCCTATCCTTGACAGATAATGGTCCACGACGGACGATCGCTATCTGAGGAGTAGTCGTCATATACACTGTTTCGAGGCTGGAGCTAAATTCATATTCCACCTGTTGCCAATTAGCATCGGGTTGGAAACCTACAGCATGAGCATTATCCAGCTTAATTGCTAATCCGTAGGGCAAAATACCATCATTGCCATACCGAGGATTAATCATCTGACACCAAGGAATGACTAGAGAAGGCGGTGCATTGAACTTTTCGTCTTCAAAGTCGAATTTTGCAGATGCTTTCATCGTTTTAGGCGTTTATCTATTGCAGTTCAGGTTGATTGCAGTACGAAGTCTGACAGAAGTGTTGCTTTTGGTTCACTTCAGGTGACAAATTTATCTGAGATGGGCTTGGCGCATTTTTATTTGGGTTTATGCATCATTGCCGATTAGAATCCAGACTTGATACATTTTTACCATTATTGGGAATACTTACGCGCATTTTGCAGCAGAATGTAACAAGACTTTGGGATGTTAATAGATTTGCAAAGGTGAAAATATTTTTTCATTTTTTGGCTATCTTTTCATCTATCATCTAAAACAGCTAAAAATTCTGCTTGCATTCTCTTCTGGAAAGCTGCAATCCCAAAATTGGCAATGACTTCTTCTCTTAACCATTCTCCCTGACAGCGTTTGTCTTCACCTTGGAGAATTTCTATACAACCAGCAGCCACAGCATCCACATCTCTATGGGGGACACGCCACCCTAATCTACCATTCTGCAAGGGGTCGGCGGAACCATCATTGTCTCCTGATAGTACGGGTATACCACAAGCCATGGCTTCTAAGTAAACAATGCCAAATCCTTCTTGAGAAGGCATGATATAAGCATCAGCCAGACGATAATGCTCTACTAGTTCTTCTGTGGGTACAAAACCGGCAAAAACCACGCGATCGCTCACCCCTAAATCCTGGGCAAGCTGTGCTAATCTTGGCTGATCATCCCCACGACCAATGACTAAATATTTGACATCAGGAAAGACTTGGCATATCTTCGGCAATGCTTGAATTGTAATATCTACGCCTTTATAGATATCACCCGACCATAGTCTGGCAACCGTCATTAATACCTGGGAATTTTGCAATCCATAGCGCGATCGCAAACTACTGGATTTTTCACCTGGTGTAAATTTGTCCGTATTTACAGCACAAGGTAGTATTTTAACTTTTTGCGGATCTAATTGATTTGCAGCACAGGCAACTTTTTGGGTGTAGTTACTTACAGTCCACAGATGTGTCGCTTTTTGTAAGCTTGTTCTTGTCTGTGGGTCTAATGGCTGCCATACTTCCTTTCCATGGGTCATGACAGTGTAGGGAATTCCCAACGGTTGGCATAACATACCAATCATGGGAGCTAGTTTCACATGACCACAGAATACATGTTGAGGTCTTTGACGCATCAAATGACTGAGCAAAGTAGTTGTCATTTTGACTCTCTCAATTTGTGGAGAGTGAGACTTAAAATAATGAAACTTCAGTAATTCTGATGCAAAGGGATTTTCACAACCTTGAGCATCTCGAAGTAAAAAAACTTCTCCTCGGAGTTTTTGATTCAGGTTTAGGTAAGAGCGAAAAACATCTTTGACGTAGGATTGAATTCCACCTTCCTTGGCAAAAACTTCCAGAAATACAAATAGGTGATTTGCTCTAGGAGCAAGAATTTTATTTAAATCTAGATAATTTTTAATATTTTTTTGGGAATAGTGCAGCATTTTTGTAAGTAAATTTTAAATATTGTATTTTGCTAATAGTTATCAAAAATTATTCTGATAATTAATTTTGACCGGGATACAAATTTAAATATTAGCAATTTTTTTATTTACACAAAATGCAATTACTACGGTTATTTTTGTTTTTTTTATACTTAGTACATAAGTAAAAATAGCTATAACATTGCAGACGAATGTGAAAATATGACTTTCAGAATGATTAAAATGCCTAGCATAATATCAACAAGACTCGTAGATTTGCAAAAGACATCAAACCCATAGACAACATCTTATACACAAAAGACATTAAGTATAAATATCGAGATGTTACACAAAGTTACTGATGGCTCCGATAAAGAGTGGTATTAATTCTTCCAAATAAAGCTACACATAGACGGCAGGGGGAAAATTATCCATAGTCAGAATTTAGAGAAATAGTATAACTTCAAATTACATAAAACCTAGAATCAGAAATACTCCGACTCTAGGTTTACATTTTTATCTAACTAATTTATTAGTACCAAAAGAAAATTCTTAATTACCTGATTACAGAGTTTTCAGAGTTTTCCTAGGGTCGTTTGTTTCTTCGATACTGACCTAATTCTAAACAGCAGCAAAGTAAACTTTGGATTTCACGGGGTCAGGATTCATGGTTTTATCACCTGGTTGCCAACCTGCGGGGCAAACTTCATCAGGGTGAGATTGAACGTGTTGAATCGCTTGTAATGTCCGTACTGTCTCATCAACGCTACGACCAAAAGCGAGGTTATTGATGGTAGCGTGTTGGATAATTCCGTCTTTGTCAATAATGAACAAACCACGCAAAGCTATGCCAGCTGCTGGGTCAAGAACATTATAAGCACTACTAATTTCTTTTTTGATATCAGAAACTAGAGGGTAGCTCAGATCACCTACACCACCAGACTTACGATCTGTTTGAATCCATGCCAAGTGAGAAAACTCACTATCCACTGACACGCCAAGAATTTCTGTGTTAAGTTTTTTAAATTCTTCGTAGCGATCGCTAAAGGCTGTAATTTCAGTGGGACAAACAAAGGTAAAGTCTAAAGGGTAGAAAAATAATACAACATACTTGCCGCGATAATCAGAAAGTTTAATTGTTTTAAATTCCTGATCTGCCACAGCAGTTGCTGTAAAATCGGGAGCTTGTTGACCAACGCGCAGGCATCCTTCTATTGCATTCGACATATACTAATTCTCCTTTGAACTTATATGCGTCTCGCTGCCCGCTTGCTTGTGGTGTTCAGGTTATAGCCATTGGCGATTTTGGATTGTGGATTGTGAAACGTTAAGTAGGGTTTCTATTTTCCATTTTTGCCATCATCTCTATTCAATGGCGTTATTTTCACCTGTCCACTGTTTGACAGCTTAATTACGAACTGTTACGAATATATCATACTCATAACGATTTTGAGTAGCAATGGTGGATTTAGATACGAGAGAATGGTTGTTAACCAACGGTTTAGGTAGCTTTGCAAGCGGTACAGTTACGGATATCCGTACTCGGACTTACCATGGCTGGTTCTTTGCTGCTGCAAGTCCCCCCTCTGGGAGGACTCTTTTGCTATCTCATTTAGAAGCAAGTTTAGAGTTAGCGGATAAAGTTATTGCTTTAGGAGCTAATTTTTGGTGTAGCGGTGAGATTGTTCCCCAGGGGTATAAGTATCTCCGTTCGTTTCAGATTCATCCAGTACCTAAATGGACATGGGGAGAAGAGGATTGGCAGTTAACAAGACAGCTTGTGATGCCGCACGGGGAAAACAGAAATTCCGCCTCTGGTGATAGTCAGAACTTTTCCCAGAGCTTGTTAATGCATTATCGTTACCAAGGTGATAGTGCTGCGGTTTTAAGATTGCGGTTACTGATTGGCGATCGCAGTTTACATAATCAACAGCAGCAAATGTCTGAGTTGCAATTTTCTCAGATACTAGGTAATCGAGAAGTAAGTTTGCAAGCCATTCACAAGGGGCATTTTGGTACACCTTGGCATTTATCCTGGACAGAAGGGGATTATCAACCGGATGCCTTTTGGTATTGGAATTATCAATTACCAGAAGAAACCAATCGAGGATTAGGCGATCGCGAAGATTTATACAGTCCCGGTTATCTGACGGTATACCTGGAACCGGGGGATACAGTCACCTTGGAAGCAAAAATTGGTTTTCCTGAAAAATCCCAAATTTCTCTAACTGATGACACCTTTAGCGAAGCAGTAGAAGCAGAGCAAGAACGTCTGGGAAAAATTTTCCCTGGGGGTAAAGTCGGCAATAATTTGCCATCTGCCAATGCTGACACCTATCAGCAACTTCTACAAGCCAGTGACCAATTTATTGTCCATCGTGCTGCTATTGATAGTCCGATAGTGATTGCTGGTTATCACTGGTTCAATAGTTGGGGAAGACATACCTTAATTGCCCTACCTGGTTTAGCTTTAAGTTCCCAGCGCTACGATTTAGCAAAAGCTTTATTACGAACCATCGGTGGTTATTCTCGTTATGGATTGATGCCAAATAGCTTCCCAGAATTAGGAAGTGAACCCACCTATAACAGCATAGATGCAGCTTTGTGGTGGATTGAAATTCTGGGACTATACCTAGAAGTCACTCAAGATTGGGCATTTTTAGCCGAACAGTATCCATTAGTTCAGCAAATATACAAAGCTTTTATGGGTGGGACACGCTTTAATATTCAAGTGGACTCAACCGATGGTTTAGTGGGTTGGTATGCGCGGGGTTTGGCTTTGACATGGATGGATGCGGTAGTAGATGGGCAACCTGTCACCCCTCGTCAGGGTAAAACAGTAGAAATTAACGCTCTGTGGTACTCCGCTTTGTGTTGGGCAAGTCGCTGGGCAGAAATTTTAATGGAAACAGGTGCGATAGATGAAACAAATCGATTAGCCAAGCAAGGACGGCGTTATATTCAGCAAGCAGAGCAGGTTAAAGCCTCCTTACAAAAGTTTTGGAATCCCCAATTAGGCTATTTATATGACACTATCGACCCAGAAGACCATCGTAATTCCCAAATTCGCCCCAATGCGGTTTTAGCTTTATCTTTGTCCCACTGTGCTTTTTCTGCATCTCAAGGACAAAAAATCCTGCAATTAGCAGCTTCCCGTCTGCTGACTCCCTATGGGTTACGCTCTCTCGACCCCGCCGATCCAGAGTATCTTGGTCAGTATGTGGGTAATTCTACAAGCCGCGATCGCGCCTATCATCAAGGTACAGTTTGGTGTTGGTTAATTGGACCATTTATTCGTGCTTGGCAGCGTTTTTATCCCACCGAACCCTTACCCTTTGATTGGCAACCTTTAATCCAACATTTTGCCGCAGATGCTTGTATTGGCTCAATTTCAGAGATATTCGACGGAGACGAACCCCATACCCCCAGGGGGGCGATCGCTCAAGCTTGGTCAGTTGCGGAAGTGATTCGCCATTGGGATAATAGATAAGATTGGAGGGACATAACGCTTCACGTCAACCACCATGAGAGTACACCCACGGGAAATATATCGTCTGCTGGGGTTGTCCAGTCAAAGAAATGCATTAGTTAAAGAAATTATCATCGGTTTAACTTGGACATTCTGCCAAGCAGAGGGAATTGGATTGTCCATGAGTCCTGGTATTCCAACCCGCACCTTACCTTGGTCAGGAACTCTAGTCAATACACCAATCTCAGATTTAGTACCTTGGTTACAATCCTGGGATAGCTATCAAGCAACCGTGGCAATGGCAGCAATTAATGCCGTAATTAATCCATCTTCACCGCTTTTGGCGCAGGCTGAACCTTTAACACCAAAATTATCGGGAAATCTTGCTGTCTTTGAGCATTTTCTCCCATTGATTCGTGGTCAAAGAGTAGTAGTGATTGGACGTTATCCCGGATTATCCCAGTATGAGGAAGGAATAGCATTAACAGTTCTTGAACGCCAACCCACGGCTGAGGATTTACCTGATACTGCTTGCGAATACCTGCTCCCCGAAAGTGATTGGGTGTTTCTCACTGCCACTTCCATAGTTAATAAAACCTTTCCCCGTTTAGTGGAATTGTCACAAAATGCCAAGTTAGTTTTGATGGGACCAACTGTTCCCTGGTTGCCAGATTTAGCAGAGATGGGAATCGATTATTTAGCAGGGGTAGGAGTCACCCATCCAGAGAAATTAAGACAGACAATTGCCGAGGGAGGAGGCACAAGAATTTTTGAGACAGGAGTGCAATACCGAGTTCTCAAGTTGTAGCGATCGCCATCAACCAATTATTTAGTAATTTATATAAAACCCTGCTAATGTAGGTTTTACAGTTTAGTTGCGGGCAGTTGCATTTCTCCCACTGGATTAAGAGAATGTATCATTGTTCCTCCCATACCCAAGGGTAAGTTCGGAACTTTTACCACTCTCAGATATATCGTTCTTTTTGCCCTGTCTAGCATATCCACAGACAAACTAGATGCAGCAAAGGAAGGACATACTCAAGCTGGGGAAGTCACAATTACACTGGCGACTTCACTGTCACTAGCAGATATCACGAGGTGTTATTCGCTAGTTACCTAAATTGCAGGGTTTTATTGTTTGTTTTTACCTGAAAAAGGTAGCATTTTTGACCCGGAAGGGTTGTGGTTAAAAGTACAGGATTTGAACCTGTTACAGATCGATTGGAAGTCGATTGCTCTACCAAATGAGCTAACTTTTGGGGGGTTGAAAGTGCGGGATTTGAACCTGCAATCTCCTGCTTTCTAAGCAAGCGCTCTTGCCATAATGAGCTAACTTTCTTGGGGCACAATGTTGGATTTGAACCTACGTCCTCAGATTAAGTCTGACGCTCTACCACTGAGCTAATTGCGCTGTGGAGTAGTCATTTTCAGTCGGTATACGCACAATCCAGAGGTTGGCGCACCAGCAGGGCATTGTGAACCCTGACCATAGACTAATTATGTAGCACTACCCAACTACTAAATGTAGCATAGGAAATTAAAAATGTAATCCTATGCCCAAATTTTTTGTAAATTCAGGACAAATCCTGGTAAAGTTTCCTCTCCCGAAATAGTTTCAGGTGATGTTAAGATTTCCACTGCTTGTCCTGAACGATAAATTTCAACTTCTTGTTTTTTTCGATTTATCAACCAACCTAATTGACAGCCATTTTGCATGTATTCATCCATTTTTTCTTGAACTTTTTTCAAAGTATCGGATGGTGACATAATTTCAATCACAAAATCAGGACAGAGGGGAATAAATTTCTCTCGTTGTTCTGGAGTTAAAGCTTGCCAACGAGATTTTTCCACCCAAGAAACATCTGGAGAACGGTCAGAACCTGAGGGTAAAGTAAAGCCTGTCGAGGAATCAAAAACTTCACCAAGCTGATTTTGTTCATTCCATGATGCTATTTGGAGGATTAAATTAACATTACTTCTCCCTGTTTCCCCTCCGGTCGGTGGCATAATAACTAATTCTCCCTGGGCATTACGTTCTAATTTTAAATCTGGGTTTGCAGCACACAAGTCATAGAACTGCTCTCGTGTGAGTTTAATTACAGAATTAAGGTTTAATGTTAGGGCTGTCATCGGAATATTCCCGTTTATGTTGGCTGATTTCTGCTCAAAATTGATATTTATTCTTTTCTCTCAAAACAAATCACACCATATTTCTATGATAAATATAGTGGGAAACTTGTGAATGTAAATTAACTAAGAATTTCTGTAGTTAGCGATCGCGCTCCTCATTTTTTCCACCACCTCATCGACGGCAATACTACCCAATTCCCCGGAAGCACGGAAATACTCAAGCTGTTGGTTTCCTCTTCCTTCGCTCCTACAACTGCCATCACAGGGACTTTCTCTTTTTCGGCATTCCGGATAAGTGTACCCAGGCGATCGCCAATAAAAAATGAATTAGAAAGTGATATCGAAGCAAGGGGATTTAGGGAGATCGCATTCAGGAGGCGGAAAAATTCTTTATAACCCTTGGGATTACAAGGGAACTTTCCATATAATCCTCTTGTAAGGGATAACTACATACCCAAATATGAACATAAAAAAGAAGTTTTCCATATAACATGGAGATGCTTGATATATAGATATTTAGAACAACATTATACGGAAGTTTCGGTATAATCAATAGTTAGACTACTAGACTTGCGTTGGTAGCCAGCAATATTAAATATAATGAATAATGAAAAGAAATATTACAAGAATTATCACTTGCTTACTAATTGTTTTCTCTTTGTCTACAAGCTTTGCTTATGGACAAAATACCTTGTCTTCTTCAAAGCAAACAATTAAAGCTGGTGGTATCGAACTGCCTTCATTTTCTATATTTGGCTTGTCTTCATCTACAGTGCCGAGGGAATTTGACAAACCATTGACCAAAGCGGAACTAGACCAATTTCTCATCGTAATGCATGAGTATGAAGCCAAGAATCAAAGCAGCAACAAATTTAAACCTTATTTTATTATTCCGACTATATTTTATAAGTGCCGGAATCTTTTTTCCAAAGATTCTTGGACTGTTGAAGAAATAGAACAAGGGCAACAGGTAAGCATTTTTCTCGCTAAACTTACGCGGAGACCAGATCTGATTATTGAGAGTTCAGATCGAGAAGCATTCAGGAAAGGACTTATTAAATTGAGGGACTGGTTCGCCTCTATGTGCCAAGATAATAAAACTTTAGCATCAATGATATTTACGTTGGATGACGGGCCATTCTTCGGAAGTGATATTGATAAGAGCGAATATTCCAAAATGAGACTTGTTGACTCAGTATCAATTCCGAAAAAGCAGTCCAGTTTCGTGCTATTGACAGATGGAAGCAAGCCTGAGCCAATGGTGATAGGAATGCTAAATAAGGATAAGTCCGTAAAGTGGCTCAAAAGGTTTAGCAATGCCCCGAACGGAAGAATAACTAAAGCAGAATTACAGAAGCCAGCGATATACGAAGTCGAAGGCTACGGCTACACAGTCGCATTGATGACAGACGGGACATCTGGTAGGGAGAGTAGTCGCGTCTACTTAGATGAGTCGCTTAACTTGCGTTTCTATTATGTGTCTTGGTGAACATGCGCTCTAATATTTCGGGTAAGCGAATAAATCTAATGTTGGGTTTCGCTTCGCTCCACCCAACCTACTAAATATTTAGAAATTATTGAAAGTAGCGATCGCGGTTTTCATTTTTTCCACCACCTCATCGACGGCAATAGTACCCAATTCCCCGGAAGCACGGGTACGAATACTCAAGCTGTTGGTTTCCACTTCCTTCGCTCCTACGACTGCCATCACAGGGACTTTCTCTTTTTCAGCATTCCGGATAAGTTTACCCAGGCGATCGCCACTGGTATCTACCTCTGCACGAATCCCTTGCATCTGCATTTTTAAAGCAACTTCCTTGGCAAAATCTAACTGAGTATCACTCACAGGTAATAATCTTGCCTGTACAGGTGCTAACCACAGGGGAAAATCTCCGGCATATTCTTCGATTAAAATCCCAATTAACCGTTCCAAGGAACCAAAGGGAGCGCGGTGCAACATGACTGGACGTTTGCGAGAACCATCCTCTGCTACATATTCCAAGTCAAATCGCTCTGGCAAGTTATAGTCTACCTGCACAGTTCCCAATTGCCATTCCCGTTCCAAAGCATCCTGAAAGATAAAATCGAGCTTGGGACCATAAAAAGCTGCTTCTCCAATTCCCTCAAAATGTTCCATACCCAATTGTTCCACAGCACGGCGAATGGCACCTTGGGCTTTTTCCCAAGCGTCATCGGAACCGATGTATTTATCACTACCAGGGTCACGGAAACTCAATCGAGCTTTAAAATTCTTCAGTTGCAGACTCCGAAACACCGACAGAATCAAGTCTACAACGCTGAGGAACTCACTATCTAGCTGTTCTGGGGTGACAAATAGGTGGGAATCATCAACAGTAAAGCCTCTTACCCTGGTTAAACCACCCAATTCTCCCGATTGCTCGTAGCGGTAGACTGTACCAAATTCTGCTAGACGCATCGGTAATTCCCGATAGGAGCGTAATTCACTCTTGTAGATTTGGATGTGGAAAGGACAGTTCATCGGTTTCATCACAAAACCAATTTCGTTTGCTTTGGCTTCCTCATCGTCTGCCATCAGAGGAAACATATCCTCTTTATACTTCTGCCAATGTCCCGATGTTTTGAATAGGTCAACCCTGGCAATATGGGGAGTTACAACGGGTAAATATCCGCGCTTCAACTGCTCCTGCTTGAGGAAGTCTTCTAGAATACTCCGTAACAGAGTTCCCTTGGGTGTCCACAAAGGTAAACCAGGTCCGACTAAATCGGAGAAGATAAATAATCCTAACTCCTTACCAAGTTTGCGATGGTCACGACGCAGTGCTTCTTCCTTACGTCGCTTATACTCTGCTAGCTGTTCTGGGGTTTCCCAAGCTGTTCCATAGATACGTTGCAGTTGAGCTTTGGTTTCATCACCTCGCCAATAGGCTCCAGCAACACTTTCTAAGTCTATCGCCTTGGGGTTTAAATCTCCTGTATTTTCAACGTGGGGACCAGCACACAAATCCCACCATTGATCACCCAAATGATAGATAGTGATGGGTTCTTCTTTGATGTCTGCCAGGATTTCTAATTTGTATGGTTCTTGGATGGCTTTAATTCGACGTTCTGCTTCTTCTCGACTCACTTCTTCTCGAGTTACTGGCAGTTTACGATTGATAATCTTTACCATCTCTTTCTGGATGGCTTTTAAATCTTTGTCGGTAAAAGCTTCTGGGCTATCAAAATCATAATAGAAGCCGTTTTCAATCCAAGGACCGATAGTCACTTGCGCTTTGGGAAACAGCTTTTGTACTGCCATTGCCATTACATGGGATGTTGTATGACGAATCTTTTTCAGGTTTTCAGACTCGCTGGTTTTCGGTAATGAGATTTTTTCTGGTTGTTCAGAGTTATTCAAAGATTCTGAAGGCGACATTGGCTGTTTAACCATGAGCGATGATGAACGTTGACTGAAATTTGCCTAACTGGATCTATATTATTGGCTATTTCTAACCATCTGGATGAAGGGATTTGGCGAATTGCCACTCACATTGAACCTAGAGTTAGGGGATAGGGGATGTTTCCCGTGGGGTAGGGGACTTGTCTATCCTGTTCCAAGATAAGAATTTATATATACAGTGGAGCGGAAATTAAAATTTTTGTTTTTTGTATCATTAGTGGAACAAATATTCTATTGTGGCGATCGCCCCTTCTCCTTGTCCCTAGAATTTAGCTACCACCTCGCTGAAATCTCCACTCCGAGGCATATACAAACTTTCTCATAAATTCATATAATATTCATAGTGTATTCTGCAATACAGATATCTTCGGATTATTTTCCCTATCTATTCGATGTTTGTATCTGTAAAGAATGTAAATTTTTGTAAATAGCGTTAATATTAGTAAGAAACTTAGAAATATGCTAATGGTTTATGCGAGACTCCAATCTGCCAGAGCCGGAATTACTCAAAACAGTGTTACAACCACTGCTGGATGATTTTCAGTATTGGTTTGGGCGATCGCGCAACTTGCTAGAAACAGAGACTATTCCGTTTCTAAGTCCAGAAGAGCAATCAGCTTTTTTGACAAGAATCAAGCAAGCACAGCAGGAAGTGAACACAGCCAAGATGTTGTTTGCTGCAACCGACGGTCAGGTAGGGATTGAAATGGCAACTCTTATGCCTTGGCATCATTTGCTAAATGAGTGTTGGAAAGTCGCAATGCATTTTCGTATGGGGAAAACTCAACCACAGTCAGAAGAAACGTAAATGAAATCTTCCAGGAATAGAAAATTTCAGGCGATCGCCATGTTTGAGATAAATATTTAGCCATTCAGACAAAACCATCATCGGATGGATGAGATTTTAACTGTGTTTGGGGAGTTGTACGCTATCGGTTTGTCACATTTCTAATTAAACTTAGACATATTTATACAAACGAAGCACATCATTAGAAAAAGTTTTTAAACCCTGCTGTCTTTGGAGGAAAACCCGATGTTACACTTGCTTTACATTCTGGCTTTTACTATCCTTGCGGTTGTTGCTGTTGCCAACCTGATTCGTAATCTCATCTGGTTTAGCTTTGGCAGGGAAAATAACTATGCTGCCAATTCATCATCTATGGCAAATCAAGGTGGATTCCCTTACGCTTCGAGAAAACAATACGTTCCCCATCCGGAATTGTTAGATGATGCCGGTAACATTATCAAGGAGCCTTTGTTAGTTATGCGTTCTATAAATGTTGATGATGCTCGTCAGCAGTTGGATGCTCTCTATGAAGCTTCCCCAGCACGAAAAAGCGAAACATCAGAAGAAAGTTAATAAAATTTAATGTTTATGATTTGGGGCTGAAGATGATATGTAAATCTCCAGTCCCAAATTTGTTTAAAGTATTAGGCTTCAATTACAACGCGAAGATTACCGCGTTTTTTTGCGACTCGGCAAGCAGTAGTAGTACCGGAACGCTCAAATTCTAAATCCAAAATTGTCGGACCAACTTTGAGATTATGTAAAGATAGACGGTTGATAGATTCAGGTAAAGATGGATCGATAATCCGCAAACAATTGTTGGGCGCATCGGGTACAAGATTTACCACCATCTGTAGCATTTGGAAAATACTGCCAGTTGCCCAAGCTTGGGGTGTACAAGCTACGGGATATTGTACAGGCGTACTATCGGCGATCCGTTCATAACCACAGAATAACTCTGGAGGACGTTGATAGGGTTGTTGATTCGTCATATCAAACAAACCTTGGAAGACTTCTAGAGCTTGATCGACTAAACCTAGCGATCGCAATCCAATGACAGTCAGGGCGTTATCATGGGGCCACACGGAGCCGATATGATAGCCCATAGGATTGTAGGCAGGAGACAAGCTGCTGAGGGTGCGAATTCCCCAACCATTAAACATATCCGGTGCGCGTAGTCTTTCTGCCACACTATAGGCTTTTTCCGGGGTGAAGATGCCTAAATGTAAGCAGTGACCAGGGTTAGAAGTGATACTATCAACTGGTTTGCCATCTCCATCTAAAGCCAAAGCGCAGAAATCCTGGTCTTCCATCCAAAAATCGCGATTAAAGCGTAATTTCAGGTTTCTAGCTTCCTCTGTCCAACGGTCAGATAAATCTAGGCGTTTCTTCATCTTGGCAATTTCTGCCAGCCGCATTTTTGCTGCGTAGACATATGCTTGCACCTCACAGAGGGCGATCGCGCCGTTGGCTAATTCTCCTTTGCGATTAACAATACAGTCACCAGAATCTTTCCAACCTTGATTGACTAAACCTCGTTTGGATTTGCGAGCATAACTGAGATAACCAGTTTCTTTGATATTGCGGTCAATCCATTCCATCGCTGCTAGAGCATTTGACCACAGTTGTTCCAAAATTTCCGTGTCGTGAGTCCAGGCAAAGTACTCCGCATACAACATCAGCCATAGAGGCGTTGCATCAATGGTTCCATAATAGGGAGTATGGGGAATTTCTTGACACCTTGCCATTTCTCCTAGACGCAATTCATGGAGAATTTTTCCTGGTTGTTCATCTCGCCATTCGTCCTCCTGTTTCCCCTGAAATTGTGCTAGCAGAATAAGAGTTTCCTTGGCAATTTCTGGGTTCAACATCAAGGTTTGGGATGCGGTGATAATCGAATCTCGACCAAATAAGGTAGAAAACCAAGGTACACCGGCAGATACTGTTTTATGCTTACCGAAGGACTGACGCAACAGATACATATCCTGTTCAGCGCGTTCGATAATCCGGTTAAAAGTACCCTTGTCTGAACGGATTTGGGTGATTTGCTGTACCCACTGCTGCTCTTCCATCATTTCCGCAGCTTTTGCCTGTGACAAGGTAATGGCAGAATTAATGGCAGAACTGGGTTTGCCATTCGTCAGCATATTCAAGCGATAACCAAATTTTTGCGTTTCATGGGAAGCTAATTCCACTTGCCAAATAGCTGTATAACCCTTGAAATAGTCAGGTAATCGGTGTTGGAATTGGATCCGTGCTTCCATAACTAAACCATCTAACCCTTGATATGCCATGGTGAGCATTTCCATATTTGAGGGTAAATTGAGGGTTTCTTGGTCGCTATCTCCTTCCTGTTTTGCTTCTACCAATCGCAAGAGTTTACCGCGCTTGTCCCTGCCAAAACCTCGAACTTCAAATAAATCGACAAAATCTGCATCAAAACTCAGACTTAACTCAAAGCTCACAGTGGTGGTGCTGTAGTTAGAGATTTCTAACTCCTCAAACAAAGCACCATTCAGAACCAATTCCCTTTTTATCCCGATGGTATCAGCTTTCAGACGCTCGTCGATTCTGGGATTCGTACATAACACAGACAGGGAAAAACCTTTATCCGCAGTGCTACTGAGCAAAATCGGCGATCGCCCATCTATTTGTAACTCTAAACGACTTAAAAATCGGGTATCGCAGCAAAATAAACCCATGCTGGGATTCCCTTCATTCAACATACAGCCAGAAATATTCCCTAGGGTATCTGTCACCAAGAATAAATCATCATCTTTGACCGTCAGGGTTGGTTGTGGTCTTTCACTGATTACACAGGGCCACTCAGGGATAGGTATTTGCTCTGCGGGGACAAAAGTTTTGCCGTCTAAGAAAATCTTTTCCGGTGTCATGAGACAAAATTCCCAATATATCTACATTTCCTGGTCACATTTGCGTCCTGATAAATCATACCAATTTGAAAAAAGATAGTGGGGTTAGCCAAATAATGACTCTGTTAATCCAGGCTTGGAGAAATATTAAGAACGATTGCATCGCCTCCATTCTATACTTTTCCCTGGACAGGGCTATTTGAGAACCACAACCCAAACAGCATAAGAATTTCAGCGATCGCCTTGCCTAGAAGTACAGCACCTGAAATATTCTCTCCTGGGTTACAGTCTTTGATTTTATGTTGCTTTCAGCTGTAGATAGCTATAGTGTTGAGTAACTATTTAATCGGTTCTGATGGGTGGTACTTATGGTTAACACCAAACCATCCTATTGGACGCAAGGGGGAAAGTCCGGTGCAAATCCGGCGCTGTCCCGCAACTGTGAACCAAAATTGGGTGAGTCAGGATGCCCGCCGATGAGGATAAATTAGTTTACATAAATCTGCGAGGTACAGATTATGAACAGAAAAAAACAGGCTTTATTCAGTCTGATACTGATAGGAGTTATCAGTTTTTATCTAGTAGTTGGTTTACCCCAACCCGCCTATGCTATGCACATTATGGAAGGTTTTTTACCAGTGCAGTGGGCGATTTTTTGGTGGATTGTGGCATTACCATTTTTTATCCTAGGCTTGCGTAGTCTGACTCGCATCACCCAAGTTAATCCCCAACTAAAATTACTACTCGGTTTGGCTGGTGCTTTTACTTTTGTGCTGTCAGCCTTGAAAATTCCTTCCGTTACAGGTAGCTGTTCCCATCCTACAGGAACGGGGTTAGGTGCGGTACTGTTTGGTCCCCTAACTATGTCGGTTTTGGGTACTTTAGTATTGTTGTTCCAAACTTTGTTACTGGCACATGGTGGCTTGACAACCCTCGGCGCAAATGCATTTTCCATGGCGATCGCCGGACCATTTATGGCTTACTGGATATATAATTTGACAATTAAGTTGGGTGGGAAACAACGCATCGCTATATTTCTCGCAGCCGCGATCGCTGATTTACTCACCTACATTATCACTTCTATTCAACTTGCCCTCGCTTTCCCTGCATCGGTTGGCGGGTTTATCGCTTCCTTTAGCAAGTTCGCCGGAATTTTTGCCATCACTCAAGTTCCCTTAGCAATTAGTGAAGGATTGCTGACTGTATTGGTATGGAACTGGTTGCAATCTTATAATCCTCAAGAATTAGAATTATTAAAGTTAATTAAACAGGAAAACCCAGGAAATGAATCAGTCTAAACAAGGGTTAAGTAACTGGTTATTAGTAGCAGCTGTCTTAGCTTTAGCAGTTGCACCATTAATCTTTGTCCGTGGTGGAGAATTTGGCGGTTCTGATGACAAAGCCAAACAAGCAATTAGTGAAATACAGCCAGAATATAAACCTTGGTTTCAATCATTTTTTGAACCAGCTAGCGCGGAAATTGCCAGCCTCTTATTTGCTTCCCAAGCAGCTCTAGGTGCGGGCTTTGTCGGCTATGCTATTGGGTTATATAAAGGGCGTTGCCAACAAAAAAAACGTGAAGAATGAGCTTGCAACTAGACACTTTAGCTTATACGAATCGGCTACGAAAGTTGCCACCAGAACATAAACTGATTTTTGCATTGACAACCCTTGCAATTTCCCTGGCTAGCCATCCACTAGTACAAATTTTGATGGCGATTTGGATGGGTATTTGGACAGTTATTTATGCCAGGATTCCGGCTGGTATTTATTTTCGCTTGTTAATGTTCACCATATTTTTTTGTTTGACCAGTTTACCAGCTTTAATGGTGAATGGAGTTGCTTTAGCTGATTTCCAAAACGTTAAATTAGACTCGTACTATGGACTCACCATCGGCGATTTCTACATTTATCTTAGCCATAGTGGCAGTATCCAAGCATGGGGAATTTTAACCAGAGCCTTAGCATCTGTTTCTTGCTTATATTTTATGATGCTAACTATCCCTTTCACGGAAATATTACAAACTCTGCGTTACTTGCGATTTCCTGTGCTTGTAACTGATTTACTGCTACTTATGTATCGATTTATTTTCATCTTGTTAAACACCGTTAATGAATTATTAACAGCACAAAATTCTCGTGGTGGCTACCGTACCTGGCATCATGGAATGAACAGTTTAGCATTATTAATAGGGCAACTATTACAGCGAACTTTACAACAATATAGTCAATTTTCCCTGGGACTGGAAGCAAGGGGTTTTGCAGGAGAATTTCGAGTTTGGCATCCTCGTCGTTATCATCCCCAAGCACGCTATATCATCGAAGCAATTTGCGGCTGTCTAGGATTAATCGGATTGGAAATTTGTGCAGGAATATTTACTCGAATTTGAACAGGTATATTACACCTATCCCGGCGCACAGGAATCAGCCTTAAATGGGCTAACATTGAAGATTCCATCAGGGAAAAAATGTGCTTTAATTGGTCAGAATGGTTGCGGAAAAACCACGCTATTCTTATTAGCCAATGGTCTTTACAAACCCGATTCTGGTATTGTCAGTTGGCGTGGTGAAATGCTAAATTACAATCGTCATTACCTGAGTAATTTACGACAACAAGTAGGTCTAGTATTTCAAGACCCAGAACAACAATTAGTCGCCTCTACTGTTGAAGAAGATATATCCTATGGTTTGTGTAATTTGGATTTACCAGAACCAGAAATTAAACATCGAGTAGAGCAAGCACTAGTAGAATTTGAACTAACTACTTTAGCCGAAAGACCTGTACATCACCTAAGTTTAGGGCAAAAAAAACGAGTTTCCATCGCTGATGTCATGGTCTTAGAACCCAAGCTCTTGGTATTAGATGAACCAACTGCCTATTTAGATATAAAACATACTCGTAAATTGATAGCAACTTTAAAAAAAATCCATCAAGATGGAACCACTTTGTTGATGGCAACCCATGATTTGGATTTAGTTTATCGTTGGGCAGATTGGGTATTTGTGATGGATAAGGGACGTTTAATAGTAGAAGGAAAGCCAGAAGATGTATTCAGCCAACGCACATTGTTATCAGAGTTAGAACTGGGTGTACCGTTAATATATGAGATGTTATGTGATGGACTATCTGGTGAGGAAGAGATAGTTAAGCAAAGAGTACAACAGAAAATACTAGAGCTATTTCACAATTTTTCCTGACTATACAGCAATTAGTAAGTAAGTCGGTGAGAATAAACCTAACTATGTAACAGATTGTAAAATCGTCAAAACCGTTGCGATTGCTAGAGCCTACGGCACGCTACGCGAACATTCCACTTCGTTTCATTCGCAATGACATAGCGTGAATTATTTAAGCCGTTCTACTTATCATCCATAATAATTTTTGATTTAGGGTGATATTTCCCGACAAAAAAATTAAGAGGAGACGCAAATTATCACGTCCCCTCTCTATATATCGGTAAATTACCTAGATGGATAAATTACACAGGACTAAGTTCCTTAGTTTCCTGAAGACTTGCTGCGGGGTTCTCCGCTTCCGAGGGGGGGACAAGTTGCCAGAATTGGGGTAGGTAGGTAGACCAATTGTCCAAAATTCGTTTCGCTTTGGCAGAACCAGTGCGATCGCAGTGATTTTGAATTAACTCCCGTAACTGCTGTTCTCCTCCAGGGGTGGTAACCCGTTGCATCTTAACGATTTCTTGGTTCACCATTTCGGGGAAATTTCCAACTTCATCGAGGAAGTATGCTAATCCTCCAGTCATCCCTGCACCGACGTTACGTCCCACCTTACCGAGAACCACAATAGTTCCCCCGGTCATGTATTCACAACAGTGATCACCTGCACCCTCAATCACGGCAGTTCCCTTGGAATTACGCACGGCAAAACGTTCCCCGGCAATTCCGTTGGCAAACAACATTCCTCCTGTGGCTCCATAGAGGCAAGTATTACCAACAATTACGTTTTGTGAGGGGTCAAAATTGCTGGTGACTGGGGGTTTAATGATGATTTCTCCACCATTCATCCCCTTACCGACATAGTCATTGGCTTCTCCTTCCAGGGTGAGAATCATTCCTGGCAAGTTGAAAGCACCAAAGCTTTGTCCCACACTTCCCCAGAAGTTGAGGTTAATTTGTCCACCAAAACCATGATCACCATACTTCGCAGCGATCGCCCCGGATAATCTCGCTCCCACGGTACGGTCAGTATTCACAACCTTAACTGCTTTGGTGGCAGTGGATTGATTCTGAATCGCTGTTTGGATATCTTTATCTGCCAGTAAGGTATCATCCAACACCGCACCATTGCTATGAACGGTTTCATGAACTAACCAACTACGGTCGGTTCGAGTATCAGGTAACTTCAACAGACAATCGAGGTTGAGGGCGTTAGTTTTCGCCAGGTTGACCCCTGGTCGCAGAGTTAACATATCTGCCCGTCCCACTACTTCAGCTATGGAACGATAACCTAAACGAGCTAGCAAACCACGCACTTCTTCAGCAATGAAACAGAAGAAATTCACAACATGTTCAGGAATACCTGTAAACCGTTTGCGTAATTCTTCCCGTTGGGAAGCCACACCGACAGGACAACTGTTGGTATGACAAATCCGCGCCATAATGCAACCTTCAGCAATCATGGCAATGGAACCGAAACCAAATTCCTCTGCTCCCATTAACGCACCCATGAGAACATCCCAACCGCTCTTAATACCACCGTCTACCCGGAGAATCACGCGATCGCGGAGTTTATTTTGTAGCAAGACTCGGTGTACCTCTGTCAAACCGAGTTCCCACGGAGAGCCAGCGTGTTTAATCGAACTGAGGGGAGATGCTCCGGTGCCGCCATCATGTCCCGAAACCTGGATAATGTCGGCGTTGGCTTTGGCTACCCCAGCAGCAATCGTACCAATACCAATTTCTGCCACCAGTTTGACGGATACCTGTGCCTGGGGATTAATTTGATGAAGGTCAAAGATTAACTGCGCTAAGTCTTCGATGGAGTAAATGTCGTGGTGGGGTGGGGGAGAAATCAAGGTGACACCGGGTTTTGACCGCCGCAACATGGCGATGTAGGGACTAACTTTGGCTCCTGGTAATTGTCCCCCTTCTCCGGGTTTAGCTCCCTGGGCAATCTTGATTTCAATTTGTTGGGCACTCATCAGGTACTCTGGAGTCACCCCAAAACGCCCGGATGCTACTTGCTTGATGGCACTTTTGGCTGTGTCACCGTTCCGCAAACCCTTGAGGTGGGGCAGGGTGGGGGAGTAACCAGAGGCATCGACATCTGTCAAGGTTTCATAACGTACGGGGTCTTCTCCTCCTTCCCCGGAGTTGGATTTTCCACCGATCCGATTCATGGCGATCGCCAGGGTTTCATGGGCTTCCCGTGACAATGCACCCAGGGACATACCACCCGTACAGAAGCGTTTGAGGATATCTCCTACGGATTCTACCTGTTCTAGGGGGATGGGTTGGCGATCGCTATGGAAATCGAGTAAATCCCGCAGAGCTGTGACAGGTCTACCTTGGAGGTATTGTTTATAAACGCTGTAATGGTCATAATCTTTCCCTGCCACTGCTTTATGGAGAGATTTTGCCATTTCTGGGCTGTTCATGTGGTATTCACCACCGGGGCGATAATTCACAAAGCCCAAGTTTTGCAGTTTTTTCGCAGTTAATTCTGGGAAGGCTTTGCAATGGAAAGAGAGAACTTCCTGAGCCAATTCTGTGATGCTCAAGCCACCAATGCGGGAAGCGGTTCCTCGGAAACCCAACTCTAGTAAGTCTGCACCAATGCCAATGGCTTCAAAAATTTGTGCCCCTTGGTAACTGGCTAACAGGGAAATTCCCATTTTGGAGAGAATTTTCAGTAATCCGGCTTCTACAGCTTTTTTATAGTTGGCGATCGCCCCATCCAGGGTGACGGGTTTAATCTTGCCCCGTTCCATGAATTGCTGCGTCTTGGGATCTATCCACCAATCACGGATGGTATCCAGTGCCATGTAAGGACAAATTGCCCCAGCACCGTATCCAATTAAACAAGCGAAGTGGTGAGTACTCCAGCATTGTGCCGTATTCACAACTAAGGATGCGCGCATCCGTAAACCTTCGCGAATCAGGTGGTGGTGAACTGCACCCACTGCTAACAGGGGAGGAATATAAGTATATTCCGTACTCAAGCCGTCAGTAGATTTATCACTCAGTACAAGAATCTTCGCCCCAGAGCGTACAGCCTCGGCAGCAGCAGCTTGCAGTTTCCCGACAGCGATTTGCAAACCTTTCGCAGCGTCAACTTCCCCACTATCTGTCGTCGCAATTGCAAACAGGGTTGATAATTCTACAGTTTTGAAACTCGATGTCTTAATTGCTTCTAATTGGACTTCGGTAATGACTGGAGATTCTAATTTCAAGCGCCGAGCATATTCCGGCTGGGGTTGCAGTAAATTCCCTCTCTCGCCCAATTCTACCTTCAAAGACATGACTAAACTTTCCCGCAGGGGGTCGATCGCCGGGTTTGTCACCTGGGCAAATCGCTGTTTGAAATAGTCGTAGAGGAGGTGGGGTTTCTCTGAAAGTACAGCCAGGGGAATATCATCACCCATACAAAATGTCGGTTCCTTGCCATCCGCCGCCATGGGCTGGATAATCATTTCTACATCTTCAGTGTTGTAACCAAAGGCGAGCTGTTGACGTAGTAAGGACTGTCTTTCAGGAATGGCTACCTTGCCGTTACCGTTACCATTACTGAGGGAATTCTCAGTCAGGGAAGTTAGATCTTGACGATACTCCTGTAACCACTGCCCATAGGGATTTTTCTTGGCAATACGCTGCTTAATTTCCCAATTTTTCAGAACTTCTTCCGTTTCCAAATCTACGGCAATCATTTGCCCTGGTCCAAGTCTTCCCTTCTCTAAGATATTCTCTTCTGGGAAATTGACTACACCCGCTTCAGAACCAACAACAATGTAATCATCCTTGGTAATGCAGTAACGCGCAGGTCGTAAACCGTTCCGATCTAATGTTGCACCAATAGTCCGCCCATCCCCAAATACTAGCAGTGCCGGACCATCCCAAGGTTCTTGCAAACCACTGTAGTATTCATAGAAATCTACAATCTCCGGATATTGGTTTAATTCTGGCTGGTTGCGATAGGCTTCCGGAACCATGATCATCAGAGCTTCCAGGGGACTTCTACCTGAACGCACCAACAACTCACACACGTTATCTAAGGTTGCTGAGTCACTATTATTCAGTTGTACAAAGGGTTTGAGTTCAGCAAGGCGATTGTTCCAAATTGGATGATCTAAGGTTGCTTCCCGTGCCATCATCCAATTAATATTACCCAGCAGGGTATTAATTTCACCATTGTGCCCTAATAAACGCATTGGCTGCGCTAGGGGCCATTTTGGCATGGTATTGGTACTGAAACGCCGATGATAAACTGCGAAGTTGCTTTGATAAATTGGGTTTTGCAAATCTAGGTAAAATTCCCCTAAGATTGCCGATCGCACCATACCTTTATAGACAATTGTGCGGTTAGATAGGGAACAAACATAGAAATCTTGTGAAATTTCGTCCACGGCTTTGACAATTCTTCGCCGTGCAACGTATAACTGTCTTTCTAATTCATCACCGCTATAATTTTCTGAGACTAGAAATACTTGTTCAATCTGAGGTTGATTTTCCCGGGCTTGTACACCCAAAACTTCCGGTTTTACTGGAACTACGCGCCAGCCCAGTACGCTTAATTTTTCCTCTGCTGCAACTTTCTCAAAAACAGTTTTAACTTTTGCCGCTAATGCCCCATCCTGGGGTAAAAATATCATCCCAACGGCAATTCTATTTTGATCTCCTAAGGTAATTCCTGATTTGGGCAATTCTGCTTGTAGTAAGTCCCAAGGGATAGCTGTCAGGATACCCGCTCCGTCTCCCGAATCTTGATCTGCGCTACAACCACCCCGATGCTCTAAACAGGTTAAAGCAGTTAAAGCTTGATTCACGATTTCATGACTAGCTTGACGACGGCGATGGGCGATAAAACCAACACCACAAGCATCTCTTTCTTCTACTAACCATTTTTGTCCTTCGTAGCCGCACCTTGAGGGATTCTCTGTTGTTGCCATTGCTTGTTCTTGATTCATCGATTCGTTATCCATATACTATCCCTGACATTTTGAGTTACAAATTTTGCCACTATTTTGTGAGAGTAGTTTGCTAAATTCCCCGAAGAATAACCATAGAATTGCCGAAAATATGGGTAAATTGGGAAAAAAAATTAACGCATGGCGATCGCTAGAATAATACCTGTGTTAAAATTTTTGCTTTATTTTTGGTGTATATGCGGACTTTAAGGATATGAAGTTTGTCAAGGCGGTTTTGACATAATTCAAAGCCAACTACTCAGTATTTTGATTTTTTGGGCAAAAAAACTTACAGGTAAAATCGACATGATTTACCCTATACCAAACTTGCAACAAAAGAAGACACTACTTCTACTGGCAAAACCGTCCTGATTCAGGCACAAAATCAGAGTATTACACTATATACCCATTTGACAATTCCTACGTCTGTTGATTAATCCTCTAGATTCTTACTGACATCCTCATTTCGTCTGCTCTGGAAACCGTATTCCTTCTGCGGAAATCCTCCGTGAGGATTAACTATTCTAATGCAAAATTGTCACTTCATGTTGATTTTGTGAATAATTCTCTGTACACCATGGTTTCGCGTATTCACTAAAAACCGATATTTTGAGATGGGGAATTAGTCAGTTTTAAATCAGATATTAGAACACCGAATATCACATTTTCATGACAAAGTCCAATTTAATCGGCTAGTTTCAGAGAAAATGTGTATCTTTATAAACTTTAAGACCGTATAAACACTCCTTTGTGAAGTCTTTAGGCAAAAAATCTGATTTCCCCCTAGGGATATAAACTTGGGATTCAGTTGGTAAAAGCTCTGTCAAAGATTTTGTATTGACTGAACACTAGCCAACATTTCTAAGTTAGGGGCGAGAAAATCAAAAATTCCAGAATCTAGGTGTGTAAAAAGTGCGACTGTGTTCCTATCAAGGGGGTTGCACCATACCTTCCCTGATGATTGGATTTTTTTGTTTCCTCAGTATTGCCCAAGTCCTAAGATAATTGAGTATAGCCAGTTGAGAATTCTAATTAATTGATAATATTGTGTAGCTTAAGCTACATTTTTTTGGGATTTTCCGAGGAGTTTA
Organism: Calothrix sp. 336/3; assembly: GCF_000734895.2. GTDB lineage: Bacteria > Cyanobacteriota > Cyanobacteriia > Cyanobacteriales > Nostocaceae > 336-3. The sequence goes on along the minus strand of NZ_CP011382.1, from coordinate 4,643,510 downwards.
ATTCGACTAAATTCTGGTATAAAAACATAAAAGCCAAGAATGGGGAACTAGGTACAAATAAATCAATCAATATTTTAAATATTTCAGTCACTTGTGCCTGTAATACTAAATTACACAATTGGGTAAATCATGACTCAGACAGCAGTCTTCTCATTTTACCTTGTAATCTCAATTGACAGAATCAATTTGATAGATAGATTTCGCCAAATATACCCCAGTCAGCTTTTCTCAATCCAGATTGACAAGTTCTAAGAAAATCCTATTCCCTAGCACAACAGCACTCAAAGGTCGAAATTCAGAAGCTTTTTACAGTTTTTGACTAATGGCAATAGGTGCTTGCTTTGTGCTGTCCTTTAGTACTATTTTTTCAGATTTATTTGGATAAGAGGGAAAATGGGCAAGTTACTAGCTGTACTGATTATTTTCGCACAAAAATAATTCCCTCAAACTCGATAGTCTGGACAAATCCTGTAGTCACTCTGCTATTTAGATAAACATTATGGTAATAACACTGAAGAATTGGCAGCAATTCGCTACTCATCTGATGATTCTATCCTTAGTTCTGACTATCTTCGGTATTAAAAGTGCTACTGTCCCAACGTCAGCACAATCGATAGTTAAGAATAGACAAGTATCACAACTACCTACCCATAGAACGGGTCAAACTTCTGGTAATCAAATTTCTCTGAATGGTCGTATTTTAACTGCTGCTTGGCTCCAGCAACGTACTAATGGCTTGATTACCACCCATCTCAGCGATGCTACATTGCGGCAGATATTTGGTGTCGATTTACTCAACACAAATAATCCCCAACGTCAACCAATACAGTGGTATTACCCTCTCAGCCAAACACCAATCCTCACTGCTAAGTTATTGAGGGGATATCGTTACTTAGATATTACTGACTTTGCTCAGGATGCAGGATGGCAACTGCAAGTATCAGGTAATACTCTTATCATCACAACACAAAGCACGCGCATTACTGATATTCAGGAGAATCAAGGAACTTTTGGGCAAAGCATCAGTGTGAATTTAGATAATCCTGCTCCCTGGCAAATAATTCAGGGTTTACCCATTGCCAAAAATCAACCTCAGATACCTCCTGATGATCCTGACAATCCTATTCCTAAACCCAATAATCAAGCCAAGCCAACAAATCGAGAGTGGACAATTACTATTGATGGTATAGCGGATACGACAATTATTCAAAGATACCAGCCTGAACCTTTACCCAATCTGCTGAAGCAATTATTACCGGGTGATTCTACAAATCCTATAGCCGTAGAGCCACTGATTACAAAGGTCGAAATAGTTAACAATCAGACTGTAATTAAGCTAAGCGTACCCTTTAACTTAGCTCCGTCAGTAGCAACAACGGCTAGCCCTCACCGTTTAATAATTAATGTGCGTCCGGATGCTTTAGTTCCCCGTGATATCACTTGGGCTGAGGGAATTCGTTGGCGACAACAATATATTATTTTAGGGCAAGAACGCTTTCCAGTCATTTGGCTAGAAATTAATTCCCGAACCCCAGGGTTGCAAATTAAACCGATTGTACCTAATTCTCAAACCATGGAGGGCACAGCACCCTTAATGCAAATTGCTCAAAATAATTTGGCATACGCAGCTATTAATGGTGGTTTTTTTAACCGTAATAATCGTTTACCCTTGGGAGCAATTCGTCGGGATGGACGGTGGTTATCTAGCCCAATTCTGAATCGAGGGGCGATCGCCTGGGATAATTCTGGTAAATTTGCTGTGGCTCGTCTCAGCGCACCGGAAACCCTAATTACAGAAAATAATCAACGTTTGCCAATTTTATTTTTCAATAGTGGTTACGTACAAAGTGGTATTGCTCGTTACACTTCTGCCTGGGGCGATCGCTACACACCCTTAACAGATAATGAAATTGTACTAGTTGTAGAAAACAATCAAATTACAAATCAAATCGAAGTTGCGAAGGTTGGCAAAACCCCCATTTCTATCCCCCTCCAAGGTTATCTCCTTGCTCTACGTGCAGGTGCTATCAGTAATATCTCTGCCTTAAACCTAGGTAGTAAAGTCAGAATCATTACAGACACTTTCCCCCAGGAATTTAATCTCTATTCCCAAATCCTTGGTGCCGGTCCCCTACTGATTCAGAATAATCGTATCGTTCTTGACGCAACAGCCGAAAAATTCAGCAACGCCTTTGTGACTCAAAAAGCTGTTCGTAGTGCGATTTGTCACACTAACACTGGAAATTTAATTTTAGCAGCTGTGCAAAACCGCGTTGGAGGTTCTGGAGCAACCCTTACAGAACATGCTCAATTAATGCAACAGATGGGATGTGTGAATGCTCTCAACCTAGACGGAGGTAGTTCCACTAGTCTCTACCTAGGGGGGCAACTGCTTGACCGTTCGCCCAATACCGCAGCCCGTGTTCATAATGGGATTGGTATATTTCTGGAAACACCCACCACCAAAAGGAAGTCGAAAAAACCCTGAGTCAATCCTTATTGAATTAGGGAATGGTGATTAATTCCCACCCCATACCTAAATTTAAAGCTAGTTAGAAGCTAATACCCTAATTTATAAAGACTTGATGTAGATACTGCTATTGCGGTAGTCATCAATTACACCGAAAAGACAGCTTTTGCTATGTTTGGCAAAGGTAGAGCAGATTGGCGATTTTTACGGTTGCAATATAGCGCCTACATTTTCCATCAATGGTAAAGAGCACAGAAAGTTTGTTTTATCACCAAACGAGGTTATTTTATGGCTCAATATCAAGAAACCACATCAACTCCAGTATTACCCTTACCCCCCAGTGTCACCCCTAGAGGTGTTGCAGCAACAGAATTACGTCCTTGGGGTTCTTTCACAATTCTAGAAGAAGGACGTGGGTATAAAATCAAGCGCATTGAAGTTAAACCAGGACATCGCCTGAGTTTACAAATGCATCATCATCGTAGTGAACACTGGATTGTCGTCTCTGGAACTGCCAGAGTTGTTTGTGGCGATCAAGAAATATTACTTGGTAACTATCAGTCTACCTATGTACCGCAATGTACAGCCCATCGTTTAGAGAATCCTGGTGTGATTCCCCTAGTATTGATTGAAGTCCAAAATGGCGAATATTTGGGAGAAGATGATATCATCCGCTATCAAGATGACTATGCTCGGACTGAAAAAAATCAAGATTCTTAAAACGAGATTCTTTTTTTTGCCACCTTCGATTTAAATTATTTTCAGACCCCATCCGTCATCCCAACGCAAGATGGGGTTTTTAGTATGTGATGTAATCTCAAGACATGGTTAAATTAAGTCCAACGGCACAAGAGGAAATTCAACGCTTATTGTCTAAACAACAACAAAAGCCCTGCTTGCGTTTGGCAATTAAGCCTGGAGGCTGTCACGAACTTTACTATGATATGTCCTTTGTGGAAAATCCTGAACCAGGCGATCGCCTCTTTGAATCTCAAAATACACAAATTCTCATCGATGAGCAAAGTTATAGCTATGTCCACGATTTAGTCATTGACTACTCCCAAGATTTAATGGGTGGAGCTTTTCGCTTCCATAACCCCCAGGCAAAAATTACCTGTGGATGCGGCAATTCCTTTTCTGTTGGTCAATAGCCCATCAACCTGAGATTATTTTGATATTTTTGCCAATATATCGCCTTAAATCCCTGATTATCCATCAAAATTCTTCAAAGTCACTTTCTTGCCAAATAATTCCCCATTTTCTTCACTCCAGACAGAAAGAAAAATTAATTGACAGAAAAACATGAACAACGCTACAATCAGGATTTGTTAAAAGTTAGACTTAAGCAGCTGCACGCGCTGTAACCCATGCCAACCATACAGCAACTAATCCGTAAAAAGCGCGAAAGTGCGCGTCAAAAGACGAAATCTCCCGCTCTCAAAGAATGTCCCCAACGTCGGGGCGTTTGCACAAGAGTGTTTACCACCACACCGAAAAAGCCAAACTCAGCACTACGAAAAGTAGCAAGGGTTCGCTTAACATCCGGGTTTGAAGTTACCGCTTACATCCCTGGCATCGGTCACAACCTGCAAGAACATTCCGTAGTGATGATTCGTGGAGGTCGGGTGAAAGACTTACCTGGTGTGAGATACCACATCGTCCGTGGCACATTGGATACAGCCGGAGTCAAAGACCGCAAACAGGGTCGTTCCAAGTATGGAACAAAACGTCCAAAATAATATCTAGTAGCGCTATCCTTAAATTTGTGCAGTGTATTTCAGCAAGAAGGTAAACCTGTGGTAAATTATGAAGTCTCCCTCAGACCTTTGCCTTCAATAACAGAGATGATACTCCCACAAAATTAATAGCGTCACCAAATTCAAAAAGCTAATTTTTTGGATGCGAGATTTATTTATACCCTGTTGTACTAGTAAGATTAATTTCACTCTGATTAATCTTCGACTAGCGTTAGATTGAGCAAAAACACAAAACAAAATGTAAGCAAGCTAGTATTGGCTAAAGCAATCTCAAAGTTTAGTTATTGGAAAAAGGCAATCCATCCAAATTCGCCCTACCACCATAACAAAACAAACTTTTAAGACCCTAGCCTGTTTACATAAATCAAGTTAGAGTGGTGAAGCTTCTACCTGCATTCATTTCTACGGGCGAATGTAGGGTTTTTAAGAAATGTTGTCGGCGACAGAGACATTTTGGAATTGAGAGTAGAGGCACTAGGGAAGCTCCTCTGTACGCTTATTAGCGAAGGGTTAGAGGTACTACCGTTTGCCTTCTCCCGGATGGATGTATTATTGTTGTCGTCTTGTTTGTCTTGGATTAAAGACAGCAAGCTCTTTTTGGTCAGTGTCGTTGTTACAACGGTGAAAATCACTGTCTGATCGGATATAATCCTCGTTGCAAATCCCAACTAAAGGTTAAGTATGTCTCGTCGTGGTGTTGTTCAAAGGCGTCCAGTGCCGCCTGACTCTGTGTATAATAGCCGTCTGATTAGCATGATAATTCGACGCATCATGCGTCACGGCAAAAAATCTATTGCAGCCCGCATAGTTTATGATGCGATGAAAACAATTGAGGAACGCACTGGCAGCGATCCTTTGGAAACATTTGAAAGAGCTGTGCGCAATGCCACACCCCTGGTAGAAGTCAAAGCACGTCGAGTCGGTGGTGCTACTTACCAAGTACCCATGGAAGTTCGCTCTGACCGAGGCACAACTCTGGCATTACGCTGGCTGGTACAATATTCTAGACAACGTTCGGGTAGAACAATGGCAGGGAAGTTAGCCAATGAGCTAATGGATGCTGCTAATGAAAGCGGTAGTGCGATTCGTAAGCGGGAAGAAACACACCGGATGGCGGAAGCAAATAAAGCATTTGCCCATTATCGTTACTAGTTCCCAGACGCGCCCCGACGAAACAGTCCACAGCAAATCATTGGCGCGTCTGATTGGGAAATATATCCTGTAGCTGCTAGAAAAAGACGGTTGACCGTAAAAGTATAGAATCTTAACAAAGTGTAATATACAAGATATCATGAGGCGAAATGTATAGGAGGCAGCTGTGGCACGTACTAACCCGCTAGAGAGAGTACGCAATATCGGTATTGCGGCGCATATAGATGCGGGCAAAACAACAACTACAGAGAGAATATTATTTTACTCTGGTGTAGTTCATAAAATTGGTGAAGTTCACGAAGGAACAGCCGTAACCGACTGGATGGAACAGGAGCGGGAGCGGGGTATCACCATTACTGCGGCAGCAATCAGTACCAGTTGGAGAGATCACCAAATTAACATTATTGATACTCCAGGACACGTAGACTTCACTATTGAAGTTGAGCGTTCCATGCGGGTATTAGATGGTGTAATCACAGTATTGTGTTCTGTCGGTGGTGTGCAACCACAAACAGAAACCGTCTGGCGACAAGCTGACCGCTATAAAGTGCCACGTTTCGTCTTCGTGAATAAGATGGATCGTACAGGTGCGAATTTTTATAAAGTTTACGAACAAGTACGCGATCGCCTGCGGGCAAATGCAGTTCCTATCCAACTACCCATTGGTGCAGAAAGCGAATTTCTTGGATTGGTAGACTTAGTGCGGATGAAAGCATTTATTTATACCAATGATAAAGGCACGGATATTAAAGAAGAAGATATTCCTGCCGATATGCAAGAGATAGCCCAAGAGTACCGCAGCAAGCTAGTAGAAGCAGTTGCTGAAACTAGTGACGAATTGATGAACAAGTACTTTGAAGGTGAAGAACTCACCGAAGAAGAGGTTCGTGCTGCTTTACGTAAAGGCACTATCACTGGCAGTATTGTCCCCATGCTTTGTGGTTCCGCCTTCAAAAACAAAGGCGTACAGCTGATGTTGGATGCAGTGGTAGATTATTTACCAGCGCCCATTGATGTACCTCCTATCCAAGGAACACTTCCCAATGGGGATGTGGTAGAGCGTCATGCCAATGATTCTGAACCACTAGCAGCCCTTGCGTTCAAGATTATGGCAGACCCCTATGGTCGTCTGACCTTTGTTCGAGTCTATTCGGGTGTTTTGAAGAAGGGCAGTTATGTTCTCAATGCCACGAAAAATAAGAAAGAGCGAATTTCTCGCCTCGTAGTATTGAAAGCAGATGACCGTCAAGACGTAGACGAACTCAGAGCAGGAGATTTAGGGGCAGCAGTAGGGTTAAAAGACACCTTAACAGGTGATACCCTCTGTGATGAAGGTGCCGCAGTCATTTTGGAATCACTATTTATTCCAGAACCCGTAATCTCGGTAGCGGTAGAACCCAAAACCAAGAACGACATGGACAAGCTGTCCAAAGCACTGCAAGCACTTTCGGAAGAAGATCCGACTTTCCGTGTGAATGTCGATCCAGAAACCAACCAAACCGTAATTGCAGGTATGGGTGAGTTGCACCTGGAAATTCTTGTAGACCGGATGTTACGTGAATTCAAGGTAGAAGCAAACGTGGGTGCACCACAGGTAGCTTACCGTGAAACAATTCGTAAAGCCGTCAACAGAATTGAAGGTAAATTTATCCGTCAAAGTGGTGGTAAAGGTCAGTATGGTCACGTTGTGATTGACCTAGCCCCAGGAGAACCAGGAAGCGGATTTGAATTTGTTTCTAAGATTGTCGGTGGTTCTGTACCCAAAGAATATGTAGGTCCAGCAGAAGCCGGCATGAAAGAAAGTTGTGAATCTGGCGTGCTGGCGGGCTATCCTCTGATAGATGTCAAAGCAACTTTAGTTGATGGCTCATATCATGATGTAGACTCTTCAGAAATGGCTTTCAAAATCGCTGGTTCTATGGCGATGAAAGAAGCTGTACTGAAGGCTTCTCCCGTATTGTTGGAACCCATGATGAAAGTCGAGGTGGAAGTTCCCGAAAACTTCCTAGGAGACGTAATGGGTGACCTCAACTCCCGTCGTGGGCAAATTGAAGGGATGGGCTCTGAGCAGGGTCTTGCCAAAGTCACAGCGAAGGTACCACTGGCAGAAATGTTTGGCTACGCCACTGATATTCGGTCAAAGACCCAAGGTCGGGGCATCTTCTCTATGGAGTTTAGCCACTACGAAGAAGTGCCTCGCAACGTAGCTGAGGCGATTATTGCTAAAAGCAAAGGGAACGCTTAGTTAGATAAAGGAAACGAGTATTCATGGCACGCGCAAAGTTTGAAAGGACGAAACCTCACGTAAACATTGGTACTATTGGTCACGTAGACCATGGTAAGACAACATTGACAGCAGCAATCACCATGACTTTGGCTGCGTTGGGTCAGGCTCAAGCAAAAGCCTATGACCAGATTGATGCTGCCCCCGAAGAAAAAGCACGGGGTATTACCATCAACACTGCTCACGTAGAGTATGAAACCACCAATCGTCACTATGCCCACGTGGACTGTCCAGGACACGCTGACTATGTGAAGAACATGATTACTGGTGCTGCTCAAATGGATGGCGGTATCCTAGTGTGTTCTGCTGCTGATGGACCCATGCCCCAAACTCGTGAACACATTCTGTTAGCGAAGCAAGTTGGTGTACCAAGCCTTGTTGTTTTCTTGAACAAAGAAGACATGGTGGATGATGAAGAACTACTGGAACTCGTAGAATTGGAAGTACGTGAACTCCTTTCTAGTTATGATTTCCCTGGTGATGACATCCCCATTATCAAAGGTTCTGGTTTGCAAGCCCTAGAACACATGGCAGCTAATCCCAAAACCCAGCGTGGCGACAACAAGTGGGTAGATAAAATCTACGAACTTATGGATGCTGTAGACGCCTACATTCCCACCCCAGAGCGTGACGTTGACAAACCTTTCTTGATGGCGGTTGAAGACGTTTTCTCCATCTCTGGTCGGGGTACAGTGGCAACTGGACGGATTGAACGTGGTCGAGTCAAGGTTGGGGACAACGTTGAGTTAGTAGGGATTAAAACAACCCGTGCTACCACTGTTACTGGTATCGAGATGTTCAAAAAGAGTCTCGAAGAAGGGATGGCTGGAGACAATGCGGGTGTACTCCTGCGTGGTCTAAAGAAAGAAGATATTGAACGGGGAATGGTATTAGCTAAACCCGGTTCTATTACTCCTCATACCGAATTTGAAGGTGAAGTTTACGTTTTAACAGAGAAAGAAGGTGGTCGGAAGACTCCTTTCTTCTCTGGATATCGTCCTCAGTTCTATGTGCGGACAACTGATGTTACCGGTACCATTAAAAGCTTTACTGCTGATGACGGTAGTGCCGCAGAAATGGTCATGCCCGGAGACCGGATTAAGATGACAGTAGAATTGATTAACGCGATCGCTATTGAGCAAGGTATGCGCTTTGCGATTCGTGAAGGTGGTCGCACCATCGGTGCCGGTGTTGTCTCGAAAATTTTGAAGTAACACCTGGCAACTTTAACAATTAATTGAAGAGCAGAGATGGTATAATTCCACTCTGCTCTTTTCACTGAAGCTTCGACATCCAACAAAGAAGTTATAGCGATTGGGAATCGAAAATTTGCTCCTGTAAAGCATTTGCAATGATTCAAGTTTAATTGTTTCATCTGTACTCAGAATGTTTTCCATTGTGGTTGCAAAAGTCTCAAACGTCAAAGAATTGAAGATAGTGACATAACACAATTCTTGTTTTAGCGATCGCCCTCCGCGATTCCTTGTGAAGCATTGACCACGTGGAGCATCGACCATAGCAGAGTGGCTAATTTTCTTATCACTCTTAACTATTAAACTTCTTGACATCGTTTCAGGGATTAAAGCCTAGAGGCTCAGAATCAGAAACAGGTATTTTGAAATTCTCGCCTCTAACTTCTAATCTTCGCCCCTACAAGTAATCCAGAACCAGGAAAATTTAAGATGGCTACTCTACAACAACAAAAAATCAGAATTCGTTTGCAAGCTTTTGACCGTCGTTTACTTGATACCTCCTGTGAGAAGATTGTAGACACTGCAAATCGGACTAATGCCACTGCTATCGGTCCAATTCCTTTACCGACAAAACGTCGGATTTATTGCGTATTGCGATCGCCCCACGTAGATAAAGACTCCCGTGAGCATTTTGAAACCCGCACCCACCGTCGGATTATCGATATCTACCAGCCTTCCTCGAAAACCATTGATGCGTTGATGAAGTTAGACTTGCCATCGGGTGTAGATATTGAGGTGAAGTTGTAATTAGTCAATCGCTATTGCTCAAAGAGAAAATAGGTAAGGGAGTGTGATTAGTTGATTATGACTAATGGATACTACATCTTTGCCTATTGTCTTGTGTTTGAATATTGACATTACCCTGGAGAAATCGAACCCAGGGTTTCCTAATTACTGGGAAACAAAATGATAAGATGGAATTAGCATACGGGAGAAAAGTAAAGAATTACAGATTTTAAAATTAAATTTATACTAAGGTGACAATGGCATCCTCCTCTAAAATTGCTGTTCGTGAACTACCTCTGTTCCCGTTACCGGAAGTAGTTCTATTTCCCACTAGACCACTTCCTCTCCATGTTTTTGAGTTTCGTTACCGAATTATGATGAACACAATTCTGGAGGGCGATCGCAGGTTTGGTGTACTCATGTTCGATCCGGTTCAAGGAACAATTGCCAACATCGGCTGTTGTGCAGAAATCGTCCACCATCAAAAGTTACCAGACGACAGAATCAAAATGTTCACCCTGGGACAACAAAGATTTCGTGTTCTCGAATATGTTCGAGAAAAACCTTACCGTGTCGGTTTAGTAGAGTGGATTGAAGACGAAATACCCACAAAAGATTTATACCCTTTAGCCACGGAAGTAGAGCAGCTATTACGAGATGTTGTCCATCTATCGGCTAAGCTGACAGAGCAGAAAATTGAATTGCCTGAAGACTTGCCAGACTTGCCCACAGAGTTATCCTACTGGGTAGCAAGTAATCTATATGGTGTTCCTCACGAACAACAAGCATTATTAGAACTGCAAGATACAGCCCTGCGTCTAGAGCGAGAGTCGGAAATTCTGACCTCTACCCGTAATCATCTGGCTGCTCGTACTGTCCTCAAAGATACTTTTAATCAAAAGTTGTAAGTATATACTTAAAAGTACTGAGTGATAACTCGATAGCATTCAGTACTCAGTATTGAGCATCCATCACTTATTACTTAACCATTGCTGGCGGGTTAATTTCTAAAACTTGATAACAACCAAAAATTTTTAAAACCTCTGTGTAACCCTGTAATTCGCGTAAAGCTGACTGCATGGGTAACCTATTCTCATCTGCTTCTAAGTCAACAAAAAACAGATACTCACCTAGTGATCGCTTAGTGGGACGAGATTCAATACGACTGAGATTAATATTCAGATGGGCAAATACTTGCAATGGTTTTACTAAAGCTCCTGGTACATTTGCTGGTACAGTAAAAGCCAAAGACGTATAACGGCTAGAGTTATCAATTATAGGTTGGGCAATGTTTCGGTAAGAACTCCCCTCGGCGATCGCTAAATTACCTTGACTAACAACCCAAAAACGAGTGCAATTTTCTGGGTAATCATTGATACCATAAGCTAATATTGGTAAATCGTATAACTGTGCCCCACGTTGGGGAGAGATGCTGGCAGCAGTAATATCTTCTCTCAATCCTATCAAGGCTTCTGTCGTTGAGTTTATGGGGATTAATTGGACATTAGGTAAAAATTGTTCTAGCCATTTTTGACATTGTGCCAAACCTTGGGGATGGGAATATACAGTTTTAATCTCTTGTATACTACTAGCACAAGACACAAGTGTATGGACTATTGGCATAATCAATGCCAACTGAATGTGTAAACTATCTAGTTGCCACATAGCATCTAGAGTCATTGTCACACCACCCTCAATAGAATTTTCCACTGGTACAACAGCTAAGTTGACTTGATTTTCTGCAACTGCACGTAGCGACTGAGCAATACTGGGATAGGGACATAATAGGGTTTTTTGCTTGCTGTTAGATGCTAGCAACTCAGCATAGAGAATTGCTGCTTGCTCTGAATAGGTTCCAGGAGGTCCCAAATGTGCAATAGATAGAGTCATGTTTATAGTCTTGATTCAGATTTTAATTTCTGCTCATCGGAATGATAGAGTATTTAGTGTAGAATATCTACAAAATATATTTTTAGTACAAATTCATATCCAGATTTTATAATTATTTTTCTGTCTAGAATTTTCCTCGCAAGTTGTTAGGAATCAATTTAATATGTGAATCTGTTTATTCATCCTAGCTCTGATATTACCCCAAATAGATAAGTAATTTAATTTTCCTAATTGAAGTTGTTTGATTACTAGATAGTAGTTTGAACTTAGGTTTGAGAGTATATTTATTCAATCTGATTTTGCGTATAATTTTAAACTTGCCTAAAACGATTAATTAATGGCTGTTACGTAAAAAAGGTTTTAACTCTGGTTCGTCTAGGTCTTGTATTTATATCCCACAGAAGGTAGCTGTAAATATCATCTCAACTCAATTTATCTATATAATAAGAATTATAATTTGTGTACATATTTATCTTCAATAAAAATGAGATGATAAAGACAATCAGAAAATTATAAAACAATTATTTTGGTTTACCTATGCTCACTCAGTTTATCGCTTCGCAATCAGTAGAAATTACTGTTCCTCGCTATCCAATACCAATTCAGCACTATTTACGTCAACCTCAGCGTCTGGTACATTCCTTAGTTGATTCGACGAGAATTCAGCAACTTTCAGATGAAATATTTCGCTTAAAAATGCGCCCTCTCAATTTTTTGTCTTTAACTATTCAACCAACTGTAGATATGAGAGTTTGGGCAGCAAACAATAGTACTATTTATTTGCGATCGCTAGCTTGTGAAATTCTCGGTATCGAGTATATTAACCAACGATTTGATTTGAATTTAAAGGGGTATCTATCACCCTATGAAACAGGTCAGGAAACTCGTCTGAAAGGTCAAGCAGACTTGCAAGTACAAGTAGATTTACCTCCTCCATTTTCCTTAACACCGAAGCCAATTATTGAAACTGCTGGCAATGGTTTACTGAAAAGTGTCCTACTGACAATCAAGCAAAGATTATTACATCAGCTACTGAATGATTATCGCTTCTGGGTGAATAGTCAAATACAAGAAAATTCCCTATCCTCAGATAAGCATGACTTAAATATACTTAACCCAGAAGTCTAATCTAGCTGATAGCGAGTTGCGTTCTGTCACGGTAATTTCAGGATAATGGCATTACTTTCCTTCTCTGCGAGACGCTAACAGTTTATGTAGTATGGCGAAGCCAAGGGTCACAATGACAGTATCAAGACTATTTGTTTTTGACAGCAACTGAGTGTGAGAAGAAATGTCTAACAGGAGAAGGAAAGACTTAGAGCTTTTATAGCTTTCACTTGTTGTAACAATGCATAAGTAAGTCGGTGAGAATAAACCTAACTATGTAACAGATGGTAAAATCGGCATAACCCTTGGGATTGCTTCATTTCACTTCGTTTCATTCGCAATGACATAGCGTGAATTATTTAAACCGTTCTACTTAAGTTTTTATAGAGAATTTGCATATGATACGTAAGGAAGATGTTACTTTTAACAGGTTTTTTACAAACACATCATATGCAAATTGCAAGATTATTGAACTTACCAAACGATAGACATAGATTGAAAACTGTTCAAGTGGACAGATACTATTAAACCTCAACAGAATAATTTATCTGGCAGGGATGAAAGGACTTGCGGTGCAGGGGTGATACTCCACAGGTTTGCAATGCTAAAAGATGCTTAGGACTACCATAACCTTTATTGCTTTGTAAATCGTACATAGGATACTTGCGGGCAAGACGTATGATCAAGTCGTCTCGCCAGACTTTAGCAACAATACTAGCAGCAGCAATAGAGAGCGATCGCTCTTCTCCTTTGACAAGAGTTTGCTGCGGCAACAGCAAATTTTTAATTTCCTGGTTGCCATCAACTAAGCACAACTGAGGTTGCATTTTTAACTTCAATACAGCCCGTTTCATTGCTAGCAAGGTTGCCTGCAAGATATTTATCTGATCAATTTCTGCTGTCGAAGCAAAACCGATTTTCCAATCAACGGCAGCTGTACATATTTTGGCTGCTAAGTTGATTCTGCGATTGATTGACAGCTTTTTACTATCTTTAATACCAGCTGCTATCAGTTCCGGCAAAGCATCATAGGGAAGTATGACAGCTGCTGCGACAACTGGACCAAACAATGCACCTCGTCCAACTTCATCAATACCTGCCACATATCCCGAAAAATCTTCAGATAATTCTATCCAGTTCCCTGGGTTCTGTCCTTTGACTGTCATGAAAGAATATTCCTAGGACATGCTGACATCTCAATCATCTGTCTCATCTGTTGTGACTGCGGAAGAACGACGACGGACACGACGTCTAACAGTGTTACTCTCTGTTTCTTCAGTGGTGTTGACTATGACTGGAGATGGCTCCTGAACTGGAGTCTCTTCCTTGACTTCGACAATAACAGGTTCTGGTTCTGGGGTGGTGATAGTTGATTTACGAATGACTATGGGTTGACTGACAACAGGAGTGGGTGTCTCAACTTCAGGAGCAGGGGAATGAACTTGACCAGGTTGAACTATATTAATGATGACTGATTTCTCATTTTTAAATTCCCGCTCTATTTTTTTCAGGGGAGATACACCCATAAGAGCGTAAACATCTTGTTCATCAGTCGTCATCTCAACTGAGACAATTTCTGGTGGTTCTACTACTGGTTTAATTAAATCAGCTCGCGAACTTTTAGCGCGATCGCCTCTTTCACCCCAACCAACTTTACCTAAGGTGGGTGTGGGAATATCAACTCCAGGTAAATCAGTCTCTACGTCTAAGTCTATATCTGGATCATGGGGTAGTCCCAAGGGAGTAATTACTCGTGGTTCATCTTTGCCATTACCACCAGTTATTCCTATACGACTACGACGGGTACGGCGTTTTCTGGCATCTCCAATTTCTTGGTAACTGGGATGATTGACCAAATTTAAGGGTGTAACTTCTAAATCATTGTCATAACTTTCGCCAAATCCTTCATAGGTTTCCCGTGGTTCTGCTAGACGAGTTACAGGTAATCTGGGTTCTCGTTCTCGCTGGGGTAAGGGGGCAAAACGTTCTGGTGGAGCTTCTGAAGGAGTAGGGATTTTTGTCTCGGATTCTCCTGGTAGACGCACTATATGACCTAAACCACCGCAGGTAGTACAAGTTTGACCAAATAGTTCGTAAATATTTTGACCTTGGCGTTTACGTGTTAGCTCTACTAAACCTAACTCGGTAAGCTGGGCTATCTGGGGACGAGCTTTGTCTGCTCTCAGGGCTTTGTTAAAATGTTCTAGGACGTGGAGCTGGTCACGTCTAGCTTCCATATCAATAAAATCAACAACTATGACCCCGGCAATATTCCGCAGACGCAGTTGACGAGCAATTTCTGTCGCAGCTTCGCAGTTTGTCCAGAGGACTGTTTCTCTGGCAGTGGCAGAACGGGTAAAGGAACCAGAGTTGACATCAATTACTGTTAAGGCTTCTGTGGGTTGGATGATAATATAACCACCAGAGGGCAGGTCTACCCTGGGTTTGAGAGCTTCTCTAATCGCAGCATTGATACGGAAATATTCTAGAATCGGTGAGCGATCGCGGTGATGATCGATGAGTAATCCTTGCGGTGTCTGTCCCCCACTCCAGTTTTGCAGGTACTGTTTTACCCGTTTTAAGCCTGTACTGGAATCAACAACGATACGGTTGACATCTGCACCGTACATATCTCGCAATACGCGCTGAATAAAGTCATCGTCACGATTCAGCAGAGCTGGCGCTCTTGTGGACTGGGCTTCCTGTTGAATCAATTCCCATTGCTTTTGCAATGATTCCAAATCTTCGATAATTGCTTCTTCGGGCTTGCCTTCTGCTTCTGTACGTACTAATAAACCCATACCGGCAGGTTTAATTAATATCGCTAAGGCTCGTAAACGGTTGCGTTCATTTTCATTCCGAATCCGGCGAGAAAGATTCACACCCCGCCCATAGGGCATAAGAACTACATATCGTCCTGGTAAAGTAATATTCCCTGTGAGTCTCGGTCCCTTTGTCCCAGTTGGCTCCTTCATCACTTGTACTAGGACTTTTTGCTGGGGTGTCAGCAATTCGGTGATGGCTGCGGAGGTGCGGCGTAGACGTAAAGGTCCTAAATCTGTGACATGAATAAAACCATTTCGCTCTGGGTCTCCTATATTGACAAAAGCTGCATCTATCCCAGGGAGGACATTTTCTACTACTCCTAGATAAATATCACCTATTTGGTGATGTCCTGTAGCAACTACTAGTTCTTGTATCTGATCTTCAGAATAAACCGCAGCGATTTGATGCTGCTCGGCGATAATAATTTGTTTTGGCATTCAATTTCCTCAAAAATTGGCAGCAAGCACTGAAAGGATAGGGGGTTTTTATTCCTTTCACCCTCATCCACCCCAACAGGTACTGCTGGTAATAAAAACTGCGATTCTAAGCTCAATCCAAAAGAGCTAGCGACGCTGGGATAGCGTTGATACGCCTGACTATTCCAGAACGGCTGCATATTATTTAAGCAATTAAATCACCCGTCCATGGCAATTTGTGACACGATACCCGACCATTTGATGGTCACGACATCCAAAATTTGTGTTAAAAACCATAGATTTCAGAGAAGCTGACGAAGTCTGTGATTGATTTCTGATTCACATATTAGCTACTCTCAGAGTGTTATTTAACCTGCCTCTGTTTGTCTGGGATAAAATCCTAGAAATCGCACTCTAAATTTTTTTGCCTTCCTGCCTATACAACAGGTTGGTGAATCAGAACATTCAATGCAGCGCCAGAAAATTTCTCTTCATCCTATTCTAACGCAACCTTGTCAAAAATCAATTCCTGATAGATAAGAGATTCTAGGACATCCGTTAATGTTGGTGTCCCTGTCGAAGGTTAAGTCCGTAAAACCAAATGGTTACGGTGAATGTGCAGTAGTTGGAATTCTGCACCACTTACTTGCTCTAGCATATGCAGAATTTGCTCTGGGCGCAAGAGTGTACCATCATTTCGACAACTACCTGCATAACGGAGAGTGACTGCGGATGCTACTAGATGGGAATTAGTATCAATAATCGCTAATTCTGCTAGGCGATCGCGCAGATTTACTAGCTGGGTTTTTCCAGATTTACTGGTTTGCTCCTGCCAAAATTCTGTTTGAGCCAGAATAGTAGCAATCCAATCTTGCCATTGTCTTGGTGATGCTGCTGGTGTAGTGGCAACGGTGAGCAAGTACTCGGCTGTTTCTAAAGCCTGTGTTGCCGCAGGTGCCTTCAAATCTAACTCTTGGACGGCATAAATAGGTATATCTGGAGGTAGAACTTGTTGGATTTTCTGATGAAATTCAGTGATGTCAACTTTTTGGGTTAACTCTAAATCGACAATTTCACCACTACTAGTTGCTCCTAATGGTAGAGCATTCGCAATGGAAATCCGGGGTGAGGGATGAAATCCGCCAGTAAAAGCAATGGGGATATTCCCACGACGGATGACTCGGTCAAATAGTCGCATTAAGTCTAGATGACTAACTAATGCCATATTACCTTGCTTGCCGAACCAGATGCGTAGGCGCTGATTCTTAGTTGTGTTAGGGATAAATTCCCCGGCAAATTTGGGAATTTCTGGGGGTGGGATGACGATGTTGTGACCAAAATCAGTACCGCACACACCGCAATGGGAACAACCTTCAAAGGAACAATCGGGGACAGTTGCCGCAGCTAAAGCTTTTTGTAAATCTTCTTGCAGCCATTGTTTTGTAATACCTGTGTCGATATGGTCCCAAGGTAGGGGTTTGTCAAAGGCAGAGTGGGAAGGGGAAAATGAAGTCAAATTATTTGCTTCTATATTTTCCTGGTTTTCTCCATCAAAGACATTCCACTCACCGTTTTGGACTTGGCGGTATTTCCAGGTTAATCCAGCTTCTGCGATCGCGGCTTCCCAAGCAGCAAAAGCTTTGTCTAATCCATCATACCAAGAGTCCATACCTGCGCCTAGCTCCCATGCCCGTTTTAGTACGGGAGCAAGGGTGCGATCGCCCCTACCGATAAAATCTTCCATAGCGGAGATGCGCACATCGGTAAAGTTTATCTTCACATTTCTCATCCGGCGAAATTCTTGCCGTAGGAGTTGCTGTTTGCGTGTAAATTCTGCTGTGGAAACAGAGTGCCACTGAAAAGGTGTGTGGGGCTTGGGTGTAAAATTAGAGACTGTGATATTAAAAGCTAGAGGTCTTCTGCCTTGTCCCCGGCATTCCCTCTGTAACCAGTTGACTGTCTCTGCTATCCCTAACACATCAATATCAGTTTCTCCTGGCAAACCAATCATGAAGTAGAGCTTGATTTTATCCCATCCTTGTTCCCAGGCAGTTTTGACTCCCCGCAACAATTCTTCATTCGTCAAGCCTTTATTCACAATATCTCGCATCCGTTGCGTGCCCGCTTCTGGGGCAAAAGTTAGTCCTCCCTGTCGCGTACCTCCAAGAATATTGGCAATATTTTCATCAAATCTATCAACTCTTTGACTAGGTAGGGAAAGGGAAATATTTTCGTTTTGTAAACGATTTTTGATTTCCATGCCTACAGCCGGTAGTGCCAAGTAATCAGAGCAACTCAAGGACAACAAAGAAAATTCATTAAAACCTGTTGTCCGCATTCCCTTTTCAATAGCATCGACAACCTTTTCTGGTTCTACATCCCTTGCTGGTCGAGTCAACATTCCTGGTTGGCAGAAACGGCATCCGCGAGTACAACCGCGCCGAATTTCAATGGTTAAACGGTCATGTACTGTTTGCACGTAGGGGACTAAACCGACGGAATAGGCAGGGATGGGAGTAGCCACTCGTCTGAGTATGCGCTGGGGTACACCCTGACGCTGGGGACGAACAGAACCATTCTCTGCCATGGTGTAAAAGCGAGGTACATATACACCTGGAACCTGTGCTAAGTCCAGAAGTAGTTCTTCCCGGCTCAATCCTGCGGTTTTGCCTTCTTCGATGACTAAACCAATTTCTGGGAGTAGTTCTTCACCATCACCCAGGGCAATAAAATCAAAGTAGTCACTGTAGGGTTCAGGGTTAGAAGTGGCGGTTTGCCCACCGGCAAAAATCAAAGGATAATTACCGTTGTCTCGTTCGCGCCAAGTTAGAGGGATTTGAGCCAAGTCCAACATTTCGAGAATGTTGGTTGCACCGAGTTCGTAGCTGAGGCTGAATCCTAGGATATCAAATTCTTGCAGCGTTCGCCGGGACTCCACAGCAAATAGAGATGTGTTTGTCTCTCTGAGCTTTGTGGCTAAATCTTGTCCTGGTAAATAGGCGCGATCGCATAACTGGCGAGGTTGAGCATTGAGAATATTGTAGAGGATAATATGCCCTAAATTAGATGCTCCAACTTCATATATCTCTGGATAGGTTAATACCCAACGGACAATTGCTCCATCCCAGGACTTGTGTACCGCTAGCAGTTCATTCCCTAGGTAGCGAGCAGGCTTTAAAATATCCGATGTAATTAATTTTTCTACTGCAACAGTCACTGCGCTATCTTCTAGCTACTTAATAAATTACAGCTATATTACCTCCAACATTACCATTGATTCCGTGTAATTCAAGAGAAGATAGCAGTGGTTTAATGATTATTTAATTGATTTATATTCTCAAAAATTGCCCAATTCGACTGATTTAGCAAATATATTCCCAATATTGGCAGAAATTGGAGTTTTGGTTTGGGTGACTCCAATTTCATTTCCTGGGTGATGAACAAGACGGGGACAAATGTCAAGGACTCTTGATATTTTTATCAGTACTAGAAGTGTATAAAAGTGTATAAAGTAGCTGCCTGTGATTGGATAACATAGCGTGACCGCAGCTAGGCAGTTATAGGCGTAGCTTATTGGTTCTGACGTACCCTAGTTCTTAGAAATAAGAACGCTTAACCTAAGCAACAAGGATATCCCCTTCTGAAATTTCAAACACCGATTCTAACTGTGTGACTTCAAAAATCATCCGAATGGCTGGAGACACAGAACAGAGACGAAAATGACTACCGACGCTCTGGGCGAGTTTTAATCCTGAGATGAGAGCCATTAATCCTGTACTGTCGAGCAATTCCACCAGTCCTAAGTCAATTACCAAGACTGAAACTTTGTGTTGTACGAGTTGTTGAGTTAAATCACGTTCAAATTCTAGAGCGTTAGTGACGTTTAAGCATCCTTGGGGACGAATGACTGAAATTTTGGGATAGTTAACTGTTGTTTGCATAGTGAAAACCTAATTTTTGATTTGTCGAAAATTTCGTTGATAGATGTATTCGACCATAATCTGTTTTTTCTGGCATCGACCATTCGTCAGAAGTCTCTTTGCTAAATCTTTATTGCGATCGCATTCATGTTTAAAGATTGTCATAATCCTATAGGAAAGTGTATGTAAATATACTTTTCCATAGGGACAATCAACGATAAATAAATGGCATGGTAGTTTTCTGGCAACCATTTAGTAACTTACAGTACGAAAAGCTTAATTAATCAGTAAAACTAGGGGTTACATATCTTAGGGATGATATTCTTAATTTTGGATAAACAACCCTCAAAAGTTACTGGATAAATACCAGTAGATGTGATCCAGATCACCGACCTAGCTGTATCGAGATCACGCTTCATGCTCACCTCCACCTTGGATAATTAATAGAAAATAAGTTGGTAGCTTTTTTATGAAGTCTAAGTACGCAATTCGTCAGCTAGTTGCCAAAGCGCTAGATATCAAGAAATTAACTCCTGAGATAGAAAATGAAATTAACACTGAATTGACCCAAATGGGTTATATTTCAGACGTTGATTACGAAGCATTAGAACTACTGATGGCAGAAATGGATGCTGGAAGAGTTAAGCTAGTTCCCAGCTTGGGGCTATAGGTCAATTCACCAAATATGGCAAAATATTTCAGTATGTCCCCGCTTCTGTGAATCGCATTCATATCTAACGAGGCTGACTAAATCACTACCATTAAGTCTTTACAAGAATTCCACCCAGGATTTCGGATAGTCTTGCAATAAAGTGGCAACTGAGACTCAAAAACTCTCTATATAATTTGGAGAACTCCCAAAAAAAGTGTTGAGCAATAACCTGAACTGGAGATACTCCATTCTAACTGCTGAGTGAAATAACCACTTTTCTATGAGTTTGTTTTGATACCATAGTATTACTATTGTTGGTGGTGAAAACCTAATTCTTGCTGAGATGATTTGCCTGCCAAATTTCCTGAATGAATTGATGTAGCTCTTGTTTGGCAAAGTTTTTTAATTCTGGTTTTGTTTCTTTAATCAGAATTTTTGTGAGAGAATCAATTACTTCTGTATCCAGAGCAGGTTGAAAAGAATTTAAAGCCCAAAGTAAATCTGGCGTTTCTCTTAAATCTATGACACGGGGAGATTCCTGGGTAAAGTCAAGCAAAAATAAAGGACGAACCCAGCACATCTGACGGGGAGTCACAAGTTGAATCACCTCTGTATAGAGTTTCTTTTCAAGATGTTCTAAATAAACTATCTGTCCTGGATGAAAATGTAAGTTATTTTCCATAGTCTATTGAATAAATGCACTTAAGTAATTCTGTGGAAATAAATCTATCTATATAACAGGATGTAAAATCGTGAAAAGCCTTGTAATTACGGAGTTTAAGGGAATACTTCACTGAACTGCAAAGCCAGATACTGTGCGTTTAGACACTATGGTGAAGCTAACTTGAAAGTAATACCCCCTATTCCCCAAACAGGAAGAACATCAATTTTTTTTATGTGTACTTGCATATGGAATTCATGATGGCTACTTTAATGATTGATTTTTTTGCATTTTCAAAGCTGAGTGGAGTCAGCTATTTTTATATTCCAGGATAAAATTTTGCAACTGTGGAAATTTCAGATTTAGGGTGATTCGGCAAGGAAGCAACCTATAGCAAGAATCTGTTTTATCATTATATTTTGTTGCAAAAATTAAGATACAATAGTTAAATAACTCTTAAAAGTCATTGCAAAAGTTAAACTTTACTGTAGTCAAGAAAAGAGCAAAGAGTCGTGTCAGTTGAAACCCTGTCAAAGAGTTCTACATCTCGCAAGTTAGCCCCCCAATACCGCGTTTTGCTCCATAACGATACCTACAACTCTATGGAGTTTGTTGTTCATACTTTGCTAACGACTGTACCTAGCCTGACTCAACCCCAGGCTGTGAGTATTATGATGGAAGCGCATACAAACGGGTTAGCTTTAGTCATTACTTGTGCCCAAGAACACGCTGAGTTTTATTGTGAGACTCTCAAGAGTCATGGATTGACAAGTACTATTGAACCAGATGAGTAATTTATCGTAGAAAGGAACAGGGAATGAGAAAATCTGTTCCCTATTCCTGTCTTCTTCATTGTGACTCAGGGCTGCTGAGCAAGTCTGGTATGAGAATTAATTTGGCTTATTTACAAAACCGTCCCATCTTTTTACGTGTGGGTGGTTTTATTTTTGTCTTGTTATTAATGTGGTTGCCTGTAGCAGCACCCATATATTTACTGTTATGGTTTCCAGCGATCGCCCCCTTTGTGACGATCAAACTCGACTCTAATACAGTTAGTATCGTGACGATGGTGGTGTTATATGCAGAATTTCTGTTTTTACTGAGGTTGTGGAGTCAACAAATTTACCAGAGGACAGATACTTTTAAATATTATGGTTTAGAGATTTCCCGCCAAAATGTAGTGGAAACGGTACAGGGATTGGCAATAGGGTTAAGTAGTGTACTGATATTATTTGGTTTACAGGGGTTTTTCGGTTGGTTGAGGTGGCAACAATCCCCTATATTTTTCACTCAAATAGCTTTAGAAGGTTTAGCTGTAGGTTTGGGAGTAGGTTTTGCAGAAGAATTATTCTTTCGGGGATGGTTACTAGAAGAGTTACATCATGAATACACCCCATCTACAGCATTATGGGCAGATGCTGTGATTTTTGCCAGCTTACATTTTATTAAACCTTTAGAGGCAATCCTGCAAACCTTACCCCAATTTCCTGCACTTTTACTGTTGGGTTTAACTCAAGTCTGGGGAAAGCGCTGGCGTAGAGGTAGACTTGGCTTACCCATTGGTTTGCATGGGGGTTTAGTTTGGGGATATTACATGATAAATGTCGGGCAACTGACGAAATACACAGGAGTCGTTCCGGATTGGGTGACAGGTATTCATCACAATCCCTTGATGGGGGTGATGGGAGTTGGGTTTATGGGAATTTTGGCTTGGGGGATGAGGTTAAGGGGAAAGGGTAAGGAATTTCTTTCTAGTCAATAGCAGCTGTTGCCTGTTTCCTTACAAATAACCATTTTCTGCAAGGAATGCTAAAGAAATAGAGTCAGAGACTGAACTTTCCGTTGCTTTTCTGGGGTTGAGGAATTTTTCCACGTACTTTCCGAGAATATCACCTTCGAGATTTACCCAACTACCAGGAAGTAGGTGACGTAAATTAGTGTCACTGTAGGTAATGGGAATAACCGCGACTGTAAACTGAGATAGTTCATGGTTGTAGTTAGCAACGGTAAGACTGATGCCATTAATCGCAATACTACCTTTGGGAACAAGATAACGGGCGATCGCCTCTGGTGCAGTAAAAGTCATTTCCCAGGAAGTAGCTGTTTTCTCAGCAGCAACTAACTGCCCAACACCATCAACGTGTCCCATAACAAAATGTCCTCCAACCTTGCCACCAACCCTTAGGGAAGTTTCCAGATTGACATACTTCCCTTCTGGGGAGTCCATTCCCAGGGTAGTACGACGAAGAGTTTCCGGCGAAGCAGTAGCAGTAAAGCCACGGGAAGAAACTTCTTCTACTGTTAAACACACTCCATCCACTGCCACACTATCACCATAGGCGAGATCCAGCATCATTGTTTCTGCTTGAGTCACGCAAGTTATTTGCCAAGAGTCTCCCCCTAGAGGTTTGACGGTTCCTAATGCTTGGATTAATCCTGTAAACACGGCTGTTTTATCTATCTATAATTGTATTTACTGTCAAATGTGCCTGAAAATGCAAAATTTATTTGCATAACAAAGTACGAGGTTTAAGTATATTTTGTGACGTTTTTTCTATCTCAATCTCAACACACCAGTTACCAATGCAAGGCATACTTGAATTGGGAGATTATTGTTGAAGTAAACTAATTGAACCTACTCTGGTATTCACTACAATTTGGGAGTTTAATAGAAGCAATTATAGAAAATAAACTCTTATGTTTAGACTTGTCTCTTTATTTGGCACACAAGAGTATGATTTGTTACATAGTTTTCCCCGCGCTCAAAGGATTGTAGAGGCTTAGCCAATGATTGAAATGAGAGTCGCTGGCATAGCATTAGATGCCATAACCCGCAGCCCTATTGTACTGTTGAAAGATGCTTCTGAACGCCGCGCTTTGCCGATATATATTGGGCAAGAACAGGCGAAAGCCATCATGGGCGCATTAGATATTAATCAGAAGCCACCTCGCCCTTTAACTCATGACTTGATTGTAAATATTCTAGAGGCGTGGAATATGACTCTGGAGCGGGTGATTATTCATTCTTTACAAAAGGATACTTTCTATGCAGCATTAATTCTCAGTCAAGGGGAAATCAAGAAAGAAATTGATGCTCGTCCGAGTGACGCGATCGCCGTTGCTCTGCGTACCAATAGCCCTATCTGGGTGATGGAAGAAGTCATTGCCGATGCATCAATTCCTGTGGATCGGGATGCAGATGAAGCAGAACAGGAAGCTTTCCGGGAATTCGTCTCTAACCTGCGTCCTGAAGATTTAATCAAGCGTTTTGGAAATGAAGACAGCTAAGGAGAAACATCAGAAATAATCTTGATATTCCGACTCCAAGCGTTGTCTGCATTCATACTGATGTCGATTTTTCGCAATTTGAGGCTAATCATGGGAAATTGAGATCAGGAGTTTTGTCACTCCATTGTCAACTCTTCTTCGACTAAAATCTCTATTTTCAAGTTGAAAACCCTAACTCACACAGATGCGATACCGACGTTTTGGTAAAACTAATCTGCACCTCTCAGTATTTTCTCTGGGAACCATGCGTTATCTTGCTGATTCAGAAAATGCATGGCAAACCATAGAAAAGGCTATAGCTCTGGGAATTAACCATATTGAAACTGCACGCGGCTATGGAAAAAGTGAGGAGTATTTAGGCACAGCCTTGAAACGGGGCTTATCCGTACCGCGATCGCAACTACACATCACCAGCAAGATTCCTCCGACTCCAGACGCAGACACCATGAGTCGCTATATTGATGAGTCCCTAGAACGGTTGCAAGTAGATTATCTTGACTGTCTAGGGATTCATGGTTTAAACACTTGGGAGCATTTGGAGTGGGTAAAAGCCCAAAATGGTTGTATGGCAGCAGTACAAAAAGCTGTCGATGATGGCAGAGTTAAATACATTGGTTTTTCGACTCACGCCCCTTTAGAAATTATTCTCCACTCTATAAATACAGATTTTTTTAGTTTCGTCAATCTGCATTATTACTATTTTTTTCAACGCAATGCTCCAGTATTGGAAGTTGCTGCGGCTAAGGATATGGGTATATTTATTATCTCCCCAGCAGATAAAGGCGGAAAACTCTACACACCTCCCCAAAAACTGGCAAACTTGTGTCATCCTTTTTCTCCGTTGGAGTTAAACTATCGTTTTTTACTTGCAGATCAGAGAATTTCTACCCTGAGTGTGGGAGCAGCAAACCCTCAGGAATTAATTATTCCGCTACAGGTTGCAGAGAGAGATAGGGAATTAACGATAGAAGAAATAACCACAATTGAGAGGATAGAAAATTACTATGATCAAGCTTTAAATACAGACAAATGTAGTCAGTGCTATCAATGTTTACCTTGTCCAGAAAATATCAATATTCCGGAAGTTTTAAGGCTAAGAAATTTAGCAGTTGCCTATGATATGAATGATTATGGAGAATATCGTTACGGCATGTTTGAAAATGCTGGACATTGGTTTCCTGGAATGAAGGCAGATAAATGTACAGAATGTGGTGAATGTTTACCAAGGTGTCCAGAAAATTTAAATATTCCGCATTTATTAGCAGATACCCACGAAAGGTTAAAAGGTAAAATTGGTAGACGATTATGGGGATAATGGCAAGCAAGTTGGTGAGGAGAATATGTCAAAATAATCAGGTATAATTCAGTGATGGCAGCCATAAATCAGATAGCTAATTTATGCAATTTGGCTATTAGCTAGGAAAAGAATATCAAAACATTTTTGATTGAGAAAAATAGTAAATATATAATTATTCTCTGGCTATCAAAATATATGAAGAATGGAATTGCATCAAAGTTGGTTAACCTTAGTTAAAAAGTATCGAGCGATCGCCGTGATTCGTGCGCCAGAAATCTCTCTGGGAAAAAAAATGGCTTTAGCGATGGCAGCAGCAGGAATGGATTTAATTGAGATTACCTGGAATAGCGATCGCCCCGCAGAATTAATCAATATCTTACAAGCAGAGTTACCTGACTGTGTGATTGGTGCAGGAACATTGCTCCACAGACAACATCTGCAAGAAGCGATCGCGACGGGAGCTAAGTTCTTATTTACACCTCACCTTGATGTGGAGATGCTAGCAATTGCAAGGCAAGAAAATATACCAATTATCCCAGGGGCACTTACACCTACGGAAATAGTTACAGCTTGGCAATATGGTGCTAGCTGTGTCAAAGTCTTCCCAGTCTCATCCCTTGGTGGTATCAGTTATATCAAAAGCTTGCGAGCACCATTACCGCAAATACCCTTAATTCCTACAGGGGGCGTTACCTTAGACAATGCCCAGGATTTTATCAAAGCTGGTGCTGTTGCAGTCGGTTTAAGTGGAGAGTTGTTTCCCCAGGAGTTAGTGGCTAGCAATAATTGGCAGGCGATCGCCGCACGAGCGCAAAAACTCAGACAAACATTATCTTAACAAAAGTATGCAATTCCGAGATAAATTCCAGTCAGAAAATGGGAATAATCAGTACATGGAAAACAAAGTCTCAGAAATTAATATTTTTTTACAAAAAGATGGTTAAAAGGGATTGTGACAGATTGGATAGTGAAACACCTATTCGGTAAATATTTCACAATTGGTAATAGTAAAATTCATGAAAATTCACTGCAAAATTAGTGATTTTCGGTTGACTTTGACATGAATATACAAGCCCAAACCACCAAATCATCAGCTTTTCCTCGTTATAGCTAAATGTTCATTGTTCATCTGTTTTCCACCTGGGCTGATAACCTTGTATTCACCATGACAGTCATGCAATCTGAATGTTCATCAACTAATACATCAATTTATTAAGTTTTTAATAACACTTATGTCAGGTTGTGGCTTCAGACCGGACGCTTCGACTTAAATTATGTATCCTGAAAACAAGATTAATGTGGAGGTCGGATGACTCCTAATATTATGCGTCAACTGTGGTCTGTAGTAGAAACGACCCAAAGTAAGACACTATTACAGCTAGATGATGCCACCTTAGTACAGTGGCTGGTAAAACAGACTAAAAACCAAGCTGCACTCAATTGCCAAGAAACCGATTTTTTGAGTGATTACGTGCAATCTCGATTATCTCTAATTAGAGATATGGCAATCAGTCAAGAGTCGAAGGTGAACAGTCATTAGTTATCAACACCATCTTTGTGGTGAAACTTGTTTGTGAACGACTGAAAAGTTGATACTCATAACTGTTTAACCTGTGATTGTCGTTGTTTTCAGGCTAGCCTCACTTCAGAACGAGGGTTTGACAGTCAGCAAGGCGATCGCTCAGGTTTGGGATATTTTGGGATAATGCAATGCAATTGGGGATTAGGAACATCTAATCCATCAATTTCATTCATTTTTGCAGATGGCAGTATTATTTTTCTGAATAGCTTGGGAATAATAGGAGTGCGAAAATTTGCTTCTACCCTGACTTAAGCTATGTCCCTACGCAACGAACCTCTAGATTGGCATTTAGGTGAGAGTGAAAAATATCTTCCCATCTACTATCAAAATGAAATAGCTGGCTTCTTTAAACAAGAATATGCCGATGAGATTATCAGGTTTCTCAATGAAGAGGCAAGATTAACTAAAGCTCTGCAAAAAGCTTGCCAAGATTTACTCAAATCCTCCGGTGCTGATGCCCCTCAAGTCAAGGACTTGATGAAGAAATACATTAAGATGAGTGAACCTGCCAAACATGGAACTAGGGCGATCGCTCAACTACTCAAAGAGCGTCAAGTAGAATTAGACCTGGGGAAGCAGGAGTTTAGCAAGTTCTGCGACAGCTTCAAAGTCTCACCCCTCGAATTAGATAGCATCTACGCAGGGGAACCCCTAGACGATAACTTGCTATTACCTCTTTCCAGGATATTAGGTGTCCCTAAAGAGAGATTACAAGAAATTAGAGACAAAAAACGGGAATAATTATGTTGAACTGAATTCGAGCCAGAGGGTTGGTAGATTCTGTCACCCTACCTCGTTGCGTAAAAACGGTGGCAGTTGAAAAGGATCCAGAAAATGCCAGAAGTTGCTTCCGGTTCATGAAAAATTTTAGAGAAAGCGATGGAAGCAAGGAAAAGGATAGAATTTTTCCCTATACACAGGGATATAGGCGAGAATAGACCTAGGGCATAAGGTTAAATTATCTCAATAATGAAAAATAAAACTCAAAAATTTCTACTTATCAATTCCAAATCTCAAATCTCAAATCGAAAATAGCTACAATCCAAAGTGATACTCTCACTTTATACTGATATATTCTAGGGCTGGATTCTATGACATCCTATGTAACCTCCTCTGCCAAAGCGGAAATGAGTGAACTTCGGCGGTTAAAAGGCTTACTGCCACCAGAATTGCAGAGCTGGGTTGTGGTTGAAGGTACGACTGAAGTCAATCCACCCCTGATCCGTAGCGAAGAAATTAGCAAAGACCAAGTAGAAATTCAAATTGACTTGGTGAAATGGGATGATTTGGCGATGGATCAGAGGAACCTGCTGTTTTGGCATGAAGTTGCTCGTATCCAAAACGATACTATTCCCAGAGATGGCTGGGAAATGGCTGCATTGGCAATTGGTTTAGGTGGTGCGGTTGGTGAATTATGGGTACAAGATGGACTACTGCTATTGCTAGCGATGGCGCTGTGTGGCGTTTCTGGTTGGCGCTTATATCAAAAAAATAATGGTGAAAAGCAGTTAAAGGAAATGGTCGAAGCTGACGAGAAGGCGATCGCCCTCGCCCAACGTTTCGGCTATAGTCTACCTAACGCCTATAAAAGTCTGGGTAGTGCTTTAAAAACTCTGGTAGAAAAAGCTCCCAGTAAAAGACAGCGATCGCGCTATGAAGCTCGTCTATCTGCCCTCAAACGTAGTGCTAACAAAGCTAAAGCTAAATCGAAAAACACCGAAGAGTCAGATATGTATTAATTCTCAATATATTTAGGGAGAAGAGAATTTTGATTTTCCCCTCTCCCTAATTCCTCCTCAGTTCTATTTCTACGACTGCTAGGATTTGCTTTCACAACTGTCTCCCGTTAAATATCCCCTCCAATCCCAGCCAAAATAATATCTTTAGCTCGTTGGATAGTACGACGTACAGATTCGGCAGAAGTATGTAAAGCTTGTAATTCAGTTGCTGTTAAGTTTAATTCCAAGATACTCGTGATACCCCCACAACCCAGACGAGTCGGAACACCGATAAAAATATCATTTAACCCGTACTCTCCTTGCAGATAGGCTGCTACTGGCAGAATCCGGGATTGGTTCATCAGAATAGATTCTATCATCAAGCAGGCAGCAGAAGCCGGAGCAAAAAAGGCTCCACCTGTTTGCATAAGTTCCACAATTTCCGCACCTCCGTTACGGGTACGCTGCACCAAACGCTCAATAGTACTGTAATCGAGTAATTCCGTAATCGGGATACCGTTAACCGTTGCATAACGTGACAGAGGAACCATTAAGTCACCATGACTACCAAGCACCATGGCTTTTACATCTGTCGGTACAACCCCTAGTTCCATGGCAATAAAAGCCTCAAATCTAGCAGAGTCAAGCACCCCAGCCATTCCCATAATCCGGTTCTTTTCTATACCAGTCGCCTGCCACGTCAGGTATGTCATCACATCTAGGGGGTTGGTGACAACAAGAAAAATGGCATTGGGAGAATAGGCGATCGCCTGTTTTGCTGCTTCTACAACTATTTTGGCATTCGTCAGAAGCAAGTCATCTCGACTCATTCCCGGACGACGGGGAAACCCCGCAGTGATGATAATTATTTCTGAGTTGGCTGTGTCTGCATAATCATTTGTACCCAAAATGCGGCGATTATGGGATTCGATTCCCCTAGCTTCCATTAAGTCCAAGGCTAGACCTTGGGGCATTCCTGGTACAATGTCTAACAGCACTACGTCTGCTAAATTACTTTCAACAATTCGTTGGGCAAGGGTGCTACCAACCCTACCAGCACCAATAATTGTCACACGGGATGAGTGGCAGATGGATAAAGAGGCAAAGGAATTTACCATAAGTTATTCCTCCTGGTTAAAATGGCGGAATTGGGGATTTAGGCATTTATGTTGATAGTTACACCTAGTCCTAAGTTCCCCAATAGCCAGTCACTTTCTATTGAAATGCTTCGATTTGTTCTAAACGTAACCAAATATTGGGTGTGGGTACTTGGGTAAATTTAACTAAGACATACTCACCCTTAATATCAACAATTTCTCCTGGAGTTTCAAAAAGATAGTTGGGTAAACGGCTATCACTGGCTTTCGCTTCCAGACTATTCTCTAGTTGTTCCCGAACGACGCGCACCATTTCACCTTTTTTGACAGACATAGGTTCCCCTCATGATTGCATAGATTACATTCATACAGGATTGTAGCTTGCGATCGCCGTCGATATATTTCAGGTAACTGACGGGAACAAATTATAAAGACTGTCTTTTGGTTGAGAATTGGGGAAATTATTTGGGGAATGACATCCATAAGAATATCTGATAGATATCATTATATCATTGACAAAGGGAATGCTCAGAAAAAACAGACATTGTGTAATCTATATAAACAATTTACCTAACCAAAGGTACATAAGTTTATCTTGTGCGATGACAATGAACCTTCATCTGTGGCAATAGCTGGAGAATTTTTAGTAGTGATATGAGCTTAAAAGTGCCTGAATATCTTCTGGACTTTCCCAACTTTCTAAAACTTTGAGTAACCAATCGGCATTTTCATTTTTGAGTTCTCTAATTTTTCTGCCGTTCAAGTAAATAACTAGATACACACTGTTATCTTCGTAATCACTCACTGGATAATCATAGGTATAAATCAGAGGCTGTTTTAACTTCTTTTGAGCCACGGAATATCGTTATTTAGACTCCAAAAACAACTGAACAGACAGCGACTATAGAGCATAATCAGTCTTGGCGATCGCTCCTTAGTTAGCTTCCCCAGGAAATAGCCTAGTATTTTCGTGTAGGGAATGTAGATTTTTTGATTCCCTGATGGCATCAACTACTAGTATGATGTGGAAATGTTAAGTTGAATTGTCCCTGCTGAAATCGCCTATGCCTCCCCGTTGGCCTCGTCAACCAGATCGCAATGATCCTGCTTTCCGTAAAATCGACGATCGCATGAATTTTGCCTTCCATGTGGCACTATTCAGTGCTTCTAACTCCGGATTATGGTTTTTCCATAACTTTCTACACATGACTTGGCAATGGTTGCCCTATGTGACTGGTAGCTGGTTTGCTGTCTTACTAGTACATCTGATTTACATTAGCGCGATCGCCAACTACTCAGACAATCCACCAAAATCTACCTAAAGGTATAGTTATTACCCTGGAGTCATCCCTAATTGTCGTAGCAGTTTGACTAACAACTACGCGATAATATCAATTAAAGATTCTTCAAGGTGGTGCTGATGGCTAAAACTAATACTACAGAAATTCTGGAAGCCCTAGCAGCCGAAATTGGCGAAAATATTTATATCGATATCGCTAAATGGCATTTATATCTATCAGATGCCCATTTGCACACAGTGATTGCGGAGAAAGTTTACCCGTTAATTACTAGTAATCAGTCAATTCATGAGAATGACGTGATACAAATCTTAGAATCGATTCCTGTTAAAATTGGCGGCGGCAAAAAAGAATTACCCCTAATCAATCTTCTACCTGTTCAGTGTCAGGTGTCTTTGGTAGATATTTTGGAAAAATACCAAAAGGAAATTTAACAATTCACAGTAAGTTGCGGTAGTGATATTTGATGTTAACACTACCGAATCACTAATCATCACTCAGCGCTACTCAAATCAGGTGTAGTATTCCCAATGGGGTTTAGGAATTTCTGGGAAACCCAATAAGTCAAAATATGAGACATTAAACCTAAAGGTCCAGCAAATAAACATAACGCTAAGGAGTGAATTGTCCAAACTCCTGTTTTCTGACCCTGCAAGTATATATATCGTCCTGCAAATAAATCAAGCACTAGAAAATGTATCCATCCTGTAGCGGCAGCTTTCTCATCAGCAAAGAATTTCGCAATATCTGCTAGCTGGGGATTAGATAAAGCTTGAGCATTCTCTGGTGTCACACTAGTCACAAAGAGATACAAGTAAGCCAAAGCAAGAGGTACAAAGGGTAAATAGGATTCCATTACCCGTTTACTAACTTTCCATTTAGGCAGAAAAATCATTAACGCCCAAAATGGTAATACATAGAGATTCCCAAGATTAAAAATCTGTGTAGCTAACATAATAAATTATTCCAAGCTAGTATCTTAAACTATTTCGGCTTTTTAGTAGCAATTACTTTTTGATTTTTACCTTGCATTTCTAACAATTCGGGAATTGTCACAAACCGATAGCCCTGCTTTTTAAAATTATTAATAATTTGTGGCAAAGCTTTAACTGTATTAGTACGGTTTCCGCCACCATCATGCATTAATACAATACCACCAGGTCTAGCAAATTTCATGACATTGCCAACTAAGCGCGGAACCGCAGGACGGTTATAGTCTATGGAGTCAGAAGACCACATCACAACAGAATACTTCTGATTTTTTGCATAGGCGACTAACCCGTTATGCATCATACCTCCAGGTGGACGAAACAGGGTTGTTTTTACTCCTGTAACTTGATAGATTAAGTCGTTGGTACTATTAATTTCAAAAGCTGCCGCCTGGGGATTCATGTAATGATAAAAATGATTCCAGGTATGATTACCGATAGCGTGACCTTCCGTAACGACTCGCTGGGCAAGCTGGGGATAAAGTTTTAAATTTCTACCAACAACAAAAAAAGTACCTTTTATATTATTTTGTTTGAGAATATCTAAAACTTGAACTGTTGTGTCTTTCCACGGACCATCATCAAAAGTTAACGCAATGATTTTTTGACTCGGACTCAAAGTTGCTTGGTTAATTACGACTCCCTGAAGACTGGGGGGTACTACATAGGATAAACCTTTGGCTTTGGCTTCTTGCTGCCAAGTTTTCAGCATGGATGCTTTTAATTTTTCAATCCGCTGCTGAGTTGCAGTAGTTGCAGCACTCGATTTTATATCTAGATTTTGATTGGTTTGGGAATCCGCATTACGTAAATTAATAGGTAGTACTACACCTAGTCCTAAGGCTCCAGCTAATCCTACCAGTCCCACTAACAATCCCTGCGGCAAAGCAGAAGATTTACCATGTTCCACGTCATAACTCCTTCAAGGGGTATAAAGACAGATACCAAAATACGGTACTGAATACAAAAATATGGTTGTAGATATTATTTAGATTCCCAGCTATGGACTGGACATCCTGAAAGTTTGAATAATGATTACAGAAAATCAGAGAAACTACCTAGGAATAGATAGCACTGCTATCGTAACTTGAGATGTGAGATTTTAGGGAAAATTGATATTTGTTCGGAAGTAAAATTCTTTGACAAGAAAAAACTAAACAAGTTTCCCAAAAAATATCTATTTACAAATATGATATTTCTGTGAATTCAGTCTAAGGTATATGTTGGCAGAAAACCACCGTAGGAAATAGGTAGATAGCTAAACATACTCTTTTTCAATATTTCAGTGTGATAATCGATAACCTTAGTAGATGATTGCTCTGAGAGTAGGGGTAAGCTTTTAGCCCAAGGGAATGGTACTTTTAACCCACCCCAAGGGGAGAAACTTCCAGTCCACCTTTCAGTGATAGACTTCCAGTCCACCTTTCGGTGATCGCCCTAGGTGTTTGTAATAAAATAACGTCTCATTGCTTTTGACAAAGTATATTCTACTGTTGAACATCAAGACAACTTTGAAAAAAAGCTTAAACCTTTTGATTTAGCCCCTATCAATTCAGTTTTCTAGACAGGTCGTGCTTCAGTATTACTGGAATATACCTGGTATATTACCAAGCTAGTGTGTCTATTGCTGTGTCAGCTTGACTGAAAATGCCAAACGACTGTGATTTCTGAGTGACACCACAACAAGAAGTTTCCAACGGATGCGAGGATAAGGATAGAATCTTTCCCGCTCAAATCAGACTGTCAACCAATCCAGATATTCCGAGCAAACAGTACAGCAAGTTTGCCAAGTAAAACAGCAAATGCTCCTAAAAGTAAATATCCCCAACGCAAATGACGTGAGAGAAAAATACCCAAAGCAACAGATAGGGGGATAATCCCATAGGTTAAGCGATTCAGGGAAATGACACTACCTGAGCTAATCAATAAACCCAAGCCACAGATGGCATAGTTGGTTGCAATAGGTGTGAGTTTTTTGTGATATCGCTGAAGTACCACGATGCCTCCACAAAAAGTCACTGCACAGAGGAAATTGTAAGTAAACCAACTATTTGCAAATAAAAGTATACATAGGATTAGAGAATAAAAACCATAGGTAAAAACATTGGTAAATTTAGATTGGCGATAGCGCCATAGGAGATAAATCGTTACCAAACTGGTGAGAAAGATTGAGAGATGCAGCCAATTAAGGAGAGTAAAGTTTTCCCAACTATTTTTACCACAGGCAATTTCCGTAAACATTTTCAACCAACTTTGCCAGTCAAAACCAAAGGAAGGTCGCCATCCTTTTTGAGCTTGGATAAATGCGGTGGGATTACCAAAGCGGATAGTACAGTAAATACTGAAAGCAATTACGCCCAAGGTTGTGCTGACTGCGGCTAAATAAGCAGATGGCGATCGCCTTTGTTGCCAAGCGGTTAATAATAATGCTGGAATCAATGCCAAACCTGTAGGACGGGTAGCAGTGGCGATCGCTCCCCAGAAACCAGTCCAAAGATATTTTCGTTGGTCGAATGTCCAGAGTGCGGCGGTACTAGCCAATAAATACAGACCCTCAGTATAAATAACTGTACCAAAGACAGATAGAGGCGACC
Organism: Calothrix sp. 336/3; assembly: GCF_000734895.2. GTDB lineage: Bacteria > Cyanobacteriota > Cyanobacteriia > Cyanobacteriales > Nostocaceae > 336-3. The sequence continues at coordinate 4,608,533 of NZ_CP011382.1, read as the reverse complement.
AAGCTGTAATAATTACCGTCCATCGTGCCGCCTCCGTACCCTGATTCTCTTCTACCCAGAAGTATAAACAGTATAAAGCAGCTAAAAACGCCAAGTTATTGACTAAAATGCCCGCAAGGGTGAAAGGTACACCCAAAAACATTAAAAACTTGATAGATAGGGGAAATAAAGGGAAAAAAGCAAGATTATGCTGCTTGCCATCATTGACAAACTCGTATCCAGTACTAGCGATCGCTCGATAATGCTCACTATCCCAAGCATCAAATACATCCCAACCAAAAACTGACTCTGACCCAGCAATCGGGAGGTTGGGAGCTAAAGATAGCATGGCAATCCAAATATAGGAGCGACTGATCAACCAAATGGCAGTCGGAAATAAGAAATCTCGCTTGACGAAAAAATCTTCTAGAACAACTTGTATTTTCTCCATAAGCTTAAGTGTTTTCAGCCTCCCAAAATCACACTTAAGCTGACTAAAATCATTTTCTCTACCATAAAACTGCTCAAAATTTCCTCCACCACCCACAAATAATATCAATTCTGAAGCGGAGTGAAAAGAAACAGCGATCGCTAATTGGTCAAAATAGCGCACATATCCAGCTATCAAATCAATTCACAATTAGTAACACTTGCCCCAAGAGAAGCCTAATCAATCGGTATTAGACAAGGTTCTTAGACCTGGATAGGTTTCAGACTAGTCGTGAAATAGTCCAACAGCAAAATCCTTAATTGGCAACAATCAGAGAAAAGGAGTGAGTAATACCTGGAAGACAAAAATAAAAAAAGTTGTATTTACCCCTTGGTTTTCTCTCAAAGCTGTGCTACGATAGTGAAGCGTTAGTGATGCGGGTCGGTGTCCGAGTGGTTAATGGAGACGGACTGTAAATCCGTTGCGAGAGCTACGCTGGTTCGAATCCAGCCCGGCCCATCACCACGCTAAATTAAAAGTTCATAGTTAGTCTTGTTTTCTAACTCTGCATTTTTGTTTTTTTCGCCCGTGTGGCTCAGTGGTAGAGCACACCCTTGGTAAGGGTGAGGTCACGAGTTCAATCCTCGTCACGGGCTTTTTTATTACCTGAATATATCATTATCTAGAGTTAATATTTTCTCGTATTCACACAGATGTAGTCTAAAAGCTACAGTTCGTATATTCTTCAGTACTACATATCCTGGATAAGATTTGCATCACAGGTTATGAGGTCATTTACCATGATTATCTCTGGGGTACCGTTGCTAGGTATGATAATAAATCTGCCGAAAACTTCATTCATTACTAGCGAATATGACCCAGAACTACCGCATAACTTTACTCCCTGGCGATGGCATTGGACCAGAAATTATGGCAGTGGCGGTAGAGGTGCTGAAACTTGTCGGGAAAAAGTTTGATATTCAGTTTGATTTCCAATCAGCATTAATCGGTGGTGCAGCCATTGATGCTACAGGAGAACCTCTACCAGCCGCAACTCTTGATACCTGTCGCAATAGTGATAGTGTTTTACTAGCCGCGATCGGTGGCTATAAATGGGATACCTTGCCTTCCCATCTTCGTCCGGAAGCGGGTTTACTAGGACTAAGAGCGGGATTAGGATTATTTGCCAATCTTCGTCCTGCAAAAATCTTGCCACAATTAGTTGATTCTTCCACCCTCAAGAAAGAAGTTGTCGAAGGTGTGGATATTATGGTTGTCCGCGAACTTACCGGGGGGATTTACTTTGGTAAACCCAGGGGAGTTTTTCAAACGGAAACCGGTGAAAGACGGGGTGTTAACACCATGGTATACACCGAATCAGAAATCGATCGCATTGGTAGGGTAGCCTTTGAAACTGCACGCAAACGCAGTGGCAGACTTTGTTCTGTGGATAAGTCAAATGTTCTGGAAGTATCACAACTGTGGCGCGATCGCATCACCCAACTTGCCACGGAATATCCGGACGTAGAACTAAGCCATTTGTATGTAGATAATGCTGCTATGCAGTTACTACGCGCTCCAAAACAGTTTGATACTATTGTCACAGGCAATTTATTTGGGGATATACTGTCGGATGCAGCGGCGATGCTCACAGGTAGTATTGGGATGTTACCCTCTGCCAGTTTAGGTGTTGCCAATCCTGGAGTCTACGAACCCGTTCATGGTTCTGCTCCAGATATCGCTGGACAAGATAAGGCAAATCCCCTAGCCCAAGTTCTCAGTGCAGCCATGATGCTACGTTATAGCTTAAACCAACCGGCAGCAGCAGATTATATTGAACAAGGGGTGTTGCAAGTTTTACAAAGCAACTTGAGAACTGGGGATATAATGTCTTCGGGTATGACCTTATTAGGCTGTCAAGCCATGGGAGAGGCATTGATAAAATGCCTTGAGACTTGAGATAACTTCATGGAAGAGTTAATAAAAGTGATACACTTTTGACGGCTGTTCCCAAAAGTTTCGTTTACACTAAAAGCAAACCTAGAAACCCATATTTTCATAAGTCGTGTACGCATTACGACAAGAGCAAACTAACTTTAACAACCAAAGAAACCAGCCCCCCCTACTTGACCCCACGGTCATTAGAGCAGCCGGTCAGATTTATTACACATACTGCGAGGTACACCCAGAGATTATGGGGCAACCTTCAGGAGTGGCGATTAATCGTGTTAACCACCGAGGCAAGGTGATTTTTACGAATCATCCCGTGCTTTTACCTGAAGAGTGCTTCGTACCGTTAAATCAGATTGAGTCGTATATGTATTAGTCCAGAGTCAGAGGTCAATAGTCTTTGCAGCTCAATTTAATTACAGCCATCAGTCAAATTCTTGGTTAACTTTGTCTAACAAGGTTAATTTATAGGGAATATGTCATTTGACCATTGACTATTGACCATTGACTATCACGTTTTGACTATTGACTATTGACAAAATGGACATTCTATTGCTGCTTCCAGGAAGTATTTTTGTACTGATTCTGGGAGCATCTATTGGTAGCTTCATCAATGTAGTTGCCTATCGGCTACCAGCTGGCTTATCACTGCTATTTCCGCCTTCCCGTTGTCCCCATTGCCTAAATGAACTCAAACCTTACGATAACGTTCCTGTGTTGGGATGGTTGTGGTTGAAGGGGCGCTGTCGTTTTTGCAAAAGTTCCATATCTCCCCGTTATCCTGTGGTAGAAGGGATAACAGGGATATTATTTTTACTCATCTTTGTCATATTTCAAATATCACCTATCACCATTGGCTATTGGGTATTTTGTAGCTGGTTACTGGCTCTATCGCTCATCGACTTGGATACTATGACCCTACCAAATACACTGACAAAATCGGGATTAGTCCTAGGGCTAATTTTCCAAATGGTATTGGGTTTTGTTCAAGGTGGTTGGGTGGGTTTTGCCCAGCATTTGATGTTAGGAATGTTAGGGGTGGTTTTAGGATTGTGGCTTTTTGACGCGATCGCCATCCTCGGTGCGATCGCCTTCGGAAAAACTGCCATGGGTGGAGGAGATGCAAAACTTGCTGCCATGATGGGAGCATGGTTAGGTTGGCAATATTTGTTAGTTGCAGCCTTTCTTGCCTGTGTAGTCGGAGTCCTTTTTGGTGTCATAGCCATGGCATTATCAGGACGCAAATGGGGGCAAAGAATGCCTTTTGGTCCTTTTTTAGCTATAGGTTCGGTAATTACTATCTTTGTAGGTGAGGCAATATTGTCTAGCTATCTGCAACTTTTCCCAGGAAGATAGTTAAATCACTCAAAAGTTAACCTTGAACATTTCACTGTTAACCGTGATTATCCATAAAATCAAGAAACTACAAACTGAAAATGAACTACCTATTACCTGGCACTACCTAATAACTGTACGTTTCATAACCTCATTTGGGTTTAAGCTTCTGTTAAGATTATCTTGTGACTTGGATTACTCTCCTCACAACGAGCTACCGTTGGCAAGCGGAACTCATGGAACAAATATTAATTGCTCACGATATACCAACTAGAATTATTGATTTAGGAGTAGCCTCTTATCTGGGAACTGCCTCCACTACAGCTTTGCAAGTACCGAACCACAATGAATGGACGGCACGACTTCTTTTAAGTGCGGTGGAAGAAGAACCAGGGACTTGAATTGGTTGACATCTTTTCGTTAAGCTGTCAACCACAGATGTTATTGAGAAAGTATTTTTTGCTGAAAAGATAATTTGGGAGCTGTAGTCAATGTTCAAGGGTCAAAAGTTAAGAGTCAACACCCTAATAGTTCGTGATTTTGTATTTGACATCTTAACTGACCAGTGAAATTTGGGGAAGTCTGCCAGAGTTAATGACTCTGCTGGTTGACCGCTTTGCCTTCTTTGTCGGGAAAATCACAATTGCTGAGTCTTCACAACGCAGTTGCTTCCGTTGACTTAATACTTTCATCTCTACAGCGCAAAATTGTTTTCGACATACTACTACTTGCATAAGAAACAAATGGCGAACAACGAAGAATCACGCGGTTTAAAGTCTTTATTGGATTGGTTTGCCAATCGACGGAAAGCAGAATCAGGATCTACAAGTCCAGAGCGTCAGGAAAGGGAAATTGCTGATGGTCTGTGGCATAAATGTCCGAAGTGTGGTGTTTTAACCTATACCAAGGACTTACAGGCGAACCAAATGGTATGCACCGAGTGTGGACATCATAATCGAGTTGATAGTGATGAACGCATCCGCCAGTTGATAGATTCTAATACTTGGCGTGCCATGGACGAACATTTACGCCCTACGGATCCTTTAGGTTTTCGGGATCGTAAACCCTATAGCGATCGCCTCAAGGAAAGCCAAGAAAAACTGGGTTTAATTGATGCTGTCAAAACAGGTTTAGGACAAATAGAGGGCTTACCTATTGCTTTAGGTGTCATGGATTTCCGCTTTATGGGTGGAAGTATGGGTTCAGTTGTAGGGGAAAAATTGACTCGGTTAATTGAACAAGCTACCCAAAGACGCTATCCTGTTGTGATTATTTGTACCTCTGGAGGCGCAAGAATGCAAGAGGGGATGTTGTCTCTAATGCAGATGGCAAAAATTTCTGCGGCTCTACAACGTCATAAAGAAGAGAAATTATTATATATTCCTGTTTTAACTAATCCAACTACAGGGGGTGTAACTGCAAGCTTTGCCATGTTAGGCGACATTATTCTCGCAGAACCTAAAGCTACCATTGGATTTGCAGGTCGTCGAGTCATTGAGCAAACTTTAAGAGAAAAATTGCCAGAAGATTTTCAAACTGCGGAAGATTTATTAAAGCATGGTTTTGTGGATGAAATTGTCTCCCGTACTCAACTCAAGAAAGTCTTGGCTCAATTAATTGGTTTACACCAACCTCAACCAACAACTCCAACCCAGCATCATATGATGTGGGAGAAGACCATGAGTTTAAGTTCTACGGGTGTGGAATAAGGACACAATCACAAGAAAACACTTAATTCTTTTCTCGTTGCTCAGAGGATTCCCAGTTCAAACTGGGAATTTTCATTAATATCAGGATAATTGTTGAATTGTCCCCCTCTCAAGAAGCGGGTAAATTGTGGCACATCCTTCAATCAGGGAAAAAAGAGTTTTTTATGCGAGATTTCAAGATTTCATCAGGAACTTGCTTGAAAAACCTGCAATCACAGTCTCTTATTGAGACTAATTTGAGAACGGAAATAAAATTAACAATCTAAGTCTAGGCGAAGGGGACAAAAATCAGCTAATCTAGCTCAGTTGGAATGTATTGATAGCGGGTTTTTTAGTCGGGGGTTAGGTAGTGAATCTAGGTCAATGGATTGGCTTATTCGCCATACTGTTATCATTGTATATTTTGTGGCAAATTAAGGAAGTATTATTACTGCTCTTTGCCGCAGTCGTCTTAGCTTCTACCTTAAATCGACTGGCTCGACGTTTCCAACGTTCTGGAATGTCGCGGGGTTTTTCGGTGCTACTATCGGTGGGAATTTTTATTGCTCTGATAGTTGGCTTTTTCTGGCTGATAGTACCATCCTTTGCAGTCCAGTTCCAAGAATTGACGCGGCAATTTCCCCAGGGTTTAGAGCGATTCAATACTTGGTTGGATGAACTGAAAACTCGGATTCCAGCCCAATTAATTCCCTATATTCCTGACATTGATAGCTTAAGTAAGGAAGCACAACCTTTCTTTAATCGGGTTTTAGGGAGTTCCTTCGCTTTCGTTTCCGGTTCCTTAGAGGTGGTATTAAAGATTCTGCTGGTGATGGTATTAACTGGGATGTTTCTGGCTAATCCCCAAGCCTATAGAAAGGTTTTTATCCGTTTATTTCCATCTTTTTACCGCCGACGGGTGGATGGAATTTTAGATAGATGTGAGCAATCTTTAGGTGGATGGGTGATTGGGGCAATTATTGCCATGGCTGTAGTTGGGAGTATGAGCGTATTAGGGCTATGGATTTTACAGGTTCCTTCTGCCTTAGCTTTGGGGGTTTTGGCAGGATTTTTGAATTTGATTCCGAACCTTGGTCCTACTATGAGCGTGATTCCAGCCATGGCGATCGCTCTTTTAGATGCTCCTTGGAAACCTCTGGCAGTTTTAATCCTATATTTTATTATCCAACAGGCAGAGAGTAATTTTATTACTCCGATTGTGATGGCGCATCAGGTTTCCCTCTTACCTGCGGTGACTTTGACTGCTCAGTTGTTTTTTGCTTATTTCTTTGGTTTTCTCGGCTTATTTTTAGCCCTACCTTTGACGGTGGTGGCAAAAATTTGGGTACAGGAAGTTTTAATTAAAGATGTTTTAGATCAGTGGGGTACAAACACGGAAACGGAATTGGTGATGTTGTCAGATGTAGATGAACCGGATGATCTGCCAGAAACATCTACAAATGATGTACAACACCCACTAGATCACTAACCTTTATCTGAATGATTAGAGATTTTCCGCCGCCGGAGATAATCCTATTGCTAGGTTCTAGGCGGTTTTCTCTTGTTGATATAATTCCCATAGTTTTAGGCAGCTGCATCCCACACCAAGAATGGCTGCAATCTACAGTTTATCGATGATACCTATAGCCTGTGGAGAGTTGGGAGTTAGGAGTTGGGAGAACAGAAAAATCTATTACCCATTACCTAGCACCCATTACCCATTAACATCATTTAATTGCCCTAGTTGTGACGGAACGTTGTAGGTTAGCTAGGGCACGATTGTAATCGAGAATTGCCCGAATCCGACTACCTTCGGCTCTTGTCAAGTCGTTTTCCGCAGCAATCACATCAGTTTGTGTACCGACACCCGCTTGGAAACGTAAGCGTGCTAAACGTAAAGCTTCCCTTGCTTGTTCCAAAGCTGTGGTGGAAGTTTGTACATTTTCTAAGTTGGATTGCAGGTTATAGTATGATTGCTCAACTTGGAAACGAACTTGGTTGCGGGTATCAGCAAATTGCACCTCCGCGATCGCCATGTTAGTCTTTTCCTGCGATGCTCTTGCCCTAGCTGCACCACCATCAAATAGGTTCCAGTTTGCCCGCAGAGCTAGGGTGTAGCCATCGGTGACACCAATATCATCATTATATTGATCAAGTAAATTGTAATTGGCGATAAAGCTCACCTGGGGACCAAGTTCAGCTAATGCTTGTTTGCGTCGGTGTTTACTAATATTGCGCTGGGCTAACTGTTGTTGCAGTTCCGGACGATTTTGATAGGCTAAAACAATGCTATCTTCTAAAGTCCGATTCCACAAACCTGATAATTTCACAGGATCCGCAGCAGTCAGATTCACACTTTGGGGTAAACTCAAACGACTAGCTAAACGCCGTCTATTTACCTGCTGTTGAGATAAGGAACTAGTTAATTCCTGTTGGGAGTTCGCTAAATTCACTTGCGATCGCAACACATCAAATTTCGTCCCTACCCCAGCACGTTCTAGAGCTTGAGCATCCTTTAAACTCGCCTCAGCGTTTTTTACCGCCGACTGGGCAATGCGAACGTTCTCATCTGCCTGTTGGAGATCGTAATACTCCGTTGTCACATTCAGGCGAATTTCTTCTGATAAACGTTCCACATCCAACTCTTGCGATCGCACCTGCTCTTCCGCGGCTTTAATTCGTGCGGTTCTGGCTCCGGAAGTATACAAGTTATAGGTTAACTGTGCTTGAGCATTAAAACTATCGTTAATTCCATCTTCAGGTTTACTGCGAGATTCTGGAGGGATACCCGCATCCTCCTGCTGTTTCTGTGTCCGCTCATTACTGAGCTGAGTTGAAGCTGACTGTTGCCGAGAAATTTCCGTACTCACATCCACAGAAGGCAATAAAGCAGCCTGGGCTTCACGCAAAGCCGCTTGAGTACGCTTGAGAGTTAGAATCGATACTTGTAATTCTCGGTTATTACCCTTAGCTAATTCCAACGCCTGCTCTAGGGTCAAGGGCTGAACGCCTTGTATCTTCACCTCTTCTCCCTTCGTGGGGTACTGAAGAGGATTGGCATTGGGATTGAGATGATTTGGTACAGGAACCTTCTGTTTCCTAGTATTCACCATCACTGGTTGGGAGCTTTCCTGGGTAAGTTTTACCTCCGGTGAATCCTCCTGACTTGGGCAATTCCCCTGGCAATTGTTAACATTCAGTAATTTTGCCCCATTGTCACCCCGTACCGCAGTTGGCAAAGCTCCCGGCAACTGGGTTTTAGCTTTGATCACAGGGGTGACACCTGGAGCAGGTGTTGCTTGATAATTGATTTCTCGCCCCTGTAACAATCTTGAGCCTAAATTGCTGGAGGAATCGACGTTTTTCGTCTCCACCACCGGCTCATTGTCATCCCCAACAGATGGTGCTGGCTGGGATATTCCAGGTGGCGATTGTCTCTGGGTTGACTTCAATTTCGTGATCAAATCACGATCAGCCAAGTTTGTCACACTGGGAGAGACAGTCTGCTGTACCCCATTCACATTTACAGTATCAGCCCAAGCAGGCTGACTGGTTAATACCGCTACTGTCACACCAGGTAAGAAGCTATGGAATATATACTGTCCTTTCACCGCATCCCCTCACACTAATATCAAGCGGCAGAAACCGTTTTTCACCACAGAATATATCACGATGCTAACTTGAGGAATCAGAACTCGGCTTATCTTGGAAACTTTTGACAATCCGTGATAGCTCTGTCTTCTCATCCACAACAACACGACTGGGCGATCCACTAACGATTCCTTCGTAATTACGGAAAGAGTCCTTAATATCTGGTCCATCCGCAGTGATGTTATACTCACGAATTCCTTTATCATGCCAAGAACCACGCATTTTAAAGACGTTGATTGCCCGCGACATTTCCCCACGAATTTCCACATACTGCAACATCAAAATCGTATCGGTAATTGTGGAAATATGGGAGTCCGTAATCGAGTGCGATCCCATAAACTGATCAGTTGTGTTGGTGAAAAAGCCCGTGATTTCCTCTTGTTTTGCATAACCAGTTACACCAATTACAAACTGACGGAAAGCATTATTACTCACTCCCCTCGCTAATGCGGAAAGCGAGTCAATGGCAATCCGTGCGGGTTTAAATTCAGCGATTTCTGACTTAATAATCTGCAAGTGGTCTTCTAAGCCAGTCGATTCTGGGTAGGTACAAATGATTTTCAGTAAACCCTGCCGCTCTAGTTCCTCAAAATCAATGCCCCATGAGTAAGCATTCCGCGATAGCTGTGCCCTCGACTCTTCATAGGCAAATAATATCGCACGTTCTCCATTGACGCAGCCATTTTGGATAAATTTACTCACCAGAAGCGTTTTTCCTGTCCCCGTTGCTCCTGTTGCCAGGATAATCGAGTCTTTGAAGAAACCACCACCACACATATCATCTAGGGTTTTCACCCCGGAGGAAACGCGCACATTAGAAGAGCGTTGAGTTAAGCGCATTGCTCCCAATGGGAAAATGTTGATCCCTTCATTGGTAATTGTGAACGGATACTCGCCTTTCATATGTGTCGTACCACGCAATTTCAGAATTTCTAAGGTACGTCGTCGTCTTTCTCCCTCAAGGACGTTACGCACAATGACTACATTATCCGAGACAAACTCTTCTACTCCAAAGGAGGCTACTTGACCATACTCTTCGCTGCGTTCAGTGGTGATAATGGTGGTGACGTTTAATTGCTTCAAACGGGCAACAAGGCGAAATATTTCCCGTCGCACCACGCCAACTGCTTCATATTGTTGAAAGACGGCGGTGATGGAGTCAATAGAAACTCGTTTAGCCTTGTATTTGCGAATGGCATATTGTAAACGTTCAATGAGTGCTGAGAGGTCAAAGTTACCAATAATATCTTGACCTTCTGGATCGGGAGATGCATCGAGGATAAATAATTTTCCTTCTTCGATTAAGCGTTGTAAATTCCAACCAAAGATATGGGCATTTTTAATGATGTCACTGGGGGATTCTTCAAAGGTGACAAATACTCCAGCCTCATCAAAATAGGTAATACCGTTATAGAGGAACTGAAGGGAAAATAGGGTTTTGCCTGTTCCAGAAGTGCCACTGAGTAGGGTTGTTCTGCCTATAGGTAATCCGCCATGACTGACATCGTCAAAGCCCTCTATCATTGTCCGAATTTTTTCTACACCTCCAAGCAAAGGCGTATTATTTTGCTCTGGTTGGTCGTTTCCGCTCATCGTTTGATACTGAACAAATGGGAATTCAACCCAGTTATTATATTAGTAAAAATTGGTTGCAAAGGCGAGATTGTCAATCATCATAGCTATAAATTGTCATTCTTCAGTATGGAGAAGCAGACAAGCTATATATTCATGAAAGTTATTTTTTGTCAAGTGCCAAGATAGCTATTGTCAGTAGACTTTAGTTCAAGGACAAAGAGGATAAAGATTAAGACTTGAGGTCTAGAAAATCTTGATTTTGTTTACTGTACCAAACCTGGTTGGAGCTACTATCTGGAAAACAGAAGTAGATTTCATCAGGTTGAAACTGGATAAACAGAGACTGGGTGACAGAATATACTGAGGCTTGTTTGTGGAAGTTTTTTCCAACATACTAAATGGTGGGATGTGTCAATTTTGAGAAGTTGAGTGTCAAGATTCACCAAAATAATCTTCCTCATTAAGTTCTTCATATAGCAAGTCTAAACCAATGAGGACTCTTTCTCGGTCGGAGAGGTCGCCAATAATTTTCCGCACCGGTGGGGGTAATATTTTGGAAAGGGTGGGTGTTGCTAAAATCTTATCTTCTTCAGCTAGTTGGGGATTTTTGAGAACGTCAATCACTTTGAGGGCGTAAATGCCTTTAAATTCTTGATCTAAGATATTTTTAAGTGTTTTTAGCGCCCGTACTGAGTTAGGTGTGTTCCCGGCAACATAAAGCTTGAGAACATAAGTTTTTCTGACTTTGTTCATATTGGGGTACAGGCTATATATTGAAAGATAAAATTACCTAAATGATTTTCTGTCAGATATTCTTGTTGGGGTTTGGTGCTTATTTTGATAATGAGGAACGATATAGTTCACATAAGTGGGCAAGAATATCAATCAATGTGAGACGATAGTCCAGTAAAGCTTCATCACCTCGCCCTTCCAATTTTAACTGTTTAGCAAACTCATCGATTAATTCCATGTGAATTTCGATAATTTGAGGCACAGGAATATTAGCACAAAATACTGCGTTGATAAACTTGTCAATTTTATCTTGCAGTGTTTTATCAGTAGTAAAGTAGTGGATCAGTATTTCTCTGTATTCTGCTTTGATTTGTTGTATGAATGCCTGGTGGTCGGCTCTGGTCATCTGTGGATAAAAATGCTGGTTTTTTGCTTTTTGGCATTGAACAATGGAAAGGATATTTGCGCTAGATTTGTAGTTTGGTCGAGATGATAACTGCAATTATGTTACAGCCTGATATTCTTTTTAATAAGAAACATTACACATGGATAAATATACTGAAATATTTCTCTGCCAACAAATTGACAAATTACCTCTACAAGACCTATAACTACGATTCCCAGAAAAAGGATTGAGGCTAAAGGAGGAAAAGTCTATTCCCTTGAGAGATGAGATCATGATAATGCTTACATCTGGGAGAACTTATTTCAGGGAAAAACTTCTAGGGGTAAGAAAAAGGAAAAATTTCTTTTCATAATAGTTTTGCTTGTGTGTTTGGGTAATTTAGAGAATTGCAGCTAGTTGGAGATTAACTTTGCTTAATTGTGGTTAATACTTGAGTGAGTGAAATGAACGAATAGGTGGAACTTCAGGAACTAGATGATTGGGATTGTTTTGAGTAGAGATTTCGGTATGTTACTCCTTGCTAAGATACATAAACTAAGATGAACGATTGTGGCATTGTCAATCATTATAATTCCTAAAGGTTCTTTGATGAATGTTTAGGGTAATAATTGTTGTAGCTGTAGCGATCGCCAAAATGTTTTACCACCAGTAAACAGTTGGTGCTAGAGATGTTCTCAAGAACTCATGGACTGGGTTATAGCTTGGTACAGTTAATGACTCTGGGAAAAGGTTCTGTGGTACTCGGCACTGTTTAAGTGGGTCAGGTACGACAGCTACCATGAGAATGATCGATTCCTGTCTGCGATGAAGATGCAACTGGGAGTGAGACATGATCGCAGGATTTGTGATGGTGATGATGTTGAAAATATCTCCGGTTCCCGGAGTCACCCCCGAAGCCCTATGTCGATAATTAAGTATCAATTACGTGATTTTCTTGAGACTGCGTCTATTTGTCAGGAGACAACGACGCTGAGTACTGTCTGGGAGATTTTAACGAAGCCAGAGTGCGATCGCCTGGTAGTTTTAGATCAACAGCAATCGCCTATCGGAATTATTTATACTGTCCACCTGTTATCGCAATTTTTGCCCATTCATGGTAAATCTGGCACTAGTGAGCATCACATATTGCAAAAACCTATTATCCATTGGCAACAGGATTTAATCTCGCCGTTACAGACATTACCTGCCAATTGGACACTGAAGGAGTTTAGTTTATTTGTTGCGGGGCAGCATTACCGCAAACTGCAAAATTTCGACTGGGGATTAGTCGATAGTGATGGCAAGTTTGTAGGTTTAATTGATGCGGGGCAATTATTAAATATGTTAAGGCTGCGAACACAGCCAGTGGAAGAGAAAAAAGCTTCTGTTGTTGAACACAAAAAATCCGGAAATCATCAGAATTATCCGGGGAATCACCGTAAAAAAGTTAATAACCCCGTGGGTGTAAATTCTCTACCGTTGGGGGTAACTGCGGGAAAATCGGCGAAATCGCCAACCAACGGCAAAACTCAAAACTCTTGGATATACCAGCCATTGGTAAAATTATTGGAAAGATTGCCTTGGCCCCTGATGCTAGAAACTTCCAGTGGTGAGGTTGTGAGTCAAAATCCTGCTTGGTGGCAACAGTTAGGGGTGTTAAAAGATCCAGAGGGGGTAAGGCAAGAGGTAGAAGCGATTTTGCGTGGGGCAAAACAGTTGTTACCTGCATCGATGAGGGGAGGGAATTTGGATATGGAGGCAGAAGCTGCCTATTGTTCTCTGAATCATCGTGAACCAGAAATTGCGATCGCCCTACCACCCCTAGAAGATTCCTCTGAGTCCTTTGTTGTAGGTTCAGAGACGAGTAATCGTTGCTTTTTAGACAGGGAACCTGGTACTTGTACCTGTGTAGTGCAAGTGCAAAGTGGTCAGGAAAGAATCTGGCAATTTGCGAAAATTCCCTTAGATAGTGCAGATTCCTTGTTACCAAATCCCGAAGCCAGTTTCAGTAATCATCTCTGGTTGATGTTGGCAACAGATGTTACAGAACAGCGACAATTATCCAAGGAATTAGCGGCGAAGAATGCCGATTTAGTTCAATTAAACCGCTTAAAAGATGAATTTTTAGCCTGTATAAGCCACGAGTTAAAAACACCCTTAACCGCAGTCTTGGGATTATCCCGGTTATTAATTGATCAACAGTTAGGACAACTGAACGAGCGTCAAGCCAAGTATGCAGGGCTAATTCATCAAAGTGGTCGTCATTTAATGACTGTGGTCAATGATATTCTAGATTTGACTCGGATGGAAACGGGGCAAATGGAGTTAGCCTTAGCCCCAGTCAATATTCGGAAGGTGTGCGATCGCGCAGTTGCCGAAGCCAAAACTAGTCAGCAGCAACACCAAAAAACCCCAACTCCCAACCCAGACAAATCAGAACACTCCTTCTCCCTCTCCATTGAACCAGGATTAGAAACCATCATTGCCGATGAGTTGCGACTACGACAGATGTTAGTACATCTTTTGTCCAATGCCTTTAAATTTACTACCACTGGCGGAGAAATCGGACTACGCATTAATCGCTGGGAAGGTTGGGTAACTTTTACCGTTTGGGATACAGGTATTGGAATACCAGAGCATCAACAACACCTAATTTTCCAGAAATTTCAACAACTAGAAAACCCCCTAACTCGACAGTTTGAAGGTACGGGGTTAGGGCTAGTATTAACTAGGGCATTAGCCAGATTACATGGTGGAGATGTGAGTTTTATCTCACGGGAAGGGAAAGGTAGTCAGTTTACTTTATTACTCCCACCCACTCCCCCCCATAACAGTCTGAATGAGCAGGAAATGGGGACATGGAAACACAATGATCATTTATCTATGGTGACACCACCAGCAAATCATCCTTCCCCCCATTCCTCTTCCCAACGCTTGGTTTTAGTAGTAGAAGCAGTTGCTCGTTATATAGAAGATGTCACAGAACAACTCACAGGTTTAGGATACCGAGTGGTGATTGCTCGCTCCGGGTGTGAAGCAGTGGAAAAAGCTCGACGCTTACAACCTAAAGCAATATTTCTCAATCCCTTATTACCCTTACTTTCCGGTTGGGATGTACTAACTTTACTCAAATCGGATGAGGCAACTCGCCATATTCCGATAATTGTCACTGCCACAGCAGCAGAAAAACCCCAAGCTTTTGCTTACCATGCCGATGGTTTCTTGAGTTTACCTATATCCCATCAAGGTTTAGTTCCTTTGTTGGACAGTTTATGCATTCCCAGCGAGGCAAAAACAGAAGCAGTAAACCAACCAGAAGTTGTTAGTAATACTCCCTTACGAATTTTGAGACTAGTTAACCCAGAATGGGAAATAGGTGGTTCTGACTGGATATTACATGAGCATCGATTAATTGAAGTAGATAGTTTAGATCAAGCAGAACTTTTAGCCAGAGTTTGGCACTTTGATGTGGTGTTAATAGATGCGGAAATCTCTATTTCCCAAGCATATCTGCACGAAATTAACCAGTATCCCCGTTTAGCCGCCTTACCCATAGTCACCTGTGATGTTGCGACTACACAATTAGCTTCACAAATCCCTGGACTATCAATATTTCCATGTTTAAATCGAGAAGAAGATAGTAATAAAAACTCTCACAATACACTTTTATCTGTATTACAAATTGCTGCCGGACGTTCCTGCCCAGCGAGCATACTTGTGATAGATTTAATTAGTTTACCTGATTTACCAGGTTCTTCTCTCAAGCCTTTTAATTCACTGCATTCTGCGACATCATCTCTAACTGAAAAGGACACTAACTTAAACCAAGTTAATCTGATTAATAGCTATAAAACCCTAAATCTTTATCGTGGTTCGGAGTGGTTTCAAGCCTTAATTCAATATTTGCAAACTGCTGGATTAAAAGCATCTATTGGTCGTTCTTGGGCAGAGTTATTACAACAATTGCGCCATCATAGTATTGATTTACTGCTCATTTGTTTGGGAGAAGTTGCAGATAATTTAGATGTAAATACTGCTTTACAAAACTTAGGTAAATTACCCTTCCATTTGCCTCCCGTCTTAATTTTAGACCAACGGGTTCATCAAGATTCTCAAATCTTAGAAGTCAAATCCTTAGAAAAAGAAATCGGAGCAATCCGCGAAGCGTCAAACCTCCAGTTTATCACCACCCATATTCTACCCCGTTCCACATCCATGGAAGATTTGTTACTTCATATTAATCAAGCTTTATCAACTCATAGGGAGATTTCCTAACCTATGATTAGAGATGCTCATCAGCCTGATTATTGGCAGAAGTCATACTAAAATCGGTCTGATGAAAAGTTCATAAAACTAAATATAAAGAATTGCATCAAATGCTTCATGATTATTTCTCTGAAGCTCACAGCGAAGCCAATTATCTCAATAGATATGAGAATCAAAAGCACATTGCGCTGTCTGACTTTAAGCATCAATTAATGTATTTTTTTACTAATTACAATCAGCGAAAGTATTGATTTATCGACAAAATATAGTAAAAATACAGGGATTTTATTGTCAATATCATTACTCATACCAATATATTACTGATAAATACCAGATACAAGAAATAGTATAGTTTTACAAAAATTTGTTTGACTATTCCGCCAAATTATTTTAGGGTATAATTACTGAGTTTAGAAACACAGATTTATCAAACACACTGGTATTTTCCTAGCTTTGGAGTTAGGGAAAATATATCTATTAAGCTATTTTAATAATTGATTGTGTTGTTTTAGTTAAGATGTTGAAAAAGCGAATATTCAGCCTTTATTAAGATTTTACAATCGGGTGCTTGGATTTTTTCACAATTTATAAAAACACAAAATAATGGTTTTTACACAATTAAACAAGATTGTTAGCACAAGTATTACCTGTGTGAAAAATTGCCATAGCTATTAGCTGTTTCCCCTGACTCTACCTTTAGTTACACTAGTTACTTTCAATACTTTCAATCCGGCGATCGCCCAGGTATCTGCCGATGGTACTCTCTCCACCAATGTATCAACTCAAGATAAGCTTAACTTCATTATTGAAAACGGGAATCGAAGCGGGAATAACTTATTTCATAGCTTTAAGGAATTCTCTGTACCCCATAAAGGTTCAGCTATATTCCAAAACTCCGCAGATATTCAAAATATTTTCAGTCGCGTTACTGGAGGATTTCAGTCAAACATTGATGGTTTAATTAAAGCTCAGGGAAATGCCAATTTATTTTTAATTAATCCCTCAGGAATATTATTTGGCAATAATGTCAGTATCAACGTTGGGGGTTCTTTCTTTGCTACCACAGCCAATAGTATTTTATTTGCTGATGGGGTGGAATTTGCCGCCAAACCACAAACATCTACACCGCTTTTAACTGTTAGTATTCCCATTGGTTTAAAGTTTCGCGGAGAACAATCAGCTACCGTTGTTAATGCTGGTAACTTAAATGTTAATCCAGGGAAAAATCTCTCCCTAATTGGTAGTACAACAATTAATGCTGGGAAAATTTTCGCACCTGGTGGAGAAATTACCCTCGCATCGATGCCAGGGGAAGGAATTGTTAAAATCCGTAATGGTTCTATCACGAATTTTGAACTCAAACCCCAGGGTAAAATAGGAAGTAACGTAATCTTACCATCGGTGAATCTTCCTGGTTGGACAGTTACGAATGGGGTGTTAAAATTTGCTGGAATTCCCATAGCTAAACAAGCCGGAACAACTATTAATACAGGTAAAATTGATGTTACCTCTGCCCAAATTGGAGGAAAAGTAAAAATCCTAGGTAGTCAGGTGGGATTATATCCTGGTTCATTGATAGATGCTTCGGGAAATTTAGGAGGAGGCAAGGTTTTTCTCGGTGGCAATTATCAAGGTAAAGGAGAATTATTTAATGCTAATGCCACTTTTATTCATCCCTCTGCGACCATCTTAGCAAATGCTATAAAGCAGGGAAATGGCGGAGAAATTATTGTTTGGAGTAATCAAGCAACCCGTACCTATGGCAATTTTCAGGCAAGGGGAGGAAAGTTATTTGGGAATGGTGGTTTAATCGAAACTTCTAGTAATCAATTTCTGGATGTTGCGAATATCAAAGTTGATGCGAGTGCAAAAAATGGTTTACCTGGAACTTGGTTATTAGACCCGCGAAATGTCATACTCACCTATGCACCGACTACTAATGGTACTTTTGATAGTAATAATATCTTTACTCCCAATGGGAATGATGCGGTGGTGAATATCAGCGATATTGAAACTCAGTTGAGTAATGGGAATAATGTCACCATCACCACAGGAAATAGCGGCAATCAAGAAGGTAATATTACTACTGTTAATAATGGCTTTGGGATTAATCCGACAAATAATACTCCCGTTACTTTGACATTACGAGCGGCGAACAATATTGTGATTAGCTCGGAGAATGGCGGATTTGGGATTAATGCAGGCAATGCACCATTAAATATTATTTTAGAAGCAGATATTGATAAATCTGGTAAGGGCAATATTATTATTGGTGGTAAAAACGGTTGGGGTATTGATACAAAGGGTGGGCAGTTTTTAGCAACGACACCGGGCTTATTCTCAGTTTTTAATGGAGCAATTTATAGTAATAACGACAAGAACTTCGCAGCAGCACCTATTACCATTAATGCTAATACAATTACCCTAGAAAAGGCCGGAATTATCACCAATACAACAGGATTAGGGAAGGGTGCAGATATTAATGTTGTGACAAAAAATATCCAACTTTTAGGTAATGCAGGGATTGATAGTAGTACTAAAGGTGTGGGTAATGGAGGTAATACTACTATCACGACAGACAATCTACTCATTCAAAATAATGGTGGAATTGGTAATTATGATAACACGGGAAACGGGAAACCTGGAACGGTAAAGGTGACAGCAAATAATGAAATTAAACTGATAAATATAGCTGGAATTAGGAGTACTAGTAAGGGGAATGTTGGCAGTGGAGATGTGATAGTAACTGCTCCTAACATTATCGTCAGTAATTTTGCTAGGATTAGCAGTAACCCGGAAAACAATGGTAATGGAGGAAATGTCACAGTTACTGCTGATAATTTATTAATTGAAAATAATAGTTTTATTGGTAATGATAATTTTACTGGCAATGATTTTTTTTCTGAGACTCAAACAAGTTTAAATAATAATATTTTCAACGGTACTCTGGGAACGGTAAATGTGACAGCTAAGAATAGCATTACCTTGAGAAATAACGCTGGTATTAGTAGTAATGTGGGCGCACCTAAGGATTTTGTGGGGGTGATAAATGGGAATGCTGGGGTGGTAAATGTTAAAACCCGTTCCTTACGTATTGAAAATCAAAGTGGATTAACAACTAATATCGGTTTGTCTGTTTATGGGACACAGCCAGTCGGCTTAGAAAATAAGGGAAATGCAGGAGTCATCAATATTGAAGCTGACTCAATTTTTATCACGGGAAGAAGTGGTACGGGTTCACTAACCTTGGGTAGTGGCAACTCTGGAAAAACAATTATTAGGGTAGGTACTTTGACGCTGCGAGATGGTAGTGGAATTATTGTATCAACAGGAATCAATCCTATCAACGGTGAAGCGACAAATAATAGTGGGAAGGGCGGTAGAGTGGAGATTATTGCCAAGGTAATTGACTTAGATGAGGAAAGTCGGATTACTAGTCAAACCGGTGGTAAGGGTGATGCGGGGGAAATATTAATTACAACGGATGCTCTGATTTTAAATAATGGCTCAAATCTCACTACCAGTACATTAGCGAATATTTTGGGAAATGCTGGTAGGGCAGGGAAGATAAAAATTAACGCGAATTCGATTAACCTAGGAAAAAATGCTGCCATTATTAGTGAAGCTTTGAGTAATGGTGTGGGTGGGAATATCGAGTTAGATGTTAAAGGTGATGTGATATTAGGCGATCGCTCTCGAATTTCTGTTTCTTCCAGTGGCAAAACTCAACTCAGCAAAGCAGGAGATATTTTTATCAATGCTGGGGCTTTGAGATTAGATAATAACAGTCGAGTCATTTCCCAGAGTGCATCGGGTGATGGGGGTAATATCCAAATTAAGTTGCAAGATTTACTCACCCTGCGTCGTCAAAGTCAAATTTCAACTACTGCGGGAACTGATCTCACCGGTGGAAATGGGGGTAACATCACCATCAATGCACCAATTATTCTGGCTTTCCCCCAGGAAAATAGCGATATTACTGCCAATGCTTTTGAGGGTGCTGGTGGCAATGTTAACATTACTAGTCAGTCTATTTTGGGGATTAAATTTCGCCCTAACTTAACAGAATTTAGCGATATCACAGCTAGCTCTAAATTTGGCTTGAGTGGTGTAGTGACGATTAATACCCCTGATGTGGATCCCAGTCGCGGATTAACGGAATTACCGGAAGAAGTGATAGATAAAAGTCAAGAAATCACTCAACATGTCTGTACAAAGATTATACGTGGGGAATTTCTCATCACTGGTAGGGGTGGTATTCCGATGAACCCCAATGAAACTTTGAGAACTGATAATGTTTATGTTGATTTAGCAGAACCAGCACCGAGTAAAACCTATTCGCAGAATCCAGCTAAACCAAATGCAGTCACAAGCAAGGAAGTAACTCCCGCCAGGGGTTGGGTATATAACGACAAGGGAGAATTGGTACTGACTGCATACGATCCCACGGATCCATCATCTCAACGTCCAGGCAATGACAAGGTACTTTGTTCCAGTTAATTTTAGGAATAGGCAAGTTCCTTCCCCCCTAGCCTTTACCCTTTTTCCCTCCTAGGGATACACGTACTAGTTGGTATACTCCACGACTACTAATTTTTTGGTAATCACTGGATTTTAAACCCATCTCTGAGAATTTTTTCGGTTGTGCCAAAAGTAGTAAAGATGACGGTAACTTTTGCTTGGCAGCTTGTTCTCGGACGTAATTTCCGGCTTTGCTACTCAGCTTAAAGTAGTTAACGTTACGCTGGGAATAAAAGACTATAGTTGGTTTGCGAAAACCTACCATCATGACTTCTTCCTGGGGTTTTTGTACTTGACTAATCGTTGCCGATAACTGACGTAGGGGTAACTGAGCTTGTTGATCGTATAAAAACAGGGCAGGGGTGAGGACGAAAACCAAGAATAGCAAGAAGCCAATTAAGTTAACATCCATTAATAAGCGCCATTGTCGCTGTAGGATAAATCCTGACAAAATTACGCCACAAACTAACCAAATAATAGTGCCAGTGACGGGTAAACCAGATTTATGTAGGGACTCCGGAAATTGTGGTGCTGCCGGTTCCGTACCTAATAATCTGTGGAGATAAAACAGGGCAACAGCCACAGCAGTAAGAAATATGACATTAATCCAAGCACTAATGCGGAATCCGGTTGTCGCTTTTTGCTGTTCGGGGATACCTTCTTCTTGAATATACTCACCGAAGAGAAAAGCAACTAATATTCCCGCAGCTGGCATTAAGGGTAAGACATAGCTGGGAAGTTTGGTGACAGCAATGGTAAAAAAGCTAAAGACACCAAGGAACCAGAAGACGGTAAACAGACGGAATTGTTTTTGTCGGGGTTGATTTTGCCATTGCCGACGCTGCCAAAATTGACTGTTCGCGATCGCCACTGGTAAGTAAACTGCATAGGGGGCAAACCCTAGTAAAACCACTATGAAATAAAAATACCAGGGTGCGCCGTGACCATTGACAACTTCTGTAAACCTTTCAATATTATGGTAGCCAAAAAAGGAATTAATAAAGCTCCAACCGTTGCGTTGGGTGACTAAAATATACCAGGGTAAGGATAGGGCTGAGATAATTAAAATCCCTAAAATGATGCCCATTTCCCGCAGAACTTGCCAGAATTTACCGACATAAATCAGAAATGCTGCAATGATTAATCCTGGTAAAACGATACCCACGGGACCTTTTGTTAAAATCGCTCCAGCAATCAGAATATAAAATGCCAGATACCAGGGAGACGGGATCAGAGAATTACCTCTGGGTTTCTCGGCATAACCCATGAAAAAACATAACAGGGCAGAAGCAATACAACCTGTCAGGAGCATATCTGAAACCCCTGTACGCGCCCAAACAATCATTTCTGGATTAAGAGCAGCGATCGCCGAAGCTAAAGCCGCAGTTAACCAACGTTTCTGAGGACGAGATGTATTATCAAGAACATCTGTTACCCCCTGTTGCCACTGAACTGTATAGAAGACTAAACTAATGACTGCCAAAGCGGCGATCGCACTGGGTAAACGCACTGCCCATTCATTGACACCGAAAATTTGATAGGCGATCGCCTGACACCAATAAATTAAAGCTGGTTTATCGAAGCGTGTCACGCCGTTAAAATAGGGTGTGATCCAGTCTCCAGTTAAATGCATTTGGCGAGAAGCTTCAGCAAACAAGGGTTCAGTTTCATCAATGAGTCCCGTGCTGCCCAAATGCCAAAAAAAGGCAAACCCACCAATAAAAACTAGCCACAGGCTTGATAGCATCACAGCCAGTACTGGACGCTGATCCAGATTATTCCACCATCGCTCAAAAGTATAATTAGTCATTAGTCAATGGTCATAAGTCAATCGATATGGGGATTGGAGATTCCTAATTGTAGGTGGGAAAATCACAAAACTAGTTATTCAGTTATTAGTACCAGAAAAGTTACTGTTCTCTATAAACTGTCGCCTGGTGACTGAATTTCAGCTTGGCGATTTTCCAGTTCCCTATCCTCTATTAATTCAATAGTCGTTGGTGATGGGAATTTTGTTCGGAAATTGATTGTTTTTAAAATTACCACTAAATCGACAATTGAGTATAGGCGACAAAGCAACCTTTCCCCCTACTCCCCTAGGTATGTCTCGACTATTGACCTAAACTATTGACCTAAAATTAATTGCCATTCTTTTTGACTAGCATCCCAAGCGGGTAAGGAAGTTTCCCCGACTACGTAGGGTCCCCAGTAGCGACGGGAACCATCTTGGGCAAAGGCTACAAGAATATCTCCCTTTGTCAGCTTGAGCTTGCCCTGGGGCAAAGAAAGCAGTAGACCCTTTTCGCTACCTTCTTGGGGAGCAAAGTCCCAGTGGGCGGGTAAATTATTTTCGGGATTTGATGTAATATTTTTAGTGCCAGCTTTCCGTGAAAGTAAGGCTATACGCACAGGCTGATTAGTTTGGTTACTCATCCGTAAAGTCCCTATCTGGGAACCTTTAGCCCGATTATTCTTGCTGTAGGTAAAGACGTTTGCCTGATTTGTGGATGTTAAGGCTGTGGAGGCGATCGCCGTTGTAGACACCACCGTATTTGTGCCCGTATTAGTCACCTGTAATGTGTTATCAGCTACGGATTTTGATATATCTGACTGGGCGGGATCGCCTTCTACGGAAAAACTGATCCCAGCGCAAGCGGTAGAAATGAACACCAAGCCTAAGGAGGCAGCTGCCAAGACAGCTTGATGACGTAATGACGATTTCATAATTAATAATAGTTAGGAATAAGTATGTTTCTAGCAGTGTGATACAGCTAGATTTGTGTATGAGATTTTGGTTTTTTCACAGGCTGACAATTCTTTGTCACTTCAGTGGTGAAGTAACAATGCAGCTAAAATAGTGCATTATATCTTGCAGCCGAGGAAAAAGCGAGGTATGACATAGCGATAAGTCGCAAAAATAAGACAATTAACCTCTTTAATATCTCCACAGGAAAAGTACCCTGTTACACGGAACAAAGTCTTGTCTGGTGAAGCATCCAGATATTCCAAGGAAGCAGGGATTCTTCCCCCACCGTCAGACAATATATTACTTATTTCATGAAGTTCTTTTGGCGGGGAATGTTGATTTCCTTGAGGGAATTATCATCAAACCTTGATTTTTAGTTGAGAAACCCAGTACTTAGGCTCTGATTGACATTGGTGCAAGCTATTAGCCTCTAGCTAGTGGCGAAATTCCGCTCTTGGGTAATACTCCATGGGAGTTGTTAGGCGATCGCCAGTAGTCAGAAATGCTAGAAACACATTTCTGGGGAAACTCTTTTAGCTCTGCTATGTCAGAGTTCTTAGCTGTGTCTCCTAGGAGTGATAAAACCATGTGTAAAGCATCTTGTCGCTCATAAACGGACAGGATGAACGCTCCACAAAAATTATGGCATTATTCTTGTTACATCATTTCGGTAGATGATAGCGACGATGAATAATCAATCGTAACCAAGTAAATCGATTTTGCTATCACGCACCAACTTATCTTTATTTTATATCCTTTGAGATGGAAGACGCATCCCGTCTAGGAAATCAGATAGTCAATAATATAGAAAATTTGTAAAATAATATTGGTATAAAATAGGTTATTTAAATCCCCTAAATTCCTTATCTTTACTTAAATCTATGTAAGCAATAATTCACTGTTTCTAGAAAATATCCCCAGGGTCAGCAGATTGTAATTTATGTACTGCACTAGCTGTGGCAATTAGACACATAGATACGGTAAGAATCAGCACATGAACCCCTCGTTCCATAGTCATAAAAATCGGTAACATTGTGGTGGTAGCGACTGTTTGATAAATGCCCAAGGAAATCAGAAAAGCCGGAAGATAGCCCAGGAGTGCCAGGAATAAAGATTGCTGTACCAGTACTAGAATGAGATAGCGATCGCTATAACCAATAGCCTTAAGCATGGCATATTCTGGTAAATGGTCATTCAAATCTACGTAGATAATTTGGTAAACAATCACCACACCAATCACAAAAGATACCACCACCCCTAGACCAAAGATAAAACCAAAGGGTGTTTTTTTTGCCCAGTAGGATTTTTCACTGCGATTTAATTCTTCTGGTGTCAAAACTTGTACATCATTAGGTAAATTATTCCGTAAATTATCTACCACTTCTTGACGATTAGCACCCGGTTTGAGCTTAATTAAGCCTAGTTGTACCTGATTGGGGTGTCTGTCAGAAAATAACAACATAAAGGTAGAATCACTGATAATGACGTTACCATATGCCGCAAAGGAAGCACCCAAACTAAATAAACCAGCAACTCGGACATTCATCCCGTTTAGCTCTGCTTCCACCAAAGATTTTTGAGCATACAGACTGGCGATCGCCCCATAATCTGGGAAAGAAGCACGATCAAATAAAACAGTATTTAACTTCTGTAACTGTTGCAGATTCTGATTAACTTCTGGTAACTTAAAAGCCTGGGTTCTTGGGTCTATACCAAATACTAAAATACTCTGTTTCTGGTGATTTTCAGGGTTCTTCCACTTGCCCACAGCAATATATAATGGACTCACAGAATCTACACCATTAAAACCTAATACCTGCTGTAATCTTTCTCTGGGAATATTCTTAGCGGAATAGACAGTCCGAAACTGCGAATTGACTAATACTAAGTCAGCATTAAAACTTTTTTGTGGAGCAGTAGAACTCTCAAATAATGATGCTTCAAAACCCATTTGGGCATAAATGAGAATATCAGCAAAGGCAATCCCCAAAATTGCTACAGCAAAACGATTCTTTTCTTTCACCAACTGCCGCCAACCAAGGGCGGTTGCATGAAACCATCTACGTAGCATTGTTTAAGGGGTGGTTGATAATGGTAAGTGATATTCTTAAAGATAGTACTCAGTCATAGAAAGGAAGACAAAAATTTTCTTAATTCTCACTCTTACAATAGAAAAAATATATTGTAAATTAGTATTTCACAAGAAGTTAATTAGATAATGAACAATGAAGTTCACCTGTGGCAAATTAAATTAGAACGAGGGGAAAGTGAGTTAAATAGGTTACTAAATACCCTATCCATTGACGAAATACATCGTGCAGAGAGGTTTCGTTTTCCTCAACATCGCCAACGTTTTATTGTCAGTCGTGGAATGTTGCGGACAATTCTAGGTAGTTATTTAGATGTAGAGGCGCAAGCTGTCCAATTTACCTATGAAGCTAAAGGTAAGCCCATTCTAGATGATATTTTTGCTGAAAGTTGTATTCATTTTAACTTATCCCATTCCCAGGATTTAGCTTTATGCGCTGTGTGTCAGCATCACCTCGTTGGTGTGGACTTAGAATACACTCGCTCAGTCAGTGATGTGGAGTCCTTAGCAGCAAGATTTTTTTCCCCAAGGGAATATGAAGTAGTGCGATCGCTACCCCCGCACCAGCAACAACAGGTATTTTTCCGCTACTGGACTTGTAAAGAAGCTTATTTAAAAGCAATTGGGACGGGTATCACTCAACTAGATAAAATCGAAATAAATTTATCTTTAGATACTCCCGCAAGTCTCAATATTGATGGAGATTGGAGTCTATTTGAGTTTGTTCCTAAGGAAAATTTTCGTGCCGCAGTTGTCGTCGCTACCCAAAATATCAAGATAAAATTTTTAGACATTTAATAGTAGAGACGCTCCAGTGGAACATCTCTACAGATTTATCACCTAATCAAGATTTGGGGAATCTATACAAGGTAGATATCCTAAGAAACGGTAAGAAAGCCGTTTTGCAACAAGAATGCAGAATAGGTCATAAACAAATTCCCATCCATTGGTGGACAAACAATATCACTACCTGCTAAAGCTTTTACAGTCTCTTCGCAACTAATAATTGGTCTGCGAGATTGCAAATATAAATCAGGAATTGTTAATTGTTCATCAGACCATCTTTCTAACAGGAAAGGTCGCAAAGTATAGAGAGGATTTTCGGCACTCGATAATTTATTAATTAATAGAGATTGCCATTCAGGGTAGGAAACAATTTGAATTGGATAACCGAAGGATTGCATCCATTCAAATAACTTGTGAAAATGTACAGGTTCCGGATGCTGGAGGTGGAATGCTTTGCCGATAGATGATTTTTGTAGAGACAGATGAACAATTGCCTTACTGACGTAATCAACGGGTGAAGCATCCAGCATATAGTCAACATCAGGGAAACATCCCATCTGTAAACAACCCTTAATTGCCAAGTTGATAAAGTCGTCGGTATTACATACACCTGTAGTGCTATCACCAGCAATTAATGGAGGGCGATGGATGGTGACAGGGATACCGCGATCGCGGGCAATTGTTACAAGCTTTTCTGATACCCATTTTGTTTGGGAATAACCCAGAAAAATACCTTGCCAATGCTCAAATCCATCATCTTCCTTCACCACTTTACCAGCATAGTAAGGTGACTCAAATACTGCCACACTGGAAACATAATGCACTGGTTTAACCCGCATCGCAGCTGCCAAGCGTAATACTTCTTGAGTACCCAGAACATTAGGAGTTTTTAGTGCCGAATAGGGATAGACATAATTCAATGTTGCCGCACTATGATAGATACTATCTAAATTTGCAGCCAACATTTGAAAACCTTCTTGACTAATCCCTAGTAATGGCTGAGATAAATCGCCAATTACCGGAATGATGCGTGGGCTATATTCTTCATCCCAAATGCCATAGGTTTCTAAATTTCGCTGTAGTTTGACTTTCCCTGCTTCCGGATTTTCTGCACGTACTAAGCAGTAAATATCTGCCTCAGTTTGTTGCAGTAATTCCCGCATGATAAATGCACCTAAAAATCCCGTTCCCCCTGTCAAAAAGACATTACTGGGTGCATCTGTAAAAGCAAAATAACTCGATGGAGGAGTAATACTAGGGTCAAGTACAGCTTCTGCTGCTAAATCTAATGTCGCAGGAGTAACCACAGTATTTTTACTACGTTTACTCACAACAGAATCGGCAATTTCTGTGTCTAATTCTTCCGATTCTTCTGCTAATCTTTGGGATAAAGTCGCAATCGTGGGATAGTGCCAGAGTAAAGTTGGTGAAACTTCAAAACCCAACATTTTCTCAGTTTTTGTCACGATTACCATTGCTTGGGTAGAATCCAAACCGTAACCCTCTAAGGGTTGTTCAATATCGATTTCTTCTGCGGATACTTTTAAAGTTGCAGCCAGATTTTTTACTAACCAATCTTGGATTTCTGCTGCTGTATAGGATTGTTTGGGATTCACCATCTTTACACCTGCAATGTAGAGCGAGTAGGATAATATTGAGTGTAGTAATCAGAAAGTTGTAGCCCTTGAATTCTCAGGCTTTGGATGCGGTATAAAAATGCTGTCCCTATCATTAAATGATTAGCAATATCCACAACCCGACGATTATTTGCTTCTGCTAAATAGGAGCCTCGTACCCAATCGTTAAAGCTACCCATGGCAGGACCACACCAAATTTGGTAATCTACTTGTCGGCTGGTTTCACCAGTGTTAGACCAACGAGAAGATAAACCAAGATACCATCGGAAAATCAATGCCATTTTTAGCTTGGGATTGTTTACAGCTTTTCCCAATTTTTCCGGATTTTTTTGTGAAAGATAGGTGGCTGTTTCTTCCCAAATTTCCCCTAAGGTTTTGCGAAAAACTTGCTTTTCTAACTTTTCTTTTTCCGCAATCGGAATTTCGTCAATAGAGTTATAGTTTCTGTATATTTCGTATAGTTTTTGAGCGCGAAGGGGAAACATAGTTCCTCGTTTGAGAACCTGTAGTTTCACTCCCATTTCAAACATATCCGCAGCAGGTGCCATCATCACATCTGCCATTTCCGCTTGAGCAAGCAGTTGTTTTGTGTGATCACAACTTCCCGATTCCACACAAGATTGGTTAATAGAACCAGTAACAATATAAGCAGCACCCATCATGAAAGCAGCAAGGACAGATTCTGGGGTAGCAATTCCTCCAGCAGCACCAATTCTAATCGGTTTAGCATATTGATATTTAGCTTGAATCTCATCCCGCAAAGCAATGATTGAAGGGAGTAAACAAACTAGGGGACGGTTATCAGTATGACCACCAGAATCAGCTTCAACGGTGATATCATCAGCTAGGGGTATTGTGGCAGCTAAATTAGCTTGCAGTTCAGTTATTAACCCTTGGCTAACTAATTCTTGCAACATTTTTGTTGGTGCAGGTTGCATGAATTTAGTTGCAACTTCCCGACGGGAAATTTTAGCAATGATTTTATTTTTAATTTCTATCTCATTGGCAGAGTTAATACTTAATCCTGCGGCTCGATAGTAAACTATATTGAGGGTTAAATCCAAAAATGCCGAAGCTTCGATGGTACGAACGCCATACTTTAAATATAAATCAACGGCACGACGTTCAATTGCTGGCTCATTAGGACTATGAATTAAGTTGAAAGCGTAGGGACCTAGAGGTAATGCTTGTTGAATTTTTTGGATGGCTGCTTCTAGACGTTCTGGGGGTAAACCACCTGCACCAAAAGAACTGAGAATACGTTCTTTACCTAGGGCAATTACCATATCTTCTGAGGCGATTCCCCCAGCCATTGCTCCCGTTAAATAGGCATATTTAACATTATGAAAAGAAAGGAAATTGGTATCACCTAATTGTTGTAATTGTACGGGAGGAAGTGCCATCAACAAATCAATTTGACTGTGGGGATTATGCTCACTAGGAGACAAATATCCTTCATTGGTGACACCGATTTTGCCATTCACTTGGATGACATAGCAAGGTTGAGTGAGGTTGAGTAATTTTTCTTTAATTGTTTCTGGTGCAAAAGAGACACAATCTAAAGACCCTTTCCAGGTTTGATAAAATGTGAAGGATGGGGCAGATAAACTAAGTCCATTATGTTGATTACTTAGTACTGCATCGATAGTTTTCACGTTCGTGTTTCCTTGGAGTGAGAGATGAAGCGAGGAAATAGGTAATGGGGAATCGATACAATTATTGACTGAGTAGTTTTTCTACACAAGCTAATTGCAATTGCATAATTTCACTCATTTGTTGACTAGACTCTTGTCTGGTTTTGAGGAATTTGAGGTGGGTTTTGTGTAGAGTCGTATTATTATGATTGAGATATTCGTAGTGGGTAGTTGGAATATCTGAATGATTGCTAAGTTTTGCAGATGTAGCTGAAATTAATTCTACTTCTTTTTCTGGCTCTAAGTTGTGATCAATGATATCTGATGCCATAATTTCTGTGGGGGAAGTAGTGAATATTGGTGGCAATTTTATTTCCGGTTGAGGTGCAGTAGGAAAATTAGAGATAGGGGGGAGGATTTTCTGTGAGGTATTGTGGAAGAGTTGCTTATTCTCTGGGGTGAGAATTTTTTCCGTGAAACTATTACCACCGAGGGTGACTTTTTTGAGGCTAAATTTTGATTTTGGCTGAGTTTCTGTAACGGGTGGGTAGAGTAGCGATAGGTTGAGATTAACTTGGTGACTCACAAGTTTGGCTACTGCTTTCATAATACCGCTATGATCATCTAAACCACGGCGATTTAGGGGTATGGTGATATGCTCTTTATCAGTGAGGATTTTGTCTATCCATCGAGAACAAATATTACCTGCACCTGTTTCGATAAAGATTCTCGCTCCTGCGTTATAGAC
The DNA here is from genome assembly GCF_000734895.2 of Calothrix sp. 336/3. Lineage (GTDB taxonomy): Bacteria > Cyanobacteriota > Cyanobacteriia > Cyanobacteriales > Nostocaceae > 336-3. Next base: position 4,578,381 of record NZ_CP011382.1, on the reverse strand, counting down.
TTGGTTAACTAAGCGAGGAAAGTCTAATTGTTGACATAAACCCTGAGCGATATGAGTGGCGATCGCCGTACTTTCTAATTGTACAGGTGCATAATTTGCCGCAGAATAAATCGTCACAGGAGGAAGATTTTTTTGCATAGGTAAGGTATTTACCCTGGCAATTTCTCCGTATTCTGATTGCATCGCTGGGCAATGAATGACATGATCGAAGGGTGCGCGTAGAGCGTTACAACCGATGGTATTAATTACTCGTTCACAAGCGGATGGTTCCCCGGCAATTACCACTTCTTCCGGTGTATTAATCTGGGTAAGATAAACCTTAGTTTCCTGTTTTAAGCATTCTCTCACCTGCTGCGGTGTTGCCATTAAAACATAGTTAGCCCAGAAATTATTATCCTGAGAGTTGGACATTTGCCAAAATTCTCTCACTGATTGTTTTTTCCCTGACAATCTATCAGCAAATAAGGGAGACTCATGCAAGGTAATAATTCCTTGGGTAAAGTTATCCCAAACTCCCATAGCTGACATCATGCTAGTTTCACCCAAACTGTAACCGAAGGCAAATTTCGGTTTAACTTGTAATTCATCACGCATGACTTGGGTGATAAACCTGGTGTAGAGCATATCAACATCGAAGATTGCTAGGGAATCATCGAGGAATAATTGCTCTAGGGTTTCTAATTGTCGGGATGAGAGTTTATTCAGACTTCGGGGAAAAACTAGACGGGAAATATCAGCGACAAAATGCCTTAGGGTTTTGACAGCAATGTCGTCATGAATTTTGGGAAATAACCGATATAAATTTCGAGAAATTCCGGTGTATGAGTTAACTGCTGCGGGATAAATATAGGCAACTTCTCCAGTTTTCCCTAGGGGTTTGGCAGTAAAGAAACTACCAAGGGGTGTTTGCCAATCTTCTCCTGTATCGAGAGCTTGATTAATCCCTTTGTGAGCAGATGTAATTTCCCGGAGAATTTCTTTTTGGTTATGTGCCAGAATTGCCAAGGTATAATTCCCGGAAGATTTTTCCTGGAACTTCTGGAAAGTTGAACTAGCAGCTGTAGCTAAATCAACTCCATTTTGGATGTGGGTTTCTAATTGACTCAGTTGGGAGATAATATCCTGGCGATCGGTGCCATTAATTGGGAATAAATAGAAGGGAGTTTGTTGTAAAAATCGATTATTTACTTCTCTCTCTTCCCCCGCTTCGGACATAATTAGATGAGCATAGTTACCATCTATTCCCATACTATTAACTGCTGCAATTCTCTTCGCAGCATTCTTATCTAAAAACCAGGGGCGAGATTCCGAGGCAACATAAAAACAACTACCCATGAAATCTGCTTTATTCTTGACTCCTGTCCATTGAGGAGTGGCAGGAATATACCTGTAATATAGACACAATGCTGTCTTAATTAAACTAGCCATACCTGATGCAACGTAAGTATGACCGATATTAGATTTAACACTGCCAATAGCGCAGCTTAAACCATTTTCATTCCCTGGATAAGCCCGGATTAAACCTTGAATTTCTGCGGCATCTTTGGGGATAATCCCACTAGCAAAAACTTCTAAATAATTCACTTCAGAAGCTTTTACTCCTGCCATCGTTAAAGCTTGCTGTGATACTTGATGAACAGCCGATATATCTGCTTTGTCTAACTGAGAATTATACTTTTGTACAAAACTCATACCATCAACTACAGCATATATTTTCTCTTGCTGTTTCTTTGCAGCTTCATGCAATTTGACTACAATTGCCCCTGCACCTTCACCAACAGTCCAACCATTAGCTTTTTGGTCATAACTTAAGGTGTTAATTCCTGTATTTATCGGCGCAAATTGCTGGCGTAAAACCACATTTTCCAAACTGCCAGCTAGGTCAATTGCTCCAACTAAAACTGCTTCTGCTTCCCCTGTCGTCAAGAGATGTTGAGCTATTTCTATAGCTTTAAAAGCCGAATTTTCTCCCGCCGTGATTGTGAATGCAGGGGCAGTAAAATCCCAGAGTGCAGAAATTCGACTTGCCATAATATTAGAAATATAGCTAACAAATTCACTGCTATCTACTGGCTGATGTACAGCATCCTGAAGAATCGTTTCTAACTGGGTAGTTTTATCTACTGGTAGACTAATATTCTCAGCTTTTAATCCTTCCTTAACTTGCCAAGATAAATCCCATCTTTGCTGTAATTGATGTACAGAAAATTCCGTTTCTGCGGCAATAATTACAGCTACATTTGTTCCAGATTTAATTCCCGCATCTTTCAAAGCACGCTCTGCAACTTTTAGTAATAGTAGTTGCTGAGGATTTAATTTTTCGACTTCATTGGGAGGAATTTTACTGCTGATAGTATCAATGGTAAAATCTTGAATATAAGCTCCTAGAGGGGCTTTACCATCAACAAAACCATAGTTTTTCAGTAAATTTGTATCCTGCTCAACTCCATGCCATCGCTTTTCTGGAAGAGGAATGAAATGCTGTTTTCCCTCATATATACTGCGTTCAAAAGCATCTAAACCATCACATTCACCAAAAAAGGCATCCATGCCCACAATTGCAATCTTGGCAGTTTCTAGAGGCTCTGAGTGAATAATTACTTCGGGTTCTTTTCTTTGTTCGAGGACAATATGAGCGTTAGTTCCTCCTAATCCAAAAGCACTAATTGCAGCACGTTTGACAGAGGAATTTTTTGCCCAATTGGTAGTACTAGTGACGATTCTTTGGGGAGAAATAACACTATTTTCTGCTCCCATCGGTTCTGTGATATTAATAGTTGCTGGGATAACTCCACGGGACATACTCAACAGAACTTTGATTAAACTTACTGAACCAGCAGCAGTTAATAAATGTCCCACATTTGATTTCACAGAACCTAAGAAAGGGGTAGCTTGGTACTTACCAAAAAAGCTTTCTACTGATTGAAATTCTGTAGTATCACCGAGCAAGGTTCCCGTAGCGTGACATTCTAGATAATCTATATCTTTGGGGTTAATTTGTGCTTCTTGGTACGCACGTTCAAAAGCGAGGGTTTGTCCCTTAGAATTGGGACTGAGGAGGTGTTTACCCTTACCATCATTGGAAAGTCCGTTACCACAGATAGTTGCATAGACGCGATCGCCATCCCGTATCGCATCACTATAGCGCTTCAGCACCACCATCCCCACACCTTCCGCAGTCAACATTCCTCGGGAAAATTTATCTAGGGGACGACTAATATCATTTTCGGGATATCCTTGAATTCCGGAAAATAACATCCGAATAAATAAGGGATCCGCACAACTAATACCACCTGCTAACATCAAATCAGTTTTGTGTGTCCACAGGTAATGAGATGCTAACCGAATCGAATATTGGGGAGAGGAGCAAGCAGCATCAATACACAAATGGGTACTAGATAATGATAGTGCTTGGGCGATAATAGCTGCGGGTAAACCCGATATCATCCCATTATGATTTGCTGCATCCGTGGAGATGGGTAATCCTGGTAATTGAAAATCCTGTTGCAGTAATTCTTGAACTGCGGGAGAAAGTATTTGTTGATAAATTGGAGCAAATACTTGGTTAGAATATTTTGTCGGTAGGGAAAGACTACCAAGAATTACACCACAACGCTCTAAAACAGATTCTTTATCTAAATAGCCACTATGTTGTAATGCTTGTTTGGCAACATAAAGTGACCATTTAAAGGTGTTATCCAAGGTTTCTAAAAACTGGGGAGGTAATTTATACCCCGTGGGGTCAAATTTAAAGTTACGGATAAATGCACCTTTTAAGGAATAGATTTTATCTACTTTTCCTTTAGTCGCATCATAAAATATTCCGGGTTCTACACCAGTTTCTTCAATAGAAATATCAGATGTTGAATCTTTTTGTTGAATGAGATTATGCCAAAATTCTTCAGGGTTTTTTGCATCGGGGAAAAGGCAACCAAATCCGATAATCGCTATTTTTTCCACAGTTTCCTCAGTTGAATAGATGGGATGTCAAATTTATGCTGCTTTTCTCGGAGTAAGTTATGGGTGTTGTTTGCGGTTGTTCCGTGGGGATTTTGATGAATCTAACCGCAAATTCATACTAGTACTACAGTGGTAAATGTTGCGCTGATTGTGAATGGTTTATTTATGCTGCACTGTACTAGCAATATGATAAACAAGTTACAGATTGTGGAGTAGGGGTTTAACACTGCTAAACCCTTACAGGTTGACTGGGTATTGAAATGATTTTAGAAATTGCTATCAGATATTGGTGCTATCTGAGAAATCACTATTTCTTAGCTTTCATCATTTTGGTGGGAATAATTATGCCTTTAGTTCCAATGAATTGGGAGTAAATTTTGCCCTTTTCATCGTGGACATAGAAGTCAGCAGCAGCAGTTGCCGGAGTTTTTTGTGTGACTTCACAGGATACATAAAAGGGTGTGTTGATGGGGGTTCTGGCAAATTGTTCATATTTACTAGATTGCCCTGGTAAACAAATTTCTTGATGGAAATGATTTAACCAAATCCATAAACCATGGGTGCTTAAATCTGTTGTAAAACCATTTACCCAAAATGTGGGATATTGCCCTTGAATTTTCTTGTCGATTCCTTCCCAGATGCATTCAGTGGTAATCTTTTCTGGTGTGATATTAATCACGCGACGAATCTGTTGAAATGCGGCACCGTGAAAAAGTGCATCGTCACTAGTTTGATAAAGTTCTTTACCCGTTTTAGTAATAATATTATCGGGGGTAAGATTTAGACGTGGATAAATCGGTGCTGGGGGAATATCTTTCAGGAGTTTAATTTGGGTACTGAAGTGATATACTGTCTTACCTTCAGGTGTTTGACTCCAGATTTTACAGGATAAATCTAATTCGTAATTATCAACATTTATGGCTACTTCTTGAATATCTAAAATATATTCTGGAGCCAGAGTCTCATTAAAGGTTATACCTTTGAGAATACGAAAATCTGTAGAACTGAATGCTTTATATCCAGGATAGAGTTTTTCACAGACATCGGACATCCAGGAAACTGCGCAGGTAGCAGGTAAAACGGGATTACCGGCAATCACATGGTCGAATAAGAAGGGATTATTTTCTAGGGTTAATTTTCGACGAATGCGGTAATTTTTTAATTCAGTTTCTGGGGGAAGGGGTGGAAGTTTTAAGGGACTACCGATAACTACTTGGGTGGTATCATGGTAAGTAGGATGAACCTCATTAACTAACATTTGAGTTCCTGATTCTACAGGAATAATGTCAATTCCGCGACGAGCAAATTCTTTTTTTAACTGTGGTGTCACCATCCCGCTATCCCAACCACCCCAGTTAATTGCCACAACATGACAGTGGGGATGCTGCTGCTTAAAGAGATGGGCTGATTTGTTAAGAATTTCGTTGGCGATCGCGTAATCTGCTTGTCCTATATTACCGTAAAATCCTGTTACTGAAGAAAAAAGAATTAAATGCTCTAATTGATGGGGAGGAATACAATTAAGTAGATTTTCTAAACCCTGAACTTTCGCTGTATAAACTTTCTCAAAATCTTCTTCTGTCTTCTTTTCAATTAATTTATCAGCGAGGTTTCCTGCTCCATGAATTATACCAGTAATTCGCCCTAGTTTTGCTGTAGCCTGGGTCAGTTTTTGTTGCAATTCTTGGAGATTTGTCACATCCGCGTTTAAATATTCTGCCTGTCCTCCAGCTTGATGAATTGCAGTCAAGGTTGCTTGAATTTCTCGGCTGGAAGATATTTGATTATAAATCGCTTTGACACTCATGGGTGTGGGTTTTTCTCCGGTGGCTTGGAGATATTCCATGATTCTTTTTTTTAAGGCAGCTTCATCGTCACAGTTGCGAGCAAATTCTGGCTCATCGGTGCTAAATTTGGAGCGTCCTAAAAGAATAAACTTACAAGGATATTGCTGGGCTAATTTAATTGTACATTTTGCTGTGATGCCTTTAGCGCCACCACTAACAACCAATACAGATGCGGGAGTAATTGCTGTTTTTGTAGTCATATTTTTTCAGAAATCTAGAGCAGAGATAGGTATTGATGGCAAGGAGCAGAATTGGAATTAATTAGGAGAGCAAGGAATACTTAGATAAAATCGGTAAGAAGATGGTTGATGTATTGTTGCGTCTGTAAACAGGGGTATTTTGGGGAGATGGTTTAATAATCAGGGCAAATATCACAAAGATGAGCATCATAATTGCCAGAATCATGGGCAGAGGAATTTGCTCTTGGTTCCCACGTCTATAGGAACTATAGTTATTAGAGTCTTGGAAATTATTCCCACTATACGAATTAGAACTATTGGGCGCACCTAGCCGCATATCACCAAAGTCTTTACTATGGGGTGATAGTTGTACTTTGGCATAGAATGTTTTATAACTTGGTGCTTCTATTTTGATTTCTCCTATGGTATTTTTAGTGTTACTAGGAATAATAAATTTATAAATTCCTTCCAAGTCTGTATAGGTAATGAAAGTATTGTCTGCATAGTTAAGTATGACCTTAGCTCTACTAATTGGTGCTTGCTTCTCATGGTCTATAACGCGCCCAATGTAGGTAATATTTGAACTTTTTGCCATATATTTATTGGTGTGGGAGGAGATAGGCGAGCTATGGTATTTTTTGGTTATTAAGAAAAGGATTTACAGCAGATTGGGAGAGAAAAATATAGAAAAAATAGGCTGTAATATATTGATTTATTCGGTTTGAGAACAAGAATTAGTTGAGGCGACGAAGTAACAATCTCATTAGTATGAGAATTAGTGAAGAGACTATATGCTAATTTCCTAAAAAGCAAGATATTATCACTATTGAATTTAAACTTGAATTGGGTCAATTAAATTAGAGCGTGTTTGAGAAATGTGATGTTGCGGAAGACTCTATAAAACCAATTCACTCATTTTAATTCTGACTGCAACTGTAGGAAAAAATCTCCATCTTCTACAAATATCTAAATGTATAAATGCCTAATCAAGCTTTTCTCAGATGAGATATAAAATGACCCCTCCCCAGCCCTCCCCTAGGTAAGAGGAGGGAGTATTCTCCCCATTTATCAGGGAAATTATACTTGCATCTAGGGGGTAGAATACCTGACAAGAGAGAGGTTTCTCAGGAGACTTTTTAACAGTCGGGAACACTAATTAAAGTGACTCTACCTTGGGAACCATAGGCTACTTCTGTGAGGTAGCGATTAGGGTCATGGATTTCGGCGAAAATGTGTTTAGCTGCGTCTTCTAGTGCGATGTCAGGACTGATATCAATTGCCCGACAAGATACTTTCATCCACTCCCAAATTAGGGTTTTAGTTAAGCCGAATAGTCCAGCACCAATTGCTCCATATTTAGTCATTTTCCCTAATCCGAAACAACCATCTAAATGAGCAACAGTACAGAAATTACTATGTCCAACACTAGCTGCTGCATTGAGGTCTTTTTTCAGGTGTTTTGCCAGGAAAAATACTTGTTTAACGATCGCCTTCTCTTGGGGGTAGTAGGTGACTTCACCCTTGGTATCTACAGGGAATACGGGGTGGAGGTGGATAAATGTCCCGACTTTACCGTATTGAGTAGCGATCGCCTCTAATTTTCCTTGCAGGTGCGTCTCACTCATATCTTCCAGGGTGACACGGGAAACACCGACGGGTAGGGGTGACTTGCTGGGAACTAGGGATGGGGGGAAGTTGAGAACAACTACTTTCCATCCCCGTTTTTGCATAAGTTCCGCAAGCTTGGTAGTCGTGAAACTGCCGTCATCGGTGATGAGAGCGATGTAACCCTCTGGGAGGGAAAATTCCCAAAAATCCGGGGGAGGGAGAAACTGAAGCTCTGCTGGTCGTCTCTGGATGTCTGTTTGGGGTAGGGTAGCAGGGGTTACAAACTCAGACTCAGGCTTTTTTTTTTCCTCCCCAGCGAGTCGCTGGAGATAGTCTACTATTTGTCTGATGGTTCGCAGTTCCCCAAGCTCTTCTATATTGCTGGGTTTGGGTAAGTCAGGGTATTTTTCCTGTAACGCACCCATAATTTCTACCCGTTTGATGGAATCGATACCTAAATCTGCTTCCATATCCATGTCGAGTTCTAACATCTCGATGGGATATCCAGTTTTGTCACTGGTGATAGCAAGTAAAGTATCTGCTAAATGACTTAAGTCTACATTAGGGGTGGAGCTTGGCGCTTCCGCATTTGTGACTATTGGTGTAGGTTCGGGAACGATGGGGGGAATTGCTGGAATTAGGGTGTCGGGAATGGTAATAGCAACAGGTGGGAAGGGTTCGGGAATGACTTCGGGAATGGTGTCAGCAATGACTGGAGCGCTTGTTGGTGCAAAACTGGCTAACTTTTGCAGATACTCAACAATTTGCGCGATCGTCCGTAATTCTCCAAGTTCCTCAACATTGCTAGGTTTGGGTAAGTCAGGGTATTTTTCCTGCAATGCACCCATAATTTCTACCCGTTTGATGGAGTCGATACCTAAATCCGCTTCCATATCCATGTCGAGTTCTAACATCTCGATGGGATAGCCAGTCTTTTCACTGGTAATTGCTAGTAGGGTATCACTGAGATGGGATAAATCAACCGTATTTTGAGAAGTTTGGGGAACTGCTAGAGGTGCAACTACTGGTTGAATTACTGGTTCAACTTTTGCAATTACTGGTTCAACTACTGGTTGAGGAGCTGGTTCAACCTTTGCAACTACTGGTTCAACTACTGGTTGAGGAACTGGTTCAACCTTTGCAATTACTGGTTCAACTACTGGTTGAGGAACTGGTTCAACCTTTGCAACTACTGGTTCAACTACTGGTTGAGGAACTGGTTCAACTACTGGTTGAGGGATAGGTGGAGCAACTTGTTCAACTACTGGTTTAACAACAGATTCAACAATTGGCTCGGATACTGCTTCAGATATTGGTGCTTGCTTATTATCTACAGATTGCTGATTCAGGAAAAGTTCCTTCAAGGAAGGAGGAGATTTTTCACTGACTGGAGCAGTTGCAGAAGTGGAAATTGTCGGTTGAGCAATTCCCTTCTCAGCAATGATTTGCGCGTACTCTTGCTGAAGTAATTGGAAGAAATTCTTGGTATGTTCTACCTGATCTTGGAGATACTGTTCATGCACCCGCAAGGTATCACCCTGTTGAGCATGGAACTGCATCATACTCCGGTCTAAACTTTCCAAAATCACAGACTTCAACTGTGCCACATCTGGAGAAGTTTTACTATTAGCTAGCAGGGAATTTTGTTGCTGCATCAATTGGTAGAAAGTCTTGGCGTATTCTACCTGATGATTCAGATAAGTGCTATGAACTTGTAAATTTTCCCTTTGATTTTGTTGAAACTGGGTCAACACATACTCTAAACTTTCCAAAACCTGTTGGTAGTTAACGAGTTTATCCGGTTTTTCAGAATTAGAAGACATTTTCCCTTGACTCTTTGCAGGAACAGCAGCAGAACTGACACTCGCTACACTTGGTAGAACCTGATTCTCCCTTGGTGCAATCTTCGCGGTTACATCCTCCGTAACCTTCTGGACAAGCAACTTTCCTTGATCACCCTTACCATGTCCGTTGCTTTGCACAACTGCGGGTGATGGTGTGACAATGTTATTCATAACCAGGGATTCCCTTGGAGGTAAATTTACCTGATGTCCATCCTGCAAAGATTCTTGGAAAGACATCTTGGTTTTATCAGAGACATAATTCATGCCATTGATAGGTACATTCAAACCCTTACCCTTCTCAGTTTGCGGTGTGACATTGGGTAACTCGTAGGGGTCAAGGTTTTGCAGAGATACACCAGCAACCCGTAACTGTACTGCTGCTTCCCGCAAAGAACGATCGCTATTTTTCTGAGCAACAGGATTGAGAGCAATGGCAATGTGGGGGCGATCGCCGAGAATTTCCTTCACCAAGTTCGTCAAGATATTCCGGGGACCAAATTCCACAAAGCAGTAACCACCAGCACCATAGATATTTTCAATCTGCTGTTTAAACAGTACAGAATTTGCCAGGTGGGTTTCCAGGGTTTTCTGAATTATTGCCGATTCATTACCGTACTCTTTCCCCGTAACATTGGTATACACGGGGGTGTGAGGTTTCTGGAAATGTACACTCTTGATGGCGATCGCAAAGGATTTCTGAGCAAAGGCAATCAGGGGAGTGTGGAATGCTGCTGCCACAGGGAGTAAAACCGCCGTGCAGCCCTGTTCATGCAAGACTTGGCGCAATTTGTTAATTTCTTCCCTGGGTCCTGCTAAGACGAATTGACGGGGGGAATTATAATTGGCGATCGTTACCCTGGGGAATCCTCGCAACACCCCTTCCACTCGACTCAATTCTTCCTTGACTGCCAACATTGCCCCTGTATCATAATTGGGGTCTTCTGGTGCAGCCATTGCCTGTCCCCGTGCCTTCACCAAATAGCAGTAATCACTATCTGTCAGCGCTCCTGATGCCCACAGAGCGGTCAATTCACCAAAACTATGTCCACTGACAAAATCTGCCTTTAATCCCGCTTCCTGGAAGATTTTATACATCCCCGCACTCAACATTCCGATGGCAGGTTGGGCATATTCTGTGCGTTGCAAAGCTGCTACTTGGGCGTTGCGTTCTGACTCTTCAAACACTGGATGGGGGAAGACAACCTCTGACAAGGGTTTTAAATTATCCTTGAGTAGCAGACTATCCATGTGACCATAAAAACGCCGCATCTCAGGGAAGTTCATCACCAATTCCCGTCCCATATCTAGATACTGGGAACCCTGTCCAGAGAATAATGCCACCATTTTACCATCCAAGGCTAACCCGGAGGCACGATAGTAAATTCCTTGGGGATGTTCCCAACTAGGGGCAGAAATACGATTTTTCAGCACATCCAGGGCAACCGTCAAGAGTTTCACCGCCTCAGGGAGAGATTCGGCAACAAAACCTAAGCGAGCATGGTTTTGGGGAATTTTCTCAACTTGACGCAATTCTTGGTACTGCTTTTCCCCCAATGGAGATTGCAACTTTGCCAACATCTGCTCACAAATTCCCAGCAAATCTGCGGGAGTGGCAGCAGATAATATTACCTCTGCCGGGGTGATGTGCATCCGGTATGCTTGTTTTTGTTCGGGTTGATATTCTTCTAACACGACGTGATAGTTAGTACCGCCAAAACCAAAGGAACTTACACCAGCTCTTCTGGGTGCTTCTCCCTCTGCTCTAATCCAGGGACGAGGTTCAGTATTCAAATAGAAAGCGGAATTCTTGATATTCAGTTTCGGGTTCGGTTGGGTGATATTAATTGTCGGTGGTAATACCTTATGGTGGAGCGCCAAAGCTGTTTTAATTAAACTAGCGGCTCCGGCTGCGGCTTTGGTATGACCAATTTGGGATTTTACCGTACCTAGGGCAACATACTGTTTCTTCTGGGTATGCTCACCAAAGAACTCTCGCAGGGAACCAAATTCTGTCGGATCTCCTGCCATGGTTCCCGTACCGTGAGCTTCTACCATGGTGACAGTATCAGGGGTAAAACCCGCATCTTCGTAAGCACGTTGTAAGGCTTTGATTTGCCCTTCCTGACGGGGTGCATAGATACTCTTGTAGCGTCCATCACTGGAAGTACCCATCCCCTTAATCACAGCATAAACCTTATCTCCATCCCGTTCCGCATCTGCGAGACGCTTGAGAACGTACATCCCAATTCCTTCCCCTAACATCATGCCATCGGATGCAGCATCAAAGGGGCGGGGTTTGTCCCCAGGGGTAACTGCTGGAGTTTTACTGAAACTAATATAGGCAGTGATGGAGTTATCTGTATCCACACCCCCGGTGAGCATCATATCGCTGCGATGCTCTACTAGCTCACTAATTGCCATTTTCAAGGCTGCAAAGGAACTAGCACAGGCAGCATCTACGGTACAGTTGGTACCACCTAAATCTAAACGGTTGGCAATGCGTCCAGAAATGACATTAGCTAACATCCCTGGAAAGGCATTTTCATCCCATTTCACATAGGCAGATTTGATTTTTTTGATGATTTTAGCGATATCTTCTTCGGGTATTCCACTGCTTCTAAGAGCTTTTTCCCAAACTGGATATTGCAAACGGGATGAGAGGGGAATTCCTAATTTTAATGCTGCGGAACCGAGAATTACGCCGACGGTTTCTCGATTAAACTGCCGCGACATCCCATAACCTGCGTCTTCCATTGCTTCTTTGGCAACAATTAAACCCAGGAGTTGGGAGGTGTCGGTAACTTCTAAGATATTGGGGGGAATACCGAATTCCATGGGGTTAAAATCCACATGGGGGATAAATCCACCCCGTTTACAATAGGTTTTTTCCTCAGGTGTCCGAGGATTAGGATCATAATATTCTTCTATATTCCAGTGCGTTGCCGGCACATCGGTAATACAATCTAATTTTTTAACGATATTTTGCCAGTATTCACGCAGATTCCTTGCTTGGGGGAATAAAGATGCCATGCCAATAATGGCAATGGGATTATGTTGTAATTGTCTGTTAATCTTTTCGATTGACATAGGCTTATCCGACATCTTTTTTCTGACCTCAATAAATCGAAATACAGCTTGTTCGCAATTGTTGATCTGTTCTTCCAATTGCGTGAAAGCATCATCCATGGAACGAGCAGACATAGAGAATATGAAGTAGTTGCTGGTTTTCGGGTTAACAGTAGCTAGAATTAGATATTTGATCAGGGAAAATCAATCCGAAATTAATATCTTTTTCTGGACTTCTGTGTTATGTTCAATATGGTTCAGTAACTGCTACGATTACTGATTCATCTATTGTGGATGCACAAAATTTATCACTACAAGCTGATTGTCAGCATTAGCGACTATTTCGGAATACAAGAGCAAAGTTATTTAGTCTTATTTAATCTTTACTCAAGATAGGATTTGATGCTGGTATTTACATCACAAAGGAAAAGGTAAATGCTACCCTGTACGGACGCTATTTTGTTAATTATTAAAAATTCTCTTAGCGTCAAAATAATATTTCAAAGTCACAGCAATTGATGAGTAATGACGATGGATTGACTAGCTCCAAAGATTTTCCATGGCAACTGCTATCACCCAATACATGATTCTTGATACTGGGGCAATAGGTCTGTGACATTATTGTAACTGGTGAAGTAATCTTGTAGGGCGATCGCTGCTTGACCAGTAAATTCTATCCATTCGTAATCTAAGGAATTTTGGGAGACGCTATCCCACTGTAATAATGGCAATTTGGGAATGAGAATTAAAACAGAAACGCTTTCTTCCTCTGAGGCAGTCTCTTCATACAGCTTGACCGCCGCAATGTAGCTGGTATTAATAACAACGTTCTGTATCTTGATAAATGCCATAACAGTTTCGACTTCCAAGATAATATATTTTAGGAAATTTGTCAAAATATATTTGACAATTTCGTTACAGAAAGTAGCCCCCAAATACAGTGCAAAATCGGAAAAATTACAGCTTTAATAGCCTCTCTCGCTTAACTTTTAAATTGTGTGTGAAGAGAGATAAATTAACCATGCTGTGCTAATACCATAATCAATTAGTTGGGACAAAATCACTCATTTTTCAGATATTAGAATATTAGTATATATTCCTAATATTTAATATCTATCAATGTCTAGTAAGAGATTAACTACAGGATATTTTTCATCGATTCCAGATATTTAGGTGAGGTTTTCTGAAATTTATCCTGCCGTTTTGAAAACTGACAATTAATAAGAAGACTAGCATAAATTATCTGTGAAGGATTGTTCGTTTCAGTCATTTTCTGAAAAAAAAATGGTGTCACGTTTGCACAGGCGGCAAAAAGTATCATTAATTACGAATAACTGCTAGAGTGATGATTTCTGGTGACAAGTAGCTACTAGAATTAACCAGTTGATTAAGAGCCAATTCTCTGCTGTCATTGTCGAGAACTTATATGTAATAAATATCTGCATACAAATAGACAAAATCAGTGTTTCTCATGGAAATCTGATATTTGTTCTCGATTGTTTGGGATGAAGTTAATAAAAAGTAAATCAAAAACATAGAGGCTTGATGTCATGCAATATTTTTTTACATATTAAAAATTATCCTACTTGTCCGTTGCTGCCATTTTTGGCGATTTTGGCTGTTAATTTTTCCCAACGGGTGATACCGCGACTGACAACCTGAGGATTATCATCCCCAATAAAACAAATACGTCCCATACGTTCACAAGCTGCGAGAATTTCACCATTACCCATAAAAGGGGCGATCGCGAAATTATTCGGACTAGTATAGAGATTCAGCAGGTAAGTAATAATACTTTCCACCCCAGTCAAATTACTAGGATTAGGTGCTGTTAATTGCTGCCGGGAGAACACCCCTAGGTAAATATCATCCACAATTAATTCATATTGAAATGGCATTTGTTGTTGCCGACAAAATTGATAAATATTGCCCGGTTGACGGAGTACTGCTACCACCTGAGCTTCTTCAATCAGGTAATCATGATGCCAGGTAGAAGAGAGGGTAGCAATGGCTAATGCTGCATTTGATGGTAGTAAATGCCGAAATTCCTGACTGCTAGTATCGCCACAATAAACTAAATGCCTACCTAAAACCCATTCTTCACCAAGGCTAACTCTATTGTCTCGCTGGGGTAATAATCTGACTTCTGAAGGGTGGGAGAGTTGTTTAATATCCGATTTCGTTTGCTTTTGAGCCATAGCACTTTTAAAGGCTAGCATCTGTAACTCTTGCTGCTTCTGGCGTGCTTGGGCAGCTAATTGGGCTTGTTTTTCGGCTTCTAACTCCTTTCCTTGACTTTTGGCGGTTTCAGATGCCATTTCTGCTGCCTCTGCTACAGCACGCTCCTGACTACCTGCCCTGGCGATTTTCAACAGTTCTGTTGTACTTTTGGCGATCGCCGTACCTCTCATTGCCTGTTTTACTTCTGGAGCAATACTTTTAGCAATTTGCTTACCATGCTGGAGAGTGCGCTTGGAGAAACCAACTTCCTTGGCTAATTCCTCGTTGGTTTTTGGTGGTGAAATCATTTCATCCCCTTTGCGGGTGTATTGATTATCTCCTGATTTCGCCCGTAAACCTAGACGCTGCAAAAGTTCTTCCCTTTCTAGCCATAAATCAGCCCTTTCTAGGGGTTCTAACTCATTGCGGATGAGATTCTCGTCAATTTCTGCCAATCGAGCGCGATCGCTGTCTACATAATCCACAATATGACACTCGATTTCCTGAAAACCCAGAAATTTACAAGCTGTCAAACGGTGTAAACCCGCAATCAGTTGGAGGTTTTTGTCAACTGTCACCGGATTCAGTAAACCGTTTGTCTTGATTGACTCCCGCAATTCCACGACTTTATCATCCTTGAGGGGACGACGATTGACACCAATTTTGATGTTATTTATAGGCACTATTGGCATATTTATTACTTGATAAGTTCGTCAGCCAAATACCATCTAGACGATATACCTAATATATTCCATCAGTAGAATCGCTCACTGCTTTTTAGGATTAAATTATGATGAGAATGTCTTATGTCTCCTCGGTAACATCTATCTCAAAAAAAATGTGATTTCGCTAACGATTCTCTGCATATATTTAGAATATTTTCTGAGAGAAAAGTTCCCACAAGCCAAATGTTATTGGCAAACAATTTTTTATAATATTTCTAATTTCCTTGGCAGAAATGTGTAATTTATTCAGATAAAATTAAATGAGATAGCTTGCTACCCTATTACTAGAGTATGTCTTCCAGGCTCACTCTGATTAAAATACTCTTTTTCGCAACAACCCAATTTTCTGAGGTCTTGAAATTTACTTGATAAACAACTTCCCAGACTGTAGCTTAGTTGGCTCATCAATTCTATACACAATTGACTATAATTTGTTTACAGAAAGCTAATTTAGCTATATCACTCCATTCCTGAGAATTAAATCATTTTTTGGTGTTGACAGAATAATAGTTATTTGGCATGATGGGAAGCAAGTTTTGGCATTTCTACCCCTATCGCTTCAATCCTCAGTCAGTGAGTCAATCCTGACATTGAAAATAGTCATAATTTTCTGACAAGCTATTTTCCTAGACTTTTGAGAAATAATTATTATAAACAGTGGTGTCAACTATTTCTAGGAAATCAGCAAAAAAATATTTATCCTGTTCACCAAAATTTTGTTAGTTTAGAAAAAGTGAGGCAGTTCTTCTTAGCAAGAGTAGATGCTGTGACAGTGATAATTTGAGATTTTGAGTTCATCCCTATCTAAAATACAGTAAATAAAGATTTTTGTGCATCTATTGTGACATTTGACTGTATTGATACCAAGAGAATTCAGATAAGAGAGAGAATTTTTCCCAGGAATATGTAACTCCATCCCTGAGTTATCAGCCAAAAAATAGGATGATGCTAAGTGGCAAAATCTTAGGAACTGAGTTTCTCTGGTTGCTAATAGAATTAACCTCTTGTATCAATTGACATGCTCAGATGTCGATATTTCTTTGTAGTTAATTCTCTTGTCTCCCATCATTTGATGACAGATGAGTTGTCCATCATAGTCAGATTCTCGACTATTTAAAAAGTCAGAAATATGACAATCCAGAAAAATTCTACCGATTCAAAAAATGTTTACGACAGATACCCCACCCACCCTATCGGGCACCCTACCCGAAATCGAGGAGGGTACTCTGCGAGAAGCCGCTCCGCGTCTATGGGGAGGAGTTTTGTCCATGTGTCGTATTGTTTTTTCAAATTGGTATTCAATACCTGTGTCGAGATATAGCAGTTGTTTGTCAAAAAATGTCACCTGCTATGAATTCCTAATGCCGTAACCCGTGAACATAGCTGAACAAACCCTAATCCTGGCTGAAAAAAATTGAGCCGAAAGTATGACATCAAACAAGAAAAGTCAGTTTTTTATTAAATCTGTAGGTGGATGGCAGATAATTTTTGCCGCATCTATTGCCACCATCACAGGATTGATATCATTATTGAGCTTATTACATTTGCGCTCAGAGGTAGAAGTATCCTCCACGGTGGTAAAACCGCTACCATCACAGGTGGCAATTACCGCCCTAGGGCGTATTGTACCCCAAGGAGAAGTGACACAACTATCCGCACCTAATTCCATGAGTGGTGTACGTGTAGAGAAGTTGTTAGTCAAGGAAGGGGAAGCAGTCAAACCTGGACAGATGATAGCCTATTTAGAGGGATATAGTCGTTCTCAAGCTGCTTATGAACAAGCATTAGCCAAGGTAGAAATAGCCAAGGCAAAATTAGCTCAGGTGAAAGCAGGAGCAAAAACTGGAGATATTAGCGCTCAAAAAGCGGCGATCGCTCGTCTTCAATCCCAACTGCAAGGGGAAATAGCTGCTCAAAAAGCGACTATTACCAGTCTGCAAGCACAGCTAAATAATGCCAAAACAGAAAATAACCGCTATCAACAACTATATAAAGAGGGAGCCATATCTGCCTCCATTTCAGCAAATAAAGCTTTACAGGAAACTACCATCCAACAGCAACTGCAACAAGCAACCGCAACCCTAAATCAAACCGTCAAAACCTTACAGGAACAACAACAAGAAGCTCAAGCAAAACTCAAGAGTCTGAGCGAAATTCGTCCTGTAGATGTGCAACTAGCACAAGCAGAACTCGAGAGCGCGAAAACTGCTGTCAAACAAGCAAAAGCTGATCACGAACTCACCTACGTCAAATCTCCCGTAGCGGGAAAAATCCTCAAAACCCATGCCAAATCTGGCGAAACCGTTGCCACTACAGGAATTGTGGAAATCGGTAAAATGTCTACTATGTACGCGATCGCCGAAGTTTACCAAACAGATATTCAAAAAGTCCGCACCGGGCAAAAAGCTGTCATTTCTAGCACTGCATTCCCCCAGAAACTACAAGGAACAGTTACAAACATCGGTTTACTTGTAGATAGACAAAATATTCTCAGTATTAACCCTGGTGCAGATACCGATCGCCGCGTCATCCAAGTAAAAATCCGCATCGACAAACCAGAAGACAGCAAAATAGTAGCTGGTTTCACAAATTTGCAAGTAGATATTGCCATCCAAATCGTACCTAATACCGCAAAAAAATAACTCATCTCATCTTCTTTTGGGTAGTGATGAGACGACTTCTATCTATCGGGAATAGGTTATGAAGCAGAATTAGCAACAATATGGACAAAATAGTCAGGATTCAAGTCCAAATCACTTGAAAAATTTAATTTTTTCCGTGCAATTATCTTGCTTGTATAACCAAGAGATTGCACTACTCATTTACCTGACACCCTAATACTCACTACTCGTCACTCACTACTCGTCACTCACCACTCATTACTCACCACTCATTCCCCATTCCCCATGGTTTTAAAAAATTCTTTGGCATGGTTACAACTTGTCAGAAATAAAATTCGTTCCCTGGTTGCCGTTGCAGGTATTGGCTTTATCGTAATTTTGATGTTCATGCAACTAGGATTTCAAGATGCACTTTATTCTAGTGCAACCCAAGTCCATCGTAACCTGAGCGGTGATTTATTCCTTGTCAGTTCCCAATATAAATCCTTAACCGCAATTCAAAGCTTTTTTAGAAACCGCTTATATCAAACACTCGGTTTTGATGGTGTGGCATCAGTTAGTCCTATGTATCTGGGATTTGCCAAATTCAAAAATCCTGAGAATGGGGAGAAATACTCGATTTATGTTATTGGTTTTGAACCTGGCAGACCTGTAATGAATATGTCAGAAGTCGAGACAAATATTGATAGAATTAAAGTACCAGATGTAGTTCTATTTGACCGTAATTCGCGTCCAGAATTTGGTAAAGTTGCTCAGAGATTTACGACAGAAAAAACAGAACAAACCCTCGAAATTTTCCCCTTTGACTCCATTAAAGGATATAGCGTCAGAGTCGGTGGATTATTTAGCCTTGGTCCCTCCTTTGGAGTTGATGGCAACTTGATGGTAAGTGATAGTACTTTCATGAGAATCTTCCCTAATAGCCGTCCATCGGAATTAATTGATGTGGGAGTAATTTCTCTCAAACCAGGAGCAAATCCCCAAAAAGTACAACAAGAATTACAGGCAAATTTACCTAATGATATTAAAGTTTTTACCCATCAAGGTTTTATTGATTTCGAGAAAGAATACTGGGCAACAAGAACACCTATTGGGTTTATTCTTAATTTAATGTTAACAATGGCTTCTGTCGTTGGTGTAGTCATAGTTTATCAAATTCTCTACAGCAATATCTGCACTCAGATAGTAGCTTATGCCACATTAAAAGCTATTGGCTACGAAAATAATTATTTATTATTAGTCGTCTTTCAACAGGCATTTATTTTATCAGTGTGCGGCTATATTCCCAGCTTTGTCTTTTCCTTATTTCTCTATGACTTTGCAATGGAAGCCACAAAGCTACCGATAATCATGACGACCAATAACGCTATCATTGTTTTAATCTCTGCAATTTCTATGTGTATGACTTCCGGAGCTTTAGCAATTAATAAGTTGCGCTCTACAGACCCAGCAGACATATTTTAAGAGCTAAATTGCTTCAGTCATAAATATGCTCAATGTCGAGTTTCTCCAAGGCAATTACCTGGAATAAAATTAATCTTTACCTAGAAACTCGCTTTTTCAGAGACAAATAAGCATCGAACTATTCTCTAAATTGCATCTATCAATATCCCTTCATCACACACAAAACATCCCATGGAACTGAAAAATAAAACTATCCTTGTCACTGGTATTGGTAGCTTTTTTGGTCTGCGTTTCACAGAATTAGCCATCAACCAAGGAATGAAAGTTTGTGGATTAGAAAATTCTCAAGAAGCAGCTAAAAAAGCTCAAAATTTGGGCGCTAAGGTAACGACTGGTAGTGTGACAGATAGTAAAATATGTGATAAAATTTGTCAAGGAGTAGACATAGTTTTACATACAGAAGAAATTGCCAAAGAAGGAGGTTCCTTAGAGCAGTTTCAAGAAGTAAATGTCAAAGGTGCGGTAAATATTGCAAAAGCAGCAAAACAAGCAGGTGTAAAAACCTTTGTACATATTTCCAATGCCTTAGTTTACGGTTTTAACTACCCTAATCACATCACAGAGTCAGGGGAACTTGTCAGTGAAGGGAATCCTTACTGTCAAACAAAAATTGAAGCAGAAAAAGCACTTTTAGTTTTAAATTCTCCACCAGATTTTGGTATGATAGTACTTAGACCTGGTGATGTCTATGGTCCTGGTTGTATTCCTTGGATAGTTAGACCAGTACTATTTATGCGACAAAAATTGTTTGCGATCGCCAATGATGGGAAGGGTGTAATGAACCACCTATATCTAGACAATCTGGCAGATGCAATATTTTTGGCTATCGAAAAAGAATGTTATGGTGAAATTTTCAATCTAACAGATGGTGAAGAAACATCTTGGAAAGAATATTTTCGTCAATTAGCAGAAATTGCCGCTTTACCCGTTCCTTTTTCCTTACCCAAGGATGAGCTAAAAATGTTTTTGAAACTGCGTTACCAAGGTCAAAAACTTTTTCGGAAACAAGCAGATATTTTACCAGAAGCTGTGGACTTTATGACTCGTCCCCATGCCTACTCTATTGAAAAAGCCAAAACTCTCTTAAACTATCAACCGAAGATAAACCTTCAGGAAGGAATGCGAATTACCCAAGAATGGTTACAGAAGACAGATATTAAAAAATTGATGTAATGGGTAATCAAGAAAATATGATGACACAACAAATTACTCAATTGATAGTCATCAACTACCTATAGCTAAGTAGGTATAATTAAATATAAAACCTCACATCCATCTCCTTGAACAACTCCGGAGAGAGAGGTATCATCTGGTATTTAATTATATCTACCTAGTGACCAAGAAAGATAAAAATGGGTACTTTCTCTTAAGCTTTTTCTTTCACATATTTTCAATTCAGTTTATCTTGCGTGTAACGCTATCAGCAATTAGAGGTTGTTTGAAAAAGCTCTTGCCATATTGTAAATGCTTCTATGATTTTCCCTAGAGTATTTGATAGCTATGAGCAAATCTCAGTTCTATACTACAACTTTTGCGTTACCGACCAGTCTTTATCAACTGTATTTGATACAGAATTATCCAGGAAACTAAATAACAAATTAAATCTTGATTTTTCTTTCACTCATACACTATGGATACTTATGAGTATATGGTGAGACTCTCAACATTTAGTTTTTTTATCCTCTCCTCCATTGCTAGTTTAAGTCTAGCAAGTATTGTTAAGTCAGAACCAACAGCAAATCTCACGGTTCTCGTTAAGAATATTAAGCATCAAACTGGACAAATCTGTTTACGAATATATTCCGGTGAACAGGGTTTTCCTTCCGGGAATAAAAGTGAAGTTCAAAGTGGTTGTACTAAAATCAGTGGCAGTTCTGTCAGCAAAAAATTTACTGGACTAAAACCAGGACATTATGCAGTTGCTGTTATTGATGATCAAAATGGAGATTTCAAGCTGAATCGAGATATTTTTGGGATTCCCCAAGAAGGTTTTGGTCTTTCCAAAAATCCCAAAGTTTCTATCCAAACAGGAACACCAGCATTTAAAGATGCGAGTTTCTATCTCGACCAAAATATGACTGTGACAATTATCATGAAATATCGTCTCGATTCCTAATTAACTTCCTCAGTCTCCCCTTACAAAGGGGAGGTTGCGGGTGGGGATTATTTTGATAATTTCTCAATTAACTCCGTAAAATTTGTGACCAATTTTCTTAGTCATGCAATTATAAAAATTCTCCTATCATGGCTGAGTTAGCATTATTTTTATCGAGGTTATTACTCATTTGGTTAGTGATTCAAGTCTTATTAGTAGGGTATGTATTATTCTATTTATCCGCCTATAGACCCAATTACTTACCAAATGATAAGTTACCAAAAACGGCATTAATTGTATGTTTACGGGGTGCTGATAGCTTACTATTCAATTGCTTACGTTCACTGCTTTTACAAAATTATCCTAACTATGATGTAAAGCTAGTAATTGATAGTATAGATGACCCTGCCTGGAAAATAGCTGAAGAGGCGATACAAATTCGTGCAGCCTGTCCAAAGGATTCAGCATCCAGCCAAAGAAATATCAATAATTTTGGGGCAGATAATGTGCAAATTACTCCCCTCACAATTCGCCGCTATAACTGTAGTTTAAAATGCAGTTCTTTAGTACAAGCTGTATCAGAATTAGACGAATCCTATGAGGTTGTTGCCCTAGTCGATTCCCAGGCGATCGCCCATCCTAACTGGTTACGGACATTAGTCACCCCGTTAATGGATCCGCAAATTGGTGCAACAACTGGTAATCGATGGTACGTCCCCACAGGTAACAATTGGGGAACATTAGTACGTTATCTGTGGAATATCTGTGCAATGTCACAGATGTGTCTCTATCAGATTCCTTGGAGTGGCAGTTTAGCCCTGAAAACAGAAGTCATTTATCAGACCGAACTACTAGAAAAATGGGCAAGAGCCTATCGTGAAGATACCATGATTCCTGGGGTGCTTGCTCAATACGGACTGCGAGTAAAATTTGTTCCTTCTGGGTTGATTCTCAATCAGCAAGAGTGTGATTTACCAGGGTTATTCCACTGGATGCAGCGTCAACTATTAGCTTGCCGACTTTACCATCCTCGATGGTGGTTAGTAGTTACAAATGCTGTTGTGAGTATCTTTCTCCCCTACTTACTCCTAATCACATCATTAATTGCCTATTTCACCCACCAACCCCCAGTCACCATTGCTGGTTTGAGTACTATTGCTACCTATCTCGGTGGATTGATTATGTTAGCGATCGCCATTGAGCAAGCTGTGTGTAAATACTCACTCCACACTCACACAAAAATCATCTCACCTGCCATTATTCTCAAACTTCTCATCGGTATTCCCCTGACTCAATGGGTTTACACCACTGCCATCCTCACCTCTATAAGAATGAGCAAAGTTACATGGCGCGGTATAACCTATCACATCAAAAGTCCCTGGAATATTCGCCTGCAAGCATATCATCCCTATCGGTCATAAATAACTGGCAGTTAACAGAAAAATTTCCTTCCCCTTCCCAAACTTCCCAAAATATATGCAAAAACAACCTCTCCGTATTGCCTTAATCACCGGACTCTACGCACCTTTTCTCACAGGAGTTTCCGTTGCTGTCCATCAACGAGTACGTTGGTTCTTGCAACAAGGACATGAAGTTTTTCTGATTCATCCAGAATTCGATGAGCAATATCCCCAAGAAGTGGGTCGTCGTCCCATGGCAGGATTAGAAGAACTCCAAACTTACCCGAAATTCTCCTCCCAGACTTTCCCCACACGACCACTAATTTTTTATAAATCTCTACCCCAACCATTGAGCGATCGCCACTGGAGCGACACCAAACTTTTAGAAGGCTACAAACCGGACATCATCATCGTCGAAGAAGCTCCCCAAATGCGGGGATTTTACTCCATGTTCATCCAAGGTTACGGTCGTCCTGTTGGTTCCGAATACGCTCGACGTACAGGCACACCCATCATATCCTTGTTCCATACAGATATCATTGCCTACATTCAATACTACTTAGGCAATCAATTCTTCAGTTTTATCCGTCCCATGCTCCCTGTTTTCATTAAACAATTCAGCGAAGCATACGACTACAATTACTTTTCTTCTAGAGAACAACTAGAAAAATATCGCCATCTCAAATCCCAACGCAGTGAATACCTACCCTACCAAGGAATAGACTGTCAAAAATTCCACCCTGCAAATATTTCCCATAACCCCATTCCCCAGGACAAACGTCCCACCATGCTCTTTGTTGGACGCATTGCTCCAGAAAAAAATGTCACCCAACTCCTAGATATCTACCCCCTAGTTGCCCAGAAAATCCCCGATGTACATCTAGTCATCGTTGGTGGAGGACCCCAACAGGCAGAAATTCGTCAACGTGCTGCCAAATATGGCAAAGGAGTCACCGTTTGGGGAGAATCCTATGGTACAGAATTACTCGGATGGTTCGCGAGAGCAGATGTATTCGTCAACCCCTCCATTACCGAGAATTTTTGCACTACCAGCAACGAAGCCCTAGCCTCAGGAACCCCCGTAGTCTCTGCCCTTGCCCCCTCCACAGCCGAGCAGGTATCCCCCGGTCACAACGGCTTTTTAGCCCAACCCAACGACCCCGAAGACTTCGCAGCAAAAATTATCACCATCCTGGGGAACCCTGAACTTAAACAAGAAATGTCCCACCAAGCACGTCTGTCCATTCTCGAATTTGATTGGTCAGCCTGTATGGAAAAATTTGAGCAGAGACTCTACGAAATTCTTGCCACATCACCCAAAACCCCAGCAAATATAGCCTAGCTCCCAAATTTCCCACTTTGAGGATTCGGTTTTATCCATGCACGAAATCCGAATCCTTGTTTTTATGTTCCCCTATTGTTTGTTTTTCCTTGATTAAGGGCAATATAGATTTATCTTCGATATATTAAGCGCAATTTTATCGATATTATGCGATATACAGTTTCAGGAAGAAGAGCTTTCGAGTCCCACGAAGGATTGACAACACAGCAATCTAAAACTCAATCCATGACGAAAAATTACCGAAATGTCATGGAAGAATTGATCATAGAAGAAGTAGAGACACAAGTCCAAAGATTATCGCCCAAAATCAGTAAAAATATTAAAGTATGTGAAGTCGTCGCTTTTGCCTTAAATCGTTTACCCCCGTTGTATGCTACCAGTAAACGCGGATGGCAAAGACAAATGGAGCGAGGCAAAGCAGAACTACAAGAGAGAATCACCATCACTGTACGTCAAGGTATCACTGCTGTCGTGAAAGACCCCCTTGCTAGTGGTATTCCTCTGAATTTTGAAGAGGAAAATGCTGCACTCATGGCAATGGATAAACTCCGAAATTTACTACAACAGGAAAATTTGTCCTGGGATAATTTAGCAGAATCAGTTGAAGAAACGTTGCTTGAGACTGCTCGCGGTCATATTACTTGGCGCAGAGGAGGGGATGAAGATAGTTTTGATTGGGAGAGTTATCCACAGCATCAAATGTAATATAGATATTGCCACTTCAAGATGTTAATTCTAGACCTTTGATAAAGTGAATATAAAGTTAATGTCCTAGGTATAAAACCAATTTATCAGCAAGCAAAGAGTCTTTTAATTTTTACCCAAGTCTATAAAGCCAGGTCTACAACTTTAAATTTTACTTTATCAATATCCTTTGAATTTGAGAGACAATTTATTGTGGAATAGATAAGAAATAATCTCATAATAATTTGCTTCTTTATACTGTCATGGCGATGGTCGGTAAGTAATCTCATAATCCTGCAAATACTACGACATAAAGCCACTTGATATCAAATAGCCATCATCTATATTTTCCAAGCTAATTATTTAATTCTTGCCAATAAATGCTCTCCAACTCGCAATGCATTTGCCATGATAGTTAAGGATGGATTTAAGGCAGTACTTGATGGGAAAAAACTTCCATCTACCACATATAAATTATCCACGTCATGGGTACGACAATTAATATCTAGAACTGAAGTTTTAGAGTCATCACCAAATCGACAAGTTCCACACTGGTGACTGACCTCTTTTAATGTCATTTTTTCCACTAAGAAGGAAGAAATATGACCTTGATTATATTGGGGCGCAGTTTTTTTTAAAACTTCTAACCATCGATGCAGTAATCGATTAGATGCTTGGCGATTATTTTCTTTGTAATGCAAATATATTTTGTCACCTTTTAATGCAACTCGATTATACAAATCCGGTAAATCTTCTGTAATTAATAGCCAAGCAACGGAATGATTAGCTATGTATTCATTGATAAAGTCTGGTGTCAAAGGTGGTGCATTAGCTGCAATTCTATCTTTGGGGAGATTTCCTAGTAGCTGAATATTGCCCATGGGATAGGGAAAATCTGGTTCACCCCAATAGAAATCATTAATCCCTAAGGTTTTTTGAAAAATAGTTGGATTTCGTTTAGTGGAAAGTGTGACAACAACATTATATTTATGTGTCATGTAATTACATCCTACTAATTGAGAGCTATTAGCTAATCCGTAGGGATGATGATCATTGGCTGATTTCAGCAGGAGTACCGCAGAATTAATTGCTCCACAAGCAACAACAAAAATATCGGCTGTAAATATTTGAGATTTTCCGTCGATTTCTGCCACTAATCCTGTAACTTCTTTGCCGGAAGGACTCGTGTGTAATCTTAATACTTTTGCTTCAGTAATTAAATGAATATTTTCAAACTGAATTGCTGGACGAATTCCATTAATATCAGCATCAGCTTTACCATGGATAAAGCAAGGAAAACCATCACAAGTATTACAGCGAATACAATAACTATGGATACTTTTTTCCTGTAATTTAATCCCCATGGGTAAATGAAAGGGGTGCAAACCTTTATTAATTAAAGCATCATTGATACCTTGAATATAAGGTTCATGACTAATAGCAGGGAAAGGGTATTTTGCCTCTCTAGGTGGCTCTGTAGGGTCTAAACCGTGGTTTCCGTGGACTTCATAGAGTTTTTCTGCTTCGTCATAATAGGGTGCAAAATCACGATATTTTAATAGCCATTCTGGAGAGATACCATCTTGATGGGTAACTTGTTCAAAGTCTTGCTCACGAAATCTAAATAATGCCCCACCATAAAACTTAGTATTTCCACCAACGAAATAATGCGTGACAGGGTGAAATGGTTTACCATTTTTATCATACCAAGTTTCTTGGGGGCGATAGCATCCTTTTTGAAAGACTTGTCTGCCATCCCAGTTAGCTTTTTCTTGAGGGAGAAATTTTCCTCTTTCTAATATGAGAATTTTCTTACCACTGGATGCTAATTTATGCGCTAAAGTGCCACCACCTGCACCAGTACCGATGATGATGACATCATAATGATTATTTGCCATCGGGATATTTTTGATTATGCGATAGGGATATTGAGAAAGCAATAATATTATGTTTTAGAGATACAGAAAAGGTAAGTGAGATATCTCGATAAAATATCGTTTACCAAGCGAAAGAGAGGAAATATGAGACAATATCTGTATCATTTTTGCCTCATTTTATATCAATTGATTTGAAAAAGTATGGAATCCGGTATGTAGAGTTAGCCTCTGCTTTCCATAAAGACCTTGAGATTACTTTCTGACTTCATAATGGGGTATGAGAATTTCTACAACTCCGGATTTCATCATGGGAGAGGTTTAATCAAGTTTGAAAATTTGCTTGCAGAGGTTATTTTTCTTCTGCTTCCATTTGTTTCTGAGCGCAAATACGATTTAGTTTAGTTAAACCAATCCATTGGTAAATTTTGTCCCCGAATTCAGGGAAAAGCTGGATATTTGAGAAAAGTAGTCGAGTTAGGATACCATCGAGGAGTACTTCTGCTTGGTTGTTTTTGATGGCTTTAATGACTGCGATCGCCACCTGCTCCGGAGGAGAAACCCTTGCTAATTTTGGCGCAGGCAACCCAAAGGCAATAAACATCCCAGCTTGGGTATAACCTGGACAAATTACAGAAATACCGACATTACTATCCGGTAATTCCTGACGTACCGAGTCAGTCCACATAATTAAACCAGCTTTACTAGCAGCATAAATACTGTTGTAGGGGGCACCTTTTTTCCCAGAACCGGAGGAAATATTGACAATATGACCACTATTTCTAGCTACCATACTGGGCAAAATTAACCGTGCTAGTTCCATTCCTGCGAGTAAATTAGTTCCCAGAATGCCCTGAATATCACTAAGAGTATAATTCTGGAAGGGGCGATATTTCTCAATTGCTGCATTATTAATTAGAATATCTATTTGACCTACAGATTTGCAGACTTTTTCGACTAATTGAGATAATGTTTC
Source organism: Calothrix sp. 336/3 (assembly GCF_000734895.2). Taxonomy (GTDB): domain Bacteria; phylum Cyanobacteriota; class Cyanobacteriia; order Cyanobacteriales; family Nostocaceae; genus 336-3. Next base: position 4,550,476 of record NZ_CP011382.1, on the reverse strand, counting down.
TAACTGACTAATATCAAACTGAATCGCAATACCTTGACCTCCCAAGGATTTGATTTCCTCGCAAAGTTGATTTAGCTTATCTTGAGAGCGCCCAACACAAATAATAGTAGCTTTTTCCGTTGCTAATTGTCGAGCTATGTGTTGACCGATACCACCTGAAGCGCCTGTTAATAGTACAGTTTTACCTGCAATTATTTTCATTATTAATTCTGCTTACTCAGAAGGAATTGATTAAAAGGTCGATAATGGGAAGTTGTTTTCAGATAATAGGTCTGTGACTATTTTTTTTCAATATTGTTAACAATACGAATTATAAAAAAACTTAAGAAGTGACAACCAATACCAAAATCTCGGTAAAAGATAATTGAGATATTGCAGGAGACAGAGATTAAATCCTACGAGTGTCTATGTGATGGTTATGAAATCTGTTCATCTACTGAGTATAATCAAGCGTCAGTTTACCAAGATTTCTCCATCATGTCCGCCAAGGGTTGTAAACCGTTGTTTAGTTGTCGAATAGCGAAATTCCTCTTTCAGATAGCTAAATTTGAATCCTGAATAATCTAGATATTCTCGGTACGTAGTACTAGCAATTTCTATAAAAGTTAAAATAATAAGGCTTCTGAGTTACTTCTGTGGTAACTCCCTTATCTAGATGGGGTCTATAATTATGCGTCTTCCTGATGAACCAGATATTCCAGCACAAATTAATATTGTCCCAATGATTGATGTGATTTTTGCAATTTTGACATTCTTCATCATGTCAACGTTGTTTCTGACTCGCTCTGAGGGATTACCTGTGAATTTGCCGAAAGCAGCAACAGCACAGCAACAACCGGATGCTTTTTCAATCACTGTCACCATTGACCAGTTAGGTACTATTAGTTTAAATCGTAAACCTGTAACAATTAATAAGTTAGTCGGACAAGTCAAGCAACTTATCGGTGACAATCAGGAACGTTTGGTGATCATTAATGCTGATGAGCAAGTCAATCACGGTAAAGTTGTTGCAGTCATGGATAAGTTACGTCAGGTTCCAGGAGCTAAATTAGCTATCGCCACAACGGATGATGCTTCTGCAAACACTACCGAACAACGGTGACACCCAGGGTATTTGTATCTTCTCCTGGGTAATTATTGGTGATTGCCAAGGCTGTATTAGAAAATAGAAGCAGATTAAATATTCTATTCACAATTACCAAGGGGATACTGCATGACTATTTGGGTAAACGAACAGATTGATCCATCTGGGATGATTTTTGCTTGTATTGCTTGCTGCGATGAATCTCAAGCTAAAGACTGTCATGACTCCTACCAGCAAAATTTGACTGATAAGCAAAAAGCTGAGGGTTGGATTGCCCGTTTGCGTACTGTCGATTCCTGGGAAGAGGTTCCTGTTAATGCTTTGAAATTAAGTTAGTACCCTCAGACAGAATTGAGATTGATAAATAAATAAGACAATTCAGGGTAAATGATTATTTGCCCTGCTTCAATCCTCTTCGCTTCCGGGCGAGGTAGCTAAACTGTCAACTATCAACTGAATGAAGACGCTACTTTCCCTTGCTTCCCTATTTCCCAGACAGGATATAAGTTTTTTTTCTCCAGTCTTATAACGAACTAAAAATATTTGAGATAGGGATGTTGCCTGCTCCTAAGGAGATTTTGATTAAGGAAAGTTAACAATAAGATTAAATTTTTATAAATATTTTCTAAATTGGCAGAAAAAACTATATTTCTGATAAGAGTTAGATGTTAATTCGTCATAATTAAGGGTTATCATCTTACCAAGGATAAAATCCAGAAACTTGAAATAATAGTATAAGAAAAGTGAGCCATCCCACAGTTTACAGTTATGAACAAGGCTATCCGATTAATTTGGTTGGCGCTAACGGACAAGCTGTTCAAATTTCCATTCACCATCCTAGCCAGTATATTCGAGCCAACCGCGATCGCCTTTTTCCAGATTGGCAAAGTCAAGCTAATTTTTGGGTCGTGATTGTTTTGCAACAGTCGCGCCATTCCATGATGGATATCACACCAGAAGTGGAAGCAGAAAAACAGCAACTGCGAGAAAATTTCATGCGTTTTGGTTTAGATGTGGCATTTAATCTGCGCGATCGCGGTTATATTACTGACTTGCTTGACCCCCGAACTGGTTATCCTTTACTTTCTCGTCCCGGACGAATTCCCCATGATGATGCAGCTGCGGTGAAAGCTTTACTCGGTTATCCGGCAATTCAAAATAGATGTCGGGTTCTGGTACATCCTCAGTGGGGAACTGCAATTTATCCGAGTGCGATGATTTCCATTGCCCCACCATTTATGATCGAATGGGTGACAAAAAGTATCGGTTCCCTCCATGGTTGGAATTAAGACATTGCTGAACAAGGGGATGATTTCACTAAATTTTCAAAGATTTTTCAACGGTTTCAAACGCTAATTCATCCCGAACTTATGCGACGCTGGAATTAGATTTTGAATTTTGAATTGGTAAGTAGTCGTCATGAACTGCGTACACCAGGACAGATGAAAATAGGCATTGGGCATTAATTATTTCTCCCTTTCCCCCTTTTCCCCCTTGTCCCCCTTTTCCCCAGTTCCCCTGCCCCCTGCCTTATCCCAACTATAAATATTTACGCCGTTCTACTTATCACCCCCCCTTGGGACGACGCAGTTCTTGGGAACCAACAGGCTGCAATAATTTATTTAAGTCACTCAGTTGTTCTGCTGTTCCCATGGCAATCAACACATCTCCAGCGATAAATACTGTATCCGCATTTGGACCACCAATTAAAGTCCCATCATGACGACGAATCGCTAAAACCAAAGCTCCAGTTTTGGCTCTCAGTCTTGCCTGTGCTAAAGTTTGTCCGACAATCGGGCAGACTCCAGGGTCAAGGCGCACCTCTTCCATGTAAAGTCTTCTATCGGAGCCAGAAATAATCCCATCCACAAAATCCATAACTTGGGGACGCAGAGCCGCCGCCGCCATACGTTTACCACCGGAGATATAAGGGGAAATCACCACATCCGCACCCCCGCGTTGTAATTTTTGTAATGCTTCCTCCGTACTAGCTCTGGCGATCGCTCGAATTTGAGGATTCAGAGTTTTTGCTGATAGGACAATGTATAAATTTTCTGCATCTGAGGGTAGAGCCGCAACAATACAAGCAGCTCGCTCCACCCCTACCTTGAGCAAGGTTTCATCTAAGGTGGCATCGCCCTGATAGAGAACATAACCCTGTTCTTGGGATTTTTGAATAGATTCAAGATTAGAGTCAATAATTACAAAAGGAACTCCCTCGGCTCGAAATTCCTTGGCGATTTGTCTACCTGTGCGACTAAATCCGCAGATAATATAATGCTCTGATAGGGATTCCATGATGCGTCGCTGTTGTTGTAATTTAATACCTTCTTGAAAGTACCCTTGAATGACAGCCTCTGTAAATCGATTAACTATATATCCGATATTGATTACACCCATGATAATCAGAGCAATAGTAAATAATCTACCCCGACTCCCCAAGGGATTTGTTTCTCCGTAACCCACCGTTGCCAGGGTAATAATTGTCATGTAGGCAGCATCTTCCCATGACCAACCCTCAACGAAGCAATACCATAAAGTCCCGATGACAAATACACCACCTAAAGCCATCCCTCCTACCATTAGCTCTTTCTGGATGCGTTGATATTTTTGTTCCAGAGTTGAATACACAGTCTTCACCATCACCCATTCAGAAATGCGATCGCAGTCCTATTTTATTGGCGTTAGTCTAGATTTCGAGCCGATACTGAGATATTCCAGTACTTGTAGCAAAGAAACAAGCAAATGACACTAATGATACGGTTCTAAATCTAGAGCCGAGAATCTAAAATTACCAAAGTGTGAGTTGGTAAAATCTTAGTAAAAAATAAGATTTTCTTAATGATTGGTATCAAGCTAGTAAATGATTCTAAAATAAAAGATTTTCAGGAGTGAAGCTGTGAGTCCAGAAACTCTTGTTCCACAACACCCGACAGCTGCGGAGTCAACTCCCTTTGATTCTGATAGCTTCAACCAAGCGGTGATGTCTACCTATGGACGGTTCCCCATCGCTCTAGAACGGGGGGCAGGTTGTCGGGTTTGGGACACCCAAGGACGGGAATATTTAGATTTCGTTGCTGGTATTGCTACCTGCACACTAGGGCACGCCCATCCTGCCATGGTAGAAGCCGTTACACGGCAAATGCAAAAATTACACCATGTCTCTAATTTGTACTACATCCCAGAGCAGGGAGCCTTAGCCAAGTGGATTGTGGAACATTCCTGTGCCGATCGCGTGTTTTTCTGCAACTCTGGAGCAGAAGCTAATGAAGGAGCAATTAAATTAGCGCGCAAATATGCTCACACTGTTTTGGATATCGAGCATCCAATCATTCTCACTGCCCATGCTAGTTTCCATGGACGAACTCTGGCAACAATTACAGCTACCGGTCAACCCAAATATCAAAAGAATTTTGACCCCCTAGTTCCCGGATTTTACTACGTTCCCTATAACGATATTTCCGCTATCGAAACGGCAATTAGCGAATTAGATGAAGGTGATTACCGTGTTGCTGCCGTTATGCTAGAACCCTTACAGGGGGAAGGGGGAGTGCGTCCTGGAGATATTGAATATTTCCAAAAATTGCGAAAAATCTGTGATGAAACAGGTGTACTACTCATCTTTGATGAAGTGCAAGTGGGAATGGGACGCAGTGGTAAATTGTGGGGTTATGAGTACCTGGGTGTAGAACCAGATATTTTCACCAGTGCTAAAGGTTTAGGTGGTGGTGTTCCCATTGGTGCGCTGATGTCCAAGAAATTCTGTGATGTTTTTCAACCAGGAGATCATGCTAGTACCTTTGGTGGCAATCCTTTCGTCTGCGCGATCGCTCTGACAGTCTGCGAATTTCTGGAAAAGGAGCGGATTTTGGAGAATGTGCAAGCTAGAGGTGAGCAATTACGTGCTGGTTTGCGGGCGATCGCCTCTCAATATCCCCAACAAATTACCGATGTGCGGGGTTGGGGTTTAATCAATGGGATGGAATTAAATGCAGACATTCCTCTGACTGCTAGCGATATCGTCAATGCAGCCATCAATCAAGGTGTTTTACTTGTACCCGCAGGACCAAAAGTTGTGCGCTTTGTCCCACCCCTAATTGTCACAGAAGCGGAGGTGAATCAAGCACTGCAAGCTGTGGCTCAAGCAATGGCGAGCTTGGTATAGTTGTATAATTTTATCCCCCGTCTTTGTCCGGGGGACACCATCTTATATTTGCCTACTTTGCCGACACAGGCTCAACTTTGGTGATATTTCGTGATTGACGATCCAGGTGATAAGCTAATTGTTTCTGACCATTGGTGACGTATACTTTGATATTGCACTTAGCAGCAGCTTGGGGATTAGCAGAGATACAATTTTGAGAGGGTTTTACAGAATTTATCCGCAGGTTAATAGTTGATGTTTGCCAACGTTTGCTGGCATCTTGGAGAATTTTTGTGGCGACAAGATTCGGTAAAGTATCATTACGAGGAGGGAGAGTTTTAGTCCCTTCCATGATAATTAAATCTCCTCGATTATTCATACGATACACTGCTTGGATATTATTTTGACCTCTCACGATAATACGATATCCCGGCAAAGAGGCAGTAGTACAAGCTTGCCAAGGTGCAGCTAAACCTAAACAACCATCAAACTGCATTTTTTCGACTTTAGTAATTAATAATTGCCCACTTTCTAACCCTAAATTCTGCGAACCTCTGGATATTAATAGTAGTGCTTTTTCAACAGGTATTTTTCCTAAATGAGCGTAATTTAAACGCGACCAAAGTTGCATTTTTATAGGATTATCTTTTTTAACAAAATAAATAAATTGAACTTGATTATCTGTGATAATGATTTCCCACAAACGGTTAGAAGAAGTTTGTCCATCAAATCTCGGTTCAATGGGTAATGCAGTCCAATCTACTCCTGATGGTTGCAATGTTTCTCGAACACTGACAATTTTTGCGGTATTTTTTCTTAAACCCCAATTTTTTTCAGCATCTGCAAAGACCATTTTTTGAACATCAGCAGGAATGGGATTTGCTTTACCGAGATACTCTCTCCAACCTAGCTTAATCCCCCTATCATCTCGAACATAGTAAACAAGACGTTCAAAATAAGTATCAACGGTAATTTTCCAGGTATCTTTAATATTAGGAGGGTCACAAGTTAAAGGTTGGGTTTTACCTGCACGTAATTCCTCACAATAAAAGGGGTAGGCAACCCTTTCAGCGTTCACGATGCGTTTAACATGACCAGCATAGTCGGAAATGCTCTTGCGATAAATTTGCTGGATAATTTTTTCTGAAAGTAATTTATGGGTAGGTTTGGTGGATTTGCTAGTTACTGGGAATAATTGATTTTTACTAGCAATCGCAGGATGTTCTACCAAAAAATTACCAAAAATTGTACCACTAGCAAAAGTGGCGATCGCCATTCCTAAAAAATATATTTTATCCATAAGTTAATTGCTTGTATTTTTAATTGAGTTTAAATGAATATAGTTTATTAAGGTTTGGGTAGCCAGCTAGAATAGGAAACAAATTTACTTATCTTACCCGTTAAATCAACACGATAAACAATTGTTGGTACACTTTGAAAATTTGGAGGATTGGAGGATTTTGGAGGCTGAGAAAAAGTCGCTTCCCAACCACTAATAATTGAGTTACCACACTCTATTTTGCTCTGATTCAGATTCCAACAACCATCAAAAAATCTAGGTTCAACAAACATTAAGGTTCCAATATTGCCCCTTTGTATGGCATCTTTTTTTACTGTCTCCGTTGCTAACTCAGGAAAACTTTGCATTCCATCTGGTGCTGCTATGTATGTAGATGGATTAGCTGTAGCATTTTCAGGAATATAATAAAAATAACGATTATTTCCACTCGCTAAAACTATTTGCCAACCAGGATTATCAATATTTAAACAAGCTCCCATATCTGGTCGAGTTGGTCCTGGTCCTTTCCCCTGACACCAATTCCAAGTAGTCGCTTTGATACTATTAATTTTTATTTTTTTGTTAATAGAAGCATCCCTATAAACAATATCTTGTAAAACCTTTTGTACAAGTACATTCGGTATTTTTGATGATTTTGAAGAAATCGGAATATGGGATATATTAGGAAAATCAGATAATTTACCATTAAGTTTTACTTGAAATGGTTGTTCTCTACCTGCTACTAAAATACGCCATTCGACTGTAGGTTTAATTTGGCAATTAGTTTGTTGAGAAGGACAAGGGATACTTCTATGAATGCGCTGTGCAGCGATAATTTTTAATTGATGAGGTTGTATTCCTAATTCCTTCGCTAGGGTTCGACGAATTGTCAGATTTAAACTAGCGCGGTTATCCTGAGTTACTTCACCATTATCTGTAACATAATAAATCCAATTTTCTCCTTTTCCACTCATTGTGACTCGATATCCAGGAAGTTTAACTGGTTGACAAGTCTGATTTCTTCCAGGTGTTGGTAAACATTTCTCTATAGTAGTTTTTTCTAATTTAGTTAATTTTATATCTGGCTCTATAACACCTAATAATTGAGCCATATTTTCCCGCAATATCCCTTCATAGGGAAAAGAATTTTTTGCAGAGCTACTGGTACTTGTTGATATTATGGATGTGAATGTAATGGCAAACCCCATACCTAGTAGGGTAAATATTGTATTTTTTGGCATTCCAGGAATTATTAATTATTGGTATATTGTCTTTGTAGCATTCCCATTTCTCAGATAGGAGCATAGTTACGATTTTGGAAACAGGAATTGGGATAAATCAGATGTTTTACATGAAATTCAATTGACTTATCCGATACTGGATACGAGTAAAAAGCTCAATTGGGATATTTTTCGGGAACTCAAACACAAAGTTATCTGTCTAAATTTTAATATTCCAACTATTTACTTATCAAATATGAGCCACACAGTATTTAGTTATTTCACAATTGCTGCAATTGCTATTTCTGGATGGAGTAGTTTTGGTGTAGAAACAGCATCTACGGGTTCCATAGAAAAGAAAGATGCTCCTTTAGTATCAACAAGTTCCACTAGGAAGCAGGAAAGGAATAGGGTACTAATTCAGGAAATTGCGAATTTAGAAGTTGAACGAATTTTATTGACTTCCCGATATACCTTAAACTCATCGCAAGTCAAAACTGCGGACAAAAGACTGCAAGAGCTAAAAAAATTAGCATCTCAGGAACAACCAGGTAGTGAGAAGATAATTAAGGCAGCGATCGCGCAATCAATTACAGCCAAAATAGCCGAATTAGAAGTCAAGCGAATCATCCAGGGTACTATGTATGTTGAGACTGACCCTCGTATACAAGTTTTAAATGAAGATATTCAAAATCTGCAAAAACGTTTTAGCCAAATTCAACCTAGAAATTCTCGAATTACCATCAATCGCGCAGTGGCAAAATCTTTGAAAGGTAAAATATCAGAATTACAAAGCAAACGTCGTCAATTACAAAATCAATATGCTGCCCATGATGTCAAAATTGTCTCGATAAATGAGCAAATTCAACAGTTAGAAAAGCGTTTAAATATGCTGAAATTAAATTAACCTATTTCAGACTGTAATGAATTTAATTGATTAGGTTATGCACAAGCAATATTCTGACAATTTTACCAGTTTTGTGTCGGCGTTTAAATCCTCGTCACAAAACGTAATTACGAATTACGAATTACGAATTACGAATTACGAATTATTTTAATTCCCCCTCAACGTAAACAGCGAATAGCTTCTAATAAACCTCTGGCTTTATTTAAAGTCTCCTGATACTCACTTTCTGGTACGGAATCCGCAACTAACCCTGCTCCTGCTTGCACACTCACTTGACCATTACGTACAACCATAGTACGAATGGCGATCGCTGTATTTAATTGTCCTTCAAAATCATAGTATCCATAGACACCAGAATAGACTCCTCGGCGACTCGGTTCTAATTCATGGATAATTTGCATAGCGCGGATTTTCGGCGCTCCACTCACCGTCCCCGCAGGAAAACAAGCTTTCAATAAATCCCAGGCAGTTTTCACGGGTGCTAATTTACCCACAACATTACTGACAATATGCATCACATGGGAATAGCGCTCAATCACCATTAACTCATCCACCCGTACACTACCACTATCACAGACCCGACCTAAATCATTACGTCCCAAATCTACTAACATGACGTGTTCGGCGATTTCCTTGGGGTCTTGGAGCAAATCTGCGGCAAATGCGGCATCTTCCTGAGGTGTTTTCCCCCGAGGACGAGTCCCTGCAATGGGGCGCACTGTGGCAATTATTCCCCCCTCTGGGTCAGATTCTGCCTTCACCATCACCTCCGGACTCGAACCGATGATTTGCCAGTCCTGGAAGTGAAAATAAGCCATGTAGGGGGAAGGATTGATTTGTCGCAGGGAGCGATAGAGAGCAAAGGGGTCACCTTGATATTCTGTAGACAGACGCTGAGAGATAACTACCTGAAAGATATCACCAGCTTTAATATATTCTTTGGCTTTGCTGACGCTCTGACAAAATTCTTCCTGGGTAAAATTACTTTCATAACCCTCTGTTGTCGTTGCGGTTCGACTTCCCGGAGATTTCCAACTGAGAATCGTATTTTCCGGTGAAATCGGTACAGAGAGTTTTTCTACCATCTGCCAGACGCGATCGCAAGCTTTTTGGTATGCCAATTGTAAATCCACTTGGGGGTCACGTAAATCAGCGTAGGCGATCGCCCAAATTTTCCGCTTTACTTGGTCAAATACCAATAAATGGTCAACCTGCATCCATAAACCATCAGGCAGATTCCGCTCATCCTGAGGATGAATCGAGACACTTGGCTCAATCCACTGAATCAACTCATAGCCCCAAAAGCCGAACAATCCACCAATTCCCGGTGGTAGTTGGGGTAACTTGACTGGTTTATAGGGAGCCAAACAGTCACCCAAGGCTGTAAAAGGGTCGCCTGTAAAAATTAACTGGGAACCATCACGGTGAGTCTGAATAGTCCGGTATGTCCCGTTAGACCCATCCCCCCTCGCTTCCAGCACCCATAGGGGATTACAACCCAATAAACTATAACGCCCAATTTTTTCCCCACCTTCCACTGATTCCAACAAAAAGCTATAGGGTTCTCCAGCACAAACCTTATACCAAGCCGAAACGGGCGTATCTAAATCAGCTACCCATTCCTGATACACAGGTACAAAGTTACCACTTTTTGCTAGTTCCGAAAATTGTGAAAAGTCGGGGGAAATCATAATTACTTTGATTAGAGGATTAAAGACCAGACCAAGAAAGAAGTATGAAGGCTAAAGGCAAACTTAACCATTTTATACTTCAGACTTCACACTTCATCCTTCAATCTAGTCTCTAATCCTGATTAACTATGGGTTGGGCGCATCGTAGGTAGCAACACCACTAAATTTCACTTTAGAGGGGCTGGGATTTTTGCCGATGCTACGGTCTACGTAACGTACTTGTGCGCGACCTGCGTTAACTTTTTCTGGGAAGACACCATCAGCAGGGTGAATCATGGTGGTAGCACCACCGGGAAGAATCCGGTAAATTTTATAGTCTGTTATTTTCATTTTCCGGAATTGAGCGCCCAAGGCGATACCGTACTCTTTACGAGCGATATATAGCAAGTTCTCCCCTGACTTCATGACAGCAGCACCGCCAGTTGGCAGTTCAAAAACTTGCTCTTTGGGGCTAGTCCAAGTAATTGCGTACTTTTCCTCTTCCTCAGCTTTTTTCAGCAAACCGCCAGTGCTACCAGCAAAGGATGGAGTTTGTCCAGAAAGTGTAGTCATAAGGTGTTCTCCCAAGGTTTTTACGGCATCGTAACACCGCTAGCCATCAGATATGGCGATTGTGTAAGGAACTGTAACAGTCTGGGGTGATGGGTAAATGGGTTTGACAGTTAACAGTGAATAGAAAAACATCTTGACTCCTTTCCTTCCCCTTAGCCCTTTCCCACCTTTTCCTGACTGCCTTCAATCATAGGTAAGGTGAAGTGGAAGATACTGCCTTGATTTTTGCCTGTGGATTCTGCCCAGATTTCTCCTCCCCAACTATTGACGATTTGGCGGCAGATGGCTAAACCAAGTCCCGTACCTCCGGTAGTGCGGCGCAAAGCCCCTTCTTCTTGGTAAAAACGGTCAAAAACGATTTCCAGGCGATTGGGTTCAATGCCACGTCCGGTGTCGGTAACTGTCACCTCTACCATCTGTTGATCGTAAATTTCTGCCTGAATGGAGATTGTTCCTTGGGCAGGGGTAAATTTACAAGCATTATCTAGGAGTTTGGCAATCACTTCTACTAGCCAGTCCCCATCTGCCTTAACTAGGGGGAGAGTAGAGGCAATATCCACGGCTATTTTAGGTACTTCATCGAGGTTGCTACGGGTGCGAATGCGACTCAGGGCTAAATCGATACATTCTTGCAGTGCCAGAGATTCAATATGCCATTCCACCCTGCCACTTTCCAAATTTGAGAGGGTGAGGAAATCTTGCACCAACTTCCGCATTCTTTCAGAGTCTGCTAGGGCAGTACTGAGCATGACTTGTTGCAATTCCAAGGGCATATCTGGCTCACTAGCTAGGCTTTCTAGGCAAACTTGGATGGTAGATAGGGGTGTACGTAGCTCGTGTCCAGTGATGGCTATGAGGTTACTGCGGGTGCGGTCTAGGGCTTCTAGTTGTTGGTTGAGTTCTTCTAGGTTGGCATAGGCTTCAGCTTGAATTAGGGCAGCACCAACTTGGGTGGCGATCGCCTTGGCAACATCTAATTCTCCTATCTGCCATTCGTGGGGTGTGTCACCACAGTAATGTAATTCCAGAATTCCGAGTAATCTACCTTGAAACAGGATTGGTTCCATTAACCAAGAACGAATCCCATACTTTTGTATAAGTTTACAAAGTCCTTTGGATTTGCTCACACGAGAATCATTCAAGGTATCAGCAACACAAACTCCTTCAAATTGTAAGACTACCTCCTCGAATAAAGGGTTATGCCCTAAATCCCAGGTTTGTCCGAGAAGTGAGGAAACACCTAAGTTTAAAAACTCGTGTTCGATGGTGGCTTGAATATCTGCTGCTTGGGCACGATAAATTAGGCAACGACAAGCTCCTAAATGTTGCCCTAATTCTTGAACTGCCACTTGCAGAATGTCCTGGGTATTGAGCGATCGCCGAATTGCCGTACTAATTGAATTGACTAACCGTTCTTTTCTCGCCTGGGCGGATATGGAACGGTAGGCTTTATGTAATTTGTACTGACTTGCCTGTAAATATGTCACCAAACGTTGCACAAAGGGGTCGGTATCAATATCACAAGCATAGGCTCCTGCCTGTTCCCCCATTTCTAAACTTTGGTCTCCCCCAATACCAAACCTTTGCCGTGCCAATTCCACTTTCTCGGCTAATTCTGGTCGATAAATCAAAATCCGAGTCAACAACAATGCCGCAGCTTGCAGACTGACATTCCTCTCTGCCGTCCAAATACCTTCAAATCGCCTTGCCGTATCCGTATCCAAAGCCGGACTTAATTCTCGCAAACGCCGATTTTTTGCCAGAGAACCCTGACTTTCACGGCAAACTAAGCAGGTAGCATAATTTTGGGCAATTACGACTAAATGCCATTCTTGACTCAAAGCGTCGTCTGTTTCAAAGGCGATTTTTTCATAGTATTCCGAACTATTGACAAAATCCGTCTCTGGTGCGGACAAAACGTATATTTGATTGCTACGCTGTGCTAGTCGTTGATAGCGATGCGCTTCTTGGCGGTAAAAACGCTCTCTTTGAAAACTAGCTATGACCAAGGGTTTCTCCAAATTTGCCGCCAAAACTTGGTCTTCCATTGCATGGGAGAGGGCTGTCAGAGAAGCCTTGAAATATAGCTGCGGTCGCAGATTGGGTAGTGCCTGTAGCAGTTCACTCAGGACAGAAGTTGAAATGCTCATGAATGTCGTTAAGCAAGCCCTATAGGGACAATATTCATGTCACAACTGCATTGTACAGATTACAACGGACTCTCAAGGCAAGGAAACGGTTGCAATATGTAAAGAATGCTAAACAGTTATGTTGCAAGCAGTGGCATTGCACACAACAGCCATTCACATCATATCAGTGATGAGTTTTTGTCCAACGACTAAAATGACAAAAAGCCAGAGAGCGATCGCCCCCCAGCTTTCACAAACCCATCTGATGCTCTGTACTAACCTCGATTCTTCTCCAACAACAGCATCATCATTAAGCTCAAAATTATCTGTTGCTCCTCTCGCCCATCAACTTTGTCAATGGGTTTAATAGTAAACTTGCGGGAAAGAAACGAAGGAATTTTTTCCAACCGCATAACTACCGTGCCATCTTCCCGGCAAACAAGGTAAACAGGATTAAACACATAACCCATTCGTGACAGGTTAAAGTTATCAACAATTTGTCAATGAGTAATAATGCTTAAAATATTGCTAAAAATAGGGTAGAAAACGCAATTTTTTGGCATAGCGATCGCGTCATCTTAAAAAACATCACTCATTCTTACCCGACAAATTCCGTAGAAGACGAAATTTGATACCTAACTATAGTTTCAACTTCTAGCGTAACTACTATTGACAAAACGAATTTTGTCTTAACCTGTCACGAATGCACATAACCTGTAAACATACCCACAACGGGAATTTCCGCAAATAGAGCATCCAGGACTTTAATCCAAGGGTTTTTCTCTTGTATGTGGATTTTGCTACTGTCGCCATCAAAGATATCATAACGAGCGCGCCAGAAAGATTTCATCCCCCGACGTTTAACAGCTCCTAAATAATTGCCATCCGCATCTGTAAAGTCATAACGAGCGGAAAAATCGATAATCCGATCAGCTTTAATATAGTAGAGAGGACGTTGCTGCTCCCCATCCGCAAAGACTGTAATCGCTTCTTTGAGCTTAAAAAGTTTCTGTTTGACGTAAAATACCAAATTCTGTTGAGCATCAAGCACGGAAATTTGCGGTGCTAAAGCCCAAAATTTGAAAGTGAGTTCTAAAGGATATTGCATTGGTGAAGTACCAATTTTTAAAGTTTCCTTTTTATTAATCCCAATCCCACCTATAAAATAACGGAAAATTATATTTAATATTTGTAGAGACGTTCCCACCCGATAGAGACGTTTCGCGGGCATATCTCTATGATATTGTTTTGCTAGACACAGGATTCATCGATAATCCTCCCAATGGATTTACTGGAGAGAGGATATTTGACCATCTGCCTGAAAAATCGAGAATTAGCCGATAAAACACTGCTCTCGATAGCTTTATGCTCTCATACCAGTTTCTATTTCCAACCCCGCGAATTTTGATATAATCTACAATCTGGAAGTTGATGTGTGTTATTATCGGCTTCTCTGCGCTAGGATGAAAAACGGTGTAGGTGTGAACCACCTGCATTTATGCCCTTATATGTACATCATTACAAGGCAAAAAAAATACGGAGATTAACAACCAGGAAACAATTAGCATGGTCAATCAGAAATCAACTGCTACTGCTGAAATTGGGTTTACTCACGAAGACTTCGCTGCTTTACTAGACAAATACGACTATCACTTTAGCCCTGGTGATATAGTACCCGGTACAGTTTTCAGTATAGAGCCACGGGGCGCTCTGATTGACATAGGTGCGAAAACAGCCGCTTACATACCCATACAGGAAATGTCTATCAACCGGGTGGATAGCCCGGAGGAAGTTTTACAATCAAACGAAACCAGAGAGTTTTTCATCCTCACTGATGAGAATGAAGATGGACAGTTAACTCTTTCCATTCGCCGTATTGAGTATATGCGGGCATGGGAGCGAGTGCGTCAACTGCAAGCAGAGGATGCGACTGTCCGTTCCGGTGTATTTGCAACTAACCGAGGTGGTGCGTTGGTGAGAATTGAAGGACTCAGAGGATTTATCCCTGGTTCCCATATTAGCACCCGTAAACCCAAGGAAGAATTGGTGGGAGAAGAGCTTCCCCTGAAGTTTTTGGAAGTAGATGAAGAACGTAACCGTCTAGTACTTTCCCATCGTCGAGCGCTGGTTGAGCGTAAGATGAATCGTTTGGAAGTTGGCGAAGTAGTGATTGGTACAGTGCGTGGTATCAAGCCCTATGGTGCGTTTATTGACATCGGTGGTGTCAGTGGTTTGTTGCACATCTCCGAAATTTCTCATGAGCATATTGATACACCTCACAGTGTTTTCAATGTCAATGATGAAGTGAAAGTGATGATCATTGACTTGGATGCTGAACGTGGTCGGATTTCTCTGTCTACTAAGCAGTTGGAACCAGAACCAGGTGACATGATTAAGAACCGTGATTTAGTATACGATAAAGCAGAGGAAATGGCTGCCAAGTATCGTGAACAATTACTGGCGAAACAGCAAGGTATTCCTGTTATGGAAATTGAAGAGGCTGTCGTAGCTGAAGATATTCCCCCAGCAACTGAAGAGACTGTCGTAGCTGAAGATATTCCCGCAGTAGCTGAAGAAGAAATTCCCGCAGCGACTGAAGAAGAATAAATAAATAACTGTGAATTTATCTGAGAATCTGGGAAAGAGGGAAAACCCTCTTTTTTTATTGCTTAGAATCAGTTGTGGTTTTTATTGGTATAAGTTGACGCATCATGGAGGATGTTCTGTGTTGAATATTAAATGCCATAATCAAGTATTTCCTAATATCCAAGCCATTTTGTTTGATAAAAATGGTACCTTGGAGGACTCCGAAGAGCAGTTAAGAAACTTAGCTCAGAAAGCTGCCAGAATTATTGATGCTCAGTTCCCTGGTACCGGTGAACCATTATTAATGGCGTATGGGGTAAATGGTAATCGCCTCGATGCGGCAGGTATGATGTCTGTTGCTAGTCGTCGGGAAACAGAAATTGCCACAGCTGCTTATATTGCAGAAACGGGTAAAGGTTGGTTTGAATGTTTAAAAATCGCCTGTCAAGCGTTAGATGATGCGGAAAAATACGTTTTTCAGTTTCCTGCACCTCTATTTCCTGGGAGTCGGGAAATATTACAAACACTCTCCCAAGGTGGTTTGAAGTTAGGTATTTTGTCTGCGGCAACTACTGAGGAAGTCAAAACATTTATCTCGAACCATCAGCTAGGTGATTACTTGCAATTAGCTATGGGAGTTGACGGTAATATTAGTAAACCTAATCCCCTGTTATTTCTCCAAGCTTGCGCCCAATTAGGTGTAGAACCGGGTGCAACTTTGGTGATAGGTGATTCTGTGGGGGATATGGAAATGGCAAGAAATGGGAAAGCAGCAGGATGTGTTGGTATTACTTGGGTAAATCAAGTTAATAATGTCGCTGGTGCGGATGTGGTAATTCGTTCTTGGGACGAGATCGAAGTGTATTAATATTTTTTGATGAATTTATGATTAAGCTGACTATTTCTCGAAAAATAGTATCTTAGTTAGATACAAAAAAATATTTTTTAGTAGTTATCACTACGCAATTAAGGGTTTTTCGGTTGAAGAGACAGAATACTGTAACTAAATGGAAACTAGGGTTCCGACTGACGGTTTATGAAAAATTTATGATTGCGACAATTCTTTGAGATATAAAATTATCTGCAACTTGTATTTACTGACTTTTTTTACTTTGTTCAGTCCCTATTTTAACATCGAGCAGATATTAGGTTATCGGGTAATGGGTAGCAAATCTTTTTTTTCTGGGAAACAGTATCAGCACAAAAACTTTTGGATGGGCTTTTTGGCAGGTATCCCGACAAAAGTCATCGGGGGAAACCTACGCAATTTATTTTATCGATATATTTTGGCACGGTTAGGCAAGAAAGTATATATTCAGCATGGTGTAGAGTTTAGTGGTTGGCATGGGATTGAAATTGGCGATGCTGTAGATATTTTGTATGGTGTATGTGTGAATGCAGAGGGCGATCGCAACAGTCGAGTGCGTATTGGCGATCGCGTAACCCTAGAACACGGTGTCTATATCCATGCTTCCCACCAAGGTAGCGTCTCTATTGATACTGATACCTACATTGGACCCTATACTTCCATTCGTGGCTCTCAAAACGTCACCATTGGTAAAAACTGTCTCATAGCAGCCCATTCTCAAATTTGTGCCCATCGTCCCATGTCTGGTGATTCTGAATGGGAAATTTCTCACTCCCCAATTTCGAGTTCAGGAATTACCATTGGAGACGACTGTTGGTTAGGGCATAGTGTCAAAGTGATGAATGGTGTGACTATTGGTAAAAGTAGCGTTATTGGTGCTGGTGCGGTGGTGACAACCGATATTCCTGCTTTTTCCGTAGCTGTGGGGATTCCCGCACGGGTAATTAAAAATCGTTCGGAAGAATTTACCCAACAACCAGCAGGAAACATCCTGTGTGGATATACGTCATAAGTGAATATATTATCTACCTTCGATTCCTATCAGGGAGAGGGTGAAAGACTAAAAACACTTTAGGTCTTCAGCTTGAAAGTTCTCTCATCACAGGAAAAATCTCCTTTGTCAGAGGATGAATCAGCACTCAGCACTTACCACATAAAATCAAGTGTCACCCTGCACAAACAGCACCCTTGTCCCATCCTCGGTATCTCCTCATCGGTGTAATATATAGAAGCTATCTTTTTCTGCGTTGCAGACAGCTAGTTATACCCGAAGGAGATTACTCGATGCTGACTTTAAAAATCGCTGTATATATTGTTGTTGCTTTCTTCCTTTTGCTGTTCATCTTCGGATTTTTGTCTAACGATCCAGCTCGTAACCCTGGTCGTCGGGATTTCGAGTAATATCACGACACATGATCCAAAAGTAGACGGACAGTTTGCAACACCAAAGAAACAAGGTAAAGAGAGAGAATTAAAAGTGTCCTCCAGGCATTTTTTTCTCTCCACAGAGTGTATCTTTGGGTAAGACTTCCGTCTCTGATAACCTCAAAATCCACAGCAGTCTGTGTTTTCAGGTTGAAGAGTGGAAAAAGTCGGGAGGGAAATTATCTTACTCGTCCTTCCGGCTATTTGTTTGGCTATTTGTGAGCGTGATTATTCTGAACATATGCTTCATCCTGTTCTGCCACCTGAACCACCTGCGATTGTTGAATCATTAAAACCTGTGAGTGAAACTGTTGTTGCAGAGGAGTCAAAACAACAGACAGTCGCTAGTACTCTAGTTGTAGACGAGTTAGAAAAGCAGCCCTTAGCAGAGACAGAAAAGAAATCTCAGATTATAGCCATCGGTAGTGCGGAGCATTTTCCCACACCGAGTCAAAGGAATCAGAACATTACTTCCCAGAAAGTATCACAAGTCAGTCCACCAGAGAGTCTTGCACCAGAATTTTCTCCAGTATTAGAAGAAAAACAGGCGAATTTTTTGGGCGATCGCCTAGAAGTTGGTTATCCGTTACAGGCAAAAAGTCAGCAGACGTTTCCAAATAGTCAAATAGTTAATCCTGCTCCTAGGAACAATTCCGTCAAAGCTGCACCATCAAATCAAGAAGTTGGTTATCCGTTACAGGCAAAAAGTCAGCAGACGTTTCCAAATAGTCGAGTAGTTAATCCTTCCCCTAGGGACAATTCCGCTAAAGCTTCTCCCTCGAATCAACCTGTAAGTATTGAGTTTACTGCTCCTAATGTGAGTCCTCAGCCATCGACTCCAGGAACCATCGAATTTAAATCCCGTGATCAGACTTCCGAAAAAATTGCCCCCGTTACCATTCCTCCAACAAAAGCTCCAGCAACTCCAGCAACTCCAGCAACTAATTCTCCTCAAACACCAAGAGTTGTTGAAGTCATTGGCGATCGCCAAGAATATGATGAGCAACGTCGGGTGGTGACTGCGGAAGGGAATGTGGTTGTGCGGTTTGATGGTGCGGAAGTTAAGGCAAATCGCGTACAAGTCAATCTCGATAATCTGATTGCTGTGGGTGAGGGAAATGTCATATTAACCCGTGGCGACCAAGTTTTACAGGGTCAACGCTTCACCTATAATTTTGTTCAAGATCGGGGCGATCTTTTGGCTGGGAGTGGAGAAATATTTATTCCCACTGCGGGAGATGATTTCAGTTTCGACGGGACAACTACTGGAGTCACAAAAAGAACTGTCGGCGATCGCGTTCAACAAAACCAACCCCGAACCGCCAATAGTCCAGGAGGGATTAATATTGCTGTTGGTGGTAGACCAGATGTCAGTAATATTCCCTCTCAAAAAAGTGGTGGACAAGTTCGACGTGTGCGTTTCCAAGCTGCCCGCATCGATTTTTATCCCCGTGGATGGCAAGCTAGAAATGTTCGCTTGACAAATGACCCCTTTTCCCCACCAGAATTAGAATTACGTGCGGATAAAGTGACTCTGACACGAGAATCTCCCCTCAGAGACAGAATAAAAACCCAAAGACAACGTTTAGTCCTACACCAGAATACCAATATACCGATTCCCATCGATGAACGGGTAATTGACCGCAGCGAAAGGGATGTGACACCAGGTTTATTTTCTATTGGTTATGACGGAGACAAACGGGGAGGATTATTTATTGAACGAGGTTTTAAAATTGTAGATTCGGATAATTTTCGTTGGAGTGTCACCCCCCAATTTTTGGCACAGAAAGCAATTGGAGGTATAGATAATATTCCCTCAGTCTTTGCGATTAAGAGTAAAATCACAAGTACTCTTAGCCCCCAGACAACTATTCAGGGTTCAGGGGTGTTAACTAGTTTGGACTTAGATGATATCGAAAATAATCTTCGAGGTAGTTTACGTTTACAACAACTCTTTGGAGATTTAGGTAATCCCCATATCTTGAGTTTGGAATCAAGTTACCGCGATCGCCTCTACAACGGTACCCTCGGTTTTCAAACAGTACAAAGTAGTATTGGTGGTTTGATTACTTCCCCCAATATTGCCCTGGGTACAACAGGTTTGCGATTACGCTACCAAGGTGGTGCCCAATATATCAATGCGAATACTGACCGCCAAGACTTACTAGAAGTAGGTCGCAAAAATAACCGTATCTCCCTTGGTCGCTACCAAGCCAGTACCACCCTCAATGGTGCAGTATACCTATGGCGAGGTAAACCCCTAGCTGCAACCCCCACGGAAGGACTACGTTACACACCAAATCCTGTAGTTCCCTACCTGCAAGCCTTCAGCAGCCTAACTGGTACAACTAGCCAATACAGTAATGGTGATAATCAAAGTAGTCTATTTGCCACTGTTGGTATTCAAGGGCAACTGGGTCACTTTTCCCGCAAGTTTTTTGATTATACTGCCTTTAATGTCAGCTATGTCCAAGGCTTTACTAGTGGGGAATCTCCCTTTTTATTCGACCGAATAGCAGATAGACGAGTTTTAAATTTCGGTATTTCTCAACAAATCTATGGACCTTTGCGAGCAGGTTTTCAAACCTCGATTAACCTTGATACTGGAGAGCGCAGCAGCACCGACTATCTTCTGGAATATACTCGCCGCAGTTATGGTATAACTTTGCGCTACAATCCTGTTCTGGAATTAGGGGGAATTACTTTCCGTATCAGTGACTTCAATTGGACTGGTGGTACGGATCCATTCTCTGACAATTCTGAAGTTAAGCCTGTAGTTGGGGGAGTAACTCAGGAATAGGGGATAGATACAGCAGATTTGATGTTTATGAGCTACAGCAATTGATTGAAAAAAGTAATGAATAATGAATAATGAGTAATGACTCAGAAATCTACTTATTACTTATTACTTATGGTGTACCTCACCTGTTTCAAAAGTGCTGTGATTCCCAAGAAAATATATTTTTCTCCCCTTCTCCCCTACCCCTGACTTAACTTACCAAATCAGGAAATACTTCCTGGACTGCTGGATGTATGAGACGATGATTGTTAACATTTAAACCTTTTGCTAGGGCTGGGTTGACTTCTAAAGCTTGCACGCCTAAATTCGCTAGTTGCAATACATAGGGTAAAGTGCTATTGTTCAAGGCTTGGGTGGCTGTCCAAGGAACGGCTCCAGGCATATTGGGAACGCCATAATGCACAACACCTTCCTCGATGTATACTGGGCTGGTGTGGGATGTGACGTGTAAGGTTTCTACACACCCCCCTTGGTCAACGGCGACATCAACAATCACCGAACCTGGGCGCATTTTTTGGACTAATTCCCGAGAAACTAGAATCGGAGCACGTTTACCCACAACTAATACTGCACCGATGAGTAAATCTGCTTCTTTTACAGCACTTTCAATATGAGCAGAATTGCTGTAGACTAGTTCAACCCGTGAGCCGAATAGGGTTTCTAAATAGCTTAAGCGTTCGACGTTAACATCTAGGATTTTGACACTAGCACCCATCCCAACGGCAATTCTGGCAGCTTCTGTACCAACGACACCACCCCCAAGAATTACCACCTTACCCGGTTGCACTCCCGGAACACCACCTAGTAATACACCTCTTCCCCCTTGCTGACGTTCAAGAAATCTGGCTCCAAATTGCACAGATAGTCTGCCGGCAATGATACTCATGGGTGTGAGTAATGGTAGTTTATTGGCTCCTGGTTGCTCGACGGTTTCGTAGGCGATCGCGCAGACTCCACAATCAAGTAAATGTTCTGTGAGCTTGCGGTCTGCGGCTAAATGTAGATAGGTAAATAATACCTGTCCTTTCTGCAAAAATTTATATTCTGCCTCTAGGGGTTCCTTAACTTTGACTATTAAATCCCTACCCCATACCGCATCACCAGGACTGACAATTTTTGCCCCCGCACTTTCATAATCATCATCTGTAAAACCTGCACCTAACCCTGCCTGTGTTTCTACGTAGAGATGATGACCAGCTTCTTGAAGCACACGTACGCTAGAAGGACTGAGACCAACTCTAAACTCTTGGTCTTTAGTTTCTTTTGGGATACCTATTTCCATATTACTACCTCTAATCTATTTTTAATTAGCCTTTAGTTTGTCAGGCTCATCTAGATGATGTTGCATCAAAGACTACCAATTCATTCCTGAGTAAGGAGCATTATCCACAGTTAAATCGATGAACAGTATCGATAATCAACAACCAATAGCTGCTTGATAATTCCCGTTACCCATGACTATTACTACCTATCCCTACTCCTAAATTACTCAGCACCAATAATCTACTTCAAAGATTTTTGATTGACGATTCTCCGAGTGGTACTACAATATATATTAAGAAATGTAAAAATGTGTAAAAGCTCTTAAAGACTATTCGTAGAGAGGAAAAATTGAAAATCCTCAGGATTGGCAGATTTAAGAGCAAGGTTTCTAAGACTCTGATATATTCTCAAAGGTTTTCCCACATGATGACACAACCACAGCCCAGCGTTACCCCCAAACTCGAAGAACCAAAATTCGGCTTTAATGAGTATGCCGAACGTTTAAATGGTCGAGCTGCAATGATTGGCTTTCTGTTAATGGTAGTAATTGAGTATGTGACAAACCAAGGTGTTTTAGCTTGGCTCGGCTTAAAGTAAGTTGAGATTTTTGGTAACATCAAGTATCAGCCAACTGGTGAGCAGTCGGACAAAAATAATTACAATCATTGTCAGGGAAGCAATCCCAGTCCTTGTGTTTGCTGAATCCTAAGGGACACGCTACGCATTGACGCAGTATAGGGAAGCTAACATTCCCCTTGAAGAGCTTCGCAATGACATTATGTAATTAATTCTGTCTGGTTACTTCGACCAGTTGGCTTTGACTTTATGAAGAATTCAGAAATGCAGGTAAGAAACTAGGTAGTTATAATCAGGGACAGTTATTTTTCTGGTGTTGATAATTGATAATCTTGCAGGTATCTTAATCCACAAATAAACAAATGACTATAATATGTATGGTATGTCTATCAATATGTGCTAAACACGAGTCAACAAAAATCAGTATATTTACACTAAGTCAGCATAAAAACATACTGCGATGAATTTTTTATTACCTAGCTTTTTAAAGTCATTCTATAGAAGAGAGCCAGTCATTGCTATTTTATTCACTATTGGAGCTATTGATACTCTAATCGGTGGCATTGATGACAGTTGGTCATTGGTGGCATTTGGTTTAGGAACTGCGGGCTTTTCTCTGGCATATAGATGGTGGCGAGTTCAACAAAGTCGTCCCTTACCTCAGGAAGAGCAAGTAGTACAAAGATATTTACCCGCTCAGTCCTCAAATTCCGTTTTACCGATGTTGAGTGTGTCTAAAAAGAAACCACCTCTTTAAGGTAGTCTGTTGGTGATTTGGATGGTTGATTGGGGAATTATAGGTGCATCGCTAGTTCGGCTGGAATTTCTGGAATAGATTATTTTAGGATACTGGCGATCGCCCCTAATTCACTAATTGCTATGTCTAAGCTTCAAAGTATTATTAATTACATTAAAAATTATCCAAGTTCTTCTCAAAAAGCGAAAAAGGTAAGTAGAGCAAGTATTTACCTTCAGGGAATTATAGTATTAATAATGACAGGTGTGATGACAATAGAGCTATGCTCCGCCGAAACGGCGAACGCTCCTGTTTTGTCCCTTCCATCCCCAGTATTAGCTGGCAGGGAGGGTTTAGAGAATTCCCCAGCGAGGGGAAATGATTTAGTCAATCTCAAGCTAGCGTATACGCTCAAAGGGCATTCAGGAACTATTAAATCCTTAGCCTTTAGCCCTGATAGCAAAACCCTGGTAAGTGGTGGTGCAGAAAACGATGGTGTGATTCACCTGTGGAGAATGAGAGCAGGGAAGCACGACGGGATAATTCGCAGGGCGCATAGAACTACAGTGGAGTCGGTTGTTGTTTCCCCCGATGGTAGTACCCTAGCCAGCTGTAGCGATGATAGTATGGTGCATCTGTGGAACTGGAAAAAGAGAAGATTTAGCCGGACTTTTATGGGACATTCGAGTAATGTGCTAGCTCTGGCTGTGACTCCCGACAGTAAGATATTAATTAGTGGTGGTTTGGATGGTATTCGTCTCTGGGATTTAGTACAGCAGCGCTCCCTAGGAATACTCACACGATTTGATAATCAGATTACTACCATGAAAGTCAGTCCTGATGGCAAAACATTAGTCACTGGAGACAATCGAGGAGTAGTAAAGCTTTGGGATTTAGGCGAGGGAAAATTAATCCGTAAAATTTTAGCCCACGCAGATTATGTTACATCCCTAGATTTTACACCCAATGGAGAAAGCTTCGTGACAGCTAGCCGCGATCGCAACATTAAGGTGTGGGATAGTAATACAGGTGAACTGAAAAATACCCTACAAGGACATAATAATTGGGTGAACGCGATCGCTATCCATCCCGATGGTGTCACCCTTGCCAGTGGAGGTAAGGATGGGGTGAGAATTTGGAATTTAAATAGTGGCGAAGTTGTCAGGAATATGTATGAGCATAGTGATTGGGTAAGCGCGATCGCCTTTAGTCCCGATGGTAAAATCCTCGCTAGTGGGGGATTTGATAAGAAAATTCGTATTTGGCAGTTTATTTAAACCTCTCCAAATTATCCTAAAGATGACGGCAGACTAATTTGTTAAACTTTCGCGACATCTTGTATAGAAAATTTACGCATATTTAGCCTATACTGACTATTATTGGAACATTTAAGACTCATAATTTGTACCTGTTCCTGATATTAATCAGTAGCTGAAAACCTCTTAGAGAATAAAAAATACCGGGGCTTGAGTCAGCCTGTGTACGGTGGTACGAGGTAACGAAATAAGTTTTCTACACTAATTACAAATTAGATATTATCTATGCCTTTATTTTCTGCCAGGAAATTAAAGTTGACTCCACTTGCCCTAGTATTTTGCTTGACTACATCAGGGGTATCCACACTGTTACTCCCCATCACTATTGAGCAGTCTCAAGCCACAGAAGCAACTCCACCACTCACTGGAGTCAAACAGAGTTCATCAAAACGCCTTGCCTTAGTTGTTGGTGTCGATGACTACCCTGAAGACCCTCTGAAATTGCCAGTAAATGATGCCAAACTGGTCGAGGCAAGACTTAAGTCAGCTGGTTTTGAAGTCACCCTAGTTATCAATCCAACTAAAGGAGATTTGACAAAGGCTAGAGATGAATTCATCAAGAAGATAAATAGCTATAGCCCTGGTGATAAGGTTACAGCCCTATTCTTTTTCGCTGGACATGGGGTACAGATTGACGGACATAACTACTTAATTCCAGCTAAATTTAAGCGTCTTTCTGAATCTAGTAAGGCTGTCTTTATTGATCAGGCAATGGATGCACAGCAGGGTATTCTGAACTACCTTAGTGAGTCCAAGGCTTCTCAAGTTATCTTCGTCTTAGATGCCTGTCGTGATAATCCCGTCAATCCAGGACATCGAGGTAGTAGAGGGTCTGGACTAGCAAAAATGAGTCCTACCTCTGATGGTCCCGACACCTTTATTTTATTTGCTGCTTCACCAGGTCAAGTGGCTATTGATGGAGTTGCTGGTGCATCCAACAGCCCTTTTACCCAAGCCTTTACTAAGGCAATTTCCCAACCCGGATCTTCATTGACAACTGTTTTCCAACAAGTATACGAACAAGTTAAGAACAGCACAAATGGAGAACAGCGACCCTACCAGGAAGGCATACTGTTTAACTTTCAGTTCCTTGAAACTCCGGTAGCCCCGATATTAGTCTCTGAACAAACTCGGTTGCTAGACACAGGTTTGGAAAAACGTCAGTACGATATTGTCAAGGATGGCTATAGATTACTGAAGCAGACTTTAGCAAAAAAATCAATCGCTGATATCACAAAAGCTGCGGAAAATGGAGATGCAGAAGCTCAGTACTTATTGGGAATTGCTTATAATGCTGGTGAGGGAGTTACTGCTAACCCAGAGCGTACAGCCTATTGGTTAAGGCGATCAGCAACCCGTGGCTTTAGTCGTGCCCAGTTTGCCTATGGACAGCGGTTGTATTGGGGTTGGGGAGAGACAACACCCAACAAGAAAGAAGGATTTGACTGGTGGTTGGTAGCTGCCGAAAATAATAATGCCTCGGCAATGTTGGCAATTGGTGAAACCTATCTCTATGGCAGAGAAGGAGTTCCTGGACAAGACTTAGCCCAGGCAGAAAAGTATTTTAATCAAGCCCTATCCATTGGAGCATTAGATGCTGAAACATCTCTTGGTCGTCTGTATACAGAGAAGGCAAAAAAAGCTCAAATAGCAGGAGATAAAAAGACTTCTGGACAAGCTAGCGAGAAAAAACTGGCTTACTTTCAGAACGCGGCTCAAAAAGGTTCTTCTGATGCTATGTATTTGTTGGCTCAAATGTATCGTTATGGCGATTACGTCAAGGTTGATTTATCCAAGGCAATTGAGTGGTACAAAAAGTCCATAACTGCTGGTGATAATGATGCAGCTGTGGAACTGGCACAATTATATGCGGATGAAAGTACAACAGGATTAGGGAAAGCGCAACCTGAGGAAGCAGCCAAGTATTTCCGAATAGCGATAAACCGAGGTTCTAAAACGGCTGGAGTAGAATTGGCTGATCTGATTAGAAACGGTAAAATTAAGGCGACCCCCCAGACATCTCAAGAAGCTATCCAGATTTATCAGCAGGCTGTTGTTGGTGGTTCTTTGAGAGCAGCGACTCATCTGTCAGATATTTACCTGAAGGGACAATTAGCAGCAAAAGACCTGAAAAAAGCTGAACAGTATGCACTAAAGGCTCTTGATCTGGAGAAAACTACGAAACCGGATAGTGAAGATGCTTGGCCAATGTATTTACAGACTGCTTATAGC
The DNA here is from genome assembly GCF_000734895.2 of Calothrix sp. 336/3. Classification (GTDB taxonomy): domain Bacteria; phylum Cyanobacteriota; class Cyanobacteriia; order Cyanobacteriales; family Nostocaceae; genus 336-3. The sequence goes on along the minus strand of NZ_CP011382.1, from coordinate 4,523,668 downwards.
AACCTGTTGAGGCTGTATAAAGAGGAAAAGTTACAACCAGCTAAACCCCAACTATTAAAAACCATTGAGAATCGCGTTGGTTCCACAAGTGGTATGAAGCGTTTTACTGTGTCAATTAACTGTGGAACGGTCAAGTCTCCTTTTCATATATATGTGTGGGATTGGAAACTCGATGAATCCCCAACCAATGCTCAGTTTACTTGGGTTGAAAAAGCTAGAGGTTGTGAAGTTCCGAAAGATGTCGTTGAATCATTTCAGAAGTTGTATAAAATTGCACGGGATAATAATGTTTCTTTTCAAGAGCTAACTGTTTATGCATTAGGCGAGGCGAACAAGAAAAAGTAGGGATGCACTGGGAATATTCAAGGGATTTGTGAGTTATCCCTCTTTTGTTACTTTAGGAAGAGAAAAATTGACAAGAGGTTCAACTAGCAACAGAGAAACTGACTGGAGAAGCGCGAAAATCATTCATAAAGTTGATTAATTTCAAAAAGCAACGCTTCATACCAGGAATGTTAAATACTGTGAGCCAAGGTTGAATCAAACAGTAAAAAATATAGGGTTGAATGAGCAATCTCAGATTATTTAAGGCACTCTTCCATGTGGTACCAGATTCCCAATTAGGATGTTGACTATATTGAGAACTATTAAAGTCTATTGAGGAAGGTAATTCTGAACTAGATGTTGATTGATTTTGGACATGAAGTTGAAAATAAGTAGCCTGAATGCTAACGAAAAGGTAAGCACTAAAAATGATTTCCCACCAGCGTTCAATACTTTCATAATCAGTTAGACGAAAATCAGCCCAACCTAGTTCATTCTTAACTTGTTTAAAACCATATTCAATCCAATTTCTTAAACTATAAAGTTGCGCGACATTCAGTGACAAATCAGTTGATAAATTTGTCATGATGTACCAACTTTCATCTCCCGTAGGGTCGGGTGTATTCATCTTACTGATTTGGTAGTATCTGGTACGGCGACGTTTACCAAAAATAATTTCTCTCAAGTAACGAGTTTCAGTTTGACGATGTGAAAGCTTTTGCTCATAAGCTTTCCAGCGATTATAACGTTTTCGGCTTCCTGGGGGCATCAACACTCCATGATTGGAGCGAATTGCTACGATAAACTCTAGTTCTAATTTTTCTAAACATCTAATTACATCTCCACTCTCACCATATAGGCTATCCGCTAACACTAATTTAATTTTGAAACCCCATTCTTTCAACTCTTGAATAATCTCTATTGCTATTTGGGGTTTACTCTTATATTTATCGCCTTCTCTTAAGCGATTTCTCGGTTTAAATATTTGGAACATTAGAGGATAAGTAATCCCATCTACTACACCATAAGCATTTACAGATACTATTCCATTCTCTGTCTTGCCTAAGTTTCCGATATATTGACTAGTCACATAATCTGTTGATTTTCCCTTTTTCTTATCCCCGGTTTCGTCAATACATAAAATTATTTCTCTTTCTCCAATAAACCTTTTGATCAACCACAGCCTAATTTCTCTTAACTTTTTGACATCCCACAGTGCATCTCTCAAAAAATGATGTAGTGTTTGGCTATCTTTTAACCCCACTGTTTTAGCTATTAGGGGTAGGGTTTTTCGCGGGATTTCTGAAACTATGCCCAAATGTAAGAATTTGAAAGCTTCAAAATGCCTCACATCCTCAAATACTGAATAATAGTGCTGGCAGTAGTTATCTATGAATGCCACTGTGCTTACTGGCTGTCTGCGCGGCGTAACCATTCCTATTACTTACTTTGTCTGCTTTTTTTCTGATTATACTCTCCCCGTAGTAACAAAAGAGGGTTATCCCTCTTTTGTTACTACGAGGAGAGAAAAATACTATCTCTACTCTGAAAACTAAACAAAATAATGAATTGTGCGGTCGCGTCTTAATTTTGTCATTTAAATTCCTTTATTGAAAAAAGACGTAAATATAATAATTTCGGATTATTCTTTCCCCAAGGTAACAAAAGAGGGGTTATACCAATTCACGAAAAGCCTGATACAAATAAAGCATCAAGAATAAAATCCCAACCTGTGATGGAAGCAACAATTGATGTGTTTAATTGTGCCAACCGATTCCAGATAAATTCTCTTAATTCATCTAAACTTGGGAAGCTTTCCCAAGTTAAATGCCTTTTAACTTCTTCCCACAATCTCTCTATGGGATTAACTTGAGGTGTATGTGGAGGTTGAAATAACAAAACTATGTTTTCTGGTACTTTCAGATGCTGGCTTAAATGAAAAGCTCCATTATCTAACTGAAGAATATGAATATCTTGAGCATAAGTCTGTGAGAATTTTTCTAAAAAAATATTGAAACAGGCTGTATTTAAATGAGAGAATTCCCAGATAAAATACTCTCCAGTTAATGGTTCCACTAATCCATATAAATAAAAATTATCCCGCTTCCATTGCATAATGCCGATGGGCTTAACTCCTTTTTTAGTAATTAGTCTCCCAGCTTCAGTCTTCAATCCCACACGGCTTTCGTCCCCACACCAATATCTAATTGTTTTTTGTCTATCTACTGGTGCTATGACGTGTTTTTTTATTACTTCTAAGTATTGTGGCAGTTTTTTTTAAATTCTAATTCTGCTTCGCTATCGTATTTTATACCTACTGCTCGCGGCACTTTTAGCTTTGCTTTCATTTGATAGCGCACTGTATCGTGTACTACTTTATATGATGCTTCTATCCCTTCTACTGCTTTTAACCATGTTCGTATTTCCTCATAACTTTTGAATCCCTCCGATTCTTGAAGCTCTTTGTCTAGCTGCTCTCTTACTTGTAAGCTAATTATTGCTGGTCGCCCTGGACTCTTTTTCGTTGTTAATAGACCCTTAATCCCTGACTCTTGATACTCTTTCAACCATCTTTGTACCGTTACCCTTGCCCTTCCTACTACCACCGCTACGTCTTGTATTGTTTTCACCTGTCCTATTTTCAGTAAATACAAAGCTTGAATCCGTTCGAGATTTGATGCTGTTTTTTGTTTTCTCAGCAGTTCATGTAATTCCTCTACTGACTCTGTTATTTCTACTTTGGTGACTCCAGCCATCTTTGCTTGCTCATATTTATTCCTTATCTATCTGTATCATATTTTTCGTTAATTGGTATTAGGAGTGGTGACAAAATTTCCCACATATCTGTAATTGCTAAGGTTGAATTAAGGCTAAATGGATATGGAGGCAACCTATGCACTGGGTACTACAAGAGGGCTTTGTATCTGAAGCGGGTTGGGAAGAACTGATTGCAACCCTGGAGCGATTCGGTATCAGCTACTCTGTGCATCACGTAGTTCCAAGAGTTGGCAACATCGTCCCCGATCTCTCTATTGACCACAACAATATCATCTGTATTGGCTCCTACGCCATGCGTCACGTAGCTTCCCGGCAAGGCTGGATTCCCGGTGTTTTTGACTTGTTTGCCTATGACTTTAAGCAACAGCGTCTGCACTGGGGTGAACACTTGCTGAATTTTCACTCCACCGTTTGCACACTGGAACATGCAAGGTTTGCTTTACCGAAGATGTTTGTCAGACCGATTCATGACTCAAAACATTTTAGTGGTCGAGTATTCAACCAGGAAGATTTTGTTACTTGGCAGCGTTCCATCTGCGAGTCAACAATGAATCACAACACTAGCCTCACACCCCAGACAAAGATTCAACTGTCTCGCCCCATCTCTATCTATGCGGAGTATAGATTTTGGATAGTTGGCGATGAGATTGTTACGCAGTCGCTCTACAAGCGTGGTGGGCAGGTTTATTACCACAGAGATGTTGATGAGCCAATTGCATCCTTTGCTCGTGCCAGAGTCAATGAATGGGCACCTCATGAGGCGTTTGTTATCGACATCTGCAATTCTGAACTCGGGGTCAAGATTGTTGAAATTAACACAATCAACTCCTCTGGTTTCTACGCTGCCGATGTTCAGCGCCTCGTTCTGAAGCTTGAGGAGCGCTTTACACAGTGAAGACAAGTAGGCGCTTTTTTTAGACTACTGTTGCCTGTAGAAGCGGTGGATTAATTACGTTGGCTGTGGTTAAAGCACCCAGACTATGGACTGTGACACTGTTGTGCATGGTAGCTAGGATTGTTCAATCTTTAAAGAATAGCCGTTATTAAGTTATCTAGGTATAATGTATGACGGTAACTAGGATACCTCCAAAGTGTATCGAATACCATATTCTTGGGATGGGTTCCCAAAAATTCTAAAAGCTTACCATAGAGGTAAAATTTCTCAGGGAGAGCTAGCCAAACAATTCGGTTTAGCCAGAGTTTTGTACAAGTATTGCTAAAGTCCAACTTTCATGTGGCGAAGGTAAAATTTCATGGATAGGCAGGAATGGGATTCCTTGATTATTGATAATCCATGCATAATCAACCTGGGAAATCGGTTGAGTCAGATCGTCACAGAAGTGGGACGGGTAAGTGTAACTTGCGAACTTAATTCCAGTTCCTCGACCAGAAAACCTTTATCTCATCATCAGCGAATATGGCAGTCGTCCTATGCAGTCATAATAAAAGCTGAACAAGTGATTGGTGTGCTTACAGCACAGGAAATAGTTGGTTGGCTATCGACGCAAAAATTAAATCAAGACTGCCAACTTAGTAGTATCTTTAGTGGCTCCGTTGTGCCATTATGTGAATCGGATTTAACAGAGCAAGTTGCGGTCATCCAACTACTACAACAGCGCCAAGCATCTTGTTTGCCGATTGTGGATGCCCAAAAACAGTTAGTAGGTCTATTGACTACAGAGAGCGTCGCGAGTTTTTCCCAGCCCCTAGCCCCCTTACGTCTGCAAAAAGTGGGGGATGTGATGCAGGGAATACCGACCATGGTTGGATGGGATTGTTCAATTTGGGCGATCGCCCAACTCATGACAGAAAAAAATAGCAGTGTTTTAGTCTTACCTCTTGTAGAGAAGAATATCATTACCCAGCCTGGAACACAACAAGCCTGGGGCATTATTCAGGCTCAGGATATTGTGCAGTTGCTTGCTTTAGGTGTTGAGTTAAACCGGGTACAGGCGGTCACTATTATGCAACCGATCGCCACAATTACTCCGGAGGAAACATTATGGTCAGCCTATCAACAAATCGATCGCCAGGGTGGGTATCCTCTAGCGGTAACTTCTCCCCAGGGAGACTTAGTGGGGCTATTGTCCCTAGATAATTTATTACAAGCATTCGACCCGTTGGCTTTATATCGATTGAGTGAAGTCTGTGCAGCACAATTAGATACAAGATTAGACACAAGGGAAGCAATTGCACCAACCATTCAGTCAGCACAAGTAAATCAGCCATCCCTTTCTCTATCAACCCCCATCACTGAATCAGTTCCTTACGAATCCCTTATGGCAGCTTCTCCTGTAGGGATTTTACGTACAGATGCCATGGGAGTTTGTACCTATGCGAATGACCGCTACTGTGAAATTCTAGGTTTAGATCGGACTGCCCTAATTGGTCAACCTTGGTCTGTGGGGTATCGCTATGAGGATCTGGAACGCATTGTTGCAGAATATGAAAAGGCACGCCGTGAAAATCGTTCCTGGTCGATCGAATATCGAGTGCAACGCCCCGACGGTTCGGAAGTCTGGGTGTATGGACAGTCGGTGGTTGAGTACAACGCAGAAGGGGAAGAAATTGGTTTTGTTGGTACGATTACCGATATTAGCGATCGCAAACGTGCGGAAGCTCTACTCGAAAGCCAATACGAAATCTTAGAAAGGATTGCCCAAACACAACCACTATCCGGTAGCTTTGATGCATTAATGCGGGCGATGGAAAACTATCTGCCGGAGACAGTTTGCACGATCATGCTCTGTAAGGATGGTCAATTGTGTCAGGCGACTGCTCCAAGCTTACCGCAAGACTATGTGAAAGCTGCTGTTTTACCGATTGCAGAAGGTGTCGGCACTTGTGGGACAGCGGCTCATCGTCGAGAAATCGTGATCGCGGCTGATATCGATACTGACCCCCTATGTCAAGACTATAAACACTTGGCTTTGGCTTATGGTTTACAGTCCTGCTGGTCAATGCCGATATTGAGCAGCGACCAGACACTACTGGGTGTTTTGGGTATTTACTATCGCCAAAAGAAAACGCCTCAATCCCATGAACTGGAATGTGTCAGAAAGGTGGCGCACCTTGCCAGAATTGCCATTGAGCGAGAACAATCAACCCAAGCTATACACCAACTCAACCAGAAATTAGAACAGCGTGTTACAGAACGTACAGCTGCCCTGCAAGCCAGCGAAGAACGTTGGCAATTAGCCTTAAAAGGAGCCAACGATGGTATTTGGGATTGGAATCCTCAGACAAAGCAGTTATTTGTATCCCAACGCCTGAAGGAAATGCGTGGGTATGACGATGATGAACTGCCTAGTGACCTAGAGGATTGGGTGCAATTGGTTCATCCAGACGATCGCAATCTTCTCTACCAAGCCATTGCAGACCATTTAGCAGGGAATACAGAATTCTTTCAACTCGAATACCGGGTGCGACACAAGGATGGTTCCTATCTTTGGATTTTGAGCCGTGCCCAAGCCCAATGGGATACAACTGGTAAAGCAATTCGGATAATTGGCTCGGAGTCGGATATTACCCAACGCAAACAAGCCGAATTAGCTTTGCAAGAAAGTGAGAAGCTCTACGCGACTCTAGCGGAAGTGGCTCCCGTCGCCATTTGTCGGTTCGATGCCCCCATGAATTGTGTGTATGTCAGCGATCGCTGGAGCGAAATGACAGGCAGACCCCTTAAATCTGCCCTAGGTCAGGGATGGCTTGAGGCTGTTCATCCTGAGGATAGAGAAAGGTTGTTAGCCCCTTGGAATAATCCTGCGATCCTAGCTGATCTATTCGTTCCCACCAGTGCCATTCAAGGGGTTGAAGGGCGACATATTCGTCCGGATGGCAGTATCAACTGGGTTTATATCCAAGCACGACCCGAATTCGACGATCAGGGGCAGATATGCGGTTGTATCAGTACCTTGACCGATATCACCCAACTCAAGCAAATCGAAGCAGAGCTAGCTGCAAGTGAAGCCAAATATAGGCAGTTAGTGGAAGGAGGACAAGATCTAGTTTGGGCTGTCGATGTGCAGGATCGCTTTACATACCTTTCTCCCCAATTCCAAACACTGTTCGGTTGGGAGCCTAGCGAATGGATTGGCAAACCCTCCCTTGATGCCGTGTATCCAGACGATCGGGATTGGTTAATTGCACAACGAACTCAGCCCTCCATTAACTCAGAAGATAGCTATCTGGAGTTTCGCCATCGCCACCGCGATCGCCCCTACCTATGGGTCAGAGTCGCTACAACACCTGTTAAGGATACTAGCGGCAAAATCATCGGCTACCAGGGTATTTTGACAGACATTACCGATCGTAAAAATGTCGAGTTTGCCCTGCAAGAAAGCGAACGCCGCTATGCTAGCCTAGCCGCAGCAGCACCTGTAGCCATTTTTCGTTTTGACACCCAGGGAAATTGTATCTACGTCAACGAACGCTGGAGCCAGATGACCGGTCGCCCTATTGAGTCAGCTCTGGGACAGGGGTGGCTGAATGCTTTACATCCTGAAGAACGGGAAGTTTTCCGAGTAAAATCATTGGAAGTTATGGAGCGTTTCTCCCCAGATCAGCAATTTTTGCAGATAGGAGAAGGTCGGCATTTACTTCCCGATGGTACTATCAATTGGTTTTACTCTCAAGTTGTGCAAGAGATAGATGAAGCAGGCAATCTCATCGGCTATGTTAGGACTCTGACTGATATCACCCAACTCAAGCAAATCGAAGCCAAACTAGCAGCAAGTGAAGCCAAATTCCGGCGACTGGTGGAAGGGGGACAAGATGTAATTTGGTCTTTGGATAGTCAGTGGCGATTTACCTATTTATCACCACAATTCCAGTCCCTGTCAGGTTGGGAAGCTAGGGAGTGGATTAATCAATCTTGTATTGAAGCGGTGTATCCTGACGACCGAGAGACAGTTTTAGCCCATCATGTTACCCAGAACAAGCAATCAACAAAAACTGATCTTGAGTTCCGCATGCGCCATCGCGATCGCCCCTATGTTTGGGTGAGAATCAGTTCATCTCCGATTCTGGACGCTACGGGGGAATTGCTTGGCTACCAGGGTATTTTGACAGACATTACCGATCGCAAATATGCCCAGCTTGCCCTACAAGAAAGCGAACGCCGCTATGCTAGCCTAGCAGCAGCAGCACCTGTAGCCATTTTTCGTTTTGACACCCAGGGAAATTGTATCTACGTCAACGAACGTTGGAGCCAAATGACCGGTCGCCCTGCTGAGTCAGCTCTGGGACAGGGGTGGCTGAATGCTTTGCATCCTGAAGAACGCAATCAAGCCTTAGCATCATGGAAGTTAATATTGGAAATGCCAACCCCAAACATCCACGCTTTAGAACCTGGGGAAGGGCGGCATGTAAAACCAGATGGTACAATCAATTGGATTTATTCACGGGTTGTTCCAGAATTCAACGAGGCGGGCTGTTTAGTCGGCTACGTTGGTACGCTGACAGACATTACCGATCGCAAGCGTATGGAAGCAGAACTCGCAGAAAGTGAAGCTAAATTCCGGCGACTGGTAGAAGGTGGGCAAGACCTTATTTGGTCGATAGATATTGAACAGCGATTTACCTATCTTTCGCCTCAATTTAAGACTTTGTTTGGTTGGGAACCCAGCGAGTGGATCGGTAGGCTAGTAGCCGAAACCATTTATGCAGAAGATCGCCCGCAGATTCTCGAACAAACACCCATTCGACAGGTGAGTACAGAAATTGGTTATATAGAGTTCCGTCATCGTCACCGCGATCGCCCCTACGTATGGGTCAGAGCCAATACAACGCCTATCAAGGATACTACCGGAAAGATCATCGGCTACCAGGGAATTTTAACGGATATTACGAGTCGCAAAAATGCCGAGCTTGCCCTGCAAGAAAGTCAAGCCCAATTCCATCGCCTAACGGAAAATGTACCAGGGGTGATTATTCGCTATGTCCTCCATCCCGATGGCACAGATGAAATAACCTATGTCAGTTCCCAGATTCGAGAGGTCTTTGAAATCGAACCTGAAACTGCTCTCCAAGACATTACCCAGGTTTGGGCAAGAATTCACCCAGAAGATATCTCGTGGTTAAGTGGTGAAATTCGCAGAAATGCGGCAGATTTACCGCAACCCACAACTGTTTCCTATCGCCTGCTCCTGCCCCAAAAAGGACTGCGGTGGGTTCAAGACATGTCTTACGTAGAGCGATTAGACAATGGCGATGTGGTGTGGGATGGAATTATCTTTGATGTTAGCGATCGCAAACAAGTTGAACTTGCTCTGCAACAAGAAGTATTACGCCGAGCCACGATTTTCAACACCTCATCCGATGGCATTCATATCATAGACAGCGAAGCTAATCTCCTTGAAGCCAACGCCAGTTTTTTCCACATGTTAGGATATTCCCCCGAAGAAGCCAGACATTTCAACGTTGCTGACTGGGATGCTCAGATGACACTTGAAGAAGTTCGATCAAACCTGAGTAATTTCTCCTGGGATACTTCTAAAGCAAGAAAAATAGAAACCCTACATAGTCGTAAAGATGGCTCAATCTTTCCAGTTGAGATTTATATATGCCCAATGGAATGGGATAGGCAACTTTCCTTTATCTGTATCTCCCGTGATATTTCTGAGCGCAAACAAGCAGAAGCACAGCTTCAAAAAACAAATGAAGAGCTAATAAGAGCGACTCGTTTGAAGGATGAATTTCTGGCTAATATGAGTCATGAATTGCGCACTCCTTTAAATGCAATTCTTGGGATGTCGGAAACATTACAAGAGGAAATTCTGGGTTCTCTCAATGAACGACAGATGGAAATGGTACGAATTATTGAACGAAGTGGCGAACATTTGCTATCACTAATTAGTGATATTCTCGATTTAGCGAAAATTGAAGCAGGTCAAATTGTCCTAGAGTCCTTACCTGTTGATGTTGCCCAACTTTGTCAGGCTAGTATAGTCTTTGTTCAACAACAAGCACTCAAAAAGAATATTCAACTTGATATTCAACTACCTTCATCGCCACTGCCGGATTTATACCTGGATGACCGGCGCATTCGACAAGTGTTAATTAATCTCCTCAATAATGCGGTGAAATTTACCCCAGAAGGTGGGCAGGTCACACTCCAAGTCGTTGCACCCTACGAGTTAGAGGAAGTGAATAATGCAGCTGCATCGGCAAATTCAATGTTACAATTGAGCGTCATTGATACTGGGATTGGAATTGCTCCAGAAGATATCCCAAAACTGTTTCAAGCGTTTTCTCAAATTGATGGCGCCCTTAATCGAAAATATGAAGGAACAGGTTTAGGATTAGCCTTGGTCAAGCGAATTGTTGAATTACATGGTGGCGAAGTACATTTAACAAGCAAATTGGGTGTTGGTAGTTGTTTTACGATCAGACTCCCCTATCGCCCATTGGAAATAATTGATGCAATAAACCCCAAAAAAAATATGCTTGACGATCTAAGTTTGTCTGCCAACATTGCTCAATCGGCTGGAATAAAGATCCTATTAGCCGAAGATAATGAGGAGAATATGGCAGTGATTGTTGATTATCTGGAAATAATGGGATATGGCATCTTCGTCGCGCGTAATGGTCAAGAAGCGATCGAACTAACCCAGAAATTGCATCCAGACCTGGTGCTAATGGATATTCAAATGCCGGGAATAGATGGACTAGAAGCGATTCGCAAAATTCGTCAAATTCCCGAATTGAGTCAAATTCCTATTATTGCCTTGACTGCTTTAGCTATGCCTGGTGATGAAGCACGTTGTCTTGATAGCGGTGCAACGGGCTACCTCAGTAAACCAATACGGCTCAAAAATCTGAATGCAAAAATTCAATCCTGTTTAGCAGGACTTAAGACTTAATGAGGGAGTATCAAGAATGAGGAAAAGGAGCAGGGAGAAGACCGGAACGGAACTCGGACTCCTCCCCCTGTAAGCGTCCTAGAAGCGATGCACTGAGCGTGTCGAAGTTGACTGGCTTGTTACCTCCGCCTCTTCCGGTCATGTAGACACGTAGCGGCTTCTCGGAGAGTAGCAATTTCAAAGTCTTGATGGGAAAATTCTCAAAATAGACGAGGTTGATAAACCTGATTTACTGGCAATCTGTTATGCCTTGAGCAAGGAATATTTTAAGCTGTACGGAATCGTGCTAATTCTTCCCCTGTTTTGGCATCGTGAGCATGAACTGTACAAACTAAGCAGGAATCAAACGATCGCGCTACATGACCAACCTCTACCGGGTCACTAGAATCGGCGATCGGTGTCCCTAACAAGGCTTCTTCGATGGGACCGCGTTTTCCTTCACCGTCACGGGGTCCAATATTCCAGTTACCAGGGGTAATGACCTGATAATTCTTAATTTTGCCCTCTGCAATATCCACCCAGTGGCACAGCGCTCCCCTCGCAGCTTCCGTTGCTCCCCAACCCCGTCCATCTTTTTCCTGGGGTTTAATATACCAGGGGTCATTTAATTTAATTTCCCGCAGACAGCGTTCTGCTTCTCGATATAGCTTGACAATTTCATGTAAACGTGCAAGTTGTCTGACGTGAATACTCGGACCACCCATACGCTGAAAAACATCACGGATGAACCCATCGGTATTTTGCCAGGATTCACCATAGTCACTACCGGCAACTAACTGTCTTGCTAAAGCGCCGACTTCCAAGCGTCCGTGGTCGATATGGCGTACAGCACTTGCCCAGGAATAGGCATTTTCAAAGTCTTTGTGGTTATTAGCAGTGGGATTGGTGTGGCGATCGTAGGGATGAATATCTGCCTCCCCTTCTTCATACCAAGAGTGGGTGGTATTTTCTCGAATAAATGTATGGTCAATGGGGGTGTGAGTATCTGTATAACCGTCGTAGACTCCTCCTTTGACGATTACTGCCGAGCTCCGACCCTCAATTGTCGGCTTTTGATAATGGTCTTCATGGGGTAAATAGCCCCAGGTCATGTATTTGCCGACACCCGCACCATATTTATCCAAGCCGATATCTAAACCCATTCGCCAGTAAAAGCCTAGGTCAGACTGACGGTGGTTACGGTCTTCGTGCAACCATGCCATAAAATCATCGTAGGTTTTAATTTCTTCGTAGCGTTCTAAGGAACACCCTAACCATACGGGTTCCAGCCAGTTGGTACGAAAGTACTCCAGAATTGACCAAGCGCGGGTGATATCCGTCAGGGTGGGAGCGCACATGACACCACCAGGAACCATATAACTGCTATGACACCTGGTGATATGCTGAAAATGTTCACAAGTAACTTGTTTTGTATGACTAATTTGCTCTGCAATAACATTTTATTTCTGTAACTTCAGCTTATAAATAAGGGAATATCTAGGGAATGAGCGGGCAAAATCAAGATGAGTGCGGTAACGGAACGGAGTGCGATCGCCACAACTTCATATCGCAGACATATCCCCTATCTACAGATGAGGATGCAAACGCAGATTCAGGGGAATTGTTCGCCGATATGTTTGCAGATTTTGAGCCGCACAACACCACAGACGGCAGTTACAGGGGAACAATGGCGAAAGTTAAAGCGACGGAATTACAGTATCAGCAAGTTTTTGAACAGAAGTTAGTCGAAGCCAATAATAATTTAAAAAGGGAGAGAATTAGAGTTAGTATTAAACAAACTGGTAATTCTCTTCAATTACGAGCTACCCTACCTTTAAAACCAAGCGATAAAGCAATGCTTCGCCAAGGCGAACGCAGCGTAAGTAAGGAGAAAAAGCAGTATGATTTGTCACTAGGGATACCCGCAAATTTAGAAGGATTGAAAACGGCGATCGAGGAAAGTTACGAGCTGGGTAAATTAATTGCTCGCCATACTTTCCAGTGGAATGAGAAATATTTAGGAATAAAATCGAGAGAAAAGCAAGAGATAAAAACTATTGGGGAGTTATTAGATATATTTGAAGAAAAATATTATCAGACTCGTCAGAAGACTATAACTAGTCAAAATACATTTGCCAACTATATATCTGTAATCAAAAGAAACTTTCCTCTCACATATTTAGCTACAAAAAATAATTTTGAAGACATTATTAATTCATCCCAGGGAAACAAAAAAAATGAGTTAATTGCGGTAACTTCCGTTTTTATTAAAACCTTTCAGCTAGGATTTACACTAGATGTTACACGGGATAGTGTCACTCCTGCCCATCGAGAAATCCCTGAAGATGATAAAATTATATCTTCTATTTATCTATTTGAAAAATTCGCCATAAACCGTAAAAATACAAATATTAGTGATGAAGTAGACACCTGGGAAATGTGGCGTTGGGTATATGGAATGTTAGCAACCTTTGGATTACGCCCCAGGGAATTATTTGTAGAACCTGATATTAATTGGTGGATGTCTCCCCAAAATATCGACCATACTTGGAAAGTTAATAAAAATACAAAAACTGGATATCGAGAAGTTATTCCTTTTGTACCAGAATGGATAGGATTATTTGATTTACATAATCCAAAACCCTTAAAAATTTTAGAGAAAAAAGTGACAAAAATCGCATCTGTGCAAAATATTAATTGGATGCGAAGAGATATATCCAGATGGTTTCGCAAAGTGGGCATTGAGTTTCAACCCTACGATTTGCGTCATGCTTGCGCGATTCGAGCGCATCTTCAAGGAATACCGATTAAAGCAGCTGCTGACAACTTAGGTCATACTGTTGATGAACATACAAAAACCTATCAAAGATGGTTTGGAATTGAAAACCGGAAAAAAGCCTTTGGTGAGGTAATTAGTCAGAAGTCATTAATTGAGTTGCAAAAGAATGAAATATTGGCGCTACGGATGGAGAATGAAAGATTGAGATTGGAAGTGGAAAAGTTGAAATTCTCAGAGAGTATCTAAATCAAACAAATCGAAACTTTTTTATCTTGTTGGCGAATAATTGTCAAAGCTTCGTATTTTGTTAAAATTGATTTCTGTTTAATGGCTTTTTAGTTCAGGCAAAGTATTTACCATGGGAAGTCTATTCAATTTTTACTTGTCCTATAAAGACGAAAGTGGAAACAATATTTCGGTATCAGATCAAGCTCTCGCTATTATTGTTGAGGCACGGCGGCTGATTAGTAAAGGGTCACCCGGTGTTGCTATCACCTACTCAGCTAACTATGATCAAACAGTAAAGATTCGCAAGACTTATAAAGCAGGTGATTGGAATACAAATACGTCAGGCTCTAATCAAGCCGCAGTCATGAAAGCGATGGAGTCTCTGATGGGAGGACAATATTCTGATTTGCAAAGACGGTTGGAAATTGCTCCCATTACCACGATGACTTACAGCGATTATGGCGGATATACTCACCAACAAGTTGTTGAATCTGACTTGGAATACATAAAGTCTCTGCTTGATAAGGGATGGGATGTTTTGGGATGGCAAAATCAAGGCTCAATACCCGGTTATGCAATTGGCGGAGGAATCGCAAAACTTCCTCAGGAAATTGATGCACTTATCCAAACGACTCTAGCGAAGTATGCTGTTGATTATGCAAGTGACGCCCTGAGTAAACCGATTAAGTTTTACCATCTGAATCAGCCTTACGGTTGTTTCTCGAACTTTGCGCCATATGCAATTTATCTAAAAGATAAGATATGGGCTACCTCGGAACATTATTTTCAGGCTCAGAAGTTTGTTAATACTTTTCACGAAGAAGAAATTCGACAAGCCAAAACAGCACGAGATGCACTTGAGATGGGGCGAGAGCATCATAGACCACTACGTGGAGATTGGAAAGTAGTGAAAGATGATGTGATGCGAGAAGCTCTATATGCCAAATTTACACAACATCCTGACTTGACTGAAAAGTTACTTTCAACTGGTGATCTAAAACTAATTGAGCATACGAAAAATGATAGCTACTGGGGTGATGGTGGAGATGGAACCGGATTGAATCGGCTGGGTCTGCTATTGATGGAAACCCGTGAACGAATACGTTACGATTATTCCAACAAAAAGTAGATCATTTACTCGCAAGCTAACAAGCGGGTGCACACGGAACGGAGGCATACGCTATCGGCTACGATGCAAATATTATCCTCGTCCAGTAACGCGCAGGGCGTTAAATCGCCCGTTTTACTCTTTAGGAAGGCAACCCAACAATAACTGCTTTCAGATCGGTGCTGCTGAAAGGTGATTAACACGTAACCATGAACACAATTACCTATAGACTCCCGCAGATTGGAAATGAACATCAAATCAGTGGTTGTATGTGGGCTTCTGCGGCGCTTTGGGAACTCACAGATGGCACACCAGAAAGCGTTGCCGAATGGTTACAGATTTGCAATCCAGAGGAATTAAGAGACAGAATCTTGAGTGATGAAAAAATGCTAGTTGCAACGTGGAATGAAATCGTTGTTGGATTTATTGCCTTTAAGAGGGGCAATCATTTGTCATTACTGTTTGTCCGAAGAGAATTTTCTGGGCAAGGAATCGGTCGAGAACTTTTCACCCGATGCAGCTATGATTTGAATGAAGTTACTGTCAACGCCGCAGAAGAGGCAGTTGGCTTTTACCAGAAAGTGGGGTTTAGGCAAAGTGGCGATCGCTTTTTCAGTCATGGAATATGGGGAACACCGATGAAATGGATCAACCTTTCACACGAGGTCATGGAGTAATCTGATGGAGAACCTATCGCTACTAGCCACACTGAGCGAACTAGAGTGCGAGCTTCATCAGCCTGAGTGTCGTAAGGATCGAGAGCGCCTTGCACAGTTGCTTGCTCCTGACTTCAAGGAGTTCGGTCGTTCAGGAGCTTCCTACACACGCGATCATGAACTGATGTCATTACCAAGTGATCCGGAGCCACCGCAAATCCATGCCCAAGATTTTGTAGTCAAACCACTCTCAGACTCGATTGCGCTGCTCACCTATCGCTCAGCTTATGTGAACTCATCGGGAGAGTTGTTCCGGCATACCAACCGATCATCAATTTGGCGACTTGAATCGTCAGGCTGGCGAATGGTGTTTCATCAGGGTACGCCTACAGACCCTTTTGACCAGTCTGCGGTCTAACAATCGTAATGCACCAAAACTTTGAAGTATGCTGTTTTTAGCAGCAGTTATCTGCGTCCGGTGATTGCGAACGTTAAACATCTTTGAGAAAAACGGTCAGCAAAGCTAGGTCTCCGGCGATCGCCACAAGAAGTCCCCGTAGCGCGTCTACGCTCAATTTCCAAATCAAGAAATCAATACTTCTATAATCAAAATTACCTATGATTATTTCCACCCAGATTTAGGTAGTTATTTAGAAAAATTCGGTAGAATAAGTGAATATTGACGATATCCAGAAAAGTTCTTGATATTATGACTAAATCATCTGTAATGCTTGATGAAGCTAGATTGTTTTGGCT
The DNA here is from genome assembly GCF_000734895.2 of Calothrix sp. 336/3. Lineage (GTDB taxonomy): Bacteria > Cyanobacteriota > Cyanobacteriia > Cyanobacteriales > Nostocaceae > 336-3. The sequence goes on along the minus strand of NZ_CP011382.1, from coordinate 4,507,198 downwards.
AATAGACGGAAACTTTCGGGTTAATACAAGTTATGTGCTAGACCGATGATGTGTACCACTCGCTACGCTACAATATCTGACGCTTCTGCGGCTTGCGAAGTTGTGCGGCGGTCGATTATCGAGTTGTGCCACGACGATCACTGCGGTGACGAGGCGACGTTGGTCGAGTGGCTTGCGAACAAAACGCCAGCCAATTTCGAGCGGTGGATTATGTCCGAGCAGAACATTGCGCTTGTTGCAGAGCGAGATCAGGTACTCGTTGGCTTCGGCTTGCTGAGTCTCCCCGACACTATTGCGCTCCTGTATGTATCGCCGGATGTACGGTTTAGTGGAGTCAGCAAAACTCTTTTGGCTGGTCTGGAGCGGGAGGCGATCGCGGCAGGAATCCAGGAGATCAGGCTCGAGAGTAGTATTACTGCATTGGGTTTCTACAAGCGTTGCGGGTACTCATCGACTGGACTTGCTGTGAAGGGCTTCGGAATTACAATGGCTCATCCGATGTCCCGAAGAATTGAAGCTTAGAGGCTTATCAGGCACCAATAGGGGTGAAGTTAAACAGATTTTTCCTATCAAAAAATACAGAAATCGGCGATTCTTCGCCCACCTACTCAACGAGTGATAGTCGTTATTGCTCAGGGATGGAACTCCTTATCGCCCAAAAATTATGGGTTGTAAGGATTTGCATAATGCCATCGATCGGTGCGTGAAAGATAAATATAGCTTGAGTCCAAACAACTTGTGGCTCGAACGCTAATTCCAACTAATTTACTCTCTAGGAGATCTAAAATGTTACTGAATCAAGAAATCAATCAATCTCTGTTTACAGAATTAACAGCAGAACAGGCAGAAATGCTCGCAGGTGGAAAGCGGATTGATATTTTGACCGTTAAGTGTAATGCTGCGGGTGGCGGTAGTGACTCATTGTTCTTCGTGATTAATGGTCAGAACTTCCGGAAAGGGAATCCAATCAATATGGTGCGGCGTGGTGTTGCGAATGGTGGTGTGGGTGCAACCTTTAGCGGAACAGCAAGGGTTACTTTGATGGATAAGAAGAGTGGTCGATCTGTTGGTTTTTTTAGTGTCTCTAGCAATGGCACAAGAACCCGGATTGTTAGCGGTGATGGCTCTCAGTACGAGGTGACTTTCAAGGTTGGTAATTAACACGCGATCGTCACGCTTGCCATCCTCCCGAAATTCATGTTTTCAGAGATTTGAGAAGATCAATACTGGTGGGGAGTTTTACCGTTGTGTCCCCTTGCTGTATCTTGTTCGCGCAGCGTGTCCGCAGGACATAGGAGAGCGATGTTACAGATGCAGACAGTAGCGATCGCCATCATTTCGGATTACCAGAAGGTGTGGAGTTTCATCGCTTTCTCCACTTTATTGCCACCAAAGGCAGACTAAACCCTGCATCAGAGCGGACAGAGGTGGCAATCTTCTACTCGATCGGAGTAACAATGGAAATGAGTCTTTCCCCGCAACTGGACATATTCTTGAGCTTGATAAGCAATTGTTAACGGCTTGATGACTCAATCAGCTGCAATGCTTTATTGCACTAGATTATTGGGCGTGACAGACAAAATTTCCCTACGAGAATAGGTCAAAAAATGGAAGATTGTAGGTGGCGATCGCCTTTGGTGCTGCGCTCCGCGCAATCGCGGTAGCGAAACGGAGTTATCTCGCCCATCCAACAACAATCTCTCAGCTTTGAGAAATTTACATCTTGGAAAGAGCTGAAATCTTGGCTCGTTTGCTGGGGTCTAAACCTTCGAGTTCCGCAAGTTGCAACCAACCTTCCTTAACTAATTGGGCAAACACCATAATCAAAAATGGATAACGAAAATCGTATTTACCATCGAGGTCGTGACGTTTGGCACTTAAAAAATCGTGTAAACGCCATAGATCGCTGAGCTGAGTAATGCTTTCAGACTGCTCGTTGATCAATCGTGTCAATCCGGCAATTTCCCGTTCGTAGGCTAGGTCAAATACCTTACGCGCGATCGCTTGCTCCTCCAATGACCAACCATTCTCAATTCCTTCGTCACCAGTTTCAACTTGTCGAGCATCCATATCTTAATCACCACAAAGCTACCTAATTCCCCTACAATCCCCACACAGAGAATTCGTAGCGTTAATTATTTGCTAAATTATTAGTATCATCTACACAAAAGTTTACATAACTGAGTGTCAACTTTGCAACCTAACGCCCCAGATTCAGCAATTCCTTGGGAGAAGCCAATAAATCGATCGCCACGAAGAAAATTTGGTTTTCGGGACTGATGAGGAATCGCCAAGCAATATTCATACCCACATCCTTACCAAACCAAGGAGTTTGGACTTTACCAGTGATTTTAATCCGGGTGTAACCATCCTCCGCAGGTTCGGTAACTCCCCGTTCTGGTAGTAGTTTCAAGTTCTGGCAGTCTTCGTGGAAGAATTTGAGAATATCATCACGACCGACAATGGGACGCTGGAATGGGGGTTGTAAACCTCCGTCGGGGGCAAAAAGTTGAATCTGGGCATCGAATTGATTGGAGTTCATATTGTTCATGTAGTCCAGAATTATCTGATTTTCGACACCAGGAATAGCCTTAATTCGATCAGTATCGGATATCTCTGTGGGTGGGACTACGGGTTCGGCAACGCGACTATAGTTTTCTAGCTGGGATGCGTCAAAGCCCATATCCACTACTGTATTACGGAGAATGGTAATTTGTTGACCGGGGTCTACATCGCGGATTGCTTGCAGTACTGCCAGGGCGTTGGCTGAAAGTTGATAACCTTGGGGGATAGGGGTGACAATTCCTGCTTCCATCCACTTCCCTAATTGAAACCAGAAGCCAAGTTTGATATTCACCGACCAAGTAGCGTAGATGCGGCAGATAGGTCGATCCGTACCACTAGCCAGGTCGCGCATTAATTGTTCCTGTTCGCTAAAACTCATCCGTTCGATTTGGCTGAGGGTGCTACTGACAAATTGCATATTCACCGCATCAGGGGTTGCAATTGAGAGGTTTTTACCCATTTCCAAATAAGCAAACCAAATTAACGCCAACCGATCTTCTACTATTAATTGCTTAAAACGGGCGATCGTCGCTGGAATCACATCCGCAGCCAGGGTTTCAGGGAAAATATTACGGGCTGATTCGATGCTAATTGACATCCCTTTGCACTCCATTAAAAAGCAATTTACTTTAGTTTACACTGCTTTATAAAACTTTACTTATTCCTACTATGACTGCTGTGATTGGATTTTCTGGGGACATCTACAATAAAATCTGATAGTACGACGCTACGCAGTAGAACTCCGTTCCGCTAAAGCGATCGCCAATGTCGGATCGCAAGTGCAAGGATTACAGTCGTTAACCATAATCTTATTGGTGGGATACTAATTCGAGAAATCAAACCATAGTTTCTTCCACTTTCCCAGGCTTAAAATACTGAAGTTTTCCATGTAATACGAACAGGGGAGACTATGATGCTTGAGATGTCTAAATTTAGAAAAATAGTACACAGAATCTTTCCCTCAAATAAATCATGAACCAGGGCTAGAGGTAGCCGTAGTGGGCATTCCACTAACTATGGGGCTAATATTATGGTTGACCATTTTTTTATACTTGGGCTAAACAATGGTGTGCGGTTCCCCTGTATTTAGCGTCTGTGCATCTGGTAATTCTTGGCTTTGGGCAGCTTGGAATAGCCTTGATGATGTCTATGCCTTTCACGAAAAATCTGACAAGCAGTTGTCAGTTGATTGCCTATTTTTTGCTGAAGCCCCATCAAAGGAAGCTGCAATCAAAACAGCCCGGAACTTACTGGGCGCTCATATCAAGGAGATTGGAAGTGAGTGGGCAAAAGAGGTCTGCAAACTGATTGATAAAAACCCTCCCATTACGACTGTTCAAAGCCTAGTAGTCACCGATAAGCTTCAAGAATGTCTAGACCAACTCCATTTACTTACTGGTTTGAGCGGAGTCAAGTCTACTGTTCAGGAATTAGTTAATATTGCCAAAGTTGCTCAGATGCAAGCTCAGGCTGGAATCAAAGCTCCTGCTATTACTAGACATCTTGTATTTACAGGAAATCCTGGTACGGGTAAAACAACCGTAGCTAGGATGTTAGGCGAAATTTACAAAAATCTTGGAGTCTTGTCAAAAGGTCATTTTACAGAAGTAGATCGGACGGACTTAGTCGCACAGTATCTAGGGCAGACAGCACCTAAAACAGCAAAAGTGGTTGAATCGGCTCTGGGCGGGGTTCTTTTTATCGATGAAGCCTATTCTCTAGTTCCAGATGGAAAAGGTGATATTTATGGTCAGGAGGCAATCAATACCCTGCTGAAGATGATGGAGGATAATAGAGAAGATTTAGTGGTTATTGTTGCAGGATATAAAGGTGAGATGTCTCGCTTTATTGGCTCTAATCCTGGACTGAAATCTAGGTTTTCAAAATCTATTCATTTTGACGATTACTCTGCATCTGAATTAACGGAAATCTTCAAAGTTAGATGCGATTCCCATGGGTATCTTTTGTCAGACGAGACTCTGAAAGTAGTGCAGGATTTGGTACAGCAATTTGAGACTCAAATTGGAGAACTTGGGAATGGCAGATTTGTAAGAAATATCTTTGATCGCTGTGTGGCTATTCAATGCAATCGTTTAGCAGCAGTAGCCAAGCCATCCAAGGAAGACTTAATAACTTTGCTTCCAGTTGATGTTCCTACTCATGAACAACTAGCACAACATCTTCTCTAATTTATATTGAAGTTGCATAGAAAAAAGCTTTGAGGTTAATTGCTTTGAGGCGATTAGCTGAAAGTATTGTTCAACTCCGCCGTTAGCTAGCAAATTTTTCCTAGTTTTAACTGACTATATAATTCTCAAAATTTTAACTCAGTAATATTATCTCGTCATAGCTTTATATCGCAGACATCTCCTCTTTCTAGCTGAATGAATATAATTACTTGATTTACATAATCCAAAACCATTACAAATTGGATAAAAACATGAGTAATGAATCCGAATTTGAGAGTCGTCGCGCTGCCCTCATTGCTGAAATTACGGAGGCTTTCGATGGGGTGTCCCGCAAAGATGGAACGACTCTTCATGAAGCCATAGCGATGGATGCTTGGGAATCTGTTGAAAAGCAGCGTGCTGCACGATGTCTTGACCTTGAGACACGGTGGCAGGATGTGCCAGACGATGACATTATTGCATGCTGCTCGGCTCTATCCTTTCTGAATGAAAAGGGTTTCCGCTATTACATTCCGGCTTTTATTATCTGTGGTTTGAGACATTGGGGTAACGATCGTAACGGGATTCTTCATTCATCTCAATATCACCTGCTACACGATTATCCCAAGTCGTTGAGGAAGTCCGAACCGACAGCGATCGCCAGCAAGTATCAATTTACGGATGTTCAGAGCAAAGCAGTTGCGAGATTATTACGGTTCCTAATTGACTTTGATGAGATTGTAGGAAACCCTGCTACGGTCGAAGCGGTGGAGCGATGGGAGCGATATGCAAACATTGGAGAATAGTTCCGACAATCCCTAGGAAAAGCCCCGTATAGCGCGTTTGTACTCTAAATCCAAATAAATCTGAACTACTATTAACCGCGATCGCCTTGGCAAAGCGTAGCTCTATCGTGCGGCAGAATGAAGTTATATCGCCTCCCAACGGAGGGTAGCTCTATCGTTAATATCAGGATTAAGGAAAAACTAGTTAATGCTTGAGAGCAGCAAATAAAATTGAGCAGAGAAAAATCAAGAGATTTGTGGCTGGATGCCTCCTTGGAATCATCTGATTTAAGGAAAAGCTAGGGAATAATTGCATCTACCACGATAAACCCCTAATAAATAAGCAATTCCGCAATTGATTGCCATATAACTGCTGTGGGGCCATTGTCCACCGAGGAGGGCATAAATTTCGACGGGTTTGGCGGAAATGGTGACACCGAGTTCGTAATGTTTCCCAGTAAAGGCGGTAAAGCGGCGACAAGCTTCTTGATAAAAGCGGCTGTTTTCGTATTTCTTATTCGTTAAATCAATGGCAAATAAGCCGTAAAAGTAGCGGGGGATGCTTTGGATTGTCTCAACGATTTGTCCAAGATTTCTTGCCAGGATGGCGTTACGGGGGACTTCCGTTTCCCAGGCTGTATCTAATGCCCAAGCGGCGCTGCTGAGGTGAGATGCTCCGCAGATACCGCAGATTCTCGGTGTTACAATTAACCCAGCTTGGGGGTCTTTGCCTCGGAGGATAATTTCAAAACCGCGAAACAACTCGGCATGAGTCCAAGCGTTGACGACAAAACCATCTTCAATATCGACACGCACATCTAAATCCCCTTCAACTCTACCGACGGGGGAAATATCTAAAGTTTTAATTGCCATGCTCCTCTCTCCTTGGTGGTTGGTTCACATTACTAAACTGTGAAAAAGTCTTCGTCTGCCCAGGCTGGCATTGTATCTTTAGCAACAACTGTCAGGATGGCGTATTCTTTGCGTTTGACACCAGTGGGTAAGTCTTTAGGTACTCCCATCAGGGTTTGGGTTTTAAACACAGTTCCTGGTTCTAGGTCGTAGAAGGGGAATTCTGGCTCGGTACAACCTAAACAGGGCATTCCAGCGCGGGTTTTGGAAGAGACACGATTCCAGAGAATACGGTTACAGGAGGAACGAGTCATGGGTCCCCGACAACCAAGGTCATAAAAGAGACAGCCTTTGCGTTGACCAAATTCTGCAACGGTGGCTTTATAGGCAAAGTGGATATTCCGGGTACAGCCAGTTTGAGTGAAGGTATTAAAGAAGGTTTGGGGACGTTGTAAGTCATCTAGGGCAATATCGCTGATTCTGCCAGTGGCGATCGCCACTAATATCTGAGATATCCAATCAGGGTGGGAAGGACATCCAGGGATATTAATGACTGGCAATCCTCCTTTGGAGACGAAATCTGCACCCAAAAAACCACCTTTTTGACGCTTGAGAAACTGTAAACCAGTGGATTCGCTGGGATTGGGAGCCATTGCCGGAATTCCTCCCCAGGTAGCACAGTCTCCCACCGCGACAACGAAATTTGCCACTTTTGACAGTTCACTTAACCACTCTTGCATGGGGCGATCGGCAAAACGGTTCCATTCCCCCGTACCGTTGGGTGCTTGGACTACAGAACCTTCAAAGACGAGAATATCTAGGGGAATTTTACCGAGAATGCAATCCCACAATAATCTTTGTAGATTTTCGCCCAATTCCACACCCAGGGAAGGATGCCACAAAATATTAATGCCAAAATCCGCAATCAAGTCACAGGCAGTGGGTTCTTCAGCATTGAGAAACGACATAGTGTTGCCAGAACAAGCACCACCTTGTAGCCATATAACATTAGCCATCGGTTAGTTTGGGGTTTTACAAGCAGTGAATTGAGGAAGAATGAAGAGTTTTTCCTCGTGAATGAAGCAATTCAGGAATTAACGCAGTTAGTCTTTCATTCTAGATTTTTGATAACCGTAAAAATTGCTATTTTTCACGTATCATTTCGAGCTAGTATCTATTAACTGAAAGTCAGCTTGAATATTTCCAGCAAAGTAGGAAACTCACAAGCCTTCTTTATTAAATATCAAATATTTTTATCTTTGATGTGTAGGCTACTAAACATTTCTTAAGAGAGAATTTATATCTATTTAGAATTGGGAAAAAAGTTTGCAGCCATAATTAGAATATCTACTGAAAGGATGAGTTATAAAAAGCTTAGATGTCTTAGAATTTACGGTTGAATTTATATCAATAATTTTATCCGTAAATGATTGAAATATTGTATAAAATTGGTATTTTTACAAACAGTTACATAAGTTATATTGAAGAGCCTGTCTTAAAAATTTTATCAGGTATAAATCGTCATTCTGTATCCCCATTGACCACCAAGCGATAGGGGCGGGTTCACCAGATATTCGTGAATAATTGCAGTATATTGATAAAACTGCCCTTACGGATGTAGACACCATTGTATATTCCACATGACACAGAAGGAAAATTTTCAAACATTCTCTAAAACAAGATGGTATGTCTGTAGAGCAAAATCATATTTTTTTATCACATAGAACAGGTCACAGTTAACAGGAATAAATCAATATAAATAAAATCGTGAAATCAATATCAACTCAGCCATTAGGTAAAGTTTGATGACAAATAAAATATCTCTTATCTTCCCAATGTTACTTTAGTAATTAAATCCCTATGGTGATTTATAGTCTGTATTCTTAAGCAACACCTATAATAGAAAGAGAATATTTCCTCTGTGGTCGTGAAGAGGAGTTAATACAAGCAATTGTTGATGACACTGCGAGTGTGAAATGATATTTTGGGTATAAATCATACAAAGTAAGTTTACTCAATTGGCTTGTAACGTGCTGTAAACGAAGCTAGGTAAATGAGATAAATTGGCAAATCTCAAGTTTGGGTGTTGGGAGATGGCTTCAGACAGATAATTTCGCCTATAAATCTTTAGAAATCAGGAGCAGAAACTGTTATGACACAGAATAATGCGGCTCAACTTTTCCAAGCCATTAAAGAAGACCAAATCTTAAAGCAAAGGCTAAAAGCTGCCACAGATGTAGAAACTTTCATCCAGATTGCAAGTGAGTGTGGCTATGAATTTACCCTGACAGAACTACAAACAGAACTTAGTAAAATATCTTCTGAAGAGTTAGCAGCTATCATCAATCCAGGAGTCGCACCAAGATTACACATTGTACCCAGATAAATTTCTCTAAAAGGAGAAGATAAGGTTTTCAGATGGATTAATTATCAGTAAATTTTGATAGTTGCGGCAATCTGTGATACTTATCAGAAGTCTAATTCCCCCCTCATTCCTCTTGCTTCGAGGAAGTAAATTTTGCCTGTCTTTTATAAGGAAAGGTAGGAAGGGGGGGTTATTCCTATTGACGCGATCGCGCTTAGGGTAGCAATTGGGGTGAGTTCATAAGTTGTATGCAAACTGTAGGTAGCATCAGCGAGGGGTATTTCTGTAGCTCACGCAGTTAAAATCTGCTGTATTTTGCAATTGGAATATAAATAGGAAAATTTTTGTACCCTAATTAGCTCTATATTAAAAGTTTTTTTTGCCGTCTGACAGGAGTTAGAGAAAATATATTTTGGATATCTGCCGGAAGACAATTCTTTTCTCTGAGAGGCATCATCTAAGATACGAGGTGTAATGCTCAATTCATGGTAGTAAGATGTTTTTCCATAAGAAAGAATTGATTAATAAAGCGGTTAAAGTTGAGCAGCCAAATCCTCAATTTGCTCAATTATTGCTCGAACAATTCGGTGGAGCAACGGGTGAACTCTCCGCAGCCTTACAATATTGGGTGCAATCATTTCATACGGAGCATGCAGGAATTAAAGATATGCTCCAAGATATTGCAATCGAAGAATTTAGTCACTTAGAAATGATTGGCAAATTAATCGAAGTACATACTAAAAATGTAGATCAAACATCTGCATTTAACAGTACTTTGTTTGCTGTCAGAGGACAAGGTCCCCATTTCCTGGATTCCCAAGGAGTTGCTTGGACAGCAAGTTATATCAATGAAGGTGGTGATGTTGTGCGCGACCTCAGGGCAAATATTGCAGCAGAAGCAGGAGCGCGTCAAACCTATGAAGCACTAATTAAACTTGCTCCAGACCAAGGCACTAAGGAGACATTAGTACATTTATTAACTAGAGAAATCTCCCATACCAAAATGTTTATGAAAGCCTTAGAATCTATGGGCAAATTAACAGACCCATTCTTTGGCAATATCCAACCAGATGAAACAGTGGATATTTACTACAACTTGTCTACTAACGGAAAAGATGAGCGGGGTGCTTGGAACTCAGATGAAGAATTTAGATATATTGCAGACCCTCTGAAAGAGCAAGCATAGTCATTTCTGTTAGTAATTCCTGTTAGTAGTTTTCTAAATAATTTATCGGCATGATACAAAATATCTCTGGAAAATCCATTTCCTATTGGATTGAATCAACTCCTGAAACTAACTATTCACCTTGGGAGAATAATCTCTCGGTTGATGTGGCAATTGTGGGTGCAGGTATTGCAGGTATCACTGCTGCTACTTTGCTCAAACGTGCAGGTAAAACCGTTGCTGTGATTGATGGGGAGAAAATCTCTAGAGGTGTGAGTGGTCATACAACTGCAAAAGTTACCTCACTGCACCAATTAATTTATGCAGATCTGATTCAAGAACACGGTGAGGATAAAGCACGTTTATATGCACAATCAAATCAAGCTGCCCTAGAATTGGTGGGAAAATTGGTTGCAGAATACGGCATAGAATGTGACTTTAGCCGTCAAAGTGCTTATACCTTTACCGAATCTGCAAATGATGTGGAGCAGATTACAGCAGAAGTAGAAGCAGCGACTAAATTAGGTTTACCTGCTAGTTTTGTCCGTGAGACTTCCTTACCTTTCCCCGTTGCGGGTGCAGTCAAATTTGAACAGCAAGCACAATTTCATGTGCGTAAATATCTGCTACATTTAGCCCAAAATATTCCTGGTGATGGCAGCTACGTATTTGAAAATACGCGGGTTCAGAATGTAGAGGAGGGTAAACCTTGCAATGTGATTACAGAGCGAGGAAACTTGCAAGCTCAGGATGTAATTGTCGCGACTAATATACCTATTTTGAATGAGGGGTTATTTTTCGCCAAAACCTATCCAAAACGCTCTTATATCATCGGTGCGAGAATTGAACAGTCCCAAGGATTTGAGGGAATGTACATAGGTAGTGGGGAAAAATATTACTCAATTCGTACAACTCCCGATGAAAATGGTCTGTTGTTATTAATTGGTGGAGGTGGTCATAAAGTTGGTAGTGTAGAACACACTGAGGAGAAATACGAAGATTTACAGGAATATGCGCGATCGCGGTTTGGGATAACATCGATTGATTACCATTGGTCAACTCAGGATTTTGTTTCCTTTGATAAATTACCGTACATAGGTAAATTGACTCCATCGAGTCAGCATATCTATGTCGCAACAGGTTTTAGTCTGTGGGGTATGACTAACGGTACTGTCTCAGCAATGGTACTCAGTGACTTGATTTTAGGAGTCGAAAATCCCTGGGCAAAATTATATGATGCTACCCGTGCAACACCTTTTTTAACGGTGGAAGGTTTGAAGCAAAACCTAGATGTGGGTAAACACTGGTTAGGCGATCGCCTGAAAGGATTGGGTGATTCTCTTGCAGATGTGAAAGAAGGGGAAGGCAAGATAGTAACAGTCAATGGTGAAAAAATCGCTACCTATCGTGATCAAAATGGAACGGTTAATGCTGTTTCTGCTATCTGTTCTCACCTAGGTTGCATTGTTAATTGGAACAGTGCGGAGAAAACCTGGGATTGTCCCTGTCATGGTGCGCGTTTTAGCTGTCAAGGGAAAGTGTTACATGGTCCTGCGGTAAACGATTTGAAAGCCTTAGATTAACATGAGTTCGATGAGCTTGGATACATTCAATAAATCGATAAAAACTGTCCCAACGAGGATTAAAAATCCCCGTCTAACATCCAAAGTCCATTAAAAATGGACTCGAAATACAAATCGAATCCTTTGCTATCAGTCCTCTTGTAGAGGACTTGAGCTATTAGACGGCGATTTTTAATCGCTGGCTCCAAGCGTCTAACTTACGTTAGATTAAACAAGTTATTGCCGAGACTTGGGGAAAATTTTGCGAATTTAACTTCTTGAAAAAGAGTTGTCAAACAGAAAGGGAAAGGTTTGGAGGATATTTTCCTGTTCACCTTTTCCCCATTTCAACAAGGAAAACTGATGATAAGTAAGTCGATGAAAATAAACCCAACTATGTAACAGAATGTAAAATTGACAAAACCGTTGCGGTTGCTTCATTTCACTGAGTCGCAAAGCGACAAGCTACGCGAACGTTTCATTCGCAATGACATACATTGAAATTTTCACACCGACCTACTTATGTTTGTCTTTGTTAAGCTAACTGTGCCATCATCTTTTGTGGATACCAGTAAGCCCACATTTGCTGAATTTTACCTGCATCGTTAATTTCAAAAACATCAATTCCTTCAAAGGCGACTTCCTGACCATTTTTACCCACACCGTGACCAATCCATTTCACAGCGGCTTCGTTTCCATTGATAAAAACGCTTTCTTCTGTTAATCCTATTTGCTGAAAGACGGAAATAATTCCTTGAAAAAAGTGAGTTAAGTCTTGATATCCTTTTAATGGTGGTGCATCTGGTTCATAACTAATAGCATCTTCGGCAAAAGTTGCTAGCCAAGATTCTAAACTCATCGCTCTAGTAGCAGCGAAATAATTAGCGATTGTTTGTTGAATAGTTTGGGATGACATAATTTTCTATGATATTTCAGGTCGAGTTTAATGGTGATAATTAGCCAACTTTAATATGTACGGATTTAGTTTCTAAATACTCTTCTAAACCCTTGTGTCCGACTTCTCTACCGATGCCACTTTGTTTAAATCCACCATAGGGCATACGAGGTTCTAAACCCGATGTATGGTAGGTATTAATCCAAATTGTGCCAGCGCGGATACCCTTTGCCATGCGAAAAGCTGTATCAATATTTTTTGTCCAAATTCCAGCAGTTAAGCCATACATGGAATCATTGGCAATGGCTAAAGCTTCCGCTTCATCCCTAAAAGTCATAACTGCAAGGACGGGTCCAAATATTTCTTCCTGGGCAATTTTCATGGTGCTGGAAACATCATCAAAAATTGTGGGTTTGATGAATAAACCATCGGGAAAACCGGGTACAGAATGTTGTCCAACTCCACCGGTAATTAATTTTGCACCCTCATCAATTCCCGCTTGAATGTAGGATTGTACTCTTTCAAATTGCCGTTGATTAATTACGGGTCCCATGAATGTATTTACGTCCATGGGGTTGCCAATTGCGAGGGTTTGACTAGCGCCTACTAATTGCTCTACGACAGCATCTTTGATAGATTCATGGATTAATAAACGGGAACCCGCTTGACAAACTTGACCACTATTTAAATAGATACCACCAATAGCTCCCATGATTGCTTGGGGTAAATCAGCATCGGGGAAAATAATATTGGGACTCTTACCACCTAACTCTAAACTAATTCTTTTTAAAGTTGGTGCAGCCTTTGCCATGATATTTTTACCAACGGCTGTAGAACCAGTAAAAGCAATTTTATCAACTAAAGGTGACTCCACCAATCTTTCACCAACTACCGCACCATCACCAGTCACAATGTTAGCAATTCCTGGGGGTAAACCAGCTTCTGCGAGTATTTCTACCAGCATAAAAGTGCTAGAAGGGGTAAATTCGCTGGGTTTAATTACCATAGTGCAACCAGTGGCGATCGCGGGAGCAATTTTCCACGCAACTAATACGAGGGGAAAGTTCCAGGGGGTGATAATTCCCACAACTCCCACAGGTTCGTTAACTGTCATCCCGATGATATTACCTTCTTGGGTAATTGCTTCACCTTTAATATCTAAACTTAATCCTGCGAAGTAATCGAAGATATCCGCAGTCATGAGAACTTCCATCACGCACATATTAAATGGTCGTGCCACTTCTTGACAAATTGTGGTGGCGATCGCCTGGGATTTTTCTCTGATTAAGTCTGCGGTTTTCCTGAGAATATCATGGCGATTTTTGGGTGCAGAATTTGACCATTTTCCCTCATCAAAGACTTTTCTTGCTACTTGAATTGCATTATCTGCGTCTACTTGATTACTCCAAGCAATTTGGACTAAATCTTCTCCAGTTAATGGACTCGTACGAGTATAATTTTCACCGGAGACGGGAGCAACATAAGCACCATTAATCAAGTTTTGATAGGTGCGAATTTGAGTTTTTGAAGATAAAGTTTGCTGTGTCATGATTTTCTTGTTGTTTGATAATGATAGTTTGCAGGATTTCTGTATTCAGATACAAGTTCAAAAAATGTTCACTTTCTGCTCATTTTATTTTCGGCTCTGCAACCATATTTAATGGAAAATTTGCGTAGTCTATAAAGGTTTCAGAAACAGGTTATCACATTCCCTAAAATCTGTATCTCGGAATTTTTCAATGGTAAAGTAAACCAATTACCGATTATCAGTTTCTGCCAAAATCATATCTGCGGCTTTTTCGGCAATCATGATTGTGGGAGCATTCGTGTTACCACCAATAATTGTGGGCATAATGGAAGCATCTACAACTCTTAATCCCTCTATTCCCCTCACCTTTAATTGATGATTCACAACGGACATATTATCCTGTCCCATTTTGCAAGTACCAACGGGATGATATATAGTTTCGACATAATCACGGACGTAATTCTCTAGTTCCTCATCGGTATTGATGTGTGCTTGGGGATATAAATTCTCGCCAGCGAACTGTTTTAAAGCTGGCATTTGTGTGATTTGACGTGCTATTTTAATTCCGGATACGAGAACTTTTAAATCATTCTCTTTTTCTAGATAATTAGGCTGAATTAGAGGGTTTTCTAAAGCATTGGCAGAGTTCAAAGTCACATAACCACGACTTTCTGGATAGAGCAGAGTTACAGCAAAGGTGAAACCATGAATTGTGGGTTGCATTTTCCCATGTTTTAGGAAGAAAGCAGGAGCAAAATGTAATTGTAAATCACAGTGTTTATTTTCGGGATTAAGTTTAATAAAAGCTCCAGCTTCGGCAACATTACTAGTTAAACCTCCTTGCTTAAACAAAAGGTATTGCAGTAGGCTAATTTTGTTTTTGGCATTGAGAAGAGAAATTGCTTTAGTAGCTTCATAAATAACTGCTACACACAAATGGTCTTGTAAATTTTTACCGACTCCAGGTAAGTGATGATTAACAGTAATTCCCAGGGATTTCAAATCTTCACTATCACCAATTCCAGAAAGTAAAAGAATTTGGGGAGAGTTAATTGCACCACTGCTGAGAATAACTTCTTTGCCAACATGAACTTGATAATTTTGATTATTTTGTTGATAATTTACTCCTGTGACTTTTTGGTTTTCAATGATTAAGTTAGTAACTTGAGCATTAGTTTGAATATGTAAATTCTGTCGCTGTAGAATTGGCTTGAGGTATGCGGTGGCAGTACTATGACGTTTACCATTTTTCTGAGTAACTTGAAAAAAGCCGAATCCTTCCTGTTGCTCCCCATTAAAGTCACGATTGCGGGGAAATTTTGCTTGTAAACCTGATTCCACAAAAGCACGGGAAAGGGGATTAATACAGCGTAAATCACTAATATTTAATAATCCACCCGTTCCATGATATTTATCCGCTCCGCGTTCTTGATTTTGGGATTTTTGGAAATAGGGTAGTATATCCTTCGCACCCCATCCTGGATTTCCTAAAGCTTCCCATTGATTATAATTTTCTAAATCACCACGAATATAAATCATGGCATTAATGGAACTACAACCACCTAAAACTTTACCGCGAGGATAGAACAATTCACGATTATTTAAATAGGTTTGAGGTGCGGTATAGTATGCCCAATCGTATTCAGTTTGAAATAAATTGGGGAATCCCGCAGGAATATGAATTTCTTGCCTATTATCAGGATTACCTGCTTCTAATAGTAAAACTTTTACCTGGGGATTTTCACTCAGACGGTTTGCTAAAACACATCCTGCGGAACCTGCACCAATGATAATGTAATCGTACATACTGATATTGGGAAGGGGAATATTGGTAATCATATCAGGCGATCGCCGATGTCTGATTCAGGGTAGCAGTTGCCCAATACCAGTTCAAAAACTGCTCAATTTCTGGTAAATCTGCCCCAGAAGGTGACTAAATTCCCAAATGTCAAAAATACCCTAAATATTTCCCTAGGGTGTTAGCAAGCCTTATACATTAAGACATCAAACGTACCTGGGAACCTTGCTGAGTCTTATGTACTTCAATCCGAGCTTGAAATGCTTCCTTGAGGTGGGGCATATGGGTAACGGTGAGGATACAGGCAAAATCAGGAGCGATCGCGTTAATCGCAGCAATCAGGCGATCGCAACCTTCCGCATCTTGAGTACCAAATCCCTCATCAACTATCAGTAACTGTAAAGCGGCTCCGGCACGCTGGGCAAGTAATTTTGCTAAAGCTAAACGAATCGCAAAGTTAATCCGAAATGCTTCCCCCCCGGAATAGGTTTCATAAGCACGGGTTCCCCTAGCGTCGGCAATGAGAATATCTAGGGTGTCAATCATTTTGGCGTTTTTCTTCGTACTTTTACCGTTACGTCCGGCTTTTTGAGTAACGAATTGTACATGTAACTGATTCGCACTCAACCGCGAAAGTAGTTGATTTGTCTCCACTTCTAGCTGAGGCAACACGTTCTCAATCATCAGTGTTTGGATACCATTTTTACCAAATGCCTGGGCTAACTCCTGATAAATTCGTTGCTGCCGTTTTGCTTCCTGGAGCTGTTGTTGTTGCTGCCCATACTGAATTTCTAGAGTCGCTAATTGATGCATCATCTGTTTGATTTGCCCCAATTGCCCCAGATATTCATCCAACTGTCGCCGCCTACTTGCTAGCTGCTGTTCTAAACTATGTATCTGACTCCGAGGGTTGGCGGTTGCTTCTAGTTGCTGCACAATCTCATTTAAGTTGCTCGCCAGTCGTTGCTTTTCCTGTAACCTAGCTTGGAGGGCGATCGCTAATTCCTGGGCACGCTGCTGAAGTTGGGGATATTGCTCCTGGGCTGTCAATAATTGTTGATGGCGTAATTGCCAACTTTGCCCCTGACGTAGGGCGCTCCGCAGTTGGTTATGTTGTTCGGTATTGTAACCCAGTTCTGTCATATACCTATCCAAGGCAGCTATTTCCCGCGCACATTCCGAATTTACGCCCTCTTCCTGAATTCTGCGGTTTAACTCGCCAATCTGTGCCTCAATCTCTGGTTTTCTGGCAGCTACCTGCGCCTGTCTCTTGCTCGCATCCTTAATTTGCCCCTGACGAATCTCTGCCCAGCGCCACTTTTCCACTTCACTGCGAGCCAGGGCATGATTTTTCTCGTTGTAATTCAATTCTTCCAAATAAGCTGCTAGTTGCTGTAATTCTGCCTGCTTATCCTGGGCATAATCTCCCAATTCTAACTGCCGCTCTAACTCCTGCTTTTCCCTGGCGATTTGCTGAAGTTGCTGCCCCACATCCGTTGTCACTTCCAACTGTGCTGCCAACTGTCCCCTTTGTTCCCGCAGAGATTCGTAGGGGGATAATTTTTGGGAGACTTCCCGATATTCCTGGCGTAATACCTGAATTTCCCGATCGGAAAAAGCCATTTGTTCCCGTACTACCCAGAGTTGCCCCTCCGTATCCTTATATTCGGCGTTGGTTTTATCCACTACCCGATTCCAGTGATGCTCATCCAAAGGACGCTCACACAAAGGACAAATTGCATCAGGAGTCTGCAACATTTGTAACTTCTGTTCTAGCTCACCTAGTAATTTTTCGTAGTCTCTTTGGTGTGCTTGCAAGCGTTCAATAAAATGCCGCCTTTCCTGCCCTTTTTCCTGTACCCTTTGCAGATATACCCGTTGTTTTTCTAAAGCTTCGATTTGTGTTGCCACTTCTATGACTGCTTGTTGCAGCTGGGGTTGGCGACGTTGTTGTCGTTGCAGTTGATTTTCTGTAGCTTGAATTTGTTCTAAACGAGCGCTGAGGGTGGCTTGAGTTTTATCAATTTGGCTTTGTAAATGTTGTCTTTGTTGCAAGATGGGGGTGACACGCATCTGTAGCTCATCATACTGCGCCAAGCGTTGGCGGGCGGTGGTTAATTGGGCGATCGCCGCTTCTACTTCTGCTGCTTTACTTAGGGTTTGTTGAATTTCTGTCTCCTGTTCCCGCAGTGCTTCTAATTGTGCTTGTGCTTGTTGTAATTGCCGCTCTAGGAGATGAATTTGTTTAGTTAATTGCTGCTGTTTTTGCTGTCGGGTTTGTTGAGCGCGGGTATATTCGGCAAATTTCAGGTTAAAGCTTTCTTCCTGGGATAGGAGATGTTGATAGTGTTGATAACCGGCTTGAATTTCTGTTTCTTGCTGAAATAATTCCCCCAAAGTTTGCATCTGAGTCTGAGTCACCCTTTGTTCCTGTTGCAGGCGATCGCTATCCTGGGTAAGATTTTGTAACTGTTGCCTAACAAAACTTAAGTTTTCTTCCCAGGTTTGCCGTTGGTGTTGCACTACCTGTAAACTTTGCAATTGAATCTGCTCAAATTGTTGGAGTTGTTGCAGTTGGTTGAGTTCATTTTCCAGGGTAGTTTGCTTGGTGGCGATCGCCTCTTTCTCTTGCAGTTGGGAAGCCATATTTTCCAAGGAACGGTCTAACTCTTCCACCCTTGCCTTAAACTGTTTTGATAAATCCTTCGCCCGTTCTTCTAACTCATCATATTGATGCAATTTTAGCAGTTCAGACAGAATTTCCTTACGCTCACTGGGACGCTTCAACATAAACTCATCCGCTCGCCCTTGCCGTAAATAAGCGGAGTTAATAAATGTATCGTAATCTAGCTTAATATGCTCTAATATCAAATCCTGGGTGGCTCGAATCCCCTTACCCGTCAAAGCTTTGAATCCACTGGGTGTGGCAATTTGAAATTCTAAACCTCCGCTTCCTCCCCTTTGTCGAGTACGAATCACCCGATAGGTTTGTTGACTGGTTTGAAAAGTAAAGTCTACCCGTACATCCTTAGAACCACTATGAATAACATCATCTTCTGCCGCAGCTCGACTTTCTCCCCAAATTGCCCAAGTAATCGCTTCCAGTAAAGAGGATTTTCCGGCTCCATTTGCACCAGAAATACAAGCGGTATGCAAGCCACGAAAATCTAAACTAGCATCACAATAACTCAAAAAATTTTTTAGCGTCAGGTGAACGGGAATCATTGCAATGGGTAAACTACAAATGGGTTGCCTGAGAACTTAGCTATGTATTCGATGGGTTGGCAAAATTAGCAGATACTTTTATCTTTCCTAACTCGCACTTATAAACATAGCAGTACAGATGCTCTTTTTGTTAGTTTAGCTAGGCGGAAATCTAGTTTTTCCAATTCACCTGTTTAACTTTACAATTTTTAACATTTTAGGAGAAAATTCTTTCTTGTCAGCAGCCTAATTTTTTCTCCCTAAATCAAAAAATAAATCCCAGTATGATAATTTTGTGAAATAGATCTGCCTGAGAAAGGAAAGATGCTCTAGCGAAAAAGCTGAAACCCGCTCAGAATTTATCAACAAGTATTCTACAGATTTGATATTGCAGATAAAAGCTTCCCTTTCCCCCCAAATCCTTGTTCCTGGGGCTTTCTGGCACTTACCGGAGGTTATTTAGAAACTTTAGATAACCTCTGACAATTTAAAGATTCTAAAGAATGTACCTAGAAAGACTAAAACAAAGAGCTTTTGGATGCAAAGATAATTAGCAGAAGCGTATTGAAATCAACTATGCCCGAACTGCGTCACTCGATAGCACAGCACTACCACGAACGCACTAAGTACGATCCGCAAACGATCGCTGCTAAAAATAAAGGTTTGGACTGGGCAAAACAACCAGTACCATTCAAAGAATATAAAATTGGTTCTAGCTTTGACCTCAAACCTTACATTCAACAACAACCGAATGCTTTTGCTGGGAATCCCGAAGCGCAATGGTGGCAGAGGTTATCCCGTCTGCTATTTTGTAGCTATGGACTGACGGCGAGAATTCCTTCCATGGGTGATGTATACTTGCGGTCAGCACCCAGTGCGGGAGGTTTATATCCAGCAGAGATGTATTTGGTGTCGCGGGGAACTCCCCTACTACCACCAGGATTATATAATTACCAGTGCCGTACCCACAGCTTAATGCATTACTGGGAAAGCGATGTTTGGCAGAAATTACAGGATGCTTGCTTGTGGCATTCTGCTTTAGAAAATACCCAGTTAGCAATTGTCCTTACTGCCGTATTTTACCGTTCAGTTTGGCGTTATGAAGACCGAGCCTATCGGCGGATATTCTTAGATACGGGACATTTGATGGGGAATATTGAATTAGCAGCCGGAATTGTGGATTATCGTCCCCATTTAATTGGTGGTTTTATTGACGAAGCTGTCAACGAACTACTATATATTGATACTCAACAAGAAGGGGCGATCGCCGTACTTCCCCTGGCTGATATCCTCGATATTAACCAAAATTTACCCCATTGGCGCACAGCTTTACCCTCCGCCACAGAAACAGAATATCCGCAATTACCCGATGGTGAGTTGTTACAATATTTTCATCAAGCTACGCAAATTTTACCGGGAACTACAGGTAAATTAAACTTACCAGAAATCAAACAAGAAAAATCCTTAGAAGATAAATATAATTTCCCCTTCTGTCAGAAAATATCCACGGATACTAATCAAATTTACTGGGGTGATAAATTAGAAGATTTAGAAGTGACAATGCTCAAACGGCGGTCTACCCGTGCCTATAGTGGTGACCCCTTAACTTTAGATGAACTGAAGTCCCTATTAAATTTTACCTATCAGCCACGGAATTATATCGACCAAGGATTAGATAGTGAACCCGATTATTTTGATTTGAATTTGATAGAAACATTTATTGCTGTTTCCGGGGTAGAAGGTTTAGAGTCAGGTTGCTATTACTACGCTCCCAAAGCTCAGGAATTACGGCAAATCCGCTTTAAAAACTTCCGCAAAGAATTACATTTTCTCTGTTTAGGGCAGGATTTAGGTAGAGATGCAGCAGCAGTAATTTTTCATACAGCAGATTTAAAAGCGGCAGTTGCTCAATATGGCGATCGCGCTTATCGTTATCTACATATGGATGCTGGACACCTAGGACAAAGACTCAACCTAGCAGCCGTTCATCTCAGTATTGGAGTTAGTGGTATTGGTGGTTTTTTTGACGACCAAGTTAACGAAGTTCTCGGTATACCAGGAGACGAGGCTGTACTATATATTACTACCATTGGCAGAGCCAGATAAATTTACTCACCTCTAGCTACGGAAAATACAGTTGGGACTTTGTCAAGAAAAAATGACGGATGTAGTGTGGGCAGCATTCGTCCGATTTGTCTTGAGCAGATTGATTCAGACTTTTTCGAGCATCCAAAGAATGGAGCAACCCACTTCTCCTTGCACCTCCTTCTATACCATAAAAATAAAAATTGACAGAGTTCTATAGTTAATTATTCAGTCTTATCTAATACATCAAAAGGTTGAGCATCAGCAGTATCAAATATTTCCACCGTTGCTCCACGGCGAATCATCCGTTTACCCAGACGGGGAAAATCAGCAATTTCCACAGCGAGATTTTCTCCCCCCGACAGATAAATTAAATCTTGCTTGCCAGTATTCTTTAAATGGTGAGCCACAGAAGGGGTAGGAAAAGCCATAAAATCCCCAGCACCCACCTGAAATTCTTCTCCATCAATCTCCGCAATCCCATCACCACTGAGGATATAAATCCATTCCTCCTCACAGTAGTGAGCATGGTAAACAAAGGATTCCTTCCCTGGGGGAACCTTCACAAAATTCACACCAGTACGTTGTAAACCTAGCGATCGCCCCATCATCGTGCCATGAATCTCAGACTTATCATTCCAGGGGTGGGAAAATCCTTGCGTCTGCTGACTAATTTGTGCTGCACGCAATAAGTATTTGCTGTCTTGATTAGGGTTTGTCATAAGCACCTGTTCGTCTGTGTACTCTACATCATTTGACTAGACAAATAGAAAATAAATACCCCAAAACCGAATCAGAAAATTTAGTTGATTTTTTTCAAAATTCTCCTTTAGCTGGTGTGGATATAGATTTAGAACATCAAAGAGACTTTGACAACCGCCAAGTGGAATTATGAGCTATATTCAAGAAATAGTAATTAACTTTTACCATACTCCTGAACAACAAAAATCTGTCCGATTTCTTTTATATTTTGCTTCATAACCCGCAGCAAACGATTCTGTAGGGTTCGACTATCTTCATTAAGAAAATCAATTATCGCCTTGACTTTCCCCGCATAATCACGATCGCTTTTAAAAATAATTAAACCAGCATGATTTGATATAGTTCGATGTAAATCTATGAAGTCTTGGCGATTTTCTGTAATCAAAATGCGACCCATTTTTGTCGCATACTGCAAAACAACATCGTCAGGAATACCTTGATTTGCTTGACCTGCTTCCTAGGAAGTTAATACATCATATCCCTCTGCTCTGAGTAAATTGACCATTGCGATCGGGAAATTTTCAGTAAACTCGTAACGCCATCAAACTAAATCATCCTGGGCAATTTCTCGGTCGATTTGTTCGGTATTTTGTTCGTAGTAATGCCAAGCAGCACTTAAATCTCCCACAGTTAATCCAGGATAATTTGCCAATAATTCCTCATCCGAAGCACCTTGTTGACGATATACGACCAAAGTCCATACGGGAATTCGTGTATTTCTAATTCGTGCTTGTCCTCCGCAAACTCCAGGTGTAATCTGAATCGGATTTTGCAACATTTGTACGTAATTTAATGCTTGGTCAACTAATTCCTCTGGTAAAGCTGCAATTACTTCGAGTAGTTGAGTCCTTTTATTCATGACAACAAAATCTCTCTGATTCATTTCATCCTAACTTGAAATTTTATAGTAATTATAGTAGCGACGCTTTTGATGCTCAATTTCAATTTTAAGTAGGCGATCGCGTAGCGTTCCGTAGGGATATCGCAAAATTAATACCCCAAAGCATCGCACCAATGAAACTATCATTTTGCTAATGGAGACTTCCAAAATTTAAAGCTAATAAACGTCATCATGAGTACCAACATCTAACAATAAAATAACCTCTTCCCCAGTTTTGTCATCTGTTTCCAAACAAAAAACAATACGACAATCATATCCACAAGAACATGATAATAGTCCTGATAATTTACCCTCTAGTTTGTGCGTACCTAAGCTGATGCTAAAGACATCATTTTCCATCGCAACAATTGTTTCTTCAATCCTTGCTTGTAAGTCGGCATTTCGACGAGCAAATTTTCGGAAAGACTTTTTAAATTTTTTACTCAGGACAATTTGATGCATTAAATCAAATTTAAACCAATTTAACTATTTAAATATTTTCGTAGTTCTTGAATTGCTTCCTCTGCGGTTTGTGCTTTATATTCTCCCGACTTAAATTCAGCGATAGAATCTTTTGCATCTTTTACTATTTCGTGACGACGAGCTTCAGCTACTCGGTTTTTTAAGATTTGTATCAACATTTCCTGCTGTTCTACAGGGAGACTCATCGCAGCATCTAAAACTTTATCTAGGTTACTCAAGTCTTTCATCCTTCCTGTCGCTCTGCTTTTTTCATTCTATCGTGGTGTCTGGCGATCGCTACATCGTGGGGGAGTTTCTAAAATGTAATTATCTTCAGTACAGATTTGACGTAATTCTGCAAAAGCATTGGCGAGAGAAGATGCTTTTTGTTGCTGATGCCAAGCCAGGAAATCTTGGAAAAGTTTAGGTTCTATGATTGCAGCAACTAATTTGTCCTGATTAAAGATTAATTGAGGTTCTGACGCGATACCTCCGGTAAGCTCCGCTAACGCATCAATTACCTCTGGCAGTTTTTCTTGTGCTTCGTCAAGTTTCCAGTTCATGATGTTTTCAGATTTAGGAGCAAGTCATTTTGATTTTAGTTTAGGTTAATTTTCTGTGTGTAGCTCAATACTCAAAACTGCAAATCCAGCGCTTACTACTTTAACCGCCAAATTTTGATGGTTTCGTCATCGCTGCCACTGACAATGATTTGACTATTTGGACTAATGGCAATAGAAGAAACCTTATTAGAATGTCCTTTAAGAGTACGGATTTCTTCCTTGGTTTCCAGGTTCCACAGTTTAATAGTTTTATCCCGACTACCACTGACGATGGTTTTACCATCTGGGCTAATGGCGACGGAACTAACCCAATTAGAATGTCCTTCAAGGGTGCGAATTTTTTCCCCGGTGTACAGATTCCACAGTCTGATGGTATTGTCCGCACTGCCACTGACGAGGGTTTTACCATCTGGACTAATGGCGACGGAAAAAACGAAACCGGAATGTCCTGTAAGGGTGCGGGTTTTTTCCCCGGTTTCCAGGTTCCATAGTTTGACGGTATTATCCACATGACCACTGGCAAGGGTTTTACCATCTGGGCTAATGGCGATGGAACGAATATCAGAATGTCCTCGGAAAGTACGGATTTCTTTTCCGGTTTCCAAGTCCCACAGTTTGATGGTATTGTCCCAACTACCACTAACGATGGTTTTACCATCTGGGGTAATGGCAACGGAACTAACGTTATCAGAATGTCCTGTAAGGGTGCGGATTTCTTTTCCGGTTTTCAAGTCCCATAGTTTGATGTCTTTATACCCACTACCACTGACGAGGGTTTTACCATCTGGGCTAATTGCAACGGAATTAATGCTATCAGAATGTCCCGGGACAGTACGGATTTCTTTTCCGGTTTTCAAATCCCATAGTTTGATGGTATTATCCCCACTACCACTGACGAGGGTTTTAGTATCTGGACTAATGGCGACGGAAACAACATAACCAGAATGCCCAGTCAGGGTTTTTTCTGAGAAAGAACTATTCAGAAAGCTTTTATTTTGAAATAAAAATATCGGATCAGTTGGAAATGAACCATCACGAACATAGCCATAGATTTGAGTTCCAACTAACCCCAATAACATAATTACAGCACCCACCAATAACCCTTTTTTTCGCTGAGGATTTTGTGTTAGTGGGTTTCTTGTTGATATTTTTGTCTTTGCAGGTAGCTTTATCGATGCAACCGTTGGTGTTGCTTGAACTTGAACTGATACTGTTGCAGGTAATGGTGTTGGTGTGGAAATTACTGTTTGGGTTGGAGGTACAACCAATGGTGATGAGGGTGGTGTTGTAATTGGCTGGGTTTGGGGTGCTGGCATAGGTGGAGTATTTAAAGCTTGTAATACTTCTTGTGCCGAGCCATAACGCTGCTGATAGTCTTCCTGCAACAATGTATCCAGAATTTGCCCCAATTCTTCACTCACTGGTTGTTGTAAGTTTTCTCGCCAATTTTTAACCCAGCCATAACCTTGCCGCTTCCACAGTTCCCAAGGATGAATTCCACTCAACAAATGAAAGCAAGTTGCACCTAAACCATATAAATCGCCAGCAGGGTAAGCTTCTCCTCCCTGCATTTGTTCCAAAGGTGCATAACCAAAAGAACCAATCATCGTTCCTTGGGTAGCCGCCATTACTGTTTGGGTCACTTGCTTGGATGCACCAAAATCAATTAAAACAATTTTGCCATCCCCACGCCGAATAATATTCTCTGGTTTTATATCTCGATGAATCACCTTCTGTTGATGTACAACCTGGAGAATATTTAACAAATCCTGCAATAAATCGCGTATCTTTTCTTCGCTGAAAGTTCCTCGCTGTTCCATTTCTTGGAGTAAATTCTGCCCATCAATAAATTGCTGCACCAAATACAAATGACTATCTTCTTGAAAATAAGCCAGCAAAGTGGGAATTTGTGGGTGTTCTCCTAACAGTTGTAGCCTCCTGGCTTCTTGCTCAAATAATTCGGTCGCCTTTTGCAGTCCTGTGGTTCCCTGTACTTGTGGTGCAAATTGCTTGATAACGCATTTTTCCCTTAATTTATCAACGTCTTCTGCTAGATAAGTTTTGCCAAAACCACCACCACCCAAAGACTTGATCGGACTATACCGATTTCTAAGCACCAACAAAGGAGTACCACAATCGGGGCAATATTTGGTACTGTCATGTACGGAAGGATTCTGACAAGCTGGGTTGAGACAACAGAGCATGACTGTATATTTACTTACGTATCTAAGTATTAGTTAGTTATTTAACAAGATTTGTTAGTCAAATTACGAATTATTTTATTTTTATGTACTGGTTGACTGAATTCTCTAACCAGGTGCTTACTTATCAGCGTCTTTCTCAGCCTTATCTAGCTGCTGTTTGAGATAACCTATCGGAAGAGCATCTTTTGCAGAAGGTACAAAGAAAACTTGTTTTCCAGAAAAATTCAATTCTTGATTCAAAGCGCGAAGAATTTCAGCTCCTGCAATTAGCTGGTCTTCTGAAAAAATATCTGTTTTAATCTTAGCTATATCTTTTTGTACTTCTTCTCGACGTTCAGCACTACAGTTACTTAGATCTGGGTTAAACAAAGCCTTTTTATCTTGTGTAGCATTATAATAAAAGGTCTTAATGTTTTCTGAAGAAATCGGAACAAATGAATCAAGTCGGTCTTGTTTTTCTCCTTTGACAGTATATTCTTTTGAGCAAGGTAGTGTAAGTGTGGACAGCGCCCATGAGATACCACCACCCAGATAGACTCTTGGTAAAGTTTGCATACCTGGTTTAAGCTGAACTTCACTGGCTATTTGTGGTAATAACTGTTTCTGCTTTAGATTCTCTGCCGCTTTCGTAAAATCGATATTTCCCTGGCTTTTTTTTACTTCTTTAGCAAAATCCGCGGTGCCAAAAGGAAGAGAAAATGTAATGTGTTTATTATTCGAGTCAAGGTAAGCTCCTTTAGTATTACCCGATCCAATATCAACTACAACGGTCTCCTTAAGTCGCCACTCTGGAACAACCCCATCAAAAACGAAACTACCTTCTTCCTCTGCGGTGATAAATTTCATTGCCCTTCCGGTTGCTTGTCGAACTTCTTGGACAATAGCTTCCTTATGAGCAGCAGGAGCTTTCTGTGCAAGTCCGCTACTTCCAAATATCACTATTTGCTCACAGGAGATGTTAAATCTCTTTTGGATATCCTGAAACGTCAACTTTACAGCTTCCACAGCTGCCAATTTTGAATTGGGGTCAGCAGCATTCACGTTTCGATCTTCAATTTTTTCTTTTCTAAAAACTATAAGTTTAGTTCCATCCTCATTAAGAGTTGGCAGTTCTTGAATCACTTTTCCTTTTACACCCTTAGAACCCACCTCAATAGCACCAAATAAATTACCCGATTTCTTAATTAGTTTATCTGTACTGCATTGATTCTCTGTCTCCTTTGGTGGCGAAGTTGACGTTTGTAGATTTGGTGATGACGAACTGACCGTCCGACACCCAACTCCTGAAGTTGCAATGATACCTGCAATTAGTGGAATAGCGATCGCCTTAAAAGAAGACTTAGAAACGTTACTTACCACTTGTTCCCGTTTCAAATTAGATATGACACAATTTTCATCTAATTTGTGAATGTCTTCTGCCAAATAGGTTTTACCAAAATCCTCACTACCCAAGGATTTCACTGAGGAATATCGATTTCTCGGTATCAACAAAGGAACACTGCAATCAGGGCAATATTTTGTACCGTCATGTACGGGAGAATTCTGACAAGCTGGGTTAAGGCAACAGAGCATGACTGTATATTTATTGATATATGGAAGTATTATGAAGCATTTAGCAGAATTTTTCAGTAATATTACTGTTTATTTTTATTTCAAGCTGATTTTTTAGGTGTTACATCTGAGAGCGATAAAAACACACATCAAATTCCATAAAAAAGTTTGCTTGCCCTAGTATCAGGGGTATCTGGATTGCCTGTGTCCAAGCAAATACCAATTTAACACTAGTAAATTAACTTACAGTTGTAGATAAAACTAACACTCGTGCTTCAAACTGAGCCAAGTTACCTGAGAGATCAAGCATTGTTGTCTGTTCTTCCCAAACAGCACCTAAGTCAACTCCGATTTGATAGGGAAGAACATTTACCATCGCTCCCGTATCTAGAAGACCAACAACTTCCTGTGATTTTTCCTTATAATTTAATGTCAGTGGTAAAAATGGCTTAGAACTCGCTTCTCCCAAACTGCTATCGGTTGAAATAAAAGAATATCTTGCAGGATTATTCATGATTTACAGAATTTTCAGCCTTCAAAGCTTCTAGCATAATATTAGCTGCATCCACCGCATCATAGGGAGACCAAACGGGATAGGATGCACCAGATTTTATCAAGTTATTTTCTTCGTTTGCTAACTCGGCAGCTAAAAGTTGAATCACTTGAAGTTTATCTGCACGATTAAGTCCGCGTAATTGTTTCTCTCACTCCGTGGATACCATTGTTAACCTTAGTTTTTAATAATTTAATTAATAGGATAACTCTATACTTAGTTGACTCGCTTTTCAAAAAAAATAATAACTATAACAACTCGAACTACAAGACGTAACAATTCATAATCGAGCTTGCCAGACTATACCGAACAATTATAAAATATGAAATGTTCACAAAGGTACAAAAAAATCCTTTAATTGAATATTAAAACCACCAAATTCTTCTAAATAGCTGGTAATAGAAGTTCCAAATGGGTCTTTGGTGACTCTTCCTGAAACTAAGAAATCAACTAATTTGTCGGGTCCTTTTAAATGGGCAGCAGCTAGCACTCCTGAAAGGGTGATTTTGACCGATTTTGATTTACCTTGGTCTCGAAAATTTATCTGTTTTCCCAAGTAGTTGTTGAGGGCTTTTTTACGTTTTTGCAGAAGATAATTAATGTCTTGATAATAAACACTAAAAGCTTCCCGAATTGCTTTTTCTTGGACTTGAGGAGAATTTAATAACTTTGATTTACTAGTTATTCCCGCTTTTCCTGTCCAAGTACCCCGCCAATAATTTTTGTTAGCACCATTACCAAAATATACCTTGGCTTTGTAGTAACCAAGACGAATCAGCAAAACTTCTGCAAATTGGTATTTACCAAGAAAACCTAGTTCTGGGTTTACAAATTGATACTGTTTGCTATCTCCCACTGGTATTCCCGTTTCTCGAACTCCCAAAGCTGCCAGCATATCTAGAAAATTGCCTTTAGTAGTGGTATTTTGTTGAGTATTGCTGACAATTATCTGAGATGGAAGTACTTGAGGAAAGGCGCGATCGCCGTCGTAAAATACTCCTGCACCACCTAGCAACTGCAAAGATACAAGTAAATTTGTATACATGAGTGATTTCGTTAAGAATCCAAGAATAAACAGCAGCTTATTTTACCTTGTCGCCCAAAAACTTAAGTAATAATAACAGCTATGATTGAGCAGCATCTGAGCTGATTCATTCTCAGAATCACTTTTTCTACTTCAAACAACCAAATTCCCCAGCTGACTTGATAGATTATGCCATGACCTCCTGCCATCGGAATTTGAATTTTTCATAGACACAGCTGCGCTTTACCCATCTTTCCTCATACATTGAAAACATAGTCTTCACTTACAAGGTGGTGACTGTAGATTGATTTCGGTAAACCATACCCAAATCGGCAATTTCCCAATTCCCTGTGTCGAGGAAATCCCTATGCAGCGACGACAGAAGTCTCTCCTATTAACCCTAGGTTGGCTGATATTATCAATCAGCACATCTATATTGATTATCCTCACCCAACCAGCATCTATCACCGCAAAAGAACCGGATATTCCCGTTGATAGGGTGACACCTCCACCCGCAAGTACGGAGGAGAAAAAACCCGATACACCAAAGAATCCAGAAGAGAAAAAAGCTGATAGTGAACCTGCGCTTACCCCAGAGGAGATTGCTCGCAAGCTAAAATTTATCGAGGCAGATAGGTTATATTTGGCGGGGGAAACAGCCCAAGCTGAAAAGCTTTACCGTCAAATTAAGGAACCCTTTGCCAAACATCAAGATATCCCAGAGGTGAAACCTGCAATTATGGATATCTCCCAGCTTTCCCCAGCCGGTAAGGTATACTGGCGAGAGGCAGAGGCAGGGGTTGTCAGTAAGCTGCAAACTCGGACTTTAGTACCACTAAAACTTTTAACAGAACAATATCCAGAATTTATTCCGGGGCAAATTCAATATGCCACAGCTTTGAAAACCTATGGTGAAGAGAAAGCATCATTGCAAGTATTGGAGCGAGCAGCAACTTTATATCCAAGTCAGGTAGATTTAGTCAGAGCCAGAATTACTGCTTTAGCAGAGGCAAAAAAATGGATGGAAGCATCTCTAGCTGCTCGACAATTTGCCATTTTAAACCCCCAAAGTCCAGAAGCGGCAGAATTTACCCAGCTAGCAGCCACTCATTTAAAACGCTATAAATCCCACATCCGAGCAGAGGTACGCAGCAACGCGATCGCCAATATTATTACGGGTGCTTTAGGTTACGCTGTCACTGGTAGTTTACTCGGTCCCTTCTCTGCCCTTGACTCGACTATCCTACTATTACAGGGTGAAGAATCTGTGGGTGAGTCGGTAGCCAAGCAGGCAAAAAAACAGTTGCCCCTAGTAAAAGATGAAGCAATTACTACCTATGTCAATGATATTGGACAGAAAATAGCCCAAGTCTCTGGCAGAAACGAATTTAAATACGAATTTTTTATCATTCCCGATGACAGTCTCAATGCTTTTGCTCTTCCTGGTGGTAAAGTCTTTGTTAATTTAGGGGCGATCGCTAAAACTAATTCGGAAGCAGAGTTAGCTGGTTTAATTGGACATGAGCTTTCCCATGTTGTCCTTTCCCACGGTTTCCAGCTCGTTACCCAAGGCAACCTTATCGGTAATCTGACTCAATATATCCCCTTCGGTGGCACGGTGGGACAACTGTTTACTTTAAGTTACAGTCGAGATATGGAAAGGCAAGCAGACACCCTGGGAACTCGTCTCATCGTTGCTTCCGGTTATGCTGCTGATGGTTTGCGTAATCTCATGTTCACCCTGAAACAGCAACAGAAAAATGCTCCCCCTGCTTGGTTATCTTCTCACCCCGGAGGTAATGAACGGGTGGAATATATCGAAGATTTAATTACTCGTCATAGCTACAACCGTTACACCTACGAAGGTGTCGCTCGTCACAGCGAGATGCAAGCAAAGGCAAAACAAATACTCAAGGAGAAAAAACAGGAAAGAGAAAAAAAACCTCGCCGTCGATGAATCAAAAATCAAATTCCTGCGTCATGGAATATATCAACTCCCAAAACAGCTTGTTTATCAATGCTGAATGCTCAACAAAGGTAAGCGAATCGATGATTTAGCAATTCTGTTAAAAATAGAATGTTGGTGATATCAATTTACTGTGTAACTTTGTCCATTCATTTTGATATCAATCTGAAAATCTGTTTGAGCATTCAGCTATCAAAAAACAAATATTTCCTATGAGGATAACTATGTCATTATCATCTTTCAAATACATCCTGTTAACCAGCCTCGGTTGCTCTTTATTCCTTGGCAACGCCGCTTTTGCTCAAAGTGCGGATGATGTCTATGTTCCTACTACATCCTCTGGCAATCCCACCACAACTTCCACTAATACTCCTGGTACAAATACTACCCCTGGTGCGACTATCGATACTATTGCTCGCTTCAGTTGCCAATTTTACAACGGTCGCCATACCGTGATGTATCAACCCACCAGCCAACCCGGTAAATTTTTCCCCTGGGCATCTCCCCAAAGTCTCGGTGGTGGCTGGGATATGGATAAACGTTGTGCCGCGATCGCGGAACGTTTAGAAAGTTACCGCCCCGATGGGTTGGTAGAACTTCGCAATGGGACAGAAAATGGTTACAATACTCTCTGTGTAACCACGGAAGCAAATTCTAGCTGTCGAATTGTCCTTACCGTCCCCCCCGGTAGAGACCCCTTCGCAGTCCGTAACAGTGTATTTAATAACCTAGTTGCTGCCGACAGTGGACAACAAACTATAGCTGTTAACACCTTTGCTGGACGCAATAATGGTGTAAATTTATCTACTCTGGGTAATCTTTTAGGTGGTAATAACCGTAAACCCTCTGCTAGGAATGGGATTAATCTTAAACCTTTCCTAGATGCTAAGGATGGAGGAACGGGTAAAAATATGCGTAATGGTGTCAGCATCAAAGCACCTACGACTAATTCTAATACTTCTAAAAAGCCTCAGTCTGGTTTACGCTTGAATACTGGTGGCTTGCGATAAGAGTATAAAATTAACTGAATAGTTAACAGAAACGAGTGGTTCATACCACTTGTTTTTTATTGTTTTTTTAATCACGAGTTGTCGGATTTTTAGTTCTACTTTATAGAAAATATTAGTAAAAATACATATAATTTATCCCTACTATAAAGCAGGAATAATAATTATAGCGACAGAGAGAATAGGATTATTTTATTATTTTTCTATCTTAAATCTTGCACCTTACTAGTAAATACGTAAAAAATTGCACACATAGTGATTAATTACTCTCTTCATTGATATTTTATTTTTAGTCCATTTCAATGGACTTAAGTTGTTAGACAGGGATTAAAAATCCCTGGCGGACGGGAACGTGGTTGAGTAGTAAAAAAATACTGAGTTAAATTTATTTTTAGCTTGCCCAAGGTGCAAGATATCAGCTATGTCAATTTACCGGATTTATAATTCAAAACAATAAAAATACAAGAATCAACAACAATTGATATTTTACTCACATCTATTTATGGGAATTTCAATCACAAAGGTTGTTCCTTGATTTAATTGAGAATTACAATAGATATTTCCACCATGTTTATTGACAATAATCTGATAACTTATAGATAAACCTAATCCCGTACCTTTACCAACAGCTTTAGTAGTAAAGAAAGGGTCAAAAAGCTTTTTCAGAATTGCTTCGGGAATACCCATACCATTATCAGCAATCTTAATCCTGATCCAATCTTGACTTATTACCTGAGTTACTATTTTTATTTGATTAGGTTGAGATTTAATCTCATGATAGTCACGTTCTGAATTTGACTCATCTAACGCATCAATTGCATTAGCAATGATATTCATAAATACTTGATTTAATTGACTGGGATAACATTCTACCAGAGGAAGTAAAGCATATTCTTTAATAATAGAAATTGCAGGGCGTTGATTGTTTGCTTTCAGACGATGCTCTAAAATCATTAGTGTGCTATCAATCCCTTCGTGGATATTTACTTCCTTTACTGCTGCTTCATCAAGACGAGAAAAGTTACGCAGAGAAACAACTATATTTTTAATGCGTTCAGTTCCCATTTTCATAGATGCGAGAACTTCAGGTAAATCTTGAGATAGAAATTCTAAATCTATACTTTGGATGCTATTTTCGATATTTTCTGGTGGTTGAGTATAATGTTCTTGATATAATCTTATCAGCATCATGAGTTCGTCTGTATATTCTTGCACATGAGTTATATTGCCATAAATAAAATTAACTGGATTATTGATTTCATGGGCTATACCAGCTACCATTTGCCCTAAGCTAGACATTTTTTCTGCTTGCACTAGGTGAGCTTGAGTTTGTTGTAATTCTTCTAAAGTTTCTCGTAATTGTAGGTTATTTTTTTGTAATTCTTCTGTTCTTAGATAAATTTTAT
This sequence comes from Calothrix sp. 336/3, assembly GCF_000734895.2. Classification (GTDB taxonomy): domain Bacteria; phylum Cyanobacteriota; class Cyanobacteriia; order Cyanobacteriales; family Nostocaceae; genus 336-3. Next base: position 4,473,848 of record NZ_CP011382.1, on the reverse strand, counting down.
TTTCTAATTCTTGATTATTATTCTCTAACTCTATCTGTGCTAGTTTCCGCGCGTGTAAGTGTGTTTTCAGCAATCGCAAAACTAATATCCAACAGGGCATTAATAGCACAAGACTACTTCCAGAAACAATAATAGACCAGAGAAGATTTTCTTGATACTGACTAACTGCATTTTTCATTTGAATTGCAATCGCAATATTTCTTTTTTCAACTCCAGAGGCATATTTTTGTTTTTGATTTATGTACTCAGAACTAGATAAAAGCTGATTCGCTAAATCTTTTTGATTATTTCTGACTAAATCAAAAGATTGTGATTCAATTTCTACTAAGCGAAGATTAGCTGCATCTGTTTGTTTCGCATCTTCAGAATTATATGTCTGTGGTGCTAAATTAATTAATTCCTTAATTGCCTTATCTAATAGGGGTTCATGCTCACGATATCTTTTTTCCCAATTTCTATCACCTGTTGCAGCATTCATCTTTGCTGACATGGTTAACAATTCATCTAAATAGGTGATTTGACTTGTTAATGTTTGTAATTTTAGTTCATTCTCAATGATATGATTAAATTGATAATAAGCTTGACAAGTAACTAATGTTTGAGGAATAAATAAAATTAAGGTTAAGGCAACGGTTAAGCTGATAAGTAATGAAGAATGAAGCGCCCAGTTTCTCAAAATCTTTTTATAACGAGATAAAGTCGTTTTTTGTAAATTATGAAATCTAGTCAGTATCTTCTGTAACATATATAGTTGAAATATAGAGCAAAGCAAAGAATAATATTTAGTTTAATTGAGAAATTATCAAAAGTAGAGAGAGTAAATACTGTACAAAATTTGCAGATATTCGTGAATTTTAAGTATTTTCCTCAGATTTTCATCGGTTTATGACAAAATGTTTAAAGATGAGAAACTATATTAAAACTTTCGTTTAATTCTTTTTTAGTATAATTCGCATCATTACTGAGGTATCAGACTATTTTATCAAAATAGTTAGCGATCGCCACTATACTTGATGCATATTTTATAGTAATCGTCAAGATAGATGCAATCAAATACAACATTGCCGAAGAAAAATATATTCAAACTTTTTAATTTTCTTCAAGCCCTGGGTGCGTTAATATCAGCATAGTCGATTATGTTTAATCTTAGGCAGAATCTCCACAAGAATTGATGTATCTTAGGTGGCATAATCCTACCCCTACATTACAAATCAACTGTTAAACCTGTGAGTGAATTAGAATTACACCCTTTGCTTTCTCATTTGCCAGAAGATGCACTGAAAGAATTTACAGAATGGTGCATTTTTGAACAGGCGATCGCTGCTGGATTTGAATTTACACCTGACAATAGTCGTCTGGAAGGTTTGCTTACCCCTTACTACATTGAAGAGTTAGTAGATCAATTTGTCACGGCAACAAGAAACTCCATTGAAGGTGGTTTAGCAGCTTTATTGGCAGGCAAAAAAGCTGATGCTCATGCTTTACAAGGTATTGCCATTGTAGTTGATTTTATTTCTTTGTATGTTTTGTATTTGGTTCCTAAGGGTAAAAATAATACTTTAACTACAGATGAAAAACTTGTAGAAGCATCCCAGGAGCAATACAATAAGTTGCAGGAAATTAGTCAAAAATATGTCACTAGCTAACTAATTTTTCACCCCACAGTTTTATCTGTGGGATATATATATTACCTCTATAACTATAATTTAGCATTTCTGTAATAAATAACCCTTTAAGCTTATTGTCTACTTTTCAACTAGCTGTTTTCGCAACGGGGACACCGATAATTGCTTCAATTTTTCTAACAGAAGCAACTAAGTTATTAGCTTTTTCTGACAATTCTAATAATTCTGCATTTGTTGCTCCCATTTTGATGGCAACTGTTAGTTTAAATTGCAAATTCTCCGCTTCTGAAACAGATTGAATTAGCTGATCAAATAATTCTTGAGGATTATTATTTTTGGCAAATAGTGGTGATTCTAAATATTGAGAGATAACCAAACTTACTGAGGAAATAAAGTTAATTACAGCAGTGGCGATCGCGGCATTTCTCGATTCCATTAAAACAGCCGAAATTAAACCCACGCTTGTGACTGCACTCACCAAATTACCAATCAATCGCAATTTCATAGAACTTTTTAAGCGTCGTCTTAACCATGTCAAACAAATATCAATACGTGTTTTTGTTGTAGACAAGGCAATTATTGCCAATTCTGCCACAGCGATAGCATCAGTTTCTCCTACAGTCTGCACCTCTTTGGCAAATTCCTGGGGATGCTCCTGATGCCAAGTTTTCAGCTTTTCTGGTTGGTAGAGATATAATACTTCAATCAAAGCATCATATTTCGGGTGACTAATCATAAAATTTTGCCAAAATAGCCCAAATTTATCAATTATCATTTAGTTTATCGGACTATGGTGACAGATAAAAGTCACGATGGCAAATGATGGAATCAAGTCAATAAACCTTTTCCATCATGAAAAGTTAAGTTTTGTCATTGCGACATTAGGTAGACGAGCGAAGCGAGACTTCTCGGAGAGTATCAATCTCACAGTCTGGAGTTTTCAACTTCTCAAAATAGACGAGATTTAGTTAAAATACTTCTTCCTGATAATCATCAAAGCAATATAAATCATCTAAGTCATCCAAATCATCAAAACTATCTATTTCTGATGTCATATTTCCAGTGATGTCCACAGTATTGACATAAAATGATTTGATAATTGAGGCGATGCCAATTACCAATAAAACTGAGCCAAAAATACCAAAAATTACTGAAAATAACCAAAGACTAATCCAGCTATTTATCTTCGCATTATTAGGATTATCCGCTTGATAGTATACTTTTACTTCCTTTCCTTTAGTAAATTCTGACGAGGAAGTATCTGATGTGAATATTGTTGATTTCCCATCAATAGTATTAAATTGTACTACAGGCTGATAATTAATGTAAGTTTTTCCTTTGTTATCAGTTCCCCGATATGCGACTATATCAACTATTGTGCCATTGGCAATTTTCGCTTGAGAAATAAAATTATAATTACTGACTCCATCTAATACAGCAATTAGCGCAAAGATACTACCAACACCACCGAAGATAGAACCAAATATACGCCAAAATAATTTTTCGTTCATAGCAAATCTCGGATTACAAGTAAGTATCTCTACACACGAGGTTTACCTGGTTCCTGAATTTTGCCCTAGATTACGCAGAAGCGGGAGGAAGTTGCTTTTTAGGGTTGACGTTCACCTTCACCTGCACTTTTATAGCTCTTTTGACTAATACACGCACTTTCACTAACACAGTTTCATCTTTATAGGTGACAAAAACTTTTACACCATTCTTAACTTTGACATAAACTCTGACTTTGATCACAGTCTTCACAATCTCCGTCAATTTAGTTGGTCTATTATCTACAACACAACTGGATGACAACTAGGGTATAGTTAATATCAAACTGCGATTTTTTCGGTTAAACAGTGGCAAAAATTACAATTACGTCAAATTCATCAAGATTTCCGTATTCAGGTCAATAATTGAGACCATAAATCAGTATTAGTAACTATGATAAAACTTTACTTCTGCTTGGGATATTCATACTTGTGTTAATAAACTTTGAGCTTGCCACAAAACCTGAATAGTATCAATGTCAATCCCTAACTCTTTTCTAATCTTGCTAAGACTTTGGTTTTTATAACTATCAAAGTCGAATTTATTCAAATTTTTGGTCTTGACTTTACTGCCGTACCAAACTCCTAAATCAAATGCTAGTAAATGAACTTTTTTAAAACGAAATTTTAAAGGATAAAATATTGTTGATATCAATTTAAACAAAGACCGATGAAACCATTTACAAGAGACATCATTACCCATGGTAAAGCCTAAAACAAATGCTTCATCATATAATGATAAATCTCTGTCTAGCAACAAATGTAAGCAGTCATGTCTGTAAAGGTCTATTTTTCCTGAAAAAGGTAAAGGGCTGTCAGGATTTTCTAATAACCATACAATAAAGGGAATTCGTGATGCTGGCTCCCTACTCATTTCTAGATAAGCGCTATGAAGTGTCTTTTCTGCTTGATTTTTGAAATTATTTAATTCTGCATCACAAGTTATTTGCCATTGTAAATTTAAGCTAGTATCCATCTGTAAATTCCTAAACAATCTACAAACAGGAAAAGGGAAGCGGCATAAAAAATCATGCTCGTATCTTTTAACAAAATACTAGATAACAGCATTTGAGAAGAACTTGCAGCTAAGAATAAAAAACCATAGCCACTAATATCTATATTTGAAGCTAAAAGTATTCCACCTAGGATTGCAAAACAACTACTTGATATTTTTAGTATGTTGGCTAATTTATCTCTACTCTCTTTTTTTTTAATTTGTAAGGCATATCTGATTTCCTATATTTTCTTACAAGGACTCATGCACTAATAAAATCAAAGTAATTAATCAGCTTTGAAATGGAATAATGACTGTATTTTTTTTATCATCATTGTGACATTACTAGTATATTTCCTGATATATAAAATATCAACTGTAAATTTACTAAATATTATCAACACAAAATTGTTCTGATAACTATAAAGTCAAATCCCTGTCAAACAAAGGTTTTAATCTCGAAAACCATTTTCTAAAATATGTCTTTTTGATTACTTCATAAAGTATCTAAATTTCTAGACAAAACTATATCTACATAGTATAAGGAAAATTATAGTGTAAATTTATCCCTGCTAATACTGAAGTAATGGTAGCAAATTCTATCACGGCTGATGGAAAATGTACTGACTGATTTAGGAGTATGTAATAAATTCGACTTTAGATATTTTGCAGTCGGGTAATTTGTTGAGTCTCTCAAGTGAGTAATTTGACCGGGATTTACAAGTATCCTCCCTCCCCCCTTATTTGCTAAACTCCTAGGTATCAGCATTTGTATAACGATGCCCCTATGTTTCGTAGTTTCAGAAACCCGGTATTTGCTAGACTCTACGCTGCTCAAAGCATAAGTCTGTTGGGTGATGCGCTAACTTGGGTTGGTTTAGCTTTAGTTGCCTTTGAATTAGCTGGAGAACAATCGGCAGTGGTACTGTCTACTGCTCTGACTCTACGGGTGACAGCATTTGTGTTGCTTGCTCCCCTTGCTGGGGTAATTGCCGATCGCCTAGATCGCAAGGTAATTATGGTAGTCACTCACCTAGCTCGGATGGCAATTGTGGGGTTGCTGCCTTTTGTGACGCAGACATGGCAGATATATATATTAATACTAGGATTAAATATATTTAACGCCTTTTTTACCCCCACTTACCAAGCGACAATTCCCCTAGTTACGGGAAAGGATGATTATCCCCAGGCGATCGCCCTTTCTAGTACAACCTATCAGTTACTAGGTGTAATTGGTCCCGGTATCGCTGGAGGGATTGCCGCATTCACGGGAGCAAGGCAAGTATTTTTCTGGGATGCTGGTAGTTTTTTAGTGGCAGGTGTATTAATTTTAACTTTACCTGGTCAATTAAAAGTTGAGTCTCGTCAGGGATTACCGAGTCAGAAGGGTCGAACTTGGCAGGATATCAAAAGCGGCACAACTCAGTTATTTGCAGATTCTGCCCTCCGCTATGGGTTGTTGATGCAATTAGTTAGCTCCATTGCTGGGGCGGAGATTTTGATTAACACTGTTGGCTACGTTCAAGGTACTCTCAAACTCGGCAACGTCAGCTATGGCTGGGTTATGGCTGCCTTTGGTACGGGGGCAACTCTGGCATCGGTAGCGATTGGGATGGTTGGAAACAAGCTGCCTCGAACAACCCTGGTGTTGTGGGGTGGGTTGCTAATCACCCTTGCTCTGCTGCCTGCCAATGCTGCTAATTTATGGGTTTTGATGGCTCTCTGGCTGTTGGCGGGTGTGGGACAAAATTGTGTTAATTTACCAATGCAAACATTAATTGCTGACCGTATTTCTACTGAGATGCAGGGACGAGTTTACGGCGCACATTTTGCTTGGAGTCATTTCTGGTGGCTGATATCCTATCCTTTGGCGGGTTGGTTGGGTGGTAACTTCCCTTCGGTGGAGTTTTTCTATGGTGGTTTAATTGGCTTATTTTTGCTCCTGATTGTACAGCTCACAAAGAGCGAAATAACACCCGTCCCGGTAAAATTTCCTGATTAATTTTGGCATAGACTCGTAAACAAGCGGTAACTTCTCCGGGAACTCCTCCCCCATCGACTTGTAAATCATCTTTTGACCATTTGCAGATATCTGCATAGGTTCCCCACAGAGGACGAATCTGTACTTGATTGCCAGCATCCCTTGCTTTTTCCACAGCAGCATCCAGGGTTTGCCGTGCTTCCTGTTGCAATTTCCCCCACCAAGAATAGCGATCGCACACTGGCAGGTAAACTAGAGAGTGGATGGCTTCATCTAAGTCTAATCTGGCACGCAGGGCTGTTACGGCATCCCCATCGATGGTTGCTTGTACACGGTGAAAGCGTTCAATCAGGGCAGTGGTGTACTTTTCTGCGTCTTTAGTCAGGGGGCGAATTCCAAAGCGATCGAGGCTTTTTAGGGCATGGTGTAAATACGTATCCAAAGGAACAAAATATAGAATAATTGATACGGCGCGGGTGAGAATATCTAGCTCTGTCGCGGTTTTGATTGCTTGCAGGCGAGTATCAAATGGTATTTGCTTGTGGAGATTATTATAGAGATTTTCTGAGGAAATCGGCAGTGAGTTCAGCCAAGTTTGGGCGATTTTTTCCGGTACTCGCAGCAGTAAACCTTGAATTTCTGCCTCTAATCCCTGGTTGTGACTGCTATGAAACTGATAGTCACCGATGTAGGGGGAAAGTTCTGTGAGTAGGGAATCGGCAAGGGGTTGTAGCTCTAAGGGTTCCAGGATATCTTGCCATCCGGGGGAAGTTGTAGCATCAGGAAGGGAGAGTAATATGCTAAGTTCTTGGAGAATTTCTTGACAAACTGCCTCTCCTGGGTCATTTTCTAAGCTATGTAGGGCTTGTTGTAGCTGAGTTTGCAATCCAGATAAACCCAGACGTAGTACCCAGGCAAGTTGAGAATTGGGAATGGTGAGGAGTTTTTTGTAGGAAGTCATGAAAGTTATCGTTTTTACCAGTCTGGAAAAAATTATAGGTTGTGAACGTTAACATCCCTAAATACTATCTAAATTAGCACTGGCGATCGCACATACGGGTGCTGAAAACACTGGAATAAATGGAAAAAACGGAAAACGAAGAAAAACAGGAAAAAGAAGAATGAGCGATCGCTACAGCATGGTAATTCAATGGTCAGAGGAAGATGGACTTTTTTTGGTAAATTTGCCTGAGTTCCCCTGGTAACAGTTTCATACCCACGGTAGGACTTATGAAGAAGCAGCTACAAATGGTCAGGAAGTAATTGAGACTTTTGTGGAGATGTTGAAGGAAGAGAATAAAGCACTACCAGAACTGAGAATGCTACCGACAAAACCGTTGCAAGTTGCTTAAGCTGAGTTGGTGATTACGTAATGCTAAAAACCTTAAAATGAGATGGTCAAGTCACCCGATAAGTAAACGGATATTTGATTTTTCAGGTTGTATTACCAGCTAATTACTGTCAAACTTGTGACTTGATTTAATTCGCGATCGCCTGTTACTAGACTAGCCCCTACTTGAAGTGCTGTTGAAGCAATAATCGCGTCTGGGAGTTTTACCCGATATTGCAACCGGACGTTAATAATCTGTTCGATTAGTAAATTATTACTAGTAGCTAAGTCAATTACCTCGACACGCTTGAGAAACTCTTCAAATAGATTGCAATCGCTTTCATTTAGCCCAGAAAACGCTAAAAATTCAATTTTACTAATGACGGAAATTCCCACCCATTCGGCGCTTTGCAATAATGTCACCAACGCTGGAGAAGCATTTAATAAGGCAACTATGGCATTTGTGTCCAGCAGGTAACGTTTACCACTCATCCCGTAACTTCCTTGTTTCTGCGATGCTATCACCCTGCCAACTCAAACGTCCTGCTAAATCAGAAAAATCGTAGGATTTCATCTGAGTAGTATCTGCGGTGCTTGGGTTGACAACGACAATCACATCAACAGCACCAGATGATAATTCGGTGGGAATATCAAGGTGTAAGTGTCCCAAATCATCAATAACTGCCGCCAGTTTTATAACTTTCATTTCTAAGACTTTATATCTATCACCCTTATTATAAATAGCAACATTTCTCGAAATAATTTTTTAATCGACAAATTTCTTGGCGATCGCCCTGCCAACTCAATAGATTCAATGACAACCATCGATTACTCCTCAATGCACCCCACAGAAGGGATCGCGCTCTGTTTCGACGTTATTTGATTGGGGTTGAAGGCTGTCTCGAAAGACACATCCGGGTTGTTGTAAACACTCGACACTGGTGCTGATGAAATAGGGAACTTCAAAGGGATGGATACGGATTATACCTTGTTGATTCAGGGTGACGTAGTATTTACAGGGATATTCGCTGGTGATTTGGGGTTGGGGTAATTCACCGATGAGTTCCCAGGTGTTGGATTCGGGGTTACGGAATTGGAAGTAGAAGGAATGTTTGCCACTAGCGGGAAAGGGTGGAAGTTCGCTAATTAATCCCTCTTCTGGGGATGATTTATCGGAGGAGCGGAAGTTTTGAAGTTGTTTGCTGTAGTCTTGGTTGCTATCAAATATCAGGGTGTGAGCGTCGGTTTTGAGGGCGATCGCCGATTCGGCAACGTTAACGGCAATATCACAGATGATGGTACCGGATGCGGTAATTACTGAGGAGACACCAATGGCGGCGGCGGCGTCTAAACTGGGAAGATGGTTAGGGATAAGATAGTGGGGTTTGTCGTGACACAATAGTAAATCAATGTCGAGTTTTTGATTGATTTCAAATTGCACGAAGATATGATTTTTGAAGTCGTCTTCAGACATTCCCAATTTTTTCATTAAAGCATCGCCGTTATAACTACCCCATAGTTGTAATTTCATGTTCTCGAAGTCTTGGCGACGGATATTATTAGTTAATTGCATTCCTAACCAAGCACTGCGATATTTAGCAAGGTTATCGGTGGCAGAAAGCTGATACAATTCTTGTCCAGCATGGAAAATCGGGTCGGGTGTACCGCCAATTACTTCCCGCACAAAGGAACAAGGGAGAAAATAGAAGAGATTTTTCACATCTATATATAGTTGGTTAGCTCCTTTTTTCAGCAATTCTTTTGCCTGTTGGGGGGAGAAACTCAACTGTCGTAATTTTTCAGCAAAACAAGCACCGGCGGAGGTGGCAAGTTTGGTATATTCTGGTTCAAAGGTGACTCGCTCCGCATTCCAGAGAAAATGGGGTGACTGACTGAAGACGCGGTAAAGTTCTGTTTCTACAAGTTGTAAATTACAGGTTTTTCCGGAGAGAATTAACCAATCTACCTGTTCTTGATTATTATTAAAAGCACTATTAATTAACCCTTGGGCAATACTGATGGCTTCTCGGACTACGGGGGCAACTGCTCTGGTAAACTGGTCGGGGGTGAGGGTAACTTGCAAACTCCCAATCACACCCTGGGGTAGATTAATGTCATTTTGTGCGAGTAACTCGGCGATTTGTTCCCCATCGAGAATAAAGTTACCTGCGGTGCTATGCTTTTGACCGAGTTGTTGTTTGACTGTTTCTGCATATTCCCAGAGGGTATAAAAGCTTTGTAACCGGGAAGGTTGATTTTTCCAGCGCGTCGGAATCACTTTTTCTGCATCATTGAGCGCTTCTTTATATGCTTCTCCTTCCCTGACTTCACTATCTACACAACCCAGGAGGGTTCCCGGTTGGAATTTACCGTTATCAAGGAAGCGATCGCTCAATTCTTCCGGTTGTACTTTTAAGGTATTCTTGGGGATGACATCCTCGGCAACTGCACTCAGTAAACAGTCAGCAACGGCAGCTTTCAGAAGTAAGAATAAACGTAGGGTAATTAATTCTCCCCCCAATTGTAAATGCCCTGAGGAACCAAGTAATTTGGGAGTTAATTTATAATAACGTCCCCCGTCTCCCCGATCTTCTCCTACCTCAAAGGGGTTAATTTCTTCCAAAGTTAGACGAATTAAAGCTAAATCCGTTGTTCCTCCCCCGATATCTAACACCAAGACATTTTGCCACCATTTTTCCCCATCATGACGACAGCGAGTTTTGAATGACTCAATTCCCACATTCAAATCACCGCCAAATTCTCGCCAGAGAAAGAAAATTGCCACGGATACCGCTTCATCATAAGCCATTTGCACATCGGCAATATCTAGCTGCTTCACCAACTGCTCAATTTCTCGGCGAATGAAGGGGGAAGCAATGGTGGGGTAGGTGACAACGGCGCGATAAAATTTTCCTTGGGAACATTTGCCAGAACTTTGACGATACTTTTCTGTTAATTCAATCAGGTGAGAGTAAGCAGCTTGGAGTAATTGATTAACAGGAATACTGGCAATTTCCCCCTGGAGATTCATACTAAAAGTACGCTCCTGTCCAAAATAGCGCTTGGGAGAGTGCAAAAATCGTCCCTCAATAGCTTCCCCATTTCTAATTGCATCCAGACGGTGCTGTTTGGCAATATCCCCTAAACTTACCTGTAATTCTGGCTGTAAATTGGTGACTTCCAACTCACTAGAAATCTCACTCAACCGCCGAGTTTTATCCAACTCCACAGGTATCAAACTTTGCCATTCCAGGGGTGGCACGCGAAAAACTTCGTGGTAAATTTGATTGAGACGTTTACTAGAAGCACGACGAAACCAGGGTAAACGCTTACTCAGAGAGATTTCCACCTGTCGCACCACTTCCAGCAGTTGCTCACCCTGAATATTTTGCACATTTACCGAACCCAACTCCTGCAAGTTTTTACTGAGTTCTGTGAGAAACCTTTGCCACTCCTGTACCCACGCTTCCTGACTCACTCCCGGGATGTCATCCTGGGGACGTGCATCAATCCATGGCAATAGGCGATCGCGCAATCTAGATTCCTGCTCTGCTGGTAAACTGTGGGGTGTAACAATCACCTTGGGGTCGTAGAGTGTAACTGTAGAGTTAGAAGTGCCAAAATCAATGGCAAACCATCCCGGATAGGTAATTTCTGGTTTTTTCTCTGCCACAGGATTCACCACCACTTCAGTTACAGGTTGCTCTTCTACAGGATACGTCCAAATCAGACAATCTGCTGTGGCAAGGTGACTCTGGGATAAATCTGCGCTGCCTCGCACATCTGGGTCATAATATTCTACAGTCACGTTCAGGTGACAATTTACACCCACTGGTAAAGGCTGATGCCAACGGCATTCGTTCTGTCTCAGTCGCTGGGGACTCGTCAATCTCAGTAACTTAATCGTACCAAAATCTACGCTCATATAAGCATTTTGCATATTTGCCGCTAAATCACCAGGTGTTCCTGTGACAGTGATTTGAATTCGGGAAATATGGGGAAAATTAATATTATGGGTAGGTTTGATTTCGATTCCGGGAAGTAGTAACAGGGAAGAATCGTTGAGATTTGTTCTGAGTTGATAGCGACTAAATAGTTCGATTTTAACTGGCATTGCTAAGTATTCCTGGAATCTGTCGTCTCAAAACCGGATTGCTGGAGTATCAATTATTATCTTAATGTTTTGGGAAAATGCTTTTTGCCTACCGTCACAGACTTAATATTTGCTTTATCCACTAGTCCTAAAAATGGCAGTATCAAAGCTCAAATCAATAGGGGGTTTAACCCTTTAGGGGTATCGTCCCTTGGCGCATAATTAATACTTTACTTAATATGAGAGTCCGCATAATCGATAACGCCAGCGCCAGCTTTGACACCGTATTCACTGGCGCTTTTATTTTGCCTGAATGGGTAATTTCAGGAGGCGATCGCTGTAGCTAATTTCTCTTCCCTTCGCCTAGGTACATCGTAGGTCATAAAATCATGTGCCATGTGGGTATTGGGGAAAATCGCTCGTGCTTCTTGTAGCAAATCTTTCAGTTCTATTTGATTACCTGGGGCATAGCGCGGGCTGAAATGGGTCATAATTAAACGGTGTGCCCCACCAACAAGGGCAGTTTGGGCTGCCATGGTAGAGGTAGAATGGAGGCGCTGAAATGCCATTTCTGCATCTTGATGGGCAAAGGTTGCCTCATGAATTAAGACATCTACATCTTCCGCTAATGCCACCGCTCCATCACAGTACACAGTATCAGTACAGTAAGCAATTTTACGTCCTATTTCCGTGGGTCCGCAGAGTTCCCGACCATCAATGACTCTACCATCATCTAAAGTAACAGTTTCACCCCGCTTGAGTTGACCGTAAACCCGACCGGAAGGTATACCTAGGGCTTTGGCTTTTTCCACATCAAAACGCCCAGAACGGTCTTTTTCCGCAATACGATACCCAAAGGCAGGAATGCGGTGATGTAAAAGACCACAAGTTACCGTAAAATCCTCATCTTCGTAAACTATCCCCGGACGCACCGCATGGATTTTCATCGGGTAGGAAAAGTGAGTGTGGGAGTAACGGGAAGCGGCTTGCAGATATTCTTGTAGTCCTGGAGGTCCATAGATATCAACACGTTCAATATTGCCAGCTAAACCACAACTAGCAAGTAAACCCATCAAACCGAAGATATGATCACCGTGCATATGGGTGATAAAAATTCGGGAGAGTTGACTGGTTTTTAAATCACTGCGTAGTAATTGATGCTGAGTTCCTTCTCCGCAGTCAAACAGCCAAAACTCTGCTCGTTGTGGTAATCTCAGGGCGACACTGGAAACATTGCGCGATCGCGTGGGTACCCCGGAACTCGTCCCTAAGAATGTTATCTGCACAGCGTCTGCCTACCTCTTTTAAAATTAAAGGGTGTGTCAAATATCATTATCTCTTAAAGAGAATCCCCATTAGTGACCCCGACCAAAAGGCGATCGCTGGGTATGAAGCCACAATGACTAATTTGCATACCCCTCTGGGACTGATAAATATATATAGTTAAATCCTGTCATTCCCAGACTATGAAACACTACCATCGTCGCCAAGTTAGTTTAACTGCATTGATGACACTGTTGTTAACCGTTGCCCTACCCGTTGCTAATTTTCCATCACTATTAATTACACCCCAAGTTTTGGCACAAACAGCAGATGCACGAAAAGCTGAGGCTGATCGGTTATTGCAGCAGGGTATTAAGCAGTATCAAACCAGTCAATTTACCGCCGCGTTGCAGTCTTGGGAGCAAGCGTTAAAAATCTACCGGGAAATTAAAGACCGTCAGGGTGAAGGTACCGCATTGGGGAATCTGGGAGTTGCTTACCGTGACTTAAGGGACTATCAAAAAGCGATTGAGTTTCACCAACAATCTTTAGCAATTTTCAAACAAATCGGCGACAAAGCTGGTGAAGGTACTGCCTTGCAGAATCTGGGAGCTGCTTACGATTCCCTAGGGGACTATCAAAAAGCCATTGACTTCCACCAACAATCTTTAGCAATTGCTAAAGAAATAGGCGACAAAGCTGGTGAAGGTCGTGCCTTGGGAAATCTGGGAAATGCTTACTATTCCCTAGGGAACTATAAAAAAGCCATTGAGTTCCACCAACAATCTTTAGCGATCGCCAAGCAAATCGGCGACAAAGCTGGTGAAGGTCGTGCCTTGGGGAATCTGGGAACTGCTTACGATTCTCTAGGGGACTATCAAAAAGCCATTGAATTCCACCAACAACGTTTAGCGATCGCCCAACAAATCGGCGACAAAGCTGGTGTTGGTAAAGCCTTGGGGAATCTGGGAAATGCTTACCATTCCCTAGGGGACTATCAAAAAGCCATTGAGTTCCTCCAACAAGGTTTAGCAATTTTCAAACAAATCGGTGACAGAGCTGGTGAAGGTACTATCTTGGGAAATCTGGGAATTGCTTACTATTCCCTAGGGGACTATCAAAAAGCCATTGAGTTCCATCAGCAAGGGGAAATCTGGGAATTGCTTACTATTCCCTAGGGGACTATCAAAAAGCCATTGAGTTCCATCAGCAAGGTTTAGCGATCGCCAAACAAATCGGCGATAAAGCAGGTGAAGGTCGTGCCTTGGGGAATCTGGGAAGTGCTTACCATTCCCTAGGGGACTATCAAAAAGCCATTGAATTCCACCAACAACGTTTAGCGATCGCCCAACAAATCGGCGACAAAGCTGGTGTTGGTAAAGCCTTGGGGAATCTGGGAAATGCTTACCATTCCCTAGGGGACTATCAAAAAGCCATTGAGTTCCTCCAACAAGGTTTAGCAATTTTCAAACAAATCGGTGACAGAGCTGGTGAAGGTACTATCTTGGGAAATCTGGGAAATGCTTACCATTCCCTAGGGGACTATCAAAAAGCCATTGAGTTCCATCAGCAAGGTTTAGCAATTTTCAAACAAATCGACAACAAAGCTGGTGTTGGTGGTGCTTTGCGGAATCTGGGAAATGCTTACTATTTCCTAGGAGACTCTAAAAAAGCGATTGAGCTCCTCCAACAAGGTTTAGCGATCGCCAAACAAATCGGCGACAAAAATGGTGAAGGTGCTGCCCTAAATAATCTGGGAGCTACTTTGTTCAAATCGGGGGATCTTGCAGAAGCCCAAAAGGTATTAAAACAGGGGATTGAGGTTTGGAAGTCTCAACACGGTAGACAAGGGAAAGATGAGTTTAAAATCTCCATTTTTGAGGAACAGGCACGCACCTATCGTACTTTACAACAAGTCTACATTGCCCAAAATCAACCTGATGCCGCTTTAGAAGTGGCGGAAAATGGACGCGCTAGGGCTTTTGTGGATTTACTGGCTAGCCGTCTCAATATTACCCCCACAGAACCAACCATTGACCAAATTAAACAAATTGCCAAAGCCCAAAATTCTACCCTCCTTCAATATTCAATTATTTATAACGAATTCAAAATCAATGGGAAAGAAGAAGCCAAAGAATCGGAATTATATATCTGGGTGATTAAACCCACGGGGGAAATCACCTTCCGCAAAGTTGATTTAAAACCCTTGTGGCAAAAAGAAAATACTAATTTAGATCGTCTTACCACCACCAGTCGTGAATCCATTGGTGCAAGAGGCACAGCTTTTCGTACTATTATTGTTTCCCAAAACCCCGACACACCCAAAGCAGCCAATAAACTCAAACGTCTCCACGAATTATTAATCGACCCCATCGCTGATTTATTACCCAGAAACCCTAGCGACAGAGTTACATTCATTCCTCAAAGTAGCCTATTCCTCGTTCCCTTCCCCGCACTCCGGGATAAAGACGGGAAATATTTAATCGAAAAACACACAATTCTCACCTCCCCCTCGATTCAGGTTCTCGATTTAACCCGCAAACAAAAACAACGCATCGGTAACAAACCCATCCAAACCAATAACGCGCTGATTGTCGGTAATCCCACGATGCCTTTCGTACCACCGAAAATTGGCGAAGCACCGCAACAATTATCACCCCTACCGGGTACGGAACGGGAAGCCAAAGCCATTGCGAAATTATTCAAAACCCAAGCCCTAATTGGCAACAAAGCCACGGAAATAGAAGTCAGCAAACGCCTACCCCAAGCACGATTGATTCACTTAGCTACCCACGGATTATTTGACGACATTCAAGGTTTAAATAGTGGCATTGCTCTCACCCCATCATCTGGTAATGCAGGTAATAAAAATAACGAAAAAGAAGATGGTTTATTAACAGCAGGGGAAATCCTGGATTTAAAACTCAACGCTGAACTAGTAGTTTTAAGTGCTTGCGATACCGGAAGAGGTAAGATTTCTGGGGATGGGGTAATTGGTTTATCTCGCTCCCTCATTACCGCCGGTGTACCCAGTGTCTTAGTATCTCTCTGGGCGGTTCCTGACGCGCCTACAGCCGAGTTAATGACGGAATTTTATCAAAATCTGCAAAAAAGCCCCGATAAAGCCCAGGCGCTGCGACAGGCAATGTTAACGACGATGAAACAGCACCCTAATCCCAGTTCTTGGGCAGCTTTTACCCTAATTGGGGAAGCGGAGTAAAAAATAAGTAATGAGTAATGAGTAAGCATTGTAGGTTGGGTGGAGGTTTTGCGTAACCCAACATGATCTGAGCCACCCAATGTATATATTGGTTTTGGGGCTTCACTTTGTACCCTTCGGGAAGCAAGCTACAAACCAACCTACTTCTAACACACTATCGAACGTGATTTCGATGAGCTTGGATACTTCGACAAATCGATAAAAAACTGCCCCAACGAGGATTATACCAATTTGAAAAAACAATACGACACATGGACAAAACCCCTCCTCAGTTCTGCCCGAAATCGGGGAGGGTGCCCGATAGGGCGGGTGGGGTATCTGTCGTAAACATTTTTTGAATCGGTATTAT
This sequence comes from Calothrix sp. 336/3, assembly GCF_000734895.2. Classification (GTDB taxonomy): domain Bacteria; phylum Cyanobacteriota; class Cyanobacteriia; order Cyanobacteriales; family Nostocaceae; genus 336-3. Next base: position 4,457,446 of record NZ_CP011382.1, on the reverse strand, counting down.
AAATCCCCGTCTAACATCCAAAGTCAATTAAAAATGGACTCGAAATACAAATCGAATCCTTTGCTATCAGTCATCTTGTAGAGGAATTGAGCTATTAGATGGCAATTTTTAATCGCTGGCTCGAACCGTCGAACTCACGTCATCTTTAAACTCAACCCGGTACATATTAGCTCGAACCGTCGAACTCACGCTATGGGCTGTGTACTTTGTTGGGATTTATCCATATTTAGTTCATGCAGTTTTTGTGATTTTCTCGTTCCCATGCTCCGCGTGGGAAGGCATTCCACGAGGCTCTGCCTCGAATCAGGAAGCAGAGCTTCCAATCACTGTATTCCAAGCCAGAGTCTTGGAACAAGTTTTTCCCCTCACGGTTTTTGTATGAATTTATCACTCGACAAAGGCACAGAGTCAACAGCCTACCCTTTAGCTAATTTTTACTCTTATTACCGTCCTTATTATTTTCATCTTCTACACTTTTACGCATTTCCACAAATTGCTTACCAAGAGAAGTGATTTTAAGGTAATTAGAAAGGTTACTTCCTTTATAGGGGATATCACGAATTTCTTCTATGTCATCAATGTAGCCAACATCTCGTAAATGATAAAGCTCTCTCTCCATTCTTGATGTCATTTCATAACTGCCATAATTCCCTGAGTTAATTTTTTGCAGGGTTTTATACATATAGTCTGACATGGAAAGGGTGAAAATCTTATCTGCTCTCGTTTTTGTCGTACCCAGCTTTTTATTGATAGAGTTGATTTTTGTGTCGATTTTTTCTCTATCAAAAGTCATGGCAACAACATCATCCATACGTGGCATTAAAAACATCAGTATGCCAATAAAAATCAATGCCGCTATTAGGAATGCAGAATTTCGTCGAGTAAACAACATTACTAACAGAATGCCTTCCATAAAAGCCAGACTTGAAAAAGCAGCCCACCACTTGTTGGAATCGTCTTGACTCTGACTCACACTTGTTCTCCTCGCAAGCTTGGGAATAAAGTATTTTCTTTGGATAAATTTAATTATAGTTTCTATTTTTGAAGAGGTTACTGCCGGAAAATACCATGTCTAGATATAAAGACATTTGCCCAAGCTTTTAGTATAAATGCTTAATTTTATGCCATAATTTATCGTCTCAAAAATTACCATTTTTCACTTTTCTCTTCCTTGAGAATACGGCATTTATGATGTTGTTAATAACTGACGAATTAGAGAACTCCACAAAAAAGATGATCCAGTGGTTATGCTGGTTTAGCAAAAACTTCCACAAACCATTTTCTGAGATTGGGAAGACGATAAATCTGTTTTTCGACTTCCGCCATCGCTTTGTTTGTCAGCTTAACCCCAGTAGAATAGACTTTTTCAACTAGAGTCACCACTGGATTTTGTCCTTTAAAGGTAAGGGTTTTAGCGAAATTCAGTACCGCTTCAACAGTGTCAACTAAACTACCATTCCAATGCTGCTCTAACCAGCCAAAACAACGCTCCACTGGATTATATTTGCTATGATAAGGGGGATAATAAGCAAGTTGCAATGACAGTTTAGACGATGTAGCAAAGTCAATAATGCGCTTCATGAATTGGGTACGACGGGAATGATTTTCTGGTCCATTATCTTGATTAATTACCAGTTTTTGAATGTGAGTAAATCGATGTTTAATGCTTTGCCACCAGCTTTCAACTATGTCAACAATACAATCAGCAGTCAATTTTGAAGAAACGAAAAATAGAAATAATTCGTTGTATTCAGGTAAAAAAATTCCGTAGGGAATAAGGGTTGTTTCTGGAGCAAAATCATGGTCTAGGGAGATAGTCGGTACGCGAGTTTTTCCACCTCTGTCAAATTCTCCAACTTTAACTGCCACCTTCGCATCAATGGAGATTCGCAGAGTATGAGGATCATTATCAGCTTCAGTATTGATTTGCTCGACTTGTTCAAAAATGGCTTCTGTTTCTGGAATCTTCTTGGTAGGCTTAGTTTTAAGAACTCGTTTTAAGGTATAACCCAAATCATTCAATCGTCGTCGAATTGTCTCTGATGAAGGTAGTTCTTCGTCACTATAACCACATTGTTCAATTAGCTGACGACGTACTTCACTTGCAGTCATGCGTGTATATAAACGGATACTTTTAAAGCTGGGGTCAGTTTGGCTTTGTGGGTCTACTAAAGATTTAATATCCGACAACAAGTTTGGTAATTTTGTTTCCACCCGCCTACGTCCACTACGCTCGAAACCATCAATAAAAGGCTGACCACTCTCTAACTCCTGCATCCCTTTACGGATAGTGCGTCTATTCCACCCCAATTCACGTTCTACTAAAGTCTGTCCACCTATTCCCAACCCTTTGACCACTTCTGCCATGAATTGTCGTCGGTCGCTTCCCTTGAGTTTTTTCGCTGTTTTGATGTAAAGAGATTTTAGATTTTCGGTGAGTTGAATGATAGATTTTGGAGACATGAGGTAGGCTGCACACTGAAATTATCTTTCTCTCATCATAGGATCAATCATTCTGTGGAGGTCTCTTATTGTCATATCTTTATCTTTAAATCCAGCCATGACTGCATTTCCATCTTTCACAAAAAGAGGGCGTTTGAGTAACATAGCATCTTCAGCAAAGGCTGTAATCCATTGTGCATCTGTCCATGTTTTCTTTTCTGCTCCTAGAGAACGGTAGGATAAACCAGAAGTATTTTTCAGCGCGGAAGCACCCAAAGAATTCACCCAGCTTGTAATCATTTCTGAGGTGGGAGCTTGTTCTTTAGTATTGATGAATTCATGGACAACTCCTTGACTTTGCACCCATTGCAGAGCTTTTTTACAGGTGCTACAGGTGGGAATGCCATAGATTTTCAGAGACATAATTTTCAGTATATTTAACTATAATTTGGTATGATTATACCAAGGAAAAGGATAGCAATAGAACTCGGTTTCACTACGCGATCGCGATTCTCTTGACTCTCTGAATCCACAAACTAAATTTTCCTAACTCTATGGCTCCACCTGATAAAAACTTGGTGAAGATTGAACCATCAACAATGGTGTTAATTATCTCGATTTTGCTGTTACTACCCTTGTTATACCAATTCATAATTCGTAATTCGTAATTCGTAATTAAGAAAGTCTTATCTAGTCAGACTTTCAGGGTTTGTATCTGTTTCACTATTTTCGTGAAATGGTATTACCCCTCTTTTGTTACTTTAGGAAGAGAAAAATTGACAAGAGGTTCAACTAGCAACAGAGAAACTGACTGGAGAAGCGCGAAAATCATTCATAAAGTTGATTAATTTCAAAAAGCAACGCTTCATACCAGGAATGTTAAATACTGTGAGCCAAGGTTGAATCAAACAGTAAAAAATATAGGGTTGAATGAGCAATCTCAGATTATTTAAGGCACTCTTCCATGTGGTACCAGATTCCCAATTAGGATGTTGACTATATTGAGAACTATTAAAGTCTATTGAGGAAGGTAATTCTGAACTAGATGTTGATTGATTTTGGACATGAAGTTGAAAATAAGTAGCCTGAATGCTAACGAAAAGGTAAGCACTAAAAATGATTTCCCACCAGCGTTCAATACTTTCATAATCAGTTAGACGAAAATCAGCCCAACCTAGTTCATTCTTAACTTGTTTAAAACCATATTCAATCCAATTTCTTAAACTATAAAGTTGCGCGACATTCAGTGACAAATCAGTTGATAAATTTGTCATGATGTACCAACTTTCATCTCCCGTAGGGTCGGGTGTATTCATCTTACTGATTTGGTAGTATCTGGTACGGCGACGTTTACCAAAAATAATTTCTCTCAAGTAACGAGTTTCAGTTTGACGATGTGAAAGCTTTTGCTCATAAGCTTTCCAGCGATTATAACGTTTTCGGCTTCCTGGGGGCATCAACACTCCATGATTGGAGCGAATTGCTACGATAAACTCTAGTTCTAATTTTTCTAAACATCTAATTACATCTCCACTCTCACCATATAGGCTATCCGCTAACACTAATTTAATTTTGAAACCCCATTCTTTCAACTCTTGAATAATCTCTATTGCTATTTGGGGTTTACTCTTATATTTATCGCCTTCTCTTAAGCGATTTCTCGGTTTAAATATTTGGAACATTAGAGGATAAGTAATCCCATCTACTACACCATAAGCATTTACAGATACTATTCCATTCTCTGTCTTGCCTAAGTTTCCGATATATTGACTAGTCACATAATCTGTTGATTTTCCCTTTTTCTTATCCCCGGTTTCGTCAATACATAAAATTATTTCTCTTTCTCCAATAAACCTTTTGATCAACCACAGCCTAATTTCTCTTAACTTTTTGACATCCCACAGTGCATCTCTCAAAAAATGATGTAGTGTTTGGCTATCTTTTAACCCCACTGTTTTAGCTATTAGGGGTAGGGTTTTTCGCGGGATTTCTGAAACTATGCCCAAATGTAAGAATTTGAAAGCTTCAAAATGCCTCACATCCTCAAATACTGAATAATAGTGCTGGCAGTAGTTATCTATGAATGCCACTGTGCTTACTGGCTGTCTGCGCGGCGTAACCATTCCTATTACTTACTTTGTCTGCTTTTTTTCTGATTATACTCTCCCCGTAGTAACAAAAGAGGGATTACTTGCGGGGTTTTTCTCCCAATAATCAAGATTCCTAGTACAGGGTGGCTAAAATACACCACCTATTCCAAATTTCTGAAACACTTGCAGTAAAGTAATTACGTTAGCGTAGCTCTCCCGCAGGGAGCATTGCGTTAGCGTTAGCTCTCCCGCAGGGAGAATTACGAATTACGAATTACGAATTACGAATTACGAATTACGAATTCCGCGTAGCAGTACTAGGGTTCTACGGTGACATGTGTACCAATTGTGACTAATTCATACAGTGCCATAACATCCCGATTTCGCATACGAATGCATCCATGGGATACCGCTTTGCCAATCAAATATTCTTGATTTGTCCCGTGGAAACCTAGTTGAGTTTTGCCATCTGTCCAAATCCCAATCCAGCGATTTCCTAGGGGGTTTTCTGGTCCCGGTGGTATCATTTTCCCAGTTTTAAAACTTTTAAAAATCGGGTCTTTTTCCATATTAAATACCCGAAAATTACCCAGGGGTGTTTCCCATCCAGGTTTTCCAACAGCGATAGGGTAGGTAGCTAAAATTTCTTGCCCCCGATAGACAACAACTTTGCGTTTGCGACGTTTGACTACTAAGCGGATGGTGAAAGTGGCATTTTCTGGGGGGGTTGTCTGCGGTGGTTGTTTCCCAGGAGTAATCACATCCGGTAAAGGTTTTTCTGGAGTGATTACAGGTAATTGACTGCTAGGAGAATTCACTTGGGCGATCGCTTGACTAGGAGTAATAACTACTACCTCTCCCCAGGATGTCAGCAAAAGGGAAAAACAAAAAAATCTCTGTAATAGCTTCCCAGTCAAACTCATCGCCATAAATTTACTGTTTTAATACCTACTTCAATCTAGTATAGATTTTAGCACAGTGTAACAACCTTACCAAGTTTGAGGAATTGGTGCAGGTGCGGGTGTTTCAATGGGTGCGGGTGCAGGTGCAGGTGTTTCTATGGGTGCGGGTGCGGGTGCGGGTTCTACCTTCGGAACTTCAATTGGTTTCGAGACTGGTATAGGGTATGGAGCAAGTTTGACTCGATTGCAAGGGATATCTGTAATTACGACTTTGCGACCAACGATTTGTCCGATGTGGGCACGTTCCTGGCGACTTAAACCAGTATGTCTGATGGTACCATCTTCAAGTTCTAAGGAGACGACATCACCGACCACACTGTAAACAGTACCAACTATTTTCCCATCTTCAAACCCTTTAGGGTCTTCTGCTTGGGCAATTTGTGCCAGTTTACAGACTTTAGGAGTGGGAATGGTGAGTGAGGGATTTTCTGATGCTGCGATCGCACTTCCTGCGGAAATAGAAGTTAACAGCAAGATGGAAGGTACAACTTGTTTGTGTGACAACATAATCGTCAAGTTCCTGAATAAATTATTAAAAATTGCATCAATCTCTTGATTTGGGCGCAGATATTTGAATACCCAATTTTCAAGTTGGTAGAACTCTGATAGGACAACTTATGCTTTTATATCTACCACTTCCGTTGCTCAAAAAAGACTATTTTCCAGATTATTTTAGGAATTTGTCAGATAAATACTGTCTTTGTTGCATTTTCGCCTAGGTAATTGTCATCATGCTCAGAACAGAGTAATATTGTTTTTTTATTGCATCCAGTTGTGTTACGCAAAGTGTTAAGAAGTGTGTGGGATACCCTTCCCCCGCTTCCTAGCACTAAAACGCAGAAACCACCCATGGAAAAAGACTTTTACCTTCAGTATGCAGCGACAGAAGACAAGCATTGGTGGTTTGTTGGTCGGCGCTGTATTATCGACCAAAGAATTTCTCAAATTAAATTACCGAATCATCCGCAAATTCTCGAAGTTGGTTGTGGAACTGGTGGCAATCTCCAAATGTTAGCTAATCATGGTGAGTTAGCAGCAATGGAATTAGATGAGAGTGCTTGTCACTTGGCGAATCAAAGAGGTGTTACCCCAGTCAAATTGGGTAGCCTACCAGATAATATTCCTTTTAATCAACAATTCCATCTAATTTTAATGCTAGATGTTTTAGAACATCTTGACGATGATTTAGCCGCACTGCAAGCTATATTCTCTCGACTCAAACCGGGCGGTAAATTACTGATCACAGTTCCTGCTTATCAATTTCTCTGGAGTCAACACGATGTGATCAATCATCATAAACGTCGTTATGTGATGAGAAGTTTAGCACGAGTAGTGAAGAATGCCGGATATGTCATTGAATATAGGAGTTATTTCAACACCTTTTTATTTCCGGTGGTAGCAATTATTCGCTGGTTGAAAAATATCCTGGATATTCAAGATAATCCATCTCAAACTAGTGAGTTAACTATCCCCAGGAAACCTATCAATCAATTATTAAGTCATTTATTTGCAAGTGAGGGCTATTTAATGAAGCTTTTCCCCTTACCTTTTGGTGTCTCTATTTTAATGGTGGCAGAAAAACCCCAGAAATAGGACTATCTTGATTATTAACTTATAACGACCCTTTATCAGAAAAGTATAGATAAGACTACAGTGAATCAACCAATCTACTCAATTATTATTCCCGTCTATAACGAACAAGAGAATCTCTTGGAAATGTACAAACGTCTGAGTATTGTCATGGAGCAATTAGACGGTGATGCTGAGTTGATTTTAATCGATGATGGCAGCCGCGATCGCTCTCTTTCCATGATGCGGGAATTCCATGAATCTGATCCACGGGTACGTTATCTGAGCTTTGCTCGCAATTTTGGTCATCAAATCGCCGTAACAGCTGGTTTAAACCATGCTCAAGGTCGAGCTATCATCGTCATGGATGCAGATTTACAAGATCCGCCAGAATTAATCTTTAGAATGATTAATAAGTGGCATCAGGGCTATGAGGTAGTTTACGCTCAACGCACATCTCGCAAGCAGGAAAATTGGTTTAAACGTTTTACCGCATATATTTTTTACCGGATTTTGCAGTTACTATCCGATGTCAATATTCCCCCAGATACGGGCGATTTCTGTTTAATGGATCGCCAAGTGGTAAATGTTTTAAATGCGATGCCAGAACGTAATCGTTATATTCGTGGTTTACGTGCTTGGGTAGGTTTTCGTCAAACTAGTGTGCTTTTTGAGCGCGATCCTCGTTTTGCAGGTGAAGTCAAATATACCTTTCATAAGTCCTGGGTATTGGCAATTAATGGTATTATTTCCCTATCTCAAGTCCCTCTGAGACTGGCAACCTATTTAGGTTTAGCCTCAGCCGTGATTGCTTTATTAATGATTTGTCTGGTTCTTTATTGGCGTTTATCTTCCTTGGCTTCTCCCTTAATTGGATATACCCTGATTACGATTGCTTTGTTTTTCCTGGGTTCTGTACAATTATTTTGTATTGGTATTTTAGGTGAATATATTGGTCGAATTTATGAGGAAGTCAAAGGTCGTCCAATTTATACGGTGAAAGAAGTTGGGGGTTTAAGTGCCCTATCTCAAACAGATAATTCTCGTCACCCTAATAAAATGTCTTTGTAACCATCATTATGATAATTATGCATTGCAATCTTTTGAAAAATAGGATGGTATGACACCACAAGAATTTTTTTTACTTTTGGCATCAGTTTTGGCAAGTGTTGCCGGACAGTTTTTTTTAAAATTAGGTGCTGCCAAATTAGGCAGATTTCAATTAGCTAATTCTGTGAGTCATATTTTCGGAATTCTCACCATACCAGAACTGTTAATCGGATTATCTTGTTATGCCTTAGGTGCAATAGCTTATATCTTATTATTAACTAGAGTCAAGTTGAGTGTTGCCGGACCTTCTGCTTCCTTAGTGTATGTCTTCTCTGTAGTTTTAGGATATTTTATTTTTAAAGAATCTATTCCTTTATTTCGGCTAGCAGGTTTAGGTTTGATTGTGACAGGGGTTATTTTAGTTGTCTGGCAAAAATAAATGACTGGGTTAAAATAATTCGTAATTCGTAATTCGTAATTCGTAATGCTCCCTTCGGGAGAGCTGAGTCGCAGAGCGACACGCTGCGCGTTTACGTAGTATAGCGAAGCTAACGCTAACGTCATTCGTAATTTGTAATTACGCTTTATGATGGGGATTTAAACCCCGACACAAAACACGCTGCTTATAGAAGCTCTTTACTTAAACCCCCAAAGTTGGTTAAGGCAATAGGAGGGAGATTTGCAGAGATTGATTTGGGTTGAGTTAGTCAACAACTCTATTTTTATCCACCCTCAAATACCTATTTTATATTCCAAATTTCCAGCAGATTTCTCTATATTTTGCTTAAAGCATCTGAATCGGGTACTGTAATGAGGAAAAATTGAGCTTACCGATTACCTAGATGCAATGACTAACAAAATGCCCCGTTTAATTCCGTGGATGATCAGCATCAGTGCATTAGTTTTTTTTGTCACCAGCGTAGCACGACATCTATTATACAAATCCACAGCTTTTGATTTAGGTATTTTTGACCAAGCAGTATATTTGATTAGCCAGGGGTTAAACCCTATTTCGAGTTACATGGGTTATCACATCCTAGGTGATCATGCAGCATTTATTTTTTATCCTATAGCAGCACTGTATAAAATATATCCTAGTGTTTATTGGCTATTTGCTCTACAAGCAATTAGTCTAGCTGGGGCAGCCCTGCCATTATGGTATTTATGTTTACAGGCAGGTTTGGTATCTAAACAGGCGATCGCCATAGTTGCTGCCTATCTATTGTATCCAGTAGTTTTGAATGTAAATTTATTTGATTTTCATCCAGAAGTGATGGCGGTACCTGCCTTTTTTACAGCCATATTATGGGCAAGAGCGGGTAAAATCTGGGGATTTATTGCTAGTGTCATCTGGATTTTGAGTTGTAAAGCTGTATTATCCCTAACAGTTTTGGCAATGGGAGTATGGTTACTAATTTTTGAAAAACGTAGATGGTGTGGAGCGATCGCCATTGCTTTGGGTATCTCCTGGTTTTTAATTAGCACCCAAGTGATTATCCCCTCTTTCAGTGGCAAGGAAGCAGCAGCAGTCGGACGTTTTGCCTACCTCGGAAATTCAGTACAGGAAATAGCGATGAATTTAATCCTGAAACCGGGGGCGGTTTGGGGCAAAATCTTGTCATGGGAAAATTTTGGCTATCTGATTCTGTTACTATCACCCGTCATTTGGGGAATCTCTAGGGTAGCTTTACCCCCCTTAGTTGCAGCTATTCCCTGTGTGGCAATTAACATCCTTGCCGATTATCAACCTCAAAAAGATTTGGTGCATCAGTACTCACTACCCGCATTACCATTTTTGATGGTTGCGCTGATAGCCAGTTTAGCTGCCAATCGGACATGGGTAAAAAGTCCGAGAATCATTATTATATGGTCTGTAGTGACGTTTCTCTGTTTGGCAAAATATACCCATTTTGGCGGTAGATATCTACAATGTTTGCATACCTGGCAAGCAACAAATCAGGCGATCGCCCAAATTCAAACCTCAGGAAGTGTTTCAACGACAGCAGAAATTGCCACCCATTTATCCCATCGCCAAATTATTCAAGAAGTTTACCCCCAATCCTCACCAGAACAACTGCAAGAGTTTGACTATATATTATTAAACACCTGTCGTCCCGATTGGCTGAGTCGTGGAGGTTTTGCGACTAATTTAGTAAAACAATTAAAAAATCAGCCAGAATTTAATTTGATATATGCTCAAGATGAGGTTTATTTATTTACTTCCCAGCGAAAGCAATCCCAGCCAAAGAAATAGTTATATTCGGTTGGTGAATCATGGAAAATAAAAAATCCATTTCCCATTACTCATCACTCATTCCCTATTATCTTAATTTTACTAGCCGCAAGAGTCGCCTTTTCCCTAGCATCGGTAATACTATCTCCCTTAGCTAAAGCTACTCCCATACGACGGTAGGGGTGAGCGCTGGGTTTACCAAATAAACGAATGTCTACATCAACTTCCTGGAGTGCTGTTTCTACTCCGACAAAAGCCACATTGTCAAGTTTCTCTTCCGCTAAAATGACTGCACTTGCAGCATAACCTAACTGTTGAATTTGGGGAATTGGTAAACCTAAAACTGCCCGTAAATGTAATTCAAACTCATTCAAGTTTTGGGAAATCAATGTCACCATTCCTGTATCGTGGGGACGGGGAGAAAGCTCGGAAAATATCACTTCTTCAGTTGTAATAAAAAACTCCACACCGAAGATTCCCGCACCACCTAGAGCATCAGTGACTTTCTTGGCGATCGCCTCTGCTTCTAAAATTTTTTCTGAAGAGATTGCTGCTGGTTGCCAAGACTCTTGATAATCCCCCCTTTCCTGTCGATGACCAATTGGTGAACAGAAAATGGTAGGAGCATTCCATTGTTTGATTGTTAATAATGTAATCTCAATTTCAAAGTCAATAAATTCTTCCACAATCACTTTTTGACTATCACCACGGGAACCCGCGATCGCATAGTTCCAAGCTGTTTCTACTTCCGTATTTTCCCTAACAACCGATTGCCCTTTACCGGAGGAAGACATTACTGGTTTAACTACATTTGGAAAACCAATTTCTGCACTTACTGCTATCAATTCTTCCAAAGTTGATGCATACCCATACTTCGCAGTTCTTATCCCTAATTCATGATGGGCTAACTCTCTAATTCTATCCCGATTCATGGTGTAATTAGTCGCTGCTGCCGTAGGAATTACCGTAATTCCCCTTTCCTCAAATTCCACTAATTTCTCAGTTCTAATTGCCTCAATTTCGGGGATAATTAAATCAGGTTGATACTTATTGACAACCCTATCTAAATCCTCTGCACTCAGCATCGAAATTACCTCAGCAACATCAGCAACTTGCATTGCCGGAGCGTTAGCATAACGGTCAACAGCAATAATATAATTACCCAGACGTTGAGCTGCAATTACAAATTCCTTACCCAGTTCACCAGAACCAAGTAACATCAATTTTTTGGGTAGTTTTATTGCTCCGTCCATGATTGGCAAATTCTCTTTTTTTACTGCTTTTACCCATCATCCGATGAAGTTATAAACCTTGCGCCACGATTTTGTAAATCTTTACGTTGCCATACCGTTAAACCAATTCCTTGACCTAGACAACAATCAATCACCAAAGTCTGATGCCAAATGCTTTCATTTAATGTTGCACCAGTTAAATTTGCCTGTCTTAAATCTGCTCCGGTAAAATTTGCAAAGATTAAGTCAGCATTTATTAAACTACAACCCTGAAGGTTTGCCTCTGTAAAATTTCCTCGAATAAAATTACTATCATCTAAAATTAAGCCAGATAAATCAGCATTTTTTAGCATGGGAAATTTGACTCTTTCCGGATTTTCCAAAAATCTCATGACACAGTTAATATTCCCTTCCTGTAACTGGAGTTTTGTTAAAAAGTGATAGCGAGCAATTCCTAATTTTTCTAATGTTAATAATCTTTCCTCTGGGGGAGCTAATAAAAAATTGATAGCAGTTTGACGCAATGAAGGTTGGGAAATGTCTAACATCTCATCCCATTAGTGATGTTTATATTTGATGATTTTAGCGAAAACCAGGGTCAAGTTTCCAGCCTATCAGCTATCATCGAATAGTTACATTTTTACCAAACCTTCAGGAATACTCATTTAACAATGTGATTATCTAATATGGGGAAATGACTCAGAAAATTATATTCATGGATAAATAATACTGCATACATCATGATCAAAAAATTTAGGCTTCATCCCCGGATAATTATCATTATTGCTTGCTTCGGATTCGGGGCGATCGCCCTTATTAGCTATATTTCTTTCTTTACTTATTTCCTGAGAGTCAGAAATATCGATATCACTGATATTAATGAAAAATTAGCCGCCCAGGAAGCTGCCAAAATTGAAAATCCCCAGCTACAAAGTCAATTGGTAGTGGATGAGGGAAAATGGAATGATAAAGGATTAGACTCTCGATGTTTATCTTGGTCTACTAAACCCATCAGCAGTGGTTGGACTAAATACCCCAAAGATGATGATTTCTTTATCGACTATTATATACCCCCCAATAAAAAAGCTCTCATCTGCGCCACACCAGCTTATACAGTGGGACTGGTACGAAAAGTCAGAAGACCTCTAATCTATCAAGTTTACCCCACTGAATACGGTTTACGTATCCGAGTTATTATTGGTGTTTCCCTATCAAGAAAAACTTGCCAGAAAATTGCAGGGAATCCTAACTGTGCAGACTCCCTACTCTCCCAACAAGTTGTTGTCAAATACGAACCATGAACTATCCTAAAGGAAATTTAACTGTAACTTCACTGCTGCACACTGCAAAGGTAAAACTTCTTCCAAAGTTAATTCATGGTCAGATGTCAAATGGCTATTACAACAAATTGTACTGAAAAAGATTGGTTGACCAACTAACTGGGAAAAATGTTTTTCTAACAGCAGTCGAGAGGTAATATCTCCTAATAAATCGCCCAAATCCTTGGTTAACTGGTCTTTATCATCACGGTGTACCATCCTAAATTTAAACCCAGTTTCACCAACCATAGTTTTGATAGCCGCATCAAAATTATTGGGTTGACTTTGCACATAACCAAAGGATTGTGCTTCTAAAAATTCCCAAGCTTCAGGAAAAATTTCTCGAATTTTTTCTAGATAGTTTTCTGCCTGATATACCAAAGTAGCTGTTTTACAATCCATTATGCAGATGACTCCAGAGGTGAATTACAAGTAGAAATATGGGAATTGAAGATATTTTAAGGGATGATTTTCTTCAGTGAGTATAACACTGAATTCTTTGCTGGTATTATTTAGCAAAAATTATCCCAGCGTCAATAGACAGCCCGTCAAACTTGATTAAATATTGAAAATTATCAAGACTTCAGGAATAAATTTAATTAAAATACACATAACCACATTCAACTTCAATCAATTCCTAAATCTGCGGCAATTCGATGAGCGCAAGCGAAGCCAGAAAAAGCTACAGCATTCAAACCTTGACCAGGAAAAGTACTATCCCCCACACAATATAATCCGGGGATTGCTGTGCGATTAAAAGGCATTTTTAACAAACCAGGCAATTTTCTGCGGGGAATCGGACCATAAGTTCCATCTACCCTCCCTAAGAAACGTTGATGGGTGCGAGGTGTGCCAATTTCCAAGTAATCTAAGGCAGCATCTAAACCAGGAAATATTTTCTCCAGTCGAGAAATAATCCGTTCTGCTGCTGCTTCCTTTGCTGCTGCGTAATCCTGAGCAGAAAGTCCCTGCCATCGCTCAATCCAATCTGGTGTAAATGCATGGATAATATGGCATCCTGGAGGTGCTAATTCTGGATCTAAGAGGGTGGGTATGGAGACGAAAATCGTACCTTCGGCATTGGTCATATTTTGCCAATTTTCCAGCAAGATATGGTGACATTCCGTATTTTCTGGCAATAAATTCCTATCTATACCCATGTGCAAGCTGAGAAAGCTGGGTGATTTTTCATAGTTTTGCTGCCATTTTTTCTCAGTTACTGGGAGGAATTCTTGAGAAATTAGCTTAGAAAATGTATCCCAACGAGTTGCATTTGAGACAATCCGCCGACCATAAAAAATCTTGCCATCGACTAATTTGACACCAACTGCCTTCCCCTGTTGCATCAATATCTGATTTACCCTGGACTGGTATCTGATTTGACTTCCGTGAGCTAGTAAACCCTCCACCAGCTTTTCAGCAATTTGCCCTACCCCGCCTTTAGGATAGTTAACACCCCCATAGTGCCTGTCTGAGAATACCATGCCAGCGTTAATCATTGGTGTCATCTCTGCCGGAACTGTAGACCAGCAGTAGCATTCCATATCAATAAATTTCAGTAGTTGCGGGTCTTTGATGTAGCGTCGAGCAATGTCTCCCGCATTTTTCGGCAGGTAAGCTAGTAAACCGAAACAAGACCAGGGATGCTTGAAAAACATGCGTAGCAGATATTTGGGTTCTTCCAGGGAAAGTAACTCCATAGAGTTGAGGCATTTAAATACTTTCTGACATTCACCGTAGAAGCGCCGAATCCCCTGGGCTTCCTGGGGAAAATGACTAATTAAATTGTATAAAAACTGCTCGTAATCTCGGTCTACTTTCAGGTCTAATCCCTGGGGCAAGTGGTAGTGAATTTGTACAGCATCAGGGATGACTTCCAGACTCATACCTACAGCATCTAAGGCGCGAGTAAGTAAATTTGTCGTACCCCGTTGACCAAAACCGAAAATCATAGAAGCGCCGACATCAAAACGATAGCCCTGTCTGTCAAAGTAACCAGCGCTACCTCCGGGGATAAGATAGCTTTCTAGTACTAGTACTTTTGCTCCCTTGGATGCTAACTGAGTGGCTGTAACTAGACCACCTATTCCGGAACCAATGACAATTACATCGAAGGCAGAATCAGACATAGAGGAATTTCAGCTTTGAGACTGGAAGAACAGCAATAATTATCCCAAATTGTGGTGTCCCTATCCCTGCTTCTGTTTTCCCTATTCTTCCTCACTCAAGAAAAAAAGAGGGACAAGCCTGCGATCGCTGGCTGATCCCGTCTGCCGATCCTTAAAGAGAGGAGAACACTAATCAGTAATATAAAGTCATTGATAATAAATGTCAACTACTAATGAAAGTATTTAGCAATAGCCTGAAATTTGTTGTTGACTTTTGCTTAGACTCGATTGCTTCTTTCCCCCAATTCCGCCTTATATTTAGTCAGTCGCACACAGGAAAGAGTATGATGATGTTTCAGTTGTTTTACAGTTTACTAAGCGCCTATTTTCGGTTATGACGCAACAATTGCGTGTTTATGTTCCACCCCATCCCTTAATCAAGCATTGGCTGGCTGTAGCCCGTGATGCTGCTACACCCTCAGTTTTATTTCGCAGTGCGATGACTGAACTAGGGCGTTGGTTAACCTATGAAGCTGCCCGCGAATGGTTAGCGACTCAAGATGCCACAGTACAAACTCCTTTGGGGGTTGCACCCGCAACGCTGATTAATCCTGAAGTTCCTATGGCAGTAGTACCAATCCTGCGGGCGGGTTTAGGGTTACTAGAAGGGGCGCAGACATTGCTGCCATTAGCATCTATTTACCATTTAGGCTTGGTGCGAAATGAGCAAACTCTTCAACCTATGTGTTATTTGAATAAGTTGCCAGAAAAATTTGACCCTGAAACTAGGGTGTTAATTACTGACCCGATGTTAGCCACAGGTGGGTCGATGATGGCAACAATGCATGAATTGATACAAAGGGGTGTAGACCCAAGTTTAACCAGAATTGTCTGTGTAGTGGCTGCTCCACCAGCGCTACAGAAATTAAGTGCTGCTTATCCTGGTTTGATTATTTACGCTGCTACTATTGATGAGGAGGTTAATGATCAGGGGTTTATTCTTCCTGGTTTAGGAGATGCCGGCGATCGCATTTTTGGGACTTAAGCTAGGATGCAGCTAGGAATAAACAGTGGCTTAACAAAACAAAAATGCTGCGTTTAGATATGGTGGTAAACATATGAGTCAGCGAGATGGTTTTGCAAGTGGTTTTTTAGCCGGAGCGATATTCGGCGGAGTCGTCGGAGGAGTTTTAGGAGTAGTACTCACTTCTCGACGGGATGAAGCATTAGAGGAGGATGAGCAGCAAGCTGTATCCAATTCTCTAGAAGGGAAAAAAGCTTTAATTAAAAGAAAGCAGATGAAAGCCGTGCAAACAGAGGGTATGGATATGGAGGTGGCACGGCGATCGCTAGAAGATAAAATTGCTCAGTTGAATGCCACAATTGATGAAGTTCGGCAGCAATTAGGTAGTGTCAATGGAAGCGGGAGTTCACAACAGGTAGAGCGAGCTGCATCGTCATCCCTGATCAGGGAGTAAGCATTCCTTTGACGTAACTTCGCAACCAGGACGCTCTTACCTACCTTAAAATCAAAATAAGACTGTTATTAACACTTAATCGAGAAAAGACTCACCCATGTATTTACTAATCACCACCCTAGCGACTTTCATCCAAATTTACAGCACCTTACTGATTATCCGTGTTCTCTTGACTTGGTTTCCCAATATTAATTGGTACAATCAACCCTTTGCAGCTTTAAGTCAAATCAGCGATCCCTATCTAAACCTCTTCCGTAATATTATTCCCCCCATTGGCGGTATGGATTTTTCTCCCATTCTTGCCTTTTTAGCCTTGAATATTGCTGGTAGTCTTGTTGGTAGCCTCGCAGCTTTACCACTACCTAACTTTTAAGAGATTTTCCCATTCATATTTTCCAAAGACGCTTGTTGAGAGCGTCTTTATTATTGGGAATTTTTCATTCCTCTGGAATATAGGAATAGGGTTTTGCTAAAAGCTAGTTTTCAGCTATCAACCATCACCGACTTCACTTACATCCCAAAGACTCACGGGTAGAGACACCTGTTTTAGGGTTGACTCCACTAGCAGTGAGACAAAGTTTATTGACTTCAGTAATATCGAGGATTGCATTGGTAAAATCAGCACCAGTCACATCCACATCGTCAAAACGAGAACGTAACATCATTGCATCTGAGAGAATTGCGTCACTCAAATTTGCCCCTTTGAATTCTACTAAATAGGCAATACCATTACTGAAATCCATCCCATGCATATTTACTCCCTTCAGCAAAGAACCATTAAATACACCCCCACGTAAATCAGAGTTGCTGAAGTTAGCATTTTCTAATTTGACATTGGTATATTCCATACCTACTAAACTTTGCCCAGAGAAATCCTGATCGACGATACGTTGTACTTTCATCGTACCTGTAACACCTGATGAACTCGCTGCTTCTGCGGATAGAGGAAACAAAAACAACACAAGCATTAGAATAAAACCAGCCAAGATTTGCCCACACTTCATAACTTTGACTTAATAAAACTCAATAATTCCACATTAATACTAGTACAACACAGGTGTGCTTATGAACCAAATTCACCGAGTGGCGATCGCTGGGGGAACCCATGGCAACGAGTTTATTGGTGCTTACTTAGTGCAAAAGTTGACTCAGTTTCCCCACCTCATCCAAAGAAGAAGTTTTGAAACCATTACTTTTCTTGCCAATCCCCAAGCATTTCAAGCCGTCAGAAGATATATTGATACAGACTTGAATCGCTGTTTTTTGCCCCAAGATTTACAAGATGAGAGCAAAAATAGTTATGAGGAACAACTTGCAAAGTCAATATCCGAGAAATTAGTTCGCAATTCCACAACGCGGACAGATTTTATTTTAGATTTGCATAGCACCACATCGAATATGGGATTGACAATTATCTTGGATAATCATCATCCCTTTAATTTCAAAATTGCTGCCCTCTTGCAACAAATTAATCCCTTGGTTAAAATCTATGCTTGCTCCTTTGATGCTACCGCAAAAAGCCCTTTCCTGAATTCTTTATGTGAGTTAGGATTTGCTATTGAGGTAGGTGCTATTCCCCAGGGTGTGTTACTGGCAAATTTATTTCAGCAAACCGAAACTTTAGTTTATCAAGTTCTAGATTTACTAGATAAACTTAACCTAGGAGAAAATCTCACAATTAATCAACCCATAACCACCTATAAACACCTCACTCATATAGATTATCCTAGAGATAAGCACGGGAATCTTGCAGCAATGGTACATCCTAATTTACAAAATCGGGATTATGAACCATTACACCCAGGAGAACCGATGTTTATTACCTTTGATAACCATGAGATTCTCTATGAAGGTGAATCAATAGTTTACCCAGTCTTTATTAATGAAGCAGCTTATTATGAAAAAAATATTGCGATGTGCTTCACTGAAAAAAATGAGGTTTATCTAGATAGCGAAATATAGCAGATAAGTAGAGATAGCATTAATATCTGCAATTATAGTGAAGCTGTCATTGTTGTTTATGAGTAAATCATGGCAAGAGAATATGCTGTAAATGGAATTATTCTTATGCAAATCAGGTTATTTCAAGAGCAAGATAGTTCACAAATTGCTCTTTTATTTCATCAAACTGTACGAGAAGTGAATATCTCTGATTACTCCCCCAATCAAGTACAAGCATGGGCACCAGATGACATAAATTTTCGGGATTGGAGCAAAATTTGCTCAGAAAGATTTACTTTTGTCGCAGATAATAGGGGAGAAATTGCAGGTTTCGGAGAGTTAGAAGCCAATGGACATATTGATTGTTTCTATTGCCATAAAAGTTATCAACGAATGGGAGTTGGAAGGAAGATTTATGCAGCCATTGAAGGGAAAGCTCTGGAGCTAGGAATTCAGCGCTTGTATTCAGAAGTCAGTATTACAGCCAAGCCATTTTTTCAACACTTAGGTTTTATGGTGGTACAAAAGCAAGAGGTAGAATGTCGAGGGGAGACTTTTATTAATTATGTTATGGAGAAATATCTGTAGGGATGATTTATCAAATAAATCTGAAATTGGCGCATGAGATTTTGAGAAAGTGATAAAGCGCAACTAGAAACATTTTTATGGACTTGTTTTTTCAATCAACTATTCAAATTAACACTCCTAGGAATCTAGTATTAATAAATTTCCAGGAGTGATATAAACTTTTTGCAAATATCTATTCGACTGGTTTAGCAATATCTCCGACTTTAAATCTACCACCCGAAAGAATTTTGCCTACACTAGATTCAGCATCAGCCTCGGTAATTTCAATCATACCCATAGGCTGGGTAACTTGACGAATTATCTTACCTGTGGAAGGATCTTTAACTTGTCTTGTCACCCGTTCAATAGATAATTTCATTCCCTGTTGAAAACCTTCCGTCGTACCTTTGTTCAGAATCACTGTATTCCCAGCGATATCCGCAACTAAAGCATTAATTCTCGGTACCGCTCTGGGTGCAGCAGCTAATTTTGTCGAACCTGTATTTAATTTTTCTACCACTTGATTGATTGCATCAACGGTAGCATTTGTCAATAATTTGGCTTCTTTGCGAGAACTGGTATCAACTCCGTAACCACGAATATTAATTGAACCGTCTCCGCGACTGGATGAACCATTTCCCTCGGCAGTCATTAGGATTTCTGCGGTGCTGGTATTGACTAAACGCACATTTAATTTGACGTTTGCCTTAGTTTGTCCACCACCAACTCTACCAATAAAGGGAACATTGACACCCCCACCATCTTGTTCAATGTTAAAACCTGTAACAGAGCCAATCAAAATAGTATCAACACCCAGGATTTTACCAATTTGTGCGGCAGTAGTAGCATCGACTCTGCCAGATAATCCAAAATTCTGTTCTCTGAGAATTGCGTCAATTTTACTACGTTCAATGACTGTGAAATTGCCACCTTCGACTAATTTATTCACCATGATGTCACTGACACCCTTGGCATTGCCATCTAACCACCATCTCCACTCGTTGGCAACGCTGCTATATTCAAAGTCGAGAACAGCGATGCGCGGTTTTTGCTTAACATTGGATTTCAGGTGACTTACGGATGTATTAAAGGATTTGGCAGGAATAACTTTTTCTTTTGCTGATACTTGGGAAATACTTCCCAGGTTAATTGTCATCAGTAAGCTGGCAAACGCCAAAGATAAGGTGACTCTGGGTTGGAGGGAATTTTTCAGTAAAGATTTATTTACATTAAACATGAGTTGCAGGTAAGTACTGAGATTATGCATTGTGTGATGACTCGCAAGTTTCAGAGCTTATTGATGATATTTCTGAGAAAGCTGGAAATAGATACGCCCCTATGCAGCCTTATATATACTTATCATTGGCGATCGCCAATTTTACGCAGGTAAGTGACAGTATTTGCACAATCTTCATCAATACTTGAAGCTATCAGTATAAATACCGGGATTGTCCAGGCGTTTGACTGTTAACTGCTGATACTTCTGCTCCCTGGATGTGTGATATTTACAACCCACAAATCAAGCACAAGAATACGATAACTTTGTATTTCTTTACATTATTCCGTTGAGCTAAATTAGGAATTTTTCCTATATAAATCTATGATTACTATTACTTTTCTAAGGTCTTGAAATACCAAGAATAGACCTATGGTTATCATCAATATTCTCGCAGAAATCTTGTGATTATTTCCACCAGGAATAACTAAGTTGACATTATTTAATAGCTTTAAGTCTATGCGACCAATAAACCTTTTGCATAGCATAGACCAAAGATAATACAAACAATAGATTCAAATCTATCCATCAATAGTTACAAGGCTATTTTGAGAATCATCATAAACTTTTACTTATATGAGTAATCTAATATTTATTTTAAAAATGGCAGTTGGAAATGAACCAAATTGACATTAAAGCTTGTAAACTAATTTCAACGCAGAATTAAATTCAGACAAAGGGCAAACAATTATCGATTTTCATATATGTGATTAAAGAGCCACCTCAATTTGAGTCTGGCTTAGGTTCACATATCTAAAACTGCAAATCTGCCTTTTTCAGCAAGGAATATCTGGTTTTCTTGCTTGCTTGTCATGCCTAAAAATGCAAATTAGGAGAGGGGAAACTATGAGTGATTTTTTCAACCATCTGACTCGACGCAAGTTTATTATCACCGCTGGAGCTTCTGCTGGTGCAGTGTTTCTTAAAGGTTGTTTAGGCAATCCTCCAGAAACTGGAAATACAACTACTTCCCAAACAACTGCCCAACCTGTGGCAAATATTAGCCCAGAACAAGCCCCAGAAACACCAAATGTCAAGTTAGGATATATTCCGATTGTTGAGTCAGCTCCCTTAATTATTGCCAAGGAAAAAGGCTTCTTTGCAAAATATGGCATGACAGGAGTAGATTTAGCCAAACAAGCTTCCTGGGGTTCTGCCAGAGATAACGTAGAAATTGGTTCTGCTGGGGGTGGAATTGATGGTGGACAATGGCAAATGCCCATGCCCCATTTAATCACTGAAGGTTTAATTACTAAAGGGAATCAGAAGATTCCAATGTATGTATTGGCGCAATTAATCACCCATGGAAATGGGATTGCGATCGCCAATAAACATCAAGGAAAAGGTATAGGTTTAAAACTGGATGGAGCCAAAGCTTTATTTAGCCAGCTCAAATCTACAACAACTCCTTTTACCGCAGCTTTCACCTTCCCCCACGTTAACCAAGATTTATGGATTCGTTATTGGTTAGCTGCTGGTGGAATTGACCCCGATAGTGATGTGAAGTTGTTGACAGTACCAGCTGCTCAAACCGTAGCGAATATGAAAACAGGCAGTATGGATGCGTTCAGCACAGGTGACCCATGGCCCTACCGTTTGGTGAAAGATAAGATTGGTTTCATGGCAGCATTGACAGCAGAAATTTGGAAAGCGCATCCAGAAGAATATTTTGCGATGCGTGCAGATTGGGTAGACAAAAATCCCAAAGCCACCAAAGCACTGCTCAAAGGTATCATGGAAGCCCAACAGTGGTTAGATAATTTTGACAACCGCAAGGAAGCAGCACAAATTTTATCGGGAAGAAATTACTTCAATCTGCCTGCTGATATCTTAGACAACCCATACCAAGGTAAATACGATATGGGAGATGGTAGAACCATTGATGATAAAACCATGGCTGCTTACTACTGGAAAGATTCCAAAGGTAGTGTTTCCTATCCTTACCAAAGCCATGACTTATGGTTTATTACCGAGAATGTCCGTTGGGGATTCTTACCTAAGGATTACCTAGATAATGGTGCGACGAAAGCTAAAGAATTAATCAAAAAAGTCAACCGCGAAGATATTTGGAAGCAAGCAGCCACAGAATTAGGAATAGCTGCCGCAGATATCCCCACCTCCACATCTCGCGGTGTCGAAGAATTCTTCGATGGTGTAAAATTTGACCCAGAGAAACCAGAAGAATATCTCAAGAGCTTGAAAATCAAGAAAGTACAAGTTTAGTAATTTAGTTCCGATTGTCTGAAAATATCCCCAAAGTCTTAAAATCAAGGAAAGTATCAACCCATGGTGACAGCAACAAGGCGCAATTCTCAAGGCTTAGATAATAGCTTTTTAGTAAAATTACAGAAACAACTTCCCAATCTCATCCCTCCAGCGATCGCCATTTTAGTTTTCCTGGCAATTTGGCAATTATTTTCCTTACTCCCTGGAGCAACCTTACCTGGTCCGATTCAAGTTGTTCAAGATACTTGGATATTAATTCTCTATCCTTTCTATGATAAGGGTGGTATTGATAAAGGGTTGTTCTGGCAAGTATTTGCTAGCTTACAAAGGGTTGTGATTAGCTACACCCTAGCGGCAATTGTTGGTATTGGGGTCGGGATTTTAATTGGTGTCAACAAAACCATGTCTAAAGCCCTTGACCCATTGTTCCAACTACTGAGAACTGTACCACCTTTAGCATGGGTTCCGATTTCCTTAGCCGCATTACGACAAAACGAACCCGCCGCATTATTTGTAATTTTCATCACAGCAATTTGGCCCATCCTGATTAACACTGCCGTGGGTGTCACCCAAATTCCCCAGGACTATAACAACGTTGCCAAAGTACTACAATTAAGTCAAAAAGAGTACTTTTTAAACATTCTGATTCCCTCAGCTTTACCCTATATCTTCACTGGCTTGAGAATTGCCATCGGTTTAGCTTGGTTAGCGATTATCGCAGCAGAAATCGTTATGTCTGGTATTGTCGGTATTGGTTTCTTCATCTGGAATGCTTACCAGAATAACAACGTTAGTGAAGTAATTCTAGCTCTGATTTATATCGGTGTTGTGGGTTTGTTGCTCGACAAATTAATGGCTTGGATTCAAAACTTAATTTTACCCGCAGAGCAGAAATAGCAAGTGATAGGGGATGAAAGGATAAAAATTTCTATCCTGCATACTAATTGCCTTGCTATTGTTCAACTTGGTTGAGATTGCTACCGCTCCCCTGCTTGTCAGCAAATTAGTATCCTTATCCCCTATTCTCCAATTACCAATTACCAATTACCAATTACCAATTAGCTATTCCCCACTCCTATGAGCGTATTTGTTGCTGTTGATCAGATTGATAAGGTCTTTAATTTAACTGGTGGTGGTCAATATATTGCTCTTAAAGGTATTGACTTACAAATTAAAAAAGGTGAATTTGTTTCCTTGATTGGTCACTCCGGTTGTGGCAAATCAACTTTGCTAAATATGATTGCGGGGTTAGATTTACCAACCGAAGGTGTGGTATCCCTCGAAGGAAGCCGTATCACCAAACCGGGTCCCGATAGAATGGTGGTATTCCAGAATTATTCCCTCCTCCCTTGGCGAACAGTGCGGGAAAATATTGCCTTGGCGGTAGACTCAGTTATGGGTGGCTTACCTGCGGGAGAGCGGAAAGCTATCATTGACAGACACATTGATATGGTAGGTTTACGTCCCCATGCGGACAAACAACCAGGGATGTTATCTGGTGGACAAAAACAACGGGTAGCGATCGCCCGCGCTTTAGCGATTCGTCCGAAATTACTCCTGTTAGATGAACCCTTCGGTGCATTGGATGCTTTAACACGGGGTAATCTGCAAGAACAGTTAATGCAGATATGTGAAGAGAATGAAGTTACCGCCGTGATGGTGACTCACGATGTCGATGAAGCGGTGTTACTTTCCGATAGAATTGTCATGCTCACCAATGGACCCGAATCCAATATCGGTGACATTCTAGAAGTCGATATCCCCCGTCCTCGCAAACGTATGGAAGTCGTCGAACACCCCAGCTACTACAGCTTGCGGAGTGAAATGATTTACTTCCTCAACCAACAAAAACGTATCAAAAAATTACGTGCCAGAAAAACCAGCGCGATCGCCCGCCATGGTTTAGAAAAAGTTAACCTGGAATTAGGTTTTGTTCCCCTAACAGCTTGCGCTCCCCTGGCGATCGCCCAAGAAAAAGGATTTTTCAAAAAACACGGTTTAGATGAAGTTAGCTTAGTACGGGAAACCAGTTGGCGTGGTATTGTCGATGGTATCGCTGGTGGCTACCTGGATGCAGCACAAATGCCTTCGGGAATGCCCATTTGGTTGACCTTAGGTGGGTATAAAAATAAACCTTTGCCCGTGGTGACAGCCCTGACCATGACACGTAATGGTAACGCCATCACCCTAGCGAAAAAATTCTACGAAGAAGGGGTTCATAATCTTGCCGACTTCAAAAACTATCTTCTGCGAACCCGCGACAAGCGCCATATCATGGGGGTAGTTCACCCCTCTTCCATGCATAATTTGCTACTGCGCTACTGGTTAGCATCGGGAGGAGTTGACCCTGACCATGACGTGCACATTCAAACTATCCCTCCAGCACAGATGGTGGCTGACCTACGGGCTGGCAGTATCGATGGATACTGTGTAGGTGAACCTTGGAACGTTCGCGCCGCCGAGGAGGGACTCGGTTTCACTGCTGCCACCGACTTAGAAGTCTGGTTAGGACACCCCGGTAAAGTTCTTGGTGTTCGTGAAGACTGGGCGGAAAACTACCCCAATACCCACATTGCTTTAACTAAGGCTCTTTTAGAAGCTTGCTATTACTGTGCTCAACCAGAAAATGCTGAGGAAATCCGCCACATTTTGGCGCGTCCTGAGTATGTCAGCGCTCCTCTAGAATATATCCAACTCGGTGAACCCGGTAGCAATACCTGTGACTTAGAACATCCGATGCGGGAATATGCCCACCATCAATTCTACGGAGCATCAGCAATTAACCGTCCTAGTCGCAGTGAACAAACTTGGATTATGACTCAGTTGGCACGCTGGGGCGATACACCTTTACCTAGAAACTGGGTAGAAGTGGTAGAAAGAGTTTGTCGCGTCCGTGTCTTTAGTACTGCGGCACGGGAATTAGGTATGGATACAACCTATACTCGTCAACCTATCCAACTGTTTGATGGTACACCCTTTAATGCAGATGACCCCTTGAGTTACCTCAATAGTCTGAAGATTAAACGTGACTTCTCTGTTGCGGAAGTGATTCTCGATACGCCGAGAAGATTTGCAGCGTAACTTTAGGTGCTAGGTAACAGATAATAGGTACTAGGGAATAGAGAACATAGAATCATCGGAAAATGCTCTTCTTTCCCTATCCTTTGCCCTTTTCTCCATCCTCTTTCCCCATTCACTACCATGCAAAACCGTAACCTCCAACTTGCTAATACTCGCAGAGATACTTTAGGAATGCCTCCATCATCCACACAACCAAGAAATAGTCAACCCTTCTTAGAAATTCGTGATGTTTGCAAGGTTTACCCAACAAAAAAGGGACCTTTCACTGTTCTTGATGGGGTGAATTTGAATGTTAATCAGGGTGAATTTATCTGTGTGATTGGTCACTCTGGTTGTGGAAAATCAACTCTGTTGAATATGGTGTCTGGGTTTAATTTTCCGACCTCTGGACAAGTATTGCTGGAAGGGCAACCGATTACTAAGCCTGGTCCTGACCGGATGGTAGTATTCCAAAACTATGCTTTACTACCTTGGCGTACAGCTTTTGAAAATATTTATCTGGCTGTGAATGCGGTGTATCCGGAGAAATCTGAACCAGAAAAGCGGGCGATCGTGAGAGAGAACCTGGCAATGGTGGGATTAGCAGATGCTATGGATAAAAAACCCACTCAGATGTCCGGGGGGATGCGGCAACGGGTTTCCATTGCTCGTGCTTTGGCGATTCGTCCCAAGGTGCTAATTTTAGATGAACCCTTTGGAGCTTTGGACGCAATTACCAAGGAAGAACTACAGGAAGAACTGTTAAAAATATGGAATGACAACCGTTGCACGGTGTTAATGATTACCCATGATATTGATGAAGCTCTATTTTTAGCGGATAAATTGGTAATGATGACCAATGGTCCCCACGCGAAAATTGGTGAAGTCATGGAAATTCCCTTTGAACGTCCCCGCGATCGCACACGCATTATGGAAGACCCCAAATACTACCAACTACGTAACTACGCTCTCGATTTTCTATTCAATCGTTACGCCCATGATGATGTTGGTTAATACATAGATACAATTCAATTTAAGTTTCTCATTTATATAAATCCTCGCGTTTGTCGGGGATTTATTTTTGAGTTTTTGCCATGGGATGAATGCCTTAATTGTTTTATGATAGTAAAGGAATAATAATTAGCCTGAATAATAGCTGTTATATCCAATCTGACTGATTACTTACATTATCTTTAGGAACACTCAATAGGTAAATTCCACACTTGTCACTTATATATGAGTACTCATACTAAGTTCTCGTCAAAGACAGTAGCATCTATCATTATCAACAGAGGGAAGCAACCTCATCAGTGGAAGCTACTACAATAGAACATAAGTTGGTATCAAAATTATACTGAAGTTAATAAATAAACTTATATTTTATGAAGTATCATCCATCGACAGAGGTATTATCTATTTTAAATTGCGCCAGATATTACTAATCGATGATAGGCAAGCATCACCAAATATCTGAACCAAATGATAACTGAATCTCCCATGAGTCGCCGTGCATTATTGCTAGTTAACCGCCATTCCCGTCAAGGGCAAAAGCGACTATCTGAAGCTATCGATTTTTTAGAAAAACTCGGTTTTTCATTGCTGCAAGAGTCTACAGAACATCCGCATCATCTCCCGGAAGTAATTCATCGTTATAAATATGAAGTAGATTTAGTCATTATTGGTGGTGGAGACGGTACCTTAAATGCCGCACTTGATGCTTTAGTCGAAACCCAATTACCACTGGGCATTTTACCTTTAGGTACAGCTAATGATTTGGCAAGAACTTTAAATATACCGACTTCCTTACCCGAAGCTTGTAAAGTTATCGCTAGTGGTACAATCAGGAAAATTGATGTAGGTAAAGTCAATGACAAGTATTTTTTTAACGTTGCAAGCTTGGGATTAAGTGTCAAAATTACCCAGAAATTAACTAAAGAAGTTAAACGCAAGTGGGGTATTTTTGCCTATGCTTATACTGCCCTACAAGCAGTTTGGAATTCTCGCCCTTTTAGTGCAGAAATACACATCAATGGTCAAAAAATAGTCACAAAAACAGTCCAAATTGCTGTGGGCAATGGTCGCTATTATGGAGGAGGAATGGCAGTTGTTCATGATGCTGCCATTGATGATCAAAGATTAGATTTATATAGTTTAGAAATTCAACATTGGTGGCAAATATTGTTATTAATTCCAGCTATGCGTCAAGGACGACATATTCATTTGCCGGGAGTACGAGGATTACAGGGGCAAGAAATAACAGTTTATACAAGAAAACCTCGCCCTATAAATACTGATGGGGAAATTACAACTTACACCCCGGCACATTTTTTAGTACTACCTCAAGCTTTAGCTGTGATTGTTCCCTAAGCATACCTCCTCATAACGTCTGGCAGCACTTTCCCAAGTAAACTCTGATTCAATAAATTGTCTGGCATTTATAGAGAGTTCCTCTCGCAGTTGAGGGTTTTGAAAAAGTTGGGTAATTGCGGTGATATATTCCTGGGGAGTATTTGCCCGTAAAGCTCTCAGTGGTACATTTGCACTATTCACTTCGAGTCCTTCCAAACCGCGATCGCTACCCACAACAGGTACACCTGCTGCCATAGCTTCTAATGTCTTATTTTTTATACCGTAGCCAGTTCGCATTGATACGATACAGATAGTAGATTTATGGAGATAATCTACCATGGAAGGAACACGTCCTGTCACAGTGACTCCTGGTTGATTTTGTAATGCAACGACTTCTGAAACGGGACGAGAACCAACAATATCAAAAGTTGTATTGGGATAATTTTTCTGAATTTCTGGTAATACTTCTCTGACAAAAAAGCAGACTGCATCAATATTTGCTAAATTATCCATTGCACCAATAAAAACGAGACGATTTCCTCCTGGATCGGATGTGCGATAGGGAAAAGTCACTAAGTCTACACCATTAGGAATGATAGTAATTTCACCCTGGGGATTAAATTCTTGAATTTGAATTTTATCCTCTGCTGTTGTCACCACAATTTGAGAAAATTTTGAGCAATAATTTGATTCATAACGTCGTAATAGAGGCAGATTAATTTTATCTCGCCAGGTATTTTCTGAAATACTAGTTTCTAGTTGTTGACGACAGGTTCCATAAACAGAACTGTGAATATTAACTACGGTTCTAACTTGTTTTTGAACATCAGGTTGAATGTATATTTCATTCACACTATGCTCGCAGGTAATCACATCAAATTTCCCCTGGAAAGTAGATTCACTAATCCAGTTTTGCATTTCCGAAGAATAGCGATTTAAGACACTTGGTGGTGTACCTTGTCGTAAAAAAGTTGCAAAGCGCTGAATTTTGGAAAAAGTACCCCCAGTTACATCCGGGGGACGCTGGAAAATTACCAAATTATCTACAAATTCCCGTAATGCGGCAATTTCATCATTTGTCACATCCGCTTCTTGCTGGGTGACAAGAGTTACTGCATGATTTCGTTGCAAATACTTAAGTAAATTAAATGTTCTAACTTGGGTTCCTCCCCGTGTCGGTGGATAGGGGAATGTAGAAGAAAGCATCAAAATGTTCATTATGCTAAATATGTGGGAATAATATTAACTGGTGATATATATAGAATGACTTGCAGGAATATATATTGCCACTGATAAATACTTTGAAAATTAAGGTTTTACTATGAGTAATTTCGGTATTTATACTCTTGCCAATGATATTGTTTATGACCAGTTGGTAGCATTACTGAATAGTATTGAAGTGAATGTTAGCTCAGATATTCCTATTTGTATAATTCCCTATGATGAGCGGATTGATCAGGTAAAAGCAGAAGTAAAATCTCGTCCTCAAGTTACACTATTTGATAATTACGACGTCATCAAAAAATGGGATAAGTTTACCAATGAAGTATGGGATGCTCATCCGAGAGCTAGAGATTCTCGTTTAAAACGTCCCGGTTGGTATAAGGGGTTTGTGCATCGCAAACTAGCCGCATTTGATGGTGAATTTGATAAATTCATTTTTTATGATGCTGATAGTTTAGCCATGAAAAGAGTCGCTGACGTTTGGCAAAAAGTTACAGAATATGATTTAGTTTTTGATGATTGGGAACATGATAAGCCAGAGAATGCTACAGATATTAATTTAGAGATGGCGGCAAAGAAATACAATTTACCCGAAAAGGAGTTAAGTCATCGATTACATTGTAATAGTTTTGTCGCTTCTCGTCGAGATTTGTTTAGTCTAGAAGAGCTACAATTTATCCAGAATAATTTAGTCCATAATCAGGAAATAGATTGGATTAATTATAAATTTTGGTGGTCTAGTTCGGCATTATTTAATTACATGACCCTTGACCCTAAATATTCTATTTTTAACTATACTTTAAGTCCTCGATATGAAGATAGAACTGGCAATTGTGCGAATGCAGATGCTTTTGTCAACCAAAATAATATACTTTACAACCAAGATGGCATGAAACCTATTTATCGTATCCATTATATGAGCTACGGAGCAAGTGAGTTTGCTCGTTTATCTCGTGGAGAAGATGTAGATATTTGTTATCGTAATGAATTTTTATATTATCGTTTTATGCATCAACCTGAACAAAAACCTCGAGTTCTCACTAAACCTAGTTTACCAACAGTAACTAATCGTTTTATTCAGAAGACAGTCAAGAAGATTCAACGAACTTTTGCTTAAATTTATAAGAATTAATAATGAATATAGAAATGCTTGAAACTGTTGATTGACAAAAATATCCGGGAATACTAATAGCGAAGTGATATATATAAGTAAGAAGATTATATATACACACTATCATTATCATTGATAACAAACTAAAAATACAGGTGGAATTATGAATAATTTTGGTATTTATACCCTTGCCAATGATATTGTTTATGACCAACTAGTAGCATTACTGAATAGTATTGAGATCAATGTTGGTGAAAATATTCCTGTTTGTATAATTCCCTATGATGACCGACTGGAGAGAGTGAAAAAGGAGATAGAATCTCGTCCTCAGGTGACTCTATTTGATAATTGGGACATTATAGAAATGTGGGATAAATTTGCTCATGATATTTGGGCAGTTCATCCTCATAACAATAGAGCAAAAACTAATCGTCACAGTTGGTATAAAAGTCCTTTACAAAGGAAGTTTGTGGCATTTGAAGGATTATTTGAAAAATTTGTTTTTTACGATGCAGATAGTTTAGCAATGCAGAAATTAACTAATGTCATTGATAAATTGCAAAAGTTTGATTTTATTTTTGATGACTGGGAGCATCTCAAAAGCAAAGAACACGCAGCTTTAGATATATCACTCATTGAAAAAACTGGACTATATACCGAGAAAGATATTCGTTCCAAACTACATTGTTCTAGCTTTTTTGCTGCTAAACGTGGTTTATTTACTGCGAATGAAATAGAAGGGATGAGACAGAAATTAATTGTTGAAGGGGAGGTTAATTGGATTAATGGTTGGTGGGATGATGCTTTCCTGTTTAATTATTTAACTTTACGTTGCGATCGCCCTCTATTTAATTTCACTCTCAGTCCTAATGGTGAGGAGCGTACAGGGAACTGTGCGAATGCTGATCCCTTTGTGAATATCAATAATGTTCTATACAACAAGGATGGACAAAAGCCAATTCATCGTATTCATTACATGAGCTATTCTTCTAGTGATTTTACTCGCTTGTGTCAAGGTGAGGATGTTGATATTTGCTACAGAGATGAGTTCTTATATTATCGATTTTTGAAGAATCCAGAACAAAAGCCAAAATCTTTTAAGTCTCCTAGTTTAACAACTAAAACTAGTCGATTTATGAAGAAGATTAAAAATAAGATTAAGAGGTCTATTGCTTAATTACTTTATTGCTAAGTAGGAAGGATGAATTAAACGTAAAATTAAGATGACCTGAAACCCTTGCCTTATCCAGCTTGAAATCATCTTAAGTTTAATTAGCCCCACCTACTTATTTGTATCTAACTTGTTAATCATCATTGGGAGTATTCCTGAAGTTAATATCACATAAAAAATGTTTTTAAGAATTAGTCTTCATTTAACAAGTTAGATTTTTTTATAAAAAAATAGTATTTCCCTATCAGATGAAATACAACCACACCCGCACTATCGGGCACCCTCCCCGATTTCGGGGAGCACTGGGGAGGGGTTCTTCCATACCTCACTAGAATGGGAAACGCTATAAACTATATTTAAATACCACAAAACTATATTAATATGCCTAAAGTTAGTATTTGTATCCCAACATTTAACCGCATTCACCTTTTACCCCTGGCAATTGAAAGTGTATTGCAACAAACTTATCAAGATTTTGAATTACTTGTTTGTGACGATGGTTCTACAGATGGAACATCAGAGATGATGGCTAACTATACAGATACACGTGTCAAGTATATTTGTCATGGTAAAAATATTGGTAAAAGTAATAATATGCGCTCTGGGTTTGATGCGGCAAGTGGTGATTATTTTGTGAAATTTGATGATGATGATAAGTTAACACCAGAGTTTTTAGCAGAGACTGTTGCTATTTTAGACAATCATCCAGATGTGGATTTTGTTGGTACTGACCATTGGATTATTGATATTGATAATATTAGAAATGTCGAGCAGACAAAAAATAATTCTCGCAAATGGAAAAGAACGGAATTGTCTGAGGGAATTGTCCATAATCTCTTAGAGACTGTATTTGTACATCAAAGTTTTCAAATTGGTGCCACTTTATTTAGACGAAAAGCTTTACAAGAATTAGATTTCATGCGAGCTAACTGGCAAAATTGCGAGGATAATGATTTATTTGTGAGGTTAGCTTTAGGGAATAAGCAAGGATATTTCTTACCTAAATTATTAATGGAATATCGTTGTCACCCAGAACAACAAACTCCAGATAGGGCAATTCGCTATTTACAAGATAAAATTCAGTATCTACAGAGTTATAATTTTGCCTCTGCTAAGTTGGAAAGTATTCGATGTCAACGTTTAGCTGAAACTCAGTTACTTTTAGGTATACGTCTAATTGAGAAGGGAGATACTGAAAAAGGTAGACAATTGACGATCGCGGGAAAATCCACATCCTACCTGAAAGCTTCTATTGCCTTAACATTATCCCTTCTACCTTTAGGAATGAGACGACAATTGCTAGGATTTCTCAGAACCCATCAAAAATCTTAGGTATCAGGTGACTTGCTTGCAGACAACAGGGAGCGAAAGGTTCCCATTACCCCATCCATCTAAACCAACCTGGTGAATGGGAAAGTATCAAATTTATCATTTTTTCCCCTACCCCATGCACCTCAAGATACAGAATGACAAGGGGGAAATATTATAAAAATATTAAGAAATTACAAATTCGCCGGAATATAGATTATTCCTGTTGAGGAAACTATTGTGAAGATTTTGAGGTGAAATCATGACGAACTTAGCAGCAGACCCCAATAAACAGCAAAAAACAGGCAAAAAGAAACAACAGTCTTTTCCACCTGTTAACATCGGTTCGCCTCGCGTACCATTACGTCAACGTCCAAAACAACAGCAACAAGAAGTCCTCAGCGATTGGGAACACGCGAGCTAAATTAGAAGAATCATTTTGGTCAAACATGTGCTTGCGTGGTCACGGGTATTTTTTAGATAACGGGCGGAGCAACCGTAATTATCCACAAGAGCATAGCTAAGAGTAATACGCAGATTTTGACAAGAATATAAGCCGTGCTATTCGGAACCAGAAGATTTTGCATAACCCGCACCTCCTCTGTAAATCAACTATAAATTACAGAACCGAGGAAATTTAACTTCTGCTTTACCTTTTCTGAACCTATTATCGCGCACATACTGGGTGCTGTAGGGTAAATGTAAAGCAGATGTAATCATTTTTAGATTTTAGTTATAAAAGGCTTCATAAGCAGTTACAGGTGTTCGAGAATGCCTGTGGTTATAAGGTAAACAGAGTATTTATGTATATTTTGGCTTGGGAATAATTACGGCATATTTCGAGTATTTAATATTGCTTAACTTTCCCCGTAACAATAGAGATATTAAAACCTCTATCTCCCGTGATATGAGGACTTATCACCAGGGGCAGATACTTTTAGGGGTAATATCAACGATTCTGAATCTAAGTAACTGGGTATGGCAGCAGAGGGTAAATCCCGTGTAATTATTTATTCTCGCCGACTGAGGATTTAGAGGAAGGAATATTAAAATGTTTTTGATTGAACATCTAGAATTTGGGCCGTGGTTGGCACAGTTGACCACGGAAACAACTAATATCAATCCAGCACAAGCTTCTGTGTTGGTATCTGGTCCACGATTTTTTACTGCTTTAATTTCTGGGGTTATCCTCGCTTTTGCACTGCAATTGGTGTTAACGAATCTCTCCGTTGCTGCTGGTATTTCCTATTTGGGGCGATCGCCCGATGGGGAAAGCGATGATATCACCAGTTTCGGGGGTACGATTCGTAAAATTGGCACAGCTGTCGGTATCTGGACTTTGGTGACTGTAACGATCGCCTTGGCAGTTGCCTGTTTTCTGGCAGTTAAATTGAGTTTACTGGTGCTGAGTCCAGAGTTAGGAGCAATCCTGGGTTTAGTGATTTGGGGTGCATACTTTCTCCTATTGGTGTGGGTAAGTTCAACTACCGTCGGTTCTCTAATTGGTTCGGTGGTAAATACTGCGACTTCGGGTTTCCAGGCAATTATGGGAACTGCCACTGCTGCTTTTGGTGCGAAGACGATAAATCAACAAGTTGTGGCAACTGCGGAAGCGGCGGCATCAGCAGTACGGAAGGAGATTGGTAGTGCTATTGACCCTGGAAGTCT
The DNA here is from genome assembly GCF_000734895.2 of Calothrix sp. 336/3. Taxonomy (GTDB): domain Bacteria; phylum Cyanobacteriota; class Cyanobacteriia; order Cyanobacteriales; family Nostocaceae; genus 336-3. Next base: position 4,423,062 of record NZ_CP011382.1, on the reverse strand, counting down.
CCGTGAGACCATGGAAGAATACCTGGAAATGGTACGTTCCCCAGAGTTAGATTTAAATCAAGTTCGGGCTGATTTTGCTGGATTACTGAATGACCCCCAGGTGCAAGAAATTGCTGCGAGTGGGAATCTGGCAGATATTGACCGAGAAAAGTTTATGAATTTAGTTAGCGATCGCACTGACATATCCAAACGAGATATGCAACGTCTAGGGGATACGTTGTATAGCGTATGGCAACAGGTAGTGAGTCAGCAATCTCGCAGTGATAAATTGGGTGAATTAATCAATCAGCTGAAATCTTTGCCACCGGGACAGGTAAATAAGGATGAACTGAATCAAAAACTAGAAGCAGCTTTGGCAGAGCTACGGACAACAAAAGCTGTAGCAAAGGAGAAACCAGGTTTGCTGCAACAGGGATTATCTACCTTGACGGGTGTGATATTGGGACGCACGGATTTATCCGATTTGGATGTAGAAAAGATTTTTCAGCAAATTACTACCGTTAAAGATAAAACTTTAGAACAAGCAGATAAGTTGGGTTTGCCCACACCTTCCCAACCCTACAGTCCGATTCGGGTAGATGTGGAAAACTATCTCCTTCATACCTATGCTTGGCAATTCAGTCGCGAGAAAATTCACCAAGAATTTCGGGATGTCATTTACGACTCCGCAGCTGACCCTGGTAAGGTACGAGAGGAGTTAGAAAACTTATCTCGCCAAGATTTTGTGAATATGCTCCAACAACGGGGATTACTGACTCAGGTACAGATTGAAGAAATTTCCCAACAGTTGGAAGCGGTTCGCCAAGATGTTTTGTTAACTGTCAGAGCTAATGAGGAAAGGGAAATCACCTTGGATTTGCAACGTCAGGTAGAAAATTATCTGTTGTTCACACCCAAGGAAAATTTGACAGCTGAGGGAATTGAGCGAGATTTTAAACCTTTGTTAGCTGATAGCAATACAGACTATGAAACTTTATCTCTGCGCTTATCGTGGTTAAATCGTCAAGAAATGGGGTCAATTCTGCGGGAACGTAGTGATATTTACTACCCAGAAGCAGAGGGCATCATTGATGAATTACAAAAGCAGGTGCAAGAGGTGTTGGTTGTATCTCAGGGATTGACAGAGCAAGCCAAATTTCAGGTAGAAAAGTTGTGGTTAAATTTACAATCATACCTACGAGATACTGGCAAGGAAGAACTGAATCCTGATGCAATTCGCAGTGAGTTGAAAACTCTCCTGGATAATCCGGAAGCGGGAATGGCGTTACTGCGGGCACGTTTATCACATTTTGACCGCGATACTTTGGTCAAGCTACTGAGCCAACGTCAGGATTTAACGGAGACTGATGTTAACCGTATTCTCTATGATGTCGAGGATAGTTGGCATAATATTCGCTCAACACCCCAAGTTATTGCAGATAAGGCTAAGGCTGAATATGATTCTGTCACCACCGCGATCGCCGATTATCTACGCAATACAGGGAAGGAGGAACTGAATCCAGAAGGTATCCAACGAGACTTGTCACAGTTGCTGGAAAATCCCCGCATTGGGGCACTGGCATTACGGCGGCGTTTATCTCAATTAGACAGAAGCACCTTAGTAAAATTACTGAGTCAAAGGGATGATTTAACGGAGGAACAGGTTAATAGAACTATTGATTCTGTGGAACACTCTCTACGTAATTTCCTTCGCGTGCCTAGACGTTTTGCTGTCCGTACTCAACAGCGTGTCCAAACCTTTCAAGCTTATCTAGAAGAGTATTTACGTCTCACAGGTAAGGAAGAGTTAAATCCAGAAGGTATTAAAAGGGACTTCCAACTAATTCTCCATGACCCCCGTTTAGGTATAGAAACTATCGGCGATCGCCTATCGCGTTTCGACCGTTCTACCATCATTGCTTTGTTGAAATTGCGGGAAGATTTGACTGAGACAGAAGCAGCGGAGATTGCTGATAATATGATTCGGGTACGTGAACAATTCGTACAGCAAATACGGAATATTCAACAGCGAATCCAAGATACAATTGATGGCATTTTTGCTCGCATTCGTAACTATCTCAACTCCTTGAACCGTCCTGAGCTTAACTATGATGGTATAAAGCGCGACGTGAGAAAAATGTTTGATGACCCCCAAGCTGGGTTTGAAGCATTGCGCGATCGCCTATCTGATTTTGACAGAGATACCCTGGTAGCAATTATGTCTTCCCGTGATGACATTTCTGAAGCTGATGCTAATCGCATTATTGACCAAGTAGAACGGGCACGCAATAGTGTATTACAACGTGCGGAGCGTTTGCAGCAGGAAACCCAAAAACGGTTAGAAATTGTCAAAATTCAAGCCCAAAAACAAGCGGAAGAGACTCGCAAAGCTGCTGCGTCTGCTGCTTGGTGGTTGTTCGCCACTGCTGTTGTTTCGGCGATATTCTCAGCTTTAGGTGGAGCGATCGCGGTGACAACTGTTTAATTCTTGCCTCACTCTTCCCCTGGTGCCAAAATTGTCAGAGCGATTTGATAAATTTGTCGCTTAGGGAGGGAGGTAATCTCAGCTAATTCCCGACTTGCTTGGGAGCGAGAGATACCTTGATGAATCAGTTTTGTGAGTTCTGCTTGTAATTCAGCTTCTGTAAATTCACGGTTGGTGGGTGAAGTCCCTGCTACTAGTATGGTATATTCTCCCTGGGGTTGGCGATCGCTCCATTCTTGAATAGCTGCGGCAATGGTTCCCCGCCAAAATTCTTCGTGTAATTTCGTCAATTCCCTAGCTAAAACGATTTGCCGTTGTTGCCCAAAAATATCTGCAAAGTCTTGTAAAGTATCGCGCAATCTGTGGGGAGATTCATAGAAAATTAGAGTGCGGTGTTCTGTGTGTAATTTAGCCAGATGTTCTCGTCTGGCTTTGGATTTGGCAGGTAAAAACCCTTCAAAAATAAATTTATCTGTGGGTAATCCTCCAGCACTGAGAGCAGTAATCGCCGCAGTTGCACCGGGTATGGGAACTACGGGAATTTTTTCCTGAATGCAGCTAGTGATTAATTCATACCCAGGATCGGAAATCCCTGGCATCCCTGCATCTGTAACTAGGGCGATCGCCATCCCTGATTGCAACTTCTGAATCAATTCGGGAATCCGACTATTGAGATTATGTTCGTGATGACTAATTTGGGGGGTTTTAATCTGGAAGTGCTGGAGTAATTTTCCTGTATGACGGGTATCTTCTGCGGCAATTAAGTCCACACCTTGGAGAATTTTGATACCACGAAATGTCATATCTTCTAAGTTACCGATAGGTGTACCGACAATATAGAGAGTACTCGGTTGGGGTTCTGTTGCCATGGGGTGGGGAAAGGAAGAAAACAGGGGGAAAGTTGTTTCTATTATCCATTACCCCTTACCCATCACCTATTACCTAATCCTGTTGACTGCTAAATTGTTTCGCACCTAACAGAGACAGAGCGATCGCCATCACTAATAAAATGACGACAGTATACCAGGGAAACTGGGATAATGGTAAGTAGACGGCGGCTCGTAATCCTAAACTAGCGTAGGTTAGGGGTAGGCAGTAAACTAGTATTTTCAGGAAAAATGGTAATTTTACAGGGTCGAAGAATGTTGCACCCAGAAATGACATGGGAACAATCACAAAGTTATTGTACAGTCCCACCGATTCCAGCGATCGCACACTCAACCCCACTAGTACCCCTAAACCGGAAAACACTGCACAATTCAGCAGCATAATTAATAGAAACAAGGGATTGAGAAAATTCCAGTTGCCGGAAAATAGCAGAGCGACGATAATTACGGAAATCGATGTCATTCCCCCCCGCACCACTCCTGCTAACATTTTGCCTAGATGTAAAGCTAAGGGGTGGATAGGAACTAATAACAATTCTTCAAAGTTTTTTGTAAATAATCTATCTCCACAAATCGAGAAAGTTGTCCCCGCAAAACTGACTGTCATGGATGATAAAGCTACCATTCCTGGTAAAATAAACTCTAGGTAGTTCTTGTATTCTCCACTAATGCCGCTTCCCGGCTGAATGGAATTACCTAAACCTAAACCAAACGCCACAATATATATTAGTGGTGAAACTAACCCCGATGCTGCCACCTGGGTAATTCTGGCACGTAGCTCCAACCATTCTCCCCAGAAAATTGTCAAGCTGTCTGCAACTAAATTTTGGAATTGCCGAAATTTAATCTTTTTACCAAGTGGTAATGATTGTTGAATAGCCACTGTTTTTATAATGTCTCACGATTCCCCTAGTCACTCTAATTTACATTTCTTTATATACTGAAGTCAAAGGAAATCTCTAATTCTGGCTCGATACTAAGGGTAACTTGACAGTAAAAGTTGTACCCACACCTAACTGACTATGAAAGCGAATTTCTCCCCCGTGCAATTCCACCGCTTTCTTGACAATTGCTAAACCCAACCCTGTACCAGGAATCGTATCCACATTACTACCACGATGAAAAGCATCAAAGATTTTCGGTTGGTCTAGGGGTGGTATGGTAATTCCTTGGTCTTCTACCTGAAATACCACTTTTCCATTACCACTAGCAAGACGTAAGCGCACAATTCCCCCCTCTGGAGAGTATTTAATGGCATTATTGAGTAAATTGGTGAGAAATTGACGGACTAAAGTTGCATCCAAGTGAATGCTCTGCATATCGCCTTTATGGGTGAAAATTATTCGATGACGATAATCACCTAAAAGCTTGATATCTTCAACTATCTGCTCACAGAATTTCACAATATCTAAGGGTGCAGGATGAAACGCTAACTTTCCCGACTCAATTTGATTGCTTAATAAAATGTCATCAACTAACTGTGCCATCTGTTGGGCAGCAGTCTGAATTCTTTTGAGTGCGGAAAATTGCTTATCCTTTGCCAGCCTATCATAGTACTTAGTCAAAGTTTCTGCGGCTAAAATAATTGTGGCGAGGGGTGTACGGTACTCGTGGGAAATCGTTCTGACTAAGCGACTTTTCAGGGAATTTAACTCCCGTTCCTTTTCTAATGCTTTGCGAATTTCCGCTTCTACACGTTTGCGATCGCTAATATCCCGCAGCAACACCAACCAGTAAACCGAATGAATTTCCAGGGTGACGCGCTCTACAATCACTTCTATAACTAAATCACTCTGATTCACGGAAGTTACTTCATTACAACTAGGATCATGAATATCGCATTGCTGTAATTCTTGCAGGGATTTTCCACCCAAAGTTTGTAACACGTTATCCCCATTTATATCTGCAAGGGAAGAGAGATAATCCCTAGCAACGGGATTGGTTAAAATCACTCGTTGCTCTGCATCTAGCAACAGCACTCCCTCCGGCAAATGTGCCAAAATACTCTCTAAGTCATACTTTTCTAAGGTAATAAAAAAGAAGCGTAGCTGCTGAATGGCAATGGAAGCGTTACTCGCGACGTGGTAAAGTAGGCGAATCTGTTCTTCGTTAAATTGTTCCACCTGCTCAGTTCCCACAAATAATAACCCAATAATGCGGTTATCTTCGTAGGGCGTATTAATTAGAGGAACCAACAACAGGGAACCAATATCATCTAGGGTATTTTCTGCCTGTGGTTCCAAAGAATTGAGATAATGAACAGTTAAGGAAGCCTGACTTAAATCCTGTCCACTTAATTTTGATAAACGTACCAACATTTGTTGTTGGATATCTTCCTGAAGCTGATTGCTTAAGGGACGATGATTGTTAAAAAATAATTTACAGCCAGGTAAATTGTATCGACGATTTTCCAGGGTACTTTCTAAACCCTCTGGCTGAGTATCCAAGAGCAAAATTGTTCCGGAAATATCGTGGGGAATTGCTGGATACAAGTGGTCAAGCATCGACCTCAGTAAATCTTCGTAGGTCAGAGTGTAAGAAATATCTGCCGGGATAGATTCACCCAACAGTATCTGCTGCACACGTTGCTCAACTTGTAATCTGAGTCTTTCTTCAAATTGTGTTTTTAAAGAATTTAATTGCTGTTGCGCTTCCTGAAACTGTTCTCTTGCAAGTTTTTCAGCTTGACGCGCCATACGTAAATTTGTGGCTTGTCTTTGAACGATCGCCTCTAAGGCTAACTCCTGCTGCTTATAGGTACTGATGTCACGTCCGATACCATAAACTTGACCATCATCATTTAAAAGCATTCTCCAGGCTAACCAACGGTAGGTACCATCCTTATGACTGTAACGATTTTCTAACTGAATGGCTTCACCACTGACTAGTTCCTGGTAAACTTGCATTGTGATGTTTAGCTCTTCTGGGTGAACCAAAGCAAACCAAGGCTGAAGTATCAATTCTGCCTCTGTCCAGCCGAGTAAATCTTCCCACGCCGTGTTTACCTGTTGAAAGTAGCCATCATCTCCTATCAGACAGTACAAATCCGAGGAAAACTGAAAAACAATATCTTGCAACTTGCTATTCATCTAGTTGTTGACCCTCGTTGCAACTAGTCTCTGCTTTGCAGTAAATCATACCGCGTCATATTTACCCTATTGTGTCGATGAATCATCCGAAATGATCAAATGTTCGTTTATTTCTCTGTTAAATCCTCAAATTCCTTCGAGATAGACAAGAGGGAATAGAAACGACAAAATCACATTTTCAATGAAAAAGGGGATAGGGAGCAGAATATAGAGGAATGATTTAACAAAATTCAGCTTGAATTTACCAATGGGTTTGATCAACAGGTGATACATGATAGGTAGAAAGGGAAACGCTCAACGCCGAATGCAGATGCACTCAACTTGTTGTCAAAGATTGACTCTAATTCTTTTCATCTTACAAGAAATCGTGGAGAGTTTAAAAGCTACAGCTATCCATGGATATGGATACAGAATCTCATCAACCATCATTCATTGACTCGACTTGGCAGCATGTTAACACTTACTCAGCGTCAACCAGCAAACTCAGGTGTTGTAGCTAATTTGACCATAGAATTAACTGCGGAAGAGCGTACCCGCAGTCGTCACCGTTGGGAAACACCTTCTGGGGAGGTGGTATTTTTGCGTTTGCCACGGGGTACGGTACTCCAGGATGGAGATATTTTACAAGATGAGAGTAATAGTACTTATGTGAGAATTGTAGCCAAGCCGGAAGCTGTAATTACAGTCACGGGTGAGTCTAGTAGTGATTTATTCCGAGCTGCATACCACCTAGGGAATCGTCATGTACCAGTAGAGATTAATCCCAGCTATTTACGCTTGTCTCCTGACCCAGTTTTACAGACAATGTTAGAAAAAATGGGTTTGCAGGTAGTCGAGGAGATTGTTGCCTTTCAGCCAGAAGTAGGTGCCTATGGACACCATCATTAATTTGGATATTCCAAAAAATTCTCCGTCTACAGAAATCTTGTATCTTTTACAATTATCCAGCCCCGCTTTACCTGTGGGAGCTTACAGCTATTCTGAAGGGTTAGAAACTCTTGTAGAAAATGCAGCTATTCATACTGAGGAACAACTCGCACGATGGATACAAGCAGAGCTTCAGTATGGAACCATTTCCATGGAAGGGGCGGTAATGGTAAGAGCATACCAGGCGATCGCAGCAGGTGATTTGGTTGCCCTCGCTGACTGGAATAGTTGGTTGTCAGCAACACGAGAAACTACGGAATTACGTAATTCTAGCTGGGGTATGGGGCGATCGCTCATCCGTTTATTATTAGACGTAGAACCAGAAATTACTACTCTCACCCAAGCTGTCGGAAATCCCTGTAACTATGCGATCGCCTTTGCTATAGCTGCCACTCATTGGCAAATAAATATACAGTTGGCATTACAGGGATACTTACAAAGCTGGGCAAGTAATCTTGTTACCGCAGGGGTTAAGCTGATTCCCCTCGGACAAACGGCAGGGCAAAGAATATTACTCAGTATTTATCCCCTCCTCAGCCAAACAGTCATCCAAATTTTAAATAGAGAAGACGATGAACTTTGCTGTTGTAGTTGGGGTTTATCCTTGGCGAGTATGCAGCATGAAACCCAGTATACAAGGTTGTTTCGCAGTTAGTGGTCTATTTTCCCATTGTGTAGCTTGCTTCCCGCTCTGGGAGTATGACGAATCACACCATAATTTTATCGAGAAAATATATTCATAGAGCTATGATAAACACATTCCGGATCGGAGTTGCTGGACCTGTGGGTTCTGGTAAAACAGCTTTAGTAGATGCATTATGTAAAGCTCTGCGCGATCGCTATCGCTTGGCTGTTGTCACCAATGATATTTATACTCAAGAGGATGCCCAATTTTTAGTACGTTCCCAAGCATTAAGCAGCGATCGCATTCTGGGAGTGGAAACTGGAGGATGTCCCCACACCGCGATTCGAGAAGATGCATCCATGAATTTAGCTGCCATTGAGCAATTAGAACAAAAATTTCCCGATTTAGAGATTGTCTTTCTGGAAAGTGGAGGAGATAATTTAGCAGCTACCTTTAGCCCCGAATTAGTCGATTTAACTATTTATGTCATCGATGTCGCCGCAGGTGATAAAATTCCCCGCAAGGGAGGACCAGGAATTACAAAATCTGACTTACTCGTGATTAATAAAATCGATTTAGCTCCCTATGTGGGTGCAGATTTAAATGTTATGGAGCGCGATGCCAAAAAAATGCGCGGGGACAAACCATTCATTTTTAGTAATTTAAAATCTCAGGTAGGATTAACAGATGTCATTCAATTCGTTACCACCCATATTTGTTAAAAAAATCCCCTCATATTTCCCATGGGTTGAACAAATTACATCCCAGAAACCCCTAGAATTATTACGTCATACAGAAGCTGCCCTGCGACAACCAACTGTATCCACCCTCGTACCTATTTTACCCGCAAAAATTAGTGAGAATCTACAAATTGCCTCCCAAAATGCTGACGTAACTTGGCAACATCTAGGGACAATTGATATTGAAGAAATTAGCGATTGGGAATTGCGATCGCCACGGATTCAAGTAGGTTTAAGTTTTGTGGGTTTTAGCGCCCTGATGGTAATTATCCTGGTACTCTATTTACATACTTTACATCCCCATCTCACCCCTATCGCCCAGATAAGCAAGTATTGGTACCAGTACGTTTGGTTTGTCTGTCTAGGAGTGGCAGGGATGTTTATTCTCGGTAGGGAAGCAATGCGTCCCATTTCTAGAAAATAGAGAATGGATAATTTGCCCTATTGATAATTTCAGTGATGTTTTGAGAAACAATTTAACCAACTTTGGGGGTTTAAATCTCCATCTCAAAACGTAATTACGTTAGCCTTATCTCTACCGTAGAGAGCATTACGAATTACGAATTACAAATTATTTTAATATCCATGAATCACGATAATTTTTTAGTCCAACCAGGAAGTAAAATTTCTTTAAAAAAATACGACCCCAAATTTAGCGATAATTTTAGCAATAAAGCAGAATCAGTAGGGATATTGGAAACCTATGTACAAAAGTTAGGTAAATACCAAGATGTACTCTATGCCCAAAATACCTATGCTTTACTAATTATTTTCCAAGCCATGGATGCTGCTGGCAAAGATAGCACAATTAAATATGTGATGTCAGGTGTTAATCCCCAAGGTTGTCAGGTATTTTCCTTTAAATCACCTAGCGCAGAAGAATTAGATCATGATTATTTATGGCGTACGGCTAAATCCTTACCAGAAAGAGGCAGAATCGGCATTTTTAATCGTTCCTACTATGAAGAAGTTTTAGTAGCACGAGTTCATCCAGAAATTTTGCAAAATCAGCAGTTACCTAAGTCTGCCCTAAATAATAATATTTGGCAGCAAAGATTTACGGAAATCAATAATTTCGAGAAGTATTTAGTTGCTAATGGGATTGTGATTCTCAAGTTTTTTCTTCATGTCTCTAAAGAAGAGCAGAAAAAACGCTTTTTGGAAAGAATTGACTTACCAGAAAAAAATTGGAAATTTTCCGTCAGCGATGTGCAAGAAAGACAATATTGGAATGATTACATGAATGCTTACGAGGATGTGTTTAATCATACAAGTACATCCTGGGCTCCTTGGTATATTATCCCAGCCGATCGCAAATGGTTTACCCGTCTGGCGATCGCTGATATTATCTGCACCAAACTCCAACAACTCAACTTAAAGTACCCCACCCTAAATCCAGAGCATCAAAAACACCTGTTACAAGCAAAGTTAATGCTAGAGCAGGAAGACTAGTAGACATTCATCCCCTCCTTCTTCAATAGAAAATTGATAAACTACTAGACGTTTGTAATGCTTTGTAAATTTTGTCAAGAAAATTTAGTTAACTAAACCAATAAATTTAAAAAAAAATAAAAGTATCATAGTTTACGATGGGCATGACCCATCATTTATATATAGACTCTCTTTTGCTATCCCTAGTTCAAAAAAAGTGTGATAAATATAACTTTTACTACTCATACATCCATCAATCATCAGGCAAATGAGGGGTTGACAAGGGTTGCGAAAAAATCACTATTTAGTATTAAATGCACATAACTAAGTTGACTGAAGTTATATTAATTCCTGAACTCAACCAGTTATTAGTACAAGAAACTGATTATATTCTTGGCAATCAAATTCCCCACAAATTGCAAGTGGTGTGTTAACCTGCCTGAAACAATCTCCAGTCAGAATCAAACCCTGGTAACTATTTACTCTTAATGTTTACTGATTTAATTTTCTTCCCAACTTAGTTCTGTTGACTGAGGCTAATACTCGTCTCAAGATTATGGTTAAATCTCATGGTAATGTCATGAGTTCCTCAGATTTGTAGCTTCATCTCAAGATATTGTCATAGGGGGTAGCAACTATGGATAAGAACAGACTTCCACAGTTCCTTGACTTTTTACAAACAGAATTGGCAATCCCTCCAGCTGATGTGGAATTAGCCATGAGACATCCTGAGCAAACCCCTAGCTTACTGCCGATGATTTTGTGGCAGTACGGTTTAATCACAGTCAATCAATTGGATAGAATTTTTGATTGGCTCCAGGGTAATACTTGAAAGATAGGTGATAGGTAATAGATTATTACTTGATTTGTTATCTTTTCTTGATAATTTGAGCTATAAACATTAAATTTCCAGCAAAGTAGCAGTGTAGCTCATTTGCTTCAGAAACTGGGAAAAACTGTGATTGTATCCCTCACCTATTACCTGCCACTTACCATAAACATCCGATTATAAATGTTTAATATGACACAATATCAGCCAATTATTTATCGGAATTGAATTATCAAATTCTGAACCACTTTTTTATGGCTTTTAACTTGTATGTTATCTGCAATTTTCTAGAAACAACAGACTATCCTGATGAGTTGGGAGCCAGTATATTACCCTATATTTATATGAAGATAATTTCATCTTTGAGGAAAAATACTGTATCATTGTGAGCATAGATTCATTCCTGTATATTTGATTTTTTGTGAATGATTTTCATCGCGATTTTGTGAATCCGAATTAATTTCTAGCTGTGAATAAGAGATAACACCTCACAGGTTATATACCTTAGCCTGTGTATATAAGGAGATATAGATAATGGAACTAAATCAACTCCTGAATAAATATGCCGCAGGGGAAAGGGATTTTGTTGGTGTGTGCTTGCATCAGGTAGAGTTTTGCGATGTAGACTTAACGGGCGCAAACTTTAGCAATGCAGATTTCAGTGGTGTAATTTTCAGCCGAGCGAAGCTACACGACTGTAACTTTAGTCGGGCAAACTTAAATGATGCCAAGTTTAGTGAAGCAGATTTATGTGGCTCTAATTTGAGTGAAATTAATTTAATGGGAGCTGATTTAGTTAACGTCAACTTGCAGGAGACGAATCTTAGTAGAGCTAATTTACGCAGTGCTAATTTAGTTAAGGCTAACCTGTGGAAAGCGAATTTAAGTGAAGCTCAACTCTGTGGAGCAAATTTAAGGGAAGCGAATTTACATCAAGCAAATTTGATTGCTGCCGATTTAATCGATGCAGAGCTAGGGGAAGCAGATTTAACAGAGGCAAAAATGAGTGATGAAGAAATCCATGGAGCCAATGTGAATATCAGTACATCCCATCAGTGGGTTACTTGGGCTGGTGGATGCTAACCCTCACCTATGGTTTGGCATACTCCCCGATCGCAAGGTACGGGGATTTTTTATGTTTTAGAGCATTCGTGACAGGTTAAAGTTATCAACAATTTGTCAATGAGTAATAATGCTTAAAATATTGCTAAAAATAGGGTAGAAAACGCAATTTTTTGGCATAGCGATCGCGTCATCTTAAAAAACATCACTCATTCTTACCCGACAAATTCCGTAGAAGACGAAATTTGATACCTAACTATAGTTTCAACTTCTAGCGTAACTACTATTGACAAAACGAATTTTGTCTTAACCTGTCACGAATGGTTTTAGAGATAAGACATATTCCAATTTGACAGCACTCCAAGCAAAAAATGTCCAATTGTCATTGCGAAGATTGCGAAGGGAAATGACAGCTTTTGGATTATCGTATTTTGTGAGATGCTTTACTATATTTATAGCTGCACAGCTATATAAGCAAATAGTTTTTATTAATACTGTTCGCCTACTTCCAATTTAGAATGCCTAGAAAAAGTATCAATAAACACGAGTACTTTGATTGTCATAGTGTTTATACTTTTAGAATTAGTTATAGAAAATACAAGACAAACCGGAATTTGATAAACTAACATAGATTTTGGCAATTTATCATCAAAGAGGTTTAAAGTGCGATCGCCCTAGGCAGAATATAGCTCAGTGCTATTGCGGTTATTACGTAAAACAAAAGAAGCTTTGGTAGTATTTAGCTAGATACCTGGCTGTTTATATCAAGGTGATTTTACTACTCAGGAAAGTATTGGCTACTTGGGTACTCTGAAGTTATTTTTTTCAAGGAAGCATAGGATATTAAGACTCGCATATTGGCATCGGTAACAATGAATCAAACTCCTGCCATTTCAATTGCACAGGTGACAGACACCCATCTGTTTGTGACTGAAGAACAAGAACTATTGGGAATACCGACGATCAAATCCTTCCAAGCAGTGGTGAAACGTTTGGAGGAGATGCGTTCAGAACTAGATCTAATCTTGCTAACTGGCGATATTTCTGGAGATGGAACAGAAACATCCTACGAAACAGTGCAAAATTTGTTGCGTCCGTTACAAATACCAACCTATTGGGTACCGGGAAACCATGACAGCGCGATCGCCATGGATGAAATACTCAATTTAGGCTTAATTTCCAGACGTAAATGTTTTGAACGCGGTGGCTGGAATTTCATCTTACTAGACTCCACCGTTCCCGACTGTGTACATGGTTGTTTGAGTTCAGCAACCCTCACATGGTTAGATAGACAATTACAGACAAACAGGGATAAACCGACACTCATCGCTTTGCATCATCCACCCTTTGCCGTGAATTGTCAGTGGTTAGATAGTATTGGGTTGCACCACCCAGAGGAATTTTTTGCCGTGATTGATAAGTATCCCCAGGTGCAGTTAGTTTTATTAGGACATATCCACCAAGAGTTTCATTATCAACGTCGGGAAGTTGACTATTTAGGAACTCCATCTACCTGCGTCCAGTTTTTACCAAAAAGCCCGCAATTCGCAGTAGATTCCAAACCACCAGGTTTCCGTATAGTAGAGCTTTACTCGAATGGTACTTGGAAATCCAAGATTGAGAGAGTCCCATTCTTTCATGCTGTAGAATTAGCGGCAACAGGATATTGATTTAGGAATGGGTAATGGTAAGGGGTAAATAGTTACTTAGTTTTGTGGAGACAGAAGATAGGGAAGAGTGGGCAGTTTTTGCAACTGATAACGGGATGAGTCTGCTTCCCTTGTTTCTTCAAACCCTCACTTCATCAGCAAAACTTGTCTGACGGACAAAACGGAATGGTCCAGCAACGGAACCCCAAAGTAGCTCATCGGTTTCTGGATCACGTCCGCGATCAAGACTGAAAAACTTTTCAGCGTTAATTTCAAATTCGTTATCAAGGTAAGTTTTTTGCCCGTTCCGGTTGACTATACAGCCTTTACCTGGTTCTACCCTGCCCTTGAAACAATGACCATTCCATTCGACAATCATGTTACAACCAGGCATTTTTTCCACATCATCGGCTGTTAAGTTTTTTAACTTGGTTAAATCACGAGAAGCGCCGTAGAATTTTTCTTCCTCTTTGAGAGTATAGTTTTCTAGTTCAATGCGATCGCCACTCACAACTAGGTTCAATACCCGGATGCGATAGGGGGAATTGAGCATATAATCGTAAGCCTGTTCTAGGAAAAGACTTACACCAGAAAGAAAATTTGGCGGCAAGGGACGCATACAGACGCGAATATGGGCATAAAATGGGGGATTTTCAATAGCCTGTTCTTGGTTACTAAAGTCCCCTGCCATCCACCGAGCCAGGGAAGTAATATCTGTAGAATGGGTCATTATCACAAAATTGAATCTAGAATTATTTGCCAAACTATGACAAAAGTATTGTAAGGCTTGAGGTTGACCCTTTTGCAGGAGAATTTTTGCTGTAATTGCGTCTAGGGAACAGGGAACAGAAAAACCTATGCCCATTAACCCTTACCAAATAAAATCTATGCGTCCTTGGAATATCATCATTTTTGCTATCTGCTTTTCCCTCTGTTCTAATCTATCAGTACTGGCAAAGAGCCAAAAAACCAAACAACCTGATAAATTTCCCCCTTCACCTCTGGAGATTACCGCACCAGATCCATTGTTGCCACGCATACCTGATAAGGAACCTTTAACAGAGGCTGAAAAACAAGCTTTAGGAATAAAGTTAGATGAGTTAAATCTTGAGGCTACAGCTAAATTCGCTGCTGGAGATAAAATTACAGCCTTTGAGATTTGGAATCGAGAACTGCGATTACGTCGCTACTTGGGTGTTTTAGCTGAGATAGAAGCATTATCAAGGGTGGGAGCGATCGCCTACCAAGATAATGAACGTCAACAAGTACAGTATATTACCCAGAGATTACAGGCTATTCAAGCTCAAACCCAGTCTCAACAACCCGGAGATTTACAAATTCTCTCTGCCCTAGGAAAAGCTTATCAACAAGTGCGATCGCCACAGCTAGCTATTCCTGTATATCAGCAAATCCTCACCCAAGTCCGTCAGCAACAGGATACCGCAGCTGAAAGGGAAACCCTACAAACCATTGCTAATGTCCATTTAGGTTGGTTCGACTACCCCCAAGCAGCTAAAACCTATGAAGAATTATTAAATTTGACCAAGGGTGAACCCTCTACTCAAATTACCTATTTAGAACAACTAGCCTATATTTACGAACAAGCCAAACAACCCCAAGACTCGGTGAAAATCCGTCAGCAGCTAGTGGAAATCTATCAGCAAGATAGTAACTTGACATCCAAATTAGTTGGACTCAAACTAGCGATCGGTAGTGACTACGAAATGCTTGCCAAACAACAACCAGATTTAATTCAAGCAGCATTTAAAAATTACCAAGAGTCCTACACAACCGCTTGGCAATTGCAAGAATATACCCGCGCGGGAGAAGCACTCAACAAACTTATCAGTCTCTATCGCTCTACAGGACAAACAGACGAAGCACTACAAACAAGTCAAATACTACTGCAAACAGAAGAATTAGCCGCGAATTTCTACGGATTAATGACAGCATATGACCAAATAGGACAAATATACGTGGAACGGAAAGACTACCCCCAAGCAATCAATGCTTTTCAAAAAGGGTTAGAGTTAGCAAAAGAATTAAAGCATGAAGAGCAATACTTTAACCAGCAAATTGCCAAAATCGCCCCAGGAGCGAATAATTAGGGAGTGAGGGGAGAAGGGAGGAATTATTTTATTCTAGTCCCTAGAACCCATTCCCCATGACCAATTAACCCATCCCATGCAAAATACTCGTCTCAACACCTTAGTCACCACCGTCAGCGAGCGTGTAGGACAATGGATTTTCAATCCTTGGCGACGAATATCTCTATTGATTATTAGTTTTCTCCTAGGATTTTTTCTGGGAACAGTCGTTGCCACATCTGCGGGGCAAAAAGCCGAATTAGATATTGTGGTTGCCGCTACCTTAGTAATCATCAGTGAAATCGGTAGTAAAATCTACTATCGCCTTTGGTATAATCAACAGCCGCCCCCATGGGCTGAGTGCTTAAATTTACTGAAAGTTGGTTTTACCTACAGCTTATTTATTGAAGCTTGTAAATTGGGTTCCTAAATATTACAGGAATTTTTTCTTCACCATGGCAATATCAAAAGATGTCCAAATTAGAGAAGCTTACCCTGAGGAAGATAGGACTATTGCCGAGCATTTTTATCTATTATGGTTGGATAATCATGTTCCATCAGATTTAATTCTTCCTGATTCGCCAACAATTATCCAAGAATTTATTCATCATGCGCGGGAAAAATTGAGTTATAAAGCATTTATTGCAGAAGTAGAAGGTCAGGCGATCGCCTCGGTTGCATGCCAGTTATTCTCAGGTTTATACCCTTTAGTACTTGCAGATACTGTCCGGAAATATGGGTATATTTGGGGTGTTTTTGTCAGTCCTGATTACCGAGGTGAAGGAATTGCCACAAAACTCACAACCCAAGCAGTCAATTATCTGCAAAATCTCGGATGTACAAAGGCAATTCTCCACGCTTCTCCCTCTGGAAAACCAGTTTATGAGCGCTTAGGTTTCTCACCCACCAATGAAATGTCTTTGGATTTAACCTCCCTGGAATAATCTCCTCAAATTCCCTAGCAATTATTCACAAGCAAGCAGGAAGCTATAAAACTGACTAAAAATAGGAATTATTTTGAACTATTACCCATAAAGAAAAGATTGCCATCCCGAGTTCATCACATTACTGAATATCGAGATGATTTCACTGTGAGGAAACAATTATATTACTAGCATTTTATTCTTCAAATCAGTATTAATCAGCCCCGGTTCTTTTCACCTCAAAAGACTTTACTATATCTTCTATAGTTTTGATAGATTTGTCATAATCCTCTATGTCTGCCGTATAGTTAATCATATAGGCTCTTTCGCCTTTTAAAGTCCAAACCTGCATATTTTTCAAGGGTTTGTTGTCAGTTTGGCTGGTGTAAATAATTTGATAGCCCTGGTTAGAAGCAACCGTCACATCACCTTCACTGAGAATTTGGGCATTGGGAATAGTAGAAATTTCTTTGCGAAATTCTTCTTTGGATTCTTCCAGAGTGCCGCGAAAGTCTTGATAGGAAACAACAATTCTATCTTGAAAATCTTGGTCGCTTTTCCTCGGAGAAAGAAAGTTGACAATTTCATAACGCCCGACATTATAAAGACCACGTTTATCTTGTTTTTCCCAATTATCAGGATATTTAATCTTGATTTCAGAACTGATATCGGTATAGGAGACTAATTTTTGTTGGGAAGACATCATTTGATAGATGGCATAGCTAGCAATCACAAAAGTTAAAATAGCAGCAGCGATCGCCCCAAACAAAAATTTTTGTGGAGTCGGACGAGGAGAAGAACTAATAGTAGTCACAGAAGCATTATTCGACTGAATTGTCGTCACAGTCGAGCTTTTGCCATCTGGCGATCGCCTCTTCAATGCTTCTAAAGCAGCTTGAGCAGTCGTATACCTCTGGCGAAAATCATAACGCACCATATTATCCAAGATTTCCGCAAACCAAGGACTGATATCAACTTGATGCTGCCAAACAATTTCCCCCGTATGAGGGTCTTTAGGTAGCCTACTACCTTGACGGGGATCGGGATATATGCCAGTCAAAGCTTGAATCGCAATTACACCCACCGAATAGACATCACTACTATAAGTCGGGTTACTATTTGCTTGCTCACTCGGCATATAACCAGGAGTACCAATCGCCACAGTAAAATTAGTCTGTCCTTGGTTGTTGACTTCTACACTTCGAGCTCGCTTCACCGAACCAAAATCAATCAGCACTACCTTGCCATCAGACTGACGACGACGGATATTAGAAGGTTTAATGTCTCGATGAATCACACCCTGCTTATGGACAAAATTTAACACCTCCAAAATCTCTACCAATAATTGCACCACAGCCTCTTCATTCCAAGGTTGGGTGTAGGGAGGTAATTCCTCACTCAAATCATGTCCTTCTATATATTCTTGAACCAAATAAAATTCATTATCCTGTTCAAAGTAAGCTAATAATCTGGGAATTTGGTCATGATTACCCAATCTTTGTAGGGTTTCCGCTTCTTCCCGAAACAGACGTTTTGCTATCTGTAAAGTATTTTCATCATTAGCCCTTGGCTTCAGCTGCTTAACCAAGCACTTGGGATTTCCCGGTAATTGGGTGTCCATAGCTTCATAAGTCGCACCGAAACCACCTTGTCTGAGTTGTTGGATGATGCTATAACGTCCATCACCACCAAGCGTCTGACTCTGCATGAAATTTACCTTAGCTTTAAGGAGTTACCACTTAATTAATACAATTTAGAATTTTAGGTTTTCATTTTAGAACCATTCCAGCCAAGCTTGGGGAAAACTATGGCAATTCTAGTTTTGCATACCTCAGGCAGATTAATGATGTCTGAATAATGCAATGACGATTTTGACACAAAATTTTCATTAATAGTCAATACTCACGAGTTCTCGACTGATAGCTAATTCTTTCATAGTACTCTTACCCCCGTTTTACCCCTAATCCCCACCATCGACATAAGTCTATATATCCGGGAAATGGCTGTAATTACCCCATTAAGATACAAAATTGTCAAGTTGTTTAAAGTTATGTAGCCTTTTGCTTACGACGGCTCAATCACTGCGGTAAACTATGGCTTGATTATGATTCCTTCGCACCAAGAAGAACACTTCAGAAAGGAGCGTTTTTTCAATGTCTCATACCGTAAAAATCTACGATACTTGCATTGGTTGCACTCAATGCGTTCGCGCTTGCCCTACCGATGTACTGGAAATGGTTCCCTGGGATGGCTGTAAAGCTGCTCAAGTTGCCTCTTCCCCTCGTACAGAAGACTGTGTAGGTTGCAAACGCTGTGAAACAGCCTGTCCTACTGACTTCCTCAGTATTCGGGTTTATCTAGGAGCAGAAACCACTCGCAGTATGGGTCTAGCTTATTAAGGAATTTTTTCTGGAGTACAGCTATTGGCTATTAGCTAGGTCTCTTTTGTCATTTCTCGGATAATTGGGGCATCTGAGCTAAAATTCATAGCTGTCTGCTCAAGATTATTTATTCCCTGATACAGCTCGTCATTATCTCCATAGAAAGCACCTTTAGCATTCTAGGCTAGGCATCTTTGCTGATGATTTTCGTTGGCATTGGTGTCTAGCCTCAACATTTGGGGTGGGGATGGGTTGTCTATGAGCTTTTTTGTTTTTACTTGTCCTGCAATATGAACAATTTCTGATTCCCAACTATACTATGTGTAATTAACCCTACGGGAGTGGTGTAAGACATGTGTGGTATCGTTGGCTATGTTGGCACTCAAACAGCAACAGAGATTTTACTATCTGGGTTGGAGAAGTTGGAGTATCGAGGCTACGATTCTGCCGGTGTAGCCACAATCTGGGAAGGTGAGATTAATTGTGTCCGGGCTAAGGGAAAACTGCATAATTTACGTTCCAAACTAGAGCAGTTGGAAACCCACGCCCAGGTTGGTATTGGTCATACTCGTTGGGCTACCCATGGCAAACCTGAGGAATATAATGCCCATCCTCACATGGATGGAACCAATAGATTGGCTGTAGTCCAGAATGGCATTATTGAAAATTATCGAGAACTCCGGGAACGGTTAAAAGCTGATGGGGTAGAGTTTCGCTCCGAGACAGATACAGAGGTGATTCCCCATTTAATTGCCCAGTTTCTCAAGGCAGAAATGGAGATGAATCCTGATGGTGACTCCGTACTGTTGGCAGCAGTCCAGAAAGCTGTCCATGAATTAGAGGGAGCTTTTGCGATCGCGGTGGTATCTGCTGACTATCCCGACGAGGTGATTGCTGTCAGACAACAAGCACCCCTGGTAATTGGTTTTGGGGAGGGAGAATTTTTCTGTGCTTCCGATACTCCGGCGATCGTCTCCCACACCCGTGCTGTTGTTCCCCTAGAAAACGGGGAAATTGCTCGCTTAACTCCCATGGGGGTAGAAGTTTATAATTTTGCTGGCAGACGCTTAAAGAAACAACCTCGGTTACTCAATCTCAGCCCGACAATGGTTGAGAAACAAGGTTTCAAACACTTCATGCTCAAGGAAATCTATGAGCAACCGGGAGTTGTCAGAGCTTCTTTAGATGCCTATTTCCATGCTGATTGGAATGCTGATAGTGCTGATATTACCCCGGTGAATTTAGGTTTACCTCCAGAAATCTATACAGACCTGGAACAAATCCAAATCGTTGCCTGTGGTACTAGTTGGCACGCAGCTTTGGTCGGTAAATACTTACTCGAACAGTTGGCGGGGATTCCCACCCAGGTACAATATGCTTCGGAGTTTCGCTACGCACCCGCTCCCCTAATGGCAAATACTTTAACTATCGGAGTCACTCAATCTGGGGAAACTGCCGATACTTTAGCCGCCCTGTCCATGGAAAAAGAGCGCCGTCAAGGATTAGAAACCAAGTATCAACCCCGACTCCTAGGGATTACAAACAGACCGGAAAGCAGCTTAGGGCATTTAGTACCGCAAATTATTAATACCTTGGCAGGAATTGAGATTGGGGTGGCGGCGACCAAAACTTTTACTGCCCAGTTGATGGCATTCTATGCTTTGGCAATAGATTTGGCTTATCTGCGACAAAGTGTTTCCCGTGACGCGATCGCCCAACTTATTCAAGGATTACGGCATATTCCTAAGGAAATTGAGGCAACCTTGGAAAGTCAGGAAAAATTGACAGAACAGCTAGCCCATGAATTCGCCGAAACTCAGGATTTTATTTTCTTGGGTAGGGGGATTAACTTCCCCATCGCCTTAGAAGGTGCCTTGAAACTCAAGGAAATCAGCTATATTCATGCCGAAGGCTATCCCGCAGGAGAAATGAAGCATGGACCGATCGCCCTGTTAGATGCCAAAGTCCCAGTGGTGGCGATCGCAACTCCGGGAACTGTCTACGAAAAGGTAATTTCTAACGCTCAAGAAGCCAAAGCCCGTGACTCTCGGCTAATTGGTGTGACTCCAGTTAACCATGGGGAAGCCGTTGATGTGTTTAAAGATATTATTCCTGTACCAGAGGTAGATGAATTACTCTCTCCTCTATTGACGGTCGTTCCCCTACAATTACTTGCCTACCATATTGCGGCTCGCCGTGGTTTGGATGTTGACCAACCGAGAAATCTCGCCAAAAGTGTGACAGTTGAGTAGGGTATAAATACGGAATTAGCTGCGATCGCCACCAGGAAATATAAGGCGAAAGGTTTAGGTATATTAAGGGTGTATAAAACTCCCATTTCCTATTCCTAAATTCCTCATGTCTACCCCATCTGTCAGTCTCATCCGCGCAACTTCCTATGAAAAAGAAGTATTGCGAGCATCCCTAGAAACTCTTCTCGAACCCTGGGGAGGAATCGCAGCATTTGTGAAACCAGGTAATCGCGTTTTACTCAAACCTAATTTACTCACTGGTGCGCGTCCGGGTAAGGAATGTACTACCCGTCCAGAAATAGTTTATACCGTTGCCCAAATGGTTATAGAAGCCGGAGGAAAACCATTTTTAGGGGATAGTCCCGCTTTTGGTAGTGCTAAGGGGGTGGCGATCGCCAATGGTTATCAACCCATTATTGAAGAATTGCAATTACCGATAATTAATTTTCGTGGCAAACGTTACGAAACGGTGAATACAGAATTTAATCACCTATTGTTATCTAAGGAAGCCATGGAAGCAGATGTGGTGATCAATCTACCCAAGGTGAAATCCCACAGTCAATTGGTATTAACCATGGGGGTAAAAAATCTTTTTGGCTGCGTTCCGGGGAAAATGAAAGCTTGGTGGCATATGGAAGCAGGTAAGGATGCTGCCAGGTTTGGGGAAATGTTGGTGGAAACAGCTAAAGCAATTAATCCTAATTTGACTATCCTAGATGGGATTATCGGACATGAAGGGAATGGTCCTAGTGGGGGTGAACCCCGTCCCCTCGGTGTTTTAGCTGCTGCTGAGGATGTCTTTGCTCTGGATCGGGCGATCATCGAAATTCTCAATGTTCCACCAGAACAAGTACCTACCGTTGCCGCATCCCAAAGATTAGGTGTTTGTCCAGATTTAGGAAAAATTCATTTTCCCCATTTACATCCAGATATCTTACAAATCTCGGATTGGAAATTACCAAGTGAGTTTATTCCCATCGATTTTGGGATGCCTCGCGTGATTAAATCCACTTTCAAGCACCTTTATATTCGTTTTATCAAGGAACCGATGAGTATTTATGGTCGTGGTTAATCAGGCATTTTGGCGTAAGTTGTGAATAAGTGCAAACTTAGCTACAACATTTCCCTATGCCCCAGAGTAATCTGTAAATACCCTCCGATTGCTTAACCAGACCGCCCTACTTCTCAGTGGCGGTTTTTTTCGTGCCATAGCTTCACAAATCATCATCTTTGCAAATGCCATCAATTATTCCCCTATGGGCGATCGCCAATATGTCTGTTTCTCAGAAAAAACGCACATAATATACCATTAATATTTGCCAAGAAAAAAAGCAATCTATCGAAATGTAGATTAATTTATTATGAATTTTCATCCTCTTTCTCAGCCGTAATTTTTTATCAATGGGCATTGAGTACAATTACTGATTAAAAATCATATTTTTTACTTTTTATCTGTGTTGACTCAGTTGATACTATTGGACAAAGAATTAACTTCTTGCAGCTATTTGTCTCCAATAAAATATCCGTATAAGCACTTGTATAGTGAAATAAATTGTCATGCGGTTTTGGCAACGTCTCCTCAAAAGCCCTATGGCATAAGCTTTTGTATTGAAGTTTCTGTAAAGCTATCACAGTCCAAAACTAGTACATAAAAAGTTTTTTATGCCATCCATTACCTCAGTATTTACAAAAACAAATAGCTATAATTCTTGATAATTTTCACAAAAAAGTAGTGCAGAATACAAAGTATGATGTTTGACAAAACCGCAGATTGAACTTGCTTTCGGCTAACAAAGTACGTAGACGCTTTCTAAAGTGGTTAGTAATCTTGACGATTCCCATAAATCCGGTTAGAAAATAGCTAAAATGGTAGCAAGGCTTTTTACAAAAAGCTGAACTCCAAGAGATGTGCCAGTTTTAATTATTTATGGATGCAAATAGCCAGTCTGCCAATTCTACCAATACATACTCCCATCGCTTGGCAGACATCGTGGGAACTTTCATCGGGATATTAACTCTCACTTTGCCATTAGTGGTAATTGCGAATTACTCTAGCAATTTACCAACCTATCAGCCTTCACTCAGCTATAATATGCAGGAAAAAATGAAAGAATACTAGTATATTTTCATCAAATCAAGAAGTGAACAATCCTGATTTATCATTTTTGGCATCTTGAGTCAGATAATCCTCTGATTTTCCCATTCAAGTACAAATTTATAAC
This sequence comes from Calothrix sp. 336/3, assembly GCF_000734895.2. GTDB lineage: Bacteria > Cyanobacteriota > Cyanobacteriia > Cyanobacteriales > Nostocaceae > 336-3. The sequence goes on along the minus strand of NZ_CP011382.1, from coordinate 4,399,494 downwards.
TTATTGTGAATAAATCAATCTATTTTCTTCCTTGAGAAGATAGCTGGTGCATGGATATTCTAAGGACTGTCCATGCATAGTTTTTTCAGTGAGGAATTACAGTCTGGCAGCTGCTGTCTCTTACCCTCAAGTTCAAACTTTATTTTGCCTAACTCCTAGTTGATTGCGAGAAAATGCCCATCTTAGCCTAAAATTCTACACGGGGAGGCAAGTGCTTATCCCATACTTTAAATCAGCGTCAGGAGTTTTGTCGTGGACTTATCCGTTATACCCCCTCAGCCAAAACCAGGTTTAATCAACGTTCTAGTAGAAATTCCCGGTGGTAGCAAAAATAAGTACGAGTACGATAAGGAATTGCAAGCCTTCGCCTTAGACCGGGTGTTATACTCTTCGGTACAGTATCCTTTCGATTATGGATTTGTACCCAATACTTTGGCTGATGATGGCGATCCCTTGGATGGAATGGTAATTATTGATGAGCCAACCTTCCCTGGGTGTATAATTGCGGCAAGACCGATTGGGATGTTAGAGATGATTGACGGTGGCGATCGCGATGAAAAAATTCTTTGTGTTCCTGACAAAGACCCTCGCTATGCTAATGTTAAATCTCTCAAAGACATTGCTCCCCACCGTTTAGATGAAGTGGCAGAATTTTTCCGCAGCTATAAAAATTTGGAGAAAAAAGTCACAGAAATTCTTGGTTGGCAAGATGTCGATAAGGTTTCAGCACTAGTTGAGAAGTGCATTCAAGCAGCAAAAGGATAATTATTTCAGTAGTAGTCAGTTATAAAAGTTACTTATTACTGGCTACTGCCAATCATGCTATTACTTCTAATTGCTAAATACCACGAAAATGCAGCGATCGCTCCTCTCGGCAAAGATTCATAATTGTATCCTGACCGGTGCTAACATCAACTATGTTGGTAGTATCAGTATTGACCAAGTTTTATTAGATAAATCAGGAATCTTACCCTTCGAGCAGGTTCACGTCGTCAACGTCAATAATGGTGAGCGTTTCACCACCTACGCTATTTCTGCACCAGCCCATTCTGGGACAATCGAATTAAATGGAGCCGCAGCACGTCTAGGCATTAGTGGCGATCGCTTGATTATAATGTCTTACGGGCAGTTTTCTACGGCAGAGTTACAAAATTACTCTCCCACCGTTGTGATTGTAGATGAAAACAACCGACTCATCGAAGTTCGACGATACGACGACTTGCTCAGTCAGACCTAAATGTAAGAAAAATGTCAAATTTTGAGCTGTCTTCTCCCCAAAGTTACGTAAATCAACTTGCCCAACCCCGTAGTCTTTCAGGTCAATTTTTTGTCCAATTCTGGGGTGTGAGAGGTTTGATTTCCACCTCAGTCAGCAATACCTACCGCTACGGAGGTAATACCCCCTGTGTGGAAATGCAAGTCGGGGGAAAACGCCTAATTTTTGATGGTGGTACGGGTTTACGGATTTTAGGGAAAAACTGGTCACAGTTAGAGCAAAATTTATCAGCCTATTTGTTTTTTACTAACTCTCAAGCCAACCGTATCCAGGGATTTCCCTTTTTTACTCCTGCTTTTATTCCTGATAACAAACTACACATCTACGGTACAGCAGCAACAAACAGCGCATCGATTAAGCAATGTCTGTGTGATCAAATGCTGTCTCCCCATTTCCCCTATCCTTTCCAAGTGATGCAGGCAGAGTTAGAGTTTAATAACTTAATGCCGGGTCAAGAAATCAAATTAGATGAAATCACCATCACCACAGCACTAATCAATCAAACCCAGCGCTCCGTTGGTTATCGAGTTAGTTGGCAAGATTATAGTGTTGCCTATATCACAGATTTATATCAGGAACTCAGTGAGTCAGAAAAGACAGGGATTTGCCAATTAGCAGCAGGTGCAGATTTGCTGATTGCGAACTCTACCTACGTTTCTCCAGTTCGCCAGTATTCCTCATCTGAAGATTCCCAGTACCAAGCGGCGGTAGATTTAGCTAATATTGCCCAGGTGAAGCAGTTAGTTATATCCTGCCACCACCCTGATGATGATGATGAATTTTTAGATGAACTGACAAAAAAAATTGCCGCAGTTTTCCCTAAAACTTTAGTTGCCCATGAAGGGTTAAATTTAATCATCAGTCAGGGGTAATAGGTAACAGCTAAGAATCGACTTGCTTTTGCAAAGATTTCAAGGTGTGCAAAACTGCACCACTGTTGAGTAATTCCAGACTCTGAATTATACCCGATGCAATATCAGGGTAAATCCCGGCACGCCAAAAATAAAAACCAGCGTTCCACAAAACTGTGTCCATGAGTTCTGTGTAAATCCCTTGCAGTATGAGTTGATTCTCTGTAGCCAGTTGTTTTTGACTTTCAAGGGGGACATTTTTGTTAGTGATACCAAAATCGCGGGGAGTCAGATGCAAGCGCTCTAGATGCAATCCTAAGCCAATAATCGCCGTGCGATCGCGGGGCAAATCACAACTTCCTTCTAACCCCTTAACAGTTGTTAATTCCTTAACTCCTTTGAGTTGTAGCGCGGATTGGAACATTCCTTCCGTGGGTGGGTGAACAAAACCGACAATCTGGTGAGCATCTCCACTGTAGGGACACCAAATTAATTCCATTGTTGCCAGGGGTGGACGTTTGCCCAATTGATCACGGTATTCCCACAGACTTTGAGTTAGGGGAAAATGTTGAGGGGTATAAACAAAACCGATACTAGTATTTTCAAAGACGGCTTGGGTTTGGGAAATAGTCAATTTTGTCCAATCAACTCCCAAATCGCGCCAGATTTCCACTAGGGGTAAACCGTATTTTGTCGGCAGGCGATCGCCCCCATGCATAATCACTGGTTGCCCGACTGTCGCTAAGAGTAAGGCAATAATTGGGCTAACTGGGGCTGTGCGGGTTCTGCCATCGTAGGGAATACCCAAAACCACTACGGGGGAAGAATAGTCAATTGCTTGTAATTTTGCTTTCACCCCCAACTCATCATAAGCATCCAACATCCCCGCTAATTCTTCGCCAGTGGGACGTTTAATGCGGTGGGCGATTAAAAATGCCCCAATTTGAGCAGGTGTTGCTTCACCCAGTAACATCATCTTCGTTGCAGTGGCAGCTTCCTCACGGGTGAGATTTTGCGATGTGTGACTACCACTACCTACCTTTTTCAGTAAATCCCGAAATTTGTTTTTGGTTTCCATTCTGCCCTCTAGCCTTTAAGTTGAAAACGGGACAAGGTAAATATCATGAAAAAGGTGGAGGGAAAGGTTGTGTTCATGCTGGGTGATGGGATTTTCCGATGAATAGCTATTTTGTTTAGGAAGCTGATAGGGCTTTGGCATTTCCTTGGGGTGAAATATTTGCCTTTACCAATTCCCAAAAATGCCGAATGGGGGGAATTTGTAATCTGTCTTGGGTTGTCACCATGACTACCCGTCGGGTTAAACCAGAGTTATCTGTTGTACTAGGGTGGGAATGATGATTGAGGGAGCGAACCGCGAGGGTGGGGTCTTGTCGGGCTTCAACAAGGGCAGAATAGGGTAATAATGCCACAAACTCTCCTTGGCGAACAACTCCCCGAAAAGCATCTAAAGTATTAACTTCTAGGGCAATATGTAGAGTCGCATTTAAACGTTCAAATTTTTCTTGTACTAAGCGTTGCATCCCATAACCATCTTTAAAAACAACTTGGGGATAACGAACCAAATCTTGCCAAGAAACGAAATCAGACTGGGCTAGGGGATGATTGGCAGCAGTGAGGATTTCTATCGGTTCATCATAAAGAACTTCCACCACCATTTCCTTGCCAGTGGTGAGAAAGCGGTTATTCATGACGATCGCCATGTCTACAAGTCCATCTTTCAAGACTTTGAGAGCGCGATCGCTACCCAAAGATGTCACCCGTAATTGCACCTCAGGATAGTCATGACAGAACTTTTGTAATACAGGTGGTAAGTAATAAGCACAAAGGGAGTGAATGACTGCAATACAAAGCTCTGGCTGTTTGCCAGATACTAAATCGGAAATTTCCTGAGTAGCATTTTGCCATTCTTGGCAAATTTTCCGCGCACGGGGTAACAAACGTTCACCCGCTAAGGTTAATTTCGCCTGACTGCTTCTGTGAAATAATTCCAGCCCAAAGTCGGCTTCTAATGCTTGAATTTGACGACTGATAGTTGATTGAGTCACACCACATTGACGTGCTGCACTTTGAAAACTACCAGTCTCCGCGATCGCCAAAAAGGCTTGCAACTGCTCTAGCCGCATTTTGTTATGTAGCCTGAATTACACTGAATGGCTTTAACTAAATTTATCGTATTTAATACATCTTGGGTAATGGGTGATGGGAATTTGATAGGTGTAGAGTTGATGGTTGACTGCATAACGGTGAAGCAAAAATACCTTTTCCTACCACTCTGCTAAAGCGGTGGATATCCCCTGTTGTAAGTCTGGGGGAAGTTGGGGGTTGCTCGACATTTCTTGAAGTTTTGCTTGGGCAATTTCCGGGGCTAGGTTTTTCAAAGCGGCGATCGCGTGTAATCTCAAAAATATATCTGAGTCAGCCAGGAGGTTAATCAGTGGTTCTAGGGCTTCTGTTTTGCCTAATTGTCCCAGGGAAAGGGCAATTTGCCGTTTGATAGCGGAAATTCCTAGGGCTGGATGTTGACTATCGAGAATTTTTAAGAGCATTTGAGTCGCAGTGGTTTTCAGATTGGGGTGACTAATGCGACCAAGTACGGTGACAATTTCTTGCCAGAGAATTTCTGATTGTAAATTGTGAAAAGCCTGGTTCAATAACTCTAAGCCCAGTTGATTTTCCATCCAACTTAAGGCACGAATCACTTCTATCTGGAGTTTGGTATTGGCTGTAGAAGACATCAGCACCTGGGATAAATACGGAGGTACAACATCCCCACCCATCCGTGACAGGGCAACCACCGCAGCACAGCAAACATCCAGATTGTTATCCTCTAATCTTTGCCGTAGCTTGCCGACTAACTGTAATTCTGTCTGTAAGTCGGGGCGAAATCCTAAACCTAATACTGCCTCTTTGCGAACGGCAGCCGCAACATCATCTAATGCTGTTAGCAAAACTGGTGGAATACGAGGATCGTGAAAACTACTCAAGGCAGCGATCGCCATCCTGCGCACGGAAATTTCCGTATCATTAACAACTGTCAATAAGCTGTCAATAATTGCGGGGTGGGGAATTGTCCCTAAAATACGTACCGCGAAAATCTTGGTTTTATCTGCTGCTAATAGTTGAGATAAGGTATTTACAGCTTTTTCGCCCATTTTGCCGAGGGCTGTGGCTGCCATTAATTGCAGTTCTTCATGATGGTTATTTTGTAGTAATTCTACTAGGGCGGGGATAATTGTCTCGTCTTGAAAGTTACTGAGTATTCTGATGCAGTACCAGCGTAATTCTTCCTCTGCCTCTTGATTTTGGAGAATTTCTAGTAATGGAGGAATGGCGATCGCCCCCAAACGATTTAAGATTTTGCTAATTTCCCAACGTTCTTGAAAATCCCCCACTTGCAAACTGGCGATCGCTAATTTCAGTAATTCTTCTTGATAATTTCTCAGCGTTGAATTCTGTAAACTATCTTCAATGATTAACTGTTGCAAACAGGTAATTAACAATGACCAATTTTCATTATCATATGCTAGCTGTGCTTGGGATAATACTTGATTGATATTCTTCACACTAAAACTAATTATTTTGCAATATGTGGATATTTTTATGGAATCTTGGGATTAATGATGAAGATAATAAATATCCCAAATTCTTAATTTTCCTCGATTTTGATTAATTTTGTCATTGAGATGATAGCGATGATTAGAAAACAATCTATTACTCTGTTAATTCTATTGTGATAATTGTACGGGGATGGGTTGCCCAATTTCCCCTATTTGTCGCAACTAATACCAATTTGAAAAACAATACGACACATGGACAAAACCCCTCCCCAGCACTCCCCGAAATCGGCGAGGGTGTCCGATAGGGCGGGTAGGATATCTATCGTAAACATTTTTTGAATCGGTATAAGTTCTGCGGGTATTCTAGATAGGCAATTTTTATGGACACTGCAATATCTCAAATCGACAGTTTTTATTTGTCTAGAAAGGGCAGACAAAATGCCTACCCTAAATATAAATTTATTTTGATTTTGCCTAGATTGAATAATACATTTAAGGCAAACATCGATAACTTGTTGCTGAGTGAATTAAACCTGAACTAAAACATCACTGCCTTCTATTTTCACAGGATAGGTCTTAATTGGTTTAGTTGCTGGACCTTCTGCTACTGTACCATCACTTTTAAAATCAGAACCATGGCAAGGACAAGCAAATAATTTTTCTTTATCACTCCAAGCAACAGTACAACCTGCATGGGTACAGGTGGGATTCACTGCAATTAAACTTTTACTTTTGGAAGTTCCAACAACTAGAACTTTGCCCACGGGAGACTCTTCTACAAGCAATTGCCCCTTTTTATCTAATTCTGCGGTTGTAGTCACTTTTTGCCAGCTAGCTGCTTTTGCCACGGAAGCATTCGCAGTTGGTGAAGGTGTGGAGGTAGTTTTTTCCGTACTGCAAGCAGCGATCGCCACTGGTAAAGAACTAGCTACCCAACCAACACCAAATAATGTCATGAATTCACGACGATTCATTCTCTGACTCCCAGAATATCGAAGATTGTAACTAAACTGCGCCACTCAAATTATCTGTGATTTTTGGCAATCAAGTATTTCAGACTGATATTTATTATTTTTAATGCATTTACCGCATGTCTAATATGCGATTTTTGCTTAAGTACATATATTTCGTAACAAAGTATACGTTTTGTTGGCTGAGGGCAGTTTATTTATAGTTATGTAAATTGTGACAAAGCAAATACGGAAATTGGATAGTCAAGATTATTCTTGCTTATAAATTTAATTTTGATGAGGGTAATTTTTCAATATGCCAATTTACCCCTAGATAAACGCATTTATTCATTGTTTTTTTTGGGAAATACCAAACAATAATGAGAGTCAACTCATGACAGACTTAGCGACAATTGCCGCAGCTAGCTTGAATAAGTTTGAGAAATTTAAAGCCGAGAAAGATGGACTAGCTGTTAAAACAGAAATTAATAAATTTGCTGCCCTCGGTTGGGAAGCAATGGATGAAACCGATCGCGATCATCGTCTGAAATGGTTGGGTGTATTTTTCCGCCCAGTTACCCCAGGCAAGTTTATGATGCGGATGCGGACACCAAATGGAATTTTAAACAGTCGGCAACTGCGAGTTTTAGCTGAAGTTCTCCAGCGTTACGGAGATGATGGCAGCGCGGATATTACCACCCGACAAAATATCCAATTACGAGGTATCCGCATTGAAGATTTGCCAGAAATTTTTGATAAGTTCCAGGGTGTGGGCTTAACCAGTGTGCAATCAGGGATGGATAATGTCCGTAATATTACTGGCGACCCCGTAGCCGGATTGGACGCAGATGAGCTGTTCGACACACGAGAGTTGGTACAGCAAATTCAAGATATGATTACCAACCATGGTGAAGGTAATGCAGAATTTAGCAACTTACCACGGAAATTCAATATTGCCATTACCGGGGGGCGAGATAACTCTGTTCATGCTGAAATTAACGATTTGGCATTTGTACCAGCGTTGCAAAATTTGGGTGAGTCTACCAGTTTTGGCTTCAACATCTTAGTGGGAGGGTTTTTCTCCGCAAAACGTTGTGATGCGGCAATTCCTCTGAATGCATGGGTGACTCCCGATGAAGTGGTTGCTGTATGTCGTGCCATCTTGGAAGTCTACCGAGATTATGGCTTGCGTGCCAATCGCCAAAAAGCCCGCGTGATGTGGCTGATTGATGAGTGGGGTTTAGAGAAGTTCAAAGTTGAAATCGAAAAACGTCTCGGTAAAACCTTACTCCCAGCTGCCCCCAAGGATGAAATCGATTGGGAAAAACGCGACCATGTGGGAGTGTATAAGCAGAAACAGCCAGGATTTAACTACGTAGGCTTGCAAATTCCTGTAGGGCGATTGTATGCTAGTGACTTATTAGAAATAGCCCGTTTAGCTGAGGTTTACGGCAGTGGAGAAATTCGCTTTACCGTTGAGCAAAACGTGATTATTCCCAATATTCCCGACTCCAGACTAGATATATTTTTGACTGAGCCATTACTGAATAAATTTTCAGTCAACGGTACAGGATTAACGCGATCGCTAGTTTCTTGTACAGGAGCACAATTTTGTAACTTTGCCCTGATTGAAACCAAAAATCGCGCGATCGCCACCATCCAAACATTAGAAGCCGAATTAGATATTACCAACCCCGTACGGATTCACTGGACAGGTTGCCCCAACTCCTGCGGACAACCCCAAGTTGCCGATATCGGTTTAATGGGAACCAAAACCCGCAAAGACGGCAAAGTTGTCGAAGGAGTCGATATTTACATGGGTGGCAAAGTTGGTAAGGAAGCCAAACTCGGAACCTGTGTCAAAAAAGGTATTCCCTGCGATGACTTACCCTCCGTACTTAAAGATTTACTCATCCAAAACTTTGGTGCCAAACCAAAACAATAAGCAATCTCTTCTCTATTACCTATTACCTATTACCTCATGAGCAATATCTCCCGTAGAAAGTTTATTTTCCTCGCAGGTACAGCCGCAACTAGTTCCATCATCATTCACGGTTGTACATCTAGCAGCAATAACGCCAGTGGCGATAATACTCCCTCACCGGGTAGTGCTACCCCAGCATCAAATACAAATACTGCGGCAAATGCGCCCAAAGTTGAGACAACCAAAGTTAAATTAGGTTTTATTCCCCTAACTGACGCTGCACCCCTGATTATTGCCAAGGAAAAAGGCTTATTCGCCAAATATGGCATGACAGATGTGGAAATTGTTAAACAAAAATCCTGGGCTGTCACCCGTGATAATTTGAAAATCGGCTCTGCTGGAGATGGGATTGATGGCGCTCATATCCTTAGCCCCATGCCCTATTTAATCACCATTAATGATAAAGTACCGATGTATTTATTGGCACGGTTAAATACCAATGGTCAAGCAATATCCGTAGCGAATAAATTCCAAGATTTAAAACTGGGTTTACAAAGTAAAGAACTGAAAGCCACGGCAGATAAAGCCAAAGCTGATAAAAAGTCGTTGAAAGCTGGGATGACATTCCCCGGTGGTACCCACGATTTATGGATGCGTTACTGGTTAGCCGCAGGTGGGATTAACCCGGATGGAGATGTCGTATTAGAGCCAGTACCACCACCACAAATGGTTGCGAATATGAAGGTGGGAACTGTAGATGCGTTCTGTGTGGGTGAACCCTGGAATGCACAGTTAGTCAGTCAGAAGTTAGGTTATACCGCTTTAGTCACCGGGGAACTATGGAATAACCACCCCGAAAAAGCTTTTACTCTGCGCAAAGATTGGGCAGATAAAAACCCCAATGCTACCCAAGCACTGTTAATGGCAATTATGGAAGCACAGCAATGGTGCGACAAAGCCGAAAACAAGGAAGAAATGTGCAAGATTTGTAGCGATCGCAAATACTTCAATGTGGCAGTTACTGATATCTTAGAACGTTCTAAAGGTAATATTGACTACGGTAATGGGCGGAATGTTAGCGACTATCAATATCGGATGAAATTCTGGGCTGATAACGCTTCCTATCCTTATAAGAGTCATGATACCTGGTTTATGACCGAGGAAATACGCTGGGGCTACCTACCAAAAGATACTAAGGTTAAGGACATTGTTGATCAGGTAAATAAAGAAGATTTGTGGAAACAAGCAGCCAAAGCTCTGGGAGTAGAAGCCACTCAAATTCCTGCTACAACTTCTCGTGGTGTGGAAACTTTCTTTGATGGTGTCAAGTTTGACCCAGAAAAGCCAGAGGAGTATTTAAATAGCTTGAAAATCAAGAAGGCTTAAATATATTATTTATGACGAGTGGGATAAGTATTTATCTCACTGTCATCTCAAGAATCAAACAATGCTATCTGATTTGTGACAATTCGCGGTGTGTATAACCTCGAATGCTCTGGGAAGATGTTGGATTTGAGAAGGTATCTTGTAGTGAAGGAAAGAATCTAGGGTTTTGGGTATAGCAGGATGTAACTCTGCGATAAATCGTACGTAGAACCTAGGGAAAACCGCAGAAGCAAAATGACAGAGGAAAGACCATTCTCAAACAACATCTGAAAAATCGCAGAGATGATTACTCACAAATAATTTAGAAATCTTATCTCGATGCGAAAATTTTCATCATAACTACCAATATTTTGAGGGGAGAAAATCATAAATGGCTGCTACCTTGGGGAGTCGTGCTATTAGAAATAAAGCTCGGAAGAATATCTCGAATTTTGTGACGAAAAAAGTCATACCACCATTGGTAGCCCTAGGAATTTTTCTCTTAGTTTGGCAATTACTTTGTTTAAATCCTGGCTTTAAGTTACCAGGACCAATTGAAACAATTAGCGAAACTTGGAATCCTTTTATAATTAATCCTTTTTTTGATAATGGAGAAAATGATAAAGGTTTAGGGTGGCAGATATTAAGTAGTTTAGGTCGAGTTGGTTTAGGGTTTTCTCTATCGGCAGTTGTGGGAATTACTTTAGGTATTCTTGTAGGCGTGAATCCCATTGTCTATAACGCTGTAGACCCCATATTCCAAGTTTTGCGTACGGTTCCACCCTTAGCATGGTTGCCCATTTCCCTCGCCGCATTTCAGCAAGCTAATCCTTCCGCGATTTTCGTAATTTTCATCACTTCAATTTGGCCCATTCTGATTAATACAACTGTGGGTGTGCAACAAATACCCCAAGATTATATTAATGTGGCTAAGGTTTTGAAATTACGGGGTTTAAAGTATTTTTACAAGATTGTCTTTCCGGCAACTGTTCCTTATATATTTACTGGCTTAAGGATTGGCATTGGGTTATCCTGGCTCGCAATTGTTGCGGCAGAAATGTTAGTGGGAGGTGTGGGTATTGGTTCTTTTATTTGGGATGCTTATAACACAACGACAGAAACCAACTTGAGTGAAATTATTCTGGCTTTAGTATATGTCGGTCTGGTGGGTCTGATGTTAGATAGATTGGTAGGTTTTGTTTCCCGGAAAATTGTCCCAGAAGAGCAAAAATAGTTACAAATTTGATTCTTGAACTAGGAAAATCTCATAAAGCGTTTCCCAATCATATAGAATACACCCCACCCGCCCTATCGGGCACCCTCCCTGCTAGCGGGGAGGGTTGGGGAGGGGTTCTTCTGTACTTCATCAGAGTCGGAAAATTTCATATCTCCAATCTCGACACACCAGGAAAACTTACCCATGAAAACTTTTGTTGAAGTTGACCACGTTGACCGGATATTTAACTTACCCAATGGTGGGAAATATATTGCTTTAAAAAATATTGAATTAAAAATCCGCAAGGGAGAATTTATTTCTCTGATTGGACATTCTGGTTGTGGTAAGTCTACCCTGCTGAATATTATTGCTGGTTTAGATCAAGCTAGTATCGGTGGTGTCACCTTGGAAGGAAGGGAAGTTAGGGAACCTGGTCCTGACCGAATGGTAGTATTTCAGAATTATTCCCTCTTACCTTGGTTAACGGTTTGGGAAAATATTGCCCTCAGTGTCGATGAAGTGTATCAGCATCAATCCAAGGGCGATCGCCAGGAAATTATTCAGCAACATATTGATATGGTAGGGTTACGTAACGCTGCCAAAAAACTGCCAAGGGAATTATCCGGGGGAATGAAACAACGGGTGGCGATCGCCCGCGCTTTGGCAACACGTCCGAAATTATTACTCCTCGATGAACCCTTTGGCGCGCTAGATGCATTAACTAGGGGCAGTTTGCAAGAACAGTTAATGAAAATTTGTAACCAGCATGAAGTTACCTGTGTAATGGTGACTCACGATGTGGACGAAGCATTATTGTTGAGCGATCGCATTGTTATGCTCACCAACGGTCCAGAAGCGCACATTGGGCAGATAATAGACGTACCCATACCCCGTCCCCGACAACGTTTAGAAGTAGTTAAGCATCCTAACTACTATGAGCTGCGCAATGAGATGATTTACTTTCTCAACCAGCAGAAACAAGCTAAAAAACGTCAATCCCCCATCTCTGCAACTGTTAATAACAGCACCTTAGAAAAAACCCATATCAATCTAGCTTTTGTCCCCCTCACCGATTCCGCACCCCTAATTATTGCCCAGGAAAAGGGTTTCTTTGCCAGACACGGTTTAGAATCAGTCAATCTTACCCGTGCTGAAAATTGGACAGAAATTGCTGAAGATATTACCAACGGGAAGTTAGATGCTGCCCAAATGGTTGCAGGTATGCCAATTACCCTCACCCTAGGAGCAGGTGGTAAACCATCCGTACCCATAGTTACAGCCCTCAACCTTTGCCGCAACGCCAACTCAATTATTTTTAGCAAAAAACTTTACCATGCAGGGGTGACAAGTTTAGAGACATTAAAACAGGCGATCGCTGCCTCCCCTGATAAAATTTATACCCTCGGTGTTGTAGACTCCGCATCGATGCAAAATCTGATTTTGCGTTACTGGCTAGCCACTGCGGGTATCAACCCCGACCAAGATATTGCCTTTACCATAGTTCCACCCACCCAGGTCTGTGAATACCTGCAACAGGGCAAAATTGACGGTTTTTGTGGTGGAGAACCTTGGAATTACCTCAGCATCGATCAAGAAGCCGGATTTGTTGCCGCCAGCGCCCCAGAAATTTGGTCAGGGCAACCGAAAAAAGTCCTAGGTGTTCGAGAAGATTGGGCACAACAATATCCGCAAACCCACCAGGCTTTAGTTACAGCCATTCTGGAAGCTTGCGAATACTGCGATGACTTCCGCAATCGGGGAGAAATTGCCGAAATCCTAGCCCGTCCCGAATACCTCAATATAGATAGCAAATATATTCGCCCCGGTTTTATCGACCCCTACGATCGCGGTGATGGTACGGAATTATCGCAAATCAATACATATAACCAGTTCTATGTCAATAAAACTAATTATCCTGACCGGACAGAAATGCTCTGGATTACCACCCAGCTAGCTCGTTGGGGTTTAATTGCATTCCCGAAAAACTGGCTAGAGGTCATGGAAAGAGTCTGTCGCACCGATATTTTTGGCGCAGCAGCTCGTAGTCTCGGCTTACTGGACATCGGACAAGATAACCCCATTCACCTATTTGACGGCAAAACTTTTAACCCCTCCGAACCCCTGGAATACTTGAAAAGTCTAGAAATCAAGCGACAAATCCGCGTCGAAGAAGTATTTTTCTAATTCCAGTTCCTCAACCCATACAATTTCCCCTTACCCCTTACCCTCAAAACCATGCAGACAATGAATGGCAATAGCCCCACCAGCCAAACCTTCTACCCCTCACCCCAAAAATCAGACAATTTTCTAGTAATTGAAGGAGTCAACAAAGTATACCCCACCGCAGACGGTCCCTATACCGTACTTGATGGCGTTAACTTGACAGTTCGTGAGGGAGAATTCGTTTGTCTGATCGGTCACTCTGGTTGCGGCAAATCAACCCTGCTCAACATGGTTTCTGGCTTTAACAAACCAACAGATGGTGTTGTTTTACTCCAGGGGCAGCCCATCACGGAACCAGGACCCGACCGAATGATGGTATTCCAGAACTATTGCCTACTGCCTTGGTTGAGTGTCTTCGATAACGTTTATACCGCCGTCGATGCCGTATTCCCCCGCAAACCAGAAGCAGAAAAACGCGCCATTGTTCGGGAAAATTTGGGGATGGTAGGGCTTTTGGAAGCAATGGATAAAAAGCCAAGTCAGATTTCTGGAGGGATGAAACAACGGGTAGCGATCGCCCGCGCTCTATCCATTCGTCCCCAGGTATTAATCCTCGATGAACCCTTTGGCGCACTGGATGCCATCACCAAGGAAGAATTACAAGAAGAACTGCTGCAAATTTGGCGAGAGCATCAAGTTACCGTATTAATGATTACCCACGATATTGATGAAGCTCTCTTCCTCGCCGATAGATTGGTGATGATGACTAACGGTCCCTCTGCCCACATCGGTGAAATTTTAGATATTCCCTTCAGTCGTCCCCGCAACCGTCGTCGTATCATGGAAGACAGTCAATACTACGAACTACGCAATTACGCCCTCGACTTTCTATACCGTCGCTGCGCTCACCCAGAGGATTAAGGGGAAAGTAGGGGAGCAAGGGGTATCAGAAAAATCAAATCTGAGTAAATTGGATAATTTATTTTCTGGAAGTCCTTTATGGGGATTATCTTTATTACTCCCCACTCCCTACTCCTTACTCATTACTTCCTACTCCTTACTCATTACTCATCCCCCATCACCCAATTCATCATGACAGAATCTACCAAAACAGTGTGTCCCTATTGTGGTGTTGGTTGTGGTTTGGAAGTATCTCCCCCTGCACAATCAGGTACAGGAACTTGGCGAGTACGGGGTGACAAATCGCACCCATCAAGTCAGGGGATGGTATGTGTCAAAGGAGCAACGGTTACTGAGTCCCTAGATAAAGACCGTCTACTGTATCCCATGATGCGGGAAAGTCTTGACCAAGAGTTCCGGCAGGTAAGTTGGGATGAAGCATTGAATTTCATAGTTCAGCGTATTCACCAGGTAATTCAGCAGCAAGGAACACAAGCTATATGTATGTATGGTTCCGGTCAGTTCCAAACAGAAGATTATTACATTGCCCAGAAATTGATTAAGGGTTGTCTGGGAACAAATAATTTTGATGCTAACTCCCGTTTATGTATGTCTTCTGCTGTGTCGGGATATATTCAAAGTTTCGGGGCTGATGGTCCACCTTGCTGTTATGATGACTTGGAAATTACCGATTGTGCTTTTTTAATTGGTACCAATACTGCCGAATGTCACCCAATTATTTTTAATCGCTTAGAAAAATATCACCGCAGAAATCCCCACGTCAAATTAATTGTAGTTGACCCACGACGTACACCCACTGCGGAAGTAGCAGATTTACATTTAGCCATCCGTCCAGGTACGGATATTGATTTGTTAAATGGCATTGCCCATCTGTTGCTACGGTGGGGATGTATTGATATGGGGTTTATTGATGATTGCACCAGTAATTTTTCTGCCTATGCAGAGGTGATTCGTCATTATTCTCCCCAGGTAGTAGCGCAACGCTGCGGAATTTCCCAGGAAGACTTGGAAACGGCGGCTCGATATTGGGCAGATTCTCAACGAGTTTTGTCTCTGTGGTCGATGGGGGTAAATCAATCTACCGAGGGAACTGCCAAAGTTAGAACTATCATTAATCTGCATTTGATGACAGGACAAATCGGTAAACCGGGGGCAGGTGCTTTTTCCTTAACTGGACAACCGAATGCTATGGGAGGGAGGGAAGCTGGGGGGCTGTCTCATTTATTACCGGGTTATCGCTCCGTAAAAAATCCCCAACATCGAGCCGAGGTGGAGGCATTTTGGGGTTTACCACCGGGAAAAATTTCTCCAGAACCGGGTTTAACAGCTTGGGAGATGATTACGGAGTTAGAGCGGGGAAACATCGGCTTATTATGGATTGCTGCGACTAACCCAGCTGTCAGTATGCCAGATTTGGAAAGAACCAAGGCAGCTTTGGGGCGATCGCCCTTGACAATTTACCAAGATGCTTACTATCCCACGGAAACGTCAACCTATGCCCATATCCTACTACCTGGGGCACAATGGGGTGAGAAAACTGGGGTGATGACTAATTCTGAGCGGATGGTGACACTTTCTCCTGCTTTTCGTGATGCACCAGGGGAAGCAAAAGCCGATTGGGAAATTTTCGCCGAGGTGGGACGTAGACTCGGTTTTGAGGAAAAATTTGCTTTTCGCAATTCCGCAGAAGTCTATGCAGAGTTCGTGCAATTAACTAGTAAGCGTCCCTGTGATATGTCAGGGTTCAGCCATGAATTACTTAGCAAAAGTCCCCAACAATGGTCTAATCCTCAAAGTCAACATCTCGATTCCCAACGTTTATACACAGATTTACGGTTCCATACCCCCGACGGTCGAGCCAGATTTGCAGCTTACCACTCCCGTGGACTGGCAGAACCACCCGACCCCGATTATCCCTTCATTTTAACTACGGGGCGCGTCTACGGGCATTGGCACACCCTCACCCGTACCGGGAGAATTGATAAAATCCAAAAAATGCACCCGGAACCCTTTCTAGAAATTCATCCCCGTGATGCCAAAAAGTTAGGAATCAATCATGGGGATTGGGTAGAGATGCGATCGCGTCGTGGTCAAGCCAAATTAATCGCTAAGGTGACTGCGGCAATTACTCCTGGTGTTCTATTTATCCCTATGCACTGGGGTTTTATTTGGGCAGATAATGCCGAGGCAAATGCCCTAACCCATGCAGAGTCTTGTCCAGACTCCCAGCAACCGGAACTCAAAGCCTGTGCTGTACAGGTATTACCCATAACATTAAATTCTTCGCAAACCTCAGGTAGAGATATTCCGATGGAACGTCTGTATGAAATGGATATCACAAAATGATGGGCAGTGATACCCAATCATAATTTTCTCTCGCGGTAATCAATAGAAAAATCACAATTGTTTCCTTGTCACCGATAAAGGTAGACTGAAGTAAAAATTACCTCCAACCTATCCAGTGACTCATCAAGTCACCTTGGAAAAGCCGATGGTAGCAGGAATAGGGGATTTTCTGTTCTTGCTGACATCAGTCTGATGGAACACATTCACCATTACAGCCCAGAGTTTACTCTGAAAATTGGTCTGTGCTGGTCTTCAGTATTTACTTTTTAGGCTATACATTGAGGCAAGGGATGCGGAGACTATTTAAACAATTCAGAGAAACCGGTAAAGACGAGAATTTTATGCACCTCATTGAAAATATTGAGGTGGTAGTCTCTAAAGTTCTTGCTGTCTTAATGTTGATAGTAATTTTTGTGGCGATCGCAGATTTATGTGTGTTTCTGTTCCGTGAATTATTTACTACTCCCTACGGCTCTTTTAATAAAACCCTATTCAAAATATTTGGCTTATTCTTAAATATTTTAATTGCCCTGGAAATCCTGGAAAATATTACTGGTTACTTGAAAAAACACGTCCTTCAGGTAGAACTAGTTATTGTCACTTCTCTAATTGCCGTTGCTCGGAAAATTATTATTCTGGATTTGGAAAAAGTTACAGGTATAGATATTATTGGCTTAGGGATTGCAGTTTTGGCACTTTCTATTAGTTATCTAATTATTCGTAATAATGGGGCAAAATACCATTAATTTCGGTAACAAAACAGCCAATAATGGGACAATATATCCAAACATATAAATGTTCACCCTTGGCTGTGATAGTTTTTCAACTATGGCAGAATTTTTTCAATTTGAAGCAGATTTTATTGACTCCCTACGATGCATTCCTATGCAGGTGCGCTGTCATCTAGATACCTGTGGAATTAAGCTGAAACTCTCAGACTGGAACCAACTAACTCAGACAGAGCGGGAGCAACTTGTAGAATTACCCTGTACCACGGATAGAGAAGTACTTATTTATCGCCAACATATCCAAGATTTGATTTTACAGCGTACAGGTAAAGCTGTGGGAGAATTGGCAATTGACCCCAAACCACCTTGGATGGATGCCCATAACATACCAGAAACCGTTCAAACTCAAGCAGGTGAATTCGGAGTCACTATCAGCAGTACCCAATGGCAGCAACTTTCCCCCCTGCAACGTTTTGCTTTAATTAAATTAAGTCGCTCCGGACATGAAAATCGGAATTTTCCTAGGGCGATCGCCGAATTTAATCTCAGTTCCCATGATTAACAGAAGCTTATAGAGCTTACAGTTTAGCTTTCATCCCTTTGATTTTGGTAATTTTATCATCTCTTGGGAAGCAGTGAAGCTATATTGTATTTAGCAATCCTGTTGTGGATATGGCTAGGGTTTTAGTCCTACTGCCAGATACATTTCAGCAATCGTTTAGCAATACCCTGCAACTCGATGACCGGCAATAACAAAAGACAGAATGCCTATTTGCGGCTAGTGTCTGGTAATGGAACGGCATTTCACGGGGATTCCCGTCATACGCTGTTCTCCAGTAAAGAAGTAGTAATTGGACGTGACCCCAGCTGTCAAGTTGTCTTAGACCCCATGATGTATCGGATGGTCTCTCGTCGTCATGCGGTAGTTCGTCCCATATCAGGGATAGTCGAAAGTGAATCCAGTTGGGTGATTTGTGATTTAAATAGCGCAAATGGCACATATTTAAATGGACAAAGGTTACAAAGTTGTCAGGAGTTAGTCGCAGGCGATCGCATTTCTTTGGGTGCAGACGGTCCAGAATTTCTCTTTGAGTACGAAGTTAATCACCAAGCAACTGTCCTCAACCCTCCCGTGGGTTCAGCTTTGCCTGGGGCTAATTATCAGTCACCAAACCTACCAGACTCCGTAAGTTTTACACAGCTATTTCCAATTATCTCCACGGGTAAAGATTTAACCCGTAAGGCTTATCTGATTCCTGGTATTCTGACTGTAGTCTTTGTAGTATTAATGTTTGCTACCGTTGGCAGACCCCAAGCCAATCAAGTAATAGTAGCTACCTATATCGCCTTTGCTGCTTATTACTTTATCTACCAATTGTGTGGGAAAGCCAAACCTTGGTGGGTGTTGTTTGGGTCAGTTGTTGCTACAAGTTTAATTTTGTTGAGTCCTGTACTGGACTTATTCATCTACGTTTTCCGTAATCTGTTACCGGGAAGCTTACCTTCTAACCAAGAATCTATCAGTTTCACAGAAATGTTGATTCGGATGTTCTTTGGAGCAGGACTCATGGAAGAATTGCTGAAAGCACTCCCGGTGATTATTGCCTATGCCATTGGTAAAAACCTGCCGACACCATGGCGAGAAAAAATTGGTGTGTGGGAACCTTTGGATGGGATTCTTTTGGGTACGGCTTCCGCAGTGGGTTTTACCCTGTTGGAAACCCTAGGTCAGTATGTACCCCAAATTACACAAACAGTTGCTCAACAGGCGGGGGTGAATAGCGGTCAATTAGTTGGTTTGCAATTGCTGATACCGAGAATTCTTGGCTCTGTCGCTGGACATATGGCGTACAGTGGCTATTTGGGATACTTTATCGGATTGGCAGTTCTCAAACCTAGTAAAAGTTGGCAAATTCTACTGGTTGGCTACTTGACATCATCTGGGCTTCATGCTCTTTGGAACGCCACCGGCTCTCTGTTGAATGGTCTGTTATTGGTGATTGTTGGAGTTTTGTCCTATGCTTTCCTGATGGCAGCGATATTGAAAGCTAGGGCACTTTCACCCACGCGATCGCAAAATTTCGCCACTCGTTTTCTAGGTCCGAAATAAAACTTTTGCAGGCGATCGTTGAAGATTTGAGATTACTAATAGCTGATTGATAATCATTGGTTAACAATTAGCCATTAGCAATTTTTTCTGTCAGGGTGGAAATTGGACATGGTATATAGATAAAAACTTTGCCTACAAGTCACTGGATTAATCAAATCTGAGGACTTTTCTTCCTTTTGGTAGATGGTGCTATTTGCTGCATCAAATACATTAGAAGGTGAAACTGGCATTCTCGTAACTAAAGATAGATTGTTTCCGGCTTTGATATGTCTGTTGACAGGAAAGCAATCTCGCCGACAAATCATCTGACAATACTTTATAACAGAGGCGAAGTCGTTACTTTTCAGTTGCAGAATTGTTTAGCTGTCTGAGGGTATAGTAGGCGATCGCCATACTGACTCTTGCTTGTTCAATTTCGGAAAGTTTTGTCCACTCGGTTTCCTTAACGTTATTTAGCAAGGATTCGACATTACTTTGGGAATCACTGCTACGCATTGCGTAGGCAAGGGGACGAGCAAACACAGATAAATCATCACTTTCCCACATTGGCAATACAGATTGTACGCATTCCACTAACTGCTCGCTGAAGGATTGCTGAGATTTAAAGATATTGACGGCTTTATGAGCGATCGCCTGTAACCACTCTTGGGGTACTGCTGCTGCCAACATGGTTTGTAAATTTTCTTGAACCTGATTGACAAGAGATACTTCTGTAGTATCATTGTAATACGATGACCAGAGGTTATCTAGCTGATTAAAGAAAAGCAGCGATCGTTCGGTAGCTTCTTCTTCTAGGACATCTTGGAGACAAGAATCAGCTTCAACTTGGAGGAAATACTCTTCATTAACTGGATCGGAGGTATTCCAAGGATAGGCTGCATCCTCTGGTTGCAATAGTGCTTCGAGAAATTCGATGTCGATGTCATTTACTTGCATACCATTTACTTGATTAGCCATTTTCGCCTCCCGATAATTTGTATTTGTTTATTTGGTTTCTTTGGCTGTATTCAGAGCTACACCTTGCTTCACCCCGTTTCCGCAAATCAGAATTGGATTTTTCTATTGACTCGATTGTCTATAATTTTGTATTACAAATAATCTCTCACTTCTCGGCTATGAAACAGGAAGTTTCAGGAGTAAATTATTTTAGTTATCGCTTTAACTAGGGTAAATTTCAAGCCTCTTCCAGAACAAATTCCCAGGGTTGGCTTCGACTACTACCAAACTTTATCTGCATTCCTGGCTCTAAAAACACTTCCTGGCGATGGATTTGTTGCCAGCCATTAGTCCCAAGAATCCATGTGGTGCCGTAGGTTGACATCTCGTTGAGGTAATAGTTTCGCACAGGAGTTGCTCCGGTGAAGGTATTGCGACAAAGGATTTCGGCATGATGTTTGGAAACAGAGGGTTCCGGAATGACAATATCATTATCAACAGTACGACCGATGCGGGTGACTCCGATTTGTAAGGTGTAGGTGACTTCCGGCGATTTTAAGCGGGCGACGGGCAATAGAGATGCCACGTTAGGGATAGTAGTATCTGGTGGTAATTCCGTTACTCCCTCATCATAGCTACGGATGAGTTCACCTTCAAATTGGGGATGCAAGTAAAGGACGGGTAATGTCCAAGCTGGTTGATTAAAGCGGTAAACAGTCAGTAATTGTTGTCTGGCTTCCGCCACAGCAGCATCGATTGTTTTGCGCGATCGCAAACTTTGGGCAAAGCTATGAATAAAGGTCAGACTTTCCTCGTCTCCAATTTCGTCACGCATTCCCAAAACCGCAGGAACTCCATGACGAATTAAGACTTCAGCCAAGCTACTAGAAGGGATGACTTGTCCATTCACCGTTGCGGGTTGAGCTAACCAACAGGCATTAAATACGGCTAGTTTGACACCATTTTGGGTCAAAACATGGGCTAATTCCATACCATTCAGCTTGGTTTGGGGAGACAGACGCAGAAAACCACCATCGGGTCCTGGTTCCCCATGACCAGCATAAAATAGGACATTATAGGCTTTAGTTTCCAGAGCTTGAATTAGTTCCTGGGTAGTGGGTTGTACCAAAGTATGAACTAAACAAGGAGCATAACCAGGGACAAAATTACCTAGGGAATTTCCATTAGCTAGGGTTTGTTCCAGGATTTTTGCTTCTTGGTCTAATTGCAGCTTGTTGTCTTCTCCCAATACCAAGAGAATATTTAAGGCTGGATCTGCTCGTAAATAGGGTAGGGGTTCAACTTCGCAGGTAGTACGACTGAATAGGAAATTTTGTCCGAGGGAAATTGCTGGCTGTCCAGCTTCCCGTTGCATAATTTCCCAGGGTAAAGCGGTAAGACTGGGGTCACGAATTTCTAAGCGCAGATGCAAACGGGTATGCTGTCCCATTGCCATACCTTGACTGCGTTCCACACTATTGAGAATATTGCCATCAAAGACCCAACGCCAGAGATTAATACCCAGGAGTTGCATTAAACGACTACCGCGACTGACTTGCCCAAAGGATGGGGAAGGAACTTCCAGCATGGGAGTTGGATCAGATGGTGCCAGGGTAATTCCTGGAGCAATATCCATATTCGGGGCAAAAAACTGTCGCCAATCTTGCCACACTTGGGAGAGTTCATTTGACCATACACAGTCACGCAGTACATAACCACTGGGATAGGGAGCATTCACCACCCAAATGGCGAAACTATGAGTGCCTGTATTTTCGAGACGGGCGATCGCCAGGTTCAGGGATGGCATGGATTCGTTAATCTAATGCGTAAATTCAAATTATTTAAAATAACAATTTTTTCTGGCAAACAGTTATACCAAAATTATTTTGTATTTAATCACCTGTAAAATTATAGGCTGTTATTAGTCTATCGAGTTTTGTACCCTGATTCTGACTATTCAACCATTTCCCAAGCATGGGTCTGGTTTCTCTGGAGTCTGTCCACCAGGAGGGGAGGATTCAACAGCAATTTTTTTCTTAATTTGGGCAAAGCTTACCCAACCAATATCTCCCTTGCGAAGTAATGATGTTGGTGAGGATGGAGGAATACTACAGACCTTCAACTGCACCATATCTTCCTCTTCTGGTCGAGCATCTTTGGCTGGGGGGTTAATTACTTGTAATTTACTGCCAGTAGGAATGGGTATTTCAGGAAGACTCTTCTGAGGGAGAGATTCAAGACTTTGGACTCTTTGAAATCCAATACCTAAATCAGTAGTGGTGATGATAACTCCTGGTTTCAGGGGGATGCGAGTTGGCAAAGCAGAACCATTATTGGTGGCTAGGGGAGAAGCGGAAATAGTAGAAGTCGGGTCAGAGGAGACACCAGGTAAGGTGGGAGTGGGGGGAGGATTATTATTATTCGAGTTTTGCTGGTTATAAATTCGCCAAATAATCCCGATTGTGGCTCCGGCAACGAAGAGAAAGGCAAGAACCACTAGCTGTAGGGGAACTGGCGATCGCCGTTTTGTAATCGTATCTGGGACTACTTGTGTTCTTTGGGTGGTGACAGCAGGAGCTTGTTGGGGTAAGGCTGTATTAACTTCATACTTGACTTCGGGAATGACTAACGGCTCTACAGAACCGACTTTGATTGGTGTTTCTGGCTCTTGAAAGCGAATTTGATAATACATCAGGGCAATGGTGACGTTATCATGCCCATTTTGGGTATTAGCAATTTCCACCAACTTGTCTGTAGCCGTTACCACATCGGTATCCCCAGCCAAAATCGGCAGGATTTCTGTTTCCCAGTGTTGCTCTACCCGGTCAAAATCACTTAAGCCATCGGAGCAGAGTAAAAATATGCTGTCTTCGTCTAAGATATAGCGCTCGGCGGTGGGATGGAGAGAATTACTCGAACCCATACCTAAAGCTTGAACAAGGGAGCCTGAGGAGCCTTGGAGAACGGCATCACGATAGATGGCATAGCCCAGACGAACTTCCCGCGAAGCCACATCATCATCTAAGGTGACTTGATAACAGCCTTGACGGGTAATCCAGTAAGCTCGACTATCACCGACATGGGCAATATACATTTCGTGGGCAACGGGTAAAGCCATGACTAGGGTTGTTCCCATGCGTTGTCGTCCTTGTCGGCTTTCGCTGTCGTTGCGTTGACTGATTTTGTCGTTAGCGCTGGCGGCGGCTCGCTGTAAGTCTTCTAGGAAGGTTGTCGGGTTGATATGGTCGGAGGGGACTTGAGTCAGTTGTTGTATTTGCTGCTGAATAGTCTCAATGGCTAAATTTGAGGCGACGTTACCTCCTTCGT
Organism: Calothrix sp. 336/3; assembly: GCF_000734895.2. GTDB lineage: Bacteria > Cyanobacteriota > Cyanobacteriia > Cyanobacteriales > Nostocaceae > 336-3. The sequence goes on along the minus strand of NZ_CP011382.1, from coordinate 4,375,803 downwards.
GACCGCCAATACCATCACAGACGATCGCCAGGGCAGAATTTTCGGGGGGTTTAGTGACGTGGGAACCACTGGGGGGATAACAGGCATCTTCATTGCGCTGACGACTGGGACCTGTATCACTTTTGGTCGCAATGGCGATCGCGGTGGATGTGGGGGATTTGCCATTTTCACCCTTACCCCTGCCCAGTTCTGCTAAACCCTGGTCTAACACACTCACTAACTGTTCGGCGGCGTGTATTTTGCCTTCTTGAAGTAAGTTACACACCTGGAGTAAAAATTCGGCGATCGCGGGTTGGCTATTTGCCTGTAATTGTAGCCAAAATGCTCCTAAATCCTTTAATGTCAAACCGGGCTGTCTATCTGCTTGTAGTTCTAGTAACTTGACTAAGGAGCCTTCTGTCCGTAGTAGCTGCCAATTTAAGAGAGTTGAGGCGACTCCTTCCGTTGCTAGGGGTTGCCATAACTGGGCTATTTGCCATAACCAATTTAACTGGCGCAGCGATGTGGCTTGGCTCCAAGCTTTATCGAGACTGGGACATAGACTCACCTCTAGTTGGGAATTACTATTGACCACTAGGGGAGGTTTTTCTAAAAGTAAAATTTCTTGAGTACTATTACCCTGACTTATTGGTAAAATTCCATACACTTGAGGCGCGTTTAGTCGGTAGGGAATCAACCGGAGATAAGGGCGAATTGCCTGAATATTTGATGGTTCTGGTGCATTGGGAACGGTTCCCGGCTTCGTATCAAATAATATTGAGTCTTTGATAATTAAATAGCGATCGCCGATAATTTCTCCGGGTTTACCTAAATATTTGACTTCTCCCGCAACCCAGAGAAAACGTTTCGGTAAAAATGTGCCACATTGCTTGCAATACTTGTCGGTAAGGTTATTGGGAGCTTGACAGAGTTCATTAGGGCAGTCGAGTATTGCCGCATCATTTTCCATAATTTTCCCACCGATCAGTGTTGGCAATTTTTTTAAGTGAATAGTAGCGGCAACCGTTACCGCCAATTTTATAGATTAGACCTCTTGCAAAAATAGATTTTGGTTGATGGTAGGGAATGCTCAAGAGTTCAAAGTTCAAGATTGAAACACCCCTTTTCACGACTTCTGCAAGAATTCTATTGAGTATTGATATATCCGCAGCTAGCTAGTAAGCAATACTAAGTTCCCATCTGACAAAATTATCTCCTGAATTGTAAACAACTGGAAATAGGGTTTTCCCGTTAACTACTTGTTGATGATGCCAGTTTACGGATAAATTTTGCATCAATTTTCTGATTCTGCCTAGGGGAGTATGCCAAAAATCATCATATCTAAAAACTTTGTTAACCTGTGTCCGGAAGGTCTTCAACATGGTGTTTGTGTTGAATGAGTCCATAATGCTGTCAACACAGCCAGGATAAACAATAGTGACAAAGCTCATCCTATGAAGTTTTTGTAACCCTGGGCAATGAAATCTCAACTGACACAAAGTAGTACTAGTTGGCTGTGGCATCCTGAAGATGAAAAGATAATTCTGAGATTTTCAGTTTATTACTCCCTAGCCCGATTCAGATCGGAAATTTAACATATTTAATCAGAAGATGGGGTAGAGCATTCCTAAACATGAATTCTGGCAATCGTGGGAAAATCCAGAAGCAAACTTGCAAGTCTTCCTTTCCCCCAATATTTCCTGAGCATTCAGGGATTTTACCTGACATATAGGGATGGGTCTAAATTTAACGACTGCCCTAGGCGGAGTAGGATAAACTCTGTGTTATCTGACTGTTTTGGCGATCGCCCTTGGCTATCAGCGTAATTATTATCATTAATCACTAATAGTGTTTTGGCATCTAGGGGTAAAACATTTTCAATGGTGACAAAGGGAAATGTGAAGATACCATGATAAGCATCTTTGCCCGCGATTCCCTGGGGGTCAGCAATTTTTAACAAATCTACTAAAAGTTTTTTCTCCACAAATCCCTGATGATCGGTTTTTTGGAGATTAATCAGATAAAGTCGCTTGAATTGTGCAGGATTGGCAAAACCAGGTTGACGGCGATCGCCTTGGCGATTGTCTCGCTCAATCACAATGAATTCATGATCGTTAATCGCAGTTAACTCACCAATCGCATGGTGCGAAGATTCTAAGCGATAGGAGAAAACTTTGCCTGTGTATTTTTTACTGGCTAAATCAAACTCATGAATTAAGAGTCGTCGCGGTAGGGAATCCCCCTTAATTACTCCTTCTAGCATCGCATAGAGTTTATCCCCCCTAGGGTTAATAGCTAATCCTTCAAAGCCACTGGAACCCCTCAGGTTAGCTGCTTGCAGTCTCTCTTCCTGGCTAGAAAGGGAAGCAAAATCTGGATGATCGGGAGATTTTATCAAATTTAACCCGCCAATTTTCCCCAAGTTAGGCAAAGAAATTGGCGAGTCGAGTAGTTCACCCTGACTACCGATATGCAGTAGGTAGGGACCAAATTCATCCCCTAGCCAGTACGTACCATCACTGTCACGACGGAAGGATTCAATATCAAAATCACCACCAGTAAGTAATCGCTGACTTTGAATTTTGTCACTTACAGGAATATTGCTTGTGGGGTAAACAGCTTGTTCGGCAATGAGGGGAAATTTTACCAAACCTTTTTTGTCATTGAGTTCCAGAAAGCTTTGACGATTGAAACTGCTCAGACGCTCACCTGTTTGCAAATTGACAGGAAAAACACGACCTGTAGTAAAGTCTGGCTCTACCGCATAAATACGCAGTACATAATCTGGGGAATTTGCCTTAGCTCCAAAACCGTTATCGGAAACGACCAAATACGTACCTACCTTCGGTCCAGGAATTACCGATGAAAATCCCTGTACTGGTTGGGAATGCCTAAAGGGTGTGGTACGGTTAGTTTTTTTTAATTGACCCGATGTTGCCCCTGGGGCAAAGGTATCTGCTGGTAAAATGGCACGTCCTAGGAGTTGGACGGTTTCGGCAGCTAGGGAGGGGGAAAATAACAAGCAGGGGATAGCAAGCGTAAGAATGATTCTAGCAGCCAAAAATTTCATGTTGCTGGGCAGGGGAAATTATGAGCTAGTTAAGCGTCAAGTCTGGGTTCCTAGGAATTAGCTTCTGTACCAATGCGGGGCAGTCCCATACTGTAATTATTGACACGGGATAAGAGGTTATAGCTGATTTCGCCTTTTTGCAGGAGCGATCGCACATAATGCTCTAAATCAGAACCAATCCGCCGCAGGTTGTAATCTGTCAAATCTACCCCACTGGAAGCTTCTACTAGTTCATCGAATTTCCGATAAACACTTTGTAAAGCATCTTCATTCCAGTTAAATTCGTTGTCTGGGTCAATGTCCAAGGTCAAGACTTGATTGTTGGGCACCAATTCGCCATCTTTGTCTATTTCCGCTGCGAAAATACGGATATGGCGGGTTGTGGACTTAAGTAATGTTGTATTGTCCATAGAAGGGTTGTCAGAGTTGGGTGATTCACACTGACAATTATTGTAGACGGAATCCTCCCACAGACGTGACATTTCTCAATTATTGGGGCAATTGCCTGGAACAAAGTTCACCAATAGCAGTACCCTCTACCGATAAAATGGCAGCCTATAGCCAGAGCTTAAAAAAGGGTAAGGGTTTTGCAAAAAAAATCTGCTTGAGGAATTGCAAAAATAAATTATGTCTTTCACTTGTGCAACATGATTTTTCTTTTCCCTCGGGGGATTTGTCTGGGGAACAAGGCTGATGTCATGACAATTTGATTTTCAGGTTTTGCAAATTTTTAGCAAGAGAAGCACAATGACTACATCCTGCTCAGGGGTAAATTTGCCTCAAAAAAAAATTTTTTACCGGATATAGGTTATTCATTTTACAGAGAAATTGTCGCTTTGATAATTTTGCTTATAAAATTGTCCTGCAATTACATAGGCAAAAAACATACATTTAGTAAATATACTGATTTTTTAGCAAACAACGTCTAGCTTTTATTATTTATTGCCTATTCAGCGTTTTTACTTACGTATAAGTACTAAAAACTCAGTAAAAACTCAAACAATTATTGACGTGGAGATAAAGTTGATGTAAAAACCTTTAAAAAGCTCGCATAAGTTCTTACAAAAACTTTATTGTATAGAATCTTAAAAACTGAATAATAGTTATGGCTTAGTTCGACATCAGCCCTTATATTCAGTCAAGAGCAATTTGCGTTACCTCATTAACACAGGAGATGCAGGATGAAAAGTAGATGAGTAAGTTAAAAATAAAGCTGACCTAGTTCAGCACTTTGGATTTCAAAAAAATGTGCCAAAATTTTCCCTAGAGATTTCGCTCCTGACCCTGATTAACACCTAGTACAAGGACTCTGAAAACGTATGAATTCCAAAGCACTGCCACTGCAAGTAAATAACATTGAAGTTGGTGTTTACGAATGCGAAATCAATCTCAAGTTTCGACTGATTGAAGAAAAAAGCCTCTTGAGCGATCGCGATCAACTTTTAGATGTATTATTGGATGCTCTGGCTCAAGGTTCTGACGAATTTTTGGAAATGCTGCACCAAGCAATTAAAGTTCATGAATTATCTGAGCTGAAAGCTTCTCCTCAAATGCGTCGTCAAATAATGCGTTTGCGTAACTCCACTGATAGTGTCCAATAATTGGATATTTCTCATTTCAGTAGTTGCAAATCCTGATAATTGGGCAGTGGTAAATTTTTTGCCTCTATGCTGACTATCACCACATTGAGTCGGCAGTCATCCCTGACCTCAGATTGATAAACTGGTTCTACCCTCCACAAAGGCGCTCATACCGCGTCTAGAGTAGTTCTCACCCTTTGCACTACGGACATCAATTGGGTGCCTACTAATGCCGTTTAACCTTGCTGATTAGCAGGGTATGGGTTTAACAAAGATGGAATTTCCCACTCATTGTTGGAACTACAATCGCGATTTTCTTGATTAAGATTTTATATAGATGTGTTGTCGCCGATAGTTTTTGCATGATGATGACTGAGTGCGATCGCCACTCTCACTTCTCAGGAAAATGAAGATTGAGCTAGGAATGAGAACAGGATACGGAATAATTTGATGTTTCCCTGGGAATCCTATGTCATGACTTCATGACTTTTAGCGAGACATTAATCACCGTGTTTGATCATCAAGGGAAATTTGTGCAAAATTTCAGCATCTACCTTATACAAAACTGTATTGTTATTTAGCCAAACCATGCTCTAGGGCAAAGCGTACAAGTTCTGTGCGGCTATTTGTACCAGTTTTGCTAAACAGACGACTGACGTATTTTTCGACGTTGCGGACGCTAGTATCCAAGCGACGGGCAATTTCTTTATTCATTAAACCTTCTGCGACTAAGTTGAGAACACTTTGCTCCCTGGGGGTTAAATCAATAGAGAAAGGTGCTGGAGACTGGGCGATCGCGCTTCTCTGAGTTAATAATGCCTTAATCTGGGCGATTTGGTTTGCCAATTCGGCAATATCTGGAGTTTCTCCTTCTTCATGGGAGTTTGCCGTTTTGCTGTGGCGACGAGTTAGGAGGTTTTCGACAATTGCCACTAACTCATCTGGATCGAAAGGTTTGGGTAAATAAGCATCGACTCCAGCTTGATAACCCTGAATGCGATCGCTAGTCATACCTTTTGCCGTTAAGAATACGACAGGTAAGGTTTGAAAACGCGGATCTGCTCGGAGTTGTTTCAGAAACTGATACCCATCAACCTGGGGCATCATGACATCAGAAATCACTAAATCCGGTATATTTTGTTGCATTATATCCCACCCTTCACGGGCGTTACTGGCAACTTGAACGCTGAAACCGCTCTCTTGTAAATAATCTTTGACAGCTTCCCGCAATCCCGGTTCATCATCTACCAGTAACAATTGTGCCGACATCTAGAAATTCCTTTGACTTTACCTTTATCCAATGTAGCGAAAATTGGTCATTGGGGAATGGATGATAGGGGATAATGAACACGAAGCTAGTCTTTATCCAAAAAACTTTTCCTTTCCCCTGAATAATTTCTATGCCAATTTATGTTTACTGGGGTGAGGATGAATTTGCCATAGAGAAAGCCGTGGCAGGATTGCGCGATCGCCTTCTCGATCCTCTATGGATAAGTTTTAATTACAGTATCCATCCTCCCGAACAAGCTGATGCCGTTATTGATGGCTTAAATCAGGCAATGACACCGCCTTTTGGAGCTGGTGGGCGTTTGGTATGGTTGGTAAATACGACATTGTGTCAAAGTTGCTCAGAAAACATCCTATCTGAACTCAACCGTACCCTCTCCGTAATTCCCGCAACATCCTGCTTGCTGCTTACTAGTCGCAATAAGCCCGATGAGCGATTGAAATCAACTAAGCTTCTCAAGCAACATGCTCAGGAATATCGAGAATTCCCTGTGATTCCTCCCTGGAAAATAGAACTCATTACCCAAGCAGTACAGCAAGCAGCACAGAGTATTAACTTAAAATTAACTGCTAATGCGGTGGAACTCTTAGCTGAGGCTGTAGGTAACGATACTCGCCTCTTAGATAACGAACTGGCAAAATTACAGTTATATGCTGGGGGAAATCAGCAACCCCTAGATGTGGATAGAGTTGCCCTGTTGATTAGGAATAGCCAACACAATAGTTTACAATTAGCAGCAGCCATTAGAACTGGGGATACAGCTAAAGCATTAAGTATTTTGACGGAGTTAATTACTGCCTGTGAACCAGGTATCAAGATTGTCGCTACTCTCATCGGTCAGTTCCGTACTTGGTTATGGGTGAAAATGATGATGGAAAGCGGTGAGCGAAATTCCCAGGCGATCGCCCAAGCAGCAGAAATCGGCAACCCCAAACGCATATATTTTTTGCAGCAAGAGATAAAATCTCTATCCGTGCAGCAATTAATCCAGTGCTTACCCCTATTACTAGAATTAGAAGTGAGCCTCAAACAAGGTGCTACAGAATTACCCACACTACAAACTAAAATCATTGAACTTTGTCAAGTTTGTTCTTGGCGTTAAAGTTACTTACCAAGTAGAATCTATTTGCACTCACAGAGCAAAGCTACCTGAATGCCCTCTCTTAGACAAATGTATATAATCTGATAGTCATCATAATTTAGAACTGTTTTTGTAAAGACTTTGTTTTTCTGGAACATCTGACTTATAAAATAACTCAATGTGATTAACAGAGTTACCAATTGTCCTTGTTTCTCACACAGATAATTAACAGATGAGAAATTATTTATATTTACATCGCCTAATTAGTCGAGTCAGTCAATCATCCTATTTTGCTGCCATCAGTGTTGCTAGTTTGACTGCTAGCTGTTTATTTTTTATCTCACCAGCAGTTGCTCAAAATTCTCCTTCATTCACTGCTAATGATATTAATGCCTACGCTAGAGCAACATTAACGATGGAGCCCAAGCGACAGGAAGCTATGGGTAAAATCAAGAAAATAATTGGTAGAGGCGAATTACCAAATATTAGTTGTGATGATGCGAATAGTCTTAATAGTTTACCTAGAGAGGCGAAAAAGGTTGCCATTGAATTCTGTAATAACTATCAACAAATAGTGAAAGACAATGGACTATCTTCTGAAAAATTCAATCAAATAACTAGAGAAGTTCAAAACAATGAAAATCTCAGAAGGCAAATTTATAATGCACAGCTACGAATGCAAAGAAATTAGTCTATAGTTATTTCTACTTCCACAGTCTGGTTGAGATTATCTCGCAGTCACAGTAGAAAATATCACCAAAATGCCATATCATACCAATTCACAATTCGCAATTCGCAATTCGCAATTCGCAATTAAAAAACTTAGATGCAGCAAAGCTTTCAGGATTTACATCTGTATCAGATTTTTCGTGAAATGGTATCACCACAGAATCATCGCTCCTGTGACTCTGTGAGACTAAACTCTTTACTTGAAAAGAAATCAGATATTTCTGTACCTCCCAACACAAATAAAATAGACGTGTATCATACACGCCTATTCATTATTCCAAACTAAATTTTAGTTTCCGTGCTGGACAAAATTAAAGCAATGAAAATAGAAAATCATTTGCTTAAGGTATAGAAAAGTTAGTACGGGAATCATCAAAGAGGAAAATCTCTGGCGGTTAATTCCCCTAATGACATTGGGATAGATGAGTTAAAAACCAGGTGGTGTAAGGACTCTATCAATTTCAATAATTACACCATTCTTGGTTTCTATAGAAGGGCTCTTCGTGTTCGCTCCATTAATTTTCACCGATTCATCTGGATTCACTTGAATTTTGACCGCACTACCCTCAAAGGTAGTTTTACCACCCTTATTCATATCCTCTTCAGTCACCTTACCAACCACAATATGGTACTTTAAAATTCTACTGCGGTTCTCTGTTTGTCTGTAACGGTTGAATGTCTCACGGGATAAAGCATTAAAGGCAGCATCCGTGGGTGCGAAAATAGTAACATCTTTTTCCTGTTTCAGAGTCTCAAGCAACCCTGCTTCTTTTAATTCGTAAACAAGATTGCTAAATTTTTTCTCTCTGGAAAGAGCATCTATTGTGCTAGGCAAACTCTCCTTTCGATAGTTTACAGTATTAGCACCGGCATAGGGCTGAAACAGACGATAAGCTGGACGGTATCTCGCCAAAACAGGGGAGGCAGTCATCATCATGACACCAGTAAAACCTGCAACCAAAGCAAACTTGTGCCAAGGCTGAAGATTTTTCAAAGTTTGAAAGAATTGCTTTTTCATGGGAAATCGACACCAAATTAGTTATATCTACTATTTAAAAATTTAATAGTTGCCTAAATATTTCAGATACTGTTTTTGAGTACTCAAGAGATAGTCACAAACCTAATAAAAATTTGCTTATCTAGATTTGTGGAGTTTGGAAGTTTGCAGGCTACAGCTTTTATTAATACTTAGACTAGGGCAAAACTGGTCTATGTTGTTTAATAAGCGTATCCTAGAACAGTTTTCTGTTTACTAGGGATAGTTAGGGTAAAAACAAAGGTATGTAACAGTTAGTACGGGAATCACCGAAAAGGAAAATCTCTGGTGATTAATTCCCGGAGTGAAATTGGGATAGATTGAGTTAAAAACCAGGTGGTGTAAGGACTTGATCAACCTCAATAATTACACCATTCTTTGTTTGTATAGAGGGATACTTCGTGTTCGCTCCATTAATTTTTACTGATTCATCTGCTGGATTAACTTGGATTTTGACAGCACTACCCTCAGAAGTAGTTTTACCACCCTTATTCATATCATCTTCAGTCACATTCCCAACCACAATATGGTAATTCAGAATTCTACTGCGGTTCTCTGGTTGTCTGTAACGGTTGAATGTCTCACGGGATAAGGCATTAAAAGCAGCATCCGTGGGAGCGAAAATAGTAAAATCTTTTTCCTGTTTGAGTTTCTCAAGCAACCCTGCTTCTTTCAATTCGTAAACAAGATTGCTAAATTTTTTCTCTTTGGAAAGAGCATCAATCAAATTATCAGTTCCTCGATAGGGAACACTAGCACCAGCATAGGGCTGAAATAGACGATAAGCTAGACGGTATCTCGCCAAGACGGGAGACGCACTCATCATAACAATACCAGTGAAACCCACAACAAAAGCTAGCTTTTGCCAAGGCTGGAGATTTTTCAAAGTTTGAAAGAATTGCTTTTTCATAGGACATCGACACCAAATTAGTTCTATGTACTATTTAAAAATTTAATAGTTGCCTGAATATTTCAGATACTGGTTTTTGAGTATTTAAGAAATAGTCGCAAACCTAATAAAAATTTTCTTACTTAGACTTGTGCAGCTTGATAGTTTGCAGGCTACAGTGTTTATAAATACTTTAGATTAGGGCGTAATCTAGTTTACGATGTTCAATAAACCTATCCTAGAAGAGTTTGTGGCTTGCTAGGGATAGTCCAAGTGAACAGAAAGGTAAGGAAGCTATATTGAAAAAATTTAGAATGAATCTAAGTACTTCCACTGCGATTATACCACTAAAAATATCCTGAGTGCAATATATTTACTTCCAGAGACAAGAATCCATTTCGCGATAGAAGTATTGCTGTGACTGGATTTTATCTCCACAGGGTAAATGGTCATTGGAGTAAGTTGATACATACACCTACCGAATCGAACATCAGTGAATTAACTGATTTATGATGAAATTTCTAAGTCCCAGAAATTTTGAGTCCTATAAAGAAAGAAATACCTATCTCCATTCATCATCTGGAGGTAGGTAAGTCTTTTCAAGTAAAGATGGCAATTGATTGTGAGGTTACAAACACAACTTGTCAAAGCTTGTGCAAGTACAATCTCATACATTGGGAAAGTGCATCAAGAGATACTTCCTAGCCTCTACTGTTCCCCATACCAAGTTTCATATTTTACGGTTCACAATCATCATAGGGATATAGTAAGCCATGGTTATAGGCATCCCGTGGATATGGCATATAATCTGGATGATGGAATTGCTGGGCAACCTCATCAGCAAAAAATGCTCCTAATTTTGTCACACCAATTTCTTTCTCATCTTCTGTAATTAAGCCAAAAGCTTTGAGCTTCTCAATCTTGTTACGGAAAACTTTATTTAAAGAGACTCCCGTCTGTTTTTCGTAGTTTGCCTTGCGGACAGTACGATTTTTGAGGGGTAGAACTATAGCCCAGCGCATTTGCTCTTCTGGAGTTCTGAGAATACCTCGATTCAGGGGTAGTTTACCTTCAGCGATTTTGGAGTAGTATTCATCAAAGTCTTGGGTGTTTAAGGCAAAGCGATCGCGCAAACTACTAAAAGCTGTCAACCCAAATCCTACTTGGTCGTATAACATACAACATTGGTTATGGGCATAGTGGGAATATTGCTTACGCTCCTTGGTAAATACCCGACGTAGATTCTCGTGATAGCCATTTTCATTGAGAATCTCGATCGCCAATTGTTTCATCATCAAAGTTTCTTCCACCGTCGGCAATTCATCCGGTTGTCTTTCCGTCATTCGCTTAATCGGTCCTTGGAAATCACCGTATGCTTCGATTTTGAGGCGATAAAGTTGGATTTCATCCACATCTAGTTTCACCGCTTGTTCAATCACCTCAATCCAGTTTTCTAAAGTTTGCCCTGGATAGCCAAAAATAAACTCAATATTCACCTGGTATCCCATGGACTTAGCATTCTCAATTGATGCTAAAGCCTCTTCCACACCATGATGACGGTTCATCAGTTTGAGAGTGCTGGGATTTAAGGATTGAACTCCAATTGTCAAACGATTGACACCGTAGGATTTCATTAAGCGTAGACGCTCTGTTCCTTCAGCACCAATTAAGGTTACAGGATCTACGTCATAGTTAAATTGCCGACAGGCTGACAAGTCAACACGCTGCACAAAGGAATTTAAGAAGCGATCAATTTGATCTAAGGCAAGGTAGGAAGGTGTTCCACCACCGACTAGAACTGAGCGTGCTTTAATTTGCTGCAATCCCAGGACATTCATGTAAATATCCATTTCTTTTTCCAGTGCATCGAGATACTGGTCTTTCTCAGCACTGCGCTCACCTAACTGTACGGGATAGTGACAAAATATACAGCGTTGGCGACAAAAAGGAATATGTGCATAGATATCTAACAACCCGTCTTCTGGAACAGAATAGCCTGCAAATAATTCCTCTTGGGTGATGGGTTGATACATCGTAATCGGTGGGTAATGCACTGACGGAAAAAAGTCTCCATCTTTGCAGATTAGCCCTGCGGCTTGCAGACGTTGGAAATCCGCAACTCTGCTGCGTGCCCTTTCCATGAATACAGTCTGGCGATCGGCAATTTGAATCATTCTCTTAATTCCTTAAATTATTTCATGTGGGGATAAGGGAAATATGCAACACTTTGCAATTCAGGCTAAAAAAGGATGCCCTATGGTTAATTTGCACCATGGAAAAACCTGATATTTGGGATAATCTTTACCGTTCAGTTCTTCTTTCTGGGAGTACATTGCTCTCAAAGGCACATATCACAGCCTATCTTCAGTCAAGCCCCTAATTTCAGTATAGATAAGGTGTGATTTCTATATATTTGAAAAACAATAATCTCAGAGAAAATCAATTTTGCATGAATTAAATTACTTGTACCGTCACAGTAACATAATCAGATAAAAAAATCAGTATTTTTCCATAAAAGTTTATATTTAAGTATGGTCTATTAGTAAGATATTAATGCTAGTAAATATTTCAACTATCAATACATTTAGTATTATCTATTCAATAGAGAGAATGCAGTCTTTGGCAATCAGATATTAACTATTGAGTACAAATCAGCACTATGCCAAAAGTTGTGACAATTGTCCCCCATAAAGCTTGAGTGGAAAACTTTTCCTTCAGAAAAATTGCAGCTAAAGGCATGACAAATAAGGGTTCAATAGAATTCAGAGTATTAGCAACAGCAACATTCACATACTTGATTGCCACTAGGGACAACCAAAAGCCCCCAAAGGTGACAATCGAAACAGAAATAATAAATAAATAAATAATATTTCTATCTTTAAAAGGGACAGCCCAACTTCCCAAACGGTTGGTTAAAGTTCCGAAGCATAACATTCCTGCCGTTCCCGCAGCCATACGAATAAATGTTGCCTGAATAGTTGAAAGGGATGATAAACCTTGTTTCGCAAAAATAATTGAGACTGACATACAGAGTACGGACAGCAAACCAAAAATAATTCCCCTAGTACTAGATGCTTGCTGTTCTCCTGAGAGCTTAGGAAATATCACTATTGCTACTCCCAAAATGACTAGGAAAATTCCCAGCCAAACTGTGGGTGTGGGCATTTCTCCGAGGAAAATCACTGCCAGCATCGCAGTTATCACTTCTCCTAGCATCAATAGAATTACTAATGCATGGGGACCTAAATTTTGTAAGGCTTCAAAAAAGAAAGTATCTCCGAGACTAATACCCAATAAGCCACTAATAATTAGGAGTACTAAGGATTCTCGATTGACACCAGAGTAACCAGTAATAGATAAAGTTAAACCGAGGAGAATAACACTCACACTGCCCTTTGCTAAGGTCATAGCTAGGGGTGAAATAGATTCGCCTAATCTCTTAAACAGAATCGAGCCAATTGCCCAGGAAGCAGATGATGCTAAGGCTGCTGTGATACCAATTACTTTCGCATCCATATTTAATTCTGATTGTTTATTGTGGGAAACATAATTATTATCTGTGAAGAGTTGGATGCAACAAAAAAGATAATTTTATGAAGTTAATTTTGAGATAAAAAAATCCAGTTTTTGATAATTTGTAGATTAATGCAGGGAGAAATTTAGTTTCTCCCTAGGAAGTAAGTCTTGTTCCTATCCTTATGAATCTTACTCACAGGAAATGGATGAGTTAGACTTTTTTGAAGATGAGAAGATAGCGTTGGGGAATAAAAGCGTAATCTTTCTCAAATTGAAAACCATAATATTTCATTTGAGCGATAATTAATTCCTTGGCAATATAGGGACCATGGTATGGAAGTTCGGAGTCGTTAACTAAAGCATTATCAACTACAATTAGTCTGCCACCTTTTTTGATGGCGCTTTTAATGCTACCAACAAAGCTGGCGATTTCTTCTTCCCGTGAAAAAGCATAAAGGTTGTGGTACAGAGAACAAAGAAATACGACATCTACTTTATTGGCTTTTACGCCAATAGTTGTCCCAGTAGTTTGAATAGTTTCAATATTTTTAATCCCAAATTTTTTACTGGTTTTTTGTAGTTGTTCTAAATGCTCTTTCACTGTATCAATTGCATAAACATAACCTTTGTCTCCAACTAATTGGGAAAACTTCAAGGTATAGTATCCAGGACCACTACCAACATCTGCAATATGTTGTCCGGGTTGAATTTTGATGGCACTGATAATCTTGCTGGTCTTCTCCCATTCTTCCCTTCTAGGATTATTAAAGAGAATATTATCTTCTAGAAAGGCTTTACGATTTTCTCCAGCAGTTGTACCTTGGTCGGGATAGGTTTCAAATTTGTATTTGCGTTTGAGATATTCTTTTAAGCGAGCGAAATCATTTTCTGCAAAGAATTCGTAAAAATTGGCGGCGTATTTATCAGATAAAAATTGTTTTTTTTGATTATCTGTGGCGAGAAGATACTGACAAAACCACTGGAGGGCTGTGTATTCTCCTCCATAATTTTCAATGGGGATAAGCTTGTTGTAAATTTTAATTGCTTCTTTTCCAGACTGTTGGTTTTTAGTTTCGAGGAAATCTAAGACAAATCTGCCAGCACGAATACCTTCTTGGGATGAAGCAAAGGAATCATGGCTACCAACATGAACGAGGGAAGCTTTAGAACTGACTTCTATCCATTGTCCGGATTTGCCGCGCCACTGATAACCCCATGGAGTATTGTAGAATAGGATGCCAATTAAGGCAGTAAGAATTAGTAAAATAGCCCAAAATGTTGTGTTATTGGCTGTTTTACGTGTCCGAAGAATTCTGGTCATAGCAGAAAATTAATTAGCTGTTTAATTGACTGGTTCAGAACTTTCTCAGTTATGGGTATATGTATTGATTGGGAAAATAGGTAAAGGGTAGGAAAAAAGACAAAAGATTTCAGACGGGCAAAGATGCCCGCTTGACAATAGTTACTGAGAGATATTGTGCTTTGGTATTATTGTTACGGGATGATGGAATAATGTAACTTTTCTGCTGAGGCTGGTGTTCGTATTTGCAACCCTGCGCGATTTATGGCTTTGCGAGCATGTTCTAAGCTGACAACAAAGCGTTGCTCTGAATATATGACGTATTTTTCGCGGGCAGTTTGGGGTGTAAAGTTGATAGTGAGAACGTTGGCTCCAGCATTTAACCCCATTAGTTGCCCACCTGTCTGAATTTTTTCGAGGGCACTAACGGTGGGGATTAGGGCTGATGGTAAGGCAATACGATAGATTGCCATGGTATTTAAAGTCCAGTTCAGATTACCGTACCCGATATTTTCTAGGGGTGTATTCTGATTAGGAATGAAGGGGGAAGAACTGACGAAATCAGGTTGAATATCAAGGGCAAGCAAGATATCATCGGCAAGGGTTTCTAGGGTTTGATGGGGTAAACCGACTATATTCCCTGTACCCACTTTGAATCCAGCTTCTTGTAACCAACGAATACATTGGAGGCGACGAAGTAGGGGGGTGTGGGCAATTTCTTGATATAGTTGGGGGTCTGATGTTTCAAACTTGAGGATGTAGGAATCTGCGCCTAATTCGGCAAATTTGAAATAGACATCCCTTGGTCTTTCCCCTAAACACAGAAGAACATTTAAATTGTATTGCCGTTTAATTTCTGGGATGACTTCCGCCAAAATAGCATCACATTGAGGATCTTGCCCAGCTTGCAGAAAAATAGTTGATATTGTATTTGTTTTTTTGATTTCGGCAGCGATCGCCAAAATTTCTTCTGGCTGTAATCTATATCTGTCAAGATTCTTATTGACAACTCGCATTGCACAGTAGTCGCAATTTTTCTGACAGAAATTAGAAATCTCAATGACTCCTCTGAGTAGTACTTGATCCGCACCACTTTCATGCCGAGCTTGCCGAGCTTGCCGAAACAATTGTTCCTGTAATTCACCTTCTGCCTGTATTAGTCGAATTAGCTCCGACTTTGTTAATCGCCTGATATCTATCAGTTCTTCCCGATCGAAAGCCTGCATCTATTTCTCCTCAATGCTCAGGAATTATTTAAAGTCAGGGGAAATCTTACCCAGAACTTTTACCACCTTGTGAATTATTGAGATGCTGGGGATGGTAAGGATTTGGGATCTAACTGAAATTTTGCACCTTTGAGAGACTCTAGGGTTTTTTTCTGCTCATCAGTTAAGTAAGATTCTGCCTCCTGATTACTATCTTTGAGAATTTGCTCCATCTTCTTGGTGTTATTTGCCAAGGTTTGGTTCTTCTCAGTCGGGGAAGCATCACTTTTTGGTGCAACCCAGTTATCTTTCATCTTCTGTACAGTGTCATCGCTGAGTTTATTCAACTTAGCAGTTTGATCTGCTGTCAGCTTTAAATCTTGACTAAAGTCGTCCTTGGTCAAAATTCCCCAACCATAAAGCTGTAAAAAAATCTGTCTTGCCCGTTTAACTTGGTCAGCATTGAGTGTCTTGCCAACCTCCACACGAGTTTCTTGATTCAGCTTTTCAATGTCACTTCTGACCGATTTGATTTGTTCTTCAGTGGCACTTTCGGGTTTAATTCCGGAAGCTTTTTCCTTGACTTTCTGGCGAAAATTCGTATCTATCTGTTTGAGTTTCGCTATCTGGTCATCGGTTAATTTCAGTTCACTTTTTACCTGGGAGTTCTGCATGAGCTCCAACGGGTCAGTTCCCTGACGGTCAGAATTGCCTAGGAAGGCATTAATGGGGTTATTGCCAGTTTCAGATTGTGTCTCAGATTTTGTTTGAGTAGCTGTTGGTTCCGCAGTAGTTGTGGGACTAGTTTTGGTATCAGTAGTTGTACAGCTAGACAAAGTAAATAGAGTGCCGAAAACTATTAGCAAAGACGCGAAAGTGAGAGAATCTATCCGATTTTGTTTGCTCATACTTGTATCACTTTAATCTTGCTTCGGCAATTCTAGCTTTTCTTACAGGAGAAAATTTATTAATTATCAAAAATTAAACATTGTTAACCTCTAATTGGCATTATTCATCTAATTGAAAATTTTGTCTTACACCTCGTAACATGGCTTCATACTTTTTTATGTAAGGCAAAAAACATAGAATCTCAGGAAAATTTATATTTATTTCCAAATTGATGGGAATATAAATATTTATTCTCTGAAAAAAATATCTGCTACTAAATAATAGAATACTCAACATTTTGGAGATACAGGAGTTTTCTTTTATTACTTTTTATTCATGGATATTGCTCGGCATAACATTTTGTAAAATAATGTTATAAGGTATTGCAATTAGAACATATAAACAACATACTAATAAATCAGCTTATAGCATAGTTATTTGCCTGGGTAAATTCAGAAAACTGCCATCTTTTGCCATCTCAATTGAGATTCATGTCAATTACTAGCAATATGATAATCTTTGGAAAATAATCATCCAGCTTGTTTCAGGTAGGCAGTATTTCAGCTAGAACTGTCTTGAGGTTAAATAGAGATTAAGTATTTGGTAATTTATATGTTGCCTCCGATTCATTTCCTAGATGGTGACTATCTAAAAAATCAAGCAAAAATCAAGCAAAAAGGTGCTATTAGCGTTAACTTCCCTGCTTCTACGGCTGTCTAGGAATGCAGTTGAAGAATCTTTTTAACTTCAGGATTCAGCAGATAGCTTGACTGCCTAAAATGCTCGATTTAATTTTTCTCATCAAAGATTATTTTTGGATATGGTTTCTTGTGGGTGTGGAGATAGGGCAAGTGATAAGTGGTACTACCTGGGTTAATTTTTGTAGCTTAAAACATACTTGAGTGCATGCTTTTTCCTTTTTCAGAGAAATATAATGTTTACCTTTTGCATGAAATAATGGCAATCTGATATGCTGGGAGATAGGGTTAGGGTTGCTTGATAATTAACTTTGTAATAAATATTTATGGACGCAGAAGCTCTGAAGCAAAATACTTTGACTTCTGTAGGAGAAAAGTTAATCATTTACTAGGAAATATGGATATAAATGAATAACAATTCTGTAAGTACAACGATTGTTGGTGTTCTGGGAAATCATCCTCAAATAGTTCTCAATAATCAAGGGATGACTCTTACTTTTGAACTCAAATGTCCTTGGCACGTATTAGGAAGAGATCCCCAACAAGCGGCTCCGGAAGGGTTGAAAGTTCCAGAAGATTGGGTGGTAGTGAGTCGTTGTCAAGCTTGTTTTCGCAAAATAGGCAATGATTATTATGTTTATGACGGCAATGGACAAATACCCAGTAGTAATCGTTTGTTTATCAACAATACTTTAGTCACACCGAAGGAGGGATATAGATTACAAGACCATGATGAGATTAAAATTGGGCAAAATCCTCGGAACTGGGTGACATTAACTTATTTCGATCCAAATGCTAGTAAAAATCCGACTATTCCGAAGCAGCGATCGCTAAGTTTAAAAAATCGCTCTGTGATGCTAGGAAGGGGTGCTGAGGCGAATTTAGAGCTAGATGCTCCCACAGTTTCCCGTTGCCACGCCATCATTGACAGAAATGATAAGGGGAAATACGTTCTTACAGACAAAAGCACCAATGGAGTGTTTGTCAATCGGCAAAAGGTGACTAATTCTATAGTCCTAGAACCTGGTGCAATTGTGCAAATTGGTCCCTACACTTTTGTGCTGCAAGGTGATGAATTAGTTTTATTTGATCAAGGTGATAATATCCGCTTAGATGCGATTGATATTCTCCGATTTGTTAAGAATAAAAATAAACAACAAATTACATTATTAAATAATATTTCCTTGGCAATTGAACCTGGTCAATTTGTGGCTTTGGTGGGTGGAAGTGGAGCAGGAAAATCGACTTTACTGAAAGCGCTCCTAGGGATTGAGCCAAGTAATAGTGGGACTGTTTATTTAAATGGTGATAATTTAAGAAGTAATTTTAATATTTATCGGACTTTAATTGGATATGTACCCCAGCATGATATTGTCCATACAAATTTGCGGGTAAGGGAGGTTCTTTATTATGCAGCAAAATTAAGATTACCTCCGGATATTGATGTCAACAAAATCGTTGAGGAAACCCTAGAAAAAGTAGAATTATCCGAACGGCAAGATACCCTAGTCAAAAACCTCAGTGGTGGGCAATTAAAGCGGGTAAGTATTGGGGTGGAATTATTAGCAGATCCCAAGTTATTTTTCTTAGATGAACCGACTTCTGGCTTAGATCCAGGATTGGATAAGAAAATGATGCAACTACTGCGAAGACTTGCAGATGACGGACGGACGGTAATTTTGGTGACACACGCAACCACGAATATTACTTTGTGCGATCGCCTAGTTTTTCTCGGTAGGGGTGGCAATCTTTGCTACTTTGGTCCTCCCAATGATGCTACTAGATTTTTTCAAATCAATAGTGGAGATTTTGCTGATATTTATATTAAGTTAGAAACACCCACATCCGTTGAGCAAGAAGCAACTAGATTTGGTCAATCACCCTACTATAAAGAGTATATATCTGACCGTTTAATAGAGGTAAAAGCCGAGCAACCAACTGCTCCCCAAAAAGTTAAACGTTCTCTATTTCAACAGTTATCAATCCTGACTCAACGCTACATCAAGTTAATTCAACGAGATCAGGTTTACTTAGGTTTATCCTTGTTGACAGCACCTGTGGGTATAGGTTTAATTTTACTGGCAATTCAGGGCAAAACTCCCTGGTCAGGTCTGGCAGATATAGATAATGCTTCCCTAGCAAGAAAAGTATTGTTTGTATTTACCTGTGCATCTCTGTGGGTAGGATTTGCCAGTTCCTTACAGGAAATTGTCAAGGAATCTGCTGTTTATTTACGAGAAAGATTAGTTAATTTAGGTTTATTTGCCTATCTAGGTTCTAAGGTATTGACTTTAGGAGGATTGGCAGCTATTCAGAGCTTACTCATTTCCTTGGTGATTATTTTAGGTTTTCAATCTCCGGCAAATAGCATTGCCATTTCTTGTGCTTCTCCCGAAAGTTGTATCAATATACCTTGGTCTTTAGGAGTTTTTATTACAACATTTCTCACAATTATGGCTTCCATTAGCTTGGGGTTAATGGTGTCAGCAAGTGTGAAAAATAGTACCCAAGCAAATAGTGCATTACCTCTGTTATTACTTCCACAAATTATCTTTGCTGGTGTTTTATTTGAAATGGATAAAATCAAAGATAAATTAGAGGTAGGGGAAATAATTTCTTGGTTAATGTTAAGTCGGTGGTCAGTGGGTGGTTATGGTATTTTAGCAGATGTAAATAGTATCATTCCAGAGACGGCAAAAACCGCCAAAAATGCGAAGCAATTAATTTCCGAAAGTGCAATGTTTAGCCCTAGCTGGAATAATTTGCAACTCAACTGGGGAATTCTATTATTGCATATCATAATTGCCCTGGGAGTCACCCTATGGCTACAAAAGCGGAAGGATGTATTTAAATAATTTGCGTAAATCATGATGAAGTGATGGAGGACTTACACAGACAAATTTAGGTAGGGATAAATACCAAATTCCATAGCTAATACTTGGTTAATCACACCACAAAAATCATTGAGGATTGTGTGTTAATTTTATTCCAGTATTGAACACCCTAAAATTGTTATGTCAGTCCTGCAAAAATCATCTTTATTATCCGATATTTAGGATTGTCTGATGAAAATCTCTTCTCCTATTTGCCTGCAAATACTTATCTTGTAATGGTTGCCATTGTTGCCAAAGCTGATGACGATTGTCCTTGATTATCTCAGCTAAAGTTGGTAGGTGAGAGGGGAGAGGAGACTTTATCACAGTTGTCAACCATCCGGTTAAGACGGTAGTATCTTGCAGGGAACCAAGAATCTCTTGAATGACTTTTACTTCCGCAAGACAGTCTGCATAGTGAGAATTATATAAACTATGAAATAGTTCCATTTGATAGCGTAAACGTTTAGCTTGTTTACGTAAATCATGGAGCATTTCTTCGTGACTATCTAGCTCCTGTTCAATTTTTGCACCAGATAAATCTGGTAATATCTGCACATGCTCATGATGAATCTCTGTGGCAATTAACCAAGCAGGATGCAGGAAAAATTGACTCAATTCTGGAAGCAATAAATCAGCTAAGACTTCTTGGATGGGTAAGGAAGCGCAGGGTTGATATCGGGGTTCTTGTAACCAAATTTCTAAATTAGTTTTAAATGACTGATAATGGGACTCTTTGAATAATTTACGGACATCAGCTAAGACTTCGACTCTTTGATGTTCTAAAATATTCAGTGCTTGGTCTAAGTATTGTTGCTCTTTTTTAGGTAACTTTGGTCGATATTCATTTTCAACTGCTTCTTTAAGTACATCTAAATCACGGAGATTACCTAAACGACGGGCAATTTTACCAATACTGCGATCGCTAACATTTTTTGGTAAGCTAATAGCTATGGCAAAGCGGCTAATTGCTGTCCGTAAGCGACGCATTCCGACTCGCATTTGATGCAACGCTTCTGGATCTTTATCCTTTTTAACAGCTTTTTCCCATTTTAATGCTTTGTGATAATGTTGCTGAATTGCCAAATGGGCATAGTTACCAAAAGTATTTACCTGAGTTTCTGTTGCTAGGGTCATAAAAAAATAATACGCTTTAAAGTTGCTTTATGAAATCATAGATATAACTGCATCATAACATCAGTTTTTAACAGTAAATCCAGTGTAATTTAAGATGATTTGTTAATATTATTAAATCTTTACCTGCCTCTAGGTTAGAAAGGATACAAGTATTTTCCACATAGATAATTATCTAAAGAATTGTTGTTTCAAACAAAATTAGTGTGAGTGAGATAAGTAATAATGACAAATAAATCTTTGCTGCAACAAATCAACTTGTTATTTAATGACAATTTTCAAAAGCATAGTGAAAATCTCTCGGCAGTATTTTTTGCAGATAGCACACACCTCTGGTTAGCGTCAGATGAGTCAACGCAAATCGAGAGATTATCTTTAATTGATGGTAATAACTTTGGGGAGCATCAACAATTTAATATTGCTGATTTTATCGACTTACCAGCACCAGTCACAGAAGAAATTGATATTGAGGGAATTGATATTAATGATGGCTATCTTTGGTTTATGGGTTCCCATAGTTGGAAACGGAAAAAATCAAAATTAGACAAGTCAGGTTCTAGCAATATCAAACGACTGGCAACAATTGCAACTGAGGCAAATCGGTATATTTTAGCTAGAATCCCCCTAGTGAATGGAGAATTATCTCAAAATTCCCCTGAGTCAAAAAGTGCAGCGAAATTAGAGGTGACAGCAGATGGTAATTTATTAATGGATTGCTTGGAAAATGACCCACATTTACAACCCTTTATCCAAGGGAAAATACCAAGCAAGGATAACGGTTTAGATATTGAAGGAATTGCCGTTTTTAAGAATAAAGTTTTTCTCGGTTTGCGAGGTCCAGTCTTACGAGGTTGGGCAATTTTATTAGAGATTGAGTTAGAGCTTACTAGTCCGGGAGTGATGACATTAAAATCCCTTACCGAAGCAAATACTAAGTATAAAAAATATTTCCTGTGGCTAAATGGTTTAGGAATTCGGGATTTGTGTCGGGATGGAGGAGATTTATTAATTTTAGGGGGACCAACTATGGATTTAGATGGTCCAGTACAGATTTATCGTCTTGCAGATGTGTTAAATTTGGCAGATGATGTCATGCATGAGCCAAAATTCGTTCAAGATATTCCCTATGGATTCAGGGATGATCATGCCGAGGGTATGACATTGTGTCACCAATTAACTGGTACACCTTCGCTGCTGGTGGTGTATGATTCTCCGGCTAAGTCAAGATTTTTGGATAACGGGGGATTAGTAGCAGATATTTTTCCCTTACAGTCGATTTAAGCTGTTCAGGACTTACGCACTTATTAATGGTGTTTGTGTAAGTCCTGCTATTTAAAGATTTGTGGAGATTGCTTGTACTGGGCAAGTAGGTATGCATTGCTCACAGACAATACAGCGCGATCGCGTAAACATGAGTTTAAAGTTTTCTGGGTGTAAAGTCAGCGCTTCCGTGGGACAGACACCCGTACATAAACCACAATCAACACAAAGATTCTCATCAATCATGATTTCTCCCAGGGATAAGGAGACATGAATATTCATCGATCGCATCCACTCAATAGCTGCATCTAACTGATCAATATCTCCGGAGAGTTCCACCACCAATTTCCCGATTTGATTGGGAGCAACTTGAGCGCGGATAATATTTGCAGCCACGTTAAAATCTTTTGCTAGTCTGTAGGTGACTGGCATTTGGACAGCACGTTTCGGAAAAGTTAGGGTGACTCGTTTTTTCACAAATTATCCCCAAAACTAGAGAAAAGAAAACGATACACTAAAGAAGCAAATGCTTAATAACTTTTAATAAATCTTCTATGGCTACAGATACATCTGTGAAGACACAAAATCAAACAGAATCGAATGTGGGCAAGCGTTTACGGAATTTCTTAATTGTGTTGGTAGGTGTGGCTTTGAGTGTCACCTTAGTTGTGGGACTGAGAACTCAAACAAATTCTGTATCTTTAACAGATTTAGATGAAAGGTCTACACCCTTAGAAATTGCCTTGACCAATGGTAAACCCTCCCTAGTAGAATTCTATGCTAATTGGTGTACTGTCTGCCAAAAAATGGCTCCAGATATTGCCGCTTTAGAAACTCAGTATGCAGATCGGGCAAACTTCGTGATGTTGAATGTGGATAATACCAAATGGTTGCCAGAGATGTTGCGATATCGAGTTGATGGAATTCCCCATTTTGTGTTTTTAGGTCAAGATGGGGAGGCGATCGCCGAAACCATTGGAGAACAACCTCGTACCATTATGGCAAGCAATCTGGATGCATTAGTTACAGGTAAAACCCTACCCTACGCAGAAACCAAGGGAGCAGTATCAGAATTTTCCACCCCCGTGGCACCTACTGGTAGTCAAAATGACCCCAGGAATCACGGTAATTCTGGGAAAAAAGGTTAGAAATGGGGAAGTTTGGGAACAGGTTTGTTTGATAATCCTTTTCCCTTCTCCTATTTAATCTGAGTTCGTAATAAAAAATCCCCTAAAAGGGGCACCATTTCAACTCCGTCTTTTGCATTAGGGTTGTTATGCCATGTCTTCACAAGCTGTATACAAATACACCTATAGCAAACCTAGTTTCTTAAGTCGGGATTTAACTGCGCTAGGCTGTCTTTGGAACTCTGTTGCTATCTCGTCAATCGATGCTTGTTGGTTATATTGCAACCTTAGTTCTTCATCCTCCTCCGCGTTCCAAGATTCATACGCGCGAGGATATTGCTTCCGAATCTCTTCAATACTGTATGATTTTTGAGGTTGCTCAGATAGTTTTTTAAATTTACTCGTAGCTTGCGAATCATCTGCTTCTAATGATATTCGCGGCACAACTTCAATCAATGCCTTCAGTGCCTTATTAACAGATTCTGGCGTGGTAAAAACCTCAGCAACATCCTCATCCAATACAACAACAGTCATTTTGTTGCTACTCCGAGTAGCAAAACGATTGGGTTTTGCCTGCTGATAGTCAAAGTGGTACTCAGGTGACATATCATCATCGAGATTTGGAGATTCATTGAAAGGCATTTTGTTCATAGTCTTCACGTTCCCTGCGAGTAACTAAACGGGCACTGATGATACGGATGGAGTTGGAACGCTCTGTGAAAGAAACTAAAAGCAACCGATTTTTCTGAGAGTGACCAATAATAATTTCTCTTTGCTCATCTATAGAATGGACTTCATCATCAAAGATAACTGCCATTGGGTTATCAAAGACGGTTTTAGCTTCTTCAAAGCTGACACTATGCTTTTTTAGGTTGGCATCGGCTTTTGACTCATCCCACTCGAACTTCATATGTAAATCATAACCCAGCAGTAATTAACACAGCACTTGGGGCAGGACAAAACCTCATAAACTATCTTGAAGCGCTGTCCTATAAAAATGCAAATACTGTCTCCACCAAAGACTGAAGCAGAGTAACTATATGATTAACCCGAAAGTTTCCGTCTATCAGCCGAAGAAATGGAGTTAAATTAAGCATTTAAAGATGATTTAGTCACAATATCAAAAGTTTTCCCGGATATCGTCAATTGGACTGAATTTTACCTCAACCTGCTTAACCCGAACTCAGGTTATTTACCCAATTGAAATATCTCTGCAAAGAACTGCTTCATTGCTTGCCAAGAACGCTTGTCTGAGGATTGGTTAAAAGCAACACCCTTTGATGGGTCATTTCCGGCTTCGGGATTGGTAAAACTATGTACTGTATTACCGTAGGAAATTAACTGCCAATCAACTTTGGCATCTTTCATTTCCTTTTCAAACCCTTGAACCTGCTCCTGGGGTACGTAGGTATCATTCGCACCATGTAATACTAGTACCTTGGCTTTGATATTGCTGGCATCCTTGGGGTTAGGTGTATCCAAGTTACCGTGGAAGCTCACCACCCCGGCAATATTTGCACCACTGCGAGCGAGTTCCAGAACCGTACCCCCTCCAAAGCAGTAACCAATGGCGGCAACTCGTTTGACATCAGTTAGGGGATTTTTTTGTAAAACTTGTAACCCAGCAGTGACGCGATCGCGCATCAATTTGCGATCTTTGCGGTAAATAGTTGCTTGTTTTCCTGACTCTTCTGGATTCTGGGGACGGATACCCTTACCATACATATCCACAGCGAATGCGACGTATCCCAATTTCGCTAACTGTTCAGCGCGCTTTTTCGCGTAGCTTTGCAACCCATTCCACTCATGCACTACTAATACACCGGGACGCTTGCCTTTAATTGCATTATCGTAGGCTAAGTAACCTTGTAATATGGTATTACCATGTTTATACTCAATGGTTTTCGTTTGAATGGCGGCAAATGCTGGAATAGATGCCATGACCACAATTGCCGGAGTAACTAAACTAGGTAATAAATGTTTTATCATTGCCAAAGAAATCCCCGTATCTTGTTTATTGGCTTTGCTAGTCACTGTATCTGCACAATCACCAGCCTTCTGAATGAGCAAGCAAGCCTATTTTCCAGATTTACTCAGAATACCCCAAATCACGAATACTGTTAAACCCAAATAAGCAAAAACAGTTACCCAATCTTGCCAGCTACCAAGAATATCGATGATTGGAGTTGATGATTGACCCATAATTTTGAAGTAGTGGGACAGAATTAATGAATGTGATTGGGAATTAAGTTGGCGATCGCCTGGTGATTTTAGGGACGATGCGTAGTTAAAAACACATGGAAAGGGCAGAAATTGCTCCTCGTCTTTGGACTATAGGGGTAGAATCAGTCACAAGTCAAGCCGTGATTTTTTTCTTGACACTTTACTAGCAGGTAGTGACTCTACTTGAGAAAAGTACTTTTCAGCCTGAAGGTAAGTTTTGCTTACAGAAATCAAGGAGAATCTGCTAAATTAGCTAGAATTTGATTTTTATAAATACAGCTAGTAGTAAAATTTCCCCATGAGTGAATCTTTATTTTCTATTGAAAATCTCCGGGTAGCCTATCCCCAACGTGATACCGAAGCAGAAGGCTGGGCTGTAGATGATGTCTCCTTTGCTCTGCAACAGGGAGAAAGAATGGGTCTTGTGGGGGAGTCCGGGTGTGGTAAATCGACCCTGGGACGGGCAATTATGCGCTTGCTACCTGGGGGTTCTCGGACAGAAGGGAAAGTAATTTTTCAGGGGCAGTCAGTATTAGATTTAGCTCCCCCAGAAATGCGGAAATTTCGGGGTGAAGTCGTCGCACTGGTGTTTCAAGATCCGATGACACGTCTTGACCCTTTGATGACTATTGGTAATCATTGTTTAGAGACACTGAAAGCCCATGCTCCAGAATTATCCACCAAAGCAGCGAAGGAAAAGGCGATCGCCACCTTGGAAAAGGTAAAAATTCCTGCCAGTCGTTGGAATCAATACCCCCATGAATTTAGCGGTGGGATGCGACAACGGGTAGCGATCGCCCTCGCATTACTCCTCAATCCTAAGATGATTGTTGCTGATGAACCGACTACTAGTTTAGATGTGACGGTTTCCGCGCAGATATTACAGGAACTAACACGACTCTGTGCCGAAGATAACATGGCACTTCTGTTAATTTCCCATGATTTAGCTATGGTGGCGGAATACTGCGATCGCATCGGGGTGATGTATAAGGGCAAAATGGTGGAAATGGGAGACACCAATTCTGTATTTCACAATCCCCAGCATGAATATACGCGATCGCTCCTAAAGGCAGCTTTACATATTCAAGCGATTACAGAAGACACAGAAACAGAATTACCTGCTATCAATTCCCAAACCCCGATTTTAAAAATCACGGAACTGAAGCAACACTACACCATTGAAGCGAACTTTCTGGAAAGGTTATTTAAAGGGCAAAATCAAACCATCAAAGCAGTGGATGGAATTAACTTAGAACTCTATCCTGGGGAAATTCTCGGTTTAGTTGGTGAATCTGGTTGTGGAAAAAGCACCCTCTCGCGGACAATTTTACAGTTAATTCGCCCTACCGATGGTCATGTGGAATTTCTGGGAACAGAGTTAACCAGTTTATCTCGTCAGGAAATGCGTCAGCAACGCCGACAGATGCAGATGGTATTTCAAGACCCCCATGCCTGTTTAAATCCTGCTATGACCGTCGGACAGAGTATCGCTGACCCCCTCCTCATTCACGGGATGGCAACGCCCCAGGAGGCAAAAACACAGGTTTTAGCTATGCTCGAACGGGTGGGATTAAAACCCGCAGAATTATATTATCAGCGTTACCCCTCTGACCTATCCGGGGGACAACAACAACGGGTGGCGATCGCCAGAGCATTAATTACTCGCCCCAAATTAATTATTGCCGACGAACCTGTCAGTATGCTGGATGCCAGTGTGCAATCCCAGGTATTAGACTTAATGCTGGAGTTGAAAGACGAGTTTGAACTCACCTATTTGTTTATTACCCATGATTTATGGTTAGCCAGATTTTTGTGCGATCGCATTGCGGTGATGCATGGCGGTAAAATTGTGGAAATTGGCGAAACCCAAAAAATCTTTGCCCATCCCCAACATTCCTATACTCAGACTCTGCTAAGTGCTGCACCTCTGTTGGCAAAGCAGTAGGATAAGGTTTCATGATGTAACTTTCCTGACTAACCTTGCAGATATTCCCATTACTCTGAGTTCTCTAATTAAATGCTGTGCTTGTTGTTTATATATCAACAAAGGGAAAACTCCTGGTAAATCTTCCAGAAACTCTCCAGCAAACTGCAATTCACAACCTGTAATTCTGGCGATCGCTCCCCTCGACTCAAACATTGCAGCATGACTTGCGACTGATTCTACCTCAATAGTCCATAGGCGAGAAGCAATTTCTGCTTTTTCGATGCGTTGTAAACCATGAATAGTTGCCAGTATGACTAGGCGATCGCCAATTCCTAACTTGATTTCTAAGGGTGGAAAAAATTTAGCATTTTGCTGTTGTTTTTGATATAAAATCGGCACAACTCCATAGCCATAGGCAACTTCGGATAACATCAAGTTATTAAGAGTATCGTTGATTTCAATGGCATATTCCGTAACTAAAATAGTTTGTGTGCCCAGTCGAAATAAACTCAGGATATTCTCTCCAAATGCTGCTCCAGCAAAAACTTCCGCAGCTAGTGCATTCACACACATCACCTTTACTTCTGGCAAAATCTCTGCTAAGTTGCCACTAAAAGCTGGGTCATCGGTCTGAATTACCAAATTAATTGTAGGATTCAAATAACGCGCCATTAAGGCAATTTCTAAGTTAGTAATCTCATCTTCCGTTGCTGCAACCAAACTTAAAGCCTTGGGTAAACGTACCTTATTTAAACTATGCAACCAGTCACCACAGACTATAGGTAATTGGGGAAGATGTAGGGGTTCCTGTTGCCGAGAATTGATGACTCCCACCATTGGTTGCTTCCAACTAGTCATCACATCAGCCACACTTTTACCTAAACTATCCAATCCCACTAATACAATATGTCCCTGTTTCGGTAAACGTTGTCGTTTTGTAAACTCAAAGCGGGAACTGAGAATCATATCTGTCAGGGTAGCGTACAAAATACCGACAAAAATTGTCCCCACAATCGTCAAAGATAAACCGAATAAATTCAACCACCAAGGTTGGGGAAATTTCGCTTGCCAACCACCAATTTGATCGCCAAAACCCCCTAACAAAAAAATTATAGTGTTATAAAAAGCAGCTTCCCAGGTAAATTCCGGATGGGTAATGCTCATTAATAAAGTACCCAGAATCAGGAGACAGAAAACTGTGACACCAGCAACAATTATGACTCGATGAATGGGGCGCTCTGCCGTTGATCGCCACAACCGCACACACCAGTGACGCAAATTCGCCAATTTGAGCAATGGTTTGATACGTAGCCAAAACTCCTTTATCCCCTCCCAGAAAGACTCTTGGCTCCCACTATGATTTCTAGTGTTTGCTATTTCTAAACGAATAATCACATCTCCCGGTGTGGCGATCGCCTCCTCTTCCCATCCGTAAAAATTTGCTTCATTCACGGTTTTGTCATGCTTGAAATGACACAAAACTAAACGATGATGACTTTGACGCTGATAGATAGGTTGCCCACACCAATTATGATTTTCTGGAAGAGAATACTTGACAACTTGCAACATTTGTCCATCTATTTGGAAAAAACCCAATTTTTCCTCTCCCAGGGCTGCCAAGGCGATGGCGTGGGCGGGCAATTGATTAGCTTCAAAGGCGGCAAAATTCCCTAACTGCCTTTTCAACAATTCATTTAAATTATGCTTAGTTGAACGCATCAAAATTCTGACTTGACTATTTAATCTGCGGGCAGCAAAAGCACCTATCACATTCACAGTCTCATCATTTGTCACCAATAAAATTGCGCGACAACGCCTAATTTCTGCCGCTTCCAAAATACCTGGTTGACGCAAATCTCCTAATAGTAAACTAGTAATCAAATTTTCTGTGTGCGGTAGCAACCAACGGGATGGAAGTTGCAAATCAATCGCATTCACAACCACACCAAACTCACCTAAAGCTGCCACACAATGTTGCCCTAAACTGCCTAATCCACAAACCAAAAACCTATCTAAATTTGGTTGAGAATTTTTAACAGTCATGACTGCCACCTCAGCAATCAAATGCTGGTTTAATTAGAAGTATCATAACTTTAATCCTGCGTTTTTGTTGCCAAAATCTGAGTAACAGGGGTAAGGGAAAACAGTGAGAAGAAACACCCTAGCCCCTGTCTGTGCTACACTTCGACTTCTATTCCTCCCCCTTCTAGGGATTGTGTCAGTGCAGCTAGGATTTTCACAAGCTCTGTTCCGACTCTGCCAGAAGATATTTCTACCGGTTTGTTATTAATAACACTTTGAACAAAGCGATCGCACATCTGTTTTAAAGGCTCTGCCCCTTCTATTTCCAATACTTCCTGACTTTGATTTACTGGTATAAAATAGCCATCCTGCTGCTCAAATTCACCATGAAGTACCGTTAATGGTGCCTGGGGTGACATTTCGTCAAAAATTAAACTACCTTTACTGCCAACTACTACCAATCGGCGCTGTTTATCCGTATTCAACCAACTGAGGTGAATTTGGGTTTGCAATCCACCCGGATAGGTAAGCGTCACCCAAACGACATCCGCTAATCCCGGTTGTAACCAGCTTTGCCCCGTCGCGCGTACTTTCACTGGAGATTCTCCGAGCCAAGTATTAAAGATGGCAATATCATGAATTGCTAAATCCCACAGGGCATCCACATCTTGACGCACGGGAGCGAGATGGGTACGGGTGGCATAACCATAGCGTAAATCACCAATATATTTCTGTGCCAGGACAGCTTGCCCTTGGGTAATCCCTGGGTGAAACAGGTAAGTATGGTCAACCATTAATTGTAATTTTTGCTGCTCTGCCAGTAGACAAAGTTCCTCGCATTCTTGAGGATTGAGGGTGAGGGGTTTTTCCGCCAACACATGGTATCCCCAATTTATAGCATCAGTAATTAAACCATAGTGGCTAGCCGCAGGAGTAGCAATCACTACTGCACCTAAATTTTTTATACCTCGAATGGCTTGCCAATCCGTCGTTAACAGTACCCTATCACTGAGTTGATATAAACGCTTGATATTCTCCAAACGTTCCATTTTCGGGTCAATAACCGCCATTACTTCCACCTGAGGATGTTCCAGGAAGTTACGCAGTAAATGTACGCCCCAGCGCCCCACACCCGCGATCGCCACTTGAATTTGAGTCATGAGTCATAAATTATATAGTCCATAGTCAATGGTTGATATCTGGCGATCGCTTCGTCAATTGTGAGAAACTCTAGACTTGGAACTATGATATGCAGACTAATTCAGTGTTTATCCTGAGAATTTAAGGATAGAAAAGCCACTTTTGCGGCTGCTTGCTCTGCGGCTTTGATAGAGCGTCCCTTACCTTCGCCCAATTGTCGTCCATGGAGCCAAACTTGAGCAATAAAACGTTCTTGGTTATGTTGGGGTTGATTGGTTTCCACAACTCGATATTCCGGTAAAACCTTAAAATTCGCTTGTGTCCATTCTTGAAGAGCGGCTTTGTAATTAAGTCTGGCTGGATCGAGACGAATTTCTGCTGCCAATTGTTTAAAGTGGGGGTCTAACCAAGAACGAATTAGTTCTAAATTATTGGTACTAAGATAGAGAGCGCCCAGTACAGCTTCAAAAGCATCAGCCAAACGGGACTGTTGACCAACTCGATCTGCCGTCGCACTACCCGCCACTAATAGATATAGTTCTAAACCGTAGGAACGGGCAAGTTGGGCAAGAATGCGATCGCTAACTAATACCGAACGAATTGCCGCAAAATCCCCCACGGGGCAATCAGGATAATTTTCCCACAGCACAATTGCCGCTACTAATCGCACCACCGCATCCCCCACAAACTCTAACTGTTCATAATTAGCAGACTCAGAGACAGTGGGATGAGTTAAAGCTAGATCTAGCAGCTGCCACTGAATCGGTGCATCTGCCCCTAAACCAAACTTTTTGACTAAACTTTCTAGCTGACGTTGACGACGGGGGTAGGCGATGGTCATTGGTCATGAGTCAATGGATTTATGAGAAAGATTTGCAGATTTTCCAACTAATTAATCTAATTAATATAGTTAATTGCTTGAGCTACAAATCAGGATTTACGCAAACAATATCAGAAACCCTAATTTTCACCTAGGTGCAGTTCATACATTGCCTCTACAAACTGTACTTTTGCGTAAGTCCTACAAAACTAAATGAGGAAAGAGTCGGACATAAGCCGGGTTCTGTTCATCTGTAAAAATGTTATATCAACATCTTCACAAAAGGGCGGTTATCTATCTGGGACAACTGTTACCAGTTGCCTCTAGCGGCTCTCTTTTGCGGAACCGGTAAAAGACCAACCGTCGTTCCTTTACCTTGCACCCAACCGGGGTTTACCGAGCCAACACCTCTCGATGTTGCTGGTGCGCTCTTACCGCACCTTTGCACCCTTACCCTCTTCAGTAAACTGAAAAAAGGCGGTATCTTTCTGTGGCACTATCCTCACGCTCACGCGCACTGGACGTTATCCAGCAAGTCTGGTCTTTCGGGAGCCCGGACTTTCCTCAGATTCCACACCAAGTATCGGGTATTCCAAATCCCCAGTGTTTGAATCTGCAACCACCTGCGCCTACTCTTTCCTTATATCCAGTTTGACATTCCCGTGGATTAAACGCATGATTTTTTTCTGGTAGAAAACACCGAATTTCTACAGAGATGGTTTTCCTCAAAATCATATTCACATTTTCTGTTGATATCTAAGTCCTAGTACCCACAGTCGGAATAGCTCGACGACAATTAACCATTTACCGTGTTTTTCCACCACAACATCGTGACGAACCAAAGTTTTCAAAGCTGCTTCGGTGGTTTCTCTATCAAATTCCAAATTCCCAACCAAACTATCCAAATCCAAACCCTCTTGATGGGGAGCAAGAGCTTGTAGTATGTCCTGTTGTAAAAAATCCTGCTGTCCCGCGTCTCCTTCCCTAGCTTGATTCCACACACCTTCAAAATAAAAACTACCTCCTTGGAAAAATGCCGAGTCGTTGATTACTGCTTCCACATCATCCAGGGTAAAGAGGGGATCGAGCTTTTGTCCCATGCGAAAAACCCTATCGTTATAGTTTCGCACCAACTGAAACCCGACTAATTGCAACAAAAACGGTTGTCCGTAGGTGTAGTGATAAACGCGATCGCGCGCTGCGGGGGTATAGTCGAGGGGAAAATCATCGATACCAGGATTGGTTAAAATTACGTCAGCATCACCAGATTCCATAAAACTAACTTTAATGGGTGGGGTAAAGCTGGCATATAAAGGTTGGAAATAATCTGCGGTCATTTCTTCCAGGGTATGCAAACCAGCCAAGATAAATCCAATTTTGGGACTCATCTGTACTAAACTGCGAAGATATCCCATGAAACTTTGGGGGATTTTTCCTGCACTGATTAATTCTTCGATGATTTCAAATTCATCCAGAGCAATAATCAATCCCCGTGCTGGAGAACTATCTTCGTTAATAATTTTTTGGATGATTTTTTGTAAGTAGCGGTTGAAAGTAGGTTCGGGTAAATTTAATAAATCTTCGTCCTTGGGTGGTTCGATGTCCATGATGTGGGAAATGGCATCGCTAATTGCCATCAAAACCTCACCTTCCTGGGAAGCACCACCCACACCCAGCAAGTTAACGTAGGCAACCTTTACCCCTGCACCCAATCGGGGGGATAAATTCCGCAAAATCGAAGTTTTTCCCATGCGTCGATGTCCGTAGAGAACCACAGATTGCATATTGGTTCCCATCAGCCACAATTCTTCGAGTTGCCGCATAATATCATCCCGTCCCACAAATAATTCTCCCTCAACCGGGTCGCCGACAATGTAGGGATTGGTCACGGGTTTGGTGATTTCCACCTGTCCCACTTCCAGCGCTTGTTTTTCGAGGATACTTTTCCAATTCTTGGCAATATCGACAATTAAACCCCGTTCCGCTTCTGGGATAGTTGTGGGATTATCGATGATTTGTAGGAGTTCGCCAATTGCACGGTTGAGGGCAAAAGCACGGGAAGCGCGGGAAGTGCTGTTTTGGATAACTTTGGCATCAGCAACAACACGATCGAGGGAGTTTATTGCTTGCCAGGTATCGGGACGAAGTAAGGGAGTATCGGGTAAGGGGAAATTTCGGGTTTCGGTGTTGATATTGGCGATCGCGCTCAAATCTTTGGTTCGCTGGGATATTGCTAGGGTATAAGCGAGGGTATACATTTCCTCACCATAGGGGAGCGATCGGACTACTGCAAAGGCTTGTATTGCTGCGATCGGTTGTTTTTCGTGGAGATACCAGAATCCTGCTGCTGTCGCGTGGGGTGGAGTGTCGAGGCGAATATCAGTATTAATTTGATGTAAAAGTCTATTGTTTAAACTGCGTAGAAAAAAAAAGAACGGGAAATCGAAGAATTTTTTAATAAACTCTTGCCGGATATTGGCATTTAACGAAGCAGATGCAACATAGATTAATTTCCAATCAAAAGGGTTTTCAGCAAATTTAGAGGTATACCAAATAATTTGTTCCAGTGGTGTTCTGGCAAGTTGTCGATTAACTACTTTGACGACGGGAATAAATTGCAAAGTATGGGCAAGTAGTTGATTGATATTGTATAAACCAATTTCTAAATCTTCTTGCAACCATGTATTTATATGCCGAGACAGAGAAGGTAGGGGAATCGGGGTAATACGGGATAGTGAATTTGGATTTTGGCTCGATCGAAAATTTGTAAATATCCCAAAAAACCAGCTTTCCAGGCGCAGAATAACCACGCCGACTGCCACGCCTCCTGCCACGCCAAAAGCCACACCGACTGCCACGCCGACTGCCACGCCTAAAGCCACGACTCCTGCCATGCCTCCTGCCACGCCTCCTGCCACGCCAAAAGCCACGCCTAAAGTCACGCCTAAAGTCACGCCTAAAGTCACGCCGACTGCCACGCCTAAAGCCACGCTAAAAGCCGCGCCTCCTGCCACGCGTCCTGCCACGCGTCCTGCCACGCCGACTGCCACGCCAAAAGCCACGCCAAAAGCCACGCCTCCTGCCACGCCAAAAGCCACGCCTCCTGCCACGCCAAAAGCCACGCCTCCTGCCACGCCTAAAGCCACGCCAAAAGCCACGCCTAAAGCCACGCCTAAAGCCACGCCAAACCAATCAACATGAAAACCAATTTGTTGAAATATGGCAGCAATAATTACGGGTGCAACAAGAGTAAGTAATAAACCTTGAAACCATAGATTGCGTTGAATGGGATTTTCCCGCAACCAAACCCATAAATTTACCCCATTCCTCTTTTCCAACCGGACTTCTTCTTTGGCAAAATTCTCCACATACCACCGCAAAGCCTGGGGAAAATAAAACACCCAATACAACAACCGCAAATAATCAAGGGGATTCAACAGCGACAGTGGACGCTCCAGCTTTGGTGCTAAATCTAATCGCGGTACAGGTGTTTTGCTCATGGCATTGGCTTCGTTTTCTGTTGCGGAAAGGGCTTAATTTTAATTATTCGTGGGCTGCATGGATTTTTACCCCTCCCCTTAGTCCCCTCCCCGAAATCGGGGAGGGGAAATTCGAGCTTTTGCGAGAATTGGGGTGGGGTTCTTCTCGACTTTACTAGGACGAAAAATTCATCTTCTCTCGATAAAGGCGATCGCATAATTGCATCAACTGTCTCGGATGTCCTCTCGTGGAATTAATTATCCCCACAATTTCCTCCTCGCTAAATGCAACCCTGGTTAAGTTTAATTTTTCTTGAATAAACTCCCGCATCTCACTTTCATCCCACGGTAATATCTGTTTGGGCATACAAACACCTGCAAGGGGAGAGGTTCTTCCTTCGTTATCATTGAATAAATCATTTAAAGATTCATGGGCTGCCAAAACCAATTTTAATGGTTCACCTCCTTCTGCCCAACTGCGTAATTTATCGCGCAAATTGCGAGTAAATCCATCACATACCATTTTACCAACATTATCTAAAGCTAATAAGATTTTATATTTTCGTAAATTTCGAGTTAACATCTGCCCCACACAATCTTCTATCCCGATTTCATGGCACAGAGTGCTATAAAATTCTTCCTCGCTGTCAACATCATTCAAATCGATAAAAACTGCCTGACGTTGGGAAATGAAATAACTATTTGCTTCTCGACAAATCGCTGCCAATAGAGAAGATTTACCAATTCCCTCTTCCCCAATTAAAACAATACTACTACCACTGTTCAAAATATCGAATATCTCTTGAATATCATGATTTCTCGCAAAGAAAAATTGCGATTCTCTAATTCGTCCGCTCGTTGGCTGAAATGGGTTAAAATTTCCGTTGTTTACAGGTAATGAATGCGAGTTTGATGGTTGTAAATTAGATTGCGGCTGCGGTTCGGTAATATTTATATTACTTAATGTATTCGGAGAATTCTTTAATTGCTGATATTTATACTCGATGGGACTTATAAAATTTTTTTTACTAACTTTTATCCCTAATTCATCTTTTATTTTTTTGAAAAGTTGCGAGCCGATAGAACGTAAATACTGCTCGGTAAAAGAAGTATTTGCTGCAATATCTTTATATTCTTTTCCTTCCCAGCAACCGACAAATATTTTTGTTTCCAAGTCATTTAAAACAACTTGAGATTTTTCTACCAAAAGCGTATTTATAAAATCCAGCGCTTCTTTTGAATTCATTGAGACATTGTTTCATATCTTAAAAAATAATAGTTTTGTCATTGCGTAGCTTCGCTTACCGCGTAGCGTGTCGCTTTCGACTCAGCAATCCCACAGTCTTCAACACTAACGAGTTGATGAGATTGCCACGCTCCACTTCGTTACGCTCGCAATGACAAGCTTAAAAGAATAATACTCCAGGTGAGTATATTACATTACCCTACAAAAACAACATTACCCTACTTTTGCCTACAAACTTTAAACAATTATCTTACCTACTTCTGTCTACCTATAAGTATTGGGTATCAAGTCATGATGGTGTCATCAGCGTTACTCGCACTATTAACCCCAACAAGGAGCGACAACAATTATGGCACTACAACAGACATCACAACAACAAAACCAAAATTTCCCCACAACCACCGAATCATCACCCATCACCCCAATCGACATCAAACCGTTGGTAGAAACTGGAGGAACTCCCGCAGCGATTACTCTGACAATTGCTTTAGCGATCGCGATCGCGTTTCCGGCAATTACAGATTTGCTCAAGTTATTTGTAAATCCGAGGAAGTAGCTAGGCAAAATTAAATATCAATAGGACTCATGCCATTTCACAAAAATCATGATACCAATAAAGTGAAATGGTATAAGTTGTATCAAAATATTCGCGATCGCTATATTATGACTAGTCAAAAAATTACACCTCTTCCTCCTCACTTTAACTCCGCAAAAGTCGGAGAAGTTTGGCGTGTACCTTATCAACAACGTGCTACGGATGCCAGTGAGTGGGCAAAGCAGCATCAAATTTTACCCGCATCCACTGATAAAACTCGCATCTGTTTATTATTAATAGATGTACAAAATACTTTTTGTCTTCCTGATTTTGAGTTATTTGTCGGTGGCAAATCAGGCAAGGGAGCCATCGAAGATAATATCAGAATTTGTGAATTTATCTATAAAAATTTGGGGATAATTACTCAGATTATTCCCACCATGGATACCCACACAACCATGCAAATTTTCCATCCGTTGTTTTGGGTAAATGTTGCGGGGGAACATCCAATTCCGGCGGCAACAAATATTACTCCCGCAGATATAGAAAATGGTACTTGGAAGGTTAATCCCGCAGTGGCAGATAGTATCACCCATGGTGACTATGAATTACTAGAAAAGCACGCCTATCACTATGTCAAACAACTTTCTCAAGAGGGTAAATATCCTCTGACCATTTGGCCTTATCACTCCATGTTAGGAGGAATTGGTCATGCTTTAGTCTCTGCGGTAGAAGAAGCAATATTTTTCCATTCTATCGCTCGCAGTAGTCAAGCCCAAATTGAAATTAAAGGCGATAATTCCTTAACAGAAAACTATTCTGTTCTTCGTCCTGAGGTTTTAATAGGATTTGATAACCAAGCCATTGCTGGCAAGAATCAGAGATTAATTCAACAATTATTGACTTATGACAAAATAATTATTGCAGGGCAAGCAAAAAGTCACTGTGTTGCCTGGACTATTGATGATTTATTAACGGAAATTCAGCAGATAGATAGTCAATTAGCTCAAAAAGTTTACCTATTAGAAGATTGCACTTCTCCGGTTGTAGTTCCTGGTGTTGTAGACTTTACCACAGCCGCAGATACAGCTTTTAATAGATTTGCCGAAGCTGGAATGCATTTAATTAAGTCAACTGACGACATCCAATAGATATTGGATTCATGAAAAATATAGATTAGGAAAGAGAGCAGAATAAAATTAGGTTAGTAGTGAGCAATTTATTGCTAAATTATTAGTTTGCAAGGGATAAATACCTGACTACAAACTTCAATTTATTGACGCTTAATTACCTACCTAATTGCCAAGATGAAATTAACTTTTGGTTGGGGGAGCAGCTTGCCAAATTTTAATACTTTGGTCAAAACTACTACTAGCAATTGTCTTACCATCCGGGCTAAAAGCTACAGACCAGACACGGTTAGTATGTCCTTTGAGAGTATGCATTTCTTTCCCATTTTCTAGATTCCAAATTTTAATTGTTTTATCCCAGCTACCTGTGACTAAGTTTTGGCTATCTGGGCTAAAAGCTAATGACCAAACTCGATTATGATGTCCCACAAGGGTGCGAATCTCTTTGGCAGTTTCTGCATTCCAAATTTTAACTGTTTTATCTGAGCTAGCAGTGGCAATACTTTTACCGTCGGGACTAAAGATGACATCATGAATTACGTTTTCATGTCCTTTGAGGGTTTGAGTTTTTGTCCCTGTTACCAAGCTCCATAATTGGACTTCATTCTCAAAATGATTCGTACTTGCTAGGGTTTTACCATCGGGACTAATGGCGATCGCATCCACAATTTGACAATCTCCCTTGAGGGTGCGGATTTCTTTTCCTGTTTCTACGTTCCAGAGTTTCATCCTCTGATCCCAACTTCCACTTGCGAGGGTAGCTCCATCCTGAGCAAAAGCAACGGATTGAACAGAAGCAATATGTCCTTCTAAGGTACGTATTTCTTTCCCCGTGGCGACATCCCACAACTTCACCGTATTATCCGCACTGGCTGAGGCTAAAATTCGACCATTGGGACTAATTGCCACAGCATTAATTGACTGTGTATGACCTGTGAAAGTGCGAATCAGCTTTCCTGTCCCCACATTCCATAGTTTAACTGTGTGATCGCCACTCACAGAAGCAATCGTTTGACCATCGGGACTGATAGCGATCGCCCACACTGAGTCTGTGTGTCCTTTGAGTGTGTGAGCCGCTTGATAATTTTGCCACGGTTTAGTTGCAACTAATTGAGATTTCCCAGAAGATACACTCGTAACTGCTGGAGGTGATTGCCAATACCACATCCCCCCAAATCCCAAAATCGCAATTACCGCACCCGTTAATACTTTCATTGTTTCTCAATCCTTTTTACAGGTATTGCAGACTACGCAAATGCCCAACTGTTATGCAGTGATACAAATTTTGGTCTTGACTTTTCGGATTTTTTGCAAAAATCCTGGTAATAGACTGTTTCCAAAGTTTAGAAACGTCTGAGACTGCTTGCAGAAGTCAGGAGAAAGGAACCGTAAAACCTGGAGATTTGAACTTTGTCTCTTTCTCTATCTGACAAAAATCTATGTTTTGCAAGAGGTCTAGTGCATCCCTAGTAAGTGTAATTAGATACAGTGGGTCAGGTGGCAGCAGATTTTTTCCATAGTTCATAGAAACATCTACTCATTTGAACAGTAATTTTCCAGAATCTCCGGTATTTTTTTAACATTTGTTTGTCATGACAAAAAAATCAAAATTAATTAACTACCTGCCAAATCCTGATTGTTGAGTCTTGACTACCACTGATCAGGGTTTTACCATCCTCACTAAAGATTACAGCGTTAACAGTACCTAAATGACCTACCAATGTGTATAGTTTTTCTCCACTGGTGGGATTCCACAGTTGAATTTTGGCATCATCCCCCCCACTAGCGAGAATTTGCCCATGGGGGCTAAAGCTAATAGACTTCACTTCAGCAGAGGTGTTTAGGGAACGAATTTGTTTACCAGTTGCCAGATTCCAGAGTCGAATTGTGCGATCGCTGCTACCACTAGCTAATATTTTGCCATCAGGACTAATTGCTAAGGATGTAACTCCAGCAGAATGTCCAACTAAATTATAAATTTGTTTACCGGTGGCGAAATTCCAAATTTTAATGGTTTTATCCGCACTAGCAGTGGCAAACAAAAAACTATTAGGACTAAAAACTACTGATGAGACTTCAGCAGAATGTCCTATAAAAGTCCGCATCACCTCCCCTGTAGCTAAATTCCAAATTCTCACAGTTTTATCGTTACTTCCATCGGCAATCATCTTGCCATCAGGACTAATTGCCAAAGTCGTAATCGAGTCTAAATGACCTTCTAGAGTCCGTATTTCCCTACCCCGGGCTAAATTCCACAACTTCACTGTTCTGTCGGTACTACCACTGACCAAAACTTGACCATCGGGACTGACAACTAAAGCATTGACTCGGTTACGATGTCCACTGAAAACACTGATTTCCTGTCCTGTGGCGACACTCCAAAGTTTAATATTGTCATCACTATTGCTCATCACCGTCTGACCATTAGGACTAATAGCCATGGCAGAAATCGATTTTCCTGATAATTTCCACGTTCTCATTAACTGAAAATTACCAATCGTCTGATTATGAGATTGATTCAGGATATCACCTGGCTTTGTGCCCCGACTCACACTAGAAGAGACAAAACTCTCCATTTGTTGAGACTGACGATAGAAAAATTCTCCCAGCACTAATAATAAGATTGCCGAACCAATTAAGAAAAAATTCCGAAGAAGTGCATATTTTCTAGAAACAGATGAGGATTGAGTAGGTGGAGGAATCTCTCCAACATTGCTCTGTTTTAACGGGAGATGGCGTTTTTTTGCTAAATCTTTTAAAACTTGGTCGGCAGATTGATAACGCTGATGAATATCTTTTCTTAAGAGCTTATCTAGCAAAAAGAGTATCTCATCACTGGGCGGATTCTTCAAAAATTGGCGCCAATTTTTCACCCAACTATAGCCATGTTCCGTCCATAACTGAAAAGGAGAAGTGCCTGTTAGCAGGTGAAAACAAGTTGCACCCAAACTAAATAAATCACTTGCTGGATAGGCTTTGCCATCACGAATTTGCTCAATGGGAGAATATCCATGGGAACCGATAGAAGTACCCATCTTAAATTGAACTCTGGCTGTCAATTGTTTGGAAGAGCCAAAATCAATTAAGCATAAACGCCCATCACTTTTGCGGCGAATAATATTTTGAGGTTTAATATCGCGGTGAATTACACCCCTTTCATGAATAAACTTCAAAACGGGTAATAAATCTAAGAGGATTTCTTGGATTTCACGGGAACTATACCTTTTTTTTTGTTGCCATTCCTTTAAAAGATTATGTCCATCAATAAACTGCTGAACTAAATATAGATAATTATCTTGCTCAAAATAGGCAAATAAAGTAGGAATTTGCGGGTGCTCTCCTAGTTGTTGCAATCTTTGTGCTTCCTTGTGGAATAATTCAATTGCCTTTGCCATTGCCCAATTTTCTTGGACTTTGGGTGCCAATTGTTTAATTACACAACGCTCATTTAACTTATCTATATCCTCAGCTAAATAAGTTCTACCAAATCCCCCCTCATCAGAAAGTACCTGAATCACGCGGAAGCGATTTCGCAGCAAGGGAACGAGGGGAGTACTGCAAGTTCGGCAATTTTTTTCACCATCAGGATTTAAAGGGTGTGGGCAATCAGGATTTAGGCAGCAGATCATCATCAAAAGAAGCGGGACTGCGTGATTATTTTATACTCAATATCATTTGGTTTTCGGGTAAATAATATTTTGGTGATTAGTTGTTGCGATTACTAATTACCGCTCACCAATTACCCATATCGATATAATTTGCCCTGGATAATTCCTGGAAAGGAAGATTTCCCTATTATACAAAAGACCAGAGAAAAGTTTCTGTCTTTCTGATGACTCGCTTTTCCCTGGTTTGAGATGTGGATAACTAATTGTGATCAACTCAACAAAATAGAAGTATTATTTATCGCCTTTGCTAATAAATAAAATATCTTGAATCCCATGTTTATGAGTTGTCTTAGAGATAATTGGAATTCAAAAACTGTTAATTTGATACCTAATAATGAGGATGAATTAATCGGTTGTAATTTTTTCTAGATTTTAATTTGCTTTTCCATTCCCGAATGGCGCTAGCTGTGCGAGCAACGGGGGACAAATAATCGGACTCAGTATTAATTGGATTGCTAGCTAATCTCTGAGTCGCAAGGCAGTCTGTCAGACTGGGTATGTGTGATTCCATACCTAAAGCCCACATAACATCTTCTGCTGATTTAAACCTATCCTTGAGGGACATACTCAGCATTTTGCTCAACACGGGTGCGAAAGCCTCACTGACTTCTATATGTTTTTGCCAGAGTATTTCTCCAGTTTCATGGTGATGCTCAAATTCCAAGGGAGCTTTACCTGTGAGCAAATACAAACAGGTGACACCAATGGCGTAAATATCACTGGCATAAACTGGACGTAGGGAAAATTGTTCTGGGGGAGCAAAACCCATGGTACCGACAAAATGGGTACTAGCTGTTTTTTCTGGCTGATTTGTAGAGATATTGATTAATTCTTCTTTGACTGCACCAAAATCGATGAGTACTAAACGCCCATCATCTTCGCAACGCAGGAGATTTTGTGGTTTGATGTCACGATGGATAACGTGATGCTTATGGACATATTGTAAAACTGGTAGAATCTCCCAGAGAAATTGCTTGACATCAGCTTCTTTTTTATAGCCATGACGGCGTACTTCCCTGGCAATGGTTGTGCCACGAATATATTCTTGAACTAAATAAAAGTCGCCATTGGTTTCAAAATAGTCAAGTAGCATTGGTATTTGAGAATGACTTCCCAACTGACCAAGAATTTTTGCTTCTTGTACAAAACGTTTACTGGCACGTTCCCAGCTTTTCGGATTAGTAGTTTTCGGACATAGCTGTTTTATCACGCACAGAGGATTTCCAGGCAAAACCGCGTCTTTAGCAAGGAATGTCACACCAAAACCACCTCTACCGATGATACGGATGATTTCGTAGCGATCGCGGAATAAATTTCCTTGACCACACAATTGTCCCAACTGAGTATTCTGGAGAATATCCGCGTGAAAGCTTGATACGTTTTGAGGAAAAGAATTCATCTGGCAACACGACTATGTGAGGTGGAACAAAAACAAACCTGGGACTGACACAAGTTTCATATCTCAAAGACTGCTAGTTCGTAGTTAGCTGAAAATACTCACTATCAACCTGGGATATGTGCCAGTTGTGAAAGTCATACAAGAATGTTTTTAATTTAGCCAGAAATAAATAAATCTGCTAGCGCTAAGGGCGAATCTTTGTCAAATCCTAACGTTTTTTGATTTTTGATTGATAAAACTTTATGGAAAATCTTTCCGGATGAGGTTTTTACGGAGATGGGAAGGAGGAACCTGAAGAATATCCCCTCTCCCCAATATTGCGACTTAGGGAACTTCGATATTTATCAAGGTATTTTCCGGAAGATAGTCACAATATTGTCCTTCCTCTGAGAGAACGAGAACTAGCCGTAGGGGATAGTCTGGTGGCACTTGTAAATCTGCCCAGGGAATAGCGACTTCCAAACATTTATCTACAGCAACTTGGGCACGACTGGCGCGAGGTAGCCATTGGTAATGTTCTGCGGCTTCTCGAAACTGAATGGATTGTGTGAGTAAGTTAATTTCTAAATGGTGATGGAATAAGTAATTTACCGGAGCCATGTCAGGCACTTCGGCGACGGGAATGGGGCTGTTGTGCATAGTTTGATTGGGATAAAACCACAGCAGATTTAACTCTGGTGCTAAACCTTTTCCTGGCTGCACTCCCGTTTTAAAGTCTACCCGCACGTAGAAATTAAAGTGATCGACACCGTACCATAAACGCTGAATGGGGCTGCTGTTGTGCATTGTTCCCCTAGCACCGCCAACTTCAATACGTCCAGCTTTATCCCAATCTTGCTCGTCTCCTCTTCCATCAATCACTGGATGGATAAAGCTTTGGGGACGATGATCGGCGCGGGTTTGATGAACATCTACGGATAGTTGGAGATAGGGGGGTACGGGTTCATTCAGGGCTTCGTAGATGCCACAGAGGTGTTCTCGAAACAACTGGTCAAAAATTTCATCTTGATTGGAGGAATGCCCCTCACCAAACCACCAGAACCAATCAGAGCCTTCGGCTGCATAGAGTGCTTCCCAGGCTGCGGGGTTGTTTTCTTCTGTGGCTTCGGGATGGCTGGCTAAGACTTGTCTGGCGGCGGTGAGGTAGTCCCAGGCACGGTTTTTTGCGGGGTCGCCGATCCAGGTGGTAAAACTACCATCTACCCAGGAACCACTGTGTAACTGAGCGCTAGGAATTTTGGCAGTGGCTGGGAATTGGTCGAGGAATTCCGCAACGGTGACTAGTTTGAGGTGGGTTTCGTGGCTGAGGCTTTCGTATAAAGCTTCGAGGAAAGGTTTACCATCTTGGGGGTAGAATTCCCAGCAGTTTTCTCCATCTAAGGCAATGGTAACTAACCAGGGTTGTTCGGGTTCTCGTTCTCTTTGCATTCTGGCGATCGCCTGTAGGTGTCCCACTAA
Source organism: Calothrix sp. 336/3 (assembly GCF_000734895.2). Classification (GTDB taxonomy): domain Bacteria; phylum Cyanobacteriota; class Cyanobacteriia; order Cyanobacteriales; family Nostocaceae; genus 336-3. Next base: position 4,331,103 of record NZ_CP011382.1, on the reverse strand, counting down.
ATCGGCTGCTGCTTGTTTGGGAGGCATGGAACTGTAGGTAAAGCCAATTAAATCGGATAAGCGGTGATCACGGAAAACGATGGCTAAATCTCCCGTTGGTGTTTCTAGACGGTAGGGGCGATAGAGTAAATCTGGTTCTTGGACGTTACCTGCTCCATCCCGATGGAAAAAATGTTTTAATGTCCAGCCCAAAACCGCCTCATCGGAGATAATCCACTGAAAACCCTGTTTGCTGATATACGGGAGAATTTCCGGGCTGACGGATTGTTCTGAGGGCCATAGTCCCCGTGGTGTACAGCCAAACCTATCTAAATAAATATCCCAGGCTTTTTGTAGGTGGCGGGGAATGTCTTCTGCCCAGCTAAATTTACTGATTGGCAAAGTCATATTGGGCACAGCTACCCGACCTGCATCCGTATTGGCAAGTAAGGGTAAAATTGGGTGGGTATAGGGTGTGGTGGTAACTTCTAATTGCCCGTTAGCTTGCATTTGCCGATGTTGGGGCAAAATCCGGCTGATAATTTCCCGTTGTTTGGAGTAAATACGCTGGCGATCGCTCAAGGAAAAATCTCGCCCTTGATGTAACCAAGCAGCAATTTCCCTATCATCCCAAAATAGAGGATCTATCCAAGCTAGATTATGCCAAGCTAGTAAATCGCTATAGTCCTGTTCCTGCCAATTGGCTAAACACCAATCTATCCCTTGTTCCTGACGCTGATAGTACAATTGAGCATAGCGGGGATGGGGGTCAATCAGGGTGTGGTGATTGGCATCAAAAAAATGCTGGATGATAAAACGACGGCGATCGCTAGTTAAACGCTCACAGGGTGTTAAAGTTGCTTCTAAATAGGGGTCAAAGGCTGTACCCGCAACATAATCTTCTAACTGCAAAATCAATGAGGGTACTAGATTCACAGTTTGATGCAACTTAGGATACTTTTCTAAAATTAAGACTAAATCTAAGTAATCTTTGACACCATGCAACCTTACCCAAGGCAGACGGTAATTTTGCTGAACAGAGGTGGAAATACTATTTTCTGGGGATTTGTAAAGTGGTTGGTGCTGATGCCAAACAAAAGCAACGTAAAGCGGATGAGACATAGATAATTTATATAGAGAAGGGCAAAGGGAAGGGTTAAAGGTTAAGTCTTAAGGGATGATACATGGAGATGCAACAATCTGACCTCGGAATTCTGACCTCCCCGTTCTTCATTGCCTATTCCTTATTTCCCATTCCCCATTCCTTAATCATTATTCCCTATTCTCTAATCACGAAACCTCTGACAAAAAATAGATTTTTTCTGGAAGAGCAAAGGGGAAAGATAATAGGGAGTAGGTATCAACACCCTTTTACCCTGATTCTTTCCCCCTGACTTGACTGTGATAAGTAGTTTTCTACATGATTTGCTCAACTTCGGCAATTTCTGGAATCATTTCTCTAAGACGACGCTCAATACCCATTCTCAGAGTCATGGTAGAACTGGGGCAGGAACCACAAGCGCCTTGTAAACGCAGCTTCACAATTGGACCATCAATTTCTACTAGCTCCACGTTTCCACCATCAGATATCAGGTAAGGGCGCATTTCATCGAGAACGGTTTCCACGTTATCTATTGTCAATTCCATAGCTGTAAACCCCTTGCAACTGCAAAATATTTATCTCAAAGTTTCTCTACTAGATCCTAAACTAAATTGCAACGATATCTGTCTCCAAGATATCTATAGAATGCCATGGAGAATTATGGTTTTCTAGCTGGAGAATAGGTAAATATCTATACTGCTAATTTATCAAGTGAGAATTTCAGCAGATTAGAATTTTTAGACATGTAGGGGTAAGGAGGAAGGAGGAAGGAGTAAGAAGGAAGGAGGAAGGAGTAAGGAGTAAGGTTAATTTACCAGTCAAAATTTTATTGGTGGAATAGTAAAAAGTGAGGATACGGGGTAGGAGTAAGGAATATTGTTATCCTCATCTGTGAAATCTGAAAGTCTCCCAATCACCAATTAAAATATTTAATTTTTTATGGAATTGCTGTTGCTTTTAGTCAGGCAGTAAAATTTCCCAGCTTCATAAAAAAGGTTCCGCAATTCACGGAACCAGTTATCTCACCAAAGTTGATTTTTGAAAATAATTATTTAACAGTTTTTAGGAAACAGAGAAGGCGACTGCAATTAAACCACCAACTAAAACACAAGCCACTACTGCGACAATGAGCAGATTCCGTTTCTGCGAGGCGGTAGCGGGCTCTGATTGATATATCTTAGGTTCACGGGCAAAATTGTTTAAAAGACCGCCTTCATCAGTTGTATAGGGCATGAATTAATTCCTTCACACAGCACATTTTTCTCATGTTACAAAACAGTCATATAGACTCCTGCCTTCAGAGATAAATCGTTACAAAGGAATGAGAAAGGTAAAGTAAACACACAAAAAAGATACAAATATTTATCTTTTGCTTCTCTTTATCCTTTAATTAATAGTTCCTGTGACAGGAGAAGAAGCACTGGCATAATCCTTTGTGGGCATTCTTCCAGCAAGATAACCTGTCCGTCCAGCGATCGCGGCTAAATTCATGGCATATGCCATAGCGGGGGCATTTTCGGCAAGGGCGATCGCGCTATTAATTAACAATGCATCGGCACCCATTTCCATGGCTTGAGCGGCTTCTGAGGGGGAACCAATACCGGCATCCACAACCACGGGAACCTGGGCATTCTCAATAATTATCTGGATATTCGCAGCCGTTTTTAAACCCTGTCCCGAACCAATGGGGGCTGCTAGGGGCATCACCGTGGCACAACCTGCGGCTTCTAGGTGCTTTGCCAGTATGGGGTCAGCATTGATATAGGGTAAAACGGCAAAACCTTCCTTGACTAACTGTTCTGCTGCCTGTAGAGTCCCAATCGGGTCAGGTAAGAGATACTTAGCATCGGGAATAACTTCTAGTTTGATAAAGTTATTATCTTCCTGTCCTAATAATTTCGCCATTTCCCGTCCTAGTCGCGCCACCCGCACTGCTTCCTCTGCGGTTTTGCAGCCAGCAGTATTGGGTAACATCCAGATTTTTGACCAGTCTAACGCCTCTGCTAACCCTTCATGCCCTGGAGCGTGGGTTTGAACTCTGCGTACTGCGACGGTGACAATTTCACAACCGCTAGCAATGACACTTTGCTGCATTTCTTGGATGCTGCGATATTTTCCTGTTCCCGTCATCAGACGAGATTTAAAGGTTTTTCCGGCAATGGTGAGGGGAGTATCAGCAATTGGGGAAGAATTCACTGGGGAGGGGGCAGTTGTTACAGGGGAGGGAAAAGATAGCATGGGGGAATGGAAGCGAGAATAGTGGAAGTGGTTGAGTAAAGAATCGGTTTGTTGCTGACAAATCAAATCGGCAATTAATTGGGCGGTAATGGGTGCGAGTAAAATACCGTTACGATGGTGTCCTGTGGCGAGGGTAAGATTTTCACAGGGACTAGTGCCCAAAATGGGCAATTCATCGGTTGTTGTGGGACGAAAACCCCACCAGGTTTCTGTAATTGGATAATCTTTGAGGCGAGGGTATAAACGAATAGCCCCTTGGAGAAGTTGATTTAACCCAGCAGGAGTATTATCAGGGATAAAGCCCACATCTTCCACAGTTGCACCGATAATAATTCGGCGATCGCGGCGCGGAACAATGTATATATCTTCACCAAATAATACTCGTGTCAGAGGTAGTAATTCTGTTTCTGAGTCGGGGACTCGCAAACTCAGCATTTGCCCTTTCCGGGGGCGTACAGGTAGGGGAAAGACTTGATTTACCCAGGCTCCAGCCGCCAGAATATAGTGATTAGCACGGATAATTTCTGTATCAGTTTGTACTCCAGAAACCTGTCCTCCCTGTTGCATAATCCCCAAAACTTCTACCCCTTCCTGGATTTCCACACCGAGATGGTAGGCAGCAGCGAGTAAAACTTTTACCAAGGCACGATTATCTACCTGAGCATCTTCCGGATACCAGTAACCGCCGATAACAGACTCACCTAACCCCAGCTGATATTGGTGAATGGTAGCTTGATCTAGCCAGTGGGCAGAGTTAGGATGGGCAGGGGCATTAAAAACGGGAGCCAGGATACCACAAGCCCAATATCCAGGACTTAAACCTGTCATTCTCTCCAGTTTTCCCGTCCATTCTGGGTAGAGCGCGCGCGATCGCCAACATAATTCTTGCATCGCCCCCGTGGTGATATTCTCAGCATCCGGAGCCAGCATTCCCGCAGCAGCATAAGCAGCAGCACTATGGGAATCACGGCTAATTACTCTCACCTTCATCCCCCGTGATTGTAATTCCACGGCGATCGCCAAACCAATGATGCCACCACCAATAATCAAACAGTCCCTAGTCATGAGTTATTTGTCAATAGTTGTTAGTCACACTGCAAAAGTTAAGAAATAGAGATAATTAAGAAAATCTCACCATAGGAAAATCACTCTCCAAATCATGAATCATTGCTGATAGCTAATGGCTAATAGCATCTTGCATTCAGCAATCAACCATTAGCCATTACTATGTTTCATCAGTTATCTCTAGTTCCGAAGAACTCACCTAACTATTACTCATAACTTAAAACTGATAACTTCTAACCAATAACAGGGAATGAGTAATGAGTCAGTAGCTTGGCATATGACAGTCACTACTCACCACCTAACTGTTACCACAAAGCACGAATTGGCTCGTTTTTGGTGGGAGTTTCGGTTGTATCATTGGTAGGAACGCCACGGCTAGGAGTTGTATCCTGAGCGGTAGTAGTGCTATCAGTTGCATCGGGGGTAGTCTCTTCCGGAGCGTTGTTTTGCGCTACGCTGGTACGGTTGCGATTGCTAGAACCGTTATCTGATGCTGTACTGTTAACATTAATGTTAGCGGGGAGAACCTTCGACTCCTGATTTCTTTGTGCGGGAGCTTGAGCGCTCTGTTGTCCCATGGGAAAGCTGATCCCCAGCAATGTACCCAAGAGAATTGCCAAACCCCCAGCCATCAGAATTAATGGTGTCCATCTTCCCATAATTTTATTGCTCCTTGTTAACCTTCTGGTGTCCAAAGGATTTGAGAACCTTGTCCCCAAAATCCATCATATTTTGTAACTCTTATATCACCCAAAACCTGAGTTTGGCAGGCTAGACGTAAGTCTTTTGTAGGAGAATGGGGAGGAAGGGAACGCCGCGCTTGATCACGCCAGTTTACCTGGGAGACTTCGCCTGCAATTTGCACTGCACAGGTTCCACAACTGCCAATTCCCCGACAGTTTATTACCTTAGCACCGCTATTGTAGAGGTCAATACCATTTTGCAGCAAAATTTTCCGCAGGTTGACTCCGGGTTGACACTCAATGACTTTTCCTTGAGCTACTACTTTAGGCATCGGCAATAAACTGGTTTTTTGTTGTATCTTGACACATCGCTACAAACATTGTCTCTACACTGAGTCCTATGACTGCAAATTCTGCACAACAAGTTTGGATATACGATACTACTCTTCGAGATGGTACTCAGCGTGAGGGTTTATCTGTTTCTACAGAGGATAAACTCCGCATTGCTCGACGGTTAGATCAGTTGGGAGTTCCCTTCATTGAAGGTGGCTGGCCCGGAGCTAATCCCAAAGATGTACAATTTTTTTGGCAGTTACAGGAAGAACCTCTTGAACAAGCAGAGGTGGTTGCTTTTTGTTCGACTCGTCGCCCTCAGACAATGGCGAGGGAAGAATCTATGTTACAGGCAATTTTGGCTGCTGGTACGCGCTGGGTGACAATTTTTGGTAAGTCTTGGGATTTACACGTAACAGAAGGAATCAAGACTACTTTACCAGAAAATTTAGCTATGATCCGGGACACTATTGAATATCTTTGTTCCCAGGGCAGGCAGGTAATTTACGATGCGGAACACTGGTTTGATGGTTATAAGAATAATCCCGAATATGCCCTGATGACTTTGGAAACGGCGATGTTGGCTGGGGCTGAGTGGTTAGTTCTGTGTGATACTAACGGTGGTTGCCTACCCCATGAGGTATCACAGATTGTGGAGGATGTGAGGGCGAATTTGTCTGTGGTTGGTAGTCAACGGATGACTATTCCTCACATTGGTATCCATACTCATAATGATTCGGATACGGCAGTGGCAAACGCGATCGCGGCTGTGATAGCTGGAGCCAAAATGGTACAGGGAACCATCAACGGCTACGGAGAACGCTGTGGTAATGCTAACCTCTGTTCTTTAATTCCTAACCTGCAATTAAAGCTAGGATATGAATGTATCGACGTACAAAAGCTTGCCCAAATTGCTGATACAAGTAGATTTGTCAGTGAGGTAGTAAATTTAGCACCTGATGAACATGCGCCTTTTGTCGGGCGATCGGCTTTTGCCCACAAGGGAGGAATTCATGTTTCGGCTGTGGAACGCAACCCCCTCACCTATGAGCATATTTCCCCAGAGCAGGTTGGTAATAATCGCCGTATCGTGATTTCTGAACAAGCTGGTGTCAGTAATGTCATCGCTAAAGCTAGGACATTTGGTATAGATTTAGATAAAAATCACCCTGCAACTCGGCAAATTCTGGCTCGCATGAAGGATTTAGAGCAAGAAGGTTATCAATTTGAAGCGGCAGAGGCAAGTTTTGAATTATTAATGCGGGAAGCTCTCAACAGTCGTCAGTTATTCTTTGCGATTAAAGGTTTCCAGGTGCATTGTGACTTGGTACAAGGAGAAACTGATAGTAATGCTTTAGCTACAGTCAAAGTTACCGTCAATGGTCAGGATATCCTGGAAGCGGCGGAAGGTAACGGTCCAGTTGCAGCTCTGGATGCAGCTTTACGTAAGGCTTTGGTAAACTTTTATCCGCAAATTGCCAACTTTGAACTTACCGATTATAAGGTGCGGATTCTGAATGGACATACGGGAACGGCAGCAAAAACCCGTGTATTAGTTGAGTCTGGCAATGGTTTTCAACGTTGGACGACGGTGGGGGTATCACCTAATATTCTGGCAGCCTCTTACCAAGCTGTCGTAGAGGGTCTGGAATATGGGTTAATGTTACAGCAGCAATCACCAACCGTGAAGGTTTACTCCCCCATACCCAACTTTTCCCGCAAGTCGGGTATTTAAACACCTGTCATTCACTATGTAAAACTTTCCCAAGCTTGGGCGACTAATTGGCTCAACCAACGTCGTTGCTGTTTGTCAAGCAAACTGTCATCAGCAAGTAATTGGGCTGTCAACTCGTCCAGGGATTGCCCTTGGGCATGGACATATTTAATCACTCCGGCGATCGCTGCGGCAACTAGTTCTTCATCAACGTGATTTTGTCTGAGTTCAAAGATTTGTTGAGGGCTGTCTGGGATAGGATAATTCATGGTGTGAGGTTATAGAACGATAATATGAGCAACTAATCAGAGAAAGTCTTAATATTTCTTGATTGATTTCTTATTTAACTTGTAGGGCGAAGTTTAGCGCACCTGAGCTTTTTTTGAATCTGTCTTAATGCATAGATTTGCCGATGAGGAGACAAATGCGAGAGATACTTTATTTAGAGGTTCCGACTCCAGATACAGATTGTGTTCTGCGCTGGTTACAAACCGAGTTTGCACCGGTAAATGGGGAAAAAGTGCAGACACCGGATGGTTTTCGTCTGAGAACGAGAAAAAATACACAGCAGTTGGGTGTAATTCCGGAAGAAGTCGAACTTTCTCTATTTATTTGGTCTGTCCAGCGTAGCACCTACTTAAAAGTTTTTCGTTGGGGAAATCAACCCTTTCCCCAGGAGAAACAAATTCTGCAAGGCTTGACTACTGCCATCAAACACCGCTTTCCCAATCGTTATCCGGCTCCACCCCAGATAGATTTATCACAACAATCTATTTTTACCGCTCTTGCTGCCGATTATCCTCTCACGGTCAAATATTTTCAGAGAATACCAAATGGAGAGTACGATCTACAACGAGTGTACTGGTGGGAACAGCGTTGGCGTGAAGGGGTAAAAAACCCGCAAAAACCGAAGCAAGTATTATTTAATCACCCTGGAGAATCGGGAAGCATTACCCAAAATCCTCCCACCTACGATCTGATTTATATTGGTGGTGCCCTCGGTGTCATCCATGCTGCGGTGATGGCACAGTTAGGCTATAAGGTTCTGTTGGTGGAACGATTGCCCTTTGGACGAATGAACCGGGAATGGAACATTTCTCGTGATGAAATCCAAAGTTTGATAAATTTGGGGTTACTGACGACGGCAGAACTGGAGTCAATTATTGCTAGGGAGTATCAAGACGGCTTCAATAAGTTTTTTGATGGTAATAATCCTCCCCACCTGAAAGCTCCAGTTTTACATACGCCAACAGTTCTCAATATAGGCTTAGATTCAGAGAAGTTACTGCAACTCTGTGGACAAAAATTGCGAAATGCTGGCGGAGACATTTTTGACGAAACAGAATTTATTCAGGCAGATATTTATCATACACAAATTAAAATATCTGTCAAGTACCTCAAAACTGGTGAGACAACACAAGTTACTGGACGATTGTTAGTCGATGCCATGGGAACAGCTTCTCCGATTGCTTGGCAATTGAATGGCGATCGCGCATTTGATAGTGTTTGTCCTACGGTGGGGGCAGTAATTGAGAAAGGTTTTGCTCCAGGGGTGTGGGATTCTCAGTACGGAGATGTTCTCAACAGTCACGGTGATATCTCACGAGGGCGGCAATTAATTTGGGAATTATTTCCTGGTGCGGATGAAGAGTTGACATTTTATCTGTTCCACTATCACCAAGTTCACCCCGAAAATCCTGGTTCTTTGCTGGAAATGTATGAAGACTTCTTCGCCATTTTGCCAGAGTATCGTCGTTGCGATATGGATAAATTGGTGTGGAAGAAAGCCACCTTTGGTTACATACCTGGACATTTCAGCAGTAGCGATCGCACCGTCGCTGTTGACAGGTTAGTTGCCATTGGAGATGCGGCTTCTCTCCAGTCACCCCTAGTATTCACTGGTTTTGGCTCCCTAGTAAGGAACCTAGAACGTCTGACGCAATTGCTCGACACTGCCCTGAAACACGATTTACTGCAATTTAAGCATCTCAACCAAATTCGTGCCTCCCAGAGCAATATAGCAGTCACCTGGATGTTTTCTAAGGGTATGATGGTTCCCACAGGCAAAACTCTTGCCCCAGAGCGTATCAATGCCATGCTGAACAACTTTTTTGGACTATTGGCAGGAGAACCCCAGGAAATTGCCGATGACTTTATTAAAGATAGATTTAACTGGTTGACTTTTAATCGTCTAGCTCTGAAAGCAGCCAAAAACAACCCTGCCCTACTTTTATGGATTTGGCAACTCACAGGTACTCAAGATTTATGGCGTTGGCTAGGAAATTATCTAGATTTTACCCGTCATACCCTGGTAATGGCACTACTCAACGGTTGGTTTCCAGCTTTTATTACCAAAGTACAACCCTGGTTAGAACAGCATAACCCTGCACTTTGGTTAAAGTTACTGACAATTAACTATGCTCTGATTACAGGTAAGGGAAAACCCCAAAATCTGGAAATCAAGCAACTCAAAAAAGTGCCAATATCCAAACCTGTAGTTAATAGTCGATAAATTACCCATTTTTGCGGAAATTCGGTAACTCTACTGCTGCCAGTGTTTTACGTCCCCTGGATTGACGTTGCGGATAAATCAGTGGCGAGGGAGAATTGTTGGCAGTCTCTTCCACCTCAAATGACTGCTGAGTCTCTGGTGTGGATGCTTCCGGTTGTGATAACTGCGAAACTTCCAGCCAGAAATCCGTTGACTGGGGAGGGTTTGTCTCCACGTTAATAGTAGTTGTAATCAGGGTTTCTTCTTCCTCTTCATCATGCAGAGGAGTGGAAAAAGTTTCCCAAATTGGTACTATTTCTTGGTTAAATTCTTGGGTGTCAGTTACTGGAGTATGGAGAGTTGGTGGTTGGGATGGAATGGATGTATTTTGATGAGCAAAAAACATCTGAATCACATTTTCTAGTTGTTCTCCCAAATTTTCTGGTTGTTTGGTATGACTATCAACATTGGCAGATGCTGGTTCTTTAACTTCCGAGTTAGGAACAAATTTTTTCGCAATTTCTGTCAAGTCTGTCGTTGCTGATGTTGGGGAATTTGCAGGTATGATAGGTTCATCCCAAGGGTTTTCTAACTCATCATCACTAAACTCTAGTGATTTTGACCAGGGTTTAATGGGTTGAGCATGGGAGATGAGGGAAGTGTGGAGTTGGGAATATCTTTTTTTCTGGATATTGTCGCTAAAAGCTGATGTCGTATCTGTAGTCTCTTCCCCAGGTACAGAGGTTTCCAAACACTTTTCTAAAGCTGCTTTAAATTGCAAAGTTTGGCGTTGTTGCCGCATTAAACGTGTACGCAATTCTCGGCAAGAGTTTTCTGACTGCATTAACTGATGGGATTGTTCGCTATATTTGGTTTGTAATAGGCTACATTCCCGCTCTAATTGGGCTAAACGTTGTTGATTGAGTTCTAACTGAGCTTTATAGGTTTCTGCTAATGTTTCTTGGTGTTGGGCGGTTTGTAAAGCAGTTTCCAACTGTTGGAACAAAGAGGTTATTTGTTCTTGCGCAGCAGTTAATTCTTGAGTTTGTTGGTTGAGTATGGATTCTGCAATACTAGTGCGTTGTTTTTGTTTTTGTAATGTTTTTTCTGATTCTGATAGTGCTGAGGTAAGTTCGGCAACCTGGGTATATAAATTATTATTCGCAGACTGCAATTCTTGGTTTAATTCCAGCAGTTTTTGAAATTCTGTGTCAATTAACTTTTGTTTCTCAATATCGGGTTCAGCAATCCAATCAGGTGGTTGTACCGATTGTGTTGTTTGTTCCCCTGTTAATTCCGATATTGGGGAAGATTCTATTTGTTGTGGTTTCTCTGGGAATAACTCAGCAACGGGGGATGATTCTATTTGTTGCGCTTCCTTTGGAAATAACTCAGCAACGGGGGATGATTCTAGTTGTTGCGCTTCCTTTGGAAATAACTCCACAACAGGGGAAGATTCGACATCAAGAGTAGTAATTGTTGAGTTCTCCTGGATATCGATATTTGAGTGGGGGGATTCCACAGAAGACTCTAATTGCTGTATTTGATGATTTTCCTGAGATGCTGGAGACAACAGAGGAATTTGAGAAGTAATTCGTTTCTCGCTGGGCAGTACATTGTAAAAAGGACAACTCACCTGTTGCTTTTGTGGTGCATCAGTCGAATTGTGGGGTTGCATTAAATCCCCATGATTTGGGGTGTCCGATTCATTCATCACTCTTCACCCACCAACTTATAAGTTAAAAAATAGAAGTGGCGATCGCATAATTCACCAATGCAGTCTTATCAAAATCTACCCCAGAAGGCAAGTATGGTTCTGCCTGAGTGCAGATAATTAATCTTTTGTAAGTTATAGCTTGCCTGCACTTGGAGTGTAAAATACAAAATTTTAAATAGTGTAAGGAAATTTGTCATCTATCCTGAACATCTAGATAAAACCTATGGCAACCACCGGGGATGGAAGCCCACAAGGGGTAGTTTTTGTGGTTTAATATCTGCTGCCGCTTCTGGATCTGCAATGGGTGTGAGTGGCATTAACCATAGACTACTACTAGCGATCGCCTGTCCATCTTCTGTTGTCAAAATTTGACTGTTGGGTGTGGGGGAAGGTGATGTTTGAGGTACCACTTGATCAAATAGTAAACCCAAACCGTCGGGGGATAAGTTCATTTGGACATTACGTTGCTCTGCGGGGAGGACAATCAATGGTTTTTGCTGTGCTGTCTTGGTATCAATTGCCACTAAATAGGGTTGCTCTTGGTAGGTTTGTCCTGGTAATAGCTGGGTGACTAGACAGTAAAGAGTCGGAGAAGCAATATCAAACTGACAGCTTAAAATCGAACCAGTGGTTTTAAGTAGTTGTTTCTGCGTCCCTTGGTTAGTAACAAGGAATAAGTCGCGGGTGTAGTCAGTATTAAATTTGACCATAGCTGCTTGAGTGCCATCCCGTGTAAAAGCTTGCACTAAGCCGAATTGAGGCAGAAAATCTAGGGGCTTTTCGGCATCTTTTTGTAAGGCTAAAATCGCGGTTCCTTCACCTTGGGCAACTGCCACAGCTTGGCTATCGGGTGTGATCATAAAATCACCACCGGGCTTACTTTTTACAGGTGTGGGTTTCTGTGGTTCACGGGAATTGCTGGTATCAGAGGGTAGCATCCACAAGCCAAAGTCACCGGGGTTAGATTTATTACCACGTTGTACAACGATAGTTTTACCGTCTGGGGAAAGGTCAAATTTGAGGTTTTGGTAATCCTTACTATCTAGGACTAAATCTACCTTACCCGCAGCGATCGCCTCTTTGCCTTCATCCGTGTAAACACCTGTAGTAACTGTATATAATTGAGCAGATAAAATATCTTGATTTTTAGTAGTCCGGGCAGAAAAGAGGATTTTCTTACCATCAGGAAAGGGGATAAAATCCATGACTACCAAGTCTTTAGGGGTAAGTACCTTTTGTTGCCCTTGAGTCAAATTATATAATACTAGTTGTCCTTGTTCTTGGGGTGCGGAACTGATGTAAAGGAGAGCGCGATCGCGGGTTTTAAATGTACCGCTAAAAGGTTGAATAACTCGGTTAATTCCCTCTTTGGCAGAAAATTTATCTTTAGCATTTTCCAGCTGCACTTTGTAGTTAGTGCCATAGGGTGCAGGTGTCAGCAAAGTATACACCATCCGCCGTCCAGCCCAGCTAATTTTACCTGCCAGAGGTGGGTCAAGTTTAATATTTTCCTCTACTGTTTTCGTCTCCATCGGACGACTAAAGGTGAGCGTAAAGGATGTATCATCTGCACCAATTTGTTGATTTTGCCAACTAAAGCTACGTACACTAGCTTTAACTGCATCACCCTGGGATATGACTAAACCAATCGCCAGAGTTAGGAGTAAAATTAAGGCGATCGCAATTCTGTCTAAAGGTTGAATCGAAGTTCTACTTGTCATTCCACTTGTCAGGTTTAACGATGGAGAGTTCTTTTACCGAGAAAGCATTTATAAAACGAAATATATATTCAAGGCTGTCCATTACTAGGGAGACAACCAGGTTCTTGCCATAGATGGGAATATCCTACACCCTTGTGAAAGTTTTCCAAAAACCACTTTTCTCTGTTCCCTATTACCGATTTAATAAGAATAGGGGGTTTTCGGTTGGTCAATTTTCTTGATAGAAGTAGGAGAAATAGTCAGTTGCCGTTTCCCATTGAGAGTTTCTGTAGTCATTTTCCCTTCAATTTCTAACCAGGTATCTGCGGGATATTCTTCCCTTGTCGTTCCCAGTTTTACGGGTAAACCAATAGGATAAGCATCCGCAGCGCAACAAGTCAGGACAAAACGTGCTAAAAACAGATATTCCTTGGTTAAGTCTGATGGATGAATCACAAAACCTTGGACTTTGGCTTTTTGTCCGGTATAAGCATCGGGTTCTGGATAAACATTTAAAGTCCGTACCCAATCTACCAGCGATCGCTCTTCTGGACGCACAGAAGTCCGAAATGCTTGGGGTTTGACGCGGGTAGAACCTAACAAGTCACTGACATCTCTTTTTAATGCTTTATCACTGGCAAAGACTTGGGGGGAAATAATAAACCCTAAAATTGCTGTGATTATGAGTAAAGTACTGCCCCAACCAGGAGGAAATACTGCCAAATGCTGAACATTCGGAAGATTATCGACACGACGTTTTTTTAATAGTTGCTTGGTTTTGAAAAAGCTGACAATTAGTAAGCCAATCGCTGCAACATTAACTAACCAAAAATAATTAGGGTGAATTAGGAGATTTAGCTTACCAGTGAAAAAGTACTTTAAAAGTAGAATACCCCAAGCCGTAATTGCTAATACATCTAGCCAAGGTAGGAATCGCTGGGGAAATTGAGATTTAGGTCGAGGGATAGCCGTCATAGAATTTGCAATTTTAAATGTGTGAGTGAAGGTGAAGCTATTTAGATGTAGATGTCAGGATATTGCCCCGTTATTATCTCCGTATGAGTGATTAGATTATAGAAATTTTCATCTGAATAGGCAAAGAGATAATCATACAACTAAATAAAATGCAGATTCATGATTAAAGTCAAAAGAAAAGTTAATTGTGCGGCGATTAGAAATAGATAAATTAGTGCTTTCGGCTTGAAAATTGAGAGCATTAACCCAATACCTTTAATGTCTACCATGGGTCCAAAAACGAGAAATGCTAAGAGAGAACCACTAGTAAAAGTTGAGGCAAAGGATAGGGCAAAAAAGGAATCAACGGTAGAACAAATGGAAACAACTACCGCCAGCATTAGCATAGTAGAAATAGAACTAATCGGACCAGCACCCAAGCTCAAAATTAAATCACGAGGTGCGAATACTTGAATTGCAGCAGCGATCGCACTACCAATTACCATCACCGCTCCTAATTCTCGCAATTCCTGAATTACGTTTTCTAGTAATAACCGCCATTTATCAGCCATAGGTTTGTGAGCAACCGATACCATCATCTCTGCTTGTAATGCGTTAGCATCGACGATTTGCTGTGTTCCTTTGCCACCCAGAAAATATGTCCCTGACTGCAATAACGATGAGGTGCCAGTTTGAGATGCAGAATTATTATAGGAACGACCTTTTTTGTCTGTGACACTAGGGGGATTATATTTTAAGTAGCGGGCGATCGCTGGTTGGACAATCTTGCTTAAGTCCTTTTGAAAACTGAAGACAAAACCAATAATCGTCGCAATCATCAGGGAAAATACTACACGTAGAACGACAATTTCTGGCTGATCCCGAAAAGCTATCCAGGTAGACCAAATCACGATAGGATTTATCGTTGGTGCTGCTAGTAAAAAGCCAATTGCTACTGGTGTTGGGACTCCCTGCATCAACATTCTTCTTGCCACAGGTACATTACCACATTCGCACACCGGAAACAAAAACCCGACTAAACTTCCTACAAATGCACCCAAAAGCGGATTCTTTGGCATTACAGCCACTAGTTTCCGTTCATCAATGAAAAACATTAGGAAACTAGAAAACAATACTCCCAGTAGCAAAAATGGAATTGCTTCGACTAGCAAACTGAGAAATAGGGTAAAACCATTGTGCAGTTGATTCATGGATGTCGCTTAGTTCAAGCGGTAAAAAGAATTGAGGTTTTGGCAAGCCATTTTATCGAAACGGCGATCGCTTGTGCATAGTATTACAACTTGTTTCAGGTTCTATAAGGATAGAAAATACCCTATCCCCTTTTCCTGTTCAAGTTTTCCGACTCAGAAACTGTACAAAGTGCTACTCCCATAGGGTAGAAAATATTAATCAGAAAATCAGTTTTTCATCTCATTTTATTGAGGGCGACGCCTCTAAGATTGAGCTTTAGTAATTTTTACTTGCCTCCATAGAAAAAATAGAGTCAAGGAAACTGACAATTGTAATTCTAGATTGTCGCACTTTTTCCACGGTTCTGAACCAAAGTCACTTCTTCAGGAATCAGATTTTTCCCTTGACAACTGCCGGGATACTGAGTTTTCAACGATTTTCATAGGTTTACAGTTATTCACAGAAAATTGTCTACTTTCAATTACTTTTCATCGAAACTTCATCATGCTTTCATTTTTCGGGGATCACCGCAGCCAACAGAGTGATTTACAAGTTTTTTTGCCAGAAGTAGTTTAATTAAATAGCAATTATGAGCAACATAGATAAATTAAGCTATTGAATTTACCTATCTATTTTCAAGGCAGCTCCGCTAACATCCTATTAATTAAGGTGTAACACTTAGGATTGTCAGTATTATTTTTTGCGGTCACCTCTGTATTTTCATCAGCCCCTATATTATCGAAAAAGAAGCTAAAATGGGTGACTAATTAAATTGTACTTTTTATACCAGGATTCTCAGTGATACAAAATTGGGTTGCTGATATTTTACCGCCGACATTCTCCGAGATTTGTAACGAAGACTTAGATTTGGAATCTACCCTTAAAGAACTACCTTTATATAATTTCCAGCTAGAAAGTACTTGTAGTGGTAGGTTGTTGGCTGAATTTTTTGATAAATATCCTTTTTTACCAGGAGTTATCTTAGTCGAGGAAGGTAATTATCTGGGTATGCTGTCTCGGTGTCGCTTGCTGGAATTTATGATTCGCCCCTACGGGAAAGAGTTATTTTTAAACAAGCCTCTCAGTATTATCTACAGTTATTCCCGAACTCCGATTTTGCAGTTATCTGAAAAAACAAAAATCTTAACAGCGATGCAATTTGCCCTCAGGCGATCGCCAGAACTGTCTTTAGAACCAATAGTGGTCAAAACCGCTTCCAACAACTATAAAATCTTATCTATACCGGAATTAAACACCGCCTCTTGGCAAATCCGTGGTATTGAAACTCAAGTTCGTTTTGAACGCAGTCAAGCCCAAATGTTACGCAATGAGCGTATGGTTAGTCTAGGACGTTTAGTAGATGGTATTGCTCACGAAATTTTAGACCCAGTGAGTTTTATTTGGGGTAATTTAACCTACGTTGATAATTACAGTCAAGACTTACTCAAACTTATTAATACTTACGAACAAGAAATACCTAATAAAACGAATAGAATTAATCATCTTAAAGAAGAAATAGAATTTGATTTTCTCGAAGCAGATTTATCACAAGCACTAGCTAGTATTCGTAAAGGTGCAGACCGATTGAAAAAACTTGTTACTAGTTTACAAAACTTTTGCCACATTGATGAAGTTCATCCCAAACCTGGAGATATCCATGCTTGCATAGATAATATTATATTATTAATTAATAGTCGAATTAAAGGGGAAATCCAAATTATTTGTGATTACGGTCATTTGCCACCTGTCTATTGTTTCATGGGGCAATTACACCAAGTATTTATGAATATTTTGAGTTTAGCTGTTGATATTTTACTCGACGATGCAGTCCGTAAACAATTCAATTCCGAAATAAAATGTTCACCAGTTCAACCTTGTATTCAAATTACGACTTCTGTCATTTCTCAAGGTTTATCTAGCACTAATAATTCCGATAGTCGTTGGGTTTCTATTCGTATTAGCGATAACAGTCGAGGAATGTCTGATGAGTTAAAGGAAAAAATCATTAATTCTTTTTCCACTCAAAACACTGTCGATAAAGAAAATAGTTTAGCAATGAGTTATCGAATTATCACAGGTAGGCATGGAGGAAAACTCAATTTTTCTTCTCAATTAGATACAGGAACAGAATTTGAAATTTTATTACCATTATGCAATTAATTTTTCCCAATCATAATCAATATCATAACAGAATTAAATCATCGCAATTCAATCCAATATGGGCATATGTTAGACTATTGAATATCTGAGATTATCACTATTAAGTATAATCTCTATTTAAGGTCTTTCACTTCATAATAAAAGATGCTCTCTTTTTAAAAAACAACTTATGTAAAGCAGATTTTTGATTGTTAACTCAACATGAAATCTAGGAGCTATGACAGTATTATGGTTCACAACATTGCTATCCTTATGGCAACGCAATGACCTTATTCCTGTCTAATTTCTATTGACATTGAAATAATTTCGCTTTTTTTGGGAATTATATACATTAGAAGGTGCTAATTCTTAGGGGTAAATACCATGAAATTACCAGGTTATCAGGTTATTGCAGAAATATACTCTGGCTCAAGAACACTTGTTTGTCGAGCTATTCAGGAATCAAATCAAAAACCAGTAGCAATTAAAATACTACGAGATGAATACCCCACTTTCCAGGAATTGCTACAATTTCGCAACCAATATACTATTGCCAAAAACCTCAACTGTCCAGGTGTTATCAAAACCTATAGCTTACAACCCTACCAAAATAGCTATGCCTTAGTTATGGAAGATTTTGGGGGCATTTCTTTACAAGAATTTACAAAGGGCAAAAAGTTTGACTCACTCAATGAATTTTTTCCCATTGCATTACAAATTGTTTCTACCCTAGATGAACTGTATAAGAATAGAGTCATTCACAAAGATATCAAACCTGCCAATATTCTAATTAACCCCGTCACAAAAGAGATAAAGCTTATTGACTTTAGTATTGCTTCTTTGCTTCCTAAAGAAACACAAGCGCCTAAATCTCTGAATGTATTAGAAGGAACTCTTGCCTATATTTCTCCTGAACAAACTGGAAGAATGAATCGCTTGGTAGATTGGCGTAGCGATTTTTACAGTTTAGGTGTGACATTATTTGAGCTACTTACCGGAGAGTTACCCTTTCCCAGCAATGACCCGATGGAGCTAGTATATAACCATTTAGCCAAACAGCCTCCCTCAATTAGTAGTCTAAATCCAAAAGTTCCCGAATCTCTTTCTCATATCATTGCCAAACTGATGGCAAAAAACGCAGAAGAACGTTATCAGAGTGCCTTGGGTTTAAAATATGATTTGGAAAACGTTTGGCAAGAATATCAGAAAGTCGGAGATGGGATAAATACTGCTACCATCTGGAAAATAGGGCAACAAGATAGGTGCGATCGCTTTGCCATTCCTGAAAAACTTTATGGTCGTGAAAGCGAAGTAGAATCGCTCCTCTCAGCTTTTGAGCGTATTGCTAACCCCAGCAACGAAAATAACAAAGGGGTTGAAATAATGTTAGTTGCTGGTTTTTCTGGTATTGGGAAAACAGCTGTAGTCAACGAAGTTCATAAACCCATTGTGCGACAACGAGGCTACTTTATTAAGGGTAAATACGATCAATTTCAACGAAACATTCCTTTTTTCGCATTTTTAGAAGCTTTTCGTGACTTAATCGAGCAACTACTTTGCGAAACTACCATGGAACTCCAGACATGGAAAACTAAGATTTTGGCAGCATTAGGAGGACAAGGTAAAGTAATTACTGACGTCATACCCGAACTCACAAAGATTATTGGAGAACAACCAATAGTTGCAGAACTTTCAGGAAGTGCAGCAACTAACCGATTTAACTTGCTATTTCAGAAATTTATTCAAGTTTTTACAAACAAAGAACATCCTTTAGTAATTTTCATAGATGATTTACAATGGGCAGACTCCGCCTCTTTAAATTTAATGCAAACATTAGTTTGTGAAAAGGAAACTCAACATTTACTATTGATTGGAGCCTATCGAGATAATGAAGTCTCAACTGTGCATCCATTAATGATGACCTTAGATGCGATTTCCCAAGAAAATATAAAAATTAATACAATTACACTCCAGCCTTTATCAGAAAATAATTTAACCCAGTTAGTTGCCGATACCCTCGACTGCTCCTCAGAAATTGCCCAGCCCTTAACAAAATTAATTTACCAAAGAACTCAAGGTAACCCCTTCTTTAGTAATCAGTTTTTCAAGTCATTATATGATGAAAAGCTAATTTATTTTAATTTTGGTGAAGGATGTTGGCAGTGCCACTTTTCCAAGATTCAAGAGTTGCCTCTTGCCAATAATGTTGTTGATTTCGTTGCTAATCAACTTCAAAAACTACCACACATTACTCAAAATATTCTCAAATTAGCTGCTTGTATTGGCAATCAATTTGATTTGAATACACTCGCTATTGTCAATAATAAATCATTAGAAGAGACTGCCACAGATTTGTGGAAAGCATTACAAGATGGACTCATTATTCCCACTAATGAGATTTACAAATTTTTTCAAGACAATCATAGCCCATTATCACAGCAAGAAGCAAAAAAATCTGATAAACATAACTCCTTAGCAACTTATAAGTTTTTACATGACCGAGTTCAACAAGCCGCATATTCATTAATTCCAGAATCAGAGAAGAAAACTACACATTTCAATATCGGTCAACTATTGCTAAGAAATACACCTGAATCAGAAATAGAAGACAATATATTTAATATTGTCAATCAGTTAAACTACGGTGTTGAATTAATTAACAATCAAGACGAGCTAAATCATCTGGCTCGATTGAATTTAATAGCTGGACGCAAAGCCAAAATATCAACAGCTTATACAGCAGCAATTAGCTATTTAGATTTAGGATTGCAAATTATTCCCTCAAGTAGTTGGCAAAATTATTACTCCTTCTGTTTAGAATTACATGAAGAAGCCTGTGAATCCGCATATCTCTCTGGCAACTTTGAAAGGATGGAAGAATTAGCAGAAATAGTAATTAATTCCGCTACTTGTCTTTTGGATAAAATTAAAGTTTACGAGATAAAAGTTCAAGCTGATATTGTACAAAATAAACTATTAAAAGCTTTAAGATTAGCTATCGATGTACTCAAACTCCTGAATGTTGAATTTCCAGAATCCCCATCAGCAGAAGATATTCAAAAAGCATTTAAGACAACCGCAGAAAGATTAAGTGGTCGAGAAATTGCAGATTTAATTAACCTGCCAGAAATGACGGATGTCGATACTTTGGCAGCAATGCGTATTTTATCCAGTATGTTTACTGCTGCATATCTTGGATGTCCTGATTTTGTACCGTTAGTCAGCTTAAAAATGGTTGACTTATCAATTGAATATGGGAATACAGGTATATCAGCTAATGGCTATTGTACTTACGCTTTTCTTTTATGTGCTGTAGTTGGTGATATTCAAGCTGGTCATGAGTTTGGTAAATTATCTTTAAATCTATTATCGAAAACTAATAGTACTTTATTAAAAGCTAGAGTTTTACTTCCTTACAACAGCTTTATTGGTCTCTGGAAAAATCATGCATACAGCTTTTTAAAACCTTTACAAGATGTCTATAATATTTCTAAAGAAATAGGGGACTTTGAATTTTCAGCATACAGTTTAAATAATTTTTCTTATATTTCATACCTAACAGGAAAAGAGCTAATAGAACTAGAGTCCACTATGGCAATATATTGTGAAGTTTTATCCAATTCACAACAACAATCTGCTCTTTTCTCTATGCAAATTTGGCGACAGACTGTTTTAAATTTAATTAACAAAAGTGAAGATGTATGCAACCTCGTTGGTGATAGTTATAATGAGGAAATAATGTTGCCGATACATCAAAAAAGTAATTATGTAATGGCGATCGCCATTGTTAACTTTAATAAACTAACTCTAAATTACTTGTTTGGCAATTTACCGCTAGCTCTAGATTGCTCCCAAGAAGCAGAGAAGTATCTATCTAGTGTTGCAGGCTCACTGATTATACCAACTTTTTACTTTTATGATTCTCTTGTGAGATTAGCGGCATATTGTAATGTAACACCATCAGAAAAGAATCAATATTTAGCAAAGATAAATGCGAACCAAGAGAAAATGAGACATTGGGCAAATCATGCGCCAATGAATTTTCTACATAAATACTACCTTGTTGAAGCAGAAAAACATCGAATATTTGATGACAAAATATCTGCAATGGATTATTACGATAAATCAATTTATCTTGCAAAAGAAAATGAATATATTCAGGAAGAAGCATTAGCAAATGAACTTGCAGCTAAATTCTATCTTACCTGGGGTAAAAAAACTATTGCCCAAACTTACTTAACCAATGCTTATTACTGCTATGCACGTTGGGGCGCACTGGCAAAAGTAGAACATCTCAAAAAACACTATCCTGATTTATTAAGTGTAACAAAACAAAAGGAAACTAGCAGCTTAAATGCTAAAGAGACTATTTCTGTTAGTAGTAGTGATGGCAAAACAATTACTGGAAGTAGCACACAAATTATTGAAGCCTTAGATTTTTTCAGTTTAATCAAAGCGTCTCATGCAATTAGCGGCGAAATGGAACTAGATAAGTTACTAGTTAACCTCATGGAAGTATTAATTGAAAATGCCGCAGCTTCTAAAGCCGTGCTTATTTTACCTGATTCTGATAAATTGGTAATCGAAGCTATCGCTTTATCAAATAAAAAAGTTACTAATGTTTTACAATCTATCCCCATTGAAGAAAGTCAAGATATCCCGATAAATTTAATTAACTATGTCTCGCGCAAAAAAGAACATATTATTTTCAATAATACTAAATTAAAAGTTGATAATACAAAATCTCATAATTACCATATCAACGACCCTTATATTACTATAAATCAACCCAGAAGTCTTTTATGTAATCCAATTCTTAAGCAAGGTAGATTAGTGGGTATTTTATATCTAGAAAATTCCCTAACTAGCGGAGCCTTTACTAAGGATAGATTACAAGTAATTAATTTGCTATGCTCCCAAGCTGCTATTTCTTTAGAAAATGCCCGTTTATATCAAGAGTCTCAAGATAATGCTCAACAGTTACAAATTTCACTAGAAGAACTAAAACAAGCACAATTGCAACTAGTGCAAAGTGAAAAAATGTCTACTTTGGGTAATTTAGTATCAGGGATAGGACACGAAATTAATAATCCAATTAACTACCTTTCTGGTAATTTACAACCAGCAAATGAGTATGTACAAGACTTATTGACCCTTCTCGAACTCTATGAGAAACATTATCCCAATCCCGTTACAGAAATTGCCAAGGAAATACGAGCTAGAGATTTAGACTATATAAAAGAAGACTTACCAAAAGTTATTTCTTCGATGCGACAGGCAATTGACCGTATTTATGATATCAGTATTAGTCTGCGAACTTTCTCTAGAGCCGATACTCAGAAAAAAATTCCTTTTAATATCCACGATGGTATTGACAGCACATTAATGATTCTACAGCATCGCTTAAAAGCATCACAATCCCGTCCCAGTATTCAAATAGTAAAAAAATATAGTAGCTTACCTGAGGTGAAGTGTTTCCCCGGACAGTTAAATCAGGTATTTATGAATCTGCTAGCAAATGCTATCGATGCGCTGGATGAATCTAATTCTGGAAGAACTTTTAAAGAAATTGAGCTAAATCCCAATTGTATTACAATCATCACCACTGTCAATGAAGACAAAAAACTGCTGACGATAAAAATTCAAGATAATGGTCCAGGCATGTCAGAGGAAGTTAAAGCTAAAATATTTGACCATTTATTTACCACCAAACCTGTCGGAAAAGGAACAGGTTTAGGACTGGCGATCGCGAATCAAATTATTGTAGAAAAACATGGAGGGTTTTTAGATGTTGATTCTGCACCAGGAGAAGGTGCAGCTTTTATCATATCTATTCCTATTGAGTAAGCAATTTTTGATAATCATCTGAATTATTTCCTTAATATCCCTGATTTCTTTTAAGAAATTGGGGATATTATATACAATAATAATCTAGAAAATATCCATATATTAATTAAGTATTTACCCTGAAATATTGTGCCAATAATCAGACGTAATATTTTTAATAGCTAAATGCATATAAATACCGAGAAAATTATAATAAAAAATATAAAAGTTTAGATATACTTTATCCTGAAGACTGAATTATTTAAAGTTATTTTATAGTTTTTATGTTTATTTTGAATATCATTTAGTTAGAGAATTTCAAGGTAACTATTTCTACTTTGATAAAGTGTATAACAGTGCTAAGTTTCACAAGATACAGATTCATATCACCCTAATAATGCATAGCATTATCTATCTACCCTATTCACGACTTACAAAATAGGTTTTCAAATGTACTTTGCTGGAGTATAGCGTTTCCCAATCAGATGGAATACAACCCCACCCGCCCTATCGGGCACCCTCCCCAAAATCGGCTACCCATTAGTCACATCTTTCTTAACAATTCTGAAACCCTTGTTCTGTAGTCATCTTAAACGCTGAGGTGTCAGGCATACTTGACAGATTGCTTCTTACTATTCTCGCTAAAATAGGATTTTTATTGAGAATTGACGACGAAGGAATCAGGGTTAGAAAAAGCGTGAGTGAATACTCTCGTAAATGTTGCGAAAGATCCGGGTAATGGATAGCCAAAATCGGGGAGGGCTGGGGAGGGGTTCTTCCCTACCTTACTAGAATGAGAAACGCTATAAGAATTACTAGCAAATAAAATGTAAGTATTTCTTACCCTTGGATAATTTTGTCATTTAATATGTAATCCCTCTTTTGTTACTACGAGGAGAGAAAAATACTATCTCTACTCTGAAAACTAAACAAAATAATGAATTGTGCGGTCGCGTCTAAATTTTGTCATTTAAATTCCTTTATTGAAAAAAGACGTAAATATAATAATTTCGGATTATTCTTTCCCCAAGGTAACAAAAGAGGGGTAATACCATTTCACGAAAAATCTGATACAGATGTAAATCCTGAAAGCTTTGCTGCATCTAAGTTTTTTAATTGCGAATTGCGAATTGCGAATTGTGAATTGGTATAACCCCTTTTTTGTCACTCTGGAAAAAGAAAATCAAAGTCAAATTTTCAACTCTAGATAGAACATGCATTTGAGCGTTTATTTTCTAACACAATGGCTGAAATTATGGTTTTTTCATAAAAGCCTTATGCTGTAAGCATTTCAGACTATTCTCTCCCGAAAGTGACAAATGAGGGATAACTCACTTCATTGTGGTTTCGTATTAATGTAGCAAAACCAAACTTCAGCAATAAAATTATCAAAACAAATTTTAAATAATGCTAATTACAGAAAAAAGTTTTAATACAAAATCTAGCCAAGAGACTTCTCTGACGAAATCTATCAGCCAGCAACTACCACAAATTACAGTAGCTGATAGTATCATTCAAATATTGACAAATTTAGGTGTACGCCACGCTTTTGGAGTTGGAGGTGGGGCGATCGCACCCATATGGCAAACTTTAGAAGAAAGTTCTATAGATGTACTTCACTTCCGTCATGAGGCAGGAGCAGCCTTTGCAGCTATGGAAGCTTATTTTGCAAATGGTTCTCCGGTTGCTGTATTCACCACAACTGGACCAGGTATCACTAATGCACTGACTGGAATGATGGCGGCACGGTGGGAAGGAGCTAAAGTCATTTTCATATCCCCTAGTACCCCGGAAACCCATGAAGGAAAATGGGCATTTCAGGAAACTAACCCCAACAAAATGCCTCAAGATTTTTTTTGTCACGGTAGTATATTTCATTATGCACGTCATATTAAGTCAAGTGATGAATTACCAGAAATAGCTCAACAATTGACCACAAGATTTTCCAAACCAGGTGGATTTGTTGCTCATCTGAGCATTCCCAGTGATGTCCAAAGTAGTAACGGTTGTCATGTTTATCCAGATACATCAAAATTTCCATTACTGATTCCTGACCAAAAAATAATTAATCAAGTTGGCGAACTCCTATCTTCCGATTCCTTTGCAATATGGGTAGGCTTTGGTGCCCGCGATGCTGCTCAGGAGATACTCCAGTTGGCAGAAAGAACAGGAGCTGCTGTTATGAGTTCCCCTCGTGGAAAAGGCATCTTTCCCGAAAATCATCCTCAATATCTAGGTGTAACCGGATTTGCTGGGCATGACTCTGTTTTGCAATTTATGAAGTCTACGCCTCCTGAATACATTCTTGTTTTAGGGACTCGTCTAGGAGAGTTTACTTCATTTTGGAATCCTTTATTGATACCACCAAAAGGCTTTATTCATGTGGATATTGATTCACAAGTTCCAGGCGCTGCTTATCCCAATGCCAAGACATTTCCTGTAATTGCAGATATCAAGATATTTCTAACGATGTTACTAGAGAAATTTCCAATAGTACATGAGTCATATACGAGAAAGTCACTTCCTGATAGCTTGAACCCCCAAAATAGAAATGATGATTTTTATATAGGCTTAGTCAGACCAGTAAAATTAATGAAGGTAATACAAGAAGTAATAGTCGAAAATAGTGATGCCATAGTTATG
Organism: Calothrix sp. 336/3; assembly: GCF_000734895.2. Taxonomy (GTDB): domain Bacteria; phylum Cyanobacteriota; class Cyanobacteriia; order Cyanobacteriales; family Nostocaceae; genus 336-3. The sequence goes on along the minus strand of NZ_CP011382.1, from coordinate 4,305,328 downwards.
GCTGATGCTGGTAATTGTCTTTCGTGGGCGACTCACTACCTCAAATTTCAGTCTCCAAACCGTTGGCGAGGAAGTACGGGATTTGGTTCAATGGGATATGCCACAACTGGAGTTTTAGGAGCAAGTTTAGTAAGTGGAAAGAAAACTGTGGTAATAGTTGGTGATGGTGCGATGCTTATGAATAATGAAATCAATACTGCTGTTCAATATAAAATTCCTGCAGTTTGGATTATTCTCAACGATAGTAGTTATGGGATGTGTTCCCAAGGGACTAAACAACAAGGATATACAAGCATTAAGACAGAAATAGCACCAACAAATTTTGTAATGCTAGCGTGTAGTATGGGTGCAAATGGAATTGGTGTAGAAAATGAATCACAGCTAGAAAATGCAATATTACAGGCAATGCATTCACAACTTCCATTTGTCGTAGATGTCAAAATTAGTCGAGAAGAACTTGCACCAATTAGTATGCGAATAAATAGTTTAATTCGGCAAAGTACTAATATTAATACAAAAATTTTTAAAACAAGTTAACTCTCTGAACTTTTTAATATGGTTAAATATCAAAACCATCTGAATGTATATTATGATATACTTTTTGGAGCTTTACCTAAAGACACATCACCCCAACGCATCACGATCGCACAAGCACTACTTGCAGCACCATAACTATATAGCAATACCAAATCATTTTCACGAATTTTACCCAGTTGTGCGGCGTGATATAGGTTTGCTAAAGATGCGACCCCGCCCATATTAGCATAGTGAGGATAATAGTCTATTGTTCGGTTTGAATCAACATTCAAAATTTTTGTATAAAATTTTGCAAACCAAGCTCCTGCCGTGTAGAATACAAAAAAATTAATGTCGTTTAAAGTGACACCAGCAGCATCAGCAGCTCCTTCGCAACAAGTACGAAACATTTCACCAGCAGCATTACTAAATATTCGATTCATATCTTGAGCAACTGTAATACGAAGCTTTTGATTGCCCTGCTCATCTTCTGTTACTTTTAAGCTTAATAGGTCGCATAAACAACTAGTATTAATAGCTTTTGCACCTAAAATTCCTTGATTGAGAGATAGGGAGCTAACAACAAAAGCTCCGGCACCATCGCTTAAAAACCAAGAGAGTGTATCATCTTCATCGGCTAACCGAGAATAAGTACAAGAGATAACAACTAACACGTTGGTATATGTGCCTGACTGAACTAAAGCGGAGGCAGTTTGGAGTGCGATTAGAGTGCTGCAATAATGCGCATCAAGGTTCCAAGCAGGACATTTTAGACCCATTTCACGGGCAAGAAAAGCTGCATTGCCAAATCCTAGTTGTTCGGGTAAGAAGGAAGAAACAATAATCAAGTCCACATCATCAGGAGAGAGTTTAGCTGCATCTAGAGCATCCTTTGCCGCTTTATACTCTAGGGTGAGTGAAGATTCTCCCTCTCCTAATATGCGTCGTTGAACGGTTCCGCGAAATGGATCTTTTAAATAGGGTTGCATTGCAAATTCAAACTCGTTACTAGGAGTTTCATTCACAAGAGACATTAATCTTGCCAAGCTTTTTTCTTCAGACTGTGCAACCAAATTTGGATATTTTTCTTTGTAATAATCATTTGTGCGAATAATGCTTGGTAAGCTCAAAGAAAGGGAACAAATACCAACAGGAATATGCATAAGAATATCTCCACAAAAATCTTGTAAAGTTAGAATTTTCTAAATCGTGTTTAGGAAGGTTTGACCAGTTTTATTTGAGATATAGCTATTTATCAAATAATTTCAAATCATGAAAAAATGATTTTTCAGGAGAATAAATATTTACATAGAAAAATCTGTTTTAATAAATACCACTAATACCTTCTACATTAAACATCTAATTATTCAGGAAAATTTTGAATATATATTGAGATGCCATTCTTGCCTGAGCAATATTATTTGACTTCATTACTGAAGCAAATAATAAACTTAACTACGGTGCTAATAATACTAAATAGATATCAAGACTTTTCTGAATTAATATTCATTTTTATGACATTAGACAAGACCCAAAAAATAAATCTTGAGCATTATTTTTTATGAAATTAATTATTGGTAGTTTAATGATTTAAAGTAATTTCTACTTTGTGTGAATATTTTTTTGATTCCCAACAATCCTATTGTTTCAAATATGTTGACTTCAAATTAATTGAAACAAGAAAAGATAGAGCATCTGATATGTAGAGAGTAGATTGCACTTCACACAAAGAGTTTATAAGTTGATGTGCTAGATTTAATCTTGCTAGTCTGACAACTTTATCCTCAAAATATAGCTTCAGTCTAATTACTAAAGCCTCATGATATTTACGGAAAATGACCAAATATTTATGATTTGACAGCCTGAACTGCGATGGTCATATTTATTTTTACTGTAGAAAATGCTGCTAATCGAGAAAAGATTAGTCATCTTGGATATTGTGTCTCATAGTTAACTCGCAAATTTTACGCGACACCTACTTGGAATACACGCCCAATAACCTCTTCCACTGGAGGCTCGTTTACAGTTAAATCAACAACGTCTAAATCAGCTAATATTCGAGAAACTGCGAGGGCGATCGCCCCTTGTGGAACCAGAAAGCAGACAAAGCGTCCATCAACTTCCTTGACATCACCATAGAACATCAGTTTTTCTCTGGATACGGTATGAGCAAGTTCTAAGTGAATTTCTCGATAGGGTGCAAACCTTTCCAATAAACCATTGAGGCTACCGTCATACATCAAAGCTCCTTGGTGAATCATTAAAACTCGTTCACACAGAGCGGTAATATCTGCCATGTAATGGCTTGTGAGTAATACCGTTGCTTGATAACGTTGGTTGTACTCCCGCAAAAAGTCGCGCACTGCTACCTGGGCATTCACATCTAAGCCGAGGGTGGGTTCATCTAAAAATAAGACCTGAGGACGATGGAGTAAAGCAGCTAGTAACTCAGCTTTCATCCGTTCGCCAAGGGATAATTTGCGTACAGGTTGGGTAAGTTTACCTTCTAAAGACAACATTTCTGTCAACTCACCGACTCGTAAGCGAAACTCCCGCTCGGAAATATCGTAAACAGCAGCGTTAATTTTTAGTGAGTCCATTGCAGGTAAATCCCAGATGAGCTGCTGCTTCTGTCCCATCACTAGAGTGATGCGCTGTAAAAATTCTGCTTGTCGGCGAAAGGGTGTATATCCTGCAACGTTAACAATGCCACTGGATGGGTGAATTAAACCAGTCAGCATTTTCAAAGTAGTAGTTTTGCCCGCACCATTGGGTCCTAAAAAACCAACCACTTCACCAGGGGCTATTTCAAAGGATACATGACTGACAGCCTTAATTTCTCGGTAAGTACGGCGAAAAAAATGAGAAATCGTTCCTTGAATTCCTGGCTCTTTAACTGCGACAGGATATATTTTGCTCAAATTTTGAGCAACGATGATAGACATAGATGTTGTTCTCACAAGATGCACGACCCAGCTTGCAACTGTGTGGCAAGAATACTAATTTACCAAAAATTAGTACATAAAATCATATATGCAAGCTCTTAAAAATCAGATTGGCAACATTTACAGTGCGAAAATTGGTGATAAATAATCAGAAAATTTATAAAATAAAAGGCTCGACGAGTTGTCCAGTCAAGCCTTTTATCTATAATTTGATGGTAATTCTAAATCCTCAAACCGGATTAACGGTCTGTACAAGTCCAACGGATAACTTTACAGTTATCACCACGGTATCTGAAACATTGTCGGACAGCTTCTCTTTCAGCAGGTCCGCGATCGCGATTCCATGCCCAACCTAATGCCCCATTATCAGCTTCTGCTAGGGCTGCGCAAGCATTACGGAACCAAATCATTGATTGGCAGTCACCACTACCTGAGTATCTTTCACATTCTCTCACGGCTGCTCTTTCGGCGGCATCTCTAGTGGCAAAGTTCCAAGAAGTACCATTGGCTCGAGTCTGCCGAGAATAGGCGATCGCCCCATAATTATCTCTTGGTTGAGCTGCTGCTGGTTGAATATTATTGAAACCTAGGGTTGGATATGCAATTACTGTTAATAGTGCAATTTTTCTGCCGATTTTTTCTAAGCTTTGTAAAGACATAGCTCCTGTCACCTAAACTCTTCTGGGATTGCTAATATATTAAACATCATGCCCTAGGCTGATTCCCGAATTTAACAGATACTTTATACAGACTAGATGTTTAATTCATAACATTAAAATACTGTTTATCCATGAGTATAATTTGTGAAAATAAGATATAATATCACCGTCCGTATAATTTACTAAAATCAAGCCTTTAGCTTCATATATGCTTGATATAATTAAGGAATACAAGTACCACTCTCAGAGATGAGGGTAAGAATATAGGTTAATGTGGTTTCTCAGTCATAAGCATTATGACTATTGTCATCGAGCCGGAATCATAGGGGTGATATCTGAACATATATAAAGTCGTGAACCAATTAAGTAAAACACGCAAACAAGTATGTAGATCAGTTATGTCAAACTTGGTTTAAGCAATTGATATTAAGGATATTCAATAACCATCGGTGCTGGAAACACAAGGAACCTTTAAGTAAATTTTTCGACATAGCCACTAAACTATCGACTCTACAAAAATTGAGTTAAAACTATGCCAAGATTCGTGAAGTCTTTGGTGGCAATCTCTGCGTTGTCATCGATTTTTTTGATGCCTTTAGTAATAAATATGGGCAAAGCAAGTGCTTTACCTGCTCAAAAAGGTACTAATGCCAATTATGTTGGTGCTGGTGTATCTGTAGGGGTGACAAATGGTGGTCAAAATGGTGATGCTGCAACTTTAGGTGGGAATGTTTCTGCTCGATTAAAGTTAGGAAATACTCCGTTTTCTGCTCGTGGACAAGTTAATTTTAGTGATGAGACTGCGGCGATAATTCCCTATGCAACTGTAGATTTACCTATCGCCCGTGGAACTAATATGTTCTTTGGGGGTGGCTATCAATTTGTAGAAAGTGATGGCAAACCAACACCTAGTGGAAATAAAGATAGTGTTGCTGTTGTTGCAGGAGTTGAGTCAGAAGTCGCTAAGAACTTCTTGATTTACAGTAATGCGACTGTTGGATTAGATGCTTACAAAAATACGAATGTTCCTTCTTTGAGTGTTAACACTGGTTTAGGTATTCGCTTTTAGTAAGGAAAAAGTAAGAATAAATAAGGAATAAGAAGTATTTTCAAGTTCTATCCGGAACTCACAGATTACTGACCTGAAAATATTAAACTTGTAATAGAGACACTATTGATAGTGCCTCTATTTTCTGTTAATAGACTGATGGATATAGGTGATAGGCAGGTATATATAACTTAGGATACAGAATAATTAGTGAATTATTAATCACTACATTATTTCCAGTAATATTATGACCTGCAATCCTTGTATAACTTGAATATAGGGGATTTTTCCCTACCTTTTTAGGATTTCGCCATTAGATTTACATGGTCGATTTCGGTAATTTATTAATCCATCTTTACCGGAAATTACTGATTAATAATCATAACTTTGCTGATTGCTGATCCACCTATTGCCATATACATTCCATGGTAGAATCTATACTATTGTGCCAAAATCCGACCGGATTACCGGGAAACTTTTGCTATCAGGGTGGTAATTTTTAATCACGCTGAGGCGCTAAATAATGGCTTACTGAGAACACTTATACAACTGCAATGGTAAACTCTGCTCCTCCCGCGATGTCTGATGACAAGCCGCTCAACACTAGCCGCAAACCTTCTAAAGTTGAAGGAATTAAGGAACGCAGCAATTTTTTACGTGAACCTGTGGCGACTGAGTTACTACAGGATACCACCCATTTTACCGAAGAAGCGATACAAATTCTCAAATTTCATGGTTCCTATCAGCAAGATAACCGTGACAACCGGGTGAAGGGACAGGAAAAAGATTACCAGATGATGTTACGGACTCGTAGTCCTGGTGGATTTATTCCTCCACAGTTATATTTGACTCTGGATAAGTTGTCTGATGAGTATGGTAATCATACGATGCGGGCAACAACTCGCCAAGGTTTTCAGTTACATGGCATTCTCAAGAAGAATTTGAAAGCGGCGATCGCTGCCATTGTCAAAAGTATGGGTTCAACCTTGGGTGCTTGTGGTGACTTGAATCGTAACGTCATGGCTCCCCCTGCACCTTTTAAAAATAAACCCGAATATCAGTATGCTTGGGAATATGCAGATAATATTGCTGATTTATTAACTCCCCAAACAGGTGCTTACTATGAAATTTGGTTAGATGGGGAAAAGGTAATTAGTGGGGAAGAGAATCCCGAAGTTAAAGCTGCACGCCACCAAAATGGTACAGGTACAATTGTCCACGATTCCGAAGAACCGATTTATGGTACCCATTACATGCCACGGAAGTTTAAGGCTTGCGTGACTGTACCAGGGGATAATTCCATTGATTTATATACCCAGGATTTAACCTTGGTTGTAATTACTAATAAAAAAGGTGAGTTACAAGGGTTTAATGTCTTTGCTGGGGGTGGTTTAGGTAGAACCCATAACAAGGAGGAAACCTTTGCCAGAGCGGCAGACCCGATTTGTTATGTAGCCAAGGCTGACGTGTATAATTTGGTCAAGGCTGTGGTGGCAACTCAACGGGATTATGGCGATCGCGCTGAACGTCGTCATGCACGGCTGAAATATCTCATCCATGATTGGGGCGTGGATAAGTTCCGCTCCATGGTAGAAAAATACTTTGGCAAGCCCCTAACACCATCCAAAAAGCTGCCAGAATTCAAATACGAGGATTTTCTCGGCTGGCATGAGCAAGGTGATGGCAAGTTATTTCTGGGCATCTCTGTTGAGAATGGACGTATTAAAGATGAGGGTGACTTCCAAATTAAAACCGCCCTACGCGAAATAATTGAGCAATTCAATTTACCAATTCGCCTGACACCCCATCAAAATGTTCTACTTTACGATATTGCACCAGAAAACCAGGAAGCTATTGCAGACATCCTCAACCGTTGTGGTGTAGTTGCTGACCCTAACAGTATCGAGCAATTGGTACGCTACGCAATGGCTTGCCCAGCTTTGCCAACCTGCGGACTTGCAATTACAGAGTCAGAGCGAGCAATTCCGGGAATTCTTGACAGAATTCGGACTCTTCTGGATAAAATGGGTTTACAAAATGAGCATTTCGTGGTAAGGATGACAGGGTGTCCTAATGGTTGCGCTCGCCCTTACATGGCGGAATTAGGTTTTGTCGGAAGCGCCCCAGAATCATATCAAGTTTGGCTGGGTGGTTCTCCTGCCCAAACCAGATTAGCACAGCCCTATGTTGAAAAACTTCATGATAATGATATTGAGAGCTTCCTAGAGCCAATTTTCGCTTACTTCAAGAAGTCTCGCCGGAAAAACGAAAGTTTTGGCGATTTTTGTGCGCGAGTTGGTTTTGATGCTATTCAAGACTTTACTGCCAAGTATTCTGAAGATAATAGTCAAGATAGTGGTAAAGCTCGCCACCGCATTAGTATCAACAACGGGATGTATGTACATTTAAAAGCAGCATCTGATCAGCGAAATCAACCGATGAGTGAAATTGTAGATGCAGCATTGAAAGCATACCTAGGTGTAGAGTAAGAAGATAGGGGACGTATCACACGTCTCCATCTAGATTTATTCTTGTGAACTCTAATTGATAACGATAGAGGGCTACAGGTTTATTTCCTGCTTGGAAGTAATTGCTATCTTGGGGAGAAAGGTAAACAGCAGTCACTTGATCAGCGACTATTCTGGGCTGCTCTGTAGATAGTTTATGGTAAGCGGTGGTAGATTCTACAGAATTGAAGTAGGGTGTATTACCGCCTTTAAATAACTGTTGAAAAACTTCAGCAGTAATAAATGTATCATCGGCGGTGGTTTCCGTTGCACGGCTAGAAACTATGGAAACTAACTGTTTTTCACCTCGCAGCAGAGTAATTTGTCGGTTGGGTGTTTGTGGATCAACTTTGACTGCGATGACTGCGCGATCGCCAAGATATGCTCTAGCGAGATTCAATCCGTTAAAAGCGCGATCGCTAACTATAACTTTTTCCTGACTGACTGTACGGGGAAGCATTTTCAACTCAGGAATTTCTGGTTGTGTCTCCACAAACCTGACTCTAAAATCAATGGGTTGATTTAAATACTGACGATTACCCGCAAAACCTGGTGTCATGATATCCGGTGCAAGGGGTGCTGCTAAATCAACCAAAGTACTGCTAACTTGCCAATCTCCAGCCATCCATTCAGGATATTGCAAATCTCCTACCGCAGGTTTGACAACTTTGATTTTCTCCCAATTGGGAAAATTTGCTAGTTTTTCCGCTAATTCTCCCGCTTGTGCAGGTTGATTTCCCAGGAGTAAGAGAAATATGAATCCGAAAAGAAATATTTTTATTTTTTCCCTAGGGAGAAAACTTAAGTATCTGAGAATTTTGAGAAGAGAAAATCTGAAATTAAAAATTTTCAATAACTTGGTGTTCATTATTAGAGAAATGATGGCTATTTTTTAGATGTAAATTTTACTTTGATTGAATACTAATTATAGTATTAACTTAGATAATTTTTACGAGATAATTTGTAATCTAAACTTCAAGTAAGTACACATAAGCTATTTAAGAGATGTATGATACTGAAGATTTAACTGGTTGGCTAAAACTCCCAGCGAAGCTAAATCCTTGATTAATAGGCTTTTCATTTTGAAAAAGTTAAATTTAATGGCGATCGCCTGCAAGGGATTATTTTAAAATTATCAGTATATTAAATGTATAAATAAAGTAATTTTTGATTAGAAAATAGTATTAATACATACACAAGAGAAGAGTATAATTGATTTTTAGTAATATTACTTATTTAAATTATTTCAGTATCTACCTATGCTTAGATGCATGAATAAAAGATATTTTAATTGACTGTTTTTTATAGTCTGACTGCTTCAGAAACATGATTAGGAGCGAGGGTTTCTGTGGATGTAGCAGGAGAGATGATAAAAATGAAATCACTTGCAAAGTAATTCATATCTTCAAATATCTCGTGGTGGTGATAAATGCCAAATTCATCTATCTAGATGCTTGTACACGAATTCAGTCTTTTTCTAGGAAATTATGAGCCTATCTAGTTCTTTTGCGGATTTTTCCTTGGCAGAATTATTTCAATTAATCGATCTGGGGCGAAAATCTGGTTGTTTAACAGTTTGTACATTACCAGATATTCATGTAGCTAATTCCAAAGCCTATTACTACTATATTTGGTTTTGTCGAGGAAGATTAATTGCCGCGACTCATCGTTTAAATGGTCAAGATTTAGTTGGTAAAATCCATCAAAGGGGTTGGATGGAAACACAATTGATGGAGGATTTTCTGACAAATCAATTCATCCCCGACACACCTTTAGGACTACAATTAAAAGTTGAGGGATTGTTGAATGCGGAACAACTAAATTTGTTATTTGCTAGTCAGCTATATCAAATCAAAGAGTTATTTGAAATTCAGAAAGGTGTATTTAAGTTAGATTGCAAAGCTAGCTTACCATGGCGAGAAATGACAGGTTTAAACCTTCAGGCAAGGGAAGTTGCACTGATGGCATTGCGAATATTAAAAAATTGGGCTACATTCGCTGAATCTTTACCAGAGAAACAATCCAGGATTCTTGGTATTCACCAAAATCATCCCCAAATACGTTTAAATCCTTTGGAATGGCAGCTATGGGAATTTGCGAATGGTAGTATGAATCTCAATGATATTGCTACTCACATTCAACAACCAATTACGGTGGTACAACAGGCAGCATTTCGATTAATTATTGCAGGTTTAGTAGAAGAAATCCCCCCCAACTCTTTTCCCCTAGAAGATTATCCCCTGAATGTTGATGTGCGCAAATTTTCCGATTCAGCTTTGAGTCATCAATCTGCGGTAGGAGCAAAAATTAAAATTAGCAATTTGTACCTGCAAAATCTTGTGGGATTTCTCAAGAGTAATTAAAATTTGAGAAATAAGAATTCTGGCAGCTAATTTTTCAACAATATTTCTAAATCTAAATCTGAAGCAACTTGGGCAAGCTTATCTAAATCTTGACTATTGTTTAAATAGGGTAAGCAACCACAAACCGGAATATTTGTCAGGGATTGAATTAACTCTTTTGGTGTCAAATCCTGAATTTCCTCGTCAGTACGTGGCTGAGTGCAATTTAATACTATCCCGCGTAAATTTACTTTTAGCTGCTTTGCCAGAGCAACATTAGCTACAGTGTGGGAAATAGCTCCTAGTTTTACGGGTACAACTAACACCGTAGGTAAGCGCCATTCTCCAGCTAAATCTGCGACTGTTAATTCTTCAGTAATGGGAGAACCTAATCCTCCTAAAGCTTCCACAAGGATAAAGTCACGACGGGCTGATAAACTGTTAAAAGCTTGCCAAACCACAGCTAAATCAACGTGGCGATTTTCCTTGGCTGCGGCAATGGGTGGAGCTAGAGGTGCTTGAAAATACAGGGGTGTAATTTCCTCTGATGATTGCTCCAGGGAAAATAGTTGTTCGTATAATTGGCGATCGCCTTCTCCGGATTGAATCGGTTTCATGATTCCTAAGCTGCGAGAAGGATGATATTTTTGCCAGTAAGCAGCTAAAGCAGTTGTCAGAACTGTTTTTCCGGCTTCTGTATCAGTACCAGTAATAAATAGTGCGTTCAATTTTCTGGGAGTTTTTGTAAAGAAATATAACCAAAATTTATTCTATCCCATTACCTGAATCCGAGGCTGTTGACTTTTTAGCCTTTCCAGGGTTCAAAATTCATGCACAATTCTTTCCTTTGAAAAACAATCCACTCATTACTCACTACTCATGGTACTTACATAAATAGCCATGAAAAATCAAGTTTTGAGATTGCTTCCTTACGTCGCAATGACGGAAATATGTAGTTAGTGCGTAATTCTGACTCATTACTCATCACTCATTCCCTTAATCCTCATCTGGCTCTAAATCGCTATCTTCTAAGGAATGCTGGGGAATGGCAGCAATAATGGCATCAATTACCTTGGCAACTGGTAAAATCTCAATATTTAAATCGGGAAATTTCTGTCCCTTAGGAACGATCGCCCTAGTGAAACCCAATTTCGCGGCTTCTTTTAATCTTAATTCCATTTGGGAAACTGCTCGCACCTGTCCCCCCAAACCCACCTCTCCAATTAATACTGTACCAGGATCGACAATTCTGTCACGGAAACTAGCAACAATGGCGATCGCCACCCCTAAATCGACTGCGGGTTCTTCTACATTCAACCCCCCCACGGAAGCAACATAGGAATCAAGCTTAGACATGGGTATACCTACACGCTTTTCTAGCACCGCCAGAATTTGCACCAAGCGATTATAATCCACACCTGTAGTCGAACGTCGGGGAGAAGTGTAACTAGTCGGACTAACTAATGCTTGTAATTCTACAACAATAGGACGAGTTCCCTCACAGGCAACAACAATCGCACTTCCAGGAGCAGGATCATCTCGATTACCTAGGAACAACTCACTGGGATTGGGAACTTCTCGCAATCCGTGGTCTACCATTTCAAAGATACCAATTTCATGGGTGGCTCCGAAACGGTTTTTCACAGTCCGTAATAACCGATGGGAAGCAAAGCGATCGCCCTCAAAATACAACACCGTATCTACCAAGTGTTCTAAAACTTTTGGTCCCGCGATCGCCCCTTCTTTGGTGACGTGTCCCACAATTAACATGGTAATATCTTCATGCTTTGCCACTTTCATCAGAGCAGCAGTACATTCTCGGACTTGTGCTACCGAACCGGGCGCAGATGTCAAATTAGGAAAATAAACTGTTTGAATACTGTCAATAACTGCTAAATTCGGCTTCAGAGACTCAATTTCCTTGAGAATCTCCTCTAAGTCTGTCTCCGGTAACACATATAAATCAGGAGATGGGACTTCTGCGGAAATTTCCGGTAATGTTTTGTCATCTACCTTACCATTGCCATGACCATTCCCATTATCCGTACCCGCGACAGTGAGACTTTTAGTCACACCGAGACGAGAAGCACGCAATTTCACCTGTTGTCCCGATTCTTCCCCAGAAATATATAAAATACGATATTTTTGCGCCAGTTGATTAGATACTTGTAATAACAGCGTAGATTTACCAATCCCTGGGTCACCACCAATTAATACCATTGAACCTGGAACCACACCACCACCTAACACCCGATCCAGTTCCCCATAACCGGATTCCCAGCGTGTTACATGGCGATCGCTAATTTGGTCAAAAGTTAAAGATGCGCGCGGTTTGGCTGGTTTATTCCCTGATTTTGCCCCACCTTGTTGCGAATGCCAATTACTGATTCCCCGACTAGGTACATCCGTTGATGATTGAATTGCCACATGCTCTTCTAAAGAATTATATGTACCACAAGCAGGGCATTTCCCAAACCACTGGGGAGACTCGGCACCACACTGATTGCAAACAAAGTAGGTTTTTTGCTTTGCCATTCTTTAATCTTATTAAATAATCTTAATTTTTGCTTAAGTTTTGTCTCAATCTCAAAATCCAATAATAGTAATATCTAGAGCTTTTTTTTAATGGATTAATGGAATGATATCTTAATATTATGATATTAAAAATTAATGATGAAAAACTTTAGTTAAGGAGCGTTGAGAATCTTGGAAAGTCATAAAGAGAAAATCCTGGTAGTCGATGACGAAGCCAGCATTCGCCGGATTTTAGAAACGCGCCTTTCAATGATTGGCTATGATGTCGTCACTGCTGGAGATGGGGAAGAAGCTTTAGACACATTTCGCAAAACAGTACCAGATTTAGTAGTATTAGATGTGATGATGCCAAAACTAGATGGTTATGGCGTTTGTCAAGAATTACGCAAGGAATCTGATGTCCCAATTATTATGTTAACAGCCTTAGGAGATGTGGCAGACCGCATTACAGGCTTAGAGTTAGGCGCAGATGACTACGTAGTTAAACCCTTCTCCCCCAAGGAACTAGAAGCACGCATTCGTTCTGTACTCCGACGTGTAGATAAAACAGGTGCTTCGGGAATTCCCAGTTCCGGTGTTATCCATGTAGGTAACATCAAAATTGATACCAATAAGCGGCAGGTTTATAAAGGTGATGAGCGAATTCGCCTCACTGGTATGGAATTTAGCCTTTTAGAATTATTAGTTAGCCGCTCAGGAGAAGCTTTCTCTCGTTCGGAAATTTTACAAGAAGTTTGGGGTTATACACCGGAGCGCCATGTAGATACACGGGTAGTAGACGTACATATCTCTCGTTTACGTGCAAAACTGGAAGATGATCCGAGTAATCCAGAATTAATCTTGACAGCCAGAGGTACCGGCTACCTTTTTCAACGCATAATTGAGCCAGGGGAGGAGTAGTCTGGAAAGTTAAGAGTATTGAGCGCTACGTGTTAAGTGCTGGGATATTTCAGTTTAATCAAATTTTAATTACCCATTTCTTAAGCAGTGAACTCTTGTGGGATGGGCATTTTTGCCCCTCTAGCAAGGGTAGAGTCAACGGAAATTTTGTTGTCGCAGGAAAGGGAAAAATTAATTTTCACACCTCAGCACTCAACCCCTCATCCTCTGCAACCTAAGACTACAAGCACAAATGACAAAATCCGATCCCAATCGAGTTATCCGCCGTTTACCGATTGTAGTTGGTGGATTAGGCGCTGTACTACTATTAATCAACCGTCTCTTGACACCGGAAATTACCGATTCCCAAGCCCGTGGGGATGCTTTGGGTGTGATACTCAGCGCAGTTTTATTTCTTGTCGGTTTACTCTGGCAGCAGGTACAACCTCGGAATCCAGAAACCGTACAGTTAATTGGCAAAGAAGGGTTTGAGTTAGATCCAGGTTTACCGGAAATTGTCAAAACAGAGCTAGCCTGGGCATCCCGTTTATTATTAACAAATACAGTGACGCGATCGCTAGTGGTTGTTTATCAAGGTAAAGTTATTTTGCGACGGGGTATCCTCACCGAAAAATCCACAGTCACACCCGGAGCAATCTTAAACCGGGTACTAGAAAAGCAACAGCCTATCTATCTCGTCGGTTTACAAACCTATCCCGGCAAAGTTGAATTTGATTATCTTCCTGAAAACACACAAGGGGTAATTTGTCAACCCTTAGGAAAACAAGGAGCCATAATTTTGGCAGCTAACGCTCCTCGGAGCTATACCAAGCAGGATGAAAGCTGGGTTGCTGGAATTGCAGACAAATTAGCTGTCACCCTAGAAGGGGCAATTAGCGCAGCGTAAAAAGAAAATTTCCTACAATTTGAGTAATCACCCTACTCTCGGATTTTTCAATTCACCCATGCAAATTATCTATTTTTTACTACTCGCTCTCATGGTGGTAGGTATCATCGGTGCAGTGATTCCTGCGATTCCCGGTACAAGTTTGATTTTAGCCTCCATTATTATTTGGGGATTGCTCAAGGGTTCCTTTGCTGCCATCAGTACACCCCTCATTGTGACATCAGTTGTTTTGCTACTCAGTATCGGAGTTGATTTTTTGGCAGGATACCTGGGAGCAAAGAAAGCTGGTGCTAGTAAATGGGGTCAGATTGGCGCATTTGTCGGTTTTATAGTGGGATTTTTGGGATTATTACCAGCTTTACCCGTGGGTGGACCCCTGTTAGGAATGTTACTAGGACCCTTACTCGGAGCAATTATCGGTGAATATCTTTATTGTCGCAATTGGCAAGTAGCGATAAAAGCAGGTATTGGGATAGTTGTTGGTACAGTAGTCGGAAATTTAATTCAAGGATTATTAGCGATCGCCGCAGTCGTTGTATTTATATTTAGTACTTGGTCACAAGTCTTTGGTGGATAAAAACAAAAAATTGAGTAGAAATCACTCTACTCAATTCATCAAACAAGAAATTAATCAGAAAAATGACAAAGACAAAGACTTTCTACTGAGACCCGACAACAAAGCAGTTTTACAACTTACATAGCAACAGCTGCTTTCTTGCGTTTACGTAAACCAAACACACCAGCAACACCTAGCATACTCAGACTCACAACAGTTCCTGGTTCAGGTACAGATGCAGTTTTAGTACCATTTAATCCAGACAGGAGAACACCATCACCAGTGCTTTGAAATTGTGCAGAGTTGGGTTGACCTAATTGCACGATGAATGATTTGACATTTTTCAAGGTTAGACGTTGAGTGCCGTTATTATCCCCTGCATTGAGTGTTTGGTTCAATGCTTGACCATTTAATTCCAGAATCCCGCTAAATCCTGTCGATTCGACATCAAAGAAATCCAGGCTAATTTCAGAGTATTCTTGGTCGAATTCAAATAGGAACTTTCCTGACTCTAGTTGACCGCCTTCTATTGCAGTTCCATTTTCTAAAGCTACAGGACGAAACCAAAACTGGGTGCCATTTGTCCCAGCATCTGTTTGACCAAAATTAATACTTAAACCACCATTACTGTAGCTATTTGCTGTACCTGTTTTATCTACAAATAAGCGACCTTGATATTTATTACTATCACCATAAGCTAAACTGGTGACTTGATAACCTAAAGTTGAAGTATTAATACACTGGGTGGCATCCAAACAACCCAAGTTTGTAGTAGAAATTTCACCTTCCATTTGGGGAATTAAACTTGCTGCATGGGCAGATGGCATAGCCGCAACACAACCTAAACTTACTGCTGCACCTAAAACTGTTTTTGCTAAAAAGTTGAACTTATGCATGATTTCCCTTCTCTAAAAATCTATATCTAAAAACCAAGAACCAAGTGAACTCGTTTGCCGTTGATGTATCACCAATGTAATCGATAGTTTTTCGTTTTTGGTAGATAAACAACAAATTATTTATTCAAGCTTTAATTTGCTACTTTGGTCTAGATATTATCCGCAATAGAGAAGTTTTTTCGGTGTTTCTACTAGTTAATTAATGAGTCTTTTGGGTCTCTTTTTCAATATTTAGTAAATATAGTCAATTCTGTCAGGGTAATTAGGGAGTTTTTTGTGGCGTTCAGAGCAGTATATCAACAATTAAATAGTATCCATTTGTCAATAAAAATGAGTAGATATAAGTACCAGAGTTCACCTGATGACCATATCTACTCAATAGGAGGAAAAAGAGAAGGGAATATCAACGGAATTTAGATGCGAAAATCCTAATTTATTATCAAATTACATCAATGGCATTTTTTTAAATTCGTTTGTCACATTTTAAGGTAATGCAGGAGAATTAGAGAAAAACTGTTATCTGCTATACAGCTTGTGAAGTTTTTTTGCGTTGACGCAAACCGACAACACCAGCAACTGCCAATGTACCTAAACCAAGTACTGCTGTGGGTTCGGGAACACTCACATTACCTTGCAGAAGCACACCATCACCTGTAGTGAATCTGCTAGAGTTGCCATTACCTAAATGAACTTTAAATGATTTGACATCTTTCAAAGTCACAGTTTGTACAGCATTGTTTGCACCTGCTGGTAGCTGGTAGTTGTATGCTGCACCGTTGACTTCAAGAATTTTAGTGGCAATATCTTCTACATCCAGGAAGCTTAAGGTAATTTCTGAGAGGATGTTGTCGAAATTAAATTCAAATAGACCAACTTCTAATTCACCGTTTTCTGGTAAAGTACCATTTTCGAGAATTGCGACGGGACGGAACCAATATTCATCAACGTGAGAATTCGTACCAATGTCATTTGCACCAAATTGGATACTTAAACCTGCACCACTGTAAGTATTATTAGTACCTTTTTTATCTACAAATAAACGGCTCTGACCATATCCACCAGTACCATCAAAATCTAAGCTTGTGACTTTATATCCATAAGATGTAGTGTCGATACATTTAGTAGCATCTACACAACCAGGGGTTAAATTTGTGGTTTCAACTTCACCTTCTAGTTGGGGAACGATGGAAGCTGCATTTGCCGCAGACATACCAGAAACAATACCGAAGCCAAGGGTTAAAGATACGAGGGTTTTGGTGATAAAAGAGGACATTTTCATGGTGACTTTCTGGGTAATTACTAGTGTTTTCTAAGGACTTGAGGCGTTTTTGTTTTGTTGTCCGCCTCGCTTGAACATATTTGTATGTTATTTCCGAGTCAGTGGAAATGTCACTAATAAAACCGTGTATTTACTGGTTCTTTATCTAGATACTAAGTTGGTGTAAAATACGGATATAGCTAATATCAAAAAATACCAGTATTTAAGATTGAAATGTATCTAAATAACTGGCATAGGAAAAATTTTTACTGAATATTTTCCATAAATTAAAAATTAGCTGTTTACATAATTGGTAAAAGAATGCTAGTTTGCGAAGCTGATTTATGGTGTGGGAAAAATGGGATGGATACGGAAGCGGTGGAATGGCTTAATGGAATCAAGTAAAGGCTGATTTGATGAAGCTTTCAGCTTGTTGATTATTTGGCAGTATGGTGTGATGGGATGAGCTAGGTACGTATTCCGGAAAACCCTGAGGCGATCGCGATACATTCAGTTACAGATAAAAAAGGGACAGAAAAATCTGCCCCCTGTGATTTTGGATAGTTGGAAAATTTAGACGGTAGCTAGAGAACGTTTAGCTTCCGTTGCGACTGCTTCTACTTCGTCTGTGACTAGGGTTTCCAGCACAGATTTTGCTTCTGCACCACCTAAACGAGTCAATGCTTGTACTAGTCGGTAACGAATTTGCCAATCAGGGTTGGTGACGTAGGTAGCAAGGAGAGGGATGGATTGACTGTCACCCAATTCACCAAGGGAACTGATTGCTGCGGTTTTCACTAAGTCGTTATCGGAATTTAGTGCTTCTTTGAGTAATTCAAAAGCTTGAGGTTCTCCGAGTTCACCCAGAGTCGCAATAATACTAAACTGGAGTAGCCATTCATTGGTAGTTTGATAGACTTGTTGTAGGTCTGCATAGGCGGAAGTTAGTTTTAAAGCTCCGAGGGAGTCTGCTGCTGCTGCTTGCACATCCACTTCTGGATCATGGAGTAGGCGATCGCGCAATATTTGCAAAGATAAATCCAGATTTTCTCCACCGAGGGTATCAAATTGACTAATTGCGGAGTAACGTACGCGGGGATTCCGATCTGATACTGCAATTTGAATTAATTCAAAACCGATGCTGGGTTCTAATTCTCGAATTTGGTTGACTGCACGTAGGCGATCGCCCAAATCGTCCGAACCTAATAATTCCCTAACAGATTCAGAAGTAATACTCATTTAGTTATCTCGCTTTTAATTTAGAGCCAATAGTTATTTAGCCAATAGTTCTTGCCCATTAGTCAAGTATCGGCAAGTTTTCGGAGGGAGGAGAGAATAGATTTGTGATAGAGGTGGGAACACAATGAAGGGGTGATGCTATTCTCTGTGTTTGAGGATATAGACTTTAGCTCAAAGATTTGGTCAATTACGTAGCAAAATAATAAAGGTGTGTAAGACAGAGGTCATCACACACCAGACGAAATCAGAAAATCTGACGAGAAATTTTTAGTTAAGCAACTGCCATGGCTCGAATGATATCACCACGGGTGAGAATACCAATGACTTCACCTGCGTTATCTAATACTGGTAAACGGTGAACCTTGCGATCGCTCATGATTTTTGCTGCTTCTCGCAGGGGTTTATCCGGGGAAACAGTAATCGGTTTTTCACTCATTACTTCCCCAACAGTTTGTCCTAAGGCTTTGTGTAAGTCGCGCTCGTAGGTTGCAGGGTTCTGTAAGTAAATCACGCTATCGAGAAACATAATGTATGCGGGAGGTGTAACACCAGTTTCCTGCCACATCAAATCAGTTTCTGAGATGATACCGATGAGCTTACCCATATCATCTACTACAGGTAAACCACTAATGCGTTTATCTGCCAAAATTTGGATAACTTCGGTAAGGGAAGTTTCTTTCCGGACTACGATGGGGTCACGGCTCATAACATCGGCAACGGTTTTAGCCATACTTTGCTACACCTTGAACGAGCTTGCCTGTATTTATTCTAGGCAATTGTGGCTAACTTGGATATGTAGCGCAATAGATTGTTACTCAGGATAATTAACTGGATATATCGGATTCGCAAAAAGCTTTTAGGAGTTGAATACAGTTGGCGATCGCCCCTAAATGAGCAATTTCGTATCCGTGGGTATTCTGCGTGGGAAAGGATAGGCAAGCACCACGGGCAATATGACCAAATTTCATCGCAATGGAAGCATCACTACCAAATCCACTTAGAGTAGCTAATTGTACAGGCATTTCTATGTGTTGTGCTGTTTGTCTCAGTTCTCCATTGAGATGTTCATCATAAATCCCGTAGGCATCTTGGACTAGCAGAACTGGTTTTTCACCGTCTTCGATGGGATATTCCGCAGATAAAGGGCAAATCTCTAGGGCAATCAAGCTATCTAAACGCTGATTTTGGGTGAAGTATAAAGCTCCAATAGCTCCCACCTCTTCCTTGGCAGAAGCAACTAAGTACACATCAACCTTGGGATTTTTCAGTGTTTCTGCGAGGGTAAGGAGAATTGCCACGGAGGCTTTATTATCTAGGGTGTAGCTGGCAATATAATCATTGAGGCGGATGGGGTGTTTGCGGTGTTTACCGATTACCATGCGAGTTCCTGGGCGAATACCTGCGGTTTCTAGCTGCTGCACGGTAGATTTAGTTTCAATCCAAGCATTTTCCCATTTGACGGCAGTATCTTCTTGCTGCACTTTTTGCGGTGATTCGTGGGAGACATGACGGGAACCGAAGCTGAGAATACCACTGATGGTGCTGTTGTCGCCGAGTAAATCTACTACCCCTTCACCATACACCCAGGGAAAAGCGCCACCTAATCTTCTGACTTCGACTTTCCCCTCAGTACCAATAGTTTTGACGATCGCCCCAATTTCATCTTTATGAGCAGTAATGGCAATGGGTAGAGCGGAGGTTTTACCAGGAATTTTGGCAATGATATTATCAGCGCGATCGCACCAAGCTTCTACACCCAACTGGGCAAATTTTTCGAGCAAGTATTGGTTAATTTCACTTTCTACACCACTGGGGGAATGGTGCATCACTAATTCAGTAATTGATTGGAATAGACGCTCGTAATCCCATGACATAATTCGTAATTATGGGTAATGAGTAATGGGTAATGAGTAATGGGTAATGAGTAATGAGTAATGGGTAATGAGTTGTGAATCGATATTGAAAACCTTATGGGATAAGAGGTGTTTCTAATTCACATCAGACGTTAATTAGTAATTCTGGTTATATCCTCGACTATTCAAGCAATCGGGGATATGTTAATTAGGCGTTAACTGAGTTGAGCGACAAGTTGATTTTCTAGTAGAGTTTCGTTGGTGAGCAAGTCTTCGACGGTGATACGGAGAAAGCGTTTGTCATCAATGAGGAAGAGAATTTTCACGCGATCGCTACCGGGAAAACCAGGGGGTGTGAGATTGGCGATCGCCCTTGCACCATCTCGATCATTTAAGGGTTTGACGCTGGTTTCTCCCCCATCTAAACGTCGAGTAATCAGGCGATCGCCATCAAAATAAACTTCAGTTCCGCCGGTTTCGGCTCCTAATTCCCCCATAATTAATTCAATGCTGGGTTGATTTTCCCGCGATGCACCAAGAACTAATTCCACAGCTTGGGTCATTGGGTATGCCTGCCCTGCTTTAATAATGGGATGCCAGCTGTGACGCTGATGGCGTTTATCCCAGTAACGAATACCATAGCTATGGTAAAGAAAATCCTTAATTTCCACACCTTGGGCAATTTGTAAAGCACCTTGGGCGATCGCCTCGAAGGGTTTTTCACAGCGAATTTTCTCACTCTCAAAATACTGCTGCACCCATTGCTGTACTGCTGGTAACTGAGATGTTCCTCCTACCAACAAGACTGCGCTAATATCTGCAACTTCAATCCCTTGTCGTCGTCCCTGTTGCAGTAAACTCGTCATGGAATCATCCAAACGGGTAAAAAAGTTATTTTCCTGGAGAATAGTTTCTAAAGTTTCACGATTTAGCTCTAACTCGTAACTTTCAAAGGTTTCGTCATTGAAATAGACTTCACTTGCTTGGGTTTGGGTGGAAAGTTGAATTTTTACCCTTTCTGCAAGACGCAATGTTAAGGGAGTGACTGCCATTCCCTGGGTTTTGGCAAAGTAATCTACAATCCAATTATCAATATCCGTACCACCTAAATTTTGTCCAGCTTTCCCCAAAACACGGGCAGTTTTTACCTTTTGTTTCGAGTCTTCTGCTAAGGATTTGTTACCCCACTTCAATAAAAATCCTACGGGTTTACTGGTTGCTTGGGTGATTTTATCCAAACGAACCAGAGACAAATCCAAAGTTCCCCCACCAAAATCTACCACTAACAAAACATCTTGGTCAGTCAAACCATAACCAAGAGCTGCTGCGGTGGGTTCATCCAGAATTCTTACCTGCTCCACAGATAAACCCTGGCAAACGTTTCCTAACCAGTAACGGTAAGATTCAAAACTATCCACAGGTACAGTAATCACCAGGGAATCCACACCACCTGCCACACTAGTGATTTGGGTAATAATTTGACTGAGAAACCATTCCCCCACTTGCTCAAAGCTGATTATCTTACCATCAATTTCTGGGAGAAAACCCTGAATATCTGCACCTATACCCCGCTTAAAGGTACGAAAAAACCTCGGATCAGTTTTTAAATCACAACCGCGATCGCGCACCTCTTGTCCAATTATTACCTGCCCCTGGATTGCATCTTCCACATATAACAAACTGGGAATTAAGGGAGGATTGAGGCTTTGTTGTAGTGATAACCCAGGTAAATTAATGGTTTCTGGTTGTTGGGTGACAGGATTCCACCGGGCAATAACAGTATTACTAGTACCAAAATCAATCGCGATCGCCATATTGTCAGTGCTTATCAGTCCTAAATCAAACAGGTTCGCATATGCTAATCATGGCGTGAATCGCCAATAAAGTCTAGTTGAGAAGTCTTAGCACTAATCCTAGAGTCATTAATCAGTTATCTATAGTGACTAATTTTCTGCCTTGCCCGATGTTCCTTCGTAGTTGATTAATCTGCTCATTCATCAGTTTGTGCAGCAGCTAACTATTGAGTTATTGAGTTGGAGAATGTAGCAGGTTATGTAAAGTTACCAGTATTTCCTCTGCCCTGTAGGGTTTAGCTAAAAATGCCTGAGCTCCACTTGAAAGTGCCTGCTCTTGATTGCTAGGTAATCCACTTACGGCAATTATCACAACTTGGGAGTTTATCTGCTTGAGAACTGGCAAGATAGTCAAACCATCAATATTTGGCATCATCATATCAATGATTACGACCTTAATTTCATCCTTATATCGAGTATATAGTTTGACTGCTTCAACTCCATCGCTTGCCACCAAAGTTTTGTATTCGTAATTTTCTAAGAGTATTTTCATTGCCTCCTGGATACTGGTTTCGTCATCTACAATCATGACTAATTCCCCTTCCCCAGAAGGAAAATTTTCCTGTTTGACGGGCTGATTTACACTTCCTTCGATAGCAGGAAAAAATATCTGAAATCGAGTTCCTTTTCCAACCTCACTCGATACCTCCATGAAACCACCATGATTCTTCACGATGTTCATCACTGTTGATAATCCAAGTCCACTGCCCTTATCAGGTTCTTTAGTAGTAAAAAATGGCTCAAATATACGCTCCATCACCAGGGGTGGCATACCACTTCCAGTATCGGCAATCGTAATTACAACATAGTTACCGACGTGGGCATCCAGTTGCATTTGAGCATAGATTGCGTCAATGTGGCGATTTTCAGCAGAGATTTGTAGCTTACCATGATGTGGCATGGCATCACGAGCATTTACACAGAGGTTGATAACAACCTGTTGAATTTGTGTAGATTCGGCAGAAACTAACCAGAGTGTTTGAGTGGGAATATCTATAGAGATTTGAATATATTTTGGAAATGTCTGCTGAATAATTTTGGTGATTTCTATGAGTAATGTTCCTATTTGTAAAGGAATTCTCTTGCCTTCTTTACCCTGGGCAAACATGAGAATTTGCTGAACTAGCCCAACACCATGTTTAGCATTATTCACAACTATCTGCCAAATTTGACTAGTCTGTTCATTCATTCCTTGCCGTTTCGTTAACTGCAATTCTGCTAGTCCCAAAATTGGGGTAAAAACATTGTTGAGATCATGGACAATTCCCCTGGCAATGCTTCCCAAACTTTCCATCCGTTGAGCGCGGTAAAATTGTATTTCTAATTTTTTCTGGGCTGTAACATCAGTATTGACTACAAGAATTGATTTGGGTTGCCCTGATTCGTCGCGTACTAATGTCCAACGACTAGTCACAATAATAGTTTTACCTGCTTGCGTTACCTGCTCAAATTCCCCTTGCCAAGCTCCTTGTTCCAGAGTTTGCTGAAATCCGACTGCAAATAGAGGAGGCGTTTTTTGATATAACAGTTCGTCAATTTTCTTACCAAGAATTGCTGTCTCTTCCCAACCATATAATCTCTCTGCTCCTTGACTCCAGAGCAAAATTCTGTTATCCAAATCCTGAACTAAAATTGCGTCGGTAGCAATATCAATGAGTGCAGATTGTTCACGAATTTTCTGTTCTGCCTTTTGGTGTTGTTCAATTTCTTGCTGCAATCGAAGATTTATCTGAGACAATTCAACTGTACGCTCTTTGACTCGTTGTTCTAATTCATTGTGGGCAGATTGCAACTGTTGTTGCATTTTTTTGCGGAGAGTGATATCACGAAGTGACCAAAGTAGAGTATTGTCCCTACCTTGAGCATCTTTGATTTGGTTGACAGCGATCGCCAGATAGATACGTTCTCCATTGCGGGGTTGCAGAGAGACTTCCCAATCATGTACTGCTTCTATATTTGCGAGTCGAGCTTGGAAAAGAGGACGTTCTGATGCATCAATTAACACTACCAGAGGTTTGTTGATTAAATATTCCCGAGGCACAGAGAACAAACGAATTGCAGCACGATTTGCATGGTAAATTTTCCCTTGTAAATTGGTGACAAGATAACCATCTGGAGCTAGCTCAAATAATGCTTGGTAACGTTGACGTTCTATGTCTACTGCTTGCCTAGTTGCCATCAGTTCTCGATTTTGATGGCGCAGTTCTTCTTCGGAAGTTTGCAACTCTTCTAAGACAAAATAAAGTTCTTTCAGAGCTTTTTCTAAAAGTTCCTGTTGTACTGGGGATTCGGTAGCATACTGTCGCAGTAGTAAAGCCCGTCTATAAACAGCTTCAATTTGTAAAGATATATCCATTATTTTTTCCTCACAATTCAATTACGAATTGCTGGCTAATATGATAAGTTATAAAATTTGATTTTCTCTGCAAGTCGCTAGGCGTAAAAAAATCAACTTATGTAACAAAATGTCAAATCAATCAACAGATGAGAGATAGGTTATACCATTTCACGAAAAATATGATACAGATGTAAATCCTGAAAGCTTTGCTGCATCTAAGTTTTTTGATTGCGAATTGCGAATTGCGAATTGTGAATTGGTATTATCCCTCTTTTGTTACTACGAGGAGAGAAAAAGATAGTCCCTACTCTGAAAGCTAAACAAAATAATGGATTGTGCGATCGCATCCTAATTTTGTCATCTAAATCGCCTTGTTGAAAATAGACGTAAAAATAGGGGTTTAAGATTATTATCTTCCTAAAGTAACAAAAGAGGGATTATTCCAAAGTTTAAAAAAACTAAACACAAATCGATTTTATTGCACCTACCTAATTAACAAAAAGTCACACATTCTCACAGATTAAAGAAAATGTCAAAAACTAAATGCCACTATCAGGTATTAAAATGCAATCTGGTGTAGTTGAGAACTTAAAAACTAAAAGCATGGTGTCTTTGACTTAGTCACTTATGCACAATTCTACTTACTGTATTGGCAAAGTGCTTTTTCTCTGGGCAATATTTTACTTATCTAGCTCCTCTAGCATGAAAACTAGATTTTGAAACACTTCTTGCCTATGTTCGATGATAATATGCTCAACCTCTGGGTAATAGAAGAACAGTAGTTCATCGAACCATAAGAATTGTTGGCATTTTTTGCAGAATTGTTAAGACAAATCAGAATATTTTTATCAGAAAACTATGTTATCACGATTGCTTAATCTTAATAAATTTGGCAATCTGCTAAGATTTTGCAAGTATTAGGTATACAAGGTTTAACACTTTCAGGCATGTGAGAAATTAACATTTTTAGGACTGATTCTCATTTATTAAAAATCCTGAAACTACCTGATCTGCTTTACTATATACCCAACAGAATAATACCATCTTTAAATAGGATAAAAATAAAAACATTGTCTAACTTCATAAAAGATGAGGTTATGAGCGACAAATAAGTAAAAATACTCACTATTTAACCTAGGGGCGATCGCAAATCTCTTCAATAGATAATAAAATCATCTGTTTCCCATCCAATAAAGGCATTTTGCGAGCATTGAGGAGCATCTGTTTGTGTCCAATACGTTCAAATTCATGCTCTACAGGAAAATCTTGAATTTGTGTATTCTGGGGTAGGAGTTCTTCGAGGAGCGATCGCAATTTAGGAATATTCCATTGTCCATTTCCCAAGTCAAAAATCTGGCATTGCTCGGTTTCGCTGGGTGAGACTTGGAATGTTTCATAAAACCGTTGATTTGCCCTCACAACTTGCAGTTCGGCATTCAGCACCAGCAGGGATTGTCGTACTGTCTGGACGATTGCTTCTGCGTAGTCTCGCGCTTCTCTAATTTGGTCAGCACTACGCTTGAGTATATCAATTTCAACTAAGATAACCACAGCCCCATCAATCCGGTTATCGAGGGTACGGTAGGGGCGAATGCGTAGATCATACCAATGCCCTTCTTGATCTTGAACTTCTTGACTTTTGATATTCAGGGTATTAATCACCTCCAATATCTGCTGCTCTAAATCGGGAATATTCAGATTATGCTTGATATCACTCAAAGGGCGACCAATATCAGTGGGAATCAGGTTGAACAGATGGCTAGCAGTGGGAGTAAAACAGCGAATTCGTAAATCTCCTTCTAACATCAGAATGGGAATATGAATGCTAGTCAGCAAATTTTGGAAATTGTTGCTAATCTGAGTTGTTTCGGCGTGTCGTCGGTAAAGTTCGTCATTAATGGTACTCAATTCTTCATTAGTAGCTTGAATCTCTTCCTTAGCTGTTTGTAGCTCCTCGTTAGTACTTTGTAGTTCTTCATTGCTAGATAAAATCTCTTCGTTGGCAGCCCTGAGGTCTTGATTTGTCGCTTGCTGTTCTTCAATAATTGACTGAAGATAGGCTTTGGTAGTGTTTAATTCTTGTTGTAGTCGATGAATTTCTTCTTGTTCCCTACTAGCTTGTTTGCGTCTAGATTGACTCCGACGACTGCTCTGGGATTCTGCCTCAATTGATGGCACTGCTGGCATCTCTGCAAACAAAACCAAAAAGTAGTCTTCACTATTTGCCCCAGGTTTGAAGGGAATGACATCTAGACGAACTTGACGAGTCCGAACTGGTAAGTCTGTACTGACGTTAGAAGCCTCCCTCAGGGGTATGCCCTCTTTTCTCACGGCTTGCCCGTCTTGCTTTGCCTGGTGAAAGGCAGTTCGTAGTTCTAGCCGTAATCCTTCTTTAATCATGTTCAGGAGATTAAGGCTAGCTCTTCCGGGAGATGGTTCCAGATAGGCTCCTGTTTGTCCCCGAAATTGTAAAATTTCTAGTTGAGTATCAATGACAACTCCAACGGGAGCATATTGATTTAAAACAATCTGATCTGCTGTTTTATGTAGCTCTACCTCATTGTGGCTTTCCTGATTCAGGATAGGTTGGGGACTGACAATTTCTACAGGATAGCTACTAGCAATGACATCCATGCTCAATCGCACCGAGGAGGGTTGTTTACCATAAATTTTGGATTTGCGATCAACTAAAGAAAATAGATCAGAAAATTCTCCCACTGTCTCGGAACTACCTAACAGTAAAAAGCCTGTGGGCATCAAACCGTAATGAAACATGGGCAAAACTTTCTTTTGTAAAGAAGCTCCAAAATAAATCAAGACATTACGACAACTAATCAAGTTCAATCGGGAAAAAGGTGGATCGGCGATCAGGTTTTGGCGAGCAAAGATACATAATTCCCGCACTGTCTTATTAATTTGATATCCTCCCTCCACCGGGGTAAAGAAGCGCTGGAGTCGCTCGGAGGATACACCCATAACTTGATTTGCCTGATAAATACCGAGACGGGCTTTTTCGATCGCCATTTCGCTGACATCGGTGGCAAAAATTTGAATTGCTGGCTGACGAGGTTGGTGTGCCAAAAACTCTAAGAGACAGATAGCGATGGAGTAGGCTTCTTCACCGGTTGAGCAACCTGCTACCCAAATCCTAATAGGTGAATCGGGTGAGCGATCGCTCATAATTGCTGGAAAGACTTCTCGTTTGAGAGCTTCAAAGGCGACGGCATCCCGGAAAAAATTAGTGACGTTAATCAGAATTTCTTGATATAGAGCTTGAACTTCTGCGGGATTTTCCTGGAGATAACGCACATAATCATCTAAATGTTCAAGTCGGTAAAGTGCCATACGTCGATAGATACGGCGCTTGATTGTGGTGTGTTTATAGTGGGTAAAGTCAATCCTTGCTGTTGTCCGTAGTAAGCTAAAAATCTGAGAGAGAGCATCTTTGCCCTCGGTAGACTCTTCACTGAGAACAGCAGGTATTGTTTTAGTTACATAGGGGTGTCGGCTAATATCTGCCAGCTTTTCGGCGATCGCGGCTGGTGGCAAAATAAAGTCTACATAGCCTGTGGCGATCGCGGTATTGGGCATACTATTAACTTGTGCAGAATCTCCAGATTGGGCAAAGGTGATACCACCAGCTACCTTAATTGCCTCCAATCCTCTAGAACCATCACCATCACCACCGGATAAAATCACCCCAATCGCTTTTGTTCCACGTTCTTCTGCTAAGGAAGAGAAAAACCCATCAATGCTCATACTGATTTTAGGGGCTTTCTCACGGGCAGTCAGGCAAAGCACTCCTTGGGCGATCGTCATTCTGGTATTGGGTGGAATCACATAGACATGGTTCGCTTCTACTTCTATACCATCGTGCACTTCACACACAGGCATCTGAGTTACCCTAGAGAGAATCTCACTCAATAGGCTTTTTTGCTTGGGATCTAAATGCTGCACCAGTACAAATGCCATACCCGTGTCAACTGGCAAATGGCTCAGTAATTGGGTGAATGCTTCTAACCCTCCAGCCGATGCACCAATCCCCACAACGGGAAATAACTCGCTCTGATTCACTTGTGACTTCCCAACAGATGTCTGATTCACAGCATTAATCGAGCTATCTGGATTCGGAGACCGCTTTATGTTCATAATTGGCAGTCAAGGTGACATTTGCTGATGAATTTTTGGACTAAATCTGCAACAGTTGGGCAAATATTTGCGGTAAGGGCAAGATAATTAAAACTAATAGTGCCATGGAAAATACCCCCAAAATGTCTCGCTTGTTGTCTAACTCGCTGACATCATTTAAAGCGGGTTCGTCCATCAGGGGAATAAACAGCAGCATAATTGCCCAAAGGAAAAATCCTGGCTGTACTAAAGATAATAATAGTAATAATAACCGGGCAATTTGTCCGATAAATATAGCTATCCTTTGTCCTAGCATGGCATGGATAATATGACCTCCATCTAATTGTCCTACGGGCATCAAATTTAAGGCAGTGACAATTAATCCTAAGCAAGCAGCAACAGCTACAGGGTGTAAATCAATTGCTGTCTGTGCTGTTAATTGACTTCCCAGGGCAATTTTGGCAAAAATAGCAAGTAATATAGAATACTTAGGATTCAGGGCTTCTGGATTTAAAAGTCCGCTTCTATCTTCTGTTAAAGGTACTATCTGCGAGTGAGATAATCCCCACAACAGTAAGGGTACAGTCACTATAAAACCTGCCAAGGGTCCGGCAAGACTCACATCAAATAACGCTTTACGATGGGGTACGGGACTGCGCATCTGAATAAATGCCCCAAAAGTACCGAGGAAAAAGGGCATAGGGATAAAATACGGCAATGTTGTGCGAATTTTATAGCGTCTGGCGGTGAAATAGTGACCGAGTTCATGAACCCCCAGGATGAACATTAAAGTTAAAGCATAGGGTATGCCCTTCAGAAGCACAGTTGGGTCTGTTTGTAAAGTATCAAAGTTAACTCCAGCGAGTCTTGTCCCGACAAAGGTTGTAGTCAATAGGGTGGCTGCTAATAGCATTAATGCTAAACCAGGACGGGTGAGCTTTTCGGGTTTAACCTTTTCCCATTTGACTGATTGAGAATTGGGAACTAGGACAAAAAACGGTTTATCGTTTAAACCTTCTTGAAAAATCACGAGAAAGCGATCGCCAAAGATACCTTCAATATTTTCTTTAATTTTTTCATAGGCGGTCTCTGGCTTGGTGCGTAATTGTCCCCGACAAATAATTGCCTGGGGTTTATATTCAATAGTTTGTAAATAATAGGTCGAGAGAGAAAAACAATTTCTCAGTTGAGCTTCTTCTGTTGCCTCAATCGGACGCAATGGTACAGGTTCTGGGATAGGATTTGCCTGGGATGTTTGATTATTTTCTGGTTCCTTGCTTACTATCGGTTTACGTCCCCACTGAACCAGTACCCAGTACAATATGGGACAGACAATCCAAGGTAATAACATTAGCGATCGCGGTAGGGGAGCCTTTCCCCCATATACTGCTACCCACCCAGTCCAAATCAAAGCTGGTGTCATCAACACCAACCACAATAACCAGACTGGTGTAGTGGTAATTCGCGCGACACTGCGCTGTACCATCCAGTAAGTAATTAATCCCAGTAGAAGCAAAAACCAAAAATTCATGTTATTGTTGCTTGTTTTGCAATGCTAGTCTAGCTTGTGGTCAAAAACATCATCCTCTGAACTGCAAAAGAGACCATAATTTAATTTCAGACAGTCCGACAACCAAGTATCACAATAGGGCTATTTTCACTACTTAGCATTACCACTCATATGTGTCCCTTACCTCCAGAATCAAATCAGACAATTACCAAATCACCCCAAATAGTGTTTAATTCCATTTTTGCATTTCCGCCAAATCGGGACACACTTGGAGGAACAGCTTACTTTATTGTAAGAAATGAAGGCAACATCTTGATTGATTCTCCAGCTTGGGATGAATCTTACCAAAGTTTTATGGATTCCCAAGGTGGCATCCGTTGGTTAATCATCACCCACCGTGGGGCAATTGGGAAAGCAGTGGAATACCAAAAAGCTTTTAACTGTGAAATTATCATCCAAGAACAAGAAGCTTATCTGATTCCGGAAGCAAAATTAACAACCTTCCATCGGGAATTAACCCTCAATCCCACCACCAAGGTTATCTGGACACCAGGACATTCTCCCGGTTCCGCCTGTGTGTATCATAACGAACATGGAGGAATTTTGTTTTCTGGACGACATCTTCTGCCCAATCAACAAGGTGAACCTGCACCATTCAAGACAGCCAAGACTTTTCACTGGCACAGACAAATTAGAAGTGTCAAGTATTTGTTGGAAAACTTTTCTCCAGAAAATCTGGCGGTGATTTGTCCAGGAGCAAATACCGGATTTTTACGCGGCAAGCGGGTGATTAATCATGCCTACCAGCAATTAGCAGCTTTAGATTTAGCTCAACTTTGGGAATGAAATCAGGACGCTTACGCCCTGAAATCTTCTGTCTAATTTACCCCTACAATCACAGGACTCTTTTGCAGAAATTCCCATGCCGCTTGAAACTGTGGATCTTCCTCCGTACCTACTTGTTCACGGGTAATTGATACAGAGGGGATAACTTTATCGGGTTTAATTCCCAATTTATTAATGTCTCGGTGCTTAGGGGTTTCATATTTAGCAATAGTTACTGCCAAGCCAGAACCATCAGATAATTCAAACAAAGATTGAATTAAACCCTTACCAAAGGTGGTTGCACCAACTAAAGTTGCTCGTCCGTTATCTTGTAATGCACCTGCTAGAATCTCACTAGCGCTAGCTGTTCCCTCGTTGACTAAAACTACCAAGGGGTCACTAGTTAAGGGTGGACCAAAGGACTCAAAACTACCTTGAATTCCTTGACGATTGACTGTATGAACTACTGTCCCCGAATCTAGCCATAGTCGAGCGATTTCTACCCCTGCTTGCAAAAGTCCCCCAGGATTATTCCGTAAATCCAGGATATAGCCATCGGCACCTTTTTTTTCTAACTGACTGACTGCGTGTGCCAACTCTGCTGCGGCATTGGCGTTAAATTGAGTTAGGCGGACATAACCAATGGATTTACCCTGATTCCCAGGACGTAATTCTGCCACTACAGGATTTAAAGAAATGCGATCGCGCATAATTTGCACCTCTTTTTCCGCTTCCCCATCCCTGGCAATCAAAAGCGTCACAAAACTACCAATCGGACCTCGCATTCTAGCCGCAGCTTCATCCAAAGTCAGGTTTTGGGTAGACAATCCTTCGATTTGCAGAATGCGATCGCGCGGCTTAATTCCCACTTTCTCTGCCGGCGAACCTGCGATGGGGGCAACTACCTCTAATTTTCCCGTTTCTTGGTTTAAGGCAATTTGTAATCCGACTCCAGTCAGTTCTCCAGAAGTATTCACCTGTAGACTCCGATATTGCTCCGGGTCTAAAAACCGAGTAAACGGGTCATCCAAGGTTTTCAGCATTTCCTGGATTGCCTTATAAGCTGACTGCTCGTCTTTCAGGGGTTTTGCTAAGGTCTTTTGACGTACAGTTGCCCAATTTTGATGATTAAATGTCTCATCCAAATAGCTTCTATTGACAATGCGCCAAACTTCTGAAACCAATTTCTGCTCATCGGTTAAAGCTAATGCTGGCTGAGAAAAACCATATATACCTACCCAAACAGCCATAAATAAGCAAAAAATTACCCGCAAAACCCGATTTTGTATTAACCCCATTTTTGATTCCACTCTTAACCCCAATAGCCTAAATCCAGTCAGGGCAAAAAACATTCCGTTTTCCACCATCGAAAAATTTCAAGTTAGGTCAAAAACTCGCTGTATTTTCTGAAATTTATCAACTTCTACGACTCCTCAACCCCTCAAAAGATGAAATCTATCTCTCGATTATGTTACTTTTTTTATAGAAGTGGTGCATTGTTTTAATCAAGTTGTGTTCACAACTGGTAACAGTCAGAGCCGCTCAATAAACGATAGAATCTACTTTGTGTCCATCATCCCGGATGTTTGGGTGCAAGGAGAACGCAATACATTCAACCTTTGCAGAGTGTGAAGTTTTTTAAAAACTCTCTGCGCTTGAATGCTCTATTATCAAACGAGGGCATTCCTCTTTGCGAACATCCCCAAATTATTTAACTGGGAGTGAACCCACTTCTAGAGATGGTTTGCCCAATGTCATGCATTCTGGATGCGTTGATGATCTGCCCTGTTAAGCTTTGGCGTATCATACTCATGGAAAGCATATGGCGTAGGGTTCCTCGTTGAAAAAGTGGCAACCCAAAAGGTGAGGTCTCGGTGGCTTTTGCCCTAGAGAACTTCAACAGATAATCAACCGCGATCGTGTCTTAGGAATTTTGAGATTGTATGGCTAACGTTTATGACTGGTTCGAGGAACGCTTGGAATTACAAGCGCTCGCCGACGACGTCACCAGTAAGTACGTCCCTCCCCATGTCAACATTTTTTACTGTCTGGGTGGTATCACCCTAGTTTGTTTCCTGATCCAGTTCGCAACTGGATTTGCGATGACATTTTACTACAAGCCAACTGTTGCTGAAGCTTATTCTTCTGTACAGTACATCATGAACGAGGTCAACTTTGGTTGGCTAATTCGTTCCGTCCATCGCTGGTCTGCCAGCATGATGGTACTGATGATGATTCTGCACGTTTTCCGGGTATATCTAACTGGTGGTTTCAAAAAACCCCGTGAATTAACTTGGGTTAGTGGTGTTGTCCTCGCAGTCATCACCGTTTCCTTTGGTGTAACTGGATATTCTCTACCCTGGGACCAAGTTGGTTACTGGGCGGTGAAAATCGTGAGCGGTGTACCAGAAGCTATCCCTGTAGTTGGTACTCTGATATCTGATTTACTTCGTGGTGGTTCTAGTGTCGGACAAGCAACCTTAACCCGTTACTACAGCGCTCATACCTTTGTGCTGCCTTGGTTAATTGCAGTCTTCATGCTGTTCCACTTCTTAATGATTCGTAAACAAGGTATTTCCGGTCCCTTGTAGTTTGAGTTACCTAGGCATTAGCTATTTGCAGATAGAAATGTTTGTTTTAAACTGATGAGAAATAGCTAAACGCAACATAAGCTACAAAGTTAGCAAACATTTACATCCGCAGCTAAAAGCTAATGCCTAATAGCTAATAGCTTCTACAAATGCTTTAACCCATCCTCAGCAGGAGAGCGCATTTAAAAATGGCAACACAGAAAAAACCCGATCTGAGCGATCCTATCTTAAGAGCTAAACTGGCAAAGGGTATGGGTCACAACTATTATGGTGAACCCGCTTGGCCCAATGACTTGCTCTATGTTTTCCCAATTGTAATTATGGGTTCCTTTGCTTGTATTGTGGCTCTAGCAGTTCTAGATCCAGCAATGACGGGCGAACCTGCAAACCCCTTTGCAACACCCCTGGAAATTCTGCCAGAGTGGTATTTGTATCCTGTATTCCAAATCCTGCGCTCTTTACCTAACAAATTGTTGGGTGTATTAGCAATGGCTGCCGTACCTCTGGGATTGATTTTGGTTCCCTTTATTGAGAGCGTCAATAAATTCCAAAATCCTTTCCGTCGTCCAGTCGCTACCGCAGTATTCCTATTTGGTACATTAGTAACTGTGTACTTAGGAATTGGTGCAGCTTTACCATTAGATAAGTCTCTGACTTTGGGGCTATTCTAAAATCAGTTACTGAAAAGCGTCTTGACGCCTGTGACTTTCTCACTGAGTGCGTAGGTACTTTTGAGAAAAATCCCCAGGCGTCACTTTTAATAACATCAACATTTTGATACTATGTCTACAGATTTTGAGTTAGAATGCTATTCCAAAATCTTAGATTTATCTAGTCATGTTAAGTGGCTCTCAAAATTTTTTTCCCAGAAACACACATCTTCTCAGTCAAGGTCAATGCTTAGCATAGTGCAGCAAGACCATCTGGCGGTAAAAAGCGAACTCAAGCTTCTGAATCAAGTGCAACAGTGGTTTGAGCTATTTTGTCTGCAACACTTATCTCAGTTAGGTTGGTCAGAAAGTCAACTGTATAGACTCAATTTAGCATTAGCAGAAGGTTTTACTAATGCTGTTCGTCATGCCCATCGTGCCCTACCACCAGAAACCACTATAGATATTAATGTTTCCCTGTGGTTGGATAGATTAGAAATCAGGATTTGGGATCATGGTAAACCTTTTGACCCCAACGCGATCGCCGAACCAGAACCAGGTACTCTGCAAGTCGGGGGGTATGGATGGTTTTTATTGCGACGTTTGGCAGACAAGGTTGTGTATGAACGTGATACAGACGGTAGAAACTGCTTACTCATCGTCAAGTATGCTTTAAAAAATTCTGCTGTTTGATATTTGGTTTCCGCTTTTACAGGATATTTACTCTGTGTAGAGATATGCCGGCAATCTCTCTACATCTGGTTATCTTAATTCTTGATTAATCACATCACGCTAGATATTTGATAAGTCAAACTGTGCTTAAATAACAACATTTTTTGTAAGTTTTGCCTAGAACAAAATATTCTGAAGGTAGCTTACAAGGAAATGAATATTATGAAAATACTAGAGATATCTTAATTTATTTTCAGGAATATAGATATTATCATAGGGATATATAGAGCTAATAAGAATTTATACTTGTAGATTCTATATTTGAATTCCTAGAGACAATTTTCATATTTATCTGAACTATGCAAAAGATATTAACCTCGTCAAACTTTGACGGATTATTCAACGAACGTTTTGCAAAAAACTTATTCCCAGTTCCAGCCTCAAATACTGTGGAATTAGGGCAAATAACGATGGATTTTAAATTGCCAGATATGACGAATGGGCAACAAATTAGATTATCTGACTATCGTGGGAATCAACCTATATTACTAGCTTTCACACGCATTTTTACTGAAAAACAATACTGCCCTTTCTGCTATCCTCATATCAAAGAATTGAATGAAAGATACGAAGAATTTCAACAAAGGGGTGTGGAAGTTTTATTAATTACTAGTACTGATGAAACTCAGAGTCAAACTGTTGTTCGAGATTTGGGTTTAAAAATGCCTTTGTTAAGCGACCCTCGGTGTTGGGTATTTCGTGCTTATAAGGTTGGACAAGCTTTAGGAGCCCCACTTCCAGCACAATTTGTGTTAGATAAGCAAGGTAGATTGCGTTATAAACATTTATTTTCCTTCTTGGATCACAATGCCAGTATTGAAAGATTACTGGCAGAGTTTGAGGGGGAATAGGGAAGGGGAAATCTGTATTCTTGAACCTCTAATTTAATTTTCCCTGATTCCCTGATTTTATAATCTAATGTTGTGTAGGTGACTGCGGGGGTTATAGGTACGTAATGAGCGGATTTTTTCGTAGTATTCTCGCTCCTGTTGGCTGATATCTCTAGGTGTGGCGATCGCGATTTTGACTAATTGATCTCCACGCTCCCCTTTAGGTTGTTGCCACCCCTTACCCCGCAAGCGCAGGGATTGTCCAGAGCGCACTCCCGCAGGTAATTTCACCGTCACACTACCATCAGGTGTGGGGACATCAATAGAAGCACCAAGAACCGCTTCATCGGGGGTGATAGACACTTCACAGACTAAATTATCACCCTCAAACTGGAAAAAGCTATGGGGTTGTAGTTCTACTTTTAAATACAAGTCACCCCGTTGTTGGTTAAAGGGGTTGATAGCACCTTTGCCACGTATCCGTAGACGGGAACCGGTTTTTGCTCCTGGGGGAATTCGCACATCAATTGTCTCATTACCCAAGCTGAAACGCTTTTGAACACCATGGAAAGCTTCTGAAAAAGATAGGGTAATAGTTGCTTCACTATCTTGAGCAGTAGCAGCACCACCCATATCTTGAAACCCAAAGTCATTAAAACCGTTAAAACCTGTGTTGTTGGTGGAGGTTCGATAACTATAGGTTTGTCTAGCATTGCGGGGATTAGCACCACCAAAACCGCCAATTAATTCATTAATAAAATCCTGGAAGCTACCATATTGGCTGAAGTCTACACCGCCCATATCAACGCCAACACCAGCACCACCGGGGAAACCTTCACCAGCTTGTTTCCAGTATTGACCAAATTGGTCATATTTTTTGCGTTTATCTGGATCTGATAAAACTTCGTAGGCTTCGTTAATTTCCTTAAACCGTGCTTCAGCTTGCTTATTGCCAGGATTTACGTCTGGGTGGTATTTGCGAGCAAGTTTACGAAACGCTTGCTTAATATCATCTTGACTGGCAGTTTTACTTACTCCCAAAACTGCGTAATAGTCTTTAAAGTCGGTTGTAGCCATCCACCAGCCTCCTCTAATCAATTTACTCTAAATTTTCTTATCAGGACTTAGGCAAACATAGAGTCGAAACAATGATTTCCACCTAGGTGTAATTCAGAAATTGACTCTATAGCCCGTACTTGTGTGTAAGTCCTACTTATAAATAAAACGACTGACTTTACCTATCTCTATGATTATTCTGAAAGCGGGCAAGAAGTCAGGATTTTAGGTGAGAGATAATTTCTCTCCAAAGACTCTAATTTTAAATTAACAAACCTTAAATACAATCATGGGCGGTAATTCCTCTGGTGAGTTGAGCAATTACCGCACATTTTCAGCTTAATTCTGGGAGCGGCAAAATTTGCGATCGCCATCGTGTTCAGGAAATTGCCAGGAATAGGCAAAATGGCTAACTCCTTTTAATTGGGGTGCGTGTTGCCGTAACGCTTGCATCTGTAGTTCCAAGGAAGGACGATTACTCATAGATTTACCCCAAGTACCAGCTAAGGCAGGAATTATCTTGGTTCCTGGTTTTGCCATACTGATGACTCGTTCTACTTGTTGTGCAATGCAATCGGCATTTTCACAGTTAGCATAAGCCATGGGATGCCACTCCATGGTATTGGAAAACCGATCCCAAGGCTGAAGACGGGAGTCGTAACCCTTACCTACCATTTGATTACCTTCGGGAAAGAATACTGCTCCTGTGGGTAAACCCATCTGTTGAGCAGGATAGGCGGCTAAATTGACAAAATCAAGAATTCCTTGCATGGCATGGGCGACTGCCAGTTGCCATAAGTCCCATTGCAGTTGAGGTTGTCTCTGATGGGCTGGTAGGATTGATTTAGCGGCATTGATAGTTCTACCCTGCCATAGGGGTTCTGCTTCCTGGGGATAGAGTTGATCGACTTGGTTAATATCTCCGGCGGTGATGTATCCTTTGGCAAGAAAGCGACGAATTAAATCTAAACCCTTATTATTTTGTGCCCGTTTAAATAAAGCTGCTTGGGTAGCTTCAGTATATAACCACAGGTCTGTAACTTTTGTGGCGATGGAGTCAGTACCGGCTTGCCGGGGATAGCGTACATAATCAAAGAGCATACCGTCGGGGCGACGACGGAGTATCTCCTGTACCATCAGGTAATAATCGCGTTTTGCTTGGTTATTATAAGGGTCAATGAAGACTTGGGAAGCGTTATCAACTACGTAGAGGCTGGTTTGTCCTTTGCCATTGCGAGCGATCGCCCTTTCTCTGTCTTGACGCAGGGCATAGGTATAACCAAAATTGGTGGTAAACATCCAAGCGTAGACTTTTAAGCCCCTTTGCTGACCTTTTTTGATACCTAGTGCTAATAAATCAGCGTTTTCGGCTCCAGGGGTGCGAATTACAGACTTCCAAACTGTGGGGTTCTTGGCTTGGGGTAATAGGACTCGCCCATCGTAGAATGCTTCCAGGTATACTTGGTTGTAACCCCGATTGACAATCCGATCCATAATATGTTCAATGGCTCCAGGTTGTAAGTCACAGGGATATAACCGTAACCAAATTGCCTGAACTTGGGGCCAATTGCGATCGCGACATTCTTGCAAGTCTTGGGCGTGTTGCCGCAATAATTGCTGATAGCGACTTTCTGCTTCTGGATTGTCTTTCTGCGCAGATTTGCGTAAAGTCTCTTTTTCTTGAGCGGCAGATACGGATACTTGACAAAACTCGTTAATTTGTGCTTGTACTGGTTGGCTGCCAAGATAGGGCATCAGTAGGGCACTACTAAAGCAAACAGCGAACAAACGTCGCCAAGGCTGGAAAAATTTGACAACATTCTCAGAACTGTTAGGCATAGGGATGGTAAACTGGCACTCCTTGAGTTGTAAATTGGCAACAGGGAATGAGGGATATTTCCTTCACCCCTTCTCAGTATTATTCTCATCGCATTCTATGCCCTAATTTTTATAAATTGTGTAATTTACTGCCTGATAACTATGAAAAATTACCCATAAAAATTAATAGATTCCCAAACTATTGATAAATCAAGTCGGGAATCTTCATACTAGAAATAAATTTGAAATTGCGTATTGGTTCAATAGCGAGAAAATAACTAGTACAGCACGGCGGAAATAAAACAACCATACCCTAGGGGAAGTCTTGTTATATCTACACAATCAACAAAACACTTAGGTTGTATTAATTTTGAATTCTGCACAGAGCTACTAGGGACTATTGGCAATGACAGCAGATTTTAATTAAGCTTCACGTCGTAACGCTGCTTCCACTTGCTTAAATTCTTGTTGTAAACGCTCTTTCAGTTTTTGGGGAACGGGACGATTGGGATAGGAGCTATAATGTCCAGCGAGGGAATTGAGGGCTGTACGCATTGTTGTAAAAGAATTCAACTTTGTCACAGAACCGTTTCTTTGATAGCGAGCAGAAAAATCATTAATTTTTTGACGCGCTTGTGCTTGCGCTGCGGCTCTATCCGGTGCATCTGTGGGCAAATCTATGGCATTTTTCAAGGTATCAATCACTGCTAAGGTGTCTTGGGAATAATTGCCTGTTAAACTACCAGGAGCGCCAGAACATCCGGTTAAACCAACAACCACAACCAAAACCAGGGCGAGCAGACGTGACAAATAGCGCTTCATAATCAATGAGTAAAAATACATTAAGTCAACGTCCATCCTATCTTGGATTGGCATCCAATATCATGTCTGCTTGAACCTGAGTATGATGAGTTGAGGTGGGTAATAGGTAGTGGGGAAAAGAATTTTTTCTGGGAACTGTCACTTTGATGATAACCAAGGAAGAGTTCAAATAGTTCTGTACAAAGTGTCTCGTTGTTGATATGGTCTTCCCAGGGAGGCGATCGCCCCTTGTAATGTCTCAACTTCCATACACGTACCCCCCAGCGCCCCTGCCATGGTGGTAATATGTTCTTCCATCAAGGTGCCGCCAATATCGTTACAACCCCACTCAAGGGCAGTAGTTGCTCCTGTAATTCCTAGTTTTACCCAACTCGGTTGATGATTGGGAATATATTTTCCTAGGTAAATCCTGGCTACGGCAGTCAGCAGAAGTGTCTTTTCTAACTCTGGTTGGTTGCGTCCTACACGATTTCGTAGGGATTTTGGCGCTTCCTGCCCCACGAAGGGTAGCAAAATGAACTCTGTAATTCTGGCGGGATATTGGTGATGAATGGCGGTTTGTTGTAGCGATCGCAGTTTTTCTAAATGGGTAATTTGCTGTTCTGGGGTTTCGATATGTCCACACAACATGGTACTAGTTGTGGGTAAACCTAATTGGTGAGCAGTACTGATAATTTCTAGCCAGGTGGCTGTATTGATTTTTTCTGGACATAGTACCCGTCGTACTTGATCATCTAATACCTCGGCGGCGGTTCCTGGCAAGGAATCTACTCCCGCATTTTGCAAAGCTTTAAGTACAGTTGCATAAGTCAAACCATCTTCACGGGCAATAAATTGTACTTCCTGGGGTGAAAATGCGTGGAGATGTAACTGGGGGAATTCTTCTTTGATGGTGGCAACTAAACGTAAATAATAAGGTAGGGATTGACCATTAATTTTGGCTGCTAAGTTTAATCCCCCCTGCATACAAATTTCTGTAGCCCCTTTGTTAACTGCATCGGCGGTTTTGTCACGAATTTTCTGCCAATCTAACCAATAGGAACCATCATCCCCGGAATCCCGACGAAATGCACAAAAGCTGCAATGTTGCTCACAAATATTTGTAAAGTTGATGTTGCGATTGATGACGTAGGTAACGGTATCACCAACTTGCTGTTTGCGTAATTGATCTGCTGTTGCTTGGATAGTGGCGATCGCTGCTGCATCAGTTTGCTGAAGTAAAAACACTCCTGCTGCTGGGGATAAATCATCTCCCCTGGAGACTTGCCGTAAAATCCCATCAACAGAACCAATATTTTCTACTATCACTGGAGTCAAAGTAAGATATTTCCATTTTACCAGCTATCTTTTCACCAGATAAACTTAATTTTCTAACTTAAGATTGGTGGCGATCGCACTCAGGTGAGGTTCAAAAACCGCTAAATCTTCAAAATTGGCAAACTTTCCTGTGACAGCAGTGGGAGCAAAAGCAGTAGTGATCACGTAAACATGATTACTATTAATAGCAGCATAACTGAGATGTTGCTCCCATATACCTCCTTGAGACTTTAAACCCACAAATCCATAACGAATTCCTGGGGACTTACCTATTGCTATATTTTGGGGAGGATAGGCAGAAAATAGGATGCGATCTTGTGCTTGATTTTGATATTCCTGCTGACGATCTTGGGTTAAGTTTGTATAGTTTTCATTTGCCCAATTCTTCAAGGCAAGGGATACCTGCTGATTATACTCAGGGTGTTTTGTATCTAACTTGCCATCCTTGAGAATACCAGTAGTTGCCAGGGCTTTCCGCAAACTCTCTTGCTTCTGGAGAGGGTGAATTGCCATTTCTACTGTTCCCACCGGTTTACCAGCTGCGGAAACACATAATAAAGGAGCTTCCCCAGCGCAAGGTGAAACCTGCCAATTTGTTGGTGCAGACGTTTTACCTAAAAGGGTTTGCCAATAATTACCTGAAAGTGACACACCAGGTGGATGAGTTGAGGAATGAGATTGAGGAGCAAGATAACGTATTCCTAAGGGTGTGAGAACTAAAATCCCACCAATGAGCAACAAATGGTAGAGTCGCAACATGATTTTTGGCAAAAGTTGCAGGTTGGCAGAAACTTCAAATATACTTGAGTCAGTATAAAAGAATAGGTAATAGATAATTAGTATACCTACTAATACCTATTACCCAGCGTTAGAGTTACCTTTCTTTGAAATATACATTGTTGATAGTAGTCATTCCGCACAAATAATGGGAGAAAAACTATATCTGTTTGTTGGGAATGGAAATTGTAAATAAAGTTCCCTCTCCTGGTACAGAATGACAATCTATCTTCCCTCCATGCTTTTCGACAATAATCTGATAACTGATAGATAAACCAAGTCCCGTACCTTTACCGATAGGTTTGGTAGTAAAAAATGGGTCAAAGAGTTTTGTCCGGACTTCTTCACTAATTCCTAAACCATTATCTTGAATACGGATTTCTATCCATTTACTATCTAATACCTGACTTTGAATATGGATTTGTGGTGTTTTATTATACTTTCGTCCTTGCTCTGATAAGATTACTTCTTCTAAAGCATCAATGCCATTTGCCAGAATATTCATAAATACTTGATTCAATTGCCCTGGGTAGCATTCAACTGGGGGTAAATCCGCATATTCTTTGATAATCTGAATTCCGGGACGTTTTCCAGAGGGTTTGAGGCGATTTCCCAGAATCAGTAAGGTGTTATTTATCCCTTCATGAATATCCACTGCTTTAAATTCAGATTCATCTAGACGGGAAAAATTGCGAAGAGATAAGACTATTTGGCGAATGCGATCGCTACCAACTTCAATAGACTTAATTAGCTGGGGTAAATCTTGCTGTAAATAATCTAATTCGATATCTTTAATAGTTTTTTGAATTTCTACTGTCCCTTCTGGGTATGTTTTTTGATAGAGACCAACTAAGTATAAAATATCTTTTGTGTATTCGGATAGATGGGTAATATTACCATGAATAAAACTAGTCGGGTTATTTATTTCGTGGGCAATCCCTGCTACCATTTGTCCCAAGCTAGACATCTTCTCACTCTGTACTAGTTGAGCCTGGGTTTCTTGAAGTTGTTTGAAGGCAGTAGCTAATTCTTCTATCTGGTGATTTATTTTTTGATCGCGCAGGGTGAGTTGCTCAACCATCTGGTTAAAGCTTTGGGCAAGTTTACCTACTTCATCTTGACTATCTACGGTGATTCGGGTGCTTAAATCTCCATTTGCCAACTTTGCTGTCGCATTGGTGAGTTTCTGGAGACGACGAGTCAGATTACGGGTGACAAATAAACCGATAGTTAAGGCGATCGCTCCCCCGATTAAGCAAAAACCGCTAATAAACAGCACTAATTGTGTTCCAGCTTCAGTAATCGGTATCACAGAATTTAATAAAACTAGTTTAAGTTTGTTGTTATCATCTGTGGACAAGGTAACTGTTTTTGCAAAGTATTCTTGATTACTCAATGACACTTCAGTAACTGGAGTATTTACTGATGGCGGTTGCCATGTTAATCCCCTCAACTGAGGTAGGGTACTAACAGCAATTTGATTATTAGTAACTGCCAGTAATTGCTGACTGGAGGCGGTGCGGCTATGATTTAGTAGCTCCTCGGTAACGGTATACCCGACTATAATTCCACCCAGATTCTTTTGTTGAGATCTCACAGGTATGACTACCACTATTACAGGTGGCACTTTACCACCAATGGAGATCACATCCGTGATTTGTAAACCATTTTTTGCTGCCTTGATAACTGCTTGATTGTTGATAGGAATTTGGGAAATTTCGCCTTTGCGTAAATCTCCAATCACTAAACCTTGATTATCTACAACAGTAATCATATCTAGTTGCATACTCGCTTGAATTGGTAGCAAAGTTTGCAGTAAGGTAGTTCGATTTGCGGAGGCGATCGCTTCTATGACTTCATTTTGATTTGCTAGCCATTTTCCCCGTAATTCTAGCAATTGGTGACGATGGGAGAAATTTTCTGACAGCAAGTTTGTCGTGCTTTCTGTTTCAGCCACCAGACGGTTTGCCACATACCCGATAAAAAAACTGTATATCCCGACTCCCGAAATCCCAAAAAATATCAACATCAAGGGCAAAAGTAATTTTACCGCCACAGGTAATTTGGCGTAATTTCTTTGAATTACCATGATGCTTATTTTTTCCCTTCCGGTAAGACTAATCCCATTTTTGTCAATTCTGAGCGCATACTGTCACTCACCGCAAAATCTAGAAACTTTTGCACCGATGGGGAGAGAGATTTTTGAGTCACAACTCCAATATGTCTCACCATCTGATATTTACCACTAGCTATATTATTTTGCGAGGGTTCCACACCATCTAAGCTCAAACGATTTACTTGTAGATTATTACTGATAGCTTGGGAAAGGGCAAAAGCACCTATGCTATAAGGTGTACTTTGTAATGCAGTAATCAAGTCTGGTTCTTGATTGAGAATAACTGTATCCTTGCCATTGGGTAAATCTTTACCCAGATAATACTTACGTAGTAACTTTTTGGCAGATTCATCTTCTGGACGATCCAACACTACAATTTTCGCATCTGGACCACCAAATTCTTGCCAGTTTTTGGCTTTTCCACTATAAATTGCTTTGAGGTTATCTGTAGTTAGATTAACTACTCCCTTCACCGTCGGATGGGTAGCTACCAACAAAGCATCCTTGGCAAATTCCCGGTATTCTAAGGTATTAGGAATATCTTTGGCTGTTAACTGCTTGCTAACTGCTGCTACTTGTAAAATTCCATCTTTAACTGCGGCGATCGCGCTTTCAGAGTTACTTGCAGGTAGCAAAGTAATTTTTATTTCAGGATGTTTATCTGCATAGCTCTTGATTACTGATTTCAATAAGGAATAGGTACTACTAGAACCAGCAATTTTAATTTCGGTGGTGATTTTGAGATTATTCTCACTAGTCTTCTGACTATTCTGGGATGAAGAAGAATTTCCCGTAATAGATGTACATCCAGTTAATCCTCCCCAGACAAAGGATACTAGCACCATGAGCAGCAAGTGATTTTTGAGCATGGGAATCATTGCAAATTGAGATAGTACTCTATATTTCCCACTTC
This sequence comes from Calothrix sp. 336/3, assembly GCF_000734895.2. GTDB lineage: Bacteria > Cyanobacteriota > Cyanobacteriia > Cyanobacteriales > Nostocaceae > 336-3. The sequence continues at coordinate 4,260,912 of NZ_CP011382.1, read as the reverse complement.
TAGCACCCAAATTGACAATTTTTGACTCTATTCTCAATTAACTTGGCAAATTTACGATAAACACACTACCTTCTCCCATCCGCGATCGCACGGTGACACTACCTCCCATCCCTTCCACAAACGTCTTGACAATCGCTAAACCTAAACCAGTACCACCGGTATTCGAGTTACGCGACTCATCCACACGATAGAAGCGTTCAAATATCCGTGATTGGTGCTGTAGGGGAATTCCATAACCGCGATCGCAAACTTCTATCGTCACCATTTTTTCCCTTTGACTTAATTTAACCACCACTGGTGCATCCGGCGGAGAATATTTGATAGCATTATCAATTAAATTAATCAGAACCTGTTTGAGACGACTATAGTCAACTTTTACCCATATTTCTAAGTTAACTGTCTCTAAAATAATACTTCTGTCACTATACTGCCTTGCCATGGCAATCACTTCATTGACTAATTCACCTAAGCAACAATTCTCTATATTTAAAGGGAAGTTTCCACTATCAGCACGAGCTAAATCCAATAAATCCTGTAAAAGCCTAATTGTTCTTTCTGCCTCCATTGAGGCTGTTTTCAATGCTTCCCTTTGCATTTCTGTTAAATTATTTTCGCGTCTTAATACACTTTGCAAATAGCCATTTACAATTGTTAAAGGTGTACGCAATTCATGGGAAACATTACTCACAAATTGTTTTTCCTGCTCCCAGGATAGATTCAGCCCAGATAGCATTTTATTATAAGTATCAGCTAATTCCTTCACTTCACTAGGAGCTTTATCTAGTTTAATTTTAGCTGCCGATAAATCCTGAAAGGAAATTCCTTGTGTCATCCGACTCAGTTGGCGCAAAGGTTTTAATGCCGCATATATATATATAGTTACTGCACCACAAATAATAACTATTAAACAAACACTTCCAATTGTTAAACTCTGCACTACCATTAAAAACATTTTTTGGTCATGACTAATGTCTTTAACGACAATGACTTCTCCTAAATCTTGCTTTTTGACAATTAATCTCCGACTACAAACAACAAAATATTTTTTTTCAATTTTATAAATATTTGGTCTAATTTTATCTTGAGAAATATTAATAATAGTTTGAGCGATATTTTCCGGCAAAATGCTCCAATTATTAGACTTCAGCACTAATCGACTTGGGGAATTTTTTACCCACAGAAAAGTACTATCATTAGCTAAATAATTAAGAGACTTTTTTAACCCAGTTTGCAATGACATCATTTCGCTATAAACTTCTACATCCCTAGGCAATCGGGCTAACATTTGCTCAATATCATGTTTATGGCTGCCAATTAAAATCTGTTGCATTTTCCAATTTGTCCACAAGGTAAAACCACCAATACCTAAAAGAGAAAATGCTGCTATTCCCAATGTTAAACGTAATCTTAAAGAGAAAAAATCTAACCTTTTCTCAAGTATTTGTAAAATATTCACATTCTTAATTAAAATAATAAATTGAGCAAGCTATTAATTCTTGCTAAATACTGACATAGCATTTCTCATTTTAGTAAAGTAAGGAAAAAACTCCCAAAACCTCCTTGGAATCGGTGTGCGCGATAGTGAGGTTAGGGTATATCTTACTGGAGTGGGAACAGCTATATAAACTAATCTTAACTGAAAGTCTTAATTAATGAGATTTCAACTTAACCGAACAATCTCACTAATGCTTTCACTCAGGTTTCTTAACTAACTTCTATATTTTCCACAAAACCTTAAAAACTGGATTTTCAGCCAGGAATGAGAGTTTTTGTGATTACCGATTCTCAAATAACCTGTTTATTACCAAGATGTCAGAGATGAAATTTCCAAAAAATCATCAATCTCTAGATACCCTGCCATTCTTAATATAATACTATTTTTCCTAGTTTAAATTAATTTCACCTGAGAATTACTTGAGAATTACCTGTGCCACTTATATGATGGAGCTATTATCGTTGACTAGTTCTGATTCTGCCTAACTTATAAACAAGATAAAATCTATCTTTGTAAATCAAGCTGCTTGTCACAAGATATCTTTTTTCGATATTTGCCAAGAGCGTCTTATCAAGATTCATCAAAAATATACTATCAAAGTTTGTGGATAATTTGGGAATCCGGCGATTGGAAATTAATTGAAAACTGACTGTATCCTCTAATTCTCGACTCAGCGCAAGCACATTACCAAAATTAATTCCTTGATAATCACTAATCACTAAAGGACGATTAGCACGATTCACAATCCTGGCAATTTGCATATTGCCATAACTAAAATTTTTATGCCACCATGTATCTGCCTGAGAAATAGTTAAACAAGAAATAAAGCTACAAATCAGTAAAAATATAAAAATTACTTGCCAAAGATTTTGGCGAATAAAAGTACCACTATATAATTGTGTTGCCACCAGGTAAGCGAGAGAAATTAGTATACCTAGGTAAGTAGTGATAAAATACTCATCCCAAAAAAATATTTTTCCCTTTGCTAATAAGCTCAAAGGTATAGTAATAATTATAGGAACAAATATCAGTGTAAAAACAAATAGCCAAACAGAAATATGGGTGGTGCGATATAGGAAATATAGGCTATATCCCATCAATGAAATTATGATCATTGCCATGCACCATCCGAGAATATTGCTAAAAACCATCCCACCATCGAAAACAAATCTACTAAAATTCCAGAGATTCAAAAAGGGAAAATCAGTTATTTGTGGAGAATTTTGGATAGATGCTGTAAATAACTTAAATCGCAATAAATCTCCTAAAGTAATGAAGAGCCAAGGGAGAAAACCCAACAATGCAGCAGAAACACTAATTGTGTAGAGTTTAGTGATTTTATTCCAACGATATTGATTGATTATAAATATATAAAGACTATGAGCGATCGCCATAATGAATGCTTGCCAAGAAGTATATAAACTGATTAATAAGCACACACCATAGATAATCCAGTTTTTTTGTTGATTTTCGTTAGTTTTAGAGATATTCTTTCTCGATATTGCTCTTAGTAAACTAGTACTAGTAAGAATTGCCATGAGCAACCAAAGCATTGTATCCTGAGCATCCTGGGCATAAATCAGGTTAAATGGAGAAATGCTAAGGAGGGCGATCGCCAACCAGGGGAACGATAAAGGTACTCTCAATAATTCTCGACATAACCAATAGATGCAGGGGAAAATTAATAAGCTAATCAAACAGGATAAACTTCTAATTGCTGTTATCGAATTTCCAAAAAATTGCACCCAAATTCTGGCAATAATATAGTATAAAGGCGGATGTTGGGGGTTCTCGATAGCTACGGATTTTACCGTATAAAAAATATTTTTTTCTCGGTTAACACCTTGAAATTTTGTCAGTGCTTGCCTAGTCAATACTCGTCCATTAAAAATTTCTTGCCTTACTTCTGCCGCAGTATAACCAGAAATGCGTAAAGAGACATCCACCTCATCATAGGAATATATCTTTTTATCTAAATTTCCCAGCCGAAACAAAATACCTACTACTAATAAAAATATAATCAGAAATCTTAGCCAATTCGGAGCAATTATTATTTTTTGCATAGTTTTGCACCCGATACACAATTTTAGTTCATAATACTAAGTTGTTATCAAAAATAGTTAGTATTATCTGCTCTTGCTACTAGAAGAAAGTCATCTCATCATCCTGCAACTACTATGAGAAGACGCAACTTACAATCAGTGAATATCTCATAATTAATCATCCATGAGCAAATATTAATTACATTTAATACCATCTCTGAATGCATCTTTAAAGACAATTCATCGATATACAAATAATTAATCAACTCAGCAAAAAGAAAAATCTTTGCTCCTTGCCTCTAGGACAACAGTAGATAGAAATATTCAAAAAATAAAGCAGGCTCGAATTTGTATCTAATCATTGAGCCTGCCGTATTTATTATGAACTATCAAAATCACCAAAAAAAACTTAATTAATTGGTTAATTAGCGTGGTTGGTGCTACTGTAGCGTACCCTAGTTCCTGCCCACAGTAACTTTTCTCGCAGAGTTTGATAGTAGGAGTTGTTCTCCCGCAAAATAATAAACTTTGCTCGACAGTCTGCCATTCTGACATCAACACGGTGTCCGGGCCAAATGGAAGTTGCCAATACTCCATCAGTCCATAGTTTCGTACTCAAATCATAATCTCCCAGGGGCCAAATACTCACCACCGAACCTGGAGGCAAAATGAGAGGACGACTCGACAAACTCATGGGACAAATGGGAGTAATTGTAATCGCTTCCATGCCATCATGCATGATTGGACCATTGGCTGAGACGGTGTAACCAGTGGAACCAGTGGGAGTAGCCATAATTAAACCATCACCCACGTACTGATCGACTACCTCACCATCAATTTCCATTTCTAAAATTGAGGTAATCATGCGATCGGCAGAAGCGGGTTTAACACACATTTCGTTCAAAGCCAAATAACGCTCTGTAATTGGCTCCAAATTAGAACCATGTCCCTCAAATACTGCCGCTTGTAACATCATTCTTCGTTGGATAGCGTAGCGATCTTCCAACAAACGTTCCCAAACCTGCTCCGTATCTTGAAACTCTTCCACTGATTCCGTTAAAAACCCCAGATGTCCCCCCACATTGACACCTAATATGGGGATACCTGCGGGAGCGAGATGTCTGGCACCAGTTAAAACAGTACCATCTCCACCGAGAACGACAGCCAGGTCTATCTGTTGGGGAGCAGAAGCCAAAAACACCGGATAGGGGTTATCCTTGGGTCCGCTCGGTCCAATAAGAACCTGGCATTGACGATTTTCTAGTTGCTTGGCACAGATTTCTGCCCAGCGTTTACTCTGGGAGTCTCGTGCCTTGTAAGCAATAATTACCTGCTTTAGCTCCACTGTATTACCACTTGAGGAGATTGAACTGCTCCATATCGACAGTATCGCGGTTACGATAAATTGCCAAGACGATCGCCAAACCAACCGCCGCTTCCGCAGCAGCAACTGTGATCACGAAGACAGTGAAAACTTGACCCTTAATCATTGTGGAGTCAAGATAATTAGAGAAAGCCATTAAGTTTAAATTAACAGCATTGAGCAATAACTCAATGGACATTAAAACACGCACTGCGCTACGGCTAGTAATCAAGCCATAAATGCCGATACAAAATAGCGCGGCAGCTAGTAATAAAAAGTACTGAAGTTGCATTGTATTCGTTGTTGTCAGTTTTGGTTGTCACCAGTTAGCTATGAGTATTGATTGACAATTTAAGATTTTAGATGATAAATATTTTTGCTTGTTCTGCACCTCGCCCTTTAACTCTAGGCTCAGGTAATAAAATCAAACTCAAATTGACAATCCAAAATCCCAAATTGTGGGACTAATCCTTATCATTACCAGCTGAGACTAGCTCCCTGGGACGCTCAGGTAATGTTAAGACTGTTTGTTGTAAGTCACTGCTTGGCTCTGGTAAGTACTCTCGACGTGCCAAAATAATTGCACCGACCATTGCCATCAGCAATAAAATCGAAGCGAGTTCAAAAGGCAGCAAAAAGTCGGTAAAGAAATGCTCACCAATCAAAACAATAGTATTCTCAGCAGGAGTTGTGGTGGTTTGTGCCCAAGGTGTAACAACAACCATCGTACTGAGAAGGGCAAATAATCCCAAGCTCACCACCCCAGTTAAAGCTTTGCGTACCCAAGCTGTGGGGAAAGGAACAAAGTCTTGCCGCTTGTTGACTAACATGATGGCAAACAAAATTAGTACGTTCACCGCTCCTACATAGATGAGTACTTGAGCTGCGGCAACGAAATCAGCATTTAACAGGAGATATAACCCTGCAATACTTATAAAGACACCACCTAGCATAAAGGCAGCATGGACAATACTAGAAAACAGCACTACACCGAGTGCTGCCCCAATCATCATCACTGCCAGGATACTAAATGTAACAAATTGTACTCCTTCTGCCAGATTCACAATTTTAATCCTTTGTCAATGGTCAATTTGATGTATTTTAAGCTTGGTAATGGGTTGCCCAAGGGCAGTAAATAGTCATTTCCAGCCCATTACCTATTGCTGATTACCCATTAGTATTTTCCACTAAATCCTCTGGACGAGCGCCCGGACGGGGTGCATCGGCGGGAAGATCGTGGGGGTCCATCACCCCTTTGGGGAGATAAACTAACTCGCGCAGGGGAGTCACCATGGGGTCGTTGGTCACTTTGTAGGGAAGGCGACCAAGAGCCACGTTATCATAATTGAGTTCATGGCGATCGTAGGTGGAGAGTTCATACTCTTCTGTCATTGATAGGCAGTTTGTTGGACAATACTCCACACAGTTGCCGCAGAAAATACAAACGCCAAAATCAATACTGTAGTGTTTGAGTTTTTTCTTCTTGCTGGCTTTATCGAATTCCCAATCGACTACAGGTAAGTTAATTGGGCACACCCGCACACAGACTTCACAGGCAATACATTTATCAAATTCGTAGTGAATCCGACCCCGAAAACGCTCACTAGGTATAAGTTTTTCATAGGGGTATTGAACAGTGACAGGACGGCGGCGCATATGGTCGAAGGTGACTGATAAACCTTCACCGATATAACGTCCGGCTTGGACTGCTTCTTTGGCGTAATCACCTACTTGCTTCAGGAACTTGAGCATGGTTCGTGTCTCTCTCTCGTTTGGGATTTTAGGCTTGGGATTTGGGATTTTACTGCCATCTCAAATCTCAAACCAAAAATTTGACTAACCGCCGAAGGCGACAGGAAAAGCTAGTTTTAAAGCTGCTGTTAATAGTAGATTAACTAAGCCCACTGGCAGCAAAAACTTCCAGCCTAAATCGAGTAACTGGTCAATACGTACACGAGGCACAGTCCAGCGTAGCAAGATTGCCAGGAAAATAAGGAAATATGCCTTGAGTACAGTCATGGTGATACCCAAGGAAGCAGTAACAATCTGCAATACAGGGTCAGTTTCGCTGACACCAAACCACCCTGCAAGTAAGTCCAGAGGTACGGGGGATTCCCAACCACCAAGGTATAAGACTGCTACCAAAAGGGCAGAAAGTACTAAATTGACGTAGGAACTGAGGTAGAACAGAGCAAATTTCATTCCGGAATATTCTGTTTGATAACCCGCAACTAGTTCTTCTTCAGCTTCTGGTAAGTCAAAGGGCATCCGTTCACATTCTGCCAGAGCCGCAATCCAGAAAATCATGAAACCAATTGGTTGTCTCCAGACGTTCCAACCGAGAATACCGTAACCTGATTGTTGATTGACGATATCGACGGTACTGAGACTATTAGACATCATGGCGATCGCCAGTACAGCTAATGCCAAGGGAATCTCATAACTAATAGATTGGGCTGCGGCTCGTAAACCACCTAGGAGGGAGTACTTATTATTGGAAGCATAGCCCGCCATCAACAAGCCAATGGGCTGAATACTGGACAACGCAATCCAGAGAAACACACCCATACCCACATCGGTAATGAGAATATTTTGCCCAAAGGGTACAATCAAATAGGACAAAAATACTGGCAGAACCACGATAATCGGACCGAGGGTAAATAGAAATGGGTCTGATTTGGCGGGAACGATATCTTCTTTAAATACCAATTTCAAACCATCGGCGACAGGAGCTAATAAACCCAAAGGTCCAATATACTCAGGTCCGATCCTCTGCTGCGCTGCCGCCGAAATTTTTCTCTCTAGCCAAACGCAGGTTAAAACCCCTACCGTGGCTCCAATAATCATCAAAATCATTGGCAGGGGCATCCAGATGGCTTTGGCTGTACCCGCAGGTAATCCCAAATCCATCAGGGATTGAATAAATGTTCCTTGCAGATCAATTCCTGAATTCATGTTTCCGCTCTTGAAGTCAATTGGAGGCTGAAGCTAGGAAGTATAAAAGAAAAATTCTGGGTACTGTGTCGAGCATCAATAGAAAAATATTCATCCTCAAAATTAAATACCCCACCCCTGTGCACTTTTTTGTGCTTTCAGCTGGTGAAACCCTCCTTTTTCTCTTCTTTGTTCCATCCTCACTTGTAAATAATTGTGAATTTACCCACCAATAATCTTTGCCTTAACCAGCCTTTATTTAAGATTTTTTGCAATTCCCATGCCTAGTATATCCCTGGATGGTTTTCACCCTTCCGGTGCAGATGAGAAATTCTACTTATGGTATGAATTAGAATTCACAAATTTTAGGAATCAGCAATGGGTAATAGGGTGGGGGATTAGAGGAAATTCAGTATTACAGTCATTCATTATCCATTACCCATTACCCATTACCCATTACCTCTGATTTAAAGGAGTGTACTCCATACCATGGAGACCACTGTAAACCTGGGTAGGGCGGAAAATACGGTTTTCAGCCAGTTGTTCTTTCCAATGGGCTAACCAACCAGCAACGCGGGCGATCGCAAAAATTGGTGTAAATAAATCCGTGGGAATTTCCATTTTTCTGTACACCAAACCAGAGTAAAAGTCAACATTCGGATAAATTCCTTTGTGACCTAACTTTTCTGCGACTACTCGTTCCATCTCTTGGGCAATATCGTAATATTTGTCTTGCCCAAACTTGGCGAATAATTGCTCTGCTAAGTTTTGTAAAATTGTTGCCCGCGGGTCTTTCACCTTATAAACACGGTGTCCGAATCCCATAATCTTGGCTTTCTTTTGCAAGCAATCTTCGATGTAAGGGCGAACGTTTTCTACAGAGCCAATATTTTCCAGCATCTGAATTACTTCTTCATTCGCCCCCCCATGGAGAGGTCCTCCCAGAGTTCCCACAGCGCTAGCTACGACGGCATAGGGGTCTGTTAAGGTTGAGGCTGTCACCCTCGCACTAAAAGTGGAAGCATTCATTGTATGCTCGGCATGAAGAATCAAGCACACATCAAAAATCTTCGCAGCCAATGGGTCTGGTTCTTCCTCTGTCAGCATATAGAGAAAGTTGGCAGAATAATCTAAATTATCGTTTGGGCGTACAGGATCATTCCCCTTTCGCATCAACTGGAACGCCGCAATCATTGTTGGAATCGTTGCTAACAGACGCACTACGGCATCCCGAATGTAGACAGGATTATGCAAATCACGGCGTGAATAAAATAAGCCTAAAGCCGCAGCAGAGGCTTGTAGGGCATCCATCGGGTGACCACTTTCAGGAAAGCTTTTCATCATATCGCGGATACGATACTTAATCCGGCGGTGATAGCGTACCTCTTCCTCAAAAGCAGTCAATTCTTCCTTCGTGGGCAACTCACCCCAAATCAGAAGATAAGCAGTTTCTAAAAAGTTACTTTTTTCTGCTAATTCCTCAATCCGGATGCCACGATATTCCAATAATCCCTTTTGCCCATCAACAAAACTAATACCAGATTGGGCGGCAGGAATGCCTTCCAAACCGGGCTTGAATTCGCACACCATCATGGCAACACCATTGCTTTCAAAAAGATTTGCTCAGGCTAAATTACCAGAAATCTTTGTTGCCATAACAGTATCTTTCATCACACGAATTCTGATGGAACCGTGGAACAACTGTTAAAGCAAGTACTTAGGAGGTGTCAGCCAAAACATCTGACATCGACCAAATACTGAGCCTGTTTCTGGTAGCTGTACCCCGATCATACCTGCTTTTTTCAAGACCAACTGTCCCTTTACCTCACCCCAAACCAAAAACTCTGCCCAATTACTTAAATTTGGTTCATGTCCGACCACAGCTAGTTGAGTTGAGGGAGAATAATTTCTGGGTTCTAGCCAGTCTCCAACCCAATCATGGATACTCCCATCGGGCGCGAGATGGGAACATTCTTCAACTTGGGAACTTAATCCCACATTGTGAAGAATTTTTGCTGTCTGCCAAGCTCGTACCAGAGGGCTGGAAGCGATAACATCAAACTGTAATCCCATCTCTTGTAGACGGTGGGCAACTTTCTTGGTTTTTTGCTCTCCATCTTTAGTTAGCTTTCTGGAAGCATCGGAGATGTCTGGATGCTTTTCTTCAGCAATGCCATGACGAATTAGGTAGAGTTCCACAATCAAAGAAATGGTAATGGGTGATAGAAAAATATCCTACACCCTTTGAGCTTACTCCCTACTTACTATTCAGACTGGATTGGATTATCTCTGGGGTTAACTAATCTCAGCAGCTTTTGCTTAATTTGAGCATCGTATACTTCCCATTTCATTTTTGCATAGGCGGAGTTTTCATTACCGCCAGATAAAAATCCCATGGGAATTTCAAAGCCTCCTGCACTAGTGCGCCCACCCCCAAAAAAGCGCCCAGTGCTGTCTCTACCAAAGGCTTCTTTGATAAATTCATCGGGATCTAGGGTGAGTTTGGTTGTTCTCAAGGAGCCGATGACTACTTCTAGCTCCTCATCTTCATCGTGAACGATACCGTAAACTACGGCAGTATGTACGTTTTCCTCTGTGACTAGAAAATCCGCAGCTTGAGGAATAGCATCGCGGTCATCGTAGCGTAAGTAACCAACGCCAGCAATGGAAAAGTTATTTTGAACGATACGGTTTTTTAGCGATCGCTCAATTACGTCCATTACCCGTTTGGAACGGTTTGCCTGCAGAACGGCATTTAATAACTGAGCATCATAAAAGCGACTTAGGTAAGCTGCCGCCATGAAGTCTTCTTCTTGGGCTTGCATGAGGCGATTGGTATCGGAGCGCAAGCCGTGCATCAAAGCGGTGGCACACTTGACGTGTTGAGGAATACTGCTATCTAGAGGCAATAGCCCCGTCTGCAAATATTGGGTGAAAATAGTTGCAGTTGCCCGTACATAGGGGCGGATGTCCAAAAATTCTGACTTTAAATCCCCCTGTAAATTATGATGGTCAATTACAGCTATCAGGGGAATTCTTGCCTGCTGTACTAATGGCATTAGCTGGGAAGTTGTCCCTTGGTTGTCGATGAGGACAAAACCCTGGTACGAGGATAAATCTTTTTCTCGGAAGGTGGGTAGGGTACACCGTTGGGCGGGTAATCCAGTAAGTTTGACTAGGGCGATGTTTTCCTGGTGACTGAGAGTTCCGGCATAGATAATCTCACACTTGATATCGTACTGCTGGGCTATAAGCTGATAAGTCCAAGCAGATGAAAGGGCATCGGGGTCGGGGAAATCCTGAAGTAAAATCAGGTGGCGATCGTGTCGGTGTGCCACCAGAGTGTTACGTAATTCTTCTGCCTTCTGTTGTATCAAAGAAGGGCTACGTTGCATCAGAACAGTTGTCGGTTCAACTGTCGATAACCCACTAATAGATTTTGGCAAGGAGACTTCTGGAGGCTCCTGTTCTATTTCTGGATCATCACTTCCCGAGTCAGAGGCAAAATCTGTTGCCAGTGAGGAATTCTCGAATTTAGTCAAAGAAGATTTAAATCGCATAGATTAACTAAGATGGTCGGTGTGGGGCTGAATTGATTTATCACGGGAAACTACAATCACTTTTTCGATGATTGAGCCACACTTCATGATCTTCGCAAAAAATATGAAAATATAAATATAAAGATGTTCAAGATTCTATACCTGCCTGTTAAAAATCTCACAGCTAAATCAATCATACATAGGAGATGGGCAGATATACTTCTCCCCCTGGAAATGAATATATCGGTTGAGGAATAATTGTATCTAAATCTTTGCCCAGTAAGGATTGTGTCCTTAAATAGGCTTGGCGAAGTAGCAAATCCCGTCAAGCCGGGACAGGAATGAATCCAACATCGCGTCTTGTCATCATAGGAAAAATGCCTGTAGGCAAAGCCGAAACCCAGCTAAAACCTTTTCTTTGAGTTTTTCAGCCCACAACTCAATAACAAATACCCAAAATAAATTGTTTTGCCATTTCCAAAAGTACTTGCGAAAAATTGGATATGTGCTAATATGGCAAAGTTGGTTAATAAATCGTAAAAATTTAGGTGTGCTGATCGCAGTTCCCTAACCAAGAATGGCAAGTAAGACCCTAATCTTGGCTACTATAACCTTGAGAAAGTTTCACTTCAAGCAGGGCTATTTAGTAGATGCGGATAAGATGATGAACACTACATACCTATAACATATTTTTGCCATTCATTGTGAGTACCACTTTTGAGGTGTTTACTGACCTCGAAGTATAAGCTGCTGTATGGTCTACGGGGTGGGTGTCGCAAAGGCATTCGCGCCTCGCTTGGTGTGCGACTACCCTTTTGGACGTTGCACCTGACACAGGCTGTGACTATATTTTCCCAACTATCTCCACCACCCCGCGATCGCGGCATCACATGGTCGAGGGTTAGTTCATCACCTGTGTACCCACAATACTGACAAGTATGACCATCGCGGTGCAGGATGTTCCGACGGGTCAAAGGAATTTCCTTATAGGGAACACGCACGTAATGACGTAAACGAATAACTGTGGGTAATGGAAAATCAGCGTACAGAAACCTACCATTGTGTTCTACTCGCTCTGCTTTGCCCTTAATTAACAAAACAGCAGCGCGACGCCAGCTCGTTATATTGAGCGGTTCGTAAGAGGCGTTTAAGACTAAAACCTTCCCCATTGAGATAGACGCTCAGGCTTTTCATTTTACATATATTAACACATATGCAACCTGTTGTGTTGATGAGAATAATTTATACATTAAAGGAAAGGAAAGTCAGGTGAACAAAATATTTGATTGAGTTGGCGACTTAGCTACTGAGAGAAACAGATTTTCCTCTAGGTGATCGAGGGGAATAAAAGTCCTAATACTTGCCTCAATATTTTTGGGAAGGTAAACTTCCTGATTAATCCAGAGAAACTGATACTTAAATGTATATATAGATAATCTGGAAAGGATTGGTGTGAGTGGAGTGAGGAATTATGTTAAGTCGTGAACAGTCTCAAGGTGTTGTTCCCTACGAACAGTGTGATCCCTATGCTTGGTTTTCCCAGCGTGCATGGGTAGAAATTGATTTAGCAGCTTTGTCGGATAATGTTCAGCAATTACTGAGTAAGTTATCTGTTGGGACTCAGTTAATGGCAGTAGTCAAAGCTGATGCTTATGGACATGGGGCAGTAACTGTTGCTCAAACTGCTATTGCTGCGGGGGCAAATTGGTTAGGAGTGGCAACGGTTCCGGAGGGAATTCAGTTACGGGAGGCGGGGATTAAATCACCTATTTTAGTTTTAGGTGCTACTTATACTCCAGAACAAATCCACGCGATCGCCCACTGGAATTTACAGCCGACTCTTTGCAGCCCTAAACAGGCTTTAGTATTTGCGGATACCCTGGAAGATATTCACTATACCGCACCTTTGTCTGTACATATCAAGCTAGATACGGGGATGTCGAGGTTGGGTACAAGCTGGCAACAGGCAGCTGAGTTTGTGCAGTTGGTACAGCGTTTGCCACGGTTACAAATTGCCAGTGTTTATTCCCATTTGGCAACTGCTGATAGCGAGGATCAGACAATTATGCGCAGACAGCAACAACGCTTCCAGGAGGCGATCGCCCAAATTGCAAGTTTAGGTATCGAAGTACCTTGTTTACACTTAGCTAATTCTGCCGCCACCTTAAGTGATGAGAATTTACACTATGATATGGTGCGGGCTGGTTTATTAGTCTATGGACTCTACCCAGCGAATCATTTGCGATCAGCGATCGCTCTTAAACCAGTGATGCAAGTTAAGGCAAGGGTGACACAAGTCAAAACTATTGCCCGTGGAGATGGTGTCAGCTACGGACATCAATTTATTGCCCCCCGTGAAATGACTATTGCTGTGGTGGGTATTGGCTACGCAGATGGAGTGCCACGAAATCTATCACAAAAAATGCAGGTATTAATTCATGGTCAATTCGTCCCCCAAATTGGCACAATTACCATGGATCAACTAATGATTGATATCAGCACTTTGCCCCATGTGCAGGAGGGAGATATCGTCACAATTTTGGGGCAGGAAGGAGATAAATGTATTTCTGCTGATGATTGGGCACATCAATTAAAAACAATTTCCTGGGAAATCCTCTGTGGCTTCAAACATCGCTTGCCTCGTGTAGCTATCATGTAGCAAAAAAATATTGTTGGCAAAATCTATTTATCTATGGTATGATAAAAAACTGATGCGGATGTGGCGGAATTGGCAGACGCGCTAGATTTAGGTTCTAGTACCGCAAGGTGTGTAGGTTCAAGTCCTATCATCCGCATTTTCTCAAATTTGGAAAAAATAAAGCCTTGGTAACTTAATGGTGATTGCCTAGATTATCACTTTGAGGCTTTTGCACGAGAAATTTTTATGATATCTAAGAAGTTTGTAGATAAGTGGGAAACTAGTTTTCTCTATAGCTATTTATTGAAATAAATATCAGCCAATTTTTGCGAATAGGTGGAAGCTCCTTAAAATTTGGTTATGGGATATGAGTATGGAAGGATGTACTGCGGAATATCTCAAGTATAAATATAATCGAATTGCACTGATTAAGGATTTACAAACACCTGCCTATATTATCAGGCAAATATTTACTGATTATCCCTTTAAGGGAATGTCTCGTGATATTGCAAGGCACCTTAATACCCCTGCGGATATTTTAGAAAAATTATCTCGCCATCCGCAAGTTAGAACTCGTGCCATTGTGGCAGGTAATCTTCGGATATCAGAGGATATTGTAGAACTTTTATTTCAGGATGGGGAACACCGGGTGCGTTGTAGAATTGCCCAAAATCCCCAGACTCCGGAACATCTTCTCAGTTCACTAGCTAAGGACGAAAGTAAATATATTCGTGCCAATGTTGGAAAAAATTCTCAGACTCCGCAAAGGATTCTATGGTTATTAGCTCAAGATAAAAGTCCATGGGTGCGCGCTGGGGTTGCCAGTAATATTTATGTTGAAAAATCGATTTTAGAAATGTTAGCCCAAGATAAAAAAGGTAACGTACTAGCGAATGTGTTACATAATCCCCAATGTAATCCAAGAATTTTAAATATCTTGGTAAATAATTCCCATTTGAATGAGATGAGTCGTTATGAAATTGCGGATAATCCCCTGACTTGGGAAGTGCATTTAAATCAGTTGGCAAGTGATAGTTACGTTTACGTCCGAAGGAATGTTGCGCGTAATCCTGGAACTTCTTTGGAGACTTTAAACAGACTATTGGCAGACAAGATTGATTTTGTTCGCCAGTTTGCTGCACATAATCTGCAACAGAGACAATTAGAGACAGGTGACTCTAATCCACAAAAAAGAGACAATTTTGAGGATGAATAATCACTTGTTAAAAATGAATTTTTATGAAAATTGGGTAATTTTAACTGACACCGACAGGAAAGATAATTTCCTCTAATTTTCTCAATAATTCTTGTTCATTATAAGGCTTGGAAAAGTAGGCTCTCGCTCCTAGCTGAATTGCCAATTGACGATGCTTATCACTACTACGAGAAGTGAGCATAGCAACGGGAATATTTTGGAATTCATGGTTAGATTTTATGCGACCTAAAAAGCCATAACCATCGATTCTGGGCATTTCTATATCACAAATAACAGCCTGTACTTTTAAACCTCCTTGTAATTTTTCAATGGCATCTTGCCCATCTTTTGCTTGTTCCACTTCATAACCACCTTTCTCTAAGGTAAGGGCGAGAAAACGACGAACATTGATGGAATCATCGACAATTAGGATAGTTCCTTTTTGTTCTTGGAGTGGAGTAGTTGAACTCTCGGAGGTAGAGGAAAGAAATACAGTTTTTAATCTGGCAGATGGTAATTGGTTGATACGTTGTGATGGGTTGCGCTCGTTACTGGCAATCCAGTACAGCAGTTCATTGATGCTCACAAGGGCAACCACTCGTCCATCACCGAGAATAGTACAATTACTGAAACCATTGGGCAAGGGAATATTACCTTCGACACGACGGATAGCAACTTCCATTTCTCCCCAACAACGGTCAATTTGGACAGCGACAGGTTGATTGCCCTGATTGACGATTAATACGCTAGAAGCATTGATAGCTGGGGCTGTTTCCAGGCTGGGGTTATCAAAGCGAGAACAGTTAAATTCCAGGTAACGACCAAGACGTATCAAAGGTAACATCTTGCCCTGCCAGTTGAGGACTTCATTCCCTCCCATGGGGAAAATTTGTTTATCTTCTAGGAGGAAAATTTCCGAGATGACATCTGTAGGGAAGGCAAGGAACATCCGGTTACTTTCGACGAGCAGTACTCGTGCCACGGATAGGGTAAAAGGTACGGAGAGGGAGAAAGTTGTGCCCTTGCCTGCAATGGTATCAACTTTAATATCACCACGAATTTGCTTGAGGTTATTACGGACAACATCCATCCCAACACCACGACCGGAAAGTGCTGTAACTTGCTCTGAGGTGGTAAATCCTGGTTCAAAAATCAGGGAGAGTAATTCTTCATCTGTCGCTTGGGATATGAGTGTGGCATCTAATCCCATAGAAAGGGCGCGATCGCGGATTTTATCTAGGGGAATACCTCGCCCATCGTCACGGATAGTAATAATTGTCCGGTTGCTGTGGTGGGTGGCGGTAATTTCAATTGTCCCCTGTTCTGGCTTGCCTAGGGCTTTGCGTGTTGCGGCATCTTCTATACCATGGTCAAAGGCATTACGCAGTAAATGGAGTAAAGGTTCGTTTAAAGCTTCGAGAATACTACGCTCAATGAGAGTATTTGCCCCTGTAACTTGTAATTGGACGTTTTTGCCATATTCCACAGATAAGTCTCGTAAAGCGCGGGGGAAGCGATCGACAACTTCCGAGAGGGGACGCATCCGCACTTGGGTGAGCTTTCTTTGTAATTGTTTGGAGGTTTTGTTTAATTTTCGGGCAATTTGGTCAGTATCATCCACACTTAACTGGATATCTGTTGTCACCTCTTGGACTTGGACAATGGTTTCCATTACCTCCTGGGATAGTAGGTTGAAATCATTGTATTGATCCATTTCTAAGCTATCAAATCGACTAGTGATTGCCGTCGTTTCTGAGTCTTCTTCCTGGGAAAAACTATCTCGAAAGTTGCCTGGGGTAAGACTTCGGTAAGTATTACTTTCAGCGATCGCGGGAACAGATTGTGATAAACTCGTCACCACACCTATGGACATTTGGTCGTAGGCTGTTCTTAATTCTTGGTTTTCTCGTTCGAGTACTTGTACACGCTGGCTGAGATTACGGACTAATTTTCGTAGTCTTTCCATCTGTAAATTCAAGCCATTACGCTGAATGATTAATTCTCCAAACAAATCATTAATCTGTTCTAACTGTTTGCTTGGAACACGTACAGAACTTTCCTGCTGTTCCTTTTCCTTGGGGTTGGCAACGGGTTCAGGTTTATGTTCTTCATAATGGTAATTGCTGACATATTCAGTGGTAGAACTCTCCTCAGTCACAAAGGCAACTGGTTCCAGTTCAATATCACTCAGACGACTTTCCTCAGCAAAAGCTGCTTCTAGAGCCTCAAAATCAGCCGCGATGATATCTTCATCCATCCAAGTCGCAGAGGATGCTGATACTTCTGTATTACCGGGTGGAATGACTATGGGGATGACAACATTGGTACCCAATTCTAGGGATGTGGGTAGTTGTTCCAATTGGTTAGTGATAGCTAGTGCTTGCGATCGCCGCCATGCTTGGAGTGCTGCTTGGGCAATGGTGGGGACTTCTCCTGGTGTTGCTGTTTCTAGATGGTGGCTGATGGATTCACAGAGTTGGGTGAATGCTGGAATTTGCAACATTTCTCCTAAACCGCTCAATTCTGCCGCCATGATGGCAACTTCTTCCTGTAAGCAGGTTTGCTCGTGACTGGCTAACACCGATTCTAGGCGTTGCAAACAGCCTTCGACCTCTGTCTGAAATAATAGGGGAATGATATCTTGCCCATCCTCTGGTGAAAGAATGGTACTAGCATCTTCTGGGGCAGGTTCACCTAAACGGTCGTGTAGTTCCGTAAATACTGGGTAACAAAAAGTTGCTAACCACTCTTCCTCAACAGTATTTCCTTCCAGATGGAGTTCCACAATTTGCCGTTGCCAATCCACCGCCGACAACAGTAAATTTTGTAACTCTGTATCAATTTCTAGGGAATTTTTTTGAGTTTTGAGAACTTTAAACGCATCTTCTAAACGGTGTGCCAAATCACTGAGGGAACGAAATCCCATCATGGCAGCACCCCCTTTAATAGAGTGAGCAGCTCGCAGAGAAGCGTTAATTTTCTCTGGGGCAATGCGACGGCTACTTTCAATCTCTAATAAGACAGTTTCCAAGGTATTCAGGTAATCAGTTGCTTCTTCCAGAAACTGCATCTGGATTTCTAATTCTTTATCCTGCGGCATGATGGTTTTTCCTTAGTCATGAGTCAATAGTCAATGGTGAAGACTCAGATATGATGGACGGATAACAAAGGAGAGAAAATTGCCAAAGCTTGTGGTGGAGCATTTGAATGAATTAATTTCCCCACCTATGTCAGCAATTGCGATATCGCCAATCACAACTGATAAAGCAACAACTAACTCACCTTAAATGTGCCCACAACATCTTGTAATTGCCGGGAAATATCCACAGTTTCCTGTAAGGATTCGGAAACCTGGTGGGAAGATGCGCTGGTGTACTGGGAATTTTCGGCAATTTGTTGCATCAATTTACTAACTATCTGGGATGTTTCTACACCTTGGTTGGTGGCTAAGGAGATCGACTGCACTAAGTCATCAATTTGTCGAGATACATCTAAGATTTGGCTCAAGCTCGATTTAGCATCTTCCACAATTCTTGTACCTTCGACTACCTGGGCAACTCCCACTTCCATGGCTTGTACCACATCGGTGGTTTCCCGTTGGATGTTTTCTACGATTTGTTCAATTTCTTTGGTTGCTGCCGCACTTCTTGCAGCTAATTCTCCCACTTCTTCAGCAACAACTGCAAAACCTTGTCCTTCTTCCCCGGCGCGGGCAGCTTCAATCCCGGCATTAATTGCCAGTAAGTTAGTCTGCATGGAAATTTGGTTAATCAGGGCGACAACACGGGAAATTTGTTGCGTAGATTCACCGAGACGTTTGACTTTTTTGGCTGTTTCCCCAACTGTCGATCGCAAATGGACGATATTTTGTACAGTTAAATCCATTGCCTGTCCGCTTTGGTTTGCAGTTGTACTGGCATTACGAGCTACCTCAGCTGCTTGTTCGGCATTATGGGCGATCGCTGTCATGGATTTGCTCATTTGCTCGACAGCATCCAAGGTGTAGTTAATTTCATTTGCTTGGTTGAGGGCTGTTTCTGCTAGCTGGCGAATGGCTTCACTGTTACTACCCACAGCTTGGTTTACCTGGGTGGCAGTAAATTTGACTTGGGTGACAATATCTCGCAAACTCTCCACAATGGAGTTGAAGAAGTCAGCTACCGTACCAATTTCCCCGGTTGTGACATCCGCACGTACAGTTAAATCACCACTGGCTGCTCCCTCAACGTTGCTCAGAAGTTCCAGTAACTGCATTTGCAGGGCTTCTTTTTGCTGTCGCTCGTCTACGGAGGATTTTTCGGCAATTTGTCTGGCTGCTTCCACCTCTTCGAGCAGTTTTGCTTGTTCAATGGCGTAACCGATTTGAATCGCTAATTGTTTGAAAACTTCAATTTCTGAGGGTTGCCAAATCCTGGGGCTGTCGCAGTGATGGGCAATGAGTAATCCAAGTAATTGCTCCCGGAACAAAATTGGAGCGACAAGATTTGCTTTGACGGCAAATTGTTCCAATATCTGGATATAACATTCAGCGTTGCTGAGATTATGCTCCTCGTAGATATTGCTAATCGCTCTGACTTGCTTATTTTGGTATGCTTCTAGATGTTTCTCCCGGAAGCAAGGATCATAAATTTCTGCTCCTAGAATTTTGGGGAAATTGACACTCACGGATTCTGCAACTACAACCCCTTCCCAAGTTTCAGGATCAAGCTTGTAAACTATAACTCTATCTGTTTTCAGGAGTGTGCGGATTTCTCGAACACTGGTTTGATAAATATCATCTGCCTGTAAACTGCGGCGAATCCGTAAAGTCATGTCCGCAATACATTTGACTTGTTCCGCTTCCTGTTCTTGTTCGGCAATCAGCACCTGTAACTGCTGTGCCATGTGGTTAATATTCTCACTCAGTAAGCCAATTTCATCTTCACTATCTAATTCAATGCGCGTACTCAGTTCGCCCTCACCTAGTTTGACAACTGCGGCAGTCGCATTCAGAATCGGTTGAGTGGCTTTCCTGGCTAACCAAGCAGCGATCGCGGCAACGCTAATAGTTGTCAATCCGGTTCCAAGGGCGATCGCCCAGAGTAATTGACTTTGAGCACTAAAAGCATTGTCTGTATCCCTGGCAAGAATTACCTGCCACTGCAAATCGGGTAAACCATCTAACTTCCGATCTACATAACTTACTAGCTGCTTCTTGCCATCACTTTTATCGACAGTGACAAAAGTTTCCTCTTTTTTGGCTTTGACTAGGTTATCCAAGCCAGGAAAATCTTGAATTGCACTTCTACCTATTTGTTGTTTCTCAGTCGCCAGGAAAAAATTGCCCCTACTATCGATTAAGTGGTATTCCTGCTGATTTTGGGCGTAGTTTTTTACAATATCATCCAGAGATTGAACTGGCATTCTTGCCCGCACAATGGCAATAGTTTCCCTTGTCACACTATCCTTCACAGGTGCTGCTAGATAGATACTGATATTTTGACTAGATTTCGATACTTCTGGTTGACTAATGTAGGGGCGGTTGCTATTTTTCGCAGCTTGAAAATATTCGCGATCGCTATGATTGCCTAAGGTATCCCCCTGAGTCTGCAAAATGGGATTGCCTTGCAAATCAAAGACAGCAATACTATCGTATACTTTATAACTTTGGATAAATTGTTCTAATTGTTCTTGCTTCTCGGTGTTAGTTATGGCTGACTTAACTTTATTGTTAGTTAATATACGTAAATTTGCTAACGTCTGAATATCTGCATAGCGTTCAACCATAAAACGGTTGACTTTATCTGCTAACCCCTGGGCTTCCGCTTGCTGAATTTGGGAAATCTTAGCTGTCATCGATTTATTTGCTAAGGAATAGGCTAATATCCCGATTCCCAGTACAGGTATCGTACCAATGGCGATCGCTAATACAGTGGCTTTTGTGGTTAAACTTAAGCGTTTGAAAGCTTTTGTGAAGCGCTGCGGCAAACTTAGGTTACTGTTATCATCAAATGTCTTATCGTCAACAAAACTCCCTGGATTTTCAGTAATGCTTCCAGGTATAGTCCGCGATTTGCCATTATCTAAATTACTACTTTGAGGAGTATCTGTTTGATTAAACATACCTGGTGATTATCATGAATGAGTGAATGGGAAGCTTTTGAGATTTTGAGTAATACACCCTAATTTTCATAAAGAATAGATGATTGCACGATAGCTTGGGCATCTAATACAAGCCAAATATCTTTTTGCTGTACAATACATCCCCGCAAATAGGGAACTAAACTTGCAGTCACCTGCCCTAGGGGAGAACGAATTTCCTCAGGAATAAATTTAGCCGTACCCTGAATTTCTTGAACTATTAAACCTAATAAAAATGATTCATATCTCACAATAATCACACTATACTGCCTAAACCTTAAATCTAAAGGTTCTAAATTCAGCATCCTTGGCAAATCTATTGTCCAAATTATCCGACTACGCCAATTCATCAAACCCAAAATGCAAGGAGGCATATTTGGCATTGCTGTCACTGCTTCCACCGGAATTACCATGGCTTCTTGGGTTGATTTCATTGACAAAACAGCCATAGTTTGTGAATTTAACTTAAATTTGAGATAACCATCTCCACTATTATTTACGTCGGTATCTCTTGCCAAGTTGATGTTTGCTGTATTCATTTTTATTTAGATAGTCAATGATTTTATGACACGCAGCAATTGTTCTCTGGTATAAGGCTTTGTGATATATGCATCTGCTCCCTGTCGCATTGCCCACAAACGGTCGATTTCCTGATTCTTGGAGCTACAAATAATGATAGGTATTCCCTGGGTTACAGGATTCTTTTTCAAGGAGCGACATAACTCAAATCCACTCATACCAGGCATCACAACGTCTGTGACAATAACATCGGGAGGATTTTCCTGAATTTTCTCTAAAGCATCCTTTGCACCAGTGGCTTTGATAACTTTATAGTCACTTTCTCCCAGAAAATGACTCATTAATTCCAACTCACTAGGGGAATCTTCAACGATTAAAATTGTACCTACCAAAGTTATATCCACTCCTAAAATCTCCTTTGATAATGAACTTATTTACGATTCAATCACCTTAATAATCTTATGATTACCAAGACTATTATTCAACGTGCTTAAATATCATTTTTAATAGTTCTGATTGGGTAAATGGCTTTGTTAAATAACCAGAAGACCTTACCATCTTGGCTTTCGCCCTATCAATAAATCCTGTTCTGCCAGTCACCATAATAATAGGAGTATGTTTAAAATGTGAATGCCTTCTCAATAGTGAACATAGCTCATAACCGTCCAGATTAGGCATTTCTACATCTAACAAAATTAAATCTGGTTTACTCCGGAGAATCTGCATTAATGCTTTAACTGGGTCATTAATCATAACCACATCGAAAGTATTTTCATCCAAAAAATGTCTAATGGAATTTAATACTGTTAGACTATCATCTATGCAAGCTACGGTATATAAACTTTGACTCTGGGATGCTTTACTTGTTGTTTCGGCTCCACCATCAGAAGCTGCTAAAGGTGTTTCTTTTTGCCTCTCTTCTGTAATTATCTGAGGACTTGGCAAACCTATCTGAGATGTCGATATCCCCGCAACATTGGGAATCTGATTATTCTCGTTATTTTGCTGACGATTCTTGAGTTGATTTTGGCAGTGTTCAACTAATAGTCTAATATCTAAGCGACAGAATTTTGGTAAATCATCCAAGGGTGTTTCCCTATAGAATTCATAGCTGCCTTCTTTCAAAATCAAGAAAGATTCTATGACTTCTTTTGCTAATTCATCAATTAATATTGCCGCTTGAGGAGGGTTAATATATCCCTGACTTACGAGCCAGCAAATTGCTTGATAATCTGAATAAACCAAGGATTCATGCTCTTGACGCGGCTCATACATTAAGCGCATCTGTAAAATATTGGCATTGTGCAATGTGGAAACTTGCTGACTGAGACGACGAAGACAAGCATCCAAACGCTCAAATAGCTGCTCCGAAGATGAAGCATAGGTGAGCTTTCCTTCTTCTATGTAAATAGACCAAGTAACCGTATCAGTAAACACACGTAGGCAGCCCGTAGCGCGTCTTCCTGTTAGTTGTGCCAATAAGGATAGAGGATGTAACTTTTGAAAAAACCTGTAGCTACTGATAGGAGTTCTACTCATTGTATCTTGCTTGTAACTTTAATTTAGATCATTTGCCAATATATTCAGCTAAAGTCATTCTACAAATGCAACAAACATAACCCAAACATCTGTAATATTCTTTACATCTGCTGTGGCAGCATTTCTAACTACGACAACAAGAAATCCCTAACTTGCAAAATAAATATATCAGCCGTTGTAGATGCTCCGAAGCTTGCTTCCTTATCTAATACAGAGGTTAACAAACATTTTTCACTTAAATATGAAAAAATAGTAAAGACTACATCAAGGGACTTATCATCAGGTAAAAAATCAGCCATAGAAAGGAAAATTATCTCGGCTTGAATTTAATTTAAACCGTAATGACTCAGTATTCATACTTAAGTATAATATAGTTAGGTCATTATGTGATATTTTTTCATTGTTAATAAGTACTTGTACTCAACAATATACAGATGTTTTGTAATTTATATAACATAATCCATCGATCAGGTTAGCTGGTGAAGCGCTCTCTGTAGTGCTAGAAGAGTTTAGAATTACTGTATACAAGCAACTGAGGTCTTTCACTATACTTCGTTGTGCTGAGGCTGTGTTGAGAGGGACATACACTATTTTTCGGCTTCTGCAATCTATTGGGATATGGATGCCATGAAAAAAGTCATCGCCTTCATTGTGTTGTTTTGTAAAGGCAATGACTATAAAAATACTGTCTTTGTGTAACTCCTGTTTCCTTTGCGGGGGAGTTAAAGATTATGGATCAAGGTTGAAGAAATTCAGTTGCTCACTCAACCAGTAGGATTATACTCAACGCGAAAATTCTTGCAACCTAGTTGTTACTATGAGTAATTGGTTCATCCTTCCTTGTGAGCAATCGTCTCTCAGGATTTTTTTTGCACGACTTTCTGCCATCTATACTGAAGTCTACCCATGTCAGGTTTGTTATCACCGTATCGCCAGCTAACATAAGCTTGGCAGATTTCCTCAATCACCTCAGCAATCTCGGATGTATGATGCTGATAGGCAGCTTTGCTGTATTCTAGGGGAGTTTGAGCCGAGTGCTTGCGGAATCCCTTGGTACTTTCCCACCGAAGCATCTGTTGATACAGTTTTTCCATTGCTGGTAATTTGCGTAAAGTCTGGCGGTAAGATAATTCGCGCCATCCTTGCCATATCAGCCAAGCGATAAATGCTACTGTAGTTGCGGCTAAAAAGACGGTGATAATACCGAACCATCCTTGGGTAAATAGCTTCAAGAACCAGGTGATAATTTTACCCAACCCATTAAATATTGCTCCAAACACATAATTGAACCAACCAGCAACGGGTGAAGGTAGCCATCCTGCCACCCAATTCCAGAATTGCCGGAGGACACTAAATGTCTCTATGTCTTCCACAGAGGGAGGAATTAGGGGATGATTGGGAATAGGGTCAAAGGCAAACCAGCCATATTTGGGAAAGTAAACTTCTGTCATCACGTAAGCATCTGTGTTACGGACAACATACATTCCAGTAAAGGGGTTAAACTCTCCCGATGCGAAACCTGCGACTAAGCGTGCAGGAATGCCAATGGAACGCAGCATTACTGTTAAGACTGTGGAAAAATGGTCTGGATAACCTCCTTTCTGCTTAAAGAGGAAGGTATCCACGAGGTCATCTTTTTCGCCCAAATAGGGTAAGTCTAGGGGATTTTCAGGAATGTGATAATTTTGCTTGACGTATTGAGCTAGGTATAAAGCCTTTTCGTAGGGTGATGTTAAAGCTTTATTTGACTTGGCAACCCTTTCTCGGTTGTAATTTGCCAAAATCTCTTCTGTACGTTGGCGAACTTTATCGGCGATCGCCTCTGGAATCTGTAGATAATATTTCTGAATACTCTTAGGGTATTTGGTTGGTGCTGTACCTAGTTGAGTGCGATCGCGGTAGGGAACTTCGGAAATCACGCTATAAGTCATCCCCTCCGATAACCCCACTGGCGATCGCAATCCCCCTTCCGTATCCATGGCTAACATCGGGGTGGGAAAGTAAATTTCCTTGGGACTTGCTAAAGCAGGAACTAAGTTAGGTAAATCAGCAACTACGGTGTAAGTCTGAATTATCTCTTTTGTTTTAGCAATAGTACCAGGTAAATCCAGGAAGATTTGGTAAGACCAAGGAGAGCGCTTAACTGTCTTTACCTGTTCATTGCGGGAAATCTCCCAACCCTTACCCGTATATCTATCAAAAGCCAAAACTCGCCAAAACCCTTCTGATTGCGATCGCACTCGCATCACTTCTTTGGGTTTCATTTCTCCCCGCAGGTTCTGGTTCATTTGGCTGCTGAAGCCGTAATAGGAACTATCATCTATTTTCCCAGGTTCCCCAGGATTAGTACCCCCATTACCTTGATTAACGCCACTATTACCGGGATTATTGGGATTTCCCTGACGTACATAACCCGGATTGACAATTGTCCGTCCAGTAAAGTCTCCCTGGATATTAATGGGCGCACTCACAGGAAACGTCCGTAGTTGGTAGCTAGGAAAACGAGGTAAAACCGCGAATATCCCTAGACCAAGGACTACTACTAGGGGAAACAAAATGAAGTAGGAAGGCAACAATCTGATGGGAGAATTCTTCCCCTTGCTTTCTTCCCCCTTACCCTTGACTGCCGTTAAACCCAATCGAGAACGGTAATCTAGAACTAGAGTTGGTATGGCGATCGCCAAAAATATCAGCAACAGGGGCGCAAACTCTAAAGTTTGACTCAGGGTTGCTGCCACACCCAACAAAATCAATCCAATCAGAATTGAATACCCCAAATCCTTCCGCCGAGGCATATCAAAACTGTGTAATACCTGGAGTTGGATTAACAACTGTGCCAAAGCTAGTCGAGTATCATTTAGTTCCCCTAGTAATCGCCCCAAGAAAACACCCAGTGCCATTAACATCCCAATGGCGATACAAAACTTGACGGGAACATTAGAACTGTGGCGACTATGGTAGCTCCACACCGCACCCACTAAACTTAAGGGTACTGCCCAAAAACTAGAACTTGTCTGTGCGGCAATATCTGTCGCCACAACTCCCACAACTACCAAGGCTAGTACTAGTATCCTTAAGAGAATTGATTCTTCTGTTTCTATCACAGGTGATTGGCGCAGATTTGGCTTCCATCTCTCACCCCAAGGTAGACGCAAAAATTTATTCATCCTGGCAAAGTAAAACATTATTGATGATTAAGCAGTCATGGGTTAAATGAGCAAAGTAATGTAGACGCGACAAACACGATGCGAGTCTAGTAATTTCCAGCTGAAGATTTGAGATTTAGCTACTTCTAACAAATTCCCGTCACAGCAAACTTCTATTTGTTGTTTGCTAGCGAGCCATCTCCAATCGCCAATCTCCAGCTAAAATTTCCTATTCTCAAGGAAAGCGACTTCGCCCCCAAGTATTTCCTTTATAACAGCTTCCCGTAGACGCGACAGACACCTGATTACGGAAAAATCACCGTTTCAAGTGCCCTTCTCATGACTGCTTTTGTAAAAAAAGAATTTGTGCCAACCCAGGATGAAACTCATCTCATAAACAAGGCTTTTCTTAACAGATATTCCTAGTACTAGCGATTGCAATTACAGCGTCGGTGTAATCACAAATAACAATGGCTGTTGATCAATGCTCTTTAACTCCACTGCCAAGGTATATGTTTGGTGTAATTGCACAGGATACAACTCTAGTCTCAAACTACCGACATCGGAAGACTCTGCTGCCACCTCAGAACGATTACCTTGAAGTTTCATCACTCCAGCCACAGGTAAATCACCCTGAACACGCAATGTTCCAAAATTACCCTGAGCTTGGTATTCTACTTGAATTTTGACCACACCGGTATCAGTCACCCATTCCCTAACTAAGGTGGGATTAGTCGCTGAAACAGACAATGTGAGATTTTCTAGCAGTTGCTTTGCTGCTATCAATGACAATGCCATTTGCTGCCGAGGTTGTAAGTCAGCATAGTCACTATCTAAACTTGGCATTTCTAATGCAGCCACAGAACGAGAGGGACTCCGCAGAACTAAACCCGCCACATCATTGACTGCTTGGGTTTCCTCTGGGAAAAAGCTTTCCACAGCTTGGACTAATTTTGCTCCCAGTGGTAAGGATGAATTTACCAAAGCTTGACATTTCTCTAACAGTTGTTGAAAAACTTTTTCTGGTAGAGGTATGGGTAAATTCATTTGGGAAAGTTGGGCAGCCCAACCCCAAGTGGGAACTAAAGACACCGAGGGACTGTCTAGATAATCGGGATAGTCTGTAAACTCAGTCTCCCAAGGGAATAACGGTGGCTGACTTTGAATTTGGACTTGTAACCGGCGCTTGAGGACGGCTTGAAAACGTTCTTGCACAGTAGGAATTTCTCCCAGTTGAAAGGTTAGAGGTTTGGTTTCCGGCTGAAAATCGCTGGTCAATTTGGCGACTTCTGGATTTTGGACCTCGTGATTTTCTTTACTTTCACCTAAGTCTTTTCCCTCAGTATTAGCATTATCTGCTAGCAACCAGGTAAGTAGTTGGTGTTGTAAAGATTCTGAGTCACTATTCATGGCTTCATGTACCTGATCCGGATACTAAAGAGTTACGAATTTCCCAGGCTTGTTCAAGAATTTTAAACCACCGTTTTTGTAGCTGTGCCATTGATAAGCCTAGGGTTTTAGCTATTTTCTCGTCGGTATGTCCCTGTTGCTTTAGTTCTAATAAAGACCTTTGTTTTTCGTCAAGTTTCTCTGTATAAATTTGCCACTGCTGGGGTGTTAAACCCAGGTTCGTGTGTAAATCAGCTTCTAACCATTCATGAACTAATTCCCAACGGTGCAATAAAGCAAACCGAATTAAATGGTACTTAAAACGTTGTTGTAAGTAATCCCTCTGACGGGGGGTTAATCCCAGGATGGACTCAATTTCTTGAGCCGATAAATCTTGTAAACGTAGGGCAAAGTAGTCAGCACAGTCATTTTGCTGGCGTTCTTCGAGATAACTCATTAACTCTGTGACGACTACAGAACGTAGGGTGTCTTCCTGGGGTTCTGGTTCCGCTTGGGTTGCCATAGCACTACGTAGCTGTTGTACTGCCGGATCTTCCCAAGAACCGTCACCTTCGTTGCCACTACCTTCCGCCGCTTGTTCAATGTCTACACAGTTTTCAGGTGGTTGCTGCTGAGAAAAAGTTTGTGCCCGCAGAATAATTAACTGTTGTTGCCTTCCTGGTAGGGGAATGCGTCGCTTGCCATAGCGCTCGGTGAATGCCATGTACTCGGACAGTTCTAACAGCGTTTGGGGACGATAGGAAGAAGTAAGTTGGTTTTCTCTCCGGAAAGCATTTAATGCTTCTAGATAAAAACTTTGGAGGAAGTCCTCAATGACAGTGAGTCGCCCTTGATAACTTAATTGTCTTTGAGGTGGGTTGATATAGCGATAAATAATCGCACTCAGGGTACTGTGTAACTCCACCCTGCCTCGATTAGAACCTAGCTGGTAATATTTGAGACACTGTTGCAGCCGATGCTTGGCGAGGCTGAAGGCAGAACTTTCTATGGAGCCGGAAGCTTGGATACGTTTACTCTCACTGCATATCCGGTATACTTCGGCGGCAACTCGCATTGCCACATCATGGCAATTTGGCTCTGATGCTTTGGTTGATTGTCGAAGTTCTTGGAATAGGAATTGATATATCGCCTCCACGCCGATAGAATTTTCTCCCTGAATTGTTGTGGTTGCGGCTGAATTCATAGTCTCGTGTTTAAGGGAACCCTAACATACTGAAATGACAACCTGTATGACTATGGGTATGGGTGTAAGGTTTTGAGTATAAGCTAAACCTAATTTAATTGTGCCTTGAGGATGTGGCTTCCGTCATTATTCCCAAATCTAGTTAGATTATTTGCATTACCCGCACAGTCATAGCCAACACCAAAGAAGCCGTTTACAGGTGATTATGGATTTAAATGCACAAATTCAATTGCTGATTAAAGATGCACCCCAAGATGGTATTACACCAAGACTAGTTACAGCAATTGCTCCAGTTTTACTGGCGATCGCCCAGACCTTACGTCATTCCCAATACTACATTCTGCAAAGTCCAGATGGCGAATGGGTGATGACAACAATCGGCGATCGTCAGTATTCACAAGTGGAAAAGCAAGTAATATACGCTTTTCCTAACTTACAAGATGCTTTTGCCGATTCTGGTAGTGGGTTTGACCCTCAATATCAAGCTGTACCAATCTTGGTAACTCATTTGCTATTCCAACTGCTGGCATTAGAACCCGTAGATAGTATAGTTTTTTTTGAAACTTCTGGCATAAATCCTAACGCAGTTGAAGTCAAACGTACCGATATGCAAAATTTTATTCAACAGCAGCTACAACCACAACCTTTTGAGAGCCAAGTTCCACCAGATATTGCATAATCAGTCAAATTAGGTATACCAATCACAAAGACAGGTATGGGTTATGGGGAGATGATTGGGGTTTTTCTCCTAGTAACTAAAAATCTCCCTGCTTCCCTCCTACTGTTTCCCTCAACTAGGCATTATTGCTATGAGGGAGATAAATATTCACAAATCTTAATTATATTTCAGTCTTTGAAGTCGGGAAGAACAATAAACCGACACAAGGCAACAATAGATAATTGTTGCCAATGATTTATCTAAATCCTGAAAAGACAAGTCTAATAAAGGCGACTGAGAACATAATCAGTCATGTTGATTAAGGCTTGACGGGACTCTGATATGGGTAAATCGGCTATGTATTCCACAGCTAATTTGGCATGATGGGCAGCAAGTTCCCTGGCTCGCTGGATACCTTGGCTATCTTGAATTAAGATCATCGCTTGCTCAAAATCTCCTTCCTGAGCAAATTCTCGATCTATCAGAATTTCTAAGTAAGGCTTTTCTTCCAAAGCAAATAATACTGGTGCAGTCAAATGACCACTTTTGAGGTCAGAAAAAGCTGGCTTGCCCAAGGTATCTGTTGAGCTTGTAAAGTCTAAGATATCATCGACAATTTGAAAGGCTAAACCGAGATTTCGCCCATAAGTGTAAAGATTTTCCGTTGTTTCACGCGACACATCACTAATCACGCCCGCAGCTTTTGCACTGTTGGCAATTAATGATGCCGTCTTGTAATAACTTTTCTGCAAGTAAGTCTCTATGGATGTACTAGTATCAAAGCGATTCAACCCTTGTTGAATCTCTCCTGCGGCTAAATCCATAATCACTTCTGATAGCAATTTGACAACTTCTAAATTGTCTAAATTTGCTAAGTACCAAGAAGACTGAGCAAATAGAAAATCTCCAGCCAATACTGCTATACGATTACCAAACAAACTATGTACTGTGGGTACTCCACGACGAACTTCCGATTCATCAACTACATCGTCATGCACCAGACTAGCAGTATGAATCATCTCCGTAATTTCTGCTAGACGACGGTGACGTAGAGTAATATCTGTATCAATCATCGTCGCTCGCGATATCAGCAGAACAATCGCCGGTCGAACACGTTTTCCCCCAGCCCCGAATAGATGCTCGGCTGCCGCATAGAGGATGGGATGGCGGTTCCCAACTAGCTGTTTGAGATTATCTGCTAGTATTTGCAGGTCTGCTTCCACAGGGGAAAAAAGGGAGGTAGCTGGGGTCATGGATTAGCGGGCTTTGGCTTAGGTTACGAAAGTTTACATATCCTACACCCATTTTAAAATAACCATGTGCCAGCGCAAAGTTTTCCTTCAAGAAAATTTCAGGCATTGGACGCAATCCCTTCCATATCTCCAGCCTGCTGAAGATAAGAGTTGTTATACAGAAATTATTTGGTTCGTCTTTGGAAGAATAAGAAACTTTTTATTTTGTCTGGGCATATGGGCAAACATGAGTGAGAAGGAGAAGTTGACTTGGTAAACTTGAATTTATGGGTTTTAGAGGCTACAAGTCTTCTACCCCAAGGATTCCTGGAAGCTGAAAGGGCAACTTCCCTCTTGAGAATGGAGTCAATCGTTGACAAATTTTCAGAACTGTGGGTTTTATTCTCAATAAATCTTACTAATATTTTTAACCAGCACCGTCTCCCAAACCATATAGCAGACAAGACTTATAGAGCTTAAGGCTCATCACAACCATCCTGTGTAGGCAATCTATTCTACGACGGCTATTGACTGTAGATTATGTTAGAAACAACTATTCAGTATTTTAAAAATTAAAGTATACCTGTATGCGCTTAAGTAGTTGAGATAACAAAACGTCTTTTTATACTCTGATTGCAGTTCAAAGCCCAATCATTAGGGGCTGGAAATGTATGACTAATATCAAGCACATATGTTGTATCAGTAATGTACTCAGTGATTGTGACAATAGATATTACAGAGGCTGTCTATGGCTGCTCAATTTCATCTGACACATTATTCTTTTCAGTAAGGTAAAAAGACTAAAAAGCGAGCAAAAATGCTTCCAAAAAAAATGAATTTATCAGGAAACTTACCTTAAAAGTTGAGGTTGTTGTGTTACTCTAAATTCTAGGGACATTAAATTTTTCAGATATTCATTCCATGGTAGCAAATCATCAATAAGTGTTTTTGCTTATTCGTGGTTGGGAGTCTAAATAATATTGTCGTATAACAGCTAAAGAATATATCTTTGGCTCTATGTGTACGAATTATGCTAACTTGGTGAGGCAAGGGCAGTAAGCTTTCCTCAGAATTAGAGAGAAGGCTGTTGTATTTTTGCGGTGCTAATTCATCGCTGTGACTGCTCTGTCCGAAGATAAGGAAGCAATCAAATAAACAGACTGAGGTAGACTGCTCAAGCAATAGATTGTTGCCGAATAGGGAACAGTTGTTTTGCTAGCGTTTAGTCTGTGAAAAAAGAATATTTAAAATACTTGGCTGCGAAGATTTTTGATGCTTCGTCAGCATATCTCTTATGGGGAAGTTATCAAGGATTTGATTGACTTCTCTACTAATAACCTATGTAAATTCTCTTGTTTAGCTAACTAAATATTGGGGGAAAGATGTTTTATGGGAAGGTGCCGATGATGATTTTTATTTTGGCTTCTGGATATTTGTTTACTGTCTATCTATTATTAGCGTTAGCTAAACGTTCAGAGAATAAAAATACATCTAAAGATAGTAGTGTTGTTTCCTCAAGCAACCATATTCAAGATATGTCAGTGACGGCAAATGTGACTGAAATAGTCAATAGTCAATAGTTATGCTAAGGAAAGCTACTAATTTCTGTGTATGGTAGGGATGGAGGATAGGTTGAGGGGTAAAGGAAAAGTTAGCGACACAAAATGAATACTATGTTCCGCTGTTATGTAGAGAAGCAAAACTGACTGATTAACAGAGGTAATTTTTCAGTACTGTCTCTTGATAAGCGTGTAATATTTTTCCCTTACCCCTACAACTAAGTATTTTGACTTAGGAGTCGCATTTTAGCTTCAGGACAACTGATTTCCCAGAAATTAGCTCTGTTAGGTGTTATCACTTTTCATAGTGCTTTTGAGGTGAGAGGCGATCGCCTCCGAAAAATGTACTTGCTCTACTGAGGGTGTAAAACCTAGCCATTGTACAGAGGTTTGGGCAAATTGCTGGGGACAACCACTAACAGCAAAGCGAGTTGCTTGGGGTGGATGGGTATTTTTCAAACCGAGCATATCTAGTTCTTGAATACAAGCTGCGGTAACATAAACTGCTGGATCCACTAATTTGACAGAATCCGGTAGGAGCGATCGCAGTACTGGAGCTAGGTGAGGATAATGGGTACACCCATAGATTAAAGTGTCAATATGTTCCTGTAACAATGGTTCCAAATAGCTGCGGGCAACTTCTTTGGTATAGGGATCGTGAATACGATTTTGTTCAATCAAGGGTACAAATTCTGGACATCCCACTTGCCAGACTTGAGCATCAGGATCAATTTCTGTAATTGCTTGTTTGTAAGCGTTACTTTTGGCAGTTGCTGGAGTTGCAATCACACCAATTCGTTTACCCTGCTGTGTAGCAGCTTTTGCCCCAGGATGAATCAATCCGAGGATAGGTAAATCATATTCCGCTCTCACCGCGTCTAGAGCCAGAGCAGAACTGGTATTACAAGCCATAATCACCATTTTCACACCCTGGTGTTGCATCCAAGTTAGGATATCTCGCACATAATCAATAATTTCTGCTTGGGAACGAATACCGTAGGGTAGTCTTGCAGTATCCCCAAAGTAAATAATCGATTCACCAGGAATTTGGTGATAGAGTTGGCGTAATACAGTTAATCCACCGACACCACTATCAAAGATACCAATGGGAGCGCGTTGGGAGTTTTGCTCTTGGTAAATATTGCCTTCAAACAAAGAAGATGAATACACAGGCAGAATTCGCTTTGGTTTTTTGATTTAAGATACAGGATTTTGAGAAATATTGCTTAATTCCGAGTTGATATCATACACCCTGTTTCCCCGTCATTGGGAATCGCAAGTTGGGGATTAGTTGGTTTATTATCCATTATCTTCTACCCAAGTATTTGAGAATACCCTCGGCGATCGCGTCTGCCATCCGATTCTGATATTCTGGACTAGCAAGACGGGGATTATCTTCTCGACCACTCATATAACCTGTTTCAACTAAGATCGAAGGCATAGAACCTTTTCTGATCACGTAGAATCTCGCTTTTCTTGTACCACGGTTTCTCAATGTGTCAATCCTACTTAGAATAGTTTGCCGTACTGTATCAGCTAATTGATAACTGTTATCGAAGTAATAGTAAACTTCCAAACCATTGACATCAGGACGGGAATCTACAGAGTTAGCATGGATACTCACAAACAAAGTTGCTCTAGCACGTTCTGACATCACCACTCGGTCTTTCAACTCTACGAAAAAGTCAGAATTTCGAGTCATTAGAACTTGTACTCCGTTTCGTTCCAAGACTGATTCAACTCGTTTACTAATGGCTAGTACTACATCTTTCTCCAGAATATTACGGAACCCTGACAGGTTGGGAGATGGCGCACCAGAATCCTTTCCACCATGTCCGGGGTCAATAACTACTAGGATTTTGCCACGAGGACGGGGTAATGGATTAGGGTTAGGGTTAGGATTAGGATTGACAATTGGATCCGGTTGGGGATTGGGTCGTGGTAGGGGTAAGGAAATGGGAGGTATTTGGGGACTGGGATTACTACGTTCTAAATTCAGGGCAATAAAGCGATCGCCAATTTGATTTAACTCTCCAATTTGAACACCTGCCGCAGGTTGTACCAAAATCACAACGGTTTGGGAATCCTGTTGTTGCAAACGTATACGTAAAATGGGACTACTAGCGCTTAATTGAGGTCCCTGAACTGCGGGAGCAAGTCTGGCGTTAGGAACTACGATACGATACAAACCCGTACTTCTATCCCAACCACCGCTACCCCGAAGATTTCTATCACTACGAATAATTAATTGTCTGCCAGTAGGACTGATTTCCACTGCTTGAATTGTCGCTTGGGCAGATGCAATGGGACTGGGATAACTGGGATTATTACTTCCTGGGGAAGGAATCACCGTAGCTGTTGGTAAAATAACTAAACCACTGGCAGCACTAGGATTGACTCGCCAATCTGGACTATTGCGATTCACTTGCATACTCATCCGCACGGTGGGAGGATTAGCCGCAATTTGGCTGAATTGAACCCGATTTACCCCATACTTGCTGATAATCATATCCTTCTGAAGTTGGGGCAAAATATTGGCATCGGCAATATCAATATTAATTGTTCCCCTATCTAGGGTACGACTAATCACCGCTCTGGGAGTCATACCCCTAGTCCGCAGGAAAAATCCATCCCCTGTCACTTGTAAATATTCTATTTGGGTAGTGCGACTAGCTGCACTGATGGGGGTGAGGCGATTAATTGGATTTCTGTTAGGAATACTGGGATTGGAAATATTGGGATTGGAAATATTAGGATTGGAAGTATTAGGATTAGAAATATTCGGTTTAGTTGTAACTATGTTGTAAATATTGGTTTCGTCCGCGACATCTTTTTCCGGTGGTGGTAATTGAATTGTCCAACGACTAGGTGTAATTCCCACAAACTTAATTTGCTTCGGGTCAATATTATATCCAGGAGTCAATTCCACAACAACTCTCGTTGTTTGCTCATCAAATTGCCCAATCCTAACTGCACGAATTGCTCCACCGACTGTTTCTGTGACTTGAGAACGTCCAAAACGAGTATTTGGTAAATCGATAACTAAGCGAGTGGGGTTGAATACTAATTGCGCTTGAGGTTGAACATCTCCAACTGTACTAATTTCTAAGCGATTGAGATTACGATCAAAGCGCCATGATTGGAGTTGTGCAGCTTGAGATGGTGATGCGTAAAGGACAATACTTATACAGGTAGCAGTGAGCAGCCAGTGTAGTTTCACAGTTTTTCTCCTAATGGGGATTAATAGTAGGTATCAACCTGGATATAGAAATCAAAATGAGAAATTAAAAGTTAAAATTCAAAGTTTTTGTGATTTTCAATTTTGCATCATAGGTTGAGAGTATTTTGTGCTAATTGAGTCTTGCGGAGAAATACAGTACTTTTCAGATCAGCCATACAACCAAAAACGTTTATCAAGTCTGATATGAGCCATAAATCTTGGCTATTACGGTGTTTCTCCTTTCTCTTTTTCCCTGAACCAACAAGTATTACCCTCACTCCTGCTCTCATTTCCCGGCAGGTTTCTAAAAATTGCCTTCCCATGGGAGATAGTTTTGTTACTTGTCGTACAATAAAGCCAATGGCGAAAGATTCTAACACGCTTACTTATGACTGTGCTGATTTTCAGTATTTTTACGGTAACGCTAGTAATAAAAATAAATATTGATATTTTAGTAAAAAACGCCAATAGCAACCTTCCCTGCAAATAAAATTTGTTTTGCAAGGAAATGATAAAAATATCCCAGTCTAACTAATTAGATGCACTGAGTGAGAAAAAGTTGCGCCCCTTGAGATGTTTTTATCTGCGAACTCCTAGGGTTTCTTCTTTTGCTCAAGTAGGAATACTTAATATAATCAGTGATTTAGGAGACTAGTCTTACGCAATAATTAAAAACTAGCCTCAATTGTCATTATCCGTTTATCTGACTCTGAGGAATTTGAGAATACCATTGGCGATACCCTCAGCCATTTTATTTTGGTAAGAGGAAGTGCGGAGGTTTGCCATATCTTCTGCGCCCGTCATAAAGCCAGTTTCCACGAGAATGGAAGGCATAGAACTTTTACGTAAGACATAAAAACGGGCACGACGGACACCGCGATCGCGAATGTTGACACTTTGCATGATGCTGTTATGAACCAAACGGGCAAGACCTAAGCCACTATCGTAGTAATACACCTCTAAACCATTCACCTCAGGACGATTTGCTCCGGCAGAATTTGCGTGAATACTGACAAAAACACTAGCGTTAACACGTTCTGCCATTTCTACCCGTCCTGGGAGGGTGACAAAGTAGTCAGAATTACGGGTAAGTACGACTTGGATGCCATTCTGCTGTAGAATCTGGGCAACCCGTAGGCTGATGGGGAGAATGACATCTTTTTCCAAAGCACCACCAATACCCACAGCTCCAGAATCTTTGCCACCATGACCGGGGTCAATTAAGACTACCAAACGTCCATTATTGTTACGGGGTCGAGAAATCGGTGTGTTGGGGTTGTCACCGGGTAGAGGTTGGGGATTTGGACGCGGTAGGGGTAGGGAAAGGATAGGGGAGTTATTGCGACTAGAGCGGTTTAAATCCAGGGAAATGGAATCACGACCAGGTAAACTCAGTCTACCGACTTCTACCCCTGGAGCAGGTTGGACAAAGATAACCACAGTTCGGGAGTCTTCTTGACGCAGGCGCACCCGTAAAATGGGACTATTGGCATTAAGTTGGGGTCCCCGTACCGAATCAGCCAAACGTGCGTTAGATACGGTGATCCGGAACATCATTGATTCCCTATCCCAACCACTTGTAGCGTAAATGGGGCGATCGCCACGAATTACTAACTGTCCATTATTATCTGCAATATCTACGGATTCAATTGTCGTCAAAGAAGTGCTAGGAGGACGACGGGAGATGGGTGGTAGGGGACGATTATCTTCCGAGTTGGAATTATTGGAATTATTGGAATTATTCCCAGGAAATCTGTTAGCATTCCCATCTGGTAATAGTACTAAACCATTAGTACCACTGGTGGATGCTCGCCAATCAGAACTGTTGCGATTCACCCGCATCACCAAGCGCACCGTAGGTTTAGGGTTTTGTAATTGAATAAACTGGATATTACTTACACCGTAGCGGTTAATATACTGGTCACGCTGACGGAAATTAGTCGATAAAGCTGCTTCCGAAATATCCACAAAAACAGTAGTGCGATCGCGGCTACGATTAACTCGAATACTTGGTTGACGAGTACCACTAGTACGCACAAAAAAGCCATCCCCTGTTGTTTGCAGACTTTCTACTTGTGTGACTCCATCCCTAGTAGCAACTACAGCTTCTGGACTCACCCTAGAAATCGAATTTCCAGGATTTTCCCCATCTCTATTGACTACACTATATACACTCCGAGGAGATGCGGCATTGCTATCTGGTTTTGGTCTAGGAATTTGTACCGTCCACCGACTCCCAGTCATCCCAATAAATTTTACCTGTTGAGGGTCAAGGGTATAACCAGGGGCAAGTTCCAGGACAATTCTAGTTGTTTCCTGCTCAAACTGTCCGACTCGCAAAGAGCGAATAGTTCCACCTAAAGTTTGGGTAACTTGTGGACGACCAAAGCGAGTATCTGGTAAATCAATTACTAAACGTGTGGGATTAAAAATCAGCTGTGCTCTTGGCTGAACATTCCCTGTAGTTGTAAATTCTAAGCGATTTTGACTCGCATCAAACCGCCAAAATTGCAGTTGCGCTGCTTGGACTGGCGATGATGACAGGGAGATAGTTAACAAAGTACCGGGTAATAATAACCAGTGTAATTTCACAGAGTTGTCTCCTGAGTCATATGTGTGGAAGCGGTGAACTGAAACATGAAGTGTCAAGTACTTAAGGATGAAGTGTAGCCCATAGGGGAAAAAGTTTGACGACTAATCATTTCTTATGCTAGGCAAAAAGCGGTCAGATTCCTTATTCTCCTATTTATAGGCGAAGCTGAAACCCTGTGGAATAGAATGCTTGCTTGAATGTCCCTTTCTTTGCAGGTTTTTCATCCTTAGTTTTTCATTCCTTCATGAATTTACTGGTCAATTTTAAATTTTTGCCGAAATTAGAAATCAAACTCGGTCTCAATAGTTAAATAAACTGTTCAATAGAATACAGTTAGTTATGAGACAAAACAATCACTAAAAACAGAAGTATTCTAGAAGCGTGAAATTCTAACACAAAGCCGATATTTCTCTTTGCCGTTTTGCCCAGAACTCCCTTTATAGATATTTATAGAAGACTAACTTGCAGTTTCTGAAGTTTCTGAAACAGTCAGCATCAAAAGAGGATTAAAGACGTTAAATCACCAAAACGTGTCAGTTTTGATGATTTAACATAGAAAATTAGAACTATAATTTCCTCTAGTGATTTCTTTGGGCTTTCTCCTGCCGATACCACAAAGAGGTTAAGCTGCGATGATTGCTCACACCTCTATATTTTACGAAGCTGCTATTTTCTCCTCAATGTCTGACTCTGGTGTGGGGAAAACAAATCTCAGTAAAGGTGGTGCGAGAAAAGTAGTTAAAATTACCATCATAATAATTGCAGCTTCCAAAGGTTTGGAAAGAATATCAATGCTAGAGCCAATCCCTAGAAAGACTAATCCGACTTCACCTCTAGGAATCATACCGACACCGATCGCCATCCGATTAATACCGGGCTGACCAAACACAGTTAAGCCCGTCACCATTTTGCCAATGATTGCCACGGTAATCAAGAAAATCGCCATGGCTAAACCTTCTCGGTTGCTGGGAATGGCGGGATTGAGAACGCTTAAATCTGTTTTCGCGCCGACGGTGACAAAAAATACTGGTACTAACATATCGGCAATGGGTAGAATTTGCTTCTGTAGCTCCTTGCGCTTATCAGTTTCCTCTAATACTAAACCTGCCGCGAATGCCCCTAGGATAGCCTCTAGATGGATAATATCAGCGATATACGCCATGATAAAGGCAAAGATAAAGGCAGGGATGACTAACTCTCCCCGTGTTTTTAAGACATCAACTACGGAAACAAAGGTTTTATTGAAGACATTACCAAGGGCGATCGCTCCTAACAAAAAAGCTGTGGCACTAATTATCAGGTAAATTACCTGACTCACATCCACAGTTCCTTCCTTTGCCAAACTAGCGACTACAGCCAAAACAATAATGCCGAGAATATCATCAATTACCGCCGCGCCGAGAATAATCTGTCCTTCCCTAGAATTCAAGCGTCCTAGCTCTGATAGTACTTTGGAAGTAATACCAATACTAGTTGCTGTTAATGCTGCTCCTGCAAAAATTGCTGGTACTGCGGGGATACCAAAGAAAATCATCAAACCTGCTGTACCTGCGGCAAAGGGTACCACAACCCCCACACAAGCTACCACCACAGCTTGAATACCCACAGCCATTAAGTCTTTTAAATTAGACTCCAAACCAATTTCAAATAACAGGATAATTACACCTAATTCTGCCAGCACGGTAATCACTTCTGACTGAGTGGCAAATAAACTGTCTGCTGTTTCTGGAGTCAAACTGGTGGTAGTTTGCAAAAAACGAATAATCAAGGAACTAGAACTTTCTGCTCCTGTTTCTGGAAATACAAGTAGATGTAAAGCAGAGATACCAACGACGACACCACCAACCAACTCACCTAAAACTGGGGGTAAACCAAAACGGTTGGAGATTTCACCCCCAATTTTACTGGCAAAATAAATTACAACTAAACTCAGTAGTACTGATGCGACGACAAGAGAGGTTTCTACTGGCTCTGTTGTTGCTGCTAATAGAGAAGATGAAAGATACATTGTGTTCAAAACTATAATTTTGTTAGTGGCTCTTCATGAGATGCGGGTATTTTGATACCTAATCTAGAATTCCCATTCATCCCACTACTATCTAGGATTCACACTTTAATATCCACTCACTAGGGATTGATAATTTGCTAATTTCAGCAGTTTTTGCCAATGAGATTCTGACATCGGTACTACTGATAATCGCGGTAAACGCAGTAACTCAAAATCGGCAAAATCACTGTCAGCTTTAATTTGTGCTAAAGTCACGGGTTGAGGAACTCTATGTTGTGCTTTCACATCTACAACCGCTCGTTTCTCATCATTGAGGGATGGATCGGCGTAGGGTTGAGTCATAATTTCCCCAATTCCCATGATGCGACGTTCCTTGCCAGTATGGTAAATCATCACCAAATCACCCTTGACCATAGAGCGAATATTTTTGAGAGCCAAAGCGTTACTGACTCCATCCCAGACTGTGATACTATCTTTCTCTAAATCTGAGTAGGCATAATTGTCTGGTTCTGTCTTTAATAACCAATAACCCATATCTGAATACCCTCCTGCCATAAATCCTGATTTTGTTTGCAAATTTCAAGTTTCCAAAAATGTAACCACCGGTAATTAGGTACTTTGACGTGTCAAAGTAGAAAAGACAGCAAGCATAAACATTAAACCTCTGGCAACACAATAGATGTCGGCGAATGATTGGGAATAGCAAGGGTTGAAAAGTTTGGGATTGAAACACCCCTTTTCCCGACTTGTGCAAAAAGTCTATTCAGGTATAGCTGTATTGTTGACAGATACAAGGAGCGTGTGATTGGGAAATTTTCACCCAGTCGTCACCGCAAAACTTGCAAACTATCAAATGCTTATTTTATATGAGGAGTGAAATTTCATGAGTGGAGTTACTGTACCTACCCCTCGGTTGAATTCTGCTGGCAATTTTTGGAAAACTGTACCTTTAGCTTTGCTGATGTGCGTTAGTTTTATCCAGCCCGCAGGAGCTTTGGATCAAGAGAAAAATATTCGCACTCTGACAGTGAGTGGTAGAGGAATAGAAGCAATCCCCACAAGCCTATCACAAATTAATTTAGGGGTGGAGGTTCAAGGCAAAACTGCTCAGGATGTGCAGAAGGAAGCCGCACGACGCTCGTCAGCAGTAGTAGCTTTACTTCAGAGTCGCAATGTAGAGAAACTGCAAACTACGGGTATTAGCTTAAATCCTGTATATAGCTATAACAATAATGTGCAAAAAATTACAGGTTATGCTGCGAGTAATACCGTAAGTTTTCGGATAGCGACAGATAGGGCTGGTAATATTTTGGATGACGCGGTGAAATCTGGGGCATCACAAATCAGTAGTATTAGTTTTGTGGCTACAGATGAGGCGATCGCCCAAGCACAAAAACAAGCTCTGAAAAAAGCCACCCAGGAAGCACAACAACAGGCAAACGTTGTATTTGACACCCTTGGCTTGAAAGCTAAGGAAGTCGTCAGTATTCAAATCAATGGTGCTAGCGCTCCCCCACCTATCACCCGCAATTACAGCAATGCCAAAATGATGGCAGAGGCTGCTTCTACCCCAGTAGTCGGTGGAGAACAGCAGGTAGAAGCTTCTGTCACCTTACAGATTAGTTACTAGGGAATAGGTTATGGAGTCCCAACCCATTAACTAAAAATTATCTGGATTGCTATTCATCATTTCTGCTTCTGCTTCTCGTTTGGAACCAAGTAAATCCAACTGCTCGACGCGAATAACTGGTTTGGAGCGACTGACTCCAGTAGTGCGATCGCTCCAACTATCCAGTTTTAAGGAACCTTTCACCCCAATCAAACTACCTTTATTCACGTATCTACCAGCAATTTCTGCCGTGCTACCCCACAATTCCAACTCGAACCAGTCCGGCTCATCGTTGTTGCGTGTTCTCCGTCGCACTGCTAGGGTTAGTCTACACTTGACACTACCGCTATCTTGGAAATACTTCATCTCTGGCTCAGTACCAACACGACCAACCAAAGTGACAACATTTATGCTCATTGGCTTTTCCTTTCAGTACAGGTGTACCTCTTGACTTTCAGACTAATCATAGCGAATTCTTATGATACAAAATCATTGTTAAATAAATAACAATTATAATTACTGACAGGAATGATAAAAATTATTCTTCCTGGTGGATAAAAGCATACGGATATACACTGTTCACAGGAGAATATAAAAAGGTAGATGCCTGAGACAGAGTAAAGATTCTGAAAACTTATCCAAAAAATATCCTGCTTTACTAGACTCAGGTCAAAAAACGTAATAGAATCCTCCACGATTCTCTCTTACGGTAGTAGTCAAAAGTATCGACATAGGGGGCGACAAGAGGCGTGGGTTTATTTAATAAGTTTTCTTTATCAAGGGATATGGGTATCGACCTCGGTACAGCTAACACCCTTGTTTATGTATCAGGAAAGGGCATCGTTTTGCAAGAACCTTCAGTAGTTGCCATTGACCAAAATGAAAAAGTGGCGTTGGCAGTTGGTGAAGACGCAAAAAAAATGCTTGGTCGCACGCCCGGTAATGTTGTGGCTCTACGTCCATTACGTGATGGTGTGATTGCTGACTTCGATACAGCAGAGTTGATGCTCAAGAGCTTTATTCAGCGTGTGAATGAGGGAAAATCCCTTGTTTTACCTCGTATTGTCATTGGTATTCCCAGTGGTGTTACAGGGGTAGAAAGACGAGCGGTGATGGATGCGGCAACCCAAGCAGGTGCTAGGGAAGTGTATCTGATTGACGAACCTGTGGCTGCGGCAATTGG
The DNA here is from genome assembly GCF_000734895.2 of Calothrix sp. 336/3. GTDB lineage: Bacteria > Cyanobacteriota > Cyanobacteriia > Cyanobacteriales > Nostocaceae > 336-3. Next base: position 4,217,727 of record NZ_CP011382.1, on the reverse strand, counting down.
TGCGGGTTTACCTGTAGCAGAACCCACTGGCAATATGATTATTGACATTGGTGGTGGAACAACGGAAGTTGCAGTCCTGAGTTTGCAAGGTACGGTATTAAGCGAGTCTGTGCGGATTGCAGGTGACGAGTTGACTGAATCGATCATGCAATACATGAAAAAGGTTCACAACTTGGTCATTGGGGAACGAACTGCGGAAGATATCAAAATTCGCATTGGTTCTGCCTATCCCATTTTGGAAGATGAAGACGCAATGATGGAAGTGCGAGGTTTGCATTTGTTATCTGGACTTCCTCGTACCGTCACCATTAAAGGTCCGGAAATCCGTGAAAGCATGGCAGAACCTCTATCTGTAATTATTGAAGCAGTGAAGCGGACCTTAGAACGTACTCCTCCAGAGTTAGCCGCAGATATTATTGATAGAGGTATCATGCTGGCTGGGGGCGGTGCTTTACTCAAAGGGGTTGATACCCTGATCAGTCACGAAACGGGAATTGTCACCCATATCGCAGCTGATCCCCTAAGTTGTGTTGTCTTAGGCACAGGTCGTGTGTTAGAAAATTTCAAACAACTAGAGAGAGTATTCAGTGGACGCTCTCGCAACATTTAGTCAGGAAAATTTTGTACGATATTGGGTTCGACTTCAGGATCCAATATCTCTGGTGTTATTACGGCTAGAGAAGGTTATATCATGTTTACTGCGCGTCGCTGGTGGGAGCATAAAGGGGTACAGATTGGAATCGTAGCTTTGGCAATTGGTGGTGCTTGGGCGGTGCGTCAAACCCAAGGAACAGTGCTTTTGGAAATCTACCAAGGTATTGGTCGTCAATTGCAAGTTTTTCAAACCGGACCAGCTCCGGAAGAAAGTATTCGTAATGCTCGGATATTAGAGTTAGAAACCCGGATTACGGAGTTAGCTGCCCAAAATCAGAAACTTAAAGAATTATTAAAGTACGTTGACAAAGAACCGTTGGCATCTCGCCCTATTCCAGCACGAGTTGTTGGTCGTAGTGGTGATAACTGGTGGCAGCAAGTAACCTTGAATCGTGGTACTAATGATGGCATTCAAGAAGGTTACATTGTCAAAGGGGAAGGGGGATTAGTCGGTTTAGTAAAAAGTGTAACTCCCAATACCAGTCGTGTATTACTAATCAGTGACCTTCAGAGTCGAGTTGGTGTCAATGTTAGTCGCACTGGGGCTAAGGGTATTCTTCGAGGTGATTCTTCCTCAGAGGCAATTTTAGAGTTTAGTGAAAAGGTTCCCAATGTGAAAGTGGGAGACTTTGTTGCAACTTCTAACTATAGTCAAAGATTTCCCTCCGGATTAGCTGTGGGTAGGATAAAATCTTTGGATTTGAAAAAAGTACCAACTTCTATCGCGAAGGTGGATTTATTTCCCGCAATTCGTTCCCTAGACTGGGTGAGTGTTTATCCTAAACCAGTCAGTGTGGATTCAGAAGCTCAGGAATCGCAACAGAAGCCAGCAGAACAATCAAAGATAGAAAAATCAAATTAACTCAGGATTGTTGGACTGCATAATTGAGATTGGGGATTGGTTACGGTGTTTACTGATGAAATCCGATTCCCCATCATTTATTCTCCATATTTTTAATAGTATAAAGTCAGATGAAATTTCCTTCATTTTGGGGTGGTAAGCATAAGCAAGGAAAAACGCGATCGCCTAATGGCGGCTTCTTCGGAGCATCACTATTTATGCCGCGTTCCGAAGGTAAAACGGGTGCTTATGCAGCATCATCCAAATCGAAAAAATCGAAAAAAAAATCTTCCCCTTTAATTAATCCCCTGAATAGTTGGAATCCCAGTTTCCGTCAGATAACTAATTGGGGTATAGTTATTGCTTCAGTCTGTTTATGTTTATTTCTTTCCCTGACTCGTTTTCCAGGGATGGAATTATTGGGAATTGGACCAAATTGGTTACTGATTTGGGTAGTTGCTTGGAGTGTAAAACGCTCTATGTGGCAAGGTTTACTAGCTGGTGTGGTTTTGGGTTTACTTCAAGATGCGATGACATCACCTGATCCTACCCATGCAGTGAGCTTAGGAATGGCTGGAGCGCTGACAGCTCTACTACAAAAACAAAGATTTATTCAAGAAGATTTTATCTCTATCGCCTTGATTGTATTTGGTATTGCCCTACTAGTCGAAACCACTTTTGCCGCACAATTGAGTTTAGCTGGCGATCGCAATGTTGCTGACATCTGGCTTTACTATCAAAAAGTTGCCCTAGCTTCGGCGATCGTGAGCAGTCTCTGGGCACCTGTAGTCTATTATCCTTTGAATCTTTGGTGGCAAAGGTTAAAAATGGCAGAACAGTCATCATAAATTGTTTGCGACTGTTCATGGTCTACAGGTCACCTACAGGGATATGATAGGTACGAATACGAACATGATATAGTTTCTTGCTTTTATCAACGCGGAGTGTGGTGTTAGGAGTTAGGAGTGAGACTCGTCAGGAGAAATCCTAGATGAATTTCACTCCTAAATTTTTGTGCAGGTTTTAACATTCTTTCATCTGAACAGGGAAAAACCGCAAATCAAAGATTATGGTGTGAGTCTTCTGCTGGTTAAGGTAAATTGAGAAAAAGCTTGGTAAGCAAAGAGGGGGAGGAAAGTTTACTCATGAATATTGAATATTGATTATGGAAAACTCACCTATACTGATAGCCAGGAATATTTCTGCAATTAACCAAATTCAGGAAACTAATTTGTTAGATAGCCATGCTTTCAGCACTCAGGGGCAAGATTTTGACTCACGTATGATGTTACGTTGCTTAGAACTTGCTCGTCGTGCTTTAGGTAGAACTTCACCTAATCCTTTAGTAGGTGCGGTGATTGTTAAGGATGGCAAAATTGTCGGCGAAGGTTTTCACCCCAAAGCTGGGGAACCCCACGCGGAAGTTTTTGCCTTGAGGGCGGCGGGGGCAGAATCTCAAGGAGCGACGGTTTACGTGAGCTTAGAGCCTTGTAATCATTACGGACGGACTCCTCCCTGTTCGGAAGCCTTAATCGCGGCTGGGGTGGCAAGGGTGGTGGTAGGAATGGTTGATCCTAACCCTCTAGTTGGTGGTGGCGGTATCGCTCGTTTACGCTCTGCTGGTATAGAAGTGGTTGTAGGTGTGGAAGAAGCTGCTTGTCAGAAATTAAATGAGGGGTTTGTGCAACGTATTGTTTACAAACGACCTTTGGGAATTTTGAAATATGCGATGACTTTAGATGGTAAGATTGCCACGACAACAGGTCACAGTGCTTGGGTGACAAATCAAAATGCCCGTAGTTTTGTACATCAATTACGCATAGGATGTGATGCGGTGATTGTGGGTGGAAATACTGTCAGGAGAGATAATCCCCACTTGACTAGTCACCAGCAGGGAGCGCACAATCCCTTACGGGTAGTGATGAGTCGCACCTTAGATTTACCGGAAAATGCCTATCTCTGGGAAACACAAGAAGCTGCAACCGTTGTGTTTACAGAAACTGGTATGAATCCTGAGGTACAAGAGAAACTGCGAACAAAAGGGGTTGAGGTGGTTGAACTGCCAAGCTTAACACCAGGTGATGTGATGGCAGATATGTATAATCGCGGTTTTTGTAATGTCTTGTGGGAATGTGGTGGAAGTTTAGCCGCAAGCGCGATCGCCGATGGAACAGTTCAAAAAATCCTGGCGTTTATTGCTCCCAAAATTATTGGTGGAACAACTGCACCGACTCCTGTTGGGGACTTGGGTTTCACAACAATGACAGAAGCTTTATCCTTGGAACGGGTAGAGATGAGTCTGGTGGGTTCTGATTGCTTAATTGAGGGGTATATCGGGGAAGGGGGAAGTGCAAAAGATTAAAAGAGGAAGGCAAAGGGTATTATTTGTTGTGAATATTACCCTTTACACCATTTCACGAAAATAGTGAAACAGATACAAACCCTGAAAGTCTGACTAGATAAGACTTTCTTAATTACGAATTACGAATTACGAATTGGTATTACCCATCACCTAATTACTGAAGCTTGAGAAACTTTTCTAGAGCCATTACCATAGTGGGGGGCCAACGGCGGGTATTTTTTACCCAGTTAATATCCTTGTAACGTCTGTCTAGTCCGTAGGCAGCTACCCAGTTGCTTTCTGCTTCTCCCTGTTCTCCTGTCACCCAGTATGCCGCAGTTAGTGCTGCCCGCATATCCGCAAATTTGGGATATTTACGGACAATATTTTTCATCTCTCGTAGTGCTTGGGTGGTTTCGCCAGTTTGATACAATGCCAGGGCATAGTTAGCACGGGCAAAGGCAAAGTTAGGAGCAATTTCGTTGGATTTTTTGTAATCAGCGATCGCGATGTCCCATTTTCCTAAACCAGCTTCGGCATTACCCCGGTTATTGTAAGCCATGGCATCTTTAGGATCCATTTCCAGAACATGATTATAGTCGGCGATCGCCTCTTCCCAGCGTCCTAAACCTTCCAATGCTGCACCACGGTTTAAATAGGGATCGGTGACGTTGGGGGCTAATTCTATCGCTTTTTGATAGTCTTCTAGGGCTGCCTCTAGTTTATTTTGACTGACACGAGCATTTCCGCGATTACTCCAAACTGCCGGATTTTCGGGAAATTTTTCTAGTATTTGTGTCCAATAGGTTTCTGCTGTGGCAAAATCACCCCGATTTGTGGCATCAAAAGCCATATTTGCCAATTCTTCCTGCTGCTGCAAGATTTCTGGTGTGAGATTTCCAGTTTGAGCATTTGCCACCCTACCCCCAGCAAATACCAATAATAGACAAATAACTATAGCGATTAACTTTCTCATCTGTTTCTAACTGTGATTGCCAATTCACAATTCATCATGACGATAAGTTCAAGAATCTGCAAGGGGTAGCAGGAGTTGGGAGTAATGAGTAATGAGTAATGAGTTTTCAGATCCCCGACTTGTGGAAAAAATCAGGGAGCTAAGGCAGCAATTTTCCCCATCACAGCAGCGACATTTGCTGATTGGGTGGTTTGAAACCCATATGATGGTACGCAGCAGCAGTTGCCATTCTCCCCCTAGGAGTGCGACTTAAATAACCTATTTGCATCAAGTAAGGTTCATATACTTCTTCGATGGTTTGTACGTCTTCTCCCGTAGCTGCTGCCATGGTTTCAATCCCCACCGGACCACCATTAAAGTTTTCGATTAATACACTCAACATTCTCCTATCTGTCCAGTCTAAACCACAGGGGTCTACTTGAAACAATTGCAGTGCTTCCCCTGCACTCTCTTGGTTGACAACTTCTATGGCTTTAACTTGAATATAATCACGAACACGTTTAAGTAATCTATTGGCGATACGTGGTGTACCCCGTGAGCGTTTGGCAATTTCCATGGCTCCATCGAGGGTAATATTAGTATTCAGTAACCCTGCTGTACGTGTCACCACTTGACTCAGTTCATCAATTTCATAGAAGCGCAATTTCTGAACTAAACCAAAGCGATCGCGCAGGGGTGAAGTTAAAGCGCCAACCCTAGTAGTCGCCCCCACCAAGGTAAATTTTACCAAAGGTATAGTTCTTGTCCGGGCACTAGGTCCTTTGCCTGTAGTAATATCTAGGCGATAATCTTCCATGGCTGGGTATAAAATTTCTTCCGTCATCCGTGATAGACGATGAATTTCATCAATAAACAGCACATCTCCCGGTTTGAGAGTCACCAGTAGCCCCATAATATCGCGGGGACGTTCCAAAGCTGGAGCGCTAGTGATTTTGCAAGCCACTCCCATTTCTTGAGCGAGAATCATTGCCATGGTCGTTTTTCCCAACCCTGGAGGACCATACAATAACAGATGGTCTAATACTTCTCCCCTAGATTTGGCTGCTTGAATTGCTATCTCTAGCACATCCTTGAGGTCTTTCTGTCCAATATAATCAGCGAAACGCTGTGGGCGAATGCTCTCTTCCTGTTTTCCCTGCTCATCAATAACAGCTTCTGGTTTTAAGATACTATCTGCTTTATCAATTTTTGCTGACATCTGCCGAGGTTGTTTCGGTTCTCTGTCGGGTTCTTGGGGCTGTTTTTTTGAGGAAATAATCGCCATAGGACAAGAGCTACTGTAAACTGTAAATTTCCAACTTTGGGAGACAACTGCCGAAATGATTCGGCAAAAACACGGATGCAAATTTTTTTGGGTGTGGTACGCTTGCCAATTTAAAATTTAAATTCCGGGGAATTACTCAGGAGTAGAAAATTTATCATGCTGGCTAAAAGGATCTTACCGTGCCTCGATGTCAAGGCGGGACGAGTTGTAAAAGGAGTTAACTTTGTTGAACTTAAGGATGCGGGGGATCCAGTGGAACTGGCTAAGGTCTACAATGAAGCCGGCGCTGATGAGCTAGTATTTCTAGATATTACAGCTACTCATGAAGACCGAGACACGATTATTGACGTTGTATACCGAACTGCCGAACAGGTATTCATTCCCCTGACTGTGGGTGGTGGCATCCAATCCTTAGAAAATGTTAAAAATCTGTTACGAGCTGGGGCAGATAAAGTTAGTATTAATTCTGCGGCAGTGCGCGACCCTGATTTTATTAATCGAGCTAGCGATCGCTTTGGCAATCAATGTATTGTCGTGGCAATCGATGCCAGACGCAGAGAAGACATAAATAATCCCGGTTGGGATGTCTATGTGCGTGGTGGAAGGGAAAATACTGGCATTGATGCTCTCAAATGGGCAATGGAAGTGGAAAAACGGGGCGCTGGAGAGATTCTCTTAACTAGTATGGATGCCGATGGGACTCAAGCTGGTTACGATTTGCAATTAACTCGTGCGATCGCCAACTCTGTACAAATCCCTGTTATTGCTTCTGGTGGTGCTGGCAATTGTCAACATATCTATGAAGCTGTGACTGATGGCAATGCGGAAGCTGCTTTACTCGCATCTTTACTCCATTACGGCATTCTCAGTGTGGCGGAAATTAAAAATTATTTGTGCGATCGCCAAGTTCCCGTGAGAATATCTACCTAAAGATAGAATACTTTGCCAGTCCACATCTCCAAGAGTTCAACACAGTTCTGAGAAACAGTGTTAATATTAGTTAAGAAGAATTAATTAATATTAATAAAAATGTTGATACCTATACTAATATTTGATGTGGCACTGGTTGCCTGGTCGCTGCATCTGATGGAAAAAGCAGTCGAAAGTAAGGAATTTTCCCTGATGTTGGCAGGTTTACTAGTTGCTGTGGCAGCAGCAGCCATGATGGTAGTTTATTTCCTGATGGGAAATTGTATGAGTTACTTATTACAAGTTTCTTAACTTAAAAGAGAAATTATCAACTTGACAAGCACTAAAAAATTCAGTTACCTTAGATGATGCACTATTCGGGGTTATAGCTCAGTTGGTAGAGCGCTGCAATGGCATTGCAGAGGTCAGCGGTTCGAGACCGCTTAGCTCCATTGGGAATTTTTAATTAACAGACTATTTGTCGTCGTTAACAAATTAATGTCTTTATAAAAATTGTTATTCACAAAAAGCGACAATTATTTTGTTATATGTTTATCAAAAATTTGGAATCGTCAATTTTTACAAAACGACACTTAAAATGTTAGTTATCTAAAAAGCGACATTATTTTGTTAAGACAAAATTCAAGAATTAAGTTATCGACATATACACAAAAAAGCTATAACCCTTGTACAGCATAAATTACAGCTTCTTGCATCTGGGCGACATTAATTTGTTAAGACGACATTTAATTAGTTAATCGACAGAAATTGTAGAGCGACAAATTATATGTCCGTGGCGACAAATTATTTGTCAATATTGTCTGAGTAACAAATTAAGTGTCAACTGAGATGATGTCAAACAACCCATAAATCTAAACCTACAGCTACACAATTAGAGTTGAATTTAGATGATTAAACGCCTATTCCCCGTCCCCAATCATCTCTGGGAACAACTCCCAACCCTCACGGAAGACAAAAAGCAACTTCTCCAACAGCAAACCATCACCCAAGATTCCCCAGGAACAATTCTGCGGGACTTTCAAACCATCCTACAATTTCTCCAACCTGACGGGGTTGAAGTTAGCAACACTTATCATCAATTCTCCCTCAAATACCTCCAGCAACTCAATTCCCGCTTGAGTTACCCCATTGAAACCAACCTCAAGCGTCCCCAACAAAAATCCTACCCCTACATTTACGGGTTATACTTCGTCCTTCGCAGTTCTGGACTGTCTCAAGTTATCACCCAAGGCAAAAAAACCAAATTAGTATTAGACGAACAATTCCTCAAAATTTGGCAAAGCTTCAACCCAACAGAACAATATTTCACACTTTTAGAATCCTGGTTACTTTGGGGAGAAAGCGAAGTCTTAGGCGAATTTAGAGACCCACACGGGCTATTATTTCGCTGCTTGCAATTTTGGCGAGACATCCCCGATGAAGGCTTAACCTTTAACAGTTACTCAGAACAAGATAAATTAATCTATTACCCAGGCTTGCACAGTCTTAGCCTATTTCATTTATTTGGCTTCCTTGAACTCACCCCAGGAAAACCCGAACCTGCTAAGGGATGGCGACTCGCTGCTGTAAAACGCCGTCCTTGGGGAGATGCAATGATAGCTTTAATCTCTCAAATTTATGATGAAATTGAACCAGACAGAGAAGAGGAGGAAATTACCCTTAACTTCCGCATTGCCTTTGAAAAATTAAAACCATCACTCCAAACCTACTTTCCTGAATGGGAACAAACGTTAGTCATTGCCAAAGGAGAATTTACCGAGGCAATTTATACTTTTAAAGTCACCCTGCTGGATGCTTGGCGACGCATAGCCATTCCTAGTAACTTCAATCTCGATCAAGTCGCCGCAGCATTTGTTCAAGCATTTGATTTTGACTTTGATCACCTCTACCGATTCATTTACAAAGACCATTTAGGACGTACTTTTGAATTTACCCATCCCTTTGTGGATATTCCCCCAAACACCAGCGATTTTCGCTTGGGTGAATTACCACTAAAAACAGGAAATCATCTACACTTGACCTATGATTTGCGGGATGAGTGGGAATTTGATTTACAGCTAGAAAAAATTGAGCCTGCTAATCCCAAAATGAAAAAGCCCAAAATTCTGGAAATTCACGGCGAAGCACCCGAACAGTATGGCGAAGAGGAAGAGAAAGAGTTTTACTGATGGGAATTCCCCGCAACATAAGTTTGCAGATTTTACGCGATCGCATACTGAAGTTAATATACTGTGGTTGATATTCGATCTAAATAATGCCTAAGAAAATTAGGGAATTAAAACAATGGTTACGCCAAATAGGTTTTACTGAACTCCCAGGAAAAGGAAGCCACACTAACTGGATACATCCCTTATATGCTGGAAAGCTAACGGTTTCAGGAAAAGACAGTTCGGATGCTAAACCCTACCAAGAAAAGGATGTGCAACAAGCTATAAAAGAGGTAGAAGAAAAACAACAGCAGGAGAAGCAGGAAGATGAGTAAATTTAAGTATCAAATGCTAATTCAATGGTCTGTTGAAGACAACTGCTTTTTAGTTGGATTTCCTGATTTTCCTGGGCAGCGTTGGCGCACTCATGGCGATACTTATGAGGAAGCTGTAGCAAATGGGACAGAAGCCTTAGAATCTCTAATTATGGCTTACGAAGACACGAATGAACCGCTTCCACAGCCAACAGTTTATCAAGTTGCGTAATAAAGCTTGTTACTAAACGTGTCAGAATTGATTATGCGATAGTCTACATCCCAGCCACGAAAAATATATAATTCTTCGTTACTAACCTGAGTTCTGGTTAAGGTAGAGGCTCAAAAGCTGATTCTACAAAGGTTGAGCAAAACCACAATTGAGAAAAGAAGCAATTAAAGTCGAATTGTTTGGTTAATAAGTCTCACAAATGAGATTAATGAGATTAATGGCAACAGTATACCTATCCTGTTGGCGACAGATTCAAGCAGTGCTTCAAACCAAACAATTAAAAATTAAGGGTTTTGGAGATTTCTTATCCCGAACTCAGGTCAAGTATGATTTGCCATTTTCTCCATTTTGCATAAAAAAAGCGGGCAAGATGCCCGCACTACAAAAATTTTTGGTATTATTTCCTGGAAATATCCTAAGCAAAGGCGGCGGTTTTCACGTCGTTATTGCCGAGTAAATCCTGTAATTCTTCTGCATCAACGGTTTCTTTTTCTACCAACATTCCCGCTAATTTATCGAGGATGTGGCGATTTTCTGTCAATACGTGTTTGGCACGATTGTAAGCTGCATCTACCAGATGTCTAACTTCTTCGTCGATCGCGGCTGCGGTTTCTTCTGAGAAGTCACGCTCTGCCATGATGTCACGACCAAGGAACATATTACCTTGTTGACGACCTAGGGCAACGGGACCGAGGCGATCGCTCATTCCGAAACGAGTCACCATCTGTTTTGCTACCCGTGCTACCTGTTGTAAGTCGTTGGAAGCACCTGTAGTGACTTCTTCTTCACCAAAGATGATTTCTTCGGCAATCCGACCACCCAAAGCTACAGCCATTTGGTTTTCCAGGTATGCACGACTGTACAAACCGCTATCCATCCGGTCTTCGCTGGGGGTGAACCAAGTCAAACCACCGGCACGTCCACGGGGAATGATGCTGATTTTTTGTACAGGGTCGTAATCTGGCATTAATGCACCTACCAAAGCATGACCAGCTTCATGGTAAGCAACTAAGAGTTTACGCTTTTCGCTGATAACTCTGTCTTTCTTCTCTGGACCAGCTAACACACGGTCGATCGCGTCGTTAATTTCGTCCATGGAAATTTCTGTCAAGTTGCGACGTGCTGCCAAAATTGCCGCTTCGTTGAGCAAGTTAGACAAGTCAGCACCAGTAAAACCAGGACTCCGACGGGCAATTCTTTCAATGTCCACATCCTTAGCTAAGGTCTTACCACGGGCGTGAACCTTGAGGATTTCCACTCTTCCAGCGTAGTCAGGACGGTCTACAACTACTTGACGGTCAAAACGACCGGGACGCAATAATGCTGCATCTAGGACATCAGGACGGTTGGTAGCAGCGATGATGATGATACCTGTATTACCTTCAAAACCATCCATTTCGGTGAGTAACTGGTTGAGGGTTTGTTCCCGCTCATCGTTACCACCACCTAAACCTGCACCCCGTTGGCGACCGACTGCATCAATTTCATCGATGAAGACGATACAGGGAGCGTTGGTTTTTGCTTGCTCGAAAAGGTCACGGACACGGGACGCACCCACACCGACGAACATTTCCACAAATTCCGAACCGGAGATGGAGAAGAAAGGTACACCAGCTTCCCCAGCAACTGCACGAGCTAGCAAGGTTTTACCTGTTCCAGGAGGTCCAACGAGGAGGACACCCTTGGGAATTTTGGCTCCAATGGCAGTAAAGCGATCGGCGTTTTTCAAAAAGTCAACGACTTCGTTGAGTTCTAATTTCGCTTGGTCAATACCTGCAACATCACCGAAGGTGACTTGGGTTTGGGGTTCCATTTGCACTCTGGCTCTGGATTTACCAAAGTTCATGGCTTGACTACCAGGACCATTTTGGGCACGACGTAGTAAGAAGAACAACCCAACTAGTAACAATACGGGGAAGAACAAGCTACTTAATGCCTTAAACCAAAACCCTTCATCGGTTTGTGGCAATACGATAATATCTACGTTATGTTTTGTCAGTGTATTAATTAAATCAGGGTCACTGACTAGGGTGACTAATTTTTTCTCACCACTAGTCGGAGTCACAAGGGCGGTAGTGCGATCAGAACTGAGGCTGACTTTTTCTACTCTGTCGTTTTCAACTTCTTGAATAAACTGACTGTAGCGCCATGTTTCTCTGTTTTGAGGTTTGTTGTCAAAAAACGCTGTACCTAAAGCAATGACAACTATAAATAGCAGTGCGTACAGCCCCGCATTTCTCCATCTTTTATTATTCACCGAGGTCAATCCTCCTATACTGTTGCGTGCAAGGGCGCTGGTTAAGAATTATGTTAACTTATTTTAAGGTATATCATAATGCCTTGCACTTATGGTAATGATTTTGTGGAACTAGTGGGTATTATGCCAATATTTTTTGATTCAGAGGAAAAAGCAAAAATCAGGTTTTAACTTTCTCCTAGAATTTGGATTTGGAAAATGGCGAACCAATTCCCATCGGGTATTGCTTAGAGCTTGCCTGTGGAATTATGAGTGATGAAATAATCCTCGGATTTGCTCCAAACAGGGATGGTAGGGATTATATTCTAGCTTTCCCTGGGGGTGAATGACCTGACGAATGGGGATAAATTCCACCACGCAGTTACTGTATGCTAGTGCTTCTATCTTAGCGATGATTTCTGGTGTCCAGGGGTGTTGGTTTACGGGTATTTGCTGCTGATTCAGATGTTGAATGATGCGCGATCGCCCAACTCCGGGTAAGATTCCCTCGGTAATCGGGGGTGTAAACCAGTCACCTTGTCCCCATCCCCAAAGATTTCCTGTACTGGTTTCTAACCAATTTCCCTGACTATTGACGAGGATTGCTTCCTGAGCAGCCAAATTTTTCGCTTCATTTTTGGCTAACCAAGAACTCAGGTAATTACCTGTTTTATGGTGGGGTAGGGAACGGGTAAATTCTAGGGATGGGATACTGGCAGTGATACCAGAAAACTGCTGATTTGGTAAATCTGGGGGTAGCGATCGCCCAGTGATGAATTCCCGTCCGTCGGGGAACAGGGTGATTCTGAGAACGGGGAAATAATTTGAGAGAGCTTCTGCACCTGCGCGAACATTTGCCCAATTAGGTGTTTGCCAAGCAAAGGATGTCAGAGAAAATTTTAGGCGATCGCAGTGCGCTTCCCATTGGGTAAAGCTACTTTTTAAAGAATTCTCATAAACCCTCAAAGTTGTAAAAATCGTCGCACCGTAAAGCAACCCTGGATCATCTATAGATATATGGAGAGTTGCAGAGTGAATCAATTGACCATCCAACCAGTAAATAGAAGACAAAGTGGTAGTTGCTGAATTTCCCATCTCAAATCCCTAAGCACTGTACCTAGAGGATATTTAATCCATCAATAGTCTTTTAAACCTCGTCTATCTTGAGAACTGTAGTTTTCCATAAAGACCTTGAGATTGCTTCCTTACGTCGCAATGACGCATTTGAACCGCTCAAAAAACTTCGGGTTTCATCATGGACGAGATTTATCTTTTAATCTTGCTGAGGTAGCTTAATTTTATTTGTTCCATCAGGATTAGGTGTCACTTTTCCACCTAACGATTCTATCGCTTTAATCGCTCGTCGTTTAGCCCTAGAGTCCATGGAACTATTTAATACCATTGCCCAAGTAGCAATCTGAGCAAATTTACTATTGGGATTACGTTCTAAGAACTCTGCGGTACTCCTAGACATATTCGATATCTGTTGACTTTCCTCATCTTGATGCTGACTTGCCCAATTAGCGGCTTGACTAAAGGATTTTTTTGCGCTTTGGGAATTTCCTAAAAATAATAATTCATCGGTTCCTTTCTGCCGCCAAACATAATAAGACCTTTTGGGAACCTGGGGAGATAGGGATTTTAGCCCTTGTTGCATCAAATTAATTGACTTTTCTGGCATTCCTGCAAACATTCCTGTGCTGGTAGATAAAGCCACATAGGAATCTAAAAAACGTGGGTCATGTTTGATAATAATTTCAAAATATTCTGGACTGAGAGCATAGCCTGTTTTGTCACGACTGGCATCATCTCCAAAATATTGTAAGTAGTTCAAATATACCCAATTTGCCAATAAATTATCAAAGCTGAAAGCGGGGACTTTTCGGAAAAATTTTAAACGCAAGGATTCATGTTTTAATTCTGTGTTTAATGCTTCCAGGGAAATATTTTGTTGACTACGACTCAATCGTTGCATTTGTGGCAACTGTAGCCCACAGAATCCCGCTATACATAAACAGGCTACACCCACGGTAGCAAAGGTTTGGCGATAGGATAGGTGCATTTTCGGGTAATTCACAATGAAACCGATAAATACATGATTCCCAGCGCTGGAGTCTATGTAACGGGATGAGAAATTTTTGATGTGTTAGAAGTGGCGATCGCCCCTGTAATTACCAGTAGTTCTTGTGTTTAGGTCTATATAAGTCTTATTTTTCTACTTGGTTGGTGGTGAGACACTAATATCAATGCTATGTTTTGTCAGTTGATTAATGAAATCAAGGTCATTTTCTAGGATGACTAATTTTGTCTGTCCATTCATAAAAGTGGCGATCGCTGTAGTCCGATCAGAACTTATACTGACTTTTTTAATGCTGCCATTTTCAACTTCTTGAATAAACTGACTGTAGCTTAAAGTTCCTTTGTCGTGAGGTTTATTCCCAATAAATTTGTTACTAATAGATACTATACCTAAAGCAAGGATAATTACACAGGGTACGCCTAAGAGCAATGCGTATAGCGCCTGATTTTTCCGTGTTTTATTGTTCACCGAGAGTCAATACTTTTATAAATGTTAGCTCAATTATAGGCTCTCCCTACTGGGGAAAGAGTTATTTTTTAGCTCATCGGAGTGAGAAACCTGTTTGATTTTGGAACGGGTGAGCATGATAGATACTGTCGCGATCGCCCCTGCAATTACCGATGGTTCTGGTATCTCTTTTTTTACAGGAGTATTCTGGGAAGTCAGACTGGTATAACTGTAAAAGTTACTATAAGTATGGGTATAAACTCCCTTATTTTTAGGGCTTTTATGATACTTGTAAATATACGTAAGCTCAGTATTTTTACTTTTATAGTTACTAGCTGTGGTGATAATATCCACAGTCTGCCGTAACTCTGGCAAATTACCTTTACCTAGGGATTTAAGATTATGGGAATTATCAGTTTTGACTTCTGGTAGGCTAATCTTCTTAAATTCTGTTGCCTGTGCTGGAGAAGTGGCGATCGCTATCGTTAAAATCACCATCAGGCTGATACCATTGTGTCTCATTTTGAATACCATCGGCTATTCCCGTCGTCCACCTACTGTTACGTAGTTTACTGTGAAAAAACCGTGAGCTTTCTGGATGGTGGTTAAATTTCTCTTGAATTTACCATGAAGACTTTATAAGAACTTAAAATTACACTCCTGAGAGAAAACTGGCAATTCTCTGAACTGCGGTTTCTAAAATAGCTGGTTCATGAACTAAAGCAAAGCGAACATATCCTTCCCCCGATTTGCCAAAACCTGCTCCTGGAGAAGCTGCAACCCCCGTCGCTTCCACAAGTTGAGTACAAAAAGATACTGAGTCTTGGCTCCAGGGTTCTGGGAGCTTTGCCCATACATACATAGTTGCCCTGGGGGTGGAAACCTGCCAACCGATACGTGATAAAGAAGAGACAAAAGCATCACGACGCTCACGGAATTTACTGACAGCATCTCCCACAACTGCTTGAGAACCAGTTAAAGCCGCGATCGCCCCGTTGAGAATGCCGAGGTACTGGTTAAAATCAACACAAGCTTTGACTTGACGCAGGGCAGTAATAAGTTCTCGATTCCCGATGGCATAACCGACACGAAAGCCGCCCATATTGTAGGATTTGGAAAGGGTGAAAAACTCGATAGAAACGTTTTTTTCCTGGTCTGCTTGCAAAATTGAGGGAGCTAAGGATTGGGGGTTGGTGCTGTCAAACACTAAATCCACGTAGGGAAAATCATGCACCAAGACTAAATTATGTTGCTGGCAAAAAGCTACAGCCTCTTGGAAAAATGATAGGGGGGCGATCGCGCTGGTGGGGTTATGGGGATAACTTAACACCATCATCCGTGATTGGCGCAATATTTCCGCCGGGATATCTGCAAATCTTGGTAAAAAATTATTCTCAGCTAACAACGGCATTGGGTAAATTTGCCCACTCGCTAAATATACACCCCCAGCGTGGGAAGGGTAGCCCGGATCGAGTAAAAGGGCATAATCTCCCGGATTCAACACCGCCAAAGGTAAGTGGGCAGTACCTTCCTGGGAGCCTATTAGGGGTAAAACTTCTGTCTCTGCATCTACCGCAATGCCAAATTTGGTTTCATACCACCTTGCCGCAGCTTGACGAAACTCCCTCGTGCCATTGAATAATAAATAACCATGGGTACTAGAGTCATAGAGAGAATTGGCGATCGCCTCCACAACCTGAACAGCAGCAGGCAAATCGGAAGAACCCAAGGATAAGTCAATTAAATCACGTCCGAGAGTCAGAGCTTTTGCCTTCGCTTTGTCCATATCCGCAAAGACATTGCCTTGTAGAGCTTGTAAACGTTGGGCAAACTTAATATTTGTCATTTAGGGAGTGGCTAATGGGTAATTAGGGAATGGGTAATCAGGTTAATTAACAGACAGAATCCACCTGTTCCCTTTCCCTGACTCATGCATCTTTATAGCTGACGCAAACAAGAGAGCATCGCAAATGTGTAAATTTATTTTATTGTGAGCATCCTACCCGGTTCAGGAATGAAAGTAGGGAGCAAGATACTCCCACAACAAATTTTCCATGGGAAATTCCCTAATTTAAACCACTTTCAATAAAGCTGATTAACTTATCCTTACCAATTGCCCCTTCTGTAGATGCCAGGAGTTGTTTATCTTGAATTAGACGAAATGCTGGTACACCTTCAACTTGATACTGTTTCACAGTCTGGGGATTGGGGTCAACCTCCATTTTGACAATTTTTAGGCGATCGCCATAGTTGTTAGCAACCGCATTTAACAAGGGAGCCATTAGTTTACAAGGACCACACCAGTCAGCCCAAAAGTATACTAATACGGGTGTCTGAGATTGTAAAACTTCGTTTTCAAACTCCCCATCGGTGATATTTATTACACCCTTACTCATTCCAGTTTCCATTTGACATTCTTAACTAAAGTTGACACACAGAAATAATGTATCTCAAAGTGGGTGATGAATTATGGTCTGAAGGTTAGGGATTTGCATTGTGATGTATCTTGAAAACAGGGCTTTTAGTTATCAAAGGTGAGAATTTGGGGATTACTCCTCAACAAAGTGGAGGAATTCTCATCAGAATACATACAGCAAAAAGATGACTGTTGATTGCTAACAGCTTATGATCTATCCGGCAGTCTAGGTTTGAGGCAGAGAAGCGATGAGTCAAAATCCCTTAGTAGGTATGGGTGTTGCATCTTCTAACACACCTGCTTTAAAGCCAGTTTTGGCAGCAGCGATCGCAAGTTTAGAAGTACAGCTAGATCAGGAGTTAACTCGTTATCGTCGTACACGTTTCCCATCTCGTTCACCAAATCAATTCCGTACAGAAGCACCTAGCGCTCAAGCTGTGGCGGTATCACCCCCAGGGGAAATCTCAAGCTCCCAAATCATCACAACTACGGGAATGAAACCCCCAGGAGCAACGACAGCATCAGATCATCCCCGAAATATTTCTTTCACAACCTTGGGGAAAGCTACCAACCCATCCCCCCCAGAAGTATCCCCCCTTCCCCAAAATTCTGGGAGCATCGTTCCTGCTTGGCAATCGGAAACAGCACCAGACGCATTCCCAGAAACTCACATCACTCCCACAGATAATCCTCCCCAAACTCCCGACGATTTCCTGGAATCTTCTGAAGCTCTGTTACGCAGTTTGACAGAAGAACAACAAAGTAAAAATCAAAAACAAAATACTACAAACGATAGTCTACTTTCACCCTTGGGTATTGGCTCCGTTCTCTTACTCTTGCTGGCTAGTCTGACTCTGGGATATGCCATTTTTAACCCTCAAAAATTATCATTACATAGCCTGAAAGAATTATTTCAAGGTAAATCTAGCGATTCCACAGCTAGTAATATTAACGGCAACACTGCCCAAGAACAATTAACTCCCATGCCTAAGTATCCCAACTTGGCGGAGCAGGAGTTTCCGGAAGTTCGAGATGCTAATGATGTAGTTGGTTTAACACCTAAAGAAAAGCCGATAGCAGTAAATACACCCATACCATCTGCGCCAGCTAGCCCTAGTACTACCACAGCTATCAAACCACCGGAAAAATTGCCCCCAGTCAATACACCCATCCCAGCTGCTGTCACCCCAAAACCAGCAGTGGAAGTTCCTGTTGCAGAAATTAAACCTGGGGCAGATGGTTATTTTCACGTAGTCACCGAAAATCAGAGTCAACAGGTATTTGCCAAAGCACGTCAAGCAATTGCCGACGCTTACGTATCCGATGACGGTAAATTGATTTTCCTTGGAGCAGTCACCAGTAAAGAGAAAGCTCAACAATTGGTGAAAGAGTTACAAGCCAAAGGGATTAAGGCAAGAATTCAGTAAGCTTGATGTAGGGGGATAAGAAGCAGGATGTTTTTATATTCCCCATTCCTTATTACCTAATACAAATCAGAGTCGCTATGGGGTTCATTGACCGTATTTCACGGGTGATTCGTGCCAATATTAACGATAAGGTGCGCCAAGCAGAAGATCCAGAAAAGATTTTGGAGCAAGCTGTGACGGAAATGCAGGCTAATTTGGTGCAACTACGACAAGCAGCAGCAGTGGCGATCGCTACCCAAAAGCGTACGGAAAGACAAGCTGCCCAAGCCCAATCGACATCAGAACAATGGTATCGTCATGCTCAGGTGGCATTACAAAAAGGTGATGAACCCCTAGCCAGAGATGCTCTGACAAAACGTCATGCTTATCAAGAAACGGCTGAGGCTCTAACGAGTCAAATTCAACAGCAAAGTATTGTTGTGAATCAGCTCAAACAAGATATGCGATCGCTGGAATTGAAAATGAACGAAATCCGCGCCAAAAAAGCGATGTATATTGCCCGTGCGCGTTCAGCAGAAGCATCTGTGAAATTACAAGAGTTACTGGGTGACACCTCTAGCAGTATTAATGCTTTTGAGCGGATGGAAGAAAAAGTTATGCAATTAGAGGCTCAAGCGGAGGCGATCGCCATAACTGGTACAGATGATTTAGAGAAAAAATTTCTTTCCCTGGCTGATAGCAATGATATCGATGCGGAAATATCCCAAATCAAAGCTCAACTAGCTAATAATACAAAAGAACTACCAGGAAGCTAAAAGCAATATTCGTCAATTCCTGACTAGGAAGAATATTCTAAGAATAAGGGGTTGTGGGGAGGACTGAAACAGTCTGGAAAGATTACATTTAAATAGGTAGCTAAAAATAGTACTTAGCTAATCTCAACCTTCCTGGGTCAGCTTGACGCACAGAGGCGCATAATTTTGATATCCAGCGAAGTTGGCTTAGTTAACTATATCGTCATAGTGCTTGCAGTTATAGAGCGCGTAAATCTCCAAAGGAACCAAAAATTATGGGATTATTTGATCGTATTAAACGTGTTGTCGGTGCCAACCTGAATGATTTAGTCAGCAAGGCTGAAGATCCAGAGAAAATGCTGGAACAAGCCATCCTGGAAATGCAGGAAGACTTAGTACAACTACGTCAGGGAGTTGCCCAGGCGATCGCTGCCCAAAAACGTACTGAAAAGCAGTATAGCGACGCGCAAAACGAAATCAACAAATGGCAACGGAACGCCCAATTAGCCCTGCAAAAAGGCGATGAAAACCTGGCAAGACAAGCCCTAGAACGCAAAAAGAGCTTTAGCGATACTTCCACATCCCTGAAAACTAGTTTGGATCAACAAACTGTACAGGTTGAAAGTCTCAAACGGAATCTGGTACAGCTAGAAAGCAAAATTTCTGAGGCAAAAACCAAGAAAGAAATGCTCAAAGCCCGGATTACTGCGGCAAAGGCTCAAGAACAGTTACAGGGTATGGTTAAGGGCATGAATTCTAGTAGCGCCATGGCAGCTTTCGAGCGCATGGAAGAAAAAGTTCTCATGCAAGAAGCTCGCGCCCAATCGGCAGCAGAAATCGTTGGTGCTGACTTAGAGCAACAATTTGCGGCTCTCGAATCTGGCAGTGATGTAGATTTGGAGTTAGAGGCAATGAAACAGCAGTTACTTGCTCCCCAAAGTACACCTCAACAAGCACTACCACCCCAACAAAATCCCCAACAGGCTGCCCAACCAACTGCCCAACCCAAGGAAGTTTTGGATGCAGAATTGGAATCTTTAAAAAAACAATTAGACCAAATGTAATATCAAACCGGGATAATTACTTATATTTTGGTCTTCTTGGTGATTGCTAATTGCTAATGACGAATGAACTTTTGTTCTCTGCCTATTAGCCATTAGCAGTCTTCACAAAGAGAATAAGTCTTTAAAAATCTACACAGGGAAGGAAAATGCTAAGAAAAGAGTATTTTGCCTCACTTCTCTGGCAAAAAGCAGATAAAAACTCAGTTTTTGGATGCTGTGGAGTCAACAGTTCATGGTAATGACAAGAGAATGTCTTTAAAATCCGTAACTAATATCCTTGATGTTCTCCAAATTCAAACTCAGTATCAAGAGCAACCTGTACAGATTTTGCTCAGACATTGGGCGGAAATTGTGGGCAAAGTAATCGCGAGCCACGCCAAACCCCTGTCTATTCAACGAGATGTATTGAAAGTCGCCACTTCTAGTGCTGCTTGGGCGCAGAATTTAACTTTTGAGCGACAGAAATTACTTGTCAAAATCAATGCTGTTTTACCCACACCCTTACTAGATATCCGCTTCTCTACAAATGGCTGGCAAATAGCGAAGGCGATCGCCAACCCTCCCACGGATAACTCTCCTCAACAACATCCCAGTTATCTCCATCGACAAATAAATCAACGCCCATCCTTGACAAATAAGCATAAAACTGCATCTTTGGCATTTAGTGATTGGGCACAGACAATTAAAGGGCGATCGCAAGGTTTACCACACTGCCCCCAATGCCAATGTCCAACACCGAGTGGAGAACTGCAACGCTGGGGTGTTTGCTCCCTTTGTGCTGGCAAAAAATTCTCTCAGTCATAATCAAACCTGGGCAAGATGAGAATTCCTACCTCCTCAACCACGAAAACTTCCCTTGACTCAGGTAAAATAGATTAGATTAAAGTTACAAACTGTAAAGAATTATTACTTTACCCCTACTATTTGCTCTCAAATAGTACAAAAGTCATCTTGCAAAAAATAAATTTTTGCTAATTGCAGGAAAAGATGGAGAGTTAAAAGATAAGCGTTGGGAGATATTTCAGAACTAAATAAGCTGTGTGCAGCTAAATTATATAAGTTAAAAACGCAGAATGATTGTAGTGTGGGCATCCTACCCACGTCTTATATAAAAAATAGATGTGTCGCAGCTTACCCTTAACTGAACCGTATTGACTGAGAGTCATCTTTTTCCCTCCCCCCTTTTTCCTCAAAAGTACACCACTCAGAAAATCACTAGGCAAAAAAGTAGGTAAACAGCTAGACACTGTTTCTTCCCATTTTTACCCTGTAACAACCATCTGACGGTGCTAACTAACCTTGACAGTGGAGATTATTGGTATAAAAAAAGCCCATGCAATATAGTTTTTGGCGACGAATTTTGTTTTTTGTCACAGTTATTTTTCTTTCAGGGACAATTTGGCTGACACCCTCCGCTCACGCTTACGAAAATCCTGACTTATTACCAGACACACCCACTCCAGTTGTAGACTTAGCAAAATCTCTAACTGGTGTACAAGAGGAAAAGTTAGTCAAGGATTTAGAACAATTTGAGACAGAAACAGGTTGGAAACTAAGAGTTTTAACCCAATACGATCGGACTCCAGGACGTGCGGTGATTAACTTCTGGGGACTCGATGATAAAAGTATTCTCCTCGTTGCTGATTCCCGTGGGGGTAATATTCTCAGCTTTAGCGTTGGCGATGCAGTCTATGAATACTTACCCCGAACTTTTTGGATTGAGTTGCAAACTCGATTTGGTAATTTATACTTTGTCCGAGAAGAGGGTGAAGATCAAGCAATTATCCAAGCTTTAGACACAGTTAAAAACTGCCTACGTCAAAATGGTTGTCGAGTGGTTCCAGGATTGCCACGGGAGCAGTGGATTCTCACATTAATTACTTCTACCGTCGGAGGAGTGATTTGTGGATTTGCCGCTCAACCACGACGGGAAGGACAGATATTTGCATGGCAATGGGCTTTAATCTTCTCTCCATTATGGGGTATCTTATTTATTGCCTTTGGTATTGGACCAGTAGTATCTAGAACTTCTGAATGGTTGCCCCTAGTACGTAACATTGCAGGCTTTTTAATTGGGGCGCTAGTTGCCTATTTATCGCCCATCCTGAGTCGTTCTACTCCTTCAGAAACTTAATATCCACCACAGACGAAGGGTAGCTTTATTACGTTTCCCTAATTTTTCATATCCTCAACTTCTGCAAGGGGTTGGGGGTGTGAACAAGAATACAAATTTTTAAAGCAAAAAATCCTCACAATCAAAAATCTCAAATCCTATAGACTTTTGACCACAGACTCACTTAAGCTGAATGCTAGTCGCAGAAAGCTGAATCAAAATGGAATGGCACGTAACTGATGCTCAAAGTCTGGCAATCATCGATAGTGAAATCGGTGATCATGTTTTTTCACCCGCAGAATATGAAATCGTCAGGCGAGTGATATATGCAACAGCTGATTTTGAGTACGCATCATTAATCCAATTTTCCGAGCGTGCTTTACAAGCGGCAGCAGCAGCCTTAGCCTCAAGAACTACCATTATCGTAGACGTTCCCATGGCACAAGTTGGTATTGCTGAAAGTATTCAAAATACCTTTGCCAATGAAATATATTGCACCATGGACATACCTCCACGACCCCAAAAAGAAAAGACAAGAGTCGCTTGGGGTATAGAAAATTTAGCCAAACGCTATCCAGAAGGAGTGTTTGTGATTGGACAGTCCCAGACTGCTCTGGCTTCCTTGGTACGATTAGTAGAAGCAGAAGAAATCAGACCTGCATTAATCGTAGCTACTCCTGCGGGATTTATTGGTGCAGAAGAAGCTAAGGAACATCTCAGGGATTCGCTGATACCAAATATTACTATTGATGGTCGTAAAGGATGCGTGGTGGTGGCTGCGGCAATTCTGGACGGACTGATAGACTTGGCTTGGAAAGCCTATGGAAATTTTCAAAACTGATTAGACTCATGGCTAACTGTCCTATCATTTCCGGTTGAACATCTGTGGTGGGGTTATGTGACTCCTAATCACCGATATTACTCTTGACTCCATCTGTTACGATTTCCTTCGTCAGAATATCTTCTCCTGGGTGGTTGGGAACGTCTTTGAGGTCTATCTTCTCTATTTCTAGGGTCATATTCTTCCTCTATTTTTCTGTCCCTGGTTTCTTTTTTACCTTCCTGTTGACGGATGCGACGACTCACTTCAGGAAAGAAGTCCCGACGCAGATATGGATAGTCACTCACCCAAATATCACGATTGGGAATGTAAACATCACTAATTTCTTCGATACGACTGAGATCGGGACGATTGGACATGACTACCATTTCCACGACCTGACCACGGTTAATGACTTTATGATTAGGCTTGAGAGGTGCTTTGATTTGGGTAGTGAATCCTGTATTGTCGCCTATTTCTAGGTTCAAGCATTTTTCCCGATTTTCGACGATGACTAACTCACCTTTATTGTTGACGGTTTCTTGCTTACCAATGGTTTCATCAGTAATCCACCAGTCTAAAATCCGACCACGGAAAAAACCACTGTACTTGTATCGACGACATTTGGCATTGCGGATACTTGCCCAAAATACAGGTCCCCATAACCAATAAAATCCACCGAACAGCCCTATGAGGAAGAGAATAGGACCAAAATCTAGGGCTAGGAAATATCTGATCAGCAGGACGATCGCCACACAGACAACTGAGATTAGTAACCGTTGTAAAACATCAGAAAATTTACCACAGTAGTATTTGTATTGTGGTCCGGAGGCAATCACAGGTAATAGTTGATCGAATTTTTCACGTGTTAAAGGGACGAGCATTTTTAGATTGGGGATAGGGGATTTTGGCTCAAAGTATTTTTTCTAATCCATATACTAATGACTTTAACTGGAGAACCTTACGAATTGCCAGAAGGACACCGGGCATATAACAAGCGCGATCGCTAGTATCATGACGTAGGGTATATATTTGCCCTGCTGCACCGAAAATCACTTCTTGATGGGCAATTAATCCCGGTAAACGGATGCTGTGAATTCTAATTCCTTCCCCTGCTAAACTACCCCTAGCTCCAGGAATTTTTTCTTCTTCTTTGACTTGGGCAGGGTTAAAACTTTTACCTAGCTCCCCTAGCATTTGTGCCGTTTGAATGGCTGTACCGCTTGGTGCATCAGCTTTTTGGTTGTGGTGCAATTCAATAATTTCCACATGGTCGAAGTATTGGGAAGCAGTGACTGCCGCTTGTTGCAGGAGTACCATTCCAATGGAGAAATTAGGGATAATTAAGCATCCGGTGCTAGCTTTATCGGCAAACTCTGCCAGCTGTTGCAATTTTTCTGGACTTAAACCAGTGGTTCCGACAACGGGACGAATTCCATAGGCGATCGCGCTGCGAACATTATCATAAACTCCATCTGGGTGGGTAAAATCTACCATCACCCCCGGTTGCATCTGTCTCTCACCTGCGACATAACCCAACATGGGTTCTAATTGATTGGTAATGGGTACTTCTAGGGGTTCGCTTAAACCTGCCAATTCTCCCGCATCCACACCTTGATGCTCTGGACTGGTGTCAATTGCTCCCATCAACACCATATCATCAGCTTGAGCAACCGCTTTGACGACTTCCCGTCCCATTTTGCCGGCAGCACCATTAATGATTACAGGAATAGAAGAAGATTGATTTGCCATAATTCCAGAAATGCATTTATACCCAACAAGCGCATTGTAGGGGAATTTGGTAGGGAAGGGAATGAGTAGGGGTTGGGAGTAATGAGTAAGGAGTAATGAGTAGGGAGTAATGGGTGAGAATTGGCTAGTACAGGGTGGCTAAAATAAACCACCTATTCCAAATTTCTGAAACACTTGCAGCAAAGTAATTACGAATTACGAATTACGAATTACGAATTCCGCGTAGCGGTACTAGTATTTTGCTTTGTTAGCGTTTTCCCTTCTCCATAATCCGTGTATCTAGGGTTTTTGCGACATCCAGAACACTAACAGCAGGTTTTGCTTGATCTAGGTAAGCAACTGCGGTGACAACAGCAACGCGATCGCGACGAAATGATTTAATATCCATACGCAGGGGTAAACCTTGCATAACTAGTTTCATTGTCATCCCTGCTGAAGTATTACCAATTTCTCCGACTGGGGGAACTAATTGATATTCTGCTAATTCCAAGCCGGGAACCTGCTGAATCTGTTGCTTAAATTGGGCGATCGCCTGTTCTAAAACCTTTGGTGACTGTAAAGTTTGCAAATTCTCGTCAAAATTAGTTTGTTGTGGTTGAGTCAGCAAATTTTCCGTCCAACCCATAACCACTTGTAACTTTTGTGGTTCGATAAAGGCAAACACCTTATCTGCTGACAGTTTTTCAATTTTCAATATCTGTCTCAAACCCTCTAATTGCAAGATAACTTGCGCTTTGACATCACCTGGTAAATCCGCAAACCCCTGGGGTAAATCCTGTAACGTTAGCTGGGGTGAACTTTCCGAAGATAGTGTTTTTACCTCACCATTCACAGGTGAATTCGGTAAAGCTTGTACTGGTGTCGTCAGCAATACAGTAGTAGTCAAAAAATAACAAGATAGAGCTAAATTGAGTTTCACTAGCAAAAAATCCCCCATACCAGATTCAGAAAAATTCTTGCGGATATTTTGAGATTCCCACTTGTATCACCCACTTCTGAAAGAATTCGGGGATATGCTCATACAAAAACCTGTCTCTACAACAGTTTTGACCTTTTGGGAATAGACTATCAAAGTATTGCACCTGTTTTGATGATACAACTACCTTGGTAAGGCTAAATAAACAGTAATCCCAAATCACAAATTTCAAAGCCTGTCACCATTACCAGAAAGTCTTAAAATATTGTTAATTTCTGCCGAATCCCCAAACTGCAATTTCATACGTACCACCCGGAAATACTATGGCTATTGGCTACGTCGCGCTTGTACTCCATGCACATCTACCCTTCGTTCGTCACCCAGAAAGTGACTATGTATTAGAAGAAGAATGGCTCTATGAAGCTATTACAGAAACTTATATTCCTCTGTTGCGAGTATTTGAAGGCTTAAAACGAGACGGTATTGATTTCAAAATCACCATGAGCATGACACCACCCCTAGTGTCAATGCTACGTGACCCTTTGTTACAAGAGCGCTATGATGAACATCTCGCCAAGTTAGAAGAATTGGTGGAGATGGAAAGTGAGCATAACGCCGAAAATGGACATCTGAAATACTTAGCCGAATATTACGCATCAGAATTCAGTTCTATCCGTGAAGTTTGGGAACGCTATCAGGGCGACTTGGTGACAGCTTTCAAGCAGTACCAAGACTCGAATAATCTGGAAATTATTACCTGTGGTGCTACCCATGGATACCTACCTCTGATGAAGATGTATCCCCAAGCTGTGTGGGCACAACTTCAGGTAGCTTGTGAACATTATGAGGAAACCTTTGGTTGTCCCCCCAGGGGAATTTGGTTGCCAGAATGTGCCTATTATGAGGGTTTAGAGCGAATGCTGGCAGATGTCGGCTTGCGCTATTTCCTCACCGATGGACATGGTATCCTCTACGCTCGTCCCCGTCCCCGCTATGGAACCTATGCACCAATTTTTACAGAAATGGGTGTGGCAGCCTTTGGACGAGATCATGAGTCTTCTCAGCAGGTGTGGTCGTCGGAAGTTGGTTATCCTGGAGCTGCGGAATACCGGGAATTCTATAAGGATTTGGGCTGGGAAGCAGAATATGAGTACATCAAACCCTACATCATGCCCAATGGTCAGAGGAAAAATACTGGTATTAAATACCACAAAATCACTGGTCGAGGCTTGGGGTTAGGTGACAAGCAACTCTACGATCCCTACTGGGCGCGGGAAAAATCTGCGGAACACGCAGCGAATTTCATGTATAACCGCGAACGTCAGGCAGAGCATCTGTATAATATTATGCAGCGCCCGCCGATTATCGTTTCACCCTATGATGCTGAGTTATTCGGTCATTGGTGGTATGAGGGTCCTTGGTTTATTGATTATCTCTTCCGTAAATCTTGGTATGACCAAAGTACATATCAAATGACTCACCTAGCAGATTATCTCCGGGTAGAACCCACCCAACAGGTATGTCGTCCGTCTCAGTCTAGCTGGGGTTACAAAGGTTTCCACGAGTATTGGTTGAACGAAACAAATACGTGGATTTACCCCCATCTGCACAAAGCTGCGGAAAGGATGATTGAAATCTCCACAAGGGAACCGGCGGATGATTTGGAATGGAAAGCCTTAAATCAAGCGGCGAGAGAGTTACTTTTAGCACAATCTTCCGACTGGGCATTTATTATGCGAACTGGAACTATGGTTCCCTACGCAGTCAGAAGAACGCGATCGCACCTACTGCGGTTTAACAAACTCTACGAAGATATTAAAATCGGTAAAATCGATAGTGGTTGGTTAGAGAAGGTGGAATTAATGGATAATATTTTCCCCAATATTAACTATCGTGTCTATCGCCCGTTGTAGTTGAGCGGTAAATTCTCGATGGCGATCGGAGTGGTTTTTACCATTCCGAGACTGCTTATCGATTACAATAACATACTGGTAAAGATATTGAGTGATAGTGATTTTTGTCACATATACTTATAGTCATAGCATGGTAAGAATATACAGTCGTTAAATCGCGATCGCGTTATTTTGTTATGGCTGAAGAGAATCGAAATATATACAACATTGGTGGTAATTTCAACCAGTCAATACAGGGTGACTATATAGAAATACATGGCAACCAAATCAACACGAGCCAAGATTTATCCCAAGCTGCGGCTCAAATACAACAGTTATTAACTCAGTTACAATCCCAAGGATATAGTCAAACAGAGGCTCAACAAAAAGTAGCCAAAGATTGGGCAAATAATGCAAAAAACGACCCAAAAGAGAAAGGCAAGCTAGTTAAACTGGGACAATATGTACAAAATGCTGCCACCAGTAGTCTTATCGGAGAAGCAACTATAGAAGCAATCAAACTTGCTTTGAGACTATCTGGAATTCCTTTACCATAACAAGATTATTCATCATTTGATAATGAATATCATCAGAAGGTCATTTCGTTTTATTTATAGACTTTCTCTTTTCGAGAAGGTCTTTTACGGTTTTTTGTTGGTAATTTTGCTTCAGGTAGCTCAGGTTGTTTTCGATTGGCTTGTTAAAGTTTTCAAAGAACTCATCACTTGGATTCTGTCTAACTCTGTTACGATATCCGCCATTATTGTGAGTTTATTGTTATTCGGAACAGGGTGTTTTCTATATTTCAAGAGATGGAAAAATATTCAGTATGTAGGAGGCAATTATAACGAAAATATTTACGGTGACTGTGTAGAAATACACGGACATCAAATTAATATTAATAATGATTTTACACAATTGTCTAAAGAAATTTGTAATTTAGTAGAATATTTGAAAAGTCAAGGCTGTAAGCAAGAAGATGCAGAAGAGGAAATAATCAAAGAGATAGAAGAAAAGACATTAAAACATCCTAGAAGAGAGAAAATTCTTCGCAGAATAAGAAAATCTTTCAATAATAAAAATAATAATTCTGTAAGTTCTCAAGATGTAGTAAAAACCACCACATCATCATACAGTTACACAAATTCAAAAGATTTTACCAATGTAATAGGTGGGAATTTACACATTTTGAATGAATTACTTCAAATGAAGAAATGGGAAGAAGCTGATAAGGAAACAGCGAAAATTATACGTATGATAGGTCAACAAAATCTTCCTCATGATAATTATTACAAAAAAAACTCCCCAAAATATATAGTTCAAGACCATATCAAGGTAATTCCCAACAACTATTTAAAAGATATAGATAATTGTTGGATAAAGTATAGTTATGGGCAGTTTGGATTTAGCATTCAAAAAGATATTTTACAGGAAATTCTACAAGATAAAAAATATACTAATTCACATTACTATCTATACAGTTCTCAAATTATTGAAAAGTTTGGCGATTTAGTAGGTTGGCGAAAAGAAAAAGACTGGCTATACTATGTGGATTTGTATGACTCATCAAAAACAGCAGCCAAAGGTCATTTTCCTTTAGCTTATATGTTACGTTCAGGTAAATTAGATAAATGCCGAATTGATTTTGATATCTTTTTAACAATGATTGACCGTGGAACTATTTTTTGAAGTTATTTACCCTGGGGTAGTGATTGGTTAAACTGGACGATTTTATTCCAAATATCAACGGGTGTGACACCATAGCTGATTTGGAGTAAAACAATTACCGCCACAGCAATAAAAGCTGTTTTAACAGTTGTTTTGACAATTTTGACTAAAATAGTAAATACTATCCAAGCAATAATTAAAGTAATAATCATAGTTTTGATTGATTATTGGATGTGATAGATGCTCTAGGGATAGTAGATAGAAGAGAATTGAGAGCTTTGTATATAAGTCCCAAAGCTATGACTATCTACATATCAACTCAATACTTATCTTAGGGAAACAGTCGGCATTGGGGGTGCCAATTTTGCACTAACTTCTAAAACTGCCTGTCTTGCCCATTTGTCTGCCGCTAAAATGTCTTCTAAATTGGGATGACTGCGGTTATCGTTTTGGTGGCGATCGCAGACAATTTCAATGCACTTGGCAATATCTAAATAGTGAATTTTTTCTGCTAAAAATAGGGCTACAGCTTGCTCATTGGCTGCATTTAAAACTGCTGGCATGGAACCACCTGCACGCCCCGCCGCATATGCTAATTTCATGCAAGGATATTTTTGATGATCTGGCTCTCGGAAGGTTAAATTACCTGCCTTGACTAAATTTAAACGCTCCCAATTGGTATAAATACGTTCGGGATAAGACATAGCATACAACAAGGGGAGACGCATATCGGGCCAACCCAGTTGGGCTAATACTGAAGTATCTTGCAACTCAATCAAGGAATGAATAATACTTTGGGGATGGATAACAATTTCGATGTCATCATAGTCTAAACCAAAGAGGAAATGGGCTTCAATGACCTCTAAACCCTTATTCATCAAGGTGGCAGAGTCTACGGTGATTTTCTTACCCATCGACCAGTTAGGATGTTTGAGAGCATCGGCAACGGTGACATTTGCTAGTTGTTGAGCGTCCCAATCTCGGAATGCACCACCGGAAGCTGTGAGTAAAATTTTATGCAATCCACCTTGGGGAACTCCTTGCAGACATTGAAAAATCGCGGAATGTTCGGAGTCAGCCGGGAGTAATTTTACACCATGCTTTTCTACTAAGGGTAACACTACTGGACCACCAGCAATTAGGGTTTCCTTATTCGCCAGGGCAATATCTTTACCAGCTTCAATTGCGGCGATCGTTGGTAGTAAACCTGCACAACCGACAATCCCAGTCACCACACTTTCCGAGTCACCATAGCGGGCAACTTCAATAATGCCAGAGTCACCAGCCAGTAAAATTGGTTGGATTTCTAAGTCACTAATTGCCGCTTTCAGTGCTGGTAACTTTTCCTCTGCCCAAATTGCAGCAATTTGCGGACGAAACTGGCGAATTTGTGCTGCCAGCATTTCCACATTATTCCCTGCTGCTAACCCGACAATACGAAACTTTTCGGGATTTTGGGCAACAATATCTAAGGTTTGAGTACCAATAGAACCAGTAGAGCCAAGAAGAGTAATCGCTTTCACAATTGTTTCAGGATTGACAGACAACTCCACTATAAATTGCTTGGTACTCACAGTTAACAATTCAGAATTCAAAACATTTTCTGATGGGGATTAACTCCCCCACAGCAAAGCTGAATTCAACTAACTACCTGGAACATAAATCCTAAACTTGCCCAATGATTGACATCCCAAAGGTAGGAATCTCCAGGTATATTATTTGTATCTACCGTGGCGGTACTAGCATTGTGTAAGTCTTGCAGAATTGCCTGGGCAACTTCTAGGGGATTAAGTAGGGGAAAAATCCTTTGTTGTTCCCCGTGGGGATAGTTACTTAATGCGGTGGTGGTTTGGGTAAAGGGAGCAGTACTGAAGATTAATTGAGTTTCGCACCAAAAAGTGGGACTTTGGATTACCCATTCAAAACCGGATGGTGTTTGGGGGATGGTGATAGTTTGCCCTGGAGGAATGACTACATCCTGAATTTGGGAGGGATTCTGGGGATTTTCGGGAGTCTTTTCTGTTTGCCAAGGATAGAGAGCGATCGCCATCCTGGCACTATTTAAACCAACCAGGGTGACATAGAGGGGGCGATCGCCAAAATTTTGAACTCGATATTGCACCCGACTACCGATAGAAATTTCGGGAATTGCGGTACTATCGGGGTTATTCAGTTTTTTATTGCCATTTTCCCAGGTTCGACTGCGCCAGGTTTGACGTTGCATAATCCCACGGGGTGAAATACCGTTAATTACTTCTAAGGTTGCTTTCACCTGTAATTGGGAAGAAGCAGCATTTTCTGTCAAACGCCACAGTTTTGCCCCTAGGAAAGTTTGCAACTTGGGAGCTAATCTTTGCACTGCAACTTTCACCGCTTCCCCCGCTTCCCCCAGGGTATTGGGTAGTCTTTCTCCGCTCAAAGAAAATAAGCTGTAACGACTGGCAGAGTTATTAATTAATTCCTTGTCTTGACTAGTTGGCTGTTTGGCAAAAACGTAATCAGCTGTTTGCTCTCCAATTACCACACTGGAGACTCGTTCAATATTAGCAAAGGCACTGGTGGCATCAACTCTTTCTATTCTGGCTAATTTGCTATCGAGGGCAACGGTTAAATTAATATTGCGGGGGATAATTCGCACTGTCTCCTGTGCCAAATTTCCGATTTTTGGCATAGTTTGACTATTGGTGACTTGCGCTTTCGCTGTTAATCCAGTGCGCGATCGCAGAATTAACTCTCCGTCTCCTGGTTGCACTAATCGCAAACGTGAATTTACGCCGTAGGATTCTAAAACTTGTGGTGGTATTCCGGCTAAGGATAATTGTACAGTTTTGCCCTCATCCTCAACGGCGGTAATGATTGCCTCGGCTCCAATATCAGTTTTGGGGAGTAAATTTTCTGTCAGCAGCGCTCTTTGTTGATTTTTCTTTGTTGATAACCAGCTAGATTCTTGATTACCACCTATTTGCTGTATGGAACTATTAATCTGAGATAGGCAAAATTGTATCGTTGTTGCTGGGGTAATTTCCCAGAGGTACTGGGTTAAAGCATAGGTAAATAAACCTGCATTCATTCCCGATAATTGAATTTCCCTAGCTTGTTGCCCAGGTGCGGCTGTGGCTTGTAAAATTAACGCTTCCTGAGTTGCTTTTTCTGGCAGTTGCTTGCGTAACTCCAATTCTGTATTTGTGAAAATAGCTGTCGCTGGTGTCTGATAACTGCGTGTGATTAGTTCTGCTGGTAGATACTGACTTAAGCTGTTGTAGCTGGTATCTAATATGGCGGTTATTTTATCCGTTGATAGCGATCGCAACATTAAAAATAATGTCTCTTCTAACAGATAATTCGCCTCTTGCTGCCCAGCTTTTATTTCTATGCCATCCGCAGGAATTAAAGCTTTCAGTAGAGAATCAGCAGCAGTATCAGATTTAACGTAGCTACCATAACCGCTAAAATGGAAAAATACCACATCTCCCGGTTGAGCTTGCTTACTTAAATGCTCAACAAAAGCACTTTCCAGAGATTCCCGACTAGCAGCACCATCGGTCAAAGTCAGAATATCTGACCCAATAAAACCAAACCGATGTATTAAAAGTTCTCTTTGTAGCTCGACATCCGTCAAGCAACCACCTAAAGTTCCCCCATGGGAATATTGGTTAATACCCACTAATAGGGCTAATTTACGCGGACTAGATTCTGCCAAAGCTGGCAAATAGCCACTCTCCCAAGTAAACCATCCAGCTTCACTTGCACCTAATAACGCGAGAATCGAGCCAAAATGTTGGAAAAATCTGCGTCGCTTCATAAATTAGCATCCAGCCCTGTCCATATCACTATTTTGGCTTTTGGATTTCAGATTATGGAATTCCTCTAACCCAAACCAAAATACTGTCAGCTATCAGCTTAGATGGTGAGGTCTGGAGTGTAAAGCTTTGATTATACGAATAGGGAAGGGTGTAGGAAGTCAGAAGTATTTTTAATATTCCCTATAGCCTTTCTGACTCTGATGAGATACAAACTGACCCCTCCCCAACCCTCCCCTTACTAAGGGGAGGGTGCGCGATAGCGCGGGTGGAGTATACTCCATTTCCTTGGGAAACGCTATATTACCATCACCTATTCCCTAAACTACACTCATAGGGACTCGCATTGCCCGCGCTAGCTCCGCAGCAACTTCGGGACGAGAAAATTCTGGAGGTGGTAACTCCCCACGACGCAACATTTCCCGAACTTTGGTTCCAGAAAGGTGAACCCGTTCTGCGGGTGTACTTGCACTAGTTTTTGTGGTTGCCATTTGCTTAGTACGAGTGCAGTAAAAAGCGTGTTCAAACTTCATGGGAATAATACCCAGTTCTTCTGGCGCGAATTCATCAAAGATATATTGCGCGTCATAGGTACCATAGTAATCACCAACGCCGGCATGGTCGCGCCCTACGATAAAATGGGTACAACCATAGTTTTTCCGTACTAAGGCGTGGAAAATTGCCTCACGGGGACCAGCATATCGCATTGCGGCTGGGTTAATTGCCAAAATTACCCGATCTGCGGGATAGTAGTTCTCTAGGAGAATTTCGTAACAGCGCATCCGCACATCCGCAGGGATATCATCTTCCTTCGTTGCACCCACTAAAGGATGGAGGAATAAACCATCTACGGTTTCCATGGCACATTTTTGGATATACTCATGGGCACGGTGGATGGGGTTACGAGTTTGGAAACCGACAATTGTTTTCCAACCCTTTGCCTGAAACATTTTCCGCGATTCTGCGGGGTCAATTTGGTAAGCGGGGAATAAAGGATGGGAATCCCGTTGGAGTAACCAAACTTCTCCTGCTAGGTTTACAGAACCTTGGTCATATAAAACTTTCACACCAGGGTGTTTAATATCGTTGGTGCGGTAGACATTGATTGCTTCCCGCTCTTTATCGTAGGTATATTTTTCTTTGAGTTCCAATACCCCAACATATCTCCCTGTGGGGTCATCCAGACGCACCAAACCACCTATTTGTAGGGGTGCAGCAACTTCTTCAGTCACTGAAAGAGTGACGGGGATTGACCAAACGGTACCATTAGCTAGTCGCATTTCTGTAACTACGCGATCGTAATCTTGCTGGTTCATAAAACCAGTCAGAGGGCTGAAACCACCGATCGCGATCATTTCTAAGTCTGATACTGCCCTTTGGTCAAGCTCTACCCGTGGTAAATAATCACCTTTAGAAAGAAAGAACTCTCGTTGTTCCGGTGTAGCGATGCGATTCACCAATTGCCCACCGTGGGGAGCGATGCTGTCTGGATTCTTGCTCAAAGTCATCTATGCCTAACCGCAATTTTTGTAACTTATTTTAATAATCTACCAAAACATGGTTACACTTTGTGCGGAAAGTACATAGGAAAATCGGGGAAGAATTGATTTCCTCAAATTTATGTCATTTTGAGGTAGAAATAATCTCGGTTGTGTGGTGTAGTTGACAGATGTTTGACTACACTATTTACGTAACCGTAGGGATGTGGAGTGATTGCAACGAAGACTAACGCAAAGACTACCTATCCTGGGAACTGCAAAGGCGAAAAATTAACAGTATCAACAGAAAATCTCGCAGTGATGCAGGAATAAAAAGTTACAAGCAGTTACTTTCCTTCTAAGGTATGGTTAATTGCAGCAAAGATGGCAGAGTAATCAGAATTGCCGAAGGACATTTTCATGGTTGTTTCAATAATTTCTCGAACTCCTTCTAAACTCTTGATATTTAAGCCGACATTCTTGGCTTCTTCTAGGAAAAATTCAATATCTTTCATCAAGTGTTTTGTCGGGAAATTCGGATGACTATAGTCACCATCCAACATTCTGGGTAATTTTTTATCAAAGGTGGGTGCATACAAAGCACTAGAGCGCAAAATATCCATGAAAATATCCACGTTCACACCCTGAAGTTGGGCAAAACTTAAGCTGAGGGCAAAGGCAGCAGTTTGGGAAGCAATTAATTGATTCAATGCTAATTTTAAGGCTGCGGCGGTACCAACTGCACCCACATGGATAGGATTAGGGCTAAAGTTTTTCAGGAGTTCTAAATTGCGCTCATACTGAAGTTGATTACCTCCCACCATCACAATTAATTCCCCTGTTTTTGCTTCGGGAACACTACCCAATACAGGTGCTTCAATATACTCTCCTCCAGCGGCAACTACGGCATCTTGGATTTCTTTACTTTCCGTGGGGGTGATGGTTCCCATTTGAATGATAGTTCGTCCCGCGATGCTGTGGGAGGCTCGATCAGAAAGTAAGACGCTGTAGATTGCTGGTGTATTTGTCAACATTAAAATCACACAATCTGCAACGGCGATCGCCTGACGGGGTTTGATGGCAATTTCTGCACCAGCAGCTTTCAGAGGTTCTAGCTTTTCTGGGGTACGGTTATAAGCAATTAACGGAATATTTGCCCCTAATAACCTTTGTGCCATGGGTAATCCCATTAATCCTGTCCCCAAAAATGCTACTTTCATTGTTTAGGTTTCCTAAAGTAAGGAGTTTTATCTGTTAAATAGCTCAGAGCTACTAGCTAAATAATAAAAAAAATCTTAACTATTCGCAAATAGGTATTCTCAGCTAGTCATAAAATTATCGATGGAAATTGGGAAAATATCAAACTCAGATGATAAATTTACACCGATAAATGCATGAAAATTATTTCAGATTCAGGCTTTGATAAGTGTTAAATTAAACACCTTTAGATGATTATTCTTCCCAAAATGCCATCTAAAAATTTCAACGAACCCTAACCGCCAGCAGCAAATGTCACCATAATCATCACAGATAGAAGAATACCAGGGCTTAAAAGCACAATTAGCATGAATAAATCGTGGGTGTTCATAGTTTTTATTAACTATTAAGAATTAACGACTTTGCTCAAGGTTTAAATCAGACTTCTAGAGATAAAATCCCTGGAATTCCTATTTTTTACCTTTCTAGCAATTAGCAAGAGTTGATTTTTGCTAGAGGCTGATGGGTAATTAAATATACGGATATTGCTGATATCAATTACCAAGACAATTACCTATCTATTACCACTAACCAAGTACTAATGTAGTCGTATCTGATTTATCATTGCCAATAAATATACATAGTCTTAATTTTTCCTCTCCCAGAAACCTCATTTTTCTATTCCTATTCCCCCAATTCCTCATGGAATTAAGCTAATTCTGGAATATTAAAACCCTTCAGGGGCTGGGATGTTTCCTGAGGATTTAGCCCTTTACTCTGTGCTAAAACACCAAAACCTCCTACTCCCATGGGATCTATTAGTTGGTGGAGACAGTCACGACGTTGCAACAACTCCACAATGGGGAGCTTTTGCTGGGATAGGGATGCGATTCTCTCTCCTAAACCTAATGCCATCAAGAATATCTCTTGGGGAACAAAACCCACTTTATCAAGACCGCACTGCTCTCCCCATCTTTCCAGGGCGGTAAAATCTACATGGGTTGTGATATCTTGATGCCCAATATGAATGTAGGGGTTATTATGGCGTTGATGCTGCCAGTAACATTGCAGAGTTCCCTGATTGCGTCTAGGGTTGTAGTACCGACTTGCTGAATAGCCATAATCTATTGTTAACACATATCCCCTATGCAAGCGGTTGGCTACTATACCTAGCCAATCTAAAGCTGATAAATTAATCTCGCTACGATATCCATCTGCATAGGAATTTATCTCTATCCCTAGCATTTGGAGGTATTCTAAAAGTTTTGGAGTGGAGGGTTTATCAGTGATTTCTTGTAGAGAATCAGAGGATACGGTGACGTAGATTTCTTGTAGTTCTCCGTTGACAACAGTGAATTGATGAACGGGGAATGCATCGACTAGTTCATTGGAGAAAAAACAACCAGTGACGGAGTTAGGAGAAATTTCTTCAAGGTTGTACCAATTCACAGCAAATTCTTGTAAACGTTGCTGTTGAATGCTTCTAAGGGTGGGCGATTTTTCGACAATTGAGTATTTTAATGCAGCGAAAAAATCAGGATAGATTTTCTGAAGATATTTTAAGATATCTTGGGCAAGAATACCTTGACCTGCACCCATTTCTACTAATTGAAATTCCTGGGGTTTACCTAGAATTAACCACATTTGCTGAAATTGTTCGGCAAGCATTTCTCCAAAATCTGCACCTAGGTGTACGGAGGTAAAAAAGTCTCCTTTCTTGCCGAGGTTGGCTGCTTGGGTAGAGTAGTAGCCATATTCTGGATGATAGAGTGCAATTTCCATGTATTCAGCGAAGGTGAGGCGATGCTGAGCATGGGTGGCGATAGAGCTACGCTCCGCCGAAGCAGCGATAGAGCTACGCTCTGCTGAAGCAGCGATCGCCTGACGAATTATCTCAATTAATTGGGAGTCCATAAATATTGAAAATACCTCTATTATTCCATGGTCAAGGCTGGAAAATTGCCGATACTGACCATGAATAATTCTAAGATATCTACCTGGAATCAATGAATCAAAAAATATTGCATCAAATATTTAATAAATATAGATTGCACCTGTTTCGTGTAAATTGACCGTAGAATATCCAGGAGGCTCGTTAGTTTGGGTGATGGTGACAGTGGCAGTATTGCCATTAGCTGTAACTTGAAAGTTTAAGTCTACATTTTCAGCCTTATTCGGATAAACTAAGATGTAATCTGGTATCACATTTGTCGTCACAGTTGCTTTCCCTTTAACAGGAATCACGGCATTTAAAGCATCTCCACTTGATAAACCATACTGCAAGGGAATACCACTCTGATTAATCAAAACTACTCGTAAAGTCTGTTTGGGATTGGCAAATCTGGCAACTGGTTGCCAAGGTCCCGGTTGATAGGTACGTGCGGGAGGATTTTGGGCATTTACTGGTGCTAGCAAGCAAATTGTTGCTGTCACCAAACTAGCAAACATTCCCTTCATGCTCATAATTTTATACTCCTGAATTATATTTTCCTGTTTATTTTACAGGTGTCATTGATGACAAGAATATCACCAAATTTTCCAGAAAATTATTCCTGATATGTTTAATTTAACTTGATTTTTCAACAGTTCGCGTTCAGTACAGGTAAAATAAACTGTGTCAAATTATAAGCATCTACACCTAATTCTGTACGTTTTTGGGCGGCAAGAATTCCGGCTTGGGCGTGCCACCAGGCAGCAGTTGCAACAATATCTTCTAAGGGTTTTCCCTGGGACACTAGTTGGGCAAGTAAACCACCGAGTAAACCTGTCAACACATCTCCACTACCGCCCCTAGCCAACGCAGGGGTACTTTCCGGGTTAATCCAAATTTTACCTCCAGGATGGGCGATAGAGCTATGCTCCGCCGAAGCGGCGATCGCTGTTCTTGCACCTTTAAGTAAAACGACTGCTCCACTTACCTTTGCGGCTTCCTGGATTCCTGGAATATGGGGGAAGAGTCGAGCAAATTCTCCAGTGTGGGGTGTAATTACCGTGGGGGAGGGACGTTTTTCTAGGGTGGGAATGGTTCCTAGTTGGGCGACAATATTTAAAGCATCTGCATCGAGTACCAAGGGTGTATTAACTGCCAGAACTTGCTGGACAATATTTACAGGCTCAGTAGTTAAACCAGGACCACAGGCGATCGCCTGATATTGGTGTAAGTTTAAATCTGAAGGTAATTCGGCGATCGCTCCGGTTGCTGTTTCTGGACAACCAATAATTAAAGCTTCTGGTAATTGAGCGACAAGTAAGGGTTTGAGGGATTCGGGGATGGCGATCGATAACATTCCCACACCACTCCCCCTTGCACCTAAACCTGTTAAAATTGCTCCTCCTGCATAACGTCGAGAACCACAAATTAACAATAAATGTCCTTGTTGATATTTGTGAGTTACAAGGGGACGGGGTAGGGGCAAAATAGATAGGGCAAATTTCCGAGTAATCCGTTGAATTTGTGGTGCTTTTCCTAATACGAATTCAATGTCAGCAAGGGGAATACCAAAATCTATTAATTCTACTTTCCCAAGATAATCTAGGGCTTGGTCTTGTAATAATCCTAATTTCCATAAACCTAGACATAGGGTATAGTCGGCACGAATAGCTATACCTAAAACTGAACCCGTATCAGTATGTAATCCCGAAGGGATATCAATACTAATTATCGGTTTTTGCCAGTGATTAAAGTAATCAATTGCTTGGGCTATGGGCTGTTGAATTTCCCTTTCCAAACCGAAGCCAAATAAGCCATCAATTAAATAATTACAGTCTGGTAATTCTTGAAAATCTTGATAGCAAGGGATACCTAAACTTTGAACATATTGTAAATGCTGACTCGTTAATTCCTTAAGTTTATTAAAAGGGCAATATAGCCAAACATTCGCTCCACAAAAATACAGTTCCCGTGCGACAACTAAGGCATCACCTCCATTATGACCCGGACCAACTAAAATACCGATAGAGGAATTAATTGGGGGAAAAATTTCTTTGATGCGATGGGTAATTAATCCGGCAACTTTTTCCATCAAAGCAGCCACAGGCATCCCAGCAGCAAAAATTCGCCCTTCAATATCACGCATTTGTTGTGCTGTGACGACAAATTGAGAAATACGATTTTTTCTATCTCCACTCATCTGCTTATACTGGCGGAAATGTTGTTTTAATATGAAATTTTCAGTTTTTTTGCAAGAGGTCTAATGTATTTCGGTTGTAATGACAATTTTTGCTTGCGTAATTCCTATGATAAACAAACTTCAAGACCTTATTTACCATAATGAACTCTAGCATTTCCAAAACCCAAATTCAGTAAATCTTTATTCATGCTTTCCGCATCGGAACGACGGTAAAATGGTCCCACAGCTACATGGGAACCTTTGGGTTTATATCTCGCAGAAACACGGATTTCTCGACTGACAATACGTCTGATACTATCTCTGACTTTTTCAGCAGTTCCTGATAAATTATCATCTGCTACAGGAATGCTCACATAATATGCTTTGCGGTTGTGTCTCTCGTTACCATAGTTATTGTCATCATTCCAATTGCCGTTACCCCCATTCCCGTAGTCGGGAGCATCTATTTCTCCTCCCCCTTCACTAAGAATTCTGCCCCGCAAGCTATAACGAGCTAATTGTTGCACACGCTCTTGGGCACCTTCATAGCGTCTAAAAGTACCTGCACGGATGACTCTTCGTCCCTGAATATTATTGAATACCGCACTAGGTTCAACTTGGCGTACTGCTTGCAAAGCTTCCTGATCATCTCTATTCACAAAGACGATATAACGTCCGTAATTTCTGTTGTAGTTGTTGTAGTTGTTATAATTATTTTGTGGAAAGTTTGGTGCTACGGGTGCTTCAAAGGTTTGTTCTTGATTATTCACCGAGTTAGGAAAGTCTGGTAATCCTGTGGGAGATTGGACTCCAGGTGGTAGGGGTGGTAAGGTTGGTTGAGCATTCGCCGGTGAAATATTCGCGATCGCCCCACTTATCCCCGTTAAGGTACAAACTGCGACAAACAGCAACAGCTTTTCAGCACGGATAATAGTTTTCACAAAAATTAGTGTGCGTAACATAACAAATTAACAATTCTCAAGTTTTCAAGTTAAAATTTTCAAAGGAAAATTGCCTAAAGGATAGCAGTATCAAGATTCTACTTTCAACGTCGATCAAGTTAAATAAGTGACATTCTCACTGACGCTATATATTTTAAATAATCTACTGCAAAATCTTATTTATTCCCCAATCCCCAATTTACAGAGATGAAAAAGGTCGTAGTCGGTCTTTCGGGTGGCGTGGACAGTTCCACTGCTGCGGCAATATTACACCATCAGGGCTATGAAGTTATTGGTTTGACCCTTTGGCTGATGAAGGGTAAAGGACAATGCTGCTCTGAGGGTATGGTTGATGCGGCTTTTATCTGTGAACAGTTGGGTGTTCCTCATCACATTGTCGATATCCGTGACGTCTTTCAAACTCATATCGTTGATTTCTTGGTGACTGGTTATGGTGCTGGGATTACCCCCTTACCCTGTTCCCAGTGCAACAAAACGGTAAAATTTTCTCCGATGTTGGATTATGCCCAACAAAATTTAGATTGCCATCAAATTGCCACTGGTCACTATGCCCGGATTCGCTACGATGAAACTAGCGATCGCTATCAATTGCTGCGAGCTTTAGACCGCAATAAAGACCAATCCTATTTTCTCTATGACTTGTCTCAAGAAGTACTAAGTAGGGTCGTATTTCCCCTAGGTGAGCTAAATAAATCTGATACTCGCAAAATTGCGGCGGACCACGGGTTAAAAACTGCTGATAAGCCGGAAAGTCAGGATTTATGC
Source organism: Calothrix sp. 336/3 (assembly GCF_000734895.2). Lineage (GTDB taxonomy): Bacteria > Cyanobacteriota > Cyanobacteriia > Cyanobacteriales > Nostocaceae > 336-3. The sequence continues at coordinate 4,176,152 of NZ_CP011382.1, read as the reverse complement.
CTAGTCGAAAGTAACGGTTCTATGCGGGCATTCCTGGATAAGTATCTTGCTCCCAAACCCGGTAATATTGTAGACCTGGATGGCAAAGTCCTTGGACAACACGATGGTATCCACCATTACACCATTGGGCAACGGAAAGGCTTAGGAGTTTCCGCAGCAGAGCCACTATATGTGATTGAATTAGATACAGTCAATAACCGCGTAGTTGTGGGCGATCGCACAAAAGTCTGCAAACCAGAATGTACTGTTCATAGTGTGAATTGGGTGGCGATCGCTGCACCAAACACTCCCATTCGTGCAGAAGTACAAATTCGTTACCGTTCTGCACCGGAACCTGTCACCGTGATTCCCTTGGAAAATCAACGGGTACGTCTAGTGTTTGATGAACCCCAAGCTAGTATCACTCCCGGACAAGCAGCAGTCTGGTATGAAGGTGATAAGGTTTTAGGTGGGGGAGTTATCGAGCAGTTTTCCTAGTAGTTGATGTTACAAGTTGCGATTGGTAAGAGAACTCCACAAAAAAGATGATCCAGTGGTTATGCTGGTTTAGCAAAAACTTCCACAAACCATTTTCTGAGATTGGGAAGACGATAAATCTGTTTTTCGACTTCCGCCATCGCTTTGTTTGTCAGCTTAACCCCAGTAGAATAGACTTTTTCAACTAGAGTCACCACTGGATTTTGTCCTTTAAAGGTAAGGGTTTTAGCGAAATTCAGTACCGCTTCAACAGTGTCAACTAAACTACCATTCCAATGCTGCTCTAACCAGCCAAAACAACGCTCCACTGGATTATATTTGCTATGATAAGGGGGATAATAAGCAAGTTGCAATGACAGTTTAGACGATGTAGCAAAGTCAATAATGCGCTTCATGAATTGGGTACGACGGGAATGATTTTCTGGTCCATTATCTTGATTAATTACCAGTTTTTGAATGTGAGTAAATCGATGTTTAATGCTTTGCCACCAGCTTTCAACTATGTCAACAATACAATCAGCAGTCAATTTTGAAGAAACGAAAAATAGAAATAATTCGTTGTATTCAGGTAAAAAAATTCCGTAGGGAATAAGGGTTGTTTCTGGAGCAAAATCATGGTCTAGGGAGATAGTCGGTACGCGAGTTTTTCCACCTCTGTCAAATTCTCCAACTTTAACTGCCACCTTCGCATCAATGGAGATTCGCAGAGTATGAGGATCATTATCAGCTTCAGTATTGATTTGCTCGACTTGTTCAAAAATGGCTTCTGTTTCTGGAATCTTCTTGGTAGGCTTAGTTTTAAGAACTCGTTTTAAGGTATAACCCAAATCATTCAATCGTCGTCGAATTGTCTCTGATGAAGGTAGTTCTTCGTCACTATAACCACATTGTTCAATTAGCTGACGACGTACTTCACTTGCAGTCATGCGTGTATATAAACGGATACTTTTAAAGCTGGGGTCAGTTTGGCTTTGTGGGTCTACTAAAGATTTAATATCCGACAACAAGTTTGGTAATTTTGTTTCCACCCGCCTACGTCCACTACGCTCGAAACCATCAATAAAAGGCTGACCACTCTCTAACTCCTGCATCCCTTTACGGATAGTGCGTCTATTCCACCCCAATTCACGTTCTACTAAAGTCTGTCCACCTATTCCCAACCCTTTGACCACTTCTGCCATGAATTGTCGTCGGTCGCTTCCCTTGAGTTTTTTCGCTGTTTTGATGTAAAGAGATTTTAGATTTTCGGTGAGTTGAATGATAGATTTTGGAGACATGAGGTAGGCTGCACACTGAAATTATCTTTCTCTCATCATAGGATCAATCATTCTGTGGAGGTCTCTAAAAATTTGTAGTGGGAGCGTCTAGCTCCCTGGTGTTATCCCTTTTTTGTCACTCTGGGAAAAGAAAAATCAAAGTCAAATTTTCAACTCTAGATAGAACATGCATTTGAGCGTTTATTTTCTAACACAATGGCTGAAATTATGTTTTTTTTCATAAAAGCCTTATGCTGTAAGCATTTCAGACTATTCTCTCCCAAAAGTGATAAATGAGGGGTTATACCATTTAACGAAAATAGTGAAACAGATACAAACCCTGAAAGTCTAACTAGATAAGACTTTCTGAATTACGAATTACGAATTGTTCTTAGCTCCGGTTTTTCCAATCTTGAATAGCTTGAATAATCTGCACATTCGCTGGGGGAAACTCGTATTTATCTAAATCATCCACTGTCACCCAACAAACCTGATCACATTCGATGGTTTGGGGTATACCAGAAAGGTATTGGCAATGATGAACAGTTAAGCTGACACGGAGATGGGGATAGGTGTGATCAATGGTAATTAAATGCTCTCCCACGGCAATTTCTATACCTAATTCCTCCCTAATTTCCCGTTGAATACAGTCAGACATGGTTTCTCCTGGTTCAAGTTTTCCCCCAGGAAATTCCCACAAACCCCCCATAACTCCCCCTGGACGACGACGATCGATTAAAATTTGACTTTGGTCGTTCCAAATTACCGCAACACCAATAATTTTATGGGGAGGAGTAGATATTTGTGAATCCATCATGTCAGTTATTACTAAAAAAACTCGACGGTATATAAACCTGCCGAGTTTGTATTTTATGATAATTCTTAGGAATTTATTTGTGACTTTTAGAAAATAATTTGTACGGATTTACCAGAGAAGAATATATATAACTTTTGCCATTGTTGACTAAATTCAGTTAGACCAAATTGCTGTCGGTAGCATTTAGCACCAAGGTAAACATTATGTGATTTGCAGATGCTTTCACAGGAAAAATTTTGACTAAATAGCAACTTGGTATGAATATCTATGGTTCAATTTCCGGGTTATGGCTTTCGGTTCCTTGAAATACATTTTCAAAGTTCATTCTTTGCTCCGCATTGCGTAAAAAGTAGCCACTAATCATCGCAGAAGCTAATAAACGTCCTAAGCTTTCTCTATTGGTGGTAATTGTAATGCCAAAATGTTCTGAAGGTAAATTACCCAATAAACCAAGGATATTACGCTCCATGACTTGAAATACTTCATGGGAAGCTGGTTTCGATAGCTGGTTAACAGTTTCTGGACTTAGAGACTTCACATATTGCCAGAGCAAATTACTGGTTTCTGACTCGCTATCAAAAAATTCTGAAACTCGGTTGGATGGGTTACTCACTTTAATACCTCCTAAACTTGATTGAGTATGAAGGGGAAAAGGTGAAGTCCGAAAGATTTTTTTATCGTCTCACCCTTCTGACTTCATACTATATTTGACTATCACAACTGCGAACTAGCGATAGAGCTACGCTCCGCCGAAACGGCGATCGCAATCAATAGAGTTGCACTGACTGAATATATCTTGAGTGAGACTCAATTATTGCTGTTGTGTGTTCCTGGAAACTAATGTAACAGGGTCGTCTGATGTTGGGAGTCGGTGTAACCGTACCAAAAAATAGGGTGTTTTTTCGCCTCTAGTTAACTAACTAGCTAAATACTCATTAATCCCGACTTTAGATTTACGGAGTTTACTGAGGGCTTCCCGTTCAATTTGGCGAACACGTTCACGGCTAATGTTGAGCATTTCCCCTATTTTAGCAAGGGTAAGGGCTTGTCCATCATTTAAGCCAAAACGTAAAGCAATAACTTGTCTTTGCTGGGGAGTCAATTCTGCCATCAGGTGTTCTAAGTCGCGGGATAGGGCAGATTGAGCCACGAAGTCTTCGGGGGATAAACTAGGATCTTCTAGCATTTCTCCGAGTTCCGTGTCGTAATTATCACCTAATCTTAAATCTAGGGATAGGGGTACACGGGCTTTTTCTAGATATTCCCGCACCTGCTTCGGTGTTAATTCGAGTTCATTGGCTAATTCTGATACCGTCGCCGCACGCCCCAGTTTTTGGGACAATTGGCGCTGGGCTTTTTTGATTTTATTTAGTTTTTCGGTGATGTGGATGGGTAGACGGATAGTACGTCCTTTTTCGGCGATCGCCCTAGTAATTGCCTGACGAATCCACCAATAGGCGTAGGTAGAGAATCTGTAACCCTTGGTGGGGTCAAACTTCTCCACACCTCGTTGCATACCAATACTACCTTCTTGAATTAAGTCTAAAAGGTCTACATTCCGCTTGATATACTTCTTGGCAACGGATACAACCAGACGCAGGTTCGCTTCTACCATCTTGCGTTTGGCAGTTTCTCCCAGGGCGATCGCCTCATCTAGTCCTACCAAGTCTAAGTGAGCAGCATTTGCCCACTCTTCAAAACTTGGCTGACGACCAAGTCGCATCGCCAGAGATTCTTTCAATTCGTACAAAGCAGTTACACGTTGTACTTGTTTACCATAAGATATTTCTTCCTCGTGGGTGAGCAATGGTACACGACCAATCTCACGCAAGTAAGTCCGCACGAGGTCTGTGGGTGTGTGGGCGATCTTCATGGCGCTACTCTTTGGTAACTATATTGATAACTATGGAAAGCGGATTGACCAATAGATACTCCCTAGGGGTAATAACCAGTCAGGATGGTTGCTCATTCGCTGATTTGCAATATGCAAGCCCCCAAAATTTGGCGACTAAATATTTGTCTAAAGATTTTGGCTATTAATTGCTAGACGTTACAGTTTTTCTTTTGTTTGCACAAGTACCTAAAGTTAGATAAAAGGTAATTTGTATGACATCTGGGTATTTGTAAATTATTGTAACATTTCTGAGATTATTTCGACTATACCTTTAGGGTCATGTTTTTGTTTTTATGGGCTAGGTGGGGAGATAATACCAACTGACAATCCGTAACTCGCAGTTGACAATTAAAAAATCCTGATTTTTCAAGGTTTTCAGAATTCAGATGGGTTTCACAATTTTAGTGAAGTGGTGTAGCTTCAGTCACCGATGGATTTCTCAGTATATGTGGAGGTTATTTTCATAAATCTATCAACGGTGAGAAAATTTCCTCATTTTTGTTCATATAACTAAATCATAAGCATAAGAGTCATGTAATCAGGATTGCTTAATATTTCCTTTAGGAAGCCGGAGTTGATGGTGGGAAGGTGAGGGTGAAAGCGGTTTGTGATGAAGTTTGAGAATTCAGGATGCTTTGGTTGTAGCGGAAAATCTGCCCACAGGCGATCGCCCGGTAGAACCCAGAGAAAATAGATAGTTAAATCTCGTCAAGTTAACAATTGCCTTGCAAGCAAGATTTTGATAATCCAGAAAAGGGAGAAAGGATAGTGATACCAAGTTCTGTAATTGCGTAGTAGTTCACTGTCAAGGTTAATTTGAGGGATATCTCCTCCTTGTCCGTCTTGTCCCCCTTGTCCCCCTTGTCCCCCTTGTCCCCCAATTCAAATTTGACAGACTAGTAGTTTCAGAATAAGGACGGACTCTACTATATTTTGGCAGCAACTTAGTATGAAATTCCTTCTCCCTGATGCATTATGCTGATTGTCTCCTGGGTTTGATTTCTAGGAAGTTATGCACTGCTATCAAAACCCTAGAGTTGTCCCCAGAAAATTAATTCATGGAATATTCCTGAATTACTTTCACATCCAAGGTAGTGTTCTGCATGGAACGGATAGCCGCAACCGTTGCCCTAGAAGCAGCAAGGGTAGTGATAATAGGGATTTTGTAAGTTAGGGCAGTCCGACGAATGAGTCGAGCATCACTTTGGGCTTCTTCTCCCGAAGGGGTATTAATAATTAACTGGATTTTCTCATTTTTGATGGCATCGATGACATGGGGACGACCTTCATGAAGTTTGAGCACCAGTTCCACTTCTAGTCCGTGTTCCCGGAGTACGCGACGAGTACCGTCAGTTGCCATGATGGAAAAACCTAAGTCAATAAATTCCTTAACTACAGGTACGGCAGCAGCTTTATCACGGTCATTCATTGAGACAAATACGGTTCCCGTCATCGGTAAACGTTCCCCTGCACCGAGTTCTGCTTTGGCATAGGCAAGTCCAAAGTCGCTATCTATACCCATAACTTCTCCGGTAGAGCGCATTTCGGGACCGAGAATCGTATCTGTACCAGGGAATTTATTAAAGGGGAGAACTGCTTCCTTGACGGCGATATGTTGGGGAATCACTTCTTGGGTAAATTTGAGTTCCTCCAAGGTTTTACCGGACATAATCAGGGAGGCAAGTTTGGCGAGGGGTACACCCGTAGCTTTGGAGACAAAGGGAACTGTACGAGAAGCGCGGGGATTAGCTTCTAGGATATAAACTTGGGGTGAATAAGTTTGTGCCCCCACCACTGCAAATTGAATATTCATCAAACCGATAACCCGTAGTGCTTGGGCGAGTTGGGTTGTCCATTGACGAATTTGATTGAGGATATTCGGTGACAAGGAAATCGAAGGCAGAGAACAAGCGGAGTCACCGGAATGGATGCCTGCCTGTTCAATGTGTTCCATAATACCGCCAATTACCACTTTACCTGTATGGTCGGCGATCGCGTCTACATCAACTTCAATGGCATTTTCCAAAAACTTATCAATTAAAATGGGGTGGTCGGGTTCTACTTGCACAGCGAAGGTCATGTAGCGTTCCAACTCAGCATCGGAATAGACAATTTCCATGGCTCGTCCCCCTAAAACATAACTAGGACGTACCACCACGGGATAACCGATACGTCTTGCCACAATCAAGGCATCTTCGTAGGTGCGAGCGATACCGTTGGGAGGTTGGGCAATATTTAATTCCTGGAGAATTTTCTCAAATCGTTCCCGATTTTCTGCTGTATCAATGGAGTCGGGAGAAGTACCCCAGATGCGAGTCTGAACAGTGCTATCCGCTTGATTCAGGAAATTCTGTAAGGGGATTGCCAGTTTCAAGGGGGTTTGTCCACCAAACTGAACAATGATACCTACAGGGTTCTCAGCTTCGATAATATTTAGGACATCTTCCTTAGTTAAAGGTTCAAAATATAACCTATCACTGGTGTCATAGTCTGTAGAAACCGTCTCTGGATTGGAGTTAACCATAATGGTTTCAAAGCCTGCACCTTTGAGAGCATAGGCGGCATGGCAACAGCAGTAGTCAAATTCGATACCTTGTCCAATGCGATTTGGTCCACCACCCAGAATCATGACTTTAGGTTTGCTGGTGGGTTGGATTTCGTTTTCCTGCTCGTAGGTGGAGTAATGGTAGGGTGTGAATGCTTCAAATTCCGCCGCACAGGTATCTACGGTTTTATATACAGGAATTATGCCTAGTTGTTTGCGGTATGCTCTCACCTCATCTTCGGTGGTTTTAGTTGCATAGGCAATCTGGCGATCGCTGAACCCATGACGTTTAATTTCGTACATCACCTCAGGGGTGAGCTGGTTGAGAGGTGTGCGCTTGAGGAATTTTTCAGTTTCGAGAATTTCCTGTAATTTATCCAAAAACCAGGGGTCAATACCTGTTAGTTCATAGATTTCCTCTAATGTCATCCCTAGTTGCATCGCGTGACGCAGGGCAAAAACCCTTTCTGGATTGGGAGTTCTGAGTTGGGCACGAATTTGCTCACCACTGGGAAGTTTTTCCGAGCGATCGCAACCCCAACCAGCACGTCCAGTTTCTAAGGAACGCAAAGCTTTTTGGAAGGATTCATTAAAGGTTCTGCCAATTGCCATTGCTTCCCCGACGGATTTCATCTGGGTAGTCAATACAGGTTCGGAACCGGGGAATTTTTCAAAGGCAAACCGGGGAATTTTGGTGACGACGTAATCGATTGTCGGTTCAAAAGATGCGGGGGTTTCCTTGGTAATATCGTTTCTAATTTCATCCAGGGTATAACCGACTGCCAGTTTTGCTGCCATTTTGGCAATGGGAAAACCTGTTGCTTTACTCGCTAAAGCGGAACTACGGGAAACGCGGGGGTTCATCTCAATTACCACCACATCCCCATTTATCGGGTTAACGGCAAATTGAATATTAGAACCGCCGGTTTCTACACCAATTTCCCGGATAATTTTAATTGCCATGTCCCGTAACCGTTGATATTCTTTATCGGTAAGGGTTTGGGCAGGAGCAACGGTAATCGAGTCCCCCGTATGGATACCCATGGGGTCAAAGTTTTCGATAGAGCAAATAATCACCACATTATCGGCTAAATCGCGCATCACTTCTAATTCGTATTCTTTCCAACCTAACAGAGATTGGTCAATGAGAATTTGCGACACCGGGGAAGCATCAATACCCGTTTGTGCCATTTCTTCAAATTCTTCTTGGTTGTAAGAAATACCACCACCAGTACCACCCATGGTAAAAGCGGGACGGATAATTAGGGGATAAGTACCAATACGTTGGGCGATCGCCTTCGCTTCTTCTAGGGAGGAAGCTGTTCCCGAAGGACAAACATCGACTCCGATTTTTGCCATAGCTTCATTAAACAGCTTTCTGTCCTCAGCTTTCTCGATAGCTGGCAATTTTGCACCAATTAATTCCACACCATACTCATCCAATACCCCATTTTTTGCCAAAGCTACGGCAATATTTAAGGCTGTTTGTCCCCCCATGGTGGGTAGTAAAGCGTCGGGACGTTCTTTGGCAATGACTTTGGCTACTAATTCTGGTGTCAGGGGTTCAATGTAAGTGCGATCGGCTGTTTCTGGATCGGTCATAATTGTGGCAGGATTGGAGTTTACCAATACCACTTCGTAACCTTCTTCACGTAGAGCTTTACAAGCTTGAGTTCCAGAATAATCAAATTCGCAAGCTTGTCCAATGATAATTGGACCAGACCCTAAAAGCAGAATCTTCCTGATGTCTTGACGGCGGGGCATAATCGTTGTTGGGAGATGAGAATATGAAGTCCTGATTATTTTACGGGTCTTTACCTACCACTCGTACTATTTTGAATTTGAGATTTTAGATTTTCCCTGGGGCGTTGGTAATTGCGGTATGATTTTTAGCTGTCAAGTTCTAAGCAGTTTTGTGGCTTTTTTCCAGGGTATGCACCATAGCATAATGTAAGTCGCAAACTTTTCACAGAGTCAAATCTTGGTATATGCCCAAAACTCTGCTAGGGCACAGTGGAAATAAAATAACCATACCCCACGGGAAGCCCTTCGGGTTCTGGGGTTAGCAATCAACGGAATACTGACGCTGTATTAATTTGCAATTTTATTTAAATTTTATTTAAGTTTTAAATTTTGAATTCTGCCTAGCAGTACTAAACTTTTCTTGAGGATGCACTCCAGCCTTTCTGTCTAAATTAATTATACCTTTTGAAATTTTTGCCGTTGCTTTGAGTAACTTGCCTCAATAAATTTTTCTCTGACTTGCTCACAGTTATCTTAAATTCAGAGAATCTTAAGTTTTTCCGATTTTAGACAAACCAAGATATGGGTATGTAAAAAAATATCCTTATTAAATAAGGTGGACAGAATCATGAGATTTGCCCACCTTGGTGATATTTTTCTAAAACACAATGCTTGTGTCTATTCTGAATTCTTAGAGATAAAACCCTAGAATTCTAATTTATAAATGTGTAAACGAACTTAGTTTTGAGCTGCTTGCACAAAGCCTAAGGTCAAACTATCCTTAGCTAGGAAATGCGATAAATGATACGCTCTTTCTTCAGTTTCTAACAGGATTTTTTCGTAGAGATAACGTGTGGCTCTATCACCTAAACTCTCTGCTTGAGAAGCTTGGCTACGAAGTACACGGATAATCGCTTGCTCTGCTTTCAGGTCATTTTCTACCATTTGACGGTTAGAAAATACACCATCAATTTCCTGCTCAATACAGCACAATTCCGCTAATTTGCTGAAGGTTGCGGCCGGAACTCCACCTAATCCATTTAACCGCTCACCGATTTCATGGATATGTCCTTGAACTTCTTTGTAACTATCGTTAAAGAAGTCATGGAGTGAGGTAAATTCTGCACCCTCTACAACAAAATGATGTTTTTGATACTGAAGAGCAAGAGCTTGAAAACTTGCTAAAACAACATTAAATCCTTCACAGACTGGAGCGGTAATACTGTGGTCTAGCAAGATGGGATTGTCATAAACCTGACCGAAATTATGTATCAATGTTTGTGTATCAGACATAGTTTTCCTCCGCTATTTAAACAGTTTTTATTTTTAACCGTTCAGCTTTTACATATTAGCACTGAAAAAATCAATGTACCCCTGAAAAATATTAAGGAGAACTGTTTTTTTCAGCTATTAATAATTAATTGCAAGTTTTACTTTTGTTCATTGATACATTACAAAACTTGACTACAGAGGAGTAAACCTGAATCTATTCCACCTAAAGCTGCCAAATAGTTGCTCTCAACCCATTACAAGGAGAATGGAGTCATTTTCTATGCGGTTACTAGCACTATAGGCTATCGAGGCGTGAATAATCCTGAATCCTGCTGTATTGGAAGATACACCTGAAAAAAATTTGCAAAATCTTATGAGAATTATTTGCACTTAGGTTATTCTAGAAGGAAGGGCAAAACTTTCAATATTCACCACTGTGAGGCAGTAAAGACCTAGTACTTACTGCAAGTTTGTCGCGCTTTTGAGGGAGTAATCTTGAAATCATTCAACGCAGAAATTCAAGGCAAGCAAATTGTAGAGATTGATTGGGCAGAACGTTGGCAAGTCTATCAACGTTTGCAAGAACTGGATATTCCCTGCTGGTGTCAAACTAATCAACCTTTAACGGTACAGCTTGAGGATGTGAGTACCGCAGTTCAATTTTGGGGTGTGATGAGAAGGTTGACAGCTACTCGTCAGGAGTTGATTGGGTTGTTAGAAACTTGTTGGCAACAGTCTGGTTCAGAAAAATAAAACAAAAAATTTGAGATGTAAATAGGTCAAGAATATGGGTATTTACCAAAACCAGGAAGTATCAAAATTTTCCCTAGAAGGACGCTTTTCTGACTTCTTAATTAAGGATGGCTATAAGCTGAAAGGTCTGATTTTAGAGACTTATGAAGGTGAATGTCATGTCAAATTAGCCAAGCATTTACGAGTAGCTTTTGATTGGCGATTACCGAAAGGAACTTGGTTACAGGTTGTCGGCGAAAAAAAATATGACAGTAAGACTGGGGAAGTCAGACTGAAGGCAGAAAGCGTGATGGCTGCACGTTTGTCAACGATTCCGGCTCAAACATCACAGTTTTCTGCGAGTGTGACACCCAAGAAAGAGAAGGCAGAATCTCAGAGTGGGACTATCTTAGTTTGCCAGAAGTCCGACTGTATGAAGCGGGGTGGCAAGGAGATGTGCCAAGTACTGCAAAAAACTTTGGGCGATCGCGGTTTGGCAGAGCAAGTGACGATCAAAGGTACTGGTTGCATGAAAAACTGTAAGGCAGGACCAAATTTAGTAATGCCGGATAAAACTCGCTACAGTCGGATTCAAGCTCGTCAAATACCGCAAGTTGTAGACAAGCATTTTGCTGCAAAGTCCGTTGAGCCAAAGCCGGAAGAGTCAATCAATACCATTCTACCCCTGACTAATTTTGCTAGTCACCCCCATTCAGCCCTTAGTTAATGCAAAACTTTATTAAAAGCTTCCTGCTGAAATTACGCAGATAGATTTACTCAGTTTTTTGCAATAGATTAGCAATAAGTGGTTCTTATAGAAAACGGGTAGGTTCCTTCCAATCTACCCATTGTTTTATTTGAGTATTTTATTTTTAGCTATAGATTTAAATCTATAACTATTGCAATTGTGAATTGGAGACAAGCAACTTGACTACATCCCCTCTAAGCGTTGACGCAATTGACTACTGACAGTATCGATTAGGGTGACAACAACGAGTAGTACTAGCATCATGGTTGTTGCTTTGGTATATTCAAAGCCATCAATATAACTTTTGAGTTGAAAACCAATACCCCCGGCACCGACAACACCCAATACTGAAGCAGCGCGAATATTATATTCAAACATCCACAGGGTGTAACCTAGGCTCAAGGGTAAGACTTGGGGAATAATGCCATATTGGGCAATTTGTAATTTTGACGCACCAATAACTTGGAGTGATTCCAAGGAGCGAGAATCTACCGCTTCGATTGCTTGTTGGTAAAACTTTGCCAGGTAGCCAATAGTATAAATACTGAGGGCAAGGGTTCCGGCAGCTGCACCCAAACCGGTGGCGGCGACGAAAATTAGTCCCAGAATGATGGAAGGAACGGAACGTACAGCGTTTTGGAGAAAATTCGCCAACCATTGTAACCAGATGGGGGCGGTGTTACGAGCGCTGGCGATCGCAATGGGGATGGAGAGAATTGCGCCGATGGTGGTTCCCCATAGGGACATCTGCATTGTTTCAATTAATGCTTTGATTGCAATATCCAAAACTTCCCAATTGGGGGGGAAAAAGTCCGCAAGAAACTTACTGACATAGGTTAAGCTATCCTGCATGACTTGAGTGTCCACACCGATACCTTGCAGTGCCCAGGTATAAATAAAAATAGTTATAAAAAATATGAGTAAATAAATTACCCATTGAGAAAAAATAGGGAGATTTTTCATTTTAAACTTGGGCAAATTTGGACGGAAGATTGTTGGCATCGCCATCATAAATCACGCAACCGGCAGATAAAATTATCGCTCGTTGGGCATATTTGGCAGCGATAGTTAAATCATGTAAAACTGTGACGATAGTGATTTTTTGTTGGGAATTTAATTCTGAGAGAATCTGCATAACTTGCTCAGAAGCAAGAACATCTAAACCTGTAATGGGTTCATCTGCGAGGAGTATTTGGGGTGACTGAATTAATGCACGGGCGATCGCTACCCTTTGTTGTTGCCCACCACTGAGTTTACTGACTTTCTCGTGGATTTTATCTTTTAATCCTAACTGTTCTAGGAGTTCCTGAGCTAGATGGCGATCGCGTTTGGAAAAACCCCAGAACGTTTGCCAAGTATTTCTAACTCCTAAGCGTCCACACAACACATTATCTATGGCTGAGAGTTGACGAATTAAACCTCCACCCTGAAATAACATTGCTACATCGCGTCGAGTTTGGGGTAAGGTTCGAGGGCTGACAGAATTACCATTAATATAGATATTACCCTGATGAATGGGAACTAACCCGACTAGCGATCGCAGTAAACTTGACTTTCCTGCACCATTGAGTCCCAACAATGCCACAAATTCACCTCTGTGTATTTGTAAATTCACTCCATTGATAATAGGGCGTTGCAAAGAATGGGAATATGGAGTTTGAACATTTTTACACTCAATGGCGATATCATTCATTTTTTGCTAACTACCAATCCTATGGGGGCGCTGAATAACTAGTACTGAGTAATAATCAAGGGGGTTATACAGTTGTGGTGAGTACAGAGACATTGGCTGCAAATCTTTGACAACAGATAATTTCACCCATTTCATTTCACTGAGTATCTGGCAATTACTTAGTTAAATATAAAACTATTTTTCACTATTCTGTTACTCAGGAATGCCGATATACTTCCAACGAAAAACTGAGCTTATTAACATATACGAGGTTTTTACCCCATACCTGCAAGATGAGTATTTGGGAAAGGTTTTGTTTTCCTTCCCCTGGGATGATATTTCTATGGCTCCATACCGACTAATTTCAAGGCATTACGTACAGGTGCTAGGTGACGGTTATGATCAACCCGCACTAACTCTGTGGAGTTGTAAAGACTACGTAGCAATTGATTATTCTTCGGCTGATTCAACTTCAGCATGGCATTGATGATTTTTTCCCGCATTGGTGCTGCCACATCATCATCAATAGCTATACCGTGGGCTGGCACACCTGGAATTTTGTAGAGTATACGCAATTGATTCTTTTCTTCGGCAGTGATGTAGGGAGAGAACAAGGCATATTCTGAGACTGCCGCGACTTCCGCTTGTCCACGCAGAACAGCTTGTAATGCTTTGCTATAGTTACCACCGTAACTTACCTGTCCAAAGAAACCGTCCAAACGGTCTTTATTGGGGACAAAACCTGCTTTCACCAACTGACTTACAGGGAAAATAAACCCAGAACCGGAGGTGGGAGAGGTAAATGCCATTTTCTTACCCTTCAACTGCCCCAAGGTTTTTTTGGCATCGGTACCAGTTTTTAAGGGGCTATTTTTCGGGACAACAAATATTGAATTATAGGTATATTTTCCAGAGTAGTTGTCACGAACTTCTGCTAGATAGAGCTTGGCATTGGCTAAACTTTCCGCTTTCAATGCTGGGCGACTACTTAAAAATGCGACATCTGCACGATTAGCTCGTAGAGCTTCCACTGCTGCGGTGTCATCTCCAATTTGTGCTTTAACTGGCATTCCCAGTTCCTTGCTTAAAAATGCAGCCACTGCATTAGCTTTTGTTTGCAAGTCAGTGCTATCAGAACGACTAGGAAAAACTATTGTTAAAGCCTTTTGATTTTGAGCAAGTAAAGTTTGCTCTTTGATGTTTGCCAGTGGCTTAGCGATCGCCTCCGTACCCCCTAGTGGACTTGCAGCTATACCAGCTACTGCTAAACAGGCAGCACTAAACCCCAGCAAACCTTGTTTGCTAACTTTCATTTCTCGCTCCTCATTTGGGAAGTATTCTCAAGACTTTTGCTAAATAATATCAGTAATTTTAGATAAAATTTTAGCATTAAAGATAAAGACTGTTATAGTTTTTGATAAATTTGATAGTTTTTTCTAATCAAAGCAATAAATTTGCCTAGGGTGTATATTTATGACTTGAATCCTGATTTGCTTTACTGGGTAAGGATTTTAGCTATAGTAATGAGTTAAAAACTTTGGTTTCAACTGTCTTCCCTAGGAGGGAATGGCTTTGCTTTCACCTCTCTAGGAATAGTTTGTCTCTGACAAGCCATAATTATTTTGCAAAAGTATAGCGATAAATAGCTATAGGTTGTGCTTAATCCTTACATCATCTTTTAGGGAAAAATCTCAATATTTTTGATTGGGGAATAATTTACTATCTGCGTTAACTAAACTTCCCTCAGTAATCACTACACCCGTTCCTAGGTATGAACCAGCACCAATAAATGAGTGACTACCGATTTGAACTTTTTTGACATACAGCATCAGGTTATCTTTCCGAGGTTTGATCACATGGGAATAGATTCCTACTTTGTGTCCAAAAATTACGTAGTCACCGATTTCTAAAAAACCGCGATCGCTAATTTCTAAATGTGGTGTCCAATATACTCCTTTTCCCACCTTTGCACCCCACAATCGCAACCATAGTGAAAACATTCCAGGGATTAAACGTAGGAGAGATTCTAGGATGGGGAAGGTAATATATATTACTTGAATTTGATAACTCCCCCACCAAGGAGAATAGGCTTTTCCTTGAAGATAGCTAATTCCTTCTGAAATTGGATAAAAGTAATTGTGTATTTTATATATCAATAGAGGTAAAGCATACAGAGTCAAAATCAGACTCAAGACACTAAAAAAACTAGGAGCGGTACATATCCAGAGTAAGCAACTACATCCTAGAATAATGATAAATAAGGGAAAAAAGGAAAGAATTGTACTCAAGAGAGTCATTTTTTCTGGTTGAGACTCTGCTGTTATTTGCTTAATATCTAGATTCATAATAGTGGTAAATATTGGTAAGATTAATGATATTTTGACGATATTTTATACATTACAAGCCTGGTTCTGAGCTAAAAAATATGCCAGTGAGGGCAATTTGCAATCAGTAGAAGAGGGAAATATTAAATTAAAAGAGCAATAGTTTTTGAGACAGTTTCCAGGTAACTTCTATTCCTAACTTTTCTGGAACTGCTGATGATTTCCAGTAAGTCTGGTGCAACCTATCCCAAATTTTCCAATTACCCCCAAAGTTAACCTGAATATCACTTGCAGCATGATGCCATCCATGGTCTTGTGGTAAAATTAACCAAGGCGATAAACAGCGAAAAAGCCATGATTCCCCTGAAGGTGAAAACACACTATGTCGCCACAAATCTAGTGCAGATGTCAGACTTGCACCAAAAATATACCCAGTAGGATTGTCTAAAAGATAGATAAATAAGGGATGAATCCACAGATAGATAATTAAAAAACTTGTCCATAGAGTATTTCTAGATGTTCCAAAAACATCCATGTCTGTGACAGTATGATGCACTTGATGCAATTTCCACAACCAAGAGCTATGCAATAAACGATGATTCCAATAATATAAATAATCTACACAAATAAAACTGAGGCAAAATCCTACGAGGGGATGGCAATTTAAACTACCTTGGTAATGAGGTAAAAAATATTGATAGAACTTAAATACAATTGTGTATTGTAGAACGGGAATGATAATTCCTTGAAATAATAATCCTACGGTATCTAAAAACCAATCACTCAGTTTTTTTTTCAGTAGAATACTCCAGCGATTTTTATCTATTACAGTTACTGTAACTAGAATTATAAAAGTTAAGAATATTACCATATCACGTTAATAAGTGTTACTTTATACTATTTGTAATTATGATGCCCGTTATACTAATCATCAGGTTCTACCTGGGAATTACTTAGAAGTGGCTTTGCCACTTCTTTTTCTAAATAAAATTGAATTGAATGACAAAATTATTAAATTATTTTGATTTATTTTAAGAGCTATAACTCCTAGATAGAGGAAATTACTTTTGATTTACACCCAAAATTTAATATTGACAGACTTCTCTGACAGATTTCTGGGATCTTCTCCCGTGGCAATTTGTTTGCGAATTGATTCCACAAAGACATGGATAGTATCTGCGGGGGTATTGGCAAACTGTGTACCGTATTTTTCGATAGTTTCTCCTTGAATGCCCAAAATCTGCACATCTTGATGGATAATATATTGAGCAGTCCAGTGAATAAAAGGACGAGCTAATTGATTCCAAATCCCATAGTTATAAGTAACATCGGTGTAGACTAGGGTGGAATTCTCTGTTTCAGGAATTGACTGACTGGTGATGAAAAGTCGGCGCTGGTTTCCCATATCATATTCCACACTAGTGATGTTGGGCATATGGAAACTATCGGTATGACGTATTTCGTAACCTTTGCGGTTGAGGAAACGGGAAAACCAACCTAAGTTATTGGTTTCGTTGCGGTATTCCACAAAAACTGAACCTTTGCATCTTCGTACCGTCATTTCTAGCTGCTGCTGACGGGGTTTACGAAAAACTCCTGGATGTACGGAAGCAGTGTGGGGAATATCAATGAAGTTTTCTGCACAGTTAGTCACGTTGTTACGAAAACGGTTGATAACTCGTACTGTTTCCCATCCCGGTTGCCGATAAAAAGGCATTGCAAAGGGTGTAAACTCTGTTGTAGGATTTTCAGCTAAACGGACGTAAACGAAACCATCCTTTTCTTGAGTATGGTAGCGTCGAGTTTTTCTTGTAGCTATAGTTTGAAAGTTTTCTCCTTCTGCTGGTACAGCCACAACTTGCCCAGTCTTATCGTACACCCATCCGTGGTAGGGGCAGTGAATTTTGCCTTGGCAGACTTTACCAGGGGAGAGACGACTGTTACGATGCATACAGCGATCGCGCAATACAACTGCTTCTCCATTTTCATCCCGAAATACTACTAACCATTCATTTAAAACGGTTCTTTGTAATACAGTATGGGGTTTGAGCTGTTGACTCTCGCAAACGATATACCAAAAATCCTCAAATTTCATAGTTATCTATATTCGACAAATTTCCATATCCCCAGTTACTTGAATTTGACAAGCAAGTCTAGCTTTCTTATTTCCTGGGGCTAAAATTTCTAAAACTTCTGTTTCTTCCTCCGTTGCAGGGGAAATATTACCACTAACTTCTATTAAGCAAGTACCACAAATTCCTGTACGACAACCAAATAACAAAGGAGAATTTTCCACAGTTAAATGTTCTGAGAGTAACTGATATTCTGCTAATTTCAGAGGTGGATGGTGACTGTGGGTGAAAGTAATAGTATATTGTTTCATAGAAGAGTCAAGATTTATTTTGACCAAATTGCAGGCTGAAGTTGGTTCACATATTGCATATATTTTACTAAGGGTGTATCAATATTCAGGATATTATTCGGGTTATAGCGAATATTGTCATATATCATGCCATCTTCACCTCGCAGAAAATAATACGCAAGTCTAGTTAGCAACAGTAAAAAATGGGTGAGGAGAAAACCAAAAATTCCTTGACGTTTTGCTGTCACGTAAATTGGTTGAATTCGGGTGACTCCTGGTGCTAAAGGTGTGTAAGCATAAATCATATGTAGAGGTGGGATAATTTTGGCTTTTTTCATAATTGTTAAAAGTCCGATACACCCATCTGCATATCGCATGGTATACGCATATTCTTCCCCAATCAAGCTTTGAGCAATTTTCTCCCTTGCTGTTGTCTGGGGAAATTTTCCACTCAGGGTAAAGTCAATTATTGTTCCTTGAGAATATTCCTCTAAAGACAACTCCATTTGAATATTTAATTTATGAACAGTTTGCAAATGTTGAGCGTCAATTCCATTCATCATACATATGTGATGGTGGCAGTTTCTAGTGAAAGATTTGTCAGGAAGGGAGATGATTTGCTTTCCCATTAATTCGTCAAATTCCGCAACTCCTTGGGGAGCATTTTTGTCTGGATATACCCAAATAAAACCATACTTTTCATCGGTAGCATAGGCTTGTAATTTGACTTTACTTGGTATATCCTTTTGACAGGGAATATCTTGACAGATTCCGTCACCACTAAATGCCCAATGATGGAAAAAACAACGAATTAAATTACCATCTACTTTCCCAATTGCTAAATCAGTTCCGAGGTGAGGGCAAAATGCATCCAAAGCTCGAATTTTACTATCTTTACCACGAAAAATGACAATTCTTTGTCCACAGAGAGTGAAAGATTTTGCTTGCTGTAAGGAAATTTCTCGACTCGCACAAACTAAGTACCAACCCTTTGTCACTACATCCCAATTATTGAAAATTGGCATATTAATTAGAGGTTGAGTATTTTGATTGAGAGATGCATGGTTGTGTGACATGGGAGTAACGGGTAGAGATGATAGAGATAAATATTAATTCATAATTTGAGGAAATTTGGTTGAGATGGTTTAAAATTGATTTATTAGATAGCAAGAATTGAGGAATTGCTATTTTTGTGGAAAAATTCAGATTCCTAAATTATCAGACAGAATAAAAAACTTGTTTAAATTTCACTTTTTGAGTTTTCAAGTACCTCTCAATTGAGTTGACTTGCATTAAGGACATATTTTTATTACTTTGCCAAACATAATCCAAAGATTCCAGATAAACCTTATAGGATTCCATTGCTTCTCTGTGGGTTTTATAGCTCAGATGTAGCGCTTCCGTTTCTTCAGTAAAGCAACGACGCATCATTTCTTGAGCATCTTTTTCAGACATATTAAAAACTGGCGATCGCAATATTTCATAGACAGCATAATATAAAGCCGGGTCATACCAAAAAATCCCATTAATCGCCACAGAAAAGTTATAATGGTCTTGCTGACAACCACGTATACCCAAATTGGCAATATACTTTTCAAATTGAGTCGGTGGTTTGAGGCAATTAATCACGTCATGGGAAATAATTGTGGAACTATTGAAGTGAAAACTTTCATCCATGAAATGATAGTAGGAAATCTTAGCAGGAATTGGTGCTTGCTGTTGGTTAGGATGCTTTTGGTAGTAGTTACTCAGTTTATGTTGCACTAACTTTCCATTCAAAGTCCGTAAACCGCGCACTGTAAAATATTGACAACCGAGAAAAATATTATCTGCGGAAAGTAACCCAAATGCTTTGAGTTGTAACTTCTTCCATTTTTCTTGAAAAAAACTCGTGTCTGCAAACACCATCGTTTCTGTAAAGGGGGTTCGCATAGGATAAGTAAAAATTTGTTTACCAAAACAATAATTTTCTACTTCCTGGGAAACGACTCGAAAAGCATGAATGTGGGCACGCTCTTGAGCAGATTCTAAATCTAGAGTATCACAAATAATCCGAAAATCTTCGTGGGCATAGAGAGCAGTTGCACTCGTTTGATTGAAATAAATAGTGGCAATTTCGGCAGAAATAATTTGAGAATAGTACGCCACCCAATATAGTTGATTTAAAATTATCCTTTGACTAGGTGTTGCTTCCTCCCAAAGAGGTGTTCCATAGAATAGGGAAAATTGTTCTGGGTTCCAATATTCATCTTTGCAATCGACATAGGAAAAATTTGCTGTTGCTTCCTCTAGTAATTGCGTATGGTCTTGTTGACGATTACGAGTATGATTAATTTGTAGGCGGCGAAAAGTTTTCTGATTATCAATTAAAGCTGGTTTTTGTTCTAAAAGCATCTGAAATTCTCATGTATTAATTAAATTTTAAACACACTTCTCTGCTGCTAGGGGTTGAAAACATCCCATTCCTTCCAACTCTGCAACCAGATTTTCTGTATTCGGATGACGCATTAGCGATCGCAACACCTTCAATCGAGTACCACTATGGTTTTCAGTATCTAGTTCTTCTAATATCCGTATTTTATCCTGACGGGAAAGGTATCCTTTCACCTGCTCAATTGCTGTCACAACTCCCTGGGGTCCCACCTGCACCATCTGCAAGAATAAAGCTAGAGTCTCTATCATCACTTTTTCACTGACAGAATTTACCATCACCTGCTCTAACAAATTTACCCCTGTACCATGATGACGACTCTCATCATCCAAAAAACTCTGTAAAACCTGACTCAATTCTCCATCCTGACAATTTTTTGCCAAACTGCGGTAATGACTCAACCCCCAACCTTCCAAAACAACTTGCAAGATAAACAACATCACAGATTTATCTTCAGTTTCTACCACCTCTCCTAATAGTTGCAAAAATAAATTATTCGTTGCTTGAAAATTTTCAGCTTGGCAAAAATGGCTAATTTGAGCTAGATGTGTCACCTCGTCTCCGCAAAATAATCCATATAACATCCGCTCCTCTAACGTGTCAGCAAGTGTCACCATTTTTGCCATATAACCGACACCAGCTTTTTCAATAAAATAAGCTTCTTCTAGTAGTTGATAATTACAAAGCTCTAAAATTTTGTGTTTATCCTCACCAGTTCCATCACAAAAAATAGATAGCTTATTTAAGTTGAAATAATCTTCTTTCCAATAGACAGGAGTAATTTCTCTAGCTTGAGAACTGTTGAAATATTCAATTTCGCGACTAGCTAAAGCCGCATCTAAAATCCTATTAATTTTACTCTCTTTAGACACATGAGGTAAATTAAAACCAGCAATTAAATTATTCATGGGTTTACTCATATATAACTATGGTTGATAACAATTTGCAATACGTATAATTTTAAAATACTTATTTTATAAACTTCTCAAAATATAGAAATGTTTGATAATTTTCGTGAAATTGCATGAAATAGAAGCTAGACAATAATTTCACAGCAATGCTACTACCTATGAACAAAGTAACTTTCCACAGAATAGAAGCAAACAATAATAAAATTCTTATTTCTCTCTTTATCTAAGTAGGTCGGTGTGAAAATTTCAATGTATGTCATTGCGAATGAAACGAAGTGAAATGAAGCAACCGCAACGGTTTTGTCAATTTTACATTCTGTTACATAGTTGGGTTTATTTTCATCGACTTACTTAGTTCACAGATTCCCAACTTTGCCAAGCTATTGCCCGTTGCTTTTCAACATGTTGAATAAATTGTAAAATAGAAGTATCCGCTTTTGTCGGAGTTTTTAAATCAAACTTAATAGTTTGAAATATTTTAGTATCACCTTTGGCAAAATAATTTCCAACTAGTTTTGTCAACCACAGGATGACTCGATTAAATAACCATCCCCACAAACCAGGACGTTTTTTCGTAATTAAAATAGTTTGTCCCTCGGTTTTCCCCCCCTCCAATAATCGCAGGGTAAACATAATATGAAAATGTAAGAAATCAGGACCCACCGTCACCGTACCTGTACTACCATACCAATAGCACATACTATAGGTGACTGCTTCTTGATAAAAAGGGCGAATTAATTTCAGAAAAATTGAATCCTCTCCCCCCCTTGTCGTATTGCTAAAAGTAATCGCATTATCGTTAATTTCTTGGCGCTTAAAAACAATTTCGACCGGGAAATTATGAACTGTATTAAAATGATGGGCATCAATTGCATTAATCATCAACACATTAGGGTGACAATTTTTCTGAAATCGAGAACCAAAGGCAAAATCACATTCTTCCTCTGCCAATTCTGGCACAAAAGGTAAGGATTGGTGCGGTGTTTCTCCTGTCCATATCCATATCAATCCGTATTTTTCCACAGTGTGCCAAGTCTTAATCTTAACAGGCAATGCTGCCCCCATACAGGGAACCTCTACACAAGTACCATCACTAGCAAATTTCCAATTATGGAAAAAACACCGGATTCCCTCACCATCTACTTTACCCTCTGCTAGGTGCGCTCCCATGTGAGGACAATAGGCATCTACTGCAATAATTTTACCATCTTGAGTGCGGTAAATTGCTAATTCTTTACCTAAAAAATTTACAGCTTTTATCTGTTGAATGTGTAACTCACGGGATGGGATTACCCAATACCAACCTTCAATAAAACTTGTCGGATTATTAAAGTTTTTTGGTCGATTATGGGTATTGGTGATTGTTGATTGACCATTCATTTGACGACATCAAGAAAATAACAAAAACTCGTAAAACTACTTTGATAATTGACTCACAACCAATGACTTACTAAACCATATTCTTCTTCCCGCAGATGTCAAGTTTTCTTCAGAGATTTCTGTCAAACAGACTAATTCATCTCCTTGAATATGTCCAGGATTCACCTGTTGAAAAAAGCGAATATGGGGGTCTTGCAGACGCTCTTCCGGTATACCATGGAGTTTATCCCGCAAAATATGGGGATGGGTAAATCTGACTACACCTTCCTGGGGATGATAATTTGTACCGAAGCGATCGCCAGCCAAGATATGTATTAATTGTTGCATATTGTTAGGCGTTGGCATATCATAACGGGGGTAGAATTCTCGCCAAAATAAAGGCAGAAAACGATATGTGCGGTAGCCTCCAGAAATTAGCAGCCAGTATAATTTACCTTCAGTATATTCTTGTCGCAACATATTAACTGTCGAAATCCAAGTCCGTGACAGGGCAGAACTCGACCAAGCGCTAGGATCTACAATCGTATCACCAGAGTAGACAACACTAATTTTTTCTCCTTGAAATACTCTGTCATACATTAACAAAGTCGAAAAGCCTTTGAGGTGACTAGTGTTTTCATCTCTGAGAAGGATTACCCAATTTTTCTCCTTTAAATCTTGGGAAAAAACTGAATGTTGTACACCTTGAAAATGATTATTCAATAACAGATACATCTCACATTTATCTGTATCCGTCAGTAAACTTGTATGAATGAGTTGACCTTGCATTTTTTATCTCAATATATCTTTAATTTATGGGTGTTAATAAAATCCTGCATATGTATCTATCATCCCTGCACAGAGGCAAGGATTTACTCTGGCTATTCAACCATTCCTTTATAATGCAACCTGCTCAATTTAGCTATATTCTGCAAATCGACAGCAACAGAAAACCTAGCTCAAGATATTATTTTTTAGCAGAATAATTTATCCGCCAATTCATGAATATTTGCAATCGGAAAAATGCTGTGATATTGTCCTACATTTAATCTAATATTTTCTTAGATTCACCGCCATAACTATGTGTCAGAAAAACATCTGTCATCTTTTTACAGGAAAAGCTGATGCTGCCAGTGAAGTATCTTTAATTTGTGTAAGCAATAGCTGGGGCGGTGTTATGTGAATATGTTTCTGTCGGGTGTATTGAATCTCTGGGAAATCTGACTAGCAGATAACTGCCAAGATTATAGAGTCAGCATCATCGCGGCGATCGCCTGATTTTGTAAAGTAGAGATATGACCTAACTAACTCCTATTTTTCCCTGTACAGAGGTGCCATAGTGCATTTCTCCATACCATATGACTATTGAACCCATTCCCCAAAAAAAATACCCCAGAGTCCAAATTGGACGACGTGCGATGGCTTTAGGGATTGACTTCCTGGGTACTTGGTTACTCAGTTCCCTGCTGGCAACCGGTGATGTGGGAATTCAATTTTTACAAATACTAGTATTTATTTTTGCTTGGTTAGGATTTCGGGTGCTGCTTGTGTATAGCAATCAGGGGCAAAGTCTAGGAAAATGGGCTTTTGACATCAAAGTCCTAGAATCAGAGCGCGGAAGAGTTCCTGATTTACCTACCTTATTAAAAAGGGAAGCCATCGTTGGGGCTAGTGCTTTATTAGTAGCGATCGCCTGGAATAACATACTTCGCAATCCCACTGCTATACTACTAATGCTTCCCCTGGCGATTGATTGCGGTGCTGCTGTATCTGATACTCAGTTTCGGCAAGCTTTGCATGATCGCTATGCCGGGACTATGATAGTTTCGTCCCGTCGGGGCTATTCGTTAGATATAAAAGTCAAACGTTTAGTTGAAACTTGGCGGCGAAATGTGAGAAGATAGGGATTTGTGTTAATTCTTTGCTGGCTTCACAGTTTCTCAGATTATGGCTAAAGCTAAAGGTGTCCGCATTATCGTGACACTGGAATGTACAGAGTGTCGTACAAATCCAGATAAACGTTCTCCCGGTGTTTCGCGTTATACAACCATGAAAAATCGTCGTAACACCACCAACCGTTTAGAACTGAAAAAGTTCTGTCCCCACTGCAACAAGCATACTGTTCACAAGGAAATCAAATAGACCAAAATGAGCTACTATCGTCGTCGTTTGTCTCCCATCAAACCCGGAGACCCCATAGATTACAAAGATGTTGACCTGTTGCGTAAATTCATCACTGAGCGCGGCAAAATTCTCCCCCGTCGGATCACCGGATTGACATGTCAGCAACAGAGGGAATTAACCTTCGCCATCAAACGGGCGCGGATTTTGGCACTGTTGCCATTTATCAATGCAGAAGGCTAAAACAGATTTTGGATTTTGGGTTAGAAATGTTCAAGGGAAATTGAATTATCACAATCAGATTGGACGCAATTTCTGACTCCAAGGTCTAAAATTGGCATCAAGTTTTAGTTATTTTTTTAGGGTTAAGTATTTAGTATTTAATCCTCACATCTCAAATCTCACATCTAAATAATACTTCAAGGGGCTTGTGGAGAAGGGGACGCTAGTTGAATTTAGACTACAAAGCGAACGCCGTCTGGGTGTAGTAGACCGTCCAGATGGTAAGACCCGTTGGTTTGTAGTAGATGAACGGGGACAATCCCACAGTCTCGCCCCTAGACAAGTCACATACACCGTGACAGGGCAAGCTTACGAACCAACACAAATTGGCAAGTTTTTAGCCGAAGTTCAGCCATACCTCGACCCCTCCAGCTTGGAAGTAGCGTGGGAGCTACTGGTAGAAGATGCGGAAACTGTCACCCCTACGTCCCTGGCAAATTTGCTATTTTCCGAATCTGCCCCCTACCAGTGCTATGCTGCCCACTATCTATTATCAGATGACAAAATATACTTTAAACAGAAGGGTGATGCTTACGAACCCCGTACCACAGCCCAGGTTGCTGAACGTAAGCATCAGTTAGAAGTGGAAGCCCTCAAAGCCAAAGGGCAGCAAGAATTTCTAGTCAGGGTAGAACAAGCGCTCCAAGGTGAACCCGTGGAATGGCAAAAACACGACCGTCACCGCTTGGAAGCCATAGAAAAGTATGCTGCCCTCCTCGCTGATGTTGTGCGTACGGGAGTCAATCAAGATTCCCTTGCCCGTGCCTACCCACCGCCAGCGCCAGTCCTGGAAACGATGAATCTGCTGGGGCGTTCTGCAACACCCCATGGAGCCTATCAACTTTTAGTAGACCTGGGTTGCTGGAGTCCCCACGAAAACTTATTCTTACGGCGATCGTCAATTCCAGTCCAATTTCCAACAAAGGTGGTAGAAGTGGCGCAACAGCGATTAGACATGCATCCGCCCGATCCCGATGCCAACCGTGTAGATTTAACCCATCTCAAGGTATATACGATTGATGATGAAAGTACCACTGAGATTGATGATGGGGTGAGTTGGGAAACACTACCCGATGGACGGGAGCGGTTATGGGTACACATCGCTGACCCGACTCGCTGGTTGATACCAGAAGACGATTTAGACCTAGAAGCTAGGAAGCGTGGTACAACCGTATATTTACCTACTGGAATGGTTCCGATGTTTCCAGAGTTACTGGCAACAGGACCGATGAGCTTAGTTCAGGGAAAAGTCTGCTGTGCTCTCAGCTTTGGGGTTGTCCTTGATGACTTAGGAGCAGTTGCTGATTATACTATTCATGCCAGTGTCATAAAGCCTACATACCGCCTCACCTATGAAGATGTAGACGAAATGCTGGATTTGCAGGCAGAACCGGAAATCGCCGCGATCGCCACTTGGGCAAGAAAGCGTAAAGCTTGGCGTAATCATCAAGGAGCCATCAGCATTAATATGCCGGAGGCAATGATAAAAGTCAAAGGGGATGATATTAGTATTGATATTCTTGATGACTCCCATTCCCGCGAACTCGTAGCAGAAATGATGATTCTGGCTGGAGAAGTTGCTGCTCGATACGGTCAAGCACATAACATCCCCCTACCCTTTCGCGGACAACCCCAACCGGAACTGCCTCCAGAGGAAGAATTAATCCAACTACCCGCAGGTTTTGTCCGTTCCTGCGCCATGCGGCGGTGTATGCCCAAGAGTGAAATGAGTATTACCCCCCTCCGTCACGCGGGGCTAGGTTTAGATACTTACACCCAGGCAACATCACCCATTCGCCGTTATAGTGACTTACTCACCCACTTCCAGTTGAAAGCACACCTGCGTGGTGACGCGCCTCCTTTCAATGCGGATCAACTGCGAGATGTGATGATTACCGTTTCTACGATTACCCAAGAAGTCACAATGGTAGAGCGGCAGACTAATAGATATTGGGCATTAGAGTATTTACGCCGTCAGCCAGAACAAGTTTGGGAAGTAGTGGTATTAATGTGGCTGCGGGAAGATAGTGGATTAGCATTGATTCTCTTAGAAGATTTAGGCTTACAGTTACCAATGTTGTTCCGTCGTCCGGTAAATTTAGGTGAGCAAGTCTTGGTGAAAGTAACCCTAGCTGACCCTCAAAAAGATGTGATTCAATTCCAAGAGATTATTTATCAGGAAGCCCAGGGAGCTGTCAATTAAGAGTTGGCATAAAGAGGCGATCACCATTATCATCGAGCAATCGTAGCAGAAGTTCCTAAGAAACCTGCAATAAATTCGGTGACGGCAGATATCTCTTTCTAGGGTGGCGATCGCCCATTACCAGATTTCCATAACTCTGAAATTTACGCTTGATTCGGCAACACCAAAATCATACTAGGATGGCTATATTGATACGAGATTTCATCAAGTCTATCCATTTTTATGCCAACAAGCACAAATTTTATTCAGTATACCCAGTGGTCAGGAATTGCGACCCTAGTTTTTGCTGTCCTGATGATCATTGCTTTTATTTTCAAGCTAGGATTTCGTTTCCGCTTGGTGGGAGCAACGGGATTTATGATTGTGCTGACAGCAGGTTTATTTACCCTCTCCCTTGCACCGTTAACCAGAACTCTCATTCCTGGTTCAGTTCACTACAGCTTGATTTATGACAATGGAGGCGCACAGACAGTCATTTCAGTCCCCCCCAATATTAATCCCACACAGCTAGAAGCGACTCTCCAGCAAGCAGCCAGTGATTTATATTCCTATGGACGCTTAGGGGGACAAGATAATCAAATGACAATTCGTGTGAGGACAGTTATTCACCCTCAACCTGGGCTATCAATTCCTTTATACCTCGGTCAAGTGCAGCGATCGCTCGCCTCCCGCGAAGATTCGGAAATGGCAATAGAAATTTATCAAGACAAACTTGCCCAGATCGCAAAACAAACTGCCTGATAGAAAAGGGTAGGGTATTTTGTGATAACCCATTCCCCATATCCAACTAGTAGTCTGTCCCATAAGTTATGAAGGGTTTGTAGTAAGTAATTTGTTGCTCAAATCGAGGGCTGAAACCCGATTTCTCACACCTCTTTATGAAACCTAAGTCCAGAGACTGTAAGGGCAGGTTGACAAATATGCTTCAATCATCCACAAGATACTCGTGAATCCCCTCCTACCATTTTGTGAGAAATATGGGTAAAGCCCTGACTACAAACTATCAAAATTAATGGGACAAACTACTAGTAAATAATTTTACTGAGTGCCCGCCAGGTTTGACTATCAACAATTCCTGTAACTAGTATTTCGTGACGACGCTGCAAACTTTCTACAGCTGCCGCAGTGATGTCACCAAAATCACCATCTACATAGCCAATATAATCGCTACTTCTCTTCAAACGTCGTTGTATTCGCATTACCAAATCACCTTGGCTACCCCTTTGCAACTCTGGCATATCTACAGGGGAGTCAGTATAGAGCGATCGCCAGGTTTGTAACCCCACAATTCCATCCTCTGGGAGAAACACCTGGCGTTGGTATTTCTTCACAGCCATTTGAGTGAACTCCCCAAACTCACCATCTAATGCTTCTGCGTATAAACCGAGTTTTTGTAAAAATGTTTGTAATTCCTTGACTGCCGTTCCCTGGGAACCTAGTTTTAGTACTGGTTGTTTAAAAGATAATTCAACTCTTTCTGGTGCGGTATTCCCTGTATCTGTTGCAGATTGCATATTTTTACCCCTAGGGGGAGGTGCCTTTTATTTCTAATGTAGTATCTACACGGGCAAAATTACATCTTTCGGAAGAGAGACAATATAATAGGAAAATTTTATTTTTTCACGGAAGAGTTACCCTTACAGGCTGCTACAGGAGTTAGGGATGCAGGCGATCGCCAGGGACACATCATAATACAAAATTTTTATTTCCAGGTAAAATATTATTCTGAATTACAAAATCAAAGGATAGGCTAGGAATAAATCAGAAAAATAATTGCCAATTTGCCATTCTTGATTCTGAGTGTTTAAAAATATCTCGAAAATGATAGTGTTAATTAATTAGTTATATGCTTAATCAATCTGCGGCAAAGTTGTCTACTCAAACTACTAGTTCCGTACTCACGCTCACGGTAGCACCAGCCAGAGTTCTCCGTGGTTCGTGCATATTGTCTCAGGTGGGAGAAGAAATTACTCGCCTGGGTATTCGTCCTTTGTTTATTGGTGGCAGTAACTTAGAAAAAGTTACCACCTATCTCCAACCCTTACTAGAACACCCCAGCTTAGATTGCCATGTAGTGGCTTATAGCCCTGATTGTAGTGAGGCTAGTCTCAAACACCTACGTAAAGCTGCCAAGGAACACAAAGCAGATGTGATTATTGGTGTGGGTGGTGGTAAAGCCCTAGATACAGCCAAGTTAGTTGCCCATCAACTCAAGTTGCCAGTGGTGACAATCCCCACCTCGGCAGCAACCTGTGCTGCATGGACAGCCCTATCGAATGTATATTCCGATGCCGGGGCATTTTTATATGATGTTGCCCTAGAACGTTGCCCAGACTTGGTGATTCTAGATTATGATTTAGTTAAGACTGCCCCCCAAAGAACTTTAGTAGCAGGAATTGGGGATGCGATCGCCAAGTGGTACGAAGCTTGTGTGAGCAGTGGACACTCAGAGCAAACTTTGATTATTTCCGCCGTGCAGCAAGCGCGGGTTCTGCGAGATATCCTGTTCCAAAAGTCAGCTACTGCCCTAGAAACACCCGGTAGCCAGGTTTGGCAGGAAGTTGTAGATGCAACCGTATTACTTGCAGGTGTGATTGGAGGAGTTGGTGGAGCGCAGTGTCGCACCGTTGCTGCCCATGCAGTACATAATGGTTTAACCCATATTTGTGGACGGGGTAGCATCCATGGAGAGAAAGTAGCCTTTGGGATTTTGGTGCAGTTGCGTCTAGAAGAAATGGTGCAGGGTAATCAGCTAGCCGCATCAGCAAGACAACAATTACTGAAATTTTACGGCGAAATCGCTTTGCCCCGCACTTTGACAGATTTAGGTTTAGGTAATATCACCTTGGGGGAATTGCAGCAAGCGGCAGAAATTGCCCTTGCACCAAATTCTGATATCCATCGATTACCTTTTAAAGTGGCTACAGAACAATTAATGGCGGCAATGGTTTCGACCACTGCACCCACAGATAATAAAGATATTATGCGCGTCTCCACCCTAGGAGCAAGTGACGAGGTTGAGTAATGAGCTTGGATTGGATTACCCCAGCAGAACGGATAAAAAGATTACCTGCATACCCCTTTGCCCGCTTAGACGAACTCAAGGCAAAAGCACGGGAACAGGGCTTAGATTTGATTGATTTGGGGATGGGAAACCCGGATGGGGCAACACCGGCACTGGTAATAGAAGCTGCTCAAGCTGCTTTGGCAAATCCGGCAAACCACGGCTACCCCCCCTTTGAAGGTACAGCAAGTTTCCGACGGGCAATAACTGCTTGGTATCACCGTCGCTATGGGGTAAGTCTCGATCCAGATAGTGAAGCTTTGCCTTTATTGGGTTCTAAGGAAGGTTTAGGACATTTGGCACTTGCCTATATTAATCCTGGAGATGTGGTGTTAGTTCCATCACCTTCCTATCCCGTACATTTTCGGGGACCAGTCATCGCTGGCGGACAGGTTCACAGTTTAATTCTCAAGCCTGAGAATAATTGGCTGATTGACCTGAAAGCAATTCCAGAAGAAGTCGCCAGGAAAGCAAAAATTTTATACTTTAATTATCCTAGTAATCCGACGGCAGCAACTGCCCCTCGTGAGTTTTTCGAGGAAATCGTTGCCTTTGCTCACAAGTATGAAATTTTACTAGTCCATGATTTGTGTTACGCGGAATTAGCCTTTGATGGTTATCAACCTACCAGCTTACTAGAAATTCCTGGGGCTAAGGAGATTGGTGTGGAGTTTCATACCATGTCTAAAACCTATAATATGGCGGGTTGGCGTGTGGGGTTTGTAGTTGGCAATCGTCATGTAATTCAAGGTTTACGAACTCTGAAGACGAATTTAGATTACGGGATTTTTGCCGCACTCCAAGCAGCTGCCGAAACTGCGTTGCAATTACCTGACTCTTTCTTACAAGAAGTGCAGACTCGTTATGTTACCCGACGGGATTTCCTGATTCAGGGTTTAGGGGATTTAGGTTGGCAGATTCCGAAAACTCAAGCGACAATGTATCTTTGGGTTCCCACTCCTGTGGGGATGAGTTCCACGGATTTTGCTTTGCAAGTGTTGCAACAAACTGGGGTAGTTGTGACTCCTGGGAATGCTTTTGGTGAAGGTGGGGAAGGATATGTACGTATTAGCTTGATTGCAGATTGCGATCGCCTAGGTGAAGTCATCCACAGGTTTAAACAGGCAGGTATTTGTTACCAACATAGTTAGAGTAGAGGAGATGACAAAAACCCCAACAGTGACATCAAGTTTAGTGATTTCTGGTTTTCATGCTTTATCTGAACCGTTGCGAATTCAGATTATTGAGTTATTGCAACAAAGAGAGCTATGTGTTTGTGACTTATGTCAGTTGTTGGAAGTGAGTCAGTCGAAATTATCCTTTCACTTGAAAACCCTCAAGGAAGCAAATTTAGTTTTCGCTCGTCAGGAAGGAAGATGGATTTATTACAGGTTGAATTTGGCTCAGTTTGCTGTATTACAGGATTATTTAACTGATTATTGCCAATTACCATCTATCTTACCTGCATTACCTTGTCAGGATACAGATAAAATCGACCATACATAGAAGCTGATCATGGTGCCAATTATTGACTACTTTGTTGAATGGGAATTGCGATGACAAATTCTGTACCTGCTCGGGGTTGAGACAGACAAGTTAATTTGCCACGGTGCTTTTCCACGATGATTTGATAACTAATAGATAAACCTAAACCTGTACCTTTACCTACAGGTTTTGTTGTGAAAAAAGGGTCAAATAATTTCTTTTGAGTTTCTGGTGTTATTCCCATACCATTATCAGCGATCGCCACTTCTAAATATGGTTCTACAGATTCTGAGGAATTGACGCGAGTTCGCACCCAGATGGTAGGTACAAGATAATTTTGACTATCCTCCTCTGTTGCTTCATCAAAAGCATCAATGGCGTTGGCAATGATATTCATGAATACTTGATTGAGTTGCCCCGGAAAACATTCCACAATCGGAACATTACTATATTCAAGTATAATTTTAATTTCTGGGCGCTGATTATTGGCTTTCAGCCGATGTTTTAAAATCATTAAAGTACTGTCAATCCCTTCATGGATATCGACTTTTTTGAGTTCAGCTTCACCTAGGCGAGAAAAATTTCGCAAACCCAAAACAATTTCCCGAATTCTCTCCGTACCTATAGCCATGGAAGTGAGAATTTTTGTTAAATCTTCTTGAATAAATTGCAAATCTATATTTTCTATTGCTTGGTGAATTTCTTTAGGGGTATGGGGGTAATATTTTTGATAGAGTTGAATGATATCTAGTAAATTATCCACATATTCCTGGGCGTAGTTGAGGTTGCCATGAATGAAGCTGACAGGATTATTAATTTCATGGGCAATACCCGCTACCATTTGCCCTAAACTAGACATTTTTTCCGTCTGAATTAATTGTGCTTGGGTGTCTTGAAGTTCCCTGGTGCGAGACTCGACTCTGAGTTCTAGTTCGTTATTCGTCTGCTCTAAATCATTAAATGCAGCTTGTAATTGTGCTGCCATTTGATTAAAAGATTGGGCAAGAATTTCTAACTCTCGGATATTCTGGTTAGGTAGCTTTTGTTGTAAATCACCCGCAGCGATCGCCTGACTCGCTACAGTTAATCGGAAAATTGGTAAGGTAATCCAGCGAGAAGTATAAACTCCCACCAAGGTAGCGATCGCCAAAGCTCCTAAACATAATAATATGGTAATGCGGTTTTGGGCATGAATTTGTCCCATAAAATCCGCTTCTGGTAGTACTATCACTACTAACCAATCTAAACCATATTTATCTTGCCAAGAATCGACACTGATATAGTGACGCTTTCCTTGAAAATCAAAATCTAGGGATTGCTTATTGCGAATATTGGCAAAATTGAGAAATTTTTGGTGTAAATATTGAGATGTCGCCTGGATTAAAGGTTGGTTACTAGCTGTGGCATAAATTCTCTCGGTAGTACCCTGACTTTGGCGAAAGTTAGCAGCAGAGCTAGAATTGGCAATTAATAAACCGTTCCGTTCGATAATAAATACTTGACTGTGGGGACTTACCTGTAACTTTTGTAAAAAGTCATTAATCTTTGACAGTAATAAATCAATCCCTAAAACAGCTACCAATTGCCGCTTCTGATCATAAATCGGATAGTTAGCAGAAACTGCGACGAAGCTATCTATGCCCTCAGAGGTATAAATTTGACTCCAGATGGGTTTACCAGCTTTGACAGTTTGGGTATACCATTCATCCTCCAGAGCATTATATTCCGTTTGATAAACTAATTTTGTGCGATCGCCCTGATGATTTGTGCTGTAGGAATATTCTTGATTTTTTCTCACCTCACTAGTCACTAAACCCTGACCTGGTATCCAGCGTCCAGCACTGGCAACTTCACCAGTCGGCAATGCAAAACCAATCCAACTAATATTTTCAAATACCTCAGCTTGTTTCCAAAAATACTGCCCTGCGGACCTCAAATCTTTCAGGTTTAAGCGCTTCATCTTAACTGCATCAGCATTTAAGCGATTAATTTGGTGAGGAGTACTCAAGTAATGATTCAGGTGCTGATTAACAGTACTACTCGTTTTTTCCATCAACTGATTTGCTAAATCATTCACCGTTTCCTGACTATTCCGGAATGACAAATAACCCACCAATCCTACAGCTGCGAATATCTGCATGACAAAAGGTACAATCAGAATGACACGCAGAAATAATTGATGTTTAAATTGATGCCTGATGAAAAAATGAGAATGCTTCATTACTGAGTGAAAAAATTATCATAAACTATTATTCCCTATTTCCTTCAGCAAATTAAATATCAGGCAAACAGCAAATAATACTTAAAATCAAGGTATCAATAATCACCTCAATGCTAATGGTTAATTATCTATAAATGTACAAACAAAGGGCTGAAACAAGGAAAATAGCTTGATGAATATAGCCCCTATTTCAACCAAAACTTTTTATGCTGATACTTGCAATACCAATTTGGCATAAATTAGGTAATGATAAAGATTTCTTTTCAAAATATCGATAGTCATTGCTTAAAGTTATTTTAATGTCGATTTTTCTCTCGCAAGTAAGTATTTCAAGCATCCTTAATCTAGCCAGATATTTTTCTTTTTAGGCGGGAAAAAGTATTTTAGATAACATGGAAATTGTGGCAATTTAAAATTCAGATATTTTTTTCCTACCTTGAGTTTTATTTAAATGACGCAGCTAGTATTAGGTTTATAGACAGTTTGAGGAGAAGATTCACAGTTGAAATTAACTTCTAAAAGTATATTTGCAGGTGCTTATCAAGATAGTAGGCAGTTGGTATAAATATTTTCTGAGTAATTCAATTTATACAAAATGTATTATCGAAAATCAAGATATGCAATTTTTGTCAATATAATGTGTGAATAAATACTTTTAACTTTTAACTATTAATACTGAGTTAAATCAAGCAATTTTTTTTAGCGTACCAGTATTTTTTATTACATGAAAATAAATCAAATTTAGGAAAGCAGATTTGAGACGGTCTTGAAAATATCACTATCTTCCTGTAATAATGCTGATGAAAGGTTGAAACATCTGCTCCCAAATTTATCTAGGTTACAAGTTGTTTAAATACTAAGCGCTGCCATTTATCGTCAAATCTGCTTCAATTTTAGGGAAATAAATGCCCAAATACGATTCAATTATACGTACCGTCAGCCTTAAGAAAATACTTGCACTAGAGAGTTAGTTATTGTCAATGACTCAATTCCGTCAAACATATTGAGTGTTCTCCAAAAACATGGCTAACAAATTATCATTTTGGTGTTAAATAAGGTTTTTGTAATTGCACGTAAAGCTAATTACTAGGTAAAAGTGTTATTAGCAAATAACTCCTTTTGAATAGTTGCAAATTATGTGTGGTAATTCCCAACTCATCCTCTAGCTAATCAGAACATTCTTCTGAACAACTTCTCAGAGAGATTCAATTTCAGATAAATATTCATAATTCATAGTAGCTTGATTTAGGGGAATAGGCTTTGATGGTCATAATGATCTCAGTCTTTCCCAGGAATCCACCTGTAGTATATATGTCAGAGAAGGTGGTTAATTAGCAAGATATATATATGCATTGGTAATCAGCATTATTATCTGGAATTTAGAAAATCGCAAAATCACATCTTTTGATAGCATTATTTCAAGAATATGAGAGCAAGAATTAATATCGCTGGAGTAGAAATTGATAGATTAGGTTTTGATGAAGTCACTTCAGCCATCATCGAACATAGTATTAATACGAGACAACCGGAATATGTGGTTACTCCCAATGCACAGCATATTTTATTGCTAAGAAAAAATGCATATTTTCGAGAAATATACCGTCAAGCGTTTCTTGTAGTACCTGATGGAGTTTCTCTATTATGGGCGGCAAAATTTTTACGTACTTCCTTAAAAGGTAGGGTAAACGGGACAGATTTACTAGAAAAGCTGTGTGCGATCGCTGAGGAAAAACGTCTCAAAGTATTCTTTCTCGGAGGAAGACCAGGAGCAGCAGATAAAGCGAAACTAGTTTTACAAAAGAAATATCCCCAACTCCAAATTGTCGGAACCTATTGTCCACCCTATGGTTTTGAATCCCAACCCCAGGAATGTGAATTAATCGGTAGTAAAATTCTGGCTACCAAACCAGATATTTTGTTTGTCGGTTTAGGTGCTCCCAAACAAGAATACTGGATATATGAAAATTATCAAAGATTAAATGTACCCGTATCTTTAGGGATAGGTGTCAGCTTTGAATTAGTCAGTAATATGGTACAAAGGGCACCAATTTGGATGCAAAAAGTTGGTTTAGAATGGTTATTTCGTTTATTAGTAGAACCTCAACGTTTGTGGAAACGCTATATTCTGGGAAATCCTCTATTTATTTGGTTAGTGATTCGTCAGCGTATTGGATTATTAAAACTTGAATAAACTAATTAGTAATTTCGAGAAGAGGATTTTGATATCACACAATTATTTAAATATCAAAACATTCATCAAATCATCAATAATTTACTGACCAGCAACATAGACAAAATATGGAAAAACAAAAAGCTTTAGAAGAATTAGATATTCAACAATATTTTCTAGTACTACAACGCCGTTGGAAAATATTGTTGGCACTGATAATTACATCTGTAGGATTTTCTGGGTTTGCCATATTACGTCAAAAACCTCAATACCAAGCGACGGGAATGCTACTATTTAAGTCAGACCGCATTTCCTCACTCACAAAAGCTGGGGAAAAAATTGGTGATTTAGAGTCATTAATTCGTGAAAATAATCCTCTCAATACCCAAGCTGTTATCGTTAATTCCCAACCAGTGATTAAAGAGGTCATTAAGACCTTAAACTTAAAAGATAATCAGGGTAAATTTCGCAATCCAGAGACTTTATTAATCAAGGTTGAACCCATCGTGGGAACGGATGTTCTGAAAGTATCTCACGCTTCAGATAATCCAAAATTGGCAGCAAAAATTGTCAATCAAGTGATGGCAACCTATGCTGAAAATAATGTCGAATCTAACAGAACTCAAGTGACTGCTGCGGGTGAGTTTATTAAGAAACAACTCCCTTCATCTCGGAAAGAATTAGAATCTGCGGCAGAAGCATTACGTCAGTTTAAAAATAAAAATAAAATTGTACAGCTAGAGCAAGAGTCCAGTTCTGCCATTACGAGTATGGCAAAATTAGACGAAGAAATTAATCAGGCAACGGCAAATCTAGCTGAGACATTAGCTCAAGAGAGTCAAGTCGGGAACCAAATTAAAACAGTTAAGAATCAAGCCATAGAAATTACTTCTTTGAATCAGATTCCAGGTGTTCAAGAGGTATTAAGTGAACTTCAAAAAACTCAATCTAGACTAGCATTAGAAAGAGTTAAATATACAAACAATCATCCTAATGTCGTTTATTTAGAGAATCAAGAGAAGACTCTTAAAAGTCTATTAAATCGGAGAACTCAGGAAATTACAGGTAATCAATTAGAAGTTTCCCTGAGTAATTTACAAGTGGGTAAAATTCGAGAAGATTTAGCAAATCAGTATGTGCAATTAAAAACAAAACGCCAAGGGTTACAAAAAAAGATAGCTGCCTTACAAGGAGTACAACAGATATATCAAAAAAGATTAAATGCAATTCCCAATCTGGAAAAGAAACAAAGTGATTTAGAGAGAAAATTATCCGTTGCTAAATTAAATCATGAAAATTTGAATGCTCGCTTGCAAGAAATTCAAGTAGCAGAAAAGCAAACCATCGGGAACGCCAAAATAATTCAGCCCGCCCAGATTCCAGAAACGCCAATGCTATCGAAAAAGTCGTTGATGTTGGCATTAGGAAGTCTTTTTGCAGGTTCTCTTTTAGGGATAGCAGGGGCATTTTTTGTAGACTTGATAGATAGAAGTTTGAAAACAGTTAAGGAGGCAGAAAACTTTTTTGGCTGGACGTTGTTAGGGTTAATTCCTAGATTTGAAGCTAATCATAAATCTGTAGCCGCAAATATCACAGATGATGGGATTTCGGAACGAGTTATTGTCAATTCTTCCCCTCGAACGATAATTCATGAAGCCTATCAAATGCTGCAAGCAAATCTCAATTTTATTAGCCATAAAAAAGTACGAGCGATCGCCATTACTAGCTGTGTCCCAGGGGAAGGGAAATCAGAGGTTTCAGCGAATTTAGCAGCAATCCTAGCTCAAGCTGGACGACGGGTGTTGCTCATTGATGCAGATATGCGAAAACCCTCACAACATCATCTGTGGGGTTTAATTAATTCCGTAGGTTTAAGTAATGTAATTGTGGGTCAAAATGACTTTCCCCAAGCTGTGCAAAGAATCACCAGTAATTTATTCGTGTTGACAGCAGGGGTACAACCTCCTAATCCCTTAGGTTTAATTGACTCAGAAGGAATGACTGAATTAATTAGGAATTTTGCCCAGGATTATGACTACATCTTATTTGACACTCCTCCTTTAGCAGGAACCGCAGACGCGGCAGTTTTAGGAAAAATTCTGGATGGAGTCTTGTTAGTTACACGACCCGGTGTTGTTGACTCAGTCAGCGCGACTGCTGCTAAGTCTTTACTGGAACGCTCTGGAGCCAATATTTTAGGGATGATTGCCAATGGTGTGAATCTCAAGCAAGAACCCGACAGTTACTTTTACTATTCCAAACCTCGTTGGGGACAAAGTACCTCAGAAACTGATACCAAGGATGAGCAATGGATATACAAGTAAAGTTGTCAAGTAATCCGAAATTAGGCTTATGGCAGCAAATCCGGGAAGATTGGATTGCCCACGGCAAAGATTGGACTAAACCAGGGTTTAGAGCAGTAGCAATTCACCGTTTTGGAGTTTGGCGGATGCAAATTCAGCCCAAGTTATTGCGGGCACCTTTTAGTGTTTTGTATGGGATGTTGTACCGTCGAGTTCGCAACCATTATGGAATTGAGCTACCTTACACCGTTGAGTTGGGACGACGGGTAGTGATTGAACACCAAGGGGCGATCGTTATCCACGGTTACTGCTCTATAGGTGATGATTCGATAATTCGTCAGGGGGTAACTTTGGGAAATCGGTATCTAGATCGTCTATTTGATGCCCCCAAATTAGGTAAGCGGGTAAATGTTGGTGCGGGGGCAAAAATCTTTGGTAACGTCACCATTGGTGATGATGTGAATATTGGTGCCAATGCAGTTGTGTTGTGTGATGTGCCATCGGGAATGACTGCTGTCGGTATCCCAGGGAAAATCATCCCTAACAAGCAAGCCTCCCCAACGACATCCCCAGAAGAGGAATACTATGTTGTTTAGTCAGTTAGGATGGTGGCTGATTAATGGCGTTTTGGGGGTTGCTGCCTCGATTGTATTGGTAATTTGTCTGCATTTCCTGATTGAATGTAGCGCAGCCCTATTACCCTTTTCTGGTAAGAATTATCAGGGAAGATGGCAAGATACTCAAGTTGCGGTTTTAGTCCCAGCCCATAATGAGGAATTAGTCATTGCTGATACTTTAGCGCACATTATACCTCAACTGAAAAGCCAAGATAGGGTAGTAGTGATTGCAGATAACTGTAGTGATGCAACCGCAGAGATTGCCCGTGGGACAGGTGCGGTGGTAATTGAGCGTCATGATAGGACACATCAAGGCAAGGGTTACGCCTTAGACTATGGTTTAGATTTTCTGGCAGTAGAACCACCAGATATTGTGGTATTTATTGATGCTGACTGTATAGTACAGGGAGGAGCGATCGCTATGTTGAGTGAGTGGGCGATCGCCAGCAATAGACCGATACAGGGCAATTATTTCATGGCAAAACCCCAGAGTAACCCCTCTGCCAAGGATTTTATCTCGCAATTTTCCATCATTATCAAAAATATTGTTCGTTCCCAGGGATTAACTAATTTAGGTCAATCATCCCTACTATTAGGTACAGGAATGGCTTTTCCCTGGCAGGTTATCCGTTCAGTGAATATGGCAAGTGGGCATTTAGTGGAAGATATGAAACTGGGTTTAGACTTAACCATTGCCGGATATCCCACCATTTTTTGCCCAGAAGCACAGGTGACAGCCAACTTACCATCCCAACAACAGGCAGCTAAGAGCCAGAGAACTCGCTGGGTACATGGTCATTTACAAGCAATTCGCACCTATGTCCCTCGATTAATCACCGAAGCAATCACCCAAAAAAGATTTGATTTACTAGTTTGTTTATTAGATTTGTGTATACCACCCCTGTCTCTGTTAACAGTTATCTGGTTAATGGTGATGCTGATTACCCTATTATTTGCAGTTTGGGGAATGGGATGGACAGCAGTGGCGATCGCGACTATCGCAGGTTGTTGTTTCCTGACAGCAGTCATCATTGCTTGGGCTAAATTTGCGAGGCAGGAATTACCTCTATCACGATTATTAGCAATTCCTGGTTATTTACTCTGGAAAATTCCCATCTACTTGAAATTTGTCATTAAACCCCAAAGTAAATGGGTACGTACAGACAGAAATTAAAAAATTACTCCATTTGCTTTGATTGAGTTTACATTTATGTCTGTAATCAATATTAATTCCTCGCCAGAAATCTCCAAGAAATACAAAAATTTGAGAATACTGTATGCAGTAGGACCAGAGAGTGTCATAGAAGCATATCATTCTTGGAGTCTTGGGCAAGATTCTCCATCACAAGTATCTATAACTTTTTCTAGTCAGTTTTACGAAGTCTGTCGAGAATTAAATGCTAAAGGTTTTGTGATTGCCCAATCAGAGGAAGAAGAACTTTTTCAAGATGAACAATTTTTCATTAAACGCCAACGACCTCCTCTCAAAGCTAAATCTGGTTTTTTATATCACTGGGGACAAGTTTTATCTGGCTTAAATCTACTAGGATATGCTCTTAAATTTCGAGTAAATATTATCATTGCAGATAGCGGAACAACTCATTGGTTTGTTCTGTCATTATTTAAAATACTAGGCATAAATATTATTCCTTCCCTACATTGTCTACTCTGGCACAAATATCTACCTCAAAGGTTAGGCGAGAAAATAGTATTAGCACTGAGTAAGAATCTTTTTAAATCTCAGAGTTTAGGAATATTAGTCGCTTCCGAAGATATCAGAAAGCAAATTTTTCAGCTTACTGGTGACAAAAATCAAGCGATATGTCATTTTTTCCCTTCCTATCGCCAGACATACTTTAGCACCATTGACAAGCCTCAATTTCGTACTAATTCTAATCATCCCTTTAGAGTTTTATTTGCAGGTCGCATAGAAGCAGATAAAGGAGTATTTGATTTATTAGAAATTGCTGCAACTTTTGCCAAAGAGGGAAGAAATAATATTATTTTTGATATTTGTGGAAGTGGCTCAAAGTTAGATATTTTACAAACAAAAGTCGAAGCATTAAATTTAACCAGCAATTTTATTTGTCACGGCTATTGTGATAAAGAAAAAATGCAGAAAATATACTCTCAATCCCATGTAGTGATAGTTCCAACTAGGACAGAATTTATAGAAGGCTTTAATAGAGTTGTTTTAGAAGCCATATTAGCGGGTCGTCCGGTAATCACCTCTTCTGTCTGCCCTGCCTTAGATTATGTCAGAGATGCGGTCATAGAAGTTCCTCCGAATGATGTCCAATCCTATGCTGATTCTCTGACAGAAATTTCTCAAAATATCCATTTATACAAGCAAAAGCAACAAGCATGTATAGATTTACAAACACAATTTTATAGTCAAAGTAATACTTGGAAAACAGCAATTAAGTCTATAATTCAAGGTCATAGAATATAATGATTCCCTTGACAAATAACAATACTCATACAAATCAATATATCAACTCAAAAATTAGACTGATTGAAAAAACGTTTGTAATTATATCTTTATTTGCTTTTCCAGGAATACTATACATTTTTCCCCGAATTGGTATTCTTCCCCAAGGAATAGTGACATTAGCTAAGTACTGCTCTTGGATAGGCTCCCTCCTCTTAGTTTTGTTATTTTGGAGAAGCTGCATTATCCTTTCTATCACAAATATTTTTATTTGGTTACTAACTGGGTTAAGCGTAATATCATTTTTATGGTCAGACTTTCCTTCTGTGACATTTCTAAATGCTATAGAAGTTCTGATGATGACATTATTTAGTTTATATTTTGCCACAAGATTCTGTCTTGAGGAACAAATAAAATTAATTAGCACAACTTTATTTATTGGTGCGATTCTAAGTATTTTTGTTGCAGTTATATTTCCTAATTTTGGAAGACACATAGAAGGTGATTTAATAGGTGCATGGAAAGGAATATATTGGCAAAAAAATATTTTAGGTAGCATGATGGTTTTAAGCTCCATCACATTTTATACCTTGCCAAAACAGACTTCATCTTTTTATCGATACTTGGGTTTGAGTATAGCTCTAGGATTAATATTATTTTCCACTTCCAAAACATCCCTAGTTCTTTACTTCATTAGTATGTCAATTATGATTTTCTATCAAAAGTTTCGCTGGCGAGGAAAAATCAGTGTAGTTTTGGTAGATATTGGGATTTTAGTTTTTGGATGTGTCCTTTTATTAGTTTCTACATTCTGGGTAGAGCTTCTGACTGAATTAGGTAAAGATCCCACTCTAACAGGAAGAACACCTTTATGGAATGTGATGCTAAATCGATTAATGGATAGACCACTATTTGGTTATGGAATCGGTGGATTTTGGGCTCCCGGTAGTCAATATGCTATTGAAGCAGGTAAAGCTGTAGGAACAGGTTGGATTGCTCCCAGTGGTCATAATGGGTATATGGATATATTAGTAGACTTAGGTTTAGTTGGCTTTTCACTATTTTTAATTATTTATTGTATAACTTTTATTAAAGCATTTAGAATAGCTTATTCTTCTAACAAAAAAGAAGATTTATGGTATTTAACATATATTACTTTCTTAGCATTAAACAGTCTAACAGAAACATTTTTTCTTCGCCCAGGGATTCACTGGATGCTATTTATCACAGTTGCTTTCTCCGTTAACAAAAAAATCAGAGAATATTGAGCCTAAGTTCAGAATATCGATTAATACTTACTCTCGTTATGAATAGAAAATGAAAAATAAATCTCTTGGTGTAGTTGTTATTGGAAGAAATGAAGGAAAGCGTTTACAAAAATCTCTGAAATCCATAGTAGGAGATGAACGAATAGTTGTATATGTTGATTCTGGTTCGACTGATGGTAGTGTAGACTTCGCAAAATCTCTAGGAGTCTATGTAGTAAAACTCGATTTATCCATACCTTTTACAGCAGCACGTGCGAGGAATGCAGGTTTTGAATATTTACTAAAAATCAACCCAGAAATAGAATTTGTTCAGTTCATTGATGGAGATTGCCAAGTTGTAGAGGGATGGTTAGAAATTGCAGAGGCAACCTTAATTAATCATGTTGATGTATTAGTTGTTTGTGGTCGTCGTCGAGAGATAAATCCTTATCAATCTATTTATAACCTCTTGTGTGATATTGAGTGGTGTACTCCTGTGGGTGAAGTCAAAGCTTGTGGTGGCGATGCAATGATGAGAGTTACTGCTTTGAAACAGGTGGGAGGTTTCAACCCACAAATGATTGCTGGTGAAGAACCTGAACTGTGTGTACGACTCAGAGAAATTGGGGGAAAAATTCTGCGTATAGATGCAGAAATGACCAGACACGATGCCCAAATTTCTAGTTTTGCTCAGTGGTGGAAGCGCTGCGTTCGCAATGGTTATGCTTACGCAGAAGGAGCAT
Source organism: Calothrix sp. 336/3 (assembly GCF_000734895.2). Classification (GTDB taxonomy): domain Bacteria; phylum Cyanobacteriota; class Cyanobacteriia; order Cyanobacteriales; family Nostocaceae; genus 336-3. Next base: position 4,132,722 of record NZ_CP011382.1, on the reverse strand, counting down.
GGCTACATGGTCAAAGTTCCCATAAACATTGGGTGAAAGAAAGTCGAATGATTTGGGTTTATGGCTTGGTATTGCCATTACTAGCATTATCCATTGCATCTGCAACCCAAGGATTAAGTATAGGAATATTACTAGTAGCCAATATTTACTTAGGTTTGCGGGTGTACAAATTTGCTATCAATAAAAATTTTGCAGTTCCCGATGCCATGATTTATGGGCTTTTCTGTGTTCTAGATAAATTTCCTATGTTACAAGGACAAATCCAATTTCATAGAACTCGCTTATTGAAACGACAGCCTCAATTAGTAGAATATAAATAAATCTGGAGATATTAATGGGTTTAATAACTCGTCCCCAAATTCAAAATTCATTAATGAACTTAGTATATAAAAAAGGTTGGCATAATTTACAATCCCAAATTAATACTCGCTCCTACAAAAAACATATTGCTATTGTTGGTTGTGGTTATGTAGCAGATTACTATTTGCAAACCCTGCCACTCCATGCAGAGTTAGAGCTTGTAGGAGTCATGGATAGAATTCCAGAAAGGGCGGAAAAATTTGCCGCATACCATGGGATATCCCGCATTTATGACAGCTTAGAAGCATTACTGGATGACAGCAAAGTTGATATTGTTTTAAATTTAACAAATCCTAGTAGCCACTATGAAGTTTCTCAAGCTTGTTTAAATGCCGGGAAGCATGTTTATTCTGAAAAACCCCTGGCGATGGAGATGTGGCAAGCTCAGGAATTGACAGATTTAGCATCACAAAAGGGCTTACTATTATCATCTGCTCCTTGTAGTCTTTTAAGTGAAACTGCTCAAACAATTTGGAAAGCATTAAGAGAGAATCAAATCGGCAAAGTTAGACTTGTTTATGCAGAAATGGATGATGGATTAGTTCACTTAATGCCTTATAAGCAGTGGTTGAGTAAATCTGGTACTCCCTGGCCCTATAAAGATGAATTTGAAGTTGGTTGTACCTTAGAACATGCAGGATATTACGTGACATGGTTAACAGCTTTTTTCGGTCCAGCAGAGTCAGTTAGTGCTTTTTCTGATTGCTTAATTCCTGATAAGCAAACGGATATAGAGTTAAATATCAAATCTCCAGATTTTTCTGTTGCTTGTATTAAGTTTATCTCAGGAGTTGTCGCCAGATTAACCTGTAGTATTGTGGCTCCCCATGACCATTCTTTAAGAATTATTGGAGATGAGGGAATATTAGGAATTCATGATTGTTGGTATTATGCTTCTCCAGTTTATATTCGGCGCAGTTTGACTATTAGACGCAGAAGATTAGAAGGTATTTGGAAGCAAAGATATCCCTTAGTTAAATCTGCCCCGAATTTAGGGAATCGTGGCGCTCAACGTATGGACTTTTGCCGAGGTGTGGCAGAAATGGCTGCGGCAATTACAGAGGAAAGACAATGTAGATTAGGGACAGATTTCTCTCTCCATAATAATGAGCTTGTCTTGGCGATTCAAAATTCCTTAGACACAGGTTCCCCCTATAAAATGACAACAACTTTTGAGCCAATGGCACCGATGGATTGGGCAGTTTGAAAACAAAGATTTTAATATTTATGAAAGTATTAATTACAGGTGCATCTGGCTTTTTAGGAAAGTATGTGGCTGCGACTGCCTTACAACAAGGTTTTGCTGTGCGGGCAATGACTAGAAGCACATCAATAGGCTATGAGCATCCCAATTTAGAAATTTTTCCTGGGGACTTACGTCAGTCTGATAGCTTAATGGGTGCATTGGCTGGTGTAGATGCAGTCATCCATCTAGCAGCATCAATGAAGGGTGATTTTGCAACTCAATACGCAAATACGGTGACTGCAACTGAAAATCTACTTCAAGGAATGGTAGCCTCTGGTGTGGTGCGGTTGGTAGGAATTAGTAGTTTTTCAGTGTTTGATTACTGGAGAATTCCTGCGGGTGCAACAATTACAGAAGATTCCCCTGTAGAGCAAGAACCGAGTTTACGGGATAGCTATGCTCAAACAAAGTTGCTACAGGAAAAGCTGATGGTAGATTTCCAAAGTAAATTTGGGGGAAAAGTCACCATTCTGCGCCCAGGAATGATTTATGGTAGGGAGAATTTGTGGCACTCTCTATTAGGTGTGAAGTTAGGCGATCGCCTGTTGGTTTCCATTGCTGGTAATGCTCAAATGCCACTAACCTATGTGGAAAACTGTGCGGATGCGATTATTGCTGCTACGACATCCCAGGAGGCGATCGCCAAAACTATTAATATTGTGGATGATAATTTGCCCACTCGCCAAGAATATATCGCTCTGCTGCAAAAGATGACAGCAAAGTCTCCCCAAAATCTGAGTATTAGTTGGCAAGTAATGCAGATATTGGCTGATATGGTTTGGTTCGGGAATAAGTTTTTCACTGGCGGGAAGGTGAAACTACCGAGTATCTTGGCTCCTGCTATCCTGCACGCTCGCTTTAAGCCTTTTGCTTATAGTAATGCCTTGGCGCGGCAGTTGTTACATTGGCAACCTCCATACTCACTATCCACAGCCCTAGAACGTAGTCTTTCTTCTCCATCCCTATAATCTATGCGTATTGCTTATCTGACTGGTGAATATCCACGAGCAACAGATACTTTTATTCAACGAGAAGTCTTGATTTTGCGGCAACGAGGTGTGGATGTGCATACATTCTCCGTTCGTCGCACAGGAATAGAACACATAATCGGAGAGGAGCAAAAACAAGAGCGCGATCGCACTTTTTATCTTCTGCCTCCTCATCCCGGTAAGTTACTGCGCTCACATCTAATTTTATTACTTGCATCTCCGCGAAAATACCGGCAAAGTATCAAGTTAGCATGGTCTACAAGTCAACCAGGATTACGGGGCGCACTGTATCAATTCTTCTATTTCCTGGAAGCTGGGATTCTGGCACAGCAAATCAAAATTCGCCAGATTCAACATTTACACAATCATATCGCCGAAGCTAGTGGTACTGTGGCGATGCTTGCCGCCGAGATGGGGGGATTTACCTATAGTTTTACCCTCCATGGTCCCTATATCTTTCTCCGTGGGTATCAATGGCGACTAGATGAGAAAATCCGGCGATCGCTCTTTGTTGCTTGTATTAGCCACTATGCTCGCAGTCAGGGAATGATTTTTGCTCCCATGGATAAGTGGCAAAAAATGCACATCATCCATTGTGGTGTTGACCCCAGTTTGTTCCCCGTGGTTACTCACAAAGGTATAGGAAAACACCTATTATTTATCGGGAGATTAGCAGCAGCGAAGGGTTTACCAATTCTTTTAGAAAGTTTGGTAATCATCAAACAAACTCACCCCGATGTTGTTTTAACTGTGGTTGGTGATGGTAGCGATCGCCAACAGTTACAAGAAATTACCGCAGCTAATGGATTGACAGAAAACGTTAAATACGTTGGTTACAAATCTCAGACAGAGGTGAGGGAGTATCTTCAATCAGCAGATGTATTTGTTATGTCTAGCTTTGCTGAGGGAATACCCGTAGTTTTGATGGAAGCTATGGCAGCAGGTGTTCCAGTTGTGGCAACCCAAATCGCTGGCATTAGTGAGTTGGTAGAAGATGGTAAAAATGGCTACCTAGTTCCCGCAGGCGATGCCCTATCTTTGGCAAACCGGATTCAAACCTTGATATCTGCACCGGAAATCCGAAACAAGTTGGCGATCGCAGCTAGAAGCAAAGTTGAACAAGAATTTCATATTCACCAGGAAGTAGCTCGCTTGCATAATTTATTTTCTAGCGCTTTATCTGGAAAAGTAGAAGCAATTCGTCCCCAGTATTTTGAACAGCCAATAATTGACGTAGTCAGTATTTAAAAATGTATCTCCAAACTCCATTAAATCCTTCAGTAGTGAAACCTAAAGTTCACTTTTATTTTGTCGATGCCCTACGTGGAATTGCAGCATTATGGGTTGTTTTATATCATGCTGCATTAGATGACAGATTAGGTCAATTAACGAGTATTTTACCTAGTTGGTTAGTGCTTGTAGTCTTTCATTGGGGTAGTTTAGGTGTATCGATATTTTTTGTTCTCAGTGGTTTTGTAATTGCCCATTCCCTGCGAGAAGCAACAATTAATTGGAGCTATTTTAGAAGTTTTTGTGTGCGCCGTTTAGTGCGACTTACACCCCCATACTACTTCTCAATTTTACTAACTTTAGGTTTTGCTTTGATTGCTGCTCGTGCCAAAGGAGAGATATTTGCACCTGGAGGAGAACCTGTATCCTTTTCAAGATTTTTTACACATCTTTTCTACTTGCAAGATATTTTTCAATTGAAACATTTTGATGATGTTTACTGGACATTATGTATAGAAGTGCAGTTTTACACTATTTTCTGTGTACTATTGGGATTATCACAGTTGTTCAAAAAGTCATATCATTGGCAATTTTCGCGTGCCATAATTTTTCTTCCCTTAACCGCGATCGCCACTCTTTTTCCCCTTGAAATTCTCAATCATACTGGTAGACCTAACTACTTTTTACCTCTATGGTACAGTTTTCTTTTAGGAGTATTTGCTTATTGGTCATGGAATAAACAATTAAAGTCTATATACTTCTATTTTTATTCCACATTGTTATTGACCATCGGAATTATGAAATCCTCAGATTTTGTGATTGCTTCTGTAATAGTGGCTATTCTACTATTAGAAGCTGGGCGCAATAATTTGATGCAAACATGGCTTAAACAAAAGTCATTACAGTTCCTAGGTAAAATATCCTATAGTCTTTACCTTTCCCATACTCCCATCTTAGGAGCAGTTGTATTTATTACTTCTAAAATATTGAACGCAAGTCCATGGAGTGATTCTATCACCCTATTATTAGGAATTAGCTGTTCTATTCTTTTTTCTAGAGTTATGTGGCAAGTTTTTGAGAAACCATCTATCAAGTGGAGTCAAAATATTAAAATTTTCAAATAAAGTATTTCAAGAAAATAAAAATTTTACTCACTCAAATATATGGCATCTTTAAAAAAACTTGCAGTTCGTGGAGCAGCTTGGAATATTATTAGTCTTGGCTTCTCTTATATTTTGAGGTTTACTAGTAACTTAATTTTAACTCGTCTATTAGTACCAGAATATTTTGGTTTAATGGCGATGATTACAACCTTAAGATGTGGCTTAGAGCTTGTTTCGGACATTGGTATCAGTCAAAATATTATTAATAGCAAACGAGGAGATGAAACTATATTTTTAAATACCGCTTGGACTCTACAAGTAATTCGTGGATTTGTAATTTGGATTCTGTGTGCAATTCTTGCCTTTCCCGTATCACAATTTTATAATGACCAAAGGTTGCTATGGTTAATTCCTATTGTTGTTTTATATTCGGTGATAGATGGCTTTACTTCTACAAGCATACCGACTCTTTATCGCCACATGCGGTTGGATCGTTTAGCAATATATAATGCTATTCTACAATTTGTACATCTATCAACTCTAATTATTTTATGTTGGAAATATCCCAACATTTTGGTACTAGCAATTGGCACAGTTTTGGGAGGAATATATAGATTAATCAGTAGTTATTGGTTAATTCCTAAATATTATAACCACTTTGATTTTGAGATAGACTCGGCTCGAGAGATTCTATCTTTTGGCAAATGGATGTTTCTTTCATCTGGTTTAATGTTTGCAGCAGAACAAGCAGATAGACTAGTTCTGGCAAAAATATTATCTTTTCAAATGCTAGGAGTTTATACAGTAGCCTATACACTGGCAAGTATACCGAGAGAAGTTATAAGACAAGTTAGTCAAAATGTTATTTTTCCAACAATATCTAAACAAGCAGATTTGCCGAGAGAAGTATTACGAAAAAAAATAATTAGTGCTCGATTTCCTATACTCATAGGTTGTGGAATTGTATTAGCTTTTTTTGTGACAGTTGGTGATTTGATTATTGCCTCACTGTATGATCAAAGATATGCTGATGCTATTTGGATGATGCCAATTTTATGTTTTGGTATTTGGTTTTCCTTACTTTTCTACACCATTAGTCCTGCACTTTTAGCTATTCGCAAACCTCTATATTCAGCTCAAAGTAATTTTGCTCGCTTTATAGTGATTATTTTAGGCGTACCCCTAGCTCATACTCATTTTGGAGTCCTAGGAGCAATCATAGTTATTGCTTTGAGTGACTTACCTTTATACATAGTTAATCTTTATGGACTGTGGCAAGAAAAACTTTTTTGTCTATACCAAGATTTGCTGGCAACTATTTTCTTTATAGCTACATTAGCTGTTCTTTTAACTATTCGCAATTTCTTAGGTTTCACCTTACCCATTTCTCTATAAAGTTGACTTAATAAATATGGAAATCTGCTTGATAAATTAGCTAATTTACAAAAAATCATGGTTCTAAGTATGTAAATAACAATGAAAATTATTACATATTTCCTGTACGGCAATAATCCCAAGTACAACATAGAATTATCATTTAGTATTTTCTCTATGTTGAGATTCCTACGTCATAGCTCTCAAGATATTATTATCAGTATCATTAGCGATCGCCATGATTTTCAACTCAATTTTCCAGGAATTAAAATAGAACATACTTATATCTCTCACGATGAGCTAAATTATTGGACAAAACAAGGTCAATATCATCATCGGGCTAAAATTTTTGCTCTAGCTAAAGCCTTAGATTATTATCAGTTACCTGTTGTTTTAATAGATACAGATACATATTTTATTCAGCATCCTCAAAAACTATTTGAGAGGATATCAGTTAATAAATCAATCATGCATAATTTTGAATATAGGATTGATAATTCTAAATTATGGGAACCAATTGTACGTGAGTTAGGAGAAGGAATAGAAGTTAGTGGAACTAGAATTAGTCCCGAATCATTGATGTTTAATTCTGGTGTCATTGGAGTTGATATTAGTCACAGAGAACTTTTAGATAAGTCGATAAATGTATTAGATACCCTTCAGGGTATATCCCCTATTTTCAATGTTGAACAGTTTGCATTAGGAGTTGTCTTCAATCAATTTACTAACCTGGATTTATGCACTGATATTGTTAAGCATTATTGGGGTTACGAAAGAGGTTTTATTCACATCCAAGCCGACAGATTAATGGAAACATTACAAAAAAATAATTATTCTGTCATTAATTTTGACCAAGATAAAATGGGATATCCTCCCAAGAATTTTCAAGATTCCCTGGAAAGTCGGATATTATCAATTATCAAAAAATGGGATAAGAATTATGCCTTTGCTTATTTGGCTTATCTCACAGCTTTCAGATATGTTTCTCAAGATATGGCATATGCCAATGAATGGGCAAATGTGACGTTACAGGTAATTAAGTTTGCCTTAATGGATTATCAGAGTGACAAAGAACATCCAAATTATTTCAAATCCCTGGAAAGAGATTTTTATCTATTGAATCAAAACAATATTCATAGCCTCCATTGGTTGGATGAATCTGTTAAGTCAAATTGGTTGAAATTTTGGCAAGTTTGGCAACACAAACCATTAACTATCTGAGAAATTAGACAGAATTTAGAAAAGACATTGACAAAATTTTAATAACATCGATTATGCAGGGTAAAAGAACCATGGCTTACAAATCTTTATCAGTCTTAGATTTTAAACCTGACCTCCGTTCTGCGCATCATGCAGGAATTCAGAAAGGTTCAAGCATCAGATTTTTACGTATTTTAGTATTGCTATTTCTGGACGCAACACTTTTACTGTTAGCTTGGAAACTGGCTGTACATCAAGGAACATATATTGATTCACCTTGGACTGATAACTCATCTTTTTCTTGGCTAGTCTTATTTGTTCAGTTGGGTATTATTGCAGCCACAGGACAATATAAAGCTGGAATAAATCGTCGTAATTATCTACGATTAGTGAAGGCAATATCACTATCAGAAATCATTCTGTTAGCAATTGCATTTTTATATGAACCTAGCAGCTATCTTTCTCGTTCAACCTTTATCTTGTTCTGGATTTTTTCTTGTTTGTTCATTGGTATTTCTCGGTCAATATTTGACCTGGGAACTAATATTTTGCGAAAAAGAGGTATTGTACAGCATCCGGTATTTTTAATTACGGATACATCAGAGGAAAATGAGCATATTCAACTAATAAAAAAAGAAAACTGTTATACAATACAAGGAATTGCTGATGCTCATTGCCTAGATTTAGAAAACCGCGATCGCACCTTTGAATATCTCCGCGAATCTGGGATTGTCGAAGCTTTTGTTTCTTGGAGCGCAATTAAAAATCGTTTATATGTCTGCTGGAACTTTCATGCTGCGGGGATTACCTTAAGAATTCTACCCATCACTAGCCAAGTCCACCATCCCAAGTCTGTATTTCGGATGGTTGGGAGTATTCCCTGTCTGACGATTCCTGCACCTTTGATTATCGGTAGTGATTTTTGGGTGAAAAGAATTTTTGACTTGTGTTGTTCAATTGTCTTAATTTTTTTCCTGTCGCCTCTTTATCTACTACTTGCTATTCTGATCAAGTTAGACTCTCCTGGTCCTGTATTCTTCCGACAAAAACGTGTAGGTTTACATAATAAGGAATTTAAAATTTGGAAATTCCGCACTATGGTGACAAATGCCGAAAAATTACAAGCATCTTTAGAAGCAAAAAATGAAATTAGGGATGGAGTTTTATTCAAATTGAAAGACGACCCTAGAATTACCAAAGTTGGTAAATTTTTACGTCGCTATAGCTTAGATGAATTACCCCAATTGTTTAATGTGTTACTAGGGGAAATGAGTCTTGTTGGTCCTCGTCCTTTACCTGTGCGTGATGTAGAACGCTTTCATACCAAGCATTTTCTGCGTCAGGAAGTTTTACCGGGTATCACGGGTTTATGGCAAGTGTCTGGTCGTTCGGATATAGATAATTTTGAAGATGCTGTACAACTAGATATTCGTTACATCGAAAACTGGTCTCTGTGGATGGATTTACAAATTTTACTGAAAACTGTGGGAGTTGTACTTCATAAAACTGGTGCTTATTAACTCTTATAGCTTTGAGGAATTTCTCTGAAATCTTGTTCACAAGGGTGCAATGTCTAGCTTCTAGGATTGCACTTTTTCGCAAAAACAAAAACCCGCTAATGCGGGTTAAACACAACAAAACTATGAAACAAACTTAAACTTAGCTGAAATACTTCATCTCTGCTTCTAACTGAATGATGAGATTCTCATCACCTCTTGCTTTAGCTACCTGCAAGCGGTGTTCTAGGAGTTTTTGGATATTTTGACGATGGGCTACTTGTGCTTGCTTAACTGCTTCTAGCCGCCTACGAATCATAGGAGTACTCCTGATCAATACTTACTACCTTTGTCTTGTATATTTAACATAGCAGATTTTTAGTGACTAATGTTACAGAAAAAATAATCTTAATGATGTATTAATTTTCTACACAAAAAGTAAAATAATCATACATATTTTCACTTAGTCTGAAGCGCTGCTTCTGTAACATCGGTCAAGGGCAAATCTGACCCTGAGAGAAGTTAAAGGGTGAAGAATCGGCACTCATAAGTAGGCGCGGGTATGTAAAATAATTGCAATTTATCGATTGTGAGGTAAAATCCCTTACCCTAATATTTACGGGTATTCATGGGAGACAAAAGGAACTGCGATTACTTCTCCGGTTGCTTCTCCTGCCTGTATCTGCAAACCGACCCCACCGACTTTGCTGCGGATATAAGCTAGGGCAAAATGACCTGTAGGTGTGGCGGTATAACTAGTAATTGTACCAATTTTTTCCTCTCCTAGGGTAATATTAGTTCCTGGCTCTGTGGCAGCGCTGAGGCGAATACCCCATAAATATTGTTTGACTCCCTTGTAGGTGTTAAGACGGGCAATGGTCTCTTGACCGATATAACAGCCTTTATTGAAGGATATAGTTTGCCATAAACCCACTTCTAGGGGATTGTAATCATCGGTTAGTTCTTGGTCTGGGATAGGGCGACCTTGTAAAATTCGCAACATTTCCCAATCTTCCTCAGAAATGGCGATCGCCCCTAATTCTTGAATTTTCTCCCAGATATTTGCTTTCTCTGCGATGGGCAAAATCAGGGTATATCCTGGGGATGCTAAACCACTACCCACGGCAAATAATATTTCTCCGATTTGCAGATGGCTACCGTAGGGTTTGCCGATTAAGGCGCTAGCTCCTAGTTTTTCAACTATGGCATCGCTTTGACTGCCAATTAAACTGATAGTAGCTGTTGTCTGTGTCAAATCACTGAGTTGAACTTTATCAGCAAAGAAAATATATTTATCCAACCATTCCAGGAGAAACTGCCGACGGTGAGGGGAAACTAGAAGAATTACAGCATCATCGGTAACGTAGGCTGTAGCTAAATCTATGGTACGAGCTGTTGAGGTGACAAAAACAGTATCACAACCACTACCGGGTTGGAGTTGCTGAAAGTCGTTAGTGCTTTGATTGTGGAGAAAACGCAGCCGATCGCCATCAGATACTTTAATTCTGCCCCAGTGAGTGCGATCGCAAACCGCAACTCCTTGCTCTATGCTTTCTATTGCTGATATTGCCATGGCGATCGCTATCTTAAATCCTTGAGGTTATGTCGCTTTGAAATCTTACCAAAGAGGTATTTTCATTTTCAAGTGAATTTTCTCACCATTAACAATCCGGCAAACTCCCAAATATCTGACTCACCAAATCCTGACTTTTCCTATCTAATAATTGCCAGTCTACCTCCCCCGACTCATCAAACAAACTCGTATCAATTGTTACTTCCTGGCTAGAGGCATAGTTTAAAAAACATACTTGATAGCATAAATCCCATAAATCCACATTGACACGTTGCTCTTGACGTTGTAGACACAGATGATATCCTGGATGGGGCACCGGTAAATCACTGAGAGTTTCCCGAATTGACTCTGCTGCTTCTGGTGTTGCCACCTCCAATTCTTGTAACAGACTGGTGACAATGTTTTTTGTCTCTTCAGAAACATCCGCAGACCAAATTAACACATCTTGATAGGTGCCAGTCCAGGGAGATACATCTAGCAGTTTGCGAATGTTATCAACTATGCGGATAAAAGCAGGTTGCATGAGGAGTTCAGCCTGCTGCCAAATGATTGAGTCTGTAATTTTTGGTGGCATTAGTAAACAAAATATTTTTGAAATAAAAATTAACAATCCGACCTTACGAAAAAACCGCATTTTATATGCAAATCTTTTCTCAAGATAGCGGATTTTGTCGATAAATATCTGGAGATATTTATTACCATCGGGCAAAATGGGTGTTAACACTGGGGAGGGAATATGATCGGCAAGCTACTCGACCATCGTTACCAAGTTATCCGAGTCCTAGCAACGGGAGGATTTGGAGAAACTTATATTGCCCAAGATACCAAACGACCGGGTAATCCGATGTGCGTAGTTAAGCACCTCAAACCCGCAAGTACCGACCCCAAAGTGTTTGATACTGCCAAGCGTTTGTTTCACAGTGAAGCCGAAACTCTGGAAAAATTGGGAAGTCATCCCCAAATTCCCCGGTTATTAGCTTATTTTGATGAGAATCAAGAATTTTACTTGGTGCAAGAATTTGTTGAAGGACATCCCCTGGGTGAAGAATTAATTGCAGGGAAATCCTGGAGGGAAGCAGATGTCTTACGGATGTTGTTAGAAGTCTTAGACATCCTCGCCTTTGTCCACAGCCAAGGAGTAATTCACCGGGATATTAAACCTGATAATATTATCCGTCGAATGAGTGACGGCAAACTGGTTTTGGTGGATTTTGGGGCAGTCAAGCAATTAAGGACACCAAATAGTCTCAGCGCTACAAACATCAGTTTGATCGCCCATGCTTCGGCGACTGTAGCAATTGGTACGCCGGGATATATGTCTACGGAGCAAGGTCAGGGAAAACCGCGCCCGAATAGTGATATTTATGCCCTAGGAATCATTGCCATCCAAGCTTTAACCGGAATCTCTCCTGTAGACTTACAGGAAGACCCCCAAAGTGGTGAATTGATTTGGCAACATTTGACACCTATACATCCAGATTTTGCCGGAATTTTGGGTAAGATGGTGCGTTACCATTTCAAGGAGCGCTATCAAAATGCTAGGGATGCTTTACAAGCTTTGCAGTCCTTGCCCATGGCTGCTCGGTTAGCAGAGATACCCGTATCTCGTAATTATCAGTTACTACCTTCGACCTCTCCCCATTCACGGCAAAAGACTGTAGCCCTTGCACCAGCAAATTCTACGGAAGCATCTCAAGTTAAAAATACCACTCAATTAGAGAAGAGAAATCGCAATAGACCAGATTTTCTCCAGTTATTTATTCTCCTAGGTTTAGCTGGTGGTGCTGCCTACGCTGCTCCTTCGGTGGTGAAAAATTTTCAAGGGATTGCCGCTAACTTTATTAAGAATGATACAAGTGTTTCTGCCGATGTCTGTGTGGCAATGATTGGGAATGCGAATATTCGTTCTGAACCAAGTTCTCTTAATTCTGAGAATATTGTGAAAACGGTGGAAACAGATACTCAATTTGAAGTCACCGGAAAACAGACTCGACGGGGTTGGGTACAGTTGAAATTGAGTGGGAAAAATTCCGGTTGGGCACACCGAGATGTGATTAAGAATAATGAAGAGTGGAGTACTTGTTTGCGAGACAAGGGAATTGCGATTCGGACAGTAGATGATCAAGGTTTGATCGCAAGTAGGGGGAATCCCAAGGGAAAAAGTATTGTTGATATTACTAATTCTATTTTGGGTAAATCCCAGGTGACTCCCTCGGTAGGTGAGTCGGATAAACCCCAGACAGCAACAGACTCGAATCAGGTGATGGACAAAGCTAGGGCAAAATATGAGTCAGGGGATTTTCAAGGAGCGATCGCCCTCCTCAAAACTATCACCAATAATCCTGCTGGAGTACAAGAAGCAGCAAATATGATGTCCCAGTGGCAACAGGACTGGACAAAGGCGGAAGCTTTGTTTAATGATATCAACAAGGCTCTAGAAAATGGTCAATGGGATAAGGTGGCTGCTTATAAAGACCATCCCGAAAAGTTGCCGAATACAGAGTACTGGCGGAAAAAAATCGAACCCCTAGTTCAACAAGCTGCGGATAATGTGGCGAAGGAAGTGCAAAAATCTACTAATGAAGGGTTAAAACCCAAAAACCCAGAAAAGCAGAATTAATGGTTTATGAAGAAACTTTTCTGTCACTGCAATGATTTAGTTTTATCCTCTGCCATTTCCCTAGTCCCAACGGTGATTAAAAATCTCCTTCTAACATCCAAAGTCTATTAAAAATGGACTCGAAATACACATCGAATCCTTTGCTATCATTGCGGTTGTAGAGGAATTGAGCTATTGGCAATTTTTAATCGCTAGCTCGAACTCATCACTCATCACTCATCACTCATTACCCATCACCCTACCTCCTTGGGGGTGCTTGTTTCTGCAAATTAGCATTGAAAAAGTAGACGCGATCGCAGTACTGAGTTTGACTAGAGCAGGTTGCTTCAATAGAGATATCACTCACGTTACTCACGTCTACAGAGATTTCCCCTTCTTGAGAAGTTGTTACGGTGCGAGTTTCTCCTAATTTACCGTCAAGATAGACTTTGATATCAACATTGGGACTTTGATTAGGACTATCTGCCATCCCAAAACCCAAGTTCACAACTTGAAACGGGGAATTAGCATTATCTGGTTTGATTTTACAGGTGAGATTAGCTGAACGATAGCCGGGACCGAGATAGAATCGACTGGTGTAAACGGTTCTGCCAATCGATATATATTTTGTTTCCTCTCTGACATTTCCCAATCCACTGTTGACACATTTTGCCCGTAATAGAGATACCCCAGTTTGAGCTTGGGCAATTTTACTAGTAACTGTATTCAGACTAGATGTCACTAATATTGTGAGAATGAATAAGGAAATAGAACTGATTTTGGTCATAGGGTTGCCACAAAAGTATGAATATCTAGGCAAGATTATCAGCAATCTCACCTTTTTGGCTGTTCAAGCCTAGAACATCATACCGGACAACCTATTTTTTAGCCCGATGGTGTTTAGTCAATATTCACCAAGAAACGGATAAATCCAAATTGTCCACCAGGAATATTTGTCGGACCTTGCACCACTGCACCGTTGAGATTGTCACTACCACAGATATTAGTAAAGTCTTCTAGGGGTGCGAGGGGGGAGAAAAATTTACTGCGGTTAGTTGTCCCACTGATGGTGATAGTGTTATTAATGTAACTTGTACCCTGGGGTACTAAATCACAAAATCTGACGTTTTGTAATCCTTGTTGACCTTCTGTCAAAAAGTAAATGGTGTACTCAACGCGATCGCCACTTTTGAGCTTAGGTTGAATATTCACTTGACCGGGTAATGTCCCTTGATTTTGCTGGAGAATATTATCATCATCGTCTGTGAGGTCATCGATAAAATTGTTAAAATCAATGCCAGCAACGGTTTGACCATTGCGTAATACATTCGTAATCCGTTTGACTAGGCGAATTCTGGGTTGTCCACTTCCTAGGGAACCCAAACGAAAACCAAAATCAATATCAGTGCGATCGCTATTGGTTGTTGTCAGGTTCGCATTCAAAATGGTTTGAGTCGTCGCGGTAAAATCATCACCTGGTTTCTCCACTTCTACCGTATAGTTGCCCAGGGGTAAATTCGGAAAAGCATAAATACCATTGCTATTAGTCGTGGTCGTAGCTACGATTTGTCCCTGGGAATTACGGAGAATTAGCTTCACTCCCGAAATACCCGTATCATTAGCATCCTGAACCCCATTCCCATTCTTGTCATTGAAGACAAAATCCCCAATACTACCTGTGGCATTTTTGATGCAGATATTAAAATCTGCTAACCCAATTGTCTCATCCTGTCCTGGTTCCGTAAATTGGGACTGACCTTCACGATAGAGGGGACCACTTTGATAAACAATTTGGATTTGCGTCACTTCCCCGGTAATTGTCGCAAACACATCACCCATACTGCTCTCGATTGGTGCGTTACCGGGAGGAACCCTAGGGTCAACACCACGAGCAATATTACCATTAACAATTTCGTTAACAGCACTAACACCCATGTTTGTCAAGGTGACGGGGACATTTTGTCCTTGATTGCTAGCAGTGACTGTAATTTGGTCTTGGAAGGGGGGTTCACCTTGGCGATCGCGGTCAACATCCAGAAATAATAGGGGAGTCGGTAAAGTTATTGGTTGAGCAAAAGTAATTGTTAAGGTTGCATTCCCCCCTCGACGGGAACCACGAGCATCAATACCCCAACGGAGATACCGTTGATTAATCCCACCAAAGGGTGGATTTGCCCTACCATAGGGAATCCTACCAACATTACCAGGAGAATTTTCTGGATTTTCATCCCGAATAATTCCCGCAGGATTTTCTTGCATTCGGAAATTGGTACTTACACTCCCAATATTGATACTTTGATTAAAGTTTGCCGTTTGAAAATTATTTTGCTGATCCCAATCAAGGGTTGCTAGTGTACTTCCACTAGGACACTGTGGTGCAGATTGAGCAGCCACTTTACTATTACTTAAACTTTGGCAAATCAACATAGTTGGAATAGTTAATGTTAATGCCAAAAAAGTAATTTTACCCTGAGAAGAAAAGCAAAAAGGTCTACTTGGTGACTGAGATTGGATGTTAACAACACCCCGATGCTGGGTTTTCTGACAGCTATTACCTCGGGATAGGGATTGTAATTTCTTTTGAGACATCAATAATAGATGCTTCAAGGTAGATTTCATTTCTGTTTCCTGATAAAACGAGGTAAAATTAAAAAAATTAAATCGAAAATATCAATCGAAATTAATTGCGTCTTATCACAAGCTTGCTCACAATTTAAACCAGTGATTTTTGCTAATAAATTCAATACGACTGATAATTAAGCTGGAACTTGAAGGGATAATTTACTCTAGCTAGTCTATTGTCGATAAAACAGAAATCATCAAGATATTGATAATTTCTTCTTTTTGATTTCCATAGAAAACAAGGTATGCAGAAGAGATAACTGCACACATCTTACAGACTTGTCATTCACTTAGGGATAACCATGTTCTCTAGACGAACATACTGACTCTAAATATCTGCAACAGCAATAATTCTGTGCAGACAAATGGGAAACATTGTTTTGATGTGAGATGAGGAACCTTGATTTCAGGTAAAAGTATATGTAAATCGATGTACCACCACTAGCTGTAAAAATATCAGCAACTGGTATCTCTAACTATCAATACCAAATATATATCGACTAGAGACCTCCTATAGAACTTGGGAAAAGAGTCAGAGGAAAATATAAAAGGTGTGTTACAACCTTTGACGTTCTCCATCGTTCACCAAAATCTATTTTGTAAGATGTCTGAGCAATATAGATTCAATGTCCAATATAACTGAACCCGTTTTTGGTAATTGAAGATGAGATTTACAACTAAAACTGACAATGTAAATTCTGTAATAACACACCTACAGAAAAAAGATGCTTTCATTCCCTGATGTTTAATTCTAAGCTTTTAGCTGAAAAGAGAAAATACTTGATTTTTCAGTAATACTTTTTGTCAGTTTTTATACCATTTATCTCACTCAAATAATCAATTAAAATGCAATAAACCTTTCTTTTGTAAGTATTTTAAGCGATTTTGCCAAAATAAATCTGGCGTTCGAGGTTGTTGCATATTTTGCATCCCTTCATGGAAAAAATGAATTTAGAAATGTTCAGAGAAAAATCTACACTTATACTACTATAGTTGAGCAAAATTTGAATTAAATATTTCATAAAATCAGGGATAGCTGATAAACTATTAAATTGTGAAAAGCCGTATTTTTCAAGCTTTTAGATGATTTAACTCTTAGACATTCTCTATTAGCTGTAGACAGTTTAATAACTGTCATGGAAAATCTTGATTATGTTCATATTTAACTTTTTAATTCGTAGTTATTGTGATAGGTATTTGATATCTACGGGTATTTTATCTTTGGGATTGTTTTTATCTAGTACAGCACCAGTAGTAGAATTTCTGTCAGCATCAAGGGAATGCCGCAAATTTTCCCCAACACATCTCTGATGCATTCTCAATAGCTCAGGAAAGTATCTACGGACGAAAAATCAAAGTTTGCAAGTCATATTTTTTCCACAGTCTTACAGTACAAGATGTCAGTTAAGTAAATTGACATGATGATTGAGCCTGATATCAAATCAAAAGCAATCATGGCTCAAACATCGTCATGTTGTAGCTGGGATAAAATATTCCCTTGGTTACTCAAACCCAGATGGTTGGCAAAATTCAGTACACAGTTACATTCAGCAATACCTAATCAACTCTGACACGGAAGCGCACAAAACCAGCATTTTGCCCGACCGCACTTCCAACATTACCTACTTGGACAATAACTGCACCATTGGGGTTATTTTGATTAGAGCAGCTATTTCCTGGGGGTAAAGGTGCTAAACGAGCAACGAAATTAATGCCATTATTGATAGCTTGACCTGCATTTTGGGCTGTGGTGCTGTTATTAATGTAGGTAGTTCCTGCGGGAATTAAGTCACAGAATCGAATATTAGTGGCTTGTTGGTTACCTACGTTAATAAAGTAAACAGTATATTCCACTTCATCTCCACTGCGCAGAGGTATAGAAGTGGGAATATCGCGTACACCAACAGGATTCACCCCTGTGTTATTAAAAGCGTTAGTATTATCGCTGGGGTCTACAGTATTAAAATTAACGCCACTCAGGGGT
This sequence comes from Calothrix sp. 336/3, assembly GCF_000734895.2. GTDB lineage: Bacteria > Cyanobacteriota > Cyanobacteriia > Cyanobacteriales > Nostocaceae > 336-3. Next base: position 4,114,946 of record NZ_CP011382.1, on the reverse strand, counting down.
GTATTATTCCGTCTGGCAGCTGTAATCCGTTTGACTAAACGTAGCTCCGTTTCCCCTGCTCCAGTTCCAGGATTGAGATTGACACGGGTGGGAACATTATTATTACCAGGATTGCCATCATTGTCGGGGTCAGCATCAGCACCATCCTGGGATTGGTCGGTGACAATGGTTCCACCAGGGGCTACACCAGTAGCAGTTACTGTATTATCAAATGGTCCAAAACCGTTAGCTCCAGTTCCTGGGGTGATGGTGACATTGAAGGTGACAGTTGCTGACGCTCCAGGAGCCAGGGTGTTGTTACCTTGGAGCATATTGATGTTACCAGGACGACCACTATAGTTAGGAACAACTGTAAATCCTGGGGTGGGAGTTTGGACGTTAGAGACAACGAAATTTGCCGCGTTTGCAAAGGTTCCTGTCAAGTCATCAGTCAGACGGACATTGGAAAGAGTGTCTGTACCGTAGTTCCTGACAACAACGGTGTAGGGTACGGTAAAAGTACCATTACTATTCCTCACAGGTGTTCCTGCACGTTTAGCCACCCCAATATTCGGTAGACATTGGTTAACCGCGATCGCCGTCATCCCGAAGTCATCTCCGTCCAGTTGGTTCGCTTGGTCAATAATTGTCAAATTCAAGCTAGTTTGTCCGGGAGCAGTGGTAAAGGCTAATTGTACTGGTGTCCATGTTTGCCGGGTTGGAATAGGGGTGGGTGTACCAGCGATCGCCCCTACATTTAATTGAATAATCGGTGGGACTCTGGCTGTGGGAGTAGATGGAGGTATTTCTAGAGTCAGTAGGTCATAGAAAAAGGCTACGAAGTCGTAGGTGGTATTTGGTTGCAAACCTGGGACAGTTTGTGACCAAATTGTCGGATTCGGGAAAGCTGAACCTTGATCTCTTGGGGTGGCAGCCGAGGCGTTTGGATTTGAGTATAAATAAGTATTAGAAGCTGGGGCTCCTCTTTGGGGATCTCCAGGGAAGGGTACACCCCGGACGACATTCCCCGCATAGTTTACAGTTCCTGTCTGCACGGAAAGTCCCCCCCGAGGTTGGGGTTCCGGAGGTGAATCATCAGGGTATACTCCATCACCTCTATAGGGAAGGGTGGTAGTAAATCCACTGTTACCTTGGCTAAAGTTACCGTTGATGATAAAGTTTCTATTTCCCCTAGTTGTACCAACTGGACAGCCCCCAGGTCCCCTAGCTGTTTGCGCTTTAGCAGTTTCTGGAAATGTACCAAAACTGGTCAGTATTAGGGGCAAAACCAGGCTGCTATGGGAAAGGGTTTTTATCCAAGGAAATGTCTTGTCTGCTCTTTTTCCTATATGTGATTTCTCTAGTTTGAGGTGAGATTTTTTCATAGGTTTTTTTAATGGGTAATGGGTAATGGGTAATGGGTAAGAGGTGAAGAAAATCACCCCCAGGAGTCAATTAGTTAGATATGGTGACATAGCAATTTGCCATCCCGTTATGACTCCTCACCCATAACTCTGCACTGATTACTCTTTATTTCCTCCGTCCCCTTCCAGGTTCGATTTGTAAGTCTGCTTCCTGGGGTTCCACAATCAATTCGATGCCACGCACATCTTTATAGATAATTTCCACACGGCGATCGCGCGCATATTCAACGCGAGTATTTCCATCGGTAGCTCGTTGACTCTCCCCAAAGGAGCGAATTGTCATCCGACTGGGGTCAACTCCTTTCTGTAGCAGGTAATTTCTCACAGACTGCGATCGCCGTTTTCCTAGTGCCAAATTATATGCATCACTGGCACGGGGGTCAGTATGACCTTGAAGTTCCACCACAATAAAAGGATATTCTCGCAGCACCTGGGCTACCCGGTCGAGAACCGCCGCACTTTCCTGGCTAATAAAGGATTTATCTAAGGCAAAGTGAACATTGCGGGGGGCACGGATGCGAATTGGTTCTGGTTCCGGTTCTGGTTCCGGTTCCGGTTCTGGTTGAGGTGCGGGTTTAGACGTACATTGGGGTGGTGTAATTGGTGTCGGCTTACTGGTGGGTTTGAGGGAAGTCCCGTCACCGATGAAAGCTGCAACGGCAGGTTCTGATGTGCCATATTGGGGAATAGTGGCGATCGCGCTGACTCCATCCCCTGGTTGCAACTTATCTACGGATACGGAAAAGTTACCCTTCTCGTCCGTTTTTACCGTAGTTAATGGCTCACTCAGTGCCCCATAACCGGGCTCATACAAAGCTTCTTTACCAGTTTGATAATCACCCAAGCGATAAATTGTCACCTCGGAACCGGGGTCAGCTTTCCCTGTCAGGGTCGCACCAGAAAAACTGCGAGTGCTAAATTCCGGCGCGTTAATGGCTCCATTCCCTGTTTCTAGGCGACGATTGGCAGAATTGCGCTGGGGGTTGGCTCCGTCCCCAGTTTGAAAATCGCTCACATCTAGATTTCCCTGGGTATTCAGGTCAATACTCAACCCTTCCAGGGCGGTAAATTTATTTTCCTGAATCAAATTGCCCCTGGTTTTGGGGAAGGCTGACACCACTACTCCCGCCCCTGCATTATTGTCAATTTCGTTACCCTTAACCAAGTGGTTACTACCCATGAGGAAAACCGCCGCTCGTCTCAGCCGACGGGCATTGTAGGTAATTTTGTTATTCTCAATTTGAACACTGCCCTGGGGTTTAAATAAATACACGCCCGCACCATCGTTGGCACAAATTAAATTCCCGATCACCTGGGATTTATTCACCACACCCTCAAATCGTAGGGCATCTGGCATCCCGGCAATCCCATTTCCCACAATGATATTTTCCTGAACTAGGGTATTTTCACCCCGTACCGAGGTAATAATGGCACTACCATCATGGTAATAAATACGATTTTTGCGAATCGTTGTCCCCTGGGAATTAAACAGGTACACCCCAAAGGCAGAAGTTGTTTCCGGCATTTTCTCATCCACCGTCAACCCCAACCAGTTATTCTCAATTACCACATCCTTGGGCGGCACATCCTTGCTCGCAAAGGGAAAGTCCCCAAAAGGTGGTTGTTGATATTTGGTATTGGGTGGGGGGAAACGGTGAGCCACGACAATATCCCCAGGGGGAGTGGTGAGGGTGACAGGTTTGGGGTTGCTATCGTACACCAGGAGATTACCCAAAAGTTGCTTTTCTGGGCTAGCTGTAAAGCCGTGAAGACTCAAACCGCGAATCGTTACCCCATCGGCAACTACAGTCAAGCCACGAAATACTTCTTTACCCGATGCGGGGGTAATTTCCACTACAGGTACGGGAATGGCAATTTCTGCCGTAGCTGAGGTGTTGGGGTCATATCCGGGCTGGGTTGTGCCATCGATTACTAAACCAGGGGTAGCCAAATCAGGGAGAAGGCTTTGTAATTGAATATTTGTGGCTCCCGGTGGCAGGTTGAATTCGATACGAGAGCTACCGCTTCCTGGCTGTACCTGTGCCTTTTCTGCTTCGCTCAGTTTTTCCAGGGGCAGTGTACCATTCACCACCTCAATTGCTTCCCGTAGGGTAAGTTGAGCGTCTGGGGTGGGGGTTCCATCTGCGTTGCTATTAACTACCACCTTCAGGGAGGGGGGAGCTTGGGCAAACACAGGAGCCAGATAAAAGGTAGAAGGTAGGAGGTAGAGGAAAGCTGCTATCAGGTGAATTTGCTCAACTTTCCTGCGCCTGGGGGATTTTTGTGGTTTGTTTTGACTATTTTGGGACATGAATCACTCCTCAACACCGGAACCCTAGATTTTTTGCACTGCTTGACTCTGCTTCAAACGCTTGATTAATTGAGTTTGTATGGTAGAGGGATTTTTTCTTTTCCCTTGGAGAGCATCAATCAGTTTTTGAGATTTTAGGGATTGTTTCTCATCAGAAGGCGTTTTGGCTTCGACTACGGATTCCTGTTGTTGTTTCGGTACTGGTTTTTGCAATCCAAACCCGCCCAGGAGTTCGTTGAGTTTCAAACTGATGTTGAGGTAAAAGCCACCTTCTGAACGATATCCGGTAAAGTCACGGTCATCAATGCTACCAAAGCTGTAACCCACACCCACCCGTAAATCTGGTGTCAGGTAATACCCTCCTTCCAAGGCAACACCGAATTCGTCGTAGTTGGTGCCACTATTGGAGTTTTGTCCAATCCAGCGTCCTTCTACTGCTAAATCAGTACGATAACCAAGGCGGTAGGTTGCCCGCAGTTGGGCAAGATTTACCGTTCCGTCATAGCGATCGCCACTTAAATAAGTCACCCCATTCCTGAGAGCATACTTCCCGTAGAATTCCCAACGCCAACTAGGTGCATAGATTGCCTCGGCAGAAAATACATGACCAGTGGCTGTTGTGCCGGTGAGTTGGTTTTCGGGGATCGAATCAAAATTTTGCCGCCACTCATACTTCAGTAGGGCGTTAAATTTATCACTGTTGGGGTCACGGTAGGCTAAACCAATCTTCAGATTGCCGGTATCGCCCAACTCTTGGAATCTCACCCCGCTTTGATTCAGGGAAGATGATGGTAAGAATACGTTGGCTTCTCCTGCCTGTTGATACCGTACCAAGGCTGTCAAGGCGGGGGAAAGTTTTCCGGCGGCTGCGGCAGTAATCACCGTGTTATCGCCTTCATCTCCATCTCGATACTCAATGCGGGCACTGGCTTTAAAGTTGGGATTATCCGTGTATTCAAATCCTAAACTATACACAGAGCCTGAGAATAACCCTAAGCTAGAGGCAGTCTGTCCCACGGCATAGTACTGCTCGAATGGGGTTCCGGCGGCTGTGGCATTGAAAACATTCTTGAAAACGTACTGATAACCCAAGTTAACTTTCAAACCTGGGGCAACTTTCCAGCGATGGTCTAAACCTACTGCCCCCTGTCCCTGTAAACCATTGAACCCAGACAGGACGGAGTAGCGCCCGCTTAAGCTGGTATCATCGGAAAATTTATGGTCAACAAGGGTATCCAGGGTGGTAATGGAGTTGCCGCGAATCAAGCTGCTGTTGTCAAAGAATTGATGTGCCAAGCGGAAAGTTAACCCTGGATAGGCTTTCCAATCTAAGCCGAGGGTAGTCCGGTTGGGGTATAGAGGGTCAGAATCACCCAGATTTAACTCATTCTGTGCTTGAAAAACTAAGGATTCCGAAAGGGGGAACCGCAACCTAGAAACTAACTGACTGGCATCCCCATCAAAACGGTTACTTACCCGATCTTCACGGGAGCGGTTCACATACTCTAGGCTGGCATCTGCCTGTCCTAATTTCTGTAAAATACCCACCCGCAAAGTCCGCAACTCGTTATTGACAGTTTCCCCCGGACGTGATTGGGGTTGGGGATTAAACAAGTCAAAGAAATCTACGACGCGGTTGGGTGATGTTCCATAATTTTCTTCGACATCGTAGGCAACATTAAAGCTGGTAGTGTTGGTGATTTTTGCCAGCAAGGATGCGCCGTAACGGGTTTGCCCCGGTGTAAAGCTGAAGGTGGCATTATTGGCAAAATTCGGCTCTACGGAACGATAGTAGGCACTACCTTGAATACTGTCCGTAATATTACCAAAAGCTTCTAAGCGATAGGCATTACCATTGACTTCCCGACCTGTAACTAAGTCACTATTAGAACGGGCGAATTCCCCAATGATTCTGCCACGATTTCCTAGGGATATAAGAAAATCTGCACCGAAAAGGCGAAATTCCTGACTTCCTTGGTCTTCTAACAGGTAACTCGCACCAGCAAAACTCTTGGTATCCAAGTCGTTGGAGAAGTTGTATTGCAAACGTCCGGCGTATAATTTGGAGTCTGCTCCCCCTTCGTTTTGGTAGGTAACGACAACTCGTCTGACTAAGGTTGTACCAAAGGGGTTGAGTTCGGTGGAGAGAATCGGACGACGGAAAAGTAAACTACCTCTGTCGTAGTCGATTTCGTAATCTGTGCCCCTGAATAGTTGTTTACGAGCAATTACTGTTCCGGGACGGTTGATTTCTTCTGATTCCAGGTAAACATTTTCACTACCAGGAACTAGTAATCGTTTGGAAAGGAAGTAATAACCACTTGTACCGTTGGGAACGATGGTATCCCGTTGGAAACCCTCGATTTCGTTGCTGTACATGGCGGTGATTTGCAAATTACCAAGGTTGTAATTGCCTTTAAAACCATGGAGCTGGCGGGTGGTGGCGGTGAATAGTTGGGAAGCACGGGAGAATTCTTCGGTGTTGTAGTCTCCCCACATAAAGTAATCGGGTTCTGCTCCCGGTATGTTGGGTGTGCGTTCTATCCGTGCATAGAAGCTATCGATGGAGGGAGCGGTGGAGGTGACGGTGGAACTGTCTCCGTAGACGGGGTATTGTTGCTCACAGAATTGAGTACCCCCAAATAGGCGATTTCTGCCTTCACAGTCTTGGTTCAGGGCACGGGAGCTATTGAAAGCACCAGTAAAGAGCCAGTCACCTATTTTACCTGTGGCGAAGACTGCCGCATCTAATTTAACTTCTGTCCCGTCGTTGATTTTGTCGGGGTTGAGGAAGTCGCGGTAACTACCCCAGTAGTTGGTTCCAGCTTGTCCAATCCGCAGATTAATTACCCCGGTGGCGAGGGAGGGACGCAGGTAGGTGGTAAATTCAACCTGAGTATATGCCTCAATGGTGACATCACCAATTTTCTCTAGGAGGCTGGTGTCTCGCTGTTGGGGAAAGGGATTGCTGGGATTGCTATCAACGGGGGGGATGGCATTGGGTAGGGTGGGGGTACGTTTTTGTACTTTATCTACGGCTGCCCGAATCTTTACCTGTTGGGGTTTGATGTCTGATTGCAGGGTGACAAGAAATTCACCATTCCGGGCGATCGCCTGAAATCCACCTCGGTCTTTATCCTGATCGGCACCGATGAATTTACCAGCACTCGCGGTTAAAGTTACTACTACGTCTTGCCTAATAATTTGCCCTTTCTCGTCGGTGATTTGTCCCGCTAATTTGATGGTAGAGCGTCCATCTGCCTGGACACGGGGGTCGCCAACTGGGGAAATTTCAATCTTTACCTGACCTAATTTTTCGGTATCAGAATTAATCTCCCTTGGTTGCTCTGGGGGGGGATTCTCTGGGGGGGGATTCTCTGGGGGGGGATTCTCTGGGGGTGGTGCTTCTGGAGGTGCTTCTGGAGGTGCTTCTGGAGGTGCTTCTGGTGGCGTTTCTGGTGGCGTTTCTGGAGGTGGAGTTTCTGGTGGTACTGGTTGAGCTAACAGAGTATCTGTTGATCTGCTAGATGCTTGATGGATTGAGGATGCTTCTGAGTGGGAAACAGTGGCGATCGCCCTACCCGCAGACATGGTTTCTGCTATGACAACGGAAGGTAAGGCAAGAGCTAATAATACTCGCCGCACACCTATATGTTCCGAGGATAGCAACAACATTCTCAGATAGTGAGCAGCTACGGATACATTCTGTTGTGATGAATGTAAAGAACGCCTGACAACAGTTTTGGCAAAATTAGTATAAGTCTTGTGTGTTTTCATCGCTTACCCTCGGAAAACGCAGGTGTTACTCCAAAATTCACCCGTGCCATACTGCCGGGAGCTAATTTCACCAAGCGTGACTGGCTATTTCGTTCGATAAAATACTTGTTTGGAGCCAGTGCATAGCCCGGTAAGCTAGTTAAATCTAGGGTGGCTGAACGATAACCAGCAATGACATTGCCTAGAGAATACATACCATTGGCATCTGTGATGATACGGTTGCCATCATCCATGTAAACTACCGCATTGGGTACACCGGGTTCCCCTGGCTGTTGTTCTCCATCAAAGTTTTTGTCTACAAATACCCGTCCAATAATTGTGCCGCAATCGGAGAGAATACCGGGGCGAATCCTTAATTGGTGACTTGCTGGATTACTGGTTAAATTTCCCGCCCTGGCAACTGCTAAGTTTCTCCCGTCACCTCGTACTGCATCGGGTGTAACTTCTGCTGCATAGACAATATTCAGGGTTTGATTCGGTTGCAACCCTACTCCCGCCGCAAAGGTAACATTACGTCCACTAACAGTGACTGTGAGAGCCACGTTAGTATCACCAATGGAACCCTTGACTGATTTCTGAATTAACCTTACCCCTAGGGGCATTCTATCTGTGACTGAAACATTACTTGTCGGCTCCACACCTGTGTTTTTCACTGCCAGACGATAGACAACTGTCTCTCCAGGTTCCACAGCAGAGCGATCGCCCGTCTTGATAATCTGTAAAGCAGCTTGTCCAGCAATAAATGTCACATCGTTGGAACGCACCGTTCCACCGCCGAGGTTGTCACCCCCCGCCGTGGCATTATTTCTGATTATGCCTGTCTGAGCAGAACTAGGTATTACGCCGTACGTGAATATACTCAGTAGGAAAAATGGAAAAAAGAGGCTCCTGCGCCCCAGCCATAAATTTTTAGATGTCATTTCTAGGCATCAACTTAACAGCAGAGGTGATTTCAAAATTCAGGTTTCTATATAAAAACCTTAGGTTTTCTAGTGATTATTAAATGTTTGGATACAGTGGCTTTTGTATCATCGGTAGCTTTTAAAGCGATATAGTTTGGGATACAGTTTGTAACTTTTCACAATATCGTTTACTGGATACTTAATTAACTTCTCTTTTGTTACAAAGTATCATACCAGATGTCGGAAAAAGTAAAAATAAACTCAATGATTCTCTTAATAAACGATAGATGGCAACATTTTCAGAAATGGCGAAATAGCCTATATCACTAGGATACAGAGCCTTAATCACACTATGGGAAGGTATATAATACCAACCATATTGAGTCACACAAATATGCGACCAACTTCTTAGTTGAAAGCTAGCTATGAAAACAAAGAGCATTTCCCAAAAAACAGAATGCTTTGTTTTACTTAACTATTTTTGCATTTACCCCGAATCGGCTGTTTACGAATTGGCATTCTCAATTTAAGCGGATATTCAAGTAAACGTTCTCTGGTATGACAACAACACCCCCAAAACTTGCTGTTGTTTAGAAAAACGTTAATCAAATAACCATTGAGCTATGCAGTAGATGTCACATTTGCACACAAATAGATAGAAAGATATAGATATTAACTATATCTATCTAAACCAGCCTATAATCAATTATTCCAAAGATACCTGTGACAGTATCAACAAAATCTCAATGGCATAATTGCAGTGAGTCAAAAATATCATTATCAGCCTGGAAAATAAAGTCACTCTCAACAGATTTTTACAAGTATCTGCGTTGCTGTAACGTTGATTTGCTCTAGGATGATGGGAAACACTTCAGTAGTATTACCCAAAATAGCAATGAAAGCAATGGGTATTATGAAAAATAATAGTATTTTTTCTGCCCTATTACTATGGCAGTTATCAGTGTCAGTGGTTTTTCGCATGTAAGTAGAAACTTTTAAAATTCTATACATCTGAATAAATATATGTGACTGACTTCTGTGATGACAAATGCTGATAGTCTTTTGGAGGGTGATGACATATATTCTCAATCTTCCTATAGACATAGGATAAATTATCCACAGCCAGAAGACTTTGCAGAGAGTCGATTACACCATTTAGAGGCAAGATAAATCCGGCAAAGACTATATGTATATAATTTGCAATTCCTCTATCTATTCAAGCAGCTACTTGATAGATACTTGAGCTTAAAAGCAAGTATTCATATTATGTTAATTTTTAATCACGCAATAAAATTTTGTAACAAAAAGTACTATACATCGATTGAGAGAATATGATATATCTGACGTTTGTCACCAATAATTAAGTGTAAAATTTAACTATCTACTGGAGAAAATAAAATTATTATACCTAATGAAAAATTAGATAAAAAGCTTTATCTTCAGATAGTCAAACCCTGATTGAGAAAAAAGATAAATATATAGTTGTCTGTGATTCGTGACAACAAATAACTCCAATCAAAAAATATGGTTTGGTACGGTACTACTAAAGGGAATTAATATTATCTAGATTGAGCCAGTAAGATAACTGATTGGTCGGATAGACATTATGGTGACAAAAAATGTTAATATGGTTGCGTAATGCTTTCTCCATTGGCAAAATTGGCAAGATTCACCTCATCTCAGAAATATCTGCTATTTGTTGAGGAGTATTGCAATTAAACAACATTTCCGCATCTATCCGAGGTAGTGGGTAAATAACCTGTTCCTTGAGCCAGGATTGGAAAGATTTACCTCCCTGTTTAATATATTTCTGCAAGCTAGGCAGACAATCGCCACGGTAAAATCCACATAGGGGTTCCCATCCTTTTTCATGGGGTACTAGAGCTGCCATCTGTGTCTTTTCTACTTGTTCTATTTCAACTATCCATCGTTGCAGAATATCTAACTGTAATTTTGGTAAATCGCATGCTAATAATAATACCCATTCAGTAGTCACGAGGGTTAGCCCCTGGGCAAAAGCTGTTAGGGGTGTTTTAGTCTCTTGGGTTGCTAATTCTGGGATAAATTCAGATTTTGGTAAGGATAAATGTTGATAACGTTCTTGCCAAGGAGTAATGATATATACTTTTTCGGTACAACTAGCAGCAACAGCGCATACTCTTTCTAGAAGGGTGACTCCATGGATGGGTATCAGTGCTTTATCCCTACCCATACGTGAGCTGCTTCCCCCAGCTAAAATGATTGCTGTGATGGTTATCATCCCCTCACCTGACTTTGTTGTACTTGTTGTAACAACATTTCCCAACTTGTTGCTCCAGGCAAACATTTCATTCCTTGGCAAACTAGGGCGATACTGTCAGAGGGTAAATCAGATACGGGAGTCAGCACCACACTTGGTAAATATTGACAGTTGAGTTCCGGAATTTTTTCCGTGGTTGTGCGAATTTGTGTTGAATTACGATACCAATCTAGGGCAGTAAATATACTAGGGCAAGCTTGGGGTGCGCGTTCTAAAACGCTTCTAAAAGCTTTGAGAGCTTTTTCTGCTAAATCTAAGTATTCCAAATTATCTGTGTGCAAAGATAGTCTCACAAGGTTGGCGATCGCCACACCGTTAGCAGAGGGAGTGGCATTATCTTGGTAACTTCTTTCCCTGATAATTAAATCTTGACTGGCATCCTGAGCAGTATTGTAATATCCTCCTAGTTCCACGCTCCAGAGGTATGTATCAAACTCATCTTGGAGAGCGATCGCAGTTTCTAGCCATTTTTTCTGATCAGGGCAACAACTGTAAATATCCAAGAGAGCTTTAATTAAAAAAGCATAATCTTCTGACTGTGCTAATACCGTTGCTTCTCCCTGATAATTCAATCGGTGTAAGCGTTTATGGACAAATTGATTTTCTAAAATAAAATTAGCTGCCCCTAGAGCTAACTCTAAGCTCACAGGTTGACGGAAAACATTATAAGCTCGCGCTAAACCGGAAATCATCAAACTATTCCAGGCAACTATCATCTTAGTATCAGTAACGGCGGGGATTCTACCTTGCCAATCACTATACTTTGCCTCTTGATTATCCTGTGCTGGAGGAAAAGTAGTAATATTTATCCTACTATCTCCATAGCGAGCCATAAATAATTTATCTAAACTGTTTTTGACAGTGGAACTCAATTCATCAAAATTGCGGCGTTGTAAAACATTCTTACCTTCAAAATTCCCCCCAGCTGTGACAGTAAACTCCCGTTCTAGTTCCTTGAGTTCGGTCTGTGACAGTAACGCCTGTAGTTCATCATAACTCCAAACGTAAAAAGCTCCCTCCTCCGGTTCCCCTGCGGTAGGAGAAAGGAAACTATCCGCATCTTGAGCAGCGTAAAAATAACCCTGGGGTGCTGTCATTTCTCGTTTTAACCAAGCAACAGTACCCGCAACAGATTCTGCAAACGCAGGTACTTCTATCCCTGCACTCCATAAATTTGCTAGATACTCGACAATTTGCCCATTATCGTAGAGCATTTTTTCAAAGTGGGGTACAGTCCACGTATGGTCAACTGTGTAGCGATGGAAACCACCTCCCACATGGTCATATATTCCTCCTAAAGCTAAATCTAGCCCCCGTTGTCGGCAAATTTCCTGACCGTTATAACGTGATTCCTGTGTCTTAGGAAACCTCAAACCCCGTAGTGCTAGTTCTGCATAGGGCATCATGGGAAAGCTATTTCCGCGACTATTAGGCTGAATAATTCCCGTACTTGTCTCCCAACCTTTACGAAATAATTCTTGTTCTGCGGTCTTTTCGCCCTCTGACTGTAACAAAGCGCCAGTTAACAACGACTCTAAAATTACCGCTTTGCGCTCCCTTAAATCATCTTTTTCGGTATCGTAATATCGACGTAGGGATTGTAACACCTGTAAAAATCCAGGACGACCGTAACGGGGGTCAACGGGGAAGTAAGTACCAGCATAAAAGGGCACTAAATCCTCAGGAGAAAGAAAACTATTCAAAGGCCAACCACCCTGACCAGTCATCATCTGCAAAGCTTGCATATAGATACTATCAATATCTGGTCGTTCTTCGCGGTCTACTTTGATAGGGAGAAAATTATTGTTGATATAGTCGGCGATCGCCAAATCAGAAAATGCTTCGCCTTCCATTACCGTACACCAATGACAACTGGAATAACCAATTGACAAAAATATCGGTTTATCGGTGGCTTTGGCAATTGCTAAAGCTTCATCACACCAGTACCACCAATCTATCGGGTTTTCTGCGTGTTTTCGTAGGTAAAGGCTTTTCGCATTTGCCAAACGATTAGTCATAAGTCCCCATAACTCTGATCATGCCACATCTGCTCAGTCTAGCGTTTTCCCAAAAACAGGGGAAGGGGGAGTGTGAGCTATTCACTGATGAGGAATAGGGAATGAGTAATGAGTCATAAGATATATAATTAGGAAATATAGAGTCGTAAAATATACTCTTTTTGAGAAAAATCCAAATTTCTGGTTGTTTTGTCAAGCCATCAGAATAATTCGATTCGTAATAATTTTTTGCTTTTGTGGTAGTGGTTTATGTCATAAGTTGTGATATGTAAAAAATGTGTAGTAGAAGCGTCTTGCTCCCGAAATTTCAGGAAACGGCTTTTCCTAACCGCAGTAAACTACCACAATTCATGACATGAACTACTAAATAGCAATCATTTGGGGATATTCTGAGGGGATTGAGATGTCAAATATTGCAGTTGAAGACTTGGTTAAGTATCAAAAATACGGAGAATCTGTACTGCAAACTTGGGAATTAATTGCCCAAAACCCTCCACCTCAGGAAAGTTGGATTCCCCAAAGTCTGGATGAAACCATGCAAAAGGTGCAGCAAGCAGCAAAACGTACCGTGGAACTTGCCACTTCTCCAGTAAAAATCGGTATTATGGGAGAATTTAGTAGTGGTAAGACTCTGCTGATTGGTAGTTTAATTGGTTTTGCAGATGCCTTACCTGTCAGTGAAACTCCCACAACGGGAAATGTGACTGCAATTCATTTGCAACAGCAAGCAGAATTAAAAACAACCAATATTAGTGACTTTACTGTAAATTTTCTCTCCCATTCTGGTGTCAGGGAATGTTTGCGGTTTATGTTGCAGGAAGTCGAAGTCAGAGCGATCGCTGCCAAAATATCGAGTTCTCTATTAGAAAATTTACCAGATTTATCTCCGAAAGGAACTGTTGATATTAAGGGTATTGGTAAATGGTGTGAGCAGGTTTGGCAACAGACGCAAAGTTTAGAATTGCGTAGTTTGCTACGAGAGTTGGTGATTCTCTTGAGAACTTACCATGTTTACGGTGAAAATATTTGCGATCGCAGTTATCACATCGACCAGAATACCGCCAAAAAGGGGTTACGGTTGGCAGAACCCCCGATGAATATTTTAGAACTGAATTTTGACAAGTTACCGGGAAATCCCAAACCCTGGGAAAGTTATGAACAACCCTCCGCAAAGGATTTACAAAATAGTTTTTCCCTGATTAGTCGGATTGACATCACTGTGGAAGTGAGCAAGGAAATTTGGGATTTATCGGGTTTACAGGGAACAAATGAGTTTATTCTCTTAGATTTTCCCGGTTTAGGTGCTGCGGATTCCGGGGTAAGAGATGCTTACCTGTCTCTGAGAGAATTACAGGATGTCCAGACTTTACTCTTATTATTAAACGGTAGATACCCCGGAGGTGCGATCGCCAGTAAAATTCGTACGATGTTAGAAAAAGACAAAGGACAAGATTTACGGGATAGAATCATTGTCGGTGTCGGACGCTTTAACCAGTTACCATTATCTTTGAGCGATCAACGCAACCTTGAGGAATTATTAGATGAACCCCTACTTTCCGAGGAAACAGTTCTAGAAAATCTCGGTATATTGCAACTTACCATAGCCAGCGCCAGCAATTTAACCACCGAGAAAAAAAATATTGTCTTACTCTCCCAACTCCATGGTTTAAGCAAACTCAATGAGTTAGACTCCTTTGTGAAAGTATCCTCCCCGGAATTTCTCCCAGAATTGGCAATTCCCCTACAATCTCCAGAAGTCGCAACTAGAGAAAAATGGTTACAGCTCAGTCAAATGTTGCCAGCTGCTAGTAGTTTAAAAAAACAACTCAGTGATTTTGCTGAAGATGGAGGTATTAATAGATTACGAGCCTTACTCAAGAATCATGTCGCCCAACATGGATTAAAACAATTAATTGCCGATACTCAAACTGCTGCATCCCAATTAGAGAAAGCACAACAAGAGTTAAAAATTTTACTAACTGATATTCCTAATTATATCCCCGTTATCGAAAATCCCGCCTTCCTCAACCTGCGAGAAGGAATCGAAAACTTAGTTGATACCTACCGACGATTTCAAGACGATTTAGACAAACAACCCATCCTCAAAAATCGTCATAATTTAGCAGTGAGTGAAGTTGTCAAAGATGAACTCACCCATAAAATATTCTTTGATTGGAGTGAATGGACATTACTATTAGATAGAACTAAAAACGGTACGATTTCTTTAACTAGAAGTGAGAGTTTTTTTGGGGATGAGGAAGTAGAAGACACAATCCCTAGCTGTAGTGATGATTTTTACTCTGCTTACATTCAAACCATCTCGGAAATGCAAGAGTTTGCCCATACACGGACAACAGAAGCTGTCACCGATTTATTCCAGAAGCTAAGTAATGAAGTGGCTAAGGAACGGCAACAGGTAACAGAAATGATTGTTCCCCAAATCGAGGCACAAATTCAAGAGAATTTCGGAAAACCTCAGTTGCGACACTTCCGCAATTTACTACGAGCAGTGGAACCAAGTACTAAGTGGCAAAAGTTAGTTATTGAACATAGTGGATTATCGGTAAATACTAATCCGATGAATGCAAAAGCCCTATTCCCCTTAGCTAGAAAAGATGAGAGACATCCCAATGGTCAAATTTTTGACTGGAGTCCAGACAAGAAATTTCCTGTTCCTCCCCGTCCATTTAACCATCAAATAACTGTACTGCGTTTGCGAGATGAAATTACCGCTACAGCTAGCTTGCATTTAGTACAATACGTCAGTCAATTAACGCAGCAAGTCAAATTATCCTTTTCCCGTGCATTAAAGGAAATTGTTGATAGTTTACAAGAGTTGTTAAAGTCAAAGCAGGAACCATTACTCAGGTATATTGCAGCTGCGGAAGTAGACAATGCACCAATTCCTAAGTGGTTGGAGGGTTTAACACAGCTTGTCAATTGTAGTTCTCCCAAATAGAGTATCTAATTCGTAGGGATTTGAGACTTTGCTGCTGAATATTTGATTAGTAACCCATTGTCACAGTGGGTAATTAATTATTACGAATTACGCTTGATGTGAATTAGAAGTTACTCTTATTCCATCAGGATGTCAAGGTTTAATTCATTACCCATTACCCATTACCCATTACTCATCACTCATTACCCATTACTCGTAAATGTATCATCAGGCGATCGCCAGAATTAATTGTGAATAAATACTTAAAAATATTAATATTTACTTCTGCTGTTATTTTCTCATACAACCATCTTGCCCCAGTCATTGCCCATCAAGTTAAAATTACAAGTGATGTGGGAGCAACATTACATATAGAACCTAATGATACACCCCGCTCTGGTGAAGCCAGCCTCGCTTGGTTCGCTTTGACACGCAAGGGGGGAAAAGTCATTTCTTTGTCAGAGTGTAATTGTCAATTACTTGTCTATGCTCAACCCTATGTCAAGGGAGAGCCAGCACTTTTAGAACCTAATTTAAAACCAATTAAAGCTGAACGTTTTCGCGGAATTCCCGGTGCAGAAATTACATTTCCCAAACCAGGAAGCTATCAGCTACAGCTACAGGGTAAAGCAAAACAGAATAATAGCTTCAAACCCTTTAATTTAAAGTTTAATGTGACTGTAGCAACCGGCACATCTTCCCCATCCTCTGACACAACGCAAGTACTAGAAAATAGCAATACCCAAGTTGAAGAAAATCAGGGATGGACTTTTCCTGTATGGGCGATCGCCATCCCTTTATTTTCCATCTCCGGTATCATTTTTGTGGCTTTACGACGAAAACAGACTGATCAAGGAGATATAGATAGTCGCTAAACTTGCGAGAAAACCTTTCTCCCTCTTACTGGTGTCGTTTTTGATGCCACTGCCAAGCATGGGTGACAATATCTTGTAACCCTGGATACTGTGGTTGCCAACCCAGAATTTTTCTCGCTTTCTCACCGCTACCAATTAACGCTGGGGGATCACCTGCACGGCGATCGCACTCCACAACCGGAATTTTCTTCCCTGTCACAGACTCTGCTGCTTCAATTACTTCCTTCACAGAAAAACCACTACCATTACCTAAATTAAATACCTCACTTTCTCCCCCTTGGAGTAAATATTCCAACCCCAAAACGTGCGCCATAGCTAAATCACTGACATGGATGTAGTCACGAATACAAGTACCATCGGCAGTTGGATAATCTGTACCAAACACAGAAATAGAGTCTCGTTTACCCAAAGCTGCCATTAATACCAAGGGAATCAGGTGAGTTTCCGGTTGATGATCTTCTCCCAGCAAACCGTTGGGATCAGCCCCCGCAGCATTAAAATAACGGAAGCGCACAGAACGAAAATCATAGGCAGTGGAAAAATCCGAGAGAATGCGCTCTACCATTAACTTGGTGGCACCGTAGGGATTAATGGGGTTTTGGGAGTGATTTTCAGGAATCGGCACCACTTCCGGAACTCCATAGGTAGCACAGGTAGAGGAAAAGACGAATTTTTTAATATTTGCAGCCAACATCGCTTCTAACAGAGTTAGAGTACCGATGACATTATTGCGGTAGTACTTAGCAGGTTCGGTTACCGATTCACCCACATAAGCATAGGCAGAAAAATGCATCACAGCCGCAATGTCACGGGTAGCAAATAATTTATCCAACAGAGGGCGATCGTTGGTATCTCCTACTACCAATTCCACCTTTAAGACATCCTCAACGATATCTCGATGTCCGTAAACTAAGTTATCGAGAATTACCACCTCATAACCCGCTTGTTTGAGGGCAAGCACCGTATGGGAACCAATGTAACCTGCTCCCCCTGTCACCAGGATGGTGGGTTTTTGCGGTGTCATAGATTTTCCTTGAATTTGGACAACTACTAAATTAATTTAATTTACTCGCTACTCGGTACTGATCTGGAAATTTACGAATACTGGAGCCAATCATGAAAAATTGCTCTAAAATCACTACGACGGTAGTCTTTATGTGTAGGGTGTGAGGTGTTTGAAGTCAAAAAAATGTATAACTACAATTTGACCACAAGTTAATTGCCATCAGAGACTCTTACAGAAGTGAGGGTTGCCAGAGATAGCAAGGAAAGAATATTCCATTCGGAGTTTTTCCTTCCTATCAAAGGAAGGGGGCAAGGAATCAGCAAAACTTATCTTTATCAGGTATTTTTGACACCACTGACTCCTTAGTATCTTCTTTGACTTTTGTAAAAAGTTAATTTACCTAAAGTTACAGGCTTTGGGAATATGGCAACTTGATGGTATATAAATAACTCAACTGCCCAAAACCTCTAGGCTGACCAAATTTTTCAGTTCTCGATTGCAAAACAGATTTGAGAGTTAATCTATGTTTTTACTTCTGAGCCGAGTGCTACTGTGGCTACTCTTAGGCGCAATTGTGTTCAGCTTATTCCAGAGATTTTATCCTTCTGGTTCCTTTGTCGGAAGACTGGTTTTAGTGGTGCTGATAGTAGTTGTCTTACTATCCTTTGTAAATCCCAGTGAACCAGCGATCGCCTCCCTATGGCGAGTCATTTCCTTTCCCCTCAAACCTCTGGGTGCTTCCGTACTCTTAATGATTGTGGCAGCGCAAAAAATTAAGGATGGGGGAATTGGGAAACCCGGAGGATATCTTATGGGTTGGGCATTAACTATCCTGTTGTTAGCTAGTACACCAGCTGTTGCCTATTTCATCGTGCGATCGCCAGTTGCCAGTCCCACAACTTTTGCTCCCGCTAACGATACCCTAGTAGCAGCATTGCCCAACAGTACGGCTATATCTGATATCAGAACCCCTTACTACTTAATGCAAAATCCCACGGAAGATATTCCCAGACGGGGTTTACGTCTAGAGGATTTTGTCCCCAACGCTCAAACCTTGTCTCTAACTACCAGCACATGGGAAAGTTATCTCAACCAAGTTTATGTCTTCCTACGTGGCAGACAACAGCAGTAAGCAAAAGTTGGAGCAAAAAAAGCCACCGAAATACTTTGGTGGCTGGTAATATTTATACTCTAGTAGTTCTGTTCAGAGCTAAAATCTAGCTTTAAACTAGCCGATTTTAGCTCAAGCTTTCTCAAAACAGGGGAAATGGCGACATCTCGACGGCTCAAGAAATTATTCTCTTATCTGCGTCCCCATTGGCGAGACGCAGTTTTAGGTATTGTTGCCCTATTAACTGTCAATGCTTTGGGAGTCTATATTCCCCTACTGATTCGCTCTGCGATTGGTAAGCTATCGGCAGATTTTACTCTTAAAGAAATTCTCTATTATGTCATCCCGATTTTCTCCCTCACCTCTTCCATGTGGTTGATGCGAATGGCATCTCGTATCTGGTTATTTGGTGTAGGGCGACAGGTGGAATTTGATTTAAAACAACGGATTTTTGAACATTTACTCAAGCTTGAACCAGCTTACTTTAACGAAAATACTGGCGGGGATTTAATTAATCGCGCAACTAGCGATGTGGATAATATTCGTCGCTTATTTGGTTTTGCGGTGTTAAGTCTAGCAAATACATTTTTTGCTTATACCTTCACCTTACCGGTGATGCTTTCCATTAGTTGGGATTTGACGTTAGCATCCCTGGCAATCTATCCTCTGATGTTTTTCTTGGTGCATTTGTTTAGTAACCGTTTACGGAATCAACAATTAGCAGTTCAAGAACGGCTTTCCAATGTCAGTGAATTAATCCAAGAGGATGTCAGTGGAATTGCCCTAATTAAAATCTACGCCCAAGAAGCCAATGAACGCCGCGCTTTTGCTGTCCAAAATCGTAATATCTTGCAAGCTAACCTGGATCTGGCAAAGAGTCGGAATACCCTTTTTCCCCTAATTGGTGGATTAGCTAACGTTAGTTCCTTGGTAATTATCTGGTTAGGTGCTTCCCGAATAGCCGCAGGAACCCTGGCTGTAGGTGATTTTCTGGCGCTGTTAATTTATGTGGAACGTTTAGTTTTTCCCACAGCTTTACTCGGTTTCACCATCACCGCTTACCAACGGGGTGAAGTCAGTGTCGATCGCGTCGAAGCAATTTTTACTACCACACCGAAAGTTCAAGATGCCGCCGATGTCATCTATCTAGAGAAAGATAAAATTAAAGGCGAACTGACGGCAAAAAATTTGCGTTATTTCTACCCTGGTTCCTCAGTTCCAGCCCTAGAAGATGTGAACTTTACCATTCATCCAGGGGAAAGAATTGCTATTGTTGGGGCAATTGGTTCAGGAAAATCCACCCTAGCCAATGCTTTACCCCGTTTGTTAGATATTGCCCCAGGACAGTTATTTCTGGATGGTATTGATATTAGCCAAATTGCTGTTAGTGACCTCAGGGGCGCGATCGCCTACGTACCCCAAGATAATTTTCTCTTCAGTACCACCATCAAAAATAATATCCGCTATGGCGACCCCCTGAGTGAACATGAAGAAGTAGAAGCTGTCGCCCAATTAGCACAAATACACCCGGAGATTGTCAACTTTCCTCAGCAATACGACACAATTGTGGGCGAACGTGGTATCACCCTTTCTGGTGGACAGCGCCAGCGTACAGCCCTAGCAAGGGCAATGCTGATCAATGCACCCATATTAATCCTAGATGATGCCCTTTCTAGTGTGGATAATCAAACCGCCACAGCCATATTAAACAATCTTTCCCAGGGCACAAAACGCAAAACCGTAATATTTATTACTCACCAACTATCCGCAGCCGCCGTCGCCGATCGGATTTTTGTCATGGATAAAGGCAGAATTGTCCAAGTCGGAACACAGTCGGAATTACTACAAGAGCCAGGGCTTTACAGAACTTTGTGGAGTCAGCACCAGGTAGAGGAATTGCTACATTAGGAACTGAGACTAAGGAATATGGATAAATCTTAAAAAGATTTGGTAGCTACAGCTAAAAAATATCCCCTTTCTAGGACAGGTCTTCCTGTCTAATCTAGAATAGGGGCAACATCTCAGAGACTCAATTCCTTGTCTGAAATTACTCCTTAACCTGGCGAGATTCTAACCATAGGGGGATAATAATCAGAGCAGCAAGGACAAATAGTGCTAATAGGGCGAATTGACTTACCCAAGCAACTAATTGTTCTAAGGAAATTACCTTGCCAGCAAAGAATGCAAGTGTCACCATAATTGTGCCCCAGGCTGCGGCACCGATAAAGTTATAGAAAAGAAATTTACCAAAGGGCATTTCTGCAATCCCTGCCATGGGAGCAGCAAAGATACGCAACAGGGCAAAAAAACGCCCCAAGAATACAGCTTTTGCAGCATTTTCACTGAATTGGTCTTTGATGGTTATTAGTCGCGCTTCAGAAATTCGGAATATTCCACCTAGATTGACTAATAGTGACCAACCGCCAATTCTACCTACCCAGTATCCACAAATACTACCAAGCATCGCTCCGGTGATCGCATCACCCAGAACAAGCCAGTAATTTAATTCGTCACTGCCAGCCAGAAATCCACCTACCAGGGTTACGGTTTCACCAGGGAGGGGAATACCTAGATTCTCAAACAAGATTCCGAAAAAAATCGCCCAATAACCGTATTCGTGGGCAATTTTTTGGATATTTTCTAGGGAGATAAATTCCACAGACATCCAGCACCGCAGCCTTTACAAAATGTTACTTTCTCTACTATTATCTGGCTTTATCTGGCGTTCAGCAAGGTCTATTCACGAGAGAATCTTGAATTAATTGCCGTCGCAACTTATCTAGGGCAGAGCAAGCACAACAATAGCCAATATCGGGGTTATCAGAGTCCACTGATTTCTACCAAATCTTCACCTGCTTGTAGAAGTTCAAGTGCTGTGAGCAAATTCTGACTCAGTATCTCTTGCAACCGAGCATTTGAAGTATTTCCACAAGTTAGCCAGATAACTTTTGGTGGTGAACCAAGGCGATTAAGCAGATCAACAAAGTCGCTGTCTTTGGTTATGAGTATAATGCCTTGAGCCTTGGCTAGCTCAAAAATTTCATCGTCTTCAGCATCTCTCAAACCAATATCACGCAAGGCTAATGCCGTTATGGAAAAAGTGTTGCTTATCCAAGTTGCGATCGCAGGGGATAATTGAGCATCTATCCAAATCCTCATACAACCAGAACCGGATGATTCAGCCTACGTGAAGCATACAAAAGTGCTGCTTTCAGGTCATCTGCCTCTAGGTCAGGCATTTCTGCCAGGATTTGTTCAGCACTTAGTCCCGCAACAAACAAATCCAGCACGTCAGATACTCGAATTCGCATACCCCGAATACAGGGACGACCACCACATTGCTTAGGATTGATTGTTACTCTTTCCAATAAGTCTTGCATACGGTTTGGCTCAGAGAAAAATCCTGATGAGTAAATTATATCTTGGAGATTCTTGCCATAAATGTTTAGAAAATAGGAGAAGAAATTAATTGCCGTCGCAACTTATCTAGGGCACAGCAAGCACTAAAATGCCGAATAAAAGAGCGATCGCGCATCGTCCCCAAGCGTAATTCAAAGCTCCAAGTCTCCCCAGTTGTTGCTGCCAGACCAATGTAAACTAAACCTACAGGCTTGGTTTCCGTGCCTCCAGAGGGTCCAGCAATCCCTGTAATACTTAATCCCCAGGTTGTCCCCAAACGAGATACTACCCCCTGCGCCATCTGTTCTGCTACGGTGGCACTCACTGCCCCATACTCAGCTAAATCTTGGGGACTCACTCCTAAAATTTTCTCTTTGATGCGGTTGTCATAAGCAATTACCCCACCCCAAAAATAATCGGAGCTACCTGAAATTTCCGTGAGCATTTGCCCTAAACCGCCTCCCGTACAGGATTCTGCTACCCCTACAGTCTGCTGCCTTTGGCGCAACAAATCACCAACAACGGAAGCCAGGGTATCATTATCTACACCATAAAAATCTAATCCGGCAATTTCTTTAATTTCCTGCTCTACAGGTGTAATCAGGGTTTCTGCAACTTCCGGAGATGGAGCTTTGGCAGCAATTCTTAACCTGACTTCTCCCCTACCAGCATAGGGTGCAACTGTGGGATTTGAGAGTTGGAATAAATGGTTAACTTTCTCTGCCAATGCAGACTCGCCAATACCAATAAATCTTAAACTGCGACTATAAATACTTTCCTGTCCCCAACCTTGACTTTTCAAATAGGGAACAGCAGTTTGCTCCCACATCCGATGCATTTCACTAGGAACACCGGGAAAGGTAAGAATAGTTAAATTCTCCCGTGGTTGCCAAATAATTCCGGGGGCTGTTCCCGTGGGATTGGGGAGAATCTCCGCACCTTGGGGAATTAAAGCTTGCTTGGTGTTACTAGGAGTCATCTCTCGACCCCTTTGAGCAAATTTTTCGCGAATATCTGCAATAACTTCCGCGCGTTCGATTAGAGGAGAACCAAAAAAACCTGCGATGGTTTCACAGGTTAAGTCATCGGGGGTGGGACCTAAACCACCAGTAAAAATCAGAATTTGCGCTCGACTAGTAGCTATTTCTATGACTTGTTTGAGGCGATCAACATTATCACCAACAACGGTTTGATAGTAGTGGGGAATGCCTAATTTTGCTAACTCAATCGCTAAATACTGGGCATTACTATTGAGGATATCTCCTAACAATAATTCTGTGCCCACACAAATAATTTCTGCACTCATAGAATTGAGAAATAATCAGATGAATAATTAGGAGACGCGATCGCTCACGTCTCCACCAAAAATTAGGCTAAAGCTGGTACAGGAATTGTGATATGGGGATATAGGGGGAAGCGATCGCACAACGCAGCTACCCGTTGACGACAATCAGCAGCCACTGACTCTGACTCTGGATTCAACAGGCGATCGGCGATAATATTCCCAATCTCGGTAAACTCTGCAACTCCTAAACCCCTAGTAGTCATAGCTGGAGAACCTAAACGCAAACCACTAGTCACAAAAGGTGATTCCGGGTCAAAGGGCACAGTATTCTTATTCGCAGTGATATTTACGCCGCTTACCAGTTGGTCTGCCAGTTTCCCAGTCATCCCGATACTACGTAAATCAACGAGCATCACATGGTTATCAGTACCATTAGATACTAACTTCAACCCACGACTTTGTAACTGACTTGCCAAAGCGCGAGCATTTTCAATTACCTGGGCAGAATAGGTTTTAAATTCTGGTTTCAGCGCTTCTCCAAAAGCCACTGCTTTAGCTGCAATCACATGCTCTAAGGGACCTCCCTGGTTTCCAGGGAATACAGCTTTGTCTAGTTTTTTACCCAATTCCTGATCACGGGTAAGAATCAAACCACCACGGGGACCTCTCAAGGTTTTATGGGTGGTAGTTGTCACCACATCACAGAAAGAAATGGGATTCGGATGTAATCCTGTGGCAACTAAACCAGCAATATGGGCAATATCCGCAAGTAAGAAAGCACCTACTTCATCAGCAATACTACGGAATTTAGCAAAGTCAATGATGCGAGAGTATGCAGAATAACCACAAATCATCAGCTTAGGGCGCTCCCTTAGCGCCAGCTCACGAATTAGGTCATAATCTAACTGCTCGGTTTCCGGACTCACCCCATAGTGAGACACTTGGAACCACTTACCGGAAACGTTGACAGGGGAACCATGGGTGAGGTGTCCACCATGGGACAAGTCCATCCCCATGATTTTATCTCCTGGTTGCAGTAAGGAGAGAAACACCGCAAAATTAGCTTGAGCACCAGAGTGAGGCTGGACATTGGCATGAGCCGCACCAAATAGCTGTTTAGCTCTGTCAATGGCAATTTGTTCAATTTTGTCAATAAACTCACAACCACCGTAGTAACGCTTACCTGGTAGTCCTTCTGCGTACTTATTCGTAAGCACAGAACCCTGGGCTGCTAGTACCGCCGCAGAGGTAAAGTTTTCACTAGCGATTAACTCTAGGTGATCCCGTTGACGTTGCAGTTCGTGATTGATTAACTCGGCAACACTGGGATCGGAGGAAACAAGAAAATCTGAGTTCGTGAGAGTCACTTCAACTATCCTTAAGGAAAATTGGGAGAATGGTTGATGTTGAATCAATGGAGTTAAAAATAGTCAATAGCAATTAGCCATCATCTGAGGACTGAAACATTTCTGGTTTTTTTGCAGAAGTCGCAGTTCTCAAAAGCATCTAGCTGATTAGCTGATTACTGGTTGATTTTTACTCCGTGAAACAAGTGCGTTAATCATCATAACGCTCTTTAGCTAATGTCAAGTATGGATTATTTCTTGCCGCTCAGAAGGGAAATAAACTTATGTATTGGTTTTGACTATAAATCTTAATAACCAGCATACAATTAATTTACAACCTGGATAAAATATTGTTTTTGGTAGAAGCAATAGTCGGGATTTGCCCTGAGTCGGAAGTAACTGTTTGTCAAGTCTTCTGAACAAGATTTCCCTACTATTCTGAAGATTCTCAGTAGAATCCTGCAAAAGGATGACATTTTTAGGCAAATATAGCTATCCTAACCTCAAGCATATTTTTACACAGGAAAAGTAAATGCTAGAGAGTGGGGGAGGAAATGGATGTTAGTAATCTTATTAGAAGACCAAATCCTGAATCCTCACCAGGTTTGCCAATCTTGTCTCTTGGCAGATAGTAGTGGACAACCTCGGTGGCGTAAAGGTCAACTGCGTTGTGCCCAACAAATACGTAGAATAACGGATAAGCATTCAGAGCAGTATGAGTGTTTGATGGGTTTTCGGATTGCCAATGTTGAATAAATCTCTTGGTTGTTGGGTTGCTCACTCTTGGGCGTGAAGCACTCGTTTCTGGACTGCGTTATTCTAGGTTTTAGATTAGAAAATTTCTTTACGGGAGAACGCAGGATGTCTTGGCGTGGATCTTCAACCTTTAGTGACAGAATTTTTGCTTGCTTACCCTATTTGCTGCCGATAGTTGAGGTTTTCATGTATGGCAGGTTCTTACTTACCCAGTTTCCTGTTTTACAAGTCATCTTTTTACCCTTAATGCCATTGTTAACCGTATATTACGGTGTACGTTATGCTGGGCTGATTATTTTCTTTCTTTTGTTTATCTTTGTAATCAGGAATGAGAAAATCAGCCATTTTGTGCGATTTAATACTATGCAGGCAATTCTGCTAGATATTGTGATTTTCCTCTTTGGTGTGTTGACTGATTTAGTGGGTTTGGTTCCTGCGGGTAATTTTGCAATTCAAACCCTATCGACAACTATCTTTTTAGGGATACTTGGAGCAGCAATTTATTCTGTAGTGCAGTCTTTGTTGGGACGTTATGCAGAAATCCCGGCAATTTCCGATGCGGTGTATATGCAGCTGCCGAGATAATTGTTTGTCAATTTTAAATTGAGGAGTTAAGGTGCGATCGCAGAAATTCCCCATGGGAATTCAGATGAGATTAATCCTTTTTTGCCATGGGTTGACGGGCAATTACGGAGTTTTCTAAGCGACCAATACCTTCAATTTCTACACGGATGCGATCGCCAACTTGTAAAGCACCAATTCCTACGGGTGTACCAGTTAAAATCACGTCACCGGGCAATAGTGTCATTACCTGGCTGATATAGGAGACAAGAAAATCCGGGGGGAATACCATTTGGTCTATAGAACAAGACTGTACAGGATTTATATCGTCATTTAGGAACGTTTGTAATTTTGCCCCTGGACTCAATTCTCGCACTATCCAAGGACCGAGAGGACAAAAAGTATCAAATCCTTTGGCACGAGTCCATTGATTATCGGTTTTTTGCAAGTCTCTAGCTGTCACATCATTGGCAATGGTGTAACCCCAAATTTTCGTTTGCCCTTCTCTTGGTGTACAATCCACCGCGCGATCGCCAATAATTAGTGCTAATTCTCCTTCATAATCTACTCTTTGGGATTGTGAGGGATAACAAATTTCCTCTTCTGAGGCAATAACTGCCGTTGGTGGTTTAAAAAAAAGCAATGGTTCACGAGGTACTTCGGAACCCATTTCCGCAGCGTGATCAGTATAATTCTTCCCCACTGCCACAATTTTAGAAGGAGCGCAAGGAGCCAAAATTTGATATTCTCCCGCTTCTAAAATTAAATTCGTTCCCTGACCTTCTAACCATGGTGGTGCATCAAGTAACTGCACCGTAGAATCAAGCTGAAGTAACCCATAATAAATTTGTCCAGCTTGATTTTGAACCCGCACGTAGCGCTGTGCCATAACTTTACAAAAATACTTAATAGGGAAATGGGGAATTGGAAGCTAGGTTAATGATTTCCATATTTTCCCCTTTTATCTGTCACCTGTCACCTGTCCCCTCTGCATCATGAATCAAAATTCCTTACCTGATTACTGAAGTGGTAATTAAGCATTAAAATTAAAAGCTGGTAAGATTGTAGTTCCTTGTTGCTGTAGATGAAGATATTTCTGTATTTTACGCGAGTTTGGTCTTTATCTATACCAGCAGCCCTAGTCCATAAGGAGATTTCCGCAAATGTCAATTGTTTACGAAACCATGTATATCCTGCGTCCTGACCTCACAGACGAGCTAGTGGAGCAGAATGTTAGTAAGTTTGAAAATTTACTACGGGAGCAAGGTGGAGAAAACATCGAAATTCAAAACCGAGGCAAACGTCGTCTAGCTTACGAAATTGGTAAACATCGGGATGGTATTTACATTCAGATGAATTACAGTGGTGCCGGCAGTGCGATCGCGCCCTTAGAACGGGCAATGCGTTTGAGTGAAGAAGTAATTCGCTACCTCACCATCAAACAAGAAGTATCCGCAGTCAAATCAGAAGAAGTGGCTACAGTCTAAAAATTAATGGGGAAATGTCGGAATTGGGAAGGCGAGGGAATAATCACTCTCAACTAACTGGCAAGAATTATCTTTGTAAAGTTACTTCCCATCCCTAAATTCCCCAGCTTTACAAAAAGTACAAAAAAAATTTGCTTTTTCTTATTGCCAAATGGCTCAAGAATGTTAAATTAGCAAGTACTTACGAAAAAAGTGACATCATATTTATACTTAATTCAGTAGAAAATAATTAATGGGAGCTAGTTGCTACTGTGAGCCAAAATGACACCTCAACAATCCAAGCGCTCTCTACAGAAGTGTCGAAGCTGCGTCAAGAGCTGCAATTGCGAGATCAGTTAGTGCAACAGCTGTCTCAGGAATTATTTCGACTTGTTAAAGGTAATACCAACTTCACACCCCAAAGCGAGGTGTCAGAGCGCCACCAAAGCCAATTACTGGCATTACAAGAACAACTCAGCGCTGTAGAACAACAACTAAGTTTTTATCAAGAGCAAATCACCTCCCGTGACACAGAAATCTACCAGCTACGACAAACAGTTCAAGAACTCACCGATCGTAGTCGGATGCTAGAGCAAGTAGTACAAGAGTTACCACAAATCTATCGCCGCAAGTTTGAAGAACGAATGGCTCCAGTCAGAGAAAAAGTGGCAACCCTACAAAGAGAAAATCGTCAATTACAGGCAGAACTCCAAAGTGTCAGCTACCGTTTAGCTCTCAAAACCCGCACAGCATCCCACAGTGGTATTGATTTACCTAGTTTTCCTCGCCAGGGACAACCCAATATTTCCCCGCAGAATGCTTAAGGGTTTCATCTTGGTTGTTAAAACACTCTCATCAAAATATTACTGAATATTGCGACATCTCAGTCCTAGATATTTATATATGAAAGGATAAGTTATCTGTGCCGGTTATCGCGCTCTTAAAAAGATGTTAGGGCAATGATGACTATAGGAACACAACCTAGAGTAGAAAAATATTTATTGACATCAAGTTTATTGATTATCCCATCCAAAATCAAATAAGAACCCTAGCCATCAAAATTCTTACGAAGAAAAACTCCTATTGATTCCAAATGTTGAATTTTTTCCTTCAGGAGAATCTATTAATCAGTGGGCAGTTGCTTAAAACAACATATTTACAAATTCAAACTGCTGGGATAATTTTGCCGCGAAAATCCCAAATTTCCAATGTGTGGTTGCCACTAATTACTGCTTCTGGGAGCAACTTCTCCAAAAATGTAAGGACTTGATAACATCTGTACTCACTACTTACCACACCTTACCTCGCTTATATCACTTGGGAGATTTACCGATTGAGGCTAAATTGTACCCAGCAGTTGCAATTTGAGCAAGTTAGCTAGCCATTAGATTACTAACCCCTATAACCTCCTCATCAGTGGAAATAATCTCAAAGACAGAATCCAACTGAGTTAATTCCAGAACTAATCTTACCGGAGCTTGGACATTACACAGAACCAAGCGACAACCACTTTGACGCGCAACTTTTAAACCATTTACTAAAGAAACCAACCCAGAGCTATCCATAAAATCTACCTCTTCTAGATTGATTAACCACAGATGATCAGGTTGAGGTACTACCTCTGACATCTGCTGACTAAGAGCAACTCCACCTTGTAAATCAATACGTCCTTGAGGTTTAAACAGAATTATTTGACGTTCGGATGTAAGAGTCATGAATTTAACTGGGTAGTTGAAACATTTCACAAAAGCTGAAACAGCATAAATACTTTAACTTCACAACCGTAACATGATTGTCTATCCATAGTATGAAATAGAATCTGACTCTCGATGTTTAGCTGTAATTGCTTCAGTATTTATCCCGTATAATTTGTGTTAACTTACCCCAATATAGGCATAAGCACCTGACAAATTCAGTAGCATCCGTATCTTTTACAAAATTTTCATAAAAAACTGGGATTTTTATAAATTTTTCATAAAAAAATTGCTCTTTCTCAGTAAGTATGCGGAGTGAATAATTCCCATCCATAGAGCTTAGTTTATAATCAAATTAAGTTTTCATTAACATCAGTTGCAATAAGATAGGCAAATGCGTAACAAAAATCACAAGTCATCATTTGTTGATAGTAATTTCTAGGATTCATCATTCAAAAGACGGTACGATATGATACAAGAATGAATAATATGAATTTTCCATAAATCTCTTGATGTAGACAACAATATAGGACTTGGTGAGTAGAGATGAAAAGCACTTTACTTAATAGTTTTAATAATTTTGTTGTCAAAATAGTGCAGATATTTAGGATATGACGACTCAAACATCTTGCTTTGGGAAATCTTGGGCTAATTTTGAAATTAAGTGATGAAATTAGCAATACACTAGGGTGTGGGTTCTAAATCTGTTGCTCAAACTAATTCCGCCAATCTAAATGTTGGATAATTGACGTAAATTTTCAATCGTATCCAAATAATCTGGAACTGTTTCTTTGGCAAGTTCACAAGCTCTTCTATCAACTGCCAAAATATCATCACCAAAAAATATCTTCCCAAAAGGAAATGTTTTGCCTTTATCAGGTCGCCAATCATCACTGACAAATCTTAAATCACCATCCACCACAGCACCAGCAAATAAATATCCAATACTGAAATATACATCTTGTAAAATTAGAGGTACAGAAGGGCGATGCAATTGCCCCCGTGAGTGGGAACTTCTGGCTTTATAGCGCGATCGCGGAAATAAACCATAGAGATTTTTCAAACTAGCAGAAATTAACTCTTTTCCCTTCAAGTTAGTTTTCTTGAATGCACCCACCGTAATGCAGCAGTCTACCTCTTGTAACATCGTCGGTGCAAACATTGACTTGTAGCGCACTGGAGAGGGTGACAAGTTGGGATATTCACTCATAGGTAACTTATCCGCATCCAACAGTTGCATCCCCTCATCCAAAATCCCATACAATCCATGGCGATGAGCAATTTCTTCCAGGGATACAGGTGAACATACACCTTCAACAATCAAAATTTCCCCATTTGGACTTACTTGACGTAAACCTTGCAAAACTTTTTTGAGTATATTTATACTCACGGTCACCGGGGGTGCTACTGGATAGCCGAGATTCGGTTTCACTAAAATTCGACTAGCATTTGTTGCTTTTGCAGGAGGTTGATAAATAAATTCTTCGGTATCAGCTACTTGAACCGATGTTACAGGTAAAACTTTCATACATTAGGAAATACTTAGTGATGGGTAATTGGTGACAGCAGAGATACCTTTCCCCTTATACCATTTCACGCAAATACTGAAACATATCCAAGTTATAAAACCTTGTCAAAACAGCATTATTCTGTTACTTGCTCCTCAGGATTAGCAATTGGTATTATTTGCTCCCTGAACACCAGGGAAAGCGTTGACTCTGCACCCTACAAAGATTAAACCCCCTTAATAGAGACATCTACCAAGGAGGTTTACTAACAGCAGCAAAAAAATTTTACACCCTGATTTTTCCTAAAAATCATCCAGAAACTGACTTAAGCGACTGATTACGGGGTCTACATCTTGGGGAAAAGTATCATGTACGGTACTAGAGTGAGCATGATTTACTACTTCAAGTCTTGGTGTATTCACAACCACAGGCTGGTTATTATGTGGCTGATTCACCATTAATGCTAACTGAGCAACTTGTTGACTCAACTGCATCAAATGATATTCTACTTGTTCCAATCGATGAGAATCACGTGCGGCAGAACGTCTGTCTAGGTCAGTTAATTGGCTTTGGAGGTCAGCAACCTGTTGTTCCTCCCCTCCTGACACTGCTGTTTGTTTGGGGATAGGTCTTGTTGATTCTGGTACGCACAAAGCTTGCCATAAGGCTTCTTTACAGAGGTCACTAAAAGTTTTATTGGGGTCTTTTTCCAAATAACTTTCAATCAGCGCCAATAAACTTTCGTCTGCAACCCCTGGATTGAACGTAACAGATTTCACTACTTTTTTAGACCATTGGAACATTAGCTTTAAGCCCTAGAAGAGCGAACGTTGGATAACTGCGCCTCTGCGTAAATGTACTGCCCTAAAGCGTTTGCCTGACGGGCGGGTGAAGCTAGGTGAGCATTGATTTTTGCTTCTTTGAGTAAACGTTGTAAGTCTTCTCCAAAGAATTCACCACCACCACCAGTGATAATTACATCAGTAACACGCTCTGGTAGCCATGCTAACACACGACTACAAATTTCACGCGAAAACATCTCCGTAAGATTTGGTAAGAAATCATCTAAGTTAGTAGGTTTACTAGCACCACGGGGACGATAAAAGCGATCGCCCTTGGGACGGTTCACAGCCGCAATTAAGGACAGAGATTGACTATCTGCGCCCTCAATTTCGGCAGCAACTAGTTCATAGAACTTGCTCATACCAAAATCTTCACTCTTAGAAGCCCCACGAGCAAAGCGGAAATTATCCACCATCAACATATCAGTTGTTTGATGTCCAATGTCCACGATCGCCGCCGACAGCTTGGTAAAGTCAGGGAGCGGTGCAGTACCTTTTTTCGGTTGTGCTTCGCACCACAACAAACTACCATAGCCCTCTGGCATAACCCAGACTTTGGTAATATTCAGGGATACAGGTTCGCCCCGGAAATTCATCACATGGGGACCAGTCAGCTGACTTATGATTTGTGCCTTTTCTTTCTCAAATTGCTCCTGGGACAGGTAAGGTAAACCCAGAACAACCGATACCTCATCTTTGAGCTTAAAGTAGCCAGCGCAAGCCAGAGTCTTAGCTAAAGCATCTTCAACCTTAGATTGACCGACACCTAAGTCAGCGCCAAAGTCAGCCGCTAATTGACCAACGGCATAACCACTACCTTGGTACTCCAACCATAAATCTAATAATGGGTCTGTGGCACGAGCCTCGAAAACTCCTCCGCGTACCTGCTCCATGGACATCTGCTTCACGTTAGACGAGATGAAGTAGACGTTATTGGGTTCACGGCTTACAGAAGTTTTTGTCGAAGTTCTACCTAAGTCAACACTTAGAATCTTTTTTCCAGATGCTGCTGCTTGAGGTGTGGGAGCTGCGTTCATTGGAGTCGAAGCCGATACTCTATTCATGGGAATAGCTGCGGCATTCATCGGAGTTGCTGCGGGAGATGAGTCTGTCATGAAAGCTCCTAGTACTTACTTAGCTTTAACAAGTTACCATGCTCAATATTACAAAAATGCGTGTATCAGATAATTCTTCTTGCCGTTAACTGTGGGCAAAATCTTTTTCAAAATTACTGACTTCATGAGCTACGAGGAATACACACAAGTATGTACACAAAAGAACGAGGAAGCAAGGTGCAGGTGGTATTTTTCCGTAGCAAACGGTACTTTTTACACAAAAACACCTATTTTTATGAGCCGAGTTGGGTAATTTTTTTATGAGTAGAAAGTAGGAAATTGGCGTTCTATGGTCACTTGTCCTTATATCACCAATGTTTAAGCTAGTTCACTTGTTCTTGTTGTTATTTTTTTGCTTGCGTTTCAGCACCCAAACTAGAATAGCTAGGATAATTCCACCAAGCACGATTTTAGATACAGGAGCCAAGTACTTATCTACTAATTCATACTGACTACCCAACACGTATCCTGAGTATGTTAGCAAACCTACCCATATAGCGCTACCCAAGGTAGTGTACAGCGTAAATGCGACAAGAGGCATATTGCTCAAGCCAGCAGGAACAGAAATCAAAGTACGGATACCTGGAACCAATCGTCCCAGGAGTACAGCTTTTGTTCCTTGCCGATCAAACCAACGAGAGGCTTTGGTAATATCTTTACTTGATATTGTCAGCCACTTGCCGTATTTGTCAGCCAGCTTGTGTAAACGCCTTTCACCCAGAAATTTACCAGGATAGTACCAAATGAGGGCACCCAATACTGAACCAATCAAACCAGCGATAAAGACACCACCCACGTTTAACTTTTCTGGTGTAGCTCTGGCGGTAAATCCTGCCAATGGCATTATCAACTCAGAAGGAATCGGAGGAAATAAATTTTCTAGAAACATTAACAGGGCAATACCTACATAGCCCATAGAGTTAATTGTATTGGTAATCCATTCAAGCATTGAGCCGATTCCTAGAAGTGCAACAACAAAGATGATTTAAGTATTTTCTCCGGTGGTATTTTCAGAGATCAGGATTGTGGATACTCTCAAAAACACTCAGTCAGTACCAAGCTTGCCATGAATCAGCATCTACAGGGTCAAGAAAAGGGTAAAGATGATTTTTCCTAATATACCTAGCTCTGGCGATCGCGAAATTTCTCTTCATCAAAAAAACAACAAAAAAGGTAGAAGCTGAGAAAACTCTCGATTCTTCTACCATGATTCGGAAAAACTCACTATAGCTTGTAGGCTATATCCCATAACCAGGAAGTATCTGTTTGACTTCTACTTCAGCAGCTACGATCAACTTACTGAAAAGGGACAAGTTTTGACCTCCTCGTAATTGGGAAACTAGTTAAACTGTGGGTGTTAAAGACTGGACTCTAGTTTCTGAATCCCATTCCAGGGGGTTCCAAACTCTATCTTCCAGTGCCATTTGCTCAATTAAACTAGCAAGTCTGAGAGCTTTTAGGGCTTGTTCTCCACCTACAGAAGGTTGATTACCTCCACGAACACAGTTAACAAAGTGCTCTAACTCTGCCCGGAGAGGTTCAATATTACTGGTGTAAACCTTTTCAATTACACCATCCTGTCTATACAGTACTTGGCGGAAATCCGTGATTTTGTCAGGGGTGCTATGACGATGGATAAAAATTTCGTTTTTGAGAAAATCTGCCTCTGTAAAAGAGTTTTTACAATGGGCGACAATGCGGCGAATTTTGCGATGGGTAACTTTGCTCGCTGTCAATGTAGCGACAATCCCATTAGCAAATCCTAAAGTAGCAGTCACATAATCTAAATAACCAGAGTCTAAAGCCCGACTACCGTTAGCTGTCAGCTTCACTACAGGAGAAGCCGCCAAATCTAAAAGCAGATCGATATCGTGAATCATTAAGTCCAAAACCACAGAAACATCATTAGCTCGATGTGAGTAAGGACTCATACGATGAGCTTCTAGGGCGAGGACTTCTTCTGTTTTCAAAACTTTGCTGAGTTCTTGAAAAGCAGGATTAAAACGCTCAATGTGACCTACTTGCAGGATACATTGGGACTCGGCTGCTGCATTCACTAGGGATTCAGCTTCGGAAAGACTAGCGGCGATCGGTTTCTCGATCAGAACGTGAACCCCTGCCAGGAGACAGTTGATTCCGATAGCGTAATGTAAACGAGTGGGGACAGCAATGCACACTGCATCTACATGGGGCAGCAGATCACAGTAGTCTTCAAAAAAACGTACTTTAAATCTACTAGCTGTTTCTAGTCCTCGTTCCACATTGATATCTGCAACACCGATCAGTTCAACATCTTTCATGGAACTCAGAACACGGGTATGGTGTTGTCCCATATTACCCACACCAATCACACCTATGCGGATTGGTCGTGCGTGGTTACGCTGTCCCTGTCCATTTTGCTCTCCTGCTGACATACTGCTTTCTTGCACTCTTTTTCTCTCCTCAACCACCAAAATTTAGAGACGCTACGGTCGTTGGCTTTGATACTCTAACTGCCACTGGTAGTCGTCTAAAACCATCCAGATGGTAACATAGAGGCTCTATTTATGAAGAATTTCAAAGTTTGTTATGAGTTCCCGCCATCAGGGATGGTTTTGTATCGTTAACCGTCAGGGATATCTCTGGAAGTCTTGACAAAATTTCCAACTTATTGGTTGACAGACTGTTGTATTGAGATAAGGCATGGAGTTGTTTTCCTGGAAAAATATTTGATTTTAGTTTTATTGGCTGTATTATCTAATGAATATCTAGGAAAATAAACAATTTCTTTGTCTATTTAATTACATAAAAGGATTTTTTTCCTCTTTCGTAATATTGACTAGGTATGTGCAAAGTCGCCAGGGTCAAAAAATCTGCCATTCTTAGAGAGGTTTTTTGCAGATAAATTTTGTTATTGTTTATTTTTTGGCGATTCCTGAATATCATTTTGCTGGTTGGGGCAAAACATAAAACTGTCATGAAGGCTGTAATTTTGTTGTCTGGTGGACTAGATTCTACTTGTGTACTTTATCAAGCTATGGCTGATGGTTGTGATTGCTATGCTATTTCCTTTGACTATCAGCAGCGACACCGACGGGAATTACACTCAGCATTGACGATCGCCAAGGAAGCAGGTATTACCCAACACCAGGTGATCAGCTTTGATTTGCGGCTATGGGGGGGTTCCGCTCTCACAGATAGTGCCATTGATTTACCTTCTGAGCGTTCCCTGGCGGAAATGTCAGAAAATATTCCTGTCACCTATGTTCCCGCTCGCAACACGATATTTCTCAGTTTTGCCCTTGCCTATGGGGAGGCGATCGCCGCAGAAAGAGTTTATATCGGTGTCAACGCCTTAGATTATTCAGGATACCCCGATTGTCGTCCGGACTATATCCAAGGGATGCAAGAAGTCTTCCGATTAGGGACAAAGCAAGGAAGAGAAGGTAATCCTATTTCCATTGTCACACCCCTAATTAATTTGAAAAAAACCGAAATTATTCAACTGGGCAATCAATTAGGAGTCCCCTGGGAGCTTACCTGGTCGTGTTACGCTGGCGGTGAGTCTGCCTGTGGTGTGTGTGATTCCTGTCGTCTGCGTTTGGCGGCTTTTGCAGAATTAGGATTAGTCGATCCCATAGATTATGAACATAGGGGATAGGGAAAATAACTTATGCCTTACAGTCACCAGTGGAATGGCGATTTTTCCAGTTACAAGGACAAACACTCACCATTGATTTGACTGATTACCCCCTACCCCTGGTGGAAAAAATTCTGAGTTTTTTGATGTTGATTAAACATCCAAACGCCTAATCTGGACTTGATGCAAGCGGGGACCGTGGATAGAGACAATGGTAAACTCCAGGTTTTGGTAACGAAAACTTTCATTCTGCTTGGGAATTTTTTGCAGAAAGAACAGAATAAATCCCCCCAGGGTTTGATAATCTTTCCGTAGGGGTAAATTGATGTTTAAGATGTTATTCAAGTCTTCTAGGTTCATCTGGGCTTGAATGAGGAAGGTCTGACTATCTGGTAGCTGAATGAATAAATCATCACTATGTTCAGCTTCCACATTGATGCCAATAATTTGAGCAATCACATCTTTTAGTGTTACTAACCCCACTGTGCCACCGAACTCGTCTACCACTATCACCATAGTTGGTTTGCCACGTTGCATCATTGGCAAAAGTTCATTCAGTGCTGTGTTCTCTGGAACAAATGTTGCTGGATGCATCCAAGTCTCCAGGGGATGTTCTAGATTCAGCTTGCCGATGGCAAGGGGTTTTGCTAAATCTTTGAAGTAAACGACTCCCAAAATATCATCAATGGACTCATTAATGATTGGGTAGCAAGCATGACCAGTATCTGCCATTTGCTGAAAGAATGTGTGGAGAGTGGCATTTTTGGGTAGGGAAATAATATTTGCGCGGGGAACCATGACAGCTTGGGCAGTAACATCCCCAAATTCAAAGATATTTTTCAGTAATTCCCTTTCTTCAGCTTCTAAACCTGTGGATTCTCGTTCTGTTGAGATAATCAATTGTAACTCTTCTGAGGTGACGGGAGGTCGCCAGCTTTGCCCTGTATATTCAATACCGAATAAACGTAGGAGAAAGCGAGTTGACTGATTGAGAACCCAAATAAACGGGTTAAAAAAGCGGACGATCGCCCGAACCGAAGGACCCAAAAACATCGCTAGTTCTTCAGCGTACAGCATTGCTATGGATTTGGGACAAAGTTCACCCAAGACTATCTGTAGGTAGGCAACAAATAAGAAAGCCAGGGGAATCGCCAGGGAATGGGCAATAAAGTTATCTACCCGACTAGGCAAAGGTAAGGATTTTAGCCAATAACTCACTAAACCCACGATAGTACTTTCACCTATCCAGCCTAATGCCAAACTCGACAGGGTAATACCGAGCTGAGTTGTAGATAGTAATCTATCGATACTGCGCTGCAAAATTTCTACCGCGATCGCCTGTACATCACCAGCTGCGACTAACTGATGAATCCGCGATCGCCGCACTGTCACCATGGAAAATTCCGCAGTGACAAAAAAAGCATTGATCGCAATCAGTAATAAAACTGATAACAATCGCAGCCCCATCTCAGTCCAACTCAAGCTCAGATAACTATTCACTGCCAAAGCTCATGCACAACTGACACCAGGATTTGAGATTTTGAGATTGACAATTTGATTTGTCAGGAAAATTACTGTTTTTCGACAGGAACATTAGATACCTGTAACTTCAGTTTTTGTGCAGGATAATCTGTCAGCGACAAGGAAATCCGATTCACGTCATCTAACAAAGCAGTGGGAATACTCACCGTACCAGAAAATGTGGAACTATTCGCAGGCAACTCTGCTGGTAAACCTTCCGTACTTGCGCTCAGGGTTCTGCCTTTATCATCGGTGACATCTAGAAAACTATAAAGAAAGCGAACCGTATCCACACTTTTGTTTTGCATTTTCACTCTCAGCTGTAACGCACCCCCAGAGTAACGTGCAGACTGTACAGCAAAGCTAACACCTTCACTTTCAGAATTAATCGGAAAACCTGCTTGGGGTTTTTCTTCTACCTCTGCTTCTGGGGTTTCCTGGGAAATTTCTGGTTTATTTTCTTCAATTTCCTCTTCTTCGTCTTTCTTGTCGGATTTCGCTGCTTTCGTCTTACCCTCAATCCGTGCTTTGACGATTTTCAATATCTCTTCCTCTTTCAAGAAAGTCACCGCTCCATTGGGATTATTACTCGTCTTACTACTGGTAAACTTACTCGTCGGACGAGAATCGGGTGCAGTCACCCCTTTGAGTGCTGCACTACCCAGGGTAAATCCCCAAAATGCGCTCACAGAACCAGCACCCAACATTAGAGTTAACAGAGTTAAAGTCAGAAGTACAGTGGAATTTAGTCTCATTGCTGACAAGCTAGGGCAGAAAAATACTGCTTTTAATATATAAGGACTGAAGTTTTTAGCCCCTCGACTCCGCTCAGGGCTATCTCCATTTCTCAAAGGAACTTAATTAATATTAGTCTCCTCTTTCCCCAGATTGAATGTTGTGAACAAAAATCTGCTAAACTCCCATAAAGGTATACACAATTGCAAAAACTCACGCTACAATAGTCAAGATTCTTCCAGGGTTGGCCGAGCGGTTGAGGCAGCGAACTCATAATTCGCGTTAGGCAGGTTCAACTCCTGCACCCTGGATTGCTATTCCAGACAAAGCATTCACAAGATTGTGACAGTAGGAAATTGTCTCAAAATATCCTGTTCTCGTCACGATTGTGATAAGTCCTACGACTAAACAATCTCTGGTCAATTTATCCTAATGCTGTGTCTAGGGCAGGTAGAATACCTAGCCCCAGGATTGGGGATAATTGGTTTTCCCCAACAGCACTCCTAACGATTGGACATATCATCAAATCGAAATTCTGTACCAGTTTTCAGCTTGTTAGCATTCATCCTGGGAGACATGAGAACAGAACTTGTGTAGGGATTAGGTAAATCTGGGGTACGAATGTAGGGATCGTAGGTTGCTTGTTGATGCATAATGTCCCGATACAGGGTATTAACTAACTCTGCATCCCTAGCAATTTCATGCTCAGGGAAACCGCTACGTAAGCGTGAACCAGTACCTAAAATTAAATTCAAATCTCGGCGACTGCTAGTATTACCATAAAAATTAGGGTCATTTTTGTAAAAAGCCCGTTCAAATACATCACTTGTTGTTTCATAATTAGATGTTTCTGTGTCAGCGACTGCTACAGATGGCAAGAATGTAGCTGTAGCGAAAAGCACTAGCAAGCTAGTCATCGCTTTCAACCTTAAAGTCATGTCTTATGCTCCGTTGGTGTTAACTTAAACTTGTCTTTGTCTTCTGAACTCCTAGAGTTCAACCATTGGTGTAGCACAACTTTAACCGTTTTGTAATGACTGAAAAAACTGAAATCCTGACTACGACAGATGTTTGGGCAAATACTGCGGATTTAAAAACTCTCCGTGGGCGACTGCTTGATTTGTTTTGTCAGCTAGCATACAAGGAAGGGGATTTTGTTCTCTCTTCCGGACAACCTAGCACTTACTATATCAATGGCAAGCAGGTAACACTCCATCCTCAAGGTGCTTTGGCGATCGCCCGGATTTTGATATCTTTATTACCTACGGATACGGATGCAGTGGCGGGCTTAACTTTGGGAGCAGACCCCATTGTTAGTGCTGTCAGCGTGATTTCTGTCTATGAGAATCGACCAATTCCAGCCCTCATTGTCCGTAAGGAAGCCAAGGGACATGGTACTCAAGCATACATTGAAGGTCCCATTTTACCCCCTGGAGCCAAGGTGGTTGTGTTGGAAGATGTCGTGACTACAGGACAGTCTGCAATGAAGGCTGTGGAGAGACTGAGAGCAGCAAACTATACTGTAGACCTAGTAATTTCCCTGGTAGACCGTCAACAAGGAGGAGCGGAATTCTACGAATCTGTAGGGTTAAATTTTGTCTCAGTATTTACGATTGAGGATATGCAGAAACGATATAAACAACTGGCAAGTTGAGATTTGATAATTGGTTTTTCTAGATATCTTGCTGGTTGACGAAGGATTATGG
This sequence comes from Calothrix sp. 336/3, assembly GCF_000734895.2. Taxonomy (GTDB): domain Bacteria; phylum Cyanobacteriota; class Cyanobacteriia; order Cyanobacteriales; family Nostocaceae; genus 336-3. Next base: position 4,074,753 of record NZ_CP011382.1, on the reverse strand, counting down.
AATTTTGAATTGTCTTAACTTTCGTTATTAGAATATTTAGCCCGTAATTCTTCCAGTTCATCATCAATTTTACTTTTGGGTGAGGGAGTTGATGATGTCGGGGAATTACTGGTTTTGCTCCCAGGTTTATTAATCCCCGTAAACATAGTTTTAATTTCATCTAACTCTTGGTCGATGCGGGAGTTGGTTGGGTTATTTGTAGGATTTAAATTAACAGGATTGGGGGGAGAAACTTCTGTATTATTGGCAACAGAGGTAGGTGGAGCAGAGATTTGGGTTGCTGCCATGGTTGACTGGGGAACAACAAAATTGGTTTTGATAGGTGGAGAAATGACTGAAGAGGAAGATGGTTGATTTAAAATTTGTAAGATTTCTGCAACAGTTTGATAACGACGAGCCGGAATACTTTCCAGCATCCTATCAAAGATGTCACCTAAATCTTTACTAATAGGATTTGCCAGATATTCTCGCCAAATCCAAGTATCATGATTGATATCGTAAAGGTCAAAGGGCGATCGCCCAGTTAACAGCTTTAAACAAGTTGCTCCCAAGCTATAAATATCACTGGCAAAAATTGCCTGTCCGCGAATTTGTTCTGGTGCTACATATTCTGGACTGCCGATGCTTGTACCTGTACGATTGAGAGCAGTATGGGTGACAACCTTGGAAGCACCAAAATCCACGACTACAGGTTTGCGATCGCTACCCCGACGAATGATATTTTCTGGTTTAATATCTCGATGAATTACCTGCTGTGCGTGGCAAAATTGTAATACGGGCAATAAATCATCTAATAGCTGACGGATACGTACTTCATTATATACACCCCCATCAGCGAGTTCCTGGGCTAGGTTTTGTCCATCAATAAATTCTTGTACTAAATACTGGCGATCGTCTTGGGTGAAATAAGCAAGTAATTCTGGGATTTGGGGGTGCTTTCCTAACTCATCCAATCGCATCGCTTCTTGGTTAAACAGTTCCACCGCTTTTTGTACCGTACTTGTACCCTGGGCTTGGGGGTAAAATTGTTTAATCACGCAACGGGGTTTGGATGGTTTATCCTCATCCACTGCCACAAAAGTACGACCAAAACCACCCTGTCCGATGGGTTTAATGGCACGGTAGCGTTCTTTGAGGAGTAATTTAGAACCACAAGTTAGGCAAAAATTGCCAGCGTTAGTATTTTGAGGCTTGGGACATTGAGGATTAAGGCAGTAGCTCATGTGATGGATAGAGGAATACCTGTTATCATTTTGCCCTATCTGACAGAGCGATGACGTGAATATTTTTGACTAGACAACTTCAATGGGTTAACTCTTCTCCTGACTGGAAAACAGCCACTCAGGGGACTGTCATAGCCATCTTGTGCAATCTTACACCCTTCAGTTAAATTTTGTACAAACCTCAATCCGATGAATGGCATCCATGAATAGCATTACAGACAAGCGTAACCCTGTATTATTGGTACATGGCATTTTTGATACGGGGCGAGTCTTCTACAGAATGGTACTCGATTTGACTCGCAAGGGCTGGAATGTTCACACCATCGATTTAAAGCCTAACTGTGGGGAAGTTGGTTTGGATGAATTAGCCCAGCAAATCAAGAAATATATTGATAAAAATTTTGCCCCAGAACAACCCATAGATATTGTTGGTTTTAGTATGGGAGGTATTGTCAGTCGTTATTATGTCCAGCGTTTAGGGGGAATTCAGCGAACACAACGCTTCATCACGATTTCCTCACCCCACAATGGTACATGGATTGCCTATTTACGTCCGGGTATTGGTTGTTCGCAAATGCGCCCCAATAGCGAATTTTTAGCAGACTTAAATCAGGATATACATATCCTAGAAAAAGTCCAATTTACTTCCATGTGGACTCCCTATGATTTAATGATTCTGCCTCCACAAAGCTCACAGGTTCCTGTGGGAGAAGAAGTGATTTTACCTGTTATGCTCCATGCGTGGATGATTAAGGATACTCAAAGCATCGAAAAAGTCGGGGAAATTCTCAAAACACCCCTTATTCAGGACGAGTGTCACCAATTTGCTGATGTTGCCCACCACCAAAAATAGCTTCATGGTGACGGTAGTATTTATATTCCATCAAATTATAGAAAGGGTCTTCTAAGAAAAAAGTCCGATGTTCTAACTGAGTATTAACAAAACGCTCTTTCGCCTCTTCTCGAAATAACAAATTATTTTTTTGTGCCCTTTGCAGTAAATTTTCCCAGGCTGACTCATCAGTGAAAATTAAACCAAAATGTCTGGGATAAATACCCTTTTGGGGGATGAGTTTTTCTTTGGTGATGTGTCCTACTAATTGATGTCCATAGAGGTTGAGAATCAGAGCGTGGGGATTTTCTCGACCAGGAATACAACCCAACCCATCTACATAGTATGTTTTCGCTTGGGTGATGTCTGTAATTGGGAAAGCAAGGTGAAATATTGGCATCATATCAGAGGGGAAGGGTGTCAGGGAAAGGTGGAGAGTTTTTAATTCTCTTTTGCCCATTTCATGGGATACTTAATATTCTAGTCAATGCTTGTGATTTTTCTCTCTATCTATGAGTAATGATAATCAACTTCCGTGGCAGCAGGAATCGATAATTATCCACACCCAGCGCATCCTTAAAAGTCATCAGCATTGGTTAGGATACCCGTTGTTAGATTGCCATGGTTCCTTAGAAGATATTGCTTATCAATTATTTACCGCAAACTTTGTCGTGATTTCCCATGGTACAGAAAGTGACCCAATTTTTAACTATGGCAATCAAAAAGCTCTCGATGTCTTGGAATTGTCTTGGCAGGAATTAATCCAAACTCCATCTCGCAAATCTGCCGAGGCAGGGGAACAACAGGAACGTAATAAATTGATTGCCAGTGCGGCTAGTAGCGGTATTCGGAAATGGTCGGGAGTCAGAATTTCCCAGACTGGAAAACGCTTTGCTATTCAAGAAGCAGTGATTTTTAATGTGCTAGATGAGGAAATGCAATGTTCTGGACAGGTTTGTTGTTTTGATAATTATGAGTGTCTAAATAATTAAAATAGGACTTACCTCACGATTTATTCTCTATTTTCTATATTCCTCCGTGAACTACTATTCCCAACCAATTAATATCTTTGAATATGAGCAATTAGCGGCAGAATCTTTGTCGAAAATGGCTTGGGATTATTATGTGAGCGGAGCGTGGGATGAAATTACTTTAGGGGATAATCATGCTGCCTTTGAAAGAATCCGGTTTCGTCCCCGTGTGTTGGTTGATGTGAGCGATCGCCACTTGGAAACCACTATTTTGGGGCAATCCCTGGCTTTACCCTTATTAATTGCTCCCATGGCATTTCAATGTTTAGCCCATCCAGAGGGAGAAATTGCCACTGCAACCGCAGCATCCCAGGGGAATGTGGGGATGGTTTTGAGTACGATGTCTAATAAAAATCTCGAAGAAGTCGCCACTGCATATCAGACTTCTCAAAATTCCCCAATTTCCACACCCCTATGGTTTCAATTATATGTGCATCGTGACCGGGGACTGACTCGCGCCTTGGTGGAGCGTGCCTATGCTGCGGGTTACAATGCACTGTGTGTGACAGTTGATGCACCTGTCCTGGGGGTGCGAGAGCGGGATAAACGTAATCAGTTAACGCTACCGGAGAATTTACAACTGGCAAATTTAGCGACGCTTTCCGGGTTAAATATTCCAGAAACCCAGGGAGAATCTGGACTTTTTGCCTATTTTGCCCAGCAACTCGACCCAGCAGTCACCTGGCGAGATTTAGAATGGTTACAGTCTTTATCCCCCCTACCCTTGGTGGTGAAAGGTATTTTACGGGGTGATGATGCAGTCAGAGCAGTGGAATGTGGTGCAAGGGCGATCGCTGTCTCCAATCATGGAGGAAGACAATTAGATGGGGCGATCGCCTCGGTTGATGCATTGGTAGAAGTGGTGACGGCTGTAGATGGGCGGGCTGAAGTAATAATTGATGGTGGTATTCGTCGCGGTACGGATATTCTAAAAGCTTTGGCAATGGGAGCAAAGGCTGTCATGATAGGTCGCCCAGTGCTTTGGGGATTGGCAGTGAATGGTCAAGCTGGTGTGTGCGATGTGCTAAAAATTATCCGAGAGGAGCTAGATGTTGCCATGGCTCTGTGCGGTTGTACCCATGTGGCAAATATTGGCGATATTTTGCAGTTTGAGAAGTAGATAGCAATTTTTTCTAAAATTTTCCCTAAATCCTATGATTTAATTAACTCTGATCGCAACTACACAAATTTGCGAATTCTGGGCAGTGCCGTTTGTATTTAATGACGTTGCTGATTGCGGTATGAATTTTGATTGTCGTGCTGTAGCTTGCTTTTAGGAAGAAGTAGGTAGCAAACGCGGAAGTATAGCCAAGCTAACACTTCATTAGGTTACGTACCCTAGGGAAGCTGCACAAGCGTCTACAAAATGAGAAATGCATATCATCATTGATGCAACATCTATTTAATTTATGTCAGTAAAACATTCCTTTAATTACTAGTTAGTTATTCAATCATGCAAAAACGTACAACAGCAATTTTCGCAGCTTTTACCCTCTCCTTGGTGGCTTGTAGCAGCCAAACCAGCACTAACACCAGCACTTCTAATACTTCGACATCCACTACCATCCCCCTAGGATTGGCTTATGCTCAAACCAGTAATGTTGCCTTACTAGGGCAAGAAATCGCCGATGGTGCGAAAATTGCCGAGAAATATTTCAATGACAAAGGTGGAATTAATGGTACACCGATTAAGTTAGTTCTCCAGGATACTGGTGGTGATGAAGCAGGAGCCATTAACGCTTTCCAAACATTAATTAATAAAGATAAAGTCGTGGGAATTGTGGGTCCTACCCTTTCCCAGCAAGCTTTCAGTGCTGCACCCGTAGCAAATCGCGCTCAAGTTCCCATGGTGAGTGCATCGAATACAGCTAAAGGAATTCCCGAAATTGGTGACTATATTGCCCGTGTTTCTGCACCCAGTTCTGTGGTTGCTCCGAATTCCGTGAAAGCCGCATTAAAGATGAATCCCAAGATTAAGAAAGTTGCGGTTTTTTATGCACAAAATGATGCTTTTAGCAAGTCAGAAACGGAGTTTTTCCAAAAGACAGTAAAAGACCAAAAGTTAGATTTAGTTACTGTCCAAAAATTTCAAACTACAGATACTGATTTTCAAAGTCAGGCAACCAATGCCATGAATTTAAAGCCAGATTTAATCATTGTTTCTGGGTTAACTACCGATGGGGGAAACTTAGTCAAACAACTGCGAGAATTGGGTTATAAAGGGACAATTATTGGCGGAAATGGGATGAATACATCCAATGTTTTTCCCATCTGTCAAGCTTTATGTGATGGGATTTTAGTTGCCCAAGCCTATAGTCCCAGTCAAGTTGGTGTCATCAATCAAGATTTTCGCAAAATCTATCAACAACAGTTTAAAAAAGAACCACCACAAATTAGCGCTCAAGCATTTACTGCGGTACAAGTTTATGTAGATGCACTGAAAACCCTAGATAAAAAATCTCCAGTGAGTAAATTACCTTTGGGTGAATTACGCATCAAATTAAATAAAGAAATTCTAGCTGGTAAATACGAAACTCCCCTAGGAAATATTGCTTTCACACCTGTAGGAGAAGTAATTCAGCAGGAATTTTATGTGGCACAAATTAAAATGAATCAAGATGGTAAAACTGGTAAATTTGAATATCTCAAATAGCTATGGATTTCAACCTATTTTTACAGAATTTTCTGAATGGATTGTCCATTGGTAGTGTCTATGCCATTTTTGCCTTGGGATACACATTAGTTTATTCCATTTTAGGTATTATTAACCTTGCCCATGGTGCAGTATTTACCTTGGGCGCATATTTTACCTATGCATTAATGGGTAGTAAATTTGGCTTTAATGGGGTATTAGCAAATGCAGCTTTACCGATACAATTACCCTTTACAATTGCTTTAATTCTCGGCAGTATCCTGGCAGGAATTGTGGGGGTATTAGTAGAGAGAATTGCTTTTTTACCCCTGAGGAAACGTAATTCTGACCCTCTGCTGACGGTAGTTTCCAGTTTGGGTGTGGGAGTAGTAATTGTCAATGTGATTCAATATTTAGTTGGGGCAGAAAGTTATACTTTCCCCGCAGATACCTACGGTAATTTACCTTCAGCGATTAATTTTGGTACGGAAGCTAACCCGATTCCGATTCGGACTGTACAAATATTTATCTTTGTCGTATCGATGGTATTTGTGGGCATCCTCACTTACTTTATCAATAAGACAAAATATGGTAAAGCTATGCAGGCGATCGCCGAGGATGTGACGACTTCTAGCTTATTAGGAATTAACTGCGATCGCTTTATCATGCTCACCTTTTTTATCAGCAGTTTCCTTGCCGGATTAGCTGGTACTTTAGTTGCTTCTAGTATAAGTGTTGCTGGTCCATATTTTGGTATTGGGTTTGGTTTGCGGGGATTAGCAGTGATTGTTTTAGGTGGGTTAGGTAGTATTCCCGGTGCAGTAATTGGAGGTTTAATTATTGGCATTGTGGAAGCATTTGTTCCTACGGAATATTCTGGATATAAAGATGCAGTTTCCTTCGGAATTTTGTTCATCATGCTATTAGTTCGTCCCCAGGGATTGCTAGGGCGAAAATTTGTCCAAAAGGTTTAGATATCATTTGCTATGAGGTAAATATATTTTGATTGATTTTTTCTCTACTTACGGTTCCCTGATAGTTTCTATGGTACTGGGGGCATTGCTAGGACTATCTCTATACTTACCTTTAATGGCTGGACAATTATCCTTAGCAAGTCCCGGTTTTTATGCTTTGGGTGGTTATATTGCCGCTATATTATCCACACAGGTATTTAAATTTGAGGGTACGAATTTTCCTGTATACCTGTTAATTATTGAGATGGTAATTGCTGGTATTATCTCAGGTTTGCTAGGGATAGCAATTGGGATTCCCGCATTACGTTTACGAGGTATTTATCTGGCGATCGCCACTATTGCTTTTGTGGAAGTATTGCGAGTCATTGCCCTGAATTTAGAAATTACTGGGGGTGCAATTGGTATTTTTAATATTCCCCAACCCTACAGCAATCCTCTGGAATATCTCTGGATTGCCTTACCCCTACTCATCCTTACCATGGTAATTATCTACCGCTTAGAAAATGTGCGTGTAGGTAGGGCATTAATTGCAATTCGTGAGGATGAATTAGCTGCCGGTTCCATGGGAATTAATCCCACCTATTATAAGGTTTTAGCCTTTACTTTAGGGGCAATTTTAGCGGGAATTATTGGTGCATTAAGTGCCCATTTTTTGAATACCTGGAATTCTCGTCAAGGAACATTTGATTCAAGTATTATTTACTTGACATTTGTATTAATTGGTGGTTCGAGAACTTTTTGGGGTTCCGTGGTTGGGGGAATGGTATTTACTGCTTTACCAGAAATGTTGAAGAATTTAGCTGATACTGCGGGTTTACCCCTGTGGTTAGCACAGTTTTTCCGAGATGGCAGATTAATTATTTTTGGTGTCTTAATTGTTCTGGGAACGATATTTTTCCCCCAAGGTTGGGTGACTCCAGATATGTTCAAAAGAATCAAAAAATCATAAATAGAAGATGGATAATGGGTACTATTTTAGTAGCGGAAAAACTCACTCGCAATTTTGGTGGATTAGTTGCAGTCAATCAAGTTTCTTTTAGTGTGAATCAAGGGGAAATATTTGGTTTAATTGGTCCTAATGGTGCCGGAAAAACAACTCTATTTAATTTAATTACTGGTTTAATTCCTCCTTCTAGCGGTAATTTAAGTTATCAAAATCAAGAAATTTCTCAACTCCGTCCCCATGAAATTGCAGCCCTAGGGATAGCTCGAACTTTTCAAAATATTCGTCTGTTTGGTGAGCTTTCCGCCTTAGATAATGTCATCATTGCCCGACATTTACACACAAAAAGTAATGTTTTGATGAGCGTTTTAGGTGTACCATCGGCACAACGTCAAGAACAAACCAGCAAAGTCAAAGCTTTAGAGTTATTAGGGTTAGTCGGTTTAAAAGAACGACAAAATGAGAAAGCAAAAAACTTTGCCTATGGTGATCAAAGACGTTTGGAAATTGCCCGTGCTTTAGCCTTAGAACCACAAATTTTACTATTAGATGAACCTGCTGCGGGGATGAATCCGAGTGAGAAACAACAACTCAGTGATTTTATCCGCAGTCTGCGCGATCGCTACAATTTAACTATCATTTTGATTGAACACCACGTTCCCTTGGTGATGGGTTTGTGTGATCGCATTGCGGTGCTAGATTTTGGACAATTAATTGCTTTGGGTGAACCTGCGGTGGTACGAGATGATCCAGCAGTGATTGAAGCTTATTTAGGTGAGTAGTGAGTAGTGAGTAATGAGTAATGAGTAATTTGTAGGATGGGTTAGCGGTAGTGTAACTCATATGGGCGTTACATTTCATACTTCACCCGAACGTACCCGCATCTTATATTTAATTCTACTCAGCTACTTAGGTAATAAAAATTCGACTACAAAATCTCTACTTCATACAATTTATATATAGATGATATCTCATGGTATCTCCTAGGTTAAATAGTCATATCTAGAATAATCACTAAAGACAAATGAATGCGACAAAATATCCAATTTTACAAATAGAAAAGCTATATGTTAATTATGGTGGTATCCAAGCCTTAAAAGATATTAATTTAGTTGTGAATAACGGTGAAGTTGTCACCTTAGTAGGGGCAAATGGAGCCGGAAAAACAACTACTCTAAGAGCTATTTCTAAAATTATTAATCCCAAAAGTGGAGAAATTATTTATAGCGGGCGAAATATTACGAAACGTCAACCCCATGAAGTTGTACAGTTAGGTATTGCCCACTCCCCGGAAGGTAGAAGAGTTTTAGCCAAACAAACAGTATTAGATAATCTGCTTTTAGGTGCTTATATTCGTCATGATCAAGAGGCAATTAAAGCCGATATTCAACATCAATTTGATTTATTTCCACGATTAGCTCAAAGACGTAACCAACTAGCAGGAACCTTGAGTGGTGGTGAACAACAAATGTTGGCGATCGCCCGTGCTTTAATGAGTAAACCCCAACTACTATTATTAGATGAACCGAGTTTAGGTTTGGCTCCGGCAATCGTGCGAGAAATCTTTACAATTATTGAAAATTTACGTGCCACAGGGGTAACTATATTATTAGTAGAGCAAAACGCTAATCTTGCCCTGCAAATTGCCGATAGAGGTTATGTGTTAGATGCAGGTTCTATTACCCTTTCCGGTGCTGCTGCGGAATTATTAACTGATGAAAGAGTCCGGAAAGCCTATTTAGGTTAAGCATATTAGTTTAAGATCAACCTAATGCCCTAATTTATGAACCGAAGCTGGATTTCTCATTTTCCCCTCCAGAAAATATCCCTCATTTCTCTCTCTGCGATTACCAGCATTACCTTTTCTTTGCCAGAATTACCCACCCATGCTGCTCTAAAAGTTGATACTCAAGCTTGTGTTAATTCTGTGAAAACTGCTCGTCGGCAAATTCAAGCTCAACCTAGTCTCAAACTAGTAGCAGTCAAAAGAGAAAATATCACCCCAATCTATAGTGATGCACCCAAAAATAAACCCTTTGGATATAGTTTTCTATTTGAAGGAAAGGGTGGAGAAAAATTTATGGAGTCTTCCTCCAAATTACAGAGGGCGATCGCCAGCAAACTCATGAAAACTTGCCCCAATGTCAGTTATGTGAAATTTGGGATGAATCGCTCTGACTTTTACTCCTCCTGGGGATTAGTTAGGGGTAAAGTTAAACCCTTTGATTGTGTGACTCCTGCTCCAGGGGTAAAACTGCGCTGGGGACAAATTTTATGTCCTTAATATAGATTAACCTAATGGAAATTCTGTCGATGTAGCCGATATTTTGTACCGACAAAATTCCATATTATCAGGTGCGTGAGAACAGAGTTCAAAACGCACCAACCCTTGATAAATATTGTATGGGAGAAAGTATAACGCGCTTTAGGTATATTTTCCCTGTTAACAAAAAATATAGACATAAGTATAGAGAAGAATTTTCTCACACCCTGACTAGAAGCCAATTTAGGCACTTATTATCAATACTTTAAAAAAAATCAACAATATGTTAACCCTGTTGCAATCCAAGATAGAGTGAAGGCAGGGTATTGTAAAGATTAATATCTACAAGAACTTCAGAAAAAGACCATAGAGATGTATAATTAGCGCGTCTTCTACAGAAAAAGATGGCGTTGAAGACTGACCAATTTTTACTTTATTTATTTTCTCTCTAGCTGAGTTTCAGAGGCATATGTGGCAAAAAGAAAAGAATGATCATCCAATAGTCAGTCTGGCATTGTTGCTTGCCTTAGCAGCTACTCCGATGGCTGCAACTCTGGTGTTGTCAGACTCCACATTAGCAAATTCATCAAACGAAACACCATCATTTCCCCTACCAACAAACGTACCCAGTGGTACAACCGTGCGGATAGATGGTTCGAGTAGTATGACAACAATTAACCAAACCCTCAAACAGAGTTTTCAGAAGCGATTTCCGGGAACTCAGGTAGAGGTGGCAACTAATGGAACAGATGCAGCTCTGACAGCCTTAAAAGAAGGGAAAATAGATTTAGCAGCAATTGGCAGAGGTTTAACACCAGAAGAAAAAAACCAAGGTTTAGAACAATTACGGGTACATCGGGAAAAAATTGCTCTGATAGTGAGTAGTGAAAACCCCTTTAAAGGCAACTTGACAAGTAAGCAATTTGCCCAAATTTTCCGAGGAGAAATTACAAATTGGTCGCAGGTTGGGGGAAAATCTGGAAAGATTCGCATTATTGACCGTCCAGAGATTAGTGATACTCGTCAATCTCTGAAAAATTATCCCGCATTTCAAACTGCCAAGTTTACGACTGGTAAAACCGCCACCCAACTGTCAGAAGATAATACAGCTGCGGTAATTAGAGAGTTAGGAAAAGACGGAATTAGCTACGTTTTAGCCAATCAAGTCGCTCAATTACCGGGGGTAAGGGTATTGTCAATGCATAATACTTTACCGGATAGTCCGAGGTATCCTTTTTCCCAACCCTTAGTATATGTTTATAAGAAAACTCCTAATACAAGTGTCAGTAGCTATCTGGGTTTTGCCAGTAGTAATGATGGAGTCGCAGCTGTCAGAGAAGCCAGAAAAGCAGAAGCAGCATCTGTGGCGATCGCTATTTCTTCCAGCAGCGCGATCGCTAGCAATAGCACCACCAACACATTAGTTACACCCTCTGCAACCCCAGTCACAGCAAATAATGGGGTGACAACACCTATTGCACAAGTCACAGATTCACCAATATCAACTCCCCTCGCAACCACGGAAGCAAATCCCCTCGCAACCACAGAATCCACTACCGTCTCTACACCGGAAGTTACCAGCAACGCGACAGTACCAGAAGCTAGTAACAATACAACAAATAGCAATAATGCAAATAGTCAATCAAACCCTCTGTGGTGGATTTGGATTCCCTTTGTCGCTTTAGGGGGTTTATTCTTGGGGTGGTTGATGAGAAAACCTGCGAAAAAACCGGAAACTACTTCCGATTCCGAAACCATCACACCAAATTCTGATTTAACTCCCACCGTTGCTTCTAATTCCGAAACTGTTACACCGAATCCTGATTTAAATCCCACCGTTAGTTCAAATTTAGCTCCCACCACTCCAGTCAATATCAACCCTGCCACAGCCACAGCTGTAGGTCTTGGTACAATTGGTGCAACAGTTGCAGCTGCTAATTTATTCGATGGGGAAACCCAAGCACAAATTCCACCAACAAATCAGCAATTAGACGGGGAAACAGAAACACAAATTTCCTCAATTGATGGAGAAACAGAGCTACAATTTCCCAGCATCACACCTAGCTCTCAAAGGAAAAATTTAGATGATCCTGGATTTGATTTAGAAGCACCCATCTCAGTTGTCAATGCTTCCTATCCAGAGTTAGGGAATGTACCCTATACACCACAAACACCATCCGCAAATTTTGATTTAGAAGCTCCCACTATTTTTAATCCTGTGAGCAGTGATGTGGAAGCTCCTACAATCTTTAACCCTGTTAGTGGGAATGTAGATGAAGAACCTACAGCTTTTAATCCTCTGACTACAAGTAATGATGGGGAAGCTCCCACTGTTTTTAATCCTGTGAGCAGTGATGTGGAAGCTCCTACTATCTTTAACCCTGTCAGTGGTAATACAGATGAAGAACCTACGGCTTTTAATCCCCTGACTACAAGTAATGATGTGGAAGCTCCCACTGTCTTTAATCCTGTGAGCAGTGATGTGGAAGCTCCGACAATCTTTAACCCTGTCAGTGGTAATGCAGATGAAGTACCTACAGCGTTTAATCCCCTGACTACAAGTAATGATGGGGAAGCTCCCACTGTTTTTAATCCTGTCAGTGGTAATAACGATGTAGAAGCTCCCACCATTTTTAATCCTGTGAGCAGTGATGTGGAAGCTCCGACAATCTTTAACCCTGTCAGTGGTAATGCAGATGAAGTACCTACAGCGTTTAATCCCCTGACTACAAGTAATGATGGGGAAGCTCCCACTGTTTTTAATCCTGTCAGTGGTAATAACGATGTGGAAGCTCCTACAGTATTTAATCCAGTATCAGAATCCAATCCAGCAGACAACAATATTATTAATCCCATCACGGGAGCGATCGCGGGTGTTGCCATTGGTGGAGCGGCGATCGCGTCACAAATCTTCAATAATCAGTCAGAAACAGCAGTCACCCCAGAATCATCATCAGAAAATTCCCAAACACAACCATCCTATCCCCCCCTACCAGATATCTGGGAAGAACCTGTAAATAATCAGGAAAACACTACTCAAATCCCAGATTTACCAAATGTCGAAGTCAAAACCTCCTCTGACTGGCAAGATATACCCGTTGCCACCAATCCAGATGTAGCAGATGTGCCCTCTGCGGAAATTATACAACCCCCAACAGCCGAGGAGAGCAACGCAGAAACGCCAAGCCCTACCACCGACACACCCTTAGAAAACAGCCCCAACCTTTCCGGTGCAGTCATTGCTGGAGGTGCAGCTATCCTGGGTGGAATGGCAATCGGTTCCCAACTCTCCAATTCCGACAACAGCGAGACTGACAAATCGGAAGCATCAAAAGTCAAAGATAATACCGAAATACAGTCTATAAATAGTCAAGAATACGCACCTTTACCAGACCTTTGGGAAGATAATGCTTCTCAGGAAACACCAATACAGCTAAAAGAAGAAGTCATCAATCCCATTCGGGCATCAGAACCCCAGACTACTACTTTTATAGTTGATAAAACATTAGATATTGATGCTTCCCCAGAGACAAAACCGTCAGTAATTTCTGATACAGCCTTAGAAGAGGTTGCAGACAACGCAGAACCCCACACAATAGCACAAGAGGTTATGCAGAAAGACTTTGATACCATAGCTCAGGTTTCACCTAGTGGTGTTAATACATATACATCTGCCACTTCACAGGTTAATAATACAACCTCTGACACTGATAATAGTGAGAAACTTGAATTATCACCACGAACACCAAAATGGGCATATGCTTCTTGGCAAGTGAGTGAGGAAAGCAAACTAAAATTACGTAATCAAGGAAATCCCCAATTAGCTCTGCGACTCTACGATGTCACCGATATTGATTTGAGTTATCAGCAACCCAAGTTTATTCAATCCTATGATTGTGAAATGACAGTAGACGATCGCTATGTAGCCATTCCGGAGAGCGATCGCACTTACATGGCAGAGCTTGGTTATTTAAATCCAGACAATACCTGGACAAGATTAGCACGTTCCCAATCCGTTCGCATATTTAGCAGACCAGAAACAGATTTTTGGTTCATTGCAGATGCAGAATTAATCATTCATGGAGCAACAGAAGCAGGAGCAAATGTTTCCGTCGCTGGAAATCCGGTGAAAATGAAACCCGATGGTACTTTCCATCTGCGTATTCCCTTCACAGGTAACTCCATCAACTACGTGATGACAGCAACTCGCTCCGATGGGAAACAAAAAATCATTCAAATGAGTTTTTCCCAAGATAATCCCGAAACGAAAGGTAATGGGTAACAGGTAATGGGTAATGGGTAAACAGTTAAGAAAGAAACTATCCTCTCTTGCTGTTTCCTCACCCCTCCCTTACACCACTCGACTTAACTGATAACGAGTCAAAGATAAATGCTCTGCTTGAGTTAATTCCAGATAAATATGCTCCAACCGTACTGGTTGACGGCAGATAGAATTAATGGTGATTCCTTCAAACTGGGCAATAATATCCTTTAATTCCCAATGCTCCGGGAGCCAAAAAGCCAAATCATTGCCATAACGTCGAGGAGTAAAACCACAATCTATTGCGCGGGCGATCGCCTCCTCTTCATCCTGGGTTTGTACCACAATAATTTCCTTCGCTGGGATACAAAGACGCAAATATTCTAAACTACCTTCCGCTAAAATATAACCCTGTTTCAAAATTCCAATCCGATTACATAGACGCTCCGCTTCATCTAATAAATGCGTCGTCAGTAAAATCGTAATTCCCTGATTTTTTAAATTTCTAATTAATTCCCAAATCTCATATCTTGCCTCAATATCTAAACCAGTAGTTGGTTCATCTAAAATTACCAATTTTGGCTGATGTATTAAAGCCACTGCAATATTTAATCGTCTCTGCATCCCCCCACTTAAGGTTTCTACTGGACTTTTTGCCCTATCCAATAAATTTACTGCCTCAAGTACTTTCTCTATCTTCTCCTTTCTCTCTTGCCTACTCAAACCATAAATTTGGGCAAAGAAATTGAGATTTTCTTCACAAGAAAGACTTTTATACAGCAAATTCTCTTGAGGCGCAATCCCGATTAAATGTTTACTTTTAGCAGAAATGGGCTGATGATTAATTAATAAACTTCCACTATCAGCCCTGACTAAATTACAAATAATATTAATTGTAGTGGTTTTCCCTGCACCATTCGCACCCAGTAAACCGTAAACCTCTCCAGAAGCAATATTAAAACTCAAATTTTGCAGAACTCTGCGTTTACCGTAAGATTTATTCAGATTTTCAATACTTAGCATAATTTAAGAAATAGGAAAGGGTAGAGATAAGCAGATTCGCAAATCAATTATCAGGAAAATAAATGCCCAAAGCCTTTTATTGTCAGCATTTTACCTGCTATTTTGTACTTTACAGGAACTGCTATCACTATAATCTTTTCTCTGTAGCTAACATCCGATGATAAGATAACCAACCACCAATCACCATTGCCACGGAAAAACCAATTAAAAACTGTAGATGGGAGGCAATATCATTCACCTGATTACCCCCTACAGATACACCTAAAAGTGCTTGATTCATATGGTAAATCGGATTAACCTTAGCAATATCTAAAAGCACCTTGGGTAAAAAAGTTGTCGGGAAAAATGCCCCACCCAGAATCAATAAAGGTACACCAAATGCTGCAACCAAAGAATTCACATCTTCAGTTCTGCGCGCTAATTGTGTACCTAAAATAAACCCCAAACCAACATAAGCAATAATACTTAACAAAACAATCATGATTCCCAACAAAATAGAACCTTTAAAAGTCGCACCCCAAAATGCCGCGATCGCGTAAATTAATAAAGCCTGTCCAATACCGATGCAACTATGAGCTAAAAAAATACCTAGAAAGTAAGCAGTACCACTTAAAGGAGAAATGAATAGACGCTTTAAGGTTTGCTGTTCCCGCTCTGCAACCACTGTAGCCACACTACCACCCAAGCAGCTAAAAAACAATGCAGAACCCACCAAAGTCGAAGGAGCAGAATACTCAAACCCCTTATCTGTAGTGATTTTCATACTTTCTGCTAAAACAAAACCATTAATCAGCAGCACAGATACAGGAAAAATAATCCAAAAAACCAGACTGCGTTTACGTCGCAACAACTCTAGCAAAATGCGTTGGGCGATCGCTATCATTTCCTGCCAGTTTTTCATGGGTGACGATGTTTAAGGTAAAAGGTACATTTCCAACTCACCAGAGTCATCTGTGATTCCTCATAGCTCTTGGTTTCGGGTTTGATTAAGTATCAAAGCTATCCCATAGATATTTTCAGTTACTGTGACTCAAGGGCAAGTTGTAGAACAAGATACCTCAAATACGGTATCTCTGTTAAGTTTTATTTCTTGATTTATCCTACTCTGTTTCTGCACGGTTCACGAAGCACAACCCAGTCTATCTTGAAAATAGCGAGAAAAAGTCTTTCACCTCACAAGTGGGAATTTCCCCAACTTTATCTCCCAAATTGCTACCTGATAAAATCAGTATTATTCACCCACTACAGCGACTCAGAATTTATTCGTCAAATAGACATTGCATAAATGCAGGATGATGTTGGTTATGCCATGGTAAGTAGAGCAATGGAAAACCTGAGTATCGTGTGTCCATTCGGACTCCGTATCTCTTGAGATTCTTCCTTCCCTAAATTTTGTTCGGAATGACAAATCATCCATAAAATCAGTAATACCGTTAAATAAATCGGAGGAGTCAAGAAATAGAGTTTCTATCTTTTTTCGATTTCTTTCCAACCCCCGCATCATTTTCTAGCCAGAATATACTTCTCTGGTTATATATTTTGGACATATAATCAATTATATGTTGCAACTTCGGCTAGATATAAATAGTAATTTTAATTATTACTATGAGTAACTATCAGAGATGGAGCAAACACATGAAAAAATTAATTTCTTTATTCCAAAATATCCGATTAGGGAAAGTATTCGCTGCTGCCGTAGCTTGTACTTTTCTATTTTTTACCCAAGCTTGTAGTTCTGTTGCAGCAACAACTCCTAACCCTAACAGAGCAAATTCAGAAATTTCCGTACCTAAAGGAGATGGAATCTATTCAACCTATGAAGGTGGAATGAATAGTTTTAGTGATGTCGATCCTCGCTCAAAATCAGCAATCGACGCAGCCAAAAGAAAAACAAAAGTATTGAAAGAACAAGCAGAATATAACCAGGAAAAACAGACAAATAATATTGCCAAAGCTGCTAACAGAGTCGCCAAAGACTCTAGCAAGCTCGGAGAAAACATTGAAGACAAAGTTGACGATATTACAGGTAAACTCAAAGATACAAGCGAAGATGTCGCAAAGGGCACTAAGGAAGGGTTAGAAAATATCAAAGATAACCTTACAAATGCGCGTAGTTCTTTACAAGACACTGCCTTAAAAACTGCCGACAATCCTATTGAAAGTGCTCAGGAAGCTGCCCATGATGCGGCAACAGCTTGGAATAAATACACCAGAGAAGCAAATAATTCCTAGTTAGCAGTATAGTTCAGTTAATCATCTTTTGATATATCAGATAAACCAGAACGAGAAAAGCCATAATATTGGACTTACATAACAAAATATTGTGTGAACCGACTCAATCTTTCTCTGTTCTATGCTTGTCTGATATGACTTCCCAAGAGTGAAAAATCTATATCTGAAATATCTGATTTCAAACAAGAGTTGTTTAATGTGATGTTAGACAGCTCTTTTAATATGGCAATTATATTTGCTTGCTGAAAAGCAGCAGTATAAATTTCACTTACTTGGTCGTCACCTTTACAGGTGCAAAAGATGAACCCAGCCACTCAGATACTAACTCATCCCAATCATAAATATTCTCAGTGGAGATTTGTGAGCGATCGCAACCTTGAGCGGCAATTAATGCTTGACGGATACTGTCTGGATTTCCTGGTTGATAATAAAACATATTTTCTCGAGAAGATTTCAGGTAATCTGGTGCTACGATTGGCAGTTGGCAGTAAGTATATTGAATTATTTTCAGACTATCGGTAAAGCATTCAGAACCTGGACTATATGCGAGATTTTGCAGGGCAATATCGGCATATTTGAGATAAGGAATAGTTGCTTCAAAGGGTAATTCTTGATAAGCAATAATATTTTTTCTCGAAATTAAATTAGACATTGGACCAATAATGTGGAACTGCCAATCAGGTAGTAATTGACTAGCCCTATCGATAAAATCATAGTCAAAACGGGTATTGCCAACAAAAACGACATGGGGATGCTCTGATGGGGGGTAGGGATTGTAATAATCCTGAGCAAACAAGTCTTTGCGGATACCATGGAGGTGTAATTTAATATTAGGTAATCCAGCAAACATACGATACATATGCTGACTGGGAACACTGACCAAATTAAATTTTGGTAATACTTCTGCTTCTTTCTCTAAGACAATAGAATGATTATTTAAGAGTCGTAAATCATCGGAAACTCTATATATATACTGAGCGCGAGGGTTAATCTGTTTACATCTATCGAATAATAAAAGAGCTGGGGTACTCTCAAAGATAAATAGATCAGCATCTTTCAACAGTGATTCTACCTCTGGTAAAGGTAACTGACCATAGGAGCGAAACCAAGAACGGCTGAGATGATTCAGCATACCCAGACGAAGATTCGCAGGATGCCAAGGAGTAAACCAAACATAGCTCCACATATTTGGTTTGATGGGTTGTAGTCGATTCGCTTCCTCCAGAACCGGATAAGCTAGCCGATAATCTCGACGTAACACAGATAGCCAACTCAAGGGAGCAGTCAAGAACACAACTTCCCAACCTTGCCGCCAAAAAGCATCACCCAGCCAGTGAAAACCTGCCTTGCGTTTGGAATGCCAGTAATGACCAGTAATTAAAACTACACGCTTCATAACCTAGGTAGAAAGAGAAATATTAAGGAATACTAAGTATTGTGTGAAATTTGCTGCTACCCTTGACAGAATTCACCAGATGCTAACTGCTTGTTTATGGAAATACTGGTAAATATATAAACTAACTTTGTAGACCTGATTAACTATGTTTTGGATGGATGAAAGGAGTTGCTAGGAATTATTTTCAAGGGTTGGGGCAATTGGCATATACGTAACCTAGAGTAGCAAATTTTGGTAACTATTTTTCCCGACGATTATCGTGAATGTCGGAAAACGCACTATGAGAGCAGGATAAAATTTATGAATTTGATTCACTCTTATGAAATATTGGAATTAATCACGGGAGCAGCAACTCAAATTACAATTTTTTCTTAGCCCAATTATTTAGCCTCGAAGCCATGACTGAAAAAACGCAAATTTTGACTCATTTACAAGAAAAAATTCGGGCACATACAGCCGTAGTTGGTGTTGTGGGGTTGGGATATGTTGGTTTGCCCTTCGCTGTGGAAAAAGCCAAGGTTGGTTATCCAGTGGTGGGAATTGAGCAGAATCCCCAACGAACCGAACGAGTCAACATGGCAGATAATTACATTACAGATATTAAAGATGAAGATTTAAAACAAGTTGTTGCCACGGGCAAATTAAGGGCGGTACTGGGCTTTGAGGAAGTGCCACAGATGGATGTGATTGTCATTTGTGTGCCGACTCCGCTCACAAAAAATCTCACCCCTAACTTAAGTTACATAGAAAGTGTCACCCATGGGATTGCAAAATATCTCCGACCGGGGCAATTAGTCACCTTAGAATCTACAACCTATCCCGGAACCACAGATGAGGTGATGCGACCGGTACTGGAGCAGGTGAGTGGTTTAAAACAGGGGCAAGATTTTTTTCTGGCTCATTCCCCCGAACGGGTAGATCCAGGAAATAAGCGTTACACAACTAAAAATACTAACAAGGTTGTGGGGGCATCGGACTCCCAATCCTTGGAAATAGCAATGTTATTTTATCAGCAGACTATTGACCATGTAGTTCCTGTGAGTAGTGCGAAAGCTGCGGAACTGGTGAAGGTATTTGAGAATACCTTTCGAGCGGTGAATATTGCCTTAGTCAACGAGTTAGCTTTATTGTGCGATCGCCTGGATTTAAATGTCTGGGAAGTTCTGGATGCTGCGAATACCAAACCCTTTGGCATTATGCCTTTCTATCCGGGACCCGGTGTGGGTGGTCATTGTATCCCCATTGACCCCCATTACTTGGAATGGAAGGCAAAGGAGGTCAACTTTAACACTCACTTCATTGCCCTAGCTGGGGAAATTAACCGTTCCATGCCGATATTTGTCCGAGAAAAAGCTCGCCGGGTTTTAAATGATTTGGGAATTGCCCCCGCCAAATCACGGATTTTGATGATAGGTGTTGCCTATAAAAAAGACTTGGGAGATTGGCGAGAGTCTCCAGCCATGATGGTGATTAACTATTTGCTAGAAGATAAAATCACCGTGACCTACCATGACCCCTTTGTGCCCAAAATGGAAATTAAAGGACAAACATTTCATAGTGTCACCTTGACTGAGGAGGCGATCGCCACTGCTGACTTAGTAATTATTGCTACAGACCATAGTCAAATTAATTACATTGATTTAGTAGCAAAGGCTCAGGCGGTTCTTGATACCAGAGGGATTACTAGACATCTGGATTGCGCTCACGATAAAGTAACTTTGCTGTAGGGGCAGAAAAGAGGTGACAAATTTGACAAATACACAGGTAATTGTTGTCGGGGCGGGCAACTGGGGTAAAAATCTGGTGCGGAACTTCCATAATTTAGGTGCATTAGCAGGAGTGGCAGAAGCTCACCCCGCTTTGCGACAGGCGATCGCCACCACCTATCCCGATGTTCCCACCTATGATGATTTTGCCGCAGCCCTGGCAACGGATGTATCTGCCTTGGTTTTGGCAACTCCAGCCCCTAGCCACTATGAATTGGCAATGGCAGCTTTAAGCGCAGGTAAGGATGTTTTCGTGGAGAAACCCATGACCCTGCGAACTGAGGAAGCGAAAAAATTGGCAACCTATGCCCAGGAACAGGGGCGAATTCTCATGGTTGGGCACTTATTGTTATACCAACCCGCGATCGCCTGGATGGGAGAATATTTAGCCAGTGGTCAGGCAGGTCAAGTATTACATGTTGCCACTCGCAGGTTAAAACTAGGTAAAGTCCGCAGGGAAGAAAACGTTTGGTGGTCTTTCGCTCCCCACGATGTTTCCGTAGTTTTAGAACTTCTGGGAAATCCCCAACTGAAAACAGTCAAAGCATTTGGTAATGCCATTCTCCAACCAGGTATAGAAGACTACGTACAAGTCCACCTGGATTTTCATAATGGTCAATCAGCCCAAATTAGTTGTTCTTGGTATGCACCCTTAGTGGAGCGTTCCACAGTCGTCATTGCTCAGAAGCAAATGCTGGTTTACGACGAAGTATCACAAACGGTAACTATCCACCATAAGCATATAGACCAAGATTTGCAGCATCACGATCAAGGTCAGGAAATTGTCTCAGTTGCCGCATCGGAACCGTTAAAAATTGAGTGTCAGCATTTCTTAGATTGTCTACAAACTCGCCAAAAACCCCGCTCCGATGGCTGGAATGGGGTGGCAGTAGTCGAAATTCTTGAGGAGGCACAAAAATCTTTCCATGACTAATTATTTTGTACATGAATCCAGTTACGTGGATGCGGGGGCAGATATTGGCGAAGGTACAAAAATCTGGCACTTTTGTCACATCTTTAGTAAAGCCAAGATAGGTCGCAATTGTATCTTCGGACAAAATGTTCTTGTTTCTAATAACGTGGTAGTGGGCGATTATTGCAAAATCCAGAACAACGTCTCTCTTTACGAAGGGGTCATTTTAGAAGATTATGTTTTCTGTGGTCCCAGCATGGTATTTACCAACGTCAAGACACCCCGTTGTGAATATCCCCGCAATACCAGTAATGATTACCACCAAACCTTAGTTAAACGCGGAACTAGTATTGGTGCCAATGCGACTATAGTTTGTGGTGTCACATTACACGAATGTGCTTTTGTGGCTGCGGGGGCAGTAGTTACCAAGGATGTGCCATCCTATGCCATGGTGGCTGGAGTCCCAGCCAAAATAATTGGTTGGATGAGTGCCTATGGCGATGTGCTACAGTTTGATGCTGATGGCTATGCCGTAGACTCTACAGGTAGCAAATACCAACAAATATCAGACACAGAAGTAATCAGAATTTCATGAGCCAAACTAAGATTCCTGTTCTTGACCTCAAACCCCAGTATGAATCCCTCAAAACTGAGATGCAAGAGGCGATCGTCCGTGTGTTGGAATCTGGTCAGTTTATTATGGGACCAGATGTCAAGCTATTTGAGCAGGAGGTAGCAGCATATCTGGGAGTCAAGCAGGCGATCGCGGTGAATTCTGGAACCGATGCTTTGGTAATTGGTTTAAAAGCTTTAGGGATAGGTGTGGGGGATGAAGTCATTACCACTCCCTTTAGCTTTTTTGCCACAGCAGAATCTATCAGCAACGTCGGAGCTATACCTATCTTTGCTGATATCAACGCCGAGACTTTTAACCTTGACCCCACAGCCATTGTTGCCAAAATTACACCCCGCACCAAAGCCATTATGCCCGTGCATCTCTATGGCAATCCGGCAGCGATGGCGGCAATTCTAGACATTGCCCAAGCTCACAACCTCAAGGTGATTGAAGATTGTGCCCAATCCTTCGGTGCGCGCTACTACAGTAACTGTGCCCCCTGCGACTTAAATTGTCCCGAAAGTATCCGTACCTCCATCACTGGCAAACATACTGGTACTATCGGCAATGTGGGTGCTTATTCTTTCTTCCCTTCTAAGAATTTAGGTGCTTACGGTGATGGGGGGTTAATTGTAACTGACGATGAGCAAGTTGCCGAAACTGCTCGGATGTTGCGTGTCCATGGAGCGAAAAAGAAATATCATAACGAGGTTTTAGGCTACAATTCCCGTTTAGACACTATGCAGGCGGCAATTTTGCGTGTCAAGCTACCTCACATCGATGAATGGAATCAGGGTAGACGCAGGGTAGCCAAAACCTATAATGATTTACTGGCGGGTATTCCCGGTGTGATTACACCACACCTAGCCGATGGTCATGTGTTTCACCAATATACCATTCGGATTTTGGATAATAAACGCGATTCTGTACAAGAATATTTAGGCAAGCAGGGCATTGGTAGTATGATTTACTATCCCGTACCCCAGGATAAATTACCAGTTTATCAAGGACAATATCCAGCTAATCCTGTCAGTGATTTACTAGCAACTCAGGTTCTCAGTTTGCCCATTTGGCCAGAAATGTCATCTGCAAATATTGAATATATTGTGGCAAATATGCAAAAAATCTTGACTGAATAGCATATTTCCATTGTGACTGAACTCATCCCCAGTGATTTTCGTTAGAGGTTTTGTGTTTTACAGAATCGATGCCAATTTATCACTGATTTTGATAGCGATCGCCCACATCTTTCATTCCCTGTAATTACAGAATTTGTGAAAGGTTCGTTGAGTACTGTCTTATGTTCCCTGTTCCCTGTTATTAACCACCCCCTGAGCCAATGCTCAAAAAACCAGCACCTTCCCAATTCTTCAGACATTTCTTGAACTCTTTTCGGATTCTGGGTTCGGATATAATTTTGCCGCCTTTCTCTACTTTATGGCGGCATCGTGCCATGTTATATCAAACCACAATCAATGAAATTAAAACTCGTCATGCTGGTTCCGTATTAGGGCTATTTTGGCTGGTTATTTATCCCTTGTTATTTCTCGGAACCTACGCTATTGTCTATCTCTACATATTTAAAGTTAGATTTCCCACCCTCGGAGCTAATGATTATGTAGCTTTAATTTTCTGTGGTTTAATTCCTTTTTTAGGCTTTTCGGAAGCTCTTAGTTATGGAGTTTCTTCTGTTGTTGCCAGTGCTAATCTGATTAAAAATACTCTTTTCCCCATAGAACTAGTCCCAGTAAAAGCTGTTCTTGTCGGTCAAGCAACTCAAGTAGTTGGGATGATTTTATTGGTGATCGCATTAATCTTTTTAGGTAAGCTCTCAATTCTTTCACCTCTATTTTTGTTAGTCTGGATATGTCAAATCTTGTTTTCTATTGGTTTAATTTGGATTCTCTCTAGTCTCAATGTTTACATTAGAGATATTCAAAATATAGTTGCAGTTTTAACCCTCATCTTGATGATGTTGAGTCCCATTGCTTATACAGAAGCTATGGTTCCAGCCGCAATGCGCCCTTTTTTAGCCATTAATCCTCTCTACTACATCATCATTTCCTATCAATCTGTTTTAATGCTCAATACCTTACCTGCTACCAGGATTCTCATACCTTTATTTAGTATGTCTGTGTTGACTTTTATTGGTGGCTTCTGGTTTTTTAATCGGATGAAAAAAGTTTTCAGCGATTATGTATGACTAAGATACAATCATTATTTATTTTATTTTAAAAATCTGTGTTTTTCGATATAAGACAAAAAATTATTAATACACTTCTGAAGAAAAATAGAATTTTTATTATTATAATTATATTTTTATGTTTATTTCTATTTTCTATTTCATATGACAAATCACCAATAAAAAGTAGTAATAATCCCTGGTATAACGAAAACAATTTGACCCGTGAAGAGTTTCTTAATCAGTATGTAAAACCTGTCTTAGGAAATCCTCCACCATTACAAAGTAAAATCAGTCCATTAATACAAATTAAAGATGTAGAATTTTATTATGTTAATCCTATTGCAGAAAAAGTTCCAGTTACCATACTCAACTATCCTAAACAGGAGACAGAAAAATCTAATCAATCCTTAGCACCACTGGTTATAGCTATTCATGAAACTAATTTTGTTGGCGGGAAAGAGCCTTGCGGACAATCAGGTAAAGCTGAGATGTTTTATGGGAAAATGCTAGCAGATAAAGGCTATATGGTGGTATGCCCTACACTGACATTTACAGGTTCACGTCAACCCAAAAACCAATGGGATACCAGCAACTTTTATCAAAAATATCCTAATTGGTCAGCCATAGGTAAAGACGTTTCCGAAATTTCATGGCTGCTTGATTCTTTAGCAATCTCTGGATTTAATGTCAATCATATTGCCTTAGTTGGTCATTCACAAGGTGCAATTTATTCTCTTTTCTCCGCAGCTTTAGATACAAGGGTACACACCGTAATTGCTAATGCAGGTTTTGTAAATTTTAAACAAGACCCAAATCCTGAAAGATGGAGTCGCAGTAGATGGTATAAAGGACTTTTATCTATTCCTACAAAATTCACTTACGCAGAATTAGTAGCGGCGATCGCCCCTCGAAATGCCTTAATTTGCAACTACTTGCAAGATGAGATTTTAGTTGCAACATTTCCTAATGATGAAATTCAAGATATCATGAATAGGTTTCCTTCTATCGATTGGGCTTTCTTCAAAGGGAAGCATGGATGGCCTCTCAATGTAAAACAGTTTGCCTGGTCATGGCTATCTAAAAAATTTCCTACAAACTATAGCTAATAAATTATTGAAAGATGTGTGGAATCGCTGGTGCAATCAATCTTGACTGGGAAACTATTCCCTCCTTAAATCGCAGATTAGCAGTGATGAATCAATTGCAAATTCATCGTGGTCCTGATGGGGAAGGAATTTGGCAACATCCCTCACAACATATTGGCTTTGCCCATCGTCGCTTAAGTATTATTGATTTAAATACGGGTAGTCAACCCATGACTGACCAAGGTGGAAATTGGCTAACCTACAATGGCGAAATTTATAACTATTTGGAACTGAGACAAGAACTAGGGTATAAAAATTTTCGTACTAATTCTGACACAGAAGTAATTTTACAAGCATATCGTAAGTGGGGAATGGATTGTGTCAACCATCTGCGAGGTATGTTTGCATTTGCCCTATGGGATGAATCAAACCAAACTTTATTTTGTGCCAGGGACCGTTTTGGAATCAAACCTTTTTACTATACTGTAGTTGATAAAGTCCTATACTTTGCTTCTGAAGCAAAAGCTCTATTACCTTTCTTGAAAAATATTGAAACTGACTTGGAAGGATTCAAAGATTATTTAACTTTTCAATTTTGCCTAGCAGGTAAAACTCTATTTAAAGGTATCAACGAACTTTTACCTGGTCATGTTCTGACAGTCGTGAATGGCAATGTATCCATTAAACGTTATTGGGAAGTTTACTATAATTTAGATTTCGACCACACTGCCAAATATTTTGAAGAACAAATTAGAAGTCTTTTGTGTGAATCTGTCGATTTACATATGCGTAGTGATGTACCTATTGGTGCTTATGTAAGTGGTGGATTGGATTCTAGTATTGTTGCTTCTCTCGCTAATCAAAAATCTGATGACCAATTTTTAGGATTTACGGGAAAATTTTCCCTTAGCGAAGACTATGACGAAAGTAAATATGCCAGAGAATTAGCTGGATGGAGCGGATTTGAATTACACGAACTAGATATTACAGCAACAGATTTTATTGAAAATATCCGCAAGGTTATTTACCATTTAGATTATCCGGTGGCAGGACCTGGCTCTTTCCCTCAATATATGATTTCCCAGTTAGCAAGTAAGTATCGCAAGGTAGTTCTGGGAGGACAGGGTGCAGATGAAATTTTTGGCGGTTATACTCGCTATTTAATTGCTTATTTTGAGCAGTGTATTAAAGGGGCGATAGATGGCACTATGCATTCGGGGAATTTCATTGTCACCTATGAATCAATCATTCCGAATTTAACAGCACTACGCAAATATAAACCTATGTTGAAAGAGTTTTGGCGTGATGGTTTATTTGAAGACATAGATAGGCGATATTTTCGTTTAATTAATCGCGCTCCTTCCCTAGGAAATGAAATTAATTGGGAAACTCTAGGTAACTATTCACCCTTTGAGACTTTTCAGGAAATTTTCTTAGCCGAGAATGTTGGACAAGAATCTTACTTTGATAGTATGACACATTTTGATTTTAAAACTCTATTACCTGCACTCTTGCAGATTGAAGATAGAGTTAGTATGGCACATGGCTTAGAATCAAGGGTTCCTTTCTTAGATCATCCACTTGTGGAATTAGCTGCAACAATTCCCGCAAATATTAAATTTAAAGATGGCACGATGAAACAGGTTTTAAAAAATTCAATGTATAATTATCTACCTGAATCTATTTCCCATCGTCAAGACAAGATGGGATTTCCAGTCCCTTTAGTAGAGTGGATGCAAATTGATTTAAATGATTTTATTTATGATATTTTTTCTACCAAATCTGCTTTAAATAGAAATCTAGTTAATAGTAAATTAATACTTAAAAGTCTTGACAAAGAAAATAAGTTTGGTCGTAAAATATGGGGACTATTATGCTTAGAATTGTGGCATCAAGAATTTCATGATCAGCACTATGCATATCGGAAAATCATAGACTAGGTATAAGAAATAATATTTTAATTAACTGCCAGCTTCATGAGACAATATCCTGATAAAATAATAATAGTTTTTTACTCTCTTCGTCCCAATTTAATTCCTTGCTTGCATTGTGGCAAGATATTTTCATTTGTTCTAAAGTCTCTTCTTCGGAAAGTAATTGAGATACCATATTGCCAAAAGATTCAGGTGAACTCATATTTGCAGTTTGAACAACACCATATTGCTCACTCATTTTCTGAAAGAATGGTAACTTTTCTGCAATAATTGGTACACCTGCAAGTATGTATTCAAAAAATTTATTAGGTGAACAATATAGGTGATTATCATCGATGGGAAGATAAGGAATAACGCCTATATCTGCACCAGAAGAGTAATTCAAC
Source organism: Calothrix sp. 336/3 (assembly GCF_000734895.2). GTDB lineage: Bacteria > Cyanobacteriota > Cyanobacteriia > Cyanobacteriales > Nostocaceae > 336-3. The sequence continues at coordinate 4,047,058 of NZ_CP011382.1, read as the reverse complement.
ATCTCTTCACTAGGAACTTGCCCCAAAAAGAAAACTTTTTCTGATATTCCCTCTTGTTCTGCAATTTGTCTCAAGTTTTTTTCGTAGTCTCCATAGCCTATTATGACTAAGCATGCATTTGGTGGAAACCATTTCACACCTTTAATCAAAGTATCGAGATTTCTTTCTGATGAAATCCAGCCTTGATAGAGAATTATTTTATAGTCAGAAGGAATTTTCCCTTTGTTTTGCAATTTCTGCTTGGCAATATCTGGCTGAAAATGATTAGGAATTTCTGTGCAATTCATAATGACTTTTGGCTCTTTTATTTGGTAGCGTTCAGCCATTAACGAGGCTATGAATTCATTGACTGTAATAACAATATTTGGATATTTAATATATTTTTTTTCCAGCTTAAAGTATATCTTTTGTAACTTAGCAGGTAAAACTTCTTGAGCATAATATAACTCATGGGCATCATAAATTAATGGCACATTTCGTGCTTTTGATGCATAGTAACCTGCTTTTAGACATGGTAGGTCATGAACATGATAGGCATCTGCTGGAAAATCTAAAGCTTTAGATATAATAAACTGGTCAAAAGGAGATATTTCTAAAAATCTTTTTGCCAAAAACATATATGCTTTATTGACAAATCTCACTAAGCTCTCATTTCGAGGTAATTTAGCTCTGATTGCTTTTAACCTTTCATCATCCCAATCATAGCAATAACGATGAATGTCAATACCATTTTGTTCAAAATGCTCTTCCTTTGGTGTTTCAAATCCAGCGAGTAAAGTCACCTTATGACCAGCTTTAATTAAAGTCTTTGCCTCCAAAATAATACGTCTATCTATCATGTAGCAATCAGGTGTCAGCATTACTATGTGCATAGGTCTAATAAAAAATTATTTTTCAAAACGTACAAACAAGCGTTGCATTTCTAAGTGGTGATGAGTACTAGCTATTTTAAATCCACATTGTGCAGCTAATTCCTGAATTTCTAATTGGGAATACTCGAAAGCACAGCTAGGGTACTGACTAGATAAGTTATGTTTTGCAGGAAAAACTATTCCTTGCTCTATACCTGAAGTAGGTTTATAAAAATCGGCACTAACCACCCCTCCTGATTTCAACAAGATATGAGCAAGTTTCAATAACCAGATTGCATTGTCAAAATTTTGGTGTATAAAGAAAAAACGCCCTACCATTGTGTCTATGCTATTTGCATACTTTAATATATTTTGACGCTCAGAAATATGAATGTAATTACAGTTATTTGGAGATACTAACTTAGCAATGGATAGTGCTAACTTTGAATAATCAATGCCTAAATAATGTTGAGCCACTAGTCCCATTTGCTTTCCTAAAAACCCAGGACCACAACCTATCTCTAAAACTTTTTTATTAACTAAATCAGAACCTGGTATCCAAATTCTCAAAGCAGGTAGTTCTTGACAAAGTCTTACATCTAGAATTTCCGCTTCTGATAATTTAGAAAAATTATCTATTACTGCTTGTTCCTTATGTAGATTATCATAAGGTATTAAAAAAGGACGTGGATCCTCTGTATTTAAGTAATTAATCCATTCTCTATCCCATCGCTCTGTTTCTCTTGCAGAAGAAGGTATTGAGTCGAGAAAATTAATATTTTGTTTCCTTGAAAAAAGCATAAAAAGCTCCTGTATAGATACTTAATCTTTATTGTTTGTCTCTGTAACTAAATTTTTAGCACTAGATTTCAAAAATTCCATATTCAATTCTGAACGTGCTATCTGTCCTCCTATCTCTGCTCCCAATTCCGGGATGACATTATGGTATACAATATATTTATCACCTTCTGGAAAAATGTGAAATCCATAACGGATGGTATCCCATTTTTTTTCCCAAGTTTTATCTACTATGACAGGATTGTCTTTACTCGGTAAAAACTTGCCATCTCCTCTATCACAATAAAGTAAAGTATTATACCTCTTGCTTCGGGTGACAGAACTTTGCAATAATAAGCACACCTTTTTGTCTACTTGTAGTCCAGAAATAGTATACAATCCTCCTATAGGACTACTCTCAGCTACAATTGAGTAATTTGACCATTCACGCCCATTTTTAGATGTTGCTCTTTTTATCAGTATTTTATTATTACTAACTAAAGAGTAGAACATAGCATAGTTGCCATCTGGCTGTAATATGACAAAAGGATCAAGCCCAGACTCATTTATAGCAATACCACCGTATTTCCAATTCCTGCCATTTACTGAAGAAGCCCATACAATGCGCTCATAAGATTTTTGAGGTTGAGAAGCGCAACTAAAGTACATCAAATAAGAGTCTTTAGAAAATTTGACAACAAAAGGAAATGCTTGCTTACCTTGGCAATTTGCTGGTAAGTCTTGAGGAGTAAAAACTAAGCCTTGACGGTTAAATTTTATCCCATCCTTACTAGTTGCTAAAAAGATTCGCCATTTCTTATCTTTTCCATATGCAGAATAATACATATGATATATGTTATTTACTCTCATAATAGATGGATATTCAACATGAGTTGATTCTATACTATTGGGAACTAGAGCCAATGTAGGAGATAATTGAGTATTGATTAAAATACTTTGCGATGAATTATTGAAAAATCTAGATGGAACTAAGTAAGTAGAATCCTTCCATCTTATTGCATAATTGATTAATTTTTGAGAGTTGCTTATTTTCCCAAGTATATGAATTAACTGCTGATTATCATCGAAATAGTTAGGATTAATTTCAGGTTTTTTTTCATATTTGTCTGCTAATACTTTTATAAAGTTTTTAGGGATAGGGAAGGCTTGAGTTGTGATTTTATTATCAACTAAATTTAAATTCTTTGGAGAACGTAGATTCCCTAATGACCAGTACTCTGTCTCGTCAAATAACTGTAAGCTTAATTGGTTTTTGCCAATAATCTTATAAGTTACCTCTATCTCATATCTTTCAAAAGACTGGTCTAGTGGTAGAGTAAAGTTAAAGGGTGAATGGTTATATTTCCCTTTTACTCCATTTACAGATCTAAATTTATTTGCTTTATCAATAACTTCTCCCCAGTTCATGTTTCCATCAACATAAAGATAAAAGTTCTTTGTGGTTTGCGTATCTTCATTCTTCTTCATCCGAACTGAAGACAAAATCTTCTTTTGTTCGCTTTTTATGCCAATTAATTTCATTTCTGAGATTAGCACAGTACCATTACCAACAAATCTACCTAAAGTTTTTGTTGTAGTTTTACCTAAACTATAGTAACTTAACAAGAGTCCCGTTGCTGGGTCATTTAATTCGTACTGCGGAATTATTAAAGACAATCTATTTAGACTTTTATGAAATAATTCACATGCCTCTATATTCTGAGATATAGCAGCATAGTCATGCAGGGAAATTACTGCTATGGCAGCTCCCTTTAAAACTCTTGTTGGTATTTTTGTTGGATGCTCTTCAAAAAATATCCCTTCTGAATCAAATCTTGTAAATCCACCTTGGTCAATAGGAACATAAAAAGAACGATATATTTTATCAGCAACTTGCAGATACTTTTTATCTTGAGTTTCTCTATACAAATAAGTAAATAATCCTAGAGCTAATCCTTGAGTTGAAGCCGAACTACATTTAATCTGAAAACAAGATTGATGGTCTAGAGTATATTCAGAGTCAATAGGAAAAAAGAGAGAATCGTTTATATTGATAGAATTATCTAATAACCACTGAGCATGATATTTAGCAAATTCTAAATCGCCATTAAATATTTTGTGCAAAGCATAAGCTGTAATCTGGGTTGGATTCTCAAGTATATTATTTTTTTTGTTCTGATAAAATATTAGTTTACTATCAGTATTTTTTTTTAAATTACTATAATAATTATCTATATTATTTTTGGAAAAGCTTGGCAACTCTTGCAAAATATTATATTTTAAATAATATTCTTTTAAACCTAGTTTAATCCCTTCATTTTCTTGTTGTTTATGTAAAAAAAATATAAACAAATTTGTCATTCCAGTAGCTATAACAATTAAAATTATTATGATTTTACCTATAGAATATTTCATTAATTAACAATAAATAAATTACAGTTGATATTCGATTTATAGAAATTTTCATAAATCAGAATATTATTTAAAATAATGTAAGTAGCCAGGTTTGATCAAAGATAGGATGTCTTAGATGTAATGCTACTTCTTCTTTATGAGTTACACTACGCTAACCCATCTTACAAAGGTTTTATATAGTAGTCCGGAATGATTCATGAGAAAACACCATATTCATTGAGTTTTGGGAAGTCAAAAATTTGACCATCAATTACTAGCTCAAATAAAGCCTTAAAAACAGAGAAAGAATGGAAGAAGAAGTAAAATTATCGAATCAGTTTTTTCGCTTGTAACCAAATATCCTCTATAGGGTTATGCTGTGGTGCATTAGCAGCAAAACGTTCACAAGTTACTAGTCATTTTTCTTTTTCTAAGTCAGAATTTAAAGAATCTAAATAATCTACATGCTTTCTCACGAATGATTTCAGATTTCTATATTTAATTGCACTTCTTGCTTACTCAAAGACTTATTAAATATTTTGATATACTTCATTTATCTGTTTTGCCAAATTTTCATAACTATAACAGTTGACAGCAAAGCTACGAATATTATCTGCCTTGTATTCCTCTATATTATTAGCAACTTTTTTGATTGCTCTTGCTAAGTCTACAGGGTCATCATTATTGCAAAGTTCACCAAGATATGATTCTGTGATGATACCTTCTGGACCTCCACACCGTGTACTTACAACCGGTTTGCCACTTGCAAGTGCTTCAATGACTACAACACCAAAGGTTTCGGAACGACTTGGAAGTACCATAATATCGCACTTCTCGCGCAGAATCCGAGCTATTTCATTTCTTGGTTGCCATCCTAAAAGATGAATAAAGTCTGTAAGACTGTTATTTACTACCCACTGATTTAGCTGCTCCAATAATTCTCCTCCACCCACAATTTTAAGTTCTACATTTATTCCATCTTCTCGAATCAGCTTAAAAGCTTGTAAAAGTAAAAACGGGTTCTTGTTATTATCCAGAGATATGATGCTAAGTAATCGCAATTTATCTCGCTTTTCACCATTAGAACTCATATCTTCTGGGTAAAACTTAGTAGTATCTACGCCATTAGGTAGAGAGATTATTTTACTTTTATCTTTTGAAGAAATATGCTTTTTGACATCATTAGCCAAATAAGAACTGACACAAATAATTTTGTTGGCGGAAGACAAAGATTGTTCCGTTAGATTACGTACAATTGGTTTATCAGTAAGGAGGCTAAATGGTCCAGTATGTTCAGTTATGACAAATGGAATTTGATATTTTTCAGCCAAATACAAGCCAGCAGAACCATCAAGGTAAGCAGTATGTGCATGAATCAAATCAAAATTAAATCTTTGACGTATCGAATCTGCAATACTTGATATTGCATATCTGTAAGTAAAGCCATGAAGATGGAAAGGTAAAAACGGGTTTCCGACAAGGTAAGGAAGAAACAAAGTCGGAATCCCATCAGATGAAAACCACTTGGATGAGTAGAGAGCTTCTTTATATTTAGAGAATAAATCTGCAATCTTAATCGGATTTTTTGTATTGCACCAAAATGGTTGACAGGAAATTACTCTAACATCCAAGCCTTCATAATCTCGTAATGCTTTGACTTGTTCTGCCACAAAGCAACCTGAATTTGGTTGGCTTGGTTTTGGAAACATATGAGAAAGTACTAATATTCTGCTTATTTTTCTTTCTGCATTTTTAAAGAAGAAAGTTGCAAATTTTGAGACCTTCTTATATTCTTCCTCTACATAATATCTTTGTGATTCTTTGACTTCTAATAATTTCTCTACATAAGACCTTTGTGACTCCTTCGCTTCTAATAAATGGCTATAATTAGCGATTTCCTTATCTTTTTTCTGTATAATTACTTCTAAAGATTTTCTATATTCAGATAGCGATATCTGCGAATCGATTACATCATACAATCTGTTTAAATTTTTCTCCCCTAACCAACTAGGCTGAGGATATTCTGCTATCTTATTCACTAATAAGCCCCATGAACGGCAATATTCTAAATTAGAATTACTAACAATATTATGTCCTTGATGTAAATGAATAATATCTATCTGAAAATCAACTTGGTTTCTAGAAATATATTCTGCTGACTGTATTTCAATTCCAGCAGGGGCTTTTATAGTAACAGCAGCACCGAATGAATTCACTTCCCAAGGATACTCTACATAGAATTCCAGCTTTCCACTGCCAATATGTACAAACTTATCAATTACTAAGGTTTTATTGTTCAAGTCATCATGGGTTAACAAGAAAATATCGTGAAAGAGATTTGCTATATTATTTGTTTGAACAATAATTTTATCCCCACATTCTGGCACTACAGGGAAGTGAATTAGTAGAGATTGGGCACTGTTATCTTCAGCGCTAAAAGTCTGGCTTTTAGCATGATTAAAAAACTTCGTCCAAAAACATCCTTCAGTAAATCCAGATTTAACTTCTTGAAGAGGATTATTAAAATTGACCACTAGGGACGATTTTTGAACACTGACAAAGTCATTTTTAGGTAGACTAGATGTATTCGTTACATCACTATGTTGATAAAAGGCAATAATTTCTGAACGATTAATATGCCAATTTGCTAATTTCTCAACACCTGAATTATAAAAATGCTTGCTACGAAGATTGCCGATTACTTGCTTAGATGTAGAACTCTCAGTTTTAGTTATTTCTGAGCTACCACAGACTGAACAAATACAATTATCATAAATAAAATAACCTTGAAGCTGGTGTAATAATGATGTTTCTATTGGGTCTAGAGGTGGGCGTGTGATATCGCCAGAGTATCTAATTTCACTGACTTTCCATTCCTCATTAATACATAAATCTAACAGTTCTTTTTCACGATAGGAGCGCTGATGATGATTGATATGATATACATTTCCACAACTTGCACATTTTACAAATGACTTTTCTAACTGCTCTGCATGGGGTACAGAAATTAATACATATTTTGATGCGACTCTAAATAGTTCAGAAATGCTCTTGAAGTAAATATCATCTACTAAGTGTTCTATAACATCAGTAGCCATGACTAAATCAAAAGAATTATCAGGAAATGGCAAGTTAGTAATAGAACCTACATAGCTTTCTTTCGTGACTGATTTTAATGCCTCCTCACTAGAATCCACTCCAACGATATGAATACTGTCAGGTAAGGCATTTGTAATAAGTCCATTACCACAGCCAACATCCAAAATACTCTGAGTATCTTGTGGTATTAAGCTCAAAATATCCGCTAGTAGTTGAATTTGGTACTCTTCAGGTTGATGATTCCAAATTGATGATTGATTATAGTAGTTTAGTTCAAACATTACAATATATTTCCTAGATATTTTTCTATCTAATCTAATAACAATGCTGTATTTATTGGCTGACGGCAAATTCCATAGTCTGTAATATCTGTTGCATCTTTATTGATTACTTGGAAATGTATGCAACGGTCTAATACATGATAAGCTTCTGGTTCTAAACCTTTTTCTGGTCGCCATTTGAAAATTGCAGAACTTGCGACGTATGAACCTCGACCTAAATACAATGAATCACTTCGGAAAACTACTTTGCCTTGACCTTCTATAGTTTCCGTGCCCATTTCTTTTGTAGAAATTAGCCATTGAGAAGCAGTTAAACCAGATGGGAGATAAATGCAAAAAACAAAAGTTGGGTTAGAAATAGGTACTTGAGTTTTATATTCGATAACAACTTGAAAAGGCTCTAATGTACAAAGACTTTTGGTTTCTTGACTAGTAACATCTAAGAGATAAACTCTATTAATTAATACTTCTTGTCTAGAGCCATATTCATCTATATTTATACTGTTTTCTGCTATATCTAAACTAAAATCACTGACACTATTATTTTTTGCTGAAAGTGCATTGTTTCTCATCATCTCTATGTCCATAAATAGATTAGTCATGTCAACATAGAAGACATTCTGAAAGAGACCAGATTTTAGTATTCCCAAAGAATGATATTTGTTTTGATTTGGGATAAATATCTCGACAGCAACGCATTCATCCTCACAATCCGCCAATACTTCTAATTTGAGTTTACTTGGGTTGTTTAAGTATGACTTAGGTACTGAAAATTCAAAAGGTGCATGATAATATTTACCTTTGAAATTGGCATATTTTCTATAATATCCCAGTTCATCTTTGGTCGCCTCTCCCCAATTCATAAAACCTTTTTCTGTCATGAGGTAATGCTCATGATCGGGATGATTATCTAAAGGAGAACCTACTTGCAGGTGAGCTAATTGTTCAGTTCCAGAAGAAAGAGATATTGTACGAATTTTATGAATACCTGATGGCTGACCACCATTAATATCCACTAGTCTAAAGAGACATTTCTCATAAATATCTTTATGACTTTCAAGTAAGGTAGCTTGTTTCTTTGTGACTTTCAAATCTCTAGCTTTTAAGCGAATTTCTTCTTCACGGCGCACCATTGCAGAGTATTGCTTAATAATATTCAATGGTTGACCTTCAGAACGTAAAATTCCTCTATCAATCCAAATCGCGCGATTACATAAAGCCTGAACAGAACCTAAATCATGACTCACAAATAAAACTGTTGCACCAGTATCTTCAGTTAATTTCCGCATTCGTTCCACACACTTACCAGCAAAGTAAGCATCACCAGCACCTAATACTTCATCAATAATCAGTATCTCTGGTTCGATAACAGTGGCAACAGTAAAAGCTAACCGAGCATACATCCCTGCGGAGTAAGTTTTGATGGGTTGATCTATGAAGTCGTCAAGTTCGGAGAAATCGATAATTTCCTCTTCTAGTTCTCGAATCTTATTCTGAGAAAGTCCTTGATAAGCTAAAGAGGCTTGAATATTCTGACGACCTGTAAATTCTGGATGAAACCCTGTACCAAGTTCCATTAAAGCTTGAACTCTACCCTGAACTTGGATACTACCTTCAGTTGGGGCAATATTCCCTATGATAATTTTCAGTAAAGTACTTTTACCAGCTCCATTACGCCCAATTAACCCAAGTCTTTCTCCCTTTTTTATTTCTAGATTTAGTCCGCGTAAAGCCCAAAATTCTTGATAATATTGCTTACGCCAGAATAAAAATTTGTTGAGACCAAAAGCATCCAGAACTTTATCAGCTGGACGTTTATAGAGCCTATACATTTTACCCAGATCGCGGATGGCGATCGCTGTATCTGTCATTTTCTGCTTTTCTGTGCCTCGGTCTAACTTTATGTGCTTTATTGGTGAGATTGAACTCTAATCATGAAAGTTCCAATCTAGAAGTAGCAAAGACAATATGTGTGGAATTGCTGGGCTAGTTATATCTCATATCTCAGATATAGACCTCAAGATTTTAACAAGCATGGGGAATTCGCTCAAGTCCCGTGGTCCTGATGACTGGGGATTTTTGGGATGGTCTGGAAATACACCAGTTAGCATCTCCCGAAATCCTGAATTTGTAAAGAACAGTCAGATTTATTTATTACATCGTCGTCTGTCTATTCTTGACTTGAGTGGGGCTGGTTGGCAACCGATGGGAACCGATGATGGACGATATTATATTGTCTTCAACGGAGAAATTTACAACTATTTGGAGTTACGTTCCCAACTTCAAACCATTGGATACCAGTTTCGTTCCCATAGTGATACGGAAGTGCTATTAGCAGCATACACTCAATGGGGTATTTCTGCATTTCGTAAGTTTGTCGGTATGTTTGCTTGTGCAATTCTTGACACTCACGAACGAACTCTTCTACTAATCAGAGATTTTTTTGGTATCAAACCCCTATATTACACCTACTGGCAAGGTGGTCTAGCTTTTGCTTCGGAAATTAAAGCACTGCTGCAACTTCCAGGGGTGAAACGTCCGATTAATTCCCAGCGACTCTATGACTATCTGTATTCGGGAATGACTGATTACGGAGAGGAAACTTTGTTGGCAAATATTCACCAGTTACCCCCAGCTCATACCCTGAAAATTTCTTTAGATTATCCTCAAAAAGCAGATATTTCCCGTTACTGGCAATTAGATTCTCAGCCAAATTCCGATATTACCTTGCCAGAAGCAACAGAACACTTGCGTGATTTATTTTTAGACAGCATTAGTTTACACCTCAGAAGTGATGTACCCGTCGGAGCTGCTCTTTCTGGTGGTGTTGATTCCTCCGCGATCGCCATGGCAATGCGATACCTTCAAGGAGAAAAACTAGAGTTACATACTTTCAGTTACATTGCTGACGATACATCTCTGAGTGAGGAAGTATGGGTTGATACTGTCACCCAAGCAGCAAAAACAACTGTACATAAAGTCCATTTATCTCCCCAAGACTTGGAAAATGAACTCAATCACCTGATTGCCCTCCAAGATGAACCTTTTGGAAGTACAAGTATTTATGCTCAGTATAAAGTGTTTCAACTAGCACATCAATCGGGAATTAAAGTCATGCTCGATGGACAAGGTGCGGATGAAATGTTTGCTGGTTATCGTCCCTATCTAGCTGCTCGATTAGCTTCCATGGTGAGAAAAGGAGAATGGGGCAATGGGGTGGATTTTTGGCAACAAGTAAGTCAAGGGAGTAGCGATCGCCAACTCTTAATCCGTGCATTAGGATTACTTCTACCACCCAGTCTACAGGCATCAGCCAGACAGTTGAAAAGAAAAGATAGAAAACACAGTTGTGTAAATCACCAGTGGTTTCAGCAGCGTGGAATCATTCCCAACTCTTACCAAACTCACCCAAATCCCGATATTCTGTGGAATGAACTCTATCAAGCAATGACAAAAACAAGTCTTCCCATGCTACTGCGTTATGAAGACCGTAACTCCATGACACATTCTATCGAGAGTCGAGTTCCCTTTTTGACACCATCTCTGGTAAACTTTGTTTTTTCCCTACCTGAATCCTTCATGATTGCCCAAGATGGCACCTCTAAAGCTATCTTTCGCCAAGCGATGAGAGGTATAGTTCCTGACGCTATCCTCGACCGTAAAGATAAAATTGGTTTTGCCACACCAGAAAAGAAATGGCTAAAAACACTACAGCCCTGGATAGAAAATACACTTAGCAGTGAAATTGCCCAGCAAATTCCAGTTTTGAATTCTCCAGCCATGGTGTCAGAATTTCAGGCAGTTTTGACAGGCAGATCGCCCTTTGACTTTCGTATTTGGCGGTGGGTAAACTTGATTCGCTGGGCGGAATATTTTCATGTTGATTTTGAGGATTGAGAATGCGAATAGTACATATGTCTACGATTCATCGAGCATTAGATGTTCGCATTTTTTATAAGGAATGTGTCACCCTTAGCCAAGCGGGTTATGAAGTACATTTGTTAGTTGCTAATCCTCCCGAAACACAATTAGATGGAGTCTATTTTCATCCCATTGATAAAGTGAAAGAATTGCCTCGTTTAGTGAGAATTTGGCGACGATTAGCTAGTACTTACCAAAAAGCTCAATCTCTACAAGGGAATATTTATCATTTTCATGACCCAGAATTAATTCCTGTGGGAATATTACTGAAATTTTTGGGAAATAAAGTTATTTATGATGTCCACGAGGATACTCCCTGGGAAGCACTTTCTCTCCATAAAAATAATCCCATCATTGCTTGGTTAAAGTTTCTCATTTGGACAGTTATGGAAGGAATCGCCAAATTAACTCTGGATGGGTTTATTTGTGTGACACCCCATATTGCTGCCAAATTCCCCTCTGCTAAAACCACAGTAGTTGCGAATTTGCCCTTAACAGTAGAACTACAAACAGCAGTTAATCAGACAAAAGCAGATACTTCCGAAAACTACATAATCTATGCAGGTGGGATTACAGAGATTAGAGGGATTAAAGAAATGGTGGGGGCAATGGAGTTACTACCCACATCTTTAAGAGGAAAATTGTTGCTCCTAGGAGAGTTTTCATCTGTAAATTTGCAAACTCAAATTGAGCAAATGGCAGGATGGGAAAAAGTTGAATTTCTTGGCTGGCAACCTCGTGAGAAATTAGTACAATATTTAGGCAAAGCTCAGGTGGGTTTAGTAGTTTTTCATCCTCAAACAGACCACTTAGCAGCTTTACCAAATAAATTATTTGAATATATGGCTGCGGGTTTACCAATTATTGCCTCTAACTTTCCTTTGTGGCAAGAAATTATTCAGAAGATTGGTTGTGGTTTATTAGTAAATCCTTTAGAACCACAGGAAATTGCCCAAGCCATGGCATATTTTTTAGAGAATCCAGATATGGCTCTAGCTATGGGTGAAAAGGGGCAAGTGGCAGTCAAAACAAAATATAACTGGGAAATTGAATCTCAGAAATTATTACAATTTTACCAACAAATTATCAATCAATAATTCCACTATGAAAATTGTCACGATTGTCGGTGCTCGTCCCCAATTTATCAAAGCAGCAGCAGTTGCTCGTAAACTCAAATCCCAATCAGGAATTACCGAAGTTTTAGTACATACAGGTCAACATTATGATGACAATATGTCTGAGGTGTTTTTCCAAGAATTAGAAATTCCCAAACCTGATTATCATTTAGGTATTGGTTCTAGTAGTCATGGTGCGCAAACTGGCAGAATGCTAGAAGCTATCGAGCAGGTTTTGTTAAAAGAATTACCTGACTGGGTATTAGTGTACGGAGATACAAATTCTACCTTAGCAGGGGCGATCGCTGCGGTAAAATTACACATACCAGTCGCCCATGTTGAAGCTGGTTTGCGATCGTTTAATCCCCAAATGCCAGAGGAAATTAATCGCGTACTCACTGATCATGCGGCAAATCTGCTCTTTGCTCCCACCACTGCTGCGGTAGAAAATCTCCAGCGAGAGGGAATACCTCAAGAGAAAGTTCATTTAGTGGGGGATGTAATGTATGATGCTAGTCTCGATTACGCTGTCAAAGCAGAAGCTAAGAGCCAAATCCTTTCTCAACTCAAATTAACTCCCCAAAACTATATTCTGGCAACCATTCACCGTGCAGAAAACACAGACAATCCTGAAAAATTACAAGCCATATTTCAAGCATTCACAAAAGTTGCCCAAACTATACCCGTAATACTGCCACTTCATCCCCGTACCCGTGCTGCTTTACAACGAGCAGAAATAAATCCCACTTCCCATATCCAACTCATTGACCCAGTGGGATATTTAGATATGGTAATGCTGGAAAAAAATGCCAAAATCATCGCTACTGATTCCGGTGGAGTGCAAAAAGAAGCCTTTTTCTATCGAGTTCCCTGCGTGACTTTACGAACAGAAACAGAATGGATTGAACTAGTCGAATTAGGATGGAATCGTCTTGTACCTCCACTCAACACACAGGATATCGCTAGTAGTCTTTTAGATGCATTAGGTAAGATTACCAACCATGAAATTCCCGATGGCATCTATGGTGGGGGGTTAGCAACATCAAAAATTGTTAGTCTACTAACTCAAGATAATTAAGATTTGTGTAATATTTTTTCTTTCCTGTGGCTGAAAAGGTGACTTCCATACCCATGGAAAATATTTTGGCGATCGCCTTTCTCCCTGACGCAAATCATCTCTGTCACATATTCTGATTTTCTAATGACATTCTCAATAAGACTGAATAAAATTGACAAGCTATACAGCTAGAGATAATATTTCAGCAACCAATGAAAAGTTTTGAGTTACCGTCAACAGAGTATGAATTTAATTCTATCCAAAATGAATTACTGTGGAAACTAGGCGCAAAAATGCGTAATGTTGCCTATTTTTGGATGGTTATGGGCACATTGGCAGTCTTTTCAGGAATTATTGATTTAATGATTCAAAGTCCAAATCTCCTACAGTTAGGGATAGATATTTTCATTAGTCAAAAACAATTCCATATCCCAGATACTCTGAAATTTATTTTTGGATTTTTACTGCTACCTCCCTATATTGTTTTTATTGGGGTGGCAACGGTGAACGCTGCTAGTAAATTACGGCAGATTGTCCATACTGACGGAAATGATGTCACCTATTTGATGAAAGCTTTACGAAAGCTAGATACAGTTTGCTCTCTATATTATCAATTGGCAGTTTTACTAGTGGCTTTTATTTGGATTAATATTTTTGTTGCCTGAAAAAAATCCCCAGCTAATTTAACTAGGTGGGGACAGCAAACATAAAAAATCTAATGTTGATTTTCTGTATTAATGCAATCCTCTACCTGTTTTAATAGTGCATCTTTATCTAGATTTTGACCGATGAGGACAAGTTGATTTTTCTTTTCACCTTTCCACTCATCATCATCCATGGTGAAGCGCTTACCACAAAGGTGGAAAATATGCCGTTTGGGACTTTCTGCAAACCACATAATTCCCTTCGCACGAAAGACTGATGTGGGCAAAAGATTATCGAGAAAATATTGAAACTTTCTCACAGAAAAGGGTTTATCTGTTTGGAAGGAGATGGAAGTAAAACCATCATTTTCCAGGTGATCAGAGTGGTGGTGATGATGCTCATGACTATGATCGTGACCACATTCAGAATGGTCATGGTGTTCATGATCATGGTGTTCATGGTGTTCATGATCATGGTGATGTTCATGGGAATCATCATGAAAATATTTATCCGATTCAAACAAACCAACGCTGAGAATTAGTGGTAAAGGAACTTGAGACTTAGTGGTACGAATAATTCTCGCCCCTTCTTTCACCTCATTGATTTTTCTTTCTAAATCAACCAGGGTGGCTGCATCGACTAAATCGGTTTTATTCAACAAAATTACATCACCATAGGCAATTTGACTATAGGCTGCTTGGGAGTTGAATAAATCTAGACTGTAATTTGCTGCATCAATAACGGTGACAATGGAGTCTAAACGGGTGACATCTCGCAACTCTGGACTAAAGAATGTCATTGCCACAGGTAGGGGGTCAGCCAAACCTGTTGTTTCAACTACTAAGTAATCAATTTGACTTTGATTTTCTAGGACTTTATAAACTGCATCAACCAAATCGTTATTAATAGTACAGCAAATACAGCCATTGCTGAGTTCGACCATATTCTCGTCCGTAGAGACGATTAACTCATTGTCAATGCCAATTTCGCCAAATTCGTTGACTAAAACTGCTGTTTTTAAACCCTGCTGATTGGTCAGGATATGGTTAAGTAATGTTGTTTTACCACTACCCAGGAATCCTGTAATTAGTGTCACAGGTAATCCTAGTTTGGGTGCATCCATTGCTGGAGATTCGGAAGAAACTGCTTGCATAGCACTGCTATATAAATTGAGAAATCAAAATGGCAGATAATTCTGATGCTATTCTGTAGAGCTAGAGAAAAAGTGCGAGCATGATGATTTGTTAAACGGCAAACCCTGTGCGCTTCTGTCTCTTGCGCTTTTGTACTAGCATAGGGATGCTGGGCTGTCGTGTCAGCTACCCCCAATTTAAATTATTGCTTATCTTTTAGACTACAAAATATTTTGCTTATGACCCTAACAGTTTACAATACCCTCACCCGTCGCCAGGAACCCTTTGAGACGATTGAACCTGGAAAAGTCAAGATGTATTGTTGCGGCGTGACGGTTTATGATTACTGTCATTTGGGTCATGCGCGTTCCTATATCGTGTGGGATACAGTTCGCCGCTACTTGCTTTGGCGTGGTTATGAAGTGCAGTATCTCCAGAATTTCACGGATATAGACGATAAAATTTTAAACCGTGCCAAGGAACAGGGTTCAACAATGCAGGAGGTGTCGAATCGCTTTATCGATGCCTATTTTGAAGATATTCGGCGATTGAATGTGATGGATGCGGATGAATATCCACGAGTGACAGAACATATACCGGAAATTCATCAGTTAATTCAAACTCTCACAGATAAGGGTTTGGCATACGCGGCAGCAGGTGATGTTTATTACCGTGTGGAACGCTTCCCTGGTTACGGTAAGCTTTCAGGACGAGAGTTAGAACAGATGCAAGCTGGGGCAAGTGGTCGCGTGGAGGGGGAAGACTCGGAAGGGAAGAAAAAAGAGCATCCCTTTGATTTCGCCCTGTGGAAGGGTTCTAAGCCCGGTGAACCTGCCTGGGATTCTCCCTGGGGTGCTGGTCGTCCCGGATGGCATATTGAGTGTTCAGCGATGATTCGTTCCCGTTTGGGTGAGACAATTGATATTCACGGTGGTGGTGGTGATTTAGTTTTCCCACACCATGAAAATGAAATTGCTCAATCAGAAGGTGCTTTGGATAAACCCCTAGCTCGTTACTGGACTCACAATGGCATGGTAATGGTGCATGGTCAGAAGATGTCTAAATCCCTGGGTAATTTCATTACGATTCGGGAAATGCTGGATGGGGCGGGTAATTGGCAGAGTGAAGCGGTTGACCCAATGACAATCCGGTTATTTGTGCTACAGGCACACTATCGGAAACCACTGGATTTTACAGAGGAGGCGATCGCCACTGCTAGCCATAGTTGGCAAACTCTTAAGGATGGTTTACTCTTTGGCAGTCAATACGGCAGCAAGTTGGGTTGGACAGAGGAAAAGACTTCTCTGATTCCGGAATTACTGGCACGTTTCCAAGAGTCGGGAGATGATGATTTTAACTTCTCTGCGGGGTTGTCAGTGTTGTTTGAGTTGGCGAAGGATTTACGACGGGAAGGTAATATTTTTGTCCATGAAGGTCAAACTAAAACACCTAGTGATGAACTCCAACGTCAATGGCAAACTCTAGTTACTCTCTCCCAGGTGCTAGGTTTAACAGTTACCCCAGAGGAAAGTAGTACTAACAATGGTTTGAGTGATGCGGAAATTGCAGCATTAGTACAGCAGCGACAGGAAGCTAGAAAAGCCAAGGATTTTGCCCAGAGCGATCGCCTACGTGATCAACTGCAAGCACTCGGTATCACCTTAATCGACAGCAAAGACGGCACACGCTGGCACAGATAAAATACTCATTACCCATTCCTCAATCACCCATTCCCCATTACCTATGTTCTCAGAATTAAAACAGGCGATCGCCCAAATTCATCTCCCTATCGATTGGCTCGGAATTCGTGTAGTTAAAGAAACTTCTAGTATTCGTAGCTTCCGTGATGCCTTACCTCAAAATAGTGGCAAGTATTCTACCATCGGAGCCATGGTGGAGGTGATTGTCAAGGGGTGTATCGGCTATAGTGCAACGAATTCCTTAGATTTAAGTGGCTTACAGGCAGCCGCAGAAACTGCGTATAACCAAGCACTCGCTGCTAGTGAATGGTGGATTTATCCCTTTCCTGCAAATACCGCTCGTCCTCCCGTTGTCGGGGAATACATCTCTCCCTATCGAGACGCTTTCGATACATTCTCCACCGGGGAACTTAATGACTGTTTAGTACAGATTTGTCAAACTCTGAAAGTTTCTGACAAAGTTGTGCAAACGACAGCAACAGCAAATATTACCGAACGTGAATCTTGGTTTGCCAGCAGCAATGGCTCTCAGGTGTATCAAAAATTCATGTTTGTTAGTAGCCACTATGGAGCGACTGCCCAGGATGGAGCCATTGTACAACAGCGCAGCAATAATGGTTGGCAGGCACATTGCTATCAAGGCGGTATAGAGCTTTTCCATCAAGCTGACTTGTGGGAGCGGGTACGTAAAATTGGTGAAGAGTCAGTAGAATTGCTGACTGCGATGGAATGTCCAGATACTCGAACCAACTTAGTTCTGGCTCCTGACCAAATGATGTTACAAATTCATGAAAGTGTGGGGCATCCCCTAGAAATTGACCGAATTTTGGGAGATGAGCGCAACTATGCTGGCGGTAGTTTTGTCAATACTCAAGATTTTGGCAACTTAGTTTATGGCTCTCCCTTGATGAATATTACCTTTGACCCCACTGTTCCTGGTGAATTTGCTAGTTACAGTTTTGATGATACGGGGGCTGTGGCAACAAGGGAATACGTCATTAAGGAAGGTGTCTTAATGCGTGGTTTGGGTAGCTTAGAAAGTCAGGCAAGAGCTAGTGTACCAGGAGTAGCCTGTGCCCGCGCTTCTTCTTGGAATCGTCCAGCTATTGACAGGATGGCTAACTTAAATTTGGAAGCGGGAAATGCCAGTTTTGCGGAAATCATTGGCGAGATTGAGCATGGTGTCTATATGGAGTCTAATCGCTCTTGGTCAATAGACGATCGCCGTTATAAATTCCAATTTGGTTGCGAGTATGGCAAGTTAATTGAAAACGGCAAACTCACAAAAACCCTGCGTAACCCCAACTATCGGGCAACTACCCCGGAATTTTGGCACAGTTTAGCCAAGATTGGTAATTCATCCACTTGGCAGATGTATGGAACTCCTTATTGTGGTAAGGGAGAGCCTAACCAGGCAATTTGGGTTGGACATGGTTCTCCCATTTGTCTATTTACTGATGTTGAAGTCTTTGGTGGAGGGAGTTAGAGATAGGGAAATCCTATTAGTTTATTTATCCCGTCGGTTGGGATGGGGAAAATCTGTAGTTGAAGCATCTCGCTCCCTGATTTGAGGGGCTAGGGAAACCTACCCTCGAATGAAATGAAGGGATGTCCGCAGTCAAGTATCAAAATTGATGACATAGACTATTAAACCACGTCCATAGGAAGCGATTCAGATACGTCATTGCGATGTCAGGTAAATGTATAGCAACTTCTCGGAGAGTAGAATTCTCACAGCATTGACAACAACTAAATGATTTTGCTCCCCAAGTTACCCATACTTCCTAGCAATGACAACTATTTATGAACAGAATGTTAACTTTTGTTAATCAATCCCAGAAAATCTTGCTCGATTATCCAGAAAAACTTCATAATTACCTCTAGTATGCTGAATTTGCTCGCTCTGAAAAATTTGTAGGCAAAATCTCTTTCTTGTCATTTAGCAAGACTTTGAGAAGAGCGATCGCCATCCATGATATGACCTGAATATTTGGGCATACCAAATTAGAGGTATATACATGATTCTTAGGGAAAATTCATAATTTTTCTCAGTTTTTAATAAAGCTGGGTAACATTCAGATACATTAACCATAGAAGCAATTTTCTGCTGAAATCCAAAATTTGGTCACTGGGGTTATGAAGAAGTTAAATTTAGGTGGTTTACTTGGCGGCAAAAAGAAAAGCAATGGCTTTTACTTAGAACTTGATGAGTCTGGTAATGAGAAAGCTCAAGAAGCAATCACAGAAACAGTTAAGCAAGTAGAAAAGAAAGTTGCAGAAGTTGAAGCAACTATCAAAGAAGCAGTGAAAGAAACAGCTAGCAGCAAGAGCAAAAAAGCCAAATCTTCACCTGCTCCCAAGCAAACAGAAAAAGCTGTAACACCTGCACCCGCACCTGCACCCGCAGCACCCAAGATACCAACAGAAACAGCTTTTGCTAGTAAGTACCTTATCCAAACTAATACTCCTCGCCGTCGCCCAGGGGCAAATATGAGTTCCTTCCTAGAGATGGCAAGTCAAGCCAAAATACCTAACAATAATAATTAATGGCTAAAAGGTGATGATTTTTCAAGTCACCTTTGGGTTTTGGGATGATGGGGGTGAGAATAGCTCACCCTTTTGGCTTGATGATATTTTTGGCAAAAACTAAGCCACTGTAAAGATGAAATGCATTATCCCAGTTGCTTGGTTCTCGACGAAATATCTCGATGTGGGAGGGAATTTTATTGATAATTTCTGTTTGGTCTAGAGCAGTTTCCGCAAAAGTAGTAAAATCAGACCAAGTTTTTACCTGGGGTATTTGCCCATCTAGCCATTTTTGAAATTTATTCCAGTTAATGCGGATGGTATTTTTATTCGCTTCTGAGGCTAAATTTAAATCTTGTTGATAGTTGTAGCTATTATCAGAGATTCTCAGTAAACAATGTCTGTGGGGTAAATGTAAATCGCAGAATTGCCAATAATCTTGGATTTGGATTTTGCGTTCTAATTTACCACGTACATCCCTATCTACAACCTCTTCAAAGATGGGTAATAAACCTTGAACTCTGGTACTTACCTCTTGCCATTGGAGGCTAATAGAACCTTTCTGATTATCAGCATTATGGCAAATAACTGTAGCCTTGGAGGGGCTAGACTCAGAAAAATAATTAACTTGAAAAACCTGAATTTGGGAAACTGCGCTTAATTCTGTCCAAAAACAGGGGATTTCCGCTTGACGCAATTGTTGACCATAAAATTCTAACTCACCGATCGCCCCACTACGATATAAACGCCAAGCACGGCTAGGAAGTAATAACCTGGCACTGTAAGGGTCTATGTGCATGATTTTAGCAAATTTTTGGGCTGCAACAGCTTTGGCATCACTGGCAAGAGGCTCTAAAATTAAGACACCCTGTTCTGTACCATTGGGGTTTGATGTTGCTTGAGAGATTGCTCGTAATCGCTCTTCCTGAGATATTTCTTGCAGTCTTTGTAAACCCTGACGAGCAGCCAGAATAATCTTATTATTTGTCGTGTTCCGCAACAACTGACGATAGATTTTTTCTGCTTCTGTATATTTGCCAGAGACTTCTTGCAATTTGCCGATATAACAACGTACCCAGGGATTTTCCGGAGATTCCTGGGATAGTATTTTAAGTAATTTGGCAGCAGTTTTATAGTCTTTGTTTTCTAAAGCAGCAGCGACTTGCTCAAGCATGATTATTTAAGGATGTATCATAATTAATCAGATTCTAATTCACTGGCAACAATAGAAAGAGCTACTATAGGGGCTGTAACTGCTCTGAGAATGCGCTTTCCTAGGGATACTGGTTGAAATTTCGCCTCCATAGCATTTTTTATCTCTGCATCTGTCCATCCTCCCTCAGGTCCGATCGCAATGGTTAATGGTTGTTGGGTATCTA
This sequence comes from Calothrix sp. 336/3, assembly GCF_000734895.2. Lineage (GTDB taxonomy): Bacteria > Cyanobacteriota > Cyanobacteriia > Cyanobacteriales > Nostocaceae > 336-3. The sequence continues at coordinate 4,026,180 of NZ_CP011382.1, read as the reverse complement.
TGGTATTTTTTAAATGGGGATAGCTGCCCCTAGCTTCACAGATAAACTTTTGCTTTGATACATCCTTACCTATAGCGGTAATAAATTTCACTGGTTCTAGGATAGTAGGAACAATTGCCCTTTCTGATTGCTCTGCTGCCTCTTGGGCGATTTTTTGCCAGCGTTCCTGCTTGTGAGAGCTGGGTTTTAGTAAGCTGCGATCGCTCATCACGGGAGCAATACAAGTTACACCTAGCTCAGTACAATAACGGATAACATCATCAAAACCGTTTTTGGGGAGGGAAATTAGTAAAGTAATATTTATAGGTGACTCAGTTTCTGGTTGCAATAATTCTAAAATTTGCCCCTGTTGATGGTTGATTTGAGTTAGCCACCATTTTCCCATACCATCCATAGCAATGAAGCGATCGCCATCCTCTAAACGCAGTACCCGTAACAGATAATGCAATTGCTCCGAGGTAAGTAATATCTGCTCTCCTTGGAATTGCTCAGGTTTGATGGTAATACGTTGCAGTTGTGTCATTGGGGAATGGGTAATGATGTGAAATACGTCTGTACGGGGGTAATGGGGAATGGAGAATCTTTCAGTTGAGAAGCAATGGGTAGATTGTTTCGATACTGATATGTACCTAAGTTGTACAAGCCAAAAATTTAGAATAATTTGATTTTGGGTATTGTGCGACCATATATAAATAAAATACGTCTCAAGGGAGAACAATCGCCCCGTTAACTCAAATAGTTATAGAACGTTTGTTTAAGATTATCTTGACAATTAGAGATAATACTCAAAAATTCTGCTATAGTCTGATACTTGACTATTCATCAAAACTATGTAGAGATGACGAATCAAACGAACTATCAACCTCCTGTAAATCAACTACTTGCCTTAGATAATTCCTCCATTCAGGCAAAAACCTGGTACAACTATCCAGAAATGTTCGGTTTGGGTAAGGAAGATATTCCTGAATTAATCAGGATGGCAGTAGATAGGGATTTAGATAGTATAGATTCTCACATACATCCATGGCGATCGCTGGCGCAATTAGGTGCAGAAAGTGCTGTAATTCCTTTGATGGAGTTATTCCACGAATGGGAAGATAATGATTTGGTAAGTGAAGAAATGCCCAAGGTTTACGGGATGATTGGAAGAGTTGCGATTTCTCCCTTACAAACCTACCTTGCAGACGTTTCCCATAAACTTTTTCCCCGTGTCACAGCTATCAATAGCTTAGTAGAAATTGCCAAGCAACACCCAGACACCCACCCAGAATGTATTGCTGTACTCACACAACAGCTAACAGAGTTTACAAGCAATCTACCTGAACTCAACAGCTTTTTAGTCGCTTCTTTACTAGAATTAACAGCTATTGATGCTGCATCGATTATTAAAACTGCTTTCCATCATCAAGCAGTCGCTGAAGATATTACTGGTACTTGGGAAGAAGTTGCTCAAGGGTTAGGTGTGGATGATGCACAAGTAAATTTATTTGTTATACCAACTCCAAATGATAATCTCGAAACTAATGCAGTTTTAGTTGCAGAGATTCCCAATGAAGAGCAGCAAGCAACTATTATTGAAGAAACGAATATTTCTCTCGAAATCTCCACTCCTCAAGCAGAAATTATCGAAGATACTCCAGAATTACCTGTCACTGAATCAGAGGAAATTACAGAAACTTGTTCTCCCGAAATACCCAATCCCCAAGCAGAGATTATCGAAGATACTTCAGAATTAACTGTTACTGAATCAGAAGAAACTACGGAAATTTCTTCTCCTGAAACCTCTACTCCTCAAGCAGAGATTATCGAAGATACTTCAGAATTAACTGTTACTGAATCAGAGGAAATTACGGAAACTTATTCCCCTGAAATACCCACTCCTCAAGCAGAGATTATCGAAGATACTTCAGAATTAACTGTTACTGAATCAGAGGGAACTACAGAAAATTCTTCCCCTGAAACCTCTACTCCTCAAGTAGAAACCATCGAAGATACTTCAGAATTAACTGTCACTGAAGAAATTACAGAAATTTATTCCCCTGAAACCTCTACTTCTCAAGCAGAGATTATCGAAGATACTTCAGAATTAACTGTTACTGAATCAGAGGCAATTACAGAAACTTCTTCTCCTGAAATACCCACTCCTCAAGCAGAAATTATCGAAGATACTCCAGAATTAACTGTTACTGAATCAGAGGAAACTACAGAAACTTCTTCCCCTGAAATACCCACTCCCCAAGCAGAAACCATCGAAGATAATTCAGAATTAACTGTCACTGAGTCAGAGGAAACATCAGGAAATACTGCTATTACAAATAGCACAGAAAAAACTAGTAATATTCCCAAAATTAATGAAGTACTCACAGATAATATCATCTTACCGAAAGATACAGAAATATCATCAATAGAGAATAGTAGTCAATCAGAAATACCAGAAACACAATTAAATAATAAAGGTTTTGGACGTATAACAAGCTCTACTGCTAAATCTAAAACAAGCAAGAAAAAGAAACGTTAATATTCATGCTGAGTTTAATTCTAGCCAATTTAGGAAATTTACCTAAATTCCAAACTTTAGCCTCTCCCCACTGATACCACACCCATTTTTTGCAAAACTGCTGCAACTCTCAAAATCGCTACCTCATTGAAAGGTGCAGCAATTAACTGTACACCTAGAGGTAAAGAATTTTTTAGCTGCACAGGTACAGACAAAACAGGCAAACCAATAAAAGAAAATGGTTGAGTAAATTGTCCCAAATAAGGGCGTATAGAAATTTCCTCTCCATCTAAAATCATCGTTTTTTGTCCTATCAAAGGTGCGGCGATAGGGGTTGTGGGTGCTAAAATTACATCTACTTGAGTAAATATCTCCCGTACTCTATCTCGATACCATCTTCTAAATCTTTGTGCTTGTAGATACCAGCTACTGGGGATTAAAGCACCTGCAATAAATCTATCTCTCGTTTCTGGGTCGAAATCTTGGGGACGTTGGCGAATTTTTTCTAAGTGTAAATTAGCACCTTCTGTCGCTGTAATCACAAATGCCGCAGCACGGGCGCGATGAACCTCTGGTATTTTTATATACTGATTTACGTTTAATGCCTGGGCAACTTTGGTAACTGCTGCTAAAGCTTCTGGTTGTAGTTTCTGGGCAAAATAATTATCGTCATTAGACTTACAGTCCGCTAGCGCGATAGACTTACAGTCCGCTAAAGCGATAGACTTACAGTCCGCTAGAGCGATCGCCACCCTTAACCCATCCATACCCCGATGTATCTGTGGAAAACATAACTCTGGTTCTATCTGACTGGAAACAGGGTCATTTTCATCATATCCTTGCAAAACATCAAACATTAAAGCGATATCTTCTACGGAGCGAGCAAAGGTTCCCACATGGTCTAAACTACTGGAAAGCAAAGCTACACCAGCCCTTGACAACCTTCCATAGGTAGGTTTAAAACCATACACGCCACATAAAGCCGCCGGTACGCGAACAGAACCATTTGTATCAGAGCCCAGGGAAATCGGAACTAAGCCACCTGCAACCGCAGCCGCAGAACCACCAGAAGAACCGCCGGCGATACAAGTAATATCGTGGGGATTACGTGTAGTACCGTAGTGATAATTTTCTGTGACAAATCCGTAGGCATACTCATCCATGTTCAATGCACCAACAAGGATTGCCCCTGATTGCTCAAGCTTGGCGATCGCTGTGGCATTCTTTCTGGCTGGAAGGTTATCAGCGTTAATCTTAGAACCTGCCAGGGTTCGTAAACCCGCAATATCAAATAAATTTTTCACCGCAAAGGGAACACCTGCTAGCAAACCAGGATTTTGCCCTTGGGATATTTGCTGATCAATTTTGGCTGCCCCTAGGAGTGCTGTCTCCATTGTGACATTAGTAAAACAGTTTAATTCTCTGTCCCTGGTAGCAATATTTTCGAGGGTTTCTTGGGTAACTTTAACTGCACTAATTTTGCCTTCACGAATATTTTTGGCAATGGATATTGCATCACTATTGATTAATTTTTCTGGTTCCATAGTGCCATTTTTGCAATATTTTCACCTATTTTTGTAGCCCTTGCTGAAAAGTTTTGACCGCATCCACATGATTTACCATATTGACGCAGCGTAACAATAAATCCAAATCAATTCCTTTGACTTCTTCACTACTGGAAATCTTCTCATAATTGGTTTTCAATTCAAAATAAAATACTTTTATAGATATATAGCCAAATAAATATGTAAATAAAATTTAATATTTGTGTGAGTGTTTACTTTTTGATAAAGTTAACTTTTGTAAACAAAAGTCTCAGTTTTTATATCTTTTTGTGTCAAACAGGCGACAAATGAAGCTTTTAGGAAGCCTTTTCTGGTAAAAACTTCATAGTGCCTCGAAATATAGGCAGACTAAAGCAGAATTAAAAACCGTTTTAGCCACTGCCGTGCCTAACCAGGAAGACTGAGGGTTTGCTAGTGCTTGCCATTCTGTACTTCCAGTAGAGAACACGCATCAAAGGAGCCTCATCAGAATGTTCACTCACGTCAAGTCCACCATTCGACACATTTCGCCAGATGACCTGCGCGGGCGGCACTTGATTAAGGTGGTCTATGTCGTGCTAGAGTCCCAGTATCAGAGCGCATTGTCGCAAGCTGTCAGGACTATTAACGAAAACCATCCTAATCTGGCGATCGAGATTAGCGGTTATTTAATTGAAGAGTTGCGTTCCCCCGATAACTATCAAGAGTTTGAGCGGGATATTGCAGAAGCTAATATTTTTATCGCTTCATTAATTTTTATTGAAGACTTGGCTCAGAAGGTAGTTGCGGCGGTTGAACCCTACCGCGATCGCCTAGATGTAGCAGTAGTCTTTCCCTCCATGCCAGAGGTGATGCGACTCAATAAAATGGGTAGCTTTTCCTTGGCACAATTAGGGCAATCCAAGAGCGTCATCGCCCAATTTATGAAGAAGCGCAAGGAAAAATCCGGCGCTGGTTTCCAAGATGGGATGTTGAAGCTGTTGCGGACATTACCCCAGGTGCTGAAATTCCTGCCCATGGAAAAAGCCCAGGATGCCCGTAATTTTATGTTGAGCTTCCAGTACTGGTTAGGTGGTTCGGCAGAAAACCTGGAAAATTTTCTGTTGATGCTAGCAGATAAGTACGTATTAAAAGGCGAAGAAAAACAGAATTTTTCCTCAGTTGCCTATCAAGCACCTGTAGTTTACCCCGATATGGGTATCTGGCATCCCCTCGCCACAACAATGTTTGAGGATGTGCGGGAATACCTGAATTGGCACAGTAGCCGCAAAGATATTTCACAAGATTTAAAAGACCCCTTAGCACCTTGTGTGGGCTTAGTATTACAGCGTAGTCACCTAGTAACTGGTGATGATGCTCACTATGTTGCCATGGTTCAGGAATTGGAATCCATGGGAGCCAAGGTAATAGCCGTGTTTGCTGGCGGTTTGGATTTTTCCAAGCCAGTGGATGCTTATTTTTATGAACCGACGACCAATACTTCCCTGGTGGATGCGGTGATTTCTCTGACTGGTTTTGCTCTTGTGGGGGGACCAGCTAGACAAGACCATCCGAAGGCGATTGAATCATTAAAGCGGTTGAATCGTCCCTACATGGTGGCATTACCCCTTGTCTTCCAAACTACTGAGGAATGGCAAGACAGTGATTTAGGTTTACACCCCATCCAAGTCGCCCTGCAAATAGCGATTCCCGAATTAGATGGGGCAATTGAACCAATTATTATGTCCGGGAAAGATGGTGCTACTGGTAAGGCGATCGCCCTCCAAGATCGGATTGAAGCAGTTGCTCAACGGGCAATGAAATGGGCAAGTCTGCGACGTAAACCCAAATTAAATAAAAAAGTTGCCATTACTGTTTTCAGTTTCCCCCCGGATAAAGGGAATGTGGGAACTGCCGCTTATTTGGATGTTTTTGGCTCCATCTTTGAGGCAATGAAAGCCCTGCGAGATAATGGCTATGATGTGCAAGAATTGCCAGAATCATCCCAGGAATTGATGGAAGCTGTCATCCATGATGCCCAAGCACAGTACAGCAGTCCAGAATTAAATGTTGCCTACCGCATGTCCGTACCGGAATATGAGGAACTCACACCCTATTCCAAACGCCTAGAAGAGAATTGGGGCGCACCTCCAGGACATTTAAATAGTGATGGACAAAACTTATTAATCTACGGCAAACACTTCGGTAACGTCTTTATTGGTGTACAACCCACCTTTGGTTATGAAGGCGATCCGATGCGGTTATTATTCTCCCGTTCCGCCAGTCCTCACCATGGTTTTGCTGCTTACTACACCTACCTAGAGAAGGTTTGGGGTGCGGATGCGGTTCTCCACTTCGGAACCCACGGTTCCCTAGAATTCATGCCTGGGAAGCAAATGGGAATGTCTGGGGAATGTTATCCAGATAACCTCATTGGTACCATTCCCAATCTGTATTATTACGCAGCTAATAACCCCAGCGAAGCAACCATCGCCAAGCGTCGCAGTTACGCTGAAATTATTTCTTACCTGACACCACCTGCGGAAAATGCTGGTTTATACAAGGGTTTGAAAGAACTCAGCGAATTGATTGCTTCTTACCAAACCCTGAAAGATTCCGGTCGTGGTATCCCTATCGTGAATACCATCATGGATAAATGCCGGATGGTGAACCTGGATAAAGATATTAATTTGCCAGAAACCGATGCCAAGGATATGTCCCCAGAAGAACGGGATAACATCGTAGGTAGTGTGTACCGCAAATTGATGGAAATCGAGTCTCGCTTACTCCCCTGCGGATTACACGTAATTGGCAAACCACCGACTGCGGAAGAGGCGATCGCCACCCTGGTAAATATTGCCAGCTTAGATCGTCAGGAAGAAGAAATTATTGGACTCCCCCGAATTATTGCTGCAAGTATAGGACGGGAATTAGACGAGATTTACCAAAATAGTGACAAGGGTATTTTGTCAGATGTGCAGCTACTGCAAGACATCACCATGGCAACCCGTGCGGCTGTTTCTGCCCTCGTGAAAGAACAAACCGATGCCGAAGGAAGAGTTTCCCTCGTTTCCAAGCTCAACTTCTTTAATATGGGCAGAAAGGAACCCTGGGTCGAATCCTTGCACCAATCCGGCTACAGTAAGGTTGATGTCAATCAACTCAAACCATTATTTGAGTACCTGGAATTCTGTTTAGAACAGGTTTGTGCAGACAAGGAACTAGCCGGTTTACTCCAGGGTTTAGAAGGAGAATACATCCTTCCCGGTCCCGGTGGCGATCCCATCCGTAACCCCGATGTGTTACCCACAGGTAAAAATATTCACGCCCTCGACCCCCAGGCAATCCCTACCCAAGCAGCTGTACAATCAGCAAAAATCGTTGTTGACCGTCTGTTAGCACGGAATATGTCGGAAAACGACGGCAAGTACCCTGAAACTATCGCTTGTGTATTATGGGGTACAGACAATATTAAAACCTACGGGGAATCACTGGCACAAATCATGTGGATGGTTGGTGTCAGACCAGTTCCCGATGCTCTGGGGCGTGTAAACAAGTTAGAATTGATACCACTTTCAGAGTTGGGTAGACCACGGATTGACGTAGTGATTAACTGTTCCGGTGTCTTCCGTGATTTGTTTATCAACCAAATGAATCTCCTCGATCAAGCGGTGAAAATGGCTGCGGAAGCTGATGAACCCGTGGAGATGAACTTTGTACGCAAGCACGCAATGCAGCAAGCAGAGGAACTAGGAATTAACCTCAGACAAGCTGCTACAAGGGTATTTTCCAATGCTTCCGGTTCCTACTCCAGTAATATTAACTTGGCAGTAGAAAATAGTACTTGGGAAAGTGAGTCAGAGTTACAGGAAATGTATCTCACCCGCAAATCCTTTGCCTTCAGTGCTGATAATCCAGGGATGATGGAGCATTCTCGCCAGATTTTCGAGACAACTTTGAAAACTGCTGACGTGACATTCCAAAACCTGGATTCTTCGGAAATTTCTCTCACTGATGTTTCTCACTACTACGACTCCGATCCCACAAAATTGGTTGCAAGTCTACGTGGTGATGGTAAAATGCCCGCATCCTACATGGCAGATACCACTACAGCCAATGCTCAGGTACGGACACTTTCAGAAACCGTGCGTTTGGATTCCCGTACTAAGTTGCTGAATCCCCGATGGTATGAAGGAATGTTGAGTCATGGTTACGAAGGTGTCAGAGAGCTTTCTAAACGTCTGGTAAACACAGTCGGTTGGAGTGCAACATCCGGTGCAGTGGATAACTGGATTTATGAAGATGCGAACGAAACCTTCATGAAAGATGAGGAGATGCAAAAGCGTCTGTTGAACCTCAATCCCCATTCCTTCCGCAAGATGGTGACAACTCTGTTAGAAGCAAACGGTAGAGGATACTGGGAAACTTCTGAGGAGAATCTCGATAAACTGCGGGAACTGTATCAGGAAGTGGAAGATAGAATTGAGGGCATAGAATAATATTTGGTTTTGCAAAACCAGATAATTAGTATGGAGACGGGAAATTTCCTGTCTCTATATTTTTATGAAAACTTCTAGGAATTTCCTTACCATTTCAAATATGCAGACTCAATTCCCTGCTCTCTCCTAATTTTGCTATCTTTTTCAAACCAAGCAATTATCTGTTGATTAGTGAGATTTTCTACCGCCACACCATACTCTTGGGCAATATGAATTAGGAGTTTGAGGGAAGAGAGGGTAATTCTGGTTAGAAATTTTTCGGGAGAAGAAAGTAAAGCAGCATCCACTTGAGCGGATTCTGTAGCTGTCAGAAATTGTGCCCCTGGTTGTGGTGGAATATCCATAGGTTTGCAGTAATTTTCAACTTAAATTTTAGGTTTGTCCCTGCCTAGAGTCAAACTCATACCTCAGTTCAGCTCTGTCTTGCTTGTACCAAATACCCACACCGATGCTCACCATCAATAATCCAGTGGGTACGCTCCACGGTACAATCTGGTAAAACTGCCGCAAACATTTCTAGTTCATGCCCGCAAACACTGGGGAAAGACTCGGCAACATCGGAAATAGCACAGTTATGTTCCATGAATATATAGCCATCTAACCCTATGGGCGATTCTACCGGATGGTATTCTGCCATATACCCTTCAGACTTTCTCAGTTCTACCAGATTGGCAACTCGCTGACACAGAGAACCATTACCTACCCTTTCCCGGTATTCTAGAGCCTTACGCTCCCATTGCTTGCGGAGAATAGTACTAACTTGTTCACGTCCAACTGTCTCTGCTAAAGTATCCAGCAAAGAAACAGCAAATTGCCCATAACCATCACCTGTTTCTCGACTCAGGCGATCGCGCCCTTTTTCGCTCAACACATATATATGCTGCGGTCTTCCCATACCTAATTGTGCTGAGGAATACTCAATCAACCCCTCCGTATCTAAGTCCTTTAAGTGGCGACGAATTGCCTGGGGACTGATTTCCAAGACATCAGCAAGTTCTCCCGCCGTTGCCTGTTCTTGTCTTAAAAGATACTCTAAAATATCCTGCTTGGTTGAGGACTGGTGGGTAGTCTCCATCATTGCCCCAAAAAAATATTGGAAAAATTTACTTTGACAACATTATTGTTGTTAATCTATCGTACAATCAATATAGATTAAACAACAGAAAAGTTGTTTTAGTATCCATACTATTCTAGCAGTCGCGTCACCACTCGGTCACGCAAGGTGGGGAATCCGGTCAAACAGCCCGTCTGCAATCCTGAAGAGACACTGATTTATCAGAACACGAGAGACAACTACCGATGAGTGCCACAGTTAAAACCCTAGTCAATCAGCCATACAAATACGGCTTCGTCACAGATATTGAGGCTGATACCATTCCTCGTGGACTGAGCGAGGATGTAGTTCGCACGATTTCTGCTAAGAAAAATGAGCCAGAATTCATGCTAGAGTTCCGCCTACGAGCCTATCGTCAGTGGTTGAAGATGACAGAACCAGACTGGGCAGCGATAGGTTATCCTCCCATTGATTATCAGAATATCATCTATTACTCCGCACCAAAGCAAACGGCGAAAAAGAAAAGCTTAGATGAAGTCGATCCTACCCTTCTGGAAACCTTTGAGAAGTTGGGTATTCCCCTTTCCGAGCAGAAGCGTTTGGCGAATGTTGCCGTAGATGCGATTTTTGACAGTGTTTCCGTTGCTACCACCTTCAAAGAGAAATTGGCAAAGGAAGGTGTGATTTTTTGCTCGATTTCTGAAGCACTCCAAGAACACCCAGAATTGATTAAAAAATATTTGGGTAGTGTTGTTCCCATTGCGGACAATTACTTTGCAGCCTTGAATGCTGCGGTATTTAGTGATGGTTCTTTTGTGTATATTCCCAAGGGTGTGAAGTGCCCGATGGAACTTTCCACATACTTCCGTATCAACAACGGTGACACAGGACAATTTGAGCGTACCCTGATTGTGGCGGAAGCAGATAGTTATGTTTCCTATCTGGAAGGTTGTACCGCACCGATGTACGACAGTAACCAGTTACATGCGGCAGTGGTAGAATTAGTCGCCCTAGATAATGCGGAAATTAAATATTCCACCGTGCAAAACTGGTATGCCGGCGACGCTAACGGTAAGGGTGGTATTTACAATTTTGTGACGAAGAGAGGCTTGTGCCAGGGTGTAAATTCTAAAATTTCCTGGACACAGGTAGAAACAGGTTCCGCAATTACTTGGAAGTATCCTAGCTGCGTGCTAGTAGGTGATAACTCCGTGGGTGAGTTTTACTCTGTGGCATTAACTAATAATATGCAGCAGGCGGATACTGGTACGAAAATGATTCATGTTGGTAAAAATACCAAGAGTACGATTATCTCTAAGGGTATTTCTGCGGGTAAATCTAGTAACAGTTATCGAGGATTGGTCAAGATTAATCCCAAAGCCAAGGGAGCGAGAAACTATTCCCAGTGCGACTCAATGTTAATTGGGGATAATGCCCACGCCAATACTTTCCCTTATATTCAAGTACAAAATAATACAGCAAAAGTAGAACATGAAGCTTCTACCTCGAAGATTGGGGAAGACCAATTGTTTTACTTTACACAACGGGGTATTTCCGCAGAAGACGCAATTTCTATGATGATTAGCGGTTTTTGTAAGGATGTGTTTAATCAGTTACCGATGGAGTTTGCAGTGGAAGCGGATAAGTTACTCAGTCTCAAATTGGAAGGTAGTGTCGGTTAATTTTCGAGTTGGGATGGGTAATGAGGCGGATTAACTGCCCAATTGACTATATTTTACAGGGGTATGGGCATGATTGCCCGTGACAAAGGTCAGAGTCAGAGCATAGCTAAAGTGAGAAATTATGATTATTGAGAATAGTGATGTGGTGTTGTCAGTACGTGATTTAACTGCTGACGTTGACGGTACTTCTATTTTGAAGGGTGTAAATTTAGAGGTACGCAAGGGAGAAATCCATGCGATTATGGGTCCTAATGGCTCTGGTAAAAGTACCTTCTCGAAAATATTATCTGGTCATCCAGCATATACGGTGACTGGGGGTGAGGTAATTTTCCAGGGTGGTAATCTTTTGGAGATGGAAGCTGAGAATAGAGCGCGTAATGGTGTATTTTTAGCTTTTCAGTATCCTTTGGAAATTCCTGGGGTGAGCAATTTAGATTTCCTGCGAGTGGCATATAATTCTAAGCGCAAGGCTCAGGGTTTGGAAGAATTGGAACCCTTTGACTTTGAGGATTTAGTCTATGAAAAGCTGGAAGTGGTGAAGATGGATCCATCTTTCTTGAGTCGTAGTGTGAATGAAGGGTTCTCTGGGGGAGAGAAAAAGCGGAATGAAATTCTGCAAATGGCAATTCTGGAACCGACTCTGGCAATTTTGGATGAGACTGATTCCGGTTTAGATATCGACGCGCTGAAGATTGTGGCGAATGGAGTCAATCAGTTAACCAATGCTGAGAATGCGACGATTATGATTACCCATTACCAGCGCTTGCTAGATTATATTGTGCCAGATTTTGTTCATGTGATGGCAAAGGGCAGAATTATCAAGTCTGGTGGTAAGGAATTAGCTCTGGAATTAGAAACCCATGGTTACGATTGGGTGTTAGATGAAGCTGCGGTTGGTGTGTAATTGACTGGTGAAATCAGTCAGGGGAAGGGGAAATGGGAAGGGAAAGGTGTTTTTCTGTTAACTGTTAACCGTCAACTCTTACCCATCACCCATAACCGACTCAACTATTACAAGAAAAAATCTATTTTGCAGAATATCTTCCATGACTATACAAGTTTCTCCCAGCGCGATCGCCAATTCCCAGGATAAAATTCTAACTCAGAGTCTTTTGGATCGGGATAGTTTCCTCACAAAGCTCCTAGAAGAGATAGAGGCGAAGAAATCACCCTATTTTACGGAATTACGCCAAAAAGCTGTAAATACAGTTCGCCACTCCACAATTCCGACTACCCGCGAGGAAGAATGGCGATTTACGGATTTATCCGCCCTGCGTCAGGTAAATTTACACCTCGAAACGGGGTATGATGCGGGTTCGGGACAGGTGGATATCTTACCAGAAGCTGCAAATAGTCGCCTAGTGTTTGTCAATGGTGACTACGCACCGGAATTATCCGCGATCGCTGGTTTACCTGATGGTGTGGTAGTAGGTAATTGGACTGGTTTAAATGATACCCAACAAGGAAAACTCCTAGGGTATTTGGGACAGTCGGAAGGAGCATTGGAAGTATTTACAGCCTTGAATACAGCAGCTGTTCAGGATGTGGCTGTAATTTTGATTCCCAAGGATACTATCGTAGAAACACCAATTCATCTAGTATTTGTTGCTGCTAGTGATGGGGGATTAGTACAACCGCGTTGCTTGGTAGTAGCTGGAAGTGGTTCCCAGGTAACCTTAATTGAAGAATTTCAAAACCGCAAACCGGAAGCAGTATATTTCACCAACGCGGTGACAGAAATTTTTGTCGAGGAAAATGCTCAGGTTTCTCACTCACGGGTGGAGTGGGATGGGGAAAATGCTTTCCACGTCGGCAAAACGGCGGTGACTCAAGCAAGATATAGTCGTTATACCTGTAATGCGGTTAACTTGGGCGGAAAATTATCTCGCCACAATTTAGAGATTTTACAGGCAGGTGAGCAAACAGAAACAACCTTAAATGGTTTAACTGTCACAGCTGGTGAGCAAGTTGCCGATACTCACAGCGCGATCGCCCTGAATTTCCCCCACGGTAAAACCCAACAGTTACAAAAAAATATTATCGCTGACCAAGGTCACGTCATATTCAATGGTAAAGTATTTGTTCCTAAACTTGCCCAATTAACTGATGCTGCCCAGCTAAACCGTAACTTACTCTTATCTCCCAAAGCGAGGGTAGACACTAAACCCCAGCTAGAAATTACTGCGGATAACGTCAAATGCGCTCACGGTGCAACCGTCAGTCAACTAGAAGACGATGAAATTTTCTATCTCCAAAGTCGGGGGATTGATGCAGACTCCGCACGTCATTTACTTGTTTATGCTTTTGCTGCGGAAATCATCAACCATATCCCCGTCGATTCCCTGCGGGAAAAACTCACAAACACTGTGAACAGATTTTAGATTTTGGCGCTTTTCACCCAGCAACAACCAAAATATCCCATCCCCAATCCCATGACTTTCACCCCCATTAAAACCCTAGCCGAAAAAGTCCGCGCTGACTTCCCCATTCTCCATCAGCAAGTCAATGGTAAACCCCTGGTATACTTAGACAACGCGGCTACATCTCAAAAGCCCCTCGCCGTCCTCAATACCCTCCGGGATTACTACACAGGCTATAACTCCAACGTCCACAGAGGCGCTCACACCCTGAGTTCTCAGGCAACTGATGCCTATGAAGGGGCACGAGACAAAATTGCCGCCTTCGTAAATGCCGCATCACGCAATGAAATAGTTTATACCCGCAATGCCAGCGAAGCCATTAACCTAGTTGCCTACAGTTGGGGAATGAATCACCTGCAACGGGGAGATGAAATCATTCTTTCAGTCATGGAACACCATAGTAACTTGGTTCCTTGGCAATTTGTGGCTCAAAAAACTGGTGCAGTGCTGAGACATGTGGAATTGACACCAGAAGGAACTTTCGATTTAGAACATTTCCAAAAGTTACTTTCAGACAAGACAAAATTAGTCTCCATAGTTCATGTTTCCAACACCTTGGGTTGTATTAACCCTGTCGCAGAAATTTGCCAATTGGCACAGAAATTTGGAGCCAAGGTATTAATTGATGCTTGTCAGAGCGTGCCCCATATGCCTATAGATGTGCAGCAAATCGGCTGTGATTGGTTGGTGGCATCTGGACATAAAATGTGTGCCCCAACAGGAATAGGCTTCCTCTACGGCAAAGAATCAGTCTTAGAAGCCATGCCGCCATTTCTCGGTGGTGGGGAGATGATTGCTGATGTCTTTTTAGACCATTCTACCTACGCAGAATTACCCCATAAATTTGAAGCTGGTACTCCGGCAATTGGAGAGGCGATCGCCCTCGGTGCAGCAATAGACTATCTCAATCATCTGGGGATGGAACAAATTCATACCTACGAAGCAGAATTAACCGCATATTTATTCCAAGAATTAGGCAAAATTCCCCAAATTAAAATCTACGGTAACAAACCAGATAGCCATGGTTTTGGCAGAGCAGCATTAGCTTCCTTTACTGCGGGTGAGGTTCACCCCAATGATTTATCTACATTATTAGATCAAGAAGGTGTGGCAATTCGCTCTGGACATCATTGTACCCAACCCTTACACCGCTATTTAAATATATCTGGTACTGCCAGAGCTAGTTTATCTTTCTACAATACCCGTGCAGAAATTGATGTATTTATCAAAGCATTGAAAGATACCCTCGACTTTTTTAATGGTTTGTTAGGGTAATTGGGGCAAATAATTCTATTCATAAAATAGTACTCCCTCAGATGAGTCTGGGGGAGCATATTCAGCAGTTTATTAGTAGTTAAGCAGATTTAAAACTTCAGTCACATATCGGCTTTTGCCACAGCTTAAATATCTTTGGATAAACTTAACAGAAAACAGTGTTGATTTTGCTAATTTCAAACCAGGTGCGATCGCCAACGATACCATCAACGGGTAAACCTGTATCCGTTTGCAGTTGTTTCACTGCTGCTTCAGTTTTTGCACCAAAGCTAGAATCAATTGCACCCACATTATAGCCACCGATCGCCAGTCTTTGTTGCATCAATTTCACTAAGTTGCCGGTGCTACCTTTTTTGAGAATTGGCATATCTACGGGAGCATTTAAAAACAGCGATCGCCAGGTTTTGTTACCAACAACTCCATCTTGAGTTAGGAACATTTTACCTTGGAAAAGCTTCACTGCGGCTTCTGTTTTCGCACCAAAAACACCGTCAATTACTTCTGTTCCTGGGAATACACAAGCACCACTGCTACCGATGAAAACATACATCCCGTAATTGAGAAGCAGCTGTTGTAATTCCTTAACTTCTGCACCTTTAGAACCAACTTTCAGTACTGGTTTGTTAAGTTTAGCGTTAGGTGTAACTGTCATGATTCGTATCCTCTTATTATTGTGTTGACTAAATAGGTAATCAACCTAGAAAATCAACATTTCGCAGGAATCATGGTACACACGGGGGTACTATTTTGGAGAGCAGATATGATATCGGCGTCTTGCCTATGATTCTTTGATTTGATATATTCAATTCACGATGAAAAGTATAGTTCTAGTGGGTGGTGGACATAGCCACGCCATTGTCTTACAAAAATGGCAGCATCAACCCCTGGCAAATGTCAGCTTGACTGTGATTACCCCACAAGCACAAACTCCTTATTCTGGAATGTTACCCGGTTATATCGCCGGATTTTATCACTATCCTGAATGCCACATAGATATCAAGCAACTAGCCCACTCTGTTGGTGCAACTCTATATATCGATACAGTAATTAATCTAGATTTAGAGAATAAACGAATAATTTGCGAACATCAAGCACCAATAAATTTTGATATTGCTTCCATTGATATTGGTAGTACTCCTGCCACAATCAATATACCTGGAGCCGGGGAATATGCAATTCCAGCCAAACCTGTAGATAACTTACTCAACCATTGGCATCAATTACTCACAGAATGCCATAGAAATCCAGATTTAGCCTGGAAAATAGCCATAGTTGGAGGAGGTGCGGGAGGTATAGAACTCGCATTCGCCATTCAAGGACATTTGTCACAATTCACAGATAATCTAGAAGTAAGTCTACTACATCGAGGAGATGAATTACTACCAAACTACCCTTCCTCAACCAGAAATATCATACAACGAATATTAGAAGAGAAAAATATCAAAGTATTTTTAAGAGAATCTGTCAGAGCAATCAGTCAAAATCCAGATACCAGTTTAAATATTATTTGTGAATCCAGTTTCCAAGTTACTTGTAATAGAGTTTTCTGGGTGACACAAGCATCCGCTTCACCATGGTTAAAACAAACTGGATTGACAACCGATAGTCAAGGTTTTATTTTAGTCGATGATACTTTACGCTCCCTATCCCATAGCCATGTGTTTGCGGCTGGAGATATTGCCACCATGGTAAACCATCCTCGTCCCAAAGCAGGTGTATTTGCAGTTCGACAGGGTAAACCCTTATTCCGCAATTTACAGCGAGTTATCTCCGGTAAACCCCCCATACCCTTTATCCCTCAGAAGGATTATCTCAGTTTAATTGGTACAGGAGATGGGAGAGCGATCGCCACACGGGGTAAATTTACCCTCCCACCTCACAAATTTATCTGGCAATGGAAAGATATCATCGACCGTCAATTTATGAAAAAATTTAATTAGTAGCAAAATAAGAGTAAAAATTTAGGTTATAGGTGCAAAGATATTAGCTATTTCCTAATTATCCAGAACTATAAACTTTTACTTTTTGACTGTTGACTAATTTTAGCCAGAGTTAATCTCGCTTCGACTCTTTCCAGAGCAGCTTGCCAGACTTGATAACCTTCTTGACTTAAATGTAATCCATCTGTTGTTAAATCTTCTCTTAAATCACCTTGAAAATCTGCAAACCAAGTATAAAGATTAATAAAATTTGCTTTTTCCTGTTGGGCAATCAACGCTAATTGATAATTTAAACGGCGAATACGTAAATTAGAAACTGTTGTTAAACGAGTTGGTAAAATTGACTGAAGAATAATTACGCTTCGAGGATGATTTTGTCGTAAAGTTCGGACAATGCGCCGATGATTTGTCAAGATAACTTCATCCGTTGTGCCTTTACGTAAATCATTAATCCCAGCCATAACATAAATTACTTCTGGCTTTGTTTTCGCAAAAGCAGACAACCTCTTGGCAATTCCTACCGAAGTATCTCCAGAGATACCCTGATTTAACCATAATTTTCCTCCAGGCAACTTTTCCCTGGGAAACCACATACTCAGAGAATCACCCACAATCACACTCAGACGGTTTTTACCCTGTCCCTCGGCGATCGCTCTCCCTTCCATCGCTAACAAGCTTTTCCAGTCTTCATAGGTCAATTGCTTCTTACTCTGCCGTAGAGCTTTCAAATCACTCTCATCTAAACGTGTGTAAATTTGACCATCTTTTAAAGCCGCTAAACGATGATAGTACAGTTGACTTCCAGAAGCAATCTTCCGTATCGGCTGGTAACTCGTTCTCACTGACACCGGTTCCGGTTTGGCGATCGCCTCCTGACTAAATTCTGGCAAAGAAGTACCCATCTCTGGAGTAAACAATGGGTTACTCGTCTTATCGTCGGATGCGGGTATACCCTCTTTCACATCCCACTGCAACTTACTATGATTATCCGATTCCAATAGTGACAGTTGCGTCAGTGTAGACACTGGTACAGCAAATCCTGTCAATAAACCTGCTGCCAACAGATATACATCCCTCATCCCGTAATTTTCTCCTCTTACTGCTCCTCTTTCCCTATCACAGTCCTAAGTAACCTTATTCAGGAAATTTCTGCATTAGCTAAATTATTATCTTTATTTACACTGTTTCGGCTCGGTAAATCTCACAAATAGAAGCGCGTTCACAATATCTTTATATTTTTCTCTCAGTAAAAGATTTTCTAGAATGCTTGTGGAATCAGGGATGAGGGCTGTTTCGCAGAATTTCTACATCAGTAAGGGAATTTACAGTTTCATTAAAACTACTGTAGTGAAAATTACGGACTTCTGGGGTATTTGAGGCAAGAGACAGGAAAAATCCATGGTAATAACACGCAGTGACTTAGCTAGCAAGAAATAAATTCACACTTAGCGCCAGTGCAATCCTGGTTTCTCTATTAAGGAAAAATCTCTGGCATCAATACCAGAAAAGTCATATTCAGCGAAGCAAGCATATCTTACATACTCTTGGCTAGAAGCAGGCAATTAACTAAGGATAAAAAACTTTAAATTTAGTCTGTACAAGGCGAGAAAACAGTAAACAAAAGTTGATAATTGTGAATTTTATTGTCAATGATTGGCAGATAGTATTTTGTAATGTCAACTAACTTTATATCAATATTCTTTAGGTTATATTTTATGGCAAAAAAACTCTAAATATTTATCTCTTTCGATAGAAGATAACTAAAAATCTAATTGATAAATTAGTAGGCAAGAGTAAATCAGGAATTTAATTATGAACTTAATCGCTTGGGTTGTTTTAGGTATTCTCGCTGGCGCAATAGGAAAAGCGATTTACCCTGGTCGTCAAGGTGGCGGCATTTTAGGAACAATGATTCTCGGTGTTATTGGTGCTTTCATCGGCGGTAGCTTACTCACCTTCTTCCAGACGGGAAGTCTACAGCTAACGGCAGCAACTTTGAGCATTCCCGGAGTATTTGTTGCCGTACTTGGTGCAATTATTGCCATCTTCCTCTGGGGTTTAATGACTCGCCATAGTGCTGTATAGAATCCATGACAGAAATTAAAAAAGTTAGCTCTGAAAATGCGGGCTAGCTTTTTTTATAATTTGGATAATTTACTATGGGCAGAAAATAAGATTTTTACAAAAACTAATTTTTACCTGTGACGATAGAGAAAAACTAAGCAAGAAAGAGTATAAACTCTCACTTTCATATTTTCCCCAACTTCTTTTGCCTACCCCCTTCCCCATTCTGCTTTTTTCTATTATCCTTGGGCATAGTTTCCTGGTTGTCTACAAAAAAGAAACTTCTACGGCTAAAGGACGTATATACCTTTGGCGTTATAGCGTTTACCAAGCAAGTGAAGTACACCCCACCCGCGCTGTCGCGCACCCTCCCCTTGCCAAGGGGAGGGTTGGGGAGGGGTCATTTTGTATCTCATCTGGGAACGGCTATATCATGTGTTGACGGTTGTAACGAAGGTAAGCTTCTGAGTATCAGGGGAATATATTTGCTGCAACTCTGCTGAAAATAACCAGGAACAATTAGTTTAAGGTTGACTATTTGCATCCATGCGAACAATTACAAACTCTGTAGACAGCTATCAAATGAGTGCGCCCACTCAAGCATACTCTCCTTCAGTACCACTTTCTGTGTACCGTGAATTAGGAACAGAACTACAAGCAGCACAGGCAAAAATTGATGCCCTAGCTACGCAAAATCAGCAACTTGTGCAAGAAAACCAAATGTTACGCCAAGAAATTGCGAAAGCGGTTAAATCCGTTTTAAGCTTACAAAACTTGGTTGAGAAATCCACTCAGGAGGAAACAAATGTCAAAACAACTGTTAGATCTGTAGATACTTCGGTAGCAACTTCCCAAGCATCACGTCAAGCAACAGCGACTCCTGTCAAGAAAAGGATGAGTTACACTAATGCTGTGATACCTTCATTTATACCAGTTGACCAGCCTCTTGCTGATGAAGCAGTATTAGTTACAGAGCAAGAAGTCCGCTATCATCCTTCCCAGGAAAATGAACCCGAAGAAATTAATGGTTGGTGGTTAACACTGATTATTTTCTTGACTGTACTGATGGGATTTGGTGCTGGATATTTGGTAATACGCCCATTTTTTGGAGGTTCTAGCCGCTAGCAGTGGTTTTTGACCTCACACACTGCCAATATCAAAGAATAATCTTATTTTCTGTTACATAAGCCACAAAATATTGATAAATTGAGGTATTTTTTTAATATCTCCAAATTTCCGGAGATAATTGTTGCTAGCTCAGATTGCTTCTAAATGTCTAACTAGTTGCCCATGGAAGGATAAATGTGGTGGTAATTACACACACTAAAAGATGAATAAAAAGAGTATTCCCCTGATTTGCATTTCCTGAGGACTCTATATTCTTCCATTGTGTAGTTAGATGTGGCGTTATTAGTTACAGCAGAAGTCAGAGGATCTGGTTAGATAAGTTAAGTGAAGCTACTATCGTAGGTCAGGAGACAAAAGAAAGATGAGAAAAGTAGAAGCGATTATTCGCCCCTTTAAGTTAGACGAGGTGAAAATTGCCTTAGTAAATGCTGGTATCGTCGGGATGACTGTTTCGGAAGTCAGAGGTTTTGGCAGACAAAAGGGACAGACAGAGCGTTATCGTGGTTCTGAGTATACTGTGGAATTCTTGCAAAAACTGAAATTAGAGATTGTTGTGGAAGACAATCAAGTTGATATGGTGGTAGATAAAATTATTTCTGCTGCTCGTACAGGGGAAATCGGTGATGGCAAGATTTTTATCTCCCCCGTGGAGCAAGTCGTGCGAATTCGTACAGGGGAGAAGAATACAGAAGCTGTTTAGTATGATATTTGGGTAATAGGTCATAGGCAATTTGGGTTAATTGCTTAGGGGTAATATTTTATTGATTACCCATTACCCAATTTTTGCAAAACTTCCAGAAAAGCTTTGCCACGATGACTAATTTTGCGTTTCTGTTCTGGTGTCATCTCTGCATAGGTAAGTTGCATTTCAGGAACATAGAAAATTGGATCGTAACCAAAACCACTATTTCCGCGAGGTGCAAATAGGATTTCTCCGGAACAAACACCTTGAGTTTCTAGAGCGATCGCCCCATCTGGAGTTGCGATCGCCACTGCACAGACAAATTGAGCCTGTCTTTGTGATGTATCACCTAATTCCCGTAATACCCTAGCAATTCTCTCTGCATCATTGCTACCATAACGGGCAGAATATACTCCTGGCGCACCATTCAGGGCATCCACTTGTAAACCAGAATCATCAGCGATCGCCCAATTACCTGTAGCCTGAGCTACTTGAGAAGCCTTTAAACAAGCATTAGCAGCAAAAGTATCACCTGTTTCTTCAACATCTAACTCTGGGGGTTTGAGAGTTAATTCCCAAGGAGTATCTTGGAGATAGGCTTGCATTTCCTTGAGTTTACCAGGGTTGCCTGTAGCGACAACGAGTAGTTTGGTCATTTTTGGGTAGTCATTGGGTCAGAACTAAATTTTATGCAGTTTTTGTCCTGTTTTAAAATAGTCGTTTGAATAATTTATCCGTGTGACGAGAAACTGTGTTGCACTATTTTGTGCATTCTTGGGTACTACGCAACCGCGATCATCTTTAGTTTACAGATAATTTAAAAATGGCGATCGCCAATAAATATATCTCTTTCAGGTTCCCAAAATAGACAAATAGTTAAATATATTGATTTTGAGTTTGTCAATAATTAAACTTGAGTATTTTTTCGTTAAAAATATACTACAGTATTTATACTAGTGATAATTTATTCATTTAACCATACTTAAACAAAGCTTAATCTTTATCAATCGGAATTATTTTTCTAGAAGTTTATCAGTATTTATGACTATGGGCAGTATGATAAATTTCAGAGATTAGACTCTTAGAAAAAATATCTCGGCGGATAATTGGGTACAACACTTGCCCAGATATATTTTCAGCATTCTTGAAAGGAAACGAGGCACAAGATAATTTCTCAGTTCCCTCATCCAAGATTTTCCCAAATGCACTAGCATCATCTTTATTCAGAGACATTCAGCCACAAACACATCAAAAAACATACTTAATAAAATCAAAACAAATAATACATTTAGTACTTAAACCAATTCATCTGCGAACAAAATATCAGTAGGTACGGATAGGCGATCGCGGGATTTTCTGAGAAGGATGAGATAAAAGAATAAATATTCAATTGAAATCTGTAATTAGTCAATGATTTCACCTATCGGTGTATTTACAAATAGTTGAAAATCTCCGTAATTTTGGTGATAAATCAAATCCTTTCAGCTACAGATGAAAATAGTAAAAATATTAGTTTTACGGTTATTCAAACTTAGACCATTCCCATATATTTGAATAGCCTATGACTAATTTCATGGCTATAACATTTGCAATTTTCATACTTGCCTACTATCTACCTATACAAGAGAATTTTCCCAAACACCGGACAAAAATTACATTAAATGCAAATATGACAAATTTATTATCCTACTCCTTTCGCCCAAGATATCCCTGCATATCAAGTTATGTCTGCCGTCTCTTGTCTCAGCTTGCTAATTAATATGTTCCTATGACTCAGATAAGCCTATCTTCAGCACTACCAAGACTCAAAATTCAAGTTAGAAAATTATCTTTATTTTATTTAGGATTAGGACTATTACTAAATGGCTCGATTTGGTCAGGTATTATTTACTATTTACAAGTAACCAAGCCTAGCTACACCAGTGAATGGTCGCTAATCATGCCCGGTTCTGCACCAGGAGTCAACGTCAATCTACCAAATATTGGACAAGCCGAATCTTCCAGTAGTTCACCTTTTGGTAGCCCCAGTTCCGATCCCCGTGCCAACTATCAGTACATGCTCGCCAGTGAACACATACTGAAAGCAGCAGCCGAATCCATGGGTGTAGTAGCCAAAGAGTTTGGGAAACCAAAAATCAAACTTATTGATAACACTACAATTATTAATATCAAAATTAACGGAGAAAGTCCCGAAATATCCCAAAAAAAAGCCTATGCTATCCAAAATGCTCTGAATAGCGAATTACAAAGACTACGCACAGAAGAATTAGTCAAGCGAGATAAAGGGATGCAATATACCCTCAGTTCCGCTAAAACTAAACTAGAAAGAGCGCAAATTCGTTTATCTCGTTATGAAATAGAATCAGACCTAAGTTTTCCTGAACAGCTCAAAGACCTATCTGTAAATATAGAACAGCTGAGAAAACAACGGGTAGAAGTCATTAGTGAACAAAAACGTACAGCGCAACAACTACAACAACTCAGCACCAGTTTAGGTATTTCTCCAGAACAAGCCAACGAAGCTTTTATTCTCCAAGCAGATCAGATTTTTCAACAAACTCTCAAGGAGTATAGTGACTCAACAGTCAAACTCAATAGCCTCAGCGCGAAATGGACAAGTAGCCACCCAGAAATAGTTCAGGAAAAACTCAAACAAAACATTGCTAAAAATGCATTGATTAAAAGGAGTCAAGTACTTTTAGGTAAAACCTTTGCTCCACAGACTTTGGCATATCTGCAAATTGGCAGTAGTGATAGTGGTACCAATCGAGCCAGCTTATTTCGGGATATGGTAGCCACCCAATCTCAAAATCAGGGTTTAACTCAACAAGTACAAACCTTAGAGCAACAAATTCGTCTTTTAGAAAAGCGTCTAGATGCTTTTGCCCGTAAGCAATCTGGTTTAAATAATCTCAAACGAGATTTGCAGACAGCAGAAACAGTATTTGCATCAACTTTAGCCAAAATAGATTTAGGTAAATCAGATATTTATAGTGCCTATCCTTTGGTGCAAATGTTGGAAGCACCCACATTACCGGAAGAACCCACTTCACCAAAAACTAAGTTGATATTAGCTGGTACAGCTGCTGGTACAGGGATGATAACGATCGCCCTGTTTATGTTCTGGTTTCGTAGCTGCTTTCCTAGTCACAATCAACCCCGAAAAAATTCTCCCCTAGGGGAAGGTTGATGTACTAATCATGAAACCAGAAAATTTTGCCGAGAGAGTCATTTGGTATACCTGCATCGGCACTTATGGATTTTACTTCACAGGTACAATTTATCTTGTCGGCTCAGTTGTCGGCTGGATTTTATTCTACGATGTAGTGCGTCAATTCTGGCAGAAACCAGAGAAGTTACGTAGCATTCCCGGCGGTATCTGGATGTGGATTATGGGAATGGTTGTAATGCAAGTTGCATTAGTAATGGGTCATCTTGACTTTAACCTGGAAACTGGACAAATTATTAAGTCTAGTTTTGGTTGGGCAAAGGGTTGGGCATTATTAGCAATTCTACCCTTAGCCGGGGTTCTAGATATCAGACCCCAATTACTGTACCGCCTAGCTTGCCTCATCGGTTTACAAACCCTGATTATCTTTCCCTTCTTCCTAGCTGCCTACTTGTTACATCTACCCCAACAACCTATCACCTATCCCTTTGGTTTTTTGGGTGTACCAGAAGATTTTTTCTCTATTTCCCTCTATGGCATCGATCCGAGTAATCATGCTCCTCGCTGGCAATTATTTACACCTTGGGCACCAGCCCTTGGTTTTATGGGTAATGTCTATTTCTTTCTTGCCTTGGCAGAAACTAGCCGTCGATGGCGTTACATCGGGATATTTAGTGCCGTTTTCATGTGCGTAATTTCCGTATCTCGTCTGGCATTATTATCAATTCCCATTGTTTGGGGGTTGACATGGTTTTTATCTCACTTACATCGTCCCCTACTGTTACTGCTCCTAGGGTTAGTGACTTCTATGAGTGGTTTAATTGCTCCCACAGTCTTAGATTTGGCGGAAACTGCGGCAGATAAATTTAGTTCTGCGAGGGCAGACTCTTCCCGTGTACGAGCAGCTTTAGGAAGAATTGCTCTTTACCGTTGGGAAAACGAAGCGCCCATTTGGGGACATGGGATTGTGGAAAAAGGTCCCCATTTAGTTGAGTATATGCCCATTGGTTCCCATCACTCTTGGTATGGATTGCTATACGTGAAAGGAATTGTGGGATTACTAGCTTTGGCAATCCCTATGATTTATAGCGTTATTGATTTAGTTTTTAAGTCACAAAATAGCAGAATTGCCCAAGTCGGTTTAAGTATGACGCTGATTTTGTGGTTGTATACCTTTGGCGAAAATCTAGAAGTTTTAGCTTATCTCTATTGGATTGCCCTAGTAATGATGGGCATTGCTTTTAAAGAAAAATCTCCTATTTTCTCATAGCTATGAAAAAACCTACCATACTTCACATTTTAAATGATATCAATACTGGAGGAATTGTTTCTAATCTCAAGGGAATACACAATTCTCGTCTCTCCCAAAATTATGATTTTCAAATTTTAGATATAAAATCTGCCAAAGCAGCTTTACCTTCTTTAAAACCAGATTTAATTATTCTCAATCAAGTATGCAATTGGCGCTTTCTGCCAGACATTTTTTGGTTGAAACAATTTGCCAAAATTCTCATTCATGAACACCATTACTCCCAGGGTTTTGAAGAACATAATGTTACACACAAAATTCGATTTCGTTCTATGTTACGTCTCGCCTATGGATTGGCAGATTGTGTAATTGCTGTTTCCCAAGGGCAAGCAAATTGGATGAAAGAAGCCAAGTTAGTCAATCAAAAAAAGGTAAGATTCATTCAGCAATGTCCAAATTTAGAGAGATTTTTTAATGTTTCTTCTCAAAATATCCATCAACCTTTGAGATTAGCAACCTATGGTCGCTTTTGTCCTCAAAAAGGTTTTGATATCCTCATACAAGCCATGGAAGCATTGCGGCATTATCCCGTGGAGTTAGTGATTGGTGGTTATGGTGAAGAGGAAGAAAAACTTAAAACCATGACAGCAGATAACCCCAATATTCACTTTGTTGGCAAAGTTCAGGATGTTCCCAAATTTTTAGAAGAGTGTGATGTGGTTGTAATTCCCTCCCGTTGGGAACCCTGGGGAAATGTCTGCTTAGAAGCCAAAGCTGCGGCAAAACCGGTAATTGTCTCAGATATCGATGGTTTAAGTGAACAAATAGATAATTGTGGTGTACTTATCAAACCCAATGACAGGGAAGAATTGACTAGGGTAATTGGGGCGATCGCCACCCAGAATCATGGAGAATTACTTGCTTGGGGAGTTAACGGACGAGAATCAGTCAAGCATAACTGGGAAAAATATTTAACTAGTTGGGAAGAAACTCTATCCCAATTAATTACCAAAAAATCTTATAAGGGAATATATTTATCGTCAGAAATATATAAATCTGCTAATTAAAATAAATAAATTTTATTTTGTTTAATGGGTATATATTTATTCTCTGACACTCACCAATCTTTGTGGATATAAATAAATATCATGGCAGACCAAAAAAAATTGCAATTTTGGCAAAAAATAGCTTCCAATCCTTTCCTTAGAAATCTCAGTTGGTTGGGTAGTTCAGAGTTAATTATTCGTGTATTTCGTTTAATAACTACTGTTATTTTAGCTCGGTTTCTCAGTCCTAAGGACTATGGTTTAGCAGCCATCGTGTTGACAACTTATGATATCACCCAAGTCTTTAGTCGTTTTGGTATCAATGCTAAATTAATTCAAATTGAAGCGGACAGATTAGAAGAATTTTCCCAATCAGCCTATAGATTAAATTGGTTGATATATGTTTGTTTGTTTTGTATTCAATGTTGTCTATCCTTCCCGATTTCTTGGTTTTATGGAGACTCCAAGTTAATCTTACCAATTTGTGCGATGGCTGTAATTTATCTCATTTCACCCCTCGCATATATAAATGTTGCTTTGTTACAGCGAGAAAATCGACTCAAGGTTTTAGCTATTCTGAATAGTACCCAAGTTACCGTTGACAATATCCTCACAGCTATCCTTGCTTATCTAGGATGGGGAATGTGGGCAATTGTCTTACCGAAAGTATTAGTTGCACCGTTGTGGGTAATTATTCCTTACATAAATCATTCCTGGCGACCAAAGAAAAACTTTACTGCCAAACATTGGCGAGAAATTATTAAATTTGGGCGTAGTATGTTAGGCATTAAACTTTTAGAAACATTACGTAATAATTTAGATTATTTAATTGTTGGACGCTTCATCAGCTTGGAGCAATTAGGTTTATACTATTTTGCTTTCAATGCAGGGTTAGGAATTAGTTTAAGTGCCATTAATGCCATTAGTCTTGCTCTTTTACCCCATCTTTGTGAGGTACGTTCCCAATGGGATAAATTCCAGCAACGTTACTTTCATAGTTTGAGAACCATCAGTTTTATTATCATTCCTCTAGTATTATTACAATCCAGTTTGGCATACTTTTATGTCCCCATTGTCTTTGGTGCTAAATGGATAGCAGCAATTCCTATCTTAGTTTTAATTTGTTTATCTGCTATTCCTCGTCCCTATGCAGATGCAGCTTCTCAGTTACTAATAGCAGTCGATAAACCGCAAATAGATTTGCTATTTAGTGTTGCTTTCACTGTGATGTTTGGTATTGCTTTACTAATCGGTGTTCATTGGCAGGCAATTGGTGTAGCATCTGCTGTCTTGATTACCCATTTTCTATGCATGCCATTATTCACTTTTTGGGCTACTCGCTATGTATTTGCAAATAAGGTGACTAAACTTGTCTAGACAAAATCTCAATTACTCTGCATCAGAATATATAAATAATATGCAAAAGATTTTACTGATTGGTTCTCCTGGTTCTGGTAAATCGACCATCGCTATGGAATTAGGTAAATATTTAAATCTACCTGTACTCCATCTTGATGCTTTGTACTGGACTCCTAATTGGGAAAGAGTAGATTCCCAGGAGGTAGGTGAGAAATTGCACAAATTATTGCAGCAGGAAAAGTGGATTATGGATGGTCCAGATCCAGAGAATTGGGATTCACATTTTCAGGCAGCAGATACATTAATTTTTCTCGATTACCATCCCTCATTATGTATCTATCGGGCATTAAAAAGATTATTCCAATTCCGTGGTTCATCTCGACCAGATTTACCAGAACATACTGTAGAAATTGATTGGGATACCCTCAAAGGAATTTGGTATTATCCACAGGCAGTACGTCCCTTGGTATTGGGAAAAATGCGGCAGTATCAGGAAAATCGCCAAGTTCTGATATTTCGCAAACCACAAGAATTACAAGCATATATCCACAATATAAATACCAAGATTAACTGTGGTCAAAATCAGAAAAAATCTCAACAATTGAGTTCCGATTTTATCTAGGACTAATTAAAAATTTCATCATATTATTCACATCCACAAATATGTCTGGTATTTACATAACTATTGGTGATAATCGGGTATCTCGCATTGAATCTGCGGCAAAAAGATTAATAACTTCTGACTCAGAACATACAGAAATTATTATTGAAAATGATTGCGCGATCGCCTGGGTAAGTCACGATCCTCCCGAACTCTTTGCCCCTGCTTATCATCCAGCTACTGGTGTACGTATTGTTACGTCTGGGAGAGTAGTTTGGGACGAATCTACATGGTGTGAAGGGGAAAAAATCAGCGATTCTACGGGTGGTTTAAGCAATAAAATTCTGATAAAAGAATATTTAGAGGGCGGTATTCATGCCTTAGAAAACTACGATGGTAGTGCAGCCATCCTGATTGTAGACCCCCGTGAGCGGCTGATTCATCTGATAACTGACCGCTTTGGCTTTTATCCAGTTTTTCTGTATCGTCCCCAGCAAGTTAGTAACACTGTCATCTGTACTTTCCCAGATGCGATCGCCACGGACTCTGATGTGCAGACAACACCGGATTACGTCTCCATGGCAGAGTTTTTACGGGAGTGGAAAGCCACACCTCCCCATACTTATTACAACGAAATTAAGTATGCAGGAGCAGCAACTCACTGTTGTTGGCAACTTTCCCAACCATCCTACCGACAGCGTGAATATTGGCAAGCATTCACCGAAGCACCCAGTATTAGCTTCCAGACTGCGGTAGAGCGATTATCTGAAGCGGTACAAGCAGCAATAAAAAAACGCACCTTACCCCGTCTAGCACCCATTGTCACCTATGTCAGTGGTGGTTTAGATTCCCGTGCAATTCTATTTGCAGCAAATAACCCCGCCCAGGTTCATGGTATCAATCTTTACGATGTTCCCAATAATGAAAGCGCGATCGCTCAACAACTTTGTGCGGCGGCTCAGGTAGAATACATCGGCTATGCCAGAGATAAGGACTACTATCCCCGTTGGATTGCTGATGGGGTAAAGGTTTCTGGGGCGATGTGGTCTGTGGAAGACAACCATTTTATGGGGACTCTGGAACTCATCCAGAAACTGCAAGCCAAAACCGTCCTCGCGGCTTTCCCCATAGATGATGTATTTAAAGGGGCTTGTTTAGAACAGAAGTACGTACAATTACTAGGTAAAAATTTACCTTTCTTCCAATTGGACGATACCCCCGTGAAAAGCTTCCTGATGGAATCTCCTCCCCGTCCTCCCGCTCCAGAGTTTGCCCAAGCAATGCAGGAACGTTTGAATGAGTGGTTTGGTGATTTACCTCCCCGTTTCACTTCAGACTTGGAAAGACTACGTCTTGAAGACCGTCGGGTACGTCCTGCCTGCTACCAACCAGGACTCTCGGATAATATGATGTTACGAATTTTACCCTACGATATTTTTCTGGGAGACAGGGCGATCGCGGATTGTTATAACCAAATTCGTCCACGATGGAAAATCAATGCTGCCGTTTGGAATCAAGTTATAGCCAAGCTTTGCGGCAACTCCATTGTGGATGCTAATCGAGGTTGGCGACCTGGTGCTTCTAATGTAGAAAAATTCCTAGTTTACGCTGGGCAATGGCTACAAAAACGTCGCAAGTCTAAGGTTAAACAAGTCTCCCTAGCTACCGATGGTTCCTGGTCTAATTTGGGTTGGTATGCTCTCCATAGTCCCACCATCAAAGAAATGTGGGAAAGTGTAACCCCCGAACAACAACAAATTATCACCTCTGTTTGGGGAAGCAACCCTTGGGAAGTTCCCCTGAGTCAATGGGCTACTCCTCCAACCCTGACTGCACAGGGATTAAACCACAGCAACTCACCCTACGGTTTATTCCGTATCTTAACTTTACTAAATCACCAATCTCTCAAGCGGCAATACGCACCTAGTAGTAAGTAGAAATTCCAGGGAACACACCACAAGCATCACCATGAAAAAAGTATCTGTAATTATCCCTGTTTACGGAGTTGAGAAATACATCGCTCAAACTCTAGAATCTGTCCTAGCTCAAACCTACGAAAATCTGGAAATCCTGATTATTAATGACGAGTCACCTGATCGCAGCATTGAAATTTGTCAGCAATATACAGATTCACGCATCAAGATTATCCACCAGAAAAATCGCGGTTTAGCAGGAGCAAGAAATACCGGAATCCGTCATGCAACCGGTGAATACTTAGCATTTTTAGACGGTGATGACTTATGGTTGCCGGAAAAAATTGCCCAGCAGGTACAACACCTAGAAACATCTCCCCATGTTGGTGTCAGTTTCTGTCGTTCTGCATTTATCGATGAATTCGGTAAACCTTTGGGTACGTACCAAATGCCGAAATTTACAGGGATTACCGCTCCTTACCTGATGTGTCGTAACCCTGTGGGTAATGGTTCTGCTCCCGTGATTCGTCGAGAAACCTTAGAAGCAATCAAGTATGAGAGCGATAAGCAGGGAAGTAAAGAATTCTGTTACTTCGATGATGAATTCCGTCGTTCTGAAGATATTGAGTGTTGGATACGTATTGTTCTACAAACAAATTGGCAAGTTGAAGGGATTCCCGACGCACTCACTCTCTATCGTGTCAACGCAGGAGGACTCTCAGCCAGTGTCTTTGATCAACTCGACTCCTGGGAAGCTGTAATAGCGAAAACCCGCACCTATGCACCTACAGTTGTTAAGAAATGGGAAAACCTTGCTAGAGCATACCAATTACGTTATCTTGCTCGACGGGCAGTGCGTTTGAAAAACGGGAAATTAGCTGTTCATCTGACTCATCGCGCAATTAAAACTCACTGGCAAATTCTACTTCAAGAACCAAGCAAAACCTTAATCACCATTGCTGCGGCTTATCTCTTATTCTTACTTCCCCAATCTCTCTACCATTGGAGCGAAAAAATTGCCTTAGAAATTACAGGTAAAAGACAAAAAAAACGTATTTATCAAGAACAAATTTCTCGAATATCTGCTTAAAAGTAAGAGATATTTACCCATAGTTGACCACAACATCATATTTTCCATTACCACTTAATCTAAGGGTATGAATATTCATAGAATCTATGGAGATTCAGAGAATAATTCTTTTTTTATAGCAATGGCAATTTAGCAACTCATTCTTTACATATCGTATATGAAAATCATGCTCGTTTGTTCATCAGGTGGACACTTTAAAGCTTTGTACCAATTACAAAATTTTTGGGCTAGTTACAACCGTCATTGGATTACCTTTAAGACTCCAACAACTGAATTAATGTTGGCTGAAGAGAATAAAATTTGGGCTTGGAGTCCTACAAATCGTCATATTCCCAACTTGATGAGAAATTTGTTCCTAGCCTGGAAAGTTATTCGTACAGAACGCCCTGATGTGATTATTACTAGTGGTGCAGGCGTCGCAGTTCCCTTTCTCATTATTGGTAAGTTATCTGGTTGCCAAACCGTTTTTGTAGAATCAATTACTCGTGTACATAATCTCAGTCTTTCTGCAAAAATTGCTCTGCCATTTCTTAATGTAATTTATGTGCATTGGTTGCCCTTACAGCAGCGCTATCGCAAAGCTAAAATGATTGTTCAATAATCTCACTAAAGCTAGGTAAAAAATATGATTTTTGTTACAGTTGGTACAGAAAAATATCCATTTAATCGCTTGATAAACTGGATTAGTTTTTTGCTTCGAGAAGGTTTAATTCAGGAAGAAGTAATTATTCAGTATGGTTCTTGTACTGTACTTTCACCAGGTGTAAGAGTTTACAAGCATCTAGATGAAAATCATTTTAATGCTTTACTGAAAGAAGCAAGAATAATTATTTCCCATTGTGGAGAAGGGACATTTCTAATGCTAGAAGAATTAGAAGTACCTTATATTCTTGTACCTCGAAGTTATGAATATAAAGAACATGTTGATAATCATCAAGTGGAGCTAGCTACAGTACTCGAAGAACTTGGTGTTCCTATTGCCTGGTCTCCTGGTGATTTAGTACAGTTTATTTGTGAACCTCAACGTTTACCCATATCTCACCAAAGCTTAACATCTCAACAATTACTCTGTAGTTTATTAGAGCAACAGTTACTTCAGAGCCAGAAGCTCGAACTTTCTAATGCATCTTTGATAGACTTTACCTCTGTTAAAAAAGTATAGTGATATCACAAATAGAGTATTATTTGTCTGAAATTTATCCTTTCATACTTTGCTTAGGCAAATAATATTCTTATTAAGAATATAAGCACAAAAAATAATTTATTTTTTCCAACCTATATAATTTCATATTAAAAAGCTTAATTTATGAAGTCTGAAAGAAGTATTACCAAAATTATAGTTGTGTCGCCACAAGTATATTTAGTAAAATTACCAGTCATCTTAGGTAATGTAGAAGCGAGATTTTTCAAAGCTAAATGTTATAAAGTCTTTGCCAATAATTCCATAATTAATAAGATTATTCTTGATTTTAGCCATGTAAATCGTGTAGATAGTAGTGGAGTTGCCACGCTACAAAGTATTTGTAATTTCTTGAAAGAATCTAACATCAAAATTATTATACTGAGTATTGATTTTCAACTCAAAAAAACTCTTATCGAACATCACTTAGACCAATACTGTGAATTTCAACATGATAGTGAGAGCATCCTTTATCAAATTAGTAAGCGTCGAGGTTTTACCCATCCTTCCATTCATTCTCGACGGAAGCGAACTCTCGATATTTTAGGTTCATTAGTTGGCTTATTGATTACAGGATTTTTATTTATACCCATAGCGATCGCCATTAAGTTAGATAGTCCAGGACCAATTTTATTTGGTCAAATTCGTTGTGGACATCTCGGTAAACGTTTCCGGATGTGGAAGTTTCGCTCGATGGTAACCAATGCCGAAGCCCTGAAATCTAGTATCAAAAATGAAGTAGAAGGTGCATTATTTAAAAATGCTCAAGACCCAAGAATTACCAAAGTAGGAAAATTTCTCAGAAAAACTAGCTTAGATGAAATACCACAATTCTGGAATGTTCTCTGGGGAGAAATGAGTTTAGTTGGAACTCGTCCACCTACTGTTGATGAAGTAGAACTATATCGAGTTGATGATTGGCAAAGATTTGATGTCAAACCGGGAATGACTGGTGAGTGGCAAGTCAGTGGACGTTCCAAAATTCAATCTTTTGAAGATGTTGTGGAATTGGATTTAAGATATCAAAAATATTGGACATGGAAATATGATTTAAAATTAATGTTGCGGACTATTTCTGTTATCTTCAAAAAAGACCAGGGAGCTTATTAGGATTGTCTGTATGAATGGAAATATTTGCGATTTGCCGGAGAAAACTCCCCTAATATGCAAATAGGGAGCATTTTGCTCCCATGGTTTTTTAAATCTGCAACTTGATACTTTTTACTCTGCCCAATCTTTTGCCCAGGCTAAAGTTTTATGTACCTCTTCCAGGGTTGCAGCTTCACAGTAGAGACGTAATACTGGTTCGGTGCCACTAAAACGAATCATTAACCAACTCTGATCAGCGAGACGGAATTTGTAACCATCTATGGTTTGACAACCAATTACTGTTTTGCCAGCAATTTCTGCTGGTGGTTGGGTTTGTAATTGTGCTAATAATTTTCCTCGTACTTCCATGCTTGCCAGGGGCAAATCAATACGATCGTAGGCAGATGTAAAATTGGCTTGGGCTTGCAATTGGGCATAATATGCACCCAAATCTAAACCAGATTCGACAACTGCTTCCAGGGTATATAGGGCTGAAAGTAGGGCATCCCGTTCAGGAATATGGCTACCATAACCAATACCACCGGATTCTTCCCCTCCTAATAATACTTGAGCATCTAACATCCTATCGGCTATATATTTATAACCCACAGGTGTTTCATAAATTGACAAATTATGCAGAGCGGCAACACGGGGAATTAAATCAGAACCACTGACAGTTTTGACAATTTCCCCTGTAAAATCACGACGCAGGGTGAGGTGATCAATCAGGATAGGAATAAGTATCTGGGAACTGAGAAAATTTACCTGACTATCGACAGCTGCAACGCGATCGCAGTCTCCATCAAAAACTAAACCCACTGTTAATCCTGAAGGGTTGGTTTCCTGGTGGACTTTCATCACAGAAAATAAGCGGGAAAGGTATTTAGGTAAGGGTTCTGGGGCTCCACCTTCAAAAAGAGGATCGCGATCGCTGTTAATTTCCCTGACTCCTTCACCCAGGAGCATCCCTAACCCACCGGCTGCTGCTCCATGCATCACGTCTACAAATACGGTCAGTTTCCCTGTATCAATCGCATCACGTATCTTACTCAGGTCAACTTTGCGGGCTAATTCTTCACAGTAACTACCCCAAGGATTAAAAAATTGGATTTTCCCTGGGGTTGCCGCCATGGGTACAGGTTCACCCAACAAAGCTTCTATTTCTTTGGTAACTTCTGGAGGTACGGAACCACCAAAGGCACTTTTGACCTTGAGACCTAAGTATTTACCAGGATTATGACTAGCTGTAATTACCAACGCACCCAAAGCATTCTCTTGCTTTGCTGCCCAGCTAAAAGCTGGAGTTGGTGCAAAGGTTTCGCTGAACAAAATGTCAAAACCTGCCGCAGAAACAACCTCAGCAACTTTGTGGGCAAAATCTTCTGCCATAAATCGGCGATCATAACCGACTACTATTGTACGATTACCTACTTTTGCACCATAGGTATCAAATAGTACCTTTGCGGCTATTGGCGCAACTAAAGCCAGACGTTCAAATGTGAACTCATCGCCAATTACACCACGCCAACCGTCAGTACCAAACTTAATAGATTGAGCTGCAACTGCCATCGAGGTATCCCAACTTCCTTAATTGAGGATTGTAACATTTACACAAGCATAATGTAACAAAAATACCAGGTATAAAACTTACCACTGGTGACTGGAAGTCGGAAAATCATCCAGAAGACATAATCAGTAAATAAGTAATAGCTTTTGTGTTTCTATTTTTCTGCGATTAAGCCTTCGTATATTGCCATAGTTTCTTGATTGACGCGCTTGACGTTCAACCAATCTAAATTTTCTCCGGCTTTTCCTTGCCACTCCTGTAATTTCTCAGGATGATTCAATAAATCAGTTAAAGCAGTTGCCAAAGTTGGACTATCCTGGGGTGGGACTAAAATCCCAGCTTTACCATACTCTAATGCTTGGGGAATACCATCTACGTTGGTAGCAATGATCGCGCATTTTGCCTCCCTAGCTTCTGATAGTACCAAAGGACACGGATCCTTGTGGGATGCTAAGACAAAAATATCGGCACCAACTAAATAATGCTGTGGTTCTGATTGGAAACCTGTAAAATGAATGCGATCGCTAACGGAAGTTGCCTGTGCTTGGGTTTCAAAGCTTTGTCGATCGGGTCCATTTCCGACTAAATACAAATTTGCTTGGGGAAATTGTTCTGCGATATTGGCAAAGGCAGCAATTAACTCAGCTATCCCCTTACGTTCATACATTCCTGCCACGGTGGCGATCGCGGGATGGGACAAATTCGCAGGTTCATACTCATGCACAGGACGAGTACGCGGACTGCCAAGAGTACCATTAACTACAACTCTCAATTTCTTCTCTGCAATGCCCCGTTTTGCCATAGATTCAGCAACTGCTTGACTCACGGCAATTACCGTATCAGCTAATCCCATAAATATACTGGATTTCTGAAATTCATTATGAACTGTTGATACTATGTGGTACTTGTATCCAGCCTGTAAATATTTTGCCAGAATAATGCCCGTCATCATGTGAGCATGGACAATGTGCGGCTGGAATTCTTGGATAATTTGCCGATAACTCCAAGCTGCTTTTAAGATGTTGATTGGTTTTCTTGTCTGGTCTAGGTAATAATGTTTGACACCATAATCTAAGAACAAACTTTCATATTCTCCTCCACCGGAAATCACCGCTACATCATGACCAGAATTTGCTTGTATACAGGCTAAATCCACAGCAACGTTGACTATTCCATTACCAATCTCTTGGACGTGATTTAAGATGTGTAGAATTCGCATGATTTTCCCCATTTACGGCAGTAACTAACTCAACCTGACGATGATTTTTGAGCAATCATGCATCATGAGCAAATCTTGAGACCAGAAGATTTATAAAAATGATTAATAGCTTGATGCACCAATCTTGAAGATGGGAAAAAAGGTATTGGTGTGCTATAAGTTACCCTATACCTGAGTTTTCCATCTATTTTCACTTTCTTCCTAGAATAGGTATTCAGTATTAATGATGCACTGTCTGGAAATTTAATAAATATTAGATTTATTTGCTGTAATTGTCTGCAAAAAAATTGTCACAAATTGTCTTTGACTATATTATAGATTATTGCAAAGACGTCAAAACAAAGTAATTGCTATCTCAGTAAAAAAATCAGGTAAATGTATCTTGGTTATCAAATCACTCTGAAAAATCAGCAGAAAATCATCTTTTGCCCACAATATCTCATGCCAAAAATAAGTGAGATATCTGCATGAAATGGGTGATAGAGAAATTGAACCTCTGTGGTGCTGGTTAAAAGCCAGTTGCACAACCGCTATGCCAATCACCCTCACGATTAGTCCATGGTATTGATTTTTTGTGTTAATTATTACTTAAACACTAGGCATTACGACTTAAGTTTGACAGAAGATAGCTGTGTTCTAATGTCTTAGAAAAGGGAGATGAAATATAACTAAGAATAAAAAAAAGGAAAGATGGGTATTACCAAATACACTGGTTAAATTCAGCATCTCTAGCCAGTGATTCCACCACCTTTCCCATGAAACCAAAGTTCAAGAACTTCTCTTTAGCGATCGCCATCACGAATCACACAGAAATGTCTTTCCCATGCACTACAAAACTACAGATTATCCGATTAGAAAAATAGCCGACGCTCTAAATAGTGAACTTGCTGAGTTTTACGAATATTTTCAACTGCTTGCTTGTGCGCAAATTCTATGGTTTTTTCTTTTCTAGTTTCTGCTTGTGATACTGGGGAAGCAGAATTTTTCTTGGGTTTACGCCACTCTCTGGGCGCTAATTGGATGTAGAACATCGCTTTTACCTCCTAGGAAGCTTGTTTTTGCTTCACTACATAAATACTACATAAATACTACAAAACTGTCAAGAATATTTCGGAAAATTTTTGCTAGAGTGAATTGCCTCTCAATTAAGACAAGGAATGGTAGTGTGATCGAAAAGGAGTTACAGCAAGGGAAAAGCCGCGCGTTTAGTCATCTAGTAGTGATAACTCTCACAGTCTGTATGGCAGGTTGTCACACATTTGTGCAAAAAGAGCAATCAAAGGAGCAAGTAGGGCGATCGCCCCAGCAATCTCAAATTCAGGGTAATGTTGTAAAACAGACAAATCCTTTACCATCCCCAGTAGTAAAAAAGCCCATATTTCAAGCGGGCACAAAATATCAGGGCAAAACACTGTATAAATTAGAATCAAAAAATACAGATAAAATTATTGCTCTCACCTTCGATGATGGTCCCTGGACAAAAACTACAGACCAAATTCTCCATCTTCTCCAGCAAAACAATGTCAAGGCAACTTTCTTTTGGGTAGGCAAATCCATCCAAGCTCATCCAGAAATAGCTCAACGTGTAGTTGCCCAAGGACACGCCATTGGTAATCACACATGGCATCACTGGTATCGACAAATGGATACAGCTACAGCCAAACAAGAGATTGACCGTACATCTGAACTTATATACAAAACTACAGGAGTGAAAACTTTTTTGTTTCGTCCTCCCGGAGGATATCTCAATAACGGTTTAGTCCGCTATGCTCAAAGTCAGAAATACACTGTAGTTATGTGGTCGCAGACATCCGCAGATACTGACCCCCGCGCCAAATACCAAGTTTTTGTGAAAAATGTTCTCAGGGACGCAAAACCAGGGGGGATTGTACTCATGCATGATGGGGGAGGAGACAGAGCTAGAACAGTTCAAGCTCTACCACAAATAATTAGTGGACTCAAAGCCCAAGGTTATCGTTTTGTTACCATTCCAGAATTATTAGAAAATTGAGAACTTTCCCCTGACAGGAGAATAGGGAAGGGAAAGCTGTTTGACATTAGAGAATATAGAATAATTTATTTCTTATGATTCCCTAGACATTCTCTATTACCCATTCCCCATTACCTAACATTCCGCACTAATACAAGCTTGTGCTTCTTGCCAAAGTTTGTGTAGGAAGAACTCAGTGCGATCGCTCAACTTTGCCACAAATACACCATTAGCATCCTCAGAACTATTGCATAACCAAGAACCGTAAAGAGTTACTTCTACATACTCCGCATCAGAAGTATATAAAGATACGATTTCTCGGTCATCACAACAGAAAGACGCTTTCATCTGCTCAAGTCCTGGTAAATCAGCAGGAAGCAAAAAGGAAGCTGTGCTAGGTTGAACAAATAGAGACTGACTGACACGTAATGCCAAAATCACTCTTTGTGATACCCACTCTTCTAGGGATTGATTCAGACACTCTATGTAAAAGCTGTTTTCGGTATATGTTAATTTCAGCATTCCTCACGCTCTCTTGCTATTCCAGGTTTGCTTATACATCCAGGTTTGGGGAAACACCACTACAGATTTTTCTAGAACTTCGATTGCGCTAGTCACAGCTTGACTCCTCATAAAAAACCCCCACTTCTTTTTCTGATTAGGAAGCGGGGGTAAAACTAAACCTGAGATTTATCTGGTTCTATATCGGTACAGTGTTCACTTATCTGTACCTCCCGCTTTTTTGTACTTGTCGTGATGCTGTAATCTCTACATCAATAATGCTGGCATATCTCAAACCATGATTACCCTCTGGGAAAATGCCTAGATTTACGAAATTTAATCCTTTGATTTTGCTAAAGGTTGAATTTTGGCTGCTGTCACCCATATCACCCATAAATAAATAATTCACTCCCAAAGCAGTCGATTCCCAACTCCAGACAAAGTTGGCGATCGGTTTGGAAGCAGAAATGGGGTAAAGGGATTTCACAGAAAATTTCACCTATTGAGTACTAACTACTTGAACATTCTTTTAAACATACTACACTTGTATTACTATCCTGTCCATACCTCTAAGGAGAAAAACTCATGCATACTATTGCTCGCACCGCTACCACCGACATGGAAGTTACCAGCATCCGCTTGGAACGGGAACTCAAAGATAAACTCAAAGATTTGTCTGGCAATCAGGGATATCAGGCACTCATTCGGGATATCCTCTGGAATTACGTTCAACAAAAATCGGGAGATTGGAAACCGCGATTTTCCAAGACTGATATCCGCGCCAGCATAACTGCCATCGCTCAACAGGAGGAACGCTGTGTACTTACAGGACAATTAATTCAACCCCAACAACCTATGCTGTTAGGACTAACGAGAAACGGCGAGATGGTTCCCCTGAGTGTAGAGAGTTTAGCTGGTTAACATTGGGTTTTGCCGAATGCAGTGGGGTTTCTGCTGAATGGGCAAAAATCCCGCTGCAACTTTAATCATTGACCGTTCAACCAAATTTATAGAATAAAAAGAGCATAAAAGCTCACCCCAGGAATCACCAAGCTTTCAACGATAGCAACAACAAGAACTTATCAGTCAAAAACGAAAATTTTCTGTCAGTGATTATTGATAAAAAAAATAAATATAAGAAAAAAAGTATCTATCGCCTCAAAACATAAGAAATATATAACCTTGTGAGACAGTTTCAGTATATTCAATTACTCTTTTTCTCTTAGATATCCTTTACTACAGGGGGTCAGGCATCACTTGACACAATGATATTTATCGCGGTGTGTAGGATGAATAGTGATTTTGTAAACCGTAGCGAAAAAGACGTAAGGCTTATCTCTGGCGTTAATTCAAAATTAATAGTAATTGCGTGCATATACACAGGAATAAGTGATTTTACTCGTACTATGTTCAATTTGGTGACGATTCATCCTGAGCAAGATGGGCTATGGCTGAAACAAATATGACATTGTAGGCTGGCAGTTAAGTGGTAATGCGGAGACAGTTTACGGAGTTTTTGTGTGAAGTGCAGAGAAATTACGGTTTATGTCTAGTGTCTAGACAAGATATTCTAGGTAACGGTTGGTAAATAAACTCAATTCCTTGCCACAAATAGTGATTTACGTCCAGCATTTTGGTATATCCTAGGTATTCCATTAGGCTTGTAGAGATTTGTTTAATACAAAATTAGTTTGGTCATCTGCAATAGAAAGGGGCTATAACAGGTGGGAGAAAGGTTTGCTAAAAAAATTGCAATTTATCAGGGTGTTACGAGGTCAAGGGAGAAGGATGTGCCAGGAGGTTGGGTTACAAGACAATGGGGACAATATCCAAAAGTGTACCGGGAATGAGAGAGCGTGTATCACCCTCGCCACAAAGCCCAGATGACGTAGAACGAAGAAAACAACATTCACATGGAAAGCTGATGCAGCACCAGGAAGCAGCCTTGCAATTGGCACAAAAAATTAACCAGATTATTGCCGATGGTGTAACTCCAGCGATAATCCTCAAAGAGATTGCCAAAGTTTTGGGTACAGCTTTCCAAGTTGATGGATGTTGTTTGGTGACAGTTCCAGATGAATTGTCTACGGATGACGGAGGAATTAGACCTGTACAGCTAAAAGCATTGTCAAATGAAGATATCAGTGCTTACTGGTGTACGCAAGAGTATATGGATTTGCCCCATCCCAATGATGGATTTGCTGGGGAGCAGTTGGATGCACCGGTTTTAGAATTTGCTACAGAACCAACTATTGAGGACATTTCTACCACCCGTAATAGTTGGGTTATGGGTTATCAATATTTACCCTTACCAATCAAATCAGTCTTAGCGATACGCACTCGCTTTGCGGGTAAAAAGAATGGGGTAGTCAGTTTAATTCAATCCCATCCCTATGATTGGAGCGAAGCGGAAAAGCAGTTATTGAAATCTGTAGAGTCTGCTTGTGCGATCGCCTTCTCGCGAGTGATGGAAGCGCAGTTAATTAATTCCCAACAACAAGAATTACGCAGTTGTGCCCAACACCAGAGTTTAATTAGACAGTTAACTATTCTCAGTCGCAGTAATTTAGAGCTAAATCAGATGTTGCAGTTGGCGATCGCCTCTACAGCAGAAGCTCTCCAAGCCGACCGAGGTTTACTATTACTTTTAAAATATACTGACCCTCTATTTCGTAATCGTCCCCGTCAGGAAATTCCTAAAGCTAAGGCAACTGTCATGGCAGAATGGTCACGGGATAGCTTTGGTGTCAGTAAACCGGAAGCCGAAAAATCCTTTATGGTGGCTGAGTGCGGTTTATGCCAACGTGCTTTTAAGGACTCTGCCAAGCCAGTAATTATTAATAATTATCTAGAGTATAAAGAAAGTTTTACTACAGCCCCAATTTTAGCTTTAGAAGAGTTACCTGCCATCCTCTTTATTCCCTTAGAAAATCAAGGTCGAGTTTTAGGCTTTTTAGCTCTCCAGCAGGCGAAATCTCGTCATTGGCAAGCCTCCGAATTGAATATAGTCGAAATGGTCTGTGCCCAAATGACCAATGCAATTATTCAATCACAGACGCTGCGCCAGGTACAGAGTTTAGTGGATGAGAGAACAGCTCAACTGCAACGGAGCTTAGAAGTACAATCCAAGTTGTACGAAATTAAGCAACAGCACGTTAAGCAATTGCAAGAGTTGAATGAGCTCAAGGATGAGTTCGTCAGCAATATGAGCGATCGCCTGCGCTATCCTCTCACAAATATGCGGGTGGCTCTGCGAAACCTGCGTCATCCCAACATTACACCAGATAAGCAGGTTAGATATTTAGATATCCTGGAACAGGAATGTACTAAGGAAATCAATTTAATTAATGACTTGTTGACTTTACAGAAATTAGAAAGCCATCAAGAAAAACCCCAATTTGAAACCATAGATTTAAATACGAAAATTCAGGAACTCCAAGCTAACTTTGAGACTAAGCTTGCAGATAAAGGCTTGAAAATATCCCTGGATTTGCCAGAGAAATCCCTATCCATTCAAACTGAAATTGAAAGCTTTGACCGGATTTTACAGGAATTACTCACAAATACTAGTAAGTTTTCCGAAGCTGATACCGTTGTTCAGTTACAAGCTGAACATCAAGTCCAGGAGCAAGTTGATAAAATCGTGATTCAGGTGACGAATATCGGTCGTGGTATATCTGAAGAAGAAGCGACCTATATTTTTGACAGGTTCCGACGTGGTAGAGGACGATGGACTCCTGGTACTGGCTTAGGCTTGGCTCTAGTGAAGTCTATGGTACAGCATTTAAACGGGGCGATCGCTGTTGAAAGTACTCCCATCCCGGATACTGAACTGAGTAAAGTCTGCTTTACTCTCACCCTTCCACAATATTCTGACGATAACCAACCATAGAATTGGGAAATGTGAACTGTGAGTGAGCAACAATATATATCGGAAATTGCAGATATTACCCTAGAATCCGATGGGGAAATCAATTCTAGTGATTTACAAGCTGTTGAAGTCGAAGTTGAAAAAACTGGCGATCGCCGACGTCGAATTACAGCTTATATTGAGATTCCCCACCCCCTAGACTATGTGTGGAAAGTTATTACAGACTACGAAGCCTTGGCTGAATTTATTCCCAACCTTGCCAAAAGTCAACTTTTACCCCACCCTGAAGGTGGTATTCGTCTAGAGCAAGTAGGTTCCCAACGTCTGATGAAATTAAATTTCTCTGCTAGAGTTGTCCTCGACTTGGAAGAAAATTTTCCCCAAGCAATCAACTTTCAAATGGTTGAGGGAGATTTAAAAGAGTTCTACGGATGCTGGAAACTAGAAGGTTGTTTGGTAGGAACAAAACTCTGTTATTCAATTACTGTACACCCCAAATTAACTATGCCAGTGGGAATGATTGAGAAACGTTTGGCAAAGGATTTACAGGTGAATCTCCTGGCAATTCGTCAACGGGTACAACAATTAGCTACATCACCAGCTTAGTCACTGTTAGTAGCAAAATCCCCTGTCTCAAAATCGATAGGCTAAAAAGGGTATCAACATTTCTGCTCGACTTAACCCCCCATGGATTCCGACAACATAGGGGGAAGGTTCTTCACTGGGAAGGTGATGACGACAAATCCAGTCGTGATTGGGGATAAGTAAAATATCACCCATGCGATCGCCACTTGCTTCTGTTAAGGATTCACCTGGTAAACCAAATAAACCCAGCTCCACTGCTTCTGATTTGGTAATGGCAAGGAAATTATCCTGTAAATGCTTCTCAATATAATTTAAAGCAGCTTGTTCTTTTCCGTGCTTAAGGTATAAAAATTTACACCTAGTTTCCCCTGCACTTGGCACAAACAACATCCGCATTAACTCCGGGTGGTCGTTTAGCCACATGGTTTTTTCTGGGTAGCAGTAACGTTGTCCATGGTCAGCACTGAGTAACATTACAGTATCATTTTTACCTGACAAAGGTTTTAATAATTCCCGTTCCAAAGCAAAGGCGATCGCCGCCACTTCTGCCCGATAACTAGGACTCAGAGGACCATGACGGTGGGCAATACTATCTATGTGGTATAGATAAATGTAGGTAAAAGTTTTACCGCGATCGCTATTAGCCAGTAGAGAATTACGTACCTGAGCAAAACCATCTGCTGGGGTTAAATAGCCACTAAAACCCTCTTTCCCTGCTGCACTCCCGCTACAAGTATAACGACTGATACTCGTTTGTTTGAATTGGTGAAAATTGATAATTTTGACATCAACTCCTGCCGACTCCAAGGTACGATATATATTGGCAACAGGCACTAAAGTATCAGGATTTAATTGTGTATCTAATAATGGTGACCTAGTAGGAGCAACACTAGGGCAAAAGTGAATTAA
Source organism: Calothrix sp. 336/3 (assembly GCF_000734895.2). GTDB lineage: Bacteria > Cyanobacteriota > Cyanobacteriia > Cyanobacteriales > Nostocaceae > 336-3. The sequence continues at coordinate 3,982,078 of NZ_CP011382.1, read as the reverse complement.
ATTTACAACACTACCAATTTCTGAAAAGTACAGATTTGTACCAACAATGCCATGTTTAGCTGGAGGATGCGCCGTTGCTGCGGAGGTTAAAGCAGTAACCGTTGTACTCGGATACACGGAAGTGATTGGCATAAAAAAAGCCTGGGGATGGGCTACCGCATTCACGAAACCCGGTGCATCTTCAGTAACAATTAATGTCTGTAATTGGTCATAACCTAACCCATCAATTAATACCATCACCACATGATTAATAGGTGATTGATTTAACCAATTTTGCCAAGCTGATGTGACTAAATCGATGCCGAGTAAGCTGGGATTGAAAGCAGGTAAAGTTGCCTGAGGATTTGCTGTAACTGCTTCTGGAATCAGTAGCTGTGGTACCAATGCGGCAATATTTGCTAACCCTAAACCATCGTAACTTGGTCTCACCGCTTCTTTACCAAAGATACCAGGTAGGGTTTGTCTATGAAGCAGGGCGGTTTCTGCAATGGCAGAGATTGGAGTCATAAGTCTATCTTCACCTTGTTAATCTCATTTTAATTGGAAAATACGGTCAGGAGTGAACCCCCGGAACCCGAAGGGCTTTTCCTAGGGTATGGTTGCTTTATTTCCGCCGTAATGTCTGGCAAATTTCTATGGTTAATCAAGTTAAATTAGACTTTTTACTAAATTTGTATTTCTGGGTATTCACTCATTTAAAATCTAATATGGCGTGGGCTTATACCTATAGGGATAAATTTACATAACTTGACTTAAAAATGAAAAGAAAATTAAGTTTTGCCATGATTTTATTCTTTGTGCTACCTAGCACATTTGTCTCTTTTCTATCTCCTAGTTTTGCCAATTTACCACCCTTAATCAAGCGAGAAATTCTTTTTGGTAATCCAGAAAAAGCCAATCCTCAAATGTCCCCAGATGGTAAATATTTGACCTATATTGCACCAGACAAAAATAATATTCTACAAGTCTGGATGCGAACTATCGGACAGAAGGATGATAGGATTCTCACTGCCGATAAAAAACGAGGCATTCGTAGCTATTTCTGGAGTTATAATGCGGAGCAAATTATCTATTCTCAAGATACAGATGGAGATGAAAACTACCATTTGTATGCAGTAAATGTCAAATCTCAGAAAGTTAGAGACTTAACTCCATATAAGGGTGTCAGAGCAGAAATTGTTGCCATTGACCGCAAGTTTCCCCATGAAATTTTAGTCGGTTTAAATAAGGAAGATGCCAAAAAGCATGATACCTACAAAATTAATCTTAAGACGGGGAAAGTTACCCTAGAGGAGAAAAATCCTGGAAATGTTGAGCAAGTAGTTGCCGATGCTAATTTTAAAATTAGGGCTGCCATTGCTTCTACTAATAATGGTGGTTCCACTTTAGCTGTGCGAGAATCTGTGAATAAACCCTGGAAAACTATCCGTAAATGGGGACCAGAAGATGAGGGGAGTGTTGAGGATTTTTCGGCTGATGGTAAGACTTTATATATTAGAAGTAGCGAAAATGCTAATGCTACAAGATTAGTTGCTGTTGATATTGCTACTGGTAAAGAAAAAGTCATTGCCCAAGATTCCCTATATGATGTGGGTGGAGTCATGATTCATCCTGTAAAACGACAAATTCAAGCAGTGAGTTTTTACAGAGATAAATTACAGTGGCAAGTTTTAGATAAAAGTATTGTTGCTGATTTTGATAGTCTCAAAAAAATCAGAAAGGGTGAAGTCCGAATTTTAGATCGTGATTTGGCTGATAAAACTTGGTTAGTTGCTTATATTACAGATGATGGTCCAGTTTACTATTACACCTATGACCGGACAAGAAAAATTAGTAAACTTTTATTTACAAATAAACCCAAACTGGAAGGATTAAAGTTAGCAGCAATGCAACCTATCTCCTATAAATCCCGTGATGGTTTGACGATTTACGGGTATCTCAGTACACCTCCAGGAGTTCCGGCAAAAAATTTACCAACGGTATTGTTAGTGCATGGTGGTCCTTGGGCAAGGGATACTTGGGGATATGACCCAGAGGTACAATGGCTGACAAACCGAGGTTATGCTGTTTTACAGGTGAATTTTCGGGGTTCTACAGGTTACGGGAAAAAATTTCTGAATGCAGGGAATCGGGAATGGGCTGGGAAGATGCATAATGACCTGATTGATGGTGTCAATTGGGTTGTAGGTAAAGGGATTGCCAATCGTAAAAAAGTGGCAATTATGGGAGGTTCCTATGGTGGTTATGCAACTTTAGTGGGATTAACCTTTACTCCAGATGTGTTTGCTGCGGGTGTAGATATTGTTGGACCAAGTAATTTATTAACTTTACTCAAAAGTCTGCCCCCCTATTGGGAGTCAGGAAGAGCTTTGTTTTATCATCGGGTAGGTAATTTGGAAAAGGAAGCAGATTTTCTCAAGTCTCGCTCTCCTCTATTTTTTGTCGATAAAATAAAAGCACCCTTACTGATTGCCCAGGGTGCCAATGATCCACGGGTAAAACAAGCGGAAAGTGAGCAAATTGTTGCAGCCATGCGCAAAGCCAAGAAACCTGTAGAATATATACTTTATACAGATGAGGGGCATGGTTTTGCTCGTCCAGCGAATCGTTTACATTTTTATGCCCAAGCAGAAGCATTTCTCGGTAAATATATCGGTGGGAGAGTTGAACCGATGGGAACAATTACAGGGCATTCCGGTGTGGTGAAATGACATAGGCTGAGAGGAATAGAAATAACAGAAATGAGTCTGGGAATTTCCCATTAATAACTTCACGGGATTTTCTTTTCTATTTTCTTTTTCTCTCTTAGGATTGATGAATTGATTGCTGGAACTCATCAAAATCACAATAGACCTCTTGCAGAAGTTAGGGAAGGGGAAAGGGTTATTGATTTATTCCGAATTAAACCTTCCTGGACAGTGAAGTATTTTCGAGCTTGTAAAACAGTCAAAAACCTATTTTTGCAAGAGGTCTCATATGGCAATCAAGTATTTATTGATGAATCTATAAATGCATCATGATTCATAAATTTCGATTAATTAATTATGATTAAATCTTGGATGGTAATTGGTGGTGTGGCGATTTTAATAGCGATGGGTGGTAGTTGGTTAAGTCCGAGCGATCGCCAGTGGTTTAATCGACTCAAACGTCCTCAATGGTTGACTTTTGAAGGAGCAATTCCCCTCATCTGGACATTTATTTTTATTTGTCTAGCTTGGTCTGCCTATATTATCTGGGAAGGAAACCCTGGAACCACTACCACTTGGTTGATTATGGGAGTTTACTTATTATTGGAAATCGCTACAATATCTTATACATCTTTGATGTGCAAATTACGTAGTTTACAGGTGGGGACAATTATTGGTGGAACGGGTTTTTTTGTTGCTTTATTCCTGGCGATCGCGGTCTATCGCTTCTCCTCTTGGGCAACAATTTTACTCCTACCCTACTTACTTTGGAGTCCCATCGGTACGTATACCACATGGACAATGATGTTTTTAAACCCCGATGATGTCTGAATTCCAGAGAAAAGCAGGAGCAAAAGAAAGGGATAAGGATATTTTCTCTCACCCCTGACCCAAATCATCACAACCTGCCATACTGGGCAATGAAACTATCCTGGGAATTTCTTTGACTATTTAACCATGCCCACATTTGATCACCGTAGGAAAAATGCCACCATTCCTTAGGATTACGCTGGAAACCAGACTTTTCCATGATGTCACGCAGAAGGGTACGATGTTGATGGAAAATCTCAGCTTGGGGATGGGAATGATTGAGGTAATAGTCTGGTAGCGATCGCTCTGACATTTCATCTATTACCGAACCCATATCGATAATTCTCCCCATTTCATCAACTAAGGTGACATCAACTGCTGCACCTGTACTATGGGGTGGGGGAGTCCTCATATCTAGACTTGGTTCTGCCCAAATGTCATAAACTGCTGACCAAATTGCCTCTAATTGAACCTCCGATAACTCCATATTTTCCCATCCCCGCTCTCGCACAGCTTCAGCAAAAGCATGATTTACCATAAATTTTTGCACAGCAACGGGACGATAGGCATCAAAAACTTGAATAGTCCAGTCAGGACGAAACATTTGCAGACAATTTTGAGCAGTGACTAATTTTTCCACTACAGTTTGCCGCAAAAAGTAGGGAGAATGCTCACCATAGGGTGCTGACAATTTCTCGTAGGGATGGGGAGATTCGACTGCAAACAGTTCTAAAGGTATAGCAACTAACGGTTCACCACATTCATGAATTGGGATTGTATGATAAGGTCGCATTTACACTCACACCACAAACGGAAATGTTTACAGGATAAGTGCAAAACTTGGCGATCGCAAATTTATTTCAAACATAAAAGAGACGCTCTCATGGAACGCCTCCTATCAGAATATTTTAGTTAATTAATTAATTAAGCAGCCCATTCATTACCAGTTGGTCCCACACCTCTTTCTGATGCAACTAAATCACCATCTAGTTCACGGATGGTTAAAGAAACATCACCAGAAGGAATAAACACCACAGTGTAGGTATATTGCTTATTATTGGCTCGATAGGTAATTCTGCGAGTTGTAGTATCTCTTTCTCTGACAGCTAATGCTCCACTTAATTCTGTGACATTTTTGGGCTTATTAAAGACATTCATATAAGATTGTCCACCCTTAGTAAAAATTCTGACTTCCATGCCAGTATTGGTTTTAAAGCGTAGTAAGGTATCTTTTTCAGGAGGATTATTGCCAGGGTCTGTAGGATTAACTACGGATGATAGGTCAATCACGCTGCTGTGTACCCAACCAACAATATCTGGTTGAGGAGCTTCATAAACTACTTTGTACCAGGTAGTACTTCCCGAAACTGCATCACCTGTTCCTTTTTCTAGAACCTTCACCTGGGTTCCAGAGACAACTTCTGCCAAAATATTACTATTAGGACTATTAATACTGTCACCAACTCGCTTGGGTGTTTGACGAATTTTTACTTTAATCGCTGCACTGGGACTCTTGAGTTTACCAATTGCAATTACTTTTCCACCGGTGAAAGTCATATTTTTCCCTCTGTTTTGCAAAAAATTGAATTTATTGATACTTTCCAAGAAAATATGTTCCCTATATTTTGAGAAATTAAATTAGGGAGTTTTGAATTGTACGAATAAGTGGGAAAAATTCACTATAAAAATGAATTATTCCTATGGAAACCATTGATAGGCTTAGTGCTTATCGGATATTTGTGAATACACAAGAGAAATCACAAATTACGTAAAACAGCTTGAGCAATTATCTAGTCTCGAAATATTTTAACTTGGTATCTAGTATCACCATGTATTCTGCACAACACAGAACTTTTATGCCATTAAAAAAATTGGAAAATTTACCATAGAGAAGGAAAAAGGAACAAGCAAACATCTCTACTCTTTATGTTCATGTTCACAACAGTGTGAATCGGGAGCATTTCCCCAGACTTCGGGAACAGGATCATAACCACCCGGATGGAAGGGGTGACAGCGTAAAATGCGACGTGCTGCTAAGTAACTACCTTTCCAGACTCCGAACTTGTCGATCGCCTGGATTGCATACATTGAACAAGTGGGTTGAAAGCGACAGGTAGGGGGAAACAAGGGAGATATGGCTAGACGATATATCTTAATTAGAGTAATGAAAAATAACTTCATCATAGGGGAGCAAAAATCTAATAAAGTGATAACAAACCTCTACTATCACTAAGTTTTACCATTGCTGAGTCTACATCCCGTGTTAGAGTCTATTTCTTCAGTCTGGTGGCAAATTGCGATCGCTGCTGCTTGGGTTGCTCTAGTTCTGCTTGTTACATGGATAGCGAGTCATTTTGCCAAAGCTGAACCGGAAATTTTGCGGAAGATTGTCCACATCGGTACTGGCAATGTGATTTTAATCGCTTGGTGGTTAGACATTCCCGCCTATGTAGGAATTGCAGCTTCAGTTCTAGCTGGTGTTGTCACCCTCCTATCCTATCGTTTTCCCTTGCTTCCTATCAACAGCGTCGGCAGGCGAAGCTTAGGTACTTTCTTCTATGCTGTGAGTATTGGTGTGTTAGTGGCTTGTTTTTGGTATCTTCAACAACCCCAGTATGCAGCTTTAGGTATTCTAGTAATGGCTTGGGGCGACGGAATGGCTGCATTAATTGGACAAAAATTAGGTAAACATAAATACCAACTTTTTGGCGGCAATAAAAGCTGGGAAGGTTCCCTGACAATGGTTTTAGTAAGTTTTATTATCTGTAGTTTAATTTTTGTTGGTGTTCAAGGCAACATTTGGCAGACTTGGGTGGTGTCCTTGATAGTGGCGATCGCTGCCACTTTTTTAGAAACAGTGTCTTTTCTGGGTATTGATAATTTAACAGTACCCCTAGGTAGTGCATCCCTGGCTTTTTGGTTGATACAACTCACTAGATAAGAAAATGGGGTAATAATTCATTCACCCCACTTATTCTGTCTTAGTAATTGTTGTTGTAATTGTCGTTATAGCGTCCATGACGATTGTAGCGATAGCCGTCATAGTAGCGGTTTCTATAGTAGCTGTTATGGTGTCTTCTGTAGCGTGGTCGGTAGTAATGGTTGCCATAGTAGCTACGGTTGTAGCGACGACGGTGACGGGAGCGATAACCACCATAGTAATAGTTGTTGATGGTAGGGCAACCACGTCGATAATAACCCCGACGGTAGTAATGTTGGGCGTATAATTCTGGTGTTTCCGACGGTTGTAGCTTGTCTGTATTAACTTGTGCTGATTCTAAAGAGACGACAGAAGCCGCTTGTTGGGGAGTTTCCTGCTTGACAGATGCCAAAACTGTATCACAGCCAACACTGAGAGGTAGGGCGATCGCACCAATGACGAAATTCCAAAAGGTTTGTTTAGACATAATTTTCGTTCCCTGCGATTAAATAGGGAGAGTGGATAGTAAAAATGCCGGACGAGGATTTACGCAGTGAAACGAAATATCTTTCGCTATATAAAATTATTTATCATGGGTAGGTTTTCTCATAGAGTTCCTGGCGATCGCAATTTTGGTATCAGCAAGATTTTTATTATTTGTTCATATTTACACAAGGTAATATAAACAGGAATTCTGTTATTTATGAAACATAATTCTGAGGTTGAATCTCTGCATTTAACTGTCAAGTAATGTTAAAATATCACTAATCTGGATGCTAGAAAAATTTTCCCTTGTATTCACATCGGCATTGCCATAAAAAATTAGATTAAAAAATAAGAGAAATTATATCTATGGCAACTAGAATTATCCCGCCATATCCCCAACTTGTTATATCTTGGCAACCCTTACCTCAGGATTTTCAGCTAGAGGATGAACCAGTGGAAAATACAGGTCAGCCAATTTTGGCTGGTGCTTTACGTGAAAGTCTCGAAATCAGTGGTTTTCTGCAACCGCAAATGCTGGTAGCCTCAAATTTTGGTCTTTGTGCCACAATTAACGAACAATTTATCGCCAAAGCACCTGACTGGGTTTATATTCCCAGAGTCAATCAGATATTAGCAGAACGCAAAAGCTACACACCCAACTTAGAAGGTGATATTCCCGCATTAGCCATAGAGTTTCTCTCAGATACCGATGGTAGTGAATATTCTGTTAAGCGCACCTATCCACCAGGTAAATGGTTTTTCTATGAGCAGATTTTACAAATTCCCATCTATGCGATTTTTGAACCAGATAGCGGTTTACTAGAAGTTTATTACCTCGAAAATGGACATTATCAACTAAAATTACCCGATGAAAATGGTCGCCATTGGATTGATTCCATGGGTTTATTTATCGGAACTTGGCAAGGAACCAAGGAAGGTAGAACTGGTTATTGGTTGCGCTGGTGGGACGGGGATGGTAACTTGTTACCTTGGGCTGTGGAGCAGATTGAGCAGGAACGTCAACGTGCTGAGCAGGAACGTCAAAAAAACGAACAACTCATAGCTTTTTTACAAGCTCAAGGAATTGACCCCAATAATTTACCCATGGGGGAATAGTAGTAATTTATCAGTTTTGATAAATGATAGATGTTCAGAACCGAGACTTTTAGAAAAAGCCGCAGTTCCGTTTAAGAGCTAAACCTCGTGTCTTGAGAACTTAGCAGTTCCAGATATTGCTAACCTACGTCGCCATAACAAAAGTTTTGATGATGGAAAAGCTTTAAATCAGGTTTTCTAGAGCTATCTGTAAATCCTTTGTCAACTCACCAACAGCTTGTCTTGCACCTTGACGACTACCTTTGTAATTTGGATAGCGATCGCTCACAGATAAGGGTTCACCAATGGTAATTTTTGCCTTTTGCTTACCTAAATTTGGACGGGTAAAGGGATTACCACCCTTGATGCGACATACCATATCCCACACCAGCAAAGTTGTTTCGGCAAAACGTTCTGCTGTCGGTTTTTCGCGGATATAGCTGCCAGTCACAGCGACAAAGCTTTCCACTAAACGCATATGCCACATTCGCAGATTTGCTTCCTCCGCAACGCGATCGCCAAGGGCTTTTTCTAAGGGTGAGAGAGCTTTAATATCCTTAAAATCTTCCCGAAAAATATAATTCCACCCTGCCTGCTCCACACGGCGACAACGGTCATTAAAATTACCCTTAGCAGTAATATCAAAATACTGTTCTGCCACCTGTAAAACAATATCCATCAGTGCTTGTAAACGGGTGGCGATCGCAGTATTAATATCGTTAATTTCTGTAACTTTGCCAGCTTGGTGAGGCAATTTCTGATGATAAAAACGAGTATAAAAATCTTCCATGAGAGTCAGCAATCTCTCCGCCAAAGCCAATAAACGGGGATAGAGATTTTCTAAAGTTGGGTTTTGCGAATTTTTCGGTGTCGGCAAACCACTGTCAACTTCTAAGTCACTCAACATCTTGGCGATCGCCTGCCACGGAGCATCCACGTAACTATATTCAATGCCTACTGGTAAAATTAAAACCTGTTCCTCTTTACCCTGTTTTTGCAAGTCTTCCGCACACCAAAAACCCATTTGGGCAATACCAGGTTCCAGGGGATTCACAAGTTCCGATAAACCGTTAGTTGTACCCTCCGGTGCAGCTGCCATGGGTAATTGTCCATTGGCAAACAAATCCCGTGCTGATTTTAACCCAGTCCAGTCAGCTTTCCCCCTTTGAATCGGAGTTCCTCCTAAACGAGAGGCAACCCAACCAATATGAGAACCTGCCCATAGAGGAATACCGCGATCGTAGATAAAATGAGCGTGAACTGGATTATTCAGCTTGACACCCTTGCGTCGTGCTACCCTAGGCACAATTTGTGAGAGCAAATAGGCAAGACAAATTGGATCAGCAGTACTAGGATGACGAAACGCCATCATGAAGCGGACTTTTTTCTCCTGAAACTGCCGATATAAATCCACCAAAGTCTCGACATTATCTGCTTCAATCTCACTAATCGGAGTTTGCCAGCGTACCCATGCAGGTAACAATAACTGACAAAGGCGGAGAAACACCGGGTTAAGCGCTGGGGGAATAAATTCTAAAGGTGGTTGAGCTTGAGACATAAAACCAGAATGGGAAGGTAAAAGGGAAAAAAGAGTTCAGCAGAGGTAACAGTTGTCAGATTTGTTAGTAACTGATAACTGATTGATACTTCATCCTTGATACTGCATACTTCATTTGAATGTAACTAAGTCTAAACAGAAAGAAACGAAAAAGGGGACAACGATGCGACTGTCACAAATGTTATTCGTCACACTGAGAGATGATCCAGCAGATGCGGAGATTCCCAGCCACAAATTATTACTCCGTGCTGGTTATATTCGTCGCATCGGTAGCGGTGTTTATGCTTATTTGCCTTTGATGTGGCGAGTGCTGCAAAAAGTCTCCCAGATTGTGCGAGAAGAAATGAATGCCACTGGAGCCCAAGAATGCTTGTTACCACAATTACAGCCCGCCGAGCTATGGCAAGAATCAGGACGCTGGGATACCTATACGAAAGCAGAAGGTATAATGTTTGCCCTCACAGATAGAAGACAGCAAAATTTGGCATTAGGTCCCACCCATGAAGAGATAATTACTACCGTAGCCCGTGATATGGTGCGCTCCTATCGTCAATTACCCCTGCACCTGTACCAATTACAAACGAAATTCCGTGATGAAATCCGCCCCCGCTTTGGTTTAATGCGAGGACGGGAATTTATCATGAAGGATGGCTACTCATTCCATGGGGATGAAGATAGCCTGAAAAAAACATACCAGGATATGTACCACGCATACAGTAATATGTTGCGGCGCTGTGGCTTAAAATTTCGGGCTGTGGAAGCTGACTCTGGGGCGATCGGTGGTTCCGGTTCCACAGAATTCATGATTTTGGCAGATGCGGGGGAGGATGAAGTACTGTACACCGAAGATGGCAAGTATGCAGCGAATGTGGAAAAAGCTGTTTCTCTTCCCCCCGATGCGGTAGATTCCGCCTTTAGCAGCTATGAAAAGCGGGAAACACCGGGAACCGACACCATTGAAAAATTGTGTAATTTTCTCCAGTGTGATGCAACTCAAGTCGTCAAGAATGTTCTGTATCAAGCAGTCTATGACAATGGAGTCACAGTACTGGTATTAGTTAGTATTCGTGGCGATCAGGAAGTTAACGAAGTCAAATTACAAAATGAATTAACTAGATTAGCGCCTCAGTTTGGTGGTAAAGCTGTATTGAAATTAACTGTACCAGACAAGGAAGCTCAGGATAAATGGGCGGCAAAAGCCTTACCTCTAGGTTACATTGCCCCAGATATTGGTGATGATTATATCCAAGCTATCAAGGATGTTTCACCGAAGTTTCTCCGGTTAGTTGATGCCACTGTTACTAGCTTGAAAAACTTTATCACCGGCTCTAATGAATCGGGGTATCACGTCGTCGGAGCTAACTGGACAGAGCAATTTACTTTACCAAATATCACCGTAGATATTCGGAAAGCTCGACCAGGCGATCGCGCTCTCCATAACCCTGAACAGCTACTGCAAACTGCCCGTGGTATCGAGGTGGGGCATATTTTCCAACTTGGAACCAAATATTCCCAAGCTATGGGTGCAACCTATACCAACGAGCAAGGGGAAGAAAAACCTTTAGTTATGGGTTGCTATGGTGTGGGGGTTTCCCGTCTAGCTCAGGCTGCCGTAGAACAATCCTATGATAAAGATGGTATTGTCTGGTCAGTGGCGATCGCTCCCTACCATGCCATTGTCACCGTTCCCAATATTAACGATACTCAACAAATGGCAGCCGCCGAAAAACTGTATTTAGAACTCAACAAAGCCGGAATTGAAACATTACTTGATGATAGAAATGAGCGAGCTGGAGTCAAATTTAAAGATGCTGATTTAATCGGTATTCCCTATAGAATTGTCACCGGAAAAGCTCTAGCTAATGGGAAAGTGGAGATTGTCAAACGTGCCACGAAAGAATCTCAAGAAATTGCCCTAGAGGATGTTGTGGTGACGATTCAGCAGTGGATTACAGCAGCCACTTCTCAATCATAAATTTGCTCAGTAGAATGAGGAGCAGACCTTCTAGTCTGCCCCTACAAATCAGAGTTGATTAGGACTATCAATTACTTACTAAAATAATTATGAAAAAACTTGAGAAGAATTGAGGATGAATTTGCTCATCTTCTCCTAACAACAAAATCTACTGGGATTTTTGGGTTTTTTGTAGCCACTCTGTTATACTCTGTGCCAAAACAGTAGCTAATTTTCTTTGTTCTTGAGTATTTGTTATCCACTCAAATTCTTGGGGATTGCTGAAAAAACCCAATTCCAAAACTACAGATGGGGAAATGTCTGGACGAGTTAAAGCCAAATTATTCCAAAATACACCACCAGATGCACGTCCAAGTTTACGAGTTAGGGAATTGTGGATGAAAACAGCCAAACCCTGGGATTGGGGATGATACCAAAAAGCTCTAATTCCTTGAACTTTTTCTGCATCTTCACCATCAGCAGCCAAGGTGTAATGTATTGTAATGGCAATTGTCGGTTCTTCTTGTTTGATAATTGCTTGGCGATCGCCTAAGGATAAATATCTATCATCATCCCTTGTCATCACCACGATTGCTCCATTTTGGCGCAACTCTTCAGCTAACAACTTTGACACTTGTAAGTTTGCATCCTTGGCAAAATATCCAGTTGCACCTACCGCACCTGTTTCCTCACCTCCATGTCCTGGATTAATAATAATTTTCGTTCCAGATAAAGGCTTTTTGTTTTTGACTTTATTCTGAGATAATTGCACTAGGTTTCCTTGATTTTTCTGTTGTGCAACTGTGGGGTAGCTCGACACTAAGAAACCCATGGAGCAAATTAATAGTAATAGTTTTTTCACTGGGAAAATATATACAGAAGCTTGCAAGTATTCTCTCAGATTATCCTATCGGTTATGAACATTTTTGCCCAGATATTTTATTAATCACACCTGGCGTGAATTAGAAATGCCTCTTATTTCATAAGGGTTTCAAGATAGATTTCAAATCATTGTTTCGGAAACATCTAAGTAAGTCGGTGAGAATAAACCTAACTATGTAACAGATTGTAAAATCGTCAAAACCGTTGCGATTGCTTCATTCCACTGAGTCGCAAAGCGACACGCTACGCGAACGTTTCATTCGCAATGACATAGCGTGAATTATTTAAGCCGTTCTACTTAGGAAATATTAAGGATTTCAAGTCTTAATTTACTACTCATGACTCATAAGTCATTCAGGTAAGTATTCTAGCGAACAGATAAACATCATAAAAGCGGGCATCTCTACCCGCACCATAAGATAATAAATTTTCATCCAAAAGCATTTAGGTGATTGGAAAATCAGGAGGCAAGCTTCTAGTCTCATTTTCTCCCCCCTGTTACCTAAATCCTACAAAATCATGACCACCTAATTTGAAATCAATTAACCTATGAAAAATTACCTCTGAATACTACGGGGATCTAGGGCATCACGTAAACCATCACCAAGTAAATTAAATGCCAATACTGTCAAAATAATTAACATGGCAGGGGGCCAAATTAGCCAAGGTTGTAAAACTAATACCGAGGCATTTGTTGCTAAGGACAACATATTTCCCCAGGAAGGATCGGGTGGTTTAATTCCTAATCCAATCAAACTCAGCACAGCTTCCGCACCAATGAAACTAGGAACTGTCAAGGTGGCAGAAATGATAATATAGGTTGCTGTTTGGGGTAAAACGTGACGCAGAATAATATATATTGGTTTTCCACCCATCGCTTTTGCAGCTTGGACAAACTCCCGCTCTTTAATTGAGAGTACCTGTCCACGAATTACCCTTGCCAATCCTGCCCAACTAATTACTGAAGTAATTAACACAATTAACATAAACTGTTGACTACTGGGTAATCCTGGGGGCAAAACTGCACCGAGACTCACCAATAAATAAATACTAGGAAAAGTCATTAATACTTCAGCAACACGCATAATGACGCTATCTATCCAGCCACCGAAGTAACCAGAAATACCTCCAAACAGCATACCTAGAGGATAGGTAAGCACCACACCCACAATGCCGATAAATAGGCTAATACGACCACCATACAATAGGCGACTGAATTGATCACGTCCTTGATCATCAGTTCCCAGAAGATTAAATCTGGCATCTCCCGCAGTGCCAAATAAATGCCAGTTTAAAGGAATACCAGGGAAAATTGTCACCTCATCCCATTTCGGTGGTAGGGGGAATTTCAACTGTAACAGGTGGTATTCAAAACCTGAGACAAAGAATTTCAGAGATGCAGGTTTAGTTTTATCAACAATAATTTGGCGATCGCCTGTTTCTAAATTTGTATCCCCTTGGGTTGTCGGATAGACGTGGGGACCGATAAACTGCCCTGTGGATGACTGCCAATATACTGTAGTTGGTGGTAATAGGGAACCACTGTTTTGTGGAACTAGCGGATCATAGGGGGCAATAAAATCGGCTGCAATCACCGCAGTGTAAAACAAAATCAACAAAACTGCCCCAAACTTTGCCAAAGGATTTTTCTTGAGTCGTTGCCACCAATTCATAGTTAAGTAATGGTCAAGAGTTAATAGTCAATAGTTTACGCGCAATCACCAATATTCAAAGGAAGAAACTCAAAAATACTCGGTATAGAAGGTTAAGGAGTCAGAAAATCATGGAATAGTCTATCAAAAACCCCCAAATCCCAGGTAATTAATTTTTTTGCATATTTTCTTCCCAGGAAATATTTTTCTTTCCCCCTTAAACCTTGCTTTTCCCTATTTTCCCTTTGCCATAATCTCAACTATGCACGCAGTTGTTCAACTAAATATAATTTCTCTTCCTGGGGAATTTCATGCTCCACAACAAACACATTAGAATAGAGATTGGCTACAATCTGCTTACCTTGCTGGGTCAAGGATAGATAACGTAAACCATCTTGAATGTAAGGATACACTCCATGCCAATAAAACTTGGCATAGTTTTTACGTAAATCAGCTGGAGTCTGATAACCCAGCACTTTGTTCATCCCTGTTTCTTCAAATTCATAAAACAAAGAAGTAATCTTCCTTAAGTAGCGCGGATCGCTAAGTTGCCCAATCAAGTCAGCAGCACGCACTAAACCAGCATAACTATCAGTACATTGATGATCTTCTGCCACTGGTACAGGAAAACGTGTTAGTTCAATATTGCTTTTGATGACTTCGGAATCAATTAATTTATGTCCACCAAAACGCTCATCAATAAATAATTTTGCCCGATCTACATGATAAGGTGTCAGGCTCGCATCCGATGCCCCAGGAGCTAAGGAAATCATCCGATTCTCGTTTCCTGTTGCATATAAACCGGCATCTTCTCTATCTTGCCGACATACACCTTTGACATAGCCAATATCATGGCATAACAAGGAAATCACACAATGCAACCAGTCTTCACTAGACACACCTCCTTCACGAATATGTTTACCACGTAGGATTTCTTGCCCTACCAGGGTGACGAGGATGGAATGTTCGACGTTGTGATACAAAGCATCACTATTGGCAATATTTTCTAATGCCATGGTGCCAGCCCAAGCAATAATATCTTGATAGTCACCTTTCAAACAGCCATAGGTACGACGATAACCATCTCGAATCTGTTTTACAAAAACATCAATTAGGATTTCCGTGGCATTGAACATAGTGTTTCTCATTTTTGATAAGAATTATTTATCGCTTGATATGAAAATAGTTCGATAATGAACTGATGAGAATAAAGCATGAATTCAGTACTCAGGCACAAAGTAGTATCCTTAGAGTGCAATTTATTTTTCCCAAGGAATCTACAATAGATTTACGCATTGCCTGTATTATTGACTCGCACCATCAGTATATTTACTGATATAGTTAAGAGCCATATTTCATGCCTCTATCACAGGATAGGCGATGGTTCCTTGAAGGTGCAAAGTTAATTACAGGAATCCCTATCAATACAAAAGTATTAAAAATAACTATTTCTCAATAGGTTACGGATAAAGTTAGGAACTTTATATCTGACTCCGAAATATTTGAATTTGTCTAGTCTTCCATAGTCGTGACTTTATAGCAGTGATCTAGATAGGTGTCTAAATGTGACTAGATTCAAAGTAAGAAGTGAATAGGAATGATATCTTCTGGCTGTGGGGGATGGCAAAAAGGAAAAAGGATGCACGCAAACTTGAGCCAGAAAAAATGGCTTAACCCTTCACCCCTGCTATTGTTTCCGAAAATCTACACAACCAGAGCAAAAATGAGTCATAGTTAATATATAGTAATATTTTTCAAGATTTGTTAAGCGTAAGCCTGTCTTGATAGGGCTGGAAAGGGAGGCATGACAGTGGGTGAAGAAAGTACTTCGGAACTTGAGACGCAAGAGTCTGTGGCAGTCAGAGATGTCCAGAGGGAAATTGGCAAGACAAATCGACAACTTGCTTGGTTGTCACCGTTATTGTTAGGTACTGGTTTAGGTTTGGCGATCGCCTTTGGTGGTACACAAATTTTCAGCCAACGATCTGCTACTTCCAGTAATCCAACCACGAAAAAACCCCAGGTAGCTAACCCGACAATGACTGTGACAGTAATTGCAGTGGGCAGTAATTCCATTGCCAAAACATTAAATGCCACAGGTACAGTTGCCGCACGGGACTTAATTCCAGTTTTACCCCAAAGTAATGGTTTGCAAATCAAGCAAGTTCTGGTAAATGAGGGAGATAATGTGAAAGCCGGACAATTGCTGGCAATTTTAGATGATTCTGTTTTGCAATCTCAAATTACCCAAGCACGGGCAGATTTTGAGTCAACCCAAGCAGATGTCGCTTCTAGAAAAGCCACCGTGCAATCACAACAAGCAGCAGTAACTTCTAGTCAAGCCATTGTTCAACAAAGAAAAGCTGATTTAGCCCAATCCCAAGCCAGACTACAAGAGGCAGAAAAAAATTATCAACGCTATGAAAAGCTAGTTGCTGATGGGGCAATTAGTCAACAGGAATTAGATAGCCGCCAAACAACGGTGACTACTGCGAGGGAAGCAGTACGTTTAGCCCAGGAAAATATCCGTAGTGCAGAAGCAAATGTTGCCAGTGCCAGAGCCGCAGTGGGTACAGCCCGCGCTAATTTGAGTAGTGCGGAAGCGGAAGCCAAAAGTAGTGCGGCAAAAATTACCCAGTTTAAAACTCAACTGGCTCAAACCCTAGTACGCGCCCCAGTTGCTGGGGTAATTGCCGAAAAGTTAGTCCGAGTGGGAGATGTGACTGGTGTTCCTCCCCAAACCCAAGTGGGAACTTTAGTCGGTGGTTCCCAAAAGCTATTTTCCATCATTCGTAACGGCAAATTAGAACTTCAGGCATCTGTACCCACCGTACAGTTAAATCAAGTCAGAGAGGGTGCAGCAGTTCAGGTGACATCTGATGTTAACCCCCGCATCCGCTTAAGGGGGACAGTACGGGAAATTATCCCAGTGGTAGACGATAAACGCCGGGAAGCTACGGTCAAAATTGACTTGCCGGGAACTAGTTGGTTAAAACCAGGAATGTTTGCCAGAGCCGCAATTAATACTAGTACGGTGTTAGGAGTGGCAGTACCCCAGAAAGTAGTAGTTCCCCAACCTGACGGCAGCGCGATCGCATTCATCCTATCAGGTGAAGACACGGTGCGCGCTCAAAAAGTAGAACTAGGGGAAGTCCTTAATAATGGCAAAGTTGAAATCAAAAATGGTTTGCAAGCAGGCGATCGCGTAGTTAACCAAGGTGCCGGCTACCTCAAAGATGGTGACAAGGTGCGAGTAGTCAGTACCCCAGGTAATGACCAATAAATCAGGACTAATTACGATTTACTAATTACTAATGAGTAATACAAATATCTCTGGGTGGTCAATTAGGAAACCAGTTCCCACCATTGTTTTCTTTTTAATTATGACCTTTGTGGGTTGGTTTTCCTTTAACTCCCTAGGAATCGACCTGAACCCCAATATTGATATTCCCACGGTACAGGTGACAGTCACCCGACCGGGGGCAGGTCCTGCGGAATTGGAATCTCAAGTCACCAAGAAAATTGAGGATGCGGTGGCGGGTTTAGGCAACATCGACGAGATGCGGTCTACAGTTCAAGATGGTGTTTCTAATACAACCATTGCCTTTGTTCTCGGTACAAACACAGACCGAGTTACTAATGATGTGCGAAACGCGATCGCGCAAATTCGTCAAAATTTACCCCAAGATATTAACGACCCCATTGTGCAGCGCTTGGAGTTTTCTGGCGGTCCGATTATGACCTATGCCGTCACCTCTCCAAAGCGTTCCGTAGAAGAACTCAGTAACCTGGTAGACCAAAGTATCAGTCGCTCCTTACTAGCTGTCAAAGGAGTAGCCCAAATTAATCGGGTAGGAGGGGTAGACCGAGAAATCCGCATTAATCTCGATCCTGCCCGTTTAGAAGCCTTAGGAATTACCGCTACCCAAGTTAATGACCAAATTCGAGCTTTCAACGTTAACCTGCCTGGAGGACGCACCGAAATCGGTGGCAACGAGCAAAGTATCCGGACTTTGGGTAATGCTGCAAGTGTGAATGTCCTGAAAACCTACGAAATTGTCCTCCCTGGGGGCGGTTCCATACCCCTATCCAGTTTAGGAACTGTGGAAGATAGCTACGGCGATATCCGTCAAAGCGCCCGTCTGAATAATCAAGGAGTTGTGGGTTTTCAGGTATTAAGGAGTACAGGTAGCATCTTAGTCACCGTTGAGGAAGGCGTAAAAGCGGCGGTGGCAGAATTAGAAAAAACTCTCCCAGAAGATATTAATCTGGAATTAATTTTTACCAGAGCCACCTTTGTTAAAGCTTCCTATGAAAGCACCATTGAGGAGCTGATTCAGGCTTCCATCCTGGCTGTCATCGTCATCATGTTATTTTTACGGGACTGGCGAGCCACCTTAATTACGGCGGTTGCTTTACCCCTGTCCATGATTCCCACCTTTGCGGTACAGTATGCCCTGGGCTACACCTTGAATAATATGACATTGCTGGCTCTAGCTTTGGCTGTGGGCAACCTGGTGGATGATGCGGTGGTAGAAATTGAGAATATGGAGCGGCATATGGCTATGGGGAAAACCCCCAGACAAGCAGCTTTTGATTCTTCCGAAGAGGTGGGATTAGCTGTAATTGCCAGTGCGGCGACAATTATCGCCGTATTTATGCCCGTAGCTTTTATGGGTGGTGTCCCAGGTCAGTTTTTTAAACCCTTTGGTGTCACAGTTGCGGTTTCGACTATCTTCTCAACTATGGTGGCACGGATGGTGACACCGATGATGGGAGCATATCTGCTACGAGATAAGAATCATAGCTCTGCCGTCCCTAAACGTTCCCCATATCTGCGTATTTTTAAATGGAAGTTTTCCCTTCCCTGGTTGCAAGGTAGCACCCCAAAAAATCATCACAAAGGCAACGGAAATAATAGTTCCCAGGGTTTTAAACCCTATAAATCTCTATTGCAATGGTCATTACGCCATAAAATTACCACCATCGGGATTGCGATCGCCTTCTTTATTGGCAGCGTGATGCTAATTCCCTCCATTCCCAAGGGTTTAGTCGATGGCGGTGACATTGGTATTTCCACCATTTCGGCGGAACTTCCCCCTGGTTCCACCTTGGAAGATACGAAAAAGGTGACAAGTCAGTTGACGGAATTAATTCGTCCAAATCCCTTAGTTAAAAGCGTATTTTCAGTCGAACAAATAAATTCTGCCACTTTGACTATCCAACTGAAAACGAAGGAAGAAGGCAGAAAAATTTCCCAAATCGAATACGAGCAAAGCGTTCGTCCCCTGTTACAACAGGTTCCCGGTGCGAGAATTGGCTTTGAAAGTTCCGGTGCGGTGGGTGGTCGCAAGGACTTAACCATACTACTACGGAGTGAGAACCCGGAAGCTTTAAGTCAAGCTGCTGAGAATATTGAAAAGCAAATGCGTGGTATTCCCGGTTTCGTGGAAGTCTCTTCTTCTGCAAGTTTAGTCAAACCAGAAATTCTGATTACTCCCGATCCTCAACGTGCAGCTGATTTAGGTGTATCTGTACAATCCATCGCTCGTACTGCATCCTTAGCAACCATCGGTGATAATGATGCCAATTTAGCGAAGTATAATCTTCCCGATCGCCAAATACCAATTCGGGTGCAAATTGACCCCAAGGCACGGGAAACCATTGATACAATCAAAAATCTTCAGGTTCCGAGCCAAAATGGTAGTTTAGTTCCCTTGGTAGCAGTTGCAGACATCCGTTTTGGCAGTGGTGCAGCAACGATAAATCGTTTTGATCGCTCTCGCCAAGTGTCTGTGGAAGGGAATCTTCAGGGTATTTCCCTCGGAGATGCTTTAGCTGCGGTACAAAAATTACCAGCAATGCAAAACCTACCACCGGGAGTCAGACAACAAAACTCTGGGGATGCCAAAATCATGGCAGAAATCTTTGGGCGATTTGGTGGTGCTTTAGCTCTGGCTTTAATGTTTATCTACGCCATTTTGGTCATTCTCTATAATAATTTCTTCCATCCCTTGACAATCATGGCAGCATTGCCCTTCTGTTTGGGTGGAACATTGATTGGGTTAATGGTGGCACAGAAAGCTTTAGGACTTTACGCTTTGATTGGTGTTGTGCTCCTACTAGGGATTGTGACGAAGAACTCCATCTTGTTGGTGGATTATACGATTCTCAATATGGAAGCGGGGCTAACCCAACGTCAAGCCCTGATTGATGCAGGTGTTTCCCGTCTGCGTCCCATTATGATGACTTCTCTGGCAACGATCGCCGGAACTTTACCCTTAGCTCTTGGTATTGGAGCAGGTGCAGAAGTCCGTCAACCCATGGGTATT
The DNA here is from genome assembly GCF_000734895.2 of Calothrix sp. 336/3. Classification (GTDB taxonomy): domain Bacteria; phylum Cyanobacteriota; class Cyanobacteriia; order Cyanobacteriales; family Nostocaceae; genus 336-3. Next base: position 3,961,702 of record NZ_CP011382.1, on the reverse strand, counting down.
GCAATTCTGGGAGGGTTCACCACCTCGACTTTGTTAACCTTGTTAGTAGTGCCAGTATTATTCAGCTATATCGACAACTTACAAAATTGGCTGCTGAATATTGTTCGTCACGGATTTGGTAAACATCCCCAAAATCGGCAGGCGATCGCCACCAGTGAAACAACTAATCCATCTCAGTCTGATGAAGAGGAATCTTCATACTCAATTACGAAATAATGGTATAATAAGTGTCTAGCTAGTAATGCTAAACACTTGTTTTTGCGGGTGTAATTCAGTGGTAGAATGTCATCTTCCCATGGTGAACGTCGTGGGTTCGAGTCCCATCGCCCGCTCTGATTGACATAAATTTATCTTTGGAGATTGCTGATAGTATTCTCGATTCTCTTGAGAATATCAGGTGATATTGACCTGACTAAGCGAATGGGAAATGATTGAGTCGAAGCATATTGAGCGTACTCTGGTGTGAGAAAGATTTGATACTTACTAGCATTAGGAGTCATTTGAGAAGCAAATGCTAAAGTAATCGCTTTCACATACTTACGAACATCAATCGCTTGCTCACCAACTACCTCCACACCCCCAACACGAGAAGGTTTTTTTGCTTCCCTCTGTTCAGTAGAAATTGGATCCTTGATACTGCTGTGAGTCGCTCCCACAATCCCAACCAGCCATTTCGGTGAGGGAATTTTGGTAAAACCAATGATTTGTTCGGTTAAAGCTGGAGTAGTTGCATCTGCCGATGATGCCAATATTAGGGTAGGAATTTTTACATTTTGTAACCCAGTTTCACCAAACATGAGAGAACTTGTCGGATTGAGGGCGATCGCCTGCTTGATACGCGAATCTTGGAGTTGATATCTATTATTTGGTAATCTTTGGGCAACACACTGTAAACCTTCTGCTGGACTCACAGTAGTGGCTAAAACCTCAGGGCAACGTTTTTTGAGAGAATCTACTTGCAATTCTCCTCCAGCAATTAATAGCGCTGTCCCACCACCAAAAGAATGACCGAGAATCATGGCATTATTGGTATCAAGTTTTCCTTGGAGTGGGTGTTTCTGTTTTTGGTTTAACTTTGCCAACTCATCTAAAACAAAACTGATATCTTTGGGACGTTGCACAAATTCCTCTGGCTTCATCCGTATCAACATACCAGGTTTCTTTTTGACATCAATTATATATTTTTGGTTGCTACCAGTATGTTCCACTGCTGCCACGATGTATCCGTGGGATACTAAATGTTCGGCAATGTAACGCATATCTGTGCGGTCTGAAGAAAAACCATGGGATAGAATTACTACAGGTTTCGCCGCAGTTGCAGAATCTGACCAATAAATATCCACTGGAACTAATCTTTGACGCTGTTCATCTTTTAATTTTGGTAAGTTTATTACCTGTACTTTGCCACTTCCTGCTTGAGTGGGATCAAAAGATAAATTGAGTTGGGTGGGTTTGGCAGCTAGTTGAGGGGCGATCGCTCCCATAAACTGCTGAGTTTGTTTATAGGATAGATTCAAATTCTGGAAAACTTGAGGTACTTGCTCAACATTAATCACCAGGCGATCGCTAGGATAAGCACGAATAAAATTAATAATTGAAAGTCCTTCAGAATTGCTAGAACCCTGAACTAGTCCGGTTCTGAGAGCTTCCATCCCGGCACTATCTTCACGAAATGTCACTTTCGAGAAATCTCGTAAAATAGTACTACCCACAGGGGTATATAGTAATTGACTCAAAGTTGTAACATTCACAGAAATGTTCTGGCGTAGTACTTCTAGAAATTTCTGGCGTTTTTGCGGGGGAAATTTATTTGTATAGACTTTGTATTTCTGAGGCACTTTTCCAGTTTCAGCAATACCCTGTAAATCAGGAACCGAGATTGATTCTTCCCAAACACCGTAACGCAAGATAACATTCTCCGCAGCTTTTACAGAAGTCTGAGTACTGAGAATAGATGCCATCCCGATGGTGCAAAATAAAGCAATATTTCTTGTTGTCTTGTTCCAGATTTGTTTCACGGTAACACCCTAAATTATCTTGAATACTTGGTTAAAAATCTTGATTGCTCTGCTGTATCTCTCAATTCAGCGATCGCCATGGTGACAACTTACCTGCGAGAATTTTCTTGGCGATCGTTCTTAAATCCCCAATCAGGTGGTTGAATTTACCGAACGTAATAAGTTGTGCCAATTTTTACAGACCTCCGCCTATCGATATACTGCTTCTGGTGATTTAATACGTCACATTCCTATATAGTTTCTAGTCAAATCAACATATGCACCCATTGCTGCGATTTCTCCCTAAATTAATGAAACCTAAGTGCAAGGGTTGTAAGGGCAGGTTGACAAATATGCCTCAATCATTCACAAATCTCTTGTAAAGCCACCCCTAGGGTTTTGTGATAGATGCGGATAGGACTATCTCAGTGCGAATGACTATGATGACGAAAACTTCCCAGGAACATTTTCCCCACTTTACATACCCTGCAAGAAGACACCTACGGTGTACACACAAGTGGTACCTGTAAGGGTTTCAGGCGTTATAGACCCCTTGAATTGTCATTACGAGCGCAGCGATAGCGGAGCGAAGTAATCACATAATCCCGTGGTTTTTGCGATTGCTGAGTCGCAAAGCGACACGCTGCGCGAACGTCGTTCCTCCTCGCAATGACAGGCTTCCAGAGCGATCGCACAACCTAAATCTAAATGACGAAACCAAGTGCTAGGGGGAATTTTAAGACTTGTGTGTACACCGTAGGCAAGAAGACACAGAGACATATACAGCATGAAAATCAGAATTCACACCGCAACTATTAGTGAGACTGAGGAATATGAATTAAATTAAATTGCTAAAGCAAGATGTATTCGCAATAGCGCACACAAGACTGAATTTATGCTATTTTGCAAAAAAAGCTACACCTAGATAGGAAGGGGCAGGGGGAGAATTATCTGTAGCCATAATTTACAGAAATGGTATTTAATTATTTATTGCTCAAAACCCTACTAGGAGTTCAAATTCCTTAGCTCTTAAATCTTTTTCAAGGATGATTATTGTTCAGTTCTATAATCTTCTTAATATTCCGTGAATAAACTAATGGATTTTCAGTTCAGATATTTTGAAACGTAGAACGAAAATCTACGAACAGCAAATTTATAATTTTTATCATATACAATAGACATCTCCATAAAATTATGTAGACACAACTCACCCATTTGCCTTCTGAGGTTTTACAGGTGGTGCATACTTCATTTTCAGAGATGTCTAATGACTACTTAACTCACAGATTCCTGATAAATTAACCGATAAATTTAGCCAGGAATGACTTGAGCGACTAGTGCACGTTTATCAAGAGACTGGACTTTTCCTACTTGCTCTAGAGCCTTAACAATCCGCTCTAACAGTTCTCCAGCCTGTTCACGATATTGATGTTCCCTGCCTCGTAAACGAATGACAAACTTGACTGAATCACCCTTATTCAACCATCCAATAGCTTGCTCGATACGCAAGTTATAATCAGCCACACCAACATTCGGACGAAGCCGAACTTCTTTTACCACAGGTCTAGCGGACTGCCCTTGACGCTTTTTCTTTTGATATTGCAGCTTACCATAGTTGACAATCTTGGCGACCGGGGCTTCCTTGCCTTCGGAGACGATAACCAGGTCAAGTTCTACACTCTGTGCTAGCTTTAAAGCCTCGTGTGTATCGAGCAAGCCACGGTTATTGTTCTCATGGTCAATCAAGAACACTTGAGGTGACTTGATTTGTGAGTTAATCAGTTGCTTTTTAATTACGATAATGATGTCCTCTCAATTCTTTCATACTTTGCAATTGCAAGCAGTCTCAATTTAACACGACATATAAAGAGGTGTTAGCATAATAATATTATACCTCTTGCATTCTCTTGCAGAAACATAGATAGAGTTAAGATTTTCCTTTAAATTCTCTCAAAATTTAATCACTAGACCTTGAAGACAATTAATTATGCGTTGTCTCAAAGCCTTGCTAGGAAGTCATGAACCTTAGGATTGACATGTTGTCCTGAGAGGCTCAATGTAATTATTGCTACAAATTAATTGCAGAAAATCATCATTCTTCGGGTCTTACGTCCTGATTTCACTGCAATGGGAAAATCTTTACGAGAAGAGAAAGTATAGAAAGTACAGGCAATTACAAAATCTAATTAAGTTAGGTATCTCAGAATCTGAGGGTTTACTTTACCAAATAATGTAGTAGTTGATATCCCTAATCAAGGACTGAGCCTTCAACTTAGCTGACACTAAAGTTTTACCCACTTCCTAAAAGCAGGGAGCGAGACGCTCTCACTACAATTGTTTTGCCCTCAAAATTTATTGTGTTCAAGTACTAGTAAATTCAAACCACAGAAGAGGGTATGGAACCTGATGCCGTAATTATACTGACGGGATTTAAGTTTATATAACTTTATATCACGTTTTTTGCTAGTTCTCCCTGGAAGTTATTTATTCTGGATATCATGGGAGTTGAGAGTTAATTCGGTTAACAACGTTTGTTTTTAGTATTGACAGGCTTTTTGTTTTTGGTATTCACAAACTTTTCTCCGAAACCTAAATCTCCACACATTTATGATTTCGGAGACAATCTATGTCAGTTTACGTAGGCAATCTTTCTTATGAAGTTACAGAAGATAGTCTTAACGCTGTGTTTGCAGAATACGGTTCTGTAAAACGAGTTCAACTACCTACAGACCGTGAAACAGGACGTTTGCGCGGCTTTGGGTTTGTCGAAATGTCTACAGATGATGAAGAAACGGCTGCCATTGATGCGCTCAACGGTGCAGAATGGATGGGACGTGATTTAAAAGTAAATAAAGCGAAACCCAGAGAAGAAAGAAGCTCCTTTGGTGGTGGAAACCGGGGAAATAATAGTTTCCGCAATCGCTACTAAATTGCATCAGTTTATCTCTGCAAGCAGAATAATTAATCTAGCAAATTAATTTTGTTAAGCAGTGGCTCAGGCAAAGATGCTTGAGCCTTTTTTGATTAAACAATGGGACTGAAAATAAAAATTTAAGTTATTTAGAAGTCAAAAGATATTTTTTGGAGGTTTCCAATGACAGACTTAGTATTTCCTACCGAACCTGCGGTTCTGATTACCATTATTGGAGAGACAGTACTCAAAGACCGGATTGTCAAGCTGCTCAAAACCCATAATGTCAGTGGTTATACTATTAATCAAGTCCAAGGTGAAGGTGGTCATGGAAGACGCTTGTCAGACTTGGCAGGTTACAACACCAATATAGAAATTAAAACTATTGTTTCACGAGAAATTTCTGATGCGATTTTCTGGGGGCTACAAGAGGAACAGCGCAAGCACGCTTTAATTGCCTTTCGGCATAACGTCGAAGCTTTCTATTAAGTAAGTTAAGTAGCACTATTTTATAGAACCTACGCATTGGTACATACCAACTGGGTATATTGATTTTCAGGTAGGAAATTGTGATTTTTGGCTTGATGGCGATCGCGATATCAAGGTCGCTGCAAAAACCTGAAACGAGAAGATTTCATTAATATACTGTCGATTGACACAATGCGTAAGTTCTAGTTTTGTAGAGCCTTACTTGGTAGTACTTTCTACTGACTGGGCAATCATCATAGCAGCATTTTCCTCGCTTTCGAGAATACCAAATTCAATCAACAATTCTTCTAACTCTTCCATTTCAATAGGTGTAGGAATGGCAAGATTTTGATTATTGATGATTTTCGTAGCCAAAGTCCGATATTCATGGCTTTGCTTGCTATCGGGTGCGTACTCATTTACAGTCATCCGACGTAACTCTGCGTGTTGAACAATGTTGTCGCGGGGTACGTAGTGAATCATTTGAGTATTCAAACGTTTTGCCAGGGTTTCAATCAGTTCAATTTCCCGGTCAACGTTACGACTATTACAAATTAAACCACCTAGACGTACACCACCAGTGTGAGCATATTTGAGGACACCACGGGCAATATTGTTTGCTGCATACATCGCCATCATTTCACCAGAGGTAACGATGTAGATTTCTTGTGCTTTGCCTTCTCTGATTGGCATAGCGAAACCACCGCAGACAACGTCACCTAGTACATCGTAGCTGACAAAATCCACATCTTTGTATGCGCCGTTTTCTTCTAAGAAGTTAATAGCGGTAATAATACCCCGACCAGCACAACCAACGCCAGGTTCTGGACCACCAGACTCGACACAACGCACATTCCGAAAGCCAGTCAGCATGACTTCTTCCAGTTCAATATCTTCTACAGCACCTCGTTCCGCAGCTAATTGCAGAACGCTGGTTTGGGCTTTACTATGTAGCATCAAACGGGTAGAGTCAGCCTTTGGGTCACATCCAACAATCAGAATACGTTGACCCATTTCTGCCATAGCTGCAAGGGTATTTTGAGAAGTGGTAGACTTACCGATACCGCCCTTACCATAGAAAGCTATCTGTCTAATTTTGTCGCCAGTCATGGTTAATATTTTCCTAGAATGATTTTGTCTATGGGTCTGAAGATTGATTTTCAGAGTTTATTGAATTGAGCAGTTAGAGAAGGGAAGTATGGATAATCTTTGAGGATAGGGTGATGAAGCACACAAATTGCAAATAATTCAGCACCGAATTCCTGATGAGAACAAGGAAAATCAATGATGAGATGTTGCCATAGCAGATATACAGGCAAACCATCTCCCTAAGGGAATAATGCTTGTGTGGTCAAATTCTCCCAATTACAGTGACTGGAAGTGCATATATAGCAAGGTACAGACAACAGATTACAAACGCTGTTGGTCTCAGCTTGGGTCATTAGTTAATGTCCTAGCCTAATCTGGTAATTGCTATAGGGGAAATCTCGGTTTGCAATTAGTAGTAGATATTGACTGAATTTATGTAGAGAAAATTCACGCAAATACCTATTCCTGATAGCAGTGATACTCACTTGTGTTGTTAAGATAGTCCGCAGGTCATTCTATGAATACTGAGAGGGCAGAATTCAATGCAACTTGATATCTTCAACGTTGTGATGAGTATCGATTGTCCCAAGGTAATACTTCATTCCTCGGATGCTAAGTAAATCCCTTCGGATGTGGGTAATATTGACTAGGTTAGCCAACTCCTACAGGCTAAGACCTAGACTAGCTCTAATTTACTAAAACTGACTCGCTGCTAATCTTTCCACTGATTCAATCCATCTGGTTTTATCTCTTCGTGACAAAGAAACTGTAGATAATGAAGTAGATTTACCAGACCAAAAAAACTATATTGAGTTTGCCTCAATGGAGATTGTGCAAGTTTTTTTGTAGTTTTGCTTTTTGATTCCTAAAATAACAATAACATAGATTTCAACTAATTTATTAATTGATGGATAAATTATTTTACATTCTCCTAGTTTATATAAGTGGAGGGTATTTTCTAAAAAATTGTATTTGATGATATGGGAATGATAGTTAATGAATGTTAGAAATTTAACATTTTCTCTAGCTATCCATAAATGGCATAAATGCTGCTATTACTTGTAATTGCTTGCTATGGAGTAATTACAACTGATAAGTATTTCTCTCAATTCTAGGGTAGAAATTATCAAGTAGTAAAGTATGGGAATTAAAGGTATTGTCATCACCATTTGCCAGATATTCGCGCCATTCTGGAGAATTGCAAAAGGGTAAGGTATGGAAGATTTATCAATTGATAGCTGAGTTGATTGTAGCGATCGCCACCTTTGCCTGTTATGGTCTTTTTAGGATGGGTCAGGGATAGGAGAGATTCTCAGAGGTAATCACAGGTTGATACAGTAAACAGGTAGCAGACAAAACACCCCAGCTTCTCCTGCATTCCTATGACAATCTCAGAAACCCATGGTTTAGTTACCATTGCCACTATACAGTTTCACCAGCTAGTGAATTTTTACCAGCAAATGCTCGCTGAGGAGCCAGTAAAATTCATTGCCAATGTCTATGCTGAATTTGATATTCATGGTCTGAAGTTGGGTATTTTTCAACCTCAAGCTCAACATCAGGGTGAATTTACTCACTCTCATCAGAGTACAATGAGCCTATGTTTAGAAGTTAGAGATTTAAAACAGGCGATCGCTCACCTTACTACCCTTGGATATCCTCCCCCAGGCAATATCTACACAGCCTCCCACGGTCAAGAAATTTATGCCTATGATCCTGATGGCAACCGCATTATTCTCCATCAGAGTTCATAAAATTATCAAAAAATTACCCGAATCCTCAAGCAGCAACAAATGTCTATTACAGGAAACTATAAATTAAACCTCATCCAATGGTATCCCGGTCACATCGCCAAAGCCGAAAAAAATCTCAAAGAGCAACTCAAATTAGTTGATGTTGTTTTAGAGGTACGGGATGCACGAATTCCCCTCGCGACTCAACACCCCCAAGTACAGGAATGGATTGGGAATAAAACGCGGGTACTCATCTTAAATCGTCTAGACATGATTACCCCAGAAATTCGTCAATTGTGGTACGACTGGTTTAAACGTCAGGGAGAAGTACCTTATTTTACTAACTCCCAGCAAGGTCAAGGAGTTGTTGCCGTATCAAAAGCAGCACAGGCAGCTGGGGTTGCACTTAATCAAAGAAGGCGCGATCGCGGGATGTTGCCCCGTCCAGTCAGAGCAGTTGTTATTGGCTTTCCCAATGTTGGAAAATCTGCTTTAATTAACCGTCTTCTGGGTAAAAGAGTTGTGGAAAGTGCCGCCCGTCCTGGTGTTACCCGCTCCCTACGCTGGGTTCGCATCTCGGAACAGTTAGACCTTTTAGACGCTCCAGGTATTATTCCCTCACGCCTTTCTGACCAAGATGCAGCTGTCAAATTAGCTATCTGTGATGATATTGGTGATGCATCCTATGATAACCAGTTAGTTGCTGCTGTCCTAGTAGATATACTGACGTATTTAGAAGCGACAAACTCTGAATTATTACCAGAGAATCCACTCAAATCTCGTTATGATTTTGACCCTGGAGAACAAACAGGAGAAGCATATCTCCATGCATTGGCAGAATTTCGCTACCAAGGTGACGTAGAAAGAGCAGCACGAAAGCTATTAACCGATTTTCGTAAAGGTTTGTTAGGAACCTTACCCCTAGAATTACCGCCAAATTAGATTCCACACCTCATTTTCAGCAGAATTTTTACCAGAAAAAGTCCATCATTAGTGTCAAGAGGTTTGAAGATGGAGATTGAGATATTACTGGGTGATAAGTACCTCAACATAATTAAACGTCAAATGTCATTATGAGTGGAACGTAGTGCAGTATAGTCATCGCCATGAATCTATTTGATGTTTGTCACGTTTGACTTACTTATCTCGTAGTTTCCAATTGCTAATACTCTAAGATTGTTTACAATCCACTACATAATTTGGCATGTTTGTGTCAACTTATTCAATGCTTATCTATTCCCTTGCCAATAATACAAATCTTCATATATGGCTGTAGATTTTTAGTTGAAGACATATTTTTTCCATTTCTATTTCTCCTAGAGCCTTTGAAGGAAAACATAATATCTAAACCCATAGACTGACTACGACAAATCTTGAGTTATCACTATATCAAAATTAAGAAGATCAGAATTTTTACTGATTCTTGAGAAGCTAAGAAAAGATTAAAGTATTACTGATAGTGAACTTGGTGTGTTCCGTAGGCATCATATTGAATCTGAAAAAGGTAAAACCCAACTATTGATTATTCCCTATATCAATAAACTATCAATAGTATGACCTAGCCCTTGACAGAAAAGACAAGATAGCAGGTAGACTTCTCAAGACTTCTATCTAATTTTTTCAAAAATATTATGACGATAGCCAGCAATCAATAGCAACCCGCCAAAGTATATGTAACGATGTATTTACGTTAATACACAAGATGTTTTTTGTATAACACGTAATTACTAAATAGGTAAGAAATGTTTCTGTTGATTATCTCAACAAATCAGATATTTCGTAATTGATTACTATCAGCTTTTATTTCATGTCTAGAGATAGTAAGTATGACTAAAAGTTAACATGTATAGGAAGCAATGAAAATTATTCTTTTGAGATAAACAGCATATCAATCTATGATGTGAAAATCTCTTGTTTCACCTTGTCTATTAAGGTAATAACCCTTTCCATGGCAATTTTAGAAGCGAAATGATTCTTCAAAACTACATAGGAATGCTATGGATAATCACATCAATCAAAGTCAGAATTGCAGTAATTATAAAAATAATTGGATGCGATTCCAAGTTTTTGTAGAGAAAAGCATTTACTTAACTTGCCTTAACACTTATTAACTCACCATCAAAAAGGAAATGCAATTTACCAAAATATTAGCAGAGTTTCAGGCATCTACCAAACTACAATCTAATGGTACATTAAATATCTACAATTCCCAGGGAGAAAAATGGACATTTTATTATCATCTAGGAAGAATTGTGTGGGCAACAGGAGGGAAACACCCCTTTCGTCGCTGGTATCGCCATTTGATCAAGTATCTTTCGCAAACTAATCTAAATACAGATTTCCTATCATCTCAAGACTTCAGCAAGGAAATATGGGATTATCAATCTTTGTATTTTCTTTTGGAACAGAAACAAATTAAACGTGAGCAATTTAACGATATCGTAGAGAATACGATTAGTGAGTTACTATTTGATATAGCATATCAATCATACTTAACTTCTTTAGAATTTGAGCGTGATTCAAAAATTATTTTAGATACACCCATAACTTTTACCAGTGCTGATATTTCCTTGAGAAATATGAAAAAAGCATGGCAATTATGGACAGAAGCAGGTTTAACACAATACCACCCAGATAATGCTCCGATAATTCGGCAGCCAGAAAAACTTCAACAACAAGTCAGTCATGAAGTTTACAAAAAATTCATTACTTTCATGAATGGCAAGCATAGCTTACGTGATATTTCAGTGAAAATAAATCAGAATCTTTTAATAGTTACTAATTCTTTACTAACTTATCTTCTCGAAGGTTATATTGAATTAGTAGAAATCCCTGATATTCTGATATCTTTACCACATAAAAACAATGGTAAAAACTTGGTTATAGAAGATAACAAAACTCATTCGTTTCGTGGCATTTCCAGAAATAATCCTATTATTGCTTGTATTGATGACAGTCCTCAGATTTGTCAAACATTACAACAGATTGTCATTAACAATGGTATGCAATTCCTGAAAATACAGGACTCGATTCAGGCATTACCCTTATTAATTCAGCATCAACCAGATTTAATTTTTTTAGATTTAATGATGCCAATTGCAAGTGGATATGAAATTTGTACTCAAATCAGACGCATCTCTAACTTTACTCATACCCCTATCATTATTTTAACAAGTAATGATGGGATTGTAGATAGAGTACGCTCCAAAGTTGTAGGAGCAACAGAATATCTCACAAAACCAATTAATTCTGAAAAGCTCATGAGCACCATATATAAGTATTTACACAAATCACAAATGGATAAAAAAATTGTCAATTTGCCGTAATTCTACTGAGTATTTTTTTCGTACTTTTCAAGCAAAATAAGAATAAATCAGAATCACCAGTAGCTTTGATTAGGGTTGCTGATACTTCTACCAATTACACTATTTGACTATGAATACTATTTTAGTTGTCGAAGATGGATTAACAGATAGAGAAATCATCAATGGATACTTAAAACAAGCAGGATATTATGTCATTAATGCCATTGATGCTGATGAAACAAAAGAAAAATTAAGCCAAAACAAACCTGACTTAATCTTTTTAGATGTCATTTTACCTGGGAAAAGTGGCTTTGAGATTTGTCGAGAACTCAAAGATAATCCGACAACCAGTCAAATTCCCATTATCTTTTGTTCTACAAAAAATAGTGATGTTGATAAGATGTGGGGAACGATGTTAGGAGCTGATGCATATTTAGCAAAACCAATACAAAAAGAAGCTTTGATGGATGTTATTAAACAGCTTTCCCATTAATTTTACTAAGATAGCTAAATTATAGGTACTAATAATTCTCTCCCCAGTATTGGATTAGCTATTTGTATCACTGGGTTTTGATATTGTTTAGCAATTTTACCCAGTTTTAATGCGAAATTTAGTATTATTTCCTCGAAGTATATCGCCGAATTAATCAGCATCATACCAAAGATATAAATCAGGGAGACTCCTCTTGAATAAACAGCAAAAATATTTGCAATTGCGTTTCGGTGAGGAATATTTAGCTATTCTCGATTTAGAGGAAATTACCGAAGTATTCCAATTTTCACTAGCTGAGGTTTGCCCAGTTCCTCAAGTACATGAATCCATATTAGGGATACATAATTGGCGAGGTGAAATGTTATGGCTAATAGATATAGAAAGAATGTGTGGCTATCCATCTTTAGCACATAAACAAGATTTGCTTGCAAAAATGATGATAGTTGTAATTCATCATCAATATAATCATTTAGGCTTGTTAGTCAGAGAAGTTATAGATATTGATTCTCTTGACTTTACAGGAATTAAATCACCAGATAGAAGCTTATTTTCACATCAGATAGTAGATGTTATGGGTGGTTACTTTATTCAAGAGTCAGGAAACATCTTGATTAAGCTAGATGGAGCAGCTATTATTAACTCTGCTCTGTGGAAAAAATCTCAAGATATACCTTTATTATCTCTTAAATAAAGAACATCTACGCAATAACAGAACCGCCAATTTAGATATTCATATTTATCATATTCAGGGAGATTTACCATGACTTTTGTATCCGAAACTGAGCAAACTTTTAACGATGCAGAAAAATTAGATAATCAGCAGTTAAATGCCAAATCCTATAGCTATCATGACCTGAAACTTTGGCGACAGCAGTGGCAAGATATTGCATCCAAGATGCGCCAAGCAAAAGATTTGGAAAATTTATGTCAAATTGCAACAAGGGAGTTAAGGGAAAAAATAGATTGCGATCGCGCTTTAGTATTCCGTTTAAATTCCCGCGATTTGGGTATAGTTTGCGCAGAATCAAAAGCTCCGGGTTGGACTCCTACACTAAATGAAAGTTTACCACTATTGGTATTTGGTTTGGATATTCATCAAGAGTATCTAGAACCTGTCTCCATGGAAAATGTAAATACCTTAGAGACTATTCCTTATCAGAAACAACTATTAGAAAAATTTCAAATTCAATCTAGTTTGGCATTACCAATTATCTTAGAAGGAGAGATTTGGGGTGTATTTGCACTGCATCAATGCCATTCTCCCAGACAATGGCAAGAAAAGGAAATAAGTTTTATTCTACAGGTTGCAACAGAAATTACCTACGGATTACAAAGATATGAATACCAAGTAGAACAGCAGCAACAATTACAAGCTAAAAAGTCTGTAGGTAAGGTAATTGAGAAGATTTTGCGTATTTCCAATGTCGATAAATTCTTTCAAACTACAACCCAAGAGGTACGTAATTTATTACGCTGCGATCGCGTCGCTCTTTACCAATTTGACTCGGATTGGGGCGGCGAATTTATTGCCGAATCCGTAGCTACAGGTTGGGTGCGTCTAGTCGGTCCAGATATCAAGACAGTTTGGGCAGATACCTACCTACAAGATACCCAAGGGGGAAGATATGCTAAGGGTGAAAGTTGGGTTGTTAATGATGTTTATAAAGCTGGACTAGCAAGCTGTCATGTGGAAATTTTGGAACAATTTGATGCCAAAGCTTATGTTATTTCTCCAGTATTTTTTGGAGATAAACTTTGGGGTTTAGTTGCTGCCTATCAAAATTCGACTTCTCGTAAGTGGCAAGATTGGGAAGTAAATTTTCTCAATCAAATCGGGATGCAATTTGGTGTAGCTTTAGTACAAACTGAATATCTAGAAAAGCTACAGGAAAAATCCGATCAACTATCCCACATTGCAGAACAGGAAAAAGCCTTTTCTCGGATTACTAACCGCATCCGTCAAGCAACTGAGATTAACAGTGTTTTCAAAATTACCACCCAGGAATTACGGCAGTTACTCAAGTGCGATCGCGTCACTATTTATCGTTTCCACCCTGACTGGAGTGGAGAATTTATCGCTGAATCTCTAGCTCATGGTTGGACAAGTTTTGTTAGTGGTAATGATAAAACCCAATGGGAGGATACCCATTTCCAAGCAACCCAGGGAGGTTTACCAGGAAAAGGACAAGTTGTCACCGTCAATGATATTCACTCCCAAAATTTATCTGCTTGCTATGTGGAGATGCTGGAAAAGCTGGAAATTAAAGCTTACATAGTAGCACCCATATTTTTTGGTAATCAGCTTTGGGGCTTATTAGCAGCCTATCAAAATGCTAATACCAGACAGTGGCAAGAATGGGAGACTAATATCGTCTCACGGATGAGCGACCAATTAGGGTTAAGCTTGCAGCAGATGGAATATCTACAGCAGTTACAAACCAAATCCCAAGAACTTGCAGATGCTGCTGCTAGGGAAAAAGCTGCGAAGGAATTACTTCAGCTACGTTCTATTCAATTACTGAGTGCTGTACGTCCAGCTTTAAAGGGTGATTTAACAGTACGCGCTCCCATTACTGAGGATGAAATGGGAACTATTGCCGATGCCTATAATAATACTTTGCAGGCATTACGCCAAATTGTTGGTCAAGTACAAACAGCTGCTCAACAGGTTGCCCAAACATCCACGAGTAGCGATAGTTACCTCCTAGAATTGACAAATCTGGCACAAAAGCAATCAGAAGAAATCACTACTGCTCTTAGACAAATCGAGCAAATGACAGACTCAACAAAAGCAGTGGCAACAAGTGCAGATTTAGTGCAAGTGGCAGTACAACAGGCAAACCAAACGATTACAGTCGGTGATGGAGCGATGAACCGCACTGTAGAAGCAATTCAAACTATCAGAGAAACTGTATCTCAAACCAGTCGCAAAATTAAGCGTTTGAGTGAATCCTCCCAAAATATTTCTAAAGTGGTGAATTTGATTAGTAATTTTGCCACCCAAACTAATGTTCTGGCTTTAAATGCAGCAATTGAAGCTACCCGTGCAGGGGAGTATGGTAAAGGTTTTGCTGTAGTTGCCGATGAAGTTCGTTCCCTATCGCGTCAATCTGCCGCAGCTACCAGTGAAATCGAAAAACTTGTGCAGGAAATCAAAGGGGAAACGGAAGATGTTTCTATGGCGATGGAAACAAGTATGCAGCAGGTATTAGAGGGTACTAATTTAGTTAATGAAACCCGCCAAAGTTTAAATGCGATTGTGGCAGCAACAGCACAAATTACTCAACTGATTGAAAATATTACCGCCGCAACTCAAACTCAAATTGCACGTTCTAGTAGTGTGACTTCTTCCATGAAAGATGTTGTAGAAATTTCCCAGAATACCTTAAATGAAGCAAAAGAGTTAGGGATTATCTTCCAACAATTATCTACAATGGCACAAGAATTACTCACAACGGCTAGTAAGTTTAAGGTCAGTTAATTTGTCGAGATGTTGATATTTTGTTAGCCAGGGAATCAACTTCTAGGCTAACAAAACTCTGCAAAATTGCCATCCTATTTCAAATATTGAGTATTGAAACTTAATTTATTACGGTTGCCTCATACATATTATTTTTACTTCTTATGATTACTGATGAATCAATTCGGGAACAGGGCTATGCTTACTTTCTGGCAGAAGCTCCAGAATTATTAAATTTGATTGAACAAGAATTATTTACTTTGTCTGATGACTTTAGTATTACTAAAGTGCATAACCTAATGCGAGGAACTCATACAATTAAGGGTGGAGCCGCCAATGTCGGGCTAGAAGTAATTAGCAAGGTTGCCCATTATTTAGAAAATATTGTTAAATCCCTTTATAATCCCCAAGTTGAGATTGATAAGGAATTACAAACATTGCTTATAGAAGCTTACGAATGTTTACGTATTTCCTTAACAGCAGAGTTAACAGGGAGCAAAATCGACGCTGAAGAAATTATAGAACGAGCAACTATCGCATTTGCTAAGCTGCAAGAAAAATTGGGAGATAATTTTGAACAAGATACCTATATTCCATCTTCTACAGAATTAGGATTAGATATTGTTGAGTCTATTTTTGAGACGGGAGTCACAGAAAGGATTGATAGTTTAGCTCAGGCAATAGAGAATCAAGTTAGTCTAGAAGAACTGAGAGCTTTATTACAAGAACAGGGTGAAGTTTTTTCAGGTTTAGCGGAATCTTTTAATCTACCAGGATTTGGAAAAATTGCTCAAACTATTTTACAGGCTATCTCAGTTCATCCTGACAAAGTTGATACAGTTGCACAAATTGCTTTAGCTGATTTACAGCGAGCTAAATCCCTAGTTTTGGATGGCGATCGCACCCAAGGAGGAGAAGTTTCCACAGCGCTGCAAGAGCTAGCATTTTCTCCGGTTAATTTACCCATTGATAATTTTTATACTCCAATTTCCGTAGAAGAAGAAATCACCGAGTTCTCAAATTTTCTCCAAATTGATTCTCAGTATCAGAAAAATTCACCTAGGGCGATCGCCAACTATATAAAAGTTTGTCGCTACCTTTTATCATGGTTTCAAATCCAGAAATCTCTCCCCAAATCATCCCTAAGATTAGAAATTTTTCTGAAAACCGATACCATAGACAATGATTCAGAATACATCGAAGAATGGTTCAGGGAATTTTGTGATTACATCCAAAGTCCAGATGATAGCCTCAGTGTGGATTTGTATCGTCAAGTTATCATACTAAATGTAGTTTTAGCTGTTAGTAAATTTTATTATTATCATGAGTTATGTGATGATAACTTGGTGAATTTTATTCAGTCATGGGTAAAAAAAATATCTGCTAAATATCGCAAATTACCACCTGTATCAGAGTCTGAGAAAAAATGGCTAGATAAACCTCAAATACAAAATTTGTTATTTAATCAGATAGATGAGAAATGGACTTCATTAGATTCTTTTTCAGAGACACATCCTTTAATTAATAATATTTGGGAGCAGGTTAATCACATCCATGAGAATCTAGAGAATTTTCCTATAGTTGAAGATACGACATCTCAAATCAACACATATATAGAAATTCCAGAAATCAATAATCTAGAGAATATAACTCATCCGGAACCAGCAGAAACAGTTACTAATTTATCCCCAGAGCCAATTAATAATAAACCTCGAAAAACATCTTTTGTGCGTGTAGAAGTTGAAGATTTGCATAACCTCGATTATCTGGCAGGTGAAATATTACTTCATGAACAAAGGTCTCAATCTCAAGAAAAAAATATTCAACTCGTTATTAGCAATTTAACTCAAGATTTACAGAAGCACCAAAACAATTTAAATAACTTGAGTGATTTAACATACAAGTATACATATGATTCCATATCATCCTTAAAAGATGATTTTGATATTTCTCTAATGTCTAATCTGGAAGATTTTAAGGATAACTTACAAGTTATTAATCAAGAGGTTGCTCGTATCAGAGAAGTCGCAAATTCCTTAGACTCTCTGTTACAAAATACTGTCCATATTCAAGAGAAAAAACAGCGTTTAGTCTTAAATTTTATTGATAATTTGGTAACAACAAGGATGTTACCTTTAGCCACTATTGTCGAAAGATTTCCTCAAACTTTAGAGAATTTAAGTAAGTTATACGGGAAAGAGGTAAATTTAAGACTAATAGGGATGCAAGTATTAGTAGATAAGGTAATTGCAGAAAAACTATATGACCCCTTGTTACAGTTATTACGTAATGCCTTTGACCATGGTATTGAAGAAGCTAAAATACGTCAGCAATACGGTAAATCAGAAATAGGCTTAATTGAAATTCATGCCTATAATCAGGGTAGTCATACTGTTATTGAAGTTCGAGATGATGGTCAAGGTTTGAATTTAGATAGAATTAGAAAAAAAGCAGTTGCTCTGGGTTTAATTAGTTCGACAGAGCTTGACAATGAGACAGAACTCTTCGATATTATCTTTTCTCCTAACTTCTCCACTGCAACGAAGGTGAGTGAAATTTCTGGAAGAGGGATGGGTTTAGATATTGTACGTGCCCAATTGCATGCATTAGATGGGAAAATATCTGTAGAATCATTACCTCATCAAGGAAGCAAATTTACTCTAAAAATTCCTTTTTCTATGACGACAGAACAGTTAATGATTATTCAGGTTAATAATATTTACTATGCTTTACTGTTAGATAATATCGATAAAATTATCTTCCCCCAGGCTGAACAAATTAGAGAAATATCTGGTCAAAAAAGCTTATGTTTAGCTATCGATGGACAACATAGACTTGTGACTTTATATTCTTTTTTGGATTTAATTCAATATAATTCCATATCTGCACCAATTCCCAGCACTCTTGTAAATAATCAGCCGCGTCCAGTGTTAATATTGCGTCATGGTGGACAAATGCTCGCTATAGAAGTTGATCAAATTATTGGTGAGCAAGAGTTGGTAATTCGACCTCTAGGAAGGGCGATAGCCCCCCCCAAATATATCTATGGTTGCACTACTTTCAACAATGGGAATCTGATTCTGGCGATTGACAGTGGAGTATTGGTACAGTCTGTCAAACTTGATGCACTCAAAAATATACCTACCTTCAAAGAAGTTGATATTGCTGTCACACCCTTACTTTCCCCATCGAAATTAGAAAGGCACCAACAAGCTAGTCTTCCTAGTCCAGCACCATTACAATTAGAGGAGAAGAAAGTAGTCAATTCTTCCAGCCCAGTACCATTCCAATCAGAAAGAGAGAAACAAGTCAATCTTCCCAGTCAAAAATTAATATTAGTTGTAGATGATTCTGCAAGTCTGCGCAAAACTGTATCCTTAACTTTAGAAAAATCAGGTTATCAAGTTTTACAGGCAGAGAATGGCTTAGAAGCATTACACACACTACAAACAAATCCGGGGATTGAGATTGTAGTTTCTGATTTGGAAATGCCGGAAATGAATGGTTTTGAGTTAATCAATAAAATGCGCAAAAATCTTGATTTATCGAAAATCCCCGTTGTAATTTTAACATCTTGTAATACAGAGAAAATTCGTCAACTTGCCCAAGCCTTGGGAGTGACAGCTTATTTAACCAAACCCTATGTACAACAAGAGTTACTAGAAACGGTGGCAAGCTTGGTAAGTTAGTAGTGAATTTTAGTCTTCGATGGATTTAGCTGTGACTTCCACTGCTGTGACATCAATGGTGCCGTCAGGAGCAAAGCGTTGAAAATGTCCTTCTTTGACTATCAATTGCTCCCCACAACTGGGACACTGTAACTGAACTTGGTTTAACCCTGTTAATGTAAAGCCACAAACAGGACAAGAATCAGTGATAATGTTGCGTTGTAACCACCAACGAAAACCCACAAATGCAATTACGGGTACAAGAAATAATAAACCAAAAATTATTAACAGGGAATTAACTAGCCAGCCCAAACCGAATGTTCCAACTAACCACACAATTACGAGTAGGGTTAGTAAGGGACGAAATTGAGATAAACCAGACTGAAAATTTTGAAAACTCATTGCTATATTATCTTTCTGCTTTCTCTAGGATAGCGATTTTCTGTCAGGAAGGGCAAAGCTATGGAGGGTAGTTGTGGGGTATGGGAAAAGAATCCCTACCCCTCCCTAAAATCTACACCCTGTTCATTGGTGTGATTTCTGGTAAGTCAGGAGTACGTAAATTTTCTACTAATGCTTGGATTTCGGCTGGTGGGGGTGCGGTGAAACGTGATACAACCCATGTCACCACTAGGTTAATTACCATACCTAAAGTTCCGATACCTTCGGGAGAAACATTGAAAAACCAAGCCGGCATTCCGGCAAATTTCACACCCACAATATAAATTATCGTGAATATTAAACCTACCAACATACCAGCGATTGCCCCCGTGGAATTGGTACGTTTGTCAAAGATACCGAGAAAAATTACTGGGAAGAAGCTAGAAGCAGCTAAACCAAAGGCAAAGGCAACCACTTCTCCGACAAATCCTGGAGGATTCACACCGAAGTATCCTGCCAGTACTAGAGATAAACCTACCATCAACCGCCCCACAAATAAACGTTTGCTTTCTGAAGCTTGGGGGTTGACAATCCGATAGTAAACATCATGAGCAATAGAACTAGAAATTACTAGTAACAACCCGGAAGCTGTAGACAACGCTGCGGCTAAACCACCAGCTGCTACCAAGGCAATTACCCAGGGAGCAAGCTTGGCAATTTCGGGGGTAGCGAGGACAATAATATCTTTGTCGATGGTAATTTCGTTGGTTTCTTTTTTCGGAGTCAGTTGGAAACGTCCATCCTGATTTTTATCTTCAAAAGCCAGGAGTTTAGTTTTTTCCCATTTGTTCACCCAGTCGAGTTGCCTAACTTCTTCAATTTTTTGATTATGGAGGGATTGAATTAGATTATACTTGGCAAACATTGAGAGAGCTGGGGCAGTAGTGTACAAAATAGCAATAAATAAAAGCGCCCACCCAGCAGAGTACCTTGCCGAACGCACATCAGGCACAGTATAAAATCTAACGATTACATGAGGTAATCCGGCGGTTCCTACCATCAAAGCAATAGTGATGAATAGGACATCAATCATCGGCTTGTTGGCAAAGGCTTGGGTGTATTCTTTAAAACCTAAGTCAACTTGAACCTGATTTAATTTATCGGCGATATCACTGAAAGTAAAAGCAAATTGGGGAATAGGGTTCCCGGTTAGTAATAGAGCGATCGCGATGGCAGGGATTAAATAGGCAACAATCAAAATTAAGTATTGGGCAACCTGCGTCCAGGTGATACCCTTCATCCCCCCCAAGATGGCAAAAAAGCCCACAATTACCATACCGATAATGACACCAGTATTGATATCTACCTGTAAAAAGCGGCTGAACACAATACCCACGCCACGCATCTGCCCCGCAACATAGGTGAGGGACACAAAAATCGCCGCGACTACCGCCACCAATCTTGCCACATTGGAATAGTAGCGATCGCCAACAAAATCAGGTACTGTATACTTGCCAAATTTTCGTAGATAAGGTGCTAAAAGTAACGCCAGTAAAACGTAACCACCAGTCCAACCCATCAGGTAAATCGAACCATCATATCCCAAAAAGGAAATCAAACCTGCCATAGAGATAAAGGAAGCTGCGGACATCCAATCAGCAGCAGTTGCAGCTCCATTCGCAATGGAAGGTATATCTTGATCGGCAACGAAAAATCCCTTACTATCCTCAACTCGTGATTGCCAACCAATATATAAATATATTAAGAAAGAGAGTCCAACAATCACAATCGTCCAAAGTTCAACTGACATGATGTTGCCTCACTCATCTTTAATGTTATGTTTGCGGTCTAGTTTGTCCATTTGGAAAGCATAGACAAAAATTAACACCACAAAAATGATAATTGACCCCTGTTGAGCCATCCAAAAACCCAAGGGGACACCAAAAAATCGAATTGTATTTAAAGGTTGCACTAATAAAATACTAAAAACGAGTGATACCAGTGCCCAAACTATCAGGAGATTGCGAATTAAACTTGTATTAGCACGCCAATAGGCGCGATGTTTTTGTTGATTCATGCCTTTTGCAAGCTAAATACTCAAAAGGATGATACCAAATGCCAACACAATACCGAGGATGTTTACGTTTTATTAAAGAATACGCAGCAGGAAAATCCCTTGACATGATATCAGGGAAGTCTCAATGTAATTAATTGGAAATTTCTGAGCAAAAGACAGTGGGGAGTAGGAGAGCAGGGGGAAGAAAAATTGTAGTGATTCCCAAAATCGGGATAATTTATTTTTTGATTTCCCTGAATCAGCACCCACTACCCCCAATTCAGTGCTGAATGCTAAGACAGCTGTTTCTGATAGTAATCTACTATTTTGGCAGTTACTTCTGGAATGGATAAACCATCAGTAATCATTTCCACAGCATCCACAGCTTTACGCAAAGGAGACACTTGACGATTGCTGTCTTTCCAGTCACGTTCAGCAATATCTTTTTCCAATTCTTCCAGAGTCATTACTGGTTGTCCTTGGTTGTGAAAGTCTTGTAAACGTCGCCGAGCCCGTTCTTGTACTGAAGCAGTGAGAAATATTTTAACTTCTGCATCCGGGAAAACACAGGTACCAATATCTCGACCTTCAGCAACTAAGCCCCCCTTTTTGCCCCACATTTGTTGCTGTTTCACCAATGCTTGGCGGACAGATGTTTGGGCAGCGATCGCCGAAACGTGAGCAGTAACTTCACGAGTGCGAATTTCTGGAGTCACATTATGACCGTTAATGTAGACCTGCACCGGAAATTGCAAATCATGGCTTGGCGCTAGTTCAATCACTGACTTACTCACCAATTCCGCGATCGCGCACTCATCATCAGTAGGAATTCCCGCTTGTAACACCAACCAGGTGACAGCACGGTACATAGCTCCAGTATCTAAATATACTAGACCTAGATTAGCTGCCACTTGACGAGCAACAGTAGACTTACCAGCACCTGCGGGTCCGTCAATGGCGATGATCGGTTGGCGATCGCGCAGGATGGTGTTGTCAATTAAACGAGTAGAACCAAGACGAGCTGCGATCGCAAGCATTCCTTCCTCCTGAATTGTTTCTAAAGGTAATAAAGTATTCGGTTCAACCAATTCAATATATTCCACTAAAAGATTACTAATGGTTGCCACTTCTTGCTGTACCGCAGCTATTAAGTCATTGGCGGTGCGAACGCCTGCACGAAATAGTGTTACAGCTTGTTGCAACCCACGATAAAGAACTGCCGCTTGTGATTTTTCAGTGGCAGTCAAATATTGGTTCCGAGAACTCAAGGCAAGACCTGATGCTTCTCGCACCGTCGGGCAGGCAACAATGTCAATGGGCAAATCTAAATCAGCTACTAGTCGCTTAATAATTGCCAGTTGCTGACCATCTTTTTGACCGAAGTAAGCTCGGTCTGGTTGTACCAAGTTAAAAAGCTTGGTGACAATGGTTGCCACTCCTTGGAAGTGACCTAGCCGAGAACGACCACACAAGCCAGATATCATAGCAGATGGTGGGATAACCTGTGTAACCCTGGTTTCTTGTATATTCTTCTCCATGATCCCCATTTCTTCCGGAGTCGGGGCAAAAATTGCGTCTACACCAGCCGTTTCACACCATTGTCTGTCTTCTTCTAGGGTGCGAGGGTAACGTTGATAATCTTCGTTAGGACCAAACTGTAGAGGATTCACGAAAATACTCACAATGACTGTGGCATTTTCCTGTCTTGCCCGTTCAACCAGGCTTAAATGCCCTTGGTGCAGCGCTCCCATTGTTGGTACTAAACCCACTGCCGTAGAAGTCCAGGCAGTTATGTCAAACTGTAGTGGCGGCTCTGGTTCTTGGCTTTCTAAGCGGCGTTTAGCTAAATAGCAGCGCAAAGCTGCAACTGTTGTCAACAGGCGCACAAAAATACCCCTAGTCTTTCTTTTGCTATCCCCCGTTTAGTTTATATCCGAATTTGGGGGAATGGGAAAGTTAGGGGACAGGAAATTATTGGCACAGGGCAGAAATCTGGAAGAGGGGGAAATTACAATAACTAGACTCCCCCCGTGATGACCACTAGAATGAGCTCTAGAAAGAATCTGGAGCTACATAGGTCTGTGATTATCTGCCAAGTACTTCAATTAACACGGGAGCCACGCCACTGTTAATCATACCGATCAGGCGGGCAGCACCAGTGGAAAGGTCAATCACACGACCTCGAATAAAGGGTCCTCTATCATTGATACGGACAATGACTGAACGACCGTTACGGGTATTGGTGACACGAACCCGTGTACCAAAGGGTAGGGTACGATGGGCAGCCGTCATACCTTCAGGGTTGAATCTTTCCCCTGTGGCGGTACGGTTGCCAGAGAAATCGTAGCCATAAAAAGAAGCCACCCCTCTGAAAGTTGCTCTCACAGCCTGGATGGCTACATCTTGTGGTCTATATTGAAAGGCGATCGCCGAACGTTTAGGTAAGTTATCCACCTGGGTTAGGGGAGAAGCATTCCCAATTAGTCGCCTGAGACGATTGGTTGCCTGCAATGCATCCTGGGCTGGGTTTTTGCTTCCACCAGCGAGGCGAGTCTCATCACTCATTGTCACCAGTTCTTGGTTGTTGACTTTGATGACGAAGCGATCAGGTCGCTGATTAGAGAAATTCTGAGATAAATTCTTATTCTGTGCCTGGTTGGGTGGGTTGCTGCCTGCTTGCCAACTAACTGTAATCTTGCTCGCGTCCACCTTTTCCCAAATCAGCTGGTTGATTTTTGCTGCTATCACACCGGCTCTTTGCACTGGGTCATTTGCTGATTTTGTCTGGCTGTCTAAATCGGTGCCACCGATTTCGTCTGTGGTTGTGAATTTGGGGGAATTAGCTACGGTAGAAGTTGACGAACCGACCTTGACAACTTCGGTATTGATGGTTCCGATTTTGGTCTGGGTTTGAGCAATGGGTTGCTGACCCATAAACGTGAGTACGGGAATACCCCGAACATATAGTGTTGCCGCCTGACGACCTGCTACGTCATGGGTGTGAATTTCCGTCACTGTAGTAGCAATGGAGCCAGGATTTTTTGTTTGGGATTGATATTCACCTACTTTGACTACATCCGGTGTCGGTGTAACGGGTGAATCTGGAGCCACTTGCTTCGTCGCTTGGGCGCGACTCACTGATGGCATTCCCAAAACAGCACTAAATAGTGCGACAACAGTCAATAAATATCTTTGATTCATGCGTCCGAAATTTAAAGCGACTGAATAACAAAAAGCTCATAATTTATGGGTTGACTGCCAAATTAGCAAGTCTTTGATTCCCAAATTTAACGAACTTGTTTTGCTTTCACTTTTTGCTTTGAACTGAAACAGACTAACACGATTTTTTGTCCTTGGGGATCAGGGTTTTAGCGTAGGTCTTGGTAGCTGAAAAATTTTTTTCTATGTTTTTTAGGGATGGAAGTGCTTACGTGAGCGGATTTGAGCTATGTAACAGTTTTTTGATAAATCAGAAAATTTGTTCTAAAAAGTTCACACTAATTTGGTTTTTAAATCGATGTTAGGAGTTTTTGACTTGCTCTTTTCACGTTTTCATGTTTTCACTAGTTGAAAACGCCTACAAAATACCACAAATACGGAAAATATCGCAGCGTGGTTACTTAATTAATTAGTCAAAGTCCTCAGTATGACAATGTAAAAAAAGCAGGAATAAGAAAATTGTATAGCTGTAATATTTGGGTAAAATCATGATAACAAACAGCTATGAATCAGCAAATTTTATTCATTGAATAATAAATGCTTAAGGCACAGGCTCTTTGGTCAATAGAAGATGAAAGCAAAAATGTTCCAGATATTTGCTGATTTCTCTGGGTAATGTCCGAAAATTCTTCTCAGACTGAAAAAATACGAGTTTATTAAGCCAAATGGCGAATTCCAATCAATTATCTAAAATTCCAGTGATTGCATCACCCTTACCGACATTTATCGAAGAATTGTATACCAAATATCAAGGTTTAAAGGAGGGAACGGTAGCAAACTATATTCCCGAATTGGCAAAAGTTAACCCTAATTTGTTTAGCATCTGTATTGTGACTGTCAACGGTGAAGTCTACGAAGTTGGCAATTATCAGCAATTATTCACAATTCAGTCCATATCTAAAGTTTTTGCCCATGGATTGGCTCTAGAAGACCATGGTAGGGATTATTTCTTAACTAGGGTGGGAGTAGAACCCACAGGGGAAGCTTTTAACGCCATTATTTTGGATGAGCAGTCCAAGCGACCCTATAATCCCATGGTGAATGCAGGGGCGATCGCCACCACCAATTTAATTAAAGGTGTGGATGCCACGGAAAGATTAAACCGGATGCTGGATATGTTTCGGCGTTATATTGGTCACGATGTTTTTGTAGATATCTCCGTATTTACCTCGGAGCGTACCACTGGACACCGTAACCGAGCGATGGCACATTTAATGCTGAATTTCGGGATGATTGACCCCAATATTGAAGAATCCCTAGATTTATACTTTCAGCAATGCGCTGTGATGGTTAACTGTCATGATTTGGCAGTGATGGCAGCTACCCTTGCCAATAAGGGGATTAATCCCATTACCCAAGAACAGGCTGTAGATAGTCGCTATGTTCGGGATATGTTGAGTGTGATGTATACCTGTGGTATGTATAATTTTGCCGGAGAATGGGCTTACAAGGTCGGTATTCCTGCCAAAAGTGGGGTGAGTGGCGGAATTCTTGCCGTAGTTCCGAATCAAATGGGGATAGCTGTATTTTCCCCTCTCCTAGACGCTCGCGGTAATAGCATCAGGGGTGTGAAAGTCTGCGAAGAGCTTTCTCAACGCCTCGGTTTGCATCTGTTTGAGTGTGACAATCCTTTGGGGAAGGGAGAATGGCAAAGGGAGTAATATCATGTCCGTTTGAATACTGATAATTAAG
Organism: Calothrix sp. 336/3; assembly: GCF_000734895.2. Taxonomy (GTDB): domain Bacteria; phylum Cyanobacteriota; class Cyanobacteriia; order Cyanobacteriales; family Nostocaceae; genus 336-3. The sequence continues at coordinate 3,935,230 of NZ_CP011382.1, read as the reverse complement.
GGAGCAGGGGGAAAGAGAATTTTCTAATTTCTGGATACGCAAGTGATGGTGCGGACATAATATGAATGATTGTTCTCAATTGAGATGGATATAATTTTATACAAAATGCGGGCAAACCCGCCCTCGAAGGAAGTTAAGGGATGCCCGCAATTATTTTGCGTTTTTGACCTGTATGATTCAGCTGCACATTGGATGATCGCCTATTTCAGAATCACCTCATTTACTTTGCAGCTTGTTCCGTCAATTTGGTTAGGACTTCGTTGGAACGCTCCACAAAAGCTGTCATTCCTTCCGCATCAAAGCCTTTTTGAGACATGAGTGCTAAATCATAGACGTGTTGACAAATCATCTTGACTAATTGCCCAGTTGGTGATTCACCATCAGCTTGGAAAATGCTGCCCTGGTTGAGATTTGTCAGGTTTTGAATCAGGGGGTGAGCGGTATTGACTAGGAGGATATGATCTTCAGGGAATTCTGCGTTTTGTTGCTGCATCATGGCATTCATATCTCGCAGACGGCGTAAAATCTCTGGTAAAAGTACCATAGCAGGTGGTGTACCCTGGGGATTATCGGATTTTAAGGCTTCAGTCCGGATGTTTACCCTGGGCTTATTCAGAGCTTTCTCGAATAACTCCTTAATGACTTCGCTGCGAGTTTTATTGGTTGTGGGGTCTACAATTTCCCCACCTTGGTCTTTATCTAGTAAGGTATTATCAAGGTCAGAATCGACACGGGTGAATTTTACATCATTGTATTCCTGCTCCAGGAAATTAATGAAGTGGGTATCAATGAAGGAATCTAGATATAGGACCTCTAAACCCTGATTTTTATGTAATTCTACGTAGGTTGCTTGGGATGCGGCATCAGTACAGTAGAAGACGCGGTTTTCGTGACGCTCTTTATTGCGCTCCAGATATTCTTTGAGGGTAGTGTAGGGGGTGCTAGATTTAACATCTTGCCAAGCATCACCTTCCGATGTTTGCACTTCCACAGAGGTATTATTTGTTTCTGCTTGGTAGGTGCTGCGGAAGATAATTATGTCTTCCACTTGCTTTTTAAATTTTTCGTCGTTGAGAACACCAAATTTCACAAAGGTGCTAAGGTCTTTCCAGGCGGAAATATATTGCTCACGCTCGTCATGGTAAAGTTCTTTCAAGCGATCGCCAACTTTTTTGGCAATATAATCACCAATTTTTCTGACAGTGCGATCGCCCTGGAGAGAACTACGGGAAACGTTCAAGGGAATATCTGTACTATCAATTACCCCACGCATCGGTAAGAGAAACTGGGGCATTATTTCCTCAACATTATCGCTGACAAATACCTGATTACAGAACAGTTTTATTTGTCCCTTGGTAATATCAACATCGGGTCGTAGTTTGGGGAAATAGAGAATACCATTAATAATGAAGGGATAATCTGTATTCAAATGTACCCACAGTAAGGGTTCGTCCTGGAAAGGATACAAATAGCGGTAGAATTCGAGATAATCTTCTTTAGTTAAGTTACTAGGAGACTCTCTCCAAGGTGCTTTTTGTCTGTTTAGTACCTCACCATCCATCTTGATGGGTACGGGCATGAAGTCACAATAGGTTTTAACTAGAGTTTTGACGCGTGCTGATTCCAGGTATTCTAGTTCATCTTCCATCAAATGCAGGGTGATGGTTGTACCGCGTGTGGAGCGAGAGGAGTCTTCCAGGGTAAATTCTGGGGAACCATCACAACTCCAGTGAACTGCTGGCGCGCCTTCTTTGTAAGATAAAGTATCAATCTCAACCTTTTGCGCCACCATGAAGGAAGAATAAAAGCCTAAACCAAAATGTCCAATGATTGGTTGATCTGACTTACCTTGGTACTTGTGAATAAATTCTTCCGCACTGGAAAAAGCAACCTGGTTAATATATTTTTTCACTTCCTCTGCGGTCATCCCGATACCATTATCAGTGATGGAGAGGGTTTTTTGATTTTTATCGATGGTAATAATAATTTCTGGTTCTTCCACCTCACCAGAGTATTCCCCAGCACGGGATACCATTTTTAATTTTTGAATGGCATCAACTGCATTTGATACCAACTCCCGAAAGAAAATTTGATGATCTGAGTAGAGAGATTTTTTGATAATCGGGAAAATATTTTCAGTATGGATACTGATGGTTCCTTGTTCTAGCATAATTATCAATAGGATGTAATTGCTGAGATGATTCTGAAAATTAATTTTCAGCGATTATTTGCCATGGGAGGTATGGATAACCTCTGACATTGTATTCGGATTTCCCTACCAGGGTACGGAAAGAACAAAGAAGTAAGGGAAAAAGCTTACAAGATAAGGACTTTGTCTGTATATTAATCACTCAAGAAATGGTAACTACCTATAAAAATAGGGACGCATAACTCAACGTCCCTAGGAATCTTTAGTATATTTATCGTGCAGATGGGGTTACACCTTAGCTTCCAGAGATTTTAATAACTCTGTATTTACCCCTGACTCACGAGTTAGGACGATTTTTCCGGTACGAGCAATCTCCCGCAAGCCAAATTTTTGCAAAACTTGAACGATCGCCACCATCTTACCAGGGTCGCCTACAACTTCCAAGGTGAGGGAATCTTCCGCTACATCCACGACTCGAGCGCGGAATATTTGCGCCAACTCCACAATTTCCGAACGGTTGCTACTAGTAGCATTGACCTTCAGTAACATCAATTCCCGTTCTACACAGGGAGTTTCCGTAATATCTTGTACTTTCAGTACATTGATAAGTTTGTAGAGTTGTTTTGTCAACTGCTCAATTACACGGTCATCACCGGGTACTACCATCGTAATCCGAGAGATACCAGATTGTTCTGCTGGACCTACTGCTAGGCTTTCAATATTAAACCCGCGTCGGGCAAATAATCCAGCAATCCGGGATAAAACTCCCGATTCATCTTCAACTAAAACTGACAGGGTGTGCTTCATTGTCGCCAACACAGGCTAGGGTGGTGCAAGAGCTTTCAACCCTACATTGTACGCTGAAAATTGCCACTAAATACTCTCAATTGCTGCAAACCTGAGATAAACAGAATTATTCCTCCCAAACAAGGAAAATCCGTAATTAGGGATTCTCGATAGAGATTCTGGGATATGCTGGAATAGGTGGAAAGAAAGCCGAAAGAACCTAAGATGAAGCTGGCAGAAAGAATTAGTCAGGTGACTCCTTCTATTACTTTAGCGATCGCCGCGAAAGCTAAGGCAATGAAGGGTGAAGGAATTGATGTTTGTAGTTTTAGCGCGGGTGAGCCAGATTTTGACACTCCTGCTCATATTAAAGACGCAGCTGCAAAAGCGTTAGCAGAGGGAAAAACCAAATATGGTCCCGCTTCTGGTGAACCTCCTCTCAGAGAAGCGATCGCCCGCAAACTCAAAAATGATAATGGTTTGAATTACAAAGCAGAAAATGTGATTGTCACTAACGGTGGTAAGCATTCTCTGTTTAATTTGATGCTAGCTTTGATTGAGCCAGGAGATGAGGTGATTATCCCTGCGCCCTACTGGTTAAGCTATCCAGAAATGGTGACGCTGGCGGGTGGAACATCTGTGATTGTTACTACAACTGCCGAAAGTGGGTATAAAATCACTCCTGAGCAATTAAAGCAAGCAATCACACCCAAAACCAAGTTATTTATTCTCAACTCCCCATCCAATCCTACAGGGATGGTGTACAGTCCAGAGGAAATTCAAGCTCTGGCAGAAATTATTGTTGCCGCAGATATTCTCGTCGTCTCTGACGAAATCTATGAGAAAATCCTCTACGATGGGGCGAAACACGTTAGCATTGGTTCCCTGGGTGAAGAGATTTTCCAAAGAACCATTATTAGTAATGGTTTTGCCAAAGGGTACTCGATGACGGGATGGCGTATTGGTTATTTAGCTGGTCCAGTGGATTTAATCAAGGCGACAATAACTATCCAAAGTCATAGTACATCCAATATCTGTACCTTTGCCCAGTATGGCGCGATCGCGGCTTTGGAATCATCCCAAGACTGTGTACAGGAAATGCTACAAGCATTTACTAAACGTCGTCAAGTTATGCTAGAACGACTCAACGCTATCCCCGGTTTGAGTTGTCCTAAACCTGATGGTGCTTTTTACCTGTTTCCTGATATTCGGCAAACTGGATTAAAGTCCCTAGACTTTTCTAACGCTTTATTAGAAGAACATCAAGTTGCAGTCATTCCCGGTATCGCTTTTGGTGCAGACGATAATATTCGTCTTTCCTACGCTACCGATATGGCAACTATTGAAAAAGGAATGGAGCGTTTAGAGAAATTTGTCAAAACTCGATTGTAAAATTCCTTGAGTCGGGAATGAGAATAGTTAACAGTTAGCAGCTAGCGGTTAACTGTTCTCAAAAGCATCACCCTTTCCCCTTCCCTTTTCCTATGCATGGTTTTATTCCTCCAGAACGTTATTTTGCTTACCTCACCTGGACAGATATCCAGGCAATACCTGATAAAGAGAATGTAGTTATCATTCAACCGATTGGGGCAATTGAACAACATGGTCCCCATTTACCCCTGGTAGTTGATGCTGCTATTAGTGTGGGAGTACTGGGAAAAGCTTTAGAAAAATTAGATAAAAATATACCTGTTTATGCCTTGCCTACGTTATATTACGGTAAATCGAATGAGCATTGGCATTTCCCCGGCACAATTACCTTGAGTACAGAAACTCTCAGCGCCATTATCTGGGAAGTAGGAGAAAGTTTATACCGGGCAGGGTTTCGCAAGTTTGTATTGATGAACTCCCATGGCGGGCAACCCCAGGTGTTACAAATGGTAGCGCGGGATTTACACGTTAAATATGATGATTTTATGGTTTTTCCTCTCTTCACTTGGCGTGTACCAAATATTACAAAGGAATTACTAACACCTTTAGAAGCGCAACAGGGAATGCATGCCGGAGATGCAGAAACAAGTATTATGATGGCATTATTACCGGAACAGGTGAGGAGCGATCGCGCTGTCGCAGAATATCCCCCCCAATTACCCACAACCAGTTTACTGAGTTTAGAGGGCAAATTACCCGTAGCGTGGGCTACAAAAGATGTCAGTAAAAGTGGGGTGATTGGTGATGCAACAACTGCCACTAGGGAGAAGGGTTTACAGATTTTGGCATCCGTTGCGGATGGATGGGTACAGGTAATTAAAGATATCTATGCGTTTCGTCCCTACGAAGTGAGTTCTAAGGATTAGAATCCTGACAGTTTATTTCTCGGAGCGTCTTTCTAAAATTGCTCGAATTTTAGGGAGAGATGTTACTATCATTTCTGGTTTCAAAGCCACTTGTTGCCAACTTTCCCTCTGTTCTAATTTTTGTAGCCATTCTTGTAGATTTGGGTAAGCATCAAGGGAGAAATCAAAGTGAGGTAAAGAAGGAAGTAGTGTTCCCGCAACAATATCTGCGAAGGTAATTTGTTGATTGACAAAATAAGTCTTACCATTCAACAAATCCTCATAGAATTTTACCACTTTCATGATTCTTTCTCGAGCATTATCTATGCTAACAACATCAACATTTAGTCCCACTATTTGGCGAGTTAGTATCAGCATTGCTGGCTGAAGTTCATTAATAGCAAGCATTTCTACCATCCGCACTACGGCAATATCTTCAGCTTGAGTTGGCATTAAAGATGGAGTAGGATACTTTGCCTCTAAATAGTCCAAAATAGCTAAAGATTCTACCACACGGAATCCATTATCAATAATTATGGGAACACGTTGCAGGGGATTAATAGTCGTAAATTCGTCACCTAGCTGATCACCATCGAGATTGACTAAAATTGGTGTAAAAGAGATGCGTTTTTCTAGTAATGCTACCCAAACTCGACGTGCATTCCCGGAAACTGGATTGTAGTAAAACTTAAGCATAGAAACCCCAGCTTGAAAACTAAATTTATACCCCAACCCTAGCATCAAATCCCAGAAATCAACTATTACCCGTAGAGGTTATTTATGCATTGAGCATCTGGCGATCGCGATTGTCCAAAATATCCTTATGCCAAATTAATATGGAGACGCATAATAAAAGAAGAACCCCACCCCATTCTCGCTTCTGCTCGAATTTCCCCTCCCCGAAATCGGGGAGGGGATTAAGGGGTGGGGTACATTCTATGCAGATTCACGAATAATTGGTATTAGGAATTAGCCAGATTTGATATTACTTATGTAATATTAAGACATAGCTATTTGCAAATTTCGGACTCTTGATTAAATATCATCACAACAACACTAGAATATTTTGTTACTAATAAAAACCTCTAAAAACCGTATTTCCTACATAAATTTGATAATCTAAACTCAGGATAAATTCCTATACAGGGTTGATTTATGACAAGTTTTAACTTAGATACAGCTTTAAAAATTGCGAATCAATTAACACATCAAAAACATCAACGAAATTTAACAGATGTGGAGATAATTATCCTAAAAGGAGCATGGGAAAGGCAAGATTATGACCAAATAGCAGCACAGAATCAGTATGCTACTAGTTATATCAGTCAAGATGTTGCCCCTAAACTCTGGAAATCATTAACAGAAGCATTGGGTGAAAAAGTCAGAAAAAGTAATTTTAAAGAAGCACTCAAAAGAAGTTGGGAAAATTATCTTGGCTCAAAAAATGGCAATTTGATAGTCACAGAAGTTAGTGCAAAAATACCGATTTTAGATACGGGAGAGCAAGATAGGGACTTTGATGATGATTTAGAGGATGAGCAAACATCTCTTGATGAAGTTTATGTGGAACGTCCTCCCATTGAATCGATTGCCTATGAAACTTTGTTACAACCAGGTTCTTTACTCAGGGTAAAAGCACCGAAACTCATGGGTAAATCCTATTTAGTAAATCGGTTATTATCACAAATCAAACAGCAGAATTATCGCATTGCTATTTTAAGTTTTGAGCTAGCAGAAAGGAATATTCACTTTACTGATTTAAATAAATTTTTGCGCTGGTTCTGTCTCAATTTAAGTAGAGAATTAAAATTACCCAACGAGTTAGATGAATATTGGGATGAAGCAGGTATGGGTGCAAAGGTTAGTTGTACTACCTACTTTGAAGAATGTTTATTATCATCAGCAGATACTCCCTTAGTTATCTGTTTAGATGATGTGGATTTACTGTTTCCCTATCCTCATATCTATGAAGACTTTTTTGGTTTATTACGTTCTTGGTATGAAAAGGCAAGAAGTCGGAAAATTTGGAAAAAACTCCGCTTGATTATTGTACATTCTACCGATGTTTATATTCGCCTAAATATTAATCAATCTCCTTTTAATGTAGGGTTACCTATAGAATTATCGGAATTTACCTATGAACAAGTTGTGCAGTTTGCTCAGAAGTATGAGTTAACAGTCAATCCAGAGATGTTGCAAAGATTAATGCAACTTATCGGAGGGCATCCTTATTTACTAGAATTAACATTTTTACATCTTCAAAGTAATGCTGATACCTCCATTGACCAAATTGTATCAGAAGCTATTGCCGATGGAGGAATTTATGGTCATCATTTACGCGAATATTGGTTAGATTTGCATTTGTCAGCAGAGTTAGAAGCTGCTTTTCAAAAAGTTGTCGCGGCAACAGAACCTTTACCATTGCCACCGATTCTAGCTTATCAGTTAAATAGTATGGGACTCGTAAAAATTTCCGGTAATTCTGTACAACCTCGATGTAATTTATATCGATATTACTTTCCCATGTATTGGGGGAATCAGGTTTAATTGGGTAGCTTTATGAGATTTATGTTTGTATGTGGAAAAATATTGCACTTTCCTACTTACAAATCAGAAATTAGTCTCGCTTGGCGCAAGAAAAATTGTAGTACAGTTTCTTCACGAGTAATAATATCTGCTCTACCGTCCATACCCAATTGAATTTGACATTTCTTCGCACGATTACCAATATTCAAAGTTTCTGGTTCCACAGTTATTTCATAAAAAGCTGCCGCAACTGGAGGACTATTACTATTGGTTCCGTCATTATTAACTTGACGATTGACTGCATCGGGAGAAATAGCTTTGACTTTGCCATTGAGTGTGCCATATTCCGGATAGGGACAAGCACTGACTCGCATTTGGACTTTTTGACCAACTTTAACTTTACTTTTAGCTTCTGGTTCAATAGCTGTTTTGACAATTAAAGGAGCGTTGTCAGGAACAATTTGTGCTATTTCTTCTCCCATACGCACTGTTTGTCCAGAATTTCGCAAATTGAGCTTAGAAATAATCCCATCAGCTGTCGCGGTAATATTTGTTTGAGAAAGGTCTATTTCTAATTGTTTGAGTTCTCGATTATCTCGATCTAGCTGTTTTTGAATTTCAATTTTTTGATTGGTGAGAGCTTGACGTTCTTTTTCTAAGGTTGCTTGACTAACCTCTCCCACAGCTTTTTCTTGAGCTATACGTTCAGTTGCGATCGCTACTTCTGAGTTACTGGGATTCAGGGTAACTTGGGTGCGTTGTCGTCTAGCGATCGCCACTTCTACTGCTTGTTTCATCCGTGCAATGGTTTTTTCCTGCGCTTCTACTACAGCTTTTTGTGCTTCCACTGCTTGCTCTTGCTGCTTCACAGATAGTAACGCTTCTTCATATTGATCCTTCGATAGCGCTCCTTCATGGGCAATACTTTTATAGCGGTTGTGTTTTGACTTTGCTGCTCCCAGGGTTGCCTGAACTGCACCTAAATTGGAGCGTGCTGATTTTAACTGGGCTTCGGCTGTACTGAGTTCTTCTTGAGCTATTTTGACATTGGCATCAGCTTCTTGATACTCAGTCACCGTGGTAACTTTTTTTTCTTGGTAAGCTCGATTATGTCCTTGTAGTTCAGCTTTTACAGAGGCAATAGTCCGCTTGTTGCGCTCCTGTTCAGCTAAAATTTGATTATCTAAACTTCTAATTTGAGCAGTTATTTGGGCTAATTGTAGCCTTGCTTGGTAGTTACTGGTTTGTAATTGGTTCTTCTTCGTTTGCAGACGGGAATCATCAATAGTGGCGATCGCATCTCCTTTTTTTACCACTTGATTGCCCTTGACGTAAATCTGCATGATTTGTCCCTCAGCATTTGCTTGTACCAATCGCAACTCTCCCGCAGGACGTACCACAGCTTGTCCTTTAACTGTCACCTTATATTTAGCTACTGATGCGACAGGAACAGATAATCCTAAAACAAACAGAATAAATAATCCACCATAGGTAGTCCAACGACTAATCGGTGGGAGAAATTCGTTCTCTCTAGCAGCAGGCAAATAATCAGAATTCGTATTACTAACCATGGTGATTAAGCTTTGTTTTCAAAGTTGAATTGAGGGTTTTGATGGAATTCATCTCATGGGGAGAAAGTAACCTTTGATGTCTTTTCATCTAAAAGTCACAGAGATGATAAATCTTTGAGAATATCTCAACCAAATGATATGGCTCATTGTTTGAATTAAATCGAAGAAACTAGAGTATTTCTTTCAGGAATAAAATCATCCAAGAAATCTAAATGTTCACCAGGAATTTGTCGTAATTTTGCCGGGGTCCCCGCAAGTTTTAATGTTCCCTGCTCTAAGAACACAATCCAATCTGCCCGTTGTATGACTTTTGGTCGATGGCTAATCATAATCGTGCTTTTGCCTTGACGATGGGAAAGCAACCTCGCTAAAAGTTCAGCTTCACTCACCGGGTCAAGTGCCCCCGTAGACTCGTCTAAAATCAAGACGGGAGGGTCAGTTACAATCGCCCTAGCAATCGCTAATCGTTGTTTTTGTCCACCAGAAAGGTTAGCACCATACTCTCCTAAAACAGTTTGATACTTATCAGGTAATTTACTAATAAATTCGTGCGCTCCCGTAATTTGACAAGCTTTGACAATCTCTTCAAAACTGATATCGGGATAACTAAATTTAAAATTATCAATAATTGTCCGACTCCAGAAATGGGGGTCTTGGGGTACTAGGACAACCTGTTTGCGTAAACATTCTAAAGATAAATCTTGTTGATTATAAAAGCTATATTGAATATTACCAGATTGTACCGGATATAATGCCGCAATTAATTTAGCTAAAGTACTTTTACCACATCCAGATTTACCAATCAAGGCAATAACTTTGCCACCGGGAATTGTCAGGGTAAAATTTTCTAATAAATCAGTTCTACCTGCATGGTGAAAGGTAATTGCCTCACAGTTAATATCTGCATCTGGGGGAATTTCTGCCCAGGGTTTTTGGAAGTCATTTTCATCTTCTGCGGTGGCATCAATAACTTCTGTTAACCGTTGTACAACTATTTGCGCTGTAATAAATTCATCTGCTAGTCCGATCGCAGAACCTAAAAAGCCCAGAAAATTACTACTCATCCCGTTAAAAGCAAGTAATTGCCCGATACTGAGAGTGTTATTAATTACCAAGTAACTTCCTGCCCAAAGTAAGGCAATAGTCGTTAAGTGTGACAGAATCCCTGTGAAGGTGCTTGTATATAGCTCTAACTTCATCATTCCCCAATTCAAATGAGCCAAACGACCATAATTTCTCTGAAATTCTTGCCATGCTTGGGGAGCCGCAGAAGTAGTTTTTAATACCTGAACACCATGAAATGTTTCGACCAAAAAACCTTGATTTTCTGTGCCCAAAACGATGTGCTGGCGGGTTTTGCGACGCAGAGCCGGGAAAAAGAGTAGATTCACCACCGTCACCAGAGCAAATGCCACAATCGAAGCTAAGGAAAGCTGCCAACTGTAAAACAGCATAAAACCTAGGGAAACTAAAGCGATAAAAAACTCACTCGGTAAACCTAAGACAATTTGGTTAACTAAATTATTGACATCATCAATATCTGCAATCCGACTGACTACTTCCCCGCTACGGCGACCTTCAAAATAAGATAGGGGTAAGTGTAATAATTTTCGCCCATAATCTAGGATTAATCCTAGTTGCATGCGTTGTCCAAAATGCCCAATTAAATGGGACTGCACCAAACCAATTAAACTTTTAATTACGCCCATGGCAATCACCCCGATCGCCACCGTGGTTAATAGTTGTGTGTCTCCCCGCACCAAGACATCATCCGTAAGTAATTGCGTCATGAAGGGAGTCGTCAGGGAGAGTAAACCAATGGCAAAATTGATGGCGATCGCCTGCAAAATCAAAAACCGATAGGGATAAACCCGCGCTAAATATCTACCAAAGCCCCCAATCTTATCATTCTCCTGTTGATAAAACCGAGTATCATCGGGAAGCATCAGCAACATCACCCCGTTGCTCCAACCCTCCATCAACTCTGCGTAGGTAAGGTGCTGTACACCCATCGCAGGATCGCCAACCACAAACATTTTGCCCTTTCTACCATACAAAACCACCCAGTGATAACCCTTCCAATGGATAATTGCCGGTAGGGGAGCTTGATCTATATTCTCAATAAATTCGTCAGTTGCTTTGACAATGCGGGTATTAAACCCCAAAGCTTCCGCACCTCTACTTAAACCTAATAAAGTGGTTCCCCGATATCCCGTACCCACCGCTTCACGGGTGCGAGTCAGAGCAAAAACCCGTCCGTAATGTTTAGAAACCGTTGCCAAACAAGCTGCACCGCAGTCTTCTTCACTATGTTGGAGAACAACCTGATATTTCATTGCCTAACACCTTCTGTAACTAAATATGAAAGTCCTGGAAGTTATAGATTGCACGGAATCATCATGTATGCCTTGATAAATCTAGATAGGTGATTGCAGATAAGCAATAATCTGTATTTTCTCTGATTTTTTGCTCGCAATTCCATCGACATGTGCTAATCTTAATAGAACAGAAAAGTAAGAGCGAAATCTAACTCATCTCGCTCCTACGAGCTACAAGGAAAGGATGTTACTCAGGTTTGCCAAAAACGAGGATATTCTTTCCCCTTTTTATATCTGCAAATATTCGACTATAGAGCATCAAAAAGCACAACCTAAACGAGTTTAATAGACTCGATATTGTTGTTAATCACGCCGAACAAATTACCGCTAGAACCAGCTTTCAGACGAAATGATGTTCCACCGAAACGTGTCCGTACATAGACAATCCAGTCTCTTTTACCTGTGATTCGATACCAGGATGCTTTGTTATTAAAGCCACCTAAGGTTGTGCGTGAACTATTGTATGCAGCAACTGTACCTTTACCATTCTGGAAATCAGAAAGAGTTAAAGTTCCACCGGATACTGCTGCGGCAGATTCTTGGTTAAGGTTGCTCACACCAGCGATCGCGAATAGGTCTTGAGATTGAAAATGAGACATTATTTTTCTCCTACGTATTTGTGTGTGTAAAAGCATTTGTTTTTGCTTTATGTTTATAGTATGTAGTGTTCGTTGTGTTAAAAGTTGAGTTGAATTCAGGAGTTAAAATCAGATTTCTCGTATCATTGCTTGGAGACTGCTTCAGATTAATTCAGATTAATTCAGTCTTACTATCAAGCAATCTATAACTTGAGTCAATAAAATAGGAGCGAAACCTAACTCATCTCGCTCCTACAAGCCACAAAGAAAGAATGTTACTCAGGTTTGCAAAAAAGTGAAAATATTATTTCTCTTTTTTGAATTTCCAACAATTGAGCTACACGGTATCAAAAACATCGGTTTAACAAGTTGTGTAGACTCGATATTGTTGTTATGTATTACAAAACCTATGCTAACTCTACGATGGACTCGATGTTGTTGTTAGCGATTCCAGTTAAGTTACCTCTTGTACCAGCTTTGAGAATTCTAGAACCACCTTGACCATTAATCTTGTAGTAGACTTTCCAATTTTTCTTACCAGTGACATGATAGTAAGATGCTTTATTGTTGAAGCTACCTAAAGTACGACGGGAAGAAGTATATGTACGTCTTTCACCACGACCAAATGGTAGGTCAGTCAAGATTAAATTACCACCAGATACTGCTGCTGCTGATTCTTGATCAAGGTTGCTCACACCGGCGATCGCGAACAGGTCTTGAGATTGCATATCAGACATTGTTTTTCTCCTGAACTTGTGTTGTTTTTGTGTAAGAGAAAGCTTTGATTTTTGCTTTCTGTTCATAGTATCTTGTATTTTTATCGGTAGGAGTTGAGTCGAATTCAGGAGTTAAAATCATTTTTTAATATTATATATTTCAGATAATTTCAGGTAATTTTAGGTAAATTTATTTATGACTTTTTCCACTCAATTGAGGTATATTTTCAACCCTGCCCCTTCTCATTACAATAAAGGTTTATAAATCTTTTTCAACGTGAAGCATTTTGTCATTGCAACGTCAGAAAGCAATACCTGGAGTTACCAATTTTTCAACACAGGCGAGGTTTATATGTATTTATAAAAATCAAATAATTAATTATATATCTAGATTTTAATTACATAAAAAAGTAGGAGTGAGATATAAATCATCTCGCTCCTAGAACTGCAAGGAAAGAATGTTACTCAGGTCTGATAAAACGAAAGAAGAGTATTTCCGCTTTTGCCATTTGCCAATATTTGACTATATAGTATCAAAGAACATTTACTAAACAGGTCGTGCAGACTCAATATTATTATTAGCAAGTCCAGCAAAGTTACCTTTAGTACCAGCTTTGATGCGGAATCTTAAACCAGTAAAGTTCTTACCTGTATAAACGAACCAATCACGGTTGCCTTTGAGTTGATACCAAGAAGCTTTATTATTAAATCCACCTAAGGATGAAAAGCGACCTTTTAAGTTATTTAGTCGTCTTCCTCCACCATTCCGTAAATCAGACAAATCTAAATTCCCACCGGATACTGCTGCTGCTGATTCTTCGTCAATATTGCTCACACCAGCGATAGCAAATAGGTCTTGAGATTGAATATTAGACATTGTTTTTTCTCCTGGGAATTATGATTGATGAAAGTAAATTTATTTTTGAGTGATGAGTAATTAAACAGGTCGTGCAGACTCAATATTGTTGTTAGCAAATCCAGCAAAGTTACCTTTAGTACCAGCTTTGATGCGGAATCTTAAACCAGTAAAGTTCTTGCCTGTGTAAACGAACCAATCACGGTTGCCTTTGAGTTGATACCAAGAAGCTTTATTATTAAATCCACCTAAGGAAGAAAAGCGACCTTTTAAGTTATTTAGTCGTCTTCCTCCACCATTCCGTAAGTCAGACAAATCTAAGTTACAACCGGATACTGCTGCTGCTGATTCTTCGTCAATATTGCTCACACCAGCGATGGCAAATAGGTCTTGAGATTGAATATTAGACATTGTTTTTTCTCCTGGGAATTATGATTGATGAAAGTAAATTTATTTTTGAGTGATCAGTAATTAAACAGGTCGTGCAGACTCAATATTGTTGTTAGCAAGTCCAGCAAAGTTACCTTTAGTACCAGCTTTGATGCGGAATCTTAAACCAGTGAAGTTATTGCCTGTGTAAACAAACCAATCACGGTTGCCTTTGAGTTGATACCAAGAAGCTTTATTATTAAATCCACCTAAGGAAGAAAAGCGACCTTTTAAGTTATTTAGTCGTCTTCCTCCACCATTCCGTAAGTCAGACAAATCTAAGTTACCACCGGATACTGCTGCTGCTGATTCTTCGTCAATTTTGCTCACACCAGCGATGGCGAATAAGTCTTGAGATTGAATATTAGACATTGTTTTTTCTCCTGAATGTTGGGTTTTTTGTGTGGGAGCAAGCTTTTTGTTTCGCTTGATGTTTATAGTATGCTTTGCTTTTTTTGCTAGAAGTTGAGTCGAATTCAGGAGTTAAAATCAGATTTTATTTCAGGTACTTGAGAAGATTTCAGGTTGATTCAGGTTAATTCAGGTTGACTTCCTCTAAGTTCGATATAGCAAGGAATACACAACTCTGGGACGGCAGTAAATTAGTGATATACATCAATTAATTAGGGTTGTATGCTGAAAAGAGCAACCCCCACAAGCATCTATCTATGAACACTGAACTCAATTCCCACTATAAATATCAAGCGGGGGGGAGTTTACCTGCGAATTCTCCTACCTATGTTGTCCGTGCCGCAGACCGTGAGTTGTATCATGCTCTATTAGCGGGAGAATACTGCTATGTTCTTAATTCTCGGCAAATGGGTAAGTCCAGCTTACGCATCCAGACGATGATGAAGCTAGAGACAGCAAATATTGTTTGTGCAGAAATCGAGTTAAGTGGAATTGGTAGTCAGGAGATTACAGCACAGCAGTGGTACGGGGGTATTATTCAGGAGTTAATCAGTGGGTTTGAGTTATCGGTGCAGCGACGTAGTTGGTTGCGGGAGCGGGATGATTTGTCCCCGGTGCAATGCTTAGGAGAATTTATTGAAACTATTTTACTCAAGCAAATTCGGGAGAATATTGTTATTTTCATTGACGAAATTGATAGTGTTCTCAGTCTGAATTTTTCCACGGATGAGTTTTTTTCTTTTATTCGTAATTGCTATGAGAAGCGAGCAAATCAACCAGAATATCGCCGACTTTCCTTTGCGTTGTTGGGTGTGGCAACTCCTGGGGATTTAATTACAGACGAAAATTCTGCCCCTTTTAATATTGGTAGAGCAATTGAACTCAGAGGTTTTCAATTAGACGAAAGTGAAGTTTTAGCTCAGGGGATTGCTAATAGAGCAGATAACCCCCAAGCAGTATTGCGTGAAATCCTTGCTTGGACTGGGGGACAACCGTTTCTCACCCAGAAGCTGTGTTGGTTGGTGCAAAATTTAGCTCGGACGATTCCTAGGGGAGAAGAGCAACTAACGGTAAAACAGCTTGTACAACAGAGGATTATTCAAGATTGGGAATCCCAGGATGAACCAGAGCATTTACGGACAATTAGCGATCGCCTATTTCGGAATTCTCGCTCAACAGAGAAATTACTTAAGTTATATGATAGAATCTTACGCCACGGGAAAATCCCTCTGAAAAATTGCCAGGAACATCTGGAATTACGGTTATCTGGTTTAGTCAGTCAGAATAAACATAGTTTAGTTGTCAAAAATAAAATCTATGCCACTGTTTTTAACCGCAATTGGGTTAAGCAGTACCTTCAGGAATCGGAAAATATCCCCCCTGCACCATCTTTTTGGCGGGTAATATTTGCGAGTATTGCTTGTTTTTCCCTAGTAATTGGCGCTCGTTCCTTCGGTTTGTTACAAGCATGGGAACTAGGTACTTTTGATCAGATAATGCGACAAAGACCATCAGAAAAACCGGATGACAGAATCCTCTTAGTAACAATTACAGAAAAGGATGTACAGTCCCAACCTGCCATGGAAAGGGGTGCTTCTTCCCTCTCTGACCGCTCTCTGTCACAACTTTTGAGAAAATTAGAACAATATCAAGCTCGCATCATTGGTTTAGATATCTATCGGGAAACTCCGATTCAGCAAGCTTTCGTGAACAAGAATAAAACGGGAAATCATCAGGAATTCCCACAGTTATTAGGCAAGAATAGTCAGAGTAAATTATTGGTGATTTGTAAGTATCAAAGTACTGACGATGCAGGTGGTCCTGCTCCTCCAGATATTAGCAAGCAGCAACAAGGATTTAATAACGTTATCAAGGATCCAGATGAGGTAATTCGTCGTCATCTTTTAGCTGTGGGTAATGCGACACCCTGTGAAAATAAATATGCTTTTAGTTGGCAAATTGCTACAGATTATTTAGCCGACAAGGGAATTAAAACAGAATTTACCCCTGACGCTTATCTGAAACTTGGTTCGGTGGTGTTTAAAACCTTAGGTAAGAATGAATTTGGCTACCATAACCTCAATACCAGTGGGCATCAAATTCTGGTTAATTATCGTGCAAATACGGAAATTGCCAAGAAAGTTTCTTTACAAGAGGTTTTAAGCCCAGAGTTTAATCCGGACTTGGTAAAAAATAAAATTGTGATGATTGGTACAACTGCACCGATGTTTAATGACCACCGTTGGCGCACTCCTTATAGTCAGAGTGAGTGGTCTGTGAAGGCAATTAGCGGTGTAGAAGTTCAAGCACATATGGTGAGTCAGATTCTCAGTGCAGTATTAGATAAGCGACCTTTAATCTGGTATTTACCGCAGTGGGGTGAATCTCTCTGGATTTTATCTTGGTCTGTGGTGGGAGGTATTTTAATTTGGCGTTGGCGATCGCCCCTAGGAATTATCTTCAGTACTGGGCTGACAATCACCCTACTATACGGTACTTGCTGGTTTTTCCTTTCATTCACTGGTGGTTGGTTACCCTTAGTTCCTGGAAGTTTAGCCCTACTTACCACCTCTGGTATTTTGACTATATATGTTTATTCTAAAAACCTAGGGAATACATAAGAAATTTTCCAGGCTATTTAGACTTGATACATCACCCCTGATTTGATTTCCTGAAAACAGATGATAAATTGTTTTATTTATTTTTAATCTCTCCAATAATACACACCAATTATCAAGATTTTTCTGAATATCTAGAGGAACTGCATCAGTTGTCCCGACTCGCATCTATTTACCTTCACATCGGAGGTAGAGGGATGCTGACAGATATAAATTCTCAAAAAAATAACACTTTTGTTTTCACATCTCTCAATCACTGCTTACATCATACCCATGCATAAATTCGACAAAAGAATCGTGTAATTGATTAGCGACAACAACAACTTCGCTGATGTCAATGTTAACTAGATTTGGAGATAATGAAAAATGCAATTAAACTACACGAAAAATCTTAAAAGTTTATGTACCAAAACAATTCTTATCTGTTTCAGTCTTTCAGTCGCTTCTCCCGCTTTAGCCATATCTAAATCAGATATTTCCCCCAATATCAACTATCGTTCAGGAGAAATCAGTAACATGACTCTAGCCTCCGATCCTCCCGATAGAGGAACACCTCCCGCACCAGATGGAACTGGAGCTAAATAAAAAGATTCAGAGATTTAGCAGCAAATAACACTAAATTATATACAAGTATTTTGGCTAATTACTAAATTTCTGGAATATACAGAAAATCAATATAGGGTAATTCTAATTTATATTTTTATCTTGTCTTATTAACTACATCAACAAAACCCCAGCTTCTTATCAACAGCGTTTGCTGCAATCTAGAAGTTGGGGTGATTTTTCTGTATCGAGGCTTGTGGCACTATGTAAATTTAGTCACACTGCCAAATATTGATGACACCGTCAATACTAGCACTGATTAATGTTGCTCCATTTTGGCTGAAAGTCAAAGATTTAACGGCAGAATTATGTCCTGTCAGGGTGGATATTTCCTCTCCTGTGGATAGGTTCCATAATTTCACGGTAGTATCTGCGCTAGCACTGGCTAATATTTGCCCATCAGGACTAATGGCAACAGCAAATACTTCATCTGTATGCTCAGACAAGGTACGTAGTAATTTACCAGAAGTCAAGTGCCAAATTTTTATGGTGTTATCACTACTACCGCTAATTAACATTTCTCCATCATGACTAAAGACAATGGAATTGACGTGGGAAGTATGTCCGGGAAGAGTGCAAATTTCTTGCTTCTGATGGAGGTTCCACAACTTAATAGTTTTGTCGTAGCTACCACTAGCGAGAATTTCAGCATCGGGACTAATAGCGACACAGTTTACCCAGTCGTGATGTCCAAAGAGAGTAGCAATAACTTCTCCTGTGGCAAAGTTCCAAACTTGGATAGTTTTACCGCGATCGCCACAGGCAAGAATATCACCTTTAGTATTCAGTGCAACAGAGTTTACCGCATAGGCGTAGGGTGTAAACTTATTAACAATCTTTCCTGTCTCTAAATCCCATAACTCTACTGTCTGACTCAAACCAGCACTAATCAATTGCTTACCATCAGGTGTAAAAGTGACAGATTGAAGAATACCAAAACCACCTTTTAAGGTATCGACAATTTCTCCTGTCCGTAAATTCCAGAGACTAATGTATGAAGTACCACTTGCTAGTAAATTACCATCAGGACTGATAGCGATCGCGGATGAGCTACTAGCTAAAGTCTGCACACATTTAAAGTTACCAAGTCTGCCTATCTTCTCATCTTGCTGTTGAGTACTGATATGATTTTGATACTCAATCTGGGCAGATGGCATGACACCAACTAAACCGTAACCTGTTGTCTGAGGATAAATTGGACTATCTGTACTTATTTTAAGTTGACTATGAATATTGCTGGCTGGATTTGTGGAGAAAAAAGAGGAGTTATGGGATACACCTGATTTGAAAAACATAGCGCACAATCGATAAAATGAGGTGGACTTTTTAGGAGCAAAACTAAAGATACAGAGCAGGGAATTACGCACTCTGAATAAAAATGCAAGTTATTTTAAACTTTGTGGATTCCCCCCATCCACAGCAGTCTTAAATATTGAGAAAAATTACTTCTCATCAGAAATAACTCTCTCAATTTATTTTTCAGTAAACTTTACTTCTCCGTGGAAGTTATGTAGTGAAAAAACACATGAAAACCCAACTGAATAAGCTCAGAGTCATGAGCCTTCCAAAAAAGTTCATCTTTTTCATGTTTTTATACTTGTTGGAAAATGCTTTTAGCAAGCAGACGTAGCCGCAATTGAGATGAATTTATTCACCCCAAATATGACCAATCTCAATTTTCCAAGATATCACTTCATGTTTTAACCAATTGGTTAGATGATAATTGTATTCTTATAAATACATTGAAAACATCTATCCAAAGATGAGATTATGTAAAGTTTATTGAGTATTATGGCTTAATTGCCATATTATTAATGGTTTTTACGGAAAACGTACCGAACCCAGAGAACACTTACGCATTGATATTTTCTCTGTTTTAGCTTTTGACAATAACAGTGTCATTGGTAATTTTACGGAGGTAAATGCATTCTCGTGGTTCAGTTAAAATTGAGTATTCAGAGATAAGTTTTTAACTATTGAATTTTGGCAAGGCTTTGATCCCCGCTTGATTCTACCTAGTTTAAAACACAATCACTTGCGCCCAACCCTTTAATTATTGTGAAGCCTATCTAATAGTAATTACTTGCTGAATAATTAATTTTTAATTAAGAAAGTTCAAATTAGTCCGATTTTGGATATTTGAGTCAGGAAATCAAAATGTATAAAATAGAGGGTAAAGGGTTAAAAGAGTTTTACTGCCAATATTGAGTAGAGGTTCTCGAATCCTTACTCAGATTTCATGGAATCTGTGGAAATCTCATGATCCCTTGGACTAGAAACGAGGGATTCTGGCAAGGATATTCGAGGTGATATCAAAAGGGAAAACTGAAAACCTGATTATTAACTCAGATTACCACTGAGAATATCCCTTACTAAATGAGCAAGTTTTTCGGCGCTATCGGGGAGGGCGATCGCCTGAGCTTTCTCTGCCATAGCTTGTAATTCTGTGGGAGATTGCAACAAATGCAAAACTGTCCCTTGTAGCTTTTCTGCTGTCAACTCCGACTGCTGAAACATCAATGCAGCACCGACGGAGGTAAACACTTCTGCATTGTAGGTTTGATGGTCTTCTGCCGCAAAGGGATAGGGTATTAAAATTGCTGGAGTGCCACAGATTGCCAATTCCGTTAAACTACCTGCACCGGAACGACTAATGGCAAGATTCGCTCTCCGTAATAATGCTGCCATATTGTTATAGAAAGGCAGACAAATATACTGAGGATGTTGGAGAGTTTGTGCTTCTGGATCACTTTCTCCTGTGAGATGAACTAGATAAGCACCCGCCTCAAACCATACCGGAGCGGCTTGTCGGACTAACTTATTCACCGCCACAGCACCTTGACTACCACCGAAAACCACAATTAATGGAGCGTCAGGAGGAATTGCTAAATCTAGGGTTGACTCGACTCCTGGGGCAAGAAACTGCGATCGCACGGGAGTACTTGTATAAATTGTTTTGGCTTGGGGCAAATACTTGGCAGCAATGGCAAATCCGAGGGCTACGACATCACACCAACCACTGAAAAAGCGAGTCACTTTACCAGGTAGGGCATTAGATTCGTGGAAAATCACTGGTAAACCCAGGGAACGCGCAGCAATCACAGCAGGAGCTGCAATATAACCCCCCGTAGTAAAAACTCCCTGAAAGCCACCTGTTTTCAACAGCTTCCGTACCTGAAGGATGGAACCGATTAATTTTCCTAAAGTCAAAACAGAAGAAATACCAAAACCTTTTTGAAATCCTTCTACACTAATCGTATTCAATCTATACTGTTGGGGAACTAGCTGTGTTTCCAACCGATTCGGGACACCTAGCCATTCAATTTGATAATCTGGCAATTGTTCCGCTAGGGCGATCGCCGGAAAAAGATGTCCACCCGTACCACTTGCCGCCACTAATAACTTAATCGGAGCGTTTACCATTCAACCTCTACCATTTCTGCACCTAGCATAATTAACATTAAACAATTAACTCAGTCTCTGTAATCCAATAAATTAAATTATCACCAATGCCTAACATTATTCTTGCTCTTCTGCGCCGCCAAAGTCGCTTTCCTGGAAAACGTTGGTTAGTTTTATTTATACTCACTATCGGTTTAGCTACAGGGTGGCGATGTGCCCAAGCAAGCACCTCCCAGAATGCACCGATAGAAGTGAAAAATTTATTAACCCAAATCGATGCAGCTGCCAACCGAGGTGATATCAAGGCTGTTCTGGGCTTCTATAGCCCTAATTTTAAACATGGAGACGGCTTAAACCGCCAAAACATGGAACAAGCTTTGACTTCTCTGTGGAAACGTTATCCGAAATTGAAATATACTACCCAACTTCAATCCTGGAAAGCCCAAGGAAACACTACTGTTATAGATACTGTAACCAAAATTACGGGAGTTCCTTCGGCAAATAACGGGAATACAAATTTCAATGCCACCATCAAGTCCCGTCAACAAATTACAGGAGCAAAAATTGTTCGTCAGGATATCCTGACAGAGCGGACAGAAATTAGCTCAGGGAAAGTACCTCAACTTGATTTTCAGCTACCCCAACAGGTGAAAACGGGTCAGCAATATAGCTTAGACGCGATCGTTCAGGAACCTCTAGGTGATGATTTCCTCTTAGGTGCTGCCCTAGAAGAACCAATTCAACCTAGTAAATATCTTAACCCCACCCCTGTAAATTTAGAATTACTATCCTCTGGTGGATTGTTTAAAGTGGGACGCGCACCCAATAACCCCGGTAGTCAGTGGATTTCCGCAGTCATTATGCGGGGTGATGGGATGATTATGATTACGCAACGAATGCAGGTTGTGAAAAAGTGAATTCACAAATCGTCTGTTAAGTACTGGTAAATTTATACCAATTCAAAAAATGTTTACGACAGATACCCCACCCGCCCTATCGGGCACCCTCCCCGAAATCGGGGAGGGCTGGGGAGGGGTTTTGTCCATGTGTCGTATTGCTTTTTCAAATTGGTATTATCTATAAACTTCGGGGTAAGGGTAAAATATCAAAATCCTTGCCTTTTTTTGCGTTTTCTGCCAGGGTAAATCAACGACAGATTTTAGCTAGGATATAGAATATTCTGGCTCATACATGAATTCTTTTCCCTAATTTCGTCTATCCTATTCATCGAGATATCTTGATAATTGCTTGATAAAAATAACTTGTTAATCTCCCAATTGAACTGCAAAAGTCAGTCGTAGTATAGATACAAAAATGAGAATTTCTGAAATAGAATAGAGTCGGAATGTATACCAAATTATAAGACAGATTATTATCCCCTATTTTTTTGGTTAACGTGGCTACCAATTTTCATTCTCATAATTCTCCCTTAAGATTTTCTCAAGATATTAAGTTACTATTACAACGCGTATCTGAACAGCCATTGACCTTAGGAGATATTCTCAGTGAAACCTCGGAACGCGGGTTTAGTTTGGTCATGGTACTGTTAGTTTTACCATTTTTGTTTCCCATGCCACCGGGTTTAACAGGACCCTTTGGTGGTGCTTGCTTAGTGTTATCTTTACAGATGCTCCTAGGTCGGCGATCGCCATGGTTACCTAAAAGAATTGCCAACTATCAATTCCCCCGCACTTTTGCCCAAGTAATTCTGCAAAATCTCCGCAGTGTCACCAGAATTATTGAAAAAATTGCTCGCCCACGGATGACTAGAATTGCTGAAAATCCCTATGTTTGGCAATTCAATGGTTTATGTATTTCCTGGCTAACTTTATTATTAATTTTGCCCATTCCCCTAACTAACCCCATACCAACCATTGGTATCTTACTTCTATCCGTCGCCACAATTGAATCAGATGGTTTATTAATGTGCATTAGCTATATATTTACAGCTATGACCACTGCGTTATTTGGCTTTATTTTCTACGCTTTGTTGCTAGCTCCTA
Source organism: Calothrix sp. 336/3 (assembly GCF_000734895.2). GTDB lineage: Bacteria > Cyanobacteriota > Cyanobacteriia > Cyanobacteriales > Nostocaceae > 336-3. The sequence goes on along the minus strand of NZ_CP011382.1, from coordinate 3,911,928 downwards.
GTTTACTACCTGGGATATTCCACTAGAACCATGCAGGCAGTTGCATGTGCGCGATCGCTAAATACCCAGCAAAAAAATTAATACCCCTCCTGCCGTGGTATGAATGAGATAGATAAAACAATTGACATCTCAGCTAAATCACACAAGGAGCATCCATGTCAACAGTTACATACATTCAAGAAGAAGAATTTGACTTGCTTTTGACCCCTGACAGTGGAGTACTTGTGTTTGACTTTACAGCGACTTGGTGTGGTCCTTGTAAAATGATTGCTCCTTTAATGGACAAATTAGCTGAAGAATATCTAGGTCGTATTAAAGTAGCCAAAATAGACCTTGACCAAAATAAAACCCTAGGCAAAAGGCTGGGTATTCGTAGTATTCCAGCAGTGATGATTTATAAAGATGGTAATTTGATGGAGACAATTGTAGGAGTCGCCCCCTACGAAAGATTCACCACCGCTATCACAAATCTACTTTAGTTGGTGTATCAAAAAAAAGTTTGAGAAATTTTACTCAAAAGTGGTAATTAAGTAATTACCACTATAACTCCATATGTTATTGGTCAATATCCTATAGCATTCTCAAAAAATCATATAAAACTAGGCATTAAACTTCCTGCTTAGAAACCACAGGTGAATCAATGGGTGAACTGCGCTCCAGCATGATTTGTTCAAACAGAGATTCATAATGATTCAACGCTTGTTCAAAAGCATATTGTTCACTAGCAAATTGGCGACTATTGTATCCTAAAGTTTTCACCTTTTCAGGATGTTCATATAGGTGTGAAATTGCTTGAGCCAAAGCATTAGGTTCTTCTGGTGGCACGACTACACCACCACCACTTTGTCTAATTGCCCTAGCAGCAGTTCCACTATCTGGTACGGAGGCAATAATTGCTCGACCACTTGCCAACAGTACCTGAATTTTGGAAGGCATATTAAAGGAAATAACATTTTTCTTTTGCACTACCAAACCGACATCAGCTGCTGCTAACATTTCTGGTAACTTTTCTCGTGGTTGGAACGGTAGTAATAAAACATTATCTGCACCGCATTTTTGACATTCTTCTTGTAATCTTTCTAAACCCTTGGCTTCACCAACAATCACAAAAACAATATCTGGAAGATGACGTAATTGACTCGCAGCCTTCACAACTGTTTCCAAGCCTTGGGTAAGAGCAATATTCCCTGAATATAAAACAACAAATTTATTTTCTAAATTATTTACTTGACGAAAAGCATTATTTTCCTTGCTCATGGGGCGGATAAAATTTACATCCACCCAGTTGGGAATTTGCACGATTTTGTTTGCTGGAACTTTCTTACCTAGAAGATTATCTACGAACCCATCAGCAATCACACTGATTTTGTTTGCGGAATGGTACGCAAATTTTTCTAAAGCTGTGAACAAACTAATCAGTAATTTATTTTTCAGCAAACCGACGTGAATTGCTGCGTCGGGAAGAATATCCTGCAAATTTAATACCACAGGGCAACCATGCAGCCATCCGAGGAGAGACGCAGGTAAACAAACTGGTAAAGAGGGTGATGTGGAAAGAATCACATCAGGTCGCCAACCAGCTAGGGCTGGCATAAAGCTGGTGAAGATGAAACTCGTCTCCAACATTAAACGGTCAAAAAGATTAGGTTGAGGACGAATCCACACGTAGCTACGTCTGATTTCTACACCATTTTTATATTCGGTCTGAAAGAGTTTGCCTCGATAGTTTTCATAGATTTGCCTTTCTGGATAGTTGGGCATAGCTGTGATCACTCGCACTTGGTGCCCGCGTTTTACTAGTCCCTCTGCCAATTCTGTCATTAAGGGGGCAATCCCTATGGGCTCAGGATAGTAGTTGTAAGAGTAAATTAAAATCCGCATATCAAATTTAGTTCCTAAGAACCCTGGTTTGTTATGTAATGGGTAATTTGTGAAAAATAGTTAGCGTTGTATTAACGCTCCTATTTGCATTTTCCCTTTGGATTCTCTTCATGTCAGTTGTTCTTCATTGAAGATTGAGTAAAATTTGGTGCAACCCTGTTTTCTGTACGAGAGTATTTCGCTACAAAGGAAGTAGTATTAAAAATTGAATTGCTGGCGTATTTGTACGTAAGTACAGATATTGGTAGAAGTTGCCAAGCAAGGGCAAAATAATTATTAGGGTAGATGATTAAATAGTCACGGATAGGGCAAAAAGCCTCTTATTCTGAATCGCCTATGATTAGTAATAATTGTTGTATCTATCAATGATAGATTGAATACATTGATATGGGAGTAGGTTTTTGCAGATTTTCAAAAATTCAACCATAAAAAAATCAACCTCGGTATACAGAGGCTGATTCTTGGATAAATGAAATGATACGACTTTAATAAGAAATGTTTACATGAATAGAAAAGCAATTATCTTCGATGACATCTGCAATTTAAAGTAGTGAAGCGGAGATATTACATCGCACCACTATTTTTATTGAACAGAATGGCTACGGTTTTGAAAATTAACTTTAAGTCGTATACCAGGCTCCAATTTTTCTGATACTGCAAATCAAGGCGAATTACATCCTCGAATTTACGTACACTTGAACGTCCATTCACCTGCCATTCTCCAGTCATCCCAGGTTTCACATCTAAACGTTGCCATTCTGGGACTTCATAACGTGCTACTTCGTCAGGTGTGGGAGGTCTAGTACCCACTAAACTCATTTCTCCCTTCAGTACATTCCAAAATTGGGGTAACTCATCAAGACTGGTACGACGGAGAAAACTGCCTATCTTGGTGATACGTGGGTCATTATCAATTTTAAAAAATGCCCCTTCCACCTGGTTCTTAGCTGCTAATTCAGCCTTGCGCGCTTCTGCATCTCGGTACATAGAGCGAAATTTCCAGATACGGAAGTTTTTGCCCATCCAACCGCAACGGGTTTGAGCAAAGAGAATGGGACCGGGATCATCAATGGTGATGGCGATCGCAATCGGAACAAATAAGATACTGGTAATTAATAAACCAACTATGGAGCCAACAATATCTATCAGACGTTTCATCCATGAACGAATGGAAGGGTGGGTTGTTGGTAGTTGTTCTTGCCGATTGCTGGATATCGGAGTGTCTTCGGTTGACTCAATGGGAAACACTTGATCCAAACCTGTCAGGTTTAACACTGCCATGACTTGCGGTGTCACGTTTTGCAGCACAAATTCAATGTTTTTCTCCTGGGCAGTTTTTAAGTTACTGACCAACGCACCTAAACCACTGCTATCCATAAAAGTAGTTTGGTGAAAATCAACAATAATTTTTTTGGGTAACGAGTTTCCCTGAGTTAAGTTTTGACAGGTTTGCTTAAAGGTGACTGCTTCTAGCACACTCAGACGTGCTGCTACCTGTACGATCGCCATGTCGTTGGAAAACATAACTGGAAAATCTACCTCTTGGGGTTGGCTAGTCATGAAGCCCTGCACTTTGGTTGCCATGTCAATATAATCTGCCCAACATTATTTTGTCTTAGAAATCACTTAAATCAAGCTTTCATTAGGAATAATCACTGATTTTTACCTTGAAATCAGTAAGGTAAAACACATATAGATAATAACTTGATACTAGATTGCTAGCATCTACATAGCTTCTAGCGTTTCTAGCTAGTAATTTAATACTTCACTTGATTCCGGCAAATTCCATAGGGCTTATGGGAAAGTGAAGAACATTGCAACATAAATTCATAGAGCTGCCTCATCAGGGTGATGTTGGAAAATAAATGGTCAGTTCACAATAGAACTAGAAGCTGACTAAATTCTGAAGTTTAAAGGAAAAAGCCAGAAAAATCTGGGATAATTGGCAAGGATGCCAGGAATTAACCGAAACTTCACATTTTAGACCTCAGACTTCATCACTTTTTGTCAATATTCACTACCCTAGGTAGTGCATCAATTCTGCTACCACCTCATGACTGTGAAAACCGATATTTCATCTACAGCACACCTGGTTGAAGTCTTTTCCGGAATTCAAGGGGAAGGATTGAATGTGGGGACACGCCAAATTTTTATCCGTTTTGCCTTTTGTGATTTACGCTGTCATTTTTGTGATAGCGCTCACACTTGGAATGCACCTGTAACGTGTCGAATAGAGCGATCGCCTGGCTTACGTGATTTTGAATCCTACCCCAATCCTGTCTCTTTATCCATATTACTTGAATGGGTTCAGCGACAAAATATACAACACCTCCACGATAGCATTAGTATCACAGGAGGGGAGCCTTTATTACATGGTAATTTCCTGTGTGATTTTTTACCACAATTGCAAGTAAGAACAGGCTTACCTATATATTTAGAAACTGGTGGGCATCGTCCTCAACAACTCGCAAAGATTCTACCCTATCTAGATTCTGTGGGTATGGATATCAAACTGCCGAGTGTGAGTGGAGAAAGTCACTGGCAAGAACACGCGGAATTTTTACAACTCTGCTACGATGCCAAGATAGAAGTTTTTGTGAAAATTATTGTCGCAAATACTACAAGCTCTATTGATTTAGAAAAATCGGCAAATTTAGTCGCGACAATTTCTAGGGAAATTCCCATATTTCTTCAACCTGTGACTCCCCTGACTGCCTCGGAAGCTTTTTCTAATATCTCTATTTCTGCACCTACACCTGATCAGGTGTTAAACTGGCAAGCCCTCATGAAGGGTTATGTCAAGCAAGTACGTGTAATCCCCCAAACTCATAAAATGCTACATCAATTGTGATAATATCAGCTTGACTAGTACCGCTACGCGGAATTCGTAATTCGTAATTCGTAATTCGTAATTCGTAATTACTTTGCTGCAAGTGTTTCAGACATTTGGAATGGGTGGTTTATTTCAGCCGCCCTGTACTAGATAAGAAATAATTACAATTATCTTGCTAAGAAGTGAAAAGCCCCAGCATTATCTAGGGCTTTAACTAATTAGTGGTTAGTTGTTGGTTGTTTGATTATTAATATATCAAAGTCATGATTATTTGCATATATTATTAATAAGTAATTGGTGAATTTGACTCGTAACAGTAATTCAGATATGGTCGATTTTTATAATGTCAAATAACTGACATATATTTTCATCGAATTGTATCTACCCATTGCTAGAAGAGACTTTTTTTTCTGTGACTAAAGTCAAACTTACCCATTCGCCTTTCTCGTTGTAGGTACGAATCATCCTTTGGCGCAGATTTATCTCAATTAACCAACCAACTTCCAGGAAAAAGGGTTGACGTAAGGATATTTTTACGGGGGAGGTGGCAGAAGCTCCATGGGGTAATAGGATGACTTGGATGGGATTCTGGGGATTTTGGTCAAATTGTAAGATAGAACCACAGATACTGGCAGAGGTAGTGATAGTCCTATCTCCATAGGATAGACTTTGTTGTAATCGTCCCAGATTATCTAGGGTGAGATTGAGTTGAGTGGAGTAATTATCAGGCGATCGCCAGTCAGTATATATAGTTATTGCCTCTCCCTGCCATTCTCCTAACAAATCCTCAATTTTTAACGGTGGATTGGGTTCTAGGGAAGTACCAGCCAGATATTCAGGAATCAGAGTGTAGTGAGAAAGTTCTTGTTGGGGATTAAAAAATTGTACTAACCGTAAACGTCTATTGCCGTAAATTAACCCTAATTCTGCCCCAAACTCACTAAAAGGTGCAAATTGTAGGGAACCTTGGGAAAACGCGCCATTATCGAAAAATAGAGTGCTTCGGGGTAGGGAACTATATTCTAAAACTAAATCCTGCTCCCCTTCTCGCTGCACAACTTGGCGAATAGTTCGTTTATCCTCCAATTCCGTAAAAGAAACAATACTAGGAATATCCCGAATTACTTCACCATGAGGTGAAATCCTGATAAAAGAACCTTGCCATATACCCAGGTTTTCTAAGAAACACTGCCATTGAGATTTTGTCATTGTCAATCACCAGAGGCAAAATAGACTAGCTTTTAGCAAATTTTCGTACCGCAAAGAGACTTCCTAATAATCCTACTGTAGAACCAAAGCCTAGGAGAATTAGGGGTAATATTAAGGTCTGAAAAAAGCTAAGTTGTACACCATTGGTGAGAAACTTGATAAATTCTGGTTGATTCGCCAAAACTTGGGTAATGAACTGTTGAGTAATACTGAGAAAACTCCAGGCGATCGCCCCACCAGCTAAACCAAAAGCAATTCCTTGGAAAATAAAAGGCAAATATATCCATGCACTAGTGGCACCAACTAACTGCATAACTTCAATTTCTCGTTTCCTTGCAGTCACAATCAGACGGATAGTAGTAGTTGTAACAGCGATCGCGGTTCCAGTTAAAATTACCGTAATCGTCAGTGTCAACCAATTTAAACCCCGATGTAACTGGGCAATCTGTTTCACAGCTTCATCTATATACTTTACCGTTTCCACGCCAGGTATTTTGGCTAACTGGGTGGCTAGATTCGGTACCACTTGGGAATTACGTGCTTTGACTTGCAATTCATCTACCAAAGGATTATCTCCCAATTGCTGCGTCGCACCTGAAATATCCGCAATTCCTAACTCTTTAACGAGTCGCTTCCAAGCTTGTTCTTTTGTAGTAATTCTTAATTCCACAACATCTGGCATTCTCTCCACAATGGGTTGAATTGTTTCTACCCGTGCTTCTGCTTTTAGATAAACTGATACCTCTAGTTGAGTACCAAATTGGTTCAAGAGCTTTTCTAGCTGCCAGGAAGTCTGTAGACTAATGCCAAACAAGAATAGTAACACAGTCACAGTACTAACTGCTGCCCAGTTCATCCAACCACCACGCTGTAAACCTAAAGCAGTCTCTTTCAGTAGATAATCTAGTTTAGTGAAGATTTTCAGCACATCACACCCGCACTCAAATTATGTATTTTCCCTTAAGAATAACCAGTATTTTAACTATTGGCTCCTAGGAAATGCCCCAAAATCAGGAAAACTTCTCAGAGAAAAGCTGGAAGGATGTATATTCAGATGATGGGCAGCTAAGTTGTATAAATGAAAAATATCAAAGTTCGAGGGTGGGCTTACCCGCGTCTAGTATACAAATTAAATGCGCCACAGATGATACAGGTTTAAGGACATCGTAGATTTAGTTATAAAACTGATGTCAAAGTATACGATGTCGGAACAATACCCTAGGGGAAGCAACTCCGTGTCTACATGAATTACAGCTAGATGAGAATAAGGATTATTGCTCTTGTTTGTATAATTTATGATTTGTGATAGCTTGACTCTTTAATCAGATAAATTCTGTCACTTACACAGTGATTTTCCCCATAACTCATACTTGCAATAGTTGACATCAGCTTTTAGTCTGTAAGTATACCTGTCAGATGAAATTTCAGAAATGGGGACACCTTCCAATCTATTACTCAAGCTCAGTAAACGTTTATTTCCCAACTCCGAAGAACAAGAAAAGTTTCTCGATGCTTTAGCCAATCCCCAATCCTTTTCACCCTGCATTCTTTGGTGTCAAGCAAAACTTGCGACATCCCCCTTTCTCACGGAAACTCCGACTCCATGGCAACCACAATTTATAGACAGGTTATCCTTACCAGAGAAACCAGGAAAACACTCTCTCCATGAACAAGGTTATTATTATTGCTTAGATTTTTCTTCTGTATTTGCCGCTTCCGTGTTGTTAGCTATTCAGGAACCAGTAAAAATCATTTTTGATATGTGTGCAGCACCTGGAGGTAAAAGCATTTTTGCCTGGAAATTATTTCAACCAGAATTATTAATTAGCAATGAAGTAATTGGCAAACGTTTAGGGATGCTAATTTCTAATTTTAAACGCTGTCACATCAAACCTTCTGTAATTGTAAACGCAGATTCAAGTATATTTGCTACTCAAATTCCCCAATCCAGTGATTTAGTTTTAGTCGATGCACCCTGTAGTGGACAATCTCTACTAGCTAAGGGCGACAAAGCTTTAGGATGTTTCCATGCTAGTTTAATTAATAAAAGTGCTAATCGACAAAAGCGGATAATTGCTAACTCCTCTAGACTCGTAAAATCAAACGGTTATCTTGCTTACATGACTTGTACCTACTCACCCGAAGAAAATGAAGAAGTGTGTCAGTGGTTTTTGAAACGCTTTCCAGAATTTATATCTGTAGAAATTCCTCATTTATCTCATTATCAATCCCACTTGAGTAGCATTCCTTGTTACAGAATATTTCCCCAAACCAATCTAGGGGCTGGTGCATTTACAGCATTATTTAAAAATACACAAAGTAGTGAATCCACAAATATCTCTACCGATACTTTTTCCCCTGTATGGATGAATCTAAATATGGATAGCTGAAAAGTATATTTAAAATTTTTTAATTTTGTATAAGTTTCTGTAATTTCCCTCAGCATGGGTGAGACACTCCAGGGGAAAATCCCTATTCCCCATTGTTTAACAAGCTAATGGAGCCATTGAGTGCTACACGAATAGTTCCGCTATAAATAACATTGTTAACTTCTTCGATATTCTTTGAGAACACGGAGAAAATCCATATACTTAAAAATCAAATAGTAATCTTACTGTTACACATAAATATCATTGTATGAACATTTTTATAAATATAAATATGCCTCAAACTATTAAATAATTCCATATAATACTTTTTCCATTTTAACGGTATTCATGCTTGCTAATAATATTTTTGAAATGTAGCTATTTTTATCAAAGCAGACTTGATAAAAGTTAGTTAGTTCATTAGTTAAACTTTATTTTTAAATCACATTTTTTGCAATTCTTAAGAAAATATTAAAATCGCTAATATGTTATTAACTAACACTTGAAGAGATGGGATAAAACCCGCTAAAAGGGTGAATACCACTTGTCTAAATAAAAATGCCATGTTGACTAAGACAAACTCTTCTAGCAACGAAATTTCAGTATCAAGCTTTGTTCCCGTTACTACTAAAAATGATTTAGGAGCAGGTGATTTAAATATTTCTTCCTACTCTGCAACTTCCAAAAGTTCATCTTCAACATTATCAACTAATTCCGTATCCACAAATGCAACATTAAAAAATCCTAACCCCATATATACAAGTGCAGCAATTTTTGCTGACTTTAATGGTGATGGCAAAAATGATAAAATGTGGCGGAATGCCAGCACTGGAGAAAACGCTATTTGGTTAATGAATGGTGATAAAGTTGCTTCTGCTGGCTTTGTCAAAACCATGGGTCGGGAGTGGGATTTCAAAATTGGCGACTTCAATAGTGACGGTAAAACAGATATTTTATGGCGCAATAAAGCCACTGGTGCTAATACAGTGTGGTTAATGAATGGTGCAGCGATTGCCTCAGAAACCTCCTTGGCAAATTTAGGTACTGATTGGGATGCGAGTATTGGTGATTTCAATGGCGATCGCAAAACAGATGTTTTATGGCGCAATAAATCAACTGGCGAAAATGCTGTTTGGTTAATGAATGGCAATAAAGTTACTTCTGGTTCGTTTTTACAAACTGTAAACAGTAATTGGACTGCTAATGTTGTTGATTTTAACGGTGACGGCAAAACAGATATTTTCTGGCGAAATCAATCCACAGGAGAAAACGCAGCTTGGTTGATGAATGGTACTAAAGCAACAGGTGCTTCCTTAACAACGATGGGTACAGATTGGGAAGCAACCTTAGGTGATTTTGACTTCACCTACAAAACTGATATTCTCTGGCACAACAAGACTACCGGAGAAAACAAAATGTGGTTAATGAATGGTAGTAAAATCGCTTCTACTAAAAACTTGACAGCCACTAAAGGTAAAGCATACATCGGTGATTTCGATGGTAATGGGAAGAGTGATATTCTCTGGTATGACCAAGAAACAGGTAAGGGTCAAGCATGGGTAATGGATGGTGGTAACGTCATTTTCCAAAGTGCAGTGAATGCACCTAATGCTGCTTGGACACCAAGTATTAGTGATACCAACGGTGATGGCAAAACTGATATGTTCTTCCGTAATTATCAAACAGGTGAAAACTCTGTAGTCATTATTACTGGAACTAATTCTACTCCTAAAGCTTTACCAACTCTTGGCAAGGACTGGTATACATTCTAAATCAAAGGTCATTGGAATGGTTTAGCTGACCATTCTTCATTAATTATCCCTCTTTAATTAGGGGGATATTTCTCCTGATGATGATTATTTTGTATAAGTAAACCTGTAATTATCGATTCAGTATTTATCAGAATAATATCATTATTATCAAGATATAATGTTTTTCTTTTTTGTATTTCAAAATAGTATAGTCGATAACATTTGCTGTTTTTTTAATTGTTAGTCAACGACAAAAAAAGATAGAAAAATAGTTTAAAAAATTATGACTAACCATCATCAGCAGATTTTATGTCAACCAATTACAAAGCATCTGAGCTATCCACGAATATTGATGCCTCTAAATATACATCATTTTCTGTAAATCAGACTCTATCTGATAGCAATTTAGGTTTAAGCTTGGGACGTTCTGCTCAATCTCTCTCGAGCGATAAATCTATTTCCAAATCTTACAAAAACTCTAATCCCAACTCTTTATTTAGTAATCCGGCAGTTTTTGCTGACTTTAACGGTGATGGTAAAGCCGATAAATTTTGGCGCAATACTCAAACAGGAGAAACAGCTGTTTGGTTAATTGATGGTAATCAAGTAAATGCCAGTCGCTTAATTAAGGTAAACTCTGGTTGGGATTTCGCCTTTGCTGATTTTAATCGAGATGGAAAAACTGATATCTTTTGGCATAACAAAACCACAGGAGACAATACTATTTGGATAATGGATGGTAATAGAATTGCCTCAGAAAATGTTATTCAAAAAGTAGATAGCTCTTGGAATTTTACCATTGGTGATTTCAACGGTGATGGCAAATCAGATGTTCTGTGGCGCAATAAAAATAATGGTGATAATGCAGTTTGGTTAATGGATGATACCAAGGTTTTAACTGCTGCATATTTACCTAAAACTTCATCTAATTGGACTTCTAATGTTGTTGATTTCAACGGAGATGGCAAAAATGATATCTTTTGGCGCAACAAAATAACGGGAGAAAATACCATTTGGTTTATGGATGGAACTAGGGTATCAAGTTACTCACTTTCCAAATTAGATGCTGCTTGGGAATCCACAGCGGGAGACTTTAACGGAGATGGTAGAACAGATATTCTCTGGCGAAATTCCCGTACTGGAGAGAACTCTGTCTGGTTGATGAATGGTATTTTCGTTAATTCTGCTTCCTTACAAAAGCTTGGTGGTGACTGGAAATCATCCATTGGTGATTTTAACGGTGATGGGAAAACAGATGTTTTTTGGCACAACAATAGAACGGGTGAAAATACAGCTTGGTTAATGGATGGTACTACCATTGGAACTGCTGCATTCTTACCCACAACTAATACTGCTTGGAAACCTTCTATTGGTGACACCAATAATGATGGCAAAACAGATATTTTTTGGCGTAATCCGGAAACAGGTGAAACTGCCCAATGGACTATGAATAATACTACTGCCAATGGAACATTCCTCCCATCTCTAAGTAGCAATTGGTATGTCTATTAGGCTGAATGGTTGAAGTGAGATTGTCAAGGAATAGGGAATATTGTTTCTTGTTTCTAATCCTATATATTTAGACCTTTAGTAAATTATATGTTTACTAGAGGTCTATTCTTGAGAGACTATTTATATAGTGCAGATAAATTCTATCTCCTAGTAGGAGTTAGGCAAATTCCATAATGGTATTTTCCATAACAATGTATAACTCTATGTAGCTTTAGGTAATCTTGGTGTCAACAACAGACGAATGGAAAATATGCTCCTAGCAAGGAGAAAAGGATTGACACGCGATCGCCACGACAAAACCCACCAAGGAATATCTATACAGTTGTAGAACTAAAACCTTCAAGCACCATCAAAAATATTTTCCCTCACTGACTCGATATTTGTATCTTTACAATAGAAAAGCACCTTTTTGCAGTCAGGGGCTAAATATGCTCGAACATGATGTCATTATAGTCGGGGGTGGGTTGGCTGGATGCCGTGCGGCGGTAGAAATCGCCCGTACTAACCCCCAGTTAAATGTTGCAGTTGTTGCTAAGACTCACCCCATTCGCTCCCATTCCGTAGCTGCTCAGGGGGGAATGGCTGCGTCCTTAAAAAACGTTGATGAGTCGGACAGTTGGGAAGCTCACGCTTTTGATACTGTTAAGGGTTCTGATTACTTAGCTGATCAGGATGCTGTCGCAATTCTTACTCAAGAAGCGCCAGATGTGGTGATTGATTTGGAACATATGGGAGTGTTATTTTCTCGCCTCCCGGATGGTCGCATCGCTCAAAGGGCTTTTGGTGGGCATTCCCATAACCGTACCTGTTATGCTGCCGATAAAACTGGTCACGCTATTTTGCATGAATTGGTGAATAATTTGCGGCGTTATGGTGTGCAAATTTACCAGGAATGGTACGTAATGCGCTTGATTTTAGAAGATGGTCAAGCTAAGGGTGTCGTGATGTATCATCTTTTAGATGGTCATTTGGAAGTGGTAAGGGCAAAGGCAGTGATGTTTGCCACCGGTGGCTATGGTCGGGTATATAATACAACTTCCAACGATTACGCTTCTACGGGTGATGGATTAGCTATGACGGCTTTGGCTGGTTTACCCCTAGAGGATATGGAGTTTGTGCAGTTTCATCCCACAGGGTTGTATCCAGTAGGTGTGTTAATTTCCGAAGCTGTGCGGGGAGAGGGAGCCTACTTGATTAATAGTGAGGGGGAGCGCTTCATGGAAAGATATGCTCCTAGTCGGATGGAATTAGCACCAAGAGATATTACCTCACGGGCGATCGCCTACGAGATTCGCGCAGGTCGTGGTATTAATCCTGACGGTAGTGCGGGAGGAGCCTACGTGTATCTAGATTTGCGACACATGGGTAAGGAAAAAATCATGAGTCGAGTGCCATTCTGTTGGGAAGAGGCACACCGTTTGGTGGGAGTGGATGCTGTCACCCAACCAATGCCAGTTCGTCCGACAATTCATTACTGTATGGGTGGTATCCCAGTAAACACTGATGGGCGGGTGCGTAGTAGTGGTAATGGTTTGGTGGAAGGGTTTTTTGCTGCTGGGGAAACTTCCTGTGTATCCGTACATGGAGGCAACCGTTTAGGTAGCAATTCTCTCCTCGAATGTGTGGTTTACGGAAAAAGAACCGGAGCGGCGATCGCTCAATATGTGCAAAACCGCAAACTACCCCACATCGATGAGCAACGCTACATCCGAGAAGCGCAAGAACAAATTCAAGGTTTGATTGATCAAGCTGGAAAATATCGGATTAATCAAATTCGCCAAAGTTTCCAAGATACTATGACTGAGTATTGTGGTGTATTCCGCACCCAAGAATTAATGCAGCAAGGTTTGGAAAAAATCCAAGAATTACAACAACAATACTCGGAAATTTATTTAGATGATAAGGGGAAAGATTGGAATACGGAGTTAATTGAAGCCTTGGAATTGCAGAGTTTGATGGTAGTCGGAAAAATAATTCTGACCTCTGCTTATAATCGTAAGGAAAGTCGTGGTGCCCATTTCCGAGAAGATTTTCCCGATAGAGATGATACTAATTTCCTGCAACATACCTTCGCTTATTATTCACCTGCTGGTGTTGATATTCAATATTGTCCAGTCACAATTACTATGTTTCAACCCCAAGAAAGAAAATATTGAATTGATGATTGTATGGAGTAGGTAAAAATAGTGTATGTTGATTAATTTTCCTAAATTTATCGGGGTTTTCAATCTCATAGGTGACACATTTTCCTCACCCCAATAAAGTGATACTCTATCTCCCCCTCTTTTCAGTCAGGAGAGGGAGGTGAGTTTTTGAAATATACTTCAATAGAATGGTAATAATAATTCTCCAACTAGACACCAAGCTTTCCTTTACCTATTACCTTAATCTTCCGGAACGTAAAATACTCAAAATCAACCACAAACCCAATAAACTAGCTGCGGCAAATAAAATATTACTGATATAAGATAATTGGGTGGTTTGCGCTCCAGTAGAAATAATTGCAGCACCCATAATTAAAGAACCGACAACAATACTAAATGATAGACGGTTGGCAGCATCATCGGTGGTGCGACGGAGACTATCTAAGCCACTGATAGAAATATTCCATTGTAAAGCTTCCGAGGTAATTCTATCTAAAAGTAATTCCACTTGGCGGGGAGATTGGAGGGAAAGACTTTTTAAATCGAGGGCAGTTCGTAGCAGCGATCGCACTGGAGCATCTCCTACTAATTGCCGTCTAAATAAGTCTGTTAATAGAGGTTGAATCTCATCAATAAAGTTTATTTCGGGATTAAATGCTCGTGCTAATCCTTCTAAATTGGCAATGGTTTTTGCATACAGTCCAATATTACTAGGTAAACGAATCTTATTATTTCTGGCTATTTGGAAAATTTCATAAACAACCTGGGAAAAGTTTAACTTTGACAAGCTTAAATTATAATATTTCCGTAGCATGCGGTCATAGTCAGCTTCTAAACGAGATAAATTTACCGACTGCTTGCCATTAGCTAAGAGTAAAGTTAATTGGGCACAACGTTGAGCGTCAATATCAACTATTGCTAAGAGTAATTCTGTCAATACTTGCTGCGTTCGTGGGTCAAGTCTCCCCACCATCCCACAATCAATTAAAGCCACCTGACCATCTTGGAGGTAAAATATATTTCCAGGGTGGGGATCAGCGTGAAAAAAACCATCAATATAGATTTGTTGAGAAAATGCACGAAATAATAAAGTGGTTATTTCCTTGCGTTCGGTTTCTGGATCTTTGCCATCTTCCTGAGCATGAAATTTAGCTGATAAAATTGGTACTCCATTCAACCATTCCATCACTAATAATTTCGGTGTCGTCAATTCCCAGTTAATTCCCGCAATCACTATCTGTTTGGGATCAAACCAACGACTTTGTAAAAGATTTTGCCGCATTTGGTCAGTAAAAGCAGCTTCACGGGTAAAATCTAATTCGTCTTCTAAAGCTTTACAGAATTCCTCGGCGATCGCCTTAATTTCATACATTTGCCCAAAATCTGTCCGTGCTACAATATCTGCGATACCCTGAATTAACGTAATATCACGGTTCACAGTTACATCAATTCCTGGGCGCTGCACCTTGAGAGCCACTTCCTGACCATCAATTAAGGTGGCACGATGCACTTGAGCAATAGAACCAGCAGCTACAGGTGTGTGATTAATATTACTAAAAATTTCCGGCAGGGGCTGAGGAAATTGTTGTCGAATCATCACTTCCACTTCCGACCAAGGTAGGGGAGGAACTTCGCTTTGTAGGGTTGAAAGTTCTTCAATGTAAGCTTTACCCAACAAATCCGGACGAGTCGAGAGCAGTTGTCCTAATTTCACATAAACGGGTCCCAAATCCACCAAAATATTTTTCAACACTGCTGGTGTCGGTAATTGGGGTTCATCCGCTTTCCCACCAGTCAGCAACCTACGCATATAGTCCCAACCATTGCGGAGGAGGACTTCAATGATTTCTCTTTGACGAGGAACTGTTTGGGTAAGAAACATAGGGGAAACAAGGGAGAAGAGGAAAGGTGAAAGGGTGGTTAGACTTTGCTCACCACCCCACAGAAGGGTTTATTTGGGGAAAAGGTAAGTTGCAGTCAGAACAATCTACCCGTCACCCATTCCCCATCATGATGATGGAGAGAATTATCTTTTTACAGATAAATATAATTTTGATCGGCAATAATAGAATTAATTGCCATGGTGATGGCTGGATGCTCCCAATAACTGATAAACATGACTGCTTTGGCTTACAAAAGCTCACAGTCTATGTTATACAAGCAAAAACACCTATGTGCTTCTGCCTAGGGTGGAAAGTTTATAGAGTAAACGGTTATTAGCTACTAGCGATCAGCTATTAGCCATTAGCTGTTTACAACAAATCTGTAAACCGGGAGTCGTTTTGTAAGGTTTTGAGTACCTGTTTAATTTCTTGGGTACGGTCTTTTTTTACTATCAGGGTAGTGTTGCGATCGCGCACAATCACCACGTCTTCCAAACCGATAGTAACAATTACATCTTCGGGATCGGTGGCGTAAATAATCGCACCCTGTGTATCTAAGCCAACATGGGTCGCTAATTCCACATTGGGTGTATCATCTGTTTTGAGTAAACGTTCGATGGCATTCCAATCGCCTAAATCATCCCAACCAAACTCCGCAGGTAAAACATATGCTAAGTTGGTTTTTTCCATGAGGGCATAGTCTATACTCTTCTTAGGTAGCTGAGGATAGATATCAGAACCATACTTTTCTATGGGTTCAATGATTTCTGGAGCATGGGTATAAAGTTCCTTGAGAACCACACCCGCACGGAAAATAAACATTCCACTATTCCAGCTAAAACGTCCCGTCGCCAGAAAAGTCTCTGCCGTTTCTCGGTCAGGTTTTTCTGTAAAACGGTTCACACGGTAAGCTGGCAAGTCATTAAAGCTACCAACTACTTCGCCCTGCTCTATGTAGCCATAGCCAGTTGAAGGAAAAGCAGGTTTAATTCCGAGTGTGACAATTGCTGCTGTCGATGCTGCTAATTCAGCCGCAGCACTGAGTGTCTTTGCAAACATCTCTTGGTCAGCAATCCAGTGGTCAGCCGGGAAAAAGCCGATGATTGCATCATCACCATAACGCTTTTGGATTTCCAGACTAGCCCAGGCAACGGCGGCGGCAGTGTCCCTTCCCTGTGATTCAATCAGCAGATTTTCTGGTGGCAAGTCAGGCAACTGAGTTTTGACTCCACCTGCGATCGCACTAGAGGTAATTACCCATAGGTTGTTTCCATCTGCTGCCAAGGGTAGCAGGCGGTCAGCTGTAGCTTGTAAGAGGCTTCTATCTGTGCCATCAAGACATAAAAATTGCTTCGGTCTAGTTTGGCGACTCAGGGGCCAAAAACGCTCACCTTTACCACCAGCAAGGATTACAGGGAACAAGGAATGAGTCATATTGTCATAAAAACTTACGAAATAACACTACAAGTGTACTGTCACCTTTCCCCCTAGCAATATGGGTAGGTTGCATTGCCAGATTTTTAATACAGTGGTTGAGTGGGGAGATCATCAGTGGTTAAACAAGTGCAACAGTCGCAACATCAGGGAACATCTCAACAAGTGCAGCGCTCTAACGAAACGCCGCAACCGTATGTTTCCCCTAATCTCGTCGATTCTGTAGGGTCAATTCCCAGCCAGCTCTATCACCGACTGGGCTTAACAATGCCTCGGTGGTTGTTTTGGATTTTGACCATTGTCATGGGGATCACCCTATCGGGATTGTTAGTATCTACCCTGGCACTGTGGACTCCTCTGTGGAGTACCTTGGGTCAGTCTGATGAAGATTTAGCTTGGAGTGGGAAAGAATCGGAGAAAATACCCTCTGCCAATGAAGTTTGGAATAATATATCTCAGTATAAACTAACACGACCCATAAATATTTTAGTAATGGGGATCGAGCCCGTAAAGGGTACGGTTGATGGTTCTCCGGAAAGCTTTGCTGGTAAAAGTGATACCATGCTCCTGGTGAGGCTAAACCCAGAAAATAAAACCATTCGGGTGCTATCGATCCCCAGGGATACAATGATTGCAATCCCGGAAAAGGGGTTAAATAAAGTCTCCGATGCCAATGCTCAAGGCGGTCCGGCTTTGGCGTTACGGGTGATTAGTCGTACCCTAAATAATGTACCGATTGACCGTTATATTCGGATTTCCACCAGTGGTTTGCGGCAGTTAGTCGATCAGGTGGGTGGGGTAGAAGTCTTTGTCCCAGAAACCATGAATTACAAAGATATGGCAGGTCAATTCTCCATTGATTTGGTTAGTGGTTGGCAAAATCTCAACGGTGAACAGGCAGAGCAGTTTATCCGTTTCCGGGAAGCAAATATGGGAGACTTGCAACGGGTACAACGACAGCAATCTTTGTTAGTGGGTTTGCGGGAACGGATGTTTAGCCCGACGGTGTTGCCACGACTACCCCAGTTAATTCGTGTGATGAATAAATATTTTGATAGCAATTTGAAGCTAGAAGAAATGATGGCGATCGCCAATTTTTCTTTGAGTATCGAACGTGATAAGTTTCAAATGACCATGCTCCCAGGTATTTTCAGCCGTATGAGTCAAGATCCCAATAGCTACTGGTTGGATTTGACTGGTAAGGGAGAATTACTCAATGATTACGTGGGTGTGAACCTAGCTGGCTTAAAACCTGATGGGCGATCGCTAGCAACAATGAAAATAGCTGTGCAAAACTCTGGAAACAATTCTCAAGTCAGAGAAACAGTTCTCAATCAACTCAAACAAAAAGGTTTAACCAAAGTTTATCCCATCGCTGATTGGAAAGATGACCGCAGCGAAACTAAAATCATCGTGCAAAAGGGTAATCTCCAAGCGGCGGAAGAATTGCAGAAAATTCTCGGATTGGGAGCTATTGAGGTTTCCTCAACGGGGGACTTAGAATCTGATATTACTATCAGAATTGGTAAAGATTGGAAGTAATCACAAGTTAATGTTCATTGGTGATTCATTTTCCATCAAAATCATCACCAATGGATAAAAATACTTCCCAGTCATAAATAGCAAAAAGTCCTATATTTTTTGTTATGCTTCCTCTCGAAATATCATAAAAAAATGCAAAAATACTTTCGTCATTTTCTCGGAATAATTACTATTATATTTCTCGCTTGGTTATTAGTTGTGCTTAATGCCAAGCCGGCTTTTGCTCAGTTAAATACGATTAATTACAGCAATGCTAATCTGGAAAATCGCGATTTTTCCCATACAGATTTAGCGGGTGTCACTTTTGTAGCTGCGGAAATGCGGGGAACAAACTTTGAAGGAGCAGATTTAACTAACGCCATCTTTACCAAAGGTGTCTTGCTCAAGGCAAATTTAGAAAATGCTAACCTAACTAATGCTTTAGTGGATAGAGTGACTTTAGATGGGGCAAACTTGAAAAACACAATTTTGGAAGGTGCCACCCTTACCCGTAGCCGTTTTTATGATGCTGATATTACAGGGGCAGATTTTACTGATGCTTTAATTGATAGATATCAAGTCTCTTTACTTTGCGAGCGTGCTGAGGGTGTGAATTCGGTGACTGGTGTGGAGACAAGGGAAAGTTTGGGGTGTAGGTAATAATTATTTGTCAGCTACGCTGCATTCAAGAATCTAATCACTAAAATACCCGACTTTCTCTCAAAGCCGGGTATCTCATTTTTAGCCCTACACATTCACAGGTTGTCTATTTTTCACACCTGAATAATGTCCATTGTTAGCAATTGGTACTGAGGGTAAGGATTCTCTACCTGTGATGATTCTAGCTCCACGATTACGAGTGAAGTAGTTACAGAACCACTGAATTGCCACTACTAGCTTGTTATCAAATTCAATTAGGAAGTAAACGTGAACAATTAACCAGAATAGCCAAGCAAAAAATCCTGTGAGTTTGATAAATCCTAAGTCAACCACCGCAGAATTTTGTCCAATGACAGCTAAACTACCGTGATCTACATAGCGGAATTGGGGTGCAGTTTGCCCCTGCAAGCGATGTTTGATGACGGAAGCAACATATTCACCTGCTTGCATTGCCACTGGTGCTACTCCAGGTAATGGTCTACCACTTTCCTGGGTATAATTTGCCAAGTCACCAACTACAAATATATTTTCATAACCTTTAATACTGAAGTCTGGTTCTACCATGACTCTTCCAGCGCGATCGCACTCTACACCAGTGCGCTCTCCTAAGACTTTACCTACGGGTGAAGCTTTAACCCCTGCTGCCCATAATACTGTCTTCGCAGCAATTTGCTTAATTTCTTCCCCTTGTTTGAGGGTGACAATATCATCTTCTATATTCGTGACTAATGTCTTAGTTTGGACGCTGACACCCAATTTTTGTAAAGATACTTCTGCCTGTGCTGATAATTCTGGGGCAAAGGGTGGCAAAACTCGATCTAAACCTTCTAGGAGAATTACCTGTGCTTCGGAAGTGTCGATATTGCGAAAATCTTCCTTCATGGTATGGTATGCCAACTCGGCGATCGCCCCAGCTAATTCTACTCCTGTAGGACCTCCACCAACGATCACAAATGTTAACCAAGCCCGACGAACTAGGGGATCGCTTTCCTTTTCCGCAGCTTCAAAAGCACTAAAAATCTTTCTCCGCATCTCAATCGCATCTTCAACTGTCTTCAACCCAGGGGCGAATTCTTCCCACTCATCCTTACCAAAATAGGAATGCTTGGCTCCTGTTGCCACAATTAAAGTATCATAGGAAACTTCCTTGTCTCCCATAATCACTTTCTGTCCTTGGGGATCGATGTCGTTGACTTCTCCTAGCAATACTTGAGTATTTTTACTTTTACTTAACACCGAACGCAGTGGTGAAGAAATATCTGCTGGGGAAAGAGTTCCTGTTGCCACTTGATACAACAATGGTTGGAAAAGGTGAAAGTTGCGTTTATCAATGAGAGTGACATTCACGTTACTACGTCCTAGTGCCTTTGCAGCATAAAGCCCACCAAAACCACCACCAACAATCACTACCTGGTGGGGTGGCTGATTCTCAACTGCATCTACCATCAGATATATTTCCTTATGTTGCAAAATTATTTCTGTTTATAACGAATTGTATCAATATTGTCATATCTTTTTCTGTTTGTCGTGGACATATAAAAAAAAGATAAAAGTCTCATGAGATACCACTTTCAGGTTATTAATTTGACCAAGCTTTAGTCAATGGCGAAAGTGCTTAAGAGGATATACACAGGACAAGGCATTGTAAAGTAACTTAAGTCACATGAAATCTAGTCATAATTGCTGTGAAGATGAAATAGTAAAACTGCTATTCCTGTGATTAGGATAAAGAAATTAAAAATTTCGATGAAATCGGATTAGAATATGTCTCTCGTAACCTGGTTAGGGTTTTTGTTGAAGAAACTACCAGTTGCCAGAAATATTCTTGGCTGAAAAATTAGCTCCCTCCACATTCTCGAAAAATGACTGAAAGCAGCGCTTTTAAGAAAACTTACAAGTATCTCAAAGATGCAGATGTGCGATTTGTCCGAATTATCTGGTGTGACAATGCCAATATTATTCGGGGAAAAGCCGTTCACGTAGATATGCTATGCCATTATTTTGACCATGGTGTAGGAATTTCCGCAGGGCAGCAAGGGATACCAGTAATGTATGACGGAGTAGTACGGAAAACTGGTTTAAGTGCGGTGGGAGAAGTGCGTTTAACTCCAGATTGGTCAACTTTAACAATTTTGCCCTATTCTCGCGGTCATGCTCGTGTCTTAGGCAACATGAAAAGATACGGAGAACCGTGGGCTTTTTGTCCACGTCATTTTCTCAAACGTATGATTGAAGAAGCAGAGAGCGAAGGTTTAGAAATTAAAGCTGCCTTTGAAAATGAGTTCTATTTATTACGAGAAACACCCCATGGAATTATTCCTGTAGATTCCACGCTATTTGCGGCTACTCAGTCCATGGATATTAACTGTGAGGTAATTAATGATATTGCTGATGCTTTAGTTGCCCAAGGTATACCAGTTGAACAATATTATCCTGAATCGGGAGCCGGACAGCAAGAAATTTCCATGCGTTACACAGATGCTTTGCAAGCAGCAGACTGGCAAATTGCTTTTCGGGAAACTGTCCACGCTGTTGCCCAACATCATAATTTGCAAGCATCATTTTTACCGAAGATTTTTCCAGAAGGTGCGGGGAGTGGTTGTCACCTGCACTTAAGTTTGTGGCGAGATGGGCAAAATATTCTACCAGAACCCCAGGGAGTCTGTGGACTATCCCAGGTAGGGATTAATTTTATTGCAGGTATTCTCCATCACCTACCTTCACTGATGGCAATTACCACTCCCTCGGTGAATTCCTACCGTCGGATTCGTCCCCATGCTTGGAGTGGTGCTTTTCGTTGTTGGGGGATGGATAATCGAGAAGCAGCAGTTCGGGTTCCGAGTGATCCCACATTTCGTTGTCCCAGTCATTTTGAACTCAAAACAGTGGATGCAACGGCTAATCCTTACCTTGCTTTAGGTGTGGCGATCGCTGCTGGTTTAGATGGGGTGTGGCAAAATATGGAGCCAGGAAAACCTCTGGCAGTTAATCCTGGGGATTTATCCATTGAGGAGCGCAAAATTAGGGGAATTGATCAGTTACCAGAAAATTTAGGAGAGGCGATCGCCCAGATTCGACACAATGATTTTCTCTTAAATGCTTTGAATTCCCAACTATCAACAGCATTTCTGGCAATTCGAGAAGCGGAATGGGAAGCAATGCAGGATTGGGATTTAGAACAGGAAGTCAAAGTTTTGTGGACAAGGTATTAAATAGAGAAAAGTGGAAATGAGTTGAGAAATGACTAAAAATTCGAGAGAATTTACTATCAAAATAAAAATTCTAGACAGTTCACTCTGCACAGAGACTCTGACTTTGAGTAACATTACTTCCTAGAAAGTCTCGCAGGGAATTACAACCACTAACAAGTAACTTTTCGAGTTGAATATCTTCTATTTGAAATTTACTCAGTAGAATTATACCATTAGCACTACCCATAGCTAATGTTTGTTGATTGGGACTAAAACTGAGACTAGTTAGTCGATTAAATTTATCTTTTTGAACTCGTAAATTAATCACTAAAGTGCCATCTGATTGCCAAAACCTGGCTTTATCACTACTAGTTGCTGCCACTATTTTACCATCGGGACTGAAACTGACGCTAAAAAAACTATCTCCATTGGTTTTAAAGTGGTGCAAAAGAATACCATCACGACTCCAGAGGCTAGCTTTCTGATCAGTAACGGCAACAAGAGTCTTACTATCTAAAGACCAAGCAATGCTATTGACAGGATTACCTTCTGATAGAGTTCGTGAGAGCTTACCGTCACGCTCCCAGAGTTTAATAGTACCGTCTTCACTCGCGGAAGCAACCAATTGACCATCAGGACTGAAACGCACAAGATTTACTGGTTTTTCATGTCCGGTGAGGGTTTTTAACTCCTTACCTTGGGGATTCCATAACTTCACGGTCTTATCTTTACTACCAGAGGCAATAATTTTACCATTGGGAGACCAAGTAACTGTGACTACATCTTGGGTATGTCCCAATAGGTTGATAGTATTTTTACCATCTATAGCCCAGATTTTGACACTCTTATCGTTACTCGCGCTAGCTAATTGACTACCATCAGGAGAGAAATTGATATCAGAAACCTGTGCAGTATGCCCTAGGAGTTCATGTTGGAGTTTACCTTCCAAATTCCAGATTTTCACACTTTTATCTTCACTCGCAGAAGCAAAAATATCTCCTTTGGGGGCAAAACTAATGCTAGTAACACTCTTACTATGTGCTTTGAGGTTTTGTTGTAAAGTATCTTGCCAATTCCAAAGACGAATTGTGGGATCTTGACTAGCAGCAGCAGATGCCAAGGTTTTACCATCTGGGCTAAAAATCACACTATTGACGCGATCGCCATGCCCTTTTAATGTACCAATAAGTACACCGTCCCTGCGCCACAATTTGATAGTTTTATTCCGATTGGCAGAGGCAATTACTTTACCATCTGGACTGAAAGCCAGGCTCAAGATAGTATCATTTTGTTTGGGATAGCTTTTTACAAGTTTGCCTTTCCTTGTCCACAGTCGCATCGTTCCATCTAAACAACCTGTGACAATAAAATTTCCATCAGGAGACCAAGCAAGACTTTTAATTCCCTCGGAATGTTTGGCAGAGGTTTGCCAAAGCTTGCCATTACGGTACCATAACTTGAAAGTTTTATCGCCACTGGCAGAAGCTAAAATATCTCCCTGGGGAGACCAGGCTAAATTTAATACTGCATCACTATGACCAGTTAAAGTCTCTAATCGCTCTCCCTGGCGATTCCAGATAATAATGGTTTTATCAGTACTGGCAGAAGCTAGAAGTTGCCCATCAGGACTGAAACTGATGGTATTAACAACATCTTTATGTCCTTCTAGGATTGGCTTGGTAACTTTACGGGATAATTTGGATTGAAGGTTCCACAAACGAACTGTTTTGTCTTGTCCACCAGAGGCAATTAATTGACCATCGGGACTGAAACTGACACTATTTACAGCTTCTGTATTACCTCTTAAAGTCTGAAAAACTAGACTTTGGGAAGTACCCACATGCCATAGTTTAATCGTTTTATCTGCACTTGCAGAGGCAAAAAATTTACCATCCGGACTAAAGCTAACTGCATTGACACCTTTTTTATGTGATTCCAAGCGTTGTTTTTCTCGTATTTTTGGAATTGCTTGGTAGAGAGCTGTGACAACTTGAGCTTTGGTTTCATCATCAGGGAAAATTGCTGTCTGGAGTTTTCTTCCAGCTTTAATCCCTTCTCTTAAAGCGTCACTATTACTATCTTTGGCAAAGAATAGTTCACTGACGGCAATAATAGCTCTAATTTCACTAAATACTGCCTGTCGCCATAAATAACCTGCCATGACAGTTGAGGCAGTTAAGGCAAAAATTGCGGTCACTGAACCTGCAAGAGCAATCTTCAAAGAACGACTTTCTTTTTCTCTACTTTCTGCTAGTTCGGTTTGCAGTCTTTCCTGTTGTAATTCTGATGTTAGTTGTTCAATTTCTAGGCGACTGAGTTCTTCTCGTTTGCGTAGTTCTTTTAGTTCTGTCAGCAGGTCTAAACCGGGTTGCACAGAAACATCTATTTGTCTTGATTTTTGCTTATTTTTGCGTAATTCACTATTTAAACGGGCAATTTCTGTTTCTCTTTGTTGTACTTGTTGTCGTAGTTCTTTGAGTTGATTTTGTAGCTTTAATTCTTCCTGTTGTAAAGCCCGGATTAAATCGACTAAATAATCATGGATTAACTGATAACGTTCTGGCAGTTCTGGGAAGAGTATCACCAATCCAGAACGTACCAAAATATCCAGAATTAGCTCTAGTTTACCTTCATCTTCCAATTCGGCTAATTCTACAGTCAATTCAGCTTTAGTCTTGAAGGGTCTTTTGCGGTTATCATCTGTCAGTAAATATAAGACTAAAAGTGCTGCCCGCTCATTTTCTGCGCCACAATCTTGAATTAATTCCCGCAGATATCTTTCAATTAATTTATTGGGACGAAAAGGTTCATATTTCGCTAGAGTTGTAATCCGCTCATCTTGTAATTGAGCGCCGACTACTTGTAATTCAATGGGGCGAACTTCTTGAAAATCTCCAGCTAAATCTTCTACTAATACATCGATTAATTCTGCTTCTAAATTCAGTTGCGATCGCGCTGTCAACTTTTGAATGATATGTTTGGCATCATTGGGAGTAAAATTGTTTAATTGATAGAGAATATTTTTATCGAGAATATTATAATTAATAGCCTCTAAGGCTGATAAATGTTTAAAGTCAAGTAAATGATGTAAGTAATCTTCTCTCACGGAAAAAATCACCTTAACAAAAGGAATTTGTAAACAATCATAAAGAAATTTATCTAGTCTTTCTTTCTCATAGCGTTCCTCACAACCAAAAAAGAATTCCTCTAATTGGTCAAACACTAGGACTGTAATTAAGTAGTTATCAGCATTACTTTGTAACTGGGCAAATATCTCTGCTTCCGTGGTCAAAATTGGCACGGGTTTTTCTGAATTAGCATCACGAGTCTGGGTGGTGCTTTCTTCTCCCCGCATCGCTACCATGGCTTCTGCCAAAGATTTACCTAGAGCCCTTAGCCAACAATCCGTATAAACTTGTACGACTACTGGTACAGCTATCTGGTCGATAATTGCCCGATTTTGCAAAGCTGGCACTAAACCAGCTGTCACTGTGGAACTCTTACCCACTCCAGATTGACCATGAATTACGGTTAATTTCTGGTCAGGACGGCTAATTCTACCAATGAGTTGATTGATATCCCGTTCTCGACCAGAAGCGGCTATTTCTAAAGCAATACTGCTGCTGACCACCGGAGATATTAAGACGGGATTGGTAACTTGTCTTTGGGGTTGGAGTCTACCAGCTCCAATAAATGCCCGAAAACCGTATTGTTGCTCTACAGAACGTCTCTGTTGACGGATGCGGAATGCTTGGGCGTATAAACCAGATTGAAAGTAGAGCGATCGCAGGGTTCTAAGTAAGCGAATATACTTGTGGGCATCGTAGCGATGGTCACTTTTTTCTAGTGCTGTTTGCAGTTGTTCGCTAGCTATATCTAACTGATCACTGGCAATTTTTTGCTCACGAATTTGCCTTAAAGCTTTGGCTAAATTTAAACGATATATCTGTTCTAATAATAGGGGAAATAGCCCTTGATGGGGGTCATTTTTCGCCTCAGCTAGGTAAAATAAGGCAGTATGGGCATTCTGAATTGCTAATGACCACCAGCCTTTTTGTACAGCCACTTCACCTAAAAAGCCGTAATCACAGGCAAGCTGAATCCTTGTACCATGATTTTGATGCAGTTCAAGAGACTTCTCGGCAATCTGTTTCAGCTCATCCCAAGCTTGCAGATGCTGTAAAACTTCTGCCAGTCGATTGATAAACTGAGCAACTAAAGCTGTATAACCAACACTTTCAAATACTTGCAGACTTTCCTGAAAATAGGACTTAGCTGCATCCCAGTAATCACTATTGTCTACTTGATAACGTTCGGCACGACGATAGTGACATAAACCTATGCAGTATAATAAAACACCTTTGCGTAAGATATGGGGAGAAGGGGGAGTGGAAGCAGATGGTACGGAGGTTTCCCACTCTAACACCCGACCTCGGTTCCAAGAGTTATCAACGGTGGTTTCTAGGGGAGATTTTTGCCAAAATTCCAGACTTTTTTGAAAATGGGCTTCTGCTTCATCAATATAGTCGTGGGTGTATTTATCTAAACCAAAGACAAACTCGACACAAGCATTTAGTTCTGGCTCTAACTTAATTCCACGATTCTCTAAATCTTTAATTGCACAACCAAATTCATGACTGCTACAATCCCAAATCAATCCCATTGTCTGCTGTGTCTGAATTACAGGGGTTCCCGTGTGTTGCTGGGTACTGGGGTGCAGAATTTTGGTAAATAGGGAGTTGGTTTCTTGGCGCAGGAATTGCAATAATTCCTCTGTCGTCATTTCCAGTTTGATGGGTGTGGCAGCCCAATTGGTAAAATCGGGAGCTAAACGCCGCAATTGTCGTAAAACTTCATCATTCACCCAAAATACCATGGGAAAGGAGTGACGTTTGCGGAATTCATCCCGTAAATGATTGATTGTAGTTAATAGGTTTTCTAGAGCTTCTACTTTTTCTAAACCCAGCACCATCAAACCTGCCACATTGGGGGAAATTTGCCGATGGATAGTGCTATACAAACTCATGACATTTACAGGCAAACTAATATCTTGAATCAGATATCCTGCCAGGAATTCTTCACGTAGTCTTTGCAACATTCGCTCTTGTAAATTTGCGTAGTTGCAGCGCACCAACACCAGGGAAAACTGACCTTGGGAAAGGGCGATCGCTCGCCGCAAACTAGTCAACGCCCGCTCATTGACTGCCGTTAAATCCGTTGATGGTTGTTGGTGCTCTGTAGCCATGTTTGAAATTGTTGAGTTTCCGCTAAAACTGGGTTAATCGCAAACCAAGCTCCATGTTGGTCACGGTACTCGAACACAAACAGGCTTCGCAGTAGAGTGTGATATTCTATACCACCTCTCACCCGTTGTTGTTGGACTACTTGAAAGATTAGCTCCCACTCATCAGGGTCAATAGCATGACTACGGAAATCACGGTGTTTTTGAATCACCTGTTCCACACAGTCCCGATCGAAGGGAGGATCTTGTTCCCGTAGACAATCAAACAGGAGTCCGAGTAAGTCTCTGACATGACCACCACTAGTCAGACACAAGCGATCTAGAGTATCTAAACTATCAAATACTTCTGTCACTAATTGTAACCTTTCTGACGGCAGATTGTCGGGAAAGGCTCTAGCCAGAATCATTTGGCGAGTTAACTCTAGTCCAGGAGTAAAAATATCTCCCGTGCGCCGGCGGACTGGTATCATCGGTAAGACCTTGGGTGCGATACCTCCACCCAGACGGTTGTGCAATTCCGCGCTGTCGTTGGAAAATATCAACGCTAGGGGAATGGTATAGACGATATGACAGTGAAGTTTGCGTAATTGTTCACCGCGATCGATAAATAGATATTCTGGTAAGGAACGTCCGGGGGAGCGCTCTTTGAGAGCAACTCGATCGAGGTTATCGACAATCACTACCAGTCCCTTTTTACCCCTAGCTTGGAGTTGCTTCTCGGCATCTGCTAGCAGTTCTTTGTTGATAGACTGAAGAATATTTTCAGTGCGCGGTTCTAAATAGTCGCGCAATCTCCGCCGTAATTGAGGACTTTCTTTGGTTTTGGCGGTAATTTTGGCAATACCGACGGAAAGCTCACCCTCTACTTCTAAATCCAGGGGTGTTTGTAGAAAACCAATGATATCCGTGAACAATGTCCGGAAATAGGAAGGTTTGACACGGATTTTCATGGCTTCCAAACTTTCGCTGACTTGTCCCGCGATCGCCAGTAAAATATCCGTGACATCCAAGTCAATCATTTCTAAGACATGGGTAGACTCGAAGTAAACCACATGGAATTGCTCATGTTCTAATTCTGCTTGCAGTCGCAATAGTTCTGTGGATTTACCGCAACCAATGTGTCCAGTAAATAGCTGACAGGTGGGTTTATCTGGGGAAAGTCGGGTAATAGTACGTAATAAAGCTTCGATAATCTTGCCACCCCGTACCGATGCAAAGTCGATATAATATCGGCGATCGGTCGCTTTTCCCATCATCAGTGGTCGGCTGGGATTACAAGCTTGATAGAATTCTGTTAAATTTAATAACGGCATAATTAATCCTATTAAACTTAGGGAATTAGGGAAATATTAAGGAAATTGGGGATTAGCACCTGGGGAAAAATTAGTACTTCATACCCAAAACCCAGCTACCTGTCCCTTGTCAGCACCTAACCGTTCTGAATATAGTCAAACTAATGTTTCTAAGACTTGGCTTGATTGTCTATTCCATAGACAAGATACGGAGAACATCAGCATTCCTCCGGACATTTTCGAGAAACAATAGTCAAAATATACTACTACGTTGCTGAGACTTCAGTGACTAACCATGACAAATATCCCTACCCCTAAGTCTCTAGAAGTGGGAAAATCTGAAGTTAGCCACCAAACAACCCACGCAAGGTGACTCTTGCACTGGGAGGATAAACTAAACGTTGAAAAAGGGAAGTAAATTTTTCAACAATTCAATTTTTCCAGCACCACCTGGAGAATGTTAATTGTTTTACCTATAGCCCAATACGGTTAAGTTAAGCATTAATACTCCCTTGGATTTCCGACAAAAGGAGGAAACTAAATCCTCTGTTTTCAGAGTTTAAGGAGATTTTCGGAAACTGAGTATGATTAACTGCACTGCCTTGACCTATACTGAAAACTCTGACAACAGACACATTGTCACCAATTAGTCATCATCAATTTGCCAATATGAAGGATAAATGAAAAGGTTTTTACCTTCCCCCTTAAACTTTAACCCTTCCCCTTCCAGCAAGTAATGGCAAAACATTTCTAGAGAGAAAAACTAATTTCCCGATTCTAAAATATTTATCAAACAAAAAAGTTACTTGCAGCACAGTTTCCCAGTTAATTTTATTATTCCAGGAAGGTGAAGATATTCTTGAGAGAAAAGCTACTCTCTGTTTACCAAAAGCAAATCTTCCTGAAAATCCCTGAAATTCTCAATTAGCTCTGTTGCATTGTATACTTTATCAGAATTAGGGCTTCCCATTTGATTTATCCTGAATGGGGTCGTTAGTGATTGAAAGCATAGTCATAGTCAGAGTTATCACTTGCTTTGCCCTGTTCTCAGGGATGTCCACCACGTTTCGGCGACCCAGCCATCATGAGATTAAATGATACTAAACATACTGATAGTTCCTCCAGGAATCGCCAAGTATATCAACGGTTAAAGTTAGCATTTGGTCTGGGTTTGCGGCGACAACTGTTCATTGGTGTATGTGATGATTTAAACCTCAGGAATCAGTTAGCAGCCCGTTTGCACTCGACCTTAGCCTATCCCGTAGGGCAAGTACTGTATCAGCAATTTGATACAAACGAAGCTAGTACACCTGCTTACCCTCGATTGGTAACATTACGTTTAAATTTGAGTGATCCAAATCCGATTGCTCAGATTAACCAATGGTTGACGAATTACCCACCACCCATGATTGGGGGAGGGAAAGATACTCCAGGAAGGAGTTTGCCCATACCTTCATTTCAAATTGTTGGTGTAGAACAATTAACTAGGCAGCCAGTTGCTATCCAGCGTTTATTTTTACATTATCTCCGGTTGACAGAGCAGTTAGTTTTGAATCCGGAGGCAAACCGGGTTTTAGATTCCGGGTTATTATTATGGGTTCCTCGTCCTTGGTTGCATGCAATTCAACAGTCTGCACCGCAGTTTTGGCGATGTCGTACAGGGGTATTTAGCTTTGTAGGGGAGCCAACACCCACAACCCAAACCAAAACGGTACCAGAAAGATTTCCTGATAATCGGAAATTAGATTTCCCCTTGGAGGGTTTGGAAGAGTCCTTGCTAGGTGAGGCGATCGCGGATGATGATTTTGATTTTCCCTCATCGGATACTCCTGCAAATCGGGGACATAAGCAGGAAGAAGCGAATCCAATTCAGTCAGAGGTATTTATTCCAGAGATACCCGAAAAGGAAGTCAAAGAGGAGATTACTGCTAGTAGCATTATTCAGACTTCCCCAGATTTGCCCCAATTAGGTGAGATTAATCAGGAATTAACAGAATTAGTTTTAGCGACTCTCAACAGCGCGATCGCCAATGATGGAGAACTGGTTCAGCAAATTCAGCAAACCCTGGGGGAAATTACTACTCTTCATACACAGCAAGCATCAGGAGCAGCCCTAGGTACAGCCTACCATCGCCTAGGAAGTATCTATCGTCTGCAAGTCGAACAAGGACACTCTACCCTGGAAAATCTCATGGTGGCAATTCTTGCTTATCAAGAAGCCATTAACCACGATGAGAATTCTCCCCAAGTTGCAGACACCCTGAATGATTTGGGTACACTCTACTGGATGTTGTATCGGACTCCACCAAATTTGGAAGCTGGTCAAGCATATATCCAGCAGGGAATTGAGTTTTATCAATTAGCGTTAAAAATTATTGCCCCAGAGGAGCAAGCAGATACCTATGCACGGGTACAGAATAATCTGGGAACAGCCTACGGAGATTTGGCAAAGTTTACGAATCCGACAGAGAATTGGCAAAAAGCTGTAACTGCATATAGCGAAGCATTACGCTTTCGGACTCCAGACATGGATGGGTTAAAATATGCTGCAACTCAGAATAATTTAGGTACAGCTTACTGGCATTTAGCCCAGTACAATCAACCTGTCATTCATTTACAGTTGGCGATCGCAGCTTATAATTCGGCTCTAGCTCACTATCATCCAGAGCAGGAACCTTTGAAATATGGCATGATTCAAAATAATATTGGTACTGCTCACTGGAACTTAGCACAATACGATAATCCGCCGGAGAATCTACGCCAAGCCATTGATGCTTACTGTCAAGCATTACAATATCGGACTGCGGCTGCTGTTCCCACTGCCTGTGCAGCAACACAAAATAATTTAGGTACAGCATATTGGCATTTAGCTAATCAGTCACAAACTAGTAAAGAAGAACGGCAAAAATTCTTAGAATTAAGTCTCGATGCTTATAAAGAATCTCTCGCTTTAGCCCACTCTTTGAAGGGTATCTCTTTAAGTTTTGATATTTTTGCCACCCACAATAATCTCGGTTTAGCTTATTATCAATTAGCCACAGACCAATATTTCCATGTGGATAAACATACTCGTTCTCACTATTTAGAATCATCTTTAGATAATCATTTACAAGCTTTAAATGGATTTAGCAAAAAACCCGATGCTTATCAAAGTACTTTTAATTATGTAGTCAAAACAATTCGTGCTTTCCACAGTGAATTAGGACTTCAGGGACAAAATTTGGCATTATCAAAAGTTCCAGGACAATTATTACCAGAAATTTTGCCGAAGCTTTAGCAGGGAAGAGGAAAAAATTCAAAATAATTTATTAATTTGTTAGTCATGATGAATGAAACGATATCCAATTTAAGAATGTACTAGCTTGGCATATGATTACAACCATCCTCGCAGACGGTAAACCACAATACCAATGTATTCTTTGATGGCATTGGTAAATTTTTGGAGATTATTGCTTTCAGGTAAAATATTTAACAAGGCAGCCTTGGGACTATTGCCTAGTTCCTGAATTTCCCCTTCACTGACTAAAAAATCCGTAGGTGCGGCGATCGCGTCTATTCCTTGATGTCTAAAAATCATCAGCGATCGCGGCATATGTAAGGCAGAGGTGACAAGTAAGATGCGTTTAATACCTTTACTCTCCATGATTTTTCGGGTATTAACTGCATTCTGGTAAGTGTTGAGGGATTGGGTATCTTGCAAAAGCGCCTCTGGGGGAATACCTAGAGATGTTAGAATTTCTACCATATCTGCCGATTCGGCTGCTCCTTGTCCCCGCCAATCGATACGTCCGCCACTCAGAATAATGTAGGGTGCTTTTTGTTGCCGATATAACTGGGCAGCATAAATGACGCGATCGCCCTGCTCACTCAAGTCTACCCCTGGACGGGGAGGAAAGGTGGATTTCGTCGCTCCCCCTAAAACTACAATTGCTTCAGCATTGGGTAATTCCTTGGGAGTATTTTGCCACTCCAGCGATCGCGCCAACCAAATTGGCATCCAAGAGTTACTGCTAATTAGTAAAATTACTAGTGCCAGAGTAATTAAAGATGCTGCAACTTTGGGCTTTTTCCAAATAAAAAATAAGGATACTAGCAAGCAGACGCAGGTGAAACCAAGGGGATAAATAAATAGGGGTAATAATTTAGAGAGATAGAGGAACATAAAGACTGGGAAAGGGGTAAAGGGTACAGGGAAGGATGGGAGCAGGTATTTTTATCTCACCTGTCTTTATATCTTCTGCATTCCAAATTACTTTTCCCAGAATTTTAATTTAATGCCACTGGGACGACGAAAACGACGATTAATTTTGCGGAAACGACGTTTAGTAGCAGGTTGTCTGGTACTAGCTTCCTCAGTTAAAGTATCGGGAACTTCTACTTCGACTTGAGTGCGAGTATCTTCCTTGCTTTGCCACCAAGCAATTATCCAGCCACCACCAAAACCGGCGATCGCCCCTAGTAAAATGCTCATGGGAGCGCGATATCCTAGAACCACAAAGCCCAATAGGAAAAATAACCAGTACTTCAAACCAGCATCAATACCCTCATTGGAGCCAACGCTGGGAGGAGTAGGGCTAGTTTTATTTGTTTCTGTGAACCATCCCAGAGCTAAAGCACCCAATAAACCCACGAACAGACTTACAGGGAGTGGATTTTTTGCCATTGTCAAAATCATGGCAATAAACAAACCTAGAAGAATTTGGGTAAAAAGTTCAGAGGTAATGTTGAAGCTATTTTTTGACATAGGATTTTTTAGTTACTGACTTTAATTGACGGGGAAGGGGGGAAGGGTATTGATTGGATACAAACATTTTTCTCAGGGTTGCCCCATAACACCTGTTTGTATCAAACTGTAGAACCAAAATCCCCACTTGTCACCCTCTTCCCTACATCTTTAACCCTGCCCTGATTTCTGCAATCAGTTTACGGTATCCCAGATTTTCACATAGGGTTTTTCTGCCTCTGAAAAAGCTTCAGCTTGTTGCATTTGCGATGTTAACAGGTCAGCAGTCGCATCAGCTATATCACCCTGGCGCTGGTGTAAACGTTCCTGGATGACTTCCACAGGGGCAGTACAGTGAATTATTTCTAGGGGAAGATTGTGAGATTGAGCTTGGGCGATCGCCAACTCCCGCCATTTTTGCTTGTCAAATTTGGCATCTAAAATCACAACAAAACCTTGAGCTGCTAATAATACCCCTAACTCTATCAACCGGTGATAGGTTTTCTCTGTCATTTCTGCGGAATAAACCTCATCCCCACCCCGTTGCATCAGGGGAATACCTACTAAATGTTTACGCACCGCATCAGAGCGGATTTGAATACCCCCTAATTGTTTAGCTAACTGTCGCGCAGTTGTACTCTTACCCGAACCCGACAATCCCGACATGAGAATTAACTTACCTGTGCGGGGTTGGGTATATTCCCATGCTTGTTTGTAATATGCTGCCGCAGTTTGTGCTGCTTCCTCCTTGACTGTCTCAGGCACACCGGGGTCATCTAGTAAAAAAGAAGTCACCTTGGCTCGTACATATGCTTGGCGACTCAAATATAAAGGTAATACCTGCAAGCCTTCCCAGTCTCCAGTTTGCTCCACATAGGTATTTAAAAATACATTACCTAATTCTCGACTCTGCCGTGCTTCTAAGTCCATGACAGTAAATGCCACATCATACATGACATCGACAAAGCGGAACGGCTCGTTAAATTCAATGCAATCAAATACTAAAATTTTATCGTGCCACAGGGCGATATTCCGCAGATGTAAATCCCCATGACATTCCCTTATTAATTTACCCTGAATTCTGCTAGCAAATAACTCTGGACGAGTGGCAAAAAAATCATCCGTATATTGCTTAGTCTTCTCAAACTGTTCCTGAGTCTGAGCCACACCAATATACTTCATGGTTTGCTGATAATTTTCATCTATGGCTGACCGGACTTGCTGCACCTCACCAAAACTTTGAATATAATCATTAATCTCAGCCCGGACGTGGTATTCTGCCACAACCTTACCCAACTCCTGCATGTGGGATTCCTGCAAAGTTCCCGCAGCAAACATCTCACTCAACAACGCACCATCGGGAAACTGTTGCATTGTCAGAACGTATTCCACAGCATCCCCCTCACCATTGAGAAGATACTTATCACCTTCCAAAGTAATTGGTAAAACCTGCAAATATAACTCAGCTGCTCCCCGTTGATTTAAACGTAACTCCTCCTGACAAAAGTGCGATCGCTTTGCCAAAGTCGAATAATCTAAAAAGCCAAAATTCACAGGTTTTTTCACCTTATAGGCAAAATCTCCCGTTAATAACACGTAGGAAACGTGTGTCTGAATCAACTGAATTGGCTCCTTCACAGGGTGGGGGTAAAACCCAGGTTCTAACATCTGCTCAATCAAAGCAGGAATAGCAACTTCGGTCATTTTTCTTTGCGTCCTTTATTTCTTTAAGATTAAATATTCATCTGTGTATCACACCCCATGATTATTTCCAGACAAAATAATCAATAAAAAACCAGGGATTCTACCCTGGCAACATCAGCAATTATTACAGATTTTCATCAGAATATTTTCCTTCAGTAGTGAGAATTATTGAAGACTCAGTGCTGAGATGTTTAAGAAATTCTAGACCTCAGCACAGTCTCACAATAGCTTGAAACTTGGGTATATTCTATCCCATTTTCCGATAACTACTTAGAAGCTAAGAAACTTAAATGATACACGAACCCTTTTGCTGGATGGGTTTGTAATTCTTGAATTACGGCTTTTCCATTCCAGTTCAAATCGGCAACATTTAACTCAATTTCGGTTTTCTGAACACGAGCTTGTTTGAGCAAACGTTCGATAACTTTGGCATCAACAACCAAAGAGATAGACTCGTTACCACTGTGTCCATATAAATTGGCAGGAATCAAACCAGAGCGACGCAAAGCATTTGGTTTGCTACCTTCTGGTCGTTTTTGACATTCAACGGTGAGGCTCATAAAAATCTAAAACTCAAAGTTATTTACGCACACAGATTGGCAATCATAGCTCAAAACCTAGGCACTCAGCAATGAAGCTGGTGTACCATCGGGGTGGAGCAAAGCACGCTTAGGACCATGAATCGGGTCTTCCACAATGATAGTCTGATCGCGGCTGGCACCCAAGGAAACAATGGCAATGGGAACTTCCATTAATTCTGCCAAAAACTTGAGATAGTCTAAAGCTTGGCGGGGTAAATCTTCCAAGTTTCGACACTGGGTTGTAGACTGTTGCCAACCGGGGAAAGTTCGATAAATGGGACGACAACGAGCGAATTTTCTGGCACTGGTGGGGAAATGTTCACAGCGATCGCCGTCAATTTCGTAAGCCACACATACCTTAATTTCTTCTAAATCATCCAACACGTCTAACTTGGTAATCGCTAAACAATCCATACCATTAATTCGGACTGCATAGCGTCCAATTACCCCGTCAAACCAACCACAACGACGCTTTCTCCCTGTGGTAGTGCCGAATTCTGCACCCTTTTCGCAGAGTAATTCACCCAATTCTCCATCTAACTCCGTAGGAAAGGGACCTTCACCTACACGGGTAGTATAAGCCTTGGCGACACCAATTACTCGGTCAATCATTGTCGGACCTAAACCTGTACCGACGCAAGCACCTCCGGCAACAGGGTTAGAAGATGTGACGTAGGGATAGGTTCCATGATCTAAGTCTAGAAGAGTTCCCTGTGCCCCTTCAAAGAGAATATTACGTCGTCTTTGGATAGCATCATATATTTTCAGGGAGCTATCAACTACGTAACGCCGTAAACGTTCGGCATAACCTAGGTACTCCTCGATCACTTGCTTTGTATCTAAAGGCGGAATATTATACAGTTTCTCTAAAATGACGTTCTTATAGTTGATAGCCCACTCCAATTGTTTTTGCAAACCTTGGGAGTCCATCAAATCAAGCATTCTGATACCAGTTCGTTCAGACTTATCAGCATAGGTCGGACCAATTCCCCGACCAGTTGTGCCAATTTTATGACTGCCCCGACGTTCTTCTGAAGCTTGGTCTATCAAGCGATGATAGGGCATTGTCACATGGGCATTTTCGGCAATAAACAGGTTTTCAGTCGAGATATTTAAACTTTCTAATTGGTCAAGTTCTTTGATTAAAACCTGTGGATCAATCACTGTTCCAGAACCGATTATGCACTCAGTGTCAGGATACAAAATACCAGAGGGAATCAAATGCAGTTTAAAGGTTTGTTCCTTAACTACAATTGTGTGTCCAGCATTGACACCCCCTTGGTAACGTACGACAACATCTGCGGAGCGACTGAGTAAGTCGGTGATTTTTCCTTTTCCTTCGTCGCCCCACTGGGCGCCTATAACAATGACGTTAGCCAAGTGTTTATTCTATAGAGCTAAAGTTTTCACAAACAATAATTATTTACAGATATTGTGATTTATGTCAAGGATTCTTATTAAAGTTTGAGCTATTTATTCATATTTGATTGCAGGGGGTAGGTATAAATTTACATCCATTCTTCTAGCTCAATAGTTAAGAACTATAACCTCAGATGATTCTGTCTATGACTCCTGAATTCACTCCAGAGCAAACAAGTACATTAGTATTTTTTATATCAATTAGAGAAACTTCTCATTTTTTGTAATTTTGTAACTTTTTACAGATGAACAAAATCAGGTAATTGTAAATAAATATGAACTTTTCTCATGAATGGCGATCGCCATCAATAAATACCAATACCTCGATAGGAGTTCTACATTGGGGAATCCTGTAGATACCAAGTTTTCATGAATTTATATTCGGACATTCATGGGTTATCCAATACTGAGTACAGCAGGGTGTAAAGAAACTAACTGTTAAAAATCAAGAGAATGCTGAGGCTGGATGAATGTTAAATTCCACGCAGAGGTACTGGATTCCTCGGATTTTCAAGCTATTCCCTGAATCCTGAATATGGAAAGCTGAATTCTGGAATCATGGTACATAGAGACTGCCATAGTTAGCAAAACAGATTTTTCGATGATAACTAACTGCAAAATCTCACAGAATAAATATTGATTTTCATATCTTCTAGTATATGCAGTGATGAGTACTGAAAATTAGTAAATAATGGTAGTATCTATCACAGTTTTTTTTAATGATTAAGTTACTGTTAAGTTCTCCAGTTAAATAAAAGAAATATTTTATGTTACTTTTCTGCCCCTTCCCCCAGGGAGAAAGGCAAAGTATGAAGCAAGGAACCAGAGTTTTTCGTATCGATTTTAGCTTAATTATCACTGTTACTTTTCAATACTTAAATTATAGAAAACTCAGTATTTTGTTGGCAAAGTTAGGGGCTATAGCATGATGAGATGGTGTAGCATGAGAAAATTTACGGCAGTATTTGTGATGGCATTAGCAGTGATATTCGCTAATGTTTTACTGTCTTATAGCAATACCATGAAAATGATGGAAAGTCAGTTGCTAGTGACAGAATCTCAACAATTAATTAATGTCCTAGAAGGAAATTTACTGACCTTTCAGAATGCTAAAAATAGTCAATTGCTCTATTTGCTGACAGGGGAGAATGCTTACTTACAAAAGTATGATAATTTTCAAAGTAAAATTACAGAAAGTAAACGAATTCTCAAAGAGCAGTTGAGTGAGAAATCAAAGCGGCAAAAATTATTTTTATCAATTGAGGCAAAACTTGAGAGTAGTTGGCAACAGTGGCAAACAGAAATAGCATTGCGACAAAAGCAAGATTTGCAGAGTGTTGCTGCTTATATTACTTCACGTTCCCCAAAACAAGATGATGAGTTGAGTCAGGTAATTCATCAAGCAGTCAAAACAGAAGAAAGTTTATTACAAAAGCGGATGCAGCGATCGCAAACAAATTTAGACAAGGCGATCGCCATTTTTATTATCACTGCCCTGGTAGACTTAGTTCTGGTGACCATACTCTATTACTTGCTGCGTGGGTATATTCGACGACTGAAGCAGACGGAAAGCGCACTGCAAGATAGTGAAAACCGTTTACGGGCAATGTTTGATGCGGAACCCGAATGTATCCAATTAATCGCCCGTGATGGTAGATTACTGGAAATTAATGCTTCTGGATTAGCCATGCTGGAAGTAAAAAGTCCCGAAGTGGTAATTGGGAATCCTGTATATGCGGCGATCGCTCCAGAATATCGTGAAGATTTTTCTCTACTACATGAGAAAGTGTGTCAAGGAAAGCGGGGAACTTTAGAATTTGAAATTTTGGGGTTTCGTGGTGGCAAGCGTTGGGTAGAAACCCATGCAGTACCCTTGGTAAATGAAGCAGATGGCAGTTTTTTACACTTAGCAGTGACAAGGGATATTAGTAAGCGTAAACAGGCTGAACAGAAAATTCAAGAGCAAGCGGCATTACTCGACGTTGCTACTGATGCCATTATGGTTCAGGATATCCATAAACAGATTTTATATTGGAATAAGGGAGCAGAAAACCTTTACGGTTGGCGAGGGGAAGAAGTTTTGGGTAAAAATGCCTTTCAATTGTTGTATCAGGAAATTTCCCCCCAGTTGGAAGATGCTTTATTTACAGTTGTGCAACAGGGTGCATGGCAAGGAGAATTACACCAAGTCACCGATACAGGTAAAAATATCATAGTTGAGAGTCGTTGGACTTTGGTGCGGGATGAAGGGGGAAAAACCAAGTCGATTCTGATCGTAAATACGGAAATTACCCAGAAAAAACAACTCGAAGCACAATTACTGCGATCGCAAAGATTAGAAAGTATTGGTACCCTCGCAGGAGGAATTGCCCATGATTTAAATAATGTGCTTGCACCGATTCTACTCGCTGTACAACTCTTAGAAATGAAATCCCAGGATGCACAACAGCAAAGAATTCTCAGAACCCTGGAAAATAATGTGAAACGGGGGGCAAATTTAATCCGACAAGTATTATCCTTTGCCCGGGGGATTGAAAGCAAACAAACAGTGATTGATATTCGTCAATTAATCGGTGAAATTGAACAAATTATTCACCAAACTTTCCCAAAATGCATTACCTGGGAAACGGATATCCCCACCAATCTCTGGAATGTGCGAGGTGATACTACCCAACTGCACCAAGTCTTGATGAATTTAGTTGTCAATGCCCGTGATGCCATGGCTGAGGGTGGTAGGATTGATATCACTGCCCACAATTTCGTTATCGATCGCCACTATGCCCAAATGCATCTCGATGCTAAAGAAGGTGCTTATGTGGTGATTACCGTGGCAGATACGGGAATGGGAATACCCCCAAATATTCAGGAACGGATTTTTGAACCGTTTTTTACCACCAAGGAAGTCGGAAAAGGTACTGGTTTAGGTTTATCTACAGCCCTAGGGATTATCAAAAATCATCAGGGGTTTGTCAATGTGTATAGCGAAGTTGCCAGGGGAACAAAATTCCAAGTTTATTTACCCGCATTTCATCAATGCCCTGTACCCATACACCCCAGAGAAGGAGAAATGTTTACAGGCAATGGGCAACTCATTCTGATTGTAGATGATGAAGCCGCAATTAGAGAAATTACTAAATCTACCCTGGAAAGTCATAACTATCGTGCCATAACTGCCAATGATGCTGTGGAAGCATTAGCAATCTATGCCGATCGCCAACAG
The DNA here is from genome assembly GCF_000734895.2 of Calothrix sp. 336/3. GTDB lineage: Bacteria > Cyanobacteriota > Cyanobacteriia > Cyanobacteriales > Nostocaceae > 336-3. The sequence continues at coordinate 3,871,359 of NZ_CP011382.1, read as the reverse complement.
GAAATTACTGCTATTGTTCTGGATATGATGACACCAGGAATCGATGGGGCGATCGCCATTCGGACTCTACAAAAAATCAACCCCAACGTCAAGATTATCGCTGTCAGTGGTTTACTATCTCCTGAGAAAATCACCCATTCCCCAGATATAAATATCCAAGGATTTATTGCCAAACCCTTTACTACCCAAGAATTATTACAGACTCTGCATTCTATACTCCCAGACTGAGAAGTCACCCTTCCCCCTTGTATCTAATTGGTTTCTCAGTTAATGTAAATAATAATTAAAATTTTGCTGGAATAAACCACTATGGCATTATATGCTGAGTTACACAGGCATCTGGGTGGTTCGGTTGTTCCCCGTGTTTTATGGCGATACTTCGAGCGTCATTCGGCAGATTTAATTTCGCGGTTTCGCAATTATCCAGAATTTGAAGAGTTTTACACCAAACCCCGCAATACCCTAGATGAATACTTAGAATTGCACACCCTAGTCGAAAGCGTGCAAACCGTAACCACCCTCCCTTACTTTATCTATCGTCTACTCAGAGGGGCGTACATTTTTGAGAATTTAGCATACTTAGAGTTACGTTATACACCATATCTGCGTACCCCAGAACACCTGAGTCAATCAGCGAGAATTGACAAAATGACGGAAATCGTAGACGTGGTGGGAAAAGCTAGTCAAATCCCTGAATATCCCATCGTTACTAGCCAAATTCTCTGTATGCATTCTCGCTTACCCTACGAGGTGAATCGAGCAATTATTGATTTGGCAGCCCAAAATAGGCAGTATGTCTGTGCGGTGGATGTCGCAGGGGGAGACAGTTACTATGCAGAGCGTCTCCCAGAATGGATAGAGCTTTATCAATATGCCCTATCTTTGGGTCTTAATACCACCGGACATCTCTATGAAACCACATCAGGATGTTACCCGGAACTATTACCCTATTTGATGCGAATTGGGCATGGGATTCAAATACCTTTAATGTATCCAGAATTACTGCCAGATGTAGCGAGACGGAATCAGTGTTTAGAGATTTGCCCAACAACTTACTTGAAAACAGGGGCTTTACAGGATATTCGTCAGTTGAAGTCAGTTTTTGAGCAATGTTTCCAGGCAGGAGTTGATATCGCGATTTGTACGGATAATGCTGGGTTGCATAATGTTCGCTTACCCTTTGAATACGAAAATCTTCTCACCCACGATATTATCAGTTTCTCACAGTTACAAGCCTGCCAAGATGCGGCTTTTCGCCATGCTTTTGCTTGGCCCCATAGTCAACGTCCAGCATCATTATTACATGGCTTGTTGAATCCCCAACCTCAAACAACTTTAGCAAGGTGAGCCCAGCGATATAAAATTGGCATAAATCTCCCACAGGAGTAGGTGGTTGCGAAAATTTATAACTATGTGATTGCCTTCGCAGAGTGCAGCAAAGTGGCGCATTTGCAAGAGTTTTGCTGATTTTACATTCTGTTACATAGTGATATCATGTTCGCAGAATAACTTGTGTATCAGGCATCGGAAAATTTTCTTTTCCCCTGCTGCCTTAATTATAAGTATTCAACCGGACATGATATTAGGTTTATTTCCAGCGACTTACTTCTGAGTGTAGAGCATCAAAAGTCCGGAAAGATGATAGAATAAAACCCCCAGCCAAAGGCTGAAGGCTACAAACTCGGGTGCATCTACCATTTCTTTATCCTTGGTATGATTGGCAATATCCGGAAGAATTTCCCAATGGCGATCGCCTAGCTGTAATTGTCATGGGAATCTTGAGATTGAAGAATTGATTTTACTTTCGGAATCTATGGGATAACTGTGCAGTTTCTGTGAAGTATCCCCGGTTTACGTATTTTTCCCCACCTCGTTGTTCAAAAAAAGCTTAAATTTGGATGATTGTGCGAAATTTATCACCAACGCATAGAAATCATTTTTTATTAAGCTTTAATTTGTCACGATGAAAAAAGTATCACTCACAATCATGGTTGCACTAGCTCCGTTGTTAACTTGTTATCAATGGCAATCGAGTGCATCCTATGCCATCAATTATCAGGATATTTCACAAGAAAAGCATCTCAATTTTGATAATTGTAGCCGGGGAAATGAATCAGTAAAATGTCAAATAATCAACTCTGTCAATTATAGGGATAAATTCAAGGCAATTGTTGCCAATCAGTCGGAGAAAGGAGCAGCAGAGATTGAACCAGCGACAGATGAAAGTTTTTATAAATCAGCTATCCAATCATTAGAGAAAAAAGCCCAAGGATGTCAGGAAAAAAAGCAAGTTCACCGAAATATCAGCTATAGTATTTGTACTCATAATGGTAAACTAGTCACAGCTTCAGAAGCTTTACTAGAATTAGGTGACGGCATCGGATATTGGTTTGAGAATGGACAAGTCAAAGCATTCCGGAGGTTTCATTCCGATGAATTGATTTTCTTTGGAGAAGATGGAAAAGTTCAAGTCATGTTTTATCCAGATTATTCTGGGAATAATGGTGGTAAAATTCGCATGGTTTCTCCTGAAGAGATGAATAGTCAAGAGAGACGAGATAATGAAGAGGTTGCTAAGGCTGGTTATCAGAACATACTCAAAGTTTTTCGACTACGTTAATGATTTTTACAAAAATATTGTTTATTTATCACCTTGGAGTATAAATCTGGGGTGATTTTTTGTTAAATACAGATATGGTTGAATAGTCGAATCAGAATTTGATGCTATTTCACAGAGTTTATTTGACTTGTTCATACCAAATTGCCTTCTGTCGTATGAGTTTAAACTTGGTGAGATTGCTTCCTGACGCTCCGCTAAAGTTGCAATGACAGGGTACTATGTTTTGAGCGCAACTTGGTATCACTATAGAAAGTCTTGTAAAAACAGTATTTTTGAAGAATTACGAATTTGTATAAGGAGGTTGTGTGAAAGTTCAGGGAATCTCAAAAATCATCGAAGTACTTCAAGAAGAGTTGCCAAATTTATTTACCCAGGATATTTCCTATGATATTTACTCTCCAGATATTTCTTTTCGTGACCCAGTAAATAAGTTTCGGGGCAAATTCAGTTATAGAATTATATTTTGGACTTTGCGTTTCCATGGCAAGTTGTTTTTTACTCAGATATTTTTTGACTTACATCGTGTGACTCAATCTGAGGAAAACACCATTCTAGCAGAGTGGACTGTTAGGGGAAAATTACGGGTTCCTTGGGAAGCAAATATTTATTTTGAAGGATATTCCACCTATAAGCTGAATATAGATGGTTTAATATACGAGCATATTGATACTTGGGATCGTCAACCCGGAGAGATTTTGCGGCAATTTTTTCCCCAAAGATAATGAAATATCAAAAACTAATTCCGTTTATTCTCTTACCTTTCGTTCCCCTTGCGATCGCTGCTGATTATCTTCACTGGGGTGATACCGCAATTTTCATCACCTCTGCGATCGCCATCATTCCTGTTTCCATCTGGTTAAGTACCGCAGTCGAGAAAGTCGCAGTTTTTACAGGTGCGGTAGTTGGGGGTTTGGTGACTGCATTATTTGCCAATGCAACGGAATTAATTATCGCTCTGACTGCACTCCGTCAGGGTTTGGTGGATATTGTGGAAGCAAGTATTACCGGAAGTGTATTAGGTGCTTTACTACTGCTCCTTGGTTTGGGAATGTTTACGGGTGGTTTACGCTACAAGGAACAGACTTTTAAACCCATTGTTGCGAGGGTAAATGGTTCCTTTATGACTTTAGCTGCGATCGCCCTCGGTTTACCTACCACTGTGATTGCAACATCAAATATTGTTGATGAGATTGCAATTCGAGATATCTCTGTAATTGTCTCAACAATTCTGATTGCTGTTTACGGATTGACTTTAGTATTTTCCCTCGGTACTCACAGCTATTTGTACGAGGTGGGATTGAGTGATGCAGAGGAAGACGGAGAAACTACGAAATCATCAACCACACTCTGGTTATGGATTACTGTCTTGCTAGTTTCTACGGTAGCGATCGCCATTCTCTCTGATTTATTTGTGAGTGTAATTGAACCAGAAACTACTAGGTTAGGATTAACACCTCTGTTTACTGGTGTCATTCTCATCCCCTTACTCAGTGATGTTGCGGGATATGTCACCGTAATTCGCCTTTCCATGAAAAATAAAATGGACTTGGCTGTATCTTCTGTAACTGGTGATAGTTTATTAGTCGCTTCCTTTGTTGCCCCAATCTTAGTACTAGTTGGTCAATTTATCGGACAACCCATCACCCTCAACTTTAATCCCTTTGAAGTAATTGCCATCGCGATCGCCGTCACTGTTGCCAATTTAATCAGTTTTGGCGGACGTTCCAATTGGCTGGACGGTATCCTGTTAATTGCTACCTACATGATTTTGGGAGTAGCCTTTTACTACCATCCAGCTTAGTTAACTGACCTCACTTTAAAATATCGGCAAGGGCAGGTTGTAAATTTGGATACTTAAATTTAAAACCACTTTCGAGAGTTCTTTTTGGTAAAACTTGTTGCCCTTCCAAAACAATAATCGCTCCATCCCCCAGCATTGCTTCTAAAGCCAGGGCAGGAACCGGGAGCCAGGAGGGACGATTCATCACTTTTCCCATGGTGTTGCACAGTTCGTTCATCCGTACCGGGTTAGGAGCTGTTGCATTATATACTCCAGACATTTGGGGATTGGCGATCGCCTGAATAATCAAATTCACCACATCATCTAGATGAATCCAGGAAAACCACTGCTTACCGGTACCCAAGGGACCACCGGCAAATAATTTAAAGGGGGTAATCATTTTACCCAAAGCACCACCTAAACCCAAAACAATCCCAAAACGCAGCACCACTAATCGCACACCAGCATCAGTCACCTTGCTAGCTTCCCTTTCCCAAGTTTGACAGACTTCGGCGAGGAAATCATTGCCCGCAGCGCTATTCTCATCAAAGGTGGCAGTCTCACTAGTACCGTAGTAACCAATAGCAGAAGTATTAATTAAAACCTGGGGTCGAGGATTGGCTTTGCCTATGGCTTCCACAATCTTTTGGGTGGTTAATTGGCGACTATTAATGATTTCCTGCTTACGTTCAGTCGTCCAACGTCCTTCACCGATGGGTTCACCAGTCAAGTTAACAACCGCATCACATCCGGCGATCGCCTCTTGCCATATCCCCGATTCGGTGGGAGTATAGGCAACTAACTCCACATTGCCAAAAGCCTCAGTCGGAAACACCTTACGAGCATGGGCAGTATTCCGAGTCAAAACTACCACGCCCATACCTTCCTTGTGAAGTCGTTCCACTAAACGACTACCGACAAATCCTGTTGCTCCACTAATTGCTACTTTCATGTTTTTCCGCGCATCAGCCACAGCCTATTGTACTAGGTGGGAGGGTACAGGAGATAGGGTAATTATCACCTTTCCCCATCATTCATCACCTATTACCGGCAACTTCACCGATTCATGGGTAGAGTTTTTTATTGATTTTGTAAAGCTCTTATCTTGCACTCGGTTGTGTATTATAGGATGGACAGAGTGTTGCAAGGTATGGGGCGACTATGGCTTGATATCCAGCCCGTCTCCTATGCCTATCACCATGTTACTTATTGTTCCAAGGCGTGGGGCTATCATGGCTCGATATACCTGTTCATTTGTTCTTTCGATTACCATAGAAGAACTCCAGCCGTTACTGGTAGGACTGTTACAAGACTGTGGTTTGGATGTGCAATATTACAGCCGCGATTACATCATGGCACGGGAAATTCCTGGTAGTGTGACTTTCTCTAAATTGGTGACAGTGGAGGCATTAATTGAGAGTAGCACAGCCACAGATACAGAAACCCGGATGGCGATCGTGATTAAGAATGAAGAATTACCCCTGCAACGAGATAACCATTGTCGGCAATTATTTGAATTAGTTCGAGAACAAATAGAAAATAGTCGTTATTGGAATCTGATTGAGAGTTTAGCTGGTTGAGACTCTCTCAAAACTACTCCGCGACAATTTAGCTAATTTTTACCCAAAATTCTCCCGACTAGAAATCAGGAGAATTTTGCTTTCAGGACTTTAGCTCATACATAGCGATGGGAAAAAACATCTATTATTTCCATCCCTGAAAAGCTTGCTCTGTATTCACTGGCAATTTTTTGCCCCCTGATGGATGAGTTTCACCCTTCCCCTAATATGAGGAATTATTGATAATTCAACCTCGCGGTGCTAGTCTTCTTCATTTTCATTCATTCCCGGATTTATTAGGGTAATATCATACTCACTCATATCAGTTTGTCCAGGTGGTACGGTTTCTCCCTGGAGTAAATAGTAAATAGCACGGACTTGGGGACCAAAAATAATTTCGTCCTCATTCTTAAGATCATGAGCCGGCATTCTGCGACCATTGATCACTAAACCGTTAGAACTCACCTTCCCTTTAGCGTCACCATCGACAATCCGGTAATAAAAACTGCTGTGATCTCTTGGTAGTCTAACCAAGGTGGCATGGCGGCGGGAAACAAAATGCGATACTAAGCGAATATCACAATCGCGATCGCGCCCGATAGAATACACAGGACGATCTAGGGGAATTTCCTTTCGCCCTTGATCATCTTCGACAATGAGAATATGGTTTTCATTCGTTGCTGCTACTGCCATTGAAAAATCTTAGCTACTACAATCGCTGGAACTATATATTTACCGAAGTTTTGGTTGTGATAGCAAGGTAGATGATGACATCAAAATAGTTACCCGGAAAAACCAATAACTGTTCCTTGTCCCCTATATTTTGCTATACTTCTACACTTTACCCTTAAGACTTGCTCACTAACCACCTGAGTAAGACTGAATTAGTGACAACACTCACTGAACTAAAAGCCATGAGTGCAGCTGCTCCTGTAGGGGTAAGTACGAACCCAAAACTAGGTAATAAAACACCAGCTGCCAAGGGAATTCCTAATGTATTATAGGCAAAAGCCCAAAATAAGTTTTGGCGAATTTTCCCGAAGGTTGCCCGACTAAATCTGATTGATGTGACTACATCTTTTAACCGATTCCGCATTAATACGATGTCGGCTGTCTCCATAGCTACATCAGTACCTGCCTGCAAAGCAATACCAACATCAGCCTGAGAAAGGGCTGGGGCATCATTAATTCCATCTCCAACCATCGCCACAATTGATACTGGAGTTTCTGATTGCAGAGTTTGAATAATTGCAGCTTTTTTGCTGGGGGGTACTTCTGCCATGACATCGGTAGGTGAGAGTCCCAATTGCTTGGCGATCGCCTCTGCTGCAAATTTAGTATCGCCACTGAGTAACATTACCCGCAAACCCATGGCTTGTAATTCTGAGATGGTGGATTTGGCATCTGTTCTGAGAGTATCTTGCACGGCAATACAGCCAACGATGTCAGTTTCGACTGCCAAAGCAACAACGGTTTTTCCCTGGGCAATTAATTCCTGTGCTTGCTGCTGAAATTCTCCGGGAATTGTCACTCCGTGCCACTGCAACCATTGCCAATTCCCAATGACAATCATCTGTCCATCAATGACTCCGGAAACGCCTAAACCCGGTTCTGTGATAAAATCCTGGGCTGGGGGAATGGTGATTTTTGCCTCTAGGGCGGCTTGCTGAATGGCATTAGCAATCGGGTGACAAGTACCCCTTTCGACTGCTGCTGCCCAAGCAATTAAGCTTTCTTTGTCTGTGTCGCCCCAGGTAAGGCAGTCTGTGACTGTAGGATTACCAGTAGTGAGAGTGCCTGTTTTATCAAAAATCACCGTATTTAATTGATGAACTTTTTCCAGAACATCACCACCCTTAATTAATAAACCCTGTTCTGCACTCATTGCCGTACCGACAAGAATTGCCGTGGGTGTAGCTAATCCCAGGGCACAGGGGCAGGCAACCACCATGACAGCGATCGCTAATTTTAAGCTAAATAACAGGGATGAATTACTATCTGAAGCTGTGTGATAAATATGACTATGGCTTTCTCCATGCCCCAGATGAGACATGAACATTTGTCCAGAACTGGGTAAATCATGCCAAATATGAGTGCCCAGAAAATACCAAAATACAAATGTTAACAGGGCAGCAGTTAACACTCCATAGGTAAAATAGCCGGCGACGGTATCTGCTAACTTCTGTACAGGAGCTTTACGAGTTTGGGCAGTTTCCACCAGGGTGACAATTTGCGCCAAGGTAGTATCCTTACCGATACGTGTCGCTTCCATGGCGATCGCCCCCGACTGATTGATGGTTCCTGCGGTGACGATATCACCCACCTGTTTGAATACAGGTATGGCTTCCCCTGTTAACATCGATTCATCCACGGTGGTTTGCCCCACGACTACTGCACCATCCACGGGGATTTTCTCTCCTGGTAACACTTGTAGCCATTCTCCTACCCGCACCTGCTCTGCGGGAATTTCTACCACATCACTAGATGTGACTCCTAATTTGGGGATTAATTTGGCTGTCTGGGGTTTGAGAGCGAGTAATTGCCGAAAAGCTGACGCAGCTTTGCCCCTAGCTTGTTTTTCTAAAGTTCTACCCAAGAGAATAAAACCTAACATCATCACCGGTTCATCAAAAAAACATTCCCAACCCAAGCTCGGAAATATTAGAGCCACCAAACTAGCGGTGTAAGCTGTTAACATTCCTAACCCAACAAGGGTATTCATATTGGGTGCATTGTGGCGTACACCTTGCCATCCATCCCGAAAAATTTCCCGCCCTGGAAATAATAAAGCTACCGTGGCAAGAGCAAAATGGAACCAAATCCCATGGATAGCGGGGAAAATTGCATAGGTAAAACTGCCGAAATGCCCAATTATAGAGAGGGTGAGGAGGGCGATCGCCACAATTAATTGTCTTTTGGCAACCTGCATTTCCTGATTTTGCCTTTCCGTTGCATCTTGTAGCTGATTTGTACTACCTGCTACATGACTATCCGTAGTTCTAGCCTGAGTCGGAAATCCAACTTTTGTTAATTCTTCAGCCAGCAACTCTGCGGGTATAGTACCTGAAACTAATTCCACCACCGCAACTTCCGTTGCGAGATTTACACAGACATTTTTGACTTCCGGAAATTGTGTTAGCCGTCTTTCCACTGCTTTCACGCATCCAGCACACTTCATTCCCCCCACATCCAAAATGAGCTTTTCCACATCTGGAGTCGGTTCTGAAGCAAGATTAGTTTTCGACACAAGTTCCATGGGAGATTGTCTAGATTCGTTACGGGATTTCCAGGCTCATAGAAAGCGCCTCTATTTTGAGGTTAGGCGAAATTCGTGACTATGATCGGCAGTCTTACTTATTAACTTTTATTAAGAACAGCAAGCATCCGATCCCCCACTGTTGAGAAAAGTCTGGTTTCCCAGGAATTTTCCACCTTATTTGTAGCCCCTGTAACGAACAGAATTTTCACTCCTGACTATGATTCCTAGAGGCGGTTCACATTCCAGCGACGGAAATACATCATATAAATAGCCGCACTAATTTGGATAGGGAAAAGTACCATTTGACCTTTGTAAAAGTCATTAACACCCAAGCCAGACACACCGAGAAAATAGATGCAGCTAATGATAAAAATTGCGACAAGACGATATTTTTTCATCTGTGGATATCGACCATGAGTTAATTTGAGATTTGGAATCAAGTTAGATGATGCAGCAGAGTATCTTTCATTTGATATAGAAAGAAATTTTCCCAGATAAAAACGACTTTGCCATCCCGCATCAGCAATGATTTATAGTCATGATTTATGGCATCTTTGAGATTATTTCTTGTATGGATAAAATATACTGATGCTCCTATCTGACTGGTATTTTATTTATAGAGTAAAAAGGCAATGAAGCTATTAGTACTAGCTATGGGAAATATATATTTTTCTCGATGACAAGCTCAAATATTCCTATTTAGCTTTATCCTGAGTGGATAATTTTTCAGATAGATAATTCCTGGAATTCCGTTTTTTCGCAATCCTCAGAATTATCCTAAAACCATCCTTGACGATTGACAAAATAGGTATTGACAAACTCATCATGGGATTTATTTAAATAAATCATCCCCTCAATTAAACCTACAAATTGCATAATGAGTAGCGTTAAGCCATAGGTAAAATAGCCTCCAACAACAGAAACTATCAAAACTATTACAGCTTCCACTGTATAACCAAGGATAAATTTATGGACACCAAAACCACCAAAAATAATACCAGTATATCCAGCTAAGATTTGTTTAGTCGCATGACTAGGAGTTAGATTTGCCATACCTGATGTTTCCTTGAAATCAATGTATAAAATGAAATTTAAGTCTTGCTTTAAAGTTATATCTATTTACCCTTAGGCGCAATATTTTCTAGTAACAGAAATCTTGCTATCAAGCTTAATGGGATAAAAATAAGAGAGGTGAGCGATAAAATATACTTTAAGCTACTGACTCAAAACTAAATTAATATAGGCAATTCCGTAAATCTACTTTAGGTAGAAGAAATTTATGCCCACAGACAACTATATGTTATAGATTAAACTAAAAACTCCATCGGTATTCCCTTTTTTAATTAGGAAATAATGAAGTTTTCATGTAATTATCTTCTGTACAGATAAAATACTATTTCCCCATAGACTCACATCCAATTATCAATAGCAATTACTCGCTGACTTCAAGACAAGGTTATTTTGAAGTGACAGCAATTATCTGATATGTATTTGTATCACAGTTACAGGAAATTAGTATAACTATTAACGAGAAAATCTATTACAGATAATCTCTTTTATTCTGGCAAAAATCACCACAGTATATTTATTACTACAGTTCAAAGGCTAGAGTCTCCGGACTGTTACTGATTACAGCCTAAAACGTCACCAATTGATAATGCTTAATTTAGATACCTGATAAATAGCTGAATAATCAACATTAGGATTAGTTCCTAGCTACAGCCTATAACAACAATAAAAATAGATTTGTACAAGTTGGACTTTTTTGCAAAGGAAAAACGGTATCAAAAAGTACAAAATTTTTGTGATTTTGGCTAGACTGATAGAGACTTGGAAAACCAAATGATGTCTGAGATAGGCTTTATCTGGGAGGGTTTTGATATTTCCCCATCAGAATTAACTATCCTCGGTTGACTGCAAGATAAGAGGTATCAGTGTCAATCACAGAATTAGTATTTTGTAGCTAACTTTGCGACTTCCTAGAGGCGGTAAACTTGGGCTATCTTGGCATCAAATTATAGATGGAATCAAGTTAGCATTTTTTCCTCTTGATTACCAATGTCTGTCGGTAGATTTTTTCAAATATTTGTATCCGAAACAATTGAAGTTTGTCAACAGTGTTAATCAAATTTGATGGAATTTTCCCTAGGCGGGCATATCTAGTGGGAAAAATGGGATAAAAAGTAGCGACGGTAGAAGATGAGATAGAATCCAATATCCCAAATCCAGGTGTTTTACTGGTTACTGCTACCCAAAACAAATAGACTGAGAAGAGTGCCACTGTTCCACAAACTGTGAAGTAACATTGAGGCAAGAAGATTGCGCGATCGCGTATAGACTACACCCAAAACCACCCCTAGGGCAAAGAGCGGTAAAATTTCCGACAGGCTCAAGTGTGCCACCGCAAAGACTAAGCTGCTGATCAGAATTGCTCCCCACACAGACATATAGCGAGTTAGGGAAGGTAGCAAAAAGCCACGAAACAGGAATTCTTCAAATACCGGAGCGGCGATCGCGGCTGTAAAGAAAAATAAGAACAAAGCTATGTTGCTATGGCTAGACAATACCAACTGTAACAGGGGATTACTGCCTCCTTGCCCCTGCCAAAATTTTTGATTTACCAGGGAAATAATCACCACAATCGGTAAAGCTGCACAGTAACCACCTAACCCCCAGAGGAACCAACGACTGCGTAACTGAAAACGGAACCAATCAGGAGATAGGGGAAAATAGGGCTTAATTGTCGCAAACAAGACAGCGATCGCCCCAGAGGCAACAATTAAATAACTCAGAAATACGAAAAAAGCTTGAATCCTTACATCCGTAATCGGACGGGGAAAAGGTAAAATTGATACCAGAATGGGCATAACAAACTGCCCAACCAGAATTTGCCCAATGAAGAAAAAACCAAATATATAGACTTGTAAGGTGGTTTCCCCATCCCAGGGTGTCTGCCAAGGTATATCCTCATTTTGTGCCAGAAGGGAATTCTTACCTTTTATCAGTCGTTGCCCTAGGACAAAAATCAATAATCCTAAGCCTAGCAAGCCCGTAATACCTGGTAAAGTTGCCACAATGGCTAATTTCACCACCGCTTGCTCTCCCGCTTCCTGTTGCTGGGCAACCACCTCTGATACTGCCTCCGAGCGCTGTTGTAATTCATACAATCGCTCTAAAGCTGTCAGACGAAACCATCCTTCGAGATTCTTTTGAATTAGGGGTTGAGCATTGGGTAAGAGACTGGGGGGATTACTCCACATTCCCGCTAATGCTGCTGCGGTTTCTCCGGTTTCTCCCGGATTTCCCCTGGGGATTCTTGCTTGTAAACGCTTCCAAGTATTGACTGCTACTTCTGTCTGCTTTTGCTCTGCTTGCAAAACCCCCAAACGTAAATCTAATTCCGTGATGAGATTATCAACTTCCTGTACTGACTGTTTCATTTGCTGAGAATCAACAGGAGCTTGCTGATTCAGCTTTTCCAGGGTTTTTTCTGCCGAGTCACGCACATCTTGATATTGCTTTGTTGCACTCACTAGAGGTTTTGTCCCTAGCAGGCTGGTTTTTAGCGATCGCCAATTTTGTTGACTATTTTCAGCATCATTTCCCTCTGGTTGCCACTCCTGCGCTTGTAACAGGATATCCGTTTGGTAGAGTTCCAATCGGCTTTGAATTTGGGGTTTTTGCCAACTCTCATATAAAGCCTGACCATAATACAAGATAGCCACTAAAGTCAGCAAAATTGTCAACAAGCGCTTGATTGTCATACCGATTTGGGGTTTGAGAGTTTCGATTCAATCATACTAAGTTGCTTTGAAGCAGTTATCAGTTATCTCTACAAGAAAAATAACTCTCGCCGATGGCAAGCTACTACACATTTAATCATCCACTCGGCAACTGATGAGGCACATTTACCACAGCAAATAACAGTTAGGTTGAAACCATGTTCACTCACTTAACGGTATCACGAGAATTCCTCGCCTCACGTAAACCTGAATCCGTATGATTTTTAGCCTCACTGCTGAAGGTAGGTATCCTCATCAGACATCTTCTCAGAACAAAAAGCTCTCCTCAAACCCTTTTCCCATATTGTTCTTACCTTAAAAAATCTTGTTCCCGAACTCTGGGCGCTAGCTTCTGAAGTTCAAAATCGGACTGTGATTTCCACGGAACTTACTGAAGCCAGTCCAGTCATTTTCCGTGGTTTTACCTATTCACATTTGGTATTACGTATCAGCATAATGTCAGGCAATGAAATCGGAATATAAAAACTTGCATAAGTAGACCGCAAAACTACATACAAGGGAAATCCACTTCATTCTCGGTATTTGCTGAGTAATTATACCTTGCAGGTCAATCACCAAACAAGGATTATAAAGGGCGAAAATATGCAAAGTCACGGGATTGTAGCTGCCAATATGGGCAACGGAAGTACCAGCAACGGGATGCCATCCCTAACCATGGACTCATCCGGTTGGCAACACCAAATGCCGAACCCAGACATGAACGCCAGTCAGTCTGAGGCACAAGTGCAGAAAGTGTTAGTTGAGCTACGTTTACCCCAACATCAGGGTGTATCAGGTGTATCACAAATAGCATCGGCAATAAATTTTACTAGTTTCCAAATGGATACTAGCTATGAGCCGATACCAGTAACCCCTAGCAGTAGACAAGCTTTACTTGCGAGCAATGAGAACACGATTCTCGTGCGGGGGGTAATAGAAGAAGACAGAATTTCCGAACTGGAAGCGCAGCCAAATGTCATCAAAGTCTACAAAGACACTCCCATTGCTCCCTTTGATACATCAGCGTTGCTGGAAAAAACAGAAAAAGACCAAGTTACGCCCATGGAAGGCACGGGAAACTGTCCTATTGGCACTTGTGACTGTTCTCCAACAACGCCAAAGGGCACCATGGTAGATGTAGCCAAGTACCTAGGTGTAGACCAAATCTGGGCAGCAGGCTTTAAGGGAGACGGTATCGTTGTTGGTATCGTTGACGGTGGTATTACTGCCGAAGGACGTAATGTCGGACCGATGGAAACAATCCGGCGCATTCCCAACGTAATTGGGGGACCTGCGAGTGATTGGGGAACCACCGCCCGCGCTTGGGGTGAACACGGTAATATGTGTGCCACCGATGTCCTAGGTATGGCTCCCAATGCCAAGCTCTATGACTGCCGGATTTCTAATGGTGATTCCATTTCTAATGCTCTGAGAGTGTTTGAGTGGGCGATTAAACAACACCAAACCGATGGTACACCTCACATTCTCAGCAATAGCTGGGGTGTCTACCAAAAAAATTGGGATGAATTTTATGCCACCAATCCCGACCATCCCTTCACCCGCAAGGTAGTAGAAGCCATCAATGAAGGGATTCTGATGCTGTTCGCTGCGGGTAACTGTGGTGCTTCCTGTCCAGCAGGTAGATGTGGTGAGGATAAGGGTCCTGGTAAGAGTATCTGGGGTGCTAATGGTCATCCTTTAGTGATGACGGTTGGTGCTGTGAATAAAGATGAGGAATTCGTCGGTTACAGCAGTCAAGGACCAGCAGCGTTAGACCCCAACAAACCAGATTTCTGCTCCATTACCCACTTCCGGGGTTATTTCGGGAGTGATAACGGCACTTCTGCGGCAACTCCCATTGCTGCGGGGGCGATCGCCCTTCTCAAACAGGCAAAACCCAGTCTTACCCAGGAAGAAGTCAAGCAGGTTCTGAAAAATACAGCCAAAAACATTGGTGAACCTGGTTTCGACCAACATTCGGGTGCTGGCATCATCCAGATGAAAGCCGCTTTTGACAAACTGCTACCCCAACAACCCCAATGGTCAGAATGGGAAAGTCTTGGTGGCATTTGTTTCTCCTCGGCTACGGCAAGTACTTGGGGTAAAAACCGCTTAGATACTTTTACCTTGGGTGGAGATAGTGCCATCTACCACAAATCCTGGAGTGGTGATATGTGGGGTGAGTGGGAAAACCTCGGTGGTTTCAGCTTAACTGCACCCACAGCCATTAGTCGCAGTGTGAACCAAATAGATGTGTTCTCCATTGGGCAACAACGGCAATTGCTCCGTAAATCTTTCAATGGCTCTAGTTGGGGTGAATGGGAAGATTTAGGCGGCTTTTGTAAACAGGGTATTGCTGTTTCCAGCTGGGGTGAGAACCGTTTAGATGTCTTCAGTGTTGGCTCAGATAACGCTGTTTGGCAAAAGTCTTGGGATGGTTCCACCTGGAGTCAGTGGGTAAGTTTAGGGGGTAAGAGTTTATCCGCTCCCGCAGCAGTTTCCTGGGGCGAGAATCGCATCGACCTCTTTGTACGAGGTGGTGATCATGCCATCTATAGCAAATCTTTTGACGGTAAATCCTGGAGTAGTAACTGGGAAAGTTTAGGTGGTTTATGGCTATATTCTCCGGCTGTTACCAGTTGGGGAGCCAATCGCCTAGATGTGTTCGCGATCGCTACAGATAACGCCCTTTACCGTAAGTCTTGGGATAGTTCAACTTGGAGTAGCTGGGAAAACCTTGGTGGTGCTTGTGTTTCCTCTCCTGCGGCTACTTCTTGGGGACTAAACCGAATCGATACCTTTGTGGTTGGTGCAGATAACGCTCTCTACCACAAATGGTTTGGCTAACCAGACCATCAGGTGCATAGGTGTGATTTAAGACAATTTCCTATTTTCGGCTAGATAAGACAAAGACATAAATCGGGCGGGGTGACACCCGTCTTTTTTTTTGTCAAATATTTCCACTCATTTCTGAGCTATTGATATAGCTGTAGCCAATCCTAATAGAGTATCGCCCTACTATCAGTCTATGATTTTTTAGCTATACAAACATACCCCAGCATCAATTCCAGTCAACAATGGGCGAACCGGGGGATAAAACTGGGAACGTGTCAAAATAAAGTATCAGTGAAATTGCAGTCTTGACCAATGGTGTGGAATCCAGGGCAGCAGTTATTTGGCGATCGCTACATCATCGAGAGAAAATTGGGCGAAGGTGGTGTTGGTATTAACTATCTCGCGAAACATAGACGCGGTGAGTTGCGAGTGATCAAAACCCTCAGAGAACAAATACTCAACGATCCCAACTGGATACCATTTTCACCCTTGAAGAAGGAAGGTTAAGGAGTTAGGGGAAGAGATGGGTTCCCCTAATTTTTATACGAATACTGACCGTACTATGCTATATAATTTCTGGCAAAACTCAGAGGCATCTCAGATAGTGATTGCCATTTATCCCGGTAGCTTTGACCCCATCACCCTCGGACACCTCGATATTATCCAACGTGGTGCCAAACTTTTTGATCAGGTGGTTGTGGCAGTTTTGCGAAATCCTAATAAAGCACCCCTGTTTACAGTGCAGCGAAGGTTGGAACAGATTCGCACTTCGACAAAACATTTAACCAATGTGGAAGCAGATGCCTTTGACGGTTTAACTGTTAACTATGCTCAGATGCGCCAAGCTTGCGTATTGTTGCGGGGGTTACGTGCTATTTCTGACTTCGAGGTGGAGCTACAAATGGCGCATACCAATAAAACTCTCTCAACAGAAATTGAAACTGTTTTTTTAGCGACCTCAAACGAGTATAGTTTTTTAAGTAGTAGTGTGGTAAAAGAGATTGCAAAGTTTGGCGGCTCTGTCGATCATCTTGTCCCCCCACACGTTGCCCTGGATATTTACCAATGCTACGCCCAAAACCATCCAGTATCGAACCAAATTACAACAGAATCAACGAAACCCCTCCAGAGTTAGAAGAAATGTCCTATGAAGACGCGAATCTTACCGGTAGCGTAGACATTCAGCAGGAACTCAACCGCTTGGAGGAGATGGTGCTTGCTAGTTTTCACATTCCTCTAACACGACGGACGTTAGTAGATGAGGAAAAACTTTTAGAGCAGTTAGATTTTATTCGCCTTGCCTTACCACCAGCTTTTCAGGAAGCCATGGTAGTGATGGAGCAAAAGGAGGAAATCCTCTTGCAGGCAGAAGAATACGGGCAGAAGATTGTAGACGCTGCCCAGGCGAAAAGAGCGCAAGTTCTGGATGAAAATGACATCATCAGGCAAGCGCAACAGGATGCTGAACAGATACGTCGTCAGGTGCAGCAGGAATGTGAGGCTATGATGCAGGAAACCTTGGAGGAAATTAATCAAAGACGGCGACAATGTCAGCAGGAAATTGAAGAAATGCAACGTCAGGCGATCGCCGATGCGGAAGCGATTCAACAAGGTGCGGATGAATATGCTGATAGTACGCTAGAAAATATCGAACAACAACTACATGATATGTTGCGTATCATTACTAATGGACGGCAGCAACTCAATCCCTATGGAAATAAAGGACGTAATCATCCCGGCAGGAAAAAGTAGTTAAATGTCTTGACAATGGTGGCTATTGAGTCAATTCACACGAAACACTGGCGATTAATTAGGAAGTATTGATTATGACAATGTTTTTAATTCAGGGCAGCTATAAAGTTATCAAAACTGCTCCTGATGGTGATTCTATTCGCTTCTATCCGAGTAATCCCCAAATTTGGAGTAAAGTCAATAGCCGAGTCCGGACAAATCACCTAGGGGGTGTACAGTTACGTTTAGATAGTATTGATGCTCTGGAAACCCATTTTCAGCCTAGAGGTGGTAGCCTGGGTACACAAAGCCAACCGTTGGAATATGCCCACGCTGCTGCTGATGAATTACTCAAATTCCTTGGCTTTAAAAGTTTTCACCGCAATGATAATGAGCAAATTACGAAATCAGAACCAGAACAAGTTCCCGGTTTTATTCTGACTAATTCTGCTGATACCTATGGTAGAAGTGTGGCTTTTGCTTTTAAAGGTAAGGCGGAAGCTGCCGATGGTAGTAGTATCTATATTGATAAGTCTCTATTAAAAAAAAGCGCTAATTATCATTTAATTGCATCGGGTTTAGTCTATCCTACCTTTTATTCCAAGCTCTATCCAGATATTCGTCAGTTATTGGCTGAAGCTGCTGTCAATGCCAGAAAAGCAAATAAGGGTTTGTGGCAATTAGATAAAACAAATCAAGGTTTTATCCTCGAAAATCTTCAGACAATCACCGATGATATTGTGATACTGCCTAAGCTATTCCGTCGCTTACTAGGCTATCTGGCAATTAATGATGGTGATTTTTCTCTGACAGGTTTTCCTGATTATTTGAAATCTCTGAATGATAGATTAATTATTATTTCTGAAGGTCATGTTACTGGGTTTAATTATGTTGTGGAAGTGCAGGGACAAAACCTCAAACTCACACGATTACCGGAAGATTTAGTGTTTATCGAAAAATAAATTTCCCAGAAAAAAGTCTGACTATGATTAATCACAGTCAGACTTCCGTATCTATGAAATCAAAACTATTTGTTCGGTTGGGGAGTCATCCGCAAATAGGGTTTAATTTCTTGATATCCTTTGGGAAATTTCTCCTTCAGAACCTCTGGATCTTTGAGAGAGGGTACAATCACGCAATCCTCACCATCTTTCCAGTCTGCTGGTGTAGCAACGCTGTAATGATCTGTGAGTTGTAGTGAATCAATTACCCGCAAAATTTCATCAAAGTTGCGTCCCGTGCTGGGAGGATAGGTAAAAGAGAGACGCAATTTTTTCTGAGGGTCAATAATAAATACAGAGCGCACTGTGACAGTAGCTGCTGCGTTGGGGTGGATCATGTCATAAAGTTCAGAAACCTTACGATCGGGATCTGCCAAAATCGGGTAGTTGAGTGCGGTTCCTTGGGTTTCTTCAATGTCACCCACCCAACCATTGTGAGAGTCTACATCATCAACGCTCAGAGCGATCGCCTTGACGTTACGTTTGTCAAATTCTGGTTTCAGTTTTGCAACTGTACCTAACTCGGTAGTGCAAACAGGTGTGAAATCTGCGGGGTGAGAAAATAAAATTACCCAGCTGTCACCTGCCCAACTATAAAAATCTATTTCACCGTGTGTCGAGGCTTGAGTAAAGTTTGGTACTGTATCACCTAAACGGAGTGCCATTTGAGATTCCCTGTGCTTGAAAAAAGCTTACGTGTTATCATCATGACACAAAACCCGGTTTTCCAATCGGGCTTGAGATGTTCGATACAAAATTTTAAGTAGTTTAGCGATTCTTTAATTTTTGTAACATGAGATAATTCGTTCATAGGCATTAACCGTTTGTTGGGCGATCGCCTGCCAACTGTATTGTCTCAGAGCGTATTCTTTAGCACTGTTTCCGCGTTTATACCGTTCTTCGGGGTTTTCCAATCCTGTACGAAGTGCTGCTGTCAATGCTGGCACATCCATGGGACACACCCATCCACAATTATTATCCCTCACTTCATTACAAATATGTACCTGGTCGGAAATCACCACGGGTTTCCCAGCTACCATCGCTTCAGCCACAGCAATGCCAAAATTTTCGTAGTAGGAGGGTAAAACGAATATATCCGCAGCTTGTAGGAGAGCGGATTTCATCTCTCCGGTGACAAAACCAGTGATAGTGGTACGCGATCGCAAGCTGGAATTGTGAATTTGTGATTTTATCTTTTCTTCGTAGTTCGGGTCTTGAGGATTTGTTCCTGCTAGGACAAAATGAAAATTATATCCGTCTGCTAATAGCTTTTCTAAACTGGGTATTAACAAATCCAAACCTTTTTTCGGGTCAATTCGTGACATGAATAGAATTATGGGGAGCGCATCATCAATATTAAATTGACTACGAATAGGATTTTCTACTGCTGAGATAATTTTTGGAGGATATACACCCAGGGGTAGGACTAAATCCTGGGTTTTTGCCCCAAAACGATGGGATACTTTTGACTCTTGTTCACTAGTAAAATGCATTGCCGCAGCACCAGCAATATTTGCCTTTTCTAGGATTCCTGCATATACCTGTTTAAAAAATTTCTTTTTACGCAAATCAGCTGGGTCGAGAGTTCCCAAAGGACGGAGAATATAAGGTATTGCTTTCTGACGACAAATATTAGCTGCCACACTACTGACAGGAGAAAATAAAGCATGAATATGAGCTAAATCAAAATTATTGCCATAACGATTTAACCAATTGCATAAATCAAGGGAAAACTTATAACGTTGAAATGGCGCACAACGAAAATAGACTATATCGTATCCATCCTTTGTGACTGGAACATTTAAAGGTACATTTAATGGTTTTTGACCGCGATCGCCATTACTATTTGTAGTTAAAACTGTGACTTTAACCCCCGCTTCTGCTAATGCTGGAGCTAGTCCTAAAATCATTTGACTAGGACCACCATAAACCAAAGAAATAGAAGGAACTATTTGTAATATTTTCATGTAAAGTAGGAAAAAGTGCTAGGGAATAGGGAAGCAATATATCAAAAGTTATGCCACTATTTAATAATTAGTGTTTTTTTATTTATCAAGAATAAGGGTATTTAGGGTTTTTCACAATAGCCACTAAATCATGAACTAACAAATATTTAATGTTATTTAACTTACTATTGTTTGATGAGCAAAAAATATCTATATTTGCAAGACCTATGAGTTAATTAGCTCTTGATAAAATTCCAATTGTTGTTTAGCTAACGCAATATTTGTATATTTTGCCATTGCTTTTTGATATCCCATTTGCCCCAGACTCTGAGCAAAATCTCTATCATCTATTAACCTAGAAATACAGCCAGATAATGCTTCTGCGTCTCCTTCTGGAAAGACCAAACCCACATCTTTAATCACATAGGGAATTTCTCCAGAATCTGAACCAATAACTGGAATTTGAGAAGCCATTGCCTCGATTAATACATGACCGAACTGCTCCTTCCACCCCACAGAAGTGAGAGTTTTAAATTTATATGTTGTTTCCGAAGGTAAGACTAAAGTACTCATTAAATTGATATATTTAGCCACTTCATCATGGGGTACACTTTCTAGTAGAATTAATCTATCCTGTAACCCTGCTTCTAAAGATATTTTAATTATTTGTTCTCGTAATTCTCCTCGCCCAAGGAGTAATAATTTCCATGATTTATCTTTGATTTTTGTCAATGCATTTAACAGAGTTATCAGCCCTTTTTCAGGAACAAAGCGACCAACAAAACCAACGACAAAATCCTCACTATTGATTCCTAATTGCTTTGCTAAATCTGGTTGATGCTGCGGTTTAAATATATTCTCATCTACACCCAACTGTGGCATCACCTTGATAGGTTTAGTATATCCTTGCTGTCTCAGAATATCGGCACCATCCTGATTGCCGGAAATAATCCCATCACTATTGTTTAGATTATATTTTTCTAGCAAAGAAATAGGAAATTTTAAATTATAAGGTAAATTCCACCAGGTGAAAAATATATTTTTTGCTTTCAATCCTAATAGTTTATTCAAGGTAATCATCTCTGCATAGGCAAGACCCCTAGAACCTTGTTCTACTTGAATAATATCAGGATGAAAATCTTTTAATAAGCCAATTAAATCTGCACCAAAGGTGAGTAATCCTTGATGATTTTCACTCCAGTTAGAAATTGGGACAATCCTAAAATTACCTTCATCCTTGAATTGCGAATAAATAATTTTATTTTGCACTCCACCGGGTCGCCATTTTTTGGGAACTACAACTGTAACCTGAGTATCTGTTTGTAGACGAGATAATGCCCGTAATTTCTCACAGTTAAGGTCTACAATATAAGTATGACTGGCGACTAAAATTTTCATATTGCTATTTAAAAATTGATAATTTGTGGATAAATACTACTTACCCACTTGTTTTTACAAATTACTGACTATTAACTATTTGCTTATCTAATTCTGTGTAAACCTGACCATCATTCCATAATGATTGCATCATGGTAATTAATGCTTTGATAAAACCTAATGTGTAGAAAACACCACGAGTTAAAATTTTGATGGGAGAGGCGCTTTTATGGCAGGGGGGACGACCTAAAACATGGCAATCAAACAAGCGAGCATAAAGACGTAATGCTTGGAAAACCGTGAGATTATTTAAACCTAACAAAAAATGATTATGGTAGAAAGTTAATTGATATTTAGAAGAACGGGTACTAATATCATGACAGCCTCCAGTTTCTTCTCCTAAATGTACTAAATAAGCTTCTGGATCATACCAAATTTTATAGCCAGTTTTACGTATTCTTAAACAAAAGTCTGACTCTTCCCGAACTGCACTACCACGAAATCTTTCATCAAAATGAATACCATATTTAGTAAATATCTCTCGTCGGAAAGACATATTACAACCTCTGGCAGTAATCACTTCTTGAGGTTTAATTGTATGTACCAAGTCGATGTAATACCAAGCAATCCCTGGATCCATTGCTTGAGGAGGTAAGTATTCTATTTCCTTATAATTTGTGTCTCCCTGGGTTCTACCTTGGGCAGCATCTGCCATTTTCATTCTGTCAAAAACTCGCCCAGCAACAGCTCCGATTTCTGGCTTTTCTACAAAATTTTTGGCGTGAGCAGTTAAATAACCTGGGGGAATTTGGACATCATCATCGATAAATAAAATAATTTCTCCTTGGGAACGTCTGACAGCATAATTTCTGGCTCCAGGTAAACTTGCCCAATCAATCCGTAACCATTTAATTTTGCCGATTTTATCTTGTTCTGTGAGAAATTCTGTAATTTCAGGTTGATGGTTTTGAGTTTGGTCTACTACGATAACTTCAAAATTGGGATAATCTTGCTTGAGTATATCAACAATACTGTCACGAAGAGGCTCTTCACGACCATAGGTAGGGATAATAACGGAAATAAATGGTAAGTTATTCATTGATATTGTCAAGGGATAAGATGTCTAATTAATATTTTGAGGTTGGGTATATACAGCAACTATATTGTTATATATTCAGATGTTTGATGAGATAACCGTAAAATTATATTAATAATCAACTTGAAATAACTAGAAATATTGAATTTAACTAAAGACATATTTTTATTATTTTGATATGTGTAGCTGGGTGTATAAAAATCTGATTTAATGATTGAAAGGTAAAATATATGGCATTTCTCATTCTAGTGAGGTGTAGAAGAACCCCTCCCCAGCCCTCCTCGAAATCGGGGAGGGTGCCCGATAGGGCGGGTGGGGTTGTTGTATTTCATCTGATTGGGAAACGCTATAAAGTACTACTCATAGCAATTAGCTGCGTTATGAATCTCGTGATAAAACACCCTATCACCCAAGATTTGTAGGCTCAAAGAGCAGGCGATAACAACAAAAATCAAACAAGGATTTCTATCTAGACTTTTTATGCAAAATTTAGTGTTAGCAAAAATAATTTAGTTATGAAAGCATAGGAGAGCTAATCACTTTCCTAAAAATTTATATTGAGTTTTATCCAATTTCTAGGAGACTTTTAATACATTTTTGCGATTCGATTTTAAATTTTCAGCACTTTCATCATTGTTTCTTTCTTGTTTATCGATAATTGGCAATTTAAACAGTATACCTGCGGCAAACCAGTAATAGACAGCTACGGGATCTACATCCAGAGGATAGTAGTAAGTGTTATAGCTAATAAAAAGTATAAACACCCACATACTAGCAGCGTAACTGCGGAAATTACGGTTTTTTATAGAACGTTGAGTGCGAAAGGCAGAAATAGTCAGCACTGTTACTAATCCCAGAAAGCCCAATACCCCAATAATTCCCGTTTCATATAAAACTTTTGGGTAATAGGTTTCTACAAGCTTAGTTTTGCCCATAGCGCGAGCAGAGTTAGTGGCACGACCTAAACCGCTTCCTAGGGGACCGTCCACATCTTTCCAGTTCTCTTCAAATTGCTGAGTGATAAATTCGTAGGGTGGAGAAGCGTTCCAACGGTCTACAAAGCTTTGAGTTCTCTCTTGAATCACGGCAGGATTAGAGGCGATCGCCACACTTAATACCAACGCTAATCCCCCCAGAATCGGCACAAAGCGCTTTAAGTTACCTAATTGACCTGTGAGTAGTAGCAACAAAACAAAGCAAGTAGGAACTAAAGCTAGGGCTATTCTCTGTCCAGAAATCACAGCATTGACAAATACGGATGCCATGGAAACCAGACTAATAATCCGCCACAGAATCGATGGGTCACTAAAACCTGTAGCGAAGGTAAAAAATGTACTAGCAATCAAAAACCATGCCCATTGCCAAGGAGCAACAAAGGTTCCTGGTAAACGAATCATCCCTTCCTGGGGACTGTAGATCAGAGCGCCACCAAAATAACAACGTGCATCGAGGGAAGCTTTAAATAGTGCATCTCCTTCGGCAAATTGCGTTCCCTTACAAACACCAACGAGTAAGAGAGCATATTGTAATACTCCTAACACGCAACAGAAGAGAGTTAGAAAAATTTGTAGGCGGGATAACATGAGAAAATCTTTTTTATCCCGAATGAAATAGTAGTAACAAGTAATTACGGGTACATATCCTAAAAATGCCTTTAAACCGAGAATTCCCATACCTAAGGGAAATTCCTTCACTGCTTCCTCAAAAGGTCCGGCAGAGGTCGGATTAAATTGCTGGGCACCGTTCACAAATAGCAGAGTGAGGATACTGGAACCCAGAACTATATAAAGAGGATTTTTAATACTTTGGGGAATAATAAAAGGTTCTCCCCGTTGCTTGCATTGCTGCCATAGTCCGATGGCTGCGGGGATATAAAAAGCATCCTTGGCTAATTGCAGAATTGGACTGTTACCAATGTAGTAAGTAATTGTCCCACCCAAGGGTACATAAATAATGAAAGCTAATAGAGCTTGCCGAGGGTATTTGTAGGCAAGGGTAAGAATAATAATACCGAGTACCGCCGGTACTGCCGCTTTCACTCCAGCAGCAAG
The DNA here is from genome assembly GCF_000734895.2 of Calothrix sp. 336/3. Taxonomy (GTDB): domain Bacteria; phylum Cyanobacteriota; class Cyanobacteriia; order Cyanobacteriales; family Nostocaceae; genus 336-3. Next base: position 3,846,322 of record NZ_CP011382.1, on the reverse strand, counting down.
AAAAACCAGAAAACCCACAAATAGGGCTGTGGAAACTGCTTTGGTGACTAAGCTTGTGAGTTCTTTTTTTGCCTTTGTTGCTTGACGTTTCTGGGCAAGACGTTCTTGCAGAGTCAGGGTAGGTTTTGCTGTCTGGGAATTTTTCTGAGAACGTTTGCTTTTTTTCTTGGGTTTAGCCATGGGGAAGGAAATAGGCAAAGAATGGCGAGTATGAAGAATACTCTTGGTAGTTATAACTACTGAGTGCCTTTATATCAATTTTTCCCATGATTGTCACAACGACAATTGTCAAACTAGGCAAAGGGGAAAGGTAAGGGTGTGGGTATTTCTTCGAGTTACCATTACCCATTACCCATTCAATTTACCTCGACTTCCCTCAGTACAAGTTGCTCACGGCAAGCGTTACCCAACAAAATATTGTTGTACTATACTGACAAGCTCATTTGTCCAATATTCAGTGAGTGTTGCCTCTTCAGCTTCTACCATGACGCGAATCACGGGTTCAGTACCGGAAGCACGAACCAGGATTCTGCCAGCATCACCCATTGCCGCTTCTCCACGGGCGATCGCTCCCATTAATGGCTCACATTCTTGCCAACTCAAGCGCTTTGTTCTATCTTCTACCCGGACGTTACGCAGTAATTGGGGATAGGTTTGGAAACTCTGGTTAATTAGTTCTGCTAGGGGTTCTCCCGTTTGCTTGACTAAGCTTGCCAGGTGTAAAGCGGTGAGTAAACCATCACCAGTAATGCCATAGTGACGACACAAAATATGTCCTGATTGTTCACCACCAAGCATTCCGCCAGTGCGTAACATTTCTGCTTGGACATATTGATCACCAACGGCAGTACGGATTAACTGACCACCAATTTGTTTCCAAGCACGCTCAAAACCTAAATTTGCCATGACGGTGGAAATAATTAGGTTATCGGGTAAAGCTTGCTGTTGTTGGAGATGTCGTCCCCAGAGATAGAGAATATAGTCACCGTTAACTGGTCGTCCGGTGTTATCGACTGCTAAAACTCTGTCAGCATCACCATCAAAGGCAAAGCCAATGTGAGCATTATGTTCCCTCACTGCCTTTTGCAGAATCTCTAGGTGAGTAGAACCGCATTTGACATTGATGCGATCGCCATCTGCTTGATGATGTAAACAGATAACCTCTGCCCCCATATCTGTAAATATCATAGGTGCAAGACCTACTGCCGCACCCCAAGCCAAATCTAAAACAATCTTCATCCCTTGCAAATTCACATCTGCTTGCAAAGGCTGTTTTAAAGCTTCACCATAGTCTCTGACTAATTCTGGACGAGAGTAATGGTGTCCACAAGTACTTGTAGCTGCTGTTTGAGATATTTGTCCCCGAACTCCAGCTTCAATTTCTCCTTGCAGTACTTGAGGTAATTTTGTGCCATTGGCTCCAAAAATCTTAATCCCGTTATCTTCAGGAGGGTTATGGCTAGCAGAAATCATTACCCCACCAATGGCATTACTCATACTTGTCAGGTAGGCAACACAGGGAGTGGGACACAAACCCAAATACCAAACATCTACCCCAGCAGCTGTTAAACCTGCGCTTAAAGCCATTGCCAACATATCACTGGAATTTCTAGAGTCTTGCCCTAGAATTATTGGTCCTGAATGGGAAGCATGGGTACGCAAAACAATTCCCGTCCAAAAGCCAATATGCAAAGCTAAAGGAGCACTCAGTAATTCTCCCACCTTCCCACGAATCCCATCTGTACCAAATAGAGGGTTATTTGGTAATACCAGGGAGTTAGAGATGAAACCACCAGCGAATACTTTGTCTAACCCATGAGCTTCTGGTGCTGCATCCCCACGTATACCATTGCGAGCTATAGATGAAACCATAATTTTGTTACACTCCACACAACTGGAGAATAGCACTTTACACTTGATCCAAACAATTCTGAAAATCTAGAAGTTATTTACATGAGTGCTAGAAGTCATCGCACAGAAGACAGAAAAACTTCTATGGTTCTCACCTTAAGTTATTTAGACAGATGTATTTACACTTGACTTTTTAGTCCTTATCTGGGTTTGAGGTCAAAATTTGTGTAATTAATTTTGTCTGACTACTTAATCTCAGTTGAAGGTTAAGGAAAGGATGAAACAGAGAAAACAGGAAAAGATTTTTCATGGTTTCCATGACAACCCTTTTCTAGGCTTTCTTACTACCCATTCCCCAGAAAAATCAGGCAGTTTTTATCTAAAAATCCAGACATCTGTTATTAATCTTTCCCTATCCTGAACTTCTACCATCGTGCAGTCAATACGTATTAATAGCAACCAAACACCAATCTACGTCAGTTTTGACTGTATTTTAAGCACAAATACCTAAAATTTTAGACAAGCTCTTGTAAAGATTCTGTATTTTTACGGAGCTATATCTATTGCAACCGGAAAATATGGGTAAGAGTTAAATTTAATGAATTTAAAATACAAAATGTTAAGAATTTGATGATTTTTATGTCATCTAAATTGAACTGATAAAAACCAATATTGCTAAATATCTCACAGGTATATACCAGCATATGTTTTACCCTGAGGGAGTTTCAGGCTAATTCAGGGATTTTACGGAGGCAATTAACTTAAAAAAAATTAATAGAAATTCTCATCAAATAGTTTTACTGTAACGTTTTAGTAGCTTTTGTAGTCGTTCGAGTCAGTTACAACTACGCAAGTTCAGCAAGAATAAGGATGTCATTTTAGAGGATAGCCGCCGATTTGCAAATAATTATTCAGCAAAAACAAGAAAATCTGGTTTCTAACCTGGGATTGTAAGTTTTTTATCTGAGTTTTTAGCTGTTTCGGTTCAACTATCCCCTGGGAAAACCCTATCCTCCATCCTGAATAGTTCAACCTTGACCTTAATTTAAAGTTAAGACCTTTAGTATGAGCAGCAATTTAGCGACCAAACTGCGTGTCGGAACCAAAAAAGCCCACACGATGGCAGAAAACGTTGGTTTTGTCAAGTGTTTTTTAAAGGGAGTGGTAGAAAAAAGCTCCTATCGGAAACTGGTTGCCAACTTCTACTACATCTACGCAGCGATGGAAGAGGAGATGGAAAAACACCGGAATCATCCGATTATTGGCAAAATAAACTTTCCTGAACTACACCGTAAGCAGACTCTAGAGCAGGATTTAACCTATTATTACGGCAGTAATTGGCGGGAGCAGATTCAACTTTCCGCCGCAGGGCAAGCTTATGTACAAAGAATTCGGGAAATTTCTGAGCAAGAGCCGGAATTATTGATAGCACATTCCTACACCCGTTATTTAGGTGATTTGTCTGGGGGGCAAATTCTCAAGAATATTGCTGTGACTGCGATGAATCTGAATGATGGCAGTGGTACAGCTTTTTACGAGTTTGCGGATATCCCTGATGAGAAGGGTTTTAAAGCCAAGTATCGCCAAACTTTGGACGAGTTACCAATTGATGATGCCATGGGCGATCGCATTGTAGAAGAAGCAAACGATGCTTTTGGCATGAACATGAAAATGTTCCAAGAATTAGAAGGTAATTTAATCAAGGCAATTGGGCAAATGCTCTACAATACCCTTACCCGTCGGCGGACAAGGGGTAGTACAGAACTGGCAACTGCTGAATAAGTTGTAGTTCTGGTTTCAAGGCTGCCAAAGCATTCTAAAATTAATAATCCGTGGGGACAGTGCCTCTAGGAAGGAAAAGGGTATCAGGCTCAAGGCTTTATGCTTTTTCCCTTGGTAGGAGTACTGTCCTTGCTATTTGCAGAGTTGGAATTTCCCGCACTCAGCAGCACTATTGAGAGAAAAACATGGCAGCAAAAATTCCCGTCACCGTCATCACTGGTTTTTTAGGTAGTGGTAAAACTACTTTGATTCGCCATTTATTAGAAAATAATCAAGGGCGGCGAATTGCAGTATTAGTTAATGAGTTTGGGGAGTTAGGGATTGACGGTGAGTTATTGAAATCCTGTCAAATTTGCCCAGAAGAAGAAGATAATAATATTTTCGAGTTAACTAATGGTTGTTTATGCTGCACAGTGCAGGAAGAATTTTTGCCCACAATGCAGGAATTGCTGAAGCGGCGAGACAAGATAGACTGTATTTTAATTGAAACTTCTGGTTTGGCATTACCTAAACCCTTAATCAAAGCTTTTCGTTGGCAAGAAATTCGCGCCGGAGCAACGGTAGATGCAGTCATTACTGTGGTAGATTGTGCAGCAGTGGCAGCAGGAACATTTGCTAGTGATTTAGAGGCGATCGCTACTCAAAGAGCGGCGGATGATAGTCTAGAACATGAGACTCCCTTACAGGAATTATTTGAAGACCAATTAGCTTGTGCTGATTTGGTAATTCTGAATAAAACTGACTTAGTGGATGAGGAGACAAAAATCCAAGTTGAGGCAACTGTCAAGCAAGAATTACCAAGGGTTGTCAAAATTGTCGAAAGTCATCAAGGAAAACTTGCCGCAGATATCTTATTAGGATTTAACGCCGCAGTGGAAGACAATCTTGATAGTCGCCCTAGTCATCATGATACAGAAGAAGAACATGACCATGATGAAGAAATTACTTCTACCCATGTAATTTTAGACCGCAGTTTTGACCCCCAACAGCTTCAGAAACAGTTACAAAACCTTAGCCAAGAACAAGAAATTTACCGCATCAAGGGTTTTGTCGCTGTACCTAACAAGGAAATGCGCTTAGTCTTACAGGGTGTAGGAAATCGCTTTGAACAATTTTATGATCGTCCTTGGCAAAATCAAGAACCCAGACAAACTCGTTTAGTATTTATTGGTCGCGATTTAAATAAATTAGAAATCGAATCGCAATTAGTTCAATTAAGCAATTAATAGTAAAAACGTTCTGTCAGGGTATCTCTACTATTTTCAAATTGTTTTTTGAAAAAATTAACCGTTGCTATTTACATAACAACGGCTAAAAATATTTTTGTCGATTATTGACCGAAAAGTACCGACTAGTAATACTATTGTACTAGTCGAAATGCTAGTCTTTTCTGTCGATGCGGGGGGGTTCACGGAAGGCGATCGCAAAGAATAAAACCCCAATTCCCAAAGTCAAAACTAAAATGTATGCAACACTTTCCATATCACTACCCTTGGTAAAGAAAGAAGAGAAAGGAGGAAAGACCAAGGGTAAAGTAAACAGGACAAAGTATAAGTTTTATATTTACTTGACTTTATACTGCTACCTTTACGCCTTAATCTTTCAGTAAGCTTTACTCAAATAGTTATTAGATAGCTTCCTTACGGCGGGTAGTTTTGTCACCCACTTTCTGGAATCTACCCCATTCAACTTGTTCTTCCATGTCAGCTTCGACACCAGCAAATACATCTCGGTAAATTGTCCGAGAACCATGCCAGATATGACCAAAGAAGAACAATAAAGCAAAACAAGCATGTCCGAAAGTAAACCAACCTCTGGGACTAGTACGGAATACACCGTCAGAGTTCAAGGTTTCACGGTCAAATTCAAAGATTTCACCACCTTGGGCTTTACGGGCATATTTCTTCACATCCGCAGGATCTTTAAAGGTCTTGCCATTGAGATCGCCACCATAGAAGCTAACGGTGACACCACTTTGTTCAAAACTATTTTTCGATTCTGCACGACGGAAAGGAATGTCAGCGCGGACAATTCCATCTTCATCAGCAAGAATTACGGGGAAGGTTTCAAAGAAGTTAGGCAGACGGCGTACACTTAACTCGCGACCATCAGCATCTTTGAAGACTGCATGACCTTGCCAAGATTGAGCAATTCCATCACCCTTAACCATAGGACCAACGCGGAATAAACCACCTTTTGCGGGGCTATTACCTACGTAGTCATAGAAAGCGAGTTTTTCTGGAATTTGTGACCAAGCCTCAGATAAGCTAGCACCATCAGCAACACTAGCTTGGACTCGGCGCTCAATCTCTTGCTTAAAGTAGCCCTGATCCCACTGATAACGGGTTGGGCCGAACAATTCAATGGGAGTGGTGGCGTTACCGTACCACATGGTTCCAGCAACAACAAAGGCAGCAAAGAATACGGCAGCAATACTACTGGAAAGTACCGTTTCAATATTACCCATCCGCAGAGCTTTGTAGAGCCTTTCGGGAGGTCTGACGGAAAGATGGAATAAACCAGCAATAATGCCGACGACACCAGCCGCAATGTGGTGAGCAACAATTCCCCCTGGGTTGAAGGGGTTAAAGCCATCTGGACCCCATTCTGGGGCTACTGCCTGAATGTGACCAGTCAGACCATAGGCATCAGAAACCCACATACCAGGTCCAAACAAGCCAGTTAGGTGGAAAGCACCAAAACCAAAGCAAAGTAAACCTGATAAGAACAGGTGAATACCAAACATTTTTGGTAAGTCAAGGGCGGGTTCACCTGTACGAGGGTCTTGGAATAGTTCCAAATCCCAGTAAACCCAATGCCATACGGCTGCTAGGAACAATAAACCGGAAAGTACAATCTGAGCAGCAGCAACGCCTTCAAATGACCAGAAACCTGGGTCATAGCTGGGGTCTCCAGCAACGTTCCAACCACCCCAAGAACCGATTACGCCTAAACGTGCCATAAAGGGCAGTACGAACATCCCTTGACGCCACATGGGGTTGAGTACGGGGTCACTAGGATCGTAGATCGCTAGTTCGTACAAAGCCATAGAACCAGCCCAACCGGATACCAAAGCTGTGTGCATCAAGTGTACAGAAATCAAGCGTCCTGGGTCGTTCAGAACCACTGTATGTACTCGATACCAAGGTAGTCCCATCGACTACGCTCCTCCTCGATGATTTTGTTTACAAAGCAATTTTCTTACAGAATACCGGGTCGCAAAATTTGCTTGCCAGTCTTCTCTCAGTGTTTTTCTTATTGCTAGAGCCTATGTATTCCAACGCTATTGTTTCCACAAGTGGAGACAGCGCGGATGCTGAGAATGCTTAAACCTTGTCTAGCCATGTCAAGCTCACTAGTAGCAATTGATGGCGATCGCTCAGATTTCCTTTGAGGACTTTTCTGAGAGAACACTTGCGTTTTACTGCCCTGAAATATATTCAGACTCGCCTGATTTCAGAGCAGTCAGACAGGTTTGCCATTCACCAAGCAAAAATGAGAATGTTTAAAAAAGTGTAACTATATCATGGCGCTGTTTGCAAGCGTATCAGCAGCCCGGATACTGAGTATCGACTACACACACAATCTTGTGTCGCAACGAAAATATAAATTGATTTTTAAAACACAGAGAAACTAGATGTTAAATAAGCTACATAGTTTTATACATAGAATAATTTTGTCAATGTCATAAGATATCCTCTGACTGACCATTTGAGATAAATTTTCGTCACATCAAAATAAAAATATCTCGTTCAAACCTTGATATAAGTTTTAAACATTACTATGTCCCTATCTGTCTATTTTATGATGTAGCAATTAATAGGGTGTATTTAATTATTAATAAATTGAATAATTTATTGAACAACGGCTTCAATGTTTTGTAACTGACATTTAGTTACCGCACTACCTAAATGTTCAATAACCTGTTCTGCGGTTAATAAACGTCTGAGTATCACTTGTCCAATAGTTTTATTCAAGGCTTCAGTAGCTGTGGGTTTTACTTCCAGCATGATAATACCTTCCTCTACACGATAAAGCCACATCACTTCACCTTTCTCGATTAAGCAAATATTCATTTTTTCAATTTCCGGTTGCCGCCGCCAAGCAGTTACTTGCCATAGTCCATCAATTGACCAGATTCTACCAACGCTCCATCCTTCTGATAGGAAAAAATATTTTTTCATAGGTTTACCTCTAATGAATTAGCGAATGGAATAAAGACAAGATGTGGATATTGAATAAATTAACGAAAATGACAATTTATTAGTTAATGCATCATCACTATCAAAAAATATCCATTTTTCTCAAATATTTACACATATTCTATCAACATAAATTATTACAATATGTATCCTATATCAGTTTTTCCAAAACGATTACTGTCCCAGAGCAACTTGATAATAAATATATTGACTCTATTAACTTAGATTGCCTTTTCTCATATAAGTCAGGAATATATTGCTTAAGGTAAACATTTCCAGATTGAAATTCTCATCTTGCCAAATAGGTGATTCATTGACTTGTCTTATAGAAAATTCAATTTTCGCAAGTGTAATTTGTGTGATTTTAAATCTAGATTCCATTCCCTGGACACATGGTAGACATCAAAAAAATCTTTTTATCAAGGGATTCAATTCTAACCTGAGAACTTTTACTTTCCTCTAGGAATGGTAGAGAATCCGCATCATATGACCATAAAAAAAGCTTATATTGACAAAAATATCGAAAATTAGGCGAAAACAGATATATGTAGTAGAATGCTTGACCGTTATCGTCAAAAATATTGAGACTATGAACAGATTTTTGCGTTCTTGGAAGCAGTGGCAAAGCGTGACAAAGTTTTTGTCTCTATTTTGCCTCTGTTTGTTCCTAGCGGTCAGCTGTAGTACACAGCAATCAACAACAACTACTACCCCGTCACCAGTCACGACAGCTACAGCAGGTGATGGCAGAATTACCATTGGTACTACTCAAAAACCTCGCACCCTAGATCCTGCCGATGCTTACGAGCTAGCATCTTTAGGTTTGATATATAACATGAGCGATCGCCTTTACAGTTACGAACCCGGTAGTACGGAAATTAAACCCCAACTTGCAACAGCATTACCCAAGGTGAGTACAGACGGTCTAACTTATACTATTCCTCTGCGCCAGGGTGTAGTATTTCATGATGGGGAACCCTTCAATGCCAAAGCGATGGCTTTCACTATTGAACGTTTCATTAAGAATGGTGGTAAACCTTCGTTCTTATTAGCAGATACAGTTGACTCCGTAAAAGCTACAGGAGAATACGAATTAACTATCAAACTCAAAACTCCTTTTGCTGCTTTTCCTTCCCTGCTTTCCTTCTCTGGAGTTTGTCCTGTTTCTCCGAAAGCGTATGAATTAGGAGCAGGAAAATTTAAACCAGAAATTTTCATTGGTACCGGACCCTATAAACTCACGCAATTTGGTACAGACTCCATTCGATTTGATATTTTTGATAAATATTGGGGAGAAAAACCAGCTAATAAAGGGATTAATTTACAAATTCTTAGTAGCCCTGCAAATTTATTTAATACTTTCCGAACCAAAGCGGTAGATGTTGCCTACCTATCATTTCAACCAGACCAAATTCGTAGTTTAGATGAAAGTGCCAAAAAAGGAGATTGGCAATCTATAACTGCTCAGGGTAGTGTGGTTACTTACATGGTTTTAAATCGTAATCAGCAACCTCTAGATAAGCTAGAAGTTCGTCAGGCGATCGCCACATTAATTGACCGTCCTTTACTCAATGAAAGGGTTTTATATGGTCAAGCGGAACCACTGTACAGTATGATTCCTAACACATTTAATGTTTCTCAACCCCTATTTAAAGAGAAGTATGGTGATGGGAATGTTGAGAAAGCTAAAGAACTATTAACAAAAGCAGGATTCTCTCCACAAAATCCGGTCAAAATTCCAGTGTGGTATCCTTCTAGTTCCCCGACTCGTAGTTTAGCAGCCCAAACCCTTAAAGCCTATGCTGACCAAAAAATGGGTGGAATTTTGCAACTCGAAGTCAATACAGTTGAAGGTGCAACTTTCTTTAAAGAAATTTCTAAGGGTTCCTATCCCATTGCTTTACTTGATTGGTATCCAGACTTTTTAGATGCAGATAATTATATCCAGCCATTCTTGGATTGTAAAAAAGGTTCGGAAGCTAAAGGATGCGAAACTGGAGGCAGCCAAACCCAAGGAGCATTCTACTATAACCCCAAAATGAACCAATTAATTGATAGTCAAAGAAAAGCACAGGATGCCACCACAAGACAAAAGATTTTTGCCCAAATTCAAGAGCAAGTAGTGACTGATGTTCCCTATGTTCCCCTTTGGCAAAATAAGGATTTTGCCTTTGCCCAAAATGGTGTAAATGGAGTCAAACTTGACCCCACACAAAATTTAATTTACAAAGGCATCACAAAGTAAATCGCCTCTAAATCAAGAGAGTACATTCTGATTTTTCCTTTGTAAAACGGGCACCTTTGCCCGTCCATTCCTCAGGTGAAAATATAATTTGCATTATTCAAGTAAAAACCTATGTCCCGTTCTAAAGCCCTACAGTATTACATTATCAGCCGTTTATTACTTGCGCCTTTAATGTTGTGGACTGTCACCACAGCCGTATTTTTACTTTTACGTGCCACCCCAGGCGATCCAGTAGATGCCATTTTAGGTGGACGCGCACCGGAAAGTGTGAAAGAAGCATTACGCTTGAAATTAGGTTTAAAAGACCCAATAATCACCCAATACTGGAATTATTTAGTACAAGTATTCTTTCGTTTAGATTTAGGTGAATCCATCACTGATAGAGGGCAAAAGGTCTGGAAAATTATTAATGATTACTTCCCCGCAACAGTTGAACTAGCAGTATGTAGCATCTTAGTTGCTCTGTTAGTTGGTATCACAGTCGGAGTAATTTCTGCTTCTCGTCCTGGTAGTGTTTTAGATATTAGTGGGCGTTTTTTTGGGATTGTTACCTATTCGTTGCCAATGTTTTGGGCAGGAATGTTATTACAATTAATTTTCTCTGTACAGTTAGGTTGGTTTCCCACATCTAATAGATTTCCTCCGAGTATTCCTGCTCCGCAAAGAATTACAGGTTTATATACTTTAGATAGTCTTTTTTCCGGCAACTTTGAACAATTTTTCATTGCCTTACATCACCTAGCTCTTCCTAGTCTGACTTTAGGCTTTTTGTTAAGTGGTATTTTTGAGAGAATTGTCCGGGTAAATCTCAAGCAAACTTTGCAGTCTGATTATGTAGAAGCAGCAAGAGCAAGGGGTATTCCTGAGAGAAAAATTTTAGTTTCCCATGCCTTAAAAAATGCATTAATTCCTGTAATTACAGTCCTAGGATTAACTTTTGCTTCCTTACTGGGAGGGGCAATATTAACAGAAGTCACATTTTCTTGGCCCGGTTTAGCTAATCGTCTTTATGAGGCAATATCTTCCCGTGATTTTCCTACAGTCCAAGGTATATTAATATTTTTTGCAGGAATTGTCGTGATGGCAAGTATTATGATTGATATTCTCAATGCCTATGTAGATCCGCGAATTCGTTATTAGTATATGGCTGATTTATCTAGTTTTTGTCGCCATAATTTGACTTTCGGCTGTAATTTTACGTTTAGCCAATTATCGAACTGAGGGTATATGGGTAAACGGGATTTTAATTCCCATCCTCCAGATCGCAATATTTTTTCTAGCTCCTGTTTATCTAAGTGTGTGTAATCAGGATTTACTTCATCTTTAGGAACTATTCCTCCTAAATCTCTAGCTCCAGCTTGTAAACAAGCTAATAGATATTGTTTATCTGGAATTAAGTTAGGAGGAATTTGGATTGTAATTTCTGCCGGGAGAATTTTTCGTGCTTGATAAATTAATTCTGGTAGTTGATGAGGAGAAAAGTTTGCCTCTGTGAAAGTTTCACGACTACCTAAACTATGGGGTTGTAATATTACTTCTTGAATATGCCCATATTTGTGATGTAAGGTGGCGATCGCCTCTAAGGTGTCTATCCTATCTTTTGCTGTTTCACCAATACCAAGTAATAATCCTGTGGTAAAGGGTATTTTTAACTCTCCTGCCCATTTTAGCTGCTGTAAACGCACTTCTGGAATCTTGCTTGGTGATTGCTTATGTACTGTTTGCATGAGTTTTGGGTTTAACTGCTCTAACATTAATCCCATGGAAACATTGACAGATTTTAACTTTTGCATTTCGCTCAAGCTCAGAATTCCGGCATTTGTATGGGGCAGAAAATTAAAAGATAACGCTAACTCACATAACTGATAAATATGCTGGAACCATTTTTCCCTGAGTGGTATCTGGGGATGAACTTCACCACTCAAAATTAAAATTTCACAGACATGATGGTTTTGCAAATTTTGAAAAATTTTCTTGGCATTTTCCAGAGTTAGCCAATTATCTTTTCCGGGGTCTATGCGAAAATTACAATATGTACAATTATTAAAGCATTCGTAGGTAGGAACAATTGTATAGGCGGGACTATAGGTAATTTTCATCACAGTAATGACAAATTATCCCCAACGAATAAACTCAGTCGGGGATATAATATCTTTTGCAGGTGGACATCTGAATATATCTATTATAGTCTAAGCTCTCTGATTAATTACTTTAGCCCTAAGACCATAACATCTCTTGTTGTTTCGCGTGAATATTTTTCAGATGTTTCTTAACTGTATTAATAGTAATATAGAGTCTTTTTGCTATTTCCTTATAGGAACAATTAGTACATCTCAGTAACCAGACTTCTGCCTCTCTGTCTGTTAAACCATATTTTTGCACATCGGCGATCGCTATACTTTGATTTGTCTGCTGACTATCTTCTAGGGTGACTAGTAAATTTTTCTGATTTTCGTCAAACTCTAGCCATCTTACCCGCACACGCAGGGGATGTAATGGCTGAATCTCAACATTTGTCTCCAGAAAAATATTTTCTCCTGGAAAGATTTCTCGACTCTCAATTAATGATTCGCAAATTTGCCAAATTTCTCGAGGAAGTTGATAGTTTTGATTTTTTTGATCACAAATTGCACGCCCATACTCGTTTGCGTGTAAAATTTTACCTTGTGTATTTAAAATCACTATCCCATCCACAAAGCTTTCCACGATCGCCTGCAACAAATCTACTTGTAAACTTAACTGTTGTTCTTGCTCTGGTGATTTGAGATTTGGATTGAGATAAATATCTCCTGAGATAGATGTATTACGACTAATTAAGTGTTTCATGTTATCAAACATTCCCATCTCCTGCTTTGACTTAAGCAAATTCCTGGACTAAATATTGCGGTTAAGGCAAATTCTTATGTTGTCAATCATGCATATGCAATGACTTCGCTGTAAGTAGCTCAATAACAGTGAAGTTTTATCAGATCATGGGAATTTCACGGAATCAGTCTGAAGCAAGGTGAAGTTTTTCTGAAGAGATAGTCAATATGAACAGGGGGTAACCAGAGGTTAATACCTGGGGTTATTTACACAAACTGATTTCATGCTGCACTCGAAAAACTGCCAGGGAGTCTTGCTATGAATACTACCAACATCGATAAATGGTTTCCAATCGAGCAACAGAAAAAATATATCTCTCAAATCAAAGGAAGAATCGGTGTCACCCATCGTCGGGCAGAGTATTTCGTCAAGTTATGGGCATACTTGTTACTGAAGCAGCAACAGGAATTAGGCAAATTTTCACAGTCTCCTCTGGAAGAGTTATCTTTACCCGATGGTTTTGTTCCCTGTACCCATCGTGAAGCTCAAGAACTTTTCTATGGTGATCAAGATAAAGGTAGCGATCGCGCTGCTGGCATGATGATAGATAAACTCGTTGCCCTAGGATTAATTGATAAAAATTTCGACGGCAATACAACCTGTATACGTATTCTTTCTGCTCTACCCAGCTTCCAAGAAGTAGAGAAAATCAACGAAGCATTACAACTTTTCCCAGATGATTTTAACCCTCGTACGGATGCCATACCTGTAGCAAATTTCTTATCACAACACTACAACTGGATGAATAAGAAAATTGTTGCAGTTCCCCAACGTATTGCCAGAGTCATTAGAACCTGGTCAGCACAGTATCCTACAGGGATGCGAGTCTTACGACGTAGTGATAACCAGGAAGCAGTAGCATTTTATGCTCTTTATCCCATTGCCAGAGATTCAGAAGAAAAATTTTTCCTCCCACCCAGCAGAAGCTTGCACTTGAGTACGACAAACGAAACGGATCCTATCAAGATGGCTACTGCTGGAGATATCAATTGTACTTCTCTGTTTGTGCGTAGCTGCCAAATCGATTTTCGCTATCGCAGTCATGTCAACTTGTGTCAACAGTTGGAAGATGCTCAAAATACCTTGATCAAGATGCAAAAGGATTTTCCTAATCTTTGCGATATGTATACCCTGGCTATTAGCCCATACACTGAAGAACTGGCAGCAGCTGTAGGGTTCCAGAAAACTAGTCAAGATCCGCAACTACCCCTTTACTGGATGTATATGGCTTTGGATAATTACCTAGGATTAGACATAGACAAATCTCTATCCTATTTAAAAAGTAGCCACTGTCTTCAGTGAGTAATTGCTCATCTCATATTTAACATCATCTATATATAAGGCAATTTATAAAATTCCCATATTTCTGAGTTATGTGTATGGGAAAGCTTTTCATGACAAGGGTTTGAGACTATTGGCTTAAACTTTTATCCTCCCAGCTAGAGTCCAATCCCATGGAATGTATCAGCCTGTTTGTAAACTATTTTGCCAAAGCCTAAATTTACATTCATTTACGAAAGCTGCCCTGCGCCTGATTTTAGGTGATAGAAGAGGGTGTAAAAATCATATTTACGTTAAAACTACTTTACAAAAATCAACAAAGAATATAAGATAGTTGCATCGGGTGAAAAAAAGCACTCGGTTCTCAGAAATATTATCCAAAGCAATCATAAAACCATGACCACAACCTTACAAAGACGCGAAAGCGCCAACGTATGGGCACGGTTCTGCGACTGGATCACCAGCACCGACAACCGGATTTACATCGGTTGGTTCGGCGTACTGATGATTCCTACCCTGTTGGCAGCAACCACCTGCTTCATCATTGCATTTGTAGCAGCGCCTCCAGTAGACATCGACGGAATCCGTGAACCCGTAGCAGGTTCCTTAATCTACGGAAACAACATCATCTCAGGTGCAGTTGTTCCTTCCTCCAACGCAATTGGTCTTCACTTCTACCCCATCTGGGAAGCGGCTTCCTTAGATGAGTGGTTGTACAACGGTGGTCCTTACCAGTTGGTAGTATTCCACTTCCTGATTGGCGTATTCTGCTACATGGGTCGTCAGTGGGAATTGTCCTACCGTCTAGGTATGCGTCCTTGGATTTGTGTTGCATACTCTGCACCCGTATCCGCAGCAACCGCAGTATTCTTGATTTACCCCATCGGACAAGGTTCCTTCTCTGATGGTATGCCCTTGGGTATTTCCGGTACATTCAACTTCATGTTCGTGTTCCAAGCAGAGCACAACATTTTGATGCACCCCTTCCACATGTTAGGTGTAGCAGGTGTATTCGGCGGTAGCTTATTCAGCGCAATGCACGGTTCTTTGGTAACCTCTTCCTTGGTGCGTGAAACCACCGAAACCGAATCTCAAAACTACGGTTACAAATTCGGTCAAGAAGAAGAAACCTACAACATCGTTGCTGCTCACGGTTACTTCGGTCGCTTGATTTTCCAATACGCTTCCTTCAACAACAGCCGCAGCTTGCACTTCTTCTTAGCAGCTTGGCCTGTAGTAGGTATTTGGTTCACCGCACTGGGCGTAAGCACCATGGCGTTCAACCTCAACGGTTTCAACT
Source organism: Calothrix sp. 336/3 (assembly GCF_000734895.2). Taxonomy (GTDB): domain Bacteria; phylum Cyanobacteriota; class Cyanobacteriia; order Cyanobacteriales; family Nostocaceae; genus 336-3. The sequence goes on along the minus strand of NZ_CP011382.1, from coordinate 3,830,796 downwards.
TCAACCAGTCTGTAATCGACTCTCAAGGTCGTGTTATCAACACCTGGGCTGACATCGTTAACCGTTCTAACCTGGGTATGGAAGTAATGCACGAGCGTAACGCTCACAACTTCCCCTTAGACTTGGCTGCTGGCGCTGAAGCTCCTGTTGCTCTGTCTGCTCCCGCTATCAATGGTTAATACTTAACTTTTGATAAGAGATAAGAGCGCTCTTCCTTCGGGGAGGGCGCTTTTTGGTTTTGTATCAAATTCTTCAATGATTACAGAATGAGAGATGTGGAAATTCCCGTTTCTCTTTTTTGTCTCATGGAAGTCAATATGTAACTTTTAATACTATAAAATTTTGTCTTTTGAGAATTGCTCATCTATATCGTTATATTTCCAGAAATCCACAATTTAATGACTGTAGTTATAATTTAGGGAATTTAAACAAGCTTCTATAATATAGTCAGCGTCGTTGCTCCCATGATTAACTGATAGGGAATTATATGAGATGGTGAGGAAATGATGACATCAACATTACTCAACAATCGTTACAAGGTACTAAGTATTTTGGGTGGTGGTGGATTCGGGGAAACGTTTTTGGCTGAAGATACCCAAATGCCATCAGGTAAGCGTTGTGTCATTAAACAGCTAAAACCCATCAGTAATAACTCTCAGATGTACGAGTTGGTACAGCAAAGATTTCAGCAGGAAGCAGCGATTTTGGAAGAGTTAGGCGATCGCTGTGATCAAATTCCTCGGTTGTATGCCTATTTCTCAGAAAATGGACAATTTTATCTGGTGCAGGAATATATTCAAGGGCAAACTCTGACTCAAAAAGTTCAACAATATGGACTGATGACAGAAAATGCTGTTAAGGAAATTCTCTTAAATCTTTTACCTGTGCTGGATTTTATCCATAGTCAGCGTATGGTACATCGGGATATCAAACCAGATAATATTATTTTGCGTAATTCCGATAGCAAGCCAGTTTTAATTGATTTTGGTGCAGTCAAAGTTACCATGCAAACCGAGGTGTTAGGTTCACCAGGAAATGCCAGTAAATCAATTGTCATTGGTACACCAGGTTTTATGCCTGGAGAACAATCCATCGGTAAACCCTTATTTTCTAGTGATTTATATAGTTTAGGACTAACGGCAATCTATCTGCTGACTGGGAGGATGCCACAAAATTTAACCTTTGATGCTCCCACTGGAGAAATTTTATGGCGGCATTTTGCGGGGAATATCAACTCTAGTTTTGCGGATGTTTTGGATAAAGCAATTAAAAAGTCACCCCGCGATCGCTATTTCAACTCCAAAGAAATGCTTGCTGCTATCCAAAATCCCCAAACTCCCCTTGTTATACCTCCAACGGTTCCTCCCACACCTCCAGTTATTAGCAAACCAACGGTAATTTCTGCTCCAACTCCTCAACCCGTGGCAGTTAATACTCCCTTACCTCCCACCGTTGCTTCTCCTCCCGTACCACCATCTCCACAACCATCCACTGTCATCAATCAAAATTCTGTACCCTTGGTTATTCCCCCCAAACATGTCATTCCCTGGTGGCAACAGGGTTTGATGATTGGTGGATGTCTGGGATTAACGGTAATTGGTGGATGGTGGTTTTGGCAGCAACAAAATATTAGCGATCGCCAAACACCTCTAGTTACTTCTGAAACTATTACAGCTTCACCAACTGCTCAACCTAGCAATAATCTCAGTAGTGAAACCACAACACCTACAAGTAAAGCAGTCAGTGAGATAAAACCAACTCCTATAAATACTTCCAATACGGGAAATTCTGACACCACAACTGATTCCCAGAAAGTATCTAATTCTCAAACAACTCCATCAACTAATAATTCTAAATATACTGGCACAAGCGCTGTCAGCACTTCCCTGAGTCAAACTGCTGCTCAGGATTTAATTCAACAGTGGTTACAGGCAAAAAAAGTCATGTTTGCCCCTCCGTACAATACAGAAATCGCAGCACAGTTGACTACAGGTCAACAATACGAAAGTGCTGCGGGGAAAGATGGCTCTATCAATTCTTTAAAGGAAGATGGTCACTATTATAAGTACGGGGTACAAAAAATTGATAATGTGGATGAATTTTCTGTGAAAGATAATCAAGCAACAATTCAAGTCAAAGTTACAGAGGAGCGGACTTTATTTGATAGAAATGGAAATATTATTCCGAAGGAAAGTGACTATAAAACCCGGACAGTACGCTACAACTTAGAATCAATTGATGGAACCTGGAAAATATCTGATAGCAAAATTATCAGTAATTAGCTTGATTTTTCCGGATTATTTATTAACTCAGAAATATGCAATTTTGGAAAAGAATTCCCTATTACCTACGTATTATTATTATCGCAACTTTTGTTGCTAGTAGCATTATTTTTTCCGGTGTGTTGTGGCTGAAACTTTCTCCCGCCAAAGTTGCTCAAGTCGTGACTCCACAAGTCACTGCATCACCAACAACAGATATCAATGCTCTTGCCGCAGTACCCATCAATAACTCTCCGGTGACAGTGAATACTGAGATTTTCGATACTCCGAAAGTTGCAACCAAGGATTCTCCTCAAAAACCACCTGTGACTGTTGGCAAGCAGAAAACATCCTATGGACATTTGCAATATGCAGAAGCTAACCCCAACCAAATGATAATTGTCAGTAGCTATGCCAGTGGAGCATCACAAAGATATGAATCATTGCGCCCAGAAGCCGCTTTATCGTTAATGAAAATGATTTATGCTGCCAGAGAAAAGGGTGTTTGGATAATTCCTGTGTCTGGTTATCGAACCATTGCCCAACAACAGAAGCTATTTCAACAACAAACTCAACGCAAAGGTTCAGCCAAGGAAGCAGCAAAAATCAGCGCTCCTGCTGGTTATAGCGAACACCACACAGGTTTTGCCGTGGATTTAGCCGATGGCAAGTCACCACGTTTAGATTTAGCTTTTGAGTTTGAAAAAACTGATACTTATCTTTGGCTAAAGAAACATGCTCAGGAATTTGGCTTTGAGTTATCTTTTCCTCGCAATAATCCCCAAGGTGTGAGTTTTGAGCCTTGGCATTGGAGATATGTGGGTTCTCCCAACGCGGGGAGTGTTTTTGCTAATGCCAGAAGATGATGGAAAGTGCTGAGTTCAAAAAGAGTTTGTTTGAGGGTTCAGCACTCCAGATTTTTACGAGGGAAAAGGATTTCTCTAACAGCGAGCAATTCCTTCTTGTCGTGCGGCTCGTTGTACTGCTGCGGCAACGGCAGTGACTACACGCTCATCAAATACGGAAGGAACAATATGTTCTTTGTCTAAATCCGAGGGTTTGACAAGGGAGGCGATCGCGCTGGCAGCTTCTAAGTACATCAAGGTTGTAATTGTTTCGGCACGACAATCAAGTGCCCCCCGAAAAACACCAGGAAACGCTAATACGTTATTAATTTGATTGGGGTAATCACTACGTCCCGTTGCCATAACTGCAACATCATTTTGTACCAGTTCGGGCTGAATTTCTGGTATGGGGTTTGCCATGGCAAAAACAATCGGTTCCTTAGCCATTGCCTTCACCATTTCCGGGGTGAGTACACCTGGTGCGCTGACACCGATAAATACATCGGCTCCTTGCATTGCTCCGGCAAGGGAACCCTGAGCTTTGACTGCAAATTCTTTTTTCTCTTCTGTTAAATCACTGCGACTGATGGAGATAATTCCCTTAGAGTCGCACATGATGATAGTCTCAGCTCCAGCTTTCTTCAACAACCGCGCAATGGCAACACCTGCGGCACCGGCACCATTAATCACGATGCGAATTTTATCCATGGATTTATGCACTAACTTCAGAGCATTAAACAGCGCTGCCAGGGTGACAATTGCTGTACCATGTTGGTCATCGTGAAAAACAGGGATATCTAATTCCCGTCGCAGTCTTTCCTCAATCTCAAAGCAACGGGGAGCAGCAATATCCTCTAAATTCACACCACCGAAGACAGGAGCTAAATTTTTCACTGTCTTGACTATTTCATCGGTATCCTGGGTTGCCAAGCAGATAGGAAAGGCATCAATACCAGCAAACTCCTTGAATAGCATAGCTTTACCTTCCATCACAGGTAAGGATGCTGCGGCACCAAGGTTGCCCAAACCTAATACGGCACTACCATCGGTAACAATAGCAACAGTATTTTGCTTGATAGTCAGTTTATAAACTTCCTCTGGATTTTGGGCGATCGCACGACAAATCCTTCCGACTCCAGGGGTATATGCCATTGCCAAATCGGAGACACTCTTCAGAGGAATTCGGCTTGTGATGCTGATTTTACCACCTCGATGGAGATTAAAAGTACGGTCATAGACATTGATTACCTTGATATCTGATAGGGCTTGTACTGCTTGCACAACGGTTTCGGCATGGTCAGTACTAGCAGCATCTACAGTAATATCACGGATTGATACTTGTCGCGTTTGTTCTATTAAGTCTATTTGACCTAAGTTACCCCCACAAGTGGCGATCGCTTTGGTGACACTTGCCAACATCCCGATGCGATTGGGTATCTCTAAACGCAAAGTTAAACTAAAACTGGAATTTGGTGTGAGGTCTGCCATCGTGAATTTTAGATTTGAGATTTTAGATTTTAAATTGAATTCTCAAAATTCTAGTCAAAACCTAAAACAATAATTAGTAATTACAAACAGGTGACAATTTAGCAATTGTACCTTGAGAGAATAAATATTTTGAAAAATCTCTAATTGACATAAAAAAACGCCCCCCTTGGGAGCGCTTTAAATTTATCAGTAGCTAAATATTAGCCATGGATTGCAGGTGCTTGCAGAGCAACAGGAGCTTCAGCACTAGCAGCTAAGTCTAAGGGGAAGTTGTGAGCATTCCGCTCGTGCATTACTTCCATACCTAAGTTGGCACGGTTGAGAACATCAGCCCAGGTGTTAATGACTCGACCTTGGGAATCCAGCACTGATTGGTTAAAGTTGAAACCATTCAGGTTGAATGCCATGGTACTAATACCTAAAGCTGTAAACCAGATACAAACAACGGGCCATGCACCCAGGAAGAAGTGCAAACTACGGCTATTGTTGAAGGACGCATATTGGAAAATTAAGCGACCAAAGTAACCGTGAGCAGCAACGATGTTGTAGGTTTCTTCCTCTTGTCCAAACTTATAACCATAGTTGAGAGACTCGGTTTCGCTGGTTTCTCTCACTAAGGAAGATGTCACTAAGGAACCATGCATCGCACTGAACAAGGAACCACCGAATACACCCGCAACACCCAACATATGGAAGGGATGCATCAAAATGTTGTGCTCTGCTTGGAACACAAACATAAAGTTAAAGGTTCCGGAAATACCTAAAGGCATACCATCAGAGAAGGAACCTTGTCCGATGGGGTAAATCAGAAATACGGAAGTTGCTGCTGCTACAGGTGCGGAGTAAGCAACACAAATCCAAGGACGCATTCCTAAGCGGTAGCTCAACTCCCATTGACGACCCATCCAGCAGAAAATACCGATGGTGAAATGGAAGACAACTAATTGGTATGGACCACCGTTGTAGAGCCATTCATCGAGGGAAGCAGCTTCCCAAATGGGGTAAAAGTGCAATCCAATTGCATTGGATGAGGGGATAACAGCACCGGAAATGATATTGTTGCCGTAAATTAAAGAACCAGCAACGGGCTCACGAATCCCATCGATGTCAACAGGTGGAGCCGCGACAAAGGCAATGATAAAACAGATAGTTGCAGCTAACAAACAAGGAATCATTAGCACACCAAACCAGCCGACATAAATCCGGTTACTGGTGCTAGTAATCCAGTTGCAGAAGCGTGACCAGGCATTACCGCCTTCGCTTCTTCTGATTGTTGTGGTCATGGTTGATTTCACTTACTTTCAAGTGTGTACACAACCCAACTCGATACCTACTATCGTAAATTTAGTAGAGAAGAAATCAAGCGAGTTGCTTATCTGAGGAATTCGCCAAACAGTTTTCCCCAAATGCCGGGATAGTTGGGTATTCCTCTAAATACAGACCAATTAGAATTAAAAATCGCACAAAATATCATCACTGCATTCCAGGAAAAATCCTAGATACATTGGTTTGATGATGATTGATTTAGTTGGGGAATTTACCCGGCTCTATAAATTATTTTTTACATTAATTCTTTATACCTAGCAATTGTTTTTATTTAATTTTTAATAAGTAATTGCACACAAGCTACACAATACTTAATAAGTCTATCGAGGTATTTATATATAAGGGATACAGCTTTTCGGATGTCATTTAAATGACATTTAAAATTTTGAGATTATGCAATATTGGTTTACAAAAATAAATGCTATGTGATTTAAATTATCCTAAGTAGGAGCAATGTTTTTAATTTTTCGCAATATATGTTCAGATTTGGGGTAAAAGTTAATATATTCTCCATTCATGACCTGAATTCTCTTTAATAAACTTCACAAAAAGTCGCTGTATTTACAATAATTAATATAAATAGGAAAGAGACACAGTTTGTGTCTCTCAATCAGCTTTAAGGGAATTTCGGCAACGAAGATTTTATCTTTGCCCCAGAATTTTGCCTATGTCCCTTGTTATAACTTGTCTATAATCCGTTTCATTGCTTCTAGGACATTTTCTCGACTGTTGAAAGCAGAAATACGGAAGTAACCTTCACCAGCAGCACCAAAGCCAGAGCCAGGAGTACCAACGACATTGCAAGTATGAAGTAATTTGTCGAAGAAATCCCAGCTAGATAAACCATTTGGTGTTTGTACCCAAACATAGGGTGCATTCACACCTCCATAGACTTTGAGATTAGCATTGGTCAGTTCTTGGCGGATGATTTGGGCATTTTCCATATAGAAGTTAATTAATGCCCTAGTCTGCGATTTACCTTCCTCGGAGTAAACAGCTTCTGCGCCTCGTTGAACAATATAAGATACACCGTTAAACTTGGTAGATTGACGACGGTTCCAAAGTTTCCACAGTTCAACATCCGAACCATCACTGGCTTTTGCGGTTAAAGTTTTGGGAACTACAGTTAACGCACATCGGGTTCCTGTAAAACCAGCATTTTTCGAGAAAGAGCGAAACTCGATGGCACATTCCCTAGCACCTTCTATTTCATAGATAGAATGGGGAATATCTGGATCGGTAATAAATGCCTCGTAGGCAGCATCAAAGAAAATAATCGAATTATTGGCTTTGGCATATTCTACCCAAGCTGTCAGATGTTCCTTGGTTGCAGTTGCCCCAGTAGGATTGTTAGGGAAGCAGAGGTAGATTAAATCTACTTTTTGTGAGGGAATTTGGGCAGTGAAGTTATTTTCTGCTGAAATGGGTAGATAAACTAAACCTGTGTATTCACCCTTATCATTAATATCTCCCGTATGTCCTGCCATAACATTAGTGTCTACATAGACAGGATAGACAGGATCTGTGACGGCGATAGTATTGTCATTACCGAAAATATCGAGAATGTTACCTGTGTCGCATTTAGAACCATCAGAGATAAAAATTTCCGAGGCATCGATATCACATCCACGAGATTGAAAATCATGGATGGCAATCTTTTCCCTTAGCCATTCATAGCCCTGTTCGGGACCATAACCTTTAAAAGTAGAGCGATCGCCCATATCTTCCACTGCTTGAATCATTGCCTGACGACAAGCACTAGGTAATGGCTCAGTGACATCACCAATACCCAGACGAATAATTGGGGCTTCTGGGTGAGCTTGGGCAAAAGAATTCACCCGACGAGCGATTTCGGGAAAAAGATAACCTGCTTTCAGCTTGAGATAGTTATTGTTAATCGTTGCCATAGGAAACGGAGTCAACTTGTCCGGAATAATTACTTTGTGTCAGAGAAGATTGTAGAGCTTATATCCTGCACCTGGGAAAGCGATCGCCAAAATCTAGGACATAAATCTATGGGAGTAAGGATAGCGATCGCTCAGAATAGGTATTTTATCAATAGAGATTCTTAATAAGGGAATATTTATAGAGGTTAAAAATCATCTCTAACTAAGGTTAGATAAAATTTACATCATGGACAAACTATAATTATTATCAATAACTTTCTCCTAGAGGCGTATATCGCATCTGATAGCACAAACCCTGCGTATGAGTCTGCGAGATCTCATATTTGTCTCCATGCCACTATGACAAAATTCAGAAACTTTAAATTACTTAACTACCTCGCCGAAAGCGAAGGTCTACCTAAAGTAGTAAGTTATAAAAAAATGTTGCAACTTTGAAAATAATTGTTATATTAGTTAACAAAGAGATACATAAATTAGTAAATCCACTCTGGAGTTAAAATCATGCAAGACGCAACAAAAGTTACCCCCGTGATGGACGATCGCAACTCTTGGCGCTGGGGTTTCACTCCCCAAGCAGAAATCTGGAACGGACGTTTAGCGATGATTGGCTTTCTATCCGCAGCATTAATTGAATTGTTCTCTGGTCAAGGTTTCTTACATTTCTGGGGTATCCTGTAGTTCTGACTACGACAGGAATCATAATCAAGGTCATCCCTTTGAAATAGTTAAAAGATATATAAACGCAGGGTGGGTAACTTTACTCACCCTACTGTTTTTTTAGTTGGTATCGTCAGTAGTCATAACCGTCGAATCAATTCCCTGGTATTATCCAAACCAGTGAGACGGCTCACAACCTGGTTGCGTAGGTTCACACAGATGATGACTAATCCAATCTGATTTCTCTTGCATAATGCTATAAATGCCTTGTTGAATTAGTGATTGTAAATGTATTTGATGTTCTAGGGGACTACGTGGTGATTTATAGGTAATAGAACAGTTCTGTTCTAATTCCGTGGCATTATAAAAACAGGAAATACGGTTAAAAATGTAGCTGATTAGTTCTTGTCGTAATTCAGGAATTGCAAAGGCTTGCTGATAGGGTTTATAGGGATAGGTATGTAAAATACTTTCAATCTCAGCAATAACGGATTGCTGAGTAAAATTAATGACTGTCTTCATATATTACAAGCTCCTTTCATCTCAAGTATGGTTTTTTACACTTAGTTCTAAAACATTCTCATTAGCCGATTTCTGACAAGATAAACCAAAAAATTATCATTCATTGACCATGTATAGCATCTGTCTTGTACTCTATTGATAATGCTGATCAGACATAGCCAAGGTAAAATTCCAAGAGCCTTAGAGAATAGTTATTTTTCTTATGCTGATAATAGGTAAACGATAATTTACAAGTTTCCTTATCTATCTGAGAATGGGATAAGGATGAATAAATTGAATGATTCAGGGAACATATATTCATCAAGTTAGGGATAGAGACAGCAGAAAATTAGGTTAACACTTTATATTTAACATCTGCTGACCTCTCACCGCTAACCTGACCTTTGCCATATCAACTATTAAACCTTGAAGATTGATTTAATTGACAACTCTAATTATTTCAACTTCCTGACTTGTTAGTGAATAAATACATAAAACTCATCATGAACTTGAGCAGATTACACTATTGATTCAACGATTTATCTCAAATATAAAATCATTGTAAAAAAAACACTTTTTTCACTTAAGTATGAGTTAATAATTCTGTCTGCAATTTGATTTTTAGCTGTTTACTGGCGATCCCTTGCAAATTACCGATAAGAATAGCCCTAGGAAGTCAGCAATGTTCGCCATCGCTGACTAGGTTTTATCTGGAAAATTAGTCGGTGAGAAGATATAGGTAATCGAGAAAAGCATTATCAGAGAGCGGATATTTTTCTAGCTCTTGATTCACAGTTGCTGCTGCGGCAATTCCAGAGAGAAATGCAGCTTCAATCAAATTGCCTCCACACCAATCGCCGCAACAGATGAGGGGGGAAGGTGTTGCCGCAGATAAACAACTATTTTGCCAAGGATGTTTGGGAAAAGCATAGCGCCAACGATGTACCTGCATCCATTCTGGATGGTTTAACCAAGGCAGTTGGAGTTTATTGGCAGCATAACTCAGAATTTTTTGCCCTACTGGTTGTAAGTCTAAAGCATCCAAATATGTCTTGGCAAAATCGACACTACTTTGAATAACAAAATGGGGTTGTTGGGGTTGGGGACGTTTACTACTATCTAAACCTATCCAGGCTAAGGTGTTATCCTGGGAAAATTTCATGGCTTTCCAATCGGGTAGGGGTTGAGATTGGCTAGAATAACCAGCCATAACACTAATGCTGGGGTAAAAATCTACAGAAGAGAGATGATGCCAAAAATCCATTCCCAGTAAATCTGTTTGCAGAGGTTGGAGTATGGGGAGTATTTGAGGCGCTGGGATGGCAAAAATAACAGCTTTTGTGGAGATAAAAGTATCATTGGCTTCTGTTGTGATTTGCCAATTTCCCTGGGATGTCAAGGTGATATGGGTAACACGTTGGTTAAGTCTAATATCTAAATTGTGAGAGAGGAACTTAGCGATCGCGCTCATTCCCAAGGGTGCAGTATAGCGAGGAGCAGGAGAACTTACACCATTGGGAAATTCATGAACTATATCTGTCCATACTTCCAGAATCTGCTGCTGACATAATAAATCCACCAAATCCTGTAGTAATTTGTCCTGGGGTTTAATATAAGATGCCCCATGATCTGCCCAAGTTTGATGCAAGCGACGAGTTGCCATCCTGCCACCTAAACCACGGGATTTTTCGATAACTTGCACACTATAGCCAGCTTGTTGTAACTGTTGGGCACAAATTAAACCTGCCATACCGGCACCGATGATAATAATATCAGTCATGTGTTTGAAAAATGCTGAAAGGGATGGAAAAATACTGATTTTACAAGAATTCCAGCAGATGAATATGTTGGATGACGCTTGTGAGCTGCTGTGAGATTTGCGGTTGCCAATGGATGGAGTATTTCCCACCACATAATTCTCCGTCAGGGCTTCTCATCTTATGAGAAGATAGGTTGCATAATATCCACCGGAAACACAAATAACCATCAGCCCAGTCTGATAATTAGTCTTACTTCACTTCTGACTCTTGACCCATGAGAAACAAATTTCAAACATCCTCTAACGTAATTTGCTTTTCCATACTGGGAATTCTGACTATTTCTACAATACCTGTATCCGTTTCCGCAGAGATAGCATCCTCTCCAAAGCTGATTTTGGCTCAATTATCAGATATAGAAAAACAAGAGCGATCGCAACTCATTCAACAAGCAAATATTTCCTACAGCCAAGGAAATTTACCAGAAGCAGAAGCAAGTCTGCGTCAGCTAATCAAGAAATTCCCCGAAGATGCCTTTGGACATTATCAACTAGGAAATATTCTCTTCCGTCAAGGTAAAACAGATGATGCGATTAATGCTTACCAAGAGGCAATTCGTTTCCAGTCAAAATATGCCCTTGCTTATAATGCCATTGGTTCAGTGTATGCTAGCCAAGAACGGTGGCAAGAAGCAATAACTCAGTACAAAAAGTCACTAGAAATTAATCCTAATTACGGAGATGCCTTGACAAATTTAGGTCAAGCATTATGGCAAATAAATCAAAAAGCAGAGGCGATCGCCTCCCTAGAAAAAGCCTTAAAAGTATACCGAACCCAAAAGACTGAGGAAAAAGCTAAACGAGTAGAAAAAATGCTGCGGCAGATGAAATCTAATGATGATCCAAGTGTTTCTTAAGGAATAGATGATTGCCGATATTATGGAGCAGGCAGGTATGCCTAAACCACAATATCGGATAATTCATTTCTGCTTACTTGAGTTCGGCAAATTCAAATACATCGTAATTTCCGCCACGGAGAACAGACTCTGTATGTTTGCCCAGTAAACGCTTGCCAGTTACCTGTTCCATAGCGCCCCAGATGGCACCAAGAGTGTATGTACATTTGCGCTCTGAACCTTGGGGTTCACCGGCAGAACAGAGAGTTTCCGAAGTTTGAACAATGATTTTTTCGCCTTCTAGAAAGATATTTTCTACTATGCACAGACGAGTCCCATCCTTACCAAGGGCGTAACTAATTTTACTCGTAATATCTTCCCAAGACATAGTAGCAATGGACAAATTTAATTCCTGAGCCAATTGCTTCCCACGACTTCTACCAGATGTAGTGAGAGCGATCGCCGTTGCCTTATCTCCAAGAGCATCTTCCATACCAGTAATTGCGGCTTTGAAGCAAACAATACTACTGAAATCTCCGAGTGTTTGACGTAACATAGTAATTCAAAATTGAGGAATAACAACAGAAATATCCAGAACCTACAGTGCTAATAGTGGTGAAATTCGAGAAACAGCACGCTTAATTTCTAAAAACAGTAAACCTTGTTTAACCCCAGAACCTGCCAAAACTAACAAAACAGCCTCTGCACCACAACCAACCAACACGCCGTAGCCTTTTTCTCCCTCAACAACAATCCTATCAACGTTGCCACGTACCAATTCCCTACAAATGCGCTCCCCTAAAGACAACATAGATGCAGACATTGCCGCAGTACGCTCTTCATCCATGCCTCCAGGTAGCACGGAAGCCAAAGCTAAACCATCAGGGCTAACTAATGCAGCACCTTGAATATCGGAGGTTCCACTGACAAAACCTTGTAACTCATCTTGCAACATGGAAATATTAATCATTGAGTTTTCCTGCGAAAATTTAGTGAATAATTGTGAATTTGCAGAGACAATGCTCTTTATAGAGCCACCTTCGGCGATCGCCTCTATCAAATCCCTGTCGCTGCCTGACGAACTATGAACCCCTATTGCATCTGAGGATGTATCTTGAGAGAGTTGGATTATTTGCGGAAAAACCCGACTCAATAGCTGAAGTAAATAACTTAGAGCCATTAATATAGCGTTTCTCATTCTAGTGACGTATAGAAGAACCCCTCCCCAGCCCTCCCCGAAATCGGGGAGGGTGCCCAATAGGGCGGGTGGGGTTGTATTTCATCTGATTGGGAAACGCTATATACTTCTTGCAAAGACGTATAGAAGAACCCCTCCCCAGCCCTCCTCGAAATCGGGGAGGGTGCCCGACAGGGCGGGTGGGGTTGTATTTCATCTGATTGGGAAACGCTATATACCTCTTGAAAAATAGATTTTAGTTAAGAACTGGGAATACCCCCTTTTATCCTTGACTATTTCCCACATTCTGCAAGAAGTCAAATCTGCCTCTTGTCTACTGTATCAAGTTATATTTGCTGGGCAATTATTCTTAATTTAATATTTTATTTTCCCTATCAATCACAACTTGATAGAAATCCTAATTAATTGAATAACACTCAGCAAAATACTCAACCAGAAGAATTAAAGCTTGTTTTACGGATTCCGTTTCATGAGCATGAACTGCAATGATTGGAGGCTGCTTAATATCTCTAATATCTAAAGCCATAACTACATCCTCTAATTCCCAAGCACCCTCACAGTCAGTATGAGTTATCCCTATCAAATAGGGAATTTCTACCCGATGTTTCATGAATTGTAGAATTTTACGCCCATAACGGATATGCTCTGGACGATGGGCATCTACCAAAAGAATATAGGCATGAGCTTTTTTGATCAGAATATCCCACATAAAATCAAAGCGCATTTGCCCAGGTGTACCAAACAAATGCAATGATTGATTTTTTCCAACAGTCAAGCGTCCAAAATCCAAGGCAACAGTAGTCTTTTCCTTAATTTGGGCAATTTCATCCGTTGCCATTTGATCGGTGTCAACCACCTCTATCTCACTAATTGCACGAATAAAACTTGTTTTTCCTGCACCTACGCCCCCAGCTATGACTATGCGCAGGACTTCCATACATACCTCCAATAGTTAGTTCTGACTGTCATCAATATATTGAGACACATTTCCTACTAGTAGGATGCAATTGAAATGAGTTAATGTTTTTTGGAATTGACCTGTTCTATGACTAATTTGCATACTCAATGCATAGAAAACTACCCTGTATCATCAGCACAAAGACAATTAAGTCGATGGGAGACTGTTGAGCTAACTTCGCAGATTATCATCTTTAATTGCGATGCAACTTAAGTTAAAAATATATTCTTAAGTAATAAACCCTGAATCGCGAAATCCAAATTTCCTATTGGATTGTACAACAGTATTCAGTAATTTTTCAATTTATTCAATCATATTTATACTGTGAATTTATGAGCACAAAAGCAAATTTATATATATCTAATGTAACGAAAAATCTCAATTTCGCTCACTATTATTTATTATTTGGCAATAGGATAAATACAACGCCTTTTTTGCTTCATTATTTTTGTGGGTGTAACCTTCAGTTACAAAGGTTATGGGGATAATATCCTGTGGAAAGCTGCTCCGCGTTTACAGGAGTTACACCTACATAAAAATCAGATTGTTGAGTATTGTTGCGTTGCTGCTGCAAGTAATGGCTAGAATTTAGGCTTTTTAACTCTTGACTTGAGAAATAAATTGCTACCAACGTAAATCCGAGTATTCATGGAGTATATGACTAGACTAGGATGATTTTTCGGCAAGTGAGGACTTTTTGATATACTGCGTGTAAATTTAGGAGGAAACGTGATTTTTCTCTGTAAAAACCCGGCAAGCAGAGAAATTTTACTGAAATTGCGTAGATGTTTACAGGAATTCATCCCGTGGTGGAATACCCTAACAAAGGGAATTCCTTAAAATGGGGGATTACTGCTGATATGACGTGAAGCAGTGCTGAGTCAGGAGTAACAAGTACAGAGTTAATGGATATGGGAAGCAATACATATGTATTACTTTTCTGATAATTCCGATAGATTACTCCACATTCAGAACTGTTTTAGTAAAAGCGATTTGAGATTCAACGTTCCCTTGTGGTGAGGGGCGATCGCAAACCGCAAATCCTAAATCTAAAATTGATTTGACACTAGGTAGAAGCAATGACTAAACAGTGTGAGGGGAAAAAGTCTACCGTTCATGATATGCACAGGGCAACAGATGAGAATATTCCCGCATTTACAACTACGATATTACAGCCACGGCTTGATTTAGAGAAATTTCGTGAATATTTCAGTCCCAAAAGATTTCACAATATTATTGTATTGAGTGGAATATTTACAACTCTCATCTTCTTGAGTCTTCACTTATCAAAATATACCCAAGTTTCCTCATCACCACAGATAGCGGTTGAGGAAAATGATGAAGTATTTGAGGAAGAAGATGGTAGTAAAACTCCAGCCGTTACACAAAGATTGCAAGCCAAATCTTCTCCCAATTCATCACTAGTTTATAATGTCCAAACACCGCCTCAACTTAAAAATGGCAATAGCAAGCTAGATGCAATTGTCAAAGATATTGTGAAAATGGCTGACAGAAGAAATTTACCCACAAGAAAATTATCAGTCACGCTCATAGACTTAAATGACAATACGATATCTAGTTACCAGCAGGAATCTCCTCGTTATCCTGCAAGCGTAGTCAAACTATTCTGGATGGTAATGTTAGAAAGTTATATCCAGCAAAAGATTATTCCAGCCACAGCCAGTGTCAATTCTGATTTAGATTTGATGATTAGAAAATCTGATAATAGTGCGGCAGGTAGAATCATTGATAGAATTACACGCACAAAATCAACTAATAAAAAATTGAGTGCGAAGAAGTTTGCCACATGGAGAAAAAAACGCCTATTAGTGAGCAGATTTTTCCAAAGGGCTGGATATGAAAAAATTAATATTAGTCAGAAAACATACCCCATTTATTACGTCAACCATGCAATGCCAAAAGGAGCAGATTTACAGCTATTAAATGATAATTCTAATCCACCCATTCGTAATCGGATTACAAGTTATCATGGAGCCAGACTCATGTATGAACTTGCAAATAAACAAGCTGTATCTGCGGATGATAGTGAAAAAATGCTCAAGATTTTGGGGAGAAAATTACACCGCGAAGCTTGGAAAAATAATCCTCCCGTCAGCGATGGATTTAATCCTGTAGAAAATTTTCTTGGTGAAGGAATTTCTCGTTATGCAGATGAAGTTACTTTCGCATCTAAAGCAGGTTTGACTTCGACTTGTCGAGCAGAAATTGCCTACATAAAAACTAATGATGGTAGAGTTCGTTACGTTTTAGCGATTTTCGGTGATGATGGTGATTACAGTCGCAGTCGTGTGTTTGTGGATATATCGCGCTTAGTATTTAAGAGAATGAAACAGGATAAAGAGTAATTGTTGATATTTGTCAAATCAAATTACCATTAGTTAGTCATTCTAGAGGAAACTTATACCCTGATTGGAATTAGAGTATAAGTTTCCTGAGTATTATTCCTGTTCTGCGAATTCTGTCAAGAAGCGGAAAGCTTTCATCACATCGCTGGCACATTCACTGGGGGAATTATTATAAAAAGAGCGCCATGCTGATGCTTTGTCTTCATCATAGCGATCGCCCCGTTCGGGATTCCTATCCAACCATCCTAAACGAACTGCGTGACCTATGAGAACATCTAAAACGATGTATTCTTCAATTTGGAGGTTAGGGTTATTCTCGGCGATCGCGGCTAATTCCATCAAGGTTTCAATATTCACTTGACGGTATTCTGGAGCTTCAATTTTATTCAACAGATGTTCCACTTGCAGCGCAAAGTTTTTCTCCCCTGATGTCATTTCTGCCAACATCACCTCACTATCTAAACGGTTGCGACGCTCCAATTTATCGCCAATGACTAACCCTTTACAATGCTTCATTAATAACCACACCTGTTTAAAAAAGTCCTTGGGGACTCTACCTGTGGTTCCTTCTGCCACACGAAAACGTCGCCAACCTCCAGCAGGTACTTCAATCTCTTCCATGAGTGTAGGTTGCAATACCCAATCAATATCACTTTCCCTTTGCTTGACGTGCAAAGATTCCTGTTGACGCAGCAATTGACTCATTCCTGCATACTCTGCTAACACCTGACGCAAACGAGTTTTGACTTCAAAGGGTGATAAGCGCATCAAATGCTCATAAGCTTCGTCTTGGGTAACTCTCAACTCCTTGGCGATTTCACTTGTCAACAGCAAAATCAGATAACCTACCCGTAGAGTTAATAATCCCTTAAATAATTCTGGTTCAATACGAATGAGAATACTCAGATAAATCAGAATCTCTTGGGTAAGTACGCGATCGCGGATATCCTCTCGACAAAAATTGTTCACCTTCTCCACAATCTCACTATGGGATAGGGGAGTGGTAATTAAAGAAGCTTCACTGTAAGCTTTACCCACAGCAATTTGCTTACCTCGCACCAAAATACTTGTCACCACATCTGACAAACCCATATCCACCATTTGCCGCAATCCCGCAGCCCGACGTACCACACCCCACAAACCAATTTCTCCCGCTTTGGCGTACACCTCATCTAGTAAATCTGCAACACTGACTCTGTACCCCGCACCACCAAAACCCGTATCAAATTCTAATCCTTGCAACCGAGTTAAAGTCTGCAATAACTCAATTTGCTCATAGATATTTGCCGAAGCTTGCAGGGAATCTAAGAGAAAATTCAAGTTAGTTTCACATTCCATTTGGAATTCTTGAGTATGTGCCAACTGCCAATTTTTCTCTGGATGAAATGCTAAGAAAGTACGTCTAGGCATTGCATTTTTCACAGAAGATTGAGTAAATTGCCAATCTGGGAAATAATCAATTCTTTCCGTTGCGGCAGTCAAAATTAACTGATTTAAGCGTCCCAGTTTTACCCGCACTCCATTACATACCCCATCTTGAAGTTCTTGCATCAGAGCAAGTAGGGCTTCGCTCCCAGTTTCTAATAAGGTATGAGTCAACATTAAAGTTAAAATTGGACGACCTAAACTACTCCAATAGCTATGAATATAGGCTAACTCACTACGAATTTGGTCTACTAAAAAATGGTAATCTAAGGTTAAATAAAACTGTTGCCAATCTAAAAAAGAAGGTAAGAATACTACTGTTTCTCCACCAATGCGAAAAACTCTTGAGGTGGCTGAACTGCGCAGCCTTCGCATCGGACGACCAGTTAAACCTAATTTAGAATTTTTACCAATTTGCGCGTAAATACTTGAAAGTTCTTCTGACTTCCGGACTTGAATCGGTTCTACTTGCTTGGGTGTTTGGGTTTCAATACCATGAACTTCTAGCTTTGCCTGTAATTCTTCATCTTCTGCTAATAGGGCAATTTGGACGAGGGTTTCTCTACGTTTATCAATACAGAGATGTCTACCTAAGGGGTCAATATCTCCCACTGCCAGGAGGTTTTCACTTAACATTTCTCCGAGAAAATATAGGCTCTGTGCCCACACTAGGGGAATATTTTCATTGGGTAAACGGGGCTGGGTTTGGGGAGCAAGTTTTTCTGCTTCGATATTTTCTTCGGGGACGTAATACAATTCTGGCAATAGTCCCACACCATCTCTTTCAACGAGTAGAGACTTTAACTTGTTTTGATAATAGATGATTTGCTCTGAGTTGTGGCTAAATAAAGCATCTAAATATAGATAGGTGAAAAATAGGGGCCATTCACATTCTATATGTTCAAATTGTTTGAGTTCCCACGGCTCATAATGTAGGCGATTAGTATCTTCAATTGCGGTTTGATGCCCATCCCGTAAAAAGCGTTTACAACCGTAATTTCCTGCCAACTTGGTAATAATTTCATTTAAGGTTCTTTCCCGCAGAATGATATCTTCTACAGCAAAGGCAGGAAAGCTAATCACACTCAGTAAAGCTGCATCTATTTCCTTAGAAGATGACTCTCTGGGTAATAAAGATTCTAAGGTAGTTCGGGCGCGGGTAATCTCATCTGGTAGTACATGAATTACCGATGCGGCACTACCATTGACACCAAATAAGTCTAATCCATTCATTGCCTCTAGGGCAGCTTTTGCCATTCCTACGGAACTAGCATTTAATTCAGGATTGCCGTGATTAATTTTATTTCCCCGCTCCCAAATACCATAATCGGGTGTGCGATAAGCACGTCCAATGTAATAAACTAAATTTTGGACAAAATCGACTTCATCCAAAGTAAAAATGATTTTGCATCCAGAAGCGGTCATTTGCGCCAACATTAACAGAAATATTGATGTGGCATCTAATTGTAAATGTCCCCATTCCCCATCACCAACGACAATATCCCCTGTCATCGTATTGTATTTGGCGTGTAAAGCGTCTAGGGGGGCTTGAGTATGTTTAAAATTTTCTACTTTATGGGCTTGTCGCATCATCGCAAACAACAAACCCCGCATCAACTTGACAACACTTTGTTCTAGCTCGTAGGTACGTCCTTGATCTGCATCTACTTTCCGGTAGGCGATCGCCAAACCCCAGACTGCCAAAATACTATAGACATTATCCCGCACCCAAGCATCAGTGTAGTCTCCATGGGCGGTGATTGCCGTACTTGCAGGCAATAAACCTGTAATCGGGTTTTGCCGAGCCAGAATAATTGTCTTGATATGCTGATAAAAATAGTCTAAACGGTTGAGTAATAAGGGAACTGTTTTCATGATCTGATTTAGACTTTTTTCTGGAATTAAACCCTGTGGCTGGGAATTAAATCTATATAGGGGCAGCCAAAAGTTGGGTAATGAGTATGAACTTTACCACTTCAGGTTAGGGTTAGATGTTATATTATCACCTGTTTTTGTCACCTAAGGAAGGTCATGGCATTGGGAATTTGAGACTGTGAGATTTGGCATTGTCCGATGGCTCTTTATTCCCTTTCAACAATTTTACATTGTCTTTATGGGAGTTTATCTCAAGTTTCATCGAATAAGTATGATTATTACCAACTTTCTTGACCCTAATTTTAATTAATTTGATGCAAAATATATTATCTTGCCTACAAAACTGACTGAATAATTTCTATAATTCATCTGGAGGTTCGGTTATGTCTTTACGTCACAATGAAAACAATGCTCCTTTAGTCAAAGTCGTTTATTCCCAAGTCAAGGTACATGGGAAAACTGAGTTAGTTCCTTGGCAGTTATATGCAGATGGCAGCTTGAAGCGGTTGAATGGCTAGGTATGTCTATTCTCAGCAGATTAAAGAATTTAATTAACTCCATAAGAGACAAAAGCGTCTCTTTTTATTTTGATAATTCATGAGTCAATATTTTTTAATATTTTCGACAAAAATAAACCATCTGCATAATTTTATTTTGTCAAGTTTTCGAGTCGTTACAAAACAAGATAGAGGATTTTAATTCAAACGAGAATTCATCAAATCAGTGCAAAATGGGTTTCTAAGCAAATAAAGTACACTACGCCTGTTCTGTCACACAGTCTTATGCGACTTAAGGATACGAGGGTAGAGATAAGTCGCTCCGTATCTCACTGAGGAAAGATTAATAAAATTTTTTCGATGTATTTAGGTATGTGAAATTCCTGATGCCTAGATAGTTTTGCATTCTTTGGCAATTAGTTATGAAGCATTCCATCGCCAAAATTGCAGATTTAGAGTCAATATTGCCTAATTTTTCTAGTTAATCCTGGAAATCATAAATCTTATTCCATGGGTGATAGTCAGAATTATCTGTATTGAAAAGCTAAATTTTCTGACTTAACTACATGACTAAATGTAATGAGGCATAACAATTATACCTCAATTTTGCTACAAAAATCTTATAAATCAGTAAATTTAAATATTTTGACGAGGTAAATTTTATCACTTTGTAAAGTTTACAAATTAACTCTATGGATAGTCTTGACAGGCAATGTGACAGTAGTAAAATCTACACAAATGTACAGAAAATCAGGGCTGCAAACGTAAGTATTTGTGCGTATTTTTACCACATATACCAATAAGCTACCGGATAAGACCCTTTCGGGTTAGTATTGGTAGTTAGCGATGCCTTGATTGGTTATCGATGTTGAATTTTCGAGAGTTTATGGACAAAAGTCCACAAGACGGTAGTACTATCCTCCTCTAAGCTGGCGAGACTGTCTCCCAGCGCGGGGGAGACTATAGGAGGTAGCTATGCTCATAGAGGATGTTCGCAATTCATTGGTTGACATTGCCGATTTGAATCAGCTGAAATTTGATTTAAATCAGTCTCCACCAGTAGACGTGAGTGAATATATCGCCAAATTGCCGCAAAAAATGCAGGCGATCGCGTTCCGATTGCTGAGTAAGGATCATGCAACGGACGTATTTGAATATTTACCACCTGATGTTCAGGAGGATTTAATTAATTCCCTCCACGATGTGCAGGTAGCACAAATAGTCGAAGCAATGAGTCCCGATGAAAGGGCGGTTTTATTTGACGAATTGCCTGCGGGGGTAGTGAAACGGCTACTACAAGAGCTGAGTCCAGAACAAAGACAAGCCACAGCCACAATTTTAGGTTATCCCGAAGGAACAGCCGGTCGGGTGATGACCACGGAATACGTGCGCTTGCGGGAGGGTTTGACTGTCGGTGAAGCCTTGAGCAAGATTCGCCGTCAGGACGAAGACAAGGAGTCAATCTACTACGCCTATGTCACTGATGATAATCGTAAGTTGGTGCGGGTAGTATCCCTGCGGCAATTATTGTTTACATTTCCGGAAGTTTTGATTCGCGATATTGCCAGCGATCGCGTCATTAAAGTCAAAACTGAAACTTCCCAAGAAGAAGTTGCCAGGGCAATGAAACGTTATGATTTGATTGCCATGCCGGTAGTAGATCGGGAAGATCGGTTGGTAGGGATTATTACCATTGATGATGTTATCGACATCATTGAAGAAGAAGCAACGGAAGATATCCAAAGGTTAGCAGGGGTAAGTGGTGATGAAGCTGCTTTATCTCCCCCACAAATTACTATCCGTAAACGTTTACCCTGGTTACTGGGTAATATCGGTTTATATATTGGTGCGGCAAGTGCGATCGCCCCTTTCCAGGAAGTAATTAAGGTGGTTCCGGTTCTGGCAGTAATTATGCCGATATTATCCAACACTAGCGGGAATGTAGCAATTCAAGCCCTTTCGGTGACTGTCAGAGGTTTAGGTGTCGGGGAAGTCACACCTTTGGATTCGATGAAAATTTTGCGCAAAGAACTGCTGGCGGGATTAGGTACGGCGATCGCCCTGGGAAGTGCCATTGGTATCCTATCCTTAATATGGGCACCAGTGGATGAACGTTGGGTATCTGTGGTTGCGGCAACAGTCATGATAGTCAATGTTTTCGTTGCTGCTAGTTTAGGTACCCTACTACCTATGACATTAAAACGGTTAAACCTCGATCCTGCCTTAATTAGTGGTCCCTTACTCACTACTACCCTTGACGCGATCGGCTTTTTAACCTTTTTGTCAATGATTTCCATCGCCTTAAAAATTTTCCAATAAAAGCGGGCAAAAATATCGGAAATGTCAGATTTCTCGCAAAATACAGTATCTTGAGGGTAGGCATAATGCCTGCCTTTATTTGTATTCGATTTTAGACTTATCCCATTTCTCACAGTGACTCACCTATCATCGCCAACTTTGCCAGAAATGGTTGATATTTGGCAACAGACTCTCAACTGGTTTCCTAGCGATATACAACAACAGCAATTTCAAACAATATACGAACTAATTCTTCAGGCAAATCAACAATTTAACCTCACACGTATCACCAAACCAGAAGAATTTTGGGAGAAACATTTGTGGGATTCCCTCGTAGGTATCAAAGATTTACTGATAAATCCTCAGATTAATCTCTCAATCATCGATATTGGTACGGGTGCAGGTTTCCCAGGTATACCCATAGCAATCAGTCTGATAAACTCTAATGTCACTCTAGTAGATTCTACTCGCAAGAAAATCAATTTTTTGGAGCAATTAGCCACAACTCTGGGCTTAAATCATGTGACAGCAATTACAGCCAGAGCTGAAGAAATTGGACAAAATTACCAACATCGTCAATCCTATGATATTGCTCTGATTCGAGCAGTTTCAACGGCTGCCGTTTGTGCAGAATATACCCTACCCTTACTCAAAATAGGTGGTTTAGGAATCATTTATCGCGGTAATTGGACAGAAGATGAAGCCAAAGCATTAGAGATTGCTGTCAATCTATTGGGGGGTGAAATTGAATCCATCGCACCCTTAAATACTCCCCTGACTAACAGCACCCGTCACTGTTTATACCTGCGGAAAGTGAAGGAAACACCAGCCATCTATCCTCGCGCCATTGGTGTACCAACACAAAAGCCTTTATCCTGATTAGTGTTAACTAGTAGATGATTGCAGTGGCAGCGATCGCCATCAACCTCAAAAAGATTTCACTGTATGGGTGTTGGTGAAAAGTTTTATTGTATGTAGTCGCAAAAGTCTTCTAGATGCTCTTCGTCATCGGCAATGATGGTGAATGTTCCGATCGCGCTTCCAGTTTGCCGAGGTTTTCGGGTTGTTCGAGGTTCGATGATTAGACGGGCGATCGCCCGCTCATTTTGGCATATTTGGATCTCTTCGCCCGGTTTGAGGTTGGCGATCAGTTCTGGGAGATGTTGCTGGGCTTCGGTGAGGCTGATTTGGGTCATGGGCTTGGGCTGCGTCGCTCCCATCATTATAAGCTGTGCCAAAGCGCGATCGCATCTAGTTGTAAGCTGTATAACAGCTTAGTACCCGCTTGGGAGTAGCGATCGCCGAATTCGATTTTGATTTGGAGGGCTTGTTGGTAGTCCTTGCGATCGCCCGTCATAGCCAACCTCCAGGGAATGTTCCCTATTATACCGAGACTGCCTACTCATCGATGTAAAACAATTCACATTATCTACATGGAGGACGTCCGTTCAATTGAGCCATCGGAGTTCAGTGCGATCGCACTCTTGACACTGCACCAGCAGGCTAATTATGTTATTAACCTAAGCTCAGGATACCCCAGTAAATTTTGCAATTTGTTATGATATTTCTTGAAATCTAAATTATGGTTCTTGCCATGGTGATAAAGGGCAAATTTGTATACCCACAGGGGTTTGCATAATTACCGCCTCTACTCCTAAAACTTCTCGTAAATTGGGGGGAGTGAGGACGTAATCAGGTTTACCTAAAGCAAAAATTCTGCCTTGATTTAACAAAGCAATTCGTGAACTATATCGAGCCGCTAAATTTACATCATGTAAAACAGTCAGGATGGTTAAATTCTGCCTGTGATTTAAATTTTTGAGTAGTTCTAGTAATTCTAACTGATAACGAATATCTAAATAAGTGGTGGGTTCATCTAATAATAATACTTGGGGATTTTGAGCAAGAGCTAAAGCCAGGAAAGCTCGTTGTCTTTCTCCTCCAGATAATTCTTCCACGGGGCGATCGCGGAATTTTTGCATCTGGGTTAATTGTAATGCCGTGTCTACCTGCTGCCTATCTTCTGCGTCTAATTCCCATTGCCACCAAGGTTGATGGGGGGTGCGCCCCAAAGCTACTAATTGCTTGACTGTTAAACCGGAAGGAATTGTTTGTTGCTGGGGTAATAGGGCTAATTTCTGAGCCACGATCGCCGCAGGTTGGGAGTGAATTGCTTTCCCATCTAGTAGTACTGTTCCCTGTTGCGGTTTTAGCAGACGACTAATTAATTTTAATAGGGTAGATTTTCCCGAACCATTGGCACCAACTAAACTTAACCATTCTCCCGTTTCTAGAGTTAGGTTAATTTCCTTGACTACTTGTTTATTTGTATATCCACCGGTGAGGTTTTGCGCGATGATGGGCATAGGAGAAATTCTTATAGCGATTCCCATTCAGGTGAGGGACAAAACCATATCGTACCTTGTGGGGGCGCAAGGTAGGGTATTGACATTGTCACGATATGCCCAATACGGCTTTTACAGATGGGTGCACGAGTTCATCAGGTACTTGGTTGCGCTCAATGTATTGTCTCTAGCATCGCGTGGGTGTTGGGTTTCGCGGGGTGTAATAAATCGCTGGCACGCTACTAGCAGACTCTCAACTCAACCTACTCTCTACAGTTTTTTTGCTGTGACTTTGACGATTCTGCCATCCTTGTCAAATCGTTCTACTTGAAATCTAACATTCCCCCATGGTTCTATAAACTCCGCAGAGACCTGCATTACTGAGGGTAGTCTGATATTGCCTAAGATCGCGGCAGTTTCTCTGTCTCCGCTGGGGGTCAGTATGCGTCGAATCAAAAGATATGAATCATCAAACGCTTGATTCCAGTTCAGCGGTCTTGCAAATTCCAGATAGTAGTCCCAGATGCCTTGACTAGACTTGTAAGCAAGCTTGATTCCCAAGTTGGCACGAGCACTCAGATCATTGACTTCTGCCAAGGGCAATGTGATGCCGTTAGGTTGTGTTAACCAGTTTCCACCATCATGGTAAATTCTACTTTTATACATCCATCCCTTTTGAATTAAATGTGGGAAACATAGGGCTGGACCAAACTCTTTATTCAAGAAGGGATGGTTAAAATGTTTTACATCCATAGCACTCATGATGCAAAAAGGGTCGCCATAAGCAGTTTTCAGATCAGCCCCATAATCATGACTTAAGCCATGTACATGGGCCATTTCGTGAGCAAGAAAAGTCCCACTATGTCCGTGTGGTGGCGCTGAAACTGTTCTTCCATCGGAACTTCCATCAATCCAATACTTGTACTTATTAGGATCATTGCGATCAATATTGTCACGAGACCAATCATGGGTGAAAATACCAATCTGGCTGAAAAATCCCGTTTCTACATCGATGCCAGCATTTTTTGCGGCTTTTTTCGCCTCATTTACAAGTGCAATTCTACCTATTCCACCAGCTTCTTCACGGGTAATTCCAAGTTCAATCCAGCCGAATACCTTACTATTGCTAATATCGACGGCTCCTAGAGAAAGATCATACCAATATTCAACTAGACCGCCCAAACCAGGAGTAAAAGCCTGACGTATGAATTTCTCAACGCTCGCATCCCCTTGTCCTCCCTTAAAACGACAAAGAATGACTGCCCAGGAAAATTGACCGGTGAAGCCTTCGAGCATTTTCTTAATTAGCGATCGCGTAGAGCCTGCAATCTCTGGGTGAAAGCGATTTTGCAGTTCTCTAAGACTTATATCTGGCTTAGAAAAACTCGTCCCACGCTCACGTTGACGCTCTATAGCCTGTAATAGAGTTGGCATTCTGCCTCAGCCTCCTTAATTGTATGATTCAAAACTTCCTTCTCAAATACGGCAACTCAATCATCTATTGGAGAGCAATCAAAATCGGAATTAAGCCTTCGCCGCTTGCTAGAGGCCGCAAAGCTTTACCGATTAATGCACCAAAGGCTTTTATCGGATCATCTGCTTTCATCGCATGACCGAGTGTGGGGGACGTGGTGAGCAAATCACCTACCTCGATCGCTCCATAACTTGCATCCACTTTGCAGTAAACTTTACCCATCAGCGCGATCGGCATTCGGTTTTTAGAAGATTCCTGCTTGTCTAATATCAATGCAGGTTTGTAGCTGCCTGCACCAGAAATCACACCTGCAACCCGTTTATCATAGGCGCGATCGCTTGGGCGCAAGGCTCCTTCAGAGTCAATCACCATAACGGTTCCTGGCTCAACTTGCTCAATGCAAATAATATCAAAGTCTTCCGCGCAGTCGGCATTTACTAGGCGGATATCACCAGTTACTTCAACATCGCCCTCAAATACTGCGGCTTTTGATACACCTTTGGCAATAAGAGCAGGATGATTGATAGTCTTGGTTTCTGCCCAAACTCCCACAAAGTTTTGACTAGTTCCGATAACACCAACTTGGTTGACACTTTCTCCGTGTATCCCTACGCCCTGATCGCTCGATCCAAACACACCCACGCCTTGATTGCTGGCACCTCTCACTCCTTCATGATTATCACTAACGCCACATACTCCGAAACCATTTACTGACTCACCATGAATGCCACACCCACGATCCGGTTGAATCTTAGCAGGAGACCCGGCAATGCCGTTAACTCCAGTGCTAATCTTACTAACCCCTCTTACTCCTCGATGATTATCACTACTGCCAAACACACCAAATCCATTTTTTGACTCCCCCCATACACCTACACCTCTATCCGGTCCGATGTTTCCAGCTTCATTCTCTCCATAAACCCCAACACCTAGATCGCTCTTACCAGATACACCAAATCCACTCGCCGTATTTTCGCCGAAGACGGCTGGAATATTTTTTTCATTGGATTTTTCTTGACTCATTTTGTTCTGCTAACTAAAGCTAATAATTGTTTTATTTTTAGTTCTACCGAATAACTTTCTTGTTGCGCGGCGGCTAACTTCACCTATTTACTTAGGTTTTCCTGTCACCACACCATACAGATATTCACCAAAAGCCTCTGCCGTACCCGTCACCACATATTCACCCCCCCAAGACCACAGACGGATTGCAACTGCATCGCTTGATTCTGGAGGCTTGCCAAAATTTAAACCATTAAGATAGCTCACCCAGTGCAAGGTTTCGATGAAGAGTTCTAGCCCCCAAACATCGTCTTTGCTATGAACCTTGGCTGATGAACTGAACTCGGGAGATCTCGGAGAATGTTCAAAACTTTGAAAGTACATTTCTTCTTCGGTATCATTTGGTCCCGGCTTGATCATATTGCTATCTATGAACAAAAATGCTACACCTCCGGCTTTTACCGTAACTTCAGCCAAGTGCATCATCTCGTCTTCGCCTGAAGATGAAAGCACTCCCCCTAACTCTGTGGCAGTCAAGTTAAGGATGTCTTCTGTCCACCCCGTCATTGCCCCCATCATTGTCAGTCCTTCGATGTCTGTGCCATCATTCACATCTTCAGTGAGGTTTTCATCGTCTCGGATTGTAGCTGCAAGCAACCATTCCACTTGTGCAATCGCAGGTTGTGCGGGTCTCTTGCGTAGATCATCTTCAGCTTCGATGATGCGACCTGTTTTGCAGGTGAATTTTCCAGTCTCAAGCAGTTCCTTCGTGCTGTTAATAAAATTGACGGGATCTCGTCGTATCCACTCTACAAGAATCGCAAATGGTCCACAAAAACTCGTAATTTGCTGCCTCATGATGAATGGATCACGCAGCCGATCCGCGATGCCGTCCACTATTGTTTGACGATCGATCTGTAACCACGCATTCCCTGTCCCCTGAGAGAGGGAGCGCAGTGCAGCACCTGAAGCACTATAGCGATTTGTGACTTCACGGAGACTCAAGGGTTTACTCGCAAATGCAGGAAATACTCCAAACTTGAGAGACTCTTTAAGTGACCATGCGGGAGAAGTCGTACTTTGTTTACCGTCTAGGGCGAAGGCAGCATCCCGCAAAGATAGTATTTTCATGGTTTTACTGTAGGGTGACTAACATGGCAACTCAATCATCTATTGCAAAGCGATTAAAATGGGAATTAAGCCTTCGCCGCTTGCTAGAGGTCGCAAAGCTTTCCCGATGACTGCACCAAAGGCTTTCATGGGATCATCTGCTTTCATCGCATGACCGAGTGTGGGAGATGTGGTGAGCAAATCGCCCACTTCGATCGCCCCATAACTCGCATCCACCTTGCAGTAAACTTTACCCATCAGCGCGATCGGCATCCGGTTTTTAGAAGATTCCTGCTTGTCTAATATCAATGCAGGTTTGTAGCTGCCTGCACCAGAAATCACACCTGCAACCCGTTTATCATAGGCACGATCGCTCTGTCGCAAAGACCCTTCAGAGTCAATTACCATAACAGTTCCAGGTTCAATTTTTTCCAACCCAGCAATGTCGAAATCTTCTGCACAGTCAGCATTTGCTAGAACAATATCTACACCGACTGTAAGCTTTCTTGATATAAAAACATCACCATCAAAGAATCCTGCATGTCCTTGGTTTCCTTCCTTCTTCGCAAAAATGGCAGCCCCAGTTCCATTTGGATTGAAGTTATAGGCAGCGATCGCGGCTGATACAGGTGATTTTGTCTCAGCGTGCATTCCTTCCCAAGTATCGCTAAGTCCAAAAACACCGATCCCACTTGGACTATGCCCCAAAACGCCGTTGCCGCCATTGTGATTGACTCCAGCTACGCCATTGTTATCTTTTGATGAACTATAGCCCACGACTCCATTAGCATTCTGACTGCGTCCATAGACACCATTGCTATTGCCGCTATCTGAAACACCAGCAACACCCGCATGACCATCCGCTGTTGTTTGTCCAAGCACGCCATTGAAGCCTTTGCTTTCTCCATATACGCCTGCTTGTTGTTCGCTCAGTCCAAAAACACCGATCCCCCCATTTGGACTATGACCGAGAACACCATTGCCGCCATTTAGATTGACTCCAGCTACGCCATTGTTGTCTTTTGATGAACTGTAGCCCACGACTCCATTGACATTCTGACTGCGTCCATAGACTCCGTTGCCATTACCTTCATCTGAGACACCTGCAACACCCGCATGACCATTAGCAGTGGTGTAGCCAAGCACGCCATTGTATGTAGTACTTTTCCCAAGAACACCAGGAACTTCAGGTTGTGAGGATTCACCATTGATAGGGGGCATGATAGTTCTCCAAGGATTTACAAAACAATAAAAGTGTTGAAAAGCCCTAATACGGCTTCAGTGTAAAGTGACTAAGTGCGATCGCCGTCAGCACCTCTGGCAACGTTTGCCACCAATTCGAGGATTTAGATTCTGTGCCTTTTGCTGGTTCAAGTTTTGAGTCTTCACCCACAACCCAACTCCCTCACTGATTGATAGATCGAGAAGTTCGTTCATCTGAATCTGATTTTGCGGGGACGATCGCAACTTATGCAGTACCCTTGCAGGTAATTTCTACGTAGATTTATGTAGAAGCTACCGTGCTTAGTTTTATCTAAAGTAAAAATTCTGTATTCCAGATTCTTGCGATCGCATTCCAAGTTCTTGCTATTTTTCGCGGAGAAATGCCATCGGGGTGACTCCTACCCAGCGTTTGAAATGATAATTGAGATGTCCTTGACTCGAAAAGCCAACGGCTATGGCGATTTCCGACAGGGGCATGGTGCGATTCATTAAGAGTTGTTTAGCGTGATCGATGCGACAGCGAATATGGTACCGGTGCGGTGAAAGACCAGTGGACTGTTTGAAGAGTCGGGAAAAGTGATAAGGACTCAATCGAACTAATTGGGCAAGTTCAGCGAGGCTGATTTCTTGATCGAGTGCATCCTGGATATGACCTATAACTTGCTTGAGTTGCTGCTTAGAAAGCCCACCTTGAGGTTGCCTCAGAGTGGTTCTGTGGGTTGAGTAACGGGTGATTAGATGCACAGATAGGGCATTTGCCATCGCATCAGCGTAGAGATGGGTTGTGGTGCCATCAATTTCTAGTGAGGTTTTGAGTGCGATCGCTATGTGCTGGATTACGGGATCAACGCCAGAAGATAGCTTGGGTTCTAGGACAATCCTGTCTTTAAGATCAAGCTCGGTTGCTGTGCGATCTAGTAAGGTGGGAGCCAAAAAGAGGTGAATGGCTTCTGCTTCTTGATACGACTGAACCGATTGGCGTAAAGTAGCAGGGTATAAGCCGAAGTCTCCAGTCGGCAGAGCATCAATAGTCTGAACTTGCCCATCGACATTTCGTTGTAATGTAATGGGTTCGCTATTGCTGATACAGAGGACGTGGTGCGAGCAGGTATGGGCGGGTATGTAGAATGCTGGCTGGCGCGAATAAGTAAGCTGGAGTTCTTGCCAATTTGCCGACGCGCTAGAGAGAATGAGTGGAAGAGGGAATGAATGATTGCGATCGCTATTATTGACGAATTCGATTACAGGTAATTTCATAATTGCTTCTTAACTTTATTGTTTATCTAGCAATCCGGTCTTGACCTCATTTTGAATATGAACTAACTGATTTTTTACACGTCAAATGGTACAAAGTTAACACCCTAGACGCAATGCCTTACGCCCTTACGGGTGTACCTTATTAGACCGAGAAACGGTATAGTTAATCTCAGTTGGGAAGAAGATAAAATTCTGATTCTTATTAGTTATTTAATTTCGGAAATTTTCTCAGTTCTTGTGCCATTTCAGTCATTTCCTTAGCAGTACCTAAGCAATTCCTAAATTCCACTTTGACGGCGGTAAAGTAACCAAATAAATAGGGGTGAACCCAGTAATGCTGTCACTGCACCCACAGGTAACTCCACTGCGGTTAAACGGGAAACCACATCCGCAAAGGTAAGTACTAATGCACCCGCGATCGCGCTCAGGGGTAACACAATTCTATAGTCTGTACCCACGAGTAAACGCACAACATGGGGAACGATTAACCCCACAAAACCAATTAATCCAGCGATGCTAACTGCACCAGCTGCCAACAGAGAAGCAACACCACCAATTAAAATCCGCGATCGCCCCAGGGATACTCCTAAACTGACTGCTAATTCATCGCCTAAATTTAATAAGTTGACAGTTCTAGCAAGTAAGCAACCTGCTAATACTGCTCCACAAATATATAAACCTGCCCCTTGAATTTCTGTCCATCCCCTACCGTTGAGGCTGCCGATTAACCAGTTAAGTGCTGCCTGGATTTGTCCATCTTCTGCAAGTAACAGCAATACTGACTGAATCGCCCCAAATAGGGAGCTAACTGCGACACCACCTAAAATTAACCTTTCTACAGAAATGCCATCGCCCTTACGAGCTAGGAAATAAACAATCACCGTTGTGCCCAAACCACCAACCCAGGCAGCAAGAGGCACATAGGCTTGCAACGCCCCTAAACTAAACATGGCGATCGCGACTAAACCTGCACCCGCAGAAATACCGAGTAAAAATGGGTCAGCTAGTCCGTTTCGTAACATTCCTTGGAGTAAGGCTCCGGACACACCGAGGGCAGAACCTACCAGCATTGCTGCCAAAGTTCGCGGTAAACGTAAATCCCAAATAATAGTCTGGTTGAGAACTTCTCCTTGTCGTCTGACTGCTTGCCATAACTCGGAAGGAGTCATTGCCACTGCTCCCATTGACAGGGAAATTCCCACCGTCAGCAACAACAGACAACTCAGTAGAAAAGTTGCCAGCAGTACCCGACTCATCACTATTTTTTTCGGCTCAAGCACTGGGAACCTTTTCCCCATGAACAACTAAATCATTACAGGCTGTTGATACAAGGGTACAGTAAAGGTGACAGTAGAACCTAGTCCTTCCCCTAAACTATAGAAATGTACCTCACCACCCATGGCTTCCACAAGTTTTTGGGAAATCGCTAATCCTAAACCGGTACCACCATATTGGCGTGTCCGAGAACCATCCACCTGGGAAAATAGTTGAAAGAGCTTATCTTGTTTGTCTAGGGAAACGCCGATACCTGTATCTGCGACTCTGACTCGAACTAAACCCGGAAATTCCTGCTCTTGGAAACAGACTTTCTTCTTCACCACGTCAGCACTAACTGTGATACCACCTTCATGGGTAAATTTAATCGCATTACCAATTAGGTTTAACATCACTTGTTTCAGACGTTGGTAGTCACCGTAAACCAAAATTTCATCAGTAATTTCCGGTAGCTGCATCTGAAAACTCAGCCGACGCTGTTCTGCTTGTAACCGCATAAAGTTACCCACATCCTGGAACAAATCAGCCAGACTCAGTTGCCTAAAGTCTAAGTCCATTTTACCGGCTTCGATTTTGGCAAAATCTAATAAGTCACCAATAATATCCAGGAGATGCAGGGATGATTTGTGCGCTTCTTGAATAAATTCTGCCTGTTCCTCTGGCTCGTCAATGACACCATCGATAATCAATTTCAAAAAACCAATCATCCCATTTAGAGGTGTTCTTAACTCATGGGAAACATTAGCCAGAAATTCACTCTTGAGACGAGAAGCATCTTCTGCTTGCTGTCGAGCGATTTCTAATTCCTTATAGAGAGTTGCGTGGGCGATCGCCGTTCCTAACTGATCAGCAACTTCCTTGGCTAACTCCAATTCTTCCTTGGCAATTTGACAAGATGCATCACAAAGCGCGATCGCAATTAACCCATTCGGTTTATCTTGGTAGCAGGTTGCTACCACTAAAATTTTTTGTCCCTGGAGTTGGGGTAAGGATGGTTTTTCCAGCACAATCGGCTGTAATGTCCTCAGTGCTTCTGCAAAAGCTGGCTCCTCTGTCATCCCAATATCTAAGCCCAACATTGAACTTAAAGATGACTGACGATATTCAGCAATCACATATAAACTATCTTCCCTTGCTGGATAGGGACAAATTATACAGCGAGGTAACTGTAATGCCGACCCTAAACTATCCACCGTTTGCTGCCAAATAATATCCCAATTCAGTGTCCGGCGGATATTTCTGGTAATTTCATTAACTATTTGTCGGTGTTGCTGTGAACGCAAAGTCAGTTCTAAATCTGACAGCACAGGATGCGTGAAACATGTACTTCCATCACTATCACCCCTAATTTGCATTAACCTACCCATCACCAATACCTGGGTAGCAGCAACTCCCAATTGGGGAATAATCGGACAAATAGTCAACTCCAATTCCAATAAATGCTGCTGCCAGTGAAACCAAGATTGGCACTTCTCTGGCATTAAATTACTGAGAACACGCTGTAACTTTTCGGTATAGGCAGCTTGATCGACAGGTGCAAAAATCGCACTGCCTTGAGTCAGTACCTCTTCCGGATGAAACCCCAATTTAGAACCGTTTTGCCAATAAAATGTCAAGTATCGCCCAGCGCTATCCTGGGTATACAATAACTCGGCTCCTAAATTCGCCAACGAGCCATCAGTTCCACCAGTAACAGTTTCCGGATTCTCAGACACAAGATTTAGCAGGGGGGAGTTAGCAGCAATACTCATGACTCGAGTTGGATCAAACATTCGGCAACCAAAAACACCTTGATGATTGTTGCCTCAAGTTTGGCATAAAATTTTACATCTTTGTTGATTTACATAGACTTTTATCAAGTAATTTCTGCGTTTTGAGAGATGTCGCTCCAAAATTTGAGATTTTCTTAATTATTTTATGCCTAGCAAGGTAATGGGGGAAAGTTTAAACATAGGCAGGTTTGCCAAAAATCGCCTACAGTTCCATACTAATCATTCCACTCTCCCCGTGGCGGTACTTGAGTCCGTCTAGGGTTACGAGTTAATTCATCATCTCGATAGGTTTCTCCCCGCAACCACTGACGAATTGCCACCTCAATTACCTTGCTCGGATCGTTGGTCAGGTGATGTATTTGCTCTACTAACTCAGAATCTAGACGGACTGTCATTTCCACCTTATCATTAAGCCTTTTTTCTACATTGGTAGACTTTTCTTGCATATTCATAGGATTCATATACTCACTAAATTGTTTTACAAAGGTTGTGTAAACTACTTTATTCTCACATCAGGGCAATATTACGGAAATTATCTACCCACAAGTCTACATTTGCACTTTGATTATTGTACGCTCATTAGTCAAAGCTTAAGGGAGGGGGATGCAGAGGAATCAATTCCTGAATAGAGTTTACGGATATTACGGATATTCAACAAGATTTCTTCACGTATCAGAATCTATCGCAGAGCATGTATTCTGATGCTCATGGAGGAGATTTCTGGATGCTCTGATGGAGAACAGACCCTGAAAGGATGACAGATAAGATGTTATTGATTCTATCTCCATAGCTTAATGACCTATGCCCTAAGACCATTCTCACCTTTAATGACTCAATGTAGTCTCCATGCACCACCCACAGTTTCTTAGGGAGATGACTTATTGATAAATCACTCTCTTCCGCTCAGAAAGCATTAAAATACGTGAAGTATATTGCTATATAAACTTTTGGTTGCTGCTCTAGCAAAGAAATACTTATGACTGACGTTCCCGCAGCTCGCATTCGCAATTTCTGTATTATTGCTCACATTGACCATGGTAAATCTACCTTGGCTGACCGCTTGCTGCAAGTCACTGGCACAGTTGACGGGCGGCAGATGAAGGAACAGTTTCTTGACAATATGGACTTAGAACGGGAGCGGGGCATTACGATTAAGCTGCAAGCCGCCCGGATGAATTATACAGGGAAAGATGGTCAACAATATGTTTTGAACTTAATTGATACACCTGGTCACGTAGATTTTTCCTATGAAGTATCCCGCAGTCTAGCTGCTTGTGAGGGAGCGCTGCTGGTGGTAGATGCTTCCCAGGGGGTAGAAGCACAAACCCTGGCGAATGTTTACTTGGCATTAGAGCATAATCTGGAAATCATCCCTGTACTGAATAAAATCGATTTGCCGGGAGCAGAACC
Organism: Calothrix sp. 336/3; assembly: GCF_000734895.2. Classification (GTDB taxonomy): domain Bacteria; phylum Cyanobacteriota; class Cyanobacteriia; order Cyanobacteriales; family Nostocaceae; genus 336-3. The sequence goes on along the minus strand of NZ_CP011382.1, from coordinate 3,795,673 downwards.
CGATCGCGTGGCAGGTGAGATTGAAGAAATCATTGGTTTAGATTGTAGTGGGGCAATTCTTGCTTCTGCCAAGGAAGGTATTGGCGTAAGTGAGATTTTAGAGGCGATCGTTGAACTTGTACCACCACCTAAAAATACAGTTAATGATTCCCTCAGGGCACTGATTTTTGACAGTTATTATGACAGTTACCGAGGTGTAATTGTCTATTTCCGAGTCATGGACGGCACTGTCAAGAAGGGTGATAAAGTCTATTTGATGGCATCGGGTAAGGAATATCAGATAGATGAGTTGGGTGTTCTCTCTCCTAACCAAAAACCTGTAGAAGAACTACATGCAGGGGAAGTAGGTTATTTCTCTGCTGCGATTAAAGCAGTTGCTGACGCGAGGGTGGGTGATACCATTACTTTGGTGGCAAAAAAAGCTTCAGAACCCTTGCCCGGTTATACAGAAGCCAATCCGATGGTATTTTGTGGCATGTTTCCCATTGATGCCGATCAATTTGAAGATTTGCGGGAAGCGCTGGACAAATTGAGCCTAAATGACGCAGCATTACATTTTGAGCCAGAAACTTCTAGTGCGATGGGTTTTGGCTTCCGTTGTGGTTTCTTGGGACTATTACACATGGAAATTGTCCAAGAGCGCTTAGAGCGGGAGTATAATCTTGACTTGATTATCACTGCTCCTTCGGTAGTTTATAAGGTGACGACTCTCAAAGGAGAAGAACTTTATATTGATAATCCCAGTCACCTGCCATCTCCCAATGAACGGGAGAAAATTGAGGAACCCTACGTCAAGGTAGAAATGATTACCCCAGAAGCTTATGTGGGTACTTTGATGGAGTTATCTCAGAATCGCCGAGGTATTTTCAAAGACATGAAATACTTAACCCAAGGGCGAACTACTCTAACTTATGAATTGCCTTTAGCTGAGGTAGTGACTGATTTCTTCGACCAAATGAAGTCGCGATCGCGCGGTTATGCCAGTATGGAATATAACCTGATTGGCTATCGAGAAAATCCCTTGGTGAAACTGGACATTATGATTAATGGGGATCCAGTGGATTCTCTGGCAATGATTGTACATCGTGATAAAGCCTATGGTGTCGGTCGTTCGATGGCAGAAAAACTCAAGGAGTTAATTCCCCGTCACCAATTTAAGGTTCCCATTCAAGCATCTATTGGTACTAAGGTAATTGCTAGTGAACATATTCCTGCACTGCGTAAGGATGTATTAGCGAAGTGTTACGGTGGGGATATTAGCCGGAAGAAGAAACTCTTGCAGAAACAAGCGAAGGGTAAGAAGCGGATGAAAGCGGTTGGTACGGTGGATGTACCCCAGGAAGCATTTATGGCTGTGTTGCGATTAGACCAGCAGTAAGCTATCTAGCTGTATTCTTTGTAGAGACGCGAAATATCGCGTCTTGAATATTTTATTGGATGGTAGTTGAATAGCGATAAACCTACGGTTCGCGATCGCCTAATGAGTCACTTGTGATTATTTTTCAGAAAATAAGTTTAAAATGCCCAGTGAAATAACCATTTTTCGCCCAATAACCTGGATATCCCTAATAGCGATCGCACTTCCATTGGCAGGTTGTCCAAATATAACTCAATCACAAAATACCCCAAAGCCAAATATCTCAACAAAGGCAAAACCAAAAATTACAGAAATTAAAAACGGTTCCCAATTAGTTGTGGAGGTACAAACCACCCCATCCGTACCCAAGATTACCGATCGAGATTTACAAGCAATTAAACAAACCATTGAAAATCGCATCCAAGGATTGGGTATTTCCGAGGCGATCGTCAAAATTCAAGGAAAAAACCGCCTATTAATTCAAGTTGGGGGTGAAAAAACACCGGATCGTGTTGCCAGCATCTTGGAAAGCTCCGGTTTCTTGGAAATGAAAAAACAAAAGCTGGGAACCGAAAAACAACTTTCCCAACTAATGCAAACTCGCACACAACTGGAAACTGATCGACAGCGATTGCTCAATAATCCCCAAAAAAATAAAAATACCATTATCCAAACTTCAGAAGCGCTCGAAAAAAATGAATTAGCCCTATCCCAATTATTTCAATCCCACCAACCGCCCCTTACCAGTAGAAATATCAAAGATGCCTCCTCCAGTCAAGCAGATCCAAGTGAAAGTTGGGTAGTGGCAATTCAATTCGATGAGGAGGGAAGTAAATCATTTGCCCAAATCACCAAAGAATTAGCTGGTACGGGAAGGGCAGTTGGTATTTTTGTTGATGGAAAAATTATTAGTTCCCCTTTTGTGTCATCTCACTATGCCGATAAAGGAATTATGGGTGGTGCAGCAGAAATTTCGGGGGATTTCACATCCGACACAGCCAAAAATTTAGCTACCCAGCTGCAAAGTGGTGCCCTAATTTTACCGATAAAAATAGTCGAAATGACCTCCATTCCAGCAAAATAATCACCCCAGATTTTGAAATTGAATAAATTTGGCTGAGGAATATCAGCAAAAACGATTGGCAGCCAAAATTCCTCAAAAACTGAGCAGATGTGTACAAAAATCTCGCCTACAGTATTAATAGATATTGAGGGAAAACTATGCAACCAGCTTTACGTATCACAACGAAAGTTTTACCAGGAAACAAAATAGAAATTGAAATTCCCGAAGCTGAGATTGGGGATAGTGTTGATGTATTTGTAATTTTGCCAGAAAAAGCCGAACCAAAACGCCGTTCTGTACTGGACATTATAGAAGTAAGTCGCACCAGACACTCTTCTCGAACAGCTGAGGATATAGATAAGCAACTACAAAAAGAACGTGCATCATGGGACAGCTAATACTTCCAGCAAGTTGCACTATCTACATAAATACTTATAATGACAATTTATACTTTCCAAAACTTTTCAAACATCCTCTTAGCTCGACTTTATCCAAAATTGAGAACTTAGCCTTCCTTATCCGGCAAAAATCCTGTTTTTTTGGCAAATACTTTTTCTATGTCAAAGATTTGTGCTCAAATCCAAAAACTCAAACTATTGTCTTGCAATGGTTTCAGCGTCGGATTTAAGGGTTTCTGAAAAATGGATAAAGTCGAGCTTAGCAGCAAGCTTGTAACTATCGCACGCCTGCGATAAATGACTGCAACCCCAACCAAGAAGCACTCAAGCCAAAACCTCAAATTACGATCGCAGTTTGTAAATTATCGTTACGCTGCTTGTCTGTGGTTTCTTTTTTTGACAGTATTTTTACGTAATTTATAGTAGAATCCTAAGTAAAGTATTATTATTTTTATGCGAGACCGCATATTAACTACTTTATTAGTCATTTTATCTCTAACTACGACACCCCGGTTTGTAGTTGCTCAAAGCACCACAGAACAACTATTTAAACAAGGCGAAGCCGCCGAATCGGTGGGTAATAACTCCCAAGCAGAAACGATTTGGCGGCAGGTGTTGCAGCTTGAACCCAGCAATGGTAAAGCTTATAACAATTTGGGCAATGCTTTGCGGCGACAGGGAAAATTAGATGAGGCATTAGCAGCGCACCAGAAAGCACTACAACTCAACCTTAATGATGCAGAAGCTTATGTTGGGATAGGTAATGTGCTAAATGCTCAAGGGAAACCAGAGGAGGGAATCGCACAGCACAAGAAAGCCTTGCAAATTAACCCTAATTTAGCTGCTGCTTACAATGGTCTCGGTAATGCCCTATATGACCAGAAGAAACTAGAACCAGCAGTTGCCGCCTACCAAAAAGCCATTCAACTCGACCCTAACTATGCCGCTGCTTACTACAATCTCGGCAATGCCCTGAGAGACCAGAAGAAACTAGAACCAGCGATCGCCGCCTTCCAAAAAGCCATACAACTCAACCCTAACTTTGCTGCTGCTTACAATGGTCTCGGTAATGCCCTATATGACCAGAAGAAACTAGAACCAGCAGTTGCCGCCTTCCAAAAAGCCATACAACTCAACCCTAACTTTGCTGCTGCTTACAATGGTCTCGGTAATGCCCTATATGACCAGAAGAAACTAGAACCAGCAGTTGCCGCCTACCAAAAAGCCATTCAACTCGACCCTAACTTTGCTTTTGCTTACTACAATCTCGGCAATGCCCTATATGACCAGAAGAAACTAGAACCAGCGATCGCCGCCTTCCAAAAAGCCATACAACTCAACCCTAACTTTGCTTTTGCTTACAATGGTCTCGGTAATGCCCTATATGACCAGAAGAAACTAGAACCAGCGATCGCCGCCTTCCAAAAAGCCATACAACTCAACCCTAACTTTGCTTTTGCTTACAATGGTCTCGGTAATGCCCTATATGACCAGAAGAAACTAGAACCAGCGATCGCCGCCTTCCAAAAAGCCATACAACTCAACCCTAACTTTGCTTTTGCTTACAATGGTCTCGGTAATGCCCTATATGACCAGAAGAAACTAGAACCAGCGATCGCCGCCTTCCAAAAAGCCATACAACTCAACCCTAACTTTGCTTTTGCTTACAATGGTCTCGGTAATGCCCTATATGACCAGAAGAAACTAGAACCAGCGATCGCCGCCTTCCAAAAAGCCATACAACTCAACCCTAACTTTGCTTTTGCTTACAATGGTCTCGGTAATGCCCTATATGACCAGAAGAAACTAGAACCAGCGATCGCCGCCTTCCAAAAAGCCATACAACTCAACCCTAACTTTGCTTTTGCTTACAATGGTCTCGGTAATGCCCTATATGACCAGAAGAAACTAGAACCAGCGATCGCCGCCTTCCAAAAAGCCATACAACTCAACCCTAACTTTGCTTTTGCTTACAATGGTCTCGGTAATGCCCTATATGACCAGAAGAAACTAGAACCAGCGATCGCCGCCTTCCAAAAAGCCATACAACTCAACCCTAACTTTGCTTTTGCTTACAATGGTCTCGGTAATGCCCTATATGACCAGAAGAAACTAGAACCAGCGATCGCCGCCTTCCAAAAAGCCATACAACTCAACCCTAACTTTGCTTTTGCTTACAATGGTCTCGGTAATGCCCTATATGACCAGAAGAAACTAGAACCAGCGATCGCCGCCTACCAAAAAGCCATACAGCTCGACCCTAACGATGCCAACGCTTACAACAATCTCGGCAATGCCCTATATGACCAGAAGAAACTAGAACCAGCGATCGCCGCCTACCAAAAAGCCATTCAACTCAACCCTAACTTTGCTGCTGCCTACAACAATCTCGGTGTTGCCCTGAGTGACCAGAAGAAACTAGAACCAGCGATCGCCGCTTACCAAAAAGTCCTAACATTACCAGAAGATACTTCTCTAACTCCTACCACTACTCATACTGCTGCTAACAATGGCTTGGGTTTAGTATTCCAAGAACAAGGAAAACTGAAACAAGCCATAGACTATTTCGACAAATCAGAAGCTCTTGACCCCGATTATATCTATGCCAGCAACAACAATAGAGAAGCACGAAGGTTATGGATTGAACAACAGAATAAACTAGCCAGTGTAGAAAGTGATCGGGAGTGGTTACCGAAAAATGACCCTATGTTACCCGTCAAGCGTTCTGTGGTACTCATCACTGCCGAATTTTTAAATAGCGAACGTCAAGGAACCGAGATTGGTACTGGTGTAGTCATTCACCGAGAAGCCAACCGAATACTCATCCTCACCAGTCGTCATGTCATTTTTGACGGCAGAGAAGAAGGTAAAAATATGCAGGTAGAATTTTTCAGTTCCCCACCAGCAAACCGGGTGCGAATGCGGCGAAATGCCAAGCTGTTCAAAATGACTACTACAGATACACCCGATTTAGCCATCTTGGAAGTTAGCGGCAAGCTGCCAGAAGACATCCAACCTCTAACCATCTCTGCAACCACTATCACCCCTGTCATGCCCGTGCAAATTATCGGTCATTCTGCTCGACGGAATGAAGAACAATTATGGTTTCCGGTACGAGGAAAAATTAGCAGCTATCAAAAACAACAACTAGAAATATCCGAAACTATAATCAAGCCCGGTTACTCTGGCAGTCCTGTACTTGACTCGCAAAATCGGCTCTTAGGTATAGTTTATGGAGGCAGAAGAGGTGAAGCGCGAAATTTTGCCTTTTCTATATCGGAGATTACCAAACAACTATCCACCTGGAACGTTAATTTTAAAAAACCATAATTTTAAAAAACCATAATTCTCAAAAACCATGAACTATAAAATTCTTCTTGTTAACATCGCCTTTACCAGTCTATTCATCCTCAATCTCAGCCATCTCCCAGCAGTTGCATGTCCACAGGGGAATCCCCGCTCTACTGATTACATCCGTCGTCAACCACCAAACCGTTGCGAAGGTATCAAAGTCGAACCCAGAAGTGGTAATAGCTTAACCCTCATTTCTATTGCTACTCGTAACCTTGCCAGCTATGGCAAAACCCTGACATTACAGGTTCCTCGCATCGGTGGCAGTAAAAAGCCCCAAGTCAGAGTCAAATCATTGGGAGATAATTATGATTATCAATTAGATGACCTGTCATTGTCTAACAATGGTTCGGGTTTTGGCTTTACCTGGGATACCTACGTTCTCAGACAAAGTAAAATTCCCAGCAAAAGCCTCCGCGCTTTGGCAACCTACAGCCTTGGTTCGCAAAATGTCTACGTTCCCGTCGTTTTGGGGCAAACTTCTGGTAAGTATGAGTTTGTCTTTTATTCTCAGGAGCGAGTTACATTTACTAGCTTCAAAGTTCTCTCGGCAGATGGCAAAGAAGTTTACAGCACATCTCGCAACACTGCCAATAGCGGTGAAAGTATCTTTACCTGGGATGGACGCAACGCTCCAGCCGGTCGCTATCAGCTATATTATATTGCTAATATCGAACGCAAAAACCAACCAAGCGATCGCATTGAACGACGAGTTTCATTTGAACATAACCCCAATTGGTTGAAATAAAATATGGCTGCACGGCACAAAGCCAAACAAAAATCTCGCAATTCCATCAACCCCATAGGGAGTCCTATCAGTAAACTTGGCTTCACTAAATTAGTGGGCTTTTTTCGTGCGGTTATTGACAAAATTCGCCAATACTTTCCAAAGTTACAAACAACTCTTAAACAATTTCCCCAAGAACTACCAAAGTTAAGAGATTATCTAGTCCAGCAAAAAATATTTATTTCCATATTACTATTACTGTTAGTCGTTATTCTTGTCACCATCGCCGCGATCGTTCCAGGAACACATAAATTTGAAGGCAATGTGATCTCTCAAGAAATTAGTTTTACCTATAATGGTGAAGATGCAAAACTTTTTATTAATAATATTAAAGACATTAAAACGCTAGAAAAGGAAGGAATCCAAACAATAACGTTTACAGGTGCATTTACAAGTGAATTATTGCCCCAACTAAATCGATTAAATTCCTTAGAAATTGAGCTTACAGACCGCAAGAGTAAATTGATTTTAGCTCCAGCTAATTCGGCAGCACCAAGCGAAATCATCCTCAATAATTTAAGACTACAACCCCAAACAAAAGTAGTCGGAATGAGCTATGATTTTTTCCGTCAGCAGCTTGGTTTCTCTCTCAGACCCAATCCGCAACCCTTACAAAATAATCCCAACACATTAGACATATATTTAGGTGAACAACCAATCAAAGTTATTGTACAAGGATATAAATTAAAATCACCTAATTTAAATTTACCCCAACCACAGGAGGAACAAGGACAATTAGAGTTTATTGTTAATCCCGACAATAAAGACTTTAAGTTAGAACTGGCACAAAATACTGATGTTTATCTTACCCTATCTAAACCACCGAAAGATGAAGCAAAAAAATGGTTCAGAGAAAAGATAGCTACCAAAGATGTAAAATTTATTTACGTAGATAAAAATAGCGGCGACATCAGAGATGATTTAGAAGTTTCTACCATTGTGGAAGGCAAAATTCGCATGGTAGAACAAGAACGGGAAATAAAAGAAAATCAGTTTCTCTTAGGAGAGCAACCGGATAAACCGTTAGATATTCAACTCATCCGCAATTTACAACTTGTTCCCACCAAAAAAGGTATAGAAGCCCGCTTTTCTGGTAAAACTAAACAAATTCAAATTGGCTTAGATAAAGATTTCCCCGTCTCTAAAATCCAAGGAAGTTGGTTAGACGGTGTTTTACCTCGTGATGCCATTATTGCGTTGTTTTCCTTTGGTGCGGCAACAGTGGCTAATCTGCTTTCTTGGTTATTTAGTAACGCCCCTAAATCAAATAATAACAATAGCAGCCAACCCTAAATCAACAAGAAGGGAACAGGAAGGAACGACCTCAAGCTCGTTCACGCTCATAAAGTCAATTGTAAGCATCAGCTTGTCTTTGCCGCAAAGCTACGGGCAAAGTCACAAAACTCTAAAAATAATATGGGTAGTACAGGACTCGAACCTGTGACATCCTGCTTGTAAGGCAGGCGCTCTACCAACTGAGCTAACCACCCGTTTTTGTGTGCCGTTTTCGTTTGCGCTCACGATTAATAAATATAGCACAGGTTTCTAGAATTGCGCTAGTACTTTTGCAAAAATAATTTGGACAATCTTTTCTGGTAATTTTTCGAGACCAAGGCTTGTTATACTGAATTCCCAAATGTGCAGTTTGATATTATGCCCTCTGGTCGCACGCACGATCGCATCACTCTTTGGACTTTACCTGTTATCGCTGGTGTCACCTATATGCAGACGCGCAGTGGCAACTTGACTTTGGTGGTGGTGAGCGGGTATATGTTCGGGGGGCTGATGTTTGGACCCGATTTAGATATTTTCTCTATTCATTATCAGCGTTGGGGTTGGTTGCGTTGGATTTGGCTACCCTATCAAAAAAGCTTGCGTCATCGTTCTTTCCTATCCCATGGTCCAGTAATTGGTACAACTTTGCGAATAGTGTATTTGTGCGGAGTTGTGGGGATTGTAGTGCTGGTTGGTGCGGTGGTAGTAGAACAGTTGGCGATCGCCCGTGGTAGTTGGCAAATGGTAGAGTCTACGGTGAGTAGTTCTCTGATTCGTTATGGCAGAGAATTTTTGGCTTTGTTTATCGGGTTGGAATTGGGTGCGATGAGTCATTACGTGAGTGACTGGGGAGGTTCCACCTATAAACGTTGGCAAAAACAGGGTATCGCAGGTTTACTATCTGGTGGCAAAATGAAGAAACGTAAAAAAGTAGTCACTAGGCGATCGCCCAAAACCGCAAGCAAAATATCAAAAACTACTCAATCTCGCAAACGTTCATAGTTATTATTCACTGACATTTCACCTTCTTTTGATTATGGAATTTCCCGCGACTCAGAGAAACCCTGAGACTCTTGCTGCAATTCAAGAGTTAATTGATGTGGTGGCAAAGTTACGTAATCCCGATGGGGGTTGTCCCTGGGATTTAGCACAAACTCCCCAAACCCTGACACCCTATGTGATTGAGGAAGCTTATGAGGTAGTGGATGCGATTCAAAGTGGAGATAGGAGGGCGATCGCCGAGGAATTAGGGGATTTATTATTACAGGTAGTTTTGCAAGCGCAGATTGCCGGAGAATATCAGCAATTTACCTTAAAAGAAGTTGCCCAAGGCATAGCCGAAAAATTAGTGCGTCGTCATCCCCACGTCTTTGGTGATATCTCTGTGCAAAATGTGGAAGAAGTCCGGAAAAATTGGGAAGAAATTAAAGCCGCAGAAAAGGGAGAACCCGCACCCACAGAGCAAAAATTAAGTTATAAATTGGGCGGTTACACGCGGAAATTGCCACCATTGATGGCAGCTATGAAAATTTCTCAAAAAGCTGCTCAGGTAGGCTTTGAATGGGAAAATATTGATGGTGTGTGGGAGAAATTTCACGAGGAATTGGGAGAGTTTCAGCAGGCTTTAGAACAGGAGACAAAGGAAAGACAGGAAGCGGAATTAGGGGATTTACTATTTGCGATCGTTCAGTTGGCTCGATGGTATGATTTAGACCCTAGTAAGGCTTTAGGAGGGACAAATCAGCGTTTCATTCAGCGTATGCAAAAAATGGAATTATTTGCGGACAAACCCCTCAGCGACTACACATTGCAAGAATTGGAAACCCTATGGCAACGGGCAAAATCCCAATTAGCTGAATAATTTTCCAGGAAAGAGCAGGATGATGGAGATATTTTTGATGATTTGACTCCGTTGAAAATCAATAATCTTATTCTGCAAGTTTTACCTAATTAACTCTCATCTCCAAAGAGATTTTAACTCGGTTTGCTATGACGGCAACAGAGGAAAAATGTTAGTAAATTTTGATTTTTGACCTATGAATACAACTGTCGATAATTCCTTAAATTTGATTGAGATTGGGAAAAAAACCCGCTTGGCAGCTTTGAAATTAGCTGTGCTTTCCGAGGAACTGAAAAATCAGGCAATTGATTGTGTCGCCCATGCTTTAGAATCTGCCCAGGATGAAATTTTGCAAGCAAATATTGCCGATTGTCAAGCAGCAAATATGGAGGGAATAGCCAAACCCCTGTATAAAAGGTTGCAGTTAGATGAGCATAAATTAAGAGACGCGATCGCCGGAGTTAAGGATGTAGGAAAACTTCCCGATCCCGTAGGAAAAGTCCAGATTCACCGGGAATTGGACACAGGTTTAGTCATGAAGCGCGTCACTTGTCCCTTGGGGGTTTTAGGGGTAATTTTTGAAGCACGTCCAGAAGCGGCGATTCAAATTGCGGCTCTGGCGATAAAATCAGGGAATGGGGTAATTCTCAAGGGTGGAAAAGAAGCGATTCGTTCCTGTGAGGCAATTGTCAAAGCAATTAAACAGGGATTATCTCAAAGCGCAATCAACCCGGAAGTTATACAGTTATTAACTACGAGGGAAGAAACCCTAGGACTTTTACAACTAGATAAATATGTAGATTTAATTATTCCCAGGGGTTCTAATTCCTTTGTGAGATTTGTTCAGGAAAATACCCGCATTCCTGTATTAGGTCATGCAGATGGTATTTGTCATTTATATATTGATAAAGCTGCCGATATCGAGAAAGCTGTAGCGATTACAGTTGATGCTAAAATTCAATATCCAGCAGCTTGTAATGCCATTGAAACTTTATTAGTTCATCGTGATATAGCTCAAGCATTCATACCAGTCATTGCCCAAGCTTTAGAGACAGTAAATGTAGAGTTGAGGGGAGATGAAAGTACCAGAAATATATTAAATTATCTCCCTGCTGCTACCGACGTAGATTGGGAAACAGAATACAGTGATTTAATTTTATCCGTGAAAATTGTCGATAATTTAGAAGCGGCGATCGCTCACATTCATGAGTATGGTTCTAAACATACCGATGGCATTATTACCGAAGATGCAGAAGCCGCTAATATTTTTCTTTCCTTAGTCAATGCAGCCGGGGTTTATCACAATTGTTCCACCCGTTTTGCTGATGGTTTCCGGTACGGTTTTGGTGCAGAAGTCGGTATCAGCACCCAACAAATGCCCCCCCGTGGTCCCGTAGGTTTAGAAGGTTTAGTGACGTATAAATATCAGATGACTGGTGATGGTCATATTGTGGCAACCTATACAGGAGCTAACGCCAAATCCTTCACCCATAAGGAAATTTTGTAACTACTGATTTACCTCACTCGGTAATTACCCTGGGGCTACCGAGTGATATTACAACACCACTGGCATTCGTGACAGGTTAAAGTTATCAACAATTTGTCAATGAGTAATAATGCTTAAAATATTGCTAAAAATAGGGTAGAAAACGCAATTTTTTGGCATAGCGATCGCGTCATCTTAAAAAACATCACTCATTCTTACCCGACAAATTCCGTAGAAGACGAAATTTGATACCTAACTATAGTTTCAACTTCTAGCGTAACTACTATTGACAAAACGAATTTTGTCTTAACCTGTCACGAATGCACCACTGGTTAAGCTCATTGAATTAATTGTTGGTCATCATAAGTCAGGAATCACTGATATGTATTGCCAGTTTGGCAACTTTTTATATCTAGTTTTTCTCTAAATCATAACCTATCAAAAATAATACCAATTTGAAAAAACAATACGACACATGGACAAAACCCCTCCCCAGCCCTCCCCGAAATCGGTGAGGGTGCCCGATAGGGCGGGTGGGGTATCTGTCGTAAACATTTTTTGAATCGGTATAAGTAAGTCGAAAAACGTCAATGAAGCAAAGAGAATATTACCTCTTCGCTTCACTTTATCAAATATTAAACACTTTGCTAAGTTAATAATATTTAAACAACGATACTATTACCTAGCATCGACTAAAGCATGATTATTTTCTAGTTGAGATGCTTGCCAACTTGCCATTAACTGCTCACATAACTCATCTATTTCTGAGCTATTTTGTTGAATAACAAGTTTTCCCAGAGTCTCTAACTCATAGATATTGCCGCGACTCACATCATCCATATCATCATTAGCTTTATTCAATTGTGGTTGGAAGCGATAGTATTGTTGTGGTTCCGCAGTTGCTTTGGGTAGTAACTGTTCTAACTGGCAAGCCACCGACTCACTCGCCGCATCCATAATAATATTAATTAGGGGCGCAATCCAGCCTAAAAGCCCCCATTCCTTGGCTTGTTCGTAGGGATATTTCCGAGTTAAGGAACCTGTACCTAAAGAGATAACTAAAATCTCATTCAACGCTAAAGTTTCCTTGTGTTTTTGCTTAGAATTAATAATCGCTTCCATAATTGCTAAGGAAGTGGGGTTATTAGCAAATACACCACCATCAACTAAAGAATAGTAACCATTATCGGTTCTATCTGTTGTGGGAACTTTATAGGGTTCAAAATAAGTAGGTGCAGCAGAAGTTGCCATTGCTGCTTGTTTCATTGTGTAACCTTGACACAATTTGCGGAAGTTATCACGGGCAAGATTTTTATCATTTTTAGTAAAGAAAATCGGCATCCGCAACTCGATATCATAACTAGTAACAAATATATTGGTGAGGGCTTCATTGATTTGTGTGTCACCAAGATACTGAGTTAAAACATCATTTCTTCCTTGAGAAGGAAACTTAGGTCCCACAATATCATCAAAGTGTACTAAACCTTCTAAAAAGGGTTCGTCAAAAATTCGAGCAGAATCGTGACGATACATTTCGATTAGTTCTTTTGCTGTATATTGAGGTTCATTTTTGCGTTCAGGATGGGGTTTAGTTAAAGCCATACCTAAGATTCCCCCCGTGGAAGTCCCAGCAATTAAATCAAATAATTGGCAGATGTGTTTACCTGTACGTTTCTCTACTTCTGCCAAAACCATTGCAGGGATAATACCACGAATTCCACCACCGTCGATAGATAAAATCTTATATTTGTATGGCATACTTTCTCCTGATTTCAAATGCATTGATATTTAATTGAGTAATAAATGTCAATATGAAAATAAATATTAATTGACATCTTTAAGGTAGAAATAAACCTCACCAATCTTGTTTCCGGAGAGGATTTTGTGGTGAGGTTGTCTACCAACAAGAATTACTACATTGGGAAAAACTCCGATTTCGTAAAAATACTTTTTTGTGATTTCTCTATTTGCATTTTCTAGGAAAATCTTCCGAAATTACCGGCTTTGATGAACGGTAAAATACCGCTCCCATAGTTTTTCGCTTTCATGGCAATATGGACACAAACACCAGAGACTCACACAAAGGTAAATTTACGTCTCAGACATCAATATCCCAATTCCTCACACCTTTATTCAGTATATTGTCCTAAAAATCACAATTAAATCAGTACTATTACCATAAATAGCCACAAAAAAACTTGAGTTCAATTCACTCAAGTCGAAATATCTTGCAATAGATTGTAGTTAAAAGTATACCCTTTCTAACCTTCAAATAAAGGGAGGGTAATGAATCTAGCTTTTTAAGGTGACGATGCTCCAGAGCTACATCCCATAACCTGAACCCTATGGGAATCTTCTGGATTAGATGTAACTAGTATCTGAATTTACATAGTTAAAGATTGAGCATCGGTTTCAATCAACTTAGCTAAATCTTGCAGGAATGCTGCTGCATGAGCGCCATAGATGATGCGGTGATCAGCAGTCAAGTTAACTTGCATTTGCTGTTTGACACCAAACATTCCGTCGGGAGTAGCAACAATTTGGGGGCGAGATGCACCGATCGCCAGAATTCCACCTTGACCTGGGGGTAAAATGGCATCAAATTTATCCACACCGAACATTCCCAAATTAGAAACGGTAAAAGTACCTGTGCTGTATTCTTCCGGCTGAAGTTGCTTGGCTCTAGCACGCTCTACCAAGGATTTCCAGCTACGGGATAGGGTGTAGATATCCTGCTGATCAGCATTTTGTAGTACTGGTGTAATTAAACCACCGTCATCCATGGCAACTGCTACGGATACGTTGATATTTCCGTGGAAAACAATTCCTTGGTCAGAATAGCTGGCGTTGACTAAAGGATGTTTCTTTAAGGTGACTGCTACAGCTTTGGCAATGAGGGCAGTCATGGTTACGCCCTTAGATTTAATTTGCTTATATAATTTATCCAGGCTATCCGTTGTAATTGTATAACCAACCCGGAATACTGGTACGGACAAACTGGCATTCATACTACGAATTACGGCAGTTTGCAGGGTAGTAAAGGGTGTGGTTTGACCAGGGATTGCTGCCACTGAAGGTGCAGGTGCCGGGGCGGGTTTGGCAACGGGAGCAGGGGCAGAAACCGGGGTGACAGGGGCAGAAATAGCAGGGGTAGAAACCTTCCCAGCTGCGGCTTCCACATCTTCGGCGATAATGCGACCGTAGGGACCGCTACCAATCAGAGAGTTGATATCAACTTTGAAATCTTTGGCTAATTTGCGAGCGCGGGGAGAAGCTACAGTGCGTCCAGAGGGACGACTAGAACCATTTGACCCGACGGACACAGATTCACTGACAGGAGCGCTTACAGGTGCTGGTGTTGCTGGTGTTGTAGCTGTGGGTTTGGCTGCACTTTGAGCTTGGGCGATCGCCGCCGGAATTTCCGCTTCTGTTGCTGCTAAGAGGGCGATCGCTGCACCCACAGGGGCGCTTTCCCCGGCAGGCACGATAATATGTGCTAAATATCCCTCATAAAAGGACTCTACATCCATATCCGCCTTATCAGACTCGACAACCACCACAGTCTCGCCTTTTTCCACTTTGTCACCGGGAGATTTTACCCAAGAAACGATTTTACCTTCAATCATGGTGGAACTTAGCGCGGGCATGAATACTTCGTTAATGCTCATAGGGGTGTCTGACGAATCGATAATATTTATGGACTGGCTGAGGTAGTTTCCATACTAATTGGCGAAAGGCTGGGGGTGAGATATTTTTTGTGTCTTTGCGTCTAAACCCTTGACTTTCAAACCATCAGTGTATGTGAGTAGGCTCTAAAAGAGGTGAATTAGTTTGTGACTTGACTATTGACTATAGTCACAGACTCACCGAATTTTTCACCACCCTGCCCACAGAAAACATATTTATGCCAGATCGAATTGTATCAACAGTGATGACGTGAGGAACTATCTTAAAACTAAATAGTCTAATAATTTGTATTTCTTATCACGGGTCTGTCAATCGGAATAATTACCCAACAGTGGGAGGAACAAAGGCGAATCCTGCATTTAAAATGCAAAGTGATAAGTGAATTACTTTTCAAACTGTTTTTAATTTTATGTCGGCAAAGCTCAAGGTTTTCATCCTTCTCATCATTAGTCTCTTTGCCACAGCAGTTGCTGGAGTTTACATGAATAATCGTCAACCATTGGCGATGATATCCACCACCGATGAGGAACACCAGGGACTGTCTAGGGCAATTTCCACCCAGGAAACAGTGATAAACCCGGAACGAGTGCATTACCAAACAATCCCTTTAGAGAGAATAAAATCTTCTCTCCAAGGTACGGATCCAGCAGCCCTAGCTCTGGATGCTTTTGACGATAATGGGGTCAAACCTATATCTCGCAAAGTTGAGGTGATGTATCCCCAACCCAACCAAGCTTTAGTCACGATTACCCAAACTCAGAAAGCAGCTAATGTGGCGAATGCAACGAGGTATCGTGTGGAATTAACCAGTTTTGGGCGATCGCTCCTCGCTAGCTCCCCTCCCATGTGGCAAATTGTTTGGGTGGGTTCCCAAAAAAAATGTTGGCAGCATAATCCTCGATACAGTCTCACTGCTGCCAATTGTCATTAAATTTCAGAAAGACAGTGAGTGAGTTATCAATAAATCTGATAGCTAGGTCACTGCTTGGTAAAGATTTTTCTCCGTTAGCAGAAAATAGTAGTGGTTCTAGATATCGCCACGAATCTCTTCAACAATACCGTCCCGCAGAACGACTTCCACCTGCATTTTACTAATCAGGTTATCACCGGGTTCCACGCGGAAAGTCCCTTCCATCTGAAATTGGTTAACTTCCTGATCTAATTCTAGGAATTGTACCTGTTGCAAGTTTTGTAATAACTGGTTCTTTTGTTCTAATAATTCACTTTTCTTTTGGTTGACCTGGAGTTGGATATTATCGATTTGTTGTAGGGTTTGGGGTCCTGGGGGTTGGAGACTTTGTTTTTGAATCGCGGCGATCGCCCTTTGTCCTTCCACCTCTAATTGTTGCAATTGCTGATCAAGTTGATTAATCTGTGTTTGCAACTGCTGTTGTACTTCCTCTTTCCACAGAGGTGTCACAACTGCTTTCACATTCACTACACGTTTCAGAAGTAATTGAGGTTTGGAGACATCCATAAAAATTTTCCGTTCACTCGATTGTTTGCAATAGATTAGCTTATGGGTACTGAATCTGCACTCAGCACCCCATCATTCTCAAGTCATGGGGGCAATTAAATAGCACCCATAACTTAGTCCTCAGCACCTAAGTCATAGATTAGGCAAACATGGCGTTAATCATATCGCGGTAATGCTCCATGACAATATGCCGCCTAATTTTCAGAGTTTGCGTCATCATGCCATTTTCCATAGAAAACGGCTCTAGAATCAGCCTAAACACGGTAATGCGATCATCTGCTCGATAACCAGGACGGTTTTGCACTTCTCGCGTTAACTCTTGCCTAAACAAATCCTGGATTATTTTACTCTCCAGATTTATGTGTTGACTTGTCGCCGTTGTTACATTGTTTTGGGGAATACACAATTGCAAATTTTGACTTTCTGCCCATGCTGCCAATGCTTCCACGTTAGGAACAATCAACGCGCCCAGACTGCGCTGATCTTGCCCTACTAGCATGATTTGGTCAATATATGGCGATCGCAAACAAGCATCCTCAATGGGTTGTGGCTCGATATTTTCCCCATTGGTTAATACAATCGTATCTTTTGCCCGTCCGGTTAAAATCAAATCGTTGGCGGTTGTCAACAAGCCTAAATCCCCGCTATCAAACCATCCCTGACTATCGATGGCTTTGGCTGTTGCTTCTGGGTTTTGGTAGTAACCCTGCATAATTTGTGGACCTCGCAACAGTACTAAACCCCGTTCTCCCACGGGCAAATCTTTACGAGTTTCTGGATCAACAATTTTCGCTTCTGTTCCGAGTATAGTTTGTCCTGCGGCTCCCCGTATATTCCTCCAAGGGCGACGCACATGGGTGACGGGAGAGGTTTCTGTCAACCCGTAACCCACTAAGATTTCTACTCCCACAGTTTCAAAGAAATCATCGACGTGTTTGGGTAAAGCACCACCACCACTAATCATGTATTTGATTCTGCCACCTGTGGCTTCTCGGACTTTGCTGTAAATCAGTTTTTCTCCTAGAGCATGGAGGGGAGAGAAAATTCCTGCTTGTAAAGTGGCAATTAATTTTTCCCCAGCAGAAGCATAGATATTTTGTAGATTTAGCCCTTGGGCTGTGCGCCGTGCTTGAATATATTTCTGACTAAAACCTAACAAAGTCTTGACTAGTTTTTGCTTTGACTCTGGTTGCTCTCGAAATTGCTTCTGTACCCCCTCATAAATCGACTCTAAGAGTCGGGGAACCGCAATCATGAAGTGGGGCTGGTATTTTTTCAAATCACCCTTGACGGAGCGCAAATTTGTGTAAACCTGAGTACAACCTTGGGAAAGCAGGAAGTATTCACAGCTACGTTCATAACTATGCCAAGTTGGTAAGATACTGAGAACAATATCCCCTGGTTCTGGTTGCACAACAGTTCCTAGGGAGTTGACTTGGTGCAGCAAGTTGCCGTGACTGAGCATTACACCCTTGGGTTGCCCTGTGGTTCCGGAGGTGTAAATCAGAGTTGCTAAGGTATCACGGGTTTGGTGAACGGGGGTAAAATTATGATTTGTCCCTAATTCGATTAACTGGGAAAAATTGAGAATTTTCAGGTTGTCTTCTGGTGGTGCTGATTCAGAGGAAAGCAAAATCACAAATTGAATCGGCAAATCATCAAGACGTTCCCGAAGTTTATTCAGGGTTTTTCTGTCTTCGACTACTAGGGCTTTACTGCCACTATTGGTAATGATAAACAGTAATTCCTCTTTTTCTGCCTGGGAACTGCGCACCGCATCCACACCCCCAGCCATCATTATCCCTTGGTCGGCGATCAGCCAACGGGTGGAATTATCGGCAATTAGGGAGAGGCGATCGCCTGCTTGAATCCCCAAAGCTTGCAAACCTGCGGCAAATTTACGAATTTGGTCAGATAACTGTGCATAAGTCACCACCACTTCGGGTTTACTGTGGGGGTCACGTAATGCCACTATTTTGCCAAACTTTTGTCCTACCAATGACCAAATTTCTGGCAAAGATGAAACTTGAGAGTAATCCACCAAATCTTTGATTTTTTCCTGTACTCGGAGCGGTACATCTACTGTGATAAGCATATTTTCAGTTTTTTTTGACATCACAAACTAAGTACTTATTCTGATGATTTTTCCAGCCTATTCTGCACTATCAAGAAGATATTCATCAACTCAATACACAATTACGAGTATTTACAGCAATATTGACAAGAATCTGCATATATCTAAATAAATCTATATTATAATTAATTTGTATAGATAAAAAGTAATGCAATTTTGTTTTTATTTGCCAATCGATTCTTAATTACAAATAAAGACAAAAGATAGCAAATTAATTCAGGAGGTGATTATCTATGGGTCAAATAGAGGTGATAATGCTGACTCTAATCAGTAGTTTTACCTGTCTGGTATTACCCAGATTATTATCGATTATTCTCGACCCTCGCATCAGAAACAACAAATCCTTGTTTGCTAACTTTACCCCTCATACAAATCAACTCACAAGTTTTCCATATTGTATGTCTTATCGATTAACAGGTGGTCCATCCTGTAGATTTAGTCCTGATTTCTGCCCCAAATGTTCTCCCAACTAAGAGGCTAAAATCTATTAATATACCCCTCTGTACTTCATAGTATTTTTCGACGAATGATTGATTAATTTCTGATTATTTTTCAGAGGAAAAGACTATGGAGTTCAGAGTATTTATGAGATGGAAAGGCAATTTTTATAGATTTTGAGTATGAAAGCGATTGCAAACAACTTCAGTTCCGGACTTGCAATCAATCATTACATTTACTGATGTATTCCATAGTCTTCAAGGCTAGAATTAGTTATAAAAATTTACATTTAAAAAAACTTATAACACTGAAAAGAAAATCAAAATCATAGATAGTATTTTTTCCAGAGAATTTAGTCAACAATACAAAAGTGAGTAATCTTTTTTGATAAGGGGATTATCTATGAGTCTGACAGACGGTCTAGTACTGACAATAGTCAACACTGTGATTTGCCTTGCTCTCCCCAAGGTCTTATCTATGGTATTAGTGAAGAAAACAAAGCAAGATACCTCACCAGTAATCGTATCTGATAGTCAAGAAATCAGTTCTAATGTCACAGTTTATCCTTATTCCCTTGGTTAAGGTTGCCCTCTAGTAGTCACGATGCATTCCTACTAGAAGTATTTAATTTTCTGATTTCAGTCAAAACTCCCTTGTGAGGAGTGACATAAGTTGATTTTGAGTTTTGATATCAGCGATCGCCACTAAAATTCCACGTATAGCTGGGGCGATCGCCCAAAATTATTTATGACTTGTGATTCCGTCGCCATTTACCACGAGCCAAACGAATTTCATCAAAGCTATAATTATTGCCTAAATATTCTTTGATAGGGGTGAGGGATATATCACCGAGGATATCTAACACCTGGCAGATTTTTTGTTGTTTTTCTGGTGTCACCAACAAATCGAAGTTAACAGGTTGATTTTTGTCAATTAAATCGGCAAGATGGCGGATAATCGTTGTCGGACGGAGATTTCTCTGCTCGGCAATTTCCTCAACGCTCAATCCCTGCTTGTGTAATTGTAGGGTTAATAATTCTGTTTCCGTGGGAAAGTTGCCACCATTTCCAAGATTTACTTGGCTATTTACTGACTTCGCCGTATTTTCTTGACGATAGGCGACAATTTCATGAATAAATTTTTCTCCATACTGGGCAAGCTTGTGACTACCCACACCAGAAAGTTTACCAAACTCCTCTAAACTTTGGGGTTGTACCTGTGCCATTAGTCGCAGAGTCGAGTCAGGGAAGACAACATAGGGGGGAACGGATTGTTGATCAGCCAGATTTTTACGTAGCGATCGCAATCTCATTAATAACATTTCTGCGGCTTCTGCTTTGCTACTTCTCTCTTTCCAACTAATCTTCTGTACCACGGGAACCGCAAGGGAAACAGTACGTTTTTTTCGCATTACTTCCCAGCTCAAAGCATTTAATTTTAAAACTGCATAACCATCACTAGTTTGTTCTAGTAAACCTTGATGTAATAAGGAACGTCCTAACATTCGCCACTCATCAACGGTTTTATCCTTACCAATTCCGTAGGTAGAAAGTTGATCATGCTCGTACTGGGTAACTTTTTGATTTTTAGAACCCCGTAACACATCTATAATATGAGCCATCCCAAATCTTTCTTTACACCTTGCCACACAAGATAGAAATTTCATCGCTTCAATTGTCCAATCTTGCATTGGTTTGGGTGAACGGCAGTTATCACAGTTACCACAATTACCGGGGAATCTTTCACCAAAATACCCCAGTTGAATTACTCGTCTGCAATCCGTTCCTTCCGCATAGTCAATAACTTGCCGTAACTGTTGTTTAGCAATTAATTGTTCCTGGGGGTCAGGTTTTTGATTAATTAAATATTCAATGGTTTTGACATCACCATAACTATAAAATAATGTACAGCGCGATGCTTCCCCATCCCTACCACCTCGTCCCGATTCTTGATAGTAGCTTTCTAAATTTCTGGGGATATCAAAATGTACAACTAAGCGAACATCAGGCTTATTAATCCCCATCCCAAAGGCAATAGTTGCCACCATGATTCTCACATCATCACGGATAAATTGTGTTTGATTCTTCGACCTTTCTTCATCGGATAAACCTGCATGGTAGGGTAGGGCAGAAAGTTGATGATGTTGTAATTTAAAGGCGATTTCGTCAACTTTTTTGCGAGTCAGACAGTAAATAATTACCGAACCCTCTGTGTCTTGAATTAGCTCTAATAACTCAGCAAAGGAACCCTTATTTTTTTCCCGTACCTCATAATAAAGATTTTGCCGATTAAAACTGGCAATATGAATAGTTGGTTCTCGCAACCCTAACTGTTGAATAATATCAGCACGTACCCTATCAGTTGCAGTGGCTGTCAAAGCAAAGGTGGGAACCTTGGGGTAGCGTTGCCGTAGTAAAATTAATTGGCGGTACTCTGGACGAAAATCATGTCCCCATTCCGATACACAATGAGCTTCATCAATGGCAAAAGCGGAAATACCGACTTGGTGTTGTACTAAATCCAGAAAAGGGAGAAATCTATCACTGACAAGTCTTTCCGGTGCTACATAGAGCAATTTTACCTTGCCATTCAAGATAGCGTGTTCCCGCGATCGCACTTGATACTGATTTAAACTACTATTCAAAAAAGTTGCCGGAATATTATTATTCCGTAATGCTTCCACCTGATCTTGCATTAAGGCAATTAAGGGTGACACCACTACCATCAATCCCCCTTTTATCAATGCTGGTAGCTGGAAGCATAAGGATTTCCCCCCACCCGTCGGCATTACCACCAATAAATCCCGATTTTGCAACCCTGCTTCAATCACTTGCCTTTGTCCAGGACGGAACTGATCATAACCGAAGTGATATTTAAGCGCTCTTTCTAAGTGGGGAAACTCAGACATATTTTCAGAACAAAGAACAAAAGGGAAGTGGGAATTGGCAAACAGGCAACCAGGAAAAAATTAATTCTTCAGAGTCCACTTTCCTATACCCAATGCTCAATGCCCTAATATATTTATATCAGCCTATACACGGGGAATATATATGCCATTTGGACTTGGATGGGCAGAAGTTGCAGTGATTTCCGTTGTTGTTCTATTAGTCTTCGGACCAAAAAAAATTCCCGAACTAGGTAGCGCTTTGGGTAAAACCCTCCGAGGATTTAAGGAAGAATTGAAAAATCCCCAGGATACAGCTAGTTCGGAACAAGATAACTTATAGAAGATATATAGGGCGATACTTTATCACCCTATTTTCTCCCTATAAACTATTGACTTTTTACAACTAATGTGGGTGAGACATTGTTTTGAGAATCAGGAATAGTATGGGAATTATTCTGTTGAGGAATTTCTTCCTTGACTACACCCCGCGCTTTGATTAACTGAATTGCCCGACTCACACTTTCCGGTAATATCACCACTAAGCTGTTATCGGGAGCTGAGTCTAAAGCTTTGTTAATAGCTGTAGATTCATCCAGAATCGTCTCATACTTGCTGTTGGCGTTAATTTCCTGAATTCCCTGGGTAATCAGAGCCGCAGCAGAACCCCGTTGCCTTCCTCTGGTGTCATCATCTTCTTTGATAATCACCCGGTCAAAAATATCAGCAGCAAGTCTACCAAGGGAGACAAAATCTTGATCGCGGCGATCGCCAGGACCACCCACAACCCCAATTTTTTGTCCCGATGTCCAATTCCGCACAAAGGAACCTAATGCCTCATAACTGTGAGGATTGTGAGCATAATCCACTAAGGCATGGAAATTCCCTAGGTTAAACAGATTCATCCGTCCGGGAGTTTGACTCACCGAAGCCCTAAAAGTATTCAACCCAGCCCGAATTTGCTCAATGGTGACATTCTGCACAAATGCTGCTAAAGACGCTGCTAAGGCATTGGCAATCATAAATGGTGCCCGTCCCCCCATGGTTAAGGGAATATTTTCCGCCCGTTCAATCCGGTGCGTCCAATCACCTTTTAAAATCGACAGAAAACCATTTTCATAGACTGCGGCAACTCCCCCTTTCTGGATATGGCTACGTACCAATTCCGCATCAGGGTTCATGGTGAAATAGGCAATATTTGCCTTAGTTTTCTCTGCCATTGCTGCCACGCGGGGGTCATCCGCATTCAATACAGCATAACCATCAGGAAATACTGACTCCGCAACTACACTCTTGAGATGTGCTAATTGTTCAATAGTTTCAATATCACCTAGCCCCAGGTGATCAGCTGCAACATTGAGAATAACACTGACATTTGCCGACTCAAAGGCTAAACCAGAGCGGAGAATCCCACCACGGGCAGTTTCTAGTACGGCAACTTCTACTGTCGGGTCTTGGAGGATTAATTGAGCACTCTGGGGTCCAGTATTATCCCCGGCTTCAATCAAATAATCACCGATATAAGTCCCGTCAGTGGTTGTAAAGCCTACTACCTTATTGGTTTGCTTGAAAATATGTGCAAGTAAACGAGTCGTAGTAGTTTTACCATTAGTGCCAGTCACACTTAAAACTGGTACACGGCTAGATTGCTCATGGGGGAAGAGCATATCCAGGACTGCCCCGGCAACATTGCGGGGAGTACCTTGACTGGGAGCAACGTGCATCCGGAAACCAGGAGCCGCATTCACCTCGACAATCACACCGTCAACTTCCCGTAAGGGCTTACTAATATCAGAGGTGACAACATCAATACCCGCAATATCTAAACCAATTACTTTGACGATGCGCTGTGCTAGCCAGACGTTTTCTGGGTGAATTTCGTCAGTCCTATCTACAGCACTACCACCTGTACTTAAGTTAGCGGTAGCTCGTAAGTAACAAATCTGACCTTTAGGGAGAACTGTATTTAGTGTATAGCCTTGTCTTTCTAATAACTGATAACTTGTACGGTCTAATTCAATTCGGGTGAGAATATTGTCATGCCCGTCACCCCGATTGGGGTCTTTGTTCGTTTCTTCAATCAAGTCAGCAATTGTAGATGCACCATCACCAATCACATGAGCGGGTACACGTTCAGCGACAGCCACAACCTTGCCATCTACGACTAATACCCGATGGTCGCGTCCCACGTAATACCGCTCAATGATTACAGAGCGAGAAACTTGCCGAGCAGCATCATATGCCGCTTCTGCCTCTTCCCAGCTTTTAATGTCAATGGTGATGCCACGTCCATGGTTACCATCCAAAGGTTTAATCACAATTGGATAGCCACCAACGTATTCTATTGCTTCTTCTAAGTCATCTAGGAAATTAATTACTGTGCCTTTGGGTACTGGAACCCCAGCATTAGCGAGAATGCGTTTTGTGGCTTCTTTATCACAGGCTAACTCGACTCCCAGAATGCCTGTGTTGTCACTCATGGTGGCTTGCATCCGTTTTTGGTGCGCGCCGTAGCCCAATTGAATCAGGAAGCGTGCGCCTAGGGGCATCCAGGGGATACCACGTTTTTCCGCTTCTTTGATGATTGCTTCTGTACTCGGTCCGAGGGAAGCATCTCGCCAGAGGTCTTTGAGGTCTTGCAGGTCTTGCTCTAATTCCGCTTTCGGGTAGCGACCTCTATCAACAATGCTTTGACATAGACGAACTGCCGCTCTACCAGCGTAACGTCCTGCTTCTTCATTGAGATACTCAAATACCACCTGGTAAACACCAGATGTGGCTGTTTCACGAGTACGACCGAAGCCAACGTGCATTCCCGCTAAGTCTTGTAGTTCTAGGGCTACGTGTTCCACAATGTGACCCATCATGGTGCCTTCTCGTACCCGCATCAGAAAGCCACCACGACAACCAGGGGAGCAGTAGTGACCCTCCAGACTCGGCAGAGCCTCAACTAATCCTTCGTAAAAGCCGGGAATTTCATTCGATGGCGTCTCTGATAGGGATTCTAAGTCGAGGCGCATGACGATCAGCTTGTGGCGTCGAATGCTCCAATAGTTGGGGCCGCGTAAGGTCTGGATCTTGAGGATTCTCATGGGAATAGGTAGATGGAGATTCGGAACCAAAATTCTAGTTTCTTACTGGAATTGACCGCTTCACTGTTCATAGTAAACAGTTTTTTGCTCTTACATCGTATTATTCTCACTTTCTTGCAGCAATGTCGCAAGGGCTGGACAATTTAGTGTAACCTAATATACTTTTACCGTCAGCAAATTAGAGTGGATTTGAGATTTGATAACTACTAGGCTGGGGAACTTTGATTGGGAAAAGCATAGTGTTTTTGTGCTTCTCCAGCTTTTGCTACTTCCCCTTGGCTGTGCTGATTGTGGGATATTTTTGGATTAATTGCACAGTAGTACTGGGTATCAAATAGTAGAATTTGGGATTTATGACCTAACGGATGTGTGGTTGGTCAAAAATATCAAAAATAAATAGATACTTCTCAATATCCGTCAATCTACTCATCTAGCTGGATATTCTGTATACGGCAGGTAGAACAGTACGTTGGTAGAGGTGAAAGCGATCGCCATGGCTAAGAATATGCAGGCGTAAATTATGAATTGTCAGGGGTTCGGTAGCACCAACGTGGGGTTCATTGGTGTGGGTAACTTCCGTGGGATCGACAATAGTCACACTGCCTTTACCCATAACTTGTAACCAACCGTCGCGCTCAAACATAGCACAGGTGTCTTCATCAATACCAATTCCTATCCGGTCAGGGTGAGAGGAAATAGCACTAATTAAGCGCCCCATCCGATTGCGATTGCTGAAATGTTGGTCAACAACCACCTCTGGGATTAATCCTAAGCCCGTTGCCATGTCCACCAGGGAACGATTGGGGGATTCACCGCTTCCCCCACCTGCAATCATGTGATGACCCATGACTGCGGCTCCAGCACTAGTTCCAGCAAGAGTCAGTTGCCCCATCCTGACTCGCTGTCTAATGATTTCCATCGCTGGGGTGTCTGATAAAACACCGCACAGACGTAACTGGTCGCCTCCCGTCAAAAAAACCCCAGAACAGGCTTCTAGGGAAGTTTGATAATCACGATACTCGCACTGCTCCCGTTCCCGAATGTCCAAAAGCTCGACTTTCTTTGCCCCCATATCTTCAAAAATTCGAATATAGCGACCGCCAATAATCGATGGTTCGCGGGAGGCAGAGGGGATAATAGCGATATGGGCATCACTACCACCAGCGCGTGCAAAAAAAGTTCGGAGGATTTCTCGTCCATGAACTTTATCTTCTGCACCACCGATGACTAGAACAGCAGTTTTAGTGGCTTGGGGTGTCCTCATTTCCAGCGATTTAGCTTTTAATTCCGGCATTGTGTTTCTCCTGTCAACAACTTCAGGTGAATTTAACAAGGTAGGCAAAAAGCGAGCAGAGACTCTGTTACTTGATTGCCGTTTTAGCCTCAATTATTCTCGCGTCTTACCTTTGACAAAGGACATTGCTAATCGCAACAGATGCATCAACCCTATGTCTATTACCGTTTTTGCGAGTTTGTGTTTGGGAATTTACCTGTTCTAGGTTGTCAGACTGGCAAAATAGGGCTTGGGGGCGATCGCCTCCAAGACGGTAAGGGTGAAAGAAGCAAGTCTTTGTACACTTTTTTCTAGGGCTAGCTTGATGCATCCTGGAAGTTGTTAACTTAGTGAGATTATTAATTTAAATGGAGATGTGACAATATTTAAACATAAATTAAGTAACTAGAAAAACTTGGGATTCCACAGGAAATCTAATATTTTCGGTACTTTTGGATACCTTTGCGGGGCGGAATGTGTGTATCACACCATTCTCCTGACCGCGAGATAAAAGACTCCAATCTCAAAGAATAGTGTCTTTCAATACGAATTACTGTGCGCTTTGATATAGTTACGCTGTTTCCTGATTGTTTTGCCTCCGTCTTGAACTCTGGCTTACTAGGTAAAGCTCTAGCCAAGCAAATAGCTCAAGTCAATTTGGTGAATCCCCGCGACTTTACCACAGACAAACACCGTAAAGTCGATGATGAGCCTTATGGAGGGGGTGTGGGTATGCTGATGAAGCCAGAACCCATTTTTGCGGCAGTGGAGTCCTTAACGGATTTGCCGCGTAGGGAAGTGATTCTCATGAGTCCCCAAGGACAAACCATGGATCAACCCCTGCTACGAGAATTAGCGACTGATTTTGACCAACTGGTTGTAATTTGTGGTCATTACGAAGGTGTGGACGACCGAGTACTAAATTTAGTCACTCGTGAAGTTTCCCTCGGTGATTTTATTTTAACCGGAGGTGAAATTCCGGCAATGGCTTTAATCAACGGAGTGGTGCGTCTTTTACCTGGGACTGTTGGGAAAGTCGAGTCTTTACAGTCGGAAAGTTTTGAAGCTGGACTGTTGGACTATCCCCAATATACTCGCCCTGCCAACTTTCGTGGTTGGAAAGTTCCTGATGTTTTGCTTTCAGGGAATCATGCTGAAATTGCCAAGTGGCGTTTTCAACAGCAATTGGAACGTACCCGTCGCCGTCGTCCGGATATGCTCAAAGCTTGGGAGGAGATGAAGCGCAGGGAAGGGGAGCATTGATTCACACAAGGTACTTCAAGTCTCAAATCTAGATAATTAGCAGATGATGAATATTCGTATTGGTAATGGCTATGATATGCACCGTTTGGTGAGCGATCGCCCTCTGATTTTGGGTGGTGTAAATATTCCCCATACCCTGGGTTTACTGGGACATAGTGATGCGGATGTCCTGACCCATGCGATTATGGACGCTATGCTAGGAGCCTTATCCCTAGGTGATATTGGGCATTATTTTCCTCCTACCGACGATAAGTGGGCAGGGGCTGATAGCCTGGTGTTATTGCAGCAAGTCCATCAACTGATTCAAGAGCAGGGATGGCAGGTAAGTAATATTGACTCGGTAGTAGTGGCAGAACGTCCAAAACTGAAACCCCATATTCATCAAATGCGGGCAAAAATTGCAGGTGTGTTGCAATTAGAACCTAATCAAGTCGGTGTCAAAGCTACGACTAATGAAAAATTGGGACCAACTGGACGGGAAGAAGGTATTTGTGCCTATGCAGTTGTCTTATTGAGTGGGGTGAGCAATGCATAGGGGTAGGTAATTTTCAATTTCCATAGGTGAGAGTGAATTGTGCTTTTTGGCGATCGCTGGGGAATACTGAAAAGTAAATCGATAGAATCATTTATTTTATGAAACTTTTAATTCAGCATCGTCATTACAGCCATGAGATTAGTGGTGTTCTCACCTATGTTCATGCTGTCATTCCAGAGTTGGAAAAAGCTAATATTCAAGTTCAAACAATCTCTACGAGACAGGATAATTTATGGCAATGGATTGCAGGTATTTTCTGGTCAGATATTGTCCACATGAATTCTAATGATTTAGGATTTGCTTTGTTATGTAAGTTATTTGGCAAAAAAATTATTATTAAATACCATTTTCCCTTATATTTTTGTACCCACAGCAAGTATGAGCCAAAGACATTTGGAGAAAGATTTAAACAAGAATTAAAAACAATCTATCCTCCAGCCAATTATCCTTGGAAGTGGAAGTTTTTTGCTTTGGTCAAGCTGGCTCGTTTATTAACTCGGATTGGGACGGCATTTTTAGCTGACTCTCATACAGCGTGTAGTAATTTTTTAGGAGAGTCCTGTTCTTTTCCTTGGTTAGTCAAAACTATTTATAATCCTATAGATATTTCCGAATATCAACAGCCCAAAAATCTAGAGCATCTATCTGAAGAGAAAAAGTTGATTTTTGTTGGGAGATTAGATGCTGACAAAGGTGTAGATATTTTATTAAAAGCGGTGAAACTTCTTAATGAAGAACAAAAAAAATTTCAATTAGTGATTATTGGAGATGGTCCCCAAGCCGGTGAGTTAAAACAACTGGCTCAAAGTTTAGAAATAAATGATTATGTGCAGTTTCTAGGTAAATTACCCCATACAGAAGTCCTAAATCATGTAAAAAATGCTTTGGCTTTAGTTGCTCCTTCTCGTTGGCAAGACCCAGCACCCTATACTGTTTTAGAAGCTAGTAGTGTACAAACCTGTACGATTGTTTCTCAGATGGGAGGATTACCAGAGGTGGGAGGACCCCATAGTTTATCTTTTAAAAATGGTGATATTAGAGAATTAGCAAATTGTTTGAAATTCTGTATCGAGTCTCCAGAGGAAACTTTAAAACGGGGTTGGTTATCTAGTCAATATGTGGCAGAAAAGTTTGCACCCCATATTGTTGCTAGGGAACTGATAGAGCTTTGTAATTGCGGCTAGTAAGCTGTAGCACATTTAATTTGTATATTAGAAACAGGCAAAACTACCCTCGAACGAAGTGAAGGGATGCCCGCACTAGAATAATTTGATATTCTCCATTTATACAATTTAGCTGCACATCAGCTTAGTTATCACTTTTAGTAGTTGATTTGATTCATCGTGGGGGTTCTGTCAAATTGGAATTCTGCTTATTCCCATGGCGATCGCCCCCAATTCATAGATTTTTGACTCAGATTTCTAGAAAATTATTAACTTTTGTCTTTATCTGTCTTTCCTTGAACATTGATACATTTGGGTATTAAATTTTCCATCATTGCCTCTCCCACTTGGGAAATCTCTTTATCTTTTCTCTGTAAAAGTTCATAAAGTGCTTGCCGCTTGTGATTTGTATCTACCTCCAACTCAACATTTCCCAAATTTACAATCAGATCAGTTTTCCAATCACTGAGAACAATCAGCACCTCTGCTGCGGCAATACATCTTTCATAGGGTTTTAGTATCGATACGACGATGGTCATAATCGTTAAAATGAGTCCCAAAACTCCTAAAATTGTCTTAGATATAATTAAGTCATTACTGACAATATAGGTAAAGAATGCAGAATAGACGGGAATTAAGAAAGAGAAAAAATAATTAGAGTTTCTAAAAAATTTATGATTATTTTTCGCTATTTCGAGATGATAATTATATCTATCAAAGGTTGCCAGTAGAAGTTGTACCAGGTATTTATCGGAAATATTGGCGGTAGTATCAATAATTAGTTCTCGTAAGCTTATATCAAAAATTTTCTTCATAGTAAGAATTCTCAAGATATATTGAAATAATGCCCCAAAATGAAAGAAAAACTATTAAAACTGACCTATTCACCATGAGATATCAAGATTTTGGTTCCCATTTGCAGTCCCTATTCAGGGATTATTTTGGTATGTAAGGTCTGACTATCTACAGGTTTGGTCGAAATAATAGCATGATGAGAAAGCAATTCTCCTGTCCTATTTTTCTCTATTGGCAAGATTTTTTATAGGGTTGAGAAAGTCTAGGATTATGCGGATAGGATGTGGGTGATACTGTGAGGTGAGAGTAAAATGATGAGCAATCTCACTGAGACTCAGTTTTATTCAGTTATTTACGTATAATGACGAAATTTTTCCGCATCTTCCCGACAATTTGGCGTTTTCGCTTACCAGTAGTTCTGGCAATGATTACAGCATTGGTAATTACAGCTTGTAATCCGGCGAAATTTAAGACTGTGGCAGCTCAAGTACCTCAGATGGTGGTTGCTTCTTTAGGGGAACCTTCCACCTTTAACCCTGCGTTGAATGAGTCTGCGTACAGCGTCTTTGGTTTTCTCTATGATTCTTTAATTTCCACCAATCCTCTGACAACTAAGCTGGAACCGAGTTTAGCCGAATCTTGGAAAGTCTCAGACAATGGACAGCGCATCGTAATTAATTTACGCGAGGGTTTGAAGTGGTCAGATGGTAAACCTTTGACTGCTGATGATGTGGTATTTACTTACAATGAAATTTACCTGAACCCTAAAGTTCCTACTCCTACAAAAGATGCTCTCAAGGTCGGGGAAAGTGGACAACTGCCGAAGGTAAAAAAAATCAGCGATCGCCAGGTAGAATTCACCGTACCCGAACCCTTTGCACCTTTTTTGCAGTTGGTAGGTGGGATTGAAATTTTACCTGCTCACATTCTTCAGGAATCTGTCCGTACCCAGGATGCTAAGGGTAATCTGAAATTTTTAACCATGTGGACAACGGGAACTAATCCCCAGGACATTGTGGGAAATGGTCCCTACGTCATGGAAAGTTATATTCCTAGTCAAAGGGTAATTCTCAAGCGAAACCCCTACTATTGGCGTAAAGACGCTCAAGGTAAACCCCAACCCTATATTGAGCGGATTATTTACCAAATTATTGAATCTACCGATAACCAGTTAATTAGTTTTCGGACAGGGAAGTTAGATAGTTTAGAGGTTCCACCAGAAGGGTTTAGTTTACTCAAGAAAGAAGAGAAGCGATCGCGCTTCCAAATTTATAATGGTGGTCCTGATACGGGTACTACTTTTATTGCTTTTAACCTCAATCAAGCCAAAAATCCCAAAGGTGAACATTTTGTCGATCCGATAAAATCCCGTTGGTTTAATAAAAAGGAATTTCGTCAAGCTGTAGCTTATGCTATTGACCGCGAAACTATGAAAACTAACGCTTTTCGCGGACTGGGTGAGTTGCAAAATTCCTTTGTCTATGTGAAAAGTCCCTATTTTCTTCCCCCAGAAAAAGGCTTGAAAGTCTATAATTACGACCCAGAAAAAGCCAAGAAATTACTTTTAGGGGCAGGGTTTAAATATAACGAAAAAAACCAGCTTCTAGATGAGGATGGCAACCGTGTACGCTTTACCTTGCTGACGAATGCAGAACGCAAAGCGCGGGGTGATATGGCAGCGCAAATCCGCCAAGATTTAGGAAAATTGGGAATGCAGGTAGATTTACAAATTCTCAGTTTTAATGCCTACTTGGAAAAGCTGAAAATCTCGCAAAATTGGGATTGCTATATCGGTGGGTTTGCTGGTGGTGGGATTGAACCCCATGGTGCGAGTAATATCTGGAGAATTAATGGTGCTTCCCATGCATTTAATTTAGGTCCCCAACCTGGTGATCCACCGATGATTGGTTGGAAAGTTGCCGACTGGGAAAAACAAATTGATCAACTGTATGTCAAGGGTGCCCTGGAAGTAGACGAAAATAAACGCAAGGAATATTACTACGAGTACCAACGTATTGCTTCCGAGCAACTACCCTTTATTCACTTGGTAGAAAGATTAGATTTACAAGCAGTGCGCGATCGCTTTACCGGAATTAAGTATACTGCCCTGGGTGGTCCCTTCTGGAATCTCTACGAATTGAAGATTTCTCAATAGGTAATGGGGGGTATGGATGATGGTGTTTTTCTATTACCTGTCTCCTATTCCCCATTCTCGGTACAGAACATGATAATAAATGTGATGACCTATGATATTTTTCACCCATGACCGATGAGAAAAATCTGCGATCGCTCTTAGATGCAGTTGCTGATGGCAAAATGACTCCAGATATTGCCCTGTCAGAACTCAAGCATTTTGCCTATGAACCTGTGGGGGAATTTGCCAAAATAGATCATCATCGTGCTTTACGTACTGGTTTCCCGGAGGTAATTTGGGGACAGGGAAAAACCCCAGAACAAATTGCTCAGATTATGCAGGTGATGCGTCAGCGTAATTCCGTAGTCATGGCTACACGCATTGAACCTCAAGTTTATAGTCAATTACAGCCGAAAGTTCGGGGTTTGCAGTATTACGAAATGGCTCGGATTTGTGCCCTTGTACCTTCAGAAATTCCCCTGAGACAGACTGGTATTATTGGTATCTTAACTGCGGGAACTGCGGATTTACCTGTAGCTGAAGAAGCTGCCATCACTGCCGAACTTTGTGGTTTCGAGGTGCAGCGTCTGTGGGATGTGGGGGTAGCAGGAATCCACCGTTTATTGAATAATCGTCATGTAATTACATCTGCCTCGGTGCTGATTGTGGTGGCAGGAATGGAGGGAGCTTTACCAAGTGTGGTAGCGGGTTTGGCTGATTGTCCAGTGATTGCCGTACCAACGAGTGTCGGTTATGGTGCGAGTTTTGGGGGTTTAGCTCCCCTGTTAACTATGCTGAATTCCTGTGCTGTGGGTGTGGGTGTGGTGAATATTGACAATGGTTTTGGAGCGGCAATGTTAGCAGGGCAGATTTTACGAACAGCAGCAAAATTGCGGATGGCATCCTTTGATACTTGAGGCTATCACGGAGATGTCATATTGTATTCAAATCATTAATTCCCTATGAAACGTTGGTTTATCCTGGCTGCATTTGCTGTTAGCTTTGTCTTAACTATTCTAATTTCCGCGATCGCCACCCACGCGGCTGCTGTCGATGTATCCCATGTTACTACCCATGGAACCCTACTAGCCCAAAATATTACTGACCCAAATATAATTGGTCAAATGCAAAAAGCCTGGGCAAATTTTATTAAGACTGGTCAGGTTTGGGCATTATTAATTGGTTTAGGATTAGGTTACTTAGTAAGAAATCTTACCAGCTACGGCTAAAACCAGGCAAGATAATTTCCTCTCAGTCGATATACGACGCATTGGTGGCAAATTAAGGGTTTTTAACTGTGATTTAAAATCTGGACAAAAATATCCCAAGCTGACTGATTGTCTATTTCTGTGATCAATTCATTAGCAACAGTTCTCAACCGTTCTTGTCAACCAGGAGCGGTTTTAAGTTTTTCTCTAACATCTGGTAAAACTTCAAGTAGCGAAAGCACAATCAAATGAAGTTTAGAGGCAAATTAAATAACTAAACAGCAAACGTAATATAAAATCAGTTGCTTAAAATTAACCCAAGTTTTACGCGAACCAGGGAGTGTAGAAAACAATACACTGTTTTTTCTCTGGATTATTATAGTATATTATTTGACTTACAAATTTTCATAAAAGTATAGTCTAGCAAGAGCTTTGCAAAGTCAATCTCCAAACTTGCCAGAGGCAATCTTTTTAAAATTGGGCGAAATAGAAGTACAAAGGTAAAAGGAAAAAGGTATTACTTCGGTGTTTACTCCCCGTACCTGATTCCTGACTTGACTTTGTTATTTCCAAATTTCCCGACTTTTGTATGACACAGCAGCAGCAACAAACTTGGAGCCAGCGTTTTGAGACATCCCTACATCCGGCGATCGCCGTTTTTAATGCGAGTATTCCTTTTGACATTCAATTAATTGAGTATGACTTGACTGGTTCCCAAGCCCATGCTCGGATGCTGGCAAAATGTGGCATCATATCCTCCCAAGAGGGAGAAAAATTAGTTACAGCACTAGAACAAATTCGCCAAGAATACCGCCAAGGTGAATTTAATCCTGGTATTGACGCAGAAGATGTACATTTTGCCGTTGAACACCGTCTAGTCGAAATTATTGGGGATATAGGTAAAAAACTTCACACTGCTCGTTCCCGTAATGACCAAGTGGGAACAGATACAAGACTCTATTTACGCGACCAAATCCAACAAATTCGTCAACAATTGCGGGAATTTCAGCAGGTTTTACTCAAGATTGCTGAGAATAATTTAGAAACTTTTATACCTGGTTACACTCACCTACAGCGTGCCCAACCTGTGAGTTTAGCCCATCACCTCCTAGCATATCTGGAAATGACCCAGCGTGATTGGGAACGCTTAGGAGATGTTCTCAAACGGGTGAATATTTCCCCCCTCGGTTGTGGTGCATTAGCAGGAACAACTTTCCCTATTGATAGACACTACACAGCAGAGCTTTTAGGGTTTGCAGATGTCTATAAAAATAGTTTGGATGGAGTCAGCGATCGCGATTTTGCCATCGAATTTCTTGGTGCTGCTAGCCTAATCATGGTACATCTGAGTCGCCTGTCTGAAGAAATTATTTTTTGGGCATCCCAAGAATTTAGTTTTGTCACACTCAAAGATAGTTGTGCTACAGGTTCTAGTATTATGCCCCAAAAGAAAAATCCGGATGTTCCGGAGTTGGTAAGGGGCAAAACTGGGCGAGTATTCGGACATCTTCAGGCAATGCTAGTCATCATGAAAGGCTTACCCCTGGCATATAATAAAGACCTTCAGGAAGATAAGGAAGGTTTATTTGATGCTGTCAATACTGTCAAATCTTGTTTACAAGCAATGACAATTCTGATGGCAGAGGGTTTAGAATTTTCTACCCAGCGTTTAAATTCTGCTGTAGATGAAGATTATTCCAATGCAACAGATGTTGCTGATTATCTGGCAGCTAAGGGTGTTCCCTTCCGCGAAGCTTATAATCTAGTGGGAAAAGTTGTCCGTACCTGTCTTGCTGGTGGCAAACTCCTCAAGGATTTGACTCTAGAAGAGTGGCGAGAATTACATCCTGCTTTTGATGAGGATATCTACCAAGCAATCTCACCAAAACAAGTGGTAGCTGCTCGCAATAGCTTTGGGGGTACAGGTTTTACCCAAGTCAAGCAGGCAATTTTAGCCGCTCATTCTATAGTTAACAGTTAATCGTTAAAATAAAAAATCATGGGCGCATATCTTTTACAGATAAGCGCCCTTGCAAACATAAACATAAAAGTGAATACTTTAGGGAGAGGCTAACTATTCAGCGTCCATTGCTGCTGCGCCTTCATCCTCTTCACTCTTCGGTCTTTGTTGGAATCTTCTTTGGAATCGTCCTGTAGTTGTCCGTTTACGAAACTTTCGGGCATACGCCTGGTTCCGTAGCGCCTTTTCTTTTTTCGGGTTGCGGCGCTTTGCCATGTTCACCTCATGAATAAACAACAATAACTGCACTTAGGCGTAACATTATGCTGTATCAGCTATCAATGTTTTGATATAGTTTTAGCCTAGTTCAGGTAAGAATATATTTTCACCAGCTATCAATTATAGCTCAATCATTTAGTCTTTGTCAACTCCTAAGGTAATAGCTGTCCAAGTATTGAGTTAGTCGGTTGCTAAAACGCTGATTTTGGGAAAAATTTGGTGTTCAGACCAGTTCTTAGGGAAAAAGCTGGGGCAGGTATAATTTTTTTCATTGTGATGGGAGGGCAGAGTAGGATTTGGTCGGTTGGTATATACCGAGACAAGAATCTGGCGAAAAAGTACATTAAATACACTGAAATTTCGTGACCATAGATATCTGATGAAAAGCCACAGAAGTTTCTCGAACATCACAAAACCCTGTTTTAAGAATCTGCTAGCCACTTAATTTACAACTTCAGTTAAGATAAAATATACCTATGCTGTTGCAAGGATATATCAATAAAATGATAGAAGGTTGATATATTTGCCGCTAGTCGTTAGAATAATACCCGAAACCGCAAGTCATAAATATGACACAAAATCACAATAGCTAAATGGTTGAGCAGATATTTGCGGTAAACAAACTTAAATTTATTAGTAAATATTATAGATATTGGTAGTTTGAAAATTCTAGCTTCTATGGGCGCAGTCCTGCAAACCACAAGGGGTTTATGGCGTTTTGGACAAACAGTATTGGGAATTATCTTTCGTCACCCCATTACTGGTACAAGTATTATTCCTATATTACCGGATGGTCGTATTGTCTTGATTCGTCGCCGTGATAATGGTCTTTGGTCGTTACCGGGGGGAATGGTAGACTGGGGTGAAGATGTACCGACAGCCATTGGTCGAGAGTTACAGGAAGAAACAGGATTGGAGTTAGTTAAGATTAAGCGTTTAGTGGGGGTATATTCTGCACCAGACCGTGACCCAAGGATACATTCGATTTGTATTGTGGCAGAAGCTGACGTGAAAGGAGTGATGACAGTTCAGGATGAGTTAGAGGTTGTGGAAATTAAAGCTTTTACCCTTGACTCTCTACCACAGGAAGAAATGTCTCATGATCATAATCGTCAAATAAAAGATTACTTGCAAGGGTTAACAACACTGGCATAATTACTATGTCGGATTTGGACTTTGGGATTAGCGATAATTTACCGAGGTCTGAAATTTCAGTGATTTTAGGTTAACTTTTAAACTAAAATGCAAAGTTTATTCCGTAATTCCCGGAGAAAGCTTTCTCAAGGAATGGTATTTTGGCGTGAGGTGGGTGCAGGTACTCCTGTGATTTTTCTACATGGCGCTTGGTATGATAGTAGCCAGTGGGTGGGGGTGATGGAGTCCTTAGGACGAAGTTGTCATTGTTTTGCACCTGATTTGTTAGGTTGTGGAGAGTCAGATATTCCGGAAATTCATTATTCTATTAACTTAGAAGCTGAGTTTTTGGCAGAATTTTTGGATGCATTAAAGCTGGAGAGAGTTTATTTAGTTGGTGACTCTATTGGTGCTTGGATTGCTGCAAGTTATGCTTTAAAGTATCCCCAGCAGGTTGCAGGTTTGGTGTTGATATCACCAGAAGGTGTAGAAATCGATAATTTCGATAGATACTGTAAGAAAATGCAATCCTTGGCAAAGCGTCCGGAGTGGATTTTAGAATTATTAAAATTCCTACGTCCTTTAACTAAAATGTTTGGTTGGGATGGCAAAGTAGAGCAGGATTTACAACAACAAAGATTACTTTTACAAAATCCGACAAGTACGGAGTTACTTTATTTACGGCAACTGCCAGAAATTAAAGCGGAACTGTTACAAAATCAATTATCGTTACTAACAATACCGACTTTAGTCATCCAAGCTGGCAAGGATTCTCCCGAATCTTTAAGTCGTAGTAATCTGTATGCTAGTTTGATTCCTCAAGCTCAGATGAAAACTATTGCCCATGGTGGAAATAATTTACCGGGGAATTGTGCAAATGTAGTTGCAACAGATATTAAGGATTTACTCTTTGGGGGTTGAGGAGATGTAATTATCTTCTAAAAATGCCATTCCCCAAAAAATTAAATCTTTTTCGACTTTCACATGCAGGGCTATTTCTGGATACAGGGATTGGAGATAATGGTAGATGCGGGTGCGATCGCCACCCGTAATTATTACCTGACTATTGGGGAAATCTTGCCACCATGAAGTAATAAACTCTTTAATTCCTGCTAGCACTGTATAGATTACCCCACTATACATAGCAGAGTGGGTATCCCTGGCATAGCGTAATGGTAAAGACGGTAAACTATTGATTTCTAGTTGTGGTAATTGTCCAGTATGGTTTGTCAGGGTAGATAATTGTAAACCTAAGCCTGGTAATATTGCCCCTCCTTGAAAGTTCATATGATTATCCACACCTGTAAATGTTAGTGCTGTACCAGTGTCAATTACTAATACAGGCAAGTTGTAAACTTTATTTGCTCCATAGATTGCTAGTGCCCGATCTATGCCTAAGGTGGGGTACACATCCTGAATCGGAATTTGATTTAGGGTAATCAAGTTGACATTTGGAAATTTTTCCCAGAGAGCAGTTTGCTGAGGTACTACCGAAGCAAGGATTATGGGAAGTGAAAATTGAGAAGTTGCGAAAATATCTGATAAATGTGCAGGGAAATTGGGGATGGAGACTCTGCCAGAAGTAATTTGCTGTATAACAGACTCAGGTAAATATTCTGTATCCCAAGAAAATATGACAGCTTGTGCTTGAAATAATCCCCAGTGGAGACGGGAATTTCCAATCATCAAGCCAATTCGATAGAAACCATTGTTCATCAGGGTTTTAAGTTTTTTAACTGAGTCATAGGATTTTTAATAATTATTTACAATAATCCCATGCCACAATAAAGCCAGAGGCAAAAATACTCATTTGTTTAGGAGGGGAGTCATGGTAGCGCTCACCGCAGGAACGACAAAAAGGCTAACCATAGAGACTGTGGAGATTGCCGAGAATACAACCGCAGTGCGATCGCTCGATTGGGATCGCGATCGCTTTGATATTGAATTTGGTTTACAGAATGGGACAACCTACAACTCCTTTATCATCAAAGGTGACAAGCAAGCGTTGGTTGATACCTCCCACGAAAAGTTTCGTCAGCTATATTTAGATACCCTTAAAGGTTTAATTAATCCTACGGATATAGACTACTTAATTATTAGTCATACCGAACCTGACCATAGTGGCTTAGTTAAGGATATGCTGCAACTAGCCCCAGATGTTACCGTGGTGGGTTCTAAGGTAGCAATTCAATTCCTGGAAAATTTAGTTCATCAACCTTTCAAACGGCAAATTGTCAAAAACGGTGACAAGCTAGATTTAGGACAGGGACACGAATTAGAATTTGTGATTGCTCCTAATTTACATTGGCCCGACACCATCTTTACCTTTGACCACAAGACACAAATCCTCTACACTTGTGATGCTTTTGGGTTGCATTATTGCTCAGACGCTACTTTTGATGAAGATATTAATGCGATCGCCGCCGATTTTGAATATTACTATGAATGTTTAATGGCTCCCAATGCGCGGTCAGTTTTATCTGCCCTCAAACGTATGGGAGAATTAGGCAAAATTGCGATGATCGCTACTGGTCATGGTCCCTTACTTTCCCATCATGTGGAAGAATTGACGGGACGTTATCGTCATTGGAGTCAAAGCCAAACAAAGGCAGAAACTAGCGTAGGAATATTTTACACCTCTGCTTATGGTTATGGCGATCGCCTTGCCCAAGCAGTAGCGAACGGTATCAATAAAACGGGTGTTGCCGTAGAATTAGTAGACTTGCGAGCAGCAACAGATTTAGCCGAATTACGAGAACTAGTTGCACGCTGTGCAGGTATTGTGGTGGGAATGCCCCCAGCCCAAGTTGATGCTACCATCCAAGCGGCGGTGAGTACTATCCTGGGAGCCATCCACGAAAAACAAGCTGTGGGTTTATTTGAGTCTGGTGGTGGTGACGACGAACCCATTTACCCCCTGCAAAATAAATTCCGAGATTTAGGTTTAATTCCTGCTTTCCCTCCCATTCAAATCAAAGAAACACCCACTGACAACACCTATAAGTTATGTGAAGAAGCAGGAACGGACTTAGGACAGTTCCTCACCCGTGATAAAAGTATTAAAGCCATGAAATCCTTGAGTGCCGATTTAGATAAGGCGCTAGGAAGACTGAGTGGTGGTTTATACATTATCACAGCCAAAAAAGGTGATATTCAGAGTGCGATGTTGGCTTCCTGGGTATCCCAAGTCAGCTTCAAACCCCTAGGTGTTTCCATTGCTGTAGCTAAAGATCGGGCGATCGAATCCCTGATGCAAGTAGGTGACAAATTTGTCCTGAATGTTCTAGAGGAAGGGAATTATCAAAACCTGATGAAACATTTTCTCAAGCGTTTTGCTCCCGGTGCGAATCGTTTTGAAGGTGTCAGAACCCAACCGGCTCAAGATGGTACACCAATTCTGACAGATGCTTTAGCCTATATGGAATGTGAAGTATCTAGTCGGATGGATTGTGGTGACCACTGGGTAGTTTACAGCACAGTTGAATCTGGTAAAGTCAGCAAAACCGAATCTTTGACGGCGGTACACCATCGCAAAGTTGGTAATCACTATTAATTAGACAATGGGGAACAGGTGACATTTCACAGAAACACCTTCCCCCTATTCCCTCCTAACAAATTTATTCCCCCTACCCCATAACATCCTCAACACCAAGACAATAGAGGTAGCATTTTCTAGGCAAAACATCAACAAATCATCAAATACTGATATCAAAAGGGTTTCAACACTGTCACCTATTTACTGATATACAACAAATATTTTCCCCTTCCCTGGAATACCCTTACCCTGACAAGATGACAACATGACAATAATTAAACCCCGTGACGTTCAAATCTTCCCTGTTGCTACAGATACCTGGGTTTTCCGTTCCCGTAGTTGGGCAAGATTACGCTTTGAAATTGAATATGGTTTGGCAAAGGGAACAACAGCAAATTCCTATTTAATTCAAGGTGATAAAATAGCCCTGATTGACCCCCCAGGGGAAACTTTTACACAAATTTACTTAGAAAAATTGCAACAAAGAATCGATGTTAAAACCGTCGATTATGTAATTCTGGGTCATAGTAATCCCAACCGTGCTGGCACCCTCAAAGCCCTGTTAGAAATTGCCCCCCAAATCACCTTTGTTTGTTCCAACCCTGGGGCAATAAATCTGCGGGGAGCCATGGAAAACCCAGATTTGCCTATTTTGGTCAAACGGGGGGAAGAAACCCTGGATTTAGGCAAAGGACATCATTTAGAATTCATTCCCACCCCCAATCCTCGCTATCCTGACCATCTCTGTACCTACGACCCAGAGACAGAAATTTTATACACTGATAAGATATTTGGGGCACATATTTGCGGCGATCAGGTGTTTGATGAGGGTTGGCAGAGTTTCCTAGAAGACCGTCGCTATTATTTTGAATGTTTGATGGCTCCCCATGCCAGACAGGTGGAGACTGCTTTAGAAAAGCTTTCTGAGCATAAGGTGAGGATGTATGCACCTAACCACGGTCCCCTAGTACGCTATGGCATCCTAGAGATGACCACAGCCTATCGGGAATGGAGTCAACAGCAGACTTCTCAAGAGACAACAGTGGCATTAATTTATGCTTCTGCCTACGGAAATACCGCAACAGTTGCCCAGGCGATCGCCCATGGAATTACCAAAGCTGGGGTGAGTGTCGAATCAATTAACTGCGAAATTGCAGACCCGGCGGAAATTCAAGCCGCAGTCGAAAAAGCTAGTGGTTTTGTCATTGGCTCTCCCACCCTTGGTGGACACGCCCCCACACCCATCCAAACAGCCCTAGGTATTCTCCTGTCTAGTGCCTCTAAAAACAAGCTAGCTGGGGTGTTTGGTTCCTACGGCTGGAGCGGAGAAGCTATTGATTTACTGGAAGGCAAACTCAAGGATGCAGGTTATCGATTTGGCTTTGACACTATCCGTGTGAAATTTAAGCCCGATGATACAGTTTTGCAACTCTGTGAAGAAGCAGGTACAGATTTTGCCCAGGCTTTGAAACGCACGAAAAAAGTTCGTACCGCCAGTCAACCCGCATCCAGCGTCGAGCAAGCAGTGGGACGAATTATCGGTTCTCTCTCCGTCGTCACCGCCAAACAAGGTGGAGTTTCCAGTGCGATGTTGGCTTCCTGGGTTTCCCAAGCTAGCTTTAACCCTCCGGGTTTAACTATTGCCGTTGCCAAGGAAAGAGCGATGGAACCCTTGATGCACTCCGGTAATAAATTTGTCTTAAATATCTTGGCTGAGGGGAAACAACTACGGAAACATTTTCTCAAGCCCTTTGCTCCAGGGGAAGATAGATTCGCTGGTGTGGAAACGCAAGAATCAAGTAACGGTTGCCCCATTCTCACTGATGCTCTAGCATACTTAGAATGCTCAGTAAATCATCGGATGGAAGTTGGCGATCATTGGTTAGTGTATGCCACCGTGGACAGTGGTAATGTTTTGAATCCAGAAGCTGTAACTGCCGTCCATTACCGCAAATCAGGGAACCATTATTAGGGAACGTGAAAACAAAGGGTAGGCATCTGTGCCTACCCCATAATCTGAGATAATTTAGTTGAGCCTAGCGACCAATACCGATATATTGGAAGCCTGCTCTGACCATAGTTTCTGGATCGAGGAAGTTCCGACCGTCAATCATGACAGGATGGCTCATCAGTTGTGCCATTTTACCGTAATCTAGGTGGCTAAACTGTTCCCACTCAGTCACTAGTACCAAAGCATCACAACCATCAGCTAAACGTTCGGCATCAGTTTCAACTAATACGCCAGATAAACCATGGCGCATGCCTGTTTGGGAGATAATGGGGTCATAGGCTTTGACTTTTGCACCTAAACGATTGAGTTGTTCAATCAGGTTGAGAGCCGGAGCATCCCGTAAATCATCGGTATCAGGCTTGAAGGTTAAACCCAGCAAACCTACGGTTTTACCCTTGAGGATTTTCAATGCTTGTTGGAGTTTTTCCAAAGCAATCAAACGCTGACGTTCGTTGACGGTGACAGCAGATTTTAACAGTTGCGCTTCGTAACCATAGTCATCTGCGGTGTGAATCAATGCAGAGACGTCTTTGGGGAAACAGGAACCACCCCAACCAATACCAGCATTCAGGAATTTATTGCCGATACGGGAGTCTAAACCGATACCCTTAGCTACTTGGGTAACATCTGCACCGACGCGATCGCAAATATTAGCAACTTCGTTAATGAAACTAATTTTGGTTGCCAAGAAAGCGTTAGCTGCGTATTTAATCATTTCCGCAGAACTTAAGTCTGTCACCAATACGGAGACGGGAGGTAAGGATTGATTTTCGCTGAATTTGCGTTGGACAATGGGGGAGTAAAGTTCTTGCATCATGGCGATCGCCCTTGAGCTATTGCCACCTAAAACAATGCGATCGGGGTTGAAGGTATCATAAACTGCGGAACCTTCCCGCAGGAACTCAGGGTTACTGACAACATCAAATTCGGAAGCTACTTCTGGTAATCTTTCTTCATGTCCACTACCAGCAGTGATCAGGGTTTTTTGGCGCTCAGCAATACCATCCAGTACAATCATCCGCACCCAGTCACCAGAACCGATGGGTACAGTAGATTTGTTAACGATAACTTTGTAACCACCATTGAGATGGGAACCAATTCCACGGGCAACAGCTTCAACGTAGCGAGTATCACTTTCACCATTAGCTAGGGGTGGTGTACCTACTGCAATGAACAGGATTTCTCCATGGCTAACTCCAGCACCCAAATCAGTGGTAAACTGAATCTTGCCAGATTGGATTGCCCCCTGCATAATTTCTGA
The DNA here is from genome assembly GCF_000734895.2 of Calothrix sp. 336/3. Lineage (GTDB taxonomy): Bacteria > Cyanobacteriota > Cyanobacteriia > Cyanobacteriales > Nostocaceae > 336-3. The sequence continues at coordinate 3,751,853 of NZ_CP011382.1, read as the reverse complement.
CAGCCCAGGTTCAAAAATCGGTGATTGCCCAGACTTCATCAACTTCACTTTTTCTTCGTTGTTGTCTACACAGATCACATCATGACCAATGTGAGCCAAGCAAGCACCTGTGACTAAACCAACGTAACCTGTACCAATGACGCAAACACGCATCTTCTCTAATTCCTCACTAAATATTTGGGGTTGATATGACAAAAGAGGTGTTAAAACCCTAGGAAACTTTCATGCGATCGCGGAAGTCTTCTATTGTCAGTTTTAACCCCTCTTCCAAAGGAACGGTAGGTTCCCAATTTAACAATGTCTTGGCTTTAGTAATATCGGGACGACGGCGACGAGGATCATCTGCCGGGAGAGGTTCATAATTAATGGGAGAATCAGGATTTACCAGCTTCTGTACAGCTTGGGCTAACTCTAAAATCGTGTATTCCCCAGGATTACCAATATTTACAGGTCCTACATAATCACTATTCATCAGACGGATAAACCCTTCAATCAGGTCTGATGCATAGCAAAAACTCCGTGTTTGGGAACCATCTCCGTATACAGTTAAGGGTTCACCTCGAAGAGCTTGGACGATGAAATTACTGACAACGCGACCATCGTTTTCTAACATTCTGGGTCCGTAGGTGTTGAAAATACGGACGACGCGCACATCAACTTTATTCTGTCTGTAATAGTCAAAGGTTAAGGTTTCAGCAATCCGCTTACCTTCGTCATAGCAGGCACGTAAACCGATGGGGTTGACATTACCTCTGTATTCTTCAACTTGGGGGTGAATATCAGGATCTCCATATACCTCACTCGTAGAAGCAAGGAAAAATCTTGCCTTGACTCGCTTGGCTAATCCCAACATATTCAAGGTTCCCATCACATTGGTCTTGACAGTTTTTACGGGATTATACTGATAATGGACAGGAGAGGCGGGACAAGCTAGGTGATATATCTGGTCAACTTCCAAACGAATTGGCTCAGTGATATCATGACGAATTAACTCAAAGTATGGATTATCCATCCACTTGAGAATATTACGCTTATGACCTGTATAGAAATTATCTAAACATATAACTTCATGTCCTGCGGTCATTAGTCGGTCAATGAGATGGGAGCCAAGAAACCCAGCGCCACCCGTCACTAAAATTCTCATAGTTTCTTAGTTTCTGACAGAATATTTGCAGTTTGATTGTCGCACCTGTACCTAGAGTACCCAGTATTTTAGGTAAAAGCTCAGTACAATAAATTTGTTTTGTTACCTTGATGTTTTACATTTATAGTGCTTTCAATGTTTATTTTGTTGACTGATTGCTCAACAACTCACTTAGCAAGGTATCAGACATTAATCGAGAATAATGGAAGGTGTTCTGAGAATTTATGAAATCTTCAAAAATATAAAGTTTTGTCAGAGAAATATCAGTGATCCATACTGGCGATCGCTGTCGTGCTGATAATACTAGGGGAAAAAACTGACTGGGGGGAGTGTTCGGGTTCACCTAACATCACAATGGAGCAGGTGAGTTGCTTGGCTAGTTGGGTAGTCACATCACTGATAGCCAAACCACCGGGAGTTGTACGATTGCGGATAAAAGGTAAAACGACCAAATCATATAAACGTGCTGCCTGTAAAATTGCCTGGGGAATATTTTCATGGGCAATGATTTGAATTTCCGGGGGATTACTCAGAGCTAACCCCGCCACTAGGGCAGAAAGTTGCGATCGCCGAGCAGTAATTTTATTAGAGCTTGTACGACGTTCACAGACATTTAACACAGTCACCTGTGCTTGATTTGCCTCTGCCAATATTTGGGCAAATTCTACTGGTTGCAGGGAGGGAGCCAACAAATTTTCTATGGGTACTAAAATGCGTTGGATTTTTTTTGGTGATTCGACTAATCGAGTCACGGCAACTGGACAGTGAGCATAGCACAAGACATTATCAATGACATTGCCAAACAAGCGGGCTCTGATGCCAGTACGTTTACCCCACCCCATAACTATCAAGCTGGCTTTTTGCTCACGGGCAGCTCGACAAATTCCTTGAGCATGGGCATCATCAATCCTAATCAGGGGTTCTGCTTTCACACCCATCATCTGACTTAAGGCAGCTGCCTTGGCTAGGCAAAGTTCACTACGTTGCAGGGCATTATCAACTTGAGATGTATCCATTTGCACTCCCGCCGTGGCGATCGCTAAGGGAATAATTCTTCCCTCGGTTTGCCGCGCTAACAGTGCTGCCATCTCAATTAAATATTGCTGGGTTTGGGGATTATAAATGGGTACAACAATGCTAAAAGCATCATGTTTACTGATATTAATTGTATTCTGAGGTCGTTGGGAATCTGACTCTTCTAAACGATAATTGGTGACTGTCAATGCCACACGATTTGTAATCAGAGGCGCAGTGGTGACTGTAAGTAATATCACCACAATCACACTATTAAATAAATCCTGATTTAATACACCTGCTTTCAGGGCAACCATTGCCGCAACTACGGTGATACTTACTTGGGGCAAAGACAATGACCAGATGGTTAATGTCTCTTGCCAGCTATAGCGGTAAAATAATTTAGTCAGCCAGCTAGCCAGGAATTTACTCGTAATTAGGGCAACAAGAAGTAAGCCGATTAACTTCGCCAGATAAATTGGTTGATAGCCAGCAAGATTAATCGATAATCCCACATTCACAAAGAAAATCGGAATTAATAAAGTATTACCAATAAAAGTTAATTTTTCCTTGACAGGTCTTTCTTCGACAACTGAATTAATTACTAAACCAGCTAAAAAAGCTGCAAAAATTTTCTCAATACCTATAATTTGGGTAGTGACAGCAGCAATAAAAATCGCTAAAAGCGAGAATAAAATTTGATTCCCGGTATCATCACCAGAACGACGAAAATATTCTTTGCCTGCCCAAGTACAACCGAGTAACAAAATCAGTGAATAGATAACTAATCCATTAAAAATATTGATTGTCTCTGCCAAAAGCAGTTGGCGAGAGTTACTGTATAGACAGACAGTAATCAGCAAGAGAGCAGCTAAATCAGTCAAGACTGTTGCCCCTACTGCCATCCCCACCGCAAAATTTTTATTTGCTCCTAAACGATTCAGCAGTGGATAGGTAATTAAAGTTTGGGATGTAAATAAACTGCCGATGAAAATTGCCTTGAGCCAACTTAAACCTAAAGATAAACCTAAAAAAGTTGTAATGATGGCAACAATGGTAAATGTGCAGCAAGCATAAACCCAAGCATGACTTCGGTGATGGCGAAACTGTTTCAGATCGGTTTCTAAACCTGCGACAAATACCAGATATATTAAGCCGATATCTGATAGTAAATGAATTAATTGCGACTCAGCAGTCAAAATTCGCCAACCAGATGCATTCAGAAAAAATCCAGATAAAACTAAACCCACCAATCCAGGAATTCGTAATTTTTCAAACAGAATTGGTACGGCTAAAATAATCGCCAACAAAATGACAAAAGAAACTATCGGTTCTTTTACCATAAATTGAGAATAAACTTCGCTAATCAGAAATTTTGACATCAGTTCCATAGGTAGGACTGGGAGGTATTAGGAGCAGGTTTATCTGATGGTTGAATAATCCTCACAAACAGATGACACCACTTTCAATCATAAATCGTAGAGAATTGTTATGTAATATTCAGTTATCAGAATTGGATGAGAAAAACATCACTGAGTATGAATTTATCACCCTCAATTTTTAATTAGAGAATGTGCAATTGCTAATGGTGTAAATCAAGTTAATTGAGAATTAAGAAATTAACTACCTATGGGTGAATTTGACTTAAAATTAATCTGAGTCTGTCGTAATCGTCTTTCAATAATACGCTGAGACCTCTTCCTGCTTTCACTAGCCAGTGGCGATCGCACTTGCGTAATTGGTACACTTGGCGAATCACTGCGGCAGTTAAAGATTCTACTGGAGCCTGACTCAGAGAAAGCAGAGTTTGTAAAAAATCTAACTCCTCGGTAAACTCAATAATTGCTTCTAGGGAACAATGATGTACTGCCTGGTGAATTTGTGGTGGACGAGGAGGCAAATATTGATACACCCTACTAGATGAAATTTCTGATGCTGTCTCAAAGCCGACGATCACCGCCCGAAATTCGGTTTTTAACATTGCGAATATCTGCGGTTGTTCTTCCCGTAAGTCTTGCAATGAAAGTCCTAATGCCACTGGTCGATGGACAGAATCTATGGGCATGGTGGTAGCGTAGTAAACAATACCGTATACTTTATTACCAGACTCTTCGTCTACAGAACAAACCCAACTGCCAAAAGGGGGCATGGAAGGAAAAGTTAAATCTTCCGGTTCCAAACACTGAGCTAAAAACTCACAGGTAGTAGTTTCAATCACCTCCGCAAAATGATTAGGGTGGCGATCGCTTTTGTCAAATTGGGGTAGGGGAAGACGCATAAAAGAGTTCCAAAGGTGAAAGTCAAGAGTGCTAACTCGTGCTGACTACGGAAAAGGGTAGCCAACGTTTAGGGGAAACATTTTTACCAGCTTCTCATTGTTAGTGAATGCAGGTTCGGTTGTCTCCATCTACCACTCCGGAATCAGCACAGACTTGACTAAGTATTTACTTTTTACTTCCTTTGCGTCCGGCTGTAGTTTCTACTACTTCTAGCTCGCTCAGGCGAAAGGTAATTAGTTTATCCCAGTTACCACCTTCAAACAGCACAGCCACTTTACCATCAGTCACTCGTTGCACGAGTCCTTCAAAACGATAGTAAGTGTCTGCGGGGTTTTTTACACGTACAGTTGCTCCTGGCAGAATCATAATTTTACTCTCGCTTGTTTCCTACTTCTAGCTTAATACTTGTTGGGGGTCAGTTGGTATGCTTAGTCTATTTTGCAGTCAGAAGGGACAAGGGGAAAGAAGTTTTTCTCTTAATTATTGACTGTCTTACCCATCACCCCCTAGCTTCCAAAACCTAATATTTCTGTCGTTTTCGGAAATTAGCAACGGATTCCACCAAACCTAAAGCCAGACAATTCTTCAACATTGCCGAACGCCCATAACTCATCCATGGTAGGGGAATTCCAGCCACAGGAGCTAGTCCGACATTCATTCCGACATTCACGATAGTGTGAAACACAATCATCGATAGCACACCGATCGCCAACAAAGAACCAAAGTTATCCTTGGCAGTTTGGGCAATGTACAACAAGCGAAAACAGATTAAGCACATCACCGATAAGAGAATGAAGCAGCCAACAAACCCAAACTCCTCACCGACTGCGGAGAAAATAAAATCTGTATGTTGCTCTGGGACAAAGTTGAGCTGTGTCATCGGACCATTATTCAAACCCCATCCCCAAATTTCCCCGGCTCCGATAGCAATCCGAGATTGAATCAGGTGATATCCTGTGCCTAGGGGGTCGCCTTCGGGATTCATAAAGGAAATCAGACGATTCTTCTGATAATCTCGCAGGACATGATTCCAGGCAAAAATTCCCATTTCCCCACCCAGCATATTTAAACTGAATGAACCGATTGCCCCTAGAGCATATCGTCGCCATGGCAAAGTGAACCATCCAAGAACTCCCATAGAGATAGACCAGACAATCCCCAAGGGACCAAGGTAGATTTCCTTAAACAGCACAATTGGGAAGGGCCAAGCTAAACTAAACAGAATTGCTGCAATCACTGGAGATACCAACAAAATCAACCATCCGGGGTTAGCATCTGCCCAATACAACATTCCTAAAACAATTGCTCCAAAAACCAGAGACGTAGCTAAGTCTGGCTGCACAAATACCAATCCCCAGGGAACGGCTGTGACTGCTAGCGCTCGAAAGGTATTGTTGAGGTCTGAGGCTGTGCGTTTGTGCAGTAATGCTGCCAGAGTAATAATAATCCCGACCTTGGCAAATTCTGAAGGTTGAATTTGAAAGCCAGCAATGGGCAACCAACGTTGTGCCCCCTTAGCACTTTTACCAAATGCCATCACCGCAAGCAAACTGGCATTAGTTAACCCGTATGTCACCCAATGGAGATGTAGAAAATTTTCATATCGAATCAGTGATAATACCAAGGTGATTAATATGCCCACAAATCCCATCACCAAGTGCCAAAACCAGTTGGTATCTAGTAATGCCTGGAAATACTGCCACATCCAAGTCCACAAGTCCATTTGCCCAGGGTCATAGATGGGCATTTTTCGACCTAGTTCTGTACTACGGATGACTAAGCCACCAAAGACAGTTACAATTACTGGTAGCCAAAATAACACCCAGTCCACCTGATGCCAGGGTTTAAACAGCGATTTCCAGGGGAAATTGAAAAAGGGAGAGCGGGACTTTTTTAACAGCATGAGTGTGAGCTTCTGAGTACGAATATTTACTGTACAGAAATTACGGAATTAAAAATTAAGAATAATTGTTGAATGGAGAATTAGCAGAAGTACTGATTATATTTATTACTTTGGAAGTGAAAGTGTATGACAGTACTGGTTAATCAGAGTATCATTTTCCACAATCACAAAATCTCAGAGATAAATCTTGGGACTTCAGGGTGGGAACTTTCGACTGGTAAAGGTAATAGACTTGTTCCCAGAGTTGGCTAGCGATTTTGAACACCTGGTGTGATTAGTTCAAAATCTATTTTCTCGGTATTTCATCTATTACCCAGACAAAAACTGAAAAATTTTAGTTTTCTATATCCGCAAACTTACCTGGGAGCATCACAATTTTGCACAAAAGACATTAGTTAAGAGCGGTGAATCTCCTCTGGAGACGCTCCAGGACTGAGTTCACGTCGAAGTCTTCACCGAACATCTAATACCAATTCAATGTTTGAACACAACACAATTCTGTTGATTGGAAAACCTGTAGAGACCTTTCGCCGAAACGTCTCCACGTCGTCGGGTTAGTAGGGGAACTGTCACAGTCATTTGGAAAATTGGTTGAAAATTGGTATAGGCACTCACACCAAAGTTTTGCTCCCTACTTTGATTACCGAGGTGGACAGAATGCCCACACGACCAAATAAGATAAATTTGCACATTGGGGATACTCCCCAATTGACCTGAACTAGGTGAGAGCAGCAACTGAGATTTTAGCTGCCATGGTTTGGGCGATCGCCATTAAAGCTTTAGCGGAGGGAGAATTCGGTTCACCAACCACAATGGGAACACCACTATCACCACCAACACGGGTAGCAATTTCCAAGGGTACACAACCAAGGAGTGAGACTCCCAATTCTGTTGCTGTTTTGGAACCACCCCCAGAACCGAAAATGTCATATTGTTTTTCCGGCATATCTGGAGGGATAAAATAACTCATATTTTCCACAATACCCAAAACAGGTACACCCATTTGTTGGAACATCCGCAAGCCCTTACGAGCATCCAGTAAGGCTACTGTCTGGGGTGTGGTGACAATTACCGCCCCTGCCATAGGTACAGCTTGAGTCAGAGTCAATTGAGCGTCTCCTGTTCCTGGAGGCATATCCACCAACAAATAATCTAACTCTCCCCAACTGACTTCATAGAGGAATTTACGAATAATTCCGTTAAGCATTGGTCCACGCCAAATTACAGGTTGGTCTTGACCAATTAAAAAACCCATGGATACTAATTTCACACCATGGTTAAAAGCGGGTTCTAGAACTTCCCCTTTCTCAGTTTTTTCTACAGCTAGTTGTGCTTCCGACAAACCCAACATTGTCGGGTCATTGGGACCATAAATATCCGCATCTAGTAACCCAACCTTTGCCCCCATCTGTGCTAAAGCCACTGCCAAATTCACAGTCACCGTACTTTTACCAACACCACCCTTACCACTGGATATGGCGATGATGTTTTTCACACCATCTATACCCGTACGGTCTGGCAATCCTTTTTGTTGGGGTGTCTCAGCTGTGACTTCCACAACCACGTCTGTCACCCCTGGTAAGGTTTTCACAGCTCTTTGGCAATCTTGAACAATAAATTCCCGCAAAGGGCAGGCAGGTGTCGTTAACACCAACGTAAAGCTCACCCTGCCAGCGTCAATGCTGACGTTGCGAATCATATTCAGTTCTACCAGACTTTTGCGGAGTTCTGGGTCTTGTACTGGTCGCAACACTTCTAAGACAGAGCGAGAATCGAGAACATCGTGCATAGTGTTTTCACCCTTACTGCCGCAAAAAATTTTAACAAAAAATTAATACCGAATCTATTTGCATCTTAGCTGGTTGCGGACAGTTGTTGAGTATGGGGTGGTTACTGTTTTTCCGGATTGCCTCACCTAGAACCCTAAATCCCAATACCGATTATTCATATTGTTTCCCCGGCGAGAAACTGCTTCTAACCCGCTTCCTTCCACTGCTTCAACTAATGCACGAGCTACGCGATCGCTATAAGGACGAGAAAAAGACCAAATTAGGGGAGATAACCATCCTTTGAGGGTGACGGAATAGGAAACATAGGTGCCACAAACCGTAGACTCAACCGTATAGGTAATTCTTTCCTCAACTCCTGGAATTGCCAAAATACGCACAGTCAATAATTCCCTGGGATTGACACGTTCCACAAAAATCCGAATGGGAATCGGCGATAAACGGGTGACAGCTTGATAAATTAATCCTGGTTTCGGTACTAGTCCCCTGGGTACGTTAGTACTTTTGAGTAGAGGATGCCAGGAAACATCAGCTAAATCTACTACCTTTTGCCATAATTCATCCACGGATGCAGAACTAATTTCTCTATAGGTCTTGACTAAGGAAAGACAGACTTTCCGACGTTTGCGATGGATAAATTTGGGCAACAAACCTGGCATTTTCAATCGTCCTCCTCACTACATACTTTTAAGTAAAAGTACTTGATTCGATAACTGCTATTTTCAGACTAAAATTCTGAAGTCTCGAAAGGAATTAGGCGGATATATGGTGTTTTATCTGCTGTTTCCTTTGATTTCATCTTTCAAAATTCCTCATAGCTATAATTTGCAAAATTCTCCACCCCGATTGGAGAAAATGACTAAAATTATTTAACAAACCGTAACTTTGGCAACAGACAAGGATTAGGATTTACCCTGAGTTGCTAAAGTAAAATATAAATCTGTAAACAACCAAGGACTTTTCAGCCTTGACTGTAGTCAAAATCCTATCAAAGTCATTGTATTTTCATAGATATACTAATCAATCTCTGGTCTAAATATCTTCATACCTCTGTACAAAATTACTCCTAGGGTGAAATCTTGCATTTGATTTTAGGGGAGTACCAAGGAAAAAGGAGCATCGGTAAAAGTTTGTGTAGGTATGTAAATGTTTAGGAATCTTTACATTTAGATGGAATCTAGATTTATGCCTATAGCAGATATTTGGACACAATTCATCAACTAGTACCAGAATATTTACATAAGAAATTTAAAAAAATATCAAGTAGTATACAAGCCTATACGCATTTGAGGGAGAATATAACCTTAAGTCATAACTGGTGAATGCGTCAGTGTTTGACCTTTGAGGAAGTAAGCAAGGTAGTCAATCGAAGCCGTAATCATGGCTGTTGTTGTGCTGCATCTTCTGTTAACAAATTCTTGCTTTTTGGAAACTGTTATTTAGGTTATTGAATTTATGTTGACCAATTCCCAAAGCCCTACCATTTCGACAGAAGCATCTGCATCTTTACCACCTGCTGACGCGAAAACCAGAGTCAGCCAGTTTATGAAACAGTTGCAAGATGAGATAACTCAGACTTTGGCGCAAGTAGATGGTGTCGCAGATTTTCAGGAAGATGCTTGGGAACGTCCAGAAGGTGGTGGTGGGCGATCGCGTGTTTTACGCGACGGAGCTGTTTTTGAGCAGGCAGGTGTAAACTTTTCTGAAGTTTGGGGTTCCCATCTTCCTCCTTCCATTCTCGCCCAACGTCCAGAAGCCGCAGGTCATAAATTCTATGCTACTGGTACATCCATGGTGTTACACCCCCGTAATCCCTATGTTCCAACAGTACATTTAAACTATCGTTATTTTGAGGCAGGTCCAGTTTGGTGGTTTGGAGGTGGTGCTGATTTAACGCCCTATTACCCCTTCGCTGAAGATGCGCAACATTTCCATCAAACTTTTAAAAATGCCTGTGACAAGCACCATCCTGAGTATTATTCAGTTTTCAAACGCTGGTGTGATGAGTATTTTTATTTGAAACATCGGGATGAGACCCGTGGAGTCGGTGGTTTATTCTTTGACTATCAAGATGGGCGTGGAGCGTTGTATCGTGGTTCTGCTACCGATAGTCCAGCCGCAACCTACAGCCAGAAATTAGGCAATGTTGGCGATCGCAACTGGGAAGAGTTATTTGCTTTTATTCAAGATTGTGGTCATGCCTTTTTACCAGCATACGTACCCATCGCTCAAAAACGTCATGGAATAGAATATGGCGATCGCCAACGCAATTTCCAACTTTACCGTCGTGGACGTTATGTAGAATTTAACCTCGTATACGACAGAGGTACGATTTTTGGACTGCAAACCAACGGACGCACAGAATCAATCCTGATGTCCTTACCACCTCTAGTACGCTGGGAATACGGCTATCAACCAGAACCCAATACCCCAGAAGCTGAGTTGTACGAAACCTTCCTCAAACCCCAAGATTGGATTAATTGGACACCTTAAAATCTAGGAAAAATATGTAAAATAGACTACTAGGTTTACTGACACATCGGCATCTGCAAATGTATCCTTTGATAATTACTATTTACCTAGAAAATTGATTCTAGTCGCTAGTAAGAAATAAAATTCCCCAAAGCATACTGATTTTATACATGAATTTGGGAATCATAGGATTGTCTGAAAAGTAAGCCTTTTAGTCTAACTTACGTAGTCCAAACAACCACAAGGGGAAGGGTCGTGATCCACATCGAGCAAAAAACTTGCACAACCAACGATGGCAATACCGTGATTCTTTTGACTCCATCAGGACGCTTAGATATCACCACCGCTTGGCAGTTCCGTTTGAAATTACAAGAATGCATCTCCAAATTCAGTCGTCATGTAGTCGTTAATTTGGGTCAAGTCAACTTTATTGACAGTTCTGGATTAACTTCATTAGTCGCAGGGATGCGTGATGCGGATAAAGTTAATGGTAGTTTTCGTATCTGTAACGTCCATCCAGAGGCAAAGTTAGTGTTTGAAGTCACGATGATGGATACAGTATTTGAAATTTTTGAGACAGAAGAAGAAGCATTAGCTGGGGTTCCTCGCAGTATTGCCAGTTAAAATCAAATAACCGTGACTAATTAGCCCGTGCGAAGTAATTTTCTCGCTTACTGTAACGATAGGGACCGAGTATTGCTCCCCAAGTAGCTTTACCTGTCTCCCTGTCTATGCCTTTATCGTAAGTGAAAAGTTCCTGGGGTGTAACAATGAAGCCTAAAGCCACTTGGATTGTCTGACCCGCATATTGAAAACAGCATTGGGTGTTAGTCGGTTGAGTTGCAGTAAACTTATACCCATGGTCAAGGGTGTGAGAACTGACTTGCAGTACACAACCCGGTAATAACTCTATTGCTTCTGCTGTTAAATAGTTTAATATTCCAGGGTTTTGCCCTGCACCACGCCAGTCATCAGGGTTTTTTAGCATATAATACTGTACTTGTAAAGAGCCGTCTTGATAATCTCTTAAACGCATAATCCGTTGACGATAGGGCTGATTAATTTGCACAACGCTGGCTTGTTCTGCAAAGAGGGTAAGACTATCTTCTGGAAATAAATTTATTGGTCTTTGCCATAAACGTAAATGTACATACCATGCAGGTTCGGCGATCGCCTGCTCACGGTTATCAAACTCACCAGCGAGATAGCTTCCTAGAGAGAGTAATTCTGGGGATATGATCATTAGTAATTACAAGAGTTAGAGAACATTTGGGAAATTTTAGGAATATTCTCAGGGTGTAAATCCTGGAAATATTTTCTCTATAGTGATTGTATTCATGCTTGTGTTTCTAGAGACGGTTAGCCCAACTTGGCAAACGTCCCTGTAAGCGCGAAAATAAACATACGTCGCCCTAAAATCTGATAATTTTTGTGAATAACGTCCGTACAGTCTCTGATACAAAACGAACTTTCTATACCCTACACACCCGTCCCATCAACACTATTTACCGTCGGGTAGTGGAAGAGTTGATGGTGGAAATGCACCTACTATCGGTGAATGTTGATTTTAGCTACAATCCCATTTATGGTTTGGGCGTTTACACAGCATTTAACCGTTTCATGCAAGGGTATGAGCCAGAAACCGATAAAGAGTCAATCTTTAATGCTTTACTACGGGCAACGGAGGACGATCCCCAAAGATTCCAGCAGGATGCTCACAAGCTGCAAGAAATAGCCCAAAGCTTATCTGGGAATGATTTGATTGCCTGGTTAAGCCAAAAAAATTCTTTAGATAGAGATGCCGATTTTCAGGCACAATTGCAGGCGATCGCCGGTAATCCTAAGTTTAAATATAGTCGGCTATTTGCTATCGGTTTATTCACCTTACTAGAATTCGCAGATGGGGAACTAGTCAAGGATGAAAAGAAACTCAATGAAGCACTCAAAACTATTGCTACAGGTTTAAATATATCTGACGATAAATTAAACAAGGACTTAGAATTATATCGTTCCAATTTAGATAAAATGAGCCAAGCAATGGTAGTAATGGCGGATATGTTGGCAGCAGATCGCAAAAAACGTGAGCAACGTCAACAACAAGCAAATGCCACAGCTAACCCACCTGCATCCCAGGAATAAATCAATGGTTTTAGTCTTGCTTTGAAAGCCAATGATGGGTAATCAGAACATTACCCATCGCCCAATGACCTATTACCTTTGAGGGGTAGAATTATTGTTACTAGGCACTACTGGTGCAGTGACAGGGTTAGTTGAGTTTACACCTTGCCCCGGTACTGACTGTAAATTGGGATTAATATTATTCGGAACATTTGGTAATGTCGTACCACTAGGAATAGCAGGTACTGTTGTGGGAAAACTGGAATTTGTCGATTGACTCGAACCAGGAATAATCCCTAAAGAGACGCGATCGCCACCCACTTGTCGCAGTATATCTAACAATTCCACCACATCATTATAGGTAGCAGAACGGGAAGCATTCAGTACTAGAACTCCCTGGGGATTCTCTTGCAAATATTTCTTTAAAATCTCTGTGAGTTGTTCCTTTTGAACAGGTTGTTTCTCAACGTAAGTTTGTCCCACAGCATCAATAGTTACAGGTAAAATCTGCCGATTCCCTTGATTACTCGTGACAGTCGCAGTTCCAGAAGTAGCTTTCGGTAAATCGATATTGATTGCTTGTTGTCGAGTAAATTGCAAAGCAGCTAACAGAAAGAAGGTCAAAATACAGAAAATAACGTCTATTAAAGGAATAATTTGCACCTGTGCTTCTTCCACAGGAGTATGGAGATTAATTTTCATCTTTCACTTCACCAATTGTTTTCAGCAATGATTCTGAACTTTTAACTATTCTTGGGTGCAGTCGGTGGTTCAGTCGGTGGTTCCGAGGTGTCTGGAGATTGATTGCGTTCTCGTTTACGTGTAGAACTAAAATCTTCGTACCTATCCTGCAAAATCACCTGAGGTTGAATTTCTCCCACGACATTGCTGCTGAGATTAGGTGGTGATTGACGGTAGAGTAACTCCATATTGTTACCTGCTTGGCGAAATATTTTAACTTGGTTCACCACAAAACCCTGAAACAGACGATAAAAGGCTAAACTAACCAATGCCACAATTAACCCTGTCGCTGTGGTAATTAGAGACTCCCCAATCCCCGTTGTCACCCCTGCTGCTGCTTCCGTTCCCAAATCTCCGAGCTTAATGGAGCGTAGGGAAGTAATCAAACCCAACACCGTACCCAATAATCCTAACAGTGGAGCCATGGCAATCACTGCTTCTAATAGCTTCTCACCCCTACGCATCCCAGCAATTTCGTCTTCTGCTGATGCTTCGAGGGCAAGACGAAAAGTCTCTGCATCACTTCTGGGTAATTTTAAAGGAGCATAAAGAAACCTACCAATCGGTAAATCTGTTGCTCTCTGGGCAATATCTCTAGCTATTGTCCAATCTTCCCGCGCTGCATCTAAGACGCGATCGACAATTTCCCGCTCTTGGTTTAAAAAACGTAACCAAAACCAAAGACGTTCAAAAATTACACTGAGAGACAACACAGAAAGGGCAAGCAATGGATACATTGCCGGTCCACCCTTTTGAATTAAATCTAAAATATCCACTATGTGATTCCTCCGTTCATTCCTCAACCAAATATCCCCAGGCTTTTTTATTCTAAAGATTAATGCACAAATAGGATACTCGTGTTAAGTATCACCAGCTATTGACAAACAGTTATCTTTAGGAATTTAGCCTCCATGGGGACGGTTATTCCCACAGGAAGTTTAGGACATTATTTGCCAAAATTGAAGGTAATTTGAGGATAAGGTCATGAAATTTTCTATTCAATCTGTATACACTTGGTATCGTGATTTACTACGCAACCCGAAGTATCGCTGGTGGGTAATCATCGGCACTTTATTATATTTAGTCAGCCCAATTGACATTTCTCCTGACTTTTTGCCCATCGTTGGTCAACTAGATGATGTATTTCTTTTAACATTACTTGTCACGGAAGTATCCCAGGTGGTGATTGCAGGTTTTAAAGCTCGCAAGGGTTCGGTTGACGAAAATGAACCGAAGGAAACTGTGTCTGCTAGCGAGGAAACCGTGGATGTGGATGCTGTTTCGATGAAGTAGCAGAAATTTAACAAACTATAAAGTACAGCTAGAAAGTACATACTCTCTACTTCCTAGCTGAGTTCTGAGAAATTATGAAAAAATTATTCTCTCTGGTCACTTGACTGGTGATTTCTGCTGGGAAATAAATAATGTGTAGTCAGACTGTCCAGAGGAAAGTTCTCCAATATAAAATCTGTAACGTCCTGCTTGCCAGAACCCAGAGATTTCTGGTTTTTTCCCTGAATAGTTGTCAGGCATGACGCAGAAACGACCTCCCGGACCGTCAATCAGTAGGGTTGATTGCTGTGAACCTTGAAGAGTAACACGCAGGTAAGGTAAAGACTCTTTGACCTCAATTATCTGGCTAGGTTGGGAAGAAATGTTACCACAGTTACTAGTTTGATTACCTCCAGACCTACCACTCATCACCATAGGATCTGGCTGAAAATTAGCGCTAATCTCTACCATTTGTGCATTTACAGCTTGGGTGGAGGAAAAGCCAAGACTAATAATTAGGGTAGTGGGGAGAATTTTCCATAAACTTTGTATCTTCATCATATTATTAATACTCCTGAGCCTTTCAAGAGTTATATTGATACACATATTTTAATTTTATAGACGCTTCTAGCAAATGATTGTTCCTTTCGGTGCCAGAATATCGGTATAAAATATTCAATAAAAATTTCCGCATTAATATGAAGAATTTGTGATTAACAATAAAGAGGTAGAGAGGAGAATTTTTGGGCTGCGGTTGCCTATAGTGGTTGTTTAATGAGCGATTGACAGAAAATGGCAGAATGTTTCAACGACTGGACAAGATAAAAAGACTTAGTTGCAAATGACTGTTATGCAATAGTTGGTGAGAATACTTAAATATACAACTATTGAATTTCTGCACTCAACTGAGATTGAGGAACAAGAAAAAACGGACAATCAGGGTGAAACAATTAATAACTGTGATGAACTGCCCACAGCAGGATAAATGAAAAAGGTTTTTCTTGTTATCTATGGCTTTTCTTTATTTTATTACCATTAGCAATTCAGTATTAGTGATTGATGGTAAATTTCACCAGTTGAGAGTTTCGTCCCTATTCTTTAAATTATAGGTTTGCCTGGGAATATCAGAGAAAATTCAAATTCTGTGTAGTGATTTTGTGTAACAGCAAGTTTCTTTGTTAAATTACAGAAAAATTATTGGATACGAGGTAAAAAGTTATGAACCCGCAATCAGAAGAAGATTTACAGCGTCGTTTGCAAGAGCTAGAAACAAAAATTAATAACTCCTTTGAGGTAGTTCAAAAACAAACGGAAAAATTTAAATTTCCTGATGCTGTCCAGAGAAATAGTTTATTCTCAGGGATTTTGAGCAAATTTAACCAATTATCAACCATAGGAAAGTTAGTATCGGGGGCGATCGCCATCCTGATTACCCTTGCTATACTCCAAGCGGTACTGAAATTAGTCGCATCAGCGATTAGTTTGGCAATCCTGGCAGGACTAGTGTACTTTGGGTACAAATTCTTCATCTCTAACAGCTGGAATGGCAAGGTTTAATAGACTCCCATCAAGTAGAGAACGGCAAAAACATTAGAATTATAGGGAATTTAAGTAATGGCAACCCCAACCGTGAGGAGAAGTAAACAGCAAAGTTCCAATGAGTTTCCCCAATCAGGGAAGTCTCCCTCTCTGTCATTAAATATGAGGCGTTTTGCCGCTTGGACAACAGAAATGACATTGGTGGTTGCCAGTGGTTTAATACCTTTTAGTATGGGTGCTTATGCCAACTCATTTCGGGATCTCAATCGTGTACCCCTCAACCCCTTATTAGTTGCAACAGAAAGAGAAGTTGCTCGTCCTTTGGCTTTACCCGTGAGTTATGGTACGCGGAATGTGGCTTTTCCCACCAATTTTCTGTGGACAGTTGCTATCCTTGCACCCATAACTGTCTCTTTTTGCCAGTTGTATTTGTTAGCAACTAGGGGTAGTAGTTTGCCCAAAAGGTGGTTTGGGGTTAAGGTTGTCAATTCCCAAGGAAATGCACCAGGTTTTGGGGCGATCGCAGTACGTGAAGGTGTTGGACGCTGGACAGTACCAGTGGCAGTAGCTTATTATCTCTGGCGTTATAGTCCGGTTTTTCCCAATATTCTCATCCTGACTGGACTCGCAGGGTTAATTATGTTGAGTGAAAGCATGGGTTTTCCCTGGCAAAAAAAACGTCGTGCGCTCCACGATCAATTGGCTGCCACCTATACCATAGATGCAAATCAACCCTTTAACCCAAGCGAATTAATAGAAGAAACTATTCCCTGGACGGAAAACACAGACGAAGAAGCGGCGATCGCCTCCGTTGTCATGACTCCAGAACCCGCTCCCAAAGTCAGTTTGCGGGATAAATTGCGCCAAAACCCTAGCACCACCCTTCTAGGAGTCGCCCTTTTCAGTATGGCAGGGGTCTTAACTGCCCTGATTGGTACGCAAATATACATTCAAACTCAACAAAGCCGTCTGGCAGAAGAACAAAAATATAGTCAACAATTTCTCACCTTTGCTCAACGCCTCAGCCCCAATTCCAAAGCCAGTATAGAGGAGCGTCGTACCGCTATCTTAGCCCTGGGAACTCTCAAATATCCCCAAGGAACAAAATACTTAGTTAATTTACTGACCAGGGAAACAAACCCCATACTAATTGATGCTATTCAACAAGCCCTGGCAAATATAGGTACGAGTGCTATCCCCGAACTCAAACGGACTAATCATTCATTAGTGGGGGATCTAGATAATACCAACTCCACATCACCAGGTCGGGAATTACGGCAAAGTCGCCTATCTGCCAATCAACGAGCAATTAGCAAAATTCTTACCGTCTACAGTGGGCAAACCCTAGGGATAGACTTAAGTCGTATAAACCTTGCCCAAAGTGGGTTAATACTTGACAAAATCGACCTTTGGGGAGTCAAATTTAGGGGAGCAAATCTCAGCCAAGGTAGCTTGAAAGGCGCTAGTTTTCGAGGAATTGGTGAAGATGGACGTTGGGATACCTATGATGATTGGATTAGTGATTTATCTAATGCCCAATTTCAAGAAAGCAATCTGACTGAAGCAAATCTCAGTCGTGTATTGATGAGTCGGGCTAATTTTAGTCGTGCCATTCTCAATAAAGCTAATCTCTCTAGCGCACGACTTACAGGAGTTAATCTCAGTAGTGCCCAACTCATACGTGCTGATTTACGCAATGCAATTTTAGAAAATGCCAGCCTCACCGGAGCAGACTTAAGTGAAGCCAAACTTCAAGATGCTGATTTGTATGCTGCTCGTTTAGGACGTGTGATTGCCAGTAGCACCCGGCTTTCCTTTGCCAACCTTAGCCATACGGACTGGCAAGGGTCGGATTTATCTGGTGCGTATTTAGACAGAACTGACCTCCGTAATGCCAATCTGAGTGCGGCTCGTTTAAGCAACGCTAATTTGCAAAATGCTAATTTACAAAATGCCAACTTTCGCAATGCTGACTTGAGTCATGCTGATTTGCAGGGAGCAAACCTCGCAGGAGCAGACTTTCAAGGAGCAACGCTCTTTTCTGGCAAGGCAGATCCTACAGATCAGTTTGTGCAAACACCGACTACAGGAAGTCAGTCAGCCATCATCAAAGGAGTTGATTTTAGTCAAGTCAAAAATTTGGATACCAAGCAACTAGCTTATATTTGTACCCAGGGGGGAATTCACCCTCGTTGTCCCTAGTTGTCTTGGCGATACTTGTGAAAAATCGGGGTTCTCAAACCCAGGGAATCCCTAATAAGTATGGGATAAGGGGAGAATGTGGTTAGTCGAGAGGATTTGATGGTACAACAAGTAACAATCAGTCATTCATTCTGGAAAAACTGACCACTGAGTAAACTCACGGTGTGAGGTATAAAAAATGAGACATATTTCCTATCTAATTCCAGCCGCCCTTGTCGGTTCTCTACTAAGTCTGACAGCCCTGAGTCAACCAGTAAATGCCCAAGCTGCCTATGGTAGTTATGTGGGAGTTGGTCCCACAGTTGGTTTTTCCGACGGGATGCAATTAGGAGCAGTAGTATCAGCAAGGTATAAATTATTAGAAACGCCTATTTCTTTTCGGGCGCAAGCATTAGTTGCAAATAACATCGCGATCGTGCCAACTGTTTCCTATGACATCCCCTTAAATTGGCAAACTGATGCCTATTTAGGAGCAGGATTAGTTCTTGCAGGTGGAGATTCCCCTTCTCCAGTGGGGAACAAAGTTAGTTTTGCCTTGCAACCAGGTGTTGATTATATGGTTCCTAATAGTAATCTGGCTATTTTTGGTAATGCAATTATTGCTTTTGACGCTTTTCGTGATGGTGGTGGCACAGCTCTTTCCGTACAAGGGGGAGTTGGTTTAAGATTTTAACCAATGTATTTATCATCACCCTTAAATCCCATGTTTTTCTAACATGGGTTTTTTCTTATGAGCAAAGAAACCCAGTTCCATAGACTAGATTACTGAGTATAATAAATACTTCTTGTTTGACAACACACTCGATTTATCCTGATTAGTAGACTTGATATTCACTTGATAAATAGTCTCTATGGCAGAAAAGAGTCAACAATTGTGTGTTTTGTACCGACAACAGAGAAATGAATCAGCATGAGCTAAGATTTATGACACAAGAAAAACTGGATATTGAAGAAGATGATAACGAGATAGATGATTATTATCATCATCCGGGTTTAATCCCTGGAGAAATAGTGATTGATGAAGATGCTTCTTTACCTGTCATCGTTTTAATTGATTACTGTGCAGAAACAGTCATTCGTCAAGAGATAAATAACCCAGAAGAATGTGTTCCTTATTTAGATAGTGAGTCTGTTTCTTGGGTTGATGTTCAAGGTTTGGGTTCAGCGGCAATTCTCCAAAGATTGGGCAAGGTATTTGATTTACATCCCCTCATTCTAGAGGATATTGTGAATGTGCCAGAACGACCAAAGGTAGAAGATTACGAAGACCAAATAGTGATTATTTCCCGGATGGTAATGCCGAGAAAAAAAGGAGGTTTTTATAGTGAGCAAGTTAGTTTTGTTCTAGGAAAATCATATTTATTGACGGTACAGGAAGAGCCAGAGCGGGATAGTTTTGAACCAGTACGTTCTCGATTACTTCGAGATAAAGGAATTATTCGTAAACAAGGGGCTGATTATTTAGCTTATGCTTTACTAGATGCTATTATTGATGGTTTTTTTCCTGTTTTAGAAATGTATGGCGATCGCATTGAAGAACTGGAAGAGGAAGCTATTACAAATCCCAGCAAGAACACTTTAAATAAAATTTATAAAATCCGTCGGGAATTATTACAAGTCCGTCGAGCAATTTGGCCCCAACGTGATGCTATCAACTCTCTGATTCGAGACGGTCATGATTTAATTAATGAGGAAGTAAGAATATATCTGAAAGACTGTTATGACCATACTATTCAAATTATTGATATGGTAGAAAACTATCGAGAAATTGCTTCCGGATTAATGGATGTATATCTTTCTGCCGTAGGAAATAAGATGAATGAAATCATGAAAGTTTTAACGGTAGTATCAACAATTTTCATTCCTTTGACTTTTATTGTTGGTATTTACGGGATGAATTTCAATACAGATAAATCTCCCTATAATATGCCAGAGCTTGACTGGTATTGGGGTTATGCATTTTGCTGGGGAATCATGATTCTCATTGCCACTATTCTGTTATTCTTATTCTGGCGTTGGGGATGGCTACAAAATTCCTCTCGTATTGATCGTAATTAGCCAATAGACAACTGTAATTCCTAGGAGACTTGATTAATGACAACCACAGCAGGTGATGGGAATCTTGTATATTTAACCCTATATATTATTGGTGTTTTGTATACATTCAATCGGATGATTGAGTCCATTGATGAGAAGATTCAATTTTCTTTTGATAAAGCATCTGTAGATAAGCAATTACAAGAGCAAGAGTTGCAAAATGATGTGGGTATTGGATTTAGATTTAACACCTTCTATGATATTGATGAATTGAAAGAGCTATCGTTGAGTGTCGAAAATAAATCACAAAATATCGCTATTTATGTAGACTGGGATAATAGTTCTTTAGTTGTTGAGCATGATAAACAATCCCGTCGAGTAATTCGGAAATCACCGGATATTACCAGAGATTTAGCCGTTTTACAAAGTCCAAGTTTAGTTGCTCCTGGTAAAACCTTATCTCAAGTGGTGACAGCAGAAGATGTTTTTCAAAGAGATAAGGAATCTGGAACATATAAAGTTAATAGCCCTTTAGTAAATATCTCCAAGTTGAAATCTGGTCAAAAGCCTCAGAAAAAAATGTACAATGATTTCATGGAGGAAAGGAGAACTTTTGAATTTTCACTTCAGTTAGTATTACGTCTGTCGGAAGTGCGATTAGGTTTAGCTCCTGGGGTGAATGTACCTCCAATGTGTATTGTCAATTGCCCTTTTACTATTAAGAAATTACCTTGGACTTATGCCTTACCATGGAATAAGAAAAAGTAGGTGAGTGAGAAATCAGCATTTTATCAATGTGCAATACATTCGTATCTTGATGAGTTTCGCCTTCGTTCGTATCTCGGCTACTTATACTAAGTTGCTGGCATTCGATGCTAGTATCCGTCATTGCGATCGGAGGTAAACAATCTCATCATCATGAAACTACTACGACAGAACACAACTTGATAAAAGTACAATTAAGCGAAGTCGAAACTAATAGCTAAGGTAAATTTATTACCATAATTCATAGTTAGGAATTAAAGGAATTAAATCAGTAGTGTTACATTCCTGAACAATATTTTGCTACTGTCAATGGACGCGCAACACCACTCTCAGTGGGATCATAGGCAGTTAAAATCACCTCTCCTTTCTCATTCATTACCCAACCCCTTGCAGGTACTATATTATCGCTAGAAATCGTTTTATTTGGGCTTAAGTGGGGTTTTGCGTGAGTTTGATTTGTTGTAGAAAGATTATTAGTTATAGGTTCAGCTAAATCAATTCGGGTATTATTATTATTAATCATTTCTGTGGGATTTTCAGCAATGCCACCTCGCCCCACAATGATAAATTGACTACCCTTAGAAAATTTCCTGCAAATTTCATTTCTAATAACTTGGTATTTGTCAAGTGTACCCTCTGGTAACTCTATTAAACCCTGACTGGCATCAATTTGTAGATTATTGACATCTATATTTCCAGAAATACCATTTTCCGAACTAGCAGTAATATCATTAGTTAGGGGATTTCCCTGAATACGAGCTTGGATACCATAGATACTCGATGCATTAATTTTGATATTTCCACCTTGTTTGTCAATAGAATTGGCAGTAATATCGCTATTATCCTTGGGAAAGGCAACAATAAATGGACTATTAATGGTGATATTTCCCCCATCTCCACTAGCATTGGTAGAAATTTTACTGTTGTTACGTAGTAATAAAAAATCACTCAACTGTAATTTGATATTACCACCACGACTTTTCCCCGCATTAGCAGTAATAAAACCATTATTTAGAATCAATCCACCAGCAATCAGTTCAATATTTCCTGCACTACCATTCCCAAGACTATTAACAGAAATAACCCCGCCCTCACTGATAATTATGCGTTTTGGGTCAATAAAAATATTACCTCCCTTTCCATTTGCACCCTCTTCAACTTCACTCAAAATAGAGCTAAGAAATACTTTGGATTTTCCATTAGTATCAAACCCTAATATTTGACCAGATATATTAATTGTATCCGTCACACGAATGTCAATATTTCCAGCATCTCCTTTACTAAAATTAGAAGTATTAGAAGAAATTATCCCGCCATTAGTGATAAAAAAGTTTTTTGCTGTAATTACAATATCACCTCCTCTTCCTTGATTGGTTTTCAACCCACTAAAAATACCACTAGGGGCAGTTTGCTTTTTACTATTCGGAATAGTATAAGTAGTAAAGCCATCTATTTTGAAAGTATTAAAAATTTTAATATTGATATTCCCACTTTTTCTACCTCTAGCAATAGGTGAGCTTAGTCCTGTAGATCTAAAAGTTGATATGAACTGAGCACCATTTAGAATATTCAAAGAGTCAGAGGTAATATTTATATCTCCACCATTCCCATTACCACTAAAGTCTACGGCAGACTGTAAACCACTAGGTATATAGAGATATGCACCATCAAAAGTAGCATTATTAGTAATTTTTAAATTGATATTTCCTGCGTTACCATCACCAAGGGTACTAGTTCTGAATTGGGCACCCTTGAGAAGATTCAAAGAACCAGCTTGAACATTAATAGCTCCACCATTACCCTTAGCATTAGAACCGACTGCACTAAATAAGCCGCTAGATTGAAATAAATATGTTTCACTAAATGTGGCATTATTTATAATTTTTAAATTGATATTGCCTGCATTTCCAATACCAAGAGTACTAGAATTAATTTGTGCGCCACCACTTACAAGCAATGATTCTGCTGTAATAAATATATTTCCTGCGTTCCCCTTGCCTAAGGTGTAAGAAGCAATTAATGACCGATCTTTCACAAGTAAGGAGTTTGCTATAATAAATATATTTCCTGCATTTCCAATAGATGAGGAAAAAACCGTATTTGCAATAGCAGTCGATACTGAATTATTATTTTCTTTGTCAAGAGTTACTCTACCTGTAGCATTGATTTTAATATCTCCAGCTTTCGTATTTGCAGTTCCTTTTCCATTAATTCCTGCAAGTAAGTAACTACCATTGCTAATCCTTAGATTCTGAGCATAGACATCAATATTGCCACCACCAATATTAGTAACATCTACCCAGGAACCGTTATTTAAAAATACATCTGCTCTAACGATACTCTGGGGAAACTGTAAGCTTCCATCATTATTGATTTTTACTGTACCAGCTTGAGATAATCCACCTAGGGTAACTCTACCACCTGGTGCATAGACTTTCCCACCATCAAATTTAACCTCACCACCGACAAGGGTAAAGTTTTTACCTGTTGCTAACTCGAAAAAATTAGTTGCTAGGTTGGTGATTCCCTTGGGGTTATCTCGAAATTTCAAACCAATGGGAATATTCACACTGAGTAAAGGTGGAGTTTCTGCTTTCAGGGCACTAAATTCCATACCATCACTAAATAATAAACTTTTGGCGGTGGTAGCAAAAAAGGAACCACCAACATTTAAAGTTGCGTTCTTTCCAAAGGTAATACCTGCGGGATTAATTAAATATAAATTGGCGTTACCACTGACTTTGAGTAAACCGTCAATATTAGATAAATTACCGCCAGTGACGCGACTAAATATATTTTTAATATCTAAATTATTTTGAAAAACTGCGGAACCATTGAAGGGAATAGAGAAGTCCTTAAAACTATGAAATAGGTTTTTCCCTGCCTGAGTACCGTTAAGAATAGTAAAGTTTTTCTTGTCGATGCTATCAACTTTTGTGGATAAACTGCTATCAGGGGTTACTTGTGCTGTTGCTGCTAAGGAATTTAAGCACGCGAAAACCAACAGAGTAGTAAATAAAGGAAAATGCACTCTGGTTAATTGCATATTTAAATTTGTAATTTAGCTTTATTTATTATTGAATTTAGTCTGTTAGATATTATCAGAAACCTATTGGCAAGACTCACAGAAAGTAGAGATTTTTAATAAAATATTTCAATTTTAAAGCAATTCACAATAATCATTTATTTGAATCTATCATTGGACTGATTTATTCCAGATAGGTAATATCATGTTCGTAATACTTTACGGCTAAAAATATCCTTTTCACTTATGCAGTCTTAATGATGTGAGGTAAATTAAAGAGTATGTGGATCGATTACTGGCGATCGCCCCTAGTTCGCGCTCTCCATCGTAACTAAAAAATTAATTTTATGTCCTGCATTAATTCCAACTGGCGATCGCCCCTAGCTCGCGCTCTCCATCGTAACCGCAGTTTGGTATACTCACGTTACGTACAACTAGCCACTGTCACCTCAGAAAATCGTCCCGCAAATCGTACCGTTGTTTTTCGCGGTTTCCTGGAAAATAGTAATCATCTGAAATTTATTACGGATATTCGTAGTCAGAAAATTGAGCAAATTATACAGCAACCCTGGGCTGAAATTTGCTGGTACTTCCCCAATAGTCGGGAGCAATTTCGCCTAAGTGGACAATTAATTTTAGTCACTGAAGAGACTACAGACACATTATTCCAGCAATCCCGCCATTCTACATGGCAGAGTTTAAGTGACGCTGCGCGATCGCAGTTTGCCTGGTCACACCCTGGTAAAATTAGAGACACTAATCCGGATGCCTTCAATCCTCCCCTTCCTAACCCCACCCAAACCCTAAGTAATTTTTGCCTATTGCTCCTCGACCCCATCAAGGTAGACCATTTAGAATTACGGGGAGAGCCACAAAATCGTTATTTATATGAGTATGATCATGCCCTCGGATGGTTAATGAAGTCAGTAAATCCGTAATTACTGAAGTGATATTATCTGCATTTTTGGAGATGATAATTTACTATATAAAGAATGTAGTACACAAAATTTCTAATTTTCCGGTTCCATGAAATTGCCTGACTTAAGTCAAGAAATTATCGACCGAATAGTTGAAATGGCTTGGGAAGATAGAACCCCATTTGAAGCCATTGAAATTCAATATGGATTATTTGAAAAGGAAGTAATTGCTCTGATGCGACGGGAAATGAAAGCATCGAGTTTTAAAATGTGGCGAGAACGGGTGACAAATCGCAAAACCAAACATTTATATAAACGTGATTTTATCTCAGGTCGCTTTAAATCGGATAATCAGAAGTAGGGAATGGGAAAAGTTAATGGTAAAAAAATAGCCTTTTCCCCTTAATTTTTATGCTTTATTCAAAGACAGAACCCAATCTTTTAACAGGGAATTAACCTGATTTGGTACCTCATCGTGGGGACAATGACCAGCAGTGAGAAAATGTTCAGTTAATTGGGGATAATATTGGCGGAATTTTTGGGAACGTTCCCTTGCATTCATCCAAGGATCCCCTTCTCCCCACAGTAACAATAGGGGAGTGGTTAATTGTTGCAGTAAAATATCAACCTTTTCCCCCTGGGGAGTACTAAATACTGAGGAAAATACGTCAAATGCACCGCGATCGCCAGAGGGACGTTGAATTTCTGCAACTAATTGGTCAGTAATCGCACTTTTGTCAAGGTATACTTTCTCTAAAGTTCGGCGAATTACCCAAGGTTGCCTAATGTATTGAAATAATAGAAACCTTGTCCAAGACTGCTGAAAAATTGACTTGGCGAATTTGCCTACAAGTTTTTGTACTGGTGTCGGTTGTGGTGCTGATTTTAACTGAGATTGATTGTCGCTAAAAGGTCCTGCACTATTGAGTAATACCACACCTGCGGCGGCTTCTGGACACTGGGAAGCAACACACAAGCAAGCATAACCACCGAGGGAGTTACCTGCTAATATCGTTTTCTGACCAATCACTTCCATGATAAAGTCATGAATTTGGTCACGCCATAAATCACCACTATACTGAAGTTTCGGCTTGGCAGAACGTCCAAAACCAAGCAAGTCTATTGCCCAGACTTGAAAATCATCGCACAGTTCAGAGATGTTTTTCCGCCAGTGGTCTGTAGATGCACCAAATCCATGGATTAAAAGCAGGGGAGGACGTTTTCCCTGGGGTTCTCCTGCACATACATAGTAAATATTATGCCCTCGCCATTGCCAGTATTTTCCAGGGATGGGACTTGTGGAGGGTGTAGTCGTTACTTGCATTGTGAGGAAATGTTAAGTAGTTTTAATAATCTTAATGTAGCAGTTATCCGAGGTGATAAGCTGGCTATCTATTGGGAATCTTGACAATTGCACAACATGATCACAGGCAAAACTAAGCTACTTGGAGTTATTGGTCATCCAGTGGAGCATTCTTTGTCACCATTGATGCATAACGCCGCGATCGCCAACCTCGGTTTAGACTATATTTACCTGCCTTTCCCCATCAAACCCCAGGATTTGCGAGCAGCAATGGATGGTTTTGCCGCGATTGGTGTTGTCGGTTTCAGTGTGACGATTCCCCACAAACAGGCAATTATTCCTTTTTTGGGAACAGTGCAACCCATCGCTGAAGCTGTCGGTGCGGTAAATACAGTTGTTAGAAAAGATGGTCAATGGCTAGGGACAAATACTGATGTTCCTGGGTTTGTATCGCCTCTGCAAAATCTTCAAATAGATTGGCAGCAAAAGCAAGTAGTAATTTTAGGGAATGGTGGAGCCGCAAGGGCAGTTGTCGCAGGTTGTACCGAGTTGGGTTGCCAGAAAATTCACGTTGTGGGACGCAATTTACAACGTCTCAAGGAATTCCACCAAAGTTGGGAAAATTCTCCCCTAGCAGTTAACTTACAAGTGCATAAATGGGAAGCGTTAAGAGAGTTAATACCCTATGCAGATTTACTAGTCAATAGCACACCTATTGGGATGTATCCGAAGGTGAACGAATCTCCATTGAGTCAGGAAGAAATGGCAGAATTACCATCGGGGGCGATCGCCTATGATTTGATTTACACTCCCAATCCCACACAGTTTTTACAACAAGCACAAACAGTGGGAGCAGTGGCAATTGATGGGTTAGAAATGCTGGTACAACAAGGTGCTGTGGCTTTGAAAATGTGGCTTGATAGAGCAGATGTACCCGTAGATGTGATGCGTCAATCCTTACTGCAATATTTAGGTAGGTGATGGGAAATCATGGAAATACAGTAGATTCGAGGTTTATGAGTTACAGCAACTAATTGAGAAAAGTAATGAATAATGAGTAATCAGTGAGAAATTTACCTATTACTTATGGTGTACCTCATTGATGTCAAAAGCTCTATATTCAAAAAATTCTGACTTTCCCCCTTCTCAATTACCCCTTGCGCCAATTGTGGCGATTCCACTCGTAGATACCGGAAATTTCATATTCTGAACCGTTATCGAAGCGAACAATACAATTAGTCGAGGATTCAATTTCACTATTACCAGGAATCTCATCGACTTGAATGACTATACAGGAAAACCATTCTCGACTACAGGGACCTTGTTCTTGTACCCATTCCCACAGGGCATTACACACTTCAATGCGATCGCCTAGATGAATTGTATCCTGTTCTAGTCGTAAATACTTATCAATATGGTATTGTTCAATTTGGTCTAGCCACGATACCCCATAGCGATCGCGCAGAAATTGCACCGCACCGGAATCATTTTCATGTAGCCAATCATTCAATAATTGAGCTTTCCAAGAGCTATTTTCCTGTTGTTGATATTGCACAAAATTGAGAAACTTTCTTAATTCTTCGGCATTGAGTTTGTCTAAAGGATTCACAACTTCCTCTAAGACAGAATTGTGTTGCGTTTGATTCTGTCTCATTGCTTGCAATATAATATTTTTTTGCGTTTCAGTGAGAGGGCAGCTGGCAACTTGACAAGCAGAAAATGCCGACAATAAAGCTGCTTCTATCTCCTCTTGTGTCATACGCCCATGGCAGTTGAGAGGTTATTTCTCTTATTATGGCAAAATTCTTTGATAGTGGAAATTGTCAATGTCTGCAACTATGCCAAGTGGAGAATCTAAAAAATTAACTCTAATCATCTAAATCTTTAGGGATGATTTGTGTTTTCCCTATTTCTCAATTTTCCTCTAGAGATTGATTCTATATAAGTTATCTAACTAACTTTTTCTTGATACTTCTAAATACTTGTCAGTTCTGTATTTTGCAGTAAGCGATCGCGGATTTTCTGCAAACAATCTTGAGAGTCTACAGGACAATGGGGCAATGGTAACTCAGTATTGGGCCAATCTGGCAAATCATTACAAGGACATGGCGCACCGGATATTCCCAAAGTTGGTAAGGGTACAGGCATTGTACAACGGGCACAGGCAAAAATCTCCCACTGGGGGGATAAAAGTTCGGCAACAGTTTGGTGTGTTCCCTCTAGGTAGCAATTACCCTTATAGTCAAAGATGATTTTCTGCCAACAAGCTTCAAATTCATCACTATAGCGATCGCCATCAATAATTTTTAGTGGTTTTAAGGTTGCTTTTCCGTGACTGACTACAACCCCTTTGCCTATTTGAAACCAATAAGCTAGGTATTTTTTCACATCATTTTTATTTGCCATAACTGTATTTTAATTTCTGCTTTGGAAAATATAGATGCGCAAATCGGAATAAAGCCTTAAGAATATATAAATATTACTCAATCACAGATTTTTCACCCCATCCCCTAGGAGAGAAATTTGTCATGAATTTCCTACTTATTTAATTTTATAACAATGTATCAGGAGATTATTTTTTGGCTGTCAAAGGTGAACCCAGTAAACTTAAATTCAAAACATGACCACCAGTTACTAAATATACTGAGTCACACATTTCACCCAGGTAACGAATTAAACTACCGAGGCGATCGCGGAACTTTCTCCCCATTTCATAGGCAGGAACCACACCCCAACCAGTCTCTTCTGCTACAAAAATTATTTCTGCTGATACTGAATTAATAGTTTCAAATAGTTCCGAGACAATTCCTTGCCAACTTTCCTCATCCTCTTCTAAGAGATTAGCAACCCAAGTGCCCAAAGAATCCACCAGAAGACAGTTATTTGCCTGAGCATTGTTTAAGGTTGCGGACAAATGTATGGGTACTTCCTCAATTATCCAGTTTTCGGGACGACGCTGTTGATGCTGTTGAATACGTTTTTCCCACTCACCATCATTGGGATTCCTGGTTGCTGTGGCAATATAGACAACTTGCTTTTGCGACTCCAGCGCTAAAGTCTCAGCCCATTCACTTTTACCAGAGCGAGTAGAACCAGTGACTAAAATTACTTTACTTTGGTTCATGAAGTTAGTATCTTTAATTAATTGAGGTGGCAATTTTATTTGCTAAAAACATGATTCTAAGAATCATCTTGGTATATTTTGTTTCCCCACTCATACCGAAATCAAGAGTAAACAGAGAACTCCGTACTCAGCAGTGCTAAGAAAATAATCCTATATATTTTTTACCTGGGAAGATGAGTTTTTTGTCCCCAAATAACTTTTAATAGATAAAATTACCACCAAATATCTTCGCGTAAAATCTAGATATTTTTATGAAAGCTAGCATAAAACGTATAGAAGCAACTCTACACGATTTAGGAAATCGCCCGCAGACTTCAGAAGTAACGGAAAATTCCAAATCACCTGTATCATTTCGGATTAGTGTCGGCAAAACAGAACAGACAGAGGAGACGAAACAAACAGTCCCTTCGGAAGTAGAAATCTCCACAGAAGAGACAATCCTTTCCCATCATCCTTCTGTACAAACCTTTCAGGTAGAAGATACTGAG
This sequence comes from Calothrix sp. 336/3, assembly GCF_000734895.2. Classification (GTDB taxonomy): domain Bacteria; phylum Cyanobacteriota; class Cyanobacteriia; order Cyanobacteriales; family Nostocaceae; genus 336-3. The sequence continues at coordinate 3,721,723 of NZ_CP011382.1, read as the reverse complement.
GGTAAAATTCCGAGTTTGCCTAAATTTAAGACTCCCAGTCTCAGTAGTCACCGCAATGGAGCTAATCCAGCTTTAGCGATGAATCTTCTACAAGAAATTCAGGAAGTAGTCGCTGGTTGGCAAACTGAGCTACAGAAAATAGTCCGACAAGTTCAAGATGTTTATTTGGAAGGACCAATTGTGAATGGCTGGTTAGAATCCTACCATTTGACAAAACCAGAGGAAACTGACGGCAAAGCCACATTACGTCATGCTGAAGTTGACGACTTAATGAATTATGTGGAAGAAATTTGTACTCCCAAGGAGAAAAATTCCGATTCTAAGCATAGTGGGTACAAGTTGTGTGGTTTAGATGCTTCTGGTACAGTGTGGTCACGTCCCTGTCCACCCGATCAAGTTGCGAGTGTGAGTATGGCGATCGCCCGTTATCAAAAATTACGCCAACTTCTCGGACGTAAGCAATACTTAGAAACTCGTCTCTCCCAACTTGCCGAAACCCTAGTGGTGCTACATAGTCATATTCAATCTTAAATTAGCAAGTACGAAATTTCCGCATTTAAAACTATATTGAACCCTGACTTTTGACCAAAGTTGGGGTTCTTAGCTAGAAGTACACTGCTTACCACAAGAGATTTAGACTAATTATTTGGGAATCATCAAGGTTTAAATGTGAAGATTCAAACATCTCCTTATCCTTTCCCTGTTTCTACAATCAGCCTCATATCATTCCCAACAGTTATGGAGTGTCAATAAATAAATAAGTTCCGAAAAAACTCGGTTGGTGGATTGCAAATTTTTAGTATAGATTAGCAAGCAGGAATCCGTATGATTTCCTGTGGTTAGTTTGACTTATCACCCAAAAAGCAAATCTAAAATCCCCAACTGAGTATATGCCAGACAAGCAAATTTCTGCCATTATCTGTACTCACAATCGAGATACTTATTTAGGCGCTGCTATAGATAGCCTATTAGCGCAGGACTTTGCTGCTGGCTTTGAAGTGATTGTAGTCGATAATGGCTCTAGCGATCGCACTCGTCAGGTAGTTGAATCTCGGCTTTCAAATCCTAAACTTAAGTACATTTACGAGCCAGTTTTAGGATTATCAGTAGCCCGAAATGCAGGCGCACAAGCTGCCCAAGGCGATATTCTTGCCTACCTAGATGATGATGCCGTTGCTAGTCCCCAGTGGCTGCGAGTATTATACAATGCCTACGAGCAAAATGCCCAACTGGCGATCGCTGGAGGCAAAGTTACCCTGATATTTCCGGAAGGTGTTTCCCCTCCTCGGTGGTTATCTCAGGGATTAGCTGCAAACTTAGGAGCTTATGATCTGGGAGCAACCCAAGTTTATATCGAGAATCCGGGCTTAACCCCTAGAGGTTTAAATTATTCTATCCGTCGCTGCTTTTTAGCAGATATTGGTGGATTTGACCCAAATCTCGGTCGTGTGGGGAAAAACTTACTTTCTAACGAAGAATTGCAAATGACTGAACTCGCACTACAGCGAGGTTGGCAAGTTGCTTATATTCCAGAGGCGATCGCTGCTCACAATGTACCCCTAGAACGTCTGCAACGTTCCTGGTACTTCAACCGGGGTTGGTGGCAAGGTATTAGCGAATGCTATCGTGAACAGCTTGCAGGGAAAGCAGGTTTCGGTCAGTTGCAACGTGGTAGTGAAAGATTTTTGCGTGGCTTATACAAGACATTGCAATATATTTCTGACCCTGCGGAGCGCTTTGATAAACTCGTTTACGCCTACGGTCAGATTGGTTATCTCAACGCTGCTATTCAGGGAATTATATCTACATCTCATAAAAAATAAACATATCAAAAATAATCAAAATATGTCTTCTAAAGTACCAGTTTCTGTACTAATTCCTGCCAAAAATGAGCAAGCAAATCTTCCTGCTTGTCTGGCAAGTGTAGAACGTGCAGATGAAATTTTTGTTGTCGATTCCCAAAGTAGTGATAGAAGCGAAGAAATCGCTCAAAGCTATGGTGCAAAGGTAGTTCAATTTAACTTTAATGGACGCTGGCCCAAAAAGAAAAATTGGTCTTTAGAAAATCTGCCTTTCCGCAATGAGTGGGTATTAATTGTGGATTGTGATGAACGGATCACACCAGAATTATGGGAGGAAATTGACCAGGCGATCGCCAATCCGGAATTTAATGGTTATTACTTGAATCGTCGTGTGTTCTTCCTGGGACAATGGATTCGTCACGGTGGTAAATACCCAGATTGGAACTTGCGCTTATTCAGACATGAAAAAGGACGCTACGAAAATCTCAGCACCGAAGATATCCCAAATACCGGTGATAACGAAGTTCATGAACACGTTGTTTTAGATGGCAAAGTAGGCTATCTCAACAACGATATGCTCCATGAAGACTTCCGCGATCTATTCCACTGGTTAGAACGCCACAACCGTTATTCTAACTGGGAAGCGCGCGTTTATCTCAACCTGCTCACTGGTAAAGATGATAACGGTACCATTGGCGCAAGTTTATTTGGTGATGCCGTACAACGTAAACGTTTCTTGAAAAAGATTTGGGTGCGTTTGCCATTTAAACCCTTCCTGCGCTTTATCCTGTTCTACATCATTCAACGGGGCTTTTTGGATGGCAAAGCAGGTTACATTTATGGTCGCTTGCTGAGTCAATACGAGTATCAAATTGGTGTGAAGCTTTACGAATTACGTAATTGTGGTGGTCAACTCAACACCAAAAAATCCCAACCCCAGACAGATGAGATCAAGATTAAACCATCCTTGCCACAAGAGATGAGTTGTTAGGAATTAGGTAATGGGTAATGGGTAATGGAGAATAGTGATAAAAAACTAATCTTTTCCTTTCCCTTTTCCCTCCCCTTTTAAACCCTTTCACCTTCCCCCCGTGATATGACAACCAATTCACCAGCTTTTGTTGATTTACGCAAGTATGACCAATCATGGTACGATCGCGGTCGCCCCGGTTGGTATGTTTTCCTATGGTGGCTGGTTCAGGCGATCGCCTTCCCCCTAACTCTCCATTCCTTCAATGGTATACGTTGTAACCTATTACGCCTTTTTGGTGCCCGCATCGGAAAAGACGTAATCATTCGCCCCACAGCCCGTTTTACATATCCTTGGAAAATCACCATTGGGGACTACAGTTGGATTGGGGATGATGTCGTTTTATACAGCCTTGACCAAATCACCATCGGTGAACACTGCGTTATTTCTCAAAAAAGCTATATCTGTACTGGTAGTCATGATATCTATGACCCAAGTTTTCAGCTAAAAACAGCACAGGTAACTATTCAAAATGGTGTCTGGGTGGCGACAGACTGTTTTGTTGCCCCTGGAGTCACCATTGGAGCTAATGCAGTAATTGGCGCTCGCAGTAGTGTTTTCAGTGATATTCCTGATAGTCAAGTATCCTGGGGTACTCCCTGCCGTCCCCACTATGCCAGAGTTATGACAGGGGATAAATTGGAAACTGCAACTGTTTCCAGCCCATCGCGTTAATTCTGGTGGTTTTTAGTCAGGGCTTTATACCAATTCACGAAAATATGGTAATTTGGTTCTGGGCAAAGTCAACATTGGCACTAGATTTGAGGGGCTACCGTTATCAATCTATAACTGGCTTCTTAATCTTCTTTGGAAGCTGGGAGTGCTTTTACTTCCTTGACACCCGTAAGGCTTTTCTGTGGTTTCCTATCAAACGCATCCGAAGCTTTTTCAAAGACTTCTTGAATAGTGGGAGTTTCACAAATTAACTTTTCAATTTTTGTGTGACCTGTAGATAGCTCTTCAAACCTAGGAACCCAAAAATCATATATATCAGGAACAGCACCAACTATATCGTAAGGACTAGGAGCGATGTATAGAAGTAAACTTAGCCCCCATGCTTTGACACACGTATATATAGGATTTTTCTTATCTACATCCTTAAGACTATGCTCAGTCATTACTAAATCACTTACAAGCGACTGAGCAGCCTGTTTCAGCCCTTCAGTTCCATCTACTTGATATCTGCGAATTGCATTTAGAAGGTTCTCAATATGTTCTATGAGAAATCTTTTTAATTCTTTAGACAAATCTGATTGAAGAATTTTTTCCGAAATGAGATTGAATTCATTTTTGAGTTTTCCTAGAAAATCATCCTCTAAGAAAATTTCAGGATTCTCTGAATAAAAAAACTCTGCAAGTGAATCCAGTGTAGTAAGGATGCCTTTATCTTTGATATAAGTGACAAAAGTATTCCATTGTACGCTCCATACATGATGAATAATAAAGTATTCATGTAATTTCTCAATGGTTTGGAGGTATCTATCAATTTTTGGCTTAGTTTTAATACTCTTCGCTTCTTCTTCTGCTTTATTTAAAAGCTCGAAAAAGTCTAAAATCTTATGAGGTTGATCACCAAGATTCATTGCTTTCAATAAAATAGGACCAGAAGCTTGTTGTATGTCTCCATTATCAATTGCCTCAGTTAGAATTTCTTCCAATCTTCGTAGTGCATTAGATTGTTGCATCATTCAGTTCAGGTAGATATAATTTAAATTATTTAAAGCCACTTGTATTATATATAGTTACCGAATCATGAGACCGGTTGTGTTAGTACAAAGCTAACAAGCGACTGCACACAGAACGTTGTTACTCAATTGTTTATGATGCTACGTGTATCGGCTCCGGTGAGCCGCAGTCCGTTAGTACTGGTCAGACTATTTTAGATATTGGAACAGGAACAGGTCATCTTGCGATCGCTTTACTCTCAAGTTTTTGGTGATTAGGGGCAAGTTAAGGAAGTATTAGAAACTACTATCCGATACCTTGATTTAAGGGATAGATTACTCACTACAAACCCCTCAAAACTTATGCTGTAACAGAGTATTTCCCCACTACGCATTTTTTGGCTTCAACATTTGAGCAACAGCAAAAGCAACAGCAAAACAAACAGTTGCTCCCACTAATCCAGCAATACTAGTTCCAATACCCTCAGCACCATTAATGGTGTAATCAGCAAAGGGTGTAGGTAAAGAGAAACGAATATTTTCCCCTAACTGAATAAATCCCAAATTCTCTGCAACCTTTTCTAAGCCATCAGGATAAGCAGAAGCAAATAAAGATAGCACTCCAGCAATTAACATTGTCGCCACAACTGGAACCAAAAATCCACGTAATTTTCGTTGCTCTGTGGGTAGTAAATCCGGTCTAACTTTGGCAAGATAGGTAAGAACTCCCCCGGTAATTATCCCTTCACCAATACCGATGAGTATATGTATTCCTGTCATGGCTGGTAAGACTATATTCAGCTTGGCAGTACCAGAAAGGGCTAACTCGATAGCACAGGCGATCGCTGCTACCACCACGCTCATACCCCCAGCGATTCCCGCAGATAGAGGTAAACGTCCCTTTCTACTACCTAATAATTGCTGCAAAGTTTGGGTTAACATCCAACCCACCCATACCCCCACCACTGCCATGTTCAAAATATTCGCACCTAGGGCAGTAATTCCCCCATCAGCAAACAGGACAGCTTGTATAATTAACACCGTCGCAATACAAATTCCTCCAGCCCAAGGACTACCGAGAATCACTGCTGCCAAGGTTCCCCCCAATAAGTGACCACTAGTGCCACCTGCTACAGGAAAATTAATCATCTGGGCAGCAAAAATAAAGGCTGTAGTTAAACCTAACACTGGGGCACGGCGAATACCAAAAGCATCCCGCGATCGCCCTAGGGCAATGCCAATCATAACCGCACTGATAATTCCAGTCGCACCAGCAACAGGTACAGAAACAAAACCATCAGGAATATGCATAACTTTCCTCTATAGATTTATTTATTTTTTGCCAAATTTCTCAGCCCCGATTGTAAAAGCTGGTAATTAATAAAAAACTACAGATTCCTTGACATCACAATGCCCTAGCAGGGGATGCTTATCTTTTTTATAAAGAATTGATGACAATAAGTTATTTATATTTTCTTGCAGATATCTCAAGTCATTTCAAGATTTAATTCTTCATTCATCTTCCAATCTGTACAAGTCAGGATAAATTACATAGCAATTGACATAATTTTCTATTTGTCCTATTCTGTTTACTTGGAGTTAATTGCAAGTAATTATCACTTAAATAAGCAATCTCAACGGTAAATATCCATACATTTCCGAGCAAAAAGTATTTTCTTGGAGAATAGTAATTTCAAATGGGAGTTCACACTGCCTACAGTCTTTTGTGATGGCTTTGTACACCAGATTATAGCTGCGTGGAGATTTATTGTTGCTTAAAGATTAGCAAAACTATTTGAGATATATAAGCAATTAGTTTCTAAATATTACAAAATGTCAAAAAGAAATTAGTGCATTTATTCATGGTTCTTGGTGACAACTGTATCGGAGGTTACATTTTTCGATGGATTTACATCTGACACAATTGCTTAATTTACCTGCTGTGAATGTTGAATCCTATCAATACAAGGAGGATTCCATATATTTTCGGTTGAGCATTGTCACTAAAGGAATATATTGTCCTTGCTGTTTGACTTATACCGAGGAATTGCATCAAGTGAGATTTATAACTGTTCGAGATTTATCTGCTTGGGGGAAAAAAGTTTACTTGCAGCTACCGCGCAGACAATTTTACTGCCGCGTCTCTCAGCGTTATACTACTGAGCGCTTAGGTTTTGTGGATTTACGTCGCAGATATACTAAAAGATACGAAGAGAGAATTTTTCAGCAAGTTCAACGTTTGGGAATTGAGCAAGTTAGCCTAGAGGAAGAAATTCCTTGGGAACAGGTAAAAAATATTTTTAACTATGTCGAAAAAAGACAAGGCAATAAATGTCTATCATTTCACTGATTGTCATAAATAGGGATATTTTTATGAATTGATAATGAAATTTTATCACCATGGGAACTTTGAAATTTTTTTCAAGGGCGATCGCCTTCCTCAGAATTGCAACAGGAAACCTTGCCTATATGCCTTACAGAGAAGAAAAAGTAACCTTTGAATACATTTATACAATATCTCAGGTGCTGCTACCCATGATACAAAATTATAAAATCATCCTGCCCCAGGATAAATATAGTTAAATCCTGGAGAAAAAACTGTACCTGAGATATGATATTCAGGTGCACTCTTCACATTGCACTTTATCAATTTAGTTGATTTAACCTTTATCTTCAGATTAACCACCGATGCAAGAACTAGACCAAAAAAAGACTATCGACCTGCTGAATACCATCATGGAATTTGAACTAGCAGGAGTTGTTCGCTATACTCATTATTCTCTCATGGTCACAGGACCTTATCGCATACCCATTGTAGATTTTTTCAAAGCCCAAGCTTCTGAATCTTTATTACACGCACAGCAAGCTGGTGAAATTCTCACAGGTTTAGATGGACATCCTAGTTTAAAAATAGCACCTATGGAAGAGAGCTATAAGCATTCCGTCAAAGATATTTTAGAAGAAAGTCTGGCGCATGAGAAAAAAGCATTAAAGCTGTATAAAAAACTTTTAGAAACTGTTGAAAATGCCAGTGTTTATCTAGAAGAATTTTCTCGTACGATGATTGGGCAGGAAGAATTACATAATTTAGAATTAAAGAAAATGTTGCGAGACTTCAGCTAAGTAGTTAGCAAATTTTTAATGTCATAATAGTAGGGGTGCAAAGGATTTTTGTACCCCTAAAATATGTCTATTTTGATTGATACTGAAAATAATTCGACTGAATAACCTTCCCACAACACAGTTGTAGTAACAAAATGATGATGGATTGGAGTGTCGCATTACCGACTTTTTTTGTCACTCTCCGTGAGGGTGTAGAAGCTACATTAGTAGTTGGCATTGTTTTAGCTTTATTAAACAAAGCTGGTCAGTCTCGTCTTAATTCCTGGGTGTATGCTGGGGTAGGTGGGGGTTTGGCTGCCAGTATTTTGGTTGGTGGATTGTTAAATTGGGTGACTGGAATTGCTGCTAAATCTGAATATGCATCCGTTACTAAGGAAATTCTAGAAGGATTGTTTGGCGTGTTGGCGATCGCCATGCTGAGTTGGATGCTGATTTGGATGACAAAACAAGCCAGGGTTATGAAATCACAAATTGAGCAAACTGTCAATAGCAGTCTTACAGATACCTCCCACACAGGTTGGGGTATATTTAGCTTAATTTTAGTTGCTGTTGCCCGCGAAGGGTTTGAAACAGTATTTTTTATTGCCGCAAATTTTCAAGCTGGAATGTTGCCAGCAGTTGGGGCGATCGCTGGTTTAATCGGAGCAGTCATCATCGGAATTTTACTATTTAAATTAGGTGTCAAAATCGATATTCGCAAGTTTTTCCAAATCATGGGGACAATTCTAGTTTTTATTGTCTCTGGTTTAGTCGTTTCCGCACTCTATCATTTCGATCAAGCAGTCGCTAACCTAGCTTTAGCAAATAGCAAATTTGCCTCTTTCTGTAACCCTGATTTGCAATCTTCCTGTATTCTCAGTTTTCAAGTTTGGGATACATCAAATATTCTTCCAGATAAGGAATTTCCAGGGATTTTATTCAAATCTTTCCTCGGTTATCGAGAACATCTATATTTTGTCCAAGCTATAGCATATTTAGTATTCTTATTCACTGTGAGTACTATGTATCTTCGCAGCTTTACAGATAATCGAGACAATAAAGTTGTCACAGAATAGTTGGATTAGAGCAGTCCATATACCAGACTAATTGGCATCTTCAGAAATGTTTCTTCTTTAACTAGACTGCTTCTATGTAAATGCAGTTTGGATTTGGGAAAAGTTAGGTATTGTAGTGGGCTGAAACGGCTAAAAATCTGTATAAAAAAGGCTTATCATTTAGTGCCTTCTGATTTCAGAAGTCTTACATAATTTCAACCTTGTCAATCCACTATAATACATAATTTTTTCATACACTCAACCGAATGCATCTAAATAGCTTCAAAAATTAAATAGTCATTCTGTCTCTGTTTACTGCTATACTTCTAATCCCACATAATTGGATTCATAATTGGATTCTGATTTTATGATTAAACTTGACCAATTTTTAAAGTTCGTCGGCGTTGCTGCAACTGGAGGACAGGCAAAAATGATAATTCTGGATGGTGAGGTGCGTGTGAATGATACAGTTGAAACCAGAAGAGGCAGAAAGTTAGCGCCTGGTGATAAAGTTGCCATTGGAGAACAGGTTTTTGAGGTGCAAGATGATATTACATAATTCAACTATTTAGATGTTTTGGGAAAAACTCTATCTGTTGCATAAATAAAATAGCTTTGGCACTCAAGTAAATTATTAGCATCACAAATAGTATCCATGTAATCCATAAATCAGCAATTTCTAAAATCCACAAACTCATTAGTATGAGTCCAAGAATATCAGCGAATAAGACTGGTAAACGCTCGGTAATTTTCCACGGTTTGATATATTTATCGGCGTTAGGATTGATTTTAATTTCTACTAGCAAGTTAAACCAAATCTGACTGAGTAAAATTATAATTGCACCCCATCCCAAATACATAGATGCTAAATAAAATCCACACAGTTCTAAAATAATCGTAATTATTGTGATGATTTTAAACCTTTGCAGGCGAACATCCTGAACTTGTTTTTGAGCATCATGGACTAACTGTAAATCTAATTTTGCCATCCTGGCTTGTTCAATGCCAAAGAAAAACATTGCCAAAGCCAAAATTTGATGGTTGAATGTATTTCCCCAAATCACTTGTGCGAGTATACCCAGACAAGCAGGGAAAAAGAGGCAAAAGATTGTCCCGGTAATTGACATCATGAAAAAACGAATAGGGATAAGGTGAACAAATAATCACAGTAACACCATTCCCCATTCTCACCTACCTAGTGTCCGGAAGATTACTGCAATCTTTCCAGTAAATGTTCACCCACACGCAACGCATTTGCGATGACAGTTAAAGCAGGACTTACCGCAGCAAGGGAGGGGAAGAAACTGCTATCCACCACATAGAGATTATCGAGGTCATGGGTGCGACAATTGAGGTCAAGCACTGAAGTGTCAGGTTGAGAACCAAAACGACAAGTACCACTTTGATGGGCAACTACTTGAATCCCAGCTTCACTGTAAGGATAGAAACCGCGATTATCATGATCGACATTTTTCAAGACTTCAATCCACCGATGTAACAAACGGTCGTGGGATTCTAGATTGTTAGCTGTGTAATCTAGGTATAACTTATCACCTTGAAGGCGCACACGATTATCCGGGTCAGGTAAATCTTCTGTTTGCAACCACCAACCTACCGTCCGAGTGGCAATTTGTTGTAAACCAAATCCCGGCATAAATTTTGTCAGTAGTGCCATGATGGGTGGTGCTTCCGTGGCAATCATATCATGGAGGAGATTACCTGTATTTTGGATGTGACCCATGGGATAGTTAAAATCATCATCACCCCAGTAGAAATCATTCACACAAATCGTTTTTTGGAAGATATCGGGATTCACCTTGGGAGTCAACTGCACAACAGCAGTCATCAGGTGTTTCATGAAATTACGACCTACTAACCCCGAACTATTAGCCAATCCATCGGGATGCTGCTCATTAGCAGAACGCAACAATAAAGCAGCTGAATTCACCGCTCCGCAGGATAAAACTACCACATCACCAAAAAAGAGGAAAGATTCTCCATTTATTTCTGCTTCTACCGCTTTGACTTCTTTTCCCGAAGTGCTAGTGTGCAGACATACCACCTTAGCATTAGTTCTCAAGGTGAGATTAGGATGTTCCATTGCTGGTCGAATACTATCAACTTCCGCATCCGATTTACCATCTACCTTGCAGGGATAACCATCACAGGTTTTACAGCGAACACAATCCGCATTCCCGCTACCATCCTTTTGATTTAACTTAATACCTAAAGGTAAATGGAAAGGATGTAACCCTTGCTCCGCGATCGCGTCACAAATTTCCTGCATTCGAGGTTCGTGACTAATTGGCTGACTGATATAAGTAGTACTACGGGGTGGTTCTGTGGGGTCTTCTCCCTTGCGACCTCGTACTTTATACAAAATTTCCGCTTGGGTATAAAAAGGCTCAAAGTCTCCATACTTCAACTCCCACTCAGGAGACACCCCATCCAGATGTTCTACCTTGTGAAAATCCTGCTCCCGCATTCTCAGGAGCGCCCCACCATAGACTTTAGTATTACCACCAACCCAATAATGAGTCTGAGGACGGAAGGGTTCACCATGGCGATCGTACCATTGTTCCTGGGTCTGATAACGACCTTTAAAAACCTCCCTAGGTTGCCAATTTTCTTCCTCTCTAGGTAAAAAATCACCCCGTTCTAAAACTAGAATTCTTTTACCACTAGGTGCAAGTTTATACGCCAAAGTCCCGCCACCTGCACCAGTACCGACAATAATCACATCATAATGTTGGTCATCAATAATCATACTTATTCTCCTTTTTATTCAGGGGCAGGTATAGACAACAGCTAGCTAGAAAATGGAGTCAGGGAAAAAGTATTTACGATTAACGTTCAGCACTCCGAATATTTTTGTTTCTGAGGGCTAAATTTCCTCTTCCCTCCACTATTTGCCAAACCTACTGCCAGACATAAATCAAGACAAACAAAACAATCCAAATTACATCAACAAAGTGCCAAAACAAAGAAGTTGCATTAATACCAAAATGTCCAGTATCGTAGTTACCGGGAATAAAAGAACGCAGCAACATAATTAACTGCAACAAAATACCCGTAAAGACGTGTAAACCATGGAAACCAGTTAAAAGGTAAAACATTCCTCCATAAACACCGGAAGTAAAGCCAAAAGCTAAGTTACTCCACTCCACTGCTTGTCCATAAAGGAAATAACTACCCATTGCCATAGTTGTCAGCAAAAATGCGCGAAAACCCATTAAGTTGTTTTTGTGCAAACAACGTTCCGCAAAATAAATGACAAAGCTACTAGAAACTAAAACAACTGTATTAATTGCCGGTTCTTTGACTTCTAAACCTGCCACCCCAGTTGGCAACCATTCTGTCAAGGGTGTCATGGTTTTATAGACGATGTAACCAGCAAAGAAACTCAGAAAAATGATGCTTTCTGATAATAGAAATACCACGAAGCCAAACATACTGTTAGCTTCTTCATCGTGGGTATGTTCTGCGGTATGATTGGGCAACTGATGGGAATTAATTGAACTGTCCATGGTTGAGTTGTAGTAATGACACATGGACTTACGCAGAGAGGATAAAAATTCGAGAGGATTTTGTGTGTCCTGATACTAAGTTGCGATCAGAAATAGTAGTTTATATACTGTCATTGCGACGTTCGGGAAGCAATCTCATTATCGTGAAACTACTAAGACAGAAGCTACTTGGTATGAACTATGGTTAAATGCTGGTGATGATTTAACCACGAAAAAGTCAAGAACAGGAAATTAGGAATGTGACACAGGGTTTACAGGTGGGGTGTCAGCTGTCAGAGGTGTAGATTTTCCGTATCCATAGGGTTCGGAGATAATTACGGGAATGCGATCGAAGTTTTCCACCGGTGGGGGTGAAGATACCATCCACTCTAAACCGATCGCCCGCCAAGGATTATCTGGTGCTTTTGTACCATACATCCAGGAGCTAATCATATTAAAGATGAAGGGTAGGGTAGCCATTCCCAGGAGAAATCCTCCCAAACTGGCAATTACGTTCCAGAAAACCAAATCATCAGCATAGGAAGCAGCACGACGCAACATTCCATGTAATCCTAGGGGATGCATGGGGAAAAAGTTTAAGTTTGTACCGATGAAGGTTAGCCAGAAATGCAGCTTACCTAAACCTTCGTTGTACATTTTCCCCGTCATCTTGGGGAACCAATGGTACAAAGCGGCAAACATTCCCATGGTGACAGTTCCATACAGCACATAGTGGAAATGTCCGACAACAAAATAGGTATTGTTGACATGGATATCGACTGGTACGGAGGATAGCATAATCCCAGTAATACCAGCGAAGACAAACATAATTAAACCGCCTAAGGCAAATAGCATCGGGGTATTGAGGCGAATCTTACCACCCCATACGGTAGCAACCCAGGCGAATACTTTGATACCTGTAGGTACGGAAACACACATCGTAGACACCATAAACAGCATCCGCATCCAGCCAGGAGTACCAGAAGCATACATATGGTGTACCCATACCAAACCACTTACCCCAGCAATTACCAAAGAAGAAATGGCAACGACTTTATAACCAAATAGAGGTTTGCGGGAATAAACGGGGAAAATCTCGGAAAATACGCCGAAAATCGGCAGGATAATCACATAAACCGCAGGGTGAGAATAGAACCAGAAGAAATGCTGGAACATTACCGGATTACCACCTTTGGCAGGATCGAAAAAGCTCGTGCCGACGGTTAAGTCAAACAGTAACATAACTGCCCCGGCTGTGAGAGCAGGGAGTCCAAATAGCTGGATGATTTGAGCGCTCAATACTGCCCAAACAAAGATGGGCATCCGGAATAAAGTCATACCGGGGGCGCGCATCTTAAAGATGGTAGTAACAAAATTTACCGCCCCCATGATGGAAGATACCCCGGAGATTGCCACAGCTAGCAGCCAGAGTAACTGACCGTTAATTAGGCTACCTGTAGGGTTTTGCACACTCACGGGAGGATATGCCCACCAACCAGCTTGGGAGGGACCCTCTGGGAGGAAAAAGCTTGCCATCAGAAGGATACCGACAACGGGAACCATCCAAAAGGCGGCGGCATTGAGGCGCGGAAATGCCATATCCCTTGCCCCAATCATTAGGGGTACAAGGTAGTTAGCGATACCAACTAGAGAGGGAAATGTCCAGAGAAACAGCATGATTGTGCCATGCATGGTGAACATTCCGTTATAGAAAGTGCGATCGCCTAAATCTGCGGGAGGTGTAATTAATTCGGCGCGGATAATCATCGCCAGAATCCCACCAACTAGGAAGAAAACAAAGGAGGTAACGAGATATTGAATCCCGATAACTTTGTGGTCGTGACTAAAGGTAAAATAGGTCTTCCAAGTTGTGGGCGGATGGGCGTGATGATGCAAATCCGCAGCATCTGTACTAGAAACTTGTATCGTCATAGGTGTCCTGGTGACAGTGATATATTCGGTTTTCCATCCTCAACCGGGGTAATTAACTAGGGGAGGAGCTGCGGGAACTACGGTTGCCCAGCCTGTTTTGATGGGGCGATGGGAAGCGGCTGCATATTCTTCTGCCGCTTGGTTTGGGGCTGGGGTGGGTTTATGGGATGCAGCTTTACTCAACCAACGTTTATAATCCTCTGGGGATTCTACAACTACCTTGGCAGTATTAGCGGCAAAGTAAGTACCACTAAATTGAGAATCTGTCAAAGTATAGCTACCAGGACGAATTGGGGTAAATTCAAAATCGATATCTTGTTTAGGGATGATATCTTGTTTGACGCGGAATTCCGGGATGTAGAATCCGTGGAGTACGTCTTCTGATTTTAAGGTGAGTTTTACCCGTTGGTTGGTGGGTAAATGCAGTTCACTACTAGTAAAGTTTTTCTCTGGGTAAGTAAATATCCAAGCCCATTGTTTGGCTGTAACTTCGATATCTGTGGGTAGAGATGAGACTTCTTCACTTTCCACGGGTTGGACTTTTTTACTCCAGGGAGCAGCATGGGCAACTTCCATCCCTAATTTAGGCAGATGGATATGCATCATTTCCATGGGACCGCGAATTGCCATTTGGTCGTAGACTTGATAGCTATAGGCGGCAATCCAGACAACCAAAAGAATAGGAATAGCTGTCCAGACAATTTCTAAGGTAATATTACCTTCGATGTGAGGACCATCACTATAGTCATATTTGGCAGCACGGTGAAAAAAGACAGCATATAACAGTGTGCCAGTGACTCCTAGGAAGATAAAGGCTCCCAGAGTTGTCAAAAAACTAAATAATTCATCAATTAAATGGGATTCGGCAGCAGCTTGGGGAGGAAACCAGGAATAAGCTTGCTCACCGATCCATAAACTCGCAGCAGTGAGAGCGATCGCGCTCACCGTGAATAAGAAAATACGACGCAATGTCATGGCAAATCCTTGATTACTTCAGCAACAGATTGGGGTTTTCACCCATACGCAACAAAGCATCGGCGGTATTATGTATGCCAAATTCACCCGCTAGGTGCGCTCCCAAGGTTCCGTGAATGAACATGACAAACAGGATGAGAAATCCAGCGAAAATATAACTACCTTGTACTTGCTGACTGGTATCTTTACGCCATGCAAACCGTTGAAAACCCCGCCATAGCGTCATTCCCACAATCAGTGCGAGGAGAAATACCCCACCCACACCATGCCATAACATCGTTTCCATAGCTTTTAATCCCCAAGCACTGGTGACATCACTAGGTGCTTCTGCCAGCATGATTTCATAGAAACCAGCTGCCACGGTAAAAAAGCTGATAACTGCCGCAGCGACGATGTTATACCAACCAACATCAAAAAAGTTGGAGCGAGTCACCGAGAGAGATAAAAATTTAAAAACAGGCTTTTGATAGGGGAATAGCACACCCACGATATCAAAGGCGATCGCCGCGATAAACAAACCTAAGGTTAAATGGACTAAATTCGGATGGATGGGAATCATGTAGGGTAACCCATTTGCCCCTAACTGACTCCGCAACTGCTCGATTAATTCTGTATTCATCGCAAAACTCCCTGTTTCATCGCTTCCACTACGGGAACAGTGTGCAATCCATATACCCACACCAGTAAATCTCCCAAGTAGACTTGGAAGAAAACTAGGGAACTCAATAACAAACCAACTCCGAGGTAAGGTAGGGGCACTTTTTCGGGATTATGGGAACGAATCACGTAGCGCCAAGCAGTAATTGCGGCGATAATACCTGATAAAGACCAACCAATCAGAGTGTGTAGGTTGAGTACAGGTACTACAGAATCGTAGGGTTCAGCTAAACCTGCTTCCAATTGTCCAAAAATAATGGCGATGAAAATAGCGACGGTGGCAAATAGCATATTCCACCAACTCACCTCAAAAAACCGAGGTTTGTGTGTAAAATACCCAACAACATCGCAACAAAAAGCAAATAGCACCATCGCAATCACAAAGTGAACCACAATCGGATGCATCGTGTCTGGATACGGCAGATTATGGTCGTTCAGAGCCATAAAGTAGTTAAGCATAGTATTCTCCTGGGCATATCTCTTGCAGCTAACCTCCAAGAGGAAATACTTGAAATCTAAATCATGGTATTACTTATTATTTTTTAATATTGTGTCCTATCAGGCTTTTTTTATTTTTGCGGTTCGTGCTTAAATATGATTTTTTCTAATTTAAATATAGGTATATTTTCCTGTAATATCTATTACCTGAATATCTTGGGGTATATTTGTTAAAGCTAATATGAATGTGATGGCGATCGCCACTTTTCACCAACTTTTAAACACTTAAAATCCCCAACTACTTCTACAAAGTCAGGGATTTCTAGGAAATACTTATAGATGAAGCAAGCTTTTACATTCTGTTACATAAATTGTTTAAACAACCCCAAATTCAGTGTATTCTCTAATAGCAGGAGATTTAAGCCCCAAAATAATATCGTCTTTTGTAACACCTTTTGCTATTAATTTATCTGCAATTGGTGTATCTGTTTGATTGCGTTGAATCCAAATTTTATCTTCTCTGATTTCCAAATGAAGTACACAGTTATAAATCCGTCGATGTCCTTTCCATCCCAAGTCAATTAATAGATATCGGTCATTAGCTAAATCAAAGACAGTTTCTGATTCAATAATATCTCCTCCTAATGTATCACCTTGAGATTCTTCAATTAAGATTTGCTGAATATATTGGCGATAATTAGTCAATTTATCCATTTAGTAATCACCTCATTCACTGAGTCATATATTATTAATTTTATTTGATATTTTTTTATGGCAGCTTGTGGTAAATCTCGATAAAAAAATGATTCATAGGCTTCAATAGGAACAGCTAAATATAGCAGACGTTCTGGCTCAATTTCTTCTAAAATTAGATGATAATTTAAAAATTGCCCCAAAGCCAGATGAAAGTCAAAGATAGCTGAATCACTTAAAAAACTTTTGATTTCTACAGCTATTTTTTGTTCAGATTTTTCTGCCCCTAAAAGTTGCTCCGCTCCTAAATCAATGGAAATTTTATCCTCTTCACCGAATTCAATACGTAATGGGTCGTGAGTGATTACCCATCCCTCTTTTTCTAAACCTTGCTTGACAGCATAATGAAATTTATCTCTAGCAGACATGAATCATAGCTTGACATTCTCTTTAATTTTAATCGTTTTTAGGAAAATTTGCTATTGCTTACTTCAAGTGTGTTCGCGTTAGCTTCCCATTTGTGCGCTAATCGGTGGGTAGTATTCGACTGAGCTTCGCCAAACCTCCGAAGTCTTACCCACCTTCCAGATATAAATTCAATAGGAAACAGCTGATTATCGCCATTCTCCCAAAAACGTAAACGCTGCCCAATAATTAGGATTACGCCATTTTTCCTGTTGCCACATCTTTAATTGTGTTGCCCTTAATGCCTGATTTGCTGATTTACCATCCTGCAACATTTGCTTGTAGAATTCCTGCATAAAAGCTGCTGTACCTTCATCATCTACTTTCCATAAAGACACTAGCAATCTTTCTGCACCGGCATACATTAATCCCCTCGTCAATCCAACTAAACCTTCCCCTTGAATTTCTTTCCCTAAGCCAGTTTCGCAAGCACTTAATACAATTAAATCTGCTGGATAATCGAGGTTAAATAAATCCCCTAAACGTAAATATCCGCGAATATCTTTACCCTGTTTATCCACTAAAGAAAGGACAATACCTGATAACTCTGGATTTACATCATTCACAAAACCGTGGGTAGCAAAATGTAAAATTCGGAACTGATTTAAAGCGCTACTGGTTGCCCAATTATAGTTAGCTTCAAAATCAAAAGCTTCCAGACGGCTTGATTTTGGTACTAGTTTTAAAATCTCCTCAGCTTCTTTACGTGTACCGGGAAGTCGATTCCAAACTGAACGATTAAGAATATCAGCAGAACGTTTGAGAGCAGAGCGTTCTATTTCTATACCCAAAGAATCGGATGATTTTGTTTTTTGTTCCTTGTTACGGGCATTTTGCAAACGAATCTTAGCATCGTCAGCGCTATATACTGGATCTGCAAGGATAGCTAGAGCTTTTTTACCTACAGAAGAGCGGGTTTCTTGACGTTGAATGGCAATGGTTGACGCGGAAGGTAGATTAACTATTTCATGATTAACAAATAGGGGTTGGTAGTTAAATTTTTTCCCTGATTCTGGGATATCTGGGGTAACATCAATACCTCTATTATCTTTTGGGTTATTCTCTTCTAGTTTGCAAAGTTGATTTTTCTCCTCTTTTCCTTGCTGGGGAGGATTTTTGGCGGTTAAATCAACTAAGGCAGCAAAGGGAACATATTGCAAAGCACCATCGGCAACTATAACTAGGCGTTTTTTCCCTAATTTGCTTTTCACAGGTGCAAGGATAAGCTGACTCAATTCCGTTGCAGCTTTCTCAATTATGCGAGTTTTGATGTTTGCACAGGGATTTTCTTTGTTTGTTGCGGAAGGTGGTTTAGAACTGTAATCACTGATGAGGCAAAATAAATTAATAGCACTTTTGTCTATTTCTGACTTTTTAGGTAATTCGTAGGTATCGAGGGAATTGGGAGACACCACCCATAAGAAACTGCGTTCTTCGCCTAATGAATATTGTAAAAGTAGGGTATCTTTATCTAGTTGCTGTTGAATTTGGGCTAATTTTAACGGCTGGGGATATTTCAGATTGGCGTATTTGGGATTACTTTGGCGAATTTTCGTTTCTAGTTGCTTTTGTTGGTTGAGAAGCTCGTCAATTTCTGTTTGTAATTTTTCTGCATTGGCTTTGAGAACTGGGTTTCTGATTTTCTCACTACTAATAATTTCCAAGCGTATTTTTTCTTTAGCATTAATTAAGTCTTGTAAGCGGTTTTCTTCTGCTAAAAGTTCCGGATTTGCACCTTTACGAATATTTGCGCGTGCTTCGGTTAGGAGTTCTACAAGCCCCCTTGCGCGGGAAGCTTCGCTGGTTTCAATTGCTTGAGCATTATATCCTTTTGATGGGTCTTTTTTGTGCAGTTCCATCAACAGGTTGATTTTGAATTTGTAGTAGTTTTGAACTGTGGCGAAATAGGATGTACGTAAGTCTGTATTTTGAACATTACCGCGTATATTTTCGACAATTTTTATTGCTGAGTCGATGTTGGTAAGTGCGGTTTCTAGGTTTTTTAGTTTGCGTTGATTGATGGCTATTTGATAGTTGACTTGAGCTTCTCCTGTTTTGTCTTGTAAAGTCTGCCGTAGTTTTAGTTCTTCGTTGAGTGTCTTTATTGCTTGTTGGTATTGTTTTTGAAATTCGTAAGCTGTGCTGATTGTGTTTAAAGTTTCAGCTTCTTTCACTTTTAAGTCTGAATTTCTATAGCCATCTAGAGCTTTCTGATAACTATATAGGGCATTTTTATAATCTCCTTGTACGAGATATATACTACCAATAATTCCAATAGATGCAGTTTCTTGAAAAGAATATTTATGTTTCTTTGATAATTTCAACGCCAGATTAGCAGCCTCAAAAGCTTTGGTATAATCCTTCTGATCACGATAGGTTCTTGCTAGACCATAGCGTATGCTTATTTCAGATATATAATCCTCTTTATTTAATAACTTAAGAGCTTCATTATATGATGTAAGTGCCTCATTAAATTGTCCATTTTTTTGATGAACTCCACCTATGTACAGAAGGATTCTAGATTGTTGAGCCTTGTTATCAAGTTTCCTGTAAATATCTAGCGCTTGGTTATAAGTTCTAATGCTTAATGCACTATCACCTAATGAATTGTAGAGCAATGCAATATTACCAAGAGTGCGAGCTGCTGCTTTAGGGTTTTTTGTTATGGAAAGCTCAATTTGCAAGGCTTCGTTATAATGCTCTAATGCAACCTGATAATCTCCTTGTTGGATATAGAGACCTCCACAGAATGATTGATCCTATGATGAGAGAAAGATAATTTCAGTGTGCAGCCTACCTCATGTCTCCAAAATCTATCATTCAACTCACCGAAAATCTAAAATCTCTTTACATCAAAACAGCGAAAAAACTCAAGGGAAGCGACCGACGACAATTCATGGCAGAAGTGGTCAAAGGGTTGGGAATAGGTGGACAGACTTTAGTAGAACGTGAATTGGGGTGGAATAGACGCACTATCCGTAAAGGGATGCAGGAGTTAGAGAGTGGTCAGCCTTTTATTGATGGTTTCGAGCGTAGTGGACGTAGGCGGGTGGAAACAAAATTACCAAACTTGTTGTCGGATATTAAATCTTTAGTAGACCCACAAAGCCAAACTGACCCCAGCTTTAAAAGTATCCGTTTATATACACGCATGACTGCAAGTGAAGTACGTCGTCAGCTAATTGAACAATGTGGTTATAGTGACGAAGAACTACCTTCATCAGAGACAATTCGACGACGATTGAATGATTTGGGTTATACCTTAAAACGAGTTCTTAAAACTAAGCCTACCAAGAAGATTCCAGAAACAGAAGCCATTTTTGAACAAGTCGAGCAAATCAATACTGAAGCTGATAATGATCCTCATACTCTGCGAATCTCCATTGATGCGAAGGTGGCAGTTAAAGTTGGAGAATTTGACAGAGGTGGAAAAACTCGCGTACCGACTATCTCCCTAGACCATGATTTTGCTCCAGAAACAACCCTTATTCCCTACGGAATTTTTTTACCTGAATACAACGAATTATTTCTATTTTTCGTTTCTTCAAAATTGACTGCTGATTGTATTGTTGACATAGTTGAAAGCTGGTGGCAAAGCATTAAACATCGATTTACTCACATTCAAAAACTGGTAATTAATCAAGATAATGGACCAGAAAATCATTCCCGTCGTACCCAATTCATGAAGCGCATTATTGACTTTGCTACATCGTCTAAACTGTCATTGCAACTTGCTTATTATCCCCCTTATCATAGCAAATATAATCCAGTGGAGCGTTGTTTTGGCTGGTTAGAGCAGCATTGGAATGGTAGTTTAGTTGACACTGTTGAAGCGGTACTGAATTTCGCTAAAACCCTTACCTTTAAAGGACAAAATCCAGTGGTGACTCTAGTTGAAAAAGTCTATTCTACTGGGGTTAAGCTGACAAACAAAGCGATGGCGGAAGTCGAAAAACAGATTTATCGTCTTCCCAATCTCAGAAAATGGTTTGTGGAAGTTTTTGCTAAACCAGCATAACCACTGGATCATCTTTTTTGTGGAGTTCTCATAAATATCACCTTGTTGGTTAAGAGTTGATGCTTCTTCGTCCTTTTCACCAGTTTTACGGTTAAGTTCAAGTACTTCTTGCGTATATTTTAGTGCTTGTTGGTTATTACCTAGAAAATTTCGATAGATACTGACAATCGATCCAAGACTTAAAGACTCTAAGGTTGTCCATCCAGCTTCATGGAAAATTGATTTTGATTTTTGGTAGTATTTAACTGCTTTT
This sequence comes from Calothrix sp. 336/3, assembly GCF_000734895.2. Taxonomy (GTDB): domain Bacteria; phylum Cyanobacteriota; class Cyanobacteriia; order Cyanobacteriales; family Nostocaceae; genus 336-3. The sequence goes on along the minus strand of NZ_CP011382.1, from coordinate 3,700,133 downwards.
TCGTAATCTCCTCGTAAAATATAAACACTGGCAATATCATTAAGAGTGGGAGCTTGATCAACTAATTGACCTTTTGTTGATTGTATTTGCAAGGCTTTATTTAAATATTCTAGAGCCAAATCATGTTTACCTAATTTACCGTGAAGAGAGCCAATACTTTTAAACATTTCAGCCTCTCCTAAAAAATCTTTTTTCCCACGATAAATTTCTAGGGCTTGATTGTAGTATTTAAATGCTAATTCAGACTCACCTATGAGGGAATGTATAAAAGCAAGAGAATTTAGAGTATGAGCTTCTTTTACTTGGTCTTTCTCAGCCGTGCGATAAATTTCTAGTATTTGATTCAGGTAGTTAATTGCATTCTTCGTCTCGCCTAATCTCATATAGACACGAGAGATAGAAGATAAATTTATAGCTAAGAAACGAAATTGTTTCTGTGCCCGAAAGGTTGATTCTGCCCGCTTCAAATATTCAAGTGCTTTTTGTGTTTTTCCTATACCGCTATAGGCATCACCAATCATACCAAGTACACTTGCTTCAAATACAGGTTGATTCAATTCCTGCCAGATTTTTAATGCTTGGTTATATAAATCTAGTGCTTGCTGATGTTCTGAGAGATAAATATTAACTAAACCAATCTTCATTAATATTTCGGCTTGATCTGCTCGTAATCCCAACTCTTTAACTATTTTCAATGCTTGTTTATATTTCTCAATTGCTTGTTGATATCCTTCTTTTGTCCCTTTTTTCTGTAATTCCTGCGCTTCTTCATACAGCTTGACTCCCTCCTCATAGCGTTTCTGCTTCTCTCCACTCAAGGGAACAGAAGGAGTAGATACAGTTTGCTGTGCAATTTGTAACCCATTAGCTCTGATGTTTGCAGCTGTTGACTCGGATAATAAAAGCAGAGAGACAAATATAGTTACAGCACGAGAAGTCCACAGATTCAGTTTTTGTCTTATCTGTTGAGGTAGATGTTGATTATGCATACGTGATTATACTGAGTTTTGAGATTTCTACTTTAATATAGTTCTCAGGGTATACCGGGGTATGCAAAATCTATATACTTTTTTCGTAGGAAATTGAAACGCTAAACCAATATTCTTCGCTAAACTTCCAACTCACTCACTACTAAAACTCTCAATTCCGTCACCCGCTTAAAAGCCTCATCATTAGTCAAAAAAGCTTGACACTTAGCTATTAAAGCTGATGCAATCTGTAATGCATCGGGTAGTTGGAGATTGTAACGCACTCTAATTCTCGCAGCTTCTCGTGCTACGGATGAATTCACATCCATAAATATCACTTCTTCTTGCTGCAAAATATTAACAAAAGCCTGTTCTAAATCCGCTAATCCTAAACGTAACGGATGTATCAAACACTCTGCCAAAGTAATCGGAGATACTACAGGTGTAATATTAGTATCTAACCGTTCAAAAATTGGATCGACTAAATTAACAAAATGTGGATTGCGCTCTACAAAATAAATTACGGGTGCTGTGTCGAGAAATAAGCGAGAAACTCCCGCTAACCCATCACTAATATTCATTCATCTCCCCGCAACAAATGCTCTCGATATTCATCTCCTTCTCGTCGAGTGCGCGAAACCCACTCTTGAGCATCTTCACCAGTAAGCGGATAGGGAGCCATACCTTTTAAATCGCTCCACTTATTTTTAGTTTGGGGTTTGGTAATATTTTTCTTCATCCGTTCTACTAAATGCCCCATTACAGTCAATTGCTCTTCTGGAGTCAATTGTTCAATCTCGCTTAATATTTTTTCAAGTAATGGACTCATGAAGTCAGTGTTAATTTACTGCTATGAATTTTAGCATTTTTATTTATTACATACAGACGTTTCACCGAAAGGTTTCTAGGTGAATTGTGGTTTTACAAAATGCACACAATTATAATTTGTGACTAAATTCAGCAATGCAAGAAATTTTATTTTTCATATTATAAACTCCCCGACTTTTGAAAAAAGCCAGGGATATTATTATCTGATGATTTATTTTGCCTGTCTTGCCTGTTTTACCATAGCAATTAGGGTTTGATGGGCATCCTCAGAGTCAGTGAGGGTATGGTCAAAGGAGATACGTACGGGTATAGCTTCGTTGTTGACAACTGCTTGTAAATCCATACCTTCAGCATCTATTTTCAGCATTTGAGCTGTAGTCACATCAGTTAAACCACCGAAGGACTTAGCATACAGGGCGATCGCCTCTGCATGGTCTTCGTTCATGTGTTTACAGATGCGATCGCTAACTTCCGCAGAGAAGGGAGAAGACATAGTTGTAAATTCAAGTAAATTCAAGATTGCCATCATCAATTATTACTTGTACTATGCACCAACTTCTCACCCTTGAGCATACGAGATGCAGCTTCTAGTAATGCTTCTTCTAAATATGGTTTAGTAAAGTAACCACTGGCTCCTAAACTAATTGCCATTTGACGGTGTTTGTCGGCACCACGGGAAGTTAACATGGCGATCGGTAAGTGGTTGAGACTGGGGTCTTTTTGGATACGGGAGAGTAGTTCTAGACCGTCACAGCGAGGCATTTCAATATCGCAGAATACGAGGTCACAGGGTAAACCAGAACGTAATTTATCCCAAGCTTCCTGACCATCTCGTGCTTGTTCTACACGATACCCAGCTTTATTGAAGGTGAGAGAAAGCAGTTCTCGGACAGTGATGGAGTCATCGATGATTAATACTGTTGGGTCAATCTTGGCAGCAATCACCTCTTGATTAGCAGCTTTTTGTTCCCAAAGACTGACGCTGCTTTGCTTGGAGGTACGTCCTTGGAAGATATCGATAATTTCCAAGACATCGGCGATCGGCATAATCCGTCCATCCCCTAGAACCGTTGCACCGGCAACACCGATGGGTTTAGGTGCGGGACCTTCAAATTGTTTGATAACGATTTCTTGCTCACTGAGAACTAAATCAACTTGTAAGGCGATAAAAGTTGTTGCCGAGCGTACCACCACCACGGACACCATATCATCATCACGGGTGCCACCGTAGACATTCCCGCGACTAAGTTGACGGTTAAAGGTGAGTAATTCTTTTAAAGGTCGGAAGGGTAGGAGAGTATCTCGCCAAGAAATAAATTTTTCTCCTTGAGCATTTTGTTGAATATTCTTCATCGGAATATCCAGGGTATCTTCCACACCATCCATGGGGAAAGCAACTCTCGCTTTATCTGAGACACAACAGAGCGCTTTGCAGATACTCAAAGTTAAAGGTAGACGAATTGTAAAAGTGGTTCCCTGATCAATTTTGGAATCAATGGTGATGGAGCCACGAATTTCACTAATTTTTGTGCGTACCACGTCCAAACCTACACCCCGACCGGCAAGTTCGTCTTCCTTGTCTTTAGTACTGAAACCTGGGGTAAACAATAGGTCGTAAACATCAATGTGAGAAAGGTTTTTTGCCTGTTCTGGAATAATAATACCTTTACTCAGAGCCTTTGCCTTGACAGCTTCGGAGTTAATACCCGCACCATCATCACTGACAGAAATCACTGTTTGGTTCCCTTGGTGGAAAGCGGAAATGGTGATTTTTCCGACATTCGGTTTACCTTTGGCTTGTCTTTCCTCTGGGTTTTCAATTCCGTGGGCGATCGCGTTATTTAACAAGTGGTTTAAGGGGTTCTTGAGATGCTCCAAAATCATCTTGTCAATTAAGGTATCTCGACCTTGGATGGTCAATTCCACCTGTTTTCCATACTTGATGGCATTATCGCGCACCCCACGGGGTAACAAGTCCGTTGCTTGGGAAAAGGGTTCCATTCGGGATCTAGTTAATCCCTCTTGCAGTTGGGTGGTAACTTGTCGGAATTGCCGTGCTACTCGTTCGGTTTCCTCTGTGACGAAATCAATGTCACTCGCAGACTCCCGCACTCGGACAATTAATTCAATCATCTCCTGGGAGAGGGTGTGGAAAGGAGTAAAGCGATCCATTTCCAGTTCTGAGAAACCGCGATCGCTCTCTTGGATAACCGGAGCAAAATGACTAGCTTGCCGACTGGCTAAAAGAGAAGCTTCTAGTAGCGATCGCTCATATAATTCCTGCATTCTCGCACCCACATCGGATAATTGTTGCACCTGGGACAACAGATTATCTAAGGATTGCCGCAAACGCTCTTGATCTTGTTCTAGGGTGTTGCGATTAACTACTAATTCCCCGACTAGATTACTTAAGTCATCGAGGTGTTTAACAGGAACCTTCATTAACTGCTCAAACCGCGATGCTTGCCAGTTGGGGTTGCGTCCTGTTGGTAAACTGCTTCCACCTGGTGTAATACTTCCCCCTAACATCCCCTCTAATTCCTTGAAGGGGTCATCTTCTGTTGTTGTTACGGGGGAAATAGCTGCTTGTATAGGTTCTGGGGGAGGTGGCAAAGCTGGTGTGTCACTATCGACACCTAGTAAACTTTCTAAGTCAGCAAAATCATCTAGAGTGACGGCTGTAGAATCTACAGGGAACACCTCTGGTTCTTGAAGTAAGTCATCCAGTTCTGCAAATGTCTCTAGCCCAGCAGCCACATCGGGAACATACTCCGTATTATTCAATACAGGTGTGAAGTCTAAATCTAATGCTTCGGAATTATCACTTTCTGTAAATAAATCGTCGTCTAAATTCAGTGATGAATCTGATAAATCATCGATATCACCTGGGATGTCTGATACATCTAAATTCAGGGATAATTCTGCTATTTCATCTCCAGGAATATCTGAGATATCTAAATCATCAAATTCTAGTTGTAGCTCCTGCTTATATGTGACTTGCTCCTCATGCAGGAAGGTGTCGAAATCTTCGTCTCCCAAGGAATCAGATATTGCAGAAACAACATTATCTTCAATCACCTCCACGGACTTCACATCTAGAATTACAGACTGATCAGCACCATGGGTAAATTCCGGTGTGTTTTCTTCTGCTTCCGGTTGTTGATAGAAAGTCCCGATTTCCTCCATAGAAACTTCCTGAGGAGAATTCTCTGGAGATTCAGCCAATATATTCAACTTCTGCTCTGGGGAAGAATTTGTGTTTAAGAAAACATCGGAAAATAACTCTTCGTTAAAATTTTCTAATTCTTCGTTAGCGGCGGTAATATCATCAATGTTGGCTGAAGCAATTAAAATTTCTTCTAACGCTGTTGCGGCATCTTTTTTCAACTCTGGAGGTTCATCTGTTGTGGATGTTTGCCACAAACTATTGATATCAGCTTGGGAAGGAGAAAATTCGATTGCTACCGTTGGTTGGAATAAATCTATTAAATCTTCTTCTTGAGAGTCAAAGGAGATGAGATTTTCTTCTTCTGTCTCGGAAAATAAACTATCAATATTCCACTCATCAAGACTTGCTTCGTAATTAGCAATTATTTCATCCGCGTCGATTTCTGGGAATAGATTATCTTCAGGAGTTTGGGGGGCGATCGCTACGAGATTCTCTTCTGTGTCGATTTCTGGGAACAGATTATCTTCAGGGGTTTGAGGGGCGATCGCTACGGGATTCTCTTCCGCGTCGATTTCTGGGAATAGATTATCTTCAGAAGTTTGGGGGGCGATCGCTACTAGGTTCTCTTCCTCGTCGATTTCTGGGAATAGGTTATCTTCAGGGGTTTGGGGGGCGATCGCTACGAGATTCTCTTCCTCGTCGATTTCTGGGAATAAATTATCCCCGTCACTCTTGCGTTCAATACCAATCGCTGTTAACTCCGCCAATACTAACTCATCGGAGTCTACAGTATCGGCAATTATATCTGGGGATAACTTTGGAATATTCTCTTCTATTTGAGGTGCTTCCTGGGGTTCTTCATCCAAGAAATCACCAAACAACTGTACGATTGTTAACTCGTCCCTTCCCTGAGGTTTGGGGTTCTGTTCCGAAGATACATTCCCATCCAAGGATAAAAATTCCGCTAATTCACTATCATTATTACCGTTTTCTGCTATTTGCTGATTGATAGCAACTGCTGCTGTATCATTGACTGCAACAGGTTCCAGAATTTCTTCCTCAATATCCCAACTCTCACTCAAGTCAGGAGTTTCCCCCTCAAATAATTGAGCAAGAGTGTGTAATTCTGCACTTCCGACTTCCGGACCATTAGGATCGAGGAAAATATCATCATCTTCCTCATCGTCGTCCTCATCATCATCTAATTGGAAAGACAACCCAGCAAAATTAGCAATCCCGTGATTTACCTCCAGCAAATTCTCATTTGCCAATTCATCCTCAGAATCAAAAGTTAACTCTTCAAAAACAATTAAATCTTCCTCAGTATCCGATTCTATTGGTTGAGCTTCTGCTTCCAGACTCGATAGATGATGAGTTTCAGACGGATGGGGAGTATTAATAAATAATTCTGCAAATTCTTGCTCTAAATTATTGTCATCAGTATCCGGAATATCTAATAAGGCAATTTCTGGAGGAATTAAAATCTCTAACTGTTGACTAATGGCAATTTCTGCCTCTCTCCCTGATAAAACCAGTTCTAAAGCTTGTTTAATATCGGTAATAACAATTTTTGCCAAAGTTAAATAGCTATTTTCGGGATGGGCGATCGCCTTCCGGGTTCCCTCACAAAGATTACACCAGTTACTCCAATTTCCCGGAGTACCAATTTGTGACAAATTACGACAACAGTCTTCTAAACTTTTGCGAGTTTCGGGAGTTGCAGGTTGCTTAAATAATTGCAACATCTCACGCAAAATCGCCATTACCGGAGCTTGAATTTGTTCTCGATTGGCAGTAGTTTCTTTGGGAGCAGGTTTCTCTGTTTCCGATGGCAACAAAGTCTCTAAATGCTCATTCAGCAAGCTAATCACAGGTTCCGCGTCTGCCATGATTGTATTTGCTGTCTCCTCAGTCAACCCAAAGGGACCTTGCAAATGCTCCAACAGCGCTTTTAGGGTATCAGATACACGCAGAAACAAAGACTCTAACTTTTGATCAACTTGTACAGGGTGTTCTTTTAACACCTTAAAACAGTCTTCCAAGCGGTGTGCTGTGTGTTGAATACTAGTCAAACCCAGCATCGCTGCTCCTCCCTTGATAGAGTGAGCTGCTCGAAAGACTTCATTAATCATTTCGGAGTCTTGCAAGGTACTCTGAAGATTTAGTAACCCCTGCTCAATAGTATTCAGGTGTTCCTTTGCTTCCTCAATAAAGTAGCCTAAAATGCGCTGTTGATGTTCTGGGAGCATAGTTTTGAGTCATCCGATTTGGGATTTTGATTGGGGATGGGGGATTTTGGATGATTCAATGAAATAAATCTCCAATATCAGGAATTAATTACCCTTTACTCTAGAAATTTTCAAGAAATTTTCAGGGTAATAAAAATAATCTTTCCCTGTTTTGTCTGGTTGCGATTTCAGTCTCAATGGATGAATTTACGGGTATTGAAAATCAAAGTAAAACTATTTATCCACAAGTATTGTGAATCACAATCATACATAAATCTGTTCCAGGGTCTTGAGCTTAATTGCATTGGTTCTTAATGATACACATGACCATAAACTAAATACTCTGTGACATCGATGTTGATCAGTAATTACTTGTGGCTGATATTTTCCTTCCCGTCAACTGCAAACTGATAGACTCCGAGGGAGATGGATAAATTACCGAGTTTCTGAAGTTTCTACGCGGAAGCGTTCCACAGAGGTAATCAAGTCACGGGAGACACCAACCAAGTGTTGTAAAGCACCAGATACCCGTTGCGCTTCCTGGGAAGTTTCCTGGGCTGTTAACTCCACAGATTGCATAACCTGGGCTACAGCACGGGAAGTTTCCGTTTGTTCCACAGTATCGCTAGTAATAGAACGTACCAAGCCATCAATACGGTTGGCAACTTGAATAATATTTTCTAGCGATCGCTTGGCTTCTTCTGCCAATTTTGTCCCTTTAATTACCTGTTGTGTTCCTTCCTCCATCGCTGTCATTACCGAACCAGTTTCACTCTGAATTTGCATCACGATTTGCTCAATTTCCTTCAGAGATTTAGCTGATTTATCTGCCAGCTGTCGCACCTCATCAGCAACGATCGCAAATCCTCGCCCTGCTTCTCCAGCCCGGGCTGCCTCAATACTGGCATTTAACGCTAGTAAGTTTGTCCGCGAAGCAATCTGAGAAATTAACGCCACAATCTTAGAAATCTCCTGGGAAGATTCGGCTAATCTCTTGACTTTTCGAGTTGTCTCTGCTACCGTTTCACGAATTTCAAGAATCCCTGCCACAGTATTTTCTACCGCGTCGCCACCCTTGAGAGCAATTTCACTCGCATCACGGGCAACTGCTTCTGCTTGTCGTGCCGCTTCTGCTACCCGTTGGATAGAGTCTGTCATCACCTGTACCGATTGCAGGGTGACAGCTAGTTCTTCCGCTTGTCGCAAAGCATCACTAGATAAAGCACGGGCAAAGGTTTCGGAATTAGTCGCTCCCTTGGTAACTTCCCGCGCCGCAACTTTTACCTGTTGCACAATATCTCGGAGGTTTTGAATTGTCAGGTTAAAAGCATCAGCCACCGCACCCAGTACGTCAGCTGTCACTTCTGCCTGCACTGTCAAATCTCCCCTTGCCGCTCCTTCTACGTCATCTAAGAGGCGAATTACCTGACGCTGTAAATTTTCCTTCGCTTCCTCTTGCTCATTAGCTTTGCGGTTAGCTTCGCTGGTAGTGGTTAAAATTACCCGCGCCATTTCGTTAAAACCCGCCGCTAATTGTCCAAACTCATCTTCCGAGTAGACTGTAGCTTGGGCATTAAGATTTCCTTGACGCACTGCTTCAAACTGAGTTTTTAAGTCTTTGGTAGTGCGGCGAATTTGTCTCATGGTGAGATTACCCATGAAACCAGCAGTAGCAAAACCAGCGATACCTGCCCCTAGAGCCATTGCCCAACCAGTATTTCTCACGGATTCCCTTTGTTGGGGTGGGGAGAAATTAGTCGCGGCAAAACTGACTAGAGCGACAACAAAAGCGGAAAACACACCTACAGAACCCGCAATTAACCATTGCTTGGTTTCTAGGGGAGCATTTTCTAAGGGGGCAAAAATTCCCTGTTCCACACTCACTTGCGGTTCCACATTGCTAGCATCTACCTGGGTGAATACGGGGACAGCTTCCTGGGAACCAGTGATACTAAATAGTTCATCATCGCGATCGCTCTCCACACCGCTAGTCGATGCATAATCGGGAAAATTGCTAGAACTCTTAGGTACAGAGGTACTAGAAGATTTCTTACTTGCTATGGAGGCAGAACTGAGGGGCTGGGAATTGCCAAAGTTGGTATCCGTGGAAATGTCGAACCCAGGAATATTACCTAAATCATCAAAATCATCAAAATCATCTAAAAATTCAATATTACTGCTGACAGATTTACTAGTACTTGTTTGAGAGCTTTTACCATTGAGAATACTGTCATCACTGGTACTAAAAACTTCCGAGCCGAAGGCAGATTCAAATGCCTCCATATCGAAACTGTCATTATCATCATCAAAATGATGTACTGGATTTTCTTCGGGTTTTGCTGATTTTGCTGCCCCAGGAAATTTATCTACATGGGATTTGCTAGTTGCACTTTCAGTGGAGAATAATTTCTCCTGGGAATTTGTGGGCGAACTCTCCCGACTACTTTTACTAGGATTTGGGGGAGTTCCCATTAATAAAGTCTCATCGTCGGATTGCTTGACTTTTGAGCCAACTTTACCAGGATTTTCTCTCTCCATAGAGGGAGCTTGGTAACTATTTTTCTCCACAGAAGAGGATAAATTCTCTTCCAAAGAATCTACAGGTGCAAAGAGAAAATCATGGAGACTCGGTGCTGAAGAATCTGATGATTGTTCCTGAGTCAGGGATGAAGAAAATAAATCGGGTTTACCCAATTCACTACTAGGAATATCTACATCTAAAAAGGAAGGTAATTCTAATTCCGACTGTCCAATCCAACTATTGGCAACGGATTCGCCATCAGTTTCCATCCCCTCAAGGGCAAAAGGATTATCTGCAATCCGGGAAGTAGAGTCAGGATTTTTGTCAACAATAATGCTGTCAGTGGGCATTTCAAAGGGATTTGCCGCGTCGGGTAATCCTTCCACGACTCCACCAGTCTCTGGGATGGGAGTAAAAGCATTAAGAGCTAAATCTTGGTCATCTAAAATTCCACCCAATCCCAAATCTGCTGCATCATTGGCTTCGCTATTTGGTGTTTGAGCAAAATCCAGTACATCATCTGTACTAATTTCCTCCAATCCGGCGATCGCCTCTAATTCTTGCAGATACTGACTGATATTATCCAAACTACTTTGAGCAAGACCGATCAGTTCTGAGTCTTGGGTTAGTCGTAATACTTCCTCGTAGTCAGATTTCGCAATATCAAATTTTTGTAAAACGTAATAAACATGACCGCGCAATAAACGAGTATTCGGGTCATTCGGCACATTTGCCACGACTTCATCAACTAGAGTCGCGGCTAATTCATAATTTTGTTGCGCGTAGGCTGTCAGAGCCTGTTGATATGTCTGCGCGTAATCATCTATACTCGCTGCCATTGCTGCCTCCCAATATCATCCTGCCCAGCGCGCACTTCGCAAAATTGCCATTTGATCTAACAGTCGTAAACAGTGGGGTGAATTCCCTGGGAATGCTAACCCTTTTTGCTGGGACTGTCTGGTATTTTTACTCCCATCTAAAAGCCACTCTCCTCGTAAAAAAGGAGTCATGGTATCTGGCACACTATTAGGTGCCATAAGATACTGCACATCTAGCCAGTCCATACCACCAATTTCATCGACTGCAAGACCAACAATTGTGTCTTGTTCCTCAATCGCAATCACGGAAATTTCCGCCCGATCTGTATTTAATGCCATGACTTCACCCAGAAATTGACCCAAGTCAGCCACCCAAATGACTCGACCGCGTAAATTTAGAGTACCCAAAAGTAAAGGAGAAGCATTAGGTATCGGAGTAATTCGATCAGGACTAAGTTCTATCACTTCACGGATGCCGGTTGCCGGCAATGCAAACTCCTGCTGCGAAGGAATGAAAAAACGCAGGTGTAGCTCACCCTCAGGACTTTCTACCTGTAGTTCCGGGCGGAAGTGATCTTGTCCAGTACCCCCTAAAAAGTCCGGTTTGCTGTCCATATTGCCTTTGTCCTTATCCTCGCAACAGTTGTTTGACTGTTCCCACCAACTCTGTTGGTTGAAACGGCTTGGCAATATAAGCATCCGCACCTTGTTTCATACCCCAGTAGCGGTCAAATTCTTCCCCTTTGGAAGAACACATGACTACGGGAACATTTTGAGTTTTAGGGTCAGATTTTAATCGACGGCAAACTTCATAACCATTCATTCGGGGCATGACAATATCTAATACCACTAAGTCTGGAGGTGCAGTTTCTATTGCTTGCAAGGCTTCTACTCCGTCACTGGCATGGGTAACCGTTAAGCCACTGGCTTTCAGGAGGTCTGTAATCATCTCCCTCTGAGCAATACTGTCTTCCACTATCAGAACTATACTCATATATGCCTATCTACCTCCTGGTGTAGATGTTCCTGCTTGGAACATTCCCTGATTCCCCGAATACACTTAATGTATAAAATAATTTTATTCCCTTACTAATTTACTCAGTAAAACTAATTGTAGTTACCTAACTTGTTTTTTAAGTTATAGCAATAAGCCACAAGTACTGAGAAATAACGGTTATCAACCGGGGATTCCCCATTGATATAGAATTCTGATTACTGAATCCTTAATCCTCAGTACTCAATGGCAAGCACCGTTTTGGTGATAATATTTTTTACTCCATCTTTGGTGAAATCAACAAGTGTTGAATTTAAGGATACAGGCTCAAATCAGTGGTTTAAAAGCCTGTATAAATGATTCAGCCCTAGGGGATGAAGTAATCCCACATATCACGGCATAGGCAATATATCTTGAATTAACTTTTTATACTGACCATGTATATGTAATTTTTTTTAGGCGCACCCTGAGTAATATCCCTTTCTCGATATATCACCGATTTTTTCTAAGCCAGGTGTGATTGCAACAAGTTCAGCATCTCTTGATTAGTAAATGGTGTTGTCAAATAATCTGTTGCTCCGACTATTGTGGCACGAGTTCGGTGTATAAAATCATGATTATCATTCAGTAAGACAATCGGTAAGGTGGCAAAATATTGGGAATGACGCAACATTCCACAGAGTTGATAACCATCTAACTCAGTCATGGCAACATTACACAGGAGAAGATGGGGAGGATCCTGGAACATCAAACTTAAGGCTTCTAGGGAATTGTTGAGGGCGATCGCCACATAACCCTGCTCCTGACAAATTGCCTGTACTTGCTGGCAAACTTCTAGAGAATTATCAATACACAGGATACGTAACTGGTTGGGCTTCACAATAGCAGGTGACTGACTGACTAGGTTTAATGTCTGATTGCTAGAACTATTCTTTGCAGGAACAACTGGAGAGTCAGCAACATTTACCCAACCTTGCTGAACGTAGGGATAAATTGCCTTTGCCAAGGTGACAACATCCCGATTCAGGTAACGAGCTAATTGACGTAAATTCGTTTTCCCGTCAGCCCATTGTTGTAATCTCGTGACTGTGGCGATCGGTAGAGAGGAACGTAGATTGGGAATATCTTTGAGAATGGGAAATTGTTGGGGTGATTGAATATGGGGCAAAAATTGCTGCCACTGTTGAGCTTGATGGATGAGATTTTCCAGAAGTGGTGTCACTTGCCAAGTGCCAATTTGGGGGTTTAAAGCTACAGAATTGATATATGTAAAACTACCTTGACGTAACAAATTTAAATCAAATAAGGTTTCCTGAATCAAGTTATGGATAATACTACGTGCTTGCTTCGGCTCTAGTATATTTTCTGCCAATAGTTTCCAGATATAGGCATACTCTGGAGGATTCAGTTCATCTGCTTCAATATTTGGCAAGTCTTCAACTGCTAACTTGACTCGATAATGACGCAGGTAATCACTCAGACGGGAAAGGGAGGGAGAAGCAGAGCTTGTCTCATCCTTACCAGCATAAATAATTTCACCATTCACGAAAAAGACTAACCAGCTATTTAGTCTATTTTTTGTCTCTTTCCCTAAGTTAAATTTCTGAGGTGGACTGTGGGCTTCTACACACAATATGCCTGTTCGCTGCCCCATCTCTATCAACCGCAGAATACTGCAAAAATCAATTTCCTTTAAGTTTCCCCACATTGAGTCAAAAATACTCCTGGTAATTCGGTTGAGACTCTTTGTTAATTTTGCCCTTGTATTTTTCTATTCATCAAGGGAAACAGGGGAATAGGGGAAGGATGGTAGAGCCGAACTGAATGTTGCTATCACCTGTAACCAGGTCTGTCTATTCTGTTACCCATGGGAGATGGGATTATTCTAAATTTTTTTGATAGTTGTCAAATCTTAAACAATTTTAATATACTCCCAGGAAGTGAGTAATCACACGGTAGTCAGTACAAATCATCGGAGTCCAAAATATAGTGATGTAAGATATCAGTTCTATGAGTGTTGGGACTTACGACTCCCCATTTATAGGCTTTCATAAATATACTTGCCTGTTTTATTGAGATGAGTCTTCAAGGATATAAAGCGGGCTAATGTAATTATCTAATGTATATCCCGTAACTTAGACATTAAGTACATCCAAAGGATTAAAGGTGTGCTGTATTTAGCAGAAGTACAAAAACAAAAAGGTAGTTTATTAGGTGGCGCTGGCAAAACAGAGCTAAAGCTTTTAGCTTGTCAACGTACTGACCAAAGTTGGAGTAATGTTTCCGAAGAGGTAATTTCAGCAGAGGAAGCAAACAAATTAAACGATGGTGCTTTAGTACTAGTTGAGTTAAACCCGCAAAAGCAAGTTCAAAGAGTACAAGAGGCAGGTCGTCCCCTTGTCAATATTTTGCAGAATTTCTCCCGACAACTGGAAAAATTTAAAGTTAAGGAAGATGAGATTGATCAGTGGAAGGAGTCACTGACATTCCAAGCGCAGGAATTTAACCGTCGAGAGATGGAAATGGAAGCGCGTTTAGAAGAACTCCAGCAAATGGAGGAAGAGTTTCACCGCTTAGAGGCAGAAAAACAGCAGTTTGAAGCCCTACATCAGGAAACAGAAAAACTCCAAGCAGAAATCGAACGCAAAAACCAAGAATTAGAGGGTGCTTGGGAGCATTTGCGGGGTGAGCAGCGACGTTTAGAAGAGCGTCAAGCAGAGATGCAAGGGGGGAATGTTTTAGATGAAGAACAGGGAAGGATTTTAGTTGATTTAATTGAGCGTCTGGGTAGCGATCGCCCATCCACAGACAGTGTGAGTGAGCACCTACAATATGCTCTGGAAATGGTGGAACAACAGCAAGGTATCCTGAATCCCCATTGGCAGCAATTAGAACAACAAAGGACGGCTGTTGGTGAGCAACAAGCGGAATTTGACCGTTTATCGCAGATTCTCTCTGAGCGTCAAGCTGAGTGGCAACAGATACAAAAAACCCTAGAGGAGCAAGCAACAGTCCTGACAACACAGACTGCAACCCTCAAAATGAAGGAAGAGTGGGTAGAACTTCTCAAAGGACAATTACAGCAGCAGGAAGAGTTGCATCAAACCATGCAATCTTTGCTGGTATCCAATGATGAGAACTCTGTCTCTGGGGTTGACTTAGCAGCTTTGGAAAACATGTCCTTGGAGGAATTGCAGACTACCATTCAAGATTTGCAAGAAAAGCTGAGAATTGACTCTAGTTTTGTACATGATCAAGAACAGGAGTTGATTTATAAGCAGCAGACTATTAATGAACTGCAAGAAAAAATCAATCAAGTATCGGATGGGGAGCGAGGTGAATTAGAGACGGAAATCGCTGATGAGAAAGACTCTTATCAAATGTTGAATGAGACTTTGGTAGGGCAACGTCGTAGTATCACTGAGCGTAAATCTCTGCTGAAACAGCATAAGATGGTTTTATGGCGCAGACAGGGACAAACACCTGATGATGAGGGAGTAAATATAGATTTGAGTCCAGCTTTACAGGAATTGGAGAGACAAAAAGAAAAATTGTCAGTTCAATTACAAGCTGTTATGGGGGAAATTTCCCAACTCCAAGGTAATATCTCCCAAATCCAGGAACATCTGACGCAACAAACTCCTGAACAGGAAACAAAGCGCCAGGAATTGCAGGAAATGGAGGATAATCTCAAGTCTTTGCGGACAGCGATCGCGGAATCCTGGGGAAGGGTGAATCTTTATCAGGAAGCATTGCAACCGATTCAAGATTCTTTGGATGGAATGCGGCATAAATTACAAGTTGTTGCCGAAAATCTCACTCAAGTTCAAAACTCTGGCAATTCCCAACAGGAAATGATTGCCCAGATGCGGGAAACTCTCATGGGTTTGATTGCTCAACCTGCCTTGGCTGCTTAGATAGATTTGGGACAAAAGTTAGGGAAAAGGGGAAATGGTAAGGAAAAGGGGATATGTATCCTAACACCGAACCTCATCCCTTTTTTTCTGGCGAAATTACTATTTTGGGGACAAGTTTCTAAGAAATAATATCTCGTCTCCCATCACCTGGGCGATCGCTCCTCCAGGAAAGGGGTCTGTTTGTGTGCGGTTAGGGGCGATAATTAATCCTGTGAGTTTCTCTATATGCTCAAAATTGGGCGCAATATTGATTACTTCTAGCAATATTTGCCGCATAACTCGTCTTTGTAATGCTAGGGGTACTGTTTGTAAAATGCGACGATTGATTCTTATATAGTCAGGGGTTGGGGCAGAAAAACACTTTTCCCTGAGTTCTGTGGCAATACTTTCTAAATACTCAACATCTGCTTGTAATAGTTCGGCTGTTTGTCCGAGGGCAGATTCTAGGTTGGGGTTGAAATTTTCTCGTAAATATGGTAATAGTTCTTGGCGAATGCGATTACGCGCATACTTGGTATCTTGATTTGTAGAGTCTTCCCAGATAGGTAATTGGTAATCTTGGCAAAATTGGGCAGTTTCCCTGCGGGTGATTGCGAGTAAGGGACGAATCAGAAAAATGTTTGCTGTCAGGGGACGTTGCCAAGCCAGAGCTTGTAAACCATCTGCACCACTGCCTCGCATTAAATTGTACAGCAGTGTTTCGGCGCGATCGCTCTGGGTATGACCTGTAACTATATATTGATATTCGGATGCTTGGGCAATTTCTGTTAGTACTTGATATCGCCAATTTCTGGCTGCTGCTTCTGTGTTGATGGCTTCTGTGGCAGTTGCTAAATGAAAGGGTACTTGCCAAGATTGGGCGAGATTTTCTACATGATGGGCATTAGCTGCTGAATCTGCACGCCAACAATGATCACAATGGGCAATGCTGATATACCAACCCCATTTTGATTGTAAATCCAAAAGTAAACGAATTAAACATAGGGAATCCTGCCCACCGGAAACTGCAACTAGTAGACGCTGATTCTGGGTAATTAGATGGCGATCGCGGATTGTGCGATGGATTTTTGCATGGAGAGAAGTCCACGGCATTTTTTCAATGGTGCTAAATAATGATAGTAGTGATTATGATTCAGCCTCAATCCTAAAATTTCATCTGCCAAAGATTTAGAGTATTACCAGCAGAACCGCCACTGACAAGTATTTTACCATCGGGACTAGCAGCGATAGCGTGAATTCTCCCAGAATTATCCCCTTTTATTAGTTTTATCTCTGCTCCAGTATTGGCATCCCAAAACCTAATTGTCTCATCATGGCTACCACTAGCTAACATCAAGGAATTTTCTCCCCTGAGGAAAATCACCGTATTTACCCTAGCAGAATGTTGAGCAATGGTACGGCTGACTTCTCCCTTTGTCACATTCCAAATTTTAATCGTTTTATCCTTACTTGCACTGGCGATCGCCTGACCATCGGGACTAAAAGCTAAGGAAGATACGATATCACTATGACCTCGCAAAGTCTGCATTAATTTACCAGATTTTACGTTCCACAAACGAATCGTTTTATCTTTACTTCCACTTGCCAAAATATCACTATTAGTAGGGTGAAAAGCTAAAGTATATATGGAGCCAGTGTTTGCCGCTAAAGTTTGAAGATTGTTCCCTGTATTGACATCCCAAATCTTGATAGTTTCATCTAAACTACCACTAGCTAAAAAATTACCATCTGGACTGAAAGCTAAGGACGCAATATCTCCACTATGACCCGTTAATGTTTTGATTTTCTGTCCAGTAGACATATTCCACAGGGAAATACTGTCATCATATCCCCCTGTTGCTACGTATTCTCCATTGGGGCTAACTGCTAGAGCATAGAGATAATTAGTAGCCTTAACATGGGTATTAAAAGTTTGTAATTTTTTACCTGTAACTGCATCCCAAACTTTCACTTTCTCATCATCACTAGCACTCAATATTTTATCGCCCCTAGCAGTAAATACAACTGCATTCACATCACTACTATGACCCTTTAATGATTGTGGTTGAAAGAAGCTAGCAGAAGAATTTAGAACTACTTGATTGACTTTCCTTTCCGTTGATGATGTCATATTTGGGGAAGGATTCCGAGACAAATTCCAAATTCCCCAACCCATGAGAATCAAGGTGAATGTTCCCAAAGCAGTCACATATTTGTAATTCAGTATAGAATGCTTCTCTGCTGCTTCTGATTCAGTTTTTACAGATGTTGCTACCTTGACTTCTTCTGGTGGTTGCAAATCCGCAATTACTTCTGCATCTGTTGCATAGCGTTCTTTCAGTTCAATTTTTAATAATTTATCTAAAATATGAATTAATTGGTCAGATACTTGTATCTCATTCTTAATTAAATATGTTTGCCAAGAATTCACCCAACTATAACCCTGTTTTAACCATAATTCATAGGGAGAAATATTAGCTAGTAGATGAAAGCAAGTTGCACCTAAACTATATAAATCACTCGCAGGATACGCTTCTCCCCCTTGCATCTGCTCAATTGCAGTATAACCATGGGAACCAATTGTCGTCCCCATACGAGTTTGCACTGTCGCTGTTAGTTGTTTTGAGGCTCCGAAATCAATTAAAACCAACTGGCGATCGCTGCGACGACGCATAATATTTTGCGGTTTGATATCACGGTGAATCACACCTTGATCATGAATAAATTTTAATACTGGCAATAAATCTTGCAATATTGCTTTAATGTCTTCTTCTCGATAGACAAAACCTTTCTTTAATTCATCTAATAAATTCTCACCATCAATAAATTCTTGAACTAAATATAGATGGTTTTCCTGTTCAAAATATGCTAGGAGGCGGGGTATTTGTGGATGTTCTCCGAGTTGCTGTAATCTTTGCGCTTCTTCTTTAAATAACTCAACTGCTTTTTTTAGAGCAGATGTACCATGGAACTTTGGTGCTAATTGTTTAACCACACAGACTTCATTCAGTCTATCCACATCTTCTGCTAAATAAGTCAAGCCAAATCCACCCTCCTCTGACAATCGTCTCAGGATACGGTAGTGCCCCCGCAATAAAGGTATCAAAGGTGTACCGCAGTTTTGGCAGTATTTTTGACTTTCTTCGTTATCAGGTTTTTCACAGTCGGGGTTGAGACAGCAGAGCATAAAAGAAAAGCCAGAGCTACTTGAGTATAAAATATGTTATAGCGTATAATTCTCTATTAATGATTATGACTGAATTCTCTCAAAAAAGTCATGTACTTTTGTGGATATTTTTTTGCGGAATATTGCTTTGCCATTTTGTATGTATACACAAGCCTAGTTATAAATTTGGGCAAACATTGACAATATTTATGGTTTTCCGATACCAGTATGGCTTTGGAATATTTTGATTTTTGCCTATAAAAAAATATTTTATCTCAATATATTTAAGTAGATTCTTTAATACTGCTACAATAATTTTCTAGAAGATGTACATATGCAAAATATGGAGATTAGAAAACAGAAACAGGATTATTTATTCATGGATGAATAATACATTCATCTAAAAAATATTTTTTCGACGAGAATAATTTCCTAGTAAAAATTGACGCTAGTGATTTTACAAAAGATTTGTCATTATTTCAATAACAATTATTAGTTTTCATCTGATTACCTTCAAAGTTCACTAAGTTCAGAAACATTGCCAAATTTATTCAGGAGAGAAATTAATGCAATCGCGTTTAGCAAAATTAATCTTGCTCCTAGCAACCTTGAGCAGCAGTATGTTACTTACTGGTTACGGAATTTCTAATTCTCCAGAAAATAGATTCCCTAACAAGTTAGATGTCAACATAGCTAAAACCCCTGATGAGCGAGAACCGGAAGCAGTAAAAAAAGCGATTAACCAACTCCCGAAAGCACAAAATAATTCTCCAGGGAATCCACCACCTAGAAGAGTTAGTCAACGGATTAATTCTCCCCTACGTTCTGCAAAAAAACCACCAAAAAATGAAGTTGATAATGATAGAGGAAATAACTCACCTCCACCCAGAAATAATCGTCCGCAAAAGAATCCCCCACCTCCGAGACAAGAGCAAGTAAGTCAACGTCCTTCCCAAGAAAAACCTGACAGAAAGCGTCCTCCCCAAGGAGGAAATAATCAGCCGAAACCACCTCGAAACCGTCCTGGGAATCAACCAGCGAATAGTGATAATTCTAATAATCAGGAACCAATTGCAACTAATAATACTTCCTCTAGAACCCCGACTTTCCGCAGCATAGATTACTCGAATGTGCAATTTGGAATTCTAGCTCCGGGAGATTTTCAGGATGGCAAACGTTACTACCATTTCTATCAATTTGATGGTAGGGAAAATGAACTGGTACAGCTGCGGTTAATTGGAAGCAAAGATAACCGTCGCAAGAATAACTTGAGTTTAGAACCTTGTTTGTTGTTGCTTGATCCAGATAATCAAGTCATTGCTCAACGCTGTAGCGTAGAAACAAAAGCAGGGGTCAGGGAAGCATTTTTGTATAATCGCTTACCAAAGCTTGGCAAATACACAATTGCAATCACTAGTCGTATTCCTGGAGAGAAAGGTAGGTATAGTCTCGCACTACGTAATGACCGTGCCAGTTATTTTCTAGACGAAGCGAGTGAGTTAGGCGATCGCAGTCTGAAATTACAAACGAATGGTAATTATTATGACATTTCTAAATTCAAGGGTAAGGAGAATCAACTAATCAGTATCCGAGCGGATAGCGTTTTTGAAGATTTTTCACCTTACATTGTGTTACTAGACTCCCAGGGTAATATTGTGGCTGCGGATAATGCTCAAGATGGTAGGTACAGTGCATTAATAGACCGTGCCCGACTACCCAAAGATGATACATATTATGTGGTAGTAATTTCTGCTTTTCCTCAAGAAAAAGGGAATTATAGATTAACTGTTTTTTAATTGTGGAGAATAGGGTATATTTTTATTCTCAGGACAAAGGGTAGGTAAATTTTAAATTTATCTACTCTCAATAGTACTCGGTTAAGTCTTTTGAACTCAAAGTTAAGTTAAAAAAAAGCTCCAGGCAGAGGTTTAAAGGTTTTTTCTGTTCCTTTCCCTTTAGACATCCTATCCATTCTCAGACTTGTTATGTTTGCCATTGCCCAGTAATTATTCACAGGTAAGTAAGTCGGTGAGAATAAACCTAACTATGTAACAGAATGTAAAATCGGCATAACCCTTGGGATTGCTTCATTTCACTTCGTTTCATTCGCAATGACATACATTGAAATTTTCACACCGATCTACTTAATGGGTGAATCAGTAAACAGTAATTTTCCTTACACTCATAACAAAATCAGTCCATAGGTTAATATCCCTACTGCTCACAGGTATGTTTAGCAATCAACCGGATTTGAAGTCAATTCGGTTTACTAGGATTTATCTTCTGATTATGGATGAATTACAAGTTACTATTTACACACAAAAAACGAGTTCGCAACCGTATTTTCTCGATAATTTTCCCTGGGTAACTAATTAGCAAGTTTTTTGCAATTTCCCTTGTTCTTTTAGCTTTTCTGTGGTGACGGTTGCCAGAGGAGAGATTAAACTGTGGATAATATGACTCGCGTATCCGGTAGCAACCTTTACATAAAATTAATGCTTCTTTAACAGTTAAAACCTACTCCTATATCAAAAGCCAGTTATGTCAGTCCATCAAACTAGTTGCGGTGAAGCAGCCGATTTAATCGTCGGTGTTCGCCAACCAGAAAACCGCGACTTGCCACAAAGTGCGTCTCCTGTCGGTGCTCTAGCCAAACAAAAAGGTACAATTTCAACTTTTCTGGCTCCTTTGACCCAGGATACTTTTAAACAAGTCGTTAAAGATGTAGAACAGAAATTACAGATTGTCAATCAAACTCTGTCCATGTTGGACTCCCAGGGATTTGAGACTATCTTGCAAGAAATGTTACAGTCAATTACCCTGAAAACCGGGGAATTACTGGGAGCAGACCGGACAACTATTTTTTTACTAGACGAAGAAAAACAAGAACTCTGGTCAATTTTAGCTGAGGGAGAGGGGGGGCGTTCCTTAGAAATCCGTATCCCTGCGAATAAAGGGATTGCTGGGGAAGTTGCCAGTGATAAGAAAGTAGTAAATATTCCCTTTGATTTTTATAACGATCCGCGATCGCGCTTTGCCCAAGAGCAGGAAAAACGTACAGGATACCGTACCTACACCATGCTTGCTATGCCATTGCTCAATGAGCAGGGACAGTTAGTTGCTGTAGTTCAGATGCTCAACAAACTCAAACATACTAACCAGCGACAATCCTTAGTCGAGCGCATCGATATTCGCGGATTTACAAGTGCTGATGAACAACTTTTTCAAGAGTTTGCGCCCTCTATCCGGTTAATTTTAGAGTCCTCACGTTCTTTTTATGTGGCAACACAAAAACAAAGAGCAGCTGCGGCAATGATGAAAGCCATCAAATCCCTGTCTCAAAGTAGTCTTGACCTAGAAGATACTCTAAAACGGGTGATGGATGAGGCAAAGGAATTGATGAACGCCGATCGCAGTACCCTATGGTTAATCGATAGCGATCGCCAGGAATTATGGACAAAAATCACCCAGGATAATGGTTCAACAAAGGAACTGCGAGTCCCAGTTGGTATTGGTTTTGCTGGAAAAGTTGCTGCCTCTGGGAAAACATTGAATATTCCCTTTGACCTTTACGAACATCCCGATTCTGGTACGGCAAAACAGATGGATCAACAAAATGGCTACCGTACCTGTAGCTTACTGTGTATGCCCGTGTTTAATGCCGATCAGGAGCTAATTGGAGTCACCCAATTGGTAAATAAAAAGAAAACCGGGGAATTTCCTCCCTATAACCCTGCCCATTGGCCCCAAGCTCCCGAATGCTTCCAGGCAAGTTTTGACCGCAATGATGAAGAATTCATGGAAGCTTTTAATATTCAAGCTGGGGTAGCATTACAAAATGCCAAGTTGTTTGCCACGGTGAAACAACAGGAACAAATGCAAAGAGATATTCTCCGTAGTCTCTCCAATGGGGTAATTTCCACAGACAAGACAGGGCAAATCATTGCGGCAAACGAAAGTGCTAAACGCTTACTAGGTTTGGATACAGATTCCCGTTTAGAAGGACAATTAATTAGCGAAGTTATCCGGATTAAAGAGGGAGACTTTAGTAAGTGGTGTGAAAATTCTCTGAATACTGCTGATGTGAAATACAGAGAACAATACTACCCAGATAGAACCCTGATATCTACAGTGGAAGAAGAGCATAGTATTAACCTATCCATTAATACCATTGCCGATGCTGCTGACCAAGAGCAAGTTCGTGGTGCATTGGTGGTGATGGATGACATCAGCGATGAAAAGCGGCTCAAGAGTACCATGTATCGTTACATGACTCAAGAATTAGCTGAGGAGTTACTCAAACTCGACGATGCAAAATTAGGTGGCGATCGCAAGGAAGTATCGATTCTCTTCTCAGATATTCGTGGCTACACTACTTTGACAGAAAATCTGGAAGCGGAAGAAGTAGTAAGTATGCTCAATGAATACTTTGAATCCATGGTGGAAGCAGTATTCAAATACAAAGGAACCCTAGATAAATATATCGGTGATGCCATCATGGCTGTCTATGGTTCTCCCCTACCATTAGACGAACACGCTTGGATGGCAGTACAAACATCCTTAGAAATGCGTCAACGTCTGTACGAATTTAACACCCGTCGTCATGCTCTGAATAAACCCCGCATCAATATTGGGATTGGTATCAATTCCGATGTGGTCATTAGCGGTAATATTGGCTCTAGTAAACGCATGGAATTTACTGCCATTGGTGACGGAGTGAATTTAGGCTCTCGCTTAGAAAGTGTCAGTAAACAGTATGGCTGTGACATTATTATCAGCGATAAAACCTATCAGCCCTGTGAAAATCACGTCTGGGCGAGGGAATTAGATTACATTCGCGTCAAAGGTAGAAACGAACCGGTGGCAATTTACGAACTCATCGGTTTACGTACTGATACAGTTCCCGGTGAGCAAATCTCCCTGATTGAACATTACCACCAAGGTAGACATTTTTACTTAACTCAGGATTTTGAGCGAGCAAAAGCTGAATTTGCCAAGGTGTTAGACATTGATCGTCAGGATTTGGCGGCACAAATGCATATCAAGCGTTGCCATCACTGGTTACAAACACCACCTTCCGATAATGACTGGGATGATGGTGTGTGGACATTTAAAGAGAAATAATGAGTAATCAGTAGTGAATTAAGCCTTGAAAACCTTATAGGATAATACCAATTCGCAATGCTCCCTGCGGGAGAGCTAACGCTAACGCAATTAAAAAATCTAGATTTAGCAATGGTTCCGTAGATTCCATCTGTAGCCTAATTTTAGAGAATTGGTATAAGAGGCGTTTCTAATTCACATCAGGCGTAAATAAGTACCAGAAATGCTGGTTTTGAGAACCACGGCTTTTGCGAAAGTCGGGTTTCTCAGGAATTAATACAAGTATTTGTCCTGGCGATCGCCCATACATTATATTGAAGCTTAGTGGATTATCCCAACTGGCTTTGAGACTGTTTTATGGTAGCAACGATTCAAGTTTTACCAACAGAAGTTGTATATTTAATCACAGCCGGAGAAGTCATTGATTCCTTTGCATCTGTGGTGCGAGAATTAGTGGAAAATTCCCTAGATGCTGGTGCGACTCGTATCGTTGTTACGGTTTCTCCCCAAAATTGGCAAGTGCGAGTCACTGATAATGGTCGGGGAATGGATATAGATGACTTACACTTTGCTGCCAAGGCACACAGCACTAGTAAAATTCGCAACAGTGATGACCTGTGGAAAATCACGAGTTTAGGGTTTCGTGGGGAAGCCTTACATAGCCTCACAACTTTAGCAGATGTGGAAATATGTAGCCGTTCACACCTAGGCGATATCGGCTGGCGAGTTATTTATGGTTATGGAGGAGAAGCTTTACACGTTGAAGCCACAGCGATCGCCCCTGGAACTATTGTCACAGTCTCTAACCTTTTCGGTAACTGTACTGCCCGTCGTCAAGGTTTGCCCACCTTCTCACAACAAATGAAGGCTGTGCAGGCAACTATCCAGCAAATAGCCTTGTGTCATCCCCATATTGCTTGGCAGGTATGGCAAGATGATCGGCAATGGTTTACGATTTCTCCCACCACGACTATGGGCAAATTGTTACCACAAATGCTTCAGCAAATTCGCCCCGGAGACTTGCAGGAATTGGAATTGCAATTATCCCATCCTGCCCCTTCATCCCTATATCTTGCCGTCGGTTTACCTGATCGTTGCCATCGTCATCGTCCCGACTGGTTGCGAGTTGCCATGAATGGCAGAATCATCAAATCAACGGAAATTGAACAGACAATACTCGGCGCTTTCCATCGCACCTTACCGCGCGATCGCTTTCCTGTTTGCTGTCTGCATTTACACCTATCTCCCGAACAAATCAACTGGAACCGCAACCCTGCCAAAAATGAAATCTACCTCAACAACTTAAGTCAATGGCAAGAACAAATCACCCAAGGAATCAACCAAGCGCTAAATCTCAACTCTGACACGATTCCGGAAACAGTCCAAACCACTCGCGTGAGTAAGTTAATCAAAGCCGCAGAATCAACAGGGAATTATCAAGCTAACTCTGCACCCCACAACCAAAATTTTCTCAAAGCAGTAGCACAAATTAACAATACCTACATTGTTGCCGAACATCCTGGGGGAATGTGGTTAGTTGAACAACATATTGCCCACGAACGGGTATTGTATGAACAACTGTGCGATAACTGGCAAATTATCCCTGTGGAACCACCAATTATCCTTTACCAACTCCAACCAAGACAGATTACTCAATTACAAACTATTGGCTTAGATATAGAAACCTTTGGTGAGCAAATGTGGGCAATTCGCACTATTCCCACCATCCTCCAATCACGCTCAGACATTGCTGATGCCATTCTAGAATTAAGCTTAGGTGGGGACTTACAAACAGCCCAGGTAGCCGTTGCCTGTCGTAGTGCAATTCGTAATGGTACACCCCTGACTCTGGAAGAAATGCAGAAAATACTTGATGATTGGCAACGCACCCGCAACCCCCACACCTGTCCCCATGGGCGACCAATTTTTTTATCCTTAGAAGAACCAAACCTCGCAAGATTTTTCCGCCGTCATTGGGTAATTGGTAAAAGTCATGGGATTTAACTGACTGCATCATGAAAGTACTGTTGCTGCCCAAATCGAACTAAGTACGCTACCATATATATCTATGATTCTCAGTAGAAGCTGGCATCTAAAATTATTGTTCCAGAAAATAGTCGGGGAACTTTGTAATTATCCCTAGCTTTGAACTCTATCTGGTAGAGTCTGAAAGCATCAAAATAAATCGCTCGGAGATGGTAGCCTCTAGGAGAAAACGCTTGTGCGTGCTGAAGATAAATGTTTTTGTGAATTGGCTCCACTTTATGCTCTGAATCTTCTAGGTGAAGAAGAATCTAATTTCGTGACAGAGCAAATCAGTGAATTACCGGAGTTAGGTGACGAAATGTCAGAATTGCAGGCAGCTGTAGCGGCGATCGCCTATACTGCTCCACCAGTGCCAATGGCAGATAATTTGAAAGATAGACTGTTTGCCAGAATTGGGATTGCAACACCTCAACCACAAACCCCAACCCCAGACATAAACCTACCTATCTACAAGCGCTCAACAGAATTAAACTGGAAACCCCACCGCATACCAGGAGTCATGATTGCGAGACTAAATTTTGACCCGGTGCGCCGTGAGGTTACTTGCTTGCTGCGTGCTGAGGCAGGTGTGCGGTATCCTCTCCACCGTCATGCAGGAGTAGAAGAAATTTTCATGTTAGAGGGTGACTTGGTAATTGGGGAGGAAGTCTACGGCAAAGGTGATTATATCCTTTCTACCCCAAGTTCAATCCACGCCCCCGAAACCCGTGGTGGTTGTATGTTTTTCGTTCGCACTTCTGTCGATGACGAGTATCCAGAAGTCACCAATCAACAAACTGTGTAGAAATAGAACC
Source organism: Calothrix sp. 336/3 (assembly GCF_000734895.2). GTDB lineage: Bacteria > Cyanobacteriota > Cyanobacteriia > Cyanobacteriales > Nostocaceae > 336-3. The sequence goes on along the minus strand of NZ_CP011382.1, from coordinate 3,673,602 downwards.
GCCAAATCGACACAGAAAGTTTTAAAAATCAGAGGCGATCGCCATTTTTCGAGGCGCTTTTTGACCCTTTAGCAATAAATTCGCGCCTTGGGTAGTCAACTTGGGGCTATTTACCTGCATGATAGTTGCTTCATAGGGAACAACTCCTGCAACTTCACTTTGAATACAACGAGCAGCAACCCGTGACAAGTCTAAACTACGTGGGGGAATATAAGGACCGCGATCGTTGACTCGCACAATCACAGATTTACCTGTTTTTAAATTCTTCACCTGCAAGAAAGTATTAAATGGCAAAGATTTGTGAGCAACAGTCAACTCGTCCTGATTGTAAATTTCTCCGTTAGCTGTTTGTCTGCCATGGAAGTATCCACCATACCAGGAGGCTAAACCATGCATTTTCTGAGGAGAAGGTTGTAAACCATACATTTGCGATTGCCCTTCCACCAGAGATAAGGAAGGAACTTTCAGCGCTGCTCGCAGATTATTTACCCATTCGATGGCAATTAAATCCCCACTACGGTTGTGCTTTTGGGCAATGGTTTTTTCTACTGCCAATAACAAACGGTTTCCTGCCATTAATGCCGGAATTCCGTCCACTAATGCCGGTCGTAGTTGCCAAGGATTGAGATGAGATGACTGTAACAATCGAGTCAACTTTTGTTGCATCATCCTTGCCTGCAATTTATCAGGTAAATTGGCAACTAAGCTGTTATTTAACCAGACTTCATAATTGTCTGTTTGTCGATGGACAACGACTACTGGTAATGAAGCACTGCTTAAATTTGGTTCTAGGGGAGCAGAAAAACGAAAGAAGCTTTGTAGCGATCGCAGAATTTTATTTGGCAAGAATTCTGGATTGCGGGAAGTTGGCTCTACTAAGGAAGCAACGGATACCCCCTGACGAATTTTGCTCCCAGAATTATCTGCAAATACTCCCTCTAGGGAATGACAAAAATTATTTTTAATTCCCTGATTCTTCTGCTCAGGTGTTTTGGAGAATCGATTTCCTAAGGTTTTAGATGAATTACTCCAGTCAATTCGCAAGAAACGTGATGGCATCAAAGTTGTCTGAAAAACCCTTGTTTCTTCCCTTGACTGCATCCAAATTGTTAGTGGTCTTCCCACCAGTTTATCCATAGCTGATGCTGTTTTTATCTCATCCATTTCTGAAGATAGATGCGGCGGTAAGCTCTGATTGAATGAGAAAAAAGCACCAACCCAGGATGTAAACCAAATTAGTCCAAGAAATAGCATGGCAATAGTTTAATGTTCAGGTAATCGCACTGGCATCAGCGCAAATCTTTTCCTGTCAAAGAAAAAAGCAAGTCTTTAACCAAACTGAAATCTAGACGCATAACTTTCCCGAAATGGGCAAGATATTTCCCGGTTAGAAGCACACTACTGAATGATCCCCAGCAGGGATTATATTATCGTGAAGCCAATAAATAAGCAAATAAAACTTTCATAAAAGTTTCAGATACTATTGGCGACAATCGGTATTCTTCCAATTTAAATTTTTTATCAATCTGAAAAATATCGTCCTGAAAATATGCAAAAATCGATAAATATACAACAGTTTAATTACTTATATCGTTTCGCGAGCAAGTGCTTTATGATACATCAAGAGTACATTAATGGAAGTAAAATATACTAGTAGCTAACTAAGTGTATTTGCTCATAGCAGTGATTTTAGTCGGGAGATAATGTAGAAAATATCTCTTAGAATCAACTATTCAGAGACTGTCTCTATTTTTCCACCTCGCGCAAAATCTCTGACTAGATATGTCAAAATTTTTACATTATGTTCAGAGCTATCCTTTACGATTTATCCCACTCTAGGTACTGCTTATATAATTCAAAGAGAGTTAATTCAGGAACCCATTACCGAAATATTCTTGAACCTACAAGTAGGTCAAATGCCTGTAGGGGTAGAATATGCTCAAGAAAAAATAAAACTACTGTGGATGCAAAAAAATCCACCTGGTTTTGGGTAGAAATGTTTCACCACATACCATTGTCAATGTGGTGTTTATAGAAGTACAAGAGATAGACAAGCTTTTTCCATTCAGGAAAATTTCCACCGCCATACCCTTAATTTTTGCCCTTGGAAAACACGAGCAACATTCGCGCAAATTTAATTAGATAAAAATACATATTTGCAGCCAATTAGCAATACATAAGCAAAACATATTTTTGTCTTCTGTCCAAAGACATATTTGTTAGAGAATAATTTAAGTGCCAGAGAATTTTGTGATTATTTTGGTATAGCAGAAGACCCGGCAATAACAGTGTGAATGACTATTTACAGGTTATCGAGTTGAGACTGGGTATTTCACTCACAGTGAGTCAACTAAATTTTTATTTGCCTGTTGAACAGGGTTGTGAAATAGCTAGAGCCTATTTACTATGACTCACGGCTGCCTCAAGACACCTGAGCATGGAAGCGTATGACAAAGTCCAAGTTTTTATGGGAGTCAAGGCAGAATCAATGTCAAAATCATCACTAGTGCTTCCCATAATACAGATGTCACAACTTCTTATCACCTGTTATGGTTCTACCCCCTTCTTCCTTAACCATTAACCCTGGCAATTGAGCAAATAACCAAAAATTACCAAATGTAACAGATTGCAACGTATAATGAGTACGGCAAAACGATTAAGAAATATTGAAGAGCAGTAAAGTTACATGCGAGTAGCGATCGCCGGAGCAGGTTTAGCAGGTCTTGCTTGTGCCAAGTATCTCTCAGATGCAGGTTATACACCCATTGTCCTGGAAAGTCGGGATGTTCTGGGAGGTTTGGTAGCAGCTTGGAAAGATGAGGACGGCGACTGGTACGAAACGGGTTTGCACGTCTTTTTTGGAGCTTATCCGAATATGCTCCAATTGTTTAAAGAATTAGGTATTGAAGACCGCTTACAGTGGAAGGAGCATACATTAATTTTTAATCAGCCAGAGAAGCCAGGAACCTATTCGCGGTTTGATGTTCCGGATATTCCGGCTCCTCTGAATGTGATAGTTTCTATTCTTCGCAACAACGATATGTTGACCTGGGAGCAGAAAATCCGCTTTGCCGTGGGTTTGCTACCAGCAGTTGTGCGCGGTCAGAATTATGTCGAGCAGATGGATAAATACTCTCTTTTGGAGTGGTTACAGCTTCAGGGAGTGGATGAGCGTGTCAACAGTGATATTTTTATTGCTGCTTCCAAAGCTTTAACTTTTATTAACCCAGAAGATGTTTCTGCCACCGTTCCCTTAACAGCCTTAAATCGATTTTTGCAAGAGCGCTATGGTTCTAAGATTGCTTTCTTAGATGGTTCCCCAACAGAACGTCTATGTCAGCCCATCGTTGACCATATAACCGAACGAGGCGGAGAAGTTCGCCTAAATGCGCCCCTAAAAGAGATTGTGCTGAACGAAGACGGGACAGTGAAGCATTTTGTCCTTCGGGGGTTAAATGGCTCGTCAGAAGAGATTCTCACTGCCGATGCTTACGTTTGCGCCACCTCTGTAGATGTCGCCAAGGTTTTAATGCCCGAACCCTGGAAAAAAATCGAATTTTTCCAAAAAATGGCAAGTTTGGAAGGGGTCGCGGTGATAAACTTGCATTTGTGGTTTGACCGTAAACTTACAGATATTGACCAACTGTTATTTTCACGATCGCCCCTACTCAGCGTTTACGCTGATATGAGCAACACCTGTCGAGGATACGCTGACCCCAACAAATCGATGTTGGAATTAGTTCTCGCCCCAGCCGCAGATTGGATTGATAAATCCGATGCGGAAATTATTCAAGCAACCATGGCTGAGCTAGAGAGACTATTCCCACAGCATTTTGGGGGAGAAAATCCCGCTCAATTGTTGAAAACTCGTGTAGTAAAAACGCCGCGTTCAGTTTACAAAGCCGTAGCAGGTAGCCAAAAGTACCGTCCCAGCCAAAAAACCCCTATTAGTAATTTTTATCTAGCAGGTAGTTACACCATGCAACGCTATTTGGGGAGTATGGAAGGAGCTGTACTTTCTGGTAAGCTGACAGCGCAGGTGATAGCACAAGCGCAGCCTGTAAACGATTCTGATCGCCTGGAAACCCCAACCCGACCGCCTGCAACGAATGCTGCAACTGCCTGATTCCCCCCCACGCATGAAAAAGCTGGTCTCACCAGACGAGTCCTATCAACTTTGTCGCCAAATCACCGCCAAGTATGCCAAAACCTTTTACCTGGGTACTTTGCTGATGAGTCAGGCGAAACGCCCAGCTATCTGGGCGATTTATGCTTGGTGTCGCCGTACAGATGAACTCGTTGATGGTCCCGCCGCTGCAATGACAACCCCGGAAACTCTTGATGAATGGGAGCAGCAATTAGAAACCCTATTTGCGGGACAGCCAGTGGATGACATAGACGTGGCGTTAGTGGATACTCTCCAGCGCTTTCCCATAGACATTCAGCCCTTTCGGGATATGATTGCCGGTCAGCGTATGGATTTATACCGCAGCCGCTACGAAACCTTTGATGAATTATATCTCTACTGTTACCGTGTCGCCGGTACAGTAGGATTAATGTCCACAGCAGTCATGGGGATAGACACTGAGCAAAATCGCTCCCCGTGGAATTATCATCAACAACCCTACATTCCCACGGAAGAAGCGATCGCCCTAGGAATTGCTAGTCAACTCACTAACATTCTGCGGGATGTCGGGGAAGACTCTAGAAGGGGACGTGTTTATATCCCCCTGGAAGACATGGCACGGTTTAACTACACTGAACAAGATTTATTTAGAGGTGTAGTCGATGACCGTTGGCGTGAGTTAATGCGCTTCCAAATCGCCCGTACTCGCCACTTTTACCGCCAAGCGGAAAAAGGCATTAGTTATTTGTCACCCGATGCGCGTCTCCCTGTTTGGGCAGCCCTGATGCATTACAGTAAAATCCTGGAACGCATCGAAAGCAACGGCTATGATGTATTTAGCCAACGGGCTTACGTACCCCAGTGGCGAAAAATGCTCAGTTTGCCTGTGGCTTGGCTGCGATCGCAGGTTTTGTAATGTCTATGTCCAGTAGTGAGTGCTGGGTAAAACCGGAGATTCCACAACTTCGGGATGTCATTAATTTTAATTGTCTGACTCAGCACTCGTTACTTTGCCATTCATGGCAACTTGATTGCAGAATATGCACTCTTGACACAGCCAAAATTTTCTGCTAACATTCTTATTCGTGACCATGGAGAGGTGGCTGAGTGGTCGAAAGCGGCAGATTGCTAATCTGTTGATGGAATCGTAAGGTCCATCCGAGGGTTCGAATCCCTCCCTCTCCGTTTTTGGAGATAAAAATTAGAATATCTTACATAAATTTGTATTTGGGTATTTTCTTCAACTCCGTATAGGGATGATATTATTTATCCTTTAAAGCCATCACAGATGAGATAATCCATTTCATCTCAATCTGGTGTCAGGAATTTTTGAGGAGTGAAGGAAATTATGGCAAAAACAAACACCGCGATCGCCCTCGCGTTGGTAACCATGGCAACGGGCTTTTTGGCTGCTGCCTGCGAAGAAACAACACAGACGAATAATAATACAGCAACAACCTCACCTGCTGCTAACAGCACACCTGCCCCTAGCGATGCCAAAGGACTAAAAATTGGTAGCTTACTACCATCAACGGGAGATCTAGCTTCTGTTGGTCAACAAATGGTCGGTTCTGTTCCCCTACTAGTTGAGAACGTTAATGCTTGTGGTGGTGTGAATGGTGAAAAAGTTACTTTAACAGAAGTAGACGATCAAACTGACCCCAAAGCTGGAGCTGCCGGGATGACAAAATTAGCTACCCTGGATAAAGTAGCTGGGGTGGTGGGTTCCTTCGCGAGCAGTGTATCTAGCGCGGCAATTTCCATCGCCGTACCCAACAAAGTCATGCTAGTCTCCCCTGGTAGTACCAGTCCCAAATTTACCGAACAAGCACAAAAAGGCGAATTTAAAAAGAATAACCCTAATAATTTTTGGGCAAGAACCGCACCTCCAGATACTTACCAAGCGCTGGCTTTAGCTCAATTAGCCAAGAAAAAAGGTTTCAAGCGGGTTTCCACTGTCGTAATTAACAATGATTATGGTGTGGGCTTTGAAAAAGCCTTTGTCTCTGCCTTTGAAAAACTGGGTGGAACTATTATTAATAAGGATAAGCCAGTACGTTACGACCCCAAGGCGCAAACTTTTGATACTGAAGCTTCAGCAGCTTTCGCAGGTAAACCAGAAGCTGTAATTGCCGTATTATATGCGGAAACTGGCAGCTTATTCTTGAAATCAGCTTACACCCAAGGTTTAACCAAAGGTGTACAAATTATGCTCACCGATGGTGTGAAATCTCCTAGTTTCCCAGAACAAGTAGGTAAGGGAAGTGATGGGAAATACATTATCACTGGGGCGATCGGTACTGTACCCGGTTCTAATGGTAAAGCTTTAGAAGCATTTAACAAGCTATGGAAAGAAAAGAAACCAGGTACAACCCCTGGTGAGTATTCACCCCAAGCATGGGATGCTGCGGCACTTCTAACCCTGGCAGCTCAAGCAGCAAAAGAAAATACTGGGGTCGGGATTGCTAGTAAAATTCGAGAAGTTGCAAATGCTCCAGGGACGGAAGTCAGTGACGTTTGTGAAGGATTGAAGCTACTTAAAGAAGGTAAAGATATCGATTATCAAGGGGCAAGCGGTAACGTTGATGTCGATGAAAATGGTGATGTAGTTGGCGTTTATGATGTTTGGACTGTAGGGGATGATGGCAAAATCAAGGTGATTGATCAAGTTAGCCCGAAATAAGTCATAAGTAATAAGTAACGAGTAATGAGACCGAAGAAAAAGGTTTAAAGCCTCTCTCTTTTAGGAAGAAAAGTTCAAAATCGCATTCTTTTGATTCTATTTTTTGGCAAGAGTGGCGATATATAGCGTTTCCCAATCAGATGAAATACAACCCCACCCGCCCTATCGGGCACCCTCCCCGATTTCGGGGAGGGTTGGGGAGGAGTTCTTACATACCTCACTAGAATGAGAAACGATATAAAACTTATTACTTATTACTTATTACTTAAGACCGCAACTGTCAACTGAACTATTAAAAGCCAGAGAAGTTATAGCCAATACCGATCGCCAAACCCACATCTGTCTTATCAAAGAATGCTGCATTGACTGCTGCGGTGGCTGTAAATTGAGAATTCAGAGGTACATCAATACCACCTGACACCAGGAAGGCTACTTGTGAATCATCTCCTGTTTTCAGTGCAGCACCAGCACCGATGTAAGGGGCGATCGGTAGTGGTTCAGAAAATGGATCGTTGACAGATTGGAAATTAAAGTCATAGCTGACAGGTAGTAAAAATACTGTATCGTCACCAAAAACGACGGAGGGACGTACAGAAATACTTCGTGTTAAACCAATTTTACTCAGAACCATAAAGTTCCCATCACCTAAAGCCGAATCCCCACCTAAACCGATATTACCGGCAACACCGAGATAGCTAGAACCACCACGGGTTGAACGCCCAGGATTTATTTCTGCTTGTGCAACTTGATTTGGATTGGTGACTGAGGGAAATTCTTTCACTGAATTTTCTTGTCGCAAATTGGCTGAAGAGGTAGTAACTGTTCCAGGAACAGGGATTTGAGTATTTTTACTAGCATTTTCCACAGAAACTACATTTACCTGAGATGGATTTTCATCTCCCAGTGGAGTCTCAGTAGTTTGTGCTACAGCAGTTAAATCAGCACTGAGAACGGCAACAGCAGCTAAACCGAGGCAGTAAGAGAGTTTTTTAGAAAGAATAATAGTATTCACATTCACTCCTGAAAGAATATTCTGTCAATAGATAGAAAGTTTGTCGTTTTTTTGCGACATTCAACATTTAACACCAAAAAAAACCTTTCTACATCTTCACATAGCAATGCATTGTAAACATTTGCTACCGACTTTTTTGGCAAACTTATCTGGAAAAAGACAGATGACATGATGAGGAAATATTCTTGCTTAAAGATATATACCAAGCATCTATGGAAAATGCCATCGACAAGGAGTATTAACCCACTCAATCAGCCGTCTCTAGGAAGCACTGGAGACAGGAGGGAAAGTTAAACGATATTTGAGAATGGATTCATATATTAAATCTATCTAGGAATTAATAGATTTTCCGATGACAACAAAAAGCATATTTACTTATCTTTAAAGTACATTGTCGTACTAGTACTTGATTTTTTATACGAATAATAGTAGAAAAGGGTGAATTTTGATGTCTGGAAAAGACGAGATAAATCTATCCAAAGGGAGATAAGAAGCGAGTTTCCGTCTTTGGCGATCGCCTTTTTTTAGCTTGACTTTATGGTATAAAAATAAATTCAAACAAAAACTATAAGAAATCTTAATAAATATCTGTATCGATATAGATAATTCACATAATTTTCATACAGAAAGTAGTATTGGCTGTATATATGCTGAGTTGTTGAATGATTTTAGTAAAAAATACATAAAGTCTATATTCTACAAGATTCATTTATGGTAAATTACCTGTGTGGATTTTACCCAGCGTATTTTATTTGGTGAGATAAAAATTTGCAGGCACGAAGCACATTTTGCAACTGCAAAGCTATTTTCTTGCGAAATTTATACGTAATAGTATTGATTTTTTAAAGGATGAAATCTATAATTTTTGCCATTGTTAATCAGTGTGAAGTTCATCTTATTTCCTTGAGGAATCATACAGAAAATTGATTAGTATACTCAACAGCCTCACTAGTATCTGTGTGATTTGAATTGTCTTTGTTATCTAAAGAATAATTTAATTTTTGCTTTTCAATATTTGAAATGAATAACATACAAATATTTGTTGTTGTTCTTTATTCTTTTTAGATACGTTTAGTCAATATTATCAATTATCAACGTATTTTCAGGCTATTTAGCACTACCATGGGAAAAGTCAGAATTTTAAACTTAGATATTGACAATTTGTCACTAACGGAGCTTTTGGCAAAGTTGGAAACAGGTATGATATTTACGCCTAATGTCGATCATCTAATTAAGCTTCAAAGTGATTCAGAATTTTTACAAGCTTACAATACTTGTGATTATAAGCTTTGTGATAGTCAGTTAATCTTATATGCTGCCAAGTTTTTAGGGACACCTTTTCAAGAAAAAATATCTGGTTCTGATTTATTTCCAGCTTTTTATCAATATCATCAGAAAAATCATGATATTAGAATTTTTCTTTTAGGCGCCGCGCAAGGAATTGCCCTGACAGCACAAAACAAAATTAATCAAAAAGTTGGTAGAGATATAATAGTCGCCTCCTATTCTCCACCCTTTGGTTTTGAAAATAACTTCCAAGAATGTCAAAAAATCATCAACATGATTAATCGCTCAAAAGCAACAGTTTTAGTCATCGGAGTAGGCGCTCCTAAGCAAGAAAAGTGGCTGGCTAAATATAAGGATTTACTTCCAGGGATTAAGATATTTATGGCTTTAGGAGCAACCATTGATTTTGAAGCAGGAAATATTCAAAGAGCGCCAAAATGGATGAGTCAGGTAGGGTTAGAATGGCTATTTAGACTCCTATGTGAGCCAAAAAGATTGTGGCGAAGATATTTAGTTGAAGATACTGCCTTTTTCTCACTAATTCTCAAGCAGAAAATCAAGAATTATATGAGGAAAAAACATAGATATTCTACTCAGTATTGGCAACTATTTCAGAAGATGTGGAACTAGTAATCAAGCCAAGCGAGTAATGGGTAATGAGTTGTGAGTGATAGGGTATGGCGATCGCCAAGCAAGATAAAAAATCAGGCGATCGCTTTTAAGCGGAGCGTAGCTCTATCGCTCTTGAGCGGAGCGTAGCTCTATCGCTTTTAAGCGGAGCGTAGCTCTATCGCTCTATAGACAAGACTACCCTAACCACCGTGCCGCATCTTTCGCATGGTAGGTTAATATCAAGTCAGCGCCAGAACGTTTAAAACTAGTCAGAGTTTCCATCACAACTCGCTGCTCATCAATCCAACCGTTCAAAGCAGCAGCCTTCACCATAGAATATTCACCAGAAACATTGTAGGCAGCCACTGGTAAATTGGAAGCTTCTTTCACACGCCAAATAATATCCATATATGCCAAGGCAGGTTTTACCATGAGCATATCTGCTCCTTCGGCAACATCTAGCTGAATTTCTTTGATTGCTTCCCGTGCATTCCCTGGATCCATTTGATAGGTGCGGCGATCGCCAAACTGGGGTGTTGACTCTGCGGCATCTCGAAACGGACCATAATAGGCAGAAGCATACTTGGCAGCATAGGACATAATCGGTATATCCTGGAAGCCCGCAGCATCCAATGCACCCCGAATTCCCTGCACAAAACCATCCATCATTCCGGATGGAGCAATAATATCAGCCCCTGCTTGAGCTTGAGATACGGCTGTTTTCTTCAATAATTCCAAGGTTGGATCATTTAACACCCTACCTGTCAAATCACCAACTTGCAAATAACCACAATGCCCATGGCTGGTATATTCGCACAGACAAGTATCATTAATAACAATTAATTCCGGAACGGCTGCTTTTACTGCGGCTGTGGCTTTTTGCACAATACCACAATCATGCCAAGCACCAGTTGCGTCATCATCCTTCTCAGTCGGAATACCAAATAAAATAATGGCGGGTATTCCTAAGTCATAAACTTCCTTTGCTTCTTCAACAATTTTATCAATGGAGAGCTGATAAACTCCTGGCATAGACTTAACTTCCTTAGCAATTCCCGTACCAGGTACGGCAAATAAAGGGTAAATTAAATCACTAGTTGTTAACACAGTTTCACGTACCATTCGACGTAATTGAGGATGGGTACGCAGACGACGAGGGCGATGGGTAGGAAACATAAATTTTTATCAATTACAAAAATGGACAAAAAACAAAGCGTCACAAGTTAGGGGGAAAACCTAACCAGGGTCAGACAGACTACAAGCAGCGCTTAACTGTCTTCTTCTGCCCTGCTGCCTAATGATGCTGTAGGGCAATTTTGTATTTTACAGACTGGTTGTCACCCGAATTCGAGATGCAAGAAATCAAGTTATAACCATCATCACACGTAATCTTGCATCCCCATCCCTGGAAAAAAAAGAATTAGAATCATAGCCAGAATTCAGCTTTGACAAGTGATGGTGCTGAGTGATTACTTGTATCAAAGAATTAAGTAGTAATCAGTTATCGGCACATAACGAATAACTATCCCTGATTTCCTGTTCACTACTGGCTAATTTCATGTCGAGAGCAAAGCTTATCCCAGAGAAAAAGCAGTAAATAAGAACTCTTGATGATGGGGATGCTGCTTGTCACCAAGTTGATGGTAAATCCATCTGAATCACAACTATGGTGTCAGCAACGACTGACTAACTTTCGACTAGAACACAATAACTACTTAACCTTGATTGCCCCAAATCATCACAGAGAATGGCAATTACAGCAAGCGGAAAATAAACGGGTAGCGAAATGGTTTGTCAGTATCACTCAAAACATGGAAAAGCGCCCAGATTGTCAAACCCCAATGCAGTAATACACCAAGTCCTGCTAAGGGAAATAACAAACCGAAACTCAACCAAATGAGTATGCCAATAATAATTCCATAAAACCAGACATTCAGGTGAAAATTTATAGCTTCTTTAGCATTCTCTTTGACAACAGAATCATTCGTTACAAACAGAATAAAAATGGGGATGCCAATAGATACAAATGTGGTGCTGAAAAAAATTGCCCCATGGCAGATTGCAGATAATAGCTTACGCTTATCCGGGTCGTACATCATCATCTCCCATTGGATGAATTATTGACGTTATTGACTATAATACGACCCTATCATGGGCATCCTTGTCTTAAGATTAAAAGACTTACCAAAATTGGCAAAATTTAAGTTAGGTTAAGCAACGAACAAATAAATTGCATTATGTCAATTGAACTAGAGTCGGAAATTTCTCAGGCAGTGGAGCGTCGGCGAAACTTTGCAATTATCTCTCACCCAGATGCAGGTAAAACCACGCTGACAGAAAAGTTACTTTTGTACGGAGGGGCAATTCACGAAGCTGGGGCAGTTAAAGCCCGACGGGCACAACGTAAAGCCACATCTGACTGGATGGCAATGGAGCAACAACGGGGTATTTCTATTACCTCAACAGTATTGCAGTTTGCCTATCAAGCTTGCCAAATTAACTTATTAGATACGCCTGGGCACCAAGATTTCAGTGAAGATACTTACCGGACTCTAGCTGCTGCCGACAATGCAGTCATGTTAATTGACGTAGCCAAGGGTTTGGAACCACAAACACGGAAACTGTTTGAGGTGTGTAAGCTGCGAGGTATCCCGATTTTCACCTTTGTGAATAAACTGGATCGTCCGGGAAGGGAACCCCTGGAGCTTTTGGATGAAATTGAGCAGGAATTAGGTTTACAAACCTATGCGGTGAATTGGCCCATTGGGATGGGCGATCGCTTTAAAGGCGTGTACGATCGCCAAGAGGAACAAATTCACCTGTTTGAACGCAGCGCTCACGGTAGTAAGGAAGCTGTAGATACGGTAGTTAATTTGGGTGATGCACAAATAGAAGAACTACTAGAACAGGATTTATATTTTCAGCTGAAAAATGACCTAGAATTGCTCGAAGGTGTGGGACCGGAGCTAGATTTAGAGTTAGTGCATCAAGGTAAAATGACACCCGTGTTTTTCGGTAGTGCCATGACTAACTTCGGGGTGGAATTATTCCTGAAGTATTTCTTGGCATATGCTCTCAAACCAGGTGTTCACAGCAGTAGTGTGGGAGAAGTCGCCCCAACTTACCCAGAGTTTTCCGGATTTGTGTTTAAATTACAAGCCAATATGGATCCGAAGCACCGCGATCGCGTGGCATTTATTCGCGTCTGTACGGGTAAGTTTGAAAAAGACATGACAGTTAACCACGCCCGTACAGGTAAAAGTGTACGTTTATCCCGTCCCCAAAAACTCTTTGCCCAGGAGCGAGAATCCATCGATGTTGCCTATGCAGGGGATGTGATTGGTTTGAATAACCCCGGAGTCTTTGCCATTGGCGATACAATTTATACTGGTCAAAAATTGGAATATGAGGGTATTCCTTACTTTTCTCCAGAATTATTTGCCGTTCTTCGCAACCCGAACCCTTCCAAATTCAAGCAATTTCAGAAAGGAGTCTCGGAACTGCGGGAAGAAGGAGCCGTGCAAATTATGTACTCCGTAGATGAGGCAAAGCGCGACCCCATTTTGGCAGCTGTAGGTCAATTACAATTTGAAGTAGTACAGTTTCGCCTGCAAAATGAGTATGGTGTGGAGACTATATTGGATTTATTACCCTACAGTGTGGCGCGATGGGTAGCAGGTGGCTGGGAAGCAGTAGAAAAAGTCGGACGCTTGTTTAATACAACTACTGTCAAAGATAATTTGGGAAGACCAGTACTATTGTTCCGTAATGAATGGAACTGTCAGCAACTGGAGTCCGATCATCCAGAGTTAAAATTAACCGCGATCGCTCCCGTCGGTTCATCTGTTGCACAAGAAGGATAATTTTGAATTTTGAATTGGTATTACCCATCCCCCATTCCCTGTTAACTGATTTACAAATCTGGGTACTTTAAGAGAGATTGGAGGGTGCAATACCTATGTCTTCAAATCTTGAACCATCCTTAGCAGCAGGAATTGCCGCTCTTAAACAGGGTGATTATCAAACAGCGCGAAATATCCTGGAAGCAGTGGTGTTAAAGGGTGAAGCCACTAGTCAAGCAAAAATTGGCTTAGTGGTTGCCTATTCCCGCAGTGGGGAGATAGCAAAGGCGATCGCCCTCTCCCAAGAACTCGCAGCAAGTACCGATTCTCAAGTTAAACAGTGGGGAGAACGTTCTCTCAAACAATTAAGAAAGCGTCAAAATCAGGATGGGGCAATAGCAAAAGCTGCCACAGGGTTTGTTCCCTTGCCAGAATCGAGGGTTCCTTCTGCCTCTGATAACTCTGATTTAGAAATTCCCCCGGAAACTACACAACCTCAATCTGCTTCTGATAATTCTGATTTAGAAATTACCTCGGAAACCACACAACCTCAATCTATCCATTGGCGCAATTCTGGCAGGGCAAAAGTCTGGCAACCCTTGTCAAAGAAAGGAATTATTTGGTTACACCTATTGACAATCGCCACGTTTATTGCCCTATTTTGGGTGATGCGAACACTTGTCATGGGGATGATGGGTAGTATTAATTATCTCTTGGTGAAGTTACCCTTTGTCGAAGCAATTCCCCTATTTTCTGAAAATCCTAGCTCCCTAATTTGGGTATTTTTATTTCTATTAACTACTTTTTCTCCTTGGTTATTGGAGAGGTGGTTCATCAAATTTTATGGACAACGTACCCTAGACAAGGAAACCCTGACTACCCATAGCAAAGAATCTGTGAGGGTTCTCCAACGATATTCTCAACAACGAGGGTGGCAGTTTCCCAAATTGGCTGTTTTACCGCTTCCAGTTCCCCTTGCCATTACCTATGGACATTTACCCCGTTATGCTCGCATCGTCGTTAGTCAGGGGCTATTAGAGCAACTTACAGAGGAAGAAATTGCCACTATCTATGCCACCCAACTAGGGCATATTGCCAACAGAGATGTGGTTGTTATGTCCTTGTTGTTAGTAATTACCATACCAATTTATCGCTTATACCTAGCTGTTTGTGATTGGGGCGATCGCACCTCGGCTAAAGTTTGGCGATCGCTACTAGGTGTACTTGGTAGTTTAATTTATTTAGTTTGGTGTGTATTTACAGGTACTAGTATTTGGCTATCCCAACTGCGCTTGTACTATGGCGATCGCGTCGGAGCTGATACCACAGGCAACCCTAACGCCCTAGCCCGTGCTTTACTCAAAATCAGCATCGGGATTGCTGAGGATATTCAACGTCAAGAACAAATCCCTTGGCAGCTAGAAACCCTAAATATTCTCAATTCAGTAGGCTACCAGCAAAGTCTCACCCTGGGGAGTATCATCCCCCATACCACCTTTGAATCCTATCTTTCCTGGGACTATCTCAACCACTATCGTTGGTGGTTAGTATTTAATAATACCCATCCTTTAATGGGCGATCGCCTGCATCGGCTCTCAAAAATTGCTCGGAATTGGCATCATGAGCCAGAAATCTATCTAGGGAAATCACAGCCGACACAAAATATTACATCATCTTTTTTGCTACAAGTATTTCCTCTTTTAGGCATACCCTGTGGCATCCTGTTTGCTATCTTAATTTGGTGCGGGTGGAACTTTGCCTTTGCTATCAAAATCCTCAACCTGAAATGGATTTACGATAATTGGTCTTTCATGAATGGCTGTGTTTTAATTGGCTTCAGTATTGGTATTTTGCTTCGCATCAATCACTTTTTCCCGGAAATTTTACCAGAGCAAAGCCAAAAGGCAGAACTTTTACCCACTCTCCTATCCCATCCCCTAGCCTTACCCATTGATAGTACAAAAGTTTCTATTAACGGTAAGCTTCTTGGTCGTCGTGGTACTGCTAATTATTTAGCACAAGACTTAATTATCCAATCAAATACAGGTTTAACTAAGCTGCATCATATTTCCTGGCTAGGACAAGCTGTCAACCCCCAAGACTTAATTGGTAGACAAGTTACAGTTACAGGTTGGTTACGACGGGGAGCCACACCATGGATTGACATCCAGCAAGTAAAAATACAAAGTGGCAAAATCGTCAATAGTCCCCATGCCCTATGGTCTACAATTGTGGCGATCGCTGCCCAAGCTTGGGGAGCCTATATTCTGTTGAGGGGATTTTAGGAACTACAGCAGACAAAAGATAGAGACAGAAAATAATACCACCTTGCTTTTTCTTCCCCATGACCAAAACAGCAAATGTAAAGAAAAGTTGCAAAATATATCAAAAACTGTTACTTTTATTTACATAAAAACTGCAACCGAAATGACTTAGCAGCAAAATCTAGGTCTTGGGGTTCGGCTGCTTGCGCTAATCAATCCCCTTTTTTCTCCCAACACAGCAGCGTTTGACCAGCCAATGGCTGGTTTTTGTTTCCTTATGTGTCAATTTTTGGAAAAAATATCTTTCATGTTACGATACGTTAAAGCCAGAACTGGAAATGTCTTTCCTGAACTAGCTACATGGGAAATACCGTGATATCGTAAGAAATGGTGTTGATTCTTCCGGAAAAAGGTATTGAAGACGTTTCCTGTGGCAAGCAGTAAGTAGTAAAATTCAGAATCCATAGCATAAATGGTGTTATTGGCGTTTATACGCTGTATTGAAAAAGCTTAATCCTGGTGAAAAACTGTATTGTATACATTGGCATTTTGTCATAACCAAAATAATTTACAGCAGCCTTGGTCAATAGCATCTATCAAAAGCCAAAGCCAAGCTACTGTTTTTTGCCTGGAAGTTTTCAGTCAACCCATGGAGGTATATTCATGTCTGTTCGCCTTTACATAGGCAATTTGCCCAAAGAAGAAATAGATCGTCAAGAACTGCAAGCTGTATTTGCAGATGAAGGCGATGCTGTCACAACTAAACTGATCAAAGACCGTAAAACCGGAAAATGCCGGGGATTTGGTTTTATTACGGTTAACAGTGATGAACAAGCAGACCAGATTATTGAAAAATATAATGGTCAGATGTTCAAAGAATCTGCCATCAAAATAGAGAAAGCATTGCCCAGAACTAAAGGTGAAGAAGGCGAAGAGCAGCAAGCACCGAAAGTTGTTAGCAGTCCGACTCCAGGTGGTGGAAATCGTGAAGGTAGCCGCAAAGAAAAAGGTCAGAAAAAAGCTCGTCGCGGCAGCAGTGTGAAGGAAACTTCTTCCTCTGGCGATGGTGATGCTATTCGTCCAGATCCACGCTGGGCTTCTGAACTTGAAAAGTTAAAGCAAATGTTGGCAGCTCAAGCAACCAACTAAATGCTTTGGGGAAAGACAGATTAAAAATTAAAAATCGACATGAGCTGATTTTTAATTTTTAATTGTTTCCCAACACCTTTACCAAGAATTTTGGTACAGGGAAAAATAGTGATTATCAAATCATGTTAATTTTTCAGATTAATGGTATTTGTAACCATGTCTGTAAGTGCGATCGCAACTCTTGGGTGAACTGCTGCCTATCACTGAACTTTTCCGTTCGTATGGGTTTACGTTCTGTATCCAATGTCCAACCATAGTCACTAGCTAGGCGAAGTTTATCTTGCCAGTCAGAGACAGACACTACCAACCCAGGTGCAGGACTGTTATCTATATCTTGCACAGAGAATACATAATTAAAAGTATTCTGTTTTCCTGGAGCCACAGTAGAAGGTTGACCACATTTTTCCCAGAGTAGCGATCGCACTTGTGCTACTAAACCAGGCGTTTCTATATCTTCTAATGTCCGAACTGCCAGGGTAAGAGCGAAATAAAAATCTTCAACAGGAACAAATTCCAACTTCATAGAATACACAAGCTGTCAGAGATCGACAGAAAAAAGCTTGGACAAAAAATAATTGTGTCACAATTCATTCCTCTCCATCACAGCAACATCAACATAGGGAGGAATGAACAGAAAAATATCTCGCCTCTGAACCAACTCGCAAAATCACACTAGAGCAAATAAGTCCTGTCATCACAAAATACTTATCGTTTTCATCACTAAATGCTTATACACCTATAATCATATTCAGCAATATTTATTATTCAGTATAAATACGATAAGTATTTCAGTAGTATATACAACATGCTTTTTTGTACAGATATTTGACCATGCTTCGACTTTAAGTAATGATTACCATAGACTTGAGTCAATGCAATCTATCTTTAGTACAATAAATCCGCAGGTCGTCAATGCTATCAAATAAATACATAGAAATATATCTATAAGCAGGATAAATATAAATACACAGTCAATAAGAGTATTTCTCCTAGTAGATGTATAAAAATCTTACACATATTAAATTAAAATAAATATTACTTAAACTTTTCCCCATGATTGAGGTCAATGATCTGGTAAAAAATACTGCCATTAACCTCTTCAACAAAACAAACCAACAAACTATGAACTCTAGAACTGAACGACGCATCGCCTTGATTTCTGTCCATGGCGATCCAGCTATCGAGATTGGTAAAGAAGAAGCTGGAGGACAGAATGTGTACGTCCGGAATGTCGGTGAGGCGCTTGCTGACCTGGGGTGGCAAGTAGATATGTTTACTCGCAGGGTTAGCGAAGAACAAGCAGAAATCGTCCAACACAAAGAAAACTGTAGAACCATCCGTTTTAGTGCCGGACCATTAGAATTTATCCCACGAGATAATTTGTACATACATTTGCCAGAATTTGTAGAGCATTTCTTGGCATTTCAGAAAGAAAATGGATATACCTATCCTTTAATTCACACCAATTACTGGCTTTCGAGTTGGGTAGGGATGCAACTCAAGAAGATTCAAGGTAGTCAGCAAGTACATACTTACCATTCCTTGGGAGCCGTAAAATACAACACAGTCAAAACCATTCCTTTGATTGCGACGACTCGTCTAGCAACGGAAAAAGAACTACTAGAAACTGCTCAACGAGTTGTGGCAACTAGTCCCCAGGAAAAAGAGCATATGCGATCGCTGGTTTCGACAAAGGGAAATATTGATATTATTCCTTGCGGTACAGATATCCACAGATTTGGTTGTGTCGATCGCCAAACAGCTAGGGCACAATTAGGAATTGCTGAGGATGCTCAGGTTGTAATGTACGTGGGACGTTTCGACCATCGTAAGGGAATTGAAACTCTAGTTCGCGCCGTTGCTCAATCCCAATTCCGTGATCAAGGGAAACTGCAATTGATTATCGGTGGTGGTAGCGTTCCTGGACAGAGTGATGGGATTGAACGCGATCGCATTGAAGGGATAGTCAAAGAACTAGGTATGGAAGACTTTACCACCTTCCCCGGTCGTTTGAGCCAAGAAATTCTGCCTTACTACTACGCTGCTGCGGATGTTTGTGTAGTTCCAAGTCATTACGAACCCTTTGGACTAGTTGCGATTGAAGCAATGGCAAGTTACACACCAGTAGTCGCTAGTGATGTTGGTGGTTTACAGTTCACAGTGGTTGATGGTGAAACCGGGTTATTAGCACCACCCGAAGACCATGATGCGTTTGCGATCGCTATCGACAAAATCATTTCTAATCCTGCATGGCGAAATAAATTAGGAGAAGCAGCCAGAAAACGTGTAGAAAATAAATTTAGCTGGGGTGGTGTTGCTAGTCAGTTGAGCGACTTATACCTTCAATTACTGCAACCAACTTTCCAAGAAAAAGCGATGCTACTCAGTTCATAATCGAGTCAAACTGAAGTAGTAGGGAATTGGCAATGCTGATTACAGCAAAGGTAAATTACTCATCTCCTACTATTTTTTCTCGACAGATATTTAATGAGCTTTTCTCTATGTGAGAATTTGACCGAAGTTAATTATTGCTTGAGAAAAAAAATAGGTTTCAGATATGAAATCATCAGTTATGATTAATTCGCTTTGCCATTGCCAATTCCCTGTTATTACCATCTTGAAATTGGAAGATTCCATATATCCTATTATCAAAAAAGAAGCAACACAAGAATTGGACTGAAGGCAATACAGGCTAGAATCGCAACTATATAGGGAAACATCTGTAAATTCCGACTCAGTGTGTGTTGGAGAATATATAAACAAACAAATAAAACTATGGCAAAAACCAACATCCCCGCAAGAGTTGCAACACCATAATTCTCATACATCGGCACTCCCACATCCGAATAGTTTTTCCCTTTTAAAAGGTCACGGATAAATAAAGAAGCAAATCCTGATAAGAAAACAGCACAAACGGATAACGCAGCAGATAGAAGATATTTAAGAACAGAGAAAATATTGCGAAGCATTCAGGTTATTTTTCCAACACATTCACGGAAAGAAAAGACGATTTATGAGGAAGGTTCATCCATAAATACTCCTGTAACCTCGCGTCCGTATCCAGTTTTCATATTTTCTACAATCACCAAATTTTCGTTATTTTCCCA
Organism: Calothrix sp. 336/3; assembly: GCF_000734895.2. Taxonomy (GTDB): domain Bacteria; phylum Cyanobacteriota; class Cyanobacteriia; order Cyanobacteriales; family Nostocaceae; genus 336-3. The sequence goes on along the minus strand of NZ_CP011382.1, from coordinate 3,653,520 downwards.
GGTATGAGGAATTTCCATCACACAAGCTCTAGGGAAATGTAGTATCTCTCCATCCTGAACATCTGTCTCTTGTACCATTGTGCGGTAAGTATCTAAGACCGTCGCCGTCAAAATATCATTTTCATCAATTGCAGTAATTTGCACATAAACGGCTTCCCAATAGTCTAAATTTCTATCATTCACTTGAATTCTGACGATATTATTGACAGTAATGTAACTGCGTGCTTCTGGGGCTAGTTGATTACCCGACCAATCATAAATATGTTGTTCACCAGGTTGATACACGAAAATTTCATTTTCCATCACAAAATCTCTTCAATAGTCAATAGTATCAATAGTTACTTTCGGTTAAGTGATAGACCTCAGTATTAATCCTGATTAATTGATTTATTTTGTACAATTGCAGAATCCATTTTATAGTCAATTTAATTGATGCCTGAAGATGTTACAACCCTGAATAGTACTATCAAATCTGACTATCTAGCTCACCGATAAATCTTATTTGAGGCAGTCAGGGTAGCATTCGATAGTTACGAAAAGCTATTATGATGAGGATTTTTTGTATTACAAAAAAGAGTGCTTATTTTATACTCTTTGATGTAAGTGAATTGCGTCGATCGCGGTTAGCTTGTGTACCCGATTGCTCTCTTCCAGGTCGTACCCAAGCTATATCTTGATCAGAATCCAGCGTCATTTGTGTATCTCGCTCTACATCACTTCTAAATCCACCACGGGTTAAAAATCCGGGATTATTGCGAGGACTGGTAAACATATGATAAACAATTACAGCCTCTGTTCGTCCCCAAAGATATTCTTGTGCTAGGGTATCCGTACCCCTCGCATCCCCAAGGATAAAACATTCATTTTGGGCGATCGCGCGTTCAATCAAAGGACGGTAATGGATATCAAATTCTGCTTGAGTTATATCAAGGTGTCCACTGATAAAATTAACAACCTTCTGACTTCCTATCTGCGAGCTTTCCATACCTTCGCAACTCCCATTCTATACTACACCTAGAAACACGCATATGTTACACTCAAGTTATTCTATTCAACTTGAGCTATGCGAACAATTGTAGTTGGCGATATTCATGGCTGCTACACGGAACTTATGCAGCTATTAACTAAGGTAGAAATTACCGAGGCAGATTGTTTAGTCTCCCTAGGGGATATTGTCGATCGCGGGGTTGATTCAGTCAAAGTATACGAATTTCTCAAAAATCGCCCCAACACGATTGTATTAATGGGAAATCATGAACGCAAACATCTCAAACAAACTCTTTCCTACTCCCAGGAAATTGTGAAATTACAATTTGGCGACAGCTATGAAGATTTTTTGGAATGGGTGAGCCACTTACCTTACTATCATGAAACTAAGCAGGCTATTTTCGTCCATGCAGCGGTGGAAAATGGTATACCCATGCAGAAACAACGGGAAGAAGTTTTATGTGGTTGTACTGCGGGTGAAAAACATCTCGAAAAACGCTATGGAAACGCCTATTGGAGCCAATTATATACTGGTACAAAGCCTGTAATTTTTGGTCATCGCGTTGTCGGTGATAATCCCCTGATAATTGACCACAAAGCTTATGGTATAGACACTGGAGCTTGTCACGGGGGCAAATTGACTGCCTTAATTTTACCTAGTTTTGAGATTGTTCACGTACAAGCAGCTAAAGACTATTGGCAAGAAGAGATAGTGAAATGGCAGTTACCAGTGATGATGGCTAAACCCTGGGGTAGTTATAAATGGGAAAAAATTCAGGGGATTTGTCATGAGTTTAAAAATTCTGCCAACCCCGAATTAGTTGCTTTTATTGTCGAGAAGGAACAGTGGATGCATGATTTACTGGCTCAGACTCCCAAAGTTATTCTCAAAATTCAGGAAAAGCTGGCAGAATTGATTTCCCTCTATGGAGTGGATGACTTCAAAAAACCGGCTCGTAATTTCAGCTATGCCGCCCTATTATATAAAGCTAATGCCAGCAATTTGACAAGGGAATTTCTCCAGCAAACCTTACCAACACCAGACAAATGGTTACAGGTAATGAAGGAACTAGAAATTTAGCAGCAAAACACCATAATTCTTTTGATGGGGAGAGTCAAACCCTATGACATCCAGTAGTATGGTTGCATTATTTACCGCGATGGTGATTCTAGCTGCGATTCCCAGCATCAGCGTATTAACTGTTTCCACCAAATCAGCCACATCTGGATTTATTCATGGTGTTTTCACAACTATCGGGATAGTAGTTGGTGATATTTTTTTTATTATCCTAGCTATTTGGGGCTTATCATTTCTAGCTGAAACCATAGGTAATCTCTTTGTTTTGATTAAATACCTGGGTGGAGTTTATTTAATTTTTTTGGGTATTAGTTTATGTCGCTCAAAACTTAGCGATATAGAATTACAAAAGGGTGCCAAGTCTTCTTTGCTCTCTAGTTTTATCGCGGGGCTTTTGATTACATTAGGCGATCAGAAAGCCACATTATTTTATTTAGGTTTTTTTCCAGCTTTTATTGATATTCATAAGATATCTTACTTGGATACCATAATAATTATTGCAATTACGATTTTATCCGTTGGTAGTGTCAAGCTTATTTATGCTTTGATGGCGGATAGAGCCAAATTACTGATGAATACGAAAGCCAGACAAGCTATAAATACTGTCGCTGGCTGCGTGATGATTGGAATTGGTATATTTTTGTTGGCAAAGCCTTAATGAGTGTATTACTGTCAATGAGAGTAAATTAGGGAAATATATTTTAATTGATGTTGGTGCAGGTGTCACCTGAGACTGGAATCATGGCACAGTCTGTAATATCTGATGAGTTTTTGCATAGATTTGTATATTTATTGGCATTTATCATCTTCTATGCGCTTGATTTTTTCACGTAAATCATCGAGTGGAGACTTTTCTATAGTTGTGTTGGATAAATCATGCTCGATATCTTTGAGTTCATCAGAGGCAAACTCTAAACTCAGTTTAATTTTTCCTAATCTCCATTCTTTTCCAGGAATTAGCACCGCACAATTTAATCCCTGTTCAAAAAGTGTTGATAAAGAATTGCCATTGAGGCTAGCGTGCTTGAGAATTTTAATAAAATCAGAGACTAATTTTGTATGTTCTGAGTCATAGGCAAAGTCGTTAAAGACAATTACATCATTTTGATCTAGAGTTTCCCACTGTTCACTCATAACTTTATCTCCTGTAACTAAATTTTATTGTTCCCAAGAGATAGAAGTAATTCTCAAAATATGTAACAACCAAAAAGACAAGAAGAGGAGAGAAGAAAGAGAGATAAGAAAACTATCCTCTTTTCTCCAATCCTAATTTATAGAAACCAGCCGTAGGAATGTAAACCTTTTCCTAAAAGATTGACTCCTAAATAGCAAATCCAAACGACAATTAAGCCACTTGCAGCTAATATTGCGGGGCGACGACCTTGCCAGCCGCGAGTTATGCGAGCATGGAGATATGCCGCAAATACTAGCCAAGTAATTAATGCCCAGGTTTCTTTGGGATCCCAACTCCAGTAGGAACCCCATGCTTCGTTTGCCCAAACTGCACCGGCAATGATACCGATTGTCAGGAGGGGGAAACCTAAACCAATAATGCGATAACTAATATTATCTAGGGTTTCGGCAAGGCTCAAACGTTGGGGTGATAGGGTTTGTGTAGTTGGGTTGTTAGTAATTTGAGTTGCAGGTACTGTTTGTAAAACTGCGGTGTTACCATTGCCATTACTGTTGGTTTCATAACGGGTAAAGCCGTTATTTTCTATACTTGTTGTAATGGGTTCTGTCACCAATTCTCCAGCTTTGCGTAGGCTGTAGCCGTTGGTGCGGTATCCACCATTACCAAAGGAACTACCTTGGAGTTGGATATTTTGCCCACGGGTAACGACAAGAAAGGCGATCGCTAATAAAGAACCCACCATGAGCGCGGAGTAACTCAACATCATCACGCTGACGTGCATCATCAGCCAGTTAGATTTTAAGGCAGGTACGAGGGGTTCTGATACCTGCATTTCTGATGGTAGAGTCAAAGTGGCAAAAGCTGTAATCCCCATAGCGATGGGAGCTGTAGCTACCCCCACCAGGCGACTTTTACTATTATTCTCAGCAATCAAGTGGACAGCAGTGATTCCCCAGGTTAAGAAAAATAGAGACTCATACAAGTTACTCAGAGGGAAATAACCAGCTTCTATCCATCTTGCACCGAGGAGGGTGGCGATAGATAAATTGGCGATCGCCATTCCCGCAGTTCCTAAAGCTGGTAAGTAGGGTATATTCGGAAATGCCGCACTTCCCCAGTAAATCAGCATTGTTAAGAATAGAACTGCAAATGAAGCATTATCAAGCCAGTTCTGGAGTATAACCAGATTCATAAAGCCATCTCTCCAGTGGATTTTCTGATTTTATATATTCTGTCAGTTATGATCCTATCTGTTTATGGCGGGGAATGGTTAATAGGAAGGGTAGAGAGTAGGAAGCAGGGAAAAATATTTTTCTGTCACCCATCACCTATTCCCTCTTCAATTCCCAAAATACCTCATACTCTGAGGTGCGACTATCACTAATGCTGCTGGTGATACCTAGGGAACGAGTTGCACTCAGTAATGCTTGCTGTTTGGGGAAGATAGTAAACAGGGGAAAATTCTGAGATGATTTTTCCACATCTAAGAAAAATTGACTGTTGACTGATTGATTGACTGTGGGAACAACTTTTTGAAATTGCGGGTTGCTAGCAAGATTGTTGATTGGTTGGGGAATAATTTTATTATTTACGGGTGTCCCAAAAGCTAAAAAAGCTACGTTGTTATCTAACCATCCATGACTAGCAATTTTTCCTCCCGCAGGTACAACCCAGTTAACTAAAGACTTATCAGCAACTTTTTCTGTCTGTACTTGTAGCTGATATTGAGTAGCAATTACTTCATCTAGTTGTTTTAAAGCTAGTTCTGCACGGGGGCGATCGCTAGTTTTAATCATGAAAACTAACCCCGGTTGGAAATCTGTCTGATTTACATTTCCAGGAATCACCGCAACTGCAAATTCCCCACCCATCCAGCTCAGTAAGTCTTGATCTAAATCCAAGTTAGTCAGGGATTTGACGTTACTGCGTAATTGCTCAGGGGTGACTGGTGCGAGGGGATTTCCTTGGGATGTGGAAGCATAATCTATCCACAAACTGCGCAAATTTGTACCAGAGAGCATCATCAAGGTTTCTGACGGCAAGCGATTTGCCATTTCCTTTGTGCCATTATTCGCTGTCAGGGTGCGCTGACTTGTGGGGTTTAACCAGGAAATCCCTTTGAGACGAATACCCTGAGATTCAACATTGATTGTTCCTGCCAAACCTTGATTATTTTGCAACTGTGTCAAAACCTGAGCAGGTAAACGACGGTTAGGGGATGCAGCAGCGATTCTGGCTGAGTAAGGAACATTCACATAAAATTGAGCAAAGGGTTGGCTAGTGCCAATTCTGGATAAATTATTGGTATAGCCAGCACTACTAGCCAAGGTTGTTTTGGTTTGATAAGCAGCGATCGCCCTATCTGTAGCTTTGGGGTTATCTGTAATCACCACATACTTATTTTCTAGCACTGCGGCAGAAAACTTTTCACCGTTTTGTTCGGTGCTTTCTCTAACTATTACACCCTGAAAATTCCGTTCTTGCCATTTACTACCCTTGACAGTTTGCCCCAGGATAGTTTGAGCTTTCTGTTGGTCTTTAATTGGCAGGACTACTACCATTGACTCTTCAACATTACTGGTAATTGTATCAGTTGCTACGGGCTTGGATGGCGAAGCGGGTTTAGTTGCTTCAGAACTTAACACTGCGACTGTCACCTGTTCCCCTACCCAGGGTTGAATATCTTTTTGGAAATCATAACCACGACTGGTAAGGTAGCGATCGCGCAACTGCTGTAAATTCTTTTCTAGCTCTGTACGATTTTCTTGATTACCAAATTGCTGCAATTTTTGCCATTGTGAGCTATCTGTGGTCAAGGAGACTGTAAAAACCGCATCTTGAGGAATAATATTTGCTCCTACTGGCAAATTCCTCGCAAATAAATGTCCTTGATTTAACCACCAATACGCCGTAAAACCACCACCAATTAATAAACCGGTAGCGGAAAAAGTCAATAATAGAGATGGTTTCTTACTCTTTTTCATTACTTCCGACAGCAGCGTCATTGAAACCTAAACCTATTCACTGTGAAATTAATATATACCGCGTTAGTTCATTTAAACCAAGAGTTTTCCTATAATGATAGGGAGTATAAATTACTAGAATACTGCTCTATAATTCTGTTCCCTGTACCCATCGGTCAACCAATTTGAGTCAAACATCATCACCGATTACCTAGCTATTGTCTGATTCAGACTACCACTATCAAACCCAAATATGGCAGCTAATTTGCCAATTAAAAATTGTATTACATTTTGTAATGGTGAAAATATCGCCTCACAGTTTGATACTTCTGAATCAAAAATATCCCTCAACAGATGGTCGTATTAGTATAATTATTTACAGGTGTTGAGGTTTCAGAGGCATTCCGAGAGGATGGGAAAGTTCCCTATGGGGAGTGATACTCCAAAGAGTCGCTACACGAACGCGCTGAATTCTCCCCAACCCTGAAATTAGAGAGAGTTATTTTTGGCTACTACATTGATATCACTACAAAATCACAAAAATACTCTTGCAAAATTTCTTTACAAGAGTCATCAATAGCTTTAGTAATTATTAAGAAAATGGCATAACTGAAATTTATCAAGTGGGATTTTATGCCAGACAACTTAATAAGCATCTTCCACTTCTAATTGAGCAACAGTCACTGCATTCAACGCAAAAGCAGCAACTAAGGGAATCGGACATTTTAACCAGAAAGTCACGAAAGCACCAAGCATTGTTGCCATGACTGCGACGATAGACCAAAAACGTTCTTCGCAGGTCATACCCTTTTCAGATTTAATCAATCTTAAGACTTGATAAGGAATCGGTTCTGGCATTACTGCACCGGGAGGAAAAGCCCAATAGTTGTTACTGCGCTCCTCAAACAAATCTGTCCAGCCATTTTCTTGGCACCATTCTTCAATCCATTCGTGGCGATAATGTTTCATGAGTGGGCGAGCAATTCGATTTAGCATAGTGTCAGATTGTTGAGATAATTAATATCAGATTTGAGGAAAAATTTCGATAGTTAAACTGAAAATATATAGATTTCAGATATTCAGATAATGTAAACCTTTGTTAAGGCAAGTAAATCATTGATAAATTAACTTTAACTATGGTTCTCTATGAATAACAGACTAACAGTAAAAGCTGAAGAGGTGGAGCAAAATACAATAAACTTTACTTGAGAAAACAACATGAATATCACGAAATAATTAAGTGAGTCGTTACTCATTATTTAATGAAAACAAGCATAATCTTTAGGTTTATTTTATTAATCTAAAAATATTAGCAATAAGTATAATTACTCAATAAGTCTCTCGAAAATATCAAATTGAAAATAACCGTGGGAATAGGTATGGCAAAACGACCAAAAGACAGAGAATAAGTAACAGCAGCTAAGTTTACTGTCTGGTTTTATGTTGAGAAAGCTACTGCGTAATCGAGTTATTAAGTGCATCTGTATGAGCGTTTTGCTACTCACCTTAATTTGCGGAGGGGCGATCGCCAAGACAATTCGTCAATCTTTTCCCCAGGAAAGCGGTAAAATCACCCTACCAGAACTCACCGCAGCAGTAGAAATTCACCGCGATCGTTGGGGTATACCCCATATTTACGCCACAAATATCCACGATCTCTTCCTTGCACAGGGTTACATCCATGCACAAGATCGCTTTTGGCAAATGGACTTTTGGCGACACGTTGGTTCTGGTAGATTAGGGGAAATCTTTGGGAAATCTCAACTACCAACGGATAGATTTCTCCGTACTATCGGATGGGGAAGAGTTGCAAAGGCAGAATTTAGTCAACTCAATACAGAAACTCAAAAAATTCTCCAAGCATACACCACAGGAGTCAATAGCTATTTAGAACAGCATCAAAATCAAGCCCTCAGTTTAGAATACAATATTCTGAAATTTCTCAACCCCGGTTATAAACCCGAACCATGGCAACCTATCCACACCCTCACCTGGGGTAAAGTCATGGCTTACGATTTAGGAGATAATTTAGAGGTAGAAATTGAGCGTAGTATCCTCCTCAAAACCCTCACACCTCAGCAGGTAGAAGATTTATTTCCCCCTTACCCTGACAACCATCCCATAGTAGTTAGTAGTAAAGTTAGCCCAACTTCCAACAGCAAGCTATCTGAAACAATTGCTTTTTCACCTTCCCCTGTTCCCCTTCACCCTTCCACCACAACCCTTTCACCTTCACTATTCTCCCTTTCCTCCCATTCCCCTGATATGGGTATTGGTTCTAATAATTGGGTGATATCGGGAAAACTAACCAATACAGGTAAACCTATCCTTGCCAATGACCCCCATTTGGGTGTACAAATACCATCAATTTGGTATGAAGTCGGGCTACATTGCACAGTTAAAAATGCTGAATGTCCCTATGATGTCGCGGGATTTTCCTTTCCGGGAATGGCAGGAGTAATTATTGGTCATAATGATAAAATTGCCTGGGGTGTGACAAACTTAGAACCGGATGTGATGGATTTATATATTGAGAAGATTAATCCAAATAATCCTCTGCAATATGAATTCAACGGTAAATGGGTAGATATGCAACTGGTAAGAGAAAATATTCAAGTTGCAGGGGAGAAAACAGTCACAGAAACTGTACGTTATACTCGTCATGGTCCGATTATTTCTGATGTTTATCCCAAGTTAAAAGACTTTCAAAAAAGATTCGGAATTCCCCTACCGAAAAATGCTGCCTTATCCTTACGTTGGACAGCTTTAGAAGCATCTAATTTAGCATCGGCAATTGTCAAAATCAACCGAAGTCAAAATTGGCAGGAATTTCAAGATGGGGTAAAGGATTTCGATGTTCCGGCTCAAAATTTTGTCTATGCAGATACTGATGGTAATATCGGTTATCAAATGCCTGGTAAAATTCCTGTACGTCAAGGGGGCAATGGATTATTACCTGTACCAGGATGGACAGATAAATTTGAGTGGCAAGGATATATTCCCTTTGAAAAATTGCCCAGTTTATTCAATCCTGAATCTGGATATATTGTCACTGCTAATAATGCGGTAATAGACAAAACTTATCCTGATTTAATTTCCAATGAATGGGACTATGGTTTCCGTGCCCAGAGAATTGTGGAAATGATTACAGCTAAGAAACAGGGTTTAAATTTTCAGGATATGCAAACCATTCAGACAGACAACAAAAATCTCATAGCTGTCAAAATTGTCCCACTATTACTGAAGTTAAAATTATCAGATGTCTATTTGCAGAAATTTCAGAGAATATTACAAAAGTGGGATTTTCAAGATAATATTAATAGTCAAGGAGCCGCGATTTTTGCCGCCTTTTGGAAACACTTACTGATAGATAATTTTACAGGGAAGTTACCACTGGATTATTTACCCTCTGGGGGTAGTCGTTGGTTCACTGTCATCGATAATTTGAGTCAACAACCAGAGAGTCAGTGGTGGGATAATCCCCAGACAAAGAACAAGGAAACCCGTGATGATATTTTCCGGCAAGCTTTGCAAGGGGGAGTGAAGGAATTAGAGGCAACTTTAGGGCGTAATATCAATAAATGGCGCTGGGGAAATTTACATACAATTAATTTTCGGAACCAAAGCTTAGGAAAATCCGGTGTTCCTCCCATTGAGTTTTTATTGAATCGTGGCAAGTTTGCAGTTGCGGGGGGAAATTCCATTGTCAATGCTAGTAATTGGAATCCCAAAAATGATTTTACTGCTGAATCTTTAGCTTCTATGCGGATGATTGTTGATGTGAATAATTGGGATAATTCCTTAGGAATGCACACCCCTGGGCAATCGGGACATGCTTTTCATCGCCATTATGATGACATGATTGAACCGTGGAGAAATTTTCGCTATCATCCCCTGGGATGGCAAAAAGCTCATATATTTAAGCAGGCGAAGAGTAAGTTAATTTTACAACCATAGATGATGACTAATTATTCCCAAATTCGCCTAGTTGCGACAGATATGGATGGTACTCTGACAACCCAGGGTAAATTTACAAGTAAATTGCTACAAAGTTTGGTAGATTTAGCCACCGCAGGGATTACAGTGGTGATTGTCACCGGACGTTCTGGGGGTTGGGTAAATGGAATTGCTAGTTATTTACCAGTGGCAGGAGCGATCGCCGAAAATGGCGGTATCTTTTATCTAGGTGGTAGCGATCGCCCCATTCCTTTAACACCCATAGACAATATCACCCACCATCGACAACAGTTAGCAGCAGTTTTTGCCGAGTTACAGGGAAAATTTCCCCAAATTCAAGAATCCCACGATAACCGCTTCCGGATTACTGATTGGACATTTGATGTCACCGGATTCACCACCCAAGAATTGCAAACCATGGCGAATATGTGTCAGCAATTAGGATGGGGATTCACCTACAGTACGGTGCAATGTCACATCAAACCCCAGCAACAAGATAAAGCAATCGGTTTATCTCAGGTATTACGAGAATATTTTCCCCAATACTCACCTCAAGAAATTGTCACCGTTGGTGATAGCCCCAATGATGAGAGTTTATTTAATAGAAGTTATTTTCCCTTCTCCGTGGGTGTGGCAAATGTGCGGGAATACTTAGATAAGTTACAACACCATCCGACTCATATCACCGCTAACTCCGAGGGTGAGGGATTTTGTGAATTAGCAAAGTTGATATTAGGGAAGGGGAATAGGGAGGAATGAGTAATGAGGAATGGGTAATGAGTTGTGAATCAATATTGAAAACCTTATGGTATAAAAGGTGTTTCTAATTTCTAATTCACATCAGATGAGACTAGGGAATGGGGAATAGATAATAGGTAAGGGAAAATAGGGAACATCACAAAGAAAGACAGATGTAAGTAAATTGGGGGGTTAATTACCCTGATTTATAAGCAGTATATTTTGTGTCCTTTGACAAGCTCAGACAGCATCAAGGTAAAATCCCCGTTACAAAAGACAATTACGTTAGCGTAACTCTCCCGCAGGTAGAATTACGAATTGTGTTAACCCTCACCCTAACTTTTCATTCCTGGTGGTACAACTAACACCTTATCTACACGGTTTCCATCCATATCCATCACCTCAAAACGCATACCTTGCCATTCAAAATGATCGGCAGCTGCGGGAATACGTCCAAGTTGAGTAATCACAAAACCACCTAGAGTTTGATAACTACTATGTTCTTGGGGATGTAATTCTTCTAGGTCAAATAGTTCTAAAAATTCCTCTACAGGTAACATACCATCCAACAGCCAAGAACCGTCTTCCCGTTGGACTGCTTGGGGATCGTCTTCCCCATCAATTGAAGGTACATCGCCAACAATTTCAATCATGACATCATTGAGAGTCACCAATCCTTGAATCACACCATACTCATCTACAACTAATGCCATATGGGTGACAGTTTGTTTAAATAATTCCAGTACCTTTAAGCCACGGGTGCTTTCTGGTACAAATACTGGAGGGCGCAAACCTACCGTTAGATCTAAGGCTTCACCGCAAAAACAGCGAGCTAGTAAGTCTGTAACGGGGATAATACCCAAAACATTATCTAACCCACCTTGACATACTGGGTAGCGAGAATAACTACTGTCGATGATTTTTTTGCGATTTTCCTCCGCCGTATCCTCCAAATCTAACCACACGATATCAGGGCGAGGTGTCATCAGGGCGCTAACAGGGCGATCGCCTAAACGAAACACTCTTTCAACCATATCCTGTTCTGCCTCCTCAAAGGTTCCTTCCTCTGTTCCCTGCTCAATCAAAACGCGAATTTCTTCCTCTGTCACCTGGGGTTCGGTGGAAGGACGAATCCCCAACACTCGCAACACCGTTTCTGTAGAAGCACTCAACAGGTAAACAATGGGAGCAGTTACAGTCGATAACATCCGCATCGGAATTGCCATCACCGCAGCAATAGGTTCGGGGTGATTCAAGGCTAGACGCTTGGGGACTAATTCCCCGATAATTAATGTCAGATAGGTAATGATTAGAATAGCTAATCCATTCGCTAACTGCTCCTTATAGGAAGGCTGTAAAGGAATAGAACTCAACAACGGTGCGATTCTTTTGGAAAAAGTCTCTTCACCATAAGCACCAGAGAGAATAGTCAGTAGGGTAATACCAATTTGTACCGTACCCAAAAACTGATTAGGAGAAGATGCCAATTCTAAAGCCACACGAGCATTAGCATCACCTCGCTCTGCTGACTGTTGTAAGCGAACCTTTCGTGCAGAAACGATCGCCAACTCTGACATGACAAACAAAGCGTTGGCAAGAATAAGTAAAAGAACAATAAAAATTTCCACTGTTGGGGATATTCTGAGAACTGCGATCGCAAGGGCAAGCTTTGCTAAAAACTAACCTCTTAATATGTCTAGTATCTAAAGTGTACTAGCACAAGCCTCTAGATATATAAATTTGACTCACCCTTATCCCTAGCTTTCCAGAGGATGATTCTAGTGGCGATCGCTCTTTTCCCTTTCACTTTCCCCTATATCGATTCAGCCTGTAAAGTCTAAAATACACAATTTACCAGTCGTGATGCGTCAAAATCCCGTATTTCTGACCCTAGGTATATACACAAGTTTATAAATTTTCCTGAAAACTTAATTTCTACCGACGAAATTGTGCTGTGGCTTTACCCATCAATAATATAAATTTAGACAAAGACAAATAAAGCTAAACTTCCTAATTCTTTAATTGCAGTTACATATTTCTATATAGTTAGATATTCTTACTCATAAATAAACAGCAACGATTATCTGCTTCTAGCTCATAGGTAAGTTTTTCTGCAATCTCAGACATGATTTTTAAACCCCGACCTCTTTCGTCGAAGTTATTATCGAAATCAGATACTTCTTTGAGCTTTTTCTGTAAATCAAAGAGAGCTCCATAGGACCAAATGCGAATTTCAATCCGCTCATCAAAACGTATTGCTTCTATGTCGATCAGCGTATCACTAGGTAAATCATGATGGGCATGCTCCACAATATTTATAAAACCTTCAATCAAAAGAGTCTGGCATTGCCACCATATTTTTTTATCTATAACCTTGGACTGATTAATTTGCTCAAACCAAGATAAAACTTCTTCAGATGCAGTAATATCTGAAATTACTTGAAGATTTATCTTTTGATTCACGTTAATATAATCTATATTCATTTTAGAATTAACAGCAAAGATTTTTTCTTTATAACCTATATTCACATCACAGTTACAGACAAGATGACTAATTAAACTCCATACGTCTAGCCTCCACCCCTATAGTGGAGACTAAGGAAGAATTAGCAATTTACTCAGCAGTACTTAAAGTATCTTAACTCTCTTATTTTTCTGTTGCCACAAAACTATCATGGAATTCTTGCTGATTCGCAAATATCTTGAATATCTTATTCATCTTAGTTAGCTCAAAAAGCATTTTAACTTGTTCACCAATTGAGCAAACACACATTTCTCCACCAGAGGCTTTGATATTCTGCATCGAAGAGACCAAAGCTCCAAGACCAGAACTATCAATAAATTCAACGGCTTCCAAGTCTATTAAAAATAGTTTATCTCCTGCTGCAATATGGTCATTAATTTCGCGGCGCAATTGATTGCCGCTAATTGCGTTCAGTATTCCCGATGGTTGAAGAATTTTAGGATTAGTAGACATAAATTATTTGGTGATTGATTTTTGGTGATATTTGTTTTAAAATTCACTCAACAAAGTGAATTAAAATTTAACTACATATACTGAAAGGGTGATGTAGTTACTGATTTTCACGTTCTCAAGATATGCCCATTTTATACTCAATTTATTAACAGGTGCAATAGCTTGATGGATTTGAATTATAGGAAATACTTATTTGTTGTCGCTGGTAATAAGTATCATATTCATCTATTTTGACGTTTTCGGCTTCCAAGATGCGGCACTGATAATTGACCACATTAAACACAAATTATAAATTGCCCAAAATCCATTGAATAGATAATTTTCCGGATATTGCAAGCGACCAAATGCAAATTGAGAAAGACTCCATATAATTCCTATAACTGTCAGAGAAAATACTAGAATCTGAGGAATTACTAGCTGGTAATAAACTCCTGATTGTCGTTGTTTTGGCGTTACCTGAAAATTAATTGGCTGGCGTGTAAAGACACTCACCACTGATTGAATGAGTAGTGGAAATAGGGCAAATGCATACTGTTCAGAACGCCAAACCTCTTTAGCTGGTATTCCCCAAGCGATAACTACAAATGTTAGACGATTGATAATGAAAGTCGGTAGAAAGTGTAGTGCAAAATCGTAACCCACAGTTTTTACAGGAGATATACCCGTAAAGAAAAACAAGATAGGGCAACTAATAAAAATTAAAGTTGTAAATCCAGAGAAATAGCTATATATGGTTTTGAAATAATGCAAGCGTTGCCAAAATGTTAATCCTGGTTTTGTCAGAGGATTTTCACGTACCAAGACTTGAATTGTACCTTGTGCCCACCGCATTCTCTGTTTCAAGGTAGAACTGAGGTCATCGGGTGCTAAACCTTCTGCCAAAAGTTCATGATGATAAACAGATTGCCAACCTGCCGCATGAAGTCGCATCGCAGTGTTCATATCTTCAGTAATACTATTACTAGACATTCCACCTACTAGTTGAAATTCACTGAGACGATTTTCATCTTGGGCAAATTCATCGGAGAAATACTGTAAACCAACATTCACTAATGCTTCCCGTCGCAGAATCGCATTTGTTCCTGTGTAGAAAGCGGAATTCATCCCGTCTTTCCCTTGCTGGATAGGTCCATAGAATAAATGCGCGTTATGTGCAAAAGGATCGTCCTCAGGAAGGTTGTAGAAATCCTGGGGAGTCTGAACGAATGCAATTTTATTTGACTCGTATGTACCCGTGAATAGGTTGTAATTATAGAAATAGGGTAAGACACGTTTCAAAAATTGAGGCTTAGGAATATGATCTGCATCTAAAGTCAGAATAAATTCTCCAGATGTTTCACCAGCAAAGATGGCATAATTGAGATTTCCAGCTTTAGCATGATGTGCAACTCCCTTTGGTTTGGGACGAGCAATATAGTGTAATCGAGCTAGATTTACTAGTTCAAGTTCTTGTTGATGAATTGCCTGTTTAAGGTTTTGACGCTCGGAAGCCAGAGCATCTTGAATATTTTTACTTTCTGGATGAAACCATAGTAATAGCTGTCGAAGATTTTCAACAAAACTAGTTGCTTGAGCATCCGTTGTAGTGGCTTTCCCTGAAGATAATTCATTCAGCCAAGTTTCAGTATGTTGACTATTTAATGCTAGATTATCTAATTCTTCTAGTCTGGAAACAAGTTGGAAATGTTTTTTGTCAATTTTGTCTGCTGCTGCTTGTAATGGTGGGGACTGTAAATCTTCTAGAGATAATTTTTCAGTCATCATCCGCATATCAGGAGAATTCCCATCGTCTAGAACGTAGACACGGAGTTTTGTTGGCGGATAATCAACTGCTAATGCTGCCCTTGCAGTCTGTTCTACTAGTTCCGGTGCTTCGTTATAGCAAGCAATGAAAATATCAACTTGGGGATAATTGTCTTGGGGGAAAATTGGTGTTAATTGGTGTAATGATTTAATTCTGCGCTCGATAGGTCGCCATAATCCAATAGTGAACATCACGCCACCGATGTAGCTATAAATTTCTGCAAATAGCAAAGGGATTGACAGCCACAATGCATCTGTATTAACAGAGTTATGAACCCGCCAATACAAATACCATGCGCCAAAAATTAAGTTTATTTCAGCTATGAACCGAAACAATAGGGTTCTTTTTTTCAGGGATGAACGGCTATTCCCAGAAAAGTTATTGGTTTGTTCAGACAAGTAAAATGAAGTCATTTTTTGATGTCAATTGTGAAAATCAAAAGGTGTTTATGTGGGTAAAATACGTAGACACAAAGTTACATATTTTTCAGGTACTAAATTAGTTGGCTTGATGAATTTCTTAATTTTCATCAGCCCAAACTATCAAAGGTTTGCCAACATAGTTATACAAAAGAGACTGCAAAATAATACCGTTGGTATTTAAAGTTAATGCTCGGTTAGGTTCTTGAGTTTGCTCATAAAACCCGGCAAAAGCACCCCGTTCCGGATCGCCTAACCAGCGCATACCCTTGTATAATTTTTCTGTATATCTCGTGCGGAAAAGCATATGCCAGCCTACGGCGGCTTTGAGACTACTACCACGGGCATCTGGAAATTCTTTACCCGACATATCAACTGTTTTCCATGGTTGTCCGTCTACAAAAATGCAGTTATAGACAAACCAGGGTTCACGATCAAGATTATCTTCCGACCAAGCTGTGAGAAGATTTGTGGCTTGGTAGCGTCGCAATTGAACTTGTAATAATCTGGCAGCATAATCTGCTGGTAAAGCTTGAAATCCAGTTTCTAAGCCATCTAAAATATAGGGTTCGCTGGTGACATGGTTCCGGTAAGTAGTACGTTTGTCTACGGGTATGAGGGTACCCATGACGTTGACGAATTTTGCCTCTGCTTTTGAGTCAAGGGATGTGCTGGCAACTACACCAATTGTTTTTAAAGCATAAGCAGCATACTGTTCGTAACCTAAACGTCCTTCATGGTTCCACGTTTCTTTTCCAGTACTTGCATCAGTTCCCATTAGTTGCTTTTGTGGAGATACTAGTCGCTGTACTTTCCAACGAGCGATGACAGAACGACTAGCTGCTGTATGTTGGGGATATTTTTTGGCAATGATATCTAACCACCTAGCTAGTCTTGCCAAATCGAGTGCAGAGAAACCGATTTCTTGGGGTTTACCTAGTTTTCCGTAGTTGATGGGAATTAGATTTTTTGCATCATAAACTTTGTTGGGCAATTCACCACGATACAAAGGTAATTCGTTTAAAGACTTGAGAACTTGTTGCATCCAAGTGTCAAATTCATGGGGAGATAATAAACCCAGTTCTCGTGCTGCCACCATTCCCGCTAATTGACTACCCACATCCCACATTGTTATGGCAGGAAAGTCAGCAGCAGATGAAACAAAACCCGTTGATTGGCGATTTTTCTGAAAATATGTCCAAGCAGTACGAGCTAGTTGCATATCTTCTGCTCGCAAGCGATAGCGCTTAGTAATAACAACTGGAGTATCAAGGGTATTTCTTTCACGCCATTTGAGAGTTTGATGGATGCCAATGGTGATGAGAGCGATCGCCCCACAAACTAGCAATTGTCGAAATATATTTGGAGGGGCAAGACTTGAATAGAAGTGGATTTGTTGTGTCATAGAGTAATGGAGTTAATGGGTAATGATATTAAACAGCACTTCTTTTTTGGCAAGGAACCATAACAGCGCGATCGCTACACCTTGAGCAAGGGTTGTAACGATGGGATGACCATTCACCAAACCAGGAATTGAAAACCAAATCAAAGTTAGGGGAACATGCAGAATGTATATATATAAAGAGTTTTGCCCCAGGGTAATTAATAGTTTTCCCAAGGTTTTATATAAAGGCTGCCAAAATCTATCTACAATAACGTAAAGTAGGGGAAAAAAGCCAATATGGTTAATCAAACGAATAAAACCCAATTGACTTCTATCTGTCCAATTTAACCAAGCAATTCTATCTGCAACTTTACTAGGGAACAATCCTAATCTCATATCATGATAGGCAGCAATAGTTGAGCTAATAACAATTAAAATAAAAAAGATAGTAAGGGGCAATTGAGGAATCTTTGCCCATAAAGCTTGCAGTCGCCTGCGATAATAACCGGCAAGTAAACCATGAACATATAACAACTGCCAACCAGCCAAGGCAAAATAGGTATGCTCTCTATCTATGGTCTGAAAACTTAAAGCGTAGGGATGTAACTGTTGTATACTCCACAGTGACCAGGAAAATGCCAAAACAGGCAGCCAGTATTGTTTTCTCAATAACCAGAAAATCACTGGCGAAATCAATAATAGGAGTACATATAGTTGTAGAATATCGACAACTGGAGGAGCTAATCGGAAAGTCGCAGCAGCAAAAATGATTTCCCACCAAGCACCGGGAGCGATGTCAAAGGAAGGTCGGGTCAAGTTAGGGGCAATAATACTTAATAGCCCTAATCCTGAGATGAGAATGAAGCTAGTTTTGTATAGTATCCAGGAACGCTGAAGTAGTTTTTTCATCGATTCTTGAAAACCAACTTTGCGAATGCGTCCCAATGTCACCATTCCCAGAACTAAACCGGAGATGAAGACAAATCCTTCAGCTGCACTTGCATAGATGTTATTGCGGTTGATAGCACTGAATAAAGAAGGACTTTCTAAATGGCTAAAAACCATAAAAATGATTGCAATACCTCGAAGAAAATCAATTCTTAAATCTCTTTTTCCATAAGCT
Source organism: Calothrix sp. 336/3 (assembly GCF_000734895.2). Lineage (GTDB taxonomy): Bacteria > Cyanobacteriota > Cyanobacteriia > Cyanobacteriales > Nostocaceae > 336-3. Next base: position 3,634,955 of record NZ_CP011382.1, on the reverse strand, counting down.
AAAGGATTATATCTCCACTGCCAAATCTGTTTAATAGTAATAGCATTGCTTGCATCCATGACAAATATTTAAATAAATGCATTAAATCAATCTCTAAACTTTTGGTAGCTGATTACAATCACTGATAACAATTAAGTTCATATTCACTTTATACATTTATAGTATTTATATAAAGTAAATACTATCGCAAATATACTTAAAGTCTTGATAAAATAATAGTTTTAATATTGTGATATCTGGTTTATTCTATGGAGAAAACCAGATTAATTTTAATAATCATTATCTTTTTATTGATGCTATTTATGCAAGCGCTAAAGGCATCAAATAACATTAGCTATAAAATTAGCTGTAAAACTAAAATTTAATTTGAATCTGACCAGAAAGATTCCGATTATTATAGGGGCTATTACCTGTATCTAGTTCGCGAGAGCTACTAAAGGTATATCCTAAATCTAAATTAATATTTGGTAAAATGTTAGCATTACAACGAGCTTGATAGGTGCTTCCGTTGGTTGTTTCTCCATTGAGTATTTGTTGCCCTAAATTAGCACTTAATCGGCAACTGAGAAAGTCAAATATTTTCTTATCCCAACCAGCTTCGAGATTATATACGAGAAAATTTTTAGGAGAAAAATAGCCAGCAGCTTCTTGGCGATCGCGATTGAATGTCCAAGCAAAAAGATTTCCCGCAAGATAAAATTCCCCAAATTTATGTTCGAGACGACTGAAGGATTGTTGCTCGAAATTCCCATCGTTATAAAAACCTATGCGATAAAGGGTAAAAAAGCTCATATTGGGTTTAATTTGCCAATAAGCATTTAATCCAGTACGGGTTGCTGTAATTAACTTTTCTAGAGTTTGAGCGCTACTTTTATAGGGACCATGTTCGACTACTGCTGCCAAAAATAAAGCCGAATCTAGTTTGTAATCAGGGGTTAAATTGACAAAAATAGGTCGATCGACTTGTAGGTTAAAATTCAAAGCTATTGGTAGGCGATTAAATATGTCAATCCCACCTGCTGTTTGAATGGTGAATTTCTCAATTTTTGTTTGCCAGCCAAACTGGAGGGGAATATTTGTGACGTCCTCAAATTTAGGTTGTTTAAAGGTATTAAATCCGGGTTTAATACTGAATTTTTGTCCGTTTTCTAGCCCAAATTGAAAGGTTGGTTCAAAAAATGTATTCTGCTGACTAAATTTGTTGAAATCATTGCGAAAATTTGTCTGAATACTTTCTAAAACTAATGGAGGTTTACTAGGTGTTTTACTTTCTGGAGGTTTAACTGGTTTGGGTGGTGGAGGTGGTGGAGGTGGTGGTAATTTCTTCCCTGGGTTAAAATTATTTGGTGCAGAAATTAATATTTTCTCGAATTTATGATATCTATGCTTTTCTTGTTCAGTGCTTAATATTAAGGATTGTAATGTTTGAGATTCTGTTTTTCTTGATGATACAATTATGTTCTTATTATCAGTTATCTTTGTATCATTTGTATACTGGATTTGATGATAATATTCTTCTATATCTGTTACTGAATTTATACCTTTTTTTGACTCTTCCCCAAAATCTAATTTATCATGTTCTTCCTCGGATATAGATACATTTGTTTGTTTGAAGCTAGGGAAATTATTGGGAGATATTTCTAAGTAAGATGCTGGTTTTAATTCCAGATTTTCTTCCAGATTTTCAATAGAGGGAATGGGTTGAAAATTTTTCTCTCTATAAAATAAATTTAGTGAGTTATTGTCGTTCAGTTCTAATGCATGAACATTGGTTGTCAATAAACTCCAAGTGCAGGATAAAAAAAATATTTTAACGAATATATTATCTGCTTTAAATCTTGAAGAAAGGCTGATTTTTCGTGAGATACAGGTATTCTCTACATTTATCACCAACCTATATTTACTCAGTTTTTTTACCATTTACTTACGATAATGATTGACGTTCTAATATATCAAAAAAACAAAGCCAAAATCCTTATTTTGTACTAGTGGTTAACCAGTAAGCAGAATTGCGATCACTGACATATTTAATCCGTGGTGCTGACTCCATAGGTAATCCCCGCCCAGAATCACTTTTATCGATAGCTTTCCACCAAGGGGAATTGCTATTGCCGTTGGGACGAATCAATGGTTGATGTTGGGTAAGCTGATAAAGAAGAGATTCTAAAATCATGCTGTTGGTACTACTGGTAAAACCAATCGCGCTTTTGCCATCGGATTCATAAAATCCCTCGTAATAACCAATGTTGGGATTATATAAATCGGTGATTCCCTGCATTAATTCTTTGCCATAGGTATCGTCGGGAAATAGGGCATGATAGGCATAGGCAACAGCAGTACTCACCAAACGCTTTTCGGTTATGGGGGTACCATCATCGGTTAAAGTTGCCCAAGGTTCACCCCGTCCGACAATCGAATTGTGAATTGTATAGGGTTCACGATTGATTAATGTTGTACCGGATGCTGTGAGTTTACCTGTACGACGATAGCGTTGTGCTTGAGCTTGCATAATTGGCAAGACAATTTCCTTCATTTGCGGGTCAAATCCAAATTCCAGTCCATAGAGTAAAAATGGATTACTAATGGTGTATTGGTTCACCTTCAATTTGGTATCTTGACGACGACGCTGGATGGGAATTTCCACCCCTTCAATTGTTGCTTTTTCGTAATCTCCACCCACAGCAGAACGATCTGCATTGAATCCCCACAGTTGAAACCCTCGTGCTGCATATTCTTCGTATCCCAATCTGGTTTCCGGAAGTACACGAGGTACGGAACGTCCAATTTGGTCTTTAATTAAATTTGCACTGGAAAGAACGCCATCGCGAACAACTCGCAGATATGACCAATCCAAAGCTATATTATCCACAGCATCCGTGTATTCAGGATGACAAGTCTTTAACATATGTAGGGCTGCCATCACACGTCCAGTATCAAGGCTAGACCATCCTGTGCCTTCAGGAACTGGATTTCCACCATAGTCTACTGGTTGCAGGGTGCGAGTATCGTAACTGCGGTTGGGTAATTCTCCGGTAAATAGCTGTATTTTTGACAACGCGCCGAGTAGATAACGAGTGCGGCGATCAAAATCTTTGGCAGAAATTATATCTAGAGTCCGTGCAGCATGGAGTGCGGCAAGATAATCACCCAATCCCCATAGGGTAGCTCCTTTGAGGTCACTGCGATCGCTAATTAGTCCCGTATCTCGGTCGGAATTTGCTTGAAAATATGCCCAAGCGGCTCTAGCATACCTCAGCTGAACTACAGTAGCTCCTTTTTCTGGCACGGGACACAGTGATGGTTTGGGTTCCCCCACTGGAGGAATTGGTTCGATTTTGCTTGATTGATTATTTGCTGGAGGAGGATTATTTGCTGGAGGGGGATTTTTAACTGGAGGAGGATTATTTGCTGGAGGGGGATTTTTAACTGGAGGAGGATTATTTACTGGAGGGGGATTTTTAACTGGAGGAGGATTATTTGCTGGAGGGGGATTTTTAACTGGGGGAGGATTATTTGCTGGAGGAGGGGGAGGAGGGGGATTTTTACCAGGAGAACTAGGAGGAGGTGGAGGAGGATTATTTGCTGGGGGATTATTGGCTATTTGTGTTTGCTTATCGTTGCTAGGAAAGGGAGCAAAACCAACGCGATCGCCACCAATCAAGGGTTTATTTCCACGGGCTTTATAGTACAAAATTTCCATAATTAAGCCATTGGTGTTACCCGTAAGCACCTTATTTGGTTGTTTTGTCTCTTCATATAAGCCTGCATAAAACCCACCACCATCAGGACTACGTAAGTCTTTGGCAACGTCAAATAGTTTCTGTGCGTAGGCATTATCAGGGTATAAATATTTCCACCCAAATGCAGCTTTTGTACTAATACTACGGAACTGAGGATAATCCTCATTTTTTTCTGTAATTGTTGCCCAGGTTTTTCCGTTCGAGTACAGGGTATTGTAAAGAAAATATGGTTCGCGATCGATGTTGTCTTCTGTAACTGCGGTGAGTTGTCCAGTTGCTTCAAATCTCCGCTTTTGCGCTTCTAATACCCTGGCTGTGTATTCTTTTAAATAACCACCTAAACCAAATTCCAAACCATCCAAAATATAGGATTCGCTAACTACATAATTATTGGCATTTGTACTTTTATAGTCGCGCTTATCCACTGGTAATTTAACACCATTGACATCAACAAGTTCAAATGGCTCTAACGCTGCTGCTTTTGGTGCTTTAAACCCCCATAGTTCATATCCCCGAACAGCATATTCTTCATAACCTAAACGTCCTTCCTGAACCAACATTGTTGACTTATCAGGGGCGATGGTTGCACCATATAGCTGTCCATCTTTCAGCGATCGCGCAATTTGCCACTTAGCTAAAATACCTTTAATCCAATCTCCATATTGGGGATGACAGGTACGGACAATATCAAATGCAGCAAGTATTCTACCAATATCTAAAGCTGACCAACCAATACCCTTTTCAATCGGATTATTACCATAGTCAACCATTGCTCCGTTACCAGCATGGTATACCTTATTTGGCAAGCCATCTTCAAATAGCTTTAAAGCTCCTAAACCTGTCAAAAACTTATTAAATCGTTGGTCAAATTCCGATTGGGGGATTAAATTCAACCAACGTGCAGCATTTAAAGCCATGAGATAATTACCCATATCCCATAGTGTCCCCGAAGGATAACCACCAGTGGAATTGGTAAATCCTGTATTTTGTTGGTAGTTATTCACAAAATACTGCCATGCAGCTTTTGCATAGGTTTGCTCCTCTGCTGTCAAAGGAGCAGTAATCACACTACAGCTATTATTTTTATCCGATGGATTTTGTGCTTGTGCAAGTTCTCCCGTGGGAATACATAGCAGAAATTGTAGCCATATCCCCACAAGAAATAGGGCAAGCGATCGCATCCACCTATATTTTCGATTTTGCTGTAGCATGTTCTAATTGTGTTAAATGAGATAATTTATTTAGGTTGTTTAACTCCTGCCCAATTGACAAGGGGCTGTCCAACTTTTTTGTAGAGCAAACTTTGGAGAATTACACCATTATTATTTGCGGTTAAAGCACGATTCGGTTCTTTCAAAACTTCGTAATAGCCGTTATATAGACCTTTTTCTGTTTTGAGATTACTAGTCACAAAGTTAAACAGTTTGCGAGTATATTCTGTGTCATTCAAAACATACCAACCGATAGCTGCTTTTGTACTGACAAAACGTAAATTATTATGCTTCTCACGGGTATCGGTAATAGTTGCCCAAGGTTCCCCATTTACATACAAACTGTTATAGACAAAATAGGGAGCGCGGTCTAAATTATCTTCTGTCACCGCAGTGAGTTGATTTGTTTGTTGATAGCGAGCTTCTTGAGCGGCTAAAATTCTGTCTGAATAAACTTTCGGCAATGATTTAAATCCGGTTTCGATGCCATCAAGAATATATGGCTCACTCAGAACATAATTGTTAGCACCAGAATTATGAAACTCTCGGCGATCGTAGGGAACACCTTGTCCGTAAAGGTTAACAAATTCAGCTTTAGATTTATAATCTAGGGCTTTTTCAACATTCAAACCCCATAATTTTAAACCATAGGCAGCATAGTTTTCGTAACCTAAACGCCCTTCTTGATTGTATTGTTCTTTCTTGTCAATGACACTCGTACCATACATGTTGCCATTTTTTGTGAGACGGTCAACTTTCCAAGATTTCCAAACCTTTTCAGTTTGAGCTTGGAATTTAGGATATTTTGCACCAACTATTTTTAACCAAATAGCCATCCGTCCCAAATCAATGGCTGACCAACCAATTTCTTCCTTTTGATCTACTTTTCCATAATTAACTGGCAGTAGTGTTTTACTGTTGTAAACCTTATTGGGTAATTCCCCTTTATATAAAGGTAATGATGCTAAAGTTTTCAGCATCTGCCCCATTTTGCTTTCAAACTCTACCTTGCTGACAAGATTTAATTCTCTAGCACTTACCAAAGCTGCGATCGCTGCTGCTTGGTCCCACATTGTTACTGACTGAAAATTATCTGTGGAATTGACTAATCCGGTTTTGGCATTCCAATTACGCTGGAAATAAGACCAAGCTTGACGAGCAACTTCTATTTCATCTGGGTTGAGTTTAGTAGCCTTTGGAAGACTTTTCTCTGAAATTTGACTACTAGCTACGGGATTTCCTGGCTTAAAGATGGATTTAGTGTCTAATATCCCTACAGGGTCATTTGACGAAATAGCTGATTTATCTACAGGTTTACTAACTTGATTAGGTTGTGTGGCAACAGCATTATTTTGAATATTTTTAGACCAAAAATTCAACCCTATAATTGCTGCGATCGCCATAATAACTCCTCCTGCGGATGCAATGATCACCAAATTTTTTGGCGGAGGTTCAAAATCTGAATTCATAAATATTTATGCTCCTAAAAAAATGAAGAATTAAAAATCTCAGACAAAGAGATTTATATATCTTTGCTAGCTATGTTCTTGCAGTGCTAAAGATATATTTCTAAATAGATGTCTACTGATAACAATTATTTAGTTATTGCACAAATGAACAACACCAAGAACTACAATGAATAACTAATGAACAAGTAATTGAGTAATCACAGGCAATAAATCTTCCTAGCACCTAATTCAGCACAATACATACAACTATGCTTGAAGATATATTTCTGGCAGATTACCCCTAGGTTGAAAATACACTTCAACTTCCAAATCTCTCACACTAGCCTGATTTTACGTGTGATTTTTACCCTAATTTAAATCGTCAAAGTGTAGATTTTAAAGTATCAAACTAAATTTCTATCGCACTCGTATTTATTGTACCCATCGAGAATGAAGAAATAACACTCACTACAAGTTTGATAATTATTGATTGCCTAGAAAATTACCCTGATTACAGATAAATCATCATCAAAATTTGTCAACCCATGACTTGTTTTGATATTATTTAAAATATCGTCTAAAGGCTGTCGATGAGATTGTAACAATAAATTAATAAAAGCGTCAATGCCCCATATTGTGCCATTTGCCTGAGGTATTTCATAAGCTCCATCGCTGAAAATATATAAACTACTATTTTTCAAAACCTCAAGTTTCATCTCATCAAAATTGACATCTGGGATAAAGCCAATTGGTAAATCAAGAGAGTCTAATTGTTTTACTTCTGCCAGATTTTGAGAGTTTTGAGATAACAAAATTCCAGACGGATGTCCCGCACTAGCATAAATTAGCTGTTGCGCAGAAAAATTGTAAACTCCATACCAAATAGTAAAGTATTTATCACCATGGGCGCTCATTTGAAAATTCTGATTTAGCGCTTTTAAAACTTCACCAGGTTTACGGAAATCCGTATTAGGTAATGATTGCGATCGCAGTAAATTTAGTACTGAGACAGAAAGCAAAGCGGAACCTACACCATGTCCTGAAACATCGAGTAAATAAATAACTAAATTATCATCATCAATCCAGTAATAATCAAAACAATCACCTCCCAATTGAGCAGAAGGAATAAATAATGTTTCGGTGCTAACTTTACCGAGGAGAGGGGAGGGTAAAAGTGACTGCACGTAGTCAGCTGCTTCTGCTAATTCATCTCGTAAATTTTGGTTTAATACTTCTAAAGTTTGTTTTTGAAGTTTTAAATCCTCGTGTAATTGGTATAGTCTCAACCCTGCACGAACTCGTGCTTTCAACTCATTCATTTCAATGGGTTTAGAAATAAACTCGTCTGCACCTGCATCTAATCCACGAACCCTATCTTCTTCCTCTCCCCTTTGTGCCCCTTTTGCAGTTAATAAGATAAAGAATGTAGTTTTTAAATCTGGTTCTGTTTTGATGCGACGACAAACTTCTAAACCATCGATACAAGACATCATCCAGTCACAAATAATTAGTGCCGGTTTAATTTCTTTGGCATATTTAATCCCGTCTTCTCCGTTTTGGGCAATTGTTACTTGATAACCTTGATTTTCTAAAGTTCTCTTTAAGACAGTTCTTACAATTGGGTCATCATCAATTATCAAAATTTTCAACATATATGCACTTTATCTTTAAAATTCTTCATTCCTATATAAAAGAAAAGATAATAATTATTATTATTTTCCAAAGCGAAATAAAACATCTGACACATCAATTTTAATTACTGTGAAGGCAAAATCATTAAATGGAGATGCTTTTAAAAATTTGTAATGCCAGTTTTCGTTAGCAATTAAATTCTGAAATAACCCTAATAACTTGAAGACACTTCCCTCTCCTTAATATCATGCGCACTCTATACCTAACAGAATTGATAATTAAGGAGACTTATCACAGGTCAAACAATAACAAAGACTTTCTATCGATTGATATTATTGTCTGACAGAATATTTATATAAAGCTCCCATCAAGTTAACATTGTTTAGACCATGATGCAAGAGAATCTATGATTTTTACGTATACTTAGAAGTATGTTTATAGAATTGATGAATTAGACAATTATCCAATTAATTCCTAATTTTGGGAATTTTTAATACCGTGAAATTACTTGATTTTTCCTTGGGATTAATGGGCTATTGCGTAAAATTACTGGCTTGATAAGGGTGAATTTTATTGACCTAAAACTCTCACTACAAAGCAAGAGTTTTAGGTCGAGCGACGTTGAAAATAACGATTGTAAAAAAATACAGGGTGCTGATTAGAAGCCGTATGGTGTGGGAGCCGGAACCGCTACTCTATTGCTGGGAACAATCTGGGGTTGATAGGAAAATACTTCTCGACTGCGGGAATTAACGGTGACTTTTAGCCACTGGACATCGTTGGTACCATTTGCTTGATTATTACCAAATGTCTCAACACGAGTAAAGTTTTCTAGTCGTCTACCTTGAGCATCCAGGAATGGTTTGTCAATACGGTAGTAGTGGGAGTCACCATGGACGTAGGCAATAGGTTTACGGAAAGCGATCGCCTCGGTGCGCAATGCTAATAAAAAGTCTTTGAAACCATCCGGTTGTCCATCGGTTTGCACCAGTGTCTTGGGGTCACGCAAAGGCGCTCTGGTTGGATCGCTCAAATCCCATCCTGGATTAGCTTGGGAAATCAACATTACCGCCGCAGATTTACGTTCCTTTGCCACTTGAAAAGTCTCTTTCATCCATGCAATGTTAGCGATATTGCGTGCGGTATATTCTTCGGGATTGGGTGCAGTATCACATAGATTGTTACAGGAACCTTGGATATTGAGAGTTGCATAGGTGACTCGACCTACTGTCCATCGCCGATTTTCGACACAGGGTACTGGACCATTAACACCAAGACACAGGGGTGAATTCTGTACTGTCTGGGCTAAGCGACGCTGCCCCAGGGTAAACTTGGTGTTGAAGAATACCTGACGCTCGTAGTCAAGACGTTCGAGGGAGTTGTATGCACCATTGGAGGGGCGATCGCAATCCGTCCAATCATTATCACCTGGGGTAAAAGCTGCGGGTGCTTTTAGGGCGTTGAAATAGTCTAGGGCTTTGGCGTAGAGTGCATTATCACAAAGACTATTAGAACCTGCTTTGAGATCGCCATTATGAACGGTGAAAGCCAGATTTTGGGCATTCATATCATCAATCAACCTGGTGACACCCACCTCCTGTTCCTGGGAGTAAGGTAAATCACCCCACAATCCAATTTCATAGGGTGCGATCGCGCTCTCTCTGGCAACTACTAGTTTGCTGGTTGCGGACGTTAATAGGGGTAAAGTTACCAGGAGTATAGATATTTTACGCAGGAAGTTTGCAGTGGGAAAGTGGCGAAACACTGATTGGTCAAGCCTTATCATAACCATATCCTCATATATGCTTGTGTCCGTTTAGACTATCGACTGGGGAATATGGATGGGTTATGAATCGGTTATGGGTGAGATTTTTTCTACCCGAATTTGGGACTTTCTGGAATTGACATTCCGAAGTGCGACAGCTTCACACTAGATATGTCTGCATCAGATAATCACCTTGAATCTATGCTAGGCGTTGTTGAATGTAGTAATGAATTATAGTTGCTAGCATTTTGTCGGAAAACAAAAATCCCTGTAGAGGCGTTCCACTGGAATATCTTTAACTAAGCCAGAGTAGTTCACAATGGTTAGAGTAAACGTTATGATTGTCGATTGCCGTTCAGAACGCTTCCACACCTGTTTAGCAAACTATGGCTTTCTCTTCCCTTGTCCGCGCTTTAGGTAAATCCTCCCTCACCCATGAATTAATCTCCAAATTGGATAAACAGGGAGAGGTATGTATAAATGGTGCGCCACGTCTTCCCAAAGGTTTGGTGGCTTCGGCGATCGCTCAAACCTCCCAGAGGAATATTTTACTAGTATGTGCAACTTTAGAGGAAGCTGGTCGGTGGACAGCACAGCTAGAAACTATGGGGTGGAATAGTATTTATTTTTACCCCACCTCTGAAGCTTCTCCCTACGAACCTTTTGACCCCGAAACTGAGATGGTATGGGGACAGATGCAGGTTTTGGCAGATTTGGTGAAGGAAAATCACCAGGAAAAGCAGTCTGTGAAGCTGGCGATCGTCACTACCCATGCAGCATTACAAACCCATTTACCGCCCCCAGGAGTATTTAAACCTTTTTGCATCACCCTGAGAAAGGGAATGGAATTGGATTTGGATGGATTTGGGGTGAAAATGGCACAATTGGGCTATGAGCGGGTTCCTTTGGTGGAGACGGAGGGGCAATGGAGTCGCCGAGGTGATATTGTGGATGTGTTCCCAGTATCTTCGGAACTGCCTGTCAGGTTAGAGTGGTTTGGAGATGAGGTGGAACAGATACGGGAGTTTGACCCTGCCACCCAACGTTCTGCCCTAGATAAAATTGAGCAGTTAATTTTGACTCCCACTAGCTTTGCTCCCATAATTAGTCAGGCTTTCCAGGGAGAACAACTAGAGACAATTACAGGTTTTATTTCTGATACAGAACAGGAACAACTGGCAGCCAATCAATTTTTAGAAGGAAGTCGGAGATTTTTGGGTTTAGCTTTTGAGCAACCCGCTTCCTTAATGGATTATTTACCAGAAAATACCCTCATAGCCATTGATGAGGTTGAGCAATGTACTGCCCATAGCGATCGCTGGACGGAAAATGCTGAGTCCCAATGGCAACTAGTGACGGCAAATTTACCTCAGCAATTACCGAAGACTCACCGCTACTTTGCCGATTCTCTGAAGGCAACCACAGGATTTAAAAAACTTTATCTCTCGGAACTCGCAGAAACATCTTTATCCGCTAGTCACAACGGATTAAATCTTGCCAGTCGTCCCGTACCTGTGACACCCCATGCCTATGCGAAAATGGCAGAAGCTTTAAGACAGGAGCGCGATCGCCACTTTGGTATCTGGTTAATTTCAGCACAACCGTCCCGCTCTGTATCCCTACTCCAAGAACACGACTGTCCGGCACAATTTATTCCCAACCCCCGCGATTACCAAGCGATTGAAAAATTACACATCAATCATACCCCCATTGCTCTCAAATATTCCGGTTTAGCTGAATTAGAAGGGTTTATTCTCCCGACTTTCCGTGTCGTGGTGGTGACAGACAGGGAATTTTACGGGCAGCATTCTCTGGCAACCTTTAGTTATATTCGCAAACGTCGCAAAGCTGCTTCTAAACAGGTTGATGCCAATAAATTACGTCCCGGCGACTTTGTAGTGCATCGCAACCATGGTGTCGGTAAATTCCTCAAGTTGGAAAGTCTAACGATTAACAACGAAATCCGTGAGTATTTGGTGGTGCAATATGCTGATGGATTATTGCGGGTGGCAGCTGATCAGGTGAATGCCTTATCTCGCTTCCGCACCACCACTGAAAAGCCCCCAGAATTAAACAAAATGACGGGGAAAGCTTGGGAAAATACCAAAAATAAGGTTCGCAAAGCCATTAAAAAGTTGGCAGTGGACTTGTTGAAATTATACGCTGCTCGCTCACAGCAATCGGGTTTTGCCTATCCTGGAGATACTCCGTGGCAAGAGGAAATGGAAGGTTCCTTCCCCTATCAAGCAACGACAGATCAATTGAAAGCAACCCAGGATGTCAAACGGGATATGGAGAGCGATCGCCCTATGGATCGTCTAGTCTGTGGGGATGTGGGTTTCGGAAAGACAGAGGTGGCAATTCGGGCAATTTTTAAAGCAGTCACCGCAGGTAAACAGGTTGCACTCCTGGCTCCCACAACGATTTTAACCCAGCAACATTACCATACTCTCAAGGAACGTTTTGCCCCCTACCCGATTAATGTGGGTTTACTCAATCGTTTTCGCACCGCAGAGGAGCGTCGTGGGATTCAGAAACGTTTGGCAACGGGGGAGTTAGATGTGGTGGTGGGAACTCACCAACTTTTAGGTAAGGGTGTGAACTTCCGCGATTTAGGATTATTGGTAATTGATGAGGAGCAACGCTTTGGGGTGAATCAGAAGGAAAGGATTAAAACCCTGAAAACTCAATTGGATGTGTTGACACTTTCCGCGACACCGATTCCCCGTACCTTATATATGTCTCTCTCTGGAATTCGGGAAATGAGTTTAATTACGACTCCACCCCCTTCCCGTCGTCCGATTCAAACCCACCTTTCACCCATGAATCCGGAAAATATTCGCAGTGCCATCCGCCAAGAATTAGACCGAGGTGGGCAGGTATTTTACGTAGTTCCACGGGTGGGAGGAATTGAAGAGGTAGCCGAAAAAATCCGAGAAATGATTCCAGGAGCAAGAATAGCGATCGCCCACGGGCAAATGGAGGAAGCGGAGCTGGAATCTACCATGCTCACCTTTAGTAATGGGGAAGCAGATATCCTTGTTTGTACTACCATCATTGAATCTGGATTAGATATTCCCAGGGTAAATACAATTCTGATTGAAGATGCTCAACGCTTTGGTTTATCCCAACTCTACCAATTACGGGGACGGGTAGGACGTGCCGGCATTCAGGCTCACGCTTGGCTATTTTACCCCAAACAATCTACCCTATCTGATGCTGCAAGGCAACGTCTCCGGGCAATTCAAGAATTTACTCAGTTGGGTTCTGGGTATCAATTAGCGATGCGAGATATGGAAATACGCGGAGTCGGCAACCTCTTGGGAGCAGAGCAGTCGGGACAAATGGATGTAATCGGTTTCGATTTATACATGGAAATGTTGGAAGAAGCGATTCGAGAAATCCGAGGGCAAGAAATACCCCAGGTTGATGATACACAGATTGACTTGAATCTGACAGCCTTTATCCCTGCCGATTATATTCCCGATATCGACCAAAAGGTGAGTGCATACCGTGCAGTCGCAGCAGCTAATTCCCAGGAGGAGCTACAGCAAATTGCTGCGGAATGGACAGATAGATATGGCAATATTCCTACCCCCGCAACTCAATTATTACGGGTTATGGAATTAAAACAACTGGGCAAAAAGCTGGGTTTCAGTCGCATCAAACCGGAAAGTAAGCAACACATCATCCTGGAAACACCCATGGAAGAACCAGCATGGAGTCTTCTGGCAGGAAATTTACCTGAAAGTCTGCGTAACAGGTTTGTTTATTCTCCAGGGAAGGTGACAGTTCGGGGATTAGCTGTGTTAAAGGCAGAACAACAATTAAATACTTTAATTGATGCTTTTACCAAAATACGAGAAATTCCCAATCTCAATTAAAATAACTTTTGGAGAAAAATATTATCTGAGCCAAACCATGGCACAAAAAGTCATCATCATCGGGGCAGGTCCCGCCGGACTCTTACTTGCCCATTATTTACTACTTCGCGGCAAGTATCAAGTAGAAATCTATGAACGTCGTCCCCAATCTCAATTCCAAAATATTCGAGGGAATCGTTCTTTTCCCCTTTCTCTGCAAGAACGCGGGAGGAAAGCGCTCAGATATATACCCGGATTAGAAACAGCGATCGCCAACCAAAGTGTTTTTTGTCAGGGAACTATCATTTACCAAAAGCAGAAAAAACCCCGCTCCATTCCCCGGAAAAATACCGTTCTTTCCATCGACAGAAACCGCATAGTTGGTGTTCTCCTAGAAGAACTCACCCAAAGATATAGCTCTGAGCAAATTCAAATTCATTTTGCATGTGAATGTATTCAAGTTAACCACCTAGGTAATACTGTCACCCTGCAATCTGAGTCAGGTAATCAATTTACAGTCAGTTACGATTTGCTTGTCGGTGCTGATGGTGCAAATTCATACATCAGAGCCTACTTAGAAAAAAATGCAAATTTCCATTGTGAGCAAGAATATATCCCTGATTTTTACAAGTCTCTATTCTTCCAAAGGACTAATCCGAGCCAAGGTATAGAATTTGCAGGTAACAAAATTCATACCTCCAATCTAGATAAAACCCGTATTATTCTTGTACCCCAACTAGATAATCAACTCAACGGGGTGATTATTTTCGGTAGTCAGGATAATCCCCTAGTAAATTTGTCCACCCAGGAAGAAGTAATCGCATTCTTTCAAGATAATTTCCCCGATTTTGCTCCCTTAATGTCTCCAGAGGAAGCCACCGCATTACTGCAACGTCCCTTTGCTAGAGTATTAACTGTACGTTGCGATCGCTTCCACCAAGGAGATAATATTCTTCTCATTGGCGATGCTGTCCATGCAGTATCTCCTTCTATTGGTCAGGGTTGTAATTCTTCCCTAGAAGATGTCTTTGTCTTGGGAGAATTATTAGAAAAATATGATGATGATTGGAGTCAAGTTTTGCCTAGTTTTTCTCAAAAAAGAATCCCTGATGTCCATGCATTAAGAGAATTATCGGATTATTCATTCCCTCGCAATAAATTATTAGTAGCAGAATTTTTCCTCAGATTAAGTCTTGGCAGATTCTTCCACAAATTATTTCCTCGCTTGTTTGTACCCTTTCTGTTTGATTTAATCTTAGATACAGATATTCCCTATTCTCAAATATCAAAAACCCATCAAGGTTGGATAAATAAAGTTAAGAGTTCCATGGGCAATTAGTCATTGCAGAAGATAAATCAAGATTGTTTATTCAATGTTGTACTTTTGCTTAATTCCTAATCTTAATTAATCATGAAATGACACAGATATAGTTACAATATTTGTGTCAGACTTAATTTTTAATCGCACACATAAAACTAAGCTACATAATTATTAAAATTCCCACAGCTATTACTTATTATCTCTGAACAATTACCCAGATAATAAATGACAGATACATACAATAAATGACAGACTTAATCAATAAGAAATATTAATTTAAGACCCTTTCCTAATTGATTCCTTTGGTAGATATTGATATTTAGGGATAAATGCTATACTCTGTTTCCCTATAGTTGTCCGTAAAAATTCTGTGTAGTGAGGAATACTACTGATATGTCTGCCAAAAAGACAGACGCATTGACAGGCTGGTTAATAGGAGCAACAATTATGTTTGCTTTATCACCAGTAGTGATATTCTTAGCATTTTCCAGCACAGATGCAAAACAAGAGAAAATTGCCAGCAGAAATCAAGCATTAAGCACTGCGGCGTTATTTTTTTTGGGGTTTGCAGGAATGGTAAATGCTTACTATGGGGCTAGACGTACCGCAGCAATTGAAAAAAGCGCGATCGCCACTGAGAAAAACCTAGAAATAGGTATTAAAAATACTCAGCTAGCCCAGGAGAGACTGATAAATGAACGCTTGATGACAGCCATTACCCAACTAGGGCATGAGAATATAGCCACTCGTATCGGGGCAATATATAGTTTAGAACGAGTTGCCCAGGATTCACCTTCAGAATACTGGACAATCATGGAAATTCTCACAGCTTTTCTCCGGGAAAAAACTGTCTATAAACCAAAATTGGGAGAACTCACACCCGAAATTTCCCCCAACATCACAATTCCAATGGATGTGCAAACAGCACTCACAGTCATTGGTAGACGCAATGTCGCACAGGATTCTCAACATCAGAAACTAGATTTACGTCATACCTGTATCCCAGGTGCGGATTTGTCAGGAGCTAATCTACAACATCTAGACTTCCGGGGTGCAGATTTAAGTAAAGTCGATTTGCGATGTGCAGATTTATGTGAGACAAATTTAGAAGGGACACAATTATCCGGTTCTCTTTTATACGAAGCCAATTTACGTTCTGCCAACCTATCAGGAGCAAATCTTACAGGAGCAAATCTTAATCGTGCTTGGATTTGTGAAGCAAATTTGCGCTCTGCGAACCTATCTGGTGCAAGTTTACGAGCGGCAAATTTAAGTAAGGCAAACTTGTATAAAGCTAACCTCCAGCAAGCAAACCTAAAAGTTGCCAACCTACAAGCAGCCAAGCTATTCCTAGTAAATTTACAACAGGCAAAATTGGGCAAAGCAAATTTACAAGGAACAGGTTTAATTGGTGCAAATCTCAGTGGAGCAAATCTGAATGCTGCCAATTTGACAAAAGCAAATTTAAACGCAGCGAAACTGCATCAAACTGAACTATTGTTTGCTAATCTTTCAGAAGCCAGTTTGCGAGAAGCAGATATGGCAGGAGCCAATTTAATGGGAGTAAATCTGCAAAAAGCAACTCTGAATGAAGCTAACTTAATTTCTGCCAACTTGATGGGAGCAAATCTCACAGGAACACATCTGTGTGATACCAAACTTCCGGGAGCAAATCTCACAGGAGTCAAAAATTTACAACCTACCCAAATTCACTTTGCTTGGGGCGATCGCACTACCATCCTTCCCGACTATCTCCAACCTCCCACCCATTGGCAACAAGCAGAAATTGTCTACAAATAAACTTCGGAAATTTACATATCCAGGTGGTAAGCAATAGCTAACTTCGTCAAGTTATGCCAAGTTATCAAGTTACAGGGTGCTTACCAATTAAAATTAAATATAGTGATTATTTCTTATTCTGGTATCTCTACAAATTCCAGTAACTAGCATTTATCTCACAAATATTTACACAACAGAATTCGCATTATTTTCTAGGTTTAATAACCTGAATTTCAATAGCTGTAGCTAAAACATCAAACTATGTTCTGCATCCCAGCATTTATCATTTTTCCAAGTTCTAGCTGTATGTTCACAGTCATGCTTGTTATTAATCCAAGGAATTGATGTGGAAAAACTATAATTAGATTGTAAATTAGATTGGACAGATTTAATATTTATAGAAGAGAAAAATAAGCTGACTGTACATCCACCACCAGCAAATAATAGAATCGTCGATAAGGTACAGAAGATAATTCTATTTTGATTCCAGATACCACTATTTTTCTGTTGGGGATAACGCATATTTTTGGATAAATTGATAATAAAACAGCAAGATTTTGCACAATACCTGTGTAGAAAGAGACACGGCATGGCGCTATGTGATGTTATAAACAGCTAATTAAAAGTCTGAGGAAATGAGTGTTTATCTCACAAAAATATTAGGTATTTTGATTTCTCAATAATGTCATACTGACCGCAAAATAGATATACAGATTCCGCAAAGTTAATTAAATAAAAATACTGAGATGCTGTTGTGTTAATTCTTTATATTCGAGCCAGAATCAGACAATTTTTTTGAAGTAATGTTTAAATAAAAAAGATAAATACTTTAAAAATAAAGATAAAAGTTTATAGCGGTTTCCTCTGAGATGCAATATGTTCCACCCACGCGATCGCCCTGATACTTCACTTTGCCATCCGAGGGAATATCAGATGAGTCAAAAAAAAGGCACAAACAAAAGTTTTGTGCCCGATAATTGCTGTTACCAAAATTTATGAATTCCACAAACTATCTTGGAACCTTTAGCCCTCGACGTTCCAACATTTCCCGAACCTCTGGACTAGGTGTATAGTTGTAGCCATAGGATGAACGTTCCGAATCATCCATAATTTGCGGAGTCAGTAAAACAATTACCTCTTGGCGTTGGTTTTGCTTATTTGTTTTTCTAAACAGGGAACCAAGCAAAGGAATATCGCCGAGAATTGGTACTTTCGATACACTTACTCTATCAGTATCTTGGATAATACCACTGAGTATCAAGGTTTGACCGTCACGCAAACGTACTAAGCCTGATGTTAAACTTCTCTCAGCCAGCAATGTAATATCACCACTTCCAGGAACCGAAACGGTGGAACTGGGAGCCGAAACTGTAGGCGCAACAGAAAGTGAAACAAAACCATTATCATCAACTCTATCAACTTTGACACTTAAAGACAAACCAGCATCTTTAATGATGGGTTCTTTCGTTGTAGAAGACTGAGTAGATGTACTAGAAGAGGACTCTTTCAACCCTGCATACACTTGAGAAGTCAGCTTCACTAATGCCTGTTCTCCTTCTTGTACAGTCATGGTGGGGTCTGTCAAAACCTTCGCATTACCATTAGTAATCTGTGCCTGCAAACTCGCCAGAAAACGTTTTGGGAAAGTATCTAGGCGATTACCAATGTTTAATGAACCATTATTATCACCAATAGGAGTCCGGTTCCCAAAATTTAAAAATGCTGTTCCAGAATCATTGACAAAATAATTCTTGCCAACGCCAAAGGAGAAACTTGTATTGATATCTTTGATGTTGAGCAAATTGACATCAATGATTTTCACGTTAATCGCGACCTGTCTGCGACGTATATCTAACTGAGTCAGTTGTGCCATCGCCACTTCAATTAAACGAGGTGGTCCAACTAAGGTGACAGAGTTAGTTCTTTGGTCACCAGATGCTTGTAAACCACGCAACAATGGAGTGGAATCTTGGTACTCAGTGCGTAGAGTATCTACCTGTAGTTCCGTAGTAGTTTGGGTTTGGGTAACTGCCGTATTTGCAGCACCACCAACAGGTACAGCATTCACACTAGTCACTAATTTTTCACGGGTGATGGCACTTTCTGCACCTAGAGCTACTAAAAAGCTTAAGGCAGTATCAACCTTAACTTGGTTCAAGCGGATATTCCGCATCACCACATCACGAGCAGAGTTAGGTAATTTCGGTCCCACAAATACCGTACGTCCACTACGGTTAGCTTCTAAGTTGCTGAGGCGTAAAACGTAGTTAAACACATCTTGTACTGGCTCATTTTGAATATCCAAAGAAATTGTTGGACCATCATTACCAGAATTAGCCTGCCCAGGAGTGCTTTGAGCAGGGTTCGCTGTACCGACATAAGCTAGGTTTAAATTGGCTGCGCGAGCAAGTAGTGATAATACTTCCCGCACTGGAGCATCTCTCAATACCAAGCGGGGGACTCGTTCTTGGCTACCTAAATCTACAACACTCGGAGAAGCATCCATGTGAGAAATCGCAATATCACCCACTGGTGGAGCAACTGCCCTAGGTAAGAAAGGAGGTGCTTGGGTTTGGGATTGTCCGACTCCAGCCGGTGCTGCGGGTGTGTTGCTGATATTAACTTGGGGATTAGGTGCAGCAGGTGCAGCAGGTTCAGGGTTCATCTCCCTGGGTGTTTCCCCTGGTGTAGGTGTTGCAGCCACAGTACCGTCTCCAGGAGCAAAACCTAGGGTAATTTTATCGGCACTACGGACTACTGGTTGACTGCTAGGAGTACCTTTCTCTCCAGTCACAATGACTCGCACACTATTGGCATCCAATTGAGACACTTCTACAGAAGCAATTCCCGGCATCGGATTATCTTCACGGAAGTTATTACCTTGGGATAGACGTAATTGAGTATTAATTAAATCTGCAACTAAAGTCTTACCCCGTTGGGTAGTAAAAACTTGTGGACGAGTGCTAGTAGATGTTTTCAAAACAATATTAATAGCACCATCTACCTGTTTTATCTGTACATTGGTCACCTGAGAAACCTGTGCCATTACAGGTTGGGTGGCAAATATGGCAATTGTGGTAGCAGCAAATATGACATTTCTACCGTGAAGTTGTTTCACAGTTCATTCCTCACATTAAAAACTATTTTTGTTAATTACTAGGTATTGGGTAGTTGATAATTGCTAATTGCTAATAACAACTACTTGCCTCTCAACTGCTTATCTACTGAATTAGCAGTAGGTCAGGAGTAAAATCCTGGACTAACCTGATATCAGTAGTTTATGGGTACTATTTTTTGGGTTCTGCCGCTTTAACAATATCTTCTGGACTCAATGGCATTAAAGCTTGTAGCTGGAAGGATGTGGTAATAGCTTCTGGACCCATACGTACCAAAGGTTTTTTCGGGTCGGCAACTTCTGAAGGTGCAAGGGTCGATTGATAGTCCTTAACTATTAGCAGAGGTTGCAAACGTTCAATATTGCGGAGTATGGATTGAGTCTGTTCATAGGTGCCGACAATTTCCACGTTGATAATCGTGCGCTTGAGTTTGCCGTCTATTTTTTTGCCGAGAGACCCATCAGTGATAATTTCAGGTTTGGCAGATATGGGGGTAAATCTTTTGAGTTTGGCTTTAGTTACACCCAGGGGTAAGAGCGCATTTCCAGACTCAACCAGACGATTGAGGTCTAGTAGGAGAGTGTCTAAGGTCTTTTCGTTGGAAAAGAGCGACATTACTTGAGTTTGTTGCAGTTTTGCATCAGCTAATTCTTGTTTAACTGCGTCAATTTGCTTGAGACTAGATTTTTTCTGGTCAATTTGCCCTTGCAAGTCGCTTTGTTTAGCTTGTTGTTGCTGGAAAGCTTCCCAAGCTGGCATCAGCATATTGAAGACTATGTACAAACTACTAACAAGACCGATCGCCCCCACAAGAATACCAATTACTTTTGGTGTGAAAGTAATCCCAAAGGCTACGGGAGCAGAAGATGAGACTTCTTCAAACTCTCCGCCCTCAACAAAATTCATGTCTTCACTCAGTGTCATCTTTGTAGAACTCCTGTTTTTTGCAGACTACGAATGCGACTGACTAGACCTACGGTGCCTTTGCGCTCTAATTCTTGCATCAGGTCTGATGCGGGAATGTTGCTGAGGCTAGATTGGATGGTATATCTGACCACTTGAGGTGGTTTGATATTGATACCAGTCGTAGTGGTTATGGGATTTTTTATTGGTGCATCGACTAATTCCGCACCAGTTATTCTGGCTTCACTGCCGTTTAATAAATTGGATTGTTGCAGAATTAGCAAGAAGTCGTTGACATCATTGAAAGAGCGGGCATATCCTATCAGTTCTACACCTCCGGCTGGGTTGGGTTCTGGTTTACCTGCTTCTGGGGCTGAGGGTAGTGTTTGTTTGATATTCTCAATTTGCACTGTTGCAGGAATGCGATCGCGCAAATCTTGTAACATGGCAGACCAAGGACGAATCTGGTCAAACACAGCTACTAGGGACTGGGTTTCAGCCTTAACTGCATTGACTTCATCCTTAATTTTGTTAATACTGCTCAGTTGTGTATCTAATTTTTGATTTTCCTGTTCTAATTGGACAACGATTTGCTCCAATTCCGAATTTTTAGCCTGTAAAATAAACCACCCCGCTCCAAACAAAACTGGTAGAGATAAACCTACTGCCACACCAATGTAGAGTGGTAGCATACTCCCCGCAGGTAGTTTCGCCCTGACTTTCTTTTCAGATTTATCCTGATGTGTGGGGCGGTCTTTGAGAAAGTTAATATCTAGACTATACAAACGACTATACCTCCCGCATTCCTAAACCAAGGACTATTCCCAAACCAGGACGCTGACTGATGGGATACTTCTCTGCATCTACTTCCAAAGACAAAGCACCAAGGGGGTCAATTTGACTCGTAGGTATACTTAAACGCTGGGTAAAAAATTCATCTAATTGGCTGAGTCCACCTCCTGGTCCTGCAAGTAATATGTGCGCCACTTCTAAGTTCTCGCTTTGATTTAAGTAAAAATCAACGGAACGCCGTAACTCGTCAGTTAACTCTCCTAAGACTCTGACGACAGCAGCTAAACCAGGATTAGCTTCAGTCACCCCTGTACGGTTGTTTTCCATAGGGCTGGTGGGAATTGTCACTCCCATCAATAAGTCCATTTCCCTGGAAGCTGGTAAATTCATTGCCCGCGACAATGCCATTTGCATCTGATAAGTGCCAATGGGCACAGTTCGAGAAAACTCTGGCACACCATTGACAATGATGACAATTTCTGTGCTATCAAACTCAATGTTCACCAAAACCGCAGCTTCCTGGGGTCCATACTGCCGCAGTTGATCACGAATTGTACGAATCAGAGCAAAGCTATTAATTTCTAAAATATCGACCTGTAGTCCAGCCTCTTGAAAAGTACTGATGTAGGTGTCTGTTACATCCTTACGAGTGGCAACCAAAAGGACTTTGACTTTTTCAATGCCATCTTCATCTACAAAGTACCCAAGTTTTTGGTAATCTACATCAGCCTCTTCCCGTGGATAGGGTAAATATAAGCTTGCCTCATGGTTTATACCAATTAACGAAAAATATGATACAGATAGATAAGGAATAAATATGAGCAAGCAAAGATGGCTGGAGTCACCAAAGTAGAAATAACAGAGTCAGTAGAGGAATTACATGAACTGCTGAGAAAACAAAAAACAGCATCAAATCTCGAACGGATTCAAGCTTTGTATTTACTGAAAATAGGACAGGTGAAAACAATACAAGACGTAGCGGTGGTAGTAGGAAGGGCAAGGGTAACGGTACAAAGATGGTTGAAAGAGTATCAAGAGTCAGGGATTAAGGGTCTATTAACAACGAAAAAGAGTCCAGGGCGACCAGCAATAATTAGCTTACAAGTAAGAGAGCAGCTAGACAAAGAGCTTCAAGAATCGGAGGGATTCAAAAGTTATGAGGAAATACGAACATGGTTAAAAGCAGTAGAAGGGATAGAAGCATCATATAAAGTAGTACACGATACAGTGCGCTATCAAATGAAAGCAAAGCTAAAAGTGCCGCGAGCAGTAGGTATAAAATACGATAGCGAAGCAGAATTAGAATTTAAAAAAAACTGCCACAATACTTAGAAGTAATAAAAAAACACGTCATAGCACCAGTAGATAGACAAAAAACAATTAGATATTGGTGTGGGGACGAAAGCCGTGTGGGATTGAAGACTGAAGCTGGGAGACTAATTACTAAAAAAGGAGTTAAGCCCATCGGCATTATGCAATGGAAGCGGGATAATTTTTATTTATATGGATTAGTGGAACCATTAACTGGAGAGTATTTTATCTGGGAATTCTCTCATTTAAATACAGCCTGTTTCAATATTTTTTTAGAAAAATTCTCACAGACTTATGCTCAAGATATTCATATTCTTCAGTTAGATAATGGAGCTTTTCATTTAAGCCAGCATCTGAAAGTACCAGAAAACATAGTTTTGTTATTTCAACCTCCACATACACCTCAAGTTAATCCCATAGAGAGATTGTGGGAAGAAGTTAAAAGGCATTTAACTTGGGAAAGCTTCCCAAGTTTAGATGAATTAAGAGAATTTATCTGGAATCGGTTGGCACAATTAAACACATCAATTGTTGCTTCCATCACAGGTTGGGATTTTATTCTTGATGCTTTATTTGTATCAGGCTTTTCGTGAATTGGTATTAAGACCATTTCTCGCAGTTCTTTTTCATCCAATTCTGCGGGTACTGGAATTAAACGTACAATGGAATCGCGTCCAGTAACTGCCGTTGCAACCCGTGTCACCTTCAGCTTACTTTCTGCTAAACCTTGCTGGATAATCTGTGCCATTGCCGGTGGATCAGCAATTTGACCATCTACATATACACCTTCGGGGACTGGTATCGATGTTAAGGTTTCTATTTTTAAACCTTGGCGTTGTTTCCGCAATCGTGCAATATTGACGCGCTGCGGCGAAAGTTCGATGCCAACACCTGTATTTTTTTTACCAAACAGACCATTTAAGCTTTTCACCACTGTTTTGCTCGTCGGACTAATGAGAAAATTTCAGAAATTGAAAATGTAATTTTTATGAGCCAGGAGTGCTGAATACTGAATATAAACAGAGTTTTTTCATCTTTTTCTATCCCTGATGTTGTATTCAGTACCAATAATTCCTTAAGGGCTGTAGTATTTCTAGGGACACTTATAACAGGCAGCCTATACTTGATAATTGTTCTAGCCTATAATCTCGAAAATTCCGCATAAACGTTTTACCCCGATCAAGCTGAAAACTATAATTACGATGGTTTCAATACAACAATTTGCTCAAAGATGGAAAAAGTTGACTGTTTGGCTGGTAGCCGGTTTAGTTACTAGTTGGATTGTCAGTTGCAGCACAGGTAATGTGAGCAGCAATAACAAACAAACCACCTCGAATACAGGTGGAATCGAGTTTTGGACAATGCAACTCAAGCCCCAATTTACTGACTACTTTCAAAACCTGATTGTAAACTTTGAATCACAGAATCCAGGTATAAAAGTTAACTGGGTTGATGTACCCTGGTCAGAAATGGAGAACAAAATTTTAACAGCTGTCTCCGCAAAAACGCCACCTGATGTTGTGAACTTGAATCCGGGTTTTGCTTCTCAACTAGCAGGACGCAATGCCTGGTTAGATTTAGATGCAAAGGTTCCGAATGACGTGCGTTCCTCCTATTTAGAGAATATCTGGAAAGCCAGTACATTAAATGGTAAGAGCTTCGGTATTCCCTGGTATCTCACCACCCGGCTAACCATTTATAACACCGATTTATTAAAACAGTCAGGTATCAATAAAGTACCCAGTACTTATACGGAATTAGCAGAGGCAGCTGAGAAAATCAAAGTAAAAACTGGTAAGTATGCTTTTTTTGCTACCTTTGTGCCGCAGGATTCTGCGGAGGTGCTAGAAAGCTTTGTGCAGATGGGTGTAACTTTGGTGGATGGGGAGGGTAAAGCTGGTTTTAATTCTTCCCAAGGAAAAGCTGCTTTTCAGTATTGGGTAGATTTATATAAAAAGGGTTTGTTGCCGAAGGAAGTCACTACCCAGGGGCACCGACGGGCGATAGATTTATACCAAGCTGGAGATACGGCATTTTTAGCTTCAGGGGCGGAGTTTTTGAAGGCGATCGCCAAGAATGCACCAAAAATAGCTGAAGTCTCGGCAACTGCACCGCAAATCACTGGGGAAACTGGTAAGAAAAATGTGGCGGTAATGAATGTTGTGATTCCGAAGGAAAGTAAAAATCCGGATGCGGCTTTAAAGTTTGCTTTATTTCTGACTAATGATGCGAATCAACTAGCTTTTGCTAAAAAGGCTAATGTTTTACCATCAACAAATAAAGCTTTAGCTGATACTTATTTTAAGGATGTTCCTGCTAATGCTTCTACATTAGAAAAAGCTAGGGTTATGAGTGCTGGAGAACTAAAAACAGCAGAAGTTTTAATCCCTGCTTTTAAGGATTTTAATATCTTGCAAAAAGCTATTTATGAAAATCTACAAGCGGCAATGTTAGGTGAAAAAACTGTAGATAAAGCGGTAGAAGATGCTGCTAGTGAATGGAATAATCGCTAACATTAGTGGGAAACTTGAGTATTTAAGTATCCTAAATACATTATCCAAGTCACAACAGTCAAAAGTTGTGTGCAGGAATTTCCCCTAGTAAACGGTGTCAAGGAGATAGCAGTGGTTGTATTCACTGACACAACTAGGGGTAGGAATATTATCTAGAAGCTGATTATCGCGATGAGTGCTGGAGTGGGCGATCGCCTGATTCAATTCACCGATGACATTCCCAAACATTTACTCACCTAGGTGCAAAAAATGGATACAGACAAAGCATCTATGGGAGAAAGATTGGGTATTTTGGGGGTGATGGGGTGAAATAAATTCAGGGCGATCGCCCACAATTCTCTGATTTTTTCTGAAATCGTGACTGTTTTTAGAATATTTAGTATTTACGTTACCCAGCAAATCGCAGAGTGAATATAAATACTAAATAACTATTCCCTAAGAGCGGATATATTTGCCAAAAACATCACTAAAGTCACGTTTTGTATAACTTACCAACATCGTGGAATTTAGGTTTGTCAGAATATCATTGAATTGAGTTTTGATTGCATCTCCAGAAGCTACACTACTAATCTTGTACATAGATGCAATGGCATTTAAGGTTTTAAGTGCATTCTCTCTACAAATACTATCAGTATGCTGGCGCTTACTAATGCTAATCAAGGTTTTATAGATATCCTTTAATTGTTCGATAAAGTCCTTGCGCACATTGATAAGGAACGAATTTGCTCCAATGTTAAACTTCAATTCTATATCCATATCTATGGTTCCAGCTGTTTCTAAGGTTACACCTGAAATCATCTCCGAAGCATATTCATATCTTTTGATAGAACGCTTGGAGGAAGTAGCTGTCAAACCATCTACATGAATTAATGCAAGGTTGGTAAAACAGTACTCGTCTTTCTTAGACTTAATTAAGAAAAATATTTTTTCACCATCTTCATGAAATAAATAATCATCAGCATCAACCTTATTAAAATCTTGGGGCTGAATTATAGAGCCGATTTCACTCAATCCCAGTGCTTCCGAAGCCATTGCTCTAAACATTGTTATATTCTCCTGAGAATAGTTCTTTAGAATTTAACTTAACCACCTAACAAAAGTTTACAAAGTCTTGATAAAGGTGGAAATAGCTGCAAAAAGGGGCGAGAGATATCATAAGGAAATATAGCTAGGTATCAGATAACACTCAACCCAATTCCATGATCAATTATTGAAATGCCTACGTCAACGTAGTTCTTACGAATATTTTCAAATGTTGCAAATATTGACAAATGATTAATCGTCTAATTTAGGTAATTCCGTCTGAGCGCGTAGTAACCCTGTCTATCAAGGGATGTTATGCAATTTCTAACCTATGAACAGGCATAGCGTAAAGTTATAGAGAATATGAAGATTATTGTCGAACAAATACACATATACCAATTATTGAAAATCTAGCTACAGAATTAGATAATCAGATGGACTGAGATGAAGGATGAATAATTTCACAAGTATATTCGCTGCAAATTAGACAGAATTGGCATTACCTAAAAATTTACCAATTAGATATAAGGAACCACATAGACAAACTAAATTATGTGGTGCAGCAAAGGCGGCTTCTAGGGCTGTAAATACATCAGAATAGATTTGACATTCAGCTAATTCTGGGCAAATATTCAGAGCAAGGTTTGCTAAATCTTCCGGTTTGGCTGAACTGTGATCAGGTACAGCAGTTAAATAAAGTCTATCTCCTGGTTTTAATAATTCTTGGAAAATTTTACTGTGGTCTTTTGTTGATAAAATTCCCATAACCCAAGTGATAGATGGATAGGAATAAATATCTACAGAGGATTGTTTTTTTTCTAGTTCTAAGCTATCTATATAATTACGTAAAACCTTAGCAGCAGCAGGGTTATGAGCGCCATCAATTAATAGTTGATGATTTTGCCAAGTAGTCCATTGCATCCTGCCTAGCCACTGGGTTTTTCCCATACCATTGATAATGGCATCTGTACTAATTTGCCATCCTTTTTCTTGGATAATTTCAATAGTTGCTAGGGCTAAAGCTGAGTTACAAAGTTGAATTTGCCCCGGCAATGGTAGGGGATAGGTAATTGATTTGTACTTGGCAATTCCTGGGGATATTTCTTGAGCAGGTTGGGGTTGAATCAGGGAAGATGCTAAATTTATGCAGCGCGATCGCACCACGGTTTCTGCTTCTTCTGGTAATATTCCCATAACAACGGGACACCCAGCTTTGATAATACCAGCTTTTTCTCCAGCAATTTCTCCTAGGGTATCTCCTAATTGTTGCCAATGTTCTCGACTGATAGAAGTAATCACACTGACTAGGGGATTATCACAAACGTTAGTGGCATCTAAACGTCCCCCTAATCCCACTTCTACTACAGCAATATCTACTTGTTGTTGCGCAAAATATAACCATGCGGCAGCAGTAATCACTTCAAATTGTGTTGGTGATTCTGTCTCTGGATTTACAGCAGTCTGTACTTCTTGTATTAATTGACACAGGGCATCATAGGATACGGGCTGCTGGTTGATACAAATTCTTTCCGTCCAATCAACTAGGTGGGGTGATGTGTAGCGTCCTGTACGATAACCTGCCTCAGTAAAAACCGCAGATAGGTAGGCACATACTGAACCTTTGCCATTGCTACCCGCAACGTGAATCACAGGAACTCGCTCCTGGGGATTACCAAGATTTGCTAACAATTGGCGAATGCGTTCTAATCCTAGGTTGACGCCAAAGCGCTGGAACGGTTGTAGTAGGGAATCGATATTCACGGATAGGGAAGGATGAAGGAACAGAGTAACAATCATGAACAAAACCGACTGCTTCTGTTGGGAAACAGCCGGTTGTTTACAAGCTGATAATCAAAATCAAGCGATAAATAATATTTATGCTTCTTTGTTTAAAAAGTTTTGGATTTGTCTTAAAGCCGCAGCACCGATGTTGAATACTGCCCAACCAGCCGCGATCGCCACGGGAGCTAAAACTACAGCTACACGCATATCAATGTCCATTTGTCAACCCCTCTCGTAAGTAGAAATTAAAGTTTTGTCAACACTTCTCATTTTTTATTTTTAGCTGAAGTTGGCAATTTTTCTTAAATAAATTTGTAAAGAATGTTTACAGATTTGGTGAATGCTTGATTTCGCTCGCCTCTGGGGGTTTTACTGCTGGGCGTATTATCTCTTGTGCTACGTATCTTGAAAATAATACTAATTCTCCAAAATAAAGCTATACATAGCAGCAGAGGGCAGGGTGAGAATTATCTGTAGCCGGAGTTTAGAGAAATGGTATTAAGTATTTCTGCTTCTGAGTACAGATAATTTTGGGGGTTTAAATCCCTCTTGGCAAGAAAACTATAATTTTTCCCTTGCTCCCCACTCATTACTCATTACTCATTAATTTACTTAAAATCCCCTATCTGTACCTTTACCAGCATGAACAAGGGCTAACTTTTGGTAACGTTCAGCGTGTTCTATGAGTTCTTGGGCTTCTGCGGTGGAAACTTGGCGCACAACCTTACCAGGAACTCCCATCACCAGGGATAAGGGAGGCACATTTTTGGTGACAACAGCACCTGCACCAATAATGGAACCGGCTCCCACACGCACGCCATCTAATACAATCGCCCCAATCCCAATTAAACAGCCTGTTTCTATATGGGCTGAATGAACTACGGCACGATGACCAATGGTAACGTAATCTTCTAGAATAGTCGGTTTTCCTGGGTCTCCGTGGAGAATAGCACCATCTTGCACATTAGTATATTTACCAATGTCTATCAGTTCTACATCTCCTCTCACAACCGCTGTATACCAAACACTAGCTCCAGCAGCAATTTTGACATTACCAATCACGATCGCGTTATCGGCAACGAAGGCAGCTTGAGAAATATCAACAGATGACCAGTAGGAAGGGTTAGACACGGTAGAATAGGAATATGGTACCCAGGTAAACTGGAACAACTGCAACTCGGCAGCTGGTCGCAAAAACCAGAATATCACGGCTTTAAGTCCGCTCACCGAGGCAGTAATAAGTAGATACCCAGATGAGGTGGAGCAGAAGTGTTAAAAAAAACCAAAGCGACTGTTCAGTGGTGGTGAGTCATGATAATCGAGTGCTTATAATCCTGACAAACCATTTTGCTCAAGACTTTTGCAGCCGCAATTTACAGCACTCCGTACCCAGCATTTAGCACTCAAAACCGTTGGGCAAGAAAACAAAATAATATGTTTCTTTACACTTCATGATGAATCCAGCAAGCTTGCAGTACCCTATATTTGGTCCGGAAATCCATTGTCCCCATTGTCGGCAAGTTATTCCGGCATTGACACTGACTGATACCTATCTTTGTCCCCGTCACGGTGCTTTTGAAGCGAATCCAGATACGGGGGAATTAATTCACCTCCAATCTGGAAGACATTGGCGTAGGTGGAATCATGATTGGTATCGTCAGCACACCCATCCTGATGGCATTCGTTTTGAAATCCATGAGGCACTGGATAAGTTGTATACTCAGGGATACCGCGCAACCAAGGTAATTATCGCTCGGCGCTATCAGGAACTGATGAGTGGTTATTTGGAGAGAAGTACACCATGGCGCGGGGGACAATCGGAGGTAGCAACGGCACGCTTGTATGGTTTACCCGTGGAATTTAGTCCAGATCCCCAAGAAGAACCCTGCTGGGAAGTGATTAATTTTGATTTGGATAAGGAGCCGGGTGTGCCAGTGCGTTATCCTTATTTTCGCTTGTTTGAATAGTTCTGTTCTTTGAAGGATGGGTGATTCAGTAGCACAATCAAAGGCAAAATCTCGTATCCCAATATCCTATGCATCACGCTTCTATTCGTACAGCAGATATTCATCGGGCGATCGCCTTCTACGAGCAGTTGGGTTTTACTGTCTGTGAGCGCTTCACCACAGGTTATACCCTGGCTTGTTGGCTAGAGGGTTTAGGGGGGAGAATTGAATTAATTCAGATACCCCAGCCTAAACCAGCTCCAGATGCCTTTACGGATGAGCATTACGTAGGTTACTATCATCTTTCCTTCGATTTGACGGAAATTACCCCAGATTTACCTAGTTACTTGGAAATTATCAAGATTCGTTTCACTGAAAATACGCAACTTCAACCGTTGCAAATACTTCTAGAACCCTGTCAACAACAAATTGGCGATCGCATCTATGAAGTAGCATTTATCGCAGATACGGATGGCTTACCCCTAGAATTTATACGTGCAATTACTTAATACTGCTAGTATTAATAGTCAAAAATACCTAAACAAGTAGGTTAAAATAGGGGATAAAATGAGTGTTTCTGATGGCATCTCGCCAAGCAATCATTAGAAAATACTGGTAGATTTATATTACCTTCATTTATAGAATATTCTTTTTCTGTACTGTTGCCGAGGCAACAAAATTCAGCAAGGGATTAAACTATATTCGTACGAAACGTCTGTGATTTTATTTACAGGCTCAATCATTAGTCAAAAGTCTGTGTTTTCCACATTGCGTAGATACTTTGTTTCATTTTTCCTGCTAATTCTCTGGTTAATTGCAGTATTCATCCTTCACGATGGTTCGGCTTATAGTCAACTGCGAGCAGATGCGACAGAGGTAAATACTCTGGTGTCTGAAGTAGCGCAAAGTACAACTAATACTTCTGTTACTGGTAACGTCAGAAAAACTTTATTGAAAAATGGCTTGACTGTATTGACGAAGGAAGTCCATGCTGCACCAGTAGTCACAGTTCAGGTATGGTATAAAGTTGGTTCTCGTAACGAGGAAGCAGGGATAAATGGGATTGCTCACCAGCTAGAGCATATGCTGTTTAAAGGTACTAAAAGTCGCCCCATTCAATTTGGACGTTTGTTCAGTGCTTTGGGTAGTGATTCTAATGCCTTTACTAGTTATGACCAAACGGCATACTATGGAACTGCTGAAAGAGACAAATTGGACGCATTGCTACTGTTAGAAGCAGATAGGATGCAAAACTCTCTCATAGATGCCCAACAACTGGTGAGTGAGAAGCGAGTTGTAATTTCCGAGCTTCAGGGTTATGAAAATAGTTCAGAGTACCGTTTGAGTCGCGCGGTAATGCAAGCAGCATTTCCCCACCATCCCTATGGTTTACCTGTAGGTGGAACAAAATCTGATGTGGAAAAGTTTCCAGTTGCACAGGTACGTAAATATTATCGTAATTTCTATAGTCCAAATAATGCAGTATTAATTGTTGTTGGCGATTTCGACACGAATCAATTATTAAGAAAAGTCGAAAAAACCTTTGCGAAGATACCCAAGAGTGGAAATATTAGCCAAGTTAGACAAAAAATCAGTAGCACGGCAAAAATCAACACTCCTATCATCTTAAAAGAACCAGGTGCAGGTGCGCTGATTCACGGGGTATATCCTGTACCAGATGTGAATCATCCTGATATTCCTCTGTTAGATGTCATGAATTATATTTTGACAGAAGGTCGGAACTCGCGCTTGTATCAAGCCTTGGTAGAATCTGGTTTAGCCAGTGGCGTGAATGGTTCGGTGATGAGCTTGTTGGATGGTGGTTGGTACGAAATCTCTCTCACTGCATCTGCAAATGAAGATTTAGTCAAAATAGATCAGGTACTACAGGAAGCGATCGCCAACTTCCAGGAAATAGGAGTTACAGAGGAAGAAGTCAAACGAGCGAAAAAACAGCTAGAAGCTTCCATGATTTTGAATAATCGTGATATCACCAGTCAAGCGATGCAATTAGGTACTGACGAAACCACAGCAGGGGATTATCGCTACAGTGATAGATATTTGACACAGGTACGTCAAGTGCAAGCAAAGGATGTACAACGTGTTGCCCAACAGTATCTCATAGCTACCGCTCGCACAGTTGGATATTTCCAGCCAAATCAACAGCAATCACAACAAGTAAATATTAATAAGAATAAAACAACTCAAATCGCAGAAAGTTTTTCGAGTGAGGCTCCGGAAAATCCCAGAGAAGTCTTCAGGTATTTACCACCCTTAGACAGGAAAAATGTCACTACGATTCAAAGTTTACCCCAACAATTCAATTTACCGAATGGTATTCGTGTACTGCTATTACCAGATAAAAGTACACCAACGGTGACACTTAGTGGTTATATTAAAGCTGGAACTGAGTTTGACCCCGAAGAAAAATCTGGTTTAGCATCCTTAGTGACTGATAACTTGATGAATGGCACAACCACACAAGATGCATTCACAATTACTAAAACTTTAGAAGAGCGGGGAGCAAATCTTAAATTCAATACCTATCGAGAAGGTGTGGAAATTCAAGGTAGCACTTTAGCTGGAGATTTACCGATTCTCTTACAATCCCTCGCTGATGTCGTACAGAATTCCGTTTTTCCAACACAAGAATTAGAAATTAGTCGTCATAAAGCCATAACTGAATTAAAACAGGAGTTGGATAATCCTTCTGCTGTTGCCAGGAGAATTTTTGTTCAGTCGGTGTATCCGAAAAAGCATCCTTTACACACTTTTCCCACAGAAAAAAGTTTAGAAAATATTAGTCGTCAAGATGTGATGGCTTTCTACGAAAAACATTATCGTCCTGACACTACAGTATTATCCCTTGTGGGAGACTTTTCTTCTACCCAGGTGCGATCGCTAATCTTAGATTTTTTTGGCTCTTGGGAAGCAACGGGTAAACCACCAACACTCAAATATCCTGCCGTGAATTTGCCCAGCAAAATTATCCGCATGAACCCCGTACTACCAGGAAAAGCACAAGCAATTACCTATATGGGGGGTGCAGGAATTAGTCGTCAAGATCCACGATACTATGCAGCCTTGGTCTTAAATCAGATTTTCGGTGGTGATACCCTATCTAGTCGTTTAGGGGTAGAAGTGCGCGATCGCCAAGGTTTAACCTACGGAATTTACAGCACTTTCCAGGTTGGCAAAAACAACGGCACATTTTTGATTGAAATGCAAACTGCTCCTGAAGATGCTACCAAGGCGATCGCCAGCACCAGAAAATTACTAAGGCAAATTCATCGATTTGGTGTCAGTAGCAATGAAGTCGAAACTGCTAAAAATACCCTGATCAGCAACTACAATGTTTCTCTGGCTAACCCCGAGGAATTAGCTTACCGCATGGCTATCAATGAAATTTACGGCTTGAAAAATGAAGAATTACGTCACTTCACTCAAAAAATTAAAGCAGTCAACCTCAAACAAGTAAACCAAGCTGCGCGGGAGTTACTCCATCCAGATAAAATTATAGTAGTCACCGCTGGACCTCAAATTATTGCTGAAACAATTCAATAGTATTTAGGTTACAAAATATAAACGCGGATTGACTGATAAGTATATATATGATAAAAATCGCAATAAAAATTTGTCTTTTTTTGACGCTGTGGTTGACTATCAGTTGCAATCATGGAGGAGTGGCGATCGCTGCAACAAATAATATCCTTCAGCAACCACCCACGAAAATCGAAGTTAGTCTTGGTAATAGCAACAACGACATCAAATTCTTCCCCAATCATTTAGAATTTACCGCAGGCAAGCGTTACACACTTCAACTCAATAATCCTAGTAGTCTCAAACACTACTTTACAGCCAAAGACTTTACCGATGGTATCTGGACACAAAAAATCGAAGCCGGTAAAGTCGAAGTCAAAGGAGCAATCCATGATGTCGAACTCAAACCAGGTGCAACAGCAGAATGGATATTCGTTCCCATGAAACCAGGAACCTATAATTTACGTTGTACCATCCCCGGACACAGCGAAGCAGGGATGACAGGGGATATCATGATCAAAAGTTAATGGCAAACCAAACCCTTCCTCTTTGCCTTTCCTGACTATTTATGTCAGTGGCAAAATACGTTAACTTAAATATAGATATTGTTGCTTAACAGCCATAGAAATTAAACTTTCATCCCTAGACGATGAGAAATAGAGCAGTAAATATTTAGTAGATATTATTTTCACCATAATCTACAGGATTCTGTGGCTAATCCCTTAGATAAAACTATCCCAAGGCTCCAAAAAATATAATTTTCCCCATGAACATTCTCAGTAACCTGCTTTCTCAACCAACTCAACCAACACAACCCAAGAGACAACGTCGAGGGATTGAAATTAAATCACCCCGCGAAATCGAAATTATGCGGCAATCAGCTAAGATTGTTGCCACAGTACTCAAAGAAATTTCTGAGTTGGTTCAGCCAGGAATGACAACTGCTGACTTAGATGCTCATGCGGAAAAGCGCATCCGAGAAATGGGTGCAACACCAAGTTTTAAAGGGTATCACGGTTTCCCTGCTTCCATCTGCTCCAGCATCAATGACGAAGTTGTTCACGGTATTCCCAACAACAAAAAAGTTATTCGTACAGGAGATGTTCTCAAGGTAGATACCGGAGCCTTTTATCAGGGTTTTCACGGTGACTCCTGTATTACAATTGCCGTGGGAGATGTCACTCCGGAAGCAGCAAAACTGATTCGTGTAGCAGAAGAATGCCTATATAAAGGTATTGAGCAGGTAAAAGCTGGCAACTACCTTATGGATATTGCTGGTGCTATTGAAGACCATGTTAAATCTAATGGGTTTAGTGTAGTCGAAGACTTTACAGGTCACGGTGTTGGTCGTAATCTACACGAAGAACCATCCGTGTTTAACTTCCGAACTCGAGAAATGCCTAACGTTAAGCTACGAGCAGGAATGACACTAGCCATAGAACCAATTCTGAATGCAGGTTCTAAGGTGACACGCATTCTCTCTGACCGTTGGACTGCCGTAACAGTTGATAAATCCCTATCAGCCCAATTTGAGCATACCGTATTGGTGACAGATACAGGCTACGAAATTTTGACAGATAGAACTCAGCTATAGTCTTTGCAAAAAAAAATATCACGAAATATATAGCTAACTCCCCTGGTATCATACCCTAGGGGATTTTTTTATCAGCTTATTTCTTGGCAATTATCCAAACTGCATGGACGATTCCAGGAATATAACCAAACAAAGTTAAAAGTATATTAATCCAAAAGTCCAGACCAAAACCCACTTGCAGAAAAACTCCCAAGGGTGGTAGCAAAATCGCACAGACAATTCGCACAAAATCCATTTTAGCCTCCTATTAATCTCATAAGATAGACGGTGATATTTCCAAGCTAACACCAGCTTTGGCAAATATGGCAACAGATACGGTAAACCGCACAGATTGCATTACAGAAATTGTGTGTCTACCATCTAGTAGGCTAAAAACTGGCAAAATTTAATTTTCTCAATCCCAGGAAGAGCAAATGTTAGCTATTAACAGTTTGTAACCGGGAATTTTTCAGTCTCTCCAACCATTTTTCTAAAAACACCCGATTTTCTTGCTGCTCACGAATATCTTGGGTATCTACTGCATAGGGCATTAATCCCAAAATAGCAGCAGTGGTAACACAAAACATCGACTTTTGGAAACTCATACAAATTTGCACCCGTAAGTCATCCTCACCCCTGGGACTATCACGGTAAATTTTGTGAAGATATTCTGGCAGAAAATGACGCATATCCTGCATTAACAGAGTTGGAGGAATACCTGCACCCCCAATAGGTAGTGGATCTGCATACAAAGCTCCATACTGGAATCTCGACTGGTCAGGGGAAATTTGGTACGCTTGGGCATTGTAGGAAACTGTACCTTGGAATGGTGTTCCTCGAAAGAAAACTGCTTCCACATAGGGAACTGCCGTATCAGCAAGAAAAGTTAAACCTAAGGAAGTAGGTAACAATTCATAAACTTTTTCCTGGATTGTTACAGAGTAGGTAATTGGTTTACTTGCTGCTTCTACTAAACCCGATTTAATATGGTCTACTATTTGGGGAACTGTGGTAATTTTTCCAACATCGTATAGGTCTGAAAGACTGAGGAAAATATCTGCCATGACTCGCCAAAATTGACCTAATCCACTGTAATAAGCAGATACTCTCAATTGTTCAATCAGAAAGTCAGGAAATAATTCATTGATACCCAGGATAAAGAAATTATTTTTAAATTTTGCCGCAATTACTGCTTGCGCTCTTTGCTTAAAATCCTTTGTATCTAAATAATTATCTAAACCCCCACCACCGTGCCAAAACATAGCTTTCATGCAATATTCAGCATATTCAAAGTTAATGCGATCGTGCCACCAGTGACGTAAAAGTTGGGGTAAAGAAACTTTACCATTGAAATATTTAAAGAAAGGGAAAAATTTAAGAAATTGATGGTTGGCAATATAAATTAGATTGTGGG
Organism: Calothrix sp. 336/3; assembly: GCF_000734895.2. GTDB lineage: Bacteria > Cyanobacteriota > Cyanobacteriia > Cyanobacteriales > Nostocaceae > 336-3. The sequence goes on along the minus strand of NZ_CP011382.1, from coordinate 3,598,283 downwards.
AGTAAGCATCAATAACAATGCCATAGCTCTTGAGTATACCCACGACTTCTAAAACATTTTCGGGATTATCTGGGAGTAATGCACCTCCACTCTCGAGCCGTTGGATATATTCATTAAATAAGGAATTATGTGTAGATGTATTTTTCACCATATAGTTGTTGGAAATGGATAATAGGGGATAAAAAAGAGGAAATCGATTAATCTTATTTCCTCTAATACCAATTCTTCGTGAAGCTGCACAAAATTAAAACCCACTCCTTAATCTCCTCCGAAATCGGGGAGGGGAAATTCGAGCGGAGCGAAAATGGGGTGGGGTTCTTCTTTTTCTATGCAACTTCATATTAATTTGGTACAAAACTACTATGCTTTGGGGTTGCGAAGAGGTAAGGGTGGATGATGCAAAAATCTTGCTCAAACATCACCAGTTACCAAGGGCTAAGCAGAATAGAGGTAATAATTGAGTAGAAAGTAGATATTCCTTGATACTCCTCAAAATGAGGAACAGAAAATCACTCTACAGAGACATGAATGTTTGCCACAACACTTTGTGGGTGTACCATTGCGGAAGTTGTAGGTTCTGTCCATCGCATTAACCAACCAGGTTGAATGCCAAAAATAACTATTAATACCGCGAGGATAATTGCCGGAACGCGATCGCTCCAGTAGACTCTAGGTAAATTTTCCACCTGGGGTGATAAACGTCCAAAGAAGGCGCGATTTGTCAAAATGAGGAAGTAAACCGCAGTCAACCCTGTACCAATCATACAAAGAAGTGTTTCTAGGGGGAAGATAGGGAAACTACCACGAAACAGGATAAATTCTGTAATAAAGCCAAACATCCCTGGAATTCCCGCACTTGCCATCACACCCAAAACCATCAAACTACCAATAACTGGCATTCCACGTTCCGGGTTAAGCAATCCGTGAATCACATCCAAATCACGACTGCCTGCCTTCTTATAGACTACCCCAACCAGGAGAAATAAAAGCGCAGATATCAATCCGTGGCTTAACATTTGCAGAACTGCTCCCAAAATACTCAAGGGTGTGGCAGCTGCGGCAGCAAGCAATATATAGCCCATATGCCCAACGGAACTATATGCTACCATTTTTTTCATATCTCGTTGGGCGATCGCGCAGGAAGAACCATACAACACGCTCACCACTGCCCAAATTGCTAGTCCTGGAGCTAAGTATGACCAAGCATCGGGTAATAAATTCATCCCAAATCTGAGTAATCCATAGGTTCCCAATTTCAGCAAAACCCCTGCTAGAAGTACAGATATCGGGGTAGATGCTTCTACGTGGGCATCTGGCAACCAGGTATGAAAGGGGACTAGAGGCATTTTGATGCCAAAACCAATCAGAAGACCTAGGAGTAACCAAACTTGGGTGACTAAGGGGAGAGTTTGGCTGTTCAAGGTTGCCAATGCAAAACTGGGAGCATCACTCAACCACACCATCCCCAGGAAACTTGCCAGAATCAGGATTCCGGAAAAAGCCGTGTAAATCAGAAATTTGGTAGCAGCATAACCGCGTTTTTCTCCTCCCCAAATAGCAATTAGCAGATAGAGGGGAATCAGTTCTAGTTCATAGAATAGGAAGAATAATAATAAATCCTGGGCAAGGAATGCACCGGTGACACCCGCGTTGAGTAGCAACAGTAAGGCATAATAGAAACGCGATCGCGAAATATTCACATCGGTACTGTACACAGCGATCGCTGTTAACATGGTGTTCAAAACCAATAATGGCAAAGATAACCCATCTACACCCAGGTGGTAGTTTAATCCCAGAGCATCAATCCAAGGTAAAAACTCTTGGAATTGTTGTTTAATATCTGTGGTATTGAACTGACTGGCTAATACTAAGGACAAAATAAAGGCGACGATAGTCACAAGCAAAGCAACACTTCGAGAAGCTTGAGGTGCTATCTTCTCAGGCAAGACGCAAATGATTGCTGCTCCGATTAGTGGTAGCAAAATTAAAGCACTGAGCATGGTGAAAAGAAGGGGAAGGGGTAAAGGGAAAGGTTTTTTTGGAGAAAGGCAATCACCTAAAAATGCCAGCTATCTAATAAACCAAGAGACCAACTAATAAGAAAACCCAGGATACTAATACCAACAACAATGGTGAGCATATATCCTTGAGATTGACCAGAAATACTATATTTCAGACTTTGACCACCAAAAATAGCGGCAAAACCAACTAGGTTGACTAAACCATCTACCAGATAGCGATCGCTCCAATTGGAAATTTTCGATAGTAAAGCCACTGCACTAACTACGGTCAACTTGTACACCCGATCAATGTAAAAGTCGTAACCTAATAAATCTTGAATGAATCTCCACGCCAAAATGCGAGAGCGTGACCACGCTTTGTGAAGATGCATGGTAGAACCAATGAACAAGCCCAGAACGCTGGAGGCAATCAGACTAATCATCACAACCCAGTTGATACTCTCCCAACTAGGTAACAAGTACCATTGTTGTAGCATCATCGGTAATAACAGGGTTGTGATTGTCAAAGTCACCATCGGTACAGCCATTTGCCAAGCAACTTCCGGCGCTCTGCGAGTTTTTTGCTGGGGTTCTCCCCAAAAGATGAGGCGGAAAACTCTAGTTAAATTTAAGACAGTCAACCCATTGACTAGTACTAAAACTCCCACAACCCACGGACTACTAAAGGCAAAGCCATCAGCCCAGGATAACATCGCCCAAAAACTACCCAAGGGCAAAATAGTCACCATTCCTGCGGCTCCGACAACATAGGCTGTTGTTGTGGCTGGCATCCGTGACCATAAACCACCCATTTCTGTTAAATCTTGGGTACTGGTTGTAAAAATAACTGAGCCGGAACTCATAAATAATAAAGCCTTGGCGATCGCATGACTAAGCAACAACATCAAAGCCACACCACCCTGTTGCATCCCTACTGCCAAGAAAACTAAACCCATATAGGCACTAGTAGAGTGGGATAGTGCCCGCTTAATGTCAATCTGAGCCAAGGAAACCAGAGTCGCCCCCACTGCTGTCACCGTACCCATAATCACCAAGGCATTTAATGCTATCGGAGATAGAGCTAAAATCGGTTGCAGCTTAAATAATACATAAGCTCCCCCTGCCACAACCATGGAATTTCGCATCACCGATGCCGGGTTCGGACCTTCCATAGCCTCGTCTAACCACAGGTGTAAGGGGAACTGGGCACATTTTCCCGCAGGTCCAGCAATTAAAGCTAAACCCAACAAGTTAGATGTCAGAGGACTTAACTGAGCAGTTTGTGCCCATTCATATAAATCTGGAAAATTCAAACTCCCTGCCATCGTTGATAGGGCAACAACCCCCATCAATAGCAGTAAGTCACCTACCCGCTTAGTTAAAAACGCATCCCTAGCAGCTGTCACAACTAAGGGCTGAGCATACCAAAACCCTACCAACATATAGGTTGAGAGGGTTAAAACTTCTAAAACCGCATAGCTGAGAAAGAGTGAGTCACTGATGGCTAGTGCACTTAACGCCGCCTCAAAAAATCCCATCAAGGCGAAGAAACGCGCCAATGCCCAATCTTTTTCCATATAGCCCAGGGCATATACTTGTGCTAACAGGCTCAAACCTGTAATTAAAACTGATGCCCCAATACTAACTTGTGATATTTCTAAAGCAAAAGAAAGATGAAAATCCCCCGCAGTAAACCAAGTAATCACAAGATTTTCCACATCAATGCTCCAAATATCTTTGAAGACTAACAAGCTATGGATAAAAGCTAAAAACGTAGTCAACAAGTTAAAGTATGCTGCCGGTCTAGGACCTGTGCGGCGAATCAATCCCATTGCCCAAGGCAGAGCGCAAACCGCCCCCAGTAAGCCATATGCAGGCAGCCACCAACTCGTTGCAAACAATAATTGATTCATCTAATTTTTCCTGGTTCTTGCTTTGGCAACTATTCACATATCTCTATGAATTAAGTAAGTTTTTATCGATACTTAATGACAATTTATTATCGTATATTTTCATTTCATTTGTCTTTTATAACCTGCAAAAAAATACAATTGCTATTATTAATAGAGACTGTGCGACAGAAGTTGTTTTAGCAACATATCAGGTTTTTCTCATCTCAAAATAGCCATTTATATGTATTATAATAAAAATTTATATAATATATTTAAGTATTTTTTACACAGACAACAGAAACAGAGGAAAGACACTACGTGAGGTGTTTCACACAGTTTTTCGTTCCTCGATGAGCAGATTTTCCCAGTTTATGAACTTTGAGCAAGCAAATGTAATAAAAAAATTATAAAGCAGAAGTGGATACTCTAGGAATCCATGAACTTAAATTGAGCAAAATCCCCAGATAAAAATATATTAAGTTTTTTAAAACTTTTTTATTATAAACTATTATACTAATTTATATTGTCAGGGGGACAAAGGTTTCCTATGCTTAATTGGAGTACAGTTTTTCGCTCAAGATGAGCATCCCCGTCGGAATTTTCCACGAGACAGTACTGATTTACTAATTGGATTAATTTTGTTAGGAGTCCTGCGATGCCAATTGCGGTTGGAATGATTGAAACTAAGGGTTTCCCTGCTGTAGTAGAAGCTGCTGACGCGATGGTAAAAGCAGCTCGTGTAACATTGGTGGGTTACGAGAAAATCGGTAGTGCCCGCGTGACAGTGATTGTTCGGGGAGACGTTTCCGAAGTTCAAGCGTCTGTGGCTGCGGGAATTGAAGCTGCAAGAAGAGTTAACGGTGGTGAGGTTGTATCAACCCATATCATCGCTCGTCCCCATGAGAACCTGGAATATGTGTTGCCAATTCGTTACACCGAAGCGGTAGAACAGTTCCGAACCTAGAAGAGGTGATTTGAGATACTGAGATTAACTGTTCAAGTTCGACTTGATTGTGAAAATATCGCAGGCAATAGCACATAATCACATATCAGATTCGTCTTTTGAGTCAGTTTAATCCATAACTCTCCTTGAAAAGTTGACAACCGGAAGGTTTGAAGTTTCCAAATTCTGGCATAGCAGCAACTATGCTGTTTGCAGCGTACCTGAAAGTGATTCGTCAACTTTTCATCAGAATCCAAAATCCATCCGGGGTTTGCCTTTTGTAGCTAGCTTTGCTTGTGTTTAAATTATTGTTGGAAGCTGGATTAAGGATATAAAGTAATGTCAATTGCAGTGGGAATGGTAGAAACGTTGGGTTTTCCAGCTGTGGTAGAAGCAGCGGATGCAATGGTGAAAGCAGCCCGCGTCACCCTAGTGGGATATGAGAAAATTGGTAGCGGTCGCGTTACAGTTATCGTTCGTGGGGATGTCTCTGAAGTGCAAGCATCCGTTGGTGCTGGAGTAGAATCGGTAAAACGAGTTAATGGCGGACAAGTACTGTCAACACACATTATTGCTCGTCCCCATGAGAACCTCGAATATGTCCTGCCAATCCGTTATACAGAAGATGTAGAACAATTCCGGGAGAATGTAAACGCCATTCGTCCCTTTGGTGGTAGAAGACCATAAAATGTAATGCAAATTGCTAAAGTTCGTGGCACAGTAGTCAGCACCCAAAAAGATCCAAGTCTCAGGGGTGTAAAGCTACTGTTGCTGCAATTATTGGATGAGGAAGGACGTGTCTTGCCAGAGTATGAAGTGGCAGCAGACAGCGTGGGTGCAGGAGTAGATGAGTGGGTACTTGTCAGTCGTGGCAGTGTAGTCCGTCAAATACTTGGCAACGAACAACGTCCTGTAGATGCGGCAGTAGTAGCGATTATAGATACAGTTAACGTTGAAAATCGCTTGATTTATAGCAAAAAAGACCAATATCGATGAATTGTAGTCAAAAGTCTCAGGTCAAAAGCCGATAGTATTTTCTCTGTTGGCTATGAACTGATGGCTGTTGACTTGAGAGCAACTGAGGAGGAATCTCGCGATGGCAGTCCGCAGCACGGCGGAGGCAGCACCCCCAACCCCGTGGTCAAGAAATTTAGCTGAACCAAACATAGATAAAACGGCGTTTGTCCATTCTTTTTCCCATATTATTGGGGATGTGGAAATTGGTGCTAACGTGATTATTGCTCCGGGAACATCGATTCGGGCAGATGAGGGTGCGCCCTTTTATATCGGTGAAAATACCAATATTCAAGATGGGGTGGTAATCCACGGCTTGGAGCAAGGTCGAGTTGTTGGTGATGATAACCAAGAATACTCGGTATGGGTGGGAAAAGATAACTGCATCACTCACATGGCATTGATTCATGGTCCTTGCTATGTGGGTGATAACTGTTTTATTGGTTTTCGCTCGACGGTCTTTAATGCCAAGGTGGGTAGTGGTTGCATCGTGATGATGCACGCTTTAATCCAAGATGTGGTTATACCCCCAGGTAAGTACGTACCATCAGGAGCGATTATTACCAGTCAGCAACAAGCCGATCGCCTGCCGGATGTGCAGGCACAGGATAAGCATTTTGCTGAACACGTCGTCGGCATTAACCAAGCGTTGCGAGCTGGTTATCTATGTGCTGCTGATAGTAAGTGTATCGCACCGATTCGGAACGAAGCAGCTAAATCTTATACAAAGTTAGATGTGATTGAGTTGGAAAGGAGTAGTGAAGTGGCAGGCAATCGCTTGGGTTCAGATACAGTAGAGCAACTACGCTTTCTGTTAGATAGAGGGTATAAGATTGGTACAGAACACGTAGACCAACGTCGGTTCCGTACAGGTTCTTGGACTAGCTGTAAACCTGTTGATGCTAGAAGTATTGGTGAGGCGATCGCAGCTCTAGAAGATTGTCTAGTAGAGCATAGCGGCGAGTATGTCCGTCTGTTTGGTATCGACCCTAACGGTAGACGTAGGGTTCTAGAAACCATCATTCAGCGTCCAGATGGTACTGTTGGTACACCCGCAACCTTTAAAGCCGCGACAGCTAGCAACAATGGCAACAGCTATAGCAGCAATGGTAATGGAAACGGTAGTGGTAGCCTCAATGCCGAAACCGTCGAGCAAATTCGTCAACTGCTTGCTAGTGGCTACAAAATTGGTACAGAACACGTAGACGAGCGTCGTTTCCGTACAGGTTCTTGGCAAAGCTGCCAACCAATTGAATCCAGTTCCACCAAAGAAGTTATCAGCGCTCTGGAAGAATGCATGGTGACTCATCAAGGTGAATACGTGCGTTTGATTGGTATTGATGCCAAAGCCAAGCGCCGTGTTTTAGAAAGCATTATTCAAAGACCAAACGGGCAAGTAGCTCCCTCTAGCAGTGGGAAGTCATCCTTCACTAGCAGCAGTTCCTCTTCCTATGGAAGTTCGGCAACAGCTACAACCACTAGTACTAGCCTCAGCGCAGAAGTTGTAGACCAATTGCGACAGCTACTAGCAAGTGGAAATAAAATCAGTGCGGAACACGTAGATGAACGTCGTTTCCGTATGGGTTCCTGGAGTAGCTGCGGTCAAATTGAAGCTAGAAGCGACAGAGAAGCAGTTGCAGCTTTAGAATCCCTTTTAGCTGAATACCAAGGTGAATATGTTCGTTTGATTGGCATTGATGCCAAAGCCAAGCGTCGAGTACTGGAAACAATTATTCAACGCCCCTAGTCTAGCCTAGACGGAATTTCCAAAAGCGTCTTGTGTGACATCCCAATCTGCCGTCACAGGTTGCCTTGGCGGCGAGGTTTTTCACTTGCTCAGTATTAATTATAGATTTTGCAGAATTCAGAGATTTTTGCCTGGGATGGGTCAGGGAAAAACTTCTGGGAAAAGACTAAAAACTCTACTCCTGAATTCTGCTAGCAGGTTATTACCCATTTCTCAGCACTTATTTGTCCGGCTTCCGAGGTTAAAATTTCATGTCTGTGCCGCCACTGCGCCTAGGGGATAACTTTGATTCTTACATCAGTGGCGAGGTGATTATTCATCCCAGTGCGGCGATCGCTCCGGGTGTGATACTCCAAGCAGCTCCAAACAGCAAAATCATTATTGGTGCAGGAGCTTGTATCGGTATGGGGGCAATCCTCACTGTTGATCAAGGAACTCTGGAAATACAAACAGGAGCTAATCTGGGAGCCGGTTTTCTGATGGTTGGTCAAGGTACAATCGGCGCTAATGCTTGTATTGGTTCAGCAACAACCGTGTTTAACTGCTCTGTGGAGTCGGGAAAAATTATCGCTCCTGGTTCTGTTTTAGGTGATGACAGTCGCCATGAAATGCTTCCAGAAAACACAACACCTCTAATAGAGCAAGTTCAGTTACTAACAGGAACTCAGATAGAAAAGGTACACATCAGTTTAGAACTGGAAAATCAAGATTATTGGGATAGTGAAGATAACTCCGTACCTACTAATCCTGACTCCCCCATTCTCACTCAACAACCAGAAGAAAATCACTCAGATAATCATCCCGAAACTTCAGAAGAAGTTTCTTCCGCAATTAATCCTGAAACTACTTCTGAATCACCTACAGAATCAGCAAATAGTTTTGGCGCTCACATATATGGACAAGGAAGTATTCAGCGATTATTAGTGACATTATTTCCCCACCGCCAGTCTTTCCATAGCCCAAACTCTGAGGAATAGTTAGATTAAGTATAGGGATTCGGCAACTATGCTATTGAGGGTGTGGGAATTGAAATGTTTGGTATGGAAAATTTTCTCCTTACTGACTTTCTCTCGACAAATCTTTCTATGTTAATTTTTCTCACCAGCATTCTGGATTAATTTACTTCCAGTACCCAATCCCCCAGACCTTATTTATCTTCCTGGAGAATTTGCATGGAAGCATACAGTCAAGCGTCACGGCAACGCGATCGCTATCAGGATACAGCCCTAGGATTGGTCTCAACCCTAAGCTTTCCAGCGATCGTTGGTACTGCTGATATGATGCTCAAGTCCGCAGGCGTACATTTAATCGGCTACGAAAAAATTGGTGGAGGACATTGCACGGCGATCGTTCGAGGTGGAATCGCGGATGTACGTCTAGCTGTGGAATCTGGAGAACAAACAGCCAAGCAGTTTGACCAGTACGTTTCTAGTTTAGTAATTCCCCGCCCTTTTCCGAATTTAAATATTGTCCTACCCATAACCAGCCGCATCACTGAATTAAGCGAAGGTAGCAGCTATAGTCGCTTAAGTAATCAAGCCATTGGATTAGTAGAAACACGGGGCTTCCCAGCCATGGTAGGGGCAGCTGATGCGATGTTAAAAGCAGCCGATGTTCAATTAGCAGCCTATGAAAAAATTGGCGGTGGTTTGTGTACAGCCATTATTCGTGGTTCTGTAGCAAATGTCGCTGTGGCTGTAGAAGCAGGAATGTATGAGGCAGAACGGATTGGGGAATTAAATGCTGTCATGGTTATCCCTCGACCCTTGGATGAGTTGGAAGAAACTTTACCTGTCGCCAGTTGCTGGATTGAAGAACGTCAACCACTCAAATTCCCACTAGATATTAAAGAACCCATAAAAGAAATGGAGTTAATTCAATTGCCCCCAATTCAAGAAGTGGAGTTTGTTGAATTACCTCAGCGAAATCAATTAGCCGAGAAAATCATAGAAGAGTATTATGGAAATGACGATGAAGGCAGACCCTAGCCGGAGTCAATAAATAGCAGTCTAAAGTAGATATTATTTTTACGGAGCAAATCAGAGTTGAATTCAAGTCAATATTCAGACTGATGAGCCTGAATTTTTACTTACCTGATAGATTTAATATTTATTTGAGCAATACTATGTTAATCAGTTTGATAACCAGTGCCTTCTCCTGAAATTTAAGATATTGCTCTTTGTTTGAACAAGCAAGTTCAGGTATAACAACACTGAGTTATCAAAAGCTAAATCTCTTTTCCCCTCAGCTTAAGGGATGAAATGAATACAGATAAATACAGAACTCATTGACAGTACTCGGCTGAAAATCATAGAGATTTTGTAATTTACGCCAGAATTCTCTCTAGCAGGCTTTCGCCAACTAGTATAGTGATTATAATTCCTACGGCATTACTCCGGGATTGCCCATCCCTTGCACTCAACCTCCATCCACATCATAATTTCACCATATTAACCAGCATCAGCATTATCCAATTGCATTGGACCAAGATACCTAGTCAAATAAGGTGAAAAAACTTCATAAATTAGGGTTAAAGGTTGCCCATGATGCCAAAATAGATAATGCCTTCCCCAAAAAGGTCCCTTTTGATTGAAGCCAGCCTGAAGAGCTTCTGAATAGCCAAAATAGACCCCTTGTACATCTCGATATAGTTCTGTTCGCAATCTAGCCAAACTTGCCCATATTGGCAATGAGCGATTTTGTAAGTACTCATCTACATGGGATGCTTCCCACCAGGAGGTTGCATAGGCTAATCGCTGACCAGAAGCTGTACGTAGCCAAACCTGTCGTCGTAATCTTGGTCCTGGAATGGTTTCTATAAGTTCTGGAGCTCCATCCAAATCTTTCCCAACTAGGGACATATCAATCACATCTACTTCTGTCGGCTCTCCCGTCAGTAGCTGTAAATGCCTTGTGGGGGAACCATCACCCAAAAGTAGCAGTTGCCAAGAAGGTGCCATCTGTTTATGGGATAAACCCTGCTGTACCACTTCTTCCCCCCCTTGCCAATCGGGAGAGAGACGATGCCATGCAGTTGGCAATGTTGGGTTATTTGTTGGCGTAAAAGTTGCAGTCAAGGTTATTTACAAAACTTCACCTACTTCTATAAAAGCATAACTGAAGTCATGAATGGTAAGTAGAGGTGATAAATCGATATTTTTCTGGTGATAACCTTTTACATCCTGGGAATAGGATATGATTTGGCTAGCAAAAAATACCCTTTACCGAAGAATGACAGCAAGGAGATAGTAATAAGCGCAATATAGTAAGCCAATCATTAAGACTGGTAACTAAAAAATGCGGATGGCGAGACTCGAACTCGCAAGGCAAAGCCACACGCCCCTCAAACGTGCGCGTATACCAATTCCGCCACATCCGCAAGCTATATTTATTCAAACAAAAATTGATTATACAGTAAATCTGAGATGTTGTAAATGGGAAAATGGGAAATGGTCAAGTATCACCCATTTTTTGAGAAAATACAAAAAAAATTTCAGAGAGTATATATAACTGACAGAAATAAAGTCATCCTAGGAGTGATATTAAAAAAGGTGAAGGTAATAGCGGCGAATTAGAACACAGTTCAGGAAGTCAGTTACACTATGGGACGCAGGATGCTATGGAAAACAACCCTAGGTCGAGTAATCACACAGACCATCTGCAAAATACTAGAATCCAGGGGTTGGCATCCGAAAGTTCAGAAGGTTAGCAAGTTTTGTTAAGTATTTCACTTCTGTGACTTTGAACCTGCTTCCTCTGCAAGAATTCGCAATCAGGTGTCGGCATGATTGCCAACCGAGGGAAAATGTTAATCGACTGGATTAAGTATTTAAAGCTAAGAGATGAAGTTTGATAAGGTTTTAATTGCTAATCGGGGAGAAATTGCGCTTCGCATTCTCCGAGCTTGTGAAGAAATGGGGATTGCAACGGTTGCTGTACACTCTACTGTGGATCGGAATGCGTTGCACGTACAATTAGCTGATGAAGCTGTTTGTATTGGTGATGCGGCTAGTGGTAAAAGCTATTTGAATATTCCTAATATCATTGCAGCGGCTTTGACTCGCAATGCTACGGCTATTCATCCTGGATATGGCTTTTTAGCAGAGAATGCCAAGTTTGCGGAAATCTGTGCTGACCACCATATTGCTTTTATTGGTCCTTCACCGGAAGCAATTCGTTTGATGGGGGATAAATCAACCGCCAAAGAAACCATGCAAAGAGCTGGAGTTCCTACGGTTCCTGGTAGTGATGGTTTGGTAACTTCGGAACAAGAGGGTTTGGCGATCGCCAGTCAAATTGGCTATCCGGTAATGATTAAAGCTACCGCTGGTGGTGGTGGACGAGGAATGCGTTTAGTACACGCAGAAGAGGATTTTATTAGACTTTTCCAACAAGCTCAGGGAGAAGCAGGTGCAGCTTTTGGCAACTCTGGAGTTTATCTGGAAAAGTTTATTGAGCGTCCCCGACACATAGAGTTTCAAATTCTGGCAGATAATTACGGCAATGTGATTCACCTGGGAGAACGGGATTGTTCTATTCAACGTCGCAACCAAAAACTCCTGGAGGAAGCACCTAGTCCTGCCCTTGACCCGGAATTACGGGAGAAAATGGGAGATGCTGCCGTTAAAGCAGCAAAATTCATCAATTACACTGGTGCTGGAACTATAGAGTTTCTCCTGGACAAATCCGGCAAGTTCTACTTTATGGAAATGAATACTCGGATTCAGGTAGAACACCCAGTTACGGAAATGATTACGGGAATTGATTTAGTCGGCGAACAAATCCGTGTTGCCCAGGGTGAAAGATTAAGATTGACCCAAGAACAGGTAGTATTACGAGGTCATGCCATTGAATGTCGGATTAATGCTGAAGATCCAGACCATGACTTCCGTCCTGCACCCGGTAGAATCAGTGGTTACTTACCTCCCGGAGGTCCTGGTGTGCGTATTGATTCCCACGTTTATACTGATTATCAAATCCCACCCTACTATGACTCTCTTATTGGTAAGTTAATTGTTTGGGGTCCGGATAGAAACACAGCAATTAACCGTATGAAACGAGCATTACGGGAATGTGCGATTACAGGTCTACCAACAACTATCAGTTTCCATCAGAAAATTATGGAAAATCAGCAGTTTTTAGCGGGTCAGGTCTATACCAGCTTTATCCAAGATATGAAAGGTTTATAGTTCTGGTACTCTGTCAATTTGATTTTGATGCATATGAGGTAGTGCGGGCAGCCTTCAACTGAGCGCTCACACTACACCCGTCATTTTTTGTTGACATTGTATAAGTTTAATGGGTCATCATCGTCAACAGACCTTGTTGACCCAGGAGAATTTCCCGGACAAAGCTAAAGACACCCACACAAATAATCGGGGAAATGTCCACACCTCCAATCGGTGGAACTATTTTCCGTAATGGAATCAAAAAGGGTTCTGTGGGTATGGCAATCACAGAGAAAGGAAACCGTTGTAAATCAACTTGGGGATACCAGGTCAAAATTATCCGGAATATAAATAGGAACACCATCACACCGAGTGTGAGTCCTAGAATCAAAGCAGTGACATCTATGCTATTCATGGGTGATTACAGCCTTTTTGAGAAATTACACTCCTAGCAGACAAAGGAGACAGGGTTAGAAGAAACATTTTGCCAGAGGATTATAAATCTTTTCCCTTTCACTCTATTCCTATTTTTAAGTCAGTCTAAGAGCTAAAAATCACAGTTTTAAGTTTTGTGAAGTATTTTCTCTCATTTTATCTCTATGGGGCAAGTCAAGAATTTATAGTCTCAGGTCAATACAGAACAGAGAATTGCTCGCAGTCTGGCATAGTCCTCAGCATATTTTCCTGTCAACCTGCTTCTCAAGGATGTAATAGACTATTAGAATTAATTTGAAGTGTGTAAAAAAAGGTTGATTTGTATGACAGCTTCTTTATCAAATTTCCTTTGGAGTCTAGTTTGGGGTACAGTCATTGTTGTTATCCCAGCCACCGTTGGTTTGATTTTTATCAGCCAAAAAGATAAAATCCAGCGTTTTTAAGATAAACCCAGGTCAAATCGGCTCTGGTATTAATTATTTGTTAGGCGATCGCCAGACTAGAGACGCGCAAACCTTCGTCAATTTCAGAGCGAAGTCGTTTCGCGTCTCTAAAATTATATTGTGTTTAGTTACAGTAGAGATTTAAATACTGACTCGCTAACATAGATTAGATATTAGGAAAATCACCATGGTAACTTTTGGGCTGAATTCAGCCAGTATGCTGGCTCAAGTAAACTTTGGGGCGAACTCAGCCAGTGTTCTTGGAATTTGCTTGGCTGTAGCTGGGGCAGCACTATATTTTTTACGTTCTGTACGTCCAGAACTCTCCCGCGACCAAGACATATTTTTTGCTGCGGTGGGTTTACTCTGCGGCTTCATCTTAATATTTCAAGGTTGGCGTTTAGACCCAATTCTGCAATTTGGGCAATTACTGCTGGTGGGTTCCACGGTATTCTTCGCAGTGGAAAGTATCCGTTTGCGAGGTATTGCCACGGAGCAGGCAAAACGCAATACCAAAATTGTGGATGACGATCGCCCAGTTAGCAACAATTACAAATATAAAACGAGGTCACGTTACAATGCCGAGGTAGAGGATGACCTAGAACCCTTACCCTACGATGATGATTACTACGAGGAAGAACCCCAACCTCGACGTATTCGCGGTAGTCGGGATAGCCGCCCTTCGCGAGATAATTACTATGAAGACGAACCACCCCGTCGTTCCGAACGTAGCTCCCTAACAGATAAAAGCGAAGCCGAAAAACCAACAAAACGCCGTAATTCCCGTTCCGGAAGTCGCAACAGCGAGAGAAATGAACAGGATAACTGGGGTTCATCCTCCTCTAGAACTTCCGATGATTGGGAAAACCCTGAACGGAATCAGGAACAAAGACCAACTAGACGTAGTAGTCCCTCTCGTCCAGAAATTCGTGACGAAGAACCCTACAACCCCAAACCCAGAAAACGTCGTCCCAGTAATGACTCAGAAACACGTATTCCACAGGATGATGACGTTATTCCCACGGACTATGTAGAATACAAACCTGTAGACCGCAATGACCGTAAAGATGATGAGTCGGACAATTCTTCAGATTTTGATGATATATAAATCAAGCTGAGGTGAAATTCGCCATCAAGTTAGAGAAAGATAGTTGAGGTGAAAAAAACTACACCGAGATTTTGGCTCCAAAAACTATTTCCTTGGAGTCTTGTTTTTGTTTTGGGTAACTTACTTGTATCCTGTAATCCCGAAAATATTTCCATTGGCTCTGGCAATCTCAATAGCCGCTACACTGAAGAACAACCATCACTCAGTGGTAATGGGCGATATTTAGCATTGGTTTCTAATCGGAACGGTATTCACCAGTTGTTGTTGTATGATATTCAACAGCAAAGCTTTGCATCACTACCGCGCCTCAATCGCTCAGGTTCGATTGTTGAAAGTCCTAGCCTCAGCTACAATGCCCGCTACATCGCATATATTACCAGTGACCAAGGTAGACCAGTGATTTCACTCTATGATCGGGCAACCCAAGAATCACAAATACTCACACCTACCTACCGAGGATGGGTAAAAAATCCTGCGATTAGTCCTGATGGTCGGTACGTAGTCTTTGAAACTACGATTCGCGGTCAGTGGGATATTGAAGTTCTTGACCGGGGACCAAATATTGAGTTAGATATTCCCAATGGTGCAACGGTATCACCTCCACCGTTTTAGTTGATAGAAGGGGGAGAAAAGGCAGTGGGAAAGTCATTATTTATAGGTAAACGCGCCGTACTAATTCTGACTTGGATAAGCTTGGGTAGTTTAGGTGGTTGTGCGGGATACCCAGCAATTTTAAGTTATCCTTTTGACCCTGGTGGACGAGGGTTAAATAGTCCTGCTTCCGAGGGAGAACCGCGTATAGCTGGTCGATTTATTGTTTTGACGACCGATCGCCGAGGAACTCAGGATGTGTATATGTTTGATATGGTGAATCGCAATTTAGTTGATTTACCTGGGTTAAATTCCTTTGACGCGATCGCCTCTCACCCCTCAGTCTCGGAAGATGGTCGATACATTGTTTTTAAGGCTTCTCGTCAAGGACGTTCCGGTATTTTTCTTTATGATAGAGAAACTCGCCAATCTCGCAACCTGACTGCAAATTTACAGGCAGATGTACGCAATCCAGTGATTAGTGCTGATGGGAGTCGGGTGGCTTTTGAGTCAAGTGTGAATGGTCAATGGGATATCTTAGTGTATGACCGTTCTGGACAACAGATAAGTATTCCCTAGAGGTAAGGGGAAAGTAATCGGCAATATTCAATATTACCCATTACTTGTTACCTATTACCTATTGCTTCTTCTCTTCTTTTTGCACGGCGTTAATTAGCGATCGCACCTGCTCGGTTCCCTCAGAAGCTTCAAAACTCAAGGGAAATTTACCCTTGGTAAGCATACGTAAACCCAGGGGAGCAATACTCAGTAAACCTTTAATATCACGAAAATAATTACCCATTACTTGTAAACCAAATTGCCGTTCGTCAATCCAACCACCAGATTTCACTAGGTCTACCAATACCTTACGATGGCGGATGGAGCGACTATCACTTGCCTGTTTACGTTCCAGGATTTCTTGTTTAATTTTACTGATTTGCTCTAGAGGTGCGACTTCCATAGGGCAAACTTCATTGCAGTAGTAGCAACGGGTACAACCCCAAACACCAGATGTACTTGTATTGTATTCTTCTAGACGATTGGCAGTATTACTGTCACGGTTATCTGCTACCATCCGGTAAGCCTTCGCTAAGGCATGGGGTCCGACAAAATCGGGGTTAACTTCCTTGGCGTTACATTCTGAGTAACAAGCACCACACATAATACAGTTACCAGTTTGATCTAGAAGCGATCGCTCAGCAGGAGTTTGCAAAAATTCTCGCTCTGGTACTTGTCTAGCAGCTGTACTCACATAGGGAGCAACTCGTTCTAAATCATTCCAGAAACCATCCATATCTACGACTAAATCCTTGATAACTGGCATATTACCCAAGGGAGCGATCGTGATTTCCGGTAGGGAATTTTCCTGTTTTTCGCCCGGTGTGATTGCCTGTAAGCGGGATATTTCACCACCGACATTTTCCTTACAAGCAAGGGCAGAACGTCCATTAATCCGGATAGCACAACTACCACAAATCGTATTACGGCAATTTTTCCGAAAAGCTAGTGTCCCATCCTGCTCCCATTTAATTTGGTTGAGGCAATCCAGGATAGTATTCCCTGGCTCAACCTGCAAAATATAAGTTTGAGTGATGCTCCTAGAAACACTATCCTTGGCGATCGCCGAAGAATTTTGTGTTTGTCGAATAACTTTGAAAGCGACTTCCATTGCTGTAAACCCAAAATCTGAAGATAGTACTCCCCAGGCAAAATCCATCCCAGAGTCCTAGAAGATATTGTTGCCTGAAGTGAGAAAATAAATTGTTGAATCAGCCTGGAGAAAAATCTTCTCTGAGGTGACACTGCTATTCACAAGTATCTGTTTGCTGTTAATACACCAAGAGTGTAACAACTTCTCAATCTTCAGGATAAACTCGAAAATTTCAGTTGTCGAAGTAGCTGCGGATTTAATCATGGTTTTCTCCCCTTCTATAGTCAATTTCCTAGAGGGTAGACAAATCTGTAACCATTATTCAGATTGACATAAGAGAGTTTAGTCGGTTCTGCCTAGTCAATTGTTTTTCCTGCTGCAAGTAAAGCAAGAGCAAAAAAGATTGATTATTGGGCAAGTAGTACTGTTATAACTGTATGTTGATGTTAGCAGAAGTCATCTTCTCTAGACGGAAATTTCTCTAGTTAATCCCAAATCCTCACCTTTTCGCTTATCTGGAATGATCTCAACAAGCAATGAAAGTCATGGCGATCGCTAGACAAGAGCAAGTGAGCCGATATGTAACTATAACAATAACCTATATAAATTTATATTGATGTTTTAGCTCCCCACCTCCTCACTCACCACAACCAAAGGGTAGTCACCACAGTAGATAATCAAGAAAGACTACAGACTTATGCAAACAGTTTTTTTGAAAATTACATGAATTTTTACAAAACTCTGCTTCCTACCTGAGAATCACCAAAATACATCTGTTGAGCAACAATCTACAAATTTTAGTAAATCATCATCTCTACTTGCAGAATAGCTATCTATGGATGTCAGCTAGATATTTCTCGCTTCTTTGTCTTCAAAATGTCAATAGTTGAGTTCAAAGTGTAACAGTAAGTTTAATTCAAACTTAAACAAATATTTTGCTATTATTAGTCCATGCTATTATTTAATATAAAATTACGAGGTCACAAAACCAGTATTTATTGCCGTTCAACAACGGCGAATACCAAATTTGTTTCTTCGACATTGCCAGTGGATATATTTTCAGTTCAACTGGCAAAATAGGCTGTATGCCCTTCCACCTGATGGAAATACGAAACTTTCCTTTGTTGGCAAGGAATAGGGAGATAAAAGGAGTTCAGAATATAGCAGTTACAGGAGTTGATAGTCACTCTATCTGTTGATGGATAGAGCTTAAAAAAGGAAAAAATTTTTTGCTTTGCCCACCAAAGGCTAGGTTTAAAACTCTTGTCTAGGAGTCAGTAGAGATGCCAAAGTACTTACTTCTATAGGAAGTTAAGCTTGAAACGTCTGTACATTGGATAAAATGTTTACCCCTGCTGCAACTACTACAACTCCTGAATACTGAACTTTAGATGAAAAATCTCTAATTCTACAGCTAAGAGGTTCGTAAAGTAAATCAAAAGTGGCAATTTTTGAAGCTGAATACTTGTGTGTCGTAGTCATATCCGCTAATTTTGTCAAGTTGGCTGAAACATTACACCACTGTGAACGCCAGAAAAAGAAAACACTTTCATTTTCGATGGCAGAAAATGCTGAAAATTGCCGTAAGGTCAGCAAATAAATGCCTGTGATAGCTAGCTTCCCATGGAGAAGTTAGGGATAAATGATCAGCAGGAATTCACTTTCATTGAGGGTGAATCACACCAAAGTCATAACGGATGTCACAAAGCCAAATTATGGCATGATGAGACATTGTTGAACAGTTTGGAGAGATTAAGGAAATCTAGAGCCTAATGACTGAAACCGCAATCGCACCTTTAACCGGAAAAGCACTACTAGCTAAAGTCAAAGAACTTTCTAGTTTGCCGCGTCGAGAAAGAGCCAAACAGTGTGGCTATTACACTACAACTAAAGGTGGTCAAGTAAGAGTAAACCTGACCGACTTTTATGATGCTTTGTTGTCTGCTAGAGGAATTCCTCTGAGTCCAGAAACTCCAAAAGATGGTCGTGGTCGTGAACCGACCTATCGTGTAAGTGTTCATCAAAATGGTCAAATTGTGATTGGTGCTACCTACACCAAAGCAATGGGCTTAAAATCTGGTGATGAGTTTGTGATTAAGCTCGGATATAAACATATCCACTTAATTCAAGTTGATTCCGATGGCAAGGGAAGTCAGCAAGATATTGATGACGAAGTAGACGATGTAGAAGAAGAATAAATTTCTCGGAAGATGGGAATGAGTTTCAAGAATTTTCTATGTAACTTTTCTCACTTCTTCAAGGGAAATATTCGGATATTGCCGATTTTTCGTTGATAATTATCCAGTCATTCCTGCGGTAGAAATAACAGAATGACGCTTCAGCTTTAATACAGTAGAGAGGGAAGTTAGTTTATTACTCCAAGATGTCAAAAGTTTGTGGGGGCGATCGCTACTAGTATCTAGTGACCTTCAGAAACAAACTCATGGCAAAAAACTCAACTTTCCTCTCTATGTGTTTAATTAGATAAATGTCACAAAATACACCATATTTTCAGTTAATTATCCCCAGTAATTTCTGGGTGACAAGAATTAACATCAGTTCAATAATTCCAGGTTTCCACTGAAAATCAATTGAAAAATTGCAATTTCTCCTCAGATGAATAATGAAGAATTATTAATAAATTTCCTATCCTCAATAAGTGTGTTTTTACAAACAATTCCAGCCCCAGTAATAGTGCTGGTTTTTTTTGTGACTTGGGTAGTTTTCTGGCTACCAATTGCGGCAATTATACTGTTTTTCCTGCCATCGACATCCCAGGAAAATTTAGCAGCAGAAAAAAAAATACCCCTAGTGATTTCTCTGTATAGTCTGGCTCCAATTATTTTGTGGCTGATGAATCAATTTAGGGAGATTTCCTATAACAGCTATGGTTTGTGGCTGAATTTATCGACAATTCTCACTTTAGTGGTCGGTTGTCTCTTGGGTGTAATCACTTTAACTGCGGTGTTTAGCTGCCAATTGCTGTGGGGATGGTGTCAACTGCAAAAGCAAAATTTTTCCCAGCTACCACCAATTCTTTTCTCAATTTTTTTGATTGCTTTAGTAATTAGTGCTGTCGAAGAATTGATATTTCGAGGATTTCTCCTGACAGAATTAGCTCAAGTGAATGGGATATGGTTAGCAGCAATAGCTTCTAGTGTGATTTTTGCTGTTTTACACCTTGTTTGGGAGCAACGAGAAACAATACCACAAATTCCTGGATTGTGGCTGATGGGCATAGTATTAGTGGGGGCAAGATTAGTCAATCATGACAACTTAGGTTTAGCCTGGGGATTGCATACAGGTTGGGTGTGGGCGATCGCCTGCATTGACACCGCAGGATTAATTACTTACACAGGCAAAGTTCCAGAATGGGTGACAGGTAAATATCAAAAGCCCTTAGCAGGAGTCACGGGAATTACTTGTTTGCTAATTACTGCTATAGTTCTGGCATTAGGTAAAGGTATCTAGGATTTAAAACATCATCACCCCGACTTTTAGCAAAAATTGGGGTGACGAAATAGTGAGAATATATTTTGAGAAGAAATTTGAGCTTAACCGAAGGGAGTTAAACGCTTAATTGCCCGACCAGCAACATCTCCATAACGTAATTCCCCACAGAGAATTTTACCCATCATACCGACAGCAGTAGGACGTTTAACTCCAACTTTGTAGCCAACACCAGGAAAACGATAAAAGATACCTGCTAGTTTTTGCGCCCAAGCCATTTCTGTTCCCCATTGCTCGTTCACTGCGTCTGAGTATTTTTCCAGAGCAGCGCGATCGCCAGACAAGGATTGGTGAACAGCATCAGCAGCTAACATTCCAGTAAACATGGAAGGGCGAATACCCTCACCAGTAAAGGGATCTACAATAGCAGCAGCTTCCCCAGCAATGACTGCGTTTTGGGTATGTAGGGTCTGATTACCATTCCACAAACACATGGCGTGGGTGTAAGTTTTAGCACCTTTGAAATCTAAACCCAATGTTTGGCAATATTCCTGAAGTTGTTTGCGATAGTCTTGGGGATCCCCGCCAATAAAACTACCCACACTAATAGAATAGCTATCGGCTTTGGGGAAATTCCACAGGTAGCCGTTTTTCACCAAACCAAACTCAAATTCCGCCACCTGATTACCAGAGGTATTAGCTGATACCTCCACAGATTCAGCCAATCGCAGCTTACGCTCTTTAAAGCCTAGCCATTTTGCCATTGGTCCCTTAGCACCATCAGCAGCAATCAAATATTTACCGCTAAAGGCTCCATTTTTTGTATTGACTTGCCAATGATCACTCTGAAATTCAATACCTGTAACTTCTGTATTATCCTTAAGTTCTGCACCTTTACTCTGCGCCTGTTGTACCAGGAAATGATCAAAAACATCCCGCTTCACCATCCATACAGGTTCTGGAGTACCTAGGGCTGATTCAACAGGATCCGCCATTTTCCAAGTACAGCGAATTGTATCTGCTTTAGTAGAAATCGCTGGAGAAAAATCAAAATCAAACCATTGGGCGATCGCAGGTGATACACCACCTCCACAGGCTTTGTATCTAGGTAAGGGTTCTTTCTCAATTACCAGTACTGAGCGCCCCTGTTTGGCTAAATGATACGCTGCCGTACCACCTGCTGGTCCCGCGCCGACAATGATACAGTCATACATAAGGCTGAATTTTTGCTCCTGAATCAGTTTAATTGCGACTTTGTGAAGCTACTGAATGATAGTCTCACCAAAATGTAACCTATTTTTTACTGTTAACAAAACACTGTATAGAGTTTGACTTGTCTAAGATAGTTATTCTCAAAGAAAATAGTTAATCCGTAAATTTCAAAGTACAAATGCCAATTTTCCCATGAATATAGTGAAATTGAGTCACATTCAAAAGATTACTCTTGGGGGAATTAACTTTTACTTGACAAGTAGTGAAAAAGACGGATAATTTGTGACACTATCGGGTCAAAATGTCAATTTAGTGCCAAGATATGGTGATAAGAAAGCATAGACAGCAAGGGTTAAGCCCAAAGTTATGAAAACAATATTTGAATAATTGCTATAGAAAACAATAGGATATGGAAAGATGCAGTAATTCATCTGGAATCAGTATGATTTTGCCATCAACATAATTTCTATCAGCAGGAATTGACAATTATAATTTACATCCACAGGAAAATCTAATTTTTGCAGAATCTATCCGTCACTTCAGAAATTTTCCACCAAAGTTTTGCCATTTTTTATAAAGTTTTCGTAAAAATTACCCATAACAAAGAATGAAGCTATCAGAACATCACGGTAAATGATGGCAGATAACTTCATCCTCAAGCATTACTACTTAATCGTAAAAAACACAGCCAGAGGCAGTAGACATTTAGACAATACTAATGTCTTTTTCTTTCTCAGCCAGGATTTCTGTGATTTTGGCAGTATATTTATCGGTCAACTTTTGCAATTTATCCAGTTGATCCCGCGATTCATCCTCAGAGATTTCCGAGTTTTTCTCCTGTTTACGGATGAAATCTTGAGTATCACGACGGATATTGCGAATACCTACACGTCCTTCCTCAGCATATTTTGCAGCGAGTTTGACTAGTTCTTTGCGGCGATCGCTCGTCAGTGGGGGAATATTCAAACGAATAACAGAACCATCATTACTGGGGGTTAAACCCACATCTGACATGGAAATAGCCTTTTCAATCAAACTTAAGGTACTGCGATCGTAAGGCTGAATCAAGAGTGTAGTCGCATCTGGCGTATTGATATTAGCCAGGGACTTTAAAGGAGTAGGTGAACCATAATAATCCACCGTTACCTTATCCAATAAACTCGCATTGGCTCTACCAGTGCGAATTGTATTAAAAGCTCGTTGAGTTGCTTCAACGGTCTTTTGCATCGTACTCTCAGCTTCAGCTAATTTCACAAGAACCTCCCACAAGGGTGCCAATAGATTCTCCCAAAACGGCACGGCGGATGTTACCCCGCTCACCTAAGTCAAATACCAGAATTGGGATATTATTTTCCTTACACAAGGCTATCGCGGTACTGTCCATTACTCGCAAGTCTTTTGCCAAAACATGACTATAGGTAAGGGTATTGTAACGTTTAGCATCAGGGTAAATGTGGGGATCGGCATCATAGATACCATCTACCTTGGTGGCTTTAAAAATTACCTCTGCTTCAATTTCCGCTGCCCGTAGTGCCGCAGTCGTATCTGTAGTAAAGAAGGGGTTACCAGAACCTGCACCAAAAATAACCACCCGTCCCTTTTCCAGATGACGGATGGCGCGACGACGAATATAGGGTTCTGCTAGCTCTTGCATGGCGATCGCCGTTTGGACTCTTGTCTGTATTCCCATACGTTCGAGGGAGTCTTGCAGTGTCATGGCATTCATTACCGTGGCAATCATGCCGATGTAGTCAGCCGTTGCCCTGTCCATCCCCGCAGATGCCGCTTTGACACCACGAAAAATATTGCCACCGCCCACAACGATAGCAATCTGTACACCAGTGGCTACCACCTCTGCTACCTCTTGTCCTATTTCTTTGACCACCTCTGGATCAATTCCATAGCCCATGTTGCCCATTAAGGCTTCACCGCTCAGTTTAAGTAAAACCCGTCGGTAATGTGTTCCCATGAAGTTACGTTTTGTCGAGAAATTGCAATTGCCTCCATCCAATTAAAGATAACAGCACACGGGCTTTCTGTCTCTAGTTTCGCCAGACTAGAGTTGTACCGAGGGGCGGAGTTTCGCTCACAGGGATAGTTTTCTGCTGCAAAAGACAGGCGATCGCCTGCTGTAGATAATGTTTTTTTGCTAATTGAGGATAATAAGGACTATCGTCAATCTGCCCGCGATAACGCACTACACCAGTTTGATCGATTAAAAATGCCATGGGTGTGGCGATCGCTCCAAAGCTACGCACTACATCCTGAGTCGGATCCCAAATATAAGGAAAATTTAATTCCCATTCTTGAGCAAAAAGCTGCATCTGTTCAAAATTTTCCCCAGGAAGTTGGTTATTCTCATCACCATTCAAACCAATTAATGTGACTCCACTAGCGCTGAACCTGTTTTGAATTTCCTTGAGGCGATAGATATACGACTTGACAAAAGGACAGTGGTTACACAGAGAAATCACACCAACCGCACGAAATTTTTCCAGATATCGACTGAGATGATGTACCTGATGATCGGTGCCGGGTAATTCAAAATCTGGTGCGTAGCCCCCGATGGGAGTGTTTATCGTTTCGAGTGTATTCATTATCTCTGTAGCAGAAAATTTATATATAAGTTCAGAAATTCACATAGTGAATGAATCGACAGTTAAACATAAGTTTTTCCTAATCCCTAAATAGTAAAATCAAAAATATTTATTCCGTATTTTCCAGGATGTGACTTGAAAATTCATGCATTGACAGGTAGATTTCACACACAAATATCAAAAATAGCAATCATGATGAAAGGTATAAATAGTCAGGTATAATTGAATATACGTTTTTCATAACGAGTGCAATAGAACGCAAAGACACATGTATCTTCTAAATATAGTTATGAATGCAACTACTAAACATCATCAAAGCATAGACCCATGTGCCTCACCACTAACATCAGCATAGATAAAAAATGTTTTCACCATTTTCTTGATTATTTCACCATTTTCCAGTCATTACAGACTTTGCAGTGTCAAACCAGCCCAAACAGGGGGCTTGATAACCAACAATTCTATAAACCTATTTTGCTGTCGTAAATTGGGAAACTACTGAATCTCCACTTCATACAATAGTTGATTTATCTGGGGAAAATGACTGCAAATATTATGATGCCAAAGGGTAGTAGCCTTTTCCTGTCGAACTGAGTGAAGCAAGATACAAACTATTGCATACTAAGGAGTACGGGTATTTTCTGAGGGTAAAAAGCCTGAGTCTAGAATGTGAAGACTCGAATTCAATATAATTACCATAGGCAGCGTGATATAATATACAAAGTATTCATCACACTATATCTATAGAAAACATTGTCAAACTAATAGCATGCGCTGAGATGATTAATCCCTCGTAAAAATACAGGAAAGTTATTTATTAGTTGTTATGGAATTTATAATTTCAGCAATATCACAGACTTCAAAACCTGATATGCTCCTGCAAAATAATTAATATATAGATTAGTAAGAACCGAATCATTCTAGGAAACAAGAAAAAATTTTAACCCAAGCTAATTAAATTAACTGCACTTTTATGCACAACTAAAAATTATTTCCTCCGATAGACTTGCAATAGACCTACATCCAATTGATTTGTTTTTAGCATCTACCCCAGCGAAATTATAGTTTAAAGGTGTGAGGGTTAGTAAAACCCCTATTTTTTTCAGGGTATGAGGCATTGGCTATGGTAAGAAAATTTAGAAAAATTTTGAGTCAATTATCAGGCTGAATAGATGATTGTCTAAATTTTTACCACAATCTAAAAATTCCCTCTGAATTAACTCATCCCAGCAAGTGGGAGAGAAGAGTTTTTCTATGAGATGGTGTTATTTTGCAATCAGGATTATGTTCACTATGGCGATTTTCACCCAGGATAAAAAATCTTATCCCCCATCGATTTACCATTTAGCTGTTCAGAATTTGCTGATTCTGTTCTAGGTTTAAAGATACAGGGAAAAGAGAAATATTCAGTTAAGTCTAAAAGTTCAGAACTTGAGAACTGTTTTTCTGAGCAGAAGCTCTGAGTTTATCGAATTTTCAATGCAAAGCACATTTTTAATTTTTGTCTGACTAGCCGAATTGATGAAAAAACTTTTATGACAACTACATCAGCGATCGCCCTAAATCCAACAAAAACATGGTTTTGGCAAGGTTTTCCCATTTGCTATCAAACCCAGGGAACCACTGGACCCGCTGTGGTTTTGGTACATGGTTTCGGTGCTTCCTGGGGTCATTGGCGGAAAAATATTCCTAGTCTCGCAACTAACTGCCGAGTCTTTGCCATTGATTTATTAGGTTTTGGTGATTCTGCCAAACCCACTCCAGGAGAAAAAATTTCCTATAATTTTGAAACTTGGGCACAGCAAATTGCCGATTTTTGCCGCGAGATTATCCAAGAGCCAGCAATTTTAGTTGGCAATTCCATCGGTTGTATTGCGGTTATGCAAACTGCTGTCAGCTATCCAGATACAGCTCGGGGTGTAGCCCTGATTAATTGTTCTCTACGTTTACTCCATGATAGTAAGCTGCAAAATCTACCATGGCTCAGGCGTGCAGGTGCACCTCTTTTACAAAAAATTCTATCCATTAAAGCTGTAGGTCGGTTTTTCTTCCATCAAATTGCCCGACCAAATACAGTCAAAAAAATCCTGCTCCAAGCCTATGGTAGCCCCCAGGCAGTCACAGATGAATTAGTAGATATTCTGATGCAACCGGCGGCAGATCCAGGGGCAGCAGATGTATTTCTTGCCTTTACAGCCTATTCCAGTGGTCCCTTGCCAGAGGAATTGTTACCAAAATTACCCTGTCCAGCAATTATTCTTTGGGGAACTGCTGACCCGTGGGAACCCATAGAATTAGGGCGAGAATTAGGAGACTTTCCCGCAGTGATGAAATTTATCCCTTTAGAAGGGGTGGGACATTGCCCCCAAGATGAAGCTCCAGAGATTGTCAATCTGATACTACAAGATTGGATTTGGGAGATGAATAGAGCAATTGATCGGAAAGTTTAAATTTGCAGAGGTGAAGGGGCAAATTTGAGGAGAAGCATCCAGACAATTCTCATAATTTAAAATTGTCAATCTTTTATAGATTGGCATTATCTTTGTGGCTGTTGCTCAGATAAGTCTCTTTTTTGTAACCAGTCTTTGCCAACTTGGATACTAATATCGGAACCGAGATTGCCCGTACTTTCAACTCTCACCTCACCAAATCCCAAAGCATTGCGTACCAAATCCGCACTACCACCATCACCCTGCTGGGCAACAATATGAGAAACTTCCAAGGGTTCATTGGACAAGCTTTTAGCGATGTAAATATTACGATATCCCGCTTTTTCCAGGATTCTCACTAGGGGACGCAGGTTAGTTTTTTCAGTACCTGTGTTGTCTTGAATCGCAATTCTTAGGGATGCAGGGTCAGTAACTGTTTCCTCCGTCTGTTCATCGGATTGAATATCAAAATGTTGTTTCATCATACTCTTGACGCGGCGATTGTCTGCAATCCAATAGCTAGCATCAAACTCTTGTTTCTCGCTAAAGCGACCGGGAAGCATGACCATTTGCATATTTGAGCGATTTGTACGCACGCCAAAACCTGCTAATGCTAATAATTCTTCCACTGTCAAGTTCGTATCAATGTGTTCTTTGACAACATTCAGAATTTGTGGTGTTTTGGCAACGGTTGTCGGGTTAAGGCTTTGATCCATGAGCGCTCGCATCACCATTTGTTGACGCTGGATACGCCCAATATCACCATTCTCGTCATGACGGAAACGTAGCAATTGCAGGGCTTGCTCACCATTTAAGTGTTGCTTCCCAGCCTTGAGATTGATATACAAGTGTTGGGAATCATCTTGATATTTCATATCTTTGGGAACATAGACAGTCACCCCTCCCAAAGCATCTATCAGTTTGCCAACCCCTAGAACATTAATTCTGATGTAGCGGTCAATACCTACTCCCGACAAAAGATTACTGGTGGTTTGAGCCGTTAATGCTGGTCCTCCAAAGGTATTGGCAGCATTTATTTTCTTGACTCCATGCCCTTCAATTTGCGTACGGGTATCGCGGGGAATAGATAGCATGGTCATTTTTTTCTTTTCTGGATCGAATCTGATCAGAAGCATGACATCAGATAAGCCATCAAAAGAATTGACTTGGGGCAGGTAGCCAAGTTTTTTTGTGTCTGTAGTGGAATTTTTGACATCTGGTGGCAAGACACTCATTCCCATAACCAGAACGTTTACAGGACGTGTGAGTTCAGAGAATTTCAAGCCATTTCCTGAGATGCGATCGCTATCAAATACTGCCGCTTGCTCAGGAGTGAGATTTGCCTGCATCAAAGGTGTACTAGTCAAAGAAACTGCCAACAACGCTCCCGCAGTAGCTGACACCATGGCAATACCGCTCATTCCCATCCAAAACCATAGCCAGCGCCCTGTTTTTGGATGACTCATATTCAGATTTTTTGTATTTGAACCGGATGCAGACGGGGAACTTCCTTGAATGGTCACAGACTTCCTCACACTTTCTGAATTAATATCTATAAATAACTGCCGTGTTGTCAGCAGAAGCATCAACCAATAATAGCTAACTATTTTATTATCAGTGGAGAGTTTTGCCTTTTAGTGTCAACCACAACACTTATAGCAGTAATTCTCCTTTCTGTGGCTAAATCCGGAGATGTTTGACCTGAAACACAATCTCATCGGGTGTTGAGATGTGTCGGCAGGTTTGATGGCTTTTGATACTCCGTAAAATCATACATAAATTATGTATCTCTGAATTACAACTATTTCCAGAGAAATATTCGGAGATAAATTAGGGATTTTGCATTCCAGTATAAATATTGAATGGAAATTTGCCACTATTCTCTAGTCGCAAATGTCAGAGTTCTGGGGAAGAAATACTGGTGTAATTTGATAACTTCTACCTATGGAACCATTTTGCTGCTAATTGGCTAAATCCTGGTAAATATATAGATTTACCTGTAATGGTACGCAAAATCAGCCAAGAACTCACTAAAAAATAACCAGAAGTGAAAAAACTGTTGAGCAGCAATAGACGTAGTGTCAAAAATTCTGAACTTGTAGCTGCGGTAGCTAAAAGTAAATAGGTGAATAGCCAGGTAAATGCCAAGGTGATTGACAGGCGACTAACGTTGAGTTGTTCCCGATTACCTTGACGGTGGTAGAGAGTCCACAAAGAGGGCAAAAAACCGATAATAGGAATTAGGTGTAAAGCCAACACAAGCCTAGAGGCTGACGTTTGTGAGTATAGTTCTGGCTCTTTAGTCATCTTGATTATTCCTGGAGAGGTAGAATTTTTCCCGATCACAAAGCCTAATCCGAACATAGAGAGATGATTGGGGGTAATGTAGTTAGAGATAATAGGCTTTATATCAGGATCTATTCTGTTGTATCCCGCAATCGGCTAAAAATGCAGACACGCAAGCTCATTGACTGGTGGCATACACTAACACCCATCGCTCGTATCGGCGCGATCGCTCTGTTTGCTCCGTTGTTAGTTCTTAATGGCTGGGCATTATCGGCTATTTTCCATTACTTTCATTCCTTGATTATCATTTTGGTGGGAGCCTCTGTATTGGCTTTTCTACTTAACTACCCTGTCACTTGGATGGAAGCTCATGGTGTCAAGCGTGAGCCCGTGGCTATTTTAGTGTTCTTAATCGCGTTATCTATTTTGTTAGCATTGGGGGTGACACTTTTTCCGCTAGCTTTGACACAGGCACAGCAATTAGTTGCCCGTCTACCAGAGTTAATCGATTCTGGACGCTCTCAGTTGATGATATTGAATGAAAAAGCTGAGAGTATGGGTTTACCGCTCAATCTTGATGCTTTATTAGTACAAATCAACGATCGCGTCAAAGGACAATTACAGGCGATCGCTGGACAAGTTTTAAATCTGGCTGTAGTTACTTTCACCAGCTTACTCGACTTTCTGTTGACTATGGTCTTGACTTTCTATCTCCTACAACATGGAGATGAGCTATGGCATAGTCTGGTGGAATGGTTACCAAAAAGATTTCGTGATCCCTTTTCAGATACTGTCCGTTTAAGTTTTCAAAATTTCTTCATCAGCCAATTAATTTCTTCAACCTGTATGGCATCAGCCTTAATTCCCATCTTTCTCTGGCTGAAAGTGCCCTTTGGTTTACTCTTTGGCTTAACTATCGGCATTATGGCGTTAGTTCCCTTCGGTGGTTCTGTAGGTATCGCTGTCACCACTTCTTTAGTCACCCTACAGGATTTCTGGATGGGGGCTAGGGTGCTGATAGCTGCCCTGATTGTCCAGCAAATTTTAGAAAACTTAATTGCACCACGAATTTTGGGGAGTTTTACGGGTTTAAATCCTGTGTGGGTATTAATTTCTGTCCTGACTGGTGCCAGAGTCGGTGGACTTTTAGGAGTTATTGTCGCAGTACCAACGGCGGTAGTCATTAAGACTGCTTTAGGTGCTTTACGTCCCACCATGGCAAATAGTGATGCCCATGAAAATTCCAACTCACAGACTGAGATAGCTGCACTCCCTGGTAAAGAGGAATCATCATCTATGAGTATTTCTCCTGGAGTTCAGAGTTGATTAACTTTGTTCTATTTGGGCTCGGCGATCGCTCCCATAAATAAAATACTACCAGTCTGATTATCTCGAATTGCCGTAAAAAAGGGACGGTCAACAATCATCCGAAAGGGTTGCTCTGCGGGGACACGGGCAGAGGTGGCGACAATTCCCACGGATGTTGCTGCTGCTGCTTCTGTCCCTTCTTCATTCACTTCCACAAAGGTTTTATGCTTAACTTGACTAATCGCCAGATTTTTTCCCATAGCGGAGAAATTGGCTTTATCTGTAAAAGCTTCACCCATACCTAAAGCTGCTAAAGCGGGCTTCAGTTGAATTTCATAGTTTATTTTAAATTTGGGTAAACGCACCAATCCTTCTCTTTTAGTAAATGAAGTCATCCATTTATCCCAATTTCCGGCATTCAAGGTTTTGACAAAATTATTTAAATTTGTATTTCGCTTGGGCAAAAAGATATACATACTAATCTTGCCATCTTTGCCATAGGGTAGGCTCACAGACTGAAATTGCTGATTCTCATAATAACGAAAGTCTCCAGACTGGGACATCATGGAGTGTTGTTGTTGCTTACCAGAAGCTAGAAAAAATGGATGGTTAGCAGTTTGTTTTTTGTCAAATTCTTGAGTCCAATTACCTTTAAAATAAATGGCATTTATCAGAAATAGAACTTGATTGGCGGGAATAGTATCAACAATATTTTTAATTTTCCCCTGGGTTTTTTCCTCTACCCATTGGTTAATTTTTCCAGCAGAGCGGGAATCTTGAAAATCTAAATTAGTAATTTTAGCTTGGTAAAAATCTCGATTTCTTTGCAAAAATCCGGATTTAAAGGCAAAATCTTTCTTCGCCCAAAGGGAATTGGCAATCTTTAATTGTACTTTTTCCTCAGGATTTTCTAATAGGGATGTCAAAGCAGAGTAGGCATTATTGACTTGGTTCAGACTAATACCCTGTAATTCTAGGGCTTTCCCCATAGCTTGCTGAGTTGTACCGCTAGCACCGTTATAAGTCATAGCTAGGGCGATCGCCACACTAGAAGGTGAAACAAAAATATTTTTCTTACTATCTTTTTTCCAAATTTCTGCAAATAACTTCCAGCCAAAGCGATTGCTCGCAGCTACAACTTTGGCATCGGGAACTGGTTTTTTTGACTTAATTTGAGATTCTGAAGCAGGTAAGCTTGGTTGGGCAACAGCACTTTGATTGTCGGTGACTGAGGAACAACCCAAAACCCCCATCAATACAATTCCAGCCGCCGCCAGAGCATAACGTCTACCTAAACGCACGCCATAGCGTCTTTGTAAAAAATTTTCCCATGTATGACCAATTTTCTGCTTCATAACCTTTCACCTTGCCGGAGTCCTTATTTTGACTATGGCATTTCTCTGGGCATGAACCCTAGGTGGTTACAGTTTTGGCAACAGGAAATATGTCATCAATCATGGATAAAATTTCCCCTAGAGATTCAGCAATTAGTCAATAAGTATTAATCACTAATTTTCGGTAGAAATTTTCTGTTTGTTTCTAGTTACTAGTGGCTTCAGAGGTGTGCCTAAACTGGGACGATTTTCTGCTGTTGGCTCTAGTAATTGTAAAACCTCAAATGCAGCTTCTTGTACCAGGACTTCTTCTTCTCGACACAGAAGCATTTGCAAGCATTGGGAGATGATTTTCTGAGTTGATAAGCCAAGGTGTTGACGACTCACTAGCTTGTGGATTTGACGTAAAGCTAACAAGCGTTTTAGAGGTTGGTGATCGGTTAATTGGCTTAATACATTATCTAAGTTATTTTCTTCCTTTGTCGAATAAAAATTAACTATTTGCCAAACCAGTAATACCAGAATGATGACAGTAGCCACACCTTGGAGAATAGCTCCAGCACCAATCCAAGGGCTAGGGGAATCTAGGCAAATAGCGATCGCCATGTAAGTACTGAAGCAGGCAAAACTTCCCCCCATGACTGCTAAA
This sequence comes from Calothrix sp. 336/3, assembly GCF_000734895.2. Classification (GTDB taxonomy): domain Bacteria; phylum Cyanobacteriota; class Cyanobacteriia; order Cyanobacteriales; family Nostocaceae; genus 336-3. Next base: position 3,566,026 of record NZ_CP011382.1, on the reverse strand, counting down.
ACTAAACGTCGCTGGGGATGATGTAAAGTTTTCTGGATATCAGTTAAATAACGCTGCCAATCCTGCACCTGTAGGGAGTAAGTAAGTACCATCGTCCCAATACCAACACTACTAGCTAGCAACAGTTGCCAATTCCATAACGCCATGGCTAAAAATGCTGTCATCAAGCCAAGAGTGCCCCCTGGACCCCGAAAACGCTGCCATGTTCGGGACTTGGAGCCTCCTGGCAAAAATCCTGGGGATACCCACCGAGGGAACTGATTAATTAATTGTTGCCAAGAAGACGAAGCCTGTGCCACGGTAATTACCTAGTTTTTGATCACGAAAAGTTTATGGATTCTGGAAATGGATAGGTATTTTATTTTTGATCATTAGCGGTTTTCAGGCAAGGGTCATCTTGATGGACAATCACCTTGGTGCATCTCAAAAATTCCATAATTTTTACGCAATTCCTATCTATACTGAGGCTCTCACAGAGAGTCTAGTACATAACCATAACTTTTACTTCAGGATGACCAAAAAATATCTCGTCTGTAGAGTGCGTTAAATTGTTCGATAAATTGTAGGGATATCCAGGGATACAGAGTGAGTAATCAAGCTTAGAGATAACAAATACAGAATGATAAATTCCCTATTTTTCTCTAACGCACTTTACAAATAAAGAATAGTTAGGATTTTCAGACTTACAGATTTTTGGCACTGAGTTGGAATGTGCTATCAATTCCTACCGATGTTGATGATTTACAAATGAGTTTGATGGAATTTTTAACGGCGTATGCAACTATAAGGATTAGCTGCAAAAGCAAAACTTATCAATTGTAAATTGACCATCAAAAGCGGAAAAAACAACATGATGGATATTATCTCCACTCACACTTAACAACTGATTAGGCTGGATAATAGAATCTGATTGAGCCAGGTTAGGACTGGGTAGTACTGCTTGGTGAAGGAGGTGGCGATCGCTATCGTAGGCTGACATAATAAGTTTTTGTGAACTCGTCACATAGGTACTCACAAATTTTACAGGTGAAAGAAAAGTCACCTCTAAAAGACCTCCCTTCGGACCACCCATCATCACAACCTTACCTGAATCGGTAGGAAAAGCTGGATTAGAAGGCTGAATCGCAACACAGTTTTTGAAAATCACACCCCAACTTTCATATTGATTTTTCACTGCCTCAAAGCATCTTAAATCCTGTAAGTTCAAAGATGTACAAACTGAAAATTGCCTTGATTTATGCCCTTGCTCTAGTTTTTTCGGTTCTAAAAAATGTTCAGAAAAATCGTAGTTTTGAAGATAAAGGCTGTTCAATGCAAATCGAGGTTCTCCAACATCTGAATGCAATTGAGATTGAAGATTAGCCTGTTTTAACATGACGCAATGCTCACCCATTTTCTTAAGTTTTATCAAAATTTATATACGTGTATGTAATCATTCTTTCCGCTTAAATAAGTAGATTTTTCCATCTAAAGACTAATTAGTGAATAAATCCATATTGCAGAAGAAGCTTGGGTTCTGGTTTTTATATATGGGTTTGAGATGTAAAACCCTGAGACAAATTCAGTAATCTTTCTGATAGAGTACCATAGATGGTAGACCACTAGCAGAAAAGTGCTTACAGGTCTCCATCAGGGCAAAGTATTGATGTGTCAATGTTTATAGCTGAATATGTCACAAATCTGACGTAAAAAAATACACTAAAACTTTACAGGACATCTATCTGATTTTACATATGCTTAATTTTAAAATCAGAAACGTCAATCAATACATTCGACAATAGCAGTATAAAATAAAATCAGTACAATAACGTAGTTTATTAATCAATGAGAATAATAGAATTTTATAGATAATGTAAATAAATGTGACAAAAGTCTCAATTACTATCAAGTACTAAATGTTGTAAATATAATCATTAAATATGTAGAGAATAGAGTATATTAATATTCATTAGGCAAAATTTAGAATATAAAAATCTGATGTTTATATCTTTATAGTAGAAAGGTCAGTACTAAAATATATTGATATTTTTTATCATCTCATATACCCTTACTACTATTTTCCTGTCTAAATATTTTTGAATTATTTTTCTCAATAAAATAGCTTCCAAAATATTATCGGGAAGCTAAGATTTTTCTCCAAGTATTCAGAATTATTCCGGAAACTTGTGGCAATACCTAGTTGTTGATTCGCACATCAATTACACTGGCATTAAAATTATAATTAAATCCCTCTAATTCAAAAGGCATACCGATTTTAACTTTACTGTTTCCGATGACCGGACCATTCTCAGTCAATTGAGCTTTTCCTTCTAGAGTTAGTAACATATCTGTACTAAAATTATTTTCTCTGGGGTCAGGTAATTCTTTGATAGAGCCATCCGGTTGAGGTACAGTCAGAGTTCTAGGTAATGGCGTAATGGATTTAATATCTATTTTTCCGTGGGGTTGATTACGGATAATGACATTAGTTTTTCCACCCTTAGTTAATCCTTGACTATAAAGACTTTGGGGATTACGGACATTTAAACCTCGAACAACTAAATCCACTTCAATGGGTACTGTTTTACTGCCAACTTGGGCAACAGAACCAGTGCTGCCAGGAAATAAGAAGATTCCAAAGAGAACTAGTAGAATCACTAAGGTAGCACCAACGTCTAAAAGATTAAACTTGCCGAATAGACGACCTTGAGAATCAAGCATAGCCATAATATTTGTGCCCAAATAAAAATTAGATGGTTCGTAGTATTACGAATTACAATTTGTATCGTATTGAAGGTTGGATGGAGAACTTGTCTTGGTTAATAGGTTTTTGTGAGTCTATCTAAGAATTAAGGTTCTCTGAAAATGTCAAGTTTCATACTAAGCCTTACCGCAGAATTATGACAACGGAAATGACATTTAATTTTTAGCAACCATGCGACAGATAGTTTATCACGTCAAAACACTGGGGTTACAGGGAGAAGAAAAAAGGAAGTTAAATTCCACAGAAGGGCGATAACTCCAGGAGTTGTGCGAGAAAATTGGCATCAAAGTCCAGGTTCCTAAGAATAGCTCATTTTCAAAGCCTGAATATTGCTTGAGAAAATGGGTTGGTAGGTTTCATCGATCAATTGTTTACTTTTGTTTATCTCTTACCCTATGGAGTCGGTATGGATTGGCAATGCAGGAATTTTCAGGAATTGCGTATCTCAATATACTGATTTAGGGTGGATGGCGTGAGGTGGGATAAATATTTATGCTAGGGAATGGCAAGATTTTCGCACCAAGATGCTTTGTCTCAGTATCTAGAGTTGAAAATGCAACATAATTGATTTTTGAACCGTCTTTTAGTTTTACGTTACCTTTGAACTGTTCTCCGAGTGGATTATGATTAATTGGAAAAATTTTTTTAGTAATTACAGCTTTTTCCCTCGTAGCTGGTTTTATCCATTGATTTCAGTTACTGTTGCCCTGAGTATCTGCTTAACTACAGCATTGCCAACACCTGCTTTAGAGTGGTTGCCATTGTTGCTAAGGGGAGTGCAGGTGGTTCAACTATCGAATATGTCTGCTCGTCAAGAAATGGCACTTGGTGAACAGATTAATGAACAGTTAATTAATAGTGATGTCAAGTTATATCGCAATTCCGCCATTAATAGTTATGTGCAACAAATTGGAAGACGTTTGGCAGCAGCCAGCGATCGCCCAAATCTGAACTATACTTTTCAAGTGGTCGAAGATGACGGTATCAATGCTTTTGCGACAGCAGGGGGTTACGTTTATCTGAACACGGGATTGCTGAAAACCGCAGAAAACGAAGCAGAATTAGCAAGCGTGATTGCCCACGAAATTGGACATATTGGTGGTAGACATTTAATCAAGCAAATGCAGCGAAAAGCGGTGAATGAAGGTTTACTGACTGCCACAGGTTTAGATGCTTCCCAAGCTGTAAAAATCGGTGTGGAGTTAGTACGCAACCTACCCAGTAGCCGTCAAAATGAATTTGATGCTGATAAAAGAGGTTTAAAAACTTTATCTCGTGCAGGTTATGCCCAATCGGGAATGGTTTCTTTTATGCAAAAATTATTAAGCTCTAAGAGGTCAACGCCTACTTTTCTGAGTACTCACCCAGCAACGGGCGATCGCATAACTGCTCTCCAAAAAAGTATTGCTGCTCAACCCAGTAGTAGACGTGAAGGTTTAGATACTACTAGCTATCGGGCAAATATTAGAACTTTGATTAGTCGGCAATAATCACAATTAAACAATTAAAAATTGGGGGTTGGGGATGATTTTCCCCTTTAGCCCACTAAACATTTTTTGTGGCGACTCTCATGAATATCTTCTGGATTAATCGTAGTAACAGCTTTTTCCAGGGGGAGGGTGCGAATACAGTGGCGGAAAATATTGACTTGGTAAACCAAATTATTGGTGATATCTAAAGCTGTTAACCAACCACTACGGGGATGATAAGCACCCGTGTCAATACCAATCCATCCTTTTCCTTGGGCAATTTTACCTGGAGTCACCCCCGGCAATGTAAAGGTGATAGTATGACCCACAATGATGAGTTTATCAGGGAAATAGGGTTGTTTTATACCGTGAAATTCTTCCCTAATCCAACAAAACTGCTGACTAGTTTGTTCCGCGATCGCCATTGTCGGGTCAATACCAGCATGAACTAGCCAAACATCTCCCAAATCTAGATAGGTAGGCAAAGTGCTAAACCATTCTAAATGGTCATGGGGAATAGTCGCTTCTGCGTAACTGGCAACGGTTGCTTGCCCACCACTGTACAGCCATGATTGGACAGTCGGTAAGGAAATTTGCCGATTAGTGAGAATATTTAATAACATCTGCTCATGATTTCCCAACAGACATTTGTAGGGACTATCCATGACAAATTTGACTACCTGGGAGCTTTTGGGACCACGATCAATCAAATCTCCCAAAAAATATACTTGGTCATCGCTAGAGGGGGCGATCGCTTCTAGTAGTCTCATCAACCCTTCATAGTGACCATGTACATCCCCAATCACAATACGTCGGTGGCTGGTTGCGCTCATCAGTTGTTTACTTGAATCACATTGCCGGATACTGCTGCTACAGCTTAAATTAGCGTCATTTCGCAAATTTAATTTGTATCACTCAGAAATCTCAGATTGACTTCATTATTCCCAATTTCGATAAATTTACTTACCTAAAAGACTTAATTCTTTAAATTTTATAATCCTATCTATGACTGTAAACTAATTCCACCTCTGGGGAATGTCAACATCAACACAGTTAAGGGTGTCAGTTAGTCGATGGGAGATTTTACCTGGAGAATATTGAGTAAAAGAGGAAAGGGATAGACAATATTTTACAAATCTGATTTTTTACCAGCTAGATAGTGAATGATTGTGTAGAGAAACACAAATAAGGGCAAACAAGCATTTGCCCTGAGAATAAGCATTTAGTTAACTCTAGTATCAGACAAGCTGCTTACACATTTGCCTGTTGTCGTTGGTAAAGAGACCAATATAAGCCTTTTTGTTGTAGTAATTCCGTATGGGTTCCCCGTTCGGCAATTACCCCTTTTTCCATAACTAAAATTAAATCAGCACGTTTGAGGGGAGCAAAACGGTGAGCAATCAGAAATACAGTTCTTCCCTGGGAGACTTTTTGGAGATTCTGTAGTACTTGTTGTTCCGTTTCACTATCTAGGGCGCTAGTCGCTTCATCCAGGATTAAAACTGGTGCTTGAGAAAGAAATAAACGTGCTAGGGCAATACGTTGTCTTTGTCCCCCTGATAGGGCTGTACCCCTTTCCCCAACATTGCTTTCATAACCTTGGGGAAGTTCACTGATAAAGTCATGGGCAACTGCCAGTCTAGCTGCTTCTACTACCTCTTCGGAGGTAATTTCTGGGTTACCGAGGGTGATATTTTCTAGGATGGATCCATTAAAGAGAAAATCCTCTTGCAAAACGACACCAATTTGTTGACGTAGGGAGGCTAAATCAGCACTTTTAATATCAAATCCGTCAATGAGAATTCTGCCCGATTCGATTTGGTAAAGACGTTGTAGGAGTTTTGATAGGGTGCTTTTTCCGGAACCACTACGCCCAACAATACCGATAAATTGCCCTGGTTCGGTATGGAAAGAGATGCCTCGTAGGACGGGTTCTGTTTGACTACGGTAGCGGAAAAATACTTGGTCAAAACTGATTTGTCCTTTCAGAGGTGGTAAGACTAAACCTGTACCCGGTTCTGCTTCGGGGGCAACGTTGAGGATGTCACCGATTCTATCAACAGAGAGGAGAACTTGTTGCAGGTTTTGCCAGAGTTGTACCAATCGCAGGAGGGGTCCTGTAACCCGACCAGAAAGCATCTGGAAGGCGATTAATTGACCAATGGTGAGTTTGTTTTCAATGACAAGTTTTGCCCCAAACCAGAGAATCAGGAGGTTGGAAAAGTTAGTGAGAAAGTCACCAATATTACTACTGATATTGGAAGTTGTGGAAGCTTTAAAACCTGTACGAATGAAACGAGCAAATAAACCTTCCCAGCGATCGCGGGCAACAGGTTCGGCTGCATGTGCCTTGACGGAGTGAATACCTGTAACTGTTTCTACTAAGAATGATTGGCTGTCAGCACTACGATTAAAGGTTTCATTCAGCCAGTTACGTAAAATTGGTGTAGCTGTTAATGTCAGTATGGCAAAGAGGGGTAGGACTCCGAGGGCAACTAGGGTGAGGGGTATATTGTAGTAAAACATCAATGCCAGGTAAACTACGGCAAAGATGCTATCGAGAACAACAGTTAAGGCTGTACCTGTGAGAAATTGGCGAATTTGCTCTAATTCCTGTACCCTAGCGACAGTATCCCCGACGCGACGGGATTCAAAGTAGGCAAGGGGCAAACGCATCAGGTGTCGAAACAGCTGTGCTGAGAGACTTAAGTCTAAACGCCGAGCCGTATGGGTAAAGACAAATAGACGCAGAATACCCAGAATGGCTTCAAATAGGGAGACAACTAACAGAGCGATCGCCATCACATCTAAGGTGGGTAAACTCTCCTGTACCATCACCTTATCTATTACCACCTGGGTAATTAATGGTGTCGTCAACCCTAGTAACTGCAAGGTAAAGGATGCGAGCAGTACTTCACCTAAAAGTTTCCGGTATTGCCATACTGCCGGCAAAAACCAAGCCAGGTTAAACTTTTCTTGTTGATTAATTAATTCTACCTGCCAAAGCTGACCATTCCAGGCGGCTTCTACCAGGGACTGAGGTATAACTTCACACTGACAATCCGGATTCAAGGGATTCGCAATAATTAGGCTATTTCCCCTAAATCCATATACCACTACCCAGCTAGATTGCTGCCAGTGCATTAAAGCTGGAAAGGATAGCTGACGTAAATCCTGCCAACTTACCTGTAAACGTCGTAGAAGAAAACCCAATTTTTCGGCGGTTTCCGTCAAGTTTTTCGGACTTTGTCCCCGAAGTTGTCGCTGTACCCACTCCAGACTCACAGGATTATCTAATTGCTGTGCCACCATCGTTAGACAAGCAGCAGCAGTCTGCCAACTCGACACAAAAGGATAGTTTAAAGAGGAGGAAACAGTACGCACAGCTTTTGCCTGGGTGGGTGCTTCCCCAACTTCTAGCGGTGTTTGTACTACCGTAGAATAACTATCAGACTCTAGGGAGGAGGTGACAGAAGTTTTCCCCTGTAACCAAAATTCCTCAATTTCAGGTGTGGAAATTTCTTTCCATAGGGAAATGTGCCAACGAGCGATAATTACTTCCTTGCTGGCAGCAACTGCTTTACACTCTACTGGTAACGGACTGAAATCTCCAAACCAATCCCCTGTCTGCAAAGTTCCTAGGGGTTTGCCAGTTTCCTCTCCCCGTAGACGCACCTTACCAGAGATAATTAAAAATTGATAACCAACCTCGTCTTGATACCAAATCTTTTCTCCCAGAGTAAAACGACAAGTTTCAATATCTGCTTGTAAAAGGTTACGTTGTCGAGTATCCAGCCAAGATAGTGGTGGGTTTTCCCACGGTAAAGCAGCTAGCACTTGATGTTTCCAGGATTCATCCTCTGGAGGTTTTAGCTTACCTGTAATTTGACTGTCAGCTTTTGAATTTTCTGGGCTAGCCATTTCTCAAACAACTCATTTTGTAGTGCTTGTTTTAGTTGAGTATCTTCTAATGATGCTGGCAGAAATTGCTCTATACGAAACAAACCATAGCGCTCTTCGAGTTTAATAGGTCCGACTAACTCGCCTGGTTTCGCGATGTCAATTACTGCCCTGAGAATATCAGGTAATGTACCACGACTCACTGGTCCCATCATCCCGTTTACCATACGATCATCTGTGAGGGAATATTCTTTTGCCAAATTTTCAAAGCTTGTGCCTTCTTCAATTTGTGCTTGTAATTCCTCTGCCAACTCTTGCTGATCGACAATAATCCGCGAGATAATCACCCGATCCAAAAAAATTTTTCTCTCAATAAAGTATTCTTGAAGTTTCGGTTCGGTAATTAGCGATTTTAACTTTTCTAATTGAAACCCTAGGGTAACGGTGGCGTGAAAAGTTGTGTAATCTGTACCGTTATTTTGTAGCCATTCCTGAAAGCTTTTAGGGTCAGTTAATTGGTTCTGCAAGCGGAAGTCAATGATAGCTTGCTCGGTAATTGCCGAATTAACGGTAATATCTTCCCTGCTTTGAATTTCCTGCTCAATAACGTGTTGACGGAGAATATCACCGATAAACTGACCTAACTTTCCAGATGTTTGCAGATATTTTACAACCTGTCCCGCAGAAATTGCTTGATCATCTATGGTCAAAAATGATGAAGATTCCATAAAGCTTGTAAGTAGATAAACGGAAACACATAAATTGGGAACTTATTCATCAGAGAAAACTCGGAAGAATGGCTTCTATCTCTCTCTGAAGAAACTACTGCCATCATAAGCATAGGCAAGGAAGATGGGCAATAATCGCCAAATGCACACAGGTAATTTTTGTTACCGTTATCGGAATTACCAGGTAAATGAGGAGATGGACTAATCATCAAACATGGGCAAAACTTTCCCCAGTTATCATTACAAGAAAAATCACTATAGCTGACAGCAAGCTGCGACGAAGCGATGATTTTCCCTGCCATACCTGAGAATCGAAGCGAGAACAAAATATATTTTTACCATGTTGTTACAAACTAACTACCATCCATAACCAAGCACAGAGTGTGGCAGCGATCGCCCCAATCAACGTGTTTATGACATTAACTAATTCATTAGTCAACCAGGTATATCTGGATTGAAGTGTTGCACCAATGACACTTTCGAGATTTGTGGCGATAAATGCAGCTAGTACACACCACAGGATACTTAGCAAGTCAATCATACCCACACCCCAAGCCACCATGGCGATCGCAATCGATGCTAGTACACCCGCTAATGTACCTTCTAAACTAACTGCTCCTTCGGTTCCCCTGGGGACGGGTTGTAGGGTTGTAATCAGAAAAGTTCGCTGACCGTAGGCTTTACCCACTTCACTAGCGCAGGTGTCTGCAAGCTTTGTACTGAAACTAGCTACATAACCCAATATTAGTAGGGAATTAAGATTTTGGGGCAACAAACCAGCTGAAATTAAGGCGACTCCGACAGCACAGACAGCTCCAACAGCTGCTGAACCCCAAACATTTTCGGGTCCCCTAGCTCCGGAGCGCTTCTCGGCAATCCCTGCGGCTTCTTTCTCTGCCATCCCAATACGTGTTACTAGGGAACCAACTAAAAAATAGAACACCACAACTAGATATCCTTGCCATCCCAAAACTCCCCAAATCAATACACCCAACACCCAAGCATGAAGTATACCTGCTGGGGTGAGAAGTTTTTTGGGTGCAAACCAAACCAAACCTAACAGAACTGCGTTTAAGCCAGCTGCAATTAACCAAGGAGAGGCAGCGAAATTAGTCAAATTTCCAAAAAGAGGCATCTCTACTTTTTCCTTTTTTTGCCAGAGTATCAAAAGAATAGCTAATTTGGGGTAACTGAGTGGATTGCCCCATCCCCCCTATTTCGGCAAGAGGTTAAAGGAAATCAGAGAGAGGATGGGGTTTCATAGGGTTGATTTCAGAAGATAAAAAGATTCAGAGTGAGATAAATAGCAAATAAGGTTAATAAAAAAAGATTTATGCCAATAATAAGCAGAAAATCACCTTTAACAATCGGTTTTATTTTCTAGAAATATTTCTATATTGATAATCTTCTATTCAGATTTTGTAAAGAAAGTATAAATTTTCTCTAGAGAACAAGAAAATATGCTGATTGAAACCATCTATACTTTAAAGTTTCAGTAAATTTTTCATGTGCTTTAAGTAAATTTTGGCACTATAAAGTATTTCTATCATCAAATAATTAGAATTATAGATTTTAATCAGATATAGGTATAAAAGGTAGTCATTTTTCAGGTATGACAGTTAATGTTTCTTCCCTAGACAAAGCTCTGAGTATTAACCCTACAAATCAAACCCTTGTCTTTACTGATAGTATTAATAGTACTGACGGTGGGGATATTTATAATTTTACTTTAGGCGCTCGCAGCAGTTTACAGCTTGACCTCAAAGGTTTAAGTGCTGATGCGGATATAGATTTAATATTAGATACAAATAATAATCAAATAGTTGATGATGGTGAGGTTATAGCTTATTCCAATATAGGTGGTAATAATCCTGAATCGATTACTAAAATTTTGGATGCAGGTAATTACTATATCCGTATTTACCCTTACGGTAATGCTGCAACCGACTACAAATTAACTGTTGGTGTAACTGCTTTAGATTATGGGGGAAATTCCTTCACAACAGCTAAGGAAATTGATTTAGGCACAGAATCGACGAATATTAGCGATTGGTTAGGAATATCTGACTCTAATGACTATTATAAATTTAGTCTAAATAGTAGCAGCAATATCAACTTGAGCCTGAAAAACTTGAGCGGAGATGCAGATATACGCTTATTTAATGCTCAAGGTAATCTGATAGCTAGTTCTGCAAATTTGGGTAAAGTTGTAGAGACAATCAATACTAATTTAAACAAGGGGACTTATTATCTCCAGGTTTATACTTATGGGGGTAGTGAAACTTTCTATGATTTGAGTGTCTCCAGTCAAACCCTAGTAGGTTCGACTGAGATTGTCACACCTTTGACAAGTAGTAGTACCAGAATTGAAGCTGGAAATTTAAGAGCCAATACCTTTACTTACAAAGCAGGATATAGTCTGACAGTTTTTTCGGGAAATGGGAATGTCGATTACAACACAGGTAAAAGGGATGTCTTGGATTTATCTGGTATTGCTTCAACTTCTGTGACTCTTAGTTTGGCGACTCTCACGAGTGGAGGTGTAGTATATAACACAGGTGACGGTGTCGATCGCCTATTTGATGTCATTACCCTAGCCAATAAGACACAAATTTATTTTGAAAACATTGATGTAATTAAATTTAGTGACAAAGTCATTAATTTATCCGTCATCCCGAATGATCCTTTCTACAATCAACAGTGGAATTTGAACATGACTGGTGTTCATAACGCTTGGCGAATGACTACTGGTTCCACCAAGGTACTGATTGGGATTGGAGATACGGGTATCGCTAGAAACAGCAATGGTGGTATTAATCCAGATTTACGCTACACCTATACGCTCGACCAAAATACCATAGATGAGTCTTCAGAAGAATCCCACGGAACTCTTACCCAGGGAATCATTGCAGGTAGAGCCAATAATAAACTAGGTATTACCCCCATCAACTGGAATTCCCCGGTGAGAATGGTGGATGTCATTGGTGGTAATCCTGGTGATCAAACCCTAGGGGGAGCAGCTCAGATTATCATTAATGAAGCCAAGAAAAATGGACAGTTGGCAGTAATTAACCTCAGTGTTTCCGGTGGCAATGTTACAGAAATTGAGAAAATTATTAGTAGCAACCAAGATAAAGCCCTATTTGTGATTGCTGCTGGGAATGGTGATCAAAATGAACTTACCGATCTTGCCTACTTAAGTAAAAAATATGGCAATGTGATTTCCGTAGGTGCAGTCTGGGGAACTAAAGATTACTACGGTAATTCCAAAACCCCAGGAACCCGCATTTCCTACAGCGATCCAGTTTGGTGGGGTTCCAATTACGGAGATGGTTTAACCCTGGTTGCACCTTCAGAGTTTGTCAGTTTGAATGCAACTCGTGATGCCAATGGCAATATTATTTTTAGTAATGATGGTTATTTCAATGGCACATCCGCTTCAACTGCCATGGTATCAGGGATTGCCTCCTTGGTTTGGAGTGCGAACCCTAACCTCAACGCTAAACAAGTCAAGCAAATATTAGTACAAACAGCCTATGACGTGGGTACACCAGTAGAATATGGTGCAGGTGTTATCAATGCTGATGCTGCGATTCGTAGAGCATTGGCGATCGCCAGAATTGCAGTGAATAGCACTAAAGTCATATCCACCTAATCTTTAATCACATAGAGATTACGGAAGAATTGGGTGTGATACTTCACTAATCTAATTTCCATAGTTTTCATGAGATGGGTTAAACGCCCATCTTTTTTTGTCAGTACAAGAATTCAGTATTTTTATTTAGGTAAATAAATAGGAAGTTTGTAAGTAAAAAGTCTCCTAGTTTATAGAAATCCTCATATAGCTCATTTTCTAATATTTTTATATGATTTCTCAGCTTTAAAACCATAATCATTATCTCGGCATTTATGAGGAATTGCTCTGTATTCTCATCACCATAAAATGCTGAAGTTACTGACAATATATGCAGTAGTTTGACGTAGGTGTTTCAAATATAAAGTTAAAAAAAATACGCATTTTTAACATAGCTGTATCGCCACAAACAAAAGCAGCATAGAAATACATTTTTCAATTTTCTGAAAAGAGAAAAATCAGCCCTTGAATTCTTAAGGGCGATCAGGGTGCGTTCCAGACGTTTTTATGAGCAAAGGACGCAGAAATCACTATGCCTTCTAATATTTCTGTAAACTCTTTCAGTAAGGCGAAAGATTTAAATATTGCATCATTACCTGTAACAATTACTGATTGGGTTGGAGGGCGAGAAACCAATGATTATTATAAAATTAGTTTTACAAATCGAAGTAGTTTCAATGTTGTTATAGATAAACTTTCAGCAGATGCTGACTTGCAATTACTGAATAGTCAGGGTGATGTAGTTGTAGGTTCCTATAACAGGAATATTAGTACAGAAACTATCAATAGAAAACTCGATGCAGGTACTTACTATATTCGAGTTTATCAAGTTGGGCGAACCACTGCTGCCTATCGTTTACAAATGTCTCTGAATGAAGCACCACAAAGCTTACAATTCAGCACGGATAAAATCACCTACAGTTCGGGGGAAACTGTCAAGCTAGTTAATACTAACGTTTTTGACAGAAATGGAGTCAAAGATTTAACTAGGGTAGACTTGTGGTTAAAAAAAGAGGGTAATGCTTGGCAAAATATTAGCGATGTTACTAGTTTTTTGATAAATCAAAGTGATAATCGTCAAGGAACTTTTAGCTATGATTTGCAGGGTTTAGGTGCGGGGAAATATCAACTCTGGGGTATAGCTTATGATAAATCCGGGAATGGAAGTAATGATGTCTTTAGCAGTTTTGATGTAGTTGGTACTCAAGACTGGTTTGACGAGAATATTCTTGATGGTGGTATTCGACAGACAGCAAGGGCAAGATTTGCGGATAAAGTCATTGATCGCAACGATATGATAGCTATATTGAGGAGTAGCAAGGATAATAATGCTGTTGATAGTACGGAATTGACAGACTTACAAACATTACTGAAAAATTCTTCCTATCTACAAATACCCGAACACGTCAAAGTACTAACAGGTAAGGTATTGGGTAGTCAAGTCGCAAACCAAAAGTACCAGGGTAAGCAACTAGGTAACTTATCTATTGGTAGTAGTGATGTGCAATTAGAAAATTTGATTAGTAAGTGGTTTTTAGGTGGCGATCGCCCTACTACCACCTATAAATATCAGTATGCTAGTGGTTCCTTATTTCAAAATGGCATTGCCTATCAAGATATCAAACAAGGTGACTTAGATAACTGTTATTTTCTGTCCAGTTTAGCAGCAACAGCTTTCCGAACTCCTAATACTATCAAAAATATGTTTATTGATAATGGTGACGGAACTTTTACCGTGCGTTTTTGGCAAAACGGGCAAGCTGATTATGTCACAGTTGATAGATATTTACCAACTAGTATCACAGGATATTTTGTCTATGCTAGTAAAGGTAGTCACTATCAAAATGCTAACAATGAATTATGGGTAGCACTAGCAGAAAAAGCCTATGCTCAACTTAATGAATCTGGTTGGATTTATCAAGATAATACAAATTCCTATAACGGGATTGCTGAAGGCTATGCGAGTGATGCATTAATGCAAATTACTGGGCTAAAATCTGCTAGTAATTCACTCAATTTACAAAATATTCTCAGTGCTTTCAATTCCGGACAACTGATTAGTTTTGCCACTAAATCTAATGTTCCATCTTTTATGGTAGCAGGGCACGCTTATACCTTAGTTGGGTATAATTCTAGTTCTCAGACTTTTCAGCTTTTCAACCCTTGGGGTGTGGATAATTATACGTCTAAGCCAGGTATTTTACAACTCAAATGGTCTGACATGCAAGCTTATTTAAGTTATTGGGAAGGCACTACAAATCGTGTAGTTTCTACCTAGTCTCACCGATATTTTATCTATATATACTCATTTCTTAAGTAAAATGGGTATATTTTTTTGTTTTTACAAGTAGGCAGCTTTAATCAAAGTTAGGATGTATTATATGTAGCCGCAACGCCTCAAAGTCCTCTTCTACATGGATTATGCTGCGCTAACCCATCCTACATATCTTTTATATTTAATTGCACCTTCCTGCTTAAAATTGTGATATCTAATTTTACTTTGATTGATATAGTAAGTATGAAAAATCCAATGTACTTAGGTATTACATAAATACCTGAAAAAGCAAAGTATATACAAAAAATACATTTAATTTATATATATCAATAATAGCTTTGAGAAATATTTTTATCTAATCATAATTCTGTAAAGATAATTTCATTTTTTTATATCAAATATAGTATTTTTTATTTAAGAGAGAAATAATATGGATAGAACATCTCTCTATACTTGTCAGTTCAAGTATTAATTAATCAAGCTTCACTTAGGGAGAATAGATGTTAGTGAGATTCTCTGAGTAATTGCCTTAATTATCATGCCTTGATATGCCTCTACATCAATTCACATTAGTTTGGGGTTATAATAATTATGGGGTTCG
Source organism: Calothrix sp. 336/3 (assembly GCF_000734895.2). Lineage (GTDB taxonomy): Bacteria > Cyanobacteriota > Cyanobacteriia > Cyanobacteriales > Nostocaceae > 336-3. The sequence continues at coordinate 3,550,676 of NZ_CP011382.1, read as the reverse complement.
ATGTTGCTAGTAAAAATGATTTTGACAGTCAAGGTTTAAATGTCAATTCTCTGAGTTTAGGGAATAATAGTGAATTTGGAAATGATTTAAATATACGTTGGAGCCGTAGTAGTTATACCAACGATATCAGCGAGAATAATTATACTAATCCAGTATCCGCAGAAAAAGCAGATTTAGCAATTCAAAATCCCACTGCTCCAACTATTGCTACTCCTGGCAGTAGTATTGAGATTAGCTATCAAATCACAAATATTGGGACTAATAATACTAGCTTTAATTATACTAGTCTTTACCTGTCTAAAGATGAGAGTATTAGTAGTGATGATAAACTACTGGGTTTTAACTGGATTGGCAGTTTAGATGCAGGTAGTTCGATTAATAAATCTCAAACTTTGAGTTTAGATACTAATTTAGATACGGGTAATTATTATTTATTATATAAAGCCGATGCTCTAGATAATATTTTTGGCTTAGAAGATAGCAATAATGTTGCCACAAGGCAAATTACAATTACTTCTGCTAATAGTCAGGGGTATAATTCTAACTCAGGATATGGTTTAGTAAATGCAGCTGCGGCAGTGAGTAAAGCTGTAGGTCAAAATACCTTTGCTGATGTACCTGATTTGGGTGGAAATGATTGGGGTTCGGATATGGTGAAAGCACCAGAGTCATGGGCAAAGGGCTATACTGGCAAGGGTGTGGTAGTTGCAGTTTTAGATACTGGTGTTGACCGCAACCATACAGATTTAAAGCAAAATATTTGGACGAATAGTAAAGAAATTGCTGGTAATGGGATTGATGATGATGGCAATGGTTATGTAGATGATTCTTACGGTTGGAATTTTGATAGTAATAACAATAATACTTTAGATGTGGATGGTCATGGAACCCACGTTTCGGGAACGATCGCGGGTGCAAATAATGGTACCGGGGTGACAGGTGTTGCCCATGGTGCGAAAATTATGCCTGTGAAGGTGTTAGATGACAATGGTTCGGGAAGCTATAGCGCGATCGCCAAAGGAATCTATTATGCTGTGGATAATGGTGCTAACGTCATTAACTTGAGTCTCGGTAGTTCCTATCCCAACAGTGAGCTAGAAAAAGCCATTCAATATGCTAGTAGTAAAAATGTAGTCGTAGTAATGGCAGCTGGTAATAGTGGTGGTTCAGCTCCGGTTTATCCGGCGCGCTATGCTAAAAATTATGGTATTGCGGTGGGTGCAGTCGATCAAGGTGGTAATTTAGCTAGTTTTTCTAACCGAGCAGGTTCTAATCAGTTAGAGTATGTTACCGCACCTGGGGTGAATGTCTATTCGACTCTACCAGGTAATAAATATGGTAGTTATAGTGGTACTTCCATGGCAACCCCCCATGTTGCGGGAGTTGTTGCTTTGATGCTGAGTGCTAACCCCAATTTAACTGAGGCTCAAGTTCGAGATATCCTGGCAAGTACATCGGGGAATAGTACCCAAGGAAAAAGTACCACTGGGTGGGATATTGGTGTCATTGGTAAGACTTGGCAAATGTAAGCGGCGATCGCGCTCTTCAATTCTCAAGACGCTCCATGGGAGCGTCTCTGCTTTATTTTCCTTCGTGGGGTAGCTTGGGATGGGAAGCGGAATATTCTCCCACTATCCGTGATATTTCTGGGTTATAAAGTCGTAAATAATTCCAGTAATTACCTAAAACTTGACGCACATAGTTCTTAGTTTCATCAAAGGGAATAGCTTCGACAAAATCGTCGGGGTCATCCTTAGGTAAAGATTTTAACCACTTACTGACATTACCAGGACCAGCATTATAACTGGCGATCGCTAACAAACTATTATTCCCGTACTGCTCGTGGGTGTGGTCTAAATACCAGGTTCCCAGCATAATATTATCCTGGGGTTTTTTCAGATCCAAATTTTTGTAATCTGCCTTAATTTGCGGCGCAATCCACTTAGCGGTATCAGGCATAACTTGCATTAAACCTGTAGCCCCAGCACTAGAGATAATCTCCTTTTCAAAGCGTGACTCTTGGCGAATTAATGCTGTCACTAATAGAGGGTTAAGTTGACGCTCTCCTGACCATTTTTTAATTTCTTTCAAGTAGGGGAAAGGATAACGAGCTTGCCAGTAAATTAGTTGTTTATTCAACTTATCATACTCAGCCCGATCCTCTGGTTTTTCCCGGTCTTCCAACTTAGAAATTTTATCAATGCCAAGCAGATTTTCACCCCTAGTGAGTTGCACCAAACCTTCAGTAAACTGTTCTGGTACTGTCGGTTGCATTTTGTTCGTAAATTCCGTTTGCCATTGCAACCAAGCGTCTCGGTCTTGCCCTAGAAGGTATAATTCTTTAAAAGTCTCAGAACCTGCGGTGGGTACAGGACGCATTAGGGGGACAATTTCCGGTTTTAATTGGCGAAGAGTATTAAAATTACCCACATTCAACTGCAAAATTGCCGCCGATCGCCATGCATAGTAAGAGTAGGGAAACTGGCTAATTACAAACTCGTAAGCTTGTTTTGCTTCTTGTCTTTTCCCTAATTTTGTTGCCCACTTCCCTACCCAAAAAGCTGCTCGCGGAGCCAAAATACTATCAGGATTCTTATTAGCAATTGGTTCTGCCCATTGCCAAGCAGCTTGATAATCCTTCGCTTTCGCTTTCGCTTCTGCTACCTTCCAGCGATATTCTGCCGCCTCTTCTGTGGTATCAAATTTACTAATCAGCAACTGTAAAGCAGAAGCCGCAGCTTTTTTATTGCCTTGGGCTTCTAGAATTTTAGCTTTGCGGATGATTGCCTCTCCCCCGTGGGCAGGATATTTGCTGATAATCTTGTCTAGGTAGGGCAAAGTCTCCTTGGAGGTTTTCGCCAATTCTGACAATCGTAATGTGGCTAAACCTGCTTCCTCAGATTCGGGGAAAGCACTCACCAACTGATTAAAAGCTGTTTTAGCTGCGTCTGTTTTGCCACTAATCTGCAAACCTCTACCCATACGGTAAATATTACGAGGGGTGCGGGGTGCTTTGCCATAACTTACAGCAGCTTTGCCAAACTCTTTATTTTCCCAGTACGCACCAGCAATAGTTTCCCAGTCTTCGGCTTGGAGAGTGGAACTTTTAGCTAAACTATCCAAGACAAAGGTGATACCAGGTTGGTCATAGGAATATTTTGCCAGAATTAATTGCAGCTGAGGTTGATTGGGGTTATCAGCCAAACGTTTTTTTATGATTTCCCAGGTGAGGGGATGGGAAGGAAACTTGGCGATCGCCCGCTCTTGATATTCTGGCAACCCAATTAAATACAATGCTTTAGCTGCTGCGGGATGCTCTGGATAACGCTTGACAACTGCTTGCCGCAAGTCGGAAGCTTTCCCCTCCTCACCCAACAGATTTTGAGCTTGAGCTTGCTTCAGCAAGATATAGGGGGCAAGTAAGGGGTAGTCTTTTTCTAAGCCCTCTAATAATTTCAGGGCAGACTTTCCATCTTCACGTTCAATCAAATCACTTGCCAACAAATATCGAGCTCGATTGCGATCCTGAGACTGGCTTTCCTTAGTTAATGCCTCTAATTTTGCTGCCCTCTCCGATGGGGATTCTAGCACCAAGGGCAGCACAAGGGATTTAGCTTTTGTTGCCTCAGAAAGCTGCTCTGGCTCATTCTGAAACTGCTTGAGCCATTGTTCTACGGATTTACCAATCTGGGGTGCAAAAACCATACCACCAGCCAAAAAGGCTGTGATTCCTGCACCGAGAATCAGAGATAGTTGCTTTTTATGTAGCTTCTTCAGCATTGATACTCGCTGAACATTTCACGTCAATTTCTTGCCACTGTAGCACCACTAGTGGCACAGGGTAACTTAAATTTTTCTGTGAAGCTGCTGAAAAATTAGTAATACCCGCATTTTGTATCTCGTCTGACAGATATTTAATATACTTTTCAGGTAAAGAAATTGATGTTTTCAAGGAGAAGTTTCGACTTAGAGCATTGATATTTATCTATAAATTCCCCTAGATAATTATAAATTGGACAATCACCACAAATAATCATCTCACCTCAAATCATTCAGATGACACCTAAATTCAATTTAGGTCAAAATAGATTTTTCTCTGTTTACTATTTATGATTATGTCCGAGATTTATCTTTGATTGATATTTATCCACAAATATAGGGAATACTAAAATGAGTAGTTGAAGATATTCTTTGTCAGACAGCCAGCTAGTGAACAGCAACAATCTAAAATTATGTTAGAAAAAAATATTATTGCTAGCCAGAATCATCATCTCAGGGAATACACTCACTATGCTAACAATATAGACTATCAACATTTATCGATTAATTCTACTTTAGAAGAATTATTCCTCTGGGAGGAAAGCATAGAAGTTAGTGAGAAAGTAGAGTCGATTACAAAAATATTTGAGAAGACTTCTCTACTTCCGGGATTAATTCTCACACAAGATAACTTATTTCAGGGTATGATTTCACGGCGGCTGTTTTTTGAATATATGAGTCGCCCCTACAGTTTAGGATTATTTTCTCGTCGGGCGATCGCCACATTCTATGATTGCCTCAAGCCGGAAATTACGATTTTATCCGCCACAACCTCTGTTATTGATGCGGCAAATATTGCCCTCAAAAGATTGCCTCCCCTTGTTTATGAACCGATAGTAGTGGAGATACAAACGGGAAATTATCAAATATTAGATTTTCATCAGTTACTCATTGCCTATTCTCAAATTCATTTTTTAACATTAAATAGTTTACAGCAGTCAGAAATTAAGTCACAAGCGACTCAAGATAATCTGAATTGGTTACAAAATAATCATACACAAATAGTTCAAGCGGAGAAAATGTCAGCCTTGGGGCAACTAGTAGCTGGCATTGCCCATGAAATTAATAATCCGATTAGTTTTATCACTGGCAATATTCATTATGTTCGTACCTATTTTAACGGCTTATTAGATTTAATTAATGCCTATCGTCGATTGAATCCTGTCCCATCCCAGGAAATAGAAAATTATTTGCAAGATGTGGATATAGATTTTATTGCAGAGGATTTGCCTAATTTATTTAATTCTATGACTAATGGCAGTGAGAGAATTAGAACAATTATCAGTTCTCTGCGGAATTTTTCCCGATTAGATGAAACTGGGAAAAAAGCTGCCAGGATTCACGAAGATATTGACAATACATTATTATTACTACAACACCGCCTAAAAAATAAATTTAACCCACGACCTATCCAAAATATTAATGTCATTAAAAATTATGGTGATATTCCCTTAATTAATTGCTATCCAGCAGAGTTAAATCAAGTATTTATGAATATATTAATTAATGCTATCGATGCAATTGAGGAAAAATATCATAATTATTCTACAAATGTAAGTAATCATGTTTGTGACTGCCCAATAGATGAAGGGATAGAAGGGAAAATCACGATTACCACCCAGCAAATAAATATATATGATATTCCATACTTAAGTATTAGCATAATTGATAATGGGATTGGCATGAATGAAGAAGTCAGTAAATCAGTTTTCAATCCTTTCTTTACAACCAAAGAAGTAGGAAAGGGTACAGGTTTGGGAATGGCTATTAGCTATCAAATTATTGTAGAAAAACACGGTGGCAAGCTAGAATGTCTTTCTGTCCCTGGACAAGGAACAGAATTCATAATTCATATTCCTATATAAGTTTTTTGCTCTTCATGAGTCAGATTATTTGGATTGCTCGACACGCTAACCGTCTTGACTTTGTTAACCCTGATTGGTTTCTGACTGCTGAGAGACGTTATGATCCACCTTTGTCTGAAGATGGATTTCTCCAAGCAGAGCAATTGGCAAAGCGCTTGCAAACAGAAAATATTCATCATATTTTTGCTTCTCCTTTTCTACGCACTGTGCAAACTGCCAATGCTGTTGCCGAAGTATTAAATTTGCCAATTAAGCTAGAAACTGGTTTAAGTGAGTGGTTAAATCCAGAATGGATGACTGAAGAACCAGAACGTTTGGCGATCGCCACCCTCGCAGAAATTTTTCCCCGCATTGATACTAGTTATACATCTCGTATTGCTGCCACTTATCCGGAATCCCATCAACAGGTGAGATCTCGTGCAGGGCAAACTGCTAGATGCCTTTCGACAGAGTTTTCCCCAGAAAATATTCTCCTTGTAGCCCATGGTGCATCTGTCAAGGGAGCAGCGATTGGGTTAGCGGGTAGCACTGCTGACTCAGTAGAGAAAGTCCGCCTGTGCAGCTTGTACAAGGTAGTGCGTCAACACCCCGAATGGCTGCTAGAACTAAAGGGAGACACCTCCCATTTAACAGAGGTAGAAGAGTTTGTACGATTAGTGTAGGGGAACAGGAAAAACCGGAAGTAGGGGGAATTTGTTGATTTTTCCCTATCCCCATTACCCAATCTCCATTACTCATTCAACTTACCTCACGGCAAGCATTATCTATTACCTAACCCTATGACTTTACTATTAGCAGGAGATATTGGCGGCACAAAAACGATTTTGCGATTAGTAGAAGCATCGGAGACTTCTCTACTACGTGCTGTGTATGAAGAGCGTTATCGCAGTGCAGATTTCACCGATTTAGTGCCAATGGTACGGCAGTTTTTAGCTAATGCCAAGACACCAATACCAGAGAAAGCTTGCTTTGCGATCGCGGGTCCTGTGGTGAATAACACTGCCAAATTGACGAATTTGGTCTGGTTTCTGGAAAAGGAGCGTTTAGAGCAAGAATTAGGGATTGGTTGTGTTTCCCTAATTAATGATTTTGCGGCGGTGGGCTATGGCATTCTGGGCTTAGATAAGCAAGATTTGCAGACATTGCAAGTTGGTAAACCCAAACCAGAAGCACCGATCGCCATTATTGGAGCAGGTACCGGTTTAGGGCAAGGTTTTTTGATGAAACAGGGGAATCACTATCATGTTTTCCCTTCTGAGGGGGGACACGCAGATTTTGCCCCGCGTACAGAATTAGAATTTCAGTTATTGAAATATCTCTTGGATAAGCATGATATTCAACGTGTTTCTGTGGAAAGGGTGGTTTCTGGTTTAGGAATCGTTTCGATTTACCAATTTTTGCGCGATCGCCACGTGAGAAGCGAATCTCCGGAAATTGCCCAAATTGTTCGCACCTGGGAAGGGGAAGCAGGGCAAGAGAAAAGTGTGGATCCAGGAGCTGCTATCGGTGCTGCGGCTTTAAATGGTAGCGATCGCCTCTGTGAGCAAACCATGGAATTATTTGTAGACGCATACGGTGCTGAAGCTGGCAATTTGGCGCTGAAACTTCTGCCCTACGGCGGTTTATTCATTGCTGGAGGAATTGCCCCCAAAATCCTCCCCCTGCTCACCCAGGGCAATTTTATGCTCAATTTCACCCAAAAAGGTAGGATGCGAGCCATCTTGACAGAAATTCCCGTACACATCATCCTCAATCCTCAGGTTGGGCTAATTGGTGCTGCCATTTGTGCTGCTAGGTTGTAGGAATTTGGTTAACGGGTTAGGGGTGACAGTTCCAAAAATCCCCTTCCCCATTCTCTCCCCTTCCCCTAACATTAACTATGTGAATCATGATGGAGTTTTGGGAATGACCGACCCTGTAACGTTAATGAAGCAAGAAGTTGGTAAAGCTGCCGCAGCTTTGGTAGAGTCCGGGATGATTGTGGGACTAGGTACTGGTTCTACCACTGCTTACGCTATCCAATATATTGGCGATCGCCTGAATTCTGGTGATTTAAAGAACATCGTTGGTGTTCCGACTTCCTTCGGTGCGGAAGTTCTCGCCAAACAATACGGTATTCCCCTGACAACCCTGGATGCTATTGATCACATTGATATTGCCATTGATGGCGCTGATGAGGTAGACCCCCGCAAGAACCTAATTAAAGGTGGTGGTGCTGCCCACACCCGTGAAAAGGTAGTAGATTACTTGGCTAATCGCTTCGTGGTTGTAGTTGATGCGGGTAAATTAGTTGACCATCTTGGCTCTGTATTTCCCGTTCCTGTGGAAGTTATTCCCATGGCAATTACTCCCGTAATGAACGTGATTCGAGAGCTAGGTGGCGAACCACAGCTACGTATGGGTGTGAGGAAGGCTGGTCCTGTGATTACTGACCAGGGTAATATGGTTGTAGATGTGAAATTTAATAGTATTCCTGACCCTGTGGAGCTAGAAAAAACCCTGAATAATCTTCCTGGTGTCTTGGAAAATGGGATTTTTGTCAACTGTGCTGATATTGTGCTAATTGGTGAAGTGGTAGATGGTCAGCCAGTTGTACGGAAAATGTAATTTATTGGAAAACTGCAATACTAGGTTTATTTCAGATAAAATTACAGCTTTTGTAGCTATTTATTGACAATAAACTTGGTTTTAACCATATTTTAAACAGTTAATCGACTTCTTTCAGGAGTCGTTTTTTATTTTTAAGTAGGCGATCGCCTGAAATAATTCCTTCCCGTGGAGCGATCGCCCTTGCTTGTGTTTTTATTCTGCGTTAAGTCATATCCAACACCATAGATAAGTACATAAGCAGAAATATTTACAGTCATTGCGAGCGAAATGAAATGTAGCGTAGACGCGGAGCGGCTTCTCGAAGAGTAGCAATCCCAAATCTTTGCGATTGCTAGAGCCTACGGCACGCTACGCGAACATTCCGCTGAGTCGCAAAGCGACACGCTGCGCGAACGCTCCATTCGCAATGACGTTTGTGTAATTAATTCTGTTTGCCTACTTATACTGAATATCGTTCCACAGCTGGCATTGTGGAATATTTTTTTATTTGCAGGTGTCTTGAGAAACAAATATTTTAACTTTCCTGTCTGTGCAGTAAATCAAGGGGAGCAGAACAAGATTATTGCCATTGACTATATATATTACCTAAGATTATGCGAGCTTCTTCAGCAACTATTTTGACACTCACCTCCTTAACAGTAGGAAACCTGACTCAGCAAGCAATTGCCGCACCTAATTCCCCTAACTCTGATACATCTGCGGTGTCTGAGGATGTAGTTGTACCAGTTAAGGATGATACCCCTAGGGAGGTGGAATTTGCTGTCTCTCCAGAAACTATTCCTGAGCAACAATTTTCTCGTAATTCTCCCTCTGTTAAAACTCCTACTCCCCAAAAAGCTGTTGAGAATCCTGCACCAGTTAAAACTCCCACACCTCAGAAAGCTGTAGTGATTCTGGAAACTCCCTCTACTGTTTCCCCTACTCCTTCCTTCTCCCCCCCACCCTTAGATAACAACTTAGTAGTAACTGCTACCGAGGTAAAAATTCTTGGTGCAACCGAGGAGTTACAGGAAGTTATTCGCAGTGTGATCAAAACCCAAGTCGGAGGAGAGACGAGTCAAAATCAATTACAAAAAGATATGGCAGCAATTTTAGATACTGGTTTGTTTGCAACTGCCAATCTCAAAACCAATGCTACCAGGGAAGGATTAGAGGTGGTGTATCAAGTAGAACCTGTGATTGTGCGATCGCTGCAACTTTCTGGAGCCAAAGCTTTAACCCAGGAAATTGCCCTCCAATCCTTCCAACCCTTACTAAGTCAACCTATCAGCCCCGGTAGCTTAAAGCAAGCAGTCGCAAAAATCAATAAATGGTACAGCAATAACGGATATAAGCTTGGTCGCGTGTTATCAATTAAACCCAGCAAAGACGGTATGCTGACGGTGAATGTTGCTGAGGGTGTGGTAGGTGATATCAAGTTTCGCTTCCTAGGAGAGGATAACGAAGCGGTGGATAGTCAGGGTAAACCTGTGAAGGGAAGGACAAAACCAGATTTTCTGTATCAACAAATCAAGTTTCTACCAGGGCAAGTATATCAGGAAAAGTTAGTGCGGGAAGATGTGCAACAGCTCTATCAAACGGGTTTATTTGAGACAATTCAAGTAGCTTTTGAGGGTGATGCCAATAAAACCGATGTTATCTATCTATTAAAAGAGACTAGTGCCCGTTCTCTAAACTTTGGCGGTAATTACAATCGTGATCAGGGGATTTTGGGAACCTTTAGTTACCGCGATCGCAACTTTGGTGGTATAAATGATACTTTCTCTGTGGATGTGCAAGCAGGTAGACAGGATTTGGGTTTTGATGTCAAATATAGTAGTCCCTACCGCCCCAGCGAGCCTAACCGTATTGGTTATAGTATCAATGCTTTTCGGCAGAGGGGATTATCTGATACCTTGGACGATTTGATTCTCCTGCCCAACGGCGATAAAATCCGGGAGGGGAAAATTGGTGCTAGTTTGAATTTACAACGACCGATTGATGGTTGGGATGCCAATTTAGGATTTAATTATACCCGTACTTCTATCCGCGATCGCGCTGGGGAAATTAACTCTGTAGATGCTCGTGGCAACTCCCTGACTCTCAGTGGTACAGGTATCGATGATTTGGCAACTGTCTCCCTTAGCGCCACAAAAGACCATCGAGACAACCCCCTCAATCCCACCCAAGGTTATTTTCTCAGTCTTAGTACGGAACAATCAATCCCCCTCGGTCAAGGAAATATTTCCATGAACCGTATCAAAGCAAATTACAGTGAATTCCGTCCCGTCAAGCTCTTTGAATCTGCTCAACCCCAAGTATTTGCCTTCAATCTGCAAGCAGGAACCGTTCTCGGTGACTTACCCCCCTACGATGCATTCAACCTCGGTGGTTCTAACTCTGTACGGGGATACGATGCAGGGAGAGTTGGTAGCGGTCGTACCTATGTACTAGCCTCCGCCGAATACCGTTTTCCTGTTTGGCAAGCATTAGGTGGTATAGTTTTCGCCGATTTTGCCTCAGATTTAGGCTCCGGGGACACTGTACTCGGTAATCCTGCGGGAATGCGTAATAAACCAGGGACGGGTTTTGGTTACGGGGCAGGTATCCGTTTTGACTCACCCCTCGGCTTAATTCGTGCCGACTACGGTATCAGCGATCAGGGTGAAAGTCGTTTCCATTTTGGTATTGGGCAAAGGTTTTAGGCAAAATTGTCTTTGCACAATTTTATTTTTCTCCAAACCCAAACGCGATCGCGTAGCGGCTCCTCTATGGAGCATCGCCTGACTTTTAACACAGTCGCTACGATTTTTGCTGCTTTTTGATTTGAGGCAGGAACCTCGTAGAATGCGTCGCAATGAAGAGCGTGGGAACGAGGGAAAACCACCGGTGATTTGTGCTGCAAAAAAATTAGATCGCTCCACTCCGTTACACCATTTCACGAAAATAGTGAAACAGATACAAACCCTGAAAGTCTGACTAGATAAGGCTTTCTTAATTACGAATTACGAATTACGAATTACGAATTGGTATTACGCTTGGGAAGGGTAAAGAATAAAAGAGCAGAGGGGAAAAGGGGAAAAGTATAAAGGGCTACAGAAGAGACCTCCCGACCCCACAAACAACACGAAAACCAAAATTGAAGGGGATACTGTCGCGCGCAGGGTAGTTGTCACGGTACGCAGAGCGGCAGTCTCTAGGAATGACGTACCAGGAACCACCACGCAGCACCGCAGAACCATATTTTTGAGAAAGGTTATTATTCTTATCATCAAACCAAGGACTGCCATTTTTTGGCACTCCCTCATAATTATCGTGCCAATCATCAAGACACCATTCCCAAACATTGCCATGCATATCGTATAAACCAAAAGCATTGGCTGGAAATTTTCCCACAGGGGTAGTTTTTTTGCGGTATTCTCCTTTGGCTTCCTCAGCAAAGGTATTACTAGCATCGTAATTGGCTAACTTGCTGGTAATGGTTTCGCCAAAGTGGAAGGGTGTGGTGGTTCTAGCACGACAAGCATATTCCCATTCTGCTTCGCTGGGGAGACGATATTCATTACCTGTTTCCTTTGATAATCTGGCACAAAATTCCACCGCATCGTACCAAGATACGTTTTCTACAGGTAAATCATCACCTTTGAATTCGGATGGTTCTGGTTCGAGTTTGCGGTTAATTTGAGTTAACGCTGCGACAGTTCTCCATTGCGCTTGGGTTACTGGGTATTTACCCATACAGAAAGCGGGAACATTGACTTTTTGTTGAGGACGTTCTGAGTTATCTCCTTCTGGTGGTTTTGAACCCATCATGAAATTACCAGCAGGGATATAAACCATATCCAAACTGATATTATTTCCCAAGTCTTCTTTGACAAACTTTACTTCTTTTTGCTCGCCTTTTACTTTTTCCCCTCTACTATTCACCGTCACTGTTTCAAATTGAACAGTCCATACGGGTAATTTCAATATCTTTGGTGCATTCTTGTTCGGAGATATAATTTTGGGAGTCATAACAGATATCTCTGGAGGACTATTATTTAGAGAATTGCTATCTGGAGAACTAGTATCTACAGAACTATTATCTGGAGAACCTTGCAAAAGCTGACTAGCAATCACAGTCACCAAACCTCCACTACCCAAACCAGCCCATTTTAAGAACTGTCTGCGGTTAATTAGAAATTGCTGGAGATTTTGCCATTGTTGCTCTCGTTGCTGTCTTCTCGTTTCCGCTTCTTGTTGTTTTCTGCGTCTATCAAGCTCCTGTTGACGTTCTCTTTCTGCTTGCTGCTGCTGTTTTCTGGCTTCTGTTTCTTCTCTTTCTCTTTGCTTCTGTGCTTCCTGTTCTCGTTGTCGTTGTGCTGCTAATTCTTGTTGTTGTCTTTTTCTCTCTGCTTCCTGTTGCTTGCGTCTTTCCGCTTCTTGCTGTTGTGTAGAAGACACTGACCTTTGACCTGTCGTTCCTGCTGGATTTGGAGTGGGGGAAGTTGGATTTGTGGATGATTGTTTTTGAGCAATCCTTTTGATGGCTTCAAATGCACGGTCATCAATACCAGGTAATCCCCAAAGTCGCTTCCACAAATTTTCTGCTAATAATAAATTCCCTTCTAATTCTGCTTCCTGAGCTGCATCAATTAAAAGTTGAGCATCACGAAAGTTAGCAGCTTGCCTTAACAAAATAAAATACATTTTATAAGGTGGGTCAGCCTGAAAGTAGGGATTTTGTACTTGCTTTCTGTAATAGTTATTTATTTGGGGAACTCTTTGATATAAATGCCGCGCTAACCGCTCAACTGTGGCACAATTACCCTCACCCTGTAACCGCAATCCCTCCAACAAGCTATAGGTAAACGCACCATGCTGTAACTCATCAATTTCCCAGGATTGCTGATTGGCATTACAGGAATAAAAGGTAATTACCCCTTGATGTTTCTCCTCCCCAATTCCCAAACCTCCTCGACTCCCTTCATCCCGACAAGCATCGAGCAGTAACACCACATTATCCGCACCACAACGTCGCAAGCGCTGGGTAATAAAATCTACAGAAATCGCCGTGGTACTATCCGTAGGGTCACTATCGGGAAACATCAAATAATCTTGGTCATTGTAGCGCTTCCCGTGTCCCGCAAAGAAAAACCAGAGATTATCTTCTGGATTCAATAAGGGTTTTTCAAACTGAGCGTTCAAAAATCGCCGAAATCGTGCCGCAGTTGGTTGGGTGGGTATGGGTGGATTTGCAGGAATGGGGGGAGAATTTTCGGTAAACAGAAATACTTGATCAAATCTAGCTTCTTCCCGAAACCACGTAGCCATCACCTCAGCATCCCGTTGAGCATACTTGAGGGGCTGTAAATTATCGTAGTTGTTTATGCCGATCGCGATCGCCCAATTTTTCCCCATATCCCCATTTGGATGAAATCTGCTACCATCAAAAACAGTTTACACGTAACTCATAATCCCAACCTATGTCAGATACAACCGAAAAAATGCAGACACCGGAAAATATCTGGATTATTACTGCAACGAGTCAGGAAAGCTCAAAGGAAGTTGTAAATCGCGGTGGTTCTAGAGATTCCCGTGATGTGGGTGGAAGACTAGGTGTAGAAACTGAAGAAGAAATAATTATTACCAAACAAGAGGGTGAAGTTGTCATCAAACGACGTAAGGTTGAGGTGACAAAATTGAAACAGGAAATGCGGGGATTTCTGCAAGCAATGCGGGAAATGTTGGATGAAGCTGAACAACCAGCAGGCAAAATGCAGTTAGATGAGGTGGAATTATCTGTAGAAATTAACGGAGAAGGGCAAATTAGTTTGTTTGGTTTAGGTGGTGGGAAAGCTGGTGGTAAGGGTGGGATGACATTTAAATTTAAACGGCGATGATATATCAGAAATTACGCACTAATACCAATTTTTCGTGGAACTGCACAGAATTTACCCCACCCCTTAATCCCCTCCCCGCTAGCGGGTGAGACGAAATTCGAGTGAAAGCGAGAATTGGGGTGGGGTTCTGTTTCTATGCGTCTTCATATTAATTTGGTATAAGCTATATTGAGCAAGCTGTGGGGATGCTAAAAACTCTAGGATTACTTCTCTACAATACGTTTTGGTCGCAATGAAAAATAGTGTTTGCGTAAGTTCTATATATTTTTGAGAAATTTCTGAAAAATCATGTCTCCTCGAATCCGCGCACCGGAATTTCCTGAAAAAGCTGCTTGGTTAAATACAAATCAGCCTCTATTTCTCAAAGAATTACGAGGTAGTATAGTTCTGCTTGATTTTTGGACATACTGTTGTATCAACTGTCTACATATTCTCCCTGATTTAAAATATTTAGAACATAAATATCAAGATAGTCTGACGGTTATCGGTGTTCACAGTGGAAAGTTTGATCATGAGAAGGAAGTAGAAAATATTCGTCAGGCAATATTACGCTATGACATTGAACACCCTGTGATTGTAGATAGTGGTTTCCATGTTTGGCAGAATTATGTAGTACGTGCCTATCCCACAATGGTAGTTATAGATCCCCAAGGATATATCGTTACTTCTGTTTCTGGGGAGGGACATCGGGAGTTTTTATCTACAACAATTTCTCACCTAATTCAAGAATATCAAGATATCGCGGTTTCCCAGGAAATAAAGCACACCCCACCCGCGCTGTCGCGCACCCTCCCCTTGTCAAGGAGAGGATTAGGGAAAAACGATAAGCAAACAATAAATTTTCAAATTTTAGAAAATAGTCTAGAAAAACAAAATCAACCATTAATTACACCCCTGGTATTTCCGGGGAAAGTGTTGGCGACGGATATTGGTTTATTCATCTCAGATACAGGACATCATCGCCTAGTCTGGGTTGATTTTAATGGGGATATTATACAGGTTATTGGTAGTGGTAAAGCTGGATTAGTTGATGGTAATTTTCAGTCGGCGGAATTTTCTGCACCTCAGGGAGTAGTTTTAGATCGGGAAAATCACATACTTTATGTTGCAGATACAGGGAATCATGCGATTCGACGTATCGATTTACAGCAGCAAAGCATAGAAACGATTGCGGGAAATGGTAATCAAAATCGCCATATATTTCCCCATGGAGGTGTTGCTCAGATGATGGAATTAAATTCTCCTTGGGATTTGGTGAAAAGTGGCGATCGCCTCTATATTGCTATGGCAGGTTCTCACCAAATATGGGTATTAGATTTACTGCAAAATACCATCCAAACCTATGCTGGTAGCGGTGCAGAAGGTTGTTTTGATGGAGAGCAATACATAGCAGCATTTGCCCAACCTAGCGGTATTACTAGCAATGGTGAGGAATTATTGATTGCAGATAGTGAAAGTAGTAGTATTCGTGGGGTAAATTTAACTACAAATAATGTCAGAACTATTTGCGGAAGTGGGGATTTATATAGTTTTGGAGACAGAGATAGCAATGGAGAAAATGTTCGCTTACAACATTGTTTAGGTGTGGAATTTGCGAACAATTCTCTGTGGATAGCTGATACTTATAATCATAAAATTAAAATAGTCAATTTGCTTACAGGTGATTGTCAAACTATTTTAGGCTCTGGGATTGCTGGTTTACAGGATGGAGATGGGATACAGAGTCAATTTGCAGAACCTTCTGGAATCAGTTTTGAGAATAATTATTTATATGTTGCAGACACGAATAATCATGTGATTCGTCGTGTAGAAATTACATCACTCACAGTTACGACTATGGAATTTCCCAGATTATGTAGCCCAAATTTTTGTTTACCTCAATTATGATTAATATTTGATATTGGCTAGATAATACCAATTCGTAATTCGTAATTAAGAGACTTAGATACAGTCTGGGTTTTGAAGTTTGAATGTGTTGTCGGATTTTAGAGAGTTGGTATAACTCTAGGAATTATGATTTAGAAGCTAAATATACAAATTTTATAAACAGTCATTAAAATCACAAAATACCATGAAACTTTTCTAAAGCTAATTTGTGAATCTCTAAATTGTATTGATAGTTCATTCAAGTCTGATTATCCTTATAAACACAGCAACTTATGAGCTATCGTCAATTATTCATATGAATCTCAAATTGATACCTTTAGACTGTGATGATGTGATACTTTTTGCCAATGATGCTTATAAAGTTAGTCGTTTAAAAGAAATTATTGAAAGACAAATTCGAGGAAAATTACAACGACGGATGTATGAATCAAGCTCCCTAGAACCGGGTGCATCCATGTTAGAGTTTTTAAGTCAGATTTCCTTGGGTAAACAGGTAATTAACTTGATGGAAGTGCAACATCATTATATGATTCATTGTCAAATCCTAAAAGTTGGTAGTCAAGGATGGGAACGGGGAAAATTGAGAATTGAAGTTTGTACATCACCGATTAATTCTCACTTAAATCAAATTTATTTGGAATTTGCACCAGAAGAAATAGTAGAATATGACCCATTACTAGAGGAAATCTGTAAAATTATTCAATCAGAAAAGTAAATATGGAAAAGCAGACTGGGGATATTGGGAAGTATGTGGAGCAGATGGCTTTATTAATGGATTTAAATTTACCAGAGGAGTATCAAGAGAGTGTAATCACAAATTTCCGCAGAATTCAGGAGTTTGCAGAGATGGTAAACGAGTTTCAGCTTACAGAAGAGGTAGAACCTGTCAATATCTTTGAGCCATAATTTGCCTAGTATAGGGTGGCTAAAATAAACCACCTATTCTAATATTCTAAATTTCTGAAACACTTGCAGCAAAGTAATTACGAATTACCTTAGCTCTCCCGCAGGGAGCATTATGAATTACGTTAGCGTAGCTCTCCCGAAGGGAGCATTACGTTAGCGTTAGCTCTCCCGCAGGGAGCATTACGAATTACGAATCCTTACCATCTACAAATCTCTCAATTATGCAACCAGTTGATATTCTGATTCTTTCTAATGGTCCCGGTGAAATCACAACATGGGTACGTCCTGTTGTCAAGGCATTACGACAAGAATTAACAGAGGAATACAACTCGCTAGTCAGAATTTCTGTAATTTTATCACCCTGTCCCAATGCAAGCGGAAAAGAAGCAGAAATTGCCCTATCTTATCCAGAAGTGGATCGAGTGCAAGGGGCAGATAATTTTTTATCTTTTCTCCTGTTGGGTAAAACCCAAGATAATTGGAACTGGAGAAATCAAGGTGTAGTGATTTTTTTGGGAGGTGATCAATTTTTTCCAGTAATTATTGGCAAAAGATTAGGATATCGAACTATAGTTTATGCAGAATGGGAAGCCAGATGGCATAATTTAATTGATAAGTTTGCGGTGATGAAACCGGAAGTTATAGATAATGTTGCTGCTAAATATCACCATAAATTTACAGTCGTTGGGGATTTAATGCGCATTGGAGAGTTAGAAAACTCCAGTCAAGATAATATTGATGCCACAGAAATCATCGGTTTATTACCAGGTTCCAAAGCTGCCAAATTAACCCAAGGTGTACCCCTCACCCTAGCTGCTGCGGAATATATTTATCATAAAAGACCAAATACCAAGTTTATTATTCCCGTCGCTCCCACCTTAAACTTAGAAACCCTAGGCAGTTTTGCAAATCCAAAATATAACCCCTATATAGATACTTTTGGTGGTGTTTCGGCAGAATTAATTTTACCTGCTCAAAACTTAAATTCTGATTCTATAAATATTCCCCGATTGCATACCAAAAATGGTTTAGTTGTGGAATTGATACAGGAAAATCCTGCCTATCAACGACTATCACAATGCCAAATTTGCTTAACTACCGTTGGTGCAAACACTGCGGAATTAGCTTCCCTAGGAATACCGATGATTGTTTTGTTACCTACTCAACAAATAGATGCTATGCGTGCGTGGGATGGTTTACCAGGACTTTTAGCTAATTTACCAGGGGTAGGTACGATTTTTGCGAAGTTAATCAATCGGCTATTCCTATGGATATTATTACAGCGTAAAGGTTTGTTTGCTTGGCCCAATATTTGGGCAAAATCAGAAGTTGTACCAGAGTTATTGGGAGCGCTCAAACCAGAAGATATTGGAGAAATGGTATTAGATTATTTAAATCACCCCGAAAAGTTAGCAGCAATGCAGGAAAAATTGCACAGTATTCGTGGGGAAGGGGGTGCTGCAAAGAAATTAGCTAGATTGGTGAGGGATGAATTATTTGGGGAAAATAAATGACACAAAAAAGAGAGGCTCCAAGGGAACACCTCTACTAGAATCTATTTATTACCCAATTCAAGCAATACCTAATACCCTCCGTAAAACTACTTGGTCTTCCAATTTCACCCTCAATCTACCCTTTTCAATATCTCGAATCCAGCTTTGACTTTTACCTGCTAACTTCGCTAACTCTCTTTGTGACAGGTTGAGATTTTTCCTTGCACGGATAATTTGCTCTCCGATTAAGTCACTGGTGGTGCGGGTTTTGCGGCGATTTTTGGATGTGCGTTGTTTTTTCTCCCCTTCTAAGGTTTGCTGTTCCCAATCTGGGGGGATTTCAAAGGATAAAATGCGTGCATTCATTAACAAATTCCACTTACCACGGGGTGCAACGTCTGTGAGTCTTGCAGCTGAACTTCCGTCGTTTGTCCAAAATTCCAACGCTTCGTCTGGATCTTCAGGAATATCAATGGATTTTGCCCATAGGGGTTGAATGGTGATGGGATAGGTGACGGGATCGAAAGTAGGTTTCATCCCATGTTCGTGGAGAATTTGTAAATCATGCTCAAAGGTTCGCAACAAGCGCTTACGTTCTTCCCTTTGACGAAAAGCAACGGCAATTTTAGTTTCTCCATAGGCAACTCGCATCAGGGTGGGTACGGTGATACGTTGCTCCCTTCCCATCTTAGTTTTAAAGAGTAGCCACAGCATCAGTCGGGCTGTACCTTCGTGTTGCTGCCATATACTCATAACAGTGGTGAGTAAAGTTTTGGGCAAACTACCGTATTGATAAAATGCTGTACGTTCTTTACACGCAGCTCTATTCAGGAAATATTCTGCCCAAGCTCCTGCTTTGATTTTAAAGGTTAAGCCCACTAGATACTTGCATCCTAAATCATCTTCCTGGAAATGATGCTGCATGGATGTGAGTTGCCAGAGATGACTTTTATCGATGGTAAAACCTTTGACTCTACCCTGTTGTGCCCATTCTATAGTGGTGACTAGGGAACAGACTTGCTGCACTAGATTTTTAATCAGGGTGAGTTTGGTGGTTTTACTTAAGTCTTTGCGTCTGTCTAAACCGAGATACTTTTCGATTTGACGTTCATCGATGGTAAATTCCTGTTCCCAGGGTATATCTAGGGCAGTTGCATGGGCTGCAAAAATTAAATGTATGCAAGCTGCGCGAATATCTAGGGCAGAAATCCCACTAATATCACTGATGTATTCATTACTACTTAAGTTTTTTTTCAAGTGGAAGGCGATCGCCCCCTTTCCTTGATTTACCTGTCGTCGGTAACAGAGGTTGCCATCTGCATCTAGTTCCCAGGGTAGGGAGCTACGTTGTGCCAATACATTACAAGCTTCCCAAATGGCGATCGCGGATGCAAAGGGATTACTCTTATTATTGGCAAACAAATCTGGGCTAGTAATTTCCCTACTTTCAACTTTACATCTACCTTTTTTAGCTTGCCAGGGTATGGGAGATTTGTCTGGACAAGCGACAACACATTGTGGTTCGGGATAATAGCCCTCACAATTGTTACATAAACAAGGGTCAATCCAGTATTCATCATTTTCAATTTTGATAGCACCCACTGGACATTGGGGACGACAGTTGTCACATCCAACGCAATTAATGTTAGGAATTGTATAAGGCATAAGGCTATTGCCACTGTAATCGTTGAGATGTCTCGCTCAAATTTCCCCTGGATGTGTCCTAGAATTTTCCCCTCAGCGCCATTGAAGAGTTGATAATTGATTTGAAATTTTTCATAATTTCCATAATTTCAATTATCCCATCTTCACCGCTTTGCCACCTGATTCACCGATATCTATAGACTGATTACAGTATGTATTAAAAGCAAAACTTTCAGATAAAAAGAATAAGACGATACTTTATCTTTTATCTGGTTTTTCTTTTTTTACAATATGTTTTACTAGGTATCTCGATGATTCCTATAATAGAGTATCGGCATAATTACCCACATCCATCTCTATTTAGATTTGCGATTATGTTGCCAAGTTTTCATTTCTGAAAAGCTCATCAAATCCAACTTAATTATCTATAATTTTCATAAACGGTTTCTCCGGTTTGTTCATCACGAGCTAAAGCTCCTTGATTGATATTTTTTGAGCATATATTTACGAAAAGCTCAAATCAAGCAGAATTCATAAATCAAAATACCACAGTTAATCACTAAATTTGTTTAACTGGGAAAGCTTATATGCTTTGGCAAATTGAAATCTGCGGCAGTGTTTTTCAACAATTCTCCCATTCAATATGATTAATGAATGTTATGAGTCTGATTATTATTTAGGAAATTATGTTTCCTCTACATTAAAGATAATTTTATTTTTATCAATATTTTTAGTCTATTTCTCATTTTTTGCATCAGTACAATGCCTAAAATTTCGTTAATTTACTCACAGATAATTATTCTGATTTACGTGCCATATTTTGATACACATCATAAAATCAGTATTTTCAGCCTAATTTTTGGTAAACATGAATGGTAGTATTCATCTTTATTACAAATCTATGGCAATTATAATTTTATTTATTTTCTGAGAAAGACAGGTAATAAAACTTATATAGAGAACGACAAGAATGTCTATGGATTATTGTTTAATTTATCAAAGATGTCAGAGAGATATTAAGTTATGAGTCGGGAACTCTTTTGTAATTTGATAGTTGAGAAAAATTTTAATTAATTCTCAATTTTAAATATCAGCTATTTTAGGAATTAAAGGTTATGTTTGAACAATCAAAAGATAATATTAAGGTTATGTTAGTGTGAGCGCTCAGAAAATTTAGATGTGAGATTGTCTACTGCTTAGATTCTATTCAAATCTCGGCAGTGTTGTAATTTGGGGGTTGAAAGCATTCCCAATCTACCCCAACCTACAATTTTCTATCTTGATAGTTAAACGAGCCAAGACTCTAAGGAAGAATATCATTTGAGGTAATTATCATGGCAGTACTCACAGGATTAACTTTTGGTGGTAAAACTTGGACACCAAAATTTGTGAAAGCAATTGATCAAGAAAAATGTATCGGTTGTGGTAGATGCTTTAAAATTTGCGGACATAATGTTTTAGCCCTGAAAGCAATGAACGAAGAGGGTGAATTTGTTGAAGATGAGGATGATGATGAAATTGAAAAGAAAGTCATGACCATTGCTAATGCTGATAATTGTGTTGGTTGTGAAGCTTGTGCCAAAATTTGTTCTAAAAATTGCTATACCCATGCAGAATTAGACCAGTAATGGGGATGGCTTTTATGCTGTCAACAGAGCTAGTATTGTTCTCACAGAAGTAGATATCACTAGCAAGATGTCAAGAGGGGTATAGATGAAAATTTCATGATCACAGGTAGCAAAAATATCTGTAATCTCATGGATTGAACTTCAATAAACTTGAAGAAATAAAGATTCATCTAGCAATATCTAAATGTTCTCATTAAACAAAATCGTAAATCCTATATGTTCTTCCTTAAACAAATTCATCTTGCTATCGTTATAGAGCTTCATTTGGGCTGATAAGACCATACTAGCTCTGTTTTTTTTTGCATAAAAGTTATTTATATAACATATTTTTTGCTAATTTACAGGCATTTATTTAGAGTCGTAGAAGGTTAAAACATATTTAAATTTCCCCTATTTTATTTAATATAACCTGAGAATTAATATAGTTAATCTGTTGGACATTTACTAATTGTTAATTAATAGATATTTATACCTATTAGCAATTAGTGAAATTAATGTGTGATAGGTTGTTTATAGCATTTCCCAAGCTTTCGGAATTACACCCCACCCGCGCTGTCGCGCACCCTCACGCCAAGGTGAGGGTTGGGGAGGGGTAATTTTATATCTCACCAGAATGGGAAAGACTATATCCTCCCCAATGAATAACAACCTAGGAAGAATCAGCAAAAAAGTTGTGAACGATGGGTGAAAATTTAGCTCATTTCATCACCACTAGCACTACTGACCGATGACCAATCATGTAACTTTACAAAGTAGGTCTGTATGCAACCAATTCCTGTACCATTAATAACCTTGGTTGCTGGGATAGTAATTACTATTTTTAGCTACTGGTTAGGACAAAATCATGGTCTACTACCGCTACAAGCTTCCCAACAAGCACCCTTAGTAGATGGATTTTTTAATTTGATGTTCTCCATTGCCACAGCATTATTTATTGTGGTGGAAGGAACAATTTTGATGTTTGTATGGAAATACCGTCGTCGTAGTGGCGATAATAGCGACGGTGTACCAGTTGAGGGTAGCATTCCCTTGGAAATTTTTTGGACAGCGATTCCCACAATTATTGTTATTTGCTTAGGCATTTATAGTGTAGATGTGTTCCAGCAAATGGGAGGTTTGGATACTCCGGGACATCTGCATACCAGTCACCATGGGACACCGGGAACCGCAGTTGCAGCGACAATGAGTGGTACTACCAACGCAGATATACCTAGTCAACCCAAAATTGGTTTAGGTGCAAATCCCAATAACAGCGACAAGCAACCGGATGTGTTGGTGAATGTGACGGGAATGCAGTTTGCTTGGTTGTATGAATACCCGAATTTGGGTGTAGGAGCTGGGGAATTACACGTTCCCGTCGGTGCAGATGTGCAATTAAATTTGTCTGCAACGGATGTGATTCATTCTTTTTGGGTTCCACAGTTTCGGATTAAGCAAGACGCGATTCCCGGAGTACCCACCCAGTTACGGTTTGTTGCCACTGTACCAGGAACCTATCCCGTAGTTTGTACAGAGCTATGTGGTGCATATCATGGTTCTATGCGATCGCAGGTGGTGGTACATACCCCAGAAGATTTTCAAAATTGGGTGACTGAAAACAGTATTGCTCAAGGTACAAATAGCCGAAATACCGTAGCAGTCAATCCCTTAGAGTTATCTAACTCCGAATATCTCGCATCCCATACTCCAGGAATAGGAGTGAGTGGGGAAATGATCAGTCATTTGTTAACAGAAAACTGAGCAAATAATCACCATGACATTACAAATACCTCTGAATGATTCTTCAGGGGAGTCTAATTCCTCGGTAACTGGACATCACCAACCAGCTTGGAAATGGTATCACTATTTTGGTTTTAACGTTGACCATAAGGTGATTGGGATTCAGTATTTGGTGACAGCATTTATCTTCTATTTGATTGGGGGATTGATGGCGATCGCCATGCGAGTCGAGTTAGCGACACCCGATCCTGATATTGTACAGCCAGACTTTTACAATGCGCTGATGACTAATCATGGGACAATCATGATTTTTTTATGGATAGTTCCCAGTGCCATTGGTGGTTTTGGTAATTATCTCGTACCCTTGATGGTGGGTGCAAGGGATATGGCATTTCCAAAATTAAACGCGATCGCCTTCTGGTTAAACCCGCCAGCAGGTGCTTTAATTTTAGGAAGCTTTTACTTTGGTGGTTCCCAATCGGGATGGACAGCATACCCACCTTTAAGTTTAGTGACTGCTCACCATGCCCAAACTATGTGGATACTTGCCATTGTTTTGGTGGGAACATCCTCAATTTTGGGTTCTTTGAACTTTGTAATCACCATCCTGAAGATGAAAGTTCCCAGTATGAAATGGGATCAACTACCCCTATTTTGCTGGGCAATTTTAGCAACATCTGTACTCGCTTTACTTTCCACCCCTGTCTTGGCAGCTGGGTTAATTTTACTGCTGTTTGACCTGAATTTCGGCACATCCTTCTTTAAACCCGATGCAGGTGGCAACGTTATTATCTATCAGCACCTGTTCTGGTTTTATTCCCATCCAGCAGTGTACCTGATGATTTTGCCAATTTTCGGGATTATGTCAGAAGTTATCCCGGTTCATGCACGCAAACCGATATTTGGTTATAAGGCGATCGCCTACTCTAGTTTAGCCATTTGTGTCGTCGGTTTATTCGTCTGGGTACACCATATGTTCACCAGTGGAACCCCCGGATGGATGCGGATGTTCTTCACGATTTCTACCCTGATTGTTGCAGTACCCACGGGGGTAAAAATCTTTGGTTGGGTAGCAACTCTCTGGGGTGGTAAGATTCGTTACACCACCGCTATGCTGTTCGCCATCGGTTTACTTTCCATGTTCGTCATGGGAGGATTAAGCGGTGTCACCATGGGAACTGCTCCCTTTGATATCCACGTTCACGACACCTACTACGTTGTTGCTCACTTCCACTATGTGCTATTTGGTGGTTCTGTGTTTGGCATTTACGCAGGTATCTACCACTGGTTCCCCAAAATGACGGGCAGAATGTTAAATGAGTTCTTGGGTAAAATCCATTTCATTTTGACATTTATTGGTACAAACCTGACTTTCCTACCCATGCACAAGCTAGGATTGCAAGGAATGCCAAGACGGGTAGCGATGTACGATCCACAATTTACCCACCTCAACGAACTTTGCACCATCGGAGCAATTATCCTCGGTGCATCTGTTATACCCTTCACCTTAAATATTCTCTTCTGTTGGGCATTTGGACGCAAAGCAGGGGATAATCCTTGGAATGCTCTATCCCTGGAATGGACAACCTCTTCCCCACCTCTAGTAGAAAATTGGGAAGTTTTACCTGTCGTTACCTACGGTCCCTACGAGTATGGAATGATACATGATACTCGCCATGAGACAGAAACGATAATTCAACTTTCTTAGTATTTTTGGGGTAATGGGTAATGGGTAATAGAAAAATATCTTTCCTGACTCCCACAAACCTTTCCCCCTTCTTCCCCTTCCCCACACAAAACTATGACAGTCACAGGTGTCGAACATCATGAGGAACACCAAGATTTACGAGTCTTGGGTTTATTAGCGTTCCTGTTTTCCGAATCTCTGATGTTTGGTGGGTTTTTTGCCACCTTTCTGTATTTTCGTAATCTTTACTCGACTTGGCCCCCCGAAGGAACTGAGGTAGAGTTACTTTTACCTGCTATTAATACCTTCATTTTGGTTTCTAGTAGCTTTGTGATTCATTTGGGTGATGCTGCCATCAAACGAGGTGATGTGGCAGGAATGCGGAAATGGTATAAACTCACCGCCATCATGGGAATTATATTCCTTGTTGGTCAAGTTATCGAATACCTTACCCTAGGTTATGGGTTAACAACCAATGTCTTTGCCAATTGTTTCTATGTGATGACAGGTTTCCACGGTTTACACGTATTCGTGGGAGTACTATTGATACTGGGTGTGATGCGGCGATCGCACCGTCCCGATCATTATAGTGCTAGCAAGCATACTGGCGTGGAAATGGCGGAAATTTACTGGCACTTTGTAGATATCATTTGGATTGTTCTCTTCACCTTAATTTACCTTTTGGCATTTATTTAGATTTGTAAGCCGGGTGATAAACCCGGTTTAGTTTATTATGAATACATCTCAATTTTCCTGGTACCAAGTCCCAGATAATATCAAAGAATTACTCATTCTGGCTGCTGAGACTAGTGACAATCCTGAGAAAGCAGAAAATTATCTAAATCAAGCTTTATCCCAATCTCCAGAATCCTTAGATATTCTCATTTCTGCTTACAGATTCTTTTACTATAAATATAATTATCAGGCAGCCTTGAAAATTGCCTTGAAAGTTGTTGAGAAAATCCAAGTCTCCGAAAATTTACCCCAGGAGTGGGAAAAATTAAAATTAGTCATCACTCACAATAAAGAAAATCCTCAGATTCGACTATATATAAATGCCTATGCCGCATCGGGATTAATTTTAGCTAAACTAGGAAAAGTAGAGGAAGCTAAGGAAATATGTCAACAAATTCAAGAAATAGATAGCCAAAAAGAATTTGGTACAGCTAGCATCTTACTGGATATTCTGACTCGTCCTCCAGAAGAAGAGTGATAATCTAAATTTTGGAAATATCAGAATTTAATTTTGTACATCAATGATGATTTTTTTAATTGGTAAGTTACTCTGTATCTCTACATCTCTATTTTATTCTGATTCCATTACAGTAATCTTTTTAAGTAGGTAAGCATCAATAAATAGAAGTTTCATGATTAATAAATCAATTGCTTACTAGCAATCTCATTATATTTTATAGTTACTTTGCCCAACTACTTAATTCAGTTATTTTATTTCAAAACTATTATTTTCTTCTAATTCTCTGCAAGGTCATTTTCCCAAATCTATGCAATCTCAAGATTACTTACTTACAGGAAACGGTAAATATCAAACTTGTCAAAAACCCAGAGAATGGAACTTATTACGAGAAAATTACCGACTCTATCGTTTTTTGACAGAGTTAGAAGATATCCTCAAAGATGCAACAGATGAAAGTCTACATCTTGCAGAAATTAGGATGTTAGTACGAAGATTAATCGTTAACTCTTACTGGGTAAGGAGTCAATATCCAGAACCTTGTCAACAAACAGGAACTTCTGTTCTATTACTATATGATGAGTTAGGTTTTCCTTTCACAATTCAAACAGTCACCTTTACCCCTGGGACTAAATCTAATATTCACAATCACGGAACTTGGGGAATAGTAGCTATTTTACAAGGGCAGGAAAAAAATACATTTTGGCAGAAGATAAATGACAAATCCCAAGCTGATAAGATAGAAAAAAAGGGGGAGTTAATTTTATCTCCTGGTGATATTATTAGCTTTACTTCCGATGCTATTCATTCTGTGGAAGCAGTGGGTGATATTCCCACAGTCACTTTTAATTTATATGGAGAAACAAGTCCAGAATCTCGGTTTGCATATAATCCCTTAGATGGTACTGCCAAAAGATTTTAAGCTGGAGATTGATATGTAATTTATATCCGGGTATCAACTCAGTTTTGTGGATTATCTAACTGAGTATAGTTCTATTGCTTGAGTAATCAAATCGACTTATTTATCATAAATTAATTGGAATATATTATTTTTCCAATTTCTCTCCAAATTTATAAAACCTCAATCCAGAGATTGTAAGGGCAGATTTACAAATATGCTTCAAGCATTCACGAGTATCTCTTGAACCCACCCCTAACATTTTGTGAGAAATATAGCATTTCTCCAGCTATTGAGGTATCTCTCAAAACCTAACCTATAATTGATAGGCTAAAATACTAGGTTTTGTATCTTAGAAAATATTGTAGAAATCTATTTTGTAAATTTTGATATTTTTTCTATTTGCAAAATGAATTTAATTTATTAGAATTTTAATAGAGGAATAGGGTTAACCTCAAGAACCTGTTAATAAACCCTCAGCAATGGCTTATCGGAAGCTATTTGCTCTAATATAAATATCGCTGCAAAAGTGATTTGTTTAGATGTAATGGATGAGACATCTAAATAGAACGTGCAAAAAAATAGTCGCAATTGGACAAACTTTCAGCGCTGCGTAAATCATGATTAAGAAAGTTTGTGAAGACTAGTGACAGAAGATAAATAATTCAGGAGATGATACCATGGCGCGGGTAATTTTTTATGAAAAACCTGGTTGCAAAAACAATACCAAACAAAAAACCTTACTGACTGCTGCGGGTCATGAAGTTGTCTCTTTTAGTATTATCACCGAACCTTGGACAATCGATAGATTAAAATCATTTTTTGGCGATCGCCCCATTGTCGAGTGGTTTAACCGTGCCGCACCTAAGGTACAATCGGGGGAAGTTAACCCTGAGCAGGTGGATGCTCAAACCGCTTTAGTGATGATGTTGCAAGATCCCTTGTTAATTCGTCGTCCGTTAATGGAAGTTGGCGATCGCCGAGAAGTCGGTTTTGATGTGGAAAAAATAGATGCTTGGATCGGATTACAATCTAAAGATTCCACCCTGCAAGAAATTAGCAACACCCTGAAAAGTCAAGACTTACAAAGTTGCTCCCACAAACATGGTGAACATCACCAAGGTGCAGGTAAAGGGAAGTGTCAACACTAGACTGATGAGTAATGAGTAGTAAGTAATGAGTAGTGAATTAAACCTTGAAACCCTTATGGGGTGAGAGGTGTTTCCAATTCACATCAGAAGTGACTTTTAAATAGAAGCTAGTAGTTCACAAAGCATACTTTTTCTACTAAATGAATCTTCGTATACTGCCTACTCATTACTCCCTATGCAGCAATTTTATCTTGGTTAAGTACTAAGGGTAAGTAAGGGTAAGGGGAAATCATGCTCTTAACCTTTACCCCTTCCAGAATCTTTTCATAAATTTCCCGGCAAACAAATCATGGAGCAAAACGTAGAAACAGGGAATAATGAAGAGTGTCAGTAAGGTAGCCAGGGAAAGTCCGGAAAATACGACAATACCTAGGGGTTGGAGAAATTCTGAACCTTCACCGATACCAAGAGCAAGGGGAAACATACCGAGAACTGTAGTAATTGTTGTCATCAGTATGGGGCGCAGACGTTGGGGTGCTGCTTGAATTATGGCAGTACGGCGATCGCACCTTTCCCGCTCACGAATTTGATTGGCTAGCTCCACCATAATAATGGCGTTGTTAACAACGATACCTACCAAAAGTACCGCACCGACAATAACTGTTGCCCCAATGGCAGTTCTGGTAACGAAAAGCCCGAAAATACCCCCAGCTAGGGCAAGGGGAATAGTAAACATAATTACCAGTGGGTCAACTAGGGAGTTATATTGCACCGCCATGACAACAAAGACAAGAAAGCTGGCTAAACTTCCCAACAACCACAGGGCATCTTGCAACTGACGGTTAGATTCTTGGGCAGAGCTAGGAATCAGGGAAACACCAGCAGGTAATTTCACCTGGGCGATCGCCTGTTCAACTTGCTGCAAAGCTTGGCTTAAACTGCCATTCTCAGCTAAATTTCCAGCAATAATAAATACCTGGCGCTGATTGATACGCTGAATTTCTCCAGGGGCTTGGTCTTCAATGATACTAGCAACATCACTGAGACGTACCTGACGATTGTCAGTGACAAATAGGGGTAATCTTGCCAACTGGGAAGCATTTTGAATTGATTTTTCATCTAACTGTACTCGCACATCAACCAAGCGGTTGCCTCGTTGTAGCTGGGTGGGAACACTACCTTCAATGGCAGTTTGTACCGTTTCACCAATATCTTTAGTTGTTAAATTCAGCTTGGAAAGCCTTTCCCAGTCGGGGCGAATTTGAATTTCTGGTTGTCTGGCATCAGCATCGGGGCGAAATCTCGCGGCGGTAACTTTTTCTTCTAAAGCTGCTAATACCTGCCTCCCTGCCCGTTGTAAACTTTGAGTATCACTACCTTGGAGCATGACATCAATTTCTGCCCCTCGTACGGGAGAATTATTGA
This sequence comes from Calothrix sp. 336/3, assembly GCF_000734895.2. GTDB lineage: Bacteria > Cyanobacteriota > Cyanobacteriia > Cyanobacteriales > Nostocaceae > 336-3. Next base: position 3,520,951 of record NZ_CP011382.1, on the reverse strand, counting down.
GAATTAACCCTCGCACCTGCCCAGGGGAAAGGCGTAAACGGATACCTGCTAAATTGAGCTTGTTTAATTCCTGGGTAACACGCTCTACATAGTCGCTGACATTTGTACCTGGTTTGAGGGTGATATTTGCAGAACTCCGTAGGGGGTTACTGATAGTGTTGCTACCAAAGAGGAAACCGCCAATTGTCGAGAAACTATATTCTGTTTCTGGCTGTTGAGCAATAATTCGATCCACCGCAGTCATAACTTTTTTGTTTGTTTCCAGGGGTGTACCAGGAGGAAACAGAGCAATTAAATTGGCTTGCCCAGTGTTGATGCGGGGCAGAATTTCCTGGGGAATTTGGGGAGAAAGGATAAGACTCATCCCACCGAGGAGAGAAACAGCGATCGCCACTACCCAGATTCTCCACCTTAACACCCAGGCTAAGAATCTTTTATAGCCTCCCGTGGCAGCATCAAAGCGCTGATTAAATCCTCGTAGCAACCAAAAGTTTTCTACACCACTAGATACTTGCCATGCCAACATCCGGGAAGTTAACATCGGTACCACCGTCACGGCAATCAAAATCGAAGCAGCAACGGCAAAGCTGATAGTGAGAATTAACTCATTAAATAGCAGGGAAATAAACCCCCCAATCAGCAAAAAGGGTAACACCGCCACCAGGTTAGTACTAGTGGAAGCGACTAAAGCAGATTCCACCTCCTGACTACTTTTTTCTGCTTGCCGGAGAATTTTGGCTCCACTGGAAACAGATGATGATTTCACCAATGTTAAATAGGATTCTCTCCCTACCTCTTTTTCCCTCTCCTCTTCAGCTTTCCCTTCCTTGATTCCGTCGGCAATATTTTCTAGCATGACGATGGAGTTATCAACTACGATACCTACCCCTAAAGCCAAGCCACCTAAACTAAAAACATTCAGAGATAAACCAAATAACCCCATGAGGATAATTGCCGCTAGGGTAGCTAGGGGTATGGCAAGCACAATGATAAATGTTTGTCGTAGGGAACCCAGGAAGAGGAAAACCGCGATCGCTGCTAAGAGGGAACCAATTAAACCGGAGCTGGTGACATTACTAATAGAATTCTGAATAAACCGTGACTCATCGAGGGTAGGAATCAGCACAACTTCCTCAGCAATCAACCCAGATTGTCGCAATTCCTGAATGCGTTTTTTGACTCCCTCCACCACGGTAATCGTATTCGCGTCTGGTTGCTTTTGAATGCTAACTTTGACTGCTTCCTTGCCATTCAACAAGACAAATACCCGTTGCTTTTCTGTACCATCAATGACTTGTGCAAAATCCCGTAGGTAAACCCGACGCTTCCCTAGGGTAAGGTTAGGAGAAAAGTTATCACCCGTCTGACTGTTTGAGGTAGTAGAGGTACTCCCAGTTGTGGCAAAGGAAAGATTATTAATTTCCTCCGCACTCTTAAACCTACCCACGGTACGGGTAAGAGGTTCGGAATTACTGCCCAAAATTCGTCCCCCAGAAATATCCTGGTTGCGATTCTCTAGCTCATCCAGAACATTTGTTAACCCCACCCCCAGAGCTTGTAAACGATTCAAGTCGATGTTGACGCGAATTTCCTCATTTACCGCCCCAGAAACATCAACCCCTGCTACCCCAGGAACAACTCCTAACTCCCTTGCTAATTCTTCCTCAGCAAATATCCGTAAATCTACTCCTCGTAGTTTGGGAGAAGTTAGTGCCATTTCGTACACTGGCTGTTGCGAAGGGTCAAATTTAAATAATCGTGGCTCCTCAATAGTATCCGGTAGCTGGTTTCTTGCACGATTAAAGGCAGCCGTGGCATCGTTTAAAGCTTGGTCAATATTACCACCGGGTTGGAAAAATAAATCGAGACTGATTTGTCCTTCCCTGGTTTGAGAATATACCTGCACAACTCCTTCCGTGGCGGAGAAGACTTCTTCCAGAGGTTTGGTAATTTCATCTATTGCCACTTCGGGAGAGACTCCGGGAGCTTGCACTCGCACACCAATACGCGGATAGGTAATCGATGGTAGTAAATCGACAGGGAGTTGATTAATAAAAAATACTCCCATAACAATTACTGCCACCGTTAATACCAAGGTGCCAATATGCTGACGAATAGATAGGGTACTGAGACTAAAGCCGTTGTTCATAATTAGGCAAGGGAATAGGGGAAGGTTAGGCAAGCAATAATTTATTTAGTTAAATAACTTCGCTCTCAGTCAAAATAGCAGCCTGGAAGCAAAAAATAGAACAAAATTACTACTATTGATTTTGAGCGTCAAAGAATTCACTTGCTTTCCGAAAGTATAGATAGGCGAACAGTATCCCCATCCTTGAGGGGTTTGCCACTGCGTACCACATATTTCTCCCCCGCTTCTAACCCAGAAAGAACAGTGACTTTGCTATCAGCGCGATCGCCTAACTTGACTATTCTTTGTGTAACTTGGGGTTTTTCTGTACCTTCGGTGACTACGAAAACTTTGCCCTGGGTAGTGGTAGGGTTATCTCCCGGATTATTTCCCGGTTTTCTTTCTTCTTCTGCTTGTTGCAGGGCTAACTCTGGAATTACTACCTGCTCGGTTTGGCTACTTTGAAAATTCACACGAGTCAGTAAACCGCTACCAATTTTACCGTCAATATTTGGTATGACAATTTCCACAGGGATAAGTCGAGAAGTCGAGTCTGCGGCAGGAGAAATTCTAGTTACAGTACCGATATATTTTTTGTCGGGGAAAGCATCGAGAAGCACTTGCACCGATTGTCCTTGGGTAATATTACTGAGTTCAAGCTCAGAAACTTCGACTACTACCTTGACACGACTGAAGTCACCTATTTTGAATATTTCATTTCCTGGGCGGAGTAAATTACCTGGCTCTGTAATTTTTTCTAAAACAACACCATTAATCGGAGAAGTGAGACGAGCATAGGATTTTCTTTCCCTGGCTTCATCTACCACCGCAGCTTGGGCAATCACCCTACCCTTAGCAGCAGCAACTGCTTGTTGTTCTGTACGTACCTGTTCTACAGCTGCTCGTAATGCTTGTATAGATGTACTAGCTTTCGTTCTTGCCTGCTCTGCCATTTGTTGGGCGATCGCCCCTTGTTTATAGAGCTTTGTGAGTCTGTCGGCATCTGCACGATTTTGTAATAATTCCAAGCGCGATCGCTCAAATTGAGTACGGGCATTACTGACTTGATTTGTTGCCCTTGCTACCTCTGACTTCAGGGCTGCCAATTCTGCCTCCGCTTGATTTAGTGATGTTTTTAACAGTGCATCATCTACCTGTCCCACAACTTGTCCTTGCTTGAGGTTGTCGCCGACATCTACATTTAAGGCTAAAAGCTGCCCTTCGACTTGCGATCGCAAAGACACGATACGAAAGGGTGCAGTGGTTCCTGTATATTTCAGTGACTGTTGTAAAATTGCTTTACGTGCTACTGCCACATCCACAGCAGTCGTTCTATCTCCTTGTTCTTGCCGTGCTGTCGCTTTGTCTTGGGATGTTCCACCACAACTAGATAAAACTATACCTATACCCAAAATTACTAGCCAAGCCATAGATAGATTGAGCTTTGTCAAAATTATCGAGAAAAAAACAGACTTAAGTGATATTTTCGCTTGTATTCCATCCCCAATCATTGACTTTGCTCCTAGTGATTTTCGGCAGCATCCCCTGTTCTGAATCTTAAATGAAAATACAGAAATTTTCTCGTAAAAGCTTTTGGGAATTAACTTTGATGACAAGCATTTAGTTTAGCTAGGATTTATCGGTTCAACTTCACCAAAAGATTTGCATAGAGATTCTGGATTGATTTCACAGTCAAAGATGGGAAATTTAGACTCTTCAGAGACTCTTAATTCATCAGCAATAAATTTTACTTAACTTCATAGTCAATATAAGTATAAAATATCGCCTATTCAACTTAATGTAATATCTCTAAGGACTGAGATTTATGCAATGGAAGTAGTAAATTTACTATAGCTCTCAGTCAAAGAGAAAAGATAAAACGATGCAGTATCCTTGAAATCTCCAACCCAGGGATGAACAAATTATCAATACCCTCAGACCAAGATACAGTGAGAGTATAAGGACTCGGATAACTCTTCGGCTATTTTCACTCCTCCCCCTAGAAAAATGTAACTAATTTATCAGCACATTCAGAGAAAATTAGTTTAAATTAAGAAAAGTAAACAAGTATGGCATTTGAGATAGAAGTGTGTATTTATCTCTCAAAATCCCAAGATGCTGTAAATCCCCAATTCAGGGATTAACCAGTGAAATGCCTATATCCAGTGAGGAAAACTACCAGTGACATCAACCTTACAATTGCTACAAGTTCAGGAAGAATCTCTGATTGCAGAATTTTTTCAAAAATCCGTTGGTCAATGGCGCTCAGAAAGGCGCTACTACACACTTCTGAAGGATGAAACTAAAGAGATAGTCAGTGACTTGAGGATTCGTTATCTGCATCAGGGATGTGAGGAATTACTGACTCTGGCAAAAATGCATGAATTATCTGATACAGAAATTTTAACCACTGGTGTGGAAGTTAGCTGGAATAGTGACAACACTGAGACGGGCAAAAACGAATCCCAAGGTGTAACCTTATTTGGGGCTTTAGGAAATACTTTGTACCGCGATCGCGGTTTTGCAACGACTAAACCAATTACTGCCACATACTACTTGCCCAACTCTGATACTCTATGTCTGCGAACTGAATACAACGGTTCTGTCTTTGAAGAAGAACTCAAGTTAATTGGTAGCAAGTATCGCACCCGTCAAACTATCATTTCCCGCGCTGGTGAACAGTTAATGATTGGGCAATATCTAGAAAAGAAGATTGGGTAATAGGTAGTGGGTGATGGGTGATGGTGAACAAAAACCCTTCTCCCTAACCCTATTCTTGATTCTCTTCCACTGTTTCCTTAACTGGTAGGGGTTGGGATTTATTCTCAGGTTCGGAGGTAGGTACTTCCTTGGTGGGAACGACTACAGAAGAGCTATCTGGTTTCTGATTATCGGTGCTAGGAATCACCACAGAGTTAGCTGGCGATGGGGTGGAATTATTACTTGGAGTAGTTATACCAGCTTCTCGTTGTTTTTTAATGATTTTTAGCTTTTGCACCAAACTTGGCGAGCTTGTGGCTTTTGGTGTCGAGTTATTTGTATCTGAATTATCTGGATTGAGGCGATCGCTGCCTGTTCCGATATTATCTTTTCTAGTATTATTTATATCTCTTTGAGTCGGTATTTCCTCGCGATTACGACGAGAACGTTTGCGCCGGGGAATAGTACTTGTATTTGCCGCAGTTTCTGCGTTGGCTGGTGTTGCAGTTTGAGTTGGCACGCTATGCACAGAGGGGGGAAAATCGGCGGTAGGTTGGGTTGTATTCTGTTGTTCAGTGGTATTAGAAACAGCAGGTTTTTTGGTGATCATACTAGCAACAGTAAAGCCAGCAGTGGCAGCCAACATCGCCACACCTGCACCAATCATCAGTTTAGGATGCCGGAAAAAACCAGAAGAATTGGCAGGCGATCGCCCTTGCTTAACTGGTGCATTGACTCCTCCTTGCTGCTGGTAAATCTGTTCTGCGGCTTGCTGGGCAGATAAATCAATTGTGGCAACGGTATGGGTTGGTACGACTCGTAACATAGGTGTCACCCCCACCTCTGGCAATAACTTTAACCATTCCCCGACGGTGGATGGACGGAATTTTGCCTCAATTGCCATACCTCTCATTACAGCTTGATTTGCCGCAGCAGTGATGTGGGGTTGCAGTTCGCGGGGTGATGGCATTTGTTGGCGATCGCGCAGTAAAGCTGGCATGGGAACTTGTCCAGTCAGCAGTGCGTAAAGGGTGGCAGCTAAACCATAAACATCCGTTGCTGGCGATCGCGGTGCTTGGGATAGGTACTGCTCTACGGGGGAATATCCTTCGGAAACCATCCCTGTGTGAGTTTGCCGCACTCCACCGTTATACTCTCTGGCAATGCCAAAATCTATCAGCACAACTTCCTGAGTACCTTGGCGCAGAATAATGTTATCTGGCTTGACGTCCCGATGGAGCAAACCATTTTGATGCACAACTTGCAGGGCGGCAGCAATTTGGCGAATATAGTGGATGGCTGTGACTTCTGGCAACGGGACACTGGGTAGGACGTAGGATTCCCCTAAAGTCTCACCGGGAATATATTCCATCACCATGTAGGGTAATTTGTCTTCCAGGAAAAAATCACTGATACGGACAATATTGGGATGGATACAAGTCGCTAAACGTCTGGCTTCGTCTTGAAATTGACGCTCAAACTTGGGAAAATCTGGGTGCTGTCGCAATTTCTCATTCAGGGTTTTAATTACCACCACTTGCTTAAGGAAATGGTGTGTAGCTTTGAACGTAATACCAAAGCCACCTCGACCGATTTCTTGGTCTAAGGTGTATTTTCCACCCTGCAATGTTGTACCGATTAGCATAGATTTTGCACTTGGAAATTAGGGTTTGAGCCAACTCACTTTTATAGATTGTAAATGAGACGACAGCGATCGCCCCACATCTGTTTCAAAATTCCCTCCAGGCAATTACATGTCATTGCCATGGTTTATGATAAAGAAATTTTCTTTGATTCTCCATCCCAGTCAGGATTAATTAGGGTTTTCTATTATATCTCTTAAACACTGACTCAGCCTTGTTAATTCTGCTACAGGCACATCAGGATACACAGGTAAAAAGAGAATCTGCTGCATCAAATACTTGGCATTTTCTGGTGCAAGATGATTTTGCTGATCATGGGACTCTTTGACAATTAAACTTGTACTTCCCCGGCTAGCATCAAAATTATGAGTTCGCAGGTACTGTAAAACCCGATGGGGATGATTTACAATAATGGGGAATAACCAAAAAGAATGAAGGCTGGCTTTAACTCCAGGAACTAAAATATTTTTTGGCAAGATTTTTTGAAAGTTTTCTCCAGTTTTTTGACGTTGCAAAAATTCTCCGCATTGACTCAATCTATCGGATAGTAACCATAATAAATGTTGCGGTGGACGATGGCGAATTTTGATGAATAAATCTCCTTGAGCAAAGCCTCTAGTCATTGCGACAATGGTAGAATCTAAATCCTGACCACAGAGTTTTAATAAACTCAGTAGCTGGCAGTAAATCCAGGGGAAAGACAGAATTTTTAAACTCATAAATTTGAGAATTCGGATAAAAAACCAAGTTTCACTTTTCTGGGGATAGGTAGCTTCTATCTCTTGCATCTGAATTGATAAATTTTTATCTTTTAAGAGTGTGATGGCTCCACCTAAGGCTGTGCAAGACTTGATAGGACCAAAACTAAAAAAACTCACGTCAGCTTCCCAATGTCCATAGTAGCGATTTCCGGCAAATCCCTGGGCACAATCTTCAATCAAAATTAAATTTTTTTGGCGACAAAAATCTACGTAGGGATTGAGGTCAATGATAGTTCCAAAAATGTGAGCAATGAGTAAAATTTTTGTTTTTTGGGAGACGAGTTTTTCTAATAATGGTATTGATGGTTCACAGGTTAATAAATCAATATCTACAGGTACTGGTACTAGTTGATGCCTTTCCACTATTTCCACCATGTCGGCAATATTAATGGCACTCATCAACACTTCGGAGCCAGGAGGTAATTGTAATGATTGTAAAAGTAAGTCAAAAGCAGTTCGGACGGATAATGTGGGAATAATATCTTTCTCTGTATGCCAAAATTTCTGAATATTATTAATAGTTTTATTCATATTTAAAGGAAATACAAAAGATAGCAAAGCTCTCCATAAATCCCTGAGCCTAATATCTAACTTGAGTCGCGGATATACATATAAATTATGTTGACTATAAATCATGATGTTTCTATTTCATACAAGAAAATTTCTTAACTTAATTATCTCATCTGAAAGAAGAATACTTAAAAATGCATAGCATAAAAATATACTAGTAGTAAAATCGTAGCGATCGCTCCATAGACTAGCAATTTTTATTTGTCATCTCTAAACTTTTATAGTACAAACAAATTATTGAGCGATCGCATAGCAACTCCTCTTATCGCACAGTCAATCAAATACCATGACAAAGATAATATCTCCAAAATAAAGCTACACATAGACAGCAGGGAGCAGGGGGAGAATTATCTGTAGCCGGAATTTCGAGAAATGGTATAACTCGCAATGTCAGAATTAATCGATAAATTAGCTCATTGGATAGAGCAAGTAAAGGGAAAAATTCATCAAGGAACAGTTTCTACCTATCCTCCCTTGTTAGCAGCAACTAACCCCAATCTGTTTGCTGTGCAAATTAATTACCTCTCAGGACAAACCTATGCATTAGGAGATACTCAGTGTATTTTCCCACTGATGAGCGTTATTAAACCCTTCACCTTACTTTATCTCCTGGAAACCTTTGGGGTAGATAGGGTATTCCAGTGGGTAGGAGTAGAAACAACTGACACTGCTTTTAATTCTCTTTCCCAATTGCAAGCTGATGGATATCCTCGCAATCCGATGATTAATAGTGGGGCGATCGCCCTGGCTGATAAACTACCAGGAAAAGATACCCACGACTGTACCCAATCCTTTTGTCAGTGGTTGAATCAACGGGCAGGTTGTCAATTATATATAGATACAAAAATGCTTGCTTCCGTGCGCTTGGCTCCTTCCCCAGTTAATCATGATATTACCCAGCATCTAACAGCATTGGGATATGTAACAAATCCAGAGTTAGCACTTGACTTATACGAAAATATATGCTGCATATCTGGGGCGATCGCCGATTTAGCTTTGTTGGGAAAACTTTTGGCAGTTGAAACGGATTTGATTATGTCCCAGCATCGACAAATTGTGAATGCAGTGATGTTAACCTGTGGATTATATGCAGCATCAAGCAAATATGCTGTGACTATTGGGTTGCCTATGAAATCGGGAATTAGTGGAGCAGTTTTAGCAGTTGTACCAGGAGAAGGTGCGATCGCTATCTATAGTCCCCCCTTGGATAGTGTAGGTAATTCGATTGGGGCGATCGCCTTATTGGAAATTCTCTCCCAGGAATTAGAAATGAGTATTTTTCGCTGAAATCTCCATAAAATACTTATTTTGATTTCATTTTCTCTGTCCGACGTTGAAAATATTTGCCATACTTCGCATATTTCCCATATCTAGACTGCCAATCAGATTTTACAGTTTCCTTGGTAGAACTTTCAGGAGTTGGTTCTATTGTTGGAGTCTCTGTGGGTTTTGCTGGGGATGGGGGAACTTCTTTCAATTCGGTTTCATTCACAGGAATTTTCTCTAACTCTTGAGGTTGGGGAGAAGGTGTTTTCAGTGTTTCTGATTCCTGGGGTTCGGTAGGAACTGTTTCTGATTCCTGGGGTTCGGTAGGAACTGTTTCTGATTCCTGGGGTATATCATCAACTTTTGGTACTTCCCCCTCCTGTGGTACAGGAATTTTCTCTAATTCCTGAGGTTGGGGTGAGGGTGCTTTCGGTATTTCTGATTCCTGGGGTTCGGTAGGAACTGTTTCTGATTCCTGGGGTTCGGTAGGAACTGTTTCTGATTCCTGGGGTATATCATCAACTTTCGGTACTTCCCCTTCCTCTGGTACAGGAATTTTCTCTAACTCCTGAGGTTGGGGTGAGGGTGTTTTCGGTGTTTCTGATTCCTGGGGTTCAACTTTTGGTACTTCCCCCTCCTCTGGTACAGGAATTTTCTCTAATTCTTCTGATTCAGATGATGGTGTTGTACTTTCTACTTCATCGGATTCTGTTACAGGAACTTCTTCTGATTCCTGTGGTAAACTTTCCCCTGGTGTCACCTCTGGTTTCGGAATAACTCTATAGCTAGGATCGACAATACCCCTAACTTGTTCGAGTGGTAATTCTCCCCGAACTATCCGAGATAGAGTATCTTTCCCTGAAGGTTGGTAATTGACTAGTTGTACAGTACTGTTAAAGACATTTTTTACCGGATTTCCCTGATTATCCAGGAATTCCAGCTTTACCCAGTTCATCCCTTGGTGAAAACCCTTGAGATAAATTGCTTGCCAACGATCCAAAACAAAGCTTTCACCATTAATTGTGCAGCGAATTCGCCAATCAGAGAAGGGATTTTCCTCCGTCTCTCCCTGTCTACTCACCCGCAGGGGAGCATTTGTCAGGTAAAAATCCAATAGTATTGGTTCTGCTCCATATTCCCCAGATGGCAGATTGTAAGTTAATAAAGGTACTTCTGGGTCTGGTTTATTATCCTCAGTCTTAGTATAGATATGGAATGTTGTCTGAGCATAAGCACCTGCATTCTTAAAACTTTCACCCCAGGGACGAACGACAAAAACCCTCAAGGTATGGGTTCCAGGGGATAAGTCTGACAAAATTAAGGGTTGATGGGTATCATAAACGGCGATCGCCCTCTGATTATCTAAAATCACTTGCAGATGGGAACCTAAACCAGATTCTGCATCTTGATATATCGGTAAATTCTCTACCTGCAAGCTCACAGAAACATTTGTATCTTCTAAAACTACATCTTCATATGGTGTAATTATTTTCACCTGAGGAAGGTAATTATCCAGACTTTCACTCAGTCGTAATAGCACTTCTGGTGGGGCAATTTCCGCAAAATTTTGGCTCAATGCAGGTTTCCCGTCACCATTTTTACCTAACAGTGGACTATTTTTCGGCTCACCACAACTAGTTAAAAACAGCACTAATAAGACGATTGTCAGAAGAGACTTACACGTCCTTCTCCAACCTTGACCAAAATAAATTATGGCGAACCATCTGCAAAGTCGCTGCACAATCGCGATCGTCTGCCACCAGTCCATGTTTTTTACCCAGAAGTACTCATTCACACAAGCCAGACTATATTACATGCAACTCACAAAGCAACTCCAAAAAATTTACCCAATTGTTAAGTGATGTGACAAAGGCAAGAAATATACATATTAGTTTTCACTATGCAAATGATACTTTTTCATTTATTCGTTGAACAACTATTTAACGATTATTTTGTATAAACCTTAGCAGAAATGTAAATAAATGCTCGGAATTCGACTGAAAAATCACCTCAAGACAAAAGGCTAAAAGCCTATGCAGGTAAGTATTTTCAGGTATTTCACCATATCAGAATTCCATAGTTTTCACGAATTGTTGCTCTTTGTAAAATAAATGGAAAAAGTATTGACTTTTTGCCCATGACCTCAAATTTAACAAGGCGGATTCTACAGTTTCTTTGGGGATTTTGAATTATTGTTAAAATGTCTCCAACAATGTACAAGTTAAGCCCTTATAATTCAACAGAAACCACTATCCACAAGCAGTCTTCATCGCTGCTCCAGCCTCTTTCTGGAGGATGCGACTAAGATTCACTTTCTCTAAGAAGACATTTATTGTGGTGACAATTCCTCAATCCCTTTTAAGAGAGGAGGTCGAATGACAATTAGTCCTCCGGAGCGAGAGGAGAAAAAAGCAAGAATCGTAGTTGATGAGAACCCAGTGCCTACCTCTTTCGAGAAATGGGCAACACCTGGTCACTTCGACAGATCCCTTGCTAAGGGTCCTAAAACCACAACCTGGATTTGGAACCTGCACGCACTCGCCCACGATTTTGATACACATACAAGCGATTTACAAGATATATCCCGCAAGATATTCGCAGCCCACTTCGGTCACTTAGCCGTAGTGACTATCTGGCTAAGCGGGATGATTTTCCACGGCGCGAAGTTCTCAAACTACGAAGCTTGGTTAACTGACCCTCTAAACGTCAAACCCAGCGCCCAAGTAGTTTGGCCCATCGTCGGTCAAGATATTCTCAACGGTGATGTTGGTGGTGGCTTCCACGGCATCCAAATCACCTCAGGCTTATTCCAAGTCTGGCGCGGTTGGGGTATCACCAGTTCCTTCCAGCTTTACTGCACTGCCATTGGTGGTCTGGTATTAGCAGGTTTATTCCTGTTTGCTGGCTGGTTCCACTACCACAAAAAAGCTCCCAAGTTGGAATGGTTCCAAAACGTGGAATCCATGCTGAACCACCACTTGCAAGTTTTATTAGGTTGTGGTTCCTTGGGTTGGGCTGGACACTTGATTCACGTATCCTTACCAACAAACCAATTGTTGGATTCAGGCGTAGCCCTCAAGGATATTCCCCTACCCCACGAATTTATCCTCGATTCCTCGAAGATGGTTGATTTGTATCCCGGCTTTGCCAGTGGAATCAACGCCTTCTTCACCTTGAACTGGGGTGCTTACTCAGATTTCCTCACCTTCAAGGGTGGATTAAACCCCGTAACTGGTGGTTTATGGATGACTGACATTGCCCATCACCACTTGGCGATCGCGGTATTGTTCATCGTCGCAGGTCATATGTACCGCACCAACTGGGGTATCGGTCACAGCATCAAAGAGATTCTGGAAGGCCACAAAGGTCCTTTCACTGGCGAAGGTCACAAAGGTCTCTACGAGAACATGACCACTTCTTGGCACGCTCAATTGGCAACCAACCTAGCATTCCTGGGTTCTTTGACCATTATTGTGGCGCACCATATGTACTCCATGCCGCCCTATCCTTACTTGGCAACCGACTACGCTACACAGCTTTGCCTGTTCACCCACCATATGTGGATTGGCGGCTTCCTGATCGTCGGTGGTGCGGCTCACGCAGCAATCTTTATGGTGCGTGACTATGATCCCGTTGTGAACCAAAACAACGTTCTTGATCGTGTCATTCGTCACCGTGATGCAATCATTTCTCACTTGAACTGGGTATGTATGTTCCTCGGCTTCCATAGCTTTGGACTCTACATCCACAACGATACGATGCGTGCCTTGGGTCGTCCCCAAGATATGTTCTCGGACACAGCAATCCAACTGCAACCAGTATTTGCCCAGTGGGTACAAGGTATCCATACTATGGCTCCTGGTGGCACAGCACCTAACGCATTGGCAACAGTTAGCCATGCATTCGGTGGCGGTATCGTTGCTGTTGGCGGTAAAGTCGCGATGATGCCCATAGCTTTGGGAACAGCGGACTTCTTGGTTCACCACATCCACGCCTTCACAATTCACGTTACCGTATTGATTCTGCTCAAGGGCGTACTCTTCGCTCGTAGCTCTCGTCTGATTCCAGACAAAGCAAACTTAGGTTTCCGCTTCCCCTGCGACGGTCCTGGTCGTGGTGGTACCTGCCAAGTATCTGGTTGGGACCATGTATTCCTAGGATTGTTCTGGATGTATAACTCCATTAGTGTTGTTATCTTCCACTTCAGCTGGAAAATGCAATCTGATGTGTGGGGAACCGTAGACGCAGCTGGTAATGTGTCTCACATTGCTGGTGGTAACTTTGCCCAAAGTGCCATCACCATTAATGGCTGGTTGCGTGACTTCCTGTGGGCACAAGCTTCACAAGTAATCAACTCCTACGGTAGTGCGCTCTCTGCCTATGGATTAATGTTCTTAGGCGCACACTTCATCTGGGCATTCAGCTTAATGTTCCTGTTCAGTGGTCGTGGCTACTGGCAAGAATTGATTGAGTCCATTGTCTGGGCACATAATAAGTTGAAAGTAGCACCTGCAATTCAGCCTCGCGCTCTGAGCATTACTCAAGGTCGGGCTGTAGGTGTAGCTCACTACCTCCTAGGAGGAATTGCTACAACTTGGGCGTTCTTCCACGCACATATCCTTTCAGTTGGTTAGCAACCAGTCATAAGCAGTACTGAGTAATGAGTGCTGGGTGGTGAGTCATCACTCAAAACTCAGAACTCAAAGCTCAGAACTCAACAAGCACCTGATGGCTAAAGGTCAGAGGAATTATCAAAACCTATGGCAACAAAATTTCCAAAATTTAGCCAGGACCTCGCACAGGACCCGACTACTCGTCGGATCTGGTATGCGATCGCAATGGGAAATGACTTTGAAAGCCATGATGGCATGACCGAAGAGAATCTTTACCAAAAGATTTTCGCTACCCACTTCGGTCACCTAGCAATCATTTTCCTTTGGGCATCCAGTCTCCTGTTCCACGTAGCCTGGCAAGGTAACTTTGAACAGTGGATTAAAGATCCTCTGCACATCCGTCCTATTGCTCATGCAATTTGGGACCCTCACTTCGGTAAACCCGCAATTGAAGCTTTCACCCAAGCTGGTGCTAGCAACCCTGTAAACATTGCTTACTCTGGTGTTTACCACTGGTGGTACACCATTGGTATGCGGACAAATGGCGACCTCTACATGGGTTCCATCTTCCTGTTGTTGTTCGCATCCCTGTGCTTGTTCGCAGGTTGGTTACATTTACAGCCCAAATTCCGTCCTAGCTTGGCTTGGTTCAAGAGTGCTGAATCCCGTTTAAACCACCATTTGGCTGGTTTGTTCGGTGTTAGCTCCTTGGCTTGGGCTGGTCACTTGATTCACGTTGCTATCCCTGAATCTCGCGGACAGCACGTTGGTTGGGATAACTTCCTCAGCACCTTACCCCACCCTGCTGGTTTGACACCTTTCTTCACCGGCAACTGGAGCGTATACGCTGCGGATCCCGACACAGCTAGCCACGTATTCGGCACCTCTCAAGGTTCTGGTACAGCTATCCTGACTTTCTTGGGTGGTTTCCATCCCCAAACCGAATCCCTGTGGTTGACCGATATGGCTCACCACCACTTGGCGATCGCTGTCCTATTCATCGTTGCCGGTCATATGTACCGCACCAACTTTGGTATTGGTCACAGCATCAAAGAGATGATGGATTCCAAAACCTTCTTTGGCAAAACCGTTGAAGGTCCTTTCAACATGCCTCACCAAGGCATTTACGAAACCTACAACAACTCACTGCACTTCCAGTTGGGTTGGCACCTCGCTTGCTTAGGTGTAATCACCTCCTTAGTAGCGCAGCACATGTACTCCATCCCTGCTTACGCTTTCATTGCTAGGGACTATACTACTCAAGCAGCGCTCTACACCCACCACCAGTACATTGCTGGGTTCTTAATGGTTGGTGCTTTTGCTCACGGTGCTATTTTCTTAGTTCGTGACTACGACCCCGAACAAAACAAAGGCAACGTTCTTGCCCGCGTATTGGAACATAAAGAAGCGATTATCTCCCACCTCAGTTGGGTATCTCTCTTCCTCGGTTTCCACACCCTCGGCTTATACGTACACAATGATGTAGTAGTTGCTTTCGGTACTCCTGAAAAGCAAATCCTCATTGAGCCAGTATTTGCTCAGTTTATCCAAGCTTCCCACGGTAAAGCTCTCTACGGCTTGAACGTGTTGCTATCCAACCCCGATAGCATTGCTGCCACCGCTTACCCCAACTACGGTAATGTTTGGCTGCAAGGTTGGTTAGATGCCATTAACTCTGGCACCAACTCCCTCTTCTTAACCATTGGTCCTGGCGACTTCTTAGTACACCATGCCTTTGCGTTGGCTATCCACACCACCACCCTTGTATTGGTGAAAGGTGCTCTGGATGCCCGTGGTTCTAAGTTAATGCCTGACAAGAAGGACTTCGGTTACGCCTTCCCTTGTGATGGTCCTGGTCGTGGCGGTACTTGTGATATCTCCGCTTGGGACTCTTTCTACCTGTCTATGTTCTGGATGCTCAATACCATTGGTTGGGTAACTTTCTACTGGCATTGGAAGCATTTAGGCATTTGGCAAGGTAACGTTGCTCAGTTCAACGAATCTTCCACCTACTTAATGGGTTGGTTCCGTGACTACCTCTGGGCTAACTCAGCTCAGTTGATTAACGGTTACAATCCCTACGGCATGAATAACCTTTCTGTTTGGGCTTGGATGTTCCTCTTTGGACACCTAGTTTGGGCAACAGGTTTCATGTTCCTCATCTCTTGGAGAGGTTACTGGCAAGAGTTAATTGAAACTCTTGTTTGGGCACACGAACGTACTCCCATTGCAAACTTAGTTCGCTGGAAAGACAAACCCGTTGCCCTCTCCATTGTTCAAGCTCGTGTGGTTGGTTTAGCTCACTTCACCGTTGGCTATGTCCTTACCTACGCAGCGTTTGTTATTGCCTCGACGGCTGGTAAGTTTGGTTGATAAATCCATTTCTTGCTAGTTGTTAGGTAAATCATTAAAATCCCTCATCTTGTGATGGGGGATTTTTGTTGGGATTTCATAGATAAACCCGATATTGTAATTATGACAAAAGAGCACAATCTACATATTCGTCTCGCAAGTATCGATGATTGGAAAACCATTGTCAGATTCAATCAATCTCTGGTGAAAGAAATTCGAGGTCGAGAAATCAGTACAGAACGTCTCAGTTTAGGAGTAAAAGCAGTTCTAACTGAACCTAGTCGGGGCTTTTACACGGTTGTAGAAATTCAAAACCAGATAGTTGCTGCGGCTTTAATTACCTACGAATGGAGTGACTGGCGGAATGCTTGGTTTTGGTGGATACAGGATGTTTATGTAGAATCAGATTATCGCCAACAAGGAGTATATCGTGCACTATACAATCACTTGCGTTCCCAAGCTCAAGAACAGGGAGCCTGTGGTTTACGACTATACGTGTATAAGGAAAATTACCGAGCACAAGAGGTATATAAAAA
The DNA here is from genome assembly GCF_000734895.2 of Calothrix sp. 336/3. GTDB lineage: Bacteria > Cyanobacteriota > Cyanobacteriia > Cyanobacteriales > Nostocaceae > 336-3. The sequence continues at coordinate 3,504,382 of NZ_CP011382.1, read as the reverse complement.
ATTAGGTATGGTAGCTGCCGATTCAGAAATGTTTGAAGATATTTGGTAGCGATCGCCACAAGTAAAAGGGCGAAAGAGAACCACCAAAAAAATCCGTCTCCTCGCCCAGTCAATATATTTTTTTCAAGTATGAAAAATTGCAGTACTAAATAATTTATGTAAATCTGACTTCATTAGTTTTCGGAACTTCGTAATGGACTTGAAAGCTCTCTGAAGCTTTTGTCTGTTCCATTTGGGGCATCAGTTGCATATTTTCTTGCATCGCTTGCATTTGTCGCATCATTTCCCGAAGTTGTTGCTGTAGTTCTTCAAACTCTAATGTCGTCACAGATACAGGTTTTTTGCGATTCACTGCTGTTGAATTCTCTGTAGACTGAATATTAGTTTGAGCATAACCTCGAAAAGTTTGAGCCGAAGAAAAAGCAGATGCAGCATTCACAGTGTGATTAGAACTCTGCTCATGGATGGGTTGAGATATGGCGACTGGGGTTTGCATCACAATTGGTTGGGTTAACCGATGTGATACTGTTTGTTGTTGAGAATGAGCAGGTAAAGAGGTTTCAACTTCTAGAAAGTGATTCAATCCAGATATTTGCAGTCTTGATTCCGAAAGCATCAGTTCTTTGAGAAGTTGCTCTTTTTCTTGCAACTCCTTTTCTAAGCTAGACAGGTGCTCTTGAACTTGTGAAGATTTACGAGAGGAATTACGCCAACCACAAATAGCAGTAGCACAAACACCAGCTCCTAAACTTAATGCCGTAGATAATATTACATAGGGAGTAGCAACATCCCTCAGCTTTCCAGAAAAGAAAGGTTCTTCTTGAAATCTTACATTTATTTCCTGGTCTCCCACAATTGCCAAGGGTAACGTCATCAGTGAAAAAACTGTAGCAGAGGCAAAAACAGGTGGTAGAACAAACTTTACAAGTGCAGATAAAGTCATATATACAGGTAAATGAATTGTCAGAAAGCCAACTACATTCAGGATGCAGTATTACGTATTAGTGTTTTGAGTATTGCGAACTTCAAGATGAATTTACCTAGTGCATAGTCACACAAAGCAGGAATTTCTTCATAACTTGATAAACTTCATACCTCAATTTAAGAACACTACATTTTGAGCATTGTTTCTTTTAGATATTGCAGTCACTGATTATTTTGAATCTACCGACTGCGATAGTATCCAATTTACTCGCTAAATTTGATATTTTCCATACTTAGGTAATAAAGAAGCCATAAAAGCTCTTAAATTTTGTGTAAACTTCACAAATCCGAGAAAATATCTAGAGACTGTTGAGTAATTTTATGAATATTTCCAGTAGACGTAGTAGCTACGGCAATTACTGAAATCCCCTCTGTCACAGTCTCGGCAAAATTTTACCAGATAAGTCTAATCGTATTTAAACTCGCTTCTCATAGGTATTGTCAAGGCAATTTGGCTAACTTTTCATACTGACCATGGGGATTACTATAATTACCTTAGCCAGAGTTTTATCATTCTTTCATGCCTCATATTTTTTGATAAGAATACCATGAAATACATAACTCTATTTGACTTCATTGTATGAATTGACTAGACAAATCGGGTAATTATACAGAAATAGTTAGTTCAGCTTTCAAAACTTTTAAATACAGAGGAAGCTGAATATAAATATTTTTAGGTTTGCCAAGCTTGCCTAATTGAAAATAATTACTAAAAATTCTTATTGATGGTTAAGAAAATAATTTACAAGGTTTTCTATCCACAAGCAAGTCGGCGTAAACATTTCCATGTATGTTCAGTTATTGTGAGTTTCATAAGGTGAAATGTGGCGATCGCTTGTCATCAGTTTGACATTCCATTACAGACATCCGGTGTTCACGTCATTACGTAGGTGCAAGCCTTCTCGCAGAGTACAATGCGGAGTATAAACTCTACCAAGGACGCTACGCGATCGCCAAAAACTCTGGGATTGCTTACCTACGCTAAGTTTCCCTCGCAATGGAAAATGGTGTTTGCGTAAGTCCTGAGTATATTTGTAGAAGCTCATTTAGTACTGGCGACGAATCAGGGTTAAGTAACTTTTGTCAAGCAGTAATTATACTTATAGAGATTGAAAGCTATCGCCAGCAGATAGGGAGATTATTCTACGATTTTAAGATATGCTGATGTTAGTAGTCTTTTGAAAGCATGGTTATATACCGAGAAAGTCTGCTTGGCAGTATGACATTGTTATAGAAAAACCAGTCAGCCCTAGAGTCAACGGCAGTGATTGAAATTTTCTGGAGAGTTTTTTTCCAGGACGTTCAACATTGGCAATTAGGGTGCTATATTAGTAAGTCTAGTAGTGTGTGTACATAATTTATAGTTTTTACTGGAACTGACTGTGGCAAATACAAAGTCTGCTCTCAAACGTGCCAAAATCGCGGAACGTAATCGGTTGCGTAATAAGTCTTACAAGTCGGCGGTGAAGACGCTGACAAAGAAATGCTTGACGGCAGTGGATGCTTACGTAGCTAATCCTTCTTCAGAAGCACAGCAAGAATTGATGGCACGGATGTCGGAAGCATACAGTAAAATCGACAGGGCTGTGAAACGAGGCATTTTACACCCCAACAATGGAGCAAGGAAAAAATCTCGTCTGGCTCGGAAGTTGAAAGTGAAAACCCAAGGAGTAGCTGCATAATAGTCTTTGGTGTTGAGTCAGGAGTCAATAGCCTCAAGACTAGTGACAATTGACAGCTACCAAGAAAAAATAGATAGATTATGCAGTTAATAGATACCCACGTTCATATCAACTTTGACCTTTTCCAGCCTGATTTAGAGGCAGTGCGATCGCGGTGGCTTTCTTCAGGAGTGGTACATCTTATCCATTCCTGTGTTGAGCCATCAGAATTTCCTAGCATTCAGGCAATAGCTCATCGTTTTCCAGAGGTGAGTTTTGCAGTGGGTTTACACCCCTTAGATGCAGATAAATGGCAAGAGAACACCGCAGAAGAAATCTTAGCTTTAGCCCGTTCCGACTCCAAGGTAGTAGCCTTAGGGGAAATGGGTCTAGACTTTTATAAAGCAGATAACTATCAACAGCAGTATACGGTGTTTGAATCCCAGTTAGCGATCGCCACAGAACTCAATCTTCCAGTGATTATCCACTGTCGGAATGCCGCAACGGCAATGAGGGAAGTGCTACAAAAATGGAAAAATTCCCAAGGAGATCGTTTACGTGGTGTCATGCATTGCTGGGGAGGAGAACCAGAGTCAGCCAAGTGGTTTTTAGACTTGGATTTTTATATCAGCTTTAGTGGCACCGTCACATTTAAGAATGCCAAGGAAATTCAACAGACAGCAACCATAGTTAATAGCGATCGCCTACTCATAGAAACAGATTGTCCCTTTCTGGCACCAGTTCCCAAACGGGGTGAGCGACGGAATGAACCAGCATACGTCCTTCACGTTGCCGAAAAGATTGCCAGTTTGCGAGGAGAAACCCTAGAGGCGATCGCCATGCAAACCACCAACAACGCTTGTAGGCTATTTGGTTTAAATATTTCCCCTTAATATCCCAGATGGGCATCTACAAAGCATCAGTAATCCCAAATTTGCAGAAGACAAAAAGGTGACACTCTTTCTTACCTGCAAATCAACTGCCGTTAGGTCATAATGATTTGAGGAAACCAGAATTAAAATTTATCAATAAACTACTCAAACCCTGAGCAAATTTTCTCGACTTTCCGAGTCAACCTTGCTTAACTATCAAAAAAATCGTAAATCTAGGTTAAGACCAAAGCCAACAATCCTTAAATTTATACAAAATTCCTAAATAGCATTTTCCTTGTGATCACTAACCGCTAAAATCAAGCGATACAAAAATATCTAGCGGAAAACAAGGTACGTTTCCCTCGAAATTAGGATAACAACGCTCTGAGTCAATTCACAGGCAGTCTGTATCACAAATTTGCCAAATCCGTGATGTTAAGTAATACGCTCTGGGAGGGGAAGGTGAGCCAGCAAAAAAATCTCAACTTAGCCATCAAGGCAAATTTTTCCAGGAAAAAGTTAAGTTTTATCACAAAAAGCCGAGTAAGAGAAAAAATACCTCTTGCCAAACTCATATTTTCAGGCTTTAATTGCTCCATTTGCCCACATCTGCATTTTGCAGGTGCTTAAAGGAGAAGTTCCCACACACCTAAAAGTTTAACCAGGTTGACAAAGGTAGAGGCATGACTAACGAATCTATAATGGAACCCGCCTTTCTGTTGCCCGATTTGATTGAAATTCAGCGTTCTAGTTTTCGCTGGTTTTTAGAAGAAGGGTTGATAGAAGAACTGAACTCCTTTAGTCCAATTACAGACTACACTGGCAAGCTAGAACTACATTTCTTGGGTCATAACTATAAACTCAAGGAGCCGAAATATAGTGTAGAAGAGGCAAAACGGCGAGATAGTACCTACGCTGTCCAGATGTATGTACCGACGCGCCTAATCAACAAAGAGACTGGAGAGATTAAGGAACAGGAAGTCTTCATTGGGGATTTGCCCCTGATGACAGAACGAGGCACTTTTATTATTAACGGTGCCGAACGGGTAATTGTCAATCAAATTGTGCGATCGCCCGGTGTCTACTACAAATCAGAAATCGACAAAAACGGTCGTCGCACCTATTCTGCCAGTTTAATCCCCAACCGAGGAGCTTGGCTGAAATTTGAAACAGACCGTAACGACTTGGTATGGGTACGTATCGACAAAACCCGCAAATTATCAGCGCAAGTACTGCTGAAAGCCCTAGGGTTGTCAGATAACGAAATTTTTGATGCCCTACGTCATCCCGAATACTTCCAAAAAACCATTGAAAAAGAAGGGCAATTCTCAGAAGAAGAAGCCCTCATGGAATTGTATAGAAAATTACGTCCTGGTGAACCTCCCACCGTATTAGGTGGGCAGCAACTCTTGGATTCTCGTTTCTTTGACCCCAAACGTTACGACTTAGGACGTGTTGGCAGATACAAACTCAACAAAAAACTTCGCCTTTCCGTTCCAGAAACAGTCAGGGTTCTCACCTCCACAGACATCCTCGCCGCCGTAGACTACCTGATCAACCTAGAATTCGATATCGGTAACACCGATGACATTGACCACCTAGGAAATCGCCGAGTCAGAAGTGTCGGTGAATTACTCCAAAACCAGGTCAGAGTCGGTCTAAACCGGTTAGAAAGAATTATTCGGGAAAGAATGACAGTATCCGATGCTGAGGTACTTACCCCCGCATCCCTCGTCAACCCCAAACCCCTAGTGGCTGCCATTAAAGAATTCTTTGGTTCCAGCCAATTGTCCCAGTTCATGGATCAGACCAATCCCTTAGCAGAATTAACACACAAGCGGCGACTTTCAGCCCTTGGTCCAGGGGGTCTCACCAGAGAACGGGCAGGATTTGCGGTTCGGGATATTCACCCCAGCCATTACGGACGAATTTGTCCCATCGAAACTCCAGAAGGACCAAACGCAGGCTTAATTGGTTCCCTAGCTACCCATGCCAAAGTTAACCTCTATGGCTTCCTAGAAACGCCCTTCCGTCCTGTGGAAAATGGCAAGGTGCGTTTTGATTTACCCGTAAGTTACATGACTGCGGACGAAGAAGATGACCTCCGGGTAGCAGCAGGGGATGCCGCAATCGATGAAAATGGCTATTTAATTGGTCAGGTTCCAGTGCGCTATCGCCAGGAGTTCTCGACAACCACCCCCGACCAAGTCGATTATATCGCTGTGTCGCCAGTGCAAATTGTCTCCGTAGCTACGAGCATGATTCCTTTCCTGGAACATGATGACGCGAACCGAGCTTTGATGGGTTCCAACATGCAACGGCAGGCAGTTCCCCTCCTCAAACCAGAACGCCCCCTAGTCGGTACTGGGTTAGAAGCCCAGGCAGCCAGAGACTCTGGGATGGTAATTGTCAGTCGTACCGATGGTGATGTCACCTATGTTGATGCCACAGAAATTCGTGTACGTCCTAGGGTGACAGACCCCAATGCCAAAAACCCACCCCAAGAAATTCGTTACACCATCTCCAAGTATCAACGTTCCAACCAAGATACTTGCTTGAATCAAAAGCCCTTGGTGCGTATGGGTGAAAGGGTAGTGGCAGGGCAAGTCTTAGCAGATGGTTCTTCCACCGAAGGTGGGGAATTAGCCCTAGGACAAAATATCATCGTCGCTTATATGCCTTGGGAAGGTTACAACTACGAAGACGCGATTTTAATTTCCGAGCGCTTAGTACAAGATGATATTTATACCTCAATTCACATTGAAAAATACGAAATTGAGGCGCGGCAAACAAAACTCGGTCCCGAAGAAATCACCCGCGAAATTCCCAACGTTGGGGAAGATGCTCTACGCAACCTTGATGAACAGGGAATTATCCGCATTGGCGCTTGGGTAGAAGCTGGAGATATCTTAGTTGGGAAAGTGACTCCCAAAGGGGAATCAGACCAACCACCCGAAGAAAAACTCCTACGTGCCATCTTCGGTGAAAAAGCCAGAGATGTTAGAGATAACTCCTTACGAGTTCCCAACGGTGAAAAAGGGCGGGTAGTTGATGTCCGACTATTTACCCGTGAGCAGGGAGATGAACTACCACCGGGAGCCAATATGGTGGTACGGGTATATGTTGCCCAAAAACGGAAAATCCAGGTAGGCGACAAAATGGCAGGTCGTCACGGGAATAAAGGGATTATTTCTAAGATATTGCCCTTAGAGGATATGCCCTATTTACCAGATGGTAGTCAGGTAGATATCGTCTTGAATCCCCTGGGTGTACCCTCACGGATGAACGTGGGGCAGGTATTTGAATGTCTCTTGGGTTGGGCAGGTCACAACATGGGTCTGCGGTTCAAGATTACTCCCTTTGATGAAATGTATGGTGAGGAATCTTCCCGGAGAATTGTTCATGGCAAGTTACAGGAAACCAGGGACGAAACAGGACGAGATTGGGTCTATAACCCCGACGATCCGGGCAAGATTATGGTCTATGACGGGCGCACAGGTGAACCCTTTGACCGTCCAGTCACAGTGGGTGTGGCGTATATGCTGAAACTAGTTCACCTAGTAGATGATAAGATTCACGCTCGTTCCACTGGTCCTTACTCCCTCGTTACCCAACAACCCCTGGGTGGTAAAGCTCAACAGGGTGGTCAGAGATTTGGAGAAATGGAAGTATGGGCACTGGAAGCCTTTGGAGCAGCTTATACCTTGCAAGAATTGCTGACAGTCAAATCCGACGATATGCAAGGAAGAAATGAAGCGTTAAACGCGATCGTCAAAGGAAAGTCCATTCCCCGACCTGGAACACCAGAATCCTTCAAGGTATTGATGCGAGAGTTGCAGTCCTTAGGCTTAGATATCGCTGTGCATAAGGTGGAAACCCAAGCAGATGGTAGCTCCTTGGATGTAGAAGTAGACCTCATGGCTGACCAAGGAAATCGTCGTACTCCACCACGTCCTACCTACGAATCTCTTTCTCGTGATTCCCTAGATGAAGAGGAATAGGAGGAGGTAATGGGTGATGGGTTAAGAGTTAATAGGAAAAATCCTAGCCTCTTTTCCCTTCCCCCTTCTTCCTGGACATCCCAGTTGCTATGACCAAATCAAATATCTAAAACTGAAAATCGATATGAGAACTGCCCAAAATAATCAGTTTGACTATGTAAAAATTGGTTTGGCTTCCCCAGAAAGAATTCGTCAGTGGGGAGAGCGGACTTTACCTAATGGTCAGGTAGTCGGTGAAGTTACCAAGCCAGAGACAATTAACTACCGGACATTAAAGCCAGAGATGGATGGCTTGTTCTGTGAGCGGATTTTCGGTCCTGCAAAGGACTGGGAATGTCACTGTGGTAAGTATAAGAGAGTACGCCATCGTGGAATTGTCTGTGAGCGTTGTGGCGTAGAAGTGACAGAGTCACGGGTACGTCGTCACCGTATGGGTTACATCAAACTGGCAGCACCAGTCGCCCACGTTTGGTATCTCAAAGGGATTCCCAGCTATATTGCGATTCTCCTAGATATGCCCTTGCGGGATGTAGAACAAATAGTTTACTTCAACTCCTATGTGGTTCTCAGTCCTGGGAATGCAGAGACTTTAAGTTACAAGCAATTACTGAGCGAAGACCAGTGGTTAGAAATTGAAGACCAAATTTATAGCGAAGACTCCCAATTGATTGGAGTGGAAGTTGGTATTGGTGCAGAAGCGTTATTGCGTCTGCTGGCTGATATTCAACTGGAGCAAGAAGCAGAAACTCTGCGGGAAGAAATTGGCAACGCCAAAGGTCAAAAACGGGCGAAGTTAATTAAGCGGTTGCGGGTAATTGATAACTTCATTGCCACAGGTTCCAAACCAGAATGGATGGTGATGACAGTCATTCCTGTAATTCCTCCAGATTTACGTCCCATGGTGCAATTAGATGGGGGACGTTTTGCTACCAGTGATTTGAATGACTTGTATCGCCGGGTAATTAACCGGAATAATCGTCTAGCTCGCTTACAGGAAATTCTGGCGCCAGAGATTATTGTCCGCAACGAGAAGCGGATGTTGCAAGAAGCAGTGGATGCTTTGATTGATAATGGTCGTCGAGGACGAACTGTAGTTGGAGCAAATAATCGTCCTTTAAAATCCCTGTCTGACATTATTGAAGGGAAACAGGGGCGGTTCCGGCAAAACCTCCTGGGTAAACGGGTAGACTACTCAGGGCGATCGGTAATTGTTGTCGGTCCAAAATTGCATATCCACCAGTGTGGTTTGCCTAGGGAAATGGCAATTGAATTATTCCAACCATTTGTGATTAATCGCTTGATTCGCAGTGGCATGGTGAATAATATCAAGGCTGCGAAAAAATTAATTTCCCGTTCTGACCCCAGTGTTTGGGATGTTTTGGAAGAAGTGATTGAAGGACACCCCGTGTTACTCAACCGGGCACCCACCCTGCACCGTTTAGGGATACAAGCGTTTGAGCCTATTTTGGTGGAAGGGCGAGCCATTCAATTACATCCCCTAGTTTGTCCAGCATTTAACGCTGACTTTGACGGAGACCAAATGGCGGTACACGTACCCCTATCCTTGGAATCCCAGGCAGAAGCCCGTTTGTTAATGCTGGCATCCAATAATATTCTCTCCCCAGCGACAGGTAGACCAATTGTCACACCCAGCCAAGATATGGTGTTAGGAGCATATTACCTGACAGCCGAAAATCCTGGGGCAACAAAAGGCGCAGGTCGGTACTTCGCTTCTCTAGACGATGTGATTATGGCGTTCGAGCAACAAAATGTTGATTTGCACGCCTATATTTACGTGCGATTCGATGGAGAAGTTGAATCTCCAGAACCAGACACCCAAGTTGTGGAAGAAACCAAAAACGAAGATGGTACCGTCACCAAGCTGTACAAATACCGTCGCGTTAGGGAAGACAGTCAAGGAAATCTTCTTTCTCAGTATATTCGCACTACACCAGGTCGCGTAATTTACAACAAAGCGATTCAGGAAGCACTAGCAAGTTAGGTAATGGTTAATGGGTCACGGGCAATAACTAAAATCTCTGTGACCAATTACCTGTAACCAATTACCAATTCCTCATGACTAAGGGACTAATGACAAAATGACTAACGAAAAGCATATTTTTCGCAATCGCGTCGTTGACAAAGGTCAACTGAGAAATTTAATTTCCTGGTCGTTTACAAATTATGGAACGGCGCGGACTGCGGTAATGGCGGATAAGCTGAAGGATTTAGGTTTCCGCTATGCGACTAGAGCTGGTGTATCCATCAGTGTGGATGATTTGATGGTTCCTCCCTCCAAGCGCAATCTTTTAGATGCCGCAGAAGCGGAGATTCAAGCCACCCAAGAGCGTTATCAACGTGGTGAAATTACTGAGGTAGAACGCTTCCAAAAGGTAATTGATACTTGGAATGGAACCTCGGAAGCGCTCAAAGATGAGGTGGTGACTCACTTCAAGAAGACAAATCCCCTGAATTCCGTGTACATGATGGCATTCTCTGGAGCGCGGGGAAACATTTCCCAGGTGCGGCAGTTAGTAGGAATGCGGGGATTGATGGCTGACCCCCAAGGGGAAATCATTGACTTACCGATTAAAACCAACTTTCGAGAAGGCTTAACGGTTACTGAGTATATTATTTCATCCTATGGAGCGCGGAAAGGTCTGGTAGATACGGCGCTACGGACGGCAGACTCTGGTTACTTAACCCGACGTTTGGTGGACGTTTCCCAGGATGTGATTATTCGGGAATTTGACTGCGGAACAACTCGCGGTATTCCCCTACGGGCGATGACTGAAGGAAGTAAGATTTTAATTAAGTTGTCAACCCGTTTGGTGGGGAGAGTTATCAACGTCGATGTTGTACATCCAGAAACAGGGGAATTAATTGCTGCCAGAAATACTCCTGTTTGCGATGACTTGGCGATCGCCATTGAAAAGGCAGGAGTTGAGGAAGTTGTTGTGCGATCGCCGCTCACCTGTGAAGCAGCTCGCAGTGTCTGCCAACATTGTTATGGCTGGAGTCTAGCCCATGCCAAGATGGTAGACTTGGGCGAAGCGGTGGGAATTATTGCCGCTCAAAGTATTGGGGAACCAGGTACCCAACTCACCATGCGGACTTTCCACACAGGAGGTGTATTCACCGGGGAAGTCGCAAAACAGGTGCGAGCCGAAATGGACTGTGTAGTGAAATTCCCCAAACGTCTACGCACAAGACCCTTCCGAACCCGTCATGGGGAAGATGCTCTCTACATCGAAATGAATGGTCATATCACCATTGAACCCACAGAAGCGGGGAAAAAAGCTGAGGATATTTCCGTTACCCAAGGTTCAACTTTATACATTACCGACAGTCAAAAGGTGAAACAGGGTCAGTTAATCGCTGAGGTTGCCCTCGGTGGACGAACTACCCGCGTCAACACAGAAAAAGCTGTGAAGGATGTAGCTTCTGACCTCGCAGGGGAAGTTAAATTCGCTGATGTGGTGGCAGAACAAAAAACCGATCGCCAAGGTAACACCACAACCACAGCTGCTAGAGGTGGTTTGATTTGGATTTTGGGAGGAGAAGTTTATAACTTGCCCCCTGGTGCAGAATTAGTCGTCAAGAATGGCGATCGCATCAGTAGTAATGGAGTCCTAGCAGAAACCAAGCTCACTACATTACATGGTGGTGTTGTGCGCCTACCAGAAGCTACCCCTGGCAAATCCACCAGAGAAATTGAAATTATCACTGCCTCCGTTGTTCTTGACCAAGCTACTGTCACCGCCCAGAGCACCCAAGGTCGCAACAACTACCTCGTCACCACTGGCAATAACCAAGTCTTCAACCTTCGAGCAACTCCAGGCACGAAAGTGCAAAATGGTCAAGTAGTTGCTGAATTAATTGATGACCGCTACCGCACCACTACAGGGGGGATGCTGAAGTTTGCAGGTGTGGAAGTTCAGAAGAAGGGTAAAGCAAAACAGGGCTATGAAGTCGTGCAGGGCGGAACCTTACTTTGGATTCCCGAAGAAAGTCACGAAGTCAACAAAGATATCTCCCTGTTGTTGGTAGAGGATGGTCAATACGTCAATGCTGGGGATGAAGTCGTCAAAGACATTTTCTGTCAGAACAGTGGCGTAGTAGAAGTCACTCAGAAAAACGATATTCTGCGGGAAGTAGTGATTAAGCCCGGTGAATTGCTCATGGTGGATGACCCCGAAGCTGTGATGAGCAAAGATAATACCTTTGTGCAAGCAGGGGAAGAATTATTAGGGCAGACAGTCACCGAATTGCGGTATATCCAATATGTGGAAACTCCCGAAGGTCCAGCGCTGATCAGTCGTCCTGTGGTTGAATTTGCCGTACCCACTAGTCCTGATGTGCCTTCTACTACTTCTGTAAGTCAGCAAACAGGACGTTCGATTCAAATGCGGGCAGTACAAAGACTACCCTACAAAGATTCCGAACGTGTGAAATCAGTGGAAGGGGTAGAACTTTTACGGACACAGTTAGTATTAGAAATTGAACAGGAAGGGGAACAAGACCACAACACTTCTCCCCTAGCGGCTGATATTGAATTGGTTCCAGATACCGAGAATTCCGAAGTTCAACGTTTACAGTTGGTAATTCTGGAGTCCTTGATTTTACGTCGAGATATCACCGCAGATGCCACCCAAGGCAGTACCCAAACTAACTTGGAAGTTCAAGATGGTGATACCATCGCTCCGGGAGCAGTGGTTGCTCGTACACAAATCCTCTGTAAGGAAGGGGGAATTGTGCGAGGGGTACAAAAAGGAAGTGAGAATGTCCGACGTTGCCTAGTACTACGTCAACAGGATTTAGTCAGAAAACAAGCCAATGCCCAACCTCGGGTGAAAGTTGGTGAGTTAATTGTTGCGGGTACGGAAATTCTCCCTGGTGTGTTTGCTGAGGAATCAGGGCAAGTTGTGGAAGTCAAGAGTCCAGGGACTGCATCCACTACCGAAGAAGGGGCACTGGCAACTCAAAACTACAGTGTCACCGTGCGTCTTGGTCGTCCCTATCGCGTCAGCCCAGGGGCAGTTTTACAGGTAGAAGATGGAGACTTAGTACAACGGGGTGATAACCTGGTACTGCTGGTGTTTGAACGCGCCAAAACTGGAGACATCATCCAAGGTTTGCCGAGAATTGAAGAACTTCTGGAAGCACGGAAGCCCAAGGAAGCTTGTCTTTTAGCAAAACGTAGCGGAGAGTTGAAGGTTGTTTATGGTGATGGCGATGAGGCGATCGCTGCCAAAATCATCGAATCTAACGGCGTAGTCACAGACTATACCCTCGGACCTGGACAAAACCTGATATTCCCGGATGGTGCCCACATCGATGCAGGTGATACCCTGACTGATGGTCCATCTAATCCCCATGAAATCCTGGAAACATTCTTTAACTTGGGTTCTGAGGATGGTATCTATGCCTGTGCTAGCCACGCATTACAAAAAGTCCAAACCTTCCTAGTTAACGAAGTCCAATCTGTTTACCAGTCCCAAGGGATTGATATCGCCGACAAACATATTGAAGTTATCGTCCGCCAAATGACTAACAAAGTCCGGGTAGATGATGGTGGTGATACCACTATGCTTCCTGGTGAGTTGGTAGAGCTACGACAAATTGAACAGGTGAATGAAGCGATGGCAATTACTGGTGGGGCACGGGCACAATATACCCCCGTACTTCTCGGTATTACCAAAGCATCTTTAAATACCGATAGCTTTATCTCTGCGGCATCTTTCCAAGAAACCACCCGTGTCTTAACAGAAGCAGCTATTGAAGGGAAGTCAGACTGGCTACGTGGTTTGAAGGAAAACGTAATTATTGGACGCTTGATTCCTGCGGGTACGGGCTACAATACTTACGATGAGCCTGGTATCGTCGATGACTATACCGATGTGATGAATAGTAATGTCCTAGATGAGGTTGATGACCCCTTGGACATGGTACTGGATGACCGCACAGCTCGCAACTACAATTTAGAGGTTGCACCCATTGTCGAGGGTAATTATGGCGGTAGCGTCAAACGTAGTGGTTCTATCTTAGATGATGATGAGGATTTAATTGCTGGTGAAGTCAGCGATCTCATTGATGAAGAAGACTACGATGATGACGATGGTGATGATGGTGACGATGATGAAGATGATTTTGATGATGATTAAGGATTGAGGGAGGTAAATTTGCCTCTGCATTGATAATTATCAACCCGGTTTCTTGAAGGAATCGGGTTTTTTTATGGTTCAGATGAACTAGATATCAACATCATTGCAAAGATTCCGAGTATTTTATCTACCTCCTTAATAAAATAGTCATTTGTATCAATAAATTAGCTGCCAGTTATTTCTACCTGGGTTGGTTTATAGTCTGAACCCAACTTATTTGCACAGAAACCCATTTCTCGTTGTTGTTGAGAGTCAATTACTTCTGCCCATGATTGAGGTGTGACAAGATATTGATTTGTCTTCTGTTGCAGAAAATTACCATTCCAAGAATTATTAATTGCTGCTTGCTTCATCTTAAACAAAATTTGCCATTTTTTGATAGATTTATTGCTAGCATTTTTGACTTGGAAATTCACACAAAATCCAGTTTGCCAATCAGAATAAATATTTGTAGCTACTTGTAGGGATTTTAGGGAATTGCTTGTAGGTGTAGGTAGGCGAGGAGAAAGATTATTTTCTGGTTTAGATGCCTCTCTGGGAATTGGAGATGGGGATGGAGCAGGTGATGCAGTAAATTTAACTGGTAATAGTTGGGAAATTAACTGTTGTTTTGGCTCATCGATTGCTTGCCAATTTTCTAATAGAATTCCTCCAGTATCTTGGCTGTTAGGGTTCCAACTCCAGTAGGCAAAGCTGAGGTGTTGCTGACGGATAAATTTGATGAATTTATTTTGCCAAATCCCTTCTGGAGAATTATTATCTATTTGCCTACCACCAAATTCACCTACTAGGATGGGAGCAATATTTTGACTGGCGATGTAATTAAAGCCTATTTGCCAGCGTTGGGTTAAATTTTTGGGAAATTGTTTATCACTAAAATAGGGCATGGGATAGACTCCGGCACCGTATTCATGGGGGGAATAAACTAATTTATGGCGACGGGATAATCTGACAGGAAATCTTTTTACTCCTTCTAAATTGCCTCCATGCCAATAATTCTGCTGTTTTTGTTGGGGAACATTTTTTTCGACTCCTTCAACAACGATTAACCAATGGGGATTAATTGCCAAAATTGCATTTCCTGCTTTTTCCGCAGCTAGTCGCCAATCCGTGAGTCGGTTTCCTGTACCCCAGCTAGCTTTACCATGGGGTTCATTTTTTAAGTCTGCACCAATGACATTTGCTTGATTTTTGTACCTTTCTGCGAGCATTTTCCAGGTATCAATCCAATCTGTTTCGGTGAAACCATCACCGTACCATAATTCGGGGATACGTTCATCGTTGAGACGATGGCTATCTAAAAGTATGAGTAATCCTTGCTCTGCTGCTGCTTGAATTACGGCATCCATGACTTCTAATGGAGTTTTGCCCTCAAGTTCTTTGTTGCTACCAATGCGAAAATCAACACTTGATATATTGGAAGAACGTAATCCGGCAACGGAATAAGGTAAACGGATGAAGTTGTACCCTAAACTTTTAATTTGTGCCAACATTTCTTTGTAATCCCTTGCCCATAAGCCATGGGGTACATGGGATGCTGTTTCCATTCCAAACCAGTTAACTCCCCTAAGCAATATAGTTTTTCCTTGGGCATCAATAATTTTGGCTTTACGGGTAGAAAGGGGTAAGGTGATTGGTAGAGGCGTTTTTGCTGGAGTTACTTGACTATAAGCAAGTCCAAATATGCCATCAAGGAAAATAACTGTAATGATAGAAAATATGAAGAGAATTTTATAAAATCCTCTTTTTTTGATGATTACATTTAATAGGGAATACATGGGAATATGCCGAGGTAATTAAATGTATTATTACTTAATTTTTTTTAAATTACGGATAGAATAGACTGGTTTTAATTAAATTTTGATGAATACTATTTAGTTGGGTAAATTTCGCCTCATCAAGGATTTAAGTATGGGATTCAGTGATAATTTGCCGTTATCTCCTCTCAGAAATTTGACAGTCAAATCTGGAGAAAAGTTGCCCATTCTCTAATTTGACTAAGTGTGAAGGCAATCAGGCGATCGCCACTCATCTTGTCATAAGCCACTCATCTTGTCATAAGCCAATTATCTCGTCATGATATTGTGTAGTTGTGTTGGTAATCCCAGGGTGAAGGCGGTAGAATCTGCTTGGCTATCAACGTCAATTTTTGCCCCAAGATGTTTAACTAGTTTTTTCACCAAAGCTAAACCTAAACCAGTACCACTATATTTCCAAGGGTCACGCTGGGGGATACGATAGAAAGGCTCGAAAATTCGTAACTGTTCGACGGTTGGTATTTCCACACCAGAATTAGTCACCGAGATTTTCACAGTCTCCAGAGTTGCACTAGCTGAAACAGAAATACACCCGCCAGATGGGGTGTACTTGCAAGCGTTGTGGAGTAATTCTGTCAAAATACGTTCTAAATCTGTAATATCCGTCTCTAGGGGTGGTATTCCTGGGGAGATATCTAATTTTAATTTCAGTTGCTGACAGTCTGCCACTTGACGGAAGGATTCAACGATGGGTGGTAGCCAAGTGTGAATATCAATGGTTATTAATGTTACTGCTTCTACCTCCGCTTCTAAATAGGTGAGAGTCAGCAAATCATTGATGAGCTTACTTTCTCGATGACATTCGGTATGTAAAATTTGTAACAGTTGGGGGACAATATCTTGCTCTAAAACCCCTTGGTGTCTGAGAACAGTTTCTAAAGTTTGTACTGCTAAACTAATGCTGGTGATGGGAGTACGTAATTCATGGGAAAGGGTGCGGAGAAATTCGTTTTTGAGATGCTCTAGGGTTCCTAATTCCTGGGATTGATGTTTGACGATCGCCATAAATTCAGATTTGCGGAGAGCGATCGCGCATTGGTTTGCGACTTGTTGCACTAAATTAATTTCGGTAATATCCCACTCTTTTTGGGTATTTCTCACCAACCAAAGATTACCAATCATTCCCTGAGCATCGAAAATGGGACAAGCTAGTTGATTGACGATTAAAACTTGGGGATGCCAATTACGTAACACCTCCCTGAGTTGTAAAGGTTTTTTTTGTAACAGTGGTTGATAAATATCTGCAAAGTCACCAATGGTTTTCGGGGTTTCTGGGTTGGGGGAAGAAATCTTGCTATATTCGTAGGCGATCGCCACTTGACTCATAGCCCTGTCGTATAGTTCGATGTAACACCTTTCTCCTGTGAATAACTGAGCTAGCTGTTGCAGAACTATAGATAAAGCCTGATTTACATCTAAATTATCGCGAAGAACTTCAATAATATTACTGAGATGTTCTGTATATTTATGGCTTCTCTGCCACAAGTAAATTTGTTGCTGTAATTGTGCTTTAGAAGTTTGCTTACTCTGGGTAATATCAACACTACTACCAATCAAACGATAAATACGTGAGTTTTCATCCTGTAAAGGTGTCAGTGTTGTTTGCCACCATGTCAGCATTCCTTGCAACCGCAAACATTCTTCATAGACAATAGTTTGTCCATGACTGACACAATCTAAATAATGTTGTCTCACCTGGGCAGCATCAATAGGTGCAAAAATATCCTCTGGAGTTTTATTCTGTACCTCTTCTGTATTCAAACTCCGCCAACTGGCATGATTCGTATCAATTCCTAGATAACGAAATTCTCTATCTCCGAAAACATCAACCACAAAGAAGAGAGATGCTTCCCCATCACCATAAATATCATCCATCTGGGGATGGAATGGTTGTGCATCAATCCTAACCTCTGCATCTTGCCAACAAGACTGTGATAAATCTGCGATTAATTCTGATGAATTCATCTCCATAGGAGATACCCTGTTTGATATTGCTGGTTGTACTTGGCTGGCATTATTCAAATATGTAGATGGGGAAATAGTCTTTAAGACACCCGAAAACTAGATAGTAACTGGAGATAAGATACCTATCGAAATGATTCTCCCTTAATCCATGTTGTTAGGTTATTGATTCAGAATTAGGAGAATACCATATATAGTGTTTCCCAATCAGATGAAATACAACCCCACCCGCCCTATCGGGCACCCTCCCCGATTTCGGGGAGGGCTGGGGAGGGGTTCTTCTATACCTCACTAGAATGAGAAACGCTATATTAGAATTTGCCAAGGTGTTTCCGTCAAATTTGCGACGGGAATAGAACAGCAAATCTGACGCTCTAGGGAGTTGCATAGAGATTCATTGCTAGATGGCTGACGAATGTCAATTATTGATGTATTTAATAATTTCTTAAAATTCTTGCATTTAAAATTCTTACATAGAGAATAAGTAGAAAAAGCTATCTGTAAAGATTTTTAATATTTCCTGGGAATTTATATTTGAATAGACTCTAAATATAATTAGTAGCCCATACCATTAGTTTTTGTAGTTTGTAGTCAGGGCTTTAGCCCTTGATTTGAGCCATAAATCGCTCACCACCAACCCATCACAACTTTTGACATGAACTACTATTGGTTTATCGCATTCAGATATTGCCATTGGGCAAACTTTTAGAATCTTTCCACACCAGGAATATTTGTAAATTTACTCTCCTGCTTACCCGTTACTTTCGCTGCTTCTCCACAGGTGCGGGGAGTGGGGAAAATTTTCCCAGGATTGGCTAAACCTTGGGGATTGAAAACTTGTCTCACCCATTGCATGGTATCTAAATCAATATCAGTAAACATCTCTGGCATATAGCATCTTTTCTCTGCACCGATACCATGTTCACCGGAAATACTACCACCGACACGCACGCAGAGCTTCAGGATTTCTCCCCCCACTTCTTCAACCTTTTCTAATTCTCCAGGGATGGAATTATCATAGAGAATTAGGGGATGTAAATTCCCGTCACCTGCATGAAAGACGTTTGCAATTCTGTAACCAGACTTTTCACTTAAAGCTTCAATTTCTTTCAAGACAAAGGGTAGTTGAGTGCGAGGAATTACCCCATCTTGAACATAATAATCAGGACTGACATGACCAGCAGCAGCAAAGGCAGCTTTTCGACCCTTCCATAATTTTAACCTGGTATCGGGGTCACTGGCAGAGGTAACATTTCTGGCACCATTTTGCCGACAAATATCTATCACTTGTTGTTTATTCGTTGCCACTTCTACCGCTAAACCGTCGATTTCCACTAACAAAATTGCTGCCGCATCACGGGGATAACAATTAGTTTTAACAACATCCTCAACAGCATTAATACTGAGATTATCCATAATTTCCATACCCCCTGGAATAATCCCGGCACTGATGATATCAGAAACCGTCGCCCCTGCGGCTTCAATGTTGGTGAAATCAGCTAATAAAACACAGATGGATTCAGCACTTTTGAGAATTCGCAAAGTAATTTCTGTGGCAACTCCCAAGGTTCCTTCTGAACCGACAAAAACCCCTGTTAAATCATAACCAGGTGTTTCGGGAATTTGCCCCCCTAATTCGACTATTTCGCCAGTTGCGGTGACTATTTTTAAACCTAAAACATGATTTGTTGTCACACCATATTTTAAACAATGCACACCCCCAGAATTTTCGGCAACGTTGCCACCAATGGAGCAGATAATTTGGCTGGATGGATCGGGTGCATAGTAAAAACCCGCACCGCTCACCGTTTGTGTCACCCAGTTGTTAATTACCCCTGGTTGCACGACAACCCGTTGATTATCTAAATCTACATTCAGGATTTGGCGCATTAAGGAAGTAACGATTAATACGCAATCTTCTACGGGCAAAGCACCACCAGATAAACCTGTCCCCGAACCACGAGCAATAAAAGGCACAGAGTACTTATTGCAGATTTGTATCGCTGCGGCAACCTGCTCTGTAGTGCGTGGTAATACCGCAAGGGCAGGTTCTTGACAGTAACTCGCTAAACCGTCGCATTCGTAGGTGAGAAGCTCTTCTCGGCGCTTTACTACCGCATTTTTTCCAAGTACTTTTTCCAGTTCTTTAATTAAAGGTTGCCATTTACCTGGGTGGATATTTTGGGTAAGCATAGGTTTTGACGTATACATGGTGGGTGGCGATAAGTCCGGAGGCTTGGCGCTTTGTGTATCGCTATTCCTATAGCATTACAGATTTTTGACATTTATTCCCAGGGGTAAGTACATGAGCAGAAATATTTACAGTCATTGCGTTAGCTTCGCTATACTTCGTAAACGCGTAGGTGCGCGTCAGCGCTCACGAAATGAAATGTAGCGTAGACGCGGAGCGGCTTCTCGAAGAGTAGCAATCCCAATAAAAACGAGCGATGTCTGGGGTCATTTTTCTAGAAGAAACTGCGCGATCGCAGTCCATATACAGTCCATATGCAGTCCATATATTTATTTCCCAATCCTATCTCAAATTGTCAATGGACACGAAAGTCAACGCCATCCCACCACCCCACCACCTAAAACGCGATCGCCATCAAGGTTGTCGTTAGACATCCCATAGGGAATCGGTGTTAAGGGAGAAAGTCTCTTGAAGTCACCCTTTTTTAGATGGATTTAGGGGGATCCGATGACTGATGCGTACACCGTAGCTCATTTACCGGGGCAAATCTGCTGACGCAACTCATCGCGGGTAGCGAGGTAATCTTTGAGATAGTTGCAACCTCGTGCGAGTACATTATCTAAGCTCAAACTCCACAGAATTACTGTTCCATCCCCACCACCAGAAGCCAGAGTTTGCCCGTCGGGGCTAAAACTTACACTCTCTACCACACCTTCATGCCCTCTGAGAGTAGTAATCAAAGTCCCATCTCGCTTCCATAATTTTATGGTTTTGTCCCCACTAGCAGAAGCCAGAGTTTGCCCATCGGGGCTAAAACTTACACTCGATACCCGATATTCATGCCCTCTGAGAGTAGTAATCAAAGTCCCATCACGCTTCCATAATTTTATGGTTTTGTCCTCACTAGCAGAAGCAATAGTTTGCCCATCGGGGCTAAAACTTACACTCTCTACCAAATCTTCATGCCCTCTGAGAGTAGTAATCAAAGTCCCATCACGCTTCCATAATTTTATGGTTTTGTCCTCACTAGCAGAAGCAAGAGTTTGTCCATCCGAGCTAAAACTTACACTCTCTACCCCACCTTCATGCCCTTTGAGGGTATTAATTAAAGTCCCATCCCGCTTCCATAATTTAATTCCATAACTACCACCAGAAGCAATAGTTTGCCCATCAGGGCTAAAACTTACACTCAATCCCCCACCTCCATGCCCTTTGAGGGTAGTAATCAAAGTTCCATCCCGCTTCCATAATTTCATGGTTCCATCTTCACTAACAGAAGCGAGAGTTTGCCCATCAGGGCTAAAACTTACACTAAATACCCAATCTTCATGCCCTTTGAGGGTATTTATCAAAGTTCCATCCCGCTTCCATAATTTAATGGTTCCATCCTGACTACCAGAAGCAATAGTTTGCCCATCCGGGCTAAAACTTACACTCCACACCAAATTTTCACGCCCCTTGAGGGTAGTAATCAAATTTCCATCTCGTTTCCATAATTTGATGGTTCCATCCCTACTACCAGAAACAATAGTTTGCCCATCCGGGCTAAAACTTAGACTAATTACCACATCTTCATGCCCTTTGAGGGTATTAATTAAAGCCCCATCCCGCTTCCATAATTTAATGGTTCCATCTTCACTAACAGAAGCGAGAGTTTGCCCATCCGGGCTAAAACTTACACTCTCTACCCCACCTTCATGCCCTTTGAGGGTATTAATTAAAGTCCCATCCCGCTTCCATAATTTAATGGTTTTGTCCTCACTAGCAGAAGCAATAGTTTGCCCATCCGAGCTAAAAATTACGCTCCTTACTCCACTTTCATGCCCTTTGAGGGTAGTAATCAAATTTCCATCTCGTTTCCATAATTTGATGGTTCCATCCCTACTACCAGAAACAATAGTTTGCCCATCGGGGCTAAAATTTACACTCCCTACCACATCTTCATGCCCTTTGAGGGTAGTAATCAGAGTGCCATCTCGCTTCCATAATTTGATGGTTTTGTCGTGACTACCAGAAGCAATAGTTTGCCCATCGGGGCTAAAATTTACACTCCCCACCACATCTTCATGCCCTTTGAGGGTAGTAATCAGAGTGCCATCTCGCTTCCATAATTTGATGGTTTTGTCGTGACTACCAGAAGCAATAGTTTGCCCATCCGGGCTAAAATTTACACTGAATACCCCACCTTCATGCTCCTTGAGGGTAGTAATCAGAGTCCCATTCCGTTTCGATAATTTAATGGTTCCATCCTGACTACCAGAAGCCAGAGTTTGCCCATCGGGGCTAAAACTTACACTAATTACCACATCTTCATGCCCTAGCCAACTATTGTTCTCACCAAAATTTCGACTAATCTGCAAGAAAATGTTCTGTAACCCAAACAAGGGGCTATGAGTTGGGTATTTTGCCAAGGATTTCTCGTTTTTAACTAAATTTTTCAGTTCCCGTGCTGCACCCATCACTGAGAGCAAATTTTCTAGCTGCCGACTTGAGTCACGAAATTCTTGGGCAGCAGTTGTCGCTTGTTGTTCAAGATTCCTTACAATCCGAAATCTTTCCAATTCATTTACTGTTTGAGCTAACTGTTTCTGGGCAGTTTTCTTTGCATTCAATGCCCTATTCCGCTCTCTCTCGGCTGTCTGTCTTTGCGCTTGTGCTGCTTTCCTTTCCCTTGTTGCCTTTCCTAATTCTGCAATAGCTCTTTCACGCTGTTCTATTACTTGATTTCGCTCGTTCACAGCTGTGTTTTTTTGTGCTTGTGCTGCTTGCTCTTGTTCTATCGCTTTTTGTGCCGCTTCTTTAGCAGCTTGTTCTTTCTTGATAGCTTCATTTTCCCGTTTTCGAGTCTCTTGCAGTTTTTTATCAGCATCTGCAATTTTGCTGTTAGCCGAGTCTAATTGTTCTTGCTTTGCGGCTGCGGATTTTTCTGCATTTTCTCGACCGACTTCTGCTTTTTCTCGACGAGCTTCCGCTAAAATTCTTTTCTCATTCGCCCTACCTGCAATTATCCCAGCAATTCCAGCCCCAATTAGAGAAAGCACAAGTATAATTAACCCAATCCTAATCTGCCTTTTTGTATTTTTTTCAGCTTCCTTAACCTTTCCTTCTGCTTCCGCAACCCTCTGATTTAACTCAGCTTCCACGCTGGCAGACAAAAACCGATAATCAGCATCACTCAAACTCTTACCATCAGCCCAAATACGAGCTTTTTCTAATTCTTTACCCTGTAATAAATAGGATTTATCCTGATATTTACTCTCTACCCAAGCTTTTAAATTCTGACCATAGGGGCGTATTTTTTCTAATTCATTCTCAACCCAATTAATATCAAAAACACTGCCGTAAATCTGATTATAAACTTTTAATTTACCCTGCCTTTCTACCACCAATCCCGTCAAACGTAACCGCATCTGTTCCAGACTGCCATCGGTTGCAATCTCACCTTGCTGCAAAATTTGCTGATATAACCCCAACAAACCCACGGAAATTTCATCATTAATTACTATCCTGTCTCGAATCGTCTTGAAATGCTCTTGTTTATCCTGCGTTTCCCAACTATCAATAATTTGACTGTGAATTATCTCCGCAATTTCAGCTTTTAAATTTTGATTTTCTAATGAAACTAGGAAATTTTCTGACCCATTTCCCCGATTCCATTCCCTACTCCCCAGCAACTTACAAACCCTCTGGGTTAAAAATGGTTGTCCCCCCGTCCAGGTTAAAATTTCATCCATCCAGACTTGGGGATTTTCTACCTTTCCTTCTAAACCCTTCCCCAAAGGTGCAACCTCATGAAATTTGAACCCATCGAGTTGAATTGCTTCCCCAATATTAAAAGGAGTTCGCGTTTTATCCGCAATCAAATCACCCGGTGTTGCTACCCCCAACAAAGCAAAAGTTAAACGCCGATAGGCTGAATTTTCCGCACGTTTGTTATAACAGCTTCTAATCAGGGCGAAAAAATCATCACTGGCAAATTTTAAACTCAGGGTACTATCAATTTCATCAATAAAAATAATAATACTTCCTGGGATAGATGACAAAAGGACATCTTCTATAAATTCATCTAACCTTTGAACTGCTGAAATATCATGGCGATCGCGCCACCAACTACGACGAAATTCTAAGGGTTTGGCAATCCCTAAATCCTTAACAATCTTTGAGACAACCCCTGTATACCATTGCTCTTGGGTAACATTATCCCTACTACCTTGCCCAGAAACATCAATACTAGAACAAGCCACACCCTCTTCTACAAGTCTTTGCATCACCCGCACTTTCAAGCTGGATTTACCCATTTGCCGCGAGTTAAAAACATAACAATATTTTCCAGCCTTGAGAGCCTGATAAAAATCAGCGTCCGCCTGTCTAGTCACGTAACTGGGCGCATCTGCGGCAAGACTAGCCCCCACTTGATACTCGTATTTTCCCGTCATTTCTCTATTGATAATAGTAAAATTTAAGACATTTTTTGTATGTATCAGAATACGGTTCAGTTAAGATGTTTGTCTTTGCGACAGGTTACGGGAACACATGATTTTTTTCTTGAGACTGTACTACCATCAAACTTTAATCTAGACAATACCGAAATCCCTTCGAGTTTTATTCGACTTTTCCTTAGTGGTTCATATCATAGGTTAGTAGTCAACGATTTATCGTTCAAATCAAGGGCTAAAGCTGTGACTATAAACTACCAAAATTAATGGGACATATATATAGCGTTTCTCATTCTAGTGAGGTATAGAAGAACCCCTCCCCAGCCCTCCCCGATTTCGGGGAGGGTGCCCGATAGGGCGGGTGGGGTTGTATTTCATATGATTAGGAAACGCTATACCACTACTTACTTAAATGCTCTAATCTAGTTATGGAATAGGCATAATTATATTTTTTTAAATAAAAATGGGAATTAGAGTACATAAAGACTACCTTGCCAAAGTTAGGGCAGCAGTCAAACGCAATGGCTATCCCAGTCAAGGAGAGTTGGCGATCGCGGCAGGTTTAGCACCATCCACAGTCCATAATTTCCTTACAGGCAAAAACGTTTTTACTCGCAATTTTCAGGATATTTGTGAAATATTAAATTTAGATTGGCAGGAAATTTTTGATCGAGAAATCGACGTATCAGAAAATCATTCGCCAGAACCAATTCTCCCAGAACCCATTCCCCTAGAAACTTCCCCAAAAATTAATCAAGGGGCAAATATCCCCATCACTATTCCTTCCCTAGAATATCCCGGCGCTCCCGTTGCCATCACCTCTCCCTTTTATATTCTCCGCCCCCCCAAGGAACAAGACTGCTATCACGAAATATCCAAACCAGGGGCATTAATTCGCATCAAAGCACCCAAACAAATGGGCAAAACCTCATTATTATTTGGGATTTTAGATACAGCCACAAAACAGGGCGATCGCACAGTTTATATCAGTCTGCAAGAAGCAGATAAACCATGTTTTACCAACTTAGATAAATTCCTGCGTTGGTTTTGTGCCACCATCACCCGTAAATTAAAATTAGAAAATAAATTAGATGAATATTGGGAAGACGATATCAGTTGTAATGTCCGATGCGAAACCTATTTAGAAGAATATATCCTACCCGAAATTACCCAACCCTTAACCCTCGGTTTAGATGAAGTCGATAGATTATTTGCCTACCCCGACATTTACGGCGACTTTTTCGGTTTAATTCGCTACCTCCACGAAGAATCAAAACGCCCCAGTATTTGGCAAAAATTACGCATAGTCATTGCCCACTCCACCGAACCCTATATCCAACTTGATATCAACCGCTCTCCCTTCAACGCAGGTTTTCCCGTAGAACTATCGGAATTTACCACCACACAAGTATTAGATTTAGCCCAGCGCCACCAATTACACTGGAGCCAGGAACAAATCACAGAAATCATGTCCATGATTGGCGGACACCCGTTTTTAGCCCGTTTGGCTTTGTATCACATCTCCCGTCAAGATATCACCTGGGAAAGATTTCTCGCCACCGCACCCACCGAGTCAGGTATCTATGCTCATTACCTCCATCGTCTCACCGATGAGCTGAACCAACAGCCAGAATTAGCCCTAGTCATACCCGAAATCATGACAGCAACTGCACCTGTGCAACTACCCACAGAAATCAAATTTAAACTACAAGCCATGGGATTAGTTCACCTACGCAGCAATGGAGTCACCCCACGCTGTCACCTATATCAGCAATATTTCATCGTCTGTGCCAACTCCCTTTCACAACACAAACAAAACTCCTAAGATAAATCAAAGAAGTCAAAAATATTTCAGCCCAAACCCCAGTAAGCGCCAGTGTTTGATAAAAGCATCGAATTCAACACACACCGATGCTACAAAAAATATTCAATACTAAAGCTCTTGGAACCATCTCCACCACTGCTGCTCTTTCTACCTCCCTATTGATTGCACCTACCCCAGTTCGCGCTGATTACCGTGATTTTATCAATGATGTGGGTGAGCAACTCATCCGAGCAGGTATGGCTTCCGGTTTGCGTGGTTATGAGTTAACCCATGAACCTGTAATCAATTCCATGAATCATGGCTATTCCAGTTATGTGACTGTAACCCTCAGAGCAGGTGTATCCTACGGGATTGTTGGAGTTTGTGACAGAGATTGTCGAGATTTAGATATTGCCTTAATCAATGATAGAGGTTACGCGATCGCGTCAGATATGGGAAATGATGACATCCCCTTTATTCCCATTACCCCCTCTCGTACCGCTACCTACCGGATTCGTGTAGATATGTCTCGTTGCCACAATCAGCCTTGTTACTACGGTGTTGGTATCTTTGGCAGATAAGTTTGCACAACTTCCCATCACCCTTGCACCATTTCACGAAAATAGTGAAACAGATACAAACCCTGAAAGTCTGACTAGATAAGACTTTCTTAATTACGAATTACGAATTACGAATTACGAATTACGAATTGGTATTACACCTTCCCCCACACACCAGTCATTCTCGCTGAGTACTTGGAGAAAATCTATGTTGACTCAATCATCTATCAAATTCCCCGCAGTTCTCATCAGCTCAATTTTGATTTCCAGCTTGCTTTCCCTATCCCCAGCCAAATCCCAAACCGCAACAACGCAACCACAAAATTTATCAGCCACCCAACCCCGAAAAATGTCATCAGCGAATTTAATTGCTGAGTCTATTAAACCCTCCGTTGTGCGAGTTGTTCTCGGATGTCAAGTGACAGCATACTTGCCCAAAACTGGCAAAATTTATCACCTAGAAACAGATATTGCCCATGGTTCTGGGTTCTTTGCTAGTAATCATGGTCACATTGTTACTAATGCCCATGTTATTAATTTTACTAAAGAGAATTGCCAAGAATCTTTATGGCAAGAATTAGCAAGTAAGTTGGAATCAGATGGTGAAAATCCTAATGCTGTTGCCCAACAATTAAAGTGGATGAAAATCGAACCAATTTACTCAGTTATCCTATCCAATGGTAAGCAACTTCCCTCCCAGGTGATTATCTCTGGTGCAACGGTAGGTGAAGGTAAAGATGTGGCAATTCTCAAAGTCAATTTGGCAAATACACCTGCAATTCCCCTCGCGGATTCTGATAAAGTGCAAATAGCTGATACAGTTACAGTTGTGGGCTATCCAGCCATCATTGACTATATTTCTTGGTTAGATAAAAAATCTTTGCAGGAAGCAAGCTTTACCAAGGGTATGGTTTCTGCTCACAAAACTCTCAGTGATGGAACCGCCGTCATTCAAATCAATGGAACTGCCACTTCTGGTAATTCGGGGGGACCTGTTATCAACGAACAAGGTGAGGTAATTGGAATTGTTACCTTCGGTTCTCGCCACAGTGATAATTTTGCTTTCCTATTCACCAGCAATACCATTCGCGAATTTCTTACCCAAGCTGGCATCACTAACTCTTAGATACAATCACCAAAATGCGAGCGCGGCAGGACTCGAACCTGCGACAGACTGCTTAGAAGGCAGTTACTCTATCCACCTGAGTTACGCGCCCAAGCAAAAACAAGCAATAGGATGTGCTGGCTCTTGATGGAGTCAGACATCATCATAATATTGTACATGGTTGTTTACAAGAAAGCAACGAAAAATTATTGCAGATTTTCACCAACCAAGGCTATGATCCAAGGCGCAAGCCAGTTAATTACGGGTTTGCGCTCAGGCGCATATTAACCCATGAGAGTTATGATATCAGCCGTATTGATCAAGCCCCTGTGAGGAGTTGTTTGCCAGTGCCATGTTTATTCTTAAAAGGCAAGATGTGGAAATCTCGAATATTCAGCACCCATCTCGTGATCAGCAGGTGCCGATTCTCCATTATCAGGGGCAGACCTTTCGATTAATTAGTGTTTTTAAAGCTAGTCAAGAAGAAGAAGCCAAAACTTTGTGGCGTGAGTTCACTGATAACCGTGGTAAGGCTTGTGTATTACTTGAAGAACCTGAACGCTTTAGCATTTGGGGCAAAGTTCGTTTAGAACAAATACACGGTGATGCCGAAAGTCATACCAACCTCAGTACTTACACGCAAGCTACGATTTTGCTACTGCAATCACTCTACATGGATATAGAGGATTTTTTGGGGGCTCGGCAAGCCGCCTTGTTTCAAAAAGAGATTGGTGAGTTTTTACAACAATGGCAATTTCCCCAGGGAAATTCACCACAGGCAGTTAAGAACTTATTAGCAATGAATCCTCTAGACGAGGCGTTAACACCTAATTGGCAGGAGCATCACGTAGTTACCCTTTTGCAAGAATTACACCGTTTAGGCAAGGCTTATTTTGGTAATACCAATTTTGCCAATCCAGTTAAAGATAAATTACAAGACATGACTGATGCAGAGCGATCGCTGTTTATGGCATGGCTACATCAGTCAACTTTAAGTAAACTTTGGCACTAATAAAAACAGTACCTCAGTAATAATCATTACTTGTAATTATGTTGTATAAATGAAGATTTATACGTTTAAGTGTTTATTTGATTGCATCCAAATATTGCTTGAGTATATAGAAATCATTCAGAATAAATACAAGTTCATGAGTAGCATTTACAACAAAAACAAAAGTTCTCAATCCTGGTTTACCACCCAAAACATTATTTTATTCAGCTTGGGTTGGGGATTATTAGCGCTGTTATATTTCTTACTTTTTAGCGCAAAAATTCCCGAAGCAGATGGCATAGAACGACGGGCAGAATGGTATGTTATTGGTACAAATATTTTTGAAGCCCTCGCTTACCTTGGCGCAGGTCTTCTATGCTTGAGAAACTGGCGTAGTCCGCAAATCGTGAGTGGTCGTCATGTATGGTTGTCAATCGGCATCGGTATGCTTTCTTATTTTTTAGGTGGCATATTTTTCGGATATACCGAAGTTGTGATGAAGGAAGAACCCATAGTCTCTTTAGGTGATGTGTTTTTTGTGATCACCTATTTACTGTTAGGTATAGGCATGACTCTAGCTGTGATATCTCGGCGACTGAATTTAGAAACCTGGCAATGGATAATAGTATTAGCGATCGCCCTTTTTGGTAGTGCCCTGGCATGGTTGATTTCCCAACCCCAAGGAGGCGGGCAAGAGCAAATACCAGATTCCTTACAAGGGATAGCTTCTATTTTAAATTGGTTCTATGTCGTCAGTGATGTATTACTATTAATTATCGCCACAATTCTACTGTTAGCCTTTTGGGGTGGACGTGTATCTCTTTCTTGGCGAATGATTGCGGCGGCGGCATTTTCGCTCTACATTGCAGATATGTGGTTCAAATATGCTAACAGGATTCCCAACTATCAAAGTGGAGAAATACTGGAAGTATTTTGGGTCTGGAGTGGAGTGTTGTTTGGTATGGGTGCTGTACTAGAGTATGACGCATCATTAAACCGCTCACGACGGGAGCGCGGCAGAAAAAGAACTTAGCAAATGTTGTTTGGTGTCTACCGTGAGAAAACTAACAGAAACAGATAAAAAAGAAATCCTCAAATTGTACCGGGAAACTGCCGAGACGACATCGACTTTGGCAGAGCGTTACGATGTCAGTAACTCAACCATTAGCCGTCTCCTCAAAAGCACCCTAGCAGAAGAAGAATACGAATATCTCGTTTCTCTGAAGCGGGCAGCTAGAACCCCTGAAGGTAGAGCGCAGGTGAGTTACGAGCATAAACCACCATTTATTGAGCCAGAGGAAGCACCACAACCAGAGAAAAAACTGCCACCGACTCCAGTGGTTATCGAACCACCCCCAGAGGTGAAAGTCATTCCTGCTGTGGCAAGTGAATCTTCCCCTAGCAGAAGGGTGAAAAAACGCATCTCATCTACAGTCAAACCTATACCTGTAGGTGAGCAGTTAGAATTGCCCGTAACCCAGGAACTAGTGAGCATTCCCAGTCCTATCCTCGAAGACACTGAATCTGACGTAGGTGATATTTCCTACGGCATAACTTCCCTACATGCGGAGATGCTGGGTGAAGACTTGCTGGATGAAGGTGACGACCTCGATGATTTAGATGATGACTTCGATGATGATGATGACGAAGACTACGAAGAGGATGAGATTCGCCATGCTCCACCCCTAGTCACCAGAAGTCGCTCTGGAGATGGTCTAGTTCGCGTTCTACCCCTCTCTTCGGCTCATTTGCCTAGAACTTGTTATTTGGTGATTGACCGTGCGGCAGAGCTAATTACTCGCCCCTTGAGAGATTTCGGCGATTTAGGGCATATTCCCGGTGGAGAAATACAGGAACGAACCTTACCTGTGTTTGACAATCATCGAGTTGCCAAGCGATTTTCTACCAAGCGCGATCGCGTGATTAAAGTCCCCGATAGCCGTATGCTCCAAAAAGCCCGCTACCATCTCCAAGCCAAGGGTATCACCCGTTTATTGATAGATGGTCAAGTTTATTCAATGTAGGGACTAGGGAAGAGGGAATGGCAACAACACCCTTGAATTTGCCTTCACCCTTTCCCTTTTCTCCTGGATTTATCCTTGCCTAGTACAAAACACTACTAATGACCCGGAAGGCTAATAGTAGAATAAGGTACAGATAAGGCAGTATGGAAGGGAGGAAGGGACATTGGATGAGCTGAGGTTGGCTCTAGAACTGGCAACGGAAGAAGAATTGCAGGATTTGACGGCAATTCTATTTAGTCGCAAGTATAATCCTCTAGATTATGTGAATACACCGGAACCGATAGAAGTCCAAAGTCAAGGACGGGAAGCTTGGCTAGATGCTTTGGAACAGCGTTTCCGATTTTTGGCAGCAGATGGAATTACGGTTCTGCGGGGGCGATCGCACCAGGTGACATATCGACAAGCTCTCATCCAAGTTTGTAAATATTTACGAATTCCCTACTCAGAAAGTCTCGCAACCGTAGATTTGGAAGCAGAGTTATTTTTACATCTTTTGGGGCGAGTCTGGAAAAAATTACCCGCAAAAGATAAACAAAAATTGACGGCACAGGTACAAAAACAACTGGCAAAATCTGATTTAACCGAACCCTTGCCTCTATATTTACAGCGTGACCCTGTGGGGCTACTTTTGAAGGGTGGCAGCGCGATCGCCGTTACTTCTGTCCTACAACCTTTATTACTCAATCAAATAGCCAAGGAATTTGCTATCCATTTTGCCAAATATCAAGTCGCCAAGCAAACGGCAATTCAGGGTGGTGCAGCAGCAACAACTCAGTTTCAAAGTTATGTGACTCTACAAATTGCGAAACGGGGAATGGCTGTGAGTGCAGCGCGTTATGGTGCTGTTCGCAGTGTATTTGCTGTTATGGGTCCGGTTATGTGGGGTTGGTTTTTCGCCGATTTAGGTTGGAGGGCGATCGCCACAAATTACGGTCGTATTATTCCGACAATTTTTGCCCTAGCTCAAATTCGCTTGACTCGTACTGAATGTTGGGAAATGGCGTAATTCTGGCAGGGAAAGGTTGCAGGGGGTGAGGAAATATTTTCATTCCCTATCACCTACCCATCACTTACCCATCACCCATTTTATGTTTTCCCGACATCCGGAACCAAAATTACAATTTGCTTGGAATTCTGCCCAATTGGGGTTAATCCTTTTGCCCTTTGTTCCCGCTTTGGGTGCTGTGATTTTGGTTATTTCCTTGTTTGCAACTTGGCAACAACAGTACCGCAGAATCATCCGTTATCCCCTGAACCAGGGGTTTGGGTTGCTGAGTCTGTTACTGATTATCACAACCTGCTTTGCGTGGAATAAGTCAGAAGCATTACTAGGATTGTGTAATTTTTTACCTTTCTTCCTCTTCTTTGCTGCCTTTAGTGTTTTAGTTCAGACTCCAGCCCAGCTAAAACGCATATCTGAGATATTAGTAGTGAGTTCCTTGCCCATAGTTCTGATTGGTATGGGACAGTTGTTTCTCGGTTTCACCACTTCCGAAATTTGGCAGAGTCTTTTCGGTTGGGCGATCGCCCCCGGTGGTAATCCTGTGGGTAGGATGGCTTCTGTATTTATGTACGCCAATATTTTGGCAGGATATTTGGTAATTGTGTTTATCCTGGCACTAGGTTTATGGTTGGCACAGTGGAAGCAATACCATCGACATTTACCCCTTTCCCCTAGGTTCCTCTTCCTGAGTGTCACCGTCATTCTAGATTTTGTCGGTTTAATTTTGACAAATTCTCGTAACGCTTGGGCGATCGCCATACTTGCTTGTTTTGCCTATGCAGTTTATCAAGGTTGGCGGCTTATAGTGTTGGGAGTATCAACTATTACAACTACTATTCTCCTGGCTGCCTTTGCTCCTAACCCCATTGCTAGCAGCTTACGTCAATTCGTACCTGCCTTCTTTTGGGCGCGACTCAATGACCAAATGTATCCAGATAGACCTGTTGCCCTACTCCGTCAAACTCAATGGAATTTTGCTCTTTCTATGTGTAAAGAACGCCCGATAGTTGGGTGGGGATTACGTAATTTCACTGAAATATATCAAGCTAAAATGAATATTTGGCTAGGTCATCCGCACAATTTATACTTAATGTTGGCAGCAGAAACAGGGATTTTCGCCACCCTCTTATTTTGTGCTTTACTAATTTGGATTGTGGTGGATGGGGTGAAAGTATTATTCCAAGAACAATATTTGCAGACAGAGGATAAACTTCTGTTTTTTAGCTATTTGCTAGTTACTACTGCCTGGATATTATTTAATACCGTCGATGTGACTATTTTTGATATTCGGTTAAATACTATCTCCTGGCTGCTTATAGGAGCAATGGTGGGTGCAGGAATCGGGAAAAGGGGAAAAGTATATTTCTG
Source organism: Calothrix sp. 336/3 (assembly GCF_000734895.2). Taxonomy (GTDB): domain Bacteria; phylum Cyanobacteriota; class Cyanobacteriia; order Cyanobacteriales; family Nostocaceae; genus 336-3. The sequence continues at coordinate 3,471,439 of NZ_CP011382.1, read as the reverse complement.
ATTAACTGTCACACTGGGTTAACTGATGCTGTTGCTACCTGCCATTGTCAAGTTTACTGAAAAGGGCGATCGCTCAGGAATATTTTAAGTGTATACACTGCTGCCATTAAGTTTGACAGTTAATAAGATTACATTATTCACGTCTGTGACTGTGAGTGTGGCTAATTGCACGTTAGTCACTGTTGCTGATTGTTGGGAAGGTGTAGGGACACTACTTAAAGGTGTTTCCTGCATGACAGGCATCTCGCAAGAGGTGCCTTTTTGTATGTTATCAGAGCATAGCAACTTGAATAAATCCGCTCCAACACGATTATTATTTTCATTGCAGGTTATGTTATGGTTAGCGTTTATCTGTTTGTGTTGCTGAAACCTAGATGTGATTAAACCTATTACTCTGTAAGGCGATCGCAAACTGACAAGTTAGGGTAAGCGATCTGCGCTTCGCCATCCCACAGATTTATTGTGCTCCGCGATCGCCCTCAAAATGCTGATGCTATTGATGAACTCCTGGCGAAAAGAGCGATCGCAATTTTGGGCACAGTTTCCGATGGTTCTAACTATTAGCCTTCATACATTCAAGCATGGCACTTCGTGCTTTCATAAATCCAGTCATACTGGCACGAAAAACCTCTTTGCCATCAAGTTGCAGTATGACTTCATTCTCTGCATTCACATGACGCATCATCTTCACCATGTCAGTTAAGACCATAATTCCAGAGTTTTTGCCGTAGGGTATCAATGCCGCATTGATGGCTACAGGTTTGGCTCCCTTGAATGTGAGAGTGGGTTGAATCTCTTTAATTTCAGTCGTTGTAGGCATTCCAATTCCTTGAAATAGGATTGCACCTGCGCTCTTTTGACTGGGACCAGAGAATAACACAATGTTGGATACTTTGGGGGTCTCAGTAAATGAGACAGCACAATTTTTTCCAGTTCCATCCCCTTCGGAAGTCATCAGCCATACTCCTACTTTGGGCTCGTAGAATAAAATTCTTCCGTATTTTGCTTCAAATTCTGCCCGTTTAACCAGGGAGTCTAGCAAGCGCATCATTGCTGGATCTGGAGGGAGTTTGAGTGGGTTGGGTGCAGGGGTGGTTGGTTTAGAAGGGGGGGGACTTTCGCTAGAAGGATATCCTGGAATCGGAGCACATCCCACCCAACCTGCATTACCACCCCCTATTCGATAGAATCCTGTAGGGCAAGCCTGTGCTGGTAAGTAGGGAATCATTGCACTGGTGACAGCAAGCGATAAAGCAGACAAAGTTAGTTTCGTAGATAGAGAGGAAATTCTGGCAAAATTCATAGATACCTTATGGAAATGAAAGAAGCTTAGTTGTGAATAGAAGCAAGTTGGACTTAGGTCGCTTTGTATTAGGTTATAAATCTCGAATCTAGGGAGGGTATGCAATCTTATTCTCGAAGCACGCTTTTGCGATCGCCGTGATGACATTTCTGGCAGTTCCCAGCGCGATCGCTTTAAATATTAGTGTTACTGTTATCGCTTTTATTCTCATTGTCAGCATCATTAGCTACAGACAATCACGGGGTAATCCTCGACAAAATACCAGACACAGTTTACCAGTAAGTCGTGAAATCAAATTAGCTGACTGGATTGCCAGAACCCTCACAAAGAAAGCATCTCAAGACTGGGAAGAATACCAAGATTGGCTCCATGATATTTTGTTGGCTCGACGAGAATCTTTAGCCCATGGACATCCTAATTGGCAGGTGACAATTATTACCTACTGGCGCTTAACGGGACTCTGCCTGACAATTGTGCTAATGAAGGTGAGAAGATGGGCGATCGCTGCCAGAAAGTTACGTTAGGTGAGCGAGTAAGGAATAGTAAGATTAATTACCATTCAAATTTTCCTTGGTAAACTACTAGGGAAAAATTCTGGGAAATGGGCAATTTCCGACAATATTCTCATAACTAAAGGAAAAATCAAGTCGGATTTCCGTACATTTCCTATTGGTTATTTACTACTATATAAGACTATTTATTTAGTAAAATTTCAGTACTATTCTGCAATTAAATAGTCGGTATTGTCTTAACTAATACTGCAAAAGTTGCTTTTCTATCACCCACTTAGGTGAAGCCTGGGAAAATATTAGAGTTTATAATATGGGTCAAAGCGAAGAAAGTATAGATAAAGACAAACAAAAATCATCTTTTCGATAATTGTTGATGAATGATAGGCGATCGCAGTTGGTAAATAAATTTTGAATATTACAAAAACAGTGCTGATTTAATCTTGATGATTATGTATTTGAATACAAATAATCGATTCTATTTTTGTTAAGCTTCCAGATTCCAGTTTGAAATTTAGTCATCCACAAAACATAAAGTTTTATCTATACATCACATTTTTTATAGAAGATTAACGATATGTCGAAAAAAATATTTTACTCAAAAAAACCTTTATTAGTAATCAAAAGGAGAGCAAATTCTGAAAATCATAATCCCAACTTTGTCTATTTTTAAAACGTTGTAACTCCATATATTGCTTGCTGAATTTGGATAATAGACAAGGTTTATCAATTGCATAAAGATAGACAATCAGCCTCATCATGAAATATCTCCAGAGCTAGGAGCGATAGAGAAAAATTCCAACTATGACTACATATTTAGAAATTCCTTTTTTGGGTAAAAAAATTAAACATCCCTGGCGCTGGTTCCTAGGTTTAGTAGTCGGAGGCACAGTCATCACCGCTTCTACTATCAACTTGGTGACTAATAATCAAGGAGTCAATGCCAACAATATTACAGAATTAACAGTACCCGTAAAATCCCAAAATATTACCCTGAGAATTACTGCAAGCGGACGAGTTTTGCCCGTACAAAATGTCAATATCAGTCCCAAGAATATGGGAACAATCACTCATTTATACGTAGAGCAGGGCGATCGCGTCAAAGCCGGACAAATTATTGCCAGGATGGATAATGCGGATATTCAAGCCAGAATCGCCCAAATGCGGGCAAATATCACCCAAGCAGAAGCCCAATTAGCCCGTGCCCTGTCAGGGAGTCGCCCGGAGGAAATCGCCCAAGCAAAGGCGCGTCTTGCCCAAGCTGAGGCACAATTAACAGAAGCTCGTGCAGGCAACCGCTCTGAGGATATTGCCCAAGCCCAGGCAGATGTAGTGAAATATACAGCCCAGCTAGGAGAAGCTCAGTCTCGTTTGGCTTTAGCTAGTCAACGGGTAAAACGTCGGCAATTTCCCGCATCTCAGGGAGCAGTTTCCCAGGATTACCTGGATGAAGCCCTGACAGAGGAGCGTAATGCTAAGGATAACGTCAAGCAAGTGGAAGCAAGTTTGACTTCTGCTCGCCAAGAATTAGCCAAACAACGCAGTGGTTTTCGTGTCGAAGAAATTGCCCGCCGACAAGCAGCAGTCACAGAAGCACGGGAGTCTCTCAAGTTACTGCAAAGTGGCACACCACCTGAGGATATTACCCAACGCCAGGGGGCAGTGAGTGCAGCTAAGGCACAGTTGCAGTCGGAATTGGTGAATTTGGATAATACGGTAATTCGCGCTCCCTTTGAGGGGATTATTACGCAAAAATACGCCAATGTGGGTGCTTTTGTTGCGCCGACGACTTCCGCATCTTCCAGCGCTTCGGCAACTTCTAGCTCTGTGGTGGCATTGGCTAGGGGTTTAGAAGTTTTAGCACAGGTTCCCGAAGCCGATATCGGTAGAATTAAACAGGGGCAAAGGGTAGAAATTATCGCTGATGCCTATCCTGATCAGGTTTTTCAAGGTAGGGTACGTCTGATTGCACCGGAAGCGGTGAAGGAAGAGGGGGTGACTCTCTTTCAAATCCGAGTTGCCATTGATACAGGAAAGGATAAGCTGCGTTCTGGTTTGAACGTAGATTTAACATTTTTAGGAGACAAGGTGGCAAATGCCCTACTCATACCGACAGTAGCAATTGTGACTGAGAAAGGAGAAACAGGCATACTTGTACCTGATAGCAAAAATCAGCCTCAGTTTCGTCCGGTGACAGTGGGCGCTCAGTTAAAAGACCAGACACAAATTATACAAGGTGTTCAGGCTGGCGATCGCGTTTTTCTCAGCCCACCGGAGGAGTATCGCATCAAGAAAATGTTGGAGGAGAAGAAGTAGGTACTGTTTGAGGGGAGATTCATCATCTTAAATCCTTATGAATATATGGGAAAGTATGAAGATGGCAGGAACAACCCTGCTGTCAAATAAGCTACGTAGTAGTTTGACGATGTTAGGTATTGTTATCGGCAATGCTTCGGTGATTGCGATGATTGGGATTGGGGAAGGGGGGCAAAAATTTGTTGCCAAGCAGTTAGAATCCCTGGGACCAAATGTGTTATTTGTGTTACCAGGAAATCAGGAAACCCAACAAATTTCCTTTGAAGTACCGAAGAATTTAGTTTTAGCAGATGCGGAGGCGATCGCTGCTCAAGTACCAACTGTACTGGAAGTTGCTCCCGAATTAAATCGTCGGCAAATTGTCACCTATAGTAGTCGTACCAAGGATGTGAATATTATTGGTACTACTCCGGGATTTTTGAAGGTGCGAGATTTTGACACGGAAAAGGGGAGATTTTTTAGTGACATTGATATGCAGCGTAATAACCAAGTAGTAGTTTTGGGTAGCAAATTAACGGAACAACTATTTGGTAAACGTAATCCAATTGGTAAGCAGATTCGCATCAAAACTACGAGTTTTCAAATTATTGGGGTTTTAAAATCTAAGGGTTCTAATTTGGGTGTGAATTATGATGATGCAGCATTAATTCCCCTGACGACTAGTGCGAATCGAGTTGCTGGTAGAAATTCTCCCTATGGGATTGCCCTAGATTATATTTCTGTGTCTGCGAAGGATGGCAAAAGTGTCGATGCAGCACAGTTTCAAATTACTAATTTATTGCGGCAACGTCACAAAATTACGGGGGAGGATGATTTCTCGATTCAAACTCAAAAAGATGCACTGAAAACGGTGGGGCAAATTTCTGGCGCTTTGACTATCATGTTAGCGGCGATCGCGGGAATTTCTCTGTTTGTCGGTGGTATTGGAATTATGAATATTATGCTGGTTTCGGTGACAGAAAGAACCCAGGAAATTGGATTAAGAAAAGCCATTGGTGCAACTTCAGAGGATATCTTATTTCAATTCATGATTGAGGCAATTATTCTCTCTGCGGCGGGTGGTTTAATTGGTACTGGTTTGGGAATTGGTGCAGTCATGATAGTGGCAAGTTTAACACCTTTACAAGCAGGAATTTCTGCAACAGCAATTATTCTAACGGTGGGTGTTTCTGGGGGAATTGGTTTATTTTTTGGGGTTGTTCCTGCCCGTCGTGCAGCTAAACTTGACCCAATTATTGCTTTGAGAAGTGCTTAAGGAATGGTAAATATGGCAGGAGAAAACTATCAAGAATCTCAAGATGGTGCGGACATAAATCACAATCAGAATGCAATTATCCGCTTAGAAAATATTTTTAAAATTTATGGAAGTGGTGAAACAGAAGTTAAGGCACTAAATGATGTTAATTTAATTATTGAGGAGGGAGAATATTGCTCAATTATGGGACCTTCAGGTTCAGGAAAATCCACAGCTATGAATATTATTGGTTGTTTGGATCGTCCTAGTTCTGGGCATTATTATTTAGATAATTTAGATGTTGCCCAAATGGATGATAAACAATTGGCACATATTCGGAATAAAAAACTTGGTTTTGTCTTCCAACAATTTCATCTTTTACCCCAATTAACTGCCCTGGAAAATGTTATGTTACCCATGGTATATGCAGATGTTCCGAGTTCCGAAAGACGCGATCGCGCTGTGGAATCCCTGACTCGTGTCGGTTTGGCAAAACGTCTGCAAAACAAACCCACTCAGCTTTCTGGGGGACAACAACAACGGGTGGCGATCGCCCGCGCTATTGTCAACCGTCCTGTGGTACTCTTGGCTGATGAGCCAACGGGTGCATTAGATTCCCGTACTACCCAGGAAGTTTTAGATATTTTTACCGAGTTGAATTCTACAGGTATCACCGTTGTGATGGTGACTCATGAACCAGAGGTTGCACGACAAACAAAACGTATAGTTTGGTTTCGTGACGGACAGGTGGTAAATGCAAATTTGCCAGCTACAGATTTATTAGTTATGAGTCAATAGTTTGTGGGTAATTGTTTCTATTTCTATCTCATACTGCATAGCTAAATTTAGTTGGGCTTGAAGAATATATAATTCTTTGATGATGGGATGATCAACTTCGGCAAATACTTGGTGAGCAATACCAATAATGGAATCATCATGGTGGGGAGTTGACCAATCAAATAGAATTTGATACAGTTCGATGTGACTTTCTCGGTTAGGTTGGAGAAATTTGATTTTCTCTTGGGGTGAGCGAATCTGCCAAGATAATAAAGCGATAAATACGAGGAACTCGTGTTCTAAATTGGGGCTATTTTCAACTTTATTTTTTAAATCTTGGTATAAATCGGAGAGTTTCATCCCCAAACATTGCATAGCAATATATGTCCAATAATCAGAACCCGTTCCCCCTCCATGGGTTTCCCAACGCGGATTCCAGATAATATCATGAAAATATTTCAGCCCCTGCTCACCATAAAGAGCAACACCCAGAATTAAACCTGCATTACAATCGCAGGAAGCTGTAGTTTCTCCCAGATGATAGAGTTGTTCTAGTAATTCTAATTTACCAGTTTTAATAGCTAAGGCGGGCAGAAACTCTGGAAATAAATGCTTTCCGTAACAGGTGGTAATTGCTCTGGCAATATCATCCTCTAAACCAGCACATGATAGATTTAATAAACCTAAACAAGCTGCACGACTCAAATAATAATTATCTGCTTGTACATACTGAAATAAACAATTTGTGATGCTCTCATTGCCGAGATAACCTAAACAATGTAAAATCTCTTCTGGCATCTCTGGCTTTAACAATTCACCTTGAAAACATTGTTGATAAATTACCTTCCCAGTCTGCAAATTTCCCCACCCCATTAAAGGAGAAATTAATTCCCTGCGCTCTAGAGGATTCTCTAAAAATACAGGCAACAAAGCATCTGCATCTACTTGACAACCAAACTTTTCAATAGCAGCAATATAAGCATTTTTTGCCTCATACTGTGAGCCATAAGTCAAGTTTTGGGAATAAATTTTAATCAGAAGCTCTGTTGCAAGCAGCATGAATTAGTTAGAGGTAATGGGCAATATTTTCCTACATCTTGTTGAAATCAGCTAGGAAACCTACTCATTATATGACCCACCATTGCAGATAGCAGAATTAGGCAAAGAACGAGAAATTCCCTTTTCTGTGGGGTCATAGGCAGTTAGAACCACCTCTCCTTTCTCATTCATTACCCAACCCCTAGCTGGGGTAATTTCCTGATTACTAATAGGTTTAGACGGATTATCTTTTTTATATATTGGTGAATTTATTGACACCGACGGATTATTTATGGACTCTGCTAAATCCACCCTGACATTATCACTCGGTAAAAACTGGTTTGGGTCGATGGGAATGCCACCTCGCCCCACTACAATAAAAGAGCTACCTGGTTTTTTACGGCAAATATGTTGAGCAACTAGCTGAGATGCATCAGTAACTTCTTCCGGTAGTGTAGCTAAGTCGTCAGCAGCGTTAATCTGAGTACTATTTAATGTCACAACACCGGGATTACCTTTTTCTGAACTTGCGGTAATATCGCTTTCTGGTGTTAATATTGCACTGGGTTTAATCCCATAGACAGACTCAGATTGGATTATTATATTTCCACCTTGACGCTGAATTGCATTAGCAGTAATATCGCTATTTTCCTTCGCAGGAGCCACAATAAAGGGAGAATTAATCGTGATATTACCACCATCTAATCCTGAATCAGTAGATATTCTACTGTTACGACGCATCAGGAGAAAATCTGATAATTTCAGGGTGATATTTCCCCCAGGGTTTTGAGTATTTGTAGTATTAGCTTCAATAAACGCTTTTTTATCTAGGGTTAAACCACCAGCGATTAGTTCAATATTCCCAGATTTACCTGTACCAAAATTACTTACAGAAATACCTGCATTACCACGAATCAAAACCCGTTTCGGGTCAATGAATATATCGCCACCATTTCCCCTTGCACCTTTAAATACTCGACTAAATATTCCTGTTAAATAGTTATTTTGGCTTTCAATATTAATTTTATCATTGACTCTAATATCAATCTTGCCACCATCCCCTATACCAAAACTACTAGAACTAATTTGACCCCCATTCGTAATAAATAAGTTTCTAGCTTTGATATTGATATTGCCAGCTTTGATAGTATTTCCAGGTTTGGGTTTTGCCCCTGCATCTAACGCAGTATCAATTATACTTCGAGCAAAATCCAGCTTTCCATCTTTCTTGATAAATGTAGTAATACCATCTATATTCAATGTACCAGCAACATCAATAATAACTTTTCCTGCATTTCCCTGATTACGGGAAATAGAGCTAATTTGAGCGCCTCTGGTGATATCTAAAGAACCTGCTTTGAGCTTGATAATTCCAGCATTTCCGACACCTTGAAATCCGACTCTACTAAATAATCCACTTGAGTAAAATGCAGAATCAAGAAAATCAAAATAGATGCCATCAAATTTTGCTTGATTGCTGACATTAATGTCGATATTTCCTCCATCACCTATCCCAGAAGTCGTAGAGGTAATTTGGCTTCCATCACTCAACAATAAGTTTCCAACTTTGATACTAATATCTCCAGCTTTACCTTTAGCACCTTGTTCTAAGGCAGTAGTAATGTAACTAAGAGCTACACGCTTTACACCATTATTAAAAGTGTAATTAGTAAAACCATCTATCTTCAGCGTACCATCAGGAATATCAATAGTCACCTTCCCAGCATTTCCTTGATTGCGGGAAATAGAACTAATTTGAGCACCCCTGGTGATATCTAATGACCCTGCTTTGAGTTTAATAATTCCAGCATTTCCAATACCATTATTCCCGACTCGATTGAATAAACCGCTAGAATAGTAGTCGTTAATAGAGGTATCAAAATAGATACCATCAAATTTAGCTTGATTGCTGAGTTTTATATCGATATTTCCTCCATCACCTATCCCAGAAGTAGTAGAGATAATTTGAGAACCACCAGTTAGAAGTAAATTTTTACCTATGATATTAATATTGCCAGCTTTCCCTTGAGTATCACTGCTTAAACTGCTATTAATTTGACTGACACCATCCAGCCTCAAAGTATCATCAACTATAATATTTATATTTCCTGAGTTGACATTTCCTCCTTCCCCTTTCATCCCATTGCGAGCAATAGAGAATATCACAGCGCCATTGAAAATATCTAGATTTTTCGCTTCAACTTTTATATCACCGCCATTACCAACTCCTTCATTTTCTACTGTAGAAAACAAACCACTGGGATATTGTTGATAACCTCCATTAAAAGTTATTTTGTTTTTGGCTATCAAGCTAATATTTCCAGCATCTCCCCCACTATAGGTACTAGAGAAAACTCTACCACCATTAGTGAAAATGATATCCTTAGCGCTAATTTCAATATCTCCAGCTTTTCCCCTAGCACCTTGTTCTAAGGCAGTAGTAATGTAACTAAGAGCTACACGCTTTGCACCATTATTCAAAGTGTAATTAGTAAAACCATCTATCTTCAGCGTACCATTAGGAATATCAATAATCACCTTTCCAGCATTTCCCTGGTTACGGGAGATAGAACTGATTTGAGCACCCCTGGTGATATCTAATGAACCTGCTTTGAGTTTGATAGCTCCAGCATTGCCAATACCATTATTTCCAACTCCACTGAACAATCCACTAGCAAAAAAAGAAATAGGAGAAATACCATCTAATTTTGCTTGATTGGCGACATTAATATCGATGTTACCTGCATCTCCCTTGCCAAAAGTAGTAGAGCTAATTTGACTCCCATTTGTAATGAATAAGTTTCTAGCTTTAATATTAATATCGCCTGCTTTGATAGTATCTCCAGGTTTGGGTTTTGCTCCTGCATCTAACGCAGTATCAATGAAACTTCGGGCTACAAGTTGATTACCTTGATTGTTGATATATTTTGTAACGCCATCAAGTTTCAGCGTACCGTTGGAAACATCAATAATCACCTTCCCAGCATTTCCCTGGTTACGGGAGATAGAGCTAATTTGAGCACCTCTAGTGATATCTAATGACCCTGCTTTGAGTTTAATAATTCCAGCATTGCCAATACCATTATTCCCGACTCGATTGAATAAACCGCTAGAATAGTAGTCGTTAATAGAGGTATCAAAATAAATACCGTCAAATTTCGCTTGATTACTGACATTAATGTCGATATTTCCTCCATCACCTATCCCAGAAGTCGTAGAGGTAATTTGGCTTCCATCACTCAACAATAAGTTTCCAACTTTGATACTAATATCTCCAGCTTTACCTTTAGCACCTTGTTCTAAGGCAGTAGTAATGTAACTAAGAGCTACACGCTTTGCACCATTATTCAAAGTGTAATTAGTAAAACCATCTATCTTCAGCGTACCATTAGGAATATCAATAATAACTTTTCCAGCATTTCCCTGATTGCGGGAGATAGAGCTAATTTGAGCACCTCTAGTGATATCTAATGACCCTGCTTTGAGTTTGATAATTCCAGCATTGCCAACACCGTTACCCTCTACTCGGTTGAATAACCCACTTGAGTAATAATTATTGTTGGGAGCATAAAAATAAATACCATCAAATTTGGCTTGATTGCTGACAGTAATGTCGATATTCCCTGCATTCCCTTTACCAAGAGTACTGGCACTAATTTGAGCGCCATTATTTAAATAAAGATTATCAGTATTAATAAGAATATCACCAGCATTCCCAACTGATTTTTCTCGCACCTGATTATATATACCAGTTGCATCGGAACGAGACCTATTGATTTTTATATTATTCGCATTAACAATGATGTTACCGGCTTTTTTAGTTCCTATACCTTCTATCCCTGCAAAAAGATACCCTTTATCAATTTCTAAATTGCGAGCATTAACAGCAATATCACCGCCACCAGTACCATATACTGCAACTCTCGCATCATTGCTTAAAAAGACATCACTTCTACCAATACCTTGGGGAATTTGAAAACTGCCTTTATCTAAGTTGAAACCAATTACTCCAGCTTGGGATAATCCCCCTAATTCGACTCTTCCTCCCGGAGCATATATGGCTCCACCATTTAAATTTACTTGCCCACCAATTAGTGCTAAATTTTTACCTGGCTTGACTTCTAACCCGACAGGATCGCCAAAAGCATTTAATGCTCGTGATTGATTGGTGATTCCCTTCGCATTATCCCGAAATCTCAAGCCAATGGGAATATTTACACTGAGTAACGGTTGAGTTTGGGGCTTGGTGGCACTAAATTCTAAACCATCTTTAAAGATAATACTATCGGCAGTCGTTGCGAAGAAAGAACCACCAACATCAAGTTTGGCATTGTTCCCAAAGATAATTCCGGAAGGATTAATTAAAAATAAATTGGCAGTTCCTTGAGTCTGCAATAATCCTTGAATATTGGATAATTTTCCACCTGTGACGCGACTAAAAATATTTTGGATGTCTGTGGCATTTTGAAATATTGCCGAGCCTTTACCGGGAATAGAGAATTCATTGAAACTATGAAATAAATTATTCCCTACTCGATTCCCATTCAAAATAGTAAAATTTAGGTCGTTGGCATTTTGGACTGTAGTATTTAAAGTTTTATCTGAGGAAACTTGTCCAAAGGCAACCATGGGTGTTAAAGAAACAATCCCTGTAATCAAGACTAGGAAAGAATTACTTACCTTTGTTAATCTCATGGTTTTTTATTTAAGTTTTATTAAAGATTAAAATTGAATATGACCAAAGACTCACACTTGGCTGTGAAGTGACTAAATATTAAGTTTGACAATGTATAAAAACTTGGGTAGATACTATCAGGAAAATAAGAGAGTATTCAAATTATCAGGCTAATTTTATAAAAAACTTTACAGTGATGGGTGACTCATCTCTTGCGTATTTTACGTATACATAGGACAAAATCAAAAGACTCGACGATAAAGTTACAGTACTATTGTTTTCTTTTAACGTTAAATAAAGACTTGTCGCTTTATACTGAGTATTTAAATCTATCAATTTTTATTGGTGCAAGATGTCAGGTGAGATAATTACAGAATGTTACTATTGATGGTTTAATTACACTAAAAACTTACCTAGGATGCTGAAGGAAGTCTTACCCAGTCAAATATCTAGATATTCGTAGATACAGAAGAGCGATCGCCACAGGAAAAAGTTTCCGTAATAACTGGCGATCGCCCTCCATAATCCGTTGTTTTCCTACTTACTCACAGCCAAATAACGGCGATTAATTTCATCCCAATTCACCACATTCCACCAAGCTTCTAGATAATCTGCGCGGCGATTTTGATACTTGAGATAATAAGCGTGTTCCCACACATCATTCCCCATAATTGGATACATTCCTGACATCAGGGGACTATCTTGATTGGCAGTACTCATCACCTCTAGTTTGCCACTTTTACTGAGAACTAACCAAGCCCAACCACTACCAAAACGCTTCCCACCAGCATCATTAAACTCTTTTTTAAAGTCTGCAAAACTACCAAATTCCTGTTTAATTGCCGTGGCGATCGCTCCCGTAGGTTCCCCTCCCCCATTCGGTTTCATGATTTGCCAAAACATGGAATGATTCAAATGACCACCCCCATTATTCCTTACCACAGCCTGAATATCTTTAGGGACTTTATTCAGATTTCGTAATAAATCATCGACTTTTTGACTTTTCAATCGCGGGTATTTATCCAGAGCTGCATTCAAATTTTTCACATAGGCAGCATGGTGTTTATCATGGTGAAAGCGCATAGTTGCTTCATCAATGTGCGGTTCCAAAGCTTTGTAATCGTAGGGTAAAGGTGGTAATTCAATCACACCTTTTTTTGCCTGAGCAACAGTGGTAGCATTTGCTTCCGACGGATTCTCCGCAAGATTCCCCGCAGATGCACAACTATCCAGAGCAAACATACTCGCACTAGCACCCAATAGGTATAAAAAATGTCGGCGATTTAGATTCATGGTAGATTTTCTCTAGTTATAGGTTAAAAATGACGGAAAAAATGAGGGTGACAGGATAGAAATAATAATTTTTTCTCAACCTTACCCATCATCAAAAGTGGAGTTTTGTGATTGCGACATCAAGCAGCAATATCTGGAGTTACAAAGTTCTCAAAAATAGATAAGGTTTAAGTTTGCGATAAACGCTTTACCTCTCCTCCTGCTAACATTTGATGTGCTTCAGCAAGTAAATGAGGAATTTTGTCTCGGTGGGGACTGCGATTTAAACAGTGATTTAAGTCTATTTCTTCCAATTTATCAGCTTTGTTACCCGGAAACCAATGATTGGCATTACCGAGCAGGTTGTAACGCATTTTGGCATAATCCACCATATCGTAGGCGATCGCCAGATTTCGTAACCATAAAATTACCGGAATGTTGATATTTCCAGGAGTCTCTTGGTATGTGGGTAAATTGACTTGCCAAGTTTTCACCCAGTCTTCCCCAAAAGTAGCGATCGCCTCCCCTTCCAAATTTGCCAAAATCGGCGGTAAAATTTCCCCAGCCCGATCTAGTAAAGCTAAAGTTTGTAAATGCTCATCAAAATCCCCCGGTTTGCTAGCTCCGATACTTAAGGTATGTACCTGGGAATGACTTAAACAAAATAAATCATTAAACACCATTGGTGATAAAGGTGAGCAAAGTTTTACTAACTTTTGTGGCGGAGTATACAACCTACCACCCTTATCAGAGGGACTAATAATAAATACCCCCATATCCAGACGATTTGCAGTGGCGATCGCCTCCCAATTGTTTTGATTTATATAGTACCAGTGTAAATTTACGTAATCAAATTGATTAGTGTTGAGAGTTTGTACAATAATATCAGTAGAGCCGTGGGTAGAAAAGCCAATATGTCTCACTTTTCCCTGAGCTTGTAATTTTTTTGCCACTTCTAAGCAACCACCAGGACGCACACTGTACTCCAGTAATTCCAGGTTGTTAATACCATGAAGTGAAAATAAATCCACATAATCCAAACGCAGATTCCTCAATGAGGTTTCAAATTCCCTCAGAAAATTCTCAGAGTTTTCCTGGGGAGATACCTTTGTTTGCACAATCAGCTTTTCTCGCGGAAAGTAGGGCAAAATTTGTCCTAGTTGCATCTCAGAACTACCATAACCACGAGCTGTTTCAATGTGATTAATTCCCAATTCTACAGCCTGGTGGATCGTCGCCTCCAAATTTTCCTGATTTTCACGAGGTACTTGCTCTTGGGGTACATCTTGCCATTTGTATTGATACCTCATACCCCCGCAGGAAAAAATTGGCATCTGTAATTCTGTGCGTCCAAATCGTCTGTACAGCATTACTTCCTTATGTTCATGTACTCTCAAATTATTACGTAAGTATCGAAAAAAGACATACAGAGGAAATACTTTGAGCGGTTTTCCGAACAAATCTGTATCGGTTTTCCGGAGAACTAGATTCTCTTAATGAAGTATTTACTTGTGCAATTATCACGATTACGGAGACACTTATGCAATCAAACACACACAAACAAACCTCTCAAATTGTCGAAGTTAACGCTCGCAGTCACAATACCGACTTATCACTTTATAGTGTGATTGGTTACTCCATATTATCCCTACCGATTTTGCTGCTCTTAGGGATTGCCACCTACAAAAAGTACCGTGTTGTTACTCTTCGTAAGCAAATAGCAATGCTTGAGAGAATCTGGATGATGGATATCAAGAAAAACACCTATAATCAAGATTAACTTCACTCGATATCTGAACATATATTAAATATTTACATATTCTCATTGATAGAGTTACTCCATATCATAATTGATAAATATTTCTCAGACCTATTAAGGGCAAAAACCTCACAAAGTAGGAATTAGTAAATATTTATTCGGAGGTTGTTTATCAATTAAATATTGAATCAAGGAAACTAATTTCTCCTAATTTATTTCTCAAGAGAACCATCATATTTTGAGAATCAAGATTCCTGTTTCAGTTACTATAATTAAATATTAAATTTAGCAATGCTCTCCCATTAGAGAAATCAGACATCAACCATAATTTATGTGATTGAAAATTTCTCCGAGAGCAAATTTTATATATAAAATTACACAGCAATCACCCCTGATAACTTAAGTTTGAATAAATATTCTGATTTTCTTGATTTCCCTAGTCATGAAAATTATTTATCCTTTTTAAGTATCTACTTAAACTAAATATACTGACAAAAATCAAGTTTCTAATAGTTTTCAAGGTACAATTTTATGTAAAAATAATACAAAATGAATCAGTATATACTCTGAAGCAGTCTATGTATTCTAGAGTGCAAGATAAAAAAGTTACAAGTGGAAATTCAGACTAAATTAAGTTGCCAATAGTTTGGTATACCAAGTTGATTGTCAAAAAAGAGTTTTCATCTTTTTATGTGCCATTAAATAAATTTTCCACTTTCCCCAGAAAAAACACCTAACACAAATATTACCAATGAAAATCACAAATTTAGTAAAAATAGAAAAAATTGCTACAGTTTCCCTACTGAGTATATGTCTCACAGGAGTGGCGATCGCAGGTTTTAGTGATACTTCCGTAGCACAGCAAAAATCCCGCTACAGCAAAGCGATAGAAGGTGTACTGAAAACCAAGCTCCAACAACAACTAGGTGTACCAGTAAAATCCGTTAACTGTCAAAATTTACCCAAACCAGAAGCGGGAAAAATCGTTAATTGTAACGTTCTCACAACACCAGGAAATTTTGGTGTGCAAGTCACCTTGACTAATGCGAATGGTGGCATGAAATACGCTTCTAGAGGATTATTAGTAGTACCTGATTTAGAAAGATTTATTCAGAGTTCGATTAAAGAAAAAACCGGAATTCAAGCTAATGCTGAATGCGGTGATAAAATTCGCGTATTTCGTCAGGTGGGAGAAACTTTCAACTGTCAGGTGACAACAGCAAAAGGGAAGAAAACTCAAGCAGTAGTCACCATTGCTGGAATGGATGGCAAATTTAGATATGTTGTCAACAAGTTGAATTAATTCTTGCTTATTCCCTGATAAAATTCCAACTGACTAGAAATTTGATATAGAACCCTCTGATATCACCCAAAATATTACCCATAATTAGTGAATCAGAACAGAATTTTTCACCTCATCCCCATAAAGCGATGCTTTATTTTCCCTATTCTTACTAATGAGAGGGGTTGGGGGTGAGGTTTTTATATTTACATAACTATTACTACTATCCGTCATATATCAGATAAAGAATCCTCAATTATCTGTCTCTCAAATCACTTCACTTATAGATAATTAGATACGGATAATAAAAATTAAAAGCTGGGTAACAAATAGTATCAATAACTTATTTCTATCTCCACAATTTTAACGAAATTTAAAATAATCAATATTCTGCCCTTGAGATTCTATTTAATAGGCACATGATATGATGTATCCTTAAATTTCTCAGATAATGAAATTTCGCACAAACACAAGTACCCTAGCTACATAATTCAGTAGATGCATGGATAATCTGGCAGCACCCAAAGTACAGTTTCTTCAGCGTCAAGCAGCATCCCTATTACTGTACCAATCCGTACTTCAGGGAGAAGTCGGCAATGCGTTCCTTGACCTGTTACAATCTATACGTTACACAGAAGCCGACGGTAGAAATTGCCTAGAAGCGTACGGTACATTTTTTCAGTCTCTGGCACTCAGAAATCAAAATTGGGAAGAATACCTCATCACCCAGATTCTGAGAACTGAAAATCCCTTCTCCCGTCATTGTCAGAAATGTAAATTTGCCAACCTCCCCGTCGCTTTAATTAGCGCTCTCAAGCATGATTTACAAGCTTTACAGCATCTCTATGAATGTAGCAGTGCGACTTTGAGTATCTGGGTGCAAACAGTTGCTCACCTGGCAACTTCTCCTGTAGTCTGGTATGTAGAGCAAGACGGGGTAAATAGACCCCATGAACTGGCGATGGTGGAAAAATTCCAACAGACAGAAGATTGGACAGAAGTCATCGAGGATTTAGCCGTTTTCTATCAGCAGTATGGTAGTGGCTTATTTGCTGAGTATACAGCGATACGCTGGCAAAATGGAGAGTTTATCGGTGTACCCCATCCAGACACAGTAGAGCTAGAGCAGTTAGTCGGTTATGAGACACAAAAAGCCACTTTATTAAAAAATACGGAATTTCTTCTATCTGGGCAGCCGGCATTGCACGTATTACTTTATGGTAGCCGGGGTACAGGTAAATCTTCTCTAGTTAAAGCTTTGTTAAATAAGTATGGTGACAGGAATCTCCGCTTAGTAGAAGTTACTAAATCGGAGTTAAGAAATTTACCAGCAATTGTCGAAAGGTTGCGCGATACGCCGCAAAAATTTATTATTTTTGTTGATGATTTGTCCTTTGAGGAAGATGACGATGCCTTTAAAGCCTTAAAGGTAGTGCTAGAAGGGAATATTACCGCTCGTCCCCAAAACGTTGTGGTATATGCTACATCCAATCGTCGGCATTTGATTCGGGAATTTTTTAGCGATCGCCCCGCACCAAAAGACAGGGAAGAAGTTCACCCTTGGGATACCATGCAAGAAAAACTATCCTTTAGCGATCGCTTTGGTTTAACTCTCACCTTTGAGCCAGCAGATCAACCCAAGTACTTAGAAATTATCCATCATTTAGCCGCGATCGCCCAAATACCCTTAAGTCGAGAAGACTTGGAATACCAAGCTTTACAATGGGCAACACGCCATAATGGACGCTCTGGGAGAACAGCAAGGCAATTCATCGATTTTTTCCAGGCAGACTTGACATTTACCAGTGATACAAAAGCTACAATAAAATAATTTGTAATTCGTAATAGTGCCTCCAACAGGCTACGCCAACGTCATTAAGCTTTGTATTCAGGATTTGAACTCCAATACAAAACTTGCTAGTTACATAACCGAGGAACTTAAAACCACGGAACTGTTTAAAAATTAATTGGGATTTCCTATCTTGATATTTTCTATTCCTTAAGGAATAAATACGTCTCAAACTATGCTCAAACAAAATAATATGCAATCAGTAATGGTCAGCAATCGATTTATTCTTGGCATAGTTGCCTTTAGTATCAGTTTTGGTATTAGTTTCATCTTCACCTGGGATTTAACTAAGTCTATCCTCACCGCACTGATTACAGTCCCCGCAACTTATTTCGCTGTTATCTTAGTTGATAGAAGACGACGCAACCACGAAATCTTAGTTTTTGAATCCCTAAGTCGGCGTGTCCGGGAATTAGAGGGTTTAAAATTACGCATGCTATCGGAAATACAACAGCTAGAAACTCACCATAATTTACTCTATCAAGAATCAAGTAATTTACAAACCCAAATTACCGAACGTCGCCATCAAAGAGATAGTCTAAATCGAGAACTAAGCACCTGTATTATTGAAAGAAAACAAATAGAATCAAAATTATTTCATCTACAAAATGAGATTAAAACTCTCGAAGAAACAAAAACAGAAATTAATAACTCCTATACAGCCATTAATGCCGAGAAACGCCGCCTAGAGCTAACCTTTAATGTCTCCAAAGCAGAAGTTACTCAATTACAAAATCAAATATCAGAATTACAACAACAAAAACAGGGCTTAGAAAGTAATATTACTTTACTCGAAAGGTTAAAGCCCCAATTAGAAGAAAAATTATATGAATTAAGATTACAAATTCAAGGATTAGAAACAGAAGAGAAAAAGCGTAATCAAGTTCTCATCGATAAGACATCCGCAAAAGATAGTGCTGAAGCAAATTTAGTCTCCCTGGAAGCACAAATTATCGAACAAAAGCAACAGCTAGGGCTACTGCAAGGACAAATTACCCTCTTACAAACAGAGCGCGATCAACTACAAAATCAAGTTTGGGAACTTCTACAACAAATCGATACAGTTAATCACGACGCATCAAATCAATTTGATATTGCCAACGGCGAAGATGATGGGGAATTGTTTCCCTTTACCGACTTACTAGATGCCATTGATTTAGAGACAAAACAGCCCAAACAATATACATATACAGAAAATATCCCTCAAGAATGGCAGATATTTTCCTCCCAGCTAGAAAAATATGAATTAGAAATTATTCAAGCTATCTACCAACAAGATAATCCCTACCCCACTTTGAAGCGCATCGCAGAAGAGCATATCACTATGCCCAATCTTCTTATAGACCATATTAACGAAAGAGCGAACAATACCATCGGTGAACTCATCATCAATCCCTGTTCAGATATTCCGCAGATTTACCCAGAGCATCAGGTAAATATACAGCACATCCTCGCCAGCTATGGAGAGCAACTCACACAACAGACATCTTCCAACTCAATTGCCAATTCTCCCTAAATCAATCATCATAAAAACTGTGTTCACAGATATGCCAGATTCCCCTCTGTCTATCAACCATTTTCAGGTGTCTAGTTCAGAAATTCTGAATAGCCTTGTTTATTTCCACTCATAGTCAAACTCAACCCCCTTGCAAAAACTTTCTACTCCGACTCCCCCAAATCCATATACCACACCCACCCTCAAGTTAAAATATTCTGAGGTGAGGTGATCTACATGACAAAATTGAAAATCTCCAAAAAAATCTCGACTGCGATTATCAATTCCCTGGGGGCAGGAGTAGTACCCAGGATGGGCTTAGAATATATTGCAGTGGGTCGAGAACAGGAACTCAACAGTCTATTAAAAAACCTTGACGATATTGCCGAAGGGATAGCAGCGTTTCGCTTCATTATCGGTAACTATGGTTCCGGTAAAAGCTTCATCCTCCAATTAATCCGCAATCAAGCTATGGAGCAAGGTTTTGTCGTTACTGATGCGGATTTATCTTCAGAACGTCGTCTTGTCGGTAGCAATAACGAAGGTTTAGCAACCTACCGTGAATTGATGAGTCGTCTAGCAACTAAAACCCGTCCCGATGGAGGTGCATTAATCTCTATTTTAGAGGGTTGGATTAATAAAATTCAGCAGGAAGTTGTGCAAACAACAGGAATGCGCCCCAATGAAGAGGGATTTGACAACCAAGTCGAAGCCAAAATTCGCGAGATTATCCAGTACGTGGAAGACTTAGTTCATGGTTTCGATTTTGGTACTGTGATTATTGCCTATTGGCGGGGTTATCGGTTAGATGATGATGAACTCAAAGCAGCAGCGTTACGCTGGTTACGAGGCGAATTTACCACCAAAACAGAAGCAAAAGCTGCCCTGGGAGTTCGTGTGATCATTGATGATGATAGTTGGTATGATTACATCAAACTTTGGGCAAAGTTCATTGCCGAAATTGGTTATAAGGGACTATTAGTCCTGTTAGATGAAGCCGTAAACCTTTATCAAATACCAGTTACAGTATCTAGGGAGAAAAATTACAATCGATTACTGGGTATCTTTAATGATACGATGCAGTGCAAAGCTGAACATTTAGGCTTTATTGTCAGCGGCACAAACAAATTTTTAGAAGACCCAAATCGTGGTTTATTTTCTGACCAAGCATGGCGTAGACGCACAAAGGAAAGTCGTTTTTTAGCTCAAGCAGGGGTACAAGAACAAATTGGTCCGGTGATGCGTTTAAATCCCTTAACAGAAGGGGAAATTCTCACCCTCTTACAGAGATTAACAGAGATTCATACTCAGAATTTCGCCACCTCAGTTAAACTCAAACCCCAAGATTTAAAAGCCTTTGTTCAGGAAATTGTCAACCGTTTAGGTGCAGATGCTCTCCTCACCCCTGGAGAGATTGTGAGAGACTTTATCAGCATCTTAAATGTTTTACATCACAGTTCTCAAGTCTCCTTTCATGAGTTAATTAGTGATGTCAATTTTAAACCTACTGTTGTTGGCAAAGACTCCAGTATTGATGAAGATAATATTGCAGAGTTTACGCTATAAAATTACAGGATTCTCTGGTTGTCCATGACAGCAGCTACCTTTGCTCAACTTGCACCCTTTATTCAAGAATATATCTATGAGCAAAACTGGACTGAATTACGACCAGTGCAGTTAGCTGCTTGTCAAGTAATTTTTGAAACAGACTCTCATTTACTCATCGCTGCGGGGACAGCTGCGGGAAAAACTGAAGCCGCTTTTTTACCAGTTATTACCCAACTGCATAATCATCCCTGTCAGACAATTGGAGCTTTATATATTGGTCCAATTAAAGCTTTAATTAATGACCAATTTAGCCGTTTAAATGATTTGCTAAAAACAGCCAATATTCCTGTTTATCATTGGCATGGAGATGTTGCCCAAAATAGCAAAAAGCAAGTCCTCAAAAATCCTCAAGGCATTTTACAAATTACTCCAGAGTCCCTCGAAAGTTTATTAATTAATAAACATGATGAGTTAATCCGGATATTTGGAGAATTACGCTTTGTCATCATTGATGAAATCCATGCTTTTATGGGTACAGAAAGAGGCTATCAGATTCTCTGTCAATTACAAAGACTGGCAGCAAAGACAAAAAATCAACCGCGACGTATTGGTTTATCTGCCACCTTAGGCGATTATTGCCAAGCAGAGGAGTGGTTAAGGGCGGGTACTGAAAAATCAGTGATCACGCCTCAAATTGATGCAGGTAAAAGACAAATTAAATTAGGTATAGAACACTTTTTTACGGATGAGACTCAAGATAATGACGAGATTCAAGATTATGAAAAATATGTTTTTCAACTCTGCCAAAAGGGCAAGTGTTTAATCTTTGCAAATAATAAATCCCAGACAGAATCAATCATTACATCTCTACGAGCGATCGCCAAGCAAAAAGGTGAACCAGATATTTATCATGTGCATCATGGTAGTATTGCCCCTAGCTTAAGACAAGCTGCGGAAACTGCGATGCAAACACCAAATATTCCTGCGGTGACTGCTGCTACCCTTACCTTAGAAGTTGGTGTAGATATTGGTCATTTAGAGAAAGTCATTCAATTAGAATCACCTGCTTCCGTTGCGAGTTTTTTACAACGTTTAGGACGTGCTGGGAGAAGGGGAGAAGCGGCAGAAATGCGGTTTATTTTTGCTGAGTCAGAAACCTTATTAGATGCATCTTTCCCAGAACAAATTCCTTGGCAATTATTACAATGTATTGCAATTATCCAATTATATTTAGAAGAGCGTTGGATTGAACCGATTAAGTCAATTTTTTATCCCTATAGCTTACTTTACCATCAAATTATGAGTATTTTGGCGGCAGAAGGAGAATTATCTCCGGGAATGCTAGCCCATAAAATTCTCAGTTTATCTGCATTTAAGAGTATCAGTCAGGAAGATTTAAAAATACTGCTGCGTTATTTAATTGATATTCAGCATATTCAGAGAACAGAAACAGGAAAGTTAATCATTGGTTTAGCTGGGGAACGCATTGTCAATCGATTTCAATTCTATGCAGTTTTCCAGGAGAATCGAGAATTTACAGTTAAATATAATTCTACGGAAATTGGTAGTATTGCCATGCCTTTGGCAGTTGGAAATCAGTTTGGATTAGCTGGTAAAAGCTGGGAAGTTGTGGGCTTAGATTTTTCCAAGCGTAATATTTCAGTAAAACCAATTGCGGGTAAGGCAAGTATTTTTTGGCGCGGTGCTAGCGGTAGTATTCATCCACGAATTATCCAACGTATACGAGAAATATTAATTGAGGACGTCAACTATAGTTATTTACAGAAAAATGCCAATAAACGTGTAGAGTTAGCGAGGAAATTAGCTGTAGGTGCAGGATTAGATAAAAATAAAATTATTAGATTAGGTAAGAATAAATATTGTATTTTCCCGTGGATGGGAACAGTTGGTTATCGAACCTTAGAAAGATTATTGAATAACTTCTGTCGTGAGTCCTTAGAAATTCAGAGTATTGGGGGAGTGAATCCCTATTACTTGATTCTGCGTTTGCCAGATAACAAAGCCGAATATCTTCACGGAGAAATTACTTCTTTATGTGAACAAAGAATGACAGTTGAGGATTTATTGAGTGATGCCGAAGCACCAGAAATGCAAAAATATGATGCTTACATTCCCCAGGATTTGTTACGCAAAGCTTTTGCCCATGATTATTTGGATTTAGGGCAGGTGAGGGAATTTTAGAGAGACGCGATATACAACAAATTCGATGGTTATGAGGTACAGCAACTGATTGAAAAAGTAATGAGTAATGAGTCATAAATTTACTTATTACTCACGGTGTACCTGACTGATTTCAAAAGTGCTGTATTGCGCCTCTACAAGTTTTTTGGTTTATCGAGATGAATATTATGGCTCTGTTTCGCTGGTGGGGCTAGTGGTGGGGCTAGAAGTAGATTCTGCGGTGGGTTCTGGTTGGGGGTTGAGGGTTTCTCGCCAGGTGCGAATTTGCTGTCTGGCAGAACTATAGGCAGAAGTACCACGGGGTACGAGTCTAGCAGTTTCTATGGCTTGGGAAATATCGCTGTTACCCTGAGCGATCGCCATATCTAAAATTTGTTGACTCCAGCGATCCATGGCAGAACTTGCATCCCCACGGAAGGGACTACTATCTGGTACACGTCTTGCCAGACGAATCGCTTCAGCTAAAGCTTCCGCACTTCCCCCCAGGGAAACTTCCTGCGCTCGTTTCCAATTATCCCTACCCCTAATTTGTCCTTGCCAACTATCAATTTCAGATTGTGCTTCCGAGGAAAGTGCCCTACCATTGCTAATTTGTTGAGCAGTGGCGATCGCCTGGGAGTAATTCCCACTACTTGCTAAACTGCGAGCTTGATCTAGGTAAGGTTGGTCTTGGATACGTTGAATACTATCAGTCCAGGTGGCAATTTTGCGCCGCGATTCTCGATATAGCGCCCGACCACGACGGATTTGACCAGCTTCGGCGATCGCCGTTTGCAGAGAATTCACGTCTCCCATCAAAGCAATTTGTTCCGCACGATCCAGGTAGGGACGATCTTCAATTGTCTGAATCTGGGCTACCCAGCGCCCAATTTCCGTCCTTGCTTCCGTCGCTCTTGGGTTATTAGCAGGGATTTGCTGGGCTTCGATAATTGCCGCCGTTAACTCATTAATTGTGCCATTACTGGCTAAACTGCGAGCTTTTTCTAAGCGAGAAACATCTTCGATTTCCAATTGCCACTGGGCAATCAAACTCTGTGCCTGATTATATATTCCCCGTGTGGGAGCTACCTGTTGCGCTTGGGCGATCGCTGCTTCTAATCCGGAAACTGTACCAATCCAGGCGTTGCGTTGCGCTTCTGCCAAAGTCACAAAATCTTCAACTTCTGTTTGCAGCTTAGTACTGCTAGGAATTTGCTGGGCAATAGAAATCGCCTCATCAGCATCTTTTTTATCTAATTTCTTCTGGGCTAAATCCAGCATTTGCCGCCCAAAATTGGGGATTGCTTCCTGAGCTTTTTGATAAACGTAACTACTAGGTTGAATGGATTCAGCTAACTTAATTGCCTGTAAGAAGCTATCAACATTACCATTCTTTGCAATGCCTTCAGCCTTGGCTAATTTCTCCCCATCATCCCTAGCTGTAGTAATCAGCTTATTTAACTGATCGTACTTCGTTGTCGCCCAAAAACGATTATCCGTGCGCAACAATTTCGCCGCTAACATAAAAGCTGAATGCCAACGCTGTTCACGCATTTCACCTTCAGCTTCTTTATAAATTCCCTCCGCTTCCGACCAAATTGACTGCCATTTGTTAACTCTTTCTTCGACAAATTTATAAGCAGCCACATCATTGGGAATTTGGCGGGCAATTTTAATCGCTTCGTCTAATTTTCCTTCTTGAAAACTTTTATCTGCTAAATCTAAAACATCCTTTGACCATTCTTCCAAATAACGGTCTATTTCTGCCCGCAAAGGATGATTATTCGGTAACTGTTTGACTAAATCAATGGCTTGTAATAAGTCCTTGACATTTTGCTTAGAAGCAGCCAATTGAGCGCAGTGTAAACGCACGGAAGCACTTGCCAGGGGCCAAAAAATTGACGGGCAATTAGGTGCTGATGGCAGTTTGAGTAACATTGCCGTCGCCAAAAATGCGATGCCACCAGGGACTAAGGCTAACAAAAAAGTCCAGAAGACCCAACTTTTTAACCAACGCGGTAATCCCCCAGAACCCTCTGGAGGAGGATTCTCCCCTGATGGTTGTTGAGACTTGCGCTTTTTCAAATTTTTCACGGATTTTGAGCTAGAACCTGCATTTGTAGCACCAGAAACATGGCGATCGCCTACGGGGGGTCGTAGCCCATCGCTAAGTTGTCCAGTCTGGGTTAGTCTTGCCATGATATTTGGATCTCCCACCGTACCTGGAGACCAACTCTCTGGAATATCCCTGTCCGACATCTCTCACACCACAATAATTAAACGGCAATCTGTTAACAGTCTTTTCTATTCCTGCCATCGTAACTTCCTCCTGGGGAAAAAGCCAACGCTGCACCATTATCTTTTCCCCATCATCAATCTGGGCTTTAAGGAGTCTTCTGATACTGACCCACCATGGTAGAAGCATCATCCTGTAACTCCAGGATTAATTCTCGCAAATCATCACTACTAGCTTGGTAAACTGTGTTGCAGAACTCACAAGTCACTTCTGCACCATTATCTTTTTCAATCATGTCCTGTAGTTCTTCTTCTCCCACAATCTTTAATGCACTCAATACCCGGTCAAAGGAACATCCACAATGGAATCGCACCATTTGGGTTTCGGGAAATAGGACTAAGCCCATATCACCCAGTAATTCTTGAAATATATCTGTTAAAGATTTACCAGCTTGTAGCGAGGGAGTAAATCCACCTAAAGCAGCAGCTCTAGATTCCAAGGTTTCAACTAAGGCTTCATCACGGGCGGCTTTGGGTAACACTTGAATCAACAATCCACCCGCAGCAGTTACTCCCTCAGAATCGACAAATACACCCAAGACTACTGCCGATGGTGTCTGTTCTGAGCTTACCAGGTAATGGGCAATATCATCACCAATTTCCCCAGAAACTAATTCCACAGTACTGGAATAGGGATAGCCATAGCCAACGTCACGAATCACATAGAGAAAGCCTTTACCTACGGCTCGACCCACGTCTAGTTTACCTTTGGCTTTGGCTGGTAGTTCAACTCCAGGATTGCCAACATAACCGCGAACTGTGCCATCTAAACCGGCATCAACTAAAATACCGCCGATGGGTCCATCACCCTTAATCCGAATATTGATTCGAGAACCTGGACGCTTCATACTCGAAGCCATGAGTAATCCTGCTGTCATCGTACGTCCCAGGGCTGCTGTTGCCAAGGGAGACAACTGATGGCGTTGTCTAGCTTCTTCTGTCAAACGTGTAGTGATTACGCCTACGGCACGGATTCCCCCATCAGCTGCGGTGGCGCGAATTAACTGATCCGCCATGAAAAAACCTTACATTTCTTAATGAACCTACTGTTACTATTGTAAGGTTTGAGTCAAGAGCCTACATATCGCCAGGAGAAAAATCATGCTTGGCAAATTTCAACAAAGCAAATTACGTATTGAAGTGGAAAGCTCTGCTACCAATATTCGGGATAGTTTACTGCATCCATCTGTCACCAAAAGGTGGGTAGTTGCAACCAGTTTTCCCTCGGAAATGCCCTCAGAACTAACTTCTGGATATGAATTTACTAGCAAGCTGGGATTAGTTGCAATTCATCACCGGGTGGATGTGGCGACTAACAACAGTCTACGTTTGATACTAAGTCAAGGAATTGACGGTTTTCATGAGTGGTATTGGGGCGAAGGTTGGGTACAGTCGAGAATTGAAGGGATATCACTGTTACCGATCGCCCTGGGACAAACTGTAAATTTATTGAGTTTGAGGCAATTTTTAAAACGTCAGGTGCAGAGATAATTCGCGGGCAAAATGCCCGCCCATGATTAACTCTGTGCGTTCTGTAACTCCGCAGTTCGTACAGATAATTGTTGTGTCTGGTTGCCGCGTTTGACTTTTACCTGTAAAGTTTGACCAATACGGGTATCTTCAACAAAGTTTTGCAGTTGCTCGGCGCTAGTAATTACCTGTGTATCAATCTGCACAATCACATCACCTCGGCGGATACCTCCGTTGGCAGCAGGGGAGTTTTGTATAACTCGCATCACGAGGACTCCGTTAACTTCCGGAAGCTGAATTTGGCTATTGGGGTCTGAATTGTTTTGTTTGGCGAGTTCTGGGGTTAATGTCACCATTTGTACACCCAGGTAGGGGTGAGCAACTTTACCCTTAGTTTGTAATTGGGAGGCGATCGCCTTGGCTTTATCGATGGGGATAGCAAAACCAATACCAGTAGCATCGGCGCGAATTGCCGTATTTATACCGATAACTTCCCCTTGACTGTTAAGTAAGGGACCACCAGAATTACCAGGGTTAATAGCTGCGTCGGTTTGGATAAAATCTAGACGTTTGTCGGAAATACCAACTTGAGAACTGGGACGTTTGAGGGTGCTAACAATACCGAGGGTGACGGTATTATCGAATCCCAGGGGATTACCCACGGCGATCGCCCAGTCTCCCACTTGCACATTACCAGATGAGCCTAGGGATGCTACGGGTAAATTATTGCCCGCATTGATTTTCACCACAGCTAAATCTGTGACTTCATCCACACCTTGAACTTTACCCTCAAGGGTGCGTCCATCCTTTAAGCGTACAGTTACGCGATCGGCTTTATCAACTACGTGGGCATTCGTTAATACCAAACCACTCTTGTCAAAAATAAAACCAGAACCTAAACCGCGCATTTGCTCGGAAGGTACTTGCTGGGAATAACTATCACCAAAAAATCGCCGAAAGAATGGATCATCAAAAAAGGGATCGACAGTGCGACGGGTCACAGTACGCTCAGTATCAATTCTCACCACTGCTGGACCAACACGATTGACGGCTGCGGTGACAAAGCTACTATTACTAATGGCTGCGTTTGCTGGTGAGGGTTTCTGAGCTAGGGATGACTCAGTGGCGATCGCCACCGGAGCAGGTTCTGCTTGGGAAGGTGCGACTCGTAGTGTTCCTGCTGTCAGTAGAACTCCGAGAATAATCGCTAAAATGTGGGTACTAATTTGACGAATTGACCGAGGTACATGAGAAAATCGCATAACCACAACCTAAATATTTCTAGTTAATTTGTTGCTTAAGTCGTGACAATATATCTCTAAAGCTATTTTGACAGTTAGCGTCGGTATTTGGAAGTATGACGCTCAGACAAGAATTATGGTTTCCCACCCCTTACCCCAGGTTCCCATCGGGAATTTTATGGGAGTACTGCAAGATGGATGTTTATTTTTCCTGATATGAGCAGTTCATCACACCTACTTTAGAATTACCTATAATCAAATTTAGAAAAAAAATACATAAATCGCTACGGGGTGAATTTTCACCTGATTGGTTCGGTAATTCATCATTGGCAAAATCTTCCTCTAGAGTCAGACTCTGAAATTACTCGGAAAAAATCTACTTATACCAATTTGAAAAAACAATACGACATATAGACAAAACCCCTCCCCAGTCCTCCCCGAAATCGGGCGGGTGGGGTATCTGTCGTAAACATTTGTTGAATCGGTATTAGATGATGTTAGAGTTTGAACCTGGCAAATTCCCCCATGATACTATTCAATAGGTTTTACTTCTCAGGTTAGGATCAGATGTACTGCCACCACAGAAGTGAATACCATGAATGGTTCAAAGGGTTCCCAGCACAATAATCCTGACAATTCCTCAACAGATGCAAGTGTCGGAAATTACACTACCCATCAACACCCCCATAGTCACTCAGCCCATCCCCATATCCATAGCGAAGAATCTTTGCGAAAACTTGTCAATCGACTGTCACGCATAGAAGGACATATTCGGGGAATCAAAACTATGGTACAGCAAAATAGTCCTTGTCCTGATGTATTACTACAAATTGCAGCTGTTAGAGGTGCTTTAGATCGGGTAGCAAGAATTGTTTTAGATGAGCATTTAACAGAATGTATTGCTAGAGCAGCAAAGGAAGGGGATATTAACGAAGAGATAAAGCATTTGAAAGCTGCTTTAGATAGATTTATCCCATAATTTCACCATGACAACTATTCCCAGAGCATCTGCAAATATTCACTTTCATTATATTTGGCATCATCGAGTCAATCGCCCCGTCATTCTTTTTTTACATGGTTTTATGGGCAATTGTCATGAATTTGATGAGGTGATAACGTTACTCGGCGAGAATTTTTCATATTTAATTCTAGATTTACCAGGACATGGAAAGACTCAAATTCTGGGAGATGGAGATAATTATCGTATGGCTGCCACTGCTGATGTGATTATGCAACTCTTAGATAATTTGCGTATTTCACAATGCTTTTTAGTTGGTTATTCCATGGGGGGAAGACTAGGTTTGTATTTAGCTCTGCACTTTCCACACAGATTTTATCAAGTAGTTTTAGAATCCGCATCCCCAGGATTAAAAACGGAATCAGCAAGACAGGAAAGAATCAGAACGGATGCTCAAATTGCTAGAAAAATTCTCAGATGTGGTGAGAAAGAAGATTTTCTGCGATTTTTAGATAACTGGTACAGTCAAGAGGTTTTCGGAGATATCAAACATCATCCCCAATTCTCTCAAATGCTCCAGAGTAGATTAACTAATCAGCCACAGGAGTTAGCTAAATCATTAAATTTCATGGGTACAGGTAGCCAACCTTCCCTATGGGAAAAACTTGAGACAAATCGTATACCTATTCTATTATTAGTTGGGGAAAAAGATAGTAAGTTTGTAGAGATTAATAGAGAAATTACTCCCTACTCTCACTTATTCCAATTACATATCATCAGTGATGCTGCACATAATATTCATTTAGAAAAAGCTGATACTTTTGCTGAATACATGAACAACTACTTTCATCTTATTGCTGCCACGGATAAAGTATAAATAAACTTTTGACAACTAGGGATAAATCCTGATTTGTGACGGATATATATAGAAAAAAGGCTGATTTTTCTTACTTATCCAGGAATTACTCATAAGTATTATTGATGTAAATTATACTGGTAAAAATTAAAATTTCTCAATAATTCCCCATGGTATGTCCGTATTTTCCTGGTGCTGATATTAACATTATTGGGTTATAACAAACTAGCAGTATAAGTAAAATCTGCATCTACGGCAGTATTATGAAAAGCAAAATTTTCTTACCGTTAATCCTTTTGGTATGTAGTGGATTGAGCGCGATCGCGGCAACTACTCCTCATGCTACAGCTACGACTGCAAAAACAAAAATTGCTACAGTTCAACCAGTTAAATCCCAGTGGAAACTATTCACCGCGCCGGATGGTAGTTTTACCGTCTTAATGCCAGGAATACCTAGAAGGGTGACTCAAAATCAAAAGACTTTCATGGGAGAAATTAACCTAGAAATGTTTCTCGGTCAACCCCCGAAGCAAGAAGTTGCCTACATCGTTGCCCATAATGACTTTCCTGATAGCTACGGGAAAATGGCTAACTCCCAAGAAATACTGAATAATGCGCGAGATATGGCTTTAAAGACTACTCAGAGTACCTTGATTAGTCAACGTGATATCCGTAGTTCTAACGGACACCCCGGCAAGGAGATTGAATATGTCAATCCTGGGGGTAAAATTACTCGCAATCGTATGTTTTTGGCGGAAGGAAGACTTTATCAAGTAATGGTGATTACAACCAGAAGACAGCAAAAATTTCTTAACAAGAGTATTACAGGGTATTTGAACTCTTTTAATGTAGTACTGAGAAAGTAATCATTAGCAAAATATTAGGGCTGACAAATTGTATAATTTAGATTGCAACCGGATTGATTGGTATTTCTTGATTTAATCCGGTTACTTTGTATTTATGAAACTAAATGGGAAAAATACAAGAGTTAGTAAGGATATGCTGAATTGACATATTCATCCAATAGATACCGAATTGTCATCAACTTTGCTGTAATTATTACAGATAATTTTGTTCTAGCCTTTGCTAACATCTTATCCTCCTAGGAGATGGATTAAGTTTTTTCCACCTCAAAAATGGGCATTCCAACTCACACCTATTTATTGCAATTATCCCTACTTAAAAATTAAATCCAGACGTTGTTGAGACGATTTTAAGGCTTCTTGGGCTGAGCTTTTATCCATTAACACAGCCTCAATTGCCCTACCAACATTATCAGAAATTCGGTTATATCCAGGGAAAATTGGACGACTGCGACCATATTGAGCTTGGTCTAAAAATACTTTTACTGCTGGTTGTTCTTTGACAAATTCTTGATATTTGGCACTTTGTCGAGATTTGATATTAATCGGTAGGTAACCAGTTCCTAAGGCTAATTCTGTTTGAAAATTCTCACTGAGGACGTATTCTGCAAATTTAAACGCGGCTTTTTCTCGCTCCGGTGAAGTTTTAAAGAAAAACAGATTTTCACCACCAATACTAGTAGCAGAACGTTGGCTTTTTGGTATGGGGAAAACGCCAAAATCTCCCCCAGGAACATCATTTTTGAGATAGGTTAAAGTCCAGGGTCCAGTAATTTGCATTGCTATTTTACCCTGAATAAAAGCATCAGTTTCATAACCTCTTTCCGGTGCAGAGAGAATTGCCGAACCATCTTTCACTAGAGTACGCCAAAATTCCAAGGCAGCGATCGCCCCCTGATTATCTGCCAAATTTACCCCAGCTGGAGTTTGTCCATCCCCACCCATCAACTCACCCCCAGCACTCCACATAAATGGTAGCCAAGTAAATACTGTAAATTCCCCTTTCCCCAAGGGTAATACCATCCCGTGTTGATCAACCTTACCGTCTCCATTGGTATCCCTAGTTAATTTCTTGGCTACCTGACGAAACTCTGTCCATGTTTGAGGTAATTTCTCAATTCCGGCTGCTTTCAACAAACTAGGACGGTAGAAAATACCGACATTATTAGTAGCAAAGGGAACAGACCAAATTTTGCCTTGATATTCCATCGAAGCAAACAAAGCTGGGTCAATTTCCGCTTTCATGGGAGAATTCTCCAACATTTCATCTAGGGAAATTAAAGCGTCTAGCTCTACCAATTGACCACAAATAGCTGGGTTATACCACAATAAATCCGGTGCTGCATTCCCCACAACCGCCGCCAAAATTTTTGGCATCTGCTGATCTTGCTGCCCCACATATAATGACTCTACTTGAATATCACTATGGGTTTGGTTAAATTTATCAACCAGCTTCTGCAAAACATCACGATTTGGCGGTGGATTCACCCCTTGCCACAAGGTTAAATGAATTACTTTATCTTGTTTGCTTGGTATCATCTGGCAGCCAGCAACAATTAAGATACTGACTAGAAGGAGAATGAGTAACCTGACCCGAAATAGGGAACGAAATATAGTCATGTTTGGGGAAAGGGAAAGATACTAGTACCGCTACGCGGAATTCAAAATTCAAAATTAATAAAGCGTCAGCGTTTCGTTGATTTTGTAAACGCAAACCGAGGCAGTTGGAAATTTACATCTATTGTCCCGTACCTGGTGTAGAGATAGTGCCATCCGGGGTGATAATTGGTTCTGGAATTGCCGTTTCTGTCGGTATTGGTTCAGTGGTTGGGGTAGGAGTTTCTATGGGTATCGGTTCAGCAGTAGTTTCCCTTGGTGTGGGAGAAGGTGTGAGTAAATCTTCTAAACCCACATTTAAACTAAAATCACTTTCGTTAACTCCTGGATTCAGACTCAGTTCTACGGTATATCTCCCAGTTACGGGTAATATTCCCTGATAAAAAGTGACACCCTGGGCTGTTGTTTCTACAGGTTTACCATTCGGTGCTAACACTGTTAGAGCAACTCCGCTTTCTTGGGAGAGGGCAGCTGTAATTTGCTGTTCCACCTTGCCACGAAATGTATAACGTATGACTTGATTCGCTCTAATTGTGTCATCAACCTTGGCAATATTCGATGCTCCAAAAGTCAGACGCTTAATTTTGATAACTGGTGCTTGGGTTGGTGTAGAGGTAGGTGTTTGTGTTGGTTCCTCCGTTGGTTCCGTTGATTCCGTCAACTTGGGTGTGGGTGTACCAGCAGTGACGAGGGGGGAAGCAAAGGTTTGTGGTGCCACAGGTTGGTTGTCTGCTTGTGATTGGGTGCGGATGGAACGGACTATGATCCAGGAACCAAATCCGGCAAAGATAATTACTCCCAGGGTAATTGCGGCTACAGCGAGGGGATTATCAAGAATTGACCTAGTTGCAGGTGGGGGAATAACTGCATCGGGTCGCTGAGGTGTGGAAGGGGTTACGGGGTCAGGACGATGTCCAACCGCCACTGTTTGTACATTAGATTGGGGGTTGTTGACTACAGGGGTATTTCCTGACTCTATGGAGCGTAATGCTTCTAGTACTTCCATCGCATTTTGGTAGCGATCGCCGGGTCGATAGCTCAACATTTTTGTCAGCACCATCGCCATTTTGGGACTGACTGCCACCCATTTTTGCCAATTCCAAGCTAATTGATTTTCATCAAATAAGTCTTGGGGTTCTTTTCCGGTTAAGAGGACGATCGCAGTAACTGCCAGAGAGTATAAATCACTACTGGGATAAGCTTGCCCAGTCTGCATCTGTTCCGCAGGAGAGAAACCCAATTTCCCCACATAGGTTGCGGCTCCAGTTTGATTGGGAGATTGCAATTTGGTGGCTAGTTCTTTCACCACCCCAAAATCAATGAGTACAGGTTGCTGATCGCGATCGCGCAACATAATATTTTCTGGGGAAATATCTCGGTGAATAATTCCTCGACCATGGATATAGTCTAAAACTGGCAGCAGCGATCGCAGTAATTTTAATACTTCCGATTCCGTAAATTTACTATTAATGGCTTGGTGGTCTTCCAGTAAACGACGATAGGTTTTACCCTCGACATAATCTTGTACCAGAAATAAGCGCTGTTCGTGCTCAAACCTCTCCCGAAATTGCGGTATTTGGGGATGCTGAATTTGATACAGAATAGCTGCTTCCCGTTGAAACAGTTCCTGGGATTTTTCCCAAGCAGCTGGTTCTGTTGTCATAGGAATTAATTCTTTAATGGCACAGAGTTCTTGAAAACGTCCTTGATCCTCAGCTAAATATGTACGCCCAAATCCCCCTTGACCAAGGATTTGTTTTATCAAGTAACGATTTTGCAGGACAGTACCAAGAGAAATAGGTGGTTGCATTTTAATTTATCAAGTTAAATAATAAGATTGACTGCGCTCTGCCCTCTACCTCCAGCATAGCTGCCTTGATTATTCACTTTCTAACTCACTTCTCAGTACAGAGTATCAAAATATGACGATTCCAGGGGTGAATTGATGGCTATCAAAACCAAGGCAATACACACCTCCCTTCTGAGTCACCCATCCTCTGTTGGCTATCATCTAGGAAAGTGATATGCAATGTTGACAAATCTAAAAAATAATCTCTCCATTTTTGGCGCAGGTTAGTCTGCGTGTCAAACCCAGGAAACAAGTCTTTAAGCTTACATAAATATCTACACAGAATCTCGTCGCCCCCTTTGCCATGAAATGATTCACCACAGAGGAAAAACCATCCCTTGGCAAGTGCTATCTTCACGCAGAGGTATGGAGGTTATTGTCTCTGACCTATAGATTAATATACTTCTTCTGTAACCATGGTCTAAAAGCAATTTCATCTACCTAGAGGTGAAGATTTTCTCAAAAAAGAGGAATTTTTTCCGAGGAATATTTCCACTTTCTTAAAAGAACTGATAAATTTATTTTTGCGACTCTTTTCAGAGCGATCGCAGTCAATCAAGTTAGCCTGCCTCCATAGACAAGCCTTGCTAGTCACCCCATAGGACAGAAAATTGCCAGTAAATTTGTCAGAATCACAATTCACTGTTGCGAGTATCACCCAATGTCTATCACCCCCCAAGGGATTGATATATAAGTGCTTTGACTTCCATCACTGGCAAACTTATCGATGATTTTAAAAATCAACGGTGGCAGATCAGTTATAAATTGAGGTGGACAAATATCTCATCTACTGCCCATAGCCCAAAATTATCCATTGAGGTTTTACCAATTGATACATCAGTGACAACAGTGAAGTCTGATAAGTTAACCCAATCGGTAGGCAAATACTAATTGATTTACATAACACCTAGTTGGAAATGGGTGAAGGGGGAAAATAAAGCAAAAGAGCAGATAGATTTATTGTCATCCAGAGTCATCGCGTTTCTAGCGTGACGGACTAGCTTGATAAAGTTAACTGGGACTTGGGAATTAATGTATTCAAATAGTCAATACCTGAGGCTGAGAAAATTGTAGTTTCATGGAGGGATGTTTCAAGTTCTTATGAAAGCTTCAAAAAACTCACAAATTCTTTCCCAGACGGCTTTTCTTCAATAAACTAAATATCTGATGATAATATTGCCATGAATGCACATCGAGGGTCTGCTGTGCTCAGTACTGCAACGTTTAAATTGCAGCCAGCTGCTACAGGTATGAGTGAAAATCATCGCCTGCGGCTATTTTCTGGCTCTGCGAATGTTCAACTTTCCCAAGAAGTTGCCCGTTATCTGGGTATGGACTTGGGACCGATGATCCGCAAGCGATTTGCGGATGGAGAAGTTTACGTTCAAATTCAAGAATCGATTCGGGGCTGTGATGTTTATCTGATCCAGCCTTCTTGTCATCCTGTGAACGATAACTTAATGGAATTGCTGATCATGATTGATGCTTGTCGGCGAGCTTCAGCGCGGCAAGTCACAGCAGTCATCCCCTATTATGGCTATGCCCGTGCCGATCGCAAAACTGCCGGACGAGAGTCAATTACTGCCAAGCTGGTTGCCAACTTAATTACCCAAGCTGGTGCCAATCGCATTCTGGCAATGGATTTACACTCAGCGCAAATTCAAGGATACTTTGATATCCCCCTAGATCATGTCTATGGTTCCCCAGTCATCCTGGATTATCTGGTCAGTAAACAGCTAGAAGATATTGTGGTTGTTTCCCCAGACGTGGGTGGTGTCGCCAGAGCTAGAGCCTTTGCCAAGAAATTAAATGAAGCGCCCTTGGCAATCATTGATAAGCGTCGCCAAACCCACAACATTGCCGAAGTCATGAATTTGATTGGTGATGTGAAGGGGAAAACTGCCGTGCTAGTAGATGACATGATTGACACTGGTGGCACAATCGCTGAAGGTGCAAAACTTCTCCGCCAAGAAGGAGCGCGCCAAGTCTACGCCTGTGCTACCCATGCAGTCTTCTCACCACCAGCAGTAGAACGTCTTTCCAGTGGGCTGTTTGAGGAAGTGATTGTCACTAACACAATCCCTCTGAAAGAAGAAGACCGTTTTCCCCAACTAGTCGTCCTGTCAGTGGCAAATCTCCTAGGAGAAACCATCTGGCGGATACACGAAGACACCTCTGTAAGTAGTATGTTCCGTTAGGGACAAAAAGACTGTCTTCGGGACTACAAACGTGGATCATAACAGAATTCCACACCTAGGCAACAGCTTCAGGATATACTCTGAGGCTGTTCTTTAATGGCGATCGCCACCTTAATTAGGAAATTCTTTCCCCCTCATCAATTAATTTGAGCATCTTGGCGCTTTCTTAACTCATCTGACATCATTACCATTAAGATAGAATTGTTAAGGCTTTTTTACAGAATTTGCACTTATCCCGAAATTCTGTTAATGGTCAATTCCCATATGTAAACAATCAAGTCCCCTTTAGAGAATTGGAACGCGCACTATGACGCTCCCTATCCGTAACGTCGCTATCATCGCCCACGTAGACCATGGCAAAACTACCTTGGTTGATGCTCTCCTCAAACAATCCGGCATTTTCCGCGAAGGCGAAGACGTTCCGGATTGCGTCATGGACTCCAATACCCTGGAGCGTGAGCGGGGAATTACCATTTTGGCTAAGAATACGGCGGTTAAATATGGCGAAACCCTAATTAACATTGTCGATACCCCTGGACACGCTGACTTCGGCGGAGAAGTTGAACGAGTATTAGGCATGGTAGATGGCTGTATCCTAATTGTGGATGCCAACGAAGGACCAATGCCTCAAACCAGATTCGTGTTAAAAAAAGCACTAGAAAAAGGTTTGCGCCCCATCGTCGTTGTCAACAAAATTGACCGCCCCCAAGCAGAACCCCACTCAGCTATTGACAAGGTTTTAGACCTGTTTTTAGAACTGGGTGCAGATGATGACCAGTGTGATTTTCCTTACCTGTTTGCTTCCGGTCTGACAGGATTCGCAAAAGAGCAATTAGAAGACGAATCCCAGGACATGAAACCCCTGTTTGAGGCGATTTTACGCCATGTTCCACCACCAGTAGGTGATGTGAATAAGCCTTTACAATTGCAAGTTACCACCCTGGATTACTCGGAATACCTGGGACGGATCGTCATCGGTCGGATTCATAACGGTACTATCCGTATGGGTCAACAAGCTGCTTTGGTCACAGAGAATGGTACCATTGTCAAGTCGAAAATTAGCAAGCTGATGGGCTTTGAGGGCTTGAAGCGGGTGGAAATGGAAGAAGCATCTGCTGGTTTCATTG
This sequence comes from Calothrix sp. 336/3, assembly GCF_000734895.2. Lineage (GTDB taxonomy): Bacteria > Cyanobacteriota > Cyanobacteriia > Cyanobacteriales > Nostocaceae > 336-3. The sequence goes on along the minus strand of NZ_CP011382.1, from coordinate 3,433,727 downwards.
TGGCAGTCGCTGGCTTCGCAGATGCAAATATTGGGGAAACAATTACAGACCCCAACGAACCCCAAGCTTTACCGCTAATTAAGGTTGATGAACCCACCTTACAGATGACTTTCTGGGTGAATGATTCTCCCTTTGCTGGTCAAGAAGGCAAGTTAGTCACCTCTAGACAGGTGCGCGATCGCCTGTTGCGAGAATTGGAAACTAACGTTGCTCTGCGGGTAGAAGAAACTGATTCTCCTGACAAATTCCTTGTTTCTGGACGGGGTGAACTCCACCTCGGTATCTTAATCGAAACCATGCGTCGGGAAGGTTATGAGTTCCAAGTCTCCCAACCCCAGGTAATTTACCGCGAAGTCAACGGACAACCCTGCGAACCTTACGAGCTATTGGTTCTAGACATTCCTGAAGAGGCTGTTGGTAGCTGTATCGAACGTCTGGGACAGCGTAAGGGTGAAATGCAAGATATGCAAGTTGGTGCTAATGGACGCACAAACTTAGAATTCGTGATTCCTGCTCGCGGTTTAATCGGTTTCCGAGGTGAGTTCATCCGCATGAGCAAGGGTGAAGGTATCATGAATCATAGTTTCCTGGAATATCGTTCCTTAAGTGGAGACATTGAAGCTCGCAATAAGGGTGTGCTAATTTCCTTTGAAGAGGGTGTGGCTACTTTCTACGCGATGAAGAACGCAGAAGATAGAGGCTCATTCTTTATCACTCCTGGTACCAAAGTTTACAGGGGTATGATTGTAGGTGAGCATAACCGTCCCCAGGATTTGGAATTGAATGTCTGCAAAACTAAGCAGTTAACTAACCACCGTGCATCTGGTGGGGAAGAATTGGTACAGTTGCAAGCACCCGTAGATATGAGTTTGGAGCGTGCTTTGGAATACATCGGACAAGATGAGTTAGTGGAAGTAACTCCTAAATCAATTCGTCTGCGGAAAATGGCGAAGAAATTAGCAAAAAGATAGTTGTCTGTGAATTTTCCATTAAAAAGTCAGGTGGAAAAAGAGGTGAAACCCTTACCGACGTACAGAAACTTGAATAGTTGATTACACCAGTAGAGACGCAATATATCACGTCTCTATTTTTATGGAATTTTCTGTATCCTGCTATACCAATCCTTTTAATAGTGCTTGGAATTTCAGTTGAATTTCCGCTAGTTCTTTTTCGGGATTGGAACCAGCAACAATACCTGCACCAGCATATAATCGACTGCGATCGCCATCAATTAAAGCTGAACGAATACCAACAATAAACTCACAATTTCCCTTGGTATCTATCCATCCTAGGGGTGCTGCATATAAACCCCTTTCAAAGTTTTCGTAACGTCGGATTTCTCGACAAGCAACTTCTCTAGTCGCACCTGCGACTGCTGGTGTGGGGTGGAGTTGAGTTACTATCTGAAGTGGATGTACAGTATTGGGAACAAGGGCACTAATTGGTGTCCATAGGTGTTGAATATTGGATAATTGTCGCAATCTCGGTGCTAAAAACTGCGGTAATAAACCTAGTTGAGAAAGAGATTGAGTAATAAAATCAATCACTAAATAATGCTCGTGTCTCTCTTTTTCGTTATTTAACAAACGATTGGCATTTATCCTATCTTCTTCCGAGGTTTTACCCCTAGGTGCAGAACCTGCCAAAGCATCGGTAATTAGCTGCTGATTATAAATACTAATTAGTCTTTCGGGACTAGCGCCAATAAAATTTTGTCCCTGACCATTACTGGTAGCAAATATATAACAATTAGGATGGGATTGGCGAAGTTTTTCTAAGGATTGAACTAGGCTAAATTGTCGATGGGATTTTACATCTAAAGCATTAGCTAAAACCACTTTTCTGAGTTGATGTGCATTGATAGTTTCCAAAGCTGAGAATACGGAGCTTTTAAATTCCTCCGGTGTCGCCACAAACTTTTGCTGAAATTTATGCTGGTAATTATCTAAAACGATTTTTGAGTATTTGAGAGCTTGGATGGCTTCGATTTTCTGCCAAAGATTTTTCAGTAATTTTTCGATATCAACTTGGGCATCAATCTTTAAATTTGCTACCAGTAAGCAACGGTTGTCTTTAACTGCGACTTGCCAGCGCGGCAAAAAAATAGTTGCTGGTGAAAAAGGATAATTTAGTTGGGAATTTTCACAGAAAAAGCTAAAGCTACAAAAAAATAGTGGTCGGGAAAATAATTTATCTTGACATCCAAAACTGATAATATTTTTGATACAAAATTTAATAAAGTCTTCTGATTTTGTAAATCTTTCGGAACCCGAAATATGTAATTTCTCAACGGATTCTAAAGCGGCGATCGCTTCCTGTTTAACTTTATTTTCCCAATAGAAATATAATTGATTTGCCTGGGCAAATTTTTCCAAGACTAATAGTGGATCAACTTGATCTATTTCTAGGGCAATACTCGCTATTTGCAAGCAATCATTTTTGAGACAATATCGTTGAGCAGTTAAGAGAAATTGGTATATTTCTTGATTATATACAACGAAGTCAGCAGGACATGGTGAAACTGTCATGGATCTAAAAATAGTAAATTTTTTTGAAGTTATCTTCCAAAACAGTGATAATTCGTGGTCGTATTTCTACAGGTAGCACAAAGAGTCGCTCTTTAACCAGCGTAGCTCTGAGCAGATTTGAGTTTTACGATACCTGAGGTGGTGTCGCTCCATTTCTGGTGAATTTATGTCCTGATGTCAAACTCCCATAGCCAAATTATCCCCCTGAAAGTAGGGCAAAACTCAGATGATAAGGAAAATGTTAATGACAATACTCTTTCGCGGGGAGGTTTTTCCATAGAAGAGAAAATACCTTCGCATTTAATCCCATTTGCATTCAAGATTACCAAAATTTTGCTTGATAATAATTTACATTCACCAGGAGAGTAATTTGTTATCCCTAGGATTGATTGAAATAATATCAATTTTCAGTAATTTAATGGTTCACAACTGATGACTACACAACAAATTTCAAGTAACAAATTATGGCTAGCAGCAATTAAACCCCCTATGTATAGCGTGGCAATTATGCCAATTTGGGTAGGGAATATGATTGCTTTGGGTGAGAAAAAAAATTTTAGCTGGTATATCTTCCTGACATTCTTAGTTGCAGCAATTTTGATTTTAGCTTGGGAAAATCTCAGCAATGATGTGTTTGATTCCGAAACCGGAATTGACAAAAACAAGCATCACTCCTTAGTGAATTTAACCGGGAATAAACGGTTGATTTTTTGGCTGGGAAACTTTTGTTTATTTTGCGGTTTATTAGGAATAGCTGCAATTACCTGGTGGCAACAAGACTTGACAGTAGTTGTAACAATTTTAGCCTGTTGCGTTTTGGGCTACTTTTACCAAGGTCCCCCTTTCCGTCTAGGATATCAAGGTTTAGGGGAAATTCTCTGTTTTTTTGCCTTTGGTCCCTTGGGTACATCAGCTGCATATTACAGTCAAACCCAAAGCTGGTCAATGTTGAGTTTAGCAGCTTCTGTGATTGTGGGCATTGCCACCACCTTAATTCTATTTTGTTCCCACTTTCATCAAGTAGAAGATGATATTGCTGCGGGAAAGCGATCGCCAGTTGTACGATTGGGTACAGCAACAGCAGCAAAAGTTCTCACCATTGCGGTTATCAGTATTTATATTTTCACAGCTTTATTTGTAATTCTTGGTATATTTCCGCACTGGACTTTGTTAAGTTTCTTGAGTTTACCCAGTGCTTGGAAGTTATGTCGTCACGTTCAAGACAATCATTACTTACCAGAAAAAGTCAGCAATTCTAAGTTTATTGCGGTTGCTGTACATTTCTGGTGTTGTTTATTTTTGGGCATCGGTTTTGTGATTTAATTAATATGTTGCTAATGAATTATTGAATTTACCATTGTGGGAATATCTTCGATTTTTGACAATTGATAGTTATGACTAATCACTATCAATTTACATTTCGTTGTTACCAACGTAAATTTATTCAACCAGTGATTACTAGTTATGGCAAATGGCAATATCGTCGAGGTATTGTAATTAGATTAACTGATGATAGGGGTAAAATAGGTTGGGGAGAAATTGCACCTATTCCCTGGTTTGGTTCCGAGAAAATTACCGCAGCATTGGCTTTTTGTCGGGAAATTAATACCCCAATATCTAGAGAAGAAATTCTGGCAATTCCTTCTAAATTACCTGCTTGTCAGTTTGCTTTTGAATCTGCACTGGAGGAAATAGAAAATCATCTGTTGATAAATTTGCCTGACTTAGAGTGTAGTGGATTGTTACCTGCTGGAGATGCAGCGTTAACCATGGCAAAAAGCTTGTATCAGCAAGGATATAAAACTTTTAAATGGAAAATTGCTGTTTATCCTGTGGATTGGGAAATTGATATTTTACACCGCTTAATTGAGAGTTTACCACTAGGGATAAAATTACGTCTTGATGCGAATGGGGGGCTAAATCTCGCTAGTACTAAGCAATGGTTAGAAACCTGTGAGCAGATAAATCGACAGTATCAGATTATCGAATTTATAGAACAACCTTTACCAGTTAATTGCTTTGATGAAACCTTGGGATTAAGTCATGATTTTTCCGTCAAAATTGCCCTTGATGAGTCTGTTGCTAATCTCTCACAACTTATCAAAGTTTATCACCAAGGTTGGCAAGGAATTTACGTAGTGAAGGCAGGAATTTTTGGTTCCCCCTCACGTTTGGGTGATTTTTTGCGGCGATCGCCCCTTGATTGTGTCTTCTCTTCTGTATTTGAAACATCGATTGGCAGAAAATCAGCATTAAATCTGGCAAAGAAATTATCTGCTCCCAATCGTGCTGTAGGTTTTGGTATTCATCATTACTTTGCTGAAGATGAAATCCAGTGGATAAATCAGTTATGGTAAGAAGTTTAGTTAATAGAATAGATAAGCTAAATCAGTTTGCATCATCTTTGATTTGCGCTGAGAATCATCTTCTACCTGAGTATGTTCAGAGCTATTATCAAGAGTTAAAAATATATAATTCCCAGGGAATTTCCCCCCAAATCATCTTAGCTGAAAAAAATCCTGTCAGATTTCTAGCAGGTTTTCTCGCAGCTAATATGGCAAATTGTAATATTTTTTTAGGTAACTATGATTGGGGTGAGAGGGAGTGGGAGCAAGTAGTTAATTTAGTCGAACCGGATATTATTTGGGGAATAGATAATCGAGAAATACCTCAGAAAAGAAAAGAGGAATATATCCAGAGAAATCAGATTATGATTCCTACGGGGGGTTCCTCAGGCAAAATCAAATTTGCTGTACATACTTGGGAAACACTCACAGCATCAGTTCAAGGATTTCAAGAATATTTTCAAACAGCACAAGTTAACTCTGTTTGTACCTTACCTTTATACCATGTTAGTGGACTTATGCAATTTATGCGTAGTTTTCTTACTGGTGGCAAATTGGTTATTTTACCTGGAAAAAATTTAGAATTACATTCTCAAGATTATCAATTTGGGAATAATTTCTTCATTTCCTTAGTTCCCACCCAACTAGGAAGAATATTACAAAATTTAGAATTAACTAACTGGTTATCTCAGTTTAATACAGTACTTGTGGGTGGTGCTGCTACCAATGAAGAATTATTAACAAAAGCTAGGGAAAAAAAAATTTCCATTGCTCTTACCTACGGAATGACAGAAACTGCATCTCAAATTGTCACTCTCAAACCAGAGGATTTTCTTGCGGGTAATAATTCTGTTGGGAAGGTACTCCCCCACGCAAAAGTCACAATTCATCCCCAAACAAAGACAATTAGTATTCAATCTCAATCATTAACTTTAGGATATTATCCTTTGAATACTCATATTTCACCCTCTATTTGGCATACCGATGATATGGGTTTTTGGGACGAAAGGGGATATTTACATATCATTGGTAGAAATAGTGATAAGATTATTACTGGGGGAGAAAATGTTTATCCTGTGGAAATTGAGTCTGTAATTAGAGACACAGGAATGGTGCAGGATGTTTGTGTAGTTGGGATTCCAAATTTAGAATGGGGACAGGTAATAACTGCTATTTACACAGTTAATCATTTCTCTGTTTCTGAGGATAAAATTAAAAGTTCTATTCAAAATAAGTTGAGCAGATTTAAAATTCCTAAGTATTGGTTGTTGGTAGATGAAATACCACGTAATGCTCAAGGTAAAGTCAATCGAGGTAGTTTAGAATCAATCGCCAAAGAATTAATAGAAAGGAATAATTGAGAATCGGATAAGAGTATATTTTAATTAATTAGCCAATTATGGATATATTCGGGTAATGGTGTCTTTTTCCTACTCCCAGTATCAATACATACGTGTCGTGTTAATGCTTTTGCCGCTAATTTTTCTTCCTGAAATATTTCGTAGGTAATTTCAAACTTATCTATAGTTAATTGTGTTGATTGCAGATGAATTGATATTTGATCACCACAGTGTAAAGGATAGAAAAAATCAACATAAGCGTGAACAATCGGAAAAGCAATTATTTTGGGTGTGAAAAAATCTTGAATCTGAATTCCGGAGAATGCGAGAGATTCTTCATATGCTTCATGGCAAATATTTAAAACATTTGCAAAATATACTACACCTGCGGCATCTGTATCTGCAAATCTGATTGTACGTGGATAGACAAAATCCATGTTTAGCTGAGAAAGCGAGTTTTTGAGATTTTAGTAATTATTAAAATCATACTGGATTGGGGAGACACCAGATTTATGCTTTCAAAGGTTGATAAATATCTGGGGAAGAGGGGTTAAGGTATGGATGGTGTAAATCAATATCTAACCAAGCAAAGTGTTGCTCGATAAGTTCTATTTTCTCACTAGAAGAATTATTTCCCTGTTGCCAAGCTTCAAATAATGCATTAGCAACTATTTGACAACGGTTAATACCAAAAGTTTCCTGGGGGGAGAATTTTTTAAGCGGTAATTCTGCAAAACTCATACCTGGTGCGAGAAACTTGGTAAATAGAGGAGTCTGTGGTTGAAAATGATGGCGAGATTCTGGATATATGGTTTGCAGGATTTCCCGAATCAGAGGATATTCGGCAATTGGAAAATATAGTTTGCCAGAGTCAAAACAATGATAGGCTTGGGGATGATAGGGGACTTGAAATTCAAAAGTAATTTTGGCTGCATTAAGTTCTTGTGTCAAAGCTGCCATGAGAGCGATCGCCCCTTTAGAGGTAATATTTAAGTATATTTGCCCAGCATCATTGTTTGATTTGCTATCCTGTACATCACTAAGGGCAACATAACAGTTATTTTGTAAGCGGTTTTTTGGCATCCACAGAGCAACTTCCTCTCCTGCATGACTAGACTTTTTTTGCAGATGACGAGGATTTTCGACATAGATGTTTAACCCATCTTTGGTTATTGCCATACTACCATCTGGCTCTTTACGTATTACCTGCCACCCAGCATCAAAGTAACCAATCCCGCTATTACTACTATGTAACTCTTCGTAAAATGCTTGATCGATAGTTAATTTTGTTTCTAAGTCTTCGTAGATGCAAACATGATTCACTTCAGGATTAATTGCTAAGGTACTACACAGAGAACCATCATAATAAATGCCGTGAATAAAATGTCGCAGCAGCAACTTATAAAACTTATCTTGTAGCCCTTGGTCGAGGTGGGGTATTCTTTGTAATAATTGATTGGATAAAGTTAAGGGTTGGTAGTATGGATGGAAAATTGTGAAATTCTTATCTATCTGAATATTAGTAGCAATATCCAGTAAAGTATCTAGTAATTGATAGGCAGATGTATCTGGCATACGAATTTATGTGTAAATGATGAAATATCAAGTCATATTGCCAATCAAATGACTCATTAAAGAGCAGAATAAAATATATGTGAGATATATCCTATCCTGTATATTTCATCATTTATCCGGGGGCTAACAACCGCGTAGACGGGTTTTTTCGTAGTAAAGAGGCACTAAATTTGATTCCCTTTCTACTGACAATGATTGGTTAAATTTGAGGAATGGTTGAATAATTTCTGACGCAGAAATACCAAAGATAGTTTCTACTAAATTTTGGGGAAAGGTGAGGCAATTTTGAGCAAATTGCAGTGTAGCCAAACCCCGATTGTTAAAAATCTTTTTCTGTTTAATCTCTGTTTTTTGTCTTTGAATCAGTACCAAACCAACAAATTTAATTAAGTCTGTCAATAAATCTTGGCGATGGTTAAGAATGACAGGAAAACTCTCTATATAGGCTTGAACTAATGCCAAAATACTCGGTTGTAATCTCTCTAAAGGAACGATAGCTAAATCGAGAGATTCTGATAAATCTAGGGTGGGATCTACAATTAAACTATCTAGCCACACTCGCAGATAACTAGCAACTAAACCTGCTAAATCATAGATGGGATCTCCCCAGTTAACTGCTTCCCAGTCTATTAACCGCACCAGACAGTCATCTAAACTCTCCCATCGGGAATGTAGCAGGATATTGTGGAAATTCAAGTCATTATGAGTCAGACAACAGGGATTCCATGTATAGGCTAACTCGGCGATCGCCCCTTCTAAACTTTCATCCCGTTGATAGGAGCGATAAAACTCCCACGCTTCCCTAGGAATTTGCCCAAAATCCTCTGGTATCAGTGATTCTACACCTTGAGCCGGATTGTAAAAATAGTAACGGTACTCCCCCTGGGGAGCAGTTGCCATAAAATCTCGATATTCCCGACGGTTATAGGTAGCGCGGTGGAGTATCCCCAAACTGCCACCAATTGCAGTTGCGATTTCTAGGGGAAAAATTTGATGCTGATGATAAAAGCTAGCTAACTCGACATAATCTGTGAGGTAGTTACGGACAAGTATTGACTTTTCAGGAGAAAAATGCAGTACTAGTGAGCTAATTTGGGAAATATTGCCTAATACTGGGAACTGCTGTAACAGCTGATGAAATAACCACTCATTGAAAAAATCCTGGGGAATCCCATCTGTGAACTCTCCTGCTTGTTTCACCAAGAGAGTGCGATCGCCCCCTAAAGTGACAACAAAATTGAGATTTTTACTCCAACTCTCAGGTAATTCAGCGTCAGCAGATGCGCCATCTTCTGAGCTACACAGACCTGCTTCTTGCAGATGCTGGATAACATTATAAGAAGACAGTGATAATACCATGTATTATGTCCTAGTTAGTCAATTTATGGAAAAATAGCTATCTGATTGGGGGAAAAATCAGTACTACTGCATAGATAGCAACAAGTACTATGATACCGTTGATATTAATACAATACATTAATATCTTGTTTTTCAGAGAAAAAGTTGCCAAAATGCCAGAGGTCGCTTAATCTTTGCTTTAAATTGTTTGTATATAACTATCAAAAGTTTAAAATTTTTCGTCCTATTTATGCTATCCCCTTTGGGGAGGCGGTACCAAGGCTGGAAGCAGTCCCAAGCAGGGAATTACCAGGGATTTCAGGTTTTATAGCAGATAGGGTTTTCCTGGGATAAGGGCTGGATCATCTTCCTTGATATCCCATGACAATCCGACAATTAACAGATTGCTTTTTGAGATTTTCATGAAGTCTTATTAAACTTTTAAACAATCAATTTTTGTGAAGCTAAATATCCGGCGATCGCCATAGTTATCTACTTCACCATAACTTGAGAGGTCGGTGTATATCGCCACAATTGATATAGTTTATTTGCAGGCATGGTTAAGTATAAAATATCTCCTCCAGACAGATGAGTTTCTAACAAATCCCACCCATGAATTGTCTGATAAGTTGTTTCTAAATACATAGGTACAAAGTCAGCTGACATTGCTGCGTCTTTGACTCTTTGCCCACAAAAAGGATGGGAAGGAGTAATTAAAGTAGCAAAGGCAACCCAAAGAGTATCAGCAGTAATACCGTTACCTAAAATACGTCCACCGAGGGCAGCCGCCGCAAAAGCAGGAGCAGCTAATTCGGCAGGGCTAAGAACCGCTTCAAAATCAAAAACCTGTTGTGCCATCCGGGCAAAATCAGGATCTGTGTAGTGAACAATAACTGGCACTTTAGGTGTTAAAGCTTTGGCTTTCAGGGCAATCTCGATATTAATGGCATCGTTACCAGTGACAGCTAAAACCGCCGCCGCAGATTTGACATTCGCTGCTTGTAATGTGGCGGTGAAACTCCCATCGGCATGGATAATGGGAATACTTAAACTCCGGGCACTGTTGACATATTTATTATTTCCGTCAGGCTCAATTACCACGACTTCGTGCCCACTAGCGTGGAGCTGCTGCACAATCTTTAAACCTAAACCACCCAAACCACAAACAATATAATGATGGCGATGGGGAACGGTGGCAGCATCCCAAAACTGTTTAAAGCGTGTACCCAGGATAAAGTCATTCAGTAGGGCATACCAAATCCCAAATACAGCTGCCCCAACTAACATCATGACTACGGTGAAGATTTTAATACTATCAGGTGCTTTTTCAATCACTTGGTCATTACCACCCGCCCCAGTAATCATCCCCACGGAAAAATATAAGGCATCCACCACAGACAAGTTCATTTCCGCCGAGACATAGGTAAGAGTAGCAATCATGACAATTACCATCACGACTACTGCCCCAGCTAGTACTGATTGGGCATGGTGTTTAAATTGTCGTAAACTTGTGAAAACCTTTAGTAGCTTGGCAAACATAGATTTGCGGACACTACGAACACGGGGTTGGGTTCCCACAATCAGGCGATCGCCCACCTTTAATCTTTGCCCCGCAATCATGGCGGAGACTAAATCAATATCCCCCTCCACAGGTAAGTAATAAATCAACATCCGCGATCGATCTTCCCATAACTCACTCAGTAGACGACCTCGCCACTTATGGTTATCATCTATACGTTCCTCATGGATGGGCCAAGTTTCCTGAAACAGTTTTAATTGTCCAATCGCCTGATTTCCCAAAGCCGCAAAGGCAAAAACTGGTGCAGCTAAACCCGCCACACTCATGCTTAAATGGTCAGAGAGAGCTTGATCCAAACGCTCTCCCAAACTACTATTAAAAAATCGATTAATAATCCGAATCCGAGGATTTAAAACCCGCGCTTGCATAACAATCCACAGGTTAATGGCATCGTCACCACCTGCAATTACCAAAGCGTGTGCCTGCTGAATCCCAGCTGCTTTTAAGGTGCTGGCGGCGTGTAACTCACCGATAATCACATCACCAGCCCGCTCTCCGGGGATCGAGTGATGATGGACACCTGTAACTAATGCCCCTTGCTGCCGCAGCAAACGAAAAATCTTGTATCCGGTACGTCCTAAACCGCAAACTATAATTCGAGGTTTCATGCAAAAGCAGCGTAATGTGTAAAGAAAGCTGCGTCATCTGGTTAAAGATATCGATTTACATTTTCACTTATATATTGAAAGAATAACTGTAACTGAAAGTACGATAAATCTGTTAATGGGTAATGCTTGCCGTGAGCGGAGTCGAACGGGAGAATGGGGAATGGGGAATGGGGAATGGGTAATGGGTAAGGCAATATTTAACAGATAACAGTTAACGGTTAACCGCTCACAGAAAAGAGAAACATCCTTTTCTCCCTGCCTTCTGGCTTCACGTATACTGGAAAATTTCTATCCTTTGATAACTTCAGGAAGATTTTATGACTTACGATTATGATTTATTCGTTATCGGTGCGGGTTCTGGTGGATTAGCCGCTTCTAAACGTGCTGCTAGCTATGGGGCAAAGGTAGCGATCGCGGAAAATGATTTAGTCGGTGGTACCTGTGTGATTCGTGGTTGTGTCCCCAAAAAGCTCATGGTATACGCTTCTCACTTTCCGGCTTTGTTTACAGATGCGGCAGGGTACGGCTGGGAAGTAGGGGAATACAATTTAGATTGGGAAAAATTCATCACATCCATTGATAACGAAGTTCGCCGACTGTCAAAATTACATATTAGTTTTCTAGAAAAAGCTGGGGTACAGTTAATCTCTGGTCGTGGTACCCTGATTGATGCCCACACCGTGGAAGTAGACGGCAAAAAATACACCACTGAGAAAATTTTAATTGCTGTGGGTGGTCGTCCGGTGAAACCAGATTTACCGGGAATGGAACACGCAATCACTTCCAATGAAATTTTTCATCTCCAGGAAAAGCCCCAGCATATCGCCATCATCGGTGCTGGTTACATTGGCACAGAATTCGCTTGTATTATGCGGGGTTTGGGTTGTCAGGTGACACAAATTATCCGCAAAGACTTAATTCTCAAGGGTTTTGACGATGATATCCGCAACAATATCCAAGAAGGGATGATTCAACACGGGATTAACATTGTTAAAAATGCGGTGGTGCAATCCTTAGAGAAAACCCCAGAAGGTATAAAAATCAACTTTGCCGACGAGAATCAGCCAGCGATAACTGCCGATGTCTTCTTAGCTGCCACCGGGAGAACCCCCAATGTGGACGGTTTAGGCTTAGAAAATGCCGGAGTGGAAATGGTTTCCAGCCAGTTGGAGGGACCTGGATATAAATCTACCCAGGCGATCGCGGTGAATGAATCGAGTCAAACATCCCAGTCAAATATCTACGCTGTCGGTGATGTTACGGATAGAATCAACCTCACTCCAGTAGCAATTGGGGAAGGCAGAGCCTTTGCGGATAGTGAATTTGGCAATAACCGCCGCCTCTTCAGTCACGAAACCATTGCCACTGCTGTGTTTTCCACCCCCGAAGCAGCCACAGTCGGCTTAACGGAAGCAGAAGCCAAGAAAAAATACGGTGAAGATAATGTAACTATTTTTCGTACCCGTTTTCGCCCCATGTACTACACCTTGACGGGGAAAGACGAGAAAACCATGATGAAGTTGGTAGTGGAAACAGCCACCGAAAAGATTCTCGGAGCGCATATGGTGGGAGAAAACGCCGCCGAAATCATTCAAGGAGTGGCGATCGCGGTGAAAATGGGAGCCACCAAAGCCGATTTTGATGCTACCGTCGGCATCCACCCCAGCGCTGCGGAGGAATTTGTCACCATGCGTTAGGGTAATACCTACGTGTCAAGATGAAATATCTATAAACCCCACCTCAATTCTCGCATTCGCTTGAATTTCCCCTTCTCGATTTCGGGGAGGGGATAAAAGGGGAGGGGTAAAGTGACTGTGGGTTCAGCCTTTGGCTTGACAGCTATAATGGCAAGCTACGCGATCGCAATGACATTACTCATTAACATCACGTTGGGATGAGAGAACTGGGAATGCCATTCTTCTTACAGGAGAAGAAATTTTGATTGGGATATACCCAAATGGAAATTGGAGGTTTGTCAGTGAAATCTGATTTTCGAGCAATGACGTTGTTTGAAAAGTCATGTTTGATGTATCAAATGTTTTTTACCCCGCCCTAACCCTCCCCTTGCAAAGGGGAGGGAACCGGATTTTTCTTGCTTCCACCCTTTACAAGGGGGGACTAAGGGGGGTAAAAATGTTATAAAAATGACAAGATACCACTTTTCAAACATCCTCTAACCCAACCTACAAATGCTTTTTAAGGAAGGCTAGAAGAGCTTCTCAGCAGCTAAATATCACAATCCTCTTAATTTTGGATAAAGTCGAAAATAGAAAATAAAAATACCTATTCCCCTTGTTTCCAGGAGTTGCATAAATTGCAATACATCTACCTTCATGGTTTTGCCTCTAGCCCTAATTCTGCGAAGGCGAAATATTTCCGCGATCGCTACTCTCAACTTTCCCTTTCCCTAGATATCCCCGACTTAAATCAAGGTGATTTTTCCCACCTGACTATTACTCGGCAAATTCAGCAAATTAGTTCCCAGTTTTCTGAACCATCATCGCAGGTGACATTAATTGGTTCCAGTTTAGGAGGATTAACTTCTGCCCTAATTGCAGAAAAATATCACCAGGTACAACAGTTAATTTTACTTGCTCCTGCCTTTGATTTTCTTTCCCACTGGTTGCCGAAATTAGGAGAGGAAAAAGTTAAAAATTGGCAGGAAGAAAATTATATCAATGTCTATCACTACGGGGAAAAACAAGAATTGCCTCTCAGTTATGATTTCATCCTAGATGCCCAGCAATATCATGATAAAAAATTGCAGCGTTCCCTACCAACCTTAATTTTCCATGGTATCCATGACGAAGTTATCCCCATTCAAGCAAGTCGTAACTATGCCAAAAACCGCCCTTGGGTAAAATTGGTGGAGTTAGATAGCGATCATGCTTTAGATAATGTTTTGGCAGAAATTTGGCAAGGAATCAAACAACATCACAATTTTTTTGATTCTCAAAAAACTGTATAATCTGGATTCTGGGAGTGAAATTATGTTTTCTGTGAATTAGAAACGCCTCTTATCTCATCAGAGTTTCAAAGCTTAATTTCCTACTCATTACTCATAAATTGCATCCCCAATCGAGAATATTTATGTTGCCATTTATTCGTCCAGATTTAGCCAAGTTCAGTGCCTATAAACCTCATCCTGGAAGTGATAATGCTGAACCAGTACAACCGACGCAAATTGATAGATTAGATACTAACGAAAGTCCCTATGATTTGCCTAGTGAACTTAAGGAAAAGCTAGCATGGAACTATCAGCAAATTATTGAGAGTAACCGTTATCCTGATGGTGGGCATGAAGAATTAAAGAGGGCGATCGCCGAATATGTCAACGAATCTGCCCATCTTGCTGCCTCTAGCATTACTTCTGAGCATATTTCTGTGGGTAACGGTTCTGATGAACTCATCCGCTCCCTATTAATTGCTACCTGTCTGCATCAGGGTGCAATTTTGGTTGCTCACCCCACCTTTTCCATGTATGCAATCTTGGCACAAACCCTTGGTATTCCCGTTGTCACCGTACCGAGAAACTCAGATAATTTTGCCATAGATATCAATGCTGCCCAAAGTGCCATAGAATCAACCCAAAATCCCCCCATCCGGGCAGTTTTTGTGGTGCATCCCAATTCCCCCACAGCCAATGCTCTCACCGATGCTGAAATATCTTGGTTAAAAAGTTTACCAAGGGAAATATTAGTCGTGATTGACGAGGCATATTTTGAATTTAGTCAAAGCAGCCTAGTTGGTGAGATATTACACCATGAGAACTGGACAGTTCTACGGACTTTTTCTAAAGCTTTTCGTCTGGCGGCACATCGTGTAGGTTACTGTATTGCCCATCCAGAACTGATTGCCATTTTAGAGAAAGTGCGTTTACCTTACAACCTACCTAGCTTTTCCTTAGCAGCAGCGATCGCGGCAATGCAAAACCGCCAATTATTACTCGCAAGTATCTCTGAAACCTTGACGGAAAGAGACAAGATGATTGCCCATCTCTCTGCCAATCCCAGTTTTCAAGTTTGGGATAGTACAACTAATTTTATCTTTCTCCGTCCGGTGACAGGGGATGCATCCTCTTTAAAACAACTACATCAGCAATTGAAAGCCCAAGGAACCTTAGTTAGGGAAATCAATCAGGGTTTACGCATCACTATTGGAACACCAGCAGAGAATAGCCGTACCCTGGAACGATTGCAAGCAGCAAGATGACTCCCTAATTTTTACTCCCTCCTACTCTGCACTGGTAACAACTTCTGGTTGGGGGGTGCTTGTCTGTGCAATAGCTTCTGGTTGGGGGGCGCTTTCTGGTTCAGGTAAACCATACATGGAGCGGTAGAGTGCATCATACTGTTTCGCTGATTGATACCAACTGAAGTCTTGATTCATTCCCCTCTGCTGCATTGCTTGCCACTGGGGTTTATAACGGAAACCTTCCCAAGCACGAATCATACAGGTGAATAAATCTAGGGGTTCGTAGCGGTCAAAACAGTAACCAGTACCCGCTTCATTCATGGGGTCATGGTGAGATACAGTATCTACAAGCCCTCCCGTACGCCGCACAATGGGAACAGAACCATAGCGTAGTGCCATCATTTGGCTAATTCCACAGGGTTCAAAGCGACTCGGCATTAGGAATACATCTGTACCAGCATAGATGCGACGGGCAAGGGCATCATTGTAGAGTAGGTAGGTTGCCATTCTCCCTGGATAGCGGGATGCCATCTGCCACATTTGACTTTCATAGTAGCGATCGCCAGTTCCCAGTAAAACAAATTGAGCATCGGTATATGCCATAAACCGATCCAAAATCTGTAACACTAAGTCAATGCCTTTTTGCTCGACTAACCGCGTCACCATACCGATTAAGAAGGCGTTACTATTAACTTCTAAACCGACTTCCTCCTGCAAGGAGACTTTATTTGCCTTGCGTTTGTCGAGAGTCTCAGTGCTAAAACTTTGAGCAATATATTTATCAGTGGTAGGGTCGTAAACATCCGTATCAATACCGTTAATAATCCCTGATAACTTACCACTAATAAACGACATTAACCCTTCTAATTCTTCACCATAACTAGCTGTCTTAATTTGCTCTGCATAGGTGGGAGAAACAGTATTCACCCTATCTGCAAACTGCACAGCTGCCGCCATGGTGTTATGTCCCTGCATATACCAAGGACACCAGGTAATCTTCTCTAGATACCAACGCCAAGGACCTTGATAGGCAAGGTTGTGAATGGTAAATACAGTACTAATATCGGGAGATTGGTGCATCCAGACGGGAATCATTCCCGTGTGCCAATCATGACAATGAACAATCTCTGGTTTCCAATAATTCCAGCAAAACTCTGCCGCTCCATTGGCAAAGAGGGTAAAGCGCCAAGCTTCATCCTCTCCGGCGTAGATGCGACGGGGATTAAAAGCAGGATGTCCGAATAAATACAATGGAACATCCGTACCAGGCAGAACTGTTTCGTAGACTGCAAAGTCTTGGAACATGGCATAGCCCTTCCAGATTGATTCCTTGGGGATTTCCATTTTGTCTGGCAAAAAGCCGTAGTAAGGCATGAATATACGGACATCATGCCCCATTTTTCTCAAGACTTTGGGTAGCGCTCCCACCACATCACCCATACCGCCGACTTTTGCCACGGGTGCTGCTTCTGCTGCTACAAATAGAATCCGCATGGTAATTTACTTTTCCCCGATTAGTCAATGGTTAATGGTCAACAGTTAATTATGGTAGGGAATGGGGGAAATCGGGAATGGCTCTTGACTAATTCCCAAAATTATCCTCATCATTCACCACCGATGACTTAGCACTTACTTCAAACCGCGTTGAATTTCGGCGAAGATTTCCTCTAGGATGGGTTGCGCTCCCTGTTGCCGTAAAAGCTGGGCAAGTTCTGTGCCGATTTTTTCTGCTTCTGCGGCTTTGCCTGTAACAGTATCTTTCACTAATTGAGTGCCGTCAATACTGGCAACAACCCCAGTCAAGGCTAAATTCTCACCATCAATCTCAGTATTTACACCGATAGGCACTTGACAACCACCTTCTAAGTCACGCAGAAATGCCCGTTCTGCCAGACAGCGATCGCGGGTAGGAGGGTGTTCAATAGCTTTCAGGAGGGAGATTAAGTCTACATCATCGGCACGACATTCGATGCCAAGAGCGCCTTGTCCGACAGCATGGAGAGAGACTTCCTTGGGGATGACTTGATGGACGCGATCGCCCATTCCCAAGCGTTGTAACCCAGCAGCAGCGAGAATCAGCGCATCATATTCCCCAGCATCCAATTTTGCCAAGCGAGTATTTAAATTCCCCCGCACATCTTTAAAGGTAAAGTGGGGATATTTGTTGCGTAATTGCGCTAACCGTCGCAGAGAGGAAGTACCAATCACAGCACCAGCAGGAAGGGTATCGAGCTGCTTGTCTTGATGTTTTTCATGAACTACTAAAGCATCGGCGGGATTTTCCCGTTCGGTAATGGCAGCTAAGGCTAAACCTTCCGGTAAGCGAGTCGGCAAATCCTTTAAGGAATGTACCGCGAAATCGATTTCCCGGTTAATCATTCCCACTTCCAATTCCTTAGTAAACAATCCCTTGTCACCTATCTTGGCAAGTGCCACATCCAGGATTTTATCCCCTTGGGTAGACATGGTATGGACTTCAAAATTGATATCGGGGAAACTTTTCTCAAGTTCTGCTTTCACCCAATAAGTCTGAACCAGAGCAAGTTGACTTTTACGCGAACCAATGCGAATTGTACGAGGTGGAGAAACAACAGATGTCATAAGTCAGTTTGTCAAAGTGCCAAGATAAATTCACTCTCATCTAGACTACCGCCTAAAGGAATTCAAAATGCAAAATTTCCATCCTCGTTAGTCATTGCTGACAGATAACAGGTGATAGTTGATAGCTAACAGTTGATAACTAACAGGTGATAGCTGATAGTTCTGTATCCTTTACCCCTTTGCCTTTTCCTTCCTCTGGGGGAAGTAGCGATCGCTATCCCTAGGGAAAAATAGTTGAGTAATTTATCCCCCTAGAATTAACATTAAAATATATGAAGCGTTCTCTTTGCCTCATCTTTAATCCTGTCGCAGGTCAGGGAAACCCAGAACAAGATTTAGCACAAATCAAGACAATATTAGAGCCAGTATTTGATATCGATATCTGCTTGACGACTGTGGAAGTCGGAGCTGATCAACTAGCACTAGCAGCAGTACAACGGGGTGTTGATACCATCGTTGCTTCCGGTGGGGATGGTACTCTCTCTGCTGCTGCAAATGCTGTTATCGGTTGCGACATTCCCTTTGGTGTCATTTCTAGGGGAACTGCCAACGCTTTTGCGAATGCCTTAGGTATTCCAGATACAATTGACTCTGCCTGCCAGACAATTATCCAAGGGAATACACGCTATGTGGATGTGGCTGATTGTAACGGTTATCCTATGGTTTTATTGGCAGGGATTGGTTTTGAAGCAGAAACGGTGGAACGCGCTGATAGGGAAGCAAAAAACCGCTTTGGTATTCTTGCATACATTCTGGCAGGTTTACAGGAATTAGGAGAATTAGAAAACTTTGAGGTAGAAATTGAAACCGAAGACAAAATTATTAAAACCTCTGCTTGTGCTGTGACTATTGCAAATGCAGCTCCTCAAACTTCCGTATTAGCCCAGGGACCCGCCGGAGTTATTGTGGATGATGGGTTACTAGACTTAACCATCGTTGCACCTGCGAATAAAGCTGCGGCGATCGCTGCGACAATTCATCTTTTCCAAACCGCTTCCGCAGGTAATCCTGTCGAACGAAACGATATTGGCTATCTGCGAGGGAAACAATTTAAAATTACAACCAAGCCACCCCAAAAAGTCGTCATCGATGGAGAAATGCTAGGAACAACACCCGTAGAGATAAAATGTATTCCCCAAGCTTTAAAAATATTGGTTCCCGCAGTCGAGGAAATTGTACCCTTTGAGAAACTCGACGGATTACCCAATCTCGTAATTGAAGTCAAGAATTAATTTACAAGTCCCCCCTATGCACCCACAAAAGCGTCAAGGTTTAATTTTCACCCTTGCTGCTGTTCTCACAGGAGCAACTTTGTTAGTGGGTGTCGTTGTATACTTAGTATTAAGAAGTGTTGAGCAGCCCCGAAATACCAGCACTGAGATATCAAGTCCATCCATCCCTAACTCCACAGAAGCACCCGTAGATACTGAGCTACAAGTAATACCATCAAAGTCGCCAAATTACGTAGTAATTCCCACTCGTGAACCCGCCAAGAATCTCGGTGGTGTGAATTGGCAGGGCAGAAACTTAACACAAATAAATCTCAGTGACGCAAACCTAGGGGGCGCGAATTTAGCTAATACTAACTTAAGCGGGGTAAATCTGAGCGGAGCAAATTTAAGTGGAGCAAACCTCAAAGCCGCAAACCTGGAAAACGCCAACCTGACTAATGCTGACTTACGGGGTGCAAATTTGGAAAATGCTAACATCACAGGGGCAAACTTAAATGGAACTCGCTTGGATGGGGCAAATTTGCGAGGAATTAAAAAAGTTGGCAGCGAAAAAAATCCGTAAATTCACGGAATCACATTTCTTGGTGATGGTAATCACAGCCATGGTTTGAACAAATAATCTATTCTCAGTTTTAAGTAGCACCTCTGTTGAAAGAATATTATCCTACTGGAGAAAATAGTGGAGTGCTGAATTGACTACTGAGTATTAGGGGGAATGACGGTGCTGGAAAAAATCATCCTAGCGATTACCCTCACGTTTGCTATCAGTATTTCCGCAGGTTTGTCAGGTTCTCAAACTCGTCACAAACAAAATAAAGCTTTAACTCAACCTGTTTTGCTATTTCAACAGCAGATGGAATAGTCAAATTTAACGATGGTTTCGGTTTCGAGGTTTGTATGCGTTGTCTGATTTGAGAGCAAGCAATATTTGTTTTAAAATCAGAATAAACTAAAAATAAAATTATGCAACTAGAAGATTACTTCAATTTCCTAGCACCTGATGATATTCGTATCAAAGGTTCACGGATAGGAATTGAAACAATCCTATACGAGTATATTTATCGTTCTCGAACTCCCGAAGAAATTGCCCAAACTTACACATCTTTGAGTTTAGAACAAGTATACGCAACTATTCTTTATTATTTGCACAACAAAGAAACGGTTAGCGACTATATCACTGACTGGTTGGAGTGGGGACACCAGCAACGCAAAGCACAATATTTAAATCCATCTCCAGGTATTGTTCGCTTGCGAAAAATCAAACAAGAAAAAGAAGCGACAAAGCAGGGTAGTGGTGCTTAAATATCTGATGGACGAGAATGTTGACCCAGTATACACTAATCAGTTGCGGCGACAAAAACCAGATTTAGTAGTTTGGGTTGTAGGATAACCTGATACCCCAAGAAAAGGAACTTTAGATCCTGAAATTCTTTGCTGGTGTGAAGAATATAATTTTGTTCTAGTGACAAATAATCGTAAATCTATGCCTGTACAGATTAGTAACAAGTTAAGGAAAAGCAGGAATTGTCAAGGGTAAAGGAAAAGGCGATAAGTCAAGGGTTTGAGGCTCTTTTCGTATTGTCTTAACAACATCAAGGTTTTTGTTCTCTGGAGCAGCAAAAAATAAAACTGGATCGGTTGCTCGACCCTTGTTATAAGCATGATTAAAATGGTAAAGCCCACGAAAAATCATCTCTAAAGAAATGCGTTCAAACGGGAGGGCTATTTCATCAGCAACAGCATCTGCAAGGTCGATTAAAACTGCATAAAATAACCAAGTTGCCCAAACTTGAAGCTTGACACCATTGACAGAACCTGTCCAGAGATAACTTAACCCCAGCAAGCGTTTGGCAGTATTAAATGCCTCTTCGATTCTCCATCGTTTCGCATAAAGATCGGCAACGACATAAGGTGGAAGAATTTGAGGATCTAAAACTGAAGTAACATAGGCATACCAAGTCTTGCCTTGCTTGACTTCAATGAGACGTAAACGTAATATTTTTTGGTGTTTATCCTCTGTGTTGAAGGAAATTATCCGGTCTCGAAGTGTGTAGTCGTAGCTGAAAATTCGCTCAACATCAAATACTGCATTTGATTTGATGCGAGTAATAAAATCAACCTGTTTGGCAATCAAGCGCAAGAAAAAACCAAAATCATAAAAGCCACGGTCGAGAACTAGCAAGGTTTTAGCACTAGCAATATTAATTAAATCATCGAGAAAATTAGTATCATGTGCTAAGGGATTAGTATGAAACCAAACTTGTACGGGTAATCGTGTTAACAAATCAATCACTGTACATATTTTGCCGGCTAACTTACCTTGTGGAACATCTTTTAAACTATCTAATTTACGAAATAAAGCTTCGAGTGTTGACCCGTCCGCAATCCATATATTCACAAAATGCTTCTTGGCATATTTGACTGCTGCTGGTAGGGTTCGTTTTTCGCGAAGAAGCCAACGCGATTTCAACAATGGTAACAAATCGTGAAACACTCGTTCAAATAGTTCTGCTGGAAAACTGAGAAACCTCTGTGACAACCCCTGCTGTGATACTTTAACAGCTTTACCCCATAACAATTCCTCCTGCTCCAACATTCGAGTTAGTTCATGTACTGATGCTACTTGCCGCCAAATCACAGTTAACATCGCTGCAACCATTAATGACAGATTAAGTATACGGTCGCGTAATCCAAGGCTTCGATAATAGGCACTTTGAGCGTATATTGCTGGACTCAGCAAATTTTTTAAGTGTTCGCTTATTGCTTCATTATCCGCAAGTGGGGTGTTTCGACGACGAACATGGTCAGGGTTTCTCGGTTTTTTGGTTGGCATGATTTTGAACCAAAAGATGCACTATTACTAGTTTCTCAGCTTTTTGAGTCCCTCTATACTGCTCTTGACAAAACCTCAAAAACCTTAACTTGTCACGAATCGCCTGTACATTTAAATGAGCATATCGCTGAAAATCGCCACATGCCTGGTATTTTTATCCTAAACCCCAATTTAAGTGCAGGTCAAAATCTCGAAGAATTAATTTTGTTAGCCGAATATTCTTTTGAAGGGGAATATCAAGATCAGATTATTCATTTACCAATTAATTGAAAAACCAATAATCATGAAAGCCAAATTACGCAAAGATTGAGACAGAAAATCTGCCACGGTTCTAGTGCTGAAAGTTTGTAACTGAGATATAAATGTGTCTACGGTACTGGTGGATGAATCAACAGACACATTCAAATCTATGAAGCAAACAATTTTAGCGATCGCTCACCTTTCCAGTCTAAGCTTAGTAACAATTTTAACGTGGTATCGTCCTGCGATCGCCGCGAATCCGGAACATCTAAGACAATTACTTGCCACGAAGCAATGTGAGAATTGTGACTTGAGCGGTGCGGGTTTAGTAATTAGTAATTTGGCAGGAGCTAATTTGCGGGGGGCAAATCTGACGGGGGCAAATCTCAGTAGAGCAAATCTCAGTGCAGCAGATTTAACCGGTGCAGATTTAAGTGGAGCGAGTTTGTTTGGTGCAAACCTCACAGGAGCCAAACTTCCAGGAGCGATTGTCATGGGTACAGATTTACGTAACAGCTACCTAGGAAATGCTGATTTGACAGGGGTAAATCTCAGCACTGCCAATTTACAGGGTGCAGTGGGTATTCCCTTGCAACTTGCCAACTATGAACAATTTTATGCTTGGGGTGTAACTGCGGCAGAAAGGGGAATTCATCAACAAGCGATTGACTACTTTAATCAGGCGATCGCCATTAAACCAGATTATGCCGGCGCATACTTAGCCCGTGGTGTAACTCGCTACCAAATCCTAGACAGACAGGGAGCCATTAAAGATGCGCAAATTGCAGAAAAATTATTTACCAGTCAAAACAATCAAAATGGATTAGTCACTGCTCAAGCTTTTCTCAAGGAGTTACAAACACCCTATACAGAAAAACTGGATACGGGAAAACCTTCTTTCCTCAATTTCGTTGGCAGTTTAGGTTCCTTACTCCTACAATTTTTACCCTTTTAGAGCAGGGGAGAGGGAAAATGGATGTGAAAGAATCACATTGAGATAATTACCTCTGATGTGAATTTGAGAACTTGGGAACTCCCGATATTGCTTACGTCGCTATGACAAAACTCCACTTTTGATGATGGAAAAGGTTTATCTCCGAAATCTCAAAGTTTTCAAGAGGTAATTGATATCACTCATTACTCATTACTCATCACCCATTACTCATTACTCATTAATTAATTTCTTTCCCAATATCAACATTACAAAATACACTTTTCCCATCAATCGCCATATTTGATACATGAATTCATGGTAATGTCTTACTAATTTACAGTTAACTTATTGTGCTGATAGCTACAAAATATTTGATTTAGAAGTAATATGTACACCATAACTAATTCTGAGTTCAATATTAAGTTACTTAAATAACTGATAAATTATGTGCTATGAGTCACGCTACTCAATGAGCCGTCATTAACTGAGTGCAATGGAAGCAAAGGAATTGTTAAAGCGATATCAATCAGGAGAGAGAAACTTTAAAGGCGCAAAACTGATTGGTTTATGTTTACATGGAGTTGACTTAAGTGGCGCAAACTTTCAGGGAGCTTCCCTGAGTGAGGCTGATTTGAGTAGAGCGAATCTTGAAGGTGTGAACCTACAGGAAGCATCCCTAGTCAGAGCCAATCTCACCGGAGCCAATTTGCAGGATGCAGTATTGAATGGGGCAAATTTGTTTGAAGCCAAGCTGACAGGGGCTAAACTCGATAGTGCCAAGCTGAAAATGGCAGATTTAATCGACGCTGATTTTACTGCCGCCAGCCTACAGCAGGCAAATTTGTATGGAGCCTATATGACTGGTACCTTGCTCCAAGGGGCAATTATGCCAGATGGAGGCATTCACGAATAGTCTGCCATGGTGAGTTTGAAGTGCTGAAGTATTCCCAAAAACCACAAATCCTAGAAATAACAAATAACAACTTCTGATATCTTGAAATAATCAGAGAGGGAAAGCACCGACAGCATGAAAAATGGTGCTGAGTTAAATCAGATGTCAGAGAATTTCCGCAGTAAATCGATTACCCAAGGGGTACAGCGATCGCCTAACCGTGCCATGTTACGTGCTACGGGTTTTGGAGATGATGATTTTAATAAAGCCATTGTGGGTGTGGCTAATGCTTACAGCACTATAACTCCCTGTAATATGGGGTTAAACTCCTTGGCAGAACGGGCAGAATTGGGTATTCGCCATGGTGGGGGAATGCCTCAGGTATTTGGCACAATTACTGTCAGTGATGGGATTTCCATGGGTACTGAGGGGATGAAATATTCCCTCGTTTCCAGGGAAGTCATTGCCGATTCCATCGAAACCGCTTGTAATGGCGAAAGTATGGATGGAGTCTTAACCATCGGCGGCTGTGATAAAAATATGCCAGGTTCGATGATTGCGATCGCTCGGATGAATATCCCAGCGATTTTTGTCTATGGCGGTACAATCAAGCCTGGTAGCTACCGAGAATGTGATTTAACCGTTGTCAGCGCTTTTGAAGCGGTGGGTGCTTACAAAGCCGGCAAAATGGATGACAATGAACTTTTAGAAATTGAGCGTCGCGCTTGCCCTGGGGCAGGTTCCTGTGGGGGAATGTATACAGCAAATACCATGTCTTCAGCCTTTGAAGCTATGGGGATGAGTTTACCCTATTCTTCTACAATGGCGGCTGAGGATGCCGAAAAAGCCGAGAGCGCTGAAAAATCCGGTAAAGTTTTGGTGGAAGCCATTCGCAAACAACTTTTACCCCGCGATATCATCACCCGCAAATCCATTGAAAACGCCATTTCAGTAATTATGGCAGTGGGTGGCTCAACCAACGCGGTTTTACATTTCCTGGCGATCGCCCGCGCCGCAGGTGTGGAATTATGTCTAGATGACTTTGAAACTATCCGTGCCCGTGTGCCAGTATTGTGTGATTTGAAGCCTAGTGGTCGCTATGTAGCTACGGATTTACACCGAGCCGGAGGTGTACCCTTAGTCATGAAAATGTTACTAGACCATGGTTTATTACACGGTGACTGCCTCACCATCACAGGACAAACCATTGCTGAGGTTCTTGCAGATGTGCCCTCAGAGCCATCACCCGACCAAGATGTGATTCGTCCTTGGAATAATCCCATGTATGCCCAGGGACACCTGGCAATCCTCAAGGGCAACTTGGCGGAGGAAGGCGCAGTAGCAAAAATTACAGGTGTAAAACTGCCGAAAATTACTGGACCGGCACGGGTATTTGAATCAGAAGAAGAAAGCTTAGATGCGATTCTGGCGGGTAAAATCCAGCCCGGAGACGTGTTAGTCATTCGTTACGAGGGACCCAAGGGCGGTCCAGGAATGCGGGAAATGCTAGCTCCCACCTCCGCAATTATCGGGGCAGGATTGGGCGACTCGGTAGGATTAATTACCGATGGTCGTTTTTCCGGGGGAACCTACGGTATGGTGGTGGGACACGTTGCTCCCGAAGCCGCAGTAGGAGGGGCGATCGCTCTAGTAGAGGAAGGAGATAGTATTACGATTGATGCTCCTGGGCGGTTGCTCCAACTGAATATCTCCGAGGAGGAACTTGCCCAACGTCGTGCTAAGTGGCAACCCCGTCCCCCCCGTTATAGTAAGGGTGTGTTAGCAAAGTATGCCAAGCTGGTTTCTTCCAGCAGTTTGGGTGCGGTAACTGATTTGGATTTGTTTAGTTAGAGGTTCTTGATTCCCGGCTTTTAGCACAAGTCGGGAATTTCAATTATCAGAGCATGGAATATATTGGGAGAGAAGTGGTTAAAAGTACACAATTTTCTGTGTTTTTAGTTTAATATCACAAATCACTTGTGAGTAATATTGCCCCAACCAATGGAAGCATTTCGGCAACTGAGTCTATTAATACTTACGAGTCAAATCTCCCAAATCAAACCCTATGAGATATTCCTTATCAGCAAATGCAGCTCAGGCTCGGCAGACAAAACAAAAATTTGCCCGCCCAGATGAGCAATTATCCTATGAATTAGGGAAAGCAGTTCAGGAGTTACCACCTTTATATACAAGATTATTAGCAGGCACTATCAGCGCCTTGGTATTTGGGGCGATCGCCTGGGCATATTTTTCAGAAATAGAGGAAGTCGCCACTGCTGGCGGTGAATTGATTCCCACTTCCCAGGTACGTCCAGTCACTGCCCTCGGAAATGGCACAATTTTAAAGGTACTGGCGAAGGAAGGCGATCGCGTCAAAAAGGGGCAAATCATCGTCGAACGAGATCCCGAATTACAACAAACCGATGTTGCTCGGTTAACTAAATCCAGCAAATTAATTCAAGAAGATATTCGCCGTTTAGATGCGGAGCGCACAGGAGCAACCAGCGCCGGTACGGAACTTCAAGATGAATTATTAAATGCCCGCTTACAGGATTACCGCAGCAAACAAGCAGCAGCAGAAGCAGAGGCAAACCGCCAAGCAGCACTGATTAATCAAGCTAAAGTCCGTTTAACCCGTCTGCAAGAAAACTTGGCAAACGCCAAAATTAGCTTCACCAACGCCCAAGCTAACTTAGCAAATTCCCAAAATCTCCAGGGAAAATATGAGAAAAACTTGGCGATCGCCCAAAGTCGAGAAACTGCTCTACGCTCTCTCCAAGGTTCCGGTGCCGTTCCCCGTGTAGACTATCTGGAAGCCCAGGATAGACTCAACCGCGCCAATGCAGAACTCACCAGAGCCAAAGATGATATTGTGAATTCTCAGAACAAAATCACCGAAGCTCAGGATAAAGTCACATCCTACGAAAAGGATATCGCAGCCCAAATCCAAGAAATTCGCCAAGCCCAAGCAGCATACCTCTCCGCCAAAAACCAAGCCGAACGCATTCTCTCGGAACGTCGCAGCGACATTATCACCCAGATGAATAAGCGTAAGGAAGACTTGACAACCATTCAAGGGCAACTCGAACAAGCGCAAAAACAACGGCAATTAGAAACCATCGAAGCCCCAGTAGCTGGGACAATTTACCGAGTTAAAGCCACAAAAGGACCAATTCAAGCCGGGGAAGAACTATTATCAATCTTGCCTGATGGCGAAGAACTCATGCTAGAAGTCAAAGTCCTTAACCGTGACATTGGGTTCATCCGTGAGGGCATGAGAACTAAAGTCAAAATGGCAACATTTCCTTTTCAGGAGTTTGGCACAATTGAGGGTGAAGTGGTGCAGGTAAGTCCCAACGCTATTACTGACAAAGAGTTAGGTTTGGTTTTCCCCACCCGGATTAAGCTCAAGAAGCATTCCGTAGTTGTACGAGGTAAGGAAGTGCAATTTACACCAGGCATGGTCGCCAATGGGGAAATTGTGACTCGCAAGAAGTCGGTATTGACATTTATCATGGAACCTGTGACTCGACGCTTTAGCGAAGCTTTATCCGTAAGGTAGTCAGAAAGCGGGTTTCTGAAATCGGGAAATGGGAACTTTGTCCTTTGTCAGGTAGTCAAAACAGCTTTAGCAACAGGTTAGAATTTTTGCAGAGTTCGCGGTTAAGGTTAAAGGGTTAAGGGAAGGGTAATAAGTAGGAAGGTGCAATTAAATATAAAACCTTTGTAGAATGGGCTAGCAAAGCATAACCCATGGAGAAGAAGACTTTGATGCGTTACGGCTACGCCTGACACATCCTACCTTTGATTAAACCTGGCTACTTAGTGATTTTCTCTTCATTCCCTACTTTCTCCCCCTATTCCCTCTTACCTGTCCCCTGATATACTTTGCTAAAATCGTGGCTAATCTTTCAGGAATTATCAGGGTGCGGTGCATAAACATTATGTTGATTATGTCGATTATGTCGAATTGACTGAGCATCAATCCATTGCAGTGAAAGAATACATAACCGTACCTTTTGTAACTTAATACTTTTAACTAAGTAAATGAACAGAAAATTCGCTCTCAAATTGCTTTCTAGCCCTGTTTTGTTTGCATCGATGATATCAATGGTGGTGATGACACATCCTGCCCGTGCCAGTGAGAATAACTTGAATGGCACTCACTTAGCTTGTGTTGACTCCCCCCACTCAGCAACTCGGAAATTAGTCTGTGAACGAGTTGCGAATAATCCTACCGTGGCGCAAACAACTGTAGAGTTTAAGCAAGCTAATGTCGCTCCCACAGGGAATGAATTAGAATTCTCTGATCAAGAAAGTGAGGAGGCAATTAAGTTATTTGGTTGTGATTGTGTAGTTTGTATTAATGCTGTGCGTCAATTGCACGGTGCTGCACAAATACCTGTTTGACGTACTCCTTGCCCTAAAAGCACAAAAAAACAGCCAGAGAATAATTTTCTGGCTGCAACAGGAGACAAAAGAATCATCGAAAATCGCTGGCAATCGAGGAATTATTCCCGACTTATGTCTGTGGTTGGCAGAATAAATGCCGAGAAATGCAAATTTGTGAAATATCAACTATCAACCTAGGAGAAACTGGAATTAGACAATAGGTATGAAGATATTAAAGTGACGGCAAACACAGGAATTCTCCTTGATTTACCTCATGCCTACATATCCAGTTCCCCTGGGGGATAGACTAAATTCTTCCAACGTAGTGTAGACCAAGAATTACGCCTACACCGAGGATATGACCAAAAGCAGTGGTAGCAAGTAAAGCTGGCGCACCAAAACCACCGAAGAATTGTGATGATGGTAGGGCGGGCTCAGAGCTGGGCTGCTGGATAGTATTTTTGCCGTAGGCGATCGCCACAATATTGCAGATGATCATAATAATCCCTACTGTTGGACTCCACTGTAGGGGTGTTGTTGCGGCTGTGGCTGCGAGTAAGGAGGTTGTCAACACTTGATTTTCTCCCGAAACCTGAATTAATTGATTGAAAATACCATGTAAACTTCTTACCAAAAATAAACAATATAAATCTTGATTTTGCATTAATAGTTAACATTTATTTTACATACTTCATATATTAGTTAACATCTCACCTCGGCTAAGAATAACTAATACTTGGCATCTAAAGAAACCTATACTAAGTCAATTACCCAGAACAATCCTTACTATTTCCTGATTTGAGACCTTGCTCCCAGGATAAAAATTTGCAGCCGACAAATCTGTAATAAAAATTTGTATTTAGATATATATATTTATATTGATTTTGTTAAAGTAAATGGTTAACGAGACACAAAGGTATCAGTAGTCGTAACCCTAAAACCCATTCCGTTGACCAGAAGAGGCATAGGGGAAGGGAGCTTTCTAGCAGGGGGAGCAACTTTTTGATTTACTGATAATGACAGACGATCTTACGTCCCATCCAGCCGCAACCGACGTAAAACCGATCGCGCGAGCGACTCCTCTCGTAATACAATATCGATCTGACCCTGCATTCCCACCCTCACGGGGCAGGATTTTGCCGCTTGCGTTAAGACCAAAGCCTGGGGTTGAATCGTCACCGTATATAACGTCGGTTGGCTAAACTGTGTCACGTTCGCGTAGCGTCCGCCGTGCGGAATCGAATCGGTCACCATCACAGGTTGGGTGGCGATCGTTGTTACCTGCCCTTTTAATGTCCCAAACTCCCCATAAGGGCAAGCTGTAACGCGCATTTGAGCAACTCGATCGGTTGTGATTTGGTTAATCGATTCGGCGGGAACGAGTGCTTGAATGGTGCGATTGGGAGTGACGATCGCATTCGCCTGGGTTGTGCTGCGATAGGGAATTTTGGTCGTGAGGGCGATCGCGCCTCCGATCAAAGCCACTACACCAAGGCTCCCAAACCGCGCCCACGGGCTGAGGGTTGGTAGAAGAGCGTTTAAGTGGAAGTTGGGTAATGCATTGGATGTCATAAAATTCACCTCTAATTTGTTAACGAAGGCAGAAGGTTATATTTAAGATGGCAATTTAAGCCCCGTCTTAAATACAGTCAGTCTTAAACAAAGGAGTTTTAGCTACAGAGCTACTAGATCCTGCTTTTCGATCGTCCCTACGGTATCAACGCCAATTCCGGGGTCAAAAACGATCGATGTAATCCCTCACGCCGCCGCAATTCCTCCGGTGTTCCTTGACTCACGACCTGCCCCTGCTCCAGCATCACCACCCAATCGCAAGCCCCAATTACCTGCGGACGATGACTGATTAGCACCGTCGTCTGCCTCCACCGATGCTGTCGCAACCGTTCCAATAACATCGCCTCACTCACCGGATCGAGTGCCGATGTGGATTCATCCAAAATCAAAATCGCTGGATTGGCTAACAACACCCGCGCGATCGCCAGCCGTTGCCGCTGCCCTCCCGACAGATTCGCCCCAA
Organism: Calothrix sp. 336/3; assembly: GCF_000734895.2. GTDB lineage: Bacteria > Cyanobacteriota > Cyanobacteriia > Cyanobacteriales > Nostocaceae > 336-3. The sequence goes on along the minus strand of NZ_CP011382.1, from coordinate 3,403,061 downwards.
ACTCACCCAACACCGTTTGATACTTGTCTGGCAATTGCTCGATAAACTCATCCGCCCCCACAATCTCACAAGCTCTCACGATCTGCTCAAAACTCGCATCGGGATAGCTAAAGCGGCAATTATCAATAATCGATCGACTCCAAAAATGGGCATCTTGGGGCACCAATACCACCTGCTGACGCAAACAATCTAACGCCAGATCGCCTCGATCATAAATCCCATACCGAATATTGCCCGACTGCGGTTGGTATAAGCCTGATAGCAATTTCGCTAACGTACTTTTGCCACAACCCGATCGACCGATTAACGCTGTCATACCTCCACCAGGAATCGTCAAATCCAAATCCTGTAACAGATCTACCCGCCCCGAATGATGGAACCGCAATTTCTCACAATCAATATCTGCCGTCGCAGACAACTCCACCCAAGGCTTGTGGGCATCTGGCGCGTCTTCTGGAGTTGCATCCATCACCTCACCCAAGCGTTGCAAAATCACCTGAGCGCGAATGAACTCATCCACAATTCCGATCGCGGCTAATAAGAACCCAAAAAAATTCCCACTCATGCCGCTATAAGCCAACAACTGTCCGACACTCAAACGCTGACTGATTACTAAATAACTGCCCAACCACAACAGCCCGACACTTACCAAACTCGATAAAATGCCCGTCACTGTGCCGCTATAGAGTTCCAGTTTCATCGTTCCCCACTCCAAATGCGCCAGCCGACTGAAATTCGCTTGATATTCCTGCCAAGCCTGAGTAATCGCTGGGGTGGTTTTTAGTACCTGAACCCCTTGCACGGTTTCGACGAGAAAGCCCTGATTTTCAGTACCTTGAATAATGAGATTGCGAGTCTTCTGCCGAATCGCTGGTAAGAACAGAAAATTAACTCCCACCAGCACCGCAAACATTGCTGTGGAGGCAATAGTTAACTCCCAACTATAAAACAGCATCAACGCTAACGAAACCACTGCAATAAAAAACTGACTGGGTAAACCTAACACTAACTGCGCCACCAATGAATGCACTGCCGACACATCCGCAATCCGGCTCACCACTTCCCCACTGCGTCGCCCTTCAAAATAGGACAGAGGCAAATGCAATAGTTTATGTCCATATTCCAGCACCAATCCCATCTGTAATCGTTGCCCAAAATAGCCAATTAACTGCGCTTGAATCAGATTAATTACACTCCGAATCAGCGTCATCCCCACCACACCCAAAGCCACTATCAGCAGTAATTGCGTATCGCCCCGCACCAACACATCATCCGTCAACAACTGCATCATCAACGGCGAAGCCAATGCCAGTAACCCAATGACAACGTTTAAAGCGATCGCTTGCACCAACAAACCTCGATCGGGCCACACCCGTTTGACAAACTTGCTAAACCCTGTCTGCTTGTCTTCCGTCTGTTGGTAAAACGTCTCCGTCGGCGAGAGCAACAGCATCACCCCATTCGTCCAACCCGACATCAATTCCGCCTCACTGAGATAGCGCAAACCAATACTAGGATCGGCAACAATATATCGATTGCGGCGATTTTTGCCGTAGAGGACGACCCAGTGATAGCCTTTCCAATGGACGATCGCAGGCAACGGTACCTGTGCCAGATTAGCTAAAAGTTGAGGAGACGCTTTGACGTGGCGCACTTGGAAGCCGAGAGATTCTGCCCCCCGTCCGAGTCCGAGCATACTAGTGCCGCGCGATCGAGTGCCTGCCAGTTCGCGGATGCGACCGATGCTGAAGTTGCGACCATAGAATTTAGCAACGGTGGCGAGGCAGGCAGCACCGCAGTCTTCTTCAGATTGTTGGAGAATGAGAGGATAACGCATGGGAGTGGGGAAAGATGAAGGGAATAAAGATAAAGTTGCGATCGCCCCAAATCTATGTTTTTAAGAGAGTTAGGGGCAATTGCAAGCGTGACGATCGCATCTAAAATAACTAGTTAGTAACGCTGTAGGTCACATCGTACACACCACCGCTAAACTTAGTACGCCGGAGAAAATCACCGGAAATGCCACTGACGGACATATTGCCCACCATCAAAACACCTCCATCATTCTTCGCATCGAACAATTGAATGCGGAAGCCGAGAGTATCGAATGTGTCTGCGATCACAGAAACATTTCTGGTTGTACCAGCACTCATCTTGAGCGGATTATTTCGCCCTAAATCCTTACCATTAATCCTGAAGAACAATTCGTCAGTACCATCAAGATCGCCGGGTTTAATACATGTAATCTTCGAGATAATAACCCGTTTGCCGCCTTCGAGCATTTGAGTTTGGTCTGCGGTCAATTCTGTAAACAGAGATTCTGGGAGCAGGTTGAGATTAGATTTAGAGAAAGTCATGATGTTTTTTCCTGAGTAAATGGTGAGTTGATTTGTGGAGATCGGACAAAATCAATGAGCGATTAACTCGTAAACTTGTCATGACTCCGTTCGCGTTGGCGTTTAGCCCGCCGTAGGCACAGCGTCGGCTTTGCCGAATCGAGCGGAAGATTGCCATAAAAAGGGGAACTTTGAGCTATCTCTGGTTCCCCCTTTTAAGGGCTAGGACGGACTGCTAGGGTGACGATCGCTGGTTAATTTGTAACCCGGTACGTCACATCGTAGGTAGAGCCACCACCGCTAACGCGCCGAGTTTGTGTGCCATTGCTAGAGGCACTAAAACTGCCCAGAGAACCATCATTTTTATCGAACAAGCGAACTCGCGCTGTGCCGTCGAAGTTCTCAGCCACGCCAACATTAGCGACACCGCCAGTCCGTATATCGATCGTGCGACCGAACTGAACATTCTGACCATTAATGGTGAAGAACAGCTTGTCAGAACCATTGCCAGCCTTGATACATTGAACGAGCAGAATCGTAATCCGCTTGCCACCTTCGAGCATTTGAGTTTGGTCTGCGGTCAATTCTGTAAACAGAGATTCTGGCAGCAGGTTGAGATTAGATTTAGAGAAAGTCATGATGTTTTTTCTAGTATGTGTTTTTTGCTTGTGATGATATGGACGTTAGGGATGTTGGGTTTATGCAGGGGAGCGATCGCCCTTTTGAAAATTCCTGTATTTACCCATAATCGTTGTCTTGGATTGGTTAGGGTTTACTGCTTATAGGGGGAGGAGTCCAAGCTCTGTCCCGGTCTTCCCCCCTACCCCTTTTCCTCTTTTTGACATTTCTGACTTCTAATTCCAGACAGCGATCGCCCTCAAAATCATCTAAACTCAAAATGATGGTATTCAGTAAGTTACTGCGAGTATGACCTCTACGATAGATTCCCTACCAGCGAACCTAGCAAAAATTGTTAAACGCTTCCAACGTGCCACAGACCAAAAAAGTCGCTACGAACAGTTAATTTGGTATGGTCAGAAGTTAAAAGACTTCCCAGAAGTAGATAAAACACCGGAAAACAAAGTACCAGGTTGCGTTTCCCAGGTGTATGTTACCGCTCATTTGGAGGAAGATCGGGTAATTTATCAAGGTGACTCCGATTCTCAGCTGACAAAAGGCTTAGTCGGCTTACTCATGGAAGGTTTGAATGGACTGACTCCTGCACAAATTACCCAACTCACTCCTGATTTTATCCAAGAAACGGGTTTAAACATGAGTTTAACTCCCTCCCGTGCCAACGGTTTCTACAATATCTTTAAAACCATGCAGAAAAAGGCATTGGAGTGTGAAGAATGTTAGGTAAGGGGTGACAATGAATAATTTAGGTGGTGAGATTCAACAATACCAGTGGCAGTGGCAAAATCAACAAATCACCGTCATTTATGAAACCCTAGGTCAAGGAATGCCGTTATTATTACTTCCAGCTTTTAGCACAGTTTCGATGCGAGAAGAAGTAGCTACCCTCGGCAAACTTTTATCTGGCAATTTTCAGGTGACGATCGCCGATTTTCCCGGTTTTGGTGATTCTGCTCGTCCCTATGTCAATTACAATCCTGATTTTTATCAAGAGTTTATTGTCAATTTTGTTACTAATACTTTCAAGACTCCCATAGGTATCATTGCTGCTGGTCACAGTGCGGGATACGTTTTAAAGCTGGCACAGCAAAATCCATCAGTATTTTCACAGATAGTTTTAGTAGCGCCAACCTGGCGAGGTCCCCTACGGACAATGGGAGCAAGTACAGAGATAGCAGGTTTTGTGAGGGAATTAGTGCGATCGCCCATTTTGGGACAATTGCTTTATAAACTCAATACCTTACCTGCTTTTCTCTCCTGGATGTATGGTCGTCATGTCTATGTGGATAAAAGCAAGCTCACACCCCAGTTTATCCAACATAAGTGGCAAAATACACAAAAATCCGGCGCCAGATTTGCTCCAGCATCCTTTGTCACAGGAACTCTCGATCCAGTGGAAAGTCGAGATGAATTTTTAGCCCTAGGTAAGAATTTATCGTTACCATTACTTGTAATTATTCCGGAATCTGCACCCCCAAAATCCCGTGCGGAAATGGACGCATTTGCTGATTTACCAGGGGTAGAGAGTATAATTCTTCCCGGTACATTAGGAATGCACGAAGAATATCCAGAAAGGGTAGCTAATGCTATTTTGCCTTTTCTGAGAACAGTTTCTACTACTTGAAAATCTGAGAATGTGAGCATTTAGCAAATCCTGTAAATTATTTTTCCTAAGGAATCTCAAATATGGTTAATAGCACAATATCTCAGACAATTCCCGTTACGGTTCTGACTGGTTATCTGGGAGCAGGAAAAACAACTTTGCTCAATCATATTCTTACCTATGAGCATGGCAAAAAGGTTGCTGTCATTGTCAATGAATTTGGGGAAGTGGGAATAGATAATCAGCTAGTAATTGATGCTGATGAAGAAATTTTTGAAATGAATAATGGCTGTATTTGCTGTACAGTCAGAGGCGATTTAATGCGAATTATCGGCAATTTAATGAAACGTCGCAATAAATTTGACCATTTAGTGATTGAAACTACGGGTTTAGCTGACCCTGCTCCCGTAATTCAGACATTTTTTGTCGATGAGGATATGCGTGAGCAATTAGAGCTAGATGCAGTTGTCACGGTGGTAGATGCTAAACATATTTGGCAACATTGGGAATCCGATGAAGCACAGGAACAAATTGCCTTTGCCGATGTAATTTTGTTAAATAAAATCGATTTAGTGGCTCCAGAAATCCTAGAAGAATTAGAAAGACGGATTCGGGGAATGAATGCGATGGCAAAAGTTTATCGCACTCGCAATTCCGAATTAGGAATGGATGCACTATTGGGTGTGAAAGCTTTTGATTTAGAGCGAACCCTGGAAATTGAACCCGATTTTTTGGATGAACACGCTCATGATCACGAACATGATGAAACTGTTTATTCCATAGCAATTGTGGAATCTGGAGCCTTGGATGGTAATAAGTTAAATAGTTGGATATCAGAATTATTGCGAGTTCAAGGTCCAGATATTTTCCGGATGAAGGGTATTTTACATATTGATGGGGAAGAAGACCGTTATGTTTTCCAAGGTGTACATATGATATTTGAAGGTAAACCTGATCGCCCTTGGAAAGAGGATGAAACCCGCAAAAACGAGCTAGTATTTATTGGTCGTAATTTGAATGAAAAACAGTTACGTGCTGATTTTATGGCTTGTATGGTTTAGGTAATCGGGAATAGGAGATATCGGATTACTATATTGATTTTTAATAGGGGGAGAGAAAAAGGAGTGTGGATGCTCCTCTCCCTTTATTTTCTTTACCTAGGGTAAGTGCATCTCAAACCCTATCGACACGGTAGTTTTGGGGTTCATCATAAGGCACAAATAAGCTCAAAATTACTACGCTAGACCAAAGCGTGGGATTGATATTTTAGTTTTTGTATGGTTTAAAAACATAAAAAGCCATTTGAACCATGTTTTTCAGCCATTTACGGTAATTTATCCTATTTTCAATGAAAAATTGATATTCAATTAGACTTTTAAGCTTTTTGTCTGTATCAAGAACTACAAAATTAGATGCGCTTACCCTGTGTATGGTGATGTAGTAAGACTAGTAGGTAATTGTTCAGATAATTGGCATCAGTTTGTGAATTTGCGATCGCACTTATTGTTCCGCGAACTGATAAATCTGCGTAAGCGATCGCCCTTCAATCTGTTGATTTAGAAAAGTCATGTATTGCTTGGATTAAAAGGGGTTACATTACCCGCATCATCAATCAAGGTGATGGAGCCAGGAACTAAAGATGGTAACAGAGGGATAATTTGTATTACTAAAGGTAGTAGGCGATCGGGACGGGTGCTACTGGCATTGATTACCACAACCCGCAACGCTAGATTTCGCAAATTTTGCTGATATGGCAAGTTTTTATCAGATGTAATGAAAACATCAAATGGGAAAGCATTTGCCATCGCTAAAAGCTCCCTATCTTTTGTCCCTCGCCAGCCCATATCCTCGACGTTTTGTACGGTATATCCTGTATCTAGAAAAGGTTTTTTCAACTTTTTACTGAGTAGATTTTCATCAAGCAGAATCAGCACTAGTTTCACGCTCCTGCTCTACTAACATAGCTTTCGCTATAGTTTCCAAAACTTGTAATGCTGCTGTTTTTAAATGAGGAAAATCTTCAAGAAACTCAGCTAAACCTGATTCACCTTCTAGGTAATCGAAAAAAGTTTGTAGGGGAACCCGTGTACCAACAAATACAGGGACTCCGCTCATAATTTCCGGGTCGCTATGAACGATACCTTCACGCTCGATAATTTGTTGGATTTTCATAACGAATTCATTAAATCGAGTTACAGATAATTATACCACAATGATGAATCTTCTACCTCCGGCTCGCCAATTATCTGTTATGACCCATGACGAGTGTGTAAAATTCTCACAGTAGGAAGAGGCTGGTCATCAAGAAGCGTAAAAAAATCCGATAAGTTTGTTTTCCTTGCCCATAAAAAAGTTGACGGATTTCTTGGCTAAAAAAGGCCTCTTCACGAGCGATATTTAAAAGCAAATTTTGATGTTTAACTAATAGTTTGGCATAACATTTAATGAAGAACCTGCTTTATTTGTATCAGCACTTGCGTGAATTGGTATAATTTCGAGAGATGCGATGTATCGCATCCCTACAGTTACTTCTTGCGATCTAGAAATGAAACATTCCCCATTCCTTGCAGGATTCCCCGGACAATTAACCCTAAACCCCGTCCCACAACTTGGGTAAGTAGGAAGACGACACCGTTACCTAGCAAGGATAGGAGGGATTTTAATCGGGGGGCGATCGCGTCCCCAAATTCTAAACCTAAGGTCACAATTAAAGGAATACCTGATAGGGATAATAGTTCTTGGTTTCGAGGTGCATAGATGGCAGTTTTGGCAATCCCTCGAAAGGAAAAGACAAATATATCATAACGACTTTCAAAAATTGACCTCGGTTCATCAATATAATCGCGTATGCGATATTTCCAAGAGAGGTTATTGCGAAACTTTTCAATTTCTCTTGTGGAAATTAAGCGACGGTCATAGAAATTATATTTAATTTCTTCTACATCTGCTAAATAGTTTAAGAGAGGTTGGATGACAGAATTTGCCGTTTGAATTAAGAAATTTTCGAGAATGATTTCTGCATATTCTTGAGCTTCTAAGCTATATGGTGGATAAATAGCATTATCAATTCTCAGTGCTTCCTGAAATAATAAGTAATTATAGAGTTCAAGTAAAAAAGGAATTCGCAGTAAAATCGATTCTTGAACAGTAGATTGACTTTGCAGCAGGATAGGAGTAATGGCAATATTTTGCTGATTAATTTTAATTTGCGCAAATTTGCCAAAAAATTCCGTGATTGTTGATTGCCAAATATCCGTTAGTACCTTGATGTGCATTGTTGATACTTCCGCAGATGTCATATTTGCATCACGTAAAGCATCTAAGCTGTCAGTGAATTTCTGAATAATAATATAAAGTAATTCTCTTTTTTTATCTTCTCGTAAGATATCAATTTCTAAAGCAATATCGCTGAGATTTTCTAGAGAAAACTGTAATTTATGAATGCATGATGTGAATATCTGAGCTTGTAAACCCCGGGGACTCAGCAACGCAGAGTTATCAATTGGGGGATGGGGTGGCAGAGTAATTTCTGATGAATTGCCAGGAGAGGAGGGGGTATTTCCTGTATCCCCAGGGGATGGGGGAAAAAGATGATTTACCAACCAACGGGAAGTGAGAAGTTCTCTTCTTTGTCCTGCAAGAATTGCCTTTTCCAGTAACGATAATCCCGGTTGCTGTAATTGAGTGGAGACTCTCTGCAAATTTTCATTGATTTGGGAATCTCCAGATAAACCGAGGTTTGTCAAAAATTGACTAATTCCTAGATTTTTTTTGGCAGGAAGGGAAGATTCTATCTGAGGAATAAACCAATAACTACCACCCACCAGTAGCGATCGCATAATAGTCACTAAATTAGATACTGGTGTACCCTTAGGGCAGTATCCAGCAATACCAGTATTTTTGATGTTTTCTAAAAACTTCTGGTCTTGTAAGGAACTCAAAAGGAGGACGGGTAGCTGGGGATACTGTTCTGTCAGTTGACGGCAAAATTGTAACCCAGCAGATTGAGTCAGGAATCCTAATTCCAGGACAATCAGGTTGATTGCTGGGGAATCTTGTTGAAATAGTTCTGCGAGGATTTCTAGGGTTCTAGTTTGGTTTTCTGCCTCTGATACGACTTGGATATCAGAGAATCTTTCCAAGGCTACTTTAAAACCAAGACGAAAAATTGCATCTTGCTCCATTAAAAGTACCTTAAGAGGGCGATCGCTCATAGAATCAAAAATGAGAAATTACAAGTATTTTCCTCTGTCTATGCCTATATTGTTCCTAGAAATTTTGCATATCTTCCATACAATAACCAATTTTGGCAGTATAAATGATAAGTGCGGTGGACAGATTGACTGTGTAATTAAATGAACCTGAGTATTCGTCATTGGCTTACAGAAAATCACATCGAAGCTTCTCAAATTCAAGCATTTTCCCCAGGACAAATAGCCGGGGTTGCCTTTCGTATCGCTCAAGACATGGAAGTGAAGAGTCTGATTCCCTTTGATGTCTGTCCTTTGGTTGAGGTATTGGAATTACCTCTTGGTGCTGTGGAACCGGAGATGATGGCGATCGCCGAACTGACGGCAGGTTTATTGCGCAGTTTTAGCCATAAGAAGCCCCTAAAGCGCAATGAAGGGACTTGGTTAGCTTTCCAAATCGCCTACCTGCGTGGTTTGCGTCAAGTTCTAGAGCAAGAGTTGAGTTTGCACAGAGTTTGGTTGGATCGGGCAATGGTTTTTTCCCCCGCATCTGTGCGACCCCTATCCGACGTGCAATTACAAGCATTTTTAAAAACTCTATCACCTAGTAAAATTACTGATACCCAGGCAGAGCAAGCTTTGTCTCAAGTCAGCAATTCCTTACTTGTACAACAAATCAATAATGCTGCTGTCGCTTGGTTTATTGCCAACGGTGCGGAGGAAGGGGAAGCAAAATTAATTACCCAGCGTTTGAATCATTCCTTATATGGGCATTTATTGGCAGTCATCGCCGAAAATGCTGCACCTTTAGCGCAGTTACAAAAATTTGTCGGTTTAGCGGTGCGGGATGTTAGCAGTACTGCTGTCGGGAAAGTTGGAATGGGCAATTCCAGTACATCTGTGAATACCCCTACCGCAGATAAAATTTTTCTCTGTCGGGAGCGTTACCGAGCAAGTTTACTTACTAGTCAGTCAGAACCCCTATTTACAGAATATTTTGCTCTGAAAGATATCTATATCCCATTACGGGGAGTACCAGAGGAGGCGCAGAATACCGCAGTAGATTTAATCACATGGGTGCAGCAACAGGACGAGAAGGCGATCGCGGTGATTGAGTCGGCAGCAGGTTATGGTAAAACCTCTTTTTGCCAGACTTGGGCAGCACATATTGCCCAACATCTATACCCCCATTGGATGCCAATATATATTCGCCTCAGAGATATTACGTATGGCAGTAGTTTAACAGATACTCTTAACTCGGCATTTACAGGTAGTAGCTTGACTGACTTAGCTACTTGGCTGGAACTCGATCACCCTCCTTGTATTTTAATCCTGGATGGTTGGGATGAATTGCCACCCAGTGGTTACGGGGAACGGGCAAAGGTTGTATTCTTGCAGCAATTACAAGCTTTACAGTCTCAGTTGCGTCACAAAATTCTGATTACCAGTCGTTTGGGTGATTTAAATGCCATTTGTGCCGAAATTTCTTTACCAGTCAGACGTATAACTATCCAACCCCTAGAACCAGATGAACTGAAAAACTGGTTTCAACAGTGGACAAAAATCCAATCTATTTCAATAGCACAAAACTTTTTTTTATTCCTCAAGCAAGGGGGAATATTTTTAGCTAATTCCCGTTTTCCGCAAATATCTACCTTAGTACGACAACCATTAATGCTATTTTTCTTGGGTGTCTTACATCGTGACGGTTTGTTAGATGAGGAAATTTTCCAGATCGTACTAGCTCGACAACATCAGTCTTCTGCTGCACTGTTGTGGGAAATTTACCAAAGATTAACCCGTTGGTTATTGGGATATCCCCAAACTGGAGGAGCCAGTACTATGTTAATGCGTCCTGGTTGTAGTCACATTCACCGTACACCAGAGGCGATCGCCAATTTACTCCAAAACCAACACCCCCAAGAAATTTTCACCCAAATGCAAGCAGTTGCTTTGGCAATACTACAGAGTCATACCCATAGTATTCAGGTTGCTGAAGGAACATCTCTTCCACCTTTCTATTTCCGCTCCCTGGTATTTGAGCAGGTAAGCCATATTTTTCCCAGACATCAAGTAAGGACAAAAAATGAGTTAATCAAAACAGAATTTGCCCACGCTCTCTTAGGAGAATATCTCTGCGCCCAAGCTATTATTCATCACCTCAAGCAGCTGACTCAACTACGTTTTAATTCCTATAGTGAAGAGGTTTTTCTCATAGATGCTCCAGGGGAATTTGCTCAAAGATTATATAATTTATTGGGTTATGGAGTTCTGAGTCCACAAATTCTGGCATTAATTACCGAAGGGTTATATCAAGAAAAAAATTCTCCATCCTTGTTGCAATTACTCTCTCAGCAACTCTTACCATTTTGGTATGCCCATTGCCGTAGTCGCTGGCTAGATGAAGGGATGGCACATAATGCTTGGCGTAGTTTTCAGAGTCAGAGAAATTCTTTAAATATTGAGCAAATCAACGCCGCAGTTGGTCTCAATGTCTTTATGATACTCTGTGTGATTCATCAGCAAATCAAGCAACCCTTTTATCCCTGTGGTATGCCAGAGAAAGTGACAGAGTTCCATCCCCAAGCCTTATCTATTCTGATAACAAAAATCTTGATTTTTCCCAATCAAAACTCTGTCAGCCAAACCCTTTACCAATGCTTAAGTTATCTACAACTGCCTAAAATCTCTTTATCCCAAGTTGCCCTCAATTACGCAAATCTGCAACACAGCAATTTAACTAATGCTGATTTACGTGATACTAATTTGGTAGGAGCAAACCTAGAAAAAGCTCAGTTAATAAATGCCAACTTAGTAGGGGTGAATCTGCGCGGAGCTAACCTACATCAAGCTAACTTAAGTGGTGCCAATCTCAGTTATGCTAATTTAGCAGAAGCGAATCTGAATACAACTAATTTAACCAATGCCTGCCTGTTTCAAGTCATCATTGATGACAAAAACCGCGAAACTACTATCCTCAATGGGGCAATTTTTGACCTTGAGCAATATCAAACCATCAAACAGCTATTATCTCAACCCTCTGAACGCAACTTACCAGAGAATACAGATAATGCCCTCACTTGGGTAAACACACAAGGTATGGGAATCATGGAGAGTGTTGAAGGGGAAGCATCATCAGACATAGGTATAGACGCAGAAGCTGAATCTGCCACCAGTGACTACGCTGATGATGAAACTGTCTTCGGATAAGTTAGGGCTTTTGTTTATAACCGTAAAAATTAATACTATAGTCAGTGATTCTCACACCAGTCTGTGATTCCACATATTTGATTAAATCTTCCGGTAACTCGATATGCACATCTAGAATCTGATTGGTATCAATACAGTTAACATGACTGTGGGAATCACTGATATTACCGTATAAACGTCCATCGCAACGCTCAATACACTCAATAATACCCTGGGTCGATAAAGCTTCTAAATTTTGATACACAGAAGTGTGACCGATCGCCTTACCATCTAAATTCAGGCGATCATAAATTTCCCTAGCAGAGAGATGCTCATTTGCCTGCCATAACAATTCTAAAATGAAACGACGTTGGCGACTGACACGCATACCCAGATTCTGACACCTATCAAGGGCATCTTCTAAAGAGCGAATCGGTTTGGTGGATATTTCCTGCGTTTGCATATGAATGTTTGTTAAGTGCTGAAGTAATTTTTGCTTTTGAATGTTTATTTATTATTTTATATATCTACGCATTCATTACCTGTATCTATATTTGCATCTGGACTGAGACTTTGCCTGTTACGAACGTCACAGACCACAAAAGAGACTTGTTTGATGGGTCAACAATGGGGTTTTTACTAGCTGATGCTAAAACAAACTCATTACAACTTTAGCTTAAAAATCCCTTTCACGTCCACTTGCAAAGCGGTGTTGTCGGTGGAAGCTGAAGATGACGAAGTAGACAAAAAATCCGTATTTCTGCATTCCCCCCACAGACTTAATACTTACTTAATAAATTTACTGCCAATAGTAATGATAAAGAGTTTCAATAATTTTACTAGACAAATAGGCTTAAAAAGCTTCTGAGTCTTAGCTTTCATGGATTTTGGCAGATTTTCTTGCCATCCCATCACGGAAAAACCTGACCTTGACTTATGGATTAGGTTAAGAGAAACTTACAGATAACAGATGTGCTGCCTAATAAAAAAGATAATTTTTGTAAAGATTCTGAGATATATATTTTGAGTAATGGAACATTAGTTAACAAATGGCAAGTTTGTAGCTAAGGGAAAATGCTAATCCTGAAAGCTATATTTTTGTAGCCTTTTGCTAGAGCAGTACATTTACAGCGTACTATTCACGGTTGGTACAGCCCATGGAGACACTAGAATTCATCATCTATCCAGATGGTCGGGTACAAGAGAAAGTTACTGGCATTATAGGAGCTTCCTGCGCGGAGGTTACAGCCGCAATTGAAGCCCAGTTAGGGCAAGTAATGACACAGGAGCCAACTTCAGAGTTCTTCGCTGCCAAGGTACAACAGCAATCTGGCGTGGCAAACACACAAACAGCTTTCAGCGACTGGTAAGTTTTCAGACATTGTTCAAATACTGTGTAGTTTTTGTATAACCACCATGTCACATTTTAGCCAAATTAAGACCCAGATCCGTAACCTTGAATCTTTGAAAGACGCTCTTTCCGACCTAGGTGTAGATTGGAAGCAGGGACCACGGGAAGTACGTGGTTATCGAGGACAAACCCATGCCGCAGAAGTGACTATCGAGCAAGATAATGGCTACGATGTCGGCTTTAAATGGAACGGTAAAGAGTACGAATTAGTCGCTGATTTGCAGTATTGGCAACAAAATTTATCAGTAGAAGGCTTTTTGCGCCAAGTCACCCAGCGTTATGCATACCATACCGTGGTCAAAGAGTCAACACGGGCAGGGTTTCAAGTTGCAGAACAGCAGAATCATGAAGATGGTTCAATTCGCTTAGTTGTACAGCGCTGGAGTGCGTAATGTCTGACTTTCTTCCGTCACCAGAACAGGAAGATAACCCTTCTGGTTTAGCACCGGAGTTGGGTGGTTTCTTGAGGGATGATTCCGAACGTTCAGGTTTAGAACCAGAATTAGGCGGTTTCCTGCGTCAGAAGGGCGTGTATGTGGATGAAATCACCTGTATTGGTTGTAAACACTGCGCTCACGTAGCTCGGAATACTTTTTATATTGAGCCGGATTATGGGCGATCGCGCGTTATTCGTCAAGATGGCGATGGGGAAGAAATCATTCAAGAAGCGATTGATACTTGTCCTGTTGATTGTATTCACTGGGTTGATTACACCGAATTAAAACAATTGGAAGAGGAGCGCAAGTTTCAAGTCATTCCAGTGGTAGGTTATCCGGTAGATCATGCCGTAGCAACAACAGAAAAACGACGGAAAAAGCAGAAATTGCGCAAACCGCGTAAGTAAACCCAATTATTTTAAGAACTTCGATAAAATGATTCACGGGACTGGAATTTCCAGTCCTATTGTTTTTAGTGATTTAGCAATGGACGATGGGTAATGGGTAATATTTCCCTTAACCTTTCCCCCTAGGACAGATGTACATTCCTAAACCCTTGTGATGTCTGGCTTTCTAAGTTTTGAATTTTGAATTAGTATAAACTTTCCCATGGAACCCCCCCTAGAGCGTATCAAACTTTCTCAAACAGCCAAAGACCAGTTAATCAAGCTGAAGCGACTCACAAAAATTGAGCAGTGGAATATTTTATGTCGTTGGGCATTTTGTCGCTCTCTGGCGGAAGTCACACCTCCGACTCCTATACCCATTAAACTAGATAGCAATGTGGAAATCACTTGGCGGGTTTTTGGTGGAGAGCTATCCGATATACTGGTATTAGCTTTGAGACAACGCTGTCATGATGACGGTTTGCAGACAGATAAACAAACCCTGGCAGAGCAATTCAATTTACATTTACATCGTGGCATTAGCTACCTGGCAGGAGATCCAAATATCAAGAAAATTGAAGATTTGATTGCCCTAGGGACAAAAGATTGAAAGATATTATTAGGGATTGATTGCCGATAACAATTTAGTTAGATTTTCTCGCAATTACAAACGCTCTAATGTCTGAGAGCTATTTAGAAATTGAACGTCATCGAGCTGCCATGTTTCGGACTGACATTTCCCGTCCAGTGCGATTGGCAATCGATTATGCTGTGATTGGTAAAGATACCACATTTTTTGACTATGGTTGCGGACATGGTGGAGATGTACAACGTGTGGCAGCAGTGGCAGCCGCAAGTATCGGTTGGGATCCTTACTACTATCCTGATGTTCCAGTTGTCGCCGCAGATGTGGTGAATCTTGGCTATGTTCTGAATGTGATTGAAAATCCTGAAGAGCGACAGCAAGCTTTGATTCGAGCTTGGGATTTAACACGGCAAGTTTTAATTGTAGCAGCGCAAGTATTACTGAAAGCACCGACTCGCAACTTACTCCCCTATGGGGATGGGGTGGTGACGAGTCACAACACATTTCAGAAATATTATGAGCAGGAAGAACTGAAAAAATATATTGATCAGACTTTACAAGTAGATGCTGTACCTGTAGCTTTAGGCATTTATTTTGTCTTTCGCCATGGGGAGCAACAGGAGGCTTTTAAGGCACAACGTTTCTGCTCAAATGCAGTCACACCGCGTATTCGTATCCCGGTGAAACGGTTTGCGGACTACTCGGAAATATTACGCCCATTGATGAATTTTTATACTCGTCGTGGACGGTTGCCAGTGAAAGGAGAACTAGAAGAGGAAGCTGATTTACTACGAGAATTTGGTACTATGCGACGAGCCTTTGCGGTGGTACTACAAGCTACAGATGAGGCAGAATGGGACGCGATCGCCTACCGTCGGTCTTTAGATACTATAGTTTATCTGGCTCTGACTCATTTTGAGCATCGCCCCAGATTTTCCCAATTACCCATGGAAATGCGCCATGACATTAAGGCATTTTTTGCCAATTATGAAGAAGCTTGCGAAATAGCCGATCAAAAGCTGTTTAGTCTGGGTACACCGGGGGTGGTAGCAAAAACCTGCGACAAAAGTAAAATTGGTAAACGCACCCGTGGTGCTTTGTATATTCATACATCTGCCTTGCAAGAACTTGACCCCTTGTTACGCATCTATGAAAGTTGCGGAAGTCGCACAATTGGGCGGGTTGATGGTGCGACTTTAATCAAATTTAGTACCGAGGAATCACGGATTTCCTATCTCTTCTATCCTGATTTTGATACTGATGCCCATCCTGCATTACAGGAAAGTATCAGTATAGACCTGAAAACGAGAGAAATTATGCGCCGCAGGTACAAAAATCACCGGAATCCTCCGATATTGCACCGCAAGGAAACTTTTGTGACTCCTAGTTATCCTCACTATCAGGAGTTTTTCCAACTCACACAACAGGAAGTAGATTTAGGTTTACTGGAAAACAAAAGTCAGATTGGTACAAGGGATGGATGGGAACAATGTCTAGTAGAAGCTGGTGTGGAAATTCGTGAACACCAAATTTTCCCCAGGGAAGACAGGAAAGATGACGCAAGTTTACTCAGTGGAGAGTTAGATGCAGCACCTATGACTCTGGAAGAATGAACAATTACTGAAAATCATAAATTAAGAGGAATTCCGCATCTGGATTCATTTGCTGTAATAGCTGCATATGTCCATCCGCATCGGAACGACTGCGAAATCTCGCAATCACACTTTTTTGATTCTCAGGATGTAAACGCGCGATCGCCCAAGAATTCAGCCGCTTTTTATAAGTTACTGTCCCAATTGTCTCAGCCGAATCTTTGTATTCAGTATTTTGTGGCATGATCTTTTTATCCCTATAGTTTAGCTACTGGTGTTAGCCACTCTCTTTGCCGGGACGCTAACACCTTTTCACCCATGATTAAAGCCGCTACTACATAGTTTGTCAATTGTCAATATCAGAAATTGCCCTCACGTTAGAGTAGTCAGCATGAACATTCCCAACACTTGGCAGTTTACCTCGAGGTAAGGGCGAGAATTTTGCTCAAACCATAGATAGATGTGAATGCACAGTCAAAGAATCAACGTTTACCGGAATCTGTGCTGTTACAAGAAATATAATATGCCTTATTTGCAGAAAGCGCCAACTAAATTTAACCATAAAAATTGGATAATTTTGCTTGTAATATTTATATCCAACTGGCTACTGATAAAGTCTAGCCTTTTCCCCAAGCAGCATACAAGCTATTTGCACAGTTGAAAGTAGATGGAAATTCATTTTTAACTTTATAAAATTAATCATAAATTCATAGAAATAACTTAATCTTTCGTTTTAATTCTGGGAACAAAATAGAGATTTTGTGACAGAAGTTACATATTTTCTATTTTTTAAAATTCCCAAATTCATCAGAAAATGATAATAGTTTCTTGTTCTATTGGGGAAAAATCTAGATAAATTTAGCCCCCAAAAATCCTGCCAAAATGGCAACCCGAATTATCAAGGCAGCACTTATGATAAACGAGAACATTCCGGCAAAATAGCAGCGATACCTCAGGTAAGTTTCCCAAAGCGTGACAGTTCATGCTTTGGGATTTCCAGAAAATAATTGATGCCAATGGGAGACGAAACCGTTATTTCCCTCGAAAACGTATCTAAATGTTTTCGACGCTATTCTCACCCTATAGATAGACTGAAAGAAATTTTCTTGCCTGGAAAACATCTTAGTGATGAATTTTGGGCATTAAAAAATATTAATTTAGAAATTTATCAAGGACAAACTGTTGGCATTGTTGGCAGAAATGGTTCCGGGAAAAGTACTTTGTTACAAATTATTGCCGGAACACTCACACCAACAACAGGTATAGTTAAAGTTCGCGGTAGAGTCTCTGCTCTCTTAGAATTAGGTAGTGGATTTAATCCTGAATTCACTGGTAGACAGAATGTATTTTTTAACGGCAAACTCTTAGGTTTAAGTCAATCAGAAATTACAGATAAATTTGATGAGATTGCTGGATTTGCTGATATTGGTGACTTTATTGATCAACCAGTTAAAACCTATTCGAGTGGAATGTTTGTCCGTTTAGCATTTGCTGTCGCAGTCAATGTGGAACCAGAAATTTTGATAGTTGATGAAGCTTTAGCTGTGGGGGATGTGGTTTTTCAACATCGCTGTATGCGAAAAATGCGGAGTCTGATGGATTCTGGGGTGACAACTTTATTTGTATCCCATGATTCTGGGGCGATTAAAACATTATGTAATAGCGCAGTCATGATTAATGAAGGTAAAATTTACACTTCAGGTTCTGCGAATAGCGTGATTATGCAATATATGAAACTAGTCACAGAGAGTGAGTTAGGAATTCTACCGACAAGTGAATCACTAACAGAACCAATTCATCAATACACTGTAGCAAAAAATCAGCCCCATCGTCGTGGTAATCAAAAAGCTTTAATTGAAAAGGTAATAATGCTGAATCACCTGGGTGAAGAGGTAGGAGATACAGCGATTTTTGCCTTTAATGAAAATGTCAAATTAATTATTGATTTACAAGTATATACTCCTTTACAGGGGTGTATTGTTGGCTTTTTTATTTGTGATAAAAATGGTAACGAATTAATTGGTAGTAATACTCTTGAAGAAAATCATGTAATTGGTAAGTTAGAACCAGGTAGTAAACTCCAAATAGAGTTCCAATTTGATTTACCCCTACGTCCGGGAGCCTATAGTTTAACAGTAGCAGGTGCAGAAAATTATACTGCCATGACATTTGATTGGATAGATAATGCCATGGTTTTTCAAGTACTACCTCCAGATACAGGTAAGCGCATTCATGCTTGGATAGATATACCCATGAATGTCAGAGTATCTACGTCAGAATCACAAATAGTTATTGCCTGATAATGGAATTCTATGAGTACTTCTTGGGAAAAAGATTATCCTTTAGTGACAAATTTGTCAGAAGCAGATTTGGATGATAATAGTAGCTTAAAAAAAATGTTGCATTTGGTGGGAGAAAATAAGCAAGTTATTGATTTTGGCTGTGCAACAGGATATTTTGCCAAACTATTAGCAGCGAAGAATTGTCAAGTCACAGGAATAGAGCTTAATCCCAAAGCTGCAAAAATGGCAGAGAAATATTGTGAAAAAGTCATAGTTGCAGACTTAGATTATATTTCCCTGGAAGATATTTTATCATCTCAAATATTTGATGTGGCGGTATTTGGTGATATTTTAGAACATTTACGCAATCCCTGGAAAGTACTAA
Source organism: Calothrix sp. 336/3 (assembly GCF_000734895.2). Classification (GTDB taxonomy): domain Bacteria; phylum Cyanobacteriota; class Cyanobacteriia; order Cyanobacteriales; family Nostocaceae; genus 336-3. The sequence continues at coordinate 3,384,028 of NZ_CP011382.1, read as the reverse complement.
CAGAAATTCGCAATTTTTTGAACCCGGATGGATATATTGTGGCATCGATTCCCAATATTGCCCATGGAGCAGTGCGTTTAAATTTATTACAGGGAAAATTTGAATATACAAATTTAGGTATTTTAGATGATACCCATCTACGCTTTTTTACCCGCGAGACTATCTACGATTTATTAGAAAAATCTGGATATCTCATTGATGTGATGGAGCGAATTACCTTACCAATTTTTTCTGGTTCAAATTGGATACCTCACCTAGAGAAAAATCAATTTGACCAGCATATATTAGAAATGATTGAGCAAGATGAGGAAGCTGATACATTTCAGTATATTATCAAAGCTTTCCCCATATCCATTGAAAACAAATATATTATTTTACAAAAAAAATATACTCAAGTATTAGAGCAGCTAGAAAACTATTATCAGCAGTATCAACAATCAAATCAAGAATTAGAAAAGTCCAATATCAGACTGGAAAATACTCAGCAGCAATTGCAAGAGAATAGTGCAATTTTACAAGGAAATATTATTCAATTAGAAGAAGCGCGATCGCAGTTGGAATCAACCCACGCACAATTACACCAAATGCAGTCAGAAATTGAGCGATCGCAGCAACAATTACAAACATTACAAAATCACTGGGAAGGAACACAAATACAGCTACAGCAAGCACATCAAGGTTGGGAAAGCTGTCAACAAATTATCCAAGCAATGGAAAGTAGCAAATTTTGGCGACTTCGCAAAGCTTGGTTCCGAGTTAAACAATTTTTAGGTATTCGAGGTAATTAATATGATGATAGAAACAGAAAAACATCAGCAATTACAATCTCGACAAACAGAATTAAGAAAACGACAGATTCATCTGTTAGAAAATCAGCAAAAGTTAGATATTTCCTATAGTCATTTATCAAACCGTGACTATAATTGTATCGTCAATAATGAGTATAAATCGATTTCCAGCGACTTTCACACTCATCCCGTGAGCATGGCAAATCGCAAATTAACAGTTGATGAAAAAAGATTATTAGTCATCTCTCGATTGAAGGCAGCAAAATTATTTGCAGAAATGGGAATTAATCCCTGGGTATCGATTAGTAATACAGCTTATAATAACTGCTCAGAACCATGTATTTCTGTAATTATTACTCTCTATAACTACGCTGATTATATCTATGAATGTTTGGATAGCTTAGTAAATAGTCAATTAGAACATCTCCCTGGAAATATCGAAGTTATAGTTGTAGATGATGCTTCCACGGATAATTCTGCCGCTTTAGTCGAAAAGTATTTAGAAAACTCTCCTCTTCCTATCTACTTAATTAAAAAAAAGCTGAATACAGGGTTAGCAGATGGCAGAAATCTGGGTTTGAAATTAGCGCGATCGCCATACATTTTTATTCTGGATGCAGATAATTTTATTCATCCCCGATGTTTATCTATTCTCCATCAAGAAATTACTTCCCATGACTACGCTGCTGTTTATGGCAAAATTAGCAGATTTGATAACTTAACTAGGGAAGAAATTAATTATTTATCCTGTCATGAATGGGATGTAAGTCGATTAGTACATCATCCCTATATTGATGCTATGGCAATGTTTAATCGGGAGAAAATTCTAGCAGTTGGGGGTTATTCTACAGAATTGATTGAGTATGGTTGGTTTGGTTGGGATGACTATGATTTATGGTTGAAATTTGCCCAAGCTAATTATGATTGTAAATTTATTCCCCAAGTACTCAGCTATTATCGAGTACATTCAGAGTCAATGATTAACACAACCAATATCTATGCGCTCAATCTGGCTAAATACTTTTATCAAAAGTTTGCCGATTTAGTTACAAATCATAGCCATTCAGAGATAATATTTAGCTTTTTAAAAAGTGATATTTGTTCTCCTAGCAAAATTGAACTATTAAACCATCAACATCAATTAATCTTACAAGAGCTACAATCTGCCTATGCTCAAATTACTGCCATGAAAACCAGTAAATTTTGGCAGTTAAGAAACTTTTGGTTTAATTTTAAGAAATTTTTAGGGGTGACAAAAGATATTGATATTCACATCTAAGCTACCCACCGCAAGTTTACTTCTTGGAATAGGTTCTAAAAATTAACTTTGATTATTTACTAAAATTATCCCCATGTCCTATCGTATAGCTGCATATATAACTGCCTATCAAGAAGCATCGAGTGTACATCATACAGTCAAAGCCCTACAACAGCAATTATATCCTGTAAAGCAAATTTTGATTGTTGATAACTCTCCTCAACCAGTCATTAATCAAGAAGAATTTCCCAATTTGATTGTGAAACATCATCCAGAAAATATTGGAGTTGCTGGAGGATTAAACATTGCTATAAATTGGGCGATCGCCGCAGGTTATGATTTTTTATGGTTGTTCGATCAAGATAGTCAACCAGATGAATACTTACTAGCAAAGTTAGTCAGACAGTATCTCGAATTATCCCATCAACAGAAAAATATTGGCATTATCGCTCCGAAAATTCTCGACATTCATACTCAGCAAGAATTTCCTGGAAGTATCTTTAAAAAATATAAATTTGTTTTTAGTCCAGAGTTCGCTACTACTCAAGATTACTATGAATGTGATGGGGTAATTACTTCTGGCTCCTTAGTTAATCTTAAGGCAGCTCAATCTGTTGATTTGCCCAGGGGAGATTTATTTTTAGATGCTGTTGACTATGCTTACTGCATGAATTTACGCCGCAAAGGTTATGATATTGTGGTTGTGAGAAATGCCGAAATGAAGCATCGTTTGGGCAATTATACCGCAGTCACAGACCGTTTTCATCCCGGTTCTCCCAATATATTTACCTTTGTTTGTTCTCCATCTCGTTACTATTATGCCTGTCGCAATCATACATTTTTTGAAACTCGGTTAACATCGAATCAAAATATGTATTTATCTATATTATATAGAATTAAATGTGCCAGAAATATGATAGAAAGAATCATTCGTTATGAGTCAGATATGGTATTTCTCAAAATCTGGGCTTGTATCCGGGGTACTTTTGATGGGTTTTGCGGTAGGTTGGGGAAAACTTGGTAAACAGATTTAGCACAAATATTTGTACAAAAATTGCTATAATTATTCTCAGAGATACAAAAGATACTCAATTTTCAAATAATGAGTTAGTTGTATAGATAAAGTAGTTTTTTTCAATCCTTCCAATTATCTTACCAATTAGTGATCAGAAAATGCTCAAATCTTTGTACAATCAAGATATGCAGTTATGGATTGAGCAAACTATCCAGTGTCTGCGAAGTCGTGATTTTGCAGCTTTAGATGTGGAGAATTTGATTGAGGAATTAGCCGATTTGGGTAAGGCAGAAAAAAATGTACTCAAAAGTAATTTAAAAATTTTGTTAGCTCACCTAATCAAGTTACAGGTACAATATGATGCACCTGAAACCATGAAAAGCAGCTGGTATGATTCTGTTGTTGAGCATCGTCAACGAATACTGGATAGTTTAAATGAGACTCCTTCTTTGAAAAATTTTCTTCAGGAAGCGATCGCCATAGCTTATCCAGATGGTGTAAAAATCGCTATCAAAGAAGGTAAACTAGCTAAGTATGGGGTACGTATACCCCCAGCAAATGAGTATCCTCAGGATTGTCCTTTTACCGTAGGACAGATATTAGATGAAGATTTCTACGGGTTGTAATTGTTGATGGGAAAATCACACTTCATTCCCAAAGGAAAAACGCATACCCCAGAGAAAAATCAGAGTGGCGATCGCCAACCAATCCCATCGAGTTAAACGTAAATCTTGCCACTGTACCCGATGTTCATTAGGAGTTGTAAAACCCCTAACCATCATTGCATTTGCCATCTGCTCTGCACGTAACAAGAGATTTTCTAACAATCTTTCTGCAACTAACATCCATACCTTAGCTCCTCCCTTAAAACCTAATTTCTTCCAATTAATTGCTCTTGTCATCACCGAGCGAATCAAATTCTGAATTTCTTCTAAAACTAAGGGAATAAATCGCAACGATAAAGTCAAAGTTAATGTAATTTCTGTTACAGGTATCTTAAATCTACGTAGGGGTTGCAGCAAACTTTCAATACCCGCAGTAATCTCTTCAGGAGCGGTAGTCAGTAAATAGAGATTTGTGCTGTAAATGACAGTAAAAACAATTGTACTTAATTTAATTGCTAAATCTAAGGAACGACGGGAAACTTTAATCGCACCCTTAGAAAATAATAAATAATTATATTCTTTACTCTTTTTTGTCTGAGTGATTACTGGAGTTTTATTCGTACTTTCTTGCTGATTTTTTCCTTTCTCAGCTAACTTCACCACAGTATCATTTTCTGGTAATCGTCGCTGATAATTAATTCCCAAACCATCAGGGGTAATTGCCCCAATTAATAGCACAAAGAAACATAAACTTAATAACCAACCCATTTGCTGTCGCCACACTCTTATGGGTATTCTGGCAATCAGAGTCAAGAAAATCAGTAAGACTACTAGTAGAATTCGCCAATAATTATTAGCAAAAATATAGGTTGTCAGAAAACTAATTAACCAAGAAAATTTTACCCTGGGGTCAAGTTTATGTAACCAAGTTTGGGGCTGTTCTAAATATAAACCAAGAGGTAAAGAACGTAGTAAATCCATTGAGTAATTGGAGATTTGAGATTTTGGATTATTGTTTATCACCGATGTGATCAAGTTCGACTAATCGCTTAGATACGAACAAGATTAGGAAGCAATGAAAAACCCTTACCTTTATTACACTACTTTGCCGCCAATGTGCAACAAAATTTCTAAAAATTGATATGGTATCAATCCTCGTCATATCCAAAATCCCAAAACCTGCCTAATTAAACACGAGTTGCTCGATTCATACTCATATTTTCCATATCACGGACTTTCTTACTGCGCCAAAATAAGCGAATTGGAGTCCCCTGGAATCCTAATTGTTTGCGGAATTGTCGCTCGATATAACGTTTGTAATTATCATTAAATCGTTTGGCATCGTTGACAAACAAGGCAATAGATGGAGGTTGGCAACTCACTTGAGTTCCATAGTAAATTCTTCCTTGTTTACCACTACGACTCACAGGAGGAGAATGCCATCTTAAAGCTTCTTCTAAAACTTCATTAATTACGGAAGTACTCACACGACGTTTGTGTGCTTCTGCTGCATTATTCACCAGTTCCAGAATTTTTTCTACCCGCAATCCAGTTAATGCACTGATGAAAATTGTCTCTGTCCATTCAGTAAAATGTAGACGTTGTTCCAGGTGTTTTTGATACTCATAAATCGTGTAGGAATCCTTTTCTATGGCATCCCATTTATTCACGACTAAAACACAAGCACGACCTTCATCTAATACCCTACCAACTAGTTTTTGGTCTTGCTCAGTCACACCATCTAAAGCGTCTATAACTAACAGTACAACATCTGACCGTCGAATTGCTTTAAATGCACGGTTAATACTGAAAAATTCTGGTCCATAATCGATACTTTTCTTTTTGCGGATACCTGCGGTATCAATCAATCGGTAAGCTTGTCCGTTACGTTCAACGCAAGTATCAATAGCATCACGGGTAGTACCAGAAATGGGACTCACGATCGCCCTTTCCTCTCCCACAAAAGCATTGAGAAGACTGGATTTACCTACATTCGGACGACCAACGATCGCCACTTTAATCTCATTCGTCTCTGGTATTTCTTGAACTGTGGGAATGTGATTAATTAACTCATCCAGTAAATCACCCGTACCATTACCGTGAATAGCAGAGAGAGGATAGGGTTCACCTAATCCCAAATTCCAAAATTCTAATGCTTGCATAATACCCTGTTCTGGTGATTCACACTTATTCACCGCTAGCAACACGGGTACTGGTTGTTGACGCAACCATGCAGCAATTTCCTCATCCGCACCATTCGGACCGGTACGACCATCCACTACAAATATAGCAGCACAAGCCTCTGATAAAGCTGCCATTGCCTGCTGACGAATCAGGGGCAAAAATTCTGTATCATCATTAAATACCAAACCACCGGTATCTACTACCAAAAACTCGCGATCGCTCCAAAAAGCAGGTAAGTAAGTGCGATCGCGGGTAATACCCGGTTCATCATACACAATCGCTGACTGTTGTCCCGCCAAACGATTGACTAAGGTTGATTTGCCCACATTTGGGCGACCGATAATCGCAACAATAGGAAGTCCCATACGCTGATGCCGCAAAGCCGCAAATTCTTATTGTAGCGAGTTATGTGGCAATTGTTAGGAAAGAGTGCCAGGTATTTTGCAAATTAGCAAAACCAATCGGGTAGGGGTTCTAAGAATTCACCTGGAAAAAAATTACTATCTAAAGCTTGTTCTAAACTATAAGTACAATCCCTGGGGAAGTCTCGATAATTGAAGTTAGTTTCCCGCACTGCCAAATCTAAGGCTATTTGATAGGATTTGGGGTAAATTTCCCCTAAAGCGGATTTTAAACTCGAACTTTCATCAAGTAATTCCTGAATTTATCGGCGTTGCTCTCGGATAGTAATGTACCAACTTTTACTGCGCTTTTGAGGTTGGAATTCCCATTTTAATAAATGACCTAACAACACTCCCAAACGATTTTTTAATTCCTGTCGTTCCCGTTTCCCCAATGATGTTATTTCTTCAACTAAGTTAGGAATATCTAAACAATCCCATGCAGAATCTTGGAGAAATTGCACTTGTTGCTCCACCCAACCATAAAAATCATCGGTATAAGTAACTTTTGGTTTGATTCGCATTGCTAACTCTCCCCATCTTGCCCCATCTGGTAATTTATACCTTATTAACTATTCAAACTCGCAGAATTAGCATCTACGGTTGCGGTTTCTGTCACCATCTCTACCTTTTGCCCTAATTTTGGTTCTGTTCCGGCTAATAGTCGCTCAATGTTAGTGCGGTGACGGAAAATAACATAGGCTCCAGCAGCGACACCAAACAGAATATAGGCTAGGGGTTGCTGCCAGATTGCCATGAAAATCCCCACAGCGATCGCCCCACAAATCGAACTCAAAGACACAATCCGTGATATTCCCACAACCACCGCAAACACACCCGCAGTTGCTAAAGCTACTTGCCAATTCATCGCCAGCAAAATACCTAAGCTCGTAGCAACAGATTTTCCCCCACTAAAGCCTAAAAATATCGATTTACTATGTCCAATTACCGCCGCAAACCCAGCTAAAGTAACTAACCAAGGTTGCCAAATCGATAAATTTATCCCCGTAGGCAGCAGATTTTCCGTAACAGAAAATTGGCAAACCCAATCTACTAAAAAAATCGCTCCAACCCCCTTCAAAGCATCAACCAATAAAACAAAAGCTCCAGGACCTTTTCCGAGGGTTCGCAACACATTTGTGGCTCCAGTGGAACCAGAACCCACCTCTCGAATATCAATACCTTTTAACAGTTTGACGAGAGTATACCCTGTAGGCAAAGAACCTAAAAAATAGGCGGTGATCAGAACCGCTCCACAGATTGTTAACCAAACAGACATAGGATTATGAATTTAGAATTTGGAATTAACTAACTTTGGGGATTTAAGTCCCCTGCTTCTATAAGCAGCGTGTTTTGTGTCGGAGTTTAAATCCCCGTCACAAAACGTAATTACGTTAGCGTTAGCTCTCCCGTAGGGAGCATTACGAATTACGAATTACGAATTACGTTAGCGAAGCTCCTCTGAAAGAGGCATTACGAATTATTTTAATTTTCCCCTATTTTCCCACCTCAAATTATGCGATTAAAAATCATCATCATAATTACTGCTACGCATCGTTCTTGGGTCGGGGGCAAAGGCTAACCATAGGGGAAATTGTAGCAGGGCAAGGCTAATTTGTTCCTCCGAATCATCAACCACAATAAAGGGCATTTGATTAGCTTTCACCAAACGTTCAGCTTTTTGGGCGACAGCTTCCGCAGTTTCAAATAACACCACACCCCTATCAGGACCAAAATCGGGGCGACCAATGCCCAGGCAATCTTGTAACCCACGCCGCCACTCTCCTAAGCGTTCGGGGGAATTTGCCAATACCAAAGTCCGGACTTTATTCCCATAAATGGGATAGAGAATAGAGATAATTGCTGAGGCAATCAGTGTATTTTGTAACCTGCTGCCCATAGTCCGTAAAGCTCCGCGTCCGCCCTGGGTGAAAAACCAGTTAGAAACACGCTCTGCATGAACTGGCTCAAAGGTACGACGTAATTGCCAAGGGGGACCATAATAATCAGGTTTAGTCCGATATTGGTCAATTAGGCGACGAATTTGCTTATTTGTCTCTTGAAATTGCTGGGAGGCAAAGGGGACATTCCCAGATTGGGGTTCCGCAGCTTTTGTTTCCCTAATGGGAGGTTTTTCCGGTTCCGGTTTTCTCTGGGGAACCAGTTGCAATTGTTCTGCGGCGATCGCCAAATCCTGCAAACTCCCAGCTAAGTAATCTTTAAAACCTTGAACACGGATAGCTAAATCTTGGGAAGCACCAGCAAAGGTAGTACGCATTTCGTTACGAATACGCTCCTGGCGTTTTTCCAACTGCTCAATGGAAATTTGTAAAGCTTGCTTACGCTGTTCTAATTGGGACAAAGACTCTTGTACAAGCTTACCCATTGCCGTTTGTGCTTCCCCTATTTGGCTTTGCAAACTGGTGTAAGAAGATTGTAAATTGGCAATTTCCGTTTTGAGTTGAGCTTCCTGCTGCTGTAATTCTAAAATGCGTTTCCCAATTTCTACCTCTGGAGAATCCTCTGCAATTGCTTCTACCTCTGTAGTGACATTCTCAGCAACTACCTCTGTGACTTCTAAGGTAGATTCCTCCGTCGCTGAAGTTTCCAATGTTGGGTTTTCCGGAGATTCTTCGGGAGATGTAGGAGATTCATTCACTGATGGTGGATTTTGGTATTCCTCTGGGTTCATAAAGGTGAGGTGAGTAGTGAGTAATGAATAGTGAGTAATGAGTAATGAGATTTAATTTACCAGTCAAACTTAGGTTGCCAGAATAGTAGTACAGCACGGCAGAAATAAAGCAACCGTACCCGAATACAAAATCAACGAAACGCCAGCGCTGGATTCCATAGGAATTTTGAATTCCCCGTAGCTGTACTAGTATCTTTGCTCGCCAAGGGGAGTCGAAGAGTTTAGGAGATACCAATACCTTCAATACCTTCTGCCTCTAAGCTCAGCACTCTACTATACACGTTGACAACGCTGTTCTAAACAAGCCTTTAAAATTTTCGGGTCAAAAATTATTGGTAAGAAATGGATACTCTTAACTTCCTTAAAATAAAACAATATGGGGACAGGTTCCCAAAATATGCGCCAATTTAGCCATTCCTGGTAGGGAAAACGCCGAATCATTTTGTCTCCACGGAAAACATCCAAGTCTGTGGGGGTAAATACTAGACGCAGGGATACTGCTTGATACATCAGGAACAATCCAAACAGCGCGATCGCCCCTCCCAAAAGAGGTTGCACCAATAGCAGAGGAATTCCCGCCAAAACTAACACCACAGGTATGTTGTAACTCGGTTTTAGTTCCACGCTCGATACTGAATTTGGGGTTGCAGAAGTTGTCACACTCTCAAATCCTGGTTTATGGGTAAATAAGACATCTTCTATTTTAAGGGAAAGGGGAAGGGCAAGAAGAGAACATTAACCATCACCCCACCTCAAAACCCCTGCATCAAAGCACTGCCAGTTCCTTGGAACATCACCCAAGACAGGAAAAAGTTACTAATAAATATAATTAATAGGGCAGTCACAACAGCAGTAGTTGTCGATTGTCCCACACCCTTTGCACCCCCAGTAGTAGTCATTCCCCAACTACAACCAATCACAGCGATGAGAATACCAAAACAACCAGCTTTGATCAGAGCGCTGACAATATCCCACGCACCGATAAAATTGCGAGCAGAGTCTAAAAATTGATTTTCTGAGAGGTTATAAATATTTACGGAAATCACCAAACCTCCAGCCATCCCCGTAACTAAAGATAACAGGGTCAAAATCGGCAGCATCAAAGAGCAGGCAATGACACGGGGAATAACTAAATAATCCACGGGGTCAGTTTTTAACATCAACAGAGCATCGATTTGTTCTGTAACTCGCATTGTACCCAGTTCTGCGGCAAAGGCAGAACCAACTCGCCCAGCAATAATCACAGCAGTCAGTACGGGTGAAAGCTCCCTAGTTAAAGCTACTGCCAAAACCCCACCCACAATGTTACCTGCACCAAAGCTAATGAACTCCCGTGCGACTTGGATTGTAAATACTGCTCCCACAAATACGGCTGTAATCAGGGCAATAAAAACTGAATCTGGTCCCACAACCGCCATTTGTTCGACAGTATTACGCCAGTGAATTTTGCCTCGCAGCAGATGGACTAGTACTTGTCCTCCTAGAAAGATTGCTGCAAGTAAACGTTGACTCCACGCTGACAAACCGGATTTAGCCATGAGATTAGGTGATGAGTAATAGGGAATAGGGAATGGGTTTTTGATATTTTGTTTTTTATCCTCTCTCTACCTCCTGTCTTTTGTCTATTTTCTGTAAACCTTTCCTTCCTCTGATGTTTCACCTCACTGAGTTAACTTAGGTTACGGTGAGTCTCAGAAATTAATATTACTTGTGACAATACTTCTTATGAACAAACTTGGCATAATTAGGTCTGAAAAGCTGATATGGCAAGCCTTGACTGTACTTTTTGACAGATAAAAGTTGCCGATCGCCCCCAAAAATTATATGTAGGTATTTTAATGAAAACTTAAGATTTTTGACATCTTCTGTTTTACACAGCGATCGCATTTATTGTAGAAATTGACCACTTGGGTGTCTGGCTATTATCTACCTATTTCACGGAGCCTGACCAAATGACTATCCTGATCAACTTTATCCGCTCGCTGATATTAACAGTAATTTTCAGCTTTGTTGCCCCCATATTCCTACTTGGTGGTATTCTGCTGTCTTTGTCTGCCATGGGTTATTTACCTGGTTTGACAAATCTCACAGGGGCGATCGCTCAACAAATCTTAGATTTTCTCGCCATTTTTGGCTCAGGAAGCCCCATTAGAGGATTATTCGTCATCAGTTTAACCTGTGGTTTTGTAGGCGCATTATTTGATACCTATGCCTACTATCGCTGCCAAATCCTCCGCTAAAACCATTGACTGTCATCAACATGGAATGACTCTAGGATTTATTTAGGTATTGTTGATATAGGTTTAGGGATTGTTAGGTTCAGCGAAATTCTTAACAATAGCCGACGAAATTAGGGAAACGGAAAACGGGAAACAACAACAGAGATATTCTTGTTAACTGTTAACTGTCAACTTTCACCCATCCCCCATTCCCCATCAAGAATGGCAGAATGGGAAGAGATGATAGCGAATTATACTTGACTGCTCATGGTTTGGCCCTTTAAGCCCAATTTTCGTAAACAACTAGCCCGGATTGAAGTCACTGGTGCGATCGCCAGTGCTACTCGCAAACGAGTTTTAGAATCCCTCAAAACAGTAGAAGAGAAAAAATTCCCTGCCCTGTTACTCCGCATTGATAGTCCCGGAGGTACAGTGGGGGACTCCCAAGAAATTTACAGCGCTCTCAAGCGACTAGGAGAAAAAATCAAAATTGTTGCCAGTTTTGGCAATATTTCAGCCTCTGGCGGTGTCTACATCGGTATGGGAGCCCAACATATAATGGCGAATCCCGGCACGATTACAGGAAGTATCGGTGTAATTCTACGAGGCAATAATTTAGAAAGACTTTTAGCCAAAATTGGTGTGTCTTTCAAAGTAATTAAATCTGGTCCCTACAAAGATATTTTGGCATTTGATCGAGAACTCACCGAACCAGAACAACATATTCTGCAACAACTTATCGACACTAGTTATAGCCAATTTGTCCAAACCGTTGCCGAAGGTAGGAACTTGACACCAGAGACAGTGAAAACTTTTGCCGATGGGCGAATTTTTACGGGTCAGCAGGCTTTAGAATTAGGAGTTGTAGACCGCTTAGGAACCGAGGAAGATGCCCGTCGCTGGGCTTGTGAGTTGGTTGGTTTAGATCCAGAAAAAACACCCGTTTATACCCTGGAAGAACCAAAACCTCTTCTGAGTCGTCTGGTTCCAGGGAATAGTCAAGTCAAATCCCCCATCCTATCGGGAATTGATTGGTTAGACTTTGAAATCTCCACCAGTGGTCTACCTCTGTGGTTATATAGACCATAGAAGAATATATATTCACAGTCACAAGCTCAGGGTCAACCCTGGCAGTTTGAGATTTGGGATTTGGATTAAAATAACCCTAATCCACCATCACAAATAACAATATCAAATCTCTGTGGAAATACAGTGAAACTGGTCACTTTTAATGCATTTTCTAACGTAATTAATCGGAGGAGTTGCGAAAGCATATTTAGTTTGCTTTCTCAATATTAGACTTCTTGCATAAGTGGAGGAAAGGAAATTTATCCATTAGCACCATACCTCTGACAGCTAAGTATTATTTTCCCTTCCATAACAATCAAAAATCTATTTTTGCAAGAAGTCTATTTGATGAAAACTTAGGAGGTGCAAATGATGTCAAAAAGTGTCCAGGGGAAATGTTATTTTGGGAAAATCCAAAATCTCAAATTCCAAATTGATGGAGCATGAAATCAGGAGGATTTCTTAGTGGAATGGCGTATGCGGGCAATTCGTGGTGCAACAACTGTAAATGAAAATACGGTTGAAGCAATGAAAGAAGCAGTAACAGAGTTGCTAGATGAAATGGAGCAACGCAACCAACTGCATCCAACAGATATGATTAGCGTCACTTTTTCAATTACTAGGGATTTAAATGCGATTTTTCCGGCGGCGATCGCCCGTCAACGTCCCTACTGGGATACTGTTGCCATGCTAGATGTGCAGCAAATGTACGTTCAAGGTAGTCTGGAGCGTTGTATTCGCTTTCTCATTCATGCCTACCTTCCCGTATCTGCCCCAGTTCATCACATCTACCTACGTCATGCCGCCAATCTCCGACCAGACTGGGGTTTTGCCGAACCGCTACAATCATCACAGTCAGCTATAGAATCAAAAGTATAAAATACGTAATTATTATCCTTGATGGGTGCTGAGTAAAGAGTAAACAGGTAAACGAAGTATGACACTACTCAGTACTCAACACAGTTCTTTGAGTAAAAATGATTAAGATAATATGAAGCTCAACGGTAGTGACGCAACAAACCAACCTGCCGCCATTGACAGCAAAATTTCCCCCCATCGCGGCAGTGGCATCCTTGTTACCTGTGAGGATTTTTTGCAAATTCTCAACAAAACCACAGAACCCCTAGTAATTTTTACCAGTGAAGGTTTTTTCACCAAAATCTATAAATACATCACTGCCTACAAGGGTTTTATATTTTTCACAGAAACCTTGAGTAAGTTAGATTTGGGCAGTCATGTGGAAGTCATTCATGCCCTGAGTTTATCTACAGATATTTAGGAATTGGGTAATGGGTAATGGGTGATGGGTAAGAGTTAACAAACAACTTTCCCCTTCCCCCTCCTTTCCCTTCCCCAGAAGGCAATTGCCTATTCTCCCTTGTGATGAAAGCGAATTCCTAAAAAGATATCGTAGAGGAATCCGAAAAAGTCCTTTTTCTGCAATAAACCTAAAGATTGATAACAACCTTTTTCGTCTAGTAAGGGTTTCATCTGATAGTATGCAGGTTGGTATTTATACCAAGGAATAGAGGGCCAAAGATGATGTACTAGATGGTAGTTTTGTCCCAAAATCAGAATATTGAGAATGGGGCTAGCATAGACGCGGGCATTTTTCCAGCGATCGCGCTCCTTAAAAGGACGATGGGGTAAGTAATCGAAAAAGAGCCCCAAAGTAATACCAACCACCAAGGAAGGTACAAACCAGAAGTTTAAGATATACCCTAAAAAGTCGTATTGTACAGAGATAAAAATAATCGCTGCCACAAACAATCGACTCAGAAACCATTCCAAAAGTTCATATTTTCGCCACAAACGCCGCTTAAAGAAAAATATCTCGTGGTAAAAAAAGCGCACAGCAATTAACCACAACGGTCCACCAGTGGAGACAAAATGGTCAGGATCGTTTTCTGGATCATTAACATTGCCATGATGCTGCAAATGCACCCTAGTAAATACAGGAAAGGCAAAAGCCAGCATTAAAGCGCTACCATGCCCCAGCATGGCGTTAATGATGCGGTTTTTATGGGCAGATTGGTGGCAAGCATCGTGAATTACCGTTCCAGAAATATGTAAGGCAAGAACATTCATGCCAAAACATACCCAGTCGGGAAACTGCCAAACCCAATAACCTAAAACCGACAAAACCACGATTCCCACAGCCCCCATGAACATCAATAGGGTAGGATTAAAACCACCGGGAGGTAGTAATAATTCCTTGGGAGGAATGGTCAGTGGCTTTGGTGCCTCCGACACGAGCATCTGTTCACTCCTTATCCATACAAAAGTGTTGCGATTTTCTGGCTTGATGATGGGCAAGTTCAAGAATGAAAAGTACGAGTAAAAGCATCCTTTTCCCCTTCTCCCTGAAACTTTTTCCTGACTCCTGTTAAGAAGTCAATTCATCCGCCTCATGCCCTACATAGCTATCCTGCGGGGCAATTGGCTCTAGGTCAAGCCCTGAAGCCAATATGAAAGACAAACTAGCAAATTCTGGGAGCTGAGAAACCCACAGGTGAAATTTTGCCCTTTCTAAAAAATCATAAATTTTTGTTGAGCAATATTTATGGCTATCTTCGCATATTGCCAGCTAAATAACGATATGATGCCAAACGAGAATAGGGCACAGGAAATTAGAAATCAAACAGTGGAACCATTTGATGTAGACTATTCTTCTCTACCCTCTGGTCTTGACCTCCTCTGTTGTCTGGGATTAAGTGCTTTCGCAGAACAGACATAAAATGCCCCATAGTCTACCATGATTCCCGGAGTAGCTCCCTAGATTCAGCCCCTATGCAATTACGAGATTCTATCCGTCGGACAAAAATTGTCGCCACCATCGGTCCTGCAACCAGCAGCCCAGAAATGCTTAAGGCTATTATCGAAGCTGGTGCCACAACCCTGCGGCTTAATTTTTCCCACGGTTCCCATGCTGACCATCAGCGTAATATCAGATTAATACGGCAAACAGCCTTTGAATTGAACCAACCAGTCGCAATATTGCAGGATTTACAAGGTCCCAAGATTCGCCTAGGGAAATTCGAGAACGGGTCAATTGTTGTTTCCAAGGGCGATCGCTTCACCTTAACTAACCGCCCTGTGGTGGGAACCCAAGATATCAGCTGCGTCACCTACGATTACCTGGCAGAAGAAGTACCTACGGGCGCAAGAATTCTTCTAGATGACGGCAAGGTAGAAATGGTTGTTGAGGAAATCAACCGCGACAAAGGCGATTTACATTGTCGTGTCACCGTTGGTGGTCCCCTCTCCAACAGTAAGGGTGTAAATTTCCCTGGGGTTTATCTGTCTATCAAAGCCATGACTGACAAAGACCGGGAGGACTTAGTATTCGGTCTCGATCAAGGCGTAGATTGGGTGGCTCTCTCCTTTGTGCGTAACCCCCAAGACATTATCGAAATTAAAGAATTAATTTCCAATGCTGGCAAGCAAGTCCCAGTCATCGCCAAAATTGAAAAGCACGAAGCCATTGAACAAATGGAAGCTGTTTTAGCGCTGTGTGATGGCGTGATGGTCGCGAGGGGAGACCTAGGGGTAGAATTACCTGCCGAGGATGTACCCGTACTGCAAAAACGCCTGATTGCCACCGCAAACCGTCTGGGAATTCCCATTATCACTGCTACCCAGATGTTAGATAGTATGGTAGGCAACCCCCGTCCCACCAGAGCCGAAGTCTCTGACGTTGCGAATGCGATTCTCGACGGAACAGACGCAGTAATGCTTTCCAATGAGACTGCCGTCGGTAAATACCCTGTGGAAGCAGTCGCAACCATGGCGCGGATTGCTGAACGTATGGAGCAGGAATTAGCCCAAAATAATAATGCTCTCCAGGCACAGGATATCCGCCGTTCCATTCCTAATTCCATTAGCCAAGCTGTGGGACAAATTTCCGAACAGTTGGGAGCAGCCGCCATTATGTCTCTGACTCAAACCGGAGCCACTGCACGCAACGTTTCTAAATTCCGCCCCAATACCCCGATTTTGGCTGTGACACCCCATGTGAATGTCGCTCGACAATTACAACTAGTTTGGGGCGTAAAACCTTTATTGGTGATGGGTTTACCCTCCACTGACCAGACATTCCAAGCAGCGATTAATGTCGCTTTAGAAAATAACCTCGTAGCCGAGGGAGATTTAATTGTGATGACTGCCGGCACCCTGCAAGGTGTGTCTGGTTCTACAGATTTAATTAAAGTTGAAGTGGTAACAACGGTTCTTGGACAAGGAACCGGATTAGGACAGGGTTGTTCTGTTAGTGGTCGTGCCAGAGTTGCCCATACTGGTATGGATGTAAGTAATTTTAATCACGGAGATATTCTAGTGACATCTCGCACAAGTGCTGATTTTGTGGATGCGATTCGCAAGGCAGCCGGGATTATTACTGAGGAAGAAAGTTTAACGAGTCATGCAGCAGTGATTGGCTTACGTCTCGGTGTTCCTGTAATTGTCGGTGTGAAGGAAGCGACAAAAGTTATCCGGGATGGAGCCATTTTAACTATGGATGTACAACGGGGTTTGGTCTACTCTGGGGCTGTGGGAGGGTAAATTGGGTAATGGGGAATGGTTGACTGTTGTCAGAAAGATACTTTATACCTTTCCCCTTGCCCCTACAATCCCTAAAGATATTTTTGCAATATTTCTGCCGTTGCTTGTCCAGTTTTCTGCCAACTGAATTTTTTCACCTGGTGACTACCTGCTGTAATCAGGCGATCGCGCTCCTGGTTATTAGTGGCAATTGTATACATAGCCTCTGTAATTTCACTGATATTATAGGGGTTAATCAAAATTGCTGCGTCTCCAGCAACCTCTGGTAGAGAAGATAAGTTGGAAGTGATTACAGGTGTACCACAAGCCATTGCTTCCAGAACAGGAAAGCCAAAACCCTCCCAGAGACTAGGAAATACCATGGCGATCGCTCCCGCAATAATTTGTGGCAATTCCTGGTAGGGGACATAATCTAAAAATTTGACCTGACTAGTCAATCCCAATTCTTGAATATGTTTTGTTAATAGAGGCGTATATTTGTTATCTTTAGGTCCAGCAAACCACAATTCATAATTCTGACAGTTGGACAAAGCTGCAAAAGCACTGACTAATCGGTGTAAGTTTTTATAGGGATTGTGTCTTCCTAAGTAAAGAAAATAAGGCTTTTCTTTTCTTCCTTTGTCAGCAAAATGACGAAAATTGTCCTTATCATATCCTAGAAGAATTGGTGTAATTTTATCAGGAGATATTTGATAAAAATCAACAATATCTCTAGCCGTTGCTTGGGAATTACAAATTATATGTTCTGCTCGGCGTAAAACTGATGGTATATAGTAATGAAAATAGGGTGTTAATGGTGAAAATCGCTTCGGGAAACGTAGGGGAATTAAATCATGTACCATCACGACATGACGGAATTTATTTGACAGTGAAGCTTCTGGGATAGGTGAGAAGATTAAGCTTGATTGTAAATTATTATATATTTTTGGTAACTTGAATTCCGACCATAACAATCGCTTCAGATGTCCTTTTGTCCCTTGTGCAGGTGTCATATTACCAGGAATTTCATAACAGTTAAATCCTGGATATGTCTCAGAAGTCAATAAAGTTGGATTGAGAAATTGCAAGTAGGGAAAGAGATTACGAGAATAATTACTGATGCCAGTAGGTTTGTTGAAAATAACTGATAAGTTAATTAATAATTGGTGCATTTTATCTAAGTTAAGATTAATTATCAATACGATGATGGGAATAGAATTAATCACAAATATTTGATTGTCAATTATATTTGTAATCTGAGATTTAGGCAAAAATATTTTTTGACTAATTGTGCTGAGAAACCATATTTTGATAACTCCATTGCCAATACATCAATATTCCAGCAAATTTACCTGCTGCGATTTTTGGATTTATCACAATTAAGATGCAACTATAGATAAATAATCTCAAAAATCTCAAGTAAAAAATAGAATGATTGGCATATCTGTGTAAGGTAAAAATATAACTATAGGTACTATGTTTAATTTTGCGAAATGTATATTGATTTGTAATTGCAGAGGCTTGATGAATAACTGCAAATCGATTGGTAATTCCTACCTTATGCCCCAGTTTAATATAGCGCTGACAAAAATCAAAATCTTCATAATACAAAAAATAAGCACTATCAAAAAATGGACATTTCGAGAAATTTTTCAGGTTGAGAATCAAACTACAACCAGATATCCAATCACATTCACTATAGTCTTTATCAGAATCTTGTAAAGTCGTATGGTTAAATATATAACCTGTCTCTGGAGAGAAAACACCACCAGCAAACCACACTTTTTTCTCAGGAGTATAGATAGTCGTTCCCAGAATTGATACTTCTGAATGAGATACAAAAAAATCCGATATCTCAGTGATTTTATTATCTAGTAAATAAGCATCTGGATTGATAATCCAAACTATTGCCTGAGAATCGAGGGCATAAATATAATTTAATCCTAAATTACAAGCACGACCAAAACCAAGATTTACTTCCGAGTTAATTAAATGAATCGAATCATTCAGTAAGTCATGAATTTTTGTATCTTCTGGAGAGTTATTAACAATAATTAATTTGTAGCTTTTATTTTCTCTTTCTGGAAGGGAATTAATTAATTTGCTAATCCAATCAGCAGAATGATAATTAACTGTGAGAAAATGAATCATTGTATCAGTGGATACGGAAAACTGTGCAAGTCAGGCTGTGAATTACATTAATTCAATATGACAGTCGTCTCCGATAAGAAATCTGAAAGCTTGGGGACGATGTTCAGCAAGAGTTAATTTTGCCCTTTGCCCAATAACACTATCAATGATACGTTGACGGATTCCGGATATTTTAGCATTTTCTAAGACTACACTATGTTCAATGTCACTCTCAATTAACTCAACATGATTACCAATACTTGTATAGGGACCAATAAAGCAGTTTTCTAAATAGCAATTATCACCAATAATCACAGGACCCCGAATTGTACTATTTATTACTTGGGAGTGAGAACCAATTTGCACTCTTCCAGCAATTTGACTATTTTGATAAACTTGTTGGGAATTCGGAGAGCTAACTAAATATGTATCTAGAATTAATCTATTTGCTTCTAATAAATCATCTTTTTTGCCTGTATCCAACCACCAACCTTCTAACTGACAAGCGGTGACTTGCTGCTGTTGGTTAATTAAATATTGAATAGCATCGGTGATTTCTAACTCCCCCCTAGCAGAGGGTTGAATGTTGGCGATCGCGGTGTGAATTACCGGAGAGAAAAAATAAACTCCTACCAACGCTAAATTAGATGGGGGAATAACTGGCTTTTCAATTAATTCTAAAACCCGTCCTGTTTCATCTACCCTAGCAACACCAAATGCACTGGGATTTTCCACCGTACGTAATAAAATTAAAGCATCCTGCTCTTGGGCAGAAAATTTCCGGAGAAAGTAACTTAAATCACCTTGTTGAATCAGGTTGTCACCGAGATACATAACAAAGGGAGATTCACCAAGAAAAGGAAGTGCTACTTTGACTGCATGGGCAAGTCCTGCGGGAGTATGTTGGAGAATATAGGTGATATTGGCTCCAAAGCGATCGCCATTACCTGTTTTTGCCTGAACTTCTTCCCCTGTTTCTGGATTGATAACAATCCCAATATCAGTAATTCCGGCAGCTACCATTTCCTCAATTCCATACCATAGAATTGGTTTGTTAGCAACAGGTACAAGCTGTTTTGCTCCTGTATAAGTAAGAGGACGCAGACGAGTACCTTTACCACCTGAGAGAATTAATGCTTTCATCAAGTTGTATCCTAGGGCAAAATTAAAGTAGGAATTCTTTTAACATTTTTCTCAATGATTGTCGCCAGTGGGGAGGGTATGAGCCAAGGAGTTTTTTAAGTTTCCCACTTGCTAAAACTGAGTAGGCTGGACGACGTGCAGGAGTCGGGTATTCTGAGGTTGTAATGGGGAAAACCCGCTCAACCTTCAGAGGTAAGCCTAAATTTTCTGCTTCTTCAAAAATTGCCATAGCAAAATCATACCAACTGGCAACACCACTATTTGTATAGTGATATATTCCAGTATTTTGTGATGTTAAATGAGGAATAGTTTTTCCGATAACTTCAGCAATATCCCTAGCCCATGTAGGGCTACCGATTTGGTCAGCAACCACAGAAATTTCTGTTTTTTCTCCTCCTAAACGTAACATTGTTTTGACAAAATTACCTTTGCCATATTTGCCATAAACCCATGCTGTTCTGAGAATTAGATAGTTATCTAAAATTGATGCAATAGACTCTTCGCCAGCTAATTTGCTTTTACCATAGACACTCAAAGGATGAGTAATATCTGTTTCCTGATAGGGAACGCTCCCTTGACCATCAAAAACATAATCTGTGGAAATATGTATTAGAAAAGCATCAATCTTCTTACTAGCTTCCGCAATTATTTCTGTGGCGATCGCGTTCACATGCATAGCCAGTTCTGGCTCGGTTTCTGCTTTGTCAACAGCAGTATAGGCAGCAGCATTCACAATAATCTCTGGTTGAGACTCTAGGATTAGTTGATGGATTCTATCTGCTTCAGTTAGGTCAATAACAGAGCGATTAAGAGGAATCACATCACCAGAGGATACTAAAGTGTTTTGTAATTCCCTACCAACTTGACCATCACTACCAAATAGAAGAATTTTTTTCATATAAAACCGAAAAGTCCCAGGTTGTAATTATTGGAAAAGAACAACAATTATGTATCAGGAGTTCACAGACAATTTACTAACTTATTTCATACAAAAAATATTCGCGGTTTAATCAAAAATCTCTGCATCTGTAAACCGTTCACCAACCTGGTCTTTAGCTGATAGAATTGGTGCTGCTGACAAATGCCAATCTATGGATAAATCTTGATCATTCCAGATAATGCAACGATTATACTCAGGAACGTAGTATTCAGTTGTTTTATATAGAACTTCGGCTGTTTCTGAAAGGACTACAAAACCGTGGGCAAAACCAGGAGGTATCCACAACTGATATTTATTTTCTGCACTCAATTCAGAACTCACCCATTTACCTAAGGTGGGAGAGCTTTTGCGAATATCTACAGCCACATCTAAAATTTTGCCAGAGCAAACACGAACTAATTTACCCTGAGGTCGATGGATTTGATAGTGTAAACCTCGAAGTACATTTCGATGGGAAAATGAATGATTATCTTGGACAAAATGAGATTTTATACCTGTTGTTTCCAGAAATTTCTGCTGATTAAAACTTTCAAACAGAAACCCACGCTCATCTGGGAATACTTTTGGCTGTAGCAAAAGCACATCAGGGATTTGAGTAGGAGTCGCAATCATTTTATTGTATTAAATATGACTTCAAGTCACCAAGTAAAGGTAGTCGATGTCAGGAAAGTAAAAAGATTTCCCACATAATTACAGTATTCATAATCCAATCACTAAATTTTGGATAGCTAGTAAATTATTTTGTCACCAAAAACTATGATTCAGCCTTGGGAATGGCGATCGCTCCCCCTCCACCACCGCACAGCTTCGGAAATTTTTGCTAGCTTATTTCTCCACAATCCAGATAGCAAGGGGATTGCAACGCTTCTGGAAAGTCCAGAATCCCCAGAAAATCCCCAATTGGCGCGTTATTCCCTCTGCGCAGGTTCACCACGTATCATCAATGGGATTGCCCAAATGTGGACACCATCCCCAGGAACAGTTTTACCGTTTCTAGAAAACCTCCTCCAGCAAACTACACCCCAAGAAAATATCCCTCATCACCTTCCCTTCACCGGTGGTTGGCTGGGCTGGCTAGGTTATGATGTAGCTTGGGAAATCGAAAAACTACCCTACACAAAATCGGATACCCTACCCTTCCCCCTGGGTTTTTGGTACGAGCCAGAAAGTTTTGCCGTTTTAGATCATCACCAGCAAATTCTTTGGTTAGCTGCTAGCAACCCATCCGCATTAGATGAATTGACAAACAAGCTGCAAAACTCTCAAGCAATAACTAACACACCTCCATCTCCCTATTCCTCGACTCCCCACTTCACCTCATCCCGTCAGGAATATCAAGCAGCAGTAGAACAGGCTAAGAAATACATCCAAGCGGGAGATATATTTCAGACTAATCTTTCTCTAAGATTCTCCGTACAAACCCATACCAGTGGTTGGGAAATCTATCGTGCATTACACAAAATAAATCCTTCACCCTTTGCTTGCTATTGGCAGACACCTTGGGGTGAAGTTATTAGCTGTTCCCCAGAAAGATTAGTCCTTTTAGAAGGAAATCAAGCAGAAACTCGACCGATCGCCGGCACGCGATCGCGGGGGAAAACTCCTGAAGCAGATACCCAATTAGCAGCAGATTTATTGACTAACACCAAAGAGCGCGCTGAACATATCATGCTAGTAGACCTAGAACGAAATGATTTAGGGCGTGTTTGTCAATGGGGAAGTGTCAATGTTGATGAATTACTGACAATTGAACGCTACAGTCATGTTATGCATCTTGTCAGCAACGTCAAAGGTACTCTCAAAAGCGAACTCAGTGCTATTGATTTAATTCGCGCCATGTTTCCCGGTGGTACGATTACTGGTTGCCCCAAGGTACGCTGTATGGAAATTATCGAAGAACTCGAACCCGTCAGACGCAGCTTATTCTATGGTTCCTGTGGCTATTTAGATTGGCGGGGTAATTTGGATTTAAATATTCTTATCCGTACCTTATTACTTGTGCGGTGTGAAGAAGAAACAGAATTAGCCAATTCATCCCCTCCACCAAATACAGTCTGGGGACAAGTAGGTGCAGGAATTGTCGCAGACAGCGATCCCGAACGAGAATGGCAAGAATCTCTGCAAAAAGCTCAAGCACAAATACAAGCGATATCCCTACAGTTCAATTCCCCTAACGTTTAACTATAGCGATATGGGGTATGTCTTTCAAAGATAAACCTAATTATTGAGGGAGACTCCGCATCTATTTTGTGACAAATAATACTCTTAGTAATATTTACCGTTCCCAAAATAGGAAAAAAGAATATGAAAAATCATCAGAGAAGGGGAGAATTTTCTCCTGATATCACCTACCTAAGGGCGCAGTCTAAATTAAGCTACCAGATATTCTCCGTTGGTAGATATTCCGAGACAGGTAAACATAGGATAAATCAAGAAATCTGATGACGGGACAGGGAACTAACATAGTCTACATCGGGGTTGCCCATCGGTTTTGCACATCTCAGAGCAAAATACCTCTCCACAATGTTCATATATTTAACTGCCAGAGAGTAATTTTACTTATCCTCCACACGATGAAGTCTGGCACACAGATTATTTTCCGCAATTTTGCTAATGAATATAATTTAGTGGTCTGTTTGATGTCTTCTCCCAGTCTGCTAAATTCTTGAATCCTGCCAGAAAACAAGAATTTGTCTGCCTTGTACCACTAGTGCGACTACTGCGTTGATTCACCCCCAATCCCATCACTGGCAAACAATGGGGTAAATCACTGCAAAAAGCTCAACGTCGCTCTCTCTTCCACATCCTTTAACTTCACAAGCTCACAGTAGAAAGGAACAATTCGATGATACCCTCCCCAAAGGATGGGATTTGTACCAAGTAGATTTAGTCGTAAGTACTTTTTCTTCATTCATCACCACTACGGCTGACTCTAGCTATAGATATAGTGCTACCTAGCACTCAGCACTGAGCTTTGTCAAGGACTCAACAAGTAAAAGCCAAAAGTATGGAAACCCTTACCTCGTTGGATACTTGTCAATTTAAAATCTCAAATGGTATTTGCTCTGACATTGTGCTTTGATGACAAATACACATCACTCAGACTTCTCGCAGAAGTTACGGGAAAGGTAAATCAACGTTTTATCCTGGGAATGGATCATTCGCAACCAAATCGGCAACCCGATGACTAAACCTGTGCTTATGGGGTGAGAAAAAGGGAAAGATAAGGGGTACAGGAAAAGTAACCACAAAACAGTGGATACAATCTCCTCGTTTATCAACACGAAAAGCCAAATGTTGAAAAAGACAATGCAGTACGCAGCTTTTTCCAACTTTCAACTTTTCCACCACCGTCTTAACGGTGTCACCTTTATCCCTATAATTATCCTTTTTGCTCCACTCCAGACGTTTTGATTGACCTTTTCCTTCTCTTGCAAAAATATCAAATATATCTTTTTGCAAGAATTCTCCTATTCATACCCTCATGTATTATTAAATGAACCTAGAAAGCGCAGAAACTTACATCAATCATCCCACCTGGGGGTTGCTCTACAGAATCTGCATGGTGGATGATAGTCAAGAATTGTTCACTACACTGTATGCACAGCGACTTTTTTTCCTAGTGACAGTTGAAGCTAAAGGCATGAAATTTCAGCCCATTGGACGTACCGAAGCGAGGATGATGTTGGAAAATCGCTTGCGTGGTTTACGTCGCACAGGACAGTCTCAGGAGTACGATCAGCTGCACAGTGTTTTCCAGCGCACCTTCCAATGAGTAGTTCGATTCAGGATGGACAAAGTTCCCAGCAAAATTCCCCCATTGGCGATCGCATTGCCCAAATTTGCTCACAATTACCGACATCAGTCAGGTTAATCGCAGTTAGCAAACAAATGCCGTCTGCCTATATTCGTGCTGCTTACAATGTCGGGATTCGGAACTTTGGTGAAAGTCGTATCCAAGAAGCGGTTAACAAACAAGCTGAGTTACAAGACTTATCTGACATTACTTGGCATTTTATTGGGCATTTACAAAGCAATAAAGCCAAAAAAGCCCTGGAACATTTCCAATGGATTCATTCCGTTGATAATCTCAAGCTAGCACAACGTCTTGACCAATTAGCATCAGAGTTAGCAGTTTCCCCCCAAGTCTGTCTACAGGTGAAGATTCTCCCCGATGCCAATAAATCGGGTTGGAGTGTCACGGAACTTCTAGAGGATCTTCCCACCTTGAATCTATGCAAAAATTTACAAATTCAAGGTTTGATGACAATTCCCCCTGTGGGATTAAGGGAGTCAGAAATACTAGATGTGTTTAATCAGACATCAAAACTGGCAGAATCAATCCAGCAGCAAAATTGGTCAAATATTCAGATGCCAGAGCTTTCCATGGGGATGTCTGGGGACTACAAACTTGCCATACAAGCAGGTGCGACGATGATTCGTTTGGGAACAATTCTATTCGGCGATCGCTCTTAGCGGGCTGGAAGCCCCTCGCTCTTAGTCACAGATAGTCATCCAAAATTTCCCCATCAGCAACACATCCGGGTTTCCTACAACCCGGTTTTTCTGTCCTTTTTTTCCTTTTCCTTTCCCCTTCGCTACCTGTCACAACTGCAACTCATATTTTCTGTAGATAACGAAAATTCCCTGGCGCTAAAAAAAATTTCACTACGCTAGTTCTCTAGGTGACATCAGGATATAGTATTGACAAAAGCAAAGAAAAAATAAAATACGGGGCTAAGGCATCTTTTCATACAAATATCTATGAGATATAATGCAGTCTCATTATTCTATATAGATTAGCTGAAAGTTGTTTTAGGGCATCGACTCACTAGAGAAGATTGTTAAAAATAATACAAACAATCAAAAACTTGCTAAATTGTAAATTCTCTTAGTAGCAGTAAAAGTTGACGTTATCGATTTGATGCCATATCAATGAAGTTGATTTGCACCAGGAGCGTAAAAAAATGAACAATATCTTTTCTAGACTTAAGGATTTCGTCGGTTTAAACGAACAAGTAGAATACGAATACTACGAGGAAGAACCCGAAACCGAAAGTTATCAGAATCTCTATCAAGAGCAAAATCAGCAGCCAGCTGTTGCCGATACCTCTACCCAAAATCGGCGTTGGCGCGAATCAGTTCCAACTATGAATACTGAAGTAGCAACAGGAACAAAAACCATGAGCAATGTTATTGGTATGCCAGGAGCAATTAACGGCATCTCAGAAGTCGTAGTTTTGGAACCACGAACCTTTGAAGAAATGCCTCAAGCGATTCAAGCCCTGCGTGAGCGCAAATCCATTGTGTTAAATTTAACAATTATGGATCCAGACCAAGCGCAACGAGCAGTAGATTTTGTTGCGGGAGGTACCTATGCTCTTGACGGACATCAAGAACGTATTGGCGAAAGCATCTTTTTGTTCACACCCAGCTGTGTACAAGTTAGTACCCAAGGTGGAGTGCTTCACGAAGTACCTCAACCCCCAGTACGCACCAACCGTCCCGCGACAACACCAGCTTGGAACAACGAGCCTAATCGTATGGCACAATAATTTATTAGTTCCTAGTCAATAGTTAAAAGTCTATAGTTGATGCAGCTGTTGACTTTTAACTATACGGTAATTGACTATCGAGCAATGATTAAAAAACTTGGACTTATCGGTGGCGGGGTAATGGGCGAGGCTATATTATCCCGCCTGATTACTAGGGAAATTTATGCAGCTGGGGAAATTATTGTCAGTGAACCCCAGACAACAAGACAAAATTTTTTGACACAGAAATACGGGGTAACTACCTGTGAAGATAATCAACAGGTGTTGAGTGAGTCCACGGAAATCATTCTCTTAGCAGTTAAACCCCAGGTATTTGGGGCAATTTCCCAGGATTTATCAGAAACGGGGAATTTGAAAAATCATCCCGTGATCATTTCCATTATGGCAGGAGTTGCTCTCAAACAACTGGAATTAGCCTTTCCCCATCAACCCATAATTCGGGCAATGCCAAATACACCTGCTACCATTGGGGCAGGAATCACAGCTATGTGTGCTGGCTCCTATGCTAATCCCCAGCATATCCAACTTGCCAAGGTGTTATTACAAGCTGTGGGAGATGTGGTAGAAGTTTCTGAACACTTAATGGATGCGGTAACAGGATTATCTGGTAGTGGTCCTGCCTACGTAGCATTACTGATAGAAGCCCTAGCCGATGGGGGAGTGGCTGCGGGTTTACCCAGGGCGATCGCCAATCAATTAGCCCTACAAACTGTTTTAGGTACTGCGGAGTTACTCAAAGAAAGCAAGCTCCACCCTGCCGAACTTAAAGATAGAGTCACTAGCCCCGGCGGTACAACCATTGCAGGTATTGCCCAACTGGAGAAAGCAGGTTTCCGTTCTGCCCTCATCGAAGCAGTCAAAGCAGCCACCGCGCGATCGCAGGAATTAGGAAAGGGTTAAGGTTGATTGTGCCAAAGATGTTTTTGCGTCAACTGTCAACTCTTACTCATCACCTATTCCAATATTCCGGGAAACCGCTATAATACATCCAATACCTGTTAGGGGTTTAACTGGTTGCAGCAGTGATAGTTCTGGATTAATCCCTAATAGGGAGAGAAGAAGAAACTGGTTGTAATTGTGATTGAGTGAATTATTCTGCGCTGTCTTCCGAAGTTGACCCCAGTTCAATCTTTCCTTTTGAACTGGACAAGTTTCAGCATGATGCGATCGCCTCGTTAAATGGTGGACGCTCCGTTGTTGTTTGCGCTCCCACCGGTTCGGGTAAGACATTAATTGGTGAATACGCAATCTATCGTGCCCTATCACGGGGTAAACGAGTGTTTTATACTACCCCCCTCAAAGCACTTTCTAACCAAAAACTCCGTGATTTCCGTGAACAATTTGGCTTGGAAAATGTTGGCTTGCTAACTGGTGATGCTTCCATTCACCGAGATGCACCAATTTTAGTCATGACAACAGAAATTTTCCGCAATATGCTCTATGGCACCCCCATTGGGCAAGTTGGTACATCCTTGGTAGACGTGGAAGCCGTAGTGCTGGATGAATGCCACTACATGAACGATCGCCAACGGGGAACAGTCTGGGAAGAATCAATTATTTACTGTCCACGGGAAACCCAATTAGTTGCTCTTTCTGCTACCGTTGCCAATAGTGACCAGCTAACAGATTGGTTAAATCAAGTCCATGGACCCACAGATTTAATTTACTCAGATTTTCGCCCCGTTCCCCTAGAATTTCATTTTGGCAATGTTAAAGGGTTATTTCCCCTACTGAATACCGAGAAAACTCATATCAACCCTCGGTTGCTCAAAAGGGGTAAACGCAGAGACTCAGAAAAAGGTAAAGGCAATCGTCGAGCCGAAACTCCTGGTATTACTTATATCCTCAACAAGCTACAGGAACGTGATATGTTGCCTGCCATTTACTTTATTTTCAGCCGTCGCGGTTGTGATAAAGCTGTGGCAGAAGTTAGCGATTTGTGGCTGGTGAGTGAAGAGGAATCAAGAGAATTGCGCCGCCAAATTGATGACTTTTTAACCCGCAATCCGGAAGCGGGGCGCTCTGGACACATTGCTCCTTTATACCGAGGAATTGCCGCCCACCATGCGGGGATTTTACCTGCCTGGAAAGTATTAGTAGAAGAGCTATTCCAACAAGGATTAATTAAAGTTGTTTTTGCTACGGAAACCCTCGCCGCAGGTATCAATATGCCTGCTAGGACGACAGTAATTTCCACTATTTCTAAGCGCACAGATTCAGGGCATCGGATGCTTACCGCCTCGGAATTTCTGCAAATGGCAGGACGGGCAGGACGGCGCGGTATGGATAAAGTCGGTCATGTGGTGACGTTACAGACACCTTTTGAAGGAGCAGAACACGCCGCCGACTTAGCCAGCAAGAAAGCAGACCCCTTGGTAAGCCAGTTTACACCTAGTTATGGGATGGTACTGAATTTACTGCAAACCCATACCCTAGAAGAGGCAAAGGAATTAATCGAGCGCAGTTTTGGGCAGTATTTGTCTAATTTACATTTGCGACCAAAAGCCGAGGAAATTGCCAACTTACAAGTAGAGCTTCAAGAGTTGCAAACCCAGGTGACAGGAGTAGATGATGGCGCGATCGCTGCCTACGAGAAACTGCGACAACAGGTACGGGTAGAACAAAAGTTACTCAAAACCCTGCAAGAACAATCCCTACAATCACGCCAAGAAGAGTTGGTGATGATGTTAAGCTTTGCTGTATCAGGAACTTTACTGAGTCTCAAAGGTAAGAATATTACCGTTTCGACCCCTGTAACTGCCGTCCTGGTTGGCAAAACCCAGGGTTCTGGGCAAGCCCCCTATTTAGTATGTTTAGGGCAAGATAATCGTTGGTATGTCGCAACCACAAGCGATGTCATGGATTTATTCGCCGAATTGCCACGGATAGATGTACCCCCTGATTTACTGCCACCAGCCGAAATGCCCCTCAAACCAGGGCAGTCACGACGAGGTACACCCCAAACCGCCGCGATCGCCCAAACAATCCCCGTAGTTGAAGAACTATTACACCTAGCTCCAGAAGTCAGCGAGCAAATTCGCCGCGTCGCCAATTTACAAACCAAGCTAGAAAATCACCCCCTCCATCAAGCGGGAAATGCTGTTGCCCTATTCAAGCGCAAAGTCCGTGTCGGTGAACTAGAAACTCAAATCAAAGGATTGCAAACTCAAATAGAACAACAATCCCAGCGTTACTGGGAAGAATTTATTAATCTGATTGAGATTCTGCAATATTTTGACTGCCTAGATCAGCTGATGCCGACAAAACTAGGGCAAATAGCAGCCGCCATTCGCGGTGAAAATGAACTCTGGTTAGGTTTAGCCCTTGCCAGTGGGGAACTTGATCAAATAGATCCCCAGCATCTCGCCGCAGTTGCAGCAGCATTAGTCACCGAAAGTCCTCGCCCTGACAGTTTCGTCCGTTTTGATTTATCCACAGCAGCAGATGAAGCCTGGATGAGACTACAACAAATTCGCCGTACTCTATTGAAAGTACAGT
Source organism: Calothrix sp. 336/3 (assembly GCF_000734895.2). Classification (GTDB taxonomy): domain Bacteria; phylum Cyanobacteriota; class Cyanobacteriia; order Cyanobacteriales; family Nostocaceae; genus 336-3. The sequence continues at coordinate 3,353,993 of NZ_CP011382.1, read as the reverse complement.
ATCGTCACGGTGTCGCCCTACCTGTCGGTTTAGAAAATCGTTACATTAATTTGATTTCCCTGGTGGAGCAGTGGGCTTTAGGGATGGAATGGGTGGAACTGTGCGAAAACACAAGTCTTGATGAAGGTGATGTGGTACGTATTCTGCGTCGCACCCTCGATTTACTCTCCCAAATACCCCATGTTCCCCACCTCTCAACCAGCTTACAACGCAACGCCTACCGAGCTATGCAGTTAATAGATAGGTTCCCGATTAATGAAGTTGTAGAATAAGTTGGGCAAAAATCGATTCCCTATTTTTCAGGTTGATTAGTGACGCTACAACCAATTGCTACCCTTCCCTCTTCCAAATTTGTGAGAGGGATATTTATTTGTAAATAGTTTCTAATTGCAAATATTGGGAATCATATACATACAATACTTTGCATCTAGACTTGTATGACTCTACCTGAGGAAAGATTATATTTGACCTATCATACTCAATAACTTCAGCCTACAGGTCGATAAGTCAATCAGCATCTTCCCGTTATAAATAATACAGATGAACGTTGAGTTAAATCTCAATGTTGATTCTTCAAGAGTCAGGAGATAAATGGATGAATTTATCTAATTTGTTTCTTCTGATGATTTTTTTGATGTCAATTTACATCGACTAATTATCAGATTCAAAGCTTTCTCTTGATGTGAATTTTCGATTATTTTAGGAGGATGTTAAATGCAAGTTTTTACTCTAGCTAAATCTGTATTGCGCCCATTGCGTGTATTTTTACTAGTTTGCGTTTGTGCCGTACTATTCTTTTCCAATATTGCTCCTGCGGCAGCCATTAATAGTTATAGAAGTAATCCCCAAGAAGCTACAGACCAATTGTTAGAAACACAACGTAAAACTGATGAAGTAGCTCGTTCGGCTCCCTTATCTCTTAAAGAAGTTCAAGAGAACTCTAATAAAGGTTTAAACGAAGTACAGGGTGATGCTGACATTAATAAAATGAAGCGCCCAGAAAATTCTCAAGGTGCTACCACTGTTCAAGATGAAGTTAGCAACTTGTTAAAGAAAGTTACTGGTAATGACTAATGAGTATTGATTAGTAATTTAACAATTGACTAATACCAATTTCAAACAAAAATATTACAGATAGCTCTGTAGAGATGGGTAAATACTAAGTCTTGAATATTTATCTGTTGTGTCGTAAATATTTTAGAAATTGGTATTAGTTTAACAAAATTTAGGCATTTTGAGAATTCATAGATTCAGATGCCTTTGATAAAGAGTTTAGGAGAATTAAAATGTCTGATTATCAAGCAGAAAGAACAGTTTCCGCAGTTTTCAAAGAACAGACTCAAGTAGAGCAAGTAATTCGCCGTTTGCTAGACAGAGGTGTGTCCCGTGAGCATATTTCGGTGATGGGCAGAAATTTTCAGTCAGAGACACGAATAGCTGGCTTTATTACTAAGAAAGATGTTATTTTGGGTGGGCTCAGAAGCGGAGCCATTTTTGGTTCCTTTTTTGGTTCTTTATTAGGTTTACTATCCGGTGTTGGGGTATTATTTATTCCCTTCGTTGGTTCAGTAGTAGCCGCAGGTCCGATTGGTGCAGTGTTATTAGGTGCTGCAAGTGGGGCGATCGCCGGTAGTGCAGGTGCTGGTTTAGCTTCCGTTCTCAGTACCTTAGGTATGCCAGAAGAGAAAGCTGCTATTTACCAAACTCGTTTAGAAGCTGGTGAGTTTTTAATCATGGCAGAAGTTCCTGGCGATCGCTCTGGCGAATACCAATTATTATTAGAAAGTGCTGGAGGTGAAGAAATTCACGTCGCTGATCAAATTTTAGACCGCGCTTGTACAGGCAACTGCAACAGTCCAGAAGACTTATCTCCCGAAGTTCGTAACCATTTATCTACAGCAGCCCAAGAAGTTTTCATCAAAAATTATAATAGTGCTTTCCAAGAAAGTAATGACGCAATGAAAGCAGAACAGAATGCTTGGGAAGCAGTACAACAGCAATTTGACGAAGATGAAAACGGTGTTTGGTCAAAGCAAAAAACTGCCGTTTAGTCAGCAATTACTAAATATACTTTGTAAGCACTGCCATAATTTATTTACAACAGTCAAATATCGGCACAGCTTAAAGCTATTTACAATCCAGGAACTTCTGCTCCTTCTCGGATAAGCTGTTTTATCATAGGGAAGAAAATAATAGTTGAGTCAAGCATCTCGATATCTTGTAAAAATCCGAGATTCTAAAATTTGCAATATACTCCCCTTGCAATGACTGTTAACGCAAAAGTATTTCTGTAGCACCGTTCCTCTATAATCAATTTTCCTTCAGGCGTGAATTATCACGTCTTTTTCTGCTTTATTCTCTTTCGTCAATATGAATGTCATACCAATTCGCAATGCTCCCTGCGGGAGAGCTAATGCTAACGCAATTAAAAAATCTAGATTTAGCAATGGTTCCGTAGATTCTATCTGTAGCCTAATTTTAGAGAATTGGTATTATGGACAGTGAGTGTAAGCAAGATATTTTAAAAGTCTGAAAAGTATATTTTTTTGATTCTTACCTTTTTTATCTCTATCTAAAGGCATTCTCTTGAAAGAGACGATATATACCCTACGAGAGGCAGTTTTCTCAAATTTTCCAGTTACTATTTAAACATCAAAGGCAGCAATAACTCACTCACAAAGGAGAAAAAAATGAGTACTGAAAATAGAGTCGAAGCAACCGCTAAAAATATTGAAGGCAAAATTCAAGAAGCTGTTGGTAACGTAACAGGTGATCCTGAAGAAAAAGCAAAAGGTAAAGCAAAACAAGCTGAAGCGAAAGTGCGTCATACTACGGAAAATATCAAGGATGAAGTCAAAAAAACTCTCGACTAGTAGTTGAAAACTACCTCAGGCTGAGAGAATCTTTCCTAGGGAATAGATAAACAGCAAAGATGGAATTAGGTGAATATATACTAATTCATCTCAGTTCTAGAATTTCCAGTGGTGGTATTGTCACTTTTCAAGGAACAGACAAGGGTAGAACAATGCATTGTACCTATGTCATTTGTTAATTATTAAGCTCTATCTGTTCCTTTATTTGAGATATTTTTCCACTGTTAGAGAGTCATCCAGACAAAATAACTTCCATACAACCAAATATAAATATTGAGTTTCGGAGAATTAATCATGAGTAATGAAGACGCAAAAAGAGTTACATACGATCGCGGAATAGTACCGGCGGAAACCTCTGCTAGAATTGCCAGAGAGGGAGAAAACTTTAAATCGTTTCCCAAGAAAGAAGGGGACGAGAGTCTGGATACCACAAGTGGTTATACTGTTGATAACGAAGGGTTAGTCAATAACTTTGCCGTAGAGCCAGAAATATATTACGAAGAACCCGGTGATTTGCAAGAGAAACAAGCAGCAGAAGCACAAGAAAGAGCAGAAGAATTAGTAGATATTAATCATAATGACGAAACTGGAAAGCTGACAGAAAAAGAAGATAAGCGCGGCAAAGGTGTAGGCATGATTTAAGTGATTTAAATCTGACGTTTAAAATCTCATATAAATTAGCATATTCAGATATTCAATCTCTTACAAGTTGGGTATCTGAATTTTAATTTACACAGTATAAAATAATTTCACAAAAAATGCATAAGTATTGACCTTATGCACAGTTCTCAATATTATAAAAATCCACGCTTACCTAACCGAGAAATAGAAGTAGCAACGGGTAATCTTGGTAAATCTAAAAGCTCGGCAGTTTCTTGAATGTCAAGGTATCCCATGTTTGCAATAGTGCTTAAAACTTGCTGATCCAATTCCAAGTTTTGAAATTCCTTGTGTAAGCAATCAATGATTTTACCGATAATATCAGTAGCATTTGTGATTGTAAATTGACCACCTGTACCCTGGGAAATTGCCTGAAATGCCTTCTGAGTATTGCTATCATTCCCCATGCATAGACTATGAACAGTGACTCTGTGATTCTCTGCCACCGCAGTAACTTTTTGTATGTCTAAGCCACTAGGGCAACCACCTTTCCAGGTATCACTATGATCATTTACAAATCCTGGAACTTGCATATCTTTCAACCATTGACCAAAACCATGGGGTGGTGCATCTCCCACTAACAGGACAAAACGACAACTGTGTAGTCTCCACTGCATTTTTGTGCAAGCATCATGAATTCCATCATACACAGCTTCCGGCGCATCACCACCACCATCCGCCCTTAACAGATTAATTGACTTTTGCATTTGCTGTAAATTATTCGTGAGCGGATAGATACGGGTAATAAAACTATGATCTTGCGGTGGATGGTCACGATATTCTACCAAACCAACTTGTAAATTAATCTGACTATCACTAGAAAGTAAATTAATTGTGTCTAAAAGTTGTTTTTGTGCAGTTTGAATAAAACCGCCCATACTACCAGTCGTATCTACAACAAAACAGATATCGACATGATTTAAATTATTATTTTTTAGCATATTAACTGCGGACAAAATCTGACATGTTAACCGCAAAATCATTGTTGATAAATCCCTCTCCCGATGGGAGAGAGACTTAAGCTACTTGTCATCTCTAATTGGTAAGGGAGTTTCGAGAATTTCCATTAACAATTCTAAGCGAGATGGACGAGATAACAAAGGAATTAAGTTAGTCAAAGAGTAGTAATCACCTTTAAAGGTAAAAGTATCTACAGAAATTTGTTGTTGCTTTAATTGGTTTTCCACATAACCAAAAGCACCACCATCTCCTACCTTCACAAGGATGACATTAGGTATTACACCCAAATCGCGCTGGTATGCTTTGTAAGCATTAACTAAGTAAGGTTGGGTATTTTCCCCTTCGTCAGTAACAATGATGAATTGTTCAACTACTTGCTTTTTCAAGCGCATAGTTTCCACCGCCACACCAACGCTTGTACCACCGTTCGGAAAGATATGCTGGAAGGATTTTTCCCAGTCAGAAAGTTCTTTTCCTTTCGCAGTTATTGGATAAGCAAGGGTATCAAAAGCATAAACATACAAATCAGCAACGGTAATCCCAGAAATCATGGCTGCAATTTGCTTACCGACTTCCAGAGCTACATCCATACTGCCAGACTTGTCTATCAACAAAGCTGTCGGTTTGGCAATTTTACCCCGCTTTTTGATTTGTTCGTTGGCGACGTTTTCCAACTTAGCGACAGTTGCGGCATCTAGTTGGGTGACATCTGCTGCGACAGTAGCTTTAAAAGCAGACACACGCCCTTGGCGATCGCTCTTAGCTGCTTCTTCCAGTTTCCCATCAATTAATTGCTTAACTTCTGGGTGTTCCATTGCTCCCCGTGTTTGCAGAGATTTCAGGTTATTGATTACCTCCGGGGGTGTCATAGAGCTAATGAGTGCTACTAGAACAGTTGGTGTTAATTGTTTCACCGCACCCACAGCAATGGTGTAGGGAATATTATGTTCGACAATTAAAGCTGCCTGCTCTGCGGGGGTTTGGGCTTTGGCAAGTTGCTTCAACATGAATGCCAAGCTATCGGCAGGAGGTGCTTCTTTAAACAGAATGGCATCTGCCCGACTATTCGGCTTGATATGCAAAGTTGCATACAGGTGCTTCATTGCCTTGCGGGCACGTACAGCAGCGCGATCAAAGAATTGCGGGTTTTTTTCCCGTGCTTCTAAGTAACGACGTACCGCCGTACGAGCAGAGCGAGGAACTTTTCCCTGTTGCTGCTTCATGAAGTCTACAATCCTTGCCACTTGGTAAGGTGGAAACTCTTGCAACATCACAAAACCTGCATCACGGTGGGGAATCACATTACTTGTGAGTAAATTTCCGAGAAATACTTCTTGGTGATCGCGGACATCACCATGACGCTGATACCATACAGCTAGGTGTCCATAGAAAATCGGGTCAAGCTCCACCATTACCTTGTGAAATTCTGCAACTTTTGCCAAGTCACGGTGGGGAGTTGTCAACAAGCTGTTAAGCAATTCTAAACGTAAATCGCGTTCTACGGTATTCATGGGTGCTATCTCCGTTGATGTGGCGCGTGGAGGAGATAGTTGTCGCTCGTGGAGTGGGATATCACCGCACAAGTTGAGGGAGCGTGGTTTTTACTGATTGGAAGTCAAGTATGTATGCTCTCTAAGTTAGGGTACGGCGACAACTATTTATATTTGTGTATATATGTGTTTGTTGGAAAGCTGGGAGGGTGAAAGGGGAAATACTCCCCCATCCCTTTTGCCTTACCGCACAAGTTACTGGAAGCATAAGCCTAGAGACGGCTCTAGACGTGAACTTGAGCTATAGTTGTTTTTAGTAAGTATGTAAGCTTCCAAGATAAGGTTGCGGTCAGGAATTTACACCCTATTCGCAATTAGTCTTTGCTTGATGGTTTTGATTTCTTTTTTATTACACTGATGTTTGCTGACAGCATACACACATCTTCCATAGACTTTCCAAGCTTGATTAGAGTTAATAGCCTGGTTTAACAAGACATCTCTGGCTATTTCAAACCTTGTATTTGGCACATCTGCAAAAGTTACGAAATACCAAATATCATTTATTTTGCGATATTCACTATACCTATCAATGATAAGTAAATCATCATTTTTAGGATTAGTATTTTTTGGCTGTCTAGCAACAGTGCAGAGAATACCTGTTTCGGGATGAACGTACAATTGATGGCGATCGCCCCAGATAGAATGGCGATATCCAAGGGGATATTCCTGTTTATCTTTGGGATAGGGAAGCCCATCAATAATGACTACATTTCTTTCTACAAATTGCCAAATATGGGAAAGAATATGTTGCCCGGATAGGGTAGTAATATCCAGGGTGGTACACAGTTGACTATAGACTAAATCCCAGGGTTGACCAACTTGAGAACGTAGCCAACGGTAGAGCGGTGATAGATGATCGGAAAAACCTTTTGTTTTGAAGCGTGTTTTAATTAAATAGGGAGATAAAAGTCCCTCATTTATTGCTATGTCTGTTAGTTTGTGGAGAGATTTTTTGTAGCCTGTTACTTTCTTGGAACTCATCCGCCAACCATGACGGGGACGTTCAATGACAATTTCTCCTAAACGATGTTCGCTCATTACTCCAATTGAATATTGAATATTTGTAAAATGAATTTGTCTGAGTTTTGCAAAAGAGGGTTTTGTAATTTAAATTTGGACATATGTTTCACCTCCAATCAGTATTTAAAATATAAGGATGATGGGTAAAAATGATTTTTAATGCCTCGCGCAAGTTGTAAAAGCTGTTGAGTCATACGTGGGAATTGAACCCACATTATCCTGAACCTAAATCAAGCGCCTTTTCCAATTTGGCTAGTATGTAAGCTTTTACCGTTAGGGCGCGAAGCAGTTATGATGGGATACTTAACTGGAATATATGGATAATTTATGGAGTTTCGCGCAAGTTAAAAAAGCTGTTGTTCACACGTAGGATTTGAACCTACTACGGTTTCTTTATGAGAGAAATGCTCTACCAATGAGCTAGTATGTAAGCTTTTTTTGTTGGGGCGCGAAACTAAATATTGATAGCAGTTATGATGTATTTCCGCACAAGTTAATCAAGCTAATTTTCACATTTGCCTTTACCATTTTGGCAACATCGCCAAATAAGACTTATCTGCAATATTTTTGGTGGCGATGATAGGAATTGAACCTATAAGTTAGTTTCCTAACTGAATGTATGTAAGCTAAATTTGTTAGGGTGCGGAAAAATGAAAGTTGAGAATTCTTTATGTTATGAACAATCCAAAAACTCAGATTTCAGGTTAAATTAATTTTATCCGTAAACTGCTTCTGGTCTAATTATCAAATCTCCGCTTGGTCTGCGGTCAATTACATAACTGGAGAAGCTATTTAAGCGGACATCAAAGTGTTGTGCTAGTCTTTCTTTGATGTTGGTATCGTTTATACCTGCGGTGACACCCAGTTGGTTTTCTGTAATGTCGTAGGAACGTCCTTCAAAGCGAATATGTACCATTTAATAAACCCTCCTGGTTAGGTGTGATAGGGAGGTTTGTTGAAGTATTTGATGTTGTTTTTCTTGTTGCTTCTATACTACTAACATACTACACAATGTGTCAAGGGTGTGGCGAAAATTTTTTCTGGCTGGGGGAATAGCCCTTGTCATCTACTGTTGATATCATTTCTCTAAATTCCGGCTACAGATAATTTTCCCCCTACTTCCTGCTCCTCTTTGACTTACCTCGGCTTCGCGACTTCGACAACACTCAGTACAAGTCGGTACAAGTCGCTCAGGGCAAGCCTGTACCCTTGCAGTCTATGTATAGCTTTATTTTGGAGAATTAGTATTACTCGTAGCGAGGGATAGATTCTTGTCAAGCCCTTATAACAAAAAATTAAAATATGCTTAAAAATATTAAGGGGTAATAATTTTTCTGCTAGCAAATATTTTTGATTTTGCTTATAATCAGACAGTGTGTTGTTTACCTTATTCAACTTAAAGTGTTCTTTCCACTGGTGGGGTAGCAAGGGCAAAAATAGTTAACTTGATAAGGTGTTAATGCGCGAGCCAGTCTGGAGCGATCGCGGTTAAATCGCTTGTAGAATGCCTCGTCTGTTCTATCTAAGGAGACTGATTAAGTGATGAACTCTATCTTCTGGAGAAGGAATAGAACTGGCTAATAAGCATATGAGTGATCAAAAAATGCGAAACTTTCAGCCACCTCTAGTTTTGGCTGTGGACGATAATGACGATAATTTACTACTGATGAGTTATGTTGTGGAGTCTCTTGGTTGTAAATTAATGTGTCAGACTGACAGTGCCACTGTAGTATTAGTAGCAAAAGAGTATCAACCAGACTTGATACTGTTGGATGTTTTATTACCAGGTTTTAGTGGAATTGATGTAGTACGTGATTTAAAACAAGAAACTTTAACAAGGGATATCACAGCGATCGCGGTTACAGCTTTAGCAAGTGCGGAGGATAGGGAAAGTATATTGGCATCTGGATTTGATGACTATATCAGCAAACCATGATTAGTAACAAGTTAAGGAAAAGCAGGAATTGTCAAGGGTAAAGGAAAAGGCGATAAGTCAAGGGTTTGAGGCTCTTTTCGTATTGTCTTAACAACATCAAGGTTTTTGTTCTCTGGAGCAGCAAAAAATAAAACTGGATCGGTTGCTCGACCCTTGTTATAAGCATGATTAAAATGGTAAAGCCCACGAAAAATCATCTCTAAAGAAATGCGTTCAAACGGGAGGGCTATTTCATCAGCAACAGCATCTGCAAGGTCGATTAAAACTGCATAAAATAACCAAGTTGCCCAAACTTGAAGCTTGACACCATTGACAGAACCTGTCCAGAGATAACTTAACCCCAGCAAGCGTTTGGCAGTATTAAATGCCTCTTCGATTCTCCATCGTTTCGCATAAAGATCGGCAACGACATAAGGTGGAAGAATTTGAGGATCTAAAACTGAAGTAACATAGGCATACCAAGTCTTGCCTTGCTTGACTTCAATGAGACGTAAACGTAATATTTTTTGGTGTTTATCCTCTGTGTTGAAGGAAATTATCCGGTCTCGAAGTGTGTAGTCGTAGCTGAAAATTCGCTCAACATCAAATACTGCATTTGATTTGATGCGAGTAATAAAATCAACCTGTTTGGCAATCAAGCGCAAGAAAAAACCAAAATCATAAAAGCCACGGTCGAGAACTAGCAAGGTTTTAGCACTAGCAATATTAATTAAATCATCGAGAAAATTAGTATCATGTGCTAAGGGATTAGTATGAAACCAAACTTGTACGGGTAATCGTGTTAACAAATCAATCACTGTACATATTTTGCCGGCTAACTTACCTTGTGGAACATCTTTTAAACTATCTAATTTACGAAATAAAGCTTCGAGTGTTGACCCGTCCGCAATCCATATATTCACAAAATGCTTCTTGGCATATTTGACTGCTGCTGGTAGGGTTCGTTTTTCGCGAAGAAGCCAACGCGATTTCAACAATGGTAACAAATCGTGAAACACTCGTTCAAATAGTTCTGCTGGAAAACTGAGAAACCTCTGTGACAACCCCTGCTGTGATACTTTAACAGCTTTACCCCATAACAATTCCTCCTGCTCCAACATTCGAGTTAGTTCATGTACTGATGCTACTTGCCGCCAAATCACAGTTAACATCGCTGCAACCATTAATGACAGATTAAGTATACGGTCGCGTAATCCAAGGCTTCGATAATAGGCACTTTGAGCGTATATTGCTGGACTCAGCAAATTTTTTAAGTGTTCGCTTATTGCTTCATTATCCGCAAGTGGGGTGTTTCGACGACGAACATGGTCAGGGTTTCTCGGTTTTTTGGTTGGCATGATTTTGAACCAAAAGATGCACTATTACTAGTTTCTCAGCTTTTTGAGTCCCTCTATACTGCTCTTGACAAAACCTCAAAAACCTTAACTTGTCACGAATCGCAAACCATATATGATAGAAGACTTGGAAGCGATAATTCACCGTTATTTGGGGGATAAACTCCACCTTGCTTCTCCCTGTCATTTGCATTCAGAGTCATGTTAGTTTGCTCTATGCGCATTGTGCTGATTGTCATTTCTGTGGGAATGCTACCCCCCTACTTTCCCTGTACTATTTTTTGCTCTGGAGAACATCAGGACAGTCATTCAGAATCGCGATTAAACCACTTCTTCCTGTTTCAAGGGTGGCATCACTAAGAATTTCTGCCACACTCACCTTGAGGGTTTCTTCTATGAGAGTTTTGATATGGGGTTGAATCGCTTCATATAAGTCAGAGCGTACCTGTTCTGCTAGCTCTGGAGAACCATTCTCGGCGAGTAACTTTTCCGGGGGAGTAATGGAATTTTCCATCACGACAACGACATTTTTATCAGAAATTTGGCAAGTAACTTTACTAGGTTGATGTCCTAATTGCTCTCGGTAAAGTGCTTGAATTTTTTGTCCGAGTGTTCTTTCTACTTGACCACGGGTAGGTGTTGTTGATGTCATATTTGCTCAGTATTTAGTGAAGACTACTATCAATAAGTTCAATAATTGGAGATGCTGATTTTTTGAGTATCTATTCTCCTGGAAGTTATGACTAGTAGTGTCCGTATTTCTAAGAAATTTAGAAGGGACAATTGTGATTTACTAGTTCAATCTTATTAATTTTCAGAAATGATAGTCACCATCCCATTGGTATACTTGAATGAGTTTTGACCTCTACTTTGAGATGGAAGTTGGAGAAAGTTCAGAAATTTTTTTTAACTGAAGTCCTGGTGTCATTCAAAATCGATTCGATGGTGAACTTTACTATTGCAACTTCTGCAAGTCAGGGGAAACAGGTTTTGGTAAGGAGACTGTGAAGGTACTACCCTTTCCCAGTTCTGAGGTTAGGGTAATAGTTCCACCATGGGTTTCTACAATGCGATGAGTTAGGTGTAAACCTAAACCACTACCAGCACGTTTATTAGTACCTTGACGGAAACGCTCAAAAACCTTTGTTTGTTCCTCAGGAGCGATTCCATAACCAGTGTCTTGAATTTCCAAAATCAGATATGGAGAATTGCTCGGAGGTTTTGTAACTTCATGTAGGCAAATATTAATACTACCTGCATCCGTAAATTTGATGGCATTACCAATTAAGTTACTTATCACCCGACGCAATTCTAGGCGATCGCCCAAAATAATAGCTGCGGTTTTATCATCTGGGTTGAGTCTGTGAGTATTAATCTTCAGAGCCACACCTTTTTCATCTGTCAAAGGGCTAAGTTCTTGCACAACTTCTTGAGCAATTTCTAGTAAGTTGACATCGGAAAACTCTAGAGTCTTTTTCCCAGCTTCAAATCGATGAACTTCTAGGAGAGTATTTACCATTTCTAAAAGGTTTTGGTTGCTACGAATCATGGCAGAAATTGCCTGTTTCATTTCCCCAGAAATCGGACAGAAAATCTCTTGTTGGAACAAATTCAGCATCCGATCAGCAGCAACCAGGGGGGTTCGTAAGTCGTGGGTGACACGGGAAACAAAATCTTCCTGTTGACGGAGTAGTCTTTTCTGAGTATCTAGACTATGCTTAAGACGAATTAGCGATCGCACCCTGGCTAATAGCTCATCTTGGTCAAAGGGTTTACGAATAAAATCATCGGCACCAGCGTCTAAACCCTCAACGACACTCACGTCATGGAAGGCAGTTAGTAGAAGAATAGGAATATAGGAGATTTCAGGATGTTGGCGAATTCGACGTGTGACTTCATAACCATCCATTCCTGGCATCATCACATCTAAAAGAATCAAATCTGGGGAAGATTGTAAAGTTTTTTCAATTGCACTTACCCCCTCAGAGGTTAGCTCAACTTCATAACCTTCGATTTCTAAAATTGTCTGTAATAAAATTAAGTTATCCGGAGTATCATCAACTACAAGAATACGATATTTTGGAGAATTTTGTGTATATAACATAGTTGATTAGCAAATCACAATAAAGAAATAATCTTAAACAAGAGTTTTAATTTCACAATTTTGAAAGATAAACTCCTCTGAAAATCATCCAAGGCAAAAGCTAAATTAATATTTTTAAGTCGGGTAAAATTTGTGTTTACCATCTAAAAATATCAGTGTTTTTTCAGCAAATTTATGCCATTTCAATGAAATTGTAAATTAATAAATAGCTAAGTGTCTTCAACCCTGAGTCATAGTTGTTGGTAGACACAGATTTATCCCTTGAAAAAAATGATAAGTGATGATTGACTCTGAGTACAGCACAGCGAAAATGAAGCTCATAAGCTCTACGGAAAGCCGCTTTGCGTCCACAAAACCAACGAAAGGCTTAAGTTGTATTAATTTTGATTTTTCGCGTAGCGTGCCCGCAGGACATATTTTTAATTTCGCGTAGCGGTACTATTATCATCTTTCTTGGATTGGAGAGTAGAGGTAAATGAGAGGATTACAGTGACGGAGAATTCAAGCAAAAATTAGAAGGGATTTATCTCCGGTAAACTTCTGCCATAAATACGCCAAGGTATTATTTCATAGTTTTTGCACTCACTACCATATACCTTTAGTTAGATTTCTCCGTATATAGAGGCAAAAGATATATACCATAATTATTTCTACCGATGGATGTAATCTAAGGAAAATATCATCTATCCTAAGTTCTGGTAATAAACAAAATCAGGTGTATATTGTTGGTGATGATCGCCAGAAATTATATACAGACATATAGAGGTAATAATGAGTGAAATTAGTATTGTTTTAATCGAAGATCACGATTTAACACGCATGGGTTTAAAAGCAGCTTTACAATCAAACAATGCATTTAAAGTAATTGGTGAAGCGGCTAATGCTACTAAAGGTTTAAAATTATTAGAGACTAGTAAACCAGATATCGCTGTTGTGGATATTGGTTTGCCTGATTTGGATGGGATTGAACTCACACGCAGATTTCGCCAATTTCAAATAGATAGCGGTGATGCAAATACTAAAATCCTCATCCTTACCATGGAAGATACGGAAGATGCCGTATTAGCTGCCTTTGCTGCGGGGGCAGACTCCTATTATATGAAAGATACTAGCATTGACCGACTCATGGAAGCAATTCAAGCAACCTATGAGGGTAACTCTTGGATTGATCCAGCGATCGCCAATGTAGTTTTACAGCAGATGCGTCAAGGTTTACCCAATGGTGAATCTAACAATAACAACAGTCGTACTGTACAAATTGAAGCACTTTCCCCAGAATATGAACAGGTTTTAGAAACCTACCCCCTCACCCAAAGAGAATTAGAAATTTTGGAATTAATTGTTGCCGGTTGCAGCAATGGACAAATTGCCGAAAAACTTTATATCACAGTCGGTACAGTCAAAACCCACGTTCGCAATATTCTAAATAAACTTTGTGCTGACGATCGCACCCAAGCAGCTGTACGCGCTCTTCGTTCGGGATTAGTTGTATAAATTATTTAGTTGCTTCAAACCGATAGCGACTACCGATGAGATAATCTTCATTAATTTCTGCGGCAATCCAACGACGTTGTAAACTTTCTGCAACAAATCCCGTAGTGTTAGAACCAGCAAAGGGATCTAAGACTATATCACCCTCATCAGTTAAAAATTTGATGAAAAACTCTGCAAAACCGGAAGGAAAACGTGCGGGATGGGGTTTAATTCCTGCGGCTTTACAACGTCTTAAGTAAGCACTATTTGATTCAGTATTGGCAATTTCTAGCAAATTAGGAGGAATTGCCCCCTGATTATCCTTTTGGAACTTATCAGAAATGTCATGCCCACTAGGACGTAAATTGGCTTTATAACCATTTTTAAGTAAATTTTTCATACTCTGACTATAGGGTTTTAAAACTTTGCGATTATCAGCTTTGGGATTCGCTGTTTTCCCTAGCCACCACACCATATTTACAGAGTCTTTTACCCGAATTCTTCTAATTGTCACCCATTCCGCAGGGGTTGGTAAACGTGCTGGATTGTAATGATAAAATTCCTGGGCGAGGAAAAAACCAACTTCCTTACATAAGCTTACCAATAGTTCATATTGATAGATACTTCTGACTGGATTTCCTGGCAGATAGGAACCCCCTAAATCTATCACCAATGAGCCATTATCTGTCATAATGCGCTGAAATTCATAGGCAAAAGGTAAAAACCATTCTATATAGTTATCTGCACTAGCATTGCCATATTCTTTTTTACGTGTTAGAGCAAAGGGTGGAGAAGTAATAATTAAATTAATACAACTATTGGGGATTAATTTTATCAGTTCCAGACTATCGCCCAGATATGATGCACCATAATTTTGAATATAGTAGGGATTTGAGCCAATTAGTGATTTGACTAAATCATGGGGCAAATTCATTTGATAATAAATCTTTGTGAATTGGTATGTATTAGTGACATCCTCCCACACTTTAATCGTTCGGAAATATCTTTCCTAGGTTCAGATGTTATTTTGATATACTAACTGATAAGTAATCGCAACATCAGCAGAGGTAGAGTCGCTGACTAGTGGTCTATCAGATTAATTGTGATAGTTTATCTTGCCTGTTTTCTGAAATCAGGGAGCGAGACGCTCCCACTATACATAATTTTACCCATCACAGCTTATGCGACAAACCACTAGTCATAGGGGGATAGAGGGGGATAAGAAATAGGTGATATGTACCCAGTTGATTGTCTACCTAATTGTGAATCGGCTGAATGTTTAACTCTGCTTGCCATTGAGTTAGGGGTTTTTCCCATTCCTCTTCCCAATTTTGGGCAAATAATGGCTGGGCAATTTTACCCATCTGCAATCCAAGGGCGATCGCCTCTAGCAATTGGGGTAACTCTTCTGGTGTCAGTAATGTACTCGACATCAAACTATTTGCTACTAGCATCGTTGCAAGGGGATAGGGAAATTGGGAGAGATGAAACGCCTGCAAGCCAATTTCACCGATTACCGATGTATCAAATCCTGTGAGAACGTGCCAGATATCATGGGTTTGACTGAGTCGTAGTTCTACATATTTAGCATCTGATTCTGCCGTCATCCCCCCATGCAGATTTGGATCAAGTCCACTTTTTTTCATAGCTGCGGCATAGATATACCCTAAGGAATTATCCGGCAACGTCAGTAATTTTTCTAGGTCATAACTAGGAGGAATGTAACGATTATTTATCAGTGTCGCACAGTTTGGATCTCTTTTTAAATATTGCGCTGCCAAATCAAATGCAGGAGTTTCAACTAAAGCATCAGACATTTCCCCCACCGATTCCAGACTACTATCTCCCGATAACATGGAAAAGAATGATTTGAAAATTATCAACATTTGGTAATGACTTTGCTGTTGAATTTCCGAATCAGATAATTGCTTGGGTTTAAACAAATCCATTAGTTGCATCACAAAAATCTCCAAAAAATTAGAAACCATGAAGTGGACGTTCCAGCCAAGTGCAGAACGCAGAGTTCAATCAATACTTGTATTTCAGGAATCAGATATCCTCTGATTTAGCGCTACCAAAGTAAGTCATTTAGCACTGCATAAACGCCAACAAAGTCAATTTTGCTCATTGCAACCATACAACGAATCTCTTCTTGAGTGCGTTTCATCCCAGATGAACAACAGAGTTTGATGGGGGCGATCGCCAGTGTCAACCAAGGAGAAAACTTTTTGCGCACAAAGCACCATATTTTCAGGTATCCCATCGGTTTTTCCCTCACCTGGAAATGGAGTAATTTGGATAAATCCTGCCTCATTGCAAGCTTCTCTGTGAATGATTTACAATATGAGCAAAACTCATATATCTAAAATAAGAGCAACTCTCATGTTTTGTCAAGATAAATATGAGGACTACTCATTTAATTTTGAGGTTATGGATAAATCCCATGGTTGAAAGCTCATCAATGTCCCCTGGAATGCGACGGAAACCACGGCAAGCTCGTAGTCAGGAGCGGGTAAATCGGATTCTGGATGTGGCAGAAGCAATGTTTATCGCAGAGGGTTATAACGGAACAACAACAAACGCGATCGCATCTGGTGCGAAGATACCTATCGGGTCACTTTACCAATTTTTTCCAGACAAGACAGCGATTATGCAGGCTTTGGCACTACGGTATGAGGAACGTCTGCATCAGAAATTGGCAATAATGGACAATTCTGAACTGGTAAAACTGCCCTTATCGGTTCTGGTTGAGCAGTTGATTGATATCACTGAGCAGCATTTCTCTGAAAATCCCGGCTACTTTGCAATTTTTATGGAAGTTCAGAGTGTTATACCTGAAGTGCAAGCAGTCGGAGATGCTGCTGATGCTGAACTGATCCGAGATTTCGCAACCTTACTCGCGCAACGGGAAGCAAGGTTAGAGACAGCAGACTATGAAGCGATCGCCTTTGTTTTGGTAAAAACAATCAGTACCTTAATGTGGCTTTCCCTCAGTCAAGAGCAACCATTTCGGCAGCGACTGGTAGCAGAAATGAAACGGTTTGCCTTACACTACCTGCAAAGCTATTTCCCGTCTGATTCACTACCAGCTCAAAATAATGGAGCAGACTAGCAAAAAAAGTTATCTCTCTGCCTTCTTCCTTGCATCTAACACCCTTGGCGTATTGACTTCAATCCAGTCTGCTAAGGCGGCGACGCGAGCGGCGACTTCTTCTCCCATCGGAGTCAGGCTGTACTCAACAAAAGGTGGAACAACATTGTACGATACACGCAGCACAAAACCATCTTCCGTCAGAGATTGTAGACTTTGAGCCAGCATTTTCTCACTGACTCCCCCCATTTTTCTTCTCAACTCGCTAAATCTGTGGGTTCCTTGGCGCAGCGCAATCAGAATCAGTACACCCCATCGACTGCAAACGTGCTTCAGGATGTCTCGTGAAGGACATGGCTCAGCGAAAATATTCCCGATTTCCAAGCATTGTGTCAGAGTCTTGGAATCATCATTGCTATTACTCATATACTTACTTTTTTGTACGTACTTACCAAAAGTTAGTAATGAAATTATATTAGATTTATCGACATCAAAAAATTAACCAACTAAAAAATATGATTGTCATCACTGCTGCATCGGGTCAGTTAGGCAGATTAGTATTGCAAGAACTATTAAAATCCGTTCCTGCCAATCAACTAGTCGCTGCGGTTCGCAATCCAGAAAAAGTATCAGATTTTGCCAGTTTAGGCGTACAGGTGCGGCAAATTGATTACACCCAACCCCACACATTAGATATCGCCTTCGCTGGTGCAGAAAAAGTATTGCTCATCTCCTCCAGTGAAATTGGTAGTCGCGTACCTCAGCACACAAACGTCATCAACGCCTGTAAACAAGCTGGAGTCAAATTACTGGCTTATACCAGTCTCTTACACGCAGATAGCAGCCCTCTGCCTCTAGCAGCAGAACATCACCAAACTGAAATTGTCTTGCACGAATCGGGTGTGCCTTATGTGATATTACGTAATAGTTGGTATACCGAAAATTACACAGCAGGTATCCCGATAGCCTTGGAATATGGTGTAGTAATGGGCTGTGCTGGAGAAGCTAAAATAGCCTCCGCAGCCCGCGCTGATTATGCCGCAGCCGCAGCCACCGTTTTATTAGCCAATGACCAAGCAGGTAAAGTTTATGAATTGGCTGGTGATGTCGCTTATACATTGAGCGAATTTGCCACCGAAATTAGTCAGATGTCTGGTAAGCAAGTGATTTATCAGAATATGTCTGAAGAGGCTTATATTAATGTATTAAAAAATGCTGGTTTACCTGAGCCTTTTGCTGTGATGTTAGCAGAATCTGAGACAGGAGCAGCAAAAGGAGGATTGCTTGATGCCAGCCAAACCCTAAGCCAACTGATAGACCGTCCTACTACACCTCTGAGTGAGTCTATTCAAGCAGTCCTGAAACTGTAGTAGGTGATAAGTAAGTCGGTGAGAATAAACCTAACTATGTAACAGATTCTAAAATCGTCAAAACCGTTGCGATTGCTTCATTCCACTTCGTTTCATTCGCAATGACATAGCGTGAATTATTTAAGCCGTTCTACTTAGGTGACAGACTTAAAACCCTTGTAGAGAAGTTTTGTTTGCGTTTCTTGTTGCTCAATGCAAGCATTCGATTTCTTGAATTTGGAAAAAATTTGCAGCAAACTCATTAAGAAACGCAAACACAGATAGTCTGATTGTGGTTCGTGCTTCATATAGAAGTAATCACGGAGTCTGACTTCCTTTTTAGACAATATGAGTATCATTCATGTTCGCCAATTAAAATATGAGTAATCCTCAAATATTTATTTTTATTCTGGAGATAATGTATGACTCAAAGCCCTTCAAACCCAGTGGGAATGCGACGGAAACCACGGCAAGCTCGTAGTCAGGAGCGGGTAAATCGGATTCTGGATGTGGCAGAAGCAATGTTTATTGCAGAGGGTTATAACGGAACAACAACAAACGCGATCGCCACCCATGCTCAAGTGCCAATTGGGTCGCTTTACCAGTTTTTCCCAGATAAGGCAGCTATTTTACAAGCCCTAGCCCTACGCTACAATCAGCTATTGCATCAAAAATTGATTGCCCTTGATAGGGGGGAGCTGGCAACCCAACCTTTATCTACCTACGTAGATCAGTTGATTGATGCTACAGATAGTTTTTTTACCGAATATCCCGGCTACCATGCCATTTTCATTCAGGTGCAGGAAGCAATACCTGAATTGGAGCAAATCGAGAATGCAGCAGATACACAACTGATTCAGGAGTTTGCCGCATCTTTAGCCCAACGTCAACCAGGGTTAGCAGCTGGGGATTATCAGGCGATCGCCTTTGTCTTGGTAAAAGCGATCGGCACATTATTATGGCTATCCCTCAGTCAAGAAGCCACCTTTCGTCAACGTCTAGTCGCAGAAACCAAACGACTCACCTTAGGTTATCTACAAAGCTATTTTCCGCCGAATCCAACGTAAGCCATATTTTCTGCATCTTGTATGGGTGGGCAAATTTTACAAGATAGGGAGAATGTACAAAAAATCGGGAAAACGTACAAGACTCAAAAAAGCGCGATCGCCATACTAATAGATAACAGCTATCAGTTAGAGAAAAATCAGGTTCCTGGCAAACAATAGAACTTGTCTCAGTTTCAAACCAGATTATCTACTGATCGCTGATTTATTTTCCTTGATTAATATCTTTAATATCCCACCACTATTATGTCTTGGAATTTACCCGGTGCGCCTTGGTTAATCGCACACAACTCCATGCTGCCTATAAATCAGCCCCAATTACTTACCATTGCTGGCAAAGATTATGTATTGTGGAAAAATTCCCAGGGAGAAATATCAGCCTTAGAAAATGCTTGTCCTCACCTAGGAGCAAAACTTTCCGATGGTTGGATTTGTCCTCAACGTAATACAATTACTTGCCCCTTTCATGCTATAGAATTTGATAATCAAGGTCGAGCATTATTACCCAAAGAAAAAATTTCTCAGCCTTTAGCCAATACTTTAAAACTAGAGATGCAGGGTGATTTTATCTGGACTTATGCTAATCAAGTACCAAGAATTCCTATCCCTAATATTTTAGAAGAGATTTCTGGCAAATATCGTTATATTGGTGCTACTAAAAACGTCACCATCAAGACTCCCTTTCTCTACGCTTTAGAAGTCAACCATGATTTAAACCACGCCAAAGGAACCCACAGACCATTATTTAAAATTGAAAGTACGGAAGTGCATAGTTTTGAGGCTCAAGAATACTTTTCTGTGAGTAGAATTAAGCATTTTCGCGCCCAGAATACCTGGCAAGAATATCTGAAAAATATTGCTCTCTTCTTCACTCCTAATCCTGTCGAGCTACTGCTAGAGAATTACTTTCCCCATTTCGTTATCGTTTATTCCGATTCTCCCTTAGGAGAGCTTGTGCAGGTTTTTGTAATTTATCCAGAAACCGAAAACACAACCAAAATGTTTATTCTGTTGTTTGTCGCTAAGTCTTTTGGAATTTTAAATCCTATTTTAGAAAAGGCGACAATTAAAGCAGCAGAAGAGATTATCTATCAAGATACATCAATGATTGAAAATCTCTATCCCCGTTCAGAGCCGACAATGAGATTACCCCACGAAGAATCTTGGCATTGGGCAAGGAATCTTTACTTGAATTGGTAATTTATATTGTCATCTATTTGCACTATAGAATCAGGGTTTAGTCCACTAAACCCCGTTTATTATGTAGGTTGATATTTCTTATCGGATAATTCTGACACCAGATGGCGATCGCCTAGGAGTTTGTAGTCTAGCTTTCCTAGAAAAGGGCTAGGTAGTATGAATTCACCCAACCTCTCATCCCATTTATTTTGGCATTAGGTCCATTGATAACTTCCACATAAGCCCAATTGCCTTGTTGAGCCAAAATGTTCACAACATTACCATTATTTAATCCTGCTAAGGAACGACCATTTGGTAAATTTCTCAGGGCTAATTGTCCTTGCTTAATTCCTACAACTTTGGCTTGATTAGAGATATTTTTATTAGAGTTTTGAAAACGAATCTGACTTTTGTGAATATATCCTCCTCCACACAAACTTGTATAGTACCAACCATTTTGCTGTTGGGAAACTTCTAGGGTAATTTTTTTGTTAATAGTACAAATAATTTCTCCACTAGGAGCATTACGAATATTAGAGGGTGGAGCAAAAACAGAAGCAGTTGATTGAGCTTGTGCAACAGTAGAAGTCAGGCTAGTAATAACAGTAGATATGATTAAATGTTTTATCATGGTAAATTTTTGACAATTGAATACTTGGTATAAATTTTAGCTAATTTTTATTAGTATCTGCACGTTCAGTTTCTTAATTTGAAGAGTTTCAATCCCTGATAGGGATTTTAGTTAATTGCAATACTCGGTGCTGGAGAGCTTGATATATTTAGTTTTCAAGGTTCAATAGTGCGAGTCAATTATAAAAGTACCATTTCAGCGATCGCCATATCAATATTTTTCGGGACAAAATCGCTACAAAGCTTGTGTATCAATACTTGCAGCTTGGATGCGAACCTCTTTAAAGGATAAAAATCCAGAAAGTCAATCGGGGTAAGGGTTTGGGGCGAAAATTTTCCTAGTCACCGCCAAACACCCACCGATCCGCACCCTAGAGCTTTAATTTCCCTAAATATGGTTTAAAGACTGATACTAATTCCGAGCGACTGAGAACCATCGTCGGGTAAGAAATAGCAGCGTAATTTTCACCTTTGACTAGGGGAAAGGGTTCTAATTGGGATGACACCCAGGTTGCCCCTGCGGCTTGGGTAATTGCCCAAATTGCTGCAATATCCCAGGTTTTCGGTGTGGCTTCAATACCACCTAAAACTGCACCAGTCGCCACTGATAAAAAATTATAGGTGGCTACACCCAGCATCCGAATCTTACAGGGAAAATCAGGCTCAATCACGTCAGTACTGCGAGAGCAGAGGTTAAAGAAATGCTGACTACTGGGGGAATCCTGGCTAACTTTGATGGGCTTACCATTACAAAAAGCACCGGATGGCATATCTAAGCCAGTTTCTCCAGACCAATAACCATGGAAGACTTGATATAGGGGGCACATATCTACGTAACCAAAAACGGGTACGCCTCGATACAATAAGCCCATGGAAATTCCCCAGATAGGTATGCCACGGGTAAAGTTAGTTGTACCATCGATGGGGTCAACTACCCAGCACCACTCAGTACCAGGAAAGATGGTGTTTCCTTCTTCGGTGAGGATACCATGGTCGGGAAATTTGCTGGCGATCGCCTGACGAATCTGGACATCAGCCCATTTATCGGAAGCTGTCACCAAACTACCATCACTTTTCTGCTCTGCTTTTGCTTGCCCAAAATCTTCGAGTAGCTGCTTACCAACTTGTGCAGTTACTTCTTGGGCAAATTCCAGAACGCTTGTCCAAAATTCTGTCATAGCTTTTGGGAAGGATTAAGGGGAAAATAATTGTTTCGGAAAAATAAAAAAGGGCAAGGTTTGCCGCCAGGAAATTCAAATGGGAAAGACGAGTAAACAAGATATCTTTCCCTTACCAATTACCCATTACCTACCCAATTCAATCAAGTTCACTTTCTAATATTGAGGCGATCGCGGTTTTGGCATTTGTCTGGAATTCTTTGACGTTGACGCGACTGAGAAACCAGACAGCAAGCAGCATTCCCATGGCTTGCAGGCTAAAAACTAAACCGTAGGCTAGGACTTTTTGGGAAAATATTTGCTTGCCAATATCTAGTACTACACCTCCACTCACGGTGGCGATCGCCCTTGCCATAGTTTGAGCTAAACCCCACGCACCAATAAATGTACCTGCCGTTTCTGCTGCTGTTAAATCTAGCATCAGGCTAATTGCCCCGGTTGTAGTCACCCCAGATGCTAAACCAAATACTAGTAATGATGCTTGCAACAAACTACTATTTGCCATAAACCCGGAAGTAATCACCAACAGCATACTCCCTGCAACGCTTATACAGCCGACTTTTGTCGTTGTCTGTTTCCCTAAACGTGGCACTATCAAAAAGCCCGTGGAGCTAATTCCCATTAATGTCCCGGTTCCCCAAAAGGCATTGAGGCGAGTAGTTTCAGATACACACATTCCAAAAACTTCCCCACCGTAGGGTTCCATCACTGCTTCCTGCATAAATAGACTCAGTGACATTACCAGTAAGAAGGTAAAAAATAACCCCGTTTGCCGACTGGCTGTGAGAATTTTTAACGCCCGTTTAAAGGTAATTTGGTCTTCCCGTTCTGCAATGGTGGAACGTATACCGTAGCGGGAGTATTTTTTTTCTATGCCAAATGTCGCTAGTATACACAAGCCAAATACCACACCGGGCAAAATCAAAAATAGGCGGTTAATTGCAGCCTCCAATGCTGCTAACGCTTGGGGTTGGCTAAATATAGACACCACAGTTTCCGTTTCTTGGCAGGTAGTTGCCGCCGGTAGTAACTTGGAGCTAATAATGGCACCAATGACAATACCCACCATCAGCATTGACCAGACAATACCAACTAACTTAGAACGGTTATCCTCATCGGATACATCCACTAATAATGCGGCAAAGGGTGTGGAGCTACAGCTTAAAGCCAAGCCGTACAAGGCAAATACCCCAGCTAATAATCCCAAACAGCCGTAGGTTTGTCCATTACCCCAACCGCCAGCGTAAAAACTAGCACCAAGTTGCCAGGTAATTTGCACAGCTAAAAAAGCGGCGATCGCAAATAAACCAGCTCCCAACCAGATGTAACCCGTACGGTGATAACCAAACAACTTTTTGCTGTCAGACATCTGTCCAAACCATAAACGAGTCGGAGCGACAAATTGATGCATGGCGATCGTGAATGCAACCACCGTCGCGGGAATAGCCAACTCCTTAATCATGATGCGATTCAACACACCCAAGGTAAGAATTGACATAATCCCCAATCCCATCTGGAATAAACCCAAGCGGAACATCGTCAGAATACCAACCTTAGGGATATTTCTGACCCTATCTTCAGCATCAAAAATATTTTCACTAGCCATGTGATTGAAGAGATTTACTTTAACTACTCAGAACCTTGCTATCCATAATCTTATGGGGAATAGGTAATGGGGAATGGGTAAATATCTTTCTCCTATCAAAAGCTACGCTACACACAAGTAAAGGTTTTTAATCCTGTTTTCCTCCCCTAAAAGATTTACAACCCCCAGGGACAGAAATTGTACACCGTAGCCGCCTTCACCAGACAAAAATCCCAGAAAAAGGCTACATTAAGTAGAATAAGGCTGGCATCCAACTGAGTATCCTGTAGGAATTAAATAATTGCTCACAGATGTCCGCAACAACCCCAAAAATTTGTCAGATAAGAACTAGATTAAAATTTATCGATGAGTGATAAAGATAACAACGACGGTTACAAGGTAATTACGGATAATCGACAAGCCCGTTTTTTATACGAAATTCTGGAGACTTACGAAGCTGGAATTCAATTGACGGGAACCGAGGTGAAATCCATTCGTGCAGGTAAAGTCAATCTTCAAGATGGCTATGCTTTGTTGCGAAATGGTGAAGTTTGGTTGCTTAATGCCCATATTTCACCCTATAACGCCAGTGGTCAGTATTTTAACCATGAACCTCGACGCACCCGCAAACTGTTAATGCATCGTCAAGAAATTCGCAAGTTAATTGGTAAAGTCGAACAGCAAGGTTTGACTCTGATTCCCTTAAAAATGTATTTCAAGCGAGGTTGGGTAAAACTGACTATTGGTTTAGCCAAGGGTAAAAAGATACATGACAAGCGAGAAGATTTAAAACGTCGTCAAGATCAACGAGATATGCAACGAGCTATGAAGCGCTATTAAAATAATTCGTAATGCTCCCTGCGGGAGAACTCACGCTAACGTAATTACGTTTTGTGACGGGGATTGAAACCCCCAAAGTTGGTTAAAATAGCCTAGTCAACTGGACAATTAGATTAAGATAAATTTTCCAGGTTGTGGGCTGTAGCCCTTAGAATTAATCATATTTCTCCTGGGCTTGGTCTTGAAATAAACCTAGTAAAGGTGCAAGAATAGCTCCGAAGATAAAACCGCCAGCGTGCGCCCAGTAAGCAATCCCCCCGCTTTCCATACCAATATTTGTTGGTGATTCTAGGCTAGCAAGACCATAGAAAGCTTGTTGAACAAACCAAAATCCCAGAAAATAAAATGCTGGAATACGGAAAGTGGGGAAAAATATTCCTAAAGGTACAAGGGTAAGGATTTCTGCTTGGGGAAAGCGAAGAATATATGCACCCATTACCCCCGCGATCGCGCCACTTGCACCTAAAGATGGTACGGTAGAACCCTGGGAAAAATACCACTGAGTCAAAGCAGCTAAGACTCCACAGGCTAAATAGAAAAATAAAAACTTGCCATGACCTAACTTATCTTCTACGTTATTTCCGAAAATCCAGAGAAATAACATATTACCGCCTAGGTGCAAAAAACCTCCGTGTAAAAATTGAGAGGAGATTAAAGTAGACCATTCTGGTATACCTTGATTCACAGGAATACCAGCGAAATTTGCTGAAAGCTCACGGGGAACCACGGCAAATAGATGCAAAAAATTATCTAAAATTTGTGGTGGTAAACTGGCTTCATAAATAAATGCCACGACATTCAAGGCAATTAGCCCATAGGTGACATAGGGAGTAATTGTTGTGGGATTATTATCTCTAATTGGAACCATGGACTTTTACTTGACCTGTATTTAGAAGTCCAGGATACCCAATTCACTGATAATTATCTTCTAACCAATGGAAGGGTTTTCATCAAATATCAAAAATACTCGGTGTTGAGGATTTATGTCTGGGTTTTGAGTCTAGAGATAGAAGTATTGATATTTGGGGAAAATATATTTTTGTCAGAGTAGCATCTCTATCAAGAGGATAGGGGTAAGGGTTCGACCTAGCTCTCAGTATGCCAATATATGGGCAACAAGCCGCGATTGAACAAGATTTGACATCTCCAGATTGTCATAACTCTGCCAGCTACTGGATGATTTTGCCTTGTACCTGGATTTTACAACCAGACTCATAGGCTTTTCTTGGGAAAAAACATAGAATAGATATCACAGAATCACGACCTTTGATTCCTTCACAAAGGAAAGGGGTTACAATTTTGTTTTCATCTCATATCTCAAATTGATATTTCATCTATGAGGTCAATCCATTAGTCCAATTTTCCGTGATGGAAGCGATCGCCCATCTCAAATCTCTAATTACATGACATTACTGTCGTAGTATGAATCATAAGAGTATTTGCTTGTATTTACTGACTAATGGTTACATCAAGCAAAGTTTTAGTTATTTCAGGCTAGGGGTGTAATGTCCATGCCCTTGAAAATTCTTGTAGTGGATGACGATCCGGGTACTCTTGCCGCGATTAGTGATTATTTGTATCTGTGTGGTTACTCGGTAATTACTGTAAATAACGGTCAAGAAGCTTTAGAGCAAGTAGAAATTTCTCGCCCCGATTTAATGGTGACTGACATTGTGATGCCGGTGATGAACGGTTATGAATTAGTACGTCAGGTGAGACAAAAACCGACACTGCGGTTATTACCAGTCATTTTATTAACAGCTCGTGCCAAGACTGAGGAAAGAATTCTGGGATATCAGTCAGGATGTGATTTGTATTTGCCTAAGCCGTTTGAATTGGAAGAGTTAGGAGCAGCTATCAGTAATTTACTAGAGCGATCGCGGATTATTCAATCAGAGTATCTTGTTTTCCATGCCCAAAATACCAATCCATCCACACAAAAAGGTATAGATAATTACTCATCAAATGACCGTATCGATTCGGGACTATTTGCAGAACTCAGTCCCAGAGAGCAAGAAGTTTTAGAACTCTTGACCCATGGCTTATCTAATGTCGAAATAGGTCATAAATTACACCTCAGCCCTCGGACTGTGGAGAAGTATGTTAGTAGTCTGTTGCGAAAATCCTCGACTAGCAATCGCGCTGAACTAGTACGCTTTGCCATGAAGCATGGTTTAGTGGAATGATACCATTGACCTATTTCTAGGCTCAAGTCACAGGGATTCTCAAAGATTTCAGATTTTCCCCTTGCCCTATTTCTCAGCTAGTGGTGAGATAATTTTGTGCAGCAAAACCACTGACGAATATTATGAAATTTCAACTTCCATCAAAAATATCTTGCTCTATAGGTATTCTCACTACAGTAGTACTAGGTTTCTCCCTTCCGAGAATTTCTCAAAATTTCCCAACATCGCAAAATCTCCAGAACTCTAGCCCAGATACACCGACATCTTGGAATGCATTAATGGTTTCGTCTTGGCTTTCCTTGAATTCAGCTATCTCTACTACTACACAAACAAATACTTCTCTATCTACATCGTCTCAGAATTCCCCAAATATTTCTCCAAATTCTCCGAAATCTTCTAATTTATTATCTGCCGCTAGTTATGCGGTAATTGATGAGTTTAAAAAATTCCAATTCAATGTTAATCCTGGTGAGATTCTCTCTCAGAAGAAGTTACCAAGTAATAAAATTATTGTTAATCAAAAAGACTTGTTGACAGTCTTGATTAATACTAGAGAGTATTTTCAAAAATATAGTAATTCTGACCCAGATATATTACGCACAAATTTAATTACTGCATCGGGAGTCACCACAGAGAAAATTCTACAAACTCTCGAATTTATGATTACTGTCCTCCAGGAAGATATTGCCAAAGGTCGCACCACTCGTTTACAAGACTCTGAATTTATTAATCAGAATTTTCAAGTTATTAAGTGGGATGCCTATAATCCAAAAAAATCTCAACAGGAAAAACTGAGAATTACCAAATATGCAGTTTTTATTCATCCTGGCTCACGGAAAAAGACAGCTAAATTCAACACAGCTATCTATAGTCTCAAGGATAATTTAGCCACTGATAAGTTCTACACTCGCTACACAAAACAAGATGTCTTATCGGGTATTTATGAGCCCGGTGGTAAGGAATTTGGCAAGGTAGAACCTTTAGCTTATTTAACTCGTGATGGTTTAGAAGAAGCTCTGATGCAGGGAACCATTTTAATTAAGTTTAATGATGGCTCTGAAGATTATTTTAATGTTGATAGAAATAACGAAATTCCCTACGACAAAAAAATTCGCCCCCATGCTCAAAAACGTTACTGGTATTTTCGGAAAGTTGATGCAATTAAGGGTTATGGCTATAACATAGATGCCAAGATATCCATTAAACCAGGAGTTACTTTTGCTGGGGATATTTTAAATATTGGTTTAGGTAGAGTTGTTGTCATTGAGTACAATCAAGGTAAACAGAAAAGGTTACGCATGGGAGTCATTGCTGATACGGGTGGTGCTTTCTTACCTAATCTTTATCAACTAGATTTCCTCGCAGGAATTTTCCCTAGTCAGCAGGCTTTTAAAAAGCATATTAGTCGGTTACCAGAGTATGCAACAGCATATATTCTAGTGAAGAAGTAATATTTTGTGGTAAATCTGACTCGGATATAGAATGGGTGTTGATAGTTCTGATGCTTAATCAAATATCGGTGGGAAAATATTGGCGATCGCCACTTCTAATCCAGGTAAGATTTGCGGTAGGGTAAGAGTATCATCCTGATTGAAGGTAATAGTTGCTTCTGTAGGATGATAAACTTTCACCTGTAAAATATCTGCATCTATTAGCACGCCGACTTGGGTTCCTAACTGTAAAAATAGTTGGATTTTCTCTTCTAAAAATTCTAGGCGATCGCGGTGAGCTTTAATCTCTATAACTAAATCGGGAACAATGCGCGCAAAATAACGAGGACTTTGTTTGAGACGCTGGGCACGAATAAAGGAAATATGAGGCGCTTTTAAATACTTATTTGGTAAAATATAGCCACAACCGGAGTCTAATACCCGTCCTAATTTGCGCGGTTTAACCCAATTCCCTAACAACCGCATCATTTCTGCACCAATTTCACTCGCATAAACATCCACCGGTTCCATAAGATTTATTCTGCCATCGCTTAATTCCATTTGGAAATCGCAGTCATAATCTCGCAGCTTCTTTTGCAATTCCAAGAGATTTTTAACAGAGAGAGACATAAATCAATCCAGATTTTCCCCATACAACTTGGTTTAGGATTTTTCTCCAGACATGACTTTGTAGAGATAATTTCCCAAAGCCAACTTTTTCTGCTTTCCTGGAAACTTTCAACACTTATCATCTATCAACGGTAGCGTTTCATAGTTTCATATTTCGAGTATTTCTACCTATCGATAGAGATGAGAGAATTCTTCCCTAGGGATAATTATCATAGTGAGCTAGATTTCATTTTCTCCCTAGGCTGAGTCATGGCAATTCCTATGCTATCGAGTTTATGCTCAATTTCGCCTGTTTTCTGTTAGTTCTGCTGCTTTACCGCAAACAGCCCTCTCCTGAGTGTAGTTATGAGAATTACTGGCGATCGCTCAGAAACCTCTATCCCAAGAATTAGTCATAGATTGATACCAATACTATTCTTCAAGATTGAGGCTGATGTTATCAGTTTTGATTATCTCAATCAGCTAAGAAAATTAACGATGTAACACATTGTAAAACAAACCATAACAACTAAATTTCCCATTTAATCCGTAATTATGCTGATTTATTTGGCATTTTGGCAATTTTTGTAAATTTTATTGTTTTAATCTCTAAGAAAATTTACGGTCTTACCATAGAAATTTACAAGATTCTCAGCAACCTAATAGGTAATACATAAAATCATCATAGGAGAAGTACTGTATTTTTTCACACAATTGTTAAAATTTCATGAAAATAGGTAGGATGCTTGATATTTCAGTAGATAGTGGTAATCAATCAGGCTCAATGGTATGAAAGATAGAACGGGTTTGTTCAGTAGTATTACTGATTTATAGAATTTTCAAGGTGACAATTAAGTGAATCATCATAGAAGTGATGGGGATTCAAAAATACAGATTCTATTACTTATCTCTGTGCTTCTATTTAGATGGGTATAAGGATTTCATAACCAAGGCAACGGAAAATTAGGCGTAAAGACCAAAAATTACAATTTGTTAAATTCACCCATTTTAATTAAGGGAATTCACTGAAGTATATGAAAACTAATTTAAGAATCGTCAGCACGGTTCTGGTGTTACTTGTAACTTATGTGATACTTCCTCAACTCACAAACGCGATGGGCGATCGCCAAAATATTTCGACTACAGAGGGACAAAAAACCCTTCAAGTCAATTTTGTGAGTTATGAGATAGAGGATTCAGAATTTCAGACAGCAAGTGAGAGTGAATATGAACCGCCTAATTATGGTGGTCCTGAGAGCTCCTATGGTAGTGGAACTCGCTAAAGCATTTAGACTAACGTTTCTATAGATTAACGATGGCTGATTTCCACCAGTTGTGATGTTGAACTAGGGTATGAGCTTGCCAATCTGGTTGGGAATGGGGATAGTCTAAACGATAATGTCCACCTCGACTTTCAGTCCGATAAGCTGCACTTTTAAGTATCAAGTAAGCAACATCTAATAAGTTATGGGTTTCTGCCCAAAGTCTTAACTGCTTATCTGCATCTGGTGTTGCAAAGTTAACTGGTTCGGATGGTCGTAAATTGAGTAAAAATTGGCTGAGAGAGAGACTAGAAAAGTCTTGTTGCCATGATTCAACTGTGGCGATCGCCATATCTAAAGCTGACTGCTCACGACAGATACCTGCATTTTGCCAAACGAGGCGTGGTATCTTATAACGCAAGGTTTCCATGTATTCTTCCTGAGTTAACCACTCTTTTTCTGAGAGGGTAAAACATTGCAGGGCTGTACGTAAATTCGCTTCTGGCTTGATATCTGCTAAATCATTGAACAAATACTTCATCTGAGCGCCAAAGACAATACATTCCAACAGGGAGTTACTCGCCAAACGATTTGCACCATGTACCCCAGTGCTGGCAGTTTCACCCACCGCATACAAACCAGGAATATTCGTTTGGTTCTGTAAGTCTGTGAGAATTCCTCCCATCCAATAATGAGCAGCAGGAGCAACGGGAATGGGTTCCTGAAATACATCTATACCCCAACGTTGGCAAACCTTGACAATATTGGGAAAACGATGGCGAATTTTATCTGCTGGAATGGGGCGCATATCTAGCCACACATGGGCTGTAGCGGGGTCTCCAGAGGTTTTTTGTAGGTAGCTAAAAATTGCCCGACTGACCACATCCCTAGGGGCAAGTTCTCCATCTGGGTGATAATCGAAGACAAAACGATATCCCTTGCTATCGACCAAATGGGCACCTTCACCACGTACAGCTTCACTGATGAGAAAACGTTCTGCACCTGGTTTTGTTAAAGCAGTGGGGTGGAATTGCACAAATTCTAAGTCACGTAGAACCGCACCGACTCGCCAAGCGATCGCCACTCCATCACCTGTACTAACTCCGGGGTTCGTAGTTTGAGCAAATACCTGTCCCCCTCCACCGGTGGCTAATACCACTGCTTTTGCCCTTACCCAGTGAATCTTACCAGCATAAAATAAACTGATGCCTTGACAACGTCCAGTTTCTGTGTTTAGCCATAAACCCAAGGCAAGTGCTTGTTGGAGAACTTGGATATTGGAGCGCCGCAAGACTTGCTCTGTCAAGGTAGTGGTTACTTCCCTACCTGTAGTGTCGGCAGCATGGAGTACTCGGTGGCGAGAGTGGGCAGCTTCCAGGGTGAGGGCTAAATCCCCATGGTGGCGATCAAAGGCAACCCCTAAATCAACTAAAGACTTGATACAACTAGGTGCTTCCTGTGCCAGGAATTCTACAGCCGCGCGATCGCATAAACCGGCACCTGCTTTGAGCGTATCTTCGATATGTAACTGGGGAGAATCTTCTGGGGCGATCGCTGCTGCAATCCCACCCTGCGCCCAATCACTAGCAGAGAGGGCGATCGTTTCTTTAGTAATTAAGCCGACTTGCAAAGACTCAGGTAAACATAAGGCAGTATAGAGTCCAGCAGCACCAGCACCGACTAATAAAACGTCAAATTGTTGAGGAATATCAAATTCAGGCAAAGTGATGGAGTGATGTTGTGAAACAAAGCGAGCAATAGGGAAATAAACCAGAAATTGGGGAATGAGTAATGGCAAAACCATCACCCATTGCCCACTACCATCTATCTGTAGATGCCGTTATTGATACGATCATCTCCTTCGTTAAATACTGCTTCAGTTTGGGTAACTGTGAAATTACCTAAGTTTCCTTGCAGAATTTTTTTCTGGCGATCGCTCAAACCATCAATGTCAAGTACGCTCTCTACCTTGTCGTAGGGGGCATTTTTGACAATTTTTGTAGCTAGGGTGGGATATAGTCCGGGGAAGCGCTGGAAAGCACGGACGTTAGTGTTGTTTAAATCAATTTTGTCACCATAGACATCAGCAAGTTTATCGTCTGCCCGGTTACGTAGCTCACCTGTTTCTTCCACAGCTAAAATGGAAACTCTAGGTAAACCAAAGTGTGGCAGATTTGCAGCTTGGGCAGCTTGCGACATACCCAAAAATCCCCAACATCCCAGCAACAAGCTAAATACTGTTAATAAACGCACCAATCGTTTCACGATTTTGTACCTCTTTCCATCAACTTGAAATAAAAGCTTTAAGCTAAAAACAAGGATTCCAGTAGAAAGTTACAAAGTGTGAAGTATGCAACTGCTAGGTTTGAACTCAGGAGATCCTTCTGTGGTTCTCACACTCTTACCTATCAGTAAACACCCTTCCCCAGCAATGCTCTTACCATCATCTCAGTATCGATAGCTTAATCAACACAGCAGTCATCAAAAACTAATATACAGCGTATCAATATCCACAATAATTACTGCTAATGGCTTTGACCTAATCTTTTGTCAAAAATTATTATTTTGCAGTTTTCACAGTGGTTGGTTCTTCAGATTTCAAGTGTTAGGGTTGAGGAAGGGACATCAAGGCAAAACCTTTAATTAGCAAGGGTTCTGGAGTCCCAAGCAGTCCTTTAGGCGAAAACCGCAGCCAGCAAAAATAAACTATCCACCAGAATCGTACTTAACACTGCTCCCCCAAAGGCATACCAATGGAGTTTTTTCTGTCGTAAGGGAATAATTCCTGCCAGAAGCAAGGTGACAGCTAACACTACTGCCCAAAAATTGCCCCCAGGTGTTGCCACTTGAGTGACAGCCTGATGCAAAATCTCTGACACCATGTCATTGTCAGACTGCATAATTTGTCGCCAGTAAGGCAATAATTTTACTAAATAAAAATAAATATCTGTTAAGACTGTTCCCAATAAGGAACCTAGGTAGAAGTAGTTCCCCACCCTTCCCCAGTGACGTTGTAAACACCATATTGCCCCAGGCAACCCTATAGCTTCTACAGGTAAATGCCATAGGGGTTCCCAGCGCAACCATCCCCAATAAATTGAACCTGCCAACCAACTCCAACTAAATCCATAGAGTAAATCTCCCCAGAGATAGGTTACAGGACGTGACATTAATGAGAAACTCAGCCCAAACCAACCCCCTGTGAGTAACAGACTCAACCAAGGCAGCGATCGCACTAATGGTGCTTCAATAAACACAGGGATAGATACTAAAAAGACGGCTGCGGCAAACACCCACCACAGTTGAGAAGTTACAACAAAACTTAATTTTGTCGAAATTTGAGCAACAGTTCCTCTGTTAAGAACAGCAAACTCAGGAAGCGATAAATCAGCACCTGCTTTACTTTCCAACTGGTTAGAAGTCGCCTCTGGGGAAAATATACTGTCCACCAAAGTTTTTTAATATTGTTTACTTAACTTTATCTTATTTAAGATATCACAACATACTACTGGCAGTACTGAGGTTTAAGGTTTGCTTAGGAACTGGCAAGTATCCCAAAATCTCATTTTTAGCCGTGGGAATATTATCCCTGCTCTTTTGTGATATTTTCCCAAATCTTCCCTGTTAAATTTTTCTCTAGTTAATGGCAAAATCAAAACAAAAATTTTTTTGCCTATTTTTGCCAAATAATACAAATCACTGTCCCATTTTTGCCAAGATAGTAGTATTATTTTCCAAAACTTCACTTGGCAAAAAAAATCAGCATGAGTGAAAACACGATAGAAAATCACGGCAAAGGTTTTTTAGTCCTACTTTTGCCCATATCCTTTTTAGTTATCTTCCTAGTTGCCACTTGGCGGATTTGGCTAGCATTATTTGTGCTGATTTTGGGCTTGAATATCTGGCAACGCTACCAATGGCAACAATGGTGTCAGCAAGTCAACCCAATGTTCAATCAGTTGATGCGGGAAACCCAGGGCAAAATTACCCCGATGGACTTAGCTGTTCGCGGCAATTTTCCTGGAGACACGGCAAAACGCTATTTGGATACGAAAGCTGGGGAATTTGGTGCGAATATCGTCAACTCACCAGATGGCAGCAAAATTTACTATTTCATGACTGCTAGTACCCTCGGCAGTATTTTGGATAGTAGCGAACCTCTGAAAGAGTTGGCAGATGGAAAACCTGTTGCAACCACTGCGGAACTTTTGCTAGCTCCACCACCCAAGAAAACAGAATTAACTGAAGTGACTGAGAGTGAGGAGATAATCACACCTCATACAGAAACAGTTCCATCCCTGGAAAGTCAGTTAATTTTTGGTTCTTTGATTCAATCAGAACTAGCAAAACGCTTGAATGTCTATTCCAGTACCGTTTACAAACGACGGGATGAGTCCGATTTTTCGGAATGGACTCGCAGTCGGGATCCTGATGGTATTGCTTGGACTTACTCTCCAGAAACAAAGGAGTTTTTCCCCTTAGAAGAGCAAACAACTTGACTTTTGTTAGGTTACTAGCTCATGGCAAAAGACAAGGATGGAAAGGAAAATTGGCAAAAGTCTGTTTTGCCTGACTTTATCCTAAGTCTGTATCAGTTGTTTACTCTCCTGCCAAAGGTAGAATTAAGCGGCTGACTAAACGGCTATCGGGAAGTTGATAGAATTGCAAATCCCCTCCGAGTTGTTGCATGAGGGTACGAGCGATCGCCATATGTAAACCCGGTGGTTTTTCCAGGGTAGACGGTGCCAAAACATCCTTAGAAGAGAGTTCTGGATTGAGTTCTACTAGTAATTGTGGCTCAATTGTCCCATTATCAGTAATGGAAAGTTCCAAAGAATCGGCATCTAAACGACGACACCAGATATCAATTCTGCTACCAGTATGTGCCCGTTGACAGGCAGTCATTATGAGTTCATGGAGAATTAATTCAATTTTCACCATGTCCCCAGCGATACTTAAAGTCTGAGGTTTTTCCCCGGAGATAGGCAGGAGAGAATAATTTTGATTACTATTATTTTCTCCATCCTCCTGTCCCAAACCATGGACACCAACCCAGAGTCGCTGGATTTTCAACAGGTTGTCTACCCGCTCCAGCGATCGCTTGAGCAAACTGGCAATAGTTACCGTTTCCCAACTTCTGTGCAACTGCCATTGCTCCAATTTCAACAAAGTTGTCATGGAAGCATTAGTGTTATCTAGTTGACGTAGTAATTGCTGGTAGCGCATCTGTGTCAATTCCGTTGTCGGAATACCCAAATCATGCATTTGCCCTAAGATTTGAGAGATACTTTTTTGAATATCTTCTAAACGTCGATGTTTATACCAATTTAGCTGTTGTAGTTCTGCACTTTTGCTGTGAAGTTTAGTATTAATTTGCAAATTTCGTCGCAACCAAGCCAATTGAAAAATTAAATTTTCCACTGCATATAAACTTTCCTCGCTCCACTGACGTTCTCGATGGTCGGTAATTAAAATTACACCAGTGGTTTCATAGTCATCCGCAGTATGCAAACCCATTACTAAAACTTGACCGATGGCACTACCGTGTAACCATTTACGTGTTTCTGCGGGTAGCTCAGACAATTTAAAACTCAGTAAGCCAGCGTTCGTCACAGCCCAATGGATTAAAGGTTCAGAAATCGGAATAATCGCTTCTGGATTAATCGCAAATTGACTATCAGTAATTATACCGGGATATATTTGGGCGATCGCATCACCAGGAGACCAATATAGAAGGTTAATGGCAGGGCTATGTAAAATTTCTCCGATTTGTTGTAAGGCTGAATATTGTAACTTTTCTATTGATTGACTATAGGTATTTTGTGATTGCCCCAACACCCTTAGGCATTGGTGAGTACTGTGTAAGATTTTTTGCTGTTGTTCTGTTTGACGCTGAAGTTGCCACTGACGGACAATCACACCCAGCTGTTGACTGACTACCTGAACTAATTCCTTTTCCCTAGATATCCAGTGTCGAGGAGTATCACTAGTTACAACCAGTAACCCTAGGGGAGAATTTCCAGGATTAGAGTTACTAATGAGTAGCGATCGCACACCATTATCGATAAAATTGGGTCGCCACTGGAAAAAGCGCAAGTCATCCTCTAGATTTTCGATTCCCACAGCTACCTCAGCAGCAGCTAATAACTGCCAATCGATATCCTTAGGAGTCTCAAATGCTAAATTTAAACCCCGGCGGTTAGGTAATTGGTTTTGATAAAAAATTTGATATTGATTTTGCTCACTGTCAAAGTGAAGTAACAAAAACCGACTTGCACCTAATCTTTGTAAAACCCTGGCAGCACAATCATCCAAGATTTCTTGGACATCCTTGTTAGTATAAATACCCTGAGCGATTTGACTACTTAAATAGGCATCATCTTGAATCTGTCGCACCGTCGTTTCCACTTCATCCAAAGGTGTCACCAAGGATATTAAACCTGCCGCACCTCGCACAAAATTTTGTTCCGCTTCTCCCCAAATGCGTGGTTCGCTACTTTCAACTGTTAAAAAACCCAACAAATCTTTATTACGAAGAATCGGAGCTGCCAACAAGCTACGCACTTTCAAACGTTGGAGTAACTTAACTGTACAATTACTTTGAAAAGAGCTACGCCCATCACCAATAAACACTAATTCATTCACAGACAAAGCGTAGTAAAAATCACTTAGCTCTTGAATAGTAATCCCAGCTATTTGTTGATTGCCATGGTGAAAAACTCCACTCGCACTTTTATTACTGGCACGTCGCCAAAAATACCGCCCTTCTGTATCTAACCAATAAATATTTGTCCGACTAGGTAAAACAAATTCCTGAGTAGCTTCCACTACAGCATTTAGCTTTAGTTCTAATTTCTGTAAATTACGGATATTTTCTAGTAATTTTAATAATTTTTCTTCCGGATGCTTAGACTGTTGATTTTGGGAATCTATTTCTAATTGATACCAAGCTGCACCCAGTTCACCTAAAATCATCATCAGTCGAGCTCTGGCTTCTCCACCCAAAAGATAGCCCCAACGTTGAGAACCCAGGAGAATTACACCGAGAAAATGATTTTTATAACGAATCGGTAAAACAATAGTTCCCTGAATCTCATATTTTTGTGCTAATTGTTGCCATGCTTGCGCCCGCAGTTCCGCACGTAAGTCAGCTACACCTAAAGGACGTTGTTCAGTTACTACCTGCTCTAACAAATCTCCTGGATTCAGCACCAGATGCTGTTTCAGGTAATTTTTGTCATTACTAGGAGTGATACCGCCCTGACCTAATAAAATATGGTTCAGGCGATCGTACATCGCAATCCAAATTAACTTATATTCAAAATCTTCTTGCAAATATCTAACTGTAGTTGCAATTAAAGATTCTATAGTGTTCTCTTCCCTTAGGCTTTGGAGAATGCGCCCCAAGGAAAAGATTTGTTGTTCAGCAGCAGTCAATTTTTGTGGGGGCAACATCTGAAATTATCAGTCAACATAGCTTGTTACTATATAAGATGCCCAAAAATCCACTGAAATTGCTTATCCCTAGGAAGAACTATGAATAACAATACATAAGGAACCGCCCGAACAATAGTCCGGGCGGAGTGTGGTGTGAGGAGTGAACGGAAACGTGCGTCTCCGCTTTCTCTATTGTAGGCGACATACGCGACTTTTCCAGTGATTGTTTCAGTCTCAGGAAAAATTTATTGAAGAATTTAAGATTGCTACTTGATTACAATCATCGGATAGTTAAGCAAATCTTAAATTTCCCAGAGGAAGTCTACCTAAAATGTTGGCTCAAGCTAGTAAAATGTCCTTTGACTTTATTTGCCCATACCTAATTGTTGAGCTTTTTGGTAAACTTTGCCTTCGGTTAATAAAGAAGGAGCAATAACAACTTCAACTTGTTGCATTTCTTTGAGATTTTTTGCACCCAAAGTTCCCATACTAGTTTTGAGGGCACCTAAAAGATTATGAGTTCCATCATCTAAACCCGCCGGACCGACGAGAATTTGCTCTAGGGAGCCAGTTGTACCCACACTGATACGAGTACCACGGGGTAACACAGGGCTAGGAGTAGCCATACCCCAATGGAAACCACGTCCAGGGGCTTCAGCAGCCCTCGCAAAGGGTGAACCAATCATCACACCATCAGCACCACAGGCAATACATTTACAGATATCACCACCGGTAATTAAGCCACCATCGGCAATTACTGGAATGTATTTACCCGTTTCCCGATAATAATCATCACGAGCTGCGGCACAATCAGCGATCGCCGTAGCTTGGGGAATACCCACACCTAACACACCACGGGAAGTACAAGCTGCACCAGGACCAATACCTACTAATACCGCAGCTGCCCCAGCTTTCATTAAATCTAGGGTGACTTCATAAGTGACACAGTTCCCCAAGATTACGGGAATGGGCATTTCTTGGCAGAATTTTGCCAAATCTAAAGTGACAACAGACTCTGGTGATAAATGTGCCGTAGAAACTACCGTTGCTTGGATAAAGAACAAATCAGCTCCAGCTTTCGCCACTGTTTCCCCAAACTTACTTGCCCCAGCTGGTGTAGCACTTACAGCAGCAATACCACCTTGGGCTTTGATTTCTTGAATCCTTTGGGCAATTAATTCTGGTTTAATCGGTTCAGCATAGAGTTCTTGCATCAATGGTACAAATTCATCTTTGCCCACGGAAGCAATTTTGTCTAAAATGGGTTCCGGGTTAGCATAGCGAGTTTGGATACCTTCTAAGTTGAGAACACCTAAAGCCCCTAACTGAGATAAACGTACAGCCATACCCACATCAACTACACCATCCATGGCGCTGGCAATAATGGGAATTTGCCTCTCAATGTTACCAATCCGCCAAGATGTGTCTGCCAAAGTCGGATCAAGAGTCCGGTTGCCAGGTACTAGAGCAATTTCGTCAATTCCGTATGCCCTACGAGCTACTTTTCCCCGCCCAATTTGAATGTCCACGCTACTAATTTTCCCAAATCTGTTTAAGCTAGAGTATCAAATTGTGGGGGTCTTTGCAGCGATTTTTTTAGGCTCAGGGAAAAAGGTGGAGAATCTGGAATTTCCTATTTCTGAAATTTGGCTAAATACTCATGGTTGGGAAGATTCTGAGGTGTCCCCTGAGCTTGCCAAAGGGTGTTGATTTCTTTTGTTATCTATGTCCCAAAGGTGGTCAGAATGAGTCTACAATTCGATTAGCACTACAAATACTACGACTTGGTGAACAAGTACATCATCTGGAAACGGTCTGAGCTTTTTGCTAAGTTTGTCATCTAGAGTGCTTGAGTCAATCATCAGGTGAGATAAGGAGATGCAAGCAGCTATCAAAACTTTCAGTTTAGTTGAAGAGTTTATGACAACTGTTTTAGTCTGATTTAATAGAATTCGGACTATTAAGATGAAATTTTGCAAGAGTTGAAATAATTAAAACCTTGATTCAAGCGGAAACTTTAGAACTACTAGAATGGCATCGTCTGTGTCAGCATTTGTCTACTTTTGCGGCGACAAAGCTAGGGGCGATCGCTACTCGTAACTTACCGATTCCCAACTCTCAAGCGGAGAGCGAACTTTTACTAGCGCAAACGAAGGAAATTTATGCCTTAGAAACTCGTCTAACTACGGGTTTATCTTTTGATGGGGTACAGGATATTGGTGATTCCCTGGAACGTGCAGCACTGCAAGGTATTCTCTCTGGGGATGAATTATTGGCGATCGCCACAACCCTAGCGGGGGCGAGAAATTTACGGCGGGTTATTGAAAATCAGCCGGATTTGCCAATTCTGGCAGCATTA
Organism: Calothrix sp. 336/3; assembly: GCF_000734895.2. Taxonomy (GTDB): domain Bacteria; phylum Cyanobacteriota; class Cyanobacteriia; order Cyanobacteriales; family Nostocaceae; genus 336-3. The sequence goes on along the minus strand of NZ_CP011382.1, from coordinate 3,313,884 downwards.
GTCGCAGATTTACGTACCTATCCCGAAATTGAACAGGAAATTCATCGCTGTATCGATGAGCGGGGACAGGTTGCCGATCGCGCTAGTCAAAAGTTGAGTGATATTCGGGGAGAATTGCGCCAGGTACGCAGTCAAATTACCCAAAAATTACATAATATTTTGCAGGTCAAAGCCAACGCCGTTCAAGAGCAAATAATTACCCAACGGGGCGATCGCTTTGTAATTCCAGTGAAGGCTTCCCACAAAGATGCTATCCCTGGTATCGTCCATGACACCTCTACTAGTGGGGTGACACTATATATTGAACCGAATTCCGTTGTCCCCATGGGCAACCAGTTACGACAGTTACTACGACGGGAAGAGATAGAAGCGGAAGCCATCCGTCGGGTATTAACTGAACAAATTGCCCTGGCGCAAGAAGACTTAGAAAGATTACTGGCGATCGCCACCACCTTAGATATTGCCACTGCCAAATCTCGCTATAGTCTCTGGCTGAAAGCCAATCCTCCCCGCTTCATTAACCGTGAATCTGGGGAAATTATCACCCTGCGACAACTGCGCCATCCCCTGCTTCTGTGGCAGGAACAGCACGAACAAGGACATCCGGTTGTCCCCGTAGATTTACTGGTGCAACCAGAAACTAGGGTAGTGACAATTACTGGTCCGAATACGGGAGGAAAAACCGTCACCTTGAAAACCCTCGGTTTGGGGGCATTGATGGCAAAAGTAGGTTTGTTTGTACCAGCGCGGGAACCTGTGGAAATACCCTGGTTTGACCAGGTTTTAGCTGATATTGGTGATGAGCAATCTTTACAGCAAAGTCTCTCCACTTTTTCTGGACATATTCGCCGCATCAGCCGCATTTTATCAGCTTTGGATAGGGAGGAGGCAGAGGACAGTGCTTCCTTGGTACTGCTGGATGAAGTGGGTGCCGGAACTGACCCCGCAGAGGGTAGCGCTTTGGCGATCGCCCTACTCCAGCACCTAGCTGCCCATACCCAATTAACCATGGCATCCACCCATTTTGGCGAACTCAAGGCACTGAAATACGAGGATGAGCGGTTTGAAAACGCCTCAGTGGAATTTGACGAAACCACCCTTTCTCCCACCTATCGGCTGTTGTGGGGGATTCCTGGGCGCTCTAATGCCCTAGCCATCGCCCTACGTCTGGGCTTGAAAGCAGAGGTAGTGGAAGCTGCGAAGGAGAAAATTGGTGGAGCCTCGGATGATGTCAACCAGGTAATTGCTGGTTTGGAAGCCCAGCGCCGTCGCCAAGAAATCAAAGCCACGGAAGCACAGAATTTATTGCAGCAAGCGGAAAAATTATACAAAGAAGTATCCGCAAAAGCCGATAATTTACAGGAGCGGGAAAAAGCTCTCAAAGCCTCCCAGGAAGTCGCCGTACAACAGGCGATCGCCCAAGCTAAAGGAGAAATTGCCCAGGTAATTCGCCGTCTGCAAAAGGGTACACCTAGCGCCCAGGATGCCCAGCAGGCAACCAATGCCCTGAATCAAATTGCCGAAAAATTTACACCCGCACCGCCACCCAAAGCCAAACTCACCTTTATGCCCAAGGTGGGCGATCGCATCCGCATTGCCAAGTTAGGGCAAACGGCAGAAGTTATCACTGCACCCGATAGCGACGGAGAACTGACAGTGCGTTTCGGCATCATGAAAATGACGGTGACACTACAGGATGTGGAATCCTTAGACGGGAAAAAAGCCGAGGCGATCGCCAAACCCAAAGCCACAACTCCACCTCCACCACCGGAACCAACCCTAACAATTCGCACCTCCCAGAATACCGTAGATTTACGGGGTAGACGGGTAGCTGATGCTGAAATTATTCTCGATAAGGCGATCGCGGAAGGAAATGGGGCAATCTGGATTATCCATGGACATGGTACTGGTAAGCTCCGCCAAGGAATTCATGCTTTTTTACACCAACATCCACGAGTCAGCCGTTTTGAAGCCGCAGAGCAAGCAGAAGGAGGAACGGGAGTCACAATTGCCTATATTGGTTAATTCTTAGTTGAGTAGGGAGTAGGGAGTAGGGAGTGAGGAGTAATAAGTAAGGAGTAAGGAGTAAGGAGTAAGGAGTAAGGAGTAAGGAGTAAGGAGTAAGGAGTAAGGAGTAAGGAGTAAGGAGTAATAAGCAAGAGTAGGGAGCATCTTGCTTCGTGATTTTAGAACTTGGGCTAGAAGCCCGCACTACAAAAAACAATTTACACCTTCAAGACGCTCCCGCGAAGATTGCCGATGTTGGTTAAAACCATTCTCCAAGATTGTTCAGATAAATCTCCAAAATTACACCTGCTCAAATTCCATCAGCAGATAAAACACAAATCTTTAAATTTTATTAAGAATTGACTGAAGTAGCTTAACAGTCGGAAATTCTTAGGTTTGAGCCACAGCGATCAGGATGGGTGTTTTCCCCTTGGCTTTTGCTGGGGAAGATTTCGTCATAAAGTAATACAAGAATTCCTGCTGTTGACCACACAACCTAGACTGGAAACAAAAAATGCACTGTTTTCCTTACACAAAGGGAGTTTAGGAATTATTTCTTTGGGAAACCAAATCAGCAGATTGCGAGTCTGGTTTCAAAATGGGTAACAGCAATAGTCCCTACCAGCCTGATCACCTATGCTAAATGTTATGCACTCTGCCGCTAGCACACCCACTCCAATTTCCCAATGGGAGGATTTATCCCAACTCCCTGCCCCTAACTCGGCTCATTGGGACAATATCAAAACCCAATTAGACTTGGTGCTGTTGGCGCTGGAAACTTTAACGGGTATTGGCTCCGATGCCATGCTATCTGCGGCTACTGATTTAAATTTAGAATCAAAAGTTCCCGATCGCGTTGCCTTGTGGCGATTACGACAATCCAATCCACTCCGCAAAGGACAGGGGGGACGGAAAAAGCTGGATGTGGAAGAAGCGCGATCGCTAGTTTTGATTATCTGCTACCTTGCTAAACAGCACCAAGAATTTATTCGTCGTGCTGTGAGTTCTTTGGAACAAGCTGCCGAAGCGAACCGTGAACCTCACCAAGTAGCTTTGCTAGGGGATTACATAGACGCTTTTTGTAATACCTACGAAGAACGTATGGAGGAAGACGAAACAATTTCCACCGACCAACTGACTCACCTAGCTCTAAAATTACTTATAGATTTACTTTTTTATAGCAGTTCCGGTGGACATCGTCGCCTCTGGCTAGCACTCATGGATCGTTCCAGCAAGTTTTAGATTCTGGATTTGCGATAGGCGTTCGCGGAGCCTGTCCCTTTGAGACTTAGCTTAACGCCAAAGCGTATCACTAGAAGAAGTAATGGCATTAAAAGTCAGTACTGATACGTAATTCATTCGCTCAGGGCATAGCCCCAACCATCCGGGTATTCCCAATTAGACGCAGCTCTGGGAATTCATCGGAGCAATCTAAAATTCCCCATTCCTAAATGTTCTGCTTCCTGCCATGCCTCTATCAAATTCTCAAATCCGTCGGTATACACCACCTACTTGTACCCTAGAAGTCTTGGCACAGAGTTCTCCTCTGTCCCGTTGGATGGGAAAATCTGTCCTGAAAGATTTAAATTTTGAGTTGCATTTGGACGATCCCCAAGTACCGGATAATCAAAAGCTGGTTATTCGGGGCGATCGCGATCAACTTGAAGCTTTGTCTGCTGTAGTTAGTACCTATGTTCAGGAACTTTTACAACAGTCTCCTGATACTGTCTGGAAACGATACTCTAATCTTCTCGACAGCACTATCATTTCTCCCACGGCGGAAACCCAACTACTAGATAAACCCTCAGAAAATCGATTTGCCCAGGCAGGAATTTCCCCAATTTCCCCGTCTGGTATCCGCATAGAACCTGGCAAATATTTCACTCACAAACTATTTTTGGGTTCCCTGGGGCAACAAATCTCCACTTCTTTTATTAATCTCAATTTATTACAACTGTTTGACCTGGCAACGGCTTTAGATGAATATGCTGCCGATGTCATGGCTTTACCCAAATTAACATCTAGCAAAAAAGTTGCAGCGTTTCCTCTGTGGGCACCGATTGCAGCTGTTCTTGTTTTAGGCGTGGGGCTAACTTGGCAACGTTTTCCCCAACTGATTAGCGCCATTAGTGGCAGCAAAAATCAAGTGGCAACAACGGCAAAATCTACTTCTACCCCAGAAACTATTGCTGTTGCACCCTCTCCGGCAACGACTTTAGCAACTCCCTTACCTGCTCTGACTCCCCCCGATGCTTTGCCCTCTATGCCTACCATGGGTAATAATACGCCCATAGTTACTTCTTCCCTACCTCCAAGCGTTCAATCTGTACCCACAGCTAACGTTCCCCCTAACCTTGCCACATCTGGCAATAAAACTTTGCCAAGTACAACTCAGGTAGTACCGGGAAATGTGCTGACGGCAACGGCAAAGCCCAATACTAAGAATAATGTCCCTAGCTCCACACAATTACCCCCGTTAAGCTTTAATCCCCAATTGGGTAGTGCTACCACCACTGTTCCCAATACCAAAATACCTACAATTGCTAGTAGAAAAGCGCCGAATACATCCACCGCGATCGCGAACCTGCCTCCCTCCGCTAGCACCTTACCCACTAATGATTTAAATGCCCTGGAGCCAACATCTTCCCTGAGTACCACCACGGAAGCAAATAATAATACTCCCGGAAAACTCACTAGTCGGATTCGAGAAAGTCGTCAACCTTCTAACCAAGTAGCCACAAATAGCACTATCTTTGACACACCCCAGGTGGCAGAAGCTAGAGATTATCTCAAAAAACGCTGGCAACCACCCGAAGGGTTACAACAAGTTGTGGAATATAGTTTGATTGTGGGCGTGGATGGAACGATTGAACGCATTCTCCCCCTGAATAAACCCGCTAGAGATTACGTTGATCGCACAGGGATGCCTTTAATTGGTGAACCCTTTGTTTCTGCCAATAAGAATGGGCAAAGCATCCGGATTCGTGCCGTTTTAAGCCCCGATGGCAAGGTACAAACCTTTCCGGAAAAAGATTAAGTAATTATACTCTAACCTCACACTTTTCGAGTTACCAAAAATACCCTTCTTCAATCTGCGTTTGTCGAGTAGAAGAGTCATATTTTAGGAGATATTCACGGGCGATCGCCTCATTTTCTCTCAGCAATGTGACTTCTTTTTGACCGATTTCCATATCAGTAGACAACAGTATTACCTGATGACTAGCAGTGGGAAAATATCGTTCTACCAAGTGATTACGGTGGGAAGAATCAAGCCTACCTAGGGGAGTATCAATTGCTACTGGTAAACGCCTGCCGGAGACTCGCGCTAATCCCCAGAGAAAGGCGATCGCTAATAATTGCTTTTCCCCAGCAGATAAACGATGTTTTGCAACAACTTTTCCTTGTAAATCATACAAAGACAATCTAAAGGTATGAGTATCAATGGCAATACGATGTACCAAATCCGATTTATGCAATAAATAACGGAAACATTCTGTCACTTCCCTTTCCAATTTATTTAACTTTCTCAAAGTCAAACGTTCTCGAAATAACTTTAAAGTCTCTTGCACTTTTACAGAAGCAGCAATAATATGTTGGGTATTTTTCCTATCAAGAGTATCTTCTGTATACTCCTGCAAATTTCTTTTTAATTTCTCAATTTCTGCTTCTAACTCTGCCAAACGACGACGTGTCACTTCCCACTCTCCCCTCACCCCAGCTACTTGCTGTTGGGAATTCTTTAAATTTGTGACTAATTGAGTATATTCTTCTGGAGACGCTGCTGTTTGTATTTGCCGCTCTAAATTAACTACTTCCTCTTCTTTTGATTTTAAAATTACTAGTTGTTGTTTCGCTAAATTTTTAGAATTTTGCAAATAATAAAGTAAATTTCCTAGCTGACTTAATGTCTCGCCATCAGGTAATAACCAAGCTTCTTCCCCCTGCAACAAACTTGCATCTAAGCTCGTCACATCCGTTGACAAAAAATCCTTGATTTTTTCCAATTCACTCTCAGCAATATTTTGCTCCACCATCCAATCTAATAATCTTTTATCTCTTGCAAAAATAATATCCCTAGCTATTTGTGCTTGCTGAATTCTAAATTCCTTCTCCCCTTGATTTTGGCTTTTTATCAACAATGGTTCAATTAATGCTAGTGGTAAAATATTAGCAGCTAAATCACGCATTCCTTGACGTGATTCTTCAATCTCGCCTTTTTTCCAATCCCTCTGTTTTTCTAAATCTCTACGCTCTGCGGCAATCTTCCCACCATCTGCCACAAATTTATCAAAAATTTCCTGTTGCTCTTTCTCTACTTCCTGGAGATATTTTGCAATTGATGTTTCTTGCTCTTGAGTCAGTTGATATTGCTCTTGTAATTCTTTTAACTCTTCTTCTATCGCTTCTAAGTTTTCCAAATCCTGACTATCTGCTAGTTCCTTGCGCTTGCGATTAACTAACACATCTATATCTAAAGCCAGCTTATTTGCTAACTCTAAACCCAATAAAGCACGAATAGCATCAACTACTAAAGTTGGAGGAGTCTCCAATTCTGCAAGTTCTCTAACTTGCTCCCCATCAAACAGAAATAAATTTGATATCCCTAAAGGTAATATATTTTCAATATATTCATCCCAGATATTTGCTAAGGCTTCATGGAGCCATTCATCATTATCCCGAATATCTAAAATACCTAAATGGTCTTTACCATCCTTCGGGTTTTTATCCCAGGTTCTAACTATCCTATATCTTATCGGCTGATCATTTTCAATATGCTCAAATGCTAATTCAATTCGGGTTTTCTCATGACCTAATGTATGACTATTAACACATTGACTAAGAAAATCACCATAGCTGAGATTTCCTCTAGTTGAACATTGGGCACGAGAACCATAAAGTGCTAAACGAATCGCATCCATTAAGGTAGTTTTTCCCCCACCATTCATCCCCCCTAACAATAGTATCGGGCGGGAATTTTCTGCATCAACTTGTGGGTTCAGATTGATGACTTGTTTTCCTACATAGGGTCCAAAATTCTCTAATACAAGTTCCAGAAATTTCATAATACCTATAATTCACCCACAATCTTAGCTTCAGTCAGTATCGCTACAACTTCAGCTTTTCTTCGCATAAGTATTATATAGATATTTCGGTAAATAGTATTTCTGACTATCCAGAGAATTATCATGCAATATCAAAAATATTTGTGAAATCAATATTTTCCTGTCTTCTCAGTACTGAATGAACAGGCTCATGTCTGATTTTCTTGACTTGAGTTCAGCTTACACTTAGGAAATTATTTCTTATGGGGCAGGGAAATTGCAGTGTAGATTTTTCTTCCTGCCACATCACAATTGTGTTAAATATAACATCGTAACGCACAAAATATCACCAAGGAATACTCTCATCTCCTTGCTATGTCATCCTTCATTTACCTTGATGACTAGATACCTATAGCGAATACACAAAATTGGAAGTTGTTGATATTGTCTCTTAAGCTACATCAAACGATTAGCAGCTATTTCTGCATTTTCCCAAATAAATGTATAAGTAGTAGCAGAAAGTTATCACAATCCACATAAAATAGATATAAAAATATCCTAGGGTAAATTGTTATTTACATTCAAAATACCCTAGTTTAAAGACATAATAATTCAGACATTTCCGAAAAAATAACAGCATCCATTAAATTAATGCATATCCTTGATATAATTAATCAAAGTATATTTCCACTTTTGAGTAATTAGATATCCTGATATTTATCACTCAATACTTTTAGTACATATCAGTTCTAAGTATAAAGTTTTTGCTTCACCTCAACATAAAAGCCACATACCCCTGTGAAATCATTACTTAGTAAGAATCAATGAATGATTATTAGCTAGTCTTTGCAATTTCCCGAACGTATACAATCTCTAATTTTTTCATCCCTGGTGTCAATTTGTAACGGTATGGCTTTTTCTGTAGAATGAATAGCTTGTGAGATACTACTATTAAGTAAAGAATTACTTAAGTGAGTACTGTTTGTTAATGCCTGCAATTCTTTCCCTACAGAAAAATATTGCCCTGTATTTAAGATAAATACGGGTATGGCAATCATTCCAAAACAGAGTTTTCGACGCATAAAAAACGCTCCCAATGAAAAATTAAGAATTACGCCATAGTAGATACCCTCTTGATACAGATTAAGACGGCAAAGAGAGCATTGTGTGTTGTCTGGCTAACAACTAAATTCAATGCTCCTGATTTACTTTATTCATGGTACAGAGAAGCGACAAGCCCAAGCAGGTTAAAAATGCCTATCTTGCCTTGCCCTTGAGAGAATCATATCCTAGCTCTCTCTAATCCAATATGCAGATTCACCACCCTGATAACCGGATAAAAATGCTAATGGGGCGAAAAAATCTTGGGTTTTGTCTGGCTAGGGACTGCCCCGGATACAATAGTTAACAAAGTCATGCTCAGTGACTGATGGAAAAAGACGCAGAAAGGAGCTGATGTTTGCCCATTCATCACGAATGGTTCCCCAACCCTAAACTCTTGACTGTGCAACCAATCCACAATCCCAAATTCCAAATCTAATGACTCATGATGCCTTCACAAGACGGAAATACAGCTACAACAAATCCAGAAATTGATTTCCCTGAGTACGATAATCCAGAAGCTCATCTAGAGGATGAGTTACCTGGAGAAGTCGAAATGTCTCTCTTTGAGCATTTGGAGGAGTTACGACAACGAATTTTTTACGCTTTAATAGCTGTAGCAGTATTTGCTGCGGGCTGTTTTTTCCAAGCAAAGCCGATTGTTAAGTTATTAGAGGTACCTGCCCAGGGAATCAAGTTTCTCCAATTGGCTCCTGGAGAGTATTTCTTTGTTTCTCTCAAAGTCGCAGGCTACAGTGGTATTTTGTTGGCAACGCCTTTTGTTCTCTATCAAGTTACCCAGTTTGTGCTTCCTGGGTTAACACGTAGGGAACGCCGTTTAATTGCGCCAATTGTTTTGGGTTCTAGTGTTTTGTTTGTATGCGGGCTAGTGTTTGCTTACTTCTTACTGATTCCCGCAGCGTTGAATTTCTTTATCAGTTATGGGGCAGATGTAGTAGAGCAGGCATGGTCGATTGAAAAATATTTTGAATTTGTGCTTTTATTACTATTTAGCACGGGTTTAGCATTTCAGGTTCCTGTAGTGCAATTATTATTGGGAAGTTTAGGTATTGTTTCTTCTGGGCAAATGCTAGCTAGCTGGCGTTATGTCGTTTTGGGTGCAGTAATTTTGGGGGCTGTTTTGACTCCCTCTACCGATCCTTTGACTCAGAGCTTGCTCGCGGGGGCTGTTGGAGGGTTATATTTTGGTGGCATTGGTTTGGTGAAGTTGACAGGGAAATAACATAAATTACCTATGAATAATTGCAGTCAATAGCAAATTGTGTAGACAAATCCTTTCAGATAGAAAATTTTCCTCAGGTATGTATATCTGCCTAGAAACCATGTAGATTTTGGTGATTTCAGGGATAAAAATTATCACTCAAATCATCAAGATATAATTATTTAGATACATTACTGGGTAAATGACTCTTCGCTATTGCTGATTTATCTCTACATCAACTTACTCATTTTGTCTCTGAATTTTTGGTGTTAGGAGTTGTGGAATAGAAACAAAATTTGGTGTTGATTTCACAAGAGATATACCTTGAGGAAAAAGAATTCTATCAGGGAAACATCACGAAATAAGTTATACCTACAGAGTTACTTTGGTTCCAGAATATTTCAATCTTGACCAGTTAATCTCATAGTTCTCGGTATATTATGCCTAATAAATTGACGATATTGGTATTTAGTGATAAATCTCAGATATTTGTTAATTTTTATGAAATTTAACTAAAAACTGTACCACGTAGAAATATAAATAAGCTTCAGATGAGCCATTCAGTAGCTCTTTCTCCTAGGTCAAGAGGTATGCTGACAGCCTTACCAAGTCGGGGACGTTCTTTCGTTTCCTGAATGAATTTGTACACTTGCGTTGTATTGCCTAAACCATTTATATAGTCAGCAATACTTTCTAGGTGTTCTTGATATTCAGCTTCGCTGAGAGGGAAGGAGGCTTGTTCGAGGTATTTCCACATAATTTGCAGAAAAATTTTTCCCTGTGTCCGTCGTAACTGGACATCATAAGAGTATCCCCATTTTTCTAGTAATAGTTGGCGTAATTCTTTTCCTGTCATAGGGCTTCTCAACTATATTTTACATTTGATTATGATGTTAAGTTCGGTAACTCAAGTATGATAGGAATATAAAGAAATGTAATGCAACCCTAAAAGATGCTAAAAGTATCTTGGAAGAGATAATTGGCATCTGCGCGGGCATGGGCTTCTCGCCTCAGACAAGAGTTTCTGGACTATAAAGAACTCAAGTCAAAAATAAGTTAACAAAATACACCAAGAACGCGGAGATTATGGCTCAATTTTCGGAATCGATGGACGTGCCCGACATGGGGCGACGGCAGTTTATGAATCTGCTGACCTTTGGAACAGTCACAGGCGTGGCTCTGGGGGCATTGTATCCCGTAGTTAAATATTTTATCCCTCCTGTGGCTGCTGGCGCTGGTGGTGGGACAACAGCGAAGGATGAACTGGGTAATGATGTGAGTTTGAGTAAGTATTTATCAACTCATAACGTTGGCGATCGCTCTCTAGTTCAAGGACTTAAAGGCGATCCTACCTACTTGGTAGTAGAAAGTAAGGAAGCCATTGGGGACTACGGTATCAACGCTGTATGTACCCACCTGGGTTGTGTTGTACCCTGGAATGCGGCTGAAAATAAATTTAAGTGTCCTTGCCACGGTTCCCAGTATGATGCAACTGGTAAGGTAGTTCGTGGTCCGGCACCTCGTTCTTTGGCTCTGAGTCATACTCAAGTGGCAGATGACAAGGTGGTACTTACCCCCTGGACGGAAACCGATTTCCGTACTGGAGAGGAACCTTGGTGGGCATAGGGTTTGAGATTGACAAATATCTCAAATCTAATTTGTAATTTTAGCTCCACTGTTTCAGTTATTATTTGACGTTGCCCCTAGAATCATTGTCCTGAAGAGATGAGAAATGCTTGTATGACAGCGAGTTTAACTCGTGGTGCAAGAGCAATTACCAAAACATTGCTCGTGGCGATCGCTGCTGTAACCTTCTTCTTTACCAGCGATCTAGTTATTCCCCAATCTGCCTCTGCTTATCCATTCTGGGCGCAGCAAACCTATCCTGAAACCCCACGCGAACCAACAGGAAGAATCGTTTGTGCAAACTGCCACCTAGCGCAGAAACCCACCGAAGTAGAAGTTCCTCAAGCTGTGCTTCCTGACCAAGTGTTTGAAGCTGTGGTCAAAATTCCCTACGATACCAAAGTACAGCAAGTAGGTGCAGATGGTTCTAAAGTTGGTTTAAATGTCGGTGCAGTCTTAATGCTACCCGAAGGCTTCAAGATTGCTCCTGAGGATCGGATTCCTGAGGAAATGAAAGAAAAAATCTCAGGTTTATACTACCAATCCTACGGTGAAGGCAAAGACAATATCGTGATTGTTGGACCCTTACCTGGTGAGCAATATCAAGAAATCATCTTCCCTGTTCTTTCTCCCAATCCTGCTACCGACAAAAATATTCAGTTCGGTAAATACTCTGTTCACGTTGGTGGAAACCGAGGACGCGGACAAGTTTATCCTACAGGTGAAAAGAGCAATAACAACGTATATACAGCTTCTGCTACCGGTACTATCTCCAAGATTGCCAAAGAAGAAGACGAGAACGGTGTGAAATATCAAGTCAGCATTCAAAGCGAATCTGGCGAAACCGTTGTTGATACTATCCCTGCTGGTCCTGAGTTGATTGTATCTGAAGGTCAAGCTGTTAACTCTGGTGATTCTTTAACTAATAACCCCAACGTTGGTGGTTTTGGTCAAAAAGATGTAGAAATCGTTCTACAAAGTAGCACCAGAGTTGCTGGTTTAATTGCCTTTATTTGTTTAGTCATGCTCGCACAAATCATGCTGGTTCTGAAGAAGAAACAGGTAGAAAAAGTGCAAGCTGCGGAAATGAATTTCTAAATTTCATCGGCAATTTCGACATTTCCCTAGACAGGCAATTTGCCTGTCTTTTTATGTATCAGCAAGATTTCAAGTATAGTTCAAATGTATCTCGCTTACACATCCAAAAAGTGTAGAGTTTTTAGATTGCAGATTCAACAGGAAATAGCTTAATTCTGTGGGAAATTATTAGAACTGACACAAAAGCAAGGAGAAACTGAGACTCTAAGGTTACTCCCTTCGGTCACAATGACGTAAATTTACTATTATCTGGGTACATTCTAAATTATTTCCTGGAATTTTCATAATATCTATGACAAGCTGTCGTATTTAGTCACAAAATTATTTAAGATAGAGAGGTGAAGATAAAACTGTTTGTTAGGAGAGAGTGATGAAAAAGATAGCAGCTAGCTTACGACGCTTAGGCTTAGCATTATTGACACTATGCTTAGTTATTGGTAGCTTGACAGTTTTTGCTCCTAATGCTAGCGCTGATGTGGTCACTGTGAAATTAGGCAATGACAAGGGAATGCTAGCGTTTGAACCCGCAAAAATTACAGTGAAGGCGGGAGATACAATTAAATGGGTAAATAATAAGGTTCCTCCTCACAATATTGTATTTGACGCTGCCCAAAATCCTGCAAAAAGCGCAGATTTGGCTAAAGCTTTGTCTCACAAAGGATTACTAATGAATCCTGGTCAAGAATTGGAAACTACTTTCCCTGCGGATGCGCCTGCTGGAGAATATACTTTCTACTGTGAACCTCATCGGGGTGCAGGCATGGTTGGTAAGGTTACTGTCCAGTAGTATAATCAGAAAGCAGGTTTCCTGGCATTCTGCAAATAAATTAGCGAGTTCGGGCAGAATTTCCACACTGTAATCTTTGAGGGTGAGGGGATAAATGCCCGGACAAAATTATAGTTTTTACACCAGATTTAAATTTCGACAAATTGAGAAGGAAGACGCACTGGCTATTTTTAACTGGCGCTACACTCCCCCCTATGACTACTACAATTTTGATACTGATACTATCCAAGAGGATTTGCACTATCTGCTTGACTCGAAAAATGCTTTTTATGCAATTTTGAATCTGCAAGGAGAACTTGAAGGCTATTGTTCTTTCGGTTCAGATGGTCAAGTACCAGGTGGAGATTACAATCATGAAGCTCTTGACATAGGTATGGGAATACGACCAGATTTAGTTGGTCGAGGACATGGAAAGTTCTATGCTCAAGCTGTGCTAAGGTATGGGGCAAATCAATATAGGGTACAGCAATTACGGGTAACTATCGCGGAGTTCAACAAGCGGGCACAGCGAGTGTGGGAGCAGTTAGGATTTGAGCAGGTAGGGAAATTTGTCAAAATCGGTAGTGAAGAAGAATTTGTGATTATGGTTTGTGAAGTACGGAAAATCCTACAAAGTCCAAATTCTCGCGTCAAACTCTAGCTTTAACTCCTGAATTCCGTTAAATCTGCTATGCTAACGGCTAAAAAGTAAATTATCTAGGGATTTTCTCCATCTCCAATCTAAAATACCAACAAAATAGTATCAGTGGCTGGAATATTTTGCGGGGAAAATCCTTTGAGAACAATTCTATTGATTTTGGTGACAGCGATCGCCTGTGTATCTCTAACATTTACGAATCCAGCATTTGCAGTAGAACCTGTCAATGGGGCAAAAATTTTTCAGAAAAACTGTGCTGCTTGCCACATTGGGGGTGGTAATATCCTCATCGCGGAAAAAACTTTAAAGCAGGAAGCATTGGAAACATACCTGGAAAACTATAAAATTACAGGCATCCAGGCAATTATCCATCAAGTGAAAAATGGTAAGAATGCTATGCCAGCTTTTAAAAATAAGCTAACAGAGCAGGAAGTTTTAGAAGTAGCAACTTACGTTTTGGAAAATGCTACCAAGGGATGGAAGGGAAGTACAGAACCATAAAGTGATTCATGGGTTTATCTTCCCTTTCCCGTGTTTTTGTGACTCTACTTACGGTTGAGACTGGGGATTTTTATGCACTTCCCGTTCTTCACGAACCTGACGCAGTTTCTGTAAGAGTATTTTACGACTAGTCTTTTTCTCCACTGATGGCTGAGTTTCTTCTGTGGCAACTTGAGTTACTGGTTTAGTTTCCACCGTTGTCTCAGTCGGCGAGTTCTCCGGATTTGGTGTGACTTGGGGTTGCTTTGGCTGAACTGTGACGTTATTTCTCACAGGTGCAACAGGTGTCGTCGAGGTTACTGGTTTTACAGGAATTGCTTGCGGTTTGTTGCCATTTGTTGGTGACAAGGAAGGTTTAGCTGTGAATGGAACCGCAGGTACAACTAAGCTGTTAGGTGCTGGTGAAACAGGAGCTATTTTAACTTGCTCTGGGGAAGGTGACTGATTGACGTTAGGTGTTTTCAACCTCTCAATCAGATTCGTTGGTGTTTGTTTGGTTTCGGTAGGAGCAACAACTGGTGCTGGAGCATTCGTACTAAGAGCCAAGCTGAAAGGGAAGTACTTAACTTTACCATTGGCTTGGATAGGATTTCTTTGGAAATAGTCTTTAAAGTATTCTCTAACAGTCTTTTTAGTTTCAGAAGATACTGAGTTATCCAGGAATTCAATGTTATCTACAATACCTTCAGCATTCACAATTAAACCACCTTCAACTCGACTTTCTTGACTAGCCTTCGCCAGAATAGTTGCGGAAATCGGTTGCTTGGTTTCGATATTGGGGTATTGCTGTCTCACCTTGAGGAATTGTTCTCCAAAGGTGGTTGTTTTGGCGATCGCCTGTTGATTACTAGAGGATGGTAAATTCCTAGCTGCCGTGGGGGAAGCTTGCCACAAAGGTAATCTGGGTTCGGCTAGGACTAGTCTATCGTCAGTTTGGGGAGTTTGATTAATTGGAGCCACAAACTCTTGACCTGGTGTGGTATTTTGCGCGGTATCCGGAGGATTAGGCGGCAAGTTGCTGGGCGATTGAACTGTATTTAAATCTGGTGGAACATTATTGGCGGGTAGTTCTGGCAATCTAGAAGTGACGATGGGTTGGGTGCTAGGTACGGGAACTACTGCACGAAAATTACTCTGGGGAAGTTGTCTATAACTGGCTACCCTGGTGTTAAACGAATTGTCAATTTGTAAATTCTGCCGAGGAATGATGCGAAGAGATTGACTTTGGGGCAGAGAAGCCACCTTGATATTATCTGTCGATTGTGGTAGAGGCGGCAATATCATTTGAGTCGAAGCAACCGGTGGAGCGGGTGGCACTTGGGATTGGCTGAGACTCGGTGTTATGTTCGTCGGCAGGTTAGGTAACTGGGATTGTAGAGTTCCTGGGGTTTGCAAACTCACTCCTGGGTTGATGGAGGTGGTTGTTGTTTGCGGCAAACGATTTTGCTCTGTCTGATTTAACTCGACAATTCCAACGGGTTTCGCCGATGCGGTGTCTTTGGCTTTAGAATTAGCCGGCATCATGGGCAAAATCATGGCGATCGCCCCGTGTAAACCCACAGATGCCAAAGCAGCAATACCTGCTGGTTGACCAAAAATTTCGGGAATATTTTTCAGTATGGAGACGTAAGACATAGCTGTTTCTCGTTCACTCAACTCAATGACAAGCCTAAAAACTTTTTTGCTTCAAAACCAATTCAATTAGGAGCGTCCACCTACAAATCATAACTTCCTGAAGACTATATCAAAACAGGATGATGTGCAGTTTTGTCAACAGTTAATAACTCTAATGAAAGTATTTTCTTATGAGTTTTTTTATGGGGTCGTACAGTAATCGTTAATACTTTTGTTTGATAATACGATGCAAATCTAACGTGGAAAATTCCAGAGGTGTGATAGCTGATAACCCCGTG
This sequence comes from Calothrix sp. 336/3, assembly GCF_000734895.2. Classification (GTDB taxonomy): domain Bacteria; phylum Cyanobacteriota; class Cyanobacteriia; order Cyanobacteriales; family Nostocaceae; genus 336-3. The sequence continues at coordinate 3,297,950 of NZ_CP011382.1, read as the reverse complement.
ATATAAAGCTATTCTAGTCATAAGTACTAGAAACATCTCTCTACCATTGGCTATTATCCATAAACATCTCGTCTTGATACCTAGATACTAGATTAACTCCCTACGTAAGTATTAGTTTACAGGATTTATCAGATTTGCGGAAAATTAATCTTGGGACTGGAGTCAAACAAGGTTCTGTGAAGAGACTACAAACCAAGTTAATTAACTCAAAAATCTCAAGATTAAGGCTCTGGGAGGAAAGTCGCAATTACCTTCTGCTTTGTTTCCCCTCCCTACACCTCACTATCTACCATTGGAAGTATTTATGCTTATGACCTTCAACCTGTTTACCTTTCTTAATTTTTATTAGCTAAAATTATAGAAAACCTACATAAATCTTATATAAGGGGCGGTAAACCATGGAAGTAAGCAGATTCGACATGGTACTGCGACGGATAGCTACGGTGCTATCAGTAGTAATTTTGACTTTGACATTAATTGCTGCAACGACGGGAATTTTACTATCGTTCTACTATGAACCGGCTGCGGGTAGAGCCTACCTGTCACTGAAAATGATTACTGAACAGGTTGACTATGGTTGGTTATTCCGTAAAGCCCATGATATTGCTGGCAATTTAGTAATTGCGATCGCCCTTATTCAAATCGTCGTCATGTTTCTACATCGACAAATGCGTAAAAGCTGGTTAACAGCTTGGATAAGCGGAATTTTCTTCACCCTGAGTGCTATGGGTTTAAGTTGGACAGCAATGATTCTCAGTTGGGATCAAGTGGGTTTCTGGCGCTTTAACATTGAGTTAGGAACTATCGAGTCTATTCCTTTTGTTGGTCATTTATTGCGAGACATTATTACAGGTGGGGGAGTAATTAGCACCCTCACCGTACAGCACCTATACACAATTCACAGTTACGTCATTTCCGTAGCAGCCATTATTTTGGCAGTTATCCACCTAGTGAGTATATTCTGGCAAGAAAAACAGCCCAAATTGACTTCTGAGAACCCAGACAGTCAAGACTCTGTATATCAAGGTAGCTAAAACACCTGCGAGTAGAGAGGTGATATATCGCGTCTCTACTATTCCCTATTCCAATCCTCAAAATTACTAGCTGACTTATAAAGAGAGTATTAAGAGCTAATCAACCAGGTTGCCATGGGAATGAATACTTTTCTCACCCAAACCAGTAAAATCAAGTTTCTCTTACTACGCAAGAACTTGAGGCGAACTTTTGTGATATTTTTCCACGGATAAATTTGCCCTTTTACGGGTTTGTTTGGTGATATAAAAGATGGTAAGCAATAGCTCCCCGTCCGCTATATTGTAGATATTGAGATTTTCCTGATACCAAACGATGCCAGCAAGGTTGCAAATAAAAGCGGAAGATTGCTCCCCTTTAGGACGATTTATTCTTCAATACTTGGAAGAACAGGGTATCAGCATGAACCGTCTGGCTGATTTGTCTGGTGTTCCCCAACCCCGGTTAAGAGGTGCTTGCTTTAAGGGAACCTGTCCGACACCGGAAACCTTGAGAAAACTTGCTAGAGTTATGGGTAAGCATCACTTGGAGCTTTATACTTTAGCCTACGAAGCGAGGATTGAGAAACTTCCCGAAGACGCAGATGATACTTCCCTGGATATATTGATGCGAGATTTATTTGAAACTGCCAGAGAAATGGGATTAACTGTTCCTAAAGTTCGTCCTTCCAAAGCTAAAATCCGTAAAGCTCTTTTAGAATTAGGATTTCAGGCAAACAATAATGATGAATGCGCGTAATAGACTATAGCAACTCAAAGAGTATTAATATCCAATTTTGAGAGGGTATTCGGTATCTTAATTCAGGTACTAAATACCCTCTTTGTTTAGTTCCGCTTATCTGCGGGGAACTGATTTTTCGATATCAATATTCATTACTGATAGCTGTTGAGGTGCGTTACCTCTAGCATTGATACTGCGCGCCATATCCATGAACAGAGCGGGGCTACCTGTTTTTGGCTGTCTGTCTGGAGCTTTGTAACTGCGTACAGTGGCTTGCCATACGATTTGTGGGAAGCCCAATTTACCACGATAGTATGCATCGTAGCGAGGTGATTTAATGTTGAAAGGTAGTTCACCTTCTGAGCGACCAGGAAGTACTCGACGACGCTGGTAGGGAATTGTATCGTATCCAAAAGCTTCTAGGTACTCATTGGTATTGAGTAGATCATCAACAAAACCTTTGATACCCTTGGTTGCTACAACAATAGACCAAGCCAGCTTTTCTCGGTTATCGTAAACATCACGACCAAGTACACGCTGTACAGTCTGCTCAACAAAACGATAGTTGCTGTTGAGGTCGTAGAAACTACGCTTGTAGGTATTAGATAGCAATAATCCGCGAATAAAGTCACGTACAGTGATTTGACCACTACGGAGCTGAGACTCTAGGAAACGCTCCCGATCAGCAGCAAAAGCATGGAAAAAAATCTGGCGGTAGGCTGCTTCAATCAGATTATCTAAGTCTGTTGAGGAAAGCAGGTTCTCTGTAGAGTAGACACGGGGTTGCTCATCTCCAGGAACCTCAAAACCTGCCACCCTTTGGTTTTGAGAAATGGGTGAATATTCTAAAAGAGGAATTGCCACGACTACAAAATCTCCCTTTCCTTAATGAAATCTTACAAATTTCTCATAATCATAAAGGAGAAGAGGGGTCATTATTCGATTTAGTTTGATAAAAATTACATAAATTAACGTGAATTTGCCTATCACTTTTTTGACCATAAGTGCAATTTTATGATATGTGATAGACGTGGATCACACAGCCCCTGCTAACTTTCTACCATAGGCGATCGCCATCAACCCGGTAACATTCATGAACAGACTATAGACTGCTGCGGGCACAGCCATATCCGGATTGTTGAGGAGTCCGGCGGTAATGGCGATCGCCAAGGTACCATTTTGTAAACCGACTTCAATGGCAATGCAGATTTGCTGGGGACGATTCAGCTTAAACAACTTGCTGAGATAAAATCCTGCACCCATAGATAGAGAATTCAATAGCACCACAGCGATTCCGACTTGGAGGATAAATCCAGGCAGACGGTTCCACTCTCGAATGATCAGAATCAGAATAATTGCAGCGAGCAGGGCGATCGCCATACGACTAGTGACTTTTTCTAGACGACGGGCAAGTTCTGGTAATATCTGCCTCAAACCCATTCCCAAAGCCACAGGTAACAGAGTAATCAGAAAAATTTGCAGGATTGTAGAACCAATAGGTAGGGCGATCGCCGTAGTTTGCCCCATGAAGTGCTGAAAGGCTAAATTCGCCAACACTGGAATGGTAAATACCGTAATCACACTGCTCAAAGCCGTTAAGGTGACTGAAAGGGCAACATCACCCTGGGCAAGGAATGTGATAATGTTCGAGGACACCCCACCAGGACACAACGCCACGATAATTAGTCCGATGGCGATCGCTGGCTCCATGGGCACAAGTTTCGCAATTATCACAGCAATTACTGGTAATAAAACTAACTGACTGGTTAAGCCAACGGCGACGGCTTTAGGATATTTAATTACGCGCTGGAAATCTTCTGGTACAAGAGATAAACCCATTCCTAGCATCATCAGAGCCAAGGCTGTAGGTAACATTACCGTAGTAAAAAAGCTTGCTTGCATAATCTCTTTTGTGTTAGTATGGGGTGTAAGATTAGGTAATTTTAGTCATCAAAAATGCCTTGGGGAAAATTCTACCCTGTTTGTACCCAGGAGTATCCATAGAATCATTACTAGTGGAGCAGGGAAAAGAGAATTCTCCGATTTTTGCATACACGAGTGATGATGGGAACATGAGATGAAACACTGAGCTTGCTGAACTGCTCATACTAATACCGATTCCAAATAGGGGTAGGCGATCGCCTCTAATTACCAGACAAAGGCAGTGTCACCAAGCAAGTTGTACCCTTGCCCACTGCACTGATAACCTGAATAGTACCCTGATGTAAGTCCACACATTTTTTTACCACCACCAATCCCAATCCTGTACCGGGAATCGTTCGCACATTCTTACCACGATGGAAGGGTTCAAATAATTGTTTTTGGTCTTCCGGTAGCATCCCAATCCCGTAATCTTCCACAGCTAGGATGACATGATGGGGCTGAAAATCCAAGCTGACACGCACAACCCCCGATGTTGGAGAATACTTAATCGCATTCGACAGCAAATTAGACAGCATAGAGCGCAATAACTTTTCATCCATGCAGACAGGAATCGGTTTTCCCTGACAAGAAAAAATCAGGGTGTGTGCAGTTCCCAGACTGTGGCGCATTTCCTCGACAAAATCACCACAATAGAGGTGTAAATCCAGTTTTTTAGGATTAAAAGCCAGTTTTCCCGTTTCCGCTCGATTAATCGTCAAAATATCGTCTAGTAGCTGCACCATATGCTTGACGGCATCTTGAATGCGATGCAGATTCCTTAGCCTTTTGGCAGAAATATCCCATGCATCTTGACAATTTTCCAGAACCTGGGCAGCTGCGAGAGCAGTACTCAAGGGGGTGCGAAACTCATGGGATGCCATGGAGAAAAAGCGAGTTTTCAGGGCACTCAGTTCTTTTTCCCTTTCCAGTGCCAAACGAATCTCATCAAGTCGCTTACGTTCGGTGATATCACGGGCATTAACCATGATTCTCAGGGTAGCAGCACTATCCACAAAGGGTTGACTGATAGCTTCTAAGATGCGCCAGGAACCATCTTGATGGCGGTAGCGAAATTCTACGGTTTCTAGACTGGAGGATGTATTCGTCAAACGTTCCCGCGTTACCGTCAAATCATCTTCATGAACCAATTCCATCCCGTTTTTACCCAACAAATCCGCCACAGGATAGCCTAAAACCTTTTCCACGGAGGGGCTGACGTAACCAATACTACCATCAAGGTCCAAAATCATGATGATATCTAAGGCATTTTCGATCAGCGATCGCCAGCGTTCTTCACTTCGCCGCAGTGCCTGTTCTGCCTGTTTACGCCCTGTGGTATCCCGTTGCACAGCAATCCAGTGGGTATACCAACCCTGTTGATTAGATACAGGCACAATACTAAATTCATTCCAAAATTCTGTGCCATCCTTGCGGTAGTTAATCACTTCTACGGTGATAGGTTCCCAACGGGAGAGCGCCGAGCGAATTTTTTGTAATTCTGTGCGATCGGTTTTATCTCCCTGCAATAGACGGGGAGTTTTACCCAAAACCTCATGGGGTTGGTAACCAGTGATACGGCTAAAAGCCTCATTCACATAGAGAATACGTGGACCAGGTTCATCAATGGTATCCGCTTCTGTAATCAAAATCGCATCGTTGGTGTTAAGTACTACCGATTGCAGTAAACGCACCTGTTCCGCTTGTTGTTTCTGTTCTGTAATATCGGCAATTACCGCCACAATCCCACTAATTTCCCCATCACTATCGAGTAAGGGAGCAGCAGAAAAAATAATATCAATGGGAGTACCATCTTTTTTCTGTTGACGAAATTCCAATCGGGAATAGGTAGTCCCTTGTAAGACACTTTTTTGTAGGGTGGGATAATCTTTTAAACTAATGGGGTTGGGGCAATTCAGTACCTCTGCTTCCTGCCAACCAAACATTTGCTCTGCTGCTGGATTCCATATCTTCACCTTACCCTCTCGATCCAGCATGACAATGGCGCGGGGTGAGGCTGTAACTAAAGCTTGTAGAGTATCGTTAGTATGACGGAGAGAACTATTAACGCTTGCGAGTTCTGCGGTACGTTGTTCTACCCTCGCTTCCAATTGACTATTTAGTTGCTGAAGTTGGCTGTACAGTTCTGATTGTTGAATGGCGATCGCCACTTGAGTCGCTAGTTGTTTCATCAACTCCACTTCCCAAGGTTCCCATTGCCGAGGATGACTGCATTGATGGACAATCAATAGTCCCCAGAGATAGGGAACGGAATTTTCCCCCTGACTTTCCCGATGCTCTTGGATAATTGGAACTACTAATTTTGCCTGTACACCAAACTGCTTGACAAAATCGACTAAACAAGGCTGGATATCTGCCTGCTCAACATTAGCAATAGTCCGGGTTTTCCCTAGGGAATAGGCTTGATGATATTCTCGTGGAAATACTTCCTCTGGGAAGGTTGTTCCTAAAACCCTAGGGAAAGGTGGTAAGACAGTCTCGTGAATTGTACTTCCTGTACCATCATTCCACAGACGATAAATCAGAACGCGATCGGCTTGCAAAAAACGTTGGACTTCTGCCACTGTTGTTGCCAGCACTTCATCAAGATCTAAGGATTGACGAATCTGTTGAGCAATCTGTGTCACCAACCGTTCCCGATTCGTTTGCTGTCGCAACAAAATTTCGGCTCGCTGACGCTGAACAATTTGTCTATGCAGCAGATAGTAGATAGAAGTAAGCAACAATAGGCTAACTATGATGCCCATAGAATAGTAGCTCTGGAGAATGGCAACCCAGGTAATAGTGATATATTCCCACACTGATGCCTGCATACAGCAGCTTCTTTGTTGCTTCTGGGTGAAAATTAACCGCCAATCAAATTATTTGCCCCGTAAAAGAGCATCAGAAGTAGAGCCATACCAACTGTTGCACCCACCAAACCTAAACTAGTAGTCCAATCAGCACGGTTCATGAAGTCAGAGAAAGTGAAGCGCTCAAACTCGTAGAACATACCTGTGGGAATGGGACGGATGACACGGCTAGGTAGGGGTAGTTTGTCGCGATAATCTTCACCATAGCGTGCCATACGAGCGAAGGGAAGTTCACCTTGGGCACGTTGTGGTAGGATACGACGGCGTTGATAGGGGACTGTGTTATAGCCAAAATTACTCAGGTATTCTTCGGTATTGATTAAATCATCAATTAAACCCTGTAATCCTTTAGTTGCTAATACAATTGACCAAGCGAGTTTTTCGCGATCGCTATACACATTCCGACCCAAAATTCTCTGAATACAAATCTCCACAAATCGATAGTTATTATTGCTATCGTAGGTCAACCGCCGAAAAGAATCGCACAAAAATAAACCACGAATAAAGTCTCTGACAGTGATTTGACCGACTCGTAACTGAGACTCTAGAAATCGTTGTCGATGACTCGATAGCATCTGCTGCTCGTTAAATACTTGGCGATAGGCTGCCATAATCAGCATATCCATATCTGAAGCTGCGAGCAGATTTTCAGTGGTATAAATTCTTGGCTGCTCATCCCCCGGAATCTCAAATCCTGCGACTCGATGATTTTGAGATAGGGGTGCATATTCTAACAAAGGAATAGACATATTATTTCTCCCAAATCAGCTAAAATATCAATCAAATTTGCTGCTCAAATCTTGTCCGAAAACTTCCGCATTTAATCCAATATTGTTTTAAGCCATGGTGAGGAGTATGCAAGCTAGCTCTGGCTCGATACAAAATCACTTGACGATGATCTCCTATCCAAATCTTGCCTATGGAGTCTACGGAAATCAGCGTTCCCCCTAGTACTGCAATACACTCCGTAAATCTTTCCAGAGCTGAGTAATCTACAGTCTCAAAGATAAAGAAATTTCTCGAACAAATAACATGGCGACTGCGAATCCAGGATTGCAACTTTTTCTCAGCAGCAGGTGGTAGTATTCCAATGGGAGTGTTCCTCAAACCTCCCCTCAGGGGAATCGCTAGACTCATATTGGCTCTAAGGGACTTTGGTATAGGTTTTCATGCCAAGTTGCACTTGTTGGGATAATTGAAATGTTAGGAAAGAATCAAAACTCACCGAAAATGTGACCACAAAAATCAATTTGGTGCTACGTACCCTCAGCAAATATTCACTAGTTTTGTCAATGTTCAACCGATGGGGAAAGGTCGGGGACAAAGGTGGAAAGGGAAATATTGAACCATGAGCAATTACCCATCTCATTCAACTTTGACGCACTAGTTTCAACGCAGGTGATACTGTTACACCTCTTTGCCTATGAATCTTTTTGTAAGTTTCTAGCCTCTGATGAAAGGGTGCTAATTGTGAAGTTAGTCTCCAGCACATAACACAGCCTATCGGTAAAGCTACTTCTCCCAAACGCTTCTAACAGTCAATAATCCCATAGGGGTAGTAAGGAAACTGGTGAGAAAACGGTAAAGAAATCGGAAAGAATTACGAAACTCAATAAATCTTGAAATTCTGTTGTATTTCTTTGAGTATATTTGGTGGAATTTGTGGTAAAGCGAGGATAGGTAATTCCTGACTTTACAACCCTTTTTTGTTGCTTCTTATTGAGAATTTATTTAATTAGTTGAAATTCCGAGACAATGGGTAAAGGGGAAAAGTCAGGAAACAGAATCTTGTCAAATTGTGACGGGTGAGCCATCCTTGTAGCCGTTCAAAATTAAGCTGATGAAAGTCTCCTTTGGTTTTTCCTCTTCATCAAAGAAGCTTTCCTAATCTAGGGTAATTTTTATGAGGATTCTCCTAATTGAAGATGATATTCGCCTAGCTGAAACCCTAGCAGAAGCCCTAACTGATCAGTTGTACGTGGTTGATGTTGTCCATGATGGAGAAGCGGGCTGGAATCAAGTCAAAGTTCTGAATTATGATTTGCTGTTGCTAGATGTGATGTTACCAGAGTTGGATGGTATGAGTCTTTGTCATCGGTTGCGATCGCACGGCTATAACTTACCGATTCTCATGCTCACTGCTTGTGATACCATCCATGATGAAATTAATGGTTTGGATGTCGGAGCAGATGACTACATAGTCAAACCTGTGGATTTGCAAAAACTTTTCGCCCGAATTCGTGCTTTACTGAGGCGGGGTTCTGTCGCATCACCACCCATTTTGGAATGGGGAGAATTACGTCTCAATCCTAGCACCTACGAAGTTAGCTATGGACAAACTCCTATCCATTTGACTCCTAAGGAGTATGCTTTGCTAGAGTTGTTATTGCGAAATGGTCGCCGGGTTCTGAGCCGTCGTGTAATGATTGAACATGTATGGGCACTAGAATCGCCTCCAGAAGAACACGCTGTCAAGGTACATATTCGTAGTCTGCGCCAAAAACTCAAAGCAGTGGGAGCGCCAGAAGACTTCATTGAAACAGTTCACAGCATGGGCTATCGTCTCAATCAAAATAATTATCAACTCAGTAGCACGTAATTTGTGAGTAATGGGTAATGAGTAATGAGTAATGGGTAATGGGTAATGAGTAGTGAATTAAGCCTTGAAAACCTCATGGGAGTGGAAAGAAGTATCTATCACCCCTTTACCTGAAGTTATAGCAACCCCAAGAAAACAGCGATCGCCCCACAATAAATGCCCAAAAAATACCTCTGAAGTATCCATTCGTAATTTGCTATGCGCCATGGATAATTGCAAAATCCTTAATTCATAAGGGTTTAAGAATTTAGATGGGTTTCCGGGTATTCGTGAAATGGTGTGAGTACAGGTGAAAATAGAAAAGGTTTGTCCGTTGGTAACTGAATCTGAGAAAATCAAATTTGGATATTTAAAATCAACTTTTAGGAAACACCACGGATATGGCTGATACTCCAGAACTTAACCCCATAGAACAAGCAACCCCTGAAGAACTTGGCGAAATGATTGCCGAATTAGAACTATATCGGGAACGGTTAGTCAACGACACAATGTCCATGGCACAGCGCGCTAAAATCATGAAGGCACAAGCAATGGCAAGTCTAGAACCTCAGCTCGCCCAGATTGATAATACTCTTCAAGCACTGCGCCAGCAGCAGTCTACTGCAACCAATAATTAGTCACGGCATAAAATAATTCAGGTGATAGGAAATTCTTGATGAGTCAGTCACTCAACTCCGAAACTTCAACAGTAGATGATGCAATTTTGCAACTTCAAGCTGCCAATGATGAATTAGTGCAAAGGGTAAATGAGCAAATTACCCTGGAAACATTTGATTCTACAGATGAAGAAGTCCTCAAACAATTGGTGGAGGGATTAGGAGATCCACGCGGTTTAGTAAGACTGCGATTCGCTGAAACCCTCGGAGAAATAGGTGAAGCAGCTACACCATTTTTAATCGCAGCTCTGGGAAATCACCCTAATGTTGTTGTTCGACGAGCAGCAGCCAAGACACTCACTATTATTTCAGACCCCAGTGCCGTACCCAACTTACTCCATGCCTTTCTTAATGATGAAGATACGGTAGTTAGAAGTTCATCGGCTGGAGCCTTAGCCAGAACAGGTGAAGCATCTGTACCAGCCTTGCTAGAGATTATCGCATCCAATGAGCATCCTGAGGATATTAAAGGTCATGCTGCCTGGGCATTAGCGTTTATTGGCTCAGAAGCCGCAGAATATTTATACCAAGCCTTAAATGCTGCTTCCTTAGATGTACGATGTGCTGTCATTGGGGCACTTGGTCATGTAGCACAGGAACAATCCGATGAGAAATCCTGTAGTTTACTGGTATCTGCTTTAACCGACCCAGAAGCCATTATCCGTACCGAAGCCGCCGCCGCCTTAGGACAGGTGAATTATCCTCCCTCAGTACCCCATTTAATTTTAGCGTTGCAAGATAGGGACTTGGACGTGAGAAAAGCAGCGATTAATTCTCTGGGCAAAATTGGCGATCGCACAGCCTTAGAACCCCTACAGACGAAACTAGATGACTCCCAGGAAGTGATTCGAGTTTTAGCGAAACTGGCGATCGCGCAAATTGAACGTCAGTCTGAAGCTGATGATTGGTAAAATTCTTACCACCTAGCGTCAATCATTTCTGAACAGCTGGGTGGGGGAATACTATGGGTTATTCTCGCAAGTCAATAAACCAACCCATACCCTACGGGAAGTCGCTTTGCGTGTACAAAATCAACGAAAGACTTATACTGGATTAATTTTAAATTTAAAATTCCGCAAGCACTCGTATTACATTCGAGCAAGAGAGCCAATCTTGGCAATCTTATCCTTATCTAGCCCCTTTAACTCTTCTAGATGTAACCACCCCTGTTTTACTAAAGTGGCAAAAACAAATATCAAAACTGAATAATTATAGTCATACTTGCCATCAATCTCATGTCTTCTAGCACTGAGAAAGTTATGCAAACACCAGATATCTTCTAATTGGGAAACTTGAGCCGCATTTCCTCGGACTTCCTGAATCAGAGCATTAATTTCTCGCTCGTATGCTATTTGAAAAGCCGTTTGAGCAACTTCCTGTTCCACATCAGACCAGCTAATTTCGTTTACCTTCATGTTCCAACCCTAAAATACCCTACCCAAACAGAGTAGATTCATTGAATACAGTTTTTATATGAACAATATTTAGCAGAGTGACACCCTAACCATAGACAGGTCAGGAAGACTACAGATTACACAATTATAAAATGCTAGGGCTTTGCTTCTGATAAAATTTCCAGACCCTAACACCTTATATCTTCCATCTGTCTCTGTATTACTATCAAGATTGACACAAAATTATGAAAAAGCAAACCACGCTAGATAAGACGTGGCTTTTTGAATAAATCTGAGTTTTAGATAGTCATCGCTAATATTTGATTGATAATCTCAGGAACCGGGTAAATTGATTTTTTTGCAAGAAATTTGATTTTTCTTGAATCTAAAAACCCGGTTGTCTAACCCTATATTTGATGACTAATGTCCCATACTTGTACTAGCGTACGAGGTTGAGTAACTCTTTGGGAGATGCTAGTAGGTCAATTGCTACAAAGAAGATTTTATTGTCAGGAGTCAGCAAAAATCTCCATGCCATATTCATTCCCACACCTGCACCGAACCAGGGGGTTTGAACTTTACCTGTAACTTTTATTTGAGTAAAACCATCGTCTGCGGGTTCAGAAACTCCTCGCTCTGGAAGTAATTTCAGGTTTTGACAATCTTCGCGGAAGAATCTATAGACTGCTTCTTTACCAGCAATCGGTTTTTGGAAGGGAGGTTGTAATGCTCCATCGGGAGTGAATAGCTCTATCAACGCATCAAAGTCGTTGGCATTTAAGTTATTCATGTAACTGAGAATGGTTGGGTTGTCAACGCCTTCGATAGAAACTTGAGTCCGTTGAGCTATTTCTTGTGGTGGAGCAACCGGTTCAGTTACCTTGGTGTAGGTTCCCAACTGTTTGGGGTCAAAACCCATATCAACTACAGAATTACGCAGAACAGTAATTTGCTGTCCAGATTCTAATTCTCTAATTGTTTGTAGCACTGCTGCTGCATTGGCTGATAACCGATAACCCTCTGGAATTGGAGCCACAGTACCTTCTTCCATCCACTGTCCTAGCTGATACCAAAAGCCTAGCTTGATATTTGCAGACCAGGTTCCGTAGGCACGACAAATCGGTGTATCAGAACGATTTGCCAGGTCACACATTGCCTGAGTTTGTTCCCGAAAAGACATTTGCCGCAGTTGATTCAAAGTTCCTTCAGCAAATACCATGTTGGCTGCTCCTGGTGCTGCAATGGTAATAGTTTTACCCATTTCCAAATAAGCAAACCAAATCAAAGCTAGCTGATCTTCAGCACTTAGCTGAGTAAAACGAGCAATTGTTGCTGGAACTAAATCAGCAGCAAGGGTTTCGGGGAAAATGCCACGGGCTGAGTCGATGGTAAAAGGCATATTATGTACCCTCCTTAAGTATTTCACGGGTATCAAGCTCAACTATAAAGTTGGCAGCCTGATTTCTGTAAGTTTAGCTACTAAATAGTATTAACGATTTGTAAACAAAAGTAAATAAATTTAATATTTTTTTGTCACAGTATGGACAGCAATTTTGGCAAAAAGCCTAATGCTCATGGGTTTCGCTGTTCAAAGGAATGTTGATAGTACATGGATACAACTAAACTCCCATGCTCGAACGAAGGTTCATGGGTTGTTGGGTAAATAAAGTGGGGAGTACACTCTTAGGATACTCATACAGTTTTACTGTATTTGCGCTACAAATCATTAATTTGAAGTACAAGCATTACACCCCTACACAAGTAGATTTCTTTTCGTGAAGTGGTGGGAATTCTCCACAAACTGTTTACCACAGTCCTTACAGATATAACACTGCTTTCCGCGACGATAACCATTTTTGGATAACTTCTGTGATTGGCAATGGGGACATTTCATTACTTTCATTACATAGCTTAACCGACTTTCCCCCACATATGGCTCTAAATAAGACACCAACAAATTCTCAATCTCTTGTAATAGTTGCTGTTGATGCTGTTGATCGGGGTTGCGAAGGGCGGAAAGAATGACAGCATTACTACTGTGAACACAAACCTCTGCCAACAAACGACATTGTGTTTCAGGCAAACTGGAATTTCTCTGGTGCAAAAGATTTGACATAAAATCAATGGCTTCCTGAGTCATAGTTTCATCAATGGATTGGAAAATCTCGCGTTTGAGGTAAAACTGCACGAATACCACCCGTGAAACAGGTTGCTCAAACATCTCAGCAACAGCATTTACCAGGGTGTGCATCATTTCTCGTAGGGATAACCGAATAATTTCAGGGATGTTTGTCTGTGCCCATAAAACCTTAACTCGCTCAATATGGCGCAACTCCATAGCATGAAAAATGGCAGCTTTATCCGGAAAAAACTGATACAGAGAACCAATTGCAGCTCCTGCTTTTGCTGCAATCAGATGAGTAGTTGCTGCCTCATAACCTATCTCATCAAATACCATTGCCGCCGCGTCCAGAATTTTTTCAACTCTTTCTTTACTTCGCTGCTGTTTGGGGTGACGGCGGAGATTTCTTGACAAAGGTGAATTTTTTGTCATATTTTAGAAACACGACGGATATTTCACAATTTTATATCTTAGTAGAGAAGTATATGCAGTCAATGCTTCCCGGTGCGCCATGGTTATTAGCGCACAAGTCGATGCTGGTAGTGAATCAACCCCGTAAAATTTCCTTGTATGGTAATGACTATGTGATTTGGAAGGATATAAATGGGGAGATTTATGCTTTACCCAATGCTTGTCCACATATGGGAGCAATGCTATCGGAGGGATGGTGCGAAGTCGAAAGTAATGCTACAAGTACCGTAGTTTGCCCATTTCATGCTTTGAAGTTTGATGGATTGGGGTGTACGGTTCTACCAGATTCGAGGAAAAAAACCTTACCACAACTAAAACCATTAGAACTGATAATTGAGGGTGATTTTATTTGGTCTTATGGGGGATACGAGCCAAAGATAGCGATTCCGGGGGTGTTGAATGAAATTGCCAATACTCACTATTTCATTGGACATATCGCAGATAGAAGTGTGGAGACAGATTTGCTAACGATGCTGCTGAATATGCATGATTATAATCATCAAAATGGCACCCATCGGGATTTATTTAGGATTACTGAAGTACAGTTCCATAAATTTATCGATGATGGATATCATTCGCAGGCGTTTTATGATATGCCCACAGTTCCCTATAGTTTCATAGAAAAGCTGAGGAAACCAGATTTATTTTTGCTCCCTGAAACTATTAAGGCACACCTGGAAAATTATTTCCCATCCCTGGTAATTTTCTATGGGGAAATGCCGTTGGGTAAAGCCGCCCAATGTCACTTTTTCGTGCCAGAAACGGAGAATCGAACACGAACTTATATTTTGTTGTTTGGTCAAGCCAAGCACCCTGTATTCAAGGTATTTGGCAAAACCTATCTCAATTTTGGCAAGGTAGTAGTTGATCAGGATACGGATATTTTAGGAAAGATTTATCCGAATACGCTCCAGAAAATTAAACTCAATAATGAAGTCGGTATGGATTGGGTACGACGTAATTTTGAGAACTTTCCGAATGTGGTTTCACCTAACCTATCCAAGTCAATAATTTAGTATTTTATTACTAGATTTTGCTAGCCAGAAGAATAATTTGCTGTTTTTGCAGCGATCGCGCATCTTCTAAACTTGCACCAGTTTGCTGTAGAATTTCCTGGACGCTTTTCTGTGTGGTTTGATTACCATCACAGGCGAGGAGAAACTGCCACTCACTCTCACTGAGATTAACAACTTGATAATCATGGTTAAAAAATTGTCGCCCATTGCGCCAACCTTCGATGCAGGGACTGGGTTCGGGAATGGCTGTTAGTAGTTGATTATCTGATGTCCAATCTGGTTTTGGCAGGGGATTACGCCCTAAAAAGAATTCGTAGTGAGTAATCATGGAGGGGTCGAGCAGTTCAATTAAGCGGTACAGTTGGCGATCGCTCAAGTTTTTTGTGCGCTCCATCAATTCTGGTGCTTGGCTTAGTAATCGCTCCAATTTCCAAATCTGGGGATTAGAAAAACCAATAAATTCTAAACCAGATGCATCAATTAATTCAAATAAACTATTGATATTGTAGGTAATTTCCTGGGGATGAACATACATATCTGCAAAGTAAGCATCCCGTTGATTTTCCCATGACCAACGTTCCTGTTCCCGTTTGCGCAGGCGGTTATCTTCTGGTAAGGAAGCAAAAATTTGCCGTCCCACGGCTACACCATCACTATAATCACCGCGTTTTTCACCTTGGAGGAGGGCGATCGCCTCTTGCATTAACTTAATTTCCCAACGCCCCAATTCACCATAGACAAAAATGTGCATAATCCCACCAGGGGCAAGCTTTTTGGCTAGGGCTTGAATTCCGCGAATCGGATCGGGGGTATGGTGTAGTACTCCTACGGAGTTAATTAAATCAAACTCTCCCGGAATTTGTTCAACATCAAACAAACTCAGGTGATGAAATTCTACCCTTGTCGCCCCTGATTTTTGACAACGTTCTTGGGCTACACCTAAGGCTCCAGAACTCAAGTCAATTGCCACCACAGCCGCCTCAGGATTCAGATGCACTAAATACTCTGTTCCTACCCCCGTTCCACAACCAGCATCGAGAATACGAGGATTACTTTTATGGGGTTTTTGCCCAGTACAAAAGTTATAGGCTGCCAACCAATTCCAACGCCAGTTATAACCTGGAGGTGGTTCGTCTAATAAAGGTTCTGGCGGAAATGGATAGGTGTTGTAGAGTTTGGCAACTGCGGCGCTAATGCTTTGGGAATCTGACATGGCTGAAGAACATTAATTCGTTACTGATCATACCCTGTGGCAAGACCCAATAACTAATAATCGCTGTCAGCTACACAAATTCCCTTACATTTGATGCCGTTGGTAGCTGTACGTTGACAGTGAGGACAAAGAATTTTTTCTGTTTCTGACGAGATATCAGTACTGGTGGTAGTTTGTGGTTTGTCTTTATCGGTTTTAAGGTTCACGATGATCAGGGGGAAAAACTTTTCTGGGGTTTATCTTGATAGGTGTTGCTGATTTTAGAGATGATTTGTCATTCTGTAGACGCAAAATCATCTGGCATTTATGCAAAGCCTCTTGATATTGTACAAACAGATTTTTTTCTTCCCCGTCAGCTGTTACCTATTTATTTTTCTCCCCTTTGAAACTTAACTGTCATTTCCAGACGAGACAAGGCGCTGGTGGCAGATTCTCGGACGTAGGAATCGGTAGATTCATCCTGAATCAAGGATGTCAGTACCTCTACACCTCGATCATCTCCAATGGATGCAAGGGCATTAACTAGGGAAATACCTAGAGCCGGATTATCTGTGGTTTGTAATGCCTCAATTAAGACATCGACAACGGGAGAGCCAATCTCACCCAGTGCCATCACCGCAGCAATGTGTACAACAGGATTGGGGTCATTGAGGGCAGTCTTTAAACCTTGAACACCTTCTTCGGCAAAGGGAACATCTGGATGGTTAATGGCAACCTGGGCTAGGGCTTTTGCCGCACTTCCACGTACAGTCACATTCTCACTGTGTAGGAGGGCTGTCACCAGGGGATTGACGGCATCGGGACCGATCGCCCCTAGGGCTTTGACGGCGGCTCGGCGATAGGTGGTATCTTCTTCATCGAGAATGCTCATCAAACGAGGAATAGTTGTCTCGTCGGGATTCTCTGCCAACGCCCACATGGCTTGATCGCGAAGGTGGGGGTTAGGATGTTTAAGTTGTTGGAATAGTTCTTCTGTAGACATACCAGAGTTGTATTTAATGAATGTGCAAATGATGTGCAAATAGTTGGAGAATTTAGGACTCAACACTCATAAATTGTTGTTGTTGCCAGGATTGAGCTTTGCCTCGCACCAACCAATCATCATCCTGAGCCAATTTCTGATAAGCACTGGAATCACCAAGCTTTTCTAGTGCCATCAAGGTGGCATATTTTAAATCCCAGATGGGGCTATCTAGACAGCTGTGTAATTCCGGAATTGCCTGGGGATTACCCAGCTCACCCAGAGCGATCGCCGCCGCCGCCCGTGATTTTTGAAACTGTGGTTGTTTGTTGTGCAGAGCTTCCACTAGTAAATCGTAGGCTGGTGCGTGTTTTAGCCAACCAAATAGCTTCATCACATGGAAATGGGCACCATAGTCATTGTTAGCTTCTGCGGCGTAGGTGGCAAACAGAGCTTCTGGAGCGGCTTCTGGGTAATGTTCTAAGATGGTTTTGCTTGCTAAATAACAACGCCCAAAGTCTGTTTCATACAAACCCCGAATCAATGTTGGTAGATCGGGAAGGCTTGAGTAGCTATGCACCAAAGCCAAATCTTGGGGGTGATCGAATAACGTCTGCTCCAAATAGGGCTGAATATTGGCAAAGGTAATTACCCCGGCAGAGATGCCACTTTCTCCTAGTGTTCGGATGCCTCGCAGCCGAAAGACTAGGGATACGGGACACCGGGCGATGGAGGGAATGGCATCGTAGTAATTAGCATCCATCAAATCTTGAATACACAAACGTCGCCCTAGGACATTGGGGTGTTGCAACATCCCCACCACCTTAGCCATCTGGGAGTAGTCCCCACTCAAGCGGCAAACTGCGGCAATGGCTGCACTGGCTGTGGGTGGATCGACATCATCTACAAATTGACGAATTCGTTCTAGGGCGGGCTGATAATTGAATTTTGTGAGTGTATGAATAATTACTCTATAGGTTTGTTTAGGTTTGTCTAGTAATTGGGCGATATCTTCGAGAATATCGGGGTTTTGAGTACCAATTTCCCCGATTGCCCATACAGAATTTTCTACCAGGTAGCAATCTTCCTCACCTAAACAGGAGTGAATTACTGACAAGGCATCAGTCGCTTGTAATCGCCCTAGGGTTTCTACGGACTTTCTCCGGACGATGCGGTTGTCTAGTGCGGGGTTAGTTTGCTGCACTGCCCGGATTAGCGCCTGAATGGAACGCTCCGTAGGAAAATTGACTAGATGGGAAGCTGCAACATAGCGGGAATCATCCTCGCTCAATTCTTCCGGTGGTGTATCTAGGAGGGCGATCGCCTCATCTTCTGTCAGATTAAAGAAATTAAAAAAGCGTTTATCCATAAATTTAGCCGTTAGCCTCAAGCTACGGCTCCTGCAACCAAATTCATCACAATTAATTATCAGTTTAAAACAAAACAAACCCAGAGATTCTCTACCATTACTCAACCTTCAACAGGCAAAGCAAAGAGCCAAGAACCCCTAGGTTTGCAGGGTAAATCTTACCCCATTCAGCAAATCACCAAGGTGATAACTGAACTAGGACAAAGAGTTGATTGCGTAGTCGAGAAGTGCATTGTACTCAGTCAATGCTTGAGCAGACATATCACGAGGAGCGCAACCACGGTTACGAGCATAGCTTAATGCTTCAACGTAGGGAGCGGTAGGTAAGCCCAAAGCACGATAAACTTCACGTTGTCCAGCAATACCCCACTCATCCAATGGACCTGTACCACCAACAACTAAGCTGTACTGAATCAAACGTAAGTAGTGTTTGATGTCACGAGCGCACTTAGCTTTGAAGGTATCGGTGGAGTTAGCTTCACCAGCGTTGTTCAAGTAAGAATATTTTTTGATACAAGCGTTGTAAGCTTCGGTAGCAACTGCATCGATGTTGTTAGCTAGCTTTTCAGCAGCTTCTAAACGAGCAGATGCACGTTGGATAGAACCTTGTACGGATTCTAAATCAGAGGTGCTGGGGAAACGACCGGCAGCATCAGCAGATGCAATAACTGTGGTGACAACTGATTTCATTTCTTAAATCTCCCAAAAGGCTTTAATGTTAACTGTGTTAGATGGCAATTTTGTTGAGCAATCAATTAGCTCAGAGCAGAAATCACGCGATCGAAGTAGCTGGAAGCTTCAGCAACTAAGCTAGCGCAACGATCTTCTACAACAGGGCTGCCCATCTTACGCAATTTAGCGCCAGCACGAGCCTCACTGGGGGTATCTTGAATGTGAGCAGCTGCTTGAGCTTTCATGATTTGAACAGCACGTACAGTGGAGGTGGTAGGTACACCTAGAGCAGCGTAGGTTTCTTTCAAACCGTTCAAGCAACGATCATCTAGAACTGAAGCATCACCAGCTAATAAAGCGTAGGTTACATAGCGCAGGATGATTTCAGCATCACGCAGACAAGCAGCCATACGACGGTTGGGGTAGCAGTTACCACCAGCTTGGATCAAGCCTTGGTTTTCGCAAATCATACCAGCAACAGCATCAGAAACCATGCAGCTAGCGTTGCTAGCAATTGCGTTAACAGCATCCAAACGTCTGTTGCCGCTAGCTACGAAAGCTCTTAAAGCAGCAATATCACCTACGGTAGAGGTGCTAGCATCTGCTGAAACTACAGCTCTAGAAAAAGCGTCAAGCATTTCGCTCTCCTTGAATATTGGTTATCTGTAAAGGTGTCTGTTTCTTGAACCAGACAATATAGAACATAAAAGATGATGGTTGTCTCAGTCTCAGTTATGAGAAACAAAGTAATAATCCTTAACAGTGCAGAAATATTTCTATACCGAGGAAAATCTCTAGGTTGTTTGAGAACGGCTATACATAGAAGATTTCAGGTGGATTTGCCCAAAACTAGGCTGAAGTTGGGGGATAGTAAGTCCGCTATAATAACTCATGAGTATAGGGGTCTTGAATATTTTTGGGAGTGAACCGTTAAGTTATGGATGCGATGGAGTTTTTTCAACTAAGTACTGGAAAGTGGCGATCGCAGCGCACAACCCACCATCTTGCCTTCAAGCGCTCGGAAGCAGGTGAATCTAATATCCAAGTACAAGCTCTGGCTGCGGATCATCCCCAAGTGATTGAAATATGCCATATTCATCAGGTTGACCCCAAGCTGGCGATCGGTGGAGCTTTTGTTTCCTGGCAAGGGGCAATGGGATGGGATAGGGATGATGAAAACCATGAAGGTTCGACAGTCTTTTCCCTGATTCCGGATGCAGAGAATCCCCGTCAAGGTTCACTGTTGCGGGAACGGGGCTATGCGGAAATTGTTCCAGTGGCAGGACAATATCACATGGATGAGAAGGACGCTTTAGTTTTGACCACGGAATATGAAACCATGAGTTCCATTGAAAGATTCTGGTTTGTCGGTCCAGGGATTCGGATGAGAAGTAGTACTGTAAAAAGGTTTGGAGGTTTTAGTACTGCCACATTCTGCACGGAATTTCGGATTGCCGATGACGCTCCCAACCCTGAGCCAATTCCCGATACCGTTGAACCGACGAAATATATCTCCTTCTTTGGTGGCTAAATTAATCGTCACCACCAGTACCGACCCCTTTGCCAGGGGGTTAGACTACCTCTATGGAGTTCGTAGTCTAGCTCTGAACGCAGAGATGATAGATGTAGTTGAGGATATCGACAAGCGTATTCCTCTGTGTATCTGGATTGGTGAGCATATTGACGGGGTGAATCAGCAACTGGAAAAGTATCTTCAAGCTTGTCACAGCTGTTTCCATCCCTGGGAACAGCCTGCAATTGAAATTTTTGCTGCTCCCCTAGCTCAATCCTTGGGAATTGATGCTCTGTGTAATTTGCAAACCAATCCCATTACGATTCTCATTGATGTGGGCAGGGTAGTACCAGAAGACTGGCTGTTGCTGGTTGTTCATGAATATGCCCATGCTCATGCGGGTTATCCTGGACATCATGAACAATTTGCGCGATCGCTCGCTCACTTGTGTTTAGGATTGGGAATTCCACCTCTAACTTGGCAACCTGACAGAGAATCCAATCTCCGTTTTTATCCAGATTGCCGTGCAACGGAGAATCCCCTGGCATTTTGGTACGGGAAATAATATTAACTATTCCCAATCTTGCCGAATAATACAAGTTTGAGGTCTCCTCTTGAATCCTTTGCTATCAGTCCTCTTGTAGACGACTTCAGCTATTAGGCGGCAATTTTTAATCGCTGGCTAGAACTCACGTAGCTTTATTTGAGATAATTAGTATTATCTGGGAGTACCAAAAATCACAAAAGATGCCCATTGGGATGGATCTGCATATTGTTGTTTTGCTTCTAACATTGCCTGTCTTAACGCTTCAGCAGGAATATGGGTTTCTAGGTGTTTCACAAATGTCTGCATCAACTTATTAGTTGCTTGATCGTCAACACTCCACAAACTCATCACAACTCGTGGAACTCCAGCGATTTGGAATGCCCGTGACAGTCCGATAATACCTGCATCATGGGCTTGCCCTAAGCCGGTTTGACAGGCGCTGAGTATGGCAATGCTAGCATTGAGTTTTAAACTTTGAATTTCTTTTGCAGTCCACCAACCCTTCTCAATTTTATCTGCTGATAACATCAGAAAACTTTCAGATAGGGGACTGTGCGTACTAGCAACGCCATGGGTGGCAATGTAAAGTAGACTAGCTTGGGTAACTCTTGATAAAATCTCGGTTTTTGTGGCTTCTTTACCAATCAACGGAGGTTCATTGAGGATTTTGGCAATAGCCTGAGCTTCTTCTTCTGCTCCCGGTAAGGGTGGAACTGACCAATAAATACTTGGTGGGATATAAGGATTGCCTATAATTAACGGAGATTTAAACACCCTTCTTGCCATCCATGTATGTAAGGTTTGTCCAATATCAAATAAGCTGGGAGCAATGGAAATTGACATTTGCTCAATCAGAAATGATTTGTCTGGGAATGGTTGGAGGATAGCATAGGGAACTGTACCGATGTCCAGGGTTGGCACAAGAATTAGATGTCTAGCAGTGGCGATCGCCTGTGCGATGGGAGTAGGTAATAAAATTTGAGTCAAATCACTAATGGCGCGATCGCAGGATACCCTTGTATGATTATCATTAGCCAAAGGTAGAATTTGATTAGCTCTCTTGGGACGAGCCATGCGAGAGCGTTGCAAGGTATCAACATTTAGGGAATTTCTTAAGGCTGTAATTGCCTCAGTTAGTGTATCCTTTGATATTGTTTGCCGATGATATGCCTCTATACCACTGTCTTTAAGGAGCCAAGTCTGGAGATTATCTTTGTCGTATGAGTAAAATAAAACACAGGTATGGCGAGGGTAGGTTAATTCTGAACTGTTTGTTGGGGCGATCGCTAATACTCGAGCAATACTTTGAGAAGAAACATTAGAGAGACGAATCCGTGGAGTACCCCTCATTTGCCACAAATTACCCAGTTCTCGTCTATGTTTTGAAGCAGCCATATCAAATAATTTGACAATATCTTCCGGCTGATTTGCACCATAAACAGTCGAAGTCCAAAGGGTTAGAGAAAAAGGTAGAAGTTGGAGGATTTGCCGACGTTGCATAGAGCATAGCTATGAATAGGATAGAATCACTCAATTATGTGATTATTGAGGATTTCAGTATAAAATTTCGGCTTATAGACTCAGACATAAATAAAATATACAACTTGTGCCCTACTTTCCAGGATAGATGTTACGAATTACTACTTTCTATCGCAAATCAAAGGGCGAAATTTTCACAGGGGCGTATTCTGAATTTTGAGTTCCGTATATGGATAGCAATTCTAGCAGGGGAAAGATTTTTCAGTCCCTTGGTAGCAGTTTTTGATGATTAGTTACTTTTCTCATCCATCCATAACTGTAAATTGCTATATATCCTGACTCAATGAAAATTTACGCTCATCGAGTGGGATTGACTCGATCACAATGGCGGAATTTTTCAGGTGAATTCTTCACATCATAGAGGTATTTATTATGTCAATTCCTTTGTTGGAGTATGCCCCCTCATCCCAAAATCAGCGCGTCATCAGCTTTGAGATACCTGGTGATGAACAGCCCAGAGTTTACACAACCGAGAACCTGCTATCCGCCACTGAAATAGATGGTTTAATTGTTGCAGCCTATCGGCAAATATTTCATGAACAGCAGATGCTGTCTAGTAATCGCCAAACCTTCCTAGAATCTCAACTGAGGGCAAGACAGATTACTGTGAAAGATTTTATTCGGGGGTTAGTTTTATCTGATTCCTTCCGACGGTTGAATTATGATGCTAATAACAATTATCGGTTTGTGGAACTCTGTGTACAGCGAGTGTTGGGAAGAACAATTTATAATGAGCGAGAAAAACTTGCTTGGTCGATAGTTCTGGCAACAAAAGGACTATCAGGTTTTATTAATGATTTGCTAAATAGCCACGAATATAACAACAACTTTGGTGACAATACGGTTCCCTACCAACGGCGACGGATTTTACCCCAACGCAACCAGGGTGAATTACCCTTTGAGCGGATGGCACGTTACGGTACTGACTATCGTGACAAAGTCCTCCTAGCTCAGCAACGGAAGCCATTTAACTTAAAATCCTTCCTACGTAGTTCTGAGGGAGATTTGGTTCTCTGGCTAGGGGTTTCGATTGTGGTTTTAACTGCCTGTGCCTATTTGCTACCAATACTTGGTGTGCTGCCAAAAATTAGTCCCTACTAATTTACACAATATGTGCATGATATATGCATAAAGTAGGGGTGGAAAATATAATTTTCCGCCCCCACCTGTTTCGCAGATATATTGGATATAATTGCGTTAGCTTTCCGATTCCGATATGGATTCCGTTTGGGAACGAATGCCCACAATTCTGCCACCGAGACGAGTAATACGACGCATCTCATCATTCATGCGACTGTAGGGGACTTGAATCAGAATCGTGCTGCTATTGCGGACTGGATAATTCTGGTTCTCTGTCTGCTCGTTCTGGCGTAATCCTGCAACTTCATAGACGAAGACACGGTTGTCTGAGGCGGAACTAGATGCTCTTGTTAATGCGGATTGTCCCAACATGATGATTCAATCTCCTATTGTGCAAAGGTGATGCTGGCAACTTTTCCACCCAGCTTATTAATTTGCTGAAGGGTGTTGGATAGTTGCTCGTAGGGGACGATGAACTCTTTATTGCTGCGACGAACTTTCGGATATCTGGGCAAGCTGATACCCGTAACTTCGATACGGTAGAGACGGGGGGTAGAACCTGGGGAGGATCTGCCAAAGGTGCGGCTAGGTGCTGTTCCTTGCATTGAGGGTTGGTAAGCCCAACCAGCAGTCCCACCAGAAGGAGCAATGATAGCGGTAGCGCTATTTTTGGCTAAGTCTGATGCTAGACGGGAACTACTACCAGCAAGCTGAGAGCGATCGCTGTTGGCATAACCACGATAAAGGCGGAACATCCGAGTAAAACCAACGGTTCTTTGACCAACTCCGGTGGTGACAAGATCACGATAGTAGGGAACGATCGCGTCCCCAAAGTTGGCATCATATTCGCCAGAGTCGATGTAGGAATCGATATCCGCTTCAAACCCTTGATTTTGGTAGCGATCAAGATGCTCAATCACTTCCGACTCATCGTAGGGAGCGCGTCCTAGCAAATGTTTAAAGTTCAGTTCAATTACCCTGGTTTGGAAATGGGGGTAAAGGAATTTGGTTTTGTAGAGGTCGGATTTAGCAATTCCTCGGACAAAATCCCGGACGCTGATTTGACCACTAGTTAACAAAGATTCCAGACTGATGAGACGCTCTGACTGCATCAGATAGTCGTTACCTAAAACCTGACGGTAGGCTGCCTGAATGACAATCTTGACATCTTCTGGTGTCCAGTTGGAACGTAATTCCACTGGTTTGGCTGCATCAAAAGCGCTGGTTCCCAAACGAGATGCTGCGGTTGTAATTGCCACAAATAGCTCTCCTTCTACAGTTAATTAATTACAAAGTTGACCGTTCCCTA
The DNA here is from genome assembly GCF_000734895.2 of Calothrix sp. 336/3. Lineage (GTDB taxonomy): Bacteria > Cyanobacteriota > Cyanobacteriia > Cyanobacteriales > Nostocaceae > 336-3. The sequence goes on along the minus strand of NZ_CP011382.1, from coordinate 3,272,944 downwards.
TGGGGCGGTTTAGGCAGGAGAAATATTTACTACTCGGCTACCTCTTTGATTCAGACGTTGCAGGGTAGGTGATAGCTGATCATAGGTGACTAGAAACTCAGTCATACTGCGGCGGATTTGGGGAGTCCGTCCACTATTTCCTTGCATAACTCGCACGCGGTAAAGTTGCCCGCGATCGCCTGCGATTGTACCAGTCAATCCCCGCCCAAAGGTAGGTGTATTTACCGTTGTAGCCATATTTCGAGCCAAATCCTGGGTTAACCAAGCTGACTTGTTTTTGCCTTGGGCGCGATCGCTGTTGGCATATCCCCGGTAAATTTGAAACATCCGACTGAAACCTACTGTTTTCTGACCCCGTTGAGTGGCAAATCCTCGATAATAGGGAACAATAGATTCTCCAAAGTTTTCTTGATATTCCAAAGAATCAATATAAGAATTGATTTCTGTCTCGTATCCTTTTTGAGTATAAGTATTTACATGGGCAGCAATCTCAGCTTCATCGTAGGGAGCGCGTCCAAGTAGATGCTTATAGTTCAATTCGATAAAACGGACTTGAGGTGTAGAGTAAAAGAATTTTTGTCGATATAGTTCTGATTGTGCCAACGCCCGAATAAAATCTCGAACGCCAATGTTACCTTGTAGCAATAGGGATTCTGCACTCGTGAGACGTTCGCTTTGCATCAAGTGATCATTACCAAACACCTGACGATAGGCAGCAATAATCACAGCTTGCACATCATCCTTTGTCCAATTTGCCCGCAACTCTGTCTTAGATGTGGCGACAAATGGCTCAAATCCTAACTGACTGGCTGCCATTGAACTAGTCATGACTGATTCTCCTTCAATTTCAACAAAGCCTTCGGTCTGAGAACTCTAAATCGGAAACTCTTAACAGACTGATGCATTAGTTATGGGAAAATCAGGCTTTGGGATTGCTGCCTAATACCAATTCTCTAAAATATGGCAACAAATGTAAATTGTAAAAACCTTGCCATGTCTAGCTTTAGTAATTACGAATTACGAATTGGTATAATATGGCAATCATGGAAATCACCATTAGCATGGACTTTCCCTGTTCCCTGCAAATCCAGAAAAAACGTACCCAGAACCCCAAAAAACTGAACCATGCAAATATCAGCATTGACAGTCTTAAGTTGTTCTGGGCAAAAATCAACACCTAGCTGAGGGCGTTGATGGCATAATCAATGTAGGAATTAGCTTCTACAGCTGGGTCACCACTCAAACCGTGGTTAGCTTTGATATATTTGAGAGCTTCTACGTACCAGCTAGGAGATAGGTCGAAGGTACGGTTGATTTCGGTCAAACCACCAATTAAGTAGTCATCTAAAGGACCGGTACCACCAGCAATTAAACAGTAGGTGACAATGCGAATGTAATAGCCAATGTCACGGGCACACTTAGCTTTACCTACGGGAGTGGAAGCAAAGTTGTTACCTTGCATTTGGGTGGTGTAGGGGAACTTTTGGTAGACTGCATTGGCAGCACCATCAGCAAGGCTTTGAGCTTTAGAGCTTAACGCTTTTGCCGCATCAAGGCTAGCAGTTGCTTGACGAAAACGTCCGAAGGCTACTTGAAGTTCTGTGGAACTGAGAAAGCGTCCTTGGGAATCTGCGGTAGCTACGGCTTCAGTTAAAGGTGTTTTCATGCTGATTATTCTCTCAACAAATATCTAAATGTGTGGGTCAGAAAGTAGAAATAATTGCAGTGGCGATGTCCTAACCGACAGCGCTAGCAGCACGATCAAAGTAGCTACCTAATTCAGCCATCAAGGAGCTACAGTCACCACGGGTAACACCGCTAGGATCGTTAGCGATCGCGATCGCTGCTTCTTTCATCTTGTTGACACCAGCTGCTACGGAACCACCAGGAACGCCCAATGCTTGATAGGTTTCACGTAAACCATTCAAACAGCGATCGTCTAAAACACTGGCATCACCTGTAAATACTGCATAGGTGACATAGCGCAGGATGATTTCCATATCGCGCAAGCAAGCAGCCATCCGACGGTTGGTGTAAGCATTACCACCAGGTGCAATCAACTGGGGTTGTTCTGCAAATAATGCCCGTGCTGCATTAGCAACGATGGTAGATCCATTACCTGTAATGCGGTTGACAACATCCATCCGTTTAGCACCAGCAGCCACCATATCTTTTAAGGCATCGATTTCTGCATCGCTGACATATGTGCCTCTGGTGTCAGCCTGGGAAACTACTTTAGTAAAAGCGTCAAGCATTCCAGCATCTCCTAATAATTATTACTATGCTGTATATTCAAATTCGGCTCAAATGTTGGCATGAATATAGCTATACCGTTGAGAGATATACTCTTGATTTTTGAAAAATAGGCAAACATTTATCAGGGAGAATAATCTCCTTGGGAATAGGGTAAACTAGACCCTGTATTTTACCTAGGTTATTATCAAGGCACAGCTATCAATATAATATTGGGAATATCCACAACCACCATTCACTGAAACAGCCAAAATTAATCAAATGGCTGAGTCTGCAATTTCTGAAAAATTACATTCCCTCTATCAAGGGCAGTGGTGTTTGAACCTAAATCTGATTAAAGCAATCCATTTGTGCAGATTTTGTGCAATTTTTTCGATGTTATCAAATAAATGGTTACAAAATATTAAGAAAACTCTGAAACCCTGATAAAATAAGGTTTTTACATGTTTTGTTTTTGCTTTGAAACTTCATATGTCGTTACATTTGCTGACATTTCGATACTCAGAAAATTAATTAGACGGAAAAACTTGTTGGAATCAGAGTTGGAAAAAGGTGGGAAGTATTTTGATGGTTTTTATTGTGTATTTTCTTTGTTGTGGCTTTACCCCAGATAGAAGCACAAATCTTTTTAATACTTGCATCACAACAATAACAATGCCCTATCACCTGGGGGCTGTCAGATGAGAGGGCTGAGTATTAGCTTTAATTGTGAGAAGCAAGGATAAATTGTTGATTTATTGTCTATCAACAGGATTTTGACATATTCCCTATCTACTAATCGATATCACCAAAATATTCTCGAATTCCTACTATTTTATCTTCTCGAATATCAAAGGAAATAGCATTACGTCTTGTGACTGGTTGATGATTAATAGTCCCTTGAGCCTCAAACTCAAAGGTGACGGAGGTTTCGTTACTAGTGATATCATCGGGGGGACTAAATGTCAGGCGATCGCCAGCCTCCAGACGTTTCTCAAACCGAGCAATAATCTGTTGTTTATCTGCATAGCTGAAGGATTTATCTAGTTGTTTACCCACCGGCAACCAAAAGATAACATCATCTGACAACATCTCAATGAAGGGCTGAAAATTTCCTGTTGCCCATCCCTGAGCCAAAAAATCAAATGCTTGTCGAGCTATGAAAATTTTTATCCCCTCCATCAGTTCTCCAATTTGCTGTAATCTGCTGGGGTGCAAACGGAATTATACCTCTGCCTCTGTATTTTCTGCGATCGCGGTGACTAATTCCCGATATTTTCGCGGATCACCTTCGGCTAACACTAGGCGTTCCTCTCCCTTACGTCCATACAAACCATCCATAATTCTCTGCCAATCCATGGAAGACAGGGGTGAGGGAGTAGTATCCACTGGTGTGGCTGTTTCTGTTTCTAGGTATTGCTGTGCCATCCAGACACGGGCACGGACTGCTAAACTGTGATCATTCACTGCCATGTCTGTTAGCTGGGATTGAATTTGCGATCGCCATTGGGGATAATTAACAGCGACAGCTTCGGCAAGGTACTGTAAACCTACGACAGCAGAATAACGAACTACCCACTCATCATCCTGTTGGGCAACAAATAATAGTGCTTCCAAAGCTTCTTCCTGGGCAATTTCTAGAAGTTCCTCTGGAAACCAGTGCCACTTCATCATCCCTAATCCCCTAGCTGCTGCCCGACGTACACTGAGGGCAAAATCAGCAGTGGCTGCTCCTAATAAAGTCACCAATCCCCTCGGATCGCCAATTCCTGCCAGGGCACGGATTGCCCAAGCTCTGGCGGTATAGTTATGTAAATCTAATTGTTCTAGGAGTGCAGGTACTGCGGGTTCACCAATTCTGATTAATCCTTCGACGGATGCGACTGCGGCTCCAGGATTGTTATAACTCAGGGCTGCAATCAAGGTGGGAATAGCACCTTCTAGGTTAGCCTCTGATAAATTTTTTACAGCTTCTTGTAAAAGTTGAGAAGAATCTGCCTCTTCTACAGCTCGAATCAGGGAGGAAAGTTGATCGCTCATGGGAGGCTTGAAAAGTATGATATCTAGCTTCTATTTTATGGTGTGGCGGCTACAGTAGCTCATCCATCAAGGTCATGACTTTGATTACTTCTGGGGGTAGATTACCTGGTGCAGTTGTTTGTAACTGCTTTTCGAGTAAACCTTTGAGGGAAATCAGCTTCAAGCTATTTTCGGCTAGTGTTTCAGCGATCGCCCCGGCTGCTGGTAAATAACCAATGGCTCCTAAATCTGATAATACTGCCCGACGTAACTGCAAATCCTCGTTACCTAATGCTTTGACTAGGCGATCGCCATACTGACTAGCTACGTGAGGGTCTGTCGTTAATTGATACATTGCCCGTGCCGCAGCATACTGAATTCTAGGGATGAAATGGTCTAGGAATGACTCAATTAAGGGCATCGCCTCAACCGCTCCTAGGGTTCCCAATGCCTCAATGATGGCATCGAAGGGTTGGACAAGTTGCGGTGGTTCCGGGGCGGGTAGGGTTCCCGGTACTTGATTATTGAGTAAATCAATGAGTCTGGGAATACAGGAAGTATCCCCTAGCATTTCTAAGGACTGAGCGGCGGCTTCTCGCACGTAAAAGTCGGCACATTCTAAAGCCAGGATTAATGCGGGGACTGCTCGTTTTTCACCTAGTTTTCCTAATGCCCTGGCTGCGTTTCTCCGTAGGGGATAGCCACCTGCATTGGTGCGATCGTCTTCGTCTGTTAAGGCTGTAATTAAGACATCAATAGCTTCGGGAACATCGACGCGAAACCGTCCTAACCACCAAGCAGCATAAACTCGCAACCCCAAATCTTCACCCTGAAGGTTGGCGATCGCCTGCTCTACTGTTAACTGATTGTCGTCCAAGATACTAACTTCGTTCTCCATTCTGGTGTCATCTCGTATCAACAAGAATAGGGCAATATGAATCGATGAGAAATTACAAGCATAATTGGACTCATAAAAAACTAAAAGGGCAAGGATTTTACTTAACCCTTTCCCTCTTTCCCCTTTCCCCTTAACCAAAAGTTTTCAGGTATGGGGTTCATCTCAAATTACTTTGATTAATAATAACAGTACCCGAAGGGGTAAACAATCACTAACATTTGCCAGCCATTGCATACCCTTCCGGGTAAAACTATCTAGCTTAATGCGTTGATAGCGTAGTCGATGTAAGAGTTAGCTTCAACAGCAGGATCTCCACTCAAACCGTGGTTAGCTTTGATATATTTCAGAGCTTCAACATACCAGCTAGGAGATAAATCAAAGGTACGGTTGATTTCAGCAATACCACTGATGAGGTAGTCATCCATGGGACCTGTGCCACCGACAACTAGGCAGTAGGTAACCATACGGAGGTAGTAACCGATGTCACGTACGCACTTGTCTTTACCGGTTTGGGTAGAAGCAAAGTTAGCGCCAGAGGTGCTGGTGGTGTAGGGATATTTGCTGTATACAGCATTTGCAGCACCAGAAGCCAAGCTGGAAGCTTTTTCGCTCAATGCTTTAGCAGCAGTTAAGCTTGCTTGTGCTTGACGGAAACGACCAAAAGCGGTTTGAATTTCGGTGGAGCTGAGGAAGCGTCCTTGGGAATCAGCAGCTGCTACTGCTTCGGTCAGAGGGGTTTTCATGTCGGATTTTCTCCCAGAATAATCTTGATTTTATGAAATAGCTTGTAGCAATCTTTTCAGCTATCTGAAGCTGATAAAATAAACAGACTCAGTTCTTGCTTAACCAACAGCAGAAGCAGCTCTATCAAAGTAGCTAGCAACTTCAGACATTAAGCTGGAGCAATCACCTCTGGTAACACCGTTGGTATCACCAGCGATCGCAACCGCAGCATCTTTCATTTTTTGTACGCCAACTGCTACGGAAGAACCAGGAGTTCCTAGAGCTAAATAAGTTTCTTTTAAACCGTTCAGACAACGATCATCAAGGATGCTAGCATCTCCAGCGAAGATAGCGTAGGTGATGTAGCGCAGGATGATTTCCATGTCGCGCAGACAAGCTGCCATCCGACGGCTGGTGTAAGCGTTACCACCGGGAGCAATCAATTGGGGTTGTTCTGCAAACAAAGAACGAGCAGCGTTCGCAACAATTGTGGAGGAGTTGCTGGTGATACGGTTAACAACGTCCATACGCTTGTTGCCATCAGCAACCATAGCGCTGAGAGCATCTAATTGGGAACCGGTGATATATTCGCCCCGTGCATCAGCCTGGGAGACTACTTTTGCAAATGCGTCAAACATACATTCAATCTCCTAATGTGTTTAATTTGCGTACGGACAATTAGGCTTCGGTGAGATGAGGCAATTCTGCTGCCTGTCGCGCCGATAAATCATCGGAACTTTGCCTGGGAGATGGATTCTTTTCATCTTGCGAGTTGCGTAGATGGGAATCCTTTACAGTTCTTTACAAATCGAAAAACTGACTCATTTGGCAAACCAACAAGTTGTACCTGTTGTGTTCCTATTTTTGTTTATACTATGTCGTTGGATCGTTATTTATTACAATTTATCAACAACTTTTTACAATCGGCGAAAAACTTAACCTGGGAGGGATGTTATCGGACTGGTTGTAGAAGTCGGGAAAGGGCTAGGGGAAAAGGGTGAGAGGATATTTTGCCCATCCAGTTTTCAACTTTTTTCATTCCCAATCATCACGGCAAAATCTTTTTTAACCAGAGGTCTACTCTATCTACCACCAAAGGATTTACGTTAATTGTGACAGAATATTAACTTTAATTTCTTTGATGACCAGTCAAGAGAAGTATTAATCAAAAAGTAAAGAAATGTTACTTTCCTGATTTTAACCAGATATCTGTTGATTCTAGAAATGGCTAGCCGTTGTCGCTAACTGGCGTTCTAGGTCAAATAAAAAGCCATGGATGTATTCTTCTGTCCACTCCGTACCGTAAAAACGGTTAAACATACCTCGTGCTGGGTCTTTTTCGGCTCGATAGCGCAGATAACGTAGCTGTGCTTGCTGAATATCTGTTTTTTGCTGGGAGTCCGTGATGGGTTCCGCGTGGTCAACAAAATCTAAGTAAGCTTGCAGATATGCTTGAAAGGCAGCAAACACATGGGTTTCTACCACTTCCGTTTCCTGGGGTCTTGTCCACAAAAAGGCAGGGGAGAAAAAGGGCTGGGCTTCTGCGGGAAAGTCCCCTCCCCAGGGTAAGTGTTGCTGGTATTGTTCAAATATCGGCAAGATGGGCTGGGTATACTTCCTTTGGTATTCCGAATCATCTCGAAATAGAGGTTGCATATCCAAGGCGATTAGGTGTCCTCCCGGCAATGTGACTAAATCTGCCCCAAAGAAAGGTAAGTCATAGTTGAGGTGGGGAAAAATCACAAAATTTAACACTTGCAGGGAACTGCCTCCTTGAACATGGGCAGCTCGGATTTGTCGCAATTTTGGCGATTGATAGGCGTAGCTTGTGGTCAAGACTTCCTCTTGATGTTTGCCCTTACCTACCGTTGCTTGCTTGGACTCGAACCCTGGGGGAATGGGGTAAGCTTGCAAGTCCAGACGTGCGTGCAAAAGTGCGATCGCGTAATCTAAAAACGGCTGATACAGAGTCATGATAAATTTAATTTACTTTTTTGCCGCTAGTCGCCAGGGGTACAGCATCCTCAAATAAAAATTCATGCAAAAAACGCTCTGACCATTCATGTCCAAAATAACTACTGAACAGACCAGAAGCTGGATCGCGATCGGCACTGTATTGGTCGTAGTCTTTTTGGGCTTTGACAATTCGCTGAATATCAGACTGATCTGTCAGAGGTTGGGCTTGGGCTAGCATTTGCCAGTACAAGTCTAAATAATCTTTAAATGCTGCAAATACACGAGTTTTCACCGTTTCGGCATCGGTTTTAGCGAACAATAGATATTTAGAAAAATACTGGTTCGCATCGTAGAATTTCATTTCCAGGTCTTGTACTAAGTCTGGATACTTATCATGTAATGTCTGTAGGGGGTAGATATATTTTTTCAGGTACGCTTCATCCTGAAATAAAGGCTGGAAATCCATAACAATCAGGTTTTTCACCTGACCAAAGGACAGAAAGTCGATACCGAGTAGGGGTAATTCATAGTAGTGACTGGGATAGATGACACTATTAAGAATCTGGGCACTTGCCCCTGCGTCAATATAGGTATAGCGGATTTTCCGATACTCAGGGCATTGATAACACCAGCTGCGAATCGTGGCGGGATTTCTCCCGCGATCGCTCACCTGATACTCCAATCCTGGAGGAATGGGGCGGCTTTGCAATGTGAACCGTTGAAACAAGGATTGTTCCAGATGCTCAAGGAAGCGCTTATACATAAAATATTTATAGACTCATCTGCCTTGATCTCTAAGAATAGGGGATTCTGAGACCAAGAGTCTCGAATATATTAAACAAAGTAACGTTCCTTAACGCGACTCTGCAAATTTTGAGGTGGCGATCGCTACCCAGGAAATGACCTGAAATCCTGAGTCAGTATAGGGATGTGGCGGGGAAATGAATATGACTCAGCTTAAAATCCTATGGACATAAAATTTAATAAATTTCGGTTATTGGGGATTATTTTGCCTTTTCCATGCGAGGTAATGACGCAAGTCTTGGCTACTAGCCAGATAAATAGCAATAATTGCACTCAGAACTGCCATGATTAGACTGCCGACAATTACCATTGTTGAGAGCTTTGTTCTCAGGAGAATCACCATAGCAACCAGAGCCACAACTAAAAAACTACAGATACCCATCAATAACCATTTTGCCCACTTCTTACCCTGGAAAACAAAGTACATCACAACAATTGTGAGCAAGATACGTCCAATTGCCCACATATCCCATACTATGATTACCAAGGTGATATCTAGGATGCAGAGCGCCACAAACATTCCTAGTAATTGATTTCGCGCCTTCAGGGCAGATTTATCTGGTTCAGTCATAGGTTTTCTAAATTTCAAAAGGGAATTTTTCCTGCCAAAAGGCAAAGAATACAGAAAAAGTTTATTGGGAAATTAACGACTCGCCCATCACATCCCTTGATAAATTGTGTTGTACCATTTCAGCTAAGTTCGCCTCAGTTAAACAACGTCTTTCCGAGCAATAGGTCATTAAATATACGCCGTTCATCGTCCTAACGGTACTAACACGCACGCGAAAATCATCAGTCATAAACCAGCAACGCTCTTGCCCTTGGTTGCTTTCATATTCCGTATCAATAGTTAAAATGCCATCTTGACCAAACCAATAGCGACTCGCCACAGGAATTTTTTCCACGTAACCCTGATTTCGGAGCAATTTTCCCGATCGCCCGCTTTCATCGTCAGGGACATCAATTAAGACGGCAGCTTGTTCTGGGTTAGGTTCGCGATCGTCGTCGTGGGCTTGCCACATAAAACTGGCTCCCCCCCTAGCCCTAGCGGCAGCGATGTTTTGTTGCTCACAGATGCTCTGTACCCGTGGATCATCCTGGGTAATGACATTCACGTATAGCTTTGATTCCCCCGATTGGTCTGCTACCGTATTGAAGTGATGTACCGTACGCTGGGTAAACCAGACTCCTTGACTCTTACGGAAAAAGTCCATCATCGTGATCGGTGGTACAAACGGCATAGGTCATCCTCGAATAAAATATGGGCAATCAATGCCCAAACCGCTTGATTGTAGATATGTCGCGGTACAATACCCCTAAATAATCTCACGATTTCAACCCATGATCACCAGGGAGACTTACAAAACACCCCAAGAAGTATTGGCTGTCCTGAAGGCGGGAATAGCTCTTAGTCAGGAAGATTTGTATCAATTCAACCTCAGTGGTTTGGAATTACAAGGAGCAAAGTTAAGTAGGGCAATTTTAATTCGAGCCAATCTCCACAAAGCGGATTTGAGTGCAGCCGATCTGAGTGGCGCAGATTTACGGGGAGCAGATCTCAGTCAAGGAATTTTCCGGGATGCCAACTTCCAGGCAGCTTATTTATACCGAGCCGATCTGAGTGGCGCAGATTTACGGGGTGCGATTTTGACGGACAGTAAACTCCTAGGGGCAAGGTATGATAGCCAAACCCAATTTCCTGAAGGTTTTGCCTACAAATCCTCAGGGGCGATCGGTCCCCATGCTAACTTGAATGGTGCTGAGTTAAATACAGCCAACTTGCGTCATGCTGATTTACAGGGGGCAAGCTTATTAGGGGCATATTTAGGGGGTGCTGATTTAACCCTGGCGAATCTTCAGGGGGCGCGTTTGAGTCAGGCAGACTTGCGGGCAGCTTGGTTACCAGGTGCTTATTTACGTAATGCACGGTTGAATGGGGCTAACTTAGCAGGGGCTGATTTACGAGCGGCAGATATGACTGGTGTGGAGTTTGAGCAGTTAGAAAGTATTGCCGGAGCAGATTTTACCCAGGTTCAGGGGCTAAATGATGCCGCGCGATCGCGCCTTCTGAGTCAACCTGCTGGAGAATTAGACACAGCCCATCCCATAACCCGCCGTACCACACGGGCTAGTCTGGAAAGGTAATGTTGATATTTTTAGGATTTAGTCGCTGTCCAACCTTGCTTCAACAATGCTAAAAAGGTGGCAATTCCCTTAGAAAAGCCCTGGGGGTCAGGGAGGACATATTGGGGGAAATCTTCGTAGGGCAGCCATGGCTCCGAAGCATTATGTCTGAGGTACAACACGCGATCGTCCCCTTCTAGTTTCCAGAGCATTTCACCACCGATTGGTATCTCAGTCATGGCTTCCTCCTATTTGTGCCAGCAAAAATACTCACCTTGGCTCTTTTCAAATTTTGCCCGTCTGAATGTAAAAATCTGTAAATATAACTACAGGAATTATAGACTTTTTCCTCTGGCACAGCATAACGGAGATAAGCAGAGTACTCAGAATCAACGAAACGCTGACGCTGTATTAATTTTGCATTCTCCGTTCACGTAACTTCCTCTAGGGTCAGTTAAATGGGCAATATAAAAAGAGTAATCTGGTATGTAAGCTTGACGGAAAAACCACTCTTTTTTGATTCCTGTCGCCCGAAATGAGTATTTTTGAACTTCTCTAGAATCAAGAGAGGCAAAAGCATAGATGAGATGGGTTCTATTTTCCATTTCTATAAACGAAATGATCAGGCAATCTGAAGTGTACTAGGAGTAGGAATTGACTCTCCTTCTGACTGCCAAGCTTCTAAATACATTTCGATCACTTCTTCGCCGTTATGAATTGCTTCCTCACGAGTTTTACCATGAGTGCAAGGCATAATCACGCGATCCGCAAACTCTGGAATCGTGACTAAGAACAGCTGATCTTCATCAGACCATTGAACAATCATGCTATATCGACTCATGAATCCTCTTCCTCCCTCAGTTCTTCTAATGCCGTTAGCAACTTTTCTAGCTGCTTTTCTAGATAAATGGGGACATCATCACTATTTTTACCTGGGATGGTCAGTGTTTTTCCAAGCAAAGGATGTCGCCAACGCTCGTGACTTCCTTTGCCGCGCTTAGGCAAGTAAATAAACCCCTCACGTTCAATCTGAGCTTTGAACTCTCGAATTTTCCTGGGCATAAACCCTGTTTGACACATCTCACCTGTTTTCAGATTTCCATCATACCTGGCTTCTTCATACCTTTGCCCATAAATGATTGAGATGTCGCCCGAAAACAGTGGTGGAAAAACAGTTCGCAGTTCTTGGGATGGGTAGGGCGATCGCCATATTTATATACGAATTTATATCTGAAGCCTACAGCAGTAAATCTTCCATAGCGGCTCCAACTACACGGTGATCGCTATCCTGTCTCAGTTGTGCTAAAGCTTCCTTGGCTGCGGGAGTAGGAAAATTTTTCAGGGCATAGGCAACTCGTACCCGGATATATTCAAAGGGGGAATCTTTTAAGGTCAGAAGTTGAGACAGGGCAATTTCAGACTGACGGGAATTGGCTAACCATCCCAGAGCATCTACTGAGGCTTCCTGAACTGCGGTATCTTCTGCGGCTATTCCCAAAAGGCAAACTTCCCAAATTTCTTCCGGGCAATCCATTTCCACCAAAGCTGCAAGAATACTACGACGTACTAACCAATGGTCATCTCTGACAAATGTCTGCACCAGATGGGAAGCAGAAACTTTACCAAATAAGGATAGGGAGTTGGAAGCTTCTGCCCGTACATTGGGGGTGTTATCAAACTTGATGATTTGTAGTAAAGCCGCAAAGGAATCAGAATTTTTTTGTCTACCCAATTCCCTGGCAACAAAGGAGCGTACAAGAAATTCTGGGTCTTTGATATGCTGGGTCAGTAGGGGAACAGCAACGTCCATGGGATAATTTTGGAGAGCAGAAACTGCTTTCAGGCGGTATTGAAAATCCGAGTTGTGTAGTTCGGCTTCGATTTCGTGGAGTTCCATAGCAGCGAAGATTTAACGATTGTTTATACTTTAGCTTGCATCCAAATCAGCCGGGAAACATGGGAAAATAGAGTTTGTCTGATGATGTTGATGATTCGTTGGGGGCATCATTACACCAACAAATATCAGGTCAATCATACAGATACAAGTCCCTAGGGTGATACATGGGGATGGTTAAAGATTTGAGAATTTTGAATCGGGAGCGAAGCGACGTGACCAAAACAGTCCTAAGTGAAACCGTACGAGAATTAATTCAAAAAGCGCGGATTGTCAGTTTTACTACCTGGCAAAATACCCATCCACCGGAGTCAATTCAGCTATTCCAAGCAGCAGATGATGGGGGACGTTATCTCAGTGATGAGGACTTACAGCAGATTCAGCAGCTGGTTCCCTCAACCGCAACGGTGATTCCCTTAACTCAAGAACTGCGCGATCGCGTCACTGAAATTGTGGATGAAGCGAGAAATCAGGTATTAGAAGCATTCCCCAATATCACCCAGCCCGGTGGTGGACTATACCCAGCGATGCGGGCTGATGCTTGTTGGCGTGATTTCTGGCACTTTCTACGCTGTATTACCTACGGAATTGCAGGGCAACGCACTGACTATACAAGTAGCGAGGGTTTGCATTATATGCAGCTACTGTATCAAGAGTTACAGGTTCCCTTGGATGCCATGGTTGTCGGCTTAGAAGGTATCAAGACGGCGAGTTTAAAGCGGGTGGAGGTGGGGCAACAAGCTCAGATAGCTCCCTATTTTGACCATTTAATTGAGCAGTTAAAGCTGTTTAAGTGAGATGTCGCTAGACTTGGCAATGGGTAATTCTTCCACTTCTGGGAGTTTTTCCAGGGATAATCTGGTGGCTTGACTAGAACCAGAAAGCCGCTTGAGTAAATTGGGACGGGGGTCATGTAATAGATAAATAATGCGATCGCCTGGTTGCCAAACTTCATCAGCAGGCATAACTTGCAGTTTCTCTTCTCGTTCGATAAATATCGGTACTAGTTCCCCTGTTTTGATCAAGGCTTGTAATTGAATCTTTTGCAAAGAAAAGCCCGGTTCCTTGAGAGTTGTCATCCCCAATTTCACCTGCTCATCATTCAAATACTGATTCCAGGTCTTAATTTGCAACTCTCCTAGAAAAGCTTGACTCACTTTCATTTTCGTTGTTGCATTATTTGCCTGGGGGTCACGGGGAAATACGGCTAACACACGGGGTGGGTTAAATTCTTCTGCGGCTCTTTGTGCCAAAACATAATTGACTTCCCCATTAGTTGTCATCGCTAAAAAGGTTCCCATACCGCCTAATCCTGCCTCTTCTAAGACGTTCTCATCTAAGGCACTGCTGGTAATCACTCGCAAATTTTCAGCCTCGGCTTTTTGACTGGCTTGGGAATCAGTATCAATCATCACTACATTCTCACCGCGCTCTTGCAGCAAACGAGCCAAGAGTAAACTTAAGGGATTACAGCCAACAATCACTGCTCCCGTCGCTTCCTGGGATGTAATTTGTAACCATTGGGCAATGACTCCAGCAGTTAAACCTTGGCAAACAACGGTCATAATAATTGTCAGAAAAACTAAAGCTTTAATGGCTTCCCCCCCATTAATCCCCCGTTGGGTGAGGACGATCGCAAATAAAGAGGCAACGGAAGCAGAAACAATACCCCGTGGTGCTACCCAGCAAAGAAATAATTTTTGCCGCCAATTCAGGTCACTATTCCAGGTACAGCACAAAATATTGATGGGACGGACAATAAACATCAGTGCCAACACCGTCAATACACTGCCCCACCCTAGGGCAAACAGACTGGCAATAGATAAATCCGCCGCCAGGAGAATAAATAGTACTGAGATACTCAAAATTGTCAGTTGTCCCTTAAACCGTCGCAGTAAACGCTCCTCCGGTACGGATGCAGCGCCAAATACCACCCCTGCAACGACGGTTGCCATTAATCCGGACTCACTACGTAGCATCTGTGCGAGGACAAATAAACCCCATAACCCCGCCAAAACTACCAAATTTTTCAATTCAAAGGATAAAACCGTTGCCCGTTTGCAAATCCAGCTCATGAGCCAACCACCCCCACCCCCGACAACCGCACCAACCCCCAAACGAGTCAGCACGCTGCTAATTGCCGCCATGGGGGCTGCGTGGTCATTTAAAATGGTGTTGAGAACGACAACTGCCAAGATGGCTCCTACGGGGTCAATCAGTACTCCTTCCCCTTCTAGGAGGGTGGCAACTTGCCTATCTACCTTGATTTGCTTTAATAGGGGGCTAATTACCGTTGGTCCAGTCACGACTACCAGAGAAGCATAGAGGAGGGCGATCGCCCAGGGAAATTCCCCTAACCAATGGGCAGCCATACTACCACCTAATAACGTCACCATCGTCCCCAGGGTGACAAGTAATTGCAAGCTTGTAGAAACCTTTCCTAAGTCTCGGAGTTCGAGGTTGAGTCCACCTTCAAACAAAATAATTGCCGTCGCCAAAGCCACGATCACTTCTAGTCCCGTACCCAATACCTGGGGGTGAAGTAAACCGATGCCGTCTGCCCCTAACAAGATACCAAACATCAGCAGGAAAACGATGCTAGGTACTCGCAGGTACGCAGCCAATACTTGAGCCAAAATCCCTGCAAAAACGGCGATCGCCATCTGCAAGGTAATTTCAAAAGATGCTTCCATGTCTGAGATTTTGAGCGATAAATTTCAAAATCTTTTGTAAAGAATAGTAAATCTTAATCATCCTCAATTATGTAACGAACTTGCAAGCAAGGCTGTAAACAGCAGAATCGTCATTCTCTATTTCCATGATTATTCTCATCCACTCAACTTGATGTACATAGTTCACAAACCGCTAATTCCAAAGAGTTTGGAGTTCTGAGTCTACCGTATCAGCCCGTTTGAAACATGAGTCAGGTATTTTCACCGCTCATATTCATCTGGTCTGCTTACACAGTTCATCAGGGATACTATTCTACTATCCACTATCTGCCCCAAGATATAGAGATTTTTTTGATCAAACTAGTTGACATTCGAGAAAAAAACCTTTAAATTTATAAAAGTGTCAAGGACGCGCCCCCATCGTCTAGAGGCCTAGGACACCTCCCTTTCACGGAGGTAACGGGGATTCGAATTCCCCTGGGGGTATCCCAGAATAAGCACCTGTCAAGTTCTCAAGTTTTGATGGGTGCTTTGTTATTGGAAGCTACAAGAAGCTACAAACGGAATTCCTAGAAATCACCATCGCAGTACGATAAAATCGATATTTCTTGTACTCAGCTGAGGTAAGGGTTACTTTGTCACATCTACAGGAAGTTTTGATGATAACAAAATTATCTTGCAATACAGTTCAGTTAAGACTTGCTCCTCTCTAACCCTTCAGAACTAAATCTGATTAACTGAACCATATCGAATTATATTCATCAATACTATGAAAACACCCAATTTTTAGTTGTCTTTCTGCTTTTTAAATTTCTTACCTGCCCAACTTTGACTTTTATTGTTTTGGGTGTCTTCCTGTGGAGGGTTAACCACATCCCCTAACGTTAATTGTCTCACCTTATCTATATCACCCTTGGTAACAGCTTCCTTTAAATCTCGTTTAAAGTGAGCATTTTTAATTGCTTCTTCTTGGGAGCGAGAACTAGTCTTGAAACACCCTTCTAAAGCTTCATAAATTCCTACACGTCTCGACCTTTTCCGAAATTGCCTTTCCGTATCTAGTAGTTTTGCCATCAATTCTAAGTGCATGGCATCACCTGCACAAATTTCTTCCAGAACTGCCCATTCATCATTCCCTAGTAGGCTGTAGTCCGCACCAGGACGGGGGTCTTGAAATTCTTCGCCTGTCACTTCTTGATATATCCGAGGTAAACTATCATCAAATTCATGCTTGTCTTCTAACCAAATACGGCGGATTTCGCTCAATTCTGCTAGGGAAATGAGAGTAATATCTCGCATATTCTCTGGTGCGGTTTGACGCATTGTTGTTTGCGCCTGTAAAACACTTTTTAACCAATATTCTCGCCAGTATTTTGTGTAGGGACCTGGTATTGGTTCTACAGATGTTTCTCCGTCTTTATTGCGCTCAAATAATTGGACTTCTCCCCAAATACGTCGAAAATCGCGTTTATCATAATCGTTTCTAACATCCAACTCATTGCGAATATCAAGCAAAGGTTTCATCCATTCTTTTTCTTCATCATTCTGAATCATTGCCTCCATTGATTTATCTTTACTAACGAGGGTACAAACCCAACAACCAAAACGGGAATCTCCACAGCTGGGCGTAGAAGTATCAACAACCAAAGGACATTCATTATCTGCTGTTGCACCTCGGTATATATTAAATAAATCTTTATTATTTCCCCCCCAAGGATTTTCCCATTGCATTAAGTACAACCAAACTTCATCATTACGCCAATCTTCTATGGGAGTATAAATTAATGAGTTTGGTAAGCTACTATTAGGGCTGAGGCGATCGCGTACTCTACCAACTTGGTGCTTTTGCATAGTAGCCGCTCTTTTGGAGCTTTCTGCTTTGCGAGTTCCTAAGACTAGAATTGTCTCTCCATTGGCTCGAACCATTTCCCGAATAAAATAATTAGCAGGGTTTATTTTTAAGCGTTGGGTACACCAACGAAACTGATTTCGAGGTGCAGGATAACCCCTGCCTATCAGGTTCACCCAAAATGTATCTACAATAACAGGCTGAAGTAAATGAGGTTCTATCGGGATTTTTTTCTCTTGTGCAGCTAAATTTAATTGCTGCATGGATTTACGAACCCAAGCAGAGATAATCGGATTTTCTACCAGCGTATCAGTTGTAATAACGTGAATTGTTTTATGGAGTTTTTCTTTTGGTAACGTGGAAATAGCATTCCATATCAGTTGCAAAATAGCGGAGCTATCTTTTCCCCATGAGACTCCAATTACCCAGGGAATAGCATCTAAACAATATAAATCTTGAATTTCCTGAGTCAGTAGTTCTACATCTTCTACAAACTCTGCAACAGTGCGTTGATTTTGATTTTTCTTATCTGATTTTTGAACTGTTGTCATGAGTTTTGACCTAACTCCCGTGATTCTGAAAATGCAATAGAATACGCCGACATCCTATAATACTGCATAAAATTGTACATATTACGGTTTTTAAAAACTTCCTAAATCCAGAATCAACTTCATATATAGTTATCATATGTTACATTCTATGCCCTTAGAAAACTCCCATGGAAAGTATTAGTGCGGACAATATCACATCTACCACAACTCAGTATTCCCATCTTGATGATTCTGAGGAAGAAAGGATAAAATCTTTGCTCAATCAGTATTTAGATGACAATCAAAAAATTCTAGTACAAAAAACGAATATGGGGGGAACAGAAGCTTATGTCAGTTCTGTTACTTTAGAATGGTTTGCTAACCAAGTTAAATTTGCTTCTAGTTTACCCCTATTACACCGCAAGTATAATTCCCAGTCAGGAAATATTGACATTGATGCTGAGACTATTGATGAAATTCAGCAGCGTCCCCTAGATTGGTCACGGCAAATATCCCTGGTACAATATTTAGCAACTCGTAAACATCATAAATTTCCACCTGTATTAGTTGTAGTTAGTCCATCTTGGGTAGATAATCCCAAAGCAAAGGAATGGGATAAAAAAGGTAGGGCAAAAAAATCCGCGATCGCCTTTACTCCCCTTGATATTCGAGAAAAATTTGGGTTAATTAATTTACAAACAGACTTGACAATATACGCTTTAGATGGTCAACATCGGTTGATGGGGGTGCAAGGATTAATTGAATTACTTAAAACTGGTGAAATTCCTAGATATCGGAAAGATAAAACAACCTATGAGACAAATCTCAAATTAGAAGATTTAATAGAGAAGTTCTCCATTAAACTCACTGATATTCAAAATTTACCTCAAGAAACCATTGGGATAGAATTTATTTCTGCTGTAGTTGCAGGAGAAACCCGTGAGGAAGCCAGAAAAAGAGTACGTTCAATTTTTGTTCATGTGAATTTGATGGCAACTCCCCTGAGTAAGGGACAATTAGCACAGTTAAATGAAGATAATGGTTTTGCCATTATTGCTAGAAAAATTGCTGTCACCCATCCTTTATTAAAACAACGAGATAAGAGAAATCCTCGTGTTAATTGGAATAGTGCTACGATTGCAACTAAATCTACAGTTTTAACCACTTTGCAAGCGTTAACTGAGATGTCAGAACGTTATTTAGGGCATAAATTTCCTCACTGGAAAGCGATAGATAAAAGTTTAGTTCCCCTGCGTCCCGATGATGAAGAGCTATCGGAAGGAATAGATAAATTTAACCAATTATTTGACTGTTTAGCCAGTCTCCCAAGCTATCAAATTATTGAACATGCGGATACTCCCTCCCTGCGTCGTTTTAGTTTTGAAAAGGACGAAGGGGAAGGAAATATGTTGTTTCGTCCGGTAGGACAAATTGCCCTTGCACAAGCATTAGGTATCTTAGTTTTTCAAAAAGGTTTTACATTAGAAGACATATTCAAGAAACTGCGGATATTCGATCAAAAGGGCGGTTTTACTGCTATAGAGTTTCCTCAATCTTTATGGTATGGAATCCTATATGATCCTAACAAGAGAAGGATACAAGTATCTGGGAAAGAATTAGCTGCAAGGTTACTGGTGTATATTTTGGGAGGAATTCAAGAACAGATGGAGCGTGCAGAATTAAGGAAGGATTTAGCAAAATGCAGAACATTTGAAAACAGAACTATTAGTTTTGAGGGTAAGTTTGTGGAGCCGAAAAAAGTTGGACTTCCAGAAATTTTAAGTTAGTACTTCTATTTCAAACATACGGTTATTACTGAGTTATGATTATTTTTTTTGGGATATTATGCTATGTAAGTCTACGAGGAAAATTTTCCGAAATACTCAGTAATTCAATCTTATGAACAGTATAGATAACATTACCCCAGAAGAACAAACTCAGTTTCGTACATTCATTGAACCGTTTTTCTCAAAGTATTATCGAGAAAGATGTTATCCAGGTTTAATCCTGAAACAGGGTCAAAGAACAATGCTACAAATCAATGTACCAGCTAGAGATTTTTCTGGTTTGTTACAAACCAAACCTTCGACAAATAACGACCCTGATTCCGGAAAAAATCGACCAGAAGTAAAAGGGCATGCAGAAGAAATTAAAGATTACATCATTGAAAATTCACAAAAAAATAAGCCTTGGATTGTTGGGACTTTAACTGCTAATGTCAATCCAGAAGATATAAAAATTATTGAATTTGGTCGTGGCATTTGTTTAGTTGTAATTAATCGTGGAGTTAAATTAGATATTACTGATGGACAGCACCGGAAACGGGCAATACATGAGTTAATCGAAAGTAACAATGGTTATTTAATTGCAGAAGATGATTTTCCCATAACGTTGGTGCTAGAGGGAGATCATCGCCAATGCCAGAAAGACTTCCGTGATATGGCTCAAACAAAAGCATTAGATAAATCGCTGATATTATCCTTTGGAGAATTTTCTGGTTGTGTAGGAATTACCAAGGAATTGATTAATAGAGTTCCAATGTTCAAAGACAAGACGGAAAAAATTAAAAGCAGTCCTACTACAAAACAAAAGCTAATTTATACTACTAGTTATATATCTAAACTAGTCAGTTGTAGCTTTGCTAATAGTATCAATGACCCTTTAAAAGGAATAGATGTCTACCAAGCATCTGACGCTTTAGTAGTTTGCCTGAGCAACTTTTTCTCAAGATGTAGTAATACGGAATATGTTTATGATACCCCAACAGAAGAACTGACTATTGAAGATGTCGCTGAATTTAAGGAAGATTGCTTATTAGGAACTAGTGTTGGACTAGAAGTTCTAGGACGCTTACTATACCATACTTATTCTTCAGCAGAAAATTGTTTTGATGAAGCAAAGATAGCTCAATTAATAGATATAGATTGGTCAAGAGAAAATCAACTGTGGAAGGATAATATAGTTAGGATAGAGACAAATCCTAAAAATATAGATAAGCCTTACAAAATTTCAGCTAGTGTTGGGGCAGTAGCGGATGCAGTGAAAGCTGTGAAAATTACACTTGGTTGGTTCTGAAATATTATGGATTGAAATTGTTTATCCAAATGGAATTTTAAATCGGATATTACAATAGGGAGTAACCAAATTTTTGGGTTTTCTGGCTGACTTTCATAAGTAGTATGTTCGGATATAAGACTATACAGCATATTTGATTTTTATGAGATATAATGCCAAATTTCAATTCTAAGGTTTATGACTTAATCCGCGATTTTTGTGCATCACATACATCAAAAGCGATGTATAGTAAATTATGTGAGAAATCGACTCAAATCAAACTCCTCATTTTCTTCCGTTGAATTATCTCTTTCATAATTCAGTAGTAATAATATTCTTTCAGAATAGTCAACTGCTCCGTGTAATTCTCCTTGAAGTATTTCTAGTCCCCCATTAGCGTACTCTTCAAAAATTTGGTAAGCTTGATTTTGGTCTTCATCGGGAGCAAGTATTTGAATATTGCCAGTATAATTAACACCTAAGACTTTAATTAGCCAATCGTATCCATTACTTGCAAAAATATCTAGGCGAATAGGTGCAGGTTCTCTTTTCGATATTTCTCTGAGGGGAACTTGACGTTGGTGTTTTACTCCTAAAGCAGCAGCAAAAACAACTACTTCTGCAAAGGTTTGAAATACTCCTTTATCGGTATCATCAGAAGCTAGTTCTTTAACTAATTCGGCTTTATCCTTGGCTATTCTAATTCTACCGCTGTCAGCCATAGTAAGTACTTAATAATTTTGTATATATTGGGGCAATTTTTCCTGAAAAACTATTTTTTAGTCATGGTTGACTGGTGTGATTTCTGTATATTCAAATTCATTAGGACTTTGCCTGACTAAATAGTATCTTTCACCTGCTATATCGATATCATCCACCTCACAATCAGGTTTAGAAGAGTAATAGGTAAGAATATATTGTTTACCAATTCGGTGAGTAATTTCTGTTTCGACTTCTCCTCGCCATTGAGTTTTGTTGACTAATATAATCAGTTGGTTCACCATTTGTGGCATGACTTTGGCAATCTGACGACGATACTGTTCATCTAAACTACCGAAGGGTGAATCCATAACTATGGGAAAAGTATTACTATCAGGAACCATCAAGACTTTTTTCTTTTGGCTCCATTCTCTGACTCTATCAATAATACTAGCAATAAAAGACAGACTGAGAATTTGATTTTCCGCAGTAGATGCAGCAACTGGTGATTCAATTCCTGTGGTATTTTCTACTAAAGTCAATTCATATTTTTCGCTAATTTTGGGAATATAGGGAGCAAAAGCTATTTGACTAAATATTTCTTGAATACGTTGCTCTAGTTGCAAACGGAACTGTTCTTCCTGACGATTTTTAACTTCAATTAAACGCGCGATCGCCTCTTGGGTTGCTTGGATACGACGTTGAGCTAATTGCTGTCGAGATTCGTTAAATTTTTGCTTATGAATTTGTTTAATTAAAGCTTCTAATTCTGTTTGATACTGATAAATTTTCTGTTGATTACCTCCTTGTTCTAAAGTTAGTTCTGTAATTTTTTCTTCAATTGCCTCTAGACGCTGCTGGAGGTTGCGGATTTCTTCACTGGGGTCTTTGCGAAGCTTTTCTTGAATATTATCAAGTTCTAGCTCAATCTCAGCGATGTTTATTCTTAATTGATTAATTTGACTTTGTTCCCTATCTACTGCCTCCCAAAAATTAATGGCTTGTTTATCAATTTCATCAACTTTTGCAGTCATACGGATAGCTTTTTCTTCCACTAGGGATGATGTGGCTTTTTGTAAAAGTTTTTCGATATTTTCCCGTGTTTGACTACCTTCAGATAGCTCTGTACCACAGATACAGCGATGATTATCTAATAATTCATGAATCAATTCCTGGGATATTCCATGTCTTAATTCTCCCTGCTGCTTGAGATGATTGATGATGTCCCGAAATTTACTTGTAGTTTGTGGAATAAGTACTGTATAAGCACGGGTAGAAATTATTTTTTTGACGCTATTACGACTTTGACGTAAATTTTCCTGATTATCTTTCTTTTGCTTTTCTAAAAATTGCCTCCTCTCCTGTAATTCCTTGGCATTATTTAAATCTCTTAAGTGATTACTAGTTTCTTTTTTTATTTGATTTTGAAATTCTATTTCTTCTTTAATTTCTTGTTGTCTTTGATAAATTAATTCTATCTGCTTTTCTAATTTACTTTGCTGCTGTATAAGCTGTTTTGTTTCTGCACTTCCTATGGTATTGAGTTCATTATCTAAGGTTTTTCTGGCATCATTGAGATGACGAATTGCACGATTGATAACTTCCACTCCTAGGAAAATTTTTGTTGCTTCTGCAATCTCTGATTTTTTATCAACACGAACAATTTGCTCAATACGTTCACCATCAAAGAAAAAGTATTGATGTAAACTATGGGGCAAAATTTGATTAATGATATCTTCTAAATGCTTATCAACATAGGAGAGAGTACCATCATCTCTAAATAGCCACATTTTTAATTCTGTTTTACCGTTGTCGATAGTCTGATGATTTTTATAAACCTTTGATTCTCGACGTACACGATATTTTCTCCCCTCATGCTCCCAAATAATTTCTACCCAGCACTCAATACTTTTGCCGATTTCCGCTTCTGCGATCGCCCGTTTATTTACTAATTGTTCTGTGGAAGCAAATGCGGCAGTAAATTTTTCATACAGAACCCAAGTAAAAGCATTTAATAAGCTAGTTTTACCTGCTCCATTATTGCCATGAATAATAGTAGTATTTTGGGTATTTCCTTGAGCAATAAATATTTCTGGTGTCTTTCCATAGAAGGAACGAAAATTACACAAACGCAGAGAAATTAATTTCATCGCACCACATCCTTGATAATACTTAAAATATCATCATTGATATGACTATTTAACTTGCGATCGAGACGTTGTTTTTCTAGTTTACACACTCGCTCAATGATTTGTTGTACTTCTGATGGTGCAGTATCTATTGGTTCTTGCACATAATCAATATTTTGTTTTTCCATACTTTTATCAAAGTATCTTTATTGAATATTTTAATCCTTTCTAGGATGAATTATCCATCGGTATCATTACTGTTACTTTTGTTGCTTTTCCGGAAAATTATGATGAAAAATTGTGTAATAAATATATAATTTTTGTAAAGAGATATTTGATAAGAAGAAGCAGCATTTTTGAAACTATACTCTAGTTCTGATAAATGGAATGGGCGACAAAATTAGTTCATCAGTTACAGAAATTCAGGATTGCCAAACCATTATTGATGTATTGTATTAAGTTAATAGTTACTATAAGTTTTTAAACTCTAATTTCACAGAGGCAACCTTAATTTTTGTATCTGATTGTATTGACTAATTGATTAAGATACCAATTATTAAAAATATCAAATATCTAATAGTCCGTATCTTTTTTGTAAATCTAGTAATTGCATTCTTGCTTCCCCTGCGTTATCTGCTAAATCTGCAAACTCTACAAATCGACGTAACTCTTTTCTTAATAAGTTTTTTTCTACTTCTAGAGTGTTTCTTTCTAAATCTGGAGGTAAAACTATCATATCAAAAATCGTTGCCCTTTCCTTATTTGGATGAGGGCGTAAAACTCTTCCACGACGTTGAATGAATTGCCGAGGATTCCCTGAACTTGCGAGGATAATTGCCGTTTGAATCGCAGGAATATCCATACCTTCATCCAGACAACGAATGGCAACTAAACCTTGTAATTCTCCATTTTCAAATTGACGACGAATAGCTTCTCTTTCTGTGAGGGATGTATGAGCAGTATAGGTATTAATTTTATAACCAATTTCTGTACCTAAAATTCTGGCGACTGCTTGCAATTGCTGGAGACTAGAACGCTGTGCATCTTCCTGGGAACCATCACTACAATAGAAAAGAGTATGGGTAGTATCACGGCGATTTTGCATAATATTTCGCAATGCATGGAGCTTATTTTCTGCTGCACCAATTAACCTTGCTCGCTGCATTAACAACTGTTTGATATCTTCATTATCTTCAAGGTTGGAAAAATTGACAGAATCATCTCCTGTCTTTTCTCTATATAATAAAGTACGTCCAATCTTTTGGGTGATTTTGGCGTAGGAGATGCTTTCAGCTTCTGTTAATTCTACTAATATTGGGTAGTAAAGATAATGGACTAATGCACCCTGATTAATAGCATCTTTCAAGGTAAACTCTGGTTGTAGAACTTTACCAAAATAGTTAAAAAGAGACTGGGTTCCTATCTCATCAAAATATCTTTCAGGGGTGGCAGATAAACCCAAGCGTAAACCTACATTTCGCGGCAAACTTTCTTCTAATTTGGGTGTTCCTAAATTATGAGCTTCATCGCCAATAATCAAAGTTTTGACTGGTAAATATTTAATTTGTGATTGAAATCCTGGAGTAATCAGGGTAGAATTGGTAGTAATAATTGTTAAAAAAGGTTGAGTACCAGCACGAATATTATATAGTTGCGTTGCTAATTGACTTTGCCAAGTGCGAATATTTTCAAATGCTAAGACGGGTTGCAAGTTGAACTTTTCACATTCTCTTGCCCATTGGGTGACAAGATGACGATAGGGACAAACTATAAGTAAGACTTGGAGTTGAATTTGTTTGTATAGTTCACTAGCGATCGCCAATCCAGTAATTGTCTTACCACTTCCTGTTGCCATTTTCAGCATTCCTCTACCATGATTAGCAAACCAGTTGGTAATTGCTTGACGCTGGTATTGCCGTAATTGCAGAGATGCAGGAATTTTCGGACATCCTGGAAGGGGTTGAGTGTGATAAATACCATGACTTTCACCAACGAAGGGTACTCGTAGTTTGAAAGTTGGTAATTGTTGAACTTGCTCCCGTGTGAGGTACATAAATCACCCTAGAGTTGGGGGTTGAAAAATTTCCGGTAGGGAATTAGGGAGTGTGGGATTTTCCCCCATTCCCCCAATTCAGTTATAACTACGCCATACTGCAACTAAGGAACCCTGCACCTGTACCTGAATTGCATTCACTTCTATGGGTGTGTATTTAGGATTAGCCGGTTGTAATGTGACGCGATCGCCACTACGATAAAACCGTTTTAAGGTTGTACCATGTCCTTCCACCCTGGCAGCTACAATTGTGCCATTTTTCAGTTGATTAGGTTCTGCTACTGGTCGTAGAAATACTAAATCTCCATCAACGATGGAATCCTCAATCATACTGTCACCACTCACCCGCAAAGCATAGGTTTGTGATGGTAAAGCCATGTTCATCATATCTAGATGCTCAACAGCATCAGTATAGGGTTCAATTAAACCACCAGCAGCGATCGCTCCTAAAATGGGTACACCCTGCTTATTTCCCCGTAAAATTCTAATCGTCCGTGCTTTCCCCTCATTCCATTCAATATATCCCTTGGTGCGTAAATGCTCCAAACGACTCTGAATCGGAGCAGGAGACTTTAAATTCATCGCCTGCATCATTTGACGAATTGAAGGAGAATGTTGATGGATGCGAATATATTCCACCAACCACTCATACAATTCTCTTTGAGCTTCAGTTAGTCTCTCCATAAAATTGCCAGCCAAATACATATGTTCTAAGAACATTAGTACTACAAAAACACCCATTATGAAAAGGGAAAATGCAAAATTTATTGAAAAAAATGAAAATATTTTCTAACTTTTTCCCCTAACTTCTTTTCCCTAACTGCTACTGCGCACCTAAAATACTTGCGAGTAAAGCTTTTTGAGCGTGCATTCTATTTTCTGCCTGTTCCCAAATCCGAGATTGAGAACCTTCCATCACACCATCAGTAATTTCTTCACCTCGATGGGCTGGTAAACAGTGTAAAACAATTGCTTGGGGATGGGCAATAGTGAGTAATTTTTCGTTAATTTGATAGGGTTGAAAAATTGGCATCCGATTATCTGCTTCGGATTCTTGCCCCATACTTGCCCACACATCAGTATATAAAACATGACAACCCTCGGTAGCCCCATCTGCGTCATTAGTCACAACTACCTGAGCTTGATTTTGGGCAATACTCCGCGCTTTTTCCACCATTATCGGATTTGGTTCATAACCTGGGGGAGTGGCAATTCTCACATTCATTCCAACTAAAGCACACCCCAACATCAGGGAATTCGCTACATTATTGCCATCCCCAACATATGTTAAAGTCAAACCGGAAAAATCACCAAAACACTCTTTGACAGTCAATAAATCCGCTAGAATTTGGCAAGGATGCTCTAAATCAGTCAAAGCATTAATGACTGGGATTTCGGCATAATTGGCGAAGGTTTCTAATTCTGCCTGGGCAAAAGTCCGAATCGCTAAAATATCTAAATATCGATCTAATACTCGTGCGGTATCCTGCACAGGTTCACCCCGACTCACCTGGGTAACATTGGGGTTTAAATCAATTACCTGTCCACCCAACTGATACATTGCTACAGTAAAGCTAACTCTGGTGCGCGTCGAAGCTTTAGAAAACAACAAACCCAACACTCGATTACACCGCAACTGTAGCTGGCGAGACTTCAATTGAGATGCCATCTGCAACAATTCTTGTATTTCTTGAGAACTTAAGTCCGCTAGACTTAATAAGTCTCGTCCACTCAACTCTGCCATGCTTGTATCGTAGAAAATAGGGGATGATGACTGGCAATACAGGACAGAAACAGAAAAATTTTATCCCTCAAATACTGAATTTCAGTCCTAAAGGAGTAGAATTTATCAGGGAAATATGCTGGTATTTCCTTGTTTGCACCCAGTCAGAATAAATCATTTGCGCTCTAAAACTGTACCAGATATTTTTGCTCTTATCCTAGAAATTTCCGTTTTCTGTCCTCCTGAGGCAAGGTAATGGAGGAAGGAAAGGAGAGTTACACCAATTCTCCAAAATAAAGCTACACATAGACAGCAGGCTTGCCCTGAGCGCAGTCGAAGGGAGCAGGGGGAGAATTATCTGTAGCCGGAATTTAGAGAAATGGTAGTTAGATAGATGAGGTGGGATAATTTCTGGGGTTTTTGATGGAAAAATCACAATCGCGCTGTTGTCAAACCTGATTTGTCAAGACATCTGAAAATAATTTTCTGCCATAAGGTCTAAAATTCCTTGACAATTTGTTCGGCTCTGATATAGTTAGTAATTGTGTGTAAAAGTTGCCGGCATAGCACAGTGGTAGTGCATCCGACTTGTAATCGGAAGGTCGTTGGTTCAAATCCTACTGCCGGCTTTTGATATTTGGAATCTATAATTTCTGGTTATGAATTAGCAGTGCAATGTTGCTCTTGCCACTCATCCTTGAGAATAGCGTAGTTGATGGTGTCTTCAAATTCGCCCCATTTGTAGATATGCTGACGGTGACTTCCCTCATATTTCATGCCAATTTTTTGCATCACCCTCCCCGAACCTGGATTGCGACGAAAATGACAAGCATGGATGCGATTTAATCCCAATTCCACAAAACCATAGCGCAGCAATTCTGCGGTTGCTTCCGTACAGAAACCTTTACCCCAGCAGGGTTTACCAATCCAGTAACCCATCTCCGCGCGCTGATGTTCGGAATTAATTCCTAAACCAATCACCCCGCACAATTCTCCAGTTTCCTTGATTCCTACCCCAAAAAATACCGCTTTCCCTTCCTGGAATAATTGGGGATGGGTTTGAATCCACTCTTCTGCCATCCCATCAAGGTAAGGGTGAGGAATAGATAGGGTATTTGCGGCAATTTCTCGCTCCCCTGCTAATTTTTGCACAGATGCAGCATCTTCTAAGGTCAAAGGTCGTAAAATCAAACGCTGAGTCTGCAAAGTACCTTGCTCTGGGCAATTATTGCTATTCATAAGCATTGTGTAGTATTCAATTACATTAAACTACATAATGCTTCTGAAGATTCCCTGAATTTTCCCAAGACTTTCCGGCGGAACATCTCTCTGGGTGATTATTTTTACACAAAATTCAACAATCAGCTGACTGATTAAAAATTTGTAAGATTTCTCGACAAATATGTTTTAACTTGTCACAAACTTCTGTTGATGGTTGAGTTTTGCCCACAAAACCCCAGTTTTCTACCGTAGAAAGTCGCCAAGCTTCACCCAAATGACTAAAGCCAGCAATTTCGATACCAATAGCACGGCGGAAACTACTGATAGGGTCTTGATAAAATCGAATCTGAATCAAAACACTACGACTACGCCAAGATTTACTTATACCAGGGAAGTGAAAGCCAATATCAATAGATTCTGGATCAACTAATTCTAGGGTTTCAGGGTCATTTGTCCAGGGTTTGAGGTCTGATTTTGCATCTGGGAATTCTCGTTTAAATAAATTCACCACCGTTGCGATTTTACTAGCAAATTCCAGATTTGTTGCCATCTCAGCTGCATTCACAAATATACTCCTCATCGTAATTGGGTAATCGGTAATCAGTAATGGGAAGAAGTTTAGAAGCAAGATGAATTATTCTCTTCTCCTTTTGCTCCCTGGTTCCTCATACCTATCCGCTATTACCTATTAACTCTGGTATGACTCCTAGACTCATCTCAATTCATTAACCATTATGCAGATATATTAAGCAATTTTACTCAATTAGAATCTTTTATGCAGAACTTTGCTGTATCACGATTAACTATTGTTTGGTGACAATTTGTTGTTAACTATTGAACTTTGGATAATTTTTTACAAAATCCTTGATTAATCAGGCTCACAAGTAACACTCTCCGATCTAAAATGACACTGTTAAACGGCAACACATCATACATTTTCTTGGTCATATGGCGCGTCAACGCTCAATTTTCTCCCTGATTCTAGTTCTGTTAGCCACTTTCCTGATTAGTTGTGGTGGTCCAGTAGAAGCCAAAGCACCTGCTACCTATACACCAGAACAATTAGTTATTATCCAGGAATACAAACCTGATATTCAAGCAGTGCGCGATCGCAGTTCAGAATTAGGAGCTCTGATTGCAAAGAAAGAATGGATTAAGGTCGGTAATTTCATCCATGGTCCTATGGCAGAATTACGACTGGCAATGAACTACGTAGCGCCTAACTTGCTGCCCAAAGAGCAAGCAGCAGCGCGAAAAGTAGCACGGAATTTATTTGACCATTTGGTTAAAATTGACCAAGCTACAGACGATCGCAACCAAACACTGGCTTTGAAATACTATAGCTCTGCTTTCTCTGACATTGACGAATTCCTGAATTTACTTCCTGCAACTCCAGAAACTGCCACGGAGGAAGGTTAATTCGGAAATAGGGAATAGAAAATAGGGAATAGGGAATAGGGAATGGGTAATACTCTTAACCCTAAACCCTATGTCCCCTGAACACACTTTGTTGCTCTCCCCTCTTCACCCCTTACTCAATTCATGAATATTGCAATTATCGGTTGTGGTGTGATCGGAGCAGCGATCGCCTACGAATTGAGTCAAGTTCCCGGACTCAATATCACTGTTTTCGATAGACAACCACCTGCCCAGGCTTCCACAGGGGCGGCTCTAGGTGTTTTAATGGGAATTATTAGTCACAAAGTCAAGGGTAAAGCTTGGCAACTGCGGCAAACTAGCATCCAGCGTTATCTCACCCTAATCCCAGAACTCGAAGCAATTACAGGTCGTTTAATTCCCCGAAATTCCCAGGGAATTTTGCTGTTATTGACCAAAACCCCAGAAGCTGATGAAATTTCCCAGTGGGATAAATTAGTCACCATTCGTCAGCAGCAAAACTGGCAATTAGAAATTTTTGACACAGATAAATTAGCTCACCTTTGTCCCCAAGTCGCTACAGATAACCTAATTGGTGCGGTGTACTCTCCCCAGGATATGCAAATCGATCCCACCGCTCTGACTCTAGCTTTAGTCGATGGGGCAAAATATCACGGGGTAAATTTTCAATTTGGAGTCGATGTCATCGGGATGAAATCCCACCCCCAGAGTCAGGGAATTATTTGTCAGGAAATTGAGACAAGTAGGGGAAAAATTACTGCCGATAAATTTATTATCACCGCCGGACTCGGTTCTACTTTGCTCACCGCTCAATTAAATCAGATGGTCGATATTCGTCCTGTTCTGGGTCAAGCTTTACACTTACAACTCAGTGAAAGTATGGGTAATCTTGATTTTCAACCAGTAATTACAGGGGATGATGTGCATATTGTTCCCCAGGGAAAGGGGGAATATTGGGTGGGAGCAACGGTAGAATTTCCCACAGAAGCTCCGGAAATCTCTGCGAATAGGGAACTTTTACAGCAGGTGAGGGAAAGAGCGATCGCCTTTTGTCCCCAACTATCCACAGCAACTATTCTCCGCACTTGGTCAGGATTGCGTCCCCGTCCCGAAGGACGACCTGCACCTATCATCGAACCGCTTTCCGGTTATCAAAACGTTCTGTTAGCCACTGGACATTATCGCAACGGTGTTCTCCTCGCCCCCGCCACAGCGTACACAATTCGTGAGATGATTAATTTTGCGGCTACTTAAAAATTGGCAAAGGTAAAGGAGAAAATCATTCATGGTTAATACCAATCTCCCCCACCATCCTTGTGAGTAGTTGATGATGACTATATTAATAGTTATTTTTTCATCACGAATCCTGCATCTCTGCATTTAAAATGTCAATAAAAGAACAAGAAATAACAGTAAAATCACTTAAATGGTTTTATCGTGAAGCCGAACCCATTGGTAGAAGTGAGCTTTTACCAGTAGTTCTACTCCATGGTATCGTGTCTCAAAGTTATAGCTGGCGTAATATTATACCAGCCTTGGCAAAACAGGGAACCAGAGCGATCGCCCCCGATTGGATTGGTTATGGTTTCTCAGACAAACCGGAAAAGAGAGACTTTGCCTATACTCCTGATGCATTTATTACTGCCCTGGGAGACTTAATTGATGCTCTAGAATTAGAGAAGTTTTCTCTTGTAGTCCAAGGATATTTAGCTTCCGTTGGCTTACAATATGCCCTACGTCATCCAGAAAAGATTGCCAATATAGCTATTATCAATACACCGATTTCTCCTGCGGCGAAATTACCTTGGAAAATTCAACAAATGGGTTTACCTTTAGCTGGGGAAATGATGACCCAAGACCCCCTTTTAGTTGATAGAACTTTAGAAGGAGGCAGTCGCTATCGCATAGAAGACAATGATTTAGATGTATATCGTAAACCTTTCTTAAAAACCTCGGCTTCCGGTCGTGCTTTACTGAATACCATTCGTAATCTTCAGTTAGAACAAGCGACAACTGAAATAGAAGCAGGTTTGAAAAATTGGCAGCAACCTATCCTAATTCAATGGGGAATGATTGACCCCTGGTTAAATGTACAGATGGCAGAAAGATTAGAGAAGTCTTTGCCCAATGCAGAATTAATTAGGTTAAATAATGTGGGACATTATCCCCAAGAACATTACCATGAAACTATTCTCCAAGACCTGTTACCATTCTTGAGAAAAGTTTAGTTAGGAAGAAAAGGAGGCGATAAGCTAGAGGATTTCTCCTTGGCGATCGCCAGTTAATCCCATAGGTTCGTAATCAGCGATGTATCCCTCAAATGAAGGTCTAAAGCCCTTACTACAAACCATTAAAGTGAATGCGATCGCCTGTACCATGAGATTGAGATGATGATGGAGTGACTCTGTACCGCTCAAACAAAAATAAATATTAATAAATCTCATTTCCCCTTTCCAAACTGTTAGGATAAAAATATTTTTAAAAATATCAAACCATGAGTCAAGATAAGGAATTTCCCACCTTAAATGAATTAGAATATCTTTCCTATATCGACGAGAATGGTCAAGTGACTGAGAATTTTCCCGGAAAAATTGGAGTATACGCAATTTTTAATCAAGAGAAAAATCTACAATTTGTCGGTTATTCACGAGATGTAATTGTCAGTCTCAAACAGCATTTAGTCAGAAAGCCAGATAAATGTTATTGGGTAAAAGCTCACACAATCGAGCGTCCTAACCGTACCATTTTAGAAGAGATTGAAAAAGCTTGGATAGCAGAAAATGGCAGTATTCCCCTAGGGAATGATAGTGACAAAGAAGCTTGGACACAGGCAATTAATGTACAAGCAATGATGACGGAAGCAGAGCAGACAAGTTATGCTCATCCGATGAATGATGACCTAGCAAAAATGAAAGTATTAAAGAATGTTGCCAGACGAGTAGAAGCAGAAATTCTGGCAGTTTTAGCAGCACGAGGATTACAAGCACAAATTAGATTTAATCCGAAGTTGAAAGAAGAAGGTTTACTTGATTTAAAGTAACTATTATCATCTGATATCGACTCATACTAAGTTGCTGTCAGAAATAGTAGCATCTGTACTGTCATTGCGAGCGGAGGGAAGCAATCTCATTATCCTGAAACTATCACGACAGAACGAGATTTAGTATCAGAATAATTTGTCTATTTTTTTCACTTATCAGAAATATTACTCTGTTGATAAAATTGGAGATAAAGATGAGAACAAGAATTTATCCAACTATAATTTTTCTTGCATTATCAATAGCTATTCTTGATTCTGCCATAGCTCAATCTCCAGGAAAATCACCATTAATTACTATGGAGCAAATAGATTGGGCAACAAATGCTGGTAATCTCCGTGGACGTTTAGACCAAGATTTTACATTTATCTGTCCATCTGGTGGTGCAGTAAAAACTGTATGGGGAACAGATATTTATACAGATGATTCTTCGATTTGTAGTGCAGCTGTTCATGCAGGGTTAATTACAGCCAGAAATGGTGGAAAAATCACCATGAGAATTCGTCCTGGAGAAAACTTTTATAATGGGACTAACCGAAATGGAGTTAGTACTCAGGGTTACGGCAGTTGGCAAGGGAGTTTTATTTTTCTGACTGCACAAGGAACACCGATAGTTACTCAACCACAAGTTTTATTATTAGGATGGGGTACAAGTGCAGCGAATCTACGTGGACGCTTAGACCAAGATTTTACCTTTGATTGTTCACCAAATGGTAGTATCGGTTCTGTATGGGGAACAGATACTTATACCGATGATTCTTCAATTTGTAGTGCAGCTGTACATAGAGGAATTATTAATACTAAAAATGGCGGACGAGTGAAAATTAAAATTCTTCCCGGAGCTACGTCTTATCAAGGAACTAACCGCTATGGAGTTAGTAGTCAAAATTATGGTAGTTGGCAGGGAAGTTTCACATTTCTGAAATAACCATCTACCAAATAGTGAGAAACAAAGACGCGATCGCCCCTTTCACTAGCTGAATGTACCTAGGTGTGAGATTATCTATAGCTGAACTTGCTGTAGACATAACACCATGACAGAGCAATTGCCCCCCCAAATCCCTAGTTGCGCTTGGAGTCGTGCCATTGGTATCGGCTGGGATCAGCCCTATACAGTCCGCTATGCCAGTAATATAGATGATGGTCCATGGCATGGAATGCCCTTAGGTGGTTTTGGTGCAGGTTGTATTGGGCGATCGCCACGGGGTGATTTTAACCTTTGGCAGATTGACGGGGGTGAGCATACTTTCGCTAATATCCCTGCTTGTCAATTTAGTGTGTTTGAGTCTGATGGTGAAGTATCTCAAACCTATGCCCTGTCTACAGTTGCCCCGGAAGATGGTAGCCTCTCGGCTTGGCAGTGGTACACCCCCGGTAAAGGTACTTACCATGCTTTATATCCCCGTAGTTGGTATGTCTACAAAGATGTCTACCAAGCACAGTTAACCTGTGAGCAATTTTCCCCCATCTGGGCAGATAACTATCAACAAACCAGTTACCCAGTGGCAATATTTCTCTGGAATGCACATAACCCCACAGACGCACCTATTACCCTCAGTATTATGGTGACTTGGCAAAATACTGCGGGTTGGTTTACTAATATCTTGAAATCCCCGGAGGTACGGGTAAGAGATGATGGTAGCCCGGTATACGAGTATCAGCCTCGGTGGCTGCAAAGTCAAGGTAACTACAATCAACTGCAAGAAAGCGCAGATTACATCGGTTGTGTTTTAGGCAATCATCGAGGGGAAACACCTCAAGAAGGAGATGGAGAATGGTGTATTGCCACTAGAAAACATCCTCAAGTGCAAGTATGCCATCACACTCGCTGGAATCCGGAAGGTACGGGTAATGAAATTTGGCAGACTTTTGCCCAAGATGGTACTCTGGCGAATATTACAAATGCCACAGCTGCGGAGGGAAATGAACAGCTAGGTGCTGCTTTGGCAGTGAAATTTACCCTTCAACCAGGAGAAACCCTAGAAATTCCCTTTGTTTTGAGTTGGGATTTTCCGGTGACAGAATTTGCCACAGGGGTTAATTACTTTCGCAGATACACCGACTTTTTTACCCGTGATAGTAAAAATGCTTGGGCGATCGCCACGACAACCTTAGAAAATTACCCAACTTGGCAGCAGCAAATCCAAACTTGGCAGGAACCCATTCTCAACCGCCAGGATTTACCTGATTGGTTCAAAATGGCATTATTTAATGAACTTTACGATTTAACTGCCGGTGGTACTCTCTGGAGTGCTGCTACAGAAACCGATACCTATGGGCAGTTTGCCGTACTGGAATGTTTAGATTATCGTTGGTACGAAAGTTTAGATGTGCGGTTGTATGGTTCCTTTGCCTTGTTGATGTTATTCCCCCAACTGGAAAAAGCTGTAATGCGTGCTTTTGCGAGGGCAATTTTCCACAGTGACCCAACTCCTCGTATTATTGGTTACTACTATACCATCGGTGCAGACAGCCCTATGGCAGTGCGGAAGGCAGCAGGGGCAACTCCTCACGATTTAGGCGCACCAAATGAACACGTCTGGGAAAAGACCAATTATACCAGCTACCAAGACTGTAACCTGTGGAAAGATTTAGGTTGTGATTTCGTTTTGCAAGTATACCGAGATTTTGTGTTCACAGGGGGAGATGATGTATTGTTCCTTGCCGAATGTTGGGATGCCATTGTTGAAACTCTCGACTATCTAAAAACCTTTGACAGGGATGGTGATGGAATTCCGGAAAATTCTGGCGCTCCCGATCAAACATTTGATGATTGGCGATTACTGGGTATCAGTGCATATTGTGGTGGGTTATGGTTAGCAGCACTCGAAGCAGCGATCGCCATTTGTGATGTTTTACTGACAAACCCGGTGATTCCTGAAAAAAACCAGGAGATTCTGCAACAAAAAGC
Organism: Calothrix sp. 336/3; assembly: GCF_000734895.2. Taxonomy (GTDB): domain Bacteria; phylum Cyanobacteriota; class Cyanobacteriia; order Cyanobacteriales; family Nostocaceae; genus 336-3. The sequence continues at coordinate 3,237,017 of NZ_CP011382.1, read as the reverse complement.
TATCTACACAGCTTGGTTAAACAAATCCCGTCCCATTTACGAAGATAAGTTATGGAATGGCAAGTATTACCGTCTAGATAGCGAAAGTGGCTCTGATGTCGTCATGGCAGACCAATTATGTGGACAATTTTACGCCCGTTTGTTAAATTTACCTGACATTGTGGCTGGCGATCGCGCCCGTTCTGCCTTAGAAACAGTTTACGAAACTTGTTTTCTTAAGTTCTATGATGGCAAGTTTGGTGCTGCTAACGGTTTACTACCCAATGGTTCCCCAGAAAACCCCAAAGCAACCCATCCCCTAGAAGTCTGGACAGGAATCAACTTCGGTTTAGCTGCATTTATGGTGCAAATGGGAATGCAGCAGCAAGCTATGGAAATTACTAAAGCTGTTGTTACACAGATATACACCAACGGATTACAGTTTCGCACTCCAGAAGCAATTACTGCTGTCGGTACCTTCCGCGCTAGTACCTATCTACGAGCAATGGCTATTTGGGCTATCTATTTGTTGAGTTAAGGGAGAGCAAAGAAGATAAGAAAGTATAGGGAAGGGTGTTTTTGAGATTCACCCACTACCTATTACTCCCTACTCCCTACTCCCTATTCATTACCCCTTACTCATTACTCCCTACTCATTACTCCTTACTCATTACCCCTTACTCCTTACTCCTTACCTAATTTTTTTTGTTCGTTTTTACGGAACAGCAGCATAAGTCTTGAAAGGTATCTTATAACTCCTGATCTAGACTCTCAAATAACTTGATTTTGGCTTGATTTCTATTTCAGTACGTCCAGTATAAAATGTCTTAATTCATGTTTGAGTGCAAAATTAAATTAAAATTTTATTTTTCAGTAGTATATTCCATGAAATAATAATCATTTATCACATTCATGTCAGTATCAAAGTCGTGTAAGTCCTTTCTGATTAACCTTATCGCTGGCAATACTTATAGTGATAGTCACAATCAAAAACCAATCTAGTTGATAAATTTATATAGGGAGATTCAGTAAAATTTTGATAAAGTATCAGGATTTGTTAGTAGTACCAGTTCAAAAGTCATCACAATGCACTATACTATTTTGGTTTAGAGGTGCTAGAGATTCATTCATTCAACTCTACCTAACCAAAGGTTTTACCTAGCCAGAAGATGGAACGCGAAATAGTATCAGGTAGCACTTATTCCTTGGCAACAAAACAGTATGTATTGGTTAGAGAATAGTTTTGGCGAATACTTTCACTATCAGAAAAGCCACTGAGTAACTATAGAGGCAAAATTGGTGATTAAAATTTTGAAAAAATCAGTTTTTTGGCGACTTTTGTTGTGAGGTGAGACTTTCCTCATCCCATAAATATGCGCTGTGATAACCAGAAATATACCGATAGATGGTTCTCACACAAACAGATTGCATTCAAAAAATATACTTTGAATTTTTCAGTACACCCAGCATTAGATATCAACCATGAACTCCCCTCTGTCGTTTAGAGTTCAGGGAGACAACGCTTTTGCAACTAAGCAGAGCTACTCCTCTCCTGATGCGACTGTCCTCAAGTTTATGAGGATGGTGGCAGGAGATACGAGTCTCAATACGAAACTCAGCCAAGGTTGGTTAATGCAAGCATTTCAACTTGGGGATGTAATTCACTCTTACATTCCTGAAAAACAAGTAGATGGAGATGACTGTTACCTCTACTTAGTTTGCCAAGGAAGAGTGCGACTTTTGGGTTATGACTCGACTGTTGGTCGAGAAGTATCAACGCAGTTACTTTTACCGGAAGCAACCTTTGGCGCTGATTTTTGTTTTTTCCCCTGTTCTCTGGCTTATCGAGCGATCGCGGCTAATTCTGTCACCGTTGCTCGTATAGCTCTAGCTGATTGGAAACGCATTGAGCCGGAACTACCTTTACTGCAACAGTACTGGCAACAAGCTACTCAGGAACGTCAAACGCTAATTTTCTTGAAAACGTTGACGGAGCTACGGACTGAGACAAGTCAAACCCTAGGGCGACTATTACCATTACTGTCTCAGACTCAGGTGAGGGCTGGTTGCTCTTTGACGGAATTTGCGGCGGCTGTTCCTGGGCGATTTTGGTTACTCAGGGGCAAAATTGCCGACCAGCAAGGGAAAACAAAACCACTCTCCGTGGGCGAGAGTTGGGGATACCCGGATTTGAACGTACCTGAAGGTATGGCTCAAACGGACTTATTATTATATCACCTTTCCGAGGAAAATTGGGAAGCCGGCGTAGCTATTTGTAGTCAATTGGCAAATCCATCCTCCTTGGTTTCAGAATCTGTCCTATCGGTAGTTACAGAACCTGCAAAGACAGATGCGGTGTCGGTGGTGGCAGAATCTCTTAATACCCAGGAAAATCCACCAACGGAGAATACTCTCCCGACTTCAGAGAATACTCTGATTGCCAGTTTTGAGGATGGGGAGATTGATTTTGTTTCCCCAGGTACTTCCAGATGGTTGAAAGCTGGCTTGTGGCGAGCCTATCCCTTCATTCCCCAACAGGGAAATAGTGATTGTGGGGCAGCTTGTTTAGCCATGGTGAGTCGCTACTGGGGTAAGCGCTTCAGTATTAATAATTTGCGAAATCTTGCCCAAACGAACCAGCAGGGAGCATCTTTACCAGCCTTAGCCCATGCTGCCGAAGAATTGGGCTATGATGCCCTAGCAGTCAGAGCATCCTTACATAAATTAGAGTTACAAACCTATCCGTGGATTGCCCACTGGCAAGGAATTCACTATGTAGTTGTTTGGTATATTCGTGGCGATCGCGTCTTAATTTCCGATCCCGCCCTTGGAAAACGCCCTATCCCTCGTCAAGAATTTATCACCCATTGGACAGGGTATGCATTACTGCTATCACCCACAGAAAGGTTAGATGCCAGGGAAAATGACAAAATCTCCCTCGCTGGCTATGGCAAGGCATTTTGGCGTTACCGTCATTTGTTGTGGCAAATTTTTCTGGCTTCCCTACTCTGGCAATTATTTGGACTCGCAACACCGATTTTTACCCAAATCGCCCTAGATCAGATTTTACCCAGTCAAAGCGTGATGACTCTCAATTGGCTTGCCCTGGGGTTTCTATTCTTTGGTATTTGGCGACTTACCCTGCGGGCAGTACGGCAGTATCTTCTCGACTACTTTGCCAACTGTACTGATTTGAGTATTTTTGGTAGTGTCATTGCCCATACTCTGCGTTTGCCAATGCAGTTTTTTCGCGATCGCCCAGTGAGCGATATTCTGACTCGGATTCAGGAAAACCGCCGCATTCAATTATTTTTCACCCGTCGTGCCATTACGACGACTTTGGATGCTCTGATGGTGGTGATTTCCCTGGGTTTACTGGCTAGTTATAATTTACCTCTAACTTTGGTAGTCATACTGACAGTGCTGCCCATTGTCTGTTTAACCTTAGCTGCTAGCCCCCAACTGAAAACAATCTCCCGCCAACTCTGGCACAAATCTGCGGCACAAACTGTGGCAATGACAGAAATGTTTAAAGGAATCGCTACCGTCAAGACTGCGGTAATTGAGCGTCCTTTGCGTTGGTTATGGGAAGAGCATTTTTCAGAGATGGTACAAGCAAGATTTCGCGGGCAGGTACTCGCTAATAATTTACAGTTAACTAGCAGCTTGGTAAATCATCTTGGTAGTACTGTGGTGCTTTGGTATGGGGCGACTTTAGTCATTCATGGGCAAATGTCCCTGGGAAAATTTGTGGCTTTTAACCTGCTGATTGGCAATGTGATTACCCCCGTTTTAGGGTTAGTGGAACTTTGGGAGGAATTGCAAGAAGTATTAATTTCCTTGGAACGACTCAATGATGTTTTAACTACTAAACCGGAAGAAACCAGCCAAACTCCCTTGTTAGTGATGCCACCTATTCAGGGAGAGATTCGCTTAGAAAATGTTTCCTTTGGTTATCACCCCACAGAAAAACGCCCGACTTTGGCTAATATTTCTTTTTCCATCCCTCCAGGGAAAACCGTGGGAATTATCGGTGTCGGTGGTGCCGGAAAAAGTACCCTGGCGAATTTACTAGTGGGCTTATACCCCCCCCAGTCAGGATGTATCTTCATTGACGGGTACAACATCGCCGAGATTTCCCCCCAATCCCTACGTCAGCAAATTGGAGTAGTTCATGATAATAATTTCCTGTTTTCGGCTACAGTTTGGGAAAATATTAGTTTGTACAACTCTGATATTTCCCTGGAATTGGCGATCGCCGCCGCCAAACTAGCAGAAATTCACGGTTTCATTACCACCCTACCCCTCGGATACAAAACCAAAGTCGGAGAGGGAGGTGTGCAACTTTCCCCAGAACAACGTCAAAAAATTGCGATCGCCCGTGCTTTAGCAAAAAATCCTCCCATCCTCATCTTGGATGAAGCTACTAGCTGCTGGGATTTACATCCTGAACGACGTTTTCTAGGCAATTTACACCGCATTCATCGCCGCAACTATGGCTCACCTCAGCAGACAACTACCCTTATCCTCAGTCATCGCATCAACACAGTTCAAGACACTGACTACATCCTCGTACTTGACCGAGGTATCTTAATTGAACAAGGCACCCATCAACAACTAATGTCAACTCCAGGCTTTTATTTCCATCTGGCTCAACAACAAATACATCTATAAACTTACTAGCATCTCTAGTAACTTTTCACCCCTTGACTCTTACCAAAACTTTAAATATGGATTACATCGCCAACAAAATCTCTTGTTCTCAGCTTTACACATGCCCAGAGTCACCAAGCAATATTTATTCTTTTTGCTGCCAATATCCTCTTATCGCCGGGTATTAAATTATATATCAATCGCAGCAATACTGCAAGACTCAAAAGTTACAAAATAATCGCATTTTTAGTCACTTAATAATGTTATTATTTTTTGCCAATTTCGTGTTTTTGTTTTACCAAAATATTATATTTATGCAATATAATATATACGAAGTAGCCTTTGTAAAATAGGAGTCACAGAGATTATATGGACAAGAATCGAAATCGATAAAGCTAGAGAAAAGTCTCAATTGTTTCGAGCTTTGTTCAATGTAAACCTAAACACATTACCTAAAAATACTAATTAGTCTCAGGAGAATGTTTTAGTATGTTTTCATCGCACGAACTTCGACTAAAATTACAAAAATCTCGTAATTTAAAGAATTGAATAACCAGTATTTCTAACTAACGGACACAAACAAAAGTTGCACAATACGTAAGTGAATACAAAAATACCTTCAGTACATTGGAATCACAAAGGAGCTAAAGAAATAGATGACATTCATTGCAAAAAATAGTATAAGTACAAATGTTGTTCTTGTAGAATGAAAAATGAAAAGGATTTATTTGCGATTGTCATAAAAACGTATTTGTACTTACTTTAATCGGCAAACAGTATTGAGAGTTACATAATTTCCTCAAAAGTAAGCACAATATTTAAGAGGATATAGCTGCATCTACCAAGAGCCAAACGGAGACTTTTCATACCCCTAGTCAGGAATGACGAAAGGTAAATTTTTACTTCAGGCACTGCTTTTTCTTACTACAGTCGCAAAACCCTCAGGGTTTCTCCACAATTCCGGCTAAGTCATCAACAGACTTGAATACAAAGTCAGGTTTCCGATCACAGGTCAGCTCATGGAAAGAATCATCAGGTCAAATGCAGTCGAAACCTCAAAGTTTTCAGTAAGTATGGGAATCAATTCTCCTGCTTCCCTGAAAATGGTCTCTATCTACGGGGGTAATTTAGATACAGCAGTGACTTTCACTGAGTCACCCAGTTTTACCGCTACCCCAGTGGCAAAACATATGGGGAATAGAAGTAAAACCCCATCATCCTTGCAAAGAGTACTGAAAAACCCTTCACCTCTTCCCCAGTTCATTCTGTGCAGCAGCATTGTCTTTTTCTTAATTTTTGTTGCTGGGATATGGATAGGAAAGATAGAAGAAACTAGTCAGGTGCAAGGGACATTTATTCAGACAGAAACCCTGACTCCAGTTCTGTCTACAATTGCCAATAGTCAAATCTCATCATCTCAGGATATTCTTGACCGCGATGAGGTTGTCAAACCAGGACGAAGCATTACCCCACAAACATCCTCAGAAATATCCCTAGTTTTCCTTGCTCATATCCCTCAGGCAAAACTAGGTATTGTTCAAAAATCAAATCTGGTGCGTCTGCAATTTCCCTCTCAGGCAAATTCTCCCACTATTTCCGGCAGAGTCATATCTATCTCTCCTCAAAAAACTCACCACTTAGATGGAATGTATCAGGTAGAAATTGCTTTACCCAAATCACCATTAGTCCAGCCAGAAAATGGTGAAACAGTTGTGTTAGCAATCAATCATTACCGTCCCATCGCCGAGATATTTTGGGAAACCACTACCAATTCTGCCAAAAACAAGAGGGATTAATCAGGTTGACTTTAACCAACAATCTTCTGAGCAATCAATTCACAATCTAGACTGGTTTACTTCATCATCAATCATAAACATCATGCATCAAGAAACACCTGGTAATAGTAGTAACTTTGGCAAAAACCTGAATCCTGAACAATTCGATCAACTAGTAGAAGCAATTCTTGCAGGCAAGTATTCTTGGGCTTGTGTTCTCATGCTGCGTTTTGCTGGCTATAATCCTTTGCATTACATTCCCTACCGCACCTATAACCGTCTCATTAAAGAAAATTCCCAAGTTGGGAGGGCAAATTCTTCACGTCCAGATAATATGAAAATTGCCCACCTACCGACAGAAAAAAGAGTTGAAAAAAGCCTGCCATCTAGTTGTTTAGGAAAACTAAAAGACTTAGCCTATCTAGAAGTAGTGGGTAAACAAAAAACAGAAATCCGTGGTGGCAGTCTACAAAATAATCTGCAACAATTTTTGACATCCCAGGGGGAAGAGCCACAACCATTCAAGGCAAAAACAGAAACAACTCAAGATTTATCTTTGTTTTGTGACTTTAACTAGATAAACCTGGAGTTGTTCAGAAGCTGATAATATCCCTGTCCATTCTCATCTTTGAAAGATGACTATATCCTAACTAATCGCTGAATGGGAAAAAAAGATGTGAGAGTCTATTCGCAATCAGCATTGGTGGTCAAAATCTACTTAGCCATTGACTGGACAGGAATATGATAGAACACTGAGTGAACAGAGTTTGGGGAAAATACCTGATGCTATTTAGTGAGTTAATGTTGCTTGGTATCAACAAAAATTCACATTTCCATAGCTAGGTAATATTTCCCACTCATTTCCCAGAACCAGTCAAGTCAACGAATCGACTACCGACCGAACTTTCGGAGACATGATAGCATGGTGGTCTATTTTTTGAGATTTAAACATCATCCCTTAGACAGAGTTTGGCAATTAGACAGTGAGGAAAATTTATCTTTGTCGAGATAGACGTGAAAGGCTCTCATTTGCTTAACATGATGTTACTTTTTCCAAATAAAACTTTTTGAAAAAAATATCAAATGATGAATTAAATAAACTTTCCTGCTATTTTCTTTTGATAATTTATTTTGGAAATAAATATATGCCAGAATGGCAAATAGATAGAATGTTTTTTATATACATTAGAGACAAGAATAAATTTGAGAAATATGTGTTTTTTTATAAGGAGATATCAATGAATTTAATAAGATAAATAAAATTTGATTTCGGAATGATTGTATTACTTGTGGTGGTTCCGAAGATTATCTGGTCTTAATCATATTACAGAAGGTGTGGTGTCTTCCAGAATATGCTTTAAGAATAGGCGTTGATAGAATAGCTCTTGGCGATCGCGGTAAATTTCTCCCTTATCCGACATTGCCATCAAGACTCTTAATTCGTATCTACATAGTCTAGGAAAAAGTAACTATCATCTGAAAAATTCCAATCTTTTGGGGCATTTTTTTGACATCAGATATAAATTTCATTCCTCCCAAATGAGATTTCCTCTGATTTTAGATTTTCTCAATTCTCTCATGCATAGCTGGAAGTAAAACTCAATTACTTCCAGTTTTTTTGTCAAACAAAACGCCACAACTAGCAAAAAGCCAATTGGGCGCAGAGGAGGTAGTAAGTTTTAAATTTTATTGAGAGTCTTTATAGATTGACTCTCGTATACTATTAGAGATTTTATACTCAGGGTCTTTATATTAGCTGACCCCGTTTGAACAATTACAAGTCTCTCAGATATTTGGGATTTTCTTGATTTCCTAATATTTTTTTTATCTTTTATCTCCTTGTATGTCATTCTGTAACGTAGCATGAAGATAACGTAACATTTTGGGTATAAATCAATATCAGTGTGGCAGGTAAAGAAATTTGTGAAAAAGCGATCGCCCTCAAGAAAATCATCCAGATGGGAATGGTGGGGATGCGTAAGAGGTAGAGAAAGTCATGTGACTACCCGATAGGCACAAAAGACTTTACATATTGAGCTTGATATTAGTTAAATAGTCAAGAGATTTGATTTTTTGTTTGACACCCATGGGAGTTGAGGTAAAAAATCAAGTTTCAGATGCCAAAGTGCTGAGATGGGAAATTCTTTGCTTACCCACAGCACCCCTTAGGGAACCAAAATACTGAGGTACTGGTCTTCGACAATTACACAAGTTACAGTGATGTAGCTGAAAATTAACACTTTTTTCAACTTACGGTAATTAAGTAAATCAAAGACGTAAATAAATTATGAATCATCAGGGCTTTTCTAATCATAAACAGAAAAAAGTTTCCCGTAAAGCTAGTGTATCAGTGGCGTTGACATCTGTTTTACTCGCAGGTAGTTCTGTATTCTTTGCAGGAGTTGTGAATGCTGGAGCAATTAGCCAAAACTCTGCGAATAACCTGATTGCCCAAGCTCCCATCACTAGAGTTATCCTCTACGTCAACCCCCAAACAGGAGCAGATGCAACGGGTGCGGGTACTTCTGCTGCAACACCCTATAAAACTATTACCTACGCCCTCAATCAAGCTCAAGGCAATACAGTCATCCAACTTGCACCTGGTACCTATAGTGAGGAGAGTGGTGAAACCTTCCCCTTGATAGTCAAACCAGGAGTGACTTTAGTTGGTGATGAATCTACGAAGGGGCAAGCAACATTAATTACAGGAAGTGGTATTTTTATCAGTCCCACCTTTGCCCGTCAAAATGTGACAATTCGTGCTGATAAAGATAGTACAATTACTGGTGTGAGTGTAACGAATACCAAAGACAGAGGCACGGGTATTTGGGTAGAATCGGCAAACCCCACCATCAGCAACAGTACCTTTAGCAACAGTATTCGGGAAGGGATTTTTATCACAGGTACAGCCAATCCCAAAATTCTCAATAACGTATTCGTGCAAAACAAAGGTAATGGTATTTCCATTGCCAAATCTGCCCAGGGAGAAATTCGCGGCAATCAATTTCAGGATACTGGTTTTGGGTTGGCGATCGGTGGTAATTCCACACCCCTAATCATCGAAAACCAAATTACCCAAAACAAAGATGGTATTTATATTAACGATATGGCTAAACCCGTATTGCGGAAAAATATCATTCAGAACAACACCAGAGACGGAATCATTGCAACGATTAACGCTTTACCCGACTTAGGTAATAATGAAAACCCTGGTGGTAATTTAATCCGTAACAATGCCCGTTACGATTTGCACAACGCCACCAAAAGTAATAGAATCATCGCCATTGGGAATGACATTGATAGTAAGAAAATTTTCGGTCAGGTAGATTTTATTGCAGGTACAGTTGAGCAACCTCCCACTGATTCCCTTGCCTTTAAAGATGTACCAGCTAATTTCTGGGCAAAACCCTACATTGAAGCTTTAGCTGCTAAAAATATCATTGCTGGATTCCCCGGTGGTGAATTTAAGCCTGATGAACCTGTAACTCGCGCCCAATTTGCGACTATTATTACTAAAGCTCTGGCTCCTGCGGCAAAGCGCAGTGGTATGGAATTTAGCGATGTCGCGAGCAATTTTTGGGGATATCAAGCAATTCAAGCTGCCTATCGTGGTGGTTATGTCTCTGGTTATCCCGACAAAACCTTTAAACCTCAACAGCAAATTCCCCGCGTACAGGTACTTGTTGCCCTGGCGAATGGTTTAGGTTTAACAGCAACAAATCAAAATGCAATAGCATTTTATGCTGATGCCGCACAAATTCCCCAGTATGCCACAGCCCCAGTTGCTGCTGCCACCACACGGCAAATGGTGATTAACTACCCCACATTGAAGCAACTCAACCCCAATCGTCAAGCAACAAGGGCAGAAGTTGCCGCCTTTGTTTATCAAGCAATGGTGAATGTTGGTACTGCCAAGGCAATTACTTCACCCTACTTGGTAAGACTGCCATAAAAAGTAGGGAGTCGGTGAGAGGAAGAGTTGTACAGAAACATAGCCTCATCGCATTTCACAAAAATCCTGATACATATCCCAGTCAAACCAGGATTTGTGAATTTAGGTTAGCGTAGCTTCTCGCAGAGCAAGACTTACGAATTGGTATTACCTCTTCCTTTCCCCCTATCCCTATCCCAACGCCACAAAAACACCATTAAAGCTACAACACCGCTTTGTAATGCAAAATTAGGTAGTGCATGCTCAATATCACGTCCAGCAAGTAACTGTGTGAAAAAAATCATGCCACCAATAAACCCAGAGCCAGCACAGGTGAGGTAGATAAACTTTCGTAATCCTCGATAGGGTGCTGCTGCTTCTGCTCGCAAACGAGCATATTTTTCTGGGTTAGTTTGCTGGAGGGAATTTGGGAGATTTTGTTGTGGCATGATGCTATTGTGTGTTATGATTCCTGATTGTTTGTGCCGATGTGGCTCAGTGGTAGAGCACTCGATTCGTAATCGAGCGGTCGCGGGTTCAAATCCCGCCATCGGCTTAGGATAGAGAGTAATCTATGACTCTAACTTTATCGGTAGAATTACTGAGAAAGTAGTACCTTTGCCCTCCGTACTTTCAACGGAAATATGACCTTGATGATTTTCCACAATTGCTTGGGCGATCGCCAGTCCCAAACCAGAACCAGTACTACTTTTACCTGTACCATGACTACGCGCCGGATCGACTCGATAAAATCGGTCAAATAATTTGGGTAACGCTTCCGAGGGAATACCAATACCCGTATCACTCACCTGAATCTGCAACAGTGGACTGTTGTAACGCAAAACCCGTGTTAGTTCCACAACCACCTTTCCACCTTCTGGCGTGTACCGCAAAGCATTACTAATCAAATTTGTTAACAAACGCACCAATTGATCCCAATTGCCCTGAATAGTAAACCAATTATCCAATAATTCGGGACTAGTTTCGATGGCTGGAGGGTCAAGTAAATTTAACATCAAACTAATATTTTTTTCCCCTGCCATTAATTGCTGTTCCTCCACCACCTCCATACACAGAGCATCTATTGGACATTCCGCAAAACTCTCCCGACTAATCCCACTATCCTGCCGTGCTAAAAATAGCAGGTCATTTACTAACTTACCCAAACGTTGAGTTAATCTTTCAATCAATTTTAACTGTTGGCGATATTGCAGAGGAATGACACTTTCAGCTTCCGCAATTTCCAATTCTGCCAAAGCTACCTGAACATTAGTTTGAATCAGGGCGATGGGACTACGCAACTCATGGGACGCATCCGCAGTAAATTGTTTCAAACGTTGATAGGATTCTCCTACAGGTTCCATAGCTTTTCCCGATAGGAACCAGCCACTCGCAGCAACAGAGATTACCATTAACCCCGTACCCAAACCCAAATCAAAAATCAACTGCCGACTGGGTTTCGTCACCTCAAACCAGGGATGACTCACACGCAGATATCCCAGCACTTGCCGACCAAATTCTACCCTTTGGGTAACTTGTCGCAGCAACAGGGGAGGAGAACTTACAGATACCGACTCTTGTTTTGCTTGCGTTCTCACGACTCTGACAGTTTCCCCTGTACGATTCGAGTGAATGGGAATATCTAGGGGTTCGGAAAAAGTAGACCACAGCAACTTACCATTTGCACTGAACCATTCAATGTCAATATGGTCATCATCAACAGCCTCAGCATTATTGCGAAAGCTAGCTTCGATATTAATCCGAAATTTATCCAAGCTAGAGTTAGTAGGTTCAATTACTAGAGAACGTTCTACCACTTCCACAACATGATTCAAAGTATCGTCAATTCGCTCAATTAACGTACTGCGGACATACAAATACACACCACTGGCAAATAACAGCAAGAGCAAAGCAGTGATTGCAGTGTACCAAAGAGCTAAACGCCGACGAGTTGCTTGAAACATTACCTAGCACTTGCAGTATCGCCAAAAGTACTTGCATCAAAAGCCATAAAAATTTATTTTTATCTCCAGTTTGTATGTATTTTATCACGAATTTATCTATGTCGTCAGTGTGATTACTGACCATTCATCACAGATATTTAAATACAATTCCATATTCTCACTGAAGTTGTATTTTGAGTATACAAGTTACATTCTTGATGTAAGTTTTCAAAGTTTATTTCCTGATTTCAGGAAGGAAGACTGTAATTATAAAGTCGATATTTTCAGGAGGTTATATTTAATTTTTTAAAAACAGAAAAAATATAATTTTCCATCTTGATGGCATTTTTTACGACTCTCAGAGTAACTACGGAATCTCTATCAAACAATTATTCAAAATAGCAAAAGTTTGCACGAGAGATAACGAGAGTTAATCAAACTTACAAAATTCACATAACCTAAACCACGGAGATAATTTTTTCATGAATAACAAATTTTTAGGAATTCTGGCTGCTAGCGCTGCTGTTGTTGGTGGTGTTTTTGCTGCTGCTCCTGCTCAAGCATTAGATGTAGAACTACCTGTTGAAGTTAAGGTAGAGCCTTTTATGTATTTACGTACATACAATAGCTTGAAATTTACAGTCACACCTGGTGATTTAAACGCAACTTTTAAAGATGCAACACCACCTGATTATGTAGAAGGACAAGTAAATACTTTAGATCCTACTGCACCAACTGCACAAAATATTGGAGCAGCAACAACCGTCGAAAAAACTGTTAATCCTTTATACCGCCTTTGGGGTCCATCTGGTGTAACAGCAGATGTAAACGTCACAGTTGTTAACGACCAATTGACACATAAAAACCTTGCAAATGCCGCTACTAATAATAGCGCAACTATGTCAGTGAAAGCTGGCACAGGTGTTCAAACAGGTGTTGCTTTAAGTCCAACTGGCTCTGGTAGAACAGGTTCAGTAACGCTAGTCTTTGATTTTGGTGCAGGTGGTGCCCAAGCTGGTACTTATTCCCAGGGTTCTATCAAAATTACTGCAACTAACCCATAGATAGCTGAACATTGTGTATGACTCTGGTGCAGGTATAGTACCTGTCACCAGTACCTAAAAATAATATTGACTCATTACCTTTATCACCATCAATTCCGGGATCGTTACATTCCCTTAATTAGAAAAATTTGTCCGAATGAACTGCCACAGAATTTTGAAATGTTGCTTGACAGGCATAGCAATTATGGGTAGCTGCCAGCTACCAGTGTCTGCACAATCTACTGCCTCTGCTTGTCAGGCAACAGTTTATGATATGTCCTTCGTTAATTGGCAAACCCCTGTGTTTAAGCCAGATTCGACTGAAGCTTCTAGTAACTATATTGAAGGTAGTCAACAAGACTTATCAACAACCGCACTAACTTTATTATCTAGTTTCACAACAGCTCCTATCATCTGGCGAATGCGAGTTCAAGCCAATGATGTTCTAGCTGCTAAGTCCAATGCTCCTACATATACAGTTTTATCTACAACTGATACTGGAAATCCATTTAAAAAGGCGAAGGCTAACCCACACACAGGTATCAGTGAATTTACCACTTGCTCTGATGGAACTGTAGTTCTGGAAGGTAAATTTACACTAACATTTACCAACTTATCCTTATCAGAAGTAACAGCCAAAACTCATCCTGGAGGAGTAAAAATATGCGTTGCTACACAAAGTACCAACTGCTCTTCACCATAGATTTTTCAGTTTATTGATGTTGATGAATTTTTGTTTCATTGCATATTTGTAGGGTACGTCAGTATGAAAAATTAGCCTTTTTAATCAAGCTAAACTTCGCTAACGTACTCTACAAGCTGATGTTTTGAATAAAACGATTCTCTTAAGACTATACCTTGAGTATTATCATCTGCATTACATCATGCAGAAGTAAATCGATGGGTTTTTAATTTACAAAATTAACTGATAGAGAAAAAGAAATGTCTAAAATTAACTTCCAAAGTATCTTTATTTCTCTCATAAGCTTACTCACTCTGGGCTTACCTAGCGTAAGTGCGATGGAGGTTTCTGTTAGCCCTCCCCGAGTAGAAGTTGAAATTAATGGGAAACAAACACGTACTAAACCCATTAAAATTATTAATCTCTCTAATGAGCCAGTAGACATTAAAGTATATGTTCGTAACTGGACAATGAATGAGAAAAATCAGCTACAGGAAGCATCTTCTGATGAACAATCCCTTGATCAGTCGATTGTATTTACTCCGGCGAAATTTACAATTCCTCCTCGGGGCAGTCAAATAATTCGCTTTGCTGTTCGTCCTAAGGTAAAACCTGTTCCTGGAGAAAGCCGTGCTGTATTGTTTGTAGAAGAAATACTACCCGAAAATAAAAAATCAGATAATATTCCAACTGTCGGACGTTTTGGTGTAGTTATTTATGGCTTTTCTGGAGAAATTAAACGTATTGCTAGCCTTAATTCTGCTACAGTCAGTTCACAAGGTAGCTCTATACAAGCATCATTTGATATCTTGAATTCTGGGAATGCTCATGTGCGGATGAAAGGACAGTACGCTATTTGGCAGGCAACGAAATACCCAGGAGCTAAGTCTACACAATCAATATCAAATCTAGGTAATGTCAAATCGAAATTACCAGCTAACATCCTAGAAGCAGGTAATTTTGAGCTACCACCTATACTTCCTAATCATCGTCGTCAATTATTGCTTGAAATAGCAAAAAAATTACCCCCTGGTAATTATATATTGGATATAAATGGTGATTTAAGTGGCAAGCAAATTGACCAAGGTATCCCATTTACAGTAAATAATTCACCAGTAACTTCTCCCAAAACAGGAAGATTTAAGGAGAGATTAAATAGAAACAAATAACATTGAGATTTGTTTTTTAAGTAATTTTTTCAAAATCTTGTATGGCTGGTCATTTTGTATGACTGAGACTTAAATTACGTTCATTGAAACAAACGTGACCAGCTTTTAATATCACTACCAAGACATAATAACTAATTAATTGAGTTATAGCTATCCAGAATATTCACTCAGGTTGACTTATAAAATTTGCAAAATTCAATCATTGATGCGACCAGAATAAATTAAGTTAATTTTTTGATAAAAATTATGCTCTACCTAGCAATACCTCCCGTCCCCCCCCCAATAGTCATGACTGTTAAGACTGAGCAAGATGTGCTGAGTCATGATGATGCCAAAAATCCCCAAAAAGTCAGTAACTGCCTTAACTCAGTAAATTCACAAAAGCCAGGTTTAGCTAATAATATTCTTCATAAGCTGTTAGCATCCTCTACTTTAGTGAAAGGCTATTCAGAAAATCAATCAACAGTAATTACTGAATGTAACTCTAATTCAATTAAATCTAATATTCAGCTTCCGAGAAAAAAATCCGAAATAGTTGACAAATTACTGCTAGCAAAAAATAATAACCCTCATATTACTGAAAATAAAAGTAATTCCTCTGATAATGGCAATAATGAAACTGCCGAAAATGCCACTTCCGAAACCGTTGCATCTACAGTAACAGCAGATAAAAATAATCCGAATCAAAATATTAGCTCTGATCAAGCGAATAATCAGTTAAGTTATAACAGGGTTCAAGATACTAACCCAATTAATAATATTCTTGCGACTGTACAACAATTAATTAGCGCATCTTTATATGCATCCTTAAATAGAACTGTCACAGATATTACACCAACAGATACATCACAGTCTAGCAATAGGGAAAGTACAGAGAATAGTAATAATTCTTCCCCTCAAGAAATTGCCTCTCTCAACCTGAATACAAACAAAATTCTGGCATTGGTACAAGAATTCGTACAAATGTCAATATCCGCATCATTAAATAGTAATATCCCAAATAGCATTGATAATAATACTTCCGTAAATACAGATAATACAAACAATTCACAAAAACTAGCCGCAGCTAATAATTCTAATACTACAGAGAAAACTCCTACTGATTCTAGTGTTCCCAAACCAACACTGGAGCTTGCGAGAAGACCTGATGACCCATTTTTGGTAGGTATTTTAATTAACGGCAGAGAAGTTGGGACAATAGATATTATTCAGAATGGAAATATTCTTTTATTACCAATTGATAGCTTTGCTGATATTGCAAATTTAACCTTTGAAGTCAAGGGTGAAGGGTATCAAGTTGTCACTCCCTTAGGGAATGTACAAATCTCTGAAAATGAGATACAAGAAAAAAATGGTATTAAATATATTAGTAATGTCATTTTAGCCGAAAAACTTAAAATTAAAGTTGAATTAAATACAGCAGATTTAACCTTATTAACTGACCTGCCATGGAGAGCAGGAACTAGACAAAATATATCAAGCGCTAGTCAATTAAAACCAGATTTCCTACCTCCTGGTACTGGTATTTCTAATTTTCGTCAGGAATTAAGTGTTTCTCGTAGTAGTGGTAGTACTGACTGGAGTAGTTCAACCCTAGTTGGTGGCAGATTATTTGATTGGTCCTATCAGTTACGTTTAAACAATAATTTTGTTAACGAGCCAGATTTATCAGAATATTATTTATATAAGCGTAGTGGAGCCTTTCAATATCAACTGGGACGGCAGAATTTAGCATTACATCCGCTACTAAATGGGATGAGTTTTACCGGATTTCAAGTAGGTTATACAAATCTGCCAGCAAATAATTTATACAGTAGTTATGGAGCCAATGAATTAATACCGAGACGTTCACAGCCAATACAAACTTTTCGAGGACAAGCACCAGCAGCAAGTATTGTGCAATTGCGAGTATCCGGTGTGATTATTGCACAACAACAGGTAGGGTTTAACGGTCAATACGAGTTTTTAGATGTCAATTTACCTGTTGGTCAAAATAATGAGATTGAAGTACTGATTTTTGACCGGAGTAACTTACGAGTTCCAGCACAAATTCGCTCTGTAAGAATCAATGCTTCTGATTTATTATTGCCTTCTGGTGGAAATGTGCAGCTTGGTGGTGTTGGTTTTAGTGGAAATTTAGTACAGAATAACTTGCTAGGTAACGCGAACTCTGATTATGACGGTAAGTTAACTGGTTTTTATCAAATCCGTCAGGGTTTAAGTAAGAACTTGACTCTAGAAGCAGGTGTACAAGCTGTTCCTGATACACTACAAACTCAAGCAGGTTTTATTTGGCGATTAGCAAATCCCTTAGTTTTATCAGCAAATATTGGTAGTTCTAATGGTGAATTAGGCTACTCTGCGGATTTAGATTTCCAGTTAGACCGTTTAGATATTACTGCTAATTCCCAAGAATTACCTGAAGGATATCAACCTCAAAGAAAGAATGGGAGATTATCAAATCACAGTTTAGAAGTAGGATATCGCTTTAATAATAGTTTCAATTTAGGTTTTATTGCTCGCAGTCGGCAAGATGAATCAGAGAGCGTTAATTATGTGTTGCCGACATTTTATGCTCGACCTTTTTCAAGCTTATCTTTGAGTGGTAGACCTGATTTATATGGACGTTACTTACTCAATGCATTTTATCAGCCAAATAATGCGACTCGGTTGACTTTTAACACTTTTGGCGATAATTATATTTCTGATTTAAGTTATAAATTTGGTCGTGATTATCAGTTATCACTGGGTAATGAATTTGGTGGTAACGCTGCTGCGCGTTATTCTCTGAGTTTTGGACGGACACCTAATAGTCTGCGAGAGTTAAGTTGGAATTTAGGACTTGCTGTCAGTGATGGGGAAATTGGACCGATCGCGGGTGCAAGTATGCAAGTATTACCCGGTTTATTTGCCAGAATTGACTATCAAGGTATCCCTTCGCGAACTAGAGGTTTCATGGGTGGATTTGGAGACGATCGCCTAACTCTATCCTTAGTATCAGATTTATCCTTCGCTGGTGGTAGGGTTACTCCATCTAGTAATTCTGGTATCAGTAAAGATAGGGGAGCGATCGCCGGACGATTGAAGCTCGAAGGTAGTAAGGAAAAGTTTGACTTGAGTGGTTCTAATATCCAAGTTTTCAATAATCGTAACCAAAATATTGGTTCTACCCGCACTGATTCCCAAGGCAATTTCTACTTGGGTAATTTACCAGAAGGTGTTTACTCCATTCAGGTGGAACCGGATGAGTTACCAGTAGAATTGTCAGTAATGAAAACTTCGGCAGTAGCAAAAGTTGCTAGTTCCGCAGTCACTAATGTAGACTTTGCAGTCCGTCCAGAATTCGGTGTTGCGGGACGTGTCACCGACGTATCTGGTCAAGCCGTACCTCAAGTTAGAGTAGAATTACTCAATGGGGTTGGTTCTAGGGTCTTATCTGCGGTGACTGACCAGTTTGGTTTGTATCGTCTGGATGGCGTTCCTGTAGGGAAGTATACCCTACGAGTATCCCCTCTTGATGCTCTCAATTCCCGTGACACATTGCCCAAACTTCCCATTGAAATTCGTAACGAGTTTGTCTACGAACAAAATTTGAAATTACCCATTTCCGCAGCAGCAAAACAAAAAGTTGGGAAATAGGATGTAACAGGAAGACAAGTGATCGCTTATTAACCGCAAATCTATAGACTTTCATCAATGCATGGTGAATCCCCCAACTTCTTCAAACTCTTCTATGAATAAGGTGGGGAATTTTTACGCAGTTTTGTGGGAAATTACGGAAAATTATTTCTATGAGGTTACAGAGGCGATCGCGACAATATTCAAGTCCTTAGACTGATGATTTTTAGCATATTTTCAGAAATAACTACACAACAAACCTTTAAAATTGGAAGTGTGGTAAATATTGTGTATTATCTACTTTGAACTAGGCTAGTTGTTAAAAATAGCAAATTCCTATGGCAAAAGATAGATTTCATAATGTTGTCAGAAATTCTCTAGAAAAAGAAGGCTGGCAAATTACAGATGACCCCTATGAAATTAATGTAGATGATGTCGATTTTGAGATTGATTTAGCCGCAGAACAACTTTTAGGTGCAGAACGGGAGGGAGAAAAAATAGCGGTAGAAATTAAAAGTTTTATTAGTCCATCGAATGTTTCCGAATTTCATACTGCCTTGGGACAATTTTTAAATTATCGAGATGCCTTAGAGAAAATTGAACCCGAACGTTTACTTTATTTAGCTGTAAGATTGCCTATTTATCAAACTTTTTTTCAACGAAAATTTATTATATCAGCAGTTGAAAAATATCAATTACGATTGATGATTTACGATGTAGAGCAGGAGGTTATAAGCCAATGGCTGTAGAACAATATCGGCAATATATCAAA
This sequence comes from Calothrix sp. 336/3, assembly GCF_000734895.2. GTDB lineage: Bacteria > Cyanobacteriota > Cyanobacteriia > Cyanobacteriales > Nostocaceae > 336-3. The sequence goes on along the minus strand of NZ_CP011382.1, from coordinate 3,217,452 downwards.
CATCTGCTTTCCGCAAGGCAGAAGCGAGCTTCCATGTCACGAAAATACGAAGAGTATGAAGTGCAAACAATTTTTGACGAGCAACAAGACCATTATCAATTACTTTATGTCGGTTGGAGAGAAAATAAACGAGATTTTGGTTGCATTTTACATCTTGATATTAAAGATGGGAAAATTTGGATTCAACATGATGGTACTGAAGTGGGAATTGCTAATCAATTAGTAGAAATGGGAGTACCCAAACAAGATATCATTTTGGCATTTCACGAACCCTACATACGACAATTTACAGAGTTTGGCAGTTAAACAATCAAATCACAATATTGTGCTATGGCGATCGCACCTCTGATTTAACCTATTCCTCACTCTCTTGATAAATTTGTTCTAATTCCTGTAACTGGGTACGTCGGGACTTTTGCCGATACTTCTTACTTTCTAATTTCGGTTCGTAATAGGTTTTACCTTTACCTTTGGTTTTGGCTTTCAGGGTAGATTCTGGATCTGCTTGCTGATGTAAGTGGTTTTTATGGGCGATCGCCTCTTCTAGAAAGACTAAATAATGCTCGTAACGCTCCCAATCTCCCCGCACTCCACATTCTGGCTCGTCTCTGTGTAAACAGTCACTAAATTTACAATTGCCTGTAGCTAATTTTGCCCGTGCTTCGGGAAACAAACTCGCCAAATCCTCAGGGTGGCAATCTAAATCTGGCTGATTAAAACCGGGAGTATCTGCCAACAAACCCCCATGGGGTAACTCGAATAACTGGACATGGCGAGTTGTATGGCGACCCCGTGCCAACTTTCCAGAAACCTCACCCACACGCAGATTGATATTCGGTACAATGGCATTAATTAAGCTGGATTTACCCACACCAGAAGCCCCAGCAAGTACGGTGATTTTACCATTTAGGGCTTGGGAGAGGTTTTCAATACCTAAGCTCTTATAGACACTAATAAACAGGGGTTGATAACCCCAAGCTCCCAGGCGATCGCTGATATGAATTTGCTCTTGGGGAGAAATCAAGTCACTTTTATTCAAACATAGCAGCACATCCAAGCCCGTGGATTCAGCCTTGACTAAAAAACGACTGAGTTGATAGGGTTCCAAGGGAGGGTCAGCCACCGCAAACACCAAGAGAATTTGGTTTACATTGGCGATCGCTGGACGGTCAAGTTCACTAGTACGGGGTAAAACCTCCGCGATCGCTCCCCGTCCCCCCGTCCAGTCTGGTTCTTCAATCACCACGCGATCGCCCACCATCACCTGCTGCCCAATTTTCTTCAAACGAGTCCGTCGGGTACACAGAAGAGTTGAGCTACCTAAGGAAAATTTTTGGGCATCACTTCCCGAATTGGGGGTAGAAATATCCTCCAATTGCACCTGATAAAAATTTGCCTGCACGGCTACAACCGTACCGCATAAATCCCCAGTAGATGAGAGATGCTCCATCATGCAGTCGCTGTCGGACAACGTACTAAAAGGGAAAAATAACCATTACAGTCAGTAATTCCCTCCACTTGATAACCAGCCAAGGTCAAACTGTCAGGAACCTGCTCAATTGGTTCCCCAGGATCGAGCCAAACTTCCAACAGATGACCTGGAGTCATTTGCGTCAAACGTAATTTTGTCCGGACAAAATTAATGGGACAGGGAGTACCGCGCAAATCTAACTGAGCGTCAGGGGTAGAAACAGGAGATAAATTCATCGTTGTTGGAAGAAATTACCTAAAAACCCCTCAAGACCACCCTTACCAGTGCGATCGCCCTTAATCTTTGCCAACTTCTCTAACAATTCCCTCTCCTCTGGTGTCACCTTCGTCGGAATATCAATAGACACGGTAATCATATGGTCTCCTCGACTCACAGGATTACCTAAACGTGGTACACCACGATTTTCTAATTTCATCACCGTATTCGGCTGAGTTCCTGGCGGAATAATCATTTCCACCGCCCCATCCACCGTATTTACCTCCAAGCGGCAACCCAGAATCGCTTGTAAATAACTAACTTGAATTTCCGAGAGAATATTAATTCCATCCCGGTGAAACTCTTCGTCCTCATTCACAAACAAGTAAACATACAAATCCCCCGCAGGACCACTTCTTTGACCCGCATCACCCTCACCGGATATGCGTAATCTTGTGCCATTATCCACACCCGCAGGAATAGTTATTTTCAACTTCTTCGTCACTTGATTGGCACCCTTGCCATCACAAGCGTCACACTTATCCTCAATTACCATTCCCGTACCATTACAGGTAGGACAGGTAGAAACCTGAGTAAAGCTACCAAAAGGTGTTCTTGTTACCCGCCGTACTTGCCCAGAACCACTACAAGTGGAACAAGTCCGAGGACGAGTACCGGGTTTTGCCCCCGTACCACTACAAACTTCACAGGTTTCTAGGTGAGAAATCCGAATTTCCTTCTCTCCACCAAATACCGCTTCCCTAAAATCTAGTTTCAGGTCTAAGCGCAGGTCATCACCCCTGACAGGACCACTGCGTCGCCTTTGGGTCTGATTGCCCATTCCCCCAGCAAAACCACTAAAAATGCTCTCAAAGATATCGGCAAAACCGCCCATATCACCCATATCTTGAAATCCAGCCGCACCTGCACCCGATACCCCTTGTTCTCCAAAACGGTCATAACGGGCACGGGTTTCCGGCTCTGACAGTACCTCATAGGCACGGTTAATTTCCTTAAAACGCTCCTCTGCTCCCGGTTCTTTATTCACATCTGGGTGATACTTCCGGGCAAGGCGGCGGTAAGCGCTTTTGAGTTCGTCTTTGTCGGCGTCACGGGAGACACCCAGAATTTCATAGAAGTCACGAGCCATATAACAGAAGGTGAAGTTAAAAGGTAGAAAGCGAAATTGAGAATACAGAAACTTATACGGTATGAAGTCTTAGGGACGGGGGATATGTCTGATATCTATTTCCCCCTATCCTTAGCTGTAGAGGATGCTAGACAATACAGCAACAGCAGTTTTTTCAGACATAAGGCAGAAGTTAAATTTTGTTAATAGTAAATTTTACCTTTTACCTTTTACAAAAATCACCAGTAGAACATCATCATCAGACATTTTTCTGTGAAACACGTCAAAAGGACTGGAGCATGATGCTACTTCCATAATGGATAGAGCCGGAATCAGAAAGAATTCCTCTAACCTGGTTTCTATCAGCTAACCTCTAGCAGGAGTTAGGCAGCTTTGAACCACTCCTGAATCAATTAACAATAAAAATACATCGATTTACCTTGGACTATAGTAGCCCAAAATCTTTTATCCAAAATTGTACAAGGCTATGCCTTTTACAATTGTGCTATCTTCTTGGGAAAAACTCCGCCCATAAATTAGAGGGGCTAGCCGCACCTTTTAGGTGTGGAAAACCCCCCATGAATGAGAAGATGCATCTATAAAGAATCAGGCAGATTTTGCTCAGTTCAAGATATGGATTTGATACAGCAGTCACCAGATAGGTTGGGAGATGAACTCATCATCAAATCACACCAAAAGGGGCTGCCAATATTTTCCTACCCCTGTCAGATATCTAATCTATGGTCTCATAGTCGGTCTGTAAGGTATTATCCTCATCAAAATCAAAATTGAATTGAGGTGTAAAATCCTCACCGGCGGGTTCAGGGGTTTCAGAAGTAAAGAAATTCTCTCCCGTTTCTTCTATTTCTGTACCAGGCATATGGGAACGGTTATAAACATCAGCACCAATGGCAAATAAAGCCTGTTGAAACTCATCTAAACGCTGCTTGAAATCGCCCGTAGAAACACTAGTATCGGTCATTGCTGCTTGTAACAATGATAATTTTTCCTCTGCTAGGAGTTTCATTTGGTCACTGATTAACTCCCCATTATCTTTGAGGGTGGCATCATAGCTAGATAAGAGATTTTCCGCTTGGTTTCGCAGTCCCACCAATTCCATACGTTTTTTGTCTTCTTCTGCGAAGGCTTCTGCCTCTTGGCGCATCCGCTCGACTTCGTTGCTGCTCAAACCTCCAGTATTCGTAATCCGGATACTTTGCTCCCTGCCGGTGCCTTTATCCTGTGCCGAGACTTTGAGAATACCATTGACATCAATTTCAAAGGCAACTTCAATTTGTGGCACCCCACGAGGCGCAGGGGGAATACCTGCTAGGAGGAATTTACCGAGACTTTTGTTATCTCGTGCCATTGCCCGCTCCCCTTGGAGAACATGGATTTCCACGGAGGTTTGCCCATCAACGGCAGTGGAAAATACCTGAGATTTGCTTGTGGGAATAGTGGTATTGCGTTCAATGATTTTGGTAAACACCTCACCCAGGGTTTCGATACCTAAAGATAAGGGAGTCACATCCAACAACAGGAGGTTATCAACTTCCCCACCCAGGACACCTGCTTGAATTGCTGCACCCAGGGCAACTGCCTCATCTGGGTTAACTGAGCGGTCAGGAGCCTTGCCATTAAAGAATTTCATTAAGGCATTTTGGACTGCGGGAATGCGTGTGGAACCCCCAACCAGAAGAATTTTATCGATATCTTGGGGCTTCAGGTCGGCATCCTTGAGAGCCTGTACCATTGGTTCGATAGTCGCTTCAATCAGACGACTAGCCAGTTCTTCAAACTTGGAACGGGTAAGTTCCATTTCCAGGTGTTTTGGTCCGGTGGCATCTGCGGTGATGAAGGGTAAATTAATGGAAGTACTCCCCATGGTGGAGAGTTCAATTTTTGCCTTCTCCGCAGCTTCCCGTAGGCGTTGCAGTGCCATTTTGTCCTGAGCAAGGTCGATTTTTTCCTGTTGCTGGAAATTTTCAATCATCCAACAAACAATACAGTTATCAAAATCATCCCCACCCAGATGGTTGTTACCGCAGGTAGCTTTGACTTCAAACACACCATCCCCTAATTGCAGGATTGATACGTCAAAAGTACCACCACCTAAGTCGAATACAAGAATTAATTGTTCTTGGTCTTGCTTATCTAAACCGAAGGCAAGAGCGGCGGCGGTAGGTTCGTTGATGATTCGTAAGACTTCTAGTCCGGCAATTGTTCCTGCATCTTTTGTCGCTTGTCTTTGAGCATCAGTAAAGTAGGCTGGAACAGTGATTACGGCTTTATCAACGGTTTCACCGAGGAAATTTTCCGCGTCCTGCTTCATTTTTTGCAGGATCATGGCAGAGATTTCTTGGGGTGTATAGTTTTTGCCACGAATTTGCACATCGACGGTATCATCTCTACCCTTGACACAGCCATAGGGTACACGGGAACGTTCAATTTCCGTATCTTCCCAGCGACGACCGATAAATCTTTTGATACTGTAAACTGTATTTTCGGCATTTGTGACCGCCTGCCGTTTTGCCAATGGACCGACTAAGCGATCGCCACCTTTGCCAAAACCAACGATGCTGGGGGTAGTTCTACCGCCTTCTGAGTTAGCAATAACAATTGGTTGACCACCTTCTAAAACTGCGACACAACTATTGGTAGTGCCTAAATCGATCCCAATAACTTTTCCCATGATTATCGGTATTTTTACTGAGTTATTCTTTAAATTTTTACGTTTTTCAGAGGAAAGTTTCTGGGACTATTGTCACGAGAAACCGTCCTCCGATTTAGCTCTGAGGATTACTCAAAACTGAGAACTGGGTAACGCGGAATATCTCTGTTGGTGTTTTGGGATGGATGCTTGCTAACCGTTCAAGACAGTTGTGGTCAATAGTTATTGGTCATTAGTCTATGCATCCTTGAGCCTTTGCTTCACGACGCTAGAAAAATGACAAAAGCCCAGTGCTTTTAACTTTCGGCTGGAGGAGATTGAGTTTCCTCGGAAGGTGATGATTCTTCCTTCGGTGCAGCAACTTTGACCATAGCATGACGTAGCACGCGATCGCCCAGAAAATAACCGCGTACTAACTCTTCTAACACTGTTCCTTCTGGATATTCATCCGTAGGTTCCCGCATTACTGCTTCATGCAGGTTAGGATCGAACTCCTGACCCTCTGGACGCATGGGGGATACACCAACACGTTTTAAACAATCTACAAGTTGTTTATAAACTCCTTGGTAACTCTTATGGATTCCCATTTCCCCATCATTCTGGGGTTTAATTTGCGATCGCGCTCGCTCAAAGTTATCTACTACCGGTAATAACTCGATAATAGTATTCCGCTTGATTTGAGACTCTAAGTCTTCCTTTTCCTTCTGAGTCCGTTTCCGGTAATTCTCGAAATCAGCAGCCATCCGTGTGTATTGATTGCTGCGTTCTTCTAACTGAGCTTTGAGAGACTCAATTTGTTGAGTCATTGACCCGACAACAGCAGCATCAACACCTGCTGGAGACGGAGTTTCCACATTTGCAGTTGATGAATCTGTTGTTGTGCTATTTGTGGATGTGACTGCTTCAGTCACCTCGGTGTTAGGTTCGTTGGGATTCATGGATACTGGGGAGTCACTATTCATCGTTTGCTTAACCTCTGTTGCTTCGCCCTTGCCTGCATCGGCATTGTGTACCTGTTTATCTTCGTCCATCATTATGTACTCATCCCAGACTTGTTACGACATTTTGCCAACATAATTGACCATTAAAAACTAAAAATATTTAGAAGAATCAGGTTTGTGAGGATATGTTGCCTAAGTCTTAAAAATATCTCGGTTCTAACAAAAACAGCTGGATCAGATTTTTTCTATGGGTTATGTCAATTCTGAGTGTGAAGTTGGGAATACTCAAACAAAGAGGTTTTCGCTACTAATAGCTGATATATGACATACTCGTCACCACAACGGCGCAGCACAGCTCTCACCACAAGAACAGAGTTTTCGCCTTTCGGAAATAAACTTGTGCAGTCAGGTTTTGTCAATGGCGACCAGATGCGGCAAGCTCTGATTGAAAGTCGCAAATCTGGCAGACCTTTAACGGAAGTACTTGAATCGATATCGGGGCGGCAATTATCACCGGAATTACTGAGACAATATAAAAAACAACAATTATTTGAACTTAAAATACTATACGGCGTTGAGTCATTAGATCCGGAAGTGAGAGCCATCGGTGACACAGTAGTGGGTAATCTAATTGACACTTTGATTCCCGTAGATATCTGTCGTCGTCATCGCTTGGTTCCCCTAGCAAAACACGAAGACCAAAACCCCCCTTCAGTGCTAGTAGCGATGGTAGATCCAGATAACCTGGAGGCTTCTGATGATTTGAATCGCATACTACGTCCTCAAGGTTGGTCTTTACAACGAATGGTAATCACTCAGGAGGATTATCAACAGTTAATTAATCAGTATCTGGATGAATTAGCTGTCAAACAAAAGCACATCGACCAGGAAAAATTTACAGATATTAATCAAGATTTAGAAAATCTAGATAACCTAAATCTTGAGGATGCTCCGGAGGAATCAGAAGCAGATTTAGGTTCTGCGATGAAGGGTGCAGAGGATGCTCCTGTAATTAATCTGGTGAATCGCATCCTGGCAAAAGCATTACACGAAAAAGTATCGGATATTCACATTGAACCACAGGAAGAAAGTCTCCGGATTCGTTTTCGCAAGGATGGGGTACTCAGGGAAGCATTCCCATCTCTACCGAAAAAGATTATCCCGGCGGTGACAGCGCGGTTTAAGATTATTTCTAACTTGGATATTGCCGAACGTCGCTTACCCCAGGATGGCAGAATCCGTCGGATGTTTGAAGGACGGAAGGTAGATTTTCGTGTTAACACCTTACCTAGTCGTTATGGGGAAAAGGTTGTATTACGGATTCTGGATAACTCTGCAACTCAACTAGGACTAGATAAGTTAATTACTGACCCAGAAACCCTGAGTATCGTCCAAGAAATGGTCAGTCGTCCCTTCGGCTTAATTCTGGTGACAGGTCCGACTGGTTCTGGTAAAACAACTTCACTTTACTCTGCCCTATCTGAACGCAACGACCCAGGAATTAATATTAGTACGGTAGAAGACCCAATTGAGTATAGTTTGCCCGGTATTACCCAGGTACAAGTAATTCGCGAGAAGGGGTTAGATTTTGCCAATGCACTACGGGCATTTTTGCGGCAGGATCCTGACGTGCTACTGGTGGGTGAAACACGGGATAAGGAGACAGCCAAAACAGCTATTGAAGCTGCATTGACAGGTCACTTAGTTCTCACAACTCTACATACCAATGATGCACCGGGGGCGATCGCTCGTCTCGGTGAAATGGGTATCGAACCTTTTATGGTGTCTAGTTCTCTGATTGGTGTACTTGCACAACGTCTAGTCCGTCGTGTTTGTCCTGACTGTCGTATTCCCTATACTCCCACGCCAGAAGAACTTGCCCGTTATGGTCTAACTACTTCCACAGAAGATGTTGGTCTGACTTTTTATAAAGCTAACACTTTGAGTACGGAGCAAATTCACGAGGCAAAAGTCAGTGGTGGTCACATTTGTCCTACCTGTAATGGTGTTGGTTATAAGGGACGTAGTGGTGTCTATGAAGTGATGCGCGTCTCGGAAAATATCCAAACCCTGATCAATGAAGAAGCACCTACTGAACGTATTAAGGAAGTAGCTGTGGAAGAAGGGATGAAAACCCTCTTAGCATACAGTTTGGATTTGGTTAGACAAGGTGCAACCACTTTAGAAGAAGTTGATCGTGTCACCTTCACTGATACAGGTTTGGAAGCAGAACTTAAAGCTAAACGCAAGAGCGGTTTGACTTGTCGGACTTGCCATGCAGAATTGAAACCCGAATGGTTAGATTGCCCTTACTGCATGACATCAAGATTTCAAGATTAGTCTCACAAAATTTCATTATTGACACTACTTGAGATTGCTCATGATGAAATTGACAATCAATATTCTGAGTGATTCGTTCAATATCGAAATTACTCTTATAGCTCAATAAATCATTCCCATTTACCACAATATTCACCAATAAAGGAGTGCTAACTATGGAATTCATGATTGAAGATTTAATGGAGGATATGATTGAGCAAGGTGGGTCTGATATGCACTTATCCGCCGGATTACCTCCTTATTTTCGTGTTAGTGGTCACCTCACTCCCCAAGATAAATATGGTGTAATGACTCCCGATTCTTGCCAAAGATTAATCTTTAGTATGTTGAATAATACCCAACGCAAAACTTTAGAGCAGAATTGGGAATTAGACTGTTCCTATGGTGTGAAAGGTTTGGCTCGGTTTCGGGTGAACGTATATAAGGAACGGGGAGCCTATGCTGCTTGTTTAAGGGCATTAAGCTCTAAAATCCCTAACTTTGATAAATTAGGATTACCTGATATTGTTAGGGAAATGTCGGAAAAACCCAGGGGATTAATTTTGGTGACTGGTCCTACTGGTTCCGGGAAAACTACTACTTTGGCGGCAATGATTGATTTAATTAATCGTACTCGTGCCGAGCATATTCTCACCGTTGAAGACCCCATTGAATTTGTTTATGAATCTATTAAAAGTGTAGTTCACCAACGGCAGTTAGGTGAAGATACTAAGAGTTTTGCCAATGCGTTGAAAGCTGCATTGCGGGAAGACCCTGATATTGTACTTGTCGGAGAAATGCGAGATTTAGAAACAATTTCTTTGGCAATTTCGGCGGCAGAAACTGGGCACTTAGTATTTGGAACTTTACACACCAGTTCTGCTTCTCAAACAGTTGACCGGATGATTGATGTTTTCCCTTCCGAACGACAACAACAAGTCCGAGTTCAGTTATCCAACTCTTTAGTTGCTGTATTTAGTCAAACTCTTGTACCTAAGAAAAATCCTAAACCTGGTGAATACGGACGGGTAATGGCTCAGGAAATTATGGTAATTACGCCAGCAATTTCTAACTTAATTAGAGAAGGTAAAACTTCTCAAATCTACTCAGCTATTCAAACTGGTGGCAAGTTAGGAATGCAAACCTTAGAAAAGGTTTTAGCTGATTACTATAAAGCTGGAGTAATCTCTTTTGAAGCAGCAATGTCTAAAACTTCTAAACCTGATGAAATTCAACGTCTGATTGGTGGTGTACCACCCCAAGGAAATGGTGCTAAAGCTGGTGCTATGAAAGCCCATTAATTGTCCATAGATATTACTTCATCAATGGATAATTAATATCTGAAATATAATATTGAGAGCAAGTAGACCGGATTTTATTAATATATTAATTGCGTATTTTTAGTTAATTTTTCCGGTTTACGCTGCCTATGATTATGATGAATAATAGATTTTTTGTCTTGGCATAGCTCTCAATATTTTAATTAATTTCTTCCACATTTCATTCACTTTATATCTGATTGACTTCATTCATTACATAAATCTTCATTATTTCTGGATAAATAGTTCATATACCTTGCAATCCACAAATTACATTATTTTTGGCAGGAAATATTCAGAACTGTTTCAAGGAAATAAATTTTCACAAGATTTTTGTGTAAATCATAACTGAATTTTATTAATCTAGAATCTGATTTTTGAAATTATGCCTACCTTTGTTGCTAAAATCCGAGATACCCAAGGTAAATCCAAAACAGAAAAAGTTGTCGCTGCTAATTTAGCTGAAGCGAGAAGCAATCTCAGACAACAAGGTTTTGTAATTCAAGATTTAAAACAATCTCAAGGATTTGATTTTGATAAATTTCAAACATCTTTAGTTAAAGTTACAGTCAAAGATAAAGCTGTATTTTCTCGTCAATTTGCCGCTCTCGTAAGTGCTGGAGTGCCAATTGTGAGAAGTTTGGGCGTGCTTTCAGAACAATGCTCAAATCCTAAGCTCAAACAAGCATTAATGGATATTAGTACGGATGTCCAAAGTGGTGTAAACCTTTCCGATGGGATGCGAAAGCATCCTGATTGTTTTGATGGTTTATATGTGAGCATGATTCAAGCAGGTGAAGTTGGTGGGGTACTAGATGAGGTTTTAAATCGTCTAGCAAAGTTATTAGAGGATATGGCTCGTCTGCAAAACCAAATCAAATCTGCACTGTCTTATCCTGTAATTGTCAGTGTTTTGGCAATTGGTATATTTGTCGGGATGACTGTATTTTTGATTCCGGTTTTTGCGGGAATTTTTAAAGAGTTAGGAACAGAATTACCACCACTTACACAATTTATGATGTTCTGTAGTGAAACATTCCGTAGTTGGCGAATGTTTGTTCTGATTGGTGGTGGGATACTTTTTAAATTTGTCTTTAATCAGTACTATAAAACTCCTCCTGGAAAGCTAAATATTGACAGCCTATCATTGAAAATGCCTCTGTTCGGTGATTTAATTCAAAAGTCTTCTGTCGCTCGCTTTAGTCGAACTTTTGGTTCTTTAACTCGTTCTGGTGTGCCAATTTTGACTTCTTTAGAAATTGTTCGGGACACATCGGGAAATCAGGTAGTTTCTAATGCAATTGATGCTGTGAGAGCAGAAATTCAACAGGGGGGAATGATTAGTATCGCTTTACAAAAAGAGAACGTGTTCCCACCCATGGCAGTACAAATGATTAATATTGGTGAAGAAACTGGGGAATTAGATGCGATGTTAATGAAAATTGCTGACTTCTATGAAGATGAGGTAGAACAGGCAGTTAAAGCATTAACTAGTGTGTTAGAGCCTATTATGATTGTGGTTTTAGGGGGTATGGTGGGTACAATTTTGATGTCCATGTATCTACCCTTATTCAAGGTGTTTGATAAGTTGGGTTAAGGCATGTAATCATCAGACTTCTGATTGATAAAGCTGATTTTTGGGGTAAATAGAGTATTTGCAAGTAGATGAAGTGCTTGCAAACTCTGTATCAGCTATTAGCCAGATTTGATACTATAGCAATTCCTAATGCAAACGAAATGAAAAAAGCCGCCAATGACTTGGTTTTCGAGATTGGTGTCTATTTGTCTGATGTAAGAGAGTTGGTATTCGATAGCCATGGCAAATATTCCAACTTGATTATAGGTATTTAAACGAAATTGATGTTAATTTATGCCGCTAAAAAAATCTGATTACGAAACTTGTTTGGCTCAATATTGTCATCATGAAGGAGCGATCGCCCTATTGAAACAATACCGCCCTTATCTGGAAATGATTCCGAGTCTGCGTCGTCCAGATGAAAGTCTGATCACTATTCCTTTGCCTCTGGTACGTCTGCGTCATCAGGGAAATATTTCCGCAACTGCTTTACCCTGTGATGTGGCGATCGTGATGTGTGATCCAGAGTGGAAGATTAAGACGGAAGTGGAAATTTTAGTGTTTATCCACCATCCCCATGAAGATTTTTCTGATTTGTTAGGACGTTGGCGGCAAGCTCAACTCTGTTTAGATCAGGATTATGAATGGTTAATGCCTCCCCGTCATCAGCATATTCTCAGTGAGGGAGCGAATAAAATATATCCCCTGTTTGTTTTATTTACTGAAAGTTCCGAACGTATCCAACGGGGGATGGTGGGGGCTGAATTGCCTTTTGTAGTGCAAGTTCCCGATGGATTATGTGATGATGCCAGAAGGGAAAAAGAAGAATTAGAAGCGAGGGAATAATAATTTTAACTATATCCAGAATAAAGGGCTAGCTTGAGAAAATATCTCGAACTAGCCCATAATTTTGATTGACTATCTCACAAATTGGGGCATAACTTCCGCAGCAGTAAAGATACCGTGAATACCACGCTGATGGAGTTTTATCCCAGCTTTGAGATAACCAAATGCTGGTCCGCAAACGTTAGCTGCCATACTAGTTTCATCACCTAAGGTAAAGGTGTGAGTGGATATTTTGCCCTCAAAAGTACGTCCTGTGACTTGAACGTTTGTACTGAGAGGTTTTTTCGGGTTACGGGTATCAACAACACCACCAACGGTGACGCGATCGCGCTCAACTATCCCAGCTAGCTCTAGCATGACATCATCGGCGTGTTCCATATTTGCCAAGGTGAGCACACCGTTAGTTTTATCTAATAATGCTTCTACTTCTGCGTCTGTCATTGCCCTAGCAGCTTCCACAGTATAACCGGGCATATGACCAATATCTTCTCGAACCGTGGCACGGTAACCTTCCCAGTTCGCAATCCCCACACCGAAGGTAATTTCCACCTTGTGAATTTCTGCGTAGCTTTGGGCTGCTAGGGCAGCTGCGGCTGTTAGTAATCCTGGTGTTGCTCCGCATCCTGTCATATAGGTAATTCCAGCAGCTTGTAGCTCGTCTTTCATCCCGATTAGCTGTTCCACAGCACTGGTACGTTTAATGGCATCTACCAGCACACCACGCCAACCAGATTGGATAAATTGACGGGCTACGGAGGGGATAAAGTCATTAGGCAGGTTGGGTAAAGCTAAGAAGTAACCATCTACAGGTTGGTTACTGTCAATTAAATCTTGAATACTGTTGTTGGTTAAGTTACCGATAGGCTCCACATAACCCACGGAACCTTGGGAATGGTAGGTAGAAATACAATCGGCAAACTTCAAACCCTCAGGAGCATATACGTAGCCTTTTTGGTCAGCGACTGCTACCAAGTTCATTTCTCGTTTGCCTGCAAGTACCTTGGCGGCTGCTTGTCCGAGTCCACCGAAACCCAATACTCCCACACGTATCGCTGGCGTGATATTTGCTGTACTCATAGTTCATTAATCAAGTTGAATCACCAGCTGGCGATCGCCTACGACAAAACGTAGCTCATCACTCAAAGCTATAAAGGTTAATTATGCTTTATTATCCTGGTTTCTTTTCCAACCCTAGGAGTTTTTTTATTAAAGACTTGATAGCAATTCGTACGCCACAGTCCCCAAGGATGCTTCCCTAGAATATGGGATGATTGATATATTTAGTCTTTCTCCTGGCTGGAATGGTGCATCATTGCTCATTGGTTACTACTATTTATCAGTTTGTTCAGGCGATCGCTAATTTCCCCTACTTCTGAGTTTTGCATTGGCAACCATACCCATGAAAGACACATACATAGTTCCATCCGCACTGATTGGTATATCAATTATCCTGGTGCAATCTTCTGTTGCCGTTGCTCTGTCACCTTCCCAAGTGGAACAAATCGGTCGGGAAATTACAGTCCGAATTGTTAACAGTCAAAACTCTAGTGATTCTGGCTCAGGGGTAATTATTCGCCGTTCAGGTAATATCTACACCCTGCTAACTGCCTACCATGTGGTGAAAAATACAACCAGTGGCAGCAAGTATGAAATTATCACACCCGACAAACAAACCTATGCAATTACGTCGGTGAAGCGCTTACCTGATGTTGATTTGGCGGTGGTGGAATTTAGCAGTAATCAAACCTATAAAATTGCGAAAATTGGAGACTCAGATAAAGTCACAGCTAGTACGACAATTTATGTATGCGGGTTTCCTGGGAAAACGGCGGCAATTTCTAACCCGGAAACTGCTTTTTTCAAAAAAGGGCAAGTTAACGCCAATGGTGCCCCCCAACGTGACGGATATAACATTATCTACGATAGCCAGACAATTAGAGGCATGAGCGGGGGTGCAGTCTTAAATGAGCAAGGGGAACTGGTAGCGATTCATGGCAGGGCAGATGAGCAAAGTATTGGTGAACAAAGCCAGACACAGATAATTACAGGTTTGGGTACAACTATCTATTCAGCCTTACGGCAGATGACAAAATTGGGTGTGGATGTGGGTGTAAAAGCTTCGCCAATTAGTACTAGTAAGACTCCGAAGGCGGATGATTTTTATATCGCAGGTTATGAGAAATATACTCAGAGCAATTTTTCAGGGGCGATCGCTGACTACACCCAAGCAATCAGACTTAATCCTAATTATGCAGAAGCTTACTATCAACGGGGTCGTGTCCGCAAAAATGGATTGAATGAGACAGCAAATGCAGCAAAAGACTTACGGAAAGCCGGAGAATTATTTTTTGCCCAAGGTAAGTCGGCTGAAGGTTATAGAAGCCAAGGATTTGAGCGCTGGATTTTGAAAGATTATCCAGGAGCAATTAACGCCTATAATCAAGCGATAAAAATTAACCCCAAGGATGCCCAAAACTATAATAGTCGAGGTAATGCTCGTGCGTTATCGGGAGATAATCGAGGGGCAATTGATGATTTTAACCGGGCTATAAAACTAGATGCTAACTTTGCTGATGCCTATTTGAATCGGGGTGCATCTCGCTCTGAGTTAGGGGATAACAGGGGAGCAATTGCAGATTTCACCCTAGCCTTAAAAATTAATCCTCAGGATGTTTTAATATATTATAATTTGGGGATTGCCTATTATAATTTGGGGCAAAGAAAAGCAGCAATTGAGAACTTAAATCAAGCGATTAAAATCAACCCCCAATATCCGAATGCCTATTACAACCGGGGGATAGCTCGCTCTGAATCTGGGGATAAAAAAGGAGCCGTTGAGGATTTCACCCAAGCGATAAAACTCAATCCTAGTTATGCTGCGGCTTATAATAATCGTGGAAATAATCGCTCAGATTTAGGAGATAACAGAGGAGCCATTGAGGATTTTACCCAAGCCATAAAACTCAATCCTAACTCGGCTTTATATTACTATAATCGCGGTGCAGCCCGTTACCAGTTACAGGATAAACAGGGGGCGATCGCCGATTTTACCCAGGCAATTAGAATCAATCCTCAAAATGGCGACTTCTACTATAAACGCGGTATAGTCAAGATTCTGGCGGCAGATAGGAAGGGAGGAATTGCAGATTTTCGACAAGCTGCCCAATTATTTCAGAAACAGGGTAGAACTGCGGAATATCAACAAGTTATGCAGGTTATTAGACAATGGCGCTAATGTAGCAAAAACCCCAACTGATTAAGAGTCGGGGTTGATGGAAGATTACAACACTTGCAATAGTTGTTTGATTTTCTCTGACTGCCGTTGTTTGAATTTTTCCGGGAAATTAAATTCAATGACAGTTGTGCCATTGCTCTGTTCGCTAACGGAAGAAATTTCTGCCACAAAGCGGCTATCTTGGCTTAAAAGTAAACCCACTAAGGGCTTAACTGTTCGCATAGTATGTAAATCTTGTTCCCCAATAAATTTATCTGCATTTAGGGCTTTTTTACTTTCCAATTCTAAGCGTAAACCAGTAATACCCAATTCTGTAACGACACCAGGAAAGAAATGTCCATCCCAGTACAGTTGTCCAGTTGATTGTACTTGCTTACGGACTTTTTTAGGTTTGGCAGGTTCTTGAATATCTCGTAAGGAACGGGTCAAGCTAGTGGCGAGAAAACCCAAGGAAGCTAGGGGATGGTCAATATTTTCCCGTGTTTGCGAGTACCATGTTCTTACATCAGAATAAAGAACTAAAGTCAAGTCATCCTGTTGTTTTTGGGTAGGATTGACGAAATCGATCGCCAGGTGAGTTTCTCTATCATTGACGGGGGAAACTCTCAGGACACTTGCAGTTAAGAAGACGCGGGCGTCAAAATCTCCCATGATTTGAACTTCTACTTCATCGGGAAGATTGGGCCAAGATTCTAAGGCAACCAATGCTCCTGTTTCAGAAATATTAATTGTTTCACCCATGATTGTCAGATTGTTACTAGAAATGACGATGGGTAAACGACGTTGTAAACGATGGGCTGTACGGATTTGGGGTTGTTCAAACCCAACTAACACCGCAGCAACTAGTAAAACCAAATTAAAAGTAGACCACATGGCGTTTACTGTCACCGCTTGCCAGTCTTCAGGACGTAGCAATAACCAGTAAGGAACAGCAAACAGAGAACCAACAACAAAGACTCCGACAATCAATAACCCTACCATCGATCGCCAGTCAAATGTGCGTTTGGTAATGTTAATCCCTTTATCGGTAACGTTGAAAGAACCTAATTTGGGATTGATCAATGCTAACAGTGTCACCCATCCTGACTGAAATGCCATGACAAACTCAAAGATTTCATTCCAGAAGGAGAAGCGAACGTGTTTATAGATAATGTGGTTGGTGTTGAGGGAAAGCAGAATGTGAGGTAAGGCATAACCTAGGGTTTCCAAACCTAAACCCTGAACTGAGTTAATCCCAAAGAGTAAGAATAGGGTAGGGGCGATCGCATAGACTAAACGCGGATATCCATACAAAAAGTGGGAAGTTGCACTGAAATAACAAATTCGTTGTGCCAGTGTTAACTTCAGTTTGGGGTTCAATAGGGGGTTTTCAATACGTAAAATCTGCGCCATTCCCCGCGCCCAGCGTACCTGTTGCCCCACGTAGGCGGAAAATGTATCTGGGGCTAATCCTGCGACCATGATTTTGTCGTAGTATACAGATTTGTAACCACGGGAATGTAAACGTAAGGCGGTGTGACAATCTTCTGTAACGGTTTCTACCGCAATTCCTCCAACTTCTAAGGCGTGGGATTTCCGAATTACTGCCGCAGAACCGCAGAAAAAGGCAGCATTCCAGAAATCATTACCCTTTTGGAGAACTTTATAAAAGAGTTCATTACCTACGGGAATTCTTCCCCCTGTGACTAAGTTGCGTTCAAAGGGGTCAGGGTTATAAAACCAGTGGGGCGTTTGGACAAAGGACACCTTGGGGTCATAGAAGAAACCTACCGTATCCATGAGAAACTGGCGGGAGGGAATATGGTCACAATCCAGAATCAAGACTAAATCGCCACCTGTTTTCTGAAAGGCTGTGTTGATATTTCCCGCTTTGGCGTGGGTATTGTTATCCCGCGTCATGTGAATACAGTTTAATTCTGCACACATCTGGCGAATCAATTCTCGACGCGCCCGAAATGTTTCTCTTCGAGGATCGTCTTCTCGGAATCTTTCGGGACGACCATCATCTAAGATATATACTTGTTTCTTCCCTGAAGCATAGTCACAGGCTAAAGCTGCGAGGGCGGTTTTACGGACAATTTCTACATCTTCGTTATAGGTGGGGATGTAAATATCAACGCTAAACCATTCCGATTGGGGAATTTTGGTAATATCTACGGGTTGCCGTTCTTTGATGCGTAGGGTTTGCACATAGGCAACCACCAGAGTCAAAATCGCGTATAACTCTGCGGCAAAGAGCAAAGCACAGGCAGTTCCATTTAACCAGGTATCAAAGTTGAGAGTATAGCTAGTGCGGTAGTAAAGATAACGCAGAGTTGTGACTAAACTCAACCAAACCATGAATAAATGGTAATATTGGCTGGTTTCTAGGGAGTCTTCTTGGTCTTCGGCATGGACAACAAAGTTTCCGAGGAGCATTAAAAAGATAGCGATCGCCCATTGTTGCCATACTTCTAAGGGAGTGACAATTAAAGGTAAGGATAATACAAGTAGTAGTATCACCAACCATTTAAATTTTTTGATACCTACTTTTGCTAAAACGCGGTCAAAAAACCGAGGGGTGAGGTCAATCAACCAGCTAGTTAACTTAAATCTGCGGTGATCGCCGCTTCGGCGGGCTGGAAGCTTATCGCCCGGTCTTTGGGGGGATGGCAAGGGGGAAGAAGACATATTGTGGATGGAGATTTGAGTAATACCGCGACACAGATACAAAATGAATACAGCGTCTGGGTTGCGTTGATAATGATTTGTAATGCTGTAGAGTTTCCCTGATGATTTCCCCAATATGTGGGTATCTAAAAAGTCAAAATCAAGGTATTTGATATGACTGTTAGTATCTAGTTGTAATTATTGTCTTTTTTCTACGCTGGCGCGTTTGAGGTAGAGTTGCACAATCCCGTAAAGCAGCAAGGAAACACCAATGATTCCCACAGGTAGGAGTAGCCAGTTTTCCTGAATAACTCGTGACGCTTTACTGAGTAGTGTAGTATTTTCGATGCGCTTAGTAGATGAATCTTCATCAAAAAACGCTAGTTGATAGGCATCAGGATCGTAGGGGTTGGGGTCTTTTTTATCACTACTGATGAGAACTGTGTCTTT
Organism: Calothrix sp. 336/3; assembly: GCF_000734895.2. Classification (GTDB taxonomy): domain Bacteria; phylum Cyanobacteriota; class Cyanobacteriia; order Cyanobacteriales; family Nostocaceae; genus 336-3. Next base: position 3,198,630 of record NZ_CP011382.1, on the reverse strand, counting down.
TTTCAATTGGAAGAACCAGGGGTCTTGATTTAAGACTTGTCTCACCCTCTCTAAACCGACTTCCGTCTGTGCGGTTAAGGCTAACATGACGCGATCGCTATTTTTAGAAGAGATAATTTGTTTAATCATCCCTTGGGTATCTTGGGGTGTTTGCGCTGTTCCCTGGGTGGAATTCCGAGAAAAACCCTGACCAAGGTTAAAACCTTCTGTCTTAAATACTTCGGGGAAAGGAAATCTATCTTTTGTCGCAATCCCTATCAGATGGTCATTCTTTTTCACTGTTTCTGGTAAAGAATCAGTGGTGTAGACATCTAATTTAATTGAATCTGACTGGCTTAAACGACCTAATCGCTCACTTAAAGCTAACAAGGTCAAAATTTCTGTACTTGAAGGATTCTGGGGTAATACTACCGCAGTCTTAGATAAATCCTGAGGTGCTGCAAAGGGGAAACCAAACTGGAGCAATTTCAAATCTGGTAGTTGAGTTGATGTTTCCCGCTTCAAATCAAAGCTAGTTTCGGAATGAATTGTCCCACTTAGTTGCTGATCTGGGGGAATCAAACATCTTTCTTTGTCGAAGGGTTCGCGGGAATTCATCCTAAAGAACACTTGCAACTTGGAATTAGGTTGAATCAAATTCGCTGGTAAATCGACTTTCAAGCTCTTGCGATTCACTCCTGCTTCTGAGTCTAACCTCGCACCACCAATAAATACCCCATCTAGCAACACTTCCACCGCAGAGGTTCTGGGATTAACCTGGGGACCATAACTATATACCAAATTCATGGAGCTGCCGCGCAGGAAGCGGTCATCCGGCAAAGCACGGAAATCAATGTCAATTGGTGTAGCCCCAATCCCACGGACTGTGACATCGCGGAAGGGTTCACCACTTGCCTGGGTTTTAATTTCACTTAGTTTAAAATTATTGGCTTCTGGTAAATAGCGCGACCATTGGCGAGGTGCGGGAGTTGTTGATTCTTGCACCTTGGGAACTAAGATAAATTGCCCTGTCCCCATCTTGCGCAGGTCTGGCTGTACCAAAAATTGAGCCGCTTTGGCTACTGCTTTCGCACTATTTCCTGTAACAATTAGTACTGGTGCGCCACTCCCATCTTTTTTCGTGTTGGCAATAATTAATACCCCTGTATCTTCAGGTATGGGGCTTTGGTCGCGGTTGAGAATTTGGGAGCCTGATATTTTTAAGGGTAATTGTAGGTCTGCCAGGGCGGGCTGCTCGGTGGGAGTGCCAACAATCAGTAAACGTGCATCATTCTTGACATCTGCAATATTAGTTGCCAAGTTAGTTTGGATGGGACGAAATTCCGCAGTTCTACCGAGGGAAGTCTGAAGACGAGCGGTGGATGTTAGCCAAGATTGACTGACTTGAGCGGGTTGGAGGTAAGAGATTTTACTGGACTCTAAACCTAAATTATCGAAGAAGGGGTAGGGATAGCGACTAAAGTTGAGGGGTTGGGGTTGGGGTTTAAAGCCAAAGAGAATTTTGGAGTCTGGTAAAATTTCTGTCCACAGATTGGGATCGGTGGGATCGCTACAGGTTTCGGAGTTATTTTGCTGGGCAACTATTTTGAGTTCGTTATAGTCTTGCAGCAACTTGGGAGGAATATTGACTAGAAACTGTCCCACCTGGGACTGCTTGCGGTTGAGAGGAATACTACCTACTGCCGTATCATTGACTAGTATGGTGAGATTGGAGCGACTGGCATAGAGGGCTGGGGAATGCTGGAAGCGAATCACAGCTTTGACATTTTGCACATTCCAACTGCGGGGACGGGTAAAACCTAGTCGTCCTTCAGAATAAACCCCTCGCAGACGCATTCTGTTACCGACGATGGGGCTACGATTGAATTCTAGGGAGTGCGACAATAACTTCGCATTGTCAGTATTTTCTGACTTATCTGTTTCTTTGCTATCAGTAGTGGCTGAGGTTGTTGCTTGGGCTAATAGTAGTTGTGACTGTTGTTTTTGTGGCTCTAAGTTTACCAGTGTTGCGGAAGTTTGGTGATTGTCTGGCTGTAATAAATTTTCTTTGGTATTAGCGAAGGCACTTAGTAGTGAACCGGGGAAAAGTGACAAGCAGAAAGTGAGAGAAATTGCTTGCTTACTGATCAGAGAAAGGTGAAACAACTGCTTCATGGGATAAGGGGATTAATGTTTGTTAACTCAGTGTTTTGCTTGTGATTATTCTGAGCGGTTATTGGTTATAAATACTTGGCGGAAATATGTTCTGTTTATAACTCAAAAAGTCACCCAATTTTTAATTCTTTTTTAAAAAATCAAAAATATCAGGTTATTTTTACGGAGTTTGTAAGAGGTATTGCGGAATTGCTTGGGGAGGGAGTAAACCCAGCCACACGAGGTTTTGAGTATAGTAAGCACTGCGATCGCCCCAAATGCCTTGTTGGTACTGAGGTAGGATTTTTTGTTGTAATATTTCGTCGGCGAGTTGGGGTTCGATAAGACTCCAGGCAGTGTAAATCATGGCATACTGTGATGTGGCTTCATAATCCACCAAACTCTTACCTTGTAGGTCAATTCGTGCTGGTAAGCGCTTTTCTTGTTGCCATAATTTCTGAAGATATTGGGTTGATTTTTGTAGATAGGATTTAGCCTGGGGTGCATCAAACCAGACAGCATCTAGGGATACCCGCCACCAGACGCGATAGGCATCAAAACTATATAAAGTTTGTAAGTTTTTCGATGCAGGCAAATTAGTGTATTTACCCGACTCTGTATCTAAAGCCACCCAGTCACTAGGTAAGCTCGCTTGGGATAGGGGGGTGGATTTATCTAAAATTTCGTAACTGGTTTCTACTAAACTCAACCAATCATGTTTCCTATCTACCTGGGCAAAAATTCGGAAAGCATAGGGAGCTAGATAGGAAGGGTTGAGATAGAGGGTATTGGGATTAGGTAAAAAAGCTTCCTTGGGACCAGGTAGCAAATAATGCTTACCTTCTTTCCCTGGAGCGGTGGAAAGGTTCCACAAATCCTCTAGCTTAGTTTTGGCTAATTCCAGATATTCGGGACGATTCCAGCGCCGTGCAGCGAAAATTAAGGAGGTAATTGCATCAATATCCCCATCGCTGGCAAAGTTATTATCTATAGTACCCCAGGTGTTATCTTCTCTACGTCCCCATTTCCAAGCCCACAAGCTATCTGTACGTTTGCCGTTGGCTTGACGTTGCAGGTTATTTTCTGCCCATTTTAAAGTTAGTTCAAAGGTTTCTGGATCATTGATTAACACAGCACGCAACATGGCGTAGGCTTGCCCTTCACTGGTAGAGCGATCGCTCGCTTCATAATCAATTACCCTGCCATCACTCTGAATAAACCGCCGACGATAACTATCCCAACTTTCTGCCAGCAACTGACGATTAGCAGTAGATTCTGGTAAAGCAGCGAGGAAAATAGCTGTACTCTCACTCACAGATTTGACTGGAGTATTGGCTCGTTCATCCGGTTGTGACGATTTGGAGAGGGAATAACTAGAATAACAGGCAGATAAACCAAGCAGGCTAACAATTACTGCTACTCTTGAAAGACAAGGCATCCTCAGAAACATAGCGGATGATAGTTAGTGTGTTGATAGTAATGCGTTGACAAAAGTAATACTTATTACTCAGTAGTAAGCGCTGATTTAGTATTCCCGTATTTGATGGCTGAATCACTTGTTCAGGCAAAGGGGTAAATACACCCCCTGACTTGAAAAAGCAGGGGAGCTGGGGGACAAGGGGACGAGGGGACAAGGAAGACAAGGGGAAAAGGGGGAAAAGGGGGAAAAGGGGGAAAAGGGGACAAGGGGACAAGGGGGAAAAGGGGACAAGGGGGAAATAATTCATGCCCAATGCCTATTTTCATCTGTCCTGGTGTACGCAGTTCATGACGACTACCTAAATTCCCAACTTTGAGGAAAAGTGGGGTATCTGTCACGAACCGATTATTTCTTTTGCCGTCTTTGATAATCTTCCCAAGGGGGTTGGAAACCACGACGCTGGAGGAAATCTTCTTGAATTTCTTGCATCCGTCGTGAGACTTCGCTATCCGTACCACCTTGACTACCTTGTTCGATTTGCAACTGTTCTAACTGGGCGAGGGCAGCTAGGGGTTGATCATCGATCGCGGTTAAATCTGCGAGAGCGCGACGACTGTCTCTGTCTTCTGGTTTTTGTTCTAGCACCCGGCTATATATTTGCTGTGCTTCTGTAAAACGTTGCTGCTCAAAGCGAATACCTCCGAGGGCTGCCAGGGCATCCACGTTGTCTGGTTGCTGGCTGAGAACGGTTTCGTAGGTTTTGCTAGCTAAATCTAAATCACCGGCGGCTCTGGCTACTTCTGCTTGTAGTTGGTAGGAGTTGGGATTATTGGCGATAATTTGTTTGGCTGTGATTTTTGCCTGGGCTGGGCTACGCAGGGCGATCGCCTCGACTAAGCGTTTCTGTACGGGGATATAGCTGGGGTCAACCTGAGCTAAGTAATTATACAGAGGTTCTCTTTGTGTGGTAGCTGGTAACACACCAACTAAGCTGAATAATTCCGGTGGTGTATTGGTAATCGGCTGGGTTGCTAACCAATTATTGAGCACCGCTTCGGCTTCGCCTGGGACAATACGGTTAGCTTGCAGGGCAACGCTGGTACGTCCTAACTGGGTAATTAAGCTACTGGGTTGTCTGCTGAGTAATTGGTCGTAGACTGCCAGAGCATCATCATAACGACGCTGCTGTAGACGCACGCCAGCTAATCCGCGTAGGGCAGCATCAGTAATTTCACTGTTTGGCTGAGTATTCAAAACAGCCTGATATCTTTTGGCACTGGCTTCTAAACTACCTTCCCGTCGCTCAATTTCTGCCGCCATTAACTGGGGAATCAGACTGCGTTTGCCTTCCGGGGTGGATGTGTAGGCAGCTAGAGCTTGTCTTGCTCCCACTAAATCATTTTTTTGAGCATAGATTTGTGCCAAGCGGAAGTAGAGGAAGGGAACCCGAATACCACCGTTATTCAGTTTGGAATGTAACAGACTTTGATAAACAGTTAACAATTCGGGATCGGGGTTATCGATGTCTGCGACTGCCACAGCGATTTGTTGTAGCTTGACTCCGTCATTGGGTAGGGTTTGTAAGATGGTTGCTAGACGTTGCCGTAATTCGGTTTTGCTAATCATCCCCAGTTTATTTTCCATCGCTAGCTGGCGAATTTGCAAGCTTTGGTCGTTCGGCTGTTGGATAGCTGCTTGGCGATATAACTGTAATGCAGTTTGTTCACCACCCGGTAATCCGGTAAACACGTCGGCAATTTCCCGCAATAAATTTGGGGAAGGGTTGGGATTGTTATTTAATACTTGGCGATAGAGGTTAGCAACTTCCTGAGCGAGGGTAGGATTTTGATTCCGTTGACGAATTTCGTTGAGCGATCGCGCTAGAGGTAAAATGGCTTCACTTCTACCGCGTAAAGGGTCTAAAATGGCTAGAGCTTGAGCCTGTTGATTATTTGCTAGGTAAGCTTTGGCTAATTCTGACCTAGTTTCGATAGCTACGGAGTCTAAGGAAGTGGAATTTTGTAACTGCGCTTCTAATACTTGAATTGCCCCTGGAATATTACCTGTTTGGCGTAAGCTGGTAGCATAGGCGACGGCGGCAAAACCATTAATGGATTTACCTGTAGTGCGATAGCGGTTGAATAATTCCAGAGCTCTGGAGTAGTCTCCCCCGTAGCTGTAGGCTTGGGCAGCACCGATGATAATATCCGGGGTGGGATTATTGTTGAGAGCTATTTGATAATCGGCGATCGCTTCGCTAAATTGTCCCTGGTAGGAATAGAGGAGCGCTCGATATCCCCTAGCTTGGGTATCACTGGGATTAAGTTGCAGTAGGGTTGTCAGAGCATTTATCCCGCGACGGTTCCATTCTGGGCGATATGTACCCATGATACCGACAATTTTCAGGGCACTTTGGTTATTTGGATCCTGGGCTAATACCTGTTGGTAAGCATTCCAAGCTTCCGGAATTCGTCCTGCCCGATTATAGGCGATCGCCAATCCTAACTTGGCTTGTAGGGATTGGGGTTGACGTTTTAAGGCTTGTTGAAAGGTGGCGATCGCATCGTTTACCCACCCTTTTTTCAATAAGTTGAATCCTTTCTGTACCGTTGCTGAGGAGGTTTGCGCTTGCACAACTGTCAAACTCAGTAAGGGAGAAACACTAGTTATGGCAGTCATAACCAGGAAGTAAAAAGGCAAAAGAGAAAGAGATATAACTCCTTTACCATTTATGCCTTTTCGTTTCTGAATCATCGATTTCTCCCCCTTGGAGTGACATCGAACTCGGTTTTCACCCTGATACCAAATACGGTTTCTTCAAAACTATCCCGCCCTTGGACAGTAAAACCTAATCTCAAATTAGATACTAGGGGAAAATCGTAGAACATTTCTAAAACATCCGGCACATCATCCTTGCGCTGGGAACGTAACCTGTCGTTAGATAATCCCCGCCCATAGGCTAAACCTAATTTATCATCGGCGGTAAATAAATCCAAAAAACTCGCCCCCACCACGTAGGTATCTGCACCTTCTCCTAAATCTCGGTTTTCGTAACGTCCGTAACGTCCGAATAATCCTAGTTTTAAGTTGGGGATGAAAACTTCCGCATTCACGCCATAGGCTTCTTCCCTATCATCTTTTTGCGTCCCAAATACCGTACGCTCAGCGTTTCTCGCTATACCAAAGCTCTCCGCAAAACTATCACGAATGCCCGCATCCCTATTAGTGGCATAGGTTCCCCGAATAATTGCATTTCCGAAACGCACACCGATTTCCCCTGCAAACCCATCTAGGGAGAAATCACTCAATTTATCAGAGGAAGAAAAAACAGCTCCCTTTGCCTCAATGTTATCGTTGACACTCCAATTCAACAGAAAACCAGTGCGGGAAGAAATCCCTGCAACTGCCAGGGCTGGATTGGTTTGAAACACTGGGTTAAAAAATTGACTAGCTCCATCCTTCGCAAAGCTATTACGGTCAAAATAAGATGTCAAGTCCAATTGCCCGACAGCAAAGCGTAAATTAGGTAATCCACCTACGGAAGTCGCCAAATATAACTCGTTAATATTTAACCCTTCCCGTCGGGAGTCATCAAAACTCGTACCCTCGCTAGTTAAGTCCAGAGTAGCCCCTAATAATAACTGGGGGGTAAGGGGATAAATTCCCGCTAGTCTTGCCCGTGCGGAGGTATCTTCACCCTGGGTAACATACACCCCTTGCACCCTGAGGGAAGGCTCCTTCAATGCGGTACTGTTAATGACAGGACGTTGTTGTACAACTCCCGGTTGCTTAATGGCAGTGCTACTAGGAACCGAGGTGGGTACAGTTCTGTAGTTACTGGTATTAGGTACTACAGGTTGACTGAAGGTTGGGGAATTTTGGGAACTCAGAAATTGGTTAAATGTTGGTGTGGAGTTGCTGGAAAATTCCGACTGGGTTGTTGTTCCTGGTAGGGGTGGTAGGGGAGCCATGGAACTAGGGGCAGTAAATTCCTGGGTAGGAGTAGTATTCGGTAATACTTGTACAGGTTTCCCCTGGGAGTAGAGATATTGATTAAAAGTCGGTGTAACTGGAGAATTAGTTGTTTCTAAATTACTAGGAGTATTTGTTACACCCAGTAATCTTAAGCCAGTATCAGAAGTATCTTCTGCTGCTGTTACTGTCGGCAGTTTTACGGGTACAAATCGCAGGGTATTTTGAGCGACTGGTTTTTTTTGCCGATTTCCTTTGGGGTTCCGAGATTGTTGCTGAATCAAAGAATTTTCTAATTCCTTGATGGCATCACCGGGGGATTGCTGTGTTGTTTTTGACAAGGGATTCAAAATCGGAGCAACAGCCATCCCAGGTGTCACTTCCCCAGGAGGTGGAGGAACATTACCCCTTGGTTGAGTTCTCACACCCGGTGTCGGAGAAGCAGGTACTGGCAAATTACCTAAACCTAGTTGCAGGTTTGGTGGAGGGTTTGCGGTGACTAGAGAAAAATGACTTTCCGCTAGTAAGCACAAACAAGATACAGAGGTGACACAAAGGAGTAAGTTCAAGTTGTGAAACCTTGTAGGGAAAGTATATTTATGACGTTCTAATATTCGGGGCTTCATGAGCCGAGTGGATGAATGAGTAAATATTTACAATGTTGGATGTCGCCACTTTAGCAAATAATGTGAGTATTATCGAATAGTGTGTACAGATTTTACTCCGGTTATGGCTATTTAGTGATGTCTATCTCGGCTGTAAATCCGTATCTATACTGGAATTTTTTGCGAGTAAAGAAGCAGTAAAGTTTTTTCTTAGCCAGACAAATTTAGGTAAAATCAGTAAAAATGCTTGTTAGCATGGCTTTGTGCCAGCGAAAATTTGAAATTAACAATTTAAAAAGCTCAAATTACCGATGATTCTACCCAAAAACCCATGTATCCCGGTCATTACTTCCCGAATCGTCCTGTTTCTCCTGCTGGTAACTAGCAGTTCCGGTTGTAATCAAAAAAGTCAACAAGAAATCCAACTGGAAATCAAAGCTGTGGAATTCCAGGGAAGTGGTGGTAAATATAACATTACTGGTAGTAGCAATTTACCCAATTCTAGTCAAATTACGGTCGCCGCAGTTCGATATTTACAACCGAAAGCTGCCCCCAAACAGGAATTAACGGAATCGAATATAGACACAAATCGTTCTATCCTTGCCCGACAAATAGTTAAAGTGGAGCAAGGAAAGTGGGAAGCAAATCTGAATTTGTGGGAAGAAGTTTCACCCCAGGGTAACTATCAAGAACCATGGCAGAAAAATCCCATGCAATCCCAATTTACCCCGGAAGGTGATGTCACATTTATTGCTACATTTGACCCTACTAGTCAGTGGCAGCGTCTCGATCAGCAGACAGGCAAAATACCGGAACCCGAAACCCAAAAATTAGAGGGTAAGTCTTTACGTTTTACCAGTGAGGGGGAAAAATATGTACAAGCTAGCCAGATAATCTCAGTATCATTACCTACAGGCAAAACCACACCACCAACAAAGGGAGCAGAGGATATTAATGATGGTTGGGGGAATCGCTATCAACTGCGATCGCAACCACTAACTGCAACTAATCCCGTTCCTCCCGTCAGAAAATCTAGACAAAATACCGCTCCCCTGTCCCCTTCAGAATTTATGCGATAATTTTTCTGGAAAATCAAAATCTAGGTGAAGAACAAAGATGAGTGTTCATCTATTCATGTTTGCTAAGAAAAAATTTCTTGAATATTGTGGCGATAGAGTTACAGCTATCACCTTTGGGGAAGGGGAATAGAAAATATTCACCGGAGAAAAATTAGTCAGGACTTCATTCTAGAAATATTTTATCAATCAAATTTATCTCAATCTTAAATTTGAAATATTTCTATCTCTAAATGATTCTTTTTTGCTGCACATCACTAGTAATCTGTCAAATCAACATGGATGGTTAATTGTTCATGGTTTAAGATTTCATTTACCCCAGGAACATATTTTCCATGCATTGAAAAATTGACAAACTACTAGTGAGTTTCAACTCTTGAATCTAGTGGAAATTTGCGTTATGTCTAACTAGATTCATAAATTCTTGGCGAGTACGCACATCCTCAGCGAAAACACCACGCATCGCACTTGTAACAGTCCAAGAACCGGGTTTTTGCACACCTCGCATAACCATACACATGTGGGTTGCTTCTAAAACAACAGCCACACCCTGAGGTTTAAGTAACCCTTGAAGTGCATCAGCAATTTGCATTGTCAAACGCTCTTGAACTTGTAAACGTCTAGCGTACATTTCACAAATACGAGCGATTTTCGATAGACCAATAACTTTACCATTGGGGATATAAGCAACGTGTACCCGACCAATGATAGGCAAAATGTGATGTTCGCAGGAACTGAAAATGTCAATGTCCCGAACTAATACCATTTCATTAGCATCTTCGGTAAAAACTGCTCCATTTAACAGTTCATCTAAAGATTCGTTATATCCCTTAGTCAAAAATTGTAAAGCTTTCACAACCCTTTTAGGGGTATCTATTAGTCCTTCACGATCAGGATCTTCTCCTAATCCAATGAGCAATGTACGTACAGCTTGTGTCATTTCTGCTTCTGTAACTTTTGCTGTTACCTTATTTGGCACATTTGATAATACCTGATCAGCAGAAGTAAGTTCAGGACGAATCGATAGAGTCATTTTTTCACTCTTTATTTAGTCTTGTGATTTTGATTAGCTCATCATTGACTATGGGTCAATTTTGACTAAAAACTACAGCATTCCCAGATAAGTAAAAAATGTAGTCACTAATTTTTTTGGCAGTACAAATTGGCAGTTAGTTAGATATTTAACTAACCACGTATAAGTGTGTATTCATGACCCTGATAGAGAATCGTAGATACTTGTCCAGGATTGCTGTAATTTTCTAATTTTGCCTTTACAATTCTTAATCATAGCAAACAATTGTAAAGTTGTGAGTGAATTTTACCAGCATCTAGATTTCTGCCAATAAACACCAGCTGATTTTTCGGTGCAGTCTGCCATTCATCAGCGTGTAGGTTGTAACGTGGTCCACTCAGCTGGAAAATATGGCGTAGTTGACTATCATCGAACCAGAGAATACCCTTAGCACGAAAGACTTCTTGTGGCATTTCCTCAGTCAGGAAGTGTTCAAACTTGTGAACGTCGAAAGGGCGATCGCTCTGGAATGATACGGAAATAAACCCATCATTTTGTAAATGATCGGAGTGGTGGTTGTGATGCTCGTGGTGGTGATGATCATGATGATCATGTTCATGGTGATGATGATCATGATGATCATGTTCATGGTGATGATGCTCATCTTCGTATACATATTTGTCCTTAGGAGTCAAGCCTACACCTAAAATTAAAGGTAGGGGAACTTCACCATGACTCGTACGCAGAATTCTAGCTCCAACCTTCACCTCATTAATAAAAGATTGCAATTCTCGTATTTTATCGAGGGAGACTAAATCAGTCTTATTCAGCAGAATAATATCACCATAGGTAATTTGCTTGAGAGCAGATTCACTATTAAAGTGTTCTCGATTGAAAGACTCAGCATCAACTACAGTTAAAATGGAGTCCAAATTGGTTAAATCTCTTAATTCTATCCCTAAGAATGTGAGAATAATTGGTAATGGGTCAGCAACTCCGGTCGTTTCAATTACCAAATAATCAATTCTTTCTTCCCTTTCTAAAATTCGATAAACTGCATCGACCAAACTATCATTTATCGTACAGCAAATACAGCCATTACTCAGTTCCAGCATATCCTGGTCTACAGAAACCAAGAGTTGACTATCAATATTAATATCACCAAATTCGTTGACTAAAACAGCAACTTTTAAATCCTGTTTGTTCTTGAGAATTTGATTTAATAAAGTTGTCTTGCCACTACCAAGGAAACCCGTAATAATACTTACAGGCATTCCTCTTTTAGGCATCTCTACATCATGATTTAAATTCGGTAAAATGCTCGCCTGCATAATTATTTCCTCCTACTTTTGGCGTTAATTTTTAGTAATGCAATGACCAAATTATGAGAATGGGTGATACCAATTCACAATTCGCAATTCGCAATTCGTAATTAATAAATCCTGGTTTGACAAGGGTTTTAGAGCTTGGATATGTTTCAGGATTTTCGTGAAATGGTATGAGTTATTTCATCTCATCAAGTCATCTAGCTATTAGCATTTGTGATTTCTGATAACATATTATCTTGTGGATATTTGATAATATAGACATCAGACAATAAGACTGTTTAATTGTCATATTTAAAGAAAATATTTTTACATACTTTCTCAAAATAGCTAGATGTTATTAAGACATAGAATATCCTCCTCATTAATATCTGATATCGCTTTATGTATCTTGTAGCTTTGGATAGGATTTGTCATCACAGTAATAACTGTTTCCACTGGAGGACAATCTGATTTATGGCAATTTAACTGACTTAGGGAGATGACCGTATCTGCATCTAAATTCCAGAGTCGATAAATTAACTCTTTAACTTGCTGAGTATTTTCCAAACTTGCCTTTGTTGATTGATTCCTAAAAGAAAAAGACATAATTATTCATAGTTTAAATTACAGATTTGCTGTCAATGGTGAGTTGTAATTTCTGTTTGAGTTCAGGAATTGTGAGTATTCCCAAATCACCAGATTTTCGAGTACGAATACTTAAAGATTGAGATTCTACCTCCTTCTTACCAATGACTCCTACAACCGGAAATTTTTCTAACTCCGCAGCACGAATTTGTTTACCTAAACGCTCACCTGTATTATCTATTTCTACTCGAATCCCTGATTTTTTCAAATTGTCAGCAACAAATTCTGCATAATTACGAACATCGTCACTTACAGGCAATAATTTGACCTGCACAGGAGCCAACCATAGAGGAAAATCGCCGGCATAGTTTTCAATTAAAATTCCAAAGAATCTTTCTAAGGAGCCGAAAATAGCTCGATGAATCATGATAGGACGTTGACGACTGCTATTAGAATCAACATATTCCATATCGAAGCGCTCTGGTAAATTAAAGTCTACTTGAATGGTCGAGCATTGCCAACGTCTACCAATAGCATCTTCAATTTTAATATCAATTTTGGGACCATAGAATGCACCACCACCCTCATCAATTACATAATCCCAACCCTTTGCTTGGAGAGCATCTTGTAAAGCAATAGTTGCTAATTTCCAAACTTCATCTTTGCCGACAAATTTATCAGGACGAGTAGAAAGATTTACCTCATAGTTCTTAAATCCAAAATCAGAAAGGATTTTTTCTGTAAGATTAAGAACTTCTAGAATCTCTGGGGCAATTTGTTCTGGAAGGCAAAAAATGTGAGCATCATCTTGAGTGAATCCTCGCACTCGCATCAATCCATGTAATGCTCCAGAACGTTCATAACGATATACAGTCCCTAGCTCACAAACACGAATAGGTAACTCTCGGTAGGAATGTAATTGATTTTTATAGGTAAGAACATGGAAAGGACAATTCATCGGCTTAATTTGATAAGCTTGATTCTCAATGTCCATTGACTCGAACATATTTTCTCGATAGAAATCATAATGTCCAGAGGTTTTCCATAAATCTAAATTTGCTAAATGAGGTGTATATAGAAGTTGATATCCTGCCTCTAGGTGGGAATTTTTCCAATAATTTTCAATGATATGACGAATTAGTGACCCCTTAGGATGCCAAAATACTAAACCACCACCAGCATCATCTTGAATACTAAATAAATTTAGCTCCTGACCAATTTTTCGATGGTCTCGACGTAATGCTTCTTCTCTTTGTTTTAAATATAATTCTAATTCTTCTTTTGTATGCCATGCAGTCCCGTAAATACGCTGTAGCATTGGTTTATTCTCGTCACCTAACCAATAAGCACCAGCGACATTTAATAAAGCAAAAGCTTGGGGGTTAATTTCTCCTGTAGAGTTAATATGGGGACCGGCACATAAATCCCACCAAGTATTATTTTCTGATGGTTGTAATGATGTATTAGCAAATAAAGATGGTTCAGAATTTTCTCCCTGGAGGATATCTGGACTACCAATAAAATAGCGAGTAATAGTTTCTCCTTCGGGAATCCTGGCTAATATTTCCAGTTTATATATTTCATGATTTTTTTCTATTTCTTGACGAATTTCTGTCCGTTCTACTTCTTCACGAATTACGGGTAAATTAGCTTTGATAATTCGCCGCATCTGGACGGAAATTTTTTCTAAATCTTCTGGGGTAAAATTAACAGGGCTATCAAAGTCATAGTAGAATCCTGTTTCTGTAACTGGTCCGATCGCCACCTTTGTCCCAGGATATAACTTTTGTACTGCCATCGCTAAAACATGAGCGCAGGTGTGACGAATCCGCTCATATTCTTGAGTGTCTTTGACATCTTGTGGGGACTGAGTTACAGAACTAACCATGATAACTAAATAATGAGAATCGTTATCATGATAGCGTAAAAAGGAGAAAGGGAAGCAAGCATTTGCATCTGTGGGTTTCAGAGCTATCCCACTGATTACAATTTCTTTACACTATCTCCCAGATTTTACTGATATATCTAAAGAGAATGGCGGAGCATAGCTCTATCGCCACCTGTATCTATGTCTAATCATCACCAAATTGCAGCAGATTGGGGGTATCTGGGTATATGCAGTTAAAATTGGGTCAGATATTATCCGCAGCAATGACAGTTGCAATCTCCTCCGTCGTGATTGTGGCAAATGTCAGTAACCAGCCAAGTTACGCGGGTAATCAGAAGTTTATTTGTCGCACAGAAAATGGTGTATCCGTCACCAAGGTATACACCCCACGACGGGGATATGAAACCTTTATTCGTTGGGTTGTCAAAGATTTCAAAAAATTCCCACCCTCCCAACGCTGCAAAATGGTGACAGCCCGTTTACAGCGCTACTATGACAATGGCAAGGTGTACATCACCGAGAGGAATGAACTCAACGGTTATCCCGTGTTGTGTATTGCCAATACCAAAGGTAGTGACTGCGCAAAAGACAATATCCTAGTCACCCTCAAACCCGGAACAGATACCGGAAAGATTCTCAGACAAATCATCGCTTTCCGCGATCGCGCTACGGGAGAACCGATAAACTTGAGTGGTAGCAATTATGCCACCTATGTCAATGGAGATGTCTACATTGATATCAAGCAACTAGTCGATGCAGACACCAGTCAAAGCAAACCCCAACTGACACCTGTGGAACCTCGCTTTTAATCTATGAATTTTTCACCTCGGTATTCTGCACTTGCTTTGTTAGGTGTCGGTTTTGCCCTAGTACAAATACAACTTGCCACAGCACAAATACCAGCAGAAGTCAATACCATCGCCCAACAAGTTACTGTCCGCATTGATGGGGCAAATACTGGTTCGGGGGTGATAATTCAGCGCCAGGGAAATACCTACACTGTATTAACTAACTGGCACGTTGTCGCCATTTCTGGAGGCTACACAATACGTACTACTGACGGCAGAACCCACCGTATCACAGCTATCAAACGCTTGGGAAAGATTGACCTAGCCGAGGTGCAATTCACTAGTTCAGAAAACTACCGCCCGGTAAATATGGCTACAAGCCGAGTCAGTGCTGGTACAACGGTGTATATTTCTGGTTGGGCTGATCCAGATGCGGTGAGTACTGCTAGGGAGTATATTATCTTACCTCAAACCATTACTCGCGTTGCCCAGAACCCCAAGAATGAGTATGCCTTGGTGTTTAGTAACCCCACCAAACCCGGAATGAGTGGCGGTCCTGTTTTGGATGCCCAGGGACGATTGGTGGGAATTCACGGGCAAGGAAAGGAAGATGTCAGAACAGGAGCAACAGACTTTTTAGGCATTCCGATTGATACCTACAGGAAAATTGCCGCAGCACCGCAGGTTAAACCAGTTACACCAACACAGGCTAAACCAGTTACAGCACAGCCAGAAAAGACACCACCACCGGACTTGTCACAACCAGTCAAATCCCCATCTCCTTGGACTTTAGCAAGCACCCTCACTGGTCATTCTAACTGGGTTAGCTCAGTCGCCTTCAGTCCGGATGGTCAAACCTTAGCTAGTGGTAGCTTGGACAACACCATCAAAATCTGGAACCCCAAGACAGGGAAATTAATCACCACCCTCACTGGTCATTCTAACTGGGTTAGTTCAGTCGCCTTCAGTCCGGATGGTCAAACCTTAGCTAGTGGCAGTGGGGACAAGACCATAAAAATCTGGAACCCCAAGACAGGGAAATTAATCACCACCCTCACTGGTCATTCTGACTCGGTTTACTCAGTCGCCTTCAGTCCTGATGGTCAAACCTTAGCTACTGGTAGTCATGACAAGACCATCAAAATCTGGGACCCCAGGACAGGGGAATTAATCACCACCCTCAAGGGGGGTCATTATGGCTGGGTTAGTTCAGTCGCCTTCAGTCCGGATGGTCAAACCTTAGCTAGTGTTAGTGAGGACACCAACATCAAAATCTGGAACCCCAGGACAGGGAAATTAATCACCACCCTCAAGGGGGGTCATTATCAATTGGTTACCTCAGTCGTCTTCAGTCCGGATGGTCAAACCTTAGCTACTGGTAGTAGGGACAACACCATCAAAATCTGGAACCCCAAGACAGGGAGATTAATCACCACCCTCACTGGTCATTCTGGCTCGGTTTGGTCAGTCGCCTTCATTCGAGATGGTCAAACCTTAGCTACTGGTAGTGGGGACTACACCATCAAACTGTGGAACCCTAGGACAGGGAAATTAATCACCACCCTCACTGGTCATTCTAATGGTGTTAACTCAGTCGCCTTCAGTCCGGATGGTCAAACCTTAGCTAGTGGTAGTGACGACAAGACCATCAAAATCTGGCGCTATTGAACTCCCTCCACAACAGATTTACAGGAATCCCCAACCCCCACATCAAAGTCCCCCTTTCCAACCCCACATCAAAGTCCCCCTTTTTAAGGGGGATTTAGGGGGATCCACAATACCTAACTACCGACGAGATAAATAAAAAAACACCTAATCATAAGTATTCACAATCATCAAGGAATTAATCATTTCCTCTGCAATTGGCAAGTACTTTTCACATTCAATTATCTTATTTTGGAAGGTATTTTTCGTTATCCAAAAGTATTAGATCCCCCCAACCCCACTTAAAAAGGGGGGCAAAGATTGTCTTTTCTTATCCCTGATTTAAGTTCCCTTTTGAAAGAGGAAATTCTAAATATTTAAAATAATTGAATAAAAACAACAAACCCTCAAAACACCCTCTCTCATTCAAAGTCCCCCTTTTTAAGGGGGATTTAGGGGGATCCATGATACTCAACTAGCAACACCAAAACCTTAACTCTCAAAGTCCCCCTTTCCAAGGGGGATTTAGGGGGATCCAAACAACAGACCTTAAAAAACATCCTTTCATATAATTTCAAAAGCTAGGGCAATAAAAACCAAAAACCATGACAAACCAACTCAACAGTAGTGACTTCCATTTACCCTACAATCCAAAGCTTGTAGAAAGAGCAAAAGAACTCCGAAAAAATATGACCCCAGCAGAAAAAAAACTGTGGCATGAGTATTTGAAAAGTTTTAAATTTCGAGTTTTAAAGCAAAGACCAATTGATAATTTCATAGTAGATTTCTACTGTCCAGCTTTACGAATAGTAATTGAAGTTGACGGAGAAAGCCATTTTACAAATGCAGGGCAAGAATATGACATAGAGAGAACAAAAATTCTAGAGGGATATGGTTTAAAAATTATTCGATTTACCAATACTCAAGTTTTAAATCAATTTAGTAGTGTGTGTGAGCAGATACAAAGTTTTACATAAAATCTATTTTATCCGAGTAATAATTACCTTATTTTGGAAGATATTTTTCGTTATCCACAAGTATTAGATCCCCCCAACCCCCCTTCAAAAGGGGGGCGAAGATTGTCTTTTCTTATCCCTGATTTAAGTTCCCCTTTGAAAGAGCAAATTCTAAAGATTTAAAATAATTGAATAGAAACAACAAACCCTTAAAACACCCTCTCTCATTCAAAGTCCCCCTTTTCAAGGAGATTTAGGGGGATCCACAATACTTGACTACCGATGAGATAAATTGACAAAACACCTAATCAGAAGTATTCACAATCGTCAAGGAATTAATCATTTCCTCCGCAATTAGCAAGTGATTCTCATATTCAATTATCTTATTTTGGAAGGTATTTTTCGTTATCCACAAGTCTTAGATCCCCCCAACCCCCCTTCAAAAGGGGGCGAAGATTGTCTTTTTTTATCCCTGATTTAAGTTCCCCTTTGAAAGAGCAAATTCTAAAGATTTAAAATAATTGAATAGAAACAACAAACCCTTAAAACACCCTCTCTCATTCAAAGTCCACCTTAAAAAGGGGGATTTAGGGGGATCCACAATACCTAACTACCGACGAGATAAATAAAAAAACACCTAATCAGAAGTATTCACAATCGTCAAGGAATTAATCATTTCCTCCGCAATTGGCAAGTACTTCTCATATTCAGATGGCGGAGCGCTATAAATAACTACATAAGCTTTTGCATTTCTCACCGTACCAATTTCCATTATTTGAAAATTACAGTTATCTTCTTTACGGTTATATACTAATTTATAGGCATCAAAACTTTCTGGAGTTAGATAGGTACTAGATTCGGTAACTTTTCCCTGGGGATTACTTTCCTTAAGCTGCCGAATTACAGATTTTTTATATTCATCCAAGGATAAAATTTTCTGAGCTAAGTTACTACGATTAACTGAGATTTCTGTAGTACAGTTCTGAGCCTGATTGGCTGCGGAGGGGAAGAACTTGACACCATCACTGAAACCATCTTCTCTTTTTCTCCACATTTCCGGATATTTAATATTGATGCCATAATTACTATAATTCAGCATCTTGAATGGAGGCTTAATTTGTGAGGTCATCCACCAAACTAGTGCCGGGATAACTACCCCTACCAATCCTATTCCTAACCACCATTTTCCCAGAAATCTTGTTGGATTATTGCTGTGAGAATTATTAGTCAGAGATGTTATTGCCTGTAATGCTTCTGCCGCATTTTGATAACGTTGTAGATGATTTGCCCGTACCATTTTATCGATGACTGCACCCAAGCGAGAATTAACAGCAACACGATGTTTCCAGGCAATCTCCCCAGTACTTGTATCGGTGGTAATTCCACCATTGAGCGCGCGAGGATCGGGATTGATTCCAGTTAATGCCTGAATTGCAATTATTCCCACCGCATAGATATCACTGCTGAATTTTGGTTGACCATTTGCCTGCTCATTTGGCATATAACCAGGACTACCAATGGGAATAGTAAATTTTGTTTTTCCTTCAGCGTTGATTTCCTGGCTAGTAACTTCCTTGACTGCACCAAAATCAATTAGGACAATTTTCTGATCAGATTGACGACGACGAATATTTGACGGTTTTAAATCTCGATGAATCAGATTACTTTGATGAACAAAAGCTAAAACTTCCAGGATTTCTTGTAATAGTCGAATGACGTAGGTTTCGCTTAGTTGCACACCTGGAGGCAACTCTTTGGTTAAATCACTACCGGGGATAAATTCTTGTACCAAATAAAATTCTCCCCTTTCTTGGAAGTATGCCAATAAACGGGGTATTTGGTCATGGTTTCCTAAATTTTCTAACTTCTCGGCTTCTTGTCTAAATAGTCGCTCCCCAAGCTCCAAAGCGCGAGGATGGGTAGATTTCGGCTGAAGTTGCTTAACTACACAATGGGGATTTCCTGGTCGCTTAGTATCAATAGCAACAAAGGTCTCTCCAAATCCACCCCTACCCAATTCCTGAATAATCTGGTAGCGTCCATCGAGAATTTGCCCAATCATTGCCTTCCCTATATCTCCTGCAATTATTATTGCAAAGTCAAGGAATTGGCAATAGTCATCGGTTAATTTTCTTTTGAGTTGATTTTGGCTACTTAATTTTGACTGCGGTTCCGGTGGCAGTAATTAAGATTAAAACCCCAGATTGGTCTACATTGATTGTACCAGTATCAACTTCAATACCCACAATTGCGTTGGCTCCTAGGCGCGCAGCTCTTTGTTCTAGCTCTGCAAAGGCTTTACGTTGTCCTTCTTCAAACAAGCGTTCATAACTGGCTGTACGTCCACCAATGACATCACGGATGCTAGCGAAAAAGTCCCGCAGGAAATTACTACCATAAACTACCTCTGCGGTGACAATACCTAGATAGGAGTCAATCACTCTTCCCTGAATCACATCTGTTGTAGTTAATATCATTTGAAATTGACGGGTAAGGGGGAAAGTCTAAATTTTCATCTCTCCTGGTATGGACAGTTGATGATGGCTAATCATGGCTAATCATTATAATTATCTATGATTTTTTATCTGGTAATTAGTAGCAAAACAAGCTGAAACATTTCTCATAAACTGTAGTCTATAAGGTAGTTAGTCTGAATATTTGGTGAAACTCAGTTTTCTGAGTTGGCTAAGACAAGTATATTTTGTTTTCACAGATTAACCGCTAATCAAGGCTGGTGTTGATTTCTGAGGAATCAGTAGTGAATACTCAGTCATGGGATTCTTGCAAACAGATATTTTTGCAAGCAGGGAAAAGCTTCAAGGCTGGAAAGGGAGAGCTTTCAATCCCTTTGACACTGAAGGTTTGGCATTTACCCTGGCTTCTATCAGAAGTCTCCTGTATATATATTATTTTGATGGAAAAGTGTTTTTCCTCATGCAATCTCTCGGTTTTGGCGTGTTGTCATGCTTCTATTATAGAAATTCAGCACCCTTAATTAATTGTAAGAGATTGGAAAAAGTTGCTAGCACTTTTAGGTAGTCTGCTGTGTATAATCGAACATCTCTGCTAATTAGTATTTTCCTCCTTGGAGGTATTACCACAATCGTTCCAACGGCGGCTGAAGCTCAGGTTTTGGTAGCACAGAAAAGTACTCAAAGAGTCAGGGAATTGCTGAATGAAGGTCGCAAATTGGTGGATGCTGGTGATTATAATGGGGCGATCGCTATCTATCAACAAGCTGCAAGCCTAGAGCCAAAAAATGCCAGTATTCACTCTGGTATTGGTTATTTATATGCTATCCAAAATAACATGAGAGCTTCCTTGGCAGCCTATAAGCGAGCGGTGGCTTTAAATCCCAATAACGGTGACTATCAGTACGCTCTGGGCTATGTTAGTGCCACTTTAGGTGATATTAAGGGGGCAAAAAATGCCTACCGCCAAGCCATTCAAGCTAATCGTAATCATGTGAATGCCTATCTGGGATTGGCAACAATCTTGATGCGTCAGGGTGAGTATGAAAATGCTGGTTGGGCATATGTTCAATTAGCAAAACTCGATCCGAGAAATCCCCAAGTCTATGAATTACGGGGAAATATCCTCAAAAAATATGGTAAAGCCAAAGAGGCGATCGCCTACTTTAAAAAAGCACGGGATGCTTACGCACAACAAGGAAAACAGGATAGTGTCGCTAGGGTAGAAGCAGTACTCAAACAAATCGGAGGCTAATACTAGATGGTAACTACGGTAACTCATCTGGGTTAATACCCTGGGAGCGTAAATATTCAGCTAGTTTTTCTGCTCGCTGACGTTCAGTTTCTGCCCTTTGACGTTCGGTTTCTGCCCGTTGCCGCTCCTGCTCTATTCTTTCTACTTGGGTAGGTATCCAACCTTGCCCATCATACCAACGTAGCCATAAACCAGTCATTCCTTCATAGGAACCCTGCCATAAACCCAAACCTAATCCGATTTCTGGCAACCATAAACCAGATTCGGATAAAGCTACTGGTTCGTAGCAAGCACCACTGAGACGGAAAGCGCGGAAATTATTCTCATAACGGTCATAAACTACGTAATAGGGGACGCGCAAAATCCGCTCATAAACTTCCCATTTTGTGGGAGGTTGATTAACTTCCCTCAGGGTTTGTCCCAAATCCTCACCTTCCGTTCCTGGTGACAGTAATTCCACAATCAGGAACGGATTTACACCCTCTTGCCAGACAACATAACTCAAACGCGAGCTTTGCTGTTCTGTACTGCGCGACACACCCAGCACCAAATACCAATCAGGACGCTTGTACCAGAGAAAATGGCGTGGATCATAATATAAATTCAAGTCCGTAGCCAACAATATTTCTGACTCTGGATAATTCCCAGGTTGACAGGTTTCGTTCAGTAACCTCGGCTGAAAAATGTGAAACTCATCTGGCAAACCGGATTCCCCTATTAACTCACTAGGTAAATCATACATGGTGGGTAGGGTTTCCCAAGGAGGGCGGGGTGGTATGGGTTGATACATGAGTATTTGTGGAAAGATAGCTCGGCTCTGATTTTATCTTATCCAAAAAGTTAATCTCAAACTTAATCCAATTGTCTGCCTGTTAACTCTACAAAAATATCCTCTAAATTAGAAGGACGCACCATCATTCCCGTTTTATCTTCTTGCTCATCTAAGTAAGTATTTGCTGCTTGTAAGGTAGGGAAAAAAAGATATTCCCATCTATCCTCTACCTGTTTCATCACTAAACCTTCACCATAGCGAGAACGTAATTCTGGCAAGGTTCCCAGAGAAATCAAATTACCACTATCCATAATGCCAATACGGTTACAAAGATATTCCACCTCTTCCATATAATGGGTGGTTAATAACATTGTCATGCCCTGTTTATTTAAATCTCGAATAATTTCCCATAACCTTCGACGAGTTTGAGGATCCAATCCTACCGTTGGTTCGTCTAAAAATAAAATTTGTGGCTGATGTAGTAATGCTCTGGCTATTTGTAACCTTCGCTTCATCCCTCCGGAAAGTGTTTTCACTAAATCATGGCGTTTCTCGGTTAACTCGACATATTCCAACCACTGATTAATTACCCTTTGTCGTTGGGGATTGGGAATGTGATGCAGTCTTCCCTGCAATTCCATATTTTCCCAAACTGTCAAATCTCCATCGACGCTGATTTGTTGCAACACCACACCAATCGATTGCTTGGCTAACATGGGTTGACGAGCCACATCATAACCAAAAATCTCAATTTTTCCCTGGGTTGCTTTAGTTAAAGTTGTCAGCATCCGAATCGTAGTCGATTTTCCGGCACCATTGGGACCTAACAAACCAAACATTTCTCCAGCTTGAATACTGAAGGATAGATCATTGACTACAGCACGGTTATTGTAAACTTTATGGACGTTTTCCAGAGATAGAGCAACGGACATGGGTGACTCACTTACAAGGGGAAAAGACGGGATGAACAGCAAATTTTTAGCTTAATATAAGTTAATATTGTCCCATATATAGCTAGCAATGTGATTCTGAATCATCCCAAATCACCGTGAATGGTACTTACCCCCCCCTAACACGCCAACTGGCTCAAATAGTATATTAGATAAGGTTTATAGCTGTTCTTTCCTAATTGCCATGCCACTAGGTATATTTTCAACAATCAAATCGGATTCCCGTGAATGTTTATTTATATTATCTACTGCACAAATTTCTTGATAGGTTGTGAGCTAAAAGCAATTAAAACATGAACATCTTTTATCTTATCAGAAATAACTATTTCATCAAAAGTTTATCTACCAAATCATATTGTAAAGTTTTCTTTTTATATTTAGGGACATTGGTAATTTTATAATTCCCATGGGATATGAGAATTGCAAGAAAAGACGAGTGAAGCAGGAGTATTCATCTAAACGATAATATTTTTTTATATTTTACCAAGCTAAGTGTTTATGGTGCATGGCGATTCAAGAGAATATTTGTGATTTCTAAAATGAAAGAACTATGAAATACTTATCTGAATGCCGAAAGATTATCTAAGTGTATCAAGGGATAGATGTAAATATAAAATATCAAGAAATATCTTGATTTGCCTATGAATAATATCCCTAGATGTGGAAACAAAAAATATATTCTTATCTTTAATATTTGAGTAAAGATAGATAATATTGAAATATCACAAAGAAGTAAGACAAATCATGCTGATGAGAAATAGTGTCATAGAATATAACTAAAGTAGCCATCATTTTTTTTTAATTTTTGCAGTACACAAAGATGGTAGAAATTAAAGTAAAAGCTAACATTATCAACCCAGAGATTTTATTGGAGTAATGGGAGTGGAATGCACAAAAATAACCCAGATGTCAAAACCTGCATCAATTCTCTGTTTAGGATTGGGCTGGTTTCCACTGACACCTGGAGGTTTGGAAAGATACGTATATGAATTAACTCAAAGACTGGTAGCAAACCATGATCAAGTGGAACTGTGTGGTTTGGGTTTGCCAGATACAGATGAGGATTCTCCGATCAAGTTTACCAATTTAGCGACACCTGATAGTTCTATTGTCAAAAGACTGTGGGCAATTCGCAGTAATTTTCAAAAAACTCGAATTAGTCAACCAGATGCAGTCAATCTACATTTTGCCTTATATAGTCTGCCAATTTTAGATTTATTACCGAAAAACGTACCAATTACCTTTAATTTTCATGGTCCTTGGGCTTCTGAGACGCAAGAGGAAGTGGTGAGAGCTGGATTAGGGCAAATTTTGAAACGTTACGTAGTGGAGCAAAGAACCTATAATCGTTGCGATCGCTTCATTGTTTTGAGTAAGGCTTTTGGTAAAATTTTACACAACAACTATCAAATACCCTGGGAAAAAATCTATGTGATTCCTGGTGGTGTGGATATTCAGCATTTCCAACCCTGTTTATCAAAACAAGCAGCTAGGGAAAAACTTGGCTGGAAATCAGATAGAAAAATTATTTTTACTTCCCGACGCTTAGTACATCGTGTGGGGATTGATAAGTTACTGACAGCATTGGCAGAAATTAAACCGAGAGTACCAGATTTTTGGTTGGCGATCGCCGGTAGGGGACATATCCAAGCAGCTCTACAACAGCAAGCGTTGGATTTAGGATTAGATGAGCAAGTCAAGTTTTTGGGTTTTCTCCCCGATGAGTTGCTACCAGTTGCTTACCAAGCGGCAGATTTTACGATTATGCCCAGTCAATCCTTTGAAGGGTTTGGGTTAGCAGTGGTAGAATCCTTATCCTGTGGTACTCCTGTGGTTTGTACACCCGTGGGAGGAATGCCGGAAATTCTCCAACAGTTTTCCCCGGAATTGATTACTGATTCCATTACAGTGGGGGCGATCGCCGACAAACTCGAACAAATACTTCTAGGCAAAATTTCCCTACCTAGCACTCAAGAATGTCGTGACTACGCTGTCAATAATTACGATTGGGATAAAATTGCCATGGATATCAGAGAAATCATCTTAGCTAAGTAATGGGAAAGAAATTTCTGGGAAGGGATTTTGCACAAATGTAGCTAAATTCAACCAGATTATTAGTAAAAAATCTCATTACTCCCTATTACCTAATTGATACAGATGAAAATACTATTTCTTGACCAAAGTGGTAAACCTGGTGGTGCAGAGTTATGTTTAATTGATATTGCCAAACCCTATAGAGAAACTAGCTTAGTCGGTTTATTTGCCGATGGTGAATTTAAAAATATTCTCCAAGAAAATCAAATTCCTGTACAGATTCTGACTCAGAAATCCTTACAAGTTCGGAAGGAAAGTTCCCTATTTCAAGCTTTAGGTAGTGTGGGACAACTCATACCATTAGTACAAAAAGTTGCCCAACTAGCAAAAAATTATGATTGTATTTATGCCAATACTCAAAAAGCTTTAGTTGTGGGAGCCTTGGGAAGTTTTTTGAGCGATCGCCCTCTGATTTATCATCTCCATGATATTCTCTCTCCAGAACATTTTAGTAATACAAATCGCCGTGTTGCTGTCACCCTAGCTAACCGCTTTGCCTCCCTAGTCATCGCCAATTCCCAAGCCAGTAAAACCGCCTTTATCCAAGCTGGAGGACGCTCAGAAATCACGGAAATCGTTTACAACGGCTTCCATCCCCAAACCTATGAAATACCAATGTCTACAGCCCAAGAAATGAGGGAAAAGCTAGGATTATCTGGTAAATATATAGTTGGGCATTTTAGCCGTCTAGCTCCGTGGAAGGGTCAGCATATCCTTTTGGAAGCTCTGAGCAAATGTCCTGAGGATGTGGCAGTAATTCTAGTTGGGGATGCACTCTTTGGCGAACAAGATTATGTGCAAAAATTGCATCAACAAGTGGCAGATTTAGGACTAACAAATCGCGTAAAATTTCTCGGTTTCCGCTCTGATATTCCCCAATTAATGGCAGCTTGTGATGTTGTTACTCACACTTCCACCGCACCCGAACCCTTTGGGAGAGTTATTGTAGAAGCAATGCTTTGTGGAAAACCAATAATTGCCGCGAAAGCTGGGGGAGCAATGGAGCTAGTCGAAAACGAGGTGAATGGTTTCTTAGTAGAACCAGGAAAATCAGAAGATTTGGCATTAGTTATTAGTGATTGTTTCCACCATCGCGAAAAGACAGGGAAGATTGCGGAAAATGCCCGATTAAGTGCTAGCCAACGTTTTGATGTGGTAAACATTAACCAACAAATTGCCCAGTTATTGTTAAGAGTATTGCCAATTAAGCCCTAACGTATTTAATTTGTATATTGGAAATGGACAAGCCGTCCCACAGTAAAATTATTTTGCGTTTTCGACTTATCCAATTTAGCTGCACATCAGCTTAGAAGCAAATTATCCCATTAATTAAGTTGCGATATTCCCGACTCAAAAAAGTCGGGTTTCTCAATTATAGGATTAGGCAACTTCTCTGAGATGGGGTTTTTCGTTGACTTCAGCAAAATTCAATGTCAGTTGCTCTGTCTGAGTCGCAACAGTTTGCTCTAATACCTTGACTTCAATATTGACACTTACCAAGTAATTACCCGCATCTGTTCCCACAACTTCCGCAACTAACTTAGCAATATCTGGACGTTTGGCAGTCAAGGGTTCACGCAGAATGCATCTATCCCACTCATGCTTGGCGGTGGGATTCAAGCTGAGAATATAGTGTTTTATCATAAAATCCACTCACAGTTAGAGTTTGCAGAATGTAATACCAATTTGAAAAAACAATACGACACATGGACAAAACCCCTCCCCAGCCCCCCGATTTCGGGGAGGGTGCCCGATAGGGCGGGTGGGGTATCTGTCGTAAACATTTTTTGAATCGGTATAACTGTAGGAAATCCCAAATAGCCACCTTTTTATTATAGTACATAAATACTATATTGCCCATCCTCAGAGAAATTTTGCCATGGAGGAAGGGGAGAAAAGTCAAGCTATGGCGGGAAAGTCATAAGCAAGGGTGAAGATTCAGGAGTAAAGTATCAATATCTGGTATTAGCAATTAGTCAATCGCCGGACTTTTTTCGTTATATTGTCTTCAGGCTGCTACTTTTTTACCAAAATCGGGTGAGTCTCAGGATTCAAAAATTCTGTTCTGTTCCCCCGATGATGAAATAAGCTAGTAGAATAGCGTAAGTATTTACGCAAACTTTTTTACACAGTTTCTAGCTGATGATGGGTTGCAAAAAGCCAAAGAATCCTTTGTAAAGAGGATATTATCGGCGTTTTTGTGGCTAGTGAACAGATAGTTACTGAGTATCCTAAACACACAAAATTGAGGAATTTTTGATGACCGCAACATCTCCCCGATTAAAGCACGAGGTTAAAGACCTCGCCCTCGCTCCCTTGGGAAGACAGCGCATTGAGTGGGCTGGTCGTGAAATGCCAGTTCTTAAACAAATACGCGATCGCTTTGAACAAGAAAAACCCTTCGCAGGTATCAAAATTTCGGCTTGTTGCCACGTAACTACAGAAACTGCCCATTTGGCGATCGCGCTGAAAGCTGGTGGTGCGGATGCAATTTTGATTGCTAGTAATCCCCTTTCCACCCAGGATGACGTAGCTGCAAGTTTAGTAGTTGACTATGGTATTCCTGTTTTCGCTATCAAAGGTGAAGACGAAGCTACCTACAACCGTCACGTCCAAATCGCTTTAGACCACCGTCCCAATATCATTGTTGATGATGGTTGCGACGTAGTAGCCACATTAATTCAACAGCGTCCCCATCAAATCGCTGACCTGATTGGTACCACAGAAGAAACCACCACAGGTATTGTCCGCTTGCAAGCGATGTTGAAAGATGGTGTGTTGACGTTCCCCGCAATGAACATCAATGACGCAGATACAAAGCATTTCTTCGATAACCGTTATGGTACTGGTCAATCCACCCTCGACGGTGTAATTCGTGCTACTAACGTCCTATTAGCTGGTAAAACCGTAGTTGTTGCTGGTTACGGTTGGTGCGGTAAAGGTACAGCTATGCGTGCATCTGGAATGGGTGCAAGCGTTATCGTAACTGAAATCGACCCCGTGAAGGGCATCGAAGCGGTTATGGATGGCTTCCGCGTCATGCCAATGGCAGAAGCAGCACCCCTCGGCGACCTATTTATCACCGTTACTGGTAACAAACACGTTATCCGTAGCGAACACTTCGACGTGATGAAAGATGGCGCGATGGTTTGTAACTCTGGTCACTTCGATATTGAAATTGACCTCAAGTCTTTGGCTAGCAAAGCTAAAGAAATCAAAGACGTTCGTCCTTTCACCCAAGAGTATAAACTCAATAACGGTAAATCCGTAGTTGTACTAGGTGAAGGTCGTCTTGTTAACCTAGCAGCAGCAGAGGGACACCCCAGCGCAGTTATGGACATGAGCTTTGCAAACCAAGCAATGGGTGCAGAGTATTTGGTGAAGAACAAGGGTAAATTGCAACCCGGTATTCATGCAATCCCTGCGGATGTGGATAAGGAAATTGCCCGCTTGAAGTTGCAAGCTATGGGTATTACTGTTGATACCTTAACCCAAGACCAAATCGATTACAGCAATTCCTGGACTTCGGGAACTTAATGTTTTTTGAATAGGGACAATTAGGGGTTTTTAATAACTTTCTGATTGCTGAATAAATGATGATTAAAGGATGGGCGATCGCGCTCATCTTTTTTATTGTAGTAATCTCGTGTAAAGCTGGGTAATACCAATTAACGAAAAATATGATACAGATAGATAAGGAATAAATATGAGCAAGCAAAGATGGCTGGAGTCACCAAAGTAGAAATAACAGAGTCAGTAGAGGAATTACATGAACTGCTGAGAAAACAAAAAACAGCATCAAATCTCGAACGGATTCAAGCTTTGTATTTACTGAAAATAGGACAGGTGAAAACAATACAAGACGTAGCGGTGGTAGTAGGAAGGGCAAGGGTAACGGTACAAAGATGGTTGAAAGAGTATCAAGAGTCAGGGATTAAGGGTCTATTAACAACGAAAAAGAGTCCAGGGCGACCAGCAATAATTAGCTTACAAGTAAGAGAGCAGCTAGACAAAGAGCTTCAAGAATCGGAGGGATTCAAAAGTTATGAGGAAATACGAACATGGTTAAAAGCAGTAGAAGGGATAGAAGCATCATATAAAGTAGTACACGATACAGTGCGCTATCAAATGAAAGCAAAGCTAAAAGTGCCGCGAGCAGTAGGTATAAAATACGATAGCGAAGCAGAATTAGAATTTAAAAAAAACTGCCACAATACTTAGAAGTAATAAAAAAACACGTCATAGCACCAGTAGATAGACAAAAAACAATTAGATATTGGTGTGGGGACGAAAGCCGTGTGGGATTGAAGACTGAAGCTGGGAGACTAATTACTAAAAAAGGAGTTAAGCCCATCGGCATTATGCAATGGAAGCGGGATAATTTTTATTTATATGGATTAGTGGAACCATTAACTGGAGAGTATTTTATCTGGGAATTCTCTCATTTAAATACAGCCTGTTTCAATATTTTTTTAGAAAAATTCTCACAGACTTATGCTCAAGATATTCATATTCTTCAGTTAGATAATGGAGCTTTTCATTTAAGCCAGCATCTGAAAGTACCAGAAAACATAGTTTTGTTATTTCAACCTCCACATACACCTCAAGTTAATCCCATAGAGAGATTGTGGGAAGAAGTTAAAAGGCATTTAACTTGGGAAAGCTTCCCAAGTTTAGATGAATTAAGAGAATTTATCTGGAATCGGTTGGCACAATTAAACACATCAATTGTTGCTTCCATCACAGGTTGGGATTTTATTCTTGATGCTTTATTTGTATCAGGCTTTTCGTGAATTGGTATAAACCCTCTTTTGTTACCTTGGGGAAAGAATAATCCGAAATTATTATATTTACGTCTTTTTTCAATAAAGGAATTTAAATGACAAAATTAAGACGCGACCGCACAATTCATTATTTTGTTTAGTTTTCAGAGTAGAGATAGTATTTTTCTCTCCTCGTAGTAACAAAAGAGGGATAAAGCAAAGAAAAAAGCGAAACTCAATAAACCATGTCTCGTTTACCCCGTGAAATCAAACCAGGATATTCTTATCACATTACAACTCGCTGTAATAATCGTGAATTTCATTTAAATCGTCACCAATGTCGGGAAGTATTTCTCTACGCTATCAAAAAAGCCCAGGAAAAATATGGTTTTAAGCTATATGCTTTGTGCATTATGAGCAATCACGTCCACTACTTGCTTGAACCATCACAACCTGATGATTTACCTAAAATTATGCATTGGTTGAATTGGTATACTGCGATGTGTTTCAACCGAATGCTCAATCGTACAGGACATTTTTGGGAGAAACGCTATCACAGTAGTGCATTTGCAAATACTGACTATCAAAGAGCTTTGAATACACTACGTTATATTCATGCCAATCCTAAAGCAGCCCAAATACAGGCAGGATTTTTTTTTGATTTTAGTAATTATGGCACTCATGACAGGTTAACAGATGATGGTGTAACTAAGTGGCATCCTGCGTTTTTATCCTTGGGACGGACATTGGATGAATGTGCTGCTAAATATCGGGGATTTTGCAAGAAATATAAACCCAAAGCAAAACCAGAAAAAACCTACAACTGGGGTGCAAAATTCTTACCTAAAGTCGTTAAAGGGAAGAAGAAAAAAGCGTCTCCGGGTCAAACTAAGCTACCTTGGGCTACTTGGGAACCCGACAATCCAGAAATTGATGCGGTAGCAGAAAAATTTGTTATGGCAAATTGTTATGACCTAAAAATTGCTATGCAGTTTTTCGGAGATTTTGATGATAGTCTGTAGTGCCAGGTATCGAATTTGTGGAAAGCTTATGTTTAGGTAAAAATTTTCTATTTTACAAATCTTTACAAAAGGCTGAAGCTTTTATATGTTACAGTCTACAAGTCTCTGCGCGAGAGAAGAGAAATCACCCCAATCCCCATCGTGACCCATAGCTGGTACATGCCCTTGGGGGGCATTTAGGTTAAAGGTATAGTCATGATAGCTCAACCAAGAACCTCCTTTCTTCCAACCGACGCGATCGCCAAAGTCATTCCATATTTTCTCATTATATTCTTTTGTGCCGCCTAAACTGTGGTAAATGTCTTGCTGAACGCTAAAACCAAAGCGTCCTTGGCTTTCCACTACCCACAATAGATTAATGATGTAAAGGTCTTCACAAGGGAATGTTTCGATATCTTTAAGGTTAAAATATCCCTGCTCTTCTTTACCTACAACCTGTAGCATCACGCGCGAAGTCTCTTCGTCAGCTTTTCGCCATTCTTGTTGATATAAATAATCTGCTAGTTGACTATATTTACTTGGTAGTTTCACCCTTGTCAAGCAAATCTTATCATTGTCACCTTCAAGTGGTTGACAAAATGTCTCTAATTTAATGAATTGAGCTTTCAACTCTTTCCCACTTAACCAAGTACAAAAACGATTTGCATCTCTTTTATTCAGTCCGGTAACAGTTTTTTTTGCATCTCCAGGTCTAAATTTATGATTCTGCCAATTTGGGGGAGGACTATATTTTCTATCGTTGATAAATAGCTGATATTCTGCACAGGTAATATATGAGTTTGGTCTATCTTGCTCTAAATTTTCATCCACTCGCACTAAATTATTTAAGCGTTTTGCTAACTTCACCTCTACAGCTAAATTAAAAATTTCTGCATCATCAGATTCCAAACCAGTATCAAGTTTATTTACTAATTCGTCTCTTACTTGTTGCTCAATTCGCCAGCCTTCATCTTCATAATCTGCGACTACAAGAAAAGCATTGATAGAAGGAGAAGACATGTGAATAATTGCACTGACAATCGGAGTCGCGTCTTTTGCTTGTGCAGCATATAAACGAATAGTTTCCGACCACCAAGTTTTATCAATATTTTGGATTAAGATACTTTCTTGATTCGATTCAATAATTTCAACTGCTGCTAAATATTCCTGAAAGCTCAAATGGGCAAATTCATATTCTCCAATTTCTTTTTCTACCAACAAAGCACAGTCATCACGAACATGTTTGATAAAATCATCCGTATTATTTAACTTAGGTAACGTCGTTAACTGTTGAGATATCCAAGTTTCGGCTTCATTTAATGTAAAGTCTCGCTTCCGAGCTAGCATTAATTGCAATGCTATTTCTTGTAAAATTGATTGTTTCTGAGAAGCAGTCAAGCCATCTATGATATTCTTTGCTCTTTGGCGTTTTTCCAGCAATATTTGACAAATATCTTTATACAGTTCAACTCGTTTCCCCGGTAGTACATTTCCCCGACGGTGAACAGTTGCAATCATTTTGAGTAACAAGGGATTTACAGCCATTGCTACCAAAGAACGGTTATTCACAATCCGATTAATGAGATTATGAGCTTGTTCTGCGGCAATTTGCCTAACTCCTTCATCACATTGTCCTGCACGGCTTTTAATTTCAGTTTGCAAATACCAACGCTGTAAAAAATCTGTAATTTGTTCGCGATTAAATGGTTGAACTTCTAACTCATCAACTGAGATGTGAGACTGAACTTCTTTATAACCATTGGGACGAGAAGTGAGAATAAAAATTGTATCAGGATGAGCTTGCATTTGTTCATCTACCCAAGTCCTCACCTGCTGACGCTGGATTTTATCGGCAACTTCATCTAAGCCATCCAGCATGATTAGTAATTTATTTTGTTGTAATTTATTTGTGACCCAGTGAGATGGAATACTTAAATTTTGATTGGTAATTTTGAATTTTTCTATGAGCTTTTCTATTTGCTGCTGAATTAATGTTTCTAACGCTGGGTTTTGGCTGATAATTATGTCGCGGATTTCCCGTAGATAAAAGAGAATCGGAATTAATTTTGGTATTCTCTGACTATTTTCAACATGAATATTTTGTTCTTGCTTAGTCGCATAAATGAGAGTTAAATATCTTAGTAATGTTGTTTTACCTGAACCTGGTCTTCCGAGAATTACCAATTTCTTGTATAGATTTTTACCTTTTTCATCCCTTGCTGCTAAACAATCCCAAATTGTAATTTCTGATGAAATCAAGAATTTATTAACATCAGAGGGAATAATATTTTGTTGAGTATTACTAGCGCTTTTAGCAGCTATTTTTAATTGTACAAATACCTTTTGTAACTCTAAGGTTCTGTCGTTATCTAATCCTTGAGTCTCATCATCTCGACATTTATATTCTAGAGCTTTGTAATATTTTTTTTGAAAAGGTGAGAAAAAATCTTCTAATAGATTAATAATAAATTTACTTTTATCATCTGCCTGCTGATTTTGCAAATCTTCCCAAAAATGGGCAACATTTCTAATTACCTGTACCAAAAAATCTCTTGTCAGCAGTAAAACAATCGAGAATAAAGTGAAAATAAACGAGATAAATGCAGAATTTAGTTTTTGAACGCTAAAATAGTGAAACGTCAGAAATACACCCGTTCCCGAACAGATAAATAGTAAAATATTTTGCCATCTTTGAGGAATTAATAAAAAACTCGGTACCGCAGCACCAAAACCGCATAAAATTAACGAAAGATAACCCAAACCAGTTTGATTCTCTTCAGGGATTATCTTTAGTTGCAGCAATCCGTAAATTACAGCACCAATTAAAAACAGCAAAAATCCTCCCAAAGAATTGGATTGATCGACTGATGATGATGAATTTATATTGCTTGCAGTTGAATTTTGTTGTGATTGTGCAGCTAGGGTAAAAATACAAAGTGCAATGGTGAAAATAGCTGTGATCGCAAATATGGAAGTATCGGAAAGACCTGTTATACCTTTCTCTGGATCTGGTCGAATCCCCGGTAATTGATTGATAAAGTAAGCTAAAACACCATTTATCACTACCGTGAAGATTGGCACCAAATAGTCTTTCGTGAATTTATACATGTTTGCTAAGTATTTTTGGTGACTTGAGCAGATATACTAATCATACATAAATCATCCACACTGATAAAGTGCAGGCGATCGCGGTTTTGATTGTGGTGGATTTTTCTTAACTAACCGCTTGAATTTGCGTACAAATCCCGCACTCCAAACCAAATTTTTCACTCATCTAACTCCGCCATTAAATCGGCAACCGAGCCGCGTTTAACATTACCTTTTTGATAATCATCTCTGGCTTGTTTTATATCAACTATCAATTCATGACGACGCTGTTGACTTAAACGCTTAGTAATAATATCGAGTAATATTACTTGTTCCTCTGGTTCGAGTGCTTCCACAACATCAATTGCTTGTTGCAGGGTCGATGTATTCTCTGTCATAGATTTTATTTAAAATTTAAATTATATAAATTATATATTGCTTAGATACTTGAAGATATTTACTATTTCTTAATTTTTGCCAAACATCATGTTTAGTTACAGTTTGGGTACAAAGCTTGGGCGACGTGAGTCGTTCGCATATAGCCAAGAGCAGTTTTAGGAAGGCGATCGCGTTAGTTTTTTGATGAAAATATGATTACGGTTGTTTGTGGATTTGGGAATGCGATCGCGTTGGTTGTGGTTATGAGATTGTATAGCCAGGACTATTTTTAGAGAGGCGATCGCAGCTTTATTTATCATTTTGCTTGTTAGCAACTTGCCGCACCACCTCGATATCCAAATCAAGTGCTTGTGCTATTTGTTCTATCGTTAACCCAATTTTCAGTAACCGAGGAAGTGTTTCTAATTTTGTTTCCTCCTTCACTTCTTGATAAAAACGGGTTTGTTTCCATTCACTTAAACCAAACATCGCTTCCAACTCCTGACGGCTATAGGACGAAAATTTATAAACCAGCATCCTTTCTACTAATTCTAAAAGGTTGCGACGGTTTGCCGCATCTGTCTGTTTGACTTCTGCAATTAAACTTCTTGCTTGTTGTACTGCTTCATTTTCTGGTGCAACTACCAACTTAATAATACCTAAACCGATGGAAGAATCAGAACCCTCGTCTAACTCATCTAAATAAATTATACGAATATATCCAGCATCGAATAAAGATTGATATGCCAGAGGAATACCAGGATCTAAGCTGCGTTTTGCCCAAAGCACAACCCCCTGGCAACTTCGATTTGGTTTATATTGATTTAAGTAAACCGCAGCCTCAGTAATAATGCGCCAATACAAATCTTCATCTGGCTGAAACTGCACTTCAACAAAATAAATTGGCGATTCTGGAAACTCAGGTTTAGGTAAAAATACCCCATCAATTCGTCGTGCAAGCTCTTTTACTTCCACAGAGGAAAAATTATAGCGTAATGCCAGATTTGGAGGCTGTTCTAACAGTTCAAATAAAACACTGGGAAGATTTTGCAGCAGAGTATAGAAAATTGTGTCGGTTTTCATCGCCCAAAGATGCACCAAAGCAGATTTAGTTAGCTTACGATAAACGCAACCTCTACAGGTCAGTCTGTATTCCAGTTTTGGTTTTTACTTGAGTGCAATAGCATTTACTTGGTTATGTTTTGGGATGCGCTCGCGATCGCTATTTGGTTTGAGATGGCTTTAGTATTCCATTCCGCTCATCGGCGATTTTCCCAGACGTAC
This sequence comes from Calothrix sp. 336/3, assembly GCF_000734895.2. Lineage (GTDB taxonomy): Bacteria > Cyanobacteriota > Cyanobacteriia > Cyanobacteriales > Nostocaceae > 336-3. The sequence goes on along the minus strand of NZ_CP011382.1, from coordinate 3,163,189 downwards.
TTGCTCTCCAAGGGGCGATCGCGTCAGAATATAGATGAAAACGCTGTTACTTGTCTTAACAATGTCCCCGATGCAGCTTACTGAAAACCTGGCTTCTAGTTCCGCCCCCCAAGCCGCACACAGGGGGTATGATTATGATTTGGTCATCGTTGGTGGTGGCATTGTTGGTTTAACCCTAGCTGCTGCTCTCAAAGATTCTGGTTTCAGCATACTATTGATAGAAGCGCGGGTAGCTTCTGCCGCAGTTGCCAAAGGGCAAGCCTACGCTGTACATATGTTGTCATCCCTGATATTCCAAGGAATCGGCATTTGGGATAAGATTTTGCCCCACATCGAAACCTATCGCCAAGTTCGACTCTCCGATGCTGACTATTCCCAGGTAGTAGAATTTTCCACAGCAGATATCGGCAAAACAGATTTAGGTTATGTTGCCGAACACCAAGCATTATTAGAACCGCTACAGGAATTTATCCAGAATTGTCCCAATGTCACCTATCTTTGTCCGGCAGAAGTTATAGCCAGCCGCTATTTACCGGATATGGTAGCTATTGATATTAATGTATCCGGAGAATTACGCACAGTTCGCAGTCAGTTATTAGTAGCTGCGGATGGTTCCCGCTCACCGATTCGCCAAGCCGCAGGTATCAAAACTAAGGGCTGGAAGTATTGGCAATCATGTATTGTTGCCTTTGTCAAGCCAGAAAAGCATCATAATCACACTGCCCATGAAAAGTTTTGGCAGAGTGGACCTTTTGCCATTTTACCTTTACCGGGAAACCGTTGCCGCATCGTTTGGACTGCTCCCCACGAAGAGGCAAAAGCCTTATGTGCATTGGATGACGAGCAGTTTTTAGCGGAGTTAACCAAGCGGTTTGGGAGTCATTTGGGTAAATTGGAATTACTTGGCGATCGCTTTGTTTTTAATGTGCAACTCATGCAGAGCGATCGCTATGTTTCCCACCGTTTAGCATTAGTTGGTGATGCTGCTCACTGTTGCCATCCCGTGGGGGGACAAGGTTTAAACTTGGGTGTACGTGATGCTGCGGCTTTAGCGCAGATTATTCAGTCAGCGCAGCAAGCGGGGGAAGATATAGGTAGTATCCAAGTTCTCAAACGTTACGAAGGTTGGCGCAAATTAGAAAACCTGACAATTTTAGGGTTTACTGATATGTTAGACCGGGTATTTTCTAATAATTTTCTCCCCCTAGTTCTTGCTAGAAGGGCAGGTTTATGGGTGATGAAGCGTGTACCTATGTTGAAGGTTCATACTTTAAAACTGATGATTGGCTTGAAGGGAAAAATACCTGATTTGGCAAGATAATCATAGGGAATGGGTAGTTCTCATTCCCCACATTCAGTGATATGACAAGGAAGTAGGCATGATATTATGTCAGCCAAGGATAAATTCCATTATGCGGTGAAAGTCGCCCTAGAAAAAGATGGATGGACGATTACTGATGACCCTCTTTACATTCCCCTAGAAAGAATTACGGGTATGTATATTGACCTAGGTGCGGAAAAACTGATTGTAGCAGACAAGGAAAATCAACAAATAGCTGTTGAGGTTAAAAGTTTTCTTGGTGCATCAACAATTTCTGAGTTTCATACTGCTATTGGTCAATTTACTAATTATCGTTATGCCTTGGCTGATTATCAACCAGAACGTATTTTATTTTTGGCAATTAGCAATAAAATTTATGAAGACTTTTTTACCACACCATTTATTCAATCTGTAATCCAACGTAGTCAAATCAATCTACTCATATTTAATCCAGGAACGGAGGAGATTGTCGCATGGAAAAAGTAGAAAATTATCGAGAGTATATCAAATTTCTAATTAGTGACTATGCTGCAAATCGGACATCAAATCATTCAGATAACGATTTGGAAATGCAGCAAGTTTTTGATACACAGCATGACCATTATCAGCTAATTTATATTGGTTGGGATAAAAAAGGTCGGCGAATATTTGGTCCCGTGATGCATTTAGATATCAAAAATGGCAAAATCTGGATTCAATGGAATGGTACCGAAGATGATATCGCTGCGGAATTAGTTGCCATGGGTGTAGAAAAGGAGGATATTGTTTTAGGTTTTCACTCCCCCTATATGCGCCAATTTACAGATTTTGCTGTGGGGTAGGATATTAAAAATTACCGAAAATCATCCCTGCTAAAATCACAAAACCAATCCAGACGTTTTGCTTAAACATCTCTGCATAGCTAGAGTTAGGTAATTCTGGTTGCATTAAGCGTATGACTTGCCAAATCCAAGCCGCAGTGGCAATACCTAGGGTAATCCAGAAAGCTACATGGAGGTGAATTTGCCATCCCATCCATCCCAGACAAAGGGTAGTACCCGCAAAAAATAGAGCGATCGCCACCGATGCATAATTCCCAAAAAATAAAGCACTGGAATTTACCCCAATCCGGCGATCATCTTCGCGATCGCTCATAGCATAAACTGTATCAAATCCCAGCGTCCATAAAACCGTAGCTCCCCAAAGTAACCAGGTAGGGAGGGAAATATTTTGTGTGACTGCACTCCAACTAATCAAAACCGCAAAACCCCAAGCAATAGATAATACTAACTGGGGTACGGGAAATACTCGTTTCGCACCAGGATAGAGAAGAATTACAGGCACCGCAGCCACGGATAACCAAAAGCTTAATCGGTTAAGATAGAAGGCGAGAATCGCTGCACAAGCCATTGCCACAACAGCAACAATAATACCTACCTGAATTGATAAAGCACGGGAAGCCAGGGGGCGATCGCGGGTTCTTTCCACCTCTGGATCGATATTTCTATCCCATAAGTCATTGACAACACAACCAGCTGCACTTGTTGCCAGGGTTCCCAGAATAATGACTCCTACCAAAGGTAAAGGGGGTTTACCACCAGCTGCCAAAAACACAGCCCACAGCGCCGGAATCATCAAAATTAGTCTACCTTCTGGCTTATTCCACCGCAAGAGCCGAAAAACCCGACTAACTAAAGATTCTTGGTTAATTTCTGGTGTACTTAACATAGGGCGGGGAAATAACTAGACAGTAATTTGTTCACACTTCTTCATATCTATAGAATATCTTTATTTGCTATTTGTAAAAACATCACTAGAAAATCACAACTTTTAGATACATATTAGTTACTGGCTATGGAATATCAGATAATTTTCTGATACGCCATCTCTAGTGCGTCATTTGCAGTTCTGATAGTAGCTAAGGCATGACACAGCCAAGACGAAATTCAAAAGTTTTTCCTTCTTCTACGGAAAAATTAAACCGACAAATCTGTCAAAAAGATTTCCGGGGGAAATTCAGTAGATGAATGGGGAAAATACTTGGCTTTCTCTTGAAACCTACTGACGGCAGCTTTTTGTCAGGAAGTTGGCAACAAGTGCTTGTAGAAGTGATTTGGAGCTTCTATCAACATTTGCTTTTGGGCAGCTCTCCACCGTCAATCCTGCAACGATTACGACTATATACCCATTACCATCACAAACAAGAGGCAACACCAGATGGTGAACTTAGTTTCTGCGCTACTGAAGAGTGTTTCCACTCCCGCAGTTGAGCAACACCGAATTATTGCTGCCATTGATATGGGAACAAATTCCCTACATATGGTAATTGTGCGAATTGAGCCAAGTTTACCCGCCTTTAGTATCATTGGCAGAGAAAAGGAAACTGTCAGACTTGGCGATCGCGATTTGGTGACAGGCAATCTCAAACCAGAGGTAATGGCAAGGGCGATCGCTAGCTTACATCGTTTTCAAGAAGTCGCAAAAACTCTGAATGTGGAAACCGTGATTGCAGTTGCCACCAGTGCAGTACGAGAAGCACCTAACGGTAAAGACTTTTTACAACAGGTTGAGTCAGAATTAGGCTTAAAGGTAGACTTAATTTCTGGACAGGAGGAAGCACGGCGCATCTATTTAGGTGTATTGTCGGGGATGGAATTCAACAATCAGCCCCACATCATCATCGATATTGGCGGTGGTTCTACGGAGATAATTTTGGGTGATAGTAATGAAGAACGCACCCTCACAAGTACTAAAATCGGTGCTGTCCGTCTTACTGGTGAACTAATTGCTACAGACCCCCTCAGTGCTGCGGAGTTTCAATATCTTCAGGCATATGCTAGGGGAATGCTGGAGCGCTCTGTGGAAGAAGTGTTAGCACATTTGCGTTTTGGCGAACATCCCAAATTAGTTGGTACGGCGGGAACTATTGAAACTCTGGCATTAATTAATGTCCGTGAAAAAACCGGGATGGTACCCTCCACCCTCAACGGCTACCAATTCAGCCTCAAAGACTTACAGGAATGGGTGAATCGCTTCCGTAAAATGACGAATGCGGAACGGGCAGCTATACCAGGAATGCCAGAGAAAAGGTCAGAAGTGATACTTGCAGGGGCAGTAATTTTACAGGAAGCCATGACTCTTCTGGGAGTAGAGAATATTACTGTCTGCGAGCGTTCACTACGGGAAGGTGTGGTAGTTGACTGGATGCTCACCCATGGCTTAATTGAAAATCGTCTGCGTTATCAAGGTTCTGTCCGTCAGCGCAGTGTATTAAAAGTAGCCAAGAAATTTCAGATTAATCTGGAACATAGCGATCGCATTGCCGTATTTGCCCTAAGTATATTTGAGCAACTTCAAGGTATCCTCCACAACTGGGGAGATGAAGAACGTCAGTTACTCTGGGCAGCAGCGATACTACATAATTGCGGTCACTATGTCAACCATGATTCTCACCACAAACATTCCTACTACCTGATTCGTAACGGTGAGCTTTTAGGTTACAACGAAACCGAAATCGAAATCATCGCTAATATAGCTCGTTACCATCGCAAATCCCCCCCTAGGAAAAAACACGAGAATTACGGCAACCTCCTGCACAAAGAACATCGACGCATGGTGAACCATTTTAGTGCAATTTTACGCCTAGCCGTTGCCCTAGATAGAAGACAAATTGGGGCGATCGTCAGCGTTGAATGTCTATTTAATCCTAGTACCAGAGAATTACTTCTGCGACTTCTTCCTTCCCATCCTGACGACGATTGTGCTTTAGAAATTTGGAGTTTAGATTATAAAAAAGGCGTCTTTGAAGAAGAATTTGCCGTCAAAGTCAGAACCCAATTAGAATCATCTATTGCTGCTTTTAATTAACAATTAATAGATGTATTGCTAGAACATTCTCAATAAATAAGACTTGCCTGCAACACCTGCATTCTCCATTACAATTAACCCGATGAGCGAAAACCTTTATGATGTACAGATAACAATAAAATACCTGCAAAATACCTGATTCACATACTGTGATAGATAACTTATGTAGTATGTAAAACGCTCAAAATTAAATTGAGAAATGCGGATGGAGACGTTCCAGTGGAGCGTCTCTGATTTACCACAGATTACTCTTCCAAATATTCTTCCAAATATGGGGACATATCTATCCTTCCCTAGAAGCAAGAACCTGAATTAGAAAACATTATTTCTACAAATAAACCTACTTGGGAGGTTTTTGCCAAGCAGAAATTAACAAACAGGCAATACCAATATTGATACAAACATCGGCAATATTAAACACCGGAAAATTAATTAGGCGAAAATCCAGAAAATCTACCACATAACCTAGAGCAAATCTATCCAAACCATTACCTAAAGCACCACCTAAAATAAATCCATATCCCAACTGTTCCCAAAAAGTTAACCATCGGCTAAACCAAGCTAACGCCATTAGCCCTAAACTGACAGCGAGGGATAACCAACGTAACCATTCCACCTTACCAGAGAATAGACTAAAGGCAGCGCCAGTATTAATCACATAGGTAAAATGAAACACCCCTGGTAACAAAGCTAAAGTCTGCTGCAAATCAAATGTCTGCACTACCCAATATTTTGTAAGTTGGTCAATGATAAAAGCAGAAACAGCTGTAATCCAAAATATCCGATTTCTGAGGCGCATCGCAAATTCTCCATACCTGCCAACAGCCATATTCATTCATCATTGCTTAATAGAACATTAAATGTCGTAAAATGTAGGCGATGAGGGTGACAACACAAACCACTGATAACTGTCCAGGGATGGCAAACCAAGAATATCTTTCAATGGCTTGCATCAAAGACATCGTTTCTGTGCCTTTTAGCTGTAAAATATAACTAATAACTAAATAACTAATACCGCAGAGGTGGACACTTAACAACCCACAAACACAGCTAAACGCCAAAGTCTCCAATTTAGGTTTAGCTTTAAAGGCAATTAAACCACAAATCCAGGCACCAGGGATAAAACCAAGTAAGTAGCCGAATTGTGATAATTTAATATAACCAATACCGCCACCATCAGCGAAAACTGGTAGCAAGGTTAACCCCATAACAATGTAGGCAATTTGTGAAAGCGCACCAGCATTTTTACCCCCCAAACATCCCACTAATAGCACTCCACCAATTTGAAAGGTGACTCCTAAAGATAGAGAATGCAATCCTTGCTCACCCCAACTCCAGGGTAGGGTGGTAATGTGGGCTTCCAGAAAAGTGCCACCCATGGTTAAGAGCAAGCCAATCATCGACCATAGTAACTGGTTGGAGGTGGTTAACATTTACCATTCGCTCATGAATAATCTGAATTTATCACCCGTAATTCACGGTAATTTGCCAAAAAAAAATTGTAGAAATTAAATTAATTTAAATCTAAAATTCGCAAGTAGCAACAAAAGTTAAATTTTTCCAAAATTACTGTAAAAAATGACAATCGATTTTCAAATGTTAACCTTCCCTTTACTTTAAAGATATATATTATAAGCGCTTATCTGAAAAATTACCAAAATATAGGTATCCATGCTTTTCCGTAACCCTGTAACTAATAAATCTCGTTTAGCGCGGGTTGCGTCAGTATTAGCACTGACGATGAGCCTAGCGGCTTGTAGTGGTGGAACTCAGGACAACAATGCCGCAAATGAGGCGACTCCTGGTGCTGCCAAGGATGCGACGGCTTCCAGTCCAGCCAAGCTGGATTTAGGTGGAAATGTGTCCTTAACTGGTGCGGGTGCATCTTTCCCCGCCCCTTTATACCAGACCTGGTTTCAAGGTTTGAACAAGAAGTATCCAAATTTACAAGTAAACTATCAATCCGTTGGTAGTGGTGCGGGTGTGGAACAGTTCACCAAGGGGACAGTGGACTTTGGTGCTAGCGACGTAGCCATGAAAGACGAGGAAATAGCAAAGGTAGAGAAGGGCGTAATGATGCTACCGATGACGGCTGGTAGTATCGTTTTAGCTTATAATTTGCCTGATGTAGCGGAATTAAAATTACCTCGAACAGTTTACGTAGATATCCTATTGGGCAAGATTAAGTCTTGGGATGATGCGGCGATCGCCAAAGCTAACCCCGGAGTCACCCTACCCAAAGAACCCATCACCGTCGTTTATCGTTCCGATGGTAGCGGTACCACAGGTGTGTTTACCAAGCACTTGAGTGCCATCAGTCCAGAATGGAAAACCAAAGTCGGTGACGGTAAGAGCGTCAAATGGCCCGTAGGTGTGGGAGCCAAAGGTAACGAAGGTGTGACAGCTCAAGTTGCCCAAACCAAGGGTTCTATCGGCTACATTGAGTATGGCTATGCCAAACAAAATAGCTTGAAATTTGCTGCCCTGGAGAATAAAGCCGGAAAGTTTGTCGTCCCCAATGATGCATCAGCCTCCAAAACCTTAGAGTCTGTCACCTTGCCGGAAAACCTACGGGCTTTCATTAGCGATCCAGAGGGTGAAGCTTCCTACCCCATTGTCAGTTTCACCTGGATTTTGGCGTATAAACAATACCCAGATGCGGTGAAAGCGAAAGCCATAGAGGCAATGATCGAGTATGGTTTAACAGATGGTCAGAAACTAGCTGTGGAACTAGGTTACGTTCCCCTACCACAAAACGTCATTCAAAAAGTTGCCGCCGCAGCTGATGCTATTAGCCCAGAGTACAAAATTTCTGTCACTGGCAACAGCAATAGTGCTAGTAAGTAACTTTCTGCATTGATTGCAGAGTTCGTTGTCAACTGATTACTCAGTCACTTAGGACTCATAATGTGGTTCGCTCCCACATTTTGACTACAAATTTGGGGTAGTAAGTTATCGATAATATGTTGTCGAAACTTGCCCTTGAATCCGTCATCAAAATCTCTCATTGATTTTCATGGGTTAATTATATTCATGAGTTCATCAGTTCAAAATCATCAGATTCAGCCTCGCTCAAAGCTGGATAAGTCCTTGGATGTTGGCTTTATTGGGTTGACAAGATTATTTGCATTGGCGATCGCTGGTACTTTACTATGGATTGCTGTACAAGTGGCTATCCAAGCAATGCCAGCTATTCAGAAGTTTGGTCTCACATTCCTGACTGAAAGTTCTTGGAACCCAGTTACTAATGACTATGGTGTTCTTCCCCAAGTTTACGGAACTATCGCCAGCGCTTTCATCGGTTTGTTAATCTCAGTTCCCATTGGTGTCGGTACTGCCATTCTTCTCAGCGAAAACCTTCTACCGAAACCTGTACGTACAGTCATTGTTTTTCTGGTTGAGTTACTCGCAGCTATCCCCAGTGTTGTCTACGGTGTATGGGGTATATTTGTATTAGTGCCTATCATCACCAATGTTGGCAAATGGTTGCATTCTAGCCTCGGTTGGATACCCTTTTTTAGCACCTCACCCACAGGTCCTGGATTGTTTCCAGCTGGAGTAATCCTTGCAATTATGACCTTACCAATTATCACCGCGATTTCCCGTGATGCCCTAATTTCCGTACCTCCAAGTTTGCGTCAAGCAGCTATGGGATTAGGTGCAACCCGTTGGGAAACAATTTTTCAAGTGTTAATTCCGGCGGCATTTTCTGGTATTGTCAGTGCAGTTATGCTTGCCCTAGGACGAGCAATGGGTGAAACCATGGCTGTGACTATGTTGATTGGTAATTCTAATAATATTAGTGCCTCGATATTCGCCCCTGCTAATACAATTTCATCCCTACTTGCTAACCAATTCGCAGAAGCCAGTGGTTTACAAGTAGGTGCATTAATGTATGCTGCCCTAGTTCTCTTTGTGCTGACTCTGATAGTCAACATTTTGGCGCAGTTAATTGTTGTCCGCATGAAGCGCATTTAAAACTTGCCAACCATCTCAGATTTTATGAGTTCTACCTATAGAGATCAGCCTCCCCCATTTGTTCCTGGCAGCTTAAACCACTCCCGTCTATCTCCTCGCACCCTATTTAGCAATATCATGACAGGTTTAGCCTTTTTATGTGGCATCCTGTCAATTTTGCCTTTAGTAGCAGTACTTTCTTACGTTCTGATTCAAGGTTTTAGTAGCCTCAGTTTAAACCTATTTACAGAACTACCTCCCCCTCCCCTAGTCAAAGGTGGTGGTTTTGGAAATGCCATCATCGGTACGCTGATTATGGTGGGGATTGGTGCTTTAATCAGTATTCCCCTGGGAGTATTAGCGGCAATATATCTCACCGAATTTAGCTCTGGTAAGATTGCATACTGGGTAAGATTTGCAACAAATGTCTTAAGTGGAGTACCTTCGATTATAGCGGGCGTATTTGCCTACGGTATCGTCGTGGCAACCACTGGAGGTTTCTCAGCATTTGCTGGGGGTTTTGCCTTATCAATCCTAATGTTACCGATTATCGTCCGCACTACCGACGAAGCCTTACAGTTAGTATCCAATGATTTGCGCCAAGCGGCAAAGGGACTAGGAGCAACTAACTTTCAAACAGTGATGTGGGTGGTATTACCCGCAGCTTTACCTGCCATTGTGACAGGTACAACTCTCTCGATTGCCCGTGCGTCAGGAGAAACCGCACCCCTACTATTTACCGCCCTATTCTCGCAGTTCTGGTCAAATAGTTTGTTTGCCCCGACTGCATCCTTGGCAGTACTTGTGTTTAACTTTGCCATTTCTCCCTTTAAAAACTGGCAAGCCTTGGCTTGGGCAGCATCTTTGATTTTAGTCTTAATGGTGCTAATTACCAGCATTATTGCTCGTTGGGCAACTCGACAAACAACACACACAGCTCATTAATGACGGAAGGGTGAAGGGAGAAGGGAAAAATTATTCTCGCTTTTTCTCTATCTACCACTTTCTACCCAATTTAAGAATAGTCAGATTCAAGTTAGATTCAAAAATATACCACATATGGCAACTAACGTTAGAGTTCAACAACAAACTGAAACAGTTTTACACACAGAAGGGTTGAACGTATATTACGGCAACTTTCTGGCTGTGCGTGATATTTGGATGAATATCCCCAAAAACCGGGTGACAGCCTTTATCGGTCCTTCTGGTTGCGGTAAAAGTACGATTTTGCGCTGCTTTAATCGTTTAAATGATTTAGTAGAAAGTTTCCGAGCCGAAGGAAGTATTTACTACTATGGTGAAAACTTGTATGCACCCCAAATTGACCCTGTGGAAGTGCGGCGGCGGATTGGGATGGTGTTTCAAAGACCAAATCCTTTCCCGAAATCCATCTATGATAATATCGCCTTTGGTCCCAGGCTAAACGGTTTCAAGGGAGACATGGATGAGTTGGTGGAGCGTTCCCTAAAGCAAGCTGCCCTGTGGGATGAGGTGAAGGATAAACTCAGACAAAGTGGTTATTCTCTGTCAGGGGGACAACAGCAACGTTTGTGTATTGCGAGAGCGATCGCCACCCAACCAGACGTTATTCTCATGGATGAACCCTGTTCTGCCCTTGACCCCATCTCAACTTTGCGGGTTGAAGATTTAATTCACGAACTTAAAGAACAATACACCATCATTATCGTTACCCACAATATGCAACAGGCATCACGGGTATCAGATATGACTGCATTCTTCAATGTACAAGCCTCCGAAAAAGGTGGGCGGACTGGTTACTTAGTGGAATTTGACCGCACAGAAAACATTTTCCAAAATCCCCAACAGGAAGCGACAAAAGAATACGTCAGTGGTAAGTTTGGTTAATGTTATGTAGTTCACGCTTGTTACTAATTATGGAAAGCATCAAACGCTAGTTCTGCCCAAGTGGGAGCTAGCTTTTTTGTTATCAAAAACAACCATGGGCAACTCAATTGTATACATTTAAAATCTTGAGTGACTTTTGTTATCAAAAACAACCATAGGCAACTCAATTGTATACATTTAAAATCTTGAGTGATTATAGTGTAGAAAACCTGCAATCGATGGGATTTCACTCCAATTATGAAACAGATAAAAATTCTCAAACCCTTGTCAAATCAGGATTGATAGATTACTTAGCTAACTTGTTGCAGAGTAAATATTGGGAATTGGGATTGTTAGATTTACAACATTTCTGGGAATATTAAGTCATAGTTAATGATTTTCCTTGACAAAATCTCAAGACTATGAATAGTACAGCACCTCAATTTCCGGAAATCTCTGGCTATAGCATCACTGAGCAGCTTTATTGTGGTTCACGGACAGCTGTATATCGAGCAATTAGAGAGAGTCAGAGACTACCCGTTATTATTAAGGTGCTGCAACGAGAGTATCCCCAATTTGGGGAATTAGTGCAGTTTCGCAATCAGTATGCAATTAGTAAAAATCTTCCCATTTCTGGTATTGTTCAACCTCTAAGTCTAGAAAAATTTGGTAATGGCTATGCTCTGATCATGGCTGATTGGGGTGGTATATCCCTGGAAAAATACATCAAGCAGCAGCCATTAGACTTATCTGACAGTTTGGGAATTGCCATTCAACTGGCTGATATTCTCCACGAACTGCACCAACATCGAGTTATCCACAAAGACGTCAAACCCGCAAATATTCTAATTCATCCTGAGTCTAAGCAAATTAAGCTGATTGACTTTAGTATTGCGTCGGTGCTACCCAAAGAAAACCAGGAAATCCAAAACCCCAATACTCTAGAAGGAACTTTAGCTTATCTTGCTCCTGAACAAACGGGACGTATGAATCGCGGTATTGATTACCGTAGTGATTTTTATGCCCTCGGTGTCACCCTGTATCAATTACTTGCAGGCAGCTTACCCTTTACGGCAGACGACCCCTTAGAACTAGTTCATTGCCACATCGCCAAAACAGCCAAGTCCATTAGTCAAGTCAATAATGATGTCCCAGAAATAGTCGGGGCAATAGTTGCCAAGCTCATGGCGAAAAATGCCGAAAACCGCTATCAAAGTGCCTTAGGACTAAAGTATGATTTACAACAGTGCTTAAGTCGATGGAAAGAAATAGGGTCAATTACTGAGTTTCCATTGGGACAGAAAGATTTGTGCGATCGCTTCAATATTCCAGAAAAACTCTACGGACGGGAACAAGAAGTCCAAACCCTGCTAGAAGCTTTTGAAAGGGTTGCCCAAGGAGCATCAGAAATGATGTTGGTGGCTGGTTTTTCGGGAATTGGCAAAACAGCTGTTGTCAATGAAGTACATAAACCGATTGTCAAACAACGGGGCTATTTCATTAAGGGGAAATTTGACCAGTTTAATCGCAATATTCCCTTTTCTGCCTTTTTGCAAGCCTTCCGGGACTTAATCGGGCAATTACTCAGCGAAAGTGATGCCCAATTGCAAAGCTGGAAAGTCCAGATTCTCAAAGCACTGGGTGACAATGCTCAAGTCATTATTGAATTAATCCCGGAACTAGAGCGGGTTATTGGAGTACAACCACCTGCACCCGAATTATTCGGAACCGCAGCCCAAAATCGGTTTAATTTGTTGTTTCAAAAGTTCATTCAAGTCTTTACCACTCCCGAACACCCGTTGGTTATGTTTGTGGATGATTTGCAATGGGCAGATTCGGCTTCCTTGAATTTGATTCAGGAATTAATGTCTGAGTCTAAAAGGGGTTGTTTATTGCTGGTAGGAGCCTACCGGGATAATGAAGTCTTTGCTGCTCATCCGTTAATGTTGACTCTGAATGGGATGGAAAAAACCGGGGCAATCATCCACACCATCACCCTAGAACCTTTGAATTTAACCAGTCTCAATCACCTGATTGCTGATACCCTCCATGCTCCCCTACCGGTGGTACAACCCCTGACAGAACTGTTAATACAGAAAACCCAGGGTAATCCTTTCTTTGCTACCCAGTTTCTTAAGGCATTATATCAAGACCAGTTAATTACCTTTGACCAGGATGCGGGTCATTGGCAATGTGATATTGTGCAAGTGCGAGATGCCGCTTTGACCTCGGATGTGGTGGAATTAATGGTGCAGCAATTACAAAAGCTGCCGACAGCAACCCAAGAGATTTTACAATTAGCTGCTTGTATTGGTAATCAGTTTGATTTAAACACCCTGGCGGTTATTTCCCAGCAATCTCCAACTGAGGTGGCAACAACCCTGTGGAAAGCATTACAAGAAGGGTTTATTCTGCCCCAAAGCGATCTGTACAAATTTTATTTAGAAGAAAGTCAAGAAAATCAAGTAACGCAGAATTCCTCAGAGGAAACCCTCAGTTATCGTTTTTTGCACGATCGCGTTCAACAAGCTGCCTATTCATCAATTATTGAAGAGTGTAAAGCCCCTATTCATTACCGCATAGGTCGATTGTTACTGACGCACTTTTCATCAGATACCTATGAGGAGCGGATTTTTGAAATTGTTGGTCATTTGAATCTCGGCAGTGATGTGACTAGCGATTCCCTAGAACTGCTGGAATTGGCACGCTTAAATCTGTTAGCAGGGCGCAAAGCTATTGATTCTACGGCTTATGCTGCGGCGATCGCCTATCTGAATCGGGGAATTGAAATTTTGCCTGAAGATAGCTGGAAGACGCACTATCGACTGACTTTAGATCTCCATCATCAACGCTTGGATGCAGCTTATCTCAATACAGAGTTTGAGAACTTAGAAGCTTGGGGCGAACTGGTATTACAACAAGCAACCTCAATAATCGATTGCATTAAAGTATACGAAACTCGAATAATGGCACTGCGATCGCAAGGGGAATTTTTGCAAGTTGTTGAGATTGGTTTACAAGTCCTGAAACAATTAGGCGTTGAGTTTCCGTCTCACCCCACCCCTGCTGATATTGGAGCCGCATATGAGCGATCGCGGCAAGCTTGGCAAGGACGTGAACCGTTGAGTCTCCTGGAACTACCAACCATGGAAGATCCACAAATATTAGCCGCGATGCAAATTCTCACCAAAATTGTTCCTTCTGTCTATATTGCATTACCGGCTCTAGCACCCCTGCTGAGTTTTAAGCAAGTAGAACTCTCCATACAGTATGGCAATTCTCCGATCTCAATTTTTTCCTATGCGGAGTATGGCTTTATTCTGAGTGACATCATGGGTGATATTTCCATGGGCTATGAATTTGGGCAGCTTTCCCTGGCACTGTTAGAGAAACTTCAGGTTGCCTCTTTCAAGAGTAGAGCCTATTTCCTTGTCAGTAGCTTCATCCGTCATTGGCGAGAACCACTGCATGATGTAATTCCATCCCTATTAGAAGGCTACCGTAGCGGGTTGGAAAGTGGTGATTGGGAATGTGTCGCCCTGAATCTATTGACCTACAGCCACTACCAATATTGGGCAGGACGGGAGTTACAGGGACTGGCAACAGAAATGCGGGCTTATCGACAAGCGATCGAGCAAGTTAAGCAGCAAGCGACATTGCTATCCCATGAAGTTTATCTGCAAGCGGTTTTAAATTTATTGGAACAGGTGGAAACACCCTACAAATTACAAGGCGAAATCTTGGATGCAGAACACCTGATTCCCTTTTTAGAAAAACAGAACGATCTAACAGGATTATTCCATACTTACCTCAATCAATTATGTTTGTACTATCTATTTGAACAGAATGAACAAGCGCTACAATTAGCATCTCTACTGGAAAAATATAGCGATGCCTCTCGTGGTTTCTTCTTGAGTGCTATCTGCAAATACTATGACGCATTAATTCAGGTTCGATGCTATGCGGACGCTGAACCCGAAAAACAAGCTCTGATTCTAGAACGGATTACAGCAAATCAAGAACAGCTCAAAGGTTGGGCTACCTATGCACCTTTTAACCATGAGCATCGTTGGCAATTGATCGCAGCTGAAACCTATCGTGTACTTGACCAAAAAGGGGAAGCGATCGCCCACTATGATATGGCAATTGCCTCTGCTCAAGCTAATCGCTGAAGCAGTAGCTGAGTTAGCTGAAAATATCGACTTAGAATTTCTTTTGGAAGATTTGCCCAAGCTACTTGATTCCATGGCAGGAGCAACCAGTCGTATCAAAAATATTAGTACAAGTCTGCGTACTTTCTCCCGTGCCGATACTGAATACAAAGTCAGTGCCAATCTCCATGAAGGTATTGATAGTACCTTGTTAATCTTGAAATATCGCCTCAAAGCTAACGAAAACCGTCCAGCGATTCAAGTCATTACAGAGTATGGGAAAATATCCCAGATTGAGTGTTTCCCCGGACAGTTAAATCAGGTATTTATGAATATCCTGGCGAATGCCATTGATATGTTTGACGAAATGGCACAAACCCAATCCTTTCAAGAACTAGAAGCCAATCCTCAAATCATTACCATTGGGACTGAAATTGTATCAAATCAGGTGCATATCAATATCCGCGATAATGGCAAGGGTATGACACAAGAGGTACAGGGGAAAATCTTTGACCATTTATTTACTACCAAATCTGTAGGTAAAGGTACGGGGTTAGGATTAGCGATCGCCCGCCAAATAGTAGTGGAAAAGCATAGTGGTAGTCTCCATGTCTGGTCTGAACCTGGTAAAGGAACTAACTTCTGTATTGTTTTACCGATTAGTAGTAAATAAGACATGAATCGCCTGTTGAATTACCTGCAATCAGACTGTTAGTTAGATTGGGGAGATTTGTGGGCATCTTAATAACAGTCATAATACCGATTCAAAAAATGTTTACGACAGATACCCCCCTATCGGGAAGCCGCTCCGCGTCTATGGGGCTATCCATTACCCGGATCTTTCGCAACATTTACGAGAGTATTCACTCACGCTTTTTCTAACCCTGATTCCTTCGTCGTCAATTCTCAATAAAAATCCTATTTTAGCGAGAATAGTAAGAAGCAATCTGTCAAGTATGCCTGACACCTCAGCGTTTAAGATGACTACAGAACAAGGGTTTCAGAATTGTTAAGAAAGATGTGACTAATGGGTAGGTCTATGGGGAGGGGTTTTGTCCATGTGTCGTATTGCTTTTTCAAATTGGTATAAGTTCCCCACGCAACTATCAATCCTCAAGCCCATGACACCCACAGCACCTCAATTTCCAGCAATTTCTGGTTACACTCTTACAGAGCAACTCTATCTGGGTTCTCGAACAGCAGTGTATAGAGCAGTACAAAATAATCAACAATTACCCGTAGTAATTAAGGTGCTGCAACGGGAGTATCCTACATTTGGGGAATTGGTGCAGTTTCGTAATCAATATGCCATAACCAAAAATCTTCATGTTGCTGGCATTGTCCAACCCCTGACTCTGGAAACATTACGTAATAGCTATGCCTTAGTGATGGCAGATTGGGGTGGGATATCTCTAGAACAATACATCCAGCAGCATCAATTAGACTTAACTGAGAAGTTGGCGATCGCTCTGCAAATTACTGACATCCTCCACGAGTTGCACTCTTGTAGAGTAATTCACAAGGACATCAAACCTGCAAACATCCTAATTCATCCAGAATCCAAGCAAGTTAAACTGATTGACTTTAGCATCGCTTCAGTACTACCCAAAGAAACCCAGGAAATTCAAAATCCTAACACCCTGGAAGGAACCCTAGCTTATTTAGCACCAGAACAAACTGGACGGATGAATCGCGGTATTGATTACCGCAGTGATTTTTACGCCCTCGGTGTTACCCTGTATCAATTACTCACAGGTCGTTTACCCTTCACTACCGACGACCCCCTAGAATTGGTTCATTGTCACATTGCCAAGATTGCCGTACCCCTAAATGAAGTAAGTACCGATGTGCCCGAAATGGTGGGGGCAATAGTCGCTAAATTGATGGCGAAAAATGCTGAAGACCGCTATCAAAGTGCTTTGGGACTAAAGCATGATTTAGGCGAGTGTTTAAGCCAGTGGAAGGAAACTGGTTCAATTACTGAGTTTGAATTGGGACAGAAAGACTTGTGCGATCACTTCAATATTCCAGAAAAACTCTACGGACGGGAGGAAGAAGTAAAAACGCTGCTAGAAGCTTTTGACCGGGTTGCCCAAGGTGCTTCAGAAATGATGTTGGTGGCTGGATTCTCTGGTATTGGGAAAACAGCCGTTGTCAATGAAGTGCATAAACCCATTGTTAAACAACGGGGTTATTTTATCAAAGGCAAGTTTGACCAGTTTAATCGTAATATTCCCTTCAGTGCTTTTGTGCAAGCCTTCCGGGATTTAATGGGGCAACTTCTGAGTGAAAGTGATGTCCAACTGCAAACCTGGAAAACCCAGATTATAGAAGCACTGGGAGAAAATGCCCAAGTAATTGTAGAACTGATTCCCGAACTGGAACAGATTATTGGTAATCAACCCCCTGCACCGGAATTATCGGGAACTGCTGCCCAAAATCGGTTTAATCTACTGTTCCAAAGGTTTATTCAAGTCTTTACCACACCTGAACACCCTCTAGTGATGTTCCTGGATGATTTGCAATGGGCAGATTCGGCTTCCCTGAATTTGATTCAGGTGTTAATGTCTGAGGTGAAAGCAAGCTGTTTATTACTGTTGGGAGCATATCGGGATAATGAGGTTTTCCCCGCCCATCCATTGATGTTGAGCCTCAGTGATATGGAGAAAGCCGGGGCAAAAATTAACACTATCACCCTCAAACCCCTGACTTTTAGCAGTCTCAATTATTTGGTTGCAGATACTCTTCATGCTGGTTTAGGAGTAGTTAAACCACTGACAGAGTTAGTCATGCAGAAAACTCAGGGTAATCCTTTCTTTGTTACCCAGTTTCTCAAGGTATTATATCAAGACCAGTTGATTACCTTTGACCAGGATGCAGGTCATTGGCAATGTGATATTGTGCAAGTGCAGGATGCAGCTTTGACGGATGATGTGGTTGAATTCATGGCACAGCAATTACGAAAGCTGCCAGAAACCACCCAGGAAATGCTGAAACTTGCAGCTTGTATTGGAGCGCAGTTTGATTTAGAGATATTGGCAATTGTCTCCGAGCGATCGCAAACCGATGTAGCAACAGCACTGTGGAAAGCCTTGCAGGAAGGTTTGATTTTGCCCCAAAGCGATTTATACAAGTTTTATGTGGGAGAAGCTCAAGCAACAGAAGACCAACCCAATGAAACGCTGAATTATAAGTTTCTGCACGATCGCGTTCAACAAGCTGCCTATTCATCAATTCTTGAAGAGTGTAAAGCCCCTATTCATTACCGCATAGGTCGATTGTTACTGACACACTTTTCATCAGATACCTATGAGGAGCGGATTTTTGAAATTGTTGGTCATTTGAATCTCGGCAGTGATGTAACTAGCGATTCCCTAGAACTGCTGGAATTGGCACGCTTAAATCTGTTGGCAGGACGCAAAGCCATTGATTCTACGGCTTATGCTGCTGCCCTTACCTATTTGAATCGGGGAATTGAACTTTTACCTGAAGATTGTTGGGAGAAGCACTATACACTCACTTTAGATCTCCATCATCGACGCTTAGATGCGGCTTATCTGAATACAGAGTTTGAGAACTTAGAAGCTTGGGGCGAACTGGTATTAAAACAAGCTAACTCATTACTTGATTGCATTAAAGTATACGAAACTCGGATAATGGCACTGCGATCGCAAGGGGAATTTTTGCAAGTTGTTGAGATTGGTTTACAAGTCCTGAAACAATTAGGCGTTGAGTTTCCCCCTCACCCAACCCCAGCTGATATTGGAGCCGCATATGAGCGATCGCGACAGTCTTGGCAAGGACGTGAGCCGTTGAGTCTCCTGGAACTACCAACCATGGAAGATCCACAAATGTTAGCCGCGATGCAAATTCTCACCAAACTTGTTCCCTCTGCCTATATTGCCTCCCCCTTTCTAGTACCTCTGCTAATCTTTAAGCAAGTGGAACTGTCAATCCAGTATGGTAATTCTCAGATCTCAATTTTTTCCTACGCAGATTATAGCTTGATTCTGTGTGGCATTATGGGTGATATTTCCACGGGCTATAAATTTGGGCAGCTCTCTCTGACACTGTTGGAGAAACTTCAGATCACCTCTTTTAAAAGCAGAGCCTATTTAGTTGTCAGTACCTTCACCCGTCATTGGCAAGAGCCACTGCACGATGTGATTCCATCGCTTTTGGCAGGCTACCTAAGCGGCTTGGAAAGTGGTGATTGGGAATGTGTCGCCCTGAATCTCTCAACCTACAGCTACTATAAATATTGGGCAGGAGGAGAGTTGCAGGAACTGAAAACAGAAATGCTGGCTTATCGACAAGTGATGGAGCAAGTTAAGCAGCAAGCGACATTGCTATCCCATGAGGTTTATCTACAAGCGGTTTTAAATTTATTGGGAGATGCACAAGTACCTTACCACTTGCAAGGCGAAATCTTTGATGCAGAACAGCTGATTCCCTCTTTAGAAAGGCAGAACGATCTAGCAGGGTTGTTTCATATTTACCTGAACCAAGCATGGCTGTGCTATCTCTTTGAACAGAATGAACAAGCGGTACAATTAGCGGCTCTACTAGAAAAATATAGCAATGGAGTCTGTGGTTTATTCTTGATTCCAATCTGGAAATACTATGATGCATTGATTCAGGTTCGATGTTATCCCAATGCTGAACCCGAACAACAAGCTCTCATTCTAGAAAGGATTACAGCCGATCAAGAACAGCTTAAAGGTTGGGCTACCCATGCACCTTTTAACCATAAGCATCGTTGGCAATTGATCGAAGCTGAAACCTATCGTGTACTTGATCAAAAAGTAGAAGCGATCGCTCACTATGATATGGCAATTACCTCTGCTCAAGCTCATCGTTTCATCCAAGATGAAGCTCTGGCTAACGAACTAGCCGCCAAATTCTATCTCGATTGGGGCAAAGAGAAAGTCGCCGCCAGCTATATGCAGGAAGCTTACTATTGTTACAGTCGATGGGGTGCAAAAGCCAAAGTTGCTGATTTAGAAACCCGCTATCCTAATTTGCTCCGTCCCATTTTACAAGCAGCAGAGGTTTCAGCTGGTTCTTGGAACACCTTGATGACAATCTCTCCTTTAACTGCATCTATTCATTCGAGTTCTCATAAAAGTTCCAGTAATACCAGCATCAATCAAGCCTTTGATTTTGCAGCTATCCTCAAAGCTTCTCAAGCTCTCTCCAGCACTATTGAACTCGATCAACTTCTGCATCAACTCACCCAGATTATTCTGCAAAATTCAGGAGGCGATCGCTGTGCATTGATACTCCCCAATGAAGCGGGAGAATGGCAAGTGCAAGCCATTGCTACTCTAGAGGACACACAAATTTATACTGAACCCCTCACGAATAATCCCAATCTCCCGGTGAAATTGATTCAGTATGTCAAAAACACCCAAAAAACTGTGGTCATCAACGAACTGAAAACAGATTTACCCGTGATTGATGACTACCTCATGGAACGCCAACCCAAGAGTGTGCTGTGTTTACCACTGCTCAATCAAGGTCAGCTGATTGGCATTTTATACCTCAAAAATCAGTTTACTATTGGGGCATTTACCAGCGATCGCGTGGAAGTATTAAACTTCCTCTGCACCCAAGCGGCAATTTCTCTGGAAAACGCCCGACTGTATCAAAAAGCTCAAGAATATGCCCAGCAGCTTGAACAATCTCAAATGCAAGTTGTACAAAGTGAAAAAATGTCAGCCCTTGGAAATCTGGTAGCGGGAGTTGCCCACGAAATCAATAATCCCATCGGTTTCCTTAATGGCAGCATCAGCAACGCCAAAGACTATGTGCAAGATTTGTTTGAACATTTGGAAACTTACCAAAAACAGCAGCCACCCAATGATGTGGTACAAGAAAGTGCTGAAGAAATTGACTTGGAATTTTTATCGTCAGACTTGCCGAAGTTGCTTGATGCCATGAAAGGGGCAACTGATCGTATCAAGGGCATCAGTACTAGTCTGCGTACTTTCTCCCGTGCTGATACCGATCGCAAAGTTAGCGCCAATCTCCATGAAGGACTTGATAGTACCCTGCTAATCTTGAAATATCGCCTCAAAGCTAACGAAAACCGCCCAGCAATTAAAATTACTCAAAACTACGGGGATTTACTCACAATAGAATGCTTCCCCGGACAGTTAAATCAGGTATTTATGAATATTCTGGCGAATGCCATTGATATGTTTGATGAAATGGCGCAAACTCAGACATACCAAGATATAGAAGCCAATCCCCAAGAAATTAGCATCCGTACCAGCGTCGAATCAAATCATGTATATATCCGTATTCACGATAATGGTAAAGGTATGACCGAAGAAGTGCAAGCCAAAATCTTTGACCATTTATTTACTACCAAAGCTGTAGGTAAAGGTACGGGGTTAGGATTAGCGATCGCCCGCCAAATAGTAGTGGAAAAGCATGGTGGTAGTCTCAATGTCTGGTCTGAACCTGGTAAAGGAACTGAGTTCTGTATAGCTTTACCGATTAGTTGAATGAAAGCAATATCAGAATTTCACCACGCCTCAGCCCAGTAAACAATATCTGAGGTGGAACTATCTATGGCAACTCCGTAACTATCTCCATGATTCCAAGGGAAATTGGTATTACCTCTATCATTTGCACCTAGTACCAAAATTTCATAGCTAGGTGGGAAGGAATCCTCTGTTGTATTGCTGGTGTAAAAGAAAGTTGTGGGTATACCTTTGGGTAAGTTGGCGTGGTCATTGGTATTACCACCATGATATACACGTTGTGCTTGCGGGCGATAGGTCAGAAGTATTTTTTGTATCTCGCTTGGTGATAATTTCATCCGTACTTGGAAGAAACTATTTGTTTGTGAACCCCCTGGGGAGTAAGACAAGCTGACATTTTTTGCTGCTGGGGAAATATCTGAGGGGAAATGTTGAATTTGTGTAGAATTAGACCAGAGCTTGTGGCGAATTTCTCGATAATGGGAAGAATTATTTATCATCTTCGTCTTTGTAGCAGGTGAAAAAATCTGACTGAAGTAGAATCCTCCACCAATTACACCCAGGCTACCAAATAATAATGCCAGAAAAATTCCTGCCTTCATTAACTGGGCTGAGGAATTTCTTTGATTGATTAAAGATTGTTTCATCAAATTGAAGTATATGCAAATCGCTATATACCCAATTACTACCGGAATTCGTAAAATCCCGGATCTAGCTCAGGAGAGATTTACAAAAAATTCATGAAATTACTGCGAAGTTTCCGTAGTTTCCGCAAAGTTTAAGCATGGATCGGAGTTGAGATACGAATATGCGCCTATATATCTAAACCGATAATTCCGATTTCCGGCGGATATTCCACTGTAAATTGATAGTACAACTCCTGTTTACCTTGAGCGGGCAACACTAAAACCCATTCCAAGATTCCCATTTCTCCTAACTGTATCGATGGTTGACTACGAAGCAGACGGACTTTAATTTGCTCGTTGCGACTAACTGGTAATTGTTCAGTCACCTTGAAGGTGGCTTCTTGGTCAAGTAAATTGGTAATTGATAATCTGTAGGCAAAGGTAACTTTGCGGTAACTTCCGAGTAATTTCTTATCCGCAACTCTTTCTACTAAATTGCGGACAATCTTTAAACCTTCGTCAATACCTAAATTCACGGAGAAATCTTCCCCCGGAGCAATATTTGCCAGTTCAGTTGTACCAACAAACATCTGATCGCGGAAAATATTAGCATTGCCAGGTAGTAAAGTTGCTCCATCTCCTGGATTTTTTACCTGTGCTTCCAGGTAGGCAAAACTGACTAACCGAGGAATGGCAATATACTGGAAACGACAGGGATAATTTTCATGGAAAATAGTTTTTTTGTGGGGGGAACCATCACTGGGAATATTTCCACCTCCAGCAAGTTTGAATGTGACGACACTACCCTGTTTACTGACTTCTACCCCAGCAGCTGTAATCGGAACAATCCCATCCATATCCAGACTTTCTGCTTCTAAACTTGCAGCTTCATCCATTCCCCTAGATGCAGCAGGTGCTGCCATAGGCATGATGGAACGTGTCATCATGGGAGGGCTAGGGCGGAAAATATCGATATACCAAGGTTGGATTTGGGGTGGTAGGGTTCCTAATCCTGGTTTAGCAGTGGAAAGCGTCAGGTTCACATCTTGCCAGTCTTCCCCAGTATTTTGCTGAATTTCTGCTAGGTAACCTAAATTGACAGTCTGACTCTGACTATCTACTCGTAAATCATAGAGAGGATGCCAACTTGCATGATTGACAACATAGGAAACCTCTAATTCCAACTCTCCAGCACCGGCAGATTGAATTTCTACTAGTACATTTATACTTTCTTGGGGTTCAGGTGTTTGAACTTGTTGTAATTGTTTGCGGAGTGCTTGTAGTTGCTTCTCGATTTCCCTCTGTTGATTTTTGTAATCTTCCGTAGCGATCGCGTACTCTGAATACTGGCTACCCAAAAAATTGACAAAATCTAAAACCTCGCTCAAGCTGAGATTTTTGCGCGCCAAACCCACAGAAAATTGTTCGCCTGTTTTTTCCCGCAAACCCTGAATAAAACTTGACTGTAGAGCTAGAGCATCGATTTGTGCTTGCAGGTTGCGTTTTTGTGCTTCTAACTGTTGTATTTGCTGGGTTATTTGAGCAACTCGTGGGGCTACAGGTTCGGTGAAAAAAGTCCGCTCTGTACTCACTCCCAGAATTTGTACAACCATACTTCCCTTACCCTTCACCCTCACAGACTCTGGTTGTAGAGTGACTGGCAGATGCGCGATCGCCAACTCTTGTTCTTGCCCAGTCAATGAGACAACACTACGCCGAGTCACGAGTGCTTGATCGGTGTAGACAGTAACATTAATTATCTGGCTTTCTAATATTTGGCGCACTGCCAGTTTCCTCCTGTGAGTGATTGGGAATTGTGGATGACTTGATGGCAAATCACAGCATTCTCTAGGATGTGGGATTATCAATCTCGTTTCTCGGAAGTTGAACCACCCTGATCAAGACTGGAAAGTTTCCATCTTCTGTCTCAAACTCACCATTAACCAACGGTTACTTTTTCATGGTAATTAAATTGCCTGTCAGCAAGTTTTCTGGAGGCATCTAATAGATATTCAAAGTAGGTACGGGCAACAATTGATAATTGCTTCCCAGAGGGGTGAACCATATACCAACTACGCTTAATGGGGAAGTTTTCCACGTCTAAAATCACTAAGTCTCCTGTGTCTGGTATCAGGGTATGGCGAGATAAAACTGAAATTCCTAACCCACCCGCGATCGCCTGTTTAATGGCTTCATTACTACCCAATTCTAATTTGACTTTGACCTCGATTCCATGCTCATCAAATAATTTTTGAATGGAACGTCTGGTTCCAGAACCAGGTTCCCGCATAATAAAAGGCTCCTCCCCTAATCGCTGAATACTAATATTTTTTTCCCCAACTAAAGGATGATTAGTTGGTGCAAGCACCACCAAAGGATTCTCTAAGAATTGCTCATAGCTGACATCTAAATGATCTGGAACTTGACTCATGATATATAAATCATCCATGTTATTAGTCATGCGCTCCAAAATGCCCTCATGATTTGTCACCTGTAAGGCTATATCTATCCCTGGATAAAGTTGACAAAATGGACCTAACAAACGAGGAATAAAATATTTAGCTGTAGTAATCACCGCTAGACGCAATTGTCCCTGTTTTAGCCCTTTTAAGTCTGCCACCTTCATTTCAAATTGGGCAATTGTCTCAAATATTTGCCGACAAGTTGCAAATAGTTCTCTGCCCGCTTCAGTTAAATACAGGCGCTTACCTACCTGTTCAAATAATGGCAACCCCACTGATTTTGTCAGTTGTTTAATTTGCATCGAAACAGTAGGTTGTGTCAGAAAAAGTTCCTCCGCAGCGCGGGTAAAGCTACCATGTCGTGCAGCTGCTTCAAATACTTTTAACTGGTGCAGCGTCGCTTGGTTCAAAGGTGATTCTCCTTAAAAATGGCAATTTTTGTGAACGCTTAGAAGTTTTTGTCTCTTCTATCGGCAATAACCTGAC
Source organism: Calothrix sp. 336/3 (assembly GCF_000734895.2). Classification (GTDB taxonomy): domain Bacteria; phylum Cyanobacteriota; class Cyanobacteriia; order Cyanobacteriales; family Nostocaceae; genus 336-3. The sequence goes on along the minus strand of NZ_CP011382.1, from coordinate 3,138,004 downwards.
TTCACATCTGTGACGTATCGTCAGGAGTCAGAAGTACTACCCCCATTAGAAAGTAGCTATGCTGACAAAAGCAAATAATAATCAGGAACATCAACAGAAAATCCTCATTTCCTGTGGAATGAAATAAATTTCTAACCCCCTGTGATACAGAACTTCTATTTTTACTTCTAAATCTAGTATCACTGAACACTTGAATTCATGGAGCCTAACTGCTGTAAAAGTTATGAGTAATATATATAGATATTACTCTATATACGTTATTGCGACAAAGGTATTTCATTTATGGAGCGAACCAGTTATTATCAGAACAACAAGCAAAGCGTAAGATGCCTTCCAGCCAACGTTGCACACCTTGAAAGTGCTTTGGGGATAGTAGTCAACGTTGTACTAGCCTCATAATTCTAGGTGTGTACAACGTTTTTTATAAAACCGCATATGTCCACGATAAATCATCTGAGCTTATTATGGATTTCTGAGTTTCCAGAAGTATCTTCATTCCGGAAATAACATAATCGCTACTTATAAATCTTATAATACTTGCCACGTGCTAGACCCAAACTAAATCAATCAAAAACTTATCTTCTTTTTATGTTCCTTAAAAAAATTAGTATTTTATTTATTTTTTGAAATATATATTTTATGTCAAAAATTGTCTATAATTTCAGTGATTTTGTCATGATTGCATTTCTCAAACTGGGATAAAAGCAAAAGCATTTTTACTTTTCTATTTCTCTGAGACTAACTACAGAAATCCTTGTTTATTCAGTCTTGCTGATTTCCTATCTTTCTTTCCCTATTTTCTGAGCTAGATATGGGAAAAGTATAATAAAACCATCACACTCGTAAATATACTGAGACAAGACATAATCAAATTTTGTTAGAGCAGTAAATATACTGACGTGTCTTTACATCACCGAGTGTGGCTGACTCAAGAGAATCAAGACATAATGCAAAGATGAGATTGACGAAGTTAGAACATTCTAGGCTGGTGAGTATTTTTATTCCGGCTTTCCCTAACTCCGACAATTTTGCAATGACAACTGACCCGAAATTGTCTCAATATAGAGGCTGCAAGGCTTATTTTGAGGCTATATGTGTTGATGGGATACTTGGGGAAGATTTCTTGAAAAGATGATTTCTAGCTCAAAGAGCAAAGATACAGTTTCCCAATGAGGAAACTCAGTCACAGAAGGATAAGCTTTCACAGGTCTATGGGATAATTTTTACATTTTGGGTAAGATATACTACATTTGTCTATAAGTACAAATCTCAACTGCAAATTATTTTCTCGCGGATAAAGATATACAAGCTAGACATTTTATACAATTATCCAAATTCAACTAACAAGGTAGTACATTTTATGTATGGTCTAGTCAATAAAGCAATTCAAGATATGGTTTGTAAAAACCACGGGGAGGAAACGTGGGAAACCATCAAACAAAAAGCTGGACTGGAAGACATAGATTTTTTTATTAGTATGGACGCTTATTCTGACGATATTACCTATCGTTTGGTAGAAGCTGCTTGTGAAGTGTTCGGAATGCCAGCAGAAGATATTTTAAAAGCATTTGGAGAGTACTGGGTAACCTATACAGCAGAAGAAGGTTATGGAGAACTTTTAGATAGTGCAGGTGATTCCTTACCTCAGTTTGTGGAAAATCTCGATAATCTTCATGCACGAGTGGGTTTGAGTTTTTCTGAACTTCGTCCCCCATCCTTTGATTGCGAACACACCAGCGAGAAATCGATGGAACTCCATTACCAATCAACACGTAAGGGATTAGCTCCCATGGTAATTGGTTTGTTACATGGATTAGGAAAACGCTTTCACACCAAAGTTGATATTACTCAAACTAGTTCTCGTGAGGAAGGTGCTGCTTACGATAGCTTCTCCATTGAATACGATAGTTCTCAGTCCCATGACAACTGAACCACCTACCCAATTCCAGCAACTCCAATTCAGTCTTGACTTTGAGCAATTTGCTTCTTTGTTTCCTTTTCATCTGGTGATAAATCGTGAAATGAAGATTATTCAGATAGGTCAAGTACTTCAGCGTATTTTTGAACCTCTGAATCTCCTAGGGAGTCCTCTTGATATCTATTTTCAAATTAATCGTCCTAAGTGCCTAAATACCTTTGAGGCTATTTTAGACCAGAGGCGATCGCTATTTTTATTGCAATGCCATCACCAAGACATACAACTGAAGGGACAGATGGTATATGTGGAGAATGGGGATAGTTTGCTATTTCTTGCCTCTCCTTGGATTACTGATATTAGCGACCTGAAAAAGTTAGGTTTAAATATCAATGATTTTCCCTTACATGATTCCGTTTCCGATTATTTATTTTTATTACAGGCTAAAAATACAGCTCTTGCAGATGCGAAAAAACTCAACACGAAACTGACTGCTCAACGGTCAGAGTTACGCAAGAGTGAGGAACAATTAAAATTAGCTCTAGATGCTGTAGAGGAAGGACTTTGGGATTGGAACTTGCAAACAGGGGAAGTATATCGTAGCAAACACTGGTTTACAATTCTCGGCTATGAACCAGATGAATTGACAAAGGATATTAAGGCTAGAAATAGCTTAATCCATCCAGATGACCGATCGCGAATGCAAAAACAATTAATCGCTCATATTCATGGGAAAAATCCTGTATATGAAGCAGAAATCCGTTTGCTTACCAAATCGGGGGAATGGAAGTGGATTTTGGATCGGGGTAAAGTAGTGAATCGCGATCGCCGAGGAAAACCCCTCAGGATGGTGGGAACTCACCTAGATATCAGCGATCGCAAACAAGCAGAGGAAGCGCTAAAACTTGCGAAACAAGCAGCAGAAGCAGCGAATAGTGCTAAAAGTGATTTTTTGGCGATGATGAGCCACGAAATCCGCACCCCCATGAATGGGATTATTGGAATGGCTGATTTGCTGGCAAATACACCTCTACAACCAGAACAAAACGACTATTTACAAACTATCCGTAATAGTGGTGATGCCTTACTTACTATCATTAATGATATTCTCGATTTTTCTAAAATTGAATCTGGAAAATTAGAACTAGAGGAAAGTCTGTTTGATTTACGAGTTTGTGTTGAAGAAGTTTTAGATTTATTAGCTCCCCAAGCTGCATCAAAGAATATTGAACTCATATTTCACCTAGAACCCCACACACCTACTCAAATTATTGGGGATATTACTCGACTACGGCAAATTATTTGTAATTTGGTGAGTAATGCTGTGAAATTTACCACTGTTGGGGAAATTATAGTAACCGTCTCCACCCATCGGCAAATTCCAGCAGAAACAAGTTACCCATGCAACTGTGAACTACAATTCGCCATTAGCGATACTGGAATTGGGATACCTGGCGATCGCTTAAATAGATTATTCCAACCCTTTAGTCAAGTTGATGCTTCTACCACTAGACGTTACGGTGGTACTGGTTTAGGGTTAGCTATTAGTAAACGATTGGCGGAAATTATGGGTGGAAGTATGTGGGTAGAAAGTAAGGAAGGAAAAGGTTCTACTTTTTATTTCACCACAAATTTTCAAGTCCATGGTTCCAGTTTCAAGAAAACTCATGTTGAACCAGAATTTGCTGGCAAACAATTACTTTTAGCAATAGATAATACCAAGTTGCGCCTATGTTTAACTCGACAATTACAAAGTATGGGTTTAAAGGTACAAGCAGTTGAATCAAGTACCATGATACTGCCTATAGTTGAGGAAAATTTCTTTAATGCAGCGATAATTGATATCGATAGTCCACAATTCAATAATCTAGATTTAATTCAAAAAATTCGTGTAATTCCTCAGCAGCAGGATTTACCTTTAGTAATATTAAGTTACCAAGCTAAACAACATCTAGAATTGCAACCCATCGCAGCCGAGTTTACAGCCTTTTTACAAAAACCTGTACGGCATTACCAACTATACAACACTGCCTTACAAATAATTCGCGGCATCTGGTCTATAAAAAGCCAAAATACCCATACAGAAATATTATCCTACTCTCGGACTGCACCAAATAATATTTCAATAAATAATACTCAAATTGCGAAGATATTACCCTTGAAAATTTTACTAGTTGAAGATGGATTAGTAAATCAAAAAATTGCCTTGAAGTTATTAGAGCGCTTGGGATATCAAGCAGATGTGGCAAATAATGGACTTGAAGCAGTCAAAGCAGTGCAAAACCAAACCTATGATTTGGTATTCATGGATGTGCAAATGCCAGAAATGGATGGTTTAGAAGCGACTCGATATATTCGCCAAGAAATTTCTCTCAACAAACAACCGCAAATTATCGCTATGACGGCTAATGCTCGTCCAGAAGACCGTCAAGAATGTTTAAATGCAGGGATGGATGATTTTATTAGTAAACCCATTCGTCTTGATGCAATTGAAGTAGTTATCAAAAAAATTAGTATTCCGGATGGAGAAACTTACTCCAGCTAAGTGAGGATTTACAGAAATAGAACTTAAAAACTTTCTTCTAAGCTAGGGATAATTATATCAATTTCCCTGGCTTTTTTTATATTTTTCGTAAGACATATAAGTATTTATCATAAATCAAAATTTTTCCAGAAATAGATATATATCTATTCAGATTTACTCACCTCTGGAAGCTACGCTGGGCAGTAAAAACTCGATTTTGGAGAGGGGGAGCAAAGACAAGTTATTCACGACGATTCCCCATAAAGTTTTGACTATACAAGTAAATTCCTATGCATATTTGGGAATAGTAAGTGTGAAGCTTTTAAGGATGAACACAGTATGATTACCACTCAAGTCAGTATCTCCGGATATAAAGTTGGTGAGCAACTCTACGATGGTTCCAGAACCCAAGTTTACCGTTGTATTCGAGAAGCTGATTCATTACCAGTGGTGATAAAACTGCTCAAAAATTCTTATCCCAGTTTCAACGAACTCCTGCAATTTCGTCATCAGTATACCATTGGCAAAAGTCTTCTCCATCCCAGAATTGTCCAAACTTACAGTTTAGAATCCTGTCAAAATAGTTATGGGTTAGTGATGGAAGACTTTGGAGGAATTTCCCTCAAAGATTATTTCACCAAAAATCACCATGCTCCATCTTTAGAAGAATTTTTCCAAATAGCCATTTCTCTATGTGAAACCCTGGATGTTCTTTATAGGCATCGCATTATTCATAAAGATATCAAACCCAGTAATATTTTAATTAATCCCAAAACCAAAGAAATTAAATTAATCGACTTTAGTATTGCATCTTTACTTCCCAGAGAAACTCAAGAAATTAAAAGTCTCAATGTTTTAGAAGGTACACTTGCCTATATTGCTCCGGAACAGACAGGAAGAATGAATCGGGGGATAGATTACCGCAGTGATTTATATTCCTTGGGTGTCACCTTTTATGAGTTACTCACGGGGGAATTACCCTTTATCTGTGACGATGCGATGGAATTGGTACATTGCCACATTGCCAAAAAACCTCCTTCCATTCCCAGTCAGAAGATTCCTCAAGTTTTGGATGGGATGATTCAAAAATTGATGGCAAAAAATGCAGAAGATCGTTATCAGAGTGCCTTGGGTTTAAAATATGATTTGGAAAAATGCCTAGTTCAACTCCAGGAAAATGGCAGAATTGAAAGTTTTCCAATTGCTCAAAGGGATTTGTGCGATCGCTTCCTGATTCCCGATAAACTTTATGGCAGGGAAACCGAAGTAGAAACCCTGCTAGAAGCATTTGTTCGCGTAGCTTCTGTGAAGGAGAAAGGTGTCAGCAATGGTGTCACGGAAATGGTGTTGATAGCTGGGTTTTCTGGGATTGGGAAAACTGCGGTTGTCAATGAAGTTCATAAACCCATTGTCAGGAAACGGGGTTACTTTATTAAAGGTAAATTTGACCAATTTAATCGCAATGTTCCCCTGTCAGCATTTGTACAAGCATTTAGGAATTTACTGGGGCAATTACTGAGTGAATCTGATGCCCAGTTAGGGGTATGGCGATCGCAAATTTTAGAAGCAATTGGTACAGAAGGACAAGTCTTAATTGAGGTGATTCCGGAGCTGCAACGTTTAATTGGGGTGCAACCTGGGGTGGAAGCTCTTTCAGGGATGGCAGTTCAGCAACGATTTAACCGTTTGTTTCAGCAATTTTTGGGAGTTTTTACCCGTCCCGAACATCCCTTAGTACTGTTTCTAGATGACCTGCAATGGGCAGATAATGCCTCCCTAAAGCTGTTGCAATTATTAATGGAAGATGGGGGAAATTTATTGATTTTGGGGGCTTACCGGGATAATGAGGTGTCGCCGATTCATCCCTTTGTGCAAACCGTGGAGGAAGTGGTAAAAGCAGGTCACACGGTTAATACTATTACCCTTAAACCCCTAGAACTATCCCAGATTAATCGCTTGGTGGCAGATACCTTGGGTTGTGATGGGGTAGTGGCTGCACCTTTGACAGAATTAATTGCCCAGAAAACCCAGGGAAATCCATTTTTTACCACCCAGTTTCTCCTGGGATTGCATCAAGATGGCTATATTACCTTTAATCGGGAGGCGGGAATCTGGGAATGCGACATTGTGCAAGTGCGATCGCTAGCACTGACGGATGATGTTGTTGCCTTTATGGTGCAACAGTTACAAAAGTTACCAGCATCAACCCAAATTGCCCTGCAACGTGCCGCTTGTATTGGCTCTCAGTTTGACTTGAAAACCTTGGCGATAATTTGCGAACAGACGGAGCATCAAGCTGCTGAGGCGTTATGGTCGGCAATTCAAGGGGGTTTGATTCTGCCAATCAATGAGAATTATAAGTTTTTCCACAGTGAGCAACAGGTAAAAAATCAGGAGAATTTGACTGTACCCTATAAATTCCTCCACGATCGCGTACAGCAAGCTTCCTATGCTTTAATTGCTGAGGAACAGAAGCAAATCGTCCACCGGACAATCGGACAATTACTGTGGCAAAATACGCCGGAATCGGAACGGGAAAGTCAGATTTTCCATATTGTTAACCAACTCAATCAAGGAGATAACGAAAATCTCTCGGTTGCTGAGGGTGTATTTCTGGCAGAGTTAAATTTAATGGCTGCTCGCAAAGCTCGACAGAGTACAGCCTACGGAACTGCCTTGAACAATGGGCGTGTGGGTATTGGCTATTTACCCGATGATGCTTGGCAAACCCAATATTCCCTCACCTTGGCTCTACATACCATCGTCGTGGAAACTGCCTATTTGAGTGGGGACTTTACCGGAATGGAAGCATGGGCAGCTATTACCCTTCCCCACTGTCAAACTATTCTAGATAGCATTCCCATCCAAGAAAGCAAAATTCTCGCTTGTTTAGCCCAGCAACAGCCTACAGAGGCGATCGCCATTGGTTTGGAATCCCTGAAATTATTGGGTGTAGATATCCCCGCAGCGCCTACCCAGGAGGACTTCCAGGAAATACTACAGGCAACTGTCATGCAGTTAGGGGAGGTTGGGATGGAGAATCTACTAGATATACCACCCATGGATAACCCGCAAATTGAGGCTGCTATGGGGATTTTGATTAAAATCGGAGCTGCCTGTATGAGCGTGAATCCACTTTTATCCCTAATGGGAACTCTCACCCAGGTTCAACTTAGTCTCAAACACGGTCACAATTCCCTATCAGCAATCGGTTATTCTTACTATGTCATCCTGCTGTATAGCATTTTTAATGACTTTGATGCCGCCTTTCGCTTGAGTAATATTGCCTTGGAATTATCCCAAAGGTTCTTTAGTAAAACTGCTGCGGCACAAGTTTTAATCGGCAGTGGTATTTTTGCCCGCCATTGGAAAGTTCACCTGCGGGAAGCCCTACCCTTGTTACGTCAGGGAACAGAATACGGTGTTGAGTCAGGGGAATACGACTTCACCAGTTGGGGTTATTTTACTGAAGGCTGGATTTTGTATTTCATGGGAACAGAATTATCGGAAGTAGAAAACTTCCTCCAGCAAAAAAGTGCCGCGATCGCAGCAATGAAACAGTCTATGCAACTGTCATATAATCAAGCCCTGCATCAAGCTACCTTAAATTTGATGGGAGAAGAGGTAGAGGATGTCTGCACCCTAACGGGGAGCGCTTTTAACGAAGCAGAGGGTTTTGCCCGCCATCAAAGAACTGGGGAAATGAGTGCTTTATTCTGTGGTTATCTGCATAAATTAATACTGAGTTACCGATTTGGTCGCTACAAACAGGCGATCGCAATGTCAGAAGCCGCATTTCAATATGTTGCCGCAGCTGGGGTACAGACAGGTTTAGCACCCTTGTATTGGTTTACAACCCTGGCACAGTTGGCGGTGTATGATAATACAAACCCGGAGGAACAAGCTGCTATTCTGGAACGGGTTGACAGTCATTACACTACTATCCAGCATTGGGCTAGCCATGCACCGATGAATTATGCCCATTATGCAGACTTAGTGGCAGCAGAGAAATATCGTTGTTTAGGTGAAACAACCAAGGCAATTACTCACTATGGGCGTGCTATCCAAGGAGCTAAAGAAAACGGCTACCTTCAAGATGAAGCCTTAGCAAACGAACTGACAGCTAAATTTTACCTCGGTTGGAGTCAGGAAAAAGCTGCTCTGGGCTATATGCAAGAAGCCTATTACTGTTACGCTCGCTGGGGAGCAAAAGCTAAAACCGATGACTTAGAAGAACGCTATCCCCAACTTATCCAACCTATCCTCCACCACCAACAAATTACGCTCAACCCCTGGGAAACTATCGCCACCATTGCCTTCCCTCGCACTTCTTCATCTACTCGCACTTCTACCACTGGCAGTACTAGTATTTCCCATACCCTGGATTTTAGCTCTATCCTCAAAGCCGCTCAAGCTATTTCTAGTAGTATCCAACTAGAGGAATTAATTACTAATCTGACTCAAATTATCTTGGAAAATTCCGGGGCAAAAAAATCTGTATTAATCTTGCCTCACAATCATACTTGGCAAGTCCGAGCTATAACTTTTCTCAATTCCCAAGCCCGTATCCAAACTACTATCGATTCACAGTCAGTAGATACTTGCCCAGATATTCCCAGAAAAATTATCAATTATGTCAGAAATACCCAAGAAATAATTATCATAGATGACTGCCAAACAGATATTCCAGGATTGATTGGGGAATATATATTAGAGCATCAACCTAAGAGTGTCCTATGCACCCCAATTATGAATCAAGGGCATTTAGTGGGTATTTTATATCTGGAAAATCAAATCGCTTCTGGAGTCTTTACCAAAGAACGGATGCAAGTAATTAATTTACTTTCTTCCCAAGCTGGAATTTCTTTAGATAATTGTCAATTGTATACTCAGCAGCAAGAAAAAATTCGAGAAATCGCGGAAAAAGAATCAGAGTATCGTAGCATCTTTGAATGTGTCAATGATGGATTATCAATTTGTGATTTAGAGACAGGCAAGATAGTTGCCAATAATCCCATGATTTACCAAATGCATGGTTATACCCAAGAGGAATGGCAATATCTGACACCAGGGGATTTCTTGCATTCTGATTCTGTCCATGTGTTCAGTAATTTTTTGGAAACTATTAAATTAGGTAAACACTTTTATGCTCAAGGAATCGCGAAACGCAAGGATGGTAGTTTTTTTGATTTTGAAGTCAAAGCAGTACCCTTTATCTATAAAGGTAAATTACATGGATTGACGATATTACGAGATATCAGTCAACAGCAAAGAGAGCAAAGAGAACGTCAAAAAGCAGAACTTTCTGTTCAACAAAAATCACAGGAACTTGAGCAAGCTTTGCAGGAACTGCAACAAGCACAATTACAAATAGTTCAAAACGAGAAAATGTCTGCCCTGGGTAATTTAGTAGCGGGGGTAGCTCATGAAATGAATAATCCCCTTGGCTTTATTTCAGCAACTCTTAAACAAGCAAAACCAACTCTTGCTGACATTACTGAGCATTTGAAACTCTATCAAGGAAGTGTCGAAAATCCAGATACCGAAATTCTGGAACATGCCGCAGAAATTGACTTGGAGTATACCCTAGAAGATTTTCCCAAAATGCTTGATGCTATGGTGATAGCCTGTGACAGATTAAAAAATATTAGCACCAGCTTAAGAACTTTCTCCCGTGCTGATAAAGATTATAAAGTTCCCTTTAATCTCCATGAAGGTATTGATAGCACAATTTTAATTCTTAAGCATCGCTTGAAAGCTAATGAACAACGTCCTGCTATTGAAGTGGTGAGCGAATATGGTAGTTTACCCAAAATAGACTGTTTCCCTGGGCAATTAAATCAGGTATTTATGAATATTTTAGCAAATGCCATTGATGCTCTGGATGAGTCGAATACGGGACGGAGTTTTGAGGAGATTAAGGTAAATCCTAATAAAATTATCATTAAAACATCAATTGTCGATAATCAGGTACAAATCTCAATTGCTGATAATGGTAAGGGAATGAGTGAATCCATCAAAGAAAAAATATTTGACCATTTATTTACGACAAAAGCTGTAGGTAAAGGTACCGGTTTAGGATTGGCGATCGCCAAACAAATTATTGAAGAAACCCATGGTGGAAAGTTGCAATGTGACTCAGTATTAGGAGAAGGAACAGTATTTATCATTAGTATTCCTATTTCCCAGTCAATCTAAAGAACAGTTCGATGAATAGTCCTATGGCGATCGCCTATTATATAGTCAAACATGATGATAATATCCAGATTATTCCCAGCCATAGGATTTTTTCAGTCAGCATCTCAAAATAAAGCAATTCCATCATATAATTCGGAGTTTTTCAGCGATTCACATACGTGATTGCTATATAAAGAAGTAATCTCCGAGTCTTGATGGAAAAGTTATCAAAATAGACGATATTTAACTATAAAAAATCACAATTGATAAATCTATTCTTATCTGTAGAGTCTGTTACCTTTTACAAAAACTTCTCAATGTAAAATTCATGGGTAGGCAGCAAAATGGAGTCTGATTTCAGCAAACATCGTTAATAAGCGTCAAGCAAAGGTTTATCTCGTAGTTATCTATTCTCAAGTTGTCACTACCTATTATTAATTTTGGGTAAAGATAGCCAGCAAAGTTATAGGAAAATATACCTGTAGTCATTCTGGTTGTTTCTCTACACTTTCTTGATTCAATTAGATAAAATAGGTGTGAGATTATTGGTGTTATCAGTAATTGTGACTATCAGATACATTCGCCACTATATTTGATAGGATTTATCAATGAGAGCAAATGCACTTCAAATGCTTACAATTACACATTTTCACCTCCGTCCTCTGTTAACTGCACCTTGCTACATCATGAATTATTTGAGATTTTAGCCATGAATTCGAGGAGGCATCAAGTTAATTAAAATCTCTCATCAATTCTGGATAAAGATGGCAGTCAGGGTAAAATTTCATCCCCCTAGGTATCTATATTATATAGGATGAATGATTATTTATTGAGTATTTTAACCAATATATCAATTGGGTAATTTTATCATGTACAGAGAAATAAGTATCATTTAAACACCTATTTCTCGGATGTATCAGTATCTTTAAATTTTATCGTTCTGAGCCATTAACTACAAAAACCTAGAAAGATGAGATTTTGTATTTTGTGACAACACAATTCATTGATAAATTGTTAATAATTGATGTTCCAGGGCTAATTTTTAGGAAAAAGTAATGGGTGGTAAATCTACCACTTCCGTATACCAATTTGAGATTTTAATTAGGGATGAGCTAGAGGCAAATCACTTCATAACTTGAAACTCATCGATTTTATTGAGATCAGCACAAATCGGACTAATTAGGTAAAGAATTATGTCAAGGGTGAGAGAGGAGTCAAATTCCCAAGAGTCAAGAAAAAAACCAGTTGAAAGCGATCGCCGATGGTTGGGGATTGCGATCGCCATTCCCCTGGTAATCGCTACGGGAGTTCTCTCTGTTGCCAAAATAGAGCAACTACGCAAAGTGGATACACCAGTTAGTAACCAACCATCAGTCACTACTATTAACGCTTTGGGACGTATCGAACCCCGTGGTGAAGTTGTCAAGTTATCAGCACCCACAGGAGCAGCAGGAAGAGTTGAGCAGTTACTTGTTAGGGAAGGAGAAAAAGTCAGAAAAGGTCAAGTTATTGCCATTTTAGATAGTTTTGCTGGCAACAAAGCTGCGGTGGAAGAAGCTAGGGCAAAGTTACAAGAATCTCGTGCTAATTTCGTCAGTATCCGAACTGGTTCACCTAAGGATATTCAAGCTCAAGGTTCGGTGATTTCTCGTCTACAAGCTCAACTTCGGGGAGAAAGGGAAGCACAACAAGCAACAATTAATCGTTTAGAGGCACAATTACAAGGGCAGAGAGAAGTATTAAAAGCTACAGTTCGACGAGTTGGTGCAGAGCAACGGAATGCTGAAGTGGATGCACAACGTTATGATTATCTCTACAAAGCAGGAGCAATTTCTCAACAGGAACGGGATAGAAGACGTTTGAGTGCAACTAGTAGCTCGGAGCAATTAGCTGAAAGTAAAGCTAATCGACAACAAACTATTGCTACGTTGCAGCAGCAAATTGTCGAAGCAAGGGTTAATAGAGATAAAACAATTGCCACCTTGCAACAGCAAATTGAAGAAGAACGCACCAGATTAAGCAAGATTGAGCAAGTTAATCCTAGCAATGTCCAGATAGCACAAGCACAGGTAAATAACGCGATCGCTCTGATGCGAAAAGCAGAAGCACAACTACGTTTAAGTTATGTGATGTCACCAATTAATGGGGAAATTCTCAAAATTTATACCAAAGCAGGAGAAATAATGACTGCTAATGGTATCGCCGAAATTGGACGCACTGATCAAATGATAGTTGTGGCAGAAGTCCCTGAAGATTCTATTAGTAAAATTCGCCTCGGTCAAACTGCTAATATTTCCAGTGAAAATAATGCTTTTAATGGGACATTACAGGGTACTGTGGCAGAAATTGGCAGAAAAATTGGGAAAAAAGATGTCTTAAATAATGACCCCGCAGCAGATGTTGATGCCAGAGTTGTTGAGGTGAAAATTGCCCTTTCTCCTGGGGATAGTGAAAAGGTTTCTGGACTAACCTATGCCAAGGTCGTAGTAGCAATTAATCTGTAATAGTTTGGCATTGGGGTAAATTGTGTTGAGAATTTATTCCTATTTTTTTGCTTATCTATTTGTGTAGTTACGCTTGATATTCTTGATAAGTAATTATCAGAGTTAGATGCTTTTAATGATTTTTCCAACAAAAGATAGATATATTTGGATCAATAAATTTCATTCTTTCTATTTCACGGCTGACCTTGGTTAACTATTATCACATCATATGCTGAAGCGACTATTTTCTCAACTGCGACAAATCCTGCCAGATATTTTCAATCTCAATGATAAAATCCCCCTAGCTTGGCTACAACTAAAACGTGAGAAAACCCGCCTTGCTGTTGCCTTGGCTGGTATTGCCTTTGCGGATATCCTTATGTTTATGCAATTAGGATTCCAAGATTCTCTCTATTTTAGTAACGTCAGATTTCATACTAGTTTAAAAGGAGATATTGTTTTAATTAATCCTCAATCTAGCGCCTTACTTTCCATGAAACCAATTTCTCAAAGGCGCTTATATCGAGCCATGGATTTAAAATCTGTTGCTTCTGTTTCTCCAGTTTATATTGATTATACAAGTTGGAAAAATCCAGTCACCGGAATTCCGCGTAACCTATTAGTTATTGGGATTAATCCTGAAAATGACATTTTAGATTTACCTGGATTAAAGGAAAATATCGATAAAATCAAATTATCAGATGTTGTCTTATTTGATAGGTCTTCTCGTACAGAATATGGTCCCATTGTCAAAGATTTTGAGTCAGGTAAAATAGTCACTGCGGAAGTCAGAAGAAGACTTGTAACAGTAGGTGGACTGTTTAATTTAGGTACATCTTTCGGTGCAGATGGAAATTTAATTACTAGCGATATTAATTTTTTACGCTTATTTCCGATTCGACAGCAGGGATTAATTGACCTAGGTTTAATTAAATTGAAACCTGGATATAATGCGGATGAAGTTGCAGAGGAACTGAGAAAGTATTTCACCTCTGATATTTTAGTTTTAACCAAGGAACAGTATATCAACAAGGAAAGGACTTTTTGGGCAACTAGTACTGCCATTGGTTTCATTTTCACCCTGGGAACAATTATGGGTTTTATTGTTGGAACCGTGATTGTTTATCAAATTTTATATACAGAAGTTGCAGACCATTTAGTGGAATATGCGACCTTAAAAGCTATCGGATATACACAAAAATATTTGTTAATCGTGATACTGCAAGAAGCTTTTATTCTCGCTTTATTAGGATATATTCCTGGATTTTTTGTTTCTATGCTGCTCTATAAAACTGCCAGAGAAGCGACACTATTACCTATATATATGAGTGCATTAAGAAGCTTCCAAGTCTTAATATTGACAATTATTATGTGTTTCATTTCCGGGGCGATCGCCGTGAAGAAATTACGTTATGCAGACCCCGCAGATATTTTCTAAATTCCTATTTTTCCCGACAACTACCCAATCATAATTATTTCAGCAATATGCAACCACAACCAGTTATCTCCATTCATAATCTGAATCACTATTATGGTAAAGGCGCTCTGAAAAAACAAATTTTGTTCGATATTAATATGGATATTTATCCAGGGGAAATTGTAATTATGACAGGTCCCTCTGGTTCAGGAAAAACTACTTTATTAAGTTTAATTGGGGGATTAAGGTCAGTACAAGAAGGTAGTTTACGATTTTTAGGTGATGAATTATATCGTGCCAGTCAAACTAAATTAGTTAATTGTCGGCGCAAAATTGGTTATATTTTTCAAGCACATAACCTCTTAGAATTTCTCAGTGCCAGACAAAATGTGCAAATGGCAGTAGAGTTAAATAAAAATATTTCTCAGAGAGAAGCAATTCGCAAATCAGAGGCAATTCTGCGCTCTGTAGGTTTAGGAACAAGAGTTAATTATTTTCCCGATAGTATGTCTGGAGGACAAAAACAAAGAGTCGCGATCGCCAGAGCTTTAGTCAACACTCCACCCCTAGTTTTAGCCGATGAACCTACCGCAGCACTAGATAAACAATCTGGACGAGATGTGGTAGAAATTATGCAGCGTTTAGCTAAAGACCAAGGTACTTCTATTTTATTAGTAACTCACGACAATCGTATTTTAGATATTGCCGACCGCATTTTAGAAATGGAAGATGGTATCCTTGCCCGTCAATCTCAAACTAAATTACAATAACCTGATTTGAGAATTGAACACCCTGAAACAGTAATAATCGTTCTTTATTCCCTAATTACTTGAATAAATTTTTACTTGGCGTAGCATTCCCCTGGCGACTGGTACGAAAAGTCACATTTACTCCCTCATTAGACTGTTCTAAGACTAATAAAGGTGTAGGTTTAGCTTTTTGATCCCAATGCATATATGCTACACGTCCTTGAATTGTGGGTTGCCAATTATCCTCTTCATCCATGGGACTGAGATAGGTTTCCACACAATCAATAATTTGACTAATTGTCGCCGATGTTGCTTGGGTTGGCAGTTTCATTAAACGAATTTGAATCCGGAATAAAACCCTTTTACTAATATTTGGTGGTGCCCCCGTTTCATATTCCACATCAAAAATTTCATCCACTTGTCTCCCAGTCCCCGCAACCCCAACAACACCTTGATTGACTTGGGTAGGACGCAATGCTTGAGAAATTTTATCCTTAATTCTAATTTTAATTTGATTGACGATCGCAAAGTGAAATACTTCCTCCGACATCCGCATCCGCAAATAGTCGAGGTTGAATTCCCGCGAGTTAATTAAATCGGGGTTCCTCTCCATTTTGTGAATCGTTTCTAGGGCAAGTTTAAATTTTTTCTCTAATTCTTTGGCTCGAAATTTTTCAAACTTGAGTTTTTTTTGTAACTTGTCCATCTGCACCTTGCCATAAATAATTAAAACAACTACGACAAAGGCAAGTCCACCACAGGTTGCCACAAGAAATGGTGGCATTTGCTGAAATTGCGTTTCTGCAACAGAAATCTGCTGCACAGTTTTTTTTGCCTTGGATGACGCAGTTTGGGCAAAAAATATAGAAGTTGACATGGTTAACCAATAGAAAAACAGGACTTCTCCTTTCTAGGATTCCCAAAAAGAGTATGCTTGTTTACAACATGGTCAATTTTTTGTGTTTGTCTTGAGACAATTCACCATCCAGCCGAAAAAAGCATATCACTGAGAACACAAATATGGTATTGTGGCGACAGACATTAGTCTTAGTTTTGGCAGTCTTTTTCCTGAGTTGGAATCCACCAGCATTAGCTGACTGGACTCACCCCCTCTCCTTCAGTAATGCGGAGCTGAGTCGTCGGGATTTTTCGGGAGAAAGTTTACAAGCATCAGAATTTTCTAACGCTAATATGGAACTCGTAAACTTTGCAGGTACTGACTTGCGAGGTGCGGTAATGAGTGCATCGGTGATGACACAGGCAAAATTACATGGTGCGGACTTGAGCAATGCCCTAGTAGATCAGGTAAACTTAACAGGTGCGGATTTAAGTGATGCCATTTTGCGA
Organism: Calothrix sp. 336/3; assembly: GCF_000734895.2. Lineage (GTDB taxonomy): Bacteria > Cyanobacteriota > Cyanobacteriia > Cyanobacteriales > Nostocaceae > 336-3. Next base: position 3,121,392 of record NZ_CP011382.1, on the reverse strand, counting down.
GAAACTCTGTTACTGCGAGCCATATTTACAGGCGTAAATATCGAGGGTGCAGACTTTACAGATGCAATTTTGGATGGAGCGCAAATCAAAGAATTATGCGCGATCGCCAAGGGGATAAACTCAAAAACTGGTGCGGATACTCGTGAGTCTTTAGGTTGCAAATGAAGCGTATTGGTGTTATCGGTGGCGGACAATTAGCTGGAATGATGGGTAGTGCCGCCACAAAATTGGGGTTAGAATTAGTCATCCAAACCCCTAATCCTGGGGATCCAGCTGTTGCCATTGCCCAGGATACTGTGTTTGCCGCAGTAGATGATGCATCTGCCACAGATAAATTAGCTAGTCTGTGCGATATCATTACTTTCGAGAACGAATTTGTCGATTTACCAGGGTTATCCGCCCTAGAAACATCCGGTGTGTGTTTCCGTCCCCCCCTAGCAGCTTTAGCACCACTGTTAGATAAATACCACCAACGCTGTTATTTACAAAAATTAGGGTTGCCAGTACCGTCTTTTCAACCGTTAGAAGCAATCACCACAACAGAAAATCTCACTTTTCCCATTGTTATAAAAGCCCGTCGCCATGGTTACGATGGACAAGGCACCTATATTATTTCTCATCAGGCACAATGGCAGGATTTTGCAAACACAAGTAGGCGGAAAAATCAAGACCAAAAATCATTATTTTTAGTCGAAGAATATGTGCCCTTTGTGAGGGAATTAGCTATCATAGCAGCCCGTTCTGTCAATGGGGAAATCATCACCTATCCCGTAGTCGAAACTCAACAGCAAGAGCAAGTTTGTCGGCGTGTCATTGCTCCAGCAGACGTGACTCCAGAAATTGCTAGAGAAATTACAGAAATTGCCGGGATTCTATTAGATAAACTAGAATTCGTCGGGGTTTTGGGAATTGAGTTATTCCTCACCGCAGAAGGGAAAGTATTAGTCAATGAAATCGCTCCCCGCACCCACAATTCTGGACATTTTTCCCTGGATGGATGCCACACTTCCCAATTCGAGCAACAACTGCGAGCAGTTTCTGGTCTATCTTTGGGCAATCCGGGCTTGACTTTTCCCGGGGCTGTCATGGTAAACTTGCTGGGCTATGAAACCTCTGAGAGTGACTATAGCCATCAGCGTCAGCAAATTGCCCAAATTCCCCAAGCCTACGTCCATTGGTACGAGAAAAAAACATCCCGCCCAGGACGCAAGCTAGGTCATGTCACGGTTTTATTAGATGAGCCAAACCGGGAAACCGCATTGGCGATCGCCCGCAAAATTGAGTCTATCTGGTACCCCCATTCCAGTTAAGAAATATTTTGCAATTGGACATACACAACATCATTTTTGCAAGTTATAATAGATTCAAGTTGTACTGCAACGTTGGTGACTGCCATCAAGTTTTTTGATCTATGTCTTTAAGAATAAGGGAACCAAGGAATTTTCGCGGCAGTAAACCGAGCTTGTACTCGGAAACTTTAAGCGAAAAAAAACGGATCCCCCCTGGTTTATCCAGGTCAAAAACTTAGGTAAAACGGCGTTGCGGTCAAATTAAAATTACAGTAAAAGCTCTTCCGTGGAAATCATTGGAGAGCTTTTATTTTTTAAGATGCGGGTAGGATTGAAATACCAAAGTTAAAATATTTTTCGCAACTTTCGACGTAGATTCCAAATCATATATCCCAACATTGAAAATGGAGATTTATGGCTGTATAACCTCAAATAATAATATTGGCGCTTTTCCATTTTCCAATTGTCATACCAGGAATGGTCGGTCATAAAATTAATTTCATCGATATCGGGAGATTCACAAGCCAATTTCACCGCTTCTTCGAGCAAAAGACTTCCCGGAGAACATTTCGAGTAGCTCGCATCGTAACCCAACTTCCAAATTAAAACTAATCGCTCGAGACGAACCGCCAAATTCACCGCGATCGCCTTTCCTTCTGCTGTCAATATTTGCCATTCCAAAAATCCCGCACTCGAAAGTCGCTGGCACAGACTTCGATAAAATGCGAGCGCTTGTGGGCAATTGATTATCGCAGTTCCGACATCTTCTTTCCAACTTTTGGCTTCCACTTCTACCAGTTGGGTAAGATATTCTGCGGTTGCTTCTTTACCATTAATAAAATTGATGTTCGCATTTTCCAAAGCATGTAATTTCTTATTAGCTTTATTGAGATTGCTTCTAAAATTTCCACTCAAATTCGATCGATATTTCGCAAAATCATTACCAATAGGGATATAAGCACCCACACTGTCAAATTCTTTTATCAAAGTAAAATTTGCTAACTCCTCAAAAACTGCGATCGTGGGAGAATTTTCCGGCAATCGATCGAACACTATCCCAATTTGACGCGGATACAATTCCACCATTTTTTCTACCAAAGCTGGAATGACGATATTTTCTAAACCCGGTTTTGCCAGTATGTCAACCGAACAACTTTGTGACGATTGTCGCAAACCCAAAACGGATACCTTCAACCCCAACAAATTCCAGGTTTTGGCGACTGATGGCATCACACCCACCAATTCCGAATCTTGAAAAGCCAACAAACATACCCAGGACTCATTTTGTGCCAAATAATGCTCGAAATAGGACGATACCCATGCATGGGAAGACATCGGCAATTGTTGGAGACTTCCAAAAGCCAACCGATTCCAACTATCTGCGTGGGGTTCGAGTTCTGCGAAATTTCGAGCCACTTTGATTTGTAGTTTGATTTGTTTTTGTTCTTTTGCAAATAAATTTCGATCGAGAAGCATCGCCGTAGTACCTGAGTAATGTAGCTTTTACTACAATCATTTAAAATGATAATGATACTATTTCTCACAATAGCTAGCATTTTCAAGATATCTTTGCAAAAATAGATGTATAAATAAATTTTTGATAAAGAAATTCGTACGTAATTAGACAATAAGTAGAAAAAATAAGGCATTTGCGATCGCAGGTATCGAAAAACCACTTCCAAAAAACTTGCCAACAACTGGGGAACAATTAAGAGATATGGTTCTTCATTACTTGTTATGCTAAAAATGCTTATAAAATAGCTCAAATTCATTACTGGACAAGAAAGATAGCTTTTAAAATCGGATTTTAAGCCTTTGGAACAAAATAAAGCTTAAAAGTTCCCAAAAGCCTTGCTATTAAAGGTAAATCTCGAATTAGAGTTTCAAGTTTGGCATAACACCTACGGAAGAGCCAGATATATTTATTGATCGAAATATATGCGATCTAAAATATATACAAAAGCAAGTGACGGCAAGAAATTGGCAAAACAAAGACTCGATACTTTACTCGTAGAAAAAAACTCTGTACTTCTCATACTTTGGCACAACACCTGATTCAAGCAGGAGAAGTTACGGTTAACTCTCAAGAAACACATTACGTTGAGTCAGAAATGGGGGTAAGTTCCAAACCAAAAGCCAAAGCTTTTTTCTTGACACACATCTTGCACCAAGAAAAATTGATGTAATTTTATTACTCAGTAAAGCTGTAAACTTTTCAGATTATTCTCTCCCGAAAGTGATAAAAGATAGATCACTACTCATTACTTATTACTCATTACTCATCTTGATACCGGGAAATTGGCATTTTGTATAAATTGATTCTAACGAGGGAAGAAATTCAAGCTAACATTTCAAAATTGTGCCCACTTGTGCGTACAATCAGAAAAATTCTTATCAAAACAAAATCATAACTGTGTTTCCAGCTGCGGTTTTAACATTCAGCAACGGTTTAACTCTTATTCATCAAGAAATTCCTGCAACCCCTGTGGTGGTAGCGGACATTTGGGTAGGTGCTGGTAGCAACGCAGAGCCAAAACCCTGGTTTGGGATGGCTCATTTTCTCGAACATATGATATTTAAAGGTACAGCGAACCTAGCACCGGGAGCTTTTGACTATCAGATTGAAAGTCGAGGGGGAATGAGTAATGCTGCAACCAGTTATGATTATGCCCATTATTCCCTGACAACCGCCACACCTTTTGTCAGCGAAACCCTACCACACCTAGCAGACTTGCTCTTGAATGCAGCTATACCCGATGATGAGTTTATCCGCGAACGGGATGTCGTCTTAGAGGAAATTCGCCAAGCAGAGGACGATCCTGATTGGTTAGGATTTCAATCTCTGATTAATAACGTCTATGAATACCATCCCTATGGGCGATCGGTACTAGGTTCAGTTCATGACTTAATGCAGCAGTCACCAGAAGCAATGCGTTGTTTTCACCAAAATCACTACCAACCGGAAAATATGACGGTAGTGTTGGTTGGGGGAATTGCTCAAGAACAAGCTGCGGAATTAGTTAACCAAGCCTTTAGTGATTTTCGCGCACCTGGGGTTTCATGTCCACTACGGGAAACCATTCCCCAACCCCAAATCACCGAGATTCGCCGCCAAGAGTTATCATTACCACAACTGGAACAATCCAGGATCATGATGGCATGGACTGCCCCCGGCGTGGAAAAATTAGATGATGCCTACGGTTTAGATTTACTATCGGTGTTACTCGCAGAGGGAAGAACCTCCCGTCTCATGCGAGATTTACGAGAAGAAAGACAATTAGTTCAGGGAATTTGTAGTAATATTTCCCTACAAAAAGAATCCAGCTTATTTACCATCTCTGCTTGGTTGGAACCAGAGGATATTGAAAGTGTGGAATCTGCAATCCGTTTCCATTTAGATAGCTTGCAGACTCAGGGAATTACAGAAGCGGAATTAAATCGTGCTCAAAGATTATTGTGCAATGAGTTTGCTTTTTCTACGGAAACTCCCAATCAACTCGCTGGACTTTATGGATATTACAGCACCATTGCCCACGCCGATTTAGCAATGAAATATACAGACAAAATTCTATCTTTTGATACTCAACAACTGCAAAAATTAGCTCAGAAGTATCTTCTACCAGATAATTATGCTGTAACCGTGATGAAATCTTAAATATTTATCAGTGAATCATCAAAAGGTAAGTCAATAAATAGACAAATTTATTCATCTTTACTCAATCATCATTACCTACCTTGAAATGCAGCTGAGTATCACCAATGACTAACCACGAATAAATCATCACAATCCTATGACACCCAACATCGATCGCACTGTATTAAATAATGGTATTGTCCTGCTAGTAACGGAGAACCCCACAGCAGATATCGTTGCAGCCAAGATTTTTTTACGCTCTGGAAGTAGTTACGAAAAGCGTGAGCAAGCTGGTTTAACCCATTTACTGTCATCGGTGTTGACAAAGGGATGTTATGGACTTTCTAGCATGGAAATTGCCGAACAGGTAGAGTCTGTGGGAGCAAGTTTAGGTGTTGATGCATCCTCTGATTATTTTTTGCTCTCAGTTAAGACTGTGACTAGTGACTTTGCCGAGATTTTAGAATTAGCAGCAAAAATCTTGCGATCGCCAACTTTTCCAGAAACTCAAATCGAACTCGAACGACGTATCACCCTGCAAGATATTCGCTCCCAAAAAGAACATCCCTTCACTGTTGCCTTTGACCAACTGCGTCATACAATGTACCAAGACCATCCCTATGCCATGTCTGCCTTGGGATATGAAAATACAGTTAGTAAACTTACCCGTGATGATTTAGTTAACTTCCATCACACCCACTTTCGTCCAGATAATGTTGTTATTAGTATTGCGGGTCGCATCACCTCCGAGGAAGCAGAAACCTTAGTTAACAGCATTTTTGGAGATTGGCAAAATAATTCTCCTGAATTAGAAGTATTAAATTTTAATCAAATTACCGTAGAACCACGGCAAGTACTGACAGCTCAACAAACACAACAATCCATTGTGATGTTAGGTTATTTTGCTCCTGGAGTATTTTCTGCTGATTATGCTGCGTTGAAATTATTAGCAACCTATCTCGGAAATGGACTTTCTAGTCGTTTGTTTGTCGAGTTGCGAGAAAAACGAGGTTTAGCTTACGAAGTTTCGGCTTTTTATCCCACAAAACTTTTCCCCGCTAGTTTTGTTGTCTATATGGGAACAGCACCAGAGAATACAAAAATTGCCCTGGAAGGTTTACATACCGAAGTCGATTTACTTTGGCAAAGTACCCTAGAAGTAGACGCACTACAAGCAGCAAAAAATAAAATTCTGGGGCAATATTCCCTAGGAAAACAGACAAATGGGCAAATTGCTCAACTATATGGTTGGTATGAAACCCTAGGATTAGGAATTAACTTCGATCAGGAATTTCAAAAGCAAATCTCTGATGTCACAGTCAAAGACGCGATCGCCGCAGCAACCCAGTATCTTCAGCAACCTTATATTTCTCTTGTGGGGAGAGAGGAAGCTATTTGCAGCGCAGTCAATGTCAGGGGTAAGAGTTAAAACTATTCGCAACTGCTCTTTCAACGCAGCTTTCCCAGAGTAATTATGTTTTGTAATGGGGTGACTGAGTACAGTCAAAGTAACATACTGCTTATATAAGCAGAGAATCAAACCCAGAAATTTTGTTAATAACTACACAGGGCTATAACATCAGTTATGGCTAAACAAATCAGCTCATCTATGGTAGTCAATACCCGATTGTAGCTTTGTTCTTGGTGAGGTTAAAGATTTTGCGAGCAACATACCAATGTAAACATCTATGTTATTGATATAAATTTACTTACCTATCTGGGAATACTAGATGCGAAAGTATAAAGTAATGAACTATGGTTACCACTCTAGTCAGTATTCCCGGATATCAAGTTAGTGAGCAAATATACGATGGTTCCAGAACCCAAGTGTATCGCTGTATTCGAGAAACTGACTCATTACCAGTGGTAATCAAACTGTTGAAAAACCCTTACCCTAGTTTGTCTGAACTGGTAAAATTTCGCAATCAATATACCATAGCCAAAAATATTCAGCATCCCGGAATCATCCAAAGCTATAGCCTAGAACCCTATCACAATGGCTATATGTTAGTCATGGAAGACTTTGGAGGGATAACTATTAAGGATTACTTAAACTCATTAGCAACACAAAATATCAATTTATTACAAGAATTTTTGCAAATCCTCATTTCTTTGTGTGACGTACTAGAAATTCTCTACCGTCAAAGAATTATTCATAAAGATATTAAACCCAGTAATATTTTAATTAACCCTAAAACTAAACAAGTAAAATTAATCGACTTTAGCATTGCATCCCTATTACCACGGGAAAGTCAAGCATTCATCAGTGCTAATGTCTTAGAAGGAACACTTGCTTATATTTCTCCTGAACAAACAGGAAGAATGAATCGGGCAATTGATTACCGCACAGACTTTTATTCTCTAGGTGTTACTTGCTACGAACTACTCACAGGAGAATTACCATTTCCATCCAAAGAAGCAATGGAGTTGGTACATTGTCATATAGCAAAAATACCCCCGACATTAGGAAATCGAACAGAAATTCCTCCAGTATTAGACAGTATTATTCAGAAGCTTATGGCAAAAAATGCCGAAGATAGATATCAAAGTGCTGTCGGATTAAAGTACGATTTAGAGGAATGCTTATCTCAAATTCAGGCAAAAGGAAACATTGCGGACTTTGAAATTGGGAAAAGAGATATTTGTGACAGATTTGCCATTCCAGAAAAATTATATGGCAGAGAAAATGAAGTTCAAGAACTACTGGCAGCATTTGAGAGAGTATCACTAGGAAACAGCGAAATTATGTTAGTAGCTGGTTTTTCTGGCATCGGCAAAACTGCGGTTGTCAACGAAATACATAAACCGATTGTCAGGCAAAGAGGCTATTTTCTTAAAGGTAAATTTGACCAATTTAATCGCAACATTCCCTTTTCTGCATTTGTACAAGCATTCCGAGAATTAATGGGACAATTACTTACAGAAAGTGACATTAAAATTCAAGGATGGAAAAGAAAAATTCTGCAAGCATTAGGAGATGATGGACGGGTAATTATTGAAGTAATTCCGGAATTAGAAAGAATTATTGGGATTCAAGCACCTGTAACCGAATTATCCGGAAGTGCGGCACAAAATCGCTTCAATCTCTTATTTCAAAGGTTTGTTAAGCTATTTACAACTAAGGAACATCCCTTAGTAATATTTTTAGATGATTTACAATGGGCAGATTCAGCTTCTTTAAAGTTGATACAGTTGTTAGTTAGTGATGTCAAGCAAGGATATTTATTATTAATTGGGGCTTATAGAGATAATGAAGTATCACCAACTCATCCGTTGATTTTAACCTTGGATGAAATTAGAGAAGCAAAGATAATTGTCAATACACTAACTTTAAAACCTCTGAGTCAACTAAAATTAAATCAATTGGTGGTAGATACATTAAAATGCGCGGAAGGTTTAGCATTTTCTCTATCACAATTAATTTACCAAAAAACTCAAGGAAATCCATTTTTTGTCAATCAGTTTCTCAAATCATTACATCAAGATGGAATAATTGAATTTAATTGGCTAGAGAAATGCTGGCAATGTGATATATGTAAAATTCATCAGCAAGCACTCACGGATAATGTTGTTGAATTTATGGTCTTTCAATTACGGAAATTACCAGAATCAACACAAGAGGTTTTAAGGTTAGCTGCCTGTATTGGTAATCAATTTGATTTACAAACATTAGCAATTGTTTGCCAATTATCTGAGGTAGAAGTAGCTGCTGATTTGTGGAAAGCTTTACAGTTGGATTTGATTTTACCAGAAAGTGAGATTTATAAGTTTTATCAGGAAGAAGATAAAGAAGAATTATTTGTAATAAATGATAAGAGTCCAGTATTAGCTAAGTATAAATTTCTGCACGATCGCATTCAACAAGCAGCCTATTGCCTAATTCCAGAGGAACAGAAACAAGTAACTCATCTCAGAATTGGACAACTGCTTTTACAGAATACTAATGAGGTGCAACAAGGTGAGCGAATATTTGAGATTGTTAATCAGCTAAATTATGGGAAATCACTCATTTTTGATATTCCTCAGCGTCGTCACTATGCCCAATTAAACCTGAAAGCAGGACGTAAGGCAAAAGCATCAACTGCCTACAGCACAGCGATGATTTATCTCAATCATGGGATAGATTATTTAACAGCAAGCGGTTGGGAAACTGATACTTTTCTGATGCATAGTTTATACGAAGAAGCCGCAGAAGTTGCATTACTTAATTGTGATTTTGAGCGCATGGAATCGTTGATTCAGGTTGTGTTGCGACAAAGTAGTAGTGTACTTGAACAAGTAAAAGTATATGAGGTCAAACTTCAAGCTTATCAGGTACAAAATCAACAACTTCAGGCAATTAAAATTGGGAGAGAAATTCTGCAAAAACTGGAAGTTATTCTTCCGGAATCTGCCACACATCTGGAGATTCAGCAGCAGGTAGAAAATACCCTGGAGAAATGCCAGAGTCTTACTAGCGAAGATTTAATAAATCTACCATTAATGCAGGATACAAAGGCTTTAGCGGCTTTGCAGATTATAACTAGCCTTGTCCCATCTATCCATCAAGCAGCTCCCTATCTCTTTCCCATCATTGCTTGTGAAGAAGTCAAGTTATCGCTTAAATATGGCAATTCTCCGTTGTCTGCACCTGGGTATGCAGATTTTGGAATTGTTGTCAGTATTGTATTGAATAAGTTGGAAGAGGGTTATAAATTTGGGCAGTTAGCACTCAGAATGATGGATAAATTTTCTGATAAATCTGTCCAGAGCATGGTTCAGTTTAAAGTAGCTGCATTTAATCAGTCAAATCAACAAAGTATTCAACAGGCGATCGCGTTATTAAAGGAATCCTACCGAGTGGGATTAGAAACAGGGGATTCCGTTCATACCCTAGTCTCCACTTCCTTTAGATTACTCTATACCTATTTAAGCGGGACAGAGAATTTAGAAAGCCTGTTAGAAGAAGTAGAGATTTATCAATCAAGATTCGCTGCAAGTAAACATTTTTTAACTTGGGCACATATTATTAGTTATTCTATTAAAAACTTTATAGACCTAAGAGAAAATCCCAATTGTCTTGGTTATGATATTGATGAAGAAGAGCAGTCTTTATCGGCTCTCATCAAAGAAAATGATGAACTGGCTCTTTATTTATTTTACCTCTGCAAGTTGATACTTAATTATTATTTTGGGTATTTTTCCTTTGCTCTACAGAAAGCAGACTGGGCAGAAAAATATTTGAAAGCAGGAGTAGGGATGCCTGTTGCTCCAATTTACTACTACTATGACTCCCTAATTCGTTTGAGTGTTTTTCCCACAGTCGCTTTTTCACAACAAGAGCAATTTCTCTTACGAGTTCAGGAGAATCAGGAGAAGCTACAATTTTATGCTCAAGCTGCACCAATGAATTATCAACACAAATATCATTTGGTAGAAGCAGTACGATATCAGATATTAGGCAAGAAATTAGAGGCAATTGATTGTTATGAGCGCGCGATCGCTGGAGCAAAAGAAAACGGTTACATCCAAGAAGAAGCCCTAGCTAATGAACTCGCTGCCAAATTTTATCTTGATTGGGGTAAAGAGAAAATTGCCCAGATATATATGATCGAGGCTTACTATTGTTATTTTCGTTGGGGAGCTAAAGCCAAAATTATGGATTTACAAACCAACTATCCCCAACTGCTCCAGTCTATTTTGCAACAGCCTAAATCCAGTTTCCATGTTCTAGAAACCCAAAATACCCTACACACCGATTCTATTCATTCTTACACCCAAACCTCTAACAGTCTTTGTGATGTGTTGGATATGATGTCGGTAATCCAAGCTGCTCAAGTTCTTTCCAGTAATATCCAACTTGATGAACTACTTCAACAACTCACCCAAATCATTCTGAAAAATTCTGGAGGTGAGAAGTGTGTACTAGTTTTGCCCCAAGATGATATTTGGCAAGTCAGGGCGATCACTACCCTGGAAGACACCATACTTTGTACAGAACCCCTCGACGATCATCCCTGTGTACCAAATAAATTGATTCAGTATGTTAAGCGGACTCAAGAAGTTGTCAAGATTGATGATCTCAAAACCGATTTACCTGTAATTGATGACTATCTCAGTCAACAAAAACCGAAAAGTATACTATGTTTGCCGATTCTCAACCAAGGGCATTTAGCGGGAATTATTTATTTGAAAAATCGCTCAACTAGCGGTGTGTTTACAAGCGATCGCATTCATATATTAAACTTACTATGCGCTCAGGCAGCAATTTCCTTAGAAAATGCTCGACTTTATGAAAATTCCCAGAAGTTCGCCCAGCAGCAAACACAATTTCTAGCCAAATTACAAGCTAATGAAATCCGCTTCCAAAATTTGGCAAATAATATTCCTGGTATGGTTTACCAATTCTGTCTCGCCCCTGACGGTTCCACTTCTACACCATACCTGAGTTCTGGCTGTTTCGACTTGTATGGGTTAGCACCAGAGACGGTAATGAGCGGGGAGCATAACCTTTACGCTCTCCATCATCCTGAGGATGAACCAGCGATCGCCCAAGCAATTGCCTACTCTGCCCAAACTCTGACACCATTTAAGGAAGAATGGCGGATTATTTTGCCTTCGGGAATTATCAAATGGGTACAATCGGCAGCTCGACCAGAGCGACAAGCTGATGGTTCTATTCTATGGGATGGAGTTGTCATTGATATTAGCGATCGCAAAGCAGCTGAAGCCCTGATAATGAAAAAATCCCAAGAGTTGGAACAAACACTCACGGAGTTACAAGACACCCAACTCCAAATGGTTCAACATGAGAAAATGTCGGCTTTAGGTAATTTAGTGGCAGGGGTAGCCCACGAAATGAATAATCCTTTGGGTTTTATTTCTGCAACTCTCAAACAAGCAAAACCCACTCTTGGTGATATTACTCAACATTTGCAACTCTATCAAGAAAGTGTAGAAAATCCAGGGGAAGAAATCCTCGAGCATGCAGAGGAAATTGACTTAGATTATAGCTTAGAAGATTTGCCCAAGATGTTTGATGCTATGGTCATAGCCTGTGACAGGTTGAAAAATATTAGTACCAGTCTCAGAACTTTTTCCCGTGCTGATAAAGATTACAAAGTGGCTTTTAATATCCATGAAGGTATTGATAGTACAATTTTAATTCTCAAACATCGGTTAAAAGCGAATGAACTACGCCCTGCAATTGAAGTAATTACAGAGTATGGGAACTTACCCCACATTCAATGTTTCCCTGGGCAATTAAATCAGGTATTTATGAATATTCTGGCAAATGCCATTGATGCTCTAGATGAGTCGAATACGGGGCGAAGTTTTGAAGAAATTAAGGCAAATCCCAATCAAATTATCATTAAAACATCAATTGCAGATAACCAGGTGAAGATATCAATTGCCGATAACGGTAAGGGAATGAGTGAATCAGTCCAAGAAAAAATCTTTGACCATTTATTTACAACAAAAGCTGTGGGTAAAGGTACGGGTTTAGGATTAGCGATCGCCAAACAAATTATTACAGAAACCCACGGTGGTAAATTAAGTTGTAATTCTATGATTGGTGAGGGTACGGAGTTTAGTATTGAACTGCCAATGTCGGATTTTGCCTAGGAAAATAAAAGTTTAAAGCCATGAACAGAGCATAATTCCGACTTTAGTCACCATTCCCGATTCCCTAATTCTAAAATCCCCTAACTTCAGTGATGCATTTTTTAAAGACTGAGGTACACTGGCAAGCAAGGTAAAGCAAATATTACAAGCTTGATATTACAGTCTGAGCATCACTGAAGATGGAACACTGGCAATTTCTGATACAGAAGCAGGGCGATCGCTCTTGGCAACCTCTAGAAACGGCAAACTTGGAAATCTCGGCGGGGCGCTATCGAGTGGTGGCTCGTTCGAGTATTTATAATACAGATGTTGAGGTCAGAGTTACTTACCTTTCGACTTTAGAAGTACCGCCCAAACGACGTATTTACAAGCGCTCTCGCCGTACCAGTCCAGAGGGGTTAATGGCAGTAATTCCCTATACTTACTTGCAACCAGGAAATTGGGAAATCAAGTGTTCTGGGGACTTGATGTCAGAGATGTTGGGTAAATCTTGGAGTTATTCGTTTCAGTTACAAGTTTTACCGCCAACGCAGGAAGGGGAAAATACGGATTCTCCCCAACCAGATGTAGCTTTAGAGACGGATATTCCCAAACCATCAGAGGTTGTTGCGACTAGGGAAAATTCCGACTCTGTAGCAATTGTGCCCTCAGAAGGTGATGCCAACTCAGATGCTACCGAAATTGATCAACCAGTTCATCCTGTTTGGTTGCAGGGAGAAAGTGCAGAGCAAATTATCCAAAATTTGGTGGAATTAGCGTTACCCGACTCCCAAGAGTTGCTAGAGACACCAGCAGAAGAGGAAATACCAACAACCGTCCCAATTTATCCTCTGGAAGTAATTTTGCCCCAGGAAACCTATATGACATCCTGGGGAGAGCAAATTCATATTCATGGGCAAATATACCAAAACTCCCAAATATCTGCTCCAGAATGGCAAATTACAGCGAATCAAACTGAATTACGGGTAGAGTTGCGATCGCCAGAAACGGGGGAAATCTTAATCCAGGAAACACAGGTTTTCCATGTTGCTGCCTTACCCTGGGAATTTACCGTGGCGATCGCACCCCCAAAGGAGAGCAAATCTAAGTTATTACTGGGTGAAATCACTCTCCACCATTTAGATGATTCCTCGGGAACATCCCATCCCCTCAGCCAAAAATCCTTCACAGTAACAGCAAATGTTACAGAATTAGTCGCCCTCAGTGAAACTATCAGTCAACAAGATTTAGAACTGTACCAAAGCAATTCCCTCAGTACCACCCTAGCCCATCCAACTCCAGAAATTTCCCTTGATTTAGAACTATTCAATCTTGTGAAAACCAGTAAATCTGGGGAATCTCTACCAGTTCAACCTTTACCGAAAAATCCCATACCACCACGTATCGATCCTGAGAGATTTCGTCAAGCCAAACATTCTCCAGGATTGCAACTACCGAAACTTCCGGGGGAAAAAAATCAAAATGTTAATCAAAGTGTCATTGCCTCACCAGAATCATCATCAGTTCTATCTTCAGGCAATACTCTCTTTCCCTGGTTGAAACGCATTCCCCCAACCCCCCAAATCACCCCAGAAATCCCACCCACAGATTCCACTCCCGAAAATCCCAACCTCGAAGCAGAATTACCCACCATCACCAAGGAAAATCCGGAAGTCGTATCTCAAAATTCCGAACTGATAGCAACACCCACCGAAGAACCCTATGTATCTCCTTTAATTAGAAAATGGATTCAAAACCAAGGTTACGCCCTGGCTGAACCCATCGATGTCGAATACGAAGATTATGACTATCTGCTGAATAACCCAACCGCAGCAGAAATTGAATCTGATATTACCAGCGAAGTCAAACAACTTCCACCTGTAGAACATCAAGCTAGCAAATCTCGCTCGTGGTTATCCCAGGAGATAGTTGTTGATGATACCCCATCTCCAGAAGTGGTAGCAAATACACCACCTACCAATGAACCCTCACTGACTGATTTGTCTTCCGCTTTATCAGTGTCCCAGTATCTAGATGAACCTCTAGGAATTCCCGAATTATCCGTACCAGACGGAGAACTCATCGGTGGCAAGTCTATCCGTGTCAGTATCCGTATCCCCCATCCCCAACCCCATATTGCTGTCAAGTTTTGGGTAGAAGATTACCAAAGTCGCTGGATTCTAGATGGTCCTCGCCTTCTGACTGATTTATTACCCCATCCTCAAGGAGGCTTACATATAATTACGCAGGTAAATATTCCCTTGGGTTCTGTGGAAATTCGCTTAGAGGCGATCGCTATTCATCTGATTACCCAACAGGAAAGCCACAAAACTACAGTTATACGCACCGTAGTTCCTCCCGATTTACCATCCATACCCATAGATGAATTATTAGGAATTTGATATCCCCTTGGTGTTGTTAAATATCAAGCAAACACACTGCGAGGAGAAAATCTATTCTCAGGAGAAGTCCTATAGTCAAAAATCTATGATTACTCCAGTAATATCCCCTATAGGCAAAAAAAAGGATAGGCGGTTTGCCTATCCCGTGACAATAGCCTTAGAAAACCTAGCTATAGCTTAAGATGTATTCATAGGAGATTACGTAAAATCTCGGTAAAGATCAGCAGACAAAAGTCCAAGAATTGATGTAGTCTTTCTAATTTTGTATAAAAGTATGAATATCACACCTCAACAATGACGTTTCTCCTTGACAAAATCATTGATATCACGTAATTGGTGAGTATAAAATTTTTAGCCTCATTCCTGAAGACTACCAGGTGATGAGAAGCGGCAATTCTGGTCGAAAATCTACCTGTTTTCCCTGTAATTCTCCGTCAAATCCTAGTTCCACAAGATTTTCCTGCCCTATTCGTAGCCTTACCTGATTGGTATCAATCACCGCTTGCAGTTCTGGCGATCGCGCATTTGCTGTCGGCATCGCTAGTTCTACACGAGTAATTTCACGCAAACCAATACCATGATTAAGAGGTTGAGACTTTTCCGCAGGGTATGTATCTGGACGTTGGGCAAAGGGAGTTTGAAATAACATCGGTTCAGTCAACACTGAACTATTTTTACCCACTGCAATACTCATTGTTGGGGGCAAATAGGGGGGACGGTATGCCCAACTAGCAAATGCAACTTTGTCATCAGAACCCATGGCTGAACGCAAACAGATACCGAATGGACACATATGATGGCGATTTTCCCATCGCTCCCACAGATGAGTTGGATGAATTGCTTCAGATTTTGCCTCCTCTGGATCGTGAACCCACAGCAACTCCACCATGGCATTGTGGAAAAAGAAACGACGGTTGCTTGTGCCTTGTCCAGGATGGGTATTCGATGAACCCTCCACTAGACCAAATGATATTAGATGGTCAGCAGCCCTAGCCCCAATATCAGTCAAGATAAAAAGATGGTCAAATTCAAATGCCATGTTGGTATCAACAACAATTTGAGGTAATGATACAGGCGTGATATTACCATAGCACCGCAGTACGGAATTATTAAGCAAAAAATGCGATCGCCATCGAGCTTTCTTGAAGTCCAACAGCGATCGCCATAGATAAATATTTACCGAAAAATTCCTGCTAAAGTCTAGAGTGCAGTAATACTAGCGATTTTACCGCCCTGACGCTGAACTCTCTGCATATGAGAACTGAGTTCTTCGTAGGGTATAACCACAACTTTGTTCACCCGACGAACTTTCGGATAGCCCGGTTTACTAATTGCAGCTACTTCCACCCGGAAAAGTTGCCCAGAACCGAAAGCTTTGGAACCACCAAAAGCGCTGTAGGAAGCATCCCCTTTGGCTGCTGGCAGGAACGCAAAACCACCTGCACCACCGGAAGGAGGAACCACCGCAGATGCTGTTTTCCGAACGATATCCTTAACCAAGCGAGGAGTTTTGCCAATCAACTGAGCGCGATCGCTACTAGCATAGCCACGATAAAGTTGCAGTAACCGGGGCAATCCCACGGCTCTTTGCCCCATACCTGTGGTTACAAAATCCCGATAGTAGGGAACAATATTTTCACCAAAATTTTCTTGATATTCGGGTGAGTCAATATAGGAGTCAATATCTGCATCAAAACCCTGGGATTCGTACCGATTCAAATGTTCGGTGATTTCTGACTGTTCATAGGGTGCCCGCCCTAGGAGATGCTTATAGTTATGCTCAATTGTCCGGCTTTGGAAATTGTTGTGGAAAAACTTCTCTTTGTACAAGCTGGATTTGGCAACTTGACGCACAAATTCCTGTACCGTAATCTTGCGATCGCGCAGCAAAGACTCTGGAATTACCAGCCGATCGGAGGATAGTAAATGAGGATTACCCAATACCTGCCGATATACAGCCAAAATTACCGCTTCAATGTCTCCCTGAGTCGCTTTAGGACGTAATTCCACGGTTGCGGCATCACTAAACGCCGATGTTCCGAGGCGAGACGCAGCTGTTGTAATAGCCACCGGATATTCTCCTTGAATAATTGGTCATAGCAATGAATAAAAATTGGTGGATCAACAAAGGGTAATCAGCAATGGGGCAAAACTTTCTGGCATTCCCAATTACAGATTACCCCTGATGCCCAACATCACTAGACAGAGGTAACACTTATTACCTTACTGCCAGAACGACTCAACTGTTGCAACTTCGTCGTCAATTGGTCGTAGGGAACAAGTATTTCGGTTGTCGCCTGACGAACAACGGCGGATCTGGAGGAGGCAGAGCGGATTACCCGGAGTTTGTATACATCTCCACGGGAACCACCTACAGCCCCAGAGAGGGCGCTGGAAGTCGGCGCAGAGATGGGAGTTGCCAAATTTCTTGCTACTTCCCAGGTTAAGCGAGGTTGTTTTTGTCCCTGGGCGCGATCGCTGTTGGCATAACCACGATACAGCTGTAATAAACGACTAAAGCCGATTGCCCTTTGTCCAGGGTGATCGACTTGAAAATCTCGATGATAGGGAACGATGCTCTCCCCAAAACTATCCAGATACTCTGGACTATTCAGGTAAGAGTTAATCTCAGCTTCGTATCCCTGGGAGATAAACAAATCCAAATGATAGGCAATCTCACTCTGATCGTAGGGTGCGCGTCCCAGTAAGTGCTTATAGTTCAACTCGATAAAGCGGACATGGAAGTTAGGGTACAAAAACTTCTGGCGATAGAGATCCGACTCGGCGATCGCCCGTACAAACTCTCGTACCGAAATAATACCCCGCATCAATAGGGACTCAGGTCCTACTAAGCGCTCGCTCTCCATCAAGTGTTCATTTCCTAACACCTGGCGATAGGCTGCTGAAATTACGGCTTTCACCTCATCTGGAGTCCAATTGGGGCGCAATTCCACGGGTGCTGCTTCTTCAAAGGGTTTTATCCCTAATCTACCTGCCTCTTGTAAGCCTGCCATATATTTTTCCCCACAAAGCTAATGAGTCACCTCACCCCACCTGAGAACCTTTGTATTAATCATGTTAGCGATCGCTTCCTTTGTCACCATGACCCAGGAAAATTATTGCTAATTTCAGGTTTCAATTAGGGCAAAGTTTAAACAAAATTTTTCACAGATTTTTAACTTTACTGCTGATAAGTAGATAGGCAAAAAAACTTATATATAATTGCGAAAACCCCGAAGCCAAATCTTCCTAGGGAGTTAAGCTCAGAGAATATTTGAAAAGTTTGAGAAGGATAATTCTGTTATTCTGAATAGAACCCAGGGTGAGGAAGAGTTTAGGGTTTTAGGTAGATACTGAAATGTACTCTACTAGAAGTCTGATGCCTACCGCTATGCTACATACCCTGCACAGAAGCCGCAGAAGCGTCTACCACATGACAGAGAAAGACCCTTTTTCCACAAATCTCCAACCATTCTCATCAGAATATGCAGGTGAATATTGCTCCCTAGGAGACGCTACAGAAACGCAATGATAGATGTATATTTAATTTTGCACAACTACTTATTTAAGTTGCCCGGAATGATAAACAAATTCATTCGCTCAAGAGCCATCTGAGGACAATAGATTTTTGCTCATGAGAGGATTAAAATACCCCTCTTTGCCAACTTCTATCTACAAGAAGTCTGATATTTCTGCTTATCTTTCCGGGCACAGCACTCAACTAGAGGGCGTTAATGATGTAGTCAATGTAGGAGTTGATCTCTAATCCAGGGTCGCCTGTTAAACCATGATTAGCTTTGATGTACTTGAGGGCTTCTGCATACCAGCTGGGAACTAATTCAAAGCTGCTGTGCATTTCTGCCAAACCTGCTAATAAGAAATCATCCGCAGGACCTGTACCACCAGCAATTAGACAGTACTGAATAATTCGCACATAATAACCGATGTCGCGCAAACACTTGGCTTTACCACGAGAATCAGAGGCATAGTTATTGCCCTGCATTTGGGTGGTGTAGGGGAACTTTTGGTAAACTGCATTGGCAGCACCTTCAGCCAACTGTTGAGCTTTGCTTCCTAAAGCTTTTGCTGCTTCTAGGTCTGCGGTTGCTAAACGTAGACGACCAAAGGCTACTTGGAGTTCAACGTTGCCTAGGTAACGACCTTGGGAATCAGCAGCTGCTACCGCTTCAGTCAATTGCGTTTTCATCGGAATGATATCTCCGTAGTGTTTTAAAAAGTTTTAACCGGACAAAGCTTTTGCTAATAATGAGCTTTAGCTGGAACCTCTGTTTGCAAGGTGATGACTGTTGAGAAGTTTGTCTTCAGCTTGCCTATAAGTCGAGGTGCTATTAGCTAACCGCAGCCGCAGCGCGATCAAAGTAGCTGGATAGTTCAGCTATTAAAGAGCTACAGTCACCAGGTTGAATATTATTACGATCGTTGGCGATCGCAATTGCAGCTTCTTTCATCTTCAGGATGCTGGTTGCCATGGAAGAACTAGGAACACCTAAAGCCAAATAGGTTTCACGTAGTCCATTTAAACAGCGATCGTCGAGAACACTAGCATCTCCTAGAAAAACTGCATAGGTGACGTAGCGTAAAATAATGTCCATGTCGCGCATACAAGCAGAAACCCGACGGTTGGTGTAAGCATTTCCACCGGGAGCAATCAACTGAGGCTGCTCTTCAAATAATGCTCGCGCTGCATTGGTGACAATTGTGGAGGAGTTGCTGCTAATCCGGTTAACTACATCGGTGCGCTTTGCGCCATCCTTAACCATAGACAACAGAGCATCAATTTGAGCATTGCTCACTAACTGACCCTGGTTATCGGACTGGGAAACAACCTTGGTAAAGGCATCTAACATTGATCCAATCTCCTAATTGTGCGATTGATTTTTGCTTCAAGGCTGACAGATACAGTGTCGTGTTAACTGCCTCAGCAGCTGGAAATGGTCGTTGCACAAAATAGCCTAATTTCGCAAAACTAGACGAATTGCACAAAACATCAGACTGTCCAGGGAAAATCTGACCTAGGCATTTACTTTGTCAACGCTCCTAGAACAGGCTTCAGAACCGGATTTTTGATAATTCCTGAGTTCTTAGCAGCCCGCCTCATGATTTATTAGAGCAAGCTATTTGTGCAAAATTCGTGCAATTTCATCCATAGGATAAATAGAATCAATTAAGAAATATTAAGAGTGCCCCAATCTCTTTTTGTGCAAGCTTTTCAAGATTTTTATTGAATTAAATTTTTATGAACATTCAGCTTTTTTATTGCCCATCTCAGACTGCTGACAAATGCAGGTAGAATCGCTCATTTGCTTGTTTGGAAAGGCTTGTAGGAACTTTTACTATTAGCAGATTTGAGCTTTTTATCACTTACTTTACGGATTTATGGAGCTTACTAAGCAAAAACTATCAAGTTAAGGTCTGTAACATTTTGTCAGACTAGCGCAGGTAGAAATCCCCTTATCTTTTATGATCAAAATGCTATTTTTTAAGTTTGTTAACACAGGGGGTTTGTGTAACGTGGCTATTCCCTTATTGGCTTATGCTCCTTCTTGTCCCAACCATCGTGTAGATCCACTAGGGGCACGGGATGATGAAGCTATCATTTATTCCACCGATGATCTCTTCTCGCCCACCGAGATAGGAAACCTGATTCAGGCAGCCTATCGTCAGATTTTCTTCCATGCGTTTAGGTGGGATCGGGAAATTGTCCTAGAATCCCAACTGCGTAATAGACAAATCACAGTTCGTGACTTCATCCGTGGGTTGCTGCTATCTAATACTTTTATCGACAGCTTCTATAACAAAAACAGTAACTATCGTTTTGTGGAACACTGTATACAAAAGGTCTTGGGACGCAAAGTTTACAGTAACGCCGAAAAGATTGCCTGGTCAGCAGTAGTGATGACTAAGGGGGTGAAGGGGTTTGTTGATGAGCTCCTCAACAGTGATGAATACATCGAAAATTTCGGTGAAAATACTGTTCCCTATCAGCGTCGGCGGATTTTACCTAGTCGTGCGGTGGGCGAAATTCCCTTTAACATTACCTCTCCCCGCTATGATGCTTACCATCGCAATCAATTAGGTTTTCCTCAACCGATTTGGCAAGAGTCTGTGCGCAACTTCCGCTCCTACGACAGACAACCCAAAACAGGCGATCCGACTTTGTTTCTCAGTATGGCAGAAAGCATCAGCCCTAAAGGTGGTAAGCCAAATTATAAATCTATCTCCGACATTGACATTGAAAAGACAGTCCCCTATCGCCGTCGTTAATTGACAGCTAATATATCTCGGGCAAATGAGGGCGATCGCTATGGTGGTATCATCGGGCGATCGCCTTTTTCATGAGCAAGGGAGTAGATTTTAAATTCAATGGATATAATTCTCTGTTATGTAATTTGAGCGATCGCTATGTTGACTTTTAGTCGAAAATATTTATTTTTCACCTTGCTGTTATTTGTCATAGAGGTGTGTATTGCGATTTTTTTTAATGACAGTTTTATCCGCCCCTTTATTGGCGATGTTTTAGTTGTCATCCTGATTTATTGCTTTTTCAAAACATTTTTACAGATAAAATCATCTATTCTTGCCCTATCAGTTTTTCTCTTCGCTTGCACTGTTGAGATTCTACAATATTTTAATTTTATCAATTATTTGGGATGGCAAAAAAATCAGGTGGCGGCTGTTATTTTAGGCAGTACATTTGATTGGAAGGATATCATTGCCTATGCCATCGGTTGTCTCACAGTTTTCTGGTTAGAAAACAAGAAATGATAATTCTCACTACTTTCAATGCAAACAAGCTGTCAGCACTTACCCAAGAGCTAAAATTAAGATTGTATTAAGTTTTGTTACTCTTCTGCGCGGATTATCTTTGGTAATGATATTCCACTGTCAGCACCTAAATTTAAATTCATCACAGTTCCTGGCTGCATTTGCTGTACAGTCTTCAACAAAACTATGCTTTGCTCAAACAGTTCATCAACATCAATTCCGCTAAAAACAGCCGGGTAGCGTCGCAAACGATTACTACCCTCACCCAGTAGGATTGCTGCACCTCGCAGATTACTATTACCCAAATGATATATGCCGACAGCTATTTGCAAAACACCTTGATAAAAGGTCTTTTCTGGCTCAAGGGCTTCAATCCACAGGGCTTCTAAAATATCATGACAGGCGTAGAATTCTCCAGCGTTAAACTGTTCTACACCTTGCCAAAATTCCACAGGAATATCTTCGCTCATCCCATGCTATCTCTGACTTCTTTGATAGTTTCCAGAGAAATTTCTTGCTTGTCACCAGCAAATTCATTATCTGGAGTCAGGAAAAGCATACAGTGGCATTCTTTCCGCTCTCGCATGGGTACACAGGGACAATTCCAAAAAGCAGCAGCAACCTCAGCTTCTTTGTCTTCATAATGACGACAGGGACATAGGGGGGAACCTAGTTCATCCTTATGTTTGGCAAGTCCCTCGATTACTACTGCGGTAACTGAGGGTTCAGCACAGAAGTATGTTCCAGTGCGTTTGGCATATTGTTCTGAAAAATGCCGCATCGCATCAAGATTTTTATCGCTGGATTTAGTGTTCACTTCTGGTGAGATCATAGAATCGGCTGCTCATAATTTACACATTTCTTTGCATTGTACCGCAGTCTTGGTGAGCTATAACTGGGGATATTTCCCCTTTATTTTCACTGCTGAAATTTATCCATATTTTTCCCAAAGGCATTGCTAGCAGGTGTAGCACCATCGGCAGAATGTGGGTAACTTTCCCAAAGCTGATTAACTTGCGTTCATTGATATTTTGAATGCAAGTTATTTAATTTTACGCTTGCAACTGTAATTGGAGAGACTCCTCTGTTTGTATCACCTTACCAGGTAAATCCTGATTGATAATTATTGCTTCCGATGATGTAGCTTGATATTGCCATAATAGCCAACGGCTGCCAGCAGGGAGAGAAGTCAAAGTTAGGGGGTTGCTGGTTAACCAAATTATCGGATAGCTAGTGGGAGGTAGGTGGGTTCTATCTTCCTGGGGATTTGTTGCCGCCAGGGTTTCTAAAACCCTATACTCACCTTTGATAATTCCTGTTGCTGCTGTCCATAGCTGTAATGCTAGCTGTTGCTTTTGTGCATAAAAGTACATGGAAGCTGCGGCGATTACGGCTTGTTCAAAGTCCTCTGGTTGCCAATTACTAGCTGTATCCAAGGCTATGACGACTTCCTGCCCTCCGGTAATCAGTTCTAATTCTCTCACCCGTAAATCACCGTAGCGGGCGCTACTGCGCCAATGAATCAGCCGCATGGGGTCACCGAGACGGTAAGGACGCAGCGATCGCACTAATCCTTCCGTTGCCATGGATAAGGGTTTCCCCCGTGGATCACCACGCAAGCTATCTTCTTCACCCATCTGATCAATTAGGGGACATTGGGTGAGGGACAAAACCTGAGGATAGACATAGGCAGTTGCTGGGGCTTGATGTTGTCGCCGACACCAGAATAATCCCAGGGGCGCGCCTGTGGCTAATTCTACCGTCTGCCAGCGATAGACTCCACGGTGGGGGGCAGGATGATGGTATTGCCAACGGTGACTCGTTTGGGGGGGGATAGTTTCGATGGCTTGCTGGGTGGGTTTACCCAAGACAAAGGGTAGGATATCTGCAATTTGTAATAAGTTGACTGATTGCTTGCCAGAGTTGCTCACTTCCAATTCCACTGACAACTCATCCCCCGCACTGACAGGAGTAATGGGATGACGAGTAATGGATAAATGGGTTAGCGATCGCGGTGGTAAAATTGCCGCCACACCTAGGAGGGCAAAACTCACTCCACTGATGACATATAGCCAGCCTGCCATGGTATTGATACCTGCGCCAAAAAAACAAATGGCAATCCCCAACAATACCCAACCACTATATGCAGGGCTGCTGGCAGAGGTTTCCAACCAGTTAATCAAAGGTTTCATAGATAGAAAGGATTAAGGACGAAATTTGCCAACGGATTCAGAGGTAATCGGTAATTAAAACAATTCGTAATTACGTTTTGCCATAGTTCGTTAACCTATTACCCAGAATCTCGAAGAAAAAATATGTAACTAATAATACTTACAACTATCCACTATCTCTTGATAAATGACCATTGATTAACACCAAAGATGCCATGGGGGTAACAGAATCCCTGGCAGATTTTAATCGGTTTAATCTGACAATTTCAAGGAAATTCACAGTATCTCTGTATTTCCCTGAAGACTTGATGAAGATAAGTCAGAAAATCAGTAGATGAACGGAGCCACTCTACAATCTAAGTAAGTTTACGGGTTGTGAATATATAACCTGTTGCTTTTAACTTGATACTTGCTTGAGGAAAAAATATGGAAGGGGATACACAATCAAAATTTTCTACCCATAATCCAAATCTTCCCCATTTACCTTTACCACCACCACCGAGTAACCAGCTGTTAGAAAGATTAGGTTTTACTCCCGCAAAAGCAACTTCCATTCAACAAATTGTCAAAGAAGCTCACTCTCTGCAAGCTTCCGATATTCATATCCGAGTGGGAGAGGTGCCACGTTTACGAATTCGGGGACAGATGGTGGTGTATCAGTCAGGGGAAATTACCACACCACAAATATTTGAGACGTATCTGAAGGAGATTTTAACACCCTGTCAACAACAGAAATTTATTGAGGATAAAGAATTAGATACAGCTATTTTTTATCCAGATTTTTTGCGTTGCCGAGTTAATTGTTTTGAGACAGTTAATGGTGGAGCAATGGTATTACGTTTAATTACCTTAGATATACCTTCTATTGATAATTTACGCCTACCACCAATTCTGAAAAAATTTATTAGTAAAAAGCAAGGCTTAATATTAGTTACAGGTCCCACAGGTGCGGGTAAATCGACAACGATCGCGGCAATGATTCGTCATTTGAATGAAACCGCTCAAAAGCATATTATCACCATTGAAGACCCCATAGAATATGTCCATACTTCTCAAAAATCTCTGGTGAGTCAACGGGAAGTCGGTTTACACACCTTTGAATTTGAGCAAGCTTTGCGCTCAGTATTACGAGAGGATCCGGATGTCATTTTAATTGGAGAAATGCGCGATCGCCTTACCGTCGATACTGCTCTGAAAGCTGCCCAAACAGGACATTTAGTCTTGGGAACCTTGCACACGAAGAACGCGATCGCTGGGATTAATCGCTTGCTGAATATCTATAATCCTGACGAACAAGCAGCTATGCGGGTACAAATTGTCGATTCTTTGGTAGCTATTGTTTCGCAATTACTTTTACCCACAACCGATAGACGACGTGCAGCAGCGATGGAAATTTTAGTTAATACTCCAACGATGCAAGATTTCTTAATTAAGGGTGAGGAAATGGAAGCATACCAAATGATGGAAGAAAGCCAAAGTGAAGGAATGCAAATTATGAACCAATCCCTGTGTCAATTAATGCTTTCTGGGCAAATTAGTATTGAAGCTGCGGTTAATGCTTCTCCTGATGTGGGAGATTTGCGTCGTCGCGCTCGCAATGATGGGGTAAATCCGGCTCATAATACTCGACGAGATGTATCACAATCAGAATTTTTCCCTAGATAAAGGCAGATTTTCTGGGAAAAAGCATAATTTTCATAACTCCGGCTTCTTGGGAAAGTCGGGGTTTTTATACGTCATAAATTACAGTAATAAGTAATATGTAATATAGCGTTTCCCAATCAGATAAAATACAACCCCACCCGCCCTATCGGGCACCCTCCCCGAAATCGGGGAGGGCTGGGGAGGGGTTCTTCTATACCTCACTAGAATGAGAAACGCTATAAGTAATAAGTAATAAGTAAATTTCTGACTCATTACTCATTATTCATTACTTTTTCAATCAGTTGTCGTACCTCATCAACATCGAATCTGCTGTATTGGCAAATTTTCCAGTTTTTCTATGATTGCTACAAATTAAAATCAGTTAATAACCGAGCTTTCCTGAGGACAAAGCGTAAAACTGTCTCTTCCTGGGAAATAATATCAGTCTTCACTTCCATCCCAATTTGAATTTGACATTGGTGCTTTTGCCGACCAAATTTGATATTTTCCGGTTGAATAGTTGTTTCAAAATAACTATTAGTATTTGTATTTCCTGAACCATTATTATTGGGCACGATCGCGTCGGGAGAAATTGCTGTCACCACCCCATTGAGGGTACCGTAATCTGTATAGGGGCAAGCACTCACCCGCATTTGCACTTTTTGCCCCACCGCCACATTTTTAATTTCATTGGATGGAACCATGGCTTTAATAACTAGGGGAGTGTTATTGGGTGCAATTTCCGCTAAGGTATCTGATACACGTACAACTTGACCGGAATTACGCAGATGGAGCCTTTGAATAATCCCATTACTGGTAGCACGAATCACATTTCTTTTTAATTGATTGTCTAATTGCGCTAAGTCATTTTCTCCCTGAATCAGGAGATTTTGCACCTCAGAACGTCGTTGTACCAAAGCTTGCTTATCCTTGGTGAGGTTGGCAATTGTTGCTTTTCCTTTGGCAGATTCCTGGGTGATACGTTCTTGAGCGATCGCCACCAATGCTTGACTGGGGTTAGTTGAGGCTGTAGCAGACTTAACCTTGGTTCGGGCAATTTCGACATTTTTAGATTCTGCGGTGACTGCTGCCTTTGCCTGCTCCCATGCCATGTGTTTTTGGTCATATTCCCGTGTGGCGATCGCCCCTGATGCGGCTAACTGTTGATAACGCAGACGTTCACGATGGGCAAAATTCAAATCTGCTTGGGACTTTTGTAAATCGGCGATCGCCTTTTGTAAACCTGCTTGAGCGGAGAGTAAATCGCTCTGGGTAGTTGTTTTACGTTCTTCATATTCCTTTTGACTACGTGCTAGCTCTGCTTTTGCTGTGGCGATCGCTCCTATTATTACCCGTGATTCCGCAGCAATTTGCGCTTCTAATGATTTAATTTGAGCATCAATTTGGGCTATCTGTAGCTTGTTTTGTTGAATATTTCCTGTTAGTTGACTCTTTTTAATTTGCTGTTGTTCATCATCTAATCTGGCAATAATATCTCCTTTTTTGATAACTTGATTTTCTTTAACTTCCACAGTTTTAATTACCCCTTCTAACTCTGGTTGAACTAATCTTAATTCTCCTGTGGGACGCACAAAGGCAGTTGCTTGAACTTTCACATTATATTTAATTACTGCTGACAAAACTACAGTACTGAAAACAGCCGCAGCAATAAATAAACCGCTAAAGCGAATCCATTTACTAGTAGAAGGTATAAAATCATCTCCATTTACCACTGGTAATAAAGATAGATTTTCATTTTTTAATTCCAAATTATCTATTTTGTTCCCATGAGCTTGTTTGTGAATCCCAGGAATACTTACCATGATAGTTATGATAATTGGTTAAATATTACATCATTGACTAAATTAAAAAATCTAAGTGTCCTCCCCTTTGGGTTTTTAAATATTCTTGAGTTCCATGGTTTTTGACTCTGCCATTTTCTAAATACACAATATAGTCCGCATAGCTAATAACTCTGGGACGATGGCTAATTAAAATCGTGGTTTTTCCTCGACGATAGTTAAATAGTTTCTGCAAAACTTGACTTTCACTCACGGGGTCAAGTCCTGCGGTTGATTCATCTAGAATTAATATGGCAGGTTCACTGACAATTGCCCTAGCGATCGCTAATCTTTGTCTTTGTCCCCCAGAAATATTAGCTCCAAATTCTCCTAGGATAGTCTGATATTTTTCTGGTAGCTTATTAATAAATTCATCCGCTTCGGCAATCTTACATGCACTTACTATCTCTTCAAAACTCGCATTTGCATTTGCTAAGTGGAAATTATCAATAATTGAGCGACTCCAAAAATGTGCTTCCTGGGGAACTAAAATCACCTGTTGACGGAGGCTATCTAAAGATAAATCCTGAAGATTATATAATCCAATTCTAATATTCCCAGATTGTGGTTGATAGAGTCCAGTCAGCAATTTAGCAAATGTACTTTTACCACAACCAGACTTTCCAATTAAAGCAATCACTTCTCCACCAGGTATGGTTAAGGAAAATTCTGATAATAATTCTGTTCTACCGGGATAATGGAAATTTACTTGACTAAATTCAATTTCTGAATCACAGGAAAGACGAGCAGTTGGTTTATTTTCATCACCCACATCTTCAGGTGTCGCATCGATTACTTCTCCCAACCTTTGGGTAGCAGTTTTCACACGGGTAAATTCGTCCACAAATTTAATTAAAGTACTAATTAAACCCAAGAAATTATCATTCATGGATTTAAAAGCTAGTAACTGCCCAATACTTAAATTTTCTGCCGAATTTGTCACTAAGTTACCACCAAACCAGAGTAAAGCAATTCCCCCAATGGCAGAAATAAAGCTGGCAAAAGCTCCATTAATAATACCAATTTGAATTGTATCTAAGGATAATTTACCAAAACGACTGAAGCGGTTTTGAAACTCATTCCAAAATTGTGGTGCAGATGTGGTAGTTTTTAGGGTTAAAGCACCTTTAAATGTTTCTACTAGCACACCTTGGTTTTCTGCTTCTGTCACTAGAACATCTCTAGTTTTCTTTTGGAGTGCTGGCAAAAATATTACTGTCGATACTGTCATGAAAATTGCCACAATTACCGCCATTACTGTCAACTTCCAACTGTAAAAAGTCATGAAAGCAAAAGAAATAATGGCAATAAAAAATTGACTAGGTAAACTGACAACAACTTGAGATATTAAACTATTGATTTCTTGTACATCTTGCAGACGACTGGTAATTTCTCCACTGCGACGAGATTCATAGTAAGCAAGGGGTAAACGTAAAATTTGTCTGCCAAACTCTAAAATTAACCCTAATTCTAAGCGTTGGGCAAAATTAGCAATTAAACTGGACTGAATTAACTCTAAAACACTGCTAATTAGAGTCATTGCCATAACAGATAATGCAACTGTTGTCAGTAATTTTGTGTCACCTCTGACTAGGACATCATCTGTGAGTATTTGTAATAAAAATGGTGATGATAAGGAAAGTAAACCGAGAATAGCATTTAAAATAAAAGCTTGGCTAATAGTTCCCCTATATCCCCAAGCATGTTTGAGAAATCTTCCTAAACCACTGATTTTGGCATTGGGTTGACTATAAAATTTAACTGGATCTGGTTCTAATAATAAAGTTATCCAGTCTTCCCAACCTTCAGCTAATTCTTTTTGAGAAATATATCTGATTCCCACTGCGGGGTCAAGAATTACACATTTACGACCATTCTTTCCATATAAAACTACCCAGTGACAACCTTGCCAATGAATAATTGCTGGTAATGGAGCTTCGTGCATTCTGTTCAGAATTTCTGGTGATGTTTTCACCGTTCGTGCATGAAATCCTAATGTCTCTGCACCTTGTTTTAAACCTAATAAAGAAGTTCCTGATTGTCCAGTTCCTACAACTTCTCTGGTTTGATTTAAAGTAAAGATTCTCCCATAATATTTAGCAATAGAAGCAAGGCAAGCTGCACCACAATCTTCTTCTGTATGCTGTAAAACTTGAGCATATTTCATAGAAAGTCTTGTTTGAGAATATTTAGTTAGATAATATCTATGTTTGACGATTTAGAATAATATAGATATATATTTTTAATTCTGTGAAATAAAGGCACTCCTGATGTTATATATATTCAAAAGTGCCCACTTACCTAATACTCAAAAGTACTCACATGGCAAACTTGTCTAAGTCGTAGGTTAGATGATATTCGCAATCCCTTTTCATAAGTTTTGGGTGGATTTTATAGCGTTTCTCATTCTAGTGAGGTATGGAAGAACCTCTCCCCAGCCCTCCCCGAAATCCGGGAGGGTGCCCGATAGGGCGGGTGGGGTTGTATTTCATCTGATTGGGAAACGCTATATTCCCGCTACTTATGAAAAATGAATACTTAAATATCAATTTAACTCACCTAGCATTTAATCTCAAAAAAGTTTGTCTAAATCCAGATTTAGATCCATTTCCAAAACCAGACTTTGAAGAATACTTTCGTGTATTTATGTGTGAAATAGTTGTATATCCATTTGTAAGACCAACGCCATCTCAGAACCCATTTACCACCATTTACTGATTCCGACTCTTCTTCAGAAATACTAGCAAATAGGTCATTTTTTTCGAGAGCTTTCATTGCAGACTCCTTAATTTGATTGATGAAAACTATCTTAACTAGCCGAGTCAGGAACATATTTCTTTGTTCCTATGTTTACTAAATTAAAGCTCTAATATTAATAAGTCATTACTGAAAAATGTATAGTTTATTTCTGTTTTCAGAAGAGGTATTTTTTAATACTTTTTACTCAAAAATATAAATACGGCAAAATTATTTTCATAGCATTAATTAGCCACAAAAATAATCTATCTGCCGCACAAATAGTAATATAAATAATTGATATTATAGTCAATAATCAAAGCCAAAAATATCATCTCATAACTCAATTATTGTGAGATTATCGCTCTGATTTACTTAAGTCAGGTTTAGCTTCACCTTGTATCCACCGGATTCCGGAAATCTACGGTAAATTAATTTGCAATAGTTCAGACAATGAATATATGGTTTCTCCTGAAACTACATCGCAGCACAGGTTGTGTGAGAAAGCTAATAAAATTACACGACTTCCGTATTATTTGCTTTGCAGAAACACATAGGGAGAAAAATCAAGTATGGGGAATTAGGTTTCTTGTTCTAAGGATAGAGATGCAACTGCAAAAGCTGAAATTGTAAATTTATGAAACAGACATATTTTTGACTACAAGGTTTTTTGTATTATTAGATACAGAATTATTGTGCATCTAGCCCATTTTTATGAGCTAGAGGAGTTATAGCAAAAATGTTAAACGCCACAGATATGACTTTATCTGAGTTGTGGGGAATAGGGCAAAATTTACTCATATGGGAATGGGTGAAGCTGTCAGAGTTTCCCAGTACCTACAGTTATGATGAAGCTTTGCTGTTATCTCCACTGATTGAAGATTGGTGGTTGGTATGGATACCCGATCATGGAGAAGCAGTGGTGAAGGTAGAAGAAGTTAGGAAACGAATCGTCTAGTTTCAAACACTCACCACTTCCTCTGCTTTTAAATTGCCGTTACCGCTTCTTGGGACTGGGTTTGTAGTGTCAGGGGTTCTACCGATTCTAATTGTCCATGTTTGAGAGTCCAACAACGGTCGGCGATCGCTAACAAATCTCCTGCATCATGGGTGACTACTAATAATGTCCAGTCTTGCTTGAGCTTTGCTAACAAATTGACTAGCTGTCGCCGCATAGACCAGTCTAAACCAGCTGTCGGTTCATCTAACAATAATAAAGACGGTTGCCGAATTAATTGCACAGCTAAAGCTAACCGTCTTTGTTGTCCCCCACTTAAAGCATGGGGTGAGGATGATAGTGATAAATGCTCTAAACCTACCTCAGATAAAGCTTGTCTTACCTTTTCGGAACCTAACTCTGGATGTCCTAACCGTAATTCTTCTAAAATTGTTCCCCCGCAAAAATGTCTTTCGGGAAACTGAAACACTAAACCTGCCAACTGTTGTAACTGTTCTGCAATCAGTGGTTGCTCTCGCCAAAATACACCTCCAGAGGTTGGTTCTGCCAATCCAGATAAAATTTCTAGGAGAGTACTTTTACCAGAACCACTGGGTCCAATAATTAAACCTAATTGCTGGGTTGGTAAGTCCAGGTTCGTAGATTGGAGAATCGCATGAGGGCAAGCAGTTGGATGATAAACTAGGTTTCTGAGATAGAGCATTTGTTAAGATTACCAAAAAGTTAGCAATATACTGTTAACTACACGCCAGGGAAGCGTAAACTTCCGCAAAATTTCCAGTTAAATCCGTCCTTGGGTAGTAGCCGCAGTCAAATCAGCCCAGGATGATTCTTTCCCCATTGTGACAAAGGAAAGGATGAAAAAATAGTGACAAGATTATTTGGGAACAGAAACAAACCTCTTGAGTCAAAATGTTTACCTCATATTAGACTGATTACAGAAGTCAGGTAAATTTCCCATGGGTCTGTTTAATTCTGAGTGAACTCTCTGGGATTATAAGTAACATATACAACTATTTCAACAGTAATTATCCTGATGAAAAAAATATCTAATTCTTTTTCTAAAAGGCTACCTGGGACTTTAGTGAAATTCTTAGGTGTGACTAGTTTGACTTTGCTAACTACCTTGAGTTTGAATATTGTTAGCTCTCCTAGCGATGCTGCTGACCCTTTTCGGACTAAAGATACTCGTAAAATTGGTGACAGAACTGAAGCTGCATTCAAAGCAATTTTTTTGCGAGGCAACTACACCGCAGCTGAGGGATTATTGCAGGAAGCTATATCTAAGGAACCTGATGAACCTCTAGCTCACGCAATGAAAGCGTCTTTAGCTTATACCAACAAAGATTGGAGTGGTTTGGAAACCTATAGTCAAAAAACCCTGGCAGCAGCGCAAAAATTGACGAGTAGTGACCCGTTGCGAGGATATTTATACACATCTGTGGGATATTTTTTAGAAGGTGCGGTAATTCTGCGTCGTGAGGGAACTGTTAACGGGGCAACTCAAGCACTGAATAAGCTGAAACAGGTTTATGAATATTTAGACAAAGCTGAGGCGATCGCTCCGGAAGATCCAGAATTAAATCTCCTCAAAGGATATATGGATTTAATGTTGGCGGTAAATTTACCCTTTGCTAACCCTGAGCAAGCCATAGATAAGCTGGAAAAAAATTCTGCGCCCCAGTATCTCACCTATCGAGGAATTGCGATCGCCTATCGAGATTTAAAACGGTATAATGAGGCACTAGAGTATGTCAACCGAACTCTAACTATTACTGCTGACAATCCTGAAGTCTATTATCTCAAGGCACAGATTCTCCGCGCCCAAGCGAACAAAGATAATGACAAAAAAATCATGCAAGAGGCGATCGTTAACTTTGATAAAGCCCTTAGTAAAAAATCTCAACTACCTTCAGGTTTAATTAGGCAAATCGAAAAAGAATCACGCAACGCCAGAAAAACCTTGGGAAATTAGTTATCATCTCTGAATATTTACCCAATAAAAGTTTTACCGCCAGAGACTACGACCGAGAGAGAAATGTCAGTAGTTTTGGCGGTTTATAAATGCAACAATCTATTGAGTAGTAAAAGAGGTAGAACTGCAAGTTACTTAACTAATGTGGACAAAATCGCAAATTCTCAACAAGTAAAGCATCCTAAAATTTCAGCTAGGCAGGCATTTTCCTGTGTGTTGAAAACCTCCGAACAACGACTATAGACTTAGACTTTTAATTAAGGCGAAAACACATCATAACCGGATGCAATTACTGAGTCTATTTGCGAAACGACTAGAGCAGAGGGTACAAGCTCACGGTCGGATAACTTTAAACCAGAAAATCTTTTAACTTGTTTTGTACCTGCTATAAACTTAGCACCGTTTTTTCACAAATCACTGCTATTTTACCAAAGTTGATTATCGGTAATATTTGGCAATAATTCCCTGTACAGCTTGATAATTATAGTAGTGATAGATAGAAAAGTATTGCGTTTTTCGGGTGGATTGGGTGTTTTGCTATACTCAATTCTGGCGGAAAGTCGGGGATATGATAGGATTTTCCATTTCCCATCAATCGAATAGAATTAGAATTCTAACTCAGTGCTTTTCCAGATAAATTTCATCGGCGATCGCCCGGAAGCCGCACCCATCGTCTCTGACTAATTTGGGAAATTCAGTAAAAGTATGTAGCTTTTTTAGCCAGATTGTCTACGCAGTCCAGTTAATTTCCTGCTGTCTGCTTGTACTAGTGCAAAGGTATAGTTAAAGTAGTTCACAATATCAAACAGCCCATACCCAAGTACTGGGTACATTTTCACCTAACAATAATGCAAATGCTGCTCAACAACCGCTATCGAGTCATTCAAACTCTAGGGGGTGGTGGATTTGGTGAGACTTTTCTTGCTGAAGATACCCAAATGCCATCTCAAAGACGCTGTGTGATTAAACAGCTCAAGCCCATTCAAGATAATCCCCAAGTTTATCAGTTGGTGCAGCAGCGCTTTCAAAGAGAAGCGGCAATTTTAGAAGATTTAGGCGATCGCAGTGAACAAATTCCCCGCCTCTATGCCTATTTTTCCGAGAATAATAAGTTTTATCTCGTCCAAGAATACATCGAAGGGCAAACATTGACTGCACTGCTCAAACAACAAGGAACAGTCAGCGAAAGTACTGTCAAATCAATTCTGGTAAGCATTCTCCCAGTCTTAGAATACGTTCATAACCGGGGTATTGTTCACCGTGATATCAAACCCGATAACATTCTCCTCCGCTACGCCGACGGGAAACCAGTTTTAATTGATTTTGGTGCAGTCAAAGAAACGGTGCAAACTGTAGTCACCCCCTCCGGAAATACCCAATCCATCGTGATTGGTACTCCCGGTTTCATGGCAAGTGAACAATCCGTCGGACGACCGATGTTTGCTAGTGATATCTATAGCTTAGGGATGACAGCAATTTATTTACTCACTGGTAGACTACCCCAAGAGTGGGGTACGGATCCAGCCACAGGTGCAGTACTTTGGCGGCAATATGCAAATGTCACACCAAATTTTGCGAATATTCTCGATCAAGCTATTCAATTTAGTGCCCGCGATCGCTTTGTCTCTGCACGGGAAATGCTAGAAGCAATTCAAGCAGAAGGTTCCGTCTCTTCCAGGATTCCGCTCACTCCTCCCACCACACCCTACACCCAACCTCCCCAAGCTCATTACCCAACCCATCCCCCCAGTTCACACCCAGACAATACCCTTGCCCTCACTCCCCCTGCTCCACCCGCAGCAATCCCTGCAACACCAGGAAATCAAAATACCAATGCAGGTAAAAATCCCTTGGTTCTGGCTGTAATTTTAGCTGGGGGAATCATTGCCGCATCAGTAGTTATTAGCTCTGCACTCAATAACAATAAATCAGTTACAGAAACTGCGACTGTCCCAACTCCCGCTACCACTACACCAGCAACAGTAGCAACTACACCACCAACAGAAAATACTCCATCCGTTATTAAACCAACAAGGCGACAGCCCCAAGTGATTACTTCGCCCATTGCGCCCCAGGAGCCTGTAGAAGCGACAGAAACCCCTGTCACCACACAAACTGAATCTCCTGAACCTATAGACTCTACAACCGAAGCCAGCCCTCAACCCACTCAAACCCCAGAAAATACTCCCACACCCATAGCGACTATTACACCTACTACGGAGCCACAAACAGAACAACCTGCACCAGACAACTTTATTCGTAATTACTACGGCACTATCAACCAAGGTGATTTACAAACCGGTTGGAATCAACTGGCACCAGAATATCAAAGTCGGCGTAAACTACACCCCAAGGGCTATAAATCCTATACTCAATGGTGGAGTGGTCAAGTGCAAAATGTGCAAGTACAGGGAGTTGATTTAGTGGAAACGAACTCCGAAACAGCCACCGTTGATGCTCAAGTTAAATATGTGATGAAAAATGGGCAAGAAATCCCCGAAAGAGTTCGTTTTAGTCTCACATGGGATACGACAAGCAACAGATGGCTAATCGCTGACGCCAGAAGAAGGTAGAAGATATGCTCAAAACGTTTGTTTGAAGATAAAAAAACCCGACTTAGATCCAAGTCGGGATTCTCATTTAAAGATTAGCAAGTATTGTTTTACTTGATAGCAACTTTACCACCAGCTTCTTCGATGCGCTTCTTAGCATCTTCAGCAGCTTCCTTGGCAATAGCTTCTTTCACTGCTTTAGGTGTGGACTCTACTAAATCCTTAGCTTCTTTCAAACCTAAACCTGTCAATTCACGGACAATCTTGAGAACGGCAATCTTCTTGTCAGCAGGAACTTCTTCCAGGATGACATCAAATTCAGTCTTCTCTTCTACGGGTTCAGCAGCAGCAGCTCCACCAGGAGCAGCCATCATCATCATCCCACCAGCAGCAGGAGCAGCACTTACGCCGAAAGCTTCTTCAATTTGTTTAACTAATTCCGCAGCTTCGAGGAGAGTCAAACCTTTCAACTTTTCCAAAATTTCATCAGTTGTAGCAGACATTGTATATAACTCCTATTGTTGTCAATTTTTTGTTGTTTGCTGATTTCATGGCTAACTTAAACACAGTTAACCTTCACCTTTTTCTTTGTCAGCAACAGCTTGCAAAGCACGCGCCAAAGAACAGGGAACTTCGTTGATTCCCACAGCCAACTTGGTAGCCAAACCGTTGATAGCACCAGCAATTTGTGCCATAAGTTGTTCCTTGGAAGGCAAGTCTCCTAAAGCTTTAACATCTGCTTCCTTCAGCAGACGACCTTCCATCACGCCACCGCGAAGTTGGGTTTTTTTGGAAGCTTTTTGGAAATCTTGATAAGCTTTGATAGCTGAGGAAATATCCTCTTTAACTAACAAGAAAGCTGAGGCTCCACTCAGCAATTCCGACATGGCTTGCCATTGCTCATCATCTTGAATGGCAATGCCCATGAGGGTATTTTTTGTCACTTTACAAGTGCTGCCACTTGTCCGCAAACGCCTTCTTAAATCGCTGATTTCCGAGACTGTTAGCCCTTGGTAGTCAATGACTAGAGCTAAAGTTGACTCGCTCAAGCTTTGCTTGAGTTCCGCCACAATCTCTTTTTTGTTTTCTATTGTTCGACCCACTTTTCTTTCACCTCCTTCACAGGATTTGGAATTTGAGATTGGCGATTTCAGACTATTTTCATCTCAACATCCACCACCCCAAAGTCCCCAATTAATAAACCCCAGCTATACCAAGCCGGGGTTTTACAAATCTCTTTTTGCCATGGTCAAACCACTATGAGTCTTCATGGAACAAATGGAGTGCAAACCTAGGCAGGATATTTAAGTCAAGGACACCTGCTGTCTCCGGCTTGGTATATTTAATTTTGGAGTGAGGCGATGGGAAATTTCCCATTACCCGACCTAATACTTAAGCTACTTCTGTTGTTTTCAGCTCGCGTAAAGCACCAACATCAATTCTGATGGCAGGTCCCATGGTTGCGGAAATATACATGGTGCGCCAGTAACGACCCTTGGCACCGGAAGGACGGTTACGGTCAATGGACTCTTGCAACGCCTTCAAGTTTACCAGCAAATCTTCTGGGGCGAAAGCCGCCTTACCAAACATAACATGAACGATACCTGTTTTGTCTGCCCGATATTCTAATTTACCTGCTTTAAATTCGGCGATCGCCCCTGCTAAGTCAAAGGTCACAGTACCACCCTTGGGTGATGGCATTAATCCACGGGGACCAAGTAATTTACCTAACTTGGCTACCTGGGGCATAACATCGGGGGTGGCAATCAACTTATCAAAGTCCATCATGCCTTTTTGAATATCATCGATTAATTCTTCCGAACCAACGATATCCGCACCCGCACTGGTAGCTTCTGCTACTTTTTCACCACGGGTAATGACTGCGACTCTAACAACTTGTCCCGTTCCCTTGGGCAAAACAACAGTGGTCCGTAACTGTTGGTCTGTATATTTTGGGTCAATTCCTAGGCGAATATGGGCTTCTGCTGCTTCGGGAAATTTGGCTGTTGCTGTATCTTTCAGCAGCTGTAATGCTTCTAAAGGCGCGTAGTCTTTATCTTCTACCTTGGCTACGAGCGCTTGCAAACGTTTTGATATTTTTCTTGCCATTCTTTATCTCCTGGGGTGACTAGCGAGGAAAATCTCTCCCCCTGTGAATTAAGGATTTGAGTTGGGATAGTTCTATAACCTAGCAATTGAGTCACAAGGACAAAATCACTAATCGGTGATTGTTACACCCATGTTACGGGCTGTACCAGCAATAATTTTCATTGCCGCGTCAATGTCATTGGCATTGAGGTCGGGCATTTTGGTTTGAGCAATCTGCCGTAGTTGCTCTGTTGTAATGGATCCAACTTTTTTCTTATTCGGTTCGTTGGAACCTCTCTCAATCTTAGCTGCTTTGGTAATTAATACCGACGCAGGAGGTGTTTTGAGTACAAAGGTGAAACTCCGGTCTTCATAAACGGAGATTTCCACAGGAATCACCATCCCAGCTTGGTCAGCTGTTTTGGCGTTGTACTCCTTACAAAACATCATGATGTTCACACCGTGTTGACCCAAAGCAGGACCAACTGGCGGTGCTGGGTTGGCTTTTCCGGCATTCAGAGCCAACTTAATGACCGCTACGACTTTTTTTGCCATTTCTAACTAGCTTTGTTTCTGAACCTGATTAAATTCCAATTCTACTGGTGTATCCCTGCCAAAGATTGATAACAAGGCTTTGAGTTTGCTCCGTTCGGGGCTGACTTCAATTACCTCACCTTCAAAATCTTTGAATGGACCAGACAGCACGATTATCTTATCACCAGCAGCCATGTCAATTTTGACAATTGGTTCCTGTTCTGCTGTCTGCTTAAAGATTCGCTCTACTTCCGCATGACCTAGGGGTACAGGTTTGACGTGACCGCGACCTTTGCCGCTACCACCTCGTCTCTGCTCTGCTCCCACAAAATTAATCACATGGGAAGTATTACGTACCACCTGCCACACATGGTCATCCATAATCATTTTGACTAGGACATAACCGGGAAAAACTTTTTCCTCTGTGTGTTGACGGCTACCATCCTTACGGATTTTCACTGCTGGCGTGTGGGGAATCTCTACCTGAAAAATCCTGTCAGCGACATCAAAGGTTTGGATACGCTGTTCCAAATTCGTTTTGACACGCTTCTCACAGCCAGAGGCAACTTGCACTGCATACCAACGAGATTCTTTGTAAATATCACTCGTTGAGTCTGCTGATTCCTCCGACTGCAACGTTAAATCTGAGCTTTCGTCTGTTGCAGAAGTCATCAGAACACCTGTTGTGCTGCCCAAGTAAAGAATTTGTCTACTAAAAATATCAAAGCTGCGGAGAGCGTCACCATGAGTAATACGCCAGCTGATTCACTGACTAACTGTTGGCGACTGGGCCAGACAACCTTTTCAAATTCTTCCTTGAGTCCTTGAAAGAAGTTAGTGACATTGACTCCACTGGTGGCTTCTGGCATTTCTGCTTCATTTTTTTTAGCCACGGCTCTTTACTCTCCTATTTGCTGATTCAGCTGTTAACTAACTTGCGATGGTTGAGTTGGGCTTTTGCTCCTATCAACATCTCTTTGAATGCGAGACAGTACAAACATAGCTGCAATTATACTCGACTTTTCAAAGCTGTAGAGACGCGGTTTGCTTGACTCGCTGAGGAGTTGTGCTTACGCGTCTCTACATTTTTATCGCGGATAGCGCGCCCTGGAGGACTTGAACCCCCGACATCAGGTTTTGGAGACCTGCGTTCTACCAACTGAACTAAGAGCGCACCAGCTATCTTGAGATTCAGTTATAAAGTTAATGCTTTCATACAAGCTTTAACTAGTGTAACGCAATTTGGCAGTTTTGCTCAAGATATTTTTTCAGGGAGTTTGTTTGAGCGGCACAAGCCGCTTTTTTAGGCTTTCTCCCATATTAGGGTTATCTGGTAATCACAGTGAGCGGTCAAAGCGTTGCTTAATCCGTGTCGCCTTACCAACACGCTTACGGAGGTAGTAAAGTTTAGCCCGACGAACTTTACCACGTCGGATGATTTTGATGGTTTCAATGCGGGGAGAGTGAACGAGGAAGACACGTTCGACACCGATACCTTGGAAGACACGGCGAACCGTAATGGTTTCGTTGATGCCACCGTTACGCATGGAAATCACCACACCTTCATAGGGCTGGATACGGTATTTTTCGCCTTCTTTAATTTTGACACCAACACGGACGGTGTCACCGACATAGATATCGGGTAGATTGGATTTGAGTTGTTCCGCTTCGATGGAGCGGATAATTTCCTGAGTGTTCATTATAGTTTATAAAAAACTCACGATCATCCATCATAAATCCTTCCAGGTTTTCAGTCTAGCCATTTTGCATGATCTGACTTCGGAAGAGTGAATACTGAAATATAAACAGGGACATCTTATGGTATGGTTTGCGGGATATTTATGCTGTTTGGGGGTGGTTCACAACCCCTAATTCAAATATAGAAAGATTTAGTATATGAAGTTTAGTATTGTGATTACCACTTATAATCGCTTGGATTTACTGAAAAGAGCGATCGCCTCTGGGTTACAACAGACAATGGTGTCAGAGGTAGTAGTTGCTGATGACTGCTCTGGGGATGGAACTGAGGAATATGTTCGGGGATTGATTGAGGAGCTTGCTGGGGATAGTCGGCTAGTTTATCATCGCAATCAGGTAAATTTGGGTCATTCGGCAACGGTGAATGCAGGGGTTGCTGTCAGTAGTGGCGACTGGATTAAGTTTTTGGATGATGATGATTACCTGGCAAGTGATTGTATTGCAGAAATGGCGCGGGCGATCGCTCTATGTCCGGAAGCGGTAATTTGTTCTTGTATCGCGGCTCAAGTCAATAGTCAAGGTGTAGAGTTGAGTCGTACACCTGTTATGGGTTCGGGATTAGCGGTATACGTTCCCCAGGCTGATATTCATTATGGAATGCTACTAGAATTATTACCTTTTGGTACACCTGTTCAAGTTGCTTGTAAGCGAGAGGCTTTTTTACAGACTGGGGGTTGGGATTCGAGTTTAGATGGCAATTGTGACGATATTGATTGTTGGGTTCGGGTTGCTGAGTATGGTGGTGGGATTTTTGTGAATCGGTGTTTAGCCTATCGCACTGTGTGGTCAGGAGCCTATAACCAAAAATTTGCAATTGCTCGACGACTAGAGGCTAATATTTTGATGAAAGAAAAAATATACGCTTTAGTTAACGAAAAATACCG
Source organism: Calothrix sp. 336/3 (assembly GCF_000734895.2). GTDB lineage: Bacteria > Cyanobacteriota > Cyanobacteriia > Cyanobacteriales > Nostocaceae > 336-3. The sequence goes on along the minus strand of NZ_CP011382.1, from coordinate 3,080,556 downwards.
CGATCGCCTACCACCCATCTCAATCATCAAAGATTATTTGAAATTACATTGGATATTAGCTGCTTGCAAGCAATATAAATTCCTCAGCGCTATGAGTATTCTGTCTCCTGTTGTGCTTTCTCACTCGGCTTGGCGGATTTTAATATTTGCTATGTTTACTCGTCACTCCAGAAAAAACCCAGACAAACCTGACATTCACCAAGTCACTATTATTCCTAACATGAGCAATCCTTGAAATGTATCTTGTACTACATTGGTTCCACAAAAATACGATAAGTCACACAAGATAACTTCTCCCTTTTCCCAATTTTGGCAACAGTATTACTTGCGACAGAGTTTCTGAGTGCCACATTTCCTTGTAGAATCAAAGTATTAAGTTTTATGTGCCAGTGTCAAGCCGTCAATACAGCTTGATACCTAGTATGTAATTTCCACAGCTTCCGTAGAAGCCTTAAACTGGAAAACGGTAAAGAGAGGATTTCACAAAAATGGCATTTACACAGCCCCCCCTTCCATTTGCAATGGATGCGCTTGAGCCTTACGGCATGAAAGCTGAAACCTTTGAGTATCACTACGGCAAGCATCACAAAGCTTATGTAGATAACCTCAATAAGCTGACAGAAGGAAAAGATTTAGCAGATAAATCTTTAGAGGAAGTAATTACCATTGCTTTCAAAGATGCTTCCTTAACAGGTATTTTTAACAACGCAGCTCAGGTATGGAATCATACCTTCTTTTGGAGTTGCCTCAAACCCGCAGGTGGTGGCGCTCCCACTGGAGATTTAGCTGCTAGAATCGATAAGGATTTTGGTAGTTTTGACAAGTTCAAAGAGGATTTTTCCACTGCTGCTGCTACCCAATTTGGTAGTGGTTGGGCTTGGTTAGTTGATGATAATGGTACTCTGAAAATTACCAAAACTCCGAATGCGGAAAATCCCCTGGTCCATGGACAAAAACCATTATTAACCCTGGATGTGTGGGAACACGCTTATTACGTTGACTTTAGAAATGCTCGTCCTGCTTTCATCAAAAACTTCTTAGATAATTTGGTGAACTGGGATTTTGTTGCAGAACGTTTGGCTGCCTAGTTTTGACAATTGCAGGAATTTGTATATTTTTAGTTATCCTGCTTCGGATTTAACTATCCTTAGTTTGGCAAAACGGGAAAGTTAAATTTTAAATTTTGGTGAGCAGTCACATTTTCTGTGGCTGCTTTTATATAAAATTCTATTTGTTTTCCCAAGCTCTCTGATTACATAACTTAACTTTTGATAATCTACCATCCTAACTTTATGAATAGCACTGAATTAGCACAATATTTAGAAGCGACTAATAGTATGTATAAACCATGGCTATTGGTGCAGTTGCGTCTAACAAAATTAGCAGAGATGAAAAATATGATTAGTGAGGATGATTATGCTCGCAGATTAGAAGATATTCACCAAGATTTAATGAATTTGGGTGAATGGTGGCAAGGAATTGAAGATGAGGTATTTGGTAGCTAATACTAGGGGTAAGGGAATGATGAGTAATAGACTGCTAGATTTCTATTCCCATCAGATTTTGTGTTTTTTTCAATTATTCCTCTACTCCTCTAACTTCTTGTGTTTCAGCCAAAAGGCAAAAATGGGCTAAATCGCAGCCATAAAAATACATCACAGATTTTAGTTCGCGAAGTACTTATCCACCAGTACACACGTCACAATACACGAAAAATTTTTGCCCCACTCCTTGACTATTTTGTTATCACCTAGAAAAAATATTTTCTTGTCGCCCAAATATGTGAAGATATATATCCTAATGTTGGCGGCGCGTTGATCACGGTGAAGTGAGTCATGGATTACAAAGAAGCAGGGGTTGATGTAGAAGCTGGTCGTGCTTTTGTGGATAATATCCGCAATCTTGTACACAGTACTTTCAGATCGGAAGTATTAGGAGGTTTAGGGGGTTTTGGTGGCTGTTTTCAGTTACCGAGTGGATATGAGCAACCCGTTTTAGTCTCTGGTACCGATGGAGTGGGTACAAAGCTGAAAATTGCCCATATGCTGAATTGTCATGATACTGTGGGTATCGATTTAGTTGCAATGTGTGTCAATGATGTGTTGACATCGGGAGCAGAACCACTATTTTTTCTAGATTATTTGGCGACTGGTAAGCTAGAAAAAGAGCAACTAACCCAGGTTGTAGAAGGTGTGGCAACTGGGTGTAAGCAAGCTGGTTGTGCTTTGTTGGGAGGAGAAACCGCAGAAATGCCAGGTTTTTACCAAGTGGGAGAGTATGACTTGGCGGGTTTTTGTGTGGGGATTGTGGAAAAAAGTCGGATGCTGGATGGTTCCCAGGTACAGCTGGGAGATGTGGCGATCGCTCTTCCTAGTAGTGGTGTCCATAGTAATGGTTTTAGCTTAGTCAGAAAAATTATTAGTGATCAAGGTTTAAGTTGGAGCGATACTCCAGAAGTATTTGGGGGCAAAACCCTAGGAGAAATCTTCCTCACACCCACTCATATTTACGTCAAACCTGTAATTGCTGCTATCAAAGCAGGTTTTGATATTCATGGTATGGCACATATCACAGGTGGTGGATTACCGGAAAATTTACCACGTTGTCTGAGTGCAGGACAAGGAATCAGAATTAACCCTAATTCTTGGCAGATTCCCCCTGTATTCTCATGGTTAGCCACCACTGGAGATGTCAATCCTGCGGCGATGTATAACACTTTTAATATGGGTATTGGCTTCGTTTTACTTGTACCACCGTCTCAGTCTATGGAAGTAATCACTCACTTTCAGTCACAAAATATTGCTGCTTGTATCATTGGTGAAGTGATTTCTGGTTCTGGAGAAATAGTTGGAATACCAATGTAAATCACAATTACGACATCGAATTTGTAATCAAACTTGTCCTACTCAAGCATTAATTCTTGATATGTCTAAGTTTGGTGGTTTTTCTGATAATTACTACCTGGGGAATTAACGGATACTCTAGGCAATTCTTTTTACATACTATAGACAACACTGATATCAATTACTCATGACCGTCTGTCTGGGAATTTGCTAACGTAGTCTTAACATATTGAAAAAATTACCCAGGATATGTAAAAGATAACTACTGACGGACAGGGTAGGAAGTGAAGAAAGTAAAAATGACACTTAATCTTACAGAGAAAAACTGTCACCGTACCTATAACCTTTGTTGGCAGTCTACATCAAGAAAGTGTTAAAAATTCCATAAATTGGGAAAAGAGGGGGTTATGACTGTTAATTATGCCCGCATGACAGCTTCCAAAAGCTCCTTGGAAGAATTATTACCAAAAATTGATGCCCAAAGTTGTCCGAGGTGCTTCAATTTTCATATGCATACCGTCCATTCTGACGGAAAACTCCTACCGAGTGCAGTCATGGAACAGGCGATCGCCATTGGCTTACAAGGGATGGCAATTACTGACCACCATAGTGTTAACGGATACCAAATTGCTCTGCAATGGATTGAAGATTGGCAATGGAAAAACCCAGGAGCTAAAGTACCACAGCTCTGGAGTGGGGTAGAAATAAATGCCAACCTGTTGAATGTGGAAGTCCACATATTGGCATATGCCTTTGACACGCAAGAGTTGAGTATAAAACCTTACCTTCAGCGACGAGTCACCACAGGCGAAGAATATCAAGCAGCATCTGTGATTACCGCAATTCATGAAGCTGGAGGATTAGCAGTACTTGCACACCCTGCAAGATATCGGCGATCGCACCGTGATTTAATTCCTGCTGCTGCCGAATTGGGTATTGATGGTGTAGAGTCCTTTTATGCCTATAATAATCCCCATCCTTGGCGACCTAGCGTTATCGAATCAGAGCAAGTTCAGCAATTAGCAACTACGTACGGCTTGTATAATACCTGTGGAACTGATACCCATGGTTTAAGTTTGTTGCAAAGAATATAGTCATGAATTGTCTATTATTATTCTCCTGGTCTCATCCACCAGGAAGTAATCACCGCTCACTGTAATCATCACCAGGGTGTTCTCTTGCTTTTGATTTCACAGATTAACAATGAAAATTTTACTAGTAGATGATGACCCAATACTTGTATCCTTGCTCAACGCACATCTTATAGAAGAACATTACATTGTCGATATTGCGACAGATGGGCAAGAAGCATGGGAATTTGTCGAAACATCTCACTACGATTTAATCATTTTAGATGTCATGCTCCCCAAATTAGATGGCATCAGTTTATGTCAACGTTTACGGAAAAAAGGTGACAAAACTCTGATTCTTTTGCTGACGGCAAAAGGTATGAGTGATGATAAAATCATGGGCTTAAATGCAGGTGCTGATGACTATATTGTCAAACCTGTTCCCTTGCCAGAATTAGCTGCAAAAATCCGCGCCCTATTACGCAGACAATTCTCTCCTACTTCTTCTACCTTAAGGTGGGGAAATATTTGTCTTAATTTTACTAAACATGAAGCATTCTATAATGATACTTTACTGAATTTGACTTCAAAAGAATATGCTTTATTAGAACTACTATTACACGATTCTGAGAAAATTTATAGCCAAACAACTATTCTCAATCAACTCTGGTCGCTCACAGATGATTTGCCAGGAGGAGATACTGTCAGAGCTTTAGTTAAAAGATTACGTCAAAAATTAAAAGCAGTTAGTAATGAAGATTTAATTGAAAATATCTATGGTGTGGGTTATCGTCTGAATCCTAAGTTTGTGACGGATAATATCCAGAATGAGCACAGTTATCAAAAACAAAAAATTAACTCAGAATTTTGGCAAGAAACTAAATCCTACGTAGCCAAAGAGTTGCAATTATTAGAAGCTTCTATTCTCAATAAAACTGGAGATGCCGCAAAAAAGATTGCTCATAAGATGATTTCCCATATGGGTATTCTGGGCTTAGAATCTGGAGTGGAAATAGCGATAAAATTGGAACAATTATTTTCTGAGAATCATCTTATGTCCTCCGATGATATCAAATTCTATCATCAGCAGGTACAAAAATTAGTTTCCTTAGTAGAAGATATTAGTATTTATCATTTAGAGCAACAATTCAATTATCAGCAACAGAAAAAATCAGAAGCAAAATTACTAATTTTAGATGATGACTGGATAACTCTCAGATTTTTACAAACCCTATTGGAACCATGGGGTTTACAAGTGACTCTTTCCAAAGAAATCCAAAATTTTTGGCAGCAATTAGAGATAATAAAACCCGATTTACTAATTCTCGATATCCAAATGCCAGATGTTAATGGTTTGGAATTATGTCAACAATTACGTAATGATGATAAATGGGCTTGGATACCAATAATTTTTTTAACCGGCAAGCGAGATGCTGAGACAATTCAGCAGGTGTTTACTGTTGGTGCTGACGACTATGTTAGCAAACCGGTGGTTGCTCCTGAGCTAATTACTCGTCTTTTTAATCGTTTAGAGCGTACCCGTTTATTACAAGAATATCGCAAGTAAATAACTATAATATTATCGGCAATTTTTCACATACAATTGTAAGAGCAAGACTACACAGTATCTCTACTCATCATAAACAAATAAATATTTACTTAACGCTGTGGATACTCTCAAGACGCATGTGTAGTTTGCATAGAAACTAATGCTTTTGCATATACTTTTTCTTGAAATGGGACAAAGCTTGTTCTACTTGCTGATATTCTGTTTCCAACTGATAAACTAAGCCAGATATATTTTCTGCGGGTTCTTTTTTGGCATTTTTCTCTAGCTGCTTACAGACACTTGCTAATTGATGAGCGCCTAAGGTCGCACTACTAGAGTATAATTTATGTGCCATATTTTCCAGACTTTGATAATCTTTTTTATTTCTAGCTTTGTGCATGTTGGCTAGCAGACTTGTACCATCTTCCAGATAGGTATCAATAACTTCAATCACAAAGCTTTCTGGATTTCCGCTACTATTAAATTTTGCTATCTGTAACAATTCGTCTAAAGTATTCATATCCACACAGTCTGGGCGATAGGATGGATTGGGATGGTTTTCTTCTTTGGTAGTTAGAGGAACATTTTTGAGAGCTGCTACCAATTCAGGAATCCGGATAGGTTTAGCAAGATAATCATTCATCCCCGCAGCCAAACAAGTCTCACGATCATTGAACATCGCATTAGCAGTTAAGGCAATAATCCAAGGGCGATCGCTAGATGCTAATTCTTGACGAATCTTTTGAGTAGCTTCCAAACCATCCATTTTTGGCATCCGTACATCCATGAGAATGACATCGTAGCTTTGAGAACGTAATGCATCTAACACCTCAACACCATTACTCGCTAAATCTGCTTTATATCCCATACGCTGCAATGTCAAGCAAATAATTCTTTGATTGACTAAATTATCATCAGCTAGGAGAATCCGTAAAGGATGTGTCTTAGCCATCTGAGCATCTATGACTTCATCAGTGGCTTTAGTCTCAGGCTTGACTTTTTGAGTCTCTATTTTCTTTTGGATGATAGGGGCAGCAATTGTAAAGTAAAATGTAGTACCCACACCCTCCTCACTATCTACCCAAATTGCACCTCCCATACGTTCGCACAGCTGTTTACAAATAGCTAAACCTAAACCAGTACCACCATATTCACGGGTAGTACTAGGATTGACTTGACTAAAGCTTTGGAAAAGACGATGCAGGCGATCGCTGGGAATTCCAATACCAGTATCTTTAACTGCAAAAATAAGCTCCTGAGGCTCTTTACCCTTATCATTACCTGGACGAATCTGCACAGAAATTTCTATACTGCCAACATCAGTAAATTTAATTGCATTACTTAATAAGTTAACCAAAATTTGTTTAACTCTGACAATATCACTAAAAATTGTAATATCAATATCATCTGCAAATGTTAAAATCAGACTCAAGTTTTTCGATTTTGCAGAATTTTCTAACAGTTTTATACAATCATCCAGGCAACTTTTTAAACTAAAAGGATGAATTTCTAACTCTAGCTTTCCTGATTCTATCTTGTAAAAATCAAGAATATCATTAATGATTCGCAGTAAATGTTGATTGCTATTATTAATAGTATTTATAAAATCTCTTTGTTCCTCTGTCAGTGTGGTATTGAGCAAAAGATTTGTGATACCTGTAACTGAGGCAATAGGTGTACGAATTTCATGGTTCATCATGGCAATAAATTCTTGCTTTGCCAATTCTGCTTGTTTGCGTTCCCGAATATCACGTATGATATAGATGTATCCTTGAAATGTTTTAATATCTGTTTTAACAAAGGAGCAAGATAGGGAAATGGGAATCTTTATCCCACTTTTGCTTAAGCAATAAGTCTCAACTTCTTGATTATATACAATCTTAAAATCAGGGATAATATTAGCAAATTTTTGACCAATTAATTCTGCTTCTGTATATTCCAGTAGTTTTTGAGAAGCTGCATTTGCTGTCTGAATTTTGCCAGTTAAATTTGTCACAACAAGGGCATCTGCCATGGAAGATATAATCTGGTCAATATATTCTTTAGAAGCAGCAATTGTGCTTAATAAAAGATGAGCTTCATTGACACCCTGTACCAAGGATTTTTCTAACTGTATTTTCTCAGTTACATCTTCGACAATGAGAATAACTTCGTCAAAGAAATTATTGTTTTTAATATTGCGAGTCAAGCAAATTTGAATATAGTTAGTAGAATTATCTTCTCTAAATCTGGCAACTGCATTTAATTCCCACTTATCAAGTTTCTTTTGGCAGATGTCCATGATAATATCTTCCATTCCCACTAATTCGGGAAATCCATGTCTCACATCTTTGCCAACTTGTATATCACCCTGATGATAGACAAATTCCTTCATCCCAGGAGAAATTGTCTTAATCTGAAAATCAGTGTCAAAGATTAAATATTCGACACTCCGCAAACATAAAAGATTATTGAGAAATGAATTCATCATAAGAGAATGAGTTTATGAGCTAATTCTGTAAATATTTCATCCACGTTATTACCTGTTTTTGCTGATGTCAAATAAGTTGCCGTAATCTGTGTCGATAAAAGAGATTGGCATTCCTGTATTGCTTTTTCTGTATATTCTAACTCGATTAAATCAGCTTTATTGAGGGCAATAATTACACAAGCTTGAGGGTTAATAGATAAAAATTGCTGGATATGTTGTCGGAGGTTCTTAATTGTCTCGCTACGAGTCATATCAGCAACGATAACTGCTCCCCTTGCTCCCTGCAAGTAGTTAGGGGCAATACCCTTAAATTTCTGGCTGCCTTCAACATCCCAGATAATTAATTGTAAACTATTAGATGATGGACTTTTTATATCGGTGGTTATTACCTTACGAGAAATCTTAACTCCAACTGTAGCTAAATATTGATCACTAAACTCTCCATCCACAAATCGACGAATTAAGCTAGTTTTTCCTACTCCAAAATCACCAATCAGACAAATTTTCTGTGAAGTATATTTCATAATTTGGACATGGAAGATAAATGCAAGAGTAATGATTATCGCATCAAGCACATCTGAAAGATGTATACGGAAAAATTGCTTTCTCTATGATGTTAAAAAAATTATCCAAAAATAAGTTATTGAACAACTTCGAGAACAACACAACGTCTTAACCATGTAGGTTGAGTTTTATCCACACCTAGAGGAAGATTAGTGGAGCCATTAATACGAAGACGAGAGGGTTCTACCCCTTGGTGAATGAGAGCTTGCTGAACAGATTTTGCTCTTGCCAGAGCTAATTGTCCAGAAGAGATGGGAGATATATCATCATTACTATAACCAATTATCTTGAGATTATTTTGCGGATGCCGTTGCAGGAAAGACTTAACTTGCTGTAACTTGTATCCATAATCTGAAATTAGCAAATTAGCTGAGTTATATCGAAAGTAAAAACGTATTCCGACTTTTAATGGTTGCGCTCTGACAAAACTTGAGATGGTTTTGACTCCAGGAATTTGCTCAAAAGCATGACTGACTTTAAGTATGTCTTGATCGTGCTTCACAGTACCAGATATTTTTACTAAACCTTCAGAATAAGTCGTTGCGATCGCCACACCTGTAATTTGATTCAATGTTCGAGTGACTCGTTTAACTTCATCTGCTGCCAAAACTGGATCTGGAGGTATTTCTACAGCTAAAATCTGATTATCCAACTGCCATTGAGGTGCAGAATTTTGAGCAACTTGCTCCGCTTTTTGGCGTAATGGTTGATTAGGTACTTTACCACTCAGTTGCAATTTTCCCCTATGGGATTGTACAGTGAGACGGTAAACTGCTAATTCTGGGGTGGAAGCTAATGCCAGAGTAGTTTTATGTTCCACGCCACCTATTATATTATTATGATATTGCCATGCACCCCAAGGTAGACAAATTGCTGCCAAGGATATACCAGCGATCATACTTAAGGGTGAAACTTTTGAGGAAGATTTTTTGAGTTGGTGGCTATTTCGCAGAGTTTCTAAAAGATTATTGACTTGCTCAGGAATAATAGTTTGATCACCAATAAAGTTTTCAATAATGTCTCCATATTGTTTAATAATATTAGATAGAGTTTGACGCACCTTCCATTTAAATTCTTGAGTTGGTTCTCCTTGAATCACAATTGCTAAATAACAATAACCAGCAACTTCTAAAATAATTTGGGATGCACCATAATCAATAGCATTGAGTTCCGAGTTTATATGGGAGTTAGCAATACAATCATTGGCAAAACTACGAATAGCTGTGAGCATGCCGGCAAACATATCTGATTCTGTCTGTTGTTCCGATGGTTGAATTTCTGCAATTACTAAACCAGATATTTTATGAATTAAAAAAACAGCTTGCACTCTCAAAGGTATCGCTTCTCTGAGAATTAATTCTGCCTCGGAAACACCTTGTAACTTGGCGCGAATTTTACGTTTAATACCTTCTGTACTGAGAGTATTTTCAATTTTTTGATTAATTGTACGGACTGTTTCCGCCATATATTTGGCAATTGTACTACCAATCACGGGGTAAAGAGCATCAATAATTTCATCTTTCTCATTTTCCACCTGCTTCTTGATTGCTGAACCCATTGTAGGGGCGATCGCCTCGGCAAATTCTTCAGGAGCAATCTGAATTTGATGGCTAATAGCTGGAGGAATTATCGGGGCTAGGGATTCACCCATGATATCCTTTTCTACTTCTGTTCTGTTACGAATCGCTCCATCAATCAGAGGAGAAATAATTCTGGCAAATTCTTCTTGGGATTCGTCAATGTTTAATTTTAATAGTTCTGCAATTAAGGGTTGTAAAAGTTTAATCAGTTCTTGTGGCTCATGCAGTTGATATGTAATTTCAGTGATGTTTTTTTGAATATCACCTATTTTATTTCCAACTAATAAATCTTGTAATTTTTCAAAGGCGGCAAAGCCCTCTTCCTCATTTTGTTCAGCTTCTTCTAAAACATCTTGTCTCTTGATGCTGATGTTCTCAATAGTTTCTTCACTATTATGGCTAGTTAATTTCGGATAATCAAAAGCATCACTAATACCTATGAGATTAATTGTATTTTTCGGAGTTTCTTCTGCAAGAGATATATCAAATTCTGATACCTGATTTTGCTCAAGAGTAATTTCTACATTTTCTAAATCAGCAATATTGACATCATCATCTTGAGATTTATTTGGCACTGATATCAAATTCATTTCAACTAGAATATTCGTCAGATTTTCTAATTGTATTTTTTCTTCTTGAGTTAGCTCTACAGGGATAAGTGGATATTTTTGTGACATATCATAGAAATATTCATTAATATCAATTATTCATTTCATCAATTAGGCAGATACAAAAAAATATCAATATAGCAGGAATTACACATTACTTAAAATCCTATATTGCACTTGTGGTTTTGGATATAAATTTATGTATTTCCCTGGAATTATGTCTACCTATTTATAAATACAAGTAAATATCTAGAGATACAAAATGCCATACCTCTAGATAAAGTTATATAGTTATAAGTTAGTCCTTAACTATCAAGGCTATGAGAATGGGTGAGCAATCTTGATAATTGAGTACTTTCCAAAAGGTTTAACTGGCTATAGTCTTCTTCATTTGCATCTACCGCTTTTTGTAATTGAGGAATGAACTCCTCTCCCTTTAAACGCATTCCCAAAGCAAACAAAGTTTCTGCCATATCTGCACGAGAAACTTTTGTATTCTGTAATTGTGAGCAATGTCTTTCTAATTCCTCTAAAACTAAATCCCGCAATGCGGTAATATCATCCTGTAATTGAGCTTTGCCATGATTAAGTTCATCGCGGATAGATTTTGTTTGATTATCCAAAGATTCATCTAGTGACTGTAAACTACTGGAGAATCTGCGATTGAGACGATCCAACAACTGACGCAAATCGGCAGTTTCTTCTTGGGTAGAGAGACTCAGTAATTTCAGTTTTTTGTCGTTTCCTTCCAAAGCTGTCTTGAGTTCGATAGTAAAGCTTGTTTTCAACTGTTCTAATTGCGATCGCACTTCTTGCTGTAACAATCCAACATTAGATTCCAATTTACTAAATCGATTTTCATATTCTCGCAAATGCGCCCCAAAAATAATATCGCGTATTTGGTCAATATTGCCGAGACGTTCACGCACATCTTCTCTACTCATCTCACTCATACCGAGAACTCCATTTCCTAGGTAAATCACTTGAGAATCACAGGTAACAACTCCCTAAATAGCCAAAAATACTAGCCAAGAATGGGAAAAATCACCTTAACCTCGAAGATATACTCAGTATTCCCTTGTCTCTCGTCGGAATTACTATGGCGTTCGTATTTTTTGTATCACCACATGCTTAAAAAAGATTTTCTAGGTTGTCACAATTTTGTCACAGCCATTTATCTAATCTGAATACATGGTTGACTGAGAGCAAGTTTAACAAGCTTGAAACCTAATCTCTGAGTCGAATATCTGCAACTACCTCACTCACGGGAGTGGTTTCAAACCAAAACTTACACCTTCAGCCAGAATTACTTTTGCTGTTTTTCCCTTTTGAAGATTGAGTACTAAGTACTCAATCTTTTTTCAAAAACAACTAGTAAGACGAGAGTACCACTATGCCTATTGTTTATTCCCCAGAGTTGCGCCATCAAATTATTACAGCTTACACATCAGGAGAAGGTTCACAACGTCAACTTGCAAGACGCTTTAAAGTGAGTATGACTTTTATCCAGAAATTGTGGCGTGAATATCGAACAACCGGAAATGTTCGCCCTGTCTCTAACACATATCAAAATTTTTCTGACAAGTCACAAGGGAATCCAGAGCCAGAATTTTTCCTCTCAGATAACTCCTATGACAGCGATCGCGACAGCTGCCAATCGTTATTCCTGGAAAGATGTTACGCCAACCATATCTCCCATCACCAGAAAAAAAAGTCAAAAAATTGAAAAATTAATATTTTCCAGCCATAATTAATTCTTGTCTGTGGTCAAAGATGCTAGTATTTCCCCTATGGGGACGGAAAAAGTAGATAGGGAAATCACCCTCCTCTGAGTAAAATTAAGATGCCAGCACCCCAGCGTAGTAACCAAAATCTGCAAAATCTCCTCAACGCATCCACTTCTACAGAGTTAGTCACCCTTGCCTTTGATGTGACACCTGTGGGTAATTTGATACTGTTCCCAGAATACGCTATAGGGCTTCATGCCTGGTTTCTTGATCAGGTGCGTCAAAGTAACCCCGAACTTTCCCAGTATTTGCATGATGGTGAATCGGAAAAACCCTTTGCAATATCTCGTCTAGAAGGAGAAATCGCTACTAATGGTAAACAGCAGGTACTAATTGCCCAGAAAAATTACCGTTGGTATGTATCTGCACTGTCGCAAAATCTGGTGCAATGGATGGCTGATTGGTTAGGAAATTTACCAGCTAACATTGAACTTCGTACCACACCTCTACAAATCCAAGCTGTTAGTTTCGCCCATCCACCAACGAGCTACGCCCAACTGCTGCAACAAAAAGCATCTAAAAATCTCGCTCTAAGTTTTATTAGCCCGACGAGTTTCCGCCGCAAAGCCCATCACTTTCCCTTACCTTTACCTTTTAACGTCTTTCAAAGCTATTTGAGACGTTGGAATGATTTTTCTGGGCACCCTGTAGATGGGGAGAAATTTCTCGAGTGGGTGGATAATCATGTGATTATTACCCGACATCAAATTGCTACCCAAAAGGTTCCCGCAGGCAAACGAGGTATGCTGACTGGGTTTATTGGAAGCGTGGAATTTACTTTGACAACAAATGCTGCCCAACATCCGGAGTACGGGCAATTATTCCATAGTTTAGGTCAACTCGCGCCCTACTGTGGTACAGGACATAAAACGACTTTTGGTTTAGGGCAAACTAGACTGGGATGGTTGCAAAAAGCGCCAGAAGCAGAAGCTCCCAATCTGGAAGCTAGCTTGGCACAACGGATTGCCCAATTGACAGAAATATTTATGCAGCAGCAAAAACGCACTGGTGGGGAAAGAGCAATATCAGTGTGTCAGACGCGGGCTACCATACTAGCACGTCGAGAGATTGGGGAGCCTATTAAGGATATTGCCGCCTCATTGAATATGAACCCGGAAACGGTGAAGACATATATTAAATTGGCTCGTCGGGCGTTAGCTGAAAGCTAGCATCTCTGAAAGTCATCCCTAATCCTTGTGAAGAGATATTCTGTTTCAACGCTGCTTCCAGGTTGGGGCAGGTTGAAAGATAGTGAATTAGAATAATGTTCTGAAATTAAAGTGGGTTGAAAGGAGTGCTGCGATCGTACACCGCATTAGATGTGTATAATAGTTCAATCAGAATTTTAAGGACAAATAATTTGTCAACGCGGACACTAATGTGTCACCACGGACAAATAATTTGGCAATCGACAACAAGTATAATGGAGAATAGGGAGCTCGAATCCCTGACCTCTGCGGTGCGATCGCAGCACTCTACCAACTGAGCTAATTCCCCTTAGTTAACGGTAAACAGCACTATTCACCACTGTTATTATAGCATAAATGGCTTTGCGCCCTAACTCTCAACTGTGACTCCAGCAAAAACTTCCTGTACCCGTTCCAACTCCAAATCCATCAGGTAGTCTACAGCCCAATTTGCCAAGCGTTGCATGAAATGAAAGGGGTAGGTATTCGCCACACCAACAACTTGCATCCCGGCTTGATTCGCTGCTTGAATACCTGCGGGGGTGTCTTCAATGGCTAAACATTCTGTCGGCAATAAATTTAAATCTGGATATTTGTGATTGAGTCGCTCTACGGCTAGTAAGTAACCCTCTGGTTCGGGTTTGCTAGTGGTAGTATCTTCACCTGTAACAATTACGGCAAAATGCTCTTGGAAGTCAGTTCTGGCGAGAACCGTGTCAATTTCTTTCGCAACTGCACCACTGACAATTCCTAGATGTAAATTGAGCGATCGCGCTTGAAATATCAAGTCTTCTAAACCAGAATACAAAGGTAACTTTTCTAACTTTGCCATTTCCTGGGCGTAATTTGCCGCCTTACGCATTAACAACTGTGTCAAATATTCCTCAGGGAGAACTCTACCCCGACTGGTAAACAGTTCCTGGAAATATAGGCGATCGCTACGCCCTAACAAACTTTGACGCTCAATTAACTTTTGCGGCTGGAGATTTTCTTGAATCAGAATCTCATCAATCAATTGTAAATGGATGGATTCGTCGTTAATAATCACACCGTTGAAATCGAATAATATTGCCTTTAAACTCATGCTGTTGTTTCAAAAGCTGGGGAAGGATAACCTTGCCAATCCTGATTATCTATGATTGTGTCTGCCATCGTTGTTGTAGTGACAGGGTTGTTATGTATAGGTTTGATACCACTTGTCACCTGGTTCATCCACCAGACATCTTGTGTACGCACTGCACCAAAACCAACGGTATCCATCCAAGCATCCACATTTTCCACTGAGTAATCACGAATGTAAGGCTCTTCAAAAACATTATTCAGCCATTTTAACTGACGCAGGGTTTTTTGATTGCCATCAAAAATTACAACTTGTCCACCTACCTTAAGTAAGCGCCAACATTCCCGGAGAATATTTATAGATACACTGGTGGGGGTTTCATGGAAAAGCAATGCTGCTGTCACCAAATCAAAACTAGCGTTGGCAAAACCTGTATTTTCTGCATTCCCATGACACCAGCGAATGTCAAGATTAGCACTCATAGCTTTATGCTCTGCTCGCACTAACATATAGGGTGATAAATCTAAACCGATAACTTCGGCAGTGGGAAAAGCTTGTTTTAACATTAAAGTTGTTGAACCTGTACCACAACCCAAATCCAAGATTCTCTGGGGTTTTACCTTGACTACATCAATCAACGCTTGACGGTTCCAGGTTTCATTGGGTGGTAACACATACTGGGTAATTGGATCGTAGCTAATCGCAGCAGTGGGGTTAAGATATCCATTTTCGATACCATGGAAATTTTTACTACTGTAGTATTCTGGTAATTCCACTGACAAATTGCGGTGGCGATCGCTCTCCTTTTGCCAATCTACACTTTTGGCATAGCGCTGCATTTCCTCTTCGTCAATCAAGAAACGTACTACAGGAGCCAAAAAGCTTTCCCAGATTGTATTTTCACCTTTTGCCATGTTGGAAATTATAATTAAATATTTGACTACTAATAGTGGTTACGCTGCTTATCTTGTAAGTATTGTAGCTAATCCTAGGGAAAAGTACTACTTGACAGGCATAATCATCCTGAAGTACAAATGTAGTATAAGAGTTTTTATATAGTCAAATTTATCCCTGTGATTTGTCTCGGCAATCAACAAAAGGAGTATTTTATGATTTATCAAAATCTCTTTTGAATAGTTGTTGTCAAATTGCAGTATGAATCAAAATTACATAAATATGTGAGGAAAAAATCGATGAAAGCCTGGAATAAAATCTAATTTTTAAAGCTTTTAATTCCCTCGGTTTCAGCCCTGAGATAATGAAGTGGCTACAAGTAAAGCAAAAGTTTAATTTTTAAATCATCAAAACAGCAAATTTATATGTCTTACGAAAAGTTAGAATTCTCTCAAGCTACACCTGTTTACTCTTGGGCAAATCATGCCCTAGGACACGAAGAAACCAAAATGGCAAAGAATGTCGCGTCCTTGCCCTTTGTATTTAAACATGTTGCTTTAATGCCAGATGTTCACCTTGGAAAAGGTGCGTTAGTTGGGTCTGTAATTGCGACAAAAGAAGCTATTATTCCTGCGGCTGTGGGGGTGGATATTGGTTGCGGTATGTGTGCAATTAAAACACCCTTTAACGGTGATAAATTAGAAGGCAAATTGAAGAAAATTCGCCAAGATATTGAAGCTGCAATTCCCACGGGATTTGATGAAAATCAAGATGTCGAAAAAACAGTTTCTAACTGGCAACGTTGGCAAAACTTCAAAGATTTACATTCTGGTGTACAAGACTTAGAAGTTAAAGCCATGCGGCAAATGGGTTCCCTCGGAGGTGGGAATCATTTTATCGAAGTTTGTCTTGATGCCGAGAATCAAGTTTGGCTGATGTTGCATTCCGGTTCCCGCAATATTGGTAACAAACTCGCAAAATGTCACATCAGTACTGCCAAAGAATTGGCAAAAATGGCTGGTGAAAGATTACCCGATCCAGACTTAGCAAATTTTGTCGCAGGGACAGAGGAATTTCGCGCCTACTGGCATGATTTACAATGGGCACAGGATTATGCTCGTGTCAATCGGGAAGTGATGATGGCACGCTTTAAGCGTATTGTGGAAAAGCACCTCGCAGGGGGGAAACCAACTAAACCTTTATTAGAGGTAAACTGTCATCACAACTATGCTGAAAAAGAGGTACATTTTGGCGAAGAAGTCTATGTAACTCGCAAAGGTGCAGTGCGTGCCCAAGAAAATGACTATGGTATTATACCTGGCTCTATGGGTACTAAATCCTACATTGTGAAGGGTAAGGGTTGTGCTGATAGTTTCTGTTCCTGTAGCCATGGTGCGGGAAGGGTGTTATCCCGTAGCAAAGCTAAAAATGTCTACACTTTGGATGATTTGATTCAACAAACAGCCGGGGTGGAATGTCGCAAAGACTCTGGAATTTTAGATGAAATTCCTGCCGCTTATAAACCTATAGATCAGGTAATGGAAAATCAATCTGATTTAGTGGAAGTGGTGGCAACTTTGAAGCAAGTAGTTTGCGTTAAAGGTTAAGAGGAATTAATAATTTCATATATTTATCACCTCGATTTTTTTCAAAGTCGGGGTTTTCTCAATTTAGCAAATAACTTTATACTAGCGTTGAGAACTAGTTAATTATAAACCTGGCTAGCCAGAGAAATCTAATCATGGCAACAACGCAAAAATTACCAGTTGAATGGGTGACAACAGAGAATTTTCAAGCCTATGGACAAGTCATTTTCCCCAGCCAGGATGGTAAAGCTTTTGATAGTGAAGATGCCCAGCTAATTTTAGACCAGGGTACTCCCAGATTTTACATTATGCGCCTACAGAAGCGGGGACGAAAATTTCATCACATTACCCGTCATGTGAAATGTAGTCAATGTTTAGGTTCTTTGGCAGGTAAAGATTGGTTCATTGCAGTTTGCCCCCCAGAGAATCATCTGAAGGAACCAACAATAGGAAAAATTTCTGCTTTTCGTATACCTGGGAATTGCTTTATTAAGCTCAATGTGGGGACATGGCATGCTGGTCCATATTTTGACCATGATGTGGTAGATTTTTATAATTTAGAGTTGAGTGATACAAACATTGCAGATCATTTTACTCATAATTTTTTACAAAGCCATGAAATTGAGTTTGAGTTAGTAGTAAATGGTGAGGTGTAAAAAAGGGTGAGATTGTACGGGCAAAGATGCCCGTTGTACAAAGTTTAACAAAGAGCGGAAATAAAGTAAGCAGTCAAAATTAACAAAACGTTTACTATATAATCATTTTGAATTTTGAAATCTGCGTAGCGGTACTAGTTACTTGGGTAACGATTATAGCTTGCTGCGGGTGTATCACAGCGTTGAATTTCATCACCAAATATCCAACCTTGGGTTCCATCAGCAAGTTTGACTTGCACAAAGTCACCCTTTGCTTGTAGATACATAACTTTTTCGCCAATATTTAGCTGCTTGAGGGCACCAATTTCTGTTTGTGGTTCGGGGCGTAATTTTGCAATGTATTTGCCTCCTGCGGGAGCAACTATGCGACAGAGTTGGGGTTGTTCCGCGATAAAGTTTTCTTGGGAGTTGTCCGTGCTACTGTTGGCAAATTGGAAGATAAAAAATCCGGCGATCGCGCTGACAAAAACCCCAGCTATACCTAATCCCACCTTACTGGGAGTTTTCTTTTTCGGTGCCAAAATAATCTGAGAGGGTGTGGGAGGAATTTCTTCCGGTGTCGGGATTTCTACAACTCTTCGCACTGCTGATACCCGCATAGTTTGGGGTGGTGGTTGCAAAGTAGCTAATGCAGAACTACGAGCATATTCCATGGGTGTATAACCCGATGGCAATTCCTCACAGGAAATATCACTAACTTTAAAATTCTGTAATCCTAACCGTAAGGAACTACCAACAGCGAGGGGCATTTCTCCCGCTAAAAGCATATGTCCATCGACGATTGGGGGGTTTTTTTGGCGTAAATTCCGGAGGTAAAATTTTTGTTTGTGGCTATGGAAAAATATCTCGACATGGAGTCCGGAAATTGTCGGGTCTGGTAAGATAATGTCGCATTCTTGGGGGTTACGTCCGATGCGAATTTTCCCCGGATTTTTGCTATTTTGTTTTTCGATAATGGTGCGAGTTTTAATTTCTCCTTCTTCGTGCCATTCCAAAGTTAACTGATGTAAATTGACTGTCTGGTGGTCGGTTTCAGGAATTTCTCCGGCATCAATTAATTCTTGTAATGCTGCTAATACTTCACTCGCTGTCTGATAACGTTCTTTGAAGTGATAGCGTGTCATATTTGTCAAGATATTAGCCAATCCAGGACTAATATTTGTCCTATCCTGCCAGAGAGTTTCCCCCGTATTGGGGTCATCTTGAAGAGCATGGGGATATACTCCCGTAATCGCCTGAATTGCCATCATCCCCAATGCATAAATATCACTACTAGGACGAGGCAAACGGCGAATTTGTTCAGAGGGCATATAACCCCTGGTACCGACAATTAAGGTAATATTTTGCTTGCCATTGGCATTAATGACTGTCTGGCTACGTAATTGTTTAATCGCGCCAAAATCAATTAAAACTAGCTTGCGATCGCTAGCACGTCTGATTAAATTATCTGGTTTAATATCTCGATGAATTACCCCTTGATGATGGACGAATTCCAAAATATTCAGGACTTCTAGCAGCATATCGACTACTTGCTTTTCAGTCCAACAATGTCCTGGTAATAATTCCTTCGTTAAGGTATGACCATCAATAAATTCTTGAACTAAATAAAATTGTTGTTTCTCTTCAAAATAAGCATAAAGCCGGGGAATTTGGTCATGATTTCCCAATTGCTGTAAAGTTTCGGCTTCTTTTTGAAATAGTCTTCTGGCGGTTTCTAAGACTTCCGGTTCGGTACTAGTTGTCTTGAGATATTTGAGAACACACTTCGGTTTTCCCGGCAGGTGAATATCCTCAACGATATAAGTTTGCCCAAAGCCTCCTTCACCTAAGACTTCTAGGACTTTGTAATGTCCTGCTAGTAACTGACCTATCATACTTTGATGGCAATAGTTAACAAACTGCTGTAATTTTGCCGTATCGAGAAAAGGGGTTTAGTTTGAGGAGAAACAGATAATTTTACTATCTATGCACCTCTGACTAAAATTGAGATTGATAAATTATTTATACTTCAATAAAACTGATGTCTTGATGAAGATTTAGTTTAGCTTTCTCTCAAACATTAGTCAATATTTTAAATTACTGTATTTTGTAGCTCAAGATACGACGGAGGATAAATTATCTTTGTTGAGAATTGATAGAGGTGATATCTTTTTTGCATATTAGATATCAAATGTTTTTCACATCTCCTGGTAATTAAATGAATAACAAATCCTCGACTTCAATGTTGCCAGTTTGGCAAGTATTTACGAAAAGTTATGGGTTTTCATCTCTGATAAAACGAATATTTTGATAATAAAATACTGTGTTTTTTGACATAGAATCTGACTCGATTTTCAGAATTTGGAATTTAACGATGCTAAATAGCGATCGCCATTTGTGAGGAAATTTTAACATATGTGTTAACCATAACCATATCAAAACATGACTAAATTGGTACTTTGCTGAATATATCTCAGTATTCTCAGATAATAATGTTACTAGAAAAGCTGTACAGAAAATCTCCACGCTATAAGTACAAATTCTGAGTCTATTACGGGTTTTGAATTGAGAAATCAATGTACCTTAGGTAACTCAGCAGTTCTATGGTCAACAACCAATTATGAGGACAAGTCAAAATCATCGACTACTTGCCCTATGAGTGGTTTGACTGTGCTGTAATTGTGATGAAATTAAATAGCTCCCTTGGGTCGCTGTAATAATCTGCTAATGATTAGCCCTGATATCAATCCAAAATCTGTCCATCCCAGCAAAGTATTCAAAAGTATCCACCAACCAGTTTGACGGAAATATTGCCGCAGAATCAGCCATTGCATCACACCTAGAATCGGTCCAATGTAGAATAGAGCATCGTAGGGATTTTTGCCACAAATCAGGATAGCCAGGGAAAAAGCCAGGGGAGTGCTAGCTGTCCACCACCAACTAGGAAAAGGTACCCGTGGTTGTAATAATAATGATTGGGCACCACCTAGAGCTAATCCCATGGGAATGGAGAAACTAAGTCTGTAGGGGTATGCTCCTAAAGGTTTGACGATTTGACAAGCAACATAGGCAATAATAAATCCTCCTACAATTCCACCCAGATTTACCAGTACCCATTGCAAATAAAATCCCCATCCCAGGGGTTGGGGTTGAATAGGAGGAGATGGGGGAGTGAGTTGGCGATCGCTACCAACAAAATTCCCAGGTGTAGAAGCAATCGTTGGATCTGTAACTTCCTGACGATACTGGGGTGGTACTGTTGGAGGTGGGGAGTATAAATTCTGATTTGGAACTGGATTTGGAGAAATTCCTGGGGGTGTGGGTGGATTGTATTGAGTGGGATTTATCTGTCGGGGAGTACTAGATATTTGAGTGGGAATATCTTCCTGACTGATGGGTATATTGGAAGTGCTGGAGTGGGGGGTTAGCTGTTGAATAGCAGTTAATGCTTCCCTTGCAGATTGAAAACGTTGACGAAAATCATAGCGAATCATTCTGTCGAGAATATCTGCAAACACTGGATTCACGACTACGAGATTTCGCCACAGAATTTCGGCAGTTTGAATATCTTCATGTAATTGATTGGGCATGAATCCTGTCAATGCTTGAATACCAATCATTCCCACAGCAAAAATATCACTACTCAAGCGGGGACTTCCCCGACTCTGTTCACTGGGCATATACCCAGGAGTACCGATACTGACAGTCATTT
Organism: Calothrix sp. 336/3; assembly: GCF_000734895.2. GTDB lineage: Bacteria > Cyanobacteriota > Cyanobacteriia > Cyanobacteriales > Nostocaceae > 336-3. The sequence continues at coordinate 3,059,011 of NZ_CP011382.1, read as the reverse complement.
TAGTTACGCCATCTGTACCCACAACCTGAGTCCCAATTTGTTTGACTGCTCCAAAGTCAATCAGCACAACTTTGTTATCACTTTTGCGTCTAATGAGATTGGGTGGCTTGATATCACGGTGAATCACATTATTGTCATGGACAAAAGCCAGAGGTTGGAGAATATCTTGGATGAGGGCGATCGCATACCCTTCATCAAATCGATTTCCTGGTATCAATTCTTGATTTAACGGATGTCCATCAATAAATTCTTGGACGAGAAAAAACTCCCGATTCTCTTCAAAGTGTGCCAATAAACGGGGAATTTGATCATGGCTTCCCAATTTGTGTAACAACTGCGCTTCTGACTCAAACAGTCGGCGGGCAATTTGTAAAGTCATTGAGTCCGCAGACTGGGGCTTTAATTGCTTGACCACACACTGAGTATTATAAAGTTTCGTGTCCTCAGCAATAAAGGTCTGACCAAACCCCCCAGCACCCAACACTTTAATTATTTTGTAACGTCCATCTAGCAACTGACCTAACATAAAAATTCAATATAGGGAAATAAAAATAGATGAAATTGAGATATATAGAATCTTCCACCTAATTTGTAGCTATTTTCCTAAAAAAACGCAAAAAGCTAAATGCACCGAATTTTACGTGAATTCCCAGAGCGTTTAATCATATGTATAAATGATTAGCTGTCCTTGGACTTTATCTAGGATTTAAGGAATTCTCATTTCAGCCTTATATATACTGACTTTTCATGGAATATAGTCTTAAAAAGTACATTAAAAAACAAAACTATGTAGCATTCCAATAGATGTTTTCAGTAAAAAATAGGCTTTTCATATAGATTTCATAGATTTAGTCTTATTTTTGCCTATATATTCAGTATTTATTCGTACAACTTAAAAGCATAATCAAGTACATTTTTTTGACTCACTGAGGATGGTGAAGTTAATAAAATAGAACAAATTTACGTAAGTATTATTACGTATCTTGGTGTGACTATATTTTCAACAACTAGAAATATTTCCAGATGGAGCAACAGGAGAATTAATCATGAGTGGTGAAATCAAACGCTTCTATGTCACAAGATTTGATGCGAAGGATGCTGTACAGAATCAAGAAATTCCAGAAGAAAATTCAACCCCGGCAAAAGGTGGTAAACGATTTGGTAAGAGTCACCTAGTCACCCTACTGAGCTTATTAATGGGTGGTATTTTAGCCCATCTGTTTATCTCCCATGGGTTTACTGAAGAAACATACAAAACATCTTTGAGTGCTACGGGTAGAATTTCCTATCCAATTTTTTTGCTAATTTTTGCCGCAAGTTCCTTGCAGAAGTTATTTCCCTGCGCATTTACACGGTGGGTTTGTGCCAATCGACGGGATTTAGGATTTGCTTTTGCGATCGCTTATGCGTATCACGCTATCGGCTTTTTTGGTTTACTCAGTTTAAAGGGAGATTTCGGTATTGATGGGTTAGAATTTATCCTCTCGATTATCTCCTATATCTTCATTGTGTTGATGAGTATTACATCTTTTCCCGCAGTTAAACGCCAGATTTCCCCCTGGTTGTGGAATTCTATTCATACTTTGGGAATGTATGTTTTCTGGTATTTCTTTCTCCAAGAATTTATGCATCGAGCAGAAGAAACTTCTGATTGGTTTTACCTTCCCCTGACTCTGATGAACGTTTTAGTCCTAATCTTGAGAATTATCGCTGCTAGTAAACCAGGAAAATCTTCTAATAGACTATCAACTTTCAGTTAACGGTTGGGTTCTATTGGGTGAAAACCTATCGGTAGGGGTGATGATCAGGGCGATCGCCACTCCTTTTAATATTACTGGTATTCATCTCCGGTTATCTCAGTACTTGAGAGTTATTAGCAATACTTAACCCTAATTGTCAAATATCAATTCCCAAAATGAACACTTGTAAAGCTGAATAACAGTAAAAATAGAATTAGCCACAATAATTAAAAAAATGTAAACGATGGTTTCTGTATTTCCTCAAGCTAATTCTGCCAACCTTTCAGGCGTGCGTCTAGAAATTCGTGCCCTACAACCACAACTTGTGGAATGGCGACGTTGTTTTCATCAAAAACCAGAGTTGGGATTTCAAGAGCAGTTGACTGCTGAGTTTATTTCCCGCAAGTTAACAGCATGGGGAATTGAACATCAGACAGGTGTCGCACAGACGGGAATTGTGGCAACAATTCAGGGTAAAACTGGTGGGAAAGTTTTGGCAATTCGTGCGGATATGGATGCTTTACCTATCCATGAGATGAACGAAGTTCCCTATAAGTCGCAACATCCGGGGGTAATGCACGCCTGTGGGCATGATGGGCATACAGCGATCGCCCTAGGTACAGCATACTATCTCCAACAACATCGTCAGCAATTTACAGGTACTGTAAAGATTCTTTTCCAACCTGCGGAAGAAGGTCCCGGTGGTGCTAAACCCATGATTGAAGCAGGAGTCTTAAAAAATCCCGATGTCGATGCCATTATTGGGTTGCACCTGTGGAATAATCTCCCTATGGGAACTATCGGTGTCCGTCCAGGGGCATTAATGGCGGCGGTGGAGTCCTTTAACTGTACAATTTTGGGTAAGGGTGGGCATGGAGCTATGCCCCATCAGACAGTTGATTCCATCGTTGTTGGGGCGCAGATTGTCAATGCTCTACAAACCATCGTTTCGCGGAACGTTAATCCCATTGATTCCGCAGTTGTCACCATTGGAGAATTCCACGCTGGAACAAAGCGCAATGTGATTGCAGATACTGCGAAAATTAGCGGTACTGTCAGGTACTTTAACCCTTTATTAAAAGGCTTTATTCAGCAAAGAATTGAGCAAATTATTAGTGGTGTGTGTGTAAGCCATGGTGCTAGTTACGATTTAGATTACTGGAGCTTATACCCAGCAGTAATTAATGATTCTACCATCGCACAATTAGTCCGCTCCGTTGCCGAAGAGGTGGTAGAAACTCCCCTTGGTATCGCTCCGGAATGCCAAACCATGGGTGCAGAAGATATGTCTTTCTTCCTCGAAGCTGTACCAGGATGTTATTTTTTCCTTGGTTCTGCCAATCCTGACAAAGATTTAGCCTATCCCCACCATCACCCCCGTTTTGATTTTGACGAAACTGTGTTAGCTATGGGTGTGGAAATGTTTGTACGTTGCGTGGAAAAATTCTGTAATTAATTTTTATATCATCGAATTTTTTCGGTCTCATATCCCTTGATATCGTAAGTAATTATCCAGATGTTCTCAATCTTCAGGTCTTAAATTATGGTTGCTTCACCAGGAATCTACCTCACCCCTGATGAGTACCTGCAAATGGAGGAAAACAGCGACATTAAGCATGAGTATATCGATGGTTACATCTATGCCATGGCAGGAGCGCTAGACAGCCATGTTACCATTGCTGGTAACTTGTTTACCCTGATTCGCAATCATGTACGTGGTAGTGGTTGTCGTGCTTATATTTCTGACATGAAAGCACGAATTGAATCTCTGAATCGATATTACTATCCCGATGTCATGGTAACCTGTGACCAAAGAGATCAGGAAACTCCTGGTTATAAAAGATTTCCCTGCTTAATAGTCGAAATCTTATCTAACTCAACTGAAGCCTTTGATAGGGGAGATAAATTCAGTGATTATCAAACTATAGATAGTCTTCAGGAATACATACTAATTAATACTAAGCGTCAGCGAGTCGAGTGTTTTCGCAGAAATGAGCAGGGGTTGTGGGTTTTACAAACTTACACAGCAAAAGATGAATCGTTGCGATTACAGAGTATTAACTTGGAAATAGCGATCGCCGAGTTGTACGAAGATGTGAGTTTTCCTGAAAATCCCGATAGTCTGCCACCACAGATGGGATAAATTGTCTCAATATATGGCAAAGCTGGTAAGTCTGGGGGAATTTTGTTTTAACCTGATATTTGAGAGGTTTGACAGCGATCGCCTATGGCTGTCTTTTACAAAACTTAACAAAGGCAGGTTATCATTACATGGCTTATTCTTGGTTTAAAGCATTTCACATCATTGGTGTTGTCGTCTGGTTTGCTGGCTTATTTTATTTAGTGCGCTTGTTTATTTACCATATCGAAGCCAACCTGGAACCAGAACCAGCTCGGACAATTCTCCAGAATCAGTACAAAATCATGGAGAAGCGTCTCTACAATATTATCACCACACCAGGGATGCTAGTGACGGTTGTCTGTGCAGTGGGTTTATTGGTGACAATGCCAGAATATTTACATCAAACTTGGCTACATTTCAAGCTCGGTTTTGTGGCTCTGTTATTAGGGTATCATCATTACTGCGCCCGGTTGATGAAACAGCTAGAAGCTGGTACTTGCAAATGGACAAGTCAGCAAATGCGGGCAATGAATGAAGCACCCACCCTGTTGCTAGTTGTGATTGTGATGTTAGTCATCTTCAAAAATAATTTGCCTACAGACATCACCGCTTGGGTAATTTTTGGTTTAATTGTCTTTATGGCTGCGACGATTCAACTATACGCGAGAAAACGTCGCCTCGATAAAGAAAAAGAATTAGCTGAAATGTCAGCAGTTAGCCAAGCACAAACCTAAGCAAATATACCTGAGATGTTTTAAATTAAGAACTGTTAACTTTTAAATTTTATGACATCTCAGGTCATGTCTGGCATATCTACAGGTGACTCCCTATTTCATAATCGTGTAGCGGTGTTAGCTACCATGCATCGCAAAGAGCAAGTGATTGCACCAATTATAGAACCACAATTAGGATTAAATATACTGGTTGCGGATAAATTAGATACAGACAAGTTCGGTACATTTACTAGAGATATTGCCCGGAACGGAACGCAAATAGAAGCAGCAAGATTAAAAGCAGCAGCAGCGTTAGAAATCACAGGAGCAACTATAGCGATCGCCAGTGAAGGTAGTTTCACTCCCCACCCAGTAATCCCCTATCTACCGAGTAATCGAGAGTTGATAGTTTTTATTGATAAACAACATGATTTAGAGATAGTGGGTGAATCTTTTACCACGGAAACAAATTACCATCATCTAGTAGTTGAAAGTTATCCGCAAGCATTAAAATTTGCCCAAAAAATTGGTTTTCCCCATCATGCTTTGATTGTGATGAGTCAGGAAACACAAGGCAATCAAATTATTAAAGGTATCACCACAGAAGCAGAATTAGAAATAGCAGTAAATAGTATTCTCGCGTCTACAGCCAAAGCTCATATTGAAACAGATATGCGAGCTATGTATAATCCCACCAGGATGAAAAATATTGCGAGAGCAACTCAAGATTTAGTCACAAAAATTAAGAGTTGTTGTCCCAAATGTTCCACCCCAGGATTTGCCATCACAGAAAGAATTGCTGGTTTACCTTGTGCTGCTTGTCATACACCAACTCATCTCACCCTTGCCACGGTTTACGAATGTCAAAAATGCGGCTTTACTCAGGAAAAATTATACCCTAATGGTGAAGAATATGCTGACCCTGGACAATGTATGTATTGCAATCCGTAATCCCCATCACCCATTCCCTACTTCGGATAAACAGGCAGTGTAAAATGAAACCATGCTCCTCCAGCAGGAGAAGTATCTACCCAGATTTGACCGTAGTGAGCGCGGATAATACGTTGGCATAAACTCAAACCGATACCGTATCCTTCTTTACCTTCATCCCGTTCTAAACGATAGTGACTTTCAAAAATACGATCGCGGTTTTCCTCTGGTATTCCCAATCCACTATCACCAATGCTGAACTGGACTTTTTGGGTAGTTCGATGAAGAGCAGCAATTGTGATATCTCCACCTTCGGGTGTATATTTTATAGCATTATCTAGCAAATTTATCAGTACTTGCCGCAGACGTTCTGGGTCAGCATAGACAGAGGGTAAATCGCTGGGAATATCAGTTTTGATATTCAGAGACTTAACTGTGTAGCGATCGCGCAATTCATCCAAGGTTTGAAAACATAATCGACCGAGTTGCAGTCTTTCAGGTTGAATTGGGAATTCTCGCTCATTTCCCCTACCTACCTGCAATAAATCGGTAATCATGCGGTCAATAATTCGAGTTTGATTGCGAGCTTGCTTAAATAGATTAGTGGCGATCGCTGGTGTTAAACGCTCAAATTGCCCAAGTTGGGCATTGAAATTAGACTGTAAAGTATCAATAGCAATGCCTACAGCAGTTAGCGGATTCCGTAAATCGTGGGCAAGCATAGCAATGATTCTATCTTTAAACTGTAGCTGCTCCTCTAGCTTGTCCTTTTCCTGCTTTAAGCGAAAAACCTCATCAGAAAGACGGATTAACTCCACAGAGTTTGCCACCGAAGGAATTGCAGCTTTAACGACAGGATTAGAATCAGTATCCTCAGCAATGACTGCATGATTTATATGTATTGCTAAATACTCTTCTACAGCCATTTGCCAGCGTGACCACCAATTTTTGAGCTGAGTAATGATATTACTGCCAGCAATCACCTGTCGCGGTTCAGGATGAATTTTAATCAATGCAGGAGTTGCAACAACTTTAAAATGTTCTGCTAAGTATGGTTGTTGTCCAACATCAATAATTTGTAACTCAAATTCATAATCAGCACGCAATTCCTCTAAAAACGCGCGAATTCGCTGCACTTGCTGTCGGGATCTGGGACGGTCATCGACAAAAAGTAGCAGTTGTAGTGGAGCCTGGGAGTAGATAGGCTGATCCTGAGGAAGTTGCATGTAATCGTGCTTTAACACTGTTAGCAAACCAACAACGCGGAATTGTGAGATTAAGATTGACAGGCAGTTGTCGATGGTAATGAACTGTCTTTACTTTCCAATTCCAATTTAATATCTATTTTAGATTTTTCATACTCCTATCCCCCAAGGGTTTTGCAAATAGAACCAACTATATTGAGCATTTTCCCCGGAAACATCTAGATTTGGCGATTTTTAGGAAGCTAGAACTTTAAAGATAAACTATTCCATATCAGCTAACCCCTGGGAGCAAGTGCCAGTTGCCTAAGGTATGCAGATTAGACAGCACCTAACTGATGTTACTTCCTGAGAGTTTAGGGAAACCTAGTAAATGTAGCCATAATACAACGCCGTGGGAGAAACTTCACCTCAAATTGCCATATTTCTACGCTCTCTCATTGGTGGAGGAGCAGAAAAAATCAATGTCAACTTAGCCAATTATTTTGCGGAGAATAACCTAAAAGTTGATTTAGTACTGGGTACAGCTGATGGAATTTTTCTGCCCTTAGTTTCACCCCAGGTGAGAATTGTGGACTTGCAAACACCAAAATTAGCTGCCACCTTGCCTAAATTAGTTAAATATCTACGTCAGGAAAAACCCCTGAATTTACTTGCCAGTTTACATTACCCCTGTGAAATAGCTATTTGGGCAAAGCATCTAGCGCGGGTATCGACACGAGTCATAGTTTGTGAACATAATACCCTCTCCCAAGAAGCCAAGCGTCTCCCCCAATTAACCGCTCGTTTAACACCCTTAGCAGCACGGTTTTTTTACCCCTGGGCAGACGATATTATTACAGTTTCTCAGGAAGTTGCCCAGGATTTAGCCCAAGTTACAGGAATACCCCTAGAAAAGATTCACAAGATTTACAACCCGGTAATTACTCCAGATATCGGTGGTATGGCATCCCAACCCATCGAACATCCTTGGTTTTGCAGTGGGGAAGTACCGATAATTTTGGGTATGGGGCGTTTAATGCCTCAAAAAGACTTTCCTACCTTGATTAAAGCATTTCATGCAGTGCGGCAGGTACAACCAGCCCGATTGGTAATTTTAGGAAATGGGACAGAGCGATCGCCACTTAATTCTCTGATTCAAGAATTAGATATTGCTGAAGATGTTGAGCTGATGAATTTCCAAATCAACCCCTACCCTTACATGAAAAAAGCTGCTGTATTTGCCCTGTCTTCTGCTTGGGAAGGTTGTCCTAACGTTCTCACAGAAGCAATGGCTGTAGGAACTCCAGTTGTTTCTACAAACTGTCCTAGCGGACCTGCCGAAATTCTAGACAAGGGGAAATATGGTCATCTTGTACCAGTAGGCGATCACCAAGCCATGGCAAAATCAATTTTACAGGTTTTAGCGGGTCAGCATCTATCTCCGCCCTCTACTTGGCTAGAACAGTTTTCCCTAGCCACTTCCGCTACTCACTACCTGAAAGTCCTCAAATTAGCCTCATAGTCAGAGATTCTGCTTTTCTCTTCCCCTGGAATTGAAAATTGACATACCACTACGCTAGGGTAGGAAATGTCACTTGTTTCTTGGCTTCCTGTGCTGTACCAAAAACATCCACAAATCTACCTGAGTTTAGTATTTGTTTTTACCCTGATGACAGGTTGTGCTAACAGTCCTGGGGCGAAAAACCTGGAGCAGTCTTTGGCTGCTGACCCTCGGTTAAGTAGTAACCCTGTAGTTTTTGGCACAAATCAGATAACTAATTCCCCAAATCCCCAGACAGAGGTGAAAACTCAACCACCTCCAGGATTTCCCCAGGAAATTCCTATCTATACTGGTGCTCAATTTCAGGAAAACAAACTCAATAACGGTACAACTAACCCAAATATCAGCCGTTGGTTAAGCTCTGACCCTAGCAACTTTATCGCCACTTTTTACCGCAGTCAATTTGCCAAGAATCAATGGCAGATTATTCAAAAACCCAGTGATGGTGATATTGGGACTTTTATTGCCCAGCGTCAAGATTTACAGGTGAAAGTGACTATTCAACCCAAAACTGTGACAGGGGAGGCGATCGCCAAGCCGAATCAGTCCCAAGTCACCACAGAATTACTGATTGAATATACCCGCAACGCCACAGCACAAGTTACTCCGACTGCCACACCAACCGATAGTCCTGGGGATAATAGTCCTCAAGCCGGAAGTGCAGATTTCATTGGACCAGTATTACCCAGTAATTTAGCCTCAAGTCCAGCTAATATTTCGACTAATTCTGATAATAATATCCTTACCCCGTCAGACTCGCAGCAATTTAGTGACTTAAATAAACTAATACCAGTAATTCGTCAATATATTCAAGATTTAGCATCCCTGGGTGTATTATCAGTTAACAATAAAGCTGATAAATTCAATCAATTTGAACCGAATAAAATAATAACCCGCCGAGAATATGCTCGTTGGTTAGTGACAACAAATAATACTTTATATACCAGTAATTCTGCTAAACAAATTCGCCTAGTTGGAGAAAGCAGTCAACCCGCTTTTAGTGATGTACCTCGCAAAGACCCCGATTTCGCCGTCATCCAGGGGCTAGCAGAAGCTGGTTTGATACCCAGTAGCCTTTCGGGAGATAGTACGGAAGTCTTATTCCGCCCAGATGCGCCTTTAACTAGAGAACAAATGGTGTTATGGAAGATACCTTTAGATACTCGACAAGCTCTACCTACAGCTAACTTGGAGGCAGTTAAACAGACTTGGGGCTTTCAGGATGTGGGTAAAATCAACCCAAAAGCCTTGCGAGCAATTTTGGCAGACCATCAGAATGGGGAACAGGCAATTATTCGGCGAGTATTTGGTTATACCACCTTATTTCAACCGCAAAAGCCTGTCACCCGTGCCGAAGCAGCTACCGCGTTATGGTATTTTGGCTCCCAGGGCGAAGGCATTTCTGCCGCAGATGCGTTGAAGGGAAAAGGAAGATAGGAGTTGAGGTGGGAAGGTTTTACCCCATTCTCCATCCCTTAGGGTTGGGGTTTGAGATTTTTAGCTTTGTAGAAGAGTTCCAAACTTTGGCGATCGCCCACAAATCTCCAATGCCATGGTTCATAACTCACACCCTGGGGATTATCCTTGGGGAAGGACATTTCAAAGCTATACCGGGCAGCATTTGCCTGTAACCATTGAAAAGCCTTGGTTTTTTCAAAATTAGGGCTTAAGTCAGTCGCCCTGGCAGAACCATCAGCAATATCTACTGCATAACCTGTATGATGTTCACTATGACCAGGAGGAGCGCTGAGAGCCGCTCGTTGGGCAGGAGTTTGGTTTCGCTGTGCCGCAACCTGAAAAAACAACTGTTTTTGTTCTTCTATGGAGCGAAAACCGGAGATGGGAACCAAATTTATTCCCTGAGTTCTGGCAGCAACTACCATTTCCTGAAATTTTGCAGCAGCAGCTTGTCGCATGAGAATTCTGCCGTCTACAGAAACAGGTTCTAGTTCCTCTAGGGGTGCTTCAGGGTAGGCAAGATGTCCCAGCACCTGATCGGGATTTGTAGTTGGTGTGGGGGTAGAAGTTGCTGCAATGTTGGGAGCAGAATTTTCTACAGTTTTCTTCGGTAGGGTAAAGAAATATACTAAGCCGCCTATACCACCAAGCAAAACCAAACACCCACTAATTAGCCACGGTAATCTATTAGAAGATTTGGGGGTAACATCAGGTAGGTCGCGCTGTGCTACGGGAATATCTTCACTAGGTGTAGAATTGGGATTTGGTGGCGTATCGGAAAACCCAGGATTATTCAAGGCGCAACTCCTGACTGTTTTGAGTAACCATACAGATTGTAGACTGAAGAATCAGTGGTAATGGTCATTAATCAATATTAATTAGGTACGATTCACAGTTACAGTTATACTGTCGCTGTTGCCTTTCCCTTGTTTTTTTGCCTACACAACTTTGTTAGAACTTTACGCTAAATTACTGGGATTTATCTGTACCGGATTTATCCTGGGACGTGTGTTACCTGGGACTTTTCCAACTCGGTTGGGGCAAGTTTTGTTTTGGGTGGGTGTACCCATCAGTATTATTGCTTTTCTGCGTCACACTGATTTATCGGGACAAATATGGATTGCTCCCTTAGTTGCCTATAGTGCCACTTTTTTAGGAATCCTGTTGGCTAAGTTGGCATTAAAAATTCAGGGAAGGGATGGGAATTTATCTCAACCTGCTACCCAGGGCAGCTTTATTTTGGCTTCCATGGTGGGGAATACAGGCTATCTGGGTTTTCCCATTACTTTGACTGTGGTGGGTAAGGAATACTTTGCCTGGGCTTTATTTTACGATATGTTGGGTTCCCTGTTTGCTGCCTATGGTTTGGGTGTGATTTTGGCAGCACGTTTTGGGAATGGAACTGTCAGCTGGGGGCAAACTCTGAGGGTAATTCTGATTAATCCGGCTTTGTGGAGTTTTTTTGGGGGATTATGGTTTCAGCAAGTAGCCATTCCGCCAACCATGGAGCTTATTTTAGAGGCACTTGCCTGGTTAGCGATCGCCAGTGCTTTACTACTTATCGGTATGCGGTTGAGTCGTTTAACATCTTGGCAAAGTCTCCCCCAAGCTAGCGTGAGTGTGGCGATAAAAATGTTGGTAGTGCCGTTAATTCTCAGTACTTGCCTGCGATTATTGGGTTTGCGGGGGGCGATCGCCACAGTCATGACTCTACAAATGGGAATGCCACCAGCTTTTGCCACCCTCGTACTCGCAGAAACTTTTAATTTGGATAGGGATTTAGCTGTGACTACCCTAGCCCTGGGAACAGTGCTGTTGTTATTTACTTTACCTCTGTGGCTGTGGTTATTTTAATGGAACTGATACCTGAAGGAGAATGGGCTTGGGGTATTTCTGTAGCTCACGCAGTCGCAAAAAGTTGAAAAAAGCTAAAATCGGGTGTATACCGTATTACTCCCTTCCCTGCCTATGTCAGTCATCATAATTCGGGAACAGCGTGCAACAGAAAAGGGTTTTGCAGCCAGTTTGATTTTTGATGGCGATGGTAGCGAGCATGAAATAAATATTACCGACCCGTTTACGCCACAGCAAGAACAGCAACTGGAATGGTATTTTGAGGAATGGCTCACCTACCCGATGTTGAACGGGAAAAAGGCAGAAGCGGCAAAAACCAATGTGGTTAATTACGGCGAAAATTTATTTAACCAGGTTTTTCATGATAGAGATGCCTACAGTTATTATCGCCAACTGCGGGGAAATTTAGCCCAGGTAAAAATTGAAATAGTCGGCAATAGCCCAGAATTTCACGCGCTCCACTGGGAAGCCATCCGGGACAAGGATTTGCCGCGACCGTTGGCGGTGGATTGCGTAATGGTACGGAAGCGCACCCAAAAATCAGCACCCGCACCCATCCAATTGGCAGAATCTCCCGTAATTAACCTGTTGGTGGTGGTTTCCCGTCCCGATGAGGAGCATGATGTGGGGTATCGTACCATTGCGCGACCGTTGATTGAGGTGATTCAAAATAGCCAATTGCCTGTAAATATTGATTTATTGCGTCCGGGAACCTACGAAAGCTTGGAGCGCCATCTGGAAGCCAAAGGTGCGGGATATTACCACATCATCCATTTCGACTGTCACGGTGCTTTGATGGCATATGCAGATATTCAGGAAGGAGCAAAGCGCAACAGGTATACCTACCAAGCTAGATGGGGACGGGAAGATATTCAACCCTATGAGGGTGTAAAGGCATTTTTATTTTTGGATGGGGAAAGCAAGGGAAAAGCCGATCCGGTGGAAGCGGGAGAATTGGCAGATATGCTGACGGGGAAGGGAATTCCTGTTTGTATTCTCAATGCCTGTCAGTCGGGGAAGCAGGTGAAGAACCCCACCCCGGCTTCGCCACCCCTCCCCGCAAGCGAGGAGGGGTTAAAATCAACACCAGTAACCACTCCCATAACTGAGGATAGGTCAACATTGACTCCCCTTTCCGCAAGCGGGGAGGAGCTGGGGGTGGGGTCAAATTCCCGCGAGACGAGTTTGGGTAGTCGGTTGATGGCTGCGGGGATGCAGATGGTGGTGGCGATGGGGTATTCGGTGACCGTTTCGGCTGCCCGGTTGCTGGTGGAGCAGGTGTATAAAAATTTGTTTGCGGGGAAGGAAATTACGGAAGCGATACGGTTGGGGAGGAGGGAATTATTTCATAATAAGGCGCGGAAGGCTTATTTTAATACCAATATTGATTTGGAAGATTGGCTTTTGCCGGTGGTTTATAGTAACCGGAAAGTGGATTTACGCTTGCGGAAGTTTACACCAGAGGAAGAGGAAAAATATTTTAATCAAATTGGAGATTTATATCAGTATACGCCACCGGAATATGGATTTATCGGGCGGGATTTGGAAATTTTAAAGATAGAGAAAGCTTTATTTCGGCACAATATTTTGCTGTTGCAGGGAATGGGAGGAACGGGAAAAACCACCCTGTTAAGTTATTTACGAAGTTGGTGGCAGACAACGAACTTTGCACCGGAGATATTTTATTTTGGGTACGATACGAAAGCTTGGACGCTGACACAGATTTTGTTTGAAATTGGCAAGAAAGTATATACAAAATATGAATTTGCCAGTTTTCAAGCGATGAACCTGACCGCACAAACACAGAAAATCTTGCAAAAACTGCGATCGGAATCCTATATTTTGATTTTGGATAATTTGGAATCGGTGACGGGGCAAGCTTTAGCGATTCAAAATACTTTGCGGGAACCAGAGCAAAACCAAATTCGAGATTTTCTAAGCCGATTAGTAGGGGGAGAAACGCGGGTAATTTTGGGTTCCCGCAGCGATGAAAGTTGGTTAAAAACAGCTTTTAAACAAAATATTTATAAATTGCAGGGATTGGATAGGGAAGCGAGAACGGAATTATCGAATAAAATCCTAGAGCGGAACGTGGGGGATGAAAATAAAATCGCCAAAATTCGAGCAGATGGGGATTTTGCGAAGTTGATGAAGGTATTGGCTGGGTATCCCCTGGCGATGGAAGTTGTATTGCCAAACTTGAAAAATCTTTCACCCAGCGAGATTTTGGAGAAACTGCAAGCGGCAGATATTAACTTAGATACGGGGAGCGAGGATAAAACCCAGAGTATTCTTAAATGTGTGGAATATTCCCACAGTAATTTGTCTCCAGATGCTCAGAGTTTGTTGTTGTTTTTGGCTCTCTTTAGCGGGTTTATTTTGCAGGATGGTATTCCTAATTATGCTGAAGAATTACAGAAACTAGAGCCGTTTAAAGATTTTGATTTCAATGGGTTTGATGGAGCCATTCAAGAAGCGATTAACTGGGGTTTATTGTCGCCTATTAATGAAAACTTACCCCAATTACTGCAAATTCAACCTATTTTTCCCTTCTTTTTAAAAGCAAAATTAGCTGAACTCGAACCCGCAACCCGCGAAGCATTGCGAGAAGGATTTAAAAATCACTATATCGGTTTAGCGGGTTTGTATAACCGCTACATGGAATCGAAGGAGGCACAGGAACGGCAAATAGGAATATTCTTCTGTCGGTTGGAGTATGAAAATTTATATAATGCCTTGCAAATTTGCTTGGAAAAGCAAGAAACCGTTAATATTTTCTTTTGTTTATTTCAATACTTTTATCTAAATAATTATATTCAAAGTGTACTGAAAATATCAGAATTTGTACGTAATGCTCAAACCACTTATCCACCAGAAATTAGAATAGGTGAGATAGGGTTAGAAATTGTGATGGTACTCGATCGCCTTGCGATGAGTTATTTACAAACCCAAAACTATCCCCAAGCCAAAGCATCCTACTTGCAAATTATCGAACAACTCGAACAACTTCAAGGTGTGGAAGTAAGCCAAATAAAATCTTCCCTCGCTAGCACTTACCACCAGTTGGGAAATGTTGCCTATCTGTTACGCGAATTCGAGCAAGCACGCGATTATTACCAACAAGCTCTCCAAATCAAAATCGAATTTGGCGCAAGCGAAGCCCTTCCCTCGGAAGCTCGCTATGAGTGTGCAAAAACTTACCACCAGTTGGGAAGGGTTGCCCAAGATTTACGCGAATTCGAGCAAGCACGCGATTATTTCCAACAAGCTCTCCAAATCTATATCGAATTTGGCGATCGCTATTCTTTTGCTAGCACTTACCACCAGTTGGGAAATGTTGCCTATCTGTTACGCGAATTCGAGCAAGCACGCGATTATTTCCAACAAGCTCTCCAAATCTATATCGAATTTGGCGATCGCTATTCTTCTGCTAGCACTTACCACCAGTTGGGAAATGTTGCCTATCTGTTACGCGAATTCGAGCAAGCACGCGATTATTTCCAACAAGCTCTCCAAATCTATATCGAATTTGGCGATCGCTATGAGTGTGCAAAAACTTACCACCAGTTGGGAAGCGTTGCCCAAGATTTACGCGAATTCGAGCAAGCACGCGATTATTACCAACAAGCTCTCCAAATCAAAATCGAATTTGGCGATCGCTATTCTTCTGCTAGCACTTACCACCAGTTGGGAATGGTTGCCCAAGATTTACGCGAATTCGAGCAAGCACGCGATTATTACCAACAAGCTCTCCAAATCTATATCGAATTTGGCGATCGCTATAACTGTGCAGGTACTTACCACCAGTTGGGAAGCGTTGCCCAAGATTTACGCGAATTCGAGCAAGCACACGATTATTTCCAACAAGCTCTCCAAATCAAAATCGAATTTGGCGATCGCTATAACTGTGCTAGCACTTACCACCAGTTGGGAAGGGTTGCCCAAGATTTACGCGAATTCGAGCAAGCACGCGATTATTTCCAACAAGCTCTCCAAATCTATATCGAATTTGGCGATCGCTATAACTGTGCTAGCACTTACGGACAATTAGGATTACTCGCACAAGCAGAGGAGAATTACCCAGAAGCTAGGGCTAATTTAGAGAAAGCCTTGGAGATATATGTTGAGCATGGAGATGAATATATGGCTGCGTTTACGCGGGAGAATTTACAGGGTTTAGCTGAATAGGGAGGATAGGCGATCGCGTTTATTGGTTGATGCTGGTTTTAGGGTGGCGATCGCGTTTATTGGTTGATGCTGGTTTTGGGTGGCGATCGCGTTTAGTTGATGCGGGTTTTGGAGTGGTGATCGCATTTATTTGTTGGTGCAGGTTTTAGGGTGTCGATCGCGTTTATTAGTTTATGTGGGTTTTGGATGGCGATCGCGTTTGTTTGTGTGGGGTTTGGGATGGCGATCGCGTTTATTGGTTGATGCTGGTTTTAGGGTGGCGATCGCGTTTATTGGTTGATGCTGGTTTTGGGTGGCGATCGCATTTGTTTGTGTGGGGTTTGGGTGATGACCGCGTTTATTGATTTATACGGGTTATGGATGGCGATCGCGTTTGTTTGTGTGGGGTTTGGGATGGCGATCGCATTTATTGGTTGATGCAAGTTTTGGGATGGCGATCGCGTTTGCTTGTGTGGGGTTTGGGATGGCGATCGCGTTTATTGATTTATGAGGGTTTTAGGATGGCGATCGCGTTTATTGGTTGATTCGGGTTTTGGATGGCGATCGCGTTTATTGATTTATGAGGGTTTTAGGGTGGCGATCGCGTTTATTCGTTGATGCAAGTTTTGGAGTGGCGATCGCGTTTGTTTGTGTGGGGTTTGGGATGGCGATCGCGTTTGTTTGTGTGGGTTTTGGGATGGCGATCGCGTTTTTTATATTTCAGGATAATTTTTCTAAAATAGCTTGAATTTGAGGTTTCAAACTTGGTAATTCCCGCTCGATAACTAACCAAACAACATCTAAATCAATTTCAAAATAATTATGAGTTAAAATATTTCTCATTCCAATCATTTGCGACCAAGGAACTTGTGGATTCTCATCGCGAATATCGGCAGACAAAACACGCGATGCTTCTCCAATAATTTGTAGGTGCTGAATAAACCAAGTTTGAATTAGTTCATTTTCTTCAAAAGCTTCTCTTCCTTGAAGTGCATATTTTTCAATTCGTTCGATCGCTTCTAAAATATCATGCAATTTTTCCCGATTATCTCTCATAGGGAAATTGCCTCACTTAATACCCGCTCTCGAATGCGCGATCGCAATCCTTTCTCCGTGACAACATCAACTTCACAACCAAGAATTTCTTGCAATTCTATTAATAACCCACCCAAATCAAAAAGGCTACGCCCTGGCTCCAGTTCTACTAAAAAATCAACATCACTATTAACATCAGCTTCACGACGAGCAACAGAACCGAAAACCCTAATATTATAGGCTCCGTATTTTGCCGCAATTTGCAAAATTTCTTCTCGTTTAGTGGCTAAATTTTCATATATATTCATAACTTTTCGATATTCTGCAAGTTCATCCCAAACACTACTCATTATTATTTCCCTGGGGGTAAATTTCCGGCGTTTGTATCCCCATCAGCCGGTTCAGTACACTTACAGTAAACATTCAAACCAATTTTGAGAATATACAGCACGAGAATTGTGGCGATGGAAGGATCCAGGGGAATTGCGGTTAAAGCCATTAATGAGGTAATCGTCGCAGTTAATAACACGGCATTTTCTGGACTTTTGGTATAGTCACTCAAACGTGCGCGAAATCCTTCGTCTCCACACAATTCGTCTCTCAACACATCTAATGTAGTTTGCCAAATCTTTTTGCCCTTTGGCATGGCAAGCATACCGTTTTTCTCTACCCACAGTTCCTCAAAGGAAGTTTCTAGATTGCCGTTGTGACGTTGTACGGTGTCAATAGCTTTGTCTGCGGGTTTGTATTGCTGAAGTAATTGCTGTACCGAGTTAATTTCATCTGTCGTCAGTTGTGCATTCATATTCGTGGGAGATTGGGGAAAAATCATATGGCAATCCTACCTGATTTATGGAAACTGACAGGGTGATTACATTCATTTGCCAAATATTTCCTACATGATAAACCCATAAGGACTTTCTGCCAGAACGTCTCTAGATTTCACAAGGTTTTTACCATGTCAGAGGTTTTGCCAGAATAGTTCTAGATTTCAGAAGGTTTTTACCATACACCTAGCAGAAAATTTGTATGATGTCAGAGGTTCTGCCAGAATGTCTCTAGTCAGGTATTTTCCCAATTCCCTATTACCTGTTGCCTATTCCTAATTACGGTAATACTACTCTCCTAAGGTGTGAACACCGATCCAGAAAATCCTGCCTGATTCCTTAGAATAACCATATAAAAGAAAATTTCTATAGCTAGAGCAAATAAAAGGAATGGGTGATGGTTAACAGTTAACAGTTAGCAAAAGATACCCTTCTCCTTTTCCCTGAGAACCTATGCAACCGACTAACCCGAACCAATTCACCGAAAAAGCTTGGGAGGCGATCGCCCACACTCCGGAAATCGCCAAGCAGTACCAGCAACAGCAAATTGAAAGTGAACATTTACTGAAAGCTTTGCTAGAACAGGATGGACTAGTAAGTAGTATCCTGACTAAAGCAGGGATAAATTTAGCCAAAGTTGTTGACAAAACAGAGCAATTCATTAAGCAACAACCGAAAATCTCTGGTAGCAGCACCTCTGTCTATTTGGGGCGGAGTTTAGATACACTCTTAGATCGTGCTGATGCTTACCGTAAGGAGTTCCAAGATGAATTTATCTCTGTGGAACATCTACTCCTTGCCTACATTAAAGACGATCGCTTTGGCAAAGGTTTACTACAGGAGTTCGGACAAGACGAACGCAAACTTAAGGATATTATTAAACAAATTCGGGGGAGCCAGAAAGTGACCGACCAAAATCCAGAAGGCAAATACGACGCACTGGAAAAATATGGACGTGACCTCACCGAAGCTGCTCGTCAAGGTAAACTTGATCCAGTGATTGGGCGGGATGATGAGATTCGTCGCACTATTCAAATTCTTTCCCGTCGGACTAAAAATAACCCCGTGTTAATTGGGGAACCTGGTGTCGGTAAAACGGCGATCGTGGAAGGACTTGCCCAACGAATTATAGCCGGTGATGTCCCCCAATCCCTCAAGGATAGAAAATTAATCGCCCTGGATATGGGTGCGTTAATTGCTGGGGCTAAATTCCGAGGAGAATTTGAAGAACGTCTGAAAGCGGTTCTCAAGGAAGTTACCGAATCCGCAGGTAATATAGTTCTGTTTATCGATGAAATTCATACCGTTGTCGGTGCAGGAGCTACCCAAGGAGCTATGGATGCGGGTAACTTACTGAAGCCCATGTTAGCGCGGGGTGAACTGCGTTGTATCGGGGCGACAACCCTAGATGAATATCGTAAATATATTGAAAAAGATGCCGCCTTGGAACGACGTTTCCAACAGGTATACGTAGACCAACCCACGGTAGAAGATACCATCTCTATTTTGCGGGGATTACGGGAACGCTATGAAAATCACCACAGTGTGACAATTTCCGATAGTGCCCTAGTCGCAGCCGCTACCTTGTCTAGCCGATACATTAGCGATCGCTTTCTTCCTGACAAAGCCATCGATTTGGTGGATGAAGCTGCCGCACGGTTGAAGATGGAAATCACCTCGAAACCAGAGGAACTGGACGAAATCGATCGCAAAATTTTGCAGTTGGAGATGGAAAAATTATCCCTGCAAAAGGAAAGTGATGCTGCTTCCCGCGATCGCCTGGAAAAGCTGGAAAAAGAAATTGCCGATTTGAAGGAAGAACAACGAGCATTTAATAGCCAGTGGGAAGTGGAGAAGAGTTCTATCGGTAAGATTGGTGAGATTAAAAAGGAAATCGAGCGGGTAAACTCGGAAATTCAGCAAGCAGAACGGGATTATGACCTGAATCGGGCTGCGGAATTGAAGTATGGTAAATTAACAAACCTCCATAGGCAACTAGAAGAGGCAGACATTCAACTCAAGCAAACCCAACGTAGTGGTAAATCCCTCCTCCGAGAAGTAGTTACAGAGTCGGATATTGCTGAGGTGATTTCCAAATGGACGGGTATCCCCATCAGTAAATTAGTTGAGTCGGAAAAGGAAAAACTCCTGCATCTGGAAGACGAGTTACACCACCGCGTCATTGGACAAGAGGAAGCTGTCACCGCAGTTGCTGATGCTATTCAACGTTCCCGTGCAGGTTTAGCTGATCCTAATCGTCCCATCGCCAGCTTTATCTTCCTAGGTCCCACAGGTGTGGGTAAGACGGAATTAGCCAAAGCTTTAGCAGGATATATGTTCGACACCGAAGAAGCGATGGTACGCATCGATATGTCGGAATATATGGAGAAACACGCCGTATCTCGGTTAATTGGCGCACCTCCTGGCTATGTAGGATACGAAGAAGGGGGACAGCTTACAGAAGCCATTCGCCGTCGTCCCTATGCAGTCATTTTGTTTGACGAAATCGAGAAGGCACATCCCGATGTGTTTAATATCTTCTTACAAATCCTCGATGATGGTAGGGTTACGGATGCCCAGGGTCATACCGTAGACTTCAAAAATACAATTATCATCATGACTAGTAACATCGGTTCCCAGTTGATTTTGGATGTTGCCGGTGATGACAGCAGGTATGACGAGATGCGCCATCGGGTGATGGATGTAATGCGGGGTTCCTTCCGTCCCGAATTTCTCAACCGTGTTGACGAAACTATCATTTTCCACGCTTTACTAAAATCACAACTGCGGGAAATTGTCAAGTTACAAGTCCAAAGATTGCAGCAAAGGTTGGGCGATCGCAAGATATCTCTGAAACTTGCCGATACTGCTTTAGATTTTCTGGCTCAAGTCGGTTACGATCCTGTATTTGGCGCTCGTCCCTTAAAACGGGCAATTCAACGGGAGCTAGAGACACAAATTGCCAAAGCAATTCTCCGAGGAGAGTTTCATGATGGTGACACAATCTACGTTGATGAAGAAAACGAACGATTGTCTTTTAAGCGTCTAGCTGCGGAAATACTGAGTACTTAGTAGTTTCCCAAGGGTTCGTAGTCAGAGATTTATCGCTCAAATCAAGGGCTAAAGCCTGACTACAAGCCTTAAAATAATGTGAGTTCGACGGTTTGAGCCAGCGATTAAAAATCGTCGTCTAATTGCTCAAGTCCTCTACAAGATGAGTGATAGCAAAGGATTCGATTTGTATTTCGAGTCCATTTTTAATGGACTTTAGATGTTAGACGGGGATTTATAATCCCCATTTGGTCAGGTTTTTATCGATTTATCGAATGTATCCAAGCTCATCGAACTCACGTTAAAATTAATGTGATTGACTACTAGTCAGGAGTTGGGATGGTACTCAGTTGCTGTAATAAGTAGCAGTTTACACACAGCACTTTTGAAACGAGTGAGGTAGACAGTGAGTAGGTAAAATTCTGACTCATTACTCATTACCCATTACTTTTTTCAATCAAAGGAAACGCTTACACTACCAAACTCAATTTGCCAAATAATCATCTAGAATAAGAGCTGCTAACTCTTATCAAGAAATTTAACTACTTTGAATTCTCCAATGACTGGGCGAATGCTACTCGCCCACAATTTTGATGTCTCTACGGACATAGTAGCAGCCCTGAGTCGAGAAGAATTTGCCGAAGTATTTCGAGTCGGGCTAAGTGCTTATGAGAACCTAAAATCTCGGCTAGTGAATCATCCCCATTGGATTGTGGAAATTTTATTTCCGACTCAGGTGTTTTCGCCCCAGCAAGTAGGAGAACTGTGTTTTCATGCTTTAGCTGCAAAGCGGCGATCGCCGGAATTAAGTACCAATCATCTCCCTCAAATTCTCGTTTTAGGTGGTATTAAAACAACTCCAGCGACTAGTGATTCTCCTGATGCTCTGCAACCCGGAGATTGGGGTGTGGATGTGGTGGAAACTCTTTCAACAAAAGCATTTTTAGAGGCGATCGCCTGGGATACCACCATTGCCGACAAACCTGCCAACAGTATATTTAAAGTTGAAGGTGATTAATCATGGCAACTCTTAACGAAAGCCTCATCCGTGGGATTATTAAAGGTGATGTTGCCAGCGTCGAGAGTTTACTAACCCAAGGCGCAGATGCCAATACTACCGGAGGGGTAACAGCCCTAGGAGCAAGTAATACAGCCCTAATGTGGGCGGCTACGGAAGGTTATCTGGAGATTGTAGAACTACTTCTAGCCCATGGTGCAGAAGTGAATCGGAAAAATGCATCAGACTACACTGCTTTGATGTTTGCCGCAGAAGGCGATCGCCAAGCTATTGTTTCTCTCCTCCTCGATCATGGCGCTACCATCCATGAACGCAATACCTACGGTGAGACTATATTAATGACCATGGCACGGCGCGGTCAAACCGAAATTGTCCAGCGTTTGGTGAAGATGGGGGCTGAGATTAACGCCACTAATAAAATTGGTGATACAGCTTTATACTTAGCCACCGATAACGGACATACCTACACCGTGAAAGCACTGATTGAGTTAGGTGCGGAAGTTAACACGGAAAACCTTGGTGGCTGGACTCCCTTAATGATGGCATCAGCTAGGGGTGATTTGGAAATTATCACCATGTTATTAGAACATAGTGCAGACTACCGCCCCAAAAATCGCTGGGGTGCCACAGCATTGAGTGAAGCACGTAAGTCTTTTCGTGCTAGTCAGGCAACGGATTTGTTAATTCGAGCCGGGGCAAGGGAGTAAATTTATATGCATAGCGATCGCCTCTTCCAACTAGAATCAATGCTGCGCTCTGGAGCTATTAATCAGCGCAAAGCTGCCCTAGATGAATTAGCTCAAACCCCCGCCCATATTGCCATTCCCCTTTTACAGCGACTTGCCTCTGATGAAGATTTCCTCTGTCGTCGCTTTGCGGTAATGGGTTTAGGCAACCATCCCACCCCAGCATCCTTACAAATCCTCAAAGATTTACTGGAGAAGGAAGCAGACAATAATGTCTTATCAGAAATTGCCAATTCCCTATTTGAGTTTGGTGACGAATCTGTACCTGTGTTGCAAAAGCTATTTGAGCGCAATCATCACTGGCTAACTCGACAAACGATAATTTCGATTTTGATGGAAGCTCACCAAGACGATGTACTCCTAGCAGTCATCCGAGAGGCTTTGCAAGATGAGACGCAAACCGTTAAAGAAACCGCTATCCTGGCACTGGGAACCCTATTAAAAGGGAAATTACATCAGGAAGCCCTAAATATATTATCCGAATTATCCCAGGCACAAGATTGGCGCGATCGCTGGCGCACAGCCACAGCTTTAAACCTGTCATCCAGCCCCCAAGCCAAGGAAATTCTGGCAAAACTCCAACAGGATGAGAATCATTATGTTGTTGCCGCTGCCCTAGAAGCAAGTTTGCCCCACGAATAAACCCCAGGAGGAAAGAAATTTTTCTCTTTCCTTATGTCCATTACAAATAAGATATTTTTAGCATCGTGAAGTGTCTTATTTTTCACCATGAACCCAATTTTACAATTTCAAGAGTTTTTTCAAGCTTGTGTTGGTAACTGGGCAACAGAGCGTACTTACCATTATCTCACCCATCAAGAAGTAGAGCGATCGCACACAGAATTTGTCATTCAACCCGTCACCCTTGATCGCAAAAACCAGGTACTCAGCGATAATCAATACCCTTCCCCACCAGATTTAGACAATTTACCTGGATATCATCTAGAGTTTGCCACCATTTCCGAAAAAGGCGATCACGTCAATCAATCCCTAAATATGCTCTTTGTCCCACAGCAGCAAGAGGGTATGATTTTACTTGGGGACTATCTGCGCGATCGCGCCTATGAAGAATCTCGCCCCATCGTTTCTAAGTTCCGTTTCTATCCTGAAAACCGAGAACTATTGATGACTACCACCTACACCCGTGTCATCTCTGTAGATTCTATTACCCTAGTTAACCCCCAACTGCGTATCCGCAAAATCCTAAATTATCGCCGCCCACAAGCAAATGAACCCATGCAAGAAGTTCTCCTTGTTGGTTTTGGAGTGGAACAAAAACAAACTCCTTAATCAGGAGCAATGGGCAAGAAAATTTGTAGTTATTTTATTACTCGACTTTTTTTACTTTTGTTAACTAGTTTAGGGCTTACACAAAAGCCGCAAAATTAAGTCATTACGAGTGAGGCGATCGCATAAAATGTTCGCGAGAACTCAGCAATCACCAGCGACTCATCCCTCATTTGTCACTTTCGGGAGAGAATAGTCTGAAATGCTTACAGCATAAGGTTTTTTTTAAAAAACCATAATTTCAGCCATTGTGTTAGAAAATAAACGATCAAATGCATGTTCTATCTAGAGTTGAAAATTTGACTTTGATTTTTCTTTTCCCAGAGTGACAAATGAGGGCTCATACCATTTCACGAAAATAGTGAAACAGATACAAACCCTGAAAGTCTGACTAGATAAGACTTTCTTAATTACGAATTACGAATTACGAATTACGAATTGGTATCAGAGATTGCTTCCCTACAGATAATCATCCCATTGACAAATAGCGCTTGTGTAAGTCCCACTAGTTCTTTAATTCCTTGGCTGCATAAGAACCTTTGAACCCTGCCATGTGTGAAGAATAAAGATTTAGACACTTGCCACTTCAGACTCCCTTGTGCAAAATGAGTGCAAAATGATCTAAACTCCATCAAGATTTATAAATCTTGACGATCAGCGTTACACGCTCATACGAAAATTGATCATAACAAAGCGTATAAAACGCCTAAAAAGCTTGATGAACGTGATAGCTAGACTTTCCAGGGTTATGGAACCTAGCAATTGGGCTTCAAGCGAATCAATCCAGAACAAATTTTCTGGATGAACAATCTGAAATTTATTTACATCTTGAAACAATTTTCTTAAACTCTTTCGTTAACCAGGAGATACAATTAATGCCATTTGGACCAGCTTCACGCCTGGGAGTCAGCCTTTTTGATGAAACCCCTCCCGTTGAGTGGGTTCCCGGTTACTCACAAGAAGAAGCAGAAACCATCATTAAGGCAGTTTATCGCCAAGTCCTAGGTAATGCCTATGTCATGGAAAGTGAGCGCCTAGTAGTCCCCGAATCTCAATTTAAACGGGGTGAATTAAGCGTCCGTGAATTTGTCCGAGCAGTGGCAAAATCTGACCTGTATTGTTCTCGCTTCTTTACCAGTTGCGCACGTTACCGGGCAATCGAACTGAACTTCCGCCATCTTCTAGGTCGTCCCCCACTGGATTTAGAAGAAATGCGTGGACACAGCACCATTCTCGACACCCAAGGTTTTGCAGCTGATATCGATTCCTACATCGACAGCGATGAATATCAAAATACCTTCGGAGAAAACATTGTTCCCTACATTCGGGGTTACAAAACAGAAGCTTGTACCAGCATGGTGCAGTTTACCCACACCTTCCAACTGGTGCGTGGCGCTTCTAGTAGCAGCTTGAAAGGTGACTTGTCAGGCAAGACTCCTAAACTCAATGCCCTGGTAATTCAAGGCACACCCACAGCAGTAATTTCACCTGCAAGTGGAGGCGCAACCTTCTCTACACCCCCCATCGGTTCCCGCAGTCGTCATGGTGTGGATGCCAGTTCTGGAGGCAAAGTCTATCGGATTGAAGTTACTGGCTACCGTGCCAAAACCTTCAACAACATTTCCAAGTTCCGTCGTTCCAATCAAGTTTTCCTGGTTCCCTACGACAAACTCTCCCAAGAGTATCAACGGATTCACCAGCAAGGTGGTGTGATTGCCAGTATCACAGCTGTATAGATCGCCGAAAAACTTACCAAACTTGAGGAGATAGATTCCTATGACATCCTTAACAATGATTGAACTGTGGCCCACCAGCAGTTTGGAAGAAATCCAGACAGTTATTCGGGCAGTTTACAAGCAAGTATTGGGTAATCCCCATGTGATGGAAAGTGAGCGCTTGGTGACAGCAGAGTCCCAATTGTGCGATCGCTCTATCACTGTGCGAGAATTTGTCCGTGCTGTTGCCAAGTCCGATTTTTATCGTACCCGCTACTTTGAGTCTTGCGCCCCCTACCGCTTTGTAGAATTGAACTTTCTCCACTTGCTCGGTCGCGCACCCCAAGACCAAAGAGAAGTTTCTGAACATATCGTTCGCACTGTAGCTGAAGGCTACGCAGCTGAAATCGATTCCTACATCGATAGCAGTGAATATCAAGCAGCCTTTGGCGAAAATGTAGTGCCCTACTATCGCGGCAAAAACAGCGAAGCTAACCCCAAACAAGTTGGCTACAACCGCATATTTGCCCTCGATCGCGGTCCTGCACAAATTGACAGCGCAGTCAAATCTGCTCAATTGGTTTATGCAGTCGCTACTAACAGCGCCAACACCATTCAAGCTTCAACAGCAACTGTCATCGGTTCTGGTACTGAAAAACGGTTCAAAATCGTAGTGACAGGTTCTAAATTCGATAGTCCCCGCCGCATCAGCACCACTGAGTACATCGTGTCGGCAAGTAAAATGACCCCACAAATTCAGCGAATCAATCGCACCTCTGGCAAAATCGTGAGCATTACCGAAATTGCCTAATTTCTAGTGGGTTTTCAGAGGGTGGGTGTGCTGCCCACCTTCGATGATTATCTCTGTTTAATTAATTTTCAGTTTTTCAAAAATTATCAAACAACAATCCTAATTTTAGGAGGCATTCATATGGCGCTGTGGATAGAAGCAGAATCCGTTGAATTACGCCCTAACGCCAGCGAAGATGATTTGCAAGCTATCATCCGTGCTGTATATCGTCAGGTACTAGGCAATGCCCATATCTTTGAGAACCAAAGACTTACCAGTGCAGAGTCACAATTACGAAATGGCGATATCACTGTAAAAGAATTTGTCCGTGCAGTGGCTCAATCTGACTTATACCGATCGCTATTTTTTGAAACTTCTTCTCCCTACCGTTTTATCGAATTGAATTTTAAACATTTGCTCGGTCGCGCCCCCCAAGATCAAGCAGAAATTGCAGAGCACGTACAAATTTACAACACACAGGGCTACGAAGCGGAAATCAACTCCTACATAGGCAGCGACGAATATATTAAGAGCTTTGGTGAAAATATTGTGCCTTCTGCCCGTGGTAATCGTACCCAAGCAGGTATCAAGAATGTTGGTTTTAACCGCACATTTGCCTTAATGCGTGGATTTGCTGCTAATGATTTGGGCAAATCCGCAAAATTAATCAGCGATATTGGCAGTAATCTCGCAACGAAGATTGTTTCTCCATCTCACGGTTCTGGAACCTCTAGCAATACAGGTAAACGTTTCCGTCTGACCATATCCAAAGCCAATTTCGGTACACGGGTGACTCAGAGTATGGCAACTTTTGAAGTTGGATACAATCAGCTATCCCAAAAAATTCAAAACATCCAAAAAACTGGGGGCAAAATTCTCAGTATCACTGAAGTCGGTTAATACTTAATACAGGCTAGGATGTTTCCCATTCCCACATAGTTATCGACAAAACTCTATGTTGAGATTGGCGGCAGCAAAACCAAAGTTTCTTAGGTTAAGCCCTATGTATTTATAGAGTCATAGATACGCAATAGACCACAATATGGCTCCAAAATAATCATTCGCTTGACAAAAATTAACTTAATTTATGCCTCAGATAGATCAATATTTGCTTGACAAAAATTAACTTAATTCATGCCTCAGATAGATCAATGTAATTTACTCAAGAATTCGGTTGTTCCGAGATTCAGGTTGATGATAAGTTGCTATCGTGAAGCATCGAATTTCAGGTAATTTTGTATGGCAAACACGATTATTTCTCCTAGCGATCTCAGTGACTATAATAGTCGCCGAGTCAGGGTTGAGGTCACAGGGGGTTCTTATCAAGGGATGATGCACAGAGGCAAATATACAATCACAATTCCTTATAGTTGTCTCTCTCAAACAATTCAGAGTATCCATCGCCTTGGTGGCAAGATTACTAACATTAGTCTGCCATTTTCTCACTCTCCAGCACCATCCCTTGAGTCTATTCAACCCCTGTCTGAAATTACTCAAACCCATGCTTTGACTTCTTCACCCCAGGAGGTTGTATCTATCTCTTCTCATAACGAAACTGAGGAATTACAACATTCTAGCCCTAGCCCGACGGCAACACCAATTCAGCAAGAGCAAGAGTTTATCGCTGTTTTGAACTCAGCAGAGTACACCTTTACCGAGGAGTGGTAAGTATCCTTTTACCCTTTCCCCATTGTCAAAATAGATGTAAACGGACAAAGAGTTGATGAATATTCAGGAGTTTGTAGCCAGTTCTGTTGGACATTGGCGATCGCAACGTAGTGCCCATCATTTGGCTTTTAGCCATTTTGAAGCAGTACAGTCGGAAATTGACATCATATCCCTTGCAGATGATGACTCCGCAGTGATTGACCTATGTAAAAGCTATGACGTTGATCCACAGACGGTGGTTTCCCCCTTTCGTATGACCTGGGAAGGTCAATCAGACTGGGATGATAGTGAAATCAAAGGGAGCTGTGTATTAGTTCCTGTACCAGATCCAAAAGATTCCCATCGCGGTAAACTCCTACGCGATCAAGGGTATGCTGAAACCATTGCTGCCGTTGGTGAATATTACTTCACAGAAGACGGTACTTTCGTTCTCGTCACTCCCTATGAACGGGCTGCGGCTGAAGAAAAAATCTGGTTTGTCAACCCTAATGTCCGTTGTCGGGTTTCTTTAATTAAAACCAGTGCTGGTACGGGAGTTGTCACTGCTTCCTTTTCCTCAGAGATTCGTCAAAATGTTGAGACTTGAGGCTGAAATTATTCTCTAATTTCTCCCTTGAAATCTCTAAACATTGCCCACCATCACAAGTAGATTCTGTCATTGCAACCCCAGGAAGCAATATCTCAAGTTACAAGCTACGGTTTTCAAAATAGACGAAATTAAGAAGCAATTTGCTATCATTTCTTCTTAATTTATTTTGGGGCTATTTTTCCCTGTGCTATTTTTTGAGTAATCATCTCCAGTTGCACAAAAGATAACAACTATTAAACTAGGTAAAAACCGGCTTTTTATCTTATGTTTTGATGGGAAAATATGATTAAAAAAGAATACTTTTGTCGGGAAAAGTGCCTAGTTTTATGCAATATTTTGCGATACACAGTAGAAAGAACTATGTTAAAAAATCTATAGATAGTTTCTATTTTCTCTAAGTAAGAGATATAAAATTATGGCGTTTATCTGCTAATAAAAATAAATTAATTGATTACTCAGGATAAGGTTTTGAAATATATCAATTATAAAAATAACTTGTATGTCTTCAAGAGAAAAATCTCAATTTACTCCCATTACCCATTACTATGTCTTCTTTACCAGCCGATAACCACGAGAGCAATAATCTAGTCACCTTAGCTAGATGGATGGCAGGGGATTTCAGCAATTATCAACAGGCATCTGCAAACCCTAAGGATTACGCCCATATCCATGTTTTTTTTCGTCCCTTACCCTGGGAATTTTTCTCTGGGATTGGGATGTATTCAGAACAGGTATATGACTATGATTTGTGGAGACCTTATCGACAGGGAGTACATCGTTTAGTCGATCAAGGAAATCAGATTTATATCGAAAATTACAGTTTAAAGAATGCTATTTTCTATGCTGGTGCAGCCCGTGAATTAAGTATTCTCAAAACCATAAATATAGATTGTATAGAGCGGCGATATAACTGCTCAATGGTTTTTAAACGAGATGGAGATAAGTTTCAAGGAAGTGTAGAACCAGGGAATCAATGCTTAATTGAAAAAAATGGTCGCCAAACTTATCTCGATAGTTTTGTAGAAATTACAGAAACTACCTGGGTAAGTCTAGATAAAGGGATGGATGTAAATACACACGAGCAAGTTTGGGGTTCTACCTTTGGTCCTTTGTGTTTTGAAAAACGGGAGAGTTTTGCCCATGAAGTCCCAAATATCCTATGATACTCAACCTGCCCTGGAATCTATTAAAGCGAATATGCTACCCCCAGAAGCGCAGAAAAAAATGCAGTGCTGGATTCGCAGTCGGCATTTGATATGTTCAGGTAATTTTTTTGTATTTGAAACTGTAGATTATAGTGCTGTTGAGCGCTTTTCCCAGTGCGTTGCAGCTTTGGGAGGAAGTGTCATTTCCGTTGACCCGATTGATAAAATTTGGATGGGTGATCACCGTCAAGTCATCTTATATCGGGCAAAAGCTAGTTTGCATACACCTTGTCATAATCTCAAGCAATATTGGGTAAAATATGGTGGTTTTCGCACTCGTTTTGACCCAGAAGCTTAAACTGATTTGGGAATAGATTATGCAGTATGTGTTGATTATTCATGAAGTTGAAGATTATGCATCATGGAAAAAAGTTTTTGATGAGGCTGCTGATATACGCGCAGAAGCTGGAGAGAAAGTATATCAGGTTTTAAAATATGTCGATAATCCCAACAAAGTCGTACATTTTTCTTCCTGGACATCAATAGATGATGCTAAGCGGTTTTTTGAATCGCCTCAGTTGGTGAAGATAAGAGCAGAAGCTGGTGTCAAGTCTCCTGATTTCATATATCTAGAGCAATTAGAGTCAGGTACTTTGTAGGGCTACAAATTTTCAAACTAGATTAGCTATACCCCATCACCAAACTCAAAAAAGATGATGAGGTTGAAGCAGACATGATATTGCCATATTTTTGGGGCAACCAAGGATAGGCTGATTTTAAGCTACATAGTCAAAGAGCATTGTATTCATATAGCGATCTGCCCACTCTGCACCAAAGGATTTTTCTAGTACGCGGCGAGTTTTATCATTTTGTTGTTGTTTTGTACAATAATTGCGTTGACCTGCTATCACCTTTGTGATGTCAAGATTAGAGGTGAGAGGTTGTTCTTGGCTAGCAATCTGACAATGGATGGTTAAAAATTCCCGAACCCGATTGAAAAACTTATCCTCTTCTTGAGCATCTCCGGGACGGACGAATAGACAAAAATCAGAAAAGATATCGCCCCATTCTGGTAAAGCTCGTGGTTGGGAAAAGGGGACATCAGACAAGACAGATAATGCTTGATAGTAGGGTTGGGGGAGAGTGCGATCGCTATTGACGGGAGATAGATCGGCGATCGCTGCACTAATGATTCCTCCTCGTCCGCCAACTAAATCTGTACCAAATATGGGTAGGGCATATTCGGGGTTGGGAAACATGACACAGTGGAGAATATCTAAGCCGTTGCCAACTTGAGCCAGTTCTAAATGCAGTTTGCGAAATTGGGGAGCCTGGTAGCAATGATTTTCAATAATCAGTCGTTCGCCTTCCAGGTGCCCTTCAACATAGCCTAAACCCTCTGGTACAGAGTAGGGGGAGATATCCAGGTATTTGTGCCAAACTTCTTCAATACAATCCGCCAACCTGTGGATTAGAGGATGCTGACGGCTTCTTAACGACGCTTCCATAGACTTCAACATACGCTTCTCTTTGAGTATAGGATTAATACTTACCTTGCCCTATAGTGCGTGCAAAATGTGTGCAGCATCAAGGGAGCAGAGGCAAGAATCCATGGTACAAGGGAATTGAGTCAAGAAAATCCTCCATCATAACTGTTTAAGTCATAACTTGGACTTCTCACACAGATTTTAATGACAAGCGTCAAACCCTAATGCTACTTAAAAGACTATCGCAACCCGCAACCCTCCTGGTGAGCGATCGCGATTATCTTAACGATAAGTTGTAGTTTCCCTAAATAGCCCAAGCTCGGACTCTCTGTAAACGGCTGAGAATCCGGTTAGCTAATTCGACTCCCATCACAGGTTTACACAAATAGTCATCAGCACCAACGCTAAAAGCTTGATTCTGGCTTGTGGCATCTGTCAACACACTGAGAAATAATACAGGCAGACGCTGCCAATGGGGGTCACTGCGGAGAATTTGGCACAGTTCAAAGCCATTAATATTTGGCATATTCACATCTAAAATCAGGGCATCGGGGGTAACTGCTTGCAAAACCGTCCAGAACTGTAGTGGATCGGCAAGGGTTGTCACCTTAAATCCCCAAGGTTTGAGTAGAGTTGGGAGGTTGCTTAACCAATTTTGGTCATCATCCAAAATCATCACCTTGTGGGGAATTTTATCACCTCGTAACAGATTCACAACAGCATCAATAACTTGCTCCGGTGGAGTTGGTGTCACCAAAAACAGTTTTCCACCCCGTCGCATTACCTGCAAACGATCGTCTAATTCATCGCGATCGCCCATGACAATAATTGGTAAATTGGGGTAACGCTGTGCTAATGTCTGCAATATTTCCCAAAATTTACTCCCTTGGGGTATGGGGGACGCAATTGCAGGAAACCGCAACAGAATGACATCGGGTTGTTGACCCACAAAATCAAAAATAGACTCCTCTATCAACGTGGTTTGAGCCATATCCCCTACCGGAGCAATTTCTAGGCGAATTCCTCGACTGGCTGCTACAGAGACTAAAGACTGGTTAAATTCCGTATCTGAACTCATCAGTAGTAGCAAAGGTGACTGACCACTGGGAATCTGAGACATTTCAATCAGGGTTGTGTGATCAATCTCCTCCTGGAGAGCAGTCACCAAAGTTCTCATCAAAGGTGCATGTTTTGCTTGCAGAGGTTCACGCCCCCCTAGCCAATATTCTAATTGCCGTGCCAGGTGCATTGTCTTAGTCAGCCCAAAGATTCCCAAACTACCTGCAAGTTTATGAGCGATCTGTTGTGCCTGCAACTGCTGTGAGGGTTTAAGTTGATTAGCTTGTAAGTCTCTGACTGCTTGGAGCAAAATTGCTATCTGTTCCAGACTTTTGGGCTTGTTTGTTGTCCAAGTCTCATTCAGGAAAGCCAGGTATTGTTGCTGGGAGTCAACTGGAGGAATATGCTTTGGTACATCCTTAAGACTTTCTTGAAACTGAGTTTTGACTGAGGGATTCTGAGAACTATGCTCTGGAACAGTTGTGACAGTAGATTCTTCACCACTCGGTGCTTTTAAGTAGTAACCTCTACCATGCATGGTAGCAATGAAATCCTGGGGCGCTCCGGCAGAAACTAACTTGTGTCGAACCCGACGAATATGGGAACGTACCGTTGCCTGGGAGGGAAATTCCTCTGAAGACCATAACCTATCTAAAAGTTCTTCTGTGCTAAAAACGTGCTGACAGTCCCGCAGGAGTAGTTCCAATAAATCATACTCCATGGTTGTCAGGTTCAGGGGACGACCATTATAGGTAACTTCACAGGTACTAGGGTTGAGGAGTAAATCACCCCAAGTGAGTAAAGGAAAAGGATTAGCGCTACCTCGTCTCAATAAAGCCCGAATCCTGGCAATTAGTTCTACAGAGTCGAAGGGTTTCACCATATAGTCATCTGCCCCTGCATCTAATCCTTGGACTTTGGCAGTAATTGTATCTTGGGCAGTGAGTAATAGAATTGGCAGGGTGTAGCCTTCTGTACGAAAACGTTTACATAAACTGATACCATCTAATTTGGGCAGCATAATATCGAGAACAATCAGGTCATACTCAAAGGTAGAACCATAAGTCCAACCCATTTCCCCATCTTTGACCACATCTACAACATAGTGATGGGTTGCCAGATTTTTGGTTAGGACTTTAATTAGTAAGTCATCATCTTCTACAAGCAATATTTTCATCGACGGGACTACCAATGGAGAATTCTCGTGATTTGCTCTGGCAGATCCAGGGAGTTAAAGGGTTTGGTAATGACACCACTGACTCCCAAATCATTAAACTGACGCTTTTCTGCCGTTTGGGCTTTGGCGGTTAAAAGAATGACGGGAATTTCTTCCGTTTCTGAATGGGACTGGAGTTCTTTAAAGGTAGCAATTCCATCCATCTCTGGCATCATCACATCTAGCAAAATCACGTCGGGTTTTTCTATTTGGGCTGCCTGAATCCCTTCTAAACCAGAGCTAGCAGTGAATACTTCCCATCCCGCCGCCATTTTGATGCCAAATTGTACAACGGTTTGAATCGTTTCTTCGTCATCAATAATTAAAATCCGCTTTGTAGCCATAGAACTCCCTCTCATACCAATTCAAAATTCACAATTAAGAGGTGTCAGATTTTATTGATGTTTCCAGGTTTGTATCTGCTGCTGGCAGGTTGGGGAGAATTGGTGTGGTATCAAGACTTATTTAGGGTTCGTGTTCCTAAATGCTGTCAATGGCGGGTAGGGTGAAGGCAAAAGTACTGCCACGCCCTGGATTACTCTCAGCCCAAATTCTCCCATTATGCTGCTCAATGATTTTGCGACAAATAGTTAGTCCTAAACCTGTACCACCTTTCTTGCGGGAATCTGACGAATCCACTTGTTGAAACCGTTCAAATATCCGTTCGAGTTGATCGTAGGGAATTCCCTGTCCTTCATCTCGCACCCTAAATATCACTTCCCTGGGGAAATTTGGTGAGCCATCTTGCTGTTCTACGGTTAGCCAAACAGTACCTCCCGGTGATGAAAATTTAATTGCATTACTGAGTAAATTTGTCAATGCTTGCAAGATATAATCTCCGTCTGCCCAAACTGGGATATCCTGTGGTTGCTTGACAAGGGTGATTTCATGC
Organism: Calothrix sp. 336/3; assembly: GCF_000734895.2. GTDB lineage: Bacteria > Cyanobacteriota > Cyanobacteriia > Cyanobacteriales > Nostocaceae > 336-3. Next base: position 3,024,758 of record NZ_CP011382.1, on the reverse strand, counting down.
TGCTGTGCCATGGCTTGCATTGCCTCTGTCGCTTGGATCATCAAATTTGCGGCATTACAGGTTTGTAGCTCCATCACGACTTTGCCAGACTCAATGCGCTGTAAATCGAGGACGTTGTTCACTAAACGTACTAGTCTTTCAGTGCTGTCGTCGGCAATTCCCAACATTTGTTGTCCTTCCTCCGAGAGAGTGCCTAAACGCCCTGTAGCTAAGATTTTCAGGGCACTGTGCAAGGATGTGAGGGGGGTTCGCAGTTCATGGCTGATTACGGAAATAAATTCGTCTTTCATCCGTTCAATGGCTTTGCGATCGCTAATATCGCTGCTTAGGGCGAAGAATCCCTTGACGGTTTTCTGGTCATCGAGGTGGGGAATATAAGTCACATCAACTGATCGCCCACTACCATCCTTTAAGAAAATATCGTTTTCATAGGTGACGGCTTGCCCAGATAAGGCAATTTTCACATAAACTTGCATTCTTTGATAGCAATCTTCTCCCCAAACTTGGCGTAAGTGACGACCATAAATTTCTCCTGGTGCTTGCCCTAGCCAATCGTGGTAGGCTTGATTATTAAAACGATATTTTTGTTGCTCGTCTACGTAGGCAATTAAGACTGGTAGGGCATTGGTAATTAAGCGTAATTGTTCTTCTCTCTGTCTTAAAGTTGCTTCAGCGTGCTTACGGACGTTGATTTCCTGTTGCAGATTGCGATTCACATCTTTTAATTCTGCGGTACGAGCTTCTACAACTTCTTCTAAGTGTTCTAATAGTTGGGCTTGAGATAGGGCGATACTGATTTGGTCGGCTAATTGTTGCATCAGTTCTAGTTCAAAATCTACCCAATGGCGATCGCTGTTACATTGGTGAGCAATTAATAAACCCCACAGTTGACTCTGGGTGTGGGTATTGAGATTTTGCACAATTGGTACAATCAGCTTGGCTTTAATATGAAATTGATCGACAAATTCTACTAAACAACTTGCTAAACCAGCTGCGGGATCATGGACATTGGCGATCGCTCGCACTCTTCCCTGGGCATACAGTTGTTGATAATCTTCTGGAAAGACTTCCTGGGGAAATTCCAGATCCATGAGTGTGGGATAATCTGGTAAAACTGCTTCGCTGATGGTTTTGCCTGTACCGTCGGGTAAGACGTGATAAATTAACACGCGATCAGCTTGGAGAATTCGCTGTACTTCTGTAACAGTGGTATGGAGAATTTCCCTCAGTTGTAAGGATTGGCGAATTTTCAGCGTCACTTCCGAAAACAGTTCCACCCGTTGCTGCTGCTGTCTTAATTCTGCCTGGATTGCCTCTTGAGGTTGACTAGTCTCTCCGAAACGCTTGCGTCGTTGATTTTGTGATTTTTTGAACTTGGATGGCGATCGCTGCCGAGAAGAACGTTTTGACACCTATATCCATCTGCAAGGGGACATTTCCATTTTTTCCTGAACTTATCGAAAGCTCAAATTTTTACAAGTTAATGTTGGAAAAATTAACATTTCAAGCTGTAACGAGTAGCTCTCCCGTTAGAGTAGCTCTCCCGTTAGCGTAGCTCTCCCGAAGGGAGCAGGGAGCAGGGAGCAGGGAGCAGGGAGCAAGAGGCTATATCGTGTATTTCATCGAAAATCTTGATTTCGCAGCAAATTATTGGCGATGTTTCTCACCTTTTTACTTCCCCCGTTCTGAGATATATACTCAAGTTGTCTAACAGTTAATTTTTTATTGGTTAATAAATATTTTTGAATACTGGGTTCATAATTGTGGATATAGAATTCCACATCCTGATCTGAAAAAACACTTTCATCTGTTGCTTTCAGTACCATCTGTTTTTGATGATATTTTTGGAAACTGTGATGGGAGAAGACTGGATGATTGACTAATTTTATATATTGTTCTTCCTTTAATTTTTCCCATTGAAATAGATTCATCAGAGCTGCACTTGCCATAACTTTATCATTATCTAATTCTGCCAATTGTATATATTTATCTATGGCTTCATCATCTAAATATTGATTATCTATTAAGATTTTCTGGAAACTAGCATACCGATAATGCTCTCGACATTTATCTTCAGAATTAAGCAGGTGATAGTATTGTGCTAACAAAAGTGTCTCATCAATAAAGGAAAATTCTAACCATTTTATATGGTAATCTAGGACTATCAAAGCTTGCTTAATTATTTCCTGATTAGCACCTTTATCCATGTTTTTGTGAAAAAATAGTATTTGTCTAATTAAACTAATAATTAATTGTTAATATAAAAATCCTGATAAGATGCATCGCGAACCATTATACTATACCCAAAACTATACTTTTGAGAATAGACGAAAAAAGATTAACTGGTTACATCAGATAATTGATGCGTTACATCAAAAACCAGAATTAGGAAAATATGAAGATGATGAAGAATCACGAGAGCTATTTACCCAGGAAACTATCACAGTTGCCGAACATTTAATGAAATTAGTCACCCTAGAGAAACCGAATACCCAGGATATTTGTGAATTATATAAATTGCTGAAAATTTATATACATATGCGTAACTCTGCTTGGGACGACATGTGTAAATATGTGGAAAAATGGCATTGGGTAGTAAATATTTGGGAAACATTCCAGAACGTAGTTGAATTAGATATCTGGCATGGTTATGATTGTCAACATTATTCAATCAAAGAACCATTAATTGCAGAGGGGAAATTTATCAGGAGCAGTTCTTCTATTGATCATTACGGTCATATCATATTCAAAGTTGAGCAGAATTTAGCAGAAAATCAGATTAAAATTGTTTGGCAAATTGCGGATGAGACAGTTATTCCTGACGAATATATTCCAGAATCAATCGAAGGAATTATCGACGGATTAATTAGACATTTTCATCTACAAAATCAAGCTCTCACATCCCTCAAAATTACTGTCTGTAATGGCAGTTATCACGAAATAAACTCTAGGGAATCCGATTATCGTCTAGCTGCTATCATCGCTTGGAGGAATGCTTTAGAAAGTGCTGAGTTCATAGCTATTTAATGGTTAAGATTGGGGAAATGCAACCACTTCACCGTTATTAATATTGATTTTAATCTCAGACGTTCTGTTATCTCTGCTGGCATATACAGGAACTTTTACCCAATTACCTGCAAGTTCATAGGGCTGTAATTCATTGAATAAACAGGAACATTCAAACTTAGTCATAGCAAAAGGTGTAAAAGCTATTTTTACCTTAACTTTGCCATGATATGAATCACATTCTGCGGCACTATCAGGAGGAAAACAACTATGATTATATAAATATATTGTTGCTCCATTGTCGGCATATTTTAAAGTTTTGATGGTAGCAGAATCAAAAAAATTAGAGAAAAATATCGATGACAATATGAACAAGAAGAATAGACTTGATATCAGTAAATATAGAATTACAAGAATACGTGTCTTGACAACTGGCAAGGGTTGGGGTTTGAGTAAAATGAGGAAAGCAGGTACAAAAGTAATTAAGCAAATACCAATGGAAGCAATAAACTTAAATTCTTCCCAAGTGGGTATGACTGGTACAAATTGCACAGCGATCGCCACTATGGGAGCAACTAGCATTAATAGAATTTTTCCCTGTTTGTCTTGCATATATTCAAGTTGAGAGGTATATTTAAGCACTCACACAGCAGCGATCGCCTTGGGAGTAACACCCAGCAACCGTTTAAAATGGCGATTCAGGTGACTTTGGTTAGCAAAACCGACTTCATAGGCAACATCTGCGATCGGTAAATTTCCCTGTAATAGTAATTCTTTCGCCTTTTCTACCCGTTGCTGAATTACATACTGATGGGGTGTCATTCCCATAGACTGTTTAAATAATTGGGCAAAATAATGGGGACTAAGATTAGCTAATTTTGCCAATTCCTCTAAACCTAAATCCTGCTCTAAATGACTTTGAATATAATCCAAAACCAGCTTTAATCTGCGTTGCGGTAATCCCCCGCAGTATTCAGGGATTTGTGGTTGGCGTTTACAGTAATTATGCAACAAATGCATAGATAGGGCATTCAACATCGTATCTGCGTAGAGACGACTACCCCTTGCAGCGTTTTCTAGAACTTTTTTCAGAGCTAAACCAATTTGGTAAACTAGGGGGTCTGAGATGGCAAATTGGGGTAATAATTCCCAGGTTTCTGCCTCCATCGACTCATCTATGGTTTTCAAGAATGCAGGAAATTCGATTGCCAAATTGATAAAATCTCCTTCTGCATCCCACACTGCACCATGACCAACATTTGCTGGTGTAATGACTATATTACCGCCAAATACAGGCTCATACTGTCTGCGTCCATCCAATCGACGATCAGCATAAATCGGGCGATCGCCATGGGTGAAAATAGTAATACTATGCCACTGAGAACTAGCAACTTCTGGAAGTGCAAATGCTGGTTGACACATATACACCAACCCAAAACCCTGCCAATTAGTCTGTAAACTAGTTAGTAAGGGAGGACGAGGATATATTTGCAGAAAATCCTCTGCCTGATTGATAATTTTAGGTTTTTCATCAGCCATAGTTTAGACTCTGTCACCTGGATTCATTATCAACCAAAATATATTTTCCCCTAAAGATATTTAGCAAAAACTTATCTTTCATCGAGACAAGCTTTCTGATACCTTGACTTCCCTATCCTCCTCTATAGTTTCATTCAGAATTACAGAAATGTCTGCACCATTAATAATCCCTCCTAACAGCCCCACATTAGACTCTGTGAGTTGATCAACTGCTTCAGTAAACACACTTTCTTGGGTATAGTTAGGTCGAGCAACTAGTACCATACCGTCACTGTAAGGTTGCATTAACAGTGTATCGTTGGATGCGCCGAGGGGGCTAGTATCTAAAATTACGACATCATAACGTTCCCGTACATCCTCCATCAGTTTCCGCATCTCACTAGACTCAATAACTGCGGGAGCTTGGCGGATAGGACCAGGACTAGGAATAATGTATAAATTTTCCACATCAGGAACTAGGCGAATACATTCACTGACACTGCCATAATAGCGCAGGGGTTCTAGGGTAGAATCGGGGTCAGGAGCTACTTTCAAAGATGTTGCACAGGATGGCGATCGCAAGTCTGTTTCAATAATTACAGTACGTTTTCCTGCACGGGCACAAGCAATCCCTAAATTATAAGCTGTGGCGGTTTTCCCTTCGGCACTGCCCACACTAGTGACTAACAGAACTTTCAAGTTCTTACCCCCCATACGTCGCAAGTTACTACGCAACTTCTCATAAAATTCTAAATAGGGGGAATCGCTACCTAGGATAGTGGGGATAGCATAGGGTAATAAATTATCTGCCGGCAATAAAGGTAACTCACCCAAAACCACAACTTCCCGTTGTTTGAGACTTTCGCGGATATCTTCCTTGGTTTTGAAAATTCCCTCCATAGAACCGAGTAAGAATATCACCCCATTTCCCAGCAATAAACCCAGAAAACCGCCAACTCCCAAGGTTGTGGGCACGCTCTTCGGTGGCTTGATATCCGCAGTTGCCGTAGGCTCCTTAGCAATTCTGATACTGGGTACAGTTTCTGCCTCTGCCGCCTTTGCATCATTCAACTTCACCTGCATTTTGTCATAGATACCCCGCTTCAGGCTCACTTCCTGCTCTAAGCGCGATCGCTCTAATTGTTTATTAGGTATTAAAGCATACATCTGCCGCAGCCGTTTTTCTTCCCTCGCTAAATCCACCATTTGGGTTTTCAGGGTGTCTTTTTGGGTTTGCAAAGCTACCATTTGGTTAGCTAGCTGCTGTCTGGAAGGATCTAAACTACTTTGAGTCCGAATCCCGGAAACATTGGGTAAAGGTGCAGCATCACCACTACCCCCAATCACCTCAGCTGCACGTTGCCTTAATAATACTTCGGCTGAATCTTTTTGCCGTTGCAACTGCACCATATTCGGATGCTGAGGACGCAAATCCTTCCGTAATAGCTCCATCTGCGATTCAGCTTGGTAAATTTGACCCCGTAAACTATTAATAATTGGATCAGCACTTAAGGCAGAAGAAACATAAGCCTGACTGACATTTAACCCCAATTTTTCCTGTAAACTACGAATTTGGGCATCAATGCCTGCGATTGTTAATTGAATTTGGCTTTGTTGATTCTGGCTAATGGTAATTCCATTTAACAAGCTACCATTTTGTGCCGCCAAAATCGCTGGACCTTCTAGGCGATCGTATTGCTCTAACCTTCGTTCCGCAGCTTGTAATTCTTTCTTTGCCTGGGGTAAACGCTTATCAATTGTTTGAATAATACCTTTTAATTGTCCCGTATTCATCTCCCGACTTAAGTTCACCATGGCAATCATTAATTCTTGCAAAACTTGCTTGGCGCGCTTCTCGTCACTATCTTTGTATTTCAGGATAATAAAAGGAGATTCTAATTCACCAGTTCTCGTTTTTTTCGGCAATGTAATTGCCACATTTGTACCAATTTGTTTTGGTTTAATATTCAGCTTTGTTGCCACTGCTTCAATTACGGGGTCAGAAAGTAAAACCGTATCTGACAGTGTTTGTCCTTGTTGTTGAATCTCACTACCAGTTGCAGAAAAAGAAACGGGTGGACTAGTCAGAGATAATGCTGCATCTGCAAGATAAGTCCCTGGCGGATTTGGCTGCATGGCAACTACTGTAGAGCCAGCCACAACCAGGATAAAACCTGCAACTCCAATCCACTTATACTTCTCAAAGGAGATGAGATAGCCTTTAACAATTGGTGGGGTCATAGAAATCTCTGGAGAATTTAATATTCACAAGTCAACGTTAGATAAAAGCAAAGCATAAGATGAGGAATTGGGGATATAATCCATAGATAAAAAGGTTAAAAGCAAACTAAATTTATCTAAATTGAGCTAATCTTCCTGGGATTTTACTCATATCCACACAATCTAAATATTTGCAAATAACACTTCGCATAAAAATCACATTTCGCTCCATATTTCCTATCTCAATTATGTGAGAGTCGTAATTTATAATTACTTACTGCTATCACTACCACCGCCTCCCAAAGTTTCAAAGAAACGTAGGAAATTTTGCACATCAAAAAATGGTCTCGTAATAGTTGTCAGTAAATTGGTAATCTTACCAACTAGATTTCTACCAATCACAATCACATCATTATCTTGCAGTGGCACATTTTGGGAAATGTCTCCAGCTAAAGCTTTTTTTCCATTCAGTCTCTGGGTGACTGCTCGTCCCCGCTCTGGATCAAATCGAATCAAGGCTATATCTTGAAGATTAGTAGTATCCAGACTAATCCCTGATAACACATCAATAAAAGTACTACCATTGGGAATTGCTTGGGTGGAAATTCCCCCCGCAGCATAATTCATCACCCGAATTTTAATCTGTGGTTGGGCTAGGGATGAACGAGCAATTAAATTTCTGTCATAGGTGTTATCTGTGGCAACTTCCCGTCGGGGAATAACGATCGCGTCTCCATCTTGTAAACGAAAATTGGGAAAATTACTACCATTCTGTAACGGTGTATATAAATCAATGGTTTGAGACACTACTGTACCATCGATAAGTCTGCGCCTGACTTGAATTTGTCGCAAATCTGCCATCAAGGTTGAACCCCCAGCCACTTGTAACACATCATTGACACGGGGAATACTGGAGGGAACGGAATAAATCCCTGGACGAAAAACTTCACCACCGACTGTCACCTGTACTGGTTTCGCTGCACCGAGGGAAGTGGAAACCACAGGGTCACTGTATAAATTTTTCAGCGCCAAGCGAATTTTCTCCTGTGCTTCCTCGACAGTCAAACCTTGGATAGTCACAGTTCCTACCTGGGGTAACAACACTGTACCTTCTGGATTGATAGCTAGAGACAAGTTTAAATCCGGACGGGGAGAGGTAAGGGCAACAATTACTACCGGCTCAATCACATACTGATTCAAGCGGGCACGAATTCTCGTTTGTGCTTCTTGCAATGTTAAATTTTTTACCGATAATGGTCCCGCCAGGGGCAGCAATATATTACCGTCAATATTCACGCTGGTAGCAAAACTCAAGTCGGGAAACCGTTGCACAATCACACTAATGGAATCCCCGTATGCCAAGCGGTGGGGTCCCGGAGGACGTTGTACCTGTACCTGTAGTACGTCCCCAGGACCGAGAATATACTTAGTCATTTGGGGGGATATGCCGTTGTTCACATCGGGTGAAACTTCCATTCCAGGTGGTGGAGTCGGCAAAGGATTATTTTGCGGTGTAGGGGAAACTTCTTGAGCAACAGAGGGGAGAGATAATGTTGCCCAAGTCACACCAACATGCAAACTAATAATACATAGAGCGCTGAAAGCACGCATATAGGAATAAATCTAGTCAATGTTCAATAGTCAATGGTTAATAGTCAATAACTAGCACTTCCTGAGAAATGGACTTGCGAGTCATTAACCATAACTCATAACCAAAATCCAAATTGTTATGAGTGCTTATTTTAACTTTGCATTTGGCAAATGTCCCGTTTGTGGTGGAGAAAATTTTTGCGGTGCAGTGGGCAGTTTTATGAAATTCTGATACTATCGTGATATCACTTTGATAATACTTAGATATTGGAGTATCTCTATGCATCAAAATATTCGGGAATTTCCAGCGTTTCGAGTCAATGGTTTTATCGTGCTTGGGCTGGCTGTGGCAGTTATTCTGGGTTGGGGATGGTGGATATTTTCCAACGTGCATGATTTGCAAGCATTGTTGGGTAGAGCGTTGCAAGTCGGTGATTTTCTCGGTGATGATGCGACTGCGGAAATAGTTGCTACAGCGATCGCCACCATATTGGTAGTAGTTATTCCTTCTATTTCTGGCTTTTTGAGTGTCGAACCCAATCAAGCGGTTGTTTTGACGTTTTTGGGAAGTTATGTAGGTACAATCCGCGAACCTGGGTTTTGGTGGATTAATCCCTTTACACGCAAACAAGTAGTTTCCTTGCGGGTTCGCAACTTTAATAGCAAAATAATTAAAGTCAATGATGCTGAGGGCAGTCCAATTGAAATTGCTGCCGTGGTGGTTTGGCAAGTTTTGGACTCTTCCAAGTCAAAATTCTCTGTAGACGACTATCAAGAGTTTGTAGCGATTCAAAGTGAAACGGCAATTCGTGCATTAGCTATTCGCTATCCCTATGACACCCCTGACTCAGAACGCCCTTCACTGCGAGGAATACCTGAGGAAATTGCCCAAGCATTACAAAATGAGTTGCAAGCACGTTTAGAAGTAGCAGGAGTAGAAATTATTGAAGCACGACTATCTCATTTGGCGTATGCTCCGGAAATTGCCCAGGTAATGTTACGACGACAGCAAGCAAAAGCATTGATTGATGCACGCAGACAAATTGTTGAGGGTGCGGTGGGAATGGTAAATGAAGCCTTGAATAAAATCAACGAATCTCAGATGCTAGAGTTAGATGATGAGCGCAAAGCAGCAATGATTAATAATTTACTTGTTGTGTTAACTTCTGAGCAAACTGCTCAACCTGTAGTCAATACTGGCAGTCTTTATAACTAGCACATGAGCCAGAAAAAAAGATTTTTGTTACGTTTGGATGAAAAACTATATGAAGTCTTAGAAAAATGGTCGGCAGATGAACTCAGAAGCGTCAATGCTCAGATAGAGTATCTTTTGACGGAAGCGACACGCAAAGCTGGACGTTGGAAGGAAGAAAAGCCCAAATCCAGTGATGAGTCATAAGTAAGGGGAAATATCTTAGATTACCTACTACAAATAACTTTTGATTAAGGTTGCTTGCACTGTTTCCCCTAAAGACTTAATTTCATTCCAGGATTTTTCGATATCTCCCAGGGGTTCCATAGGCAGAAAAATACTCACAGCTACCCAAGCAGCGCGTTGTCTATGCCATTGAGCTATTTGATCAGTGGTAAACCACTTGAGGGGAGATGGGTGTCCTCCCTGTCGCCAAGCATACCACTGTAGAGCAGCAAATGTTGACTCTGGAGTGGATGCTCGGAAAAATCTAGCTGTAATGTTGGCACTGGAATTGGGGGTTTCAGGGGATTTAGCTGTAAAATTCACTGTTCGCAGCTGTGCTACATCCCATTTTCCCCAGCGTGCTCTTCCCCATCCTTCCATCTCTGTCCACTCCACTTGCGGCTGATTTCTCGGTCCATTTTGTGGTAAGAGTAGCATTAAGGCTCTTTGTGATGAGTTCTCTTTTTCCATTAATTGTAATGACCAGGCATGCTCACCCACTTGTTGTTCTACCTGTTCAGAAATTCGCCAACCTGGAACCTGTAAGCCATGATTACGGATTTCCTTGAGTTGCTTTAAAGTTGTAATGCTGGGTGGTTGTTGCCATTGCCACTTTCCTGCCAAGTATCCGGGAACTGCACCTATTACTAACAAAAATAGTAGTAATAGAACTGCTATGGCTTGGGAAAATTGGCGCTCCTTGACAAGTTTAGATAAGGATATCATTGGGAGAATTTGATAAGCGGGGTGATATTTTCATTAGTTGTGAGATATTCGACGTTCTCACAGATGTTTTCAAAAATTTGGGTATCTCAAATTATTCACGACAGTGTACTTTTATCTCATATGTTTAATTACAGAGATTTTATCGAATTTTTAATACGCTGTATTCAGTAATATCTACAATTAGTGATTGGGCAGAAATCAAATACTCATAATCATGATTCACTATCAAGTATTTCTACTTCATCATTGTCAATGTAAGTATCAACCCAGTTAAGAATCGGTATTAAACTTAATAACATCAAGGCGGAATACATATCCCCACCCCAGCTATCATGGAGCCAGACAAAGGCTTTTTCATTGCCCGTACCATGGAAATAGGTAAGAAAAGTATTCCGGATAATATTGGCAGTAACACTAATCAGAATCGCGATCGCCAAAAACCAAGTCGTCTTTTTGCGAGAGAATAAGGCTCCATTCCAGTAAAGCAGCATCAAGCTGACGTAGATAGTTGTAAATAACATTTTTAACCCTGCACAGTAGGGTGCAACTTCCACAATCCTGCCTTCTACATAAATATTGATACCATCAACATTCACTTTCATCCCCAGAATATTCAGTATAAATCCCGCAGTCCCAGCAATAAAGCTTTGTAGGGGAAATGTATAGGGAGCAATTAAGTAAGGTACTTGGGTGGGGGTAGCTAAAAACACTAAAACTAGGGGAAAGGTTTGCAGTTTTAATCCTGGTATTCCTTTAAACCATAAACAAAGCCCTGCCAAAAGTACAGGTAAAGAAAGATTTACCCACTCAGCTAAACCACTGAGATAGAGAACCCCACCAATTAATAAGAGGAAAGCCCCTATCGGATTGGTTTCGTTGGGTAATCGCTGCCATTGACGGCGCAAAGTCCAACTAATATAGCCAGCAAATGGTAAACCAATTATACCGTGACTAAAGTACTCGTGCTCCGTACTAATACTTTTATGCAACCAACCATTTAACCAATGGAGAAAAATAGGAGCATACAGTAAGGCGAAGATAGCAATAATACTGAGATTTAATAGCTGTGGGGATAAAAAAAATCTGCTTGACGTTCGCATAATATTTTCTTATTAGTTAAGTGAGTATTTTCAGGAGATTGGGTGTTGAAATTAATACAATTCACCCAATTTTCCATTTCTAGACGTATAACAATTTCTGTTGTTCTCCCGTCAGCATAGTTACTAATGCATCCACAACTGAGTTAACTTGAATACTTTGTAATCCAGGATACATAGGTAAAGATAGAATCTCCTTGGCTAATCTCTCTGCATGGGGGAAATCACCAATTTGATAGCGTAAGTAGGTAAATGCTGGTTGCAGATGGCAAGGAATTGGGTAGTGAATCCCTGTCTGAATACCTAAATCTGCAAGTTTCCCTTGGATTTCTTCCCTGGGAAGAGAACAAGTTTCCTGGACTCTGATAACGTATAAATGATAAACGTGCCCGTTAGCACTTTGATTTTGGATCGGAATGATACCGCTATTCATTAAAGATGATAGTTGACTATCATACTGTTGGGCAATTCGTTGGCGATCGCTATTCCATTGTGAGAGATAGGGTAATTTTCTCTGTAAAATTGCTGCCTGGATTGTATCTAAACGACTGTTTGTTCCTGACTCCACATGAAAATATTTTTGTGCAGCACCGTAATTTCGCAGACGCTTCATTTTTTGTGCCACATCTGCATCTTTGGTGACTAACATTCCTCCATCCCCAAATGCGCCTAAATTTTTACTGGGATAGAAACTAAAAGCAGCAGCAATTCCCACAGCACCAGCGCGGTATCCTTCCCTTTCTGCTAAATGTGCTTGTGCTGCATCTTCAAAAATTAACAATTTATAAGTATCAGCAAAATCTAAAAGTTGCTTGGGAGACACCATTTGTCCGTACAAATGTACAGGGATGATGGCTTTTGTTTTACTGGTTACAACTTTAGCTGCTGCTTCTAAATCAATTAAAGCCGTTTCCGGATGACAATCAACAAAAATGGGTGTGGCACCTGCTCGCAAAACACCAATTAAAGTTGCAACAAAGGTATTTGCAGGTAATATAACTTCGTCTCCAGCACCGATATTACAAGCTTGTAAACCGAGGGCGATCGCGTCTGTACCAGAAGCAACACCCACACCATATCCCGTACCACAGGCAGCAGCAAAAGCCGTTTCAAAGTTGACTAATGCTTGCCCTAAAACAAAATCACCCACAGTCAAAACATCTTGAATCGCCTGCTCCAACTCTGTTTGAATTGGTGCGTGTTGTAAAGTCAAGTCTACAAAAGGAATATTTATTGACATCTTTTTTGTTAAATGATGAATGAAAATTATGTATGAAAGTCTTTGTTATCTCTAATTTATTTATCTAGATATATTTTTTACAACCGTATAATTAAATATTTTTTACCCTTAAAACAATGTTGAACAAATAATTAATACGTAGGAATAAGTATTTACCCAGAGATAGCGGATAAATTCATAATAATTACCAAAAGTTTTACAAAATTTTGATTAAATTATTTACAAGTAATCCCATCTAATTAAATGTAAATTTTCATAACAGCAGAAACAATGTGAAGCATTCATTGAGCATCCTTGTTAGGATTCAGTAATCGCAAGTACTCTATTTTATTTTTTAAAAATTGACCTAATTGTCTGGAAGTATCGACATTTAATATGTTCAATTAATTCATGATTGAGATTGATATATTAAAATATGTGCAATATCCATGAGACGAAATCAAATAAGCAATCATAGATTATTTTTTCTGTAAAAGTATTTTAATAAATAAAAAGATATTGTCAAAGATGCTCACCGATGATTTAACATCATGCATGTAATCATCCTGCTATAAATCAATGAGTAAATAAAAAATACTGATGCCTCTAACCAGAAATTGACAAAGACTATAATTAAAATTCTATGTAATTTTCAGCTAGCTAACTTTGGCGTTTATCGTCCAGAGAAGACAAGAATATAGCAATAGAGCACCTGGCAAATAAAAAACAAGTCCTGTAGGTTAGCAAAATCATCTTTTGACAAAAACCTCAACATTGCTTTTTATTCCTAGTGTTATATTACCCAGGTCAAAATCAAAACTAACGCCAGAGAGGAAAATCACCTAAGATACCCAAACAATAATTCCCAACTTCGATCAATCCAAACAAAGGGCTTACAGGTACAAAAATCCCATCCCTGGGTTAGACTCAACAAGCCTATTAGCAGACATAAGGAAGCAAGAAGAGAGCCTAGTCATTTTGCATCAGTAAAATTAGACGATTGATTTTTTAATATTCCTTCCGGGGAAAATAAACAAGAGAAATCTTCCATCTGGAAACTTTTACTTTTTTGCCAATGCAATGACTGGTTGAAAATACTTAACCCAATCCTCTTACGACATTCTAGACATAGCTGATTGTTCATCTCAGGCAAAATCATGAAAATACTCTTAAATTCCGCCCTTTCTCGTCTTTTTCATAGAAGGTAGGCAGCAATAAAATCCGGTGAATGAAAAAAAATTAGTTCAACATTGTTGATCGCAGACAAAATTGGGGAATGCTGAATAATAGCAAATAACCCAGAAAAAGCGGTTATATGAATTACAATATCGAGCAATTATCAAGGTAGCAATGGCAATGCTAGAGCCTGAAAACAATATGTTAACCCTTAAAGATGGTTGGGCTTCCCTAGAGACAAGAGAGCAACGTCGTCTGCTGGCATTGTCAGAATTAGGTTTGCGGCAACCAGAAACGATTCCCGTTTTTGAAGAAGCGACTCAAACGTCTGCTCATTTTTTGGAAGCACCAATCTCTACTTTGGGATTTATCGATCAAGAACGCCATTGGTTTAAGTCAGCAGTGGGGTTATCCCGTCTGGGATTGATGAATCAGTTAGCGCAAGCTCGCCAACTCCAGCGCCAGGAATCCTTCTGTACCCAGGTGGTTGAGACTTCGCAAATTGTACAAATCAACGATACAAAGCAATTAAAAAATACAGAACTTTTAACTGGCAAGCTTGTACAAGATTATGGCGTACGTGCTTACCTAGGAGTACCCCTGATTGACGCTTCCGGGAATTGTCTGGGTGCTTTAGCAGTTATGGATCTTGCACCCCGCGAATTTAAACATCGGGATATTGAGTTTTTACAAATCATTGCTCGCTGGTGTATGAGCGAGTTTGAACGGAATCGACTCCTACAAAAAGTTATCCCCAGTAATACAGGAGTACAGAGTAACACCAATTGGTCGGTTCCAGAAACCAAAATTAATCTCAATGAGATTAAACTAACTCCTAAGGCTCTTCAGAAGGAAAAAATTAGTACTAACCAGCTGAAGTTAGAATTACTGGAACAGCTAACTCAAGAGTTGCGAACCCCATTAACTTCTGTATTAGGTATGGCAAGCGTTTTGGGGCGAGAAATTTATGGTCCCTTAACGACGAAACAGAGAGAATACGTAGATATTATTCAGCATAGTGGTAAATATCTACTCTCCTTAGTGAATGAAATTGCGGAGTTGGGTAGTGTTGATGAAGATGCTACGGTACTGAATTTAGCGCCAGTAGACATCGAAATGCTCTGCCAGCAGGCAATACATACCCTAGAAGAGGCAGCTAACCGTCGTGAGCAAGATGTACGTTTATCTATTGAGCCGGGACGTAATCGCATCTTACCCTTAGATAAAGATAAGGTGCGACAGATACTGTATCACTTAATTTTTAGTGTGATTCAATTATCTGCTACGGGTAGTATTGTCCGAATTCACGTATCTTACAAAGAGGATGCCCTGAATATTACAATTTGGGTTTCTCATCCTTGGTTAGGAGATGGGATTACGGAGGTTGATCCTTATTTCCGTTTGAGTAACGTACCTTTGTTAGAGCTACAGGAAGGTATTGATATTTATGAATCACTGGATAATCAAACATCTAGCGATCGCCAATCTTTGATGATGGAAGGGATGGAAAAAGAAACCTCTGGGAATGATGTGATGACTGTTGCTCAGAACTTGAAGAAGCGCAAAAATCCGATGTCACGGGAAAGTTTAGGTTTGTTACTCAGTTGCCAGTTAGCAGATTTACATGGTGGGCAAATTTCTATTCAGGGTTCTCCCGAATCAGGATACCGCTATGTCTTATCTTTACCCTTACAAGCTGACACAGATGAAGCTATCGGTGAGTAAAGGGTAAATGAGAGGGTGTCATAATTGAGTAAATTTTTATCTCCCACAATCACAAGTGTAATGGGGTATTGGGCAGCTTTTGACTCAATACTCAGAATCAAACTTTGATAACGAGTAATAGCGTTTCACGAACATTTTGAAACATATCTAATACCATTTCTCTAAATTCCGGCTACAGATAATTCTCTCCCTGCTATCTATATGTAGGTTTATTGGGGAGAATTCGTATAAGTCCTAAAATCCTTATCAAACCAGGATTTCTTCATAATTGCTTTAGGGCGTTCCTTGGGTATGAGGAGGTGAAAAACTCTTGCTTGTGATAGCTTTAGCAAAGCGTGAATCGGGATTTGCAAAATTTGTGATAATCCCTGTGAATTGACTGTGATACAGGGGAACTCTACCCATTATGATTAAGTCGATATTCTGCGCTTGATGCTAATTGCTAACAGCTTTTATGAATTTAGTCTGGCAAAGATTTACCCTCTCTGATTTACCCCTGAAAGACTACGTTAACGGTAGTTATTTACATCGATTTGTCGGTTTTTTAAGCCCTTGGCGGCAAACCAGTTGGCTTTTGCAGTGGGGTGATGCGATCGCCACAATGTTAGTTAGTCTGGTGTTCGTTTTAGCTCCCTTCACTGTGACTAAAACCACTGTCTTGGGACTGTTCATTGTTGCTTGTAGTGCCTTCTGGTTACTACTGACAGTATCTGATGATACTACAGACGGAAATCATCATTTTGTTACTCCTATCCACCTACTAGTATTACTTTACTGGGGCATTTGCGTGATTGCCACGGCAGCCTCTGAGGAGAAGAAGGCAGCCCTAGAAGGTTTAATTAATTTTTCCCTATATTTCATCCTTTTTGCTCTCTGTGCCAGGATTTTGCGATCGCCGAGCATCCGCTCTTGGATGTTAACTTTATACTTACACATTTCGCTATTTGTCAGTATTTATGCTGTGCGACAAAAGTTTTTTGGTGCCGCGCAGCTAGCGACTTGGGTGGATCCAGAATCTCCCCTATCCAAGAATACGCGGGTTTACAGCTATCTCGGTAATCCTAATTTGTTAGCTGGGTATATACTACCTGCATTGATTTTAAGTTTAGTGGCTATCTTTGCTTGGCGGGGGTTAGCCCCTAAAGCTTTAGCTTTTACCATGTTTGTTGTCAATGCTGCTTGTCTACGCTTTGCTGATAGTCGGGGCAGTTATATTGGTTTGGCGATCGCTGCGGTTGTACTGGTTCTACTACTACGTTACTGGTATGCATCATCCTTACCGTTATTTTGGCGGAGATGGTTAGTACCGATAATTTTAGGTATTTTTATTGCCTTATTTCTCGTCGCCTTTGGTGCATCTGAAACCTTTCGCCTCCGGATTGTCAGTATTTTTGCTGGGAGAGAAGATAGCAGTAACAACTTCCGCATTAACGTCTGGACATCTGCTATCAAGATGATTCAGCATTATCCCATATTTGGCATTGGTCCTGGGCACGATACATTTAATCTAGTTTACCCACGGTATCAAGCACCTAAATATACCGCCCTGAGTGCCTATTCTATCTTTTTAGAAACTGCCGTAGAAACAGGGTTAATTGGTTTACTCAGTTTTTTGTGGTTGCTGATTGTCATATTTAATACTGGGTGGCAGCGACTTCAACAGTTGCGAGACATCAAAAGTCAAGACGGATTGTGGTTAATTGGGGCGATCGCTGCTCTCGTCGCTATGCTAGGTCATGGTTTAGTTGATACTGTATGGTATCGTCCGGTAATTAACAGCGTTTGGTGGCTAATTGTGGGATTAATTGCTAGTTATTATCAGTTACCAAATACCAGTTCCCAGTTGTCAGATTCCAACAAATAGTCATTCCTGGAATATCTTGGCTTTCTGCCAATTCCTAAAGCTTTGTTAAACTGATGTGCAGCTAAATTGTATAAATCAAAAACGCGAAATCATCGTATTGCGGGCATCCCTTCACTTCCTTCGAGGGCAGGTTTGTCCGCTTTTGCTATAGAAATTAAATGTGTACTAGCTTATCCCTTGATTAAGCCACCTCAAAACATTTCCCAATTTTCCCAAAACATTCCCCAGGATAGAATCAAAGCATATGAAGAAATGTAACAATCTTTAAGGAGCTAGTAGCAAAATTCAGGAGTAACACTGTGACAATTACCACACTTGGGACAACGAATATTGCTGTCACACCTTTGTGTATAGGCACTTGGGCATGGGGCGATAAACTCTTCTGGAATGACTATGACGAAGCAGAATTACAAGCAGCCTTCACCAGAGCCCTAGAGTTAGGTCTTAATTTTTTTGACACTGCTGAAATTTACGGAAGCGGACTTTCAGAAAAATTTCTTGGTAAATTCACCCAATCAAATACAGTCCAAATTGCCACTAAGTTTGCTCCCTTACCCTGGCGCTTTACAGGCAAATCGGTGAGCGAGGCTTTGACTGCTAGCCTCAGTCGCTTACAACGCAATAGTGTTGCTTTATACCAAGTTCATTGGTCATTTGCTTTCTTCATGAGCCAAGATACTCTGATGAATGCCCTTGCTGAGGAAGTGCAACGAGGTAGAGTTCAAGCTATTGGGGTAAGTAATTACTCGGCAGTCCAGATGCAAGAAACACAACAAATTTTAGGTAAGCTTGGCATACCCCTAGCCGTCAATCAAGTACCCTACTCTCTGTTAAATCGACAGATTGAAACCAACGGCATAGTGGATACAGCCCGTGATTTAGGTGTGACAATTTTAGCTTACAGTCCCCTAGCCCAAGGCTTGCTCACAGGCAAATATACCCTGGGTAGTAACCAAAAACCCACAGGTGCAAGAAAGATTGACCCCAGATTTAGTCAGGATGGTCTGCAAAAAATTACCCCTGTAATTTCTTTATTAAAACAAATTGGTGAAACACACAATCACACACCTGCCCAAGTAGCCCTGAACTGGCTAATTGCTCAAGGAAATGTCATTCCTATTGCCGGAGCTAAAACTGTCAAGCAGGTAGAAGAGAATGCCGGAGCATTAGGTTGGCAGCTCACACCGGAAGAAATTTCCCAAATTGACGAAATTACCCGCCCCTGGCGAAATTAATTTGCCTCAAAAATGAATAAGTCTGGTTAACCCAGAAATACCCGGACTATCCAGACTATTATCATTTATTTAATCAAGACAGCGGATTTAGCCGATAGAAATTTCTAGGAAGCAGATTCTCTCCCTGCTGCTCCAGAACTGAGTTTTTTCACGGGAGATGCAGAGGAATTTTCCCTGCGTCCTCCTCCTGTACGTAGTTTGGGCTTGGGTGAACCACCACGCCCACCTTCTCCAGCATCTGTACTCCAGTGAGAACGACGGGAACGAGATTCACCTCCATCGCGATCGCGTCTTCCACCACCGCCACCACCACTGCGGAGCTTAGGTTTGGGTGTAGCCCGTGCGTCTTCTTCGGGGTAGTCAGCTTCGTTTTGTAGCCAAGCTGGACGAGTTTGATCATAGGCAATTTGTAAAGCAGCTGCGGCGATCGCATGGGCATCATACTGCTCGCTTAACTCACTCACAATGGGCAAGAAAGATGCCAATCTCTCTCCAGTTAAGGCTTCACGAACCTGAACCTGTAATTTATCTAACTGTTTAGCTTCTATTTGTGCCCTGGTAGGAATGGCAAGTACCTGCCAACTTTGGCGAACGTGACGCTCAAAAGCCTGTTGTTTGCGACGCTCAAAGGGCTGTACTAAGGAAATGGCTGTCCCTTCTTTGCCTGCTCTTCCTGTCCGCCCAATTCGGTGAACGTAGGTTTCGACGCTATCTGGTAAATCAAAGTTAATCACATGGGACAATTGGTCTACATCCAGACCCCGTGCCGCGATATCTGTTGCTACCACCCAACGCACCTGACGACTACGGAACCGTGTCAGCAAACGTTCTCTAGCTTGTTGGGACAAGTCACCATGGTATTCATCGACACTATGACCGGCAGATTGCAGTTGGCTTGTTAGTTCTGCGGCGGTGCGGCGAGTCCGGACGAAAATCAGGGCAGATTCTGGATCTTCCATTTCCAAAATCGGTTGCAATGCCCTAGCTTTTGACCAATGACGGGGAACAACATAAGCTACCTGATTAATTTTGGTTGGTGTCGCTTTTGGCTGTTCCACGGTGACTGTTACCGGGTCATTCAAAAACTTATTTACCAACATCCGAATTGAAGGTGGCATAGTTGCAGAGAAAAGGGCAGTTTGCCGTTCAGTTGGTGCTTGGGAAAGAATTTTCTCCACATCATCAATGAAGCCCATGCTTAACATTTCATCGGCTTCGTCAAGAACAAACCAACGCACATTATCCAGCTTTAAACTGCCCCGTTCTAGCAAATCAATGACTCGTCCTGGTGTACCCACAACTATTTGGGCACCTCGTCGCAATTGCAAGATTTGACGGTCGATTGATTGACCACCATAAATTGCCATGGCTCGTAAACCAGAATCTCCGATAAATTCGGAAATGGCATCATGGACTTGCATTGCCAATTCCCTAGTGGGAGCCAGAACTAAAGCTTGGACTACTCGATGATTGATATCCAACCGTTCTAGCATCGGCAGGGAGAAAGCTGCGGTCTTACCGGTACCTGTTTGGGATTGCCCCACAACATCACGACCACCTAAAAGCTGGGGAATTGCTTGTGCTTGAATATTGGTAGGTTCTGTAAAACCGAGTTGTTCTAAATGTTCTACACGCTGTTGTGAAATGCCTAATTCTTGAAAGGAAGGATTCATCAATTCTCCTGGATATTTTTTGTTTTTGAGAAATGCAAAATTTCAGAGTGACGAGTTAGGAGTTAGCCGCGATTTGCAGAAATTATTCACTTCTGACTCCTAAATCTTGACTCGTTAATTGAGGATACGACCGTACAAATCGTAGGCATCTGCATCTTTAATGGCTACGGGTACGATGGTGCCGAGTCTGGCTTGCCCTTGAACATATACCAACCCGTCTACCTCTGGAGAAAATCGGGTGGAACGACCGATTAATTCACCGGTTTCAGGGTTTTCTTGTTCGATTAAAACATCGACAACTTTACCTATTTCTTGTTGGTTTTTCTTGTAGGAAATTGGCTGTTGAAGTGCCATCACAGCGTCTCTACGGGATTCCATTACCTCTGGGGGTAATTGGTTGGGCAAACTGTATGCTGGTGTACCTTCTTCCGAAGAAAAGGTAAAGACACCAACATGATCAAATTCATGACGCTGGACAAACTGCAACAAATGCTGAAAGTGTGTGTCTGTTTCGCCGGGGAACCCGACGATGAAAGTCGTCCGTAGTACTGCCTGGGGTAGTTCTACTTTCATCCGCTCGATGATGTCATCGTTGACTCGTCCTTGCCAAGGACGATTCATTGCCCGCAGAATTTCCGGATGAGAATGTTGCAAGGGTAAATCTAAGTAGGGTAAGACGTTGGGTGTGTCTTTAATCGCGGCAATGACATCTGGTGTGAGTCCTGTAGGATAGGCGTAGTGTATCCGAATCCAAGGTACATCTACTTTGCCTAGTGCCCTTAATAGTTGAGCTAACTGGGGCTTACCGTATATATCTATACCGTAGTTTGTGGTGATTTGAGAAATTAAAATTATTTCTTTGACACCTTGTGCTGCTAGTTGTTCCGCCTCAGCCACTATGGATTCAATGGTGCGCGATCGCTGGTTTCCTCGGAGATGGGGGATGATACAAAAAGCACAGCGATAATCACAACCTTCAGCAACTCTTAAGTAGGCTACTCCCTCGGTAGTCGTGCGGTAGCGAGGTGTGGTTTCATCGGCAATATAAGTTGGTTCACTAGAAACTAACTTAACTCGCTCTCCTGTTTCCACGCGCTCAATCACATTGACTATCTTGTTATAGTCTCCAGTACCCACTACTGCCACAGCTTCGGGTAATTCTTCTAATAACTGTTCCTGAAAATGCTGCGCCATGCAGCCAGTAATGACTATCTTTTTATTCGCTTCTGCTAACTCAACTAAAGTTCTAACAGATTCTTCTCTTGCCGCTTCAATAAAACTACAAGTATTAACAATTACATAATCTGCTACTTCTTCATTTGTATCAACACCATAGCCTGCTTCTACAAGCAGCCCTAACATATGTTCTGTATCAATGCGATTTTTTTCGCAACCTAGGTGAGAAATGGCAATAGTCGGTTTTTCACCCATATTGTCAGAAGATTTCAGTTTTTCTTTTTCTCTCAAAATCAAGTGTTTAAATTATCAACTATTTGGGCTATCTTTTTGTCAATTAATTTGACCGCACAAGCAATTATAAACAGGATTATCCATAAGTCATGATTCCTCAGATAATCACCAATGTTACAGCTACTTGATTTTTACTTTGCTTCTCCTCCCCTTTTGAAGAATGACTGTAGTTTCAAACTAGTCATCACCGCCCTTAGGAAGCTATGACTTTATAAATACAGGATTTCATGCTGTATATGATATTTTGTTTGGCTAAAATTTGCTTTTCAGCAAGAAATTGCAAGTACCAATAAAAGTTTGGATACTTTCAGCCGGAATAGCGCATTTTTGGTATTTACATTACCGCAGTTCGTGCGATTTTACGTATACCCTACATAGGGAAAGCCGCCATTAGCTGCGGATGTTTGAAGAGAAGTTGTTACCCTGTAGGAAATTGTGCACGAGACTAAACCTGAATAGCGGTGATGTTTCCCATACGCTCAGACCTTGCCGACAAAAACTGGCAAGATATCTAAACAGTGGATGGAAATCCGCGACCCTGCGGTGATTGGCTCTTTGCTTACACGTCTTATGAGTCGTCAACTCCTCTTGTAGCCAGCCTTTATCTTAACATATCTTATGGAATGTTTTGTGTTAATTTCCATCCTAGGGGGGAGGAAAGAATTAGGCACCCAAAAGGATAAGGGGTAAGAACTATCTTTATTATCTCCGGAATTGGACTTGGTTAGGGCTATTTAGGAGTCTATAGGAAAGAGAGAAGTAATAAGGTATAAGGAAAAAGGGATAAAATTCTGATGCATTCTAGCTTATACCCAATTAATTACTAGCCTCCAAATACTGCTCAATAGTTAAAGACGTGGACTTATATCATTTATTTAAAACTCACACTCCAATTATTGGCGTGGTACATCTGTTACCATTACCAACCGCAGCTCGTTGGGGTGGTAGTCTCAAAGCGGTGATTGACCGTGCAGAACAAGAGGCTGTAGCTCTTGCTAGTGGTGGGGTTGACGGTATCATTGTCGAAAATTTTTTCGACGCACCGTTTACGAAAAATCATGTCGATCCAGCAGTTGTCAGTGCGATGACTGTGGTAGTGCAGCGTATTCAGAATTTGGTGACGTTACCCGTGGGGTTAAATGTTTTACGCAATGACGGGAGAAGTGCTTTAGCGATCGCCAGCTGTGTCCGGGCAGAATTTATTCGCGTCAATGTACTAACTGGAGTCATGGCAACCGATCAAGGATTAATTGAAGGTGAAGCCCACGAATTATTACGTTATCGCCGGGAACTAGGCACTGATGTGAAAATTTTAGCTGATGTTCTAGTTAAACACGCTCGTCCTTTAAGTTCTCCTAACCTGACCGTCGCGGTACAAGATACCATTGAACGTGGTTTAGCTGACGCGATTATTCTTTCCGGTTGGGCAACTGGTAGTCCTCCCAATTTGGAAGATGTCGAATTAGCCTCCCAAGCAGCAGGTAATACTCCCGTATTTATTGGTAGTGGAGCCTCCTGGGAAAATATTGCTACACTGATGCAAGCAGCAAATGGTGTGATAGTTTCTAGTTCCTTGAAACGTCATGGTCGGCGTGAGCAACCAATTGACCCCAATCGCGTCAGTCAATTCGTAGAAGCTGCTCGTCAAAGCTGGAAGCCTGAAAATACCTCTAATTCAGCAAAACCATCGGTCAAATTGCATTAATTTGGGGGGTGGAAAGTGGGAAATAGAAACCAAGGGAGAAGGAAAAAGAAATGAGATTTCTTGCAGCTTCAGATTCTAGATAGAAAAATTTCCCATTCCCCATCCCCAATTCCTGATCCCTAATCCCTAATTATTAATTCCAATTCCCAAAAGTTTATGATTCGTCGCCGTTCTGCACCTTGGATACACCGGAATTCGCGGTACTTAATCGCTGGAATCGCGGGTTGTGGGGCTTTAGTAACAGCCTACCTCACCTATGTGAAATTTACCCAAAATAGTACTGCTTGTCCGACTAAAAGCTGTGACTTAGTTCTCCAAAGTCCCTATGCTACGGTGCTGGGGCAACCCTTGGCACTATTTGGTTTTCTGGCTTATACCAGTATGATGATTTTTGCCCTATTACCCCTGGGTGTTGACTCAGTGGAAAAGAAAGAAAACCGTAATCAGCTGGAAAATCTCACCTGGTTGCTGTTGCTGACTGGTGCTGTGGCTATGTCAGTATTTAGTGGATACCTGATGTATGTTCTGTTTGCCAAAATTAATGCAGCTTGTATTTACTGTATTGGTTCGGCAATTTTTTCTTTGAGTTTATTGATACTGACGATTATTGGTCGTACTTGGGAAGATTTTGGACAGATTTTCTTTACGGCGATCGTTGTTGGGATGGTGACTTTAATTGCCACCCTGGGTGTGTACTCTGGTGTAAATAGAGTTGATACCAACTTATCAGCCACACCGGAACCAACTGGTAAACCCACGATGGGTGTTGGTTGGGAAATCAAAAGTACTTCGGGGGAAGCGGAAATTGCCCTCGCCAAGCATCTTACACAAATAGGTGCTAAGGAGTACATCGCTTGGTGGTGTCCCCATTGCCATGAACAGAAAGAATTATTTGGCAAGGAAGCTTATAAAGAAATTCGACATATCGAATGTGACCCACGAGGGAAAAATCCTCAGCCTAATCAGTGTACAGCTGCGGGTATTGAAGGATTTCCCACTTGGCAAATCAATGGTAAGCTTTACCCCAATGTTCAAAGCCTGAACAAGCTTGCAGATATCTCTGGCTATAAGGGTCCCAGGAACTTCAAGAATTTTCCAGACGCTTTCAAATAGATTTATCCGCTTGTCACCAAATTTATTATTTGATCAAATCCAAGACTAGGGACAAAGGGAAAAAAGATTTTCTCTGCGTCCTTTATTTTTTAGTTTTGCAAAGTTACCGAACCAGAATCAGCAAAAGCTATTTTAGGGTGTGTTATAACGAGGTTTGTAATATAACAAAACCTTTAGTAAATGCTCTGCTACCCTGTCACTAGCACAAGGATATGCTTAAGAATCAAATAGTAATTCTATAGTAGTAATGGTGGTGACAGATAAACAAAGAAGATTAACAAGCTTTTTCATTTTTTCTGGCTGCCAGAAATTTGTGGTGGCAACTGAGACTCGAAGTATTACAAATCTTGATGCTATTTTTGCATGCTTATGATTTGTTTTTGGGAAAGTAGTTGTCTAATAGAATATATTTCTCCCAGTAAAGGTAATGGGAATGAGTGAGTGGTCAGGCAAGTATCTGACAAAGTTATTGTCTTTAATCAGACAGTCTCTCAGATGGGAAAATCGTGAACTTATTACAGGTTCTGGTGTGGCAGTCTGTTTAATTTTGCTGCGGCTGCTGGGTTTGTTGCAGTTTTTGGAATGGGCTGCTTTAGACCAGTTCTTTCAGTGGCGACCGATGGAAGCCCCGGAAGCCAGAGTTACCATTGTTGCCATCGATGAGGCATCTTTACGACAAATTGGTTCGTGGCCTATGCCTGATGCTGCGATCGCCCAATTGTTGCAAAAATTAAATCAATATCAGCCTCGTGCGATTGGGTTAGACATTTATCGTGATTTAAGGACAGATCCAGGTCATGAAGAGTTAACTGCTGTCTATCAGTCCATGTCTAATCTGATTGGTATTGAGTTGTTATCTGGGGATTCAGATAAGAGGGTTGCAGCACCAGCAGAGTTAAGCGAAAAAAAACAAGTTGGTTTTAATAATTTGCTTTTAGATGCCGATGGTAAGGTCAGACGCAGTTTATTGTATTGGCATCTTGGCAACCAGCTCCATGAAAGCTTTGCTTTGAAGTTGGCAAAATTATATTTAAAACAAGAAAACATTTTACCTCAAAGGGCATCATCTCAATCGGAATATCTTCAGTTAGGAAAGGCGATTTTCCAACGTTTACAACCCCATGACGGAGGTTATGTAGGAGTTGATAATCGTGGGTATCAAATTGTCTCTAACTTTCCTAAACCTGCCTGTTCGGATTGTGCAGAACAAGATTATGGTTTTTCTAAAGTATCGATGCGGAATATCCTCGCAGGAAATGTTCCTAGTGAATTAATTCGCGATCGCGTTGTTTTAATTGGTTCCACTGCTCCTAGTCTTCAGGATTTAGTGCTGATTCCCTATTCTAGCCGCTTAATGGGGACAGCAAAACCGGTGGGGGGAGTGGAGCTACAAGCTTATTTTGTTGCTGAGTTAATTTCCGCATCATTGGATGGTAGACCTCTAATGCGAGTTTGGTCTGATATAGGGGAATATTTGTGGATTTTTGTCTGCTCTTATGCAGGTGCGGTACTCCGGTCACGTATCCGTCGGATAAGATACATTTCCCTGGGTATTTTCCTGGTGGCTATTCTCTTGATAGGTGGTTCCTATGGTAGTTTTTTGTTGGGTTGGTGGATACCACTGATGCCGGGTTTTTTAGCTTTTGCTAGTTCGGTAATTACAATTACTTCTCATATTGCCCATACCCAAGAAGAACTCAAACGTTCCAAGCAATTTTTAGATGGGATTATTAATACCATTGCTGACCCAGTTTTTGTCAAGAATGAAAAACATCAATTAATGATTGTGAATGAGGCTTTTTGTGAATTTATTGGTTATCCCCAGGAAAAATTAATTGGTAAGTCAGATTATGACTTATTTTGCGAGAAGGAAGCTGAGGTTTTTTGGTGGCAAGATGAGTTAATATTTCGTAGTCAGAAATCCCAAGAGCATGAGGAAGAGTTAACGAATGCAGATAAGGTAACTTTTCTGATTGCCACTAAGCGATCGCTACATAAAGATGCTGCTGGTAACTGCTTTCTGGTGGGTGTGATTCGTGATATTACTGAGCGCAAACTCTTAGAACAGGAACTCAAAGCCACGGCAACGGAATTATTTCGTTCTAACAGTGAGCTAAAGTCCAAAGAAGATGAACTGCGTTATGTTGCCTACCACGATACCCTGACAGGTTTATCCAATCGCAAATATTTCCATGAACAGCTAGAAGAATCTTTGGAGTGGGCAAAGAATAATCAACTACTCCTAGGATTATTATTTATCGATTTAGATGGATTTAAACAGGTGAATGATACCTTGGGACATGAAATGGGCGATCGCCTACTGGTAACGATCGCTCAACGTTTAAGTAACATCTTACGCGGTAGTGATACGGTATCTCGCTTAGGAGGTGACGAATTTACCGTAATTTTACGGACTATTCCCGAAATTGAAGTAGCAGCGAGAGTTGCGGAAAAAATTCTGCATACAATCACTGACCCAGTAATTTTAGACGGAAATACAATTAGAGTTTCTGCGAGTATTGGTATTAGTATTTACCCCATCAATAGCTACAACCAAGATACTTTAATTAAACAGGCTGACAATGCCATGTATCGTGCGAAAAATCTGGGTAAAAATCGCTACGAATTTGCTTGAAATAGAACTATTTCGGACTTAACAGGACTCTTTCACCAAAACGCAACAGTTTTTCAATGGCGATGAGGCGATTTTCCCAAACCCGCACCTGATAGGAGTTAGTTGTCATCTGGGGACGCATCAACACCCGAAACTGAGATTGGAAACGACTCAAGGAAGCTTTGGCTGTCACGAATTTAGTCACATTCGGTGCTTCAGCTAACCGATTTAAGGCTGTTTGTAATTTCTCTGCCTGGGAATTTAATTCTGTCAGACTGGTTTCAGGTAACTTTTGTGACTCATTCTGGAGGAGAAGTTTCCATTCCTGCTGTAAGGCACTATAGCGGATAGCCGCAGTTTGGAAGGGTTGACGGTGGGGGATGGGTTCCTTAATTTTTCTGGAACTAGGATTACCCTGGGTATTGCTAAATACTGTATATAAGTCCTTACCCAAATTTTCGGCGGCAAACAGAGCATAACCGCTTGTCGGTAAGTCTCGCACTAATTGGATTTGGTCAAAAGCACCGATTGTCGGTAGGGCAAGTAAGCGGATACCTGGAACTAAAAGAGTTGCCCCCAGACGGGAAGAAGCAATCCAGGGTTGAGCTAATCTTTCAAATCTGACGGTATCCTGAGCGTAGGTCATGGGGACGATAAAATCTATATCCCCTCGTCTTGCCCAGACTTCCCAATTTTGTTGAATCTTGTGGATACGTTCCCGTTCCTGGAGGGGAAATACTGCTACTGAAAGCATTAAATTGGGGCGTTTACGTTTCAAATCCTGGGAAACTTGAGCCACAAAACTATTTACTTGTTGGGTGCGGAAATCTGTCCATTTTTCCCAAAGGTCAATTTGGCTGGGTTTGAGTGTCATGGGATCCACACCATGCTGCTGCTGAAATTGCTCTCTGGCAGCTTTCCCATAGCCATAGGTGCGGTTGGCTCTGGCATCTTGGAAGGGGTAGCGAATGTAGTCTAGTTGTAAACCATCAACGTTGTAACGGGTAACAATTTCTGTGTAGAGATTGATTAAATACTGGCGAACTTGGGGGTTAGCAGGGTCGAAGAAGGGTTTCCCTTGACCGATGGGAATCCGTTGTCCACGGTTGTCAAAGCCTGCCCAGTCAGGGTTTCTGGCTAGTACTGGACCGGGGTAATCTTTGTCGATGTTGAGAATTTCGTTATGGCGATTGTTCCCGGCGGCAAATACCCATACCCAAGCGTGTAATTCCATACCTCGTGCGTGGGCAAGTTTGACGGCAGAGGCTAGGGGATCCCAGTTGCGAATTAGGGGGTTTTGTTCGGGGGCAACTTGGCTGGGATAAATGGTGTAGCTAGCGTTGAGGGTTTCAAAAAATACGGTGTTGATGCCTGCTTGGGCTAGTCTGTCAAAGATTTTTGCGAGTCCGGCTTCGTTGCGTGCTTTGACAATTGTCCCTCGGTCGAGCCACATAGCGCGAATTTCAGGCTGGGCGATGGGACTTTCTAGGGGAAACTGTTGCCAGAGGGCTGATTTTGCTGCTAACCATTGCTGACGAGCTTGGGCATATTGGCGCTGCTGTACCCACAGGGGAAGATTTTTGGCGACTTCGCGAGCTGAGTTGAGTATCTGTTCTGTACCGATGGGTGCGCCAGATTTGACTGAGGCAAATTGAGCTTGTCGTGGTTGGGCGTAGAGAGGTTTATTGTTATTAGCAGCTGCCGCAAGGTGGGCACTTTCTACCCTACCGATGAGGTTGGTGAGTTCACTTTGCAGGGCGATCGCCTCACTGTAGCTGATGGGTGCTTGGGAGTTGGGGAGAACATCTAGTTTGACTGATTGTTCTAATTGGTCGATCGCCTCATCGGAGCGGGGTGTTTTGGCTGTGGTGGCTGTGGTGGTTGTGGTAATGCCAGCAATGCCGAAGGGGGGGGAAGTGGGGGAAGATAGGGGGGGATTTTTACGGGTATCTCTGGCACTACGAGGTACGCCAGGTGTGGTTTTTTTGGCTGTGACTGTGGTGGAACACTTGGAATTAGCTTCAGCTATTTTACTGATATTGATTGAATCTTTTTCTACATGGCGTTTTAAGGCTGTTTCTAGCCAAGCAGTATCTAATGCTGGACTGGAGGCAGTATCTACGCCCCAACGCCATCCAAAAAATGTGGAACGGGGTGTAGCTAAAACACCAACTTGATTATTTTGATTATTCCATACGGCAACTGTTTGGGCAGAGCTACTATCATTAATTACTACACCTCCTTGCACCTTCCCGAAGAGTTCGGTTTTATTTGCCCATCGGGGTGTTTTATCTTTGGGTGGTTGCAGAGTTTGAGTTTTATCGAGGCTAAATCCCCAGTAACCACCAAGTAGACTACGCAATAACTGCCTGACTCCAGGGGCTGATACACTACCTACAGGACCACTAGCAATTAATCGTCCTCCCTTACTCATCCATTCTTCCAGGGCGATCGCCTGGGTTGGAGATAAATTTTCAATATTAGGTAAAAATAAAACAGGGCGATCGCCCCAATCTGCCATATTTTTTACTTCGTCTAAAGGTATTACACAATACTTGACTTTTGCACCTTGTAAACGATTAATAATTCCTGACCATTGATTGGCATTTTCTGAACTTTGAACAATGCTCAAAACGGCTTCAGGTTCTGCGGCAATTGTTGGTAAAGTCAAACAACAATTAAATAGGATAAGCGGCAATTGATACCTGAATAATTGAGAGGTTATTTGCCTCAGTTTCTGAAGATTGACTGCATTGTTCTTGTCTGTCACTATCCACTCCCCGGTATCCACTAATAATAAATATTTCGTAATTTTATTAAGCACAAAGAAATTCAGTAGTATCAGCATTTTCACTGCTAATCATCGACTACTGGCTCTTAACTATTAATTAACCAACACAAGTATTAATTAATTCCTCTACCCCTGCCACGGTAAATATTCGGGTTTTCAATTGCCGAGCAACTTCCTCAATACTTATATCATCTAAAAATATTGATTCGCCATATTTCAGCATTACACTTGGCAAAATAATGCCATCTCCGAATTCTTGCCCCTGCAATTTTAATAATAAATCATGGGCGGTCAATAAACCTGTAACACTGATAGATTGTCCCCAATAATCACTGGATAGAGCAGACATATTTACTTGTAATCCCTCGACAGCATTCAATCTGTTGAGGATGGGTTGAAATGCTGTTTCCACTGCGTTTCCTACCACCCAGGTAAATTGTCGGGGAGTCACTTTTGCTGGGAGTAATCTTTGTGCAGCATCGGCAAATTGTTTGAGGAATAAGCGAATAGAACCGACTCCGTTATCAATTTGAGGATAATCAGCATATTCTTTTTCTGTAGGTAATTCTATTTGGGCAATCAGAAACCATTCATCGGCTAACCAAACACAATTTGTGCCCGTTTTTTGAGAAAATTCCTGTTGTAGCGATCGCACCTGTTGAATTACTTCCTTGGCTTTTTCTGAGGTGACGGGGATTAATTCATCTTCAGTAGGACGAAATTTGGTTAACCCCACAGGAACCACAGCAACGGAAGCAACCGCAGGAACATCACCCCGGTGGAATGACGCTAAATCACGGATAGTTTGTTCCAAATGTTTGCCATCATTGATACCGGGACAGACGACAATTTGTGCGTGAATTTGCAGTCTGCGTTGCTGAAACCACTTGATTTGCTCGATGATTTGAGCAGCACGGGGATTTTTTAATAATCTCACTCTCACATCGGGTTCCGTAGCATGAACAGAAACATAGAGGGGAGATAAACGCATCTGTTCAATCCGTTGCCATTCCCGTTCCGGTAAATTGGTGAGGGTGAGATAGGAACCGTAGAGAAAGCTGAGACGATAATCGTCATCTTTGTAATATAAACTGGAACGCTTGCCGGGGGGTTGTTGGTCAATAAAACAAAAGGGGCAGCGATTGTTACACTGAATTAAGTTATCAAATAACGCCGTCTCAAATTCTAAGCCTAAATCATCATCGTAATCCTTTTCGATTTCCACTTGATGGGTTTTACCCTTGGTATCAATTACCTCTAGTTCCAGAAATTCATCTGCGCAGAGAAATTGATAATCGATTAAATCACGGGGACGAGTACCGTTAATTGTGATAATTGCGTCCCCGACTTCAAAACCAATCTCCGCAGCGATAGAGTCGGGTAATACTTTAGTAATGCGAGCTGGATTGATAGTACTCATTGGTGGGAAAAAGGGGAAGGGGGAAAGGAAAAATAGGAGAAAGGGAAAAGGGTTTTTTACCCATCACCCATTACCTAGTTACCTATTAACTATTTTTCAACATTCCGGCAGCGATCGCGCTTAAAATTGCTGTCCCAAATGCTAATCTGTACCATACGAAGACCCAATTGCTTTGGGTTTTGAGGAATCGCAGTAAACCCGCGATCGCTATGTAAGAAAATATTCCGGCTGAAACTACTCCCACAACCAAAGGCAGAATTTCTCCTGAGGTGATATTTCCTAAGACATCTTTTAATTCCACTAACCCCGCAAGGGTAATTGCCGGAATTCCCAATAAAAAGGAGAATCTGGCAGCAGTTTCTCGTTTTAACCCCATAAATAAACCTGCGGTGAGAGTAGAACCAGAACGGGAAACACCGGGAACTAAAGCCATTGATTGTGCTAGACCCATCAATATACCATCTGTCATTGTCAGTTTATTAAAATCCCGTTGCCGTTTACCGAGAATTTCTGCTAACCCCAGTAACAAAGACATGACAATGGAAGCAATGGCGATCGCACCAATACTACGGATGGGAGAATTATCAAAATCAGGAATAAATTTTTTAATTAACAGTCCAAAAAATACAATGGGAAGAGTCCCTAAAATAATCCCTAAACCTAAGCGACGATTAAAATTACGTTCTTCTAAATCTTCTCCCATCGCACCCTTGACTATACCTGTCAAATCTCCCCAAAAGTACCAAATCACTGCCACAATACTCCCGAGTTGAATAATGGCAGTAAAAGCCACCCCTGGATCACCCCAACCCAAAATCACAGGAATGACTTTCAGGTGCGCTGTACTACTGATTGGTAAAAACTCCGTTGCACCTTGAATAAAACCCAACACCAGAGCTTGGAAAATATTCATTTGCTGTACCCCTTGTGTCACCGTAGGTGCTTGACTCCAAGCAGTATGGGGATATCCAACAATGACTGCTGTCACCGCAGTTAAGAGTACGTACAAGAATCGTTTTGATAAAATCATCTGACCTAACAGCAAATACGTAATTGTAGTGAATTATCCACCTTTACGTCCGTCGAGTACATTTTTCCGGGAGCAGAGAGTCATACTAATGGGAAGCAATAATGGCAAAATCCCATGGCAGCAGCCCGTCTCACTATGCGAAACCATTATGATGTAAACTGCGTCTGGGATAGCAGTGACCATTGACCAGCAGTGAATTCAGGAAAATCTACCTGCTGTATTTTTTTACCTTGCTGGTTGCAGCTTGAGCTGAAGATTCCAGATTGTTTTATGGCTGATCTGGACTAACTTGTATAGATAATTAAAATACGAAGGGAAACTCGCAGGCAAAATGACTATGAAATCCTTTTATCACTTAAAATCCTTACAGAAATTGCCCTGGGGTATGGGTTGGATGTTACCGATGGCAATTTTTGCCGCGATCGCCACTCCCACCCAATTACAACCCGCTACAGCCCAAAATGCCGCACCTAATCGTCCCCTGACTATCCGCTCTGATGTCCAAGAATATGATGCTAAAACCCAGGTAGTCACAGCTAGGGGAAATGTCCAGTTATCTTACCCCTCTCGACAAATCCAAGCCACAGCTGCTCAAGCTCAATACTTTAGCAAAGAACGGCGGATAATTCTCAGTGGTGATGTTTATATCCTCCAACAGGGTGGTAACAGCATTCGCGGTGAAAGGGTAACATACTTAATTGATGAAGGACGTTTTGTTGCCTTACCTCGCTCTAATCGTCAAGTTGAGTCTATTTATATCGTTAACGATAGTAGTACAAATACCTCAATTACATCCCCTGCACCAAAAACACCAAATTTGAAAAATAGATAATGGGTGATGGGTGATGGGTAATGGGTGATGGGAAAACCTCCAGCATATTTTTGATATCAGGTACTCAGATACTGGCAATTTGCTGTGTTGCTTCTCCTGCTTCCTCCTTAACCCTTCTCCCTTTCTCCCTCTCCCACAATCCTTGTTGCAATGAAAAAAATCTTCCTGGACAATATCCACAAATCCTACGGTAAGCGCGTAATTGTCAATCGCGTACAACTTTCTGTTGCTCAAGGTGAAATTGTCGGTTTGTTGGGACCTAATGGTGCAGGAAAGACAACTACTTTTTATATTGCTACAGGTTTAGAAAAACCAGACAAGGGGAAAGTTTGGCTAGATAGTCAGGATATCACAGGGCTCGCGATGCATAAACGGGCACGTTTGGGTATTGGATATTTAGCTCAGGAAGCAAGTGTTTTTAGGCAGTTGACAGTTAGGGATAATATCTTACTGGTATTTGAACAAACTAGTGTGCCGCGATGGGAATGGTCAGTCAGATTAGATACGTTATTACGGGAATTTCGCCTAGAATCCGTTGCCAATAGTAAAGGGATTCAGCTTTCTGGGGGAGAACGTCGTCGGACTGAGTTAGCTAGAGCATTAGCAGCAGGAAAGGAAGGACCAAAATTTTTATTGTTAGATGAACCCTTTGCAGGGGTTGACCCGATCGCGGTTGCAGAAATTCAGCATATTGTTGCTCAATTGCGCGATCGCCACATGGGAATTTTAATCACTGATCACAATGTCCGCGAAACCTTAGCGATTACTGACCGTGCTTATATTATGCGTGAGGGTCAAATCCTTGCCTCCGGTACAGCCGAACAACTGTACAATAACCCTTTAGTACGACAATACTATCTAGGAGACAATTTTCAGGTTTAAATGACCAAAGTCAAGTCTTTTTACACACTGCGATCGCTCTTGCCTTTTTCCATTATGGATCGCTATTTAATTAGCGAATTACTGCCACCATTTTTATTTGGTGTTGGTGCTTTCGCTTCTCTGGTACTAGCGATTGATAGTCTCTTTGAATTAATGCGAAAACTGGTAGAGACAGGACTACCAATTACTATTGCATTTAAGGTAATTGCCCTGAAATTACCTAATTTTGTCGTGCTTTCTTTTCCCATGTCAACCCTCCTGGCAACCTTGATGACTTACAGTCGTTTGTCTAGTGAAAGCGAACTGATTGCTCTGCGAGGTTGTGGTGTGAGTGTCTACCGCATGGTAATGACAGCGGTGATGCTGAGTTTTCTGATTACTGGTATAACTTTTATTTTTAATGAGCAAATTGTTCCTGCGGCTAATTATGAAGCAACTGCAACCCTAGAACGTGCCTTAAAATCGGATAAACCTACATTTAAAAGGGAGAATATTGTTTATCCGGAATATCGTGATATTCAGCAACCAGATGGAACGAAAGAAAAGATTCTCACCCGTTTATTTTATGCAGATAAATTTAATGGGAAACAGATGACAGGATTGACAATTATTGACCGTTCCCAATCAGGATTAAGTCAAATTGTCGTCTCGGAATCTGGAGAATGGAATGCTAGTCAAAACGTTTGGGATTTTTATAACGGTACTATTTATTTAGTCGCTCCTGACCGTTCCTATCGCAATATTCTCCGTTTTCAACATCAACAATTACGTCTCCCCCGTACACCTTTAAATGTTGCCCAAAATAGTCGTGACTATGAGGAAATGAATATTGCTCAAGCGATGGAACAGTTAGAATTAGAACGTTTGAGCGGTAATGCACAAAAAATCCGTAAGCTGAAAGTCCGTATTCAACAAAAGATTGCCTTACCCTTTGCTTGCGTTGTTTGTGGTTTGGTGGGAGCAACCGTAGGAACGGTACCCCAACGTACAGGGAGAGGTGCAAGTTTCGGGATTAGCCTCCTAGTTATTTTCACTTACTATGTCTTGCTACGTGTTACACGAGAGCTAGGAGATGCGGGGATGCTTCCTTCTTACCTAGCAGCATGGTTGCCGAATATTATTGGTTTAACAATTGGCTTATTTTTGCTAGTAAGAGTAGCGAGAAGATAGAAAATTTTGTCTCAGGGTAATTCCGTATACATAATTTATATACTTAATTTAACCTGTAAATTTTTTATCAATCTTTATCTGATAGCTAATGACTTGTATCTGGTTAATGGTTAGGATAAGAACAAGCTTTTCCTGCTTATGTTGTTATTCTTACCTATATCTATGTCACAGCATCAACCTGCTAATTTTTGGCGTTCTTTGCAAGCTAAGTTATGGATTTTAGCACAACCTAGTGTGTGGGGAACAGCAATTTTCCTCCTTGTCTTGGGATTGATAATTCGAGAATATTGGCAAAATCCTGGTTTTTTATTCAGTCAACCAGAAACTACCGAAAAGAAAACTCAAGCAACAGATAAGACAAACGCAACAGATAAGAATTTATCGGAAGAAGAGAAGGCGATCGCCGCAGATATTGATAATTTATCTATCCTGAAGTTCGACTCTGAGCAAGCAGAGTTGGAAAATACTACAAATAAACCTTCAGAGAAAGCAAAAAAGCAGGATGACAGTCAAACCCTACTAGACGAAGCGAAAAAACAACAGGCAAAAAGTACTACAGAAGCACCGACAATTACAGATAATTCTAGTTTAAAAAGCAATAATCCCTTTGTTTCTGAAGCTGAAAATTTGTTGAAAATGAATAGCTATTCTGGAAGTAATAAATTTTCCGGTTTTAATGCTTTTAATCCTAACTCTAGCTCATCTACAACAACGTCGGCAAAGTCAGACAATTCTAATTTTGATTTTCTTGGTAGAACTAATTCTACAGAATCTCGTTCATCCATCCCCAATCTTTCACCTAACAACTCATATTCGACAAATTTTAGTAATTCGACTAACCCCTACTCCAGCAATTTTAATAATCTGAATAATCCATATTCCACAAACTTTAATAACCAAACAACTTCTCGTAACTCCAGTATCATCAATCAAACTCAACAATCTAACTTCAATACTAGCAATAATCCCCAGGTGAGTAATAGTGCAAACTCAACTTACAATTCTCCAACTAGTACGAATAACTATAATCAACCCGTTAATAATCCTAACTACACTTCCACTTCCCCAAATAACCCCTATTTACCCCAACCAACTAACCTGAATACAACCCCACAGACAACACCCCCCAATACCCAATCAACAATTCCTAGCACCTATCCTGCAACATCCACACCGATTAATCCTTAGGAAAATTCCACAAGGCAATTTTTATCTTTCCTAAAACTCCACAATCACTGGTGTGTGATCACTGGGTTTTTCTAATTTCCTGGGTGCGACATCAATTACACAGCTACTTGCCTGATTGTATAGGTCTGGTGTCAGGTAATGATGGTCGATTCGCCAACCTCGATTACGACGAAATCCACCCGTACGATAATCCCACCAGCTAAAATTGCCACCTTCACTGTTGAATTTACGGAAAGCATCAGCAAAACCTAGGGTGAGGATATATTGAAGTGCTTGACGTTCCAGTGGGGATGCCATGATGTGGTTTTCAATTTTGACATTTTCGTGAATATCAATATCTTCTAGGGCAATATTAAAGTCACCGCACATACAAATGTGAGGAGTAGAAACCAGTAAAGTTTCTAGATATTGGCGTAGGATTTTCAGCCACTGTAATTTAAATGCGTATTTGTCACTATCGACTGATGAGCCATTGGGTACATACAGATTCAGAATGCGAGTACCATCTATCACACCTGTAATTACACGTTTTTGCTCATCCCACTCTGGGGGTAAATCTGTTAAAAAACTACTGAAGCCAACAGAAACATTATCTAAGGGCTTGCGACTAATTAGGGCAACTCCATTGTAGGATTTTTGACCGGATATATAAAGATGGTAGCCGAGTTCTTCTAGGGGCGATCGCGGAAAATCTCCATCCACGACTTTAGTTTCTTGCAAACACAAAACATCAACTGGATTTTGCTGCAACCAATCTGTAACGTGTTCTAAGC
This sequence comes from Calothrix sp. 336/3, assembly GCF_000734895.2. Lineage (GTDB taxonomy): Bacteria > Cyanobacteriota > Cyanobacteriia > Cyanobacteriales > Nostocaceae > 336-3. Next base: position 2,987,304 of record NZ_CP011382.1, on the reverse strand, counting down.
GAGAACGAATGGAGTTGACGTTCCAAGTAGCAATTTTCATTTCTAGAGGTCAATGGTCGGTTTAAATGGCTATTTGCCCTGAATTGTATTGTATGCACATAAAAGGCATTATTTTCCACCGACTATGCTTGGTCACAGAAACCAGTCTTTCCATAAAATCCAAGCTTTAGTCTTTTTCATGACTAAAATATTACTTTTCTATGATCCCCCAGATAGATGGTCATTTTTTTATATTGTCTATATATTAGAAATATAGTCTAGATAACCGAAGTTTATAAAGAAAATGTTAAAAAAATAATAAACGACAAAATAATGTGCTTTGAAAGTTAATTTAATTAAATATCTGGGAAGTAAAGACTCGAAAAAATGATGGTGCATTCTTCCAAAGCATTATCCATAAGTGTTTTGAGAGACTTAATTAACAGGCGATCGCCATCCAAAGAGTTACTAAATTTCGAGAAAATTGAATTAGCTTTAATTCCAGATAACCGAACAACCTGTTAGCATCGGTCTTATCTTATGTACTTTGGGCATTAGCGCGATCGCTGACATTAAAAATAGCTTGGTGAAGATTTGTAAGTACGGTTAACCGAAATTGCCATCTAGGTAATTAGTCAGGTTAATTTAATTCTGACGAGGGTAAATAGAAATTCTCTAAACCCAAATCAAGTCCATCCAATTCTGGACTGTTCTATCTGCTGAACCAAAACAATTTATGAAAATCGCTCAAGTAGCCCCTTTATGGGAACGAGTTCCCCCTCCCACATACGGAGGAATTGAACTGGTGGTAAGTCACTTGACTGATGAATTAGTTCGTCGAGGTCATGATGTCACTTTGTTTGCCTCTGGTGATTCACAAACTTTGGCAAAATTAGAGGCAGTATACCCACGCGCATTACGCTTAGACCCGGATGTGAAAGAGTACAGCGTTTATGAAATGCTAGAACTCAGCCAAGTCTATCAGCGAGCAAGTGAATTCGATATCATCCATTCCCATGTAGGAATTTCGGCATTATCTCTAGCGAGTTTAGTTTCAGTACCGACAGTTCATACTTTACATGGTCGGTTTACCGCAGATAACAAAAATGCCTTTCTTCACCACCATAAGCAACCCTACGTCAGCATCAGTGACTCCCAAAGAACCGTAAATCTCAACTATGTGAACACAGTTTACAACGGTATCGAAGTTGCAGACTATCCTTTTGTGAGTCATCCCCAGCAACCCCCTTACTTAGCATTTCTAGGACGCTTTTCCCCAGAGAAAGGACCTCACCACGCGATCGCTATAGCCAAAAAAACTGGCTGGCAATTGAAAATGGCAGGTAAGGTTGACACTGTAGACGCTAAATTCTTTGAACAAGAAATTGCTCCTCACATTGATGGCAAGCAAATTCACTACCTCGGTGAAGTGAACCACAGCGAAAAAGCTCAGCTTCTGGGGAATGCATCAGTCACCCTTTTCCCCATCACCTGGGAAGAACCCTTTGGTTTAGTCATGATTGAATCCATGGCAACAGGTACACCCGTACTAGCCACGGCGATGGGTTCCGTTCCCGAAGTAGTTGCCCAGGGAATTTCTGGTTATATTTGCAACGATTACGCGCAAATGGCAGAAATGATATCCGCAGCACTGAAGTTAAATCGCCAAAACTGTCGCCAACATGTAGAAAACAACTTTAGTGTCACCCAAATGGTGAATGGCTATGTTGGGGTTTATGAACAAATTATCCAAGAACGTATGAATGCCAATGGGCGAATTCATGCCGCCAAAATCCAAATTTAATTGATTGCTTTAGGCGGTATTGGGCTGAGTCATAACTAAATCATTTTTGGCTTCAGTCCAATATCTATAAATATCACCTTTTTTTCAGGAGGACGGGAAGATGAGTATGAGAGTTAATAATTGTCCCTGTTGCGGTAGTACCCTCCTATTACGTCATGTGCGTCACGGTCAAATTTATTGGTTATGCCAATCTTGTCGTCAAGAAGTACAGCCACTAATTGCGACTCGTTTAGCCACTGTAGAAACTATTTATCGCCCAGCAATGGCTCAATCAAACAGTGATTCTTGAGATGTCAATATTGTCTGAATTATTCATAGCCAGTTAAAAAGAATATGCTGACAACAACACCTGGAAACACTAGAACAGCATTGCAAATGTTAGCTGGCAGACTTTTACCGTCATGATAGCTGAAATTGGTTGGGAGCAGAACTCCCAATCACCTATAAAAATAGAATTTTAAAGAATTTTAGAAATTATAGAGTATTTATCGGTTTACGACCATAGATAAAAAAGTAAGTTCCTTCATTCCAAATTCCCTGTTCTGTAACTAATTTCTCTATCTTTTTATCAAACTCAGCTTGCATTGGCGCTAATTTTTGGCTGGGAATTTGTGACAACGGATAAAATGATGTTTCTGATGATGGATAAATAAGCTGCCATACTTGCTTTGCCTGTTCTAGAGTTGTATATTTACCATATTGTTCAGTATCAATTTTCAATAATTCCAACCCAGTTTCTGCCAGCAAGTCTTGGATTAATGGCTTTGTATTAATAGAATTAATCCGGTTCAATTGAATATTATTCTTATCAAGAATTTCTTGAAACACTACATCGGCAGTAAAAGCTGTTGCCGTGGGTGTGTTCATACCGATAATACCGCCGGGTTTCAGCAATTTATACCAGAGGGCAAGAGTTCCTTGTTTATTTGCCATCCAAGGAAAAGCATTAGAGCATAAAATCCTGTCAAAACTGTTATCAGGAAAATCGAGAAATTCCGCATCAGCTATGATTAACTCTATATTTTTGACTCCCATCTCTGAGATTTTTGCACTTGCTTTTTCCATCATTCCTGGGGAAATATCTACCCCAACAACCTTGCCAGTAGAACCAACAATCTCAGACACTTGAATTGCTAATTGACCTGTTCCTGTAGCGATATCTAAAACAGTTTGTCCCACTTCTATTTGTGCATCTACAATCAGACGCTGAGTGATGGTTGTATGCCATGGACTATCGTCGTAGTTGTGACTTCTGCGATTATAAATATCTGCAATTTGTTGCTTATAGGGATTTAAATTCAATTTTTCACCTCTCATATTTCTCACAAAATTTTAACAACAATATTGTGATACTAGGGTGATGAATTATTCCAATGATTCCATCCACTGAATACATTTTATTAGCTGTTGTTTCATTGTTTCTCTATCGGCATGATATCGCCTACCATGACCAGGTAAAACCCACTCAAAATTATAATTTAGTAGGGTTTTCATAGATTTAATTTGTTCCGAGAAAGAATACCAACAAAAATCACGAAAAGCTATTAATTGCTGTTGACTATTAGACCAGGCAAGATGATCACCAGTAAACAGAAACTTATTTTTATATAGTAAAACACTATGTCCTCGACTGTGACCAGGGACAGGAATAATTAAACTATCAGGTGTTAGGGAAAAATTCTCTTTGCCAGATAATTTAATTTCCACAGTTTGGGTATTTGTGGATATATCATCTTGATGTAAGATTCTCTGACAATGGAAATGTTCAGCAAATTTCTGATGATCGGCAATATCATCCCTATGGGTAAGATACATATATTTCACTCCCCCTAGTTTTTCTAAGCGCTGCACCAAGGGAGGTGTAAACCGGGGAGAATCAACTAAAATATTACCTTCTTGGAGAAAATAACTCGCTGCGGCGTAGGATTTTTCTGAATGATAGCCACAGTGATAAACATCATTTTCTATTGGTATAGGGAAAGTTTCCTGGGCATTTTTAATATCTTGGGGTTTGGATAGGGTACCAATAGAAGCTGTGGGGCATGATAATAATGCTTGCAGTGCAGCTAATCTTTCTTGGGTATTATCTGGTTGATGGTAGACTGCCGATTGTTCGTCAATTTGCGTAAAGATTTGGGGTGCCATCCACCGACAGGTATCACAATCAATACAGGAAGAATCGACATAGAAATCGCCTTCTATGTTGTGTGAGCGACGCAAATTCACATTAGCCATAGGTTTTATTGGGTAATGGGGAATAGGTAATAGGTAATTACCATCAAATCATTGCCTCTACAACATGAATTACTCTTTCATCACGGTTGAGTTGGAGTACTTTTTCACCTGTACCATCTCGCCCCAAGGCAGTGATAGTATCTGCACCTAAGCGGATAATGCGTTGATTATTGGTGATTAATGCCACTTCTTTGCCCGGTGTGACTGTTAACATTCCGGCAAGGGAATCGGATTTATCTGTAAATTTACAACTTTGGATACCGATATCGCCACGTTTACCAAGGCGTAAACTGTTAACTGGCAAGCGTTTCGCGTATCCTAGCTGAGTAAATATTAATACGTCATTATCCTTAGCAACGGTTATACAACCAGCGATCGCCTCATTGACTCGCAGACGTAGTGCTTGTAAACCCATGGCAGCTCGCCCCATTATAGGCAGGTTTTCATCATCTATTTTAAACCGCAGTAGACGACCACCTGAACCGGCGATGACTACCTGTTCTCCTGCTGCACAGAATTCTGCTAATAACAACTCATCGTCATCCTTGAGCTTGAGGATAGTAATCCCACGGCGACTAAAATTAGTCAACTCCGTCATAGATAAACGCTTGATTCTTCCCTGTTTGGTGACTAAGAGCATTTCTGCGGTTTCGGGATTTTCTGGCAAGACAAATCGTCGAATTACCCCTTCTGTCGCTGCTTGAGCGGTATTAGTTAGCAGGGTAATTAAGGGTGTTCCCCTAGGTACTCTACCTGTGGTGGGGGAAATTTCTCCCACTCCGATGGGGTAAACCTTGCCACCATTTGTGAGAATCAGTAAATCTTTCTCTGTATCTGTACCTGTGGTTTGGATGAGAAAATCGTTTTCCGCAATACCGTTATCAGTTTTGCTTTTCTTGCCATTAAGGGGGAAGCGGCGCACGTAGCCACGATAGGTAAACTCTAAAACTACATCTTCCGCAGGAACTTCAGGTTTGGCATACAAGCTTTTAGATTTGCTGTCGCCGTCTTCTTCTCTTTTTCCCTTGGATTCTTCCGTGACGGTATTTTTCAGTTCTTGGACGAGCTTGGTGCGGCGTTCATCTCCATACTTTCGTTTGAGAGTTCGCAGGTCTTTTTTTAAAGCCTTCAGTAATTCCCGACGGTCATCTAGTAGGTTATGTAACGTGGCGATTCGCTCTTGTAATTCCTGATTTTCCTGTTGGAGATTCTGAACTTCTAAACTAGTGAGACGACGTAAAGGCATCGCCAGAATTGCATCAGCTTGTACTTCTGTTAAATCGAGGCGACTTTGGAGGCTAACTTTTGCTGTACTACCATCGGCAGCATGGCGTAAAATTTCGATGACATCATCAAGATTTATTAAGGCTTGGAGTAATCCTTGCACGAGATGGAGACGGCTTTCTGCCTTACCTAATTCGTAGCTGTAGCGACGGTTCAGGGTGTGTTCTCGGAATTTGAGAAACTCCAGTAATAATTGTCGTAGGCTTAATTGTCGCGGCTGTCCATCGACAAGGGCAAGGAGAATCGCCCCAAAGTTGGTTTGTAGGGCTGTTTGGTGATAGAGGTGTTGGAGAACTTCCTGGGGGTTGGTATCGCGCTTGAGTTCAATAACTACTCGCATCCCTTCGCGATCGCTCTCATCGCGCAAATCGGAAATACCCTGTAAGCGTCCTTGATTGACTAATTCGGCAACTTTTTCAATCCAACCAGCCTTATTCACTTGGTAGGGTAATTCCGTAATAATAATCGCTGTACGGCGCTTACTGCCACGAGTCGCAGGTACTTCTTCCACCTGGGCAACACCCCGCAGCACAATGCTTCCCCTACCCGTGGTGTAAGCTTCCCGAATCCCGGCATTGCCGACAAGCTCTCCCCCCGTGGGAAAATCTGGGGCAGGAATTAACTCAAATAATTTTGCATCAGATAATTCTGGATTATCAATTAGGGCAATTAACCCATCGACAATTTCCCCTAGGTTATGGGGAGGGATATTGGTTGCCATTCCCACGGCAATTCCCGCGCAACCGTTAAGTAATAAAAAGGGTAACTGAGCTGGTAGAACCGTGGGTTCCTGCTGGGAATTATCGAAGTTTCCGATAAATTCCACCGTTTCTTCACCAATTTCTGCCAACATCCCCTCATGGCTGACGGAAGCAAGACGTGTCTCTGTATAGCGCATCGCCGCCGGGGGGTCATTATCCACACTCCCAAAGTTGCCATGTCCTGCCAACAGGGGATAACGACTAGAAAATACCTGTACTAAGCGCACCAAGGCATCATACACTGCCTGGTCTCCATGGGGATGGTATTTACCAAGGACATCACCCACCACACGAGCACATTTCCGATAGGGGCGATCGGGGGTTAAACCCAGTTCATGCATGGCATAAAGAATCCTCCTATGGACTGGTTTTAAGCCATCACGCACATCTGGTAATGCCCGCCCAACGATGACACTCATGGCATACTCTAGGTATGACCTTTGCATTTCCGTATGCAAGGCTGTGGGAATGACCTGTCCCGTAGAGAGAAGGTTTAACTGTTTTGCCATGAGTTTTTTCCCTGAAAATGAACTACGCCAATTTTGTTGTCAATAAACACTGTTGCAACCACAGCATAACGGATATAACGCCCTTGATGACAAAATATTGATGGTCATGGGAGCTTACAGATATAGGATTGTCCTTGATAATTAGGATACATAGTTGATAACTTGATAAGAAGTTAGGGGTCACAGGCTGATGGGTAATGAGTAATCGGATATACAATGGGCTATTAGCTATTTAGTATCTATCAATTACCAGTTACACATTACCGCTCATTGTTTTAAACTAAGTTCTCATGAAAACTGTTTTGATTGTCGAAGACGATCTGATTAACGCTCGTGTTTTTTCTAAAATTTTGACCAAGCGTGGTGGTTTAGAAGTTAAACACACCGAAAATGTGGAAGAAGTGATGAAAATCGCCCAGGCTAGGGAAGCTGACATCATTTTGATGGATGTTTCTCTGTCTCGCAGTGTGTATCAAGGTAAGTCTGTTGATGGTATCAAAATTACACAAATGTTGAAAGCGGATCCACAGACTTCTAGCCTACCAATTATTTTGGTGACAGCACACGCGATGGAAGGCGATCGCGAAAACTTTCTGAAACAAAGTGGTGCTGATGGCTACATCTCTAAACCCGTAGTTGACCATCAAAAGTTTGTTGATCAAATTATGTCACTCTTGCCTCAATAGGTTGTAATTACTAGATTTTAGGGATTGAATATACGGGTAAATAATCCCTAGTTTCTGTATTTTTTCAAGAATAGATATACTTTTTGCTACTACCGCAATAGTATATTCACCCTATGGTCTGCCCCTAACGATGCTTAGGGGTTTGTTTTTTATGGTGTGAATTTTCCCCGACAAGTTTTGCTGTAGGGATTTTTGCAGCTTGGTAGTTTTTACCCTGACTCCTAAGTCCACAATCATTTTTGTGTTTACTAGAACTATTGGCAATGGCTACAAATTTTACCTAGGCGATCGCCCTATCTAGGGTTATCCGAGGTCTAAAGTTGTACCATTTTGTATAATATATATGTACTACTAGAAGAGAATTAAGGCAAGAGGGTATTGGAGAATGGTAATAGGGAACAGGTTTAAATTGTAGAAAAACACTCTTCCCCCTTACCTTCTAGCTCTTAAGCCTATTGTTTGGGAGCAGGGGATTCTTTTTGCTGTAAAGCAGCTTGAATGCGAGGTAATTCCAGGAATTTTTTGGTTTCGGCTAATAGGCGATCGCCCCAGAGATTTTCTTTTAAGAAATCTAAATCTCCGTAACGTCCATCAATACGTAGGGCAGTTTCTCCCATAGCTAAACCCTGTTGTTGATCGCCTTTGTTGTATAAGGCTACAGCAAGGGCAAGTAATGGTTCTGCCGCTTTTTTATCGATTGCGACAGCAGCTTGCCACTGTTTGATCGCAGCAGCTTTGTCACCCTGTTCGTATTTAATCAAGCCGATATTATTAATTGCGGGCCAAAACTTTTTATCCTGAACAACAGCTTTGTCATACTGGGCGATCGCCTCTGGTAATTTATTGAGCATAAAGTAGGCGTTACCCAAATCAAACAACCCTTCCGAGTCATTCGGTTTTAACTTTAACCCCGATTGAAAATAACCCGCAGCAGCTTGATATTTTTTCTGTTGAAAATGGGCAGAACCCAAGGCAAACAAGACATCAGCATTTTGGGGATTGAGGGAATTTGCTTTATTTAAAGACGCGATCGCCTTGTTGATATCCTTGGTTTGCAAGTACAAACCACCCAAAAGAAACCATACCTTGTCACTTTTCGGTGCTAGTTGGGCAGCCAAACGCGCCCTAGGCATTGCTAGCTCTACCTGTTGAAACTGTGCCAACTGGGCAGCTTCCTGTGCCAAACTTAAACCCTGCTGCTCTAATTTGGCAGTATCCAGTTGTAAAGTATGGGGAACTAAAGCCTGTGCATTAGCTGCTTTCGGCAGACTACATAAACTACAGGCGAGCAAAAAAGAAATTAAACCTACGTGTTTCGGCACTGTTCCGCCTCTTAACCACAAATCAAAGAATCTTTCAGCTAGCTTAAACGATCTCAGTGAATAGTGGTCACTTGTTAGCGTTACCTGAGCGATCGCCAAGAAATTTCACCCATAATTTTGTAGTCGCACACACGAAAAACATGACTTTAGTCATGGAAATTTTGTGACTTTAGCTTCATGTCATCACCCACAAAAACCAGGACAATGTAGGCTGAGAGGAAGCGAGCAGAGGTAAAAATTGGCAATTATCTAGAGAATACAACCATGAAAAGTTACTCTAGGGTTGTTTTGCTTCCTACCTTTGCCACCTTATCCATGAATGTAGCGCCTAAAACCAGACCTAATTCCTGTTCATGTATCGACATAGTAGGATACGTTAGTCAGGATAACATTGTGTCCATACAAAAATTATCAAGCTTTGGCTACCAAACCTCAAATCAAATCCTTGCAGAATCAACTTGGTAGCCTTTCTTAATCTATGAATAGGGGGGTAGATGACTTTTAATACAACAGAAGCAGTAGATTCCACAGCCTTACCATCAGTTCCCAAACGCAAAAAAACAGCTAGCTGGTTAATTTGGTTGCTCATGGCTTTGATGTTGGGTGGAGGTGGTTTTCTTGCCTATCGTTTATTAGTCATTAACCCTACTCAAAAAGCCAGCAGTCAATCGCTGACAGTTGCAGTAGAGCGGCAGAGTCTACCCATCACAATCACTGCTAATGGCTCAGTGAAGCCAGAACGCTCCATTAATGTCAGTCCCAAAACTTCCGGAATCCTGAGAAAATTACTTGTCAAGGAAGGAGACAGGGTTAAACAGGGGCAAATTCTTGCCTATATGGATAATAGTAATCTTCAAGGGCAACTCACCCAAGCCAAGGGACAATTAGCCCAGGCAGAAGCAAATCTGCAAAAATTAGAAGCGGGAAATCGTCCCCAAGATATTGCCCAAGCAGAAGCACAGTTAGCAGAAGCCCAAGCTAACTTACGGAAAGTACAAGCGGGGAACCGTTCCCAGGATATTGCCCAAGCGGAAGCCAGAGTCAAAGCAGCCGAGGCAACCCTGAGCAAAGCATCAGATGATTTGCTGCGTCAGCAAAATTTATACCAAGCAGGGGCTGTTTCTCTACAAACTGTCAACCAGAAACGGGCTGACAAAGATAATGCTCAGGCTCAGGTGAATGAAGCCAAAGCGGCTCTGGGATTACAACAAGCAGGTTCACGCACAGAGGATATTCAACAAGCCAGGGCAAGAGTTAGTCAGCAAGAATCTGTGGTTGCCCTGCTGAAGGCAGGAACCCGCAGAGAAGAAATTAATGCTGCCCGCGCTCAGGTAATGTCTGCCCGTGGTTCTCTACAAAGTATTCAAGCGCAAATCAATGACACTATTATCCGTGCCCCCTTTGAGAGTGTGGTAGTCAAAAAATATGCCGATCCAGGAGCATTTGTGACACCAACGACTTCTGCTAGTTCCGTATCTTCGGCGGTTTCCTCCTCTGTTTTATCCCTAGCTTCCACAAATCAGGTTGTTGCCAACTTAGCTGAGGCTAGTATTTCTAAGGTGAGCTTAGGGCAAAAGGTACTGATTCGGGCTGATGCGTTCCCCCGAAAAACCTTTACAGGGAAGGTTTCCCAGATTGCTGCCCAGGCATCGGTAGAGCAGAATGTCACTAGTTTTGAGGTGAAAGTGACTTTGGAGCCGGAAGCAGAGCAAATTCTCCGCTCTGGGATGAATGTTTCGACGGAATTCCAGGTCGGTAATTTAAATAACGCGATCGTTGTTCCTACTGCCGCAGTTGTGAGACGACAGAGGGGAACGGGTGTGTTTGTGATGGGGGCAGAAAATAAACCTGTTTTTACACGAATTGAAACTGGGGTGACTGTGAACAACAAGACGGAGGTACGTTCTGGTTTAAAAGGTAATGAGAAGGTGTTATTGAGTTTTCCTCAGGGTGAACGTCCAGAATCCCAACCACGGAGTATGTTTTCTGGCTCTTCCCGACGCTCTCGCAATTAATCTAGTTTGATTTTTCTCTGGGTGGGGATAAGAGTGGAGCATCTCCAAGGTGTAATTTTTTTGTTTTTTGTAGTACGGGCTTCTAGCCTGTTTTCTGGAGATTAGGGAGTAATATGCTCCCACTAGAAATTTTATTTTTGCTTTTATTTTTGCTTTTATTTTTGCAAAATTGGGATGCTCCTTATGGAAGGAGAAGAAAAGTCAGGATTATTTCGGAATTATTTTTATTGTCACCTTTGCCATTATCCATGCAAAAAGAATACCAAAGCGTAAAACAATATCAGTCAGGGAAAAGTACTTTTTCTAGAAGTAATACTGTTTCCTTGATGGAAATATTTGCGATGGCAGTTGAGGCTCTTTGGAGTAACAAATTACGTACAGCATTGACGATGCTGGGTGTGATTATTGGGATTTTTTCGGTGATTGCGATTACTTCCGTGGGGCAAGGTGTGCAAAAAAGTGTGGAACAGCAAATTCAAGCTTTGGGAACCAATGTTTTACAGGTGATGGCAGGAGCTGCCAGGAGTGGAAATATTTCCCAGGGGTTGGGTTCTACGAGTACTTTAACTTGGGAAGATGCTAAGGCGATCGCCCAACAAGCACCTTCTGCTCAAGTGGTTTCTGCCTACCTGCAACGTAATGCTCAGGTGGTTTATGAAGGGGTAAACTCCTCGAAAACAGTTTATGGTACAGATTTGAATTATCCAGATGCCAGAAATATTTATCCCCAGGAAGGCAGATATTTTAATCAAGAGGAATTGGATAATGCTAAACAAGTAGCGGTAATAGGTGCTACCGTGCGTCGGGATTTATTAGCGGATGCGGGAAATGCCATTGGGGAGAAAATCCGGGTACGGGGGGAAGTCTATGAGGTAATTGGAGTCATGGAGGCAAAGGGTTCCCAGGGACCGATAGACCGAGATGATATTGTATACATTCCTCTTACCAGTATGTCGGCTCGTTTGGTAGGGAATAATGCTTTGTCGGGAGTATCTGTTAGTGGTATTTTAATCAAGTCTAGTGACCCCACACAACTTGCTGCGGCACAGTTTCAAGTTACGAATATTCTGCGGTTACGACATAATATTTACCCACCCCAGGAAGATGATTTCCGCGTCACGAATCAAGCAGATATCATAAATACCTTTACGAATGTGGTGGGTTTATTCACAATTATGGTGGTGGCGATCGCTGGAATTTCTCTGTTTGTTGGAGGTATTGGAATTGCCAATATCATGTTAGTTTCCGTAGTCGAACGCACCAGGGAAATTGGTATCCGCAAAGCTGTCGGAGCCACGAAATCAGCAATTCTCAATCAATTTCTCGCAGAAGCGGTGATGATTTCCTTTGTCGGTGGAGCTATGGGAATTGTTATTGGCATTATTATCGCTTTTATCGCGGCAAATATTTTCCGTTTCCCTTTTGTTGTTTCTCCTTGGTCAATTATTGCTGGTTTTGGACTTTCCTTTGCTGTGGGTTTAATTGCTGGAGTCATTCCGGCAAGAAATGCAGCTGCGCTGGATCCGATTACGGCGCTACGAAGTGATTAATCTGCCTCTTTGTCTTCCTTTATGACGGTAGAAACAACCGATATACTATAGTCTCGACCTCTATCTTTTATCTTAAAATCGATGATATATCGTTTAATATGGGCAAAATATTTGTTTTTTCGAGTGATTAATTCATCTATTAATTCTTTAATTTCTTCTTGAACATCTGGGGGCGCAGAATCAAGGGTGTCTGCAAGAAGAGAATCTATCATTTCTAATTGTTTGTCTTCCGACAACAAAGATGCGTTCCAAGCAATTACAGCCATCGTGAGTAAACTATAAAAATCATCTATTGTCTGTGCGGTATCTTTATAAGGCTTGACGAATTTAGCTAATATGTCAGACATTTTCTCCTTTTTTGGGGATTTAACGATTGCTTTAGGTGCAAATTCCCCTAATTCACCGGATTCTATATCTTTTTTCAATCTTGTAATCATATTCTGAGTTTCTTGCGATGCTCGTTCTTCTAGCAAGAGTTCTCTAAAATCCCTAGATTTTCCAGCCATAATATTTCTCCATCAAGATATTTTTATTATGAAAAAAATAGGCAAGATAATTCTATAACCTTTTTTAAAAAATATATATTTTTGTTATCTCATTTGATTAAGAATGTTAATGATAACAGACTTATTTCAGATTCGCTGATGGACAATTAAAAATGGCAACAACTATTTGTGATGATTGTATTTTTCATAGCTTGACAACGGATGGCATAGAATGCACAAATCCGGAAGAGTCCCCTGTGAATTGTTCTGTTGTTATTTTCTGTAATTCCTTTCAACCCAAACAAGAAGTTGATAGTCCTTGCGTTTCCTATGGAATTGATGAAAATGTTGATAGTAAGTGAATAGATTATTTTTCAGTATGATAATTTTTACTGGCGTAATTACTACTTATAAAAGCTTCGATTGTTATTATAGAAAAGTTTATCAAGATTTCCAGTTTATTTTCCAGATAAATCACAGAAAAATAAGGAGGAACTCAAGCCATGAAATTATTTAGCTACCTCCCAATAGTGTAAATTCATTTACCTTCCATAAGTCCTAACTCATTACTCATTACTCATTACTCACCACTCATTACTAATTACACAACTATGATTTGGATGGATGATATTACTAAAACCTACCGTTTAGGTGAAATGATTGTACCTGTACTGAAGGGAATTAATCTTTCCGTGGAACAGGGAGAATATGTGGCAATTATGGGAATGTCTGGTTCTGGAAAATCCACATTGATGAATATTATTGGTTGTTTAGATCGTCCCACAACAGGACAGTATGTATTAGAAAGTCGCAATCTTACCAGCTATGATGATGATGAATTAGCCTATGTCAGAAATCAACGTATTGGTTTTGTATTTCAACAATTTAATTTATTATCACGGGCAACAGCTTTAGATAATGTGATGTTACCCATGGTTTATGCAAATATTCCCAAGACACAACGCAAGCAAAGGGCGATCGCTGCTTTAACTAGGGTAGGATTGGCAGAAAGGTTAAATAATCGCCCCAGTCAGTTATCTGGGGGACAACAGCAACGGGTGGCGATCGCGCGTGCATTAGTAAATCACCCTGCGTTAGTATTAGCGGATGAACCTACAGGTGCTTTGGATACAGAAACATCCCACGAAGTTATGCAATTATTAGCAGAATTGAATGAGCAAGGAATTACCATTGTAATTGTTACTCATGAACCAGATATTGCAGCTCAAACAAAACGTGTTATTCGTGTTCAAGATGGTTTAGTTGTCGGATAATTTCAGTCAGAAAAATCCACCCTGAAAATATGATGATAGAAGTTGCAGGAGTTACAGAATTTGCAGATTCAAAGATGGAATCATGAAAAGCAAACTTTGTCTTCTCCACAATGCTAATTAATAAAATGAATCCCACAAAAAATATTCAGCAAACCGTTCTAGTTACTGGCGCTGCAAGTGGCATTGGTTATGAATTAGCTTATTTTTTTGCCCATGATGGTTACAATCTTATCCTAGTAGATAAAAATGGTGCAGAGCTACCGAGAATTGCTGATGATTTTCAATTAAAATTTGGTATAAAAGTCAAAACTATCGTCAAAGATTTATCTATATCTACATCTCCCACAGAAATTTTTACCGAATTACAACAAGAGTCTATTAGAGTTGATATTTTAGTTAACAATGCAGGTTTTGGTAATCATGGATTATTTGCAAATACAGACTTAACAACTGAATTAAAAATGTTACAGGTGAATATAGTTGCTATAACCCATCTTACCAAATTGTTTGTCCGAGAAATGGTCAAAAATGGCTATGGTAAAATTCTCAATGTTGCCTCCACTGCTGCATTTCAACCAGGACCACTCATGGCAGTTTACTTTGCCAGTAAAGCTTATATTCTGTCTTTTTCCGAGGCGATCGCCAATGAGTTAGAAGGTACTGGTGTGAGTGTGACTGTTCTTTGTCCTGGTCCCACTGAATCACCATTTCATCAAACTACAGGAATGGCTGATACCAGTCTAGTTAAAGGCAAGAAAATGATGACAGCTAAAACAGTTGCAGAAGCTGGCTATCACAGTTTAATGCGGAATAAAACCGTTATAGTTCCTGGTTTGAAAAATAAAATATTGGCAGAATTTGCCAGAGTTGCGCCTCGAAAATTAGTTGCCAAAATTGTCAGAAGTATGCAAGAAGTTAGGTAATAATTATCAATCTTCAAATAATAGTTATGCAATAAATGTCACATTATCAAAAATTTCGTTGATGTGACTGAATATTTGTCAAAATAAAGCAGGAAAGAGCATAAGGTAAATACAATGCTCAATCCTGTTTTTTATTGAATTAATTGATATTAATCTGAAATTACAAATCATGAATTCATTTGAAAACAAAAAATATGATGTATAAAATATAAACAGATAAAATATACTGGGGTGGAAATATGGTTGTTACTAAACAAAATACGGGAAACACAGAATTTTCTGCCAAGCTACCCGTTAAAGTTGCAGACCCGAAATGGTTACAGACTATTAAGGGAATTTTGCGCCCAATATATTATTTGGAAACTACCAGGAAGTCTCTGGGTGATATATTTATTGCCGAATTTGCCAGTTTTCCTGACCAAGTGATTATTAGCGATCCAGAAGCAATTCAAAAAATTTTTACTGCTGATGCCAAATTATTTTTATCTGGTTCTGGAAATGAAGTCATTCAACCCCTTGTCGGGACAAATTCTCTGATTTTATTAGATGGCGATCGCCATATTCAACAGCGTAAATTACTTATGCCACCTTTCCATGGTGAAAGAATGCGTGCCTATGGTCAACTTTTCCGACAAATTACCCAGCAAGTCATGGATAAATTGACCCCAGGAGAAACATTTATTGCCAGGGAAAAAATGCAGGAAATTTCCTTGCAAGTCATTCTGCGTACAGTATTTGGACTCCAGGAAGGAGAACGTTATCAACAAATTCAAACACTTCTGACAGAGATGTTAGATTCCTTTGAATCTCCTATCAGTGCAGTTTTTCTCCTCTTAAAATCTCTACAAATTGATTTAGGCAGTCTGAGTCCTTGGGGTAAATTTATCAGGAAAAGAGCGATTTTAGACAAATTACTTTATCAAGAAATCAAAGAACGTCGCCAACAGAATCAATCCTTAGGAGAAGATATTCTCAGTTTATTACTATCCGTTCAGGATGAAAATGGTCAATTTATGAGCGACACAGAATTGCGTGATGAATTAATGACCATGCTATTCGCTGGACATGAAACTACTGCCACTGCTATAGCTTGGGCATTATATTGGTTACATTATCTGCCAGAAGTTAAGGAAAAACTATTAAATGAATTGCATTCCGTGGACTTAGAAAATATAGACCCCATGGAACTTGCTAAATTACCCTATCTCAATGCAGTTTGCTCGGAAACTTTACGCATTTATCCAGTTGTGTTCTTTGCTTTTCCCCGGATTCTCCAAGCTCCCATGCAATTGCTAGATTACCAGTTTCCCCAGGGAACTATGTTCTCAATCTGCATTTATCTCACCCATCACCGTAGTGATATCTATCCCGAACCCGAAAAATTTCTACCCGAAAGATTCTTAGAAAAGCAATTTTCACCCTATGAATTTCTACCCTTTGGTGGGGGAAATCGTCGTTGTTTAGGTATGGCTTTTGCTTCCTTGGAAATGAAAATAGTATTAGCAACTATCCTCTCTCGCTACAAACTCACTCTCCAAGAAAGTCAACCTCTTAAACCTGTACGTCGTGGCTTAACATTCACACCCGCAGGAGGAGTTCATTTAGCTTTGCAAGAAAAATCTTCTCTGTAGTAGTTCACCCATAAAACTTGGAGAATTAATTTTACTATTCCTTACTCCTTCACCTCTGGTTGCATACCAGGATTATCTATCTTTTGCTCCCAGCATCTGGAGAATTTTATCCACATTATCCAAATTCCCCACAATCCGTCGTATGGGTTGGGGAACAACTCTCACCAGAGTCGGAGTTGCTGTCACTTGATTGATTTCTGCCTGCTCTGGGTGAGTAAATACATCAATCACCTTCAGTGTATATGGATGCCCCAGATATTTTTCTAACAAATCATGCAAATTTTCTAAAATCCTCTCTGTATTGGGACTGTGACCCGCAACAAACAGACGTAAAACGTATGCTTGGGCTTTTGGGTATAACTGTTGTGTATCAGCATTTTCTGAAGAGTATAAAGATACAGAAGCAGTGGGGTCAGAGCGAACTATTAAATCATGATCTTCCCACAATTGAGGAAAAGTCGATTTATAGGTCATTAGTACCATGCGATCGCACAAACCATCTTGCCACGGTGTCGCTTGCCACACCAAATCCCTAGTACCAAAAATTGCATTCAATATCGCTTGGTGACGCATCACAGCAGGATAAGCCTCTGCAAATGTCCGAATCTGCTGCGTCCGTGGGTCTAACCAACGGTCAATAGTTGCTGTATAACAAGGTACTAAAAAATGTGGAGGCTCAACTAAATTCAAAATTTCTTGCAAAGTTGCACATAGATGCAAATGCCATCGACCTTGCTTACTGGGGTCGATACAATAAATTAAATCTCCTCCCGGCGTAAACAAGGCTATGCCTTTATAGAGTAGAGGTAAAGAAGGTTTTTCTATAATCAAAGCATTTCAATGGGTAGGTGACAGAAAAAGTCAAAGGTAAAGCAATTTTTACGCTCTACCTCTACCTTACCTTGAACAGCAAGCAAGCTCATACTTAGTCGATAGGAAGCTGTGGATAATTCCCTAAACTCTTCCTCGAAGGAACTGAGCCATTTCGTTAGGAGTTGGCGACATTTCCAAAGCGATTTCTTCGGTAATCCGACCTTCTTGATACAAGTTAAACAATGACTGGTTCATGGTAATCATCCCGTCAAAGCTTGCTTGCTTCATCAATTCAGTAATGTCATCATACTTACCGTCTTTAATCCAGTCTTTAATCGCATCAGTATTGATGAGGATATCGTGGAAAGCTGCCCGTTTACCATCTGTCGTCTTACACAAACCTTGGGCAATCACCGCAACTAGAGACTCTGCTAAAGCAACCCGCATTGCATCCTGTTCTTCCCCAGAATACAAATTCAGAATCCGCTCAATGGTTTTTACTGCACTGTTGGTATGTAGAGTACCCATTACTAAGTGACCAGTTTGTGCTGCTTTTAAGGCAGTATTTACTGTTTCCTTATCCCGCATTTCCCCCACCAGAATCAAGTCAGGGTCCTCCCGTAAAGCTGCTTTCAGCGCATTATCAAACTTACGGGTGTGCATTCCCACCTCCCGTTGCTTCACTAGAGATTTTTGACTGCGATGGACAAATTCAATCGGGTCTTCGATGGTAATGATATGTTTTGCCATCTCTTTATTGATGTAATCAATCATTGCTGCCATCGTTGTGGATTTACCCGAACCAGTCGGACCAGTCACCAAAATTAAACCTTTATGGTAATGGCAAATATCCCGAAAAACTGTAGGTAAGCGCAACTGCTCCATTGTTAATATTTTTAACGGAATTAAACGCAGTACCATGGCGTATCCCTTAAGGGAGCCAAAAACATTAATCCGTACCCTTGCAAATTCGTATTGAGTTGCACCGTCAAATTCTAAACTCTCCTGAAAGCGAGTAATTTCCCCCTCTGTCATCACCTCCCGCATCCAACTCATAAAAGTTTCATTATCAGTTTCCGGGTATTCTGTGGGTTGAATCTCCCCACGACTTCGGTAACGAGGTACTTCACCAACACCCAAGTGAATGTCAGAATATCCTTTGTCAAAAGCTTCACGGATTAACTGCTCTAAGGTAATTTGTGAAGTATTGGTTTTGGGACGGGCTGTTCCTGCTGGTGGTGGTGTTCCCGGACGATGTACAGCACCAGGTGCAGGTGTTGCAGATGATGGAGTTGTGGGATTTGCAGTTCTTCCTGCACTTCTATCTACTGGTAACTCTAGCGTTTGTGTTAATTGACGCTGAGTACTCATGGTTGGTGGTGGTGGAGGCAAAGGAGGGACACCGCGAGGTACGCTGGGGGTTGAGCCTGGTGGACGCTGTACTTCTGTCATAGTATTTTGCAAGAACTCTTGTAGTATTGCGGGTTGGTGGTTTGGCGAAAAATTATCTCTGTTGATGCTCCAATTGTCTAAATAGAAACAACTGAATAAACATCTCTAAAATTCTTTTTCTCCCTCCCTGATTAAAGGTAATAAATATTACACTTTCAATAACAGGAATAAGGAAAGAAAAGTTTATATATCTATATCCAATATGTCTAACACAGTCTAATACTGAATTGTATTCAGTATTTAAACTTATTATTGTTAGTAAAATTCATCACTATTTTTGCCGTAATTAAGCAGTATTAACCATATTATTTTTACTGATATACCTAAAAGTACGGAGAGCGCTTGTGGTTGAGCATATTCTCTCAACTTGTCTTCACAGGTCGGTCAATTGCAGGTTTTTCAGGAATCTCTATCAGAAGTCGGGAAAATTATGAGAGAAGCAGGGTTTTATTATAAGAAATGTAAAGGGGAGAGCATTGCCTTGAGGATTCAAGAATGTCATCAAACAAAATTTCGCCCCATAAAATCACCAAGGGCAGATGGGATAACAATTAATAGATAAGCAAATAAACCTAATTTATGACATACGCTAGTACACAAAAACTATCTATTGCCTTTCCCCAGTCCTCAGATATTTCAACAAGGTAAATTGGATAACGGATTATCTGGACAGATATTTTGCAAGGAAAGTAACCTAAATTTCTAAATTTTGGATAACTTTAGCTCTCTTCGCGCCCAGAATTGCGGGTTAGGGAACATAGACTTAGGAATTCGCCAAGCCATAAAATTCAAGTTAATCAATATTCTGGTTTTCTCTAGGCATTTTTTCTCTGATGAGTATTTTATGTTTCCGCCTGAAGATAGATGGCAAAGCTACGATTTCAGACAGATTTAGAATTTGCTGGAAATCATAGTTACGAAATATGAACTGTAAATTTTGTTAAATAAATGCTCATCTTATCGATAGGTTTTTATATACTTGACTTCACTAAGCGTTGATCCCAGTGGAGAGCAACATTTAGTTAAAGTTTCTGAATCAAGGTTTTTTAGCATATTTGCGAGGATAAAGATATGACTTTGTCTCAAACCTCTAACTTAGGTAAGACTGATTCCTTGTTGATGATTAAAAGCTTCCTAATATGGACTTTTACATTGGCAGTATGCTTGCTGGTTGTCGGTTTTCCTTTAGTGGTGTTGATGGCTACGGTCGGATGTCTGTTGTCTATTGTGTTGCAGTCTGTAATGCCTGTGAGCGCTGTTTTGTTGGTAGCGGGTGGTTTAATTCTATTTAATGTGTTGGCAGTAATGATTGCTGCTGGAGTATTGACTGCTAAGGGTATTCATCCCAAGGAAGTTAAGTGGTTGAGTTGGCTTCATGGTGAAGTCGAAGAAAACAATACTTCTGCCGTTTATGCTGCTTGCCCCCTAACTTGCGATATCAAAATCTAAACATCACCACAATTCGACAAACAGTGCATCTGCCCGGTACATCCGGGTTTTTTCGTTTGGAGTTGAAAATCTCAGTTTTGATAGTTAAAGAGTCTAAAAGGCTTGGGTTTCACATCCGGACTTCTTTTTCCTGTTACCTATCGCCTGCTATACCATGGACTATTGAACCTTGAAGCATGACCCAAATGACTAAAATTTATATTATTTTAGGAACTCGTCCAGAGGCAATTAAATTAGCACCCGTAATCCAAGCATTCCGAAATGATGTTGATTGTGAGAGTCGGGTAATATTAACGGGACAGCATCGAGAAATGGTTGAACAGGTGATGGGTTTGTTCGACTTGAATGCTGATGATGATTTAGAAATTATGCAGGCGAAGCAATCTCTGAGTGATATTACTTGTCGGAGTTTGCAGGGTTTAGAACATTTGTTGGTGAAGGAAAAGCCAGATTTAGTGCTGGTGCAGGGAGATACAACCACAGCTTTTGCCGCAGCTTTGGCTGCTTTTTATCATCAGATTCCTGTGGGTCATGTGGAAGCGGGGTTAAGAACTGACGATTTGTGGAATCCTTATCCTGAGGAGGCAAATCGGAGATTAATTTCCCAAATTACTCAACTACATTTTGCTCCGACTCCCTTAGCTGTGGAGAATTTAAAGAAATCGGGGGTATTGGGGGAAATTCATCTGACGGGGAATACGGTGATTGATGCGCTGTTGAATGTGGCAGCAGATAAACCTACTTGTAATGTTTCCGGTTTGGTGTGGGATGATTATCGGGTGTTGCTGGCAACGGTACATCGTCGGGAAAATTGGGGGGAACCCTTGAAGGATATTGCCGAGGGTTTTTTACAAATCTTAGAGAAGTTTACGGATACGGCTTTATTATTGCCTCTGCATCGTAACCCAACGGTACGGGAACCTTTGCAGGCAATGTTGGGGGAACACCCACGGGTATTTTTAACGGAACCCTTAGATTATGGTGAATTGGTAGGGGCGATCGCCCGATGTCATCTACTTCTGACTGATTCTGGTGGTTTACAGGAAGAAGCACCTAGTTTGGGTAAACCTGTACTGGTATTACGTGAGACAACAGAACGCCCGGAGGCTGTGAGTGCCGGGACAGCAAAGCTTGTGGGTACAGCACCCCAGAAAATTTTTACTGCCGCCGCCGAATTACTGAGTAACGAAGATGCCTATAACACCATGGCAAATGCCATTAATCCCTTTGGAGATGGTCAAGCATCTGCCAGAATATTGCAAATTGTGAAGGATTTTTTGGCAAGGGCTTAGGAAAGCAGGAAGCATTTCTGTTGCCCATTACCTCAATTAAAGTGAAATTATGTTAGGGGAAGAATTACGCAAATCTTCCATAACGGCGGCGGCGGCTGCTAAGTCGTAGGGGTAGGGGCGGGGACGGGGGATGTAATCTTTTTCATGGGTTGGTTTGTGGCGTAGAACGGCGTTCACCACTAAACATGGTTCGTTGGTGAGATTAATTGCGCCATGCAATACTCCTGGAGGAATGGTGATGACTGCGGGATGGCGATCGCTTAAGGGAATATACTGATACTTTCTGTTAACTAATGTCACAATTATGAATTCACCCCGCACCACTAAAAGCTGATCGGTTTGGGTTTTGTGAACAAACAAATCATCAACTGCTCCAGCCGGAATTTGTACCAGCATAGTTTCATGGCTGGTTTGGGGAGTGAAAAACTCTGCCATTCCCCCTTTAATTGACTCCAACTTACGGATTTCAATTCCCCTGCATTTATGCATAGCTATATTCTTGTAAAAAATTAAAAAGTAAAAAGTTACAGAAGCTGAGGGGCTGGAGAGAAGTGATTTTTTTCACTTTAATTGTTCGTTTTCATACCAACCGGAACGACTGCAACTATTACTTTCATTTTAGATGTTTTAATATGAAATATTGTTGCAGTTGCAACAATATTGACAAAAATATGGTATCGAATTGATGAGATTTAGCCCAAGGCAACCGTTAAACTACTGGGTACAGAGGGGTTGCCATGGAAAACAATGCCGCGTTGGTTGGCACTGAGGTGGCGAAGGATGATGTAAATTGCTTCAACTTGCTCTGGTTTGCCGATTTTTTGGGCGATTTGCTCCAAGGAGAGTGCGGTTTTCTCTTTGTGGAGTGCCTCAACAACCTGGGTTTGTAAATCCAGAATTTCGGCGGCAGCTTTTTTGCCTGCTTCCACTCCAGGCTGGTGGTAAGCGTTGATATTTACCAAGCTAGCGTATAAACCCACAGCTCGGTCATAGAGGGCAATTAAAGCGCCAACGGTGCGGGGATTGACTTGGGGGATGGTGAGGGTAATGGAGTCGCGGTGATTTTCGTAGAGTGCTTGGCGGGTTCCTTGGAGAAAACCAGAGAGGTAGTCACCGGCGGTAATTCCTGGTTCAATTTCCGGAGATGGGTTCTTACGATCTTCTAAAACTTCAATGAGAGTGGCGAAAAAGTTAGGTACACCTTCGCGCAATTGTTGCACATAGGCGTGTTGGTCGGTGGAACCTTTGTTACCGTAAACTGCAATACCTTGATAAACGGTGTTGCCATCTAGGTCTTTTTCCTTACCTAGGGACTCCATCACCAACTGTTGTAGGTAACGGCTAAATAGTAGCAGACTATCCTTGTAGGGGAGGACAACCATATCTTTTTCACCCTTACCATTGCCAGCATAGTACCAAGAAAGGGCAAGGAGGGCAGCAGGGTTGTTTTTTAAGTCGGGGATACGGGTGGCATCATCCATTTCCTTGGCACCATCAAGCATGGCGCGGATGTCGATACCTTGTAAAGCCGCAGGTACTAAACCGACGGTGGAGAGTTCGGAAGTTCTTCCCCCTACCCAGTCGTACATGGGGAATGTTGCTAACCACCCTTGAGATTGGGCGATCGCGTCTAATTTACTGCCAGTTGTGGTGATGGCGATCGCGTATTGAGCAAATTCGAGGTTTTGTCCGGCATAGGCTTTTTGTACCTCAATCATGCCATTGCGAGGTTCTGGTGTACCGCCAGACTTAGAAATGACAATCACTAGGGTGCTAGAAAGACGATTACGCACCTGGGTGAGGACGCGATCAATGCCCGTGGGGTCAGTGTTGTCAATAAAATGAATCGCTAGGGGTGGAAAATCTGGGGCTAAAGCTTCCGCCACAAATTGAGGTCCTAGGGCAGAACCGCCGATACCGATAGAGATAATATCAGTAAACCGTGCCGCCTTGGGAGGATGAATCGCTCCTGTGTGGACTTTTTCCGCGAATACCTCAATTTGTTCAATAGAACCAACTATTTCCTGGGTAAGTTCCGGAGTTGGGGCTAAATCAGGGTTGCGTAACCAGTAATGTCCCACCATCCGGTTTTCATCAGGATTGGCGATCGCACCTTTTTCCAGTGCTGCCATATCCGCAAAAGCTTTCTCAAACTTGGGTTTTAAAGTTTCCACAAAAGTATCATCAAACCGCATCCGGCTGACATCTAGGTAAAATCCTAGTCCTTCATGGAAATACAGCCATTTCTGGTATCTTTGCCAAAGTGCCGTAGCGTCCATAGGGGGAAGTCTCAAATAAAATTGCTTTTCCAAATCAAGTGTAAGCTAAGGGTCTGACCTTCCCTGTGCTTGCTATACAGTTTTAAATGTTGATTTTGTAAGAACTGCTAGAACTCTGTGGAGGAGAAGGTTAGGGGGTGGAGGGTAAATAGCAGATGATCAAGAGGTGATGATGAACTTGTCGCCAGATGATTGGGAATGGCGGGAAGTTACATTACAAGTAGGAGAGTGCCAAGTTGTAGAAAATTTATTGCTCGGTTTGGTGAATGGAATCAGGAATGACAGCAGATTATCGAACCGTTGCGACAGTTACTGCCCCAAGAATATAGCCGATTGTTCTGGAAATTATCCTGTGAGGAATTGTTAACTATATTTGGTGTTGGATTACAGAATAGGTGAAATAGATAGATTTCAGATGGCGATCGCCCCTTAATAATCGAACTCTACTCCAGCATTTATCTATTCTTCAGCTTCACACAGCTAAACATCTGGCGTGGGAATCACACGTAAAAATTTAATAATCTGCCCCCGCATCTCAATGCCAATTAGGTAATTTTCCAAATTAAAGCGGTAAAAAATCCCCTCTTGATCAATTTGGCGTAATCCTGGTAGGGAGCTTAAGGGTAAATTTTGCACAAAGTCAATGAACGCAAAATGATACACCATCTCGTAGGCAGCAGGTTCAAGACTTTTCAAATCTAGTAGAAATGAGCGTTCATAGCGCACTTCTATATTCATAGGTAATTTTTAGGGAAGAGAGTGCAGATTAAATCAAGAGGAATGTAGTAGTTGTATGGCTTCTTCCTGGGTGAAGGTGTCCCAGGGTTGTTGCGATCGCTTGGCTTCTTGAATGGCTCTCAGCATATAAAAATCACAATATAAAGCATACATTGCTTGCCAGACCTGCTCTAAGTCCTCATCCCCTAATTTCTCAATCAAGTGATGAATTCTCAAACGTAATAAATTCATCTCGACTTACTCAGACAGTACAATCATTTTTAGTCTGCCCAAATTTGGGTGATAGTTAACACTGGTACTCGACCAAACCAACATTGGTGGGTAGGGTTCAGGGAGTAAGGAGTAAGGAGTATAAGAAGATTTATTTACCAGCCTAGTACAGGGTGGCTGAAAAAAACCACCCATTCCAAATGTCTGAAACACTTGCAGCAAAGTAATTACGTTAGCGTTAGCTCTCCCGAAGGGAGCATTCCGCGTAGCGGTACTAGGCTTTTTGCAGAAGTGAGTAAAAGGGAATAATTTCATCTGGGAAAATCCCCATTAACCACGAAAATCTATTTTTTTCAAAAGCTCCATTCTTGATGTTATGAACAAATCGCTGAACTAATGACTGAGTATCTAGTTTTTCTGGCAATTTCCACGTCTATTTTTGCCCTGTTTGGCTTGGGGTTAAACCTACAGTGGGGTTTTACGGGCTTAATTAACTTTGGTCATGTAGCTTTTATGACTTTGGGAGCATACACCACTGTGCTGTTAAGTCTCAAAGGTGTGCCCATAATTTTAGCTGTGATTTTGGGCGCAATTCTCGCGGCGGCATTAGGCTTAATTATTGGTTTTTCGACTTTGCGTCTGCGAGAAGATTACTTGGCGATCGTCACTATTGGTGGTGGAGAATTAATTCGTTTATTCGTAAATAACCAGGATTTACCTGTAGGTGATACTTGGTTATCTGGGGCTTTTGGTGTTCAAAGTTACTCTATACCCCTGGCAAATTTTAACCCCAATTTATTTTCTAAGTTGGTGATGATTGGGTTATTAAGTTTTCTTGCTGGTGTAAGTCTATGGCAATTGGGGCGATGGGTATTGGCTGTCAAACCTAGAACAGTGGGAGATAAGCCCATCGGTAGCAAAGATGAATTTATCACACGTCTATTTGTTAGTGTGTTCTTAGGCTTATTATCTATTGCCATTTATATTTCGGGTGTCATCACCCTGTATAACTACAATCCCAAAACAGGCTTAATGGTGGTGTGCCTATTAGTACTAGCTTTTGTGTTTTGGCGCTTAGAAATTTTAGTGCGATCGCCCTGGGGCAGAGTTCTCAAAGCCATTCGGGAAGATGAGGAAGTACCGAAAGCCTTGGGTAAGAATGTTTTTTGGTATAAATTACAATCATTCATGTTAGGTGGCGCGATCGCGGGAATTGCTGGCGCTTTCTTTGCTTGGCAGTTGAGTGCCATTTACCCGGATAACTTTCAACCCCAACTCACCTTCGATTGCTGGATTATGGTGATTCTCGGAGGTTCTGGCAGTAATGTTGGTACTATCTTGGGAGCAGTGATTTTCTTTGCCTACGATGCCCTAACACGGGAATTTCTACCGAAAATTTTTACCAGTATATCTTCTGACCAACTAGGTGCTTTTCGCATCATGGTAATTGGTTTAATTTTGATGGTATTAATGATTTGGCGACCTCAAGGTATCCTAGGCAAAAAGGAGGAACTCACCCTTGGCAAATAACCAACAGTCTGATTTTCCCCTACTTGCTGCCAGTGGACTCTGTAAAAGTTTCGGTGGTATCCAAGCTGTCAATAGTGCAGAAATCCAAGTCAAGGCTGGCAGTATCACCGGCTTAATTGGTCCTAATGGCGCAGGCAAAACCACTTTATTTAATTTACTCTCCAATTCTCTGACCTGTGACAAAGGCAAAGTTATCTTTGACGGTGAACCAGTGCAACACCTGCCTTGTTACAAAATAGCTCAACAGGGTTTAGTCAGAACCTTTCAAGTTGCCCGGGCACTGTCTCGGTTATCTGTACTGGAAAACATGCTCCTAGCCGCCCAGAAACAAACAGGTGAGAGCTTTTGGGCAGTACAACTCCAACCCCATGTCATTGCCAAGGAAGAAAGGGAACTCAAGGAAAGAGCCATGTTTTTATTGGAATCGGTAGGGTTGGCACACAAAGCGCATGACTATGCCGGTGGATTATCGGGGGGACAACGAAAACTCCTAGAAATGGGCAGAGCACTGATGACAAACCCCAAATTAATTCTCCTGGATGAACCAGCTGCCGGAGTCAACCCTACATTAATTAACGAAATTTGCGATCGCATCCAAGCTTGGAATCAGCAAGGCATGACTTTTCTGATTATTGAACATAACATGGACGTGATTATGTCCTTGTGCGATCGCGTTTGGGTATTGGCTGAGGGCAAAAATCTTGCCGATGGTACACCAGAGGAAATTCAAAAAAATCCCCAAGTTTTAGAAGCTTACTTGGGCTGTTAAACAGTAGACGCTGTTAGCGGTGTACAATACAAGTATTTACTTATACTTTTTTATGGCACTGCTATCAGTAACTCAATACTCACCAGTATGACGATGATTTAAACCCATTACTGACTGTGTAGAAGGGAACACGGCAGCAGCAGTTTGAGGATTCAATTGTTTGGTTTTTCTTTTTTCTTCCACCAGGGCAGCACTCTGGACTACTAAAGGTTCAGTAATATCACCAGACATTTGTACCCAAGTCGGTTGATTCGTCATCGTCAGTGTTGCCATCTGATGAGGAACAGGCAAGGTATCTGCTTCTGAAGTCAAAACTTGCTCAGTTGTATTTGTAAACTGCTTGCCAGACACTGTTGTCTCGGCTTCGTTTAAAAACCAATTCAGCTGAGCCATCCGTGCACTTGTGGGGGAACTTTTCAACTCTTCGATCATGGCTTCTTTTTCGGAAATCAGTTGCCGCAGGTGAGATGCTTGATTTTCTAGTTCTGAAGATTTCTGGGCAGATTGCTTCCACGCAACTAAAACCGCACTGGTTAGCCCCACACCCAGACTTAATAAAGCCCCTACGGGAGGCGTAATAATATCTTTCAAATCACCATAAAAAACCTGTTGATTCTCAACCTGCACCTCTACTCGTTTTGCACCCTGCAAAGCTAAAAGTGTAGCCAAGATAATAAAAACAGCACCAGAAATCACAACGGTCGGCAGTAAAATTTTTTTCAGCATAATTCCATAATTCAAGGGGTATCTAGTTAAACACAGCCGATAAAGCCTAACAACTGCACCCTAATTGAGAGATGAGCCTTGCCTGTTGGGGAACTTCATATTCTCCTGATTATCAACAGGAGTACTACGGATATTACTTAATTCTTCCTCTAAAACCAATCAGTTCTCGCACTCTTCTTTGTATATTTTTAATGAAAATGTCGCCAATATTGTAAATTTTTTATATACCTTAATGAAATAAATATCGGCAATTACTTAATTTTTAGTTTAAATAAGCACTTTTTTGACTTTAAAGTACTTAAATACATATACGTATAGAATATAAAGATTCTATGAAGACAAGTTAGACATGATGAACTGTATATACCGATAAATCATCAAATTGGGTTTATAAAGTTGCGATAGGAATAGGGAATAGAGAATTAAGGACTTCACGTATCCTTTAATTTCTATATCCTTTCTGTTTTCCTTCGCTATTTCATATAGTTGTAATTTGACTTACCCTTCACCAGTTGTCTGCACTCTATCTGCATCCATTGGAAAATCTAATACAGGCAAACGTCGATAAGCCCCACTTTCTTTTTCCATGAATGGGGAATTTACTAACTCCCGTTTCAGGGTGGAGGAGTCGTGGTAGTAGCGCTGGAGTATTTCATCAACTGTATTTTCTTGATAACTGACTCCTAAATCAAATTTATTCGCTATCCACTTCAGAACCACCAAGCGCTTTTTGCGACTTGTGGGAATCTCCTTCAAGCGTTGAATCACTTCTGTAGCTTGGATATCACCTTCTATATAGGTATGTAATACCTTATTTTCCCAAGCTTCTGTATTCACATCTTTCACCAAGGAGGCTATTCTCTCTTGGGTAAAGATTTCTTGGCTAATACTTTGCAATTCTCGGATATCCAATTGATATAAGTGAGCATTTCCATCTGGGCGCATACTCACTAATTTTAGTTCTTTCAGTTTTGCCAAATGATGGGATATTGTTGGCTCCTTAAGTTGTAGTAAAACAGCTAATTCTTCAACGCTATACTCCTGATTTGCCAAAATACCCAATATTTTCAATCGGCTTTCATCTGCTAACGCTTTGAAAAAACGTAGCAAATTCTGAAATTGTTCATTGGTCATGCTGTGCTATAATTAATTCGATTCAAATCTAATTAGTTTTCCTTCAAATTTATTAACTATTTTTTCTCTAATGCAGTATGGGTAATGCCTGAGGAAAATTTGAAGATATGTTAATTCTGTGACCAAAGAAGACGAAAAAAGAGATTTCTTAAGTAGTTTTTTACATTTCCCCTATTTTGATGAATATGAAGATAGATACTTAAAAAAGCGGGTGACTTTGGCAAACTCACTGTTAGATAAATAGAAAATCAAGAAAATGTTCAGAGCTAGAAGTCTATAACGCATACTTATCTTATACAAAGAATACAAAATTTATCTATTAAGAAATCAAATTAATAGAAGTGAGAGGCTAATCACAAGTTATCTTGGCTGTATGGGCAAAGAATTCTGGGATATTTAGTATTAATTCCCAAGAAAATATTTCGGCAATGAGATGAGGGAGGTAAATCGGTGTACAATTTCCTCCCTATGCCCTTGGGAGTGAGGCGATCGCCTGTTACCTTGTGTGTTATGTCTATTGAACGGGACGAACGATCGCTGGGGTGGTGGGTTTATCTGTTTGAAAGATGGCTGTTAAAGCTTGTTGTAGGGTTTCGGCAATGACAATACGGTTATCGTAGACAACGATGACTCTGATCAGGGTAGGGAGACTATTTTGTTCCGCTTCTAGGTAAAGAGGTTCGACGTAGAGTAAAGACTGTTCAATGGGAATAACTAGCAAGTTGCCTTGAATAACTCTCGAACCTTCTCGATTCCAGAGTGTGATTTTTTGGGATATAACAGGATCCTGGTTAATTAAGGCTTCTACTTGCTGTGTACCATACACTAGCTGCTGCTTAGGAAATTCGTAGAGCAGTAATTTACCATATTCTTGACCGTCGGAACGAGCTGCTAACCAAGCAATCAGGTTGGAGCGTTGGGTAGGTGTAAACGGTAACAGTAAAATAAATTCTTCGGTGTTGCCTGTAGGTAATTTTGTGATCAGGTAATAGGGTTCTACTGGTTGAGGTTTATTGCCATAGATTTCACTAGGTATTTGCCACAGGTCTTCTCGATTATAGAATACCTGGGGGTCAGTCATGTGATAACTCAGAAGCCGTTCTGATTGGATACTAAAGAGGTCTAGGGGGTAGCGGATGTGATTTTTAAGACCTGCTGGCATGGTTGCCAAGGATTTAAACAGCTGGGGAAAAGTCCTGTGGAAGCTGTGGATAACTGGGTCTTGGTCGTCGGTAATATAAAAATTTATACTTCCGTTATAGGCATCAATTACTACTTTGACGGAGTTACGGATGTAATTAAATTTGTGTTTTCCGGGGTCAGAATAGGGGTAGCGATCGCTAGTGGTGTAAGCGTCGATTATCCAGTAGAGATAGTTGGGTTTACCTGCTAAATTACTGCCGTCCCCTGCTGCTGCCACTAGGTAGGGGTTGCTATCGTATTGTAGAAAGGGAGCGATCGCCTGAACTCGCTGGATAATTTGCCGCCGACAAAGTAATTTGGTTTGGGGTGTAAAATTCCTCGTCAGCAGCATCTGCCAATCTTTGAGGTACTGAGCAAAAATAATACGCCGCCAAAAACTGCCAATGGATATACCTCCTCGCCCATCGTAGACGTTATAGACATTATCTGCACCACTGGGGTAGTCAAATTCCTGGGTTTTAGTACCTGTCATTACGTAATTTTGCGTAATTTCACCGTAATAAATCCGGGGTTGATTCACAGGAATACTTTCTCGTACAGAGGGATTGGAGATTTGTAAAGTACCCTCACCAATATCTTTGATGTAATAATCGGGTAATCCACCAGGGGCAACGGTATTGACAGGGCTGAGGGTAAAACCATAACCATGGGTATAAATTAAATGTTGGTTTACCCAGGTTTGTGCTTGTGGGGGCAAATTACTGCTATCGAGTTCCCGTGCAGCAATGATGGTTTGTTGCTTTTCTGCGATTGGTGTTGTGGCTTCCCGTTTCAGGTTATAACGGTCAATATCTGCATCAGGAAAGCGATAATAGGGGCGAATCTGTTGCAGTTGTCGATTACTTTGCAGCAGGGGATAGGTATCCCAGAGGCGAATATTGCGAATTGTTAAATCGTTTTTCTGGATATCTTGGAGGGTTAATTTACCTTGGGGAATAAATTTTTCTACTTCAATGGTGTGTAAATTAAAAGCTTCCCTGGTTAATTTGATGGTACGTTCGATGTAGGGACGCTCGCGAGTCAATTCGTTGGGTTGAACGATGAGGCGATTAACAGCGATGGGTAAGATGGTATTAACAACGATGGTAAACAGTAAGTAGATACCCAGGGTGTAAAATAATTGCCGAGGGTAGGGAATGACGGGAAAGGAGTCAATAAATTTTCTGGTTTTGCGGAAGAGAATATAAATACGAGCTAGAAGATAAATGGCGATCGCCACTGCTAACAGACTTAAACCTGTGTAGATTGGTAGCTGTGTATGAACGGCGGTATAATTAGCACCATAATTGACGCTATTGGTAGAGTATAGAAGTTGATAGCGTAGTAACCAGTAGTACCCAGCAACGGCAAACATCAGAAAACTGGATACCAAGTTTAAATGCATTCGCTGTCTGAGGGAGAATCCAGGAAATATCCCTTCACTCAAGCTGTTACCCGAACGCAGGTAAATTAAAGTAACTGTGGCAAAAGTTAGTAAAGATAAACTGAGAAAATATTCGCAGAGGAATTGCCACACGGGGAGGCAAAAAATATAAAAGCTGATGTCATGGTGAAATAAGGGATCTTGTCGCGCAAAGGGGGTGCGGTGGAAGTACTGTAAGACTTTCACCCACTCTGGAGATAATATTGTCCCCAAGATAATACTAGTTATGATGGCGATCGCTCGCAACCACAACTGATAGTTAATCAAGATAAAGGTGACGAGTACAAGAAATACCCCCAAGGGAATCAAGGGAATATTAATTTGTTCCCATTGCCAATTTTGCAGCAAGAATTTTAACCAGGGTGGAAACTGCCACACTTGCTGAGGTAAGGATAATTGGGGAAACCATAATTTACCAACTTTATGGGTATAGTAACTAACTATCAGGGCAACAAAACTTGTTAATCCTAATATTGTCGGCAGTAATAGGGAGATAGATAACCCATGAGTTTGTTTGGGAGAGGATAGGGGAGGAAAGGAAGGCGAATAGAGGATTTGTGCTGGTTTTTTGCAATTTGCCAGTAACTGGGGAGATGAAAAGTGGGAGGCGATAATTAAATTACTGAGTAAAACAAATAGGGAAAACCCCGTGGCGATCGCCCAAATTCCCAATTGAGTACCTAAACGCCAAACATATTCCCAAAGATAACCAACCTCCTGAAACCACAAAACCTCTGCTGTTAGATGTGCGACTAAATCAAATAGCAACCACACACCCAACAGTAGCAATATCAACCGAGTTCCTTGATACCAGAAACGCTGTGACAACATTTTGCATAGGGTAAAGAGGGTATAGAGGGTTCAGATACTCGACTTCCTGAAAAAATCGGGTATCTCGAAGCTCCTCAAATATTCATTTTATGGAATACTAGTACAGCACGGCGGAAATAAGCAGACCATTATTAAGTCCGGAAAAACCCATTAATCATAGATTTTTTCCCACTGCCTACTGCCTACTCACTACTGCCTTCACATACTAGTTAACTACTTCTACGTCCAAGTTAAATAACATTTGCAAAGCTTGCATACATTTGCGTCTAGCTTCCACATCTTGTTGTGCTCGTAACTGTACCATGGGGTCGTGTAAAATTTTGTTAACAATACCCCTTGTCAAGGCTTCAATTACTTCTTGATGCTTATCACCATACTCCGAACCCAATCGAGACAAGGCTTTTTCTAATTCCTGTTCCCTAATCGTTTCAATTTTGTTTCGTAGACAACTAATTGTCGAAACAGTTTCTAGCGATCGCCACCAAACATCAAAAGCAGTCACTTCTTCTTCTAATAAACCTTCTGCTTCCAGTGCCATTTTCCGGCGACTTTCTTGGTTTTGTGCCACTACCGCTTTTAAATCATCCACATTGAAAGCTTGCACATTCGCCAAGTCATTTACGTCTGAGTGGACATTTCTCGGCACAGAAATATCAAATAACATTAAATTCCGGCTGGGTTCTAAAACAACTTCCAGCTTGGCACGGTCTAAAATTGGGTCTGTTGCCGAAGTACTAGTAAATACAATATCACTCTCGGAAATTACTGTCATCATCTCCGACAGCAAATGGGTACGAATCGGCACATCAGAAAACATTTGCGCCAATTCCTGCGCCCGCCCTAGGGAGCGATTTAAAATACAAATTTCCGTAGCACCTTTGGCAATTAAATGCTGCACAAGCAGGCGAGACATCTTACCAGCACCGAGAATCGCCACTCGACAAGCAGTCAGATTTTCCGCTTTGATTTGTGCCAATTCCACCGCCGCCGAACTGATAGAAACTGCCCCAGTTCCGATACTGGTTTCCGTGCGGACTCGCTTTCCGGCGGTAATTGCTTGTTTGAATAAACGATTTAAGATTGTTTTTATACCGTTAAACTGTTGTCCCAGTTTATGAGTATTTTTCACCTGGGCAAGAATTTGTCCTTCTCCCAGAACCAGGCTATCTAAACCAGCTGCCACACGCATCAAGTGCATGACCGCATCTTCATGTAATAAAACAAACAAATGTTGTCGCAGAGGAGCCATGGACAATTTACTGTGTTCGGACAGAAACTGAGTGACTTCCCGCACACCCTGTTCAGTCTCCGATGTCACCAGATAAATTTCCAGGCGGTTGCAGGTGCTGAGAATCGCTACTTCTTCGATGTGGGGATAGGCGAGAATTTGCGCGATCGCACCTTCGACTTGAGGTTCTGGAATACTCAATTTTTCCCGGACTTCAACAGAGGCAGTCTTATGACTTAGTCCGACTACTACTATATTCATCTGCTAAATAGTAATTGTTAATTGTTAATGGGGAATTTGCGACAAGACAGACGTTATCCTCGAAAACGAGTTGATTTCGTAGTTGTAATTAATTACGCCTACTGATTGTGAGGTTTTTGCGTTAATCCTCTGGTGGAAATGGAGGAATGGAGAATAGAAAACTTACCAGAAAATTATCGTCAAAAGCAATTATTTCCTAGATTTTTGCTTGGACAATCAAAGCTTTGGGAATTTTTTGTGGATGCCATCGGCTCTATTTGGAATTCCGCAAAATGCCAGTTTAATGATTATCCTTTGCTTTTTCTCTATTTTTTGTACCCCATTCCCCCATAACTATTTAGTGACTAGTGAATCTATTTTTTTGAAGGATTAGAAAGCGTGAGATGTCCGAATTATCACTAAGTCGTCAATCTCCTAACCCATCAAAATTTGTGACGAGAACTTACTAGTGCAGTTGTATAGTCTTGGGTTGGTCATCAAGCATATGGATAGTATCCACAAAGCGTGCAGTTTTTGACTGGTTGGAAATTACCAAGCTTTGAGTTCTTGCTCCACCACTGAAGAAGCGCACACCTTGCATCAAATTGCCCGTGGTGATACCGCAAGCTGCAAAGAGGACAGTTTCACCGGATGCTAATTCATGAGCATCGTAGACCTTATCTGGGTCGTTAATACCCATAGAACTGAGACGCTCTAGGTTTGCTTCCTTGCTTTCGCCAATCAAGCCGGTTTTAACGATCGCCGGATCGTAAATCAATTGCCCTTGGAAGTGACCACCCAAAGCCCGCATTGCCGCAGCAGAAATTACACCTTCAGGAGCAGCACCAATTCCCATCAAACAGTGAATATTAGTACCAGCAAAACCACAGGATAATGCCGCACCTACGTCACCATCAGAAATCAGTTGGACTCTCGCACCTGCTTCTCTAATTTCCTTAATCAAGTCATTGTGGCGTTCACGTTTCATTACTACCACAACTAATTCGTCAATACTTCTACCTAGACACTCAGAGAGAATCTTTAGGTTTTCTGTTGCCGATTTGTTGATATCGACTTTGCCTTTAGCTGCTGGGGGAGCTGCTAATTTCTTCATGTAGAAGTCAGGAGCTGCAAATAAACCGCCTTTTTCCGAAATGGCTAATACAGCCATGGAACCAGGTTGTCCGTATGCTACCAGGTTAGTACCTTCACAAGGGTCAACAGCGATGTCAATTTCGATCAGTTCATCGGGGTTACAGAAATCTTTAGCATCTGGACGACTACAGATACCAACTTCTTCACCGATGTAGAGCATGGGAGCATCATCACGCTCACCTTCACCAATCACAATACGACCACGCATATAGATTTTATTCATGCGTTCGCGCATCGCTTCTACAGCTACTTCGTCAGCTGTATTCTTTTCACCTTTGCCCATCCATTTCGCAGAGGCGATCGCGGCTTGCTCAACGACCTCAATAATCTCTAACCCAAGAGTATTTTCCACAGAGTCTGCCCTCTCAATTGCTTGATTTTGCGGCTTTCCGCACAGCGATTTCAGTTTTACAGTCTACCAAAGGGCGGATA
Organism: Calothrix sp. 336/3; assembly: GCF_000734895.2. Taxonomy (GTDB): domain Bacteria; phylum Cyanobacteriota; class Cyanobacteriia; order Cyanobacteriales; family Nostocaceae; genus 336-3. The sequence goes on along the minus strand of NZ_CP011382.1, from coordinate 2,951,942 downwards.
CCTGTGGAAAATAGTATGTGCTTCCATATGTGTTAAGTTTTGCTGCTAAAGGTATTTTCCGGGGGTAGGGTAAGTCCTATGACCCATTCTCGATTCCCCATAACCCAACATATTTCTTTTTTTGTAACGTAGTTATTTATTAGGGCTTAGGCAGAGGCAAGGAAGTAATACTAATTTCCCAAAATCAAGCTACACATAGACCGCAGGTAGTCGAAATTGAGAGAAATGGTACAATTCCTTGTTTTCTTGCGAATTTTGCATAAGTCCTATTTATATTTAGATAAATTCTAGCTATCACCATCAAAAAATAAGGATTTAAGTTTAATGTCTTCGGAATTTAACTTTTTTCAACACTGGTATCCCATAATTCCCTTGATTGACCTGGATGTCAAAAAACCAACACCGGCGATGGTATTGGGTATGCGTCTGGTAATCTGGAAACCCAAACATTCCGAAAAATTTAGTGTTTTTTTAGATAAGTGCCCCCACCGTCTTGCACCTTTGACGGAAGGGCGCATTGACGAGGAGACAGGGAATTTAATGTGTAGCTACCATGGTTGGCAATTTGATGACCAAGGTATATGTACTCAAATTCCCCAAGCAGACAACCCCGAAATCCTGAGTAAAAACCAGGAGAATTTTTGTGTCCAAGGGTTTCCTACACGTCAAGAACAGGAGTTGCTGTGGGTGTGGTTAGATCTGAATTCACCAGAACTGGCAGCAGCCACACCTTTACCTTTATCTCCTCTGGATGAAAGTCATGGTTTTATGCGGAAATCTCTGGTGCGGGATTTAGCCTATGACTGGCAAACCTTGATAGAAAATGTCATTGATCCGAGTCATGTACCCTTTGCTCACCACGGAATCCAGGGCGATCGCCGACAAGCTAAACCTCTACCGATACAAGTCTCTAAATCCACAGCAAACTTGATTCAAGGAACTATTTCTCGATATCTCCAAACCACTATCACCTTTGAGCCGCCCTGTCGCTTGGAATATGCCATAACTATTGGGGATACGGGTAAGATAAGCGGATTAGCAGTTTATTGCCTGCCCGTAGCTCCTGGTAAATCTCGAATTGTCGCCCAATTTCCCCAAAATTTCGGTCATAACCTCTACCGCTTCACCCCCCGATGGTGGGATCACCTGTTCAATCGCAATCTGGTTCTAGATGGGGATATGGTTTTGTTGCACCAGCAAGAGTATTTCCTCCAGAAGCAAGCAACAGAATCAAGTTGGAAAACGGCTTATAAACTACCAACTAGCGCCGATCGCCTAGTTATAGAATTTCGTAAGTGGTTCGATAGGTATTGTGATGGCAAACTTCCCTGGGAAGCAGTGGGAATTGATGCGGCAACACCCCTGAAAATCAACGAGAATCGACGGGAATTACTTGACCGTTATACCCAGCATACCCAGCATTGCAGCAGTTGCCGAGGAGCATTACAGGCGGTGCAGCGTTTACAAATCGTCTTGCTGACATACTTCATTCTGACCGTGGCTGGTGTTGCTATTTTACCCGATAGTTTACGTTTAAATTGGGGTTTACCTTTGATGGCGATCGCTCTTGTTGCCCTAGGAACTTATACATGGTTAAAATTCTGGCTCACTCCTAAATTTTATTTTGTAGACTACATACATTCGGCAAGATAATTTCACCCACCAGTCATATATGTTAAATATTTTCAATTCCCTTTTAAACCGCCACCCAGAACGTATCAAAGCCAACGTCGAAATTTATACCTGGCAAACCTGTCCCTATTGCATTCGCGCCAAAATGCTTTTGTGGTGGAAAGGTGTCAAATTCATCGAATACAAAATAGACGGTGATGAAGTTGCTAGAGCAGCCATGGCAGAACGTGCCCACAATCGACGTTCGGTACCACAAATTTTCATCAACGACCATCATATCGGTGGCTGCGATGACTTATATGCATTAGATACACAAGGTAAGTTGGATTCCTTATTGACTCAAGTTGCCTAACTATCTCGGCTTACAGGTTTCTGCGTTTCTCACGTCATCGGATGTCTTCTGTATGGAATACATCAAGGAATTCACAGACAAATACTAAAATATTTCAAATTTTCTTGACGAAAGAGAATTACGAGACTTGATTTCTTTTAAGTCTCTTTTGTCATGTATTGGTATATATGAATGGAACACTCGGAATATCTTATACATCAAAAGTGGATGTATCATGCCCTAGAATTGGCAAAAAATGCTGGAAATGTCGGTGAAGTGCCTGTAGGTGCTGTTATTATTGATTCATTTGGAAATCTGGTTGCAGAAGGTGAAAACAGGAAAGAACGTGACCAAGACCCCACCGCACACGCAGAAATTGTGGCTGTGCGAGCTGCGGCAAACAAGTTACAAACTTGGCGCTTGAGTCATTGTATTCTCTATGTCACCCTAGAACCCTGCCCGATGTGTGCAGGTGCAATCATCCAAGCTCGTGTAGGGCAACTAGTCTATGGTGTGGATGACCCAAAAACTGGGGCTATTCGTACTGTGGCAAATATTCCTGATAGTGCGGCATCTAATCACCGTTTGTGTGTGATTGGTGGCATTCTGGAATCTCATTGTCGGCGACAGTTGCAAGATTGGTTTGTCAATCGGCGACACGGATAAATTAACGGACAGAGGTGAAACTGTCCATTTGGGGTAACACAAGGTCAAAAAGAAAATCTACGGTGTATCTAATATAAAGCTTTCATTACACACTACCCAACAGTCATCTGCCACCATCATGATGGAAGTTCGTTATTTTTTGGATACGTACCATCCCACACCAGTAATTATTCCCCCAGAAGTTCATGTGAATCGTACAACTTCTCAGGTTTCTCCTTGGTTGGGTCCTGCCGCATATTTTTTAGGACGACATTTTGTTTTGCCCAGTTTTTTTCGCCAAATTACGGTGACAGGTCAAGCAAATGTTCCTCAGCAAGGAGCAGTGATTTTAGCTCCTACCCATCGCGCGCGTTGGGATGCGTTGTTAGTTCCCTATGTAGCTGGTCGATGTGTGACTGGCAGGGATTTACACTTTATGGTGACTATCAGTGAGTGTAAAGGCTTACAAGGGTGGCTGGTGAAACAAATGGGGGGATTTCCTGTAGATACAAAGCGCCCATCGGTGGGGACTCTTCGCCATGGTGTGCAGCTCTTGCAGCAGAAACAGATGTTGGTGATTTTTCCGGAGGGGGGAATTTTCCGCGATCGCCAAGTTCATCCTCTCAAACCAGGTATTGCCCGTTTAGCCCTAACTGCGGAACATAATCATCCGGGATTGGGGGTGAAAATACTACCGATTGCCATTAATTACAGTCAACCCTATCCTGGGTGGGGTACTGATGTGCATATTCATATTGGTTCATCTATAGAAGCAGCAGAATATACCCAGGGGTGTGTAAAACAGGAAGCCAAGCGCTTGACATCTGATTTAAGTCAGACTTTACACGCATTGAGTAATCACCAATCTCCATGCAATCACCATTCTTTTGCTGAAATTGCCATGGGTATGGATATTGATGACCGATAATTATTTATGATTAAATTCCTAAACTTAATTCCCAACTGTTTAATCTGCCGATATCTTCTGCAATCTGGTCAATTACCCACAATTGCCAGCGCCCAGAGGCTTTTTGATTGAGTAGCTGTTCTAAAACTGGGTGCGATCGCACTGTATAAATTGCTTGTAGTTGCTGTCTTCTTCCGAGGGTTCGACTCTGTAATAGGACAGAATTATTATTAGGCGCAATTAAATAAATTTCTAAATCTCCCAGAAATTCGTGGGTAATATTGACTGTAACTTGAATATCTTTGACTAAAGTTGATTCCGATGTTGTCTGGGGAGAACGACTTTCTATAAGTATCGGACTTTTTAAGCCTTGGCGATTATTATCGGGAATGGGTAGCTGACTGTAGTTTGCACCACCAATTTGTTGCGTAGCAATACTGATATTTGCCCTTAAGCGTTGGGCTGCTTCTACTGCCCGCCAAGCATTCACCTTACCATAACCAAACCATTGGGAAAAGCCCTGTTGATTATAAGTTCCGTAACGTGAGCCGAGTTGGGGGTCAGGATCTGGGTCAATAATTTTATCTGCGGTTTCCTGCAAAATCCGTTTGACTTGCTGGGCAGTGAGGTCAGGATTTGCTGACAAGATTAATCCCACTACACCTGCAACCACCGGGGTAGCGCTGGAAGTCCCGCCAAAATTTCTGGTAAAGTCTCCAGCATCGTAACCTGCGGCTCCCAGTTGATCGCTGGTAAACACACCTAACCCTGCTAAATTGGCATTGATTGCTGGTTGGGTAAAAATATAGCCCATTTCTTGAAACCACATTCCTGGGGGTGCATTATTGCTGGGCGCACAGACTGAAATACTTGTACCCCAATTACTATAGGCGGCTTTTTTCCCTAAGCTGGTAGAAGCGGCGATGGTGATTACGTCGGGGTGTACCGCAAATCCATTAAGCCACTTAGTATCACCTTTTAAAATATTTTTCACCCATCCCTGCTCATTGATACTACCGCTTACCGGGCGGTTGGCATTACCCGCAGCAAATAAAATCACGCAACCTTTGCCAGTACGCCCCTTGGTAGCAGCACGGGTGATGGCTGCCTTTTGGCGCAGAGAAAGGGGAAAGTACACCGCCGAAGCTCCCCAACTGCAAGAAATGATGCTGGCTCCTTTTTCCACTGCCCAAGAAAAAATTGCCTCCACAGACTCATCATCTAAATATCCTGTGGTACGGATTGGCATCAATGCACAGCCCGGAGCAACACCAACGATACCAGTACCATTCTCTTCTGCAAGGGCAACCCCAGCACAAGCTGTACCGTGGCTAGTTTCTTGTTCACCGGGCAAGGGTAAAAAGTCATTTTCCCGTAGATCCCTAGGGGCAACTATTTTGCCGTTACCTTGGAAATCAGGATGGTTTAAATCAAAGGAGTCATCCACAACTGCGATTACTACCGAACGAATACCCCTGGTAATATCCCAAGCTGATTCTACGGATATATGGGAATTTTGGGCTAATTGATTGCCTCCTTGGTGCTGGAGGTACCATTGTTGAGGGTAAAGGGGGTCACGGGGCTGGTAGTGTAACTCTTGGTGAACAATAATATTCGGTTCCGCAGTCATTACCTCTGGTAGGGCAATGAGTTGGTTGGTAATTTTCAGGGGGTTTTCCTTTGCCTGGGAACCTAGGGTGAAAACAAATGTATTTGGTAAATCGGGGAGAGCTTTTTCTAGTAATAAACCAAAATTGTTGGCGATCGCCTGAATTTTGCCACCATCAACCCAGGTAGCAAATTGTACAGTGATTTGGTCAGTTAGGTAAAATTGACTGCCAGGTTGGTGAGGAATTTGATAAACATGACTCGCAAACGCCACATTTTCCGAGGAGCGCGCCATAGACATGGCTCCATCAAGTTTTTTCGGGGCGACGGTAAATAATTCTAATTGTCCTTGGGGGATACTACATTGCCAATTACCCCAAGTCGGACGGGATAACTGCTTGGGTAAAAAATCATTCACGGTACGCAGGGTGAAGCGATCGCTGACTTTTTCCAAAACCAACTCTTCACCACCACGCTGTAAAACTAATCCTTGGTGAGCTGGGGGAACACCAATAGAAGCATCAGGAGAATCAGGGCGATCGCGCATACAGAATATTTTCCCAAACCAGAAAATTACAACGGGAACTAGATTTTTACGATATTAAGTCTAAATTATTGGCACAATAAATTACTCAATGGTAAATTCCCGGTTCCCCCATCTTCAATATCTTTGCTTTGTGAAAAGCCCAAACAGAGTTAAGATACCCGAAGTTTCTATCCCAAATTTTCAACTGTCACTTTTAATTGACCCCATGAATTTTGCTGCAAATGTTTCCTGGATGGGTTGCGCTTGTTTATCAGTGATTACTGCTTTCAGCTTACTAGCACCCGTTCATGCTCAAATTACCCTCCCCAGTGGTGCTAATCAAGCACAACCGATTGATCCCAACGATCCGAATAATCTTCGTCCCACAGCACAAAGTAACAGTCTATTGAGTATTGAGGGTGGCAAACGTTTGATAAATGAGGCAAATAATGCTGTCTCTTCACAAAACTACGAAGTTGCAGCCAAAAAACTACAAGATGCACGAGTTGTATTCAATCAACTTTCCAATTTTTATCAAGAACTAACTGCCAGCTTTGCTGGTATTGACAACAGAATTGCAGATTCCCAACGGAAAAAAGCTCTAGAATCCGCGCAAATGCGTGATGAAGCTACCTATCAATTAGCTTTAGTCCATCGCGCACAAAATAAGCCAGAATTGGCAACACCCCTACTGGTGCAAATCGTCAAGAGCCAAAATCCTACCCGTGAACTAGGTAAAAAAGCTTACCAACAACTTTTAGAATTAGGGTTTGTTGATGCACCCTACCCCAGAAATAGCAGTTCCCCACAAAAATAACTGAACTCTCTATTTTCTGAATTGATTTATCCTATGGACTGCCACCAGTTAATTGGAGGCAGCTTTCGCTTTTCTTAGTGGTAGGATTAGCTTATCTGCCATTTAGCTCCAGTTCAATCTGGAAACGTCAAAATGCGTATATGAAATTATGGGTATGATACTGTACCCCCTAACGCAAAATGGCAGGGCTGATAGTCACATATTTGTTAATAATAGGAAAAGAAGTTTCTTAGGAATTGCGATGATTAGTCCGCAACAGGTTGAGGCAATGATTCAAGCTCAATTGCCTGATGCCCAAATACAGGTGCAAGACTTAACTGGTGGCGGTGACCACTACCAAGTTACAGTAGTCTCATCGCAGTTTGCAGGTAAAGGACTAGTGCAGCAACACCAGCTAGTTTATGGTGCTTTGCAACAAGCGATGTCCACTGAAGCTATTCACGCTCTGGCGCTGAAAACCTTTACTCCAGAATCATTTGCAGCAGTCAATCGTCAATAGTCAAATTTATGGAAGGGGAAAAAACCCAGTTTCACACCCAGCAAAGGGGAGTGTAGGAAATCAAAAAATTCCCGGAACCTGGTTTCTTCCTCTGACAGCTTGCTCATTAAAATTTTCAGCTTGCAGGAACGATAAACTCACCGACTATTGACTATAGAGTTACTCCAGGTTGACTCAGAAATAATTAGGAAACAAAAACTATGACACCCGAATTACAACAAAAGATTGACAATTTAATCCAACAAAACAAAATCATGGTTTTCATGAAGGGAACCAAACTCATGCCCCAATGTGGTTTTTCTAATAACGTTGTTCAAATTCTCAACACACTGGGTGTTCCTTTTGAGACAGTGAATATTCTAGATGATGGGGAATTGCGCCAAGGAATTAAAGAGTATTCTAATTGGCCCACTATTCCCCAAGTTTATATCAATGGTGAATTTATCGGCGGCTCAGATATCCTAATTGAACTGTATCAGAAAGGTGAATTGCAACAAATGGTAGAAGTTGCCCTAGCATCCTAAAGTTAAAAAGTTAAATTCCCCTACTCTGATGGTTGTTTAACAGAGAGGGGATTTAATTTGGCAAAATATACCAAAACTTATAACATTCATGCCATTGACATTGACAATCAGTATGCTATAATTGTCAGCGTCTAGATATGATTACTTCTAAGTCATCTGGGGAGGTGGTTAGTAGTAATCGGGTTCTGGTTGTGGTTGCGCCACGGCAAAATTAGATACATCGTACAAATAACGGGTTGCTTCTTCTTCTAAACGATGGATTAGATAGGCTTCAATGGCGTTGCTGTGTCGCAGTGCGGCTAAATAACCATCTAAATACATCCGCATATCATCAGTTCGGTAACCGCGATTCCATAATTCGACGAAGGCGTCGGTTAGTCTTTGGTAATAGCGGATAGTTTGTGTGTCCTGGAGCATATTTAGAAAAAAAGTCTCTTTGGAATGAGAATTGTAATTTATTCAAGCTGAAAAGTGAAGTACCACTTGCAGTTTGTCATCAACTCAACACTCAAGAATTTGCTGGGGAGTTATACCCTGTGCAAATACAGTCTAACCCGATCCTATTCCAGAAAATCTCAAATAGACAGCTTAGTAAGTAATTGTCATATTCGGATTGTAGAATCTTCATCTATTTTCGTTTTACTGTGACAGGTATAACTGATTTATTTGCTAAAATAGCGAGGGCTAAGACCCCGCAGGAAGTTATTTCTTTGGGAAATGGGGTAGATGATGTTCCCCTTGTTTGACAAAATGAGTCAGAAATTAGTTCCCTAGGGTGGGTACTCCTCTGAAAAACTTTTAATGATCATAACAAAAATTTAATAATATTACTAATTTGGCTTTGGGTAAGGCATTGGTGAAACCCCTCACACGAGGAAATATGGGTAATTAGCAAAACAAAAGTAGCAGGAGTAACAACGGTTACAAAACCTAACGCATAGGCTTTGTTACTTTGAAATTCATGCACGCTAAGGGGTCTTGCCGTCGTGGGTTCGGTTTGTATTGAAATCGTTGAGGGGAATCCCCATCTCAGATCGTTGCTGGGCTGGCACTTGCAACAGCTTGACTATCGGGTGCATCAGGCTGCCAGTATCTATCAAGCAAGGGAAGCTTTTCTCAGTCATCAACCAACGCTTGTAATTCTTGATGCTGATCTACCAGATGGTGATGGTGTTGAGTTTTGCCGTTGGTTACATCGTCAGCAAGAACCTTTGATTTTAATGCTGTCTGCTCGCAGTAATGAATCAGATGTGGTTGCTGGTTTAAAAGCAGGTGCTGATGATTATCTGAGTAAACCTTTTGGAATGCAGGAATTTCTGGCACGGGTAGAATCTTTGATTCGCCGTAAACGCACACCTGTAGCTCCAGCATATTTAGATTACGGAACTTTACAAATTGATTTAGTCCAACGTCGTGTTCGCTTACAGGGTGAATTTATTGATTTGACTCCACAGGAGTTTAGTTTGCTTTATGTTTTGGCGCAAGCTGGGGGTGTACCATTGAGTCGTTCCGAGTTATTGCGTCGTGCTTGGCCTGATGCCATTGATAATCCACGCACCATTGATACTCACGTATTATCCTTACGGAAAAAGGTGGAATTCGATCCTCGGCAACCAAGTTTGATTCAAACTATTCGCAACGTGGGATATAGATTCAATATGGAGATTTTAAATACCAATATTCAATCTATACCAACAAAGTTAAATGTTGAAAGGTTTAATAATCACCGTTCGACATTAACGACTCAGAGATGATATTTGCAGAATATCGATGCTGGGAAATAGTTACACATGAATAATCATAGTTGTTGTAATTCTATCTATCAGCAGGTTTTTAGGGTTGGTGGTTAGTTTTGGGTTGTTCACAGTCTTGTGGCTAAAAATCAAATTCGTCTTCCGATTGATGTGGTGAATTGACTTGGAGATTTTGCCATTCTATTTCTGACGCATTTTGATTGAGTATCAAACGACTGTTGTCTAATTTTAATATACGGGTGGCAAATACTTTTCCTAGGTCTAATTGATGATTGACCATGAGGATAGTGGTTTGGTGATTTTGGGATAGTTGGACAAGTAGGGTGATAAGTTGGGATGCGGTATGGGAGTCGAGATTTGCTGTGGGTTCATCTAAGAGCAGGATGTCTGGTTGGGTGACTAGAGCGCGGGCGATCGCCACTAGCTGCTTTTGACCCGATGATAATTGTACCTCGGTGCGTTCTAACCAATCTCTGGGAATTGCCAGTAATTCTAGCCATTGCTCGACTCGTTCTTGAATGGTTGGTGCTGTGATTCCCCGTAGCTGTAAGGGGTAGGATAAAGCTTGCTGTACAGTCATTCCCAATAGTTTGCTTTCCTGGGGAACAAGCATTACCCGGTGTCGCAGGTGTTGAATAGGGATGTGGCGATATTCTTGATGGTCTAAATAAACTTTACCGCTTGTGGGGTCATTCAAACGATTTAGCAGACGCAGTAGGGAAGTTTTACCTGCACCAGTTTTTCCTGTAATCAGTAGGCGATCGCCCACCATCACTTCCAGGTTAATATTCTGTAAAATTGGGTATCCCTGGGGTTTTCCCATTAAACTGGCAAACCAATTTACCTGTTCTAATCTCAGTTTGGGTGGCAAAACTTCCCCATTAGTCATATTTAAACCAACTTACCCAAGTCAACGGCAGTGACAATTGTCCACACATCTACCAAGAATAGCAGCAGTGTAAATATTAGTAATATTAAATACATCCAGGGTTGGGCTAGAGGATAGACATCTCTAGTATCAATTCCTGTTTTTTCCTCAACCAATTTTACCAGGTGAGAAAAGCCAGCAACTCGCATTGGTAGCAAATAAGCTTGCCCTGACTGGCTGAGAAAATAATAGACAATACCTCCCTGTCCGGTGGTGCGCGGTTTTAGCTCCTTGATATCAGACCAAGGCAAAGACCAACCCCTGCGGAAAAAACGGGGAACCCATGTCGGGTAGGTAACTTGAATTCCTTGGTCATCGAGAACTACCTGCTCACTTAAAGCAGCATATAAACCCACAAAACCGATGGCAATACCCACCCAAAACCATTGGTAAGGTATAGGTGCATTTGTCATCTGAGCAAGAAAGGGTAAAGGGAGGGTGAGAGCAATATAGAGAGTTAATAGGGTGATGCGAATCAGGGGTGAAAGGCGAAAAGTCGCCAGGGAATCATGGGTCAGGTTTGCTGTCACGGCTGAATTTTATCATGAGTGCAATTAAATCCTAGCGATTTTTTAGCCCTTTGATGGCGGCGATTTGTCGGACTACAGTCAACGCAGAGTAACTAACCCCCGCAGTTCCTTCTCCGGGGTGGGTGGAGTCACCAACTAGCCATAAACCAGGGATGGGGGTACGATTGGCAAAACCAAAGGGTCCGAAGGTAGGTATACGTTGCCCAATACCGCCAACGATACCGCGATCGCGACCCGTGTAATGTTGGAATGTTCGGGGTGTGGCAGCTTCCAGATGGATGATGTTTTCTGGTTTGAGGTCGAAATATTTGCCGAGGAGGGCGATCGCCTCTTGGGTAAATTGCTGTTTTAACTGCTCATAGTTGGAAGTTTGCCACCACTGTTGGGTATCAACAAAGGAAGAAGCGATAATTGTCGCCTTTCCTGTGGGTGCGCGTCCATCTCCGGGGTGACTAACGGAGACAAAGAGGGAGTTGTTTTCTCCAATTGGTCCGCTAGCATCATAGAGAAATTGCAGATGGGGAGGACATCCTGGGGGAATAGCGCTGGCATCCACGCCGAGATAGACTACAAATGCTCCCGATGGCGATGGCAGGTTGTCCACTCGTTGCTTGTATCCTGGGGGTGATTTTTCTCCCAGAAGTTGCACTAAATTTTGTACTGTGACATTTGCTACTACATGGTCTGCCGTTTCTGTCCAGGTTTCTCCGGTTTTTTGATTGCGAATCACTACTCCTGTGGTTTTACCCTGTTCCACAAGAATTTTTTCCACGGTATGACGCATGAGTAATTTCGCACCATCACGTTCCATAGATTCCACAAGGCGATCGCTGAGTACTTGCATACTACCCTGAAGATGGTACAAACCTTGGGGTGACTGGGATACGCTTAAAGCTGTGGCTGCGTAGAGCAGGGCTGTTTCCTCTGCACTTACTTGGGAATATAGTTTTAATTGTAAATCGAGGAATGTCCGTAGGCGTGTGTCCTTGCCTAATCCGTACAGTCTTAATGCATCTCCAACCGTAAATAAGGTGAAGGGTACGGTAATGAAGGTACTTAAACGTATAGCTTGGCTAAGTTGCCAAAAGTCCCACAGATTTCGGGGAGGTAACACCGGGTCACGTCCTTGAAACTCCCAACTAGCTTGAAAGAGGGCTGCTAGTAATTCCCAAAAAGGTTCGCTGCCAGGAAATTGTTTTTCCCTTTCCCTACGCCATTTTTCTGGGTCACGCCAAACATTAATCGGTGTAGTTTCCCCTGGCAAAAATACTGCACAAGCGGGGTCGCAGGGTGTAGCTGGGGGTAGGTCAAGACCTAGCTCCGTAAATATACGGTGGTGAATTCCTCCTGGCTCTAAACCTGCTACTTGAGTAGCGCCAACATCAAAGGTAAAGCCTCGACGTTCAAAGGTAGAAGCACAACCACCTGGTACAATCGCTTGGTCGAGAATTAGTACATCATAGCCGCGATGGGCAAGTAAAGCTGCTGCTGTCAGTCCACCAATTCCCGCACCCACAACGACTACACGCGACTGAGAATTTTCAATTTTTGGGGGCATGGGGGGATAAATTTACATTTATTAATATTTCTACTCATAATTTTACCTTAATTCCTTTGTGACATTTGGCTGAGGGTGGACAAAGCCCGCCAGCACGGATAATAAAATCATCAAAGTCAGTATCTTCTAAATTACTTCTGACGAGGGCAGAACCAGTATCATCCCAACGAATGGTGACACCCCCTTTGGCAAGTCCGGAGAAATCGGCGGAGAATTTACTTTGCTGGTTGCCATTACGATTTTTATTGTTGTGGGAATAGAGGATACCTGTGGGGCGATCGCCATAGAATGATTCCAGGTAGAATGCATAAGGTGTATTGGCTTTGAAGAGATATTCAGCTAAGGGTTGGGGAACTGCATTGCCGGGAGAACTGACAAAATCTCCACTATTACCTTTACTTCCAAGCACAAATTTTATTCCTTTTTCCGAAATTCCAGGGATTGCTGGAGATTCTTCATAGAGGAATTTGTCCCAATCTAGGCTGGAAATTCTCGGGCGATCGCCACAGTTTATACTGTTGATAATCTCGAAAAAACGATAATTGTGAGCAATTGCTAATTAACTTGTTTTTCCTGAAAGTCTTTTAATTCACCAGGAGCAAAAGCACCGTGTTCGGTGATGATGGCAGTAATTAACTCTGCGGGGGTGACATCAAAAGCTGGATTATAAAATTCCGCACCTAGGGGTGTGAGTGTGGCTTCACCCACATGGTAGATTTCCTCTGGGTTACGTTCTTCGATGGGAATTTGACTACCGTCGCTAATATTAAAGTCTACAGTTGACAAAGGTGCAGCAACAAAGAAAGGTATATTGTGGTATTGGGCGGCGATCGCCAAGTGGTAAGTCCCGATTTTATTCGCACTATCCCCATTTGCCGCAATTCTATCTGCACCCACAACTACGGCATGAATTAAACCTTGCTTCATACAATGGGCTGCCATACTATCAGTAATCACTGTCACCGGAATCCCTTCTTGCACACATTCCCAAGCTGTTAACTTTGCTCCTTGCAACCTGGGACGGGTTTCATCGGCGAATACCCGTGTTAAACGTCCTTCACTCCAAGCCGAGCGTACCACGCCGAGGGCAGTACCATAACCCGCCGTGGCTAAAGCTCCCGCATTACAGTGGGTGAGAATCGTGAGTTTTTCTGGTGTCTGTGGTAAGGCTTTTAACCCATGGTCGCCAATCGCCAAGCAAGTTTGAATATCTTCTGAATTAATCGCTTGGGCAGTTTGCAACATAACTTTTTGAATGTCTTCTACCGTACCTATAGTCTCATAGGCTACTTTCATCATCCGCGATATTGCCCAGAATAAATTCACGGCTGTGGGACGGGTTGCCCGCAACATTTCGGCTACCTGCTCTAGACAGCGCAAAAATTCATCACGGTTCTCCGTGGCGATTTCCCTTGCCCCTAAATACATCCCATAGGCAGCAGCTACACCAATTGCCGGCGCACCACGAACAATCATAGTTTTAATTGCCTGTGCCATATCTGCACTGCGGCTAATCTCTACGAAACTATATTCACCAGGTAGACGAGTTTGGTCAATTAATGATACAGAATCGTTGTGCCAAATCACCGGATAAACTGGGTTATTCTGAGTCATAACTGCAAGTAAGGGTTTTTACTGTTTTGCCCTCAAGATACCAATTTGTTTTGTTCTGAGCAATATGGAGTTAAAGTACAGGGGTTTCTGTGTATATTACCCGTTGCTTATGTCAATTTGGCGGATAGGCGTGAAATGACACAGTAAGTATGGGAATATATCTGAAATTTACCTGACAAAGGGAGCAAGTAATCATACAGTGAACTCTACTTCTTCAATTCTACGGGTATTTAATAGCCGGAAGATGACAACTTTGTTGTTAATAGGTTTTGGTTCGGGTTTACCCTTGTTGTTAATTGGTGATGCTCTCAAAACCTGGATGAGTCGAGAACAAGTTGATATTGCAGTCATTGGTTTGACGAGTCTTGTCAATTTACCATATTCCTGGAAGTTCTTCTGGTCGCCATTTCTCGATCGCTTTACCCTACCATTTTTGGGTAGACGTAGGGGTTGGTTGATTGTGACTCAAATTGCTTTAATGGTGGCGATCGCCGTTCTTGGTTTTCAGCAACCCAAGCAAGCGTTACAACTCTTAGCAATTAATGCGTTCGTGATTGCTTTTTTAAGTGCGACTCAGGATATTGCTGCGGATGCTTACCGGGTAGATGTTTTGGAACCCTTAGAGATGGGTTTCGGAGCGGCAGTTTTTACCCTTGGCTACCGGATTGCCACATTGGCAGGGGGTTCCCTAGCTCTAATTTTAGCTGACCGCCTACCCTGGTCATCGGTCTATATAATTATGGCAGCTACCATGATCATTGGGATTTTGGGTACTTTGTTTGCTCCAGAACCTCAACAAATCACCCCCCCTACTTCCCTCAGAGATGCAGTTTTTTTGCCCTTTTGGGAGTTTTTTCAACGCCGGGGTGTAGTCTCTGCTCTCCTAATTATCCTCTTTGTCACTTTATATCGATTAGGGGATGCGTTATTGAATAATATGTCGATAACATTCCTGGTGCAGATGGGCTTCACCAATACCGATATTGGGAAAATTCGTGGGGGTATGGGAATACTTGCCACTATCGTGGGAACTTTGACTGGTGGAGCAATACTGAGACAAATTGGTATTAATCGTTCCCTGTGGATATTTGGCATACTGCAAGCACTGAGTAACTTAGCTTACTTTGCCCTAGCGCAACCCCAGGTAGGAAAAAATTACCAAATGCTGTTAGTTGCTATCAATGTAGAAAACTTCTGTGGTGGTTTGGGAACAATCGCCTTTGTCGCTTTTTTGATGAGTCTCTGCAATCAACAATTCTCGGCGACCCAGTATGCCTTACTTTCTAGTTTAATGGCGGTCAGTCGAGATATATTAGCAGCACCAGCTGGAGCGATCGCCAAAAGCACAGGATGGTCAACATTTTTTCTCATTAGTATTGCGGCGGCTTTACCTGGGTTACTATTATTACCTATATTCGCTCCGTGGAATCAACCCCCGGCAGCCATGTCTAGACCAGGATTAGATGAAGAGGATGATTTATGGGGCAAAAATTAGTCATTTCCGTAGCTACTACAATTCTATTGTTAACTGGGATTTTGTTGGGTTATGTCCTTTCCCAGTTAGTTTTGGGATACCTTTCCCTAAATCTCTTAACTTTTTTGGGCACGTTTAGCTTAATTGTGATTTTTGGTACATTGTACTACGTGCTTTTCTGGGAGTTGAAAAGGCAACAACAAGCCCAAGCTTTTCGCCCAGCACCAGCAGCACCAGCAGCAGCACCCAAACCCCAGAGTAATCCCAAAGCACCCGATGCTTACCTAAAAAATCGTCTAATTGCCTTACTTGCAGGGGATGAAAATGCTGCCCAAGATATTGTGGAGCAAGGGAAACAGCAGAATCCAGGGATGCCAGAAAATTGGTATTGGGAAAGGGCGATCGCTGATATTGAACGGGATAAAAGTTAATTTTCAGGAAAAACTGATAATTCCCAATAAAAGATAAGAAATTTCTCCTCACATTTAGGGTGGGTGACAGTTTGTTTGTTACCCATAGGAAATATTGATTGCCAATTCGCCAGCAGCAAAACACCGCTAAAATAAATCTAGACAGCTTAACAAATCTTTAGCTTTTTCTAAAAATATCCCTTATTCTTGAGTGAAATATGGCTTTCTTCCGTCAATATATTGCCCCCCTACTAGTGGTACTAACATTTCTTGTGGCTTTAGTTGCAGTTAGTGCCAGAATTTTTCTACCTGCGGATATGGCAGCACCTGCACCGACTTTCCAGGATGGTGGTATCGGTTTTTTGGGAAGTAGTTGGTTGTTATTTATGGGTATGAGGTAATAGGTAATGGGGGATGGATAATAGGTTAATTCTTAATTTTCCTGCTCCCCTTCCTATCTACACCCTAAATTCCCATGTTGATTGAATTACCACCGGGTTATAGCATTCGTCGTGGCTCAACTTTAGAGCGATCGCTCTTGGTAAAGTTTATGCAGCGAACTTATCAGGAGATGACTGAGCAAGAGAATTTTGCCCACTTAGCATATACCGTTGAACAGTACTTTTCTTCTGAGACTCCTCTGTGGTGGGTAGAGATATCTTCGGAAGGGAATGGTAAAAAGCAAATTCCCATTGCTTGTCTGTGGTTGGGAAATGCTATTGATCAAGTAACTGGCGATCGCCACACCCATATTTTTCTTCTTTACGTGTTACCTGAGCATCGTCGTCAAGGAATAGGTAAAGCTTTAATGATATATGCAGAAAACTGGGCAATCAACCATGGTGATAAGCAAATTAGTTTACAAGTATTTGCGAATAATCACCCTGCGATTAATTTATATCATCAATTGAACTATCAAACTCAGTCTTTGTGGATGAAAAAGTTTCTATAGATATTATATAACATTCCCCAATCATTATAGAAGTGAGGGAATTTATTAAAAGATATGATATTCAAATTTATCATTAGAATTTTTCGTTTACTTCTGTATCCGGCTCGACGAAAATTTTACCGAGCCTTACACAATCCTCAGCTAGCACAACAAAAAGTCCAAAAAGCTATTTTTCCTAATTTGATTAACAGCGAGTATGGCAAATCCCTATCTATTACTAATATCGAAGATTGGCAGCAAATACCCATTATCAGCTATCAAGATATAGAACCATGGATAACTCAACAACGAGAAAATAAAATATCTCTACTCACCCCCGAAAAAATTAAATTTTATGAACAGACATCAGGGAGTAGTGGTGCGGCTAAATTTATTCCCTATACCCAATCTCTCCTAGGTTCCTTCAGTCAAATGTTCTGCGTTTGGGCAGAGGATTTAATTGCCCATGGAGCGAAATTTACTACAGGTAAAATCTATTTTTGCATCTCACCTGTACTGCAAAGTCAAGATGAAAAGTTTCAGGGAGAAAATAGAATTAATAATGATGATAGTGAATATTTAGATGGCTGGTTACGCTGGTTTTTACGTCCGTTCCTAGTCTCTATTCCAAAAATATCTGGTTTACGTAGTGGAAAGGAATTTAAACATCAACTGGCTCTGACTTTATTAGCAGAAGATAAGTTAGAAATTATCTCTATCTGGAGCCCCACATTTTTAAAAGTTATCCTTGATTATATTCAAGAAAATCGAGAAATTTTAGCCCAGGAATTAGAAAACAAAATTTCTCTACAACGCTGCCAAATGCTCCAAGGAGAAACAATTAACTGGCAGGATATGTGGACAGAACTAAAATTAATTTCCTGCTGGGATAGGGTAAATGCTGCTGATAGTGCTGCCTATTTACGCTCCTGTTTTCCTAGGGTTTTGGTGCAGGGTAAAGGACTTTTAGCAACAGAAGCACCCATGACAATTCCCTTAATTCCTTCCCAGGGTTGTGTACCAATATTAGATGAGGTATTTTTTGAGTTTTTAGATACTCAGGGAAATATTCATTTATTGCATGAATTAGTCGTAGGTGAAGAGTATGAGGTGATTATCTCACAAAAGGGTGGTTTGTATCGTTATCGCATTGGCGATCGCCTAGGTGTTTCCCATTACTATTTACAAACTCCCTGTTTAGAATTCCTGGGACGTACTCAACAAATTAGTGACTTAGTAGGAGAAAAGTTAAACTCTACTTTTGTCATGGAAGTTTGTGCTAGTTTACCCCTAGATGAAAAATCCTTCAGAGCAATTGTACCAGTTAAATATCCCCAAGAACATTATCTTTTATTACTAGAAAAAATAGATATTGACGCGGAAATTATTGCGAGAAAATTAGATATTGCCCTGCAAGCTTCTCCTCAATATCGTCATGCTCGGTTGCTAGGGCAATTACAACCCATTCGAGTCATTGTTTCCTCAAAAATTCCGGAAATTATCACTAATTATCAAATCAGTTGTGGAAAAAGATGGGGAGATTTAAAGCACGAAATTTTGATGACGAAACCCATTCCTAGAGATTTACTCATAGAGATAGAAAAACTAGTAAATAAATAAGAAAACGCAGAGTTTACCCCTCGTCAAGAGCTAGCTTGACACACCTTAATTCGACATCAGTGCATGACTTAAGTCTATACCTATTTCAGATATTTCCAACCAGGGAAACTAGTTAAAAAAAGCTTATGAATCTGGGCAGTATAAAATAGATGAAATATATTTATTCGTTACATTAAAATTAATATCTTCAAATTTTGTAATATTTGGGGATGGGTAATAAATAGAAAAATACCCTTTTCCCCTTCTACTTGTTATTGAGAGCAGGCGATCGCCAATTCTGAATGATATTGCAAAACATCTGCATCCAGAAAAACGACACGATACTGGGGAGTTTGCTGCAATAAATTTTCAATTCTTTCCTGAGCAGCAACCACCACCGATTCCTGTAAACTGCCCTGATTTAAAGATTCAGCAAAATCCCTCCCAATCTGATAAATTCGCTCTGGGGAAGATGCGGGTAAATTCCGCGATACCATGAGCAAATCACAACCAGCGTTCAAGGTTTTCGCCACGGTTCCAGAATTACTATACATCCTAGCCACGGCTGCCATATCCAAATCATCGGAGACAATCACCCCAGTAAAACCCAATTTTTCCCGTAATATCCCCGTGAGAATCTTCTGAGAAAGGGTTGCAGGAACCTCTGCATCAATTTTCGGGAAAAGAATATGCGCTGTCATTACCATGGGAATCTGCTGCTGAATCAGCTTTTGGAAAGGAATTAATTCCCTTTGCCACAATTCCTCCTCTGTGAGGTGCAAAACTGGCAATTCTAAATGGGAGTCTTTACTAGTATCCCCATGTCCGGGAAAATGTTTAGCACAGGCAATAATCCCAGCTTCCTGCAATCCTTTGTAGCATTCGATAGCATACTCCGCAGCTGACTCTGCATTATTACTGAAAGCGCGAGAGCCAATGATTGGATTGTCAGGATTAGAAAAAATATCGGCAACCGGAGACCAGGAAACATTTATACCAAGAGATTTTAATTCTACTGCCATGGCTTGGGCAACTTGCCGCCCCTTAGCACCTTGGGAAAACGCATCGGGGAATCTGGTAATAGGGGCAGGTGGACGAATTACTCGCCCCCCCTCATGGTCTATACTAAGGAGCATCCTTTCTCGCTCTGTATATTGGCGGATTCCCTTAATTAATTCTCCAAAACTGTGCAACCACGTTTCATAATCGGTATCGTGGAGAAAGTTTTTGCCATAAAAGACAATTCCCACGGGTTTTAAATCACTTAACAAGCGTTTATCTTCATCATTCAATTTTGTGCCAGCGATGCCGATAATTAAATGATTACCAAATCTTTGTATATCACTCATAATGTAATTTCCGATTAGAACCGAACAAATAGGTAATTAAGCTATTAAGTGTCTAAATTATATAGACAAAGCGGGGAGTATATTCCCAAGTTACTAAAATAAGAGGAAACGGCATACTACAATAGCTTTCTTTAATTCTTCAAGTACTTTTCTACCTAAAACTACGTGCAGATTCTCCTTTAAATGAAAATCTGAGTTTAGGAATATTGCTTTTTTGCAACCTTTGGCTGATTTCCTGCGTAACCTCGGTATTCCTTATGCAAAAAAGTTCCTCCCCAAGGAAGAACTTATATTAAAACTTGCTTTGTAAGTATTTTGCTTATACAGAGCGCAGCAAATGTATCCAAAATAGGCATTACCCATTAACGATTTTGCCACCATTGGGATGAAGAATCTGACCCGCAATATAGGATGAGTCGTCCGACGCTAAAAACACATAACAAGGAGCTACCTCATCAGGTTGTCCAACACGTTGCATGGGCACATTACTACCGTGTTTAGTGATTTTTTCTTCCGGGAAAGTCGAAGTAATCAAAGGAGTCCAAATTGGTCCCGGTGCCACCCCGTTAACACGAATATGTTTGTCAATCAGTGACTGGGACAAAGAACGGGTAAAAGCAACAATTGCGCCCTTGGTTGCCGAATAGTCTAGTAATTGCGGGCTACCTTCATAGGCTGTAACTGAAGTCGTATTAATAATAGTGCTACCTTCCTTCAGGTGAGGTAAAGCCGCTTTGCTTAAATAAAACATCGAAAAAATATTCGTGCGGAAAGTCCGTTCCAACTGCTCAGCGCTAATCTCTTCCAAACTCGGTTGAAGATGTTGCTCGGCAGCATTATTCACCAATATATCCAGATGCCCAAACTCTTTTACAGTTCGCTCTACAGCTTGCCTACAAAAGTTTTCATCCCCCACATCACCAGCAATTGAAAGACAACGGCGACCCTCTTTTTCCACTAACTGTTTAGTTTCCTGAGCATCATCGTCCTCTTTTAGATACATAATTACCACATCCGCACCTTCTTTGGCATACATGACAGCTACAGCACGACCAATCCCGCTATCACCACCAGTAATCAATGCCACCTTATCCTGCAACTTACCACTACCTTGATAAGCACGACGTTCCGCCGCAGGTCTGGGGGACATTTCCGATTCTTTGTTCGTTTGTATGGGTTGTTGCGTATTAACCATCACTAATTCCTCCTATATTTTTCCTCGCTCGACTACCAAATGCGATCGCCATTTTCATCCATGCGCGCAACACGAATAAAATCCGAGATTGCCTCCGCATCCTTAACATGGTGTAGTGCTTTTTTTTCACCGTTGGGATATTCGATAATCCAATAAGTTGGTACTTTTAGATGCTCACCTGTAATATCACCCGAATCCACAGCTAATTGTTTCGCTTTCTCTTCGATTGTTTGTGGTTCTTCGGCAATGCGATCGCCAGGGTTTGCGGTTAATCTTTCTTTGTGAACATTGACTTTATTTGGTTCAGATTGACTGGTGTCACGGGTAATATTTTTATCCTCACCTTCAAAACCAATCATGTTTTCGGAATCTTCTTTCATGATTATCTCCTTTAGATATCAGCTAATCTTGGATAAGTAGGTAGGTGCAAATAAATTGAAATTTGTAGTGAGTAATTCATTGCTCAAAAACTAAGCTATGGGCGATTTATAGCTTGCTACAAATGTTATTTATTTTCATACTTAAGTTTGCCTAGCTACTTAGCTGTTTTAATTTTATTGCCAACTTTTGTAACCAATTACCATCACCTTATGACGGTAAATCGGATGTAAATTCGTGAGTGGTTCCTTTTGTATGAGCGGATTTTCCGCCTTTACTAGTGATTTTGCGTTGCTTGTCTATATACATGGGTGTGAATCCACGTTTACTAGTATGTGATATGGAATGTCTCCGAATAACTGCTTTTGCTAGTGTTTGGAGAATGAAAAAATAACAGAGTTTAACTGTATAATCCATCCTTTTATTTCTACACCTAATATATAAGTCCGAATATAAAGTTACTTCCTTCTAAGAGCATAATTTATAGCTATAACCACAAGCTATATTTTGTAAAAATGCTCCTCCTTTGAGACTATTCCTATTAGATGGTAAATATTAATCTCTGAGATAGATGTATTGCCGATATAAAAAAGTATTACGGCTTATATTGAGTGATGTAAGATAAATTTAGGATATGACTTTCTATAGTCATGATGATTTTCGTAGAGCAATTCCTATCTTCATAAAACAGTATTCCCAAACTGAATACAAAATTTACTCCAAACCAAAATCTTTTACTTAAATAAACCTAATTGCCTTATTTTTGATTCCGTATCTGGGAGAATTGTCTGATATCTCATAGCAGAAGGCTGAACTGTCTATACTTCACCTCAGCGTTATTAGTCCCTATGGCGATCGCCATATAATAAAAAATCCTTGATGCTGACGAGCTATGACTCTTGCCAAATCAATCAATTCACTGATTCCTCCATTAGAAAATGGCGATCGCCTCACCCGTGGAAAAATTGAGCGACGTTGCTATACTCTGCGTCTCGAAGATTTTTGATATATGCCATGATTTTATTAAAGAGCTAGGGTTTCTGTTATGAAAATAGATCGTATTACTAGCAATCCCAGTCAAATGAATGGGCAACCCTGTATTCGTAATTTGCGGTTGACAGTGCGTCGGGTAATTGAGTTATTGGCAACTTATCCTGATCGACAGGAGCTATATCAAGAGTTTCCAGAATTAGAAGAAGAAGATATCCAACAAGCTTTAATTTTTACCTCTTCCTATCTCGACGATCGCGTGATTGAATTACCTCAGCATTATGAAACTGTTGCTTGATCAGGGTTTACCGCGCTCTGCGGCAGAATTATTACGCGGTGTTGGTATTGATACTATTCATGTTGCCGAAATCGGCATGTTTGAAGCTGAAGATGGAGAAATTATCCTCAGAGCTAGAACAGATGAACGTACTGTTGTAACTCTAGATGCGGATTTTCATACATTACTAGCATTGAATCAAGCAATCTCTCCCTCCGTTATTCGCATTCGTATCGAAAGATTACGTGCCAAAGAATTAACAGAGTTATTACTGAGAGTTATTGCTGAATGCGAACAAGAATTAGAGGGAGGTGCAACCGTGACAGTTGAGTCAACTCGAATTCGTATTCGTCGTCTACCATTGTTACCTCATATCTAGCCAATGCGATCGCCCTATAATAAAAAAATCCTTGATGCTGACGAGCTATGACTCTTGCCAAATCAACGAATTCCTTGATTCCTCCATTAGAAAATGGCGATCGCCTCACCCGTGGAGAATTTGAGCGACGCTACCACACAATGTCTGATGTTAAGAAAGCTGAATTAATTGAAGGAATGGTTTACATGGCATCTCCTGTACGCGCTCGCAAACATGGTAAACCCCATGCGATGGTAATGACTTGGTTAGGTAATTATTGGCAAGTCACACCCGGTATCGAGTTACTAGATAACCCTACGGTGCGCTTGGATGCGGATAACGAACCTCAACCAGATGCTTGTTTGCGGATGGAGGAAATAGTGGGAGGGCGATCGCGCATTACAGAAGATGATTATATTGAATTTGCGCCGGAATTAATTGTGGAAATTGCTGCTAGTACAGCTTCCTATGATTTACACGATAAAAAGCAAGTATATCGTCGCAATCAGGTACAGGAATATGTAGTATGGCGGGTGATAGATTCTGCGGTGGATTGGTTTAGTTTACAAGAGGGATTATATGTAAATTTGCCAGTGGATGCAGACGGAATCATTCGTAGTCGTGTATTTCCAGGTTTATGGTTAGCAGTTGCAGATTTGCTAGCAGGAAATTTACCTCAATTAATTGCAGGATTAAATCAAGGATTAGCAAGCTCTGAATATCAAGATTTTCGCCAATCCCTAGGAGCAAAAATAACTGGCGATCGCTCTTAAATTCACATCCGATAAGTCAGTATTTAGCAAATTATACCATTTCATGAAAATAGTGGAACAGATACAAACCCTGAAAGCCTGATAGATAGGACTTTCTTAATTCCGTTAGCGTTAGCTCTCCCTCAGGTAGCATTACGAATTACGAATTACGAATTACGAATTACTTCTTATTCCCATACCCCCCACCACCGGGAGTTTCAATTACAAACACATCACCGATATCCATCTCCACAGTTGCTTGACTGCCCAAATTTTCTACTCTCCCATCACATCTTTCTACATAGTTATTACCCACCTTACCCGACTCTCCACCCTGTAACCCAAAGGGGGCAACTATGCGACGATTTGCCAGAATACCCGCAGTCATTTTTTCCCGAAAATAAATACGTCGAATTACCCCATTTCCCCCCGAAAAAATTCCCTGACCGCCACTACCACTACGGATGCTAAAATTTTCTAAAATCACCGGAAATCGCCATTCTAAAACTTCTGGATCCGTGAGTCGAGAATTTGTCATGTGGGTATGCACTGCATCAGTACCAGCAAAATTTTTCCCAGCCCCCGAACCACCACAAATTGTCTCATAATATTGATATCTGGCATTTCCAAAGGTAAAATTATTCATTGTTCCTTGGGCAGCAGCCATAATCCCTAAAGCCGCATACAAAGCATCAGTTACAGCTTGGGAAGTTTCCACATTTCCAGCCACAACTGCCGCCGGATATTCTGGATTTAACATACATCCTTTGGGGATGATAATTTCTAAAGGTTTCAAACAACCTGCATTCAAAGGAATATCATCATTCACCAGAGTACGAAAAACATATAAAACTGCTGCCTGACATACAGAGGAGGGAGCATTGAAATTATTTTCTTGCTGTGCAGAAGTCCCAGTAAAATCTATTTTAGCCGTGCGATTCTCCCTGTCAATTTTGATATCAACACAAATAACACTGCCATTATCCAATTCATAGCGAAAACTGCCATTTTGCAAACCGGAAATCACACGTTTGACAGCCGCCTCCGCATTATCCTGAACAAATTGCATATAGGCATTAACGACATCTAAACCATAACAATTAACCATCTTACCTAATTCCTGGACACCCCGTTGATTAGCAGCAATTTGTGCCTGTAAATCTGCAATATTTTGCTGAATATTCCGAGCCGGATAGGGAGAATTTGTCAACAAATCAATTAACTCTGTTTCCTGAAACTTTCTTTCCTTAACTAACTGAAAATTATCCAATAATATGCCTTCTTCCTGTAATTTAATACTATGGGGAGGCATGGAACCGGGAGTAATTCCCCCAATATCTGCATGATGTCCGCGAGAAGCCACGTAAAATAGCAGAGAATCGCCAAAAACCGGGGTAATCACGGTAATATCCGGTAGGTGAGTACCTCCGTTGTAGGGATTATTTGCAGCAAACACATCTCCCGGTTGTATCCGCTCACCCTTGGTAGCAATTAATGCCTTAACACTCTCCCCCATGGAGCCAAGATGTACAGGAATATGGGGTGCATTGGCAACTAACTGTCCGTACTTATCAAAAATGGCACACGAAAAATCTAGGCGTTCCTTGATATTGACAGAGGAGCTAGTATTTTGCAAAGTAATACCCATTTGCTCGGCGATCGCCCGAAAGAGGTTATTGAAAATCTCCAACATCACCGCGTCAGCTTTTTCAGTACTCAGCCGTAAATTTTGGGAATTTTCGCCTTTTCGTCGCAAAATCAAGTTATTTTCTGTTGTTAGCTCTCCCTGCCATCCTAATTCAATAATATTAGTTCCTGTTGCTTCCACAATCATTGCTACACCTGACACCACATCACCAGGTTGCAAATCCTCTCGACGATATACTGGTGCATCATGCCACTTCCCAGCCGTATAAATATTGACAGTATCGGCAGGCACTGGCTGAGTATTTCTTGTACGAGAAAATACTTTCCTTTCCCGACTTCTAATCCCATAAACCGCCTCCACCGTCACCGACTCCACAATCAGTCCCTTTTCTGGGAGAGTGAAACCGTAACGTTGGTGATGAGTATCAGCAAATTCTGCCATCATCACCTCTAAATCAGCAAAATTTACTAATAAAGCTGTATCTGTACCCTGATATTTCAACAAAACTTGCCTGATTATCTTAATATCTCCCCCATCCTCAATATCTTGACTAATTAATTCTTCCCTCGCTTCCCGCTCCAACTCCCCCAATATCCCCTGCAACTCTCGCCATAATTCCCCATCCAATAACCCCTCCACAGCCCGCTCTCGCAACACCCGCACATCCGCCAAACCCATACCATAGGCAGATAACACTCCCGCAAAAGGATGAATTAAAACCTGCTCCATCCCCAAAGCATCGGCAATCAAACAAGCGTGCTGCCCTCCCGCACCTCCAAAACAGCACAAAGTATATTCTGAAACATCGTATCCCCGTTCCAGAGAAACTTTTTTGATAGCATTTGCCATTTTATCCACTGCGATCGCCAAGAAACCCGTAGCCACCTCCACAGGCGATCGCCCATCCCCAATCTCTGCGGCTAACTCCCCAAACTTTTGCCTGACAATCTCTGCATCTAAGGGTAAATCTGCATTCACCCCAAACACCTGGGGGAAAAACTGCGGTTGCAACTTACCCACCATCACATTACAATCAGTCACCGTCAATGCACCACCCCTACCATAGGCAGCAGCACCAGGATTTGCCCCCGCCGAATCTGGTCCGACACGGTAACGGCAACCATCAAAGTGTAAAATAGAGCCACCACCTGCCGCTACGGTATGAATTGCCATCATTGGCGTTCGCAGACGTACCCCCGCCACTTCCGTTTCCAAGGTGCGCTCATAGTTACCATTGTAATGAGCTACATCCGTAGATGTACCACCCATATCAAAAGTAATAATCTTCTGAAATCCTGCTTCTAAGCTAGTTTGTACCGCTCCAACAATTCCCCCTGCCGGACCAGACAAGACACTATCTTTACCTTGAAAGCTATCAGCATCCACCAACCCACCATTGGATTGCATAAACATTAACTTCGGTAAGGCACCATCCCCTTGTAACTGACTCTGCACCTGTTGCACATAGCGCCGCAGAATTGGTGATAAATAGGCATCTACCACAGTTGTATCCCCTCGACTAACTAACTTCATCAAGGGGCTAACTTCGTGGGATACTGATACTTGGGAAAATCCTGTTTGTTTGGCGATCGCTGCCACCTGAAGCTCATGTTCCGGGTAGCGATAACCATGCATGAAAACTATGGCGCAGGAGCGCATCCCATCATCGTATGCTGCTTGCAATTGGGGACGTACAGCATCAAAATTGAGGGGTACTAACTCTTCACCTTCGGCGCTGTAACGTTCCTCTACTTCCACCACCCGCTCATAGAGCATTTCGGGCAAAATGATTTCCTGGGCAAAAATATCTGGACGATTTTGATATCCAATTCGCAGTGCATCCCGGAAACCCTGGGTGATCACTAAAAGAGTGCGATCGCCGC
This sequence comes from Calothrix sp. 336/3, assembly GCF_000734895.2. Classification (GTDB taxonomy): domain Bacteria; phylum Cyanobacteriota; class Cyanobacteriia; order Cyanobacteriales; family Nostocaceae; genus 336-3. The sequence continues at coordinate 2,924,825 of NZ_CP011382.1, read as the reverse complement.
TTCGGCGGAGCGTAGCTCTATCGCCATTTCTTTCCAATAATGCATTCGTTGCTACTGTTGTTCCCATCTTGATGGCAGCAATCTCTTCTGTAGGAATTGCCACATCCCCAGATATACCTAAAATATCTCTTATGCCTTGTATTGGTGCATCTGCGTATTGTTCGGGATTTTCTGATAGTAGCTTATGAATCACCAATTTACCATCAGGACGTTTTGCTACAATATCCGTGAAAGTACCACCCCGATCAATCCAGAATTCCCACTTCATTTCCTAATACCCCAGATTTTTAGCACCATACTTTTAAATTATCAAAATCTGGTACTTTACAGAAAAAAGTGAGATATTTATAAGTATAAATCGTATTCTCAAAGCAGGTGAATCCTACACCTTTAGTCGATATTTTGAACTATCCTTTACTATTGATGATTCAGGAAAAGTTTACCTTGCAAATCAGTAACATCCAATTTTGACTCCTCAATTACCCTGAATCATCCCCAAGAATATAATTTTACCTTCCTAGAGTATAATATCTGGTAATTACTGAGAATTTCAGCCTCCATCATACCAGCAATGAATTGGTTAAGGATAGCATTTAAACTTCGCGGTTCAGTCATACTTTCCATTTACCCCCAAGTCATAATTTGTGGCTTATTTGGCGTTTGTATTTCCGTCCTTTATTATTTAAAACTACCTGTAGCTCAACCACTCTTTAGCACCGTGATTCCCAGTATTGTCCTGGGTTTATTACTCGTCTTTCGTACTAATACAGCCTATGATAGGTTCTGGGAGGGTAGAAAAGCTTGGGGAAATATAGTCAATACAATTCGCAACCTGGCAAGACAAATATGGGTATCAATTCCAGACAATACCCCAGAAGATAAAGTGCATAAAACAGAAGCACTAAAGTTATTAATTGCTTTTGCCGTATCCACAAAACTCCACTTAAGGGGAGAAGCCATCAATGAAGAAATTGCAGAATTAATCCCATCTTCCAAGTACCTCACACTGCAAAATATGAACAACCCACCCTTAGAAGTGGCATTTTGGATTAGTGATTACTTGCAAAATCAACATAGCCATAAATCTATTAATAGCCATCAGCTATCATCCATGCAAGAATTAGTCAATATATTAGTAGATAGCTTAGGTGGTTGTGAGCGGATTCTCAAAACTCCCATGCCCTTAGCCTATTCCATTCATCTCAAACAATTATTATTAATTTACTGCTTATTATTACCCTTTCAATTAGTTGATGGCTTAGGCTGGTTAACTGGTATATTTGTCGCCTTAATTAGCTTTACTTTATTTGGTATCGAAGCCATTGGCATAGAAATTGAAAACCCCTTTGGTTATGATGCCAATGATTTGCCCCTAGATGCCATTTGTACAACCATGAAACGGAATATTCAAGATTTGATGAGTCTTACCCCCACAGGGCGATAACTAGAAACTGTCAAGAGATAATTTAATTAGTCAGGGGAACCTTGCCAGGTGCGGATTTCCACACCTTACCCTAGGGTCAATATTTACGAATATGATTCTTAGGTAAATCATGGCGCGATCGCCGTTTCGGCGGAGCGTAGCTCTATCGCGAAGCGAACCGTAGGTTTATCGCCAATATGCAGACTTCTCCCCTAGAATCCTAACTAGGGCAACATTATGATAACTTTACCCAGAAACTATTTCCTCAAGATACCCTTGCAGGTAGATTAACTTTATACTTCTAAATTTCCGACTTTATAACCCAGCTTGACCGTGTATCTCTCAACTGCAAGATACAATAAATCAAGCATTGCTTCTAAAACACAAAAAACTATTATATATACAAACCAGTAGGAGAAGTGCAACGCATGGGCAAGGTAGTAGGCATCGACTTAGGGACAACAAACTCTGTAGTCGCCGTCATGGAGGGTGGCAAGCCGGTGGTTATTGCCAATGCGGAAGGTACGCGAACAACTCCCTCTGTAGTCGGTTTTAGCAAGGATGGAGAGCGCGTTGTAGGGCAGATGGCACGGCGACAAACAGTCCTCAACCCTCAAAACACATTTTTTGCCGTCAAGCGGTTTATGGGGCGGCGCTACGGGGAATTATCATCAGAATCAAAGCGAGTTCCCTATACTATTCGCAAGGATGAAATGGGTAATATTAAAATTGCCTGTCCTCGAATGAGTAAGGACTTTGCCCCGGAAGAACTTTCCGCGATGATTCTCAAAAAACTGACAGAAGATGCCAGTAAATATTTAGGTGAACCCGTCACCGGAGCAGTAATTACCGTACCTGCATATTTTAACGATTCCCAGCGCCAAGCCACTAGAGATGCAGGCAGAATCGCTGGATTAGAAGTATTACGAATTCTCAATGAACCTACCGCAGCATCCCTTGCCTATGGTTTAGATCGGGGAGAAACGGAAACTATCCTGGTGTTTGACTTGGGAGGGGGAACCTTTGACGTGTCCATCCTGGAAGTAGGGGATGGAGTCTTTGAGGTGAAATCCACCAGTGGAGATACCCAACTCGGCGGTAATGATTTTGACCGAAAAATAGTTGATTGGTTAGCAGAGCAGTTTTTAGAGACAGATGAAGTCGATTTGCGGCGCGATCGCCAAGCTTTACAAAGACTCATGGAAGCCGCAGAAAAGGCAAAAATCGAACTTTCTGCCGTTAGTGTGACTGACATTAATTTACCATTCATCACTGCCACAGAAGACGGTCCCAAGCACCTAGAAACTCGCCTCACCCGCTCCCAATTTGAGGGTTTATGTGACGATTTACTCGGTAGAGTTCGCTTACCAGTCAAACGCGCTCTCAAAGACGCTGGACTTTCTCCCAGTGACATCGACGAAGTAGTGTTAGTGGGTGGCTCCACCCGTATGCCCATGGTACAGCAATTAGTACGGGCAATGATTGGTCGTGACCCCAACCAAAACGTCAACCCCGATGAAGTTGTCGCAGTAGGTGCAGCAATTCAAGCAGGGATTCTCGCAGGAGATTTTAAAGATGTTCTCCTGTTAGATGTGACTCCCCTTTCCCTAGGATTAGAAACCATTGGGGGAGTGATGAAAAAACTTATCCCCCGCAACACCACCATCCCCGTACGTCGCTCCGATATTTTCTCTACCTCTGAAAATAATCAGAACACTGTGGAAATTAGTGTTGTGCAAGGGGAACGGGAAATGGCTGCTGACAACAAGTCCCTAGGACGATTTAAGCTCTATGGCATCCCCCCCGCACCCCGTGGTGTTCCTCAAATTCAGGTATCCTTTGATATCGATGCCAACGGTATATTACAGGTGACAGCCCTGGATAGAACCACCGGCAGAGAACAAAGTATAACTATCCAAGGCGCTTCTACCCTAAGCGAATCGGAAATTAAACGGGCAATTCAAGACGCGGAAAAATTTGCCAATCAAGACAGGGAACGCAAAGAGCGGGTAGAAAAACGCACACGCTCCGAAGCTTTGATTCTCCAAGGAGAAAGACAACTACGGGAAGTGGCGATCGAATTCGGAATGCAATTTGCCCGTAACCGTCGTCAGCGCATTGATAATATGAGTCGGGAGTTACGAGAAGCTTTACAAGCTAATGACGATCGCGGTATTGATCAATCCTATGCCGACCTGCAAGACGCTTTATCAGAACTGAGTCGAGAAGTCCGCGAGTACTACGCAGAAGAAGAAGACGACGATTTGTTTGGCGCTATCCGCGATATATTTACAGGTGGCGACAAGGATGACGACAAGTACCGCGATCGCGGTGATTATGGCAGCCGCGATTATGGTAGCCGGGACTATGGTAGCCGTGACTATAACAAAGACTACAACCGCGATGCTGGTAGCCGCGATTATGGTAGCCGAGATTATGGTAGTCGTGATTCTAGCAACCGCGATTATGGTAGCCGGGATTATGGTAGCCGTGACTCTAGCAACCGCGATTATGGTAGCCGAGATTATGGCAGTCGTGACTCTAGCAACCGCGATTACGACGACTACGACTATAACCGCAATACTAAGGATGCACCCAAGGAACCACCCTACGGCGATCGCAACAATGACAGCCGTGATTATGGTAGTAAAGATTATGGTCGAGGAAATCGCACTCCAGGAGGATTAGAAGGTAATCGTAACTCTTCGCGGAAACCCCGTCCCAGCTATCAAGACAACTGGGATGATGAAGATGATTGGTTATAAATTAGCCTGAGATAATTAATTTATAAAATTGGGCGGTAATTCCGCCCATCATTGCTTAAACCAGCCGACAATGAAAGTTGATAGGCAAAAAAGTTACATAAGTTACAGGAGTGAGAGCAAAAAAGCAGAAAGTCAGAATTAGGTAACAGCTAAAATTATTTTCAATGCGGAAATCAGATGTATTTCTGAGAAATTATTATTTACCACTCATCATCAAGAGTTAATTAATCATTAGATACAGAAACCTAACCTACCCTAGGTAAAACTCCAATCACCAGATATTAAATTCTCAAATCTCAAACTTAAACAATCGACTATGCAAAATGTGCGTAATTTTCGTGATTATTACGAAATTTTAGGAGTATCAAAGGACGCGACTAACGAAGAAATCAAAAAAGTATTTCGGAAGTTAGCAAGACAATACCATCCGGATGTCAATCCCGGTAACAAAGAAGCAGAAGATAAATTTAAAGATATCGGCGAAGCCTACGAAATCCTTTCAGATACCGCCAAGCGTGAGCAATACGACCAGTTTAGTCGATTTTGGCAACAAAAAGGCTTTAACAATCGCAAACAAGCCCAGCGAACCCCTGCCAATAAAGAAAATAATCGTAATCCCCAAGATATCGATCCCAGTCAATATAACGACTTTCAAAGCTTTATCAATCAAGTCATTGGAGTCAAAAACGGTACAACCCCTACAGAAAACAAAGACCCTTTTCGCTCCCCCAAAAGTCGCGTAGCTTATACCGTCGATCCTCGCAAACTCCGTCGAGACATTGAAGCTAGACTCACCCTACCCTTAGAAAAAGCTTATCAAGGGGGTGTAGAACGGATTCGTCTCGAAGATGGACGTAGTTTAGAAGTAAATATGCCCTCTGGGATGGTCACAGGGCAAACAATTCGTCTGCGTGACCAAGGAATTAATGGTGGAGATTTATACTTAAAAATTACCGTAGAGCCCCATCCGATTTTCAAAGTCGATGGCATTGATATTTACTGTCAAATACCCATTACCCCTAGTGAAGCAGTACTTGGAGGACAAGTAGAAGCCCCTACCCTCGATGGTTTAGTGAAAATGAATATTCCCCCCGGTGTGCGTTCTGGTCAAAAATTACGCCTCACAGGTAAGGGTTATCCCAATGAAAAGGGCAAGCGAGGCGACCAATTAGTAGAAATTCAGATAGTGACTCCGAAAAATATCAGTGGGCAAGAACGGGAACTATACGAAAAATTAAAACAAATAGAGACCTTTAAACCCCGCGCAGATTTATTCCCCTAACCTGAGTTGATGGCAAAAACTTGATACTTTCTATTCAAGACAATAACTGTGCTGGCAGGTCGAATCGAGGTGTAGTCAGTTTAAAATGTGAGAAAGACTGAACTGCAAGAGAAGAAGCCGTGAACCAGAACGGGGCAAAAGCGCAAAGCAGCGAATCTACATACTATACTCTGCTCGGACTGCATCCCTCAGCATCAGTAATCGATATTCGCCGTGCCTATCGGGATTTGAGTAAACTTTACCATCCTGACACCACAGAATTGCCAGGGGCGATCGCCAAGCGGAAATTTCAAGAAATCAACGAAGCTTACGCAACTCTCAGTAGCCCGGATAGAAGATTAAATTATGATTTAAAAATCGGTTATTCTCGCTTTGGTGTGATTCAAGCTCCACCAGACTTGCATCAACCCGTTTACACCTACGATATGTCAAAATCAGCTTATCTCGATGCCAGCGATCGCCCCCTATCACCAGGAGAAATTTTTGCCCTATTTATCATGGCAATCACAATTATTGGTTGCTTAGTACTGGCGATCGCGATCGCAGTTCTGCGAGGAGACTCCTGGCAACCCCAAACCGTATCATTTTACCTAGAAAAACTTTCATATTTTTTAGTGGGTAACGGGTAATAAACACTAGTACAGGGTGGCTAAAATAAACCACCTATTCCAAATTTCTCAAACACTTGCGGCAAAGTAATTACGAATTACGAATTACGAATTACGAATTCCGCGTAGCGGTACTAGTTGTTACTCCTACCCTTTCCCCCTGCTCTTGTTTACCTTTTTTCCTTCTCCCCCATGTCCCTACCTTCCCCCGAAACACCCCTATACAACCATCCTTTGCCAGAAATTGAGCAATGGTTAAAAAATCAAGGTTGTCAACAAGACGAACAACAATTACATTGCTGGAAAGTCAAACGTCCCACATGGGAAGCAGAACTCTGCTTAGATATTGAGCAAGTAGTTGTCAAATATCTTCAAGCAGCAGCTAACGGAGAAGATATTCAACGGGCTTTTAAATATTCTCTGAGCCGTAGAGATATTGAACAAGCAGTATTTTCTGGACCATAATCCACCCCTTTTAGAAATTCATAATTCATAATTCATAAATTATTAATCCCCACGGAGAGATCCGAGGGGTAGCACATCACCCAGAAACAAGCGGGTTGATTCAAGTTTGTTAAACCTTGCCAAATCTTCTATCGCGACACTGATAAGCAGATAAGGCGCGCATGAACTCCTGGCGGTTAAAATCGGGCCAAAGGGTATCAGTAATATAGATTTCAGAATAAGCCATTTGCCAAAGTAGGAAATTACTTAAACGCATTTCCCCACTTGTGCGAATTAGTAAATCTGGATCACAAGTGCCAGAAGTATAAAGATGTCGTTCAAACACACCCTCATCAATTTCATCTGGTTGGAGTAAACCCTGCTGAACTTTTTCGGCGATCGCCCGACAAGCTTGGAGAATTTCCTGTCTACCACCATAATTCGTGGCTACGGTAAAGCGAATTCCCCGATTATTTTGAGTTTCTTCCACGGAACGAGAAATTTCTGCCTGTAACGCTCCTGGTAATGCCTGCAAATTGCCGACAAACTTGATTTGCACATTTTCCTTGACCATTTCTCGCAATTCCTGGCGCAGGACTCGCTGAAACAGCGTCATCAAAAAATCTACCTCTTCTTGAGGTCTACCCCAATTCTCTGTGGAAAACGCATAGGCAGTTAATGCCTCAATTCCCCAATCTTTACAACAACGCAGTAAATCTTTTAAAGCATCTACCCCACGCTTATGACCCATAATTCGAGGTAAACCCTGACGTTTTGCCCATCGACCATTGCCATCCATAATTACCGCAACGTGTTTGGGCAAAAATTCTTTTTGTAAATCAGCAGGCAAATCTTGCAGTTGAGTTGTTTGTTGTGCTGTCATTTTTTATCTCGCGAAGCGGTCGATGGTAATCCGAGTAAACGTGAAACCATAAAAAGTGCCTTACCACGAATCTGCCGCCCCAAACTAAACAAACCAGGAGCCACAGCTTCCCGATCCACAGTGGGGGATAAACGAGCATCCAGAGATTCCTTCAGCTTCGTGACAGTCAATGGTCTATTTAGGGTTCCCCTTTCTGCTAGAGAAATAGAACCTGTTTCTTCTGATACAACGACACAAATACAATTTTCGACCCGCTCAGTAATTCCCATCGCCGCCCGGTGGCGTGTACCCAACTGGCGTGAGGCTGTGCGTCCCGATAGCGGTAAAATTATACCCGATGACACAATCCGTGAGCCACGTACTAAGGTTGCTCCGTCATGTAGCAAAGTTTTAGGCTGAAAAATCGTCTGAATTAGCTCCTTAGAAACTTCAGCATTTAACTTGACTCCAGGTACAGAAAAATCTCGCTCGTCAATTGGACCAGTAGTTTCAATAATCAATAAGGCACCAATGCGATTTTTAGAAAGTTCTTTGACCGCATCAACAATTTCATCAATCACGTTATCAGATTTGGGGATTACCAAATTGGATGGTTGAAACAATAGCCGAAATTCTCCTCGCCCTAATTGTTCTAAAAAGCGACGAAATTCAGACTGGAGAGCTACTGCCATTGCTACCGCACAACCAATCACCAACTTTTCTAACACAAAGTTGAGTAACTGCAACTGCAATCTACCACTAAGGGCAGAAGCCAGCATCAAAATAATAAATCCCCGCACCATCCATAATGTCCGACGCTCGCTAATTACAACCAAAATCATGTAAGTTAGCGCCAGTACTAAAATAATATCCAGAGTCTCAAGCAGTAAAGACTGTGACCTTCCTAGGTTTATCAGCCATTGCTTCCACCAATCTCCCATGACATCTGGTGTGAAATTGTGAAGTTATGAAGTGTGAAGGATGAAGTCTGAAGAAGTAGAGACATAAAGCAGCTGCTAGGAAGCAATCAATCAAGGGTGAAGATAGAAAAATCATGGTTCACTCCTGATTTACTTATAGCTGGGATGCTGTTTTTCATCCTTCATCCTTTACCCTTCATCCTTTTTTGAGTCTTTCCGGTAGACAATCTTGGCGAATTAAATCATCGTAGGTTTCCCGACGTAGAATTAAATTTGCTTCTGTGTTTCCTACCAAGACTGCTGCTGGTCGAGGCAAACGGTTATAGTTAGATGCCATACTGTAATTGTATGCACCGGTTGTCATGATGACGAGAATATCACCGGGTTCTGTTTTGGCAAGTTGGGCATTTTTAATTAACACATCTCCCGATTCACAATGCTTTCCGGCGATTGTAACAGTTTCGGTGATCGGTGCTGACATTTTGTTGGCAACGACCGTACGATACACAGATTGGTAAGTAATTGGACGGGGATTGTCAGACATTCCTCCATCTACTGCAATATAAGTACGAATTTCTGGTACTTCCTTTGATGAACCAATCGTATATGCTGTCACACAGGCATTGGCAACTAGCGATCGCCCTGGTTCACATAAAATTTTTGGTAAGGGTAAGTTTGCTAATTCACACTGTTGCTGAATGACTTCGCAAATGGGTTTGACCCATTCTTCAATGCTGGGTGGATCATCAGATTCAGTATAGGTAATCCCTAAACCGCCACCCACATTTACCTCCGTCAAATTTAAACCATAGCCAGCAGCTTGAGTTAACCACTGTACCATTAATGCGGCTAAATCTCGATGGGGTTGACGTTCAAATATTTGTGAACCAATGTGAGCATGAACTCCTGCACAATTGAGTACAGATTGTTGGCTGACAAAGGCAAATACTTCGTCTAAATCACCTGGATCGAAGCCAAATTTACTATCCAAGTGACCCGTACGAATATATTCATGGGTATGACAGTCAATACCAGGAGTTAAGCGCAACATAATCCTGATAGGTAGGGAAATTTCCCCGGAATTCTCCTGGGCTATTTGCACTAAGGTATTTAAATCATGCCAGTTATCAGCCATCACCGTACAACCAGCTTGGGCTGCATAGGTTAATTCCTGGCGAGATTTATTATTACCATGAAGATAAATTTTCTCTGGTTCTACCCCTGCTGTTAAGGCTGTGTGTAATTCACCACCAGATGCCACATCTATACCTAAGCCCTCGCTAGCAGCGATCGCGCAAATGGCTAGACAGTTCCATGCCTTGGAAGCATATAATACCTGAGATTCTCCAGGATAATATTTTTTAAAACTCTCACGATACTGCTCACAAGCTGCCCGTAGGGTGGCTTCATCTAAAATATATAATGGTGTTCCATACTGTGCCACCAAATTTTTCACATCACAACCACCAATTTCTAGATGATCGTGAAGATTCACTTTTGCCGTGAGGGGTAAAAGTTGCTGATTGGGTGAAGGGGTTGTTTGGGTACTGCTGATTTGCGGTAAATACTTACTACCAGAATCTTGAACCCCAGTCGGGTGAGTCGATACCATAGTGATAAAAATTGTCCTTGTTGAAAATTTACGAACCTCAAGCAAATCTGCCGATTCCCAGTTTACAAGGGGAGGCAACAATACCAATAAGTGTGAACAAATTTAATTTAGAACTCAAATCCTTGACAACTGAACATCTGAGTGATGTGCTAGAACTAGATCGAGCCTGTTTTGGCGGTCTTTGGACTCTAGAAGGCTATCAACGCGAATTGGATAGCCCCAACAGTGTTTTACTAGGTCTTTTCTCAGGAAGTGAGGGAAGTGAACTTTTAGCAATGGGCTGCTTCTGGTCTATTTTAGAAGAGGCACACATTACTATTTTGGCAGTTCATCCCCAATATCATCATCAAGGTTTGGGGCAAGCCTTACTGTATTTTCTGCTGAAGACTGCTCATGAATCTGGCTTAGAACGAGCAACTTTGGAAGTCAGGGCTTCTAACCTGGCAGCTATATCTTTATATCAAAAATTTGACTTCAAAACAGCTGGTACACGTCGGGGCTATTACCAGGATAATCAGGAAGATGCTCTTGTTCTGTGGCTTGGAGGTCTGCAATATCCCCAGTTCCCTCAGACTTTAGCAAGATGGTTTGCCATGGTTAGCGATCGCCTTCAGAAGTAACGACAACCAGCAACCAACAATCTATAAATATTCTTTCCTCCCACACCCCTTCTTCATATTCCTCCACTAATTTTAAATTTTATTTAACTTATCCTTTATCTTCTTGGTATAAAAAATAATCATTAAGTTCAATTACTTCTTGACAAAAGCTGTGTTTTCTAGTATATATTTTCCTTTGGGATTAATAATAAAATAACCGTAATTAGCTACTTCTAGCTGGTTATTAGTCTCCTAGAAGCTGTTAAAATCAAGCTCCTCAGTACACTGACCTGAAAAAAGTAATAAATATTTCCAGTCTGTCCCGTAAATCTGGGTGATGAAAGTTGGATGTTGATTTCTTTATACAAAGCATCCAACTGTTTTGCCTGTGCTAAAATCAGCGTACCGGCACGACGCAGGTGATGGGATAGATGCCATATGTTTGAACGCTTCACAGAAAAAGCCATTAAGGTAATCATGCTTGCCCAAGAAGAGGCACGCCGTCTTGGGCACAATTTTGTGGGTACCGAGCAGATCCTCTTGGGTCTGATTGGCGAAGGTACCGGAGTGGCGGCTAAGGTACTGAAATCCATGGGTGTCAATCTCAAGGATGCCAGGATCGAGGTAGAGAAAATCATAGGTCGAGGTTCAGGTTTTGTCGCGGTGGAAATTCCATTTACACCCAGGGCGAAACGGGTACTCGAACTATCCTTAGAAGAAGCACGCCAATTAGGGCATAACTACATTGGTACCGAGCATCTGTTGTTGGGCTTAATCCGAGAGGGCGAAGGTGTAGCAGCCAGAGTTCTAGAAAATCTCGGTGTAGATCTCTCGAAAGTGAGAACCCAAGTCATCCGGATGTTAGGGGAAACTGCCGAGGTAGGAGCGCCTGGTGCCCAATCGGGACGCAATAAAACTCCGACATTGGACGAATTCGGCTCAAATCTGACCCAAATGGCGGCAGATGGCAAGCTAGATCCAGTGGTGGGACGCGCCAAGGAGATTGAGCGGGTAATTCAGATTCTGGGACGACGCACGAAAAACAATCCAGTATTGATTGGGGAACCTGGTGTAGGTAAAACCGCGATCGCCGAAGGTTTGGCGACTCGAATTGCCACCAAAGATGTACCCGACATATTGGAAGATAAGCGTGTTGTCACCTTAGATATCGGTTTACTCGTAGCAGGAACCAAGTACCGGGGTGAATTTGAAGAACGCCTGAAGAAAATCATGGATGAGATTCGACAGGCAGGAAATGTAATTTTAGTAATCGACGAGGTACATACATTAATTGGTGCTGGTGCTGCGGAAGGGGCAATTGATGCGGCAAATATCCTCAAGCCAGCTTTGGCAAGGGGTGAACTGCAATGTATCGGTGCTACTACCCTCGATGAGTATCGCAAACACATCGAGCGTGATGCTGCCCTAGAGCGTCGTTTCCAGCCCGTGATGGTGGGTGAACCATCTGTAGATGAAACCATTGAAATTCTTTTTGGTCTGCGTGACCGTTACGAGCAACACCACAAGCTAAAAATTTCTGACGAAGCTTTGGTGGCTGCCGCGAAACTGTCCGACCGTTATATTAGCGATCGCTATCTCCCCGATAAAGCTATCGATTTAGTTGACGAAGCTGGTTCCCGCGTCCGCTTGATTAACTCCCAACTGCCTCCCGCAGCCAAGGAATTGGACAAAGAACTGCGGCAAATCCTAAAAGAAAAGGATGATGCTGTTCGTTCCCAAGACTTTGACAAAGCTGGGGAATTGCGTGATCGGGAAATGGAAATCAAAGCCGAAATCCGCGCCATCGCTCAGAGCAAAGGTTCCACCCGTGATGGAGACGAACCTGTTGTGAACGAGGAAGATATAGCCCACATTGTGGCTTCTTGGACAGGTGTGCCCGTTAACAAGCTCACCGAATCCGAATCCGAGAAACTGCTGCATATGGAAGATACCCTGCATCAGCGCCTCATCGGTCAAGAAGACGCTGTGAAAGCAGTTTCCCGCGCAATTCGTCGCGCTCGTGTCGGCTTGAAAAACCCCAACCGACCAATCGCTAGCTTCATCTTCTCTGGTCCTACCGGTGTAGGTAAAACAGAGTTGACAAAAGCCTTGGCTTCCTATTTCTTCGGTTCAGAAGAAGCGATGATTCGCTTAGATATGTCCGAATATATGGAACGTCATACCGTTTCCAAATTAATTGGTTCACCTCCAGGTTACGTTGGCTACAACGAAGGTGGGCAATTAACAGAAGCTGTACGCCGCAGACCTTACACAGTAGTGCTTTTTGACGAAATTGAAAAAGCGCACCCCGATGTGTTCAATATGCTGCTACAAATTTTGGAAGACGGTAGATTAACGGATGCGAAGGGTCGAACCGTAGACTTCAAGAACACCTTAATTATCTTAACCTCGAATATTGGTTCTAAGGTGATTGAGAAAGGTGGTGGTGGTATTGGTTTCGAGTTCTCAGAAGATGCGAGTGAGTCTCAATACAACCGTATTCGCTCTTTGGTGAACGAAGAACTGAAGAACTACTTCCGTCCTGAGTTTCTCAACCGTTTGGATGAAATCATTGTCTTCCGTCAGTTGAATAAGCAAGAGGTGACAGAAATCGCCGAAATTATGCTGAAGGAAGTCTTTGGACGCTTAACTGAAAAAGGTATTACTTTAGAAGTTAGCGATCGCTTCAAAGAGCGTCTCATCCAAGAGGGTTACAGTCCCGCATACGGTGCGAGACCTTTACGTCGAGCAATTATGCGTTTACTAGAAGATAGTCTAGCAGAGGAAATTCTCTCTGGTCGGATTAAAGATGGGGATACCGCTTTAGTTGACGTAGATGAGACTGGTAGTGTTGTCGTTCGTGGTGAACAGCGTCGAGAATTGCTGACTCCAGGAGCGGTGGAATAGATTTACCGATATATTCCCTGTTGACAATTTAGATTTATAAGACGGTAAAGGAGAAATTTCTTTACCGTTTTTTTATGATTTATGTTGTCGTTATCCTAGGGGCAAGTATAAGTATTCTGGTGATTGACACATCACAATTCTTGTCAAAATTCTCAAAAGCAGGAGTCTGGGTGAGATTTATCCGATTTGAATGTGATAAGATACAAAACTCTCTCATCCTTGCCATAGTTTGTTGATGTAATGACAGATTTTGCGGCAAAATCATCAAAGTATATATCTAGTTTTTAACTTAATTGATCACCCCTATGGCTTCTGAAGAAAAAGAAATTGGGTTATCGTCAGGAATCAAGCAAAGTGTGCGAGAAAATTTGCTGTTAGTGGCGATCGCTCTCTTTTTAGCTTTTATGATTCGTACCTTGATTGCAGAACCCCGGTTTATTCCCTCAGACTCAATGGTACCGACATTACATACTGGCGATCGCCTAGTTGTGGAAAAAGTATCCTACTATCTCCATTCACCAAAATATGGTGATATCGTTGTTTTTCAGCCTCCAGAAGCACTACAAAAACGCGGATATCCTAAAGACCAAGCATTTATTAAACGTATCATTGCTCAACCTGGTCAAACAATCAGTATTACTGATGGCAAAGTTTACCTTGATGGAAAAGCAATTAGTGAAAACTATATTGCAGAACCACCCGAATCTCCATTAGCTCCTGTGCGTGTTCCTGAAGATAATTTCTTTGTTATGGGTGACAATCGCAATGATAGTAATGACTCCCGTTATTGGGGATTCTTACCTCGAAAAAATGTGATTGGACGTGCGGTATTTCGTTTTTGGCCCCCCAACCGTTTCGGTTTAATTTAGTCGGCTAAAAAACACTGCAAATTCCGCTACGCAGTTTAATTTCTAGTCTAGGTCAAGAATTTAAAATCTTAGGTAATACATTAACTGAGCCAAAATATCACCTGGTAAATTTAATCGTTGTTGCAAGTCAACAATATTTTTAAAAGGTGCTAATTGGCGGTTTTCCAGCATAGCTGTTGCTAATTGAGCATCAATAAAGGGAACTTTAGCTAAAGCTTCAACACTAGCAGTATTGGGATTAATAGTAAATTTACTATGGTCTAAAACATCATCTTCGTAATAGCTGAAATCTAAAATCTGTTCTAAAGCTTGGAGACGAGGAGCAGATATACCTAAAGCTGCGGCAACATCTTCAATACAGTAATATTTGACACCACCACGAGAAAGCTCGACTAAAGTCCGTGCTTGATGGATAGATAAACCAGGAAGACGTAACCAATCATCTATAGTGGCTTGATTGGCATCAATACGAATACCCAATTGTACAGCGATCGCCACTTCTTCCAGAGATTGCAAACGATAATAGGGGTCATTGAGTAACTGAGAACGTAGTCTTTGCATTCTCAAGTTGAGGGAGGATGATAACCAATTGTGCTTCATAATGGTTAAGCCTAGGAAAATTTAGGAAATCTGGTCAAGGAGACTACGACGCTTCTGTTCAAATTCATATTCCGAGATTAATCCATCCTGACGCAGTGTATCTAACTCTCGTAAAGCATTGGCGATCGCTCCCACCTGATTCACCCCCGTGGACAAGTTCCTCACCACAGTCTGACCCAAATTAAAATTACGGTCAAAAGCTTCATCATCCTGTGTCAGATACCATACCCCCTCAATTGCACTTGCAACCTTAGGAATGGGAGTCCAAGACAGCAAAACATAGATAACACCCCAAAGAGGTTGTCCCAGATAGAATTTATGTAACCCAGAGATGGTTAAAGTTCCCGCAAAAGCTAAAACTGCGGCAACACTACGACTTTTACGCTTCTGCAACATAAGCTGAATAATTCACCACTAATATATTTCCTACGGTAAAACAGTTATAGTCGCAAAACACCCAAATAACTGCAATAGTCAAGTGTTGAAATCCCGGTAGGAAACTCTACCTGAACCGTAGTTTGTTTTCTAGATAGACTCCCTACACTAAAATAAGGTTAGGGCAATAAAGTATTTTAGATAAGTTCTGAGTGCCACGGCTCAGGTAATTATAAACACTATGGGATTCTTTGATTCTGAAATAGTTCAACAAGAAGCAAAACAGCTATTTGAAGATTACCAAGCGCTGATTAATCTGGGAAATAGCTATGGTAAATTTGACCGTGAAGGGAAAAAACTGTTTATTGAGCAGATGGAAAGGATGATGGATCGCTATAACATCTTTATGAAACGCTTTGAGCTATCAGAAGATTTTATGGCACAGATGACCGTCCAGCAATTAAAAACTCAGCTAGGTCAGTTCGGGATGACTCCCCAGCAAATGTTTGACCAAATGAATATGACTCTGCAACGGATGAAAGCAGAAATTGAAAAACAGTCTTAGTTTTGACACTTCCCCCTGCAAGGGTGAAGATTCTTCATTCATAGACCCAACTTGCTCATACAGGATTTCTCCCTTAGGGGTTCTTCAGTCACTACAACGGGAGGAACCCCAACACCATGCTGACTCACCAGCAAAAGTAGAGGTCGAATCTCCTGTTCACCCTTGAGGTTCCTGAAGGGTAGCGTTCGGGTTTTTGACCCAAGTTTCCGTATGGCTTACAGTACTCAAGGAGCATTTGAGAATATTGAAATTTCTCCCCACAGCAGTGTCAAATAAACAGTATTCACCATTAATAATTTTCAAGCTAGTAATTTTCTGATCATACTGTTGGCTTGAGACTCGTAACTACCACCAAATAAATTAAAGTGGTTGATAATGTGATACAGATTATACAAAGTTTTGCGCCGACTATAACCTGCATCTAGGGGATAAACTTTCTCATAACCCTGATAAAAAGCTGTAGGGAAACCACCAAATAATTCTGTCATGGCAATATCGACTTCTCTGTCACCGTAATAAGTTGCAGGGTCAAAAATTACAGGTTCCCCATCCACAGTACACCCAGCATTCCCTCCCCACAAATCTCCGTGAACTAGGGAAGGTTCCACTTCATGTCCTGCCAACAGTTCGGGAATCGCCATCAACAACTCCTCTGACTGGGGAAAATACCCACCCCGTCGCCGAGCCAGTTGGAATTGATACCCTAGACGATGGTGAGTATAAAACTCACTCCAGCTAGCTGTCCAGGTATTGATTTGTGGTGTAGAGCCAATGGTATTCGGAATATTCCAACCAAAATCCTTACTACTGTTAATTTTGTGCATTGCAGCCAATTTTTGCCCCATTTCCTGCCACGATTTGCCATTACTACCTCCCATCTCTAGCCACTCTAAAACTATGTAGCACGAGTTACCAGCCACTCCCGTACAGATAGGTTGGGGAACGCGGATTGTCTGAGTATCATACATCTGCTGTAAACCCAGGGATTCCGCTTCAAACATAGCGATTTGCGTAGCTTGGTTAAGCTTGACAAAATAGGTGCGATCGCCATCAGAAATACAATAGCCTTGGTTAATACAACCCCCACCAACAGTCCGACGTTGGGAAGATTGAAATTTTTCACCTGTAGCTTGGCTAATTTGGCAATCGATATCAGTCCACATGGAAAAGGTAGGGAAAGGGGGACAGGGGGATAGGGGGATAGGGGGGATAAGGGGAAGATATCCCTCAAATTAACCTTGACAGTGTACTATGAGCTATTTTGGCTTGACTGTTACTACACCATAAGCATCGGGTGAGAGGTAGGTTTTAGCAGCTTGCATTAAATCATCTGGTTCCTGGGATTGGATGTATTGGGGATAGTGGAAAGCAGGTTCTAAGTCACCCACAACCGCATGATAGTAACCATACAAACCAGAGCGATCGCTAGGTGTTTCATTACCAAAAATAAATCTATTTGCTACCCGTTTTCGTACACGGTCAATCTCAGTTTTTGTGACATATTCGCTGTGGAGTTTACGGATATGCTCGGCGATCGCTGCTTCCACAATTCCTAAATTTTCCGTCGCACACTGGGCAGAAATATAAAACGTCCCTTGTAACTTATTCGTGATATTGCTCACAGAAATATGGGAAGCAATTCCCCTCTCTTCTCGTAAATCTCTGACTAAGCGAGACGTGCGTCCATGTCCTAAAATCCCTGCCAACACATCCAAGGGATAACTATTTTCTACATCCGTTAACCCAGGAACTCGCCACACCATCACTATTCGGGCTTGCTGTAAACTATCATCTGTATATTCTTGGCGAACAATTTCTGTAAATGCTGGCTCCAGAGTCAATGCTGGCTTTTGGCTGCTAACTGTTGTCTGTTGATGCTCCTGGAAACTGGCAGCAATAATTTCCACTAATTCCTCTTCCGGTAAATTCCCCACAGCAACAGCAGTCATACATCTGGGTGTATACCAAGTACTATGAAAATCTCGCATTTGTTGAGGTACGAGATGGGAAATCACCTCTTCTGGTCCCAAAACCGGACGACGATAGGGTAAATAACTAAAAGCTGTTTCCATTGCCCGCCGATACACCCGTCGCCTGGGATTATCTTCTGAACGCTTAATCTCTTCCAAGACCACCATTCTCTCACGCTCAAAGGCATCATCGGCAATCATGGCACGAGTTACCACTTCCACTTGCAAAGGCGCTAGTTCGGCAAAATCCTGGGGTGCAGTCGTAATGTAGTAGTGGGTATAATCCTGGCTGGTAGCAGCATTTGTCACCGCACCCCGCTCCTCAATCCGTCGTTCAAATTCACCACTAGCAAGCTTTTCCGTTCCCTTGAAAATCATATGCTCTAAAAAATGAGCCATACCGTTAATCTCATCTGGTTCAACAGCAGAACCAACATTAACCCACAGATTCAGGTTCACTGCTTCTGTGGGCATTCGTTCAACAATAATTGTCAAACCGTTAGGCAACTGGTGTAGCTGGGGTGCATTGAGACGAGGAAATTTTAGCAGGGTAGAGGTCATGGGTAATTACGAGTGATTTCAGTCCCTGCTAAGGATTATGACACATAAAAGTTGTGGGCACCTGACTTACCATAGCTGGCAAATCGGGCAGGGAATCATCTGGATTTTGGTCGGGGGAATCGAGATGGGGGCTTGAAGCTCTCCGCAGGAACACCCTTAAGCGCTCGATTCATAAAATCGCGCCAAATCGGAGCCACCATTGTACCTCCCGTCGCTCCACTAGCTAATTGTCTGTTGTCGTCCCTACCAACCCAAACCGCAGTAGTCAACTGGGGAACAGTTCCCACAAACCAAATATCTTTCTCCGAGGAAGTAGTACCGGTTTTACCAGCTGCGGGACGACCGATCGCCGCGTTTTTCCCTGTTCCTTCATTAATTACTGCCCGCATAATATCTATCGTGGCAGCCGATGCCCAAGGATCCAGGACTTGCTGGGGTTTTGGTGTATTATCTAGCAGCACATTCCCACTGCTATCAGTTACACGCATGATAATTGTCGTTGGGGATTGCCAACCGTAATTAGCAAAAGTTGCGTAGGCGCTTGCCATTTCCAAGGGAGTCACACCGATCGCCCCCAGGGGAAGGGAAGTCACTGGCTCCATCGGACTCATAATACCTAGAGTACGGGAAGTCTCCACAACCTTGTTCATTCCCACTGCCTTACCTAGTTTAATTACTGGTATGTTTCGTGACTGAGCTAAGGCTGTACGGATGGACATGGCTCCCGCATAGCCGCCATCATAGTTTCTGGGATAATACCAACCACTGCCATCTCGATACCTGACAGGAGAATCTATCACTGTGCTAGATGGAGCATATTTACCAGTTGCAAAAGCAGCATAATAGACAAAAGGTTTAAAAGCTGAACCTGGTTGTCGCAGTGCTTGGGTGGCGCGGTTAAATTCACTGGTTTTCGAGTCTACACCACCGACTAAAGCCTTGATGTAGTGGGTACGGGGGTCGATCGCCACTAATGCCATTTGGTTACGACGTAATCCTTGACTCAGTAGTCGATTATGCCATTTAGCTACAGTCTCCTCTGCCATCCGTTGAAAATCCGTGTCAACGGTTGTTTGGACGCGCATTCCTCCCTTGAGTAGGGCTTCACGACCAAATTTTCTCGCCAACTCCGCAGCTACAGTATTTGTGACGTAGGGTAAAGCACTACCTTGAAAGGAGCGAATTTTACCTAGCTTGATTTTTTCCTGAAGGGCTTTATCATACTCCTGTTGAGTAATCCAACCTAAAGTCAGCATCCGTCCCAAGACTTCCTTTTGTTGGTACTTGGCTTTCTTCATACTGACAAAAGGACTATATTGCTCTGGAGCCTGGATTAACCCAGCCATCATTGCCGATTCTGCGAGGGTTAAATTCTCCACAGACTTATTAAAATAGCTCCGGGCAGCAGTTTGTACACCGTAGTTGTTATGTCCCCAATAAACTTGATTGAGGTACATTTCTAAAATTTGGTCTTTAGTCAGTATTTGTTCTAAACGAATTGCCAGAACTGCTTCAGCAATTTTCCTTGTGACTTCCCGTCTGCGAGATAAAAACAGGTTTTTCACCAATTGCATGGTGACGGTGGAACCACCCTCCCTTACCCCACCAGCTGACCAGTTGGTAAGTACTGCTCGTCCTACCCCTTTGGGGTTAATACCATGGTGATAGTAAAAGTCAGCGTCTTCGCTTGCTAGTACTGCTCGTTTTAATTCCGGAGAAATTCGATCTAGGGAGACAACTTCCCGATTAGCTTCACCGTGGATACTGGTCAGTAATTTACCTTTTACATCATAGATATAGGTTGTTTCTGAGGGAAAGAAGTTACGCAGGGTTCTGACATCTGGCAAGTTACGGAAGCTAATGGCTAAACCCACTAAACCTCCGGCAACAATAGAACTTGTCAGCATGGTGACAGATAACAGGGTACCACCGGCTACCTGACCGACTCCTTTTAAAAATTCAAAACCAGATGAAGCTTTTTCGGGACGCTTCTCTTCATAAGTCCTAGACGACGACACGGCTTTCTCACTTCCTCACTTGGTAAGTACAACTATAGTTTTTTTGGCGAAGCAAGGCGGTTAATTTTTTGCAATTATATTAGTCTGGCAGATGAAAGATGAAATTAATTATCCGTGATTATCAACAACTCTACTCGCACAGTGAAAAACATAGATACAAGTCAATCGACCATGGCACAGGATTTTTCTTGGTTACATCGGGGTATAGTCGAAATTTTCCCACAACCTTCTGATTCTGAGACAGAAATTGTGAGTCTGGAAAAACGTCTGACCACTACAGACCGTCCCCTGAGAGTCAAGTTTGGCATTGATCCCACCGGTGCGGATATCCATTTAGGTCATAGCATACCCGTGAGGAAACTGCGAGCTTTTCAAGATGCTGGTCATACGGCAGTCCTAATTATTGGTGATTTTACAGCACGAATTGGTGACCCCACAGGAAAATCAGAAACTCGCCGGCAACTGACAGAAACAGAAGTGGCACAAAATGCCCAAACTTATTTAGAGCAGGTACGACCAATTCTTGATTTTGATACCCCTGGACGTTTGGAGGTGCGCTATAACTCCGAGTGGTTGTCAAAACTAGATTTAGGGAAAATTTTGCAGTTGCTTTCTACCATGACGGTGGGGCAAATGTTGGCAAAGGAGGGATTTGCCGAAAGATACAAAAAGGAAAATCCAATTTTTATCCATGAGTTCATGTATCCTTTGATGCAGGGCTATGATTCCGTAGCGGTAGAGGCGGATGTGGAATTAGGCGGTACTGACCAGAAATTTAACTTGCTTGTGGGACGAGATTTACAACGCTATTTTGGTCAAAATCCTCAGTATTGCTTGTTAATGCCGATTCTAATTGGCACGGATGGGGTGCAAAAAATGTCTAAGTCTCTGGATAATTACGTAGCTCTATCGGAACACCCATTTAAAAAATACCAAAAGTTACAGGGTACACCGGATCATCTCCTAGAAAGTTATTTCGAGTTGCTGACGGATTTATCCTTGGATAAGTTGCCAGAAAACCCCCGCGATCGCCAGGTTCTTTTAGCTAAGGAAATTGTCCGTCAATACCATGGGCAAAAGGGTATCACAGAAATCGAAAAGGGGGAAATGCCTGAATTTTCCCTGGCAAATATCGAATTTCCTGCAAAACTGACAGCGATTTTGAGTAAAACTGGTTTAGCTGCTAGTAATTCGGAAGCTAGACGCAAAATTCAAGAAGGTGGGGTGCGTTTAGATGGCGATCGCGTCACCGATATTGAAACAACTTTTTCTCAAGCTAGTGATTTACAAGCACGAGTTTTGCAACTAGGCAAAAATAAGTTTGTCAGACTTGTGGGTAATGAGTAATGAGTAATGAGTGATGAGTAACGGGTAATGGGTGAGATAAAAAAACCTATTCCCTACTCCCTCCTTTTCCCCTTTCACCTTTCCTAATATGCAAGCAGAAAATCAGATTATTGTTCCTTTAGATGTACCGACAATCGAAGCAGCGATCGCTCTTGTAGAAAGACTACCTCAAGTAACTTTTTGGAAAGTCGGTTTAGAATTATTTACTAGCACGGGCTCTGTTATTCTTCGTGAGTTAAAATCTCGGCAAAAACGCATTTTTCTAGATTTGAAATTTCACGATATTCCCAATACCGTCGCTGGAGCTTGTCGGGCAGCTGCTAGTTTGGGGGTAGACTTATTAACAATTCATGCTAGCAATGGTAGAACTTGCCTGGAACTTGCCACCACGGCAATACAGGAGGGAGCAGCATCTACGGGTGTGCAACCACCAAAATTAATTGCTATCACCCTACTCACCAGTATTTCTCCCCGACAATTAGCATTTGATTTAAAAATTCCCCTAGAATTGCCAGAATATGCTCTGGAAATGGCACTGATGGCGAAGGAGTCGGGTTTAAATGGGGCTGTTTGCTCACCCCAGGAAGCCGCTCAACTGCGGGAAACCTGTGGAAATGATTTTTTACTCGTTTGTCCAGGAGTGCGTCCCACATGGGCAGATAAAGGCGATCAACAACGTACTTTTACTCCTTCCCAGGCAATCCAAGCAGGAGCTAATTATTTAGTTATTGGTCGTCCGATTACTGCTGCTGCTGATCCAGAATTAGCTTGGAGCAAAATTTGTGCAGAAATCCAAAATTTGGAGCTTTGACTTGAAATTGAAACTCTCTTTATCTGACTTTATGTTGAAGTCTCATATTCCCAATTACAAGTTAATCTCCAGCAGATTTTTGCTATTTTTATCTGCTTTTTTATTGATTTTTCCCCATCCTGTGTTGGCTCGTAAAATTTCTTCCAATTGTGCCCAGGATAATTTAGAGACTTTAACTAATAATTTGCTGCGAGATTTGCCGAGTTATGCTAATCGGGTAAATCAACGAGGTCGAAGGTTAAGGAGAAAGGTTGATTTTTATAGTTATGTTGTCACGGCAGGTAGACCAGAATTTACGCCTTTGCCTTTAAAATTGGAGTTGTCGGAAGCAAATAAAAATCAAAATTTTGAGGCAAATATTCGTCAAGTTTTTTTCACTACCTTATCTCGACAATATAAGCGACCAAAAACAATTGAAGTGCAAGAATTTCACTGGCTGTTGTTAACTAAATCAGAGAATGGTTGGTGGATGGTGATGATGTTTACCCAAAGTCGGGGGGAACGCAGCAGCACAGTACCAACTCCCCCTAGGGATAGTAGCTATGGAGATATTGGACAGGGGGTAAATCTCTGGTTACGGGATTGTCGTGCCATGAAGCAATAAAAATAGCTGCGATTCTCTACAAATCACAGCCAAATATGAATATATTCTTCAGGTAAATTATTACCCAATAAAATGGAGTTTACTCACAATTACACTCATGACTTGGTGAGTTAAAGGTAAACTATCTACCACCATTCCTAAACATAACAACATCATGTAGGAAATCGAGTAAAGAAATAATCCTCTTGCTAGGGTTTTATCATCGGGATTTTGCAATAATTGCCAAGCTTTGTGAATAAAGATACCACCTAACCACAGAGCGATCGCCCCATAGAAAAATCCGGTTTGCCCCAGGGGACAGACTAGCATCATACTGGCGACAACTGTCACCAAAGTATAAATCCAAATTTGTTTGACAGTAGCCTGATTTCCAGCAATTACGGGTAACATTGGTATGCCAACTTTTGCGTAATCATCCCGAATCATGAGTGCTAATGCCCAAAAATGGGGCGGTGTCCACAAAAAGACAATGCCAAATAATAACCATCCAGTCCAACTCATGGAGTCGGTGACTGCTGCCCAACCAACAAGGGTGGGGATTGCTCCTGCCGCACCACCAATGACAATATTTTGAGTACTATGACGTTTTAACCAGTGAGTGTAAATTAGTACATAAAAAACGATGCCAGACATTGCCAAACTAGCTGCTAGCAAGTTAGCAAATACGGTCAGCAGAGTAAAAGAAAGGGCAGCCAAAATAATGGCAAAAATCAGTGCATCACGAGGTTGAATTCTGCCAGAGGGAATGGGGCGATGACGTGTCCGCTCCATGTCATAATCTATATCTCTGTCATAAATACAGTTAATTGTTTGAGCACTCGCCGCAGCTAAAGTTCCACCAGCTAGAGTTACTAGTAATAGCAAAGGATTAACTTCTCCCTTTGCCGCAATCCACATACTGCCAGCCGTTGTAATTAATAAAAGAGGAATAATCCTCGGCTTAGTCAGTAGATAGTAACTATGAATAACTTGGAGAAATGTATCGTGCTGCTTGGAGACATTTGTTGTCTCAATCATGTTGGCAATAGTTCCTTGTTGTGTCAGCAGTGGGTGAGTGAGTAAGCAAGAGAATATTTATGCCTATACAGTTTTTAGTCATGATGTGAACTCGCTATCGATTGACGGGTGCTGACTAGATAAATCTGTATAGGTGGGAGGTGGTGAAGGGAGCGTGGGAAAAGGAGGGAGCAGGGTGACAAGTTTTTTATGACTTAATTACCCATTACCCATTACCTATTCAGCTTGCGCGATCGCCATGATTTTATGCAGTGGCAGTAACTACGGATTTGATCCCATGGCAAGTTCATTCTGAGCGTTAATTGCCCGACTTGCTGCCCAGTCACGGATTCCTAAGACTGTAAATACCACCAAAGTCCCTAGTAAGGCTGCACCGATGGCTTGGTGAGATACTGTTAGGGGTTCTACTTGCAAATGTAAGCGGAATGTGGCAAACCCTAGGAGAATTTGCAGCATCAACAACCCACCAGCCATGTTTGCTAAACGTCTTAAAGCTGGATGTAGGGCAGGGGTACGCCAAGCAATTAACACTACTGCCAGGGTAGCCACAGTGGGTGGTACTAAGCCAAAAATATGACTGTACATGACGTTACAGAGTTGATATCCACCAAAGCACTGGTGTAGCGCCCAGCGAGAACCCACTAAAGCACCTAACAAGCTTTGTAGGTAAACCAAAATGCCTGCGGTTAAACTTATCCAAGGTAGTTTCCCGACTGTGGCTGTTGCTTGGTAGGGTGTGAGGGCAGTGCCAATAACTAGTAGGGTGGTAAAAAACAACAACGCTGTGCCTAAATGTGCAGTCACAATATCAAATCTCAGTAATTCTGTAACGGTCAGTCCGCCCAGAATTCCTTGAAAGACAATGAGAAAGGCTGCAAAACTGGCTGCCCAAGGTAGCCAAGAAGGAAGTAATTTTCGATACCACCAACTCATACCCACGAGGGCGATCGCGCTGATACCAATCAAAGCTGCGTCTAAACGGTGAAACCATTCCAAGAAGACTTGGAGATTCATTTGCTGAGTCGGTACTAACTCCCCGTAACATAGAGGCCAATCCGGACAAGCAAGTCCGGCATTCATCACGCGGGTGGCGCTGCCTATTGCCATTAAAATCAACGTGGCGACACACATCCTCCACACCAAGCGACGAATTCTATCCTTTGGCTCTTGTTGTTTAGGAGCAGACAAATTTTGTTGATCTAGGACAAATTCGCTCATTAAATACACCTTTTGCCCGCTATCTGTGAGCTATGAATGTTTGACAATTTGTCGAAGCGATTTATTTCCACCCTAGCGCATAAATCTAGGTTAGAAATTAGTTCTGTTTTCTACTGTGCCTTACGAACATGAGTTTGTCCCAGAACTTTTAGAGATTTTTCAGGTTGTAAAGAATTACTGCATAGCTGTAAACATGACTACTTTCCAAAATAACCGATAATCCTTCAGGACATAGGAGCCAGACAACAAAGGTAAGAAACAGATTGCACCACACAAGTTTGCTCTCAAAAGGCAAACAATTTCTTAAATCTTTCTTTAGATTCCTATTTCACTGTTGACTAAACTTGAAATATCAGCTAGCCAATTTATCATTCTGAATTCTGCACATCTCAATATTCCTATTTGTTTCTAGAGATATAAAGCAGCCAAAAATTAAGAAAAAATTCCGTATCTTTTACTCCATGTCCTATTACCTGGATTACCTTAGTAGGAGAGTAAAGCAATTTGACAAAAATCCAGTAAAGTTACCAACTTAATCTCACCGTGAAAATTCCAAGTTCCATCTGGACATTACTCATCGGCATCGGGTTGACACTCATCAGTCTCTGGTATGGTCAAAACCATGGACTGTTGCCTGTTGCAGCTTCCGAATCTGCCTCCCTAGTTGATGGTCTGTTCAATACGATGATGACCATTTCCACAGGTATTTTTATTCTCGTCGAAGGTGTTTTAATTATTTGTGCCTTCAAATTCCGTCGCCGTCCTGGAGATAACACCGATGGTCCCCCAGTGGAAGGCAACGTACCCCTAGAAATTCTTTGGACAGGAATTCCCGCCATTATTGTGATCGTTCTTTCTGTATATAGCTTTGAGGTATATAACTCCCTGGGTGGAATTAATCCCCATGCAGTGCATGAAGCAGTGATTAAGCAAGAGATGACAATGGTTCCGGGGAGCGCAATGGCGGCAACATTGACTGAGAACCACGAACACCATCATATGGGCAAAGCTCAAACCCAGATTGCCCAAGCATTTGATGCAGAAGATAAACCTGCGGATATTTTTGTCAAAATCACAGGTTTACAATATGCTTTTCTTTTTAGTTATCCAGAGACGGGAATTACTGCTGGTGAACTTCACTTACCCATTGGCAAAAAAGCCCAAATAAACATGACTGCCAACGATGTGATTCATGCTTTTTGGGTTCCGGAATTTCGTCTAAAGCAAGACGCTATTCCCGGTCGGGAAAGTGAGTTTAGTTTTACACCGACAAAAATTGGTAACTATGCTTTAATTTGTGCCGAATTATGTGGTCCTTATCACGGAGCAATGCGTAGTCAAGTCATTGTGCAATCTCAAGAAGACTTTGATAAGTGGCAACAAGAGCAAGTCGTGGCAGCAAAAGCAGAAATTAATCAGGCGATCGCCCTCAATCCTACAGAAAAATCAGTAGATAATTTCCTTGCCCCCTACACCCAAAATATGGGTATCAAGCCAGAATTGCTGAAGCAAATTAGTCAATAAACTACCTCGTGGTCCGAAATAGGGAACAGAAAATAGGCAAACTCCCTTCTTCAGCACTCACCACTCAGAAATAATCAGCACTTTTATGGTTCAAGCACAAATTTCCGAAAATACCAATATCCCCTTACACTCTGCACATGGGGAAAGAAAATGGACAGATTATTTCACCTTTAATAGTGACCATAAGGTCATCGGTATCCAATACCTGGTAACAAGTTTTATTTTTTACTGTATCGGTGGGGTGATGGCTGATTTAGTCAGAACAGAACTCCGCACTCCAGAAGTAGATTTTGTCACCCCGGAAGTTTACAACAGCTTGTTTACTCTCCACGCCACCATCATGATTTTCCTGTGGATTGTGCCAGCTGGGGCAGGTTTTGCCAACTATCTTATACCTTTGATGATTGGGGCGCAGGATATGGCATTCCCTAAGCTGAATGCTGTTGCCTTCTGGATGATTCCCCCCGCCGGTTTATTACTCATTGCTAGCTTAGTAGTTGGTGATGCACCAGATGCCGGTTGGACTTCCTACCCTCCCCTGAGTTTAGTCACAGGACAAGTAGGGGAAGCTATTTGGATTATGAGTGTTTTGGTGTTAGGAACTTCTTCCATCCTGGGAGCGATAAATTTCCTCACCACCATAATTAAAATGCGTACCCCCGGTATGGGGTTCTATCAAATGCCCCTATTTTGCTGGGCAATGTTAGCAACCTCTGCCCTAGCATTAGTTTCTACACCTGTACTAGCAGCCGGTTTAATCTTGCTGTCCTTTGATTTAATTGCCGGAACAACATTTTTCAACCCAACCGGTGGTGGAGATCCCGTAGTTTACCAGCATATGTTCTGGTTCTATTCCCACCCGGCAGTGTACATCATGATTTTGCCCTTCTTTGGGACAATTTCCGAAATTATTCCCATTCATAGCCGCAAACCGATTTTTGGTTACAAGGCGATCGCCTATTCTAGTCTAGCTATCAGCTTCCTCGGACTCATCGTCTGGGCACACCATATGTTTACCAGTGGTATTCCTGGCTGGTTACGAATGTTTTTCATGATTACCACCATGATTATTGCCGTACCCACTGGTATTAAAATATTCAGTTGGCTAGCAACAATGTGGAGCGGGAAACTACGCCTGAATACACCCATGCTTTTTGCCATGGGCTTTGTGGGAACCTTCGTTATCGGTGGTATCAGTGGTGTGATGTTAGCCTCTGTGCCCTTTGATATCCACGTCCATGACACCTATTTTGTGGTAGCACACCTGCATTATGTACTTTTTGGTGGTAGCGTTGTCGGTATTTTTGCTGCTATTTACCACTGGTTTCCCAAAATTACTGGCAGGATGTATAACGAATTCTGGGGTAAGGTTCACTTTGTTTTAACCATCGTGGGTTTAAATATGACCTTCTTACCTATGCATAAGCTGGGTTTGATGGGTATGAATCGACGCATTGCTCAGTACGACCCCCAATTCACAACCCTGAATCAAGTTTGTACCTACGGTTCCTATCTACTGGCAATTTCGACTTTCCCCTTTATTATCAACGCCATTTGGAGTTGGTTATACGGCGAAAAAGCTGGGAATAATCCCTGGCAGGCATTAACCCTGGAATGGATGACCACATCCCCCCCAGCCATTGAAAACTTTGATCACCCCCCCGTCCTAACTACGGGACCCTATGACTATGGTGTGGCGCATGAAAGCACCAGTTCGCCATCGGAACCCCAACCCGTATTAGCTGGTGTTTCCACCTCCGTAGCAGAAGCAGAAACAAGCAAAACAGAATAATTACATGTAATAGGGTATGGGGGATTGCGGACTGAACATTCATCCCGTTCCCTATTACCCACCATTTTCCCAACCCTTAATAAATAAACAAATTGCATGCAAAGTCAAACAATTGACCCCGCACAAACGGCATTAAATCATCATCATGCTGCCACTGTTGGTGGTGAACATGCTGCCCATCCCGACCACCGGGTTTTTGGACTGATCATGTTTCTGGTGGCAGAGGGAATGATTTTCATGGGATTATTCGGAGCATACCTCGCTTTCCGTGGAACTCTCCCAGTTTGGCCCCCCGCAGGAACTCCAGAGTTAGAATTATTACTTCCTGGGGTGAATACGGTTAATCTGGTTGCCAGTAGTTTCGTCATTCATAATGCTGATACCGCAATTAAAAAGAATAACCTCAAAGGGATGCAAATGTGGTTTGCCCTGACTGCGGTTATGGGTATTATCTTTTTGATTGGGCAAGTCTATGAATATACTCACCTAGAATTTGGTTTGACAACTAACCTATTTGCCAGTGCATTCTATGTCTTGACAGGGTTTCACGGATTGCACGTCACCATCGGTGTGTTAGCAATTCTCTCTGTGTTGTGGCGATCGCGCACACCAGGTCATTACAGTAATAACAAGCACTTTGGCATTGAAGCAGCAGAAATCTACTGGCACTTTGTCGATGTCATTTGGATTATCTTGTTCATTTTGTTGTATCTTTTGTGAGTAATAGGTATTACTCCACACTATAAATTTCTCAGCCCCGCAAGGGGTTTTTCTATTTTTATGTCAGGGGTGAGCTGCACAATAGCAAATAGCAAAAATCTCTAAAAATCGCTGCATCGATATAATTACCCCTGGAGATTCTGCGGCTAACCACCCGACCATGGGAGAATCAAAATACGCAAAGTTATAGAGAGGAAAACCCTATAGTATGCATCTGAGTGAAATCACCCATCCAAATCAGTTGCATGGTCTATCCATCCGGCAACTCCAGCAAATTGCCCGTCAAATCCGTGACAAGCATCTGCAAACTGTAGCTGCTACGGGCGGACACCTGGGACCAGGTTTAGGCGTTGTCGAGTTGACTCTAGGACTATACCAAACCCTTGACTTAGACCATGACAAAGTTATTTGGGATGTGGGACACCAAGCCTATCCCCATAAACTTATTACCGGACGCTATAGTAATTTTGACAGCCTACGACAAAAAGATGGGATAGCTGGTTATCTCAAGCGTGGGGAGAATCAATTTGACCATTTTGGGGCAGGACACGCTTCTACAAGTATTTCAGCTGCCTTAGGTATGGCACTAGCACGGGATGCCAAGGGAGAAAAATTTAAAGTTGCTGCCATTATTGGGGATGGAGCTTTAACCGGTGGTATGGCTCTAGAAGCGATTAACCATGCGGGACACTTACCAAAAACTAACTTGCTAGTTGTCCTGAATGACAACGAAATGTCAATATCCCCTAACGTTGGGGCAATTCCTCGTTACTTAAATAAAATGCGCCTCAGCGCTCCTGTACAATTTTTTACTGATAATTTAGAAGAACAGTTTAAGCAAATTCCCTTCGTCGGTGAATCACTTTCTCCCGAAATTGGACGAATTAAGGAAGGGATGAAACGCTTGGCGGTTCCCAAAGTAGGGGCAGTATTTGAAGAGTTAGGTTTCACCTACATGGGACCGGTGGATGGTCATAATTTAGAAGAATTAATTGTAACTTTCCAACAAGCTCATCAAATTCCTGGTCCGGTTTTGGTTCATGTTGCCACTACCAAGGGTAAGGGCTATGAAATCGCGGAAAAAGACCAGGTGGGTTATCATGCCCAAAATCCCTTTAATTTGACTACGGGGAAAGCTGTTCCCTCGAATAAACCTAAGCCCCCAGCCTACTCTAAGGTTTTTGCCCATACTTTGGTGAAACTGGCAGAAGCAAACCCGAAAATTATCGGGATTACAGCAGCGATGGCTACGGGTACAGGTTTAGATAAGCTACAAGCCAAATTACCTAACCAATACATTGATGTCGGAATTGCCGAGCAACACGCTATCACCTTAGCAGCAGGTTTAGCTTGTGAAGGAATGCGTCCGGTGGCTGCGATTTATTCTACCTTCCTACAACGGGCTTACGACCAAATTATCCATGATGTCTGTATTCAAAAATTACCTGTCTTTTTCTGTTTAGATCGAGCAGGGATTGTTGGTGCTGATGGTCCGACTCACCAAGGGATGTATGATATTGCCTACTTGCGCTGTATTCCCAATATGGTATTAATGGCTCCCAAGGATGAGGCAGAACTACAGAGAATGGTAGTGACGGGTGTGAATTATACCGATGGGGCGATCGCTATGCGTTTCCCCCGTGGCAATGGCTATGGTGTACCCTTAATGGAAGAAGGCTGGGAACCCCTGGAAATCGGCAAAGGGGAAATTCTCCGCCATGGAGATGATGTCCTGCTTGTAGCCTATGGCACTATGGTTTATCCATCAATGCAGGTAGCAGAAATTCTCAGTGAACATGGAGTACAAGCAACTGTAGTCAATGCTCGCTTTGCTAAACCTCTGGATACGGAACTGATTCTTCCCCTCGCCCAAAAAATTGGTCGGGTTGTCACCCTGGAGGAGGGTTGTATTATGGGTGGTTTTGGTACTGCTGTTGCTGAAGCTTTACTTGATGCTGATATTCTTGTACCTGTGAAGCGCATTGGTGTACCGGATATTCTCGTAGAACACGCTGAACCAAATGAATCGAAGGCTGATTTAGCCCTAACTAGCCCACAAATTGCGGAGAGAGTCCTACAGGCTTTTTTCCAACAACAATTATCATCTGTGAGTTAGGGAAATAAGCAGAACGTGAGTTCGATTACCTCTTCCCAAGCAGTATCCAAAACACAGAGGGGCAGAAAAACCTATCGTTTTCAACGAAAAATAAACGTTGCCAAGCCTCTCTTTCTCTGGGGAGAGGTTATTTCTATTATTTGAACCTATGTAAATCCTCTCCCTCCTCTTGACACTCCCCACTTTGTTTAGATTCACTAGCTGACTGTAGGTACGGAAGAATTATTTGCAAATCGGCGTTAAGCGGGTGAGGGGAATCGAACCCCTATCATTAGCTTGGAAGGCTAAGGTTTTACCACTAAACTACACCCGCGAATTTTCAACCCTACTAATATAACACAATATTTTTTACAAGTCTAGATGTCAAATCCAATTATTCTCGTCGAATGGTGATTTGTACATAACGCTCAGTTAGATCTAACTTCGTACCTTCGGCTCCCTTAGCTCCTGGAGGAAAATAAGCTGGTTGAAATTTTTCATCGCGGAAAACTTCGGTGGCAAACTGGGCGTATTTATCCCTTTCGCTAGCAGGAATATTGGAGTCAATCACTATAGCTTGCACCACGTTGCCCTGAGTATCAACAAAAACACTCGCCAAAAAGGTTATCGGTTTTAAATCTAAACCTTGATTAATCAACAGGGAAGTAATTTTTTTCTCTGGGTTTCCCGTATATTCCGGGAGGACTAAATCTGGATCAGGGGGAGAGACTGTCATCATTTCC
The DNA here is from genome assembly GCF_000734895.2 of Calothrix sp. 336/3. Classification (GTDB taxonomy): domain Bacteria; phylum Cyanobacteriota; class Cyanobacteriia; order Cyanobacteriales; family Nostocaceae; genus 336-3. Next base: position 2,892,574 of record NZ_CP011382.1, on the reverse strand, counting down.
CGTTGTCTTGCTGCTGAAAGCAATGTCCAAGTGGCAATGATTCCTCCTGGGGGTTTTTCGGTTGGTGTCTCTGGTGGAGATGTATTTTCCGGTTGGGGTTTTTCGGTTGGTGTATCTCCTGGTGGTGTATTTTCTCCTTGATTGTCAGCAGGTGAGGTGTTTTCTGGTTGGGGTTGATTCCCAGAATCGTCGGTGGGTAATGTATCAGGTAGGGGTTTATTGAAATTGTCAGAGTCGGTGGTAGGTGTTTCGGTTCTGTCTGTTCGTGGTGTCTCACCTTCTTGATTTGTGGGTTTGTCAGCAATAATTTCCCCGGTATTTGTCTCTGGTGGGACTTCCTGGGATTCATCGGGGAAGTTGGTATTATTCGGTTCTGGAGTATTTTCTGGAGTACTTTCTGGGGATGGTGTTACCGTTTGCTCATCCTGCGGGAAAATATCTCGATTCCGGTTGTTGTTTGTGTCGTCAAAGCTATCAGTAAAATCCTCTGGGGGAGGAGTGACGACAGGTTGGGGTGTTTGTCTTCTGTTTCTTCTCTGTCTACGTTGCTGACGCTGTATGGCTTGTCTTTCAGCATCGGTGGGAAAAATTTCTGCTTCCAGAGGTGGTTCAACTTCTGGGGAAATAATCGGAGCGGTGGGATTTTGCTGGGGAGTCGCTGTATTTTTCTTGGGAGTGACTACTTGGGGTTGGGGAGAAGTTTTATTTTTGTTATTTCTGGATGATTTGGCAGTCAGGGATGTTTTCTTTTGCGACTTGGTGGGTGTGATGTTGATAAGAGAAACGGAGGCAATTCTGGGCGATCGCCGCTGATTCAACAAACCACCATCAGAGAACCGTAGTAACCAAAACAACAACAAATGTAGGGCGATCGACCCCGTAGCCAGAAATACCCACAAACCTGGTGGATCTGTGTGTCGTCTCCAGACTTTCTCTGGTACAGGTAATATGTCCGTAACTGATTGTGTCATGGTGTTTACCCTGCTGCTAATCACCGATTAACTGTTTCCAGTCAATGGTTAATCAATAATTATTTGATGATTCTATCGATTAGCCATCATTTCCGGTGTAACTACAAAAGTTAAAACTGTCTCATCAACTCCTTTTAATTCTAAAGGACTATATTTAGTAATTTCCTCTTCTTGGAGATAATCAGCAACGTCAGCTGAAACGAGAATACTACCAGGAGTGGCGGCTTGTTGCAATCTGGCGGCAATATTCACACTCGGACCAATTGCCGTATAATCAGCTCGTTCAGCACTCCCAAACATCCCCACAACGGCAGTCCCTTGGTGAATTCCACAACGGAATTGCACGCCGGTACTAGTATCAGCAAAAATACCTTGTTCTCGCCAACGCTGGTTTAACTGTGTCAAGGAGCGTAGCATTGCTCTAGCTGTATTAATTGACCTACGTACCTGTTCATTGGGGGTAAGTTCTTCCGGCGCACCAAACAGAGCGAGAATGGCATCACCCATAAATTTATCGACTGTACCGCCGTTATCAAATACATCCTTTGTCATCACTTCCAAATATTCATTTAGGAGTTCTGCAACTCGTCGCGATCGCAAAGTATTTGACAATTGAGTAAAACCGACAATATCGCTAAATAATACCGTAATTAACCGGGGTTCAGGGCGTAAATCTAGAACTAAATTACCATCTGCGGCTTTGCTGACCAAAGCTGGGGGTAAAAATCTTTTTAATACAGATTCTGTCAAATAGGTATTTAATTCAACTACCCGACGCTCATTTTCCTTTAAAGCAATCAGGTTACGCACTTCTGCCAACAATTCCCGATCATTGAAGGGTTTTGCCAGATAAGCATCTGCCCCTCTTTCTGTACCAGCAATCCGTGTCTCTTCATCTACCTTCGCTGTCAGCAGAATTATCGGTGTTCCTTTCACCTTTTCTTCGTTCCGTAACATCCGAATCATCTCTAATCCGGATACTAAGGGCATCATCAAATCACTGACAATTAAACTGGGTACTATTTCCTTGGCAATGCGAAATCCTTCTAAACCATTACGTGCTGTTCTGACTTTGTAGCCGTTATTACGCAAAATAGAAGACACGTACGTACGCAAATCAGGATTGTCATCTACCACTAGAACACAGTGACCGGTAGTATCTACGGCGGCTTCATCCTCAGGGATTGAGGTAATTTCTGCTACAGGGTCATTTTCCTCAAAAGTAGACTCCAGGAGTTCCAAATCTGCCAGTTCAACTGCTGCACGATTAAGATTTATTTCCGTTGGTGCTTCCATGACTTGGCTAGGTGGCAAGTGAGAGCTACCTGATAGTAGGCAAATCGTAAAAGTTGTACCTTCGCTGTACACGGATTCGACAGAGACTTTGCCACCATGGACTTCTACTAGTTCCTTGACTAGGGCTAAACCTAGTCCGGTACCTTCGTAGGAGCGATTTTCCGAACCTTCAGCTTGTCGGAAGCGCTCAAAGAGGTGGGGAATCTGTTCTGGCAAAATACCGATACCACTATCTTGTACCTGTAAATAACAGCGATCGCCCCTGGTTTGCACTTTCACGGCGATGGTACCACCTTCATGGGTAAATTTCATCGCATTTGACAGCAGGTTGTACACCACCTTGTCAAATTTTTCCATATCGAGATAGACCGTTGGACATTCATCCAAATTCTTTTCTAGTTTCAGCCCCTTTTTCTCACAGTAGGGACGGAAAGACTCTACAATTTGACTGACAAATTCCACTAAGTCACAGGGACGGAAACTGGGTTGCATTCTCCCAGCATCCAAACGTTGTAAATCTAAAAGCTGGTTTACTAATCTTAATAAGCGGCGAGAGTTACGCAGGGCGATCGCACTTTGATCGTAAGATAAACCTTCCTTCGCAGAAACTGCTGATTCCAAGGGACCTTGAATCAAGGTGATGGGTGTACGGAACTCATGGGAGATATTTTGGAAAAACTCAGTTTTTTGTTTATCTAATTCTAATAATCGTTCTGCCTGCTGCCGGGTTTTTTCATATAGACGAGATTGTTGAACGGCGATCGCTGCTTGTACGGCAACAGATTTGGCTAATTCAATTTCATATGCTTGCCAATGACGTTGGCGATTATCTTCCCGCAGGGTAATACTACCAATACTTTTACCATCCGCTAACAGAGGTACCACCATCAGGGAGCGTGCAGGTAATCTTAATGCTAAATCAAAACCCTGCATTTCCGGTGGACATTGACTCATATCGACAATTACCACAGGTTCCTGAGTTCGCAGCATTTCTTGCAAAATCGGATTACCCTGAATCGGTGATTGAGACTGTGGTAAATTTTGTTCCTCTATATGCTGATTTATCTTGACAGTATCCGTCTGATCACCATGTTTTCTGTCGTATAAGCCAACACATTTAACATACTCATCTTCCTCAGTCCACAAAGACAACACACAGCCATCAACTTGCAATGCTTGTCCTAACTGCTGAGTAATCGCTGCAAAAATATCTTGCTGATCCAAGCTAGAGCGAATTGCTGTTGTAATTGTATTAATTAATGCTTCTCTCTTAGCTAAGGCACGTACCTGTTCATAGGCATAGGCTTGAGATAGGGCTAATGCTGCTTGATCTGCTACCATCATCACCAGCTGAACCTCATCTTCCCCCCAGAAACGGGGTTGACGACACTGGTGTAATGCTAAGACTGCCATCAATTCCTGACGACAAATCAAAGGTACTATCAAGCTCGAACAGATATTTGCTGTGGCAAAAACGTTTTGCCGTCGTTGTAGTTCGGATGTCATTCCCTGAAGGCGATCGTCAGTAGCGACATCGGGAATCACCTGAGGTTCACGAATCTCCCATACTGTGTCTGCTAAAAGTTCCGCAGCAATCAGAGCAGTACTATTTTCCTCTTCTAGAGCAGGTTTTTGATAAATAAACCCTTCATCTGCTAGCTGATTCTCTTGGAAGGGGCGCAATAAACAAACATCCACTTCCAACATATCCCCAACGGTGTCAACTATCGTTTGCAGAATCAACCGATAATCTAAAGCGCTGCGAATAGTATTTGTAACAGTATTCAGTAAGGATTCTTGCCGGAGAGTACGAGTTAATTCACGAGTGCGAGCTTTTAAGACATTGTGCGTGTCTAAAGCTTGACGTACAACCGTTTTTAGCTCTTCAGCTTCCCACGGTTTCGTCACATATTTGAATACCTTACCAGCGTTGATTGCCTCCACCAAGTCTTCAACATCGGTGTAGCCAGTCAAAATAATCCGAATAATATCTGGGTACTGAGTTGCCGTCAAACTCAAAAATTCAGTACCACTCATCATTGGCATCCGTTGATCGGAGATGATCACAGAGACATCTCCTTCCTTTGCCAGCATCTCTAGAGCTGCTGGTCCAGAATTTGCCCGTAATACCTTATAGTCACGGTAAAAGGTACGGTATAGCAAGTCCAGATTGTCGGGTTCGTCATCGACAACCAAAATTTTCGGCTTAGTGTTTGCTTGGGATTTCATGCACCGCTTTCCTGCTGTAACGGCAGTCGGGTAAACAATAATCTCATCGGATAGATGTGAAACAGAGTCAGATAGAAGGAGAGCATCTCGACTCTAACGGCTATTCGCCTACAGAACTGCTGACTAGAAAAGGGTTGATTCACCGCCATTCGCCTCAATAGCTTGTACCGATCGCCACTTGCTCTGGTGCACCCCAATTAGTTTGATCGTATGTGTTTGTTTCCCAAAGTACATACCCTCTTGCCAAATTTCTTCCCGTTACCGACGAGAAATATCTTATACCACACATATCACTAAAAACTTGTTGAACTATGGAGATGAATCTGCTTATTAAGTTTTCCCACTGTAGAACTAACACTAACATTTCCGCAAAAATTTGCTTTATGAGAATCATTTTCAAGTTAAGGATGCTACAAAGATAAGAGGAATCAGCAAAGTATACTATTAGACAAACCCTGACTTCCAATTTAGCAATCATCTAGATGTGTGAGATATATCACATACCCCATAGTCAGAATAGTTTATTCCTAGCCAGGTAGTACGTAAAGTATGCATTTTTAGGTAGCTTCTGAAGCAGTTCCCCTTCTTGAGGCAACCAGAGACATCGGTGAAAAAATATTGCCACCTATAACTACTGACCATAGACTAATGACTAAGAGGGGATCGTGTTCTAGGATATTTGAGAAGATTGACCTTCGATTCCAATTAACAAGACACTAGCCTTGACTCCTTGGTTCTTTTACTTATTCTCGCCGAAGCCAACCAACGCAGCACCATCCTCCTACCCGTTTCAGGTTCGTGCTGCCACTGTGGCTGACTTAACTCCTATCTCGCAAATTATCGCCCAGAGCTTCCATTCTCAAAAAGGATTCTGGGGATGGTTTTTCCCGTTCATGCGTCTAGGTATTTATGAAGATTTAAGGCATCGACTCGCATCCCCTGCACCACATCATGTATGTCTAGTTGCTATAGATACGACTCCTGGTGCAAATAATGCCCTTGTGGGCACAGTCGAAATTGCTTTACGATTTAATGATTGGACACAAATCAACAAAAGCTTTCCCTACCTGTCTAATCTGGCTGTACACCCTCAATATCGACGACAGGGAGCAGCTTCTGTTTTACTCAAAGCTTGTGAACAAATTACCCACGATTGGGGCTTTCAAGACCTTTATCTCCACGTGTTAGAGAATAATTCCCAAGCTCGGCAACTTTACTTTAAGCAAGGCTATCGAGTCCATAAGGTGGAATCAACCTGGCAAAACTTCATCTGGAGAAATTCCAGACAGATTCTTTTGCATAAGCACTTATTAAAAAGATAATAATATTTAATATTCTTTACACTCTTTGACTCAAAAATTTTATTCTCCAAGAAAACCTAGGAGATAGCCAATAGTTTTTTCATTTCACCATTATCTAGCAATTAGATTCGCACTAAAAACCGCACCAATGTCAGGTGAGGAAAAGGTACGAGTATTTTTATATTTGGTTGATGTCATCGCCAAGTGATGAGATGACCAAAGCTTTAAGTTATGATTACTGCTATCCAAATTTTATTACAGCTGCGGTTAGGGTGTCCGTTAGGACTCAGGAATTGTCAGGAGCTTTGAAATTCTTCCCTATAGGTAGTGACCGTCGCAATGACACATAGTACTTGCATCAGTTGTAACTTATTACAATTATTTTATCGAATCAAGTAGATATTTAGGGCAGACAAATCTCCGTTTTTTCTGATTTTTTGCCTATTATCAAGATATATGTCCAATAGACCTCTTGCACTAATCCAGAAAAAAGCGCAAGTTCATACTTGATAAGTCTAGCCATGAAATTGCATCATCCAACTAACATTTTTCTAGGGTTACAATATTGCTCTTCAAGGATACAGATATCTACTTTTTCGGAGTCACATTAATTGCGAGAAGCAAGAATTGCAAAGCTAGCTAAAATACATCCTAGGTATAAAAATCTGAAAAATCGTTAATATATTACCAAGTATGAATTTATTCAAATAAAAGTATCTAGTATTAATGATTTTTGTTTAATTATAGAATTTTCTTCAGAATATATAGCTGTTTTTAACAGCCATATCATTGTACCAATTGGGATTATAATCGTTAGGGGCGAGTATAATTGCGACACAGTGAGTTTGACTCTCGTCCTTACTGAAACTTTGTATTCAAAATAATCATCTTTATAAAAACTTTAAAGAAACATGATTGTATGATGGAGACATATAGACTTAAATCTCATAGAATGATGTTACTCAATTCTATAATCGTACTGCTGTTCTGATAAACCAATATAAATCTTGATTTGAGGAATAAATGGGACTCAAAAATAATGGCAGCTGACTAAATTAAACTGTTAATTAAGTGTAGTTGTTAATTCGCAGAATTAGTAAAAACTTTGGATAGTGAAAAATAAGAGCGCTATCAAAAATTTATGGTATCCGCCTATTATTCTAATACATGCTTTCTTGAACGTAATCTTATGCCAGACGGAGTTGAGCATAGCCGGAGTGTCAATATTCTCGCCAGTCTGCATGAAGGAAAACTATTTGTTGTTAATAGCAAAAGGCGCAACGGTTTAATTTTATTTAAACGTTACCATGCCGAGTTTGCTGGACCTGGTGCTGCTGTTGGTGGAGATTATGACCGTGATTGCCAAGCGATATTGCCGATAAACTTATCTTTACAAGCACCAGAATGTCATGAAGATCGTCAAAAAGCGTATCTAATTAGAAGACAGTGGATTCGGTTAATCAAACAGATTACGGAGAATCCTGCACCCAAGCAAAGAGTGCAAAAGATTTTAGACCAATTTGAACAATATTTTCACCCGGAAGAAGTCACTAAACTTCCAGATACGGCTTTTGCTATGTTGGTTGGTGTGTTACCGCAAACCGTAGCGGTAGTGAGAAGTGTTACCAGTGATGGGGGAGCTTAGGTGGGAGTGGAGACGGGTGATTATGCGTACAAATATTATCAAAAAAGAGGGGCGATCGCCCCTCTTTTTTGTCATGGGAGTAAGTATTTAAACTACTGCAATACAGTCAATTTCGACAAGAACATTTTTAGGTAATCGAGAGACTTCTACACAAGCGCGGGCAGGTGCAGTCGCTTCGTCGAAATATTGGGCGTATATAGAATTAACAACGGCAAAATCATCCATATTTGCCAGAAAAACTGAAGTTTTAACAACATTTGCAAAACTAACGCCTCCTGCGGTCAAAATTGCTTGCAGGTTTGCCATAACTTGCTCTGTTTGTTTAGCAACATCACCCTCACCGACAATACTTCCCGTTTCCGGATCTAAAGCAATTTGTCCAGCCACAAAAATCATCTTTCCCGAAGTCGCGATCGCCTGATTATAGGGTCCAACCGGGGCAGGTGCGTTCTCTGTACGGATAACTTCTTTATTCATAGTTATATAAATCACAGGTAAGTGGCAAACTACAGGTAAGTGGGACTAGGAAAGCCCAAATCCTAACCTAGGACGTATCCCATAATGCTGATACCGCCAGTAATCCCGCAAAATTCTATCATGGTCGAAACATAAATTTTGGGGAACACGCCAAGATTCAAAAATCCCTAAATTTTTAGCATCATCTCCTGCTTGAGGTTCACCCGTTGCCGTTGCTAAAAAAACAATGCTGAGAGTGTGTTGGCGTGGGTCACGATTAGGGTCAGAATACACCAAAAATTGCTCTACTAACTCAATCTCCAAACCCGTCTCTTCCCTAGCTTCACGCTTGGCAGCAACTTCCACCATTTCTCCATAGTCCACAAAACCCCCAGGAATTGCCCAACCCAGAGGAGAATTATGCCGTTCAATTAATACTATAGGTCGATGAGGGCGATCAATTAATTCGATGATGATATCAACAGTTGGTGCTGGATTACGATAATTGCTAGTCATGGGTTATTAACTATTAGTCATTGGTAATTAGTCAAGAGTTTGTCTGTAAATCTTTTTATATCTTGACTAAACAACAATAACAAATGACAAATAACAAATAACCATGAATCCCAATTACTCTTCCATGCTAAATTCGATGGGATATCTATATTTTATAGTTCAGGATATTTATGCCTTTTCCCCGTTCTAGCGGAATTTTGCTACATCCTACTTCATTTCCTAGCCGCTTCGGTATTGGAGATTTAGGGCTAGAAGCTTATAAATTTATTGATTTTCTCCAAGAAAGTTCTCAACAATATTGGCAAGTTTTGCCCCTAGGTCCTACGGGGTTTGGGAATTCTCCCTATATGTCCTACTCTGCCAAGGCAGGAAATCCTTTCTTAATCAGTCCTGAAAAACTTTTGGACGAAGGTTTGCTCCAGGAAAGCGATTTTTCTCAATTACCAGATTTTCCTGGGAATCAAGTTAATTATGAGCCGGCGATCGCCCTCAAAAATCAACTCTTACAAACAGCTTGCAAAAACTTTAAAGAAAAAGCCACCCCCATTCAACAAAAAGAATTTGCCGGATTTTGTGAAAGTAAAGCCTACTGGCTAGAAGATTATGCTTTATTTATGGCATTAAAAGACGCTCATCAGGGGGCTAGTTGGCATACCTGGGAAGCGGCGATCGCCAAGCGCCAAGCAGAAGCTTTAGAGCCTATCAAACGTCAATTATCCGGAGAGATTTTTTATTATAAATTTACTCAATACCTATTCTTTCGCCAATGGTCAGAAATTAAGAACTATGCCAATATGCGAGGGATTGAAATTATTGGTGATATCCCTATTTATGTTGCCCATGATAGTGCTGATGTCTGGGCGCATCCAGAAATATTTTGCCTTGATGAGGAAACCGGAGAAGCAGCATTAATGGCTGGTGTACCACCAGATTACTTTAGTGCTACAGGACAATTGTGGGGTAATCCTGTTTATAAATGGGAAGAATTACAGAATCAAGACTTCAAATGGTGGGTACAACGTTTTGAAGCCATGTTGGATTATGTCGATATTATTCGTATCGACCATTTCCGAGGATTCGAGGCTTTTTGGGCTGTTCCCCAGGGGGAAGAAACTGCCATGAATGGAGAGTGGGTAAAAGCTTTGGGAGATGAGTTGTTTGAAACTATTCGCGAAAAATTAGGTAAATTACCCGTCCTCGCCGAAGATTTAGGAATTATTACTCCAGAAGTGGAAGAAATTAGGGATAAATTTGAATTCCCCGGAATGAAAGTTCTGCACTTTGCTTTTGGTTCTGACCCTGCTAATCCCTTTTTACCTTTTAATATGCCTAGAAATTGTGTTGTGTATACAGGTACTCATGATAATGACACAACAGTTGGTTGGTTCCAAACAGCAAATGAGTGGGAAAAGCGTAATTTATGGCTTTACCTGGGAGATTTTAGCCGTGATGGAATTCACTGGGATATGATTCGTTTAGCTCTAGCTTCCGTGGCAAATCAAGCCATTATTCCCCTACAGGATATTTTAGGATTAGGGACAGAAGCGCGCATGAATTATCCCAGTACGGCTGAGGGCAACTGGGAATGGCGTTATCAAACAAATAATTTGACGGAAGAATTAAGTATGAAACTCAAGGCTTTGACAACCTTATTCGGACGCGCACCTGTACCTAAGGAATAAATATAAACTCAAAACCCGAAAGATATCTTTGGGATTTGGAATTGTACTTATCCCGCATTTCTCACAAAACGGTAAGGGTGGGTTTACAAATATACTTTAATGATTTACGAATATCTCATAAACCCGCCCCTACAGCCTCTAGACTTGGTTTTCATCAAGAGGAGTGAGAAATTGAAGTTATGATCTACTTGCAGCGATGGTGACTTCTTTCGCAGTTCCAGGTTCACCCATCTGTTTAGCTTGCTCTTTATTCACACTGACTAAGACACTACCAGCATCTCTAGCTTTGACGGTGAGCTGTTCATGAGCTTGCCAAATGCGGTGAGTTCCTTGGGGAAGTTCGCCTTCGTATTGAGTTCTACCATCAACTACGACACGAATCCAGGATTTCTCCTTGATGGTGACACCTATTTCTAGTTGGCTCCCATTATCCGTATCTAGGGTATTACTGGCATTTTGTAGCTGTGGTTTTTGGCTATTATTAATGACTTGGATAAGGTTTTCTGATTGCGACTCCTGTTGACGCTTATTGACTTGTATACCTCCAACCGCCAGTAGTTGGGATAAACCATTTACTGAGCAAAATATGACTACTACGTATAGTAGGTAGAGATGCACGGGACGTAATTCGCTTAAAGGAGTGTTTGCCCAAATTGGTTTCATGCTAATTCGCTGTGAACCAATGGGAAATTTACTGGCAAATTCTGCACCGTTATAGCCAAGGGCATCAGCATATTGGCGAATTAAACCTTGGGTATAAATAGGTTCTGGTAACTCTTGTAAATTGCCTGTCTCTATTGCTTGCAATAATCGTCGAGGAACTCGTGTCATCATCACCGCTTCTTCTAGGGTGAGTCCATGAGCTTTACGGGAGTTGCCAAGTAGTTCACCCAGTTCTGCCAATTTCTCGGCTCTTTGTTGTTCTAATGAAGGGTTTGACGGTTGTGTGTCTTTCCTTCTTAGCCACTTCATCTTCTATTACACTCCTTAAAACCCAGCTGAATCGTTAATAGGAATTTGCTTTATTGATTGTTGTAAACAGATAATTTCATGCTCATCTAAATAGCGATATTTCCCTGGAGGTAAATATGCTTTTGGGGATGTTTGTAATGAAATTGACCCGATTTTGGTTCGATGTAATTTAGCTACTGGATAGCCTAGTTGTTGAGCTACTTTGCGAATTTGTCTGTTTCTACCCTCCTGTAAGATAATTTCTAGGCAAGTTTGTTCTGCCAGCTGATGAATGATTTGTATTTTGGCTGGTCTTGTTTTTCTACCCTCTAGTAATACTCCTGCACGCCATGTTTGGAGTACGGATTCAGGAGGATGTCCTTTAACCCAAACTTGATAGGTTTTAGGGATATTGTGACGCGGGTGGGTAAGATTAAAGGTCAGGTCGCCATCATTGGTGAGGAGAATTGCACCTGTGGAGTTTGTATCCAAACGACCAACTGGGTGAATTCCTTGACCAGTGCGTAATTCTGGGGGTAATAAATCTAAAACAGTCTGCCTACCCTGGGGATCTTCACAGGTGGAAACTACCCCTGCTGGTTTATTCAGTAACAGGTATACTAATGCCGGACGTGGCTGTGCTGAAATCAGCTGACCATCAACCGTAATTCTATCTTTTTGAGGGTTTACTTTCTGTCCTATTTGTGCCAATACTCCATTAATTCGCACCCGCGATCGCCGAATCATTTCTTCAGCTTCTCGGCGGGAGGCGATGCCCCATTGAGATAAAACTTTTTGTAACCTTTCCTCCATGTGGAAACTACGTGTTCTCTAGATAACAATACAATACATGATGCAGTGAACTTGTGAATAAATATAATCCTTTCGTGTCATCTTGAATAGATACAGACGCTACAGTTGAAAGTCATTTCAGCAATTTTTGGTCGAAAAGTAAAAATTTTGATGGTGCTCAAGTTTATGGTAGAAAATAATTCACAAACGTCAAGTGGTAAGAATATTCGTGTAGTAACAAATATACTCACAAAAGCACTGAAATTGTGGCTGAAATCCCAGGTTAGTGAAATCTCTCAGCTGGATATTCATATCCAAACTAGCGATCGTCAACTACTTACGGGCAATGTTCCTTTGGTATCTATTGGCGCCAACTATGCGGTTTATCAAGGTTTACACCTGACAAAGGTACAACTTGTAGCCGAAAATATCCGCATCAATATTGGCTCGATACTTAAAGGCAAGGCAATAAAACTGTTAGAAATAGTACCAGTAGTTGGAGAATTAAGTATGGAAGAAGTAGACCTGAATACTTCTATTTCCTCGGATTTGCTATCGACAGCATTAAATGATGTCCTGGATAAACTTTTACCAGAAGATAGCCTAAAATCCAAGCCAACTAAATGTCAAAAAATAGTCCTTGACAATAGTCAGCTTATACTCTTTTGTGTTTCTGGTACAGAAGGTCAAGAATCTACATTTTCCGAAATCCGCCTAAATGTGGAGATGATAAGCGGTCAAGAACTGCACATATCACAAATAGAGGTGCAATACAATAATGGTCAGATGTTTAAAAACGAACAAGGAATGACTTTTTATTTAGGTACAGATGTGGATATTCAAGAGCTAAAGCTGATCCCAGGGAAATTAGTTTGTCGTGGAAGAATTAATGTTAACCCTTAGTCATGAGAAATTGTAAATCAAAACAATATTTAATTTTATTTTTATAATATTTAATTTTATTCGTGATTTTTGAGGTTGCAACTGTCAATGGATGAATACACACAAAATGGGCAATTTGTACAGTGGCTAAAGACCTTGAGGGGTGGGTAAAATTTGAAAAATCTGACCTTTTAGCCTGTTTCAATTTCCCAGGAGTGGCAGTATTAAAGTCACAAAGTAATAAACTAAGGGAGCGGTAAAAATATAGCTATCAGTACGGTCAAGAATCCCACCATGTCCAGGGATTAAATCTCCGGAGTCTTTGACACCTGCGTCGCGTTTGAGCATTGATTCTGTGAGATCACCCAGGAGACTGGCAATACCAATCAACAAACCTAGGGCTATACCAGTAAAAGCAGATTGCGACCAACTTAAATAGTATGCACCGACAAGGGCTACAGAGACGCTACCAAGTAAACCAAATACTGCTCCTTCCACTGTTTTTTTCGGGCTAATTTCTGAAAGAGGAGTTTTACCAAAGAACTTACCAAAGGTGTAAGCTCCAATATCAGCAGCCCAAATACAAAAAAATGTTAAAACCGTGGCTGTTAAACCTGCTGGTAAAGATTGAATATGCTCTCTGGTGAAGATGTCTGTCCAATTGGGAGGGATATATCCTCCGAGAGGTATGTAATTGAAGTTATGGCTGGCGATCGCCCGCAAACGTACCCAGTAACTAGGGAGATAAGCTGTATAAAAAAGACCGAGAATCGAGGCGGAGATATCCGCGATGGTTGCCATTTTCGGCTGAAATAGTAAGTAAAAACAAATGAAAGTACCCGCAACTGGCATGACTGCATCGGCTAAGTTACCATCAAGGGTGCAAATAGCTAATAAAATCTGACTTACTACCAAAGTAGTCTTTGCCGCAGGTGCTATGCCTTTCGCCTTCACAAGATTAAAAAATTCTTGTTGTCCCAGAAAAATAATTACTGCGAACACTAGGGTAAAATACCACCCACCTAAAAGGGTAGCTGTGAGAGCAATCGCGATCGCCACAATTCCACTGAAAATTCGAGACCAAGGCATAGCATTCTTTCAAATTGTGGATTAATGATTTTGTGGGAAGTTCTGTGGTTTCCCACCTCAAGTTAACTTTCCCAGAGAAATTTCAGATTTAATCCTGCATTGCATAATCGGTTTAGTCTAATTTTTCTCCACTGAGAATAAATATAGGGTCTACTGCCGCAAAAGTTTGAGAAAAACCGCGTGTTTCGAGACGATTAATCGCAGACTGGACAACTTCGATATTTCTGGCTTGCAGCTGGGCAAAGCTTTGGGAAATAGTATACAGACTTTCTAGATTACCAGCTGTAGCGACTACTCGACCGGTTAATGGTAAATATTGCCATACAGTTTTTATGATTTCGTGAATAGCACGTCCACCCTCAATACAGACACGTTGGGGTTGCTCTGGGAGTTCATGAAGACAATCAGGGGCAATTCCTTCAATTACCTCAACATTTTTGACTGCAAAGCGATCGCAGTTACGACGAATTAGACTCGCTACTTCCTCATCGCGTTCTATGGCAATAATTTTTCCCTGGGGACATAATAAACCTGCTTCTACAGGAATAGTTCCTGTTCCCGCACCAATATCCCAAAGCACGGTATCCGATTGTAGTCGCAATTGGGAAATCAATAACAGGCGAATTTCTCGCTGACTCATGGGTATTCCTGGCAAATGCTCGAATAGCTCATCAGGAATTCCAGGACTAGTATAGGGCCAAAGGGGGTTAGGCATGATTGTTAGGGGAAGGGGGAAAGGGGAAAGGTAAGGGGTGTTTTGTTGATTGTCTGTACTTCTGTCTTCTCTCACCCATTCCTAGTATTAACTAGTTATATTGAGAGCATTAATAACATCATTTGTCACGTAGCCTAGAGACTTCATCCTATGACGAGTCACATATTTGGTGATTGTCCAGAGAGCGATCGCTACGAAATCCAAAAATTATTAGGGAAAAAAGCTGGTAGAAGAACCTTTTTAGTGCGTGATGTAGTTAAACAGGAATTGGTAATTATCAAGCTGCTATCTTTTCATGATGACTTTGTATGGGATGATTTGAAATTATTTGAACGGGAAGCGGAAACTTTAAAGTCCTTATCCCATCCAGCGATTCCCCGTTATCTTGACTATTTTGAGGTGAACTCCAGCCAATACAAAGGATTTGCCCTAGTACAGACTTATATTCCTGCCATCACTCTCGCAGAACATCTCCAACAAGGACGTAGTTTTACTGAATCTGATGTTAAAGATATTGCCCAGCAAATTTTAGAAATTCTTGTCTATTTGCATGGACAAAGCCCTCCGGTGATTCATCGGGATATAAAACCGAGTAATATTTTGTTGGGCGATCGCTCCGGGAATCGGGTTGGTAAAGTGTATTTGGTGGATTTTGGCTCTGTGCAAACCGTCGCAGCTCAGGAAGGAGCAACAATGACGGTAGTCGGAACCTATGGTTATATGCCACCAGAACAATTCGGTGGACGCACAGTACCAGCATCTGACCTTTATAGTTTAGGAGCAACTCTAATTTATTTGGTGACGGGGGTTCAACCCGCAGATTTACCGCAAAAGGATTTAAAAATTCAATTTTCACAGGTTGTAAATATTACCCCCGCTTTGCAGATGTGGTTGCAAAAAATGACGGAACCCAGTTTAGAAAAGCGCTTTGCTGAAGGGAGTCAGGCAATAGTGGGGTTAAATAATTTACATACAATTGTCCCTACCCCTGAAACTATTGGTAAACCTCGCAATAGTCTGGTAGAACTGCAAAAACAAGATGATTACTTAGAAATATGTGTACCAGCTTTAGGATGGCATCCGGCAATCATTTTTATCGGTTTCTTTGCGATCGCCTGGAATTCATTTCTTGTTTACGTGACTTGGGACTTATTTAAAGTACCCTTTCTCATCAATTATCTTGCTATGCTGATACTTATACCCTTTTGGGGTGTGGGTTTGTACCTCATCTATGTATTCTTCTTTGCTCTATGGGGAAAAAAGCGTCTCCACCTTAACCGCCAAAAAATTATCTATACCCATGAATTATTTGGCTGGAAATACCATCCTGTACCTATTAGTGATACTCAAGATATCAGTCAAGTCATTACAGAACCCCGTAGTTATACCATCGACTCAGAAGGAGACAAAGTAGAAGTACCACCCCGATTGACTATTTGGGCAGGAGTCCGCAAGTATGAGTTAGGAGGTAGAGATGGTTTTGTACAATCAGAGCCAGAAATTACATGGTTAAGCAAAGAACTACGTGACTGGTTAGGGATATAAAATAAGGCAAGTAATATATGTGAAACTTGTTAAAAAGTAGATTATTTTATTTTTGAGATTCTAACCAGAATTACGCTCTGTTTCCCCACTTCCTCAACCCTTGATAATAGGTGAGGGTAAGCTAATTAGGGTGACAGTTTTATCTCCATTTCCACTAGCTAATATTTTGCCATCAGGGCTGAAAGCTAGACAATATATTGTACTATCACTGACTGTAATACTGCGAATTTCCTCTCCTGTATCCACTTGCCAGAATTTAATGGTTTTATCTCGACCACCACTAGCAATAATTTGACCATCAGGGCTAAAGGCAACCGCATTCACATCATCAGTATGTCCTGTAAGCGTACGAATTTCCCGACCATTTTCTGTATGCCAAAGTTTAATAGTTTTATCTTGACTACCACTAGCTAGAATCTTACTGTTAGGGCTGAAGGTGACAGAATTTATGGCTGCATAATTATCATGATGCCCTTTGAGGGTGAGAAATTTACTTTGATTTAAATGCCAAATTTTAATACTTCTATCTTTGTTACCTGCACCACTAGCTAAAACTTGATTATCAGGACTAAAGGCAATGCAGAGAATTTCATCTAGATGTCCTTGTAAAGTTAGAATTTCCCTTTGACTATCAACAGACCAAAGCTTGACACTTTTATCTTGACTACCACTAGCAAAACATTTACCATCAGGACTAAAGGCTACGGCATATATTTTATCAGGATGGGCAGTGAAAGCTTTGATTTCTTCACCTGTACTGACATTTAGTAGTTGAATAATTCTATCGTGGTTGCCACTGACTAAAATTTTACTATCGGGACTAAAAGCTACGGAATTCACACTTCCTGATAGGTTAAAAGTACGAGATTGCTGATTGTTTAAATTCCAAATTCTAATAGTTTTATCTTCACTTCCCGTGGCTAGAGTTTGCCCATCGGGGCTAAATGC
Organism: Calothrix sp. 336/3; assembly: GCF_000734895.2. Lineage (GTDB taxonomy): Bacteria > Cyanobacteriota > Cyanobacteriia > Cyanobacteriales > Nostocaceae > 336-3. The sequence continues at coordinate 2,875,556 of NZ_CP011382.1, read as the reverse complement.
TAGGGACAAAACTGGATCTGTGTGTCCGGTAAGGGTGCGAACAGTAGTAAATTCCGGCTTGTTCAGGGGTGTGGTGGCAGTATGGGTAGGAATTTTGGGCGTTTGGGGCGGTTGAGTTGGGTTAGGGGGAATTTCTGGTAATGGCTGTAATATCGTTTTTTGGGGCGACTTGAAGGGGGGTGGTGGAAGATTTGGAATCGGGTTGACTAGTGATTCTGGCTTTGCTTCTGGCTTGAGTTTTTGTAACTCTGTTTGTAGGAGGGCGATCGCATACTTAAACTCTTCTATTTGTTGCTGAGTACTAGTATTTAATTGCCGCAGGTACTCATCTAACTCCGATACACGTTGCCTCAAGGGTTCTAGCTGTTGCTGAGTCGTGGTGTTGAATTTTTCTGTTAATTGATCTAACTCCACCAAACGCTGTTTTAAGGGAGAAATTTGTTGTTGATTATTTTGGATTGCGGTGTTCAACTGCCCCAAATATTGACGGAACTGATCCAACTGCTGGGTATTAAAATTAGACTCTTGCAAAGAAGTTTCCAATTGTAACAAACGCTGTTTTAATGGCTCAACCTGCTGTGTCTGACTGCTCAATTGTTGGATGATGTCCTCTAATTGGGTTAATCGTTGCCACAGGGGTTCTATTGGTTGTGGTGCGCTAGTCGTCAGATTTTGAGCCGACGCTTCCAGCTCCACCAATCTCTTTTTTAGCGGTTCCACCTGCTCTGTAAATGCTTCCAACTGGTTTAATTTTTGCCACAGGGGTTGGGTTTTCTCAGGTTCTTCTGGGGTGGAACGATTATTAATCCCTGCTTCCAATTGTGATAAACGTTGTTGCAGAGATTCTAAAAGTCGAGTTGATGTTTCCAACTGGGTTAAACGTTGCCGTAGGGGTTCCATTTGTTGGGGTGTGGCACTATTCAACTGTTGAATCAACGCTTCTAACTGTGCCAAACGTTGCTGTAATGGTTCAATTTGTTTTTGGGCATTGAGATTTAATTGTTCTTGTGCGGAATCAATTTGTACCTGGGTTTTTTCAGTACCGACAATTTGTTGGTTGCGCTTAATTTCTGCAATTTGCTGCTGGGTACTTTCACTCAGCTTTTGTGTATAGGCATCAAAATTTGCCAATCGTTGGCGGAAGGGATCGATATACTGATCGAATTGCTCTAGTTGGGCAGTACTCAAGTGAGAACCATCTTCGGCGATCGCGCTTCCTTCTTGTCGTTGATTCAACTGCTTGAAGCGTTCCCGGTTGACAACGTTTAAACCTAATGCCAATGTCAAAGGTGCAGCAGCATAAGCCACCTGTTGAGTCATTGCAGCCGCTAAAGTACCCAATGCAGAAGCGTACAGGGAAATATATTCACTAATTTCTAGCCAGTGGAGTTTCGTCATAGGTTGACTGCTTATGCTTGCCGCTATTAAAGAAACAGCTAAATCACACCGTTTGCGGATAAGTTAATATCCCTATCTTTCAAAAGTTTTCCAATCTGTGCTGATAATTCCCCATTACCCACAACAGATAAATCAAGGTACTGTGTTAGCAAGCAGAATGGCAACTGGCAATGCACCCAAGAAGGTAGAAGTCAAAACATATCAAGTCCATCACTGCGAGCAGATTCACTCGGCAACTTCACCCCGCAACTTCTATTTTCCAAAACTTTGTTTGATTTAGCGAGAATCACTATACTCTCAGGATAGAGTAGACTCCATATAACTTATAGATGTCAATGCAAAAATGCCAAATGGTTTGTGGTAATAGGTAATAGGGAATCAGGAACAGACAAACCAGAAATATTTTTCCCCCTCTCCTTTCACCCTTAACCCTTCCATGCTCACCCAAACCCCCCATAGTGGCTACCACTGGGATGGTAGTCAACGCCGATTTTTTGAAGGTTGGTACTACCGTGTCACCTTACCCGCAGACAGAGAAACCTTTGCCTTCATGTACTCCATAGATGATCCCTGGGGGCAAAAACCCTACAGTGGAGGAGCGGTACAGATTCTCGGAGCCAATGAGGAATACCTCTGTCGCTCTTTCCCCAATGTGCAACAGTTCTGGGCAAAAAAGGATGAATTAGCTTTGGGACACTGGGGTAAAACGCAGTTGCAGACTCCAGCTACCTATCTAGAACCATCTACATTTGAATCAGTTGTGAAATCTGGCTACCAAGCAACAGCAAATCTCAATCAAGGGGTAATCCACAATCCCGGTACGGGGCAATACTGTCGTTGGTGCTATGATATTCAACCGATTTACGGTTGGGGAAATAAAGGCAGTTGGCAGCAATCGACAGCAGGTTGGCTATCTAGTCTGCAAATTTTTGAGCCAGGTTGGCAAATTCTCATGGCTCATGGTGTTGCCTCCGGTTGGATAGATTGGAATGGCAAGCTTTACGAGTTTGAGTATGCACCTGCCTACGCAGAGAAAAACTGGGGTGGCGCTTTTCCCGAAAAATGGTTTTGGATCAATTGTAATTCTTTTGAGAATGAACCGGATTTAGCCATCACAGCCGTTGCAGGTAAAAGAAAAGTTCTCTGGTGGATGGAATCTCCGGGAATGGTAGGGATTCACCATCAAGGAAAATTTTATGAGTTTGTTCCTTGGAATTCACGGGTGAAATGGGAAGTCACTCCTTGGGGCAAGTGGCAAATGCAGGCGACAAATGAACATTACACTGTAGACTTAATGGGCACTACGGATTTACCCGGAACCTGGGTGCGAGTTCCTACGGAGAAGGGCTTAGTTTTCTCCTGCCGCGACACGACCAAAGGTCTGTTATCTTTGCAACTGCGAGAATTCAGTGCAGGCAAAAGCCAAATTGTCCTGACCGCTCATAGTTCTTTGTGTGGATTAGAAATAGGCGGGAACTACTGGAAAAATACCTGGCAATCTGGCTAAAAATGATATCATGGTGGGTGATACCCTTGTGGGGCTGTAGCTCAGCTGGATAGAGCGAGCGCCTCCTAAGCGCTAGGTCGCCGGTTCGAATCTGGCCAGTCCCGTTGTCAAGAAATCATGAAATTTAGCGTCTAAGGACTGTGCATCTACAGAGTTAGAGGTTATTATTTCTGATTAAGTAATTTTTGTTAGTCCGAGAAATTATCTAGATTCTTGATTTTCTTCCCAACAATTGTCTTGACAGTCAAAGTGATAGAGCCTTGAGAAAGCGACTATTTAAAGGAATTTCCGCTCGTTTATTACCCCTAGCGTTGCCCTTGTCACTTTTCTGGGGTTATCAAGAAGTTAAAAGCCAACTAACTCAACCTCAGGCAATTTTAGTCTTGGGCGGCTCTACAACCCAGTTGGAGCGAGAAAAATTTACGGCAGATTTTGCCAAAAAGTACCCCCATTTACCGATTTGGATTACTGGTGGTAGTCCACCTCGAATTACCAGAAAGGTATTTATCAAAGCGGGTGTTGATTCCAAGCGCTTGCATTTGGATTACCGCGCTAATAATACGGTGGAAAATTTCACGACTCTGGTAGATGAGCTAGAAAAAAATGGTGTTAAAAGTGTATATTTGATTACTTCTGATTACCATATGCGCCGTGCCAGGGTAATTGGTGAAATTGTTTTAGGAAGTCGAGGAATTGATTTTCGTCCTGTGTCTGTCCCTTCTAGAAGTACTCCAGAACCGATTGAAAAGTCTATCCGTGATGGTGTGCGTTCAATTATTTGGGTCGTGAGTGGGTATGCGGTAAGAGAGGAGAGATAGACTTGCCATGGAGAATTCAGTTTCTTGATGATGGCAATCAGGCTACGCTACGGAATGAATACCTTACACTTTTCTGAGATGAACTTGTCGATTGACATCAATCACCAATCTCAGAACTTTTTTATTAGGTGTATCACAATTATCGTGTTATAATGTTATGCTTAATTTGAGAGATTTAATAAAATTAAGAGAATCTGGAGAGGTGGCAGAGCGGTTGAATGCGGCGCACTCGAAATGCGTTTTAGGGAAACCTAACGGGGGTTCGAATCCCCCCCTCTCCGTTTTATTTGGGTGATTAGTGGCTGCTTCTAGATAACAGACAAAATCAAATATTTTTTGCAAATTATCGTCCCATCATAGCATCTAGGCAGATTACCTTCTGAAATTTAGAAGTATTAATCCCCATTTGTGGATGTGTTTAATGCGTGTTTTTCATGTAACAACTATGTGAGTTTATTTATTGTGTTGCCGATTAGTAACAAGTTAAGGAAAAGCAGGAATTGTCAAGGGTAAAGGAAAAGGCGATAAGTCAAGGGTTTGAGGCTCTTTTCGTATTGTCTTAACAACATCAAGGTTTTTGTTCTCTGGAGCAGCAAAAAATAAAACTGGATCGGTTGCTCGACCCTTGTTATAAGCATGATTAAAATGGTAAAGCCCACGAAAAATCATCTCTAAAGAAATGCGTTCAAACGGGAGGGCTATTTCATCAGCAACAGCATCTGCAAGGTCGATTAAAACTGCATAAAATAACCAAGTTGCCCAAACTTGAAGCTTGACACCATTGACAGAACCTGTCCAGAGATAACTTAACCCCAGCAAGCGTTTGGCAGTATTAAATGCCTCTTCGATTCTCCATCGTTTCGCATAAAGATCGGCAACGACATAAGGTGGAAGAATTTGAGGATCTAAAACTGAAGTAACATAGGCATACCAAGTCTTGCCTTGCTTGACTTCAATGAGACGTAAACGTAATATTTTTTGGTGTTTATCCTCTGTGTTGAAGGAAATTATCCGGTCTCGAAGTGTGTAGTCGTAGCTGAAAATTCGCTCAACATCAAATACTGCATTTGATTTGATGCGAGTAATAAAATCAACCTGTTTGGCAATCAAGCGCAAGAAAAAACCAAAATCATAAAAGCCACGGTCGAGAACTAGCAAGGTTTTAGCACTAGCAATATTAATTAAATCATCGAGAAAATTAGTATCATGTGCTAAGGGATTAGTATGAAACCAAACTTGTACGGGTAATCGTGTTAACAAATCAATCACTGTACATATTTTGCCGGCTAACTTACCTTGTGGAACATCTTTTAAACTATCTAATTTACGAAATAAAGCTTCGAGTGTTGACCCGTCCGCAATCCATATATTCACAAAATGCTTCTTGGCATATTTGACTGCTGCTGGTAGGGTTCGTTTTTCGCGAAGAAGCCAACGCGATTTCAACAATGGTAACAAATCGTGAAACACTCGTTCAAATAGTTCTGCTGGAAAACTGAGAAACCTCTGTGACAACCCCTGCTGTGATACTTTAACAGCTTTACCCCATAACAATTCCTCCTGCTCCAACATTCGAGTTAGTTCATGTACTGATGCTACTTGCCGCCAAATCACAGTTAACATCGCTGCAACCATTAATGACAGATTAAGTATACGGTCGCGTAATCCAAGGCTTCGATAATAGGCACTTTGAGCGTATATTGCTGGACTCAGCAAATTTTTTAAGTGTTCGCTTATTGCTTCATTATCCGCAAGTGGGGTGTTTCGACGACGAACATGGTCAGGGTTTCTCGGTTTTTTGGTTGGCATGATTTTGAACCAAAAGATGCACTATTACTAGTTTCTCAGCTTTTTGAGTCCCTCTATACTGCTCTTGACAAAACCTCAAAAACCTTAACTTGTCACGAATCGTGTTGCCTTGCACGGGTGATAATAGAGTCAGCGATCGCCCTTGGTAATTTTCCTGTTGCTATCGCTTGTACTATATAAAAATATGATTCATCTCACCCAGTCTTTTCCCATATTTTCTCAGAATTTAACTACTGACTTCTCCTATTTAAGCGTCACACCGAATACATCTTTATCCGATGTTGTGGATTTTATCAGCCAGCAGAAATCATCATGCTGTGTATTAGTTATAGAAAATGTTACGGAAAATGGTCTTCCAATATTACCGACTGATGTCGATGAGAGACAATTATTGGGCTATTTGACAGAACACGAGATTATCAAATTATTGAAGTCTGGTATTAGCTTCCCATCTGTCAAGATTTCTCAAGTAATGAATAGGGACATGGGCAACCTTCAGCAGCTATTAGCATCAGCTTTCGCTCAACAACGGTGCGCTCTCCTGGAATCAATGGTTGCGGATGTCAATGATGCCATATCTAGAGATATTATGGCAAGGCAAAAGGTAGAAGCAGAACTTGCCTTAGCGAATGAGCAATTAAAAGCTGTGATTGATGCGATTCCTGGTTGTGTTTCTTGGATAAGTGCAGAAGGGTATTATCTGGGTGTAAATCAACACTTAGCAAAAAATTTTCAACTTTCACCGGGGGATTTTATTGGCAAAGAAATCGGATTCATGCCGGGATATCATCAGCTTAAAGACTTATTCCAGGACTTTATTGCTAGTAATGACACTCAAAAATCCCAAACTCTGAATATCCACTTACCAGACAGAGGAAGTTACTATGTCCTAGTGGTGATGCAAAAATATCAGCAGGGCAATGCGGTATTAGCTATAGGTATGGATATTAGCTCTCGCGTCAAGACGGAACTTGCTCTGATCGATGCTCAGAAAGCACTGCAACAGGCAAATAAAGATTTAGAATTACGAGTAGCAGAGCGCACCGAAGCGTTAGAAACAACGAATCAGCAACTATTACGGGAAATTAGCGATCGCCGTTATGCTGAAGCCCAATTACGACAATCAAAAAAAATCTTACAAATAGTTATAGACAATATCCCTCAATCTGTATTTTGGAAAGATACAAACTCTGTTTACCTCGGTTGTAATCTCAACTCGGCAAAAATTCTTGGTTTAAATTCAACAACGGATATTATTGGTAAAACAGATAACGATTTACCGTGGTTCGGAAACCAATGCCATCGCTATCAAGAATCAGATCGGAGAGTAATTAACACAAACCAACCGGAATATCATATTCTTGAACAGCTACAACAAGCCGATGGTGAACATATTTGGCTAGAAACAAATAAAATTCCTCTCCATGACAACACGGGCAATGTCATTGGTATCCTGGGTACTAGTGAAGATATCACAGAACGCATCACAGCACAAAAAGCTTTAGAAAGTAGTGAAGAACGTTTTCGCTTTTTGGCGGAGTCTATACCCCAGCAGGTTTGGATTACCAATAGCCAAGGAATAGTAGAATACGTAAATCAGCGTCTTGTGGATTATCTCAACTGTAGTCAAGAGGAAGTTCTCAAAGAAGGTTGGAAAAAATTTATTCATCCCGATGATTATCCAGCAGTTTTGCAATGTTGGAAAACTTCCCTAGAAACAGGTAATTTGTTTGAAATTGAGTATCGCTGGAGTCCGAAGAATTCATCTGGCGATCGCTGGTTCCTTAGTCGTGCTTTACCCCTAAGAGATCAAAACGGGAAAATTATCAATTGGTTTGGTACCAACACCGATTTACATAAGCATAAATTGTCTGAACAAGCTTTACGTAAAAGTGAAGAGCGCTTTCGCAACTTAGTTGAAAGTACCAGTGATTTAGTTTGGGAAATCGATGAATATGGCAACTACACTTATGTAAGTCCCCAAAGTCTAGAGATGTTAGGTTACACTCCTGAAGAGATGGTTGGTACAAGTGTAATAGACATCATCATTGGCTCAAATAAACAAAAAATCATCGCAGAGGTACAACAATATATCCAAAACCATCAACCCATCAAGGATTGGATTAAAAGAAAAGTCCATAAAAATGGACATATTATTTTCTGTGAAGCAAATGGTGTACCCTTTTTTGATACCGAAGGTAATTTTCGCGGATATCGAGGTATTTGTCGGGATGTTACAAAACGCAAAGAACTAGAAAGTGAACTTCAAGAAGCGCTCCAAAAAGAAAAAGAACTAAATGAATTAAAATCTCGCTTTGTCTCCATGACATCCCACGAATTTCGCACACCTTTGAGTACGATTCTCACTTCCGCAGAAATTCTCGAACACTATCGCCATCAATTATCAGAAGAGAGACAAGTTAATCATATTCATCGGATTCAGAATGCAGTCCAACGTATGACTAATATGTTAAGCGATATTCTCATTCTAGGCAAAGCTGAAGCAGAAAAATTAGAAAATCAGCCCGTTTTAATAGACTTGGTAAGCTATTGTTATAACTTAATTGAAGAACTACAACTAAGTGTTAAATATCAAGCGCTTTCTGTAAGTAATAATGCTAGAATTGAGTTTAATTGTTCTTACAAGTCTCTTATTGGTGAAGTTGATGACAAACTACTGGGTCAAATACTACAAAATTTACTAGTCAACGCCATTAAATATTCTTTGGAAGATGGCTTAGTAAATTTTAGTTTAGAAATTATTCAGGACACAGTTAATTTCACCATTCAAGATGCGGGAATTGGTATTCCCCACGCGGAGATACCTCATGTCTTCGCATCATTCTTTCGCGCTACGAATGTGGGTAATATTCAGGGAAGTGGTTTAGGGCTGGCAATTGTTCACAAATGCGTTGAACTGTTGCAGGGCAAAATATCTGTGATGAGCGAAATTGGTGTCGGTACTAAATTCACAATTACCTTACCATTCTCTGTCCAATCCTTTCAACAATAATTTATCATTTTCCAATACTTGCTTGAGAAATGATAACCTCCTCAATAATTTTCTCTGATTTATTATCATATTACGAAATATATAGTCATAATTCTAAATCTACACACACTTGTCTTCCCTAGCAAAACTAGCTCATGAAAATATTAATTATTGAAGATGAAGAACTATTTAGAGAAAATCTGGTCGAATTATTAACAGTAGAAAACTTTGATGTGATTACTGCTAATAATGGCAGAGTCGGCTTAGACTTGGCAATCAGGGAATTACCAAACTTGATTCTCTGCGATTTGATGATACCAGAGGTTGATGGGTATAGTGTCCTCAATCAAATTCGGGAAGAACCAATTACTACCACCATTCCTTTTATTTTTATCACTGCCAGAGCCACAAGGAATGATTTTCGCCAGGGAATGGATTTAGGGGCAGATGATTATCTCACAAAACCATTCACCAGAGCAGAACTACTGAGTGCTATTTATAGTCGTCTTCACAGACGAGATACTTTAGCCCAGCACCTTACCAGCAACTCAGATGAGAGAAAAGTCAAGGATATTTTCCACTAGCATAGAAATTAGTAGAGAATCTCCTTGACCTATAGGGTATGTTCATTAGTCATCAGGCTGACTTGAATTCTAGTATGCGCCGTCATTGTATGAGTTTACGTATATTCTCAGTATACGTATACGTTTTATTTACTTCAGACGCGAATCCACTTGTAACATTTTCCTGGATAACCTCAGAAATATGGTGAAGCGATCGCTACAAGTTTCAGCAGAAGGAATCAAAAAAGCCAAAGCTGCATTTAAAAATAAGGGTTGGACGCAAGAGTATCTAGCAAGTGAGGTGGGGTTAGAAACTCGTCAGCCTATCTGGAAATTTTTCACGGGTAAACCCATAGATCGCCATTTCTTCTATGAAATTTGCTTTGCCCTAGAAATCAACCCTGAAGAAATTATGGAAAATTCTGTATACCAGAATACAGAATCCCTAGATGAATTAGAAACAGAAGCTGATGCCATAGATAAGATTATTCAGAAAACACGTCAAAAATATTCAGAAAAAATCCAAGGTCAATGCGGAATTCTACATTTTCTGGATGTACCTAGACCAATCAAATTAAATGATATTTATGTTGATGTCAATATTCTGGAAGAAATCAATAGCCAACGTTGGGTAGAATTTAACGATTTACAAGCCTCTGGAGTCAATTATTTAGGAGATAATCAGACTTTCCATGGTTCTCCAGAACCAATACCCAGCCAATTGGTTATTGAAAAATATGCGAAATTAGTAGTTTTAGGAAAACCAGGCTCTGGTAAAACAACTTTTCTGCAATTTATTGCCCTTCACTGTATACAAGGATTTCTGTTAGCCCATTATCTCCCAATTTTTATTAGTTTAAAAAACTTTGCGGAGGATACAGAGCACGAAAAAATTAACCTATTGCATTATATTAATCACGAAGTATCAAAATATAATTCTCCCAGTGAAAATGATATTATCTGGGAAGAGGGTAGATATTTACTACTTCTTGATGGTTTAGATGAAGTTCCTCAATCTGAAATTGACCGAGTTATTAAAGATATTCGTTATCTATCAGATAATTTTTACAAAAATCGTATTATTATTACCAGTAGATTGGCTACTCTAAATTATAATTTTAGAGGTTTTACAGAGGTAGAAATTGCCAATTTTTCACCATCACAAATCTCTGCTTTTGCTGAAAAATGGTTTTTGGCTTGTACCAAAAATTCCCAGAAAGCAGCTAAAATGCAAACGGTTGATTTTATTCAAAAACTCAACTTACCCGAAAATCAGCAAATAAAAGAATTAGCGATTACACCAATTTTATTAAATTTAACTTGCTTAGTATTTCATTATTTAGGAGATTTTCCTAAGCAGCGATCGCAACTATATCATCAAGGTGTAGAATTACTACTTGTGCGTTGGGATGAGACAAGGGGTATTAAGCGTGACAACACCTATCGTCATCTTTCTTTAGCAAATAAATTAAAGCTACTCAGTTATCTTGCCCATAGCACTTTTCAAAAAAGTGAGTATTTTTTTACAATCAATAAACTTCAGCAACTGATTAGTAATTTTTTAGAGACTCGTCTGGCTATTACATCCCAGAATACCCATGAATTAGAGCTAGATACTTTTGCGATCGTCAAAGCGATAGAATCCCAACATGGTTTGTTATTAGAGCAAGCTAGAGGGATTTATACGTTTTCCCATTTAACTTTTCAAGAATATTTCACAGCACGGGAAATAGTTAATAGCCAAAATATCCAGACTGAGTTAGTTAGTCACCTCTGGGAAAAACGCTGGCGAGAAATATTCTTGCTTGCCGCAGAAATGCTCCCCTCCCTGAATGACTTACTGCGGCTTATGCAATTAGAAATTGCCCAAAAGATTCAATCTAATGAAAAATTACTCATCATCTTAAATTGGATTAGAGAAAAAGCATCATCGATATCAATTAAAAGCATATATCGTCAGGCAGCAATTAGGGCTTTTTACTTTAACCTTTGCCTTCCTCCAGACAATCGTCTATATCGTAATCAAAATTTAGCTCTATTATTAGATAATCGATTAGCAAATAATTTAGATGTAGATTTATCTCTAGATTTAGCTTCAATCCATGCTTTGGCTGTGGCGATGACTATTCAATCAGAGATATTTCATCAACGCTTATCGACACTACTTTTAACATTAGAATTAGATAAGCTCATACTAGATAATCCAGATTATTTAGCTGCTTTGCACAACTTAAAACATCAATTACCCAGCACCGATAAAAACAAATCTTCACTACAATTATGGTGGCAAAACCATGGTGAAGACTGGATCAATAAACTCAGAAATTTGATGATAGAGTATCGTCAAATTGGTTACAACTGGCATCTAGATTCCCGAGATTTAGAAGTGATTACGAGTTATTGGGAAAGTCAACAATTACTAATTAACTGTTGTGGAAATATATCTGATGACAGTGCATCTGATATTCTCAATCAGATACTTTTTACCGCCGAGAATAATTTCTGCTGATGACTTGGTGGGGATAATTTCGGAAGCTTAGAACCATCCTTCCTGTTCCAAAGTTTCAATTAGCTGTAAACCCCTAGGATCACCAACACCCAAAATTGCCGATTTTGCATCTTCCCTGACTCCTAAATCTTTATCCTCAGCAAAAGCTTGAATCAGGGCATCGATGGCTGTAGCATAAACGACATTGGAGGGTAATTCTTTACACAATTGCCCAATTGCCCAAGCACTATTACTGCGAACTGCTGCCACAGAATCTTGTACTAAGGCTTCAATTAACGGGGGAATGGCTCCAACTACAACATCGTAACCCACTCCAGCCATTTGAGCGAGGGCGCTAGCTGCCCATAATCTGACTGCGGGGATATCGGTTCTCAAGGCATCAGCAAGGGGGGCAAGACTTTGGCGATCGCGGCAGTTTCCCAACGCCCAAACTACACCTTTACGCACATAACCGTTCAAATCACGGCTGAGCTGCTCAATTAAAGGCTCTACAGCATCCAGACTGGGATTTCTGCCAATACCATAGGCGGCACTCACCCGTACTAAAGGGCAAGTGTCATTCAATAAACGAATTAAATGGGGGATGGCTCTTGCGTCTTCAATGTCGCAAAAAGCACGCGCCGCCAGCATTCTTTGCTGGGGTTCCGGGTGTTCCAACAATGGCAGCATCTCCTCTGGATCCACTTGTGGCAATTCTGACTCATCAGTCAGAGCTTCCATCTGATCCAAAGGGCTTGCGAGTTCCACCTCGACATCAAGTAAACTTAGGTCATCTTCATCATACATACATCAAAATTACCATTACCTCTTGTCAGATTCCAGACCCTGGGAAAAATTCTCTATTTTTTCGCCTTGCCCGGAAATCTCTAGCTATTCACTAACAAAAACTCGATTTTTGGTATCAATACATCGTTGACTACCCCAATACCACTAAAACCCCAGCGTTTTAAAATAGTGCTGACTTGTGAGTTAGGTAATGACTCCACAGCAAAACGATGGGCAAAATCCGCAGCGTGGGTATTTAAGTAACTCAGGGCATCAAAATCTTCTTTAAAGAGTAAGAGATAGCCAGAGGTAGCACCTTCAGGCAGGGCAGCTAAATACTTGCCGTCAGATTTGGAGCGCAGTAAATAGTAAATTTCTAGGGACATAAGCACAGATGGGAAGAGAATGCAAGCAAGAAGTCGAAAAATTAGTCCCAGACTTTTGCTGCGGAACTAATTTAAACTATCTAACTTAATCCGTGGGTCAGCCACTTTGAGCAATAAATCTGCAATTAAATTACCAATAATTAACAACACCGCACCCATCATTAAGCTTGCCATGGCTAAGGGTACGTCTTGATTATTTAAAGCTTGCAGAGTTAATCTACCTAAACCGGGCCAGTTGAAGAAGAATTCGGTGATAAACGCTCCACTGAGTAAACCTGCTAATTCAAAACCTAGGAGTGTAATTAAGGGGTTAATGGCGTTACGAAGGGCATGGACGTAGATAACGCGATTTTCGGGTAAACCTTTAGCCCGTGCGGTTTGAATGTAATCTTGGCGCAATACGTCTAATAATTCACCACGAGTGATACGTTGTAAGCCAGCAAAACTGGTGACACTCAGGGCAATAGTAGGTAGAACTAAATGCCAAGCCACGTCTAAAAATTTACCAAATCCCGTTAAGTCACTATGGTCAATACTAGTCATGCCACCCACAGGAAACAAGGGAGTGGTAATTTGGGCAAAAAATAGCAGGAAGAGGGCAGTTATAAAGCTGGGGAAACCTTGCCCGATATAACTGATAACTAATAAAAATTTACCAATAAATTGATTTTGTCGGACTGCGGCAATGATACCTAGGGGAATGGCGATCGCCCAAGTCGCAACCAGAGATGTTACTGCCATCAGGAGTGTGGCAGGTACTCTTTCCCATAACAAAGAGGCAACGGAACGGTTATAGGAAAAACTGGTACCGAAATCCCCCTTAGTCAGAATATTAATAATCCACAATATATACTGTTCTAACCAGGATTTATCTAAACCAAACTGCCGACGCAACTCATCAATTCTTTCCTTAGAAATTCGCGGATTTGCCTCCAAGGAACTCACATAATCCCCCGGAGCTAGCTGCATAATGAAAAAAGATAAGGCTGATGCCAATAACAAAGTTAACAGTGCTTGTAATACTCGCTTTGTTACATATAAAAACGTTTCACTAGTAAAAAATTGGTACAACCAATTGAGGCTACTCTCTAAAGAAACTCTAGTAGATGTCATCTGTCTGTTTTTTAGATAATGGGGAATAGGGAATGGGTAATAGGTAATGCTTGCCGTGAGCGACTTGTATCGAGGTAAGCTGAAGGGAGAATGGGTAATAGGGAACAGGATATCAAAAACAGCCTTTCCCTTTCCCCTTCTATCCTTTCTCCTTCACCTATAACCCTTTCCTTTAGTACTCTACAAGGGAAATAATCGGCACATCGGGCAGATTTTTCCGTCCTTGTAAATCTCGTAGCTCGATGATAAACCCAAATCCCAACAATTCGCAGCCAATTTGTTCTACCAGCTTGGCAGTAGCACTGGCAGTACCACCAGTAGCAATTAAATCATCGACGATTAAAACACGACTTCCGGGTGCTAAAGCATCCTGATGGATTTCTAGGCAGTCCGTACCATATTCTAGTTGGTACTCAATGGAGTGAACAGCTGCGGGTAATTTCCCTTTTTTGCGTACGGGGATAAATCCAGCATCCAGCTTATAAGCCAATGGTGTACCGAAAATGAAACCTCTGGACTCCATCCCAATAACATAATCTGCCTTGAGTTCAGCTGTTTCAAATTGTTGGCTAAACAAGTCGATAGTGTGGCGCAATCCGTGGCGATCGCGCAGTAGGGTAGTGATATCCCGAAACATAATCCCTGGTTGGGGAAAATCTGGGATGTCACGAATGAGAGACTTCAAATCCATAAAATATTTCTGTTGACGAAAAATTACTAGTTATAGACTAGGGGAACATTTCCCCAGCAATTCACTCTGTCAGGCAAGACACAATCAGAGAAAAGCTATCATAGCTTTTACCTTCTCGTCTTGGCTTTGTCTACATACCCCTGGAGATATGATGGCAATAGAGCTAGGCTCCGCTCTTCGAGCGAGTGGCTGACTAAATCCAAACAGCGTCGGGATGATATCAATCCAATCTCCAATCTTTGATCCAAAATGGTATCAGGTATCTGCCTGAAAAATCGTACACTAGAATGTCATACTCTTGGTATGCAAGCCTAAGGTAGACAGCTAGTTGTCCTCATCTAAAGTTCTATGAGGTAACTTGTAGCTTGTTTAACTCACAACTACGGGAAACCACCTCTGAGCAAAAGTATTCCTCACAGAATGTTAATCTTGCTACTCAGATGGGTACACTGAACCAGTGAAAACTTTCAATGAGTGTATACGGAAAACTTTCGCTGAAGTTGGTAAGTAATGTATATATTAGGCAGAAATGTCAACTAACAAGGAGTCAACAAACATAGAGGAAAGATTATTCAGATGCCAACTACTAATTAACTTTTTGCCAGTAGTTTTGGGGCAAAATCCCCAAGCCATTATTGCCCAAATCATTCCCAGTCAAAGAAATTTCTCCAGTATTTTTTATTTGCCTATATATCTTAAATTAGTTTTATCTCAGTCTGTTGCAGCCGCATAAAGGTATATATAATGAGTGTTTCCGCCAGTTTAACGCCTTCTAGTCCTCCCCCTGTCTCACCGCCAATGATTCTGGATACGTTACCTAACCCTGCAATTGAAGGGCAGATTTGTCCGCAAAAAACCAGATTACAAATAGATTTAATTTTGTTGGCAATTGAAGCTCTCGAATTAGGTGGTTCTGAAGCTATTTTGACTTTTGCCGAAGAATTGGATCTACGAGATGTTATTAGAGATAGGGTGAATTTGTGGCGGATGCGTAGCACAAACCCCCTGCGGAGAGCGCATATACGTCGCCCTTTAACTATTTTAGAAGCCAAGGCTTTAGTCATAATTGCCTGCTATTTAGCACGACGCTTAACGGTTGTGATTCGGCAATTATTGATGATTTGCGAGCAACTCAACGAAAAACAAATTCCTCTGGAACAGAATTTGCGATTATCTAATTATCTGGAGCGTTTTCGAGCGCATTTTAAAAGTCGGATGAATTTACGACGCTCGGGAGGATTGTTGTCCATATCTTCCGATGACAAATTAGATGAATTGGCGATAAATTTATTGGGGCAGTTACTTTTCTGCACAGGTACAGCTGGGATGCAACGATTCTGGATTAGTCTTTTTGACGGTGAAGTAGAATGAATATTCAACGTAAGTACAGCCTACCCAATTGCACAATACTTTTAGAAGGTTTGAGTGATGCCTCTAGGGCTGTTCACTTTCAAGAACTACGTCCAGAATTGTCTATATTGGTGAATGCTGAGTGCTATTTAGCCGGTTATGAGCAACCATTGATCGGAGGACGAGAATTTTTTGAAAGTTTAGTGCAAGCAGTTAGTGCTTATGCTCAGGAATTTTTGAGTCAGGTTCCTAATCCTCAAGCACACAATACAGAATCCGAATTTGTGCAACTGCAAAAAATAGATGGCGATCGCCACCGATTAACTGTACATTCGGAAACTCTCCACTCTGTGACTGATGCTAGTTATCCACAACCAAAAAGCGGAACTCACCAAGTTGATTTAAATACGGTACAGCTCTTTGACTTGGTAGAGGCTGTTGATCAGTTTTTTGCCGATAGCCAAACCCTACCAGAAATATCTCTTCAACTACAACCTGTTCCCAGGCGTTACGGTGGTGCAAGTCAAGCTCTTATCAAGCAAGCAGTACCTGCAACTGTTGGAGCAGCTAGTTTAGCAGCCGCAGCTTTAGCTTTGAGCGTGATTCCCGTTCCTAAAATTACCCCTGGGGAAACTAAACCTCAAACACAAAGTTCCAATCCTGCCAATTCTACAGTTTCTCCCACACCAGTTACCAACGCTGCAACCAATAATGCTATAAGTCCTATATATAATCCCGTAGATACTCCCACAGCTAGTGCGACTCCCGTAGATGCTCCTACTCCCACAGCTAGTGCGACTCCAGTAGATACCCCTACTCCCACAGCTAATGCGACTCCTGCGGTACAAGATTTAGAAGCATTACTAAATACAGTTCCAGAAATCACTGACCCTTCCCAGCTCAAAGCTCTGAACCGTCAGGTTTATAATTCTATTAACGCCGCTTGGACTGCACGTAAAGGCATCTCTGAAGATTTAGTCTATCGTGTTGGTGTTGCCGCAGATGGCTCTATTGTCGGCTATAAAGCTGTGAATTCTAAAGCGAATGATGCCATAGAAAAAACTCCCCTGCCGAATCTTCTCTATAACCCAGCCAAACGTAACCCCATATCTAAGGAGCCAATTGCTCAGTTTCGTGTAGTCTTCACCGGAGATGGTGTACCCCAGGTGAGTCCCTGGAGAGGTTACGTTAAACCACCGGATGTGGTGGGAGCTAAAATTACTGATGGCAATACCATCAAAACCTTAAATCAAAAACTTAGTCAAACAATTCAGCAAAACGCCCCCACTGGTCGCAGTTACACCAAGGACTTAAAATATCGGGTAGCGGTGAATAAGGATGGTGTGATTGCTGACTACGAGCCGCTCAATCAAGTTGCCTTTGATTATTTCCGGGAAACTCCTCTACCACAGATGTTTCAATCTGTCTATGGTTCTAATATTGCCGCACCTAATAGCAAGGAAGCATTAGCCCATTTTCAGGTAGTCTTTAAACCAGATGGCAAAGTAGAAATTGCCCCATGGCAAGGTTACAAGTAAGGGAACAGGAAAGGGGATAAGTAGATTTTGCTGTCACCTGACTTGAAAAAGCAGGGGAACTGGGGGACAAGGGGGACAAGGGAGACAAGGGAGAAACAATTAATGCCCAATGCCTATTTTCATCTGTCCTGGTGTACGCAGTTCATGACGGCTACTTTGTCACCTTTCCCATATAGCTCCCCCATAATTGCGCTGCTTGGGCGCTACTGCCGTTAGTTGCAGAGTTGTTATCGTTACCTAACCAAATACCCGTAGTTAGACGACGACTGGGAATAAAGCCGATAAACCACAAGTCCTTATTATCATTGGTTGTACCAGTTTTACCGGCTTCCCCTAAACCGATCGCCGCACTTCGCCCTGTACCATTGGTAATCGCTCCCCGCATTAAGCGCGTCATGGTATCGGCGACATCTGCGTTTAAAACGCGCTTGTTGGCTTCCCTATCTTGGTCAAAGGTATAAATTACTCTACAGGTAGTGCGGTCATTACGGTCTTTGCAGTCGCTGCTGTCAAGGATTCGACTAATGGCATGGGGACGATTCCACACACCACGATTGGCGATCGCCCCAAAGGAACCTGTCATTTCTAAGACATCAACTACGCTTTGTCCTAGAATTAAACCTGGTACGGCTTCTAACTCAGAACGGACTCCTAACTGTCGTGCCATCGAGACAACCTTGTCTAAACCCACTTCCTTGGCTACCCTCAGGGCAACCGGGTTTTCACTGAGAGCAAAACCTGTACTGATACTCATACTACCTACCCCACTGCGACAGGGTTTATAGGTAAAACCTTGCCAGGGTAATGCAGCGCAGGAATAGGTTTTTTCCGGAGAAATTCCCTCTTTGATGGCTTCTGCGTAGGCAAAAATTTTGAAGGTAGAACCGGGTTGCCTTTTGGCTTGAAATGCTCGATTAAATTGGGAGGTTTTGTAGTCTGTGCCACCAACCATTGCTAAAATTCCCCCGGTACTGGAATCTAAGGTGACAAGCGCTCCCTGGGAGAAACCAAAGGTACTACCTGCTTGATTGACAGTTGTTCGCAGGGATGACTCCGCTTGAGTCTGCATGGAAAGATTTAGCTGGGTTTCAATAATAAAGTTGCCTTCGGTGGCAAGTTCCTTTCCCAGGATAGACTCCAGTTCGGAAAATACGTAGCTGTAGAAGTAGGGGGCAATAGTTTTGGTTTGTTGTTCACAAACTTTACCACTTATCTCCACAGGCGATCGCCGTGCGCGATCGTGTTCATCCTGTTTAATTTTCCCCATCTCCAACATTCGCAGTAATACCCGATTGCGGTAATACTGGATACGACGTTTACTCTGGTTATCACCACAAAAATTAAAACCGTTGGGAGCAGGTAAAATGCCTACCAAGGTGGCAGCTTGGGAAGCGGTTAATTTCTTCGCTGACTCCCCAAAATAATATTGTGCAGCATCCTCAAATCCCGATGTATCCGCCCCTAAGAATACCCGGTTGAGGTAAGTCAGTAAAATTTCATCCTTACTGTAAAAAGTCTCTAGCTTGAAAGCAACGATTGCCTCTCGGACTTTTCTTCCTAAAGAATCTTGCCTACCAACATAATCGCGGAATAAACTTCTAGCAACCTGTTGGGTGACGGTACTTGCCCCCTGTTGCACATCTCCACTACGAGTATTAATAAATACTGCTCGTAACACCCCATAGGGGTCAACCCCGAAGTGCCAATTGAAACGACTATCTTCGGACGCGATGACTGCGGAGGGTAGGTAGGGTCCGAATTCCTCTAGCCGCTTCATGTCAATATGTACTGTCGTCCGAGGTTCCCGAAGTTTGGTTTCCCCATCTCCAGCATAAATAATGACTGGGGCACGGGTTGCCGTTGGCAAGGGTTTAACATCAAATTTCAGCCACTCAATGCCAATTACCAGGGCTAATAAACCAGTGGCTCCAGCCACCCCATACCCTGCCCAGGTAGCAGCCTTGACATAGATTGGGGGAGGGTCTATGTATTGTAATCTCACCGAAGCTGCCAATTCTGGTGGTCCCAGGGTGAAAATATCACCATGCTTGAGTTCTAAAGAACTTACCCGTCGTCTTCCTCGGTAAATGCCATTGGTAGAACCTTCGTCTTTAATTACGAATACGGGTTTGCGTTGTGTGGAATCCCGCGAGAGAGAGAGGTGGATTTGACTGACTACGGGGTTCCGGACAACAATATCGCAAGACTTGGAGCTACGTCCTAAAAGATAGCGATCGCCCAGGAGCGGATACACTTCCGCTTGAGCTGCCCCAGCATCCTGTACCCAGAGTTCGGGTACTTTTGCATTCGGCTTTAATGCCAGTTTAGAAAAATCAACCCTAGCTTGAATTGTTTGAACTGCTTGAGTCAGCTGACCCAGCAGAGTTTGTGGCTTTTGTGGGGGTTGGGGGGAACTCATCGGCGATTTAGACCACGGTTATTACTCAAGTATTTCGGCAACTGTAATCTCGATGTTTGTCTGCCACCATTTTACTCATAAGCAATGGATGACGTTATTCTCGAGAAAATGTTCCCATTTTTTTTGCACATTAAGATAATTTATAGCCTGTTGTCATACATAAAGTGGCAAATTTTTGCAAAAAATACCTATATTTTTTCTTTTCTCAAATCAATAGGGTAAATCAGCATATTTCCTACACAGACTATATTTCCATAAGATGGAGTGACTGGGAAAAACTTCTAGGTGGGGAGCGTGATTTTGACGTAGTTCTAGGGCATTTTTCTATTTATAATTTTTATTCATCAAAAATTCAAATTGCCCAAATCTATGTGTAGCCAGCTTTTTAGCTTGGTTGATACATATATTTTTATCAATAATTGAGAAGATTTTTGCCGATTTTTACCTATACAGAACATCAGATACAAATATACATCCCTATTTAGGCAGATTTTCTTGGGCAGGTTGTTTGATTTAATGAGCGGAGTATTCCTTCCTGTAAGGTGTTGAGGTTAATAACTATGAAGGGAAAATTTCTCACCCTAATCGGCACTGCCCTAATCCTCGGATTAACAAGTAGCTTGGCTGTTGCTGAATCAGATAAACAACCGGGAGAAATTAAACTCTCACCAGAAGGGATGAAAATCCTTTGTGAACGTTTTCCGTTGAATTCTCGTTGTGCAGGAAATGCTAATTCTGCTCCTAAAGCTCCTGCTCCAGAAGCTCCTGCTCCAGAGGCAACTCCTGCTCCAGAAGCTCCTGCTCCAGAAGCATCTCCTGCTCCAGAAGCTCCTGCTCCAGAAGCATCTCCTGCTCCAGAAGCTCCTGCTCCTAACAAAATGACTCCTGCCCCAGAAGCAACTCCTGCTCCAGAAGCTCCTGCTCCAGAAGCTCCTGCTCCAGAAGCATCTCCTGCTCCGGAAGCATCTCCCGCTCCTGCTCCTGCTCCTAAAACTGCTAAATAGTAGTTATTAGGACTGGTTATTTTGGGCTGAAAGATATTTAATACCAGTTCACGAAAATAATAGATACAGATATAGGGTCATAATGCTGGCACCCAAGCTGATAATTTGTATCGTATATCAAGTGAAATGGTATGACGCATCCTAACTTGATGTGTGAATAACAACAAAAAGGTAGAAGCGGGCAAAATGAGCCTTAAGACTTCTACCTTTTGTATTTGAGTATAAATTCTGGCTAAGTTTTTTCCTGAACTAGGACATAGGGTTGAACAATTAATGTATTAAATCGTTTCGCGCGATCGCTGTTCCATTCTCCTAATTGTTCTACAGAAGGTTTACTTAGTAGGGCTTCACTAATCCAATTACCGACTTGGGAGGTGTTATCAGAGGCGATCGCGACTCCGACATCAATCAAGTCTAAACCGACTGCTACTACCACTACTGCGTCTCGTTGCACATGGGGTATTAACCAATCCCACTCTGCCTCATCAAGATTTTCTTTCAGTTCTATTTTTAAGTTTTCGTTAGTCATAGGTAAGAGGGAAGGGGGAAGGGAAAAATTTAATACTAATTCTCCAAAATAAAGCTACACATAGACAGTAGGAAGCAGGGGGAGAATTATCTGTAGCCGGAATTTAGAGAAATGGTTTAACAGGAAAATATTTTGGGACATGCAAATTTTGCAAAAATAAAATTTTTACTGGCAGCAGCATTCGGCTGAAATCTTGCCTTTTCCTATTGCCTATTACCCATTAACCTGGTTTATCTTCCCAAATCGTGGAGAGCATTAATAGCTTGGGCACATTTTTGCGTCACCGCTTCTAACTCATACTTATCTGTAGAATTAGGTGCAGGGATTAATTCGCCAATTCTGACTGTTACCGGGACTCTCCGAGGTGTGGCTGTCCCCTTAACTTCAATTTTTTCGGTTCCCCACAAACTCACTGGTAACAATGGTGCATTGGCTTTCGCTGCTATCAATGCTGCCCCACGTTTAGGATCGTCAATTCGTCCATCAAGGGTACGGGTTCCTTGTAAAAATACACCAACTGCCCAACCTGCTTCTAAATATTCTAAAGCAGCACGAATGGCAGCGCGGTCAGCAGAACCACGACTAACAGGGTAAGCTCCATAGAGGGCGATCGCCTGCTTCAAAACTGGAATTCTAAATAATTCTTCCTTTGCCATATGTGCCACTGGACGACAGACACAATTAGAAACTATGGGTGGATCATAGTTACTTGCATGGTTACTCACCACTAATAGGGGTCCAGTTTGCGGCACATTCTCCGTACCATAAATTTTACCCTGGAAGTAAAGATGCAACATAGGGCTAACCACAGACCATTTAAAAGCGTGGTACAGCAGGAAACTTACTAGGGGCGGTTCACGGTTTGGAGACATGGTTAATTAGGGGAAGGGAGAAAGGAGAAAAACGGGGTAAGAGCAAGGAAACGGCAAAGAGGAAGGTTATGAACAACTCTATTACCTATCCTCCTATTACCCATTACCCCCAAGGATATTTCTGTTGCATCAGACAACTTCTGAGGCAGTGTGAATATTTTCTAGCTGCAAACTCGGACAGGTGCGTTTAATTAAACCAGTTAATACATTTCCTGGTCCAATTTCCACAACTTTCTCTATCCCATTTTCCGGCAATGCCAGGGAAATTTCCCGCCACCGTACTCCCCCGGTCATTTGCTGTATCAAACGTTGCTTTAAAATCCCGGCTTCCGTGGCTGGAGAGGGGTCTACGTTAGATAAAACTGGCACTTCCGCATCTAAAAAATCTACGGAATTAAGGACATCTTGAAATTCCGAGGCAGGAGCCGCCATCAAAGGAGAATGAAAAGCTCCTGAAACATTTAAAGGCAATGCTCTTTTGGTTTTTACCTGGGACATCACTGCTTCCACGCCAGCAGGTGTGCCAGAAATAACTACCTGTAATGCACTATTATCATTGGCTAAAACGACATTGGGTGTAGCTGCTAAAGCTGCCTCTAACTGCTCACGGTCAAATTGTATCAGTGCTGCCATCATTCCCCCGGCAACGCTACTCATCAATTCTGCCCGTCTTTTTACCAACCGCAATCCTGCTGACCAATCATAGACACCAGCAACATACAAAGCAATGTATTCCCCTAGGCTGTGACCAGCGACAATATCAGGCTGATACTTGGCTTTGAGTAAGTCAGAAAGAATACTTTCAACAACGTATAAACATGGTTGTGTATAAAGAGTTTGAGCCAGTTTATCAGGGTCATTTTGGCAGATGTCAGTTACAGACCAGCCTAAAATTTCCTCAGCTTGGGCAAATTTCTCTTGAGCTGCTGGCAATTCTAGTAAATCTATTCCCATACCCTGGGCTTGGGAACCTTGTCCGGGGAACACCCATGCTGTTTTAGTCATCGATCATGCAATTTGAGAAATAAATAAGGAGTAAGGAGTAAGGAGTAATAAATAAAAAGTAGAGATTTATGGCTGATGTAAATTAGAAACACCTCTTATCCCATAGGGGTTTCAAGATAGATTCAAAATCATTGTTTCGGAACTAGCTAGGAGATATTAAGGGTTTCAAGGCTTAATTCACTACTCATTACTCATGATTTATTACCCATTACTCATCGTCAGTTTTTCCCTGTCCTCTTTCATTGACAGCTAGATATCGGAATATCAGCGTCCCCATTGAAATATGGCTGCTCCCCAGGTCAATCCGGCACCAAAGCCAGAGGCGGCAATCATATCACCGGGTTGAATTTTACCTTCTCGGACAGCTTCATCCAGAGCTAGGGGTATGGAAGCGGCAGAGGTGTTGCCGTAACGACTCACATTACTAATAACTTTGTTTTCTGGGATATTCAGCCTTTGAGCTACGGCATCAAGAATGCGTTGATTTGCTTGATGCAGCACTAGCCAATCGACGTTATCTGGGCTGAGGTTGGCATGAAATAGAGCTTTGTCAATAATTTCGGGCACTTTCTGGACGGCGAAGCGGTAAACTTCTTTACCATTCATGGTAATGGGTTGAAATTTCCCTCGACTGACGCTGACACCGGGAATTAATTCTTGGTCTTCGCAGGTGTAGGCAAGATTCAAGCAACTGTTCTGAGAGCCATCACTTTTGAGTTCAAAACCGAGAAGGCGATCGCTCTGGTTTGCCTGCAAAACTACAGCCCCCGCACCATCACCAAATAATACACAACTGCGTCGGTCTTCCCAGTCTACCCATCGGGAAAGCATATCTGCCCCGATTAATAATACATTGCGGAATACGCCGGTACGAATATATTGGGCAGCTGTGACTAACCCAAAGACAAAACCGGAACAAGCTGCTGTTAAGTCGAAAGCTACCGCCCTATTTGCTCCTAATATCCCTTGGATTTGGCAAGCACTACCAAATAAGTCATCGGGGGTAGAAGTGGCAAGCAGAATTAAATCTACATCATTCGCTGTTAGCCCTGCTGATTCTAAGGCTCTAGCAGCTGCGGTGGCGGCGATCGCGCTTAAGGATTCACTACATTTTGCTAAATGACGTTGACGAATTCCCGTTCTTGTGGTAATCCATTCATCGGAAGTTTCGACTATTTCAGCGAGTCCATGGTTATCAAGGAAAGTGCTGGGCACTGCCGAACCACTTCCAGTCACTGCAATTCCTATATTCTGCACTCCGGCTTCTCCCAAGTTATCTGCATTTCATTGTTGGTCAAAATCCTTAGGGTGTAGGTTCCACTGCTAAGGGGTAGGGTTAAAAATGGCATCATTCCCAAAAGACGGTGTGGGAAAAATCCCGTTTTTCTTTTTCCAGGTCAGGCTTTTCTTCTTCGTAAACCAGGAGAATTGTATGCATTTTTTTTGTGGCTAACATTTCCTTCACCCCTTCACCTTTGTCTTTTCCCTACCCCCTGAGGAGTATTGACCATTCCCTACTGACTATTGACTATTAACTGAGATTGCAGTCTTTGCAAAACTTGGTTATCTACGGCTTCTTTTGCCATGCGAATTGCATTGAACACAGAAGGTGCTTGGGAGCTACCATGACCGATAACACAAATACCATCCACACCCAAAAGTAATGCTCCGCCATGTTCGGCATGATCCATTCTTTGCTTAACCCGTTTGAGGTTGGGTTTGAGAATGGTGGAACCGATTTGACCGCGCAATCCTTGGGGTAATTCTTCCCGCAGAATTTGGAGGATAATACTGCCTACAGCTTCAGCAAATTTGAGTAAGATATTGCCGACAAAACCATCACAGACAATTACATCAAATTCACCCGAAAGCACGTCCCGTCCTTCGGCATTGCCAATAAAATTAATTTGGGAATTTTCCTGGAGCATTTGGTGGGCACGAACTGCGGCATCATTACCCTTACAGTCTTCTTCACCAATATTTAGTAAGCCGACCTTTGGTTCTGACACACCCAAAACGTACTGACTGTAGGCAGAACCCATGACGGCAAATTGCTCTAAAAACTTGGGACGGCAGTCTACGTTCGCTCCGACATCTAAAATCAGCACTTGCTTGCTTGCCACCATTGTGGGGAAGACTGTACCGATGGCAGGACGGTCAATTCCCTTAATTCTGCCCAAGCGTAGTAATGCTGATGCCATTGCTGCTCCGGAGTGACCGGCAGAGAATACCGCGTCAGCTTCTCCTTGTTTGACTAAACCCATTGCCACATTGATTGAGGATTTGGGTTTGCGACGTACAGCAGTCAGAGGTTCTTCATCCATGGCGATCGCATCTTCAGCCGATACGATCTGTACCCGTTCCATACTTGTTTTTGACGGCAGGGCTGCTTCAATTTCTTGGGGATCACCCACCAGTAATACTTCTACACCCAGTTCTTCCTTTGCCCGCAGAGCGCCAGCAACGATTTCACGGGGTGCGTGATCTCCTCCCATTGCGTCAATTGCGATCCGTACGCAAGTTGATCCCATTGCTTAATTAGCTTCTAGAAACCTTACAAATTTTACCAGATGACCTTGCTGAAAGTTAGAGATTGATGACGAATAAATTTTTGCCGTCAATCGAAAAAACCAGGAAAAAATTAAAAATATACTAGAACCGAAATCCATAATACGGGCAATCCAGATTTATTTCCTTCATGGTGTATTGATGATTTGTCCCTGATTTCTGACTATTTTTCACAGGTGCAACCAAGCCCAACATAACATGAATAATTACCATAACTGGTGACTGATTACTAGGACTAGGCAAAACTGAGGAGAAATCGAGATGTCAAGCGTCAGGGAATTTGCCTGATTGGTAACTGCATCGGAGGAAGATATGGTATGTCTTATTAGACTCTTGCTTTGGTGTTGCCAATATTTTTCCCATTTTCTCTTCTTTGTGATTTTTTGAACCTTGATTGATACTCAGGACAAGGAGTAAAATTCCGAGGACTTACGCAACAACAAGAAAATTATTGTCACCATCGGACATAGATAGGAAAAATCCTGGTGGTGTATAAATCCCAGGTAAGTTTTATATTGCAATAAACGAAGTAACACATTCTACAGAGGGATGCAGGATGCTGGAATTAGTCGGTTCAGGTTTGGTTTCTGTGTGGTTGGAGATGGCTGGAGTGCAAATGAAGCCTGTAGATGCTCTGGATGTGTTAACCTGGCAGATTAGTCCCGGTTTAGTTGTGGCTCCAGACCCCAGTCCCATAGGAGTGACGACAGTACAGCAATACTTGAAGGGTTTGAGTACTACGAAGTTAGTACCTGCTAATCTGGCTGCTAATCAGGGAATTTGGTTGCAGTCTGGACCAATGTTAATGGCTAATCATCAAGGAACTGTACCTCTACCTGCTGCTTCTTTGACTAAGATAGCTACTTCCTTGGTGGCGTTAAAAACCTTTGGTTCTGAACATCGATTTCAAACTTTGGTGGGGACTACGGGCAAAATTGACAAAGGGATACTACACGGCGATTTAATTATTACCAGTGGTGGCGATCCGATGTTTGTCTGGGAAGAGGCGATCGCCCTGGGTAATACCTTGAATAAGATGGGTATCAAGCAGGTTAAGGGTAATTTGGTGGTTACGGGCAATTTCATGATGAATTTTATGCCTAATCCCCAGGTTGCTGGCACCGCTCTGAAAGAAGCAATGAATTCTGGTGCTTGGACTCGTCCGGCGGTATATTCTTATTCCTTAATGCCTAAGGGAACGCCGAAACCCCAGGTGGTAATTACGGGGACTGTGAAGGTGGAAACCCAGCCGAATCCTCAACAAAGTTTGCTGGTACGCCATTATTCTCTGCCTCTGAAGCTAATTATCCGAGAGATGAATGTTTACAGCAATAATGAAATTGCCCAGCGTTTGGCTGATTTAGTCGGAGGACATGCTGTGGTGCAAGCAACTGCCGCCCAGGTAGCGAATGTTCCCCCTGGAGAAATTCAATTAATCAATGGTTCTGGTTTAGGTGTGGATAACAAAATTTCTCCCCGTGCTGCCTGTGCAATGCTGATGGCGCTGCAAAAAGCGGCTTTTGCTCAAAAAATTACCTTGGCTGATTTATTCCCGACTTTTGGGGTAGATAAACGGGGAACAACCCATGGCAGAAATATGCCCAATGCCACGATTTTTAAAACTGGGACGTTGAATAGTGTGAGTGCTTTGGCTGGAGTCATGCCAACTCGCGATCGCGGTTTAGTTTGGTTTGCAATTATCAACCGAGGTGTGGGTGTTACGGCTTTCCGTTCTGAGCAGGATAAATTGCTTCAAAGTCTCCTCAAGCAGCTACAGGTATCGGATGTCATACCTGCTAGTATCACACCCCATGATGCTGCGAGTAAGTCTCTACCCAAGTTTGGTCAAGGAGAACGGAACGAGGTACTGTTTAAGGGTTGATTTGGGAGCAAGGGTATGAATTAGGGATTATGGAATCTTCTCCTGGGGAATAATTTCTGTGATTACCCTTTTGCCTGTATTTCCTGCCTTGACAACGATGTTTTCTGTTTGAATATTTCCTTGGGCTTTGTCTCCATTAAAGGTCATGGGTGGGTTAACTTGGCGATAGGTGACATTGCCTTGGGCTTCTACGATTTTCCGGTCAAGATACCAGGTAAGGTTATCGGATTGGATTGACTGTCCTTTTTGTCCCACCCCGTTGACATTACCTGTGAGATATACTGTTTTCTGCGGTATTTTTAATTCCCCTTGATTGCCTGTAACTGTGACATTTTCGGCTTTATGGAACACACGTACAGGGGTATTGCTCTTGACTGTTTCGGTATTCAGGTTCCATGTCATTGCATTACTGGCAATTTGCATGGGTGGATCGAGTAATTCAATTTGGGAGTTTTTATTGATAGTGGCGATTTTGGTTTTAAGGTTGATTTCTGCACTATCTCCCCTACCTCTATCGGTTACTTGCTTATTTTTATAATGGTCGATTTGTACGGGGCGATCGCCAATTAATTTCTGGTCTTTAATTTTCCAAATCAGGTGTTCTGTGCGAATTTGTAAGGGAGGATCGGCAGAATTTGCTAGGACTCCCCCAGAAAAATCGATGCGTTGTTCCCTGGTTTTAACTTTTGCTTCTTTGGCGATCGCCTGAAGTTGTTTATGTTGTCCATTAATTCTGTCGCGCAGAATCAATAAATCTTCTTTTGGTCGCCATTCTAACTCGTTACCATACAACATGATGCCGTTGCGTGGATCCTTGGCAAATATTTTTCCCTTTAAAAATAATTGTTGACCATT
The DNA here is from genome assembly GCF_000734895.2 of Calothrix sp. 336/3. Classification (GTDB taxonomy): domain Bacteria; phylum Cyanobacteriota; class Cyanobacteriia; order Cyanobacteriales; family Nostocaceae; genus 336-3. Next base: position 2,846,983 of record NZ_CP011382.1, on the reverse strand, counting down.
CTGTTGAATGTCTGCTTTTTCGGCTGTAATTTGGTAGACTACTTTTCCATCTTGATAAAGTTCCCCATAGGGTTGATCTACCTGACCAATTTCTTTTTCTTCTGTGTATCTTGCCTGTTTTGCTTTCACACTCCAAATCGGTCGTCCCACTTCGTCGAACTGTTCTAGAATTCCACCATAGACGGTGAGCTTACTGTCAGTTTCTCCAGGAGTGTTATCTTGAGGCTGTTTTGCTGTCTGAGTTTGACTGCTGCAAGCAGTGATCAATAGCAGTAAAAAACACAGAACTAAGGATAGGAAAGGGGAAGCAGCAGAGGAAGATGGATATGGCAAAAGTACGGGAAAAAAGTTTTTTCTTATTGTCATATTTATTAATTGGACTTCAGTATATCTATCTCCACTCTGCAACTGGGTTATTCTGGTATTTCTAAGTGTCCCTCCACCTCTCGGGAAGATTCGAGAAATTCCATTCCTAGGGGACGGTAGGGATAACTTTGTCGGGGAGTTTTTTGGATATCTTCTTTGACAGCTTCTAAATCTATATAGCGATCGCTGACGTTAATCAAGCTATCACTGGTCATGGATCGCAAACTGACGACTTCTACCCGTACACCCCGATAGCTGACAGAGTTGACTGCATAAGCCAAATCTCCATCACCGCTTACTAAAACTGCGGTATCATAGGAGTCCACCAATGCCATCATATCCACGGCAATTTCCACATCTAAGTTCGCTTTCTTAGAACCATCTGGTAATTGCACTAAATCCTTGGCAATCACACGATAACCATTACGTCGCATCCATAATAGAAAACCTTGTTGTTTTTCATTGGTTCTATCTACACCGGTATAGAAAAAAGCCCGAAGTAATCTCGAACCCCCTGTCAATCGACAAAGTAACTTTGTATAATCGATTTCTATCCCTAATTGCAATGCTGCATAAAATAGATTAGAACCGTCTATAAATATTGCAACACGACCTCGATTTTCTAAGACTTGCTCCGGCGTAAAAATGGAGTCGTTTTCTAGGTTATTCAACATATTTTCATACCTCATTTTTTATCACACAAAATAATTGATAACGGTTTACAGATTGACAGATTAATTCCCGAAAATTTGGGAATTGCATGATTTAAGCTTTGTTATGGAAGTTTGTACAGTTTTTTATGTTTCAGTTGTTGCCCTCATGCTGCACAATTGACCACAGAATTATATTTAGCTTTCAGAGTGCTGTATATCTCACCCTGAAAGTAAATTGTCCATTGTCAGCACTGCACTAATTATTAATCGTTTTGAGGTAGTTCCAAACGTTTAAAAATTGGACGAGGTTCACCTAATGTTTGCTGATTTGAGAGTAGTCCCCATTTGCCATGGGTACAGAATGGAGTATTCGCAGCAGCTACAGCTTGCAGGTTAAAGTCAACACCAAAGCCTAGTTGCTGGTATATATCGCTACTAATTTTGGGGATGACAGGTGATAGGAGATAAGCTGCTAACCTGACTGATTCTAAAACTGTATATAGAACTTGCTCTACGGAAGCTTGGTGTCCTTTTTTATACAAAGTCCAGGGAGCTTGGTCATCAATGTATTTATTACTGGCTTGCACCAGTGTCATGATGGCTTCGCAGGCTTGATTAAAGGCTAATCTTTCATAGGCAACTTTGACTGTCTCTCCTAAATCGAGAGCGATCGCCTTTAAAGGATTATCATTGGGAATGTCTTCATTGGTAATAGCGGGTAAATTTCCACCACAGTATTTTTTCACCATGTTTAAAGTCCGATTCAGCAAATTACCTAAATCGTTTGCTAAATCTGCATTTAGAACATTGATGAATCTAACTTCATTAAAATCTCCATCCTTACCAAATTCGATTTCCTTAAGGAAGTAATAACGAACGGCATCCGCACCATAGGTTTTTACTAGAGCGATGGGATCTAGGGTATTGCCCATACTTTTACCCATTTTTTGCCCATCTTTGGTTAAAAATCCATGACCAAATACCCTGTCGGGCAAGGGTAATCCTGCTGACATCAACATTGCGGGCCAATAAACTGCATGAAAACGCAGAATATCTTTACCAATTAGATGCAGATTGAAGGGATACCATTGAGATACCGCATTCGCTAAATTCGGTTCCGCTTCTGGCTCTAATAGGGCAGTAATATAGCCCAAAAGAGCATCAAACCAAACATATAATGTGTGCTTGGAATCTGCGGGTACAGGAAATCCCCAATCGACGTTTACCCGTGAAATCGAAAAGTCTTGTAAACCTTGTTTAACAAAATTTAAGACTTCCTTGCGGCGACTTTCTGGTTGAATAAAATCTGGCTTAGATGTATAAAGTTCTTCTAATTGACTTTGATATTGAGAGAGGCGGAAAAAATAGTTACCTTCATCTCGCCACTCAACTTCTTTGTTGGGGTGGATGGGACAACGATGCTCAGGTAAAAGTTCCCGTTCTTCTTTAAACTCCTCGCAGGAGACGCAGTACCAACCTTTTTGCTGACCTAGATAAATATCTCCCTTCTCCCAAACTCTTTGGAAGAACTCTTTAACGATCGCCTCATGTCGTGGGTCGGTTGTCCGAATAAAACGATCATACTTAATATCTAATAAATGCCATAGGGTATCAAAGCCCCCAGAAATTTCATCCACGAATTCTTGGGGTGCTTTACCTTTACTTTCTGCCGCACGCTGAATTTTTTGCCCGTGTTCATCTGTTCCGGTAACCAATAGCGCAGGATTGCCTAGTAACCTTTGAAATCGCACGGTCACATCTGCCGCTATGGTTGTGTAAGCACTACCAATATGGGGTAAATCGTTTACATAATATAACGGTGTTGTGAGAGCAAATGTTTTCTCTATGTTTTTCGCTAGACTCATGCAAAACCAACAATTATTTTTTAAATATACTTATCTGAGTTTTTAAGCAAAACCACGTAATTATATAATACAGCCACTGTTATTTCAAGTTCTGCTCTTATACTAACAAATTTATATTGTCAATCAATTTAAAATTACCGCAGCAATCGGAACAAATATTCTGTCATAAGTATGTACTTAGATACCTGTCAATTTTAAATTTTCGGGAAGAAGGCAAAATTTTCCCTTTTTTGGAAAAATTTCAACTATGAATCGTTACAACTTAACCAAGCTATGGCTGATATTGACTATGTACAATACATAAGTATATCTGCTATTGGTCAGCAAAGTTTCTGATGACTCATTATGATTCCAGGCAGATTTACAAGAGGATTAAGCCAAAAGTTTATTTATATACTTCATGCTTGAGCATGAATTTTGCGAGGGTTGCAAAAGTGATAAAAAAGTGAGAAGACCTAGCTGTTTATTTTTCTCTAATTAAAAATTCTCAGTTGCCAATAGATAAGCCTTATAGGCTTAAAGAAAATATCTGTACACTTTTTGATTTTTAAGATTTTGCTTAGAAATGACTCAGTTACATAAATGGATTACAAGGGGAAATTTATTTTATTCAGGACTTATTTACCATGAGAATGAATAATAAATTTAATTCTTTTCAAGTATTTATTTTTCTATCAAATAATCTCTGACTTTCTGTAGATAGGATTTATTTCTTCAGGTAGTGACAATATTTGTAAATAAATGTAACATTTGGCAATGTAAAGTTAATATTCGCTAGCACTATGAGTATTAGTACTCCCTTAGATATTTCTCGTACACTTCTAGGTGCGCTCTCCACCAAGATATGCCAATACTATGAAGAACGTATTCCTAGGGAAGGGAGTTTATTAGTGGTGAGTAATCACCGTAGCTTTATGGATGCATTGGTTTTGATGGCAGCAATTTCCACTCCGATTCGTTTTGCTTGCCATCACTATATGGGGCAAGTTCCTATACTAAAGGAGATTGTGACAGAACAATTTGGTTGCTTTCCCTTAGAAGCAAATTTGCAGCGTCAGCAAAGCTTTTTTCAGCAATCACAAGCATTACTCAAATCCCGTCATGCGGTGGGAATTTTTCCGGAAGGAACAACACCGATGGTAAAATTTACAGCACCTAACCAGATTCAGGAGTTTCATCGAGGATTTGCCCATTTAGCTGTACGTAATGCCATCAAAAATTTAGCAGTTTTACCGATCGCCATTGCTTCCTTAGAGGAAGTACAAACATCGGTAGTTCCTTTGAAATTACTAAGTTTGTTTGACCCTTCGGAGCCATTATTTAATCAATCGGGATGGCATCCCCTAATTATCTATCAACGTGTAGCTGTATTGATTGGTCGTCCCTATGAAATTACATCCCACCACCATGAACAGTATCAAGGGAAACAGGCAAAGGCTGTAGTTACGGAAATCACAGAATATTGCCATGGAGAGATTTCACAGTTATTGCGTCTGGGTTGCTACTGAAAACTTCATGATGAATTTCAGAAACAGAAGGACTGAATTCAAGCTACCATCGAAAAAGGCTGACAAGCTGAGTAAAACCATTTTCTTTTGAATTTTGCCTTGTGTTGGATTAATGACCAAACCTTGCTTTTTGACTCCGAAACGTATGCAGCCAGAATATCCATTATTTATTTATTTACCAGGGATGGATGGTACGGGGCAATTACTGCGATCGCAGACGGGGGGATTAGAGGTGGGGTTTGATGTACGATGTTTAGCGATTCCTCGAGATGATTTAACTAGTTGGGAAAACTTGGCTGCCAGTACTTTAGAGTTAATTGATGGGGAGTTAGACAGAAATCCTCACCGTGAAGTTTATTTATGTGGAGAATCCTTTGGTGGTTGTTTAGCGCAGTTAGTAGCAACAATTGCACCTAAATTATTTGACAAGGTAATTTTAATTAATCCAGCTTCCAGTTTTCACTTGCGTTCTTGGTATGAATGGGGAGCGCAGCTGATTTATTTTACACCGAGTTTTTTATTTGATATTGGAGCTTTAGGATTATTACCGTTTTTGGCAGAATTATCACGGATGACGGGGAGTGATCGCCAGGAATTACTTAAAACTATGCGTTCGGTACCACCGCAGACGGTTTTGTGGCGACTATCATTAATTCGAGAGTTTCAACTAGCGGCAAATAAGCTACAACAAGTCACCCAACCAGTATTATTGATTGCTAGTGGTGGGGATAAGCTTCTTCCTTCCGTTGCCGAAGGGCAAAGATTAGCCAGTATTTTCCCTGATGCTCGCATGGTAGTATTGCCTCACAGTGGACATGCTTGCTTGTTAGAAACAGATATTAACCTCTATGAGATTCTGACTCAAGAAAATTTTATTCAGGGTGTTTTTCAGAAATGTACTAGTTTGGAAGCAAGCAATTGATAAGTTAGTGTTTATTACCAGCTAAGTCAATATTTAGATAAATGCTTACCAAATTGTACTTAAATCTAAAATAAATCCCGGTAAAATATCTTCACCACTCAAGGTACTGGGATGATTTAATTCCTCAACCGTATTATCAGAGCGATAAATATAAGCTTTGCGGTTAACTCTATCAATTAACCAACCTAGGAGAGTGCCGTTTTCTTGATACTCTGACATTTTACTTTTTAATGTGTTCAAATTATCGGATTCTGACCGTAATTCAATCACAAACTCTGGACAAATAGGTGCAAACTTTTTCCGTTGTTCCAGGGGAATTGCTAGCCATTTAGTCTTTTTAATCCAAGCCGCATCGGGAGAACGTACCGCCCCATTTGGTAGTCTAAAACCACCGCTAGAACCAAATCCCACGCCGCTACCATCTTGTTTTGTCCATATACCTAATTGCACAATCAAATCAAAATTACGCTCATCTGTTTCCGAACCTGTGGGGGGCATGAATAGGACTTCTCCTGTGGCATTGCGTTCGATACGTGTATCTTGATTTAGTTGACAAAATTCGTATAATTGGTCATCGGTCATGGTAATTACTGGATGGAACTTTAACACCATGGGGATGTTTTCTAGATTTGTGGGTAACTGTGCTGTCATACTGACTTTTATGCTGGGTAAATTGTAATTGTTAGGATTTATATATGTAGTTAACTGATATTTATATGTTGTCTATTGTGAGAACTTTGTAAATCTAGATTCTGAGATTATTGCCTGATTTTGTAATGACAAAAATCAACTTTTGATCATGGATGAGGTTTATATTCTATTTTACAGGAGGGAATTCATAGCAAGTTGCTTTCTGTTGTAGTAGTTTTGGTGAGATTGCTTCCTTACGCTCCGCTACAGTCGCAATGACAGGGTAGTATTGTTGATCGCAATTTGGTATCAGACTCAAGGGTGGTTTTCAGAACTGAGATTATGTTCCCCTTGAAGAATCTGACACCTAAATGACAGCAATGCATAAAACGAGATTTTTACGCAATACTGGTACAAGAACTTTTATAGTTAAAAGCACACATGGAAATTAGACCAGGTAGTACCTCCCTTTTTGACTGGACTGGAGATGGTTTAGCCGTCGGCTTATTTGAAGAGACAACGGAATTAACAGGTGATTTAGTAGCTTTAGATGGCAAATTAGGAGGTGCGATCGCCGAGCTAATTGCTGAGGAAGAATTTAAGGGTAAGGTTGGTAGTTTAATATCCACCCGCATCAGTGGTAATACCTCTATACGGAAGGTGATTCTCGTCGGTTTGGGGAAAGGGGAAGGATTAACTGCTGAAACCTTGAGAAAAACTGCTGCGACTGTGGCAAAATCTGCCAGGAAGCAAAAATGTAAAACCTTGGGTATCTACTTACCAATTTACAATGGTGATGCTGCCACCACAGCCCAAGCAATTACTGAAGGGATAGAACTGGGGTTATATCAAGATACTCGTTTTAAATCAGAACCAGAAGAGAAATCTCCCCAGATAGAAACCATTGATTTACTGGGATTGGGGGGACAGGAAGCAGCGATTACCCGTGGTACCCAGATTGCCTCTGGGGTGATCTTGGCACGGCAATTAGTGGCTGCACCAGCCAATGAGGTGACACCGATTACTATGGCAGACACAGCCTCCGCGATCGCCAAGGATTATGGTTTAGAATTAACCATCTTAGAACAAGCAGAATGTGAACAATTGGGAATGGGTGCGTTTTTAGGAGTTGCCCAAGCTTCTGATTTACCACCAAAATTTATTCACCTCACCTACAAACCCCAGGGTACACCCCGGAAAAAACTGGCAATTATTGGTAAAGGATTAACCTTTGATTCCGGTGGTTTAAATATCAAGGGTGCAGGTAGTGGTATTGAAACCATGAAAATTGATATGGGTGGAGCTGCGGCAACCCTCGGTGCAGCCAAGGCGATCGCCCAACTCAAACCCGATGTGGAAGTACATTTCATCTCTGCCGTTACCGAAAATATGATTAGCGGTCACGCTATGCACCCTGGAGACATATTAAAGGCATCAAATGGCAAAACAATCGAAGTTAACAACACCGATGCTGAGGGTCGTTTAACCCTGGCTGATGCCCTGGTTTATGCTGATAAATTGGGTGTGGATGCTATGGTGGATTTGGCAACTCTAACAGGTGCTTGTGTGATTGCTTTGGGTGATGATATCGCCGGCTTATTTACCCCCCATGACGGTTTAGCAAAAGAATTGGAGCAAGCAGCAGACAAGGGTGGGGAGAAAATTTGGCGAATGCCGATGGAAGACAAGTATTTTGATGGTTTGAAGTCAGGAATTGCGGATATGAAGAACACTGGACCTCGTGCCGGTGGTTCGATTACGGCATCTTTATTTTTGAAACAATTTGTCAAAGATACCCCTGCATGGGCACATTTAGACATTGCTGGACCAGTTTGGGCTGATAAGGATAACGGTTATAACAATGCTGGTGCTACAGGTTTTGGTGTGCGGACTCTTGTAAGTTGGGTGCTGGGATAATTAAGAGGTAAAACATGAATATAGTGGGAGCATCTCGCTCCCTTTTCCTCATCAGGTATCAAGATAGGGAAGTGGGCATAATATTGTTTCCCAACCTTGAGTTTGGTTAGAGGGCTTTGGATGCTTTTTCTGAGGGTTGGGCTGTCGCCTAACCATGACTATTTGCCTGTACGAGTTACCCTCATCTCAGGTTTGTACGCTCCGCTTATCACACTGATTTTACTGGCAACTCTGTATTAGTTAAATCTGCACCACAAAAAGATGTGGTTTTATACGTAAATATTTTGGAAATCAATAGATTTAAGCTGGTAAATGTATATTTAAAAGACAAGATAAATAAAATCACGTAAATAATCCCAGTCACCAAATTATTACTACTCAAATATATGCCCACTTGTGCTGACAACAAAAATGTCAATCCATAGCCAGAAACGGCAGCAATTGTATTAATCATAATGGGAAATATTCCCCGAATCAGATAAAAACTAACTCCACCCATGACTATCGCTAAAACCACAGCCGTCAAGACAGCTAATTGAGGATTTCTTTCGCCTGTGGCAATTCCACCATAATAAAAACCCATCAAAGCACCGGATGCACTAGCAGAAATTGAAAAAATAATCCTGTTCAGGATACTATTTTGACGTAAATAGATTTCCCCTATTGGTAAGATTATTCCCGATAGCAGTAAGCTAATTACTAATACAATCGCAAAATTCCATACTGGGTCTGATGGGGTGCGGTTAATCACACCAAATACCATTTGAGAAATGGCATGAAATGCTGAAATCAAAATTGCGATCGCCACTAATAAAGCTAATAATAAATCCCAAATAGTTTGTCCGATTTTTGCTCCCTCAAAATTAGCTCCCCTTAAGGAAGCATAATTAAAATTACAGCCGCGAATATCTGCATAACTAAAATCCGCCTCATCCAGATTTTGACCTTGAAAAGAACGGTGAGATAAATTTTGATGGCTAAAATTATGGGAACTCATTTACAATTACAAAATAATCAAATAATTTAATAAGAAAATGCCAAAAATACGTCCAATTTTGAGAGCGATCTCCATGGGTTTTCTAATATTACCCATGTTGTTTTATATTGGGCGACACTTTCAGCGTCCAGAACTAAAAAATACCAAGAAGCAATTATTTAGTGGCATTACCTACGAACGGATAATTCTCAAACAACCTCGTCCAGTGGTCATTCACATTACGTTTATAGATTTAAAAGTACCGGGAATAAAAGTATTCGTTACACCCCCAATCAATCAGGAAAGTCAGGGAACTCGAGCCAGAACTACATCTGATTTTCTCCAAGAATTTAAATTACAACTAGCAATTAATGCTAATTATTTTTATCCTTTTCATGAAAATACTCCCTGGGATTATTATCCCCGTATAGGTGATACTGTAAATACAATAGGACAAGCAATATCTAATGGTAAATTCTATGGCAAGGTTAATGAAAATTGGTTTGTTTCTTGTATTACTAAGAATACAGTTAAAATAATCAAAAGTGGTAACTGTCCGAATGGTACTTTACAGGGTGTAACAGGTACGGAAATTTTAGTTATGGATGGTAAACCTAGGAAAACAGATAGTACCCATAATATCCAAGAAAAACCATACTCCAGAGTTGTGATCGCTACTAATAAGAATGGCGACAAATTGTGGTTAATTGCTGTTGATGGCAAACAACCACTGTATAGTGAAGGTCTGACAAATCCAGAATTGACAAACTTTTTAATCAAATTAGGTGTTGATAAAGCCCTAAATCTCGATGGTGGAGGTTCCACTACATTAGTCATGGAAAATAATGGTCAACCAAAATTATTAAACTCCCCCATTCATACCCATATTCCTATGCGAGAACGTCCTGTTGCTAATCATATTGGCTTTTATTTTCAGAAAAAATAATCAAAAATTGTTTGGCTCATCCGTGTTTTCAAAAAGTACTAGTACGACTACGCGGAATTCAAAATGCCTCTTGCTCCCTGCTCCCTGCTCCCTGCTCCCTGCTCCCTGCTCCCTTCGGGAGAGCTTCGCTAACGGGAGAGCTACACTAACAAAATTCAAAATTCATACAGCGTTAGTGTTTCGTTGATTTTGTAGACGCAAAGCGATGAGGGTGTCGCAATGTTGGACACCACTTGCTACCCTGCGGGAACGCCTTCGGCGAACAAGCCGGGAAACCCGTTAGGGTATGATTGGTTTATTTACGCCGTGCTAGTGACAGAAGAAGACTATTTCCTTTCTGGGTGGGCTCTTTCTTCTGGAGAAGGTGTACCCATACCGTTAATTACAGCAATTAGTTGATATAACCGCCCTAAATCCCTTTGGTTAAAGTAGAGAATTAGACGGGGTAATTCAAAGGTTTCGTCCTGTGTTTCTTGGGGTAAAGCTGGGCTTTTTTCGATTTTGCCTTTCACTAGAATATCGCTGAATTCTTGGTTGAGTTTTTCAACTTCTGTATCCGAAAGTTCTAGTTTGAGACGCATCACTAGGCGATCGCCTACGTATCTACAGGAGTGGTATACCTGGTAAAATCGGGTAATGGCATTACAAGCTACGACTAAATCGTCTGTAACTGTATATAAACTGGGGTCTTCTGGACTAACTAAACCTGTTTGTACCAGTTGTTTATCCACATATTCGCTCCAGGAACGCCAATAATCACCACCAGGACGATCAATTAAGACTAGGGGTACGGGACCAAATTTACCTGTTTGACTCAAGGTCATACATTCAAAGGCTTCGTCTTGAGTCCCAAAACCACCAGGAAATAATGCCACCGCGTCACTTTCTTTGAGCAAAAATAGTTTGCGGGTAAAAAAGTATTTGAAGTGTATCAGTTTGGGATCACCTTCAATGAAGGGATTCGCTTGCTGTTCAAAGGGTAATTGAATATTTAAACCGAAGGAATTCTCCCTTCCTGCTCCTTCGTGACCTGCTTGCATAATACCACCGCCACCCCCAGTCATGACCATAAAACCTAACTGGGAGACGTAGCGGGCAAAATCCACTGCCATTCTGTATTCTGGGGTTTCTGGAGCCAAGCGTGCAGAACCAAAAATAGTTACTTTTCGCACATGGCGATAGTGATGAAACATCTGGAACCCAAGTTCCATATCTGTCAACGCAGCAGACAGGATTTTCCAATCTAAGCGCTCGATATCAGCTTCTGTCAAACTGACTATAGTTGCCAGTACCTGTTGAATATACTGTCGATGCTTTAAACTGGGTAGACGTGCAAATAACTCAGCGATATCCGCTTGCAGAGACTCTGATGTGTCAAAAGACGCAGATGAGGTCATGGGAAATATAGCCAAAAACGGCGTTATACTTGAAACTTTTAATTATTTTTCACAATAAAAAGCACCTATGGCTAACCCTTAACCAAGGTACCAATGACGAATCATATCGCCAATTTATTTTAATTGAGAGCAAATACGTAAATCTGTACAAACTAGGACAACTACAATTGCTACATCAAAATTAACCTACTTTGTCACTGCCGACAAGATAATTACTTGTCTTACTTAGAAGCAGGGGCAGAAGGAATATGTCTGCTAGAAAATTCTGGCGATCGCTAACTAATTGTTAATTCTACCAACTAAGACTAAAGGTTTAATTACATAGCTCACGTTTTCAGGCTCGCAGTTATGCCAAAACTTCACCAGGTTGCTGGGTAGATTGTATCCCCACCCCTAGGGATTTGGCACATCTCAAACTAGAGAAAGAATGCTCGCCTCCCAAGGAGAATGTTTTGTTCGGCGATGCAAGTCTGATTATCTGTAGCTTTGCAAAAGCTGGTGAGAACTTTCTTAAAGATATTTTTCTACGGTATTAGCCAATGTAGTTTTCGGTACAGCACCGACTACCATATCGACCTTTTGCCCATCTTTGAAAATCATCAAAGTAGGAATGCTGCGAATGCCATATTGACTGGCAACATTGGGATTTTCATCAGTATTAACTTTAACTACCTTGAGTTGCTCCCCATATTGCTGGGAAATCTCATCTACAACGGGAGCTACCATCCGGCAAGGACCACACCAGGGTGCCCAAAAGTCAACTAAAACAGGTACTTGGCTGTCTAGTACTTCTTGCTTGAAAGTAGAGTCGGTAACTTGTTCGGCTGCTGACATGGCTACAAACCTTTGCCTACAATGTTTTTGATTTTTGTGAAAATTCTACCATAGCAAAAAGCACTGCTTGGCAGACTGACATATACATTTGTACAGAGCTTTAGGATTTATTCATAATTGAATTCCCTAGGAAAGACTCATATCAATGTTATTTGCCAGATTCTAATTCCAATAGGGGTTAGTTATATATTTTACGTTTATTAGGGGCGATATATCTGTGATATTTTTTGATGTTTGGCTGGTAATCTATCGAATATCCCCAAGTCAAGGCGTTTTCACCCCAGAAACGACTCTAGGCAATGGCTAAATTGAGGATGAGGGGAATTTATTCTCTGATAACTGTTCCCTCAATTCTGCCAGAATATTGATTGCTTATTTTCCCTCACTTGCCGTGGATATCTATCAAACTGCAATTCGTCCCCTCCTATTCAACCTGCTGCACACCGATGCTGAATGGCTGCATCAACTCACGATGAGTCGTTTAAGTTGGCTAGGGAATCAGGAGGATTTAACTGCCACTTGGCTGAGGAATCGTTGTCAGCAGTCTTTGTGTTTGCAGGATTCCCGTTTACAGCAAAACTTATTTGGACTGAATTTCTCGAATCCTGTGGGTTTGGCAGCAGGATTTGATAAGGATGGTGTGGCTACTCAGGTTTGGTCTAGCTTGGGTTTTGGGTTTGCGGAAATTGGGACTGTGACGCTACATTCCCAACCGGGGAATCCTCGTCCGCGTTTGTTTCGTCTGATTGATGATAGGGCTGCTCTCAACCGTATGGGGTTTAATAATGCTGGGGCGCAGGATATGGCACATCGATTAGGATTTCGTCGCCAGGGGAATCTGGGGAATATTCCCATTGGGATTAATTTGGGTAAATCCAAAATCACACCCCTCGAATCTGCGGCAGAGGATTATCTCGGTAGTTTTCGTTTGCTTCAGGATTTGGGTGATTATTTTGTGGTGAATGTGTCTTCACCGAATACCCCTGGTCTGCGATCGCTGCAAGATGCTGCCATGCTGGGTAATATTTTGGCAGTCCTACAGTCAGAAAATAGTTCACAAAAGCCGATTTTTGTCAAGATTGCTCCTGATTTATCTTGGGAGGCGATCGCCGATATTATCTCCTTGGCAAAAACCTATGAATTGGCAGGGATTATCGCCACCAATACTACAATTCGTCGTGATGGACTGAAGACTCAATATCTCTACCAAACGGGGAAATCACCCCAGGAAGAAGCAGGGGGAATTAGTGGTTTACCTGTGCGCGATCGCTCTACGGAAATTATTCATTATATTTGGCAACAAACTCAAGGCAGTATACCCATAATCGGTGTCGGAGGCATTTTTACTGCTCAGGATGCCTGGGAAAAAATTACCGCCGGAGCTAGCCTGATTCAAGTTTATACAGGCTGGGTATATGAAGGACCATTCATGGTGAAGCGTATCCTCCAAGGACTATTGGATAATTTGCACCATCACGGATTAAACTCTATTTCTCAAGCAGTAGGTTTACAAGCTAAGGGATAGTGCCAAGAAGCCCGATTTTTCCACAAAGTCGGGTTTTTACTCTGGAAATCGAAATAATTATACGTATAAATACTGATTAAGCTGGCTAGATATCAAACTTTTTATATTAATATATACTTTGAGGGGTAACACCCCAAAATCTCGCCAAAATTAGGTGAGGGTACAGACTTAGGTGAGTAGGGAAAAGCTGACAAATACGGAAATAGGGTTTTTTGATTTTTTGATTTTTAATTTGCAATTTACCTAAGGGCTTGACCCCACAGATGTTAGTGCTATTTTGTTAAATCATGTAGCAAAATCGCTATAATTATCTTCCACCTCCTCATAAATTTTCTACCAAGGACAATGGGACGTAACCGTTCAAAATCTGATTTACCAACGAAAGTTTGTGTTGTCTGCCAACGTCCTTTTACCTGGCGAAAAAAATGGGAGGATTGCTGGGATGAGGTGAAATATTGCTCTGAACGTTGCCGTCGGCGACGGTCTACGGTTAAAAATGAAACGGAAGATTAAACAGAAGTTTTAAAAGTTGCAGTTATATAGGTAGTTGCGGGAATATTTTACTGACAAATAAATATTACCTTATTTAATTCAGCACGGATATTGCTCTCATCACCTGCACTTAAACTTCTCCTCGGAAAGAAGTTTGGTTGTAACTTCTCTAACTTCTGTAGTAGTTAAAATATTTATGGTGTTAAAAATGCAACCTAAATTAATAATTCATGGTGGTGCCGGTAGCTCCTTGCAGGGAAAAGGTGGTGTTGCGGCAGTAAGAGAAGCTTTGTATACAATTATTGAGGAAGTCTACGGATTGCTCGCCAACGGTAGTAGCGCCAAGGATGCTGTAGTTCGTGGTTGCCAGCTATTGGAAGATAATCCCCGTTTTAATGCGGGTACGGGTTCTGTTTTGCAATCCGATGGGCAAATTCGGATGAGCGCTTCCTTGATGGATGGTGCAACTCAAAGTTTTAGCGGTGTGATTAATATCTCACGCATCAAAAACCCCATTGATTTAGCTGATTTCTTGCAAACATCTCCCGATCGCGTCTTATCTGATTATGGTGCCGCAGAGTTGGCTAGGGAATTACAGGTTCCAAGTTACAATGCTTTGACGGATTTACGTCTCCAGGAATGGATTCAAGAACGGCAGGACAATTTTCAACGGACAATGGCAGGGGTGATTGCAGAACCAGAATTTGCTGAGGCAAGTAGCGCTCGTAGAGGCACCATAGGTGTTGTTGCTTTAGATACGGAAGGCAAGATAGCTGTCGGTACTTCTACGGGTGGAAAGGGATTTGAAAGAATTGGACGTGTCAGTGATTCTGCCATGCCTGCGGGAAATTATGCAACTCAGTATGCAGCAGTTAGCTGTACAGGAATTGGTGAAGATATTATCGATGAGTGTTTGGCTGCACGGGTTGTGGTGCGGGTGACGGATGGGATGTCTTTGAAAGATGCAATGCAGCGTTCCTTTGGGGAAGCGAAAGCGAATAAACGAGATTTCGGGGCGATCGCCTTGGATAGAGATGGAACCATTGCTTGGGGTAAAACTAGCCAGGTGTTACTTGCTGCTTACCACAATGGGGAATTTATGGGAGATACCTTGGAATGGGGTGAGGGGGAATTAGTCGGTCATTGTTGAATTAATTGTAGTGCGGTGGAAATCACCTGCTGTTGATCAACCATGGCTAGGAGTTCTTAGGTTTCATAGTGACCTTCAAAAGCTTATAGGGCTGTTCTTTTCACCGCAGTTGGATATGCTTGCTCCAGAATATCGCGGATTTCTGGCATATCCAAGTAAAAACCCTGGGATTTGGGACGTTTGTTAGTCTTATTGATTTCTCGCACAGCATTTTCAATGGAAAATTCCCAGGAACGGGTAGAGCGCTGTTCTGCCTGCTGTTTAATTAGATGCATGAGAAGAATGACACCGTAGCTATCAATTTTATTGATTTTATCGCTGAGGCTGATTTCTTCTAACTCGTTAACTAGCAGTAACGCTTCTTGAACTTTTCCTTGCTCTAGCATTTGTCTGAGTTCTAGTAATTCTTCCATATGGGGAATACCACCATGGTTGCAAGGATACAGGGCAGATAATACCCTGTATATATATTAGAACTCAGGCAAAGATTAATCAGGGTACGGGAAAGTCGTGCTGATGTTGTGACTCATCAGGATTGCTTGCTTTTCCATCCTTCCTTAACTACTTGTCGCTGACGGGCAATTACCAGACTGTTATCGGGAACATCTTCGGTGACAGTCGAACCAGCTGCAACATAGACATCATCACCCAGGGTGATAGGTGCAACCAGAACACTGTTAGAACCTGTTTTGGTGCGATCGCCAATTTTTGTTGGGTGTTTTTTGACTCCGTCATAGTTAGCGGTAATTGTTCCAGCACCAATATTGACTTTAGTTCCCGTTGTCGTGTCACCCAGATAGGAAAGGTGAGCAACATTTGTGCGATCGCCAAGTTGGGTGTTTTTCAACTCCACAAAATTACCAATACGACACCCCGCACCGACTTCTGCATGACCACGCAAATGAGCATAGGGTCCGACCCTACTACCATCTTTAATAGTGCTATCTGTCACCACAGAAAATTGAATTGTCGTATTTTCACTGATGTGACTATTTTCAATTAAACTCCCCGGACCAATGCGACAACCAGATTCAATGACTGTGTTGCCTCGGAGGTGGGTTTGAGGCTCAATAATCACATCGGGGTTTAATTGCACAGTTTCATCAATGGTAATACTGGCTGGGTCAATTAGGGTGACACCTGCCCTCATCCAAGCTTCTTTGATGCGTTGCTGAAGAATTTCGTAGGCTGTAGCTAGTTGTAAGCGGTCGTTAATACCTAAAATTTCTTGGTAATCTGCCACATCTACCGCCATTACAGGTGTGACTTGGGTGACAGCATCGGTTAGGTAATATTCCTGCTGAGCGTTATTCGCTTGTAACAGTGGTAAAACCTGGGCTAAATCCTGCCATCGGAAACAATAAACACCAGCATTGATGCGACGATTTTGTCTTTGGGCTGCGGTACAGTCTTTTTCCTCAACGATTTGCTGGACTACATTCTCACCATTACAGAATACACGACCGTAGCCTTGGGGGTCGGGTAGGTATGCAGTTAGGATTGTGGCAGCATTTTGCTTTTCTTGGTGAGTTTGTAGCAAATTATTTAAAGTTTCTGTACGTAATAGGGGTACATCCCCATTTAGCACTAAAACGTCTCCACTATACCCTTGTAAATGTGGCAATAATTGCTGGATAGCATGACCTGTACCTAACTGTACCGTCTGTTCGACAAATTCTAGATGAGGAAGGGACTGCATAGCAGTTTTGACTTCTTCTCCTTGATACCCAACAATTAACATTTGTCGGGAAGGTGCCAGGGGTTTGACACTCTCAATCACTCTTTCTACTAGCGATCGCCCACCTAATGAATGCAGAACCTTAGGAAGGTTTGACTTCATTCTTGTTCCACGTCCTGCCGCTAGAATTGCTACGACTACCATAATTAGCTATCGGCTATAATTCCGGCTCAAATAATACCAGCTAATTGCCGCCAATAGTCAGTTTGCAGCTAGTGCTGGTCAAAAAATACCTGACACCTAGTACTCGACTAAGGCAAAATTGTCGGGTAGGAGTCAGGAGTGGGGAGTAATGAGTAAGAAGTAGTAAGTAGGGACGCGATATATCGCATTAATCACAAGGGTTTCGAGTCATTCACATTCTGTTACATAGTTAGGCTGATTCGTGGCGACTTACTTAAGTTGCTAGGTTAAAAATGGGGGAAACATTTCAGAGTGATGTACCAAGAGAATTAGGACTTAGGATTTATCAATTCTAGTCCGAATAAAATCGGCAAATTGCTGCATTAATTCAGGGTTTCGCCATCCTTGCTGAGTTTCTTGTTCGATTACAGCCAATGCTTCTTCCGGAGTAAAAGCTTTTTTATAGGGTCTTTCGCTGGTTAAAGCATCGTAAATATCTATGATTTGAAATATTTGTGCCAGCAAGGGAATATCATTGCCTTGCAAACCATCAGGGTAGCCGGAACCATCCCAACGCTCATGATGGTGGCGGATAATCGGGATGACTCCTTGCATACTGCGCAAAGGCTGACAAATTTGCTCACCGATCAGGACATGTTGTCGCATGGTAATCCACTCTTGGGGGGTGAGAGTACCTTTTTTGAGTAGCACCGCGTCGGGAATACCAACTTTACCTATATCGTGAAGATACCCACCCCAGGTTAAGTCTCGAATTTGGTTGCGACTGAGGTGAAGATATTCCCCAAAGGCATATCCCAATTGCACTAACCGTTCACAATGATTACCTGTATTCGGATCACGGCTTTCAATAGCTCTAGCAATGGAAAATAAAACTTGTTCCGCATGGTCTAAATCTTCATTCAGACGCTTTTGCCGTACTAAGGACTTAACTCTAGCTGCTAACTCTACACGATCGAAGGGTTTACTTAGGAAGTCATCTGCTCCAGCTTCTATACCGCGAATCCGCGATCGCCGATCATTTAAAGCTGTGACAAAAATGATTGGTATGAGTCTTGTATCCTCCTGCTGCTTGAGTAATTGACAGACCTCAAATCCATCCATTCCCGGCATCATGACATCTAACAAGATTAAATCTGGTTGCTTGTCTGTGACCATTTCTAGTGCCACAACACCACTATCAGCTTCTACAACCTCATAACCTTCCATTGCTAACAGAGCAACCGCCGTCATCCGACTAGCTGCATGGTCATCTACCACTAGCACCTTCGGCGCATCTGTATCTATGACATTCACTTTCAACCCTTCTGTTGGTAGACTCGTTACTGTATCACCACTAGAGTAAAAAGGTCTGTTTCTCAAAGCAGAAGATGCCTCACCCACTTCTCTTTTTAAATCCTTTAGTTCTTTTTGAGGTATCCCTAGGGCATAATTATCTATATTTTTTAATCCCAAGGCAGGATTTACACCGATGCAATTCCCTTTAATTAAGGGGTTAGACCCACTAACAATTTGTTCGGTAGAGCCTGTATGCTTGGATTTCCATTGAGTCACAAGGCGCTCCAATCTTTTAAAGAGTTAACAAAATCATCCGCAAAAAACCAGTTTAATCCTTGATATGGATATTTCGGTTACTTCGACAAGGTTGATGGCTGCCGGACAAACTATCGAAATTAGATTTATCCACAAAATATTCTTTTGATAGTCTTTACCAAAAGCTTTCACAACATCCGCAGTCTATGTGCCAATACCTGTTTGCAATATTTACAGTATGGATAATTAGTGTAAATCTTAAATTGGGTGTCTTAGGGCGATTTCTTAACATGGCTGTGGAAGGGTATTTTCTATTATTTAAATGTATGATTCAACCAGGGATTTTTCTTACCCATCTATAAATTATTTATCAGAGGCTTACTGGTGTAAGTAATCAGAGGCGAACTTATTAGTGATTATAATCACAAAAATCCCTAAAAGTAGTATTAGATAAAATCAGTAATATTTTCAGTCATATTTTTTACATTTTATTAACTAGGATTCTTATATTTACCTTAGGATAGCACATACATAGGTGAAAATCTGTATGATTTTACACTACACTCCATTGAATGAATTGACTAAGTATAATTACTTTTTATACTAGAAACTGTATCGCTTCACCCCAAAACCAGAGACATTGATTTGATAGGGTGGTATTGACACTGCCTGCCTTGTGCCTATCTATGTACCCTCCAGATCTGCTTCATTTCCTAAAAAGATTGTGAATCCAAGGATTCAGGAGCTAAGAAATTAGCTTGGTATTCAATCTTAGCCATAAGAATGGTCATTGATTCATGACTTTTTCCCTGATATTTATCGCTAATGATATTGACAAAATAAACACTATTAGGAGTAAAAAACCTTGCCCTTGTCCCTTAGTCTACTCGCTTGTTTTGTTGCCAGCGCTTACGCCATTGGGAAGTGGTTTCTAGGCTAGAGTTTGTTTGTTCTTGCTGCCGTCGTTGAATAATTGTATTCGCAGTATCTTGAAGTTCAGGATCGCGATAGGGAATAGCAGCACGGGTAAGTAAATGTTCTGTTTCCTCTAGAGATAGGGGATATAGGTGAGAAAGTGGGTGATGAGCAGCAACGGTTCCTGGCGATCGCCTACCGACTGGTGGAGTTGAGCCAATGTCTAAATTTGCATCTAAAAGTGCTTGACGTACTGCTGCTGCACAGGAATAGGTGGCAAGGTAACCTTCTAAGTGTAAGCACTGAGCTACCATTTTTAGAAACTCTAAAGTCCACAGGTGAGGACATTGAGGTGGGGAAAAAGGGTCAAGAAAAATTGCATCAGCTACAAAACCTGATTGCTGTACTTGCCTCAGTGTATTTCTCGCATCACCAACTAGCAATTCTGCCTTGATGTTTGCAGCTTTTACTTGATAGCTAAAAGCTAACTCAGTCAAAATATCAAGATAGGGATAATTCCAATCTACAAACAATTGATGTTTAATGGCAGACTGGGGCACATGGGGATTTAATTCTAGGGCAATAATCTCGACGCAGCAATCAGGATTAGTTTGCCAAATCCTTTGCAAGGCAGCAGCAGTATTATACCCTAACCCATAGCAAATATCTAATAATTTCAGATGGGGTTTTTCTGCCTGTTTCTTCAGTTGGGTTGGTTCTACAAATTTGAGAAAACTTTCTTGTTTAGCTCCATGGTGACTGTGAAATGCTTCCTGAAAATCTGGAGAGAAAAAGGTAAATGAGCCATCGGCGGTCAGTTGGGGTGTAAAATCATCTAAATTGGACATTTTCCCAGCATTAATTTGGCAGTTGTCGGATTGCAAGCTCAGGCAAAATGGGAAATATAATTACTCTCAAATTTTACTAATCCCAAATCAACCCATGAAAATTTCTGGTGTATGGTTAAAAGAGCATTTAGATAATCCAGATGTTGTAGTTGTGGATTGTCGCTTTTCCTTGGCAGAAACACAATTAGGAAAACAACAGTATCTAACGAACCATATTCCTGGAGCATATTATCTGGATTTAAATTTGGATTTGTCTAGTCCTATCACTATGCATGGTGGTAGACACCCTTTGCCGGATGTCAATGTATTGACACAAAAATTTTCACAAATGGGGATTGATTCCTCAAAAACTTTGGTGGTAGCCTACGATGATTCCCGGTTGGCTTTTGCTGCACGTTTATGGTGGTTGTTGCGTTATCTTGGTCATGAAAAAGTCGGGGTGTTGGATGGTGGTTTGAGTGGATGGTTAAAGGAGGGTTATCCAGTGGATGATAGGATTCCCCCAGCACGTCCAGGTAATTTTATTCCTATGGTGCAGTCACAGATGGTGGTGGGTAGGGATGATGTAGTTTCCCGCAAAGATTTGACTGATGTGGTTTTAATTGACTCTAGGGAGAGCGATCGCTATCAGGGAATTCGAGAACCCATTGATAAAATTGCTGGACATATTCCAGGAGCAATCAATTATCCTTGGCAAGGTGTAACTGATACAGAAGGGTATTTGCTTGATAATATACATCAAGCCGAACGTTGGCAAGATGTGGTATCTGCGGAGGAAATTATTGTTTACTGTGGTTCTGGTGTGACTGCTTGCGTTAATTTGCTATCTCTGGATTTGGCGGGAATTTTCACAGGGAAGTTGTACGCGGGGAGTTGGAGCGATTGGATTAGTTATTAGGTGATATCAGGAAGTTTGTGCTGTGGAATCAAAATAGGAATTAGTTTATATCTTCCCTCAGAAAATCCCTACACTGAGAATTACCACTCATTACTCACCACTCATTACTCATTCCCCATTCTCCAATGACTATGATGGGGAAATATATTTATTCCCAACTAAATAGTGACAATGCTCAGTGAAATCAAAGAGATAGCAAGTAAATTAGCACCACGTTTAATTGAAATTCGTCGTCATATCCATTCTCACCCAGAATTAAGTGGTGAGGAATATCAAACATCAGCTTTTGTCGCAGGTGTGTTGTCTTCTAGTGGTTTACACGTCAAGGAGGGTGTGGGGAAGACGGGTGTGATTGGGGAAATCTTGGGTAATGGACAGAGCGATCGCACCCTGGCAATTAGAACGGATATGGATGCATTACCAATTCAGGAGCGTACTGGTTTGGAGTTTGCTTCGCGGATTTCGGGAGTTATGCATGCTTGTGGACATGATGTTCACACTACAGTTGGTTTGGGTACGGCAATGGTGTTGTCAGAAATTGCCCCCCATTTGGCGGGAAAGGTACGTTTCCTATTTCAGCCGGCGGAGGAAATTGCCCAGGGTGCTAACTGGATGGTGGCAGATGGAGCAATGGAAGGTGTGGATGGGATATTGGGTGTTCACGTGTTTCCTTCCATTCCTGGGGGTTCCCTGGGTATTCGGTACGGTGCGCTTACAGCTGCCACTGATGATTTAGAGATTATCATTATCGGTGAATCGGGACATGGTGCGCGTCCCCATGAAGCAATTGATGCTATCTGGATTGCAGCACAGGTAATTTCATCTATTCAGCAGGCGATTAGTCGCACCCAAAATCCTTTACGTCCAGTTGTTTTGAGTATTGGGCAAATTAATGGCGGGAGAGCGCCGAATGTCATTGCTGATACTGTGAAAATGCGGGGAACTGTGCGATCGCTACACCCAGAAAGTCGTGGGAAGTTGCCTAGCTGGATTGAGGGAATTGTTGCTAGTGTCTGCAATGGTTATGGGGCAAAGTATGAAATTAACTATCGTCAAGGTGTTCCCAGTGTGCAGAATGATTCCGCGTTGACACAGTTATTACAGTCTGCGGCGGAGGAAGCTTGGGGTGGCGATCGCGTGCAAATTCTCCCGGAACCTTCCCTGGGTGCGGAGGATTTTTCTGTGTATTTAGACTATGCACCGGGTTCAATGTTTCGTTTGGGAGTAGGTTTGGTAGAGAAGCAGACGAATCACCCCCTACACCATCCCCAATTTGAAGTGGATGAGTCAGCGATTATTACTGGGGTGGTAACTATGGCTTATGCTGCGTATAAGTATTGGGTGATGGGGAATGAGTAATGAGTAATAAGTAATGAGTAATGAATAATGAGGAATAGATATCGAAGGAATTTAATTATCCATTGCCCGAAATCTCTGGTGGATTTTCACAAATTATCAAAATTACCCGTAATTACCCAAATTCCTTTTTTAAAGCCGGAAATACGGGGCAAGGGGGTTGGGATTGTAGGTTTTCCGGTTTACTCCAGGTGAAGGGTGCTTTTTGGGCAGCAGATATCCATAACAGGCGTTTTGCTCTTGTCATCGCGACGTAGAGTAGGCGATACTCTTCGGCAATTTTCAGCTGTTTTGCCTCCTCCCAAGCTTGACTGATATCGGGTATTTCGGCTTTGCCATGGAGAGCAGCCCGAATTTGGGCACGGGCAACTTCTGAAAGGGTAAAGTTTCCCAGGAATTGGCTTTGGGGAGGAACCCAAATTTTACCTGGTATTAAGTTTTCGTGCAGAAACGGTATAAATACGTAGTCCCAATCTAGCCCCTTGGCTTTATGCATAGTAATAACGGTGAGTTGCCCTTTTTTTGTATAACGTTCTTCGGTATCCGTTTCTACAGGCTCAAAGCGTTCAGAACTGACAATTTCACTGAGAACAGTCAGCATATTGCCTAGGGAAGCGCTGCCAGCTATTTGCTGGTTGACTCGTTCACACAGTTTATCGGCGGTGGCAAGTTCGGCTTGGTCGTATTTTAGGGCAAGGGCAAGGAAGGAAATTAGTTGGTATAGGGGCAGTTCCATGCGTGCGCGCAAAAGACTACGGCAGAGGCGAGCGGCTGTTTGAACGGCTTCGTTCTGGGGTGGGGTAAGGGGGCTAGGATACAGGAATTCTTCGGGGAGGGTGGCGATCGCGTTTAAGTCTTGGGTGGGGATGAGCTGCCGTTGGACGAGGACTTCTAGGGCTGCTTTGAGGTAGTCGGTGGAGTGGGGGCGATCGCAGAATTGTAAGAGGGCAAGAATCTCGGCGGGTACATGGGAATGGCGATCGCGTTCTCCAACATCATAAAGTAATATTTTATGCTCTTTACATAGCCCTCTCAGTGATTCTACTAGCCACCGTCCTTGGCGATTTTCTCGGACTAGAATGGCTGCACTGACATTATTTTCACCATCGGCGAAGAGTTCTACAACTCTTTGGGAGATTAATTCAATTGTGTGATGAGTATCGCTGGGCGTGTGAATTTCTACACCTTTACCCACTGCTGGGGGGTTGGCATTGGGTTGGGGATCATCGGGGTTGACGGTACGAATTAATTGTTCGCGGAAGGGAGTAATAACTGGGGAGGGGTGATTTTTCTGGTACAAGCTGTTGATATATTGCAGCCCGAAGTTAGCAGCTGCGATAATAATTTTACTGCTCCTACCAGCCTGATCCATAGTCGCAAGACGATTTTGGTTAGCGCATTGTTCACAAAATTCGCGAAAGTAAATGGGATCTGCGGGGGTAAAGGTGGAATTGATGGCTTGGTTAGGATCGCCCACACGGACAATATTGATGGAGGAGTCGTCTGCTTCTGGGTTACTGGCTAGGATTTCTAGTAATTTTGTTTGCAGGGGGCTAGAATCTTGAGCTTCGTCTTCAAAGACAGCGAAAACTTGATTTTGCTCTCTGGCGCGGGCACTAGGATTTTCTAAGACTCGTAGAGCGGCTAAAATCATATCGTCGTAATCGATAAAATCACGACTTCGCATCAAATTCTCGTACTGTTGATATAAACCCGCAGAAATGGCAAGAATGCCGTAGTTATCGGCAACTTTGCGACTCAAACGCTGTAATTCTTCTGGAGACATTCCGGAACTTTTGGCTTCATGAATTACCGTTGTTGCTAAATCCGGTAAAACCTCTGTACGTAATACCGATTGACGGCGTAATCTTTCCGTTTCCTCTCCATCAAATTGGTTTCCTTCCAGTAGTCGTGTATAGATTCCAGGATGTTCTACAATCCAGCTTTCTACAGCAGCACGAATAAATCTGTGGCTTTGATTGGGTGTAATGAGTGTGGCGTTTTCTAAGTCTAAACCCGAAAGTTGGGGATAGCGACTGGCAATATTTAAGGCTAAACCGTGTAAGGTTTGTACAGTGAAACCTGTTTGCGGTAAAGATAATTTTTTGAGGTATTCCCGAATTTTGCCTTTGATATTTGCAGCCGCAGAACGGGTGAAGGTGACAACTACTAGCTGCCGACGGGAAGCATTTTCATATTGGCGAGCAATGGCGATCGCTGCTGCTGCTGCCATCCCCTGAGATTTTCCTGCACCGGGAACTGCCGATACTGCCAAAGGACCAGAGTACCAATCTGCCATCGCTTGCTGTCCCGGACGCAAACCGTTGCGGATGTTGGCAATAACCGTTTCTCTGAGGGATTGACTGGGTGAAACTACTTCCATGGAATACTTACATTAACCCCCAGAATACCAATAGGTGCAAAATATAATTATGAAAAATCAGCGATTTTTAGATAATTACCACTATTTTACTCTAGGGGCTATTCTTTTACTTGCCTTTCTCCTACGTTGGCATAATTTAGATTTAAAACCCCTGTGGCTTGATGAAATTATCACAGCACTGTTTGCCTCTGGTCAAAACTATGAAAATATCCCCAGGGAAACAGTATTACCCATCCAGGAAATACCCAATCTTTTTACTTGGCAACGGGGGGTAAGCTGTCCACAAATTGCTGCTAACCTTGCCCAATATTCTACCCATCCTCCCTTATTCTTCTGTTTATTGTATGGATGGTTAGGTTGGTGGCAATCTTTGACTTGGGTAATCCAACTGCGATCGCTGTCTGTACTGTTTGGTGTGGCTGGAGTTTTCGTCATTTACTTTGTCAATCGTCTTGCCTTTTCCCGTGGCTCTGGATTGATGGCTGCTTTACTCATGGCTGTCTCTCCCTTCGCTGTTTATCTTTCCCAGGAAGCCAGACACTATACCCTACCTATGTTACTAATCTCCCTATCTTTATGGGGGTTAATTCAAATTCAAACCGATATTTTTCAAGCCCATCGTCATCGCTTAGGAATTTGGATAGTCTGGTCAACAATTAACGCCATCAGTCTCTATGTCCACTATTTTTGTCTGTTAGCTGTAATTGCCGAAATTACAACTATATTATTATGCCTCTGGTGGCACAGGAAGCAACTGGAAAATCTATATCACAGCTATTTTTATTTATTTGCCTCTAGCTTAATTACCTGCTTGAGCTTCTTGCCTTGGTTATTTATCATGTGGCAACATTCCTACCGAGCAGAAACTCAATGGATAGGAGCGCCAAATCTGCTTTCTCCTTTTTATAATACCCTCCTAGGATGGGTACTCATGGTGATTGCTTTTCCTGTAGAAAATCAGCATTTAGCAGTAACTATTTGTTCTACTGTTGTGGTGTTATTGACGGTAGTGGCAATGGGAATTCGTGGAAAAATGGGTTATGTCAAACTCTGGCAACAACCAGTTAAACAAATTTTTCTAGTCACCCTTAGCAGTTGTATATGTTGCGTTTTGCTGCAACTTTTTGCCCTGAGCTACTTCCGAGGTAAAGATATTACTTCTATCTTGCGTTATAACTTTATCTATTATCCCTATTTTTGCGCTCTCCTTGGTGCTTGCTTGCATACCCAAGTCAAATCACCTCAGGATTTACAAAAAAAATATCCCAAATCATCATTTTTTGCCAACCTCCCAATTTTCGCAACCCCATTATTCCGTCAAGCTGACATTACTTTTATCTCTTTTCAACATCCATTTATTTTCGTCTGTCTGGGATTAATTAGTAGTCTATTCGTTACTAATAATCTTGTCTTTCATAAACCCTTTTATCCGGAGCAAGTTGCCAGGAATTTAACCCAAGAAATAGCAATACCTCTAACAATGGTTATGGTTTACTCCAATGAGCAAGATATTGCCCTGGGTCTGAGCTTCGCCCTAGCATTACAACAACATCAACCAACTTTGACTACAAATAATTCCATCTTTCTACCCCAACAGCCAGATTGGCAAACCTTTGCCCATAAGTTGAAAATTCTCCCGTTCAACTCTTCCCAACGCCTCAATCTGTGGATATTTGCCCCTGGTCGAAGACGTAGAGAATATCCACCACAATTACTTATAGATACAAAAACTTCTTGCTCTATTGATATTCAGCAACATTATCGCATCGGTATTCCTTACCAACTTTATCGTTGTGCAACCATGATTAAGTAATTTGCACATTTCTTGGTTGTATATACGACTTTTGATTCAGTACTGAAGTTACATTTCTTAAAATTAGAGAGCGAAATTTGTAATTTAAATTTAGAAATAGGGCTTTTATTGCAGGCTTAATAATTTTAATGGAATTTCTTGTCAACTAATTAACGATTTTCTGAGGTTTGAGAGCTTGATTTTTTTGCTACATTCTGGGAAGATTAAGCATATGATTATAATTTTAGTCTTGTATTGACCCAAAATTGAATTTACTTAAATCAATCGGGAGTTTTGCTTCTACTTAGATACTTATCTAAGCAGAAGCAAATTTTCTAATTTGACTTTGTAGTGACTATTTAGTTATTTACTCTTCATACTGCCAAGAATCTTTACTGAATTCTTCATCAAGAATTTTCTTGGGACGGATAGCAACAACAATACGTCCGAGAATTTTGATTTCTGGGGGGCTGTCAAACCATTGAAAGTCAAGTTCTCCGCCTTGGTCAACAACGAAATAACTGTCAGCATCCCATTCTCGTTGAGCGCGATCGCACAGGACTAGGATGGACTCTGTAGGTAAGTAGTTAGGGTTGGGTAGGCGATCGCTACTAGAAATAATCACTACTGGGTCTTGGGCAGCCAGAACAACCTGCCAGCCAGGGAGAGGAACCCAAGCCTGCTCTCCTGCAAACTTGACTATGCGGAAAGCCCCCATTTCCTCCACCAAGGGAACTGCTTGCAAGTCTGAGGTTTGTAGTGGCATTTCTCCGACAACGGGAAGAATTCGCGGTAATTCCGAGACAGACTCTAGGCGATAAAAAGGAATAGTCGGGGCTGGTTTTTGGGATTCAACGGTGAAATCTGTGAGTAATTGTTCAATTTGCTTTCTGGCTGTAGGGGTGTGAGCAAATTTTAAGCCCTTGGCAATCAGCCGCGATCGCACTTGTAAATCAGAATTTTGTCGAGCTAGTTTCCAAGATTGGTAGGCGACAGCATCCCCTGGGTGGCGAGAAAAACCCTCTGGGGGGTTACGGAATCGGGAAAAATCTTTAATTGCTCTGGCAATTTCCCGCGCTTCATCACAATCAAGCTTGTGGGTAAAGGTTAACTCTGCGGCTGCGGCTCGTTCTTCCTGGGTGAGTAAGCGTAATTCATAGAGAATATCACTACCTCTTTGGGAATAGTGCGATCGCACAGCTTCCGAAGCTCCAGCTTTTTCGATGGAATGATAAACCTGAGAGCCAACAATTACCTGGTTCTGCTGAATTGGCTCAAACCCTGTAGATTCAAAAATTGCTTGGGGATTGTAACCGGCTTTTTGTAAGTAACTACAAGCCTGTCCCCACTCTACCCAATTACCTTGCTTTTGCCGCAATTTTCGTAGTAACTCCTCTGCCATTTCCGCGTAGGAATTCTCTGGGTTCAGTGGTAAGTCAGTCATAGTAGTTGAAATTATTGAGGAAGTACGCCAGTTAGGGAAGGAAGAATAACCCAGCAATCACAGACAAGGAGATTTTTGCTTTCCTGACTGCCCTAAGACACCAGGTTCAAACTCATCTCAAGCTTGTATCTAAAAGCTTATAGGAAATCGTGTTGCTTTGACACAACATCCCCAGTCCGGGCAAATAAAAGCTTCCAGTCTCAACTTTAGTAATTCTTGTCACATACATACTTGATTTTTTACTTCTACTTTCCTTATGCACAGCATTTAAATATAGTATGTAAAAATACTAAATATATAATTAAATGCGTGCTAATACTTAGGACGCATGAGTTTTATTCAGGTTAAGCAAATCCTAAAATAATCTTAAAATACATCAATGTTAGTATAGATTTTTAGGGATATTTTCAATTATGCCTGGTATGGAATATAACAATAAGAATAACATTTAAGGCATTATCGTCTGGATAATGCTGAATCTGCATTTGATAAAATCAGGTATCAATTAATGACCATAGAGAAGCCAAAAAAGCAAAAAATTCTGGTAGTGGATGATGAACCGGATAATCTTGACCTTCTATATCGAACTTTTCGTAGAGATTTCCAGGTATTGAAAGCCGATAGTGGTATTAGTGCTCTACAAGTTTTGGCTGATGAAGGGGAAGTAGCGGTAATTATCTCCGACCAACGGATGCCAGAAATGAAAGGGACGGAGTTTCTCAGTAAGACTGTACCCCAGTTCCCAAATACTGTGAGAATAATCCTCACGGGATTTACAGATATTGAAGATTTGGTTGAGGCAATCAATGCTGGTCAGGTTTATAAGTATATTACCAAGCCCTGGGACCCTGGCGAACTCAAAGCAGTTGTGCAGCGAGCCGCAGAAACCTATGATTTACTGAATCAACGTACCGAAGAATTAAGACGTGCCAATGCTCAAATGGCGTTGGTATCATCTTTAGTGCAAGTTGCCCAACAAGCAGGTAGTGTGGATAAGACTCTCCAAAGTTTGGCTACCAGCTTTGGTGAAAGTTTTACCGCTAATGGCTGTATCTTGCAGTTAGTTACAGGTAATTCTTTGGCAGAACAGCAAGCTTCTTACGGTACAAGTGGTCAAATTGTCAACTGGTTAAATCAAGATTTTCTCACCAGTGAGGCGATCGCCACCCAGGAATTACAGCTTTCTTTGAATATACCTAAGGATGCAAGGCTGACACAGGCAACCTACTACCCTGAGAACGGTGTGGAAGCTCATGTAATTATTCCTGTAACTTATTTAGGTAAAGTTTTAGCCGTTATCTCTTTGCAGTGGCATAAACCCCATACCTTACGAGAAGATGAACTTAAACTGATGCATCTATCAGCTCAGTTATTGGGAGTGATTTGTCATAGTCTCTAGTCAAGCTCAAAGGTCAGTAGTCAACAAATCCATCACAAGATAGGCTAGAGAAGAAGATTTTCTGCATTTTCTCGGTGGTGAATGGGTAGTATTCATCACTCAGAAATGAGTAATTTTGAAGCACCAGCTATGAAAATATTCAGTGCATCAGCAGCAAAAAGAATTAATTGCAGCAGGTTTTCCCAGAGCTCATAGAAATAAAATTCCTAAAATTTCTGGTTCCCCGTTATTGACTAATTTCCCATGACTCCTGACCATGGAACTGTGGACTATTGACTATTGACCGATGACTCAGGAAATTCGTGATATCTTTGACCGCATTGCCCCTGTTTATGACCAATTGAATGATTGGTTAAGCTTGGGAATGCATCGTGTCTGGAAGGAAATGACAGTCAAGTGGAGCAATGTCCAACCAGGTGATACTTGTCTGGATTTGTGTTGCGGTAGCGGTGACATTACCCTGAGATTAGCTCGTCGGGCAGGTAAACAAGGTCATGTCTATGGTGTTGATTTTTCCTGCCAACTCCTAGCAGTGGCTAGGGAACGAAGTCGGCAAATGTCTGGTTTATCTCCCATTACTTGGGTAGAAGGAGACGTTTTAGATTTACCCTTTGAGGATAATTATTTCGATGGAGCAACCATGGGTTATGGTTTACGCAACGTCACCAATATCCCCCGAAGTTTACAAGAGTTGTATAGAGTACTGAAACCAGGAGCAAAAGCCGCTATTCTAGATTTTCATCGTCCCAACAACCCTTTAGCTAGTACCTTTCAACAATGGTATTTAGATAAATTGGTAGTACCGATTGCCGAGCAAATGGGTTTAAAGGCAGAATACGCTTATATTTCCCCCAGTTTAGACCGTTTCCCTAGTGGGGGTGAGCAAGTGCAAATTGCCCAAGAAATTGGTTTTGCCCAAGCCACACACTACCCCATTGCGAACGGTATGATGGGAGTGCTGGTACTTACAAAGGCTTAATAGTTATTAGTTATTAGTTATGGGTGATTAGCTAATGACTGATGACTGATAACTAATGACTAATGACTCAATGAATGTGGATTGGTCTCATCTGTGGCTTTATGTTTCTCCCCCAATTTTGGGTGGTGTTATTGGCTATTTCACTAATGATATAGCCATCAAGATGCTGTTTCGTCCTTACCGCGCTCTCTACATCGGTGGACGACGAATTCCCTTTACTCCTGGTTTGATTCCTGCAAATCAAGAACGTCTGGCAAAGAATATCTCTGATACGATTATGGGTTCTTTGCTGACACCAGAGGAATTACAAAACCTGGCTAGGAGACTTCTAGAAACTGAACGGGTACAAGGGGCGATTCTCTGGCTGTTGCAGATGGCTCTTGACCAGATAAAATCGGATCGGGAACAGAAAACGGCAAAAATTATTGCTGGGATTTTGCGGGATTTACTGGGTGAGTCTTTACCTCGTCTGCTGAAGGTATTGGCACGACAGGAAGATTTTTTAGAAGTCCAAATTAACCAAATTTTTGACCAGGTATTATTAGAGTTTCAACTGAACGAAGAACAGGCAACTCGTCTGGCTGATTGGTTTATTGAAGTAGTGCTGCCACCGGATGTGATTCGTCTGGCAATTATTGACTTTTTGAGCGATCGCACTATCCAAACTATTGATGAAACCTTCCGCGAAAAAACTAGCGGTACTTACTGGGTTGTGGCAAATTTGTTTGGTTTACGTAATACCCTTGCCCGTTTACGAACTTATTGCTTGGATGAGAAGGAAATTAGTAACTCTCGAATTGGCGAGTTAATTCAAGATTTACGTATGAGCGATCGCCTCAGGCAATTTCTCCAAAGTATCTCCCTGCAAAACCTCCCCATCAGCACAGTTCGCCAACTCCGCAAAACTACCCGCGAAAGTGTTCGCCATTACTTACAAGCGAAGGGTAGTGATTTACTCCAGGGACTCAGTGATTCTGTAGATTGGGAAAATATTGCTATCCTGCTTGTGAATCGTCTGAGCACCTCTCCCATAGTTACCGCATCCCTGGAAGTGGTGAGTACGGAGCTAGCTTTGATTTTAGAAAGATATTTGGAACGGGATTTAGAAAAAATTGTCGCCCAAACTATCCCGATTTTGAATATTGATCAGGTGATTGTTGACCGAGTGAAATCTACTTCTCCTGCGGATTTGGAAGCTGCGATTGAGGGAATCGTCAAAAATGAATTACAGGCGATCGTCACCCTGGGAGGAATTCTCGGTTTTGTTGTGGGTTTATTACAAGTCGGATTTTTATATTTCAGTCGGCAGTAAAATATCAAAGCTCTCAGGAAAAGACAGCACACAGGGACAAGATTTTCACCTTATCCCTGGAAATCTTCAAGCTAAGCTGTTACTTGCTGCTTACTAGACACTTGTATTGCTGCGTACAATCTATTTAGTGCATTTACGTATGCCTGGGCAGAAGCAACGATGATATCTGTGTTGGCAGAACGTCCTGAAAATACGCGGTCTTCGTATTTGAGACGAATAGTAACTTCCCCAATTGCATCAATACCAGCAGTTACCGATTGTACCGAGAATTCAATTAATTGATTCGGGATGTCTACAACTCTGTTAATTGCCTTGTAGACAGCATCTACTGGTCCAGTACCGATGGCAGCATCCATTAATTCTTCTCCCTGGGGATTGCGTAGGGTAACGGTGGCAGTAGGTTTGGCATTACTACCACAGGAAACTTGCACTAATTCCAGTTTGAATAGATCGGGTGCTTGCTGGATTTCATCGTTGACGATCGCCTCTAAATCCCAATCGCTAATTTCTTTCTTTTTGTCAGCAACTTCCTTGAAGCGGACGAAGGCTTTATTGAGTTCGGTTTCTGAGAGTTCGTAGCCTAATTCCCGCAGACGGGTACGGAAAGCATTACGTCCAGAATGTTTGCCCAAGACAATTTGATTATCGTTCAAACCGATGAGTTGGGCATCCATAATTTCGTAGGTGAGTTTATTTTTCAAAACTCCATCTTGGTGGATACCAGATTCGTGGGCAAAAGCATTGGCTCCCACAATCGCTTTATTCGGTTGTACCAGCATTCCTGTGAGGTTGGATACCAAACGGGAGGTTTTGTAGATTTGCTTGGTGTCGATGTTGGTCAGGGGTGCTTCTGATTCCACTGCTCTGCCGAGGAAGGGGTTGAAGTATTGCCGACGGACGTGTAATCCCATAACCAATTCTTCTAGGGCTGCATTTCCGGCTCGTTCACCGATACCATTGATGGTGCACTCTAACTGTCTGGCACCATTTTTCACGGCTTCGAGGAAGTTGGCAACGGCTAAACCTAGGTCGTTATGTCCATGGACGGAAATAATTGCCTGGTCGATGTTGGGGACGTTTTCCTTAATACCTTTAATAATTGCTCCAAATTCGCTGGGGGTGGTGTAGCCGACGGTATCGGGAATATTGACCGTGGTTGCTCCAGCTGCGATCGCCCTTTCTAGGACTGTGTACAAAAATTCCGGGTCGGAACGTCCCGCATCTTCGGGGGAAAATTCCACATCGTCGGTGAAGCTTTTCGCGTATGCCACCATTTCCTCGGCGATCGCTACCACTTCCTCTCGACTCTTTTTCAATTTGTATTTCAGGTGAATATCGGAGGTGGCAATAAAAGTATGAATTCTCCCCTTAACTGCGGGTTTGATTGACTCTGCCGCCGCTTTAATATCTTCCTTTCTTGCCCTAGCTAGGGAACAAATCACTGGTCCGTTTTCCGTACCCACCTGTTGAGCAATTTTGCTGACTGCCTCAAAATCCCCTGGACTAGCAAAGGCAAAACCCGCTTCAATGATATCTACACCTAAACGGGCTAATTGCTTGGCGATCGCCAATTTCTCCTCAATGTTCAAAGTCGCTCCAGGACATTGTTCCCCATCCCGGAGGGTTGTGTCAAAAATAATTATTCTCTCGGATTGTTGACTCATTTGTGATTTTTCCTCCTACTTACTGGTGGTTAAAAATACATAAAAATTTAAATCTTTTTCTATTGAATTAATGTATAAATAATTGCTTAATTACATGGGGTCATTTTTTTCTATGACATCTCTAATATCGTTTAAATCAATATATCTATCCGTGGCATTACGCAATTCCCGCGCTATCATTCCTTCGGTTGACACTACTGTAATATGAGTATTTTTCGACCGTAATAGTTCAATTGCTCTTTCAAAATCACCATCACCACTAAATAGAACTACTCGATCATATTGGTCTACAGTATTAAACATATCAACGACAATTTCTATATCTAAATTAGCTTTTTGGGAATAGCGTCCTGAATTATCATCATAATATTCTTTGAGAATTTTTGTTCTAACTGTATACCCTAAACTAATTAGAGCATCTCGAAAACCGCGCTGGTCTTGAGGGTCTTTTAAGCCAGTGTACCAGAAAGCATTAATTAAAGTCGTATCTGACTGTTCGTATTTAAAATATTCTAAGACTCGCCTGGGATCAAAAAACCAGCCATTTTTTTGTTGAGCATAGAACATATTATTTCCGTCTACAAATATAGACAGACGATTCATCGGAGAACCCATAGAAATTTACGCCTAATATATAGATAAGAAGAATTTAGATTGAACAATAGATTATAGCAATTATAAAATGACTATTTCGCTAATATCTATAAATTATATTGTCATAGATAGTTTGTATATAGCCCCTAAAAGCCTGATAGGTTAGATGCAACATTTTGTGTAGAAATTTTAGAAGTGGGCGCTGATTTTTAACCTGCAATACGGTCTGTTTCCTCCTCTGATCAAAATCTATCTATCAACTTACTTCTCTAACAGCATATTTCACTGTATAATCAAGTTTACTCCTAAATCGGTATGGAATAGTCAAGGACAAAAATTTACCCTTGGTTATGACTCCCGAAAACGCAAGCATTGCACATATACAATGAAAAAGCGCAATTATTAGTAAAGCTCATAATTCCTAGGGCAACTTGAGACTCAGGAAAGCTAACAAGTACAACTGTTTATTCCCTGGGAAAAACATTTGCAGACTTTCATCTCCTGCAAAATCATCCATACCCAAACTTTCCCCAGCAATGTCAGAAAATTGCCTTGAGAATATCCGGGCTGACTAGGGAGTGCGTCAACTAGCTTTAAAATAGGCAAAGAATTTAGGTTTAAATGAAAATGGAGAACGCATACTATCATTTCTCATAGTCGAGCAAAGTTAGTGATGACAACCTAGCCTCAAACTCCATTTCACTACATTCTCTGTAAAAATGATTAGTATCATTACACAGGAGCAACCGCAGGATACCACTTGCCTTGTTTGCCTCTCTTTCCAGAAATAGAGATTATCCTGTGCGGCATCTCTGTGCTATAAGGTAATAATATGTAATAAATTTTCCGCATAAATAAGTGTAATTTACTAATGTATAAATTTAGCATTGAGCTAGTTATAATTTTGAGCTGATAAATTTATAAAGACAGTTTACAGGAACTGTTTATCCCTTTGCTATTCTCTTTGAAGTCAATAGCTAACCGTCAAAGATACAAGTTCAGGGCAAATAAAACAAATATCTTGTAAGCTACAGGAAAAAGCTGGTTGCATCAACCTGATAAACTTTTACCCTTTTTCTGATTTTGTCAAAATATTATGTCAAGACAATTTCCCAGAAAAATCGACAAGCCTAGAAACCTTGCTTGTATGGGAAAAAGTTTGCTTTATTTGGCATTACAGAACAATTTGAGACGCATCTACTCCCAAAAATGGGAAAACACTATATTTCGGCATTGTAGGTAAAATTATTGAAAATTTACGATATGCCAAAAGAGCCTATATATACCTTAACTAAAAAAAACCTTTCTGCGACCAGTAAAGCTACTGGGAAACATACAAAAACTACTGCTACCTCTGGAGCCAAAATTTCCCGCAAAATGGGTTATTTTGCCCATATATTGGCAGGGATGACAGCCCTAGGTGCGGCGGTATTGGCTGCATCTGATATGGGTATCGGTGAATTTATGGAGCTACAGGCACATTCCCTATTTTTCCAGTTGCGAGGACAGGCTACCTTACCGGATAATATTGTCATTTTAGCCATTGATAATGATTCGATCACCGTACCAGGGCAATACTATCGAGATAACCCTGAGAAGTATTCCTATCTCAAGCCTTTACAATCCTTTCCTTTCCCTAGGGCAACCTATGCAGAAGTGATTGAGAAATTAATTCAAGGTGGAGCGCGCCATGTGGCTGTGGATGTGATTTTTGATCGCCCCAGTAGTTATGGAGTGGAAGACGATCGCCATTTACAGGAGGTACTACAACGCCATCACCAAAAAGTCACACTAGCCGCAATCTATGAAAACTCTGAAACCCATCAGGGTAGTTTTTGGCAGTTAACCCAACCTCAAGAATTATTTCGCAATACTGGTATCACAGTCGGCTCTGTCAATTTTCCCTTAGAGATAGATGGCAAAATCCACCGACACGCCAGTGTGTTTCCCAAATTATTGGCAAAAAATGACAACTTTACACCACCAGATAAAATCCCTTCTTTAGGGGAGGCGACTTTACGAGCATCTGGGGTGAATTATCCCAAACCTCTGGGCGATCGCCTGTATTTTTGGGGAGGTGCGGGAACTTTTGAGACTATTCCCTTTTGGTATGTTTTAGATCCCACCAACTGGAAACATTATTTGCAGTCAGGGCAGGTATTTAAAGACAAGATAGTTTTGATTGGCGCCACAGCACAGCTCAGCAATGATTTTCATGGAGTGGCTGTTTCTCCTAGCTGGTTAAACCCCCAAAAAATGGCTGGGGTAGAAATTCATGCCCAGGCGATCGCCACTTTGATGCAGGGTAGAAGTATCTCCCAAAAAATAACTAATCCTTGGGCGGAGGGTTTATTTGTTTTTACCATAGTTGGTGGTTGTACTGTACTAATTGCGAGGGGTAAAGCAGGTATCCGTAGATTTAGTTATGGGATGGTTGCTGCTGTGCTATGGGGTGGAGTCAGTTTTATTTGTTTTACCTCTGGGCGATTTATTATTCCTGCTGCTATCCCCATAGTCGCGATCGCCACTATTAGTACTGTTTATCTGGGTATAGAAATCATCCGCGAAATCTTCCGCAAACGTCACCTAGTTACTATCTTCCAAAAATATAAAACCTCTCCTGTCGTTCAAGAAATTATTAGCCAACAGGATGATTTACTAGACTTACTACAACAGAGGGAATTAGCCCTTTCCGGTAAAATCCTCGCCGGACGTTATAAAATCGTCAAAGTTCTGGGTTCAGGAGGATTTAGTGAAACCTACATCGCGGAAGATACCCTGTTACCAAACCACCCTCAATGTGTAGTTAAGCAACTGCAACCAGTTAACCACAAAGCAGAGCAAATTATCATTGCTCGACGTTTATTTAACTCCGAAGCTGAAACCCTCCAAAAGTTGGGCAATCATCCCCAAATTCCCCAGTTATTAG
Organism: Calothrix sp. 336/3; assembly: GCF_000734895.2. Taxonomy (GTDB): domain Bacteria; phylum Cyanobacteriota; class Cyanobacteriia; order Cyanobacteriales; family Nostocaceae; genus 336-3. The sequence goes on along the minus strand of NZ_CP011382.1, from coordinate 2,809,877 downwards.
CTTTTTTTGAAGAAGAAGAATTTTACTTAATTCAAGAATACATTGATGGACATCCTCTCAGTCAAGAATTACCTATTGGTAAACCCGTTGACGAAAGTATCGTTATCGATATTTTGCGGGATTTATTACAAATATTAGCTTTTGTCCATAAAAATGGTGTGATTCACCGAGATATCAAACCTAGTAATATTATCCGCCGCCATGGCGATCGCAAATTAGTCTTAATTGATTTTGGTGCTGTCAAAGAAGTTACAACCCAATTATTCGATGCTTCCGAACAAACAGCCTTGACAATTGGTATTGGTACAAAAGGATACTCACCCAGCGAACAGTGCTTTGGTCGCCCACAATATAATAGTGATATCTATGCAGTTGGAATGATTGCCATCCGCGCACTTACGGGTATCGCTCCTCACGATTTAGCCAGAAATACTGATGGTGAGTTGCAATGGCTTGATAAGGCTATAGTTAGTACAGAACTAGCCAGTATTCTTTGTCGAATGGTGCTAGACGATTTTCAAAAGCGCTATCAAACGGCATCAGAGGTTTTAGAAGACTTAAATCAATTAATCATTCGGGAAAATAAACAACATTTCTGGGCTGATAATTCCCTCATTAATGTTGTGAATTTAGAGGATGTGGGATTAGATACAATTCCTTACTTGGGAATTGGTGAAGAAGTTTCTGCATCTGACTTACCCACATCCAAATTACCCAACCTCCTGAATGATTCCACTGAAAGGTTAGATAATCAGTCTTAACATATAGATTTTCCAGTCAAGTAAGTAAACCCCTCTCTAACCATTCCCGAAATCGAGGTGTACTCTGCGAGAAATTCCTCTGCATTCGTAGGGATAGGGTTTTTCTGTACTCCACTAGGATGATAGATGCGATACTCCCCAGTTTAGAAAATAGGGAATTTACGCACCACAATCTCTGGCAAAATCAAGTACCAACAGGTGGTTTCTCTGGTGGTTTGTTATCTACCGGAGGTTTGTTATCTACCGGAGGTTTCTCTATTGGTGGTTTACCAGGTGTTTCTACCACCGGAGGCTTGTTGTCTACCGGGGGTTTGTTATCTACCGGAGGTTTGTTATCTATTGGGGGTTTGTTGTCTACCGGAGGCTTGTTATCTATTGGGGGTTTGTTATCTACCGGAGGCTTGTTGTCTATTGGAGGCTTGTTGTCTATTGGGGGTTTATTGTCTATTGGGGGTTTATTGTCTATTGGTGGTTTGTTGTCTATTGGTGGTTTCTCTACCGGAGGTTTACCAGGTGTTTCTACCACCGGAGGCTTGTTATCCACAGGAGGCTTGTTACCTACTGGAGGTTTGTTATCTATTGGAGGTTTGTTATCTACCGGAGGCTTGTTGTCTATTGGGGGTTTATTGTCTACTGGAGGTTTGTTATCTATTGGTGGTTTCTCTACCGGAGGTTTACCAGGTGTTTCTACCACCGGAGGCTTGTTACCTACTGGAGGTTTGTTATCCACCGGAGGCTTGTTATCTACTGGCGGCTTGTTATCTACTGGTGGTTTGTTATCTACTGGTGGTTTGTTATCTACTGGAGGCTTGTTATCCACCGGAGGTTTGTTATCTACTGGAGGCTTGTTATCTACTGGTGGTTTGTTATCTACCGGAGGTTTGTTGTCTACTGGTGGTTGTGGTTGAGGAGTATTGGAAATTACTTGCCCTGAATCCACAAAATCATTCGTACCTTCCTTGTGCGGTACAACCTTTTGATTGTTATTACCAGTTTTGTTAGCACTCAGTTTGACAAAGCCAGGATTTTGTATGGTGTCTTTACCGATAGTGATAGGAGTTTGCTTAATTACAGCGTCTTTAGTTTCTTGTTGCACACTAGCGATCGCCGGATCGGGATTTGGTGCTTCCTTCAACGTCAAATCTAACCCTTTCACCAAGTCGCTAGTATCGTAAAAAGTTCTCAAATCAAACTCATACAAACCCTGAAATTGTCCCTTGACAATCACCACTAACTGCCCAGGCTTCAACTTTTTAGTTACAGAAGCATCATCATTACTAACCTCAATACCACTGTCAGTTAACGCTCCAATAATTGTCCTATCCTCTGCCTCATCATACCTGACAAACAGAGCAGAACCGCGAATCGCTGCCGCCGCATTCGGTGTGTTTACCCTTGTTTGCCCTCTTCCCGGAGGTATTAGTAATAATACTGTGCCATTTGATAACCTAAAATTTCTCGTTTTAGGTAAAAACCGAAATACAGCTTGCTCTCCTACCCGCGCCAAAGAGCCATCATTAAAACGTATTTCTGCTAAAGAAGAACGTCCAGTAGACAAGCCATCTCCTGGTGACATAGGGTCAGCCTTACGTGCTGGTCGGGGGCGTAAGTTCTTCGGCATTAACTGTACGATATTCCGAATACTCTGAACTACCGCCTTTGTTAAAGGAGTCGCAGCATTTGCCTGTTGTGTAACAGGTGTAACTATCACTCCCCACAAAACAATTACAGTCAATGGCAAAGATTTACGAAGCATAAGTGGCGACCTTAAGTAATTTCACTACGTCCTGAAACCAAATAGTTTTTCTGAGTTTTGCAAAGTCAACTTAGTTATAGCAATTTTTTTTAAGTAAAATTACGATACCTTTACAAAAGCTTAAATAAGTAAGATAGGTAAACATACTGCCGACAGTATGGATTTGCTTTCTTTGTATTCCTAATTCCTGACTCAATTTCCGCAGAGTTCCTGCACTTATCAGTATTTTCCCTAGTAGCCAGCATTTGTGGGTCATCGGTGGTGCATCAAAATACCAATAAATCCATACATTCTGAATCAAAATTGTCAAAAATCATTGGTTTTCAGTTTGCCAGAACCGAAATTATATGCAACCCCAAGTTAGAAACAAATCATTATTCAACTGGATTCTGTTATTTTTCAGTAGTGCAAGCTGGTGTTATGCGGAAGCAGATGCATCGTGGGCTGCTAATACTAGTATCCGAAATATCCCTGATGAACTCACTTCCAAGATAGCATCTTCCTGTGTCTCTTCCAATACTAATGGGTATAATAACCCGCAAAAAACAGTATTCCCTACCATCCAACCTCTACAGCAACAACAGTTAGCTGCATTTCAGATTCCTCAAAAAAACTTTAAGAGTTTTTCACAATTCTCCTGCAATCATCTAGCTGTAACTACTGATACATCCAAAGAGTCCGTACGAAAGGTTATTTTTTGGCAAAACTCTGAGAATGAGACAGATTTTCAATCCAGTATAATTTCCCAAGCACCCCCACAGAATCCTCCTCCACAAAATCCTCCTCCCCAGAATCCTCCTGCACAAAATCCCCCTCCACAAAACCCTCCTCCACAAAACCCTCCTCCACCCCCCAATGAACCTCCATCTCTCAATAGTCAACCAAATGACTTACCTGCAACTCCTTCAGATACCATCCAAAAGAAATTAGAGCAGCCAACAGATGAAAGAATTCAGAGAATAGAAAAATTAAGGCAAGCTTTACAGAAGAAGAAAAAGCCAACAGAGGAAACCGTCACCGAACAAGAAGAACTGGGTACTTTGGTACTGAGGGAAGTTCCACCAACTCTGGAAGAACCCCAACCACCACCAATAATTACACCCAGACGACAATTTAAGCCTGTAGGTTATTTACAAGCTCGTAGTGGTTACTTTCAAACTAGTAATATTTTTTCCGATAAAAAATTCCCACTCACCGATGGTTTGTATTACTATGGGCTATCTTTTGGTTCGGTACCCATTGCCCTGAGTTCTAAAACTTATTTGAGTGGTTCAGTGGATGGGAATATCATTAATTACCTCGACCAATCCAAGTTTAATTATCATCAGGTGAGATTCAATGTCAGTTTATATCACCAATTGACTCCGCGAATGTACGGAGAATTAGGCTGGAGCAACCAACAATTATTTTATGCCAAGGATGGGAAATTTTTTAATGCTGGCGATCGCTTTTTAAATGAAAATTCCTGGCGAGTCTCCCTAGGTAGACGGGACCCCTTGAGTGAGAGACTGATGTTAGATAGTTTCTATGAGTTTCGCTGGAGTCTCACCAACCCCCCAGAAAAGCGTAACCGTGCGATTCATTCTCTGTGGGTATCCCTCAGCTACTATTTACAACAATCCTTACAAGTAGGTGTAGATTATCAATTTGGTTTATCAGATTTTACGCAACGAGAAAGAGAAGACCAATACCACCGTTTTTACGGGCATTTAAGTTATGGTTTGTCGGACTATAGCAGTATTTATTTACAAGCTGGAGTTAGTGTTGGCGACTCTACAGACCCTCAAATCAGTTTTGATGGCTGGTTCTTTAGCATCAACTACAACATGGAAATAGGGCAATTTTGAAACTAAGGTTCAGAGAGGATGACAGAAACGGGGGAGTATTTGCGCCTATGTTTCCACTACCTATCCCCTGTTCTGCATCCTTCAATCTTTGACGTAACGCCAACCTTCCGGTTGATATTCCCTTTGAATTTGCACTTGCCAAGTACCATGGGGAATAGGAATAGCTGCGTGTTCTTCATGAATTAACACAGCAGTCTCAGACAAGACCCGTAGATAAAGAGAACCAGCTTTTGCGTATAATTCAGCTTGTCCCTCAGCAATCCGATGTTTGTGTCCAGTCACCTCACCCTCAGCTAAAACTAAATGCGATAGCTTCTGTCCTTGAATCTCCTGGGTAGGTAGTAGTATCACATCCCCTTGACGAATCGCTTGCATCACTATATCTCCTAGGTTAGGTATTGATAATTAGCCAAATTCATAAACATTCTCAGATTTGATTCAATTTTGGCACAATGCAGGCAGGGAGAAACATAAATTAGGAGGTTGGGAATTCAAAATTCAAGATAAAGAGTCTCTGGTAAAGTCATAGATACTCTTTTCTCGTCTACGCCTACTTTGGAGGACATTTTGCCAGGTACAGTCGCCAATTATGCTTGAGATAAGTTAAAGATGGAAATAACTGCTCAAAAGTCACAAGATATTAAGGATATAGAAAAATGCATAACTCCCCAATGAAAATTACCCCTGTCCTCAAGTGGGTTCTGAGATCACCACCCAGTTAAAGAAAGTGCTACATGATAAAGAATCCCACATCTCCAGTTCCCAATTGATTGACTGTATTAGCTTTGCAGCTACTCTTTTTTTGAAATTTCCATGTCAACTCTTGTCATCGTCGAATCTCCGACCAAAGCTCGCACCATTCGCAATTATTTACCATCAGGCTATCGGGTAGAAGCTTCTATGGGTCATGTCCGTGACCTACCCCAGTCGGCTAGTGACATTCCTACCGCAGTCAAGGGAGAAAAATGGGCGCAGTTAGGGGTAAATGTAGAAGCCGACTTTGAACCCTTGTATATCGTTCCTAAGGATAAGAAAAAAGTTGTCACCCAGCTCAAAGATGCTCTGAAAGAGGCTTCAGAACTTATCCTGGCAACGGATGAAGACCGGGAAGGGGAAAGCATCAGTTGGCATTTATACCAGCTGCTCAAGCCCAAGGTACCGACAAAGCGGATGGTATTCCATGAAATCACCCAAGACGCAATTAAAAAAGCCTTAAAAAATTGTCGTGATATTGATGAAAAGTTAGTTCGTGCCCAGGAAACGCGGCGAATTCTCGACCGACTGGTAGGTTATACCTTGTCACCCCTATTGTGGAAAAAAATTGCTTGGGGGTTGTCTGCCGGACGGGTACAATCGGTTTCAGTGCGTTTGTTAGTTAATCGTGAAAAACAACGTCGCGCCTTTAAACAGGGGACTTTTTGGGATTTGAAGGCTACTTTAACCCCAGCGATCGCCACAAGCCAATCTCCACAGTTTTTTACCTCTGTGTTAGTAACTTTGGCGGGGAAAAAATTAGTCAGTGGCAGCGATTTTGACCCAGGAACAGGACAAATTGCCCCTGATCGCCTTGCCCAATTAGTCTTACTGAACGCAGAACAGGCAGAAGCTCTCAAGGAAAGGCTCACTGATAAACCCTGGACGGTGACGGACATTGAAGAACGTCCTGTGACTCGTAAGCCAGCACCACCCTTTACGACTTCTACCCTGCAACAGGAATCTAACCGGAAATTACGCTTATCTGCACGGGATACGATGCGCATTGCTCAAAATCTTTATGAGCAGGGGTACATCACCTACATGCGTACAGACTCGGTGCATTTATCTGACCAGGCGATCGCGGCTTCGCGGGACTGTGTGGAAAAGCTCTATGGCAAGGAATATCTCAGCCCCCAACCTCGACAGTACACCACTAAATCTAAGGGCGCTCAGGAAGCTCACGAAGCAATTCGTCCAGCTGGCAGCAGTTTCCGTACACCCCAGGAAACAGGTTTAAGCGGTCGGGAATTCCAAGTTTATGATTTGATTTGGAAGCGGACTGTTGCCTGTCAAATGGCTGATTCTCGCCAAACCCAAATTACCGTACTTCTACAAGTTGAGGACGCTGGTTTCCGTTCTAGTGGTAAACGTATCGATTTTCCTGGTTATCTGCGCGCCTACGTAGAGGGTTCTGATGACCCCGAAGCCGCTCTGGAAGACCAGGAAGTGATTTTGCCTCCTTTGAAAGTCGGCGATCGCCCCAACTGTACTGATTTAGAAACGGTCAAACACGAAACCCAACCCCCCGCTCGATATACGGAAGCTACCCTGGTAAAAACCCTGGAAAGTGAAGGCATCGGTCGCCCCAGTACCTACGCCAGCATCATTGGCACAATTATCGACAAGGGTTACGCCCAATTAGTCAGCAATGCCCTAATTCCCACCTTTACAGCCTTTGCTGTCACCGACTTACTGGAATCACATTTTCCCGATATTGTCAACCCCGGTTTTACTTCCAAAATGGAACAAACCCTCGATGATATCGCCACGGGAGAAGCAGCTTGGTTACCCTATTTACGCCGTTTTTACCTGGGAGAGCAAGGTTTGGAAACCCTCGTCAAAGAACGAGAAGACCTCATCGACGCCAATAAAGCACGGACTGTAGAACTGGAAAATCTGGATGCGAAAGTCCGTATCGGCAAATACGGTGCTTACATTGAGAAGGACAATGGCGAAGGAGTTGTAACTGCTTCCATTCCCAAGGATTTAACACCCGCAGATCTAGACCCCAAAAAGGTAGAAACTTTACTCCGGCAAAAAACTAGCGGTCCTGAACAACTGGGAAGACATCCAGAAACTGGAGAACCAATTTATGTCTTAATCGGTCCCTACGGTCCCTATGTGCAACTCGGTGACAAAACTGAGGAAAATCCTAAACCCAAGCAAGCATCCCTACCGAAGGGTGTGACACCGGAAACTGTCACCCTTGATACCGCAGTTGGTCTTTTAGCTCTACCACGTAATTTGGGTGTCCATCCAGGAACCGGAGCAAAAATTCAGGCAAATCTGGGGCGCTTTGGTCCCTATGTTGTCCACGATCAAGGTAAGGAAGGTAAGGATTATCGTTCTCTCAAAGCTGCGGATAATGTCTTAACAATTTCTTTGGAAAGAGCCCTAGAATTACTCGCAGAACCGAAAAAAGGTCGCGGTAGCACTAGCAAATCAAAAGCTGCATTGAAGGAGTTAGGTTCCCACCCGGAAGATAGCGAACCCGTGAATATCTATGATGGTCCCTATGGACCCTATATTAAGCACGGGAAGGTGAATGTGAGTCTCCCGGAGGGTAAGTCCCCAGAAGATATCACCCTCAGCACAGCTTTGGAGTTATTAGCAGCAAAAACTGCTACAGCTAAATCTAGTCGCAAGAAATCCTCGACTAAATCCTCTAGTAAGTCTTCTAGCGCAGCAACGAAGAAAAAATAATTCCCAGTCCGATTTCCCCGGAAATGAGTCCTCAGAGGTTGAGACCTATTTTCGGGTAAGTCTATGAATTATGGATAAATCTTTGCTTGTATTTCTGTCCACTATCAATTACCCATTCCCATCAGTTGTGAATGTGATACTCTAAAAAGTAAGGGAGAAAACAATATCCAACTCTAAAGTCCGCATTAACCCAAAAGCCAATGGTATAAATTAGTATCACTTATGGCTTTAGTGCAGCCAGGAGCTTACTTCTCCACCCCTGACAATTAAAATTGAGGTAGTATCTCAGGAGCGGTCTGTCCAATGGACTATATTGAAAAGGTGCTGGAAAAACTCAAGGAATTAGCCAGAAAGCTAATCGAAGCCCTTTTGGGACCGGAAATGGAACCGGAACCGGAACTGATTCCGATACCTGTAGATGAACGTTCTCGTCGTCGGTAAGAGTGTGAAAGTCTCGAATTTGACTCCTGTCAGTATTTTGTTGCTGCATGGACCAAACTTAAATCTGTTAGGACAGAGGGAACCTGGTATTTATGGTTCCCTTAGTTTGCAGGATATTAACAACTTACTGATAGAAACTGGTCAAAAATTAGGGGCAGAAGTTTCTCCCATGCAGTCTAATCATGAAGGCGCTCTCGTGGATGCGATTCATGGTTCTTTAGGCTTGCATCAAGGTATTGTTATCAATGCCGGAGCATATACCCATACAAGTATAGCTTTGCGGGATGCGATCGCCGCAGTAAATATACCGACTGTGGAAGTACATTTAAGTAATATTTACCGCCGTGAGGAATTCCGCCACCATTCCTACATTGCCCCAGTTGTGATTGGGCAAATTAGTGGGTTTGGCGCTCAGAGCTATGTTTTGGGTTTGCAAGCTCTAGTTCACCACCTCAGGCAATAAAATTCAGTCATATTTTCAGATAATACCCACCCTCACACTATGCGTTATTCCTTAGTTAGTCGGTTTCATGGTGCGTTTTTGGGAGCGGTGTTAGGGGAGAGTGGGATTGCTGATAATTATGTGAGTGGCAAATCATCCCGTATCATCATTGCTGGTGGAGAAAGTCTCGCTGCTTGCGGGAAGCTGGATATTGATGATTGGTTAGGTAGATTGCCTTTAGAAAGTAATCAGTTGTATACGATTAATGGCTACGGAGTTCAAGGAATCTTGGCAGCTTTGCCCGTAGCCTTGTTTTACCATGAAAATCCGGTGCAATTACGCCAAAATTTATTGCGAGTCGCTCGGATTTGGCAGGATAAACCCTTGGTTTCCGATTGGATTTTGGCTCTCGGTTGTGCGATCGCCCTATCTTGCGGCGACAAATTCACTCCAGAAGCTGTGATTCCCCAAATAGTAAGTTTTTTGGGCGAAACAACAACCAAGACTCCACAAATATTATTTAAAATTCATAATTCTTTAAATTGTCGTTGTACTCTCGAAGAAGTCCGCATTTGTTTACAACGAGAAGAAAAACTGCATCAAATTTTAGGTCTAGCATTTTATTGTTTCCTCAGTTCCCATGAGGATTTCCGTCTTGCTGTGATTCGTAGTCGTGGTGTGATATCCCATACAGATTTAACTAGTATTATTACTGCGACTTTATCCGGTGCTTATAATAGCGTCTCCGGAATTTCTGTGGGCTGGTGGATAAAATTTTTACCAAATAAGCAAGATGTAGTTACTGCCCATCAACAGACCCTAGAACTAGCACACAGTTTCACCGCCTCCTGGTCAGGTACCTATCAAAATAAACAAGTATTACTGCGAAATTCAGGGAAAAGTTCTCTCATGGCGATCGCCACACCGAAATTATTGTAGATGGTCAGGACTGTTTTCACAGAGAGAAGGGTAAGGAATTGCCGCCAGATTTATCATAAATAGTGCCAGAAAAAAAAGCGCACATAAAAATTTAATAAATCATTTTCTTTTGAGAGTCATAAATTATACTATTAGAGGCTTGGTGAGAAATTAACCCTAGCCGTTGGATTTATCAGATAAATTAACGGAATCAAGTAAGATTAGAGGCTTGACTAACCTCATAGTATTCCTCTGGTAAATTTAGTCAAAAGGGGGGCTAGATGCCGAACAAGTTGATAGTTATTCGGCATGACAATCAGCAGTTGTGACAAATTGAAAAATCCTTTCACCGCAACGTCTGACTACCACACTGACTTACTCGCTGAATCCGAAAATTAAAATTAGGTAGCAATTGTGGCAAAAGAGCTTGATGTGTGTTCCTGCTCAGGGTACTTTTATATTCAGCCATCAAATTAAGCTACTGCGGTCAATGTGATGAAAAAGCAATCATTTTTTCAGTCCTTGACCCAGCAATTGAACTGGGGGCGAAGACATAAAACAGTACAGAGTTCAGTAATATCCACCTATGAGGGAAAGCGCAGAGGTAAAAGAGGAAAAAAATTTCTGGCTATTGACATAAAATTCCAACGTTCTCCTGTAATTGTTGCGATCGCTGTCCTATCTCTCACTGGTATGATGGGGCACAAGTTGTACACTCAACCACAATTGAAAGTAGGTACAACAGCTCCAGAGACAATTAAAGCGACTAGTACGAGAACTATTGAAGATAAGAAACAGACTCGATTACAACGCGATAGTGCGAGTAAAGTTTCTTTGCCAGTATTAATGGTTGATGGCGAAGTTAATCAAAAAATTGACCGGAATCTACAAAAAATACTGAATGAGGGTAATGAGATTCGCCTGACTGCGGGTTCCTTTCCCTTTTTTAATAGCTCCTATCTGTCCCTGAGTACTCAAGATTATCTCCGAGGGGCAACGGAGGCAGAATGGCAATCTTTACTACAAGTAATTGAGTATCGTCAACAACAGAATTCCCTGAAAGTCACACTACACAAATTAAGAACTCAACAGGGTTCTGTCAAAAAAACACCAGACTTTTTTCCTAAACCAGATTTTACCCAGGCAGTGGCTGAGTTAGAAGCCTATCGCATCTCCACCTCTCCAGATAATCTCTCATCTTTATTAAATCAAATTTCCCAAGTCCGCCAGAAATATCGTCAGGGGAAAAGTAAATTAGCCAAACTCATCAGCACCAAGCCAGATAGCATCTATAAAAGCATATCTCCTCTGAAATTCACAGATGAAGATTGGTCAAAAACTCAAATGGGAATTCAGCAGTCGGCTGAAAGAATCTTAACCCAGGGAATTGCTCCTGGATTACCTCAAAATCTTTTGCAGGATGCAGTCAGTTTACAGGTACAGGTATTAGTTCCTAAGCAGGCTGAACCACTAGCAAATCAAGTCTTGATACAGGTATTACAGCCAAATCTCAAACAAGATACAGCCCAAACTAGACAGTTAGCAGCACAAGCAGCAGCTGGGGTAAAACCCGTGATGATAACTGTACGTAAGGGTCAGATAATCGTCAGCAAGGGCAAGACTATTAGTGAGCAGCAATTAGAAATTCTGGAAGCCTATGGTTTAGTGCGTCGGGAGGTGAATTGGTTCGGTTTAACCTATCTGGGTGGTGCGGTAGCTGTAGCTGTAGCAATTTTTGCCTTTGTAGAACGACGAATTCATCATCGCTTACGTCATCGAGATTACCTATTAGTTTTATTACTTACCCTTAGCGCTCCTCTTGTGACGATTCTGGGCACTCCTTATACTACCTGGAGTACCATCGGTTTGTTGCTTGGTAGCTTCTATGGGGCAACTTTGGGGGTAACTGTGGTGAGTTTACTCATGGGTTTGCTATCCGTGAGTTTAGGGATAAGTAAAGTTGCAATTTTGGCTGGGGCAGCCGGGGGAATCTTAGGTAGTTGTCTAGCACAAAAGCTGCGATCGCGGGAAGAATTAGCTGTATTAGGTGTGGGAATTGCTTTGACAAAGGGGGGTGTTTACTTCCTGGCTAAACTTTTACTGGGTGCGGCTTTTCCCTTTGGTTCCTATATCGTTATCCAAGAGGCAGGGTTATTTGCTTTATCGGGTTTGGTTTGGAGTATTGTGGCTTTGGGGTTGAGTCCTTACTTAGAAAAACTCTTTGATATTGTCACCCCGATTCGCTTGGCAGAATTAGCGAGTCCCAATCGTACTTTACTTAAGCGTTTAGCCACAGAAGCACCGGGTACTTTTCAACATACTTTATTTGTTGCCACCTTGGCGGAAGCTGCGGGCAAGAAACTAGGATGCAATGTGGAATTAATTCGCGCAGGTACTTTGTATCATGATATTGGTAAGATGCACGACCCCCAGGGTTTTATTGAAAACCAGATGGGAGGACCAAATAAGCATGATGAAATTCAGGATCCCTGGCATAGTGCTGCCATTATTAAGAAACATGTCAGTGAAGGTTTGGCGATCGCCAGAAAGCACAGTTTACCCACAGCGATTCAAGCATTTATTCCCGAACACCAAGGAACCATGCAGATTGCCTACTTCTATCACCAAGCAGTTCAGTTTGCTAAGGAAAACCCCGAAATTAAAGTAGATGAAGCTGATTTTCGTTATGATGGTCCGATTCCCCAGTCACGGGAAACAGGTATCGTCATGTTGGCAGACTCCTGCGAAGCTGCACTGCGTTCCCTCAAAGATGCGACACCAGAACAAGCTTTAACTATGGTGAATAATATTCTCCGTGCCCGATGGCAAGACCACCAAATGATAGATTCTGGGTTAAATCGGGAAGAAATGACGCAAATTGCGGAGATTTTTGTAGAGGTTTGGCAGCAGTTCCATCACAAGCGGATTGCCTATCCTAAGATGAAAAGTAGTGGGTAGAGACGTTAACGGTTCTACATCCCCACCCAAACAAAATCCCACCCCATGGGTAGGATTTGTTGGAAATTCAGGATATGAGTTTAGATTGTGACTTAATAGTTGAAGAAGCTCAGACCTAAAGCTCTAGCAGTTGCTGGACCAACAACACCATCAGCAGTTAAACCAACACGGGATTGGAAGCGTTGTACTGCATAGTAGGTACGGTAGTCATAGCGACGGGTAACAGCAATACCTAATCTTCTTTGGATGCGTCCAACTGCGGAGCCAGTACTACCCAAGGAGAAAACATTTCCACTAGGATTACCTACACCAGGACCAGGGGTATAACCTCTACCTGGGGAGGTTCCTATCCATTGGGAGGCAACCCAACGACCGGTAGATAATTGTGCCCAACCAGAGCGGAAACGAGTTACAGGTGCTAAAGCCGCGCCATTTCTCACACAGCTGTGAACCGCAGAATAGATACTAGGACCATAGCGCGCATTCAAGCATCTGCCATTGGTACGTACATAGTATTGTGTATAAGCTGATGCTGCACCTGCTTGAGCAAGTACGGCAAATAAAACGCCAAGACTAGCAAAAGCTAATCCTGCCGACTTGAAGTTTTTATTCCAAGTGACTTTAATTTCAGGGAGGTTAAACTCCATCTCTGCGGTTGTTTCTTCATCCGCAACCGTCATTAGAGAGTAAGCGAGATATTCCACGATAGGACTCCTGGTTATTGATAACTTTTAAATTACTACAAAGAGCTTTGTTATTTTTCCAGAACTAAAGTCTAAGTGTATTTTAGACTACGCATAATCATAAGGGATTTTTACTGATTGGAAAATAAAGAAAAAATAAATCTTAGTATTTTTGTCCTGGTAGCTGCGATCGCCCTTTTGATTACCCCAAAATTTTAGGCGATCGCATCTGTCAAAATAGGTAAAAATTGCCGGAAATAGTGATTTTTGCAAAATTTACCCAACTTATTCCCCTAGCTACCGTACACCCTGGAAGTCACAAAGCTTTCTGAACGTAGATGGGTTTGATTGCGGAAAATATCTACGCCTTTAGGATTAACTACGTATGAATAGCTACCATTGTCTGCACGGTACAGGTCTTTACCAACGTTCCAAGCTTGTAGCTTTACAGCCTGCTCTGGAAGCTGTTTCAATGTACCAATATAGAAGTATTGACCATTCTCCCGACAAATCCTCACAAGAGATTTGGTCGTTTCTCCATTAATTACGGTCGTTCCATGACAACTAACATCGACTCTAGGAGATTCTGGCGAATTTGACCATTGGGGAGCATTCAGGGTATTACCCAAAGGTGGATTCACCGGAATCGGAATAGGTTGACCGATAGAAGTTTGTTGCCAGGTGGTCGTGCTTTGTGGTGTTGCGCGGGAGAAATTACTTACGGGACGGTTAGTAGACTTAGCAGAAGCAATTTGCAAAGCGGGAATTTTACCCCCTTGGAGAGGTGGTAAGGTGGCAATGGGATTAATTGCTTGTTGAACAGTCGGACGTACCTCAAAATGTAAATGGGGTCCAGTACTTTTGCCTGTAGAACCCATCTCTGCAATAATTTGCCCCTGCTCTACCTGTTGTCCCTCCTGCACCAAAAGACGGCGATTATGGGCATAGACTGTAAAATACCGATTAGGGTGTTGAATGATGATCAGATTTCCTCCTCCCCAATCACTCCAACCAGCTTGATAGACTCTACCAGGCGCAGCTGCAACGACGGGAGTCCCTGCAGGACCTGCAATATCAATTCCTTCATGGTTAGGATGAAAACCTTGGGAAATAATTCCCTGGGTGGGCCAAATTAATTTCAGTTGAGAAGAAGAATTACGTGAAATTACTGTTTGATTTCGGGCAGTTTGTGTCCATGCAGAAGTATCAGAAATAACGATTATACTGATAGTAAGTAAAGAAAGTAAGCCGTAGGAGCAATTCCGGAAAAAGGTAACTCTATTCATTATTTCTAAGCCTACGAGAATTAATGATTGTTCAAAAATGAACTATCTAATTATTTGTTCTACTGTACGCTAGTTGTATCCGAAAAGCTAAGGGTGAAATGTATCAAGAACTAGCTGTAAAAGTATAAGAACCAGGTTTACATCGGGAAGAAGCCAGATTTCAGGGAAATATATCTATTTTTTCCGGATGGGTTTGATGTAAGTGGGGTGAAGAGAACCCAGAGTTATGGGTGTACTGTTCAAAATATTATTATTAGGATTTACGCAAAAGGGTAGATAAAACAAGGCTTTGAGATTGCTTCCTGAGGTTCCTATGACGTAAATGGGGTGTCCCAGGGTAAGTCCTAATTATCTGTCATTGCCACCAGAGGGAATTAATCTGATTATCCTGAAACTACTACGACAGAACAAAACTTGGTAAGTAAGTCAACCATGACAAACATCAAATAGATTCATGGCGATGACTACACTGCACTACGTTCGACTCGTAATGACATTTGACGTTTAATTATGTTGAGGTACTTATCAGTGAGATTACCTCGAAAATAAATTTATATCAGGCTTCCGTGAGAATTACTTGACAAATATTGATTATTCATCTTTGTTCTCTAAATTATCAAAATATCTTATTCTAAAAACAAATTGTTTCAGTATCTTCTGTCAAAAAATATTTTTTCCCAGGTAAATCATTAGACAAGGATAAATCTCATTGATTTAGCAAGAGATTGCCATAGATATTTCACAATCACCTATTGGAAAATATGATGAAATCAGCATTTACCACAGGATTAGTTGTTATCGGTGTTATCTGTAGTGAAGTTGTAACAACTAGCTGCTTGAGTTTAGCGATCGCCGTCTCAGCGAAGCGTAGCTTTATCGCCACTCCATCAAGTAAACCCCATCATCTCCTAGCTCAAGCAGTCGGACAAAATTTCACCTGTGACGGGATTAATAATGTCGCTAAAATTACCTGGAGACAAGGAGAACCCCGTGTAAGTCTGGGGACAAAACCCGATGGTATAGGTATTTTAAAGAATTCACCTGCAAGAAGAGTACGGAATCAAGATGGTACTATTTCTTATATTGTTGAGGAAGAAATAGTCGCAACAATTAGCTTAATTGCGAATAATCGTTGCAGCTTATATGTCAAAGGTGTGAATGGTGTTGCCACCGTACAGGAAGTAGGAAGAATTATTACGAACAATTCCAGCGCTCCCAGTACAAAAAATCTGCGCTGTGATGCTAGACGCAACTATGTTGATATTAAATGGCGAAATGGCAATCCTCGTATGACTTTTGAAAGTAAACCCCCTGGTAGGGGACATTTAAATGATGCACCTGTTAGACGCATCACCAATGACGATCGCAGTATTTCCTATGTTTTTGAAGGTGAAACCAGAACTACAGTCAGATTTTTTGGCGATAATACCTGTCGAATGCAAATAGTTGACTCCCTTGGAGTAGTGAGTTTGCGAGAGACTGGACGTGTTATCAATCCAAATTCCCAGAATCCTGACAATAGCTCCCAAGCAACATTATTAACTTTCCAAACTAACACCTACTCCATTCGAGTCTTTCAACGGAGTGGAAAAATATATATGAACGTCTACAATAAACGAGACCCAGATGAGCGTTTCTATAATATTCCCACCCAAATTACCCGACGCAGTTCTGGGAGCAATTGGACAAGTTATTTTGGCAGAGGTAACTTGGAATACTACGCTAGGTTTAATTCTAATGGTGATACAGAATTAGAAACCCGCAACAACGGCAGAACCGTCACACGAGAAAGGGGCTATGATGCTAGCGGTACAGCTTACTCTAATAGGTAACGGGTAATAGGTGATGGGTAATGGGTACAAGTTGACAGTTAAGAGAAGAATTCCTTTCCCCTTACCCTCCCTTCTGTTCGTTTTTTGTACGGTTAACCAGACAAACATTGTACGGTGAGTTTCTACGACAAATTACGTTGGTTTTTTCCCAAAGACTTTGGCAGAGATATTTGTCAAGATAGTCTTGTGAAGTGAAGGGGAAATCAATGAGAAAGAAATTTATCACCCAAGTATTGCAAGATTGGTTAAAAAAAGTTTTGCGTCATCCTCAATATCGCTGGTTGGCAATTGTCACAGCATTACTCTATTTAGTTAGTCCGTTAGATATTTTACCTGATGCTATACCACTTTTAGGTTGGATTGATGACGGAGTAATTGCAAGTTTGGTGATTGCAGAAGTTTCCCAAATTTTCATGGATAAGATGAAAAATCGCCAGAAAAATCCTGTTGCCGAAGCTGATTTTCATCAGTCTACAGATACAGTCATTGACGTTGATGCTGTCTCTGTGAGGTAAAGCAATAATAAGCAATCGCTGTGTATGCAGGGGAGCAGGGGAAATCGGAAAAAATCAAATCTGAATCAATTAGATAATTATTTTCTGGCAACCCCTAAATAACTATTACCTACTTGTTACTCAAATTCACTATTATTTTAATTATGGAGAAAATCTATGTCTACACCAATTAAAGAACGTCTGAATGCTGATTTAGGTAAAGTCAAAGAAGAAGGTAGCTTGAGAAGTCAGAAAATTAAGGAAATATTCCAAGCTGCGGTCACTGAATCTGTAGGTGAAATTAAGAATGGTTCAGGAGAAATTTTAACTATTCTCAAGGATACAACTACAGTGATTGTGGAATATTTTAAAGGTAAAGGTCAACAAGCACAAGCTGATGCTATGGCAGCAGTGGAAGGAGCGATCGCCGGAATTAATACCGATACCACCATCCGTGACTCCTCAGAATTAGCCAAATTTCAACAGCAAGTACAGGATGAAGTCAACGGTGCATTAGTGATTGTCTCCCAACCTCAGGAAAATTCTTCCCGTAGCTGGAAATCTCTACTGCTCGAACTATTTACCGCAGTCAAAAAACGCTTTCTCTTGACTTTTAATAAAGAGTGTGCTGACCTAGACCGTAACTTGACAGAAAAATATGGCGATCGCTACATCAAAGTTAAGGAACGCTGGGAAACTGCCCAAACTGCTTACAATGCAACTAAAGAAAATATGGGCGATCGGCAAACCTCACCCGCAGATCAACAACAAACAGAATTAAACGATCAAGCAGCAAAAGCAGGTGCAACTGTTGCTCAAGCTGAAGTGATGGCAAGAAAACAACTGAAAACTATCTTGCAAACTGCTGCGGCTAAACTGTAATCTGGTCATATTCGGTGTTCTGGTCGAACATCTGCCCAATTTCATACAGGTTTTCCACCAGACACAATATGAATCACGAAGTTACAATTTTTCTGCTCAGTGTCAGTTTATTAATTATCTATTTGATTTTTTCCGCCGCAACTGAAATGGGGACAAAGTTTCCCTGGAAAAAGTAAGCAAATTTGAATTGAAAAAGAAAATGTGGCTGGGTATTAACTACTCAACCACATTTTTTTGAATCTAAGATGATGCTTTCTCCTGAACCCGTCTACGCAACTCAGCTTCAAATTCCTCGTCAGTAGTACATAAAATTCCTGGACGAGCATTCAACCTATCCATATACTTGTGAAAAGCATTAATGTCACTGGGATGATTTCTGACATAGGTCAGCAACTCCTGATCGGACATATTATCAAAATTCGGTTGATTCATTTGACAAACACCTCTCCATTGGGAAAGATTTCTATTTCAATTGTGTCTCCAATTAACAGGAAAATTCTCCCTGTGCGTTCATCTCATCGAACCAAATTGATTGATAACATCAAGTTACTTGCTGCTACGCTCCTATAATACAATGCCCGTAATTGCCTGACTGTCGGTTCCATATCTTCCCCAACAACCAATTACCGCACAGCTTTTTCTAAGATTAACTTAGAACGTTTCACCTGTTCGGGAATGGGTATAGGATAATCACCATTGAAGCAAGCAGAACAGAAGTGACTCGTATCTTCCTGGGTAGCAATTAACATTCCTTCCCAACTCAAATAGGCTAGACTATCTACTCCTAGCTGTTCAGCGATTTCCGCGACAGATTTAGTCGCAGCAATTAGTTGGTCTTGGGTGTCTGTATCTATACCATAAAAACAGGGATGAGTCACAGGGGGGGAAGATATCCGCATATGCACTTCCCTTGCTCCTGCATCTCGGAGAGTTTTTACCAGTTTGCGGCTGGTGGTTCCTCGAACGATAGAATCATCAACAATGACAACTCGTTTTCCTGCCAGTACATCCTTGAGAGGATTTAATTTCATCCGCAATCCCGCTTCCCGCATCGATTGGGTGGGTTGGATGAAAGTACGTCCCACGTAGCGATTTTTAATTAACCCTTCACCAAAGGGAATACCAGAAATTTGAGAAAAACCAATCGCCGCAGGAATTCCGGAATCCGGTACACCAAACACAATATCCGCTTCGACAGCCGATTCTTCTGCCAATTTTCGTCCTAAGCGCATCCGATAGCTGTATAATGTTTCGTTGTGCATGATGCTATCAGGACGAGCAAAATATATCATCTCAAAAATGCAAAGTTTCTTCTGAGGTTCTTTGCTCCAATGGTAGGAAGCTAATCCCGCTTCTGTAATCCAAACTAGTTCCCCTGGTTCTACATCCCGTAGATATTCTGCACCAATAATATCTAATCCACAGGTTTCCGAAGCCAGAACATAACGCATCGGATTTTCCCCTAAAGTCCCAATAACTAAGGGACGTACACCATGAGCATCACGGGTTCCCATAATTCCCTGGGGTGTGCCAATCACCAAGCTAAAAGCTCCTTGACAACGGTGGAAAGCTTGAATAGCTCCCTCTAGCCAGTCTAAACCGGAATTCACCGCTTCGGCGATCGCAAAGGCAATCATCTCCGAATCTGTGGTTGTAACTAAGTTACAGTTCGTTTCTAGCAATTCCTGGCGCAGTTGCACGGTATTGACTAAATTTCCATTATGTGCTAGAGCAACTTTTCCCAGACGAGAATCAACGACAGCAGGTTGGGCATTAACTTTGCGGCTCGAACCAGTGGTAGAGTAACGGGTGTGACCAACACCAATATTACCGGGTAATTCTTGGAGAATATTTTCATTAAAGACCTGGGATACTAGTCCCATATCTTTGTGTAGGTGGACTTGTTCACCATCAAAAGTGGCAATACCAGCCGATTCTTGACCTCGGTGTTGCAGGGCAAATAATCCAAAATAGGTCAGTTTGGCGATATCCTCTCCGGGTGCATAGATACCGAAAACACCGCAAGCTTCTTCTGGCTTGTCTGGACGGTTTTCCAGATTATTGCTATAGTCATCAGTCTGGGCGTAGTCATCCGAGGCAGTGGGATGATGGGGAATCATGCTAGATATGCTCCTGGTCTGGGTGTCAAGTCACTCGATTGGGGATTTTGCCTTGGGACTAAGCCAAAATCCAGTAAAACCTGAAAATATTCACTTCATCGATAGTTGCATGAAGATTAAATAAATCTTAACTATCCATTAACACAGTACCGTAAATCATGGGTGTGATAACAGGTATAAGCAAAAAGGAAGACAGTGATAAGCATTTTCAAACTCTCTTACTACTTTCTAACTTCATCTGTTTTACATTTTGAGTCGTCTGGCAATGGCATGGTTAAAGTTGGCGATCGCATCATCAATCCTAACGTTGATTAAGGTTTGATTATCAGTAGTTAAAACCCCTAAATAACTGGCGGGAGTTCCTACCTTACCAAGTTTTTGCCAATGAGAATTTAAATTTTCCCTTAAGTATGATTCCCAGATGTGTTGATTTGCTAACGCGACAGAAACAATAATTCTCGCTCCCCCTTCGCCAAATAGAACTTCATCCCAACGTACGGCAGAATTTGCAGAAACATTGAGGATAACTTCCGCACCAAGATTGGCAGCAATAGAACATTCAGCCAAAGCAACAACTAAACCACCCTCCCCACAATCGTGAGCAGAAGCTATCCATCCTTGGCGAATTCCTTCCCGACAAGCTGCTTGTACCTGTCTTTCCAACTCAAAATCTACCCGTGGGGGTTTACCCGCAACAATTTGATGAACACTGGCTAAATATTCCGAACCTCCCAGGGTAATATCACCAGAGTTTCCCCCCAAGAGATAAATAATATCCCCTTCCCCTTGCCAAGCTTGTCCACAAACCCGATTTAAATCCGGGATTAAACCCACCATCCCCACAACAGGGGTAGGATAAATCGGTTGGGGATTACCTTGGGAATCAACAGTCTCGTTATATAGGGAAACATTACCACCTGTCACAGGGGTAGACAATTCCCTACACCCCTCTGCCAAACCCTGACAAGCGGACGCTAATTGCCAGTAACCGATGGGTTTTTCCGGACTACCAAAATTGAGGTTATCTGTGACTGCTAGGGGTTCTGCGCCCACACAGGATAAATTACGGGCAGCTTCTGCAACCACTGCCTTAGCTCCTTCGTAGGGGTCAAGGTAGACATAGCGAGAATTACAATCAACGGTGGCAGCAACACCAACTGAAGGGTTAGGAGTAGGAGAATTATCCGATGCTGCTAGGGGACGTAAACGCAGCACCGCCGCATCGGCACCTCCTGGCAAGATTACAGTATTATTCTGCACTTGCTGGTCATACTGACGATATACCCAACGTTTAGAAGCGATGGTGGGTATATCTAGGAGGGTTAGGAGTACATCATTCCAAGATTTTTGCTGTCCATGGAGACTAATTCCCTCCAGGGTGGCAGGGGGGAGACTATCTGCTGTCCATTCCCAGGCTGTACGCGCGTATTCTGGGGGTTCGGGGAGGATTTCCCGTTCGTAGAGGGGAGTGTTTTCTGCTAGAGCATCGGCAGGAATTTCTGCTGCTATTTTGCCTCGGAATAAAATTCTCACGATAGGTTGAGCAATTACCGTACCTGCAACCACTGCTTGCAGTCCCCAACGGTGGAAGATATCTATGAGTTCCTGCTCCCGTCCTTTTTGGGCTACAAATAGCATTCTTTCCTGGGATTCTGAGAGCAAGTATTCGTAGGGAACCATTTCCAATTCCCGCACAGGTACTTTATCTAAATCAAATTCAATTCCCACACCACCTTTGGCTGCCATTTCCGAGGTGGAACAGGTAATTCCTGCGGCTCCCATATCCTGGGCTGCTACGACTGCTCCAGTTTTAAATGCTTCTAAACAAGCTTCAATCAGGGATTTTTCCAGGAAGGGATCACCAACCTGCACTGCTGGGCGATCGTCCATGGATGCATCGGTAAGTTCTGCACTGGCAAAACTTGCACCCCCCATCCCATCTCTTCCGGTGGTAGAACCAACATAAAGTACGGGATTGCCAATACCCGCAGCACCAGATTTGACAATTTCCGGTGTTTCCATTAATCCTAGTGCCATGACGTTAACTAGGGGGTTTCCAGAATAGGCAGGGTCAAAATAGACTTCTCCCCCTACCGTAGGGACTCCAACACAATTACCGTAATGGCTGATACCTGCCACTACTCCTTGGAACAGCCTTTGAGTCTTGGAATCCTCTAGAGAACCGAAGCGGAGGGAGTTGAGTACGGCAATGGGACGCGCACCCATAGTAAAAATATCTCTCAGTATCCCGCCCACACCAGTGGCTGCACCTTGAAATGGTTCGATCGCCGAGGGGTGATTATGGGATTCAATTTTGAAGGCAAGATGTAATCCTGCTCCTAAGTCTACAACACCCGCATTTTCACCAGGACCAACCAGAATACGTTGCCCTTGGGTAGGAAATTGTTTTAAGAGTGGGCGAGAATTTTTGTAACAGCAATGTTCTGACCACATCACCCCAAACATTCCTAGTTCTGCTTTGTTGGGATGACGACCTAAACGACGGACTATTTCGTCATATTCTGCGGGTTTGATACCTTCTTGTGCAATTTCTTTGGGAGAAAAAGGAGAATTGGAGGAGGCAACCATGGGGATAATGCACCAAAGGGACAGAGGATTATTTTATCGATTTCTGACCCATTCTCGAAAGACTCATGGTTGGGAAGACAGGAAAATATGAAGTTTGGACAATGATTGCCACCCAAGTTTCACGAAATCTACAAGGCGATCGCCCAGCAATTACAGTAACTTTGCAGAGGGGGCGATCGCTAACTATCAGAGAATTATGACAATACTTGCCTATTTGTGACGAACATCACCAGAATGTATGACAAAGATCCTAGATTTACTCTTTGCATACAGGGAGAATACGTATAACTGAACTCTAGCCGAGTCATTAATAGGGAACACACTAAGCGCCGACAAACTTCTTTTTGAGGGATGTCGGTTTTTTGTATGCAAAAAAAGCAACAGAGGCAAGACTTATACCAATTCGCAATGCTCCCTGCAGGAGAGCTAACGCAATTAAAAAATCTAGATTTAGCAATGGTTCCGTAGATTCCATCTTTAGCCTAATTTTAGAGAATTGGTCTTAGGGAAAAGTATTTTGTCCCAATTACCCAAAACAAAATTTCCCCACAACTTGCTAGCAACCTGACAGAATAACAGCCATGGCAACTTACAAGTGTGGGGACATCAAGTAAAGGCAAATTATGATAAATTGCAAGTGCTAATTTAGTTACACTTGTTTCATTTAGAGGAAAATACGCTCAATCAGCAGCAAATACTTGCAACTAGGACATCGCTTGGATGATGTAGTCAAAGTATGGTTCTGCTGCGGGGGAATCTTCCGCACTCAATAGCTCAGTGGATGCTCTCTTCAAGCAACCGATAGCTTCTACCATCCCCGGTACGGGAACACCCAAAGAGTTATACATTTCACGAACGCCAATAATACCAATTGTTTCAATCGGTTCTTTATCACCCGCAAGAATTCCGTAGGTAATCAGACGTAAATACCATCCGAAATCACGAACGCATAAAGCACGTTGACGCTCTCCATAAGCATTACCCCCAGGAGAGATAAAGTCAGGACGTTTCTGCCAAAGTTGCTTGGTAGCTTCCTGAACTATCTTTTTTTCATTTTCTGAGAGAGTGGAGGCAATGCGTACCCGTTGTTCACCGGTTTGCAAAAACTCTTTGATACTTTTAAGTTCGCCACTGCTGGGGTAACGCAGTTCGTCGTCGGCTTTGAGAATAACTTGGCTTACTACAGTCATGATTTATGTAATCACGAAAATTATTATTAGCTAGTTTAACGAGTCTGAGGCACACAAGTGAAGAGATAATCAGTGATATGTATTGATTTGATACGTTTATCTGGTTTCCCTGGGCGACTTTGGGATACCTGGAAATGAAATTTACCCTGATAATCCCCCATTCCTGATTCCCCACTCCCTATGACTAATTGGCAACAAGGTGAACTAATTGAATTAACGATCGCCGATTTAAGTGACACTGGTGATGGTGTCGGTAGGTGGGAGGAACGGGTGGTTTTTGTCCCTGATACCGTACCTGGCGATCGCGCTCTTGTTCGGTTGTTGCACGTCAAACCTACCTTTGCCCACGCTAAATTGCAAGAGATATTGCAACCATCTTCCCATCGCATCCGCCCTAGCTGCATCGTGGCTGATAAATGTGGGGGTTGTCAGTGGCAACACCTGGATTATGCCTATCAATTACAAGCTAAACACAATCAGGTTGTGCAAGCTTTAGAACGTATCGGTGGTTTTACGAATATCACCGTGGATCCAGTTTTAGCAGCATCCGCTCCCCTGGGTTATCGCAACAAAGCCACCTACCCCGTAGGTATGTCTCGTACCGGACAGGTACAAACTGGTTATTACCAAAAAGGTAGCCATCTTTTAATTAATTTAAACCAATGCCCGGTACAAGATGAACGTTTAAATTCTTTTTTGAGAGAAATTAAGCAAGATATTCAAAAACACAATTGGCAGATTTACAACGAGGAACTTCATACAGGAAATATTCGTCATCTAGGTTTACGCATCGGTAGGCGCACAGGGGAAATCTTATTAACTTTGGTGGTCAAAAATTGGCATCTGCCAGAGATTGAGAAGCAAGCACAATTATGGTTGAAACGTTACCCGCAATTAGTCGGAGTCGCTCTCAATTGTAATCCAGCACGTACTAATGCCATTTTTGGGCAAGAAACACGCTGTATTGCTGGCGCTGCTTACTTGCGGGAAGAATTTGCTGGGCTAGAATTGCAAATTCGACCAGACACTTTTTTTCAGGTTTCCACAGAGACTGCGGAAGCTTTATTAGAGGTAATTCAATCGGAATTAAACCTTCAGGGTCATGAGATGTTACTTGATGCTTATTGTGGGATCGGTACTCTTTCCCTACCCTTAGCGAGGTTTGTCAAGCAGGTTATTGGTTTAGAATTACAGGATGAATCTGTGCAGCAGGCAACTTTAAATGCGGCTAATAACCGTATTCACAATGCAACTTTTATAACTGGCAGGGTAGAAGAATTACTGCCCAATCTAGATTGTAAACCAGATATAGTGTTGCTTGATCCCCCCCGTAAAGGCTGCGATCGCCAAGTGCTAGAAACTCTCTTAGAGACTAAACCTCAGCAGATTGTATATGTGAGTTGTAAGGCTGCTACTCTGGCTCGTGACTTGAAAATTCTTTGCCAAGATAATGTATATAATATCACTAGAGTTCAACCCGGTGATTTTTTCCCTCAAACAGCCCATGTGGAAACTGCTGTATTTTTGCGGCGATCGCTATCACATCAGTAAAGTCAGCAAAAAAAACGTCGTTATTAAACCTCTTTCACCCGGAACAGAGAACTGAGCTATTAGTCAAGACTAGTTACAAGAATTGATTTTTGCCAGATACAAAGGTAAAGAGTTATGTAATCAGGTTATTTCTATGGTTTTGCACCTGACTATATTTTTTTCACTAGACTTATACTAGCAATCAACCCTTCAGGACTTACTACCCATTTACTCCATGAAACAAAATAAAAAATTGTAGTCTAGTGCATAGTCAAAATGCTAAACTTGAATTAAGCTAAATATATAATTCTTTTTGTGTAAAGAAATTAAAGTTGCATAGGCTGTAAAAAATATGAATTCAGATAGCTAAACAATTACAACCAGGAAAAAAGTCAGTAGTTCCAAACTACTTGAAATCTCGCAGAACTTCCAGAAGGTTGTTCATTTCCAGAGCTTTGATAACTGGGTGATATTGCTAGCAATCACAATGAATATTTCAGTCCATGCTCCCTAGCGTTTTCAAAATTTAGTTCTTAAGACGCAAGTTTCCAAGGCAACACGACCACCTCTCAAAATATCAGGGTGCCTGTGACAGCCAACTGATGTCTAGCTAACTCTGAAAGCTACGGGGTTTCTCTTGTGATTACCATTTCACTTCGTCCGGTTGGACGTAATTGGGGTACAATCAGCTTCGCCTCGACACTTTATCTCTGCCCAATCTTAGACTTACTGTTGGCAGAGATTCCCGCCAAAATGCAAGCTGAACTCCGCCTAGGACTTCAAGAAGCCCTGGTAAATGCAGCCAAGCATGGCAATAATTTAGATCCTAGTAAAACTGTTGTTGTACGTTTCTCTTTGATAGATAACCAGTATTGGTGGGTAATATCGGATCAGGGGAGTGGATTTCATCCTACCTGTAATTGTGATACTGACCCCACAGAGTTTCTACCACCAGACGAATCAGAAAATGGTCGTGGGATGTCAATTTTGCATCAAATTTTTGACCAAGTTGAATGGAATCGGAAGGGAACAGAACTCAGGCTATGTAAGCAGTTGGAAAACCGTTCTCGATTATCCTTGAAAAGGTAAGTTTAGGGGAAGAGTAACTCCAAAATTTCTCTTCCTCTAAAATTTTATAGTGTCTACTTACTGCCGTGACTTGGGCAAGGTGGAGCAGAGACAGAACGATCCAGCCAACCCGTAGCCATTTCTAAGCGAGATAGGGCTTCCTGGGGTTGCTCCTTGAGTAGAAAAACCAAAGCCGCAGCAGTTTGCTCACTAGCTCTGGCTTGACGATTTGATTTGAGGCGATGCCAATCCTCAGGAGTGATAGTCAGTCTTGCCATTAAAGCTTGAGCCAATTCTAAAGTACTTAATTCATTGAGTTGACTGTTTTGAGGTAGCTGTGTAAATTGAGACATAATCATTGCCACCAGTTGCATTTACTCTTACTGTACTACGTTAAATGGAGCAGCCTCAAACACCTCAAGAACCTTTGGATGAGGAATATCAAGAAGGAGACTTTGCCCAGGAATTAGCAGAAGTAGAGCGATCGCTACTTGCTTTAAGGGAGCGCTACGCACAAGTACAGAGCGATCGCGCTCAACAAGAAGAATTACAGCAGTATTACCAACACATCAAACACAGCAAAGCTCCTCCAGCAGAAATCCGAGATGAACTGCGACAAATCAAACAACAACTAGAAGTTCTCGAAGTCAGTCTTGAGAGTCAATTATTCTCCTGGGGCAGCATCAAAGAACCTTTCTGGCAAGCCATACGTTTTGGTGGATTGGGCGTTATCATAGGCTGGATATTAAAGTCTTGTGCGGGATAACAGGTTGATAGTTAACACTGATAGCTGATAACTATTGACGAATACCTGGAAATCATCCCCAATTACTTTTCATGGATAATCCTATGGTAAATCGACGAATTGCAGAAATATTACGTAGCGGACAAGCAGAGGAAGTCATCAAAATTCAAGGTTGGGTGAGAACCAAACGAGAATCCAAAGGATTTTCTTTTATCGAAGTCAATGATGGTTCCTCCCTAGCCAGCTTACAAGTGATCATCAATCAAGACGTTCCTGACTACGAAGCTAGCTTAAAAAAAATTAATACAGGCGCATCAGTAGAAGTCAGCGGTGTTATAGTTCCTTCCCTTGGCAAAGGGCAACGTATCGAATTAAAAGCTCAGACAGTTCAAGTCTACGGCGAAGCCGACCCAGAAACCTACCCCCTCCAGAAAAAACGCCACTCCTTTGAATTTCTCCGTACCATCGGACATTTACGTAGTCGCACCAACTCCTTTGGAGCAGTATTTCGAGTTCGTAACGCTTGTGCCACAGCAGTACACCAATTTTTCCAAGAACGGGGTTTTATGTGGGTACATACCCCCATTATCACCGCTAGCGATTGTGAAGGGGCTGGAGAACTATTTAGCGTCACCAGCTTGAATTTAAAAGATATTCCCCGCACACCAGAGAATAATATCGATTACAGCCAAGACTTTTTTGCTAAACCCACCTACCTCACCGTCAGTGGACAGTTAGAAGCTGAAGTTATGGCAATGGCATTCAGTAACGTTTATACTTTTGGTCCAACATTTCGCGCAGAAAATTCTAATACTTCCCGTCACCTTGCAGAATTTTGGATGATTGAGCCAGAAATGGCATTTTGTGATTTACAGGGAGATATGGACTTAGCTGAGGCATTTCTCAAACATATTTTTAAATATGTGTTGGAAAAATGTCCCGAAGATATGGAGTTTTTTAATCAGCGTATAGATAATACAGTTTTGTCAACCGCAGAAAATATTATTCACAATCAATTTGAGCGCATCACCTACACAGAAGCCATCAAATTGCTAGAAACAGCTGATGTCCAGTTTGAATATCCTGTAAGTTGGGGCTTAGATTTACAATCGGAACATGAACGCTATTTATCAGAGCAATTATTTAAAAAGCCCACCATTGTCACCGATTACCCCGCCAAAATCAAAGCTTTTTATATGCGTTTAAACGAAGATGAGCAAACTGTGGCAGCAATGGATATTCTCGCGCCGAAAATTGGAGAAATTATCGGTGGTTCCCAACGGGAAGAACGTTTAGACGTGTTGGAAAGACGGGTAATTGCCCAGGGAATGCAGCCACAAGATTTATACTGGTATCTTGATTTGCGACGTTTTGGTACTGT
This sequence comes from Calothrix sp. 336/3, assembly GCF_000734895.2. Classification (GTDB taxonomy): domain Bacteria; phylum Cyanobacteriota; class Cyanobacteriia; order Cyanobacteriales; family Nostocaceae; genus 336-3. The sequence goes on along the minus strand of NZ_CP011382.1, from coordinate 2,781,495 downwards.
TCCCCATGCTGGCTTTGGTCTGGGGTTTGAAAGATTAGTACAATTTATGACCGGGATGGGAAATATTCGAGATGTGATTCCATTTCCTAGAACACCCCAAAGTGCAGAATTTTAGCTGAGATTAGCGATCTCACTTTTCACAAAGGACTTGGCACTATCGTCCTAGTCTCTTACCCTCAAACATAAACTCAAGCCCGGTAGCATCAGACTTGAGTTTATGAGTTTTTTCTATTACTGATTGACTAAAGATTCACACAGAGAAATATTTGCGCCAATAACTAGCCAAAGGCGCAAAAGTGTGATATCTAAGCATTCTCATCAGGATTAGACCAATTGATTTTTGACTTTAGATTCCAAATTGCGGATAACCAATCTAAAATCTAAAATCTAAAATCTCAATTGGGTTTATGCCATTTGATTTTCGATCGCCCACCGTGCTAATTCAGTACGGTTGTGGAGATTGGTTTTTCCTAGCATATTAGAAACATGGCTTTCTACGGTGCGCTGACTGACATTAAGTTCTTCAGCGATTTCCCGGTTAGCCAAGCCACGAGCGACGAATTGTACAACCTTGAGTTCGGTGGGGGTGAGTTGTACATCGAAGGGGACTTGGATACGGGAACCGTTTTCGCCACCTTTGGCTTGGTGTTCTTTCCAGCGAATGGTTTGCTTCAGGGATGATTCTACCTGTGCTACCAATTCTTCTGGTTCAAAGGGCTTAACCATATAGACATCAGCACCTTTATTCAAACCCTTCACGCGGTCGGCGCTTTGTCCCTTAGCTGACAGGAAAAGGACGGGAATCCAACTGGTGCGCTCAGTTTGTCTGACTTGTTCGACAAACGTGTACCCATCCATTTCTGGCATCATCACATCGCAAATGATCATGTCTGGAATATCCTGCTCCAAAATTTCCAGAGCTTCCCGACCATTTTCGGCGGTGACAACCTCGTATCCCCGAAATTCTAAGTAATCCTTGACCAGCAAGATGAGGTTAGGGTCATCATCAATGAGTAGAAGTCGTTTGTAATCTTTCATGCTGGGTTCTTTCATAGCAGTGGCACTTGTCGCGCTTAGTTCCATCAAGGTTTTGAACTGTGTTTCCTTTCTGGTGAACGATTGAGAAGTTGTGCTTTTTCCTACTTAACTTGACCTTGTTTAGTTAATATCTCAAAGAGAAAAATACTTTTTGAGAAAGTAATTTATCCATGGCAAAAGTCCAGTAAGGATACGTAGAGCAGTAGTATTTATAATGCGTTATTATATATCGCTTTGAAAGGTGCGGGTTAAAATCTTTGATTAAATAATATTCCTTGAGATTAACTAGTAAGTGTTGGCAAAAGATGCTCCTGGATAACATTTAACCCGCACTTCCATATTTTTACCGCCATACATCATCCTATTTAGGGTTCAGCCTCGATTAATTGTTCACAAGTAAGTTGGGCGGATTTTGGCTGGATGGAGGAGAAACGCATACTCTTCCACCGTTGGGTGACAATTTTCCACCTAGGCGATCGCCAATCAAAATTCTTGAACGATGCGCTCAATTACTTTTAACGATTGCCTGAGGGTACCAAGGTCAATTCAGGTAAACAATCAGGATCGATCCAAAGGAACAAATTCGCAAGAATTTCCTTGGTTCTAAGGACGCAACTGGGAGAGTTGATTCGCGGCTGGTCAAGGTTTAATTCTTTGAGCCGCTTGTTTAAGTATTCCCATGACTCCAGACTAGCTTGTTTTTAGGCGCATTTAAGTATTATCTGATCCGTACCGAGAAAAATATGGCGACGAATTTGGGCAAAACCTAAATTTTCTACGCACTGAGAGCTTGCTTGTCTGGATCCAGAATGCTCTAAACTGATTTGCAGATTTGCCTGGATCTCTGTATTGTCACCCATTGCGAGACTCCCTGATTACAGTTCTATATCAATTTCCACCCTTTGCAAATAATCTTGACCATATATCAAGATTCTTGACCTTATCAAAAGCAACTAAATAGGTAAAATTTTTAAGTATTTGTACTTAATTTTTCTTCAAATTAGCAGCGAGGTGAGTCAGAAATAGGAATTTATATAGACTGTTCCAGAAGTCCGAAAAGAATCCGAAGTGTTCTCAATCCTCAATGTTTAACCCTTATGGATTCCCAATTATCAGCCTAAATCAATAATTTTCTGTGGTTCTCTATGGATAATTACCTATTACCTAATTTTCAAATATCCTCAAAATCGTCAAAATCTTGCTCTGTAAGCTTCTGATGCTATTTTATTGCTTATAGTTCGGGAACCCGTACAAGAAAAATGATTGCCAGGATGTACCACGCTTCGCTAAATTAGCACTCAGGAGTTGAGAGTGCTAACAAGGCACGATATTTTGTATGGCAGCAGTATCTCTAAGCGTATCTACAGTTAAACCTTTAGGCGATCGCGTTTTCGTTAAAGTCAGCGCATCGGAAGAAAAGACCGCAGGTGGTCTGTATTTGCCCGACACAGCTAAGGAAAAACCTCAAGTAGGTGAAGTTGTAGCTGTGGGTGATGGCAAAGTTAAAGATGATGGTTCTCGTCAAAGCTTGGATGTGAAAGTCGGCGATAAAGTCCTGTACTCTAAGTACGCTGGCACCGACGTGAAGTTGGGAACTGATGAGTATGTATTACTTTCTGAGAAAGATATTTTGGCAATTGTCAACTAATTAGCTAATGGACAAGGGAAAATCGGAAGTCGGCAAGATGAGATGAAGAAGATGTGATCACAACTTTGAGTTCTCAATCCCCAGTTCCTGGTTCCCAGTTCCCAAAATTTCATCAAAATTACTAATTAACAGTTAGCAGAATCGTCGAAAATTATGGCAAAGCGAATTATTTACAACGAAAATGCCCGTCGCGCTCTAGAGCGTGGTATGGATATCCTGGCTGAAGCAGTTGCTGTCACCCTAGGTCCTAAGGGTCGTAACGTGGTTCTAGAGAAGAAATTTGGCGCACCTCAAATCGTGAATGATGGTGTGACCATTGCGAAGGAAATCGAATTAGAAGACCACGTTGAGAATACTGGTGTAGCTTTAATTCGTCAAGCTGCTTCCAAAACTAACGACGCTGCGGGTGATGGTACCACCACCGCGACTGTTTTGGCTCACGCTGTAGTTAAAGAAGGACTACGTAACGTGGCTGCTGGTGCTAACGCTATTCTGTTGAAGCGTGGTATTGACAAAGCTACTGGTTTCTTGGTTGAGAAAATCGCATCCCATGCGCGTCAAGTAGAAGATTCCAAGGCGATCGCTCAAGTTGGTGCCATCTCTGCTGGTAACGATGATGAAGTGGGAGCAATGATTGCCCAAGCTATGGAAAAAGTGGGCAAAGAAGGTGTAATTTCCTTGGAAGAAGGTAAGTCTATGACTACCGAATTGGAAATTACCGAAGGTATGCGCTTCGACAAGGGTTATATCTCCCCCTACTTCGCTACTGACACAGAGCGGATGGAAGCGATTTTTGATGAGCCTTACATTCTTTTAACTGATAAGAAAATTGCTCTGGTTCAAGATTTAGTACCCATTCTGGAGCAAGTTGCTCGTTCTGGTCGTCCTTTGATTATTTTGGCTGAGGACATCGAGAAAGAAGCGTTAGCTACCCTAGTTGTTAACCGTTTACGTGGCGTATTGAACGTTGCTGCGGTTAAAGCTCCTGGATTTGGCGATCGCCGCAAAGCGATGTTGGAAGATATTGCTGTTCTTACCGGTGGTCAACTAATTACCGAAGATGCTGGTTTAAAGCTTGACAACACCAAGCTCGATATGCTAGGTAAAGCCCGCCGTATTACCATCACCAAAGACAACACCACCATTGTTGCTGAAGGTAACGACCAAGCGGTGAAAGCACGTTGCGAACAAATTCGCCGTCAAATGGACGAAACCGAATCTTCCTACGATAAGGAAAAACTCCAAGAGCGTTTGGCTAAATTGTCCGGTGGTGTAGCAGTCGTGAAAGTTGGTGCTGCTACCGAAACTGAAATGAAAGACAAGAAACTGCGCTTGGAAGACGCAATCAACGCGACAAAAGCTGCTGTGGAAGAAGGTATTGTTCCCGGTGGTGGTACAACCTTAGCTCACCTCGCTCCTGAGTTGGAAACCTGGGCAAATGCTAACCTGTCTGGTGAAGAGTTGATTGGTGCGTTAATCGTTGCTCGTGCATTACCTGCTCCTCTGAAGAGAATTGCAGAAAATGCAGGTCAAAACGGTGCAGTTATCGCTGAACGTGTCAAAGAGAAAGAGTTTAACGTTGGTTACAACGCTGCTAACAACGAATTTGTTGATATGTTCGCTGCTGGTATCGTTGATCCCGCGAAGGTAACTCGTTCCGCACTCCAAAACGCTGCTTCCATCGCTGGTATGGTGTTAACAACTGAGTGTATCGTTGTTGACAAGCCAGAGCCTAAGGATAATGCTCCTGCTGGCGCTGGTGCTGGTATGGGTGGAGACTTTGACTACTAATACTCATTAACCCCCTATTGTATAAACGGCTGCTTCCTGCGGGGAGTAGCTGTTTTTTTATGAGTTAGGATAGGAGATGAAAGCAATTGACTCTATTTATTACAAAAATTCTTAAAATAATGATTAAATAAGTGCTTTTTCTGCAAACCAACGCCGAATAAACTCGACTTGGAAACAATAACCTCCACTGCTTTCCTCAATTAATTCCCGTTGCAGAAGTAATCTCACAGCACTTTGCCATGCTTGAGGAAAATGTTGTTCTATTGTTTGTTGGCTAACGATTGCCCCCTCTCCATGTGTGGCAATTAACTGTAAAATCTCTCTTTGGGTTGTATCTATTTGGTTATTTTGGATATCAGCAAAAAAGAAAGCACCCGTACTCAAGGCTTCGGGGATTGCAGTTTCTACATCTGATAAAGTTGCTAATCTTCTGATAGAAGGATCTTGTTCGTTTTTGTAAGCTACGATTTCGGCACAAATTAGTTGGACTAAGAATGGGTGACAACGAGTAATTTGTAATATTCGTTCAACTGCATTTGGTTCGTAGCGTAGAGTAAAATCTTTGACGGGACGCTCGATTAATTGCCTTGCTTCGTTTTCCTTCAGGTAGGAAATATGTACAACTTGGACGTTAATCAGATAACTTGCCCAGCGTTGATATTCTTCGATTGTGTGGGAACCTGCCAGCATCAGCTTGAACTTGGGGCGATGTTGGATCAAGTGACGCAGCATTCCCAAAACATCTTGTTCGTCGAAGCGTCCTCTGGAAATAGCATTATCTAGTACTTCAAATTCATCCAGCATTAGCAAAGCGGTATTTTCTGCTAAGGCAATTTCTACCTCATCTAGCCATTCATCAAAGTGGGTGAAGGGATCATCTTTGAGAGTTTCACGAGTGAGAGGTGGTAGATTTACAGCTTGTTTTTTGGCTGAGGTGATCATTCCTCTAGCGAGGTTGTAGAGAAAACCTGTGTAGTCAGTGGCTGATGAAGGTGCGCCCTGTAAGTCAACAAATAAGGGAATAATGGAATTGGGTAGAAGCTTTCCCAGGTTGTTGAGGAGGGAAGTTTTACCCATGCGGCGCTGTCCATAGAGTAGTAAGGGAGGGCGACGACGATCTAAGATTAATTGTTCGATGCGGGTACCAATGTCATCGCGTCCGGCAAAAACTTCTTGCTCTTGGGTGAGGGGAACGGCAAGAATGTAAGGAGAGTCAATTTCTTGGCGGAGTTCAACTTCTTTTGCCAGTTCTTCCACATAGTCAGTAGTTATTTTATGCCAACTTTTAGCGATGGGGTAGAAGCGTTTACTATATTTGTCGCTGCTGCGGATTAAATCCTGTAAGTTTGCGTTTAACCTGTCTATTACAGCTTTAAAGGCTAAACGCTGGTTGTAATTACTACGCTGATTGAGGGCAGCATCTACATCTTCACTGATGCGACTGAAGATATTTAACAGGTTGCTGATGCGACTTTCTATTTCCCTAGAAGTCAGTTTTTGATAAGTATGGCGAATATCTTCCACATTTGCACAGCATTCTAAACTCCAAGCATCTAGTTCAATTTGTGCAGCTTGTGCAGCCCTTCGCTGACGACTTGTACTGAGATAATCTATTACTGCTTGTCCTTCCTTTGGGTTACGCTTGGCTACTAGGACAATATGTTCCTCTAAACTCAGGATAGGCAAACGTTGGTGTTCGTCCCAGAAAGCGGGATGCCAAGGTAATAGACTGGATTTATTTCGAGAACGCCGTAGTTCAGCTTGATAGAGTAGGGTATTTGCTGCTAAGAGTAAGGGATATAATACTACTGGTCGCCACCAAGCCCAAGTTAATCCCAGCAAAGTACTTGTAGCAATGGCTATAGAAATAATCTGACCATTTTCAGTGTCACTATTGATAAGGATAACCATCCACCACCCCATGTTTGATAGAGCACCTGCTACTGCACCTGCTGAAGTACCAGCAATACGTTCTGTGATTACATAAGGCAAAGCAAAGAAACTGCTAATTAGACAACCGACCGCCACGCCAAAAGCCACGCCAAAAGCCACGCCGACCGCCACGCCATAAGCCACGCCTCCCGCCACGCCTCCCGCCACGCCTCCGACTATAATACCAATCAAAATACCCCCTATCTGCCTTCCCAAGGGATAGCCTGTTTTGTGTTCAGCCACGCCAAAAGCCACGCCAAAAGCCACGCCTCCCGCCACGCCAAAAGCCACGCCAAAAGCCACGCCATAAGCCACGCCATAAGCCACGCCATAAGCCACGCCATAAGCCACGCCAAAAGCCACGCCAAAAGCCACGCCATAAGCCACGCCAAAAGCCACGCCATAAGCCACGCCGACCGCCACGCCAAAAGCCACGCCAAAAGCCACGCCGACCGCTACGGTTTCGCTTGACTTGCCACTGAATAAAAGTACACAGCCAATGAGTAAGCTAGTAAGGACAGGCAAAATAATATATGCCTGGTCCGTTACTGCGGGCTAAATCAATTGGTGATTCGTGGGTTGCTAAAATAAATGCGAGATTGCCATCTGTTTGGTTAGTTGCCAAAGAACGCAATGCTTCCCAAAATTCATCGTCTAATTGAGGACAGCGTTGCAAACCTACGCCGATTTCATCAAGTAAAATAACTGTGGGATTTCGCAAGTTACCGCAAAGTAAATCCATAAAGTTCTCTAAGTTACAAGGATTAGGTTGTTGTATTCCTAGAGATTCGAGAATATAAGCCAGAAAACCTTCTCTACCTGACATTCGTGGATCTTGAAAATCTACAAAAATCCACTTATAAGTTGCAGAATTTTGTAGCCAATCAGACTTTTGATTTGGACGTAATTGTTCTATTGGGGCAGTGGTGATACTTTTGAGGTAATGCAGCAGCGAGGTTTTACCAATTCTTCTTTTACCGATAATTGCGGCATTTTGCAGGGGATGACGTTTGAGGAGGTTAAATAACCGTTTTAGTTCTTTCTCACGTCCAAAAAATTGGTGAGGTTGAGTAATCGGTAAACCTGTAATAAAAGGTGAAGTTTCGTTTTTTGTTGAAGATATTCCGTTTCCTGATTGCTTGTCAGCTATTTTTTGCCAATCACAACCCAGTTTTTCACTGATTTCAATGAAATTAAGATAGTCCACAGGTTTCCCGGCAAGGAAGTTTTTGACTGTGGAAAGCGCTAAACCAACACCGCTAGCTAAAGATTGCTGACTGGGGTAGCCATTGGCTTGTAAGGCTGACTTAACTTCTTGTATATACTCAGGGGATATTTTAAGCGATCGCGCCATTCATTTTCATCAGGAAATTACGGAACATATATGTTTTATACCAGTGAATAGCTGATTTATGGACGAGTTCCCCCTGATTCTTGTTCAACTAATACTTAACCACATACGCTAGATATTGATTTTCCCTGGATAAAAGTTGATTTACAGAGGAATTATCTCGGCTTTTCCCCAACCAAGAACTCAGCTATATCTCGTTTCTAATTGAGGTTATAGAGTTGATGACAAAAATAAAATCATGCGTAAACAAAATATTTCCCCTGCTTTCTTGTTAGTTTTCTCCACTGTTGTATCTCTGACTCTTGTCTCTGGCAGCACTTCATTGTGGTTGTCGTCTCAACCCCAGTTATCAGAATATCAGGTACGAACATTAGAAAATTTTACTGCAACATGGCAGACAGGAATCGGTGCTATTTTCGGTTTATTGGGTGGTAAAGCGGCTGAATTGTTAGATTCTGAAGGAGAGGATGAAGACGATGATGAATCTTTGTAAGCAACTCTAAATCTCGGTTTCTAGTTTCAAATTGTAACTGCCTAGTTAGCAGGGTCAGATGTAAAGAAAACAGGAATACTGCCTTGTAGTGCATCAATAATCACTGACAAGAGATTAAAACCCTGCTTGGATGCAGTAGAAAGAAAAGAACGAATATTGGCAAATGAAACTGCATTGGAGAACGAGCGGAAACCACCCAAAATGTTCTGCTTACATTCATCATCCGCAGGTCTCTTTCGGCTTGATTACTAGTAAATAGAACATTTTTGTCGGTCAAAAACCTTCAAACATCTTTTGTCCTGCACCGAGATTAATTTTATTATAAGTCTGGAATTTAAATATCTACGATTGACTGCATTTATATCTATCTGATAATTTAGATTTTTATATTTCTCTAGATTATAGTGAATAATTAAATACTATAGAGTAACCCTAGGAAAGATATTTTTTGTAACATCTACCCTGGGATAGTTGTTAAAATAAATTTCATGATGAGAAGTTAGATAAAATCTTTGCTAGCAGTCAGTTAGACAATTTACCATGACTCAAAGTATACAAGCTCCGGTCGTAGGTGACATTCCATTGCAAGTAGTTTTGATGCAGATGGTTACTAGTAATTGGGTCTCACAGTCAGTATATGCTGCTGCTAAACTGGGGATAGCAGATTTACTGAAAGATGGTAATAAAAATTACTATGAATTAGCAGAGGCGACAAAAACTCATCCTCGCTCTCTGTATCGTTTATTACGTGCTTTGGCAAGTGTGGGAGTATTCGCAGAAACTGAAACAGGTTATTTTACTTTGACTCCCTTAGCCAATTATTTGCGTAGCGACATTTCTGAATCTTTGCGAGCAATGGCAATAATGAACGGTGAGGAGCAGTATCATGCCTGGGGCAACTTACTGTATAGTTTACAGACTGGTGAGAATACATTTAAGCATTTATACGGTAGTGAGTTATTTGATTGGTTTAATCAAAATCCGCCTCAGGCAAAAATTTTTGATGATGCAATGACGAGTTATTCGGTAGTACAGAATCCTGGAGTTGTTGCTGGGTATGATTTTTCGGGAATTAAAACCTTAGTTGATGTCGCTGGTGGACATGGGAAGTTACTAACGGATATCCTCAAGGATAATCCACGGATGCAAGGTATTCTATTTGACCAAGAATCAGTGATAGAGGGAGCAAAATCGTTTATCGCTGGTTCTGAAGTTGGCGATCGCTGTACCTTAGTGAGTGGTGATTTTTTTGAGTCTGTTCCTAGTGGGGGAGATGCATACATTCTCAAGATGATTATCCATGATTGGAGTGATGAGCTAGCAATTAAAATTTTAAAAAATTGCCGTACCGTGATGCCAAAGGATGGCAAACTTTTAATAGTAGAGCAGGTAGTTCCTCCAGGAAATCAAGCATCTTTTAGTAAGTTTCTCGATTTACATATGTTATTGATGTGTGAAGGGGGTTGCGAACGTACAGAGGAGGAATTTCAAGTTCTTTTAGAAAAAGCAGGATTTCAGATGACAAGAATTGTTCCTCTGGAATCTGTAATGAGTGTGGTGGAAGCAATTCCTATTTAGTTAAATTATCTGAATTTGAGTGGATAAATCTTTGAATAGTTGGCATGGCAAACTGCATTTAACCTATGGTTCTCATGGGGGAAAAACTCAATTAGTTTCTAGCCAGAATCAAGCACCTTTAAAGGTACAACGTCCATTTTACCCAGAAGGTGAGGCAGTTTGTCATAGCATTATCTTACATACTGCTGGGGGTGTGGTAGGTGGCGATCGCCTTTCAACCAATATCCATCTCCAACCCCAATCTCAAGTATTGTTAACCACCGCAGCCGCCAGTAAAATTTATAAAAGTAATGGTTTACAGGCTAGACAAGATGTCACAATTCACATTGATAGTCACGCTTGTTTAGAATATTTACCTCAAGAAACAATAGTTTTTAATTCTGCAAATTATCGTCAAGATGTCCGCATTCACCTAGCTGTTGATGCAAGTTTTCTGGGGTGGGAAATTACCCGTTTTGGGCGCACTGCTAGAAATGAACAATTTATACAAGGTGAGTGGCGTAACTACACTGAAATTTGGCGAGATAATCAACCTTTGTGGATTGATAGACAATATTTACCAGGTGATATGGCAGTTTTCCATAGTCCCCACGGTTTAAATAGTCAGGCGATTGCAGGTAGTTTTATATACCTTGGCAAGCAAATTTCACCGCAGTTAATCACCCAAATCAGGCAGATGTGGGGAGAAAATTCTCCATCAGCAGTTGGTGTGACAGCTTTGGAACATGGATTTTTGTGTCGATACCGTGGAAATTCTACCTCTGAGGTGCGAAACTGGTTTATCAGTGTGTGGCAATTATTACGGCAATCTATTGGCAATCGTGGTAATTGTGTACCGAGAGTTTGGCAGATTTAACAGCATAGCACCATGCAATTGACACCCCAAGAGAAGGATAAACTACTGATTTTTACTGCTGCTTTGGTTGCGGAAAGGCGTAAACAAAGGGGTTTAAAATTAAATTATCCAGAAGCTGTGGCTTACATTTCTGCGGCAATTTTAGAAGGTGCGAGGGATGGTAGAACCGTGGCAGAATTGATGAGCTATGGTACTACTTTATTGACTCACGATGAAGTGATGGTAGGTGTACCAGAGATGATTCACGAGGTACAGGTAGAAGCGACTTTTCCTGATGGTACTAAGTTGGTGACGGTACATAATCCCATTCGGTAGGTATTAGCTATATGGTTAGAGGGGGGAATGATGATACCAGGTGAATATATTGTGGCGGATGGCGAAATTGAATTAAATGCAGGCAGGGAAACTGTAAAATTATTAGTAGCAAATAGTGGCGATCGCCCAATTCAAGTCGGTTCCCATTTCCACTTTTTTGAAGTTAATTCCGCACTGCAATTTCCCAGAGAATCTGCGAGGGGAATGCGTTTAGATATTCCTGCGGGTACTGCTGTCAGATTTGAACCGGGAGATGAAAAGGAAATCACCCTTGTTCCTTTGGTGGGTTCCCGACAGGTATACGGTTTCAATGGGTTAATTAATGATAGTTTAGAAGCTGATAAAAATTTTGGGAAGAAGGGAAAAGACAAGCAGAAAGAAAAGAAGAAAAAGTAAATAGCCTTATTTAAAATTTACTTGGCGATACAAATCTTTAACATATATGGAGAAACCCAAAGTTTCCAGGGTTAATTTGTCTTCAGGGGTATAGCTAGAATATATCCATAATCCTTGCTCACCTCTACGAAAACAATCCACACAAATTTCTTCTGATGCGATCAGGATATATTCTTTTAGGGTGGGAATTTGTCGATAGCGAGCAAATTTTTTACCTCTATCAAAGGTTTCCGTGGAAGGGGATAAAACTTCGATAATTAAACAAGGATATTGTACCAAGTCGTTAGACTCCCTATCCCTAGCATCACAGGTGACGACAACATCAGGATAATGGTAGGAATTGAGGGCAGAAATTTGCACCTTCACATCATTGATATAGACATCACAACCCTTTCCTGCGAGGAATGTATCTAGGGATGTCGCAAAATTGAGAGCAATCCGATTATGGGGTTTTGTTCCCCCTGTCATTGCCCAAACTTCTCCATCAATATACTCATACCTGAGTTCCTGATTGGCTTCCCATTCTAGGTACTCTTGTCTCGTCATATGGGGAAATTGAGGATTAGCGACCATAGGATGGAGTTTGGCTAAGACAATGTGTCTGTATATAATTTTAACCGAATTCGGGCGACTTTTGATGGATTAATTCTAATTCTCGGCGACATTGTAGAAAAATGTAGTGAATAGCAGCAAATAACTGTTCTAAATCAGATAAAGTGTAAGAGGTGACTTCTTTAGTAAAAATATTTTCTCTCAACTTACCAAACTGCCAAAATTGACCATTAGTGACAATACCAAAAATATTCTGTGTTGGAATCTGATTAATCTTTTGAATTGCTACTATTTCTGCTAAACATTGTCCCCATCCTTTAATAAAGTCATCTTTTTTGGCTTCTACCGCGACTAAAAATGGTTGAGAAAAAATTTCTTTTCCTAGGGGAGATTTTTGAGCAATGATATAATCTGGAGTCCCTGACAACTTTTCATCAAAGTTTAATTGCTTATGACTCCACAAAGTAAAGTATTCACAATGACTGCGGTAAATTTCTTTGAGACTAGGAAATATAATTGCTTCACAAATAGCAGATTCTGACTCTTCCCAGGTTAGTGCTTTGAGAGAAAAATCTAAGTCTTCTCGAAAGCTCTCACGAATAGGGATATGTGTTTCAATGATAAATTTTTCAGTGCAAGATGTAATCCGATATTCTTGCAAAACCTCAGCAATATTTTTGTAGGAATCGAAAGACATTAGCCGCTCCTTGAATTCCCTATTAATATATCTATTTTATAACGATGAGATAGGATAGATATTTTGATGTTTTCATTTTAAATATATAGCTATCATATCTCAGATTTGTTCAGGAACCACAAACAGAAAAGATTCGAGATGAGCCAGCTATTGGGAATGTTACCAAAATCCAGGGTTATAAATCTTTTCCATTTCGGCAATCTCGCAATCTAGAGTTATAAACCACGGTTCTCAAAATAGATGAGGTTTAGCTTTGAGTTGTAAATATAAATTTATACAAAATTTCTCTTCTCTAACTCAAATTTCCGGAAAAATAGTCATAGCAATATCAGCCTAGGAGTGTATTATGCCTTACCGAATGTCTCGCCGTGCCTATGCAGAAACCTATGGTCCCACGGTTGGTGATAAAATTCGTCTCGCAGACACAGAACTTTTCATTGAGGTAGAGCGGGATTTTACAACCTACGGTGATGAGGTAAAATTCGGTGGTGGTAAGGTAATTCGGGATGGGATGGGACAATCGCCAATTTCCCAGGCTGATGGTGCGGTAGACTTGGTGATTACTAATGCTTTAATTCTCGATTGGTGGGGTGTTGTCAAAGCCGATATCGGGATTAAGGATGGGAAAATATTTCAGATTGGCAAAGCAGGAAATCCCTATATTCAGGACAATATAGATATTATTATCGGTCCGGGTACGGAAGCGATCGCCGGGGAGGGAATGATTTTGACTGCGGGAGGTATTGATACTCATATTCATTTTATCTGCCCCCAGCAAATTGAAGTAGCGATCGCCTCTGGAATTACCACAATGATTGGTGGTGGTACGGGACCTGCTACTGGTACAAATGCTACAACTTGCACCCCAGGACCATGGAATATTTACCGAATGTTACAAGCGGCTGATGCTTTTCCGGTAAATTTGGGTTTTCTGGGTAAAGGCAATACCAGTCAACCCCAGGGCTTAATTGAACAGGTTTTAGCTGGGGCAATTGGTTTGAAACTCCATGAGGATTGGGGTACAACCCCAGCAACTATTGATACCTGTTTGACAGTGGCAGATGAATACGATGTGCAGGTAGCAATTCATACTGATACTTTGAATGAAGCGGGATTTGTGGAAGATACGATCGCCGCTTTTAAAAATCGAGTCATTCACACCTACCATACCGAAGGCGCAGGGGGAGGACACGCACCAGATATTATCAAGGTATGTGGAGAAGGGAACGTTTTACCATCCTCAACTAATCCTACCCGTCCCTACACAGTCAATACCCTGGATGAACACCTGGATATGTTGATGGTGTGTCATCACCTTGACCCTAGTATCCCAGAAGATGTGGCATTTGCTGAATCTCGTATCCGTCGCGAAACCATTGCTGCGGAGGATATTTTGCATGATTTAGGTGCTTTTAGTATGATTTCCTCCGATTCCCAGGCGATGGGTAGGGTAGGCGAGGTAATAATTAGAACATGGCAGACTGGACATAAAATGAAAGTGCAACGGGGAAGCCTTCCAGGGGATAGTACCGCCGACAATTTGCGAGCTAAAAGATATGTCGCTAAATATACAATCAATCCGGCGATCGCCCACGGAATAGCTGATTATGTCGGTTCTGTAGAGGTAGGAAAATTGGCAGATTTATGTTTGTGGCAACCGGCATTTTTTGGTGTCAAACCAGAGATGGTGATTAAGGGGGGAATGATTGCCTGGGCACAGATGGGTGATGCTAATGCTAGTATTCCTACACCCCAACCTGTACATATGCGCCCCATGTTTGCCAGTTTTGCAGGTGCGCGTCATGCAACTTCCCTGACTTTCCTTTCCCATGCAGCTTTGAGACGGGAAATTCCGGAACAATTGGGGTTGCGCAAACAAGCTGTACAGGTTTCGGGAATTCGTCAATTGACAAAAAGGGATATGAAATTAAATGATGCCATGCCACACATAGAAGTGGATGCGGAAACCTATGAAGTGCGTGCAGATGGGGAATTGTTAACTTGTGAACCCGCAACGATTTTACCCATGGCACAAAGATATTTCTTGTTTTAGATTATTATCAAGCACCATTGGGGAGGCTTGTTCATGTTAGCCCATTCCTATCAAGTTACCTGGGAAAAGTTGCCCGATGATTTTGTCTTAGATGATCAGCCAGTGGATAATATTAATCAGCCTCTGTTAGCAGCTGCGTTAACGGAAAGTTTGGAATTGGCAGGTAAGTTACCAACTACTAGTCTTGCTACTACCAATTATGGTATTTGTGCCACCTTGAATAATCAGCTGGTGATTAAAGCACCGGATTGGGGTTATGTACCATCAATTCGTGTACCACGGGATGAGGTGATTCGTAGTTACACACCCCAACTGCAAGGAGATATTCCGGCGATCGTCATGGAATTTATTTCCGATACTGAAGGTACGGAATATTCTAGTAAACCAACCTACCCACCGGGAAAGTGGTTTTTCTACGAAAAAATCCTCAAAGTTCCCAATTATGCCATTTTTAGCCCTGATACGGGAGTATTGGAAGTCTATCAATTGGATGATTTAGATAACTACCAATTACTTCCTGCAGATGACAATCAACGTTATTGGATTGCCCCAATGCAGCTATTTCTGGGTGTGTGGGCTGGTATGCGCGAAAATCGTAGTGGTTACTGGTTACGGTGGTGGGATGAGCAGGGAAATTTATTACTCTGGGGTGGGGAGTTAGCAAATCAGGAAAGACAACGAGCAGAAGTTGAAAGACAACGAGCAGAACGTTTGCTGCAACAATTACGAGATGCGGGAATTGAACCGAATCTTTAACCTGATATGGGTGATGTGATGAAAAATATTTAATTAATTATTTCCAGTCCCAAATTGAGTCACAATCGTGGAAGAGCCGGCTGATTCAGGCAAGCTTCTAATTTGATATTCATCAAATCTCTTCCTAGGACTGCATGATTTCACCATCACCTCACCCTGACAAAATTCTCGTTGTCGATGATTCTCCCGATAACGTCTTTCTGATCAAAACCATCCTAGAGGAGGAAGGATATGTTGTGGCAACTGCGGAAAATGGACATCGGGCTTTAGCCCAGGTTGCTGCATCTAATTTTGATTTGGTGCTGCTGGATTTGATGATGCCAGGAATGGATGGTTACGAAGTTACAAAAAATATCCGGGGAAATACGAGTTTACCTTTCACGCCGATTCTGCTGATTACTGCCCACGATTCGCCCAATGTCGCCCAGGGATTAGATTTGGGAGCAGATGATTTCATTCGCAAACCCGTCACAGTCGATGAGTTACTAGCAAGGGTGCGCTCTTTATTACGCTTAAAACACAGTATCGATGAACGTGATGAAATTGCCCGTCAACGACAGGATTTTGTCTCCCGTCTCACCCACGATTTACGTACACCCCTAGTTGCCGCAGAAAGAATGCTCGATCTATTGCAGCAGGGAGCTTTGGGGGAATTGTCACCGCAGATGCAGGAGATAATTACCATTATGGGACGTAGTAATAGTAACTTGCTGGCAATGGTAAATACCCTCTTAGAAGTTTATCGTTTTGAGGCAGGACGTAAAAATCTAGCTTTTTTCCCCGTGGATTTATCCCAGCTCCTCACGGAAGTTGCTGGAGAATTGGCAACCCTAGGAGAACAAAAAGGATTAAAAATTATTACGGATTTTTCTGAAAGTGCTACAGATATGAAAATAATGGGCGATCGCCTAGAATTACATCGTCTGTTTACTAATTTAGTGGGGAATGCGATTAAATTTACAGATAGTGGTTTTATTCAAATTTGTCTAATTCCTGGCAGTACAGATAATTTTTTGACTGTAAAGGTAATTGATACAGGTTGTGGTATTTCCGAGCAAGAGCAAAACTCTTTATTTGAAAGATTCCGTTCAGGAAGTCATAAGGGTTCTGGTAGTGGTTTAGGATTATACCTGTCTCGCAGAATTGTGGAAGCCCATCAAGGTATGATTCAGGTGAGTTCGGAATTAGGTAAGGGCAGCATTTTTACTGTCACTTTGCCGAAAAAACAAGCATAGTTATTAAATTTTAGAAATCGCTAAATACTAGACTATTAATAATTAAAAATTTGATTTCACATATATTTGATAGTTGCAAATTTAGATAATTTTTATGATTTCTCAAGTTGAAATTACTGGAATTATTCAAAATCAGAAAAAGTTCTTCTCAACTAATCAAAGCAAAAATCTTGAATTTCGTATCCATCAATTAAAAACATTAAAAAAATTAATTATTAACCATGAGTCAGAAATTATCCAAGCCCTGCAAACTGATTTAGGTAAACCGTTTTATGAAGCTTTTGGAACGGAGATTTTTGTCTTATTAACAGAGATTAATTATGTCCTCAAAAATCTTCGTAAATGGGTAAAACCTCAATCAGTTTCAATACCTCTACAATTTCTACCAGGAAGGGGAAAAATTATCCCAGAACCCCTTGGAGTTGTTTTAATTATTTCTCCTTGGAATTACCCTTTACAGTTAGTAATTGCTCCTTTAATTGGGGCGATCGCCGCCGGAAATTGTGCAATTATCAAACCTTCAGAAGTTGCTGCGGCTACTTCTCAATTAATTGCTCGCTTAATTTCTGAATATTTTGCCCATGACTATATTACTGTCATTACAGGTGGTGTAGAAACAACTCAAGCATTATTAACAGAAAAATTTGACCATATCTTTTTTACTGGGGGGGCTGCCGTTGGTAAAATTATTATGGCTGCTGCCGCAAAGCATTTGACTCCCGTCACCTTAGAATTGGGTGGTAAAAGTCCTTGTATTGTCGATCATGATATTAATTTAGAAGTGACCGCTAGACGAATTCTTTGGGGTAAGTTTCTCAATTGTGGGCAAACTTGTTTAGCACCAGATTATTTGTTAGTAGATGCCAGAATTAAAGCAGATTTAATCTCGGAATTCCGGAAGTGCTTACGGGAATTTTACGGTGAAAATCCAGTTAATAGTCCAGATTATGGTCGAATAATTAATCAAGCACGCTTTGATAAATTACTGCATCTTCTGGAATCTACTGAAATAATTATGGGAGGAGAAAATAATCCTCAAGAGCGTTATATTGCTCCCACTATTGTGAACAATGTCCGTTGGGATCATCCTTTGATGCAGGAAGAAATATTTGGTCCTATTTTACCAATTATCGAATATACCAATATCTCCGAGGCGATCGCCCACATTAATTCCCAACCTCAACCCTTAGCTTTATACCTGTTCTCCCATCAAAAAAGCCTGCAAGAACAAGTATTAACAACTACTTCTTCCGGTGGTGTCTGTATCAATGACACCATTCTCCATAGGGGTGTACCCACTTTACCCTTCGGTGGTGTAAGTAATAGTGGTATCGGTAGTTACCACGGAAAATTTAGCTTTGACCGATTTTCTCACCATAAAAGTGTGTTCCAAAACCCTGTTTGGTTGGATTTAAAATGGCGCTACGCACCCTATGCAGGTAAGATAGGATTTTTGCGGCGCTTCCTTTAAGGTATAAACTACTACAAACTATATCTTTCTTCTGCCCAGGGTTCACCACGATGGTGATAACCATTGCGCTCCCAAAAACCTGACTCTTCTCGCTGCAAAAATTCTAAACCATTAATCCACTTCGCACTTTTCCAAGCATATAAATGGGGGACTACTAACCGCAGGGGACCCCCGTGTTCTACTGGTAAGGGTTCACCGAAGAGTTGGAAGGCAAAGAAATTCTCTTCTTTGATTAAGTCTGCCAGGGGAATATTTGTGGTGTAACCGCCATAACAATGTTGCATAACATGGGCAGCTTGGGGATCAACTTCAATCAGTTGCATCAAGTCAGTGACTTTTATACCTGTCCATTTGACATCGAGTTTTGACCATCTAGTTACACAGTGAAAATCTGCGGTAAATTCGTGGTGAGGCAATGCCATGAAATCATCCCACCTCAATACCTTGGGTGTTGCTAAACCCCAAATCCGAAATTCCCACTCTTCGATACTGATTTGCGGAGCAGCACCATAGGTCATAATAGGGAAACCTTTGGTGAGATGCTGACCTGGAGGGACTCGATCATTTTCTCCCGGTGCAGGTTTTTGGAAGAATTTTCCCAGCATAATTTTCAGAAATAATTAGTCAGAAATATTTTTGAGAGTGAAATGTGCGAATGGGAGGAAAAATCTTTGCCTATTTGATATTTTGGCGGTTGATTTTTCTCCATTTCTAATTCTCAACCCTTAATTATAAAATCTTGTATTAATGGCTAAAAGCTCATCACTCAGAGTCCGCAATTAGCCATTAGAAACACAATTACTCTTCCTCTTCCTCTTCCGCAGTTGGATAGACAAAGGTGGAACGTCCAGTCAAAATGGATTTGCCTAAAGACAAAGCTTTTTCTGCTTGGACAACAGCTTTGTGTCTCCAGGTAGCACGACGCTTGTCGCGCTTGGATTTGGAAGTTTTCTTCTTAGGGACAGCCATAGTAGCGGATCACGCAATTTTTGACAACCTTTTTATTCTAAGCTATTAACGCGCCGATGGTGGTGCTGGTGGTGCAGTAAAGGTTTTGGGAATATTTATTTCTGGCTGATTTGCTGGGGGTGTTGCTACTGGGGGTGTTGTCACTGGGAGAGTTTCTGCTGGCACAGATTGAACAAAATTGTTGCCAAAATACAACAAAGAACGGGCACTTTTATAATATTTTGCCCAACGCTGGGGGTCTGGACGCGATCGCCACTGCTGACGACTGACCACTAATTCTAAAACTGGCGCGATCGCTCCATAGTTTTGAGCGGATATCATCACTGATACATCTGATACCAAAATATCTTGGTCAAAACTGCGTTGGGCTGCGGCTCTGGCGGCAGCTTCTGCCCTTCTGAGAAGGGTTTCATAGTTTTCTTGGGGTAAGCGGTCAAGAGCTAGATCGACTCTAGCTGTATAAGCTCTTACTACTTGAGGAGCAATAGTCTCCGTAACCAACCACAGGGGAGCGGCAATTCCTAACAAAACTATCACCTGAGCTATCCGGATTTTCCCTCCCACCATCAGCATAGATTGTATGAGCCTTGGAAATATATTGTTCGCTTCTCTTAAAATCCTGCTCCATGACTGATAATTACAACTCCTCATAAAAACTCCTCAAAATGGTCAAATGACGAAAAGTATTTTCTGGAAAAATAAAGGTCATAAAAATTACATTTAACGTGAGATATGAGCAGGGATTGAATAAACTGGAAATGGGGAATCCCTTTCCCTACCCCCAGTTTCTATTCCATAGCCCGTTTCTCACGGATGAAACACTAGGTTAGCTTTGATTCTTGGTGAAAGCCAACCGCAATTACAGGGACATATTTATATAATTGGCAGAGAGTGCGATGGCAAACAATTGGGCGATCGCTATAGGCATTAATCAATATCAATTTTTTCAAGGTTTGGGGTGCGCTCAAGCTGATGCTGAAGCGTTAAAAGACTTTTTAGTAATTGAAGCTGGTTTTTTACAACAACAGTGTTTGTTAATGACAGACACCTCCGCACCCCTAGGAGATAGATCAACCTATCCCACCAAGGAAAATATCCTGTTGCTCATTGAAGATTTGGCGGCTGCTTGCTGGCAACCAGGAGACAGACTATGGTTTTTGTTTAGTGGCTATGGTGTCAACTACCAAGGGCAAGATTATCTTATGCCCATTGAAGGTAAGGCAAACGCGATTGCAGAGACTGGAATTGAAGTGCGATCGCTAATGCAATCTCTCCAAGTTACATCTGTGGAAGTAATTCTCCTACTAGATATTAACCGTGTCTTTGCTAGCCAAGGACATACCCCCGTAGGACAGGAAACTATCGAACTTGCCCAGGAATTACAAATACCGACAATCCTATCTTGTCAACCGGAACAATATTCCCATGAAAGTGCAGAGTTAGGTCATGGGTTTTTTACCTCTGCTCTGTTAGAAGCTTTACGCTCTGGGAATGGAAATACCCTCATCGATTTAGAGCGCTATTTAAGTATTCGCACTCCTGAATTATGCCAACATTACTGGCGACCTACACAAAATCCTGTCACCATTGTTCCTTATCGAGATACGGTAAGCTCTCACTCTCATAACAAGTTGGATTGGATTTCTGAACTTAGTCATGATGATATCTATGCAGCTGCCCTACCATCTCCTAATGCACAGAATCATTTCCCCCAAAAATACAGTGCATGGCATCAAGTTGCAGAAACTAGACAACCAGAAATCACTAGTATTTATACTGAAGATAAACCAGAAGAGGTTATAGATAAAACTAGTGCCACTAATCCAGTAGCAACTTCCACACCATCTTCTATCAGCCGCCTCCAAAATCGTGTCAGTCAAATATTTGACCGAGCTTCCCTGTGGCAGCCATTCATTATTTGGGGAGCCAGTACTACCCTTGCCTTGGGTTTAATTTCTGTTATCTATTTCCGTAGCAATTCTCCCGAAAGTAAAAGTCAGACTAGTTCCCAGATCGCCAATCTCAACAATCAAAGTCGGGCGCAGGTTGCACCACCAACACCAAAAACTCTCTCTAGGGATGTTCGGGAACAAATGCAGCCAATATCTCCAGATGTTCCAACCATTGATACTAAAGAAAGTCCCACTATTACTCCTAAAGCCTTAGCATCATTTGATACTCCACCCCCTCCCCCCTCATCCCCAGAATCGCCGATCGCGCCACCACCACCAACAGCTTCACCCTCTCCGCAGGTGACGGTAACAACTACCTCCAAACCTGCCACGGCAGAGCAGGAGCAACGGAACCAAAGTATACTAAAGACTGCGGCTTCCATGGTGAATGACAATCAAGCAAGTAATGTTCAAGAGGCGATCGCCATTGCCAAGCAAATCAAACCTGGTGAACCTTTATACCAAGAAGCCCAAGGGCAAATTCTGGCTTGGAATCAGAAGATTCTCCAAATCGCTAATAACCGAGCTAAACAAGGTAAATATTCCAGCGCGATCGCTGCTGCTAAGTTGATTACTAGTGATAATCCCACTCACTCCCCAGCACAAACAGCTATTCAAAAATGGCGACAACAAGCGAAACAACATTTAAGTAATAAAACTGTTCTGGAAGCAGCAAATTTGCTAATTGAGCCAGGGCAAGCTTCTAGTTACAATCGTGCCATTGAAGTGGCGAAAAAGGTTCCACAGGATGAACCTGGTTTCCCTGCTGCTCAAAAATCTATCAATCAATGGAGTGAAAAAATCCTGGATATCGCGAAAAAACGCGCCTCTAAGGGAGAATATAAAACTGCTATCAATACTGCCAAGCTCGTACCGGAAGGCACAACATCTCACAAAAAAGCCCAACAAGCTATGGAAAAATGGCAGAAAAAAACTCGTAACTAGCAGCAATTAAGACATTAAACTTTTTGCACAAATAGAATTTGGCTTTTTAGTTAGGTAAAGGGAAAAAGGTTAAGCGAATTATCTTAATCTTTCCCCTTTTCCATGGCTTCTGTTATCAGTCTCATAGTTAGCAGTCAAAAATCAAGGTTTTTGAGATTTTTGACTATTTACCATGGACAGATAAACAGAAAAGTTTTACCAATCTCAGGAATTTAACAATACATCGTCACATCTTCGCCACATTCATCGGCAAGATAGCACAATGCTCGAAATCGTAAACCTACCACTTCCTCATACAAAGGATTAAGTTTGCACATAGGTGGAATGTGAAATAAGGTTTTACCAAATAACTTCACATCACGCTCAAAAGGACATTGAGCAGGAATTACTTGGCAAAGACGGTGAGCAAGTTGGCGATCGCTAACCTGCACGCTGTCTATTTTCTGTCGCAAAGGTTGGAGAATATCAAAACGAAATCTTTGCTGCCGAGGTTGGGTAATCTGAGTTTCACTAACTTCGGTGGAATTGATAGATACCCAACTGGTGAGAAAAATTCTGTGCTTGGTATTGTGAAATACCTTCATGGTTCACTCCTCGTTTTTGCTGGAGGGTATTGAACTGCCTGCTGAAAATCTACAGGCTCATAACAACGTTTCCCGGAAGAATCTAACTTTGACTAAGATGCTTTGTTAATGATTACCGAACCACTGGCATCTAAATCTACTGACTCATAGGTCAAGTTAACCGCAATTTTTCCATCTCTGGTAGTGTAATCAAGCTATTTTGTTCATAACTTGACATACTTAAAATTTCAATAAAGTCATCCATCTATAGACAGATATACTTTAACACTTTCAGGAAAATTTGGGGAAAGTTTTCAGATTAGCAGTTCAATAGGTGGTTTTTCCCCTTGCAGTAGACGCTGAGTTTAAGCTAGCGTTCCCACAAGTGGTGATAAAAACTGTGATTGTGGTGTGATTGTGGTCAATATTGCTGTGTATAGCATGTTGGGTTTGACTCACCTAGGATTAGCACTAGGTTATCTCCCCAATTTACGGATGAACGTGCCACTATTGCGTTGGTGGGGTCAGCATGTTTAATTGCTTTTGGTGTGTTGAATCTAAAAACAGCATGGCAAGCAATTGACCAGACGACCATTGTGTTTCTACTGAGCATGATGGTTATCAATGCCAACTTAGCCTATGCAGGGTTTTTCTCGCAGGCTTTAACAATACTATTGAGCGTAACTCGCAGTCCTTTCGGTTTACTAATAGCTTTAACTGGGGCTAGTGGCATCCTTTCTGCCTTCTTTCTAAATGATACCTTAGCGCTGATTTTTACACCACTGACCCTGAGCTGGACTCAAACTTTGAATTTAAATCTCGTACCTTACTTGCTGGCGATCGCCGCAGCTACAAACATTGGTTCTGTGGCAACCCTGAGCGCCAATCCGCAAAATATCTTAATTGGTTCCTTGTCTGGTATCTCCTACCTAGATTTTGCCCGGACTTTCACACTTGTAGCCTGAGTAGGCTTAATTATTCAGGTTACCCTGCTATGGATTCTATACCCTGATGTCTGTTCTACGCAACCCTGTCAGGCATGTTTTTTTCCATAGCAACATCTCTTCAAACCCTTACTATATAAAAGTTTGGCGATTACGACTGGATTAATAATTACCTTTACCACAGGTTTTCCCTTAGCAGAATCTGCACTATTTGTAGCCAGTTTCTTACTTATTACCCGTCCTATCAAACCCCAACGTATTCTCAAAAAAGTTGATTGGAATCTCTGATTAATGTTTTTTGGTTCATTTATCTTGGCAAGGGTGACTGAAAAATTGCATTGATTGCAACCATTCACCCAAAGTATCAATACCCCTGCAAGTTTGTTGGGGATCACAGCCATTTTGTCCAATCTAATTTCTAATGTCCCTGCAATTCTCTGATTGCAACCATTGATCCCTGATGGGAATACTCAGTCTTGGCTACTGTTAACAGTCAGTTCAACCCTTGCTGTCAATCTTACTATATTCGGTTCCGTAGCTAATTTAATAGTTGCTGAAGCTGCCAATGATTTGGGATACAAACTTGCTTTTGCTACTCACCTCGGTTTCGGCTTTCCCTTAACTTTCATCACCTTGTTAATAGCTTACTGGTGGATTGGCTCATAAAGATAGGGGCTTACTATTGCAAACCCCTATGATTATTATTTGATTTTCAAAAGTTAAGGATGGTGCGAAAATAACCTGAAAAATTTTATCTGGAAGCTAAATTTAGCAAGCCCAATAAAGTTTGTGCAAATTATTTTCTACACAATTTTCTAGGATGCCACTTGAGCAGCTGTACGAGTTCTTCTTCTTCTGCCATCACCAACTTGTACAGGGGGTTGATCGGGAATTTGCATTAGTAATGTTACAGTTGGTTGACATTGTAACTCTCGTTTCAAAGAACGCATCAGTTCCCGTTCTAAGACTACCTGCAATCCACCCCAATCAATGTCTGGTTGTCCACCTTCAAAGGATTGAGGTGCAAAATCAGACCAACGAACACTAAGGATTTCTTCAATTCTTTGCTGTACCCATTTTTGTAACAGACTCCGCTCAATACTAGTAACCACACCCCGTAGGTGAATTTCTGGTTTGGCTAATAATTTACCATGCCAATCAATTGCGGCAGCAATGGTAACAATTCCTTCTGATGCCATTTTTTGCCGTTCCTGTAAGACCTTAGCGCTTACCATTCCCGAACTTGATGTATCAACAAGTTCTAAACCAGATGGGACTTTTCCACCCACGCGCAGGGAATTTTCTGTCAACTCTACAATGTCACCGTTGTTGATAAGTACCATATTATCTGGTGAAATTCCCATGCTTTGAGCAGTCTGGGAGTGTTTCACTAACATCCGATGTTCGCCATGAACTGGTACAAAGAACTTTGGACGTGTCAAGGCAATCATTAACTTTTGGTCTTCTTGACAACCATGTCCCGAAACGTGAACTCCCTTATCTCGACCATATACTACATTTGCCCCCTGCATCATCAACTTATCAATAGTATTGACTACAGCAATGGTGTTACCAGGAATGGGGTTAGCGGAAAAGACAACAGTGTCACCTGGACGAATCCGAATATGGGGATGTTCTTTATTGGCAATACGTGTCATCGCTGCCATTGTTTCACCCTGGGAGCCAGTAGTTAGAATTATGACCTTTTCGTCTGGCAAATTCCGGATGGCATTTAGGGGTTGAAGTAGCTCATCTCGACACTTAATGTAACCAAGATTACGAGCATGGGCAATTAAATTTAACATTGAGCGCCCAACTACAGAAACCGTGCGATGGTGTTTTTCTGCCAATTGCAGCACCATATTAATCCGGTGAACACTAGAGGCGAAGGTCGTAACAAATAGTCTACCCTCTGTTTGGGAAAAAACACGGTCGAGGTTGGGGTAAACAGAACGCTCGGAAGGGGTAAAACCTGGTACTTCAGAATTTGTCGAATCACTGAGAAGACACAGGACTCCTTTTTCTCCATGTTCTGCTAAACGCTGGATATCAAATTTCTCACCATCTACTGGTGTGTGGTCAAATTTAAAGTCTCCTGTATGAATCACCACACCCAGGGGTGTATGAATTGCCACTGTGAAACTATCAGCGATTGAGTGAGTATTACGAATGTACTCGACAAAGAAATGTTGACCGATACGAACGACATCACGGGGAGACACTGTTCTGAGTTCTGTGCGATCGCGCACTCCTGCTTCTTCTAATTTTCCTTCTAGCATTGCCATCGCTAGACGTGGTCCATAAATTACAGGAATTTCAAATTGTTTGAGGTGAAAAGCAATTCCCCCAATGTGGTCTTCATGACCGTGGGTGACAATCATCCCTTTAATTTTATGGCGATTTTCTCGCACATAGGTCATGTCTGGTAAAACAATGTTGACTCCGTGCATCCCATCTGTAGGAAATGCCAACCCTGCATCTAAGAGGATGATTTCATCTTCATATTCAAATACACAAGTATTCTTCCCAATTTCATGTAAACCGCCCAAGGGAATAATTTTTAGGGTAGATTCTATTTCGTTTTTAGCCATTTTCTCCTGAGTTTGTTTTGTAGTTTAATAAAGTAAATATTTAGGTATTTTTGAAACAAACAACTGATAGTACTTGTCTATTTAAGTCCGTTAACAAGCAATATAATTTAATTGGTAATTGAGCAATAAATACAGTCTACACAGAATTAATCACTAAAGTTTTTAGTCTGTTTTTTTGTTTGTTCAATTTTTCTGTCGTAACACAAAAGTCTCAATAATAACCTGGTAAAAATTACGCATAACACTTTTTGTGTTCCAGAAACTCAGCCAATGAAAATTTACTCTTGACAGTAGCTATGGTTCTGCTATTTGTTGAAGCACTACTTGTAACTTCTGACTGATGGTACTGTCATGATCACAAAGTGGGGGACGGGTAGAACCTACTTGCCACCCTTGAATTTTGAGTGCTTCCTTGACTGGAATCGGATTGGTAGTGATAAATAAGGTTTTGAATAGGGGAAATAATTTCAGGTGGATTGCCTTTGCTAATTGAATATTTCCAGAATCAAATGCTTGGATCATCTGTTGAAGTTGATTACCCACTAGATGAGAAGCTACACTGACTACTCCCTTAGCACCAACCGCTAACATTGGTAAAGTTAGGGAATCATCGCCAGAATATATTTGAAATTCCTGTGGTGTCAAACGCCGAATTTCACTGACTTGATCCAAATTTCCACTTGCTTCTTTAATGCCAATGATGTTTTGAATCTCCGCTAACCTAGCAACTGTTTCAGGGCTAAGGTTTTGACCAGTTCGACCTGGTATATTGTATAGCAGCAAGGGCATACCATCAGAAGCTTGGGCGATCGCCTGGAAATGTTGAAATAATCCAGCTTGAGGTGGCTTATTGTAATACGGAACTACTTGTAAAACACCATGTACGCCTATTTTAGCGGCTTTTTGAGTGGCAGCGATCGCTTCTTTTGTAGAATTGGAGCCACATCCTGCCATCACTAAAGCTTTATCACCTACTGTCTCCAAAACGGTAGAGAACAATTGGTATTCTTCTTCCCAACTGAGAGTTGGTGATTCCCCAGTTGTCCCACAGACAACTAACGTATCTGTACCGTTCTCTACCAAGTGTAACGCTAACTTCGCAGCTACGTCATAATTCACACTGCCGTCTTCCTGAAACGGCGTAATCATCGCAGTTAAAACTCTACCAAAATCTACCACCCTTTATTTCACTCCTGATTAATCTATCCTGATTTTTTATTACTTGGTGGCTCTCTATAATGTCATAACCTATTTGCGAATTCCTTTCAAGGGGGCATTCGTACCTTGGCTATTTGTCAAGAGTCTGAGTTATTGTTAGTTTTCCAAAACAAATAACTAAATTACTTACAGATTGCCTAGAGATGCTAGCTGGGGATTGAGTAAACTTCTTTCTACTAACAATTCTGCAATTTGTATAGCATTCAATGCCGCACCTTTACGAATTTGGTCACCACATAACCACAATTCTAAGCCACAAGGATGAGAAATATCTTGGCGAATTCTTCCGACTAAAACTTCATCTTTACCTGTTGCTTCTTTCGGCATTGGGAAATAATTATTGTGCCAATCTTCCACTAACTTAACTCCTGGAGCTTGACTAATAATTTCTCTAGCTTTATCGGGGCTAAATGGAGTAGAAAATTCCAAATTAATAGCTTCAGAATGGGCGCGCAAAACTGGAACCCGTACGCAGGTGGCAGTAATTCTGATATTCTGATCGGCAAAAATTTTCCTTGTCTCATTCACCATTTTCATTTCTTCTTCACAGTACCCTTGATCGTTAATCGGTGTATTGTGAGGGAATAGGTTAAAGGCTAAGGGATAGGGAAATATTTCTGATGTTGGTTCTTTTCCGGCAAGAATTTCTGCTGCTTGATTTTGTACTTCTGCCATGGCTTTAGCGCCTGCACCACTAGCAGATTGATAGGTAGCAGCAACAATTCTTTGGATGGGTTGAACTCGATGGAGAGGGTAAATCGCAACAGCCATCAAAATTGTTGTACAGTTGGGATTGGCAATAATTCCCCTATGGCTAGCTGCTGCTTCCGGATTTACCTCTGGGACAACTAAAGGTACATCAGGATACATTCGGAAGGCACTAGAGTTATCGATGACTACTGCACCTTTTTCGACTGCCTTTGGTGCCCATCTCTTAGAAGTTGAACCACCAGCACTAGCAAGGACGATATCTATGTTTTCTAGAGATTGCTCGCTAACAGCTTCTACCAGTAAGTTCTCTCCTCGAAAAGAGATTTTCTGCCCTGCACTCCGTTCCGATGCTAGCAATTTTAAATCCGCTATGGGGAAATTGCGGCTGGCTAATAACTCTAGAAGTTCGTAACCGACAGCACCAGTTGCTCCTAAAACGGCGACTCTATAGGATTTAGACAAATTGACTTCCTCCTTAAATAAACTACAAGTGAATTAAGTTTTTATCCCTAATTGTCAATGTTGAGAAAAATAGCTCACTTACCCATAAACCAAGAATTCTTAATATGATAAATAATCAATATTTTTAAATTTATTGAAAGTATTATTGATAATAATAATTTTTTCTCAATGTTTTCGTGGCTTGAAGCTCCCTCTCCTTAATTTGAGCCAAATTTTTGTTTAGTTAAGTTTAAGAAATAAAATATATATACACAAACATTATAATACAACAATTATCTGCAATTGAAACAATATTCAGGGAAAAATTTTCAGAGTTGTTTTAATTTATCAACATTCAGATAATTCTATTCCTCTGATTTTTTGCTAATTTACGTCAGAGTAATGGAAAAAGTTTTGGTGATTTGAGTTTGACTAGTTGAGGTAATGAGAACTGCTTCTGTTAACTCTTAGGCTTCCTTCTGTCATAAATTCTAGGGTATATTTTTCTCCTTTCACTACTATAACTACATAATACTCCTGATTTACTAGGAGATGGCAGGAGAGTTTAACAGAATTAGGTTGATATAGACAAGGGATGTACTATGATTCAAAAGGATTCGAGCTGGTTTAGCTCAAAAGTTAGAGAAAACCTCTACAAGTAGGAGCAGTAGGTCAAAGCTGCTGGATTATGGGAGCAGTTTGGTACTTCGGATTCAATTAACCAATATCATACTGCTTTACTGCTTGAGAACCAGGATATCACGCAGCTAGTTATTTCTGTGTGAAATATCAGTTTGAGAAGTCCAATAGCTCAAACTAACTTTATATTCTAGGTGTCCAGAGCTTGACCCTAGGCAGTAAACTGGATACCTGTTCACCAGCACCCATCCAGAGGGTAGTGAAAACCTCAGGGATTTCTTCCCGAGTGAACTACTAAACATCAATTTAGCTAGATGCCAGCTTGGCTTCTGTCCAGAAGTGGAACTACGGCATCTTGTGTACTTGTAGGCAAAATAGCAAAATTCATCGAGACGTAGCATGAAAGTTACCCAGGAAAAACTTCCCGCCAGTCAAATTGGTCTGGAAATAGAGATTACACCGGAAATGACCAAGCAAACCTATGAGCAGGTAATTCAGAATTTATCTCGCTCTGCTAACATTCCTGGGTTTCGTAAAGGGAAGGTACCTAGACAAATTCTTTTGCAGCATATGGGAATGACACGCATCAAAGCTGCGGCATTGGAAGAATTAATCCAAAATGGGATTGAAAATGCAGTAAAGCAAGAAGATATTCCGGCGATCGGTCAACCCAGATTACGCTCTTCTTTTGAGGATTTAATCAGTAATTATGAGCCTGGAAAACCCCTAGTAATTTCTGCTGCGGTAGATATTCCTCCAGAGGTGAAGGTCGTTGAGTACACTGGCTTACAAGTCCAAGCTGAGGAAGTCCCCTACGACGCAGCAAAGGTAGATGAGGTATTAGATCAAGAGCGTCAACAGATGGGAACATTGATTCCTGTGGAAGGACGTGCAGCACAATTGGGAGATGTTGCTGTAGTCGATTTTAAGGGTGTGATTCCGCCAGGTGAAGGGGAAGAGGGAGAAGCTGAACCAATTCCAGGGGGAGAGGGTACAGATTTTCAGGTTGAGTTACAGGAAGATAAATTTATTCCTGGGTTTGTCTCTGGGATAGTTGGGATGAATTCTGGGGAAACGAAGGAAGTGACAGCACAGTTTCCCGATCCCTATCCCAGTGAAGAGTTAGCAGGAAAACCAGCAGTTTTCACAATTACTCTCAAGGAATTAAAAGAAAAAGAATTACCTGAGTTGAATGATGATTTTGCTCAAGAAGTGAGTGAGTACGAGACATTAGCAGAATTACGCAGTTCCTTAGAGGAGCGTTTCCAGAAAGAAGCAGCAGATAAAACTAAGGGTAATAAGCAAGAAGCTTTATTAAATGCTTTGCTCCAAAAAGTTGAGGTAGATTTACCGGAGACAATGATTGAGCAAGAAGTAGACGCGATGCTTACACAAACAGCAATTCGTCTATCTCAACAAGGTTTAGATGTGAGAAAATTGTTTACCCAGGACGTGATTCCTCAATTAAGAGCGCGATCGCGGGATGAAGCAATTGAGAGATTAAAGCGATCGCTAGCTTTGCGGGAAATTGGTACACGGGAGTCTATCGCTGTCACAGCAGAGGAAACTACCCAAAGAGTTCAAGAGTTGATGGAACAATATTCCGAGGAAGAAATTGATACCGAAAAACTCCAGGATGTGGTAGAAAACGAGCTATTAACCGAGAAAATTATTGATTGGCTCCTCGAAAATTCTACGGTGGAACTAGTACCAGAAGGTAGTCTAGCCAAGGAAACCGCACCAGAAGCAGCAGAAGAGTCTGAACCAGAGGCGAATACAGAAGAGTAAGTCTAGGGGAATTGGGGATAGGTAATTAATGTCACCGAATGAGGTAATAAGACTCAATCATTCCCCACCTCCCCAAATATTTTATTTATTTTGTTTTTTTAGAGGCGATCGCCCTGTAATTTCTCCCACATAGCCCATATAATCTTCAGGCAGTTGTAGTTGAGCAAATCTTTATGTTTGCTACTGATTCTCTCCTTTTGTAAATCTTCGCTAGAATGTGCCCGTCATCACCTAGTTATCTACATACTCCGTTTACACGATCAGAATCTAGATAGGGCATAATGGTTATCACATACCCAAGATGCAATTTTCTTCGCTAGCATAAACAGCAATAGCTGTGCCATGTTTATTCTTTCGACAGTCCAACATTAAATATGCTTGTATCGCAGTCGGGATTTAACCCCATCAATAGTCTGAGTCCTTTCCTCAGTCATTCCCAAAACCACCCCAACAACATCGTTCCCATGGTGGTAGAGCAATCAGGTATGGGAGAAAGAGCTTTTGATATCTATTCTCGCTTACTGCGAGAGCGGATTATCTTTTTGGGCACACCCATAGACGATGCAGTCGCTAACACCATTGTTGCCCAACTACTTTTCCTCGATGCTGAAGATTCGGAAAAGGACATTCAAATCTATATCAACTCCCCTGGTGGCTCAGTCTACGCAGGTATGGCAATATATGATACAATACAGCAAATTCGCCCTGATGTTGTAACTATCTGTTTCGGATTAGCAGCTAGCATGGGGGCATTTTTGTTAGCCGCAGGCACCGCAGGTAAGCGCATGTCTCTGCCAGACTCACGAATCATGATCCACCAACCCCTAGGTGGTGCCCAAGGTCAAGCAATAGACATAGAAATTCAGGCAAAGGAAATTCTTTATATTAAAGCCCAGTTGAATCAGTTGCTCTCCCAGCACACTGGTCAACCTCTAGAAAAAATCGAAACCGACACTGATCGTGACTTTTTTATGTCGGCTGAAGAAGCAAAAAACTATGGATTGATCGATCAGGTCATCACCAGGCAAAACCTTCCCACAGCAGGGGAAAACGTCACCATTCTGAAATAAGAGGCTGCTATGTCTAAGTATGACTCCCATTTGAAATGTTCGTTTTGTGGCAAGTCTCAAGAGCAGGTGCGTAAGCTAATCGCTGGACCGGGAGTCTACATCTGCGATGAATGCGTTGACTTGTGCAATGAAATTCTGGATGAGGAACTTCTGGACAGTAACAGTACCGCCGGTGTTACCCAACCAACACCTAAAGCAGAACCTCCTCAGAAACGTCGTGTTCGTTCTAGTGAACTTTCCTTTAGTCAAATCCCCAAGCCAAGGGAGATTAAGAAGTATTTAGATGAACACGTAATTGGTCAGGACGAGGCGAAAAAAGTCCTTTCCGTGGCAGTTTATAACCACTATAAACGTCTCTCCCTTATCCAATCTAAGGGTAGTAAAAATGGTGGAGATGACGCTGTAGAACTCCAGAAATCAAATATCCTCTTAATTGGACCTACGGGTTGTGGTAAGACACTTCTAGCCCAAACTCTAGCGAAAATATTGGATGTTCCCTTTGCTGTTGCTGATGCCACAACTCTCACCGAAGCTGGTTATGTGGGAGAGGATGTGGAAAATATCCTCCTACGGTTATTACAAGTAGCCGATTTGGATGTAGAAGAAGCTCAACGGGGTATTATTTATATTGACGAAATTGATAAAATTGCTCGCAAGAGTGAAAATCCCTCAATCACCCGTGATGTCTCTGGGGAAGGTGTGCAGCAAGCATTATTGAAGATGCTTGAAGGAACAGTGGCAAACGTTCCTCCCCAAGGTGGACGAAAACATCCCTATCAAGATTGCATCCAAATAGATACGAGTAACATTCTGTTTATTTGTGGTGGTGCTTTTGTTGGTTTGGAAAAGGTTGTAGACCAGAGAATTGGCAAAAAGTCAATAGGTTTTGTACAGCCAGGTGAAGGACACACTAAGGAAAAACGAGCTGCAGATGCAATTCGCTATTTGGAACCAGGGGATTTGGTAAAATTTGGAATGATTCCTGAGTTTATTGGACGGGTGCCGATGGTAGCAGTTTTAGATCCGTTAGATGAAGAAGCACTGATGGCAATTCTTACCCAACCTCGTAGTGCCTTAGTGAAACAATATCAAAAACTCTTGACCATGGACAATGTCCAATTAGATTTTAAAGGAGATGCTCTGAGGGCGATCGCCCAAGAGGCATACCGACGTAAAACAGGAGCTAGAGCGTTACGTGGTATTGTTGAAGAGTTAATGCTAGATGTGATGTATGAATTACCATCTCGCAAAGACGTAAGTCGTTGTACGGTGACAAGGGAAATGGTAGAGAAGCGTTCTACTGCGGAACTAATTATGCATCCTTCCTCTTTACCCAAACCGGAATCCGCTTAAACAGTCATTAGTTATTTATTGGGTTTTGTTTGTTAGTCTGGGTATGATAGTATCTCCCCATCAGGCATCATAAACTCTAAAAAATGCCATACATTTCTATACGTGGCGTTGAACATTATTATGAATGGTTGGGAGAATCACTTTCGGGAAATAAACCGATAATGGTGTTTATTCATGGTTGGGGTGGTTCAAGTCGTTATTGGCAAAGCACAGCAACAGCTTTAGTAGATAAATTTGACTGTTTGCTTTACGATTTACGGGGTTTTGGACGTTCTGGGGTGCATCCCACGGCTAATTTAGGTTATGAATTAACAAGCTACGTCCAAGATTTAGCCATATTATTAGATATGCTAAGGCTGGAGCGTGTTTATATTCATGCCCATTCCATGGGTACTTCCATTGCTACTCTGTTTGTGAGTCAGCATCAACAGAGAGTAGAGAAATTAATTCTCACCTGTGGAGGCATTTTTACCTATGATGAAAAAGCTTTTGCTGCTTTCTACAGGTTCGGTGGCTATGTTGTGAAATTTCGCCCTCCATGGCTGCTAAAACTACCATTTTTGGATAGGATTTTTATGGCAAGATTTCTACATCGTGCCATTATTCCCGAAGAAAGGCGTGCTTTTTTAGAAGATTTTTTATTAGCAGATTATCATGCTGCTTTAGGGACAATGTTTGCTTGTGTAAGTCAAGAACAAGCAGAATTATTACCTCAAAAGTTTGCTCAATTAGCTCTACCCACTTTGATGATTTCTGGGGAATTTGACAAAATAATTCCTGTCAGTTTGGGTAAGGAAGCAGCAGCTTTAAATCAGATGATTGAGTTCCAAGTTATTCCTCAAACAGGTCATTTTCCTATGTTAGAAGATGAAGCAACGTATTTACAGACGTTAGGAAAATTTTTGTAATTCAGAAAAGACTGAAATTTACTGCCAATCAACTCTTTGAAAAATTTACAGGATTGACAGAAATAGGAGATGGGAGAATTTTTCAATAATGAAAATCCCACACCCCTAACTTTTATCCCAAGCCAAGTTCTCGTTTGAGTAAATTTATCGACTTAGTGCCAATATAATTATCGCAACGAATCAGCTTAGGTGGACGAATTAAATCCTCCTGAGCAGCTTGTACTGCGGCATGAACATGGGGGTGACTTGCCTGATCGGCAAAGATAACCTGCGCCCTTTTTATCATGGCTTGCAGCTTATAGGAGTCCTTGGGTTGAGATGTCATGACAAGCAATTCATCTCCTCGCAAGCCGTGGAGAATCACTTCCGCAGCACGTAAAATCCCTGAACTCAAACTCACTATCCCAATACAACTTTCTTTGACGAGATTCTTAACTTGATTAAACTCCTTAGCATAGTCGTAGATATCCAAGGGAATAACTCGTACTGCTTTTGGTGCGGCGATCGCCTCCACATCACCAATAAAGTAACGACTTGTAACAACCGTGGCAGAGGTGGTTTTATCCAAAATACTAGTCAGTTCCTCCATCGCTACAAGCTGGATGGGAATTTTCAAGGATTCTTCCAATTCATAAACCATTAATTCCCCAGCACCAATATCCGTTGCGGGAACAGCCACCAATACCCTCGCACTACAACGTAGTCGCCAGTCTATCTCTGCTAAAAATAATTCCCTGGCTTCACTTAAGGAGCAACCTTGAGAAAGCAGTTCGTCTAAAGCCTGTTGTACTATTTTATACGCATCGGGATGTTCTTTGAGAATTGGAGATTGTAATCTACTACCCCCTTCATGTCCCTGGGCGCGAACATAAATGCCAGAACCAGCCAAACTTTCTACCAAGCCATCATCTTCTAGTTGGCGGTAAACCTTGCTAATAGTATTCCGATGTAATCCAGTTTGCATAGCTAATGCTCTGGTACTCGGTAATTTGTAACCGGGTGGATATTGCCGAGAAGCGATCGCAAACCGAATCTGATTAAACAGCTGGGTAGATGCGGGTATTTCACTGTCTGGCTGAATACGGAACTGAATCATCACCAAATCTCCTAGGTGCAGATATTTATAACCAGCTGTGATTGCTACTTGTAGAATATTTTATTTATACATAGGATTTGTGTTGTAGGGCTTTGCCATAGGGGAAGTGGAAATAATTGATAGTTGGATAGTAAATAGTTTTGAGCCATTGACATGGGTATATAGAATTGTCACATAATACTGGTAAAAACTATTATGGCAGAGCAAGCAATCGATACAGCAATAGTTAAAATTTCCCAGACAGATGTGGTAATTGATGCCTATTTAGCAAAACCTCAAGCACCTGGGATTTATCCAGGTGTAGTGG
Organism: Calothrix sp. 336/3; assembly: GCF_000734895.2. Classification (GTDB taxonomy): domain Bacteria; phylum Cyanobacteriota; class Cyanobacteriia; order Cyanobacteriales; family Nostocaceae; genus 336-3. The sequence goes on along the minus strand of NZ_CP011382.1, from coordinate 2,745,838 downwards.
TATTACAGGAAATTTTCGGTGTGAATGCTCACATTCAAGAAGTCACTAATAAAATTGCCCGTGAAGGCTATGTGGCGATCGCCCCTGCTCTATTTCAGCGCCAAGCGCCTGGTTTTGCAACGGGTTATACCCCAGCAGATGTGACTATTGGTAGACAATATGCTTGGGAGCAAACTACAGCACCTCAGCTACTGGGCGATATTCAAGCTGCAATTAACTACTTGAAGACCTTACCAGAGGTGAAAAAATCTCCTTTCGGTTGTATCGGTTTTTGCTTTGGTGGTCACGTTGCTTACTTAGCCGCTACCCTGACTGACATTCAAGCAACAGCTTCCTTTTACGGTGCAAGAATTACTACTAGTACCCCTGGAGGCGGTGCTGCCAGCATCACTTTAACATCAAACATATCTGGAACAATTTATACTTTTTTTGGAAATAATGATACGAGTATTTCCTTAGCAGAAATCGAAAAAATGCAAGCAGAGTTAGAAAAATACAACATTCCCCATCGCGTATTCCGCTACGATGGAGCTGACCATGGATTTTTCTGTGACCATCGCTCTAGCTATAATCCTAATGCCGCGATGGATGCCTGGGAGCAAGTTAAGCAATTGTTTGCGACTTTATCCCCTAGTAGCCAATGACTTAATTTCTGCTCATACAGAATCTTGATTAGGCATTGGCAATATTACAATTTATTTGCAAAAGTCATGAATTCAGAAGCCAAAATTTCTCAAACAGCTAATTCAGCGTTCACCATGGACGATTTTGCCAAAGCTCTGGAAACCCATGATTACCAATTCCAGAAAGGACAAATTGTTCACGGGAAGATTTTTCAACTAGAGCCAGATGGTGCTTATGTTGACATCGGTGGTAAATCATCTGCTTTTATCCCCCGCGATGAAGCGACTTTGAGAAGTTTTACTAATTTGGCAGAGGTATTACCCCTAAACGAAGAGTTAGAGTTTGTAATTATCCGTGAACAGGATGCGGATGGTCAAGTTACAGTCTCTAGACGACAATTAGAAATTAACCATATTTGGACAAAACTGACACAGTTGCAGGAAAAATCCCAAGCAATCGATGTCCGTGTCATGGGCGTCAACAAGGGCGGTATTACCGTTAATGTTCAGGGTTTACGGGGTTTTATCCCGCGATCGCACCTCACAGAACGCGATAACCTCGAATCACTCAAAGGTCAAACTCTCACTGCTGGTTTTCTAGAGATAGATCGCAGCAATAACAAACTTATCCTCTCCCAACGTCTAGCTAGCCGTTCTGCTAACTTTAACACCCTTGAAGTCGGTCAGTTGGTAGAGGGTAAAATTACAGGTATTCGACCTTTTGGTGTATTTGTTGATGTTGAAGGTATTAGCGCTTTATTACACATCAAACAAATTAGCCAGAAATTCATCGAGAATCTAGAAAAAGTCTTTCAACCTAATCAAGTTATTAAAGCTATCATCCTTGACTTGGATGAGGGCAAAAATCGTGTCGCCCTATCTACTAGACTGCTAGAAAATTTCCCTGGAGAATTCCTGGAGAATTTTGAGGAAGTCATGAATTCTGCGGAAGCAAGAGCAGAGAGAGCCAGGAAACAAGTGGAATAGCTAATTGATTCTTACCCACAAACTAATACCTGTTGTAATTCTCTCAAGCTATCCTCAGCGAAGGCAAACTGAATTGCACCTAATAAACTTTGCCAATGGTGCAATTCAAATCGAGAATTGGCTTGATGCATTTCTTTAATTAAGAAATCTACCCACCACTTGGGCGCTAAATTCCGATAAAAACTGTGGTGTTGTTTGCGCCACCGTCGCCGCCATTTGACCATCTCTGCTCTAGTCGGTAGTTGCACACCCAGGATAGGAGGAAAGTCAGCATAACTGACAAATTTACTCACACCTTTAGCGTGAACATAAACCACATATCGCCAACACTCTACTACATAAATATCCTCATACTTGATATCAAACATCAAGCAAACAGCATCTTCTGTTACGAATCTTGCCATGGGATGAATCCGAGGCGACCGATGAACAATTTTTGATTCACGGATGACAAATGCTTTTGGCTTGGGTAATGATAACATAGTAGACAAATCCTTGGATTTGTAGATGAAATAAGTCCAGATTCAGGGATTGGTTGAATACGGATGCGATTGCCCTTCAGTTTTCCAGTCCGGGGGGCGATCGTTTTTTAGAGTATTATATATAATACAGCATTTAAACGATAGATTCTCATCAATCGTCAATAAATCTTAAAGATGGGACTGATTAAGTTAAGAATTCGAGAGTTTGCGGACGAGAAAGGCTGGACACTCAAGGATGTAGCAGACCATTCTGGAGTGGCTTACAGTTCTGTGAGAGCCTATGCTAGAGCTCCTGGTTTAGCAATGGTTGATTACACTTCAATTCGGAAAATGGCGCGTGCCTTAGATGTCATGATTGAAGATTTAGTTGTAGTAGTTGAGGAGTAACAGCTGCTGGGAGTAATGATTAATTTCGCAGTTGGACAGGCATTGCCAAGTATGTCATTTTTGTTTCTCCTAGGGGGGTAAAAATGACTGGGGTTAAGGCTTGATTCAATTGCATGAGGATTTCTGTAGCTGGAAGGGCTTTTAAGCCTTCCATGAGGTATTTGATGTTAAAGGCAATGTCAATATTCTCACCAGAAATTTGTGCAGGTATTGATTCCCTACCACTACCAATATCTTGAGATTCAACAGACAAGGTAATTTCCTGGCTAGCTGCATCAATACTGACTTTGACGATGTTATTTTTCTGGTCAGCCAAAACAGCTATACGCTCCAATGCACTGACAAATTGCCTTCTATCCAGGGTCAATTCTCGTTGGAACTGGTGGGGTATGAGTTGCCTATAGTTAGGGTACTGCCCTTCTAGGGTACGACTGGTAAGACGTTGATGCTGCCAGGAAAAGACTATTTGCCCCTGTTCTAGGGCTACAGTCACAATTTCTGCGGAGGCAGAACTAGTTGTCAGCATTTTTTCTAGTTCCCTAAGCGCTCTAGCAGGAATTGTAACTTCTATCTGATTGTCAATCACATCTGGGGTTTCATTGGTTGTTTCTACCACCGCTAAACGATGTCCATCGGTGGCAGCAAATTCTAAGACATCTGGTTTGACAGTCAAATGAACTCCTGTCAGAACTTGCTTTGTTTCATCAGCGCTAGTTGCCAGTAATGTACCACGTAATCCCTCAATTATCGCCATGGCACTGAGTTGAATTGCTTGGGAGCTATCGATGGTTGGTAGCTCAGGAAATTCTTCTGCACCCATAGCACGCACTTGGTAGCATCCACTGACTGGGGTGAGAGTCACAAGAATTCCCTCTGTTGCGGATAGGTTATCCGATGCTGTGGAAGCCTCGTCATCAAGGGTTATTTCCCCTTCTGGCAGACGGGAAACTATGTCATTGAGGAGCTTGGCAGGCATGGCGATCGCCCCACTTTGCCAAACCTCCGCAGTAAAGCTGGTACGAATACCTAAACTTAAATCAAAAGCCGTGAGACTTACCTGATTGGTTTCAGCATCTGCTTGTAGTAAAACATTAGCTAGTACAGGATGAGTCGGGCGCGAAGGGACAGCTCGATTAGTTAAGGAAAGATTCGTACTAAGGTCACTTTGAGTGCAAACTAGCTTCATGGTCAGGTTGAGCCTGTGTGTTGGATATATTATCACCTGTCCGGTGAAAATAGTCATGCCGATAAAATCACTGCCAAAGTAATTGCAGTTACGGGATGGTTGTAGAAAATAGAGGGCAGAACTATCTCAGTATTCAGTGCTTGATGATTATTTCATGTCCTCTCCACTTTGGCAATTCCCACATACTCTCAAAAGTCGATGACAGGAATTTTTATTTGAGAAAATTGGCAGTTAAGTACTGAGGGATATTCCTTCTGAGTATCACAAGCTGTTCCGTAATCAATTCACAGCTTAACTACTACTAATAAAAGAATAATTATTTATTTAGTAGTAGTAGTAGTTGTGGAAACTGTGGAAAACTTCTGTGAATTGTTCCTGAATAAAGCTTTCAAAGGTTTTCGCCTGTGGAAAACTTGTGGAAAAGCAAGGGGGTTTTTCCACAGGGTGTTAAGACTCAAAGAAGTTTTCCACTATCCAGGGGAAGTTTTCCACAGAGATTTGCTCAGTTTTCCACAGATTTTCCACAGATTTTCCACAGGTAAAAATATTATTAAGGTTTTTTTATACTCAAGTTAATATGTGGTTATTTTTGGAAATCAGCAGTTTTTCTGAAATTTCAGACTTAAATATCAGCAATATGATTTTAGGCAGGGAATTTGAGATTATGAATATTTCCCAAGGTATAGATTATTTCAACCTCTGTTTTCATCTGAATTGCTAAATTGGTATAAATTTAACTTGGGTTTTAAGTTTAATTCACTACTGGAATTCAATTTTTAGTGTTGCCGAATCATGACATGACTACACCATATTTTGAATGGTGTTTTGATTTTTTAGTCGTTAATTTATCCTGTAGTTATGCATGTTCAAGTGTTTATACCCAATTTCGCATTATTCTTTAGGGATAGATTACTTGTGAGGGCGACTTGTCATATTAATGCGATCGCTTAACTGACGTAGAGTTTGAGTTAGGTTATTATCACTTTCTCGCAGTTGAGCGATTTTTTCACAGCTGTAAATTACAGTTGTATGGTCTTTACCACCGAACTCTTCCCCAATTCTTGGTAAACTTAAATCAGTGTGCTGACGCATTAAATACATTCCGATTTGTCTTGCCCAACTAATCTCACGACGACGGGAATTGCTCTTAATATCTTCAATAGAAATATCAAAAGCATCGGCAACTACGGATAATATTGCTTCTGGAGTAGCGGCAATTTTTTCCATTGGTTGCTCTAAAACTGGAGAAATATTTTCTACAGTCATAGGTAAACCCCAGATAGAAATATAAGCTAGGGCGCGAATTAAGGCTCCTTCTAGTTCCCTAATATTAGAGGTATAATTCGCAGCGATATACTCGATGACATCTCTAGATAGACGGATATTTTCATATTCTGCCTTTTTTTGTAAAATTGCCATCCGTGTTTCTAAATCTGGTGCTTGGATATCGGCAATTAAACCCATGGAAAACCGAGAGCAAAGTCTTTCCTGTAGTCGAGGTATTTGGTTAGGTGGACGATCCGAAGCTAGAACAACTTGTTTTCCAGCTTCATGTAAGGTATTGAAAGTGTGGAAAAATTCTTCTTGGGTATATTCCTTGCCTTCAATAAATTGAATATCATCTACAAGTAATACATCCGCAGCTCGGTAATGTTCCCGAAAGCTTTGCATACTATCTTTACGGATAGCCGTAATTAAATCATTGGTAAATTGTTCTGTAGAGACGTAGAATATCTTGGCATCGGCATGAATTTCTAGACGATAATGCCCAATGGCTTGCATTAAATGGGTTTTACCTAAACCCACACCACCGCATAAAAATAGGGGGTTAAACTCTCTGCCAGGAGATTCCGCCACTGCCAAAGCAGCTGCGTGTGCCATACGATTATTAGCACCAACGACAAAGCGTGAAAATACGTATTTATGATTGAGGTCTGTTGTTTTGACCCGATTTTTCGTATTGCTGTCTGTATTATTTTGTACTGGTAATGCCCAGGATGTTTCCGGTTCATGGATGGGAGAAACTTCTTCTCCTTTGTTGACTGTGATATAAATTTCTACTGGGTGTCCCAGGATATCTTGAACAACGTTAGCGATAGTCTTGATGTAATACTTTTGTAGCCAATTACGGGCAAAGGGGTTGGGTGTGCGAATGATTAAACAATTGTTTTCCAAACGTTCAGCGCTGGCAGTTTTGATCCAAGTTTCAAAGGTGGGACGGGATAACTCCAGTTGTAAACGCTCAAGTACCTGACTCCAGAGATTGTCTATAGGAATTTCCATCATCTACCACCAATGCTTTTAATCGTCACAATAGAAAATATAAGTAAGTACCAATTTTGCCAATACTCTCTAGACTAGGCTCTAGATTTACAATTGTAATTTTTTGGGCTGTTTCGGTAGGCAGTATCCTACCATTACTGTTTCATACGGAGAAGTAAATACACATGAAGGTAGTAAAGCATAATCATAAGGTAAAAAATATTGATAGTTGGAAAATTAGCCCAATTAAATTATCTAGCCAGTTGGTATTGATGTTTTTTGGTACTGTGGCGATCGCCTCCCTCAGTAGTTGTTCTAGTATTGGTAATACTTTATCCAGTGGCAAAGATACGAATCTACAAGCGGAAGCACAAACCTCTCCAGCAAATAGTGTAGTCAATACATCTCCACCAATTATTGCGACATCTGGCGATCCCAACTTCGTGGTTAAAGTAGTACAAAAGGTTGGACCTGCGGTAGTACGGATAGATTCAAAGAGGACTGTAACACAGTCTGATGATACTGACCCCTTATTACGCCGCTTTTTTGGGGAATCTCAACCACAACAACGGGAGGAACGGGGTAGTGGCTCTGGGTTTATCATTAATGCTAATGGTCAAATTCTCACAAACTCCCATGTAGTTGATGGAGCAGATGAAGTGACTGTTACCCTCAAAGATGGGCGAAACTTCAAGGGTAGAGTTTTGGGTGAAGACCAGGTGACAGATGTTGCGGTCATTAAAATTGATGCGACCAATTTACCAGTAGTCGGTTTGGCGAATTCTGATAGTCTACAACCGGGAGAAGCTGTAATTGCGATTGGTAATCCCCTAGGGTTAAATAATACTGTTACTTCTGGAATTTTGAGTGCTACAGGTCGTTCTAGTAGTGATATTGGGGCAACTGATAAGCGAGTAGATTATATTCAAACCGATGCTGCGATCAATCCTGGGAATTCTGGGGGTCCGTTGTTGAATACCAGGGGTGAGGTGATTGGGATGAATACAGCTATTATTCGAGGAGCGCAGGGTTTGGGGTTTGCGATTCCCATCAATACTGCTCAACGGATTGCCCAGGAATTAATTAGTAAGGGTAAAGTGGATCATCCCTATTTGGGAGTCAAAATGGTGACTCTGACTCCAGATATTAAGGAGAAGTTGAAAAATCAGATTGGGATTGATATTCCTACAGAAAAGGGAGTTTTGTTGATTGAAATTATTGGGCGATCGCCAGCAGCAATTGCCGGATTGAAAGCTGGTGATGTGATTCAGGGAATTAATAATCAACCGGTTGTCCAAAAGGAGGATGTACAGAGATTGGTTGAGAAAAGTAAAATTGGAGTCCCCCTCAAAATTCAAATTCAACGCAATGGACAAAATTCAGAAATCTCTGTTACTCCTGCTGCTTTACCTGTAACCAGACGTAACTAATTCTAAAATTGACTATATTGATAAGAGATACAGCGAGTTTAAGGTCTGTGAATGACACAATTTTAGACAAATTGCTCAACCTCGGAATTTGAATTAGACACTGTATCTCAATAAATCAAAATTGCTGTCATCAATCAAGATAAATAGTAGTCTAATTAGTATTTTGTAAAAAAAAATGACAGAAGAAATTGCAATTATTCAGATAGGTAATCCGATTTTACGACAGCAAGCACAGACTATAGAAAATATTTCTAGTCCTACTGTTCAAAAGTTAATTAGTGACTTAATGACTATAATGTTGGAGTCTAACGGGGTCGGAATTGCTGCTCCTCAAATTGGTCAACCCTATCGTTTATTAATTGTTGCTTCCCGTCCTAATTTCCGCTATCCTCATGCACCGGAAATGTCCCCAACTCCAATGGTTAACCCCAGAATTGTTAATCATTCCCAGGAAATAATTAAGGGATGGGAAGGTTGTTTAAGTGTCCCAGGAGTGAGAGGTTTTGTGCCTCGTTATCAATGGATAGAAGTAGAATATTTTAATCCTATGGGGCAGTTACAAAAACAAATATTCACAGATTTTGTGGCACGAATATTTCAGCATGAATATGACCACTTTGAAGGACTAGTTTTTTTAGACCGTCTAGAAAGTAATCTGGATATTATTAGTGAGCAAGAATATCAGAAAATGATAACGAATGTGTCTGAATCATAGTTTTTATATAAAAAATATTTTTAATTTTTGATGATTTTGATAACTTTGCTATAGAAAATCAACTTTTTAAAATTCTGCTTTGACGGTAGAAGTAACTCGTAAAACAGATTCTTGATGAAATATTCGTTTATAATTAGTTATAATTTCTGACACCATTTTTTGACGTTGATTACTGTTTCTATAAATCAAAACTACTATTTTAGTTTTTTCCCGAACTAGGTTATCAGAATTCGTAAAATAATGCCCGTAGGCATCAATTACAGTCAATCCTTCGGGAAAACGAGGTGTAATTATAGTTCCTAAAAATAATTGCCACTCTAATTCCGAAACCATTTTGCCTGTAGGTTTAGCTAAACCAAAATATAATTCTTCTTTAATTAATGTTTTTGCATTTAAGCTTTGTGAAATCCTGGTAGGGTTTTGGGCAGAAACCTGGGGATGAATATAGGTGGAGCTTGTTAATATTAAACCTGTAATGATAAATTTAGTAATAGATTTATAGTACATAAATAATATTAACCTTCATCTATTTTGAGAAATTTTCGTTACTATTTTGAGATTTTTTCTATTAGATAAGTCAAGATGTGTCTAAATTACGTCGTAATAATACATTGAAATTGTTTAAAACTTCGTATTTCATTTATAGGGGTAAAGACAAGATACGCGCAAACAGCACTAGAGGAAAAGTTAAATTTAGGCTTTTGAGTAAATTTGTTGCAAAACTTTACGTCGTGATAAATTTTGCGCGTATCTTGTCTTTACCCCTTATAGACGTTATTTTGTCTGTGAAAATTTATATTTCTCAATAATTAAATATTTACGATTGATAGCTTTTTAGAAAAAATCATGTAGGTTGGTTTCAGAAAATAAATCCAACCTTGTGTATTGAGAGTTTAATTCTGTAAATCTCAAGTTTCAGAATCTATAATCCTCATATCTTGTTGTAAATTTGCAATTTTGCGAGATTTAATATATCCCCATATTATCTTCAAAAATATTCTGGGATGCATGATACTTGCTGGTGAATTTACCATATTTACTACTTTCATAAAAGCTAAAGCTAACTCTGAATCTTCTTGAGCAGCAATATGTAATTTTGCGATATACCAATTGATAAATCTTATAGCTAGACTTCTTTTTCCTTCGACTTGGGGAATACGCATATCATTACTCATGACTATATTCCAAGCACAATCTACAATTTTACTAGTATCTTTAAAGAAACGATGGTACAAATTTTCTGTTCCATTTTCTAAACATTTTTGGAGTGTAATAGCTTCTAGTGCAGCTACAGTCATTCCTTGACCATATATGGGGTTAAAGCTGCAAATAGCATCCGCAAATACGAGATAACCTTGAGGGAAACGTTCGAGTTTCTCGTAGTAATGACGTTGACTGTAGGGATATTTATAGCGAAGGAATTCACTTAGGGGTCGAGCATTTTTAATAACTTCGTAGATGTCTGAGCTAGGTAGAGATTTGGCAAACTGGAGAAATTTTTCCTCCTCAGTGGGTGCATAGTCTTCTAAGTAACCACCAATACTGACTATCCATCGGTCATTTTCTTGAGCTATCATAACTCCACCGCGCCATAGTGGTGGGCATGAAGTAATGGCAATCATTAGCTTTCCTTGTAAATCTTCTGGTTTTCTTTCATAGATACGGGTAGTATAACTAACACCTATATTGACTCTTTCTTCTGGTGCTTTAGAATAACCAATTTCCTCCAACCATAGAGGAGTTTGAGACCTACGTCCGCTAGCATCTATGATTAAATCTCCATTGAGAATTATTTCTGAATTATCATCACTGCGATTGATATAACGTATACCAGTAATGCGAGATTTATTGCTATTTGTAATTAATCCTAGAACTTCACAGTTTTCTATAGTCTGAATATTTGGTAAAGCGAATAACCGTTGACGCAATTGGAACTCAAGTAATAGACGACTGACTAAAATTCCTATCATTTGACTTGGATGATTTTTCAAATAACCGCCATTCAGAAACCAAAGATTACTATCAACAACATCCCCTGGTATTCCTCCCATGGCTGTTAATTCCTGAATGATTCCGGGAAACAAATTTTCGATAATATCTCTACCTTTAGAGAGTAAACCATGGGCATGACGACCTTGAATAACTCCTGGACGATGGGTAGCTGTACTAGGAAAAACATCACGTTCCAGAATAATTACTCGTGAATAATAATCTGTTAATACTCTGGCTGCTAATATGCCACCGATACTAGAACCAATGACAATTGCTTGTTGACCTAATTTTTCCATGGTTTGACTCCTGTTAATCAATATGTATGTAAACACGTTCCTTGGGAAATTTTATGCACAGAGGTGAAATAGAGCACACTTGAAGTGCATTGTTGTTACCATAATTTGCTGATTGTGAGGTTAATACCATATGTAGAAGCCGTATAATCGTCTACACTATGACACGATTATAATTAGAAAATAATTTTTGGGTTTAACCTTCTTTGTGATGAAATCGATAGAAATTTATCTTGATAACTTATAGATATTTACTTATTGTGGCTTCCTTTCTTCTATAAATATGTCTTAATTTCCTGCTCACCTTCCAGGCTAAAAAATATTCAGTTTTTGCTCAGAATTAAAGGCAAAATTGTAAATCAACTTCATATCATTTATCTTTGTTGCATTCCTGCTGCAATTCCCACAGCTTATGTTATTTACTGGAGACAGTGAGATAGTTCAAGCTGGATTGAGGATTGGGCTATGGTTGGAATTGTGATTATTGCTCACAGTCAACAGTTAGCCGCAGGCATTAGGGAAATGGCAGCACAGATGGTGCAGGGTAGAGTTTCTCTCGCAGTGGCAGCAGGTAGTGAGAATCTCCAAAATACTTTGGGTACGGATGCGATTCAGGTGTATGAGGCGATCGCCTCCGTATTTCATGATGATGGTGTAGTAATTTTGATGGACTTAGGTAGTGCTATCACCAGTGCAGAAATGGCACTAGAGTATCTCAGTCCGGAACATCAGCAGAAAGTACACCTCTGTGCTGCTCCCTTAGTTGAAGGGGCGATCGCGGCGGTAATTGCCGCAGCTGCTAGAAAAAATGTCATGGAGGTGATTGCTGCTGCCCAAGGAGCTTTAGCTGCGAAAATAACTAGATTAGGATTAACTACTGGTAGTCAAAATCTCAAGGAAATTCGCCTCTTAGTCACCAATCAACTAGGCTTACACGCTCGCCCAGCCTCGAAATTTGTTACAACTGCGGCAAAATTCCAAGCTCAAATTAAAGTTAAAAATAGTACTAAAAATACAGATTTTGTCCGTGCTGACAGTATTAACCAAGTTGTCACCCTAGGGGTGATGTCGGGAGATGAAATCCTGGTGACAGCTCAGGGAATGGAAGCGGACGCTGCTTTACAAGCTTTAGAAACCTTGGTTGTGACTAACTTTGGTGAAGTTGGTGCAGTTAACCTTACTGATGTTGTGCCCAAAATTACCCCATCGATTGGGAATTCTCATCTACCACCACCCCATTTTCAAGGTATTGCTGCTGCTTCTGGGGTGGCGATTGCCCCTAGTTTATCCCTGAAACCAACTCGTTTGTCTACTCATCCGTTTCTTCCTGTCTCTCAATATCATGTTGAATACCCGGAAGTTGAGTGGCAAAGGTTACATACAGCTTTGGGAATTGCCTATCGAGAAATTCAAGCATTGCTTTCCCATGCTTCAATGCAAATTGGTGATACCGAAGCGGCAATTTTCGATGCTCACATTTTATTTCTCGAAGACCCGACATTACTAGAAGCGATTCACCAACAGATTTTTGATCATCACTGCAATGCAGAAGCTGCTTGGTGTGCGGTTGTTGAGGAATTAAGCCATAACTACCGTACCCTGGATGATCCCTATTTGCAAACACGAGTCGCTGATATTAGCGATGTTGGGCAGAGAGTTTTACGCTTACTGATGGACGCTCCAGAAACTACCATTGAGGTTCTTCAACCATCAATTCTGATTGCTACAGAGCTTTCACCCTCGGATACTGCCAAATTAGATCCCACAAGAGTTTTAGGTATTTGTATTACAGGGGGAAGCCCTAGTTCCCATAGTGCTATTCTTGCCCGTTCCCTAGGTATTCCTGCGGTGGTGGGTGTCTCTGAAGAAATTCTCCACCTCGCAAATGGGACTATATTGGCAATAGATGGCGAAATTGGGCACATTTGGGTGGAACCAGATGCAGAGATGGGAAGAATTTTCCAACATAAACGTGAAACTTGGCTGCAAAATCAGGATATTCATCCAATTATGGAAGCAGCTGGCACCCGCGATACCCCGAAGGAACCGCTATGCGATCGCCATCCTATCCGTGTATTTGCGAATATTGGAAGTTTAGAAGATACCCAAATGGCGATCGCCAATGGTGCAGAAGGAATAGGACTTTTACGGACAGAATTTCTCTATTTTCACCGCTCCCAGCTTCCCAATGAAGGTGAGCAACTACTGATGTATCAGCAAATTGCCGATATATTGACTCATCGTCCCTTAATTATTCGTACCTTGGACATTGGAGGTGATAAAACCATACCCTATCTCAACTTACCCAAGGAGATAAACCCCTTTTTAGGATTTCGGGGTATTCGTATAGGTTTACACCAACCCCAGATTTTGAAAACTCAGCTACGGGCAATTTTACGAGCTAGCGCCCGACACAATATTAAAATCATGTTTCCCATGATTGCGACTGTGGGTGAAATTCGTGCTGCCAAGATGATACTGCAAGAAGCACAGACAGAATTAAGACAAGAGTCCATATCTTTTGCTTCCGAGATAGAAATTGGCATTATGGTGGAAGTACCTGCTGCGGTGGCGATCGCCGATCAATTAGCTCGGGAAGTTGACTTTTTCAGTATTGGTACTAATGACTTAACACAATACATCATGGCGGCAGATCGTAATAATCCCCGTACTGCTAACCTTGCTGATGGGTTAAATCCAGCAATTTTGCGGATGATTCACCAAACAATTCAAGCTGCTCACCAAGCCGGAATTTGGGTAGGATTATGTGGCGAACTTGCTGCCGATCCCTTAGCATTACCAATTTTAATGGGTTTGGGTATCGATGAACTGAGCGTCAATCCTCCAGCAATTACTCCCTTAAAACAGGCGATCACCCAACTAAATCTCAGTGATATCCAGGCGATCGCCACCCAAGCTTTACAACAAGATTCAGCTATGAGTGTTCGTTCTTTGGTTGCTGCACTCAAGTTTTTTACATAACTTCAAAGATAACTTCACCTCTCACCTCCATACCCCAGATTTCCGGATATAGGGTTCTAACTTTATCTTATCTTGTTTAAAAAAAATCTCAGTGTAAAACATCTGTAAATAATCTATACGTAATCTTCCGGATGTATATTCTCGATTTAAGATTGAGGGAATTACTAGCTCATATATAAATTACTATCTGCTATTCATTCTGTCCTCAGAATTAGCCTAGCAATCAAATACAAGGAGGCTTAGAAAACATGACCATGGAAACAGTGAATAACCTATCCTCACAGACAAATTCTTCCTCAGAAATAAATAATTCCCATGTCGAAGATTTCTGGAATAATATTTACTCCCATAGCCCAACTCACTTCCCTGATGATGACGATGAAGTGCTATCCACTGCATTAAAGCATTTTGGTGACATTCAGGGAGCAAGACTCCTAGATTTAGGTTGTGGATATGGTAGTAGTTCTTTATATTTTGCTCGTAAAGGTGCCAATGTCACCTCTGTTGATATTAGCGAAGTAGCTATTAATAATATTGCTCAGTTCTGTGCAGAGCATCAAATTACAAATATTACGGGAGTTAAAGCATCTGCTTTTGATATTGCCCAGTTAGGGGAATTTGATTTTGTTTTTGGTAATTTAATTCTCCACCATTTAGAACCCTTTGGAGATTTTGCTAAAGTTTTGCGACAAACAGTCAAACCTGGTGGTAAGGCATTTTTCCATGAAAATAACGCTTTTAGCCGAGTTTTGGTTTGGTTCCGGGAAAATATTGTTGGCAAATATGGAATTCCTAAATACGGTGATAATGAAGAATTTCCCCTCACTCCCCAAGAAGTAGATGAACTGAAAAAATACTTTTCTGTCAATTTAGAATACCCAGAGTTAGTATTTTTTGGTTTAGCTTCAGTCTATTTATTCAAAGGTGGTTTTCATCCACCGATGCAAGCATTGGATAAATTTCTATATCAATATCCCACTTTCCGAAAATATTCCTATCGCCAATATTTAATGTTGGAATAATTACCGTAATAGTTTTCCAAAATAATTTCTGAAATATATAATTTACCTCTGTCTTCCAATTAGAAATCAAGACAGAGGTTTAATTTTTGTTTATTCAGCTTTTAGCTTTGATGTGTTTCATTCCCATTAGGTAATCATAAGAGCTTGCAGCAATCTATCATGATTCCCAAGATGAATATTTTTATCTCTTGCTTGACAATCACTAAAATTTAATTCCTAATTGTCCATTAATACCGCGTACGGAATTATAGCCCACTCCTAGAAAAAGATGATCGCTGGCATTGACATGCATCCCTCCGGAAACTGCCACTCCCTTATCTTCAGAATAATATCCTAAACCAACATAGGGAGAAATCACAGGCAAATTGAGGAACTTCAGCACATCCACACCAGTTGCTCCATCTTCACCCACACCTAATTCTGCTCCGATACCTAAAGCTTTGGCTCCAACAGCATAGGTAGTATCCCCATCCTTAGCACCAACAGATACCCAAGGTTGAGGTATTAGTTGAGCATTTGCACTTTGAGAAAATATAGTTAATAGACTCATAGAAGCGATAAATGTCTGAATTAGGATGACATTTTTCATTGATTTTTCCCCTGTGATACTTCAACTCTGCTAGATTTGCTAGACGAACTTACCTGTAAATAAGTGCCAAAAGATTGTAGTTATGTTTTCCTTGAACCATCCCAAATTTGGGGAGTGATTGTGTATGCATGATTTCAGTAAATTGAAAAACTATCTTGATGTAGAGGGTAGAGTTAAACAATTTCCTTCCAAACGTAATAAAGGTAAGTTACAAAAATTAGTACTAGAGTATTTAGCTGATAAATTTGAACCCGGTGTTATTTATACAGAAAAAGAAGTTAACGCCTTACTTAATCAGCATCATACTTTTACTGATCCAGCGATGCTACGGCGAGAAATGTTTGAGAATGGTTTAATTCATCGAAAAAGTGACGGTTCTGAGTATTGGTGTAGTTATACTCATACTAATTCTGCATAAAGATGTGCAACTAGATTGCCTAACCTAAAATTGAGAATCGACCTATTGTGGTCATTTTACCCGCGCTGAGCATACAAATGATGAGTTAGGAATGGCGATCGCCATTCCTCTTGATGACAGGTAACTTAATTCCCTGAATCAACTTCCTAACATTTGTAAGTTATGTAATGTGGCATAAAGTCCACCCTGCTGTAATAATTCTTCATGACTACCTTGCTCGATTAACTCTCCGCGTTTAAGAACTAAAATTCGGTTCACATTGCGAATAGTTGAGAGTCTATGGGCGATAATAATTGCCGTGCGTTCTTGTAAAAGTTCATTTAAAGCTGATTGCACCAAAGCTTCTGTACCCACATCCAGACTAGCTGTTGCTTCATCCATCACCAAAATTTGGGGATTACGGATAGCTGCACGAGCGAAAGCAAGTAACTGTTTTTGTCCACTAGAAATATTTGTTCCCCGTTCTCGCAACTGGGTATCATATCCTTGGGGTAGTTGGTCAATAAATTGAGCAATATTGGTTTTCTCTGCTGCGGCAATGATTTCTTCCTGGGTATACATATCGCCCAGAGTAATATTACTTTTGACATCGCCTGCAAATAAAAACCCCTCTTGCAGAATTACTGCCATATATCGACGCAATTCAGCTTGAGGTAACTCACGAATATCAATGCCATCAACTAAAATGCGTCCTTGAGTCGGTTCGTACAGACGACATAGTAATCGAATGATAGTACTTTTACCTGCACCCGTTGGACCAACTAAGGCAACTTTTTCTCCTGGATGAATTACAAAGTCGAGATTTTTGATCACATAATCATCATCTTTGTAGCTAAACCAAACATTTTCAAAGCGAATTTCTCCTAATTTTGACGTGTTTCGGTCATTAGCTTCCAGATTGGCGATAATTTCATCAATATAGCCAAATTCTGAATCGTAGATAGAAAGACGGGGATTGCTGCGATCGCTGATTTCTATGGGTTCATCCAGGATATCGCTAACTCGTTCAATTGCTGTAAAACCTGCTTGAATTACAGTAAACTTTTCTGCAAATTGTTGTAGTGGTTGAAATAATCGCTCAGCATAGAGGATAAATGCAGATAAAACTCCAAAAGTCAAGCTTTTTCCTAAAAGTAAATAACCCCCAATCCAGAGAACAGCAGCGATCGCCACCAAGGCAATCCATTCTAAAGTTGCGGAAACTGCCGAATCGTGAAAAATAGTTCTATCTACCTCTTGAACATAGCGTTCATTGCTAACACGAAATAGCTCTGAGTTAAATCTTTCACGACGAAATAATTGCACAACATTAATTCCCACAATGTTTTCTTGCAGTTGGGAATTGAGAGTTGACAGTTCTTCCCTAGCCTTATAATTGGCAAGTCTGTATTGTTGTTGAAAATAAACGATTAAGCCAGAAACAGGAAATAGCATCAAAAGTAATAATAGAGCTAGCTCCCACTGAATCGAGAACATAAACCCAACAATCACCAGCATTGAGAAAAAATCCGAGACAATACCAATAGCCCCAGTAGAAAAAACATCTCCCAACACCTCTACATCGCTAGTCAGTCGAGTAATTAATTTTCCTACAGGTGTGCGATCAAAAAACCTGACTGCTAGAGAAGTGACATGGTGAAATAAATCCTGGCGAATATCCGCAGTAATCTGCTGCCCCACTTTTTGCACCAGGTATCCTTGCCAACCATTAAAAACTAGACGAATCGCCACAGTAATCAATAATATGACTTCCAGAATTCCTAATCCTTGCATAAGAGGCATATTTCTCAGAAATTCATAGGTATTTGGTTCTTGACGAATTAGAGAAATAGCTTGCCCAATCAGCATTGGCTGTATGGCGTTACCCACAGCTACTGGTATGAGTAACAACATTGCCAAAATCAGTAATTTACCATGGCGACGAGCGTAGGGAACCAGACGTAAAAATAACCGCCAGTCGTTATCACGTCCCCGGTTGAGTTTCTTAGCTTTGTTCACAGGTAGAGAAATACTCATAGTATGAGCATTATATTAATTTTGACCACACTAAGATGAAAATCATCACGGAAATTACCCCACCTTCCCATGACACGAGAAAATATTACTTTTTTGGAATTTATTTTCTGTAGATAATTTGATGACTTTCTTGTTTGATTGCAACCTTAGGCAACAGCTTGCAAATTCTCTATAGAAGCTTCCCCAGGTTGTTACATAGAATTTAGAACAATCTTTACAGAATATCCAATAATTTTTGCTAATATACTATTTAAGACAGCTTTGGGTGACTAGCGCAATGGTAGCGCATCGGACTCTTAATCCGTTGGTTCTGGGTTCGAGTCCCAGGTCACCCACTAAAATACGTAGATTATCGCGTCATCGATGACGCGATATAAGCAGTTTCTAGTTAATTTCTTTTGGTAATTTTGGTAACCTGTGAAAACCTTCGGTGTCAACTGTTTAAAGGTTTTCTTTGCTATTTTGTGAACCTGTCAAAATGCGATCGTATGCGGCTTGATGGTGACGCGCGTCAATCCAATGGTGATATAGATTTGTGTGGACGTTAACGCTATGTCCCATCTGTTTTGACGCTAGAGACAGGTCTAATCCGTATTCAATGGTACGGACTGCCCAACAGTGTCTCAAGGTAAGCAGGGTGAAGGGTAATTCCTGTTTCTTGAAGTATTTGGAACAAGCTCCCCCAATTTCTCTATTGGAGCGATCGCGCTTAATATCTGGCACTGAAAATTCTGTTAGACCAAATTTTTCTACCCAATCAGGATGATATGCCCAAACCTGCCTAGCTCCGGTTTTCCCTTCCATGATGGGAGCAATAGTTGGATTTTTGGCAAAAGAATTTAAGTCTAGATGGAATGGCTCATGATTGCGAAGTCCAAATGTTGCGACCATGCCAAAATACCACCGCCACGTCGGGTCAGGGATTTTTTTGAAACTTTGACAAATAAAATCATCATCGGGTAAGTCTCTGGGTTTGACTCGTGCCGGACTGTATTTCCCAATTAACTGGGAGATATCCAGAGTTAGACCAGAGAACCGAGCCAACGACCGCAGCGCTAAACATACCCTCCGTCGTGTTTTGGTATCTGGCTCCGTTGAGGTAATAGCTCTATTTAATTCTTCCAGAGTCAAAGCTGATTCTTCGGGTAAACGCCGGAAGGAGTAGAGGTATTCAGTGTCCCAGGTGGTTTGAGTTTTATAGTTTCTGGCACGACGTTGAAAGTAATCGCGCTCGAATTCCTCTACCCAGTCCCCGATGGTTTTTACTTTTTGGGTAGGTTTTAAGTAGGAATCCCAGTCAAATTGACCACAGTCTCTGAGTACAGCTACTTTTCGAGCTTCTTTTTCTGCTAATTCGACACAATCTATTCTTGCAGGAAGATTGAGAGCAATTCGTTGCTGATGGTTGTCCAGTCGCTTGCTAGAGGGTTTTGGGGGAAGAGTTGCAACTAAGTACAAACTTTCCCCTAGCTTCTGGATGCTGATTTTAAATCGACCAGCTTTGAGCCTCTGGTTTGCGGCTTGAATCTTTTTCTCAATCATTGATCGCTATCAGGGACAAGTCGCTAATCGAATACTCACCGCGATCGCAGTGGAAAATCCAGTTTCCTCGGTTGGGGTCATATTGATGAGGTTTGAATGATTCCAGTGTTGCTGGCAACCAATCGTATTGACCAGGAGGAGCAACTATAACGTGTATTTTCCACTTGAGGGATTTTAGGTAGGTCATCAAGCGTCGCTTCATCGTGCTACACACTAATCTTTCCTCTGTGTGTGAGGTGGAAGATATTAGCGGCTCAAGTCCTGGTATTTCTAATCGGAACTCATAACCCCCGTCCTCACCACCGGGTGAAGCGATCGCCTTTACTTCTCCAACAGGTGAGGTGTAAATCACTTTCACTGGTTTTAAACTTGTCGATTTTTTTATACCTTCACCGTCTTTACATTCGTTTACATTTGAATCTACACCTGATCCAGTGGGGATTGTCAGTAATTCACCCTTTTCGGTATCAGTCTCTACATCTGATCCGTTCTGTATATCACGCATGATCAGATGTGTAATTTGTGTTCCCGTCTCTTCTGGCAATGTTTCTGGACATCTGATCAACCTGATCTGATCATCTGATCCTAAAACTTTTTTTTCTGCATTTTCAAAATTTTGATTTTTTAGGATCAGATGATCAGGTCTCCCAGAACCTTTATCTGGCAAGGGTAGAAGTCCGATCCGAGATGTCGTTTCAGTACGATCAGATGGATCAGATGTGTAATTGTTAACTGGAGATACGCGCGAACCAAGATAGTATACAAGTTTACGTGTGTCTCCAGTAGCTCTACCTACGTTAACTAATCCTTCATTGGATGCTCTTCTCATCTCTCTGCGAACGGAATCACGAGATGAACCAACAAATTCTGCTATTTCCTCGGCTTGGAATACTTGCCCTAGTTTCTCTTTTAAAAACTTGATGCAGCGACTCATTAGGCTAGCTGACTGAGAATTCCCACCCATGATGTCATCTTCAATCCTGCCCTTGAACGTCCAGCCCCATGAATCATCGTCATAAACAAATTTGTACGCACCAGGAGCGCGACTTCTGGATTTTTCAATCGTTAGGGAATTAAATTCCTCGATCTCGTTTTTGGTTCTGGCTAGTTTCCAGACTTCATCAGCACTGGCTATGATGGCACGGCTACCCCTCACACCTCCCTCAGCATTGGCATGGTGGATTACCAGGAAAGTGCAATTAAACTCTTGGGCTAGATGACGCAACCGAATAATCGGACGGGCATACTCTGTGTCATTCTCACTATATAAAGATGTAGTGCTAACAGACATCAAGCTATCTATGATGACGAATTTTGGCTCATGCTGCTTAAGCATCTGCTTAAGCCGTCCGAATTCCCCTACCGTCCACTCATCACAGATAACCATCCGATTGGCTACGGTGTCATCTGCGAAAAAATCTTGCATTTCTAATAGTTTGCTAGTGTTTCTTGCCCCCTGATCTGTTTCGATTAGTAAAGTCTTCATAGGTTCTATTTCTGCTCCGTCGTAGGTGAAGGTTCCACCAGCACAGGCATATTTAGCCAAGGTCATTGCGGTTCGAGTTTTCCCCACACCCGCACCACCGTAGGCAACGAGAACCGAACCAAGGGGAATTAGTCCGGGGAATATCCAGTTTTGCTCTTGGTTGCCATGCTTCTCAAAATATTCCTTAGCCGTGTAGGTATAGGTTTTGTTCTGACTATCGAGCCATTTTGCGTGAAAATCTAGCAATTCTTTTTTGTTGCTAAATTTCCATTTTTTAGCCAGCTTTCGCATTAACCAATCACGTTGAGCCGCGTTTTCAATGTCTTCTATCTCTTCTAAGTCTTTACAGAGATTTTCAAAAGCTACGGTGTCTCTTTTTTGCCAGTATCCCTGATCATCGTGTTTTCTTAGTCCGGTAATTTGTAAAACTGTTTGTTCCAGTTTTTCAAGCGTCCATGATAATGGGTTTTCTCTGTCATGGGCTAGCTGTTCTATCTGGCTACTCAGTAAGCTTAATCTTCTGCGTGTATGCTTTTCTAAAAGCACTTCCGTAGCTGATTCTACTCCCGCAGAGGAAACAATTGAATCTATTAGATTGGTAAGGGCAGAACGACCGCCCACCGTACCTAGGAGATTTTTATCAGCAAGGATATTTGCTACAGATAGCAGATTTACTGATATTTGATTGCGGTGTAATTCGAGACAACACTTGTAGATTATCTGGTGTTTTTCCAGGGTAAAAGCGTCAACAGGTAGCTTATCTGCAACTTTGTAAATAGCTGCGGAGTCTAGTATAATAGAACCTAGAACCGCCATTTCCGCGTCAATGTTGTTTATCGGACGTTGTGCCGAATAGGTGGAATCAATATTAAACATATTAATTACTCCATTTCTACTAGTTAAGGTTTATTGGCTGGTAGTTTTTTTTGCTAATTTTTGTCCAAGGCGGACATTTTAAGATGAATTCTGATTGCTTCTATGCGGATAGAATCCTTAATCTTTTGATTACCTTCAATGTTTTTAGGAAGGCAATGGATGATTTTTGCGGCTAGCAATACCGCATCTTCTGGAGACAAACCATAATCTTTTTCGCAATAGTCAATTAGTCTGTCTTTGGCATATCCCAAGTGTTGGGAGTTCTGAACAAAGGCGATCGCGTCAATCTCCTTCTCTGATTCTTCTGGTGTTTGTCGTGTCATAGCTGGTGGGAATACTAGGGTGAGAGTTTGGCTGTCAATATGGAAAAAATTGTTCTTGGTGATGGGGATGTCGTCTCCACGGGAGGCTCAATATTTAGCATGAGTCCAACATTTAAAAAGCAAGAGTTGCTGACCCGATTAAGCAATGCCGCCAACGGCAATCACGAGGGTAATAAACATATTGGTTCTTGGATTGATACTAATGGTGTCCATTGCAAGGTTCTTCTTGAGAAAGGTGGTGGTTGGAAGTCTGGAAGAGTAAGAGTAACCTTGGAATTTACTCCTGACCCACCTAAAAATACGAATCCCCCGTCTCCCCTTGATGATTTAAGAACCTGATTGGCTTTGAGAAAATCAGTGTCTTCCTGTAGTGTGCGTCGTGTCATGGCTGTAGTTTGGTTGTGAACCGTCCCCGTCAGGGTGATGCAATAAGCCTGAGAATAATGAACAAAATAGACCCGCACTAATCCTTGGTTAGTACGGGTCTATTTTTCTGCTTTTGTTAGAAGTTGTTCGGATAACAGTTCCAACTCTGACAGGTATTCTTTTAGATCGGCTGTCTTTTTCTCCGACTCTGCAATCTCGTTCCGAACCGATACGATCAGCCGATCGAGGATTCCCCCAGGAACTGTTTGTCCACGCTGTTCAAGGAAATCTCCCCTCTGCCGATAAGCTCTACTAGCTGTGAACGAC
The DNA here is from genome assembly GCF_000734895.2 of Calothrix sp. 336/3. Taxonomy (GTDB): domain Bacteria; phylum Cyanobacteriota; class Cyanobacteriia; order Cyanobacteriales; family Nostocaceae; genus 336-3. The sequence continues at coordinate 2,723,534 of NZ_CP011382.1, read as the reverse complement.
TTACTCCTACCTTCACCGCCAGCTTGTCTAACCCCTCTAGTCCGGCTTGAGTCAAACCAAGAGCAACAGGCTTCTTGATCTCCCCGTATTCTCTGTGTTTTGATTTTGGCATTTTTTCTCACTGTAACCACTTCCTATATAAGATAGCAGGATTCTGAATAAGAAATATTATATAAGATACTAGACATAATTCATCATCTTATATAAGATAGCTGATAAGCAAGCAAAAATAACTCAGTACCTCAAAAACCAGCGATCGCCTTCTGGTTGACCAACAAAGGCTAGGGGTATGAGTACACAGACTAAATTTCCCCAAAAACATATGGAGACAGCAGCCCATAGCCATGGAGGCATAGAACGATCTGCTAGGGGAAGCGTAAATTACTAAGCAATCGGGAGAAGTATGGACGACCAGCAACAAGCCGCCCTATGGGCAAAAGAAATTCTAGAAAAAGATAACTGGTGCATTCTCGACACCGAAACCACAGGATTGGGAAATGCCCAAATTGTGCAAGTCGGGATACTTTCCTGTACAAACTCGGAAGGCTGGCAAACTCTTGTCAAGCCAACAATCCCCATAGAGGAAGGAGCTAAAAACGTTCACGGTATTGGTTATGACCAGGTAGCATCTGCACCTTATTTTGATGAAATATTCATTGACCTTTTGAAAATCATTCAAGGTCGAGACTTGGTTATTTATAACGCCGAATTTGACCTCTCTATGATTCGGCAATCCTTACGGGCTAGGGGGGTTCACATCGCATTCCCTACTAGCGACAGACGTAAATGTCGGATTTTCACCAACGGTGGAAGCATCCATGATGCAATGCTCTATTACTCTCAATGGGTAGGCGATTGGAGCGAATATCACGGCAATTACAAATGGCAAAAACTCCCATACGGTGATCATTCTGCCCTTGGGGATTGCAAAGCAGTTTTGAAAATCATTCAAGAAATGGCAGCTAGCTAAATGATCAAAATCACACTGTCTGAAGAGATAGAAGCTAAGTCACCACCAGAATCCAGAATCTCAGACCCCGATCCAAATTGGGACTACGCGGAAATCTGGAGACTTCTTAATAGTATGGACTGTTATTTACAGTCAACTATTGAGGAAACAGCAGGTAAGGAAGAAGCAACACTAGAGTATGACCGGGAACTAAGCGATCGACTCAAAAACACCATTGCCCATGCTGCTTATGTCCTGAGTTTGCTGGATGAGGTAACTTACTTTTCAGTTGAACCATGTACGAAAAACAAGTAGGGAGATTGATTAAAGCGCTTTTCCCCATTTATCAAACATCTACTGATATTGAGGAAATCAAGCAAAAGACTTGTGAAATCTTGAGTCAATTTTGCAAAGAACATGAAATCAATTTCCCTCCTCTAACCAAAGGGGAAAGGGAAACCATCTTTTTAACCAACACTTGCCCTAACTGTGGCAGTCAAGAGATACACTTCATTGATTACCCGGAGGATGATGAAGTACTAATGCAGTGTTGGGACTGTGAGTAGGAATCTCTTGAAACTCTCAGTGATATGCGGGAAGCCGGCTACTTGGCTAGATGAAAAATTTTAAAGCGATCGCACCACACCAGGAAGCGATCGCCTTATATGTGCAGTCAACACATTATTGAGGAATTTTACCATGGCAACAAAACCGATCGGTTTTTACTGTGACACTAACAATGCTTTGATATCCGACATCGCGGAACACTATGGAGAATTACTCCAGAACATGAATGAATCAGACCAGGCATGGTTAATCTCTGAGGCGGCGCAACATTATCTAGATACCTACTGTGAAAATCCACCATCACAGGAAGCGATCGCAGTGGTAATGAGAATGAAGGAACTAGACCAGGGACAACTTGGAGCATTAATACAAGCATTAGCTAGCAAATAATCTATCTATTTAACCTCACTAATTGCGGTGAGGTTCATTAATTATGAAACTCAGAATTTTCTCTCATAGACACTTCACCGATTTTGTCTTTGGGGTCGTCATCCTGGTTTTGCTGTTCGCGGCTAGAGATGACATTTCCAGAAGTATTCAGCTTTTGAATGAAGACAAAACCCGCATCAGTGCCAGTTCCCAAGAAACAAGAAAACTAGAACAATCACAGGAAATCGCAAAAGCAAAAGCCGCGATAGCCAGCCAAAGATACAAAGATGGTTGTCTATTAGTTGTGGCGGCAAACTCCCCAACAAATCTAGCGACATTAGTACCCGGTGAGGCGGTCATCGACCGCATTACAAAACGTCCTTTACCCTCTGGAACTGTTGTCTGTGATGGCAACGGCAACACGGCTATTTTGGTTCCCAACCTGGACAGAAAACCCGTCATAGGGGAAATCGCCTACACGGGGAATAGGGATTTAGTCATGAAAACAGTCAAAAGGATTAATGGAGCCAGACTTTACTACAACACTCCGGAGAAATGACAAATGGGATTAGGTGCAAAAAACAGTAGCTCAAACTCAAAACAATCATCTAGCTCGGTTCCCCAAGCATGGTTTAAAGTACTTTGGTTTTTTCTGCTTTTATCGATAGTGGCGATCGCGTTAGTCAATATCAAGCCCTACGTAGACGCTGTATCTGCCCTAGGATTGAACGTAATTGGAGACACTAACCTTTTATCAAAGATTCCTTTTTTGAACGGGATAGGGCTAGCTCTAGGGATAGGAATAGCTGGTCTAACTGGCTTTTGCCTTTGGGCAACTTTTCAACTAATAGAAGTTTTGCCAGTAATTTTGTATAACCATCCTGGATTTTTAGAAGAGGTCATCAAGGATGCGGATTCTCAAACAAAATATGCAATTAAAGACAACGACGATCCTACGGTTCAGGTTTTGAAAAAAACCTATAACACATTACCTACGGCATTCCTAGACAATCTCAGCAGAATTAGACTTGCAGCTTATACACTGGATTTTCTAATTTGTTTCTGGAAATATAGTCCAGTTGAATCAGGCAAAATCACAGATTTTTTCTATTTTGTTTTGACTGGACAGTGGGACAGAATTCTATTCCTGAATTTGGTATTGGCTTTGATCACTTTGTTCGGTGTAGAGCTTGGCTTGAATTTGCTTTTGTGGGTAGGCAAGCTTGCTTTTACCATTAACCGCACACAGTCCACAGCAAGATAAAAAAAAGCAACCGCCATAACGAGATGTTGCCAAGTCGAACTAGGTGCGGTTGCCTGAGTTCTGGAAAAATATATATGACTAGATTCAATCCTAAACAATTACATAGGGATGCTTTGCAGTGGTCAAAAGTGGCGTACCAGACGGCAGACAATGACAGATCAGCCGAAACTTTGGTTTTGGGACTAGTTTTGGGAATAGGAGTAGCGAGCTTTTCTACTCCTATACTTGGTTTCGCCGTGGGAGGATATTTCACCTTCAGAGGCATAAAACGGGCGTATAACGCCGACAGAAACAAGAAATACATCAAAAACACCGGATGCGTAGCTCATGTGCTGTGCGGAAGCGATTTTCGGGCTTATCTCGACCAGAACGGACGCGATCAGGTTATGACTGAGTTGCTATTTGCATCCAGCGAAAATCTGGAATTTTCCCCCGATGCCTCGGACTATTGGGAGTTAGAACGGGAAACAAACTCTCAGGCAATAGAAGCTAGTGAAGATGATCAAAACATTCCGGAAGTCATTCAAGCCGGAGAAATAGACATCATCGCAGAATTGACCGATCGCATTCAGAATATAGCGGGCATAGGGCTGGGTGGTAGCGGTAAGGGAATGCTGATCGCTAATGCCTGTAGAGCGTTAAAGCTAAAACATCCAGGGAAAAAAATATTCCTAATCAATGGCAAGGATGACCCAAGGGAATATGGATATTTTCAGGGAATTGTCGATGAAGAGAGAAGATTGCATTGTGAAACTGCCAAGCCCCAAACTGTCGCGGCGTGGTTTGAAAGTGCGATCGCAGACTATGACAACTACGTCCAGGGCAACAACGGAACCCTACTAATAATTGATGAAGGGACAATCATTGGGGCTAGATTACAGACCGCAAAATCAACCGCACTCAATGACAAAATAATCGGCATAACTAGCAGTGGTAACTCGACGGGCAAGAGAATTTGGGTATTTTACCAAACGCCTTTTGTAGGAGGAAATGGTAGTAATTTATCGGCTAACTCGCAGCTGATAAGTTTGGTCATTGTGCATTCCGACTCAATAGGAGTGTTAGAGCAGTGGAGAAGGTCTAGTTTGTTCAAGAAATTCTCATCCAGTGAGGTGGAAGAATTAGCCAAAAAATCAGAATGCGATCGCGCTATTTATTGGGGTGGTACTGCTAACTGGTATCCCATGCCAAAGTTAGAAAACTATTCAGCTTTCGACAGAGATACTGAAACATACTTGAAGGAAGTCACGGACAAAATTCAAGTTGAAACTGTGGAGGAAACAATAGGCGATGATCTGATTGAATGTATCTTTGATAAAATAGCTGGCTCTCTTGGGATAACATCCTTTGAAGCTATTCGCAGTCACATAAAAAGACAGCAACCAGAGATGGCAAAAATAGACATCCTCGATAGAGCATTAGAAGAGTTAAAAGAACAGGGATTGATTGACGGGGATAAAACTTCTGGCTACCGTATCTCATAATATTAAAAGATGCTTGACCAGATGACCTGACCAGAAATAGGAAGTCTAAAACAACGTAGGTCAGCACTGGTCAAGCCTCTGGTCATCTGGTCAGGTCATGTCATGTCAAAACTAAAAGATGCTCAAATTCCTTTAATCAAGGTGACAAACTATCTGAGAAGTCAACAGGTACTATGCGATTACAAGATAACAAATTTTCTCTCTTGGCTCTGTATAGATTCTCCGAATGGTCATAGCTGGTCTGTCAATTTTTATCATTATCCTTTTCCATTATGGATGGAGGCTAGAGCGAATAGAGATGACTGGGAAGGATACGAAGCCGAGACAACGATGATAACAAGTCTTTGGCGTGAAGCGATGAAATTAGTAAAACAACAAGGGGAGGAAAATGGCTAAATATAATGTAATAGAGTCCGGTTCGTGTCCTCGTGGCTGCATTGCTATTGACTTAAACAAGATGCCTTTTGACGTAGAGAAAAAGTTGTATCACTGTAAGAAATGTAATTGCTTCTTCCCACCTATAAAAACAGAAAAGAAATCAGATACATGGTTTACTAGTGAGGATAATTTTATCCGAGAGATTATGTATTCAGTGGGAGAATACGACCCTATTCAAGACGAATGGTATTGAAAGAAGGATAAGATAAAAGCGATCGCCTAGAGTGAACACGGGACGATCGCTTAGAGAATGGCTGCAAATAATGATGTAAACAATGTTACACCATTACCTAGATAAATGACAGCATTTAACAAAGATACAGACCTACCCAGTAATATTGATTCCCTCGAAAAACTTGCCTTTTGGGTAGGTAGCGCACTAGCCCAAATAAACTTGACGACCACGGCAATCGAAGCCCCAGGATACACACAGCGTGTCGCACAACATGGGGTGTTTTACGTCGAAGCAGACAACAAATACCGGGCATTAATTCGGATGTCTATCCCTATGAATGTTGAGCATTTAATAGGAGCAAACAACCCATGGACATACGCTATGCCTATAAGTGAAACCGCAATCCCTGCTAGCTTCAAGACTGCCGCATAAATGGAACCGCAACCCCTCAGAGACCCGCTAAATAACCCATTTCAGAATTCGTTCCGTGACCCGTTCCGGATGGATTTTGAGGAACCTAAAAAATCTAAACCAAAGCTTGATTTAAATTTTGATAATCCGGCTCCAAAAACTAAACCTAAGTTGGAATTTCTGAGGGTAGAAAAAGGGGGAGAGTTAGCTCGTCCCCCTATTTCTAATAAGGTTATTGATGAATCATCCCAATCATTTAACAACGCGGTTAGGGAACTTGTAGAGAAGCAAGAAGCCCTAAAAAATGCCTTTGAGCAGAGAAAACAGATAGATGACCTTTACAAGCGGGTTACGGGTTCTGATGCCTTTATCCGAGAGGTTGAAATATTACCCCCGGATGGATTTGACCAGCTAAACAAACCACCCAGAAACATTACCCCACCCAACGAATTAGAAGATATTATCCGGCTACGTCAGGAGCAATTAAACCGGGTAAAATCTCCATCGGTTCAACATCCCCCCTCAACCCCGTCTACAGTAGACCTTGCGCCACCATCCGCAACACCAGGAGCGCGACCTGGTTATAAAACCCAGATAGACCCACTCTTTGACCCTAGCCAGAAAGTACCGGATTTTATTCCCCACACAACACCAAAAAACCCGGTAAAAGTTCAGGTTAAAGAAGTCAAATTTGACCTACCTACACCAGCAAAACCCAAGGGCTTTTTAGCTCCCCCTAGTTCCCCAAAAAATTTCACTCCCACAGGAAAACCGGGTAAATTTGGCAAATTAATTCCTGGTTTGGGAGTAGTTACAACATCCCTAGAATTTGGGATGAGAATTTCTAATGGGCAACCACTAGCAGAAGCAGCAGCTGCAACAGTCATCACCACAACAGGCGGAACCATCGGCGCGACTCTGGGAAGTTTAGCGGGACCCGTCGGAACTTTTGCGGGGTCAATTATTGGCTCAATGATTGGGAGTTATGTTGCTGACGTATTCTTTCCCCCACCAAGCCCCACCGAATCGGCGTTAACCCCAATTCCAGGAAACACCACATACATTGATACAGAAGGGCAACCAAATGGAGCCGCATATTATGCTGACTTCCTAGTTAGTAATATTTTTGGGAGTGAAGTTGTCAGATATGTTTTTTGGTCTCCATTTGCGGGATATCGTTTTGTATCCGAACCATGGGGACAAAGCTTTGACTTATTGAGCAGGGGAAGGACAAACCGAGGAGCCACCCCGGATATTAATTGGGCATCATTCGGGGGAAGTGGACAGGCAAATTATTACACTGAATTCTCATTACTTGACCATGGACCAGTTGAAGGCTCAACCCCTAAACCTGTTTCCCACTCCAGCCCGTCCTCTCGGAGAGATTTCACTCCAACAGGTTCTAGTTATCCTAATCCCAATCCCAACCCTAATCCCAATCCCAACCCTAATCCCAACCCTAATCCCAACCCCAATCCCAACCCTAATCCTAATCCCAATCCCAACCCTAATCCTAATCCCAATCCCAACCCTAATCCTAATCCCAATCCCAACCCTAATCCCAATCCCAACCCCAATCCCAACCCCAATCCCGGTACAACATCCGACCCAGAAAAAGCCCCTAAACAATTCCCACCCGTGTTACCTAGACCCAACGTTTCACCTGGTATCCCGCAATCCCAACCAGAACCCGCCCCCGGTTCTACTTGTGACCCCTGTGGAGCAAGTATTTTCAAGCAGGGAAAAGACACCTTGCAACAATCAAAAGACAATGGCGACAAACTCGACCAGCTAAACGCAATTCTCAACGGTTTAGACCTGGTAGGACTGCAAGAGGTATTGAATCGCCTCGGACCGAAAGTACATCAAAATGGTTTATCTGGTCAAACCCAAGCCTTTTTTGAGGACTACACCAGACGTGTAGGACCTCAAATAATTGGCAAGGGTGGTCAACCAATTGGTTTAACAGACTATACAAAGATGTTTACTAAATGGTTGAAAGTTGACCGATTACTGAATGTATTTACCTGGGTAAATACTCTTCACAATGCATATATGCTGTCATCGAGTATCGGGGATACTCTTTTCGGAGTTGTAGACAATATTGCTAATATCTTTTTTGAAGATTTAGAGGGTGTAGGGTTCAATTCTAGGGAAATTATAGGAGACTTTGTAGATAATATTGCCAAGGGCATATTTGGTGTAGAAACGTGGTCAGGTATGAAAACTACCTGGAAAAAATGGAATAGAATTTATCAGTCAGCAGCTAATGTTGCTAGTAGCGTGAGAAGTATGTTTGATTCTGCCCGTTCAATATCTGAATGGACGGCAGAAAACACCGGGAAAATCGGAAATGCTTTAAAAAGATTCGGTGTAGTAGGTGAAAAAGCTTACAACTGGATGCCAGAGCGTGTAAACGCTCAAAGCAAGTGGCAACAACGGTTAGAGAACCTAGAGGAAGCTGCTTCTGGAATAGAGATGGTAACAAGTGAAATTGTTTCTATCCAAGACAATTTAAATGAGTTAAACGAGCAAAGAAACGAATTTAACAAGAATCTTGAAGACGCTTTACCAAAAGATAGACCAGACAATAAAGCGACTAAACAACGCAAAGATACAGAGAAAGCAGTTAGTGAAGGGAAAGACATTACTGACTCAGACAAGGAGGAAGACGAATAATGCCTTTACCAAATGGATTTAGTGAGTTTGAACACCTTCAAGACTCCATCAGACGCGAACATAATAAAGCAGTTAGAGCTTATTTTAAAAACCAAGCAGACAACGATATATCAACCCCAAAAGCAAGTTTAAAACACGCTTGTTTGATAAAAGATGATGACTCTGGAATTATGATGCAACAGCGTCAATGGTTGTTTGAAGTTGTTGTAGGGAGACTTCAATCGGTGCAACGTCCAGTGTATGGAATTCCTGTGCAAGAATATCAACCTGATCGCAGATTTAAACCACAGGTAAAACTCTATTTTTTGGAACCATGGGATACAGTAACTCACGCTACTAACAAAGTTCCCCAGGCAGAAGGGGAAATTACCTTCCGACTGATGAATGAAACACAAGAAACTATCTCACGAGCCAAAGCCGAACAATTAGCAAGGGCTATAAAACAAGAAATAGCCACTCCCGCTTTAATTTGGGAAAAAGGATGGTTCAAGGCGACATACCAAGATTTAGAGCGCGGTTATGATTTGCGATTATTCGTAAAAAATAAAGCTGAGGGGGAGCGTGTAGTCAGGAAGGTTTTGAGCATCCAGAATCACACTTTTGACCGTGATAATTTTCAATTTGTAGAACATGACCGCACCTATTCAACTAATCCAGGAACTCACCGTGTCTATGGAAGACAGGTAAACAAACCAATTCGTAGAAGACGTGTAGATGTAAGGTTCAGGTATGCTCAACTTCTCATTTGGGGTCAGCATCACCCTGTAAATTTAGTCGCGTTTGGTAGCACACGTTTACGTAGTGTTATTGAGCGAGTATAAGTGTAACTACTGATAGGTTGTACAAACATTTACCGGACTAGTTAACTCATTCGCCAGCAAAAATTGGTGAAACACCTGCTATAAAAGGGGATGAAGGCTAAGTATAGAAGAAACGATTATGGGAAGACGTAAATCAGTACGTGAGTTAGAGAAACAGCTTGAGTATGCAAGAAATAGGGCAGCGTATAAAGCCCCTGATAGAGAGGATGGAACAGCGTCACAGCGTAGACCGAAGTTATCTCTTGCTTACAAACCCATGGCGATCGCTGCGGGAGAAGGCGCTAAAAAATACCGGGTTCAGGCTTCCAAGGTATCCGTAGAATTTTTTACCCAGACCGCGTTAAATTTAGTCGATGCTACAGCAGAAGACCCATTACCCAGAGGCGCACAACCAGCAAAAGCTCACGCGACTGTTGCTGATGCAAGTCCAGAAGTAATCCGAGCAGTCGGAAGCAAGCGCCCATACATCCACTATGGGAAGGGGACAAGAGGAAGTAAATCCCAGTACAGTCACACTGCACCTTTCTCAATCCAATCCGTTGCAGCAATGGACACCGAAATTAAAACGCTTTTTAACTCGGTAAAAAGTAAGCTGGGTGGGGCTTATGGTCGAGTTTGGTACAGTCCTGAGAAATTTGTAATTACTGGTAGCGGTGAGTAATCTTTTCTTTCCTACTCCCGGTCTCTGGTATCCTGGGCAGTCGGAAAAGGAATGGGAAGAAGAAGTAGACCTAATGATACTTCGAGCTAATGCCACTGATGCTTTTTCCCGTGGGGAAGTGGACGCTGATTGGTTCCTGAATTTTTTACACGAATTAGGAACCGATGTTTTTACAGCTGCGGAAGGGTGGGCATTGACCGATGAGCTTATCATTTAACCCTTCCGAATTGGGGTCATGGGAGTTGGTCTACTCAGCTAGACTCACAAACCAGAACCCCGATCAACCTGTCGGCGTAAGGATTCCCTACATTGACCCGGTAGAAGTTCCACTGATTCCGACTAGCAGAATTTTCCTTGTAGGCACGTTTTCCAGGGAAGCCCGCCCCTCATGGTATCGGGCTGGATACCTGACTCAGGAAATCATCGGCGTTCCCATTAGTGATGAGGTTGTTTTTGAAGGGCTACCCGGAACCCCTGATACTGCCATTGACGGGAATAGTCGAATTATTGGATTAAACAGAATTCAGTTAGTTATCTTCCCCAAGTATTCGAGCAACTTTAGATTGAGGTTTGATGCTGTAGCATGGCTGAAATCCCTGACTCTTAGTATTTGGGAGTATCGCGGGGAAGAGTTTGATACTACTGAGGAATTAATCCAAGCAGCTAGAGCAAAACTAGAAACAATTGAAGCGAAAATAGATAATTTATGAATTTAACCTATCAGGCACTAGCAGATAAATTACCACCTGGTGCAGTTGAGTTTGTGGGGAATAACCAGCTTAAACTCAACCTATCCCAATTGACCGGGGATACTTTAACCACCGAAAGTTCATTGATTGAGGGCATCGTTAAATTGATGCAATCTCTGGCAACCCTTACAAACTCGGTCAATGATGCCAGAGGGGATGCTAATCCACCCTTACCCCCTATTACTTTTTGCTCACAAGATTTAGTAGGAACCCCAGACCAACCAGAATTTGAATTTACGGTGCGAGTCGCTGTAAATACTGCCCAATTCGTAAACAATTTGATTGACCCGACTGAATGATTAATAACCCTGGTGCAATTCTTCCAGAGTCTTCCGACTCTGGTTTTATTAAGTGCAATAATGACGAAATTGCCATCCCTAAGAATACCCCTGTTACCGTCTTAAACGGCAATGGAAAGCGCACTTACTCGGCTTTTATTAATAATTCTCTATCAGACATTACGCTGGTTTTAGAAGACAAAAGCAAAGCAGCGATTAATAAGGGGATTGTCCTTAAGCCCAACGGCAGTTTTGAGATTACTTCCATCAATCTTTATAAGGGGAAAGTGTCCGTTATCTCTGCACAAAATTCTAGATTATCGTTTGTGGAGTGTTCTGAATAATGCCTATATCTAATCCTTCCCCAACTTTTTCTAATACAGAGACTGTATCAAATCAAGCCCAACAAATCAGCAACTCTCTATCAACAACAGCATCCGTTTTAGTAGCAAGTAATAGTAATAGAAAAGGGTTAACCTTTTTTAATTCCAGTGACAAAACGATATATGTTGATTTTTCAAATTCTGTTACGACCAGTGACTATGCGTTTAAACTAGCACCCGACGCTTATTACGAAATGCCACAACCTATTTACACAGGAGCATTCCATGCGATTTTATCAACGGGAACGGCATCAATAGAAGTTAGGGAATTTAGTTAGATGCCTATTAGTAATTTACAGAAGTCAGAAAATATAAATACCCCGACTATTGTAAATAGTGGCTTGCAGCTTGAGTATAGATTTACTGAAACAACTATTACCGATTATTCAGGGAATAATAGGACGGGACAATCAGGTAATAGTTCTGCTATTGATTCTCAAGATGTTACCCCTATTGATTGGTTAAATGTTGGGGTTGATTTTATTGATGATAATTATATTGCTTGTCCCTCTGGGATTTATTTCCCCGGAGCTTTCACCGTCGAGACTTGCCTATTTTTACGAGACTACGCTGCATGGGCAAGAATTTTTGATTTTGGCAACGGACAAGCTAACGAGAATGTTCTCCTGAGTTCATCTAATAATGGGAGTGGGAGACTACACCTAGATATTATTGCTAATGGTCAATTTAGTAGTCCTGTGGTGGCTCCATTCTCAACCAAATTATTAGAATGGGTTTATATTTGTGTCAGCTTTTCATCGGGAACAGGAAAAATTTATATAAATAATTCCCTACAAGCAAGAGGAAATTTACTAACACCAAGCAACCTTACAAGGAATAACAATTTCTTGGGGCGGTCTAATTGGAATGGTGAGGCGTATTTAAATGGTTGCTTGTCATTATTTAGAATCTACAACAGGGAATTAAGTAACACCGAACGAACAGATAACTTTAAACAATCCCGTCTATGGTTAGCAGACAAAGGAATAATTTTATAAGCAATTATCCTCTGATTAGACATATTAGAAAAAATACAATTTAATCAATATTTCTTCATAACAGAGGGAATAAAATTAAAATGGCGCGAACCCGAACACAGGAAGGGTTAGCGCCATAATGTTAAGCACTTTAATCAATTAGTATTATGTCACAGATACGTATTATTGCTGAATATCTTCAGCTTTTCTTAGGGGTAGTAACCTTCATAGGAATTGTCTATCAATTCGCTAAGATTGAACACAAGATATATTTAGCTATAGACAAGAATCGGGACGACCTGTGGGAACGTTGCACAGTCATAGAAAACAAATTGGCGCTACATATTGTCGAATGCGATACCCGCGCCAAAACAGATAAATATTCAATTAAATACTTAGTTGTCAGGCTACAAAACCTAGAAGAAAAAGTAGATTTAATGTTAGGAGAATCAAACAATGCGGATTAATTTAAATTCTGCCATCATTCCAGATGGAAATTTTTACTGGCATGAAGCGACTAGAAACGGGGAACGGATGCCTGAATCTCTAGACGTAGAACGGAACATCATCAAAATTGCTCAGGCACTGGAAGAAGTACGGGAATTTCTAGGGAATAAACCTATGAGAATCCACAGTTGGTATAGACCACCCAGGATTAATCGTGCTGTGGGTGGGGCGAGTCACTCACGGCACATACTCGGTGATGCTGTGGATTTTTCTATACCAGGTGAAAACCCACTGGCTATTTATGACAAGCTGGACGAATGGTGGGGGAATCGTGGGGGCTTGGGGAAATCATCCACATTCACTCACATAGACCTACGCGGAACACGTAGCCGTTGGACGTACTAAGGCTACAATAAGCTAACCGTTATTGCTACGGGATGAGGTAGATTGAAACGACGGGCGATCGCACTGGATGGAGTGAGGGCGATCGCTTTTTTGTTGAGTTAAAACTATGAGAGCAAGTCAAATGACCTTGAATTACCCCGAACTCGCGCTATGGAATAATTTTCTGTAGCGTATTTATTTAATTTTCCGGGGTAATTATGGAATTTGAGGATATTCACAACAAATGGAATAACGGGATAACGGTTCCTATCCGTGTCCCTAGAATTTTGGCTAAACGAGTTATCAGGTATGCCAGAGCTATTGACTGCGACACCCTTCCAAGCACCAAGCAATATATTGATGAGTTTATAGAAACCAAACGGATAAAGGCGGTTCCGAAGTCTGACAGGGGATTTTATGCCTTTATGAGGTCAAAGGAATGGCAAATTTTTAATGAATTTCACCACTGGGTTAGATGGCGAGAGTCTTCTGAGAGGAAAGAATTTTAAAGTTGCTATAGGGACAATTATTTTTTAATTGGCAGTATAAAAAGTGACTCTTCTTGCTTAGATTTCATCAATGGAAATATTCTTTTTAATCAAAAACTAGGCAAGAGAAAAACAAAAAACCCTAGATGATTCGTCCTTCATGCGTTTTAAAAAAATGTCCTCAGGACTCTTAATCCGCTGGTTCTGGGTTCGAGTCCCAGGTCACCCACTTGAATAGCGGAAAATTTACTTGACAACATTACTAAACAGTAACAATATTATCCAACTCACCTCCATACTTTAATCTCTGTACTTCTTTTCTCAGAAGTTTAGCGAATTTTCATACTCAAATCTAACCAAGACGACTGTGTGACTGGGGCACTACTGGAGATATAGTTAACCCCTGTCTCTGCTACCGCTCTAATTGTCTCCAAATTCACGTTACCTGAAGCTTCTATTTTGACTCGATTATCCTGTTGGCGAATTAAAGCCACGGCTTCTCGCATCATATCAGGTGGCATATTATCCAACATGATAATATCTGCATGATTTTTCAATGCCTCTTGCACCTGCTCAATAGTTTCAGTCTCTACTTCTATTGATAGTGTGTAAGGGATACGCGATCGCACCCTCGATATTGCTTCCGTAATCCCTCCAGCAGCAGTAATATGATTATCCTTAATCATCACTGCATCATCCAAACCCATACGATGGTTGATCGCACCCCCTACCTGGGTTGCATACTTCTCCAAAATTCTCAAACCAGGGGTAGTTTTACGTGTATCTACAAACTGAGTTGGTAAATCTGCAATTTTATCTACATATTTACGAGTCAAAGTCGCGATTCCACTTAATCTCATAGCTAAATTCAGTGCCACTCGCTCTCCTGTTAGTAGGGTTGCTAAGGAACCTGTAATTTTTGCGATGACTTGCCCTTTTTCACAGACTTCACCCTCATTAATCAGGGATATACACCTTATCTCGGGATTTAATAACTCAAATACTCTGAATGCAACTGGTAAACCTGCTATTACTCCAGGAGCTTTGGCGATCCATTCTGCCTCCCCTGCAATTTCATCTGTATATATAAGAGATTGGGTTGTGCGATCGCCCCTACCGATATCTTCCTGCAACCAGTTTTGCAGTAGAGGGTTTAGTAAAATAGACGGAGGTAGTACAAAATTATTAAGTGTCATCACCAGAGAAAGCTGGAAATAGGTAGTATCAGCTGATATGGAACAATTCTCCACTAAAAGCAGGGCTCTGCAAATAGCGTTCACTGGAACTGTAGGAAATTCTTCAGAATAGCCAGAGTCAAATTCCTGTTGAGATAATCTCTTCACATTACATCTAGGGCATAAATGAGGCGATCGCTCTACAAACATCCATAAGTAAAAAGATTCTCAACCTCCAAACACCCTTTCAGCCTCAGCAAATCCTGAGATTTTTGACTCTTGTAATCATAGGGATAGACAAAATCAAAATCCTTCAACAGCCGAAACCCTTTCCATACAAGCTTTTTAAATAAAAAATTCCATAAAGCCACAAAAATCTCCTTTAGTTTTCTGAAGGGGATTTTTGCTATTTGTTGTTTAAATTTTTTTATTCAACTGCAAACCTTGATGAATGTAGTTGAGGTTTTGGATTCAATATGGCGGGATAGTAGATTTACTCATACAATTTATTTGTATGCTGATGTTTTATAAAACACAAAGCATTGGCTAGTTTATACTTTGTATAAATATACTTAACTAAAAAAGCGATCGCCAAATCCCACATGATGCTAGACCGAATCAATGATATTGCTTGGCAAGCACACCAGGGTAGTGTTGCCGCGATAATTCAAGTATTAAATGAAAAGTTAGCGAGTTCTGGAGTTAGAACTCGTGCAATGTTTGATGATGGTATATTACAGTTACTATGTGAAGCTCAAACACCAGATAAACTAGAACAATCAAGTTTGGTTGGTAAAGTCAAAGAAATTTTAGAAACGATTGCACCTCGTAATATTCATAAAGTGAATATCAATAGTCGTATTGTTCGAGAAGAACAATTACTTTGGTTGGAGGAAATTAATCGAAACTCGGAAAATCAATTATTGTGGTCAGAGGAAATTAATTTAGCAAAACAGAATGTTTTGCACTTACTAGTAAATGATTTCAGCGACCATAAAGCAGAATCAGATAAAATACATTTTCGTTCAAAACCTTCTGCTTCTAAGGTAATAGTGAACACTCAGCAATATCCTCAAAAACGATGGGGTGTGAGTACTAAAACTCAGCGATCGCCATTTTTACTATGGTTCCTGAGTGTAGGTGTGTTCTCCTTGGGGATAGTTGGTGCTATATATCTCTTGCAAAATCATCAAAATAAGCAATTTACCTCAGAAAAATCATTAAATACAGTGATTTTAGGAGATAAAAAAATTGATGAATCCAAAACACCTGAAAATAAGCCTTATTTACTGAAACAAAAGGAAGAAGAAACATTCCTGGCTGCGGTACGCAGCGCCAACCAAGCAGATTCTATGGGTAAAAAGGCAAAAACATCAGCCCAGTGGCTAGACGTGGCAGCAAGGTGGCAAAGAGCTTCTGATTTAATGTCTCAAGTCCCACAAAGTTATAGTCGCTATCAAGAAGCGATGATCCGTACTAAGCTGTACAAGCAATATAGTCAAGCAGCACAGAAGGAAGCAGAGAAGAATAATTCTAAAACCTTTAATTGATTTTTTAGAGAGAAGCATTTCTTATCTTCCCATCTCACCTTAATAGATAAGTTTGCTTCCATGAGCTAATTGATAAAATTACTTCTTTCCTTCATTCCTCAGTTGCAGTAACTAATATCCTAAATCTAGTTTAAAAACAACTACTTCCTAGCTAAACGCTCATCTCCAGCATTCTTTGAATAGGACGTAAAGCCGCGACTCTTATCTCCTCATCCATTTGAATTTCTGGCGCACAATTTTTCATTGATAAATATAACTTTTCCAAAGTATTCAAGCGCATAAACGGACATTCATTGCAATTACAATTATTTGTTGGAGGGGCTGGAATAAACTGTTTTCCTGCTGCGGCTTTTTGCATTTGATGAATTATGCCTGGTTCTGTTGCCACAATAAATGTACTGCTATGACTTTGTTGACAATATTTCAGCAAAGCTGCGGTAGAACCAATATAATCGGCATGACGCAAAATAGATTCTTCACACTCTGGATGGGCAATGATTTCTGCTTGGGGATGATGTATTTGTAATTGCACCAGTTTCTTTTCCGAGAAAGTTTCATGGACAATACAACTGCCTTGCCATAAAACCATTTTTCTGCCAGTTTGCTCCATAACATAACGTCCTAAGTTCTTGTCTGGAGCAAAAATTATTGGCTGTTCTTCAGGTATCTGTTGAATAATTTTGACCGCATTAGAACTAGTGCAAATGATATCACTCATTGCCTTAACCTCGGCAGAGCAATTAATATAGGACACTACCAAATGGTCAGGATAACTAGCTTTAAAAGCTGCAAATTCCTGGGGTGGGCAAGTATCAGCTAGAGAGCAACCAGCATTTAAATCTGGCAGTAGGACTAATTTATCAGGATTAAGAATTTTTGCGGTTTCTGCCATGAAGTGAACACCAGCAAAAACAATTACATCTGCATTCGTATTTGCCGCAGTTCTTGCCAATTGTAGAGAGTCACCAATAAAGTCTGCAATATCTTGGATATCAGGTTCTTGATAATAATGTGCCAAGATAACGGCGTTGAGTTCTTTTTTCAGATTGGCGATCGCTGCAAATAAATCCAATGGGGTTTTTTCGCGCTGAGTAAGTGCAGTTGTAAACACAGTTTGGGTTTGACTCAATGAATGTTGCAAATCACCAAAAAATCCGACTGTTGCACGCAGCTTCCCTTCTCCTCCTGCCTGCGTTCTAGAGGAATTTCAGTGGTCTGGTTATGCATAGCAGCAAGATTGCTGGTCTTGTAGAAATAATTATAGTACTTTTTACCAAAAACAACAGAAAATTTAATTCATAAACCAACAAAGTTATGTCAAAATCCTTAGGAGTTGCCTATGCTGGAAACAAAGGGCAAGGAAAGTGGCATGACCAGTCAGACAACTCAGTTAACTAAAATCAAAATTGCTGTCGTGGGAGATGTTCACGACCAATGGGAAAATGAAGATGCTATGGCGCTGAAAGCATTAGGCGTGGATTTAGTATTGTTTGTAGGGGATTTTGGTAATGAATCCGTGGAGGTTGTAAGAGCGATCGCCTCCTTAGATATTCCGAAAGCAGCCGTTATGGGTAATCATGATGCGTGGTACACTGCCACAGAATGGGGACGAAAAAAATGTCCCTATGACCGCAACCAGGAAGACTGGGTACAACAACAATTAGAATTACTAGGGGATGCCCACGTTAGCTACGGTAAACGTGATTTCCCTAATTTTGGCTTTACAGTAGTCGGAGGTCGTCCCTTTAGTTGGGGAGGTCCGGAATGGAAGTTTGCTGATATCTGCAAAGAACGCTACGGAATTACTGATTTGGAAGAATCCGCAGCGAAAATATTTGCAGCAACCAAGAATGCCGAATTTCCAACTATTATTTTTCTTGGTCATAATGGTCCATCTGGGTTAGGCGATCGCCCGGAAGACCCCTGTGGTAAAGATTGGCACCCTATCGGTGGAGATTTTGGAGACCCAGACCTAGCAGAGGCAATTTCTTTGACACTCACTACGGGAAAACAAGTACCTTTAGTGACTTTTGGGCATATGCACCATACTCTACGTCATACAAAAAAAGAAATTCGCAAGCGAGTCTTTAAAAGTCCAGAGGGAACAGTCTACTTAAATGCAGCTAGTGTGCCTCGCATCCTAGAAAAAAATGGCGAAAAAATCCGAACATTTTTCTTGGTAGAAATGACGGAAAACCAGGTATCACAAGTATTACAGGTTTGGGTAGGAAATAATAGCCGCATCACATCTACAGAAATTTTGTATGAACAAGCCCTTTCTGTTGCACGATTGGCATAGGGGTGAGTTATAATCTATAACTGGTCAGCCACTATAACCTTGGAGTATATTCGGGGAGGAAGTGGCGGTCAGTTGGATAGGTGAATATCCTAAAATCATCTATCAGTGATGAGGAGAGGTGGCAGAGTGGTCGAATGCGCTCGACTTGAAATCGAGTGTGGCAGAGATGTCACCGTGGGTTCAAATCCCACCCTCTCCGTTTTTACAAACAGTATATTGATGACAATCCGTATAGCAATACAGTCTACTGATGTATGAAAATAGTTGAACTTGTCAGTAAACCATCAAACTCCATCAACCTTTATTAGTACAAGGTGTGAGTAAAGGAATTTCAATCCAGAAATCTGTACCTTTTCCAGGTTGAGATTTACATTGAAACACTCCACCATGTTTCTCCACGACAATTTGATAGCTGATAGATAATCCTAAACCAGTTCCCTTACCAACCTGCTTAGTGGTAAAGAAAGGGTCAAAGATACGGGAAATGATATTTTCGGGAATTCCCGCTCCATTATCACTAATTTGAATAATGACATTTTTTCTAGGATTATCGCTCGCAGTATTTTGCGGGCTTAAACTGGTAGTAATGACAATTTTACTGTGGTGATGTTCACTTTCAGGTAATGAATCTTGATATGCTTCTAAAGCATCAATAGCATTACTAATAACGTTCATAAATACCTGGTTCAGTTGTCCAGCATAACATTCAACTAAAGGTAATTGCCCATAATTTTTGATGATTTCAATTGAAGAACTATCAGGTTTAGATTTAATTCGATGCTTCAGAATCAGTAATGTGCTGTCAATACCCTCATGAATATCTACAGCTTTCATTTCTGCTTCATCTAAGCGCGAAAAGTTTCTTAAGGATAGAACAATATGACGAATGCGTTCAGTCCCAACCTTCATCGAAGAAAGCATTTTGGGTAAATCTTCAATGATAAATTCTAAATCGATTGTATCTGCACGTTCAATAATTTCCTCACTCGTATGAGAACATTGTTGCTGATATAAATCAAGCATCCCCAGCAAATCCTCTGTATATTGGGTAGCATGATTGATATTGCCATAGATAAAATTCACAGGATTATTAATTTCATGGGCAATACCTGCTACAAGTTGCCCTAGAGAAGACATTTTTTCATTTTGAATTAACTTAGTTTGCATCTGCTGCAAATCTTGCAGTGTTTGAGCAACTTGCTCTGCTTGCAGCTGACTTTGTGCTAATAAATCGCCTTGTTCCAAAGCAACTGATAGTTGTGTTGCTATCTGGGTAGCAAATTGAATTTCTGATTCTAGCCATTGTCGGGGTTGTCCACATTCGTGAATACAAAGTAATCCCCATAACTGCTCACCTTTCATGATAGGAGCAATAATACTGGCATAAACTGCAAATCTCTCTAAGATAGCAATGTGACAGTCCTGAAAACCTGCTTTGTAAATATCATGGGTTACACATACTCGCCCAATACTATATTTTTGGGCATAGTTTTCACCAAAACAATGGTCTTTTATCTTTGCTGCTAAAGCAGATGGAAAATCCAAAGAGACATCTTCAGCAATAAATTCACCGTAATTATATGCTGCTGCCGGGTCGAAGCGAAAAACAGCAACCCTATCTGTATCCAGTGCTTTACGAACCTCTTGAGACATGGTGTTGAAAATCTGCTCTAGATCCAAAGATGTTCGCATTTTGGCAACTACATCAAAGAGTATACGTTGCTGTTCATTTGCCTGTTCAATTTCTAAGGTTTTCTGTTGAGTTTGTTTCAGTAAATCTGCTTGTTCGATCGCCACAGATAATTGAGTTGCAATTTGGCTGACAAAATTGATTTCTGTCTCTTCCCAAATGCGAGGACGATCGCACTGGTGAATACATAGTAGTCCCCAAAGCTCATCTCCTTCTGTTAGAGGTATAATCAGGTTTGCCCTTACCTGGAGTTTTTCCAGCATTTTGACGTGACAATCCGTTAAACCTGCATTGTAGATGTCAGCGATCGCCCTAACTTTTCCTTGTTTCCCTAACTCTAAATACTTTTGCTTAAAACAGTTATCTTGAATTTTCAGAGCGATCGCGGATACATACTCCGGTAGTACATCCTCAGCAACAATTTCCCCTGCATCTAGCTCTGATTCCGGAATAAAGCGATAAACCACCACCCGATCAGCACTCAAAAATTGACGTAACTCACTAGCTGTTGCTAAAAAAATACTGTCTAAATCCAGAGACTGGCGAATTTTCACAACGATTTCAAACAGTAATCTTTGCTGTTCTACAGCTAGTTGCAATTCTTGGGTACGCTCTTTGACTTGTGTTTCCAGGTTACTATTTAACTGATGTACCTGTTGATACAACTCATACTGTTGAATCGCCGAAGCAAATTGCTTACCGACTTCTATCGCTAATTCCTGCTCTGTTTGTGTCCAACAACGAGCCACATTTTTTTTCGATTCTCGCCAAATATCGAAGGATAGACGAGGATATAGCTGTCTTTGATCAGTATCATACTGACCTGCCCAAAGAGTTTCTGTATCAATTTCATCTCTGAAAATAGTGAGATAACCTAGTAACTGTTGGCGGTATTCCAGAGGAATTATGAGGATACTACGAATTCCAGTATCTTGAAAACAAGGTAGTAAGTTGCGTAATTCTGAGTGTTGCTGAATATCCGTAATTGCCCAAATATCATAGTTGCCAGATTGATAATGCTCTTGCCAACAGTGATATTGCTCGATAATTTTGTGCTGACTCAGTTGTGGTACTACAGGTTGTTTTCCATAGGTATAAACTTGAATCTGCTCTCCACCTCTTAAGCAGTCTCCCAAGCTTTTGATACAATTACTTTCTATCTCAAAAGCCTGATTACGGATGCACAATCTCCCTCCAGAACCATTTAATTCTTGAATCACAGCTTCTAGAGCTGGTTGAAAATTAATAGTAGGTAGGGAATGAAGTAATCTCGATATCTGATTAATCACCCCTTCTCGTGCAGCTTTTTCCTTAGTTTGGGTGAATAGAGAGCTTTGAGCAATGGCGATCGCTAACTGATCTACTACCATTTGTATGGCTGCAAGTTCACTCTCTACAACTGTCCTAGCTTCCGCATGATGGGATACTAGCAATCCCCAGAGTCGATTCTGATGAAGTATTGGTACTGTGGTTGTAGATTTAACCCCCATGGTTGTTAAATATTCCACATGACAAGGGTCAATACTGCGATAGCGTATATTCTCTGATACTACTTCTCCAGTATCTAGATGGTGTACCACACTATGCCCCATTTGGTTTGTTTCTACATTCGCAACAGAGCGTACCTTCGCTTTTACAAATAATTCCCGTGCATCAGGTGGAATATCATCAGCAGGAAAATTTAGACCTAGTAGAGATGGAAATCTATCCTGGTTAATGGACTCAGCAATAACTTGACCACTATCATCAGCATGAAACTTATATATCATTACCCGGTCTGTCCCTAGGAAAGAGCGCACTTCTGTTACAGTTGTGTTCAGAATCTCTTGCAGTTCTAAAGACAAACGAATCCTGTTGGTGATTTTCCGGATTAAATCTTCTTGATTGACACCAGTAGGCGATTCATGTTCCTGTGATAGGGTCATTGCTATAGTTCCAACAAATATAAGCTATATAAATTCTTCCATTTATAAAATATTCTGAATTTCTTTATATATATTTGTCGTCAGTAAAAGTACCGACAGAAATATTTTTAACGAATCAGAAAACCACCATCTAATCAAGTTTTGATTCAGAGAGAATTGAATTGATAATTTTGTTTTAAAGATAGGAATGTAAATTTTATATATCTATACTTAAATGATTTACACAAACTTAATAGCAAATTTTGCTAAAAAACCTCAACTTAGTTAAATAAGCTGAGGTGAAGATTGACCAATTAATACTTAATTAAGCCTTAACAGCTTCAGAAAAACGGATTTTTAAATAATCATCTTCCATTTTTGCTCCAGAAGTCTGTAGAGCCGCAAGAGCTTGCGGTAAAACTAAATTACGGCGATGATTCCCAATCGTAATATTCAACTCATCACCCGTTTTACTGAGTTGAATTTGATTTTTAGGAATCCCTGGTAAATACAACTCTAAACTGTATTGATTCTTATCCTGAACGACTCTCATTGTCGTTTCCTTATAATAAACCTGGGTAGGGTCTTCATCTTGATAAAGTGTCTCTTTCAGGCGTTCCAAGGCAGCTAAACCACACATTTCCTCAGAAAATAACGGAACTTCCTTCACAGGTAAAGGGAGGAAATTATCGTGAATTTCTTGACGATAATGTTGTTGATTTTCTTTCCAACGCTGAAAGAAAGCATCTTGTACTTCCTGGGGAAGAATGCGATTGGCAATCACTAAATCCGTGGCGACATTGTATAAACTCAAATAAGCATGGGCACGAAGTGATTCTTTAATCACCATCTTCTCAGGGTTTGTCACTAAGCGTACCGAAGTTTGAGTATTATCTGTGAGAACTTTTTCCAAAGCTTCAATTTGTTCGTAAAACTCATAGGGTGCATCCATCACTTCCTTGTCAGGTAAGGAAAAACCCGCAATCGGTTTAAACAATGGCTCCACCAAAGGACGCAAAGCAACAGAGATATTTTGAAATGGCTTATAAAAACGTCGCATATACCAGCCACTGACCTCTGGTAAACTCAGCAATCGTAAAGCTGTACCCGTTGGTGCAGAATCAATAATCAAAACGTCATACTCACCCTCGTCATAGTGACGTTTCATCCTCACCAAACCGAAAATCTCATCCATCCCTGGTAGGATTGCCAATTCTTCCGCTTGTACCCCATCTAAACCTCGCGCTTGCAAAACCTGGGTAATATAGCGTTTAACTGCACCCCAGTTTGCCTCCAATTCTAATAACGCATCAAGTTCTGCACCCCACAAGTTGGGACGAATTTGCTGTGGTGCGTGTCCTAATTCCAGGTCAAAGCTATCTGCTAAAGAGTGAGCTGGATCTGTACTTAAAACCAAGGTACGATAACCGAGTTCTGCACAACGGAGTCCGGTAGCAGCAGCAACGGAAGTTTTACCTACACCGCCCTTCCCTGTCATTAAAATTACACGCATTGGTGATTTTTTCCTGCCTGAGTTTTGATTTACATTTATTTACATTATCGACTGTTTACTAGGATTTAGCGCGAGAAATGCTGTTTCACCACATCTAGACGGGAAATATGCCAATAGTCAATGTGGGAATTAATTAACCCTTGGGAGTTGAGACGGAGTTCACTCCATCCAGGAATAGAAATACGTGGTTGCCAAGGAAGGGGTGTAGTCCAACTTAAAGTCCATTCGGTTTTGATGGTATCCTCAATTTTTTGAATCCCGTGTAAATCTAATTGGGGATTGGAAAACCAAGTTTGTATAAATTGAATCATTTGCTGATAACGTTTAATGCCTCGAAATTTATTCATAGGGTCTTGGAAATATACGTCATCAGCATAGATATCATAGGTTTGATTGAGAGGAAATTGTTTGTAGTCCGCTCTTAAGATTTCAATGATATTCATATAATGGTAATGAATTTATTTCAAAATTTAGTAACAATAAAAGAATGAAATTCTGCCCTAGCAATCTCTATATTAAATATCCAGAAGGGATAATCTATAGAGTGATGGGTCTTAACTAAATTATAAATTATCCCACAAACTTTGTAATTGATATTTCCATGCTGCGAGAGTATTGTCTCTTTCCGTAGCAGTTTGATTTATTTCTCCCATCAATCCCTCAGCGTAAAATCTTTCCAGGGTTTGCATAGTAGCTTCTAGGGATTGACCTTGTTGTTTGGCTGCAATGATAATTTGGCGGATACGATTCTCAATAAAGCGACGAAAGACATTATCTAGACCAATTTGATGCAGAGAAATGAGACGGGCGATCGCCTCTCGTAAATCTTCAATTGTAAGGCTTTGGCAACTGTGTTGAAATACTCCCCAAATCACATCTTGATACAGAGCATACCGCACCTCTTGGGTGTCATCAAAATTTGCTTCTAAAAATTGCTCTAAGAATGGTTGCCCTTGTGATTTTGGAACAATAGGTATTAATATTCTCAGCCAAGTATTATCATCTGAAAGTAAAATCAATAAGCGATAATTTTCTGTTTCTATTTGCCAAGAGTTAGTAGCAACAGTTTCAACTATTTCTACACTGAATAATTCTGTGAGAGTATTTATAATTTCCGAAGAATTCATTGATGTTAGGGATAATTGCAATATTGTGGACAAACTAAATCATAAATTATAATTCATGACAAAGATAGACCAAAAATCCTCTTAGTCATAAAATTATCTATACTCAACTGAAATTACATAATTTTGCGTAAAATTATGAACCTGTCACCAATGAGATAATCTATTTTTTATAAATTAAAAATACAGAGCCAATTGCTCCAGGATTTTCCACATAGATTTTTTGATTGTAATATAGTCCTGGGGATTGTCCTCCATCAAATAACATTCCCTCTTGAATTTTGCCTAAACAGTTTTTCACAGCTATTCCTTCTAAAACATCATCAAACTTGTCTGGTAATAATTCTTGGTTTAATGGCGATATGGTGACAAGAGATTGAGCTTTCACATCATTAACTAGAAATATGACATAGTTTTTATCAGTAATTGCGACTAAAGAACGATTAATCACCTGTTGACAGGCAAATTCACCTAAATCATCACAAATATTCTTAAATTTGCCATTTTTGTAAAATCTGCCGTTGCCGCCAACTAAATTATAATTGAGATAATTTTCTGCACGTTTACCAGTTTGAATAGTTGCGACTCTAGTTGTAAATTTGCCTCCAGAAATACCAAAAGAAGACCTTTTATTTTTAAAATCTCCAGAATATTCAATTCCACGGGATATATTTAGCCCTTGAGGTTTATTTTCTGGGTCTATATAATCCGCATTGATAGCAGCAAAAGGTAGCTTACCATTTAATTTTGCATTTTCATCACTAATGATTTGCGAAAATGTTTTCGGAATATATTCTTTTTTAATTTTTCCTTGGTTATCTTGGTGATATATCTGATGTGCTAAACCAACATTGACCTTAAAATCTAATTCTGGTGATTTGGGATTAAAAATAATCACATGGTTAATTCCAGCTTCATCCGGTTCACCTTGATTATTAGTTTTTAAAAATGTCATACTGAATTGCTGATTTTCACCTAAGCACTGAGACCTAGGATTTTGCTTGACATCTGAAGAAATTTCACTACATCCGAATAAACAAAAAATTCCATAGCTGCAAATAGAAAGTATCAATAATTTTAAGAAGTGCATAACCACGCCAGAAGATGAATTGCAAAGCAAAAATCCTGCCATAGGATTCTGATAGCAGGATTGTAATTCAGGATAATTAAATTAAAGTGCCAAAGACAAGAATTAAATTAACTCAACCATTCCAAAACAGCTTCATCCTTGGTGTTGGTGTTGCGAGATGGGGTTTCTCGGTTGAACTTCATGTGAATAGAACGAGTTTGTTCTCCGTCTGCGGCAACTGCCATGATGGGATAGTCAATTAAACCATCTTGGAAGGACATCTGGAAGCGGAATGTACCATCGGGATTAAGCTTAATTGGACGACCACCAATGGTGACGGTTGCATCTGGTTCTGTTGCACCATAGACGATTAACTCAGCATCGGCAATTAACCAGAATTTGCGAGGACGCATGGGTACGTCTCCGGAGAAACCAGCACCGGACATTCCGACTCCGGACATATTTAAACCGGATGTGGTAGGTACTGCCCACATACCAACTCCAGAGGGGAAGATGTAGGAACTGATAGCTTGTTCAGGAATCATGGAACCGGGTACGTGCTGCATAGAACCGAACAAGGAACCTGCAACGCGCATTGCTTCAGCAGATTCTGCCATGCCGAAAATTTGGTCGTAGATGGCATTACCGACACCTGCACTAGCGGTGGTAGCAATTTTCTTGGTAGGTGGTACCAATTCGTAGAGGGTTTTGCCACGTAAGTCCTCTTCAAAATTGACGGTGATGAAGACATCTTCAATCCAGTCGGAGGGATAAACGGGGGGAACGTGTACCCGTGCAGAGCGTGCTAATACTAACCAACGACCGTCAACGCAGCGATAACCGATATCAATGACATAATCGCGATCGCTCACTGGAATTGGTAGATACCATTCTCTTGCCATTTCATCACAGGGATATTCCTGGATGCTGTGGGGACTTTGGTAATCTAAATTGATGTCAGTAACATCATAAATTCGCAGTGCTAACTGTTGTCCACCTTGACGGCGTAAGTCTTCTTTATGATCGTTAGGGATATCCCAGTAGGTATATGCCCATTGGGGGTCACGAGGCATTAAAACAATTCGGCTTTCACCATAACCACTAGGTAGATCTCCTAGTCCTTCATCAACATCAGCAAGAGTTGCGATTGTACGATCAACTTGACCCAACTCAAATTTTGCTGCTTCCACGGTTTCTTGTGCCTCCATTGAGCGAGAGTTGTTGAGAGAGAGTTTGCTGCGTTCGACTTCGATAATTGCTGCCAGCAGCTGGGACTTACGCATTCTGCTATAGCGAGAGATGCCATAAAAACTAGCGACTTTACGTAATTGTCGCAGTGTCATCTCTTCAAGCGGTGGGCGTTCTTTTGCCATGAGTTTGTTCTCCAGTAGTTTAAAAGGTAAATGATATCCCCTAGATGAACCGTGGCTGATTTAGTAATTCCATCGACCTCAGACAACTTCTGACTCCTAACTTTTAAGCTTGCCGATTTTTTGTATTGTCTTTTTATACTTAGGGTCTGAGGATGGGGTTTGTGTGAAGTAAGAATTCAACTTCTGTACTTCATGAATTTGTACCCTATACCTTCGTATTTACCCTTCATACTTATGTACTTTGTTAAATGAATATTAACCAGCAACCCCCGGCAGGGATCAAGGGGGTAAACCAGGTATTTTTGCCTAGACTACGATTTTCTAGGTTTTCTTGGGATCGCAATGTCATGAAATCTTGATAATTAGCTCCTAATGGGGAGCGATCGCCCTCCCGACAACAAGGGTAATGTCACAAAATCTTGACTTTTTGGTCTAGAGATATCTAAAAAGCCTCAAAAAAATTAGATCCCCGACTTTTGGAGAAAGATGGGGATCTGGGAATTTATCAAAATCAATCAGAGGAATTAGCGAAAAATTATCACCCATAGAGGTAAGACAAGCAGTAGTAACAAAGTGGAAAGGAGAATACTGCTAGCGATTAAATCACGTTCCAGATTATATTCTTCTGCCAGAATCAAACCAGCAAAAGCGGTGGGCATTCCTGACATTAACACCATTGCCAAGGGGCGATCGCCAGACAAACCCAACCCCCAAGTTACCAGTAAACCCATTAACAGAGGTGTGATTAAAACTTTAATCATGGCTGGAAAAAGGGCAATTTTCAGACTTTTCCATCCTTGCAACTGAGCTAAACGGATACCAATCAACAAAAAAGCCAAAGCAATGACAACGCTAATTGACTGCTGAAGTCCAGATTCGATGACGTGGGGAAATGAAATTTGACGACAGAGACTACCGATAATAAAAGCCCACAGAGGAGGAACAGTTAATATTTCCCGTAATTGTGCCCACCATTGGATTGGTTTGCCTGCATGACTGTAGAAACTGGCAATAATCACACCCACACCATAGGGACCAATTACATTGTGAGTAATGCTAAAAATTACTGCCCAATTCATGGCATCAGCATTCACCAAAAAAGGGGCGATCGCCAAACCGACAAACCCCGTATTACCCAAACCAGCAGCCAATAAAAAACTGCCCCGACTGCGAGAGTCAAGGCAAAAATCAGGAAAAAAATCTGGTAATTTTATTTGCGACTCCGGGGAAAATATGCGTTGCCACGTCCACAAAACCAACCCCGCAATCAATAAACCAATCACAATAGCAGCAATGGTAATAATTACTGGCATCAGAGAAAAACCTGTGTCAGTACCTAATCCTGCGCTTTGATTTTGACGAGCTAGGGCAAATAGTTCTAGGGGTACACCTACCCAGTAAAGTCCGCGACCTAGGTAATGAGGAAACCACGGAGGTAAAAACCTCAAGATGATAAAACCTAAACTCGTCCAGAGGATCAGGGGAGTATAGGCATGAATTAGAGTATCCGTCATACCAATTGGGGATGTTAAATTGGGAACTTGAGATGTTTTCTCAGAGAAAAAGGTGATAAAAGGCAGTATAAAATAATTCTTATGTTACTGATACTCAAGGCGGGAAGAGAAGAAGAATGTTCCCTGTACTTAAGAATTACTGATAACTGCCATATCCCGAATTCGCCACACACCATCTACACGAATTAAATCGTATCTGACTCTGATTTTATCGTTATTGGTTTTTTGCATCTGTTCATTTTCAAAAAACTGTGTGACTTCGCTCACGGAAGCTTCCACAAAAGCATGATCTTGATCACCATCTTTTTTCTTGACAGATTCTATTTTCAGATTGTGTTCATATTGACGATAACGATTGGCAGTTTTTTCTTGTTCGGCGATTTGCTGCCACTGTTTCAACGCAGAACCTGTGAGAATTTGTTCGAGACTAGCAATTTCATGATTATTACCTAATGCCGCAGCTTTAGTAGAGAGCCAAGTTTGAATTACTTCTTCGGCGGTATTTTCGGTAAGTTCACCTTCGGGAAACTGGGGTTGACTGTTAGAGTCGGGAATTTTTACAGGTGAGTCATTAATTTTCACAGTTAGGGGTTCACCCTGTAAATTGGGTATGGGCGAGACAATATTTAAAACCCAACCATAAATCTGGGAAATCAGGAGCCAAAAAACAACTATTCCTCCCACGGAAGCAATAATTTTCCACAAAAGCTGGACTTTTGCCTCTGGATTGATGGAGGAGCGGCGTTTTCTGACAACTACGCGAGGGGAAGAAGGGGTGCGTTGACGTTCTGGAGGTGGGGTGGCGATCGCTCGTGATTGTCGTGATTGCCTTGATTGCGAGGATTGTCTATTATCCGCGATCGCTTCCCTAGAACTTGCCACAGTTTTCTGTACAGTTTCACTTCCACCTCTGGCAGAATTTACTTCTGGAGGGAGGGAGGAAACTTTCCAGTTTTCCGAGGTTTGACTACTGCTTCTGGGGGAAGAAGTTGGGTTAGGTGATGTGTTGTGAAGGGGACGAACTTTTTGACTACTGGAAGATGGACGATTATCCTGCCATTCCTGGCGAATTTCCCGCGTTTCCATCGACACGGTTTCTAAATAAGCTTGTACTTCCTCATCGGCAAAATAATCTTTTAAAGCTGCCGTCTGATTAACTAAATCTCGGAAATGGGGAAATACTTCTTCCTGTAACCACTTCTCTACGTATAAACACAGTCCTGGTAGCAGGTCTGGGGAATCTTGAGAATGCTCCCGAATGAATACCAAAGCCTCATATTCTTGGCTCATTTCTAAGCAACGGGTAGCAGCTTCCGTTTGCCCCAGTAGCAAAGCACACAATGATTGTTCTAAATGGACATCCTGACGTTTACCCAAATGTACCAGCATCTGTTTTGCCTGACGAATCAGAGCAGCTTGACGTTGGGTAAATCCTCTGGCAATCAGAGCATAGACAGCTAAATAACTAGCAACCGCAGAAGGGCGGACACTTTCTTTCTCGAAAATATTATGTTGCTCTGTAACCGTCAAATGATGGCGTAGTTGCTGTATAAACCGGAGAAAATCATCAATACTTAAACCAGATTGATCATTCCCATTGCCATCAATGCCACCGCGTTCGTCTAAAATATTTTGTAATATTTGTAACCCCTGCTGACGTTTTTGTATCTGCTCTAGGGGTAAAGCTAGTAATTCCAAAATCCGATAGGGTCGAAGCCTGTAGAGGTCTGCCTGAATTTCGGCACGAACAGTGGTAAACAGTCCTTCCTTGGTGAGGAGTTCTTCCCCAGTTTCTAGGGAGATAGCGGCATTTTCATAGTGACCTTGCTGCCATTCTTCCCGCCCTAACTCTAAGCAAGCCAGGGCGACGGTGAGAACCACATCCGGACGTTCTACAGAAGCTTCTGACAGATGACCGCCACTTGTAATCGTATTTCCACTGACGACATTGGTGCCGTTTTTATCTACAATACAGGGGCGACCAAGATTTAAGACCAGCTCGTATTCTCCGAGTTCTTGGAGAATTAGTAAAGCACCGACTAGTTCATCATCATTAATCTCGATACTGAGATTTTTCTGTTGATATTCTGTGTCCCTATCTTCGGCAGGCTCTTCTAGGGCTACAACTGCATGGCGATCGCCATCCGCACCATAGGCATGTGCCAGATATAACTGATCGTATGCTCGACGTTCTTTAGGATCTGATAAAACCACGTAAGCTTCTTCGATAAGTTGTTTGCGAGAGGCAATAGCTGCTTGGGAATACTCACGACGGGGCAGCTGCACAACGCGATCGCTATACGCTTGCCGCAATTGTTCTTCACTTGCCGCCAACGGTAGCCCTAAAATTCGGTAGTAATCTAGCGGAATTCGCACAGCTTAATCCCCACGCAGCACGATAAACATAATTTTCCGAGAATTTTCCCAGGCTGTAAAACCGTGCCATAATTATATGTGTGTTTTACAACAAGTTCACCCTGATATCTATCAGACTATAGGTGATAAAAAACACTAGCATGAACTAGTGGAAATTGAGAAATATTTTCTTATCAGAATATAAGCCATCGCTATTTATACGGTTGATAGAAAGGAAATCTATCTGTGGCTGGGTATAGCCAACACCGTTGTATAGAATTGTCATTGCTCGTAAGCGAACCGAAGTATATCATACCTAGGCTGATAGTGCAATTATCTGGAGTCAGAGAGCGGGGAGCAAGATGTTTTGCCATTACTCACTTACCCAAACTGTCAATTGCTATGCAGACAAAAGAATATCTGATTGATAGCCTGAAATTCCAGGGTAATTCAGTTCAGAACTACTTTTGTTGATTTAGCATTGTCGAATCAGAATTCCCAAGGGTTTTCCTAATTCATTGCCGAAATAGCAATCGAGTGCAGTACTAGAGACTTAATATAAGTGTTGATAGATGTGTTTACTCCTTCTGTGGGTAGAGCCTATCTAAAATGGTAACTTTAAGTGTTACTACGGGAATAAAAAAACTAATGATTCAAGAACGCACATTACCCCAGTTTGATACGTCTACAGTCCAGATTACGAAACAAGAAGGTCTGGCATTGTACGAAGATATGGTACTCGGACGCACCTTTGAGGATAAATGCGCCGAAATGTACTACAGAGGCAAAATGTTCGGATTCGTTCACCTCTACAATGGTCAAGAAGCGGTTTCTAGTGGCATTATCCGAGGAGCAATGCGTCCAGGAGAAGATTTTGTTTCTAGTACATACCGCGATCACGTCCATGCTTTAAGTGCGGGAGTACCAGCAAAAGAGGTAATGGCAGAATTGTTTGGTAAAGCCACCGGTTGCAGTAAGGGACGTGGTGGTTCCATGCATATGTTTTCTAGTGAACACCGTTTACTCGGTGGTTATGCATTCGTTGCCGAAGGTATTCCCGTAGCTTCTGGAGCCGCATTTCAGAGTAAATATCGTCGAGAAGTTCTAGGTGATGCCAGTGCTGATCAAGTAACAGCTTGTTTTTTTGGGGATGGTGCTGCTAATAATGGTCAGTTCTTTGAGACGCTGAATATGGCTGCTTTGTGGAAGCTACCAATTCTTTTCGTTGTGGAGAATAATAAGTGGGCGATCGGGATGGCTCATGAGCGGGCAACTTCTGATCCAGAGATTTACAAGAAAGCCAGTGTTTTTAACATGGTGGGTGTAGAAGTTGATGGGATGGATGTATTAGCAGTTCGCCAAGTAGCCTTGGAGGCTGTACGACGCGCCCGTGCTGGTGAGGGTCCGACCCTAATTGAAGCCTTAACCTATCGTTTCCGGGGTCACTCCCTAGCAGATCCAGACGAGTTGCGTAGTAAAGAAGAGAAGGATTTTTGGTTCTCTCGTGATCCAATCAAGAAACTGGCAACTTATCTGACAGAGCAAAATTTGGCGACGGCAGCAGAACTAAAAGCAATTGACCAGAAAATTCAAGAAAACATTGAAGAGGCTGTGAAATTTGCTGAGAGTAGTCCCGAACCAGACCCCAGCGAGTTATATCGCTTTATCTTTGCGGAAGATGAGTGATAGAGGCTGGAATGCCGATTTTTGATTAGTTACAAGTGACTAGCAGTAGTTAGATTCCCGGCTTTTGACACAAGTCGGGGATTTGGCAAGACTTAACACCAGGTAAAATTATGTTTTCTATATCCCTAGAGCAGAACCAATACAAAACCTATATCCTTGGCGATCGCCAGACAAAAATCTCAGTCGTTCCAGAGCGAGGGGGAATTATCACCCGTTGGCAGGTACAAGGGCAAGATATTTTCTATCTAGATGAGGAAAGGTTTACCCACCCTGAGTTAAGTGTGCGAGGCGGTAATCCAATTCTGTTTCCCATCTGCGGTAACTTACCCGATAATATCTACACCTATCAAGGTCAGGAATATACCTTGAAACAACACGGATTTGCCCGCGATTTACCTTGGGAAGTGGAAGAAGTGCAAGCAGATAATTTAACCTATCTGACCTTACATTTGCACAGTAGCGAGCAAACAAAAGCAGTTTACCCCTTTGAGTTTCACCTGGCTTTTAGTTACATTCTCAGCGATGAC
This sequence comes from Calothrix sp. 336/3, assembly GCF_000734895.2. Taxonomy (GTDB): domain Bacteria; phylum Cyanobacteriota; class Cyanobacteriia; order Cyanobacteriales; family Nostocaceae; genus 336-3. The sequence continues at coordinate 2,690,231 of NZ_CP011382.1, read as the reverse complement.
AGTCTAGAAATTCGGCAAACTTTCACCAACCATTCCTCCCAACCAATGCCGTTTTCTGTAGGTTTCCATCCTTACCTGATTGTTGGTGATAAAAATCAACTAGAGTTAACAATTCCATCTGCTGAATATCAAGACCAGAAGACCAAGGAATATCAACCCTTTAGCGGTAATTTTGACTGGGAACGGGATGAAATCGACGTTGCCTTCAAAAAGCTAGAAGGAAAGAGCGCGACAGTTACAGACCATAGTCGCAGGTTAAAATTAACCCTAGAAGCTGATGATATTTTCTCAACTTTTGTATTTTGGACACTTAAGGGTAAAGATTTCTATTGCATTGAACCTTGGAGCGCTCCTCGCAATGCCATCAACACTGGTGAAAAGTTGAGCATACTTGAGTCAGGAGGTAGTCTGACAGCTAGTTGCAAGCTGATAGCAAATTTTTTCTAAACCTCTTTACAAAACTCTAGGCATCTGTGTTATGATGCCATAGTTGCGAAAGCAAAAGGGTCGCTAGCTCAGCGGTAGAGCACTCGGCTTTTAACCGATTGGTCTTGGGTTCGAATCCCAGGCGACCCATATAAGCTTGAAATCTAATTTTCATGATTGAGAAATGTCTATATGGTATAGGCATTTTTCTTTTACTGGCAATTCTTATAATTCCCAGGTATAGCAGTTTCTGTTTGTGGTGAACAAAACCTGTGAGTGACATAGGCAAATGGCGATCGCCCCTCCATAATCAACATGGAATACCTGGTTACCGATAGGCGATTTGATTCGGGTGATGGAATGAACAGCAATATAGAGTCAGCACAGGGCAAATTGAATAGAAGGGTGATGCAAACTTTTTCAACATAAACACACCACACTAGTTATAATTTCCTATAAGTTCACAATTTTTTTAGATTAGCGTAGAAGTAACGCTCTTCTGGAATCGACTCCCTGACAACCATATTAGGAGGATTACCTATGGCGCTTGTACCATTGCGGCTGCTTTTGGATCACGCGGCTGAAAACGGTTACGGCATCCCAGCTTTCAACGTTAACAATTTGGAGCAGATTCAGGCAATCCTGAAAGCTGCTGCCGAGACAGATAGCCCCGTAATTTTGCAAGCTTCTCGTGGCGCTCGTAATTATGCGGGTGAAAACTTCCTCCGCCACCTCATCTTGGCTGCGGTAGAAACCTATCCTGAGATTCCCATTGTTATGCACCAGGATCATGGTAATGCTCCCTCTACCTGTTACTCAGCCATCAAGAACAACTTCACCAGCGTGATGATGGATGGTTCTTTGGAAGCTGATGCTAAAACCCCTGCTAGCTTCGAGTACAACGTCAATGTTACCCGCGAAGTTGTAAATGTTGCTCATGCTTTGGGCGTAAGTGTAGAAGGTGAACTCGGTTGCTTGGGTTCTCTGGAAACTGGTGCTGGTGAAGCTGAAGATGGACACGGTTTTGAAGGTACTCTTGACCATTCTCAACTGTTAACTGACCCTGATGAAGCTGTGAGCTTCGTAGAAGCTACCCAAGTAGATGCTTTGGCTGTGGCTATCGGTACCAGCCACGGTGCTTACAAGTTTACTCGCAAACCCACTGGCGAAATTTTGGCTATCAGCCGCATTGAAGAAATTCACCGCCGTCTACCTAACACCCACTTGGTAATGCACGGTTCTTCTTCCGTACCTGAAGATTTAATCGCTATGATTAACGAGTACGGTGGTGCTATTCCTGAAACCTATGGTGTACCTGTAGAAGAAATCCAAAAAGGTATCAAGAGCGGTGTTCGTAAAGTTAACATCGATACTGACAACCGCTTGGCTATCACAGCAGCTGTACGCGAAGCTTTAGCAAAAAATCCCAAGGAATTTGACCCCCGTCACTTCCTCAAGCCTTCTATCGCATATATGCAGAAGGTTTGTGCAGAGCGCTATGTTCAATTTGGCACTGCTGGTAATGCTAGCAAGATTAAACAAGTTTCTCTGGAAAGCTTTGCAGCTAAGTATGCCAAAGGCGAACTGAATGCTGTCACCAAGAAAGTTCTTTCTGTATAATCTTTGTCGCCAATTACGGTTACTTGATTAAATAATTACAAATAAGCCGGGTAGTTTTTCACTGCCCGGTTTATTCATTAGTATATATACTAGGGATGGCAAAATGAGGATTTTATTCCTCTTCTTCCTCGTCTTCGTATTCTTCCTCGTCTGCTCCAAAAACTTCGTCGATAATTTCTTGTGCTCTTTCGTCAGAAATATTTAGGGATTCTTGGAGTTGGGAAATGTATTCCTGTTCTTCGTCAGGAACTTCACCATCAATTCCGACAACTAAAATAGCAGTAGTGTAAGCAGCTTCTCTGTAAGCTCTATTTGGCAAGGAAGCGATCGCCTGAGCAACTACATCATCTGCATCTTCTTCTTCTAAAAGACTCACAACTTTCTGAGTCAACTCTTCGTAATCTTCATCAGAAAAGTCTTCAAATTGGGAAACGCTGCCGAGCATTTCACTCAAAGCATATTCTTCTTGGATGGTGATACCTTCATCATCAGAAGCTGCGGAAAATAATCCTAAAACCGCGATTGCAACTTCTGGCTCAAGGGCAACTGCACTAGCTTTACCGCTTCTGAGAGATTTAGTTTTAGACATAGCTATCCTGTAAAAAGTTTGTAATTGACAAGGAAGTTATTTCTGGAAGTTGCACCGGTAAATTGTTTCAGATAAGTCTTGACTTGACTAGGGAAAATTTTATTTTTCACTTCCTGTATTCATGGTTCCCAAAATAATCGAGAAACTCTCACACTACCTCTAAAAAATTGGAAATTTGAGAATCATCTGAAATACACTTTCTGGTAATTGTGTCAAGCTATATTTTATGAAATTATTCACCTTGATTCCTTTCCTTGGAAATCAAACAGTGATACTAGGATAGCTATGGTTGCATCAAGCAAATACGCGGTGCTGTAAGCTAGGCATTTGCCGACGTACTTGTTCAATGCGGGATGGTTTAATTTCGGCGATCGCGACACCGGGTTTTTCTCCAGCATCGGCAAGAATTGCCCCCCAAGGGTCAATAATCATAGCGTGTCCGTGGGTTTGACGACGCGCATAATTCAACCCAGTTTGTGCCGGAGCAATCACATAACAAGTATTTTCAATGGCACGGGCTTGTAATAAAACTTGCCAGTGGTCCTTACCTGTAAAAGCCGTAAAAGCTGCTGGCACAAAGATAACATCAACTCCTTTGTCGGCAAGGTGACGGTATAATTCCGGAAAGCGGACATCGTAGCAAACAGAAAGTCCAATGTTCCCCAGGGTTTGAGAATGGTAAATAGAAGGTAACTCCTGACCAGCCATCACCGTACTTGACTCACGGTAGGTGTTACCATCAGGTACGTTGACATCAAATAGATGCACTTTATGATAACGCTGAAGCTCCTGACCGTTGGGATCTAGGAGTAAGGCAGTATTATAAACTTTATCTGTACCAGCTACAGGAACGGGGAAGCCACCGCCTAAAATGGTCAGTTGATAGCGTTGTGCCATAGTTTTAAGAAATGCTTCTGTTTTCTGGGCGATCGCCTCAGCTTGCACAAGTTTCTCTTTTTCTTCTCCCATAAAGGAAAAGTTCTCTGGCAAACCCACTAATTCCGCACCTTGACGGGCGGCTAAATCGATCAGTTCTTCTGCTTGTGCCAAATTCTTTTCTAAATCGGGCACACTTGTCATTTGAATAGCGGCGGCTAAATAAGACTTCATAGATCCAACAACGAACAGAGTGTTATCTGCGGTAGATTATCAAACTATATATTTAATTAAACAGTTGCAGGGCATAAATTTTATCACCACTTTACCCAGTAAATCCTGATATCAAGATAAAGCGCGACTAATTCACTTCAGTATTTTACTATTTGTAAAGTAGTATTGTACACTAAGCTCGATTTAGTAGTTTGTTCTCAAAAAAGCTTATATGGCAATAGGCAAAGCGCCAACACTTCTATAAGTTAAAGGTTGACGCTCTGCTAGGTAAATATTACTTTCTATTTTTCTAGGTCTTTAATTTTTTGACCCATGTTATATATAATTATCTTCCCTCACTTTGGGAAAAGACCCTGTATTTTTAATTATTTCTTTAGATTTATTTTCCTGACTATTTGTCAAGGTTTGTAAATCTCTGTTTTTTAGGAGTGATAGAAACCCCGATAATTTCTGATATCCAGACTTCAAAATTGCGAATGGGATGGTTGTATAGGGGAGTTTCTGGATGAATGATGGGTTCCACGAGGATTGTAAACATTCCTAAACGATTACCCGCTAAGACATCAGTAAATAGGCGATCGCCCACCATTGCCACCTGTTGTACGGGTAAATTCATTTCTTGAACCGCTTCCCGGAGTTTGCGTCGAGAAGGTTTAGCTGCACCCAGGAAGTAGGGTAAATCCAGGGAACGAGCAATCCCACCAATGCGGTTTTCGCTGAGATTATTACTCACTAACCAGATATCCACACAGGAACGAATTTCTTCCACCCATTTTTTCAATTCTGGGGAAGCAGAAGCCACTCGAATAGGTACTAGGGTTTCATCCACATCCAAGAGTAAACCTTTGAGGTTGTACTGTTGAATCATTTCCCGTGTCAGGTGCAAAATAGAGCCTTCTAAAATTAAATCTGGTTGTAAGAGTTGATTCATGCAAATATTTCTCCAGGGAATGAGTAATGGGGAATAGAAAATATCAAGTTAGCCTTTTATGTAGGTTTGTATATGGAAAAACACAAAAATGCCTACCTTTTTCTTCTTATCCCATTGTCAAGTAGGTTGAGACGACAAAAGACGCGACAAAGCGCGTCTCTAGATTCATGCTTCTGCTTTAATTTTATTCCACTTCATTAAACAGATGTTCTTCTAAGAGGGGTTGCACCTGGCGAAATTCCTCTGGCGAGAGTAATTCTGGGTTCCCTGTTTTAGTGATGCGAGCAAAAAACAATAAGGGATCAAGGGGGGTATATACAGCAAATTCCTGTTCTTCATGGTAGAAGCTAGCAAGTAGCTGTAATTGTTCTGGTTCTAATTGTGCTTCATCGTCTTCAATTTCCAGGGTAAAGAGTTCTGATTCTTCGACTGGTGGTAATTCGCCGGCGACGGTGAGAGCGTATGCTGTGTTTTTCAAGACTAAATTTTGTTCTGAGAGTACAGCTTGAGCAGTAGTGAAGATTTCATCAATAATGGCATCATCTTCGACTAATACAGCTTCTTCTTCCTCGTCGTCACCCTGCCATGCAAATATTTCTACAGGTGAGTCAACAGGAAGCAATAAGACATACTCTTGTCCATCCACTGTCAGGGAATGCTCAATATAACATTCGAGCGATCGCCCTTTTTCATCCGTTAAAGTGATGGAACCCGCAGGAGTATAGTCAGTGTCTTCAGGGAAAGGAGAGGAATACATAGCCAAGGTGGAGAAATTTATAAATTACCAGCAACTGGGAAATTTAGTTTAACTGCTTAAAGATAAAGACGAGCAACCAAAAATATCAACTGAGATTGTTAAATACCAATGCTGGCGAGGAGGAAAGTGCTGTGAAAGCTTCTACTGTTTACCCAGAGTAAAGTTCAGAGGAGTACAACGTTCTCAATCATCAAAACTCGTCAATTGACAGGGTTGGAGAAATTGAGAATAGTTTGTTGATTAGCGCTGCTCTTTACTAGAGGTGACGATCATGAATAAACACTGAGTAATTACCCAACATACTAATCATCAGTAGCTTTTCCATTCTTGATTGGTTTATGCAGTTTACATCAAACTATATAAACTTCAGAATATCATGGTAACAGGTATGGTTACTCAGCAAATCAGCGACGAGCGTCAAGCCATTGTTGCAGAATAATTGCCGCCGCTTTGCGATCAATTAACCCCTTATTGCGCGAGGGTGAGCGATTTTCTGCCAGAATTAGCTGTTCTGCTTGAAAAGAAGTCAAGCGTTCATCTACATACTCAAAAGGGAGCTGTAGTGCTTTCGCCAATCTTTTGGTAAATTTTTGTACTTGTTTGGCTTGAAAACCACAGGTACCATCCATCGAGTAGGGTAAGCCGACGACTAATATTTCCACCCCTCGCTGTTGGACAATTTGCTGCATTTGAGAGACATCTTGCTCAAAGTTTGTGCGTTCAATGGTGGTGATTCCCGTGGCAATTAAACCTGTGCGATCGCAACCAGCGACTCCAATGCGCTTACGTCCCACATCCAAACCGAGAGCGCAAACAAAGACACGAGAGGGAGTTTGACTTCTAGCCTCCACGTCCTTTTGTGTCACCAAACTTACTCCTGTTCTAAATTATTGTTTGATTCTTGGGGGTTAGAAGTTTCTAAGCTAGGGTGATGACAAGGGAAACTCAGATGATCTTGCCCATAATTAGGAGCTATTTTCATTTCTGGGGGGTGAGACTTGCCCGGTGGTAACCAAGACATTCCTCCAGGAATGGGTTTGCGGGCAGGTTGTAAACCTTGCAACACTTCCGGTAACTGAATCCCTTCTAAGGAAACAAACTTCGATTCCCGGACTTTATGCCATACGGAACGAGACATAATGAGAGTATGTTCAATACGACTCGCACCAATTCGTTCTAAATACTCTTCTCCTTCCGGCTGATAGTCTGCGGAAGCCACTTTCAGGGATTGTTTAGGGAAATCCTGAGTAATTCTCGCTAATTGAGATAGTAATTCTGGATACAGCCATGTGTAGGCAGGATGGACTGTGAGACTGGCAACATGGGGTTCATGCCCTTGGAGATCGAGGGATAGCTGAAAATAGCCGATGGCGGCTTTTCTTTGGGGTTCAAATACGTAGCCACTGACGACTTCTGTTTTATTTACCCATTGCTTAATGGCATCTACCAGGGCGCAGGATAAGCCAGTTTTAAAATCGTGGGTTTGGCGATCAAATACTTGTCGCACCAAGGGGGGCATAGATGCCGTATCTAGTTGATAGAGCAACTGAGCATCAGCGTTACTCACCGGCAGTAGATTGGGCAAATCTGGTTCTGCCTGAGCTAATTCTGTCAGTAATTCTGGTTGAATTTCCCAGTAGGTGATTTCTGCTAAACGTTGAAAACCGTTGTGTCGGTATAGTGCCAGGGCATCAGTATCATTGATATTGACTTCCAGTATCCAAGTTCTTGCTTCCAGGATAGATTCAAAGCAGTAACGCAAGAGTTGGGAACCGATTCCTTGGCGATCGATGCTACGCTCCAAGAGGACACGATCAACACGCCAAGTGCTGCGGGTGCGATTGAAGGGCGAGACTTGAATCATACCGAGGAGCGATCGCCCCTGTTCTGCCACATACCCACAAAAACTGTACTGTAGTGGGTTAGGAAACCAACTCAACAACTTGATAAATCCATACCAACGACGTAGCCATTGGATTTGTTGCCCCGGTGAAGCAACTTTGTCGGATGCTGAGGCTGCGAAGGACTCTTGATTTAAGCGTTCGATTACGTCCAAGTCCCGATACTGAACTGGTCGAATCACCGCACTGAAATTTCGAGGAAGTAAGGAAGTCATTTTCATTCGAGCCGTTATTCAGCCTTAATAACTGGAGGGTAATGCAGAAACAGAAAATTTACTGTTTAGAGAATGGGAGTAACGTGTACTTTGCATTCAGCATACGGAACGCATAGCCCTCCGCAGATGCCGCAGAGGTTTCTGGGTTTAGTTAAGAGGTAACGGTAGGTTGATTGAACCATACATCTATAAAAGGGTGGCGACAGTTCTGAGGTGAACCAATCAAAACTGCTTCCTGTCAAGTTCTATAGAAGTTCCATAGATACCGAGTTACCTAGGAGTAGCCTCCGCCGCAACTGCTTGTAAAACAAACTGCTGCATTCATATTAACGGCTTTCTGCCCTTAACTATTTATCCTCAAGAGTGATTTTCCCCACTTGATTCAAAACTCAATACTAAAAAAGCAGTCCCGTCAAGATAAGTTACAAAACTTTTCCTAACTGGCACTGCTTCTATTTTATGTGAATTTTTATTGATATTCAGAATAAATTAAACAACGCGACGGGAAACCAACTTCTCAAAATTTGCTTGAGTTTGGTGAAGTAGCTGTTCTCTACTGTCTGTTTGTGTGGACTTCAGGGGAGGAACCAGATTGCGAGCTTGAAGAGCCATATGCATTTGCAGGTGGGCAACATATTCGCTGAAATCGTCACGTACTGCATCTGTGCCCGTTACAAAATTTGATTCCGTTGCCACAGGGTTCTCCTTCTTTAGTGAGTTGCATTGTGTAGATTTACATTTCCAAAACTTATCATAAGCTTTTACCTGTCTTTTTAATTTGCAATGAAGTTTAATGATTAGTCAGCAAGGGCAAAAATGTGAGTTTGTATAGGATTTTTCTATAGTTGTGATTTTTCTGGAAAATCTAGCTCTTCAAATATGTGTCGTCAGGAGTATGGAGTTACCGGAGAATTGCTTATTGCTGGGTGCTTTTGGTTCGGAGGCGCTTATTTTCGCTTATTACCCAAAATTATCGTGAAATATCCCAGATTTTTAGAGATGACAGCAATTCTTCAGGATATAACAGTTTTGGGCATGAAAATTAGATACCAGTTTCTACGGCTAGAGAACAGTTACTGAATTTATCTGGAATTAGCAGATGATTTTGTCTGCCACGGCTCATCTAAAGTTTAGATGTCCTCGATTTTCGTGAATAATGAATTTAATAGGCAAGTTCCCTTAATTATATCTGTGATAGTTTTGTCCCATACTGCTGATTTATCTCATTAGTTAAAATGCCGATTTTTCGTCGATCAAACCAACCCAATGAGCAACCAGATAATCCAAGAACTGGAGTTCGAGGAGTGAGATTACAAGCTAGCTATTCTAAGCTAGTTTTAAGTCAAAGAATTATTATGCCATTTTTGTTGTTATTTTTTACAATTATGGTCGTAACTATTATAAATTATGCGTTTTGGTTTACCAGTAAGCTGGAAGACCAAGCTAGTATTTTTGTAGAAAATAATGCCACTGTAGTTTTACATCAATTGCAACATGAGCAAGAACATATCAGCTCTTGGACAAAATTGATGGGAGAAAGAAATGACATTATCAAAGCTGTAGAGCAGCAAAATATTCCAGAATTATTTAAAATTATTACACCTCACAAAAACAGCTTAAAATTCAATTTTGTCAAGGTGCTAAATCAAAATGGTGGCATCTTACTAGATTTAACAGAACCGGAGTTTTCACAACTTATCTTAGAAGATAGACAAAATATAGTAGCTGCTCTGAATGGATTAAATACAACTGATGTCATCAATTTATCTGATAGTGAAAATAAGAAAATTCAATCAGTATTAGTTGCTTCTACACCTCTATTGAGTATATCTGGAGAAATAATTGGAGCAATTTTGACTGGGAATATGATTAGTGAAGATTTTCTCAGGAATGTCAATCCTGCTCAGGATGAATATGTGGTGATTTTTAACAGCAAAAATCAGGTGACAACATCAACTTTGTCATCTGTCTATGGTGAGAGATGGGAAGTACCATCCCTAGGGGAAAAACCAAAACGTGTATTAATTGCGAGTCAGCATTATTTAGGGAAGGCGATCGCCCTACCATCTCTCAGTTATACTACGATGCAAGTCGTATTATTAAAGTCTCTGGGTGACATTAACCATACCGTACAGTATCTGTGGTTGAGACTGTGGGGATTTTTTATTATTGGTGGTTTAACTTGTACATTTTTAGGGAGAAAAATCGCCCTTTCAATTTCCGATCCCCTGCTTGCAGTTGCGAAGGTTGCTCGTAAAGTTACCCAGGAATCGAATTTTGATTTACAAGTACCAGTGACTCGTAGTGATGAAGTGGGAATTTTAGCAAGTTCTTTAAATAGTTTAATTCGTCGGATTGCGGAATATACTCAACAACTAGAGCAATCTCGAGAAAATTTAGAAAAAAGAGTGGAAGAGCGCACACAACAAATTTCGCAAAAAAATCAAGAATTAAATCAAGCTTATGAACAACTTAGTGAAGCTTTAAATGAACTGCAACAAACCCAAGCACAATTAATTCAAACAGAAAAGATGTCATCTTTAGGTAATATGGTGGCTGGGGTAGCCCATGAAATTAATAACCCGATTAATTTTATTTATGGCAATCTGGGCTATGCGAGAGATTATACGCGGCAAATGTTTGATTTAATAGATTTATATCAAAGAGAATATCCTCAGCCAACTGTGGCGATCGCGGAGCAATTAGAACAGACAGAAATTGAATATATTAAGGATGATTTGCCGAAAATTCTCTCATCCATGAAGATGGGTTCCCAGCGTATTCGGGAAATTGTCTTATCTTTACGTAATTTCTCTCGCTTGGATGAAGCCGAAATGAAATACGTGAATATCCACGAGGGAATTGATAGTACTTTGTTGATTCTCAACCATCGACTGAAAGAAAATATTCTGGTTTTTAAGGAATATGGAGAACTGTCGAAAATTGAATGCTATGCAGCCCAATTAAATCAAGTATTTTTAAATATTATTAGTAATGCTATTGATGCTCTAGAAGAAGAGAGTTTGCAAAATCATAAAGAACTAACTATTCATACTGAAAAGATAGATGAAGATAAAATTACTATCGAAATAGTTGATAATGGTGTGGGATTTTCTCCAGAACTTCAGGATAAAATTTTTGACCCATTTTTTACCACTAAAGAGGTAGGAAAAGGAACAGGTTTAGGATTGTGGATTTGTTACCAAATAATTCAAAAACACCATGGCAAGATAGAGATTACTTCCATCTTGGGGCAAGGTACAAGATGTAAAATTACTTTGCCTTGTGTGCAGAATCTGGAAGCATCGTGAATGTAAACAGAAAAAGACGCTCTGTGAGAACGTCTCTACTCAAGGATGAAAAGTTAAATCTGTTTTCCTTCTCAAATTCTAATTATTTGGTGGCGATCGCCTATGGCGTGTTAAACTCCACTAACCGCTCCAGCTGTTTCCTCCTTGACAACTTTGACTGCTGTCACTGGTACGTATGGTGTTTCGACACCTTGAGCTAGGTATTCTCTCAGCTGTGACTCGATTTCTTCCCGCACAATTTGCCGATATTCGACAAAATGCTCAATGTGGGCGCAAGTTGCGAGATAATGTTCCGCAGCCCTAGGATTGCGCTTAATCATACTAAATAGATGATGCCAGAATTTCCACCGGGTATTGCGTTTAAATCCCTGTCGCCAAATAATAATCAGTAGAGCTTTGACAACAATTAATTCTGGCATTTTGAAGGGTGCAGTCCAAGAGGGTGAACCCATCATCAGGAAACAGCGATAGGTGCGGTCTAAGTATTTTTCCGGTTCGTATAAAGTGCAAAAAGCTTCTACGTATTCCCGTGCAATTTCTTCTAAGGGACGAGTCGGGATAAAGTTCATCAAGGTTGTCTGGTTGATATTCCCGTCCTTATTTTCCCGGAGTCTGCCTTCTTTTTGCAAACGATGCCACAGGGCAGTATTGGGTAGCGCTTGTAACATGGCAAAAGTTGTTGAGGGGATGCCTGCGGCTTCTGCAAACCGTACAATGCGATCGCCAGCACCAGTTTTTTCACCATCAAATCCGATGATAAATCCTGCCATGGGACGTAAACCAGTTTTGATGATAGTTTGTACTGAATCTATCAAAGAACTGCGGGTATTTTGAAACTTCTTCGTCAGTTGTAGACTATCTTCATCGGGAGTTTCAATTCCTAAGAATACCGCCGCAAAACCACACTCTACCATCAACTCCATTAATTCTGTATCCTGTGCTAAATCAATGGAAGCTTCGGTGTCAAAACGGAAGGGATAATTATGCTCTGCCATCCAGATTTTTAACTCTTTCAGTAACAGTTTGACATTGCGTTTGTTACCGATAAAGTTATCATCTACCATAAACACACCCCGTCGCCAACCTAACTCATAGAGATAGTCTAATTCTGCTAGTAATTGGGCTGGTGTTTTGGTGCGAGGTTTGCGACCATATAAGACGATAATGTCACAAAATTCGCATTGAAAAGGGCATCCCCGTGAAAATTGGACTGACATCATGTCATAAGCATCAAACTCCAATAAGTCAAATCGGGGAATGGGAGTAGATGTGACATCAGGCTTTTCTGTGGCACGAAAAACACCAGATTTTTCGCCTTTTTGTACAGCTTCCACAAACATTGGTAAGGTGATTTCCCCCTCATCCAAAATGAGAAAATCGGCACCAACATTCTGCACTTCATGGGGTACAGAAGTGGGATAGGGACCACCTACTGCGACTAATTTACCCCTTTGTTTGGCTTCTTGAATTTGGGAAAGTAAATCTTGTTTTTGCACAATCATGGCAGACAAAATCACTAAATCTGCCCATTCCCATTCTGCCTCTGTGACTGGGCGAATATTGCGATCTACTAATTTAAATTCCCATTCCTGGGGTAAAATTGCGGCAACGGTGACTAACCCTAAAGGAGGTAATAAAACTTTGCGGTCAACTAATGCTAATATCTTCTCGTATGACCAGAAAGTTTTTGGAAAAATTGGGTAGACGAGGAGTACTCGCATATTGTTTCCTTGCTCCTACTTTTGTATAGATAAAAGATTTTCTCTACTAACTAGATTGAATAATCGAATGCAAAAATAGTGCTGGTAAGTTGGTAAAAACTGATGCCAAATTCCGCACTTGTCATTGACTGCTTCCTATGGCTGCATCTGGTTGGTAAATTTGTCTTATGTTAGCATTCTAGTCTTTATTTGTGAGAAATTTCATCTATCGCGATAGCAAATTTAGCCCAGTTATCCCTTGGTGTTTCTCTGGGTTATATTTACCAGTTATCAGTAGAAGAAAAATAACTGTATTCTGTTCCCTATTCCTTTCCCCAGACTATTTTGATAAAGCATCAATAATGGGACGAGTCAACCAATTAAACCCTACTTTCAACTGATGATCTAGGGTAGGTAAGCGGTAGAGATATGCTAAACGACGGGCAAGATATGCTACAGAACCTTCTAATTTCACACCTAAACCTGCCAAAGTTGCATTGTCTACTCCTAATGCCAACATTTCACCTAAATATTGATAGCGGAAGGGTAAGAGGGGACGAGTGCTTAAACTTGCCCAAATATTCCAAGCGGTATAATCTGCCTGTTGGAATGCTGCTTGAGCAGTACTGGGAACCTGTGCTCCTGTGACATCACGACAATCCGTAATATCACCTAGGGCAAAAATCTGGGGATAATCAACAACTTGTAGTGTTTCAGTGATAGTAATTTGTCCCCGTGAATTCTGCTTTACAGGCAAACTTTTAATTACAGGATTAATCCGAGTTCCCACCGTCCAAATGACCAAATCCACGGGAATTGTATCAATTGTGCCCTTGTATTCCAAGGAAATGCTGTCTGAAGTGATGTCTTCTACTTTCGTTTCTAGGTCAAGAAAGATACCTCTACTTTCCAAAGCTTTCTTGGCAGCTTCGCGGTTAAAGTCGGGAGAATTACCCAGAATTTGATTACCCATTTCTACCAGGCGAAAACGTCCTCGCGTAGACATTCTATCTGCCAGTTTGCAAGCTAGCTCCACCCCACTGTAACCACCACCAACGATCGCCACTCGAATTTTCTCTAAATCCGATTCTTCCAGTACTCGTAACCGCTCTTCTAGACGATACACATCCGTAACTGTCCGGAAGGGATAAGCGTAAGATTTTGCACCGGGGACTAAATCCAAGGGAGTCTCACCACCGAGAGCTAACACCAGGCGATCGCTAGCAATTTCCCTACCATCCTCTAGCTCTACCCGTAACTGCTCCATATCAATTCCAGAGACAACCCCTTGATAGAAGCGCACACCCGAACCTGCCAACAATTCTACAAAAGTTGGGGCAACCTCCCATACTTGCATTTCCCCCGTCAATAATTCATAGAGGAGGGGAGAAAAAACAAAGCGATCGCCCTGATCAACTAAAATTATTTCCGGTTTCTGTTCCCTTTCCCAGGGCAGTTGACTTAAACGCAAAGCTGTGTAAAGACCGCCAAAGCCTCCACCAAGGATACAAATTCTTGTAGATTTTTCACTCATGGGTATTATTCCGACAGTCATTTCCACCAGGTCACTTCTCTACAGTGTAATGATTTCTGAGCGTATTGGGGATTACGCCTGGGAATAAAACAGCGATCGCGCAATCTTGTAGTGGATTGACACAAATGATGCCATAAAAAAGGTTCGTAGTTGCGCTTTAGCGCCCTATAAATTGAGAAGCCTAATGCACTACTTTCACTGTCTCAATCCAGATGGGCGATCGCACTAAGCGTCAACGGGCAATAGAATAATCGGAATATGTGTCCGAAGAAGCGATCGCTCATAGCTCATTTTCCATTTACAATTTAAGAAAAGATTCTGATGGCTACTGAAATGGTATCGATACCCATCACTTTGGAACAACTTATTACTGCGGTACAACAGTTGCAACCAGACGAGCGGGCGCAAGTTGCCAGAGCCTTAATTCAACTTGATTTACGTGCAGATTTGGTGGCTTTAATTCAAGAACTTTATGCCGAACCTCCAGTAGATGAGATTACAGACGATGACATCATGGCTGAAATAAAAGCTGTGCGTCAGCAATCTCAACTGTTATGAAGTTGCGAGTGGTTATTGACACCAATATCTGGATTCGCATTTTGCTGAAAGGGCGAGTGACATTACCGATTTTGGAAGCATTCAATGGGGATAAATTCCAGTTGGTAATGAGTCAACCCCTCATGGAAGAACTACATTTTGTTTGGAATCGTCCCCGGTTAAGAGAACGGATTGACTCCAGTCAGGCGATGCGTCTAGAACAACAGTTGCAGTATCGTGCGCTATGGGTTGAATTGAAAACGGTTCCGCCTAATTGTCGAGATCCCAAAGATTTACCTGTGTTGGCAACGGCAATTGATGGCGAAGCGGGGATTATAGTGTCCGGGGATGATGATTTGAGAGCGGATGATGACTTGAGAGTGGTAATGGCAAGCTATGGCATTCAGTTACTGGGCGTTAATTCTTTCTTGAAATATTTAGATGAAAGTACTGAGTCAGAATAATATCCATACTATTTAAGGCAGCGATCGCTCACGATTATCTCAAGCTTAGGCGATCGCACTAATTCAAAAATTCAGCGATGTTGTACTCTCGTCGCTAACGCAGATTACAAGATTGGCGATAAGCGGAGCGTCAAGCCTTCGACTTATACCACTACCGGAGGTTGTCAGCAAGTTTCAAGAGCTAGATTTTTTTATATCACCCTCGACTTAGAAGGTTATTGCAGGTTCAGTGAATTTTGGATTGGAAAACAAGCTCAGGGGCGATCGCCAACTGTGCGATGTACTGCCATTGGGGAGGTATTATTCTCTATCTCCTACCAATTTGAAAAAACAATACGACACATGGATAAAACCCCTCCCTAACCCTCCTCGATTTCGGGGAGGGTGCCCGATAGGGCGGGTGGGGTATCTGTCGTAAACATTTTTTGGGTATCATACATTGCGCTACTTAAAAAACATAACTTGGTATGAGCTTCGATTCTACGGAACGCTGTGCTGCAAGCTCATTCATAGAACTTACATAGAGGAAAAATGTCATAATTAAAAACAGATTTTCCGTATCTATTCCTATGACAGACACAAACAGCATTTGGATTGTCACTGACGATATTCCCCAAATATCGCTTCCCGACGGCAAAAAAGGCGGAATTAAGGGAGGAGGAGGTTGGGGAGAGGAAATAGACACCTCTGAGAAGAAAATTATCGATAATGCAGTGGAAGTCAAGGCTGAAAAGCTAGAGCAGGAAATGAGCCGTTTTTTATTAGTAGTAGATAAAGTTTTTACCCATGCAGAGGAGCAAACCCAAGTAAAATCCGGCGCTAAATCAGGAATGCAACTTGATGAGATTGAATTATCAGTAGAAATTAACGGCGAAGGGCAAGTAAAACTACTCGGTAGTGGAGTTAAAGCCGGAGGAAAAGGAGGAATCAAGCTGACGTTTAGAAGGAAACCGGAATAGTTAGGTTATCCCCATCCCCGACTTCTGGCAGAATTTGGGGATTTAAACACCCGCAATCAAAAGCGATAAAATCCAAAATCTCACATCGACAAATGGCGAAAAACTGGGCAATTACCATTGGTGTAAACAAATACGATCGCTTGCAAGATTTAAATTATGCCAAGCGAGATGCTCAGTTAATGCGGGATTTTCTCCTCAATGAAACCAGTTTTGAGCGAGTTTATTTTTTCTCTGATGATTCACCAGATATCGGGGGAAAATCCACCCGTCCAAATCGGGCAAATTTACGGGGAGTATTGCGAGAATTATTTGCCAAACCTTTTATGGGTGCGGGGGATAACTTTTGGTTTTTCTTTAGCGGTCACGGTATCCGCCACAATAACCGGGATTATCTCATGCCCTGTGATGGTGATGCTGAGGATATTGAAGAAACCGCAATTCCCATTAATTTTGTCACTGAGCGCTTGCGTCAATGTGGGGCGGATAATATTGTTTTGATTTTAGATGCTTGTCGGAGTCTGGCACAAAAAGCCGGGGAAGGAATTGGACGACAAACTGCGGAGGAAGCGCGTCAACAGGGTGTAATTAGTATTTTTTCCTGTAGTCCCCAGGAATACTCCTATGAAATTCCGGAATTAGAACAAGGTGCTTTTACCCGTGTGTTACTTGATGGGTTAGGAATTCAAGGTAAATGTGCGACTGTGGAACGTTTGAATCAGTATCTTAGTTTGCGCGTACCGGAAGTCGTCCGTCAGTATCACAATGGCAGACAAACACCCTATATCATTGCCGAACCTGTAAATAAATCCCATTTGATTCTTGTACCCAGGTATGCAACTTTAGCAGAAATTGCGACGCTGAAAAATGACGCTTACCAAGCTGAGATTAATAGAGATATCGAGTTAGCAGAACAATTATGGATTCGGGTATTAGCTGCTGCTTCTGGTAGTGATATGGATGCTATTAAGGGAATCCAAAGAATTGAGCGGTTACGTTGGGAATCTCCACCACAACCAACATCACCAGCTAATTCTCATGTTCCGAATTCTGGGAAGGGAGCATCTTCACAAAATCCCTTGAAAACCTGGACATTGGATGCCATTAATGCCATTAAGGAAATCCAAAGATTTGAGCCATTACGCTGGGAATCTTCACCACAACCAACATCACCAGCTAATTCTCATGTTCCGAATTCTGAGAAGGGAATCTCTTCACAAAATCCCTTGAGAACTTGGACATTTGAGGTTGTGACAGTGGATGCAACGGGGAAAATTACAAACCGTCGCAACTGTGAAGCGAAATATCAGGTTGAAGACTTGGGGAATGGTGTCACCTTGGAAATGGTGCAGATACCTGGGGGAAGATTTACCATGGGTTCCCCGCTAACGGAAGCAGGAAGATACGACGATGAAAGTCCGCAGCATCAAGTTACAGTTCCCAGTTTCTTCATGGGGAAATATCCAGTTACCCAAGAGCAATATCAAGCAATTATGGGTCAAAATCCCTCCTATTTCAAAGGTGAGAAACGACCTGTAGAGCAAGTAAGTTGGGATAATGCGGTAGAATTTTGTCAAAAGTTGACCCAGAAAACAGGACGCACCTACAGATTACCCAGCGAAGCGGAATGGGAATATGCTTGTCGTACAGGAACCACCACACCCTTCTATTTTGGTGAAACTATAACGACAGAGTTAGCGAATTATCGAGGAACCGATTGGGATTATAACGGTACAATTTACCCAGGTAATTATGGTCAGGCTCCAAAGGGTGAATATCGGAAGCAAACAACAGAAGTCGGAAAATTTCCACCCAATGCCTTTGGTTTATACGATATGCATGGTAATATATGGGAATGGTGTGAAGATGTATATAATGATGATTACCAGGGCGCACCAAGAGACGGAAGTGCGTGCTCATCTGGTAGCAATAACGACATAAAGCTGCTGCGTGGTGGTTCGTGGGACCTCAACCCCAGGCTCTGTCGCTGTGCTGATCGCCTCTATCTCGCGCGCGCGAATCGAGGCTTCAATGTTGGTTTTCGAGTTGTGGCGGTGTCGTTACCGTGAGGACTTCTTGCCCTCTGTACTTTTCCCCTTTTGCCCTTTACACTTCTTATTCTTTTCACTTTGAGAGTGTAGCGGAGCGGAACGATCTTTTTCTAATTTTGTTATTTTCTCTCTCTAACTACTATACACTGTATTCAATCAGATTTCTCAATTAATTGAGAATTTGAGGATGGGATTAGGTTAACGTTAGCTGCTGCGTGGTGGTTCGTGGAACAACAACCCCAGGAACTGTCGCTGTGCTAATCGCAACTATAACGCGCGCGCGAATCGAAACAACAATGTTGGTTTTCGGGTTGTGGCGGTGTCGTTTCCGTGAGTACTCCCCAAAGTCAGAGTCGGTAAGTGGGAATTTATCGAGCGTACACCAGGGAGTCCAGACCTATTCCAGTGATAGAGGTGACTTTATCCGAAAATAAAACCGAGTCGGATAGCTTGGTAGGTGAATAACCGAAGACTTGTCCGGCTCAATTAAAATATTCCAAATCATCCGAGATATCTAAACTTTGGGTTACGACGCTAGATAGATTATTCGTTAAACTTCTATAAGTAGAACGGCTTAAATAATTCACGCTATGTCATTGCGAATGAAACGTTCGCGTAGCGTGTCGCTTTGCGACTCAGTGGAATGAAGCAATCGCAACGGTTTTGACGATTTTACAATCTGTTACATAGTTAGGTTTATTCTCACCGACTTACTTACATTTCCTGCGTCTCCACCCAACCTACATTAAACTGCCGTAATATAATTAAGAAGTGTAACGAGAAAACGAGACTTTGAGATTGCTTCCTTGCGTCGCAATGACGTTAATGCGTAGTCCTTGCGTAAGTCCTGATGGTATTGCTTTACTCCCTGGGGGAAAGCGACGAAGGGAACATGATATGAGAAAAAGAACCCCGAATTATGCCAGAAGTCGAGGTTCTGAAGCTCAAAAAATAGCTATATGACTAGTTACAGCTTTGCGCGATCGCCCCATTTAATTAACATCTTTTTCCCCACTCCTGGTACTCTTTCCACATCTGCTAAGGATGTAAATTTTCGTTGTTGACGGGTAATTATTATCTTCTGTGCTAGTTTCTCACCAACTCCTGGGAGGGTGGCTAATTCTGTGGCTGTAGCAGTATTTAAATTAACAATTTGGAAGGATTCTTGAGTGGTGCGTGATTTAATCACCCCACATTGTTTTTGTTGTTGGGTGCTTTTGGCTTGAATTGCTTGGGGAACACCCAGTTTGGCTTGTTGATATAATCGCTCGAATTCCCGGTGAAAATGGGCTGCAACGGTGGGATTTTCGATAATGAGTACGCTTTCGTCATTGCTAGAGTTGGCGGCTTCTGACCAGTTGTGGGAGCCTGTAATCACGATTTTCCCATCCAAAACGGCAAATTTATGATGTAGTAAATCTCCTGGTTGCAAGGAAGGTACACCAACGGTGGTGATGGGATTTTTCCAAGGTTGATTATCTAATTCATATCGACATTTATCGCCGAGGGCAACCCCCATCATATCCAGCGCTTCACTATAATTGCGATAGGCGAATTGTGGCTCGATGAGGGCACGAATTTTGACGGATTTTTGCTGTTGACTACCTAAAATATTGGCTAACTTTTGTTCGGAAAAGACAAATAATGCCATATCTACAGACTGACTGGCAGTTTTGAGATTCTCGCCAATTAAACCATTACTACTTTCTATCCAGGGTTGGGTGGGAGATGTGGGAGAAAAGTTGATAGTAATTTTATTATTTCCTAGGGAGATGGTTTGAGGTGAACGCTGAGGTTTTTTTAAGCCAAATTTACTGCCAGAATGATTTTGATTTGCCTGTTTTTCTCCCCACATGAGATTAAATTCTTGGGTGAAAATTGCTGCCACCTCTGAACTGTCTATTTTGACTAAATTATTGGCATTTCCTAAACTACTGGGATTAGAAAAGTCTCCATGAATATCACTGAGGGTGAAATTACTAGAGGTAATGATCACATAACGATTATCGACAATCACAAATTTGTGATGCATTAAATCACTACCCCTAGAACCATCCTTTTTATCGTCAATAATTGGGACTTTCCCTTGACGCAAAATCATCAATGCATCTCTTTGTTGGATTTCCTGGGGGCTAATTTTACCATCATTATTGATATCGATAAATTTTGTGAATTCTTGATAACGTGCTTTTTCTCTAGGTGTCAATTTCGTTAATTCTTCAGGAGTAAAATCACTCCCAGAACGGTTATAGGTATTTTCTAAAATGACGCGAACTTTCACCCCAGATGCTTGCTTGGCTACTAACGCTTGGGCAATTTTGGGTAATTTGAATTCTTGTACGGCAATATCAACTGTTGATTGTGCCTGGGAAATTGTATCAATGATGTGCTGTTCTAAATTGTCCCCTGGGCGCTTTTTTTCTCTGTAGGGTTCTTGATATTCTCCTGCCTGGGAATGATTAAAGTAAACTTGTACTAACGTATCCTGGGGTAGGGGTTGTAGCTTTTGATTCTGGGATTGGGCAGATTGACAAGCCGTCAAGGAAATCAGTAATAAAAAGATACAATGAAAATGTTTAGGGACAGGGAAAAGGGGCACGGGATTTTGCTAAAAGTAGATGTAGTTTGACAAATTTATAATTCCCCAAGTGTGAAGTTTTTCCACAGCGAAATGTCCACTATTCGCAAGATTATCTGTATATCCTGAAATATAGAGGCAGCCTGTTGCCCAGGGTGTTTTATGGAGATAATATGCAAGTTTATTTAGATTACAGTGCCACGACTCCCACGCGCCCGGAAGTGATCGCCGCAATCCAAGCAGTTTTGACTCAACAGTGGGGCAACCCTTCTAGCCTCCACGAATGGGGTGAGCGGGCAGCTACAGTTATAGAGTTAGCGAGGATGCAAGTTGCATCATTGCTGAATGCAGCCGATCCAGACTCAATTATTTTCACCTCTGGGGGTACGGAAGCTGATAACCTGGCAATTATGGGTGTAGCCCGACTTTACCGGGAACCTCAGCACATAATTATTTCTGCTGTTGAGCATTCAGCTATTTCTGAACCTGCACAGTTATTAGAAGCATCCGGTTGGGAAGTGACGCGCTTGCCAGTGGATACCATGGGCAGAGTCAACCCTCTAGATTTAACAGCCGCCTTACAAGAAAATACGGTTTTAGTCTCGGTAATTTACGGGCAAAGTGAAGTCGGAACCGTTCAACCCATTGAAGAATTGGGGAATATTGCCCGCAGCTTTGGTGTATTATTTCATACTGATGCCGTCCAAGCGGTGGGACGTTTACCGATAGATGTACAAGCATTGCCAGTAGATTTACTGAGTATCTCTAGCCATAAAATCTATGGTCCTCAGGGGGCAGGGGCGCTGTATGTCCGTCCTGGAGTGAACTTGATGCCGTTGATATTGGGAGGAGGGCAGGAGAATCGTTTACGTTCGGGAACCCAGGCTGTACCAATTATTGCTGGATTTGGGGTAGCAGCAGAATTAGCAGCACAGGAATTATCCACGGAAACACCGAGATTAATTGAATTGCGCGATCGCCTGTTTGCTAACTTAGCCCATATTCCTGGTTTAGTGCCCACAGGTGACTTAATGCAGCGTTTACCCCACCATGTCAGTTTCTGTTTAGAGCAAGCGGATGGAAATAAAGTCAATGGCAGAAACCTGGTACGGGAGTTAAATCGGGCAGGTATTGGCATCAGTGCAGGGGCAGCTTGTAACAGTGGTAAAGCTACTCCTAGCCCCGTACTCTTGGCGATGGGGTATACAGAAAAAGCCGCAAAAGCCGGAATTCGTCTGACTTTAGGGCGTTATACTGCCGAAACTGATATTGATTGGGCTGCAATTGTTTTGCAACAAGTTTTGGAACGACTCGCCCCTGTAGAATTAGTTTTTAGTCGTTAAAGAGATTCGGGGAGTAGGAGACAGAAGGGAGAAATATTTGTTATTGATTCCCTTTTTCCCCTTTCCCGATTCTACTTACCTCGGCTTTGCTCGCTAAAAGTCGCTCACGGCAAGTATTACCCATTCCTATGACTGAACTTCCTAAAACTTTAGAAGACGCGATCGCCCAAGCACAGGCAGCTACCCAAGCAGCTTTAGCAGATGGCTATACCAGATTACAAATCGATTTATTATTTCCCGAATTGAAAATTATGCCCGTGGCAAAGGAATTTTTGCCGATTTTTGGGGAATATGGTGAGAAACTCAAGGTATTTTTTGCCGATGCTGGGGCTGCGGGACTTGCCCGTCGTGATTGGGGAGATATATCATTTAAAATCCAAGATATTGGTACTGGTAGGGCAGCTTCGATTCAATCCAAGGTACAACCAGAGGATGAGTTATTTTTCTTTGTCTCTCCCACTTCTGTAGAAGTACCGCAGTTAGAAAAAATCTGTGAAAGCATGGGCGATCGCCCCTATATCATGTTAAATCCCCGGCTGGAAGATGCGGGAACTGTAGGTATTGGTTACACTGCACGACAAACCCGTAAACGTTTCCTTGACACCATCGAACCTTGTTATTATTTACGCCCTATTTTTGAAGAAGCGGCAGTATTTCGCTGCTATCCGGGGATGTGGGAAGTTTGGATTGAAAATAATGGTGATTACGAAAAAATTACCGAGTTACCGAAGAAACCCTCCGGTGATGAAATTGATCTGATTTTAGCTAAGGGGCAACCCGCCGAAACTGGAGAAAGCGTAGCAGCTATTCCAGGTAAAAAGCCCAGTATGTTTCGCAGTTTACAACGGTTTATGCGGGCATTAAGAAACTAGAATTTATCTAGAAGTTATTTGATAGATGGCGATCGCGCAGCGGAACGGAGTTCTATCGCCTAGCGAAACGGAGTTCTATCGCAGTCATGGAGCTTCTGCTGTGGTGATAGAACTCGCGATCGCCTGTTTTAATTATGCAGACAACCCTGGAATTTACGATTCCATTCTGGTACTTGGCAAAATAACTTAGCCTCAAGTCTACCTCAAATTATTGCAGCTAATTGATTTACTTACTTCCCGTACCAATTTTTGCGCCATTGCTGCATCTGCTTAATTTCTGCCTCCTGGGAAGAAATAATGGCATTGGCAAGTTTTTGAATCTGGGGACGTTTTGACTTATTTAAAGCATCTTTTGCCATCACTACAGCACCTTCATGGTGAGGAATCATGGCATTGATAAAGCGTAAATCAAACTCAGCATCACTATTACCCAAATCCATATCCATCCGCATCATTTTCATGTGTTCGCTAGACATTGCCATCATGTGTTTCATCCCCTGATTCCATGCTTGAGCTGCTTTTGGTGCTTGGGGATACCATGCTTTGCGCCATGTTTTCAGTTCACTAATTTCCTTGTCTTGGGCTTTAATAATGGCATTGGCTAGCTTTTTAATTTCTGGGCGTTTGGATTTTTTTAAGGCATCTTTTGCCATGACTACAGCTCCTTCATGATGGGGAATCATGCCATCGATGAATCGTAAATCATAGCTAGCATCACCAGGACCCAAATCCATATTATGATGATTCATATTGGTGTTGTGATGCATGTTGCCATGCTGTTTATTTGATACTTGTTTATTTGATACTTCTGTGGAATTAGAAGCTTGAGCTTGCTTATCATTCCCAGTTGTGCAAGAGGTGAGTAAAGATGTTGCTGTTAAAGACGCGATCGCCAAGGTGGCAGCAAGAAAAGTATTTTTGAATTGGATAGCTGACATAGGTTTAATTTTTATCAGGATATGATTTTGGTTGAATATTTTGATTTTATACTCTCCAGCTAACTGGAGAGTCAAGGCTTTTTTCTGGGGCGATCGCCAGGGTAACTTTGACTGGCAAATTAATCTCGCTACTCATTACTCATTCTAAAATAATATCTTTAAAAGGTTGTACTAAAATTCCCAAAATTTTATCTAGTTGGGCTATAAAGTATTCAGTTCTATCAATTTTGATAGTTTGTGCTTCTAGACTCATAAACTTCCACAAAGTACCAGCTGAAACTACACCATAGATTTTCCCTAGTTTTCCTTGACGTTCATTAAATATTTGCGCTGCCAGCATTTCCGCAACACATTGCCCCAAACCTAACTTAATATCATTATCTTTGGCTTCCACCACCGTCATCACTGGGGCAGTAATTAATAGTTGATTCGCGGAAGCTGTAAGGATAAAACCACATACACCATTTAATCCTTTGGTTTCATCAACATTAAAGGAACTTCCAGAAAATAAGCCAATGTGTCCGGGAAATATTCTTCTTACTTCTAGTAGAATAGGAGTGATAATTAATTCTGACCTAGCTTTTTCAGTACTAATATTAGTAGCTAATTCTACGGTTTCTTCCAGAGTTTCTTGCAAGCGTTGAGATGCTTGAACTGAAGTTACTTGAGCAAATAAATTATGACTTTCCTCCCAGGTAAGATGGAAATCACTGATTACCTTCTCAAGGGTTTTAAAGTCGCTATATGACATAGTTATTTACTTGGCTAGGTAAGCAACAGATAAGATATGGATACTCATATGATATAATTAACCGAACCAACGCCATAGAGATTAGGGTGATGTTATCTGACCATCTCAAAATCGCGTTACCAAGCACTGAAGAACTACCCTGTTCTGATGATACTCCCGTGGATAATGAAGACCAAAATTTTCTACCCAATTTCCTATTTTTCCTATTGAGTTCCATTTGGGCAAATCGTATGGATTGGTATTTTGGTGTAGATATGGCAATCTACCATACTACCGGAGTTAATCCTAGGGTTCCTGTAGTTCCTGACGGTTTTTTAAGTTTGGGAGTGGAACGGAAAAAAGGGGGAAAATCTCGCCGCAGTTATGCAGTGTGGGAAGAGAATGAAGTTGTTCCCATGATGACATTAGAAATGGTTTCCCATTCTCCTGGTGGTGAATATGAGGAGAAAATGGCAATTTACGCCCAGTTGGGTGTGTTGTATTATGTGATTTATAACCCGGAGTTTTGGCGACGCGATCAGCATCAACCCTTTGAAGTTTATAAGTTAGTCAATCAGGAATATGAATTACAAATCGGTGAACCCTATTGGATGCCAGAAATTGGTTTAGGGATTGGTAGATACCGAGGTGTATTTGGTGGTATTCACCAAGAGTTGCTATTTTGGTATGACGAGCATTATCACCGTTATTGGCTACCAGAGGAAATTGCCGAGCAGGAGAAACTCCGTTCAGAGCAGGAGAAACTCCGTGCAGAGCAAGAGAAACTCCGTGCTGAACAATTAGCAGAATATTTGCGATCGCTCGGTATAGATCCTGATAATTTGCCTAATCAGTAGGTGATACCCTGAGGAAAAGATTTGAGGGTGTAGGTTTTTCTGTTAACAAACTTTCAAACCCATCACCCATCGACCAAATTTAGTTATCCATTATCCGCAAGTATTGGTACAGATGTTCTCAATTCCCCTGTAAGGGTGCATCTAATACCTTTTGGATGCGATCGCGGGTTTCCATCAGATGTGCTTTGGTGTACTCATCCTCAGATTTTACCTTTTCTAATTCTTGATTCAACTGCTTCAATTTATACCAAGCCAAGGTGCGAGCATCTTCTGGTACTTTCTGCTTGCGTAACACCATATCTGCTAAAATATCGAGATATCGACGTTGTAAGCCGCGCCGCAAGCTGGGAATTTTAATATTATTATTTTTCGGCTTAACTACCTCCGTCCAAATACTATCCTGTAACGTAGTAAATAATTCTGGTATGCTAAGAGCTTGCTCTGGGGAACTCTTCAGTTCAATATCCTTGAGACGGGAAAGGCGATCGCCAGATAATAAATCAGCTAAAACCGCTCCCTGCATGAATATCACCAAATCATGAATTGGATAATCTAACCGCCCCACCTTGGGATTACTTCCCCAATGTCGCCATCGTGAAGGTGCTAATTTATTCAATAACTCTGGAGAAAAATTCCAAGCATCTTCTGCAAAAACATACTGATGCAGATTTTTTAAAGCTTGACGTTGCTGAGAAACAGGTATGGGTGCAAAGGGTAATTTCCCCTGGGAATTTCCGCCATGTATGCGGTAAAAAGATTGACCTCCAATATACTTAGAAATATAGTAGACATTTTGGACATAATTCCCCAAAACCGTCCCAAAGCGTTCCCGCACATCACTATAACTTTCTCCCTGGGCAGGGTAGCGTTTATTTAACCTATCCCACATCACACGGGCATTATCCAATTGCCATCGGGAATATTCTAAAACGTTGTTGCTATTGTCCCAAGCATCGGCAGTGGGGTCAAGGTCGTAGATATCCTCATCAGTAGAGTAACTTAATTCTGGTTTTTGGGCAGACATCGCCGCAATCTTATTTAACACGGCTTTTTCTGCCATGGGAGAAGTCGCATTAATGGGAGTATAGCCATACTGAATTGCCCATTGATCATAGACACCCACCTGTTGGGGAAAATAATCTCCCTGTTTGCTACCCTGGGGGGCAATATTTGGGGGGATATAATCCATTACCGAGGAACTTAAACCCTTTTGTTGACTCACCGCTTTATTGTTCATCTCCTGGGGTGGTAACAAATTACTCCCTCGGAAATTATGCCGTAATCCTAGGGTATGCCCCACTTCATGGGCGATAATTAAGCGCAGATATTGATGAATATAATCTTTAACTTGAACTGTACTTGCTGGTGTTTCCTGTAATAAAGATAATGCTAATGCACCAAAGGCAAATTGATTGGCGGCTTCCATGCCATAGCATAAATCATACTCCCCTGCCATGCGGTTGAGCTTCCCAGTCAAACCTGTGTTCCCTGGATTGGTTCCCAAACCTTGAGCGCAGAGCAAACGATTCTGCATCATGGCTGAAAGGGTGGTACGATTCTCACTGGGTTGAACAACTTGTTCATAATCACTGCGGAGCAGACGGACAAAACTGGCATCTACAAGAATGTCCGCATCTAAAATTTCTCCCGTTAGGGGGTTGACACGGGAAGGTCCCATGGCAAAATAACCATCAACGGTATTAATCCAACGAATGGTATTGTAACGAATATCTGCGGGATCCCAGTTAGCATTATCTGGCATTTGCTTGACTTGGATGGCATCCTGAAAACCGGCTTTCGCAAATGCTTGGTTCCACATTAATACACCTTCACGAATTGCGTCACGGTATTCGTAGGGAACAGCATTATCAATCCAAAAGACGATGGGTTTTACCGGGGGGGAAATTGCCGCAGTGGGATTTTGTTTTTCTAAATGCCAACGGTTGATATATCTGACGAAGGGTTCAGCGCGATCGCTGTTGGATAAATCTTGATAAGCGGTGAGAAAATAACCCAGGCGATCGTCTGCTAAACGAGGACGATAGTTACTTTCTGGAAGTTGGGAAAGACTGTAATGGACTTTCAGGGTAAATCCCCGATTATCGGCAAGAGTAATAGATTCTTGGGGATTTGTTTTGCTGCTACTACTGTAATTGAGAATCGACTGAACTTCGATATTTTGGGGAAAAGTTTTAGCACTACCGAAGTATGATTGCTCTAACCTGCCGGTGATTCCCAAACCAGCTGATAATCCCCCAACATCTTGTAATAGTAAGTCATCTAAGTCAATCAATAAGGTTTTGCGTTGCGGGTGAATACTTTTAATCGGGATGCTGTAAAGCACAGAATCACTAAAGGAACGAGCTAGCGATCGCCCTTGGGGATCGTCTTCCTTTGTCCGGAAATTCACATTTTTGACCGTAAATTGCAGGTTGTCTTGCACCCGATGGAAGTAAAATAGAAAGTCCTGCAAGGGCATACCACTATAAATTCCTTTCTCCCCAGTTCCTGATTCTAGGGTGGCTGTTGCTAGGAAATTTTTGTTTAACTGTTCTGCTTGAATCTCTAGATAAATTTTATTTTTCTGGGGATCTCGGTACAAAGTAAACAACCCCTCCAACTTCTGCGTATCCTTCACTACCTTGTCAAAAGGTTGCAAATCATCTTTTTTCGCTCCTGGAGTAATTGTGTCTACCTTCTCCTTGACCGTTTCCGGAGTTTTTCCCACAATCAACAAGGGCTGTTGCCCAGATTTTTTAGCATCTTTTCCTACCCACAGAAAAGACTGTCGCTCTACCTGACGACTAGGATTAATTACCCATACAGAGGAGAGAAAACTAGGGGTACGAGAAACATTCGATTGCTCCTGCTGATTTTTTACCTCACCCTTGGCAGTCTTCGCAGTCAAAGTTACTAATCCAAACAAACATCCATGTGCAGCAACCAGACAACAGACTAATCTTTTCATCAAAAAATCCCTGGTAATAAATACTTATTTCTGTTTTACTCTCTGCCAACAAAAGCTACACTCCTCTAAATACTTGCTGGTTAAGAGTTTTGACAGCTCACAAGCAAGGGTTAACAGTCCCTTTGACTCAGAGCAACAAATTTGATACATGGGAATCTAACTATCCTATTTCTCACTAGGGGTCATCAATTCCCAATTCTCAATCACTGAACTCATAATTCCCTGATAACACAGAGCAAGTGAATTTCTTTTTAACAGTTCGCTGGTATCGATTTCTATACCACCTAGCTGAAAGATGGGGGAAGGGAACAAGGGTAAGGAATGTAAGCGGTTGATAACAGCTACTTCCTGCAAAACCCTAATTCCCGATAACGCTTTTCTCGAAACTAGTAGGTTAATATCAAGCAGGCAACTTTTCATGTTAATTATTCCCATCATTTTTGAGCTTTGTTGCACTGTTTTACTGTAGTATTTTTCCCAACAATTGCGTTTGTAGCAAACAGTACGTATTATTTTTACATCTAATTAGAAAATATGCTGATATCTACTTTCATCTGTAATCAGATTTTATTGACAAGCAAAACAGTTTTTAGACAGACATTTTTTTGGATACCCTAGGAGGCTATTCTCAGTATATACAAAAAACAAAGTTTAAAAAGTTACTTTTTCTGGCAATCAAATACATAACAAATTCCAGAAAAGAGTCTATTCCCACTTGTAATTATCACCAAAAATCTAGTAATGTTAGGCACTTTTATGGCACAGTTATCTCAAGTTTGGAGGCGTTTGATAACTTATGTCAAAGGGAATAATATAGAGGAATTATCCCAGACAATTTCGTTGCAAAAAGAGACTAATTTTCCCACAAAACAAGTGAATAAAAAAACACAAAAAGCCCTTGAGCTAGATGATAGTAACTTACGGAAAATATTATTTCATCAAAGATTACAAACAAGTATAGAAAAATGGACGAGATCAACAAATCTCTTGAGGTTTGCGGTGAGCGATCGCCAATTCTATCAAGATATCTATGACTTATACAGTGAAGGGGCATTAAAGCCAGAAGTAGTATCAGAACTCATGGGCAAACTAGATGGGAGTGCGGGATTTTACCCCATCATCCTCTTCCAGCGCTTAGAAGACTTCTATCAAAGATGGTGTCAAGGGGAATTTATCGATGCTCCCCCAGCCTTCAACTTTCCCCAACAAAAAATGCTCCAACTCCGAGCTAAAGGCATAAATATCGGACTCAAACAAATAGATATAAATACAGGCTTAAATGTATTAATTTTGCTTCTAGAACTCCATCGTTACGCTCAAACCCGCGAGCATCTACGGCAACAAATCATATTTTATCCTTCCGGTCAAAGGGATACAGAAAACTTCTTTACTTCCCAACTGCTGCGTGTGATTAATTACAGTGATTCCGTAGAAATTGGCAATTTTAGTAACGTGGTAGGTGAATTTTTACAGGGAGCCAATCTCAGTGGCGCTTACCTCGGAGATGCCAACCTCACAGAAGTCAACCTCAGTCATGCTAACCTCAGTGGTGCTTACCTGGGAGATGCCAACCTCACCGGAGTCAACTTCACCGGCGCAAATCTCAGTGCTGCCAACCTCGGTGATAGTAACCTCAGTGGTGCCAACCTCAGCCATGCTAACCTCAGACGGGCAGACCTCAGTAGCAGTAACCTCAGTGGTGCTAACCTCACCCACGCAGACCTCAGCCGTACCGACCTCACCCACGCAGACCTCAGTAGTAGCAATTTAGCCTTTACAGACCTCAGCCATGGCGACCTCAGCAGTGCCAACCTACGAGACGCTAACCTTAACAATGCCCAACTCAACCAAGCTATCCTCTTTGGGGCAAACCTCAGCGACGCGCACTTGAGAAACGTGGATTTGACCGGTGCTGACCTCTGTCGGGCTGATTTAAGCGGAGCAGAGCTACATACAGCCACCCTGAGAGGTGCCAATCTCAGCGATAGTATCCTCTTTAGCACCAACCTCCAAGATGCAGACTTAACCGCCGCAGACCTCAGCTACGCTAAATTAAACAGTGCGAATTTACACAATGCTATCCTCCAGGAAGCCATTATTCTTGGTGCTGACCTGAGTAATGTAGACCTTGGAAGTGTCAAGCTTAACCAAGCAGACCTGAGTGGAGTCAACCTGAATGAAGCAGACTTGAGTCAAGCAGACTTAAGTGAGGCAATTTTGCTAGGGACAGACTTTAGCTATGCCAATCTCAGTGGCAGTAACTTGAGTGGTAGTAATCTTACCGGGGCAATTCTCAGTGGTGCTGACCTCAGCCACACTAACCTGAGTTATGCCATCCTGGGAGGTGCAGACCTCAGCAGCGCAAATCTGGATGATTTAAGATGGAATGAAAATTTACAGTGGGATGGTGTGCGGGGTTTGGATAAAGCTGTGAATATTCCCCCAGCACTGAAACAGCAATTGGGGTTATGGTGAAGAGGAAGGATATTCATCAGATTGCTCATGGGATTGAAAGCAAATTGGAAACGGTATCTCCTTCACCTAAAGCTTGACTGGATAGATAATAGGGAATAGAAAAATCTACGAAACATTGCTGGATTGTAGTTGAGGAGATGGCGATCGCCCCTACTAGCTTTGTTGGCATTTCAGTATAATTCCTTACCCTAACTTTTCCTTTCCATGACTACCAAACCTCACAAATTGCTGTTTATCTCTACTTCCGTTGGTGCGCTGGGTACTGGACTAGGTGGGGGTGTGGAATTAAGTTTACGTAATATTGCCCAAGAAATGCTGCGTCGGGGTCACAAGGTGCAGATAGTCACTCCCGCAGGTGCAACATGGAATGATTTACCCCTGGTAGAAATTCCGGGAAATTTACAAATTATTGCCCAGAGTCAGGAACGCACAGACCCGATAATCATGCCGGAAAATTCTGTGCTGGCAAATATGTGGGAATATGCACGGCAGGTACAAACAGATTACGATTTGATTGTAAATTTTGCTTACGATTGGTTGCCTTTTTACCTGACACCTTTTTTTTGTTGTCCTGTAGCTCATTTGGTGAGTATGGGTTCTCTGTCTGATGCTTTAGATAAAATAATTGTGCAAACAGGCAAGAATTTTCCTGGTACATTGGCTTTCCATACAGCTGCTCAAGCTGAGACTTTCCCGACTTTAACCCAGCCCGTATTCTATTTGCAAAGTGGGATAGATGTATCTTTGTATGAGTTTTGCGAGTCACCAAAACGACAATTAGCTTGGTTAGGAAGAATTTCTCCAGAAAAGGGTTTAGAAGATGGGGTAAGGGTGGCAGAAATTACCGGAATTCCCTTAAAAATTATGGGTAAAATTCAGGATGCATCTTACTGGCAAAATATTCTCCAAGAGTACCCGAATGCACCGATAGAATATTTGGGTTTTTTATCCCAAAGGGAGATGCAGAAAATTGTCCGAGAATGTCAAGCTTTATTAATGACCCATCGTTGGGTAGAAGCTTTTGGAAATGTGGCGATTGAAGCTCTCGCCTGTGGCGTACCTGTGATATCCTATCGTCGCGGGGGACCAAGGGAAATTATTCAGGATGGTAAAACCGGATTTTTGGTAGAACCTGATAGTGTGTCGGGATTAGTGGATGGGGTATTAAATTTATCTACTATCAACCGTGACAGCTGTCGTCGGAGTGTGGAGAGAGATTTTTCTGTGACTGCTTTAGGCGATCGCGCAGAAAAATGGTTTGATAGTATTTTGGGTAATTAGGTAATTTCCTCCTTAGCAAAATGATGCTTCCTCCTCCTTTAAAACCTGGTGATTTACTGCGTGTTGTTGCTCCCAGTGGTGGATTGCGAGAGATGTCTGCTTTTAATCGGGGGGTGGAGATATGGCGATCGCGGGGTTATCGAGTGGAAATCATCCCAGAGATAGATGAGAAATGGGGTTATTTAGCGGGAAAAGATGATGCTCGTCGTCATCACCTAGCAGCAGCATGGCAAGATACAGAATGTCGGGGTATTCTCTGTGCGAGGGGTGGTTTTGGTAGTACAAGAATTTTAGAGGATTGGAGTTGGGAAACAGGGGAAAATCCAGGTAAATGGTTAATAGGTTTTTCGGATATTACAGCTTTACTGTGGAGTCTCTACAAAGTCGGGATTTCCGGGGTGCATGCACCTGTGTTAACAACCTTAGGTGACGAACCGGAATGGTCTGTGCAAAGATTATTTGATTGGGTAGAAGGGCGAAAAATTGCACCTCTGACGGGTGAAGGTTGGGGTGGTGGAGTGGTGAGTGGGATATTGTTACCAGCAAATCTCACCGTTGCGACTCATTTATTGAGTACACCGTGGTTGCCAAGTTTGGATGGTGTAATTTTAGCCTTTGAAGATGTGGGAGAAGCTCCCTACCGTATTGATAGAATGTTGACGCAATGGCGGATGAGTGGTGCATTATCCCAGGTGCGAGGTGTTGCTGTGGGAAGTTTCACTAACTGCGATGCACCCCCAAATGTACCGAGTTTTACCGTGGAAGAAGTTTTGCGCGATCGCCTCAGTGATTTAGGTATTCCTATAGTCTCAAATTTACCCTTCGGACACGCAGCACCTAACGCATCTCTACCTGTGGGTGTGACTGCAACCCTAGACGGTGATACAGGAGTGTTGGCGATCGTTTAATTTTCAAGCACCCACTCAATTTCAAGGCAAAAATTTAGTGATTCAGTATCATAAAGTTTCACTCAATTCCGTAGGTGAAAGTTCCCCGGTTCCATAAAACATAAGTTCTGCATTCGGGTTAAATCCCATAACAAAACTTAAGTACAAATTACGAATTAGTTTAATTTACTATTTGCACCCCAATCACCAATTTACAGAATTTTAGGAATGGTAAGAAGAGACTTCTCCTACCTCAGTTCTAGCTCTATTCAATGTGAGAATTTGCCCCATCCACTCACTACCTCTAAGCATCTGGATAGCAGATATTTCTTCCGCATCTGTATCCATTTCTATGACTGCAAAACCTCTATGGCTACCTGTTTTTTGGTCAGATGGCATCTCCACTTTTCTCACAGTTCCATACTCTTGAAAAAGCTGTTTTAGGTCGTCTTCTGTAACCTCACAAGACAGATTAGCTACATAAACTGACATACTCAACCTCCGGAACCAAAAGGGCTTGAAGATTTACGTCCGGGAGTGTGTCTAGAGAGTAGTCACATAGCCGAAAATAATTCTCTTTTACCTCACATTAACATGAAATCTGGAATTATGCTTGCTTTACTTAACATAGAGTCATCTATAATTCCTAATTGCTAATTCGTAATTCGTAATGAATACCCCAGGATAAATTCCAGGGATTGAATTATGCTGCTATGGATATCGGGGTTTTCCATCACTGAAGTTAGGGGCTTGAAATTAAAATGAATTCATGATTAATTTTCTTCGTAAGTAGACATGTTTAATTGAAGGTAGGATGTGTTAGGTGTAGCCGTAACGCATCACAGTGTTCTTCTGCATGGGTTACGCTGCGTTCATCCATCCTACAAAGTTTTATACTTAATTGCCCTGTATCTTGATTCCTTTCTCGATATTATCCACACTGCATGAATCTATATCTAGATATAAAAGTATGCGATTGAGAAGATAGGATGAGGTGGTATTTTTATGTAGCCTTTTTGTGATAACATCTAGTAGTAATATGGTAGGGATGGAATATCTCTAAAAAGTTACTTTGAATTGTCTCAAAGAAAGTATGAATAATTTTGGGGTCATCAAGATGGAAGGGATATTCTTGATTGAAACCCTTAAAGAAATACCAATTAATAATTAATTTGCCAGAAGATTTCAGCGCTTGATGAAATTTTAGTAGTTGTTGACTTGGTTCTGGTAAATGTTCCAAAACATCAAAACATAAAATTGTATCAAAGCTAGCATTTTCAGGTATTTCCTGACAAAAATTAATTTTTTCTGCTAATCCCATGTCTTGGGCACGATAGCGAACAAAATCAATATTTATCGGATTAATATCACAATAGGTGACTTGTTCAACTTTCGGACATAGAGCAGCAGCGATCGCGTGAGTACCAATTCCACCGCCAAAATCTAGAACTGTTCCACAAGCATAATCTGCGACTAATCGCAAGGTATCACCAATATATTCATGACTGGTAAGATGCCAAGCACCAAGCTCAAACAGATAAAGTTCTCGTACTTGCTGACTGTAAAAATCAGTGACAGTTTCCCAATCAAAATCTTTTTTCCCTAACTCTGCCATTTCTTGACAGGATACTTTTAACTTAGTTTCTAGGGTTTCTGTATCTAAATTCAGAAAATCTTGGAGATTTTGCTTTAAGTTAAATCCATCTTGCCAGTAGGTTTCTAGATGCTGGGGAACGGGAGATGTCACCATATGTCTTGTCGCTGAATTTGGACAATCACATCATAGAATTAAATGGGGTAATAGGGAATGCTTAATACTTGCCGTGAGCAACTTGTATCGAGCAAAATCGAGGTAAGTCGAATGGGTTATGGGGAACAGTGATTTTTCTGGTGATGATAACAGAATTAGTGATTAAGGTTGCGATTGTGATGACTTGACTTTTAGGGTGCAGAAACTGAAAGCGGGAATTACTCCTAAAATTAATGCTGTTACTCCTTGGGTAATCAGGTAGGTAATATCATGACGATGAGTTGCAGGGATAAATCCTTGTAACATTGATAAACCCACAATCACAATGCTAATTAGGGAATAGGCAATAAACATGATAAAGTTCCACCACCAAGCACCAGTAACGTAGCGTCGTAAGACTAACCATTGACAAAAACCTAACCAAATTGCGGAAAAATTATAGGCAAAGGTGGATAGGATTCCGTAGACAATGATATCTTCTGCTAAGGGGTTGCTGGATGTCGCAACGAATATGATGTAATTTTTCCAAGCCTCAGCAATCTGGGTAAAGAGTAAAGAACCAATGCAGGTGGCAATTATCCATAACCAGGGAGAGATGTATTGTCGCAGAACGAGGGCTTGGTCTGTAGCAAATATAACTGCAAATATTATCGTAGCTGCAATTCTAAAAGCAAGACTGAATAAGGGTTGTTCCTGAAATAACGACTCAGGGATTTTTTCGAGAAGTGTCTTTTCTAACCCAATACTGGCAATTCCTCCCACAACCCAACCCATAATCGTCATGAGAGTAAACTGCCAAAAAAAAGCTTGACGTTGCGATCGCGGTATTAATAGTTTAGTAACTTGAGCTGCTTGGGAAATTGTTTGCTTCCCAGTATTTGAGTCTGAATGCATAGGAGTAAAGGGGTAGATGTAGAAATAGATAATAATCTATATAAATAATCAGCGCACCAGGGGGATGATTCAATCAGCCAACATAACGATTTAGCTCATGCTTGGAAACTTGATATTATTGCTAGAATCTTTGCTGTATCTTAACAAGTACTATGACATTTTCTGCTAAGGTGGTTATAGTATGATGCTAGGTATCACTATAAAGGTGCTTTAGTAGATAAATAAATTATCTGTGTGCAAAATAATGTTAATAGCACTAGATTTAAAAAATAGGCTACAAGCAAGCCGTTATAGTAACCGGGGAAGTATTTATTTATTTGCTCCTATGGTTGACTTCAATATTATGGCTGAAGTCGGAGATACTCCCCCTTAGTTGAATTGGCTTGTGATTCCTGGAAAATTTGTGAGTCATTCAACAGTTGCATCTCAGAGGTAACGAGATACTTTGTCTTGTGCGTGAAATTTTGGTGTAATTCAGTTGAAATAAGTACTCTGATATTCAAACTTGGATGTCCGAATTTTGTGAGCTTGCAGGAATGCTGACTTATCCACATCAGAAGTGAGATATTTGATGTGAAGTGAAAGCATAGAGCTTCAAGATGGATAAGCTTAGAATATCAAAGATTCTTGTTAATAGATTTTCAGGTATTACAGAAGAACCCAGATATTTATCAGAACTTGTATCTGTAGAGATTACTTGTTAACTGACATAGTATTTATCAGATATCTGTTCGCAAAATTATATCACCTCCAGGAGTAAGATATTTGACTCCGAATAATTTGCTTTTCAACTATTGTTGTGAAAGCTCCATATTACTCGCTTTTTCCTGTTTGTATTTGGAGAATACATACCTAGGAATTCAAGTGTAGTATGGCAAAAATTATGTCGATAACTGGTGAAAAATTGCATTTTTTGAACGAGCCGCATACATTAGTAGAGAACAATATAGCCATGAATACCAGAACTTTTTTGGACAAGATTAAGCGATTTCAACAACTATTTTTTATGACTATTTTTGGTGATATCCCTACAATTTTAGGAGGAGTAAAGTTACGGAATTGGTTATATAGAGCAATTTTCGCTCACGTCGGTAAATCTGTATATATTCAAGATGGAGTTGAATTTATCAGCACTGATGTGATTACAATTAGAAATGGGGTTTATATTTTTAAAGGTGTACGAATCGATGGCAAAGGGCACAAAAATAATAAAATTCATTTAGATAATGGAGTTGTTATTGAACGTAATACTACCATAGGAGCATTGGATAACAGTTGTATTGAAATTGGGAAAGATACCTTTGTCAGTTGTAACGTTTGTATTGCGGGACCTGGAAATATTAAAATAGGTGAGAATTGTCTGATTGCCGCTCATGTTGGAATATATGCGAATAATCACAATTTTACAGACCCGATGCGCTCCATTAAATCTCAAGGTGTAACCCGTAAGGGAATTGTCATTGAAGATGATTGTTGGTTAGGAGATGGGGTTAAAGTATTAGATGGTGTGACTATTGGTAGGGGTAGTGTTGTTGGTGCTGGAGCGGTTGTGACTAAGGATATTCCAGCATTTTCCATTGCGGTGGGTATACCTGCACAAGTCATCAAAAAACGAGATGGTGCTGAGTGTAGTGATTCTTTACATCTGGATGCCAAAAAAGCCTATGAAGTTGACACAATCAACGAAAAAACTCAAGCTCTCCAGAGAAGAAAAGCTCCAGTAAGTAATATGGATTTACTAACACTGGTTCTTGGAAAACAAGGATTGTACGGAAAGATATCAGACAGGGGCTAAACATCATTATCAAGGATTTTCGATATCATCAATCCAGGGTATAGAGAACAAAAAACGTATTTCTAGGTAGTTCTGAATAACTCATGAATGTCAGAATCTATCTAGGAATTCTAGGGTAGCAATCTGAGTCTTGGGATTGCTATTTTTTGCTGATGATGGATTTTATTAATCTTTGCTCCCCATGACTGTCATTCATAACTTCATTAGCTGCGACCCATCTAAGTTTGTATAATTAAGATGTGGCAAGCTTGCCCTCGAACGAAGTGAAGAGATGCTCCTAAGTCCCTACACCACAGGGAATCTGCGCAACACACTTCTGTTTGCACTGTGATTATTTGGCGTTTTTGACTCATCTCATTTACCCACACATTACCTGACTAATATCAACTCTGATTAACAGAAATTTACATTAAGAGATATTACAAAAAATCACCTGAGGAACTGTCGATTTATCATCTGTTGGTGGCGATTCAATCCCGAATCAAAAGTTTCCCGATGTCTGTTGCTATTTGGCAAATTCCATAGTTATCTCAGAAGAACTTAGTCTTTAGTCGGGGGAATTAATTGGGGATTCTTATTACAGACTGACTAAAGCGTAATCCTAGTAATGATAAGCTTAACAATGGCATAAAAAAAAGTTTAGGATGTAATCTTAAATGGGTATTTCTTCCAATCAACCCCTTCTGCTAAGAGCAGCCCGTGGTGAAGTAGTAGACCGTCCCCCCGTTTGGATGATGCGGCAAGCTGGACGGTACATGAAAGCTTATCGAGACTTAAGGGAGAAGTACCCCTCTTTCCGTGAACGTTCCGAAATTCCGGAAGTGGCGATCGAGGTTTCTTTGCAACCTTGGAAAGCTTTTCAACCAGATGGCGTGATTCTCTTTTCTGATATTGTCACACCCTTGCCTGGTTTAGGAATTGATATGGATATCGCCGAAGGTAAAGGTCCAATTATTCATTCTCCCATTCGCACCCTGGAACAAGTCAATAATTTGCATGACTTCGATCCGGAAGCATCTTTACCTTTTATTAAAACCATTCTCCAAAGTTTGCGCCAGGAAGTGGGGAATCAGTCTACTGTACTAGGTTTTGTGGGTGCGCCTTGGACTTTGGCTGCTTATGCTGTGGAAGGGAAGGGTTCTAAAACCTATTCTGTGATCAAGAATATGGCTTTTTCCGAACCAGCAATCCTGCATCAATTATTGAGTAAATTTGCAGACGCGATCGCCAACTATGCTCGCTACCAAATCGACTGTGGCGCTCAAGTAGTACAATTGTTCGATTCTTGGGCAGGACAACTTAGCCCTCAGGATTATGACACCTTTGCTTTACCTTACCAAAGACAGGTATTTGAGCAAGTTAAGGCAACCCATCCCGACACACCATTAATTGTTCTCGTCAGTGGTAGTGCTGGTGTATTAGAAAGAATGGGGCAATCCGGTGCAGACATTGTACAGGTAGACTGGTCTGTAGATATGGCAGATGCTCGTCAGAGATTAGGCAAGCAGATGAAAGTTCAGGGGAACCTCGATCCTGGTGTATTATTTGGTTCTAAGGAATTCATCCGCGATCGCATCTATGATACCGTGAAAAAAGCCGGGAACTGGGGACATATCCTCAATCTAGGACATGGTGTCTTACCCACAACACCCGAAGAGAATGTGGCATTTTTCTTTGAAACTGCTAAAGAGTTGAAACTGGCAGCAGTATGATTTGGGTAATAGGGAATAGGTAATGTAGTGGTAGGTTCAACTTTGCTCACTGAATCATAGGAAACAGGAAAGCATCGGTAACAGTTATCAGTTATCATTTATCAGCAAAAGCACCTTCCCCATTACCCATTACCCATTACCAATCCTATGACTCACAAGCGAATTTTAGTTACTGGTGCCAGTGGCTGTATAGGTCACTACATTAGTGAATCTTTAATTCAAGAAACCAACTACGAATTATATTTACTTGTTCGTAATCCAGAAAAGCTAAAAGTCAATACTAAAGCGCGCTCTGGTATTCATGTTATTCAAGGCGATATGCTGGATGTCAGCAAATTCGCAGAGTTATTACCGACAATAGATGTTGCGATTTTAACAGCTACTGCTTGGGGTGGTGCAGAAACCTTTGAGATTAATGTTGCTAAAACCTTAGAATTATTGAATTGTCTTGACCCTGTAAAATGTGAGCAGGTAATTTATTTTTCCACAGCTAGTGTTTTAGACCAAGATAATCAACCCCTAAGGGAAGCAGGAGCCATTGGTACTGATTATATCCGCTCTAAATATGATTGCCTGTCGAGAAAGAAAAAGTTGGCGATCGCTCCCAAAATTACCACCCTCTTCCCTACCCTAGTTATTGGTGGTGACACAGATAAACCCTACTCCCATCTCACCTCTGGCATTCCAGAAGTAACAAAATATATAGATATAATTCGCTTTTTACAAGCAGATGGTAGTTTCCATTTTATCCACGGTCGGGATATTGCTACCATTGTCACCTATCTCATTGCCCATCCACCCCAAGGTGATGCCCCCCGTGAGTTAGTATTAGGACAAGCCAGACTCACAGCAGATGCAGCAGTTGCTGAAGTTTGCCAATACCTGAACAGAAAAATTTATTTTCGTATTCCCCTTTCCCTATCCTTAGCCAATCTGATTATTGCCACCTTCAAGATTCAAATGGCAGCATGGGATAGATTCTGTATGAACTATCGCCACTTTACCTACAAAAATGCTGTTAACCCCAGTACCTTCGGTTTACCCAATTATTGCCCCACGATGAGCGATGTTTTACGCATCAGTGGAGTGGAAAGAATTAATTAGATTGCTGTATTAAAAAATTCTGGGAAACCAAAAGCGAATGTATCATAATAAACGTCAAGTATAGATTTTAATACCAAATTGCGTTCTGTCGTAGTGGTTTCAGGATAATGAGATTACTTCCCTGCGGTTGCAATGACAGTATAGAGACTACTACCTCTGACAGCAAATTAGTATAAATTGTGGTGTGTTGGCAATGGAAACCAGTATTAAGCAACCGAAGGTAATTTTTTTAGATGCGGTGGGGACAATTTTTGGTGTTAAAGGTAGTGTCGGAGAGGTATATAGTCACATAGCGGGAGATTTTGGTGTGAATGCATCAGCTGATAGTTTGAACAATGCATTTATCCAAAGTTGGCAAGCTGCAACACCTCCCGTGTTTCCCGATGCAAAGGAAGAAGATATTCCCCAACAGGAATTTCAATGGTGGTATGACATTGCTGTCAACACTTTTCAAACAGCAGGTATCTTTGACAAATTTACTGATTTTCCAGCTTTTTTCAGTGAACTATATATTCACTTTGGTACAGCCGAACCCTGGTTCATTTATCCTGATGTGCAATCAGCTTTAATCAATTGGCGTAAACGCGGGATTGAATTAGGGATATTATCTAATTTTGATTCTCGCATTTATTCGGTTTTACAAGCTTTAGGCTTAAAAGATTTTTTCACATCGGTGACAATCTCTACGGAAGTTGGTGCTGCTAAACCTCACCCCAAAATCTTTACAACTGCCTTAGAAAAGCATAATTGTTTACCCCAAGCAGCTTGGCATGTCGGTGATAGCCTCAAGGAAGATTACCATGGAGCCAAGGCTGTTGGTTTACGCGGTGTGTGGATTAATCGTTCTTAAGGAATTATTACCCATACTTCCTCACCCTGAGCAATAAAATTCTCACCTATTTTCATTACAGCTAAAGCATTCGTTTGAGCTAAATTAATTAAGTTACCAGAGACTTGGCTACCCTGGGAAAGATGAAATTCATATTTACCATCAACTAAATGTAATCTTCCCCAAATATAGCTCTCTCGTTTGCCATCGCTGCGCAATTCCTGCACTGTTTTAGCCAGCAAAAACTGCGATCGCCAACCATCAGCTAAACCAGACAATTTTCTGATAGCAGGTTGCACGAATCGCCAAAAGGTAACGAGAGCAGAAACGGGATTCCCTGGTAAGCCAAAATATAAGCTTTGTTTCTGGGAAAAATTGGCTACGGTGAGGGGTTTTCCGGGTTTCATTGCCACTGATGCCACAGAAACTTCACCCCCTAAAGATTTAATTACCTGCTCTACATAGTCATATTCTCCCACAGAAACTCCACCGGAGGATATAACTATATCTGCTTGGGAAATAGCTTGACTAATAACTGCTGTTAATGCTTCTGGCTCATCTTTGATGATACCAAATGGTAGAACTTGTGCCCCCATTTCTTGAACTAATGCTGCTAAAACATAGCCATTAGAATCGACAATTTGCCCTGGTTGTAAAGGTTGTTCTGGGGTGACTAACTCATCACCTGTAGAAAATATTGCTACCTTGGGGCGACGATATACGGGAATTTTTATGCACTGAGCGGCGGCTAGAATCGCCATTTCTGTGGCTTTAATTGGAATTCCGGTGGGTAGTAATTCTTGTCCTGCTTGGTAGTAACTAGCACGTTTTCGCACAAATTCCTGGGGGCGAGGTGAAGCTAGAATATATACTTGATTACCTTCTTGCCGGGTGCGTTCCTGCATAATGACTGTATCTGCACCTGGGGGAATAATTGCCCCTGTAAAAATACGAGCAGCTTGTCCTGGTTGAATGCTAGATTGGGGTTGATATCCGGCAGGAATTTCGGCGACGATTTGCAACACTGCTGGGTTTTCGGCACTACATTCTTGCACATCTGCATAACGCACAGCGTAGCCATCCATGGCTGAGTTATCCCAGTGGGGAAAGTCTAATTGACTGGTAATTGCTGATGCAAGAATGCGATTAGATGCTGAGAATAAATCGATAATTTCTGTATCTTTATCTGGGGTAAATGGTTGAACTAAATCAAAGATAATTTTTTCTGTATCGGTTACTGATAGCATAGTTGATAATAGGTCAATCTGGTGCAAGACTAATAAGTTTTTTTGTACTGGTGTCTGCGGGTTTTGGCATTAATTTGTGGTAGATGCTTTTGACCAGAAACTATACTAGCTTGTATTTGTTGGGTTGAGTATATTTCCCTTCTGCTAAGGCGATCGCGCTTTGCGCGGCTCCCCTTGGGAGCATCGCGTCGCGAAACGGAGTTATATCGCCCTGACTTGAAAAAGCAGGGGAACTGGGGGACAAGGGGGACAAGGGAGAAATAATTAATGCCCAATGCCTATTTTCATCTGTCCTGGTGTACGCAGTACTCTACGAGAAGGCTACGCCTACATGATGGCTACTTAGAATGAAAACTATACTATTCTTGTTGCTCTATGGGTGAGAACCTATGATTGCTAGCGATCGCCGTTATAGTTTGGATGAATATCGAACCATCGAAGAGAAAGCAGAAGAACGCAGCGAATATCGAGATGGAGAAATTGTACCTATGGCAGGAGGAACCCTCAAACACAGTCGTATTGGTGGAAATATCTTTGCCTTTCTCAAGTTTTTGCTGCGAGATACGCAATTTGAGCTAATTAACAGCGATTTACGACTCCCCTGGCTCTATTTTTCCAGCAACTGGGCAGAATCTGTATCTAAATACAGGGTTGCTTGGGGTTGGGTGCGTAAAATTGTTGCAGGCAAATGGGGATGAATTTCTCCTTGTAATATCCGTTTTACTATTGTGGCTTTATGTTTTCCTGGGGCAAAACAAAGGATTTTCCTGGCAGCACAAATCATCGGTAAAGTTAAAGTAAAAGCATATTCTGGAACTGTGGAAATGTGGGGAAAATACCCTTGTTGCTGTTGCCGATTAATCTCGTCTAACTTGACTAATTTGACACTATAGGGGTCATGAAAATCTGCCACTAACGGGTCATTAAATGCTAAATGTCCATTATTCCCAACTCCTAAAAAACATAAATCTATGGGTTGTTCACGGAGTAATTGACTATAGCGATCGCACTCCCGTATTGGTTCTAATGTATCACTCTGCAAATAATGAAAAGACTGGGGTTTAACTCGTTTTTCTACCCTTGCTTGTAAGTAAGAACGAAAGCTGGCTGGATGGTTAGCAGCTATTCCTAAATATTCATCTAAATGGAAGCAAATGACCCGTGACCAGTCAATTTCTGGCAGTTGGGTGAAAATTTCCAAAAATTGTATTTGTGAATTTCCTGTGGCAAAAATCACCCTAACTTCAGGTTGTTGTTGCAGTCTATTTTGTATATATTTATGGGTAAATTCTGCGGCATTTGCTGCGAGTTCCGCTTCATTGCCATAAATTTCCACAGTCAAATTATCGACAGAAAAAGATTTTTTGGCGACTGACATTGTTGATCAAGTGTGGGGTGTAGGTGACATAGCCTGAAAAAACTTGGGATTATTCACACCTTAATCTTACAGACAAAAAAACTTGTAGGGTAGACCTATCAATCCACCCTTACAAGCCCTAGTTATCATAGGTGGTCGTAATCTTATGTTTTAATTATAGTTTTTTTGCAGGGAGTCTGGGGAAATTGTCACTAATTAAAATGAAACGGTGTAAACTGTGTTAATAAACTTTACATTTATTTACACTATTCCTGATGCTGAAAGCGATTTTGTTTGATTTAGATGGCACTCTGGTGAACACAGACCCAATTCATTACTTAGCTTGGCAAGAAATGCTGAGTCACCATGGACTAGAAATTGATGAAACTTTCTATAAAACTAGAATTAGTGGCAAATTAAATCCAGAAATCATCAAAGACATTTTACCAGATTTATCGACAGAAAGGGCAGAGGAATTTGCAGATAAAAAAGAAGCCTTATTCCGCGATAAAGCACCATCCCTAGAACCTTTACCGGGACTTAAGGAGTTATTAACTTGGACAGAAACCCATGGGATTCAACGAGCTTTAGTTACCAATGCTCCCCGCGCCAATGCGGAATATATGCTAGAAGTTTTAGATTTAAAAAATACCTTTCACCTCGTGATTTTAGCGGAAGAAGAAGCCGCAGCTAAACCTGACCCCACTCCCTATAGAGTTGCCTTAGAAAGATTAGAAATTACCCCAGAACAAGCCATTGCTTTAGAAGATTCACCCTCTGGACTACGTTCCGCAGTGGGGGCAAATATTCCCACCATTGGTGTTGCTTCTACCCATGACCCTGATAAATTAATAGAAATTGGTGCTTTCCTGGCGATTCCTGATTTTACCGATTTACATTTGTGGACATTTTTAAATAGCGCGATCGCGGAGTTAGTT
The DNA here is from genome assembly GCF_000734895.2 of Calothrix sp. 336/3. Lineage (GTDB taxonomy): Bacteria > Cyanobacteriota > Cyanobacteriia > Cyanobacteriales > Nostocaceae > 336-3. The sequence goes on along the minus strand of NZ_CP011382.1, from coordinate 2,645,574 downwards.
CCACAGTGAGTAATGAGTGATGAGTAGGGAGTAATGAAGTTAATTTACCAGTCCAAGTTGCCTTGGTAGATTAGTATTCTCGAATTACAAATTACTTCCCCTCATTTTTTGCTAAAGCGACAGCACCCCACAAAGGTGCATCATCTGCCAAAGCTGCTGGTACTATCTGAAAATTCACCTCTGGTAATGCTGTATCCCGTGCTGTTTGTCGCACTACCTCCCACCATCTCTTACCCGCTTTTGTCACACTCCCACCCAAGACGAATAACTGGGGATTGATTAAATTCGCCACATTGCCAATACCGACACCCAAACCCCAAGCACCTCGATATAAAATTTCCTGTGCTAACCTATCCCCTAACTCTGCTGCTTCACTGACTATCTTTCCTGTCACCACTGGAGGATGATTTCTGATTAATTCCGCTACTACCTCTCCCCGTCTCCCAGTTTGCAGCAATTCCTGTACATCCTGTGCCATGTAGGGACCACTAGCTAACCTCTCCACACAACCGCGTTTCCCGCACAAACACAGGGGTCCGGAGGGGTCTACAACCATGTGTCCAATTTCTCCTGCCATCCCCTCGGCACCGCGCCAAGGTTTGCCGTTGATTATCCAACCACCGCCTACACCCGTACTGATGGTGATATAAAATAAACTTTCGTATTCCTGACCTGCTCCGTAGTGCCACTCTCCCAAAGCTGCAATATTGGCATCATTATCAATGCTGACGGGGGCGGCAAATTTTTCCTGTAAAAACTGTTGGAGGGGGATATTTTCCCATCCGGGAACGTGATGAGACAGCCGCACATTTCCCGCGATCGCGTCTACCGGACCACCAAAACTGACACCGATCGCCGTGGGTTTTGCCCCCCCTAGGACGCTAGTTGCTAATTCAACCATGATTTCTATGTCTGTTGTGGCATTAGCTTCTGGGGGTGATAGTCTCCTGGCATATTGTCGCCATTCTCTATCATCACCTTCCATGACTGCTGCTGCAAGCTTTGTACCACCAAAATCCAGGGCAAGAATTAATGTCACTGTTTCTATCGAATTAAATTGTGCTTTTAGATACAAAAATATAGGTAAAATATCTGAAATGCTCGTTATTTTCAATACAAAATGTTGAGAAAATAGATTTGATTCTAATTCTATTTATCTTCTGAAATAGCCTATATTCCCAAAGATTGTGAATAGTCTAGGTTTGTAATTACTGAGTCAAATTTTTCTACGATTATCATGCAGTTACAGGTATTTAGTCTAGAAAATATGAGAATTTTTGATTATTCTTTTTACCTATATTAATCATAGAATGTATCGGCGATCGCCCTCTGCCAGATTTTGATAGAATACGGCACAGTCAGGTGTTAAGGGCTTTATATATCACAATTACCTACTGTGAACCTGGGGGGCGATCGCCTTGCCCTATATCAGAATGGATTTGCAACAAGTTTGATTTTACTGAGAAATACTATTAATAAGTATATAAATAGTTAACTGTTCATATGTAATATTTTTGTCATATGATAGCCGATATTCTTGATTTTACGTAGTTTTTGCTGTGAGCCTGTGTTACAAAACTTGAAATTGTTAGCAAAACCTTGCATTTCTTATTGACATCGGTTAGAGTCGAGACAGAGTTCAGTAACCAGTAATTATCTATATTTTAGAGAAGTATATTTAAACTCTGAAATATTGGTAATACTTCCTCCCAAGGGCAGATAAAATCTATCCCCAAAGCGTTTCCGACGGTATAGTTGAGATTAACTTTGTTGGTGATAGCTAATATTTTGTTAGCAAGAAAAAATTCTGTCTAGATATCCGGATTAGTAAATCAGGTTGTGTATTTACTAATATCTATGCCAAAGCAGAAATGCTTTTTTGGTATATCTCTGTCTTAAAAAAATCTTTTTTTATCTAATTGTTGAGAAAAACTTGCAACACATCTACACTCAGCTATGTTGAAAAAACCAGAACAAACAATAGCATTTGTCACCAGATTTGCTCACAAGGAATGTATTCAGAGAATCAAAGACTCGGATGTCAATTCCCTTACCTACCAACTCTACCTTTGTGAGTAGGTATTTTATTATTAAATTTATTCTTGGAAATAAAAATTGTAAAAAAGCGATGTTGTCAACAAGCGATTACAATTTAATCAGGGAATAAATCTTTGCTTGTCTTGAAGGTAGTGAAAAATTTACTAGGTAGATAATTTTTCCTACTAGAAATTAATAATTTGTTGGCGTGCAGTTATTTGCACTGTCTCTGTTTGTAATATCCTTTGTTGTTAAATTTCATGAAACTTGGTCAATGAAAACTTCATTTTGCTCTGATAATACACGTAATCTGGGAGAAGAACCAATCGGTACTGCTACCACTTGTCAAACCTATATTTTAGTAGAATGTCCCACCCCTTGGGCATCGGAAGCATTTACTTCTAAATGGGTTCCGGAAAATTTGCGGGTTTTAGTTGAAGAAGTAAAACGTAGTCGCCAACCGATTAAATTTTTACTGATTACGAATAATGAGTCTCATAAAACAGACGAGAAAACTCTATTAATTTATCAACAGCAAGAAGGGTTAAGTTCTGGTTATGATAAACGGGAATTTCGCTTAGAAAATATTGAACAAGCAGCGACTGTAATTCGTAGATGGTTACGGGGAAGGAACCCCGGTTATGAAGTAGAAACTAATAATTCTAGGGATATCTTAGTTTGCACCCATGGTAGTCATGATATGTGTTGTTCCCGTTATGGCAGTCCATTTTACTTCCATGCTGCCGGTACCATTGCAGATTTAGGGTTTACTGATGTCCGAATTTGGAAATCTAGCCATTTTGGGGGACATCGTTTTGCACCGACAGCGATAGATTTACCTAGTGGGAGATATTACGGTAATTTAACCCAGGATGTTTTTCAATCTATCTTGACACGTACAGGTGATGTCAACTGTCTGGATAAAAGTTATCGCGGGTGGGGAATTTTACCCAGTCAGATGCAGATTTTAGAGCGAGAGTTAATCTATCGCTATGGTTGGGAATGGTTTGATTATAAGGTTGCGGGCAGAATTATCGAACAAACGGAAGACAAAAGTATTGTGCGCTGTGAGTTAACCTTGGAAAAACCCGATGGTTCTCTATATAATTATCAGGCAAGAATTTTGAAAAATGATGAGAAAAGCGTGGAATTGCCTAGTTCTTGTAATGCCAAACAAAACTCGATGTTTGTCAAGTATACAGTTGCCTCTCTGTGGTTAACTTCAACCAAGTTTATCACCCACAGTGCTTAGATATGTGCATTTGTTGATATTAAAGGGGAATCTTATCTCTGAACGTAAATCCTGAATATTTTTTTACAGAACTGCATCAAGAGGTAATAAAATACAGAGTTAATTTGTGATAATTCTTTTTATTCCCGTCATCAACCTAGAGAGGGATGATAAAGTTTTTAGATAAAATAATATGGGATAGGGTGAAGCATTGAATCAGGGCTGGATAGTTATAGATTAGATTTAGCTAAGGGTATGTTTGAAAAGGGTACTTTGTAGTCATGGTGTAGACGCTTTTGCTGCTTCTGTGCAGGTTAGATAGCGTAGGGTAATGACAGCGTAAGGCTAATTGCAGAGTAACATTTCAATATATGCTCTCAGCTCTCGATGCTTCCTTCCGCTCCAGTTAGCATGACAATACTATACCTTGTTGGACTTTTTCAAACAAACTCCAATAATCAATGCTTCATTCCTAAATAATCATTGGCTGATGAGATAATTCTCTCACCATGACTGAAGGTAAAAGCTACTAACATTCGTTAGTAAAATGAACACCTGATGAGATGGAAAATCACACAAAAATAGCTAGTCCTCTAGTATAGCTTTCGGGCTGCTATTACCTGTCAGGGACTTAATATGTTTTAATCTCCTTGCCATCATGACTAAGTAAGTAGAAAGTAGAGCCGTAATTAAAATACCGTCCATAGCCGACCTCCTAATTAGGATTGCTAATGGGTGAATCATTGACAGCAGAAATCACAAGTTAAAATTCAGCAGTAGAATTGTCTCTTTGTAAGTTTGAGACTTCAGTACTGTACCTCAGCTAATACCAATCTGCTGTATCTCAAGATGCCGAAACACGACCATCATAATACATCATCACTGATTTTCTTGTTTCCGGTGATTTATCTACAAAAATTAAACATTTATAGCGACTAAATGTTACCGTAGGTATGAGTTTATGAAGAAAAAATAAGAAGAAATAAATAAAGATAACCAATATGAATTTTCCTGTAAGGGAAATTTACTCAAACCAATTATCAGCCACTCAAGCACTTGCTTAACAATCAAATCTAAGTGCAAAAATGTGGTATTGGTAGAGTGGTATTTTTATGGTTTGTAGTAAGGGCGAAAGCCCTTGATTTGAGCGATAAAAGCTGCTAAGCAGCCGCTTCGCTAACACCTACTACAAACCCTTCAGAACTTATGGGATGGACTAATTGGAATTATTTTTCCAAATTACCTGCGTGTAAACCACACTCCTTCAAAGTGGATTCTTCCCACCACCAACGTCCTTCCCGTTCATGTTGGTTAGGTAATACAGCTTTGGTGCAAGGTTCACAACCAATACTGACGAAACCCCGCTCGTGCAACTTATTGTAAGGTACATCTAAAGCGCGAATATATGACCACACCTCGGCAGAAGACCAGCTAGCCAAGGGGTTAAACTTAACTAGGGAATGGTCGGGTGTAGAAAAAGCAGCATCTGCTTCAATCACAGGGATATGGTTGCGGGTACTGGGACTTTGGTCTTTGCGTTGACCAGTAATCCAAGCATCTAAGGTGTTAAGTTTGCGACGTAGGGGTCGGACTTTGCGGACACCACAGCATTCTTTATGACCGTCAGTATAGAAACTAAATAAACCCTTTTCTTCGACTAAAGTTTGAACTTCTGCCGCATCGGGAAACATGACTTCTATTTTGATACCATAATGCTTTCTAACTTCATCCAAAAACTGGTATGTTTCTGGGTGTAAGCGTCCAGTATCGAGGGTAAAAACGCGGAAATCTTTAGTGATTTTTGATGCCATATCAATTAAAACCACATCCTCTGCACCACTAAAGGAAATGGCAATGTTATCGAAAGTTCCGAGGGCAAATTGCAAAATTTCCCTGGGTGTTTTTTGACTGTATTCTGTTTCTAAGGCAGTGATATTTAAATCTGTTGCAGCTACCATATATTTTGTGTTCTCCTCCGTCTCATCCTGAATTTTACCGAATTAAGGTATCCTTCAGAAAAAATACTAGTGATTTGTCAGTTTTGAATTTATGGGGAAGGAGAAGAGTAATTTCCAGGGGAGGATAAAATTATGTCTGCCTATGACAAAATCTATGATGTGGTGCGACAGATACCCTACGGGAAAGTGGCAACCTATGGACAAATTGCCACCCTTGCAGATATGCCAGGAAAACCGCGTTTAGTGGGGTATGCTTTATTTCGGGTGACTGAGGAGCAAAAAATTCCTTGGCATCGGGTGATTAATGCGAAGGGAGAAATTTCCACTTCCCCCCATCGTCTGGGTAATGATGATGTACAGCGATCGCGACTGCAAGAAGAGGGTATCGAGTTTAATCAACAGGATAAAATTAACTTGCGCATATACCAGTGGATTCCAGATTACTGCCATCATGTCTAAACAACCAGGGATTAGAACCGCAGCTAAAGCATTAATTGTTCGGGAGGGTTATTTGCTGGCGATCGCCAAACGGGATACCCACGGATTATGGTATCTCTTACCCGGTGGTGGGCAACATCACGGGGAAACCCTTGAGCAAGCTTTGTTACGTGAATGTCTGGAAGAAATTGGTACTTTGGTAAAAATAGATAAACTGTTATTTGTGCGGGAATTTATTGGCAAAAATCACATTACCTATTCTCCGAATAATACACCTAATGATGAATGGGCAAGAAATGCTCATACTATAGATTTTATTTTTGCTTGCCATGTCTGTGAGGAATATATCTTACAAAATGGAGTTTCCCCCGATGATAATCAAGAAAAGGTGGAATGGTTGCCTATTAGTAATCTCGCAGAATATCGCCTGTATCCATCAGCTTTAAAACATCTATTAATTACTAGCCAAATTCAGCAAAACATCTATTTGGGTGATATTCATTAAGGTAATGAGTAATGAGTAATGAGTAATGAGATTGCTTCCCGACTGTCGCAATGACGGTGAGTTCGATGGTTTGAGTTAGCGATTAAAAATTGCCGTCTAATAGCTCAAGTCTTCTACAAGATGACTGATAGTAAAGGATTCGATTTGTATTTCTAGTCCATTTTTAATGAACTTTGGATGTTAGATGCAGATTTATAATCCTCGTTCGGACAGATTTTTTATCGATTTTCTCGAAGTCTCCAAGCTCATCGAACTCACGTCTATTACATTCTTTCCAAAACTTCAATTCCGAGCAAAGATAAACCTAGTTTCAAAGTTCTGGCAGTTAAGGAGCAGAGAGCTAACCGCGAAGTTCTCACGGGTTCCTCGGATTTCAATACGGGACAACTTTCAAAGAACTTATTAAACTTCTCACTCAAGTTATAGAGATATTCGCATAAACGGTGGGGGAGTAAATCTTTTTCCACCTCGCTGATAACTTCATCTAGTTGTAAAAGATGTTTAGCAAGGGTGAATTCGGCTTCTGCTTGTAGGGTAATTTGGGTATCTGTACCCAATTTTTCCCAATCAATATTACCCTTACGACTAATTCCTTGAATCCGCACATAGGCATAGAGCATATATGGTGCGGTGTTTCCCTTGAGGGAGAGCATTCTGTCAAAACTAAATTTATAGTCGTTGGTGCGGTTTTGACTCAAATCTGCATACTTCACCGCACTGATACCTACAACTTTCGCCACATGGTTGATAAAGTCGGGAGTTTCCTGACGTTCCTCTTCCTGGAATCTCGTTTCTAAGTCTGCACGGGTACGGGCGATCGCCTCATCTAATAAATCCTGTAACCTAACTGTATCACTGGAACGGGTACGCAATCTTTTGCCATCTTCCCCTAATACCAACCCGAAGGGCACATGAACCACTTCCACATCTTCCGGTATCCAGCCAGCTCGACGGGCTACTTGAAATACTCCGGCAAAGTGGCTTGCTTGTCCAGCATCGGTGACATAAATTATGCGTTTGGCGGCATCTTGTTGGATACGATAGCAAATAGCAGCTAAATCCGTGGTTGCATAGTTATAACCGCCATCGGTTTTTTTGACGATTAGGGGTAGGGGTTCCCCTTCTTTATTGCTGAATCCTTCTAGGAATACTACCTGCGCACCTTGATTTTCTTCCAGTAAGCCAGAATTTGCTAAATCTTCGACAATTCCTGGTAGCAAAGGATTATAGAAAGATTCACCCCGTTCGCTAATTTGAATATTCAGTGAGTCGTAAATCTTCTGAAACTCTTTGCGTGACTGTTCACAGAGTAATTTCCACCCTTGCAGAGTGTCTGCTGCTCCAGATTGCAGTTTCACAACTTCCTGTCGTGCGGTTTCCTTAAAAACTTCATCTGCATCAAAGCGTTTTTTTGCTTGACGATAGAGTTCTACCAAGTCTCCTAAATCAATCACATCCGCAGTGGTTAACACCTCCGGTTTGACTTCCCGCAAATAGGCAATTAACATCCCAAATTGGGTTCCCCAGTCTCCCACATGGTTAATCCGGATGACATCATGTCCGAGAAATTCTAATACGCGGGCGATCGCGTCACCAATAATTGTTGAGCGCAAATGTCCAACGTGCATTTCCTTGGCTATATTTGGACTAGAAAAATCCACAATTTCCCGTTGCGGGTGTTTCGCTACAGCTACCCCCAGTCGAGGATCTGCTTGGATGCTATTCAGTTGGGCTTGCAAATAATCTGTTTTCAGGCGTAAATTAATAAAACCAGGACCAGCAATTTCCGGTTGTTCGCAGATATCTGTAACATCTAATTTATCAGTAATTGCTTGGGCGATCGCTCTGGGTTGCTGTCCCAACTTTTTACTCAAAGATAAGGCTACATTTGCCTGGTAGTCACCAAACTTCGGATTACTCGCAGCCACCAAAATCGGGTCAACGGTGGCAAACTCCTCACCAAATGCCCCAACTAACGCCTGAGATAATTTTACCCTTAATTGTTCCTGTGTAGAATTCATGTGTAGTTATACTTATAGTTATTTTGTCTTTGGTGAGCCAGTCCGTTGCGGAGGTTCCCCCCGTTGAAGGAACTAGCGTGTCAGCACAGTAGAGTCACCGAAAAATTGTAAGCCCTAATTGCTCTTCCCTGAATCAAAAATCCCTCACGAGCATTTCAACCCGGAATTTCCCAGCTTGATGACATTTTCAATATCAGCTTTCCATCACGTTATCTTACCAGTGTGGCTGCCCATCGGAAACATATATCATAAGCATAGACTTTTCCTATATTTGTTTAGGAAGATTTCGTATTATTATTTTTCAAGTAGAAATAAAGAGCCACAAATAACCAGCAGTCAAGAAGTCAAGAGTTCTTGATTCAACTGACTGTACAATAGCCTGATGAAACCTAACTTTTATACTTGACTTGCGCAAAATATACTGTATATTCAGGTCATAGTTTTTTGCAACCTATAGGTCTGTGTACTCTGAGATAGTCTGGAAAGCCAATGGGGTGACAACAAGAAAGTCGCTTCGATGTTATGGAAGTTGCAATATTTTACGGTAACTGGAACACCCATTCAAAGACAACTTAATTTTTGCAAAGGTCAAGGTATTTTCTTATGGTTAAGAGTGGTTTAAAGTCTGCTATCATGACTCCCACTGTCAGAAGGTTTCTCCGTAAAGTTGGGATTAAAAGACCTGAAGTTCCTGAAGATAATGGGATGAAGGCATATTTCAAGGATTCTCTTTGGCAACTAAATGTGAACTGTCCCTGCGATGTACATTTTAACGAATATATCCAGCAAAATAATATTCACGGCAAAAGTATATTTCATTTTGGTACCGGAGAACATCATATTATTGGCTTAGAGAATCAAAAGTTAGAACAGAAAAACGAAATACTAGCGATTACAGCTTCCGCTCCAGAGCATAAGTCCTATGTGGATTTTGTGATTGAGGATGAATCCCTAGGCAAATACTATAAAGTACTGTTTGCAGATATATATACATTAACGGCAAATACAATCCCCAATTTTGATATTATCAATCTTTTTCATCTTTGTGAGTTTTATGTAGAAAGTCGCGCTCACCTTCTCAACCAGAATGATGAATCCCTACTCCAGCTATTTTTAGATAAACTTAACCCCCAAGGTAAAATCCTGTTCTATTCAGGTTCTTTTCGATGGGATAGGGCAGAAAAAATAGTCGCATCCTTTGTTACCAATGGCAAAATTCGACCTGTGGGTGAATTCAAAACACTACTGATATATGAGAAGTGCGTTTGACTGTAGCGTGAGTATCTCTGATTGGTAGGTTCTCTCAAGAGTACCCCTGTGTGTACCATGATTCCTTCGGAATGTTGATTGACTAGGTTGATTACTTAGTTAGTCAACACAATAATAAAAGGATACGAATCATGACAGTTACACCTAGCGCTAAAATTAACAAACCAGTACTGAAAGTTGGTTCTAAAGGTGCAGAAGTTAAGGAATTACAACAGTTGCTCCTAGACTCCGGAATGTTTGTTTTCATCGGTAGCAGTGGTGCTTGTGTATTCCCCGGTAAAGAGGTAATTGATGGTGTTTTCGGTGCAAAAACTGAAACTGCGGTGAAGCGCTTTCAAGCCAAAATGTTCCTCACTCAAGATGGAGTAGTTGGTAATAAAACCTGGCGATCGCTGTTTTTAAATGCTCCCGTAGATATGCCAATTCTCAAAAAAGGTAGCACCGGCAACCTCGTGAAATTGATGGAAGAAAGACTGGCGATCGGTGGTTATGATGTGGGTACAGTTGATGGTAGTTTTGGTTCTAGAACTGAAGCTGCAATCAGACAATTGCAAACCAATACAGGTTTACCCGTTGATGGTATCGTTGGCGATCGCACCTGGTTTGAAATCAGCAAAATTAACACTATTTTCTGTTAATTCGTTAAAACCTTGGCTATCCAGCTTCCTTAACTGAAAAAACTTCTATTCATGTACCCAGTTTCCCCCGGAGATTGGGTACATTACCATAGGTGAAACCATTTACACATACATCCCCATGAAAGGACTTTGGTTAGCCAATCAACAGCTACAACTACGTACAGATATCCCCACCCCAGAACCCTCTGAAGGAGAAGCGTTAGTTCGGGTTTTGTCTGCGGGTATCTGTAATACTGACTTAGAACTCACACGAGGTTACTATCCTTACAATGGAATTCTCGGACATGAGTTTGTCGGCGTTGTTGTCAAAGGTGACACAGATTTAATTAATCAGCGAGTTGTGGGAGAAATCAATGCTGCCTGTGGTAAGTGTCGGTTTTGTCTCCGTGGAGAACCTACCCATTGCGAAAATCGTACTGTTCTAGGTATCGTCAACCGTCACGGAGCTTTTGCTGAGTATCTTTGTTTGCCCATCAAAAACCTGCATACAGTACCGGAAAATATTCCCACAGATGTCGCCACTTTTACTGAACCCATTGCCGCAGCACTGGAAATTCAACAACAAGTTGCGATCACAGCTAATGAGCGTGTATTAGTTGTGGGAGATGGTAAACTAGGGCAATTAGTAGCCCAAACTCTGGCTTTAACGGGTTGTGATTTACTAGTAATTGGTCGTCACCCAGACAAATTAGCTCACCTAGAAGCACGAGGTATTACAACGGGTTTTGCAGATATAGTCACAGACCGTGCTTTTGATATTACCGTAGACTGTACAGGTAATCCTGAGGGATTTGCCATTGCCCGTCGTGCCGTGCGTCCCCGTGGGATAATTGTACTCAAAAGTACCTACGCGGGGAATTTGAGTTTAGATGCTTCATCGTTGGTAGTGGATGAAATTACGCTTTTAGGTTCCCGTTGTGGTGCATTTGCCCCAGCATTAGAATTATTAGCAGCAGAAAAAGTGGATGTCACACCCTTAATTCATGCACGTTATTCCCTAGATGCAGCAATGACTGCTTTTCATCATGCTCAAAGGAAGGGTGTGTTAAAAGTTTTATTGCAAATGGCAGAGTAATATTATGTCTGGTTGAATACTTGTAATTAAAGGAGCAGGGGGAAAATTAATACAGCATCGGGTTGGTTTTTGCTTGATAGTCAAGACAATGTATTGCTTCCTCAGTATTAGCAATGGAAGGGTGAACAGTACATTTGAGTCGGTAATCTGCGGTAAAAAACTGGCACCCGGTGCAGGGAATTTGGTGCATTTTTTGGGCTATTTTCACACTATCTCTAGCTGTTGTCCAAAGACTCCAACCAGCAAGAATCATGATTCCCCATGCTGTCACAAAACAGATAGGGATGAGAAAGGTTTGGATGGTGTGGATGAGAAGGGAGAGGAGTGGTAACACGATTGTGGGGGAGGGTGTAAGGGGGAAGGGTTTTGGGGAAAGGGTGGTTTGACTTCACTCACCACCAAGGGGAAAGGTGTTTCAGTAACAACTCATTACCTACCACCTATCACCTATTACCCATTACCTAATGGATTCCAGCGTGTCCGATCGCCAGTCCAGCTACTAACATTCCTAGTACTAGAAAGGGTTGGGCGCTTGCTTGGTATTTTACATCGTTATTGAGCGGGTCACGCAAAAAGTACATTTCTTGAAAGGTGATTTGGGGTATCACCAGTAACAGCAGGATGACTGCATAGATTTTCTCGTTGATATAAATCAAATATCCGGCGATCGCTGCTTGAAATACGTCAATCATAATCACGCATATCCAAGCTGCTGTCTGAACTCCAAACATCACTGGCAAAGATTTTAAACCTAATTGGCGATCGCCTTCTACACTCTTAAAGTCGTTAACAACGGCAATACCTAAACCTGCCAAGCTGTAAACTACGGTGAGAACAACAATTTTCCAGTTCAATTCCCCAAATAAAGCATGACCTGCACACCAAGGTAAAGCAATGTAACTTGCACCCAGGGCATAGTTTCCTAACCAGCCATTCTGCTTTAATTTCAATGGGGGCGCAGAATAAATGTAAGCTAGAAATGTACCTAGGGCTGCCAGTGCAGTGACGGTGGGAAACTCATGACCAGTCCATAAATCTAGTACGTAAGCTAAGGCAACTCCAGATATTAATAAGACAAATATCTGCGTAATTACCCTAGTCAAGGAAATTGCCCCGGAAGGAATCGGACGATAGGGCTCATTGATGGCATCAATCTCCCTGTCATAGTAATCGTTGATTGTTTGCGTGTAGCCGGTGAGTAAGGGACCGGAGAGCAACATACAGGTGGCAGCTTTTAAAACATTTTCCAGTGTCCAAGTATACTCACCCGAAGAAGCCGCACCACAAACCACGCCCCAAATTAGGGGTATCCAGGTAATCGGTTTCATCAGTTGTAGATGAATCTTCCATACCGATGTTTCTCCCGGTGCTGCACCTTTCATCCCCAATAATTGGCGAGTCTTGGCAGTATTTTCACTCGGTGTTGGAGTATCTTTTGTATCTGATGGTATAGATTCAGGCATAGAATTTTGGGGTAAGGGTTAAGGAAAGGGTGGTTCGACTTGGCTCACCACCGGGGGGAAGGGTGTTTCAGTAACAGTTCATTACCTATCACCCGTTCCCTAAAACGAGATTATCAAATAATGATTCTGGAACTTAGCACCAGTCACAGATTTACCACTTAAAGCTGGGGGTAGGAAAATATTCCGACGCTGATCACCTGCCTCGACGGTGACTTCTGGTCCATATTGGGTGAGTTTGACTTGTTTTTTATCAAAACCGGGCAAAAATAACCTAACTTGGCGTTGGTTGATATCAATTTCTATGGGTTGGGGCGCGGCGATCGCTTGGGTGGCAAAGTTGGGCAAAGCGTCCATGAGGGGTTGCCAATTATCTCCCTGGATATCAGGTACATTACTGACAGATAGAGGTGTAAAATCTTGCGTCAAGTTATTACCAGCTTGGGATATATGCAGCACACCGCCGACGGTTAAACCGATGAGTTGGGAACTTCCCCAGAGAAATTTGGCTGTAGCTACTTCCAGGGTATCGTCAGTTGTCACGAGGAAAGCTGCAAAGTGTTTGGGGTTGGCGATCGCCTCTTTTCCCTTATCTAAAAAACTATTGAGTTGGTTGACAGGTTGGGCAAAATTATCTGCTGTCCAATTAACATTAAATAACGTGCTAATCAGAGGTTGAACTAGGGGAGATTCCACAATGGTTTTGCCTAAATCGGAATTAGCAAAGATTTGTCGGAAGCGTCGAACATACCAACTGACAGCATCTGCCATTCCTAACATTCTGATCGTGCTACTATCACCACTACCATCGTAGATAATCACATCATATTTACCACTTTCGTCATATTGACGTAGGGTATTTAAGGTGAGAACACTATCCATCCCTGGGAGGATGCTTAATTCTTGACCATATACTTCTTTGAGGATGGGAGATGATAAGTATTGTGCTTCTAGTTTCTTGACTTCTTCCCAACCCTTTTCGATGAGTACACCTGCTTGAAGTTGCACCCCTTGCAAATTTGCTCCGATATCTTGGGGTTCCGCAGTCAGGGGTATACCAAGTAAGAGTGGTAAAGTCGGTTCCGTATTGCCGGCAATCAGCACACGTTTACCTTGATTAGCTAGACTTTTAGCAGCAGCGATCGCTACCTTTGTCCGATGAACTGCACTTTTGCCGAGAAATGTTAATATCAGCGTCATTATTTACTTCCTAATTTTTACCGCCGATTTTTGGTGATGAGCGACAGCTATAGTTTATATAACCTGGATTTAAGGAAGAGAGGGGAAGTAATTATCCTTGCTCTCTTCAGAATTTCTACCTGCTCCTTTCTACCTTACCCAAGGGAAAGATAAAAAATCGGTGAGGGAAAATTATCGCCACAATATCAACCGTTACAAAGCTGATGACTGATAAATCAGAAGTGAGTCAAGAATAACCCAGTACCTTGATTCAAGAGTCAAGAAGTGATGTTCTCGTATTGATAACTGCAATCACTGATTACACAGCTTTGATTTCATCATCAAAAAACCAAGTAGTAAAATTATCATCAAATTTCACTACCATCCCCACACCACCGTCAATCACTTTATAACCTGCGATCACACCGATTTTTCCTAGACGTTGCACAATTGCACCAGAAACGCGATCGCGCAAACGATAAACCTTGACTCTTTGTCCGATTTCCATGCCAACTTACAATGCAATAAACCAAGACTCAGTGTAGCTGAATACGGTACTCTCAGGGGTACTCAGCAGGGTAGAGAAAACAGAAAATTTTGGGCATTTCCTTGAGTAAAAATACTTGTTGACGAAAATTTCCAGAGGTAAAAACTTTCATCCTGGGGTGACTCTGGCAAAATCTATGATATATTGACCGCAATCTTCAGACTTTTGCTGTCGATGCAGAAACCTTTCCCAGCAAATAGCTTCATCCGTAGAAATAAATCAGTAATGGTGAGGTCAAAAACTTGTTTAGAGTGATACGAGGAGTTAGTCACAAAGCAACTCAAGTTAGACGTTTGTTACCGATACCCAACAAAATATGGACAAACTATGACTTATTGGGAACTCTTGTCAGACGTGATTTAGCCGCTCGTTATCAGGGTTCACTCTTGGGGAATTTGTGGTCACTAGTTAACCAACTTTCCCAACTACTAATTTATACCTATGTCTTCTCGATTGTCCTGAAAGTCAAGTTAAGTATTCAGGGTTTACCTGCTAATGAAAATATATCCTTTGGACTGTGGTTATTTGCGGGTTTGCTTCCCTGGATAGCTTTTACCACCGGGTTAATACAAGCTACGAGTTCAGTGATTACTCAACCCAACCTGGTAAAAAAAGTTGTCTTTCCCCTCACTTTATTACCCCTAGTACCGATTTTTTCTGCTTTTATTGAAAGTTCCCTCGGTTTGATGGCTTTAATTGTGGCGATCGCCATCACATCCCATCTCCTCCATCCTACCCTAGCCCTTCTACCTTTCCTCTGGATACCACAATTACTCTTCACTACTGGTTTAGGTTACTTATTTGCTGGTTTAACCGTCTTCGTTCGTGATATTCCCCAAACCCTGGGAGTAATGATTAATATTTGGTTTTATCTTACCCCCATCGTTTATCCCATCACCTCAATTCCCCAACCATGGCAAAAATTTATCTTTTATTTAAATCCCATGGCGACAATTGCGGAACTTTACCGGGAAATCGTCTTAACTGGAGAAATTCTTCACTGGAGGGAATGGGGGGTAATTTATCTGATTTCTACCTGCGTTTTTATCGGTGGTTTCTGGTGTTACAAACGTTTACGTCCTGCCTTTGCTGACGTTTTGTAGAAAGATAGTAGTACTGGCAAATGCTCGAATTTTTGGAAGTCTAAATCATCAGGCACCTAAATCTAGGAAAATAGAAAGTACTGCTAAATTCCTCATTTTACCCATGGCTACCTTACCAACTGATATCGAAAATCTGCTATCTGACCTGATAAAACGTTATGCTGCCAGGGTTGATTACTTGATGATTCGCCTGGAAGAAGCAGAAGGAACAGATATTTTGCTACGGGGCGATAAAGTAGAAACACTGAGCGAAGGTATTTCCCTGGGTGGGCAGATTCGCGCTTGTTACAAGGGTGGATGGGGGTTAAGTAGTTTTAATCGCCTGCAAACGATTACAGAACGCATAGAAGAGGCGATCGCCGCAGCGCGGATGGTGGGTGATGAAGAAACCATACTTGCCCCAGTACAACCAGTACAAGCCATCTGTGAGCTACCTTTAACAGGGACAGATCCCAGAAAAATTTCCATAATCGAGAAAAAAGCCCTCTGCGATCGCTACACAGATTTATTGAAAACAGTAGACCACCGCATTACTACCACCTCAGTTCGCTACGCGGATACATCCCAACGGGTTATCTTAGCTACCAGTGAAGGAACCCTGATTGAGCAATCCTGGGTAGATATGGAAATGCGCTTTGCTGCCACCGCCAGAAGTGGTGAAACAGTACAAACAGGTAGAGAAACCACAGGTTCCCGCAAAGCCTTTGAAGATTTAACCTACTTAGATACCCAAGTCAAAAATGCTGCCGAGCGGGCTGTATCAGCCTTATCCCTACCCCCCGTTAAAGGTAATACCTACACCGTCGTTATTGACCCCATTCTCACAGGTTTATTCGTCCATGAAGCCTTCGGACACCTTTCTGAGGCTGATATGGCATACGAAAACCCCGACTTACTAGAAGTGATGACCTTGGGTAGACAATTTGGTCATGAAGATTTGCAAATCTTTGATGGTGCTGCACCTCCAGGACACCGTGGTAGCTATTTTTACGATGACGAAGGCACTCCCGCAAGTACTACCCAATTAATCAAAGACGGTGTATTGGTTGGTAGACTCCACTCCCGCGAAACCGCAGGTAAGTTAGATGAAACCCCCACAGGTAACGCCAGATGTCTAAATTATCACTATGCTCCCATCGTGCGCATGACTAATACCTGGATTGAGAGAGGTAAAAC
Organism: Calothrix sp. 336/3; assembly: GCF_000734895.2. Lineage (GTDB taxonomy): Bacteria > Cyanobacteriota > Cyanobacteriia > Cyanobacteriales > Nostocaceae > 336-3. The sequence continues at coordinate 2,628,937 of NZ_CP011382.1, read as the reverse complement.
CCCGGTAGCTGATTTATTCAGTGGAATTAAGGAGGGTGTCTATGCCAAAAATTGGTTAGGAGGAATGACAAACGGAGAAATGTTCACCTTCAGTGCAGGGGAAGCATGGATGATTAGAAATGGTCAAATTGCCGAACCAGTCAAGGATGTCACCCTATCAGGCAATGTGTTTCAGACTCTTGCAGATATTGAAGCTGTTGGTAATGATTTTTACTGGGATGAGTCGGGAGGTTGTGGTAAGGGTGGGCAAAATGGATTACCCGTAGGTTGTGGGGGACCAAGTTTAAGAATTCGGGATGTTGTTGTTGGGGGAGAAGCTGATTAGTTGTTTGCGGAAGTAGGGAAAGGGAGTAATGAGTAGGGAGTAGGGAGTAATAAGTAAGGAGTAGGGAGTAGGTAAGGAGTAATGAGTAAGGAGTAGGGAGTAGGGAGTAGGGAGTAATAAGTAAGAAGTAATCCCTTTTTTGTCACTCTGGGAAAAGAAAAATCAAAGTCAAATTTTCAACTCTAGATAGAACATGCATTTGAGCGTTTATTTTCTAACACAATGGCTGAAATTATGTTTTTTTAATAAAAGCCTTATGCTGTAAGCATTTCAGACTATTCTCTCCCCGTAGTAACAAAAGAGGGGTAATACCAATTCACAATTCGCAATTCGCAATTCGCAATCAAAAAACTTAGATGCAGCAAAGCTTTCAGGATTTACATCTGTATCATATTTTTCGTGAAATGGTATCGAGGAGTAAGGAGTAATAAGTAAGGAGTAATAAGTAATTGTTTAACCGTTAACAGGAGCTGATTTTTGTATCCTGCAATTATCTAATTATCTAAAACCATGATTATCACTCATAAAATTATTCCTCCCTTGGAAAGTGGCGATAGATTAACTCGTCACGAATTTGAGGTACGCTATGAAGCATTTTTACAAAGCTTATCAGCAAAGCAACATCATATTTAGAGAAGCTTTTCCGAATCTTGCATAATTCTATCAATTTGCTGACATAATTCATCGAAATTTCCTGTATTTTCTAAGATGAAATTAGCTAATTTCTTTTTCTCTGTGAGTGACATTTGACTATCAATTCTTGCCTGTGCTTGGGATTTTGTGAGATGGTTTCTAACCATTAATCTTTGTAATTGCTGCTCTGGATGACAAGATACAACCCAAATTTCTGTCACCAAGTTAGTCATGTGAGCTTCAAATAATAAAGGCACAACTAAAACTAGTGTATTTACTGAGCTATGATGAATTGCTGTAACCAGGCGATCGCCCACATAGGGATGGATTAAACCCTCTATATAACTACGTTCTGTAGGTTGATTAAAGATAATTTCACCTAGTTTGACTCTATTGAGATTACCGTCATCAAGTAAAATTTGTTCACCATATTTTGTGGCGATCGCCTGAAGAATTGCGGAACCTGGAGCAACTGCTTCCCTTGCATAGATATCTGCATCAAATATTGGTAAATGGTAAGTATGAGCTAAATAATCAGCAACGGTTGTTTTTCCAGTTGCAATACCACCAGTTAAACCAATTATGCGTTTGTTCATCGTACCTTTCTCAGAGGATGTTGGTAAATTAACTCCCATTTCGATAAAAGATTTAATTGTACAAATCTTTTCAGTAATTCTCACCCACTCCCCACTTAATTAAACCTTGCACTAACCCCTCTAAAGTATATTCTTCTGCTTCTATATCAACTCTCCCGAAAAGAGCGAAGCAAGTTTTAGATGTTTGAGGACCAATGGAAGCAATCGTAATATTTTTGATAATTTCTGATATAATATAATTACTATCTTCAGAATTCTGAGCAAATTTCTGAGTTAACAATTGACAAAAAAATTGCACAGTTTTAGAACTTGCAAAGGTAATCACATTAATTTGTTGGCTTTTTAATGCTAATTCCGCACTAGCAGGAATCGTTTTTGGACAACAGGATTGATAGGCAGGAACTTCCACTACATCCGCACCCTTGGCAGAGAATTCTTTCACCAATACTTCCCTACCACCACTTTCTACCCTCGGGAATAGGATTTTTTTTCCTAGAAGCGTTTCGGGGAAATTTTCTACTAGGGAATCCGCAACATAATTAGGAGGAATAAAGTCTGCTTTGAGATGATATTTTTGTAGACAATTAGCCGTTTTCTCTCCCACAACAGCAATTTTCACTGTCGATAAATCTGTAATATTTTTACCTTGTTGTTTTAACCTAGCAGTAAAATATTCGACTGCATTTGTAGAGGTGAGAATCAACCAGTGAAATTCGGTAAGAGTGGCGATCGCCCTATCTAATAATTCCCAACTAGAGGGTTCACCAATTTCTAAGGTTGGCATTTCTATTACTTCTGCACCCACAGCAGTTAACATTTGTGTAAAACTACTTGACTGACCTGCTGCTCGTGTGACTAAGATAGTTTTGCCGCTTAGGGGTAGGGAATTAACCATAATTATCGAGTTATGAATGTTCGCGAATATGGGGACAAATCTCAATAATTCCAACTTACCATCCCTCGGATTGAGAATTGCCCAAACAGAAAAAGATGATTTATTCTCCCCCACAACTCAAATAATTACGCAACCTTACCACCTCCCCCACCACCATCACTGCTGGAGAAAGGGAAACGCCGACAGTTTGCCCGATAATAGTTTCTAGGGTTCCCGTCCAAATACGTTGCTCTGGTGTACCTGCCCAACGGATAATAGCTATGGGAGTTGACAGCGATCGCCCATATTTAACTAATTTATAAACAATTTCCTGTAAATTTCGCCCCCCCATCAATACAACCAAGGTATCGAGTTGTGATAGTGCTTCCCAATTCAACGCATCCACTTCATGTGCAGTCACCACAGCAAAACCACGACTCAAAACCGGATCCGTCAGGGGAATTCCTGCTAACAATGGTGCAGCTAAAGCAGAAGAAATTCCCGGAATCACCGTAAAATCACAACCTGCGGTTTTCAGTGCAGTAATTTCCGATGCACACCTACCAAAAATAAATGGATCGCCAGATTTCAACCTGATAACTAAATAATTTTCTCGGCAATATTGCACCAGTAACTGATTAATTTCTTCCTGAGGTGTACTTGCTTTTCCTCCTCTTTTACCAACATCGATTTTCAGACAGTTTTCCGAGACACAACTTAATAATTCCCCATCCACTAAGGCATCATATATCAAAACTTCTGCCTTAGCTAAAAGTTTATAAGCTTCTACTGTCAGGTATGCGACATCTCCCAAACCTGCACCCACTAGATATACTTTGCCTCTTTTATTCATCATTCGTGGATAATCGAATCAAAATTGCAATACTCATCATCAATCACTAAATTGTATCCGGATTCACACCTAAAGCTCTTAATTGTTCTCGCAATTTTTCTGCTTGTTGTTCTGCTTGTTCTGCTCGTGATTCTGCTTGCTCTGCTCGGATTTTCACTTCCTCTAATGCGGCTTTTAATTCCCCAGGAGCTAACAGTTTTTCTCCCGTATCTTCGCGATAAAAAGCAATTAAATTCTCGTCAATTTCCAGTCTCAATTGTAAACAACTACTACGATTATCAGTAATTTCTTCGTAGATTTCACGATATAATCGATACCCACGTAGTTTTCCGGGAATCCATTCTCCCTTGGGATCAAATAACCAATATTCCTCAACTCCTAATTGCTCGTAAAGTCTTTTCTTAAAACCCATATCTTCGTCTTTAGTTCCCTTAGAAGTAATTTCAAAAATCACTTTTGGAACTTCACCTTCTTCCCAAATTTTATAATTATCCCGTCCTCCTGGAGCCACATTAAAAATTACCATAACATCAGGAGCAACCCTTAATTTAGGATACCCTTGGGCATAATATAGAAATTGATCACTCAAAACAGTTGCTTGCTGTCCTTCTAAATACTGTCTCAGGATTTCTAAAGTGACTAATATTGCATATAAATGCACATAGGTTTCAGCCAAAGGTTCACCATCCGTACTAGGATAAAAGATTTCTGTGTCTGTATTAGTCTCTGTTTGCTGGAATGCTGATGTCATAGAGTTTATATTTTGACCAGCGAGGATAAAATAACTACATTTATGGTATCGCAATATATAATTTAGATTTCTATGCCACTAGCACCTCTACATAGAATGCAAAATTAATACAGCATAAGTATTTTTGTGATTTTGGTATGTTTGCTTGATTTAAATAGCCTTGTACTAATAGCCAACTCAAAAAACTTTGACTGATAAATTAATTTTACTACTCCTTACTCCTTACTTCTTACTCCTTACTCCTTCATAAACCCCTAATTAGATGCATTTAATTTTGTCAATAACTGTGTAACCTGTGCAGCTTTTTGTGGCTGTTTCTGTTTTATTAATAACTCTTTTGCTGCTTCTAAATAAGCAATAGCTGCTCGCTGATTTTGCTGTTCTATACAAATATCTGCTAACCGTAAATAGGGGTCAACTTTTTTTGGTGCGCGACGAATCACTTCTTCAAATTCGATAATCGCTTCTGCAACTCTTTCCTGTTTCACAAGGATAGAACCTAGGAAGAGATGTACTGCATCATTAGTAGAATTCATCTCTAAAACCTTACGAAAAGCCGCTTCCGCAGCGACATAATCTTTTTGCTCATAGAGATTGATTCCTTGTTGAAAATAGTTGGATGTGATGATAGTTTTGACTGCAAAATAAATCAAGAGAATAGCAACTACACCGACTATTCCTATCGAAAATATATTATCCATAATTTTTTCCAAATTTTATGCCAATTATACCAGGGAATACAGAATATTTGAGAGTTTGAAATTTATATCAATTTGCCTTCTGTCGTAGTAATTTTGGTGACGCTGAGTCGCAAAGCGACACGCTGCGCGAACGCTACAGTTGCAATGACAAGGTACTATTTTTGCTCACAACTTGGTATTAATATCCAAAACCCCGACTTTTTTTAAAATCGGGGATATAGCAACCAATCAAGGTTATTAGTAGGGATTAAGTCAAGAACAATTGCAGTTTTTTAATTCAACAACTTTTTGACTAAAATTGTGATTTCTGGAAATGCAATTGGTGTAATTTCCCCATCTACAAGGGTAATTTCATGGCTATAATTTCCATCAATGGGATAGCGTAAAACTTTGATGATGCGATTTTTTAAATCTATAACCCAGTATTCTGGAATTCCCGCTTTTGCATAAGCTTTTCGCTTGCTATCTAAATCTTTACCCAAGCTGGTGAAAGCATATTCAATTACCCAAAAAATATTTTCTGGATAGGGATGACGAGTACGATAAAGCTCTCTCAAAGGTTGAACAATGGCTAAATCTGGTTCTGGTTCTGAACTTGTTTCTGGTATAGTAATTGGTTTAGCATCACGTATAAGTACTTTGTCACCAAGTAGCGATCGCAGATAGTCCCCACCATCAGTACTGAGTTGTGCGTGTTCAGCTCCTTCTGGGGACATTTCAACAATTTCTCCGTTTAAAAGTTCCACTTGACGATCGCAAAGAATACCGACTTCAATCATGCGGTGATAGTCGTCAAGAGTCCATTTCGCTATGCTTACAGTCATATTGAATCTCAGCTTTCCTGATTCGGGAGATTTCGATTGCAAAATTGCTAGGGAATTGAATTATCTCTAAGCTAACAGACAAGCAACGGGGAACATCAAATACTCGAAGAAAAATAATTTCCAGATGAATTGGTAAAAAGTCGCGATCGCCACCTTATCTTCTAAATCTACACCACGACTACGCCACCACATCACAGCTAAGGCTATAACATGAGAGGTGACTAAAAATACTGAGTTTATTTCCTGAACACGCAGAAAGCCTAATAGAATCATCCCTCCATAACACACACTGATGACCCAGAGAGATAAATTAAATACTGCTAACTGACCGAATTGTAAAGCAAAGGTCATGATATTGTATTGGCGATCGCCCGATCTATCGGGGACATCTTTAAAGATAGCGATCGCAAAGGTGAACACGAGAATAAATAGAGTTAATACCCACACAGCCAAAGGAATTGAGGTATTTTCTGCTAATAGCCAATGAAAATGCAAAAATAACCCTAAATTGACGATGGCTCCGCGCACAGAGAAAATACACACAGCAGCCCAAAAAGGGAATCTTTTTAACCGAATTGGTGGTAAGGAATAGCTCGTACCAATGAATAAACTAATTGCCACCATCCCCAACAAATACTGACTCCCAATGGCAGCTAATACTAGAGCTAAAATTCCTGTGATAGCAACAATAATTCTCCCCGTTGTTATCGAGAATTCTCCCGAAGCTAGGGGCAAGTGGGGTTTATTGATTTTATCAATCTCAATATCTTCTAGTTGGTTTAAACCGACTATATAGACATTGCCACACAAACAAGCCACCCAAGCAATAATTAGGGAATGAGGAATTGGCAGCAGGGAAGACGAATTACTAAAAGCAACGGCAATCAAATACAGAGCTAATACACTTAAACTCGTGCCAATAATCGTATGGGGGCGGGAAAATTTCCAAAATGCATAGAGCCAACCCAAGGGATTTTGCCAAGGTTGCAATTGCGATAAATTTGTTTGTGACATTTATTTTTCCCCACACAATAATCCAAACCTAATTAACCCACTTGCATAACCCCGCCGCATCAACCCTAGGGATAAAGCACCGGAAATTGTCCCCCAACCTGCACGTAATAAACCAAACAAAGCTTGTGGTGTGAAAGCAGAATCAACCACCACATCCCAAAATCGAGCCACCGCAACCGACCAGTCATCGGTGTGTATATTTTTTAAGGGAAGTTGTTGGGCGATCGCCTCATATTCCGGCAAGGAAATTACATAGGGTAAACAATAAACCTGGTAAATCTTCTCTAACTCCCTCACCTCTTCCCGTGTCAAAGGAGCAGTATCCACCGGACGATGACACCACGTTACAAAAATTAACTTACCACCCGGTTTCAGTACCCGATAGCATTCTTGTAAAAACTTTGTTTTATCTGGCATATGCTCCCCACTTTCCAGGGACCACACCAGGTCAAAACTATTATCCTCAAAGGGCATTTCCTGGGCATCTGCCACTAGGAAGTTACTTCTGGTAGCTAAACCTAACTCCCTCGCGCGTTCCTGAGCTCGATTCGCTTGCACTGGACTGAGAGTAATTCCCGTTGCTACGGCATTAAACTTTGCCGCTAAGTATAAAGAGCTACCGCCAATACCACAACCCACATCCAGAATATTCTCAGCTTTTTCCACCCCTGACCACTGTAAAATCTCCTCAATCAGGTCAATTTGGGCTTGTCGCCGTTCTTTTTTCTCCTGACCATCGGCACCGTAATATCCGTGGTGCATATGTTCTCCCCATATCTCTTCCCACAAACCAGAGGAAGCATCATAAAACTGCTGAATACGCTCTTTTAATGTTGGACTCATGACTCAGGCAGACCCCTAACTAGGCAGAGTTTCGACACATAACATACTCGTAGACTACCATGTGTGTTTTGATTTTAATTAGGGTCATAGTGATTGGACATTTGAGGTGGATAAAATTGAGACAATAGTTGAATATTTGATACATTGACTACTGACAATGTGCTTCAACCATTCCCAACATCTCAAAACAACAGCTATCAGACTGACAAATTTAGGGGATAGGTTGTCAATGGGACAGCGATCGCTGATTTCTTACCTCTTACCCCTTACCCCTTACCCTTACCCTTACCATGACCGTTGCACGTAAAATTTGTCTGGGTTTTTTCGCAGTCATCACCGCAGGAACTATCCTCTTGATGATGCCATTTTCCACCAGTTCCGGGAAATGGAATGACCTGGTAGTTGCTTTGTTTACGTCTACCTCCGCAGTCTGCGTTACTGGATTAGCAGTGGTAGACACAGGGACATATTTTTCTTTTTGGGGGCAATTTTTTATTGCTCTGCTAGCACAAATTGGTGGTCTAGGTTACATGACCTGTACTACTTTTTTGATTTTGTTGCTAGGCAAAAAATTTGACCTCCGGCAAAAAATCGCCATTCAACAAGCACTTGATAGACCAGGAATGAGTGGCAGTACACAAATTATTCGCTCAATTATTGCCACAACTTTAATTTTTGAACTCACAGGAGTTTTTCTATTACTACCTGCTTTTGTACCGAATTATGGTTGGAATCAGGGATTATGGCTAGCGGTTTTCCATAGTGTTAATGCTTGGAATAATGCCGGATTTAGTTTGTTTAAAGATAATCTCATTGGCTATCAATCATCATATCTAGTGGTTTTTACAATTACTGGATTAATTGTGTTGGGTGGTATTGGTTATCAGGTAATTTTAGAGATGTATTTTCTGTTGCGGGAATTTATCAAAAATCGGCAGAAAAAATTATCCCTATCTCTCGATTTTGTGGTTGCAACTAGTACAACGATAATTTTACTAATTCTTGGGACTGCCGCATTTTTAGCTGTGGAATCAAGAAATCCTGGCACTCTGAGTAACCTGAGTTGGGGAGATAAATTTCTTGCAGCTTGGTTTCAATCCGTTACACCGAGAACCGCAGGTTTTAACACCATCGATATTGGCAAAATGACAAATGCCGGCTTATTTATCACCATTGCTCTCATGTTTATTGGTGCGAGTCCTGGGGGTACTGGGGGTGGGATTAAAACTACAACTTTAAGGGTATTAACAAGTTGTACGAAATCAATTTTGCAAGGGAAAGAAGAAGTATTACTTTATAAAAGGAAAATAGCTGTTTCCCTAGTTTTGAAAGCTGTGGGAGTTTTTATGGGTTCTGTGGCAACGGTAATTGTATCGACGATTCTGATTGCAATTACTGACTCCGAATTACCATTTATCCAAATTCTATTTGAAGTCGTTTCTGCTTTTGCCACCGTAGGACTTTCCACAGGAATTACAGGTACTGTTTCCACTGCTGCCAAAATTATCTTAATTGTCACGATGTATATCGGTCGGGTGGGAATACTCTTATTAATGTCAGCAATTTTAGGCGACCCTCGTCCGACTAGAATTCATTATCCTGAAGAAAACCTTTTAGTAGGTTAATTATTTTAGGAATGAGGCAGCAAAAAATTTCTGTGATGGTGACTCAAGTTAGTAATTTCTAAGATTATTTAGTTCAATAGAGATAAACTAGATAGGGGTCATCATTGCATCAAAGAGTATTTATCTAGTTATATGGGTGCAGGGAAAATCAGGTTTCTCATCGAAAAAGTTATCTTCGAGCATTCACCTAAAAAAACCTTTATGAGGTCTTGACTTGATAAATAATCACTCATCTCTCTACTCAATTAATTCATTGACCTAGGATAAAATAGTGAACTTTTCCTCATTAGGATTTTTCCGTAGTCTCCGTAAAGACAACCATCAATTTGCTGTGATTGGTTTAGGTAGATTTGGGCGTTCTGTTTGCTCAACTCTGCATCAATTAGGCTATCAAGTTCTAGCAACAGATGTCGATGAGAAGCGAGTTTCTGAAGCTTTAAATGAGCAAATTGTCGGTCATGCTTTGCAATTAGATTCCACAGAATCCGGAGCTTTAAAAGAAGCGGGAATTTTTGAATTTGATACGGTGATTGTGGCGATTGGTAATTATGTCCAAGAAAGCATTATTACAACCTTAAACGTCAAAGAAGGGGGTGTTCCCCATGTAGTTGCGAAAGCTTCGACGGAAGTCCATTGTAAACTGCTCAAGCGCGTTGGTGCAGACCATGTGGTATTTCCAGAGTATGAAGCGGGACGTTCTCTAGCGCGATCGCTAACTAAACCATCTATCTTAGAACGCTTTGACCTTGACCCAGATAATAGTATTGTTGAAGTGATTGTTCCCGATGATTTTCACGGTAGAACCATCAGTGAATTACAATTACGTAATCGCTATGGGGTGAATTTACTCGCCGTTAGTAATGATGGCAAATTTACCATTAACCCTGACCCTTCTAAGCGCTTAGAAAAGGGTTCATTAATGGTAGTAATTGGTTGTAATAAAGATATAAATCGCTTGCCTATTTAAGATATTGTCGCCCGTAGGGAATAGGGGAACGAAGAAAGTTAGGAAAAGGGATACATAGCCCTAATTGAGCAAGTTCAAACCTACTATAAATATGGGGTTTCCCTATTTCCTATTCCCTCTTCCCTGCTAGTCTTTCAAATTTGAATAGGGGACAAGGGGGACAAGGGGGAGATATCCCTAAAATTAACCTTGACAGTGTACTACTTCTTACCTTTTAAAGATGTCTCTTGAACATTTTCATCTGGAGAGGGTGGTAATACGGGTTCAAAAGCGGGAGGTTCTTCAACAGGAATAGAGACAGCTGGAGTTTCTGGATTTGCAGATGTTCGATTCGGTGCTGGAGCTTGGGTAATTTGGGTGGGTTGCTTCTGTGTTTGTTCCTTTTGAGCAACTTGCAACATCAATTGGTCAATTTTCGCTACTTGCTGGATATTACCCTGTTCTTGGTAACGACTACGAGCGCGTTTAAAAGCACTGTTGGCATTTTTGTATTCTCCTTGGTTGTACCAAGTTATACCCAAATTATAATAAGCTTCGGCATTCTCGGGCATGAGACGAATTGCTTCTTTATAGGTAGCAACTGCCTCCGGATTTTGTCCCTGTAATGCGAAGAGACTCCCCAGGTTATTGTAAGCAATGACGTTTTGGGGATTGATTTTGACCGCTTGTTGATAAGCTGCGATCGCCTCACTGACATTTCCCTGTTGTTGCAGAGCGATCGCCAAGTTTAAGTAAGCATTATCATTGTTGCCATCCAGATTAGTGGCTTGTCGGTAGGCTGCGATCGCCTCCTCTACTCGTCCTTGTTGATACAAGATTAATCCGGAATTATAATGAGCATTCGCCAAGTTAGGATTCACAATCAACGCTTGACGGTAGGCAGTCATTGCCGCTTCCGGTTGTCCCTGTCTTTGCAGCGCTAAACCGAGATTATAATAAGCTTCCGGCTGGCTAGGATTTATCCGAATTGCCTCAGCATACTCCTGTGCGGCTGCCTCAAAGCGATTTTGCAGTAACATCATATTACCTAGAAAACTGCGCGCTGCTGCCAAATTAGGGTCACGCTGCAAGGCTAAACGAAAAGCAGATTCAGCCCCTTGGAAATCTTTGCGGTGATAACGCATCACACCCTGTTGATAGAAACTTGCCGCATCTAAATCCTGAGAAGGAACTGTTTCTAAAGCCAAAGCTCGGTGACTAGGCAAACTGGTGACATTTGCCATGGTAAAAACTAATAGGCTAGAGGAGCAAAGTAAGGCTACTTTAGCACTACGGAGAAAATACTGACACAATTGATATGTTGAAGACATAATAGGCGACCTGCAATGACTGCTCGATGCTCATATAGATAGGATGCCCATCCTCAAGAGGAAAATATCCGTTGTGATAAATTTTCTGCATCTGATGTGTCAGGGAAGAGGATTTGATGATTACTTTAGCGATCGCTCTTTTCTGGCTTTTACCAAGTAAGTTTCCATTTCTCCCTTACCCTTAATTTGCATCACACCTCGTGACTCCAAAATATATTTGTCTTGTACTTGCTCAGAGGTGCTTTGGGAAACTTGAATCGAACCGGGGATTCCATGGGATTCCATGCGACTAGCAATATTGACAGTATCGCCCCACAAATCATAGATAAACTTTTTAATCCCAATCACACCAGCGACAACGGGACCAGAGTTAATTCCGATGCGAATATTACAATTAAGCTGGGTTTCTTGATTAAATTGTGCCATGGCTGCTTGCATATCCAGTGCCATTTCGACGATAGCGATCGCATGATCTGCTCGCGGAGTCGGCAAACCACCTACCACCATGTAAGCATCACCAATAGTTTTGATTTTTTCCAAACCATGTTTTTCTGCCAAATGATCAAACATCGAAAAAATCTGGTTCAGCATTGCCACTAGTTTTTGCGGTGGCATTTGGGTAGAAAGTTGGGTAAAACCGACAATATCAGCAAACAATACAGTCACTTCCCCAAACCCATCAGCGATCGCCGTCGGTTTTTCCTTCAGTCGCTCGGCAATAGACTCGGGAAGAATATTTAAGAGGAGATGATCGGATTTTTCCTGAGCGATCGCCAACTTAGAGGCAATTTCTTGAGTTTCTGCCAGCGATCGCCCCAATGCATTCACCGTTTGATGGATTTTCTTAACTGCTGGTTGAAAAACCCATATTCCCTCACAAACTAGGGTAAAGACTGTCATCACAAACAACCAAATTTCTAGCTGCCGCAGATTTTTCACTTCTGTTTGGGCATTTTGATTGTAAGTGGAGATAATACTATCCATTTCCTGCATGAAACTTTTTGCAGTCGCGGAAATTTGCGTAACTTCTGGAACTGATAGTTTTTGTGTAGGAGCTAGTCGGGGATTTGTGCTTGTGGTGATTAATGTTCTGGCTGCACTTTGCAAGATTCCTGGAGATGTTTGCTGAAGTATCTGTGTAACTAACAAACGACAATCAGCAGACAGGTGGGGTGATTTTTCTAGCTGCTGTAAATCCTGGCGAGAAACTTGCCATTCTTTTAAAATATTCTGAATATCTCGTATCTGCTGCTGCCGTCTTCCCGGTTCCATAGTCATTTGCAGAGCGATCGCCTCCCTACCTAACTGCTGACTCAACATTTGTTGACGTTGGGCAATACTGACAAACTTTAAATTCAGTTCTTGATGAGTTAAGGAGCGCTGAATTAAAAACTGTCCCAAAGCAGATAGGCAGCCAATGGCAGCTAAGGAGATAATATACAACAGAGTCAGACGACCAGTAGCAGACTTAGGTTTTTTGTCAATCATAGGGAAATATTGTCAGTCAGCAGCCACAACACATCCTTAGTATTCCCCTAAGATAGACACAACCATCATTCCCCGTTGTTGAGTATCCCTGAAGGCAAAATCAACATGGCATCCCCAAAGGAATAAAAACGATATTTTTCCTGAATCGCTTCTTGGTAAATCTGCAATAATCGGGTTCGCCCAATTAAAGCACTCACTAACATCAACAAACTGGAGCGGGGCAAATGAAAATTAGTAATTAAACCCTCAACCACCTGCCATTTAAACCCAGGGTAAATAAATAAGTTAGTTTTGCCACAAAATGGTTGGATTGTGCCTCCATGGGCGGCGGCGGCTCCTTCCAGGGCACGTACAGCCGTGGTTCCCACTGCGATGATTCTGCCTCCAGCAGCTTGGGTAGCACGAATTTGCTCTACAGTTGTTGCCGGCACCTCGATCCATTCGGCGTGCATTTGGTGGGTAGTGACATCTTCAACCTCCACCGGGCGAAACGTACCCACACCCACATGGAGAGTAATAAACGCTTGGTGAATATTCTGAGAACGTAATCTTTCCAGTAACTCTGGAGTGAAATGTAATCCCGCAGTTGGTGCGGCGATCGCCCCCGGATTTTCCGCATACACCGTTTGATACTGGGCGCTAGCTGCCGTTGTCTCAGTAATATATGGGGGCAGGGGTACTTCTCCAAATACATCTAATAGCTGTATTAAAGATTTCCCCTCTGGTACGGTAAACTCTAGCAACCGCCCTCCCGTTGCCTCATCACTATCTACTACCTTGGCAGTTAAGCAAATATCTGTTCCCTGCGCCGTAAACCTTAACTCAGTTCCTTGTTTAAAGCGCTTACCTGGCTTGACAAGGGCTAACCAACAATTCTCTTGGCGCTCTTCTAATAAAAGTACTTCAATTTCTGCTCCAGTGGATTTCTGCCCATACATCCGAGCAGGCAAAACTCTCGTGTTGTTCATCACTAATAAGTCTCCCGGCTGGAGAATTTCCGCTAAATCACGGAAAATACGATGTTTTGCAGGGGCATCCACACCGATTTTGCGGGAATCAACTACGAGTAACCTCGAACTATCACGGGGTACTACGGGATTCTGAGCAATTAGCTCTGGAGGTAAATCATAGTCATATCCAGACAGGGAAAAATCTAATTCTTCCTGGGTATTGCTGGCTGAGGAATGATGGGGAAAATTAGCTGCTAGTTCTTGCTGCATTGAGGTTTGAGGAAATAGAAATAAGCTGGCAATGTGCGGTTATAAAGGAACTCTAAATGATTGCGAATGTTTTTTATCCCTAGACTTCAAGATGGATATCATTAAGTAACACGCAAGTAATTATATGAAAATTGGGTAAACTTCCCTATCGAAAAACGGGGGCTTTTACCCTAGCGAATAGTCAACCTGATCTCACAATAATAGATATGTAGGATTGGCTTTGATCCCTAGAACCAAGATGGAATACTTGTATTATCTGGCAAATGCCAGTCTCACTTTGAGGGTTGTTCAACACCTGCACGCCAGACCCCAAATGCCCGTGTCTTTTGTTACCGTGATTCATCAAATTGATGGTTGGGTTGTACGTGTTAAACTCACAAGTCAAATATCTTCCGAAGAAGATGGCAATTTCCGGGCTTTCCTGAATGAATTAGGAATTAGCTATGAACCGCCAATGCGCGTACAGATGGCACTTTGGAGTTTGGAAGCGGGTCAGAGTCCCGTGGATGTGATGCGCCGCTATCAAGTAGCAATTGTTTCCCATGGTAACCCAGAAAAAGAAGAGATTGAAGCGTTTCGCCAACAGTTTGTCAGGGGTTTGGGTTACTGTCCAGAAACGCTGGCATGATATTTGTCATAGAAAAGTGAATACTTTATTAGTAGGTAATGGGTAATAGGTAATTGGATATTTCCAAGCTATCTATGGTCTGTTACCTATTATTCTATCTGCATGAGTGTGAATGAAGCGTCAAGAATCACCTCGCCTTTAGGCAGAGTATGTCAAACAAACAATAACGGGCAACTTCAAATAATATAGGAGAAACAAGGGTTAAAAATTAACGTCTTGCAAGCTGGAAAATATGTAGAGTCAAATTTTAGTCCTACATTTCCAGACATTATGATAAGTAGAACGGCTTAAATAATTCACGCTATGTCATTGCGAATGAAACGTTCGCGTAGCGTGTCGCTTTGCGACTCAGTGGAATGAAGCAATCGCAACGGTTTTGACGATTTTACAATCTGTTACATAGTTAGGTTTATTCTCACCGACTTACTTAATTGAGCTAGTAAATCAATATGTCCAGCAAATTCAAGTTGTTGGTAGCAGTCAAGCAATGAAAGCTTTTAGGAATTGGCTGCGGGAAAATTTATAACTATGTCATTGCGAAGGTTGTGAAGCGAATTAATATCTAAAAGGCTGCGGCGATATATTCTTGTAAGACTAACTCGTATCCCTCTGTGAGCAAGGTGGGGAGTTTTGTATGTATATATTGTATCTTGAGGTTTTTCCTTGAGCTTGGGCGACAGTGAACGATCGCCACATCAAATTGACAGGGATAATCGGATTTTTCGCAATTCTCTGCTAGAAATATTTCTGCGGTTTGTCTGAGTTTTGCTTGTTTACGGGTGGCGATCGCTAACTTCCCTCCACTATCCCAACTACCCGAACTGCGAGTTTTCACCTCTACAAATACCAATATCTTTCCTGACTCAGCAATAATATCAATTTCTCCCCAAGGACAACGCCAGCGACGCTGTAAAATTATCCAACCTTGGGATTTGAGGTATTCTGTCACCAGGTCTTCTCCAAGTTGACCGATATCGGGATAATGAGAGGAAGAGTGGTTCGCCATTGCCTGGAATAATTAGGATAAGTTTGGGTTAAGATTATGGTAGTAAATATACTGAGTCTATTGTTATTTATAGTAGTTTCTGTAACAGGATTTTTAGGCTGCATTCCGGGGGCGATCGCTCTGGATTACAACAAGGAAATTCTTATCGAAGCTGATTTTTCGGGGAGAGATTTAACAGATTCAAGTTTTACGAAAGCAAATCTCAAGCAAAGTAATTTTAGTAAAGCCAATCTCCAAGGTGTGAGTTTCTTTGCTGCTAATTTGGAATCTGCAAACCTGGAAGGTGCAAATTTGATGTTTGCTACCCTCGACTCTGCCCGTCTGATTAAAGCAAATTTAACTAATGCTATCCTAGAGGGTGCTTTTGCTGCCAGTGCCAAATTTGACGGGGCAATTATTGATGGGGCAGATTTTACTGATGTGTTGTTGCGAGATGATGAACAAGATAAATTATGTCAAGTCGCTACAGGTAGAAATCCTGTGACTGGTAGGGATACTCGTGATACTTTGTTTTGCCCTTAAATCCTGTGAGGTAGCTTTTCTCAAACGCAGAAAAGGAAGCTCAAAAAGCCGAACGTCTAGCAGCTAAATTACGAGAATTAAATATTGACCCCGATATGATTTAGCAGATATGAAAAACTCTAATAATTGAATTGTAGTAAATCTAGGAGAGAAAACAGTCTCTGTTTTTCCAATTCTTGTAGATTCCGTTTTTCCTTAGTAAAAGCATCTGCATAATATTTATATTGTTCTGGCTCTTTTTCTGGTTCTGTTTGCTCCCAAGACTCTCGAAAATAACGACAACGCTTTTCAGATATGGCAATTTCCATACATGCAATAGCTGCTTGTATTACCTGGGGAGTTCTTTGAATTTCCTTTTTGGCTTTTTCGTTTAAATGAAAAATATGGGAAACCAAATCAGTTTCTTCGGGGAACTCCAAACATCTTTGTTGTACGGCAGTCAGCAATTCATCACCATAATTTTCTGGGATGATTTCCAGAATTTGTTGCCAGAGAAAACGATGATGGGAAAGGCTAAATTGTAAATCTCTTTCTTCCAAAGCTGTACTAATAACCAAGCGATTTTCTGGGCAATGGAGATAAATCCTTAACAATAATGCTTCTGCCTGTTCTAGTAAACTAGGTTCCGTTTGGGTGAGATAGGATTTACTTGAAGCAGAAGATTTATTGCTAGTAAATTGACGAAAATTTTGTTTGTTTTCTGTTCCAGGACTAACTTGAGTTAATAAATTTTCCACTCGCAAAGCAACTAGTCGAGTATCCCCTTGACTGAGAATTTCGGCACAGTGGGTAATATAATATTCCCTAGTATTCGTATTGGCAATATTCTTAATTAATTTGACAAATTCTTGAGAAACCTGTTGAAAATCACCCGGTTGTTTTAAATCCTTATCTTGGATAATTTGCTGAATTTGCCAATTTAACCATAAAGGGGCATTAACTATTAGTTGTTGATAGTCTTGTGTTGTATGGGTTTGTAGATATTCATCTGCATCCTTACCATCAGGGATATTCAGGATTTTGAGTTGTACTTCTCCTTGATAAGCTAGCTGGGAAATTTCTCCAATCGCTCTTTGTGCAGCATTTGTACCAGCTTTATCCGCATCAAAATTGAGGATGAGTTGCTTAGATTCACTGTAGCGTAAAAGTATCCGTACTTGCTCAATACTGAGAGCAGTTCCCAGGGAAGCAACCACATGATCAATACCCGCAGCATGGAGAGCGATCGCGTCAAAATATCCCTCCACAACAATTGCCTGATCTTGCTGGGAAATTCCGGTTTTGGCTTTATCTAGGGCGAATAAAGTCTTACCCTTATTAAATAATTCTGTTTCTGGAGAGTTCAAGTATTTTGGTTGCTCATCACCCAAAGTTCTACCACCAAAGGCAATGACTCGCCCCATGATATCGCGGATTGGAATCATCAGGCGATCGCGGAACACGTCATAATAACCGCTATTTTCCTTGCGAGGTTTAATCAAACCCGCTTTTTCTAGCAAAGGTGGAGGATAACGTTTACTATCGACTAAATAACGGTAGAGAGTCTCCCACCCCCCAGGAGCATAACCTAAACCAAATTCCTGAATCGTTTCATCCTTGATCTGTCGTTGTTGTCGCAAATAGTTTAACGCTACTTCTCCCTGGGGTTGTCTGAGAGCGTGCTGATAGAATTGATCTGCCGTAGCTAAAAGTTCATAGAGTTGCGATCGCTCTGATATTTGTCGCTGTAACTCTTGTCTTTGCTCTGGTTCTAAAGTCTGTACTGGAACCTGATAACGTCGTGCTAAATCTAACACCACTTCTGCAAAGGGTTGTTTATGTATATCCATCAAGAATTTGATGGCATCTCCCCCCGCTTGACAACCGAAACAGTAAAAACTTTGGCGACTCGGACTGACACTAAAACTCGGAGTTTTTTCATTATGGAAGGGACATAATCCCACGTAATCTTTACCTCGTTTCCGTAAAACTACGTACTCCGAGACCACATCTACAATCTCAGCTCGCTCTTTGATTTGTTCTACGGTGTCTCGATGTAAACGGGGGGTGTGCATGGGAGGAGGGGAGGAGGGGAACTTGGGAAAGGGAAAAGGGAAAGGGTATTTTATCTGTCAGCACTTAGCCGTCAACTCTTCCCCATAACCTATTACCCAATCAGAGACTGATAGTTATTATATTGTTGTTTTCTATTAGAGAATTGATGAACAGCATTCTCAAGGGTTAATCTTAATCAGAGGAAATACTGAAGATGGGACGTATTTTTATTTCAGCAGCACACGGAGGGAAAGAAGCGGGAGGTATTGATCCAGGTTCAATTGCTGGTGGTACTACTGAAGCCAGGGAAATGATTCGGTTACGGGATATGGTGGTTGCAGAACTGCGATCGCGCAACTATGATGTCTTATCTATTCCCGATGACCTCAGTTCTAAAGATACTATAGCTTGGATTAATTCCCGTGGTCGCCAGGATGATGTCGCTGTGGAAATACACGCAGATGCAGCTAGTAGTCCAACGGTCAGAGGTGCCAGTGTATTTTATATTACAAATAATAATGAACGCAAAAAACACGCAGAAATCCTCTTAATGTCCCTGCTGCGTCGTGTTCCTCAAATACCTAACCGTGGTGTTAAACCAGATTCCGATAGTGGTATCGGCAACCTCGCATTTTGTCGTCGCACCACGATTCCTTCACTGTTAATGAATACTTGTTTTATTAGTAACCCAGACGATCGCAATCTCCTCCAGAATCGTCGGCGAGATTTTGCTATTGGGATTGCCGATGGGTTAATTGCTTGGAGTAATACTATTGACCCAACTCCCAGCAATCCTGTTTATCCAACAATTAATATTACCATTAATGGTCAAAAATACTCTGAGCAAGGCATATTAGTTAATGGTAATGCCTACATTCCCATAGATGTCGCTGACCGTTTACGAGTGGATTTATCCAAGATTCCTGAAGTTAGACGCTTAACATATCGACGAATAGTTTATGTCAAAGCCATTGAACTCAGAGAATTTAATATTTCTGTTGGTTGGGATAGTGCAACTCGTACAGTTATTTTACGTTCCAACGTTATAGTTTTCCCCGGTCAGTTTGATAAAATTATGGCTAGGGGATACACTTCGGAAATTCAATTACAGATATTCCTCCGTAATAATAATGAAAACGCTTTAGTCAAATTTCCCGATTTACCCAAACTGTACCGCGAAGAAGCCAACATCGAAGGTGTAAATTTTGATATTGCTTTTTGTCAAATGTGTGTAGAAACCGGATTTTTACGGTTTGGTGGTGATATTAAACCAGAACAAAATAATTTTGCCGGGTTAGGAACTATTGGTGGTGGCTCGGAAACAGCAACTTTTGAAAGTGCTAAAATCGGCATCAGAGCGCATATCCAACGTTTAAAAGCTTACGCTAGTTTAGAACCTTTAGTTCAAGAAGTTGTCGATCCCAGATTTCGGTTTGTTGCTCGTGGAATTGCACCCACCATTGACGAATTATCCGGACGTTGGTCAGCAGATTTACAGTATGGTGAGAAAATCAAAGCCATGTTGAAACGTCTGTATGAATCGGCAGGTTTGATGTGATTACTGAGAAATAAGTATCATTATTGACTGATTACTCCTGCACTATCTATGACTATGCTTCCTTAAAAAATCTGAGAATTTCCCGTACATGATCTAAGAATTGCCCATCTGTAGAAAGTTGGGCGATCGCTGCTCTTGCTTCCCTTCCTAAACGTTCATGTTCTGTTTGATTCATCGCTCGCAATTCTTCCAAGTTAGCTGTCACCCTTGCTAGTTCCCTACGATTATCTTCCCCATATCGTTGCAGATTCCCAGCTAAGGAATAGGAGTTTTCCGGGTTCAATTGCTCTTGAATTTGTCTTACTTCTTCCACCAACGCATCAAACCGATAACGCAACTCAACGATATCTTCACGGGGATATCTCCATTCTTCACCAATCATCCTTAACCTAGCATAGAGGTATTCATAGGCACTAATCGCTGGGCGTAAACCCGTAAGCAACAATGCTGCACCGGAACTCACATAACCTACAGCACTAATCCCTGTCGCAGCTAAGAGATATAAACCAATAGCGGAGAAAATATGTAAGGTAATGGCAATTAGTAGCGATCGCTTTGCCAAAAGTTTCACATAATTAATTTTTCTGCCATCTACGGAAATACCTTTTTCACTAGACTGTTCCCCCTGTGCTAATACTTCCTTAGCTTGAAAATAAATATTCCAAGGTACGGTGACAATTACCAACAACCACCAAAAACTAGCGCCACCAATTACCCAATCTAAAAAACTTCCTGCCGAAACATGAAACCACTGTAACAAACCAAAGGTAAGTAATACTAAAATCCCAATTCCCGCAACGGAACTAGCAAGAAAGTTTAAATACATATTTTCATATATTGGAGATAATGAGATGTCTAACACCTAGGGCAAAAAACTAGATATCTGTGAGTGGCAATGTCCTTTTCAGTTAATTACTTTATGAGGATTTTGGAAATTTCTGACTAATTACCAAATACAACCCACAACATGAAAGTGAAAAAGAAGTCATGTTCTCGAAAAATCATCTATGTTTCTGGAATTTTTATCTTTATTGGTAGAAAAATCTTTTACCCCATTGGATTAAGATAATTCCCATCATGCCCATAAATGACTGCTTTCATTACTAGCACTGTGATGGTTTCTAGAGTTACACAAGATTGGCAATTGACAACAGATACTCAAGAATTAAGAGAGTGGGCAAGTAGTTGAAAGTATAAAATACGACTAATATTTGATTTGCTTGACATCCATCCTATTCATAATTTTAGTCTTTTATACAGGACTTTTTTGCCCGATGTACCTATTGAACTAAGTAACTATGCCAAGTAGCTTCTGTATCTTTAGTATCATTGTCTGACATCAATAATCGCCAAGTTTTACCCTCTTTTTGCAGCTGCAAATATACTTCAAAAGGTTTCTTGGCTTGTGTCAGTTTTCGATCTGGTAACTGAAACACTAAATCATAAGTCCCGCTCACACGATAAGTCATTAAGTTTTTTAAACTTAATGCTTTTTGCTTCTGGATAAACAGATGTTTAATCGCAAAGCTTTGAAAATCCAAGTCAAGTTGTTGGTTTAACTTTTCTTGAGTATGTTCTAACTGCACCGCGATCGCCTTTTCTATGACTTGGGTAGTAGGTGCAAGAACAATTGCCGTACATCCAGACAAAGATAAACATATCAACAGTAAGGTTACTAGCACTCCATTAAATATTTTCTTTGCCAGAAAAATAGGCTGAAAAGGAGTATGGGAGAATAAAGCAATGATGCTATCTTGATCGATTTTTGCCAAAATCACTATTGCGCCTCCAAACATAGGTGCTATATTTATAATTCTGATTTCCTAATTGATACCGCAATTAGAATTACAGGCTATCTCAAGGGTGCAACAAAGAACTTGATTCTATCATTATGACTTGACAATAAATCCATCATTCTACTTTGTCTAGGCTTGAAAAAAGGCGTTAATTAATGGTAGAGTATACTAGCTAGTTATTTTACTAGCGAAAAGAGCTAAAACGAATTAATTGTCAGGGTTTCCAACCAATATCCGCATCTTCCCCGTCAGACAGATAAAATCAGGGTTTAAGAAATTACTGTTTACCTGAGGAAAACGCAAGGTATAAAAATATCAGTAATTTGGTCACACTACCGAAATTCATCCAGCTTTTCACTGAGTATCGCATCTATACCAGTGCAAAATTTCTAGAAGTTAGTAGAAAATTTACAGTATGTAAATGATACTTTGCATTTTATTCATACTTTGACAGGCAAACTCACAATTCTTGGTGTATGTGCAACTGAAAGATGAAGTCTTCAGCAAACTATCTGAACGTAGCAAATTTTCAATCGCTAACTTCCTGAGTGTTTGTCAACAAATATGACAAATAAATCCTACTTTTTGTAAAAATCTTCCTGAACTTGGCTATTTGATGAGAACTAAATATAGCTATTGTGAACTTGCGTATATCAGCAGGATAGATGAAAATCCTTTTTCCTGTTTTGTTGTTTCCAAGTCAGCCATTCACGAGATGATTATACAAACAAAAATGAAAATTTACATTTCCCCCTTTATATCTCCTTTTTCTATTTGCAAGACAGATATATGTTGTTTAGATGAAATTTGATATTGCAATCATTTATTTAGGAATAAATATTATTCATGGAGATATAAAGAACAGGTAAATTTTTGGTAAAGGGTAAAACCTTATCTCTAGCATAGACTCATAGAAATACATAGAATAAAGTCAGGCACTATCATCATCATCAACAATACAAGCATTATGAATTCTCTTGTGAAGCAGGTACGCAATAAAATCTTGCAAAATATTTATGAAATCCCCTTCTGGCAATCTCAGTTAGATTTGGATTATTACGCAGCAAAAGAAAATCATGCTAGTTGCTTGCCATCTATTTCTGACTTCGATTTAGGGATTGTAGAAGCTGTGAAAAAAGAAGGGGTAGCGATAACTTCTTTAGAAGCACTTGCTATTCCTTCTACGGAGAAAATGTGGCAAGCATCTGCAAAAGTGATGTCAGGTATTCCTGTAGGTTCGAGTGAGGATAAAAATGAATATGTAGTTCACGCTTCCCCAGAGCAGATGATAAAGTTTCCAGAAATTTTTCTCTGGGGTTTACAAGAACGTCTGCTAAATATAGTCGAGCATTATATAGGTTTACCTGTTGCTTATCATGGTGCATATTTTCGTCGAGATTTAGCAAATCAGATAGAAAGGAAGTCGAGATTGTGGCACATTGATGGGGAAGATAGAAAACTCCTGAAAATTATTGTTTACTTGCATGATGTTGATGAAAATTGTGGTCCTTTTCAGTACATTCCCCAATCTTTGACTACTGAAGTTATGGCTTCTCTGAGATATCGTCATGGTTATATCCAAGATTCAACCATGCAGAAAGTTGTATCTCCTTCTATGCAAAAATCTTGTACAGGGGTTGCTGGTACTGTTGTGTTTGCCAGTACTAGTGATATTTTCCATCGTGGAAAAATACCTGTTACTCAAGATAGGTTCACAATATTTTATGACTATACCTGTCGTCAGCCCAGGTATCCTTTTTACTGTAAGTCTTCCTTACCAGAAGCAGAGTTGCAGCTTTTAGCCTCACATTTTTCGGAAGAACAAAAACAGTGTGTTTTTTGGCGACAAGAATCCTAGTTTTGGGTATGGGAAAAGTCTGTATATTTTCTCTCCACTTCAGTCAGCAACACTAGACTTCGCCAAAATATCCAGGGTAGCGAACTATGCCATTGACACTTTTTAATGCATCATCAACTAATTCTATTACCATAAAAGGCTCATCTGGGAATGGTAAGGAAGGCTGTAAATTAAATTTACTGGCTGTTTGAAATCCGAAACGGTGATAAAATCCTGGGTTGCCCAGCACCAGAACAATGGTATGATTCAATTCTCTGCACTTAGATAAACCTATTTCTACTAATTGACTGCCGATTCCTTGACGTTGTTTTTTGGGAGTGACAGCTAAAGGTGCAAGAGCTAATACAGATAGGGTAGTTTGATCTGTATCCAAAAAAATGCGACTAAAGAGAATATGTCCTAAAATGACTTGATTTTCCACTGCGACTATGGAAAGTTCAGGGATAAAGTTTTCTGATTGACGAATTTTCTCAACTAATAATGCTTCTTCTGGTTGGGAAAAAGCGGCGGTGATAACTTGGCTAATAGGGGTAATATCTGCGGGTGTTTCAGGGCGAAATTGCCACATTTTTGATACTACTTTACAAGTAAATTTAAAGTAAGTATAGGAGAAAACGGTCAAAAATTATTCACTTTTTGCTCTTTAACGCAGGTAGAATAAGAATCCCACTCCGATGATTGCCACACAAACACCCGCGATCGCTCTCCAAGTGACTTTCTCTCCTAAGTAGATGGCGATGGGAATAATTAATACTGGACTTGTCTGTAATAATGTGGAAGCAATACCTGCTGCTGTTAACTTGAGGGCTATTTGTTGTAGCCAAATTCCTAGATAGGTTCCACAAAATGCCGCAAACAGGATGCCAGTGAGGATGGGAGTTGATTGTAATCTTTGTAACTGCCACCTTTCCTGAGAAGGGGAAAATACACCCCAAATAATTAATATCAATACCCCGCCCACTAAACGTATCAGTGCTGCCCACAGGGGGTTAATATCGGATTGGGCAAAAGCTGCACGGGAAAGTACGGCGGCGATCGCGGCGGCGATGGCAGCTAGTAAACCAAACAGGATACCTTTATAGAATGATTTACGAGAAATTACTGTCTGAGAAGTACGTTCTGTAACAACAAATCCTACACCGATAATTGTCAGGAGAATACCGCACCAAGCCCTAGAATTTAATGTCTCATTTAGAAAAGCTAGTGCCAAGATAGCTGTAATCGGTGGTGCTAGGGTTTCCATCAGTAAAGCTTGTCTGGCTCCCAGGGTATTAATAGTTGCAAAAAAAGCAGTATCTCCCAAGCCAATACCAACCATCCCACTGAGTATCAGTAGTGATAGCGATTGCAGAGATATATGGGGAAAAAATTGTCCTGTAATGGCAATGGTAAATAGCAGCAAGGCGATCGCCACCACTCCCTTACACAAGTTGAGCTGTAATGGAGGAATAGAAGCCCCTAAACGCCCATACACCACCGAGGCTATAGCCCACAACCCCGCAGCCCCTAAAGCCGCAAGCTCTCCCTGCACATCTGCTAACGGGAAAGTTAACAAAATATTAAAAATAGCTTGTACCCCCTTTTCAAAAGTAGAAAAAATTGCATATTTTAGGATTAATACCATTAATAAAATTAGCACTCTCAGCTAACAATTGCTAATCAATTCTGGGCGAAAAATTAGCACTCTCATTATGAAAGTGCTAGTGTCAGCAGTGATAGTTCTCGGCAATTTTTTCATACTAGATGTATTACTAGAGAGGTAGGACTGAGATGAAATACACATTTGATATTATTGGTGTATCTCCAGTTTTGCAGTTTTTCCATCACCAACAACAATCAAAATCAGCGAATATCGAATATTTGGGAATCCATCGTTGTACCCTAGATGCTTTAATGACATCAATAGATTTAGCTTTACCCCATCTCAGTTGGGATATTGATGGAGTCAGAAATACAGTAATTAATTTTTGGATGGATAATTCTGAGAGTATTCGCTATTGGCAAGCACGGTTAACAGATGCAGGCAATGATAATTTATTAGTCACAAGGGTGGCTGAAATTCAATCGTTACAAGCAGAGTTAGAAACTTTATTTAAAAAGTAGTTTTATCTAACTAATAATACTGATTTTACAAACCACCATATAGTTGCTGGAGAGTAATATTGTGACTAGAAAATGATGTATAGGTAAATTGTATAGGATTTATAGTAATTGGCAGAATCAGGTGATTACAAAATGCGTAAATTGTTTTTTAGTGCCAACTTCTAGCCCGTTTTCTAAAATCAGGGAGCAAGATGCTCCCACTACAAATTGTATTTTTGTAAAATTGCAATGTTCCCAACAAATATCATCTTCCGAAATTCTGGGATTACTTCCCGAAACTTCACTTCGCTTATAAGTAGGAAGGTGCAATTAAATATCAAACCTCTGTAAGATAGGTTAGCGCACTGTAACCTATGCAGAATAAGACTTTTATACGTTACGCCTATGCCGAACACATCCTACCTTTGATTAAATTCGGATTACTTACAAAAATTTTTGCTAGTTCAATAGCGTTTCTTTGTGAGATTGTACTATCTTGTCAAGTCGTATTTTCAGCCTTCCGCCTATACCTTCAGCACAACCAAGGGCACTTTTTCCTTGCTCAGGAGAAAGGCAGGGTGATTACATATTTATATCGAATTTATATCAGTTCTGTGATATGAGTCATAACGCAAAATAGATGACGTTATTTTTATCACTTCTGGTACTATGGCTAATAGTTGTCCGCCTACTAGCTGATATCTAGTACATATTTGCCATGGGTAAACTTTCAACTTGCTGTATTCATGGCGATCGCCCCCACCATACCAGTTACTAGCAATAATTCAGACTTTATCCCAGACATTTCTCTGCCCTCGTTTAACAATTCCATTTCAATAAATAAATATTTCTCACTTTCAGCAAAATAAGTTTACGAATTAAGTGAAGAATGTATTTATCGCTACTGTTTTTTTTAAAATATTAAAAAATCCTAAAAGATATCTGGTAAGTAAACAATCGCGGTGCAAAATTAGCACTTTTGGTTAAATTGGGATTTTTAGCAACTGTCAAGGGCTGGGGGATCTGGAAAAGATGAAAATATTAGTACTCAGTTGGGAATTTCCACCCCGCATCGTTGGGGGAATTTCTCGTCATGTCGCAGAACTATACCCGGAATTAGTCAAACTGGGACATGAAATTCACATAATCACGCCCGAATTTGGCAATGCACCGATGTTTGAACAAGTGGAAGGAATCAAGGTACATCGTTTACCAGTTGCCAATGGTGACGATTTCTTCCATTGGGTGGTGAATATGAATCACAGCATGGGTAGCCATGGTGGTAAGTTGATGTTAGAAGAAAGTGGCTTTGATATTATTCATGCCCATGATTGGTTAGTGGGAGATGCCGCGATCGCCCTGAAACACACCTTCAAAACCCCCCTCATCGCCACAATTCATGCGACGGAAGCCGGACGACATAACGGTATTTATACTGAGGTACAAAACTATATTCATCACAAGGAAAAACTTCTAGCATTTAATGCTTGGCGCATCATCGTTTGTAGTGACTACATGCGTCGAGAAGTAGAGCGATCGTTCCAAAGTCCCTGGGATAAAATCGATGTCATCTACAACGGTATCCGTCCCGAAAAAAAACAACATCATCCAGACTTTCACGCCCCAGAATTTCGTCTGCGTTACGCTGAACCCCAAGAGAAAATAGTCTACTACGTCGGACGTATGACCTACGAAAAAGGTGTATCCATCTTACTAAATGCAGCCCCCAAAGTCCTATCGGAAATGGGCGGATACGTCAAATTTGTGATTATTGGTGGTGGCAATACCGACAACCTGAAAAAACAAGCTTGGGATTTAGGTATCTGGCACAAATGCTATTTTACAGGCTTCATGTCCGATGAATACTTAGATAAATTTCAAACTATTGCCGACTGTGCCGTCTTTCCCAGCCTCTACGAACCCTTTGGTATCGTTGCCCTAGAAAGCTTTGCCTCCCACGTTCCCGTAGTTGTATCCGATACAGGTGGTTTCCCCGAAGTAGTACAACATACCAAAACCGGAGTTGTCACCCAAACCAACAACCCCGACTCCCTCGCTTGGGGTATTTTAGAAGTCTTGAAAAATCCTGGATACCGCCAGTGGTTAGTAGATAATGCTTACCAAGACCTAGAAAAACGTTTCCAATGGACGAAATTAGCCCACCAAACCCAAGCTACCTATCAACGGGTAATACAGGAGCGATCGCAAGTGCAATGGTAATCAATCCTACCAAAGCTAGGGAGAATCTTTTTAACCTTGGCGTAAACTTTCTATCCCCTGGTGATAAATAGATATTAGGAACAAAAAAACCGAGAGAAGTTAAGCTAGATGGGTTTGAATCAGAGAATCAGCAAATGGGAACAGTCGCAAAACAACTTGCAGCTATACTTCTACTCACTACAGGAACCTGCCTACCATTACCCGTAGAGGCAAAGGTTATGCGCTATCTCAAAGGCAATCCCCAAGATGTCAACCCAACCCTCTTAGGTCCCGTATACGACCTCGGAGGAGGGGGTGCAGACGTTGATGAAGCCATCCAATGGATGATTAACCGTGTACGCGGATGTAATGACTGTGACAAAAAAGTCGATGTTGTTGTCATCCGTGCTACAGGTGATGATGGATACAATCAACCAATTATGGATATGCAGGGTGTAGACTCTGTGGAAACCATTCTGGTAAAAAGTAAAGCAGAAGCCAATCAACCCGAAGTCGTTAACGCTATCCAGAAAGCAGAGGTAGTCTTTTTTGCTGGTGGTGACCAATGTCTCTACACTCGTAATTTTCAAAATACCCGCCTAGAAACCGCTGTCGAATCCGTCTACAAACGCGGTGGTGGCATTGGAGGAACTAGCGCCGGAGCCATGATTCAAAGTAACTTTGTATACGAAGCCTGCGGTAAAGCCATTGAAACGGAAGACGCTCTTGAAGACCCCTACCGAGATATTAGCTTTACCTATAATTTATTCTCCTGGCGCAACCTGGAAAACACAGTCATTGATACCCACTTTGACAGACGAGAACGCATGGGGCGCTTAATGGCATTCCTAGCACGACAAATTCAAGATAGTAAATCTACTAGTGCCCTAGGTATCGCTGTCAGTGAGGGAACATCCGTAGTTGTAGATAAAAACGGTATGGCTAAAGTTATGGGTAAGGGAGTCGCTTACTTTGTCCTTGCCGACCATACTCCCGAAGTCTGTAAACCCCGTCAACCCCTCACCTACTCCAACTATAAAATTTGGCGTGTCCGTAGTGGTGACAGTTTCAACCTCAGAAACCGTCCTACTACAGGTTACTATTTGCGAAGCGTTAAACGCGGCAAAATAGATAAAGACCCTTACTAGGGAAGAGGGAAAACATCTCTGTATAATTGTGTTGTGGAACGGGCAACCCTGCCCGTCAAAACATTAACTTGCTTCTGCCACGTCCCTAATTTTTGCAATCAAATCACTCAAATTATCCTGATTCAAACGATAACTTAAAGGGTTAACAATTAACCTCGCAGTGCTTTCGTACAACCTGGCAATTTCTACCAAACCATTTTCCCGCAATGTTCGCCCCGTAGAAACTAAATCCACGATCGCCTCTGACATTCCTGTAATGGGTCCGAGTTCCACAGAGCCGGAAAGGGGTACGATTTCCACTGGTAAGTCTAAGCTATGGAAATATTCCCGCGCACAATTGACGTATTTCGATGCCACACGTCCATGGGCAGGTAAATCAAGGGGGACTTTATAAGCACTTGACTCCTTCACTGCCACAGACATTCGACAATAACCAAACTTTAAATCAACTAACTGTGCGACTTGAGGTTTTTTCTCACGGATAACATCGTACCCAACTATACCCAAATGTGCCTGCCCATATTCCACATAAACAGGAACATCCTGCGCTCTTACTAGTAATCCTGTGGCTGTCCCACTGGCATCCGTAATCTGTAATTGTCTTGTACCTGAGTCTAAAAAGACACTAAAATCTATACCAACATTTTGCAGCAATTTAATACTGTACTTCAGAAGTTCCCCTTTTGGCAGTGCGACAGTCAGCATGAGAATGATTTTCTATTTTTTCTATTCCACCAAAATCATTATCCGAGGTTTGCTGCCTGAGATAGCATTTTTTACTAGAGATTCTTAAAAAGAAGTCGTATTCAAAATTATATCAATGGGGTTATTTAGAGGCTAGATTAGAATTAAGCCAAGGGAGTACACAATGCCAGCCAATCTCTATGAAACTGATTTCTATGCCTGGACGTTAGAGCAGTCAAAGTTGCTCAAAGAGGGTGATTTTAAGCACCTGGATATTGTCAATTTGGTCGAGGAAATTGAGTCTTTGGGAAAACAACAGCGACAGGAACTTAGAAACCGACTCGGTGTGTTGATTGGGCACTTGCTGAAGTGGGACTACCAACCCGAAAAGCGCAGTAAAAGCTGGCGAGTGGCAATTCGAGAGCAACGGCGAGAAATTTTGCAACTCCTGAAGGAAAACCCTAGTCTTAAGCCTTATCTGGAAGAGGCAATTACCCAAGCTCATGAATCTGGACTAGATTTAGTGGTTAAAGAAACGCCTTTAGATTATGAAGAGCTACCCGAATATTGCCCTTATAGCCTAGAGCAATTGTGCGATCCTGGCTTTCCTACTGATTTAAACCCGACCTGAGTTGAAAGACAATGCCTCTCCTATATGAAACCTAGACAACGCTAGACATTACTTGACATTTCAAGACTAACTATTAGCAAATACAATAGAGACTTGTAACATCCAGTCTCCGATTAACTCTTCTCTGCAATCGATGCTTTCCCATGCGAATTCTGGTAGTAGATGACGAAAAAGAACTCACAGACCCCCTCACCCGTTTATTGACACGGGAAGGTTATAGTGTGGATGCTGCCTATGATGGCACCAGGGGAAATCAACTAGCCCAATCCAGTAATTATGATTTGCTGATTTTAGATTGGATGTTGCCGGGAAAAACAGGTTTGCAAATTTGTCAGGAATTGCGTCGTCAAGGAATGACTACTCCGGTTCTCTTCCTGACAGCAAAGGATACTCTCGATGATCGGGTTGCTGGTTTGGATGCAGGAGCAGATGATTACCTGATTAAACCTTTTGAATTACGAGAATTATTAGCACGGGTGCGAGCATTATTACGCCGTTCTGGTTTGCAGTTACCAGACACAAATGGAGAAAAGTTAACAGTTGCAGACATAGAACTAGATGCAGAAAATCAAATTGCCTATCGCCATGGTCGCGTAATTGAACTATCAGAAAAAGAGAGTCAATTATTACGGTATTTCATGGAAAATTCTGGGCAACTTTTAACCCATAATCTGATTATGCAGAACCTCTGGCACAATGAGGAACAGCCCAGTAGTAATGTGATTGCAGCCTTGGTGAGATTGTTACGACGAAAAATCGAAGCTCCAGAGGAAGCAACCTTAATCCATAGCGTTTATGGTAAAGGATATCGCTTTGGAATATCGGGAGATTAGATGAATTTAATACTTTGTCTTAACCTGACTTTTAAGGATAATTACAAATTGCCACATCCAATAGATTACTAGTTCCAAACTCATTATACCGATTCAAAAAATGTTTACGACAGATACCCCACCCGCCCTATCGGGCACCCTCCCCGATTTCGGGGGCTGGGGAGGGGTTTTATCTATGTGTCGTATTGTTTTTTCAAATTGGTATTACTCATTATTCATTACTCATTACCATCTCCAGATTTGCAGGCAAGACTTTTATATAGAATTTAGCTCTGATACTTTAAAAAAATGCTTTTTGAACCAAAAAGATAGACTAACCAAACTAATTAAAACAGGAACTTCCACTAAAGGTCCAATTACAGCAGCAAATGCAGCACCAGAGTTAATTCCAAATACAGCAATACTGACTGCGATCGCTAACTCAAAGTTATTCCCTGCTGCGGTAAATGCCACACTTGCAGCTTTGGCGTAGTCGGCTTTGAGTTTCCAAGCCATGTAAAAACTAACCACAAACATTAACAGAAAATAGATGATTAGGGGAATCCCTATTCGCACAACATCCATAGGTATCTGAACAATTAAATTGCCTTTTAAGCTAAACATCACCACGATGGTAAATAGCAGGGCAATTAAAGTCATGGGACTAATTTTAGGGATAAATTCATTGTGATACCAAGACTTTCCTTTAGCTCTGACCAAAACAACGCGAGTAATAAATCCTGACAGGAAGGGAATACCCAAATAGATAAAAACCGTTTGAGCGACTTCTCCAATTCCAACATTAACAACACTTCCCTTTAAACCAAATAAAGGTGGTAAAACAGAGATGAAAAACCAAGCATAAATGCTGTAAAAAAGAACTTGGAAAATACTATTTAAGGCAACCAACCCAGCTGTAAGTTGATTATCCCCCCTAGCCAATTCACTCCAGACAATTACCATCGCAATACAAGGAGCTATTCCCACCATGATTAATCCAGTCATATATTCTGGGTAATCATGTAGAAAAATAATGGCAAGTGTAAACATTAGCACCGGGGCAATCACCCAGGTTTGGACTAGGGACAAAGCTAGAACTTTTCTATTACGAAATACATCCCCTAATTCTTCATATCGCACCTTTGCTAAGGGTGGATACATCATTAAAATCAAGCCAATTGCAATGGGGATGTTCGTTGTTCCCACTTGAAACTGGTTAATAAATGCTTCTATTCCGGGGAAAAAATAGCCCAGACTGACCCCTAGAGCCATTGCCAGAAAAATCCACAAGGTTAGGAAGCGGTCAAGAAAGGACAGTCGTTTCGAGGTCGATTTTTTCATGGGAACCTCAGTTTTCTAATCACCATCTCCAGCTTTCCAGGCAATATTTTTGCTTGGTTTGGGATTTGGTAGTTTTAAAGTCACTAGTGCTGCTGCGAGGACAAAAAACATTGATGTCCACAAACAGCCCACCAAACCGAAAAGTTGATACATCAAACCAGACAGTACAGTGCCAGCTAAACGACCGCCAGAGTTAGCCATGTAGTAGAATCCGACGTTGAGCGCCACCTTATCGTCATCGGTAAAAGCCAACACTAAGTAAGAATGAACTGCTGAGTTAAAGGCAAATACCACGCCAAAAACGATTAGTCCACCAATAATTACGATATTAGCAGACACACCCATTTGGAGTGCGATCGCGATCGCTGCTGGAACTACAGTCAGGGTAAATGTCCAAAACTGGACGGTGTTTGCTTGGGGTGGACGACCAGAACCAAATCGCTGAATCAAAGTTGGTGCTAGGGATTGAATAGTACCGTAGCCAATTACCCAACAAGCCAAAAATCCACCTACTTGATAAAATGACCAGCCTAAGGTACTACGTAAAAATACAGGTAACGCAACTACAAACCACACATCTCTGGAGCCAAATAAAAAGAATCGGGCAGCCGAGAGAACATTGATTTCTTCGCTCTTAGAAAATAATTGGCTAAATTTCACCTTTTTCTTGATTTTGCCCATTCCCTTGGGTAATAGCATCCCCGTGAACATAATCGCCAATAGTCCAGCAGCCATTATCCACAGGGAATTAATAAAGCCAAATCCACCCAGCAATGCACTACCAACAAAAAAACCAACCCCCTTAAGGGCATTCTTGGAACCTGTAAGAATTGCTACCCACTTAAACAATGAAGATTGGGCATCCTGGGGCACAACTAAGCGAATGGCACTTTTGGTACTCATCTTAGTTAAATCTTTGGCAATACCAGAAAATGCCTGTGCCACCATGACATAACTTACAGCAATCCACTGTGCCCAACCAGGGTTAAGCATAGACAACATGATTAGGGAAAAAATCTGTAGTCCAATGCCACTATAAAGGGTTAATTTCAGTCCAAACTGAGAACCAATCCAACCTCCTAAAAAGTTGGTGACAATACCAAAAACTTCATAAAACAGGAATAAAGAAGCAATTTGGATGGGAGTATAACCAATTTTGTTGAAGTAGAGTAACACCAACATTCGTAGGGCACCATCGGTAATGGTGAACCCCCAATAAGCTAACGTCACCAGAATATAATTCTGAAAATTATTACTAGAAGCAGTTGTGGAACTCATAGGTTAATCAGGTGATAACAAGGTCGGCAGAGGGTTTGGAAAAATTTGCAGACTACAAGGTTTTCGCAGAAGTTAAGCTTTACGTATATCTATTGACGTATGCAGTTACTAATATTTCTGCATACATCATTTATTTCCCAGCCACTAGATAAATTCAGTTCCCAGAAAAAGCAGCAACCAAGCTCACTTCAGACTCGTAGCCACCTGACAAGCCAGTTCCACCATCCGGTTGGAATAACCCCACTCATTGTCATACCAGGCAAGAATTTTTACCTGCGTCTCGTTGACCACCATTGTTGACAGGGCATCGATGATGGCAGAGCGCGGGTCATCTTTATAATCTATGGAGACTAAAGGACGCTCCTCATAACCCAAAATTCCTTGGAGGGGTTCCTGCTCGGAAGCTGCTTTCAGCAAAGCATTCACTTCTTCGACGGTAGTTGGTCTGTTGACTTCAAAGACACAATCTGTTAGAGACGCATTGAGTAAAGGTACTCGCACAGCTAAACCATTCAACTTACCATTCAACTCCGGGTAAATTAACCCGATCGCGGTTGCTGAACCCGTGGTGGTGGGGATTAAAGATAAACTAGTAGCTCTGGCTCGACGTAAATCTTTATGGGGGGCATCAACAATGGTTTGAGTGTTAGTGTTGTCATGGATTGTGGTAATAATTCCATGCTTAATTCCCAAACCTTGATGAATTACCTTAACAACTGGAGCCAAACAATTTGTTGTACAAGAAGCAGCCGTGAGAAGATGGTGTTCTTCGGGTTGGTAAAGATGGTTATTAACTCCCATGACAATATTTAGGGCTCCTTTCTTGACTGGAGCAGCCACAATTACCTTCCTGACTCCTCGCTTGAAATAAGGGTCAAGGGTTTCGGTGGTTCTAAACTTTCCTGAGCATTCCAAGACTATATCTACACCCAGTTCTTCCCAAGGAACCTCACCAGGTTGGGAATATTCGCTAAAAGTTATGGGTTTGCCGTCAATCAGAATGCGATCTTCCCCAGCTTCTACTTCTTGCGTCCAACGTCCGTGAACGGAATCAAATTTGAGCAAGTGGGCTGCTGTAACTGCCCCACCTTTAACTTCGTTAATATGGGCAAACTCGATTTCCGAGTAGTTCCATGCAGCTCGCAAAGCCAGTCTGCCGATTCTACCAAATCCATTGATACCAACACGAATACTCATGTATTTACCTAATCTTCCTGATGTTCAACCTATTTAGAAATGCCAAAATTTACGTAAATACTGAGTATTTACCCTACTTTTTGCATAACTATGTTCGTAAAATCCTTGGTATGCTGATAACCCAGTGGTGGTGGCAGGTTTCCCGACACCAGCAAACCAGCTCACCTACAGCTTATGTATTATCTTTCTCTCAAAATCTTGGGAAATTCCATCGGTGGGTTTTCCCGGCTCCAATGGGCTGTCAAAATCAACACCGAATTAATCTGCAATCACTTAGAACTGTCCTTCCCTACGCAATAATTCGCCCATGGTTAAGCCAATTTGTGACTTGCCAGCATAGACTGTACCGACTTTGCCCCGAGAAAAATGGACATAGTTTAATTGATACCCTTCTGCTGGTAGGGGTACATAACCAATGGTGTCTACCTTTTTCCCGGCTTTCTCCAGGTAATACTCCACAAATTCCTTAACTGCTGCCTTCTTTTGGGCAGACTGAACGTTGACATAGATAAATAGGGGACGGGATAGGGGTTGGTATTGGGATTTTTCTACGGTTTCCCTGGAGGGAAGGATATTATTTACTGGTAAAACTTTGATTTTGGCTTGGTTTTCTTCGTAGTAAGCGTAGCCAAAATAACCTAGGGCATTGGGGTCTTGGCTAATTCCCCTCACTAAACTATTATCGTCTTCGCTGGCGGTGTAATCGCTACGGCTAGCTCGTGACTTCCCAACGATCGCCTCTGTGAAGTAGTCAAATGTACCTGATTTGTCCCCAGCACCGTATAAATTAAT
Organism: Calothrix sp. 336/3; assembly: GCF_000734895.2. Taxonomy (GTDB): domain Bacteria; phylum Cyanobacteriota; class Cyanobacteriia; order Cyanobacteriales; family Nostocaceae; genus 336-3. The sequence goes on along the minus strand of NZ_CP011382.1, from coordinate 2,593,347 downwards.
CGGGCGATCGGGCCAGGATGGACGGAGCTGATTCCATTTGGTAATTTTCCCCTGGGCTGATGGTTCCCAGAGTTTTTTGAGTTCGGTAACGGTAATCTCTTTTGCCCAGGTATTTTGAGGATTCACGGCAATACTCAGAGCATCATAGGCAATGGGAAATTCCATAAACCGTACACCATTTTGGTCACATTTTGCCATCTCTGCCTGGAGTATGGGACGAGATGCATTGCTAATATCCGTTTCTCCGGCACAGAATTTCTCAAATCCGGCGGTAGTTCCAGAAAATTTGACGTTGATTTGCGGTTTAGTTTGATTTTGACTATCTGCCTGAAAATCCTTGGCGATCGCCTCCGTAATCGGATACACCGTACTTGAACCATCAATCTTGATTGTCGCCACGGTTTCGGATGTCGCAACTTCCCTGACTGCTGGTGATGATTGCGTTTGTTTGGTGGTGTCGGATTGACTCACGCAGCTGGTTGCCAAAACCAGCATCCCCAATGTGAAAGCTATATTTTTCATATTTGCGTTCATTGACTTTACCTAGTCACGCATTTATCATTTCAAAAAAAATTGATTCGTTAGAGATAACTTTACTACATATTCACAAAAATATATCAATTAAATTTGATACGTAACAAAAATAATCATGTTGATTCCTCCGACAGTAGACTCCACAGTCGGCGATCGCCCCTGAGGTTGTTTTCCAACCCAAAATTTACTGAACCTGTAAAACCCGGTTTAACTTGCCACTGCGATAACCTTCTAAGTCGAGGGTGACATAAAGAAAACCTAGTTCTTGAAACTTGCTGACAACCTCCGGTAGGTTGGTATTAACGACGAATTCAGTAATTTTTTCCGGTGGTAGTTCAATTCTGGCAGTGTCAACTTCTGAACGTACACGAAGATTTTGCCACCCCAATTGACGCAGGTAAATTTCCGCTCTCCCGACTCGTTGCAACTTCGCAATGGTAATCTCTTCACCATAGGGGAAACGGGAACTTAAACAGGGTTGTGCGGGTTTATCCCACCATGGTAAACCTAATTGCTGGGATAGTTGACGAACTTCCATTTTTGTGATACTTACTTCTGCCAGTGGCGATCGCGCTCCCCTTTCCTTTGCTGCTTGAATTCCTGGGCGATAATCTTGTAAATCATCTGCATTCACCCCATCAACAACGTAGGGATAGCCTAATTTTTGGGCTAGGGGTTTGAGGGTATCATGTAACTCACTCTTGCAAAAATAGCAGCGATTCACCGGATTTGCCGTGTAATTTGGGTTTGCCATTTCCTCAGTTTTTACCACCTGATGGGAAATCCCAATGGTTGCGGCTTGAATTTTGGCATCTTCTAACTCCTCCGGTAGCAAAGAAGGAGAAACAGCAGTGACTGCCAAAGCGCGATCGCCTAAAACATCATAGGCTACCTTTGCCACCAAAGTACTATCCACACCGCCAGAATAGGCAATTAAAGCTTGCCCCATTTCTGCGAAAATTGCTTGAAGCTGTTCTAACTTTTCACTCAACATTTTTTTATCCCAGTGCAACACAAGGCAATTTTTTAATTAATTCGTAATTTAGGAAGTAGGTAAACCAACCCTATAACAAATTGAAGGGATGTCAATACTACAGTAAACTATCAAAATCAATCGGACAAACCACTGGGGATTGAGTTAAATCTCTGGTGCGTTCAAACCTTCCATTCCAAGCACCTAGTATTTACTCATAACTCATTACTCATTACTCATCACTTATTACCTATTCTGACAATACTTACCAAGCAAAGCAGCTAAATTTGGTAAATTAATTGGTTTGGAAATATAATCATCCACCCCTGCGGCTAAACAAACTTCGCGATCGCCTTTCATTGCCATAGCTGTTTGAGCAACAATAGTAACATTCTGCCAACGGGGGTTTTGCCTTAATTCTTTAACTATCTCCAAACCATCTGCATCGGGTAATCGTACATCCAATAAAATCACATTAGGTGTTTGTTCTGATAGTACTTGCCACATTTGCTCAACATTTTTCACCCACTTGATGGGGTATCCTACCCTTTGTAGATAGGTTTGCATCATTTGAGCGTTTTGCTCATCATCTTCGACAAGCAAAATTTCCAGGGATTGAGGAATCGATATAGGAGAATTGACATTTACAGTTTCTCCAATCTCGCTCACTTCCCAAGTATCTCCAACCTCATCCACAGGATTCAGAGGTAATCCAATAGTAAAACGAGAACCTTGATTCAACTCAGACTCTACCTTAATCCAACCACCATGCAATTCTGCAAGTTTCCGTGTCACCGCTAATCCTAAACCAGTTCCCTCTTCCCGACTGGTTGCAGAATTAACGATTTGGAAATAGGGTTGAAATAATTCAGCTTGATGTTCTGGGGGAATCCCTGCTCCTGTATCCCAGACTGTAAAATAAATAAAAGAACCATGGGTTTTAACCTCTAACCCAACTCTGCCTTGGTTGGTGAACTTTAAAGCATTAAATAGTAAATTCAACAACATCTGCTTCAATCGCAGGGGATCGGCAATGAAATTCGTAACTTGTGGTTCTAAATCTAAAGATATTTTTAAACCCTTGTTCGCCGCTTTTTCCTTAACTAGGGCTAAAGTATTTCGACATAACAGAGGAACTTCGACGGTTTCCCACTGCACTTCTAATTGATTCGCTTCAATCTTCGATAGGTCGAGAATATCATTAATCAATGCTAAAAGATGATTGCCGCTAGATTGAATAATATTCAAATATTCCCGATGACGTTCTCGCTCTGGATCATACCCCTGAGCTAGGAGTAGGTGAGTGAATCCAATAATAGAACTGAGGGGAGTACGAATTTCGTGACTGGTATTTGCCAAAAACTGATTTTTCAGTTGGTTGGTGCGTTCTAGTTGTTGATTAAAATTATGGAGATTTTGACAGTTTTCTTCTAAAGAAAATATTTGTCGTAACTGTCTGAGACTTCCACCACAAACTTTACTAACGCGGGAAATAAATTCTTGGATGAATGGGGTTGGTAATTTCGGTGATGCTTCTGTAGCTGTATCACCCGATGATAAAGATGGTGCGGTAATTATCCAACCTTGAATATTGGCTGTCTCATCAATAAACTGCCACGCTTGGGGATTAACTTGCTTTTGTAAATATTCGATATCTTCAATATCAAGGGATTCGTGTAAGCTAATTGACTGTTGCTTCCCCTTTTTGCATTTGATATGGATGGATGGAATCGCGCTTTCAGTAGTATCCTCACTAGAAATGTAGCGAACTAGACATATTCCAGAAGCTTGTATGAGAGCGATCGCCAAGCCACTAGTATCTAAAGTATGACGTAGCTGATGTGCCACTGTTTGAAAAATATCACACTCGGCTTCAGCCACTGAAGATTGGCTAGTGACAATAGCAACTAAATAATCCTGAAGACAGATGTGCAACTGGTTCAAGCTGCGTTCCAGCCACAACTCAGCCCGAAGTTGCTGAACTGTAGTCAAATTTGGCATTACGTCTACTAGTGAGTTCTGTTCTGGTAAGCTTGAATACTGCTGCATGGTCAACTAGACCGTTGAAACAAGTTTGATTCCGCACAAAAAATAATAGTTCTTATGTATATTAACGCACTTTGTCTTATATATTTATAAACTAAAAGTGGCAGCATTTAACACCATAATCGCATAAAAGCATGAAATAAATGGCACTTTGGCATAGGTAAGTAACTTTTCACGTTAATAACTTCCAAGTCCAAGATATACGCTGATCGGTGAATAGTCCACTGAATTGAGGTTCAAGGGGTAAAAATCAGTCACTAACTATTGACTAATGACTATTCACCATTGACGATTAAGCGAAAAGCGGAAAATTAACTTGAAACATGGATGCACAATTTGCTCAATTAGTTGTCAATGGAATTGTGGTAGGGAGTATTATCGCCCTTGCCGCAGTTGGATTAACCCTAACCTATGGAATTCTGCGGTTATCTAATTTTGCCCACGGAGATTTCTTAACCCTCGGTGCTTATTTGACGCTGTTAATCAACTCTTTTAACGTCAATATCTGGCTATCGATGGCGATCGCAGCAGTGGGAACTATGTTCTTCATGCTACTTGCAGAAACTGTCCTCTGGTCAAGAATGCGGGCAATTCGTGCTAATTCCACTACATATATTATTATTTCTATCGGCTTGGCACTATTTCTGCGGAATGGGATTATTTTTCTCTGGGGAGGTAGTAACAAAAGTTACAATTTACCAGTGAGTCAAGCTCAGGATATTTTTGGTGTCAAGCTATCTCAATACCAAATGATTGTTTTTGTCTTAGCGGTGGTGGCGATTTTGGCACTACATTATCTGTTACAAAACACAAAAATCGGTAAAGCGATGCGTGCTGTTGCGGATGATTTAGATTTAGCTAAGGTTTCTGGTATTAATGTTAACCAAGTTGTGATGTGGACTTGGATAATTACCGGGGTCATGACATCCCTAGGTGGCAGTATGTATGGCTTGACTGTCGGAATACGTCCGAATATGGGATGGTTTTTAATTTTACCTTTATTTGCTTCCGTAATTTTAGGTGGGATTGGTAATCCCTATGGGGCGATCGCGGGAGCTTTTATTATTGGTATTACCCAAGAAGTTAGTACTATTTGGCTAGGTGCCCAGTACAAGCAAGGTGTGGCACTACTGATGATGATTTTGGTGTTGTTGGTTCGTCCAAAAGGTTTATTCAAGGGGACGATGTGATCACAGAAAGGTAGAAAGTGCGAGGATTTTTCCCCATACCTTCTACCTTCTAATTCGTTCCTTATATATGGCGAATTATTCGATGATATGGAAATAATAGGCAGCTACAAGGAAGTTGACAGCTAAAAGTAGCAAAGCCCAACTTGTACGGAAAGGATAGGGAAATGCGGCTTTATTTTTAGCCATTATTGATGAACTCCTAACTTAAGGACTTCTTTAGAAATACCAAACACCAGCCCCAATACGTCAAAATCGTTAAAAATATTATATTTTGGTAACGAAAGGGAATAGGAAATGGGTACGAAAGCTGTCTAATCTCTTGCTTTTTACTCCCCTGCATGGTAAGAACTGCGTACTAGAGGAGCAGAACGAACGTGAGTAAAGCCCATTTTTTCGGCGATCGCCCCCAACTCGGCAAATTCTTCTGGTGTCCAATATTTACGTACTGGCAAGTGTTCCAAGGAAGGGCGCATATATTGTCCGATGGTGAGGCGATCGCAGTCCACAGAGCGCAAATCTGTCATCGTTTCCATAATTTCAGCCATCGTTTCCCCATGCCCCAACATTAAACCTGATTTCGTGGGTAGATGGGGAGCAAAATTTTTCACAATTCTTAAAACTTCTAGGGAGCGATCGTACTTTGCCCCCCGACGCACTGGAGGAGTTAGCCGCCGTACCGTCTCAATATTATGGTTGTAACAAGCAGGTTTTGCCTCCACAATTACCCGAATCCGGTTTGCATCGGCGTAAAAATCTGGTGTTAACACCTCAATTTGGGTTTCCGGGTTAAGCTCACGAATCGCGTCCATGGTTTTGACAAACCACCCAGCCCCCTGATCTGCCAAATCATCACGCGCTACAGAAGTTAAAACCACATAGCGTAATCCTAAAATTTGCACCGCCTCCGCCACTTTTTGCGGTTCTTCCGGGTCGAGGGGCATGGGTGAATGACCCTTATCTACTTGACAAAAAGCGCAAGAACGTGTACAAGTTGGTCCCATCAATAAAAAAGTTGCTGTTTTCTGGGCATAACATTCTCCTCGATTGGGGCAACGTCCTTCTTCACAGATAGTATGTATTTGTCTGTGCTTAATGATTTTTTGCACCGTTGACAGTTCGCTTGCCTTACCAATCGGACGACGCAACCAGTCTGGCATAGCGAGAATTTCAGACTGAAGTTCATTCACCGCAGAAGAAGTCATACAAGTTTAGGATTGGGGATTAAAGATTGGGAATTTCTAGCGTTTGCCAGATAGTTATAGCGTTTCTCATTCTAGTGAGGTATGGAAGAACCTCTCCCCAGCCCTCCCCGAAATCGGGGAGGGTGCCCGATAGGGCGGGTGGGGTTGTATTTCATCTGATTGGGAAACGCTATAGCCTGGAAAACCACTATATCTAAATTTTACCCTTCCCTCTTTCCCCCTTTCCCCTGATTCCTATCAACTACGTAAGTTAGGTAAAATACTTGAATATTTGTTGTTTATACCGGAAAATACTATCCCCCAATTAACAGAAATGTTGGATATAGTGGGAGAACTTAAATAGCCCTAGTCGGTGAAAACACTATCTGAACCCCATATTTCTGTTAGAGCAAAAAGTCGTGGCAAACAACAAAATTCTAGTTATTGATGACACTACGGTTGTCAGGGTAAAAGTGCGGGAAATGTTACCTCCTGGAAACTTCGAGGTAGTCGAAGCTAAGGACGGACTCGAAGGCATGAATTTAATTCGCCAAGAGAAATTTAGCCTAATTATGCTGGATTTCCTTCTACCGAAACTTAGCGGTTGGGAAGTTTACCAACAAATTCAATCTCAACCAGAGCTACGGAAGATTCCCCTAGTAATCATGTCCGGTAGAAAAGAAGAGGTGACAGAAAAACTTCCCGAACCCTTTGAATATTTTGACTTTCTCGGCAAACCCTTTGACCAAAAACAGCTGATTAGTGCCATTAAGTCAGCGATGGCAAAAGCAAAATTACCTCGTCCCGAATCTACACCTCAACCCGTAGCGGTGGCAGAGGATAATGGTAATGGTACGAATGGTGTTCACAGCACTAATGGTCATGTTGTGACTCCAGTAGCAATGAATACTGCTGCTGCTTCTTCTGCCGAAATAGAAGCTTTGAATGACAAGATAGCCAAAATGCAAGCAGAAATTGATGGTCTGAAAAAGCAACTATCGCAAATTGTCACCTTCATCAAACAAAAAGTTAAGTAAAACCTCATAAAACTGTGTATTCATGGTTGGAAATGATAGAGCTTGCAGACGCAGGCTCTTTTGCTCTGAATTTCTTTGTTTTTCGCAGCTTTATGTCCCTAGAAAGCTAGTTAAGTTAGAATTAGAAAAGTTTCTTAATTGCTTTTTTTGTGGATACTGCATCTTGTCCTCGTTGTCACCAACCGATTAACCCGCAAGCAATTAATTGTCCCCATTGTGGCTATACTCTGAAAGCTTACGGTCATCCCGGTATTCCTCTACATCGTGCTACGGGAGATGACTATCTGTGTTCGAGTTGTACTTACGAAAAAGATGATAGTTGCAACTTTCCCCAACGTCCTTTGGCTAAGGAATGTATTTTGTATCAGAATGAGGCAGAATCCCAATTAGAGTTACAGCAACAGCAATTGAACAATAGTTTTGCTAGCAAGCTAAAAAATTGGGTAAACCGCAACCAATCATTTTTGTTAATTGTGACTTTACTATTTGTATGTCTACTCATAGTTTTGTTACGGAGATGATGGCGATCGCTCGGTTATTGCGAGAATGAAATTACAGAAAGTTTGTGAGGCGAAAATCATGATGGATTTTCAAGATTTTCTCAGACATCAGTTTGCCTACGTGGCGATCGCTGAATTTAAACCGGGAAAATTTGCAGAAGCAAAACGTCTCTATGAGCAAGCAGTTGCTACCTATACCACAGGTTTTAAAGGAGCGTACCTCCTACAAGAACCAGGAACAGATAAGGCGATCGCTGTGATTTTTTGGGAAAGCAGAGAAGATATGGATGCCAACCACAGCGCAGCATACGATAAAATTATCGAGAAAATGATGCCTTTATTTGCCACCAAACCCACTATCTTTTTCCCAGAGGTCGTATGTGAACTGCAACCCCAAGACTTACCACACCTGGCAACTGTCTAAAAGCACAGGAAATCAGGAACAGGGAACGGGAAGATTTTTCTGCTAACTGTCAATCCCAATTACCAATTACCAATTACCAATTTCCTATTCCCTATTCCCAAGTCGAGACATCACGTAATAACAGAGGAATTCTTTCTTGAGATGGAGGAAATTCCAAAATAGTCTCTCTATAACCGAGATAACCTGACTCAGAAAAAGACATCAACATTCGCCCCAAAGCAAACCATACTTCCTCTTCATATTCCCAATCATGATAACGGGAAGCCTTGCCAGCAATGGATTTTAAAGCCCAAAAGAAGGAATTCCTAACTACTGAACCACCTTTTTTATATTCTGGTAAGTCCTCGTGATGCAAAAATAAAACATCATTTTCAATTCTTGCTCTCATTTTAATATTATTTCCAGTCAGTTATAGGTCATATTTAATTTTGTAGCTACCATCACCTCAAAACTCTTTTTTATACAATACACCTATGGGTGCAATGTTATTTGCTAAACAATTGAGACATCGTAGGAAAATGCTATTGTTTGGTTTTTTCCTATGTCTGATCGTGATTCTCATTTTTTCCACTCCCAACCAAGCAATTGAATTAATTATTTCCAAACATACCTCAGCCACAAATCCTATCATTCTCGAAAATGCCAAACCTGGAACAAAAGACTGGCAACTGAGTAATCCTGCCACAAATCGAGAAATCGAAGGTTATGCATCCCTAACTAGTGTGAATCTTGGCGATGAAATTCAGCTATTTGTCAATACTAAAGCACCCACATACACCATCGAAGTTTTCCGTATGGGTTGGTATGGAGGTTTAGGAGGTAGAAAAGTTATACCTACAATTAATCGTACTGGAATTAAACAACCCTTGCCAAAAATTGATAATGCTAGCGGTTTAATTGAATGCGATTGGCAAGATCCATACACTTTAAAAATTTCCGATAATTTAGACAAGTCTATTCAATGGACAAGTGGTATTTATTTAGCCAAACTTACAGCAGCCACAAGTGGCAAACAAAGTTATATTATTTTTGTTGTGCGTAGCGATCGCCAACCTTCAGATATTCTCTTTCAATCCAGCGTCACCACCTTTCAGGCATATAATAATTGGGGTGCAATGTCTCTCTATCGTTGGAATAGTCAGGGAAAACAAGCCTACAAAGTATCCTTTAATCGTCCCTATGCAGCAAGTCCCAATCGAGCAGCAAGTTATGGAGTTGGTGCGGGGGAATTCTTAACCAATTTCCAACCAAAAAGACGCACATCCAGTGCAGGTTGGGAATATAACATGGTGCGATGGCTAGAACGGGAAGGTTATGATGTCACCTACTGCACAGATATAGATACCCATGAAAACCCCATTGATACCAATAGCGGTAAACCGATGCTATTACTCCATAAAGCATTCCTTTCCGTTGGTCATGATGAATATTGGTCATGGCAAATGCGGCAGAATATTGAAGCAGCCAAAAATCAGGGTGTCAGCTTAGGTTTCTTTTCTGCAAATACTTGTTATTGGCAAATTCGTTTTGAACCAAGTAATCTTACCAAAGAAATAAATCGGACTATTGTTGCTTATAAAGAAAACTCCGCTTTAGACCCCTACAGTCGGGATGATGACCCCAATAATGATTATTTAGTCACCACAATTTGGCGCAGAAAACCTGTGAGCTTACCAGAAGATGCGTTAATTGGTGTGATGTATGAAACTTTCCAAGTTAACTCTGATATTATCATCAGTGATGCTGCCCCAGATTGGTTTATTGCTGGCACCAAATTGGTAGAAAACAACAATCAAACTGCAATTTTGCCATTTCAAAAATCAAAACATCGGGAAATCCATTTACTAGGACTTTTAGGCTATGAAGTAGATAAGATGTTTGGCAATGCACCGGAAAATACTATCCTCATTGCTCGCTCTCCCTATCCCCATGGTAAAGGGAAAAAATATGCAGATATGACTGCCTATACTACAAATAGTGGTAGTACTGTCTTTGCAACAGGTTCCATGCAGTGGAGCTGGGGTTTAGATGATTATAATGCTCCTCAATTAAGACCTCATTTAGTCAATCGTGATGCTCAAATGATTACACATAATATTTTACGGAAAATGATAAATCAGGTTTCATAACAAGACTCTCCTCTCGAGTTTTTTGTGAAGGGAACAGAGATGGAGATAGATCATATATTGATATTCTTTAAAAATTGACTTGCTCACAAGACAATTGGTTTATAAATAACAAGGGAAAGTTACCAAGATAGGGGAGGTGGGATGATGGCAACTATAGAAAGTTCTATCCTAGAAGAGGTTAGTCAATTTCAGCAGCTACAGTTAGCATTGCGCGATCGCTGGCAAAGTATCGAAGGTTCAGAGGATAGTGATGTCGATATTTTAGTCATTCCCTCCCTGAGTATCGACCAACGGGAAATGGCAAAGGTAGAAGGTTGCGAACATTATGAAGAAAGATTACTCTTTGCTTTAATTCGCCTGTGGAACCCCCGTAATCGTTTAATTTACGTCACATCTGTACCCCTACACCCTAGTATTATTGATTATTACTTACAATTACTTCCAGGAATACCCTTTTCCCATGCGCGTAACCGCTTGCTGTTGCTTTCCACCTACGATGCATCCCTCAAACCCCTGAGTCAAAAAATTCTTGAACGTCCTCGGTTACTGAATCGGATTCGGCAAGCGTTACGCCTAGATAAGTCCTTCATGGTCTGTTACAATTCGACTTTCCTAGAATCAGAGTTATCTGTGAGATTAGGTGTACCCCTCTATGCAGCAGACCCGAATTTGCAGATATGGGGAACCAAGAGCGGGAGTAGACAGATTTTTGCTGAGAGTGGTGTTCCCCACCCCGACGGCAGCGAGCGAGTATGGAATGCTACAGATTTAGCGGAAGCGACTGCGGAACTCTGGGAACGACAACCAAGCTTACAAAGGTGTGTAGTCAAGCTGAATGAGGGAATTTCCGGAGAAGGTAATGCCTTGTTTGATTTTAGACCCATTAGTCAGTATGCACCCTCCAAGGCAACCCATGAACAGAGAGTCGCGGTAATTGGCGATCGCTTTGCGACAATGCGTTTTCAAGCATCCCAAGAAACCTGGGCAAACTTTTCTGGACGTATCCCGGAATTAGGGGCGATCGTAGAAGCATTTGTTGAGGGAGAAATTAAATATTCCCCTAGTGTTCAAGGAAGAATTACCCCCCTTGGAGAAGTCGAAATCCTCTCCACCCATGACCAAATTTTAGGTGGTCCCGATGGTCAAATTTACCTCGGTTGTCGCTTTCCTGCCGATGAATCCTACCGTTTACAATTACAACAAATGGGATTACAAGTCGGAAGAAAATTAGCAGAGAAAGGAGCATTAGAACGTTTTGGAGTCGATTTCATCACAGTAAAAAATGCCGATGGGAAATGGGATATTCAAGCAATTGAAATCAACCTCCGCAAAGGAGGAACAACCCATCCGTTTATGACCCTAAAACTATTAACTAATGGTCGCTATGACCTCTCTACAGGCTTATTTTATTCCCAACAAGGGCGAGCCAAATATTATATTGCCACGGATAACCTCCAAAAAGACCGCTATCGAGGATTATTACCCAATGATTTGATGGATATTATCGCCCACCATCGTTTACATTTTGACACAGGAACCGAAACCGGGACAGTATTTCATCTCATGGGTTGTCTATCGCAATTCGGCAAATTAGGGCTAACAAGTATTGGAGACTCTCCCCAACAAGCAGAGGATATTTACAATAAAGTTGTTAAGGTATTAGATGAGGAGACGAGTAACAAAGCCCATGATTTCTCCTGGTTTTCTAATAATACTTTTCCGATGAATTGGGATGGTTTTAGCTGTTAGGTTAATATCTTGTATAGGGAAGTTATAAATAAAATCATAATGATACTTAAAAACTATTATTTTGTATTGTAATCTTCCCTATAAACATTAAAAAATATGAATTTTGCTAGCGATAAATGTGCAATTAGTTAAGATATTCTTTTTTAGAAAATAAATATAGTTATTTAAATTAATTATCGCAAAAAAATATATTTGACACAATGACAGAAGTTCTACACTTTACAGGATTTATCAAGGGAGTGAGTTACAGGACATTCCTAACTCAGGAATTAAAGGAAATTTACTTAGATAATTTTGATGTAAATGAAGCTAATACATTTGGATTAATTAAATCTTCTAATACTGAAATAGCTTATTCACAATGGGTATCACCAAAACGAACTAGAAGTTATCCCTTTGCGAGAATTTATAATACATATAATTCTTCTAAGATTATAACAATTATTCCAGTCCTTAAAGATGAAGGAAGTGATGGTGATAGAGACAGAATTCAATATTCAACCATTTCTTGGATGAATTTACTCAATATTTATATAGTGCTTGCGTATTACGATACGGCTGATAAAAGTAAGAAAAAGGGGCAATTAAATAAGCAAAAGCTAGGTAATCAAAAATTTAGTAGCGAATTTGTAAAATCTCAAATTGATGAAATTTTGGCATATCGCCAAAGCGCGCTTCATTGGAATAAAAATCTCTTTGAAGAAAGATTTACAGCAATTTTACAAAAAGCTCTCGATTGCTATGATTCAATTTCTCAAACCACTGGTATATCAGTTCATTCTCGACAAGGAATGGATAGTTATTTACAAAAAATTATTGAAGAATTTGAAGAGTTCAAAAATATTTCCCTTAAAGGTTCTCAAAGTGCTAGCAAAAGGGAATCTTTGACATCTCATAAGCTAGAATATTTGGTTGATGGATTAAAAGCAACTTTCTGTATTGAGAATTATCTAGGAGGAGTTTACTATTTAACACCAGATGAAATATTTCATGAGAATAATATATATATTATACAAGAATCAAAAAATACTTCAAAAGAATCCTTGCCAAAGTTATCTGATATTCAAGATGGGTTGTTTAAGTTAATCTTATTTTCCAATATTGACTCACTCAATATTAATGGAGAATCAGTATCTTTTACAACGAAGTTAAAATTAACAGGTAAAAATGTAATAGACTATATTATATTTCCAGAAGCTTCATTGTCAGATATGGAATCTTTTTTTATGATTAACTCAAAGGTATTTAATAAAAATCAAATAGGTATAATTAGAAAATTATTTTTAGAAGCTAAATATAATAAAAAAATAAAGATAGAGATAGCAAGTAATAATTAAATTAAACCTTGGTATATAATTTATTAATTATCTCAAAGAAACATTATTTTAGAAGTTGCGATGATAAAAAGCCCACTGCGTTATCCAGGTGGTAAATCAAAAGCTATCAGTCAAATAGCCCAATATATACCAGATGAGTATTCGGAGTTTAGAGAACCTTTTGTTGGTGGGGGTTCGGTGTTTATATATGTGAAACAAAAGTTTCCCCATACTAAAATTTGGATTAATGATTTAAATCAAGAATTATTTTTGTTTTGGAAGTATTCTCAATCTCATTTATCTCAACTAGTAGGAGAAATTCGCAAGATTAAAGGCACATATAAAAATGGTAAATTATTATTTGAGGAATTAATCCATACAGATGTAGATAAAATATCTGATTTTGATAGGGCAGTTCGTTTTTTTATACTCAATAGAATTACTTTTTCAGGAACAGTCGAATCTGGTGGTTTTTCCGAGCAAGCTTTTCATAAACGATTTACCTATTCATCTATAGATAGATTAGAAAAACTAGAAACAATCTTAACGGCAGATATCAAAATTACAAATTTAGATTACAGCCAATTATTACAGACACAAGGTAAGAATGTATTTATATTTTTAGACCCTCCTTATTTTACTGCCACTAAATCAAAATTATACGGTAAAAATGGTGATTTACACACCTGTTTTAATCATCATCAGTTTGCTTCCTTATTACAAGACTGTCAACACAAATGGTTAATTACCTATGATGATTCCCCTTACATTCGAGACAATTTTCCATCAGCAAATATCAGAGAGTGGCAATTACAGTATGGGATGAATAATTACAAACAAGGTAATGCTGCTAAGGGAAAGGAGTTATTCATTAGTAATTATGAAATTAGAGATAATTTCAAGATAAACGCGGATGGGGATGAAACCCGACAAGCAGCATTACAATTAAGTCTTGAATTTTATTGAGAATAATTACAATTCAGTTTCTTGTAGCTTTTGAGCTTGGCGATCGCCTAGGTACAATTTTTTCTACCATCAAGCCAAAATCAAAGGGAGAGTGTGAAAAACCAGTCTCACCTTGAGATTTTTTATCCAGAGTATCCGTCAAGATGTAAAAATTCCACCAGCATTTATATTGCTGGCTGATGGATGCAAAATATTTCTGAAAATCGGGTTCAGGGGTTGCATTCATTACAAGTATGGACTTGAAGATACTGTTAATTATTATACGTATTTACAGGGTTGACATCCGGTAGCAATGCTCTATCTGTGGTCTGCCGGAGTAAAATAAGTGAAGTTTCCTGTAACTGGAGATGTAAATCGGGTGATTAGCACCGATTCCCAAAGCAAAACCCTGAAATTAACTGTATTGTGCCTGATGCTGTTCTTGTTGTGGACAGGTAATTCTTGGGCACAGATGGGGGATGATGGCAAAATTACCCCAATTATTGAGAAATTAGTGGATAGGGATGCGCGAATTCGTTTAGAAGCCCATGATGCCCTGGTAAGCGTGGGTTCCGCAGGAGTTCCAGCCTTGATCGCTGCCCTGAAAAGTGAGGATAGTAACCTGCGGTGGCGAGCTGCTTGGGTGTTGGGTGATATTCCTACGGAAGCATCGGCGGCTGTGGGTGCATTAATTGAGGCATTACAGGATACCGATGCCCAGGTGCGGATGTATGCGGCTTTAGCCTTGGGGGATATTGGCAAGCCAGCGAAATCGGCGGTACCGGCTCTTATGGCTGCCCTCCAGGATAGGGAAGAATTCGTGCGTATCTATGCGGCAGCAGCTTTGAAGCGTTTGGGTGGGGAGGCAAAGGTTGCGGTTCCTTCCCTAGTAAATGCACTGAAAGATAAGAACCCCAGGGTGCGAAAAAATGCCGCCTTGGCACTGGGCGCGATGGGGGTGGAAGCGAATTCTGCGGTGAAAGATTTGATTCCTTTGTTGGATGACGAGGAATATTATGTCCGTTATGGGGTGGTGAAGGGTTTAAGTGGCATTATTGGTGCATATCAGGATGTGGCGGATAATTTGCCTAGTGGTAAGTTAACCAAGGTGATATGTAGTTTTGAGCAGGTTTTGAAAATTCTGGAGACACACCAGGATAAGTTTAGTGAGTTGGATACGGTGAAAATTCGTCGCCCTCTGGAAGCTTTGAAAACGGAGAAAGAGACGCGATTGTTTGCGGTAGCACAGGAATGGGTTATCCAGCACAAGGTGATTTTAGGAGTGACGTTGTATGTCACCTTGCTACCGTTGTTGTGTTTGCTGTTGCTGTGGGTAGCACCGTTGTGGATATTGCAAATTAATAATGCTCTCAAACCCTATACAGATTTTTCTCTGCCCTTAGTTAGTATTAATGTACCACTGCGGTATGTGCTGTTTGTCGGGTTTTTTCACTATCATCCCAGGGTGTTAGATGGGTGGGTGAGTAAGTATATGCCATCGGTGCGGGAGCAGTTTCCCAAGAAAGAGACGGTGAGCGATCGCCCCTTGGGTGGATTAGACAGCTCTGGGCGTACTTATATTCCCATTCCGGTAATTCTTGACGGTAATACTATTCCCCAATTAACCCCGGAAGCTCTCTGCCCTAGCTTTGAAAAACAGCGTAGTTGTATCGTGATTTCTGGGGAAGGGGGTATTGGTAAAACTAGTCTCGCGTGTCAATTAGCTGGGTGGGCGATCGCCAAAGATAAACGTTTGGGTAAACATCCCATACTACCTGTATTACTAGAAGAGAATTTTCGCCCGGTGGATGGGAAATCTGCCTTACTTTCGGCAATTCGTGGGCAATTACAAGCTTTGATTGATGAACCAGAACCGATTTGTGAGGAATTATTGATACGCTTGTTACGGAAAAAGCGCATCTTAGTGATTGTTGATAGATTCTCAGAATTGAATGCTAGTACCAGGGAGACGATTCAGCTTGATTCCCCAGATTTTCCCGTCAATAGCTTAGTCATCACTTCTCGTCTGGAAGAAAAATTAGCACGGGTAAATAAAACTACAATCAAACCCCTACGCATTGCAGCCAATAAACTTTCATCCTTTATGGAAGCTTATTTAACGCAACGTGGAAAGCGGGATAAATTTACCGATCAAGAGTTTTTCGATGCTTGTAACCGCTTGTCGGCGATAATTGGTCAGGGAGATATCACTGTACTTTTAGCAAAACTCTACGCAGAACAGTTAATTTCCCATATTGGCACATCAGGGAATCCGCTACCGGAGAATATTCCTAGCTTGATGCTGGGTTATCTTAACGATCTGAATCGGGATATTACCGAGGATAAATTAGACGATAGAACAATTCACCAACTAGGGAAAATTGCCGCTTGGGAATGTGTACAAGCTAATTATCAGCCGGGAGCAGGGAAGCGAGAAAATATTATTACGACTCTGGGCAATCTGAATTTGACTCAGCCAGAAGTTTATCTAGATTATTTAGAAAACCGTCTACAACTAATACAAACAGTCGGTACAGCCAAAGATCAAGTCCGTTTTTGCCTTGATCCCTTAGCCGAATATCTGGCAGCCTTATATATTGTTGAGCAATGTGGGGACAATGATGGCAAGTGGCGATCGCTATTTTTCCGCAAAGTTGATGACATCATCAAAAATGGTGGAATAGATAGTATCAAAGGATTTTTGTTAGCAGTACGCGAATCCTATATGACTCAAATCCCCCAAGCTCAAGACACAGATTTCCTTCCCCAACGTCTGAGCAAAATTATCAATTAAACCTTTGCCATCATCAAAACTTTCTCATAGCGACCTAGGTTAGCCATATCTGGAGTTACCAAGTTCTCAAAATAGACGATGTTTAAGTCCCAAAAACATACTTTTCTGCAACTTTCCAATAGCGAGAAAAACGTTTCAAATCTATATAACCATCATAGTCAAAAAACGCTTCCATCTCGAAAATTTCTAAGTCCAGTTTTTTCTCAATCCCATCACAAATTTTCTCAAAACGCGGACTCGGACTATCAATAGTTATAACCTTTTTGGCTTGATTTTCTTGCGCAAAGGCAATAATTTCTTCAGTGACATCACCGCGACGCATCACCACAGGTAATTCTAATAAGCATTCATACATAAATGTTAGGCGCTTTAAACCGATTTGCCACTCTTGAATTAAGACATCATCCCATACCCAAATTGCCGGAGCATCAGGATATTCCTCAAAAGCCGGATTGTGAGGACTTAAACAGTCACCATGAACCCAAATAATTTCTTGACTCATACTTTTCAACCTAGAAAATTATTCCCTGCAATGGAGTTGATAAATGAATTAACGCTTGCGTTTACCTTTCTGCCAACTTTGACTATTTGCTGGTTTACTAAACTCTCCTTGGGGAAATAACTTTGCCTCTAATTCTTCGTAACTACCCTCAAAATCACATTTACCAGATAAAGGACATTGTTGACAGTAAATTCCCCCAGTGTAGCGTTCCAAATTTTCCCGATTGAAAAAATAAGGCTTATGACTAAAAGTACTAGCTACCCATTGCCAGGACATATTATTACTAGCAGGATCGCCATCCAAAAGATGTGCTAAAAACCATTTTGCCCCCGATTGCCAGCGAATATGCCGCCAATGGATAATATAGGCAGCTAACCACATCCGGGGATGATTATGTAAATAACCTGTTGTTGTTAATTCTTGAGCAAAGCTATCAATACAAAAACTTCCGGTTTTCCCCTCTCGAATGTCTTGGGGAAGCTCAAGAGCATATTGATTGGCAGCGAATCCTGTTTTATATTCTTCTTGGTCTTGCCAAATACCATCACCAAGTTTGACATATAGTCTTTGCCAATAATCACGCCAAGCAAATTCATTAATTAATTTCATCCCATCATCCGGATTTTTCACTTTCTGGAGGACATAATCACGGACTTCTCGTAAACTCAATACTCCATGACGTAGGTAAGGAGAAAGACGGGTGACGCTACCATCCAAAAAGTTACGGGTTTTGGCATATTTTAGCGGTTCAACTTTTTGTAATAATAATTCTGCCTTTTTGCGTCCACCTAAAGTTTCACTGACTTGATGATCAAATTTGACAGCTTCCGGGAATTGTTCACGGATATATGCGATTAACTCTTCACGGTTAGCGAAACTATGGCGTAAATTTTCAGTCATATTCTCCAGTTGTCTACTGATATATATCCTAATTTTAATTATGAGGATTTTCCCACCACCTTCGTCTTTTGACGCTTTCCCCGTCTCAGACTGAAAGTTGTACAATCTACTAAACCCCCGCGAGTGAGTGATCGTGTTTCCAAATCTCAGTGCGATTCACTGCATTAATCCAGATTGTTTGCGTCCCTATCCTCAACCGGAGGGAGGCAATTTTTGTCATAGCTGTGGTACACCCCTACAGTTAATTAATCGCTACGTAGCTGTACAACGCTTGGGTGAGGGGGGTTTTGCTCAAATATACAGCGTTTGGGATCAGCGTAGCCAAACAGAAAAAGTTCTGAAAGTGTTGGTGGAAGAATCACCCAAAGCACTGGAGTTATTTACCCAAGAAGCAAGTTTTTTATCGAGTATCAGACATCCGGGAGTACCCAGAGTGGATGTTGATGGATATTTTCAACATCGTTGGATGCACCTCCAGGGCGAAAAAATATTACACTGCTTGGTAATGGAGAAAATCCATGGTCAAACCTTGGAAGAGATACAGCAACAATATCTGCAAGGATGTCCAGAGGATTTAGTTTTAGATTGGTTCTCGCAGTTAATTGATATTCTTCAGCACCTGCACCAACGGCAAATCATCCATCGTGACATCAAGCCAGCTAATTTAATGTTGCGTAATTCTCCCCAGTCTTCAGGTAAACAATTAGTCTTAATTGATTTCGGGGGAGCAAAGCAAGTGGGGGTAGAAAATCAGGGATATATTCCCCGCTCAACGAAATTATTTTCCTCTGGTTATAGTCCTCCAGAACAGGTGATTGGTGGGGGGGTGACACCTGTTGCCGATTTTTATGCCTTGGGGCGGACAATGCTAGAACTGTTGACAGGTAAGTATCCTGGAGATTTAGAAGACCCATTAACTGGGGAATTAAAATGGCGACACTTAGTGCAAATTCAGCCAGAGTTTGCCGATTTACTAGATGAGATGATGCAAATCGATGCGCGATCGCGCCCCGCCAATACGGCAATTATTCAGCAACGGTTGGCACAAATTACCTCAGTCAATATTAATACTCCAGTATCTGCCAAATCTCATTTCGGACAATCCCCTGGGAATACTGCAACTCAGAAAATCCCCGTTGCTGCTTCTGGTTTGCCTATCCAGTTTTTCCAACCTCTGTATGGCTCTGTTGTACAAGTGGTGACAACCTTCAGTATAACTACGGGGTTGTTTTTTCAGACAATTTTCAAAATTATTCAAGCTTGTCTCGATACAATTTGGACAAGTACTTTAACTATTATTGGGATTTTAGTTGGTATTGTTACGAGCTTTTTCCTGTCTTGGCAAACTAATTTAGATAAGCAAATTACTAATTTTATTTCCTTCCAATTTCCTGGACTTTTGGAAAATCATCCTTCCATCTCGGCGGCGAATATTTTACTATTTGCTTGTGCAGGAATGGGTACAGCTTGGGGAATCACCACCGCTAACAGATTTGGGCAAAAACGCAGGTTAGTCATTGCCTCAGGAATCGGGGCGATCGCCTACACCCTAGGTTATATAATTCTCCAAATCGCTACACCTCAATATCACAGTGAAGGATTAGTCTGTTTAATACTAACTGGGGTTTCCCTAATGACTCTTGGCTTAGGCATACGCAGCCATCAAATAGTCTACGCTATTGTTACTGCCTTTGGTACTGCCATGCCCTTGGCTCTACTTTTAGGATTGGGAGTACAACCGGGAGAATTTGAGTTTCTCAATCAAGTTGGAATTAACGGGTTATTACCAAAAATCGCTTTTTTTCTGATTATGGGTGTGTGTACCAGCTTTTGGTTAGCAGTGAGTCACTATCTAATTGTGCCTTTTTTACGTCTTTTAGGATGGCGTTAGATTTACCACAAAGACAAACACATCAAAACAGTCATTCTCTTCTATTTCCCATTCCCCACCCATAACATTACCCCCCGAACTATGAATTTAGCCCAGGGGGTAATAATACTTAGCTGACTATAGAGTTTCGGTATATATCTTGATGACCCAATTGTAAACACAGTATTTGATTTTGACTAGTGAAATTACTAGGATTTACATTAGTTTTATCGTTTCTTTACGTTTCCTTGATACCAACCATTTGTTTCACCAGTCCTATATGTAAGTATAGCAATATATACTTACATCAATTCTCGATTTGTAATATTCTAGTCAAGAAATATGAAACTCAAGATTAGCCTTGCTTTATTGATTTGTGTAGGATTCGCAGAACAAACCTTGGCTGTAAATCAGCAAGATTTAGAACAATTACGCACCACAGGTATTTGCCATCGGTGTGATTTAAGTGGCGCTGATTTGACTCAAATCAAGCTCGGAGGGGTCAAAATGCGGGAAGCTAATTTAAAAGGAGCTAATTTATCTGGTGTCAACTTAAAAGATGCTGACTTGACAGGTGCAAATCTGGAAATGGCAGTTCTCAACGGTGCAATTTTAGAAAATACCTCCCTAGTCGGGGCTAACTTAAAATCAGCTTCCCTGGAGAATGCAGTATTATCCTATACCGGCTTTCTCGGCGCAAATCTAGAGGCAGCAAACCTCAAAGGTGCTACAGAATTACTCCCCAATTACCGTGGGGCTCATTTTCGTTTAACTACCATGCCAAATGGAGTGGTGACATCTGATAAACCCTACTGGTGGTCTTTAGAGCGCAATGCCCCTAAAGAGTGCAACAAGTTTAAAGTCGGTGGCAGGTCTGGTTCCACTTGTTACACCGAGTAATGTAGAAGTATGGAGTCAGAAAAATTGAATACTGAGTAAAAAATGATATACAAGAATCACCTGTTTCACCCTCCTCATAGACGATTTATCACTCAACCTCGTCAATCTGGAAGTTGTGTTAAGATAGTTGTGGAGAAGTAAACTCGGTGTTCTTGTTTTTACATAATTTTACAAGCGACTTGACCGATAAACATCTCGCAATCATTGGATTCTGGAGAGTTTCATGTCAATTTACGTAGGGAACCTATCCTACAGTGTTACCCAAGAAGAACTCAGCAAGGTATTTGCAGAGTATGGCACTGTTACAAGAGTGCAATTACCTACAGACCGGGAAACTGGTCGTCCTCGAGGTTTTGGTTTCGTAGAGATGGATACCGAAGCTGCCGAAGATGCAGCCATAGATGCACTAGACGGTGCAGAATGGATGGGTCGTGCAATGAAAGTTAACAAAGCAAGACCAAAAGAGGACAAAGGTGGACGTTCTGGTGGTGGAAGCTGGGGTGGCAAGAGTAACGGCGATGGATATTCAAGACGCTACTAAAAGCTTCTAAGTTATTGATAGTCAATCATATTTCAATAACTTTTGCCTAGTGGTATAAGTTTTTTAGCAAAACCAATATCAGACCTGAGTAGCATTTTGATCAGCAAGCAGACCAGACGTTAACTGGTCTGTTTATTTTTGGGTAGATATTTGCCATCGTAATCCCTAACTTGAAACATAAATTTATGTGATGATAGCGAAAAATGCCTAGGGTAAAGGGTTTAGCCGCTATGGTGAATACAGATAAGTTTATGAAACTTGAGTAAAAAACAATAGAATTAACACAGTGACAGCGTTTGATTTCTATTGTGAAATCTATTAGGTCTAGATGGTGGTGAGCGGTAATTGGTGAGTAGCTGGCAAACAACTGTTGACCAAGAACCAAGAACCAATCGCCGAGGATCGACAAACGCTGTCGGTTTGATGTCTCATAGCCAAAACCAATACAGAAAAATGGATTTTGCTAACCTTGCATCCCAGTTGAATGCTGGAACGATACTGCCAGAAGGGATTGTGATTATCACCTTTCTGGGAGTTTTGATTGTGGATTTGATATTGGGGCGGACTTCGGCACGCTGGATTGGATATCTGGCGATCGCAGGCTTATTAAGTGCCGTAGCTGCTCTCTATTTTCAATGGGATAGTACCAATCCAATTGGATTTAGCGGTGGATTTAACAGCGATGCTTTAAGTGTGATTTTTCGGGGGATTGTCGCTCTGTCTGCGGTGGTGACAATTCTCATGTCTATCCGCTACATCGAACAAAGTGGTACAGCTTTAGCAGAGTTCATTGCGATTTTGCTGACAGCAACCCTAGGAGCGATGTTTGTCTGCGGGGCAAATGAATTGGTGATGATTTTCATCTCCTTAGAAACCCTGAGTATCTCCTCTTATTTGCTGACAGGTTATACCAAGCGTGACCCTCGGTCAAACGAAGCTGCTCTGAAATACTTATTAATTGGGGCTTCTAGCACCGCCGTCTTTTTGTATGGTGTTTCCTTACTGTACGGTTTATCCGGTGGTCAGACAGAATTGAGCGCGATCGCCAATGGAATTGCCAATGCAGGGGTCGGTCAATCCCTAGGTTTAGTCATTGCTCTAGTCTTCGTGATTGCGGGTATTGGTTTTAAAATCTCGGCTGCTCCCTTCCACCAATGGACACCAGACGTTTATGAAGGCGCTCCCACTCCGGTAATTGCCTTTTTGTCTGTGGGTTCAAAAGCCGCAGGTTTTGCCCTGGCTATTCGTTTGCTGACAACAGTCTTCCCCCTCGTCGCTGATGAGTGGCGCTTTGTTTTCACAGCCTTAGCAGTGCTGAGTATGATTCTGGGTAACGTCGTTGCCTTGGCACAAACCAGCATGAAACGGATGCTTGCCTACTCATCTATTGCCCAAGCAGGGTTTGTGATGATTGGCTTAATTGCAGGTACTCAAGCCGGATACGCCAGCATGGTATTTTACCTGTTGGTTTATTTGTTCATGAACCTGTGTGGTTTCACCTGTGTAATCCTCTTCTCTCTGCGAACAGGTACAGACCAAATTGCGGAATATTCTGGTTTATATCAGAAAGACCCTCTCTTAACCTTGGGTTTAAGTCTTTCTTTACTATCTTTAGGTGGTATTCCTCCCCTAGCTGGTTTCTTTGGGAAAATTTACCTCTTCTGGGCTGGTTGGCAAGCAGGTCTTTACGGTTTAGTTTTATTAGGGTTAGTTACTAGCGTTGTCTCTATTTACTACTACATTCGTGTAGTCAAGATGATGGTGGTAAAAGAACCCCAAGAAATGTCCGAAGCTGTGAAGAATTACCCAGAAATCAATTGGAATTTACCTGGTTTCCGACCTTTACAAGTAGGACTAGTTGTCACCCTAATTGCTACTTCCATCGCCGGAATCTTATCGAATCCTTTGTTTACCTTGGCAAATAGTTCGATTTCCCGTACCGAAATGCTGCAATCAACAATTATTGACAAAACTCAAGTTAGTGTCGTGACTACTGAGCAGCCTGATAATTTTTGACCAGGGATTTGAATTGGGAAATCAGACATTTCCAGAAAGAACAAACTTCTTTCCATAACTTTTACGAGGGACGTTATCTCAGCGTCCCTTTTTATTTTGGTATCTGTGATGCAGAATTCAAAATTCCAAAACAATCCAGCGTCACTATTGCATTGATGTTGTAAGGGTATGGTTACTTTAATTTTCCTGATAACCCATACCATTTGCTTCTGCATAGCGATGGAGAAATCTCATGATTCTTTCCCAGTGATCATCTTGCTCAACGGCAAATTTACACTCTACCTTCTTTAATTCATCACCTTCGTCACCACCGAAAATAAACTGGGTAGAAGAAGGAATTACCTTAATTTCCCCTTCCTCATCGGTTAAAACGAGGGAATTGAAAAACTTTTTCGTAAAACTATTAATACCATCTAAAGCCTTAATTTTACTGAAAGTCATCACCACAATACGCATCCCAGTGCGCGTTTCCCGACGCAAACTGACATCACTCAACTCTTCATAAACACCAGCAAAAAATTGAATTGAAGGAGACATGGTAAATTCCTCCATCGTCAATGGTTATTGGTTATTTGTGATGAGTCAGACAAAGTCAACCTGAAGACTCAAATCAACCGATTTGCTGAGAATTCAGCACTTATTACAATCCTACCTAGTTGTGTGGTGGAAACTGGGTTTTTTACCACGGCGATCGCCCCTGGGGTGGGTAGCCTATCTTCAGTAACTAGGCAACAGACTCTTCACTATTACCTCTGATAAGGATAATAATACTGCGGATTGGTTACAGGTGTTTGATAACCCATACCAGGTGCAGTCACAACACCATTGGGAATTACAGGGTTGATTACGGGAGGTTGATAAGTATTTGTTCCCATCCCATTAGGCATAGTATTGGGAATATTCGGATTGAATACGGGCGGTTGGTAGGTTGTAGTGGGGGCGATGCTTGTATTTTGGGGTAAATTATTTTGTATGGGATTATTCTGCACAGGATTATTCTGCACAGGATTATTTTGTACGGGAGTATTCTGTACAGGATTATTTTGTACAGGTGAAGTTTGACTGAACTGTTGGTAAGCAACGCGAGAAACAGAATTAATCATTTTTTCTGCACTAGTATCATTTCTCGGACGTTGTACCATCACCGCAGCGATGTAACGTTTCCCTGTGGGTAAATCTACTAAACCAGCATCCCCCAGCATATTCCCAATATCACCAGTTTTATGGGCAATAATAGCTCCTTGTCCCAAACCTGCGGGTAAAAGATTATCACGGACGGTACGACGCATGATATAAAGTAGGCGATCGCGGGATGTCATACTCAACAAATTTCCCTTACTCACCATCCCTAACAGGTTTCCCAATTCCTTGGGACTAGTGGTGTTAGTTCCTTCTAAATCCGGTAATATATTGCGAATATTAGTTGTATTTAAACCCCAACTACGAAAACGTTGATTTAATGTTTCCACGCCTCCCATTCTGGCAATCAGCATATTTGTGGCGGTATTATCGCTAATCACCATCATTTTAGTTGCCACATCCAAAGCAGAGAATTTGCTACCCACTGCTTTATACTGCATATCACCCGAGCCTGTGGCAACCATCTCCTTTTCCATGGTGAGAGTTTCATCGAGACGAATTTTCCCCTGATCGACATCCTGGAAAAAAGCCACCAATATCGGTATTTTAATCGTACTTGCAGCGGGGAAAGCGGCTCCACCATTTAAATCTACATAACTGCCACTATCTAAATCAGCTAAAAATACTCCCGGAGTTAAATTCGGGTTGCTCGCTGCCAGATTTTGGACGGCAGTTTTTAAGGCAATATTTTCCTGAGAAAGGTTTAAACCAGCAGTAGTCGCGTTAGCAGTGGGTGTCGGTTGTGCTGAAGTTGTTTCCGAGGTGTTGGTAGAAGTCAGACGTGTGGCGGGATCTAGTACTGATAACATCGTACCCACGATCGCCCCGATACCTACCCCAACAATTAATAACCGCAAACCGTATAGTATCGCCCTTGCCATGGGTTTTAACTTGGTGCGGTTGGAGTTGGTATATTTTCTAGATACAGCTTGCTTGCGGACTCTAACTGCCCTAGATTTAACGTAATTGGGTTTGAAAGGTGGAATTCGTCCCGGTGTATTCGCTCTAAGGGGTATGGGTATAACTTTGCTGGATTTGCGGATTCCAGGTTTGGCTGGAGTCACCCCAGAACCTTCCCCCATACGCACTAGTTTGCCCTCTTTGGGGGGGGCAGATTTATTGCCTGTGACTTTCGCTACCGGTTTACCCTGTTTCCGAACTGGACGGCGAACTGGACGACTGATAGGTTGTCGTCGTGATAATCCCGTTAATTTGTAACTCGAATCTGACACCGTTACTCCTTTCAACCCCGTTGACTGTCACTTCGACAAACTTCCGAAACAATACTGAAATTTTATAAATTTAGGACTACTGAGGAAATTACTGACACGTAGTAACGGTAAATACCGATATTTTGTGTCTGACTTTTACATAGTATTTTTCTGTTTAGTTTAAGCCATATTTAGGCGTTTTGGGGGGGTGGTCACAGTCTTCTAGGTGAAGAATTATGAGTTTTCCTTCTCGTGAGGATTACTGAGCGACCATTCGATTTGCCGGATAATTCCCCGTAGCATTGCCACGTCATTAACTTGTAATTCCGCGCGATTATACAGTTGACGAAATTTTTCCATTCTACTAGCCGATGTATGGGGATAGAGGTATCCGATTTTCAATAGTAGCGATTCTAATTGCTGATAGTAGGCTTCGACAAGTTCCTGGGGAGCAATTTCTATTTGAGGGCAGGTATCCTTTGGGGAAAGGGGTAGAGACTGGGAAAGCTCATAGCAGCAGAGAGCCACGGCTGTAGCAAGATTTAAAGAGCTATAGGCGGCATCCGTAGGAATACGTAGAAATTTTTGAGCATAGTTCAATTCTTGGTTAGTTAATCCCCGATCTTCCCGTCCAAAAATCAATGCTGCGGGTTGTGCTATCTCTTCGAGTAACCAGGGTAGAGTCGTACGCGGTGGTTCTAGGGGTGCATTCCAGTCATGGTGAATTCCGGTGGTGGCGATCGCCCTTTTACATCCGGTTAATGCTGCGGGTAAGGTTTGAGTAATTACAGCTGATTCCAAAATATCCTTAGCGTGAACTGCCATTAACTGTGCTTCGGGAGAGTGGCGATCGCACCGAGGATTAACTAAATATAGTTGCCGCAACCCAAAATTTTTCATTACCCGTGCAATAGAACCCAGATTTAAAGCACCTGCTGGCTCTACTAAGATAATTCTCACATCTGCTATGGTCATTTCTCTCCAATCAACGAATCAGCGAATTTTTTTGATGTGGTGACAGTATCCCAGTATTCACTCCCAATTACCAAATGGCGATCGCTTCATCTCCAGTAAATAGTACGTTTTAACTATTTTTATTCCATTAATTGATTGTGGTGAACCCTCTTTACATAAGTTTACATAGGTATGTAAGTCATCTTTTCATAGAGTCACATCTTGGTATATACCTAAAATCCTAGATTCCACTTCTCAACCTTTTCCAATATTGCCAATGCTCTTTTAAGTTGATGTTAACTCGCTTAACTTGCCTGGTGTAACTAGGAGAATATATACAGACTGAGATTGTGATATGATTCCACACCTTTATCCGATAAAAATTGCCAAAAAAGTTAATCAATGGATACCAAGATTTTACAGAATAAACAATCACTGCTTTTTCTCATCCTCGGTGTAACCAGCTATATCATTTTTATCCTTCTTGCCCGATATTGCAAACCGCTAACTTTAGCAAATTTGCTGGGATGCTTGGCATTTATTGCTTATATTACAACTTTAGCTCCCAGTATGTTTAGAGCTATATTTCCAAATATGCGCGGCAATAAAATTCTAATTTTGCTATTAAAAAAACGTAGGGATATAGGAATTATATCTTACATACTAGCATCAAATCATGCCTTAATTATGGCAGTAGAAAAAATATTAACTTTTTAGACAAAAATACCTAGATTCACTATTTTCAAGGAATATTGATGCTATTTATTATGAGCTTGTTGGCAATCACTTCTAATGATTGTAGTGTCAAATTATTACAACGTAATTGGATAAAACTCCATAAAATTTCCTACTCAATTTTATTTATTATTCCGTGGCATATCCTAGATAAGATGTCTCACAAGTGGAGCTATATAACACCTTTAGAACTACTGATTACATTAATATTTGTTTGTTTTTTTGTCAAAAGAAAAGTCTGGAAAGACCAATTATTATAGGCTGGATAATTATCAATGATAACTATGAAAACCCAAAATGTAGGTTAATTATATGCTAGATGAAGAAAATTATTATCCTCAATCTGATGATTATAATCGTCTATTTAAAGATGTTGCAGATTGGAAACTTCAAGTCCAAGATAATTGGAGTCCTTGCCTAGAAACAGATTTACTAGCAGAGCTTAAATCTCCAAGTATCTCATCTATCAAAGTAGATGAATCTGAAAAATCTATGTTTAAAGTATCTTGTGTCTTAATTGTCATTCTCGCATTACTCAGTATTGGAATGTGTATTCAGGCAGATGCGATCGCCCAAGCTTTGCGAGAAATAGCAAGACTATCAATACAGCAAACAATTCGCCTAGATGATTTATAAATTATTCACTTTTATCTATTTCCATTTATTCAATAATTTGTTAAGTAATCACACTTAATATTGAACAATTAGCTTGGTTAGAAAGTTTTGGAAAAGGTAAACCATTACAGGAAACACTTTATGCTTTAATCTTTAGGGTTTCAAACAGTCAGGGATTGCTCGATAACTCGGTGAATATTGCTTGCAGAATTATATCGAGGTGAAGATAGTGACGCTACAATTGTAGATTTTGTGAGGGTGCTGGTGGGGCGATCGCACTCTTTTTTTTACAAAAGTCTTAGGTTGAAATTAACTTGCTAAAGTTGCCTTGTGTAAGTAGGGGAAAATACGCAAACTATAAGTAACTAACAGGCGTAAAGGTAGTGAATCTCTTCAGTTCACACACAATCTCAAGATATAAGGCTCAGGAGAAAAATATGTATAACATCAACAAAAACAGAGCGAATATGAACAATAATACATTAGCTCAATTGAAATTGAGCGCATTAAACGAACTTAGTGATGAGGTTGCTGCTAATTATATCGGTGGCGAAGCTTATGAATCACAGGGAGATCCAGATATTATTTTATACGAAGGTACAAATTACGGTGGAAGAGGCAAAGGTTTCAATGCAACTATAGGTGATGGTCACTATAATCTTGAGGGTAATGGTTTTAACGATATAACCTCATCTTTGAAGATTATCCGGGGTCAATGGAGCTTGTTTGTAGACAAAGATTATAATGGTCAATCCATTCTTCTCGGACCAGGGGACTATCCCAATATTACCGAAAAAGGTCTTCCAGACAACTCTTTAAGTTCCATTCTACGCGCAGGTTAAATTTGATTTAATAGTAAATCTTCTGAGATTTTGCCGATCTCGAATTGTTCAATTTTCTTTGTAAATTGAACGCTATCACTGAAACCTTTGTGAGATAGGAGTTTTACTTTTTATAGAAACCCGATTAATTGGGTTTCTACGGTTACTAACTTTTAACGTATGAAATACTACAGTGTATTGCAACAAAGTCAAAAAGATTGTGGTGCTGCAAGTCTGGCAACAGTTGCCAAATACTACGGACGTACTTTTGCCCTCAAGCGAGTGAGAGATGCAGCTGATACTGGAGCGCAAGGAACGACACTACTAGGTTTGAGACGAGGGGCAGAATTACTAGGATTTCATACTCGTCAAGTCCAAGCAACTTCAGAATTTCTGGAAAAATTAGATGAAGTTCTGCTACCAACTATTATTCACTGGAAATGTTGCCACTGGGTTGTATTCTACGGAAAAAAGGGAAACAAATATGTCATTTCTGACCCAGCCGTTGGTATCCGTTACCTCACGACTAAGGAGTTAATTGAGGGTTGGAGTAATGGGATTATGTTGTTGTTGCTCCCTGATGATAGCCGCTTTTATGAACAATTAGAAGTTGAGCTAATTTTCTAGGTTTGGTATATTCACTTAGTTTTGATTTGTAAGCTTTTGAGGAGAGCGATCACATCTGGTTTGACTCATCATTACACACACAAAGTTCAATTAAATATTAGCCTTCTCATATATTTCTGTGTCTGCTTCCGTTTTCTCAGCCAATTAACTATTATTTCCAAGCAAAAACAGGTGTTTTTAAATATGTCGCAGCCAAATTTTAAAGCATTGAAACAAGATGTACTTGACCTACTAAAAGAAGTTGGTACTCTTATGGGTCGTGCTAGTAAAGTTATGGAAAATGATAAAACTAACAACAAGTATATGGAGTTTCAACAGCTAATAAGTAATGAAGCACACAATGTAAGGGAACTTGAGTTGAGAATGACTATAGTTGCACCAATGAAAGCTGGTAAGTCTACGATTGTGAATGCGATCGCCGGACAGGATATTCTGCCTAGCCGCAATTCTGCAATGACAACCCTTCCTACTGAAGTTATTTTCGATCATCAAGTAAAGCAGCCAACTTTAATTTTAGAACCGCAAATTATAGAAGTATTTCAAGACACACTATCTTCTTTGAGGGAGAAAATTAAAATTCAAAAAATTGAGGAAGTACAACAAATAATTTGTGAATACCCTCATTTAACACATATTCTAGAAAAAATCAAAAATTCGCATGGATTAAAAATTACTGCTGAGACTCAAGGACGTGAGAATATCATAGATAAATTATCTGGTTTAAATGACATTATTCGTTTATGCAACAATCTAGATCCTCAAGCAGATCCACTGCTGGCGCTAAAACACGCACCGAAAATTAAAACTCCACTTCCTCGTTTTCAAGACAATTCTAAAAATGATGAGATTGGCAAGTTAGTTATAGTTGATACCCCAGGTCCAAATGAAGCTGGAAAAAATCTCAAACTCAAGGGAGTCGTTGAGGAGCAACTGAGGAAAAGTTCTATAGTATTAATAGTTTTGGATTTTACCCAATTAAAAACAGAAGCTGCCGAAAAAGTAAAAAAAGACGTTCAAACAGTCATAGATATCCGAGGTAAAGAGAACTTGTACGTTTTGATCAACAAAGTTGATCAGCGTCGCAAGGAAGATATGACAACAGAGCAGTTGCAGCAATTTGTAGCTGCTGAATTTGGCATTGGTGGCTCTAAAGATGTAAACCGAGTTTTTGAGATTTCAGCCAGACGAGCGTTTACCGCTACTAATTTTTTAATTGAATCACACGAAATGTATCATACTGAACTTGCTAAAATGAAAACTGTCCAAACTCTTATGGAAGAGGCATATCCTCTTAATTGGGAGGATAAAATTGAAGAAACAAATTTAGAAGAATTGCGAGATCTAGCTGGACAACTTTTAAAAAAGTCAAAATTTGACTCTTTTATGGATGGTGCCATCGATGCTCTTATAGCTAAAGCTGCTCCTCGTTGTATTCAGTCTGCTTTAAAAATTACTGGTGATTCAATGACAAAATTGGAAGCTGATATTCATTTTCGTCAAAAAGCACTCAATCAAGAAGAAGATAAATTAAAAGATGAAATAGAAGCATTTGAAACAGAACTTAAGAAATTGGAAAATTTTCGTCAAAATATCCAAAATGTAGAAACAATTAAAGAAGAATTGTTGCAAAAAATCAGTCAACAAATTGACGAAATTAAGAATAAAGCCAAGTATGTTATTAACAATGCTTTCACCAAAGAATCTGAGAAAAATAAAAATCATTTGGAAATCATGGTTCAAAGATTTCTTCCGTTTATTTCCTCGAGTAAGCAAAATAATGTGTTGGAATTTAAAGAGGAATATACTGCAAAATTGTTTGCAGAACAAGCGATTGCTTCAACTAAAGAAATTATAGAACCTTTATTAGAAACCGAACTAAAATCAGTAGAAAAGAGTATAGAGACTCAGCGTCAAAACTTGGCTGAGTCACTGGGAAGGGAAATTAAACCAATCATTCAATGGGCGCGTCAGCGTTTAAGAGGTTTAGATTTACCTGACTTAACTATAGAGATATTACTACCAATGCCCGATTTATATTCTCGAAATTCTGCAATTTCACGAGATGTTGTTAAAGGCAATGTTAAAACACGAGATGGGGGCTATGAAACAAAAGTTATTGAGAAAAGAACTTGGCGACACTGGCTATGGGTGATTCCGAAAAAAGAAACTATTTATGTCAAACAACCTGATATTAATGAAAATTACTATACTGTTTTCCTTCAAGAAATTGTCGATAAATCTAATCAATTTATTGAAAATAGTATTCAAGAAATTCAATTTAAAATTGCAAATTACGTAGACGATGAATTTAAACAGGGGGTAGAAAATTTTTTTGATGAATTTGGTGGACATTTAAGTGATATAAGTCAACAGTTTAACAACGCTTATAGAGATCAAAAAGGAATGGAAAATAAAACAAGAGAAAGCTTAGTAGCAGAGTTTAATTCATTAATATCAGAAGTGAAGAAAAAAAATCAAGAAATCAACCAGATGTTAAGTAGAGTTCCAAAATAAATAATCAAAGTAATGAACACAAAGTTAGCTGAAGATGTACTTAAGTAAAAATACAAGCTGTTGGGAAAATATGTTGATTTCAAACCCAGAAGAGAATAATATGCCAAGCTCTTTTATTCTTCATCTTAAACACCTTCAACATCGCATCCCTGTTGTATCAGATAAAGCCCTAATTGACTTAGTAAACGGCATTCAAGTCAGCCAACATATATTACGTTATCGCAAAGATCGGGGTTGGCTTGGAAAACTGATTGATAAAGTAGACGGTAGCGACCACACACGAAGGCTTCTGCTTGATGGTAATTTAATTGCAGGTCAAAAAGCACTATACAACTGGGTTCAAGAACTCGTTGAAAATCTTCGCATCAGTAACGTTGCTTTAAGTGGTACTCGAAAATCTCTTTTGGAAGCACGGAATGCAATTCGCGACCTCAAGGAAACATCGCAAATACAAGGTGAAGAACTACTTCAACTAAAATACCAACTATCTATGCTTGCTCAACAGGTGAGCGTATATCTCCACGATCTAGAAGCGCGGGTACGTAGCCTAGAGGTAAAAGTTGCTGCAAATCAAGACTTAGACAGGATTGTAACCGCTTGGTCAGCCGGGCAAACTTACAGGCTGCTACCTTGGACTTTGCAAGTTGCTTTACTAGTGCGAGAAGTTTTCAGCAGTTCTGTGGTGATGTATGAACTGGAAACTGGTGATCTAAAAAGTTATCGTGAATTGTTGGTAAATAAAATTCTTGCTAACACCAAACAACTACAACCTCCTAGTGGTTGCAGTCTGGCTGATTTGTTAGATGAGTCTTGGACAGAAATTAAAAATAATGATGACCTGGAATTAGTAACAGGATTGTTGGAAGTTCATTCTATTCCAAGGGAACGCTTAATAAATACGCCACACTTGTTTGTGATAGGTACAACATTGGAATTGGCGACACTTCCAGAAGAAGCTAGACCATCACAGCCCGGACAGAGTGCGATCGCTCTTTGCCGCGCTCATATTGACGATATTTACCGTACTACCGATGCAAAAACATTTGTTGATGCTGTCACACAAGAAACGGCAAATGATTGTCTATTGATGATCGGCAATAATTTTGAGAAATAAAAGTATGTGTTACTTTATGCCTTCCAGTCATCGTTATCTATATCAGGTGCAGCGTTAGATGTAATATTCACACCAATTAAGACAAAAGTAAAGGAAGTTGAGATGAAATGTACTCATCCCGAATTTGGGCTTGTACTGGTTGGCGGGGGTGCTAAAGGTGCGTATCAAGCAGGTGCTGTTAAACGTATCGCTGAATTAGGACTAAAACCAAACATTATTGCAGGAACTAGCATTGGCGCTCTTAATGGTGCTGTCCTGTCATCCTATCTCTCTTTTTTTGATGCTGCTGAACGGCTCAATCAACTCTGGGATGATCTTGCTAAAGCGAACATTTTACGCTGGAATAAAGATCCTCACCCCATTTTTGACCCCAAACCCATTGAGCAGATGTTACGCAAAGCAGTCAATGCTGTGGAACTACGACGCGGTATCGAGTTATGGGTAACAGTCTTTCCCTCATTAAACATTCCTGGTTTGAGTTCCAGCTTGTTAATTAACTTTGCTCGTGTTGCTTCAGGAGTGAATGCTGAGTGGTTTCGTGTGAGAGATTTTCCAGATGATGAAACAGTCTACAATTTACTTTTAGCCAGCGCAGCCATTCCCTTGGCTTTTCCTTGTCGGAATATTGATGGACAGTCTTACGTCGATGGAGGTTTGAAAGATAATATTCCAGTAAAAGCTTTGACACAACGTGGTTGCAAAAATGTAATAGTGATTCATTTGGGTTATGGAACGCCGTGGAATCGCCATGATTTTCCAGAACAAACCATTATTGAAATTAGACCAGAACAGCCAATAAATCAGTCAGATACACCATTTATTGGTTCAGTTAAGAGTTTACTAGACTTTAGTGCTGAACGCATAACTGAACTCAAACAGCGTGGCTACGAAGATGCTAAACATCAAATAACTGAAATTATCCAAGCTTTTAAGCAGATGAAATACCTGCGTGATTCTTATGAAGATTTGATTGATGATGATTTGAGCAACGACCCACCTCTGTAATTACTATGCAAACCCTACGCTAAACGTTCCACAGTCCCCAAAGCCAAGAGTACAAGAGTACAGTGCTGTTAATCCAGTCACGCCTCTAGAGAAAACACGCAAACTATAAAAGAAATCCCTAAATCTACTAAAAATTAGGAGAAAGTTGATGAAAAAAATCATTTTAGTTTCTTCTTTATTTGCCGCTCAGATGTTACTTTTGCCAGCTTTTGCGGCTCCCACAGGAAGTTACACTCAATCTTGCAGAAATATCAAAACTAATATTCGTCCTGGTCTTGAACCCACCTTGGAAGCTGAATGTCTAGATAAACGTGGTCAATGGAAATATACCAGACTAGTTGGTTATCGTAGTTGCAATGCAATTGATAATGACAATGGGAGATTAGTTTGTCGGAAATAGTCGAAAGGAAATTGCAAGTCTTTTTCTAGCTAACTAAATAGCACGTTGAGCGCGAGCGATCGCCCTCTTAAAACCTATTTCAAAGCAGCGATCGCACTCTTTCCCAACTCTCCCAAAACCCTACCTTACACCATCCACAGCCCCCAAAGCTAACAAAGCCGATCGCTGTGCTGTTGTTAACCCAGTCGTCCCCCTGATGTTCATCTTTTCATACAGCCGATCAACCTTCAGGGTTTTAATACATTTAAGAGTTTCCACATCCCAAAGCTTAATTCCCTCATCTTGACTAGTATGAACCAAGATATTACCAACAGAATCAAAGTAAACAGAACATACCCCACTACTATGAGTATGTAATACTTTTAAACAGGTAAAGTTCTGGATATCCCATAGGCGAATTGTTTGATCGGAACTAGCAGATACTAAGGTAGAACCATCAGCGCTAAAACTAACTGACCAGACAGTAGAAGTATGTCCTTGCAGCACTTTTACGCAATCAAAGTTACTGGTATCCCACAATCGAATTGAGTGATCAACACTACCACTAGCCAGCATTTTCCCATCTGGACTAAAACTCAATGACCAGACTGCGTTAGTGTGACCAGACAAAGTTGCTATGGATTTCCCTTCAGAGACATCCCACAGCTTAATCAAGTAATCATCACTACCTGTAGCTAAAATATTACCATCTGGACTGAAGCTAACTGACCAGATTGGCTCTGTGTGAGCAACGAAAGTTTTTATACATTTATGGTCGTGAATATCCCATAATTTCACGCTCTTGTCTCTACTTGCACTAGCCAAGGTTCGACCATCTGGACTAAAGCTAATTGATGTGACTCCACCGCTATGACCATACAAGTTTGTCATGCGATCGCCAGAAATAACATCCCACAGTTTAATGCTTTTGTCGTCACTGCCACTTGCTAAGATTCGACCATCTGGACTAAAGCTAACTGACCATACCCAATCTACGTGACCTTGTAAAACTTGAGTACAGTACCCAGATGCAACATCCCATAGTCGAACCAAACCATCACTACTACTTGTTGCTAACATACAGTTAACCCCTTCCGAGGATGCTGTGCATACAGGGTTAATACTCACCGAAAGCGTTCCACTGGAATGACCTTGTAAATTTCTCAGGCATACACCTGTGCTTGTATCCCACATCCGCACGCTGGAATCTTTGCCAGCACTAACTAAGTTTTTACCATCCAAACTAAAAATGACTGAGTACACTTCACTCGTGTGTCCGTGGAAAATTTTCACGCAGCTTCCTAGCTCTATATTCCACAACCTGACACTATAGTCATAACTACCTGTCGCTATAGTTTGACCATCTGAACTAAAGCAAACTGACCATACTTCATTTTTATGACCGTCAAATGTTTTGATGCAAGTACCTTTACTCACATCCCATAATTTAACAGAGTAGTCACGACTAGCACTGGCAAGAGTTTGACCATCTGGACTAAAACAAACCGAGCGGACATTGCTAACATGATCTCGCAAAGTTTTTATATAAGTACTTGTGCTGGTATCCCACAAGCGAATGTCGCAATCTTGACTACCGCTTGCCAGAATAGAACCATCCGGACTAAAGCTAACCGAGCACACTGCACTAGTATGACCATGCAATATTTTGATACATTTACCTAAATGGATATCCCATAACCGAATTGAAGTGTCTAGGCTACCACTTGCGAGAGTTTGACCATCGGGACTAAAGTTGACAGACCAAACAATACCTGTGTGTTGATCTAAAGTTTTTAAACAATCTCCTGTTTGTGTATCCCACAATTGAATTAATCCATCATGACCACCACTTGCCAGGGTTTTTCCATCTGGACTAAAGGCAACTGTCCAAACTACACCTTTATGCCCTTTAAATGTCAACAAGTTTTTGCTATCTGCCATTTGCCACAAATGAATTTGTCCATCTGTATCACTCGTAGCCAACAATTTGCCATCTGCACTCAAAGCAAGTGAATAAAGGCTCTTCAAGCTTTTCGCAAATATAGAATTATCAAAGGCAGTGTTTTGGAAATTAACCCCGGCTAAATTCAATCCCTGTAAGTCAGCTTGCCGAATGTGCAAATTTGATAAATCGTACCACTGTAAATTTACCTGTAAATGCTTTAATAAGTTGAGGATATTACCCCCGGCATATCCTGTTAATATTGCAGCCTGATGTTTTTGCTTTTCTAGTAAATTTTGGAAAATTTGTACAAGTTTTAGTTGACCACCTAATTCGATTAATAGCCTTTCCAGCAAGGGTTGCACAATTAATTGCTTTTGTGTTTCTCGGATGTAGTCTTTGGCTGTTGCTTTAATCAAAGCATGGGTGAGGAATAAGTGTAAACTGACAGAATTTTCTTCGACTAATTCTTGATAAACTTGCTCTATAAATCGCTGTGTGGTATATTCCATTACCACTGGTTGCAGAAAGAAATGCTCACCACTTTTCTCAATTAGTGACCGTTGTAATAAAGATTTGATTGCTTGTGGTAATTGAAGTTTGGAAGCAGATGTCACTACATCCTCTGTTAAATCAGCGATGGATACCGGTTCTCGGTTAATTGCTAGCCAATAGAT
Source organism: Calothrix sp. 336/3 (assembly GCF_000734895.2). Taxonomy (GTDB): domain Bacteria; phylum Cyanobacteriota; class Cyanobacteriia; order Cyanobacteriales; family Nostocaceae; genus 336-3. Next base: position 2,556,066 of record NZ_CP011382.1, on the reverse strand, counting down.
TACTTCTGCTTCGACTGCTGACAAACGCTGAAACTGACATTCTAATAAGTCGCGGATATCCTCGAAGATGAGCGCACCTTGTTCTGCATATTCCAAAACAGAGGCGATTCTACCATTGAAAAGCTCCTGAGTTCCGGCTGCGACCATTTTTAATGCGAGGGGATTACCCCCATAATGATTGACGAGTAATTGCCATTCTTGTTCTGTACCCGTGAATTCGCCTTTTTGCTTAAATAATTCTTGTCCCTCGGTAGGATTTAATCCTTTTAATGGCAGAGCTTTTACTCCTGTTGTGTCTCCTTCTAACGGGATCATTTCTCTGGGTTTTTCTCTAGAAGTGATCAAAATACAACTTTGGTGGGGTACTTCTCCCACAAGTTTGAGTAATTGCCCATATCCTTGGTAACCAGGATGATATTGCCCAGCTTCAGCATCACTAGATAAAATTGTTTCAACGTTGTCTAATATCAACAAACATCGATTTGATTGCAAGCATTCCATCAGCTTTGCTAGTTTACTGTCAAAACTTTCGGGGATCACCATTTCTTGTCGCAGTGACCACAGTAGAAATTGCAGTAGGCTGGTTAAAGTCTCTTCTATTGGTGGTGCATTTTGCAGACTTCGCCACGCCACTACCTCAAATTCGCTTTGGATTTGCCACCCTAATTTAACTGCTAATGTGCTTTTACCGATACCACCAATTCCAAGTAGTGCAACTAAACGACACCGTTGTTCTAATATCCATTGTCGTAGCTGCAATAGTTCTTGACTGCGACCATAAAATATAGATATATCGGGTGCTTCTTGCCAATCATGCTGTGGGTTTGCACGTCGGATTTCCAGATCATCACGGGGACTAGGTTGGGTATAATCGGTTTTACATAGTTCTAAACCAAAGGCAGCAAAGGCAGATTGCAACGAACTTCTATCTACAGATTCGGTGCGTCCCTGTATTTTTGATATAGTATGCAATGCTAGCTGAGTGCGATCGCTTAATTCCTCGAGAGTAAAACTGCTTCCCCCATTCTCTTCAAACTCGGCTTGAGTTTTCGCTAATTGAAATTTATCCCAGCCTTTGAGTGTTAGTATCACGCCTCGATTGCGTCGAGTTTTTTGCTGTTTCATTTACCGAACCTCAAACCAATCTAGATGCCCGTGAAGAATAAATTGTCAAAAACTGGGACAGCTTAAAATGAAAAAATAATCTTTCCATAAAAATAATAACATGCCTAGATTACATAATAAAATCCTGTTTAATTTGTCCGATAAACTAGAAAATATTTACATGCTAAAAACGGTTAGATATTTCAATTTTTGTATTAATGTATTGTTCCGAATTTCTGGCGCATAGCTCACAAAAAAAGATACAGTAACCACGAAATTCAAGTCTGAAATTTGCAACAGGCTATCTCTCTATTTTTGTGAAATCATTGGAATTAATTAGTACAACCAATCTATATGAATTAGCTAAAATAACAGATTGGCTTGTGATACGATGTCAGACAAAAAACTTATTATGTCTCTAGATATGATACTATGTAGTGATATATTAAAAAATACATCTAACTAACAAGAAAGAGTACATCCCAGTATTTGCAAACATAACTAAATAATCAAATGGCACTACCAAATCCTGCAAAAATCCCTACTTTCATCCAGATAGTACGTTGGTTTGTATCCCCCTTATCCCTACTAGAAGAATGTGCGAAAAACTACGGCGATATTTTTACTTTGTCTATTAGTCCCCAACTCACTCCAGTAGTAATTGTTAGCAATCCCATCGCTCTACAGCAGATATTAACAGGTGATTCCTCCGGGAATTTTACCGCGCCTGGTTACCAAGATGCCACATTTGGCTGCCTATTTGGACCCTTTTCTCTCATGTCCATAGACTCTACAGAGCATCAGCGTCAACGTCAACTACTCACACCTGCATTTCATGGCGACAGAATGCGTAGCTATGCAGCAGAGATAAATAATATTACAGAAGCAACAATGAGTAGCCTGGAAACAGGTGCATCCTTTTCCATCCGAGATGTTACCCAAGCTATTAGTTTGCGGATAATCATCAAGCTAGTGTTTGGATTTTACGAAGATGAAAGTGCAAAACAGATGGAAAATCTGCTCAATCAGATGCTAAATAACATCAGTTCTCCTGGTGGTGCAGCTATGCTTTATTTAAGGTTTTTACAAAAAGATTGGGGAAATTGGAGTCCTTGGGGAAAACATATAAAATTTCAACAGGAGATAGATAATTTACTATATTCAGAAATTCAAGAACGCAGGAAACAAGCAGATACATCGAGAACTGATATTTTGAGTTTGATGATGTCTGCTAAGGATGAAAACGGCGAATCGATGAGCGATCAAGAATTACGTGATGAATTGTTCACATTATTGATTGCAGGTCAAGAAACTACTGCAACAGCATTGGCTTGGTCTTTATACTGGATTCATAAATTACCAGAAGTTCGAGAGAAATTGCTCCTAGAAATTGATAGTTTATATGAAAATTCTTCCGAAAATCTTGATATTAATACTATAAATAAATTACCCTATTTGAATGCAGTTTGTTGTGAAACCCTACGAATTTATCCAGTGGGAATGCAAACTTTTATCCGCAGAGTCGAAAAGCCATCACAAATTTGTGGATATGATTTGCAGCCAGGTACTTTATTATATGGAAATATTTATTTAACCCATCAACGGCAAGACTTATACCCAGAGCCTCAAAAATTTCGCCCCGAACGTTTTTTAGAAAAGCAATTTTCCCCCTATGAATTTCTACCATTTGGTGGTGGTGTAAGGCGTTGTATTGGTGCCGCTTTTGCCTTATTTGAAATGAAGGTTGTACTTGTGAAAATACTATCTACATATTCCTTAGTTTTAGTAGATGATGTTGATGTGAAACCAAAGCGACGGGTTTTAGTAACTGCACCGTCATCTCCAATAAATATGTTGATTACTGATAAAAGAAATAGGTAGATGAATCAATACTTTCGTCCAAATATTGCTGCCATGGCAAGTTATGTTCCAGGAGAGCAACCAAAACCTGGTACACAATTTATCAAACTCAACAGCAATGAGAACCCCTACCCCCCCTCTCCTGCTGCTGTTGCTGCCCTACAAAATATCACAGCAGAAGCTTTACGACGCTATCCTCAACCCTTTGCTGACGATTTTCGTCAAGCGGTAAGTCAGGTTTTAGGTGTACCTAAAGATTGGGTGATAGTTGGTAATGGTAGTGATGAATTACTTAATGTCTTGATTCGTGCTTGTGTGGAACCTGGGGGAAAGGTAGTTTATCCCACTCCAACCTACGTACTGTATAAAACTTTAGCACAATTGCAGGGGGCAAATTTTGTTGAAATTCCCTACGGTATAGACTATCAGTTGCCCTTAGATGAATTGATTGCCGCCCAGGGTGCTGTAACATTTATTGCCTCACCTAATAGTCCTTCCGGACATGTTGTTCCCCAGAAATATTTGCGAGAATTGGCAGGGAAATTATCCGGGATTCTGGTGATTGATGAAGCTTATGTGGATTTTGCCACGGAAAATGCTTTGGATTTAGTCAGGGAATTTGACAATGTCATTGTCATACGTACCCTTTCCAAGGGATATTCCCTCGCAGGATTGCGTTTAGGGTTTGCGATCGCCCACCCCCAAATCTTAGATGGACTATATAAGGTCAAAGATAGTTACAATGTAGACGCGATCGCCTGTGCTATTGCCACTGTTGCTATTCAAGATCAAGATTATAAAAATGCTTGCGTCGAGAAAATTAAACTATCACGCGCATGGTTACAGCAAGAATTAGAAAATCTCGGTTTTCAAGTTAGGGATTCCCAAACTAATTTTCTCCTAGCTCAACCTCCCCTAGGAAATGCTGCATACCTCTATCAGGAATTGAAAAAACAAGGGATTCTCATCCGTTACTTTCCCCAACCGCAATTAGATGATAAATTACGCATTACTGTCGGAACCGAGGAACAGAATCAGCAATTAGTGGCAGCTTTTCGACGTTTGTGTGATGGCAAAGATTAAAAATTATGAGTAATGAGTAATGAGTAATGCGTAATGAGTAATGAATTAATCAGCACTTATGCAAGGAATACACATCAACGTCATTGCGACGTAGATCCGCAATCTCAAAGTCTCATTTTCTCGTTACAATTACGAGGTGTTTCTAATTCACATCAGGCGTAAATTGGACTTACGCAAACTTTCCACTGTCAGCAAAAAATGCTCTGCCACTTGGTTAATTTCCTCTGTAGTATTAAATCTACCAATTCCAAAACGTACTGACGCATAAGCCAATTTTTCCGAACGTCCCAAAGCTGTGAGTACATGGGAAGGTGCAGTAGTTGCTGAAGAGCAAGCAGCACCGGAAGATACTGCCATTACAGGTTGCAAAGCTAACAACAAAGCAGCACCATCTATCCCCTCTACACTCACATTCAAATTTCCCGGTAATCTGTGTGTGAGATGTCCATTTAAATAAATTCCCTCTAATTGGGAAAGCTTTTGCCACAAGGTATTGCGCAGGAGGGTTAAACGCTCCATTTCTTGCTGTTTTTCCTCTAGAGCAATTTCCACCGCTCTCCCAAACCCAACTATTTGCGGTGTGTACAGTGTTCCAGATCGCAAACCCCGTTCATGTCCCCCTCCATGCTGTTGCGCAGCTAACTGCACCCTGGGGTTCCGTCGTCGCACGTATAAAGCACCAATTCCCTTGGGAGCATAGATTTTATGTCCGGTCAGGGATAATAAATCTATATTCATTGCTTGCACATCTAGGGGGATTTTTCCTAGAGCTTGGGCTGCATCACTATGAAAAATAATATTATTTTCCCGACACATCTGACCAATTTCTGCTAGTGGTTGGATAACACCAATCTCATTGTTAGCAGCCATTACCGATACCAAAATAGTATCAGAACGCAGAGCTTTTTTTAATGTATTTAAGTTAATTAATCCCTCCGCCTCTACTGGTAAAAATGTAATTTCAAATCCTAACGTTGCTAAATATTTGTAGGGGTCAATAACTGCACTATGCTCTGTTGCAACGGTAATTATATGTTGTCCTTGGGAAAAATAATTTTCCGCCACACCTTTAATTGCCAGATTATTCGCTTCCGTTGCTCCACTGGTAAAAATAATTTCTTCTGGACTGGCATTAATTGCAGCTGCGATAATTTCTCTGGCTTGATTGACAGCAGCTTCTGCTTCCCAACCATACTGATGATTAATACTGGAAGGATTGCCAAAATGCTCTGTAAAGTAAGGGAGCATGGTCGTTAATACCCTTGTATCTACAGGGGTAGTCGCAAGATTATCGAGGTAAATAGGGCGGTTTAACATGGGATATTAATTTGCTGATAAGTGGGATAGCCTGCGAGGATTTGTGACTAAACAATAATGAGTTTTTATCACCTCCCTGTTATCTTCCTTAGAATTACTGAACCAGAAGTGAAAAAACAACGGATATATTCAGAATAAATAGCCGCACTTGATTATCCATGAATTACTCTACTCAAATATCTTGGCAAACAGTAAAATCTGAATTTCAAAGGATTTGGGGATATCAAGATTTTCGTCCACCCCAGGGGGAAATAATTAACTGTTTGTTGGCAAAACAAGATGCTTTAATTCTCATGCCAACGGGTGGAGGTAAGTCAATTTGTTTTCAATTACCTGCTTTATTACAAACTGGTTTAACCTTGGTAGTTTCACCGTTAGTAGCTTTGATGGAAAATCAAGTGCAAGAGTTACGTGAACGAGATTTACCTGCGGCACTTTTACATAGTGAATTACCTTCCTTTGAAAAACGTCAGATTCTACAGTTAATTGCCAATCAAAAAATTAGATTATTATATTTATCTCCCGAAACTTTACTTAGTCCACCTGTGTGGGAGAAATTGTCTCATCCACAAATTATCATTAATGGCATTATCTTAGATGAAGCTCATTGTTTGGTGCAATGGGGTGATACCTTTCGTCCTACCTATCGTCGATTGGGAGTAGTACGAGAAGCTTTATTAAAAACTAAGCCACCAGGAACAAAAATTACCTTAGCAGCATTTACCGCAACTGCCGATCCCTTGGCACAAAATATTATTCAATCAACGTTAAATTTAATCAATCCTGTTATCTTCCGCTTAAATCCCTATCGAGAAAATATTCAGCCCAAGGTGAGTATAGCTTGGACACCACAGGGGAAAAAACAACAATTATTAAAGTTTATCAAAGCTAGGGTGAATACCAGTGGTTTAATATATGTTCGCAGTCGCAGAGATAGTGAAAACTTGGCTGCTTGGTTGCAAGAAATGGGTTATGTAACTACTGGATATCATGCAGGTTTAGGGGCGGTAGAGCGTCGGCAAATTGAGGCAAAATGGTTGAGTGGTAAAATGCCCTTTGTTGTCTGTACCTCAGCTTTTGGTATGGGTATTAATAAAGCAGATGTGAGATGGGTTGTACATTTCCATGCACCATTATTATTATCAGAATATGTCCAAGAAATTGGACGTGCTGGTAGGGATGGGAAACCTGCGGATGCTTTAACTTTGGTGAGTGAACCGACGGGATGGTTGGATCCAGAGGATAAAAATAGACAGAAGTTTTTTGTAGATAAACTGCGATCGCAGTATCAAATTGCCACAAGACTCAGCCAAAAAGTACCTCCCACTGGAGAAGTGAATGCGATCGCCAAGGAATTTTCCGATGGAGAATTAGCCCTAGCTTTACTCCACAGTCAAGGAAAACTGCAATGGCTTGACCCTTTCCATTATCAAATTATTGCTACCGATAAAAATCAGAACTTTTCCCAGATGCAAGCTGTGAAGCAAATGCGACAGTACCTATATACTAGAAAATGTCGCTGGCAATTTCTTCTAGATGCCTTTGGATTTGGGGAAGAAGCAAAAAACTGTGGACATTGCGATCGCTGTTGCAAAAATTAGGGAAAGGTGAGGGGAGAACAAGAGTAAAGTTTTTCCTGTTCCCAATTACCCATCACCCCCATTAAAACTGCCGTAAAAATCTCAAATCACTGGTATACAACCTGCGGATATCATCCATTTGATGTAAAACCATGGCAAATCGTTCGACTCCAAAACCCGCAGCAAATCCTGTATAAACTTCGGGATCATAACCCACAGATTTCATCACATTGGGGTCAACCATCCCACAACCCATAACTTCTAACCAGCGTCCATTCCACTGTAAGTCTACCTCGGCAGAGGGTTCAGTGAAAGGAAAATAGCTAGCACGAAAACGAATGGGTAATTCGCCAAACATTGCTTGCAAAAAGACCTTAATTGTGCCCTTGAGGTCAGTAAAAGTTAAGCCCTCATCTATAGCCAACAATTCGATTTGGTGGAAGACTGCGGAGTGGGTAGCATCCACCGTATCGCGGCGATAAACCCGTCCCGGTGCGACAATCCGGATAGGTGGCTCCTCTGATTCCATGTAGCGAATTTGCACAGAGGATGTATGGGTTCGCAGGAGGTTGCCATCAGGTAGATAGAAGGTATCTTGCATATCCCGCGCCGGATGGTCTGGGGGTGTATTCAGTGCCTCAAAGTTGTAATAGTCAGTTTCCATTTCTGGACCCTGTGCTACGGTATACCCTAGACCTACGAAAATATCCAGTGCCCGGTCAATAATCCCATTCAGGGGGTGAATCCGACCTTGGGGACGGTAAATTCCTGGCATAGTCACATCCAGAGTTTCCGCATCCAGTTGTGCTTGGATTTTCGCACTTTCTAGGGCAGTACGTTGATTGTCCAGACTAGTTTGGATTGCCTCTTTGACAGTATTAGCGATCGCCCCAATTTTCGGACGTTCCTCTGCTGGTAGCTTACCCATAGCACCTAGCAGTACAGATAAACTACCTTTTTTACCTAGGTATTTAACTCGCAATTCTTCTAAACGTTCCAGGGTATCAGCAGCTGCGATCGCCCCTTGTCCTTCTTGCTTCAGCGCTAAAAGTTGAGTTTCTAATTCGGTAGTCATTAGTCAATAGTCATTAGTCAATAGCCAAAAGTTATTAGTCAGAACATCAGCAGTTGAAATTGTTGACTAATCGCAAGGCTTTATCAATATACAACTTATAGTTTAGAAGCTTTATGGTGCGGTGAAAGCTTTTTTATCCTTTAGCACTACAGACAGAGGTGCAACAACAAAGAAGTAAGGAGAAAAAATGAGAATATGAATACTCACCCCCTATATATCCGCACCTAAAACTGAGAAAAACTTCAACTATTACCTAGCAACTACCTGTGATGAAATTATTAATTAGTAACGATGATGGGGTAAATTCCCTAGGTATTCAAACCCTCGCCAATACCTTAGCAGTAGCAGGTCACGAGGTGACAGTAGTTTGTCCAGATCGAGAACGTTCTGCCACAGGACATGGACTAACCTTACACCAACCAATTCGTGCAGAAATTATTGAGTCGGTATTTCATCCCACAATCAAGGCTTGGGCTTGTGATGGCACACCCTCAGACTGTGTAAAATTAGCCCTGTGGGCATTGTTAGAGTCACCACCAGATATGGTACTGTCCGGAATTAATCGTGGGGCGAATCTGGGAACAGAAATACTTTATTCTGGTACTGTCTCCGCAGCTATGGAAGGATTAATCGAAGGAATTCCCAGTATTGCCTTTAGTTTGGCTGACTTTACCTATTCAGATTTTCAACCCGCTGCGAATTTTGCCAAAAGTCTAGTTGCCCAGCTAGCAGTCAATCCCCTATCTGAACTCATGCTACTCAATGTTAACGTTCCCCCCGTAGCAGAGAAAGACATAGCTGGTGTTTTGATTACTCGCCAAGGTGTCAGACGTTACATCGATGTCTTTGACCGCCGAGTAGATCCTCGTGGTAAAACTTATTACTGGCTCACAGGGGAAGTTCTAGAAGATATTGAGCCGCCTATGGGGTTGAACTTGCCCCAGGATATACCAATAGATGTCCATGTTATCCGTAAAAACTACATTAGTGTCACGCCCTTACAGTACAATTTTACCTATCGTCAGGGCTTGGATGAATTATCTCAAGTGAAATTCGATTTTCCCTAGATTTGCGGAAAAAGCAAGCAGGAGCGGGGACAAGGATTTTTTGATAGGCTGTCACCCCTTATCTATTACCCATAAGCACCTGAGACACAGTGTGTTATGTAGCACTGCAAAATCTAGGTTATAAAGTAATAGTGCCATCGCCGTTCAGAAGTGACAAAAAAAGGATTGAGAAATTCTCAGCATTTCTAATTTTGATGCATCTGGAGCGGGCAATGGTATGACACCCCTTCCTGTTTAACAAGATTCAGCCTTGAATAAGTATAAAGTTAAAGTTCAGAAATATCTCCCTGAGATTGAGCAAATTTACCCCAAAACCAAGTATGCTGTTTTACCAATCATTACTCTCTGCCAAAAATTTGCAGACAGCATACACTTAACAGAAGTAAGTAACATTTTTGGTCGCCCGCTCAGTCTTGGCAAGTAACACCATGTCTAGGATAGAGAACAAATTTACCGTGCATTTTTGGGGCGTTCGTGGCAGTATTCCCTGTCCCGGCTCAAACACCGTACGTTACGGTGGTAATACCCCTTGTGTAGAAATGCGAGTTGGTGGTAGAAGCTTGATATTTGATGGTGGTACTGGATTACACGTCTTGGGTCAATCTTTATTACCGAAAATGCCAGTGGAAGGGCATATCTTTTTTACCCATTCCCACTGGGATCATATGCAAGGGTTTCCTTTTTTTACACCAGGGTTTGTGAAGGGAAATAATTTTTACATTTATGGCGCGATCGCCCCTGATGGTTCCACCATCGAACAGCGACTCAACGACCAGATGCTACATCCCAATTTCCCCGTACCCCTGCAAATTATGCAGGCAAACCTGGAATTTTGTACTGTCACAGCCGGACAACCGATTCACATTGATGACATTTTGGTAGAAACTGCCCCTCTGAATCATCCAGGAGAAGCAGTGGGTTATCGCGTTAACTGGTGTGGAGGTGCAGCTGTTTACATCACCGACACGGAACATTTTCCCGATCATCTAGATGAAAATGTGCTGTGGTTGTCACGAAATGCTGACATTTTAATTTACGATTGCACTTACACCGACGAAGAATATGCTTCGGCGAAATCGCCCAAAATCGGCTGGGGACACTCGACTTGGCAAGAAGCAGTGAAAGTTGCCCAGGCAGCTGGAGTCAAAACCTTAGTGATTTTCCACCATGATCCAGCCCATAACGATGACTTCCTCGATAACGTAGGAGAGCAAGCTCAAGCTAGATTCCCTGGTGCAGTCATGGCAAGGGAAGGAATGGTTTTGGAAATTCCCCTGACGGCTAATTTATCCGAATCTTTTCCCGTGAGTAATTATTCAGCTTAAACTAAGCAGTCGAAGTGATTCGAGATTTTAGATTAGATTGGTGATAATAAGGCTTTGAGCTGTTAGCAGCCAGCGTCAGGTAAAAACTCATAACGCCCAGCTGACAGCAAGAAGCATAATAAACTTCAAAATCCCAGAATCGACGTGCTGAATCTGTCTCAAAATGGGTGTTCTGTGTGGGTTACTTCTTCAATGGAATTGGCGCTAACGCCAACAGCGATCGCGCTGGGCAAATTTGATGGTGTACATCGTGGTCATCGCCGGGTGATTCAACCAATTCTACCGTCACTGCCAAATGCAGGGAGAAACCAAGATTTACCCTTTCCCCCCTGCCATATTTACTCCACGGTTGTCACCTTTGACCCCCATCCCCAGGAGTTTTTTACTGGCAAACCCAGAGCATTATTAACCCCACTGGATGAAAAAGTGCAGCAGTTGCGATCGCTAGGTGTGGAACAACTGGTACTTCTACCCTTTGATCGGGAATTAACTGCCCTGTCTCCGGAAGAATTTGTGGAAAAAATTCTGGTTGAACAATTGCAAGCAGCACGCATTAGTGTGGGGCAAGATTTTCGCTTCGGTTCCAGACGTTGTGGTACTGCTGATGATTTACGTATAATTGCTGCTAAGTATGGGATTCCTGTGCATATCGTTCCCCTAGAAACCTGCCCAGAGGACTTAGAGCAGGAAAATTTCAACCCTTCTGTAGAAGATACCAGTATTAGTAGTTCACTGATTCGAGAAATTCTTGCTACTGGTGACATGATTCGAGTCAATCGACTGCTCGGACGTTCCTATACTCTCATTGGTAAAGTTATTCAGGGACAGCAACTCGGTAGAAAACTTGGCTTTCCCACCGCTAACTTAGAATTACCCAAAGACAAACTCCTTCCCCATTATGGAGTCTATGCAGTGCGAGTATTTACCGTTGGTGAAACCCCAGAACTTCAAGAAAACCTGGGTTATGGAGTCATGAATATTGGCGATCGCCCCACAGTCAACGGAACCCAACTCACCGCAGAAGTGCATATTTTAAATTACTCAGGGGATTTATATGGAGGGAAGCTAGCAGTCCAATTAGAAAAATTTATCCGTCCTGAGCAAAAATTTGCCAACCTCGATGCACTCAAACAGCAAATTCACATCGATTGTGACACCGCTCAGGCATTTTTTAACTCTTAGATGTTGAATTTGTAGGAACAAAGGGAATACTAAGCTAGTGCTGGGTCAGAAGTAATCAATCAGACTCAGCACTATTTTATTTTTGATTTATCTCGGTCATAGGTGACAAAACCTTATACCAATTTGAAATCAGAATGCCACACATACAAATTCCCAATCCCTTGCTATGTCTGGCTTTCTTAATTTTGAATTTTGAATTGATATTACCCCTTCCCCTAATGAGTGTATGAGAGAAAAAATTGAGACTCTAACCCAAAATCTCGCTCGTACCATCGTTGGTAAAAATGACGCGATTCGTCTTGTAGTTGTTGCCTTACTTGCCGGTGGTCATGCTTTACTAGAAGACGTTCCAGGAGTCGGTAAAACTCTGTTAGCGAAATCCTTAGCCCGCTCCATTGATGGCAAATTTCAACGCCTACAATGCACACCAGACCTCTTACCGACAGATATTACTGGGACGAATATCTGGAATCCTAAAAGCGGCGAATTTAGCTTTCTTCCCGGTCCTCTATTTACTAATATTCTCCTAGCTGACGAAATTAACCGAGCTACACCTCGTACCCAATCAGCATTACTAGAGGTGATGGAAGAACGACAAGTGACTGTAGATGGAGTTTCTCGTCCGGTTCCCACTCCTTTCTTTGTGATTGCTACCCAAAACCCCGTGGAATACCAAGGGACATTTCCCTTACCAGAAGCACAAATGGATCGGTTTTTGTTGTCCTTGAGTTTGGGTTATCCTTCCGAGACAGAAGAGTTGCAGATGCTGCAAAATTTGTCTTTAGGTGTGCAATTAGAAGACTTACAACCTTGTATTACTCTCACAGAAGTCCAGGAATTACGGCGACTTTGTAGCCAAGTCAAAGTTAATACTTCCCTCCAGCAATATATCCTTGATTTAGTCAGAGCTACACGCTGCGATGAAGAAATTACCCTTGGTGTCAGTCCACGGGGTACAGTTGCCCTACAAAAAGCTACCCAGGCGATCGCCTATCTTTCTGGACGAGATTACGCTATTCCCGATGATGTCAAATTTTTAGCGCCCTATGTGCTTTGTCATCGGATTATACCGACTAGCGGACGCAGAGCCAGAACTGTGATGGAGCGGTTGTTACGTTCTGTAGCAATTCCCTAAATATTTCAGGACTTAGGCAGACTCTTTCCATATTCATCACCTTATACTAAGTTGCTGTGTCATTGCGACGGTTGGGAAGCAATCTCATCATCCTAAAACTATTACGACAGAATGCAACTTGGTATCAAGAAGCAATAATCTTGATTTTTTACGACAATTGCCTAAGCTCCACAGAAGGTAGTAGGGTTCAACTAAATTGAAATTTACTTCATCAAATACTACGTTTATGAGAAAATGCTTTTCAAACAAATTAACTATTTTTTTGCTACTATAACTTTAATTATTTTATTCTTATTTGGTATAGACAACACTGCTCTGGCAGATACAATCGCTTCTTCCGAATCCTGTAAAATAGGAACATTTGTCACATCTATACACAGTTTAAATGTCAAAGACAAATCTTTTGCCATAGACTTTTGGGTGTGGAGTAATTGTGCTTCTGAGATTAATCCATTGAAAACTATGGAAGTGACGAATGCAATTAAATTTGCTGCGGAACAAGACTCTACAGAAAAAAAGGGAAATATTTATTGGTCACAACGTAAATACCGAGCAACTATTTATCAGAATTGGAAGACGGAAAACTTCCCCTTTGACCGTCAGCATCTGTACGTGGAATTAGAAGATGGTGCAGCGGATATTTCTAAAAGAATATATATTCCAGATGTGAAGAATTCGAGTTTAAGTCAAAATATTATTTTAGATGGCTTCAAAATTAAAGATTTTCAAATTCAAGAATTAAAGTTTAATTATCCTACAAGTTTTGGCGACCCAGAAATCAACCATGCAGGTAGTACATTTTCGCGGTTACGCATCAGAATGACTATTGTTAGACAAGAGTTTTTCGGCTTCTTTAAGCTCAATATGGGTACATATATCGCTTTTGCTATAACTCTGTTGTCATTTTTGATGCACCCCAAACAAACAAGTATATTTAGTGCGCGGATGAGTTTACTTGTTGGTTCCTTATTCGCGGTAGTTATTAGTATGCGAGCATCAGATTCGATTATTGGTACTAGCCAAGGGTTAAGCCTCATAGACCAAATTCACATTACCACCATGGTCTATATATTTTCCTCCGCAGCGATCGCTATTTTTAGCCTACGTTGTTGTGAAACAGGACATGATAAATTAGCTTTACGTATCGATGCTCGCTGTCTATGGATATTTGCTGCTTCCTTTGTTGCCATGAATGGGGTTTTAATCTCTACAGCAATTTTCCGTGGTTAACTAGGAATGGTTCATAGAGAATAGGTAATAGGGCACAGGTGACAGGTTATGGGGAAAAATACCCTTCCCTTACTTCCCTAATCCCTGACTCCCTTAATTTGGGTGAAGTCATGTCATATTCAATCAAGGGCAAATTTCAGCGTCAAGGAAAATCTCTCGGAATCCTATCTATAGTTTTCCTTTGGAGTTTAGTCATGGGTTGGTTAATCACAACCGCAATCCCAGTACACAGTGCAACTCCTACAACTTCCGAAATTGGTACGGTTGATATTGTCCCCTCTCAATACCAATTGGGACAGGAATTATATCTAGAAAACTGTGCGAGTTGTCATGTTGCTTTACCTCCAGCAGTTTTGCCTACCCAAACCTGGAAAGAAATTCTCACAGACACACAACACTACGGAGTTACCCTCAAACCATTACTAGACCCTGGAAGAATTTTAATCTGGAAATACATCTTACAATTTTCCCGTCCCTTGATGAAGGATGAACAAACACCCTATCGTCTAGGTAGTTCTCGATATTTTAAAGCTTTACATCCTAAAATAAATATTCCCCGTCCAGTACAACTGGGTACTTGTATCACCTGTCATCCTGGTGTAGGTGAGTATAATTACCGGAAACTGTCTGCGGAATGGGAAAATGCGGAATAATTGATGGGTAATAGGGACATCAACAAAGAAATATTTTCCTGTCTTAAATCCCTATTTTCCCAGATTTCCCAATTGTCCCAATCAAAAAAGGACGGCGATCGCTACTTTGAGATAGTCGGAGTTCCCTGCCCCATTTTGGGGTGAAATGATACTATTAGAACAGTTTCAAATATCTACTTGCTGTTAAAGCTATTTTGAAAAAATCATGACGGCAAATGGATTAACCCAATCCTTGCCCAACAACTAACTACCAATCCCCAATCTCGAATCCCAAAAGATTTCAGTTTGGCGAAAAGTTTATAATCAAATCCACTAATCGAAAATCCCATCCCCTTTGATTTTGTTCTGTAACCTACCATGCTAAAGACTTTGCTGGGTGATCCCAACGCACGAAAACTCAAGAAATACCAACCCTACATCACGGAAATTAACCTCTTTGAGGAAGATATCCAGAAACTTTCCGATGAAGAATTAAAGGGTAAAACTGCTGAGTTTCAACAGCGCTTGGGTAAAGGTGAGACCCTTGATGATATCCTCCCAGAAGCTTTCGCAGTAGTACGGGAAGCTGGACGACGGGTTTTAGGTTTACGACACTTTGATGTTCAAATGCTCGGCGGTGCGATTTTACACACTGGGCAAATTGCAGAAATGAAAACTGGTGAGGGTAAAACCTTAGTAGCAACTCTACCTAGTTACCTGAATGCATTAACAGGTAAGGGTGTTCATGTCGTCACCGTCAACGACTACCTGGCAAAGCGGGACGCAGAGTGGATGGGACAGGTACATCGCTTCCTGGGTCTGAGTGTGGGACTCATCCAAGCTAGTATGACCCCCCAGGAACGAAAGAAAAACTATGACTGTGATATTACTTATGTCACAAATAGTGAGGTAGGTTTTGACTACCTTCGGGATAACATGGCTACGGATATTAAGGATGTGGTGCAACGTCCCTTCAATTACTGCGTGATTGATGAAGTGGACTCCATTCTAGTTGATGAAGCCCGCACACCCCTAATCATTTCGGGGCAGGTAGAAAGACCTACAGAGAAGTATACAAAAGCTGCTCTGATTGCATCAGCACTCAATCAAGAAGAACATTACGAAGTAGACGAAAAAGCTCGTAACGTTTTGTTAACAGATGAAGGTTTTGCCCAGGCAGAAAATCTGTTGGAAGTGACTGATTTATTCGACCCAGAAGACCCCTGGGCGCATTTTATCTTCAATGCAATTAAAGC
Organism: Calothrix sp. 336/3; assembly: GCF_000734895.2. Lineage (GTDB taxonomy): Bacteria > Cyanobacteriota > Cyanobacteriia > Cyanobacteriales > Nostocaceae > 336-3. The sequence goes on along the minus strand of NZ_CP011382.1, from coordinate 2,540,220 downwards.
CAAGGAGCTATTCCTCAAGGACGTGAATTACATCGTTCGGGGTGGGGAAATCGTCATCGTCGATGAATTTACTGGACGGGTGTTACCGGGACGGCGATGGAGTGATGGTTTACACCAAGCCATTGAAGCCAAGGAACATGTAGATATTCAACCAGAAACCCAAACCTTAGCGACGATTACCTACCAAAATCTGTTTTTGTTATATCCCAAGTTAGGAGGAATGACAGGGACAGCGAAAACAGAGGAAGCTGAATTTGAGAAGATTTATAAGTTAGAAGTCACGATTATTCCCACCAACAGAACCAGATTACGGCAAGACCTATCTGATATGGTGTTTAAAACCGAAGCGGGAAAATGGAAGGCGATCGCCCGCGAATGCGGAGAAATGCACCAAGAAGGTAGACCTGTGTTAGTTGGTACTACCAGCGTGGAGAAATCGGAATATCTCAGTCAGTTACTGCGAGAAATGGAAATTCCCCACGAACTCCTAAATGCACGTCCGGAAAACGTCGAGCGGGAATCGGAAATTGTCGCCCAAGCAGGACGAAAAGGAGCAGTCACAATTGCTACCAATATGGCTGGTAGAGGTACGGATATTATCCTAGGTGGTAACTCCGAATATATGGCTAGGTTGAAGATGCGGGAGTATTTTATGCCCCGGATTGTCCAGCCAGAGGATGAAGACAATTTTGGTATCCAAAGAGCTATGGGGTTGCCAGCAGCTAATAGTGGAGGTGGACAAGGGTTTGTCCCAGGGAAAAAGGTAAAAACTTGGCGAGTCTCACCACAAATTTTCCCCACACAGCTTTCCCCAGAGGCAGAAAAACTCCTCAAAGATGCGGTAGAACTGGCAGTACGAGAATATGGTGAACGCAGTTTACCGGAGTTAGAAGCAGAAGATAAGGTGGCAGTTGCTGCGGAAAAAGCCCCCACAGACGATCCAGTAATTCAAAAATTACGGGATGCCTACAAACGTATTAAGCAAGAATACGAAACATTCACCAGTCGAGAACATGATGAAGTGGTGCAATTGGGTGGTTTACACGTGATTGGTACAGAGCGTCACGAATCTCGACGGATTGATAACCAGTTGCGCGGACGTGCTGGACGACAAGGGGACCCCGGTACAACCCGATTTTTCCTCAGTTTAGAAGATAACTTGATGCGTATTTTTGGTGGCGATCGCGTTGCCAAACTCATGGATGCTTTCAACGTCGATGAAGATATGCCAATTGAGTCGGGAATGCTGACTCGGAGCTTAGAAGGTGCTCAGAAGAAAGTAGAAACCTACTACTACGATATTCGGAAGCAAGTATTTGAGTATGACGAAGTGATGAATAACCAACGACGGGCAATTTATGCAGAACGTCGTCGTGTCTTGGAAGGACAAGACTTGAAAGAACAAGTCATCAAATATGCTGAGAAAACCATGGATGACATCGTTGACTACTACATCAACCCCGATTTACCCTCGGAAGAATGGGAACTCGATAAGCTGGTGGAGAAAGTTAAGGAATTTGTCTATCTCCTATCTGATTTGACTGCCAAACAGTTAGAAGATATGTCCATGGGTGAAATTAAAGCTTTTCTCCATGAACAAGCCAGAATTGCCTACGACATGAAGGAAGCACAAATTGACCAGATTCAGCCAGGATTAATGCGCCAAGCCGAGCGTTTCTTCATCTTGCAACGAATTGATACCCTCTGGCGAGAACATCTGCAACAAATGGATGCTCTACGTGAATCCGTAGGATTACGGGGTTATGGACAGAAAGACCCATTGATTGAATACAAGAGTGAAGGATACGAATTGTTCCTGGATATGATGGTAAATATCCGCCGGGACGTTGTTTATTCACTATTTATGTTCCAACCGCAACCCCAACCGATGGTAGAAACTTCCTCGGAGATGGTGTAATTAGTATCAATATGGGGGAATAATCGTTTGTTCTCCCATATCTTTGTTTAAAGATTATCATCCGTTTTGACTAGTTGTGGTGGAGATAACGAAACCAGTCAAAAACTTTTAAAACCTTGTCCTCAAATTAGGGAGCGAGATGCTCATACTGGATATTTTGTAATCATTACAATTACATGAACTAGTAGCGTCTAGGTAACTCTGCCCCGCCTATCCCAATTAAAATATAGAAGTCTTATTTTCCATTATCTGGGTAAAAGGAGTAAAATCACCTTCTGGTGTCCATTGAATAGCTCCATCCTTGTTAGTAAAAAATAACTTGGTATTGCTCTTATTTAAAGCATCTAAAGTTGCAGTTTTTATCTGCATTGTGGGAGAGATAGCTACTTTTGGCTGTAGGGCGGTAACTAATTCTTCCAGTGCTTCTCCACTGCACCATAATACTTGTGGGCGGGGCAAACCACCAATTTTAATTATTCGTTTCAGCTCCGCAGGTTTAGTATTCCCGACAAATAACCAAGATTGCCCTTGAACTTGCATTTGTAATGCAGGTAATTGGTCATTAATTAATTGTGCCACGATGGAACCAGTATTGATGGTTTGTCCAGTGGAACTGACTTGATAAAATCCTTTGCTATCCAACACAGCTTTTTGGATTACCTGACTAGTTAGAGCATTTTCTGCCGTCGGTGCATAGTCATAAAACAATTTGACTGGCAAATTTTGGGCAACCTCCACCCACCCGTTATTGCCATTTTTGAGAAAATCTGTAGCGATCGCCCAATCAATGTGATTAATTCCCTGTTGCTGGAGAAAAGGAACAACTGTAAATTTGCCGACTCCATCATCTCCACTATTAATTACAGTCACCTTACCCCGATCCTGCACAACCACCACAGGTTCTCCTCCTCCAGCTAACATTGTGACTTGGAACAATGTATTTACCGAATACCAAACGGGGAGGAAAACCAAAGCGATCGCTATTCCTCCAGACAACCACCAGCGTTTTTGCCACCAAGGTACCAACCAACTGATAATTATCAAGGTATAGATAACCAGAGTTTGCCCAATATTAATTTTACCGACAGCAAAGGTATTTCCCGGTAAATCGCTAAAGATAGTGACTAAATTGATTAACCAACTTGTAGGATAATTTAAAAAACTAGCGATCGCGCTTCCCCCATCTGGGAAAACTAAGGCAATCAATGCACTAATAAAACCACCTAAACTGATAATTGAGATAAACGGTGTAGTGACAATATTCAATAACAGACTATAGGTAGGAACAACCCCAAACACCTGTAACTGTAGTGGTAAAGTCCAGATAGTAGCTGCTACAGGAACAGCAATTAAAGAGGCGATCGCCGGTGGCAACCATGATAAACCCTGGGTTAATGGCGATACTGTGACAATTAGCCCCAAAGTTGCCAAAAAACTCAATTGAAACCCCAAATCCCAAATCCATTGGGGATTAAATAAAAGTAATAATACTGCTGCCAACAACAACGAACCAAACTGATTCACCTGACGCTGCAATCCCAACCCAATCAAAGCCGCAAATCCCATAACCACAGCACGCAGTACCGCAGGTTGAAAACCCGTTAAACACAGAAATATGATTAAAGCCGTACTACCACAAAATATCTGTGTGAAGCGTTTTGCCCGTTTAGTCAATCCCAAAACCACACCCAAAATCAAAGAAGTTTGAAATCCTGATGCCGCCAAAGCATGAGCTAAACCAGCCTGTACAAATAAATCCCTTGTCTCATAGGGCAAATCTACAGCCTTACTACCCAAAACCATCGCACTCACTAGGGGACCTTGGGGGATACCTAAGAATTTTACCTGCGATCGCACAATTTTTTCCCGAACTTGCCACCAACCCCACTGACGATTCTCTTCCAAAATATTAATTTGTCTGCCACTTAAACCCGCAAAAGTACTTTCCTGCTGTAAATACTTGCGAAAATCAAAACCACCAGGATTTGTCGCAGCTTTCGGTTGATATAAAACTCCTGTAACTGCAATCTCCTGCCCAGGATGCAAACCTGTAGATTGGAGTAAAGGAACAGTAACATACAATTTGCCTGATACACCCTTACTTGCACCCGCCGGACGACTATCATTTGTCACTTCATCTAGCTGCGTTGCCTCTAGCCAAAACTGCCCCCTTTGGCTTCGGGTTAATCGGGCTGTGCTTAACACTTTGCCCCGGACAATAAACAATTGTTCTTGACTACTACTATCCGATGGTGCAAATTTACTGATATCGTTATTACTAGGTTGAGGAACCCTTAACTGAAAATAGAAACTAGCAAATAAACCTACTAAACCTGCAATTAACCAGATACGCGAATGAGGAATACTTGCTAATAAAGTTAGTGCTGACGTTTTTGCCGAACCTGATTTTTTTCCTGGTGTTCTCCTTGGCAATAAACGCAGTCTCCTCACTACGACTGCACCAATGATTCCTATAACAACAGCTAAAAAGCCACCCCAAGGAATAGCCGTCAATAGCAATCCCAGAATGTAGCTAAGACAAATAACAATACCACTCGTCTGAACCATGGGATTTTGAGTTTGGGATAGGGAATTTTGGGGTTAAGAAACTAGTTATCAAGTGAACAGAAATTCTGTACTGATACTGAAGTTGCATTCAAACATAGTATCCCCGATTGCGGCATAGCAATCAAGCGTAAAATATCATAACCTATACAAAAGACTGAAGATGCAGCATATTTGATACCGATGAGGTGCCGCAACCAAGTCAAATTCCAAGGTCTACAAGTTATCCTACAATTCCTGTAAATATTTTTGCCCATCTCAAATTGGAAATAAAATTTCTATAGCTAATTACTCCGGGATGTGGACTTTGAAATTGCCTATCTTGCAATCTCAAAGCCTTATTTCCCAGCCTTTTGGATATTTCCTAACTCAATCCGATGAAACCTTGATTCTTGTTCTAAAAACTCAAGCCCAACTGCACACCAAATATACTATGCAGTACCATTAAAACTACAGAAGTTGTTCCTAGGTACGCATGAACCATACGTAAACCAGGTTTATCGCCACCGAAACCAGTAAAAGAAATTACTCCATTCACACCCAATAACCCTAAGAGGATCATCCCTGTCCAAAAATGGGAACTTTCCATAATAGAGTGACGCTGCATTACCAAAGATAATAAGCCTCCAGTCGCACCCAAACTCATAAATAAAAACATCAAGGGAGCTAATTGACGGTGGCTCTGACGGTTTTTTGTGGCAACATCCTTATCATTTGCTAGTCGTCCCTGCCATCCAGCATAGGCAACATAGCTACCTAATACAAACGTGACAATCCCCATCATTAACGGGTGTCCCCAATGCACAATTGGTTCTGGCATCCCCAGAGAACGAAACCCACCTGCAATCGGCTCTAGAATTTCTGATAAACTCACGACTCTCCTCTCCTAAATTTCCAAAGGAATAGACCCAGACAACCATTAGAAATCTTAATATTTTTTAAGGCAGTAAGCTCTGCTTACCGCCAAATTGTCTATAGCGGTTTTCCAGAATCTCGCCATTGAATCTCTGCTTATCTGATGCTTCTTATGCTTTCAAAAGAGGAAACCCCAACTTTTCCCTTTGCTCAACATACATTTGTGCCACTTTTCTTGCTAGATGGCGAATTCTGCCAATATAGCGTGTCCGCTCCGTTACCGAAATTACCCCTCGTGCATCTAACAAGTTAAAAGTATGGGAACACTTAATCACATAGTCCAAACTTGGTATAACCAATCCCCGTTCCGTCAGTTGAGTTGCCTCCTGCTCATATATATTGAATAGACTCAGCAACATTTCCGGATTCGATGCCTCAAAATTATAGGTACATTGCTCAATCTCCCCTTGCAGATGCACATCTCCATAGGTGATGTTGTCTGTCCATTGAATCTTCGTAATTGCCTCCACACCTTGCAAATACATTGCTAACCTTTCCAAACCGTAGGTAATCTCAATGGATACTGGACGACAGTCAATTCCTCCACATTGCTGGAAATAGGTAAATTGAGTAATCTCCATCCCGTCTAGCCATACTTCCCAACCCGTACCCCATGCACCCACTGTTGCATCTTCCCAGTTATCCTCCACAAACCGTACATCATGATCTTCTGGACGGATACCCAAAGCCCGTAAAGAATCTAGATATATCTCTTGGATATTGTTTGGAGACGGTTTAATCAAAACTTGATACTGATAATAATGCTGAAACCTATTGGGATTCTCTCCATACCGTCCATCTGTAGGACGACGACAGGGTTCTACGTATGCCACTGACCAAGGTTCAGGTCCTAAAGCACGTAAAAATGTATGCGGATTCTTAGTTCCCGCACCCTTCTCCATATCGTAGGGTTGAGCAACTAAACACCCACGTTGACTCCAAAATTGATTTAAAGCAGCAATTACCGACTGAAAATTCACAGATTTCCTTCCTTGGATTAGCAAATTGCATTACCCATTGTTGCTTAAAGCTTGCTTTAAGTGGGACTCCCACCAAAAGTTATGCCTCACTCAACTCCTTTGAAGGTGATTCAACTTCTATAGATATATCGAAAATATCAAAAACGTTATTCGCTGTATCCCTTACATATTAAGGATTTCAGGACTATGAAAAAAAAGTTTAAAAAAAGAATAGGAAAAGGGTTGACAGGGATTTGTAATCGCGCTAATCTATAAAAGTGCCAAAGAGAGAGCGCGAGAGAGAGCGGGGCTCGGAGGCGACCGAACCATGAAAACAATATAGTTTGAAAGCCAGTATAAACTACTTGGAAGTAGAAGTAAATAATAAACCGTTACTGGGGGTTTTGAAAAAAACCAGTAGAGAGCTAAGAAACGATTCAGGTACTTAGGTACAAAATGGAGAGTTTGATCCTGGCTCAGGATGAACGCTGGCGGTATGCTTAACACATGCAAGTCGAACGGACTCTTCGGAGTTAGTGGCGGACGGGTGAGTAACGCGTGAGAATCTGCCTTTTGGTTCGGGACAACAGTTGGAAACGGCTGCTAATACCGGATGTGCCTACGGGTGAAAGATTAATTGCCAAGAGATGAGCTCGCGTCTGATTAGCTAGTTGGTGGTGTAATGGACTACCAAGGCTGCGATCAGTAGCTGGTCTGAGAGGATGATCAGCCACACTGGAACTGAGACACGGTCCAGACTCCTACGGGAGGCAGCAGTGGGGAATTTTCCGCAATGGGCGAAAGCCTGACGGAGCAATACCGCGTGAGGGAGGAAGGCTCTTGGGTTGTAAACCTCTTTTCTCAGGGAAGATGATGACGGTACCTGAGGAATAAGCATCGGCTAACTCCGTGCCAGCAGCCGCGGTAATACGGAGGATGCAAGCGTTATCCGGAATGATTGGGCGTAAAGCGTCCGCAGGTGGTTTTGTAAGTCTATTGTTAAAGCGTGCGGCTTAACCGCATAAGGGCAGTGGAAACTACAAGACTAGAGTGCGTTCGGGGCAGAGGGAATTCCTGGTGTAGCGGTGAAATGCGTAGAGATCAGGAAGAACACCGGTGGCGAAAGCGCTCTGCTAGGCCGCAACTGACACTGAGGGACGAAAGCTAGGGGAGCGAATGGGATTAGATACCCCAGTAGTCCTAGCCGTAAACGATGGATACTAGGCGTTGTCTGTATCGACCCGGACAGTGCCGTAGCTAACGCGTTAAGTATCCCGCCTGGGGAGTACGCACGCAAGTGTGAAACTCAAAGGAATTGACGGGGGCCCGCACAAGCGGTGGAGTATGTGGTTTAATTCGATGCAACGCGAAGAACCTTACCAGGGCTTGACATGTCCGGAATCTTGGGGAAACTCAGGAGTGCCTTCGGGAGCCGGAACACAGGTGGTGCATGGCTGTCGTCAGCTCGTGTCGTGAGATGTTGGGTTAAGTCCCGCAACGAGCGCAACCCTCGTTCTTAGTTGCCAGCACTTTGGGTGGGCACTCTAGGGAGACTGCCGGTGACAAACCGGAGGAAGGTGGGGATGACGTCAAGTCAGCATGCCCCTTACGTCCTGGGCTACACACGTACTACAATGCTATAGACAAAGGGCAGCAAGCTAGCGATAGCAAGCTAATCTCATAAACTATGGCTCAGTTCAGATCGCAGGCTGCAACTCGCCTGCGTGAAGGAGGAATCGCTAGTAATTGCAGGTCAGCATACTGCAGTGAATTCGTTCCCGGGCCTTGTACACACCGCCCGTCACACCATGGAAGCTGGTCACGCCCGAAGTCGTTACCCTAACCGTTCGCGGAGGGGGACGCCGAAGGTAGGACTGGTGACTGGGGTGAAGTCGTAACAAGGTAGCCGTACCGGAAGGTGTGGCTGGATCACCTCCTTTTAGGGAGACCTACCCAACTTCAATTCCGAAAGCAAAAAGCAAATAGGAAAGAAGATGGTCATTCCTAGGTCGGTCTACTTCAAGTAAAGGCTTTCAAACTATAGAAGGGTTCGGATACGGGCTATTAGCTCAGGTGGTTAGAGCGCACCCCTGATAAGGGTGAGGTCCCTGGTTCGAGTCCAGGATGGCCCACCTGAAGCAAGTCAAAGTTGAAAACTGAAAAGGTTGAGATTTTGAATTGTAAGATGGGGGTTTAGCTCAGTTGGTAGAGCGCCTGCTTTGCAAGCAGGATGTCAGCGGTTCGAGTCCGCTAACCTCCACATGTGAGTAAATTGGAAGTGAGCAATTAGTAACCCTAAACGAAAATGTTTAGAGGTTTAGATGTGAAAACTTTCAATAATAGTCATAAGATAAGAGATTGTGAGTATGTCTAGCACCTGATAAAGTCAGACTGCTGGAAAACTCCAGCCAGAACCTTGAAAACTGCATATTGACGCGAAAGATGAAAGTAGGTAGTCAAAAATCGTGAAGTTTGGAGCGAAAGCGAAGAGCGGAGCGAGTAATGACACAGACACCAATAGTAAAAGTGGTCAAGCTATAAAGGGCTAACGGTGGATACCTAGGCACACAGAGGCGAAGAAGGACGTGGTTACCGACGATATGCTCTGGGGAGTTGGAAGCAAGCATTGAGCCAGAGATTTCCGAATGGGGCAACCCTATATACTGCCTGTTGAATATATAGACAGGAAAGAGCCAACCCAGCGAACTGAAACATCTTAGTAGCTGGAGGAAGAGAAATCAAATAGAGATTCCCTAAGTAGTGGTGAGCGAACGGGGAAGAGCCTAAACCAGAGTGCATGCATTCTGGGGTAGTGGGACAGCGATATCGAATCTAGAGGTTAGACGAAGCAGCTAAATACTGCACCAGAGAAGGTGAAAGTCCTGTAGTCGAAAACTGAAGGATAGTAGCTGAATCCCGAGTAGCATGGGACACGGGAAATCCCATGTGAATCAGCGAGGACCACCTCGTAAGGCTAAATACTACTGTGTGACCGATAGTGAAACAGTACCGCGAGGGAAAGGTGAAAAGAACCCCGGAAGGGGAGTGAAATAGAACATGAAACCGTTAGCCTACAAGCAGTTGAAGGGTGATTAAACGCCTGACAGCGTGCCTGTTGAAGAATGAGCCGGCGACTTATAGGCACTGGTAGGTTAAGTCGAGAATGACGCAGCCATAGGGAAACCGAGTCTGAAGAGGGCGAAAATCAGTGTTTATAGACCCGAACCCTGGTGATCTAACCATGGCCAGGATGAAGCTTGGGTAACACCAAGTGGAGGTCCGCACCGACCGATGTTGAAAAATCGGCGGATGAGCTGTGGTTAGGGGTGAAATGCCAATCGAACCAGGAGCTAGCTGGTTCTCCCCGAAATGTGTTGAGGCGCAGCGGTAATGATTATATCTGGGGGGTAAAGCACTGTTTCGGTGCGGGCTGGGAGACCGGTACCAAATCGAGACAAACTCTGAATACCCAGAGCACACATTGCCAGTGAGACGGTGGGGGATAAGCTTCATCGTCAAGAGGGAAACAGCCCAGACCGCCAGCTAAGGTCCCCAAATCATCGCTAAGTGGCAAAGGAGGTGGGAGTGCATAGACAACTAGGAGGTTTGCCTAGAAGCAGCCACCCTTGAAAGAGTGCGTAATAGCTCACTAGTCAAGCGCTCCTGCGCCGAAAATGAATGGGACTAAGCGATGTACCGAAGCTGCGGATTTGTACTGATGTACAAGTGGTAGGGGAGCGTTCTGTAGTAGGGAGAAGCAGTAGCGGCGAGCAGCTGTGGACGAAACAGAAGTGAGAATGTCGGCTTGAGTAGCGCAAACATTGGTGAGAATCCAATGCCCCGAAACCCCAAGGGTTCCTCCGCCAGGTTCGTCCACGGAGGGTTAGTCGGGTCCTAAGGCGAGGGCGAACGCCGTAGTCGATGGATAACAGGTTAACATTCCTGTACTGATTTAGGGTTGTGCAGAGGGACGGAGAAGGCTAACACAGCCGGATGTTGGTTACCGGTTCAAGCGTTCAGATGTAGAGGAACGGCGAAAACGTTCTGAGTCAAGGCGCGAGTACGAGAGTCTACGGACTCGAAGTGTGTGATGTCAAGCTTCCAAGAAAAGCTCTAAACACGTTAACTTTAAATTACCCGTACCCGAAACCGACACAGGTGGGGAGGTTGAGAATACTAAGGGGCGCGAGATAACTCTCTCTAAGGAACTCGGCAAAATGGCCCCGTAACTTCGGAAGAAGGGGTGCCCACGAGAGTGGGTCGCAGTGAAGAGATCCAGGCGACTGTTTACCAAAAACACAGGTCTCCGCTAAGTCAAATGACGATGTATGGGGGCTGACGCCTGCCCAGTGCCGGAAGGTTAAGGAAGCTGGTCAGCGAAAGTGAAGCTGGCGACCGAAGCCCCGGTGAACGGCGGCCGTAACTATAACGGTCCTAAGGTAGCGAAATTCCTTGTCGGGTAAGTTCCGACCCGCACGAAAGGCGTAACGATCTGGATGGTGTCTCAGAGAGAGACTCGGCGAAATAGGATTGTCTGTGAAGATACGGACTACCTGCACCTGGACAGAAAGACCCTATGAAGCTTTACTGTAGCCTGGAATTGGCTCCGGGCTTCGCTTGCGCAGGATAGGTGGGAGGCGTAGAGATATTCCTTGTGGGGAATATGGAGCCAACGGTGAGATACCACTCTGGCGAAGCTAGGATTCTAACCTCGACCCGTAATCCGGGAGAGGAACAGTTTCAGGTGGGCAGTTTGACTGGGGCGGTCGCCTCCTAAAAGGTAACGGAGGCGCGCAAAGGTTCCCTCAGCACGCTTGGAAACCGTGCGTCGAGTGTAAAGGCAAAAAGGGAGCTTGACTGCAAGACCGACAAGTCGAGCAGGTACGAAAGTAGGCCTTAGTGATCCGACGGCGCAGCGTGGAATGGCCGTCGCTCAACGGATAAAAGTTACTCTAGGGATAACAGGCTGATCTCCCCCAAGAGTCCACATCGACGGGGAGGTTTGGCACCTCGATGTCGGCTCATCGCAACCTGGGGCGGAAGTACGTCCCAAGGGTTGGGCTGTTCGCCCATTAAAGCGGTACGTGAGCTGGGTTCAGAACGTCGTGAGACAGTTCGGTCCATATCCGGTGCAGGCGTAAGAACATTGAGAGGAGTCCTCCTTAGTACGAGAGGACCGGGAGGAACGAACCGCTGGTGTACCAGTTATCGTGCCAACGGTAAACGCTGGGTAGCCACGTTCGGAGCGGATAACCGCTGAAAGCATCTAAGTGGGAAGCCCACCTCAAGATGAGTGTTCTCATGGCATAAGCCAGTAAGGTCACGGAGAGAACATCCGTTTATAGGCTGTAGGTGGAAGTGCAGTAATGTATGAAGCCGAGCAGTACTAACAGACCGAGGGCTTGACCTCTAAAACTATTTGGTATCTATAGCGTCAATGTGCAGTCTTCAGGGTTTTGTGAATGATTAGACCCAACAAGTTTTCCTGGTGTCTATGGCGCGGTGGAACCACACTGAATCCATCCCGAACTCAGAGGTGAAACGCTGCTGCGGTGACGATAGTTGGAGGGTTGCCTCCTGCCAAAATAACTCGATGCCAGGGCTATTTTTAAATGAATAAATGAAAAACCTTTCTGTAATACAGGAAGGTTTTTTGTGTTTAGTATTCAAAAACCCTGTAATGCTGTAACTTAGATTTGTCAGCTATCCGGAATCTGAGAGAAAATTTGTGTATTTTAATCAGAACAAAATACTTGGAATGACAGTCTTACTTTCTAGTATCAAATTAGATACTTAATTTGTAATTGCGTAAATTCCCTTTTATTTAATGTTAGTTATAAGAAAGAGGTATTCACTGTGGCTGGCAATTTAGGTATTACAGCAGCTTTTACTGTTTTGACTGTTTCCTGTGGCTTATTATTTAGCAATAGTGTGGGATTAGCTCAAACTTCTAATACAAAAAGCCGAGTTATGACGAAGTTTGTCTGTGTTCCTCTAGGTGATGGTTATGCAACGATCGCGCAAAGGGGAACAAGAAAAACTGGTCCGATTATTACTTGGAGTAGTCAAGCTTTTGGTCCTCAATATACTCCCAAAGTTCGTTGTGAAGCGGTCAGTCAACGTTTAACCAAAGCTGTTGCAGTTAGTGGTGGTAAGTTGAATTCTCTACGGATGACTCACGGGGTAGTTGGGGCTTCTCCCGTAATTTGTTATACACGTAGTCAAAGTGAAACTTGTAATGCTAATAACTTGCTTTTAACCTTAAATCAGAGCGATCGCGGCAAAGAAGCAGAAATTCTTAAACAGTTAAGTACCTTTAGTGTGGCAGGTTCTGGTATTCCTGTCAGTCGTTCTGAGAAAGATGGACGTACAGTAGTGAGAATCGGTTTGGAAATTGAACAAGCCCTGACTGAAGATAATATCAGTAATCCCGTCAAACCAGCACCCCAACAGTGACGAGAATTGAGTGTTGTTATTAGGAATGATGGAATTTTCCTCCTCCTAACCGGGCAAACTTTTCCCTTCCTTACTAGCCAGGAGGGGATATTTTTTGTTACAAATAATGCCATGGTCTTACAACTACATAGCTGTGAAAGTTTCCCCCTTAACGCTACCTTCCTTAGGAGCAGTATTGATTTTGATATTGATTATCAGCACTAATTTTCGCTTCTTTGGTGATTCTGCTGCTTCTAAGATACTGATTGCCAGTCATACAGAAGAGAATAATCCTAACTTAGCTAGTGATAGGGTAAAAAAAATTGCCCAACAAGTGACCGTGAGAATAATCACAAAAGCGGGTGCCGGTTCTGGTGTGATAATTAAGCGCGATGGTAATAAATATACGATACTCACCTGTAAACACGTAGTAGGAGATAATCAAGAAAAACAGTATCAAGTATTATCCCCAGATGGGGTGATATATCCAGCACAGTTACAAAAAACCGAGGGATTAGGCAATCTAGATTTAGCTTTAGTTGAGTTTGAGAGTCATCAAGATTATCAGATAGCTAAATTTGGAGATAGAAAGTCTTTACTTGCGGGTGCAGAACTGTACGCAAGTGGGTTTCCCAACTACCAATATCTGAAAACAGATACCATGGAAGACACTCGTAACTGGGGAAGAAAAGCATTTCGTTTTACAATCGGAAAATTTTCTTGGTATTTAGAGCGATCGCTCCCCCAAGGATACCAATTAGGATACACCAACGAAGTCGAAGTTGGGATGAGTGGAGGTCCTGTATTCAATCAACAGGGAGAAGTAGTGGGTATTAATGGTAGGTTAAAGTACCCCGTTCAAGGAATCGATGTCTATACCTTTGCTGACGGGACAAAACCAACAACAGAGATGTTTCAGAAAATGGAATCATTAAGTTGGGCAATTCCCATCAAAACATTTCAGGAATTAAAACAGAAATAGATATTAGGGAGAATCGGGAATTTGGAAGTTGCCATGAGACTTTCCTTTCTCTTAATTAACGTATCTACCAGGTATAAATTTTCAAGTACACTTTCCTTCAGCAAACGGATTGGTGGAAGTGGAAAGAGAATACAGCAAAAAAAGCATTCCTACAGTTAGCAATTCAACAGCAAGAAGGAAGAGAAGAAGATTATATTTGAGGATTAGTCTTGCTCCCAACTCTTCAGCTATGCTAGAAACTGCTGACTATGAACCCGATTAAAGTCATTATTAACCCTCCAGGTATCCAAGCAGCGAAGCCCGGAGATACTATAGAAATGCATATGATGGTGATAAATCAGGGCGATCGCAGTGCCTTGATTGATGTATTCTTAGATGAAGCATTTCAAATTATCACCCAATTATCCACCGTACCCAGTACCCGTGTAGTACTCAAACCACAACAAAGTCAGGAAGTCAGCTTTAAACTTGCCATTCCTATAGATGCATTACCAGGAACCTATGATTACAACCTGGTAGTCAATGCACCTCAAGATTACCCCCAACATACTCCAATTCAGTTTCGTCGGCAAATTCATATCCACTTCCCAGAGCAAAGCGTCACCAAGAAACACGATCCTACCTTCACCCTACAACCGACTACTAACCCCACTATCCCCCTGACTTGCAAACCAGGTGAACCTCTGCAAGTAGTTATCACAGTTAATAATTATTCCCAACATATAGATAAATTTCGGGTAACTTGCTTAGATTTAGACCCCGATTGGTATACTCTTCACTATCCTCATATCGATTTAAAAGTACAAGCAGAACTTGCAAATTATCCATTAGAAATCAAACCCAACTCCCAAGGAAAAATTTGGTTAGAATTTCATCCCCCCACCGATACCTTTGCTGGTAATTACTCCCCGACTCTGCAAGTACATTCGCAAAACTTCCCCAATTTAGTTTTATTAGACTCAGTATATATTCAGATTCCCGCAGTGTATCAACTCAAGATGCAACTAGATACTATTCAAGGAAAATTCACAGCTAATCAAGGTAAATATCAACTGCAAATTACAAATCAAGGTAATACCTTACGAGAACTATTTTTAAGTGCCAAAAGTACGGAAGAAACAGCAAATTGTCAATATGAAATCCAACCTACTCAAATCCGTATACTACCCCATCGTAGCAGCACAATTAGCCTTACAGTTCAACCCACCCACTCCTGGTATCGTTCTTGGTTAGGTGGAGAACAGAAAATCAACTTTCAAATTCATCTGCAAGACGCAAAGGAATTTCCCCTCACAGAATCCTTACCCCAAGGTAGCTTCATCTGGAAATCCCGTCCATTTTGGCAAGTGACCTTACTCCTATTCTTAATTCTCATTGTACTTGGTAGTACCGCATCTTTTATCTGGCGTATTCTCAGTCCTGAACCTTTAAAATTAGCATACCTCAAATCAGATAATTCCCAAGTGAATGAAGGGGAAATAATCAATTTAAGCTGGAAAATTCAAAACCCCAACCAACTAAAAAAAATAGTAATTATTACCAAAGGTACAGTACCTAACGAAAAAGAATATAACTTTAGTCAAGGAATTCCCCAAGAACTTAATCAAGGAGTTTGTCAACAACAGAATCACACTCTCACCTGTAGCAACTTCAAACCTCCAGCGACAAAACCGGGAAAATATACCTTTGAACTCAAAGCATTTTCCCAAAATAAAAACTCAGTTCTCACCCAATCTACAGCAGTAGAAATAATTGCCAAACCAGTACCAGAAGTTATCAGTTTTCAAGCTAATAACTCTCAATACCTTCCAGGAGAACAGATAAATCTCAGTTGGCAAATTCGTCATCCAGAACAATTGTCACAGATTCAAATCATCACAAAACAAGATATTGGAACATTAGCTTTAAAACCGAATATTCTCGATTTAACCCAAGGACTTCCTTTGCAACTCCAGTCAAGTTGCCAGAATCAAAATCAAATATTATCCTGTAATAACTTTCCTATAGAAACACTAAATCCTGGCAAATATTCCCTAGAATTACAACCAATTTCCAAATCCATTTCACAGTCAGGAATTAAACCAGGAGAAACAAAAATCGAAGTTATTGCCAAGGAAATGAGAATAGTTTCCTTCACATTAAATAATAGCTCAGTTCCCAATCAAGTTCTCAACAATGGCCAACAAGTTATCCTCAGTTGGCAAGTAGAAGGGGATGATGTCAATGTCGAGCTTTCACCCTATGGCAGCGTTGAAAAAACAGGTTCTAAAGTATTAACAGCAAATCAAGCTTTACCATCACAAATTACTTTGACAGTAGCAGATAAATATGGTCAATCTCCAGTAAAAAAAGGATTTTCACTAACTGTGAATGGTGCTAGCTCATCTAGTAATAATTCGATTGTGGTTCCTAGTGTAAATGTACCCAAATTCTCAACTGAGAGATGATTAAAATGTACCCCAGGAAACCATCCAAAGAGCGATCGCCTACCTTGCCGATACTGATACCTGATGTTGCTTTCCCTATCACGGAGAAAATCCTTACCTAGGATGACGGGGAGAAGTAGCTATTAACTTCCTCTCCATGTCTTTAAACTAGGAACTAATCCTCTATAACTTCTGCTGTCTTATTCTTATCCAGCTTCAAAATCAACACACCCAAAGGTGGCAAACACAAATCCAGAGAATAAGCACGGTTGTGCATAGACCAATTGTCAGTCCATTTACCGCCTAAATTACCCATATTGCTACCACCATACTGTCGAGCATCGCTGTTAAATAGCTCAGTATAAAAGCCCGGTTCAGGCACACCGATACGATAATGGGCATGGGGTTGAGGTGTAAAATTGCACACAACAATGGCAAACTCATCAGTATCTTTATCCCGTCGGACAAAGGACACGACACTGTGACGATTATCGCTACAATCTATCCACTCAAATCCTTCCCGTGCAAAGTCTTGGGTATATAAAGCAGCTTCCGAACGATACAAATGATTTAAATCTTTGAAAAACTGCTTCAGTTGTTGGTGTGGTTCATACTGTAATAAATTCCACTCCAAATCACTCCAAACATTCCACTCACTCCATTGCCCAAACTCCATGCTCATAAACATGGTTTTCTTACCAGGGTGAGCAAACATATAGGCAAACAAACACCGGACATTAGCAAATTTTTGCCATCTGTCTCCCGGCATTTTACCAATGATATTGCTCTTCCCATGGACTACTTCATCATGGGACAACGCCAACATAAAGTTTTCGCTGTGGTTATACCAAATACTGAAGGTGACGTTATTTTGGTGGAATTGGCGGAACCAAGGATCCATGCTGAAGTAGTCGAGCATATCATGCATCCAACCCATATTCCACTTGAGGTTGAAACCCAAGCCTCCGGTGTAGGTAGGCCAAGATACCATAGGCCAAGCGGTAGATTCTTCAGCAATAGAGAGAGAACCAGGAAAATAGCTGAAAATCAGGTGATTCACCTGGCGCAGAAAATCCGCAGCTTCCAAATTTTCCCTACCACCATATTGATTGGTCAGCCATTCCCCTTCCTTTCGGCAGTAATCTAAGTACAACATGGAAGCAACCGCATCCACACGGATTCCGTCGATGTGATACTTATCGAACCAGAATAGGGCATTGGCAACGAGGAAATTACGGACTTCATTGCGAGAATAATTAAATACTAAGGTTCCCCATTCCTTATGCTCACCTTTGCGGGGGTCTGCGTGTTCGTAGAGGTGGGTACCATCAAAGAAAGCTAAACCATGTCCATCCTTAGGAAAATGACCAGGAACCCAATCTACAAGAACTCCAATCCCATTCAGGTGACATTGGTCGATGAAATACATAAAGTCTTCCGGAGTGCCAAACCGGGAAGTTGGAGCATAATAACCTGTGACTTGGTATCCCCAGGAACCATCAAAGGGATGCTCGGCAATGGGAAGTAACTCAATGTGGGTATAACCTAAGTCTTTGACGTAGGGTATGAGTCTGTCAGCAAGTTCCCGATAGGTGAGAAAACGTGCTCCGGGATTGAGTTCTGAGACAGTCACAACGGATTCCAGTTGACCATCAGGTTTCTTCGCGGGTTCACTACTGGCATTGTGTAACCAAGAACCGAGATGTACCTCGTAGACAGAAACGGGTTGAGTTAAGGGATCGGTATGTCGTCGTTGCTCCATCCAGTCGGCATCATGCCACTGATAGGTATCTAAGTTCGTGACGATGGATGCAGTTTTGGGGCGGGGTTCTTGCTGAAAACCGTAGGGGTCAGATTTTTCGTAGATGTGACCTTCAAGATTTTTGATTTCATACTTATAATGTTCGCCTACGGTGAGTTCGGGAATGAATAGTTCCCAGACACCCGTAGAACCTTTACGCATTTGGTGCTTACGTCCGTCCCAGCTGTTGAAATCACCGAGTATGGATATATTCCGAGCATTGGGTGCCCAAACGGCGAAATAGACACCTTTGACGCCGTCAACTTCTGTGAGGTGGGCACCGAGTTTTTCGTAGATACGATGGTGGTTGCCTTCAACAAACAGGTGTAAATCAAAGTCTGTGAGTTTGGGAGAACGAAAACCGTAGGGATCGTAAACGACGCGCTCGTGTTCTCCTTCTTGGATACGAAGTTGATAGTTTGTTAATTCCGAGGTTTCAATGGTGCATTCAAAGAAATGGGGATGATGGACTGCCTCCATCGGATATTCCTTACGTTCTTCTGGTAGAACTACCCAAACAGAACTAGCATTTGGTAGGTAGGCTCGCACAGCCCAGACTTTCTTACCATTTTCTTCGACTAGATGGGAACCGAGTATTTCAAAGGGATCATGATGCTGATTCCAGACGATGCTGTTTACCTGTTCAGGGGCGATCGTGGTCATAGACATGGAGCTACCTACGTAAATAAAGTGGGTAAGTAAAGCTGTTTCTTAACTTCTATATATATTCTTTACATTTATTTGCATATTTTGTCTTGTTTTCTTGTGAGAGTTACCCAAGAAAGGGAATTTTTCTTTAAAATAGCAGGTCTAAAAAGGGGAAAAATTGGAAGAGGGTTTTACGTAATTGCAAGAGGAAGACTGTTTGCCGCAGGGAAGAGTTGAGTTTGATGGGGGGCGACTGTTGGAGTTTTGCCTGGAGTTCGGCATATTCAGCGGGGGTGAGAGGCTTGCCATCGATAGGCGATCGCGCTTCTAAGATGATTTCTGTACGCAATATTTCCTCTGGTGTCTCTTCCGTTGGCGAGAGAGCCAGAACTGCTGCATCCTGATAATTCATGATTGTCACCATGATACTGGTACTGATAAGTATACTAGTAAATAATGCTACTTTGTTTTTTCTCATGAAGAATAGGGAATGAGTAATGAGGAATGGGGAATGGAGAACAGAAAAAATATCCTTTACCCTAAACCTCTAATTAAGAAGCCCAGTTTTGCAAACAAACCGGGCTTCTGAAATTGCAATTATTTAGGTTAGGTACAGGCAGAAATTTTTTACCGTAGCTATCACAGTTTTCTGCCTGTTGCTTTGTCACTTCTACCTGTTGAATATTTGCCTATCGCCTCTTAGGGAGATTTTGTTGCGGCAGGGGTAGGAGCGGTGGTAGCAGCAGGGGTGGTAGCAGCAGCATCGGGGGTGGTAGCAGCAGGTGGTGTAGCTGCACCGGTATCAGCTGGTTCCGCAGCAGGGGTGGTAGTAGCGGAAGGGGTGGTTGTAGTGCTGCTGTCACAAGCTCCCAGAGCGGATGCCAAACTGAGCATTAGAGCAAAACCAAAAATTCTAACTTTCATAACTCCTCTTTCACCAAATTGCGGCATAAACGAAATAGCCTGTTGAATACGATACCTCATTTGTTGCTTTTTTTTAAATTATTTTAGACGACAATTTGATAGAAAATTCTTTTGGAATCTGAATTTCAGTTCAGAAATGTTGGTATTGTCCAGAGGGAGCAGCTTTTCTTCTCAAACTAATATTTGGGAGAATTGAGGGGGGAACGGGTAAGGGAAAAGCTTTGTAATTTGTACCTGTGGGGGAAAATTTGGCTGCTCCCCAAACGAGTTGGATTGTGGGAAGTATCAAGGGTTAACACTAAAATAATTTTCTTTTGTTATTTTCCCTGACGATATCAAAAATTATGATATTTCTAAATCCGGGGAACAAGTCATTTTGATTACTTATACTATTGCAGTTATCAGTAGAGGTTGTCATACTGAGATGCGATAAGTCTGAGAACACCTGTAGACAAAGGTTTATTCAATTGACAGTTGACAGTTGATAGCTATCTCCCCCTCAACAGAGAGGTTTTAAACCTCTTTTTATGGGTAATAAGGAGAATGGCAGAAAAATTTGCTCCTCTGGTTTGAGATTCGGTTTTTTTCCTTGATGGGGAATAGATTCATCCCTAGCTTTCCTTGGCACCTTTACCTTTTGACTGTTACACCTAGTCTAAGACGATGGCATTTCCCTTGCTATCAAGTCAAAATCGAGTATCCTACATGAAATATTGATAACTTTTAGTATTCACCTGACAAAATTATGAGTTATTCGCGTAAAACTTATACTTCCACAAGACGAGGTTGGTTACAATCCAATCAACCACCCCAGGCAAATATTCCTCAAAATACTCCCCAAACCAGACAGGGAAAACCCAATAATCCTCAGAAAGCGAGAAATACAACTGTACCTACTGCGAATGCAGTTAGACGAGCATCGCCAAAAGCTGATATCTCCATATCATCCTCCAAGGTAGGGATGAAAATCTCAGCACCCCGTCGAAATCAGAATCCATCTATTTCTAGCACCCAAGGCACGGGTATACTAGAACCTGGTAATCAAAGACTCTCAGCAATTCCGATAATGCCATCTTCTAGCTCCCTACCGATGTGGTTGTTGCGGATAGTGAGACTTCAGCGTTACTCTTCGGTTGTGACATTTCTATTAGTAGTTGCGTCTCTATTTGTCTATGGTTGGACAGTATACTCCCAACAAATTTGGGGTGAAGAATATCGCAAGTTGCAAAACCTACAACGTTATCAGCGCCAGTTAACAACTAATAACGAAATGTTAAAAAACCAAATGGCGCAAGAAGCGCAAAAATCATCTACCGGCTTAGTTTCACCTACTCCATCGGGGACAATTTTTCTACGCCCTGCCCCAGCAAACTCGAATCCTGTACCCACCAATACTACAGTTAACCCAGTGGTGCAACCACAACCGCCAATAAATTATTGACGGGGGGAGGGGGGAAAGGGAAGAGTATTTTTTGTTGAGTGTTAACTGTATAACTCTATTAACTGTCAACCATCACCCATTACCTAACTCTCAAAAATAATGTCCAATCCACCAGGAAAAACTCGATTTTCAAATTCCTTGAAAAGAACATCTCGCAGACAGCAGTCACCAACAGATAAGCGGAAATCTCAGGAAATTTCTTCTAACCCTGGAGAGCAAATGGGGAATACGAGAAATCGCCTGTTGGTGGTTTGGGCTATATTGATGGTTGCGGGGGCAGGTTTGGCGTTAAATTTATACAATCTGCAAATACTCCAAGGAACTAAGCTCAAAGACAAGGCGCGTAGTCAACAAATGGTGAATTTGCGACCATTTATGCCCCGTCGTCAGGTGATTGATCGCAATCGGGATGTGTTGGCTATTGACCGTCCCGTGTATACTTTATACGCCCATCCGAAATTATTTGAAAAATCCAAGCAGGAAGTAGCGGCAAAATTAGCAACTATTATTAATCAAGATGTTGGTGAACTAGAAAGCAAATTTAGTAAAAAAAATAGTGGTATTCTCCTTGCTAGCAAATTGGCGGAAGAAGTTTCCGATCGCGTGGCAGGTTTGCATTTAAATGGTTTAGAGTTAATACCCAAATATTCTCGTTTCTATCCGCAGAATGAATTGGTTGCAGATATTGTTGGTTATGTCAACCTCGATCGCCGGGGACAGGCGGGGATAGAATACAGTCAGGAAAAATTGCTTGAACGTTCTGTGCAAGCGGTGCGGATGAGTCGTGCGGGGAATGGTATGTTAATGCCCGACTATGCACCGGAGGGGTTTTCCCATGCGGAGGATTTGCAACTAGAGTTAACAATTGATAGTCGCTTACAAAGAGCTGCCCAAGCTGCCCTGAAACAGCAGATTCGTAAATTCCGTGCTAAACGGGGAGCTGTAATTGTCATGGATGCTTGGGATGGTTCCCTTTTAGCCATGGTGACACAACCCACCTATAATCCGAATGAATATTCCCAGGCAGATATATCTCTGTTTAGAAATTGGACGGTGGCAGATTTATATGAGCCAGGTTCCACATTTAAACCCCTAAATGTGGCGATCGCCCTGGAAAATAATATCATTTCTCCTAACGACACCTTCAACGACCCTGGTTTTATCCAAGTGAGCGATCGCACTATCAAAAATGCTGAAAATAAACGTTTTGGACGGATAAATATCGCTCAAATCCTCCAACATTCCAGCAATATTGGGATGGTGCAAATCATCCAAAAATTACAACCAGCTACCTACTACGGTTGGTTAGAACGTCTTGGTTTAGGGCAAGCCGTAGAATCAGATTTACCCTTTATTGTCAATAGTCAACTCAAAAGTCAAGAACAATTCCTTGCCACCCCCGTAGAAGCTGCGACTACTTCCTTCGGTCAAGGTTTTTCCCTCACCCCCTTACAATTAGTCCAGATGACAGGAGCTTTAGCTAACGGTGGTAAATTAGTTACACCCCACGTCATCAAAGGACTTGTAGACAGCAAAGGACAAACCCACTACGTTCCCACCCGTCGCCCACCACGACCGATTTTTTCCCCTGCTACCACCCAAAAAGTTGTGGAAATGATGGAAACAGTGGTATCAGAGGGTACAGGCAAGGCATCGAGAATTCAAGGATACCGCATTGCGGGGAAAACCGGAACCGCTCAGAAAGCCAGCAAGAGCGGCGGTTACTTAGCCGATGCTAAAATCACCAGCTTTGTGGGAATTTTACCTGTAGAATCTCCGCGCTACGTAGTTCTTGCCTTAGTTGATGAACCCAAGGGTGAAAATGCCTTCGGGAGTACTGTTGCTGCTCCCATCGTCAAAACAGTCATGGAAACTCTTATCCCGATGGAACAAATTCCCCCAACTCAAGTGATGAATTCTTCCATGGGGAATAGATAAAGGACTTGCAAATAAAAAACAACCAATCGCTGCGTCCGCAGGGGGAATCAGAAAAACCAAATCGTGAGTAGTGAGTAATGAGTAATAATACCAATTTGAAAAAACAATAGGACACATGGACAAAACCCCTCCCCATAGGCGCGGAGCGGCTTCTCGCAGAGTACCCTCCCCGAAATCGGGGAGGGTGCCCGATAGGGCGGGTGGGGTATCTGTCGTAAACATTTTTTGAATCGGTATAAGCCTTGAAACCCTTACGGGATAAGAGATATTTCTCATTCACATCAGGCGAGAATCAGAATAAATTGGATAATTTATTTTCTGGAAGTCTCTAAAAAGGAGTTCCCTAACTTTTCCCAAAAGTCGGGGAATCCACTTCATAAGCTCAAATCAGCCCAATTGTCAGCATCATACCAAGTTGCCTTCTGTCGTAGTAGTTTTGGTGAGATTGGTTCCTTACGCTGAGTCGCAAAGCGGCACGCTGCGCGAACGCTACAGTCGCAATGACAGGGTACTATTTTTGATCGCAACTTGGTATCAGATTTCAGGAGGTTGAGATTAGTTAACAGAGTTATATTTTCATACTTGGTACATCTGGCTCTCCCCCATGGTATTCTGGCAAGTCATTGGGCGCACCGCAGGCAGAAATATTACCAGAAAAATCCACATCTGCGGTGAGTTCTGGATGTGCTTGTTTGAGTTGGGCAATTTGTTCGCGGGTAAGAATCTTCGACTCATCAAAACCTAGTTCTACCTTAGTTTTTAGCCCGTTATACTTAACCCGTTTGAGATTGTAGAAACGCTTGTTGATAGTTGTTTGGGCAAAGGCTTTTAAACACCCTAGGAGATACTTGCGTTTAAATGGATCTTTGACGAACCAATATTCCAAGGATTTACGGAGATAGAAGCGTGCATAGTTGCGTAATACACCTTTGAGGACATCCTCCCGTTCCATTGCTTCTGGCTTCATGATCGGGGTGACAAAATTATATTGGGAATAATCTCGAACTTCGACGCGATCGCCTAAATCTTGGAATAATTCCGAAAAGGGCCAAGGGGTGAACATATTCCAGTTAACCATATCTGGTTGCCAATCGAGAGCCATATGATAGGTTTGCTCAATGGTTTCTGGAGTTTCGTTTTCCAAACCCATAATAAATTGGGCTTCTGCAACCATACCATTTTGTTTTAATAACTGGATTGCCCGTTTATTTTGCTCGATGGTGGTTTCTTTACGGAATAAATTCAATTTTAATTGTGCTGCGGCTTCTGTACCCAAGGATACATGAACTAATCCGGCTTTGCGGTAGAGGGGTAATTCTTGCTCATCTCGCAAAATATCTGTAACTCTGGTATTAATTCCCCAATAAACACCTAAATTACGTTCAATTAACTCATTACATAGGGCGATAAATTTTGGTTTGTTAATGGTGGGTTCTTCATCAGCAAGAATGAAAAAACCAACTTTGTGTTCTTTGACTAAAATTTCTATCTGATCAACGAATTGCTTGGGTGTACCGGAACGATATTTCCGCCAGAATTTCCACTGAGAGCAAAAACGACAGGTAAAGGGACATCCTCTGGCATAATTAGGAACAGCAACCCGGACATTTAGAGGAGTATAAATATATTTACTCCAGTCCAACAGACTCCAATCGGGAGTGAGAGTATCTAGGTCAGCAATGGGAGGATGGGCAGCTGTGGCTACTACTTTACCATCTTCAAGGAAGGCGATACCGAGAATATTTCTGCGCTCTTGGGTGTCTGTTCCATTGGCGATCGCCCTTAATAAATTTACCGTAATTTCTTCCCCTTCCCCGCGAATAATATAATCTACCCAAGGCGCTTCATTCAACACCTCATTGTACATATAAGTCGGATGCACCCCACCCATAATTGTCTTTGCTTGGGGACAGACTTCTTTGACAATTTTCAAAGTTGTTTGTGACTGGTAAATCATCGGGGTAATTGCCGTTGCTAACACCACATCAGGTTGATACTCGGCAATTATCTGCGCTAACACATCATCGGGAATATAATCAGTCATCGCATCCACAAAGCGGATATTTGCAAAACCCGCTTGTTTCAAAGCTCCACCCACGTAGGGAACCCAACTGGGGGGCCAATTCCCGGCAATTTCCGCACCACCCGAATGGTAATTAGGTTGAATCATCATGATTCGCATAGTAATAGCTCCTGATTCGTCATGGATAAATACCAAAGCATGACTTCAAACAAGTCTGAAGCGTGGTAATTTTCGTGATGAAAATCAAGACAGGTGCAATTTTTATCACTCGTCATCTGTCTTTTACTGTCGTCTCTATACCCTCGACGGCAATTAATTCATCTACTTTTATCAATTACTAACCAGATGATTCTCCCACGAAATCTTGATAAAAAATAGTATATTTATAAGACTTTTAACAATTTTTCATTAGTTAAATATTGATGACTATGATACTGAGATAAAAATTATATTTACTTGTCACTATAATTTCAGGTAAAACTAATACGGCAATTACCTATTTCCCTGCTTACGATGTCAATAATTAAACAAAAAAATCTTAATATCTGATGCCTAGGATGTAATTTATATGAGCCTGACCTAATAGGTAAATACTACCTAGCGAAAGGATTCAAAATTCCCAATCTCATCGAGATAATTGTCAAAAAATATTTGCCGGATACAAAAGCCCACTTTAAAAAATGTGTTAGACGCACAGCGCGAGAAACAGTACGTCTTGATTTCAATTCCTAAGGGAAGTCAAAAGGTTAATTTTGAATTGATAATTTTGAATTGACTTCCCAGGGGCAAATT
This sequence comes from Calothrix sp. 336/3, assembly GCF_000734895.2. Classification (GTDB taxonomy): domain Bacteria; phylum Cyanobacteriota; class Cyanobacteriia; order Cyanobacteriales; family Nostocaceae; genus 336-3. The sequence continues at coordinate 2,514,453 of NZ_CP011382.1, read as the reverse complement.
CCAAAAGTAACAAAACGCGCTCAATTCTTAGCAGGGGAACTGGGAGTTAATCCCGACGCGATCGCGTCTCAAGCTTCCCAATCACCCCATAACTGATTTCCTCAAGCAAATACCCTAGTAAAGGTCTCATCACTGTATTGTGTGCAACACTCAGGTCTGAGGGGATTTTGGGAAGTGTAGACGAAAAATAGGGCAGAGCGAGACATTTTCCGGGGTTTACCGTGGTGAAAAATGGCTTTGGGATCTGTCAATACGATTCCACCTGCGGGAGCGGGGCAAGATTTCCATTGGGATTTAGGGACAATTGCTGCCATATCTGCGTCATTCAAACCCAGTTTACCCCGGTTCATTTGTGAGGCAATCTGGAAACGAATTTTCAGAGCTTGCAGCCAGGAAAGAGAATGTTTGGGAATATACTCAAAGGGTCCATGGTCTTCAGTGGCATCGCTGAGATAAATAATGACTTTCAGCATTCGTCTATCTTCTGCATCTAAGTGCCATTGCTCCGTGGTGACAGCTTCTTGGTTGGCAAAATCTTGACGTAAATGCACTCCTTGGAAGGTGACGGGAAGACCGATATAGTTTTCGATAATACCCAGGAGTCTGGGATTACTACCCCATGCATACACCTCTGGAATATCTGTGAGGGTATAAATTTCAGGATAGGCTGGAGCTTCTAGGGTAGCAATATTTCCCTTTGCGTTGCGATCGCCATATTCGCGGGAAAGTTGTTTTTTGGCAATTTCCAACATTTGAGAAGTTCTGGGAATTTCCAAATCATCCACAGAGGTGACAACCGTTCCTTGGGTTTGTAATTCCTGAACTATTAATTTATCTGCGGGAGATAGGGTAGGTAATTGATGACGATACTTAATTAAATCTATTTTGTAGAAAATTTCACTAACGAGACGGGACACACGCTGACTTAATTGATTAAACATAGGATAAATATCCTCCTGAAATGCCGGAATTTACGTCGTATATTTTCCCCAGGAACTATCTATAAATTAAATATAGAGTTGGATGTGTGACGGTTCGGAATGTCAAAATAATATGTAGAAAATATCAGTTTGACCCATTGTCTACCATTAATTTTGATGAGACGTGGATGTTGATAACTCCGATATCTTAAAGCAGTAGAAGATGTATTCCCTCCATTACCCCTGGAAAATAATCGGATAGGTCACTAGATTGGGGACTATGAGATATATACATAAAACCTATGGATGATTTCCGAAATTTGTTGAGGAATTATATCTTTACGAACAGAGAAAACTGATACGTCTAGCACATTTAGTCAAATTGCGAGTGCAATTGTCAGAAAAATTTCATAAAAATTATTGTTTTTGCGAGAATTCGTGGTGTTCATTTCCCCGAATCTTGCCAGAATTCAGAGATATTACTTCTGATTAAATAATTTAGTTTCCTTGACAGCCACCTCTACAAAATCATCTTCCGTACATGACAGGATGTCAAAGCAAAGATAGAAAAAAACTTAAGAAAATTTACCAATTTTTAGACTAGTGAATACAGTAATTAAAAGAATATACATCTGTTGAGTCAGTTCAGCGAGATACATCGTCATCATCATGGAATTTTTTTCAGATACCGTAGCTCTGTCGCGATCGCCTAGTTAATGTATCACTCACACAAAATCAAAATCGGCTGCAATTCCAAAATGATCAGAAGGATAAAGTAGGGGATTTTCTGGAGCAGGTTCTGTCAGAATTAATTCGCAATGATTGACTTGTAAATGTTGGTTGAAAAATACATAATCAAGGGTTCCGCGCCAAGATTTAATGCTGCGATGTACCACCGCATTTATCATTCCTAATGCCATCTTACGCCAGAGTTTTCTATTAGCTCTAGCTAGGGGAGTCGGGCAGGTGTATTCGGGTTCTGCACCGTGAAATTGGGCATAAGCAGAGGTAAAATGATGACGTAAAAAGGTAATTTCTGGAGTGTCAGGAGTGGCGTTAAAATCACCAACCATAATGATGGGTAATTCGGGTGATAATTCACTTAGCCAATTGACTAATAATTGAAATTGTTCCATTCTTGCTTGACAGGAACCGGGTTGCCAATAATAGTGACCATTACAAATAATAACAGGTTGATTGTTAATTTCGACTTGAACTAATTGAGCTACCCGTCCTTGGGTTTTTAAATCTAAAGAAGCTTGTTTAATAAAGGGATAGCGGCTGAGAATTGCGATACCATAGGCAGGACCACCTGTGTAGGGTGACTCGTAACAATTTACTTGATAGACATAGGGCATTCCGAGTTTTTCAGCAAGGCGATCGCCAGTGTTTCCTAAGATATTTACTTCCTGTAAGGCAATAATATCAGCGTTGGTTGCTTGTAGTCCAGATACTAGTAAATCCTGGCGTTTATCCCAGAGTTCCATCTTGAATAGGATATTGATTGTCGCAACTTTTATCATCATTTGTAATTAGAAAATTTTAGTAAAAATCTGATTCTAATTTCGGGGCGATCGCTGAAGACGACTCTTACCAGAGCATTGCCAATCATAATTGTACTCGACAACGACCTGTACAATTACGCTGACTGCGGATACAACCAGATTCTACAAATCTTTGACTATGTTTATATACTGTTGGGAATGCCAGTAAATGGCAGGGAATTTTTGTGAGGTGGTAAAATAATCTGCCCCAGGAATGGAGAATATCCCAAGCTTCATCAATACTTGGTTGCTCGATAAACTCTGCAAATTCATTTTTAAATGCTTGCCATTGGGAATTAACAGTTGGTGGATGGCATTGACTATAGGCTCTCATCCCTGCATTATAGTTAGAAATGATTTCGATAATAGACATAGATATATTTCCAAAAGATTTACGTCAATATCATCATTTATTTATTCTATAATATCCACATCCATCCTCGGCAAATCTATGTAGTTCCTAATCGACAAATTATCATCATGTGAGATGCATATTTATTGGTACTACAATGCACAAGTTGAAATCCCAAGGCTTCGATTTCTGCGACGATATCGGCAATTTCAAATTTATGGTGTCTCCAAATAGTAATCTCTTCTCCTGCGGATATTTCAACATTTTTACTGACTTCCATAAATTGAAAATTCAGATTATAATTCTCACGAACTTTCAAATTAGCGACAACACTATCAGTCACAGAATCATATTTTCTAATGAGTTCACAATCTTCTGGTTTAACTCCTAAACTACCCTGCATCCACTTATATATATTTCCCGCGTGATAATCACAACCCCCTCGAACTTTGCCATTCCATTTCGAGCTAGAACCATTTTCATTAGTAAATACTAGAAAATCATTTTCTGTCATGCTGTCTCGAAAATTGAGCAAAACTTGATGACGATTTTGATGGTTTCCCATGGTGACACCTAAATGGAGAAAAATATTCCCAGCTTTATTATCTTTTTGGCGTAAATTCTCATGAATTTGTGTATTTTCAATATCGAGATTTTGGGTAATAATATTTATTTTAGGGAACCACTTTGTAAAATTTAATCTTGATAATTCTAGTAGCTCACTACTAATATCCAAAGCCACATAATTATTAATTTTGCCTAGTTTCTGTAATCTCCGAATATAATCTTTAACTGGATAGGAATTTCCCGCTCCTACATCAATAATATTGACTGTTTCATAACCTTGAAAATCCCCATTTAAATATGAAAAATTATCCTTTAATAAATCTCGTTCCACATTTGAGCTACGATACCAGGTAGGAACAATATACTTTTGATAAAAATTATCCCAAATTTTTGCACCTTTACCTTTATAGGAGAATTTCAAAGGTATTTCTCTCCTAGTTTCTAACGCATAGATAATCTCTAAAATCTCAGCTTGGGAAAAGTGGGAATAAAATTCAGAATTTGGCGTTGCGTGACGATACAAATTCGATTGCGATGGAGAAAACTGTGAATTATGCAAATTTGGTGCCATTATTCTGATTTTACTGCGGAATTTCGAGCTTTCAGATTATATCGGAATCCGCTTGGAATTTTGCACAAGATTTTAGATACCCGATGATTTTGATGTAAAATACTAGCGATCGCCTACAGTTATTGCAGGAGAAAATGGCAGAATATATGCAGGAAGAGGGTGTGCAACTTGGTTGGTTAATTGATAGAAAAAACCACAAAGTTTATATTTACCGTCCAGGGATGGAAGTTGAATGTTTGGAAAATCCCAGTAGTTTGACTGGAGAAACTGTATTATCTGGATTTATTTTAGATTTGAGTAAAATTTGGTGATTTTAGGTATTTTTAGGTAAATCAAAAGTCTAAAGATTATAAAATCGGAATGTCTGTACATCACCGAAAGTGACAATTCAGGAGGAATCGTGACAATGGTTCAAGCACCACCTAAGTCTATAACTGTTGATGAGTTCATTTCGCAGTATGGTGATAGCGATCGCTACGAACTAATTGATGGGGAATTAATCGAAATGGAACCAACTGGTCCACATGAACAGGTAGCAGGGTTTGTAGGACGAAAATTTAATGTGGAGATCGACCAAAAATATCCACATTACTTGATTCCCCATCGATGTCTCATCAAACTTTTAGGGACAGCAACCGCTTTTCGTCCAGACGTAATTGTATTAGATAAAACTCAGCTTGCCAACGAACCATTATGGCAACGGGAACCTGTGATTACTCTTGGAGGTTCAATCAAACTTGTTGCCGAAGTTGTTAGCACTAACTGGCAGAATGATTATGCTCGTAAATCAGAGGATTATGTGGCGCTAGGCGTGCCAGAATATTGGATTATAGATTATCTTGGTGTTGGTGGTAGGGAGTACATTGGCAAACCAAAACAACCGACAATTACAATTTGTACTTTAGTTGAAGATGAATATCACAAGCAATTATTTCGCAATGATGATTTACTTGTTTCCCAAATCTTTACAGAAATAAAGCTAACTGAAAATCAAGTTTTTGCCGCCAGTAAATTGTAGTAAATACAGAGAAAATATCATTCTCAATCGTCAATGGACAGTGTAGGGGTTTCTCTTGCAAATGTGTTTTCTGGATTAGATTCAGTGTCTTCGATTCTGCGATCTAGTTCTTGTTTTTGTGCGTCCGTAAGTTCGGGATATGCTTGTTCTGCTGCGATACTATCCCAAATTGCTTGTACCAAAAGAATTCTATCTTCAACCTTTAAAGCAATAATTTCGTTTAAGGTAGTTGTCATGTCCATGCAAACAGCCTCCGGGAAGCAAATTACATTTAATATAACCGATCGCACTTTTTATTTCCCGAATTATTCTTACTCACCTACTGTACGACTTGCATAAATATCATCAATAATTTCTTCTGCATTGCGGTTATCCTCCCAACTACCAAATGTATTTAATAAATCCTGGGATGGAGTCGGCAAAGTGTAGCTGTCTGGCGAAATAGTGATGTTTATTTGTTGCTTCTGTGTTTCTTGTTTGATAACTTTCTTGACAATTTGAGTAATTAATATTTCGAGGTCTGCTGGTGTCAAATTATTTAGAGGTTGCTCTGATATCGGAGAATTTTCCATAAATACTAGTCTTGTATATTTATTCTTATTCTACAAGCTAAAAAACCCAGCAATGGTTGGGTGGAGACGCACGAAATGTATAAAATTTTAACGAATAATCTTTTTGCGTCGTAACCCAACGTTTAGATATTTCGGATAATTTAAAAGTATAAATGTTGGGTTACGCAAAGCCTCCACCCAACCTACAACTTGAGCAAATTCTGTAAGCCTTATATGCTACATTTTACAAGTCTGGACGCGAGAGAAGAGAACCCACACCCCACCACCTCGCTCGAACCATAGGTAGATGGGCTTCTGGAGCCTCTAGACTAAAAGTACTATCCTTGTAGTACATCCAACTTCCCTTCTTTCTCCAACCAACGCGATCACCAAAAGCTTCCCAAATTTTCTCGTCGTATTCTTCTGTTCCACCCAAGCTTTGATAAATGCGTTTTTGCACGGAGAATCCAAAGCGTCCATCGCTGCATTTTAACCACAGTTGATCGATCGTGCGAAGGTCAGCGCAAGGAAAGTTATTAATTTGCTCAATATCGAGGTAGCCTTCTTCTTCTCGGTTGGCTACTTTCAGCATTAATCTAGCTGTTTCTTGATCTGCTTCTTTCCAGTTTTGCGCTTTGAGTAGCTTTTCTAAATTTGAATAATCAACCCCGACATCAGATTTTAATTCAACCTCTGAACTCTTATTTTCTGATTTTTGTATTGTTCCTTCTACTATTAGAATTTTACTTGACCGAGTTGGTGGATTACGTAACCAAATAATACTTTTCGTTATGTAAAAAAATAAGAAAGTAGAAATTGAGAAGTTAACATCAACTAGAAAATTGCTATTTCGTTTTGCTGTTTTTTGCGTAGGTTTTTGTGTTGAAACCTGAATTATTTCCCATGATAGATTCTGGGATAGGACATCTTCTTTAGTAAGAACTTTATAAGCAGTCTCTAAATCTGATTTTGTATGCATGTCAATAGGTTTAACTATTGGTGATAATATGCATAACCAGTCCTCCATTGTTTGACTACGCTTGCTTGCTTCCAATGCCATCCCTTGCAAAATTGCATCACAACAGGATTGACTCAAACTAGAAACATATTGCTGTGGGGAAATTAACTCCTCATCTTCCCATTTGCGAGCCAATGAATTAGTCGGCATTTCTCCCGTGACAGCATAATATAACGACGCAGCCAAACAATAAATATCCACTGTGGGATGACGCACACCTCTGCGAAGCAATTCATAGGGAGCAAAAGCTCTATTTCCAAAACTTCTTGATAGGGTGCTGGGTGGTGACATATCCGCAGCAATCCCAAAGTCGATTAAAACCGCTTTACCCGTTCCCGACTCGGAATTAATCATAATATTCATGGGAGTCACATCGAGGTGTAAATAGTTTCTACGATGAACTTCCACCAAAGCCAAACCAATTTGTTGGATATATTTAACTGCTGTGGTTTCTGGTAATTTACCCTGTTGCCGTACCAAATCCCACAAACTCATCCCCGGTATATATTGCATCACCAAACAATGGCGGTTGTCGTCCTCAAATAAATCGATCGCCTGGACAATATGAGGGTGAGAGTCCTTACATACTTGGGCTAGCATCTGCCCTTCTTTTTGGAAGCGTTCTACGTACTTAGGATACTCTGGGTCATTTTGAACATTGATATTTGGTGTTTTGATGACAACGGGACGGTTGAGTTGAGTATGGGTTGCAAGGTAGGTAAGGGCAAAACCTCCACCACCGAGGTATCTTTCGATTCTGTATTTACCGTTATGGATTGTTTGTCCTTCATTCCAGAACATATACTGAGTTATTTTAGTTAGTTTTTCATATATTCTTGATTTTTACATGATTTTCCTCAAAGTGGCGGGTATATCCACGTAGTAGTCTGTCAGTTTTGAACTGATAGATTGGGAAAGGACAAGGGAGACAAGGAAGAGAGGGGAGACAAGGGGGAATGTTTTCTTGTTAGCTGGGGAAGAGAATATTATAGAAATGGAAGTGTTTTATTTGGGAGTATCTTTGTTTGCAGGTTCTGTGGGTGTGGGGGATGGTTGGGGAAATAAATCTTGCCATAAGTCCCTACCGTCTTTAAATATAGATATCAAGCTTAAAAGAGTGATAATTCCGGTAATTATTGCCCAAAGGGGGATTTTGGGGATTTGAGAAATGGAAAATTTCGGTTTTAATCCCAGTTCATCCAACCATTCTTGTACAGTTTGCGGACGATTTTCTCCCTGTAATTGCATCCCGTGGAGAATTGCATTGTTAACGCGATCGCTAATATCTGGGTTATGTTCTTTGGGTGGCTTTAAACCGATATTATTGTCTTGGCGATCGCAACTACTAACGGGTTTTTCTCCTGTTAACAAGATATATAATGTGGCTGCTAGGGAATAGATATCTGTCCAAGCTCCTCGCTGTTGCTGACTTCTGGCAGAATTAAAATATAGTTCAATAGCTGTAAATCCATCTACCCGATTTCCGCGACTGGTGAGGGGACTATCAAAACCCCGCGCTAAATCAAAGTCAATTAACACTACTTTGTAAGAACCCTTTCGCAACATAATATTGTCGGGTTTAATATCACGGTGCAAAAATCCCTGTTTATGGACTGCAATTAAAGCTTGTCCAATTTGCTGGATGTAATCTAGAGCTTCCTTTTCAGGAATTTGGCGACGGGATGCGAGAATATTCGCGAGATTATCCCCATCAATATGTTCCATCACCATACAATCCAATTGCTGATGTTTGAAATTTTCAATCACGCTGACAATATGGGGATGTCTGCATAATGCCAATTTACGTGACTCATCGGCAAAACCGGATTCTAAATAATCGCGATCGCTTTGACTAAGTTGATTCAGAATATCCGGGTTTAAGGTTTTAATTACAACTTTCTTACCCCTGGTATCCTCTGCAAGGTAAGTAATTGCTACCCTTCCCCGTCCTAGCTCTTGTTTGATTTCATACTTGTCATGATGGATTTTTTGCCCTGCAATCCAAGCCATTATGCTCAACCAAGGTAATTCTCAAGTTTATTTTTACACAATTACGCCTGATGTGAATTAGAAACGCCTCTTATCCCAGAAGGGTTTCAAGGTTGAGTCAAAATCATTATTTCTGAACTACCTACAAAATATTAAGGGTTTTAAGGCTTAATTCATTACTCATTACTCATTACTCATTACTCACTACTCATCACTCATTACTTATTCAATTAATATCAAATCCGACGATAAACCACTGATAAATTATTGGCTGGCATTTCGTTGATTTGCACAAGCTCTAAATTACAATTCTGGGCAACTTCCACCACATCATTTAAGTTGCGTACACCCCAACTAGGGTTTTGCGATCGCAAGGAATTATCAAAGGATTCATTACTGGGTGCAGTGTGTTGACCATTACGTTTATAGGGTCCATACATATACAAAATACCACCCTTGGGTAATATGCGACTGGCTCCCTTCATCAATCCCAAACACGATTCCCAGGGGGAAATATGAATCATATTGATATTCACGATCGCGGTAATTGGTGAATTTTCTAAATCCTGATGGTATTCCCATCCTCCACCTGCTTCCACAACCCACAGTGAATCTTGAGCATCAATTTCTACTGGTGTGTATAAATTATCTGCGGGCATCTGTTCCTGCCAAGCGCTGATACTAGCTCTAGCAGTGGGGTTGGGGTCGGAGGGAATCCATTTCCGAGGTTTTAATTGGGGTGCAAAATATACAGCGTGTTCCCCCGTACCACTAGAAATTTCCAAAACCGTCCCGGTGGGTGGGAGAATCTGTGACAATACTTCTAAAATTGGCTCGCGGTTGCGTTGTGTAGCGGGGGAATATTGACGAGCGTCAGATATGTTGTTCATGCAGCTATGATTATCATCGCCTTTGCTATTTTACAGGTATGGTGGGTTAAAGCCAAGGGCGATCGCCCAAATCAAGATTGATAAAAATTTGGGTAGAAAATATGAAACAGTTTCTCACCCCTTTCCTAACTTATGCCGTTAATCTATGATTCATACACAGTTCCATCGGGCATAATGGCTCCTTGCATATCTGCATCGGTGAAGATAGCTCCTGTTAAGTCAGCTCCTAAAAGATTCGCATTGCGCAGAATTGCCCAACTAAAATTTCCATAGCTTAAATCTGCTCCTTGCAAATTAGCATTACTCAAGTCTGTGGAAACATCTCCCCACTGTCCCCCTCGACTGAGATTAGCTCGACATAACTTACTCTGTTGCAGGTTAGCATGATGCAAAGAAGCACCTCTCAAGTCTGCGTAGCTCATCTCTGCGCCATGTAAAACTGCATAGCCTAAATCTGTACGTTGGTCAGAACTAGGACGCAAATCCGCTTGAAATAGTAAGGCACGGGATAGTTTAGCACTGTGTAAATTAGCACCACATAAACTGGCTTTGATTAAATTGGCTTCATCTAAAAAAGTGCCTACTAGTTTTGCTCCTGTTAAGTCAGCTTCACGGAGAATTGCGCGGTATAAGTCACTGTCACTTAAATCTGTGCCCCAAAGGATGGCTTCACTCAAATTTGCCTCTCTTAGACAACCTTGGCTGAAGTTGGTTTTACCTAATCTTGTTTGTCGTAGGTCAGCGTAGCTAAAATTGATACCTTCAAGGTTGGTGTTTGTCAGTTCAATTTCTGGTAGCTTCGCTGCTTGAAAGTTACGTTCTCCGGTAGCATAAAGTTCGAGAATAGTATCGATATTCATGATTATGGCAATTCAATTATTAATGAACTCACTTGCAGTCAACTCTCTCATTAGTTCTGCAACGGTAATAATTTGCTCAGTGTACTGAATATTGGCTCCTGAGAACATCAAACCCTGTTCTATATCTCCACGAGCAGCTTGGGCTAGAGCTTGTAATAAACAATAGGTTTTACCTGCGTCTCGACACAGACAATGTTCTAAACAGTTGGCAATGCAACGTCGTTCGAGGATGGGTGAACCGAGGATGGCTTTTTCTGTAAATTGATTACGTAAAGCGCGACTGGGTTTTCCTAGGGGACTCGGTACGGTGACGATATCTGCTGCACTTGCTTGTAAATGAGCTTGTTTGTAAGATTCCTCCGCATCACATTCGACTGTGGTAATAAAACGACTACCGATTTGTACACCGTCTGCACCAATGGCTAACATCTGATTGACATCATGGCGATCGCCCACTCCCCCAGTAACAATTAAAGGAATATGGATAGCAAACTTTGCAGCTAAGGATACTCGTAATTGAGAAATTACAGATTCAATAGCAAAACCCTCCATACCCAACTGTTCACACTGGGTAAAATGTCCCCCCACTAACTGACAATTTTCAATAATCAAAGCATCGGGGAAACGATTATATTTATCTTGCCAAGTTTGACAGATTAATTCCGCAGATTCCACATTTGAGACAGTCGGTACTAATGCCACATCGGGATAGTCTGCGGTATATTCCGGTAAACTTAAAGGTAATCCTGCCCCTGTAATAATCAGGTTAGCCCCATGTGCTGCTGCTGTCTGCGCTAGTTGGGGATAATCTTTAGTTGCCACCAAAATATTTACCCCGATTACCCCATGGTTACTAATGCTGCGTGCTTGGGCTAATTCATCAATTAAAGCTAGACGATTGGCAGTAAAAAAACTCTTGCGTTGACGTTTATTAAAGTGGGGAGAGTCTAAACCTAAACCTAGGGAGGCAATGACACCAACTCCACCAGCATTGGCAACGGCTCCGGCTAGTTTAGCACCTGAGACACGCACCGCCATTGCCCCCTGGATGATGGGATGGGAAACCTGGTGTTTACCAATTTTTAGGGGAGGAAGGGAAGGGACAGCAATAGATTTTTTCATTCATTAACTACATAACTGCTGAGTAATTTTAACATTTCAGTGTAATTTTAATGAGTAATGAGTGGTGAGTAATGAGTAATGAGTAATGAGTAATGAGTGATGAGTAATGAGTGATGAATAATGAGTGATGAATAATGAGTGATGAGTTATGAGTGGTGAGTAATGAGTGGTGAGTTATGAGTGGTGAGTTATGAGTGGTGAGTTATGAGTGGTGAGTTATGAGTGGTGAGTTATGAGTAATGAGTGGTGAGTTATGAGTGGTGAGTTATGAGTGGTGAGTTATGAGTAATGAGTGGTGAGTTATGAGTGGTGAGTTATGAGTGGTGAGTTATGAGTAATGAGTGGTGAGTAATGAGTAATGAGTGGTGAGTAATGAGTAATGAGTAATGAGTGGTGAGTGGTGAGTAATGAGTGATGAGTTATGAGTTGTAATGGGTAAAAATGTGTAGTGGGAGCGTCTCGCTCCCTGATTTGAATATGCCAGCCTACCCTGGAAACAAGTGATATTTATAGATTTTCCCTATCGAACTCTAGAGAATACCTACCCTAGGGCAGATGTTTTTGAACGCTATAACTGCATAGATTCAAAATAACTTCAAAATACGCCTGTTTGACTACGTAGAGCTTTGAGTTTTTCAGCCTGTTGTAAGACTCTTTCACTGATGCGATCGCAAGCTAATTCACAAAGTTCAAAAATCATCGGCTCGGCAATCTCATAATAAGCACTAGTACCCTTGGGTTGACGAGATAATACCCCTGCCTGAGTTAATACTTTTAAATGCTTTGAGAGATTTGCTTGCCCTAAACCAGTTGCCTCCGCAAGTTCCATCACATTCATTGCACCAGATTTCAGACAGGTTAAAATCTGTAACCGACTTGCCTCCGACAAAACCTTGAAATAGTCAGCAACGGCAATTATTACTGCTGGATCTACCTGGGATGACTTGGTTTTGGGCATAATTAAAGATAAGTATTTGGGCAGAATAGGCAAAAATAGTTTTATAACTAATTAGTATAATAACGAAATTAATAACTTTTCCCTAATCTTGTGTTTGCTTCTAAAAGAATCCCCAAGCATTTAAGCTCTGTCAATCATCATACAAGTATACGCAAATTGATCAATCCTCCGCTGGAACTGTTAAACTCTCATCACAATCAAAGTAAACCAGAAATTCGCCCCCGAATTAGGTAAACTTGTGACACCAATTTCTCCACCATGGGCAAGGATTATTTGCTTACATAAATATAAACCTAATCCTAAACTTAGGGAATTGCGCACCTGATGAGCTTGAAAATACAGTTGAAATAAATTTTCTTGTTGTTGGGGAGTTAAACCCACACCATTATCCGCCACTGAACAATGGATTTTATCACCTTCAACTGTAGCATTCAGGATAATTTGCAAACCTGGGGGATTATGTTTAATTGCATTGACAATCAGGTTAGAAAAAACTCGCCACAGTTGGTTGCCATCGGCGAAAATTAGGGGCAAATCAGCTGATATGAGATTTTTGACTATGACTTGATTCTCTTGCAGTAGGGGTTGTAAATCAGCGATCGCGGCTTCTGCTATCCGGGAAATGGCGAGATTATCCCTTTGTAAGAAAATACCCTGAACCTCACTCTGGTGGGCTTCCATCAGGGAATTAATCAAATGTAGTTGGCGATCGCTACTCTCCATCATCTTCTGTAAAAATTTTCTCGGTACAGCAATTGTTTCCTCAGTGACTCCCATCTCCCGATTCAACAAATTCTGTAACACCATCAAAGTGCCAATCACCGGGTTACGCAGGTCGTGGGAAACTGCATGATAAAATACTCGTAAGGATTCTTCAGTATGTTTGCGTTGGGTAATATCCAAAATAATTCCCACAATCCCACCCAAACAACCATCCGCTTTCTCAAAAGTAGCTTTGTAAAAAATCACATCCCGCTTCTTACCATCAGCATAAACAAAAGTTGCCTCCTCTATTTGTATCCCCCGTCTCCCTAATAATTCCCTATCTGCTTGATGATACTGCTGTGCTAAATCTGGTGGTGCTATGTCATACACAGTTTTTCCCATAATTTCCTGAGGCTGCAAACCAGTAGCATCAGCAAACGCTTGATTCCAACCGATATATTCACCTTGAATATTTTTATAGAATACGGGAGTCGGAATCGTATTAATTAAAACTCGTAAAAAATCTAACTGTTCCTTGAGCGCTGCTTTTGCCAGTTCTAATTCTTTGCGCGCAAAAAATTCCTTCGCTTGTAGGCGATCGTACAAATACACTCCCATATCGCACATCACGCACAGCCAGAAGACATACAAAATTAACGTGACATTATAGATACCCGGATATTTAGGTAAGGAACTTGTTAAGCCCAGTGCAGTATTCACCCCAAAGTAATAAACTAGTAACACCAATTGAGACAGAAAATGTAAATTCCATCGCACCGGCATCAAAGTTGCTTGACTGACAAACAACAGTGACCAAGCTAAGGTATCTGGTAAGGCAAAATGATTCAGAGTGGCAAAAATCTGCTGTACTAGACTAATAGACCAAGATAAACCTAGAAATAATATTCCCGGATAACGACGACCAAAAGTAGTAGGGTGTAAACCAAAACAGATAGCGATACTCCAAAGCATCACACAATTAATCACCAAACCCTCTTCCCGCAAGACTTCTGGTAAATGATTTAGCTCTTTGAGCGGGAAAAATAAATCATAAATATCCCGCACAGTAAAACTTAATACACAAATTAACGCCAACCATAACCATAAACGTAATCTTTGCCAAAAAAAATGATTCCGCCAGGTGATATATGCGTTAGTTTCTGTACCCGGAAAAACTTGCTTTTGGAAGCGGTTCCAGCTTTTCAACACAGATTAGACATCCCCAGATATCTAAATTACGGAGCAGGGAGAAGGGAGCAGGGAGCAGGGGGAAAGAGAATTTCCGATAACCCATTACCCAATTACCCATTACTCATTACCCATTACTCATTACTCATTACCCATTACTCATTACTCATTACCCATTACTCATTACCCATTACTCATTACTCATTACTCATTACCAACTCCATACTTGCGCTCAACTCATCCAAACTACGCCAAACTTCCTGAAGCATCGGTTCTAAACCAATACCCGCAACTGCGGAAACTAAAAATACAGGACAATGGGAGAGGTGATTTAATTGGGTTGCTAAATCTTTTAATTCTGCTTCTTCCAAGTACACCGCATCAATTTTATTTAAGGCGATAATTTGCGGACGTTCTGCTAAACCTCGTCCATAGGCTTCCAGTTCCTGCTGTATGGTATGATAATCTGCCACCACATCCTCACTGGTGACATCGATGAGATGTAGTAATACCCTTGTCCGTTCGATGTGACGTAAAAAGTCATGCCCTAATCCTGCACCATCGGAAGCACCTGAAATTAATCCGGGAATGTCTGCAAAGACTGTACCGTCACCGGTGGGTTTACGTACGACTCCCAGGTTGGGAATCAGGGTGGTAAAGGGATAATCAGCAATTTTCGGACGTGCAGCAGATAATGCAGATATCAGGGTAGATTTGCCGGCATTGGGTAAACCAATAATACCGACTTCTGCTAATAACTTGAGTTCCAGTCGTAGTAATTTTTCTTCTCCATCTAATCCAGGTAAGGCATATTCGGGAGCGCGATTACGGTTACTGAGAAAATATTTGTTACCTAATCCACCCTTACCACCTGCGGCAACTGGCAAAGTCTGTCCCGGCTCCGTCAAATCACCAATTATCTCATCGGTTTCTGCATTGTATATTACCGTACCACAGGGAACCTCGACGATTAAATCTTTTCCGTTGGCTCCAGTACGGTTATTGGGTCCGCCTCGCCCCCCGTTTTCTGCTTGGAATCTATGGTTATATCTGAAGTCTAGCAAGGTTTGCAGGTTTTCCACGGCGGTGAAAATGACCGAACCTCCCCAGCCACCGTTACCGCCTGCGGGTCCTCCGGCAGGTACGTATTTTTCCCGACGAAAGGCAACAATGCCGTCGCCACCTTTACCTGCTGCTACTTGAATTTCTGCCTGATCGATGAATTGCATAGTTGGGTGTGGATTGTTGTAGAGACGTTCTGCTAGAACGCCCCTATTTGAAGATGTGGATTTTAAATATAGGGGGTAACGTCTTCGCCACAATCATCAGCTAAATAAGAAAGGGCACGAAAACGCAATCCTACAAGTTGTTCGTACAGGGGGTTGAGTTTACATAGGGGAGGGATATGAACTATTTTACGTCCAAAAAGGGTGATGTCGCGCTCGAAGGGACATTGTGAGGGTATCATTTTACAGAGGAAATGAGCAACTCTGGGGTCTTCGATATCTAAGCCATCGAGCCATTCTCTGAGGGGTTCTAGGGCAGTTGCTTGTTTTTTACTGGGTGCAGTGATGTTGCCCGGTGAGATAGCTTCTGGATGCTCTAGGGTATATCGTAGGGATTCTAGCAGGTTGATGGGTTCTCCCAAAGCGTCACAGAGTTGGTGCAGTAAATAATCTTCACTTTTGGAGTAGGTTCCATCGGCGATCGCCACCATAACAGCTGTGCGTAAAAAGTTTTCTGCGGCGGGAGTTTCCTTACCCAATACTGCTGCTAAATCCTCTGGTTCGATTGCCTCGAGGTTTTCCAAACTAATTTCTGGGACTAATTCCTCTTGAGTAATACTACTGATTAGCTGTCGCTCTTGGTCATCAAAATCACCATCTGCCCAGGCGATCGTTAGTAATCCTCGCAACCAAGCACTGATTTGTTCATTACTGTACGTGGATTGAACCGCACGACTTTTCATAAATCTACGCCTCTAGCTTTTTCTCTACATACATAATCTAGTTTAAGAGGCAGGAAAATTACTGTCCCTTCCTCTCCAAGAAAAAATTAAGATTTTATGGTATCAGAGATTATTTTAAAAGTGCTGAATGTGATTTTAAACACTGATATCATGTTCGCATAATAACTTGTGCATGCAAAAATCGGAAAATTCTCTTTCCCCCTGCTCTCCTGGTGGCTTAATTAAAAAAAGACTTGTTGCGAATTAAGCTAAAAAAGTGGCTAAAACCCTTGTGAATCAAGACGTTCAGCTACTCAAGAGCAAAAACGGACGTAACCCTTATGTCGTAAGCTTTTCAGCCGTTTAAAACTTTATTACGCAACAAGTCTAAAGTATTCAACCGAACACGATATGATTCACCCCTCCTAGCGCCCCTAAAAAAAGGGAACTTCTCAAAATCCCACTTGATTCATGAGGATTTAGAGTTATGAAAACGTTTTGCTACCTCGAAAAATGATGCAAGTAAAAATTGTCATTGCGACCAAAATCAAGTGCAGGAAAGCAATATTATCATTAACTCTATCTAAAACATGAGAAATATTCAAAAAAATAGGGAATAGGAATAAAGCATAGCTTTTCCTACTCCCCTCACCTTTCAACATTGCAAGTTATGAAAAAAAACAATCCTAACCAATCGGGTTAATATCCCCCACAAAATTTAACAAATCTACCATGGTAAATGTTCCCGGAATGCGAGCAGGTAATGTTGGTTTCCAACCGGGACAACGAGCCAAAAACGAACTACTATCAGCTTCTAAAATACCGATAAATACCTCTGCTAAAATCCGACTTCCTACCTGACCTAAACGTAGTCCTTGAGCTTGAATTTGTGCTTCCTTGAGGATGTAATACCACAGTGGTGACTCAACATCCAAACCGAATTTAACTGCCACTGCTCCATCTGCACCTTGGGCAATTTCACTAGGAGTCAACGTTTTTGCTCTCATTAATCTGGCAACACTTTGACCTGATGGTAAACCCATACTACGACCCCGTAACAAGTTCCTGACGGCAAGGGAATTGGGTGCTGGTACGTTGGGCAAATTTTTCAAGGGATCGACAAGAAATGGGTCTAATTTGCGACTGGGATTAACTGTAATCTTGGAATCAATTTCAAAGAATCTTCTCCAGTCGATAATCCAGTCGCTGGGAATAGGAATATTGGCAAAATCACCTAATTTTCCAGATTTGGCAGTGAAGGCAAAAAGTAACTCTAAAGTTGCGGAAGTTACTCCCCCAGGAAGCGGTGTAAAAACTCGATTGTAGTCATAGTCTGCACGAATCATACTGTGACCTAGACGGTATGCAGCCACAGAAAATTCCACAGGGATAAACGGTTGTTCTTGGAAGTTGAAAAAGCGCCTACCTTGTTTGATAACTCTCTCCAATTGTTCCTTGTCGATGACTCTTGCTAAAAAATCATAGATAACAATCCATTGATAGTGCCAAATCACCAATTCTCTTGCTTGTTCAAAGATAGATTTTTTGGTGGAATAGTGTGATTTGATATTGCCATTGCGGATATCTGCAACGACTTTATTATGAAACTTGAGGAATGCTAGATGCATTTGGGCAACAATTAAGTTTTCATCGTTGCGTGGATCGCCAATTATTCCTAGGGTACTTTGAGCGCGGGGCAAATCGTTGGGTAGCTTGGTGGGAATTGTGGGATCTCCAGCTCCGGGTGTCTCGTTAGTTGTACCAATTAAAAACAAATCTGGGTCATCAAGCTGATATAAGTAAGGTTGGGCTTCTGGACCACCACCATAGATACTGTCTAGGTCGAGCATGGGTGTGCGGAAATTTCTTACCGCTAGGGGGTCAACCATGATTTCCTGAAGGGCTGTAGTATCAAAAGTAATATCATGGTCGATAAATTGTCCCAGGTAGGTAAACCCTGCGGGAACGCTGAGATTATCCCCTGCGGGTGCGTTGGGATTCAGGTCATTCATCGCATTACCCAGGGCTGTTAAGCTTTCTATGGTGGGGGTAAAAGCCGGTAGCCTGGGAAACATTCTGCCAAATTTCCCCATGGTAGAAAACTCGCCTAGGGGCTGATTTTCTCCTGTACGACGACCAAATCCATGACGTTGTTGCATATTGCTAAGTTGGAAATATGTAAAGAAGTTTTCATGTCGATATGTTTTGTAGTATGCTGTAGTGGAGTGATTATTGTCGGTACACTTGAGGGTACTATTTGCAACTTGTCACCAATGACTTGTAAGTAATGGCTTGTGGGTAATGGCGATCGCGGTGCATGCGCAACAACAGAATCTTGCACCTCATCCCCAATGAAAATCACCCAGGGAATTTGAATTCTTGATAATATTTATCCAACTAATGCAAATTTTTCTCAAAAATCATCTATAATTAATTACTAATGATAAATATCAAGTTCTCCTTTACAATTCCCTATTCCTGGTTTGTCATTAATGTTTTATTTCGGTATTGAGCATGAAGTTGCGTTTCTGAATAGTGAAGGTAAATTTGCGGATTTTAGCTGTACTAAATTTACTGAGTTTCAGCAAATCATTGAACAATTACCTACCTATTCTCAAGATTATCCCCAGCTGCGAGTTGGGGATGCTGGTATTAAGAAAAAACGCTGGTATATTGAAGGTTTTGAACGTTTTTTTGATTCAGAAAAAGTAATTGAATGTGTACCCAAGGGAATTGAAATTAGAACTACAATTCACCCGGATATTCACAGTACAATTGTGGAATTATCAGAGAGTTTTCATCTGTTATGTGAGATTGCGGCAAAATCAGGATTTGTACCTGTATTAACGAGTTTTAATCCTTATTCTTCAGAGTTTCAACCCCATCCTCCACTCAATGATTACGAAGTTCAAAGACGACAAGCATCTCCAGAAAAGCAAACAGCCAATATTCCCATGCTTACCTATGGACCAGATTTGAATATTTCTGTTGCTAACTTGGATTATGAAAAAGTCATTGATATCGGTAGAAAATTGACCTATTACAGTCCCTATCTGGTACCTTTTAGTTTTAGTTCTCCCTTTTATCAAGGTGATTTGTGGTCTGGTTTATCAGTACGAACTTTTATGCGAACTGGCAAACGTCCAGCAGCAATGGTATTTGTAGAAAAGCCAGAACAACTGATTAAAACTTTTCCTTCTTTAACTAAAATTGCTCGGATTCCAGCAGAGATTGGCAGGATAGAATTTAAAGCTTTTGATAGTTGTGATGATTTCTCTATTTACGCAGCATTATTAGCGTTATTAAAGGGTTTGGTTTTGGATGATTCCTTACCTGGTAGAGCGACAATTCCCGATACAGAAAAGCATCAAATTTCCGCACAATTCGGGTTCAATCATCCAGAGATTTTGCAGAATGTGAAAGAGGTTTTAGAAGCGGGAGAAAATGCTTTGCAAGGTGATGGGGATAGGGATTTATTAGCACCATTGCAGAATATTCTAGCAACAAGAGTCACCAAAGCTGATCAGATGAGAGAAGATTTTCAAGCTCTTGGTTCAATTGAAGCGGTGCTGAAGCGGAGTTATGGGGAATGAGTAATGAGTGGTGAGTAATGAGTGGTGAGTAATGGGGAATGGGGAATGAGTATGGGATATAAATTGTGTATGCAGAAATCGAAAAATTCTCTTTTCCCCTGCTCCCTGCTCCCCCGTTACCTTAATTACAAGTATTCAAGCGGATATGATATTATCCCCGATTTATGCAAAAAGTCGGGTATTCCTCAACCGCCAGAATTTTTTACCAATCATCATCTTGTTGCAACAACAATAAAAAATCATTGAGAGTAAAATCGGTGACAGGCAAATCCTCCCCTTCTGTAACAGCATCAGAAATTGGTATTAATTCTTGCTGGTGTAGGGACAAAGCAAAATTTAATACTTCTTCCTGTTGTGTCAGCGACAATTGCGCCATGACTTGCAGTAACTTTTCCTGAACAACGTCAGTTAGTTTGGGAGCCATTCTCAAATTTTTGTTAAATGCCTGTCTTATTGAGCATATCAAAAAATTTTACCCATCAACTGCCTTGGAGCAAATAGTTATAACCTCACGAGTCGATAATTTTGCTTTGATCCCTAGTGACAAACCCAAGCTCAATGCTTGATGTTGGCGGAATTTTCCCTATTTACGCCCCCAATTTTTCCCTTTTCACCGACATCAAAGTGGGGTTATCCAATAAGTAATTCCACTGATAACTTTTGCCTGAAAACCATAGTTTGACATTTGTGCTTTTTCCAAACCGACGTAAGTCCAGTGGGGAGTATCTTTCTCTACAGTCTGAAACCAACCATAATTATTTAAAACCTGCCTTTGTAAGGAGTTAGAGACTTGCAAATCTACGGCTAATCCCCAGAGATGTTGGGATGCACCGGGAGGAGCGACAATGCTGAGAATAGCGGTTTCTTCTCCCCGTCGTACTCGCTCCAAGGTATTTGGTTTCGCGTATCTTCGCCAAAATCGGTAGGTAGTGGCAAAACTGCGGGTACAGTCACTACCACCATTCCCAGAACGTAGAGAAATTGCCACCTGCGATCGCGCTTGATTTAAAGCTTGCGCTGCGGCTTTTTGCAGCATACAACTACTACTACCATTTATCTTGACGAGATTTAAACTTGCTTGAAATTGCTTAGTTTGCAGTTCATTAGAAAAAATTAATTTGGGTGGTAACTTCACCTCTGGATGCTCTGTGGCAAATACCGCACCGTAGGAGCGCAACAAAATATAATCCAGGGTTCCCGGTTGGGGAATCATTGGTAATTTGTCAGTAATTGCCCCGATAAATCTCTCCTTTGGTGGTTGCTGGGGGTCAGGAACATAGGGTATCACCGCAGCATAGGCAACAGCAGCTTCCGGTGGAGCTTCGGCTTGAGGTTGACAGTTGCTGGCTGATTCCTCTGTACAACTTGTCAGGGTGGGATTCTCAGTCAGCAAACTCCGTCGAGAAATTCCACTACTTGCCACCAAAGCAAAAGTCATAAAAGCGATGACAAATAAAAAAATCACCCTGCGAAAAATTCTTTGCATAAAAATATTTAAAATTTGGGCATGGGGGAGCATCAATACCTAAATAATTTATATAGCTTTTCTCCGGCTAATGAGTAATGAGTGATGAGTGGTGAGTGGTGAGTAATGAGATTAATTTACCAGGGAGCAAGACGCTTCGAGTCAAACTTGAGCAAGAGGGCGATCGCTCTGTTTTGCAGTCAACCGAATTCATTTACCAGAGGATTGGGGAACCACAACAGGAATGGTGCGATCGCCATATCCTTGCATCTTTCCTCACCCCATCGGAATAGAACAATGTTTCAGATAATCAAATAGACAAATTCAGCGTTTCTACAGATTTGTAATCACAAAATGTTTGTCATTGCCTAAGTACACTGACGCTCAAAATCTGCTAAGGCATAGGGTTAAAGGGGAAGAGTAAAAACTTTACTAATCAGTTAGAATTACTGATATACCTCAAAAAATCAATATTTATCTCAGGTATTAAACAAGACATTTCTATTATCATCCTGGCTTTTTTTCCGTGACTTCTACATTATGACCATGCCCAATTCCCCAGAATTTCAAGACGCTTTTGATGTCATAGTTGTTGGTGCAGGTCACTCCGGTTGTGAAGCTGCCCTAGCATCTGCCCGTCTTGGTTGTCGCACCCTCCTACTAACCCTAAATCTCGACAAAATCGCTTGGCAACCCTGTAACCCTGCCGTCGGAGGTCCAGCAAAGTCCCAACTTACCCACGAAATTGATGCCCTGGGTGGGGAAATTGGCAAAATGGCTGACCGTACCTATCTGCAAAAACGCATTCTCAACTCTTCACGGGGTCCGGCAGTCTGGGCGTTACGTGCCCAAACAGATAAGCGAGAATACGCAGCCATCATGAAGGCAATTGTCGAGAACCAAGAAAACCTATCCATCCGTGAAGCCATGGCAACGGATTTAGTTCTCAATCAAAACAATGAAGTAATTGGTGTGGAAACCTACTTCGGTGTTGCCTTTGGCTGTAAAGCGGTAATTCTCACCACGGGGACATTCCTGGGTGGGAAAATTTGGGTGGGCAATAAATCCATGGCAGCCGGACGAGCTGGGGAATTTGCGGCGGTAGGTTTGACGGAAACTTTACAGCGACTGGGGTTTGAAACGGGACGCTTGAAGACGGGAACCCCCGCACGGGTGGATAAAAGGTCTGTAGATTACAGCAAGATGGAACCCCAACCGGGAGATACTGACGTGCGCTGGTTCAGTTTTGACCCCCAAGTCTGGGTAGAACGGGAACAAATGCCCTGTTATATGACCCGTACCACGGCAGAAACCCATCGGTTAATTCAGGAAAATTTGCACCTTTCCCCGGTGTATGGTGGCTGGGTAGAAGCCAAGGGACCCCGCTATTGTCCAAGCATTGAGGATAAAATTGTCCGCTTTGCCGATAAGGAAAGTCACCAGATTTTCATTGAACCGGAAGGACGGGATATTCCCGAACTCTATATTCAAGGATTTTCTACCGGATTGCCGGAAAACTTGCAACTGTTGATGTTACGTAGTTTGCCCGGTATGGAAAACTGTGTGATGCTGCGTCCTGCCTATGCGGTAGAGTATGATTATTTACCTGCTACTCAGTGTTATCCCACAATGATGACTAAGAAAATTGCCGGGTTATTTTGTGCGGGGCAAATTAACGGGACTACGGGCTATGAAGAAGCAGCAGCCCAGGGTCTAGTGGCGGGAATTAACGGGGCACGGTTTGCCAAGGGGCAGGAAATGATAATTTTACCCCGTGAGCAAAGTTACATCGGTACCTTACTAGATGACCTCTGTACCAAGGATTTACGGGAACCCTATCGGATGCTTACCAGTAGGAGTGAGTATCGTTTAGTGCTGCGTTCTGATAATGCTGACCAACGATTAACACCCCTAGGACGGGAAATTGGGTTAATTGACGACCGTCGCTGGCAGATGTTCATTGATAAACAGACAAAGATTACGGCGGAAAAAGAAAGATTGTATGGCACCAGGGTGAAAGAACACGAAGAAATGGGACGGGCGATCGCCACCGATACCCAGCAAGCAATTAAAGGTTCCATCACCCTCGCAGACTTATTACGTCGCCCCGGATTCCATTACAGCAACCTGGAACACTATGGACTCGGCAACCCCGATTTACAGCGTGCGGAAAAAGAAGGAGCCGAAATCG
Organism: Calothrix sp. 336/3; assembly: GCF_000734895.2. Classification (GTDB taxonomy): domain Bacteria; phylum Cyanobacteriota; class Cyanobacteriia; order Cyanobacteriales; family Nostocaceae; genus 336-3. The sequence goes on along the minus strand of NZ_CP011382.1, from coordinate 2,491,003 downwards.
ACATCAAATATTCTGGTTACCTGGCAAGACAACAAAATCAAATTGAACAAATTGCTAAACAAGCAAATCGTCACCTGCCACCAGATTTAGATTATGGCAGCATCGATACTCTGTCCAAGGAAGCACGGGAAAAATTGACTAAGGTGAAACCCCTAACCATCGGGCAAGCAGCTCGCATCGGTGGTGTGAATCCTGCGGATGTCAACGCTTTGTTAATTTATTTAGAATTGCGTAAAACACAGACACCAACAGAGTTTTCCGCCACAGTGTAAACCCCAACTTCATCAAAGGCGAGTATAGTAGTAAGTGTATCAGGAGGTAACTGGTATGAATGATGACATTAATTAATCGAATCAAGCTTATCAGTTGCCTTCAGGTATGAGTTGAATTTTATACAAACGAAAATAAACCCCTCAACGGGCAACAGATTTTAAAATTCCTAATTTTTAATTCTGAGGGGACAGAACTCAATAGCCGCCTAGCGGTGACAGTTAATCCCAAACAGAGAAAGCCTCAACCAAAAACTGCTATGTCTCAAGAAGCCAGCACCAAACTTATTATTCCAGAAGTATCAGAGGAGTTAATCGCCAGCGAACCTTGGTCGATAGAAACCTATGCCGATGGTTTTATGGATGACCTGTTTGCCGATATCGACGATATTCTCGATGGTCGCAGCGCCTTACCACCAGTACATCCAGTACAACCCTACTCCTCCTACATGCAAACGTCACAATCCATCGTGCTGCCAGAGAGATTTGTGACCTCAGTACAATTACCTACGCAAGTTCGGGAAAACCAATTAAGTACGGTAGTCGTAAATACCCCCGTTCCTAGCCAACGAGTCCGGAAAATTCGCCGCAAATCTGGGCACTGGTTCGGCAAGCTATTTACCTTCGGAGCTGGTTTAGGACTGGCGATCGCCTCCGTAGTTTGGGCAGTCAACTCCGGTTTAATTAGCCGTCTGTCCTCCCCCTCCTTCCAACAAGCTCTACAAACACCCAAACCCCAACTACCCAGTAGAGCCGAAATTCAAACAGAATTCGTCAACTACATGTTGGGAGCGCTGTCTACCATCGACAGACAAGGTGTAAATAACAATCAATCCAGCAAGCCAGTACTCACCGCTCAGGCAAATAATAATCAAAATGCCCTGGCTTACATCAACCCCCAAACCACCACAACCCCCAGTAATTTACCACCCCTCCCCGCCGCCAATAATACCCCAATAAATACCCCAACAAATCGCCCTAACAACGTTGTGGAACGGGTGTATATCCCCGTCTATCAAGCGCCCCTACCCATGCGCTACGTACCCCCCACCCTAACCACAGGGGTTAACCAAGCCCTACCACCCCTACCCAACACCATCAAAGCGCCCAACAAAGCCGCAACCGTCAAACCCGCAGCCCAAAATATTAAACCCGTAGCTTTAAACCCCGCCCCCCTGCGAATTCGTCCCGAACCGAAACCTGCCATACCCCCCGCACCATTACGAGTTGCCAGGGTTCCCCAAGCACCACCCCCAGCACCCAAAACCCCAGAAGTTACCACCGTTGCTACCACCAATCAAGCCATCAATACCTTAGAAGGGTTATTAGAATTAGGTGGCAAATCCGCCGCCCTATTTAAAATTAATGGTGTGACTCGTCGGATAGATATTGGTGAAACCATTGGTTCCAGTGGCTGGACATTAGTCGATGTTGCCAACGGTGAAGCAATTATTCGCCGCAACGGAGAAGTCCGTTCTATTTTTACAGGACAGAAGTTTTAGGATGGAGTGATAGGGTGGAATTGGGCAGACTCTTCAATGACGGGGAATAGGTGTTGGAAATATTGGTGTTGCTGATTCAGGGGATGATTTTAGTGATTTTTAGACGAAATAATAATACTTTCAGTCTCTAGTTCATCCCGCATTTATGCAACGCCACAATTGAACCATCCTTCTGAGAAAGCAGAAAGACATTCGGTGGTCGCAAGGGATACCAATTTATAATCAAACAGCATTATCATCTTACCATTCCACCTCAAGAAGAACTCTCATATGTTGGAGAAGAAATCTACTGGCGTAATGGTGATTCGACTGAGCTTGCAAAAACCCCAAAGCAGATTGCTATGTTAGCAAAGCGCTTCTAAGAATCGAATTAGCTTAGAGCTATGATGTACTTCCCTTTATTAATGCTTTTTTAGCATACAGGAAGTAATTCGCCGAATTCCCGACAACGGTCGAATTATTAATAAATGTTTTGATACCAGCAAGGGGACTTTTCAAACACCCTCTTAGGGCTTTTGGGTGGAGTTTTTACCAAATTTCCGAAATTGTTTTCTATTTGATTGAAGTGGTCTTTAACACACAGAGACAAATTCTCATGACTCAGTGTTATTTAAACTTACTTGAGCTGATCTTACTTTATTTAACTTAAGTATATTTCCATCTATCAAGACATTAGAACTCAATAGGAATCAACAAAGGAGAAATTACCAACCATGGCTTACACTGCTTATATTTATACAAAAGAAGGCGATAATCTAAGTGTACGCGATCGCCCTAACGGAAATATCATTACTTCCCTAAGCAATGGAACGGAAATCACTGTAATTAGTGACTCTGCGTTCGCAGGTTCGAGAAATTGGGTACAAATTGGCACCAACCGTTGGATTGCAGAAGAATTTTTAACGGTGATTCGTAGTGCAAAACTCGTTGCCAAAAGAACTACAGATGCGATTAATAAATTAAGAGTTTATCAAGTTCGTTTAATCGATCGCAACGGTCAATCAATAAATACGGTACGTGCAGTTTCTGGACGTGCAAATAAACAAACACCATCCCATGTCGCTGGTTCACAAACACCCATACCCTTTGGAATTTATAAATTTGATTTTCCCGGAGTTGTCGAATTTAAAGATGGGGAATTTGGTGGTGTATGGTCTTCAGTTACACCTATTTTTCGCACCGGACGCTCGGAAATCGGCGTACATTATGACCCATCGGCTTTATTAAATAATAACAACAGTGGGACTGCGGGTTGTTTTGCTACTCCTACCATCAAAGAGCGGGATATTGTGACTAATTTTATTCGCACCCAAAAACCCACCCATTTGATTGTTTATGAAGGGTAGTGCTTTGTCATGGCGAAGTTGCTCAATGCGATCGCCCACAACTACCCCAATCCACGAAAATATTGATACATCGGTAGGGGCACATGGTGGAAGTTGGTAGCTTAGGGTGCTGTTAATCGCCATCACAATAAGCGATCGCCAAACAAGCAATTTTCCTTGTGTGACAGTTTAGGTAATCCACCAGGGAGGTACTGCCCCTCCTGTTGCCGCGTTATCAGCACGGTGCCTCACTTTTCGGCTTCAGGTGGTAAGAAAAACGGAAGCTCAGAGAATCGTTCGCATAGCGTCTCTGAAAGAGATACTCTTGGCGGGTGTTAACCGCAGGCGTTTTCAAGACGCTTTCCTCGTCCATGCCGGACAGCTTCCTTAAGGGGTGTCAGAGGAGACTTGAACTCCCTAATTACTTGTTTCACAAACAAGCGCTGCGACCACTTTGGCTTCTGACACCATCAGTGGATACTGGTCGGACTTGAACCGACATCTTTCTGCTTGCAAGGCAGACGCTTTCCCAATTAAGCTACAGACCCATGAGCAGGAGTGGTAGGACTCAAACCTACAACTATCCGGGTAGAAGCCGGATGCTCTATTCTATTGAGCTACACTCCTATAAATTGGTAGCCCTGGCAGGGTTTGAACCCGCTACTTCCTCTTTGTAAGAGAGGCACTCTACCAACTGAGTTACAGGGCTGTGAAAGCGATTGACGAGACTCGAACTCGTACCTAGAGTTTGGAAGACTCAAATGCTGCCATTACACCACAATCGCATATTGATTTTAGATTTTGGATTTATAATTAACTTATTATTAATAAATTAACTTCCAATAAATCGCTTTTGAAATTCCATCAAATTTGCTCCTTCCGACTTACTAGAAAATATCGAGAAAACCACACTTTTAAATCTGCCGTGAAACTCTCCACCTGGTAATAGCAAATCCGCAAACATTTGAGCAACCATCGATGGCTTATTTCTAAATACTCCACAACCCCACGCACCCAAAATTAAGGCATCACAGTTGTGGGCGGCAGCCAAACTCAATACTTTCGTACCGCGAGAATAAAGAGCTTCGGGAATTTTATCTAAATCCTGGGGTTGATGCTTGGCAATTCCTCCCGCGTTAGGTGCGGCACTGGTAATAAAATCAACGCAATAGAAATTTTCCAAGAAATTTCCAGCATCGTCTTTTAATACGGGACAGTTGGGAGAATAAATCATGCGATCGCTATAAAACAGAGATTCATAACCGCGATGGAATTCGTAATATTTTCGTCCCAACAAAATACTTTTATATAATGCCGAACTGCGGGCTAAACTTTCTTCCTGCGCTTGGGAACCCTTGAGGAAACCACCACCGGGATTTCTAGCTGAAGCAAAATTGAGAACACCAATTTTGGTAAATTTGCCAGTTTCGATAATTCTTTTTGCTCCTTCTAAAGTCGTTTCGTTTTCCACCTCAAATTCTGTAATTTCATATTGAGGTTTGCCAGAAATAACTTCCTGTTGAATTTGCTCAAGAGCATCGGGTTCATAATATTTAGTCCCAGCCAAACAGGATTGTAAGTCTTGCTGGATATCGACCAATTTTCCACTGGGAGAGGTGTAATTACCAGATTCAAGAATTTCGATTGTATTTTGGGCGATCGCGATTCGTCTCATCGGTTTTACTCCTCTTAGTTTTTTTAATTTTATGTATTTTACAAGTGTGACATAGGCGTTTGTAAATGGTGATATTTTTGAGAAGCTGATGAAGGGAATTGAACCCATAACCTACTGATTACAAGTCAGTTGCTCTGCCAAATTGAGCTACATCAGCAAAATTAATTTGTATTTAGGAATTAAAAATTAGAAATTACAAATTACAAATTGAATTGGTGACGGGGGCAGGAATTGCACCTACTGATTTTCAGCTTATGAAACTGATGAGCCAACTGTTGCTCCATCCCCGCAATATCACCTTTATTTGGCATTTTTGGCACTTTATTAAGTACCAAATACCCCTGACTGGGCTTGAACCAGCAACAAACCCGTTTTAAGCGGATCATGTCTACCAATTGCATCACAGGGGCAAGGTGGGTCGCCAGAGACTTGAACTCTGAACTTACTGCTTAAAAGGCAGTTACTCTAACCAATTGAGTTAGCGACCCATAAATCCGAGTGGCAGGGATCGAACCTGCGACCCTCTGTTCCCAAAACAGATGCGCTCCCATCTGCGCTACACCCGGATAGTACTCCTGGTAGGATTTGTTCGCGTAGCGTCTCCGAAGGAGATACCTACACCGTCTGGTTTCTAAGACCAGCGCCTCTTCCAATTGGGCTACAGGAGCATGATTTGGCTGCCTCGTCAGGATTTGAACCTGAAATACCTCTTTCAAAGAGAGGTGTGTTGCCAATTACACTACAAGGCAATGAATAACTGCCCCAGTAAGAGTCGAACTTACAACCTCGCGGTTAACAGCCGCTTGCTCTGCCATTGAGCTATAGGGCAATGTGCCAGTCCCCCAGGTCGGAATCGAACCGACGACCTCTGATTTTAAGCCTGCGGCAGGCTACGCCAACAGACCAGCGCTCTCTACCAAAACTGAGCTACCGGAGGATAAAGCGAGGACGGAAGGAATTGAACCCTCATCATCAGGGTCGAAACCTGGTATGTTCTCCGTTACACCACGTCCTCATAAGGTGGAGAGAGAGGGAGTCGTAGACGCGTTCGCGCAGCGTGTCGCTTTGCGACTCAGCGGCTTCTCGCAGAGTACCCACAGTGAGATGCTGAATCCCACGACTGTGAGCGCAAACAGCTTGCTCTGCCAATAGCAATCTCTCCATGATCGGTCTGGATGGAGTGAAGGGGAATCGAACCCCTATCCAGCAAGCGTCCGTTTGTTGGTTTCGTTGCTGTCGATCACCATTCGTCACCCCATGAGGCAGTGCTGACGGGAATTGTAGACGCGGAGTGGCTTCTCGCAGAGTACCCGCAAACCCAGGATTGAAAGACAGGTGGCTTTACCAATTTGCCTACGGCACCATGTATGCCATGTAAGTTAAAAAAGCTGTTGATTTATACACAGGAATCGAACCTGCATAGACTGTTTAAGAGACAGTTGCCTTAACCATTAGGCGAGTATGTAAGCTTTTTCTATTAGGACACGGCAACGCAGAGACTAGGACTTGTAGACGCGGAGCGGCTTCCCGAAGGGTACCCAGAACAACAGTTTTGGAGACTGTGATGTTGCCAATTACACCATCCCTGCATTTGGTAGCAGTGGTGAGAATCGAACTCACATATCCTCGGTTATGAACCGAGTACCTTAACCATTAGGTGACACTGCAATGCTTGGAGTCCGAGGTGGGGATTGAACCCACGATGATTGGTTTTGCAGACCAACGCCTTCCCACTTGGCTACTCGGACAAACAAGACGGGGATGATGGGATTTGAACCCACGGCTTCCTGTTCGACAGACAGGCACTCTTAACCACTGAGTTACACCCCCACATTAGGTGGCAATCTATTCAATTTTCATGGTTCTGATAGTGTTTGCTCTGTGCCTTTTTGAGAGGCTCTTTTGCTTCACTACATTCATACTACATAATGTATTATAAGGTGTCAAGGGCATACTACAAGTTTTTTTGGAAAGTGAGAGGGCAAGGGTTGCTTAATGGCTGTATTGCCCTCTGTGATTGAGTTTGAGTAAATTACTCACCTTCAGCTAGGCGTTGTGTGTTCCAGAACTGTTCAGCAAATGCGACTGCTGGGTGAATCGGAGCTTTAAGCTTGGTTTTCAATACCATTCCTGTTTCATGTAGCAGGCGATCGCTCTTGGTAGAATTACAACGTTCACAAGCTGTGACAACGTTATCCCAGGTGTGCTGCCCACCTTTTGAGCGGGGGATTACGTGGTCAAGGGTTAAATGCTTGGTGCTACCGCAGTATTGGCAGGTGTGGTTGTCTCGTTTGAGGACTTCACGCCGATTTACAGGTGGTACTTTCCAGTGGCGTTCGGGATTGCCAACGGTTAAGCGGATATGTTCTGGTACTTGTAGTACAACACTAGGCGATCGCACTTCCCACTGCTTTGTAGTACCAAAATTCAACGATTCTGCTTGACCTGTGACTAACAGCACAATTGCCCGTTTGATATTGATGCGTGCTATTGGTAAGTAGTTTTTAGAGAACACCACCACTGAATTTTGTAATATGTGTGGTTGCCTAAAAGGTGGTTGAGCTTCCATAAGGTTAATTCACTCCTAAAAAATAACCCCCGTCTCTGAGTAGTGAACAGAAGCGGGGGTCAGGTAATTGATACTTTGTAACCTATATCGGTGCTGTGAGACATTTGCACCTCCCGCTATGGATAAGTTGGTCTAAATTCAGCCATTCGCCTTCTTCTGATTTATTACTGGCAAACAGATACATTCCCTCAAACGCAAATAGCACAACCGCATCTATACCACCCTGGCTGGGTCGGCAATGCATCATGCTACTAATGATTGAAGAGAATCTGCTGCTCATTGAAGGTTTGTAGTATTTGTAATCAAGACTTATTTCGATAATACAGTTGTAGTATGCGTTTGTCTAGTACCTGTTGGAGAGGATGAGGAGGGCGATCGCGTCAAAGACGCTGACCTTCGGTATCACACCCCATCAAAAAACCGTCTACAGATGCCAACACAAAAACACCCCCAAAATTAGCGGTGTAGGCGTTGAAACTATTTTGATACAAGGATTCTAGCGCTTTGTAGACGGGAATTAGGGGATAATTTTTCGTCTGATTGTCGCCTTAGAGGCTTGTTTTGGTGGTGTCTCCACTTTTTCAAAGCCAAGATTTTTTAGGCGATCGCCCTGTGATTTTGATTTTCCCATTAGCTTTTGGGATATAAGTAAGTCGGTGAGAATAAACCTAACTATGTAACAGAATGTAAAATCGGCATAACCCTTGGGATTGCTTCATTTCACTGAGTCGCAAAGCGACACGCTACGCGAACGTTTCATTCGCAATGACATACATTGAAATTTTCACACCGATCTACTTATACCCGTTTGGTTGGGTGAGCTTGCCATAATTGGTATTCCTGCATTTGTTTCACCAGGTTTATTCTTTTGCAAATTGCTGCAATTGTTTATTTACCCAATCTTCATTAAAAAATTATTTATATATGAGGTTATAAACAGTTAATTTTTATCCTTTTCTGATTACCAAGCCAGATAAAATTAACTGTTGTTGCTCTTGGCTATTATCAATTGTTATTTTCCCTTGGTGTAAAATTGTTTTATGTAATTTTAATAATTTTCCAGAAGAATCTTCTAAAAAGAAAATTCTGTCTTTAATTGTTTTCAAAAGTTCTGGTTCGTCTTGTTTTTCCCAGTATTCAATAATATCTAAGCGAACGAAATCTTCTATTCAATGAGCTTCATATCCATTAACTGGTCAAACTATGTTGCATTTTACAGCAAGCGAACACATTTTCAGTATGAGACAAATAATCGAATATTTAAAACGGGGCAATCATTTTTTGGCAAGTCGCTAAGAATATTTTTGACAATTTTTAGAAATGAATGTACTATCAAAGTAACATTTATTTGATTAGTTTTATAGCCCCAAAATATCATAAAACTAGGGATATTTTTATTTAATTTTTTAATATTCAACATTTTTAACATTCAATACTTGTGCCTTGATTCCTACAGGAGTTTTGCAATGAGCACATTCACAACCCAAGACGGCACACAGATTTATTACAAAGATTGGGGTTCAGGGCAGTCGGTTGTCTTTAGCCACGGCTGGCCTCTCAGCGCCGATGCCTGGGAATCCCAGATGTTTTTCCTCGCTTCCCATGGTTTTCGCTGCATCGCCCACGATCGCCGTGGGCATGGGCGATCAAGCCAACCCTGGAATGGCAATGACATGAACACCTACGCCGACGATCTGGCGGAACTCTTCGAGGCACTTGATCTGAAAGACGTAGTCATGATCGGGCACTCTACAGGCGGCGGCGAAGTTGCCCGCTATATTGGTCGTCATGGTACCAAGCGTGTGGCTAAAGCCGTGTTGATGGGTGCCGTGCCGCCCATTATGGTCAAGACAGAGGCTAATCCCGGAGGACTGCCCATGGAGGTTTTCGACGGCTTTCGCACGGCATTCTTGACTGATCGGTCACAATTTTTTCTTGATGTGGCTAGCGGTCCGTTTTTTGGCTTCAATCGACCCGGTGCTAAAGTCTCTCAAGGGCTGATTCAGTCGTGGTGGATGCAGGGCATGATGGCTGGATACAAAAATGCGTATGACTGCATCAAGGCATTCTCGGAAACGGACTTCACCGAAGACCTCAAAAAGTTTGATGTGCCAACGTTGATCATTCATGGGGATGACGATCAGATTGTGCCAATCGGCGCTTCTGCCCTCTTGTCTGCGAAGCTCGTTAAGGATTCGACTTTGAAGATCTATCCTGGTGGTTCACATAGCCTGGGTGACACCAGCAAAGACCAACTCAACGCCGATTTGTTGGAATTTATCAAGTCCTGATGTCAAGGTGCTGAGATGAGACATCGATGTTACGGATCCGAACGGGTGCATTCTCATGTTTTGCAACCTGTTTGATATCACTCTTTTAAACTCAACAACGATAGGACTCATCATTATGAAAAAACTAGACGGGAAAATTGCAGTCGTGACAGGTGCGTCTAAAGGCATCGGTGCCGCGATCGCCAAACATCTGGCAGCCGAAGGAGCAGCCGTGGTTGTCAACTACGCATCGAGCAAATCAGGAGCTGATCGCGTGGTTGACGAGATTGTTAGTACAGGTGGAAAAGCGATCGCAGTGCAGGCAAATGTTGCTAAAGAGGCAGAGATTCAACAGCTTTTTGCTGAAACGAAACAAGCCTTTGGCAAGCTGGATATCCTGGTTAATAATGCAGGCATCTACGAATTTTCTCCGCTCGAAAACATTACGCCCGAGCATTTCTACAAGCAATTCGATCTAAACGTGCTAGGCTTGCTTCTGACCTCACAGCATGCCGTAAAGCACTTTGGCGAAGAAGGCGGTAGCATTGTCAACATTAGTTCAATTGTGAGCACTCTGACACCCGCGAATGGCTCGGTCTATAGCGCTACCAAAGCAGCGGTTGATGCCATCACCAAGTCCCTTGCCAAAGAGTTGGGTTCTCGCCATATCCGCGTCAATGCTATCAATCCTAGCATGGTGGAAACTGAGGGGACACACAGCGCAGGCATTACCGAGAGCGAAGGTCGTAAACAGACTGAAGCGCTAACCCCCTTGGGTCGCATCGGACAGCCGCAGGACATCGCCCCAGCCGTCGTCTTCTTCGCATCTTCTGATTCCGCCTGGATCACGGGTGAAACCCTGTACATCACGGGTGGTCTTCGTTAGCTTGAACGGCATTAAGTTGGTTGTTGATAGTGGCTAGCAAAAATCTAAACAAATCCAAACCAATCTAAATAGGTAAGATGGTATATCTCCTTGCCCTAGTGATAGGTCTAATTGCGGGTCTGCGCACCATGACTGCGCCCGCTGCGATGAGTTGGGCAGCCTATCTGGGTTACCTCAATCTTGATGGAAGCTGGCTGGCTTTTATGGGCTACCGCTTCACGCCATGGATTCTCTCCGTACTGGCTTTAGGCGAATTCGTGACCGATCAGTTACCTGCCACGCCCAGCCGCAAAGTTCCTATCCAGTTTGGGGCTCGCCTAGTCAGTGGTGCGCTATCGGGAGCCATGATCGGAGTCCATGGTGGCACACTTTTAGGTGGGTTAATGGCGGGCATTGTCGGTGCGGTTATGGGCACGTTAGGTGGTGCAGCGGTTCGTTCTCGGCTTGCTGCTGCTTTGGGCCGTGACCTCCCGGCGGGGCTGATCGAGGATGCTATTGCCATCATCGGTGCAATTTCAGTAGTGGGGATATTGTGATGAGTCAGTCCTTTGATGCTCTGATTATTGGTGCCGGTCAAGCGGGCCCACCGCTAGCTGGACGGCTGACTGCGGCAGGCATGAGGGTCGCGCTGATTGAGAGACATTTGTTTGGCGGCACCTGTGTCAACACAGGCTGTACACCCACGAAAACCCTGGTCGCGAGTGCCTATGCTGCTCATCTGGCTCGCCGCGCCGCCGACTATGGTGTGACCATTGCAGGGGCGATCGCGGTTGATATGAAGCGCGTGAAGGCTCGGGCTGAGGCTGTTGCGGCAAACTCTCGGCATAGTGTTGAGGCTTGGCTGCGTAATATGGAACGTTTGACGGTGTTTCGGGGGCAGGCTCGCTTTGAGGATGCAAATACCTTGCGGGTCGGTGATGAATTCCTCACGGCACCGCAAATTTTTATCAATGTTGGGGGACGGGCGCGGGTGCCTGAGATGCCTGGTTTGTCAAAGGTTGATTATTTGACCAATACCTCGATGCTGGCGCTGGATTGTCTCCCCCGCCATTTGGTGGTGGTGGGAGGTAGCTACATCGGGCTGGAGTTTGCCCAGATTTACCGCCGCTTTGGGTCTGCGGTCACGGTAGTTGAAAAAAGCCCGCGCCTCGTTGCTCATGAGGATGAGGATGTCTCTACCACCATCCGGGATATTCTGGAAGCCGAAGGTGTGCAGATTCGCACGAGGGCTGAGTGCATTGCCTTTGCGCCGCACCCTGAAGGAGTGGCTGTGCAGGTTGACTGTGCCGAGGGGGAACCAGACGTGATTGGTAGCCATGTTTTGCTTGCGGTCGGACGCCAGCCTAACACCGATGATCTTGGACTCGATCGCGCTGGGGTTACAACTGATACCCACGGCTATATCATGGTCGATGATCAGCTCCGCACGAATGTGCCGGGTATTTGGGCCTTGGGCGACTGCAACGGTCGGGGTGCATTCACCCATACGGCGTACAATGATTTTGAGATCGTCGCTGCTAATCTGCTTGACGGCGCGGCAAAACGGGTGAGCGATCGCATCTCCGGTTATGCCCTCTATATCGATCCTCCCCTAGGGCGCGTTGGGATGACAGAGGCGCAGGCGCGAGCTTCCGGTCGCCCCCTGCTTATGGGCACAAGACCGATGACACGAGTTGGGCGTGCGATCGAGAAGGGTGAGACTCAGGGCTTTATAAAAATTGTGGTTGATGCCGAGACCCAACGCATTCTCGGTGCGGCAATTCTCGGTACAGGTGGCGATGAGGCTATTCACGGATTGCTCGATATGATGAATGCCGACCAGCCCTATAGTACACTCCAAGGGGCTGTACCCATTCATCCCACCGTCTCTGAACTGATTCCGACAGTTTTGGGGGAAATGCAGTCGCTGCCGCCGCTTGTGATACCAATTCTCTAAAATTAGGCTACAGATGGAATCTACGGAACCATTACTAGATCTAGATTTTTTAATTGCGTTAGCGTTAGCTCTCCCGCAGGGAGCATTGCGAATTGGTATTAGACGGGGATTTATCATCCTTGTTGGGACAGTTTTTTATCGATTTATCGAAGTATCCAAGCTCATCGAACTCACGTTAAAATATCGAAAAATCATCCACACACTCATGAGTGCGATCGCCAAGCTAATTGAAAAAATACCCCGATAACCTACGGCATTAGCAACTACACCACTGATTGCCGCAGCACCGAGACTAGCAAAAATACTAACTGAACTCTGAAGAGTATAATCTGTTCCAGGAGTTTCTGGACTGCTATTGTCCATCATTAATGTAGAGGTAGCAGTACTCATCATCCCTATACTAAATAGTGGACTGATGGCAACTAAGTAGATAACAGGTAGGCTGGTAAAACCGAATGCCGGAAACAAATAGGTTAGTATAGTCGTTGCCCACAATAGGCTAAATAAAAATAGCGATCGCTTTTTTCCCCAAGCTGAAATCAACAAACCGCCAACAATTCCACCAATCGCCGCAGCACTTGTACCAACAACTCCCTGTAACCAGCCAATATCTGATAAAGACAGCCCTATATCTACTAGTAGAGGACGATACATAGTAGCAGCCATGTGACTACTTGATGAATATAGTACTAAGATCAGTAACCAGTTCATCATCCCTGGGTGACGGCAAAAGTTGATAAAAGTCTGAAAATAAGAAACAGGCAACTTCACTTTAGATTGAAATGTTAAATCTTCAGATTGCCAATTAACTGAGATTTGCTTTTTCTGAACATTTTCCCGGTACCACAAGATAGGAACTAACGCTAAAACCATAATCAAAGCTAAGGTTTGTAAACTAGCAGTCCATCCCCAGTAATTGAACAAAATCAGCATCCCTCCACCACTGATGACTGAACCAAGAGAGTTACCCACAATTTGCACTGCATTCCCCACACCTCTCTCGTGAGGATTGAGTAAACCTATAGCTAAAGCATCAGTAGCTATATCTTGGCTGGCAGAAAATAAACTGATTAAAGTTATACAAATTAGTAAGATGGTAAAGTTATTTTCCACACTCAACCAAGCACAAATAGCCGTCATGGCGGCAATCAAGAGTTGAAAGCAGATAATCCAAAAACGATAATGCCCCCAGCGCGTAAATCCATAACGGTCAATTAAAGGAGACCATAAAAAGTTAAGTGATATCGGAAGCGCAAGTAATTGCAACAATCCAATTGTTTCTAAAGAAACTCCTTTTTGACGCATGAACAAAGGTAGGGTTTGGTAGAGAAACCAAAAGGGCATGAACTGTGATATATAGAGACTGCCAAGTAAGCCAAATTTCTTTAAGCTATTAACGCTAATCACAAAAGTCAAAGTCCTGCTAATTTTTGTTGGAGGAACAGAGCAATTAAAACTGTACCGAAATCGAACCAATCACACTAAAAGGTTCACCGGGATAAATACCACTAGTTCTGCTAAAAGGTACACCACTGATGTAGTCAATATCAAAAATGTTCTTAAAATTGAGGGCAAAACGCCAATTGTCTCGGCGATAGAAAATAGCTGCATTCGTCAGAAAATGACTATCTAACTTAAAGCTGTTTTCTAGGTCTCCTTCCCGTTCTCCAACATAGTTGAATCCCACGCCAAAACCTAAACCTTGTAAACTACCACGTTGGATTTCATAGGTTGTCCATAAACTCGCACTATGTCTAGGAACTCCAGGAAGTCTATTACCAATAGGAATAGTATTATCTGCTGTAACCTCTGCATCTGTGTAGGCGTAGGCAGCAATAATATTCCATCCAGGCAGAATTTGCCCGCTAATATCAAATTCAAAACCTTGGCTACGTTGTTCACCCGTAGCAATGGAAATACCTAATCCTGGAAAAGTTGGGTCTGTGGTCGCAACGTTTTGTTTGGTAATATTAAAGTAAGATGCAGTTGCAGAAAGTTTGCCTTCTAATAGTTCAGTTTTAATGCCAACTTCGTAACCTTCGCCCTGTTCTGGTTTTAGAGGATTACCGTTAGCATCAAAGCTATCAATATTGGGATTAAATGATTGGGAATAGCTCGCGTAAACAGACACTTGTTTCGATGGTTGGTAAACAATTCCCACACGGGGAGTCCAAGCGTCATTGAATTGGCTAGTATCACCCCCTGGATAGAACAGGGATGGTCGGTTTGTGATGTCTTGCTTTACGGTTTCATAACGTATTCCAGCTACTAATTTGAGATTTTCAAAGAAAGCAATCTCATCTTGTAAATAAATACCTAATCTATCTGTAACTGATTCCCTATCTAAGAGCAAAATATCTAAACCAGTCCGAGGTGTAGCACCATAAACAGGATTGAAGATATTCAATTGTGATGGAGTGAAGAAATTAGATTCAGCAAAACTACTTGAGTTAGTCCGATTTAAATCCAGACCAAATAATAGAGTATGCTTGATTCCTCCTGTGGCAAATTTACCAACTACGCTTGACTGTAATGAATAATCATCAGAATAAAAATCATCGAGAGCATAAACACGATTGACAATACCTGTGGTTTCATCAAAGCTCGTGGGAATCGTCAATTTATCGGTGTAAACCCGACTTGTGGCATAGCGAAATCCGTTGCGTAATGTCCATTTATCATTAAAACGATGCTCTAAGGAGTATGCAGTACTAATAAATGTCCGGTCAATATAGTCATCTGGTTCATTAATGATGCGATCGCGCGGAACATCGATGACGCGATCGCCTGAAGCTACCAAACCAGCGTCATATGGTCGTCTCCGGTTAGAATACTGCGCTTCTACGGTTAAATCTGTATTTTCACCCAGTTTCCAAGTCAAAACAGGGGCAATGAAAAATTGTTCAAAGTTTTGCTCAAAGCCTCGAAAACTTTCACTATTCAGATAGGATAAATTCAGTCGATATCGCTGGCTTTTATCCTCATTTAAAGGTCCAGACAGGTCAATGCGTGGTCGAATCAAACCATAGTTGCCAAACTGGATTTCTGCTTCGTAAAAAGGTTTTGCCAGAGGTTTTTTGGTGACAGCATTAATGATTCCACCTGGTTGAATCTCTCCATATAAGATAGAAGCTGGACCTTTCAAGACTTCGATACGTTCTAAGTTCGCTGTTTCTGGAACCTCTGCAAAAGCATATTGTCTAAAACCATCTATCAATATCGGTGCATCATCAAATCCCCGAATCGTATATCTCGCTTCTGAGGACGTGTCAAAACCACCAGCAATTACATTACTGACGTTAGCTAGTGCTTCATCAAATTTGATAACTTGTTGATCTGTAATTACCTTTTGCGGAATCACCTGAACCGACTGCGGAATATCTCGTATAGGTGTGTCAGTTCTTGTACCAGTAGTTGCATTGAGTGGGTTATAGCCATCATCGCGATCGCCTGTCACCACTAGTTCTATTGGCTCATTATTCTCTGATGGTGGTTGGGGTGTTGCTTCTGCTTCTGGTTGCGGTGCTGGTACTGATGCTTCTGGTTGCGGTGCTGATGCATTTGCCGTTAAGCCAAAAATCAAACCCTCATCACTATCAAACAATTCAACTTGCGGTAAACTTCCTTCTCCCTTAACTGTCACCAAGATAGTATTAGCATTTTGGTTAGTCACCGTAATCTCTGCAATTCCTGCTGCTGGCTTCTCCTGGCGAAATGTGTCACCACTAGATAGACGCAGTTGAGCATTGCTAATCTCTGCAATAAATGTATTACCTTCACTCTTCGGCTGAACTTGTAATTGCTCACCTAAAGGAGTCTGTAAAATTATCTCTATGCCTTTACTTGTGGAATTGATTTGTACTTTGGTAATCGTTACCGTCTGCGATGGATTGGCTTGACTGAGTACAGATGGTCGCTTTAGTTGGGAAATATGCCTTCTCTCCCGCAGTTTGGCGTGCTGATTGATATCCTCTCCTTGGGCAGGATGTAGCATCAACATCACAACTGAGACTGTGAACAACAAGCTCTGCACGAATTGCTCTGGTTTCATTATTCTCCTCATCATCCATCGTGTTATGCAATTTTGATTAATGACATCAATGGCTTAAATAACTGAAAGTAATTTCTATTTATTTTGTAAACCAAAGGACTTAGTTACAAAAAACTATTACAAATTTCACATTATATCTACTGAGAATCTATGTCAACTCTAAACTAAAGTAAATATGTTAAGTTGTTTTAAGCTAAGTATACAAAATGCAAAAAATGAAACTTTTTATACTTATTGTTTGTGCGCTTAATTTGGGATTTCCTGCACTAAAAGACTTATATTCTTTTAGTGTTGGTTAAATAAAATACTCTGAATGTTGTTGTACTGATAAGAGTTAAGCTACAGAAAAACCTGACTATAAAACAATAACCTAAAACAAATGATAAGTAAACGCAATAGTATTACTCTCATCGATATATTTGTTCTATCTAAAAGTACTTGCTAAATGCAAGCTATTCCTATTAGATAGTTTGTAGACCAATTGAAAAATACTTGCAATATACTTGAATCAAACCTGTAGTCTTCTCGATATCAGGCGATACCAGAGCTTACTCCCATTGAGATAAGGCAAAAAGTATTTTGACTTGAATTAGAGTCAAATCCCCTTTTGGTAAAGCTTCCCGGTCTGCATCCCAGTTCCCAAGGTGTAATATGTGTCAATCAATGGACATTTCTCCAGTTGAGTCTGGCTACCAGCATAATGACAGTGTGATGGGTATCCTGAAATTAATACTTCTTAATCTCGGTATTCCAGAAGAATTGATTAGGGAAAATACCTTGCTGCACAAGGATTTACAACTTGATTCTGTAGAGGTAGTAGAGATAGCCTTGGGATTGAAACGCACGCTGGGGGTGAATGTGAAGCTAGAGTCTCGGCAAGACATGACATTATCTCAAGTCTGCAATACAGTTCAAGAGGCGATCGCCCAAAATATCACCAACCATGTTAAACCAACAGATTAAAGGGTTGGGTTTAGATATTACTCCCATTTATAGAATTGCCAGACTCGTTGATAGATATGACAGTGAAACCTTAAATTTGTTATTCACTGCTAAAGAAATACATTACTGCCAATCGGCAACCAACTACCATCAATATTATGCAATCTGTTTTGCCACAAAAGAAGCTGTAGGAAAAGCTCTAGGTACTGGATTAGTCAGTATTGATTGGAATGAAATTGAAACTGAAATCACACCTTATAACTTAATTATTCATCTGTACGGTAAAGCAAGGCATCAGGCAAAAAAACGTCATATTCAACAATGGTTAGCTAACTGGTGCTACTGGGATCAACACATATTAGTGCAAGTTCTGGGGATGTAAGAGAGCAAGGGTAAGAAGAATTAATGACAAATGACGAAATATTGAACATAGCAGCTTACTTTATAGAAGGTAACTTGAAGCTGGGAAGAAGCGAGAAAATAGCCTTTTATTATCAAAATCAAACATATACTTATGGACAAGTTAACAACTTTGTGCGGCGTAGTGCCAGATTACTCGCCAATCTTGGACTAGAACAAGAAAACCGTATAGCTATTTTATTGCCCGATTCTCCAGAGTTTGTTTTTACCTTTTGGGGTGCAATTTGGTTAGGAGCAATACCAGTTCCTATTAATACTACTTGTAGTCTGAATGAGATTCAATATATTCTGCAAGATTCTCGCGCCCAACTCTTATTAACTACCCAAGAGTGGCAAGAAAAACTCGCTCCTATTCAATCAAAATATTTACGTCATGTACTCTTTAAAGATGCTTATCTTTCTCTGCTAACTCAACAAGATGAATTACTACCTTGCGCAGAAACATCACCCGATGAACCAGCTTTCTGGCTCTATACATCCGGTAGTACAGGCAATCCTAAAGGCGTGATTCACCTGCATCAAAGTATGGTGGTGTGTGCAGAAAGATATGGTAAAGCAACTCTAGGTTTGCGCCAGGATGATATTACTTATTCGGTGGCTAAAATGCCTTTTGCCTATGGCTTGGGTAATACCTTATATATGCCAATGGCGGTAGGCGCAGCTAGTGTGTTATCTGATGCCAGTAATGCTTTCGACATAATTGCAGATATTCAGCGTTATCGACCGACAATTTTATTTGGTATACCCAGTGTTTATGCAGGTATTTTGGCTCTCGCGGAAATTGCACCTTTGGATGTTTCTTCCTTAAGACTGTGTGCATCTGCGGCGGAACAACTACCTAAAAGTATTTGGTATCAATGGCTAGAGACATACAAGCATGAAATTTGTGAAGGAATTGGTACAACTGAGTTTTTACATATATTTCTCTCTAATCAAATAGGAAAGTGTAAACCAGGAAGTTCTGGTCGTCCCATTCCTGGTTATGATGCGCAAATTCTGGGTGACGATGGTGTACCTTGTTCTCCTGGTGAAATTGGCAATCTCCAAGTCAGAGGAGAAAGCCTGATGTGGGGTTATTGGAAGCGGTTACAACAAACTCGTAAAGCGATTTATGGCGACACCATGCGGACTGGAGATAAATATTTGCGGGATGCTGATGGTTATTTTTACTTTATGGGACGCAATGATGATTTATTTAAAGTCAATGGACAGTGGATATCGCCAATGGAAATTGAGGATATATTACATCAACATCCCCAAATTCTAGAGGTTGCTGTTGTCCCTGAGTCTAATAATGCAGAACATTTAACGCAGATTGTGGCTTATGTTACTCTCAAGTCGGGGCAAATGGGTACACCACAAATAGAAATGGATATTCGGAAATTTACTAAAGAACTATTGCCACATTTTAAGGCTCCTAAAAAAGTTTACTTTGTAGAAAAATTACCGCGCACTGCTACCGGAAAAATTCACCGCAGATTATTAAGTAATAATTCCAGTTTACTTGCTGGTACAAGTTTGTAAATAATTTCCCAACAGAGGAATGATGATGGTATTAGAGTTTCAGACAGCAATCAAATACAAGCGTAAATTTATTTCTGGTCGGAGGAATCATCTTGTAGCTTTGCAAAATTTCCTAAAGGCTGGAATCTTTGATAATTATGTTCTGTATGAGGGTAAGAATGAAATCAGGATTGCTGGTAATGAATTAGCGAAAGTATCAGTTTCACGAGATTTAGTTTCTGTGAAAGGTGTAGGTAAATCTTTCTCAGAACCAGCAACTGAGCCATTTAAGCAAGTCGAGAAAATGTTGGCGAAATTGCCGATTGAAGATTGGACAGCTTATGGCTACGTTGCTTTTGATATGGCTCGATTTTATTCAGATTATGCTAAATCCATCGAGCAAGACAGCCTGTATTTTCTAATTCCAGAAATTGAACTGATATTCACTGATGAAGGGGTGTGTATCAAAAGTACAAAATCTCTTGAACAAGTTGAAGAAATTTTACTTTTAGATGCTCAATTGCCAGATTATCAAGCTGCTGATTTGAGATTAGATTTTAGCGATCGCACAAATTATCAGCAAAAGATTAGCGAGTTAATCACAGCCATTCAAAAGGACGAATTACAGAAAGCAATTATTTCTCGCTCTGTGAAAATTCCTGGTAATTTAGATGTATTGGGAACCTATATAGTTGGAGCCAAAGTTAATAATGCCGCGCGTTCCTACTGTTTGAATATCGGAGATGTCCGGGCAGTTGGCTTTAGTCCAGAAACTTTAATTGAAGTTTATGACGATGGTTTTATTGTGACTAATCCTCTAGCTGGAACCAGACCGAGAAGCGAAAATCAAACAGAAGATATACAACTCACACACGAACTATTTATTGATGCCAAAGAAGTCAAAGAACACGCTCTTTCTATTTGGTTAGCCCAAAGTGAAATTGCTTCTCTGTGTTTAGCAGGTAGTATTCAAGTGTTCAACTTCATGGAAGTGAAAAAATATCGTTGTGTGCAGCATTTATCATCGAGAGTCGGCGGACAACTACAACCAGGAAAAACCCTGTGGGATGCTTTGAAAGTTTTGTTTCCAGGGATTACCGTTTCGGGAATTGATAAACAACAAGCACTCAAATGGATTGACCGTTTAGAAGACGAACCCAGAGGAATTTATGCGGGGGGTATCGGCTGGCTAAATAGTAGTGGTACAGGAGATTTAGCGATCGCAATTCGTTCTGTTTATCAGTACGGTAATCATATCTACTTAAATGCTGGTGCTGGGATTGTTGCCGAATCTGTACCAGAAAAAGAGTATATCGAGTCCGTCAACAAGATGAATACTATGCTGACGAATGTAGTATTGGAGTCTGAAGCCACATGAACGCAATACTGACTGTACCTGATACTCCTTATATCATCGGTTATGGCATAGAAATAGTAGCGACTGCTGATATCAAAACCCTCATAGAAAAATCCCAGGAAAATTTTGCTATGCAGTATTTTAGAGCCAGTGAACGGAGTATTATGCCTGGGGTTCAACAGCTTGCGGGTCGTTTTTGTGCCAAAAAAGCAATTCTCAAAGCCTTGGGGATGGAATTAAATCAACAGATTTCTTGGCTGGATATAGAAGTGCAGCGACTACTCACAGGTGAACCATCAGTATTATTGCATGGTCAATATCGGGAACTAGCTAACTGTTTAGGGGTTGCTAAGTGGTTGGTGAGCATTACTCATGTAGCTGATTATGCCGCAGCGAGTGCGATCGCTCTCAATACTATTTGAGGTTTTTAAACGCAGAGGAACGCTGAGTTAGGCGCAGAGGAACGCAAAGTATTTAGAATTATCATGAATGATGCAATCGGTATTCGCTCACTTGCTGTTAGTTTTGGTAGCATTATCCGTTCAAATGAGTATTGGCTAGAGAAGTTTCCGGAGTTAATTCCACAGGAAAAGCCAAGAAGGGTAAGGCTATCTGTGTCTAGCGAATCCTCTTCTACTCCTAATGTTCTAGATATTTGGTCACAAGCTGTCGCGCCATATTTAGCAGATCCATTTCGGGGTAATGTTGAACGTCGGGTAGTTGATATTGATGAATCTTCGCTGACTCTGGAATATCGGGCGGCTAAAGATGCACTAGTAGCTGCACGACTCTCTCCCCAAGAGGTGGATTTGATGATTGTGGCTTCTCTATTTCCGGAACAGGTGGGACATGGTAATGCTGTTTACTTGGCTCAGAAATTAGGATTGCACTGTCCGGCTTGGAATTTAGAGTCAACTTGTTCTAGTGCTTTGGTAGCTTTGCAAAATGCCCATGCACTTATTCAAACGGGAGCATATCGCAATGCTTTGGTTGTTGTCTCCCATATAGGTTCTCAAACAGTAGAGGAAACTGATAGCCTCTCTTGGTCTATGGGTGATGCTGCTGGAGCCTTTATAGTAGATAGGCTGAAACCACATCAAGGAATCTTAGCTAGTAAAATTGTCAGCACGGCTGCAACTAGTGGGGCTTATGTGCATGAATTGGTAACAGATGCTCAAGGACAGCCTCAAATCAGGACTCGTACAGGTGAGAATGTTAGTACACTCGCGGAAACCTCTGTAGATTTTGTGCGTACTTGTTGCGAAGGTGCGACGGCGGCGGCTGGATTAACTTTGGCTGACATAGATTTCTTTGTGTTCAACACGCCTACTGCTTGGTATGCCGATGTTTGTACGCAAGCATTAGGGATAAACGCAGCAAAAACTATCAATTTGTATTCACGATATGCCAATATTGGCCCGGTAATGGCGATCGCTAATTTATATCATGCTGCCTATGAGGGTAAAATTAGCGAAAATAGCTTGGTTTTAGTTTATACGAAAGGTGCATCAGCTACGGCTGCGGCAACTATCATGCGCTGGGGTGATGTCGCACTTGGTTCTGTTCCTACGCCTCCTCTGGGGCTGATTCAAGAGGAAAAAAAAATTCATCTCGCAGAAATACAAAAAAGCAGTATTTCCAGAGAGAAACTTTTGACTGTTTCTGTGCAACAACAACGGCAAATGCTAGAAACCTATTTGTTGGAATGGTTGAGTCATTCTTTACAGATTCCTGTATTGCAAATTAATCCAGAGCAACCATTGGCTCTATTGCTGGACTCATTGATAGGTTTCTTATTCAAAACTCAAATCGAAAATGACTTGAAAGTGCAAGTATCTATAGAGAAATTATTTGGTGAAAATAATCTCAATCATTTAATTGAACTGTTGCTCAATCAGTTAGCTGTAATTCAACTTTTCACATCCAACTCAACAGTAATTTATAACAGCGAAGAAAGAGAAAAATTGACTCTTTAATATTTAACTCTCAACCCTTACTTTCTCCGCGCCTCTGCGTCTCTGCGTGAAAAAATTTAAAACATAAATCCCTATGAATATACATTCACTTTTAACCGATCTGTCCCATCGAGGTGTAAAACTATCTGCTAATGGCAACTCTCTAGATATTGATGCACCAAAGGGAGTCATTACCCCAGAACTACGCGATTCATTAGCGAAGCATAAAGCCGAATTACTAACATTACTCCAACAAAACGGCACAAGTACCACCTCTTTACCCAAAATTGAGCCAGCACCAGAGTGGCGTTATGAGCCTTTTCCTCTGACTGATATGCAGTACGCTTTTTGGGTAGGACGCAGTGGCGTACTAGATTTGGGAAATGTAGCTAATCATGGTTATTACGAAATTGAATGTAAATATCTACACATAGAAAAACTGAATCTGGCGCTGCAAAAAGTCATAGAGCGTCACGATATGCTAAGGGCAATAGTCTTACCGAACGGACAGCAGCAAGTTTTAAAGCAAGTACCCTTTTATACGCTAGAAGTTTTAGATTTAAGAGGCAAAACAGAAGACATTGCCAATGCAGAATTAGATACAGTGCGTCAGCGAATGTCTCATCAAGTCATACCGAGTGATCGCTGGCCTTTATTTGAGTTTAGAGTCACACGTTTGGCAGAAGAGAGTTTTCGGTTACACGTGAGTTTTGACTTGCAAATATTTGACGCTTGGAGTCTGTTCCGCCTATTTGATGAATGGTTTCAACTTTATCAGCATCCAGAGGAACCATTACCACCCTTAGAAATTTCCTTCCGCGATTATGTTTTAGCAGAACAAAGCTTACAAGAGACAGAATTATATAAGCGATCGCAAGCCTATTGGTTTAATCGTCTAGACGAGTTACCACCAGCCCCAGATTTACCACTGGCTAAAAATCCCAAACAAATCAAACACCACCAAAACAAGCGTTATGAAGGGCGGTTAGAACCAACACAATGGCAGCAGTTAAAGCAACGTGCGGCAAATGCTGGGTTAACTCCCTCTGGGGTTTTACTGGCTGCTTTTGCGGAAATATTGACGCTTTGGAGTAAAAGCCCGCAATTTACCTTAAATTTAGCCTTATTTAATCGCCTACCGTTACATCCCCAAGTTAACGATATTTTAGGGGACTTTACCTCTGTCACACTGTTAGCTGTAGATAATTCTCAGCCTGAAGCATTTAGAGAGCGATCGCGCCGTCTGCAACAACAACTATTGCAAGATTTAGAACATCGCTACATCAGTGGTGTGCGCGTCACACGAGAACTAGCCCGCAGACAAGGTACAGCACCCAGTGCTATGCCAATTGTCTTTACTAGCACCCTCGGCTTTAGTTCCCTGGGACAAGAAACCTTAACCTTTAGCCACTTTGGCGAGTTGGTTTACGGTATCAGTCAAGCGTCACAAGCTTGGATGGATATTCAAGTTTGGGAAGAAAAAGAGACTTTGACTTGTAACTGGGATGTGGTGGAAGAACTCTTCCCACAAGGCTTAATTAGCGATATGTTTGAGGCTTATTTTGGTTTACTCAAACAACTAGCTAATTCTGAATCAGCTTGGTTAGAAACTAATAAACAACTAATTCCGCCCCCACAATTAGCACAACGCCATAATATTAACGCCACAAGCGCACCCACTCCCGACGCAATGCTGCACACAATGTTTGCCCAGCAAGCACAGCAGCGCAAAACAGCACCAGCCGTCATTTCCTCTCAGCGCACCTTAACTTACCAAGAGTTATACACACTCTCTAACCAACTAGGTCATCAACTGCGGCAACTGGGAGCTATTCCTAACCAATTGATAGGCGTAGTCATGGATAAGGGCTGGGAGCAAATTGTTGCTGTTATGGGGATTTTAGCCTCCGGTGCGGCGTATGTGCCGATAGATCCAAACTTGCCACAACAACGCCGAGATTATCTGTTAGCAAATAGTGAAGTCAAAATTGTGCTGACTCAATCTTGGTTGGATGAGAAATTAGATTGGCTTTCAGGAATTCAACGTCTGTGCATAGATACGCAAGAACTGGAAAAAGAAAGTCACGAACTGCTACAACCAGCACAAACTCCTGATGATTTAGCCTATGTTATTTACACCTCTGGTTCTACAGGCTTACCCAAAGGGGTGATGATTAGTCATCGCAATGTTGTTAATGTCGTTGTCCACACTAACCAACGCTTCAATATTGGTTGTCAAGATAGAATTTTAGCGGTGACGGCGTTAAACCATGACTTGTCTGTATATGACATTTTTGGTTTGTTGTGTGCAGGTGGGGCAATTGTGATCCCTGATGCTTGTGGTGTGAAAGACCCAGCACACTGGGCTGAGTTGATGGTGCGGGAGAAAGTGACGCTGTGGAATTCCGTCCCCGCCATGATGCAGATGTTGGTGGAATATGCCGAGAGTCAATCTGTAGTTATCCCTGATAGCTTGCGTTTGGTAATTATGGGTGGTGATTGGTTACCGGTGTCTCTTCCTGACCGCCTGAGAACTTTAGTACCAGATGTCCAAATATTGAGTATTGGCGGCCCTACAGAAACCACGATTTGGAATATTGGTTATTTAATTACAGAGGTTGACCCAAATTGGCAAAGTATTCCCTATGGAACACCGATGGCTAATGCCAAATACTATATTTTCAATGAAGCCTTAGAAGATTGTCCCGTTTGGGTTCCTGGTCAAATGTATTGTGCTGGTGTGCAGGTGGCGCAAGGTTATTGGCGTGATGCCGAAAAAACGGCGGCTAAATTTATTACCCATCCCCGCACCCAAGAACGGATTTACTGCACAGGGGATCTTGGTCGTTATTTACCCGATGGGAACATTGAATTTTTAGGACGGGCAGATTTCCAGGTCAAAATCAGGGGTTATCGCATCGAATTAGGTGAGATTGAAGCCGCTATCAAACAGCATCCAGGGGTAAAAGAGGCGATCGCCATCACAGTTCCCAGTGTCGAACAATCTCATCAACAAATTATTGCCTGCATAGTGTCGAATCAACAGCAAGCAGAAACGCTATTTGAAACAGAAATGGCAGATAGTGGCGAAACACAACATTTATGGCAGAATTTGGTCGAAAAGGGAACAAGCATCGCCCAACAAAACTTAGATGCTGTGAAACCAGAAGTTTTTGCAGCTTTTTGGCAACAACATCTAGACCCGCTTTATACCTACGCTGTAAGCATTGCCTTTCATCAGTTTGGCGTTTATACCCAACTCCATGAGGCGTATTCTCTCGATGAATTGATGCAGCGAGGTCAGATTAAACCCCGCTATCGTCAATGGCTAAGTCGCGCTTTATCTTTCTTGGTCGGTTTGGGATGGTTACAAGTAGATGGTGACAAGTTTGTTAATACTCGACTTCTGCCTCATAGCTTCCCGACAGAATTGTTAGCCAAGATTTTATCAGAAGCCGCGCCCATTCTTGACTACAATCAAAATACAGTCGAATTGTTGGTGAATTCGGCCAAAAATCTGGCAGCGATTCTCACCGAAAATATTCACTCGGCTCAAATTATTGCTACAGATGAAATTCCGGCACTGTATCGCAAAGAATTTCAAGCGGGTAGTTTAGTCATTCGGGAAATTTTACATCACCTTGCCCAGTCTTGGCAGTCAAATACTAACCTGCGAATTTTAGAAATTGGCGCGGGAACTGGGGCTGTGACAAGGGAAGTATTACCAGTTTTACCACCGGAAAAAACTACATACGTTTATACCGACATATCACAGTATTTCCTACAGTTAGGACAGCAAGATTTTGGTCACTATCCTTTCTTAGAAACTGCTTTATTTAACCTAGAACAGTCGCCCCAAGAACAAGGCTATGAACTCCACAGTTTTGATGTGATTATTGCTGGTGGTGTAATTCATGCTACGCGCAATATCCAAGAATCTTTGGAGAATATGCGATCGCTCTTAGCCCCTAATGGTTTGTTGCTGTTTGTAGAACCAACAAAACTGCATCCCTTCTGGGAGCTATTTATGGGATTGCAACAAGGTTTTGACCGCTTTGAAGATACTTCATTACGCTCTCATCCTCTCTTGTCGCCCAAGCAATGGCAAGAAGTTTTACTAGCGCAAGGATTTACAGATTGCACAGTATTTAATCAACCAGGCTCGATTGCTGACTTTTTGGCTGTGTATACGTTTATGGCGCGGGGTTCTGCATCTGTACAGAAGTTTAAAAAGCAAGAAATCAAGAGCTTTTTACAGCAAAAATTGCCTGATTACATGATTCCTAGCGAATTTATTTTGCTAGATGCTCTACCACTGACAGCGAATGGTAAAGTCAATCGTCAAGCCTTACCGCAATTACAAAATCTGCGGACACAACTCAAAAGCAACTACGTCACACCGCAAACGGAAACTGAGCAAATCATCGCCAATATTTGGCAAGAGGTTTTGCGAGTTGAGAAAGTGGGAATTAACGATAACTTCTTTGAATTAGGGGGAGATTCTTTACAAGCAACGCAGGTTATTGCTCGAATGCGCGAGAAATTCCCAGTTAATTTACCTTTGCAGAATCTACTACAAGCACCAAATCTAACTAGCTTGGCGAAGTCAATTGACGAGATTCTGCAAACAACGCAAAAACTCCAAGCCCCGATTAATGAAGCATTAGATCATCGCGTGGAGGTGGAACTATGAAATTAATTGCAGAGTTTTTGTCTGAATTAAGTAATTTAGATATCAGGCTATGGTTAGATGGAGAACGCCTGCGCTGTAACGCCCCTAAAGATGTACTCACAGCCGAATTACAAGCCGAGATAGCTGCACGTAAAGCAGAAATCATCCAGTTTCTTAATCCTAGTTCTACTCAAGAAACAATCAAACCAGTTCCCCGCAATCAACATTTACCTTTGTCTTTTGGGCAACAAGGACTATGGTTTATCGACGAATTAGAAGGTGGTAGTACTGCTTACAATCAATTATTTGCGATTAAGTTGCAAGGTGTAGTCAAGGTAGCCATTCTTGAGCAAGCATTGACGGAAATAATTAGACGGCACGAAATTCTCCGCACTACATTTAAAACTATCAATGGGCAAGCATTTCAAGCAATAGCCACTGAAGCAACTTTCACACTGGCGGTAGAAACTTTAGAATGGCAAGAACTCCAGCAGTTTGCTGTGGCTCAATCCCAACGTCCTTTTAACTTGGCAGAGGGGCCATTACTGCGAGTTACTTTAGTGAAACTTGCGCCGACAGAATATGTATTATTGTTTGTTATTCATCATGCGATCGCTGATGCTTGGTCAAGTACAATTTTCATTCAAGAACTAGCAGCCATCTATGAGGCTTTCTCTCTCAGTAAGCCATCACCTTTGCCAGAATTACCCATCCAGTATGCGGATTTTGCTTATTGGCAGCATCACAAGTTGCAACAATTATTACCAGAACAACTCCGCTACTGGGAACAGAAACTTAGTGATACACCACCTGTATTACAATTACCCAGTCGCCCAAGATTAGCGGTGCAAAGTTTCCGGGGAGATATCATTACCTTAGAACTCAACCAAGACTTAACTACCAAGTTAAAACACCTCAGTCAGCAGTCAGGGGTAACTTTATTTATGACCCTGCTGGCAGCATTTAATACACTCCTATATCGATATACCAACCAAGATGATATTTGTGTCGGTACGACCATTGCTAATCGTCATAGCCGGGAATTAGAATCGCTAATTGGTTATTTTCTTAACACTTTGGTGATGCGTACCGACTTATCGGGGAATCCGACTTTTCGAGAGTTGTTACAGCGAGTGCAGAATGTCGCGTGGGAAGCATACAATCACCAAGATTTACCCTTCGATCAGTTGGTAGCAAAATTACAGCCAACGCGGGATTTATCTCACACACCATTGTTTCAGGTGATGTTTGTCCTCGAAAATGCACCCAAACAAGAGGTACAGCTTTCAGGACTCACCCTCAGCTTCTTGGAAATACCATTAACCTCAGCTAATTTTGATCTCAGCTTGGGAATGCGAGAAACGGAGCAAGGGTTATTGGCAAAGTTTGAGTACAATACAGACTTGTTTGATGCTGACACAATTGCCCGAATGGCAGGACATTTCCAGACTTTACTCTGGGGAATTGTGAATAATCAAGAGCAGCCAATTTCAGAATTACCCTTGTTGACTGAAGCAGAACGCCATCAGTTACTAGTAGAGTGGAACGATCCTCAGTCTGAGTATCCCCAAGATCAATGTATTCATCAACTATTTGAGGCTCAAGCAGAAAAAACACCTGAAGCTGTAGCAGTAGTTTTTGAGGATGTAGAGACCCGATATATCGCGTCTCTGACATATCGAGAATTAAACCAGCGAGCTAATCAACTGGCGCACTATTTGCAAACATTGGGTGTAGGAAAAGAAACACTCGTAGGGATTTGTGTAGAACGTTCCCTAGAAATGATTGTGGGATTATTGGGGATTCTTAAAGCTGGTGGTGCTTATGTGCCATTAGATCCTGGTTATCCGGTAGAGCGATTAAGTTTCATGCTTGCGGATTCTCAAGTCTCAGTGTTGTTAACTCAACAAAAGTTGCTAGAAAATCTGTCAACGTCGAAGACAAATTTAGTCTGCTTAGATAAAGACTGGCAAGAGATTTCACAATACAGTCAGGCAAACTTAGTAAATAATATTACACCTCAAAATTTATCCTATGTAATTTACACATCAGGTTCTATAGGTCAACCCAAGGGTGTGATGATTCAACACCAGTCTCTGGTAAGTTTTACAGAGACAATCAAGGATGAATATGAAATTACTCACAAAGAACGCATTCTGCAATTTGCCTCGATTAGTTTTGACGTTGCAGCAGAAGAAATCTATCCTTGTCTGACTAGCGGTGCAACTTTGGTACTACGCACAGATGAAATGTTAGCTTCTGTACCTGCGTTTTTGCAAAAGTGCCAAGATTGGAATCTAACAATATTAAATATACCGACAGCGTACTGGCAGCAATGGATGGCTGAATTAGCAAATACTGATTTGGCAATTCCTGATTCTCTGCGCTTGGTAATTATCGGTGGAGAACAAGCACATTCAGAAAAAGTAGCGATTTGGCAACAGAAAATAGGTGGCTTACAGCTAATCAATGCTTATGGGCCGACCGAAACAACCGTCACTGCAACTGTTTATAAAGTACCAGTTAATCCATCTCAATCTGTACCCATTGGAAAAGCGATCGCTAATGTTAAGACTTATGTGTTAAATCAACACTTCCAATTAGTCCCAGTTGGTGTGACTGGTGAACTATATATAGGTGGTACTAATTTAGCCAAAGGTTATTTAAATCACTCAGATTTAACTGAAGAAAAATTTATTTCCCATCCTTTTGAGAAGGCAGAACGCCTCTACAAAACTGGTGATTTAGCTCGTTATTTACCCGATGGCAATATTGAATTTATTGGCAGGATTGACGAGCAGGTAAAAATTCGCGGTTTCCGCATCGAAATCGGAGAAGTTGAGGCGGTACTCAGTCAACATCCCCAAGTGCAGCAAACAGCAGTAATTGTCCGCGAAGACCAACCAGGTAATAAAAGGTTAGTGGCTTATGTTGTGTCTAAACAGGAACAGGTTACTACTAATGAACTCCGCCGTTTTTTAAAAGAGAAATTACCCGATTTTATGGTTCCAGGTGCTTTTGTGAACCTGGAAACATTACCTCTCACCCCTAACGGTAAAATTAATCGCCGCGCTTTACCTGCGCCAGATACATCTAGTCTCACACAAGAAACAAACTTTGTCCCACCACGCAACAGTGTAGAATTACAACTAGCGCAAATTTGGTCAGAGGTTCTAGGTGTTCACCCAGTTGGTATCCGAGATAATTTCTTTGAGTTAGGCGGCGATTCAATTATTGCTATTCAAATTATTGCTAAAGCTAACCAAGCTAATTTAAAGTTAACAACTAAACAATTATTTCAGCATCAAACCATTGCTGATTTAGCAAATGCAGCAGTTTTAAAACCAGCAATCCAGATTGAACAAGGACTAGTTACAGGTGCAGTATCCTTAACAGCTATTCAGCATTGGTTTTCTGCACAGTCTTTAGTTGAACCGCACCACTGGAACCAGACGTTTGTGCTGGAAATGCCACAAGCTCTTGATATAGACTTATTAGAGCAGGCATTACAGCAGTTACTATTACATCACGATGCTTTGCGTTCGTGCTTTGAGAAAACAGACTTGGGTTGGCAGCAGGTTCTAGTTGATATTCATACACCTGTATCGTTGCAGCGTTTTGACTATTCAGAACTGACAAAGACAGAACAAGAACAAGCTTTTCAGACATCTGCGGCAGAATTACAAACTGGTCTTGACTTATCAGTGGGAACACTAACCAGATTTGCTGTGTACAATTTTGGCATACAGCAGCCACAACGCCTGCTACTCATCATCCATCATTTAGTTGTGGATACAGTGTCTTGGCGAGTTTTCCTAGAAGATTTGCAAACAGCCTATCAACAGTTAAACCAAGGCAAAAAAGTACAGTTACCAGCGAAAACGACTTCTTTTAAATCTTGGTCAGAACATCTGTATGAGTATGCCCAATCTGTTAACCTGCAAAAAGAGAGAGATTATTGGTTAACTCAGTGGCAAGAACAGAGATTAGCAGTGGATTTTGTTGATGGTGAGAATATTGTAGCGTCTGAGAAAAAGATTGCGATCGCTCTGAGTATAGAACAAACCCAAGCCTTACTCCAAGAAGTACCACAAACTTATAATACCCAAATCAATGATGTGTTACTCACCGCGTTGGTACAATCTTTTTCTCAATGGACAGGTACACGTTCTTTATTAGTAGCACTAGAAAGTCATGGACGAGAAGAAATTTCTGAGGATTTAGATTTATCGCGTACCGTCGGCTGGTTTACATCTATCTTCCCCGTACTTTTGGACTTAGGAAAAGCATCTCATCCTGGGGAAGAATTAAAAACAATTAAAGAGCAACTAAGAGCTATTCCTCATCGCGGAATTGGTTATGGTATTCTGCGTTATTTGACTCAAGATAATGGATTACAAAACTGTCCAGAACCGGAAGTAGTCTTCAATTATCTAGGACAATTTGACCAGACATTTTCTCACTCATCGCTATTTCGATTTGTGCAGAACTCAAGCGGATTAATGAGCAGTCCTCACAACAAAAGAAGTAGCTTACTAGAAATCAACGGCTTAGTAGTTAATAATCAACTGCAATTTGATTGGACATTTAGCGAAAATATCCATCGTTATTCCACTATCGAAAATTTAGCCCAAGTGTTTGTTAAAGCTTTAACAAACATTATTACTCATTGCCAATCTACTCAAGAAAAAAATTATACCCCTTCTGATTTTCCCGAACTAGATTTAAGTCAAAAAAGTCTAGATAAGTTCTTGGCAAAACTCAATCGCAAAGGTAAATCGCAAGTAAGATGAATACAGAAAATGTTCAAGATATTTACGAACTATCTCCCCTACAGCACGGTATTCTGTTTCACTGTGTCTATGGTTCGGAAGTGACACTTTATTTTTCGCAATTAGGCTTTACGTTTAAGGTACGAAATAGTTTAAATCTTGCTGCTTTTGAAAGTGCTTGGCAAAAAGTCTTAGCTCGACATACCATGTTACGTACCGGCTTCTATTGGGAAGATATCGACAAACCTCTACAAGTTGTATATCGCAATGTCAAATTCCCCATAAAGCAATATGATTGGCGAGGAATAGAAGCCACAGAACAGCAAAAACGTTTGGATGATTTTTTAGTCAAAGATAGAGAGCAAGGCTTTGATTTATCCCAAGCTCCTTTAATGCGAGTAACTTTAATTCGCTTTGATGACTATACTTACCAATTTATTTGGAGTTCACACATGATTATTGTTGACGGTTGGTCATCACCGTTAGTCATTAAAGAAGTTATTGAGTTATACACAGCCTATAGTCAAGGTCAAAATATCGACTTAGGGAAAGGTAGTGTTTTTCGAGAATATATCGCTTGGTTGCGGCGACAAGATTCATCACAGGCGGAAGAGTTTTGGCGACGGATACTGAAAGGATTAAAAGCACCTACGCCGCTAAAAAATTTGTATGTAGATAACTTATATAACCCAGAAGCACGATATGATGAACCACAAATAAAACTCTCAAAAGCAACCACAGCTAAATTACAATCTATCGCACGACAGCATCGTCTAACTATTAACGTTATTGCTCAAGCTGTTTGGGTTCTGCTTCTTAGCCGCTACACTTGTCAAACTGAAATTGTCTATGGTTGTACTGTTTCTGGTCGTCCCGTAGATTTAAAAGGTTCTGAGTCGATGGTAGGAATGTTAATTAATACCTTACCTGTGAGAGTTAAAGTAGACCCAAATCAGTATTTATTACCTTGGTTGCAACAATTTCAAGAGCAATTAGTAGAAATTAGGCAGTATGAATATACTTCACTCGTAGATATTCAACGTTGGAGCGAATTACGTCCAGGTGCGCCTTTATTTGATAGTATTTTTGTATTTGAAAATCAACCAGTAGATGATATTCTCCAAGCATCGCAAGAGCGAGAACAAAGTATAGAACTGAGTTTGAATCTTTACAAAACCAACTATGCTATTAACGTAGTTGGCTATCCTGGCTCACAGTTACGCATCGGCATTAGTTACGATTTTCGCAGTTTTGATAGTGCCACAATTAATGGCATACTCAGGCATTTTGAGATATTACTGGAAAATATTGCCACAAATCCCGAAGTGCAGTTGAAAGATTTATCTTTACTTACTGAGCAAGCACGACATATCAGCTTGATGTTGGAGAAAGAAGCAGCATTTAATTTTGATTTAGCTATGTGTAATTAAGTGTTTATTTAGTTCACGCAGAGGTGCAGAGTCGCAGAGTTGGAGAGTTAATAAAATATAAACAAGATATGTTGACTATTGATTTAGAAATTGACCGACGTTATCAACTTTCAGGTGAGGAGTTTTTATCAGAATATGTTAATAAATCTCGACCGGTGGTTATTTCTGGTGTAATTCAAAATTGGGATGCTTTTACTAAATGGTCGTTGCCATATTTTCAATCACTTGCCCCTGAGTTGAAAATATATGCTAAACATTTCCACAATGGTAAAATCGAAATAGAAAATTTTAATTTTCAAGAATATGCAGATATATTAAATAAATATGAACAGGGAGAGCAGCAAACTCTACCCCCTTATTGTCATGACTTACCTTTATTTAGTTTAATTCCTGAACTTGTTAAAGATGTTCAACCATTTGTTTTAGAATACTTGCCAAAATGGTATAGTTATAAGTGGTGGCGTTATTGCCAATTTTTTATCGGCCCATCTCGGAGTTTGACACCGCTACATTTTGACTGTCTACTCACAAATAATCTGTTTTTTCAAATTTCTGGGCGGAAACAATTTACTCTGTTTCTCAAGGAAGATGCTCAATATTGTTATCGATATAATTGGCGGTGGTTTAAGGTTGACCCCGAAAAACCAGATTTAGCGCAATACCCACTTTATCAAAATGCTAAACCTATTCAAGTAATTGTGAATCCTGGAGATATTTTATATATGCCTCCTGGGACACTACACCATGTGAGAAGTTGGGACAAATCCATTTCTTTTAATATTGATTGGCACACACAATATAGTGTAATCCAAGGTCTAGCCGTTAGTGCTAAAGGTATGCCATTAAAAAATGTTTATTACAACTTTTTATTAGCACTAGGATTAATTTTGAAAATTCCGCCACAAGTAATATTTAAGTTTTATAAAACTTATCTAAATTACATTTCATAATTCACAAAATTGCATCTAATTACGCAATCAGGAAAAGTAAATGAATATCTTTGAAACAAGAGAATCTAAAGTCAGAAGTTATTGCAGAAGCTTTCCAACTTTATTTCACAGAGCCAAAGGTGCTTTTATATATTCAGAATCAGGAGCAGCTTATATTGATTTTTTAGCAGGTGCAGGGGCGTTAAATTATGGGCATAATAACGACTACATTAAACGAAAGGTAATATCATATTTAGATGCAGATGCGATCGCACATGGTTTAGACTTTCATACATCTGCCAAAGAGAAATTTATCTCTAAGTTCACGGAAACAGTATTAACCCCCAAAAATTTAGACTATCGACTTCAGTTTTGCGGACCTACAGGTACAAATGCTGTGGAAGCTGCATTAAAGTTAGCCAGAAAGGTAAAAAAAAGACCAGGGATATTTTCATTCATGGGCGGCTATCATGGTATGACCTTGGGTAGCTTATCCATTAGTGGCAATCGTGATATTAAAGCTGGGGCTTATGGTACATCAAGTAATGTTGCATTCATGCCCTATCCCTTCGGCTTTATGGAAAGCTTTGACACCATAGAATTTATCGAGTCAGTTCTCAACGATGTCAATTCTGGAGTTGAAAAACCAGCCGCCATTATTTTTGAAACAGTGCAAGCAGAAGGCGGCGTAATTGTCGCACCCATAGAATGGATGCAAAGACTGAGAAATTTGTGCGATCGCCATGATATTTTATTAATCTGTGATGACATTCAAGTAGGCTGTGGTAGGACTGGGCCATTCTTCTCTTTTGAAAGAGCCAATATTATTCCCGATATGGTAGTCCTGTCAAAATCTATCGGTGGCTATGGCTTCCCCATGTCGTTATTATTATTGAAACCAGAGTTAGATATTTGGGAACCTGGCGAACACAATGGCACTTTTCGAGGTAATCAATTAGCCTTTGTTGGGGGAACTGCTGCACTGGAATATCGAGAAATTGTCAACTTAGAAAAAGAAGTTAAAATCAAAGAATCTTTTCTGAATAATTTTTTAATTGAGCAAATAGCCTCAATTAGTGAGAGAATAAAAATCAGAGGAATGGGTTTAATTTGGGGCATTGATATTTCCCACTTGGACGATGCTAATTTAGCCAAGAAAATCACCTCTCGCTGTTTTGAACTAGGATTAATAATTGAAAAAGCAGGCAGAAATAACACTGTCATTAAAATCTTGCCACCTTTAACAATTGAAATGCCCATATTAGAGCAAGGGTGTTCCATTATCAAACAAGCCTTTGATGATTGCCTAGCTTAAATCAAACTCTCATCCTCTCTGCGCCTCTGCGTGATATATTCCATCAAGTATTTTGTAACAAGGTAATAGATAATGGTTGCAATTCAAAGTAAACCTACAATTACATCTGAAGATTTATTTACACAAAAAGTTTATTGGTTAAATCAATTATCTGATGAACTACCAGAGACAAATTTAATTACAGACTATGTTAGACCAGCCATTTACACTGGTAAGCAAAAATCAGTTAGTTTCCAATTATCTGCTCACCTGTCAGCAGCTATTCTCTCACTCAGCAATAATTCTTATTTATCAACATATTTAATTTTGTTGTCTGCATTCAGTGTATTGATGCAGAAATATACTGGCAATACTGATAATATTCTTGGTTCTCCTGCTTACCACTTCACAGAAATTGATAGCAACTTAAATCAAGTTTTACCCCTGCGGATTAACGTTGATAAAAATCAAACATTTAAAGATTTACTGCTCCAAGTTAAAGCAACTACAATCAACGCCTATTGTCATCAAAATTATCCCATTGATGAATTAACGCAACTCTTAAATTTACCCAATCAGCAAAATCGTTATCCCTTTTGTGACATTGTTCTTCTCTTAGAAAATATTCATCAACAAAATGACATTACGAATATCAGCAATGATGTCACATTATCATTCAAACTTATAGATAATTTATTATTAGGTAGAATAGATTACAATGAGCATCTGTTTCGAGAAGATGCTATTAAATGTTTGATTAAATCTTATTTAAATGTTCTGGAATGCGTGATTAGCAATTATCACACTAAAATCACCGATATATCTTTTTTAAGCATAGAGGAACAGCACCAGCTATTAGAAGAGTTTAATCATAAAACAAAACAATATCCAATCACGCAAACAATCGATCAATTATTTGACCAGCAAGCCCAAGCAACACCAGATAGAATTGCTGTTGAGGCTGCAAATAGCCAGTTAACTTATCAACAATTAAATGCCAAAGCTAACCAATTAGCTAAATTACTCCAAAATATAGGCATCAAAAAAGGTGAAATTGTTGGCATCCTCAAAGAGCGAGACATTAATTTTTTAATCGGGATACTTGCTATTTATAAAGCTGGTGGAGCATATCTACCAATTGATAGCCAGTATCCACCTGAGAGAATTAAATATATGGTATCTAACAGTGAAGTCAAAATCATTTTGACAGACTCTTCCTGTTTAGATATGTTTATAGACTTAGCAGGAAATAACCTAAATTTAAAATCTCTAGTTTGTTTAGAAAACGCAGAAAATCTTAAAAATTATGCTGAATTAACTGATATCAATATATATAATCAACTGCATTTTCAGCATTTATCTACTGATATTTTCATTACCAGCAATACAGGTACAGATGCAGCTTATATGTTATACACATCTGGTTCTACTGGATTGCCAAAAGGCGCAATAGTCAGACATGACGGGGCTATTAATCACATATATGCTCAGTTCGATGAACTAGAGTTAACAGCAGATTTTGTTTTTTTACAAAGCGCACCCTCTTCTACTGATATTTCTGTCTGGCAATTTTTAGCTCCGCTTTTGATTGGTGGTAAGACAGTTATAGTAGATACTGAATCAGGTTTTATTCCCGAAAAATTGTTTAAAGTTATCCAAGAAAAAAGCATTACTGTGGTGGAATTAGTTCCCGCAGTGTTTGGAGGATTAATAGATTATATTTGCCAACTCCCAGAAGACCAAAGACAGTTACCTGATTTAAAGTGGATGATGGTAGTTGGTGAACCTGTTTCTGTAAAACGAGTTAATCAATGGTTGAGTTTGTATCCCTCCATTAGAATAGCTGATGCTTATGGGCCTACCGAAGCTGCGGACGATATCACTCAATTTATTATTGATCAACCTTTACCAGAAAACCAACGCACTGTTTCTATCGGTCAGCCTTTAACTAATTTAAATATCTATATTATTGACCGAGAAACGCGGTTAGTTCCTATCGGATTTCCCGGTGAGATATGTGTGTCAGGAATTGGTGTAGGAGATGGCTATTGGCAAAATCCAGAGAAAACAAAATTAAGTTTTGTTCCTAATCCTTTTCCCAATGCTACAAAAAAATTACCAGCAGGTAATCCAGATTTAATGTATAAAACTGGAGACTTAGGTAGATGGCTACCTGATGGTAATATCGAGTTTTTGGGACGCATAGATAATCAAGTCAAGATTCGCGGTTTTCGGGTGGAACTGGAAGAAATAGAAGCGATGCTGCGTCAGCATTCTTCTGTACGAGAAACTGTAGTTATCGTGCGAGAAGATAATGGTGATAAACGTTTGGTAGCTTATGTAGTTCCTCAAATCGAATGTTCAGCAGATTTAGTTTCAGAACTACGGCAACTACTCAAACAAAGATTACCACAACACATGATGCCATCAGCCTTCATGTTGTTGGATGATTTACCATTAGCTCCCAGTGGTAAAGTAGACCGTCGCGCCTTACCTGCGCCTGACTTTACGCAACTTCAGAGTGAAAAGACTTTTGTTGCTGCTTCCACTCCCATTCAAGAAATACTGATGGGAATTTGGGCGGAAGTTTTAAGTCTAGAAAAGGTAGGTATTCACGACAACTTCTTTGAATTGGGGGGACATTCCCTATTAGCGACTCGTGTGATTTCTAAAGTGCGCCAGGCGTTTGAGGTAGAATTGCCTCTGCGTCGCTTATTTGAGCAGCCAACAATTGCCGGGTTAGCAACAGTTATTGACAAAATTATTAAGGCAGAAATTGGTTTAGATGCTCCTCCCATTGAGCGGGTTTCTAGAGATGAGGAATTAATCTTATCTTTTGCTCAACAACGGTTGTGGTTCCTGACTCAACTGCAACCAAATAGTCCCTTTAATAATTTATGTGCGGCTTTTCGCTTGCAAGGTGAACTGAATATACAAGCACTACAGCAAAGTTTCTCTGAAATTGTGTGTCGTCATGAAGTTTTACGCACGAATTTTCAGACAGTGGCGGGAAAACCAGTGCAAATAATTGCATCCGAGTCCAATTTTTCTTTGCCAATAGTTGATTTGAGTAATTTAGCGGCTGATTTACAAACAATTCAAATTGAACAACTGACACAAACAGAAGCACAACAGCCTTTTAATCTCCAGACAGACTTGATGCTACGGGCGAAGTTATTACGCCTGGGTGAACAAGAATATTTACTATTATTGACTGTGCATCATATTGCTTCTGATGGTTGGTCAATAGGTGTGTTTGTGCAGGAACTTTCTACACTTTATCAAGCTTTTTGTAGTGGGCAAATTTCTAATTTATCAGCACTACCAATTCAGTATGCAGACTTTGCTGCTTGGCAACGACGCTGGTTAGTAGGGGATGTTTTAGAGTCGCAACTTGCGTACTGGCGACAGCATTTAGAAGGCGCACCTGCACTGCTTGAATTACCTACAGACTATACACGACCTGCTGTGCAAACTTTTCGGGGTGCTTACTGTAATTTTGAAATTTCTGCTGAACAAACTGCTGCATTAAAAAGTTTCAGCCAGGAACAGGGATGCACTTTGTTTATGACGTTGCTGGCAGCTTTTAAAACTTTGCTATATCGCTACACAGGTAATGAAGATATTGTGGTGGGTTCCCCTATCGCTAACCGCAACCGTGCTGAGATAGAAGGATTAATTGGCTTTTTTGTGAATACTTTAGTGTTGAGAACTAAGTTAGCAGGTAATATTACATTTGAGGAATTATTGGGACGAGTGCGTGAGGTTGCTTTAGGGGCTTATTCTCACCAAGATTTACCCTTTGATTTGCTGGTGGAAGAATTACAACCACAGCGTTCTTTGAGTTATGCACCACTATTTCAAGTGATGTTTGTGCTGCAAAATGCACCAATGTCAGAGATAGAATTATCTGGTTTGAATTTGAGTTTGCTAGAAAATGACAACGGTACTGCTAAGTTTGATTTGACGTTGTTCATGGAAGAAACGGCTGCGGGAATTGTCGGGACTTTTGAATACAGCACTGATTTGTTTGAGGCTGATACGATACAGCGAATGGCACAGCATTTGCAAATATTACTAGCAGGAATTGTCAGCGATCCTCAGCAGCAACTTTGGGAATTACCTTTGTTAAGTGAAGCGGAAAAAACGCTGTTGGCAAAATGGAATGATACTCAAGCTGCATATCGCCAAGAGTGCATTCATGAGTTATTTGTAGCGCAAGTAGAACGTACACCGGATGCTGTAGCTGTGGTTTGCGAAGATGTAGAGACGGGATATATCGCGTCTCTAACATACAAAGAGTTAAATCGGCGTGCGAATCAACTGGCGCATTATTTGCAAAAGTTGGGTGTAGGAAAAGAGGTATTGGTGGGAATATGTGTAGAACGTTCCCTAGATATGATAGTTGGGCTGTTGGGGATTCTCAAGGCTGGTGGTGCATATTTACCTTTAGACCCAGCCTACCCACAGCAGCGACTAGCGTTTATGTTGGCGGATGCGGGGGTGTCATTTGTCATTTGTCATGAGTCATTTGTTGATAAATTTGACAAAACGACGGTTGTGTGCATAGATACTGAGTGGGATCAGATTGCTCAGGCTAGTCAAGAAAATCCTGTGAGTGGGACTACAGCCGAGAATTTGGCTTATGTGATATATACTTCTGGTTCTACTGGTAAACCTAAAGGAGTTCTGGGTTTACATCAAGGTGCTGTCAATCGTTTTCATTGGATGTGGAAGACTTATCCGTTTACAGAAGGAGAAGTTTGTTGTCAGAAAACATCCTTAAACTTTGTAGATTCTGTGTGGGAGATTTTTGGGCCGTTACTGCAAGGGGTGAAGACGGTAATTATAGGCGATCGCACTGTCAAAGATCCACAGCAATTTATGGAAACCCTGGCTCAACATCATGTCACCCGACTGGTGCTAGTTCCCTCGTTGTTGCGGGTGCTGTTAGATAGCCGCAATTTACAAGCAAGATTACCAAAATTGAAGTTGTGGGTAACGAGTGGTGAGGCGTTATCAATTGATTTGTTACAGCAGTTTCGTCAGATATTACCGGATAGTACCTTGTTAAATCTTTACGGTTCTTCCGAAGTATCGGCAGACGTTACTTGTTACAGTATAACTCCTCCAGAGCCACTGCCTGAACAAGTGGCGATTGGGAGAGCGATCGCTAATACCCAAATTCATGTATTAGATCAATATCTCCAACCTGTTCCTATTGGCGTAACTGGTGAAGTATATGTCAGTGGTGCAGGCTTGGCTAGAGGTTATATTCATGAACCAGAAATGACCGCAAATAGATTTATCTCGAAGGACGGAATAACGCTTTATAAAACAGGAGATTTAGCACGTTATTTAGCTGATGGTAACTTGGAGTTTTTAGGACGAATTGACAACCAAGTTAAGCTGCGGGGTTTTCGTATAGAACTGGGAGAAATTGCCGCAATATTACGCCAATCTCCTAAAATTCGAGAAGCTGTTGTGGTAGTGAAAGAAGAACAACAGCAGTTAATTGCTTATGTAGTTTCTGAAGAAAAAGAAGTAATTATTAGCGAGTTACAGTGCTTACTAAAAGAGAAGTTACCAGAATATATGCTACCTTCAGTTTTTGTGAGATTGGAAGCTTTACCACTACTACCAAATGGTAAAGTAGACTATCAATCGCTGCCAATTCCAGAAGGTATGCGTCCGCAGTTAGAACAGCAATTACTACTTCCGCAAACTGAGGCGGAAAAAACTATTGCTGATATTTGGCAAGAAGTTTTGCAGCTTGATGAGGTGGGTATACATGATAATTTCTTTGAACTTGGTGGACATTCTTTACTTTTGATTCGAGTTCATAGCAAGCTGCAAGAAGTATTTCAACAGGATTTTGCTTTGGTTGAAATGTTTCAATATCCAACTATTAGCCAGTTAGGTATATTCTTTAGTCAGGAAAAAAGTGCAGAATTATCTGTGGGAATGTCGGTATCTATACAGCGACGTAAGGAAATTAGAAGGAAAGCTCACGCAAAGGCGCAAAGACGCAGAGAGGAGGAATAGGAGTTGTTTTCGGTGAAGTAATAAGTATTTAGGAATATAGGAAGATGACGTTAAGTAAACCAGAAATGCCAAAACAAAGTTACTTATTTGAGACTGAGGAAATATTGCCTTCTGATGTTGAAAAACAGATTATGCAATTGTTTAGTCTGTCTAATTCAGATTCAGAATATATAGATGAGTATGTTGAGGAAATATCTGATAAGTTTATCGGGGCAGATGATGCTAGTAGTGATATTGATTTAGATTCATTGGTGGCAAAGTTTTGTGATAGTAAAGTACCGAGTCATCCTGCTGATTTTACTAGCTATTTGGAATATTTGGCTGAAAATGTTATTGCTCATTCAACTCATACGGCTTCACCAAGATTTATTGGTCATATGACATCAGCACTGCCATATTTTGTGCAACCTTTAGCCAAGTTGATGACGGCAATGAATCAAAATTCTGTGAAAATTGAGACGGCAAAATCTCTCAGTTTTTACGAGCGTCAAGCTTTAGCAATGTTGCATCGACAAATATATAATTTATCTGATAATTTTTACACTGAACATATTCAAAATAGTCAAAGTACACTGGGAATTTTGACATCTGGTGGGACAACAGCAAACATTACTGCTATGTGGTGCGCTCGGAATGCTATTTTGGGTGCGAAGGATGATTTTTTAGGTGTAGAAAAGGAAGGTTTAACCGCAGCATTAAATTTTTATGGCTATAAAGGAGCAGTGATAATTGGCTCGGAATTAATGCACTTTTCTTTTGATAAAGCGGCTGATTTGTTAGGTATTGGAAATCGGGGTTTGATTAAAATTCCGGTTGATAGTAACAATCGAGTGAGAGTGCGATCGCTACATCAAGCCGTGGCTAAATGTCGTGAGCAGAACTTGTGTATAATTGCCATTATTGGTATTGCTGGTACTACAGATTCAGGCGGTGTAGATTCACTCTTAGATATTGCCGAAATTGCCCAAGAAGCTAATGTGCATTTTCATGTAGATGCTGCTTGGGGAGGGCCTTTAGTTTTTTCTCAACAACATCGCTATAAACTTGCAGGTATTGAACAAGCTAATTCAGTCACCATT
The DNA here is from genome assembly GCF_000734895.2 of Calothrix sp. 336/3. Taxonomy (GTDB): domain Bacteria; phylum Cyanobacteriota; class Cyanobacteriia; order Cyanobacteriales; family Nostocaceae; genus 336-3. The sequence continues at coordinate 2,448,122 of NZ_CP011382.1, read as the reverse complement.
GATGGACATAAACAACTTTATCTACCAATGGGAATTGGTATGCTATTTTTGCGTGAACCGCAAATGGCACAATCAATTGAAAAACAAGCTAGCTATACCATGCGTAAGGGGTCTTTCGATTTAGGTAAACGCGCTTTGGAAGGTTCTCGTCCTGGTATGGCGTTATTCTTACACGCTGGACTGAATTTAATTGGTAGTAAAGGATATGAATTTTTAATTGATGAAGGTATTAGAAAAACTCAATATATGGCTAATCAAATTCATTCAATGCCTGAGTTTGAGTTACTAGCAGAACCTGATACTAACTTGCTTCTTTATCGCTATATTCCCGAATCTTTAAGAGAGCTTGTGGCTAAAAAGCAATTAACAGAAATTGACAATTTATTAATAAATAAATTAAATGAACGTCTGCAAAAAACTCAACGCCAAGCGGGACGTACTTTTATCTCGCGGACAATGAAAACAAGCAATTGCTTTAGTCAAGAAATTTCGATTGTAGCACTACGAGCAGTATTAGCAAACCCACTCACAACTGAAGATGATATTGATGCAGTTTTGCAGGATCAGATTGAGATTGCGTCAGAGATTTATTTATCAGATTTAGCTGATGTAGAGAATTAGTATAAATTGAGTTGCGCGCAAAGGCGCAAAGGCACAAAGTATGAATATTTTGCAGGAATTTAATCAATTCAAAGACGAAATTGCAATAATTGGCATGGCTGGGCGTTTTCCCGGTGCTAAGAATGTTGATATTTTTTGGCAAAATTTACGAGATGGTGTAGAGTCAATTACTTTCTTTACTGATGAGGAATTGCTATCAGCCGGTATCAAGCTAAAATCACTCAATGACCCTAATTACATCAAAGCATTTGGTGTATTAGAAGATATCGAATTATTTGATGCTAATTTTTTTGGTTTCACTCCTAAAGAAGCAGAATTAATAGATCCGCAACATCGGTTATTTATAGAATGTGTTTGGGAAGCATTAGAAAATGCTGGCTACAATTCTGAAACTTATCCTGGTCAAATTGGTCTTTTTGCGGGTGCTGCTTTAAGTTCTTACTTATTGCATAATTTATTTTCTCAATTTTATCCCCATTGGGATGTATTAAAATCAGTGGAATCATTTCAAATGTTTATTGGGAATGATAAAGACCATTTACCGACACAAATTTCTTATAAATTAAATTTAAAAGGACCAAGCGTTAATGTGCAAACTGCTTGTTCGACATCATTAGTAGCAGTGCATTTCGCTTGTCAAAGTTTGCTCAACGGCGAAAGTGATATGGCTTTAGCTGGTGGTGTATCTATACATTTACCTCAAATAGCAGGTTACTACTATGAACAAGGGGGAATTTTATCAAATGATGGTCACTGTCGCGCCTTTGATGCTCATGCTAGTGGTACTATTTTTGGTAACGGTTTGGGTGTAGTTGTTCTGAAGCGATTAGAAGATGCTGTGCGCGATCGCGATTATATTCATGCCATAATTAAGGCTTCAGCAATTAATAATGATGGCTCTTTAAAAGTTGGTTATACAGCACCAAGTGTAGAAGGTCAAACAGCAGTAATTTTAGAAGCATTAGCATTAGCTGATGTGGAACCAGAAACGATTTCTTATATTGAAACTCATGGTACGGGTACTGTATTAGGAGACCCCATTGAAATAAAGGCTCTCACACAAGCTTTTCGTGATAGCACTGATAAAAAAGATTTTTGTGCGATCGCTTCACTAAAAACTAATGTTGGACACCTGAATACCGCTGCGGGTGTGACTGGTTTAATTAAAACTATTCAAGCCCTTAAACATCAACAAATACCTGCCAATTTACACTTTCAAACACCCAATCCCCAAATAGATTTTGCTAATAGTCCCTTTTATGTCAATACAACTCTTTCCCAATGGCAAAGTAACGGTACACCGCGTCGGGCTGGAGTTAGTTCTTTTGGGATTGGTGGAACTAATGCTCATGTGATTGTGGAAGAAGCACCTATGTTAGGGCAGGGGGCAGGGGGCAGGGAGCAGGGGAGAGATTATCAACTATTATGTTTATCGGCTAAAAGTGAGCAAGAAATTGAGAAAATAACAACTAATCTGGCTACACATTTACAACAGCATCCTGAATTGAATTTAGCGGATGTTGCTTATACTCTCTCTGTTGGGCGACAGGCTTTTGACTATCGGCGGATGGTTGTTTGTCGTGATATTGAAGATGCAATCAAAGCATTAACAAATTTAGACATACAACGAGTTTTCACCTCCTCTCAAAAACCGAGTAAACGTCCCGTTATATTTATGTTTTCGGGACAGGGAACGCAATATGTAAATATGGCGCGGGAACTGTATGAATTTGAGCCAATTTTTCAAGAACAAGTAGATATTTGTGCAGATATTCTTAAACCGCACTTGGGGTTAGATTTACGTCAAATAATATATCCTAGCGAACAACAAATACAAACAGCTTCAGCCCAACTGCAACAAACATCTCTTGCTCAACCTGCATTATTCACCATTGAATACGCCTTAGCCAAGTTATGGATGTCTTGGGGTGTGCTACCCACGGCGATGATAGGTCATAGTATTGGTGAGTATGTAGCTGCTACTTTAGCTGGTGTATTTTGTTTAGAAGATACTTTGGCTTTAGTTGCTGCGAGAGGAAAAATGATGCAGCAACAGCCACCTGGAACTATGCTGGCTGTACCGCTAGCAGAAGCAGATGTAAAACAATTCTTAGGCGAGGAACTTTCTCTTGCGGCTATTAATAGTCCATCTGCTTGTGTTGTTTCTGGAAAGACAGAAGTTGTTGAGACTTTGCAAAACTATTTAGCTTCTAAAAATATCAATTGTCGTCTTTTGCATACATCTCACGCCTTCCATTCGCAAATGATGGAGCCAATTTTAGCGGCGTTTACTGAACATGTAAAAAAAGCTAACCCCCAGCCGCCAAAAATTCCTTTTATTTCTAATCTGACTGGTACTTGGATGCAAGCTAATGAAGCTACAAATCCCCATTATTGGAGTCAACATCTACGTTCTTGTGTGAGATTTTCACAAGGTATATCTGAGTTATTGAAACAATCAGAAGGTGTTTTTATCGAAGTAGGAGCAGGTCGGACATTAAGCACATTAACAAGGCAGAATTTAACAACTGATGCTAAACAATTAGTAGTAACTTCTCTACGCCATCCCCAAGAACAACAAACAGATATTGCTGTTATATTAAATACATTAGGTCAGCTATGGCTAGCAGGAATAGACATAAATTGGTCAGAATTTTATAGCCAAGTACAGCCTTCTCGTGTTCCCTTACCTACTTATCCTTTTGAGCGTCAACGTTATTGGATTGAGGCAAAAATACCATCATTAGTATCACAAGAAGAAAATCAAGTTTTTTCTCAATCAGCAAACTTAACAGAAACGAAAGTACAAGAATCAAATATATCTTATTCCCGTCCCAATATTGGCAATTCTTACATTGCTCCCACCAACGAATTAGAAGAACAAATTGTCAAAGTCTGGCAAGAAGTTTTAGGAATTCAACAAGTTGGCATTTATGATAACTTCTTTGAATTGGGTGGAGATTCTTTAATTGCTACTCAACTTGCTTCTCGTCTACAGGCAAAATTCCCTATAGAATTACCACTCCGCGAACTGTTATTACAAGCCTTAACTATTGCCAAGCAAGCAGAAATAATTGAAGAATTGCTTCTAGAAAAACTCACCGAATTATCTGAAGAAGAAGTTCAACTTATCCTCAAAACTTAACCACTCTCCGCGTTAACCTCTGCGCTCCTCTGTGTTCTAAATAAAAATTATGGACAACTCCACCCTATCCCCAGCCAAAAAAGCCCTATTAGAAAAATGGAAAAACGGTAAATTTAAAACCGAAGCCATTCCCAAACGCCAAAACTTTCAACCGATACCATTATCTTTTTCACAACAAAGACTATGGTTTATTGACCAACTTTATCACGGTAGTTCTTTCTATCATGTCACCAGTGCTTTGCACTTAACTGGCTTATTGAATGTATCAGCACTTCAGCACAGCCTCAACGAAATTCTCAGACGACACGAAGCATGGCGAACAAGCTTTGTATCAGCAGACGAACAGCCAATACAGATAGTTTCACCTCAATTAACTTGGGAGCTATCTATTATTAATATTGAGAATTTAGCAAATCAAGACTGGGAAATAGAAGTTAAACAAATTGCTATTAAAGAGGCACAAAAACCTTTTGATTTAGCTCATGCACCATTAGTCAGAGCTAGTTTACTGCGGTTGAGTGAAGTTGAAAATATATTACTTTTAACCATACATCATATAATTACAGATGGCTGGTCTATGGGTGTGTTCGCCCAAGAATTAGCAACACTATATGCGGCTTTTTCTGAAGGTAAACCCTCTCTTCGAGGCGCTACGCGAACTCCTTTAGCAGAACTGCCGATTCAATATGCAGATTTTAGCATTTGGCAACGCGATCGCCTGCAAGGAGAACGGCTAAACACTCAACTTAATTACTGGAAGCAACAATTAGCTGGTAAACTGCCAATACTCCAGTTACCTACAGATTATCCCCGTCCGGCGGTTGCTACGTTTCAAGGTGCGAAACAATACTTTACTTTATCAAGAGAATTAACAGCAGCATTAACCGAATTAAGCCAGCAAGCAGGCTGTACTTTATTTATGACGCTCCTAGCGGCGTTTAATACATTACTATATCGCTACACTTCCCAAGAAGATATTTTAGTAGGTTCTGCTATTGCTAATCGTAACCGCGCCGAATTAGAAGGGTTACTTGGTTTATTTGTCAATAACTTAGTTTTGCGGAATAACTTAAGCGGTAATCCTACTTTCCGAGAACTTTTAACAAGAGTAAAAGACGTAACTCTCAGTGCTTATGCACATCAAGATTTACCTTTTGAAAAGTTAGTTGAAGAATTGCAACCTGAGCGAGATTTAAGCCGGAATCCTTTGTTTCAGGTAATGTTTATTCTCCAAAATGCACCCACGCCTGTGGAAGAAGTGGCTGGGTTAACTATACGTAATTTAGAAATTGATCACGGTACATCAGAATTTGATATTACTGTGTCAATCTCAGAATCAGAACAAGGATTAACTGGATTTTGGGAATACAATACAGATTTATTTGATGCAGTGACAATTCAAAGATTGATTGATAATTTCCAAAATTTACTCATAAGTATTATCATCAATCCTCATCAAAGCATTTCCGCATTACCATTACTGACAACTCCAGAGAAAAAGCAATTATTAGAGTGGAATTATACTCAAGCTGATTATCCACATCACGCAACTTTACATCAATTATTTGAGCAGCAAGTTGAGCATTTTCCCGATGCTTTAGCATTAATTAGTCAGTCAGAACAGCTAACTTATCAACAACTCAACCAAAAAGTAAATCAGCTTGCTCATTATTTAATCAAATTAGGAGTCACAACCGAAACTTTGGTGGCTATATGTCTAGAACGCTCTGTAGATATGATAGTAGCGATTTTAGCGATTTTAAAAGCTGGCGGTGCTTATTTACCCCTAGACCCTAATTATCCAGTAGAACGCCTTCAGTTTATGTTGGCTGATTCTCAAGCGGCGTTGATGATTAGTCACACATCATTAAAGAATTGCTGGGGAGAAGTAAAAGCAATCGCATTAGATACAGACTGGGATAATATTCAACAAGAAAGTCCAGAAAACCCCCGCAGCATATCTGAAGCAAATAACCTGGCTTATGTAATTTACACCTCCGGTTCAACGGGAACGCCTAAAGGTGTGCTAGGAACGCATTGTGGTACAGTCAACGGTTTACACTGGCTATGGAAAACCTATCCTTTCGCAACTGGGGAAATTTGTTGCCAGAAAACAGCGATTAGTTTTGTCGATTCAGTCTGGGAAATTTTTGCACCCTTATTGCAAGGTGTTCCCACTATGATTATCCCTGATGCGATCGCCAAAGACCCGCAACTTTTCCTCGAAACTCTCACTAACTACCAAGTTTCGCGCCTGATACTTGTCCCTTCATTCTTGCGCCTACTCCTAAATAATTACCCACATCTCACACAAAATTTATCTCACCTCCAACTTTGGATTACAAGTGGAGAAGCATTAACTGTTGATTTAGTCAAAACTTTTCACCAATTATTACCAAATGCCAAATTAATTAACCTTTATGGTTCTTCAGAAGTATCTGCAAATGTCACTTATTTCGACACCAGTTTATTGAGTGAAATACATTCCACCGTTCCTATCGGTTACCCGATAGATAATACACAAGCTTATGTTTTAGATAGCTATTTACAACTTGTTCCCATTGGCGTAGTTGGAGAATTATATATTGGTGGCGATGGACTAGCTAAAAGTTATTTGCATCGTCCAGAGCTGACACGAGAGAGATTTATTGATAACCCATTTTTACCAGGAACTAAACTTTTCAAAACTGGTGACTTAGTATGCTATCAAAATAACGGTCAATTAGAATATCTCGGTCGTAATGATGACCAAATTAAAATTCGGGGTTTTCGCATAGAATTAGGCGAAATTGCCACTGGGATCGCTCAATATCCGTCTGTACAAAATGCTGTTGTTATCCCTCATGATGATGCTCAAGGCGATAAATATTTAATTGCTTATGTAGCTACACTACAAAAAGATATTATCCCGCCACTACAAGCATATTTACAGCAGAAACTACCAAGTTTCATGCTACCATCAGCTTTTATCTTATTGGATGAAATTCCCCTAACACCTAATGGCAAAGTAGACAAGCAAGCACTCCTATCTTATGATGTAATTCCCACAATAGTTAATAAATCTTTCGTTGCAGCTAAAACTTTTACAGAATTAGCCCTAGTCAAAATTTGGGAACAGTTGCTCAATACTAGTCCCATTGGAATTACAGATAACTTTTTTGAACTAGGAGGACATTCATTTTTAGCTGTGCGCTTAATTGCCCAAATTTATGAGCTATTTGGACATAACCTCAGCCTATCTACCCTCTTTGAAAATCCCACAATTGAAAAACTCGCCAAAATTGTCAGTCAACCAGCAAGCTTAGGCGCAAATTCTCCTTTAGTCGCCATTCAATCTGCTGGTGAATATCGTCCTTTCTTTTGTGTCCACGCAGCCGGGGGAGATGTCAACAACTACCTCATTCTCTCCAAAAAACTAGGTAGAGAACAACCATTTTATGCTCTAGAACAAACCCCCCATCAACAAGAATTTAATCCTCTTTCTGTAGAGGAAACCGCAGCTTATTACCTCAAAGAAATTCGTAAAGTCCAGCCTCATGGACCTTATCTTTTAGGAGGTTGGTGTTACGGTGGTATCATTGCCTTGGAAATGGCACAACAACTACAAAGACAAAATGAAACAGTTGATTTGCTGGTAGTAATTGACGCAATCTTGCCCAAAACTATCATCCAGCCAGATAAAGATGATGATGCTAAATTAGTGCTGCGTTTAGCTGAAGCTATCAAAAACTGGTTCAATATAGAATTTGCCGTTTCCTATAATGAACTGCGAGATTTACCGCTAGATGAACAATTTCATTTCTTATTCGGCAAAGCTAACCTCAAAATTAGTGAGACAGAAATGACACAACATCTGCAAAGTTATCAGCTATTCAAAACCCATATCCAAGCTATGCGGAATTATATTCCCCAGATTTATCCCCAAGAAATTACATTATTCAAAGCCAGCGAAATCATTACCCACGACTTTGAAAGTCACGAATTCCATACAGATGATCCCTTATTAGGTTGGGGTAAATATTCTTCCCAACCCATCAACATGATTGAAATTCCCGGCAATCATTTTTCTATATTTAATGAACCTTACATCCAAGAATTAGCCAATCACTTAAAAACATCTCTCCTCCATACTCAAAAACTATAAAAATCCTCTCTGCGCCTCTGCGTCTCTGCGTGAAATTAAATATGAAAATACCTGAAGTAAATATTCCTCTCTGGCTAAACATTATTAAAATAGCCAACAACCCCCTCAATCATCTTGATGCGATCGCCAAAAGATATGGCAACATTTTCATCATTAACTTTGGCGAAACACCCATAGTATTTGTGAGCGAACCCCAAGCCATTAAACAAATTTTTACGAATACAAAAGATATTAAAACCCCTGGTGAATTAAACGCAGAAGCGGCATTAATCACTGGAAATCAAGGTATATTACAACTCGATGGACTACGCCACAAACATCGACGTAAATTAATGATGCCAGCTTTTCATGGTGTAAAAATGCAAGCCCAAGGAAAGCTAATTTGCAACCTGACAAAGCAAGTCATGGATGAATATTTAGCCAGCAAAACCTTCATCGCTTATCCCACCATTGAAGAGATTACCTTGCAAATCAGCATGAAAGTTGTCTTGGGTTTACAAGAGGGAGAACGTTACGAAAAACTCAAATACTTACTTCCCACCATACTTAAGAGTATGCGATCGCCCATCATGCAAACTACCTCTTTTCTACCTTTTCTGCAAAAAGATTTAGGAAAGTGGAGTCCTTGGGGATATCTCCTACACCTCCGTCAAGAAATTTTTGAGCTGCTTTACGCCGAAGTTCAAGAACGCCGTCAACAAGCAGACACCTCCCGCAGCGATATCCTATCCGAGTTAATATTTGCCCGTGATGAGACGGGTGAACTGATGACAGACGAAGAAGTCCGCGATTTGTTACTCTCACCCTTATTCGCCGCGCAAGATGCTTCCGCAGTCGCTATCACTTGGTTATTGTATTGGGTTTATCGCCAACCTCAAGTTCGTGAACAACTGCTACAAGAACTGGCTACCCTTGGCGACTCACCCGATCCCATGAACATCGCCCAACTACCTTATCTCAGTGCTGTTTGTAACGAAGTCCTACGTATTTATCCGGCGCAATTATTCACATTTCCCCGCCGCGTCGAATCCCCAATTGAACTGATGGGTTATGACTTAGCCCCAGGAACCCTCATCATGGGTTGTATTTATCTTACACATCAACATCCAGATTTATACCCAAATCCCCAACAATTCCAACCAGAACGTTTCCTCGAAAAACAATACACCCCTTACGAATTTTTCCCCTTTGGTGGCGGGGCGCGTAGCTGTATTGGTGCAGCCTTAGCCATCTTTGAAATGAAGCTAATCCTAGCAACTATCCTCTCCAACTATGAACTCGCCCTAGTCAAAAAACAACCAGAGCAACCCAAATTTGAAGGTTTAATGTGCTACCCAGCTAGTGGTGTCAAAATGCACATCTCTACCAAAACCCCGCGCCCCTCTGCGGAAACATCCGCTCCACTCTGCGTTTAAAAATATACCAATATGAATCTTCCTCAAGGCCCAAAACTCCCAGCTTGGTGGCTGAGAATGCAATTTACAGCCGATCCTCTGCGCTTTCTCGATCAAATGAATCAACGTTATGGTGATACTTTCACCATTATGTCTGAATCTACACCCTTAATCTTTGTCGGTAATCCCCAGGGGATGAAGCAGGTTTTCACCAATACAACGGAAATCATCGCCTCTGGAGAGTTGAACGCCGAATCAGCCCCATTGGTGGGACAAAACGGACTACTTCTGCTCGATGGTATACGCCATAGATCCAGACGCAAACTACTGATGTCTCCTTTGCACGGTAACAAGATAAGAGCCTACGGACAGCAAATTTGTGATGTCACCGAAAAAGTCATGAATCAGCTACCCCTTGGCAAATCTTTTTTAGCCTATCCCACCATGCAAAAGATTACTCTAGAGGTAATTTTAAATACTTTATTTGGCTTATATACAGGCGATCGCTACGAGCAACTTAAACACCTGCTAAATAATCTCATGAACTATGCGCGATCGCCCTTTGTCGAAATCCCCCTATCCTTCCCCTTTTTACAACAAGACTTAGGGCGGTGGAGTCCTTGGGGTTACTTTCGTTATCTGTGGCGACAATTTGACAAACTGATTTACGCGGAAATTAGCGATCGCCGTCAGCAACCAAACCCCGATGCTAATGATGTTCTCTCCGAGTTAATATTTGCCCGTAACGAAACAGGCGAATTATTAACAAATGAAGAAATACGCGATTTATTTCCTTCATTATTATTCGGTGGTCGAGATGCTTCCGCAACAGCCATCACTTGGGCATTATACTGGCTTCATCGTGAGCCACAAGTCCGCGAAAAATTGCGCCAAGAAATCAATAACTTGGGTGAATCTCCCAACCCCATGAGCATTGTTGAACTCCCTTATCTCAATGCTGTCTGTAATGAAATCTTGCGGATTTATCCCACTCAATTCGTCACATTTCCCAGGATAGTAGAATCAGCAACTAATTTCATGGGCTATAACTTGAGTCCAGAAACAATCATCATCGGCTGTATATATTTAACACATCAAAACCCAGAATTATATCCACAACCACAGCAATTTCGACCAGAACGTTTTCTAGAAAAACAATACTCTCCCTACGAATTTATGCCTTTTGGTGGCGGTGCTAGGCGTTGTCCTGGGGAAGCTTTAGCTATGTTTGAAATGAAACTAGTATTAGCAAAAATCATTTCTCGTTATCAATTATCCCTAACCCATACACAACGAGAAAAACCCCAAACCCAAGGTGCAAACTATCCCCCAGCCAGTAAATTACAGATGGTATTATCCAACATTCAGCAACATCAACAATCACCACAAGAAGCTGTGCATTTTTAGTTAAATTAAGCATTTATTTTATGCAATTATACAGATTCCAAATATATGAGGTTTTTGTAAGCAGAAAAAAGCAAGTCTTACCTAATTATTGACCAATTTGGGGCTAATTATGACAACAGAAACACAATCACCAGTTACCCATGAAATACTCAATGGTAATCTAATTACATTGATGATAAAATTTACCATTCCTGGCATTTTAGGAATGTTATTGCTTGGCTTTAATAGCTTCTTAGATGCCTTATTTGCCGGACAACTAATTGGTGAAACAGCATTAGCCGCCATATCTTTAGCCGTACCACTTACTTCCCTAGTGATTGGTTGCGCTCATTTAGTAGGAGTAGGTTCTGCGTCAGTTCTCAGTCGGGCGATTGGTTCAGAAGATACCAAAACTAAGTCTAGAATTTTTGGCACTTTAGTAATTTTGAGCGTGATTATTGCTTTTTTTATCACCCTTTTAGGTTACTTTTTTAGTGATAAATTAATTGCCTTTATGGGCGGTAGTGGCGAAGTAGCCGCAGCAGGTGCAGAGTATTTTAGAATCTACACATCAGGTTCAGTATTTTATATTTTAGCAGTTGCTTCCAGTCAGTTGATTAAATCCGAAGGCAAGATTCGCCTCGCCATGATTTTCGCCGGAATATTTGCTATTCTTGACGCTATTTTAAATCCTATATTTATTAGTGTTTTTCACTGGGGTATTGCAGGAGTTGCTTCTTCTACAGTTGTTTCTATGTTGGTTTATAGCCTTTTAAATATTAGCTATTTTCTGTCTAATAAAAGTTCTATTCCGGTTAATCCTAAAAATTTAACTTTAGCAATAGATTTACTACCAGCAATTTTATCCGTAGGATTAACCGCCCTATTAATGGAAATTATTAGCTTAGTAGAACAGTCTGTAATTTATAAATCTATTGCTGAATATGGCACTGATCACGATATTGCAGTTGCCGGGGCAACTTTGAGAATATATGCTTTAGCATTTATTCCCGTAGAAGGGTTTGTACAAGCCCTACAACCTATAATTGGCATAAATTACGGAGCCAAAAATTATCACCGCCTCAAGCAGGCTTATTTCACATTTTGCATTGGTACAACATTATTCTTAGGATTAATTTGGCTGCCTTTACAATTATTTCCATCTACATTTCTCAGCATATTGTTGCCATCCGTAGCATTTAGTGCTGATGATTTATTTAATTTTAAAATTGTCAGTTTATTACTCTTAATTTTACCTTTAGGCTATTGTAGTGTAACTTTTTTCCAATCTATCGGCAATGGTAAAGCCGCAGGGTTACTAATTTTAGCTAAAACTCTTTTCTTTCTCGTTCCATTGGTATTAGTATTGTCGGCATATTTAGGTGTAAGAGGTGTATATTATGGAATGTTATTAACAGATTTATTGGTGGTAATCATTTCTTTATTGATAACTTGGTTAGAGTTTAAAAAAATGGTGGTGAAACACACTTAGGGCAAATATTAAAAGAAAATAAATACAAAATATATGAATCAAAAAAATAAAGGTACGGTAGTGATTACAGGAGCATCTACAGGAGTTGGGAAAGCAACTGCGCTTTTATTAGATAAACAAGGCTATCAAGTATTTGCAGGAGTTCGTCAAACAAAAGATGCTGAATTGCTCAAGTTAAATTCATCTGGTAATTTAACACCAGTAATTCTTGATGTCACCAAAATAGAACAGATTAAATCTGCCGCAGAAATTGTGGCATCATCTATTGGAGAAAAAGGATTATTTGGATTAGTAAATAATGCCGGTATATTAGTCGATGGACCATTAGAATGTTTAGACATTGATGAACTAAGATGGCAATTTGAAGTCAATGTCATTGGACAAGTAGCTGTTACCCAAGCCTTTTTACCAATGATTCGCCAAGCCAAGGGCAGGATTATTAATATTGGCTCGGTTTCTGGCAAAATCTCGTCACCATTTTTTTCAGCTTTGTGTGCTTCTAAATTTGCCTTAGAAGCATTAAACGATTCTTTAAGAATGGAATTGCATCCTTGGGGAATTGAAGTAATTTTAATTGAACCTGGCTCAATTGCTTCCACAGCACCAGACAAAGTAGAAGCAAGTTTAAACAAAAAATTAGCTAATATGTCGCCTACAGCCAGAGCTATGTACGGTGATATTTACAAGTTTTCCTTAGAGCAGTTAATCAAATCGAATCGCCTGGGAGTACCACCGGAAGAAGTTGCAAATGTGATTCAAACAGCCTTAGAAGTAAAGAAACCGAAAACTCGCTATTTCGTATCTAAAGAAAAACTGATGCTAGATTTTCTCATGTTGTTAGCGAAGATTCTCCCAGACAGGGTTTGTGATGCTATTCAACTCCAAGAATTGGAATTAAAAAATTAGTAAAGAGGTTAATTATGACTGTATCAGAATCTATCTATGCACCCAGCAATACACCATTTCAAATGACAGCAATGGAATGGATACACGCCTACTGGATGTCGCGGTGTGTTTACGTAGTAGCTAAACTTGGCATTGCAGATTTACTTAGTGAAAGTCCTCAACACTGCGACACTTTAGCAACTGTTACTAATACCAAGAGTGATGCCTTATATCGCATCCTCCGAGCCTTAGCTAGTGTGGGCATTTTTGCAGAGATTAAACCGCGTTATTTTGGGTTAACTCCATTAGCAGATAATTTGCAAACTAACCACCCTGAATCAGTGCGAGCTATGGCAATTTTACGGGGTGAGGAGCATTATTACAAAGCTTGGGGCGATTTGATGTACAGTTTACAAACTGGAGACAGTGCCTTTGAGCGTTTGTATGGTACGGATTTGTTTGAGTATAATGACCAAGATTCTACCCAAGGTGAAATTTTCGATCGCGCAATGGCAGAGTCGGAAGAGGAAAATACTTTAGTATTAGAGGCTTATGATTTTTCCTCTATTGATAAGTTAGCTGATATTGGTGGTGGCAAAGGTCTTTCCCTAGCGACAATTCTCCAAGCCTACCCCAGTATGACAGGGATACTATTTGACCGTCCAGATGTAGTTGAGCGGGCTAAAAATTCCTGGGATTTAGCTTTGAGGAATCGCTGCGAATTTATCGGCGGGAGCTTCTTTGAGGAGATTCCCACAGCAGCAGATGCGTATATTCTCAAGCATATTATCCAAGACTGGGACGATGAGCGATCGCTCACTATTCTCCAACGCTGTCATCAAGCCATGAAACCACAAAGCCGATTATTGGTAATAGACTTTGTCATTCCTCCAGGAAACGAATTTTACGGCAGTAAGTTTATAGACGTAAATATGTTAGTCATGTGTCCAGGCGGACGCATCCGTACTGAAGAAGAATTTCACACACTCTTTCAAGCCGCAGGGTTCAGAATAACTAGAATTATCCCAACTGAATCGGAGGTAAGCATTATTGAGGCAGTTAGAGAACATTCATAAAGTAAATCTGGCGTTGCTGATTGCAGTCTGAATTTTGTTGCACCCAAAGGCGTAGGGGCGCAAGAAATCTCAAATTTTGATTTTGAAAACATTAATTTTCATCCCCTATTCAGCAACGCCAAGAATTTAGTCTTCACTACGGCTGAATATAATACTTTATGCTTCGGGGGGAGGGTTTATTTCTTTCGCCATCTCTAGAAAATCACTTGGATCTCCAGTTGATACAGCCTCGGAGCGTGTTTCTTGTGGCTGTCTCACTTCAAATTTGGGAGCAGTTGCGGCTTCTGCGGCTTTTGCTCCTTCCTCGGTACGATCAATTTCACTGACGCTAAATTCTTTTAATGCTTCTTCATAATCTGCATTAACATCTACTTTTGGTGCTTTGACTTCGCCTTTCTCTATTGCTTCAGCTACTTGTTGAGAGTCGTAAGGTCGAGAATTGTTTAAGTCGGTTGTAGATTGTGACATTTAACCCTCTAGTTGAAATTAGTGAACTAACTATAGGATTCCTATTCGATTTTTGTTAGCATAGCTTACACTTGTGTTTACAAGATTAAGTAGTTGTAGTATCAAGATTTTTGCAGGCAGTGCCCACTTACTAATCTTTGAAAACTTGCAACCTTATGAGCTACTTTATACCAATTTGAAAAAACAATACGACACATGGACAAAATCCCTCCCCATAGACGCGGAGCGGCTTCTCGCAGAGTACGGGTGCCCGATAGGGCGGGTGGGGTATCTGTCGTAAACATTTTTTGCATCGGTATTACATCTCAAAAATCTTTCAGATAGTCCTATAAAATTATTGTTTTGCTGTACGTCTACAAACTTATCTGAGATATTGATACAAGTAAAAACCCCATCAGATAGATTGTCGAGCCTATCTTGAGAAATAGTTTGCAAACAATCTTATTATGCTATTAATATCTCCGAAGAAAGGTGACTTTATTTATTGAATATTGATATACCTAAAGTAAGTTTGTTTGATTATCATTGCAACCATTTTAGGAATAAAATATGTCATCTCAGTTCAACACAAATAGCACCCAGAATGTTTCAGAATCTGTACTCAAAGCTATTAGTGATTTTGAAAATCTCAATGTAGACGATCGACTAGCTGCTCTTTATTTTATTTACACAAAGATGGGAGATTCCGTCACACCTGCTGCTCCAAGTGCTGCAAACCCAAATTTAGCTCCAATCCTATTGGAAGATTTTCTAGACTTATCTGATGACGAACAGCTACAAATTATGCGAGATATAGCCAACCGTCAAGACACAGATTATTCCCGTGCTTATGGTGCTTTAACAGCCAATAACCAGCTTTTAGTTTGGTTTACCTGGGCTGAAGAAATGGGAAATTTGGTGGTAGATATACCTGGTGATGCAGCAACAGCAACAGTAAATAAAATAGTTTCTCAAGTTGAAAATTTCAGCTTTGAAGAGCAAATATTTATATTGCGGGAAATGGCTATAAATATGGGATATACAGATGTGAAGCCAATTCCTACTCAAGCTGAAACTGGTAAAACTTCCAGCCTTTAGGTGAATTGCTCTCTTACTCCCATCTGAGGTGACAAACCCTAAAAAAAGTATTTCTTAACGAGTAATTGTGTATTATTCATGGCTTAAAAAGCCTTGATAAAATTGGCTTTGGGAGGGGTTAAAGGGGTAATATCAAACTCGGTTGATTACAGATATTGTAAGGGGCAAAGCACTGCTGTGCCCCCTACCCTCATGTGGAAGAAGTTTGACTGCAAGAATCAGATCCTACTGGTTGATTGTAATTGGCATCTAACCAACAACGAGGCAATTCTTCACCTGATGGGAAAATTAAGCTTTGTTTTTCAAATTCTTCTGGGTCTTGTTCCTCTTCTCCTGCTTGATATTGACCCTTAAGAATGTTTTTTGTTGGATCGAATAATTGCTTAATATCCAGTATTTCCACTAAATTACCATTTTGCTTATCCTGTAACAACATGATTAAAATCTCCTGAGATTATAGTTTTAGGATTGCTTATACTGTTTCTTTGTGATGATGCGCTAAATTTTAAGCCTAGGTTGGTAGACTACTCTACGAGAAGCCGCACTTGGCAAAGTCTACCGCGTCTATGTTTCTATGGGGAATAAAGCACAACCTTATACAGAATTGGTATTAGCATTTTTTTAATTTAGTGAATTATTTTGTGATTAATAATGACCTAAAGAAGTATATTAAAAATATTTTCATCTAATACCGATTAAAAAAATGTTTACGACAGATACCCCACCCTCCTTAACCCTCGCCGATTTCGAGAAGGGTACTCTGCGAGAAGCCGCTCTGCGTCTATGGGGAGAAGTTTTGTCTATGTGTTGTATTGTTGTTTCAAATTGGTATAACAATTTTATCGATTATCCCTCAAGAACGATTTCTAAGACACAAGTACATTGCTCTGACTATGTCGAAGTGGACGAGGCTTATACCCCAGGCTTCCTGCTCCCTTTCCCCCTGCCTCTTCCAGTCGAGAGATTCGAGCGCAGGTGTACTCAAAAATGTAGTTGATGGATTATCGCAGGTATGGGTAAAAGTTGGTAAATAGTAGCGATTACCCTGTAAATCAGCAATTACGCAAGCTGGGCACAGATTAGGAGCTAGGGTGAAGAGCTAATTGTTTCATTAGCTAGTAAAACCAATGGCAACTCACGAAACATTGGGTATATTTGTTCATGAACGTAATACCAAATCTACAACTATTGGTGCATGGTCAGAATTGTAATTGTTTCCTGTATATATATTAGCTACTTGTAAATATTGATTAACAAAACAATGGTCTATAGGAATATTTAAGAGAGGAGTTATCCATTGTGTAAATTTATTGTAAGTTGTTGCTCGCGGCCAACTTGGTAATAGACCAAACCCTAGACTAGTATTATGTAATTTAGTTCTACGAATAAATTGCCGATAATAGGGTGACCAAGGTGTTAAATTAAAATCACCGGCTACAATTAATGGCTGATTCAATGTTGAAATATAATTACTTAAAGCATTTAGCTGAAGATTCCGCCTGTCAAAAGTACTGCGTTTAATTGGTACTAAAGGATGGGTTCCGATAAACTTAACATCTTGCCCATTAACGTCTAAAGTTGCAATTAGATTATGGTTTCCTTGACCAGAAAAATTATCTCCCTTGATATCTTTAATTGGTAAGCGACTTAAAATCACTAAGCCACCACCAGTACTTCTAAAATAATAAGGCAGAGATTTTTTTAGTTGAGAATTTAAGCTATTACCTATATCTTGACTAACTTCAATAAGTAAAGCTACATCAGGCTGGGCATTTTTGACAAAATTAGTAATTTTTTGCAGGTGGGTATTCTGAGGATTAATATTAAAAGATAAAACTCTTATCTTTTCAACCGTGTTGACATTGTTTTTTTGTGAATGAGGTAAATACCAGGGAATAATATCAATTGCATTTAAACCAAAAATCAATAAAGCAATTATTAATATCATCCGATTTTGGAGATATCTTTTTTTACACAGTAAAAATAAAATACAGCTAGTTATCAAAGATAAAATAAAATACTGGTAACGGAAATGTGCTATTAGCTCTAAAGGCCAACTCCAAGCTTGATATGATGCTAAGGAGAATAAGCCTAAAGATAATATTGTAGTTGTTGCCAATATCAAAGTAACTTTTTGAATCATGTTTAACATTGTTTATGATTTTTCGTAATCTTGACTTTTACAAAAACTACAAAGGCTAACCCGGCATTTTCCTATGTTCATACGGCATTCATCAATATTACTGACTAGACTACGATCGAGATAGAATGGACGGATATTTTCAGCATCTAAACTGGATCGATTCAAAGGGCAATTAAGTAAGTCGGTGAGAATAAACCTAACTATGTAACAGAATGTAAAATCGGCATAACCCTTGGGATTGCTTCATTTCACTGAGTCGCAAAGCGACACGCTACGCGAACGTTTCATTCGCAATGACATACATTGAAATTTTCACACCGATCTACTTAGTTGGTTTGAGGCTAACCACACAAGGACATCGCTTTTACAGTTGGAATCTCGTAATCACAGGCATTTGGTAAGACTAAACTTTGCCAATGGGAAACTGCGATCGCAAATGCAACCTGTGCTAACAACATCAGAAAATGCAACCGTCGCTGCTGCACCCAAACCATCCAGCTATAGGGAAATAACACGAAAGCGCTATGAGCATAAATTCCCAGCATTGGATTCCATAGTAATCGCGCCATCCCGAAACTGCGCCCGTGATTGTCCATTGGTAGTCCTGATGAAGCATAAGGCTGCCCCAATGCTATGCCAAACAGCGAGAGCAGTAAAACATGTAACCAAATAAGTGCCTTTGATTCCCACGGATGAAAAATATATGCAGAGCGCGATCGATATAGCAAAAAGCAGTACCAAGGCAGTAAGAAGCCAAAGAACCAAATGGAAATTTTCATAGTTGACAGAACTCAATAGTTGGAATTTACGAGCAAACAAAGCTGTGATAAATCTCACTCATCTTCTGAAAAAAGCTGTACTCCTTCTGGGAAGTTGAGTTCTCCCACTTTAATCCGTTGAGTGACTTGAATGATTTTGTTAATGCTGCTTTTTGGGATATAGCGACCGCACCTATCCCAACCTGCAAAGTTGAGATTGACATACCAGAAAGGTTCAGTTGGTCGATGTCCTGTCCGTTGTTGATATCGATCGATTTCTTGCTGAAATTCTGATTCTGCGATCGCGATCGCCACATCAGATGGCGGAATTGGCTGAAGGCAGAAATAAATATTTCCATAATCAACAAATTCCTGTCCACTGACAAACGCCTGATGCAATTGATTATGGATGCTCTCAACTCGCGTTGAACCGGACTCAATGACAAAATCCTCACCCGGTTCTGCCAAGGGCAATAAAAATTCGATGATGTTTTGGTAATATCCTTCAGATATAAAGCGCAGCTCGTTATCTTTTGCCAAGACGACGAGGGGATAATCATCAATTAACAATCGCATATAGATTGTCCAGCCTGGGTATTCTGACATACAGTTAGCAGATTTGATTTGTAGTTTATTGCGATCGCAATTAGTGACAGTTGCGATTCCCTTTGATAACAGCAGTTTTAGGGATTGCATTACATTTAACCCCTGGAGAACCAAATCCACTATATTGATCGAAGTTTCCTTGAACCTGCAAATCTGGGGGAAGTTTGGCAATGCTAGTTTTGTACAAAAAAAGGTTTCCTTCAACTACCATTGCATTGGGCAGCTCTTCAATGTACGTACCGCTAATAGTTAGGTTGCCTTTGACGGTTAGTTGATTGGGAAGTCTTTTGAGATTGCCTTCTAGGGTAACGTTACGATTGATGATACAGCGTTCTCCTTCCTCGATCGCGCCAAATTTTTTCAGGCTTCCACAAGGTGCGGGGGGAGTCGGTTGCAGCAGATAAATTCCAACCACCACCAAAGGAAATATGAAAAGCAGCAATGCTCCAGGGGAGCCGCTACGCGAACGCCATCTTAGTTTTGAGAACATATAAATTCTAATTTAGGTTAACTTAATATCTTGCACATTTACGTATACATACAGCAAAATCAAACATCTGGGCGATATAGCTACAGTATTTTTGTTTGCTTTTAACGATAAATTAATACTTTTAGCTTTATGCTGAGTATTTAATCTCACAATTTTTGCTTGGAAGATGTGAGGAGTATGTCACTAGAAAATCCAAGTCCTTTAGCGATCGCACTCACCCTTTGGAATATTGGCATTGTTTCCGAGCAGAACCTAATCGCTTGGGCTGATGCTCAGATTCTGGCGATTGAAAAGCCTGCTTATGATTTACTGGAAATTGCCACTAAAGGTGCTAAAGTGTGCCTCAAACAAGGGTTGATTGAAACGATTCCAATTGCTCTTGGCTACTCAGAGGAATTTTTTATTCGAGCTTATTTGTTGAATCTCGAATGCGATGGCTCAATAAAATCCTTCATCGCTTGGGTTTCTCACAACTGCTGTGGGAGTACGGAAATCCCCGAAGCTTCATTAGGATATCATCTAGAAAATCTATACTGCGATTGTGAGGATGTTGATGCGGCGATCGCAATGCTACGGGTTGAACTTCCAAAAATCATGCCTCGTTGTGAATCCTTTGCTACTATGTTTTTGGAGCAAGTCTCTGGGTTAGAGCTATGCATTTAACCGCCCATCAAACTGCAATGATTGAAGTTGCTAGGGAGATTCGTTTGGCGTTAGATCGCTTGAAATACCTCGATCCAGATGGAATGTGT
This sequence comes from Calothrix sp. 336/3, assembly GCF_000734895.2. Taxonomy (GTDB): domain Bacteria; phylum Cyanobacteriota; class Cyanobacteriia; order Cyanobacteriales; family Nostocaceae; genus 336-3. The sequence continues at coordinate 2,427,685 of NZ_CP011382.1, read as the reverse complement.
TTGACAATAGACTTAAATCCACCGCTTGAATCCGTGGCGATTCTAAAAGCATTGGAAATTCAGCTACCATTCGCCTATGCTGCTTTTTTGCTAGAGGTGGGAAATGGAGGGTGTTGGGATTGTGCCGAGCGAGACTGTTGGATGACAATTGATGAAATCATACAGCATAATTGTGCTGAGTTATGGCATCAGTCACCGCCTGATTTCGTTCGTCAATTTCTGGCAACAGGAAAACAATCTGATGCAGTCGAGTTACCCTATCTCCTGAAAATTAACGCCCTTCCTGGACTATTACGAATTGGGTTGTATCCTCCAGAACAAGAGACTTACGGGTTGTTTCTGACACAAGAAGGACATGAAGTGAAAATTCAAATCTGCTTACAACCGTTGTTGACTTATGTTGTGATGGAACGCTATACACCGAAGCAATGGTTACAAATGCATCTCAATTTTTTAAATAATGAGATTTATGAAATTGAAAAATCGATCTCAATCTTGAATTCTCAGCAAAGTCCATATCTTCTTTTCCAAGGATATTTAATGGGTTTGTCCGAGGCTAGGTTGAAGCAGTTTATTGAAAATTGTCCCGCAATTCCTTTAGAAAGAAAACGAAATTTGCTAGATGAGATATGGTAGACCTAGTAAAACCATTATAGTACTTTCTGTATAATATATCTAATAATTATTATTAGAAAATATTTGATTATATGAACCGCAAACAATTATACTGGGTAAAAGACTATACTTATGAAGCCAGACAAAAAAAGATTGGTTGGCTAAATGAAATAATTGAGTCACTACATGAGCAACCAGAATTAGGAAAATATGAAGACGATGAAGACTCAGAAGAGCTATTTACCCAGGAAACTATCACAGTTGCTCAACGTTTAATGAAATTAGTTATCCAAGAGGAGCCGAATAAACAGGATATTCGTGAATTATATATATTGCTGAAAATTTATGAACATATTCGTAACTCCGCTTGGTACGATATTTGTAAATATGTGGAAAAGTGGCATTGGGTAGTAAATATTTGGGAAACATTTCAGAATGTAATTGAATTAGATATTTGGCATGGTTGTGAGTATCAACGTTATTCAATTAAAGAACCATTAATTGCTGAGGGTAAATTTACCATAGGTAGCTCTTATATCGGTCAGCCCGCTCATATTGCATTCAGATTAGAACAGAATTTAGAGAACAATCAGATTAAAATTATTTGGCAAATTCCAAATGAGACAGATATTATTGACGAATATATTTCAGAGTCGATCGAAGGAATTATCGATGGGCTGATTAAATATTCTCATCTAGAAAATAAAGCTTTTTCATCCCTAAAAATTACTGTCTTTAATGGCAGTTATCACGAATCTATCTGTAGGGGGTTTGATTATCGTATGGCTGCTCGTATCGCTTGGAGGAATGCTTTAAAAACTGCTGAATTCATACCTCTTTAATGGTTAAGGTTGGAGAAATTCAAGCATTTAATCATTATTACAGCATTTTTCACCTATTTGAACCAGTTGCTGGATGAGAGATAAGCATGGAAAAACCTTTGTTCTAATTGATGGATATACACTAGCGATCGCACAAAGCGATTCAGGTGTGTTATTCTCTGGTCGCCACAGTCGCAAAGCCATAACCCGATATGACGATTCGCTCCTGATTCAGTTTTTGGCACGTCATGCCCATAATGATACGTTTTGGCAGTGCTTTCAGGCGCGTGAAATGTACGAGAATGAGGATAATCGCTTCTTTGTCAGGAATTGCCAGCAGCTTATTGGCGAGAGCAGTTGGAAACTACCGCAAGTTTATCAAAATTGGGCGATTTGGGAACTGATAGATCGACTGTTTCAAATTCATGGCGAGTCTTACAATGAACCGATTTGTTTATGGCATCCGGGGAGTTACTATCCGATGTACGGTATTCCCTATGACACTGCATTGAAGGTGATACAGGTTGCACGAAATTGGAGGAATCTGCAAGAAATTGAGGGAATTGAACTGCTCAATGAAACCCAGTGGAATTTACGCTTTGTGTCTGCTGCGAGTCCTACTCACTCTTTACTAATCCCGCAGATTTTGTCTGAGATTGAAGAAACTGCTAGTATATATCTACTATTTTTTGCAGAAAAAGCCCAGTTACATACACCCAATCAGGTTGCAGCAATTAGATATGAACTGCTGCATCAGATGGCGATCGCAAACCTGCTCAACCGTAAAATCTCGCCAGAAATTCTTGCTCGTCTAGTTGCTTATCCAAATCTGCAACGCTGTGTCATCCAAGCTGAAAAGCTATGGCGCTACTTAGATGGTGCTTCTGTGAGCCAAGAAAAAAATAGTTTGTGTTTAGATTGGATGTTTTTTGATCCACCACTACCTCAAACTGACTTTCATCAGCTTTGCCTACAGCATTTTCAAAAAGCAAAATTGCAGTACCCGTATACGATTCCCTTTGAAGCCGATGGGAAGCAATATCGGCTGGTGACAGGAAGTGTACATCACAATGCGATCGGCTTGTTGACGGTTTTAGAAATTACGATGCCGATAAATGCGAATACCTTATTTATCAACGTGAATGAGCCGACGTACCTAGAGTTAGTTATCTGGGCTTCGCAGACATCCTGCTTACCTCCGGTTGAAGATTGGGAAATGTCTGTTGATTGGAGAGGACGAGAAGATGAGTTGGTAACTTTAGGAACAGATCCTTCCTTGCCTAAAGCTGAGTTTTTCTTGAACTGTTTAGCATCTCACCTTGCAAGGCTCTGGCAAAATGGGGAGCGAACGGCGTTGAAAAAAGGATTGCTCCCTTTGCAAAGTTATTTCCCAAAGGAAACCTACTTTCTCTACTGTCGAGGTCAGATGCTACTATCCGGGGAACTGCGATTTCACTATAGGGAATGGTTTGATGGGGGCTTTCTCCGGCTTTTTCGGGCAGAACAAGCCAAGTAATAATCATACCAAATGGTAAGAGGTGAGTGCATGTGGGAAGTCAGATATCTGAATGCAGAGTTACTCGATCTCAAACTTTGGGGCGAAGGCTGTCGCCTGTATCAGATTCGCCAAATGGGTGATGATGAGATTTGCTTGATTCAAACAGATGATACTCCGCAGGAGTCGCTATGCCAACGCTGGCAAGTTGTTTATACCGAGCGTGGTACGGTTCAACATCTGCTGTTTGAATTTACGGATGAGGCTGAAGCTTGTGAGTTTATGTATCGGGAGATAAAGACAATCAAGCATCCCCATCTTGTGGGGCTATTTCCGACTGATGATGATGCAGAGCAATTCTGTCAGGTGTTGACTCAGTTACAAATTCAATTCTCTCACGACCCGCAAGGAAGGGTGAGGGTGTACGATCAAGACATTTTTACAGTGGAGCGTCACTTCGGTTGCCAATTACCCCTGCGAAAATGGTTAAGCGTTCCTGAACGAATTCACGTTACCCTCGATCGATTGCGAAAATTCGATCCATACAATCGCTATGTCCAAATCACGACTAATCCGCCAATTGGTTCTGAAACAAAGTTGAGCGCGTTAGAAGCACAACATGGAATTAAACTGCCTGAAGTTTACAGAACATTTTTGCTAGAAGTCTGCAATGGTGGTAATTGGGAACGGCTAGGAAATTACTGGTCGATTGAGGAAGTTATGGCAAACAATTCTGCTCAACTATGGAATCAGCCTTTACCTGAGTTCCTCGCAAAGTTGAGAGCGGCAAAATCGAGGGATTGGCTCAAAAATCCAGGAAATCAGCAATATCCAGGGTTGTTACGAATTGTCGATGGGGATAATCCTGTGCGCGATTTGTTTCTCACCCAGGAAGGATACGAGGTGGAAATTCAGGGGGATTGGATTCGTTTTTGTGAGTTTTCTCCAGAACAATGGCTCAAGGATTTTCTAGATGATATTCAATATGGGTTATCTCCAATTGAAGGATTACTGGCTTTTCTCCGCTCTGGGAAATTAATTCGAGATTATCCATACTTTCATTCTGTGAATTTTGCCAGACTCCTTGCAGAAACCATCGGACTTAATATCGATCCCGAACTCACGAATGAGCAAGTGAGGGTGAGCGATGAAATAGATTATAAAATCAACCAATGGCGAATTGAGAATATGGGTAAGATGCGGTACAACTTTGGGTTTAATGCGGAACAAGCTGAGATGCGAACGCAACGAATTTTAGAAAGGTTGGAGTACATATACAATATATATTACCCGTGAATTTCCAAATCGATGACACAGTTGTTAGCGCTATTAATTTCCTGGGTAATTGAAATACCTGTGGTGTTAATTACTTTAGCAAAGACACAGCAATTTTCTTCCCGTGGGGATATCTACAATACATCGATTATAGCCTTTGCTGCAACCCTCTTCACCCATCCCCTAGCTTGGGAAAGTAACCAAATACTAACTCATTACATGGACTTTCCTCTGAGAGTGACACTGATAGAAATCTTTGTGGCGATCGCAGAAGGTATTATCTATACAATAATTTTAAAATTAGCTTGGCAAAAGGGTTTATTTTTATCCATCATTGCCAATGGAACTTCGTTTTTTGGAGGTTTGCTCATCGCTGAATTATTGCGACAATAAATATTAATTAATTTCAGCATTAACTATTTACTTTACTTTCTTCTGGTATTGCCAAAGCTAGAAGTAAAATCGGAATTTCTACCCAAGCATGAACTGCTGCGACAATCCCATACACCGCACGAGTATTGGTGAATGATATAGTAAAACCGACAAAAAATAATGCACTTAAGAAGGTAACAAACCAGCGAAATTGTTTTTTGTCATAATTTTTTAAAAAATCATTATTTGTTCTAAATTGATTAGTATTCTCCCACTTCGGTAACACCCCTATAACCACGGCATAGTGCATAGATTGTAAAAATACTCCTGCGGAAAAAGCATGAATTGCTATTACTGGGTTATGTAGTTGCTTTGGTACAAAAGCTCCTAGATGAAACTCCAATCCTCCTGTTGGAAATAAAGATGCTTCTAATGTAACCAAACCCATAGAGGATAAAAAGTCGTAGGGGATTCCAGAAAGAATTACTAAAGGAATGAGAAAAAAGACAACAGTACAAGCAAATAAAGCGCGATTTCGTTGCCAACCCCGTAATTTTTCCGCTATAAATCCCACAGGGGTAATATTATGTAAAATCGCGAATAATAGCAGTGTGAGAGTCGCTGACCAAAATATCCCAACTGCGAGGATAATACATAATAGGGTTGCGAAAACTCCCAATCGCCAGTTTTTCTTCGCTAAAATCGGGATAACAAGTGCAACTAACCCAACTACGCAACTTAATTCTAACGCGATGCTTATCCAATTCGGAATTAACCCGAATACTTGTAAACTGCGAAAACAAATGACTAGTAGAAGTAACTGACTAATTCTTAAACGTAAACTATTTCCTAGACGCTGGTGAAAGCGATTATTAACATAATGTAATTCTGTTAATACATGGGTAAGTCCAAATGTTGCTAAAGTAAAGGTGTATGTAGCTAAAGGACAAGCTACCGCAAATATTGCACTAATTATAATTATATTAACAGCAACAAATATTGACATTTTTTAATAATTAACTCTGCTTTTTAGCAAGTTGTATTTTTTTATAAACCATCATGATACCAGCTAGGGATATTCCGGGAATTATCAAGTTGAACCAATTCAGTATCAAAGATGGTAATGGTCGTTTATCTTGCACTTGATAAGCTTTTGTTTCTGAATTTCCTAGGTTAGAAGTGTAAACAACTTCCTTATATTTTAAATCGAGAGATTTGGGCGCGATCGCGACAATTTCTAAAACATCAGCAACTTCTTTTACACCATATCTACCTGGCAGCAATCTCAGAGATGTAATACTATTCTTGGCTGGAACTAACAGAGATTTTTTGCTATTCCAATCCTTAATATATTGACCTTCTTTAGCTTTAGTAATATCTTGAGATTTCAGCAAAGATTTTTTGATAGCATAGATATCACTATATTCTCGATATCCATTTAAACCCAAACATTTACCTGACTGAAGAATTCTGTTATATGTTGGCAGGTTGGGATTTTCCGACTTAACATGGGCAATTAAAAAATAATTGGGATATTTGTCAAGATTGGCAATTTTAAAACAATAATTAACTGGAGATTCTCCCGGAGGTAGAACATCTGCCCAAGCAACAGGTAATTGAATATAATTGATTAACGTTACTGTAGCTAATATTTTGGGAATATCTTTCAGAACTTTCATGATATTAAGATAAAAATTAATTCACAACTAATAGTTATATCCTAATTTTGTATAAATAAGTAGTAAGGTGCAATTAAATACAAAACCTCTGTAGTATGGGATTAGGGCAGCGTAACCCATGGAGAATAAGACTTTGATGCGTTACGGCTACGCCTAATACATCCTACCTTTGATTAAACCCGGCTATTTAATTGCTAATTTTCTTAAATAAAGCCTTGGGTTGGCTAGAATCTTTACTGTAATTAATCATCTGCCAAATATTCTTTTACAGATGCAATAATAGAATTAATGTTGTCATTATTTGCTTCCAGTTTAGAAATCAGTAAAACCCTATCTCTTATACCCAATTGATAAATAATCAAAGCTAAATAATATTCCCAGTCTAATTGTCTGCGCTGGGCAATTCCATCATAGAAATCTCTCTCTGGTGGATTATGTGCAATCTCCAGTAAGATATCTAAGGTGTGTTGGACTTCCTGTTCTTTAATCCAGACAGAAATATATTCTTCTTCCTTTTCAAGCTCTTGATTTTGCTTTTCCCACTCATATCTATTCCGTTGGAATTCACTACCAAAACCTGCAAAAATTTCCGGACTAACAGGTGCTGCTAATTCCGCTAAAAATTCAAGAATTTGTTCCTTGCTTAGTTTTATCATTTGAGAGAATATCAATCGTTAAAATTCCATCCTCTTTATATGAGTGACTTAAGCATTGAGCGCAGCGATGCACTGAGCTTGTCAAAATGTCGAAATGCGTCTTACAAATAATCGCAACCACCTACTGACAACCGAGATAAATTTATATGTACCTCATCTGCTTAGAAAAGGCTGAATTTTTCGCCAATTTATACAATCCTATTTAGTATCCTTCCCTTGATTTGTATGTGATTCCGGCTTTGTTTGCTCAAACTTAATTTCCCATCTCAAATATTCTTTTACGAACGATTCTGCCCATTTGTATGCACGTTCTAGGGGTGATGCCAATAATTGCAATAATGCAGAGGTAATCTCATGCAAATTTGGTTGTTTAACCTCTAACCAATTCCGTAATTTCTGACCACTTTTAAACGCAATACCCAACACCCAGATATTCAAGGCAGTAATTAAAGCGAATAAAAACAAAACAACGGCGATCGCTTGTTTGAAAATTAGCCAAGTTTTACCAGCTGCTTGTTGGTAGACAACTGCCGTATCTTTATCTGAGAGGGTAGCCCATAGTTGTATAGCCCCTTGAATTGGGTTATTCTCTGTAGGTTGAATATTATCCCTTTTGTAGAGGACTGGAAGACTATTAGGAGATGTCGGATTTTGTTTCATCAAAGTTTCTTGCATAATTTTTTTAGTCAATCTTGTAGCTTTGACATCGTTACACTCAATTTATGCTTTCCACAATCAGCAATCACACTTAATATAATTTAACATTCTGATAAATCCTCAGAAAAACTAAATTATGTCTGATTTTGTAACCGCTTAAGATTAATAAGTTTGACTGGGAAAATACTTTTGATGGCTTTCCATGCCTGAAATCTGTGGACGATACTATCTCCGGGAGTGCAACCGCAATTGCGCGCAGCGCCAGAGGCAATGCTCGCATCACAAATCTAATGTATTATGGAATCCACAACCAGCACAAAAATTGATACATTAGTTAAGAACTAAATCTAGTCACCAAATTTTCTGTAAGATATTTCACCTGTGCTATTGGGCGCGATAAACCTACGGTTCGCTGGCGCTAACGCCTAACATCCAAAACCGCAGATATTACCACATACATTCATCATGGGTTTGCCAGACATTCATACCCTCGAAAAGGCGCTAAATTACTTGGCTGAGGTTATCCAGTGGCGCATGGATTCCTATTTTAATGGTAGTGAGAAGCCTGAGAAACCAATGCCAAGTCCACCAGAGGATTGGTTAAAGGCAGAAAGTCCCCTACCCTGCTTTATTCGCAAGTATCAATTAGATAGTGCCGCTCAGCTAACTCTACTAATAGCCCTAGCTCCCCATTTACAACCAGATTTTTTTGAGAGGACGATCATGACTCAGTTACCCCAAGCTGGTGACTATCCTCAAATTGGTGGTTGGCGTGGTAAATCTTTTCGGGGATTTTTACCAACTGGGGAAACGGTACTATTTATTCTCGGTAGTCATCAGTTGAGTCAACGGTTGCTACTCCAGCAAATTTTCAGTGAGGAACATCCCTTTGCTCGCGATCGCGTCCTTTACCTGGAACCACCTCCAGAGGGTGAACCGATGATGAGCGGTAAATTAGTCATGACTCAGGATTATATCGACCTGTTTACCCAAGGAGAATTGTCCCGTCCCCATTTCAGTCTCGATTTCCCAGCTCAACTCATCACCACTGAGATGGAATGGGAAGATTTAGTTCTCAATTCCCAAACTTTACAACAAATTCGGGATTTGGAAGCCTGGATTACCCACGGTGCAACCATTCTCTATGATTGGGGGATGAAAAGGAAGCTAAAACTGGGATATCGTGCCCTTTTTTATGGTCCCCCCGGTACAGGTAAAACCCTGACTGCCAGTCTTCTGGGGAAGTATACGGGTAAAGATGTTTATAAAGTAGATCTGTCGATGGTGGTATCAAAATTTATCGGGGAGACAGAAAAAAACCTAGCGAATCTATTTATGAAGGCAGAAAGTAAGGATTGGATTCTATTTTTCGATGAAGCTGATGCTTTGTTTGGTAAGCGTACTAATGTCCGTGATGCCCATGATAAGTATGCCAATCAAGAGGTGAGCTACCTATTGCAGAGGGTCGAAAACTATGATGGGTTGGTCATTCTGTCTTCTAATTTCAAAAGCAATATCGATGAAGCTTTCCTGCGAAGATTTCAATCACTTATCCAATTTCCCATCCCCAATGCCAAAGAGCGATCGCAATTGTGGCATATCGCTTTCCCATCGCAAGTTAAACTGACTCAGGATATAGACCTCACTGAACTTGCAAATACCTATGAGATGAGTGGTTCTGACATCATGAATGTAGTGCAGCACTGTTGCTTACAAGTATTACAAGGTAGTTATACAGCTATTAACCAAGAGATACTGCTCAAGGCAATTAAACGGGAATTTAGCAAAGCTGGAAAAATTCTGTAGGAGTCAAAAAGAAGCATCAGAGGAGGGAGAGCTTTATTTAGTTACAAAAGAGATCGAGTGAAAATACATAAAATGAAAATATTTATTACATTCAAGCGCACGAAAACCAAAAAAGTTTATTGTTTTAATTGAGCAGCACATAATAACATCTTGCTGTTTCCAAATTATCCATGGTTTTGCTACAATTCTTTGTGCCAATTCCCAGACACGACTACTGCAATCATCACTGTTATTCCACGAGGTATTTTCCCTGAATCGGTGTCTGAAAACTTAGAGGTAGATTTGCCAAAGTCCTGTTATGAGACTGGAGTTAAATAGGCGATAAATCAGCCTACAATTTACTCTTTGTTAGTCAATAGTCTATGAATAATAGGCTTTTGATTGTATTTCTCTATACAAAAACAGTATTAAAAAGCTACCTCAAAAATCAAAAATCGTTACAAGTTATAAACAATCAAAAAATATCCATACTAATACCAACAGACTTCTTGTATAAGGAGGTTATACCCGAAGAGAATCTGAGGTCAGACTCAATTCTTCCTAATCTGTTCATGCTTTATTTTGGTGGAGCATTTACAAACAGTCTTTTTCGCCAATAAAATTCCCTGACAGTTTCATAAAGGGACTCATAGATATCCTTGTAAATTGCTTTTTTTTGAGCCGAACATGATCATTGATGCAATGAGATTGATACAGGTTTCTTTACAGCGCTATATCCGGGAGGTGGAACCACAACTTGAAGCAGCTCAGATTGTCATCATCGATAATATCGCCACTGCTCAAGAACTCGGTGGTTCAAATAATCAACTCAATGGACATGTGGTGATGAGTCTAGTTAACCTCCAAGAGGAAACAACCCTCAAAAATGGTTCTAACTATCGCTTGGAGAATGGTCGCACGGTTTACCAAAATCCTCCAGTTCACCTGAACTTATTTATTCTTTTTTCTATTCTCCACAATCAACACGAAACCGCTCTGCAACTGCTGTCACGAATCATTGAGTTTTTTCAATCGCAAAAGGAGATTTCGTCGATCGCCACTCCGGGGAATGGGTTTATTTCCAAAGATATACGGGTTGTTTTGGATCTTTATTCTCTAACCTTTGAGCAACTGAATCACCTCTGGGGAACCCTGGGGGGTAAACAAGTTCCTTTTGCGCTTTATCGTGCGCGTTTGGTGAGTCTAGAACCTCGTAAACGTCAAGCGGAAGTGCCTGTAATTAGTGAAATGCATTGGGATGAGTAAAATCGGGATGCGGTTATGAAGATTTTATACAAACAAATCCTGAATTTAGAACTTTGGCATGACTATTATCTGGGGCAATCCGATCCCCCCGCTTTAGCTACGGATTATGCAATATCAGAAATACTAACACTGGTACCCACTGCACATTGCCAACAGGTGCTGAAAAATCTGCGCTGCATCTTCCGTCCCCAACCTTGGGGAGCAACTATTTCTGCTTGTGTAGAGGAAGTTAACCTTGGCGATCGCGGAGCGTCTCCAAAGGAGAATCGCAACGGTAATTTTCAGACGCAGATACCTGTAGATAGTCCGCAACGACTGACATTTTGGCTCATAGTGCGCGATCGCTATTTTAGTAATTACACAAATCTTTCTCTGACTGCACCTCGTCAGCAAATTTACTATTTCTCGAATTTATCAAATAATCAAAGTCACGCCCTATTCCTCACCCAACCCTTACCCGTTTACGCTCCCAACACCAGCTATCCACTGGGGCAATTGGTGACTCATGATGGCAAGACCCTAGAAGCATTACGCAACTATACTTCTGTGAGTGATGTACCTGATACTAGTGATTGGGATACTTTTCCTAGCAGCCAGTATGTTTCTGACCTAGATAGACTACCACACCAGGTATTATTTAAAACCCATGTCATTCCCAGAGCCGACCCCGGTGAGATTTTCCGCTTCACCTTAACAGACGCAAGCGAACAGCAAACCTTTGCCCTGAAGGTGACAGCCCCAGATAATCATACCCCTGGTGAGGCGATCGCCGTTAACCTGAATTTTTCCGGTCAAGTTCCCGGTTGCTATCAACTACGCCTAAATAATACCCCTGTTGACAAATTTATCCTCTATGACCCGATGACCAGCAGTAATGCATTTGCTTTGGTGGAAATCGTTCTCAACCAAAACCTAGTCCCACCAGCATTTTCACCGTTGCAATCTCAGGGGGGAAAAACCCTAATTCAACCGAAAACCTATGTGATTCGGTTTAAAAACCGGGCTACCCATTGGCGTTATCGCTACGAAAAGCCCCATGGTTTCAGCCAAGACAAGTTACCTGATTTTGAATTACAAGATGACAAAACTTACTTTACCAAAAGACCCCAGGGTTTACTGCGACGACCCAAGGGTTTACTTAAGGACGGTAAAGACCAATTGTTACCAGCACCGGGAGTCATGCTAATTAAACCGGAAAGACAGATCGATCCCGAAACAGAAAAAGAGGCGATACTCCCGAAGGGAATGACTGACGCGATTACGCGGAGCGCAGCGCCAAAGGCGATCGCCATTTTTTCCGATATCTATTTGTAAGTAATCACCAATTATTAAGTACACAAATATGCCAAGTACCTACAAAACCCCAGGCGTTTATATCGAGGAAATTTCTAAGTTTCCCCCTTCCGTTGCCGAAGTAGCCACCGCTATTCCTGCTTTTATTGGTTATACTCAACAGGCGATCGTCAAAGGTGTTGATTACCATCAACTTACAGATGATGCAGTCAAAGCAGCAGACGAGGCGAAAAAAGCAGCAGACGAGGCGAAAAAAGCAGCAGATGCAGCATCAGATGACAAAGCCAAAGCCAAAGTAGCAGCAGATACCGCCAAAGCAGCAAAAGCAGCACAAGCAGCAGCAGATGCAGCAAAAGCAGCCGAACCATTGAGGATTACATCATTACTAGAGTACGAACTATACTTTGGCAAAACTGAATCTGAGGCTGAAATTGTTGTCACAATTGAAGAAACTCTTAACGAGAAAAACATAGTCACAGAGCGCAACGTATCTGGCAAGAACGATACACCCTCTCCACACAATATGTACTATGCTCTACAAGCATACTTTGCCAATGGGGGAGGTCCTTGCTATGTAGCCTCCGTAGGCAAAATCAAGGATAGTGGCGGTATAGTTTCTTTAGAGAATCTCCAAGCTGGAATTGCCAAGGTTGAAAAAATAGACGAAGTTACCCTATTTGTCTTTCCTGAGTCTCAAGCTCTAAGTAACGAAAATAAAGCAGGGCTTTTCGATGCTGCAATCCAACAATGTTTGAAGTTGCAAGACCGTTTTGCCATTTTCGATTTGCAACCGCCAACAAAAGTACAAACTATCCTGGATGTCGCAGGGGAATTTCGGGATTTGAGTTTGAATTTAGATGCTTTGAAGTACTCTGCCGTTTATACACCTAATGTGGAAACTATTTTTAATTATGAGTACGAACCAGCTAGCGTAAAACTAGTTCATTCACAAACTCTGTCGGATGGGAGTAAGCAAAATGGGAGTTTCAACGACAAAAAAATGTCTGACTTAGCTCCTCAGCAGGATGATAAAGCAGCAGGAAATGCAATTTTATTCAATCTAGTCAAAGCGGCGATCGAGGCAATTCCCTTGATTTTGCCACCTAGTCCATTAGTTGCTGGTCAATATGCCTTTGTCGATCGCACCAGAGGTGTGTTTAAAGCTCCTGCAAATGTAGCATTAAGTTCGGTAATCAAACCTACTATCAAAATTACCAGCGCCGAACAGGAAGACCTCAACGTTCACAGTACAGGTAAGTCGATTAACGCGATTCGTGCTTTTACTGGCAAAGGTACATTAATTTGGGGTTCCCGTACCCTAGATGGAAATTCCAATGAATGGCGGTATGTTCCAGTACGGCGATTTTTCAATATGGCGGAAGAATCGATTAAGAAAGCCACCGAAGGGTTTGTGTTTGAACCCAATGATGCTAATACCTGGGTGAAAGTCAAGGCGATGATCGAGAATTTCCTGACTCTGCAATGGCGTGCGGGTGCATTAGCTGGAGCCAAACCGGAGCAAGCTTTCTATGTCAAGGTAGGGCTGAATGAAACCATGACTGCTCTTGATATTCTCGAAGGTCGTTTGATTGTTGAAATTGGTATGGCTGTGGTACGTCCGGCTGAGTTCATTATCCTCAAGTTCTCCCACAAGATGCAGGAAAGCTAATACCAATTCGTAATTCGTAATTCGTAATTCGTAATTCGCAATTCGTAATTCGTAATGCTCCTTTCAGGAGAGCTAACGCTAACGTAATTCGCAATACCCTACGGGAAGACGCTCCGCGTCTACGTAATTCGCAATTCAGAAAAGAAAGCAGATATCCATGTACCAATTAACTAACTAACCATGACAGACATTAACTATCCATTACCTAAGTTTCATTTCCAAGTTGAGTGGGGTGGTAAACGTATCGGATTTACCGAAGTTTCTGGGCTAAATGTGGAAACCCAGCCGATTGAATACCGAGAAGGAAATATGCCTCAGTATAGCAAGCTACAGATGCCTGGGATGCAGAAGTTTGGAGCGATTACGATGAAAAGGGGGACAATGAAGGGAGATAATGAGTTTTATACTTGGTGGAATACAGTAGCTTTAAATACGATTGAGCGGCGGGATTTAACTATTAGTCTCTTGAATGAGAAACATGAGCCGGTGGTGGTTTGGAAGGTAAACCGAGCTTGGCCCACGAAAGCAACTTCTACCGACCTGAAAAGTGATGGGAATGAGGTAGCAATTGAAACCATTGAGATTGTTCACGAAGGGCTGACAATTCAAAATGGCTAGTGGTTTTCCAGGTTTGTAGTTGTTGCTCTAGTCCCTAAGAGCGATAAATCCCTACTACTAACCTCTCATAACTAATGTGATACACCTAAAGCTATGGAATATACTTATCCCCCAGTCAGTTTCTTTTTTGACGTTATATTTCTGGGTGAAGGTCTGGATAAGCAGAACGTCGAAACTCGCTTTCAAAGTATTACGGGTTTGAGTGGAGATATGCAAACGGAATCGCTCAAGGAGGGAGGGGAAAACCGGTTTGAGCATACTTTACCAGTGCGTAGTAAATATAGCCCGTTGGTGCTGAAGCGAGGCTTAGTAAAAAATTCCCAGATGGTGAATTGGTGTATGGATGCCATTGTCAAATTTGATATTCGCCCGATGGATTTGCTGGTCAGGTTGTTACATGTGCAAGGTTCAGCACCTCAAAATACTCCTGCAAATGTCGAACCGCTTGTTGTTTGGAAAGTCATCAATGCTTGGCCCAAAAAGTGGTCTGTTTCAGAATTTAATGCCGAACAAAACGCGATCGCCATTGAATCATTGGAACTGAATTATAGCTATTTTGAGCCACAGAAGTAAGAATGGAGCGTTACTAACGCACCCTACTGGCGTGTCAAGGCTAAAGTTGTGCATTAGATTTCTAGTAAAAGAAGCGCTAAAGCGCAACTACAAACAAATTTTATTGCATCATTTTAAGCTTGCCACGCCACTACAAGACTTTTTTAGGAAAATTAGATTATTATGCCATTGGAAATTAGAGAATTAGTCATCAAAGCATCCGTTCATGATTTAGGGCAGGGGCAAAATACCAATCAAGAGGAATCAGAAAACGGTACTAATGTCAATAATCAAGCGGATATTATTGCTGCCTGTGTTGAGCAGGTATTAGCTATCCTCAAGGAACAATCGGAGCGCTAACCTATGGTCAATTCTGTCAAAACAGGTGAACTGACTAAGGTTAAGTTGGAGATTTATAAGGACGATCGCTACCAAAGTAAGATTGGGTATTTTGATTTACCTATCAATCCGGAGCAGTTTTCCCAACAATTTCAAATTGAATATAACCGTAGCCAAGCTCAGGGTTCTCAACATAATAATCCGGAATATAAATATACTCGACCACAGGAACTAAAAATAGATTTTATTTTTGATGGAACGGGGGTAGTTCCCGATCGCCAAAATCCGGGAAAATTTCACCAGGATGTGGTCAAACAACTCCAGGAGTTTTTCCGGTTGACTTACACCATGAATCCCCAGACACACAAGCCAAATTTTATCCGGTTGTTGTGGGGAGATTTTTCCTTTGGTTACGCTGGTAAGAATGGTTTTAACTGTCTCCTGACCAATCTCCAGGTCAATTACACCCTATTTGCGTCCGATGGTAAGCCTCTGCGAGCCAAGCTAAGTGCCACTTTTACTAGTTATACCGAGCAAACACTAAGACTGCTGGAGGAAAACAAACAATCTCCCGATCTCACCCACCAACGCAAGGTGACTGCTAGTGACACTTTACCTTTAATGACCTATCGCATCTATGACGATCCATCCTATTACCTGCAAATTGCCAAAGTTAACGGTTTGATTAATTTCCGCCGTTTAAAGACTAATACCGATTTAAGATTCCCACCCCTGGATAAAACAGAGCTATGACCGATCTAATTATTCCGGCGAATTCACTCTACAATGTCGCCACCTTCACGTTACTCTCTGACGGTAAAGACATCACGAATGATTATACTGTGTTGTCTTTGACAGTACATCGAGCAGTTAACCGTATCCCCACAGCAACAATCGTCCTGCGGGATGGTGCTGCTGCTGAGGAAACCTTTGCCGCGAGTGAGGGTGCAGACTTGATTCCGGGGAAGCAGGTGGAAATTGCCATTGGTTACGATAGTGCGAATAGCAAGATATTTAAGGGGCTAATTGTTAAGCACGCAATTAAAGTCGGTGCAAATGGGGACTCTATTTTGGTGCTTGATTGCAAAGATGTTGCTGCTAAATTAGCCATTGGTCGTCACAGTCGGTATTTTACAAAAGTTAAAGATAGTGATGCGATCGCCCAAATTATTAGCAGTTACGCTGGCATTAGTCAGGATATCGAAGCTACCACAGGTGAACATCCGGAAATTGTCCAATACTACGCGAGCGATTGGGACTTTATTCTCTCACGGGCGGAAATGAATGGATTGATTGTCCTGGCGGAGAATGGGAAACTCAAGGTTAAAGCTCCAAGTACTAGTGGTAATCCGATAGTCAGCCTCACCTATGGGGTAAACCTACTGGAATTTGCTGCGGAAATGGACGCGAGAAACCAATATCAAGCAGTTAAGGCGCAAGCTTGGGATTATAGCAACCAGAGGTTACAGGAAGTGACCGCATCGGAACCGCAAGTTAACAAGCAAGGTGATTTATCGGGAAAGACATTAGCTAGTGCGATCGCTCTCGATACTTGGGAACTGCGTCACAGTGGTAAGTTAGAACAGAATGAACTCAAAGCTTGGGCTGATGCTCAACTGTTGAAAAGTCGATTATCCAAGATTCAGGGTAAGGTAAAGACGATTGGCAGCCCTGATGCTAAACCTGATACCTTGGTGGAACTGAACGGACTAGGTAAACGCTTCAACGGGTTAGCCTATGTTTCGGGTGTGCGTCATGAGATGGTGGGTGGAGCTTGGTATACATATATGCAATTGGGGATGGAACCTCAGTGGTTTTACCAGGTAACAGATATTGTCGAACGACCAGCATCCGGACTAGTTCCCGGTGTCAACGGCTTACAAATTGGGGTGGTGGTGCAGTTAAAGGAAGACCCCAACAGACAAGACCGCATTTTAGTCAAAACCCCGACCATTAACTTTCAAAGTGAGGGAATTTGGTCACGGATTGCTACCTTAGATGCGGGGAATAATCGTGGTTCCTTCTTTCGTCCGGAAATTGGTGATGAGGTTGTTGTGGGTTTTCTCAACGACGATCCCCGCGACCCGATTGTTTTGGGAATGTTGAATAGTAGCGCCAAACCAGCACCCCTGCAAGCCGAAGATGAAAACCATCACAAGGGCTTTTTTACGCGATCGCAAATGAAAGTTACTTTTGATGACGATAAGAGAATTATGACTTTGGAAACACCGGGAGGTAACAAAATTATCATCTCTGATGAGGATAAGGGCATTACTTTGAAAGACCAAAATGGTAATACCATGACCATGAATGATAAGGGTATCACGATTAAAAGTCCGAAAGATATTACCCTGGAAGCTACTGGTAAACTCACCCTCAAAGCTGCACAGGATACCAGTGTTGAGGGCTTAAATGTGAATGTTAAAGCTAACGCTCAATTTAAAGCCCAAGGAAATGCAGGGGCTGAAGTATCCACAAGCGCGATCGCCATTTTAAAAGGTTCCTTAGTACAAATTAATTAATAAAAGTCACTAAATATACAAAGGAAAGATAAGAAAATGGGAAAACCAGCAGCTCGTCTGACTGATATGCATGTTTGTCCTATGGTGACAGGAGTTGTTCCCCATGTGGGTGGACCAATTATTGCTCCCGGAGTCCCCACTGTCTTAATTGCTGGGTTGCCAGCAGCTGTAGTCGGTGATACCTGCACCTGTACGGGACCACCGGATACGATCATTTTGGGTTCCACAACGGTGCTAATTGGTGGCAAACCCGCAGCTAGGATTGGGGATACTACTGCTCACGGAGGTTCGATTGTCTTAGGAGCATTCAACGTGTTGATTGGGGGGTGAATAATAATTCGTAATTCGTAATTCGTAATTCGTAATGCTCCCTGCGGGAGAGCTAACGCTAACGTAATTTGTAATTAAATTTTCATGAATTAGCGCGAAGCACTTGAGATGGAAAACAACGATAAAGCCTTTTTAGGAACAGGTTGGGGATTTCCACCTACCTTTAATAAAGCCTCGGCAAGTGTGGGGTTGGTGAGTGCAGAGGAGGATATTTGTGAAAGCCTGATAATTCTCCTATCTACATATTTAGGGGAACGGGTAATGCAGCCGACCTATGGTTGCAATCTCCAAGATTTTGTCTTTGAACCCCTGAGTCCCACTATTGCTAGTAGTATCAAGGAACAACTACGTACCTCCATCCTCTATCACGAACCGCGCATTTTGCTCAACAGCTTAGACCTGAGTTTGGATGAACAATTGGAAGGACGGGTGAAACTTACCATTGATTACACCATTCCCAATATCAATTCTCGCTTTAATTTGGTCTATCCCTTTTACATAGAGGAAAGTAGCGGAAATCTGCTTCCAGCCGTTACTAAAGGTGAAATTCCAGTCAATTTGCAATTAGGGAGCATCGCCAATGTTTGATTTGATTTGGAAATGCCAAGGTTTCCTCAATGTTTGTAAGTTTATAAGCCGATGAATATCCGCCGCGAACCACCGAAAAATCCCTTAATCCGCGATGGGGTAAGCCAGGAACAGCGACAACTTCCAGCCCTGTCACCCGATTTTGTCAAAATTGACGAGGGCGATTTGGCTGATTTTCTGGTTTTTGCTCATAAACTGAGCGAACGGGTTAATTACTACAAAGAAGACAACACCGCAGATGGGAATTGGCAAGAATTTTTTACTAATAGCACCCCTGTGCAGATCGCCTTGATTAGTAAAACCCGCCCGGAAAGCGTCAAGGAGAAGTATCGGGAGCATTTGGATAAATTTCTCAAAAATCCATCTCGTGACACTCTAGAGCTAATATTGGCTGACGTTCGTGGAATTTTATTGCGTATTCAAGGCTGGCATGAGAAGTTAGAAGATTATACTCCCCTCAAGTCCGCGATCGCCGGATTGGTGCAGACTAATTTGCGGGAAGCTATCCAGCGAATACTGTCCTTTGAAAAAGCTGCTCAGAAAGCACCGACAAATTTTTACCGAGATTTTGCTCAAAAATTTCATCTGCAAATTAACTCAGAAGTTGCAGCTGTTCCCATACCTGTGCAACGAGCAGAATTAGACTTTGTATTTCAAGCCCTATTTCAAAATTACCGTCAAATTATCCAAATCGCTCCTCAATATCTCCGGGATAGTTTAGAAAAACGACAGGATCATCCACCCCACCTATCTTTATATTTTGCCTTTTGGGAGGTGATGCGACCAGTCAGGGATGACTTGAATCGGATGACGCAAAGACATCTGGACTTTTTCTATCGTCAGGTTTTGCAATTGCGCGATCGCCCAGGTTCAGCTGACAGCGCTCACTTAATTTTGGAACTGGCTAAATCATTCCCAGAATATAAGCTGGATGGGGGGACTCGTTTTCTTGCTGGTAAGGATGCTAGTGGTGCTGAGTTATTTTACCAACTAGATACGGAAACCGTTATCCACAAAGCCCAAATAGCTAGTTTGAAAGGGTTATTTTTGGACTCGCAAGAAATTGCGACTGGTGATCAACCGGAAAATTTGCTGGGTTTTTATACTTCATCCCAAGTGAACAGCTTTGACGGAGAAGGTGGAGATTTTCCCAAGGAGCAAATAGTTAAAGCATGGTTGCCCTTTGGTGATAATACACGTAAACATAGTCAGTTAGGATTGGCGATCGCCTCAAATATTTTTTATCTTCAGGAAGGAAACCGCACCTTAGTTTTGACTTTGACTTTTGATAAAGAAGTTAAAACGGTAAAAGCTAGCGATTTACCTAAAATTTTTACGATTGAATTTAGCGGGAAAAAAGACTGGATAGTTGGGGAAATTCTCATCCCACAGACCAGCGAAACTAGCTTAGAAAATAATATCCTCAAATTAGCGGTAAAGCTCTCTGCGGAGCAGGAAGCAATTGATATTTATAATTCTGAATTACCTGGGGCAAAACTTTCAACTCATCTACCTGTGGCGAGGTTGCAATTAAAAGATGATGTGCTAGTCAATAATTTATCTGCCTATAGTTATTTCCAGAATATTAAACTTGTTGAGTTGAATATCCAAGCTCAAGATATAGAAGTTCGCAAATTAGTATTACAAAATGATTTAGCAGTATTAGATGCAACTAAACCCTTTCAACCGTTTGGTAGCAGACCCAAAACCAAAGCCAATTTTTACATTGGTAGTCAAGAAGTATTGCAAAAGCACTTGACTGCACTGACTATTCACCTGAAGTTAGAACAAGAAAAACCCAAAGACTGGTTAGATATTTATGCTGCTTATGATAGTGCTTCTGATATTAGCAAACCAGATAAAGTTACCCTCAGTTCCAACTTTAACCCAGGTAAATTAGCAGTTGCATCCCTGCGACAAAAAATTTGGCATCCCACGGAAAATCAACCAACCCGAAACCTATTTGATAGTAGCGAAATTTCTCTCACAAATGAATTAGGGAAACTCAAACTTAATTCTGTTGCTGACACTAGAATTGTGGAAGCTTTCACCCCCGATAGTCAAAATGGTTTTTTACGTCTCCAACTCATCGAAAGTGATTTTCTCCACGATGAATATCCTACCGTATTAACGCGGCAAGTTTTGGCTACTGCAACAAATCAAAGGATTCCCGTACCAGGTGTTGGTGAGAGAAGACAAGCAGTTATTGGAGCTTATTACAGAAATAAGGATGGCATTTTTAAGGTTGTTTCTCCTAAACACTATGTCGAGTTTGCAGATGAACCAATCATACCTAAAGAACCATTAACACCAGTAATTCAAGAAATCTCTCTCAAATACACAGCAGTAGCAGAGAAAAAAGATTGCCAATTATTCCATCTCCATCCATTTGATGGGTTTGCAGCTTGGGATGAGAAACAATCCTATTTTTTACCACAATTTACCAACGAGGGAGAATTGCTGATTGGATTGGAAAATCTCGAACCACCGACAGCGTTACCTTTGCTATTTCAAGTAGTGGAAGAAAGTGCTGATGGAGAGTTAAAAAAGACAGAGATTGAGTGGTATTACCTCCAAAATAATGATTGGATTTCCTTGCGTAATATCGTTATTAATGACAACACCAACGGGTTAATTGCTTACGGTATCATCAATTTGCCAATTCCCCAGGAAATTAGTAAGGATAAAACTACCATTCTCGACCCAAATTTACACTGGATTAAAGCTAGTGTGAAATCTCGCAGTCGAGCTATGTGTCAAATTATTGATGTTCACACCCAAGCTGCAAGGGTAACTTTTGTTGACACAGGAAATGATGGCAACCATTTAGCAAATCCCTTACCAACTGGAAGTATCGCGAAATTAGCTGAACCCACAGAAGCTATCAAAAAAATTGAGCAACCCTATAATTCTTTTGGTGGCAAAGTTAAGGAACAACCTAGCCATTTTTACACCCGAATTAGTGAGCATTTACGTCATAAAGGTCGAGCAGTCACCATCTTTGATTATGAGCGGTTGGTATTAGAAAAATTTCCGGAAATTCATCAGGTGCGTTGCATTAATCATGGACAGGTGAAGGGTCAGCAGTTTAATGAACTTGTACCTGGGGCTATAACTTTGGTAGTAATTCCTAAAATATTACCAGAGCGTATTTCCCAGGAATTTGAACCAAAAGTTAATGTTAACCTCCGGGAGAAAATCAAGGAATATTTGCTCAGTGTTAGTTCCCCTTGGGTTGAGATTCAAGTTGTTAATCCGATATATGAATATATCCAAGTCGAATTTTCTGTCAAGTTTAAATCTCCCTATAACCAAAACTTTGGCTATTATTCCCGCGAATTAGATAGAGGAATCATTGGTTTTCTCACACCTTGGACGGTGAATCAAGGGGCAGAAATGGATTTTTGTGGTGTTATTTATCGTTCTGCAATTCTCAATTTTGTGGAGCAGCAATATTACGTTGACTATGTAGTGGATTTTCAAATGCATCATCAAAATCAACAAGAAAATCAATCCAATATCAGGGAGGCGATCGCCTCTACTTCCCGTTCTCTACTTACCTCGGTTCCCGTTGCAAGCAATGGTCCAACTCACATAATTAATGAAATTACGGTCACTAGTGAAATGGCTGATAATCAAAAATTCTTTTTTGGAACTCTGGGTTATGAAGCTTTAGAAAATACTATTTTATTACCACCAAAAGAGGAAGGAGGGGAAGCGATGATAAGGGATGACTAATTAAGCAATATCTTCAAGACTTTGGTGTGTTAAGGTGTTCCGTCTAACCATACCCTACTGGAAATAAAAAACAATAAATTCAAATTTTAACTATGGTCAACACAACTGCTACATCTCAAACTGAAACTAAAATGACATTGAAAAATCGCAATGAATTGAAGAGTTTATTCAATAGTAATACCCGTCTTTCGGTGACGCATTTTCATGATTTGATTACTTCGCTGCTCAATAAAAAAGAGGATAAATTTCATGGTGTGTGGAAAGCGGGACAGACATACCAAAAAGGTGATGTTGTCTATTATCAAGGCGCACTTTGGGAGATGGATGAAAAGGAAATTTGCGCTAAAGATGGAGAGGAACCAGATAAAAATCAGAAATGGAAATCCCGTCTTCTAAAATTGGAACAGAATGTAGATACAATTCAACAAGATTTACAAGCTTTACGCAAGGAATTTACTGAGTATAAACAGCAGATGGATTTGCGGTGGACACAACTACTGAAATATTTGACTTTACTTTCTGTGGGAATTGTGATTGCGCTGACATGGTTATTTGGTAGTGGGATTTCTCAACTTTGGCAATCCTAGAGGGTATTTTTTCATTCGTTAAATCACAGGAGTAATTGGGATACTCTCCTACAAATTAATTTTCATATATCAAATTCAAAAATCCAAAATCTAAAATCTTTTATGCTGGAATATCCAACTATCTCGAAACGCAAACCGGAATTTCCTGATTATCTCAACTTTCAAACTTTGCGGGATATCGGGATTAGCCATTTGCAAACTCTTTCTGGAAAAATTTGGACGGACTATAATTTACATGACCCAGGTGTGACGATTCTGGAGGTGTTATGTTATGCTGTCACGGATTTGGGTTATCGCAATAATTTAGATATTAAAGATTTATTAGCACTCACTTCTCAACAACGAGAAAATAACTTTTTTACCCCCGATGAAATCCTTACTTGTAATCCTGTTACCAGTTTAGATTTACGCAAGCGTCTAATTGATATTCCCGGTGTGCGTAATGCTTGGATAGAAAAATTTACGGAAGTAGATGCAAAAGAAAAAACGGCAGAAATTACAGAAGAATCACCCCAAAAAATATCTACTTATCATCCACCTATTTATATAGATTATGCAAATAGTCAGTTGCAACCCAATCCCCCCAACGGTTACACAGAGAACAGCGCACCCCGTCTGCACCCCCGTGGACTTTATACCGTTTATGTTGACCTAGACAGGGAATACCGCAAAAATGCCTGCGGACAGATTTATAATTCTTGGTCAGATATCCTTGACTCGGTTAAAGCTGTGTTGTGCAGTCACCGCAATCTCTGCGAAGATATTTACGATATTGTGGTGTTGGGTGCAGAAGAAATTGCCCTGTGTAGCGATATTGAACTGGAAGCTGATGCTGATGCGGAAGATGTATTGGTAGAAATTTATGTAAAAATACAGGATTTTCTATCACCTCACCTAAAATTTTATACCCTTCAGGAATTGTTGGATAAAGGGAAAAATATAGAAGAAATCTTTGCTGGTAGACCTTCTGTTAAAGAAAAAAATTTAGAGCAGAATAGTGTAGAAGAGCAGGCGATCGCGGCAATCGATTACGCAAGTCATGGGTTTATTGATACTGATGAACTCAATGAATTTACTCAGCCAGAAGTAATTTATACCTCAGACTTATACCAGGAAATACTGAAAATTCCCGGTGTGCTGGCTGTGCGGAGACTGAGTATTGCTAACTTTATCAATGGTTTAGCCCAGTCCCAAAGCCCTTGGCATTTAAAATTAACAAAAGGGTATAGTCCGGTATTGGGGATTGAACAATCAAAAATCACCTTATTCAAGGGGGTATTACCCATATCACCAGATGGGAATGAGGTGAAACGCCGCTATTATGAACAACAGGCTGCCCATATTAAGGTATTACGTCAAGATAATGAATTGGATTTATCTGTACCACAGGGTAGTTATTATGACTTAGCAGACCACTATTCAATTCAGCATGATTTTCCTCTAACCTATGGAATTGGGGAAGATGGACTACCGGAAACAGCCAAGGAATTACGTAAAGCTCAAGCTCGTCAGTTAAAAGGATACCTAGTATTTTTCGACCAGTTGCTTGCTAATTATTTAGCTCAACTTGCTCATGTGCGGGATTTGTTTTCCTGGGAAGTTGACGAGAGTCGCAATCAAGATAAATCGTATAGCTATTTTATTCAGGAACTGGATTTTCCCGATCAAAAAGCCATTTTCGGTGAAGGTGGGAAGTATCTGGAAGCGATTCAAGAAAAACCAGAAATGTACCGCGATCGCCGTAATCGTTTTCTCGATCATTTATTGGGACGTTTTGCTGAGTCTTTTGCTGATTATGTCGTAATTAACTACCAGATAATTCAGGAACGTCGGGATCAAGTCAAGGATGAAATCGAGATAATTCACGACAAAGCTCAGTTTTTACAAGATTATCCTGTCTTGAGTCGCGATCGCTTCCGTGCTTTTAATTATTGCAACTATCGGCAGGTTTGGGATACGGAAAATGTGTCGGGTTTGCAAAAGCGGGTTTCTCGTTTACTGGGTTTTGAAGATTTTCGTCGTCGCAATCTCTGTCATTATCAGGTAGATAAAGTCTCCGGTGGATTTATCTCTTTTGGGATTAGTTGTGGTGATGAGAATCAATCATTAATTAGCTTGCAGACATATAGTAACCAAAAAGCTGCTCAAGCGGATATAGAAAAGTTTTTGCTATTTGCTCTCCATGAAAATTTTTACCAGCGTCTTACCTATAGTTACTTTTATCACTATGGTTTAGAAGTGGAAGCTGTGAATGGAGATGAAATTGTCATTGCCAGATATGAACAAGATTTTTTGTCCAAAGCAGAAAGAATTAATAAATTAAATTCATTGATTAACCAATTGCTCAATCTATTTAATCTGGAAGAAAATTCTGCTAGAGAAGAAATTATTGCAACTTCGACTATTTCCCGCGAAGATATCATTAAGATTATTCATCAGAAGAAAGAGAATTTATATTATTTCCAATTAGAGATACCTGACAATTCTTCTCAAACATCGGAATTAATTAAATTTGAGGGAGTTCAACGTTACTTTTCTGAAGGACTTGCTCGCAAAGCTGCGATCGCAATTCTCAAACAAATTACCAACAGGCAAAATTACTACGCGATTTTGTTTCGTCAAGATAATAGTGCGGAAAGGGAAACTCTCAACCCTAGCGATGAAACGAGATTTACCCACTATGGTTATGCTTTAGTTGATAACGAAGGAAAGGTATTAGGAGAAAGTAGTGAACACTTCTCCAAAGAAGAAGAACGGGAAACAGCACTACAACGCTGGTTAAACTGTTTGAAATTTGACCCCAATAAATTTCAGGAATCAGATGAGCGGTTTTTACAGGTTGAAGAAGTGACAGGGGAAACCTCTGGTTATCGCTTCCGATTAATAGACAGGGAAGAGGTAGAACTATTACAAGGTTTTCAATTATGTGAGAATGAAAATATAGCCCGCGATCGCTTTTATCAAGATGTACTGAGTGTGTTATTTGAACCGGGTGCAATTGAACCGACTAGAAGTAATGAGGGATTTGGGTTTCGAGTTTTAAGTAAACCACGGGTGAGGGACATTTTCCGACGGAATCAGCGCAATGTTGTTGCAATTTCTCCCCAATTATATGCTTCGGAAAGGGAACGAGATGCAGCTATAGAACACCTATTTTTACTAGTACGCACAGCCCATTTTAATATTACTTGGACTGGATTAGAAAATTCCTCTAACCCTAACTATATTGGTAGAATTTATGACCAAAATCGCAATATCTTACTAGAAGCAAGCCAACGCTATCCTACACCGGAAAGGGCTTGGGAACAAGGTAATATTTTAATGGAACTTGCTGGGGAGCAAGCAGAATTTACCCAAAATGGGGAAGCGGATGGTAAGAATTTTCGGTTAATTGACCCAGAAACTGCTCAAAATGGAGATAATTCTGAATCGCATCAAAAGGTTTCAAAACTCTACGGTTGGGAATTAACTAATCGGGGGAAAGACAAAATCCTAGCTACTCGTTACTACACCAGCAAAGAAGAACGAAATAAATCTATCCAAGAACTACAAAAATTAGTTAATGATGAGGGATTTCATCTGCTGGAGCATATTCTTCTACGTCCTAGAACTACCTCAGATAATTTTTTACCCGTCTGCGTTCACACAGATGATGGGACAAGGGAAGAATTAACCCAGTTAACTTACCAAGACCCCTATTCTTTTTGGATAACTATTATTTTACCCTACTGGTCAGAACGCTTCCGTAATATCGATTTTCGCCGCTTTGTAGAACGTACTTTGCGATTAGAAACACCTGCTCATATTGCTCTGAAAATTGCTTGGGTGAATGTGCAACAAATGAGAGAATTGGAATTAGCCTATCAAAGTTGGTTGCAGGAATTAGCTTGGGAAACTGCTAATAGTAGCACCTGCAATCTTTCCGGAACACTGAATAATTTACTAACAATTATCTCCCAACTACGAAATATTTATCCCCAAGGCATCTTGTACGATACCCAAGTTGCATCGAAAGAACAGCCGATAATTCTTAACCAAACTGCTCTCGGAACAGCAAGTGAGTAAAGCCATGAATACTATTATTAACCAAGCCGGCTATCCCATATTTTTGCCTAATCAAGTATTAAGAAATAATGACCTTAATCAGCTTGTAGAGTATCTTGATAATCAAAATCAACTGACTCGCACCCACCTCATTGGGATGGGAATTGTTGCGGGTATGGAAGTAACTAGTCGCTATACGAAAGAAGCTACACAAGTCAGTGCCAAAATATATGTATCACCGGGATGTGGGATTACTTCAGAAGGATATTTAGTTGATTTTAAGTCAAAAATTAAGCTGACCCATTATCAAGATGTTAAAGTCCTATCTTCATTATTTACACTTACTAAAAAAGTAGTATCAAACACAGTAATTCCCTCCTGTGAGGTGATCGAACTATTTACAGAAGGTGGGGATAAAAGGACAATTCTGCATCAAAATCCAGATGGTAATCAACGTGATGTCCAGGAATTTCAGCAATTTATCGGCGATCGCGTCTTAGTTGTAGTCTGTGAAACTCTAGATACACAAAGTGATTTATGTTTATTTGAATACGATGAGTTAAGTAAATACCGTAGTTTTAACTGGCGATTTTTCCTCGTTCCCCGAACTCAAAGCTCAGACAATTCTCAACAATTGAGCGCTGAAACTTTACTAAAAACAAATTATCAGATTCCAGAACAACCTTGGGAAGGACTGACTGTAGAAAATATTTTTAATGCACGTAATCATTTTCTCCAAGAATTTGACGGTACAACTCAAAAATTCCAGGATTTTGCTCCCCAGGTACAACGATTTGGTTATGGGGAAGCGAAAAAAAGTGTTGATTTGGGTGAAATCGATAACTATCAAGCTTTTTGGGATAATTACTACCAGATTTGTAGCAATGCGATCGCGTCAATTAATAGTTCTTTTCCCAAGCTATTTTGGTTATTTTCGCCTTTCTTTAATGGTTTTCAACCTAATTCTAGTCGCGATTTTAACCAACTCCAACAACGTCTGCAAACACAACTAGAAGATTTTCGCAAACAGGAAACCACCTCAACTTCAGAACAAATCAAACCTCCCGAACCACCCTATGGAATACAATATTTTTATGATTATCTCAGCCAGCTAGTTGCTGCTTTTTACGAACTAGCAGAGACAGCTTTTGACTTAATTGATGATTACCCCCCCGAAATTCAACGGTTTCCCAAGTTTCTCATGTTGGGGTTAGTTCCTCCACCCTCACCATTCCCCATTGAACCGGATCGGGGATATGCACTGACTTCCCCCTATCGCAGTCATTTTACCCAACCCCCCATCTACAACAGTAATCGGGTACGTCTGCAAGAAGTCCGCTATCTGTACGAACGTCTTTTAAAATTATCTGAAGCTGAAAGTTTTTGCCTGCTACCGTTTTATAATACACCCCTCAAAATCACCCCCAGTCAAGACAGATCTGCACCCCTGAGCAAACAAGCAATCCCCTACTACCTGAATTATCCCAATCTATATAAATACTGGAGCTATGACGCTTACCGTAAAGGAAGGAGCGATCGCCATCCTGCTTATTTTTACCCGAAGCAGAATCCAGAGGAAAATGTCCATGAATTCCAGGATTGGAACTATCGCTTGGATGGTTATAATTTTTACCGGATTGAGGGACATCTCGGTAAAGCAAAAGATGATGTATTAATGCATATTCAGAACTACAAACAGCGATATAATTTAGCCTTTGATGTTATTACCCTCAAACTAGATAATCAAGCAAGTCTCAAAGATTTAAATATTTCCGGTCAATTTGATGACCTAGAATTAGATTTTCGCCGCATGAAGGAGATGTTCCAAAAAGTTTGGACTAAGTATGAATCAACAAAGAATGTTTTGCTAAACACTCTCAAGCGCTCTTTCTTCGATCAACCTGGTTTGACAGTGATGGATAGCAGCCAATTATCTAATTTTATGTTGGAGCGTGCCCGAAAACCAGAAGCCTATGAATTTGTTAAGGGAGATACAGACAAACAATTTAAATTATATGTGCGTGATGCAAACAATATTCCTATTGCTCGTTATGTTATCCAAAAATCTGACACGAAGGGAAATAGTATCAGTGATTTTGAAGATTTTGTTATCACCTTATCAGGACTTTCTAGTGATGTAATTACACAACAACAGGAGATTGTTAAAGATATAGTCAATCTTCTCTCCTTAACTCAACTTACCTACGGACTAGTCATTGATTTACCGAATAATTCAGAGACTTATCACCTCAAACTTTCAACACCAGATAAACCCCTATCCCTTTCCCAATATTCCCTCATTTTACTGTCCGAGGCTCATTTTACTGTCAGTCAGATTCGAGAGAATCGGTACATAATTCAGGAACCCCAGTTTCAAGATGTAGAGACACTTTACGGTTTACTGCGAGATGTTCCTAATGATTTTCATTCTACTAATATTAGCAAGTATCAAATCGGCAACCCCAAAATTGCTGAAGAAATCAATTATTTTGAATTAATCGGATTAACCAGAGCTTATCAGAGACGATTAGAAGCATTGATTAAGCTGCATTTATTCCCACAATTTGCTCAACAGTATTCCGGTATGGAACACTTGGGGGGAGTTCCCAAAGGTGGTACTTTTGTCTTAGTTTATGTAGATAGGGAGGATATAAAAAATCAACTTTTAGCTGGGGATGAAGAACCTGCTATCCATAAATTACGCAGCTTACGTACAGAAGAAATTCAAAAATTAGCCGCTTTACCAAAGGATTTATATCAAGAGAATATTCCTACCTGGGAAAGGTTGTTTAACGAATTGCAGAAGCGCAAAGATATTGTAATTGCAGATTTTTGTCTTCCCTATCTTTGTAGTGGGAATTCACCCGCAGTTAGTTATGTTATAGCGCGATCGCGTCCAATTATTCTACTGGATAAAACTGTTTTCTGTGAAGATGACGATCGTCCCTACGAGTTTATTTTGGAACCGGAGGGAGGTACAGTCAAGGGAGAAGGTGTGATATTTAAAGATTCAAAACAGTACTTCCAACCTAATATGATTGAGGAAGCCAGTAAAGCTGATTTAGAAAAGGGACTGGAAGTTACAATTACGTTTACCTATGCAGTAGATGATACCTATGATGCCCTAACTGTAACCGTTTATCCCCTACCAAAACCCAATTTATCAGTTAGCGACGGACAAAATTTCTGTAATTATGCAGCACCTGTAGAGATTAAGCTAGCTGAGAAGACACCTGATAATTTGCAATTAGTTCAGGTAAAAATTAACGATATAGAAACAAATATCCTGAATCCTGGTGAATATGCAAAAGAGGGAAAAGCGCAAACAGTCATAATTACAGCACTCATTCGCAATCAACAAACTCAGTGCGAAAATACCCTTATCCGTAATGTCATAATTAATCCCCTACCAGTAGCTAATTTATCAGTTAGCAATGAACAAGTATTCTGTCGTAGGGAAGACACCATAGAGATTAAATTGCCTCAGGGTACTGCTGAGAATATAGAGTTACTTCAGGTAAAAATCAACGAGAAAGACACAAAGGTTCTCAATCTCCTTGAATATGCAACAGGAGACACACCAGAAACAGTCACAATCACCGCAAAAATTCGCGATCGCCAAACTCAATGCGAAAATACCCTCACCCGCGTTGTCACCATTAACCCCCTACCAGTAGCTGATTTATCAGTTAGGAATGGACAAAACTTCTGCGGGAATGCAACACCTGTAGAGATAACCTTGGCTGATGATACACCGAAAAATATAGAGTTAATTGAGGTAAAAATTAACGACATAGAAACAAGTACCCTCAATCCTAGCCAATATGCAACCGATGGTAAAGCGCAAACAGTCACAATTACAGCATTGATTCGTAGTCAACAAACTAAATGCGAAAATATCCTTACCCGCGTTGTTAAAATTAACCCCATACCGCAAGCTAATTTATCAATTCGTGACAGACAAAACTTCTGCAACAATGCAGCACCTGTAGAGATTAAGCTCGCTGAAGGTACAGCTAAAAATGTGGAGTTAATGCAGGTACAAATCAACGGTATAGAAACAAATACTTTCAATCCCAGGGAATATGCAAGCGATGGTGAAGCGCAAACAGTCATAATTAACGCAAAAATTCGCGATCGCCAAACCCAATGCGAAAATACCCTCACCCATACCGTCACCATTAACCCCATACCAGTAGCTAATTTATCAGTTAGGGACGGACAAGTATTCTGTAACAATGCTAATTCAATCAATATCACCTTGGCTGAAGATACTGCTGAAAATGTGGAGTTAATGCAGGTAACAATTAACGATATAGAAACCAAGATTCTCAATCCCAGGGAATATGCAAGCGATGGTGAAGCGCAAACAGTCATAATTACCGCAAAAATTCGCGATCGCCAAACCCAATGCGAAAATACCCTTACCCGCACAGTTACAATTAACCCCATACCAGAAGCTGATTTATCAGTTAGCAATGGACAAAACTTCTGCAACAATGCAGCACCTGTAGAGATTAAGCTAGCTGAAGATACTGCTGAAAATGTGGAGTTAATGCAGGTAACAATTAACGATATAGAAACAAAGATTCTCAATCCCAGGGAATATGCAAGCGATGGTGAAGCGCAAACAGTCATAATTAACGCAAAAATTCGCGATCGCCAAACCCAATGCGAAAATACCCTTACTAAGACAGTAACAATTCATCCCCAACCCCAAGCTGATTTTCAAACAGCAATTAGCAATATCAACGCCAATGGCTTTTCTGTACGTGTCTTTGATATTGAACCATCTGGGGAAAATTCTTTGACTTTCAACTGGGAACATGATGGTATTGCCAATATCAGCAACCCCGATAACAATGACTTCACGATTAATTACAATTATGATTTCAATACTTGGGTTCCGGATGCTGTAGTGTCTATCACCTTGCGTGTTCAAACACCGCCTCAACTCGGTAATTGTACCAGTGAGCCAGTTACAAAAACCATTCCTATCCCCATTGGTGGTGTACAGGGATTTAATTTGCTAACTATCAGAGATAATCGAGCAATTAGCACCACTCCCCTAAGAGACGATAACACCTTCAATATCTCTGAATTTAACCCCAACAATGAATACACGATCGCGGCTATAACTATCCCACCAAAAGTCGGAAGTGTAGTATTGAATTATACGCCTCCCAATGGCGAATCTGTGGTTATGCTAGCTACTAATTCCCCCTACCGTCTAGATTGGCAACCAACTGTAGGTATCCATAGAATTACAGCAGAAGCTGCTAGGGAAATCGATGGCGATCGCACAGAAGGAACTGCTGCTACTGTGATTATTCGCATCAATGATGATAGTAGCGATGAACCAGAAGCTACCCCCAACCCACCCACACCCAGTACATTCACATTACCGAACCGCTCAGGTATATTATTTCAACCCAGCGATGAAGATATAGCTAAATTCCAAACCATTAGCCAACAGGGGAAAATTCAACCAAGTCAGATATTAACCCTCGACCAACCCCATTTTGATAGCTGGAACCAAGGGAGAATAGTCAAAGAAAAGAACTTGATTTTTTCCGCGATCGCCACACAAAGTCACCTGGGTAGATTACTAGCTATAAGTGCAACAACCTTGCTGTTAATTGCTGGATGGACTTACACCGTTAGCAGACAGACCCAAAATCAACAAAACCCCCAACCCGCATCGGATTTGAGATTTTAAACACCAAACCCACCTTAAAACATATTCTGCCAGGGAGAAACCCATGAAAACCAACGAGAACAAAAAACACACAAATCATCAGCCAGCATCACAAAAACCTTTTTTCGGTGCATCGCCAGATCATGCTTTTTTCTCAGCAGAAAGGGCACAACCGACACCTTTTTTCCAACCCAAGGCAATCTCACCATCAGCCATTCAAGCTAAATCTGCGGAACAAGTGCAGGCGAAGGTAACAGGAAAAGCAGCCCAGCATCAGCCAAAAACAAATGAACAGGACACAGAGAAAGACTTAAACACACTTGAACAAAAAACAGAATCCCTAACAGATATTCGAGTGGGTGTAATGCTGGATATGGACGAGGATGGAAAAGCAGAACAGCACACTCTGCGTTTTCAAGGAGTGGGGGCAGATGCTGAACTTATGATTAATTCTGACCCACAGCCACTAGAAGCGTTTGTGTATGCAAGACCTATTTTACAACATCCTCAATTGTTGTCTTGGATGCTGACTGTGCAAACCTTACAACAAAGTACTATTAGTGCGGTGAAAGCATCGATGATCCGACAGCTATTGACGAATATTGCCAATTTTATGTCCAATACAGCGACTCACAATGTGGTGCTAGCTGATGCTGTCGTACCACAGACGCGGGTAGTGCAATGGACAGCAAGGAATATTCAAGCACAACTTGGTTTGAACAAATCGATCAACGAAAATGTGACGGATCACATAAAAATCGCACCACTTACCAGTAAACCTGGTCTATTGAATGGGTCTTCAGTTGCTAATGCAAACACACCTTACATGAACGAACTTCATAAATATGCTGGTTACATCAGGGGTCATATGCTTAATGCCAAGCTGCACGGACCTGGTAATGATAATGTCAATTTAGTACCTATCTCCCGCAAAATGAATTCCCAGATGGCAGCCAATGGAAACATAGAACAATTTTTAAAGTTAAATGTCCTCAGTCGCAACCAGGTTGTGTCTTACGAAGTGATACCGCAAGGTTGGGGTAACTACCAAGGTGCAGCCCAGGCGAATGCTGAAACAAAATTACCTACAAGCATCAACTTCACCGTCAAACAAATGGTTCTTAGTCCGGGTTTAGTTGACCGCAATAACCCTGCAAACTGGATAGAAACCAATAATGTACTTTTTCAGGATAATATGCAACATCATATCCCGCAAGATACGACAAGCTCTTTCGATCCAACCGGGAACGTAACAAATACACTGCCATTTGGTACTATCCAACTAGATAAATGCGATCGCATTGAAGAAGTCCCAAACAGACCGGGTGTATGGGCTGTTGAAGGATTTATATATTACGATCCAGTCCCTGGGCTAACCGAAGGTCCTTTAGGAATCAAATACAAGAAATTCAACCAGCTAACACTAGTAGAATCACCAACCGATAGTCTAGGCACCAAAGCAATAGTAAACAACCTTGGTACAACGCTGGAAGTATACACACCGTATAATAAAACAGCGCTAGACACATATGCTGCTGACCAATATCAAAAAACCAGGGAAGGAAACCTCTACAAGCGAGTCGAAGAACTCCTGAACAAAGCTGCCGAGGAATATCACAAAATTAACAAGAATACTGATAAATATAAAGAATTAGAGTCCCAAATAAACGAGACAGCCAGTAACATAGAGCAACTATTTTCCGATCTCATGGAATGGGTTCAAAGTAAACAGCAGGAGCGTCAGGATGGAAATTATCTGACCAATGCGGAAGAGCGGCGCACTACATGGCAAATAGAATACCAAAAATATACCATGCAACGTATGGGACTAGATAGCCGTTGGCGCGGACTGTTGAAGAAATGCGAGATGAATTAACGGCTGAAACTATTAATAAATCGTTCAAAATACGGCTAAATCATCCCATGATTCAGCAAAGCTACAGATTTTTTCCCAGTGCGACCGCATGTTTTGTATTACCTTGTAGTATTTTATAGGATACGTTAATGAAATGTAAAGCATCATGTTTCCCTTTCTCTCGGTGCGTTACGCTACATAATCCTATTTCCTATTTTCCTCATGAGCAAACAACGTCACATCATCGCACGAACTGTATTAGAACTCGATATCCAGCAAATAGCTGATGTCTGGAGTTTACAGTCAGATGTGAGTCGCTTATTTCAACAACAGGGTGCGGTGGCGATCGCGGAGCTTTTTGACCAATTGGTGGGGGATGAGGAAGTAGTACGGTTGGATCGGGTAGAGGTGGATATTGGCTCTATTGATAGCAGATTTTTAGCTGATGAATTTATACAGAAATTACTGATTGCACTGAGGGAAACTTTAGGCGATACGCCTTTGGCGTTAAGCTCTGCTTATCGCTTAACAGAACACTTACTTAACAGTAGTGCTACTAAACCCGAAACAATCAGCCGCGATGGCTCGGATTGGCAGGTATTACTGCACTTTTTGCGCTATGGGCGATTACCTTGGTGGTGTCCAGTCAGGGATTGGCAGGAATGGCTACCACGTTGGTTAGCGGCGATACAAAATAATACCAATTGGCAGCATGATTTGCGGGAATTGCTGATAAATAATCCAGCCGCGCAACAACGATTAGTAGAACAATTACCAGAAGGCTTTCGACACCAGTTAGTATTACACTTGCAGCCAACCTGGGTAAATTGGCACAGCCTACTTACGGAAGCCAAACAACTCATCCAGACTTTGGGATTAAATAGGGGTGCTGTACGATACCTAGAACAACAAGCTTGGCTGTTACTATTCGGGGAAATTGCTAGAGAAAATGCTCCAAATAGAGGATTTCCATCAAATTGGACTCACAACTGGCTGGCTCAACTTGTGTCAATTTGGCGACAGTCAGGGAGCAGAGGAGCAGGGAGCAGGCTTGCCCTGAGCGCAGTCGAAGGGGAGCAGGGGAATTTCCCTGAAAACTTGTATCAAATTGCTAATTCAAGATTACGTGCCATCCTTGCAGCAATTCCTGATGGGGAGCAGTCTGTGTGGTTAACAGCGCTAGATGAGGCGTTAACTTCCATCGCGGATATTACACCGCAAAATACAGAGAATATCGTCACAACCCCCTCAGAAACAAGCCAGGAGCAGGAAGAAACACAAATCCGCACCCCCCAAACCGACGGGGAAATATTGCTGTACTTTTTACAGTATGGTCGTTTCCCTGGGAAGCAATTATCTACAAATTGGCAAGAATGGCTATCTCGGTGGTTATTCACCGTCGAAAATAATACTGACTGGCAGTTACCATTGTGGCAATTACTGAGGACAAACCCAGAAGCACGACAGCGATTGGTGACTCAATTACCAGAGGATTTACGCCATCAGTTACTATTGCAACTACAACCGGGTTGGGAAAATTGGCGCAACTTGCTGACACAAGCAAGATTCATCATGCAGTCTTTGAGCATAAGTGGTGATACTCCTACGGAGTCGTTTCAGGAACGCTTCCAGGAATTAGAAACACTCGCTTGGGAATTACTCTTAGTCGAAATCAGCAGCGATCGCCTATCCCAAAATCCCTTACCTGCTGAAACTTGGATAAGTACTTGGCTCACCCAACTAATCCAAAACTGGTTAGGAGGATATGAGGAGCAGGGGAGAAGAGAGCAAGGGAGCAGAGAGCAAGGGAGCAGGGAGCAGGGAGCAGGAGAGCAGGGAGCAGGGAGTAGGGAGCAAGGGAATTTCCCTGAGAACTTGTATCAAATTGCTAATTCAAGATTACGTGCCATCCTTGCAGCAATTCCTGATGGGGAGCAGTCTGTGTGGTTAACAGCGCTAGATGAGGCGTTAACTTCCATAGCAGATATTACACAGCAAAATCCAGAGAATATCGTCACAACCCCCTCAGAACCAAGCCAGGAACAGGAAGAAACACAAATCCGCACCCCCCAAACCGACGGGGAAATATTGCTGTACTTTTTACAGTATGGTCGCTTTCCTGGGAAGCAATTATCTACAAATTGGCAAGAATGGCTATCGCTGTGGTCATTGATAGTACAAAATGATACTAGTTGGCAGTTAAGTCTGCGTCAATTACTGAGAGACAACCCAGAAGCACGACAGCGACTGGTGACTCAGTTCCCAGAGGATTTACGCCATCAGTTACTATTACAGCTACAACCGGGCTGGGGAAATTGGCGCAACTTGCTGATACAAGCCACGGAACTTATGCAGGGTTTGGGTATAAGTGATAACATCTGCGAGGAATTGATTCAACAAGCTTGGTTCCTACTTCTCGCGGAAATTCCGCCAGAAATAGCCCCAGAAACGCCCTTACCAGCAACAACTTGGACTTGTAACTGGTTAATCCAACTAGTGCAAACCTTCCTGGAAGAACCTTTTGCGGGCGAAACAGGGGAGCAAGAACCAGGGAGCAGGCTTGCCCTGAGCGCAGTCGAAGGGGGGGAAGAAGAAATTTCTCACCTTTTATCCTTGCAACCAGCCTCTGATGTAGCAGCATACCAATACTTGCGGAGTATTATCACCACCTTACCAATTGCCGAAGTTTTCCCTTGGTTGGCAGCCTTGGAACAAGTGCTAAATAACACATCTGCCCAGACATCAAAAAACACCATTCCACCATCGCTCAACAGTCAAGTAAATCCCATTATTATCTCTGCGAACAACTCAATATTATCAACGGCAGAAGAGACTGCGGGACTGTATATCTCCCAGGCAGGGCTAGTGTTACTGCATCCATTTATACGTTCTTATCTAGAAGCCGTGGGATTGTTAAATAACGAATTATTTCGGGATGAATCCGCCCAGCAAACAGCTATATACTTACTGTATTACCTAGCAACAAAACAAACCGACGCACCCGAATACGAACTAGTGTTACCAAAATTACTGTGTGGCTGGTCGCTGAATCAGCCTCTGGCGCGGGGGTTAGATTTACCAGTCCCAGCCCTAGAAGAAGGGGAACGCCTATTACAAACGGTAATTAACTATTGGCAAGTGCTAAAAAGTACTAGCCCCGATGGCTTACGGGAAGGGTTTTTACAAAGACAGGGAAAACTAACCCGCAGTGGGGATGGTAACTGGAAACTCCAGGTAGAACAACAGGCGATCGATATTTTGCTGGGTAGTTTGCCTTGGGGAGTGAGCATGGTGACATTGCCGTGGATGGAGGGGCTGTTGATGGTGGAATGGGTATAATAAAAATATATTTTTTATACATTTTGCTGTGTGGAATTTGAATTTGACGACTCTAAAAGCCAATCCAACCTAGTAAAACATGGAATCAACTTCCCAGATGCACAAGAACTCTGGACTGATCCAGATCGAGTAGAAATTCCGGCTCGAACAGAAGACGAACCGAGATTTCTGATCATAGGCAAAATTGCTCAGAAATGCTGGTCAGCCGTCATTACCTATCGAGAAAACAAAGTGCGGATTATTTCAGTCCGGCGATCGCGAAAAGAAGAGGTAGCCATTTATGAAAGCAACAGAATTTGATGCCAAATTCGATCAAGAAGAAGACATCACCGAATTCTTAGACCTTTCCCAAGCCAAACGTCCTGGCCATGAACAGAAACGAGTCAACGTCGATTTTCCAGCTTGGATGATTGAAGCATTAGATTATGAAGCCAAACGATTAGGTGTCACCCGTCAGTCAATCATTAAGGTATGGCTTGCAGAACGGCTGGAAAAATCAGCTCACAGAAACATCCAATATATAGACGTTTGACATCTGTACTTTTGACAATGTATTCACGATTACTTCGCTGCCGGAGGAAAAGCAATGAGAACCCATGAGAGCAAAACCAGCACCAGCCACTCAACCGCATCGCAAAAACCTTTTTTCAGTGCATCCCCAGACCATGCTTTTTTCTCGACAGAAAGGACACAACCGTCACCTTTTTTCCAACCCCAGGCTGTCTCACCTGCAACTATACAAGCTAAATCAGGGGATGAGAGCGAGGAAGAGGTGCAACGGATGTCAGCTTTTGACAGCGAAGTTACCAGCAATAGAGAGGTGCAGCGACAGGAAGAATCGAATAATAGCAATCAAACAGGATTACCGGATAATCTCAAAGCAGGGGTAGAAAATCTCTCGGGATATGCCCTCGATGATGTCAGGGTTCATTATAATTCGCCTAAACCTGCCCAAGTACAAGCATTAGCTTACACCCAAGGTACGGAGATTCATGTCGCACCTGGACAAGAAGCACATTTACCCCATGAAGCTTGGCATGTTGTCCAGCAGATGCAGGGAAGGGTAAAACCGACAATGCAGATGAAAGGAGTACAGATTAATGATGAAGAGGGGTTGGAAAAAGAAGCGGATGTCATGGGGAAGAAAGCCATGTGGGTGAGTCGTTCCGAAGATACACTACCCACCCCAAGTACTGAGACTGCGATAACCTTCCAGAGGGCAAGAAATACGGGGGAAGCATCGAAAGACATCGCGGCTTCTGGAGAAAAAGTAGATGGGAATTTCCTATTAAACTACCGAAATACGAAGGTGACGCAGCAAAGAAAGCTGGAACATGGCGCAAACCATGACATGCTAGCACAATTGACCCCGATACAAAGAAGAGTGAGAATGTTCGCCGATAATCGTGGGAAAATCGATATAGGGTGGTTTAATGCCGCAGTTCAGGTGGCTAACGATATTGACGGCGAAGTACAGAGCAGTCGCCAAGTAGCCTTGAACTGGCGTCAGTTTAGCAATCAGAGTTCTGGGTATTTAAAGGTATGGTACGACAATGCCAATAAGTACACTACGGAACCAGATATGGAAGTTCCAGACTTCCTATACACAAGTTTTGGATATGCCATAGAAACGTTGGCTAGCAAGAGTCTAGCCAGAACAATACAGGGGATGAACGTTGACTTGCAAGTCGCAAGTGGTAGCACCCGCCCGGACATCGTGTTAACGCTCCCTAATGGAACAGTGGTGGCTTGGCTTGACATCACTTCTGAAGGATCAAAAGGTCACGTGAAGCAAAAATCAGGAACTGGTTGGACTAGCCACCCCTATGTTGCTGAGATCCTCTACCCAGCGTTGAAACCTAGTGACGTGTTTGGAGGGGGCACAGATCCGTTCCACCGAATGCTAGGAGAGTACCAAAGGGAAAAACACGAGAACCGTGAGCAATCATATACACAAACAAAATCAGACGTGGGAGATATATTCCGAGAGTTGATGGAGAGTAACGAACAATTCACCTATTCGGGTGGCAACCAAACTCGAAAACAAACTGAGGTGAAAAAACTGGTACGTGAACAATTCGGCAATAATTTTGGTGAAAACAAGATTAATCAAACTATAAAAGCAACCTTGACGAACCTTGAGTTGAATCCAGGGCATTTCGGCTTCGCAAAGGCAAAGCAAAGCAGCGAAAACTTTAACAAACTCATCCGCGAGCAAGCACAGCCGGGTTGGGATATTATGAACGAAGAAACGCAAAAGGATATGCTGACGACAGCAACCAACGAGACAAAAAGGTATAGTGGTTACCCACAGGTAAATGAGTTCCAAGGGAAAGCAAAAACATCTCCATTGACTGAGAACCTAGTGTATACGGGATTTGCGGCACAAGCGTTCACACAAATGCAAGACAATTTAAAGGCAGATTTATTCCAATTAAAGGTGATGATGCAGTGGAACAAAGGAGCAAAGCATCCGTTATCGAATGTGCAGGGAATGCTGTTGAATGCTCCTATGTCAGGAAATGAGGAGGATCTCAAGCAATGGACAGCCTCAGCCCATCAACTGCATGTAAACGTATTAGAATTCATAGATGCGGCAAAAGCATACAAACCAGAACAAAGCGAAGATATGGAATTAGAAGACAAGGGCAATTGGTAAGACTAAGATAGTAGGATCGCCTGCTTTCATCGTGCGATCGCCTAAAAACCGATTCTATCCCAAGGGCGATCGCTCAAAAATCTATTCCATCCCAAGGGCGATCGCTCAAAAACTGATTCCATCCCAAGGGCGATCGCTCAAAAACTGATTCCATATCAAGCGCGATCGCTCAAAAACTGATTCCATCCCAAGGGCGATCGCTCAAAAACTGATTCCATATCAAGCGCGATCGCTAAAAAATCTATTCCATCCCAAGGGCGATTGCTCAAAAACCTGTTCTATCCCAAGGGCGATCGCCTAAAAACCTATTTCATCCTGAGCGCGATCGCTCAAAAACCGATTCTATCCTGAGCGCGATCGCTCAAAAACCTGTTCCATCCCAAGTGCGATCGCCTAAAAACCGATTCTATCCCAAGGGCGATCGCTCAAAAACCTGTTCCATCCCAAGTGCGATCGCCTAAAAACCTGTTCTATCCCAAGGGTGATCGCTCAAAAACTGATTCCATCCCAAGGGCGATCGCTCAAAAACTGATTCCATCCCAAGGGCGATCGCTCAAAAACTGATTCCATATCAAGCGCGATCGCTCAAAAACCTGTTCCATCCCAAGTGCGATCGCCTAAAAACCGATTCTATCCTGAGTGCGATCGCCTAAAAACCGATTCTATCCTGAGTGCGATACGCAAAGCGTCAAGCCAAAGACTTATCGCGGTTCTTGTTGCGTGCGTTACTATTCCTTAAATAACCGCTCACGCGATCGCAACCCTAGACGAATCATTTATCTAGGTTAGAATTTAAATCGAAATGCCAAGAAATAACATTTTCCAAGGAGTCGGAAGAGAGTAAAAAGCTTCAAACTTTAATATCTACAAATTATGTGCGACTTTGACAAAGGCTTTATATTATGCACTTGCAAGGATAAAGAAAAACCTATTGTGCATAACAAAAATTCGAGGCGATACAAACAGGAGCAAGCAACGACTCCCAAGATGTATCAATGGTATTTATCTACATTTAAAAGATATAAAAGCGACGACGAGCCAATCATGGAAGGGCTATACGAGCTTCCTGCGGCGGATATAGGTAAGGGACTAACGGAAGATTGGGTTTTGCTCAATCTCAATGACAAAAATTGCTTTGATGTTGACTATATACCCCAAGAGGGCGATAACCTTGTCATCCGAGATGCTCATAAGCAATGGGTTTATCTATCTTTTATTTTCCAAAATGGAGGTTGGGAAAGAGGACATTATAATCCATTTGATACTCTCCAAACTTTGATCATTAAGGGAGAAGTAGAACACGAGATTTCTCCATTAAATTCAGTTTGATAGACAAGCAGATATAGCTTCCTAACTTTTGCTAGAAAATTGCTCGTTAAGAGGTTGTTGGGCAAGAATGTATAACTGTCGAATCTTCGAGCCGATTACTTTGTCAAGCCACAGGAGCGACACATCGACAGATTTTTCATCTCGTACTCAATGACGTTGCCCATAGCATCCAACTCGATTTCGCAACAGGTTTGCAGCAAATCTTTGAGCTTTTGTCGCCCGCGCTGCACCCGTGATTTCATCCCAGATAGGGAAATGCCTAATTCTTTTGCGATCGCAGCTTGAGTTATGCCTTCAAATTCGGCAAGCTGTACCGCTTCTCGATAAGGTGCTGGTAAATGTTCGAGTAAAGGACGCAGACATCCAGCCATCTGCTGATTAAAGACTTCTGGATCTTCGTCCATTGCCAAAGTTTCCAGGGCAGTTACGGAGGTCAATTCGGGCTGTCGATCAACTTTACGGTAATAGTCAATGATGGCATTACGAGCGATGGCAAAAACCCAGCTTTGTAGGCGATCGCTCTCGCGAACAGTCGTCAAGCGTTGGTAAATACGAACAAACACCTCTTGCAAAATATCATCGGTATCGGTGGGATTATTTACCCGTTGCAAGATGAAGCCGCGTAAGCGTTGGTGAAACTCTTGCCAGATTGCTTTCACATCACTCGTGGTTGCTGCCATCTTAGTTTCTCCGTTTCCGTTACATCTGTTTATGAGCAAGTTTTATCAACATCCGCATCCACTGGAAACTGCTGATTTTTTGCAACAAGCGATCGCCTTTTGCGATTTATTTTCAAAGAACTGTTGCAAGTTTTGCGGCACCTCGATGGGAGTGAGAACAACAGGCGGTGAGACTTCGTTTTGGTAAATTTCGCGGAGGATAGCATCCACAATCATCCCCACAGGCGCTTCAGTATGGGTTGTACCTTGATAATACCAGGTGCGGCACGCCGTTCCCCCTGGGGAGCCAGAAATGTCTGAACAGTCACCACAGAGGCTTTCGGTGGTATCTAGGATGATATCGCGACCATTGACTCGAATGGTAGGAGAGCTAATAAATCGCAACTGTTTGGCTTGTTCTACTGACTCCACCAAAATTTTCTGGAACTGGATAACTGTCCCTGTGCTAGTCAAAACTGATTGGAGGGTGGCGATCGCTTGTTCCAAATTGGAGAGCGAACCCGTGCATCGAGAACAAGTAGATAAATCAATTGCCAGCAATTCTATAATCAGTGTACGAGGAAATTGGTTTAATGCTTTCTGAGTGGTCATTACACTTCTCCTGTGTTCAGGTTCACTCAGATAGACGATACACTTCAAAAAA
Organism: Calothrix sp. 336/3; assembly: GCF_000734895.2. Lineage (GTDB taxonomy): Bacteria > Cyanobacteriota > Cyanobacteriia > Cyanobacteriales > Nostocaceae > 336-3. The sequence goes on along the minus strand of NZ_CP011382.1, from coordinate 2,384,581 downwards.
GGACGCAAGGTTAAGCCGTTGTTTTAGAGAAGTACCTACAATCTAGAGTTTGAGCTAACCGCGATCGCTCACCAAATGGCTTAATTGATACTCTTTCATTTTACCTTTACGCCCGAATCACAATAATAGTACGTTGATTTTCCGTCACCACAAGCTGGGTAGATAAACGTTAGTGATAATATTTGCCTCTTCCGTAGGTGTTATGCTGAAAGTTAAACTGAAATTAGGTATTTCTCTTTAAAATCAACGCTTTCGGGGGGTTATAGTTTAAATTCTATATCTAAACCTCAAACCTTGATATAAAAAGCTCCTTTTCTTACCCAGTAAGGGATATGGGCTATTTTATAGTTTTTTAAGCATAACACCTACGGAATAACCTAATATTTTTGACACTTGTGATATTATACTTTCTATCTATTGTGGATAGACAAGGCAATAAATAACAGCTTTATAATATAGTTATTATGATAGTTTTGATAGTCCATCAATTAGGTTTTTTATGGCTAAAGTCAACCTAGATGCTTTAATAGCTAGAGAAGATTTTGAAGTAGAAGAAAATATAAATTCAGGAAAGAAAAAAGAAACTATCTCTATTGAAGATATAAAAGCAGACTCTTTCTTTTTTTCCAATATCAGAAAACCGGACTTTCAGAGGGAAACAAATGAATGGGACAGTCAGAAAGTCTGCGAACTTATAAGAAGCTTTATTGAAGGTGACTTGATACCAGCGATTATTCTATGGAGAAGTACAGGGGGGTATCTGTTCGTCATAGATGGGAGCCATCGTCTAAGTGCATTGTCTGCTTGGGTAAATGATGACTATGGTGATGGGAAAATATCCAAGTTTTTTTATGATGGTACAATTCCTGATGAACAATTAGAAATTGCTCAGGAAACTAGAAAATTAATAAATAAGATAATTGGTTCGTATGAAGATTTCAGATTAGCACTTACATATCCTGATAAAGTCAAGCCAGAGATAGTTAAGTATGCTAAGAATCTAGGAGCATTAGCAATACAACTTCAATGGGTTGAAGGTGATGCAAGGAAAGCTGAAAACTCATTTTTTAAAATCAACCAGCAAGCTGCTCCAATTGATAAAACAGAATTAAAGCTTCTTGAATCACGCAAAAAACCAAACAGTATAGCAGCACGCGCAATCATCAGAAGTGGTAAAGGTCATAAGTACTGGTCTTTATTCTCTAATGAATTACAGTCCGAAATACAAGATTTAGCAGCAGAGATTAACGCTATTCTCTTCGCTCCCAAATTGCAGACACCTGTAAAAACTCTTGATTTACCAGTTGGAGGGAAGTTGTATGGCTCCCAAACTCTACCACTGATTCTAGATTTTGTTAATATTGTCAATAAATTAGATTCTAATAATAAAGGAATTACAGATGACAATACTGGCGAACTAACTTTAAAATTTTTAAAGGAAGTTAAAAAAGTTTCACGTAGACTCAATAGTAACCATTCATCATCATTAGGATTGCATCCGGCAGTATATTTCTATTCTCAAGAGGGGAGACATAAACCAGCATCATTTTTTGCGATAGTTGATTTTATAATGGAGTTAGATAAACGCGGTAAAGTTAATAATTTCATTGATGTTCGTAGTACTTTTGAAGAATTTATTATTGAATATGACTATCTGATACAGCAAATTCATCGTAAGTATAGATCGAGCCAAAAAAGTTATCCTCATATTTCTAAACTTTTTCTGAATATTGTTTCGGCATTCAAAGCTGGTAAAAATAGTGAAGAATCTATTAAAGAAATTGTAGCTAATAATGAATTTAGCTATTTAGCCTTGCAAAATATTGTTCAACAGGACGAATATGTTTCCAAAGATTTCAGTACAAATCAAAAAAGTGCAATTTATATGCGAGAGGCTTTACAAACTGCGCCTAGATGTAAAATATGCGGTGGGTTCATCCATAGAAATTCTATTTCCATTGATCATGTTCAACGAAAACAAGATGGAGGTTTAGCAACTTTGGATAATGGACAACTAACTCATCCATATTGCAATACAGGGTACAAAAACTGACAATAACCCCTTTCCGGAACCAAAAAAGGTATGTGACTGAAAAACTTATTCTTGCGTAGGGGTAATTTATTCATTAACCCTACCTTCGTTAGGTTTTGTGTAAACCATGATAGAAATATCTCAAGTAATGATTGCGAACGACTTACGTCGCGTAAGCTGCACAGTCACTTACCAACCCCATAACACAACCCCCTCTCATTTTCTTTGACATTCGCACTATTCCTGAAATAATCCCTCATGCGATCGCAACCCTGGGCTAATAATTTATCTGGGTTAGAATTTAAGTCTAAAGATTTTACTGTCTGGATTAAAAATCAGGCTTCCAAAGGCATTTTATCCCGCTTCAATTTGGGTTTTTGCCCTAGAGCGATCGCCTGAAAATTTTTGCCAATATTATGATAGCAACCAAACCCCTTGCGATTCTCAACGTTTGACAATCTCGATGGCGAATTCCTCTTCCGCAGATGGTGGTTGAAAGAAGCTGGTGACATGATGGAAAACTTCTTCTGTGTCAAATAGTGCCCTTTCTGGGTTGGTTTCCCGTCGCTGGGCAATTTGTTCTATACAAGTTTTATCATCGATATCAAGATATATTAGGCGATGGGGAATGCCTTGATTAAAAAATATATCCTTGAACCATGCTCTTTGATTTATCGTATTTGCTGGAAAATCCATAACTACGGAGATTCCCGAATTGAGTATGCTTCTGATATGAGATTTTAATAGTGGTTTGAGGCGGTTTGCATATTTCAAGTAATCATCAAAATTCTTAATTTCTTCTGGGTAAAGAGTTGATAACCAATCATCTTCAGATAAGAGAATTGCATTTAATTCTTGAGATATTTGCCGAGATAAAGTGGATTTACCTGCACCCATTTTCCCACAGAAGAATATTAAAGTTCCTTTTGCATTCATTTGCCCAATCCTGGGATAAATATCACATCTCTAAACGGCGATCGCCATACCATTGACTCAACTCAAGCTCAATTTTGTCCAAAATAGCTATAGCTTCCGCGATAGATTTTGTTGCTAACAAAGCCAAAGTGGACTCCACCCGTTGTTGATAGTTATGCGGACACATAGCAAAATTATTCGCGATCGCGACTGCTCCTTTCTCATTCAGTAGGTACTCACAATTTAGTGCAAATAAAACCTGATTCATACAAGCAATACTACGGAAACAACAGCCTGCTGCATAGGCGATATCATCCCGCACAATAGACTTTTTCCCAACAAACAGCGAAAAGCTAATTTCCCAAGCGAAGGTATCAATAGTTGCTTTTTGCAGTTCTATCGGATAGGGTTTGGTTTTGGCTTGCAAAGCTGCGAGAACACCGTGAGAATCAGCAAGTGGTAAAGAAATCGCAACTTCCCCCATATAAATTGAGGAGACAAAACCGTGGGGATGTCCGGGTTGATAATCAATTGTAATTTTCCCAAGTCTGCAATCATCAATCACGCGATTGACCTGAGCAACATTACGATAGAGAAAATCCACAGGTATATTTTTTATCTTAAGCCAACCACCACCATTAATCCATTTTCCCCATCCACCAATTGGTGTAATCAAATTAGGACGATGATTATCATCAAGTTCGCAAGCAAGTTGATTGAGAGCAATGACATCAATGGGATTATCTGATTGGTAATAAATTCCTAAATCTACATCTGACTTAGGGGTATAGTTACCTCTTGCACGAGAACCTCCGAGTGCTACAGTTGCAATCCCCTCGATTGACTGCAAGCGTTCGACAACATCATGAATAAAGTCAGGTAATTGCTGATTCATATTAGCTCTACCTCTATTGAGTATTGAGCGTTGAAATTACAATTGTATTACATCTGTCTTATTTGCGTTCAGCAGTGTAGATAATTTAATTATTTGTTTACAGCTAATACCATTTCACGAAAATCCTGAAACATATCCAAGCTCTAAAACCCTTGTCAAACCAGGATTTATTAATTACGAATTGCGTTATACCATTTCACGAAAATATTGAAACAGATACAAACCCTGAAAGTCTGACTAGATAAGACTTTCTTAATTACGAATTACGAATTACGAATTACGAATTACGAATTGGTATTAGCGTTAGCTCTCCCGCAGGGAGCATTACGAATTACGAATTGGTATTAGCGTTAGCTCTCCCGTAGGGAGCATTGTGAATTGGTATAACTACTCCCCATTAGATTAAGGTCTCTTGGGAGTATAGGGTTTAACGTACTTTTGCATAAATAAACACATCCCTTGGAATTGGTGAGATATTAGGACGAATTGTATGAGAACGTAAAATCCCCTCACGCACTAAACCAATTTTCTCTAAAACCCTTGCTGATAGGAGATTTTCTGTATCGCAAGTTGCCCAAACTCGGTAAATTTCCGGGATACTCATTAACCAGTCAACAACAGTATTTCCTGCTTCTGTTGCATATCCATTTCCCCAATACTTGCGATTGAGTAAATAGCCAAAATCCGCCATGTGTCCTTCTACACAACAAGCGATCGTACCAATTGCTCGGTCATCAGGTTTCACGGTAATAATCCAAATAAATTCTTTTCCTTGGTTCCAAAGTAAGGGATGATTTGTAATAGATTTAATCACATCGTTAATGTCTGTACGAGGACGATAATCCATATAGTGTATTACTTGAGGGTCGCTCGCATACTCAAAAATAGCCTCTGCATCCTCAAGGCAAGAACGACGCAAAATTAGCCTTGGTGTCGTGAATATTTCAGGTACTGGAATCATTTTGAGCTTGCTTATTCCACTTCATTGGTGTCCCCCATATCCCTTTATATTAGCCGAACATGATATCAGGCAGCCAGCCGTAGTCTTTTAGAACGAAGAGTGTCAATCGACTAATTTTTTGATATCCCCAAAGACTCGATAAAAACCTCCACTACCTGATTCTCGCAATTCTTGTACCAAATAGCGATCGCCTTCGACGCGGATATCCCTGGGGAACTGAACTCTCCAGTTAGGGTTATATCCGGGAGATACAGCCCGAATTCTCAATTTACTACCTTCGCGGTAGCATTCAACTATTACTCCTTGGGCAACTTCAGCAGGTGCAGCCAATTGTAATTCCGCCGAGGGGGCTATACCTTTTTGATTCGGTGCTTTAATGACTGTAGCTTGGGGAATCTTACCTTCTTGAGCTGCGGCGATCGCGCTGGGGCTAGCATCAATACAGGCTAAGGTACCATCGGTGGTAACTATATAGACACGGTGATCAAAAAATTGCATAGAAAGGGCTGAACCGCAACCGGTACCCAGTTTCCATAGTAGTTCTCCTGAATCTTGGAAGCAGTAAAGGGAGGAACTGTTATCACCTGCAAATAGATATTTACCATCAAGGGTAGCAGCACAGGAATATACGGGAGCATTACATGAATAAACTGCACCCACTTCACCTTTTTTGCTAAAACTATAGACCTTGCGATCGCTTGCACCAGCATACACAGTTGAGGCTTCTTGCCAACCAAATAATACTGCACCTTTGGTTTTTTGATGCCACAGCACACGACCTTCTTGGTAATCATACATCGTCACACCACTACTATGTCCGTGGTAAACCCCATCAGAGTCGCACCGCACCATCCAACCGGAATTCCCCTGACTCAACCGAGTCCATTGGGATTCATCATCATGATCGATTGTTGTTAATCCTCCATTTCCATCGGAGACAGCTAGTAACCCATCTTTAATATCTAGCCAATAGATATCGACGTTTTCATCAATTTTGTATGCTAAACGTGGTAATTTCCCTGTCAAATCATAAACATTGCCGTCATCACAACCCGCATAAATCCAAGCATCATCAGCAACTAAACACTTCACACCATCAGGTAATTGAAACTGATTAATTACTTCACCTTGAGGATTGAGTGCAAAAACCTCCCCAGATTGATTGCCTACCCAACAACGATTTGCGTCGATAAATATCCCGAAAGCTGACGATTGGGATTTGAATTTCCACAAAATTGGTGCCTGTTTTGCCGAAGATACGCTACTAGTAACAGCACGTCGTGTGATTTTGCGTTTTTGACGTACTCCCGCGATCGCTACTTCGTAACCACCTTTGAGCTTCTCGTTAATTTTCTTTTTTGCTTCCGCTTGTGCCTTCTCTGCGCTAGGATAAACCTTGCTCTGAATTCGCCCGGAGTCCCCAATCCGACCATATCGAATAATTAATTCGGTATCTTTAACTATAACTTCGTAAAATTTATGGGAGCCTCCGTCAGCCTCAGAAAGCTCTAAATATGTCTTTTCTTCAGCCATAATCATCTCCATTAAGGGTATGTATCAAGTTTTTGTGAATTTTATAGTTCTGTTTTAACTATTTAATTAATACCTGTCGAGACGTTAAGGAAGAGACACCGTAGAAGAGACTCAAAGAAAGCTGGTTTTTCCGACTATTTTTCATTCACTTACTGATTTTTCTTTCTCCAGATTGTAGGGGACAACTTTCTCGACCTCATCTGCATCGTTGCGTGCAGCTAACACGTAAACAGGTTCCGTTGCGCTCAAATTTCGAGGTTGATGGGGAATACCGGGAGGGGTGAAAATGAAATCTCCCGCTTCACAAATTTGACATTGGCTGAGTCCTTCTCCATACCTGAGTTCAACTCGACCCTTAAGCAGATAAATTCCAGTTTCATGTTCTGGATGCAAATGGGGTTCGGCGATCGCTCCAGGAGGAATAATTGTGAGATACATGGCGATCGCCTTTGCTCCGACTGTGTTCGCAGAGATACCAACAAAATTAGGCAAGCTGCTGCGATTTAAGGTTTCGGAGTCGGGACGGATGACGATTAATTCAGTTAGCGTTTGAGGCGATTGCTGACTGAGTTGGGAATCATTGCATACTGTTTCTTCGCTCATTTCGACTCTCCTTTTTCATGTAAGTAGGAAGGCGTAATACCAATTCGCAATGCTCCGTGCGGGAGAGCTAATGCTAATGCAATTAAAAAATCTAGATTTAGCAATGGTTCCGTAGATTCCATCTGTAGCCTAATTTTAGAGAATTGGTATAATTATTTATAAAATGATTCACACTCGTTCAAACCCTGTGACATCAGAGTTCTGTACTGCTAGCTCATTTTAAATTTAATTCAACCTACCTACTTACACGGGACTTATTATGATTTTATGCAACCGAATATTTTGGTGAAAATTTCACCGCAAACCCTAACGAATCTCAGCCTTTGTGATAGTTTCGCATCGCTTTAGTTATCTTTTTCCATTTCTCCTTTTCGGCAATATATTCCCTTTGGTCTTGTTTTGTTTCCATGTACTTAATTTCCCTCTGTAATTTTTGGTAATTTGCAAACCGCGATGCATCCAAACTCCCATCCTGCAAAGCTTGTCGTACCGCGCAACCCGGTTCATGTTTGTGTTGGCAGTCGCGAAAACGACATTGCTGTGCTAATTCCTCAATGTCTGCAAAGCTTCCCGATATACCTTCGTCCCCACTCCACATCTGTAATTCGCGCATCCCTGGAGTATCGATTATTAATCCTCTGTTGGGTAGTCGGAGCAATTCCCGATGGGTGGTAGTATGTTTCCCGCGATTATCCCCCTGACGCACCGTTTGGACTGTCTGTACCGTTTCACCCAGGAGTTGGTTGGTAATCGTTGATTTACCTACCCCGGAAGAACCCAATAAAGCTACGGTTTGTCCCGGTTGCAAGTATGTTTGAAGTGCTTCTAATCCTTGACTCGTGGCTGCACTAATAGTGATAATTGGTACACCTAAAGCAACTGACTCAACTTCTGCCAAACATTCCTCCAAGTTGGGGCAGATATCGGCTTTGTTGAGAACAATTACAGGATTGGCTCCGCTTTCCCATGCCAGAATTAGATAGCGCTCGATGCGTCTGGGGTTAAAGTCACCATCCAAACCAGACACTAAAAATACCGTATCGATGTTGGTGGCTACTATTTGCTCTGTGGTTTCCGCACCAGATGCTTTACGGGAAAATTTGCTTTTGCGGGGTAAAATCTCGTGGATAGTTGCGGTTTTTTCCTTTTCCCTGACGCGGATCACAACCCAATCGCCGACTGCGGGAAAATCTTGGCGTTTGTTTGCACGGTAGCGTAATTTACCTGTAACTTCCGCCGATAATTCAGCATTTTCACTTTGCAGAATGTAACTATTTCTGCACTCAATTACAACCCTAGCCACCGAAAATCCTTGGTGATGGTAGGGTGTAAAGTGGTTGGCAAAAAAATCATTCCAACCCCATAATTCCAAATTCATTGTAATTTCCTCAATACGTGTTACTTGTGTGACACAAGGCACGCAGAAGAATATATTAGTTCATCCCCAAGTTGTTTACACCTAATTATCTAGATTGGAAAAGCAAGATTGAAAAATCTAGATAGAAAAAGCGAGATAGGGAAAGTTAAACCAACAATTCTGCTCCTTGCGTCGGTTTTGTGGCGATATTTCGACAGAGATGGCAGTAAAGACAGTCATAGTTCAATCTCCTATTGTCAAATCGAGCAAATTTATATTTTGAGAATAGCTATTTAACACATAGCCATCTAGTTATTAACAACTGCGGATAGGGTGATTCCAGAAAAGCTGAAAATTTTCATAGTCTCTCCAAGCAAAATTTATTGATTCTATCTTGCGTCCTAATTTGCTGATTTCCATAGTTTGCTGAAGTGATGCGTAGTAATGAAAACTCCGTATTCCACTGCAACGAGTTTGGATAGATTTATTGCCGATAAGTACAATTCCTGGGATTGGCTATTTCAATTTGGTGGATGTGTATCCTCCGCAAAATTTGGGAACACTAGATGCAGCTAATGAATATTTCCGGTTGTCATCTAGCTTAAGGAACATTCTGTTTATGTCTATCGAGCAACTCCAACCTGCTACACCGCAACAAGCAAGTGTATATCTCCCCTACGTCCAAGGAACTAAGCGCAATTTCTTGCCCTATGCTATTGGTCTGTATCAAAAAGGGGTTTTAGAAGGACATCGTAAAATCGAGGGTAGCGAGAATATTCCCTTTGTCGCTACATGGAATGTTGCCACCCTACCTTCTGACTTGACTCGTTGCCGAATACAGTTTGATGCAGATGGTGATTTGAGCTATGAAATCATGATGGCAAGCTTTGAGTTTATTAACTGTCTGATTGAAATGATTGAAAACTACAAGCGCTATCGGGTTACAGATTTTTCTCAGCCATTTTACCGCAAATTATTGAAAATCGAAGAATAGGCTACCGATAATCCCATCCTCAGAGCATGGGAAAATCTCAACAATTTCAAAGTCATGTACAGCCGCGATCGCTTGTCTAGTCCTAAAATTAATAAACACCAAGCTGGGTTGTGCTGACTTTTGAAATCTAGGAGTGCATTAGTGCCAAAATCCGCTAGATATTTGCTGATTGGTTCCACAGAAGCCTATAGTGGTAAATCTGCAACAGTGCTGGGGTTGTCTCATCTACTACAGCAAAAGGGACTAGACATTGCCTATGGCAAACCTCTAGGAACTTGTTTAAGTGAGTCTGGTGATAGTTTGGTTGAAGACGATGTGCAATTTATTTCTGCCAGTCTCAACCTCCCAGAAAACCGGATAATACCGACGATGTTAGCTTTAGATGATATCTCGGTGCAAAGAAGATTACGCGGTGAAGACAAAATAGACTATCAAAAATCTCTCTTACAACAACAACCAACATCTCCAGGTGATTTGGTGCTGCTGGAAGGGGCAGGCAATTTGCAAGAGGGTAGTCTATTTGGTTTATCTTTACCCCAGGTTGCGGAGGTAGTAGACGCTGCTATTATCCTGATTGTCCGCTATCAGTCCTTGCTTTCTGTGGAAGGGTTAATCTCTGCTAAACAGCGTCTAGGAAACAGGTTAATTGGTGCTGTGATCAACGACGTACCCGCAGAACAACTACAAGCTGTTGATACTATCATCCGTCCCTTTTTGGAAGAGCGAGATATTCCGGTGCTGGGTATTTTGCCGAAAAGTGACTTGTTGCGAAGTGTCAGTGTTCGGGAATTGGTTCACCAACTCAAAGCTGAGGTTCTCTGTCGTGGCGATCGCCTAGATTTAATGGTCGAGAGTCTAGCAATTGGGGCGATGAATGTCAATTCTGCCGTGAAATATTTCCGCAAACGTCGAAATATGGCAGTTGTCACCGGTGGCGATCGCATTGAAATTCAACAAGCTGCCTTGGAAACTTCTACCCAATGTCTCATCCTTACCGGACAACTACCTCCACCTGCGTTTATCCTGAATCGTGCCGAAGAGTTGGAAATTCCCATTCTCTCTGTTGATTTGGATACACTCACCACCGTGGAAATAGTTGATCGCACTTTTGGGCAAGTCCGTGTCCACGAACCAATCAAAGTCCACTGTATTCGTCATCTGATGGATGAACATTTTGATGTTGACCGTTTACTCAACCTTCTGGGTTTGAGTCCAGCCACTGCCCTATCCTAAAAATTATCAATTAATTTTGCCATTGTGATAATTTCTACCACAGTTTAATGATGATATAAATACGTAGGGGTTCAAGTATTACTAAACTCCTACGCAAAATCTATATCTATCAGAGTTTTCGTGAATTGGTGTAAGGGTTAGAGTGTAGGGAAAAATATGATACGAGGGAAATAATCTGAACTTAGGTAACTATTCCCTTTGCTGTGATATGGAAGCAGCATTTCCTATACTCAACACCCTAAACCTTTTTCATATCTCTTGCCTTTTACCCTTAATAAGAATTCAATCGATAAAATTTTTCCAAACGCTATTGTGACAGGAGATAGGTTCCATATCACCAAATTAATTAATTTCAGGAATATTAAATTTTACTTGTTCTCATCAGGGATTATTTCGGTTTCTGCAATTAATTCATCAAAGCTATCTGGAAATGTCCCCCGCGCAACCATTTTGGTAAACACTTGATAACAATCATCTTTCGCTCCCTCTTTGCGGGGAAATCCTAACCACAAAATCACGATCGCTTTTAATTCGGGTGTATCAAAAGCCCGGAAAAATAACCGATATCTCTCCGGTAAACCCATTTTCTTAACTCTTCCGTAGCGTTTTAATGCTCCTGTCAAAGCAAAGTAGCTCGCAAAAGGATCGGAAGGGATTTTGGTTTCAACGGCAACAGTAATAGCAGCGAATAACTTCACCGTTGCATGGGTTTTAAACTCACTATTTGGTAGCTTTTCCTTTAATTTGGAAACACGGTCGAACAATTCTTGGTACTGAGTTCCAAATAGTTGTGGATGAAAATAAATCTCCCAACCATTACTGACAAAATTAGCCATCTTCGAGCAATTCGTCCTCTAATTCCACACCCTCAATTAATTTATTTGCAGCCTCAGACATTTCGGTCGTGTAAGGTTGCAAGCTATTATTTTTTAATGCTTCCGTCGTGGCAAAGTCGAGAAATAGCAGCATAATTAGCGAATCGACCTCCTCCTCTTCTTCAATAGATTCGGGAATAATTTTGACGATCGCGGTGTAGGGAGACAATACTTCTATCCAACTGGAAGCATTCGCAAACTGGGGATATTCGCGGTAAAAATCTGCTGGCAATCGAAATCCCGCACTGTTACCAATTTTAGTGCTACGAATTTTGTAGGGGTTGCTCATGATGTACATACGTGATGTACTTACATAATAGCAATTTGTGGAGAGACTTTGGGGAAGTTGTATTTCATCTGATTGGGAAACGCTACATTACAACCAATTACCAATTAAAACATAGGCAGACCAAAAACTAGGGGCGTTGTAGTTCGGGTGTTTGAGTAGGCTTAATTGGGCACGACGTAGGGCTTCCACCTTGGTAATATTACTGTTTTTCAACTGTTGATAAAACTCACCGACAAATTGGGCTGTGGATTCGTCGTCAATTTGCCACAGGGAGGCTACGGTACTTTGGGCACCGGCGCGAATGGCTGCTCCAGCTAATCCTAGGGCGGCACGGTTATCACCGGCGGCAGTTTGGCAAGCACTGAGTACTAGAAGTTGTACCGCATCGGGTTTATTTTGCACCCTACCCCGGAGAATACTATCAAATTGGATGACATTGATGGGTCCGTCGGCGGCGAGAATAAAGGTTTTGTCGGCGCGGGAGGAGAATTCGCCGTGGGTGGCGAGATGGAGGATATTAAAGGGGGCGGTATTGACTTTATTTTCTAAGGCTTTGGTTGTAAATTGTTGGTCGAGTAATTGGGTGGTACGTACTCCTGCATCGGTAATGAGTTGCAATTCGGCTTTGATGGCAGGGAGGGGAGGAAATTGGCTAAAGTTGGCGGGGGGTGAGGTGAGTCCGGCGGTGAGGGCGTTAAGTTGCTTGCGTAGTAAGGGTTTGGGGTTGAGAAGTTGCAAGCCGACACTGAGGGAAACGGCATATTTTTCAATCAGGTATGCTTTGCCATCGTAGAGGGATGCTAGGGGGATGTTACGTAAAGCACCATCGGGGACAAAAACTAGGGTGTTGACATTGCTGGTTTGTAATTCTGAGGCGATGGGTTGAATTAGCCAGTTGTAGAGTTTTTGGGAGTCGGTGTTGATGGCTTTGATGGCGGAGGGTTTGATCAGGTTTTGCCGGAGTTGGCTGATGGTTTTCTCGACTTCTATCTGGGAAACTGGGGTGCTGTAGTATTTCAGGGGTTTTTGGGGAATTTTGACGATGACTTGTAGGGTATTTGGGAGAATGATGGGGTAGAGGATGGCGGCGGTGGGGTTATCTTTGTCTACGATTTGATCGAGAATGACTTTTTGCCCTTGCAGACAAGCTTCGCGGAAAAAGTTATCGAGCTCGGCGAGTTGTAGGGCTTCCATACGGAGGCGGGCTGTTTCGAGGGTTTTTTCGTCGGCTTTACCCTGGAGACTTTGGAGCAGGAGGGCGACGGATTCGCGGTAAACGGGTTCAACGCTATCACGGAAGTTGAATTGGACTTCGGGGTTGACGGCGGCTAAGTCACTACGCAAGGATTCGAGGGTGGATACGGTAGCATCATAGGCTGCGATCGCCCCTGGAATATTTCCCTTGGCTTGGAGTAGTCTACCTAGTTGCCATTGCCATCTGTAGCTAATTTCTGGGGCGTTGCTACCCTGGGATAATAGGAGGGCTTGTTGGGTGAGTTTTTGTGCTTCTGCTAGCTGTCCATTGCGTTCATATAATCCCCCTAGAGTGCCTAAACCGTAGGCTTCTGCGCGCTTGTCGCCGATGGTTTGAGCGTTGCGGATGGCGGTGGCGAGGATTTGGGAGGGGGAAGTCTGATTGTCGGTTGGTAATGATGGTATTTTTACCAGACTTTGGGTGAAGTTGATTTGAGCGTAGATGGCTGCACGGCTAGGGGTTAATTGCTGTAAATGGGTGGCAATGGCAGGAATCAGGGTTTGGGCGGCGGTATATTTTTTTGCAGAGATGAGCAGACTTAACTGGTTGAGTTGGGCTTGGGTTTGCAGCAGTGTGGAGGGGGCAGTTGCGGCTGCTTGTTGGTAATAGGAGAGGGCTGAGGTAATTTCTTGCTGACTGCGGGCGTTGTTTCCTAAACTCAGGAGACTGGCGGCGATATCTGCATTGGAGTTGAGTTTTTGCGCGATCGCCAGACTGGCTGTGAGGGCGGTTTGGGATGGGGCTAAATTGCCGATTAATTCTAGGGTTTCACCTAGCGATCGCAGTGCCCTGGCTTTTTCTAGGGTATCAGGCTGATTTTGGAAATTCTTCCCCAATTCCTCCAGTATTTTCACTGCCTGGGTGTAGTTACCTGCAATACGTAACCCTTGGGCTTGATTGAGTCGATTGGGTGTAACTGCCCCAGATTTTAGTTGTAGATAAATCTTCTCAGACTTCTGCCAAGTTCTCACCGCAGTCTCTGCTTCCCCGGTGGTTAATTGCAGTTTGCCCAGAATATCTAAACTTTGCGCCACAATCAGAGGATGGGTAAGATTCTCTGTTTTGCCGTAGCCTAAAATACTTAAACTTTCCGCGATCGCCGCCCTTGCCTCTGTCCAATTTCCCAACTGCTGATGTGCTAGAGACAGATTACTCAATGTTACTGCCAGTTCTAAAGTTTTTCCCTGGTGTCGATAATTTTGCTCAACCTGTTGTAATACTTGCGCTGCTTCGTGATAACGTCCGCGATCGTACAGAGCTTTGCCATCAGCTAAAGAAGAGGTAATTTTTTCAGTAGGAATTGTGGGAATGTTTGCCCAAGTTGGAGAGTTGACAAATAAAATCATCAATAAACAAATTAATGCAATGCGCCATTTTTTCATCAACCTGAAAATAGTCATTCTTTCCCCCATCCCTCTACAATTCCCTGAGAAAACTGTACCTATCTTCCACCAAAATAGCCTGAAAATAAACCTATTTACTATGACATCAATTTTAAACTCCACTATCCTGGTAAAAGGATGTACCAATTAGTTGAGCTAGATACTGCAATAGACTGGCTGATAAATCTCCATCTGTATTAACTTCCTAATATTCTCGGATGACATCAAAATAATTAAGCGCATAAGATGCAGTTAATACTACCGTGCATCAAATATGATGCTTGCCTGATGGAGTTTTATTCTGACGAACTTTTTAAGATAGACAAAATTCAACTGAAGGTTGGGAAAAGCTCAAAAGCTATATTTTCAGATATAGCACATGTAATAAGTCAAAGAACAAGCTTTGGCAAATGTATCTAAGATATCCAGTTCTTAGTAATTATCATTTAACACAATATTTACCATAACTTTAAAATGAAAATAGATTTAATTAAAAAAATTGTTGCATCAGAATCATTACGATTAGGTAAACAATGGGTTGATGTCAACGACATTATTCAAATTTGTCAACAAAAGTATAATATAATGATTTCTCTTGGAGATGTTACTAATAATGATTTTCGTATATATAGAACTTATTCAAGAGTTTATATTGCATCAATTGAAGATTTTGGGATTTTTTATTCAGTTAGGACAAATACTGTACCTCAAGATTTTCAAGAAGAAGCTCCTATAGCTGAGGAGACTTCTCATAAAATTCAAACAGTTGTGAAGCTCAGGGATAAAAAAATTAGATGTAGAACAACTACTTTCAAAAACAACATTGTTAATCATCAACTTTGCAAACATATACCAAATATCCATAATTCTGAAGATTTTTACCAAGCTTTAGTTGGTATCTTAAATGATTTACAGGTATTTTCACCAGAGGAATCTTTAGAGATTATCAATTTATGTAAATATTTTTACCAAGTTTATAAACAACCTGTTAAACCATTACTCAATAATCTAGCATCAGGAATGAAATTAATAGATTTTTTACAGCTTCACGAATCATTTATCACCTATCAAGTAAACGAAGAATGGAAAGTATTTATTGAACCTAAGTGAATAATCAAAAGTTCAATATCTCTCAAAGATGATTCATATTCTCAGCTACAGATGACCTTTTTATGTGGGGAGAGATGGAAACCGAGGGTTACTTATAAAAATAAAATGAAAAATTGCTATCACATTGTATAAATACGGTTACTTCACAGTTATTTACTGATTATAATTTTTCTTGATTATCTTTTAAAATCTTATAAAATAGGTGCTTCAATCCATGACAAACCATAATGAAAATAGTAATAGTGATAGTTCAGTTCCAAACCATTACTATTCTAAACCATTTGGGAATAGAATTGAATTCAAAAAAACAGATTTTGGTTTAACTGTTTGTATACATCCATTGCAGAATACTATAAAGAAATCAGATACAAAAGCTTTAAATGTAATCAACGGATGTCTAGGGATTGTGATGATTATATTTATCCCTGCTTTAATTTTAATGAATATCCTCATGGTATTTATAGTAGTTTCTCTGATATATTTAATAGTATCTCAACTGTCAATACCAGCCTTGCTTATATTAGTTTTGGTTGGACTTTCTCCATTGCGATTTACCCTGGAAACTGATTATATTATTATCTCTCAATCCTCAAAGTTCAAACTATTAATAAATGAACGTACTTTTGTTTATGATTGGAGCTTTTTAGGTCTTAACTACCATGTAACTGGAAAAACGAAAGATTTAAGTTCTGTGAAAGTTGTAGAGTTCAATACCTTAAAAAAAGTAGGCTATCAAGGATATTTATGCCTAAATCAAGGGATTCGCTCTCATAAATTTGGCTTAGGATTGTTTAGATACGAGCAGGAATGGTTAGCTCAAGAAATTAATGCTTTTTTAGAAAAATTGCGCTCTAATCATCAATAAAAATGCTATAATTGTAATATCAACCTGTGAATAATTTAGTTGTAATTCCTATCCTTAAAAAGGATGACCAACGATAGAAAAATAAATACCGTTGTCTTGCCAGGAATTTCTCTCTCCACCAATATCAATTAAGGGAATACCCCACTCTAAGCGGGCTGTCAGATGGTCTTCTAGTTGCCAGCGTAGCCCTAATCCTACTGATAATAGGGTATCATTTTTTAATTCACCTGCGGAGTTGGGTCTACCTTGGCGGTTCCAAACTGTACCAAAATCGATGAAGGGAGTTAGTTGTAGTAGATTGCTACCTGGGGAAAAACGGGCAATGGGTAGTCTTACCTCTGCGGATGCAAATATGCCGTTATCAGTGAGTAGGGCATCTTGACGGTATCCTCTGACACTTTCTATGCCACCGATGCCAAATTGCTCAAAGGGGGGTAGAGGACGGTCACTAAACTGAATATCCCCACGGAGTAAGATGAAGGTATCGGGAGCTAGGAGACGTACCCATTGCCCTTGTCCCCGCCATGCGTAGAAACGACTATCAGGGGCGGTATTATTTATCGTGGAATTGAGGGCATCTAAACCAATACTAAATTGCGATCGCCCTGCTAAAACTTCCCTATTATTGCGTTGTGTCCATTCTTGGAAAAACCGCAACGCAGATATGCGAGTTCTACCCTGTTTATCTGCACCGGAAGCAGGAAAAGGTATTTCTCCATTCAAAAAACTAGCTTCACTCTCCCGTCTAGTAGCAGTTATACCCACGGCAAATTCCTGGGTAGGAGTCTGCATCAGAGGTTGACGCAAAGTTAACTCATAGTAGCGAGATTCTGACTGAATATCCAACACACTAAAAGGCTGTTCAATCACATTACTACTAGATGTGCCGTAACTCACAGCCAAAGTGCCATTCCGGGGATTGAGGGGGAGACTATAACTTAAATCAAAGGCATTGCTACCATCCGTGTTAGTATAACTGACATTCAAACCATCACCTAAACCGAAGAGATTCCCCTGACTCACCTGCAACTGTCTGCGGAAACTTCCCACCGATGGCGATCGCCCATTATCAGCACTCAAGGTGACATCAAAACTTTTTGCTTCCCGTACCGTCACTTCTAATACACTCTCTCCCACCTCTGTACCCGCAGCAAGTTCCGCCGAAATATTTGCAACCAGAGGATTTAACTGTAATAATTGTAACCCCCGCAATAGGCGATCGCGCTTGAGAGGTTTCCCTGTCACCAAAGCCAAGCGACTCCTGATATAGTTGGGATTTAAGCGCCTTGTACCCCTGACCTTTATCCCTTCCAAACCACCCTCAACTATCTGTATTTTCACGGTTCCGCCTTGTAGCTTTTGGGGTGGAATATATGCTCCAGAGGTGATATAACCATGATCGAGATACAACTGAGTAATGAGCGATCGCACCTGAAACAATTCTGCTAAACTAATCGGACGTTGGGTGTAAGGTTCAGTCACCTTGGCAAAATCTCCGGGGAAAAATACCGTACTTCCCATCACCTCAAATCTTTCCACAGTAATAGTTTCTGGTACATCACTGGGTGGAGTTTGCTCCGGATTAGTTTTCGGTGGTTGCAACAACTCATCTGGGGAGGGGAGAGGAGTTACAGGGGTTGCTTCCGGTAGGGGTTGATTGGAGGGTGGTTGATTTTGTCGAGGAGTATTTTGAGTTAGCTTGAAAGCTGGAGATAATTTTTGAGATGAAGCTTCTGCCTTTAAAGATTTTATATTGACTACATCCCCCATGACAGTCATTATCAACGAAATCAGCCAAAAATGAATATGGCATTTTGAGGATGAATGATGACTCATGATAGATGCTAAAAGATTTTGTGAAATTAAATTGGAGTATTGTTATACCAATTCTCCATGAAGATGCAACAAAAACTCTTCCTTTCTCCTTACCAAGGGGAAAGGTGCCGGAGGCGGATAGGGGTAAAATACAACTTGGTAATATAGCGCAACTTCGCAAAGAAATGATATTACCAATATTCCCACATCTGAGGACAACATATCTACACTTTTGCGGAAATATTATTCTTGTCTCTTTCTCCCTCCACCTCCCATCCTGCTGAATTATTATTTCTTTATAACTTTTTTCCTCACCCTTTGTATCGATGAATTCCTATGTATGCAAATAAACCCATAATTATTGCCCACCGTGGTGCTAGTGGATACCTTCCCGAACATACTTTAGCTGCATACGCATTAGCTATTGATATGGGTGCTGATTATATTGAACCAGATTTAGTGATAACGAAAGATGGTGTATTAATTGCTCGTCACGAAAATGAAATTTCTCAAACCACAGATATCTCTCTTCATCCTGAATTTGCCCATTTACAAACTAGCAAAATTATTGATGGTAAAGTTACCCAGGGATGGTTTACTGAAGATTTAACCCTAGCAGAAATCAAAACCCTATATACTCAAGAACGTATTCCCCATTTACGACCACAAAATACTGCATACAACGGTATATATCCTATCCCAACTCTGACAGAAATTATTGATTTAGTCAAAGAGAAAACTCAAACAACGGGACGCAAAATTGGTATCTACCCCGAAACTAAGCACCCAACTTATTTTCAAAATATTAATTTACCCTTAGAAGATAGTTTGATTACTCTCCTACATCATCATGGATATCAAGATAAAAATGCGCCGATTTTCATCCAATCCTTTGAAGTTGCTAACCTACAATATTTAGCAGAAAAAACCCAACTCCCTCTAGTACAATTAATTAATCACCATGGGCAACCCTACGATTTTACTCTCAAGCAAGGTACCCGTACCTATCAAGATTTAATTACACCCACAGGTTTAAGCAAAATTGCCAGTTATGCTCAAGCAATCGGTGTGCATAAGGATTTAATCGTACCTAGAAACCATCAAAATTATTTACAAGCACCAACTTCACTGATTCAGGATGCGCATCATGTGAATTTACTTGTACATGGGTGGACTTTTCGCAATGAAAATGAATTTCTACCCGCAAATTTTGCCGATAATCCCCAACAAGAGTACGAATTATTTTACTCCCTAGGTATCGATGGAATATTTAGTGATTTTCCGAATATTGCTATTTTCAGCTTAGGGCAATTCTCTAATTCTCATAATTAAACAAATAGATGGTGAGATATTTAATATTCCCAAACCTCTAGAAGAAATTTATTATTATGCCACGAGAAGTAATTGATTAAATAAATAACCCTCAACAAATTGTATTCATCTGCTCAAATCTAGCAATAATTAGCTATATTTACCTGAGAATCTATTTTCCAATTAATAAATCTCTTCTGATATCAAAAAAATGTGATATATACTATTATCTCATAGAACACCAAAAGCATTCTCAACTAATTTACAGGTAAATAAATCCAAAACTCAGTTCCTTCACCCTCAATCGAGATACATTTCAACTCTCCACCATGTTTTTGAGTGATAATTTGATGGCTAATAGAAAGCCCTAAGGATGTATCCTGATTTTTTAATTTTTCTCCTACAAAAGGTACAAACATTTGATTGATAAAAGTCTCAGACATCCCGCCTCCATTATCAGCAATGCTAATTGTTAAGTGCGTTTTATCTATCATTGTGCGAATCGTAATTGCCGGATTACTCATATTATCTTCTAACGCATCAATTGCATGACTGAGCAAATTTAAAAATACTTGATTTAACTGCCCCGGAAAGCATTCAATTTTTGGTAAATTTCCGTATTCTTTAAACAATTTAATCGTCGGACGTTGACGAGTCTCTTTTAAACGATGTTGCAGTATCATCAAAGTAGTTTCTATCCCTTCATGAATATCTACTGCTTTTTTCTTATATTCATCAGCAAGGGAAAACTTACGCAAGGAATACATGATTTGCTGAATGCGATCGCTACCCAACTTCATCGACGAAATTACCTTAGGTAAATCATCAAGGATGTGTTCTAAATCTATATTCTCACTAATTTTTTCTATCTCATCACCAGGAAGGGGAAAGTGTTGTTTGTATAGTTGAATCAGATGAATTAAATCTGCAACATACTGATTTGCATAATTAATATTATTAGAAATAAATCCTAGGGGGTTATTGACTTCATGGGCAACCCCAGATACAACTTGCCCTAGGGAAGATGTCTTTTCCCTCTGTACTAATTGTAATTGAGTTTTTTTCAATTCTTCCAGCGCTTGAGAAAGTTCTGATGTTCTCTCTAAAACCCTTTTTTCTAACTCCTGCTTTTGCTCATCTAGCTCTAAATTTAACCGTCTTAAGTTCAAGTGTACTTTAATTCTTGCCAAAACCTCTTCCTGTTGAAAAGGTTTAGTGATATAGTCTACAGCACCTAAATATAAACCTTTGACTTTTTCTTGCGTATCCGTCAAAGCTGTCATAAATATAATCGGAATATCCCTAGTTTCTGGCTGACTTTTTAATCTTTCACAGATTTCAAACCCATCCATACTCGGCATCATCACGTCTAGTAAAATCAGACTGGGTTGTTGTTTTGTCGCTTCACCAACAGCTATCTCCCCACGCTGATAAATATCCACATCATAACCAGCTTCAGTTAAGGTGACAAATAAAAAATCTAAACTAGCTTGACTATCATCAACTATTAAAATTAGTTCTTTCTTCTCTTTTTTGAAATCACCATTATCCATAGTAATATTAATATTAGTAGTCATAATTGGATGGTTGTCGTTGATGATTCATCAACCGAGAAAATGATTCTGACGATAAGAAAAACATACAAATTTATTAATCAAAATCAAAGATAGACCAATGATTTTAATTATTTCATAACATATATGCTATTATAGTATTATTTAAAACGTGCCTACACCGAATTACTACTTAATTGACCGCGATAATTGCTACACATAGCCATGACATTGAAATACAGCCTAGATTTAAAGCTGCAAGGGTTAGAGGTGGGAGGTTAAGAGTATCTATACCTATGGTGGGTTGGGTATTGTCACGAGTTTACACACCAATCCTTACCCAAGTATATCTGTGGTATTGGGAAAATTAGTATAAGATATTGCGGATAACAAGTAAAATTTATCAGATTCAAGGCAAAATTGACATCAGTAACTATGTTATTTTATCGAGGCTGCTATAAAATGTTATGCAATCTCATAAAATTGCTGAAATCTGTATCGAGTTAGGAATATCAGGATGAAAGTTTGGATTGCTTGCTTTTTGTTGTTATTTGCCTTAGCACAATTTTTCGATTGGATAGAGGAGCTTTCTTTGCCACTACCTATTTATATCTTAGGGGGTGCATTTCTTGCGGTTGCTTCTAATTATGACAAACTTTTTGGTACTTATCTCAAAAATGAAAAGATGATAGCAACCCCTGTAGAGCAAATTGATTCTTCTCTGGAAATAGATACTGCTAATTTCTTAGGGGTTGAGAGTGAAAGCAAGAATATTTTAATTTCCGAAGGAGAAAACTTATCTCCATAAATAATGGAATTTATCTGATGTGAGCAGGTGAACTATGTATCAGATTTTTTCCCTTCAGAGACAAGTTGAGCTAGAATATTGCCTGTAATTTCAAGGAGTTGGTCTAAGAGAAAAGCAATTACACTAATATAGATAACACCTTGAACCATAGAATTATAGTTATTTGTTTTGTAACTATTCCATACTAAATATCCTAAACCTTGATTTCCAATTAACATTTCCATGGTTATTACAACTAACCAGGCAACCCAAATTGCGAATTGCAAACCATCAAAAATGCGATTAATGACTATGCGAAAATTATTGCCTTGATTCCGTCCTAAATGTATACCTGTTGAGGTATTGAGAATAATTGACCAAAGAGAACTGAGAAAAACAATGATTATTTTGGCAGCTTCTTTCTCTGGTAATAAAATCAGGAAAATTGGTAGTAAGGTGATGGGCAAAAAGCTATAGGGAATTTTAATTATCCACTTGAAAAATTGATAGATAAAACCGTTAATACCTAAGATAACACCAAGAACAATCCCAATTGCGGCGGCAGGAATGTAGCCTATAAATAATAATTGTAGGCTAGAAATGAAGTCGGAAATTATACTACTGACCATGCATCAAGTTTTCATTGACAATATTGAGAAAATGCTGTGGCGAAGGTATACCAGAGTTATCAGACAAGCGATTTGTATGGCACTTAATCCGAGAAATATCGGATAATCTGGTTTGACAAATTCTACCAAAAAACGAAAACTTAGATAGGAAACTAAATAAAATTTAAATAAATCACCAGATTTGTATTGGTAGTGACGATGGTTGTGTAAAAATATTAGCAGAATCAGTAAAAAAATAATTTCATAGATTTGGGTGGGATGACGAGAAACACCATCTCCGAAATCGATTCCCCAAGGTAGGTTGGTGATAATTCCGTAGGTGCGATCGCTCAATCCGGTGAGAAAGCAACCTATTCTACCAATTGCCGTACTGATAATAGCTGGATAGACCAGAATATCACTGATATTATCTTGAGGATAGAAGGTTTTGTGGACAAGTTCTATACAAATTGCCGCACCAATCACTGCACCAACAATGGTTTTACCGGAAAATAAGAGCAAAATCATTGCCTGGGGATTGGGGAGTAACAAAGGTAGATATTGCCACCAACTCAACACCTTAGCACCAATGAAAGCGCCGATTAATCCAGTGACGCTGACGATCGCTAGTTGTGAGGATGAAATTTTGGCTTGATTAGCATTGTAGAGAACTAAAATTAACCCTGTTAGGTAGGCGATCGCCTCAAATAAAAAATGCGGATGTATCCGCAGGGAACCTAACCAAAAATATACAGGAAAGGTCATGGAATTCGTGGAATAATTGACTGAAAATAATTGAATGTTACTTACCCATATTCCGCTTCATTTGCTCTAATTCTGCTTCCGTTTCCCAACGACTAAATTGTGCTTCTAACTCATCATAATTAGTTGGATTTTTATTGCGCCAAGCGTTAGTTTCCACACGCTGCTGTGTTTGTGCTTGGGTGCGTGCTGTTTGTGCTTCCGTTGCCTTTGCTTGCACTTCTTGGCGACGTTGTTGGATTTTACCGAGCAATTCCTTAGCTTGGCTAATGCGTTCTTTCACACCCTGCATTTGTCCCCATTGTTGATTCCCCTGTCGCAGTAATTCCGCTTCCCTTGCCTGTGCTTTGACTGCTAAGTCTTCTCTGTTGGCATTTTGAGCTTTTTGCACCCGAATATGCCACCTCTGAATCTCCTGAGCAGTTGTGAGAATTTCTTCCTGCGATCGCTTCTCCTGTACCTGCAAATCTGCAATCAATTTCAGGGTATCTTCTTCTTGTTCTCGTAGTTGTTCGAGTAGTGCTTCTAACTCCAAATGGGGGTTATTACGCAAGAATTCCTCTAAACGACTTTCCAAAAACCGACTCACATCGTCAAATAAGCCCACTGTCACAACTCCACAGGTCAAGTATGCCTTTTCAGGGTAACTGAAACTCCCTAATTATTCTAGTGTAACCAAATCGGAGTATGAGACGGTTATTCATGAAGCCCTATTAGAGAAAATAGGCTGAACAAACGCGATCGCCATCGTGTCACCCCACCACCTAAAACCTGATCGCTAACGCACCAAGTACTGAATGACTGACGATAACACTAATATAAATTCCCAAACTTGGCGTAGTAGTAACCCAAAGTAGACCAACAATACAGGAATATCAACGATAAAATTATTACCAGCACTGCGATTTGTTACTCATAATTTTTCTTGTCCTAAAAATCCACATCAATCTCAATCTCTTCCGTAAAATCATTAGGAGCTATCTGCTTCCCTACTTGAATATCATCACTAAAATCAATAATTTCCCCATCAAAAAAATGTGCCAATCGTTGGGCAGCTATTTCCAGTTCATCTGGTTCCCAATTCGCAGTCGGTGGTGGTGTGGTATGCAAGGCAGACGGAGCGGCAACTGGTTCAGGTTTGGCATAGCTGGCGACTGGTTGGGCAACTGGTTGTATGACGGGCTGTACGACTGGTTGTACGACGGGCTGTACTACTGGCTGTACTGAAGGATATTGTTCAACTACTGGCGTTGGTTCGTAGGTAGGTGCGGGTGTGTGATGTGCGGTGGGTGGGTTTTGCCCTGTTTCTAGAGGTGTGGGAGCAACTGAATTTACCGGATTTGGCTGAGTTGCGGGGGCAGAATTATTGACTGCTTGGTTAGCAACAAAACTCACCTTAATTTTTTTCTGACTAGTACGCCAAAATGCGGCTTCCACATCGGGTATTTTGCCCTGTGCCAGCTTGACTAATTTCGGTGGTACCCCCACGGTGGCTGAGGTTTCACTGATGCTTAATAAGCGCCCATGCTCCTTGAGTAATGCTTTGGGTGGTACTGGTAAGGCATTGAGAACTTGTTGCCATATTTCTTCTAGGGATGTATCAAAGGAGACTGGGTTAACAGGTTGGGGTAGTTGTTGGGGTGCTGGTTGAGAGTTAGCAGGTGGGGGTGCTTGTTGGGGTGCTGGTTGATAGCTAACAGGTTGGGGTGCTTGTTGGGGTGCTGGTTGATAGCTAACAGGTTGGGGTGCTTGTTGGGGTGCTGGTTGAGAGTTAACAGGTGGGGGTGCTTGTTGGGGTGCTGGTTGATAGCTAACAGGTTGGGGTGCTTGTTGATAGCTAACAGGTTGGGGTGCTTGTTGGGGTGCTGGTTGAGAGTTAACAGGTTGGGGTGCTTGTTGGGGTGCTGGTTGATAGCTAACAGGTTGGGGTGCTTGTTGGGGTGCTGGTTGATAGCTAACAGGTTGGGGTGCTTGTTGGGGTGCTGGTTGATAGCTAACAGGTTGGGGGGTAGCGGAGGGGAGTAAACCGAGGAGGGTGACTTCTAGCCACAGACGGGGTTGGGTGGTATTTTTGAGTTGGATTTCGCTGGTTCTGAGGTGTTGTTGTCCGACTAGTATATTTGTGGTGTCGAGTTGTTGGGCAAAGCTTACCATGGCTTGCCAGGTTTCTGAGGTGCAGGGTACTAAGTCGCTGCGGGTGGGTGCGGTTTTGGCAATTAGTAAGTCGCGGTAGAAAGATGCCAGGTTTTGTAAGATAACTAGGGGTTCTCGTCCCCTATCCAGGATTTTACGGGTGGAGTCAAGGACAATTTCAGCATTGTTACTGGCGATCGCCTGCACCAACATTAATAAATCTCGCTCACTCACAGAGCCAACTAAATCCCAAACCTGATCGGGTGTGACTTCTGCGGTTAACAAACCCAATTGATCGAGCAAACTTTCCGCATCCCGTAACCCACCTTGGGAAATTTGTGCTACCAGGGTAATCGCTTCCTGGTTGATGCTGATATTTTCCTTGTCGGCGATCGCCCGCAAATGTTGCACCATGGCATCCAGAGGAATCCGCCGAAAATCAAACCTCTGACAGCGAGAAATAATCGTCGGTAGGACTCTTTGGGGGTCAGTTGTTGCTAATACAAATACAACGTGTTTCGGTGGTTCTTCAAGGGTCTTAAGTAGCGCATTGAACGCCTGATTACTCAGCATATGGCATTCATCCACCACATACACCTTATACCGACACTGCACGGGAGCAAATTGAGCTTTTTCAATCAGTTCTCGAATATTGTCCACACCTGTATTACTGGCAGCATCGATTTCAATCACATCCAAGGAATAACCCTTAGTGATTCCCTGACAAACATCGCAAACACCACAGGGTTGGGCTGTAGGCTTGTCACTTTTGAGACAATTGAGAGATTTGGCTAAAATCCGCGCGCTGGAAGTTTTACCCGTTCCCCTTGGTCCGGTAAATAGATAAGCAGGAGCAATTTTTTCCCCATTAATGGCATTAGTCAGAGTAGTGGCGATCGCCTCTTGCCCCACCAATTCAGCAAAACTCTTGGGACGATACTTGTGATGTAGCGGTACGTAAGACATAGATTTGTCGCTTCGATGCCTATCTATACTCTGTGGGTAGCGCCCAGTCAACTTTTTCAGATTTAGGGCTTATACATTTTAAATGGGAATGGGTCTATTAGTGATTTTGTCTGTTAAATCACCCATGAGTCACAACAATCAGGATTAATAGCTGATTTTTCATTGTTCATAGATTCTTAATTTCATACATTAGTACTATGATACATCTATACTAATAAAATTATCTCACGCCTTTTGTCATAGACACGGCTACAATTTTAGGGGTAATAACACTCAAAAGGGTGTGGGAGATGCTAAAACGGCTAATTCAATGGTTAAAAAAATTATTCCAAAACCTGTTTGGTGGCAAAGGGAAAGCAGGTGGTAAGGTTGATAATAGGGTAGAGAAAGCACCACCACCACCTCTGACCGACACAGATTTAGAATTTCTCTTCACTCAGCTTCTAGAAGGAGTTCATCAAGCGCGGGGACAAGCTTGGGCGCTGAAATGGCTACATAATATTGAACATCGTGTTCCTACAGAACGTTGGGTTGATTGGTTGCAACGCTTTGGCGACAAATTATTAGCATCTGCCACACCTAATAATGAGTTAGCTTCTCGTTTAGTTGCCCTAGGTGAGATAGAAGTTGGCAAAGTTGGTGACACAGCTTACGACATCGGTATGCAATTATTAACCCGCAACCAAGAGGAACCGATTTGGGAGTATGGTGGACCAGATGGAGAAGGAGAAGCTATCGATTTTCAAGTAGCAACCCAGGGGGAAGAATCTAGCACCATTGCAGAAGGTGAAGAATTACCGGAGGGAGAATTTCAAACCGTCACCCTGGAAGAATTGTTGGGTATGATGCAAGAGGATGAAAACCTGCGTCAGCTGATTGCCCAGCAGTTAGGAATCGAAACAGACGATCCAGAAGTTATTATTCAGGCACTAATTCAACAAGCGCAAGCTGGAGATGAAGAGTAGTCTCCTAAGCTGATGTGCAGCTAAATTGTATAACAGAAAATTTAAAATCATCGTAGTGCGGGCATCTTGCCCGCGTTTGGCACACAAATCATCAGATATTATTAAGCCAATTCTGTAGTCTCCGATTCTGATACGATAATAATCACCATCAGAAGATTTAAGCTTTTTAATATTATTTATATCTCCAAGGCTTTCAGCTTTTTCGATTTCTTCAATAACGGCTTGTATTCTTTGTAGTAAATTTTCATCTAGAATTTTTCTCAAATCTTTTTCAAAGCTCTTTCTAAACTCAACATTCATCCTTGATTTCCCAAGATTTTAAAAATTACCTCTCGACTTACTGTTTCTGTATTCTCACCTTCCTTAATGGCTTTCTCTAAAGCAATATCCTCAATAATTTCTGATAATAAATCGGAAAATACATCTTTTTGTTCTTGGATAACTTCTGTAAGTGCAAGTTTAAATATTTGCTTAATTTTATCTTCGTCCAGGTTAATTTCTGTCATATTATTCTCTTCAGATTTAGATTGATACTAGCATAGCGATACCTATGGTGGTGTACTACGCGGTCAATTTTACCATCCGATATCGCCTTTTATCCTCTCAAACTGTAAAGTTAGAAGAAATTCTCAACTACCAGAAGACAAATTACCAAAGGTGATATTTCCCGCAGTACCGATATTAATCCCAATGTTGCGATCGCCTACAATTCCCACACCGTTATTAACTTGATTGCTAATCCCGCGAATCGTTTCCTCTGCTTTTGTGCTTCATGTGCGTCACACTTCGCAACCACCGTTGATGGCTGAGAAAGTAGAGGGAGAGGAAGAGTTTTAAAGTTGATGCGGTCAATTTAGTGCAAATAAAATAGAATCAATTTTCTATGTTTTGTTTGAGAGTGGTTTATATATCCAAGGTGTTGTTGGATTTCTTCGAGCGATTCTAAGGCATATAATGCATTATAACCGTTATTTTTTTGGAGTAAATTTTGATTATTTAAAATATTGATTAAGTTAATCATCGTTACCTCTGATTTTATTTCTCCCAGGGCGGATGCAGCACTGTCAGATACAGATGTATTTTCATCTTCGAGAAGTTGAATTAATCCTGGGATAGCAGCCTCTGACTTGATTTTTCCCAAGGCAGATGCGACACTTATAGATAATTCTTCATAACTCCCAGAACAAAGTTTAATTAAATGAGGAATTGCTTTCTCTGATTTTATTTCTCCTAAAGCATTTACGAGTTCAGGACGTATACCACTGATTAAATATATATTTTTATCTTCAAGAGATTTAATTAACCCAGGAATTGCTGACTCGCATTTGATTTTTGTCAGCGCTATTGCAGCTCTACTGCGTTTATCGAAATCTTCATCTTCTAAAATCTTCATTAAACCAGGAATTGCAGCCTCTGATTTGATGTTTGCCAGAGCAAATATAGCTTTTTTGCGTACTGAATAATCTTCATTATCGAGAAGTTTAATTAATTCCGGAATTTTTGCATCACTTTTGCTTTTAATTAGCAACTTTACAGCAATTGCAGATACAAAATCATTCGCATTATGAAGAAGTGTAATCAATTTAACAATTGGCACTGGATATTCTATTTTTTCTAAAGCAGATTTGACTATATCCCTTACACGATAGTTTTGATATTCGAGAAGTTGAATTAATTTTGAAAATGCTACTTCAGAATTGATTTCTGTCAGGGCACGTAGAGCACCACTAAATGCATGATAATTTCCACGTATACCTGGATTTACACATTCGATAATCTCAATTAATCCAGGAATTGCTTGTTCAGAATTAATGTGTATCAGGGTATCTACGGCTTTTTCACTTATAATACGATCTTCATATGTTATGTGTTTTCCATATTTTATGAGTGCAATTAATCCAGGAATTGCTTCCTCAGATTTGAGTTGTCCCAGAGCGAATAAGGCTATTTTTCTATAATTTTTGTGATTTAGAAGTTTGACTAATTTTGAAATATTTGTTTCATAATTGATAGTTTTTTGGGATTTATTTGCATGATTGTCTGTCTGATAATTTTCATTTTCGATATATTTTACTAATGCTGAAATTACTGTTTCTGATTTGATTTCTATCAATGTTTTTTCTGCATATATACGTACATCAATATCATCGTCTTTGAGACATTGAATTAATTCGGGAATTGCGGCTTCTGATTTTATTTCTCTCAGGGCATATACAGCTAGCCAGCGTACAGATGAATTACCATCTTCGAGAAGCTTTAGTAATTGTGGGATTGCCGCTTCTGACTTTATTTCTCCCAGAGCAGATATAGCGTTTCTGCGAACAAATGAACTGTCATCTTGAACAAATGAATTTTCATATTTAATAAGCTTAATTAATTCCGCTGTAGATGATTCAGACTCCATTTTCTTCAATGCTTCTATGACTTCTTTACGTACATATGAATCTTCTTGGAGAAGTTGAATTAGTTTAGGAATTGCAGCTTCATATTTTATTTCACCTAAGGCTTTTATGACATTACTACGAACAGATAGACTGTCATGTTCGAGAAGCTTAATTAATTGTGGAATTGACGCTTTAGATTTTATTTTTCCCAGTGCATATTCAGCATTCCAGCGTATGTTATTATCTTCATATTCGAGAAGTTTAATTAACTCCATAATAGCTGATTGTGATTCAATTTTTCCCAGAGCAGATTGTGCAATTGATCGTAAATTACTATTCTCATAATCTGTTAATTTTATAATTTTAATTAACTCAGGAATTGCGTCCTCAGATGTGATGTCTTCCAGTAGAATTGCAGCAGTATACCTTACATCTCGATTCTCATGCTGTAGAAGTTTTATTAATCCAGGAATAGCGGTTTCTGATTTTATTTCTCGTAGAGCATGTACGGCTCTATAACGTACATCGGAATCTTCGTATTCGAGAAATTTCATTAATTCGGGAATAGAAGCATTTGATTTCGCACTTTCCAAAAGTCTAATTTTTAACAACGGAGGAATATTCAAACTTTTAACCAACGCAACTGTCTTCTCCTGCCACTCAACCTTAACCTCTCCTGCTAACCTAGCTCCCAATTGCCAATCAACCTGCAAAGCCAACCTGACAACTCGCAATGCTAAACCCTCATTTGACAACAATCCCATCATCAAAGCTGCGGGTTCTGTCCATTTTAAATGATTCAAATAATTCCACTGCAATTCCTCATCACTTTGCTGCCCTTCTTTCTGCTTCTCTACATATTCTGCTAACCATTTACCTGCAAAATATTCTTGAAAAGTCGGATGATAAAAAGCATAAACTTCCTCTTGAATATCCGATTCTGCGGCAATCCCAACTTTATTTAACCATCCCAACTTTAACGCCAAACAAAACAACGAATCTTCTTCGTCAGCATCTCCTAAGACACTGCTTACCAAACCATATTTGAGCCGAAATCGAGCAACTTCCCCATCGATCGCAATCTTTGCTAGCTCTCCCAAAGCTGTATTTAATTCTCGTTGCTGCTTCTCTTTTGTTTTAAAACGGTTCGATTTCCATTTATAAAAATAGTTGACAAACAAAGAATAAAGCCCTGCTTTCGTCTCTGGTAAACCTTTAGCTGAACTTTGCCAAGTTGCACACAACAGTGTTAATCGGAGAGGATTTTTGACTAAATCTTGGATGCGTTGATGTCCGGGTTTACTTAATTCCTGCCACAATTCCTCAGCTTGATGATTCGTTGTATGGGAATTTCGCGGTTTAAACCAATTTTCGATAAACTGCTTTACGTCTGAGGGATAATTAAAATCCAATAATCTGTAGGTTTCAAAATCCTCCAACGCATTGAGATTTCCTTCCCACACATTTACTCGACAGGTTAAAACCACCCGCGATTTGGCTATCCACCCTACTAATTGGGATGATATTGCTTCTAAGGGTGAACTATTGCTCATGGCAATTTCGTCTACCCCGTCTAACAATAACCACACCTGTCCCGATGTAATTTGATTAGTAAACTCGGTTTTAATAGCAGGAGTTACATTTGCGATCGCCCTCCCCAACCAAGATTCTTGTAAATGCTCTCTAAAGTCTTTAAGACTACCATCTGGAAGTTGTAAATCTGCAAGGGAAATCCAAATTGGTAAACCCAAATTTTTGTCTAAAATCCAAAACGCGATCGCCTGCAATAATGTAGTTTTTCCAGCACCAGGTTCCCCAATCAATGCAATCCGTTTTCCTTGGGTTTTCCCATTACCCTGCTGTAAAATTTGTTCCAAAAAATCATCATGCTTGAACTTCTGTTTTTCCTGATACTCAGATGGTTGTAGAAGTTGGGAACCAAATTCTGGGGATATATTTTCTTGACGTTTCTCGGTTTTGGTACGCTCTACCAGTGCGAGGGGAACATGAATTTCATCAAATTCAAATTTCGTGTCATCATCCAACAATAATTGATTGGTGGTTAAACGCTTGTACTTTCTCAGCATTTCGCCACAAATATTGTGCCAATTGATGCTAGTGTTACTAATTTCTGGAATTGGGGAATTTTGGGAAGAACTATTCTTCGGATGTTCTCTCCACTTTCGTTTGATAACTTCTAGATTTGCCTCTATCGTAGCTGTTTGATGTTTAAGCGTTAAAGAAAATTTCCAAGGTGCATTTTTTCTCAATCGTTCGTCTTCAAACAATCCTAGTTTCCGCAAAGAATCGAGTACGATTTGAATTTCGTCTAATTCCTTTAATTGCATGTTTTTGGGACATTTTAAGCTTTTTCCTGCGGCTTTTATCTGGGTGAGTAAATCTTGCTTTGTCGTCCCAACTTCTGATGTACGGCTTCTTTTTCCACTGATTTGCTTCGTTGTATAACCCGTAACTCGCAACCGATGATTTTCCCACCTGACAACAAGTGGTGCTTTTACATCACCTAATTCCTGCTCCCCCAATTCCAACAAAGCAGCAACTAGTGCGATCGCGTTTTCTAATACCGAATCATCCCGACGACTATTCCTTACCATCAACCAAAATATAAATGAAATATTAAGAAATCTCGTTTCCCCAAACGGAAAAACTTCCCCAAACCACAAACCGAGATACTACAAGCATTATAGATACTGCGTGGGGAGTGTGTGTGTTAAGTAACCCAAAAAAATAATTCACCTCGTAAGCAAAAAAACGAGGTACACCAAATGTCTGCACGCAAACCCAATTCCAGCTTGAGTCAGAAAGCGATCGCGTTATTACTGATTGTGAAGCTCATGCTTGTTGGTATCCAAGCTGACAACCGCATCCAACAGGGAGACGCACCAATAGAAGTTTTGATTTGGCTAATTAACCAGTGCGTACCTGTATTGCAACAAGCTGGCAAGCTGGAGGATAAACAAAAGTAGTTGTGTGGATTGTGGAAGTGTGCCAACAAAGTTGAAGTTGCCACTTCCCCAAAGTCTCTCCACAAATTGCTATTATGTAAGTACATCACGTATGTACATCATGAGCAACTCCTACAAAATTCGTAGCACTAAAATTGGTAACAGTGCGGGATTTCGATTGCCAGCAGAGTTTTACCGCGAATATCCCCAGTTTGCGAATGCTTCCGGTTGGATAGAAGTATTGTCTCCCGACACCGCGATCGTCAAAATTATTCCCGAATCTATTGATGAAGAGGAGGAGGACGATTCGCTAATGATGCGGCTATTTCTCGACTTTGCCACGACGGAAGCATTAAAAAATAATAGCTTGCAACCTTACACGATCGAAATGTCTGAGGCTGCAAATAAATTAATTGAGGGTGTGGAATTAGAGGACGAATTGCTAGAAGATGGCTAATTTTGTCAGTAATGGTTGGGAGATTTATTTTCATCCACAACTATTTGGAAGTCAGTATCAAGAATTGTTCGATCGTGTTTCCAAATTAAAGGAAAAGCTACCAAATAGTGAGTTTAAAACCCATGCAAGGGTGAAGTTATTCGCTGCTATTACTGTTGCCGTTGAAACCAAAATTACTTCCGATCCTTTTGCGAGCTACTTTGCTTTGACAGGAGCATTAAAACGCTACGGAAGAGTCAAGAAAATGGGTTTACTGGAGAGATATCGGTTATTTTTCCGAGCATTTGATACCCCAGAATTAAAATTATTTTAGTCCCAAGTCACACACCTTGGGTAATGGCAAAATTACAGGAAAAATTACCAGAAACTTTAATTAGGGAGCAAGCAGTTTCACGAGCAACTTTAGCAGATGCGATCGCGGATGCATTCGATCCACCCAAAGAGTTTGCCAAATATCGGCAATGTTGGGGAGCAAAGCAAGCACAGGGTATGTTTGCAAGGATGACGCAAGAGAACGCAAAAGTGAGTCAAACAGTGCGCGAACGCATGATGGAAGATTTGCAGAAGCTTTATCCGAAGAGTATCGAATCGGGACAGTACGAATGGTCTAAAAAAAATAAAACTGACCTAGAAAAAGCGATTCAAAAGGAATTATTGCGCTTTCGTGGAGGTTCTACACTACAAGCTGCGGTTTGGGATAGTCAGGGGAGTGGTAGTAATTTTTACACTTATGATTTGCTGAGATTGTTACCCCATGCATTGGTGGAAGTGTGTGATCGCGCTACGTTTTTGGATGCTGCGGGTAAATCGGGACGAGGTGAGGAGGAGTTTCCCGAAGAATTTATTCAGGTTTATTTACGAGTTCAAAAATGGGTAGATGAGCGCATTGATATTAAATTGCAGTGCAATCGTAGCAGTGGTGAGTTGAAGATTGGGGAGCTTTGTTTAGTAGATAAGGTAAATATAATTGGACATCCTCAAGCAGATGTAATTAGTTGTTTACGAAATAAGAAATTACTAGCTTTTCTAGTACCAGTTAATAAAAATAAACAAAGTAGTCATTGGGAAGTTAGTCGCGCTCTCAATCTCAGCCCTTTATTTGGTTTATATCGTTTGATTGATGCTAGCGAACAAGCTTATGGCTGTGGATTTAATCAAGATGCTTTACTTTTGGAAGCGTTGAAATGGCATCTCAAAAAGTTTACAAATACTCGATTTGAATCAAGTATTTTTTAATTGATGGCTTTTTACTCCCCTTAATCCCCCCTTATCAAGGGGATAAACGAGAAAATCTAGTTCCCTCACCTTTGCAAGGGGAGGGTTAGGGTGGGGTAAAGAATTACGAATTACGAATTGATTAAATTATGTCTACATTACTTCAAACATTACTCATCGAAACACTACCAGAAGATACAGACCCGATTTTATGTTTGTATATCGAGAAATTATTACCAGCGTTGGAACGGGAATTTGGCTTAATTTCGGCATTGGGTGGCTCCTATGAAGCTCATTTACAAATGTTATCTCAACTTGGCGATAAATATGCCCAAGAAAAAGCTCAAAGGTTCTCAAATTTTGCCGATCAAAGCTTATTAGTTCACGTTCTCAATGGTTTATTAACAGCTTGGAATATTAGTAAATATCTCGCAGAACCTCTTGCCGATGTGGAAAAGTATTTACTATGTTTGGGATTAACACTGCACGATTATAATAAATATTGCAACGGACAGGGAGAGGAAACACCCAAGAATTGGGAAGTTGAAGAAATCATCAATGTTTGTCGTGAATTGGGGGAAAAGCTCGAATTTGAACTATTTTGGCAGGAATGGCGAGATTATTTACCAGAAATTGCCTATTTAGCTCAAAATACCCAAGGTAAAACCAGTACCAATCTTTATCCCGCGAACTGGTCTAAAATGAAAACAGGCGATCGCCGTCGTTTGGAAAATCCCCTGCGTCGTTTGTTAGCTTTTGGTGATATCGCGGTACATTTTTGCGATCCAGCAGATACGGATACCCAAACTGGAGGGGATAGACTGCGCGAGCAATTACGTTTTTTGAGTATTAATAAACAACTTGTCTACCATCGTTTGCGAGACACTGTAGGAATTCTCAGCAATGGTATTCATAATGCCACAATTCAATTTGCAAAAGCACTCGATTGGGAACCAATTTTATTTTTTGCTCAAGGTGCAATTTATTTAGCTCCAACCGATACGAATACACCAGATATTTCCGATTTACAAGCATATATTTGGGAACAAGTTAGTGGTGCGTTAGCAAGTCGAATGATGGGGGGAGATATTGGTTTTAAGCGTGACGGGAAAGGATTAAAAGTTGCACCGCAGACTTTAGAATTATTTTCTCCAGCCGAATTAATTCCTAAATTACCGCGAGTTATTGACGTAAAAGTTACTAACATCAAAAACCCTGCAACTCCTAAACGTTTAGAAAAGCTAGATTTAAGCGAGTCCGAACGGGAATTTTTAAACCAAGGTGCAGATATTCGCGCTGATAGAATTGCTGAATTTATTTTTCTCACGCAAAAGGAATTTTTTAGTAATTCGACGGAATATATCAATTGGATGCTGAGTACTCTCAAAATCCAAGACAAAATATCTCCTGAACAAACTCAATTGCAAGCAGGAGGTGTAAATTATGGTTGGTATCATGCAGCAGCATATTATGTGGCAAGTAATGCGACGCTCCAACCGGAAGATATATCCGAAAAAATGGAAACATGGGCAGAGAATTTAACAATTTGGGCAAGGAAAAATAATTTACTTCCTCAGCATTCCAGTCCCATTCGAGATATTTTCTATGATTACTTAAGTCAATATTTAGAAGTGAAGGGATGGAATAGTCATAATACTTCCTTTGAAGCTGAATTTGCTGCTTATACCAATGCCAAAACCAAACTAGCAAAACAACCTATTTGTTCCTTAAGTTCCCCTGGATTTCCTTCAGAAGACCAAATGGATTCGGTGGTTTTATTTAAACCTCAACAATATAGTAATAAAAATGCCTTGGGAGGTAGACAAATTAAACGGGGTATATCTAAAATTTATGCTTTAGAAATGCTCTTAAGACAGGCTTTTTGGTCAGTTCCAGCCGGAAAACTCGAAGAACAACAGCCAGTGTTTTTATATATTTTTCCTGCCTATGTTTATTCTCCCCAAACAGCGAATGCTATTAAATTATTAGTGAATAATATGAAGCAGGTAAACCTGTGGGATGTGCGTAAGCAATGGTTAGGGAATGGGATGAAATTGAACGCTTTACAAACAGTTAACTGGTTAAATGAAGAAGTAGAATTAGGACGTTTTCAGAAAGATAAATATGAAAAAGATAACTTGCATTTTATGGCAATGAATTACACAACAACCAGAGGTAAAACCCTCACTGATGCATGGGTAAAGCCAGCTTTTTTAGCGTTATCATTACCAATTTTATTAGGGGTAAAAGTCATTGCTACTAGTAGCTCGGTTCCTCTATACAACTCCGACAGTGACTTTAAAGAATCGGTAATTCTCGATGCTCCAGCATCATTTTGGAATTTACTTGGTATCTCTAATTCCTTACGAATTCAAGATTTTGAACGAGCTATGCAGCGATTATTAATTGCCTACAGTTTGCATTTAGATACTCGTAGTTCCCCACCCGATTCTAAATGGCGAGATTTAATTAAAACAGTACGGGAGGTGACAACTAATGTACTCAATATTTTCAGTATGGCAACGGCAAAACTACGAGAGGACAAACGAGAACCTAGTAATGAGGAAATCTACCGTTATTGGGAATATGCAAATAAATGGATTGAACAAGATAAATCACATGGCGATCGCGGAGCTTATATCATGGAACTAATCGAAAAAATTGTCAGACAATATCGTGTATTCTACCAAGCAAATCTCAGTGAATCCAGCCACACAATTTTACTGCCAATATCGAAAGCTTTGGAAATAATTTTATCAGTACCACAACAAATAGATGGGGATAATTTGATATTGCAAGCATCGGGACAAATTAAAGATGCAATCCAACGTCAAGAAGTTTACAAGCGTCCTTTGATTATGGATAAAACTGTAGATTTTGCCATCCGCGAAGAAAAAGAATTAATGGCAATCCATGAATTTGTAACAACTTGTGTGCGGGAATTATTTATGAGACTTTATAAAGGCGATCGCGCATTATTACAAGAGAATCGTAACCGCATCAAATCCGGTGCAGAATTTGCCTATCGCTGGTTAGCTTTGCAGGAAAAATCAGCCAAATCATCCGCACAAAAGGACACATAGAAAGATATATAAATTTCCATCTCTGCATCACTAAATCTACAATCAACTCAACAAAACTATGACTATTCTCTCAACCTTAAAACCCGAATTCCAAACCTCATTCCCTCGTCTCGCATCGGGTAAATATATCCACTTTATTATGCTGCGTCACAGTCAATCTTTTCCCGTATTCCAAACCGATGGAATTTTAAATACAGCTAGAACCCAAGCAGGTTTGGGAAATACCGATGCAAGCAAAAAACAAATCAGTCGTTTAGTCATGTTCAAGCGCAAACAAACCACCCCCGAACGACTTGCAGGAAGGGAATTATTACGCGGTTTAAATCTTACTAGTGCTGATGCATCGGTAAAAGATAAATATTGCGAATATAATGGTGAAAATTCCTGTAAAAAATGCCCCGATTGTATTATCTATGGGTTTGCGATCGGTGATAGTGGTTCAGAACGTTCTAAAGTTTATTCCGATTCGGCTTTTTCCCTGAGTGCTTACGAAGAATCCCACCGTAGTTTCACTTTTAATGCACCCTTTGAAGGGGGAACTATGAGCGAAGCAGGGGAAATGCGGAGCAGCATTAACGAATTAGATCATGTAATTCCAGAAGTGACATTTCCGACGGTGGAAACTTTACGCGATTCTACCTATGAAGGGTTTTTGTATGTATTAGGAAATTTGCTACGAACCAAAAGATATGGCGCTCAAGAATCCCGTACCGGAACAATGCGAAATTATCTTGGTGGAATTGTCCTATGTGATGGCGAAATATTCAGCAATTTACATTTTACCCAAGCTCTTTATGATGCATTAAAAGGGGATGTGGATACCCCGGTGGCAGATATTTTACAGCAGGTGGAAACAGTGTCAAATAATTTGTTGAGTGCAGAACCAGTACGGAAAAATAAATTAATTTTTGGTGCAGAATTAGAAGATTTAATTGGTGAAGTCAATCAATTATTTCAAGATGAAACCCGTTTGCAGGAAACCATGGCTACACTCTACGGACAAACAAAAGCCTATGCAGAGTCATTTGGTGCGTTGAAAAAGAAAGGTAAGTAAATATTATCATAGCGGGCAAGATGCCCGCAAACAAATACATCACGAATATTTTTCAACTAGCAAGATGTTTATACGATCAACTCATTTACTATGGCACTGTATCACTGTATTTTGACATTACATGATAATGTCTTTTTCGCCACGCGAGAGATGGGAATTCTCTATGAAACGGAAAAATATTTACATAATTGGGGACTAAGTTTTGCTTTATTTTCGGTTGATTATATTCCCCAACCCTATCGTCTTCAAGGTGAATTGGCTCAAAAACCAACCTATTTAGATAATAAAGCCGAGCGTAATCTTTTGCACTTAAACCAAGCTGAAATTTATGTATTTCCGGCTCACCCAATTCATTGGTCTTACCAAATTAATACCTTTAAATCTGCCCAAGTTGCTTACTATGGTAAATCTAAACAATTTGGTGATAAAGGTGCAGAAAAAAATTATCCGATTAATTACGGTAGAGCCAAAGAATTAGCAGTTGGCAGTCAATACCGTACCTATATTATCGCTCCCGATGATATCAAAATACCCCATTGGATTCGATTAGGTAAATGGGCTGCAAAAATCAAAGTTGAAACTATCAAAATTCCCGACAATCTCCTAAAAAACAAATCGGGAAATTATATTTGTTCCCATCCCTTAAACCCCTTAGATTTAGCCAGCAATACCCGCATTCTTCTTTATAATCGAATTGTCATGCCTCCCGCTAGTTTAATTAGTCAAGCTCAATTAAATGGTGAGTATTTATTTACTAACAAAAAGGATGATAAACAGAAACAAGATTGGGAAACATTTCAATCCCAATTAAATCCAGGAGAATACGAACAAATCCCCGAACAAATTCATCTACCCCAAGGAGCATTTTATGGAGCCGGAAACCTCGCAGCTACAGCATGAATTATCCGATAATATCACCAATTCATATACAAACAAATCCACCACCCTACATTCAATTGTCGTCGAGTTAGCAGCAGCAGAAAATGGAGAAATACCACCCACTCTGTCCCGTGCTTTACACGCACTAGTTTTACATTGGATAGCGATCGCAAATCCCGCGATCGCGGAATCAATCCACAATGCTCAAAATTCACCAATTACAATTTCCAACCTACTGGGAAACCGTCGTCGCGAAGGAACCCGAATTGGCGATTATTTCTACTTTCGGATTAGCTTATTAGATGGTAGTTTAATCGAACCCTTAATGCGAGGATTTGAACAGTCTGAAACTCAAGCCATAGCACTCGCTGATTTTCGCTTTGTATTGCGGAATTTATATGCATTACCGGGAACCCATCAACTCGCAGGAGCAGCAGATTATTCGCTATTATCCAACCCACCCCAGGTTTTACATGACATCGAATTAAACTTTTTATCTCCCACCAGTTTCAAACAAAATCAAAACATCCAAACCTTCCCCTTACCCGAATTAGTATTTAATTCCCTGCAACGACGCTGGAATATTTTCGCACCCACACAATACCACCTACCTAATTGTGAATGGAATGGGACAGTTTCTGCCTACGAACTCAAAACCTATGCACTGAAAATGGAAGGTGGTGCAGAAGTGGGAGCGCAAGGTTGGGTACGCTACCGATTTAATGACAATGAAACCGCACGTTTTGCCACAATTTTGGCTAATTTCGCCTTTTTTGCCGGAGTTGGTCGAAAAACCGCCATGGGAATGGGACAAACACAGTTATGTTTGGGGATGAGGGAGATGAGGGAGATGAGGGGGACAAAGGGGAGGGGGGAGGAAAGGGGGACAAAGGGGAGGGGGGAGAAAAGGGGGACAAGGGGGAAATAAAACACCAATTAATAAGGTTCGGTTAAGGATTTTTCGTGGTGAATATCGCGTTTCTGCCAAGTTTTTGATTTATCGAATTGTCTTATCTAAACCGCGATCGCAAATCGTAACGCACCGTAAATATCTCCAATCCAAAATCTAAAATAGCTATGAGCGAGCAATTTTATCTACCCCTAGCTTATTTAAATGCTTGGGAATATTGTCCACGTCGCTTTTTTCTGGAATACGAATTAGGGGAAAATGCTGACAACGAACATATTATTATTGGTCGTCATTTACACCGCAATATCGATGACGAAGGTAAATACATCGAAGGAGAAAAAACCATTTACCGCCATCAGTAGATTCGGTGCGTATTTATGTCTTGGATGCAGGTTCGGTGCGAAAGACGATTACCTACGGCTCGGAAAAACCCCGGCAGGAAGATACAATTATTTTATGATGGTTTAATCTTTCGCTGGTTTCGCTGTAGCTGTGGTGGTGTTATTATCAAGTCAGCAGTTTTTCTGCCATGGGAAAGCACGGTCAAAAACCCCAGCCCCCCGGCAAAAGCCCAGAACCTTGATAATTGAATAGTTTTAGCGTTTTCTGTTTTGAGCGATCGCTCTTTGTCAATAGCTGAAATGGAGTTTTGATTCTCCCCCGGCATTTTTGCTGCTGTGAGTCTTTCTGTGACAACCTTCTGGCTGTTGGACTTTCTAATAAATGAAACCCGTTCGCGGGATTGAAACACTTAGGATTACATCTCTACATGATTGCGGACAATGCTTTCTAATAAATGAAACCCGTTCGCGGGATTGAAACAAACCATTATCAGTGTCCCCATCATACGGGGCAGCTTTCTAATAAATGAAACCCGTTCGCGGGATTGAAACCCCCATTGCGGCAGATTCTATCATCACGGGTTATCTTTCTAATAAATGAAACCCGTTCGCGGGATTGAAACCAATTTATCTGTCTATAGGTTAGATGACTATAAAACTTTCTAATAAATGAAACCCGTTCGCGGGATTGAAACTCAGCTAAAAAATCCGTCGCAACTGCGGATAATACTTTCTAATAAATGAAACCCGTTCGCGGGATTGAAACAATTCACGTCCGACATAGGTTTTATCGTAGGCGATACGCTTTCTAATAAATGAAACCCGTTCGCGGGATTGAAACGTTCAGCTGGGTCAAGTAACAGACCAGATGTTGCCTTTCTAATAAATGAAACCCGTTCGCGGGATTGAAACTATTTCCCATCTCTTCCCACCCAAGGCTTAATTCTTCTAACTTTCTAATAAATGAAACCCGTTCGCGGGATTGAAACATTCTGTTGATGCCCATTCTTGCCAGTTCACCGA
The DNA here is from genome assembly GCF_000734895.2 of Calothrix sp. 336/3. Lineage (GTDB taxonomy): Bacteria > Cyanobacteriota > Cyanobacteriia > Cyanobacteriales > Nostocaceae > 336-3. The sequence goes on along the minus strand of NZ_CP011382.1, from coordinate 2,343,070 downwards.
CTTTCTAATAAATGAAACCCGTTCGCGGGATTGAAACATCTTCTACAGACCACAAGATAACACCATGGAGCCTGGCTTTCTAATAAATGAAACCCGTTCGCGGGATTGAAACGCCCATGGATTTTGCTGAATAATATTATTGTCCAGCTTTCAAATTAATGAAACCCGTTCGCGGGATTGAAACTACATTGTTCCGTTGATATCTTCGCTTATTCCTGCTTTCTAATAAATGAAACCCGTTATTTCTTCTGTTAGCTGCTCGATTGAACGCATAACTTTCTGGCAGAATATTAAACTCTAGGGGTATTGTAACAAAAACCTGAATTTCTCAAGAACAGCGATCGCTACTGTTAATGTATAAGCCGTTTAGAGCTACAGTTGCTGTTCATCTAATTGCGGAATGCACAAGATTTTAGAAAATTTTAACCCTATGATAAGCTTCCCCACTTAGCCAGAGAGGATATCAAACTGATTTCGCATCCTGTTCGAGTAACATAAGTAGCTTACGCAGCATTGGGATGGATAGTTGCACTTCATCAGCTGTGAATTGAGATAACATCTGTTTCTCTTTCTCAAACAAAATAGGCATCACAGTATCCGCAAGCTGTATTCCTTTGGGGGTCAGTTGCACCATGACACTGCGCCGATCCTCTGCATCACGGACACGCATGACTATGCCATCTTGTTCTAGGCGGTCAATCCGGTTTGTCATTGCGCCAGAAGACAGCATAAGCAAACTATAGAGTTCAGTCGGTTTCAATCGAAAAGGTTGTCCCTGTCGTCGCAGTGTGGCTAACACATCAAATGACCACACGTTCAAGCCATACTCAACAAGTACACTTTCTCGGTGCTTTTCCAGAAGACGGGCAATTCGCAGTACCCGCCCAGTTATGCTTACTGCTGAGGTATCCAGCTGTGGCAATTCCTGTTGCCATTCCTCAAGAATGATGTCAATTCGATCTTTGTTCATATTGCTATTTTATCTTGACATCGAGATTCTTGACTTTTATCTTTATCTTAAGTATCTTGATATCAAGATATATTTACAAGCATCCTCTATCCTCCCCACAAAACAACAGCCATGACACCCATACGTCTAGTTCTCCGGGGGTCTGTCCCTAATGGTCAAAGCTACTTGTATGTTCTACTAGCATTGCTGAACGGTGCTATCTTGCCAATTCAAAGCAATCTCAATGCTCAATTAGCGCGATCGCTCAATTCTGTACCCCTAGCCGCAGATATCTCTTACCTTGTCGGCTCAATTGCGTTGATTAGCTTGTTATACACAGGTTGGTTTGGTCATCCAGATTGGTCTGCTTTAGCCAAAGCTCCCCGATGGAGTCTAATGGGTGGTTTATTTGGAGTTTGGTATATTACCTCCAGTGCTTATTTCACCTCTATTTTGGGGACTACCTTGACTCAGGGGTTAATTATTTGTGGACAAGCGATCGCTGGCTTAGTGACTGACCATTTTGGCTGGTTGGGAGTCAACCGCCGTCGTCTGACAGCTAATCGTCGCCTGGTGATGGGACTGTTAGTTGTGGCAATTTTTTTGCTTTCGTTACCAACCTAATACTTTTGAGTATCATTTTATGGAAATCTTCTTGGCATTGCTTGGTGCTGGCTCGGCTGGTGGCTTCTCAACAATTAGCGCAGCTGTCAATGCTCAATTAAAAACAATACTCCGCTCCCCAATAGCCGCAGCAACAATTAATTTCGTAGTTGGGTTTAGTATCCTTACATTGCTCCTAGCATTAGGTATTTTCCCACTCTACAAGCTTGACTTACTTTTTATTACTCCTTGGTGGGCATTTTTAGGCGGCTTGCTAGGTGCAATCTTCGTAACCTTAAGTAGTTTAATAGTTCCTAAATTGGGTTTAACTACCACTACTTTAGTTGTTGTCTTTAGCCAGATGTTTATGTCACTGGTAATTGATCAGTTGGGATGGTTCGGTGCTATTAAATATCCAATTACCACACCCAAGATATTAGGAATAGCCACATTAGTAGTAGCGATTGCAATTAATCAATTGGACAAAAACTATTCTGCTCAAAACTACAAGTAGTGCCTTAAATAAGGTTGAAAAATGGGATTTTTCTAAATCAGTTACTCACAATGAAATTCCACAATCACACAGGAATATCGTTTATCCCTCTATTCCCTTACATCGAAAATTGCAATAAAAAATATGGAATGGCTTAATGAACCTCCTAATTGGTCGCATTCTCATCAGCGAATCATTGTTACAACAGCCCCAAAAACCGATTTTTGGCGTAGGACTCACTATGGTTTTATTCGTGATAGTGGACATTTCTACTTTGACCGAATAAGTACAGATTTTGTGGTCGATGTCAAGATAAAAGGAAACTATAAAGACTTATACGACCAAGCAGGAATTATGATTCGTGCTGACGAGAAACATTGGATTAAAACTGGGATTGAATATGTAGATGGAGTACAAAATATCAGTGCTGTTGTCACTCACAACTATTCAGATTGGTCATTCACTCCTCTGCTAAATCCTCCTAACATTTTTCAGCTAAGAGTTGAGCGATGCCAAGAGGCAATTCATATTGCTTATTTAGATGAATATGACCGCTATGTTCCATTTAGAATGGCTTATTTCCCAGTCGAGCAAGATATTCAAGTTGGAATTATGTGTGCATCACCACAAGGAAATGGGTATGAGATAATTTTTGATGATTATAAATTAACTAAAAAAAGTGATAAATCATGATGAATATTGAATATTTAGCTGATTCTATCCTCCGAAAGCAATCAGAATTGTCAGTAGATAGAGGTTTTTTAGTTGCTATTAGTGGTATTGATGGTTCTGGCAAAGGTTATATTACTGAAAAACTAATAACTGCTCTCAATGAGCAAAATATTAATGCTATCTCCATTAACTTAGATGCTTGGCATAAGCTACCAAATGAGCGATTTAATTCTGAGCATCCAGCAGAGCATTTTTACCACCATGCTTTTCATTTTGATGCTCTATTTCAGCAATTGCTCCTGCCGTTAAAAAGTCAGCGTATGATTAATTTAACAACGGTTTTAACAGGAATTTCAGGTATACCGCAAACCTATCATTATCAATTTCAAAACGTGGATGTAATCGTTATTGAAGGAATATTTTTACTGAAGCGATCGCTGCTACATTTCTATGATTTTAAGATTTGGATTGACTGTTCATTTGAAACTGCTTTGGAAAGAGCAATCCAGCGAAACCAAGAAGGCATTTCATTAGAACAGATAATTGAGGATTACCAAAAAATTTATTTTCCTGCCCAGAAGGCTCATTTGGCAATTGACAATCCCAAATCAAGTACAGACATGATTTATATTAATGATGCCAAGTTGTTTTAATTTGCCATTTTTCATGAGCCATTCATATTTAAATTACTGTGATTTTGAACAACATTAAGAAATTTAGTAATTAATTTCTTACCAATACTTGCCACGAGCCTTCTTGCACTAAGGTATTGTATTTCATTCACCATCTGATTGCTCATTGCCCTTTCTGGAACATCATTTCCATCAAATATGCACAGTCAATAGTGGGACTGCGGGTTGTTTCGCAACTCCTACCATCAAAGAGCGGGATATTGTTACTAATTTTATTCGCACCCAGAAACCCACCCATTTGATTGTTTATGAAGGGTAGTGCTTTGTCATGGCGAAGTTGCTCAATGCGATCGCCTGCGAACCAATTCACCAATCCACGAAAATATTGATACATCGGTAGGGGCACAATACTTGCACCCCAGATGCTGCAATGAAACGGTATCACAACAAGCCGCGATAGCGGATAAAAATCAAAATCACTGCCCAGGAACCGAGGGCAACTTTGACAGCAACGAGGAAATTCAATAGGGGGAGAGCGCCACCACTGAAAAGCGTTCCTAACTCCCCGTGGGGTAACTCGTATCCTGCGAGGGTGATTACCGCTAGCACAATAAACACCAGTACAGATACCTTCTCCCAGGTAGCAGCACGCCAACGTTGATAAATTGACTGCATCCATTCCGGTGAAGAGGTAATTGCCACTAGTCCGATCGCCGTTCCCCCAGCTACCCCTGCGGCAAAGCCACCACCGGGACTCAAGTGCCCACGAATCGCCAATTCTATCCCCACCAGGGCGGCAATGGTAGCTCCTAAACGGGCGAGGACAATGGAACCTTGGTCAGTAAACTGATAGATGGTACAGGATGGTCTTTCATTCGCCAAGAGGTAATTAGCTCCCATGATGGCGATGGTAAATACAATCACTTCAAAGATAGTATCATAGAGGCGATTGCGAAAAATCACACCTGACACGGCATTGGGAACACCACTATCCTTGACAATTGCTGCAACGATATCAACATCAAAGTTTGCGTCTGGATGGGGCATGACCAGCATTTTCACAAACAGGGCGATTCCTGCTAAGATGTAAACCCATTTCATAATTTTTCCTCCCCCAAGTCTGCGATATTTACGTAGGATAGGGTTGCCCCTGGTGTCGAAAGTTCCGTTTGCATGATGTCATAGAGGCGTGGAATTCTGGTTTGGGTATGATACTTTACCTGTTCCTCCTGTGGTTGACTGGGTTGGGTGCAGATGGCATGAACTTCTTTTTCAATCAGCGCTCGTTGTAAAGCTTGGGGATTGGTGTAGCTGACTAGCTCCAAACGCATATAACGTTTACGACAAATGCTGCGGAGGTTTTCCAGTAATTGGGCAAAATCCTGTTCCCCTGAAGGCTGGAGCGAGCTTTTCTCCCCATCCTCCTCTGTAATTATTCCCAGACGCATCACCAAGGATGAACGCACCGCCACCGCATAGAGAGCGATCGCCAACATTGTACCCATCAATGCTTCTGTTAAAGCCACATCTGCGGCACCGAGGAGCGCGTCAACCATAGCGGCGATCGCCCCCAAAACTCCCCGCAAAATCAAAGCATGGTAGGGATTCGGTTGAGTCACCAACAAACCCGCAGCTAGGGGAAGCAGGGCAATAATGACATAAAGATAGCTATCATGATTCACGGTTTGTCTCCTGAGTGGAACAATATGCCAACACGTAACCCAGCATGGTATTCCAGATGGCGAGGGAGATAATACCAAGGAGAAGTAGGGGTAATTTTCCTGGTATTTGCAGCATTAAGCCGACGATAATAATCATAGAACCGAGGGTATCGGCAACGGAAAGACCATGGAGTTTGTATAATACGGAGCGATCGCTGACTAAATGCCAGGTTCCCCAAAACCAGAAAATGATACCGATACCAATACAGGTATAACTAAGAAGGTTAATCATACTTCGTTTAATCGTCTAAGTATATGTGCTAATAACATTAATCCGGCATTACCCACGCTCAAGATAATCACCGCCACAACTCCAATCATCCAATCATCCCGAAGCACGGATACAAGCAGAATAATGATGGCTACCTTGCTGGAAATGCTGCCAAATGCCAACATTAACTGCCAAACATCATCACTTTTCCATGCCTCATAAATGGGTATGAGTAATGCCACAATCATGGCTATCATGACTATTTCTAGGTTCATGACTGTTTTTTCCCCCTGTGAATCTGGTGTACTTCGTACCAACCCTCTTCCCGATATTTCAAAACAATGGTTTTGGGTGTAAAGGTAATCAGGAAGATATCGATGAAAATTAAACGGGGCGATCGCCGAGATTTCACCCGCTCCAAAATGATGTCTTCTTGCTTGTGAGGACGGAAAATGATTTCAAAGGCTTCCATATATGCCACTGGAATCGCCACGAGGGTTTTAACTATCACATCTAGCCAATCTTTTAATTTTTCTGGAGATGTGTAACCACGGGGCAAAAGCAGGGCAATGGCAACACCAATGATGATATTTACCAAGCTCAAATCCGAGGTAAGCAAGAACCAAATTACTAGTCGTAATATCAAATGCCCAATCATGCTATTACCCCTGTGCAGAATTCAAAATTCAAAATGCCTCTTGCTCCCTTAGGGAGAGCTGAGTCGCAGAGCGACACGCTCGCAAAATTTAAAATTAATACAGCGTCAGTGTTTCGTTGATTTTGTAGGGTTATTTTATTTTCGTCAGTGGTTCATCGCAAAAGTTGTCAGGGTAAAACATCTGTAGTGGGAGCGTCTCGCTCCTTGATTTTAGGATGCAGGCAAGCCCGCTCTCGAAGGAAGTGAAGGTATGCCCGCAGTCAACTATCAGAATTAATGCGATTGACTCCAAGTAGTTCATTGCAAAAGTTTTGAAGGGTTTATAGTCAGCGATTTATCACTCAAATCAAGGGCTAAAGCCCTGACTAAAAGCCGATAATAACGTTTCCTATTCCCTTTCCCCTGTTAAGCGAGTGCCATCCAAAACACCAGAATTAAAGTTAAACCCATCACCCCAACCAGATGATCGAATTCCTCGAAGACACGGGGCACATATACGGTTAACCTTTGGAAAATCAAATGATATCCCAACCAACCGGCACCGATGGTTGCAATGGCTTTAGCAATATCAGCGAGGTTATATGCCTGAAGATAGATGACATTCCCCACGACTAACCCAGTCAATAACAGTATGACTGCCATCCAGAAACCAGGTTTGGTGACTTGCTCATCCTGTTTGCCGTGGGGTAGGAAGATGAACTTAGCAAAGGAGATAGCTGTTCCCACAGCTGCCACATTCATGACGATCGCCTGCCAGGAGAGGAGATTTTTCATAGTTAATACCTTGGCTCCAAACCCAGCTAACAAGGGAAATCCGGATATAGACAAACAGGCAATAACTAAAGCAATCCAGATATTTCTATCAATCGTCAGATGTTTCAGCTCCTGAAATTTGCGACTGGGTAGGGAACCAGAAATCAGGAAGAGGGAGGATTTCACCAATCCGTGGGTTAAGGTATAAAAACCGCCTACCGCCGGCGCTGCCAGGATAAAACCTAACTGGGAAATCGTATGAAAAGCCAGCATCCGCTTGGTATCTTTTTCTAAGACAGCATAGGAAACTCCCATGACAGCTGTTGCCACACCGAAAATTCTCACGATGATATCTAATTCCTCAGAAATGGCAGCACAACGCAGCAGAGGTAACACACTCGCTTTGACTACAATTCCGGAAAGTAAGGCAGAAACTGGTGTTTCGGATTCCGAGTGGGTAAGGGGTAGCCATAATCCAGAAACAAAGATACCTGCTTTGACTAATAACCCTAAAAATATCAGGGCGATCGCCTCCGTGGGTGAACCCTTTAAACTGGCAAAACTAAAGGAATGATGAGTTTGATAGACTAGCACCGCACCCACCAAATAAAACAACATCGCAGTGTTGCTAACAAATAAATAGCGCAGGGCAACCCAAATAGAGCGATCGCTACGGGGATAGGCAATCAAGAGAAAAGCGGCAATCCCACTCACCTCTAAACCCACATATAAACTGATAAAATCTGCACAGGCAAAAGCCGCATTCAAACTGCCATGGAGCATCATCATCTGGGCATAGAAAAAAGCTGTCTTCTCACTACGCCAACAGTACAGAGCAACCGCAGCAGTCACCAGAGCATTTGTCAAAATAAAGTAGGCGCTTAACTGATCTACCTCCAAGGTGACACCGAAATTATCCAGTAAATTCAGTTTTACTGGTTGATTTTCGATAAATAGCTGTATGGCATAGCCAGCACTGGCGATCGCTCCCCACATTGTCAAATGTCGGTTCAGCTTGGGGACTAGAAATATAATAAAGCCTAAAAAGAATGGTACTGCAATCCAGACAATGGTCAGGGTACTCATGGTGTGTTGTTTTTCTCTATCTCGTTGCTTTCCAATGTGGGGTTATCCCGTGCTAGTTTCATTACGCCCACCAGCATTAAAGCCTGGATAGAAAAGCCGATGACGATCGCCGTCAAAATCACTGCCTGGGGTACTGGATCGGCGTAAGCAACTTTTTTGGTACCTGAGAGAATTGGCGTAAACAAGCCCTCCCGCGATGCCATCAGTACGTAATAGGCAATAACCCCCGTACTCATCACATCCATGGAGACGATTTTCATCACCAGGTTTTTTTTCAGGATGATGCCAAAAAACCCGCACAGTATTGTTGCAAATACGCACGCTTCTAACACAGTAATGACCTATTGGGTAAGGGTAGATGGGAACTATCTTGATTCCGTTAATTTACAGATTAGTTTTACTGATAATAGGTTGTACGAGATACCTAAAGCAAGATGCTCTTTTTGCCCTATTCTGCAAACAGTTGCTGACAAAAGCAAATAATTAAAAATAATTTTTTCGGAGTTTTATAGTTAAACTATTTTGATTTATCTTTCCGCAAACCTAGAGGTATTCTATAATTAATTAATTAACTATTACAAAAAATCTATATATAAATAACCTCAGACTAGCTACAGAGAAAAACAGCTAAAACCCATGTAAATCTATGTATTTATAGGAGTTTGCGTATTTTTTTATTTTTTATGGAGCCAATAAAATAATTTTATCGGGAACATCTTGCTGAAAATAAATGATATTGTTGTCTTGATAAAATCAATAATTAGGATGTATAAAATAAAATAAAGACAGTTGAGAATTAGTCTCATCTCAATCTATGAATCGCTATTATTTATGATTTTTAGTGATGTATTGGAATTTCCTCTCACAATCATAGATTAATAAAAGTATCAATTGGTGCAGCCTAATTTCTAGTATTTGATGATGTATTTAAATTTCCTCTGACAAGCATAAATTTTTCCTCTATTACCCATAACCTCAAATATGTAATGAACTATTCGTGATGCCAAGCTGGCACAATTGGTATGCTTTCCTTCGTCATCCAATGGAAGCTTTGACTATCGTTTCTCTGTGATGACTCATATAAAACTGAAACTTTCTATAATTGCGGTGGTAATGGTTATATTCTCTGTTCCCACCTACTACTCTAAACAGTTCCTAGATGGAGCAGCAAAGGCGGGTGGTTTTGGTTCCTGTGGCTGGTGTTCCCAAACACACCCGTTCTACGTAGCTACCAACCAGGAAATCGCTGACTTTCTCAACCTTTGCTTGCTTGTGGGAGGATTGTCAATTTCCACCTGGGTGCTACTGGTAAATTTTGATTCCCAGAGTTGAAGACAAGGTGCGGTTTAATTCGTTTCTTGACAAACAGCCAATTTTTGTAGACTCGCGCTCTGGAAGGGTACTGGTGGGATCATAAGCAGTCACGATAACTTCCCCTTTGTCATTATTTTATACATGCGCATACTCAGGAAACTTGGGAAATGGTGCGTTACGCGACCCATCCACCAATCTCTGTAGGGTGTGTGACACGAGCGATCGCAATCTAAATCAGCAAATTAACTTTCAAACACTAACTGTCACGCACCAACTAATAATCTGCATACCCCAAAAAACTTCAGAGGTATGTATTATTAGCGGCTGATACCGAAGCGCGGACTCGTTGCAAGTTTGGCTATTTCACCATTTTTCGTGTATCAAGAGCAATGATAAGACTGAATTAATAGGAGAAAAACGAATGAAACACTTATCAAAAATAGGCGTTGCTGATTCAGGGGATGATTTTGGTGATTTTTAGACGAAATAATAATACTTTCAGCCTCTAGTTCATCCCGCATTTATGCAACGCCCAAGGTTGTTCTACTTACAAAAAACTGTATCTTTTTGCAAAAATCTTCCCTTGAAAATGCCACAATCCTCAGTCAGTCGTAAAAGTATGTTTGATTCCCTGCAAAAACTTATTTATTGCAGTTGCGTTAGTGTATTTAGCTTGATTTTACTCTCCGAATCCGTTGGTGCAGGGGTGAATCGTCAACAGCTGCAAACAACCCAACAACCAGCAAGCAATCCGCAAAATCCAACCCGTGCAGAAGCTGAGAAGTTAACTCAGGAAGGATTGCAATTATTTCAACAGGGAACGAAAGAATCATTAATAACTGCCAGGGGGAGATTAAAAGCAGCGCTGATTTTGTGGCAGAAGGTAGGAGATAAGGAACGACAAGCTTTTGTTCTTGTAGGTATTGGTGCGATTTACAATAGTTTAGGAGAAAAGCAGAAGGCTCTAGAATTCTACAACCCAGCTTTACCCTTATTGCGTGCAGTGGGCGATCGCGCTGGGGAAGCTACTATCCTCACTAGTATTGGTTCAGTCTACAATGATTTAGGAGAAAAACAGAAGGCTCTGGAATTCTTCCAGCAAGCCTTATCGTTAAGACGTGCAGTGGGCGGCGGCAAGGGTGGAGAAGCTACTACCCTCAATAATATTGGTCTAGTCTATGACAGTTTAGGAGAAACGCAGAAGGCTCTGGAATACTACAACCAAGCTCTACCATTGTACCGTGCAGTGGGCGATCGCCGTGGGGAAGCTACTACCCTCAATAATATTGGTCTAGTCTATGACAATTTAGGAGAAAAGCAGAAGGCTCTGGAATACTACAACCAAGCTCTACCTTTAAGACGTGCAGTGGGTGAGCGCCGTGGGGAAGCTACTACCCTCAATAATATTGGTGCAGTCTACAATAGTTTAGGAGAAAAGCAGAAGGCACGGTCATTCTACAACCAAGCTCTACCATTGTACCGTGCAGTGGGTGATCGCCGTGGGGAAGCTACTACCCTCAATAATATTGGCACAGTCTACAATGATTTAGGAGAAAAGCAGAAGGCACTGGAATTCTACAACCAAGCTCTACCATTGTACCGTGCAGTGGGCAATCACAGTGGGGAAACTGCTATCCTCAATAATATTGGTGCAGTCTACAATAGTTTAGGAGAAAAGCAAAAGGCACTGGAATTCTACAACCTAGCTTTACCGTTATTCCGGGCAGTGGGCGATCGCCGTGGGGAAGCTACTACTCTCACAGGTATTGGTCTAGTCTACGATAGTTTAGGAGAAAAGCAGAAGGCACTGGAATTCTACAATCAAGCTTTACCGTTAAGACGTGCAGTGGGCGATCATGCTGGAGAAGCTACTACCCTCAATAATATTGGTCTAGTCTACAATAGTTCAGGAGAAAAGCAGAAGGCACTGGAATTCTACAACCAAGCTCTACCGTTAATCCGTGCAGTGGGCGATCGCGGCAACGAAGCTGCTACCCTCAATAATATTGGTGGAGTCTACGACAGTTTAGGAGAGAAGCAGAAGGCACGGTCATTCTACAACCAAGCTCTACCGTTAAGACGTGCAGTGGGCGATCGCGCTGGAGAAGCGAATACCCGATCAAATATTGCTACCCTCGAACGCAGACAAGGAAACCTGCAAGCATCCCTCAAACACATTGAAACCGCCATCCAAATCATCGAAGAACTGCGGGGAACCTACACCGACCAAGACCTGAAAACCCAATACTTCGCCACAGTCCAAGGTTACTACAAATTCTATATCGACCTGTTGATGGAGCTACACAAAAAAGACCCATCCCAAGGTTACAACGTCCTAGCGTTGAATACTAGCGAACGTTCCCGTGCGCGTGGTTTAATCGAACTCCTTGCCCAATCTAACGCCAAACTCAGCAAAAACACCGATACAAAACTTCTTTCCCAAGAACAAGAATTACAAATTAAACGGCAAACCCAGGAAAAAAACCTCGCCCAATTAGTCAATCAACCACAACCATCGCAGAATTTAATCAAAAAAACCGAAGCGGAAATTCAAAATATTATCAACCAACAAAAAGCTCTTCAAACCCAAATCCGCCAACAAAACCCGGAACGGGACAAAATCACCAACCCCCAACCCCTCACCTTACCCCAAATCCAACAACAACTGGATAAAGATACCGTACTACTCCAATATTCCCTTGGTCAAGACCGCAGCTTCTTGTGGTTAGTCACCCCCACATCCATGATTAGCTACGAGTTACCCAAGGAAGCCGATATTACCAAAGTTGCGAATCGTCTCCACACTGCACTCGGAGATTCAGCAGGTCAAACCAATGTTGCGATCGCATCTGCAACCGAACTCAGTCAATTGATTCTCACCCCCGTTAAAGATAAATTAGCCGGGAAAAGGTTGGTTATCGTTGCGGATGGAATCTTACAACAAATACCCTTTGCGGCATTACATGACTTAAATGGGAAGGGAAGGGAACAGGGGACAGGCAACAGGGGACGGGAAATAGCTGCTTCTGTCAATAATTCCAATCACGACAGGAGAGGAATCGAAGTCAAACCCGACCCCCAAAAACCAGTTAAAATTAATACCAACTACCAACCCCTAGTTATCAACCACGAAATCGTTAATTTACCCTCTGCATCAACCATTGCAATTCAACGGGAAAAAACCGCAAACCGCAAACCCGCACCGAAAAAAATCGCAATTCTCGCTGACCCAGTATTTGGTGGTAGCGATGACAACCGAGTGGTCGGGAAACCTGGTTCCATCCTTCCCGACCTCGAAATCGAACGTTCTGCACTCAATCGTTCAGCTAAAAGCCTCCAGCGCAATAATTGGAACCGCTTACCCTACACAGCCAGCGAAGCCCAAGCAATCTTAAAACTATTTCCGCAGACATCCAGTTTACAAGCCTTTAGCTTTGACGCAAACTACAACTGGGCTACAAGTAAAAACCTCAATCAATATCAAATTTTACACTTCGCTACCCACGGTTTTGTCAATCCCGACCAACCCGAATTATCGGGAATTGTCCTGTCATTGTTAGATCAAACAGGTAAACAAATCCCTGGTTATTTACGGTTAGCAGATTTATTTGAACAGGATTACCCAGCCGAATTAATCGTATTAAGTGCGTGCGAAACCGGACTCGGTAAAAATGTCAGTGGTGAGGGGTTAGTAGGGTTGACACGGGGACTCATGTATGCAGGAGCCGAACGGGTGGCGTTGTCATTGTGGAAAGTCAACGATGAGGGAACTTCGGTATTAATGCAGGAATTTTATAAACAAATGCTCACGAATAAGTTAACCCCAGTCCAAGCCTTACGGGCAGCGCAAAAGCAGCTATGGCAGGGTTCCCAATGGCGTAGTCCTCATTACTGGGCAGCTTTTACCTTGCAGGGGGAATGGAGATGATGGGATTTTGGATTTTGGATTTGTGGAACAATCTTTGAGCCTATATACACCAAACACGAATCAAATTAATTTTTCCCATCGAGAATCTCGCAGAGCCATTTCTCCATCTCTTGTTGTTGCCAATTAAATATTTTTAGTATCAATTCATCAAGCTGTTGACTGTTTAGCTGTTCAATTTGACTAACTATCTGTGGTGTGAGAGCGGAAGCACCAAATTTGGCTTGAATGATGGTATTTACCGATTCGAGTTTACCTTCGAGTTTACCTTCGAGTTTGCCCTTTGCTTCGCCTTCGAGACGAGCTTTATTCATTTCGCCTTCATACCAAGCATCGATTTGTGCCATCGTTCTCATAAAGTCTTCATCCTCGGTCGTTAAGCTATCAACAGGTATATCTTTGAGGTAAACACAGTATTTTATACATGCACTGATTATATCATTTTTCTCTCTGCGCTGTGGCGATAATTGTTTAATAGAATCAAAAGCACTTTTGGCTGTTTCTTTATTTCCTAACATCTTTAACCACATTGTTTCTGGACTATCTACTAATTGTTCGATAATCACAATTCCCATGCGTAAAATTGCCGGAAGTCGGTAGACACCTGTTCCCAATTCGGCTGCTGGTTGAGCGTTACATAATATCAAGAGTTTTTCACTGCAATTCACTGTGAGAATCCAGGTAAATGGGTTTTGATTTTCTATTTGTTTTCTTGCTTCTTTTTTATTTGGTTGGTTTTTGATGTTATCTTGCAGTTCTTTTTGTTTTCTATCCCAGTAAAGATTCTTACGGGTGATTGATTTATTAATATCCGTCGCTTCTAAATAGGAACTGTAATGTTCAATAATCAGTGTGGGGTTTTCTTGCATTAACAAGTCGAATAAACCTAAATTTTCTTGTTCTCAAGCGATGTTTTCTTGCTCTGCGATAAACAGTAAATCGATTTCCAAGTCTTCATCATTACGGACTTGGATATTTTGTAGAGTATTCCCTTTGGTTTTATACAAAGATTGGATATAAAACTTGAAAAAGCGATCGTGTTTATATTGAGCCATTGAAATCAAATTAATTAAATTTTGATTCCCAGAGTTGAAGATAAGGTGCGGTTTAATTCGTTTCTTGACAAACAGCCAATTTTTGAGACTCGCGCTCTGGAAGGGTACTGGTGGGATCGTAAGCAGTCAGGATAACTTCCCCTTTGTCATTCATTACCCAACCCCGTGCCGGGATAATGGGTTTGGGTGTAGTTTCTTTGGCAACTTGCCGAAGTTTTTGGCTGATGGGGGTGACAGGTTCCGCAAGATTCACCCTTGTATTATCACTGGGGAGAAATTGGGTTGGGTCTAAAGCGATACCACCCCGTCCGGTGACGATAAATTCACTTCTTACCCGGCGTTTACAGGAATGTTGGGCGATCGCCTGGGTAGTATCTATAATATCCTCTGGTAACTCGATTAACCCCCGACCAGGGTCTATATCTGCGGTATTAATCGTGACTTCTCCACTGAGGTTGGGATTTTGTTGAGAGATGGCTGTAATATCGTTGGTGGGCAGTTTTGCGGGGTCAAGTTGGGCAGGATCTGTGGTGTTTAAAAGTTGTTGTAATTCTGCGCGACTACGGGGGACAAAGCCAAAAATACCATTGGCGGTGATAATGACATTACCACCCTGACCGTTAAAAGCATTGGCTTTAATGTCACTATTTTCTAAGGGTGCGCCAATCACAAAACCGTTGGGAATCGTAATTGTGATATTACCCCCATTACCAGTATTGGCGATCGCGGAGGTGGAAATCAGACTTTTGCCGCGCATAAACAGGAAATCTTGCAAATTCAACTGGATATTACCACCATTGCCAGACTTGGACTCTGCTGTAATACTTCCCTGATTCAGCAAACGCACAGAACCAGATGTGACAAAAACATTGCCAGCGTTCCCAGTACCTTGACCATCAACAGTAATTTTGCCACCATCAATCACTAAACGGGGAGTTTCTAGGAAAATAATACCCCCATCACCCGACGCACCCGTACCCACCAGACTAGAGATGACGCTATCCTTACCAATTTCCGTGAACTCGAAAGCTTTTAAAACCAGAGTTGCTCCCTTTCCACTACTCAGGGTTCCTGTCACCAGTTGCCCACCATCGGCAATTTTCAACTTTTGCGTTTCGACAATCAGTGATGCACCAATACCCTGTGTTGCACTTGCTTGCACAAAATTACCCAAAGCAGTGGGAATCTTAGTTTCGATATCCTTACCCAGGATTTGCAGAGATTCATCCACCTTCACAAGAGTTGTTCCTCCGTTCCCGATACCAAAGGTATCTGCACCAATTTGTACCCCTCCCTGTGCCAAAAAGTTCTTTGCATGGATAATTAAATTACTACCATTCCCCAAACCATTTGTACTCACAGCACTGTAAATCGCCGAAGGAACTTTGGTTCCATTCACAGATACACCAGTTCCTTGCACCTCCAAATTTTCCGATGCATCCACCAGGATATTTTTCCCACTCTGGGAACCAGTAAAGGCAAAAATTGCCGCCCCATCAATGACTCGAATATTTTTGCCACGGACTTGAATTTCCCCCGCACCCAAATTACTACTAGTATCAATAGATGCTTTCTGGGAAAGGGTAATATTTCCAAAGGATGAAACATTGTTATATCCCAACTGCCAACCCTGATTAACCGGAGTCAAACTAACTACACCAGAACCGACACCACCAACTTCAACTTTTCCCCCATCTGCTAACAAATTCCCCCCTGTGAGATTGACTTGCTCTCCCAGCAAAGCTAAGGTTCTACCAGATTTTACGGATAAACCTGGGGGTGTGGATTGTCTGGTAAACTCAAGATTTGTCGCATCAAAGGTGAGATTATGACCTTGCCCTTGGACAGTAATTCCCTTCCCTGAAGGATTATCGCGAAACTTTAACCCGATGGGAATATTCACCGTCAAAACCGGTGGTTTCTGGGTGTTTGTGGCGCTAAATTCGACACCATCACTAAACAAAACACTACTAGCTGTAGTCGCAAAAAACGAGCCGCCGACATCTAATTTGGCATTTTGTCCAAAGAGAATTCCTGCGGGATTGATTAAGAAGAGATTGGCATTGCCTTGGGTTTTCAGTAAGCCATCAATATTGGATTGGAAACCGCCCGTCACACGGCTAAAAATATTTTGAATATCATTAGCATTTTGAAAAACTGCCGCGCCATTCCTAGGAATGGAAAATTCTTTAAAACTATGAAATAAGTTGTTTCCTTGTCGATTACCGTTGAGAATGAGATAGTTGGCAGTGCTATTACTATCAGTCACGGTAGTTGATAAAGTCCCATCTGGGGAAACTTGAGCCTTGACTGAGTTAATAGTCACAAGACTCAAGAGACTGGTGATGAATAGAGCGAGTAAGGATGATTTATTGGGATTTTTCATAAAAATTATACTGCTCTGAAACAAGGTTAAAATAAATTATTTTTTTAAATATGGCGAGATGGTATGAATTAACACCAATTAAATCATGATTCTCATTACCATCTAATAGCTTCCTCAATCAGAAATTTTACTTGCTTAAATTATTCAATTAATTACCACTGATTGTAGTGAAGTGGATAAGGTATTTAACAAAACTAATTATTTAAAATATCAATAACTATTCCAGCCCTCTTTTAACCCTATCCGTCTTTGACATCTTACTAATACCAGGTAGCATTCTGTCATATTAGTTTCACAATAAGGACGTAAGTAGGTCGGTGTGAAAATTTCAATGTATGTCATTGCGAATGAAACGTTCGCGTAGCGTGTCGCTTTGCGACTCAGTGAAATGAAGCAACCGCAACGGTTTTGTCAATTTTACATTCTGTTACATAGTTGGGTTTATTTTCATCGACTTACTTAAACGATTTATGACGGTTGATACCTTGGGATTAGTGTTGCGGGTCTTGGTCACAGCAGCCAATGTGGGTGAACGTTCTGGGGGTAAACAAGTTCTCAAACGAATCAAACAGTCTCATCAAAAGATATCTCGCTTGAAAACGCTCTGGGTCGATGGTGGCTTTGATGGTGAACCGTTTATGCAATGGGTAATGAATTTTTGCGTTGGATTGTGCAGTTGGCGTTGCGCCCAGAGCAAACCAAGGGCTTTATCTTGCTCAAAAAACGTTGGGTGGTTGAGCGCAATGCATGGTTGGCTTATGGGATGTCGGCGTTTGGTTAAAGCTAATACAGCAATTTTTCGCTGAAACTGAAACCTGGTAATGGATTGAGTCTCCTTAAGATTTTCTGTGCGAATCAGATCTTAATCGGATGTAGCTACTAATTCTAATACATTAATTGGCAAAATATTAACTTTGCAGACTAACAAATTAGAGATGTCTCTACCTCCCAAGATATTCACCTTTATAACCTAAGATAGATGGTAAAAACTCTACAGAAACAGAGCATAAAGCTACGAAAGAGTTACTTGAATTTTTATCACCCCAATAAATTAATTATCAATGATGATTTATTTTTTATTGTCGATTCAATAGCACTTTGCGTAATTTTCATAAGCAAAATATTCTAGAGGTAGCCTTATCAATACTACACTTGATAACTTCACAAAACAACTTCACGACAATTTAGAAGCGGTTGAAAACCGAGCAAAATTGTTAAGGAAAAGTGTTCTGTCGGCACCGAAAAGAACTCAAGCAGAGATTCAATCGAAGCTCGACGAAGCGCAAGCAAAGCTAGAAGCGAAAAAAGAAGAATTTGATGAGTATCGAGCGAAACTGAAAACTCAATTTGAGGAAAAAGAATCTGAAGTAAAGTCCCACGTTGAGGAATGGAAAGCGACTCGCAAAGTCAAGAAACTGGAGCATCGGGCAGATAAAGCTGAAGACTAC
Source organism: Calothrix sp. 336/3 (assembly GCF_000734895.2). GTDB lineage: Bacteria > Cyanobacteriota > Cyanobacteriia > Cyanobacteriales > Nostocaceae > 336-3. The sequence goes on along the minus strand of NZ_CP011382.1, from coordinate 2,325,164 downwards.
GCTGCTACAGCAATCTTCTTAGCAATGGCAGCGATGGAAGAAGCCGAAGAAGCAACCTTATCGGCAATTTGTACCAGACTAGATGCAGAAACTGCTGCGGAAATTCCAAAATAACCCAAATAAATTACTAGTACAACATGGTGCAAATAAACCAAACATACCCTACGGGAAGTTGCTTTGCGTCGTCTAGAAAATTAACGAGACATCTACGCCAAATTAATTTTGTGCTTCCTGCGGAGGAACTGTGCTAAAGCGTGGCATATGCACAGGAAATATTTTGAATTTTGGATACTTCGACAGGCTAAGTACAAGTTTTGAATTCCGCGCAGAAATACTAGTTTTTTACCAGGAATTAGAATGATGAATAAAATCGACATAAACAAATCTGTACCACGGGATCGATGGGGCGAGTTTTTCGATCAATTTTCAAATGGGAATCGTGGGCGGCATATTTCTATCGAAATTATCGGTTCAGAACTTGGTGACGAAGAATTAATTAAAAATGCACCTTTGATGGCGATGGTTTACGACCCACCGGGAAAAGGAGATGACTTATTAATTGAAGTCGGTCGGGATGAAGTAACTTACGCTCACACGATTGATTCACCAACTGAAGTTTTGACTGCACAGAACTCAAATGGTGTGATGATGGCAGTTTCACTTACTGATGCTGCTGGAACAAAAACATTAATCAAGCTACAAGCTACTTGAATAGCAGTTAATTAAAGTGGATGAAATTCAAGTACAAAACTGATTTTCAACACTTGTATTTAAAAACTTTTCACAGAAAAGAATTGCAAGTTACAAAATCCATACTTCTAACTATTCATAACAGGAAAATCGATTATGAAAGCAACTGTCTATTATGCTCCTGGTGATGTAAGGGTCGAAACCGTTCCCGACTCTACGATTCAAGAGCCAACTGATGCCGTTGTGCGGATTACCCATGCCTGCATCTGTGGCTCCGATTTGTGGTTTTATCGAGGGTCAGATGATTGGAAACCGGGATGGCGCACAGGTCACGAATGGATGGGTATTGTCGAAACGGTTGGTTCGGATGTGCGGAATTTGAAAAAGGGCGATCGCGTACTAGCTCCGTTTGCTTTTTCGGATGGCTCCTGTGAATTTTGTGGCAAAAGTCTACAAACTTCCTGTATCCAAGGTGGCTTTTGGGGTGGAACCAACGATGGTGGACAAGCAGAAGCTGTGCGCGCTCCCTTTGCCGATGCCACACTAGTAAAAATTCCTAGGGAAGTGGAAAACGACGATGCCTTACTCACCGCAATTCTACCGCTCACAGATGTGATGGCAACTGGACATCATGCGGCTATTTCTGCTGGAGTCCGAGCAGGTTCGACAGTGGCAGTGGTTGGCGATGGGGCGGTGGGACTGTGCGGCGTTTTAGCTGCAAAACGACTGGGAGCCGCTCGAATCATTCTACTGGGCAAACATGAAAAACGCATTGAAATTGCCCGCCGCTTTGGTGCTACCGATGTGGTAAAAAGCCGCGATCAACAGGCGATTGATGAAGTGCAAGAGATGACTAAAGGCGGTGCTGAGGCAGTCTTGGAATGTGTAGGCACGGAATCTTCTTTCAGTACGGCGATTGGGATTACACGTCCAGGTGACACGATTGGTTATGTCGGTGTCCCACATGGCAGTGTGAAATTGGCAGGGATGTTTCTCTCAAATATTACCTTGCGGGGTGGTGTTGCGCCTGCGCGGGCTTATATTCCGGAACTATTAGCAGATGTGCTTGCAGGGAAAATCGATCCCTCCCCCGTGTTGGATCTGACGGTCGATCTGGATGGTGTTCCAGGTGGTTATGCGGCAATGGATGGACGAGAAGCAATTAAAGTGATGGTGCGGCTTTAATACGCTCCAAAATTCAGCATCAATCACGCTTATTTGGGAGTTAATTGAGATGCTTCATGAACCGAATGCTTATTTATTAGGCGGTGGTATTGGCTCTTTGGCAGCCGCAGCCTTCATGATCCGCGACGATGACTTCTGTGGGGAAAATATTTTCATTTTGGAGGTAAAGCCCGTCGTGGGGGGAAGTATGGATGGAGCCGGGAACCCTACCGATGGCTATTCGCTGCGGGGTGGGCGAATGTTGACAACCGACAATTACGAATGCACTTGGGATTTATTCAAATCAATTCCCTCCCTAAATTCCCCTGGGAAGTAAGTATTTGACGAAATCCCACCTATTTCGCACCACGACAAGTCACTGCATGTGCAGTTTGAGGCTTTAGTCAAAGCATTTAAGTAAGTTTACTGAAAAGGTGGATAATCAGGAGCAAATTATGACAGATGTAATCAGTCGCGAGGTTGTGCTGGTTTCTTACCCTAACGGACTGCCCAACGCAGATAACTTTGCGATCGCGCAAACCAAACTACAGCCACTTCAAGATGGGCAGGTACTTGTTCGCAATCTCTATATGTCAGTTGACCCATATATGCGTGGTCGTATGAGCGACAGGAAATCATACGTTCCACCTTTTGAATTAGGCAAACCGCTTAATGGCGGTGCAGTTGGCGAAGTATTAGAGTCACGGGCTAAAGAATTCAATCAAGGCGATATTGTGACTTCCAGCTTTGGCTGGCGAGAATACTTCATCGCAGCACCAAAAGAGTTGCATCTAGTCAGCCAGGAGGTGCAACCATTATCAGTTTATCTCGGTGCCCTTGGGATGACGGGTATGACTGCTTGGGTGGGATTAAATTTGGTAAACGTCAAAGCTGGCGACGTGATTTTTATTTCGGGAGCCGCAGGTGCGGTGGGAAGTGTGGCTGGGCAACTAGCCAAATTGCGTGGATGCCGTACGATCGGTTCAGCAGGTTCCATGGAAAAAGTCAAGTTCCTACAGGAAGAATGTGGATTTGATATTGCTTTTGATTATAAAGCCGCTCCTATCCTCGAACAATTGAACCGAGAGGTTCCAGATGGCATTGATGTCTATTTTGATAATGTGGGAGGTGAAATGCTTGAAGCAGCGCTCTCAGTATTAAAAGTGCATGGGCGGATTATCGCTTGTGGCGGCATTTCTGGTTACAATCAGGAGAAGCAGCCTGGTCCTTCTAATCTATTTAACATGATTACTAAACGGTTAACGATGAAGGGACTAATTGTTAGTGATTGGCTAGCTCATCAGCAAGAATTTGAACAGGAAGTAGGTAAATATTTCCGAGACGGAAAACTGAAGAATAAAGAAACAGTGGTAATCGGAATCGAGCAAGCAGTGAGCGCGTTCATCGGACTATTTGAAGGAAAAAATGTTGGCAAGATGGTGGTGAAATTGGATTAGCTTGCCTCCCAAGCTTGTTGTGCTGGCATTTACAACAGGTACTTTACTCACGGCGATCGCTGAATTAACAAATATTAGAATTAAAGCAAAATACTTATGGATCTCAAACTATCAGATAAGGTTGCATTGGTGAGTGGTTCAACCGCCGGAATTGGACTAGCGATCGCTACTATATTTGCTCAAGAAGGAGCGAAGGTGATTGTCAATGGCAGAACTAAAGAGCGTGTAAACCATGCCCTTGAGAGTATTGGGCAAAGTGTCCCAAATGCTGTAACTCAAGGAATTGTCGCTGATTTAGGAACCCAAGCAGGAGTTGAAGCAACGATTCAACAAGCGCCATTCGTCGATATTCTGGTGAATAACTTGGGAATCTATGCCTCCAAAGCATTTGAAGACATTTCTGATGAGGAGTGGATGAATATTCTAGAAGTCAATGTGATGAGCGGTGTACGACTATCACGCCATTACTTACCCCTCATGCTCAAGGAAAATAGGGGACGGATTATTTTCGTTTCTAGTGAGTCTGGTTTGAATATTCCCGTTGAGATGATTCACTATGGGGTGACAAAGACTGCACAAATAGCGTTGAGTCGTGGTTTAGCTGAAACAACCGCAGGCAGCCATGTCACAGTCAATACCGTATTGCCAGGTCCAACCCGTTCTGAAGGAATAGAAACTTTCATCCAGGGGTTTGCCAAGGAGCAAAATATTTCACCCGAACAAGTTGAGAAAGATTTTTTTACTAAGACTCGTCCATCTTCACTGATTCAGCGATTTGCTTCAACCTCTGAAGTCGCGGCATTAGTTGCATTTGTTGCTAGTCCCTTGGCATCTGCGATTAATGGTGCTGCTTTGCGCGTAGAGGGTGGAGTGGTGCGATCAATTATTTAATAAATTCACCGCGATCGCCTATTCAACCCAGGAATCAAATGATTAGTCCTCAATCTCAAACGACGCAGCCAGTCGTGCCACATAGTAATAATTCTCGCATTGCAGTTTCAATGCTGTTCTCAGCTTATCTTGAATAGCTGATTAACTTTGTATGGTTCACAATCAATGCAACGATTTAACTTAATTATACTTAAAAGATTCTGGGCGATCGCTAAATCTTACTGGTCGAGCGACGAAAAATGGTATGCACGCGGACTACTGCTGTTAGTCATTCTGTTATCTTTGGGCTACACCGGGCTGAGTGTGTTGCTCAACAACAAGCGAGGCGTGCTAATTTCGGCACTATCTGCCCAAGATGAAGCGAGATTTTGGCAAACGATTCTGGTGTTTACAGGGACATTAGCCGTTTATGCCCCACTCTATGCAGGCTACGTTTATTTACGCGATCGCTTGGGCTTACAATGGCGGCAATGGCTGACAAACTATTTTAGCGATCGCTATTTCCAAAATCGAGCATTTTATAACCTAAATTATGACCATGCCGAAATTGATAATCCCGATCAACGGATTACTGAAGATGTCAAAAGCTTTACCTATGAGTCCCTAGCATTGCTGTTGGCAGTAGTTGATTCATTATTAGCGATTGGAGCTTTTAGCAGTGTGCTGTGGGGTATTTCTCAACCGTTAATCTGGTTTTTGGTATTTTATGCCCTGGTTGGTACTTTGACAACAGTTGGGGTATTTGGCAAGCCCTTAATGCGACTTAACTTTGAACGGCTGAAAAAAGAGGCTGATTTCCGGTTTAGCTTGGTGCGAGTACGAGAGAACGCGGAAGCGATCGCATTCTACCAGGGAGAGCAGTACGAATCTGATCGAATTCGAGGCAAATTCTCAGAAGTTTTTGACAACTTCAAACGCTTAATTTTTTGGGAACTAAATCTCAATATATTAACTAATGCCTATGAATTTATTCCCTTTATTCTCCCTGCCATTGTGGTGGCACCTGGCATTTTTGCTGGTGAGTTAGAAGTTGGTAAAGTCACCGAGGCACAAGGAGCTTTCATCCGGGTCTTTTTCCCCCTCAACTTCATTGTGTCACGCTTTCAGTCCCTGGCTAATTTTGGCGCAGGTGTTGAACGTTTGTACGGTTTTTTAGAGTTTTTGGAGACTAGCGACTCAACAGTGAACCAGCCTGATGGTACTGAACAGCCAACCATCAAAACTGAAATTGCCACTGATGCACCCTCTCCTGTAGAAAATTGTTTAGCATTAGAAAATATCACACTCCAAACCCCTAACTATCAAAGAATTTTAATCGAGAACCTATCTGTAAAACTATTAACGGGTGAGGGTTTGTTGGTGAGGGGACCTAGCGGCTGTGGCAAAAGTTCCTTGCTGAGGGCGATTATCGGACTATGGGATGCCGGTACAGGTACAATTTTGCGTCCACCACTGGCAGAAATACTATTTTTATCGCAGCGACCTTACATGATTTTAGGCACGTTACGGGATCAACTGCTGTACCCCAACATCGATAGGTTAGTGGAAGATGCTGATTTAAGGGAAATTTTGATTCAGGTAAATTTACCCAATCTAGAGCAAACTCATGGTGGATTCAATACCGAACAAAACTGGGCACAGGTATTGTCTTTAGGAGAACAGCAACGGCTAATTTTTGCACGTTTACTACTCAATAAACCTAAATACGCCATTTTGGATGAAGCCACTAGCGCCCTCGATCCTCAGAATGAAAAATATTTATATCAACAACTAAAAGACTCTGGTATGACATTTTTGAGTGTTGGACATCGAGAAAGTCTCAGTAATTATCACCAGTCTATTTTAGACTTTACTACTGATAGAACATGGTCTTTAACAACCTCAAAATCTTTGCCTACTCTAACTTCTAATAATCTTGCGAAGGGGGATGTATAGCGAGATCAATAAATCCAATCAGGGCAAGATAGTTATTTAATTCTTAGAGCTAAACCATGACAGAAAGAACCAAAGAAATTTTGAGTTGGTACGGTAGTGACAATCCTGGCACCCTTACCAACCTCGCGCGATTATTAAATCATGGTAGGCTTGGTGGCACGGGCAAGCTGGTGATTCTTCCTGTAGATCAAGGCTTTGAACATGGTCCTGCGCGAAGTTTTGCCGCCAATCCTCCAGCTTACGATCCGCGCTATCATTTTGAATTGGCGATTGAAGCTGGTTGTAATGCCTATGCTGCTCCATTGGGTTTCCTCGAAGCCGGAGCAAGAGAGTTTGCGGGTGAAATTCCCTTGATTCTTAAAGTAAATAACCATGATGCTTTGCTCGACGAAGCCGATCCGACTCAGGCATTGACTGGTAGCGTTCAGGATGCCTTGCGATTAGGTTGTGTTGCCATCGGTTTTACTATTTATCCTGGTTCTGCCAAACGCTTCGAGATGTACGAGCAAATCCGCGCTTATGCGGCAGAAGCCAAGCGGTGTGGGCTAGCGGTCGTAATTTGGTCTTATGCCCGTGGTTCGGGTATCAGTACGCCGGGAGAAACAGCTATTGATGTAATTGCTTACGCAGCGCAGATTGCTGCCCAGTTAGGGGCACATATTATCAAGGTCAAACTGCCAACCGACCACATCGAACAGCCTGCTGCAAAAGAAGTTTACCAAAAAATGCAGATTCCCATTGCTACCCCGATTGATCGAGTTCGTCATGTTGTCCAATGTACATTCGATGGTCGAAGAATTGTGATTTTTTCCGGTGGAGCTACCCATACAGATGAGGCTCTACTGCAAGAAGTTCGGGCGATTCAAGGGGGTGGTGGCTTCGGCTCGATTATTGGACGTAATTCATTTCAGCGCAGCAAACTAGATGCTCTCAAACTGCTGGATTCGATTATGAAAATCTATAGTGTACCCGCGACAGAATAACTCACGTTTGAGAGGTCAGTAATGCCTACTGCAACGGATTTTAAGGATTATTATACCATCCTGGGAGTCAGCAAAACCGCAACCCCTGAAGAAATTAAACGAGATTACCGTGTGGTGGGATTAACCGTGATTGTCACCCTAATTGGTGCAGCTGGAATTTATGCGTTTGAGCGCGAACTTCCTAATGGCACTATCATCAACTATGGTACTGCGCTGTGGTGGACGGCAATAGTAATGACCACCATCGGTTCTGATTACTTTCCGAAAACAGCAGAAGGTCGAGTACTATGTTTTTTCCTGGCACTGTATGCGTTTGCTACAAGTGGTTATGTGACTGCAACCCTGGCAACATTATTTGTGGGTCAAGATACTGAGAATAATCAAGCAGAACTAGCGAGTGCAAAATCACTTCAAGCCTTGCAAGCAGAAATTACCGCCCTGCGAACTGAGATTCAAGCCTTAGTACGACGAGATTTAGACCAATAATTTCCGAAGTATTGCAAATTAAATAAAACCTTGCTCTCATAGAAAATCTTCCTCAAGAACAATACCTTCGCCAATTTTAAAAGGTAAGTTAGTAATAGACCATGTTATGAGTGGCAGAGCGATCGCCATATTAATCAAGCCTTACTCAACAATTGAAGTTAAAGGGTTAAATGTATTTAATTAGACCTATTAATAAGTAGTAAGACTAAAATAATGGAGAATACGTTTTTTAATCAAGTGTTCCGGGATAGAGAAGGCAAAATTGTGCTAGCTCAGATGCCCAATTTACCACTCATTGTCTGGATTGGAGCTAGTTTATTAAAGATAATTTTTACAACAGGTAGAATTAATATAGGATTGGACATACTAGCCTTTGGCTCCTTATTTACTTGGGCTTGGGAAGAATTATTTCAAGGCGTTAATTACTTTCGTAGAGCATTAGGTTTTGTTGTCCTTATTAGTCTGATGGCGTGGAAAATTCAATAAGTAGGTAAGTATCAATAAATCCTATCAACCATGAACTTACCTCAAAAACCTACACAAACTTTTGCCAAAGGTAAACTTCCTCGCCAATGGAGAGTTCGCTCTCGCCTAATTTTATCTATCATAGTTGCCTTAATAGTATCGGTTCTGGTTCCATATTCATTGAGCTTATCTACTCGAATTCTCTGTATATGGAATGCTGGGGTAATATGTTTTCTAGCTTCAACTTGGGCGCTAATGACGCGAGCAAGACCAAAAATAATGCGCCGTAATGCTCAAAGTCAAGACGAGGGACGCTTGGTAATATTGAGCTTAATTACTGCTGCTGCCTGCGCTAGCATATTAGCGATCGCCTTTATTTTAAGAGAAACTAAAGAGAAAGATATAAGTGTAGTAATTCCCCATATAATTCTAGCAGTGCTCACAATTATTGGGTCGTGGTTACTCGTCCATACTATATTTGCGATGCACTATGCTCATGAATATTATCAGGACCACAAAACTGAGAGTGATTGTCATGGTGGAGGACTAGATTTTCCTGAAGATATTGAGCCAGATTACTGGGATTTTTTATATTTCTCTTTCGTTATTGGGATGACTAGTCAAGTTTCAGATGTACAAATTACCTCGCGATCTCTGAGGCGTTTATCTTTATTCCATAGCGTTCTTTCTTTTTTCTTCAATACCGCAATTGTGGCGATGAGCATTAATATCATTGCAGGTTTAATTCAGTAAATATTAGTAGCACAATGTCAAATATATATCGCTTGAATTTTGACAATTCATGTTTTATGCATAAAAATTAAATCCTGCTTTTAAACCAGGCATGACTTAATACAGAGAAAAATAATTTATTTGTGTATTTATACAGAGTTGTAAAGCTGGAAATGACAATTATTACTGAAAATAAATATAATCCAAAGGGAAATGAAGTTTGAGTCGCAATAATGACCAAAACTAACGTAAAAACAGGGATTTGGGCTAGACTTAATATTCAGCGATCGCTCTGCCTCCACCATCCCTAAAAGCAGCAAAGCACCGATGATATGCCAAGTTATAAACCAGCCTGAACCCCGCACAAATACATCCCGAGAGAGATTTTGTTAAAAATCAATATAAAGTTTTATAGCTAAATATTAGGTTTGATTAAATATTTTGTCTATGTATAGTCTGTGCATAAATAAAACATCTAAAAGGAATAGATAATGTTTTATTTATCTACCTATAAAGATACAAGAAAAATTTGATGCTTTATGCTTTAGTTGGAATTTAGGGTAATAATCAGTAATTGTGTATAGCTTGGGAATTAATCAACAGAAGGCAATTAAATTGGCACAATAAAATCAACCTGTTGCAAAGAGATAAAATAAACAAAAGTCCTATTGTTTGTTGTCTATAGCAAAAATTAAATTTAAACATATTAAACACAGTAAATGGGGAGGAATAGTCATGTTAGATATTGATGAAATGAGTTCCAAAGAAATACACGAACTCCTAAACAAAATAGGATACGGTCATCTCGGCTGCATACATGAAGGCAAACCCTACGTGATGCCAATGTACTATTATCTCGAAAATTCGGATATCTATCTGTTTACAACAGTTGGGATGAAGACTCATGATATAGACGCGAATCCAGAAATCTGCCTACAGGTTGAAGAAATTAACGGGTCTCTGCATTGGCGCAGCGTGATTGTGAATGGTCGAGCCTCACGTCTCACCGAACAACCAGAAATCGATCGCGCAATGAACTTGATTAAAGAGCGCAATACAACGCTGTCACCTGCCATCAATCGAACTTGGATTGATTCTGAGGGACGTTCAGAAGCGATCGCCATCTACCGCATCCACGAGAGTGAAATAAGTGGACGAACCACTGATGGAGTCAGCAGTCGCTAAGAACCGGAATACTGTTTTTGATGTTTTATGAGGAAAAAGCAGAATTATGGTTGCGTTATATCGCAGACAAGGCGAACTTGATGCCCGTGCTTTAACTTTTACGACGTTGATTTTGGCAAATTTAGGACTAATTTTGAGCGAAAGTTCTTCATCTCGCCTCAGTCTCAAAATACTGAAATCTCCCAATAATGCCCTTTGGTGGGTGATTGGTGGGGGACTGGTTTTTCTCGCCTTTGTGTTGTATGTCCCATTTTTGCGTTAATTGTTTAGCTTCTCCTTCTTACACCCAATCGACCTAGCAATTTGTTTAGGCGGTGGGGCGATCGCTCTACTTTGGTTTGAACAGTTAAAGTTTCTCAATCGACCCCAACGAGCTATTCAATCCAAATTAAGAAAACCTACCCCAGAAAATCTTTGATTTACCTTCCCCAACTCTCCACGTTTTGGAGCTTATCCAGCGATCAGGTGCTTCAGCAGATGCACTCTACAACCGCAGGGTTAAGCCGTCAAGATGCCAAACAACGCCTGAGTGAGTACGGCGCAAACAGCCTCAAACAAAAACACAAATCGAGCGCCTGGATGTTGTTGCTTAATCAGTTCAAGAGTCCGATTATCTTGATTCTGATTTTTGCGGCGGTGCTATCGATTTTTCTGAAAGATGCGGCAGATGCCATAATCATTTTGGCGATCGTCTTCATCAGTGGGCTATTAGGATTTTGGCAAGAGCGAGGAGCCTCGAATGCTGTCGAAAAATTATTGGCATTAGTGCAAGTTTCTGCCCTTTTTGCCACTCTTACCCAGTCAGATTTTGCTGACGAACCTCCTCACCGATTTCCCAGAATTAACGATCGCCACAGATCGGGTAGACAGGGAGTTAGTCAACAAACCTCGTCGGATGGATATCAAGTTTATCCGCAACTTTATGATTGTGTTTGGTTTGCTGAGTTCAATATTTGATTATCTCACCTTTGGGGCGCTGCTGTTGCTGCTACACGATCAACCAGAACAATTTAGAACAGGCTGGTTTTTGGAGTCTGTTATTTCTGCATCGCTGGTTGTGCTAGTCGTTCGTACCCGCCAATCCATTTTTAATAGTAAGCCAGGAAAATACTTGTTGATGGCAACGCTAGCGACTATCGGAGTGACAATAATCATTCCTTGGACACCGTTGGCAAGGCTATTCGGATTTCAACCATTGCCGTTGAGTTTCGTGCTAGTTCTGGGGGCGATCGTGGTGTTCTACGTGACTGCTGCGGAGAATGTCAAACGAGTTTTTTACAACCACGTAAAATTTTAGTGGTCAAGTGTACAGAGCATTCCTATTTGATTTACGCCAAGAGCTTGTAGAAAAAAACTATTCATCTTCGTCTCCTGATGGTCGTTCGCTCTCACTTTGTTGGGTGTTCCAGTTCAAAACAATATATTCCAGCATTTCAGCCTGTGTACAGTTATTTACAGCAGCATATTGCTTAATTAGCTCTTTTACTTTAGGGCTAATCTGGCTTATATCTAGTGAGTTATTTCCTACTGTTTCCATGATGTTTTTAGAGAAGATTTAAGCGTTTTGGCTGTTTCTTTTACTAACTGCTTCACCAAAGACTGTTGGATATACAGACGCAAGCGCATTCAGCATTGCTAGTAAAAGCGATCGCTAGAATTTAGCTTTTTTGGTGAGACATAAGTGTTCTGCTTTTTTGGATTAGTCCATAGTTATTTTTTCCTATTATATTAACTTTTGTAATTAGTACTAGTTTCTCTATCATGACCACTAATTTATTAATGTCAATTGGTTTGAGTAAATATCCGGCAAACTCTATCTTAAAAATTTGCTGGATAGTACTTGTGGCAGATGTTGAAGTCAGAATAATTGGGATATGCTCTCTATTATCTGCTTCCATAGCCGTCAATTTATTTAGCACAGCATAAATACTTTCACCTAAGAATCTTATCTCATGCAATTTCCTGTCTGATAACAGCTATTACCCATTACATTCTAAAGCTAATTTCATAATTTGTTTAGTTTCGGATTTAAGAACTCCTAAGAGAACAATCCGCAATATCAAAGCCTTTAAAATACCAGGTGCAGAAACTGGACCTCTGGCAACGGCTTGGCATTCCAATAAATTCATCAACCCCATTCGGGATGGTGCTGTTTTACCAATCTTGCATTTGAATGGTTACAAGATTGCTAACCCAACCATCCTAGCTCGCATTAGTCACGAGGAACTAGAGGACTTATTCAAGGGGTATGGCTATACACCTTACTTTGTGGAAGGGCATGATCCAGCGCAAGTGCATCAATTGATGACAGCAACCCTAGAAACTGTGATTCTGGAAATCAAGAAAATTCAAACCGAAGCTAGGACTTCGGGTGTTGGAAAACGTCCTCGTTGACCGATGATTGTCCTTCGCACCCCCAAAGGCTGGACTGCGCCGGCAGAAATAGACGGTCATAAATTAGAGGGATTTTGGCGATCGCACCAAGTACCAATCACGGATGTAGCTACTAATCCTGGACATCTGAAGATTCTCGAACAATGGATGACAAGTTACAAGCCAGAAGAATTATTTGATGAGCATGGCAGTCTAATTCCCGAACTCAAAGAACTAGCTCCTACTGGTTATCGTCATAGCCAAACATTTAGATATTGCTGAGTTAGAACAGCTTTATGGAACTATCAAATTAGCCCCAGAAATATAACTTAGTTTTAGCCATATGTCACGTTTTTTCTGATTTCCTCAATGACAGCAACTACACCTATAATTCCCTCTTCAGCTTGAATTCTCGCTCCCAGATTCGCTGCACGTTGACACATATCTGCATCTGTCAAAACCTGTTGAATCGCTTCTGCAAGTTTTCGTGCTGTCAGTTGTTTGCGTGGAATCGGTTTGACTCCAACCCCTAATTGAGTTACACGCTCTCCCCAAAAACCTTGGTCTCCAAAGTAAGGAATAATAATTGTCGGAATTCCAGCCCGAAGACCAGCAGATGTTGTCCCCGCACCACCATGATGCACAACAGCTGCAACGCGGGGGAATAGCCAGGAGTGAGGTATTGAATCTATCGGAAAAACCGTATTGGGTAAATTTTTTGTACCCAAACCGCCCCAACCAGAGAGCAGAATAGCACGTTGTTGAGTTTGCTCCAGCGCTTCCAGAACAAGTGCGGTTGTCTCTTGCGGGTTTTTACTACTCATACTGCCAAACCCAATATAAATAGGAGGTGAGCCACTTTCCAGAAACTCCATCAAAGCTGAGGGTGGTTGCCAATCTGGTGCTGAATCCAAAAACCAATAGCCAGTCACATGGGTATTACGCCAATCTGATGGTTTAGGGATTACCGACGGGCTGAAACCATAGATAATTGGGTATTGCTGTAGAATTTCACTCTTGTATGCTCCCCAAAATGAGGCAGCTTTTAAACCCAGCACTTGCTGTCGCATCAAGCGATCGCCTGTCCGAAATCCCTGCCACATTATTTGTCTGGTCAAATGGTGGGATAAATAATTAAACCAACCTCCAAACTGGGATAGAGATTGGGGAAAAAGCACACTCGGAAAGGCTTTTGTGGGTGTAAAAGGAAAAACGTAGGCTTGTAGCAATGGCAGGTGCAACTTCTCTGCGAGGGCAAGTCCCAAGTACAGTCCCCCAACTCCCACAATCAACAAATCCATTCCCTCACAGGCAACTATACCGTCATTAGCCCAATCAATTGCTGCCTGTTGGGCTTGTTTTGCTGTGTACGAAGTAATCGCCAGGAAATTTCCTTTCTCCAAAAGCTCCCGCATTTCCTTGCTTTCTGCAATCGATTGTATATCACCGCGAACAGGGCAGAATTCTAATCCGTGGGAATTCACCAGTTCTGCAAAGTTTTCATGGGTTACGAGTCGCACCCAATAACCAGCTTCCTTCAAACCTTTTCCCAAAGCAATATAAGGTTGAACATCCCCCAAACTTCCCATAGCAATTATTGCGATACGCACAGGTGAGGCTCCTTTTGGGTGTTATTTTTACTTAAAATGACAATAATGTCAGTTTGATGCTAGCGTCATTTTGATAATAGTGTCAATTGAAAGTTATAATTGACTTCATAGCTATCTTCATCTCTGAAATATGGAACCATCACGTCGAGCATCAATTGGTTTGGAAAAGCGGGAGCGGACGCGAAGAAAACTGATTGAGGCAGCTTATCGGGTATTTGCACGCAAAGAGATGGATGCAGTTACTATTGATGAAATTATTGCGGAAGCGGCAGTGGCGAGGGGTACTTTCTATAATTATTTCCAAACAAGGGAGGATGTACTCAAGGCTGTTGCCGCATCGTTGAGCGATGACATGAATCAAAAAATTTGGGCACAATCTGTTACCATTGATGACCCAGCCGAAAGGATGGCGATCGCAATTCGTCAATTTTTACATCAGTCGATACGCGATAGGACTTGGGGGTGGGTGATTGTCCGAATTGGATTGGTGGCTGCCCCGTTAAGTGAAACAATCGAAAGGGGTGTAATGACGGATTTGCAGGCTGGTATCCGCTTAAACCGCTTTCAAATTGAGAACGAAAAAGCTGCCATCGATTTAATTCTGGGAACGGGACTGATGGCTATGCGTAGTATTCTTGAAGGACATACACAGCCTGATTATCCTGAACATATTACCAAATTGATTTTGAAGACATTGGGGATTGGGGATGCTCATGCGATCGCTTTCAAGCCTTTAGAATCGCTACCAAGTTAAAGATTTTTGTAAATATTGATTTGCGCGGTGCTCGTGAGAAAGTAGGGATGAGTCAGGCAGAGCTTACAACTACAACTTGAGCTTTTCCAATCACAAGTAAGTCAGTATAAACAAAATCCGGGAGCTATGGGGTAATTTTGCTGGATGTTTTTCTCAACCTTCAAAGGAATTAATAAAAGCCCACCCTATACTTTATTTAGCCCTTTGAATAATTCCATCAGTTTACGCTTTCGTCCGTGGATGTTTTCCAATTCTGCACGATAGACAGACCATTGGGATTGTTTACCCAATTGTACGTAAGCAGCTTTAACTTTTTTCAACCATCGAACCGCATTATCATAGCGATCGGCTTTTCCTTGATTCATAATTTCTTCGGCAATTTGTCGTGCTTTGACAATTACCCAGTCAGGACTGTGGGGGATGGCTGCATCCATGACTCGCTCCAATGACTCCGAGGCATAATAACTATCGCTGCGAACAGTTGCGATCGCCTCATCAATTAGCCCTTCATGGAGAAAAATATCAACTTTGGCACTCTTTGCATACCAGTTGTCCGACTCCCGCAGAATCTCCAATAAGTCTGGTTTAATTTGTAACCATGCTTCTGCCGCTAAGTGTTCGACTTTTTGATAATCTCGAAACGATGGTTTGGCTTCAAAGGCAACTATACTAGCATTTAGCGCAGTCGATGTATCTCCCATCCCTTGGGCAAAATCACTCGTCCAGGTGGCGAATTCGTAGGTGCAATTTCCAGGTAAATGCAATCCCGATCTTGCAATTCCCAGTGCTTCTGACAAGTATCCATCGTCCCGCAATACCATAGCTAGAGCAAAGGCAGTTTCGGCGTTATCCATCTGGGTTTTTGCCGCAGACATGGCTTCGTCAATTCTTCCTAAAGCTGCTAGTTTGGTGAGATATTGCTGCGTCATTCCTTCGGCAAAGGCTAGATTTAAATACTCTGGGTAGCGATTTTGGCGTTCCAGGAAATCCAAAAGTTTCGTTCTAAAAAACCGCAACACAGAGGGACTGGGCAACGAGTAGAAGCTCCGAAATTTCACATCACTAATCAGCTTTCTAGCCTTAACTGAACCGTATTGAGGTATAGGATAGATATTTTGAAGCGATCGCCCCATCAAAAGCACTACAACAGATAGCTTTCAACAAACGCGATCGCAAACAATCTCCTCTTCAAGCCCAATCCAATCGCCAAAAACCAAGCAAATCTGCTAGCATTAAATTTGATGCTAATTTGATGCACTATCGATTATGCTAAACATCAGTCGAGACATCCATTCCCTTTCCAGCTTCAAGCGCAACACTGTGGAATTTATCGAACAAATGAAGCAGACAGGAGAACCTGTCGTACTGACAGTCAACGGAAAAGCCGAACTCGTCGTTCAGGATGCCGAATCTTACCAAAAATTGCTGGATGCGTTGGAAAGATTAGAAGCAATAGCGGGGATTAAGAAGGGATTGGAAGATGTAGAAGCTGGTAGAACTACATCTTTGAGTGAATTCGAGCAGGAAATGCAGCAAAAATATGGCATTTCAAGTTAGATTGACTCAGACAGCGAAAACTGAAATCGATGGGGCTTATTCTTGGTTAAGAGAACAAAATGCAGAATTTGCTGATAAGTGGTTTCGAGGATTAATGGATACAATTGCAACTTTGCAGGAAAAGCCTCTGCGTTGTGGTTTAGCTGTTGAAAACGATACATTTACAGAGGAGATTCGTCAGCTTATTTACGGGAAGTCAAGAAATAAGTATCGAATTTTGTTTGAAGTTCGGGAAGAGACTGTTTTTGTGCTTCATGTTCGTCACAGTTCGCAAGCACCATTGACGGGTAGGGAAGAAGAATACGAGTAGGTATAGGATAAATATTTTGAGGCGATCGCAGTACTAAATCCTATGGGTATTGCTCCCAATATACAACCCAAGAAAATGCAAAATCTTACGAAGCTTCCACATACTCACATAAAGTAGTTGGTTCGGGAACGATTAAACCCTCTTCTCGCAACCCTTCTATATGGAATTCAATAGCTTCTTTTATTTGTTGGCTGACTTCTCGAACAGTCATACCAGTAGCCACACATCCAGGTAAATCTGGCACATAAGCTGAATAGTTGTTTGCTGCTTTTTCAATCACAATTGCGTAACGCATCAATTTTCTTCCTCTTGTTGTTGCTCTTCAGTTTGGGATTTTTCCTCGCTATCTTTTGTCTCTGCTTTCAATTGAGCTTGCTTCAAAATACTATTGAAAGTGCCTGGTGCTAAATCATCAGATAATTTCCCTGGGACTGTAACTAAACCTGATTTTATCGTGTGTTTATAGTCAGCTGCTGGAGAGGATGGGGAGGGCGATCGCGCTTCATTTGTTCACTTCACATCTTGTAATTCACGCAGATTAAGACAAGGAGATATGAAAAAATGACTCTCGGTACACGTAACAATAAAGCTTACCTTGAATTAGTGAAAATATTTCCATAACATCCTGTTAGGCATCAAGAAGAGTTGATTGCCACTCAAAAGGTGATTGATTTTTTAATAAATAGAATAAACTGCTATATAAAAGTGTATTCAGACTAAACCTATAGCTTTGTTAATGATATCTAGTTCAATTTTTCTTCTAATCAAGTCTTGTCTAATATCTTTGTTTAAGGTATCTAAATTAATATTTCTTGTCGTCAAATCTTGTCTAAGATATTTTTTTAAGGCATCTAAGTCAATGTTTCGCAATAGAATTTTATCAGTCAAAGCACTTATTTGTTCCAATTGTTTCACATCAGAGATGTATTCTATATTTTTTGCTATTTCTATTTTTTCTTGAGCTTCTTCTTCTAAATTAATATTTCTTGCTTCATCAATAACCTCTTGTTCATGTGGGAGATCTAAAAATCGTTCAGCATACTCCATAAATTTATAATTAGTATACATATAGAAAGCTACACCTGTTTCATTTTTAATTTCTTGAACTAATTCTGGGCGTACACCTTTTATCTCACCATCTAATATTGACCACCAATCTCCTTTTTTGTCATCTGTCACGAAAATTAAAGGTTTTTTCTGCGAGTTAGCGTAATCAATTAATTGCTGCCAAATGATAAAATCTCCATATTTTTCTGGTTCTTGCTTTTTATTATCCTCATAACCAGGAGGAATTTTTTTATCGAATCTTTCCTGAGCCTTTTTATACTTTTTTTGTAAGTCATCTAAGCTATACTTTTCACCAACATTATCTCCTAGTATTTCATCTAAGCAATCACGAATTTTATCAAAGTTTACTGAGCTATTTTTTAACTTATCATCATCAATAACATTCTTTATTTTTCGTTCTGCTTGTTCTAAAACGATTTTAATTTCGTTTTTAGCTTCATCATCTAAAAAAGTGTGTTGATTATCTAATATTTTTTTAAGTTTTGAAAAACAATCAGATTTCTCTGATAATAATTTTTCATGTCCCTTCAATCGTTGACTGATTACATTATTGCGCTCCTTCTGATACTCAAAAGCAACTTGATACGGAATCCAGATTCTTTCTCTGAGATTCCTTAAAATGTCAAGAAATCTTTCTCTTGCTTTAGGGGTATAGCGATAAATATTCAAAAGTATATTAGCATCAAAAGCAAAAATGCATTCTTTCCAGATATATTTCAATTCATTTTCAGTTGGGGAATAATATCCAGAGAATAATTCGCGCATTTTCATGATTAAATGTATATCATCCGTAGTTGTGTAAAAACTGACTCGAAAAAGTATATCTCAGGGTTTATTTGGAAATCAAGTCAAGCGATCGCTCCACAAAAAGCACTTCAACAGATATGTCTCAATAAACATTATCGCCTTCGTTAATCTATACTTTTTTATCTAAATATTATTACTGAAGTGCAATATCAGGATACTTGCTTGATATATCGTTTTTTACGTAAGCACTGCCCAAATAGAGTATATTATAGCACAAAATAACAACATATTACTTATTTTATTGAGAAAGTACTAGTATCAAAAGTTACTATAAGAACAAAAAAAGCACGATAAATACGTATTTTTGAAGAGGAAAAGTGCTTTTCTGAGACTATTTTCACCACTGAGTTTATTTTGTCTTCAAGCTCATGGCGAAAATTCTCTGATTGGATAAAATATGGTCGCAAAGCCTACACGAAACTCAATCCCTATGTAAGTCTATGAATAACCAAACCAAATTTAACAAACGGAAGAGAAGATTATGTCTAAACTATTTAAAAGCTTGGTTGCGGGTGCAATTCTGAGTTGTGGGATGGCGATCGCCAATTCTGGTGCAGCAATGGCAGCAACTCTCTCAGGAACTGCAACTGTCACCGCAGATAACCACTACGGTTTATTTTATGGGGATAAGAGCGGTAACTCTCTGAATTTTGTCGGACGTAATGAACTGGGAGCGAAGGGTAGCGAGGGAGCTTTCAACTGGTCACGTCCAGAAACTTGGAACTTTAATGTAGATACATCCAATTACCTGTATTTAGTTGTCTGGGATGATCAGAGTGTTGATGAAGCTTGGTTAGGTCAATTTAGCTTCTCCAATGGTAAAACTCTACTCAGTCAGGCAACAGATTGGGAATATATGATTAGTAAAAATGCTAACCCCTTTGCCCGTGCAAATACTGTACCAGTTGCGGAACGAGATAAAGGTTTTTTAGCTAGTGGCGATCGCTTTGAGGGAAATCTTCCTAAGAATGGAGAACTAGCTCAAGAAATTCAAGGTGGTAACTGGGTGACAGCAATTAACCGAGGATTGAACGGAATCACACCATGGGGAACAATTGCAGGAATTGACAAAAATGCCTAATTCTTGAACGTGACGACTGCTGATAAGCAAAAAAGAGGAACCTCTGGAAATACCAGCTATACCATTTTCCGGACTCGTAATACTGTTGGAGATTTAGCTAAAGTTCCTGAACCTACAAGTATTGTTGGTTTGACTGCATTTGGTGCAGTGACTGCTGGTTCTGTGTTGAAAAAACGCAAGGCAAAAAATGCTTAGAAAAGCAGAACATCGCAATCGGTTGGTTGGATAATTTTTAGATAGGTAAAATCATGCATCTACCAAAAAGTGCTAGGGAGAGACTTCCTACTAGCACTTTTCTCAATTGAGTAATCCTAGAGTCCTATTTGATATCATGTTCGGATAAATACTGTTAATAAAAAGACCCTTTCCCATAGACGCGGAGCGGCTTCTCGCAGAGTACCCTCTTGCCAAGGGGAGGGTGCCGATAGGCGGGTGGGGTAAATTATAAGTAATCAAGCGAACATGATATGATTCATGGATTGGTATTATGATTAACCAGATTTATTTATCTTTAAAAAGTGAAAGTTGTACGTAACGCACCGATAACCACACTATCATTAGTATCGTTATGATCTGGTGCGGTGAGCCAAATCACTCCAGGAGTAATGCTGATATTATCAGAGACTTTGTACTGGTAGAAAGCCTCGATATGGTAGGAAGTATCTCTGTCTTTACTGATTTCATTAATGGTAGAACCTGTGACTTTAGGTTCCATACCGAAGATAATCCCAGCTAAGTTACCTTTTTTACCCAAATCTGGGAATCCCAAAGTTACCGCCCAATTCCAAATATCTAGAGTTCCCCGGTCTACTAAACCACCCTTACTGGAAGTATTTCGAGCATTAGTATAACCAACCCAGCCGCCGAGGACAAATTTCTCACTGACTTGGAAGGATGCTTGCAATCCGTAGGAATTACTCGAAAAGGGAACGTTCAACTCATCGGGTTCCCCGTTCAAGTCAAAGTCAAAGTTAGAATTAAAGAAGCTAATAGGGTTTGCGCGGTTGCTACCTGCTCCTAATTCCTGATTATATGCATTGATATAGGTCAAACCGATGGTGAGGCGATCGCTAGGGGTAAATGTTAATTGTGCCAATGCACCGTAGGGACCGTCAAATAAACCACTTTTCTGTTGGGGGTTATTTGCTTCACTAGCTAAATATGCCAAACTCAGAGCAAAAGTTTTCCCAAAGTTCTGTGTCACCCCTAAACCTGCGCCATCCATTTGATAATATATGGGGTTGCGAGTTCCAAAGGTGGATAAAGCACCTGTTGCACCGTCACCATCAAAAATATTAACTGTGTTAGTGACATCATCTGCTGCACCTGCATTGGCGATCGCAATCACTTCTGTACTTTTACCTAGGGGAAACTTGTACCACAAAGCATCAATAAAAGCATCGGTTGTCCCCTCATCCCCAGCAAAAAATAAACTACCTTCCGGTGTGCCAATATCTGGAGATAACAAATTATTCGCTTGAATCCGAGTATACAGGGTATCTTCACCTGTAAAGCTGGTGACAAAATTAACCCTGGCTCTGGCTCCAAAATTGGTATTATTCTGATCATTATTTCCGAAAGCATCGGCAACCACTGCCACTAACTCACCTTCTAATTTCGTGGTTGTGGAAAATTGGTTTGCTTCTAACTCTGCGGTACGCGCTTCTAAAGCATCTACCCGACCCCGCAAAGTTGCCAATTCGGCGGCGAATTCTTCCTGTAAACGACGCAAAGCATCTAAGTCTTCTCTTTTCACCAAATCCGCAGTTGCTGTGGCAATTAGCTCATTCACGCGGTTCAAGCAAGCATTTAAACCTGCGGCAAACTCATAGCGCGTCATTGCCCTTTGACCACGATAAGTGCCGTTGGGGTATCCCGCAATACATCCATACCGTTCTACCAAGGATTGTAAAGCTTGAAATGCCCAATCCGTGGGCTGCACGTCGGAAAGTTGTGATACGGATGTGACTTGGGCAATTATCTGATTTTTGTTCCCATCGGCTTGAGTTTGGGCAATACTTTGGTAAGTCGCACCTTCGGCGATCGCTGGTTTTGCTGACAACCAAGGAGTAGAAGCGGCTACAAATATTGCCCCCAAAATCTTGGGTTGACTAAATAAAGATTGCCATTGTTTGTGCATTTCATCCACCTCACACTCAAATTTTGGCTGACACAAGATTGTTAAAAACTATTCTCAAGTAATTTAGCAGTTAGTTCCTATAATTCTCAAGAATTGTATCGAAAATGTCATTGTGTCAATGTCTTGTAACTTTTTACTCTAGATATATTCAGAATATTCTTAAGAAAATCTTTTGTTAGTTAAAGTCACCTATGCACCACTATACAGTGATAATGAATATTATTACCATAGTTTTAAAAAGATAGGAATAACGGTTTCCATCAATTGTGGTAATCAATTTATCTGAAAAATCCAGGAGAAATAACTATGACAATGTGTCGTATAAAAGGTAAAAGTATTAATAGGTATGGAAATACTCTCATTCTCACTTTCATTACTTTAATGACTCTCGTAACTAGTTGTAGTGAATCGAACAAAAATCAGGCTAATACCACGGAAAAAACACCATCGTCTCAGGAAGTAGTCTCTACTCCCTCACCCCAGGGTAATAAAATCAAAGTGGTGACAACCTTTCTACCGATGTACTGGTTTACTAAAGCAGTCACCGGAGATGTTGCCAATGTCGAAATTTTAGTTCCACCGGGCACGGAAATACACGAGTATCAAGCGACACCAGAAAATGTGAAGGCGATCGCCACAGCAAATGTTTTGGTAAAAAATGGTTTAGGTTTAGAGGAATTTCTCAAAGATACAGTGAAAAATGCCCAGAATAGTAAATTAACGGAAATAGATGCGAGTAAAGGGATTAAACCCCTAGATGAAATTTCCCCCGTAGAAAAAACCGCAACAGAAAAAAAAGACCATGATCATGATCATGCAGAAGGTAATCCCCACGTCTGGTTAGATCCGGTACTAGTGAAACAACAAGTCACAAACATTCGGGATGGTTTAATCGTTGCGGATCCAACAAATAAATCAACCTACGAAGCAAATGCAAAAGCATACATCGAAAAATTAACTAATTTGGATAGTGAGTTTCAACAGACATTACAAAAAACACCTAATTGTACTTTTATTACCTTCCATGATGCCTATCCTTATTTAGCAAAACGCTACAGCATTAAGCAAGTTGCCGTGGTAGAACTACCAGAAGACCAACTCACACCAAAAGATATTCAAAATACGGTAAAAGTAGTCAAAAAATACCAAGTGAAAGCCCTATTTAGCGAACCAGGAGTAGATAATAAATTACTCAAAAGCCTTTCCACAGATTTAAAACTAGATATGCAGATATTAGACCCCTTAGAAAAAGGAGAAGAAAACCCTGACTATTATTTCCAGGGAATGAAGAACAATTTACAAACTTTATCTAATGCTTGTAAATGACGCTTTACAACTTTCATGATATGGTTCCCAGATTTCTCACGTCTGTTTATGAAACCTCAGTCCAGAGGGTGTAAGGGCGAGTTTTCAGATATGCTTCAATCATTCACAAATATCTCATGAACCCGCCCCTACCGTTTTGTGAAAAATACGAGAGTTGCAGTTGTTAAAATAGCTATCATGAACTTACCTGTATCATGATGATTCAAAATATTTTCTCACGGAGAAATACGCTCAAAAATTATATAAATTCAGGTATTTACAGGGAATTTTATGGGATAATAACCTACCACCATATTATGGAGAATCAATCATCAAAAAATGGTTAACAATCAATCAAATGTTCTGAGATTATCCCAGGGATGATTTGATAATCCTCATCAATATTGGTATTTTGAAAAAATAGCTCAAATTACCTTTTCGTAAACTTTCAATAGTCCTACTTCCTCGTTATCAAAGGAGTAAAGCTATTCCATATTTAGCAAGAAAAAATCAATAATGAATGACGCATATCCGATTGTGAAAGTAGAAGGGCTATCTGTATATCAAGGAAACTATTTAGCTTTAGATGATATTACATTTACTTTATTAGCACAAACAAATACAGCAATAGTGGGACCTAACGGTGCTGGTAAAAGTACTTTAGTGCAGGCAATCTTAGATTTAATTCCCCGCAGTAGTGGTTCTGTCGAAATATTTGGTCGTCCAGTTTCTCGTTTAGGAAACTTACGTCACCAACTAGGGTATATTCCTCAAAATTTTATTTTTGACCGTACTTTTCCCCTCTCTGTGGGTGAATTAGTCGGATTAGGGTGGGTGGGAGAACAAAGAAAAGATAAAGCAGTATCAATTACCCAAGCTTTACATCGTACAGATACCTATCATTTACGCAACCAAGCAATTGGTTCTTTAAGTGGTGGTCAAATGAAGCGAGTTTTATTAGCTTACTGCCTAGTGATGACAAGAAAACTCTTAGTTTTAGATGAAGCGTTTGCGGGGGTAGATGCACAAGGTACAGCAGATTTTTATGCTTTGTTAAATGAACTCAAACAAGCCGAAGGTTGGACTGTGCTGCAAGTATCCCATGATATTGATATGGTCAGCCACCATTGCGATCGCGTCCTATGTTTGAACCGCAGTATCGTCTGTAGTGGAGTTCCCGAAATTGCACTATCTGCCCAAAATCTACTTGCTACCTATGGTCCTGGTTTTAGTCGCTATCAACACAAACATTGAGATAGAACTCTACCGCAAACCCCATTTACTCATCCTTTTCGTCAAGATGTTCAGCAACTGCTTGGTAAATATATAAAACATGACTGTCATGCAAACGATAAAATACCCGTCGTCCCTGTTTCCGATAACCCACTAAACGCATCACCCTGAGATTTCTCAATTGGTGAGAAACTGCCGATTCACTCATTTCCAAAGCAGCAGCTAAATCACCAACACATAATTCTTTTTCCGCAAGCAAAGAAAGAATTCGTAGGCGATTTGCATCTCCGAGAAAGCTAAAGAACTCAGCCATTTTCTGAGCTTTATTGCTACTCAAAGCCGCTTTGATACTGATTTGCTCCACCATACTCTCATTATTTGCTAATCTTCCATGATATGGAAGAATATCTGGTTGTAGCAGAGAGTTGGTCATTGTATAGGCAACACTATTTGTGGCTGACATATGCTCAGAATCCCCAAAATTACATTAGATTTGCAGCTATGACCCAATGAAAACCCACAATTACACTGTCAAAAAATAAGGTGTCACTATTTACACATGATTGTCCTTAATGATTCTTACACAATTTTGCTATCAACAACCAATGACTTCGTAAATTTGCTGAAATTTCCTTTCATGCAAAGGGCGATCGCTGGTGCTGTACTCATGGGAATGTTAGGGGGTTTACTAGGTTGTTTTGTCACCCTACGCCAATTATCCTTCTTTAGTCATGCCGTTGGTCATGCAGCGTTAGTAGGTGTTGCTCTAGGAGTACTTCTACAGTTCAATCCCACCGGAATGCTAGTACCTTTCACCCTAATTTTCGGCGTAGTTGTGCTGTACTTCATTGATAAAACCGACCTTGGTAGTGATAGCGTCCTGAGTATAATTCTCTCTGCATCTCTAGCTTTCGGAGTCATCCTTAGCAGTTTCATCAAGGGGTATCGTGGCAATTTGATGGGAGTTTTATTTGGCGATATTCTGGCGATCGACCAAACAGACTTATTCCTAACTCTCATCGTCCTAGTCACCAGCGCCGTATTTTTACTTACTACCCTGCGCCAACAAATACTATTAACCCTCAACCCTGCGGTAGCACAGGTACAAGGCGTATCGGTGCATCTCTACCGCTATGCATTCATCATCCTCTTGTCCTTAGCCGTTGCTGTGGCAATTAAAGCCGTTGGCGCTCTCCTAGTCAACGCTTTCCTCGTAATTCCCGCTTCCACAGGAAAGTTAATTAGTCAGCAATTCAGTAAATTTCTACTCACATCCGTCTTAATTGGTTGTGGAACCAGCATCGGAGGAATCCTCCTTTCCGGGTTCTTTAATATTGCCTCTGGACCCAGCATCGTCCTGGTACAGTTCCTCGTATTTGTGATCATTTTCCTTTGGGTAAAGCGCATCACCAAAAAGGCTTGAATTTTATTTCCCAAAGGGGTTGACACTTCTAAATATTTTTGCTAAATTTATTAATCGTTGCGAATAAATGTTTTTGCCGGGATAGCTCAGTTGGTAGAGCAGAGGACTGAAAATCCTCGTGTCACGAGTTCAAGTCTCGTTCCTGGCATCCTTACTACACAAGACTCTCAAGCGTTTAGACACTGACTCTAGGGGCTTAATATTTTGGTCTTAGCCCGAAATTAGCCCGAAATTAGCCCGCTCGCCTCACCACAGATAAATTTTATTAATGGCGATCGCCCCCATGATTGGGTTTTAAAATTCCTTCCGCTCGGTCGATTCCTTCCACTTCATCCACTGGTTTTGAGCTTGTCTAGGTATTTATTGACCAAAACCTTGCCTTTATCTGTAGCCAAAACCTTGAAATTGCTTCTTAATCGATAGCATCTGCAATACGCTGTACATCGCACATTTTTTTTGAGAAGAGTTTCTGATGATTGTAGTTATTCTGATGAAACCCTACCCCGCTCCTCTTTTCAACCTTTTTGTCCTGTACTTAGAGTTTTGTCGCTACACGAAGGGGTGGAATACCCGAAAATCCCAATCAAGATGTCAGGAGCGATACCTACGGTGGGCTATATAGCCTACGCCCCTGGTCTGATACCTGTGATATCTCCACATACCGCAAAACCCAACCAGCACAAGCCAAAATTCTCCCATCCCCAGAAACTCTTGTCCAAGCCACATCCTGGCGCATCAATGCCCAGGGAAAAGTGGAATTAGTTGCAGCTAAATCTTCTACTCCAGTGCAAACATTAACCTGTTCCGGGATAGCAAAATAACGTCAAAACATAAATCTAATTATCAGTATTTTCTCTATCTTTATTACTAGCCTTTCCCTATTTCTCAAAAAATCATGGTGTTAGAAATCATGGGATTTGGGGAATTTTAAATCTAAGGAACTACAGTCATAGAAGGGAGCATTACGTAATGAGGGGAATGACGATAGAAAATAACTGGAAAGCTCACATATTGGCATCTATCTTGACAACAGGATTTCTCGCATCAGGAATGATTTTACCTGTGGTTGCACAAGTAACATCAGATGGAACAACTAAGACCATTGTCAACTCCAATGGCAATATTTTTACAATTATTAATGGTACTGCACAAGGTAATAATTTATTTCACAGTTTCAGTAATTTCTCTGTACCTACAAATGGTTCTGCAATCTTTGATTTAGTAAATACGCCTAATATTACAACTATCTTTAGTCGAGTAACTGGTGGAAATATTTCTAATATTGATGGGTTAATTAAAACTATTAATAATAATCCGAATAATGCTGTTAGTTTATTTTTAATGAATCCCAATGGGATTATCTTTGGACAAAATGCCAAGTTAGATATTAGCGGTTCGTTTGTGGGGACGACGGCGAATAGTATTAAGTTTAGCGATGGTGTGGAATTTAGTGCTGCCAATCCAAAGACGACACCATTGTTGACAATGAGCGTACCAATTGGGCTACAAATGGGTAGTAATCCTGCTCCAATGACCGTTCAAGGTACAGGATATAAATCAACCATCGCCAGTCTTCTATCTCCGAGTATTCGCACTCCGAGTCCTACAGAACTACGGGTAAAACCTGGAAAAACTCTGGCGCTGGTGGGTGGCAACCTCAATCTGAATGGAGCAACCCTAACTGCCGAACAAGGGCAAATTCAGTTGGGTAGCTTAGGTAGTGCAGGACTGGTTAATTTGATACCAATTACTCAGGGATATACACTGGGTTATGAGAACGGGCAAAGCTTTGGGAATATTCAACTTGCTCAAAAATCCCTAATAGATGTGAGTGGAATCAATGCAGGTTCCGTTCAAGTGCAGGCTAAAAAGATTCAATTTACGAATAGTTCGCTGATACTAGCAAAAAATTTAGGTAATCTCCCTGGGGGCAATCTGCATCTTCAGGCATCGGAAGAAATCGATTTAATTGGTACATTTAGCGGGGTGCGGAGTGAAACCCTGAGCAGTGGAAATGGAGCTAACATCAGTGTCATTACTCCTCGATTGAGCATTCAGCAGGGAGCGACATTAAACAGCATCACTTATGGAAAATCTACCAGTGGCAATATTCACATCGATGCCACAAATCTGGAGATATCTGGCTTCTCGCTCCTCAATACAGCTGGCAGTTTGATTAACACCAGTACCGTCGATGCTGGCAACGCCGGTAATATCTTCGTTAATGGCGATAGTTTACTCGTATCCAATGGTGGGGGACTGTCTTCCATCTCAAAGGGTAAGGGTTCTAGTGGTGAAGTTATCATTCACAACCTGGATACCATTGTGCAAGGCAGGAATGGCTCACCGATCAGTACGAGAATTAGCTCAACCACTTTCAATATAGGTAATGCTAAAACCTTGACACTGGATACTGCCAGGTTACAACTGCTAGATGGAGGAGAAATTGTCGCAAGCTCGTTTTTTGCGGGTCATGGAGGAAACATTAGGATCGATGCGACAGAATCTGTCCTAATTAGTGGTAGCAGTCAGTCAACTCATAGTCGTATTCGCTCGTCTGCCCAGCGCCTAAGCCCAGCATCCCAGAAGCTATTTGGCATACCAGATAATACACTGACAGCTGATGCAGGTAAGATAAGCATCACGACACCGAACCTAACACTGAAAGATCGTGGAACTTTGAGTGTTGCTAATCAAGGTAGTGGCGATGGTGGGAGTATCAACATAATCGCAAATACCATTCAATTAAAAGATCGAGGTGCGATCGAGGCAAAGACAGCATCCGGCAATGGTGGTAGCATCGGCTTACAAGTTGGGAATTTGTTACTATTGCGCGAGAGTAGCCAAATCACTGCAACAGCCCAAGGTAATGGGAACGGGGGTAATATCAACATCAATGCACCCATCCTTGTGGGATTGGAAAATAGCGATATAATTGCCAATGCATTCAAAGGTAAGGGCGGCAATATTAACATCACAACCGAAGGAATTATTGGTCTAGAATTCCGTGATACTCTCACTCCCAGAACTGACCTCACCAATGATATTACCGCCAGTTCCCAATTCAATCTCAACGGAAATGTGGAAATTAATAATGTTGGTGTTGACCCCAATTCGGGTTTAATCGAATTACCAGCAAATCTCAGTGATGCATCTCAACAAATTGCCAGTGGTTGTGATGTCAAGCAAGGTAGTAGTTTTGTTGCTACAGGAAGGGGTGGAATACCAGAAAATCCCAATCAAGAAGTGAGGACTGATCGCCCCTGGTCAGATATCCGTGATATCTCCACATACCGCAAAACCCAACCAGCACAAGCCAAAATTCTCCCATCCCCAGAAACCCTTATTCAAGCCACATCCTGGCGAAGAAATGCCCAAGGAAAAGTGGAATTAGTTGCAGCTAAATCTTCCACTCCAGTGCAAACATTAAGCTGCTCCGGGATAACCAAATAACATCAAAACATAAATCCAATTATCAGTATTTTTTCTATTAATCTAGCAACTGGAGGAGAAACAACTTTCCCTGTTTCCCAAAAAATCATAGTATTAAAAATCATGGGATTTGGGGAATTTTAAATCTAAGGAACTAAAGTCATAAAAGGGAGCATTAGGTGATGGGAGGAATTACGATATAAAATAACTGGAAAACTAACATATTCGCATCTATATTGACAACAGGATTTCTCGCATCAGGAATGATTTTACCTGTTGTTGCACAAGTAATACCAATTAACGAAAAATATGATACAGATAGATAAGGAATAAATATGAGCAAGCAAAGATGGCTGGAGTCACCAAAGTAGAAATAACAGAGTCAGTAGAGGAATTACATGAACTGCTGAGAAAACAAAAAACAGCATCAAATCTCGAACGGATTCAAGCTTTGTATTTACTGAAAATAGGACAGGTGAAAACAATACAAGACGTAGCGGTGGTAGTAGGAAGGGCAAGGGTAACGGTACAAAGATGGTTGAAAGAGTATCAAGAGTCAGGGATTAAGGGTCTATTAACAACGAAAAAGAGTCCAGGGCGACCAGCAATAATTAGCTTACAAGTAAGAGAGCAGCTAGACAAAGAGCTTCAAGAATCGGAGGGATTCAAAAGTTATGAGGAAATACGAACATGGTTAAAAGCAGTAGAAGGGATAGAAGCATCATATAAAGTAGTACACGATACAGTGCGCTATCAAATGAAAGCAAAGCTAAAAGTGCCGCGAGCAGTAGGTATAAAATACGATAGCGAAGCAGAATTAGAATTTAAAAAAAACTGCCACAATACTTAGAAGTAATAAAAAAACACGTCATAGCACCAGTAGATAGACAAAAAACAATTAGATATTGGTGTGGGGACGAAAGCCGTGTGGGATTGAAGACTGAAGCTGGGAGACTAATTACTAAAAAAGGAGTTAAGCCCATCGGCATTATGCAATGGAAGCGGGATAATTTTTATTTATATGGATTAGTGGAACCATTAACTGGAGAGTATTTTATCTGGGAATTCTCTCATTTAAATACAGCCTGTTTCAATATTTTTTTAGAAAAATTCTCACAGACTTATGCTCAAGATATTCATATTCTTCAGTTAGATAATGGAGCTTTTCATTTAAGCCAGCATCTGAAAGTACCAGAAAACATAGTTTTGTTATTTCAACCTCCACATACACCTCAAGTTAATCCCATAGAGAGATTGTGGGAAGAAGTTAAAAGGCATTTAACTTGGGAAAGCTTCCCAAGTTTAGATGAATTAAGAGAATTTATCTGGAATCGGTTGGCACAATTAAACACATCAATTGTTGCTTCCATCACAGGTTGGGATTTTATTCTTGATGCTTTATTTGTATCAGGCTTTTCGTGAATTGGTATAACCCCTCTTTTGTTACTTTAGGAAGATAATAATCTTAAACCCCTATTTTTACGTCTATTTTCAACAAGGCGATTTAGATGACAAAATTAGGATGCGATCGCACAATCCATTATTTTGTTTAGCTTTCAGAGTAGGGACTATCTTTTTCTCTCCTCGTAGTAACAAAAGAGGGATAACATTAGATGGCACCTAAGTACAGGACAAAAGTTGTAGGGATTGCAAAAAGTCGGGTTAGGTGGACACAGATGGATTGCTCACCAAATGGCGCAAATAATCAAGACCTCTGAATTTATTCTCTCTGTTTAGGTACAAGTTGTCCAAGATAGCCACCAATACCCACCTTGGCTAAATCGCCAAACAACGGACGGAAATCCTTATCCAGGATAGCCAGACCTAAGCCACCCAGAACCAAGACAACCACCACTACAGACCGAACGCTTAACCGCTCAATTATTCTCATTTCTCGTCCTTGTGAATGGGTAAATGCATCTTTGCCTTAATCTCCAAAACATCCCGTTCCACTCGGTCAAATCGTCCATCTAGCTCATCCAAAATTTGAACTATTCCTTGTTGAATCTGCTCCTGGTTACGCTTCAAATGGGCAAAGTCTCTTTCTGCTGCGTACTTTTTCTTCTCAGAGTTCACGTACCACAGCAAGGCTCCTGCAAAAGTAGTAGAAGCCGCAATAAGCAAACTACCAAAAGAAGTAAGAGTGGAAATATCGAATTTCATTGAGCAAATTTAATTAAAGATAATCGCCACAAAAGATGAGATTTAAAATTCTCAGAAGAACAAGTTGTTTGAACATTATTATCATCAAGAATTACCCAAATCATTCCCTCATCAAAATATTTCCGAGAAATTAATAATTTATGTCCTAGGTATTCAATTTCTGCGGAAGTTTCCATCCACGAGCTTGCAGGAATTAATATAACGGACAAACATCTTTGTATTTCTTGAGATAAACAAGCGTTTAAATCAGCTTGAAAATTATTTGCATACAAAGCACTGACCTGATTCTCTACCTGTTGCTTACTTTGTAACCAAGCATTTTTCCTTTGCTGACTTTGTTCCCAAGCCGCATTCACAGAAGATTCTAAATCAAATCCGGAATTTAAATATATTTCCATAAGTTCTAAGTTTGTTCTGCTCCAGGTCTACGCATTAATTCTTGAATACTTTCCTCGAAATTAATCGGTTTTTGTTCTGTCCATAAAGCCAGTCTCTCAAATTTCCGCTTATACAATCCATCATTTAACGGCGCTCCACTTCCCCTTGCCCCTGGTACTTTGTACTGATTCATGATGGTAAAAAATGCCGGATATATACGAGTTGCTTGCTTGAGGTAACGCCCTTGGTTGTCCTCACCTCTATCCTCTGAAATCGTTGGTTTTTTTATCAAAGTAGCCTCAGACAAGGTTAACAAGGCAATAAGTCTTTCCTCAGCTTCGGCTCCAGAAGCTCCTAAAACCTGCATCTGTCTTCCATTGGAAAGAATGCCAGTAGCGCGAAATCGCCCCCACATATACCCGTTCACCCCACCACAAGCAGTTTTAATTGTTTGCCAGTCAAGCTTGCTACGTTTGACATCGGGTACGGAATAAGTAGCACGGGTTAATATTCCATTTGGATTATTCCATGGTGGCTGTTTTACTGAATAAAAAGTAATAACTAAACGGACTGACTGAGGTTTTGCTCTCAAGTAGTCATCCGCAGGCATTCCTATCAATGTCCCAACGTCCTTGTTATCCATTAATTGGTAATTGGATAAAGTTTGAACAATTGTTGTTTTTAAAGGTTCCTGTGGTCCCGCTAAAATTATCCGTTCTCTGTTGTTGCTTCTATCAGGTTGAATTTCTACATATCTCTGTTTTCCTAATACTAAATTTTGTTGTTGGGCAACTTTTTGTTGTAACACCCAACTATCAAGACTGTTGGCTATCACATAGCCAGCTTCAACACATCCATCCCAAGCTTCCTCCAAAAATTCCTCAACAAAATTTTTCACAAATTCATTAGGAATTGATTCGACAGCATCATCTACCGCTTTAGCAAATGACCAGGGTTTACTTCCTTGGGAACCCCAAGCCCTAACTATTTTTTCTGCATTCGCTCCAAAAATTCTCCCAATTAATTCCGCCCTTGCTTTAATGAATTTGCGAAGATTTTTAAAGCCCCACAGAATCAAAGATTGCACCGCAGCGCGAAAAGTGTAATTAATCAAATTAGTCATATTACCGACTAATTCTTCTGCAAATTCCTCACTGACATTTTTAAGCAAATAAGCTCCCAATGGTTCATTAAAAGCAAATATCAAAGCACCGGGAACGACCCCACAGGCTAAATATCCAAAGGCGTTTCCTAGTGTTCCACCAAGTAGACCACCCAAGGTATTCCATGTAGCTTTGATTTGATTGTCAATTTCTGTATCTGTAACATTCCAATTGAAATTGTAAACGTACTGGACAGTAGAAACAAACAAGCCCCATAGTGTGGCAAACCCAACCCCAATTAACTTAAATACATTCCCAACTATTCCCAGAAATCTACCCGCAGCATTCCACAGCCAGCCAATGATGTTTCCATCTTCATCTTTGAGTGCGTCTTGATTGGAGGATTTAAAAATTCGTTTGCCATTTTGAGCAATCGAACTTCTTTTAACTGTAGAAATCAATTCGCTCCTAACAATATCAGCAGCCCCCATTTATCCCCACAATTCCTCTAGCTGAATTTGCCAAATTATATCCGGGTTCCTGCCAATGTAGCGAATATATCGTGAGTTTTTCCGTACTTCAAAATCACGATAGTAAACGCTTCTATCCTGAAAATCTTGGGGAATAGGAACTTCTATTATCTGTTTATTGGGTGAAGGGTAAAGCCGGATAGCTTGCCCTACCTGATCGGTGTTTGCCGTTTGGTATCTGGGTCTAAGCCAGCACCAAGAACGAATTTTAGAAAAATCGCCACAGATATAAGTCGCCCTGAGAGTCGCGTTAGCACCTGTGGCGGTGGTAGGGAATTTTGTCCACACATCATAGTTAGGGGTGATAATTCCCAAGAAATTCCACACCCCAATATCATCAGATCGTGTCGTCATCCCATCCTATTTCCTCTAATTCTTGGAGGCGCTCATCATATTCCCCACCCTCGGTATATTCGATATATTCATCCTGGTTGATAGCTTCCAGCAAGCCCCCAGAACCCGGACGACATACAAAGATGGCACACCCTTTTTCATTAGCAGCTTGTTTCCAAAAAAGAGGCATATATTGAAGTGTCTCCACGTATGCCTCACTACCAGGAAGAATGATCATGGGGCTGGGGCTGGGACTGTCGCTAAGACTAATTCTTCTGTCAATATTCCAAATCCTGCGGTTCCCAAGCTTCCAGCTTTATCAGTCGAGTAGTAGGAAGTGAAAGTAGCACCAGTTGGTAGTACTTTTTTAGCTTTTCCAGGTTTAGGAATATTAGTCCCAAATACAAGGCTTTGCCGCTCCGTATCGCTTGTGACTCCACCTGAGCCTTGTAATCCTAAATCCGTACTGAAGGAAGTAAAATCCTCTTTATTCATAGAGAAGCAGTAGAGAGTCCCATCCGATAAAGTGGCGATCGCAGTTTGCTGCGGTTTAGCAGCTGAGGGAGCAGTTAAAATTACCCCTCTACCCCTATTACTAACAGTCCAACCATCCTGCATGGCAAGAGCCAGCGTAGCTTTACTACAAAAAGTTGAAACTGATTGTTGTGCAGCCGCGCTAGCATTAGCAATTTTTTTGGTAACTCTAGGTGGTTTTGGCGCGTTTGCACCTAATACAAGAATTTTCCCAGTTAAAGCTGCTGCTGCTTGAGATGGTACGTGTCCCAATTTATCCTGCAAAGTTGCCAGACTAACTCCAGCTATTGAAGATAAATCTTTCGTTTTAAATCCATAAAGTAGGATGTCATTAACTGGGACGTAAGTTAATTGATCGCGTTTCTTATCTCTGGTGTAACTTGGCATATCTGCGTTAGAAAATACTGTTTAGCTGAAGTATAGCGATTTCTAGTAAATTTGCAACTGATAAAATTACAGTTAAGTCTTATTTAGCCTAGGTTTGAGCATAGTTGCAATACTATTTAAAACCCGTAGGGGTCTCAAAATATTACTAAGCTTTTAGGGCTAAAATGATGAAATATTTAAAATTTAGAATTTGTGATAGTGACTATTATTCTTATTAAGAGTCAACCGTGAAATTATGGAAATAAAATGCTTCCCTCTTCTTGGTACACTGTGTAAACGCTTAATGCTTAAGCGCAAATCTTCAAGACAGTATGGAAAAAAGAGAAAATATCACTATCGACCTCAGAAAAGATTAATTAATCGGTTAGCAAATGAATTAAAAATGTCTCCCCAGGATGTGGAGAGACAAATATTTAGAGAACGCTTGCACCTACTTAGAGAGTTATACGGTCAGGAAAACATTTCTGAGGCTGATGTGTGATTTATGCCCCTCCCTCTGGTCGGTTTTCATCGTCTGCTGTATTTCCAATTTCCCTAATTTTCGGACGGCGATCATACTCTCTTCCATAGGGATTAGTGGTGTCAGTTACTCCTAACTTACTAATAAACCCTTGCTCGGTTTCCTCAACAAACCCGTCCCAGGAGTCTTTTTTAGTCGGGTCTTGCCGTTCTTTGACCTTTTTCTCTGTCTCATCATCTAGGTCAAATCCCCTACGGAGAATCTTTTTGAGAGCTTCAGCAGGGTTAGAAGTTCCTAAATTTCGGAAGTTTGCTGCCTTCCACATTGCAGCGTGTTCTAGAAGGGGTACAAGATGGTCATTTAAATCTTCCTTATCTTCGTTTTCCCAGGATTTTAATTTGATGGTTGTTTCCTTGAGTACCTGGTCAAGTTTTGATTGTCCAGGGGTAAACGACATGGGAATATCTTTTTGAATCTGCTTACCTTTGTATCCTAAAAACTCGGCGTTGGCTTGAGCATAGTCGGCGGCAATAATCGCGCTTTGCTTGGCACTGCCAGCTTCAATCATTCCCCGAATGGTGGCGCTAAGAGTTGCATCGGATTCGCTTCTGAGGATTAGTAAAATTCCTAAAATCTCAGCTAATGCCTCTGCTGCATTGGGTAGAGAAATGGTTTGTTTCTGATTGCCTTCTTGGGTAAGGTCAGCATCTTCAATCTCTATCTCAATGGGGTACTGACCATGCATCGCGTCCATCTGCTTGACGCTCCAAGCGAGATATTGAGCTAAATTATTTATTCTTTTTGGTGATGGTTCCTTCTCTGTAATCCATTCCGGAACAGATGCGGGAAATTCTACAGTTCCAAGCCTGAGATTAGTTAGCGCCGCTTTTCCCTCCGTTTGAGCTATTCTTGAAAATTTTAAGGCTTCCTGCCCCTCTGTACCTTTAATGACAGGAATTGATACTGAGGTGTATCTAATTTCGCTAGTCATTTCATCAATAGAGCTAAATACGGGAACTGAAATATTAGAGAATTTCATATCTAAATCCTTTCCATCTTTACCAGGTGTACCGGGTATCCCTTGAGGTCCTTGAGGTCCAGTTGCACCAGTAAAGCCCCGTGGTCCAGTAGCTCCTGGCGCTCCTGGCGCTCCTGGCGCTCCTGGCGCTCCTGGCGCTCCCGGTACTCCTGGCGCTCCTCGCATCCCCATAAGTCCTTGAGGTCCTTGAAGTCCAGTTGCACCTTGAGGTCCCATAAATCCTTGTCTTCCTTGTAAACCTTGAAGACCTTGTCTTCCTTGTAAACCTTGAAGACCCTGCCTACCCTGAAGACCCTGCCTACCTTGAAGACCTTGCCTACCTTGAAGACCCTGCCTACCTTGAAGACCCTGCCTACCTTGAAGACCCTGCCTACCTTGAAGACCTTGCCTACCTTGAAGACCCTGCCTACCTTGAAGACCCTGCCTACCCTGAAGACCCTGAAGACCTTGCCTGCCTTCCCGTCCTTGCTTGCCTTCTGGACCTTGCCTACCTGGAAGACCACGTTCTCCGCGTTCTCCTTGTCTCCCCTGTCTGCCTTCCCGTCCCTGTTTGCCTTCTGGACCTTGCCTACCTGGAAGACCACGTTCTCCGCGTTCTCCTTTCTCTCCACGCTCTCCTTTTTCACCGCGTTCCCCTTGGGGACCTTGAATTCCTTGAGGAGCAAATCGTCTTAGAAGGTCAGGAAATTCGCTTTTTCTTACGTACCTTCCTAGCAATCCTAAAACCATCGCAATATCAGCAGCTACCTGCCCCAAACCATTTTCAAGTGTATCTACTCGATTTCCCAAAGCTAACAGAGTTGCCACGCTGGTTGCTAAAGCAGCAAATGAAGCAATTAAGTTAGCCAGTCTAGAGGCTGTTCCTACAGCTGTCCCCAAGGCTTTCCCTGATGCACTGACAGCAGCCCCTGCTGCATTGGAAGCATTACTAGCAAGATTGCTTGCAGAAAAAGCCAGTCCTGATGCTTTGTCAGCTGCTAATTTCGCAACATCGGCGATACTTCTGGCGTTCATTGCCGCTCCCTTGGCAACTTCAACCCCATTTTTCGCTGCATTTGCGGTACTCTGAGCTATTCCAGAAGCACGAGCGGCTGAGTTAGCGAGGTTACTTGCTTGTACTCCAATTCCGGCGGCTTTGCTAGCTGTGGTTTGTGCTGCTGAAGCTAATCCTTTTGCTGTTTCTGCGGCTCCCTTTGCTGTAGTAGCAGCGCTATTGGCTGTTTCTGCGGCGCTTTTGGCTGTAGTAGCTAGTCCTGCGGCTGTGTCTGCTTTGGTAATAGCGGATTGTGCCCTGCTGATAGCATCTATAATTTTTTGATTCAAAGGTTCGAGTTTGACAGCTACAATTCCCGTTGCAACCTGAGTGGCTGTTGGAGCTATTGTGGGCATAATTGAAGCTTCTGTTCGCTTCACTGCGGCATTAATTATTTTTTCTTCATCAATTTTTTGAATACTATTTATTTTATTGATTAATGCTGCTATTTCTGCCTTTAAAGCAGTTATTTCTTTTTTTAATTCGGCACAGCAATCAGCCATTTAACTTTATCCCCTTCAAACTAGAAGCCATATTTTTTATTTCTGATTTAATTTCTGAACACGATAGGCAGCAGTATCCGGGATATTGGTTGGTTTTTAATTCTATTTGTCCGGAAGGACAACCAGCACAATTCACTTTTATTGATGGACATTTTCCATAGTCATAATCTTTAAAAAAGACTTGATTCCCATCACCATCTATTACTTTTATCTGGCACTTCCAAGGTACGAAAGAGAATCCATTGGGAATGATTGCGAAAAATATATTCCCGTCGGATTGACCAAATTGATTACTAATCCTATATGTAGCTGTTTGAGTTGTACATTCAGTGACATCGTACTGCTTGTTAAATGTCCAAATAGAGTAAGGATTACTGTCATTCAATAGAAACTTATCCCAAGCTTGGACTTGGCAATTATTGTCTGGTCTATAACTCACATATTGATTTACTTGCCAGGATTTGAGATTCTCTCTAGTAATTTCAAATGGAGCTTTGATATTTTCTAAAACTATCGAAATCGGCTCATTGATTATTATTTTTCCTGATGTCTTTCCAATGCATTCTTTTCCCATTATCTTCTAATTAATTGATATTTAATCAAAGCTGAATAATTAAAAGTCACTGTACCTGTTACAGATACACCTAACGCAAGGCGATCGGCAATCGTAACTTGAAAATCAAGTGTTTGTTTCAACTCTGTTTTAATCTGTCTTATTTGTCCTGCTGTAGCAGAGTTATAAGTAGCAGTAGAGAGAACAGTATTAGTTGCACCGCTAGATCTCCATAGAGTCACAGCAACAAAATTGCTAGCATTCCAAATATTATTGGCAATTAAAGTATATTCCCATGTTAAAATTTTATATCTGTAATCATTCCTTACTGGATAGCCAGTAGAATTACCTCCACTACCCGATAAAAACCAATTAAATTCCTTGATTCTTGATTCCCATTGCGTACCTGTATAAACCCAAGACTCAATCAAGTGTCCATTAGCATCTATTTCATCCCACTGTGTTCCTGCTTGAGGATTTGTGGGGACTGTAGCTTGTCTAAAATAGTCGGGTTTGTTATTGGTCGAGGATAAAAATGGAAGACTTGAGATTAACGTTTTGTAAGTTACTTCATTCGTGGGGTCTTGAAGTACAAGCAGGTCAATCAGTGCGGGTGATACTTTCTCCGGTAAGTCAATAAAATCCATGATTAAGTTGAATCTATATGAATGAAAAACAAAAGTATGGACAACTTTCCCATTTTCAAAAAAAGTTGTCCAAGGCTCAAGGTTAATTAGTGCATACCAGTATTTTTTGTTGCTATATGTTAATGGATTCCCATTAGCGTTTAATGTTTGTCCATTTGCAGTTATTTCCCCTTGAAACTGTCGTAGTGCATTAATTAAAATTGCAGCTAGTAAACTTTCAGGAGAATTACTAGCTGATGCGCTCAATCCAGATAATCCTGATTTTGGGATTGAAATGGTTGAAGCATTTTCAACAGTCCCTTGTCCAAAAATTTGTTCTAAGGTGAGTAACATTAATAGTTATCGGGGTCTATATCTTCAGCATCCGGTTTACTGAATTCAATAACAACTGTCGATTGTAAGTATTCCGAGGATTCTCTACTAATCAGTTCATCTGGTGTAGCTCTAATATTAAGAGACTGGCTATTAATTGACGTAGCTGATGTCAAGATAATTTTTAAGAGACTCTCCGCAGTGTTGTTAAATTGAAAACTACTTTTTTGGATAATTAAATGAGTGCTGGTTTGTACAGCCCCAGCACCGAAAATATCTGATAACTCCATTTAGTAGTCGTCCGGGTCTATGGTTGTGCCTGAGTCGATTTTCTGAATGTTGATGTTGTATGTATTCTGTCGATAGTTTTGCTCATTCCGAAAAACTATTGATGGAAATTGACTTGGCTCGACAGTCACTTGTATGTCCACATTTGTCTCTTGATTTGCTTCTGTCAGGTATCCATTCCAAAGTTTCACCAAAGCCACTAAAAGCGATTCAGCCGTATTATTTGCAGAAGCAGTTAATCCCACTGTGGCTAAATCTGATTTTGAGATGGTTAAAGTGGTGCTGGTTTGAGTTGCGTTTACGCCGAAGACTTGTACTAATGTTGGTTCTGGCATTTGTGTAAGCAATGATGTACGATTGAACACATCATTTACACCTGGCGATCGCAGTCTTTTCACTCTCCGCGATCGCTTTTAATTTTATCCTCACTTCCCTAGAAATACGTAGTGGGAAATTAATTTTAATTTCCAGAAATCGCAATCCTTCTGAGGATTCCCCTATCAAATTTGATTATCCTGGAATCCTTAAATAAGAAATGAAATTTTTATGCGATTTGAAATACCTGGAGTTGGGTTAGTAGTTAGTACTACCCCAATTATCCCCAATGGGCATTTTTCTTGGGGAGAAGCAACAAAGGACGGACAAAGGATTCCCGCAAACAAAGATATCAGCCAAAACATCATTAAAGTTGCCATGGCTTTGGAAGATGTACGGGAATTTCTGGGGAATAAACCCATAAAAATCCATAGTTGGTATCGACCACCATCGATTAACCGTGCGGTCAGAGGTGCAAGCCATTCCCGGCACTTGGTAGGTGATGCCGTCGATTTTAGTATTTCCGGAATATGTCCTTTATCGGTATACGACCGTCTAACCCCATGGTGGAAGGGTGGACTGGGGCGATCGCCTAACTTCACCCACCTTGACCTCAGAGGAACGCGGGCACGGTGGAATTATTGAAGCCTAATTAGGCTTAGGTCAAAAATCGGATATTCATGCCCGTTGTAAAGAAATACCCACTTATCTCTTTTTGGGTTGTACTCATTGGGGTGATGTTCTGATAGTGTCGCATTTACCCATTCGTAATTCCCTGGCGGTGAGGTAATTACGTGAATTTCATATCTCAAGGACTTTAGGTGACGCATCAACATTTTCTTGACAACTATTTGTACCTTCCTCTGCTCCGTATGAGATGTGGAAGCAACAACGGTCTCCAAATTGGGAATCTCTAATCTGATTTCATAACCACCATCCTGACCACCAGGAATCGCGATCGCTTTGACTTCACCCACAGGCGATTGGTGAAGAGATTTTATTGTAGGTAGTGACGAGCTATTACGAGCATGATTACGAGCGTCAGAATTGTTGACGGGCAAGGGTTCCGGGCAAAGCTCGTAAGAGGGGTCACACCCATTACGAGCGTCAGAATCATTTACTGGTAAGCTTTTCGGCTGAAGCTCGTAATCAAGGTGCGTTTTTTGATGGTGTTTTTTCTCCTGTTCGTTTTTTTGAGCATCAAAATTGGAGGGTGCGTTACGAGCTTCGGCTGAAACTCTTGCGGTGTCTGTGTTCCGTAGCTCGTAATCAGAGGTCGTAAGGGGTGCGACCCCTGACGAGCTATTTTGTGAGGAAATAGGTGTAACCGTTGCTATGCCTGGATTCTGTGGCTCGTAATTATGCTCGTAACGCTCGTCATCACGCTCGTAACTATGCTCGTCATTACGAGCGTGGCGATCGCCCGTCCATTCCAAAAAGTAGGTGTAAGCTTTTCCCGGTTTCCTGTTGCAACTAACTAGACCGTCAGAGGACAAGTCTCTAAGCGCTCTTCCTGTGGTTGTTTCGTTGAGGTAAAGTAGTTGAGCCATAACTCTGGCTGTAAAATTCTGGTTCCGATTGTCAGCAAGATATTGCAGAATTTTTTCTTTAGCTGTGCGGTTCGGTCCACCAAGTTCTTCCCCTTCCTCACCGAGGAAAGTAAACTCTAGTGTTTCTGGCTCAAAGTACAAACGGTATTTTTTCCCGCTACTCCTAGACCGTGATTTATCAATCTCCAGTATCCGGTCGTATGGTGTTGATGTGTGGCTGGTGTCTTTGGATAGTTTCCAGACTTCACTGACTGAGTTTCTAATGGCAGTTGTACCTCTAACTCCTCCGTCGCGGTTGGTGTGATGGATAAACAAAAAAGTGCTGTTATATTCGGTTGCGAGTCCGGCACATTCGAGTAGTGGTCTGGCATATTCGGCTTCACCTTCACGAAACATAGAATAACGGTTCGCAAAGGATAGAGAATCAACAACTATAAAATGTGGCTGGAATTCGTGTAAGTCTTGGATGAGTACGGGCATATTTTCAAACGACCACCCGAACCTTACCCGGACGTGTTCTTGAATATCGCTTTCACTGTATCCAAGAGTTTCTAGTGCTTGGTACATATCCCCAACAGACTCATCCCCTTGATAGTAGAGAATGCGTCGCTTCTGTCCTGTGGCAATAAAATCACCAAATTGGGTTCCGTCAATGATTTTTTTTGCCAGGTTGTAAACCATCTTGGTTTTCCCGATTCCACCATCGGCGGCTAACAGAATAGTGCTGGCATTGGGAATTAATCCGTTGAGTAACCAGCGTCGGACGGTGGATTGTGCCGCTTCCTTCAAGTCTTTGTAAGTCATGAGCTTTGAACACTGGGAAGCCAGGGACTTGAGGTAGAAATGCTCTAGGAAGCCGATGGATGTATCAAACTCATTAGCTAACCATTTGAGAGCTAGTAATCGTTTATTCGGCTCTGGGATGGTGGAGTATATTCTTTTTAGTTCAGCAACCAGCCTGTCGTTAATATAATCAAGCTGTTCTTCTTTTGTTCTAGCTGTTGATGCTGAGATTAAATCCTGAGTTCTCTTCTGTACTAAAGAAAATATTTCCGAAAGGTCATATTCTCCGGCATATCCTAAATGGATAAATTGATTCCCAACCTTGATTAAATCTCTACGTACAGCCTTACTGATGACTAAATCAGATAGAGCATCAATATTTACTGCTGATACTGTACGGTCAACTATTGAGGCGAGTTTGTTTCTTCCTCCTATTTTTGATAATTTCTTGTTGTCTGATAAGTAAGAAGTAACCGTTATTAAGTCTATCGGTTGATTATTCTTGTTAAGTTTGAGACAGGCTTTATAGATTTCTCGATGTGACTCTACATAGAAATGTTCGGGTTTTAATCTATCTTTAACTCTGTAAATTGCTGCCGGGTCTAATATGATACCGCCTAGGATAGATTCTTCCGCTTCTATATTTTCTGGTGGTGCGTCAGGAGTGGTTTTAAAGTTTACAAAGTCTTCACTGTGTGGGATAGCAATCATGTTAATTCCCTCCACAGATTGGTAAGTAAGCTGTTTTGATTTGTGCTAGACTGGAAGCACAAAATAAAATATTTTTCATTTTTCCTTCTCCTTCCTTAAGGGG
The DNA here is from genome assembly GCF_000734895.2 of Calothrix sp. 336/3. Lineage (GTDB taxonomy): Bacteria > Cyanobacteriota > Cyanobacteriia > Cyanobacteriales > Nostocaceae > 336-3. Next base: position 2,282,358 of record NZ_CP011382.1, on the reverse strand, counting down.
ATTTATTAACAGGTGGGGTACAAGACTATCTGTTTTTTTTTTGCGTATTGGTACGCCGATACTTGCTGTTCATGGTGTTAGTTTCCCTGGGATTGGTAATGCAGTTTTATTCTCTGTGCTTGCTGTTTGAGCGTGTCTTTGATATGCGGGTTTAATTCGATTGATTTGGGCATTGAATGTAAAAATACTGCCAGTAACCAAGCTGATTCTGTTTCGTCAAGGTTGAATTGTTCTTGAAGATAGCTATTCAATCGGCACATAGCATCACCGCAAGCTTGGCTGCCTTTAACGAATTCGATGGGGTCTATTTTGTGGTTAGTCATTGATTAAATGTGAGAAAACTTCGATATAGTTGTTGTCTTCGCTAAGTAGGAAGGCTCGTTTGTCCCAGATGATGACTTTGGGTTGAGTCTTGAATTTTGGGATTTGAAACTCTTGAATAAAAGTCCCTGTGAGGGAGTAGAGATTTGCTGGTCGTGTTAGTGCTGGCATTAGACCCTATCTCTTAGCTGAATCGTGGGAATACTAGGGGTGTACGGTGCATGGTGTCTTAGATGAAACAAATTATTTTGAATGATGATGATGTGTTTTCCACGGATGAGGAAACATCGTTTTTTGACCAGTGGACTATGCGAGTTTCTGTCTTTAAGTCCAACATGAAAGACTGGGTACAAGAAAAAGTTAGCAGCGACCAAGAGGACTGGGTCTGTGAAGGTGTTGAAGCAGAAATACTGCAAAGTGTTGGCGGAGGATGGAAGAAGGGTAGGGTTAAAATTCGCCTAGAGCTTGAGTTTATCCCTGATGACCCATTGATAGAGAATACGGAGGAGGATGACCTTCAAGCACCACCATCTCCACTGGATGATTTTAGAAAAGCCTGATAACTGATACCCAAGTAAATTTAAAAAGCAAAATAGAGCCGTCCCTAACTACAAAGTAAGGACGGCTTAATTATCAGAACTTTCTTCTGATGCCAGGAGGTTAAGTATTTCTTGTTTTAATGCTTGCGTCTCACGTAAAAATACTTCCTTCTCCCGCTTATAACGAGTTAATCGATTTTCCAGATAACTTGAGTCTTCGTCAACGACCGATAAATAAGCGCCTTCGAGTAATTCTAGGCGCTCAAGGATTTTCCCAGCATGAGGTTGTGATTTTGAACTCTGCTCAATGCCACTTTCCCTTGAGCAATCATCCGTAAAAGCTCTGAACGATTCAATCCCATAGCTTCTGCTTGAAGGCGGAAAGCTTCCCAGTCGGTTTCGCTTATCATCACCGTCGCTCTTATCGAATCTTCTGGTAATTTCTTGGGTCGTCCCATTTGTCGTGATTCCCATGACTACAACCTCATTTTATTGTATGAACGAAATTATTTTGTACGAAAGAAATGATTGACAGATTCCATTCGTATAATACAATAACATTAGTTTCGTATGAAAGAAACTAGCCATCACCCCAAACCATGCAGAGATAGCAGCCTGCAAGCATTGGGCTAGAGAAAGACCTGCTAGGGGAGAGTGTGGATTATCAAATAGTCAATTAAGAGATATGAACAAAATTGTTCGGCTCGTGATTGAGCCAAAACGACAAATCGCGGTCAATCTTGACGCGATCGCCTATGCGGAAATTTTCGATGGGAACCTGACCATAAACTTTGTCGGACGCGATCGACCATTGATTATTGAGAGTCAGGAAATAGCTATGCCCTTCTGGCGCTACCTTTGCGAGCATTCGATGAGTGTGCGCTGCGGGCTAGAGAAAGTGGCAGTTATGCCGGAGTAATTAGGGTAATTCTCTACACCCTTTACAGGGCAAGAGTCACCGCAGATTAACACATGACAGAAAGGACACAAAACAAGCCCCAAACACCAACAATACCTATGGAAACAACCACCAATAACAGCAGTAAAGCCACCTTAAGCAACAAAGATGATGGCAGTAAGCGCACACGTAAACCCCGTAACTTATCAGGTTTACCCACAGTATCCAACGCTCGTGATGCACATAAAGCCCACTATGAAGCCACCATTGACCGTACACAAGTCGAATTTGATGCCCTAGACAACTACGAAATATTTTCGACAGCTGACGACGGCTCCATGCTCATGGTGAAAGTCTCCCGCTCCAAAGCAGCTAGATTGTCCGACAGAAAAGTTTTTCAAACCAATGGCGGGCGCGTATACCGCGTTCTATCGCTGTTCTACTCTCAAATTCACCAACAAAATCAAAACCAGGGTAATGGCTAGCACCAAAAACCCTGGAATATCTATAGCAGTACCCCAAATTATGAAGGATAAATACGTAGAAAAGCAAGTTTCCCATTACAACAAAGCTACAAGTCAAGCCGCCAAAGACAATGCTCTATACCGGGCTGGAACCCACTTGGAGGTCATCCCCTGTGACGGTAACGCCAATCTTACCGATGAGAAGCGGGAAAAAATATTGAAGGCTATCAACCAGTGCGATGAATGACTTTAAACACGGGCTGGGAGAATGCTTTGGGGTAATTATCATCCTGTTTCTGTTAATGCCACTGACCGCCCTTACCCTTCGAGCCACCATCCAAATACTTACAGAACGCTGTGAGGCTCCATATGGAGGAAAATAACCAAACATCCATCACCGTCGAAGTACCCACACCAGCCCAGCCAGTTTACCCCGTCCAAAAAAGGGATAAATTAGCCGAAATCAAATACCAACTACTCGATCGGCTTCTGCCTTCTCCCCACTGGGAAGATAATGCCCTGGTTGTAATTTCCTACATTTCCGCCCCCATGTTTGCGGTTTCCGTAATCCGTCGTGTCAACGTCCCCTTACCCATCATTGGCGTAATTTTGGCTATTTGTATCGCAATAGTGGGAGCTGTGGCTTGGGTGTGGAAATATGTTCCGGAAGCTGCGGTTTGGGTAAATATTCGGGTCGGATTAATTTGGCTTGGATTATTCCTGGGAGGGATACTTTGACGGCATCCATCCACCCAAGTGATTTACAGAATCGCTTGATTGCCTACAACCAAGCCAAAAATAACTCGATATTTTCCGTACTGTTTGCCTCCGGACTACTCATATTTGCGATTGTCAGTAGTTCAGGAAATACAAAACCCGTAATCACTGGGACGGTTTGTGTGACAGCCTATTTTGGTAGGCGACAGCGACAGCAAGCAAAGATGCTCGAAGAAGAGATAGGCATTATCGACAAAGCGGCAATTACAAACCGCATGGCTAGATACAGTACTTTGATGTCACCAACAGCAACTCTTGTCATTGAGGGCAAGCAATCCACCCAGTATTCCCTAGAAAATTTAATTTCTGACCCGGTTGGATATATTCAAAAATGCCAAAAACACGTAGCATTAATCGGTGGAACGGGTGACGGGAAGTCAACCTTCACCCAGTACCTAGCCTCAAAAATTGGTGGTAGGGTGCGGATTTATGATTCCGACTGCAAACCTGATGAATGGGCTTGGCTACCACCGGAAGATGTAATTGGTCGCAAGGGTAATTTCACCGCGATTAATGCGGCAATGGGTGAGGATTTGCGAACTCTCGAAGAGTTAGTGGAACTTCGGGGAGAGGATGGAGATGCTGCCATAGCCGGAAGGGAACGCTTTTTAGTAGCCGAAGAATTTCCGGTGCTGGTTGATGAATGCGACCATGCAAAATTCTGGCTGAAACGTCACGCCAAACGCGGTCGGAGATATAAGCAGTTTATTTTGGCGATCGCTCAAAACGATACTGCTGAGAATTTCGGGCTTGAAGGGGACAAAGATACTCTGTACAGTTGCTTTGTTTTGGTGCGTTTGGGAATGTTTGCAGTGGAACACGCCAAAAAGCTCAAGGATAAACAACTCGAAGAATGGTTAAAACAGGGAGGTAAAAAGCGTTTTTTACTCGACGATAACCCTTGTGAATTAGACCTAAGTAACTGGACAGCAAATACACTAATTCAGATACAGGAACAGCCCGAAATTATCGAAAAAATAACCGACACTTTACCCCTAAACGAATATGAGGATTATATATATTCGTGGGGAATACTCAATCCTAATGTCATCCTCAAAGCTCGAACACTAAAACAACAATCCCGGTTATTTGATGGTATGACACCAGAAGACATTAGGGTAATTTTTGCGGCAATGGCTGACAATAATTACGGGGAAACAATCGGAAATGGAAATCAAATGGGATGGAGGTATAAACCGAAAAATTAAGCCCGTCTACACTCGTCTACAACTTGCCTACACTCCGTCTACACCGCGTCTACAGACTAAATAATATTTTGGATACTCAAAATTACCAAATTTATTATCGAATAATATTTTGGTCATAGTATTACCAAAGTATTATTATTACCCGTCTACAGTTGCCTACAAAATTTTTCCCAAAAAATGGGCTGTAGACGGCTGAAAACTTCTCCCAGCAAGGTTTTTCAAGAATTGCAGGCAAAATCTGGAACACATAGCTAAAGGTCTAAACCATGAAGATAAAAACAGTTCACGCTCATTTTTTGGTTTCTACTGGCAACTACAACAATGAGAGGATAGGTTTCTCTGTTGTTCTGGATGAAGAAAGCCCAGAACAAGCAGTTGAAATTTTAAGGGAACGAGCAATATTGTTTAGATTTTGAGCGTAAATGAACTTAGAACAAGTTAACGCTCGATTACTGGAGCGTAGGTGTAGATTAAGAATTGGGATTACAGGCGATAAATTATGGCTTAGAGGAACTCTACCACCTAAGCCTTTTTCCTCATCCAAAAAGCCATCAAGACAGCGTATATATTTAGGATTGTCTTGCACAGACAAAAATATTGAATTAGCAGAAAGCGAGGCTATTAAAATCAGTGCCTGTCTCGACTTAGGTATTTTTGATTGGAATAATTATATTGATTTTCATGAATCAGAGAAGATAAAAAATATTGGCGACTGGGTACTAAATTTTGAAACAGATTATTTTAACCGTCGGGCTAAAACCGACAAAAGTCTATTGACTTATAAAAAAGATTATTTGGCAAGTTTTAAAAAACTAAACTGGAATAAGCCTTTAACTATCTCTGCAATTGAATCAGCAATAATTGCCTCACCGCCAGACACAAAAGTAAGGCAAAGGATGTGTATGGCTTTGGGTGCTTTGGCTGATTTTGCAAATTTACCTGTAAATACTTCTCGGTGGCGCGGGAAATACTCTTCAAGCAAGGGAGCATCAAAGGAAATTCCCTCGGATGAGCAAATACAAGATATCTGGAAGCAAATTCCAGCCGATGGGTGGCGATGGGTCTTTGGGGCGATCGCCGTGTACGGGCTACGAAATCATGAAGTATTCAAGCTAGATTTTCACGCGATCGCTCACGATAAAATCGCCATTGTTCACGATGGCAAGACGGGATATAGACGAATATTCCCAATCCATCCCGAATGGTACGAATTATTCCAAATCAATAAGGTAATTCTGCCTGATGTCAATTTGAACCGTGCCAACGACAAATTAGGGCATAGTGTTAGCGATGCTTTCCGTAAGCTAGAGATACCCTTTAATCCTTACCGATTGCGTCACGCTTGGGCTATCCGTTCTCTGATGATTGGAGTAGATGTGACACTAGCGGCTCAGATGATGGGTCACAGCGTAAAAATCCATACTCAGACCTATCATCGATGGATAAACGAGCAACATTACCACCAAGCTTTTACTCAGTTGGTTAATCGGGAAGATAGACCAAAACCACCAAGCTGAATTGGAGTGGCGATCGCTATTCAGTATAAGGATTAATTATTTCCCCCAAAATAGCTGAATTTCTTATGGTACAGGGGATTCAAGTTTTGCTTGTAGAGCAGAGGACTTTTAGTCCGGGCATCGCGTCTTCTGAAAATCCTCGTGTCACGAGTTCAAGTCTCGTTCCTGGCATAACCCCCTAAACCCCTGTGAAGCATAGCTTCCAGGGGTTTACTGTTTGAGCAAAAATCCCATTTCAGCCATTTTAAGGGTGTAAATTTGGTGTAAGAATATGCCAACGTTGGACATTTTTGGACGAGTTTGGACATTTTATTGGGGTAAATTTGGGGTAAATCAGAGCGCGCTGATTTCAACGTTTTCAAGGTGTGGGGTAACTTGCTAGCAGCTTCCCTACGTCTTGGCTTGAATTTCAGGAGTATTAGTGTGGCTTCCAATGCCTCTCAACGCAAAGCCTCGAAGGGTACTGTCCAAATCAAAATCTCTAACGATCGCCTACAACTGGTTTTTAGTTTTGGGGGTAAACGTCATTATCTTTCAACCGGGTATACCGATAGCAAAGCCAATCGCAAGTTGGCGGAAATGAAGGCTCGGCAAATCGAGTTGGATATTCTCTGCAACAATTTTGATGTGACGTTGGAAAGGTACAAACCTCAATCTCAGCAGGTTGAATTTACAACAACTAGCGAGAATAAAACCCATGCGTCCTTAGCGGATTTGTGGGACAGCTATACCGAGTACAAGCGGTCGAGTTTGTCTCCTAGCACTTTGGCAAAGGATTACCACAAAATTTATCGCTGCATCAACGTGCATTTGCCAGTGAGGACTTTGGATAAGGCTGTGGCAATTCGGGATTGGTTGGTTGCCAATAAAAGCCCCCTGTCAGCGAAGAAGATTTTGACTCAGTTTTCGGCTTGTTGTGATTGGGCTGTTAAGTCCCAGTTGATTGGAGAAAATCCATTTGAGGGAATGGCGAGTGATATTAAGGTGCCGAAGGGTGATTATGAGGAGACGGATATTAATCCTTTTAGTTTGGAGGAGCGCGATCGCATTATTGCCGCATTCCAAGAAAATCGCTATTACAAGCATTACGCAACCTTGATTGAGTTTTTATTTATCACGGGTTGCCGACCATCGGAAGCTGTGGCTTTGCAGTGGAAGCATATTGCGATCGATTTTACGGTGCTTCGGTTCGAGCAAGCTGTGGTGATTTCGTCGTCGGGGTTGACTTGTAAGCCGGGGTTGAAGACGCAGAAGAAGCGAGTTTTCCCGATTAATCAGCGTTTAGCTGGGTTATTGCGGTCGATTAAATCTGTTGGTGTGTCGGATGATGGGAAAGTTTTTCCGTCGCCGGATGGGAAGTGGATTGATGTGCATAATCTCAGCCGACGGGCTTGGAGGAATGTGTTAGCAAGTTTGGATGGTGTGAAGTATAGAAAACTTTACCAAACTCGGCATACTTTTATTACGATGGCTTTGAGGAATGGGGTGGATGTTAAGGATGTGGCGACTATGGTGGGGAATTCGCCGGAGATTATTTACCGCCATTATGCGGGGCAAAGTCGGGAGTTGGTTTTGCCGGAGTTTTAGGGTTGGGGAGGGCGATCGCTCAAGTTTAATTAATGCTTTTCAAGGTTGCGATAGTTAGGCTTCGAGTTGTCTGGGCAATTGCATCATTTGGATTTATTTCTAAAACCTTATCGAAGCAAGCTAAGGCTTCTTCGTAGCGTTCCAGTGTGCATAGGGTTGCCCCTTTGTTGTACCAAAGGTCTGTAACGTCTGGATTTGCGTGAATCGCTGTGTCAAATAATGCCAAGGCTTCATCGTGCCGTTGTAACTGCTCCAGTGACATGCCTTGGTAAACCCAAGCTGGAATAAAATCTGATTTTAGTTCGATAGCTTTTTGGAAACAGGCGAGCGCTTCTTCATGTTGGCTTGATTCTTGAAATGCCATGCCTTTATCAAACCATGTTTCGTAGTCGTGTAACTTAGCCATAATTTGGTTAATAACCTAAGTGTTATTTTTTACAAAAATTTTATTTGATGTATATAATATACATGTATGATATCAAAAATTACGTATAAAAAGCTATACTGTTCCTTTGTAAAACTACAATATATTTATCCCAGCGAACCTCGTCCCCTCTTGGTAAGGGGACTACAGGGGTATATTATAACGTGCATCTTCATGCAAAATTGGTATTAAAGATAAAATTTTCAGGGGGTGATAAGCGTTCCAATAGTCTTATATGGCTTAAATATAAGACATTTTGAAATCAAAATATACAGTTATAATAAATATCTTATGGCAAAAATAATAGTAATTTTAATACGTAGATTTCCTTGGTTATTACTAGTATTTATAAGCTCTGTTGCCATTTCTGGATTCATAACTAAAAAGACACCTCCTAGCTATAGAAGCACAATACAATTATTGATAGAGATTAACAATCAAAGTAAGACAGAAAATAACTTTGTTAATGAGCCTATTTTTGAGATAGATTTAGCAACTCAACAGGCTTTAGTCAAGAGTCCTCGGCTGATTCAAGGTGTAGTTGACTCTCTTAAAAGAGAATATCCAGATATAACTGTGAACGAGCTTCAAAGCTCTTTGGTTGTAGAGCGAATAAAAGCAGGTAATATTGCTACTAAAATACTAAAAGTAAGTTATACAGATCGTAATCCAGAGAAGACGTACAAAGTCTTAACAAAACTTTTACCACAATATTATAGTTATATAAATAATATAAAAAAAAATAGAAAATATTTACTAGATATCATTGAAGCGCCCAAACAAGGGATATTAATTGCTCCCAGTCTCAAGCTAAATCTAATTTTTGGTGCAGTAATTGGAATAATTCTAGGAGTTATAGCCGTTTTCGTCCGCGAAGCATCTGATGATTCTGTTCACACCACGGCTGAATTAGAAAAGCAAGTCGCTTTACCTTTGCTGGGAACTGTCCCCAAATTGCCACCAGCCAAATCGAGAGAATCTGTAATCAAACTGCCATTTGGCAAGCCTGAAGTCTTATCACCTTGGACAGTCCAAATATTGCAATCACCCACCCGTTGGGAATCGGTTGACCTGATTTACAAAAACATCGAACTTCTGAGCACAGTTGCCAGCCTTAAATCTCTAATGATTACTTCCGCAATACCAGACGATGGTAAATCAGCGTTAGCTTTAGGATTAGCAATGAGTGCTGCGCGCTTACACAAGCGAGTACTATTGATTGACGCAAACTTGCGCGAACCAATTCTACACAAGCAACTCGACTTACCAAACGAACAGGGACTTTCAACTTTACTCGCGAGTGATATCGATTTACCCAACCTAATTAATGTTCAATCATCGAGTAACTCCAATACCCATATAGATATTTTGACTGCTGGACCAACACCTGCCGATCCAGTTCATCTGCTTTCGTCGCCTCGAATGCAACAGCTAATGACAGCATTTGAGGGCAATTACGATTTGGTACTGATGGATGCGTCTCCTGTATTGGGGTTAGTCGATGCTTTACTTGCAGGTTCAGTTTGCAGAAGCACAGTTATGGTGGTAAGTATCAGCAAAGTTACGAAGACTCAATTAGCTCAGGCAACAGAAATGTTGAGCAAATTAAACTTAATTGGAGTTGTGGGAAATGGTTTCCCTGCTTTTAAAGGATTCCATTATATACCTTATGACAGTAAAAAAAAAGACTCAGACTCAGCCTCAGATCCGCCAGTGACTAAGAATTCACCAAAAGATGATTTAAAATTACTTCTCAAAGCAGCACGAGAAAAAGAAACAGTAGCAAAGTATCTTTCTATCCATCATCCAGAAAAAGCAAAGTTTCATTATCACCAAATAATAGCCTGTCTTGATACAATACAAGAGGGGCAAGACATTTTTACTCGACGTTCTTTAATAAATTCATATTCAGATGTATATCAGCGCATTGTGGCAATTTGTATTGAAACTCAAGATTTTAGTAATGCATCTTTATATGCTAGTTATTCCAAAAATAGGTATTTAGTTGAACGTCTGTTACTAAAAGATGCTAACTCTACAAGTATAGTTCTAGCGAAACCATATAACTCTTCTAAAAACCTAGCCACAGCAAAGCCAAACAACAAAATAGAACAAGCTTATTTGCAAGAGAAAAAAGCTCTACAATTGTATACTTACCAAATTAGTAGTCAAGCAAACCAGCAATTATTAGCAGAATCTCAAAAAAAATGGTTGCAAGCTAAAAAAGATTTAGAAAATCTGTATATTAAAGCATCAGAAATAGAACCTGAATTAAAAAAACAAACCAAAGCTTATCCAATCGACTTTGCAGAAGTAAAATCTTTACTAACACTTGACACAGCTATTCTAGAGTTTTTCTTTACAGAAACAGTTCTTGTATTAATTTTGATTCTACCGACAGAAGATAAGCCTATTATTTCTGAAAAACTATACGTTAAGCTTCAAGAAGTTTATTTGGAAAATATTGCGAAAAATTGGATATTAGAACTAACTGGGAAAAATCAAGTTAAAAGCAATCACGAATCGAATGAAAATATAGACAATTTAGCACTGAAAATTAATGAAATATCAAAATGCTTTAATTTCAATTATTTACTGAGTTTTTTAAATACTAGTATTCAGCATTTAATTATTATACCTCATAATTATATACACCTTTTTCCGGTTCATGCATTATGGATAAATGATAATGAAAGATTAATAGAACGCTTCTCAGTCAGTTATTTTCCTAGCATTCATGTATGGAATATTTGCAAAAAGCTGCAACGGAAAAGAAAATTATTATTGACAGTAGAAAATCCTACTCAAGATAAAGATTTAATTTTTGCAAAAGCGGAAGTAGCAAGCATCACTCAACGTCAAGGGTTCACTGAAAGCAAGCTACTTTCAGGACAGCAAGCATCCAAAGCGGAAATTTTAAGTTGTGCAACTCATCATAATTGTTTCCATTTTTCTGGACATGCAGAATATAATTTTGAAAATCCGTTTGACTCTTACCTAATGCTTTCCTCTGATAGTGATATTGAGAATTTAACCCTGAACACCATTTTGGCTGACATGCATATGCCCAAAGCTGACTTGGTAACTCTTTCTGCATGTTGCACAGGAGTTGTAGATGCGTTTCAGGCAACAGATGAGTATTTAGGCTTACCTACAGGTTTTTTACTTGCGGGAGCAAAGGCTGTTGTTAGTAGTCTATGGAAAGTTAACTCAATTGCCACTGCCTTTCTCCTAGATGAATTTTATCGGCAGTTAGAGGAGGTTGAAAATAAGACCGTCGCTCTACAACAAGCGCAAAATTGGTTACGTCGTTGTAGTGCTGACGACTTAAGAGAAAGAGCAAATACCTGGAATTTAGCTAAATTAGAACCTAAAGAGCAGTTCCGGTTAGAACGGGCACTTAAACGTTTAGAGGATATTCCCTTTGAAAATCCTTATTACTGGGCAGCGTTTATACTAACAGGATGTTAAAGCATGAATGAAAACGATACCTTCATTAATGATAGTGATATCTTGATTTGTCAGGCTTTTAAGCAAATATTGACAAATCCTCCTACTCAAATGAAAGAAAAATTAACTAACCAAGTTGGTTTTACCATTGCAAACTATCTGGCACAATTGCCACTTGAAGAAAAACTGGATCCAGCTAAAATGGCTAATCACATCACAGAATTTTGCCAGCGACCTGGAAATGAGTACATGGAAGAATGCTTGGGAGACGTATACGATAGCTTGGACATGGATGGTATCGACACCCTAATGAAAAAGACGGGTGATCCTGGCGATAATGTAGATGACTCGGCTGAAATCAAAAGAATGCTTACAAACGAAGGTCGTGACATCTGTCAATTTTTGCAAGGTTGGGCATCGGAGGAACTACAACAGAGCAATCAAAATGCTGCCAATGTGGTAAATCAGAAAAATCAAGGTAATAAAAATGTCCCAAACTCAAACTAATACCACTACCAAACTTCTGTCACCTACGCTATATCTTTATCATTATGTGCTGCGTAACAGCATGAATGAACGCCCTGAAATTTTGGAGAAACGTAGAGATTTTTTCGTTAGGAACTTGCAAAAACTAGCCTCTCACCTAACCAGTAGTAATGGTAAAAATGCCTCTAGTTTCCTCAATTTTCTTCCGATAGAACAAGACCTTACAGATTCTGGAACAATTTTAGACCTTGCAAATGTTCCTAGTGAGTGTCGGTCTTCTACAAACCCAAACGATGACAGATTATATTTAGACACAGGCATAATTCGTAGCCGTTTTGCTGCTCGTCGTTTAAACGATGCTTACCTTCTGCGTTTTACAAGCTACGTTCCTTCAATACACCAAGAACAGCCTTTGCCAGTTTTTGCAAATCTTGGCGAAGGTATTGCCAGTTTACCCATTGAACTAGGACAAACTGTAATTCTTGCAGGCATTCTTCCAGAATTACAATATTCAAAGCAAGAAATTTTACCTATAGCCGCCAACTGTTTAAGTCACTACTACGGTACTCAAATTGACCCTGATAAGCTTATATTCAATGAGTTTTTAGGTAGTCCATTCTGTATTTATTTCCAACCCGTAATTGTCCAACAGTTTAACGAATATACAGTTAACTCTGTCCATTTAACTTGTGTTTTTTTGTACAAAGATAAAATGACTGAAAAGCAAGCTGATGAAGTGTACAGAATTTTTACATATCTTTTATTCAGCTATCATAAAATCAATTTTTTCTTTCCTCAAAGCATTGCTTTAAAAAAGAAAGTTGCGAAACGTTACGAATATATTGAGCGTTTAACAGAAGAATATGCTCAACAAAAATGGGATAGTCAATCTCTCAAAAAGCTGCCTCAAGAGTCTCTTGAATATTATAAAAAACTATCTTTTTTGGAAGATCATAAGAGATTGGTAGAAGTAAATTATAAAAATTATCAAGAATCTATTGCCCAAATAAGGGAAGTGACTGGTCAAGACATACCGCAATTTTTCTCTGAATTTGAAAAAGATATCAAATTTTATTTGGAGCAGATGCAATCAAATATAGCTTTCTTAAGCCCAGGAATTCAGCTATTTGATAAGTTAATGCAGAGTATTCAAACCCAAGTTAGCATTGATGAAGAAAACCGCCAAAATATACAAGAAGAAAAACAGGCGCAGTTAGGACAAATTTTTGCTGGTGTTGGGGCAGCTATTGGTATTGCTCAAATTATTACTACACCTGTAACTAATAGTTCTTCTCTATATCTAGATAAGAATAATAATCATGTTAATGCTCAACCTTCTATCTATAGCTTGTGGTCAGGCGCAATATTAAGTATTATTATCAGTATCTTTTTGGGTTGGCTTATCAGTTTAACAGTATATAAATGGTTTACAACCAAGGAATAAGGCTCTCAACAATATCAAATTTCTAACTAAAGGAGCATCCATGCTTGAAAGACAATTTCAAGTAATAAAGAATCTTTTGAATTTTTAAATTGCTTACAGTTTGCTTCCATTATTTTCAGTTGAGCAAGCTTAATCCCGCAGCCAACCTTATCGGGGAAGTATTTCAGAGAATATCGACTTTGTTATACCCAATCCCAAGGATATATAATTACTGATTCGTGACAAGTTAAGGTTTTTGAGGTTTTGTCAAGAGCAGTATAGAGGGACTCAAAAAGCTGAGAAACTAGTAATAGTGCATCTTTTGGTTCAAAATCATGCCAACCAAAAAACCGAGAAACCCTGACCATGTTCGTCGTCGAAACACCCCACTTGCGGATAATGAAGCAATAAGCGAACACTTAAAAAATTTGCTGAGTCCAGCAATATACGCTCAAAGTGCCTATTATCGAAGCCTTGGATTACGCGACCGTATACTTAATCTGTCATTAATGGTTGCAGCGATGTTAACTGTGATTTGGCGGCAAGTAGCATCAGTACATGAACTAACTCGAATGTTGGAGCAGGAGGAATTGTTATGGGGTAAAGCTGTTAAAGTATCACAGCAGGGGTTGTCACAGAGGTTTCTCAGTTTTCCAGCAGAACTATTTGAACGAGTGTTTCACGATTTGTTACCATTGTTGAAATCGCGTTGGCTTCTTCGCGAAAAACGAACCCTACCAGCAGCAGTCAAATATGCCAAGAAGCATTTTGTGAATATATGGATTGCGGACGGGTCAACACTCGAAGCTTTATTTCGTAAATTAGATAGTTTAAAAGATGTTCCACAAGGTAAGTTAGCCGGCAAAATATGTACAGTGATTGATTTGTTAACACGATTACCCGTACAAGTTTGGTTTCATACTAATCCCTTAGCACATGATACTAATTTTCTCGATGATTTAATTAATATTGCTAGTGCTAAAACCTTGCTAGTTCTCGACCGTGGCTTTTATGATTTTGGTTTTTTCTTGCGCTTGATTGCCAAACAGGTTGATTTTATTACTCGCATCAAATCAAATGCAGTATTTGATGTTGAGCGAATTTTCAGCTACGACTACACACTTCGAGACCGGATAATTTCCTTCAACACAGAGGATAAACACCAAAAAATATTACGTTTACGTCTCATTGAAGTCAAGCAAGGCAAGACTTGGTATGCCTATGTGACTTCAGTTTTAGATCCTCAAATTCTTCCACCTTATGTCGTTGCCGATCTTTATGCGAAACGATGGAGAATCGAAGAGGCATTTAATACTGCCAAACGCTTGCTGGGGTTAAGTTATCTCTGGACAGGTTCTGTCAATGGTGTCAAGCTTCAAGTTTGGGCAACTTGGTTATTTTATGCAGTTTTAATCGACCTTGCAGATGCTGTTGCTGATGAAATAGCCCTCCCGTTTGAACGCATTTCTTTAGAGATGATTTTTCGTGGGCTTTACCATTTTAATCATGCTTATAACAAGGGTCGAGCAACCGATCCAGTTTTATTTTTTGCTGCTCCAGAGAACAAAAACCTTGATGTTGTTAAGACAATACGAAAAGAGCCTCAAACCCTTGACTTATCGCCTTTTCCTTTACCCTTGACAATTCCTGCTTTTCCTTAACTTGTTACTAATCATAATTACTATATTTATTCATCCTGGACACTCCCAGAACTTTTTAACCATTTGGTAAAAATCTCACCCCGTCCATCTTTTGGCTCAACAAATTCATACACCCGTTCCCGCTTCCCCCGACTTCCCAATCGTCCCACATAGGACAAACTCAACCCCAATTTATCTAACAGGGTATGAACAATTGCCATCGGAGCCATCCCCTCGGACACTGAAACCCCCAGATAATTTTTAATAACGTACCGATTCTCAACAGCTACCTGTTTAAGTTTCTGCGTCGCAGCATCAGAACCGCGAAACATCACCCCAGGTGTCAGGAAATAGCGAATATTCAAATCCTCCAGCATCAACACCTTAGCCAATAGGAGCGATCGATTAAAATCCGGCTTCCAAATCGCATTTTCTCCGGTTTCAATTTGCATCTTCGCCGTTGCTGCATCACGTTGGGGAAGCAGTTCTCGTCCCAAAGTCATGAAATAATGCAACCGCAATTGAGGATACCAACCATCGTCATCTCTCCAAACCAGTATAGGTGTCACCTCAACCCCATAACGTTGTTGCAACAATGCTTTCCGTTCCTGATGCCTTTCAGGTTTCGTCTTATTTTTCTTGTCCTGCAACTTTTTTAGCCCAGACTCCGAGATATCCTCCGCATCTGCCACAGCGTTGTATTCATCAAGCCTTAATTCATGGGATATAAGTTTGACCTCTTCAAAAATCCCTTGACTTTCAACTTCAGGAATCTTCTCTGCATCGATAATTTCATAGCCATCTTCTGCCAAACCTTTGAAAACGAAATCCTGATAGTGGTGCATTTGAGCATTGACAACACAAGCTCGTTTTGCCCAATTTTGGAGCGATTCGGGTTGAAACTTCTCATCGATGCAGCTGTAATCTGCGTTATCGGCTTCGGAAAGTAAAGCAATATTTGCTCTGGTGGCTGCGTGTTGACTTGCTAACAGTGAACCTATTGATGTGGAGGCATTTCCCACAGTTCCAACTCCGTTACTTCTTACCCAAATGTGGCGATCGATATTTTCGCGTAATCTCGCTAACATTTGCCGGACAGAGTTCGCAGATTGTACTCCCTGAAATATTCCCCACACCGCTTGGAAATGACCCTGGATGTCGATCGATACTCCGGTTTCCAGACTTGGGGAAGCGATTACCAAGTCATATTTGAGCAGGATTTGATTCAGGTTCGCAATGCAACCATAGGCTGGATGGGATGGGTCAGAAACAGACTCGCTATCGATTCGTAAAATCTTCAAATCAGAGAATTTGCGGCGGAATCTCTCTTCTAACGCTTGGGTTCCCCATTTTGACTTGGCTTTCTGGGCTGAACAAAGTAGCAGATGTGAGGATGCAGTTGAAGGTTCGTCTTGTCCTTCGATCGTTGACTGGGTTTCTGATGTTACACAAACTTCCCCATCTGGAGTTTGTTGATTTGAAGCGTTCGCGCAGCGTCTCACTTGGAGAATCGCGCAATCTCTCCCTTGGAGAATCGCTTTATCCAACGCAACGACTAAATCCTTGGGATTAGAGCCTTTATATGTGTAGCATTTTCCAGCTTGTGGTTGGTAATCGTTGACAATCACAAATGGTTTAATTTTTATCTCCCCAGCCAAAGACAATACGTATTCAACATCACAATCGGACACATCAGCACTGGCAAGATAAATCTTTCCTTCCGGACTACCCAATACATTTTGAATCAGTAGTTTGAGGTTTTTAAGTACGGCAACACGACGTTTTGCTACTTCTGTACCCGAATTGAGGAGATGCCAAAATACCTGGTCACATTCATCAATAATCACCGTGTCATTGCTCCAATCATTAGGATTGAATCGAGCTTGACTTTGATGATGTAGAGAGTCGATGCAAACTCCATAACCGAGTAAATCACCAGTTCCAGAATTGCGAACTTCTGTCACATAATTCACTCCAAACCGCTTACATAGCGCTTCTCCCAGTTGAATCCGATGAGTAATAATTAATACTCTGCGATTCTTCTCGTGCGCTCTAGCAACTTCACCAACCAGCCATTGAGTTTTACCCGTACCTTTTGCAGATTTGAGGACAATTAGTTTTTCATTCTCCGACATTTGAATTTGCTCCAAGTATTTTTGTGTGACTTGTATTGCAATTTGATAATTCAACAAGGTATACAGCCGAATCTGCCATAAATCCAGTGTTTCAGCGTAGTAGTAAAGCTTGTAAAAAGCATCCTCTCCTTCTGCTTCAGAATCTTCTAGGGTAATACTCTCAGTCACTTTGCGCTGGGATACAACAAAATCATCAACTCCCTTCTCTGGACCAGGTAAATCGATAACCCGAACATCGCATCCCTCAACCGCAAGCAATTTCCCCATTCTTTTAATCGCAGTTCTGACACGCTGTACAGTTTCGGGTTTTTGGTCGCGGTCGAAACAAATACTAACTCGTCTATATGGTGTTGTAAAATGCTTCAAATCTGGAATTAGAAATGGTTTCCCGACAATATTTCCATCCTCATCCTTGGGAGTTCGATAACCTGCATTCACACCAGAAATAGCGATCGCAGCATAACCAGCAGTCAACAAACAAGCTGCTTTTTTCGCACCTTCGACAATTACAATCGGTACATTTTTCCGCCAAACCCAATACCAAAAACCCCAAGGGTGGTTCATATCTTCACTTTTAACTTCAATTCCGCTATAACGAGAAACCAACGTCCAAGCAGCGTTTGAAACTTGTAAAAAAAATGCCCGTGTCGGTTCTTTATACGGATGCTCATATTTTATGTACTTATTGATTTTACTGGGGTCACGTCGAGGTTTATCGGGTTTAAAGCAACCCCACATCATTGGATTGTACTCATCGAGTGGATCAACTCCACTACACCACCAACCTCCATGTTCAATGTGTTGATATTTTTTTAGGTCGCGATCGCGCAATCTTCCATCATTTCGACGTGAGATTTTAGGACTATAAATTAAATACTCATAGGGTGTTGTACCTTCAAGGGATTTGACATTGAGGGTAATAATTTCCGTATCAACCCCACTTGCTAACCATTCTTCCCAGTGATGATATTGAAAATTGGTGTAACAAAAATCGATTGCGTTCATAAAATCTCCAAGTTTTCACTAATTGAACTCAGAATTCCGACAAACAATGGACGCATGAAAATGGAACAGCAAATGATATCAATGCCGCCAAAAATTAGAAAATATTCAAATGCTGATTTGCGAATTATTTGAGAATTACTACCTGCATATTTTGAGAATTACGCTTTCGATTACTTGCTAAACTTGCATGATACAAATCGATTGCTCGATGGTGCGCGATCGGGTCTTCACGATTGTGCAACCAATCTTGAATTAGTTCCAAATTATAACGAGTACAACGGTTATTAAGTTTTACCCAATGGGTTCCCTCAATCCAAGTTCCATCTAAGCGATATTTTTTCAAAGTGGAAAAACTCATATTGAGTATTTCTGATGCTTGTTGTTTCGTGACTAAGTGAAACATAACCTTAACCGCGAATAATTAAATCGGGAAATATTTTAGTAAGAATTCATCGGTCAGAATTTAGATTATATGGAAAGACCCAGAATCAAATAAACAATACCATTTTTACTTTGAAGTTGCTCAAACAAATGAAATTGGAGAGACGATTGCATCTGCGTCTTTGAAAGGATTTGAAATTGTCTCTGATTCTGAGATACAACCTGTATTGATTGCAAATTTAATTGATGAGAAATACAACCGTTGGAGTATTGAAAAGTGCGATTTCAACCAAAGGCAAATTCAGTCTTTGAATTTTGCTTGTAAATCAAATATTCCACAGCCGCAATATACAAACGTAAATGCTGCTAATGAGTCTTATTTGGAGATATAAATAATTCATTATGTCTACGAAACACCCACATCAATATCCTAAAGATAACTTAGATACGCTCACAATAGTAAATGTAAATAGGTGGAATAAAGTCGATGCTATTGCAGCCCTATCGATGGGGATTGGATTGATTTATTTAGCTATTCGCGAACCATTATTAGTCGGAGTTATTCTGTCTTTATCGCTATTTTTCTACTGCCTCAATCGATTAATTAGCCTTATCCCCTACCTGAACAATTTAGTTAAAAACAAGATTCACTTTTGGCAAATAGTAGGGTTAATTATCGCCATCACTGCAACCCTGACAATCTTTGAAATGCCAGCACAAGCTATATTCTTAAGTGGATTAGAACAATATTTAACAAACATTGCTCAGCAAAGTTCGACAGGGGGAACAAGTTCTATTAATCCACAAGCGATCGCGCTCGTTTTCAATGCGATTCGTGGGGTATTTTTACTATTAGTAGGAGTTGCAGCATTATTTGCCTATAACCAAGCACAGCAAGGAAATGATTGGAGACCAATAGCCACTCAAGCTGGTCTAGCTATCGGGATTATTTTGACAATTGATGTAATTACTTTCCTCTTTATAGGTAACGGAACTACCACGGGAGGTTGAATCCATTTTGCAAGAGAGAGAAGTAATCAAAGTCAATAAAATATTGGGAAAACAAGCGGGATTTGGTCCCGTTCCAGCCAATCAAATTATGCCTTGGTTGGCAATTATTACAATTTCCTATTTTATTTTCGATGGATTATTGGGTTGGGGAATTCCCAAAGTCGCAGTTATCAGCTTTTGGTTAATTATTAGTTGGTGGTTTGTGACGGGAAAAGACCCAGATAAATACGTCAATCGTTTTCGTAAACCTAAAGGGAAAAACTGGATGAGTGGTGGAGCAATTTATATATCCCCTTTGTTTTCTCGCAATCTTCGCAGGAAATTAAAACATCAAAGAAAATTATGAAAGCGCAAATACCGATTATAGATTACCAAGATTCAGATAATAAAAACTCACAATATATTCCCTTTGAAAATGAACTCGACCTTTGTTGTATGGTTCGGATTGAAAGGGATAATCGTTGTATCGGTGGGTTTTTATTAAATCAGGGTGATATTGTTGATGAAAACCAATTCCAAGTGATTTTTGCGTTTCAAATCAAAGGCTTTCATGACCAACTTTACCAAGAAGAGGTCAATACAATATCAACTGGTATTTCCGAAGCGATGAAATTTATACCTCCTGGGGAAAGATGTACATTTCTGTTAGGAAGATATTCGGATGATTCGATGAGACAAGAACATCTGAACAGAATTGCCACAGGTTCTACTTTGCCACTCCCAACTATTTTAATTCGTAATGAACAAGCTCGAATTCAGGAATTAACTAGAAAAGGAGCGAGGTCAACTTGGCAACAAATCGTATTTTGTACGTGGACTGCGGATGCATTGGGAGAAAATAGGAGCGACCTTTTATCTAGATTAATTTACCAAGTCGCAAAATCGGGACGTTTTTTATTAGATAACTTTACCGGACGCATTTCCCAGCGACAAGAACAACTTATCAGTCAAGTTTTGATGAAAGCTTATACAGAAGGTTTTCTACAATGGGAAATGTTATTTAATACCAAGGCTGGATTGGAAATACAACCCCTCAATGATATTGAATTGTGGTCGTGGTTGTGGAGTCGATTCAATCAATATAGCCCTCCACAGATTCCTCAACTTCTGGTATTAAAGGAAGATAATAATAGTGGGTTGCAACTAATAGAAATTCAAAATTCATTCAAACATTCAACAACAATTTTAATCGCGGGAGAAAGAGGAAAAAGTTCTTGTCCCGAACACCGTCAATGCACCAACCGCATCTACATCAAAGATAAAGTTTGCGGTGTATTAACGATGGCAGATACCGTACCCGCTTGGATAAACGCAAAAGAACAAGTTGCCTGGATGTGGAAAGTTTTGAGTGAAAATCATGTCCGCGATACAGAAGCTTGGGTGGAAATTTC
Organism: Calothrix sp. 336/3; assembly: GCF_000734895.2. Lineage (GTDB taxonomy): Bacteria > Cyanobacteriota > Cyanobacteriia > Cyanobacteriales > Nostocaceae > 336-3. The sequence goes on along the minus strand of NZ_CP011382.1, from coordinate 2,261,701 downwards.
CCCTGCAAACCGCTACCTAACCGAAGACAATTTACACCGACAAGCGAAGCAAACCAAAGTTGCAAGGGAACGCGCTTTTCTCAAAGGAAGTGGTCGGGACGTGGGAGCGGAAATCAAACAAGAGGAAAGTTTCGACGCGCAGAAGAAATTATACAAAGGTGCTGTTCCTCTCAACTGCGCGGTGGTGTTTCTGGTTTATCGGGAAAACGCGGAAAGTCTGGATTTAGCCTGTGATTTGCTCTGCAACAGCTTCGGTACAGCCAAAGTCGTGAGAGAAAAACATATTGCAAGTCAAATCTGGTTAGAAACTTTACCCATCACCTGGAGACGTATTTTACACTCCAGTTCAATTCTGAGCGAACGTCGATTGGTTCTCGAAAGCGAAACCGTTGCAGGAGTTTTGCCGCTAACTCTCCCCAAGGAATTGGATACTCAGGGTGTAGAATTTTTGACTAATCGTGGGGGAAAACCAGTACACGTTGATTTATTCACCCACACCCAACACGCATTAATCACGGGAAAAACCGGCTCAGGGAAGTCGGTCTTATTGTGGCGATTTATGCTCGATGCGTTGTCACAGAGAATACCTGTAGTCGGGATGGATATTCCCGCAGCTGATGGGGAAAGTTCTTTCAAGACTGCGATCACACTACTCGGAGATGCAGGTGCATATTTCGATTTATCTCGTGCTTCCAATAACTTGATGGAACCTCCAGACTTGAGAAGCTTCGACCCAGAAGAGAGAGCATCGCGGATGAAGTCCTGGCGTTCGTTTATACGCAATGCTTTGGGGGTAATTGTGATGGGACGGTTGGATGCTCCACATTTAGCGCAGAGGGTTGACGCACTTTTGCTGCGATCGCTCGAAATTTTCCTCAGTGACCCCGATATCATCGAACGCTATAACCTGGCATTTTCAAAGGGTTGGAAATCTGCTGAATGGCAGGATATGCCAACTTTGAAGGATTTCGTTCGCTTCTGTTCGATCGCACGACTCAATATTTCCAAACCAGAAGCGATTGACCATCAAGCTATTAACCAAATAACCAGTCAAATTGCAGCTTTGTTGGTGAGTCCTTTGGGTAATGCGATCGCCAAACCCAGCAGCTTCTCTCCAGAGCCAATGGTCAAATTTTACGCACTAACTGGGCTAAGTAACGACCAAGATTCCTACACAATGGCTGTTGCAGCAAAAGCAGCATGTTTGCGTGTCGCTCTTTCCTATCCGAAAAGCCTATTTATCGGTGATGAGCTTTCGGTGTTGTTCCGCAAAGATGGATTCAGCGCGATGGTGGGAGAACTGTGTGCTACTGCACGTAAGGACGGGTTGAGTATAGTTTTATCCAGCCAAGACCCGGATACGATTTGCCAATCTTCCGCAGCTGCGATGATTATGCAGAATATCAGTTATCGAATTAAGTAGCCATCATGAACTGCGTACACCAGGACAGATGAAAATAGGCATTGGGCATTAATTATTTCTCCATTGTCCCCCTTGTCCCCCTTGTCCCCCTTGTCCCCCTTGTCCCCCAGTTCCCCTGCTTTTTCAAGTCAGGTGGGCAAAAGTTTTACAGCATACTAAGTTAATAATGATACTTAACAAATTAGTGCGATATGTTACTTTGATATGGATACAAATCTCACAATTCCAGCAAAGTATTCAATTATGACGAGAAAATCTGTAGAAAATATTATCAGAGATTATCTTGCAGATAATTTATCAATAATATCCAGCAATTTATCACTCATACAAAAAGAATATTATTTACCTAATAGGTTAGGTACACGTGGTTTTATCGACATCTTAGCGAAAGATAATAAAAACAACTATGTCATTATTGAAATCAAACGATCAAATGAAGCGTCCAGAGAAGCATTACATGAAATATTGAAATATGTTGAAGCTTTAAAACAAAATAAAGAGGTAATTGAATCGGAAATTAAAGTCATAATTGTATCTACTGAATGGAAAGAATTAATAGTACCATTTTCTTCTTTTGCTAATAGAGTTAACTTTTATATCCAAGGCATATTAATTGAAGTTAATGATGTGAATTATCCTACCTCAGTAAAAGAAATATCACCTTTAAAATTAAAAGATGAGCGTTTATTTTCTCCTGCACACATGATTAGGCTATATAAAAATAAGCAAAATTTACAGAAAGGCATAGAGAGTCATACAAATACATTTAGGGTGAAAGGAATTGAGAATTTTGTTTTGTTGATATTAACTCCATCTGAAAATCATCAAGATTTAGTATTTCCAGAATATAGTCAAACGATTCAAACTTTAAGTTCGACTCTAGATATTATTAATTATTCAATAGAGCCTTATATGATTTATTCGGCATTTGTACGTTTATCAAAAGAAGAATACTTAGAACAAATTCGTAAGCATCCAGATTATTATGAAGAACTTTTATCTTCTTTAGAAGAAGAATTAAGTGATAACGAAATATATTCTAAATACGAAGATTATTTGCTAGATATAAAGCCTTATCCTTACTCCGATTATGTTGAAATATCCTATCCCTCAAAGTTTCGTCATAAATTATTAGAAGACGAAGGTTGGAAAATAGAAGAAATACAAAGATTTGGCACATTAAAAGATAATGAACTTTTAAAAGATTCAGTGATTCTTTCGGAAATAGCAGGTAAATCTGGAATAGATGGAGCTATATTTGATTGTTGCTCAGATTCAAAAGATAATGCTAAAATTGAAGAGATGAAAAAAGGTGCAAAAAGAGTTCTCTGTGAAAATAAAGTTTGGCTCAATCATATTAAGTTGATTCTGGAGCATCATATTGAAAGCGAAAATAAGCATTCTTTTGATATTGCACTGAAAATATATTCACCTAATAACATTTTATTTTCTATATATAAGCAAATAAAAGAAAATAATAATTATTTATGGCTGCCATGTTATAAGTTATCATTATATTTCTCTGATAAAAAACAAAAGTCTTATTTTGGGACTATTGAATGGAATGGTAAAAAAGCTGATATAGATAATCTTATAAATAAATACTATCAAGGTAAGCCATCTTCTCTTGCTCTTCCTGTATTTTGGGGTGGTTATGAAGAAAATAATTCTCATATAATGGAAGAGCTTGGTTTTAGTTTTGGAACTATTTTATATGAACTTGTAGAAAAAGATGTAATGATAAAATACGATTTTAATGCTTCTAATTATTGCTTTGTACCTACAGATACAAATCGTACTCCTTATGATGGCATAAATAATTTTATATTCAAAAATAAAGATTTTGTTCAGAGGCTTATTCATCATTTTGAAAGCATTCCAGTTGTGTAATCATGTCGTCATTCCGAGCAAGCAGAACCACTCGAAGAAAGCGAAAATCCTTTAATTAGGTTTGCGTTAGCGAAGCTTACCGTAGGTATCGCAATTTGTTCCTAGCATGATTCGCGAAGAAGATAAAATTATCGAGATTCGTAATAAAGCTGTTTACGCTCGTCCTGCTGCATCACCCGATACAAGTCGTTGGGTAAAGGAAGCAGAGGTATTGTTTGGAGCTTCAAACTAATTAAATATGAGAAAAATATCACTATTATCGTAAACAATCTTACATCAATAGGTAAGCATAAAAATAACACCAGATAATCGATAATCTTTCATAAAATAGCTCAACAATGCCAATCCTCACAGCAGATAAAATTATGATTTTCATGTTACCTTTTTTCTTGTTGAATTAGGTCTTTAGCCATTTCTTTTGCTAAGTCTCTAAGCATAGTTTGTACCCAAATTCTTGAGAGCAAAAAACTAAGAGGTAGGTTTACAGCAATAACAATAAGGGTCGTTATGAACGCTTGTTTTAAATTGAATGATACCTCTCTTGTCTTTTGAAAGTAAACAGCTTTAGAATACCTAGGAGGTTCACTATTGCTTTCAACGAGGTTCGATTCAACTGTTTTAGTTTCAACTAAATCTAGAATACTATCTATTTCAGATGTTGAATCTTCCTTTAACTTTATTTCAATAAAGCCGCGACGCTCTAGCTCAGAGCCAGCTGCTGCTAAACCTTCTTCGAGTTCAGACAACGAATTAAAACAACTTGCATAGTAAACCATATCTGAAGTCAACCTTTCGGGGTCGGAACGTGTAAAAGAAAACTGAAAACTTTTATTAATTGGCTTGATGGTTAGATGCAAATCATGAACATAGCAAGTGAATATATTGTTGTTGAATCTGAATGTTTTTGGGTTTGGCAGAGCTTTTAAAACTAAGTTTCTCAGTTCTTCTTCCATTTAAGGTATCCTAACTTCTACCTGTAACTTCTGCATCTCGCAAAAGTCTTTTAAACAAATCTACAGAATAAGGGAGTTGGGAAGCACCTGTATGCTTTAAGGCATCGGTACCCCAGATATATTGGACTGCAACTTTTAAGTCAGCTTCAGATATATTTTTCAGCTTGCCAGCATCCCTGTATTCATAAAATTTTTGTTTTACTTGGTAATTCCGGTCTCTTTTTTGACCTGATAGTTTATAAAAATAGCTTTCAAATCTTTCTATAAAACCGTCACCATAAATTAACTGACGAATTGTACTTAAGCCTAAAGCAAACTCAGATCGATTGTAGATATGAATTCCAGATTCGTTTTCATCAGGTTCTCTTTGTTTGGTTGTTTTTAGAGCCTCCGAGATACTTCGGCGTATTTTGTTGTTAATCAGGTCAAGCAGTGATGCTTCTGATATACCACAGTAACTTTTGAGCCAACCTGTCAAGGTTTGTTTTTCATTTACATCGATTTGTTCTGTTTCTAACAACTTGTCGTACTGGTCTAATAAAGGCATAAACGCTAAATGTTCACCGATGCGTTCTAGAATCGTTGCTTTAGCAGTTTGCTGCCAGAAATATAACCAATCAATAAGTCTTTCATATTCTTTGTTATTTTTTTGTGAAAATTGGTCAGCATGAAGCAAAAATTCCACCCCTTGTCCAGATTCTGCATAAAATTCTTTTGTTGCTCTAATCTCATGCGTCTGGATAATATCAGTTGTTATTTTTTCTATTTCTTCAGGTTTTATTTTCAGGCTTGCAACTTTGCCATGCTCGATCTCTAGCAAAATCTTGGTTAAATCCAAGCAGTTAATAAAACCGTCACCATTACTTTGTACAGTACGAACTGGGACACGCCTTCCTGTAACATCAAATTCGTACTGGAATTTAATGATTCTGTCTTGCATCTGACAATACGCACCTTGTTTTAGTTACATTTTAAACAATGTAGTATGTTTTGCACAAAAGATACATATACTCATCGGTAGATGTAGTAAACAGCTTGTTGTGATAATCAAATTCACTCATACTCCAAACGTCTTTTGTCATACCAGTCACAGACACATTCACCATCGATGTTGATGCGACTTGCGGCAATGTGGAGGTGGAAATGGTCGCAGTCATTGTGAGATGCAGCAAAGTATAAATTTTTCTCGAATCCCATCCCCAACAGGGTTCCTTCAATAATCTCTTGGAGTTGTTCTTGGTCAGGTTTTTCGTTGGGAGGGAAACTGATACTGATATGACTGACAGGCGATCGCACTCTGGGATTTAGTTGTTTAGTTGCCGAGAACTGTTGGTAAAAATCTTGAGGTGTCTCTCCTGCGAGATTCGTACAAATTAACGATGCTTCTTCTTTTTCGAGAACATATTTTGTCAGCCCAGCAAAGCTTTTACCTTTTCTAATCTTGCCAATCATATCAATTCGTAATTCGTAATTCGTAATTCGCAATTAGAAAAATATTATCAAATAGTATTTTCTAGTCCATCTTCTCTTGGCTTGCTGTTCCCAAAATTAACTGCAAGCGTAATTTGGAAATTTCTATTTTTAATTCTTCAAAGGGAATATGGTCAATTGGTGGTGGGTTGACACCTTGAATTGTGGCAGCATTTTGAGTTTTGGCAATTTGGTTGATATTTTCGCTAATTTTCAACAACTGCCAGTAGCATTTCCAGTTAACTTGGGGGATGGTTTTGGTGCGACACCCTGCCATTCTGCGTCGAACTAATTCGGCTTTGCTGATACCGTTAGATTCTGCTAAAGCTTCCCAATGTTCTGCAAGTTCGGGTGTTAGCAGCATTTCAAATCTAACTGTGTTATGTTTTTGTTTCGCTGGCATTTTCAGGAGTGGGTGCAATATTTTCTAGCTTGGCAAGTTTTTTGATTAGGTGGCAACTGTCGAAAGTGATATGCAGCAAATTGACAATTATCGGTTTGCGATCGCTGGATAAATAGAACTCCATAACCTAAATCTTCAATTGCGATCGCTGGATTGCAAGACAAATATTATCTCGACAAATAAAAACGGATACCATCACTGCTTGCTTCCCCCGAAAAACACGCAATAACAGACTAGCAGTCCAGAAGCGAGTAGGAGGGAAAATGTAGTGAAGAATCACCCACTAGCTGGATGATAAACAATTTTACCCAACCAAATCCCTAGTAATCAAGTTACGTCAATAGTGATAGAAATAATACCGACCTTTGGTATATCCTGCGGAGTATTTCCCGTTGCTACCCTAAGATAGATGCCATCACAATTCGCAATGCTCCCTACGGGAGAGCTAACGCTAACGCAATTCGTAATTCGCAGTTATTCAGAACTTATAGCCGAAATTAAGTAAGCAATTTGCAAATTATTTTAGCAATGCTAGGACAATCACCTATGGTTAGATTAAATAGGCAAGCATACCCTGAAGTGACTTTAACTCTTGACTTTGGTGGGAGTGGAACTAAGGGAATCGCTCAAATTCGAGGGAGCAAACCAACGGCAATTTGGATGGAACCTGCCGTCATCAAAGCAAGCAAAACTTCTCTGGCATTCCAAACCCGCAATTTAGGAAACACCTATCCCGAGAATACAGCTTGGGTGGGAATTAGTGAAGATTATCGAGCGGTAGGATATTTGGCACGGAGTGCATACAACGCTACACCTGGATTAACACCACGCAAATATGAACTGGCTTTGTACAAAACCCTGGCTGCGGTGTGGGCAATCAAGCAAAAATTCGAGTTACCAGACTCCTTCGACATTTCTATTGCCTTACTACTACCACCGGGGGAATTTGAAGATTCGGCATTGCTCAAACCAATGCTCAGGGATGCTTTAGCTGAATTTGACACACCAACTGGAAAAGTGAATGCCAACTTGATTGGTTACGAATGCTTTCCAGAGGGTGGGGGAATCTATGCGATGTATTGCAAAAACACGGGTGAGGCAATTCGGCGTAGAGTTATTGCTTTGGTGATGTTGGGGTATCGCAACGCATCAGTAATGATATCTCGACGGGGAATTTTAAATCGGGGGAAAACTACTAACTTAGGTATGTATAAGATGGTGGATTTAGTCATTGATCGCACGTCAGGATTGGCAGCAGAGGAATTAATCCGAGCTATTACATCTGCTGGCAACGAACCCAAACCCCAATATTTTCATCATCTGTGCAGTGACAACAATCATCGAGATGCCGAAATTGAGAAAATTATATACGCGGTGCATTCATCTAGGGAAGAATATGCGATCGCACTCACGAATTGGTTAAAGGAAGTATTGCCATCACGTAACGAATTAGACGAGGTGATTATTTGCGGTGGTACGGCTGATTATTTGCGAGAAGAACTAGATACCGTCTTTCCAATAACACCTATAGTTTGGCATGGAGGTGTAGAAATTCCATCAAACTTAAATGAACAATGGCTGGGTAGCCGTCTGGCTGATGTATGGGCATTGTCTGTATATCACAGTATCAAAGTCAGGGCAGCAAGGAGGGAGGAAGCGGCAAATGGGTAAGAAAAAGGATTTTGAATGGCGTTATCAAACAATCATTAGCTCGGATAAAGCGAAGTTGCTTAGTTACATTCAAAACCAGAGTTTGCATCCATTGGAAACTAAAACAATGCTGATAATGACTGCGTTGACTGCTTATTACATGCCTCTGGCACTATATAGCGAAGGAAGTTATTCTCGTGAAGACTTAGAGTTGATATTTTTGGACGGGGTGAGTGCGATCGCCAAGCATCTTCAATATGTATGTATCGCAATCAAAATAGACCCCACTACTGTTGGTCAAATATTGTGTTCCACATTTGGATTATCAGCAATAAATCATTCCCAACCAGAAAAACAATTAATTATTGATACTCAATCACCAGTAACGCATACTCCCGAAGAAACAGATAACTGTGACTTGCAAATGTGGAATTTAGCAGGAATTACAACAGATAGTGAAAGTTTCGATTGATGAAATATGGCAAGAATACATTTAATTGATGGGGAAAAAGGTGGTGTAGTGAAGTCGCTATTTGCTCTTGTGATGGTGCAGTATGCAATCGATAATAAAGTGGAACATACTTTGGTCGATGCAGACGTGACTAATCAGGATGTTAAACGTTTCTATGATTATGCTGTTGATGCGGAGTTTAGTGAAGCTATAAATAAGGGGGACAGAGCAGACATAATTTTTGAATTAGCCAGAAAACAGCCTGTGATTGTCAATCTTCCTGCCAATGTATTCCCAAGAGTAAATAATTGGATAGCAAAAGGGAAGTTGTTAGAAGTTTCTGATAGATATGGGGTAGATATTTGCAAATGGTTTATCTGTGATGGAGGCTTTGAATCAATTGATTTGTTTTATCAGTCAATGCATTAACAGGTAAGAATGGTTTGGGTTTGCTCAGACAATTACAACCGGATGTTGCCATTATTGATATTGGTTTACCCGATAAAGATGGTATCCAAATCACCAGGGAGATAAAGGATTATAACCCTGAGATAAAAGTGATTATCCTGACCTTATGCGATCGCCAGGAAACTATACTGAGTGCATTTGTTGCAGGTGCTGACGCTTATTGCATGAAGAATATAGGATTTGAGAAGCTAATCGAAGTTATCTATTTGACCTACTGCGGTAATACTTGGATTGACCCGACTATAGCACGTTTGGTAATTCAACAAGCACAGCATTGTTCTCGACTTCTCTTAAAATCTCCATCTTCTAGTACTGACGATATCGATGAAGACATGCTGAATTTGTATCCTTTGACAGACAGAGAATTGGAGATATTGCAGTTGATTGTTGATGGCAATAGGAACGCAGAGATTGCAAGCAAACTCTTCATCACCGTTGGAACTGTTAAAGCCCATGTTCGGAATATTCTGATTAAAGTCGGTGCAGATGACCGTACCCAAGCTGCTGTTCATGCTTTGCGTAGTGGTTTGTCGAATTAGTATGCAATCTGAGAATATAGGTTTTGAGGTGAGAATCTAGAGCCATGAAAATTGGCTAGAAGCAATGTGGAATAACAGTTTGAGGGTGCGAATCTGGGTTGGGGATATTCTCCCAGTACGTTTTTAAGAATATGGTAGCCGTAATACCAATTCACAATGCTCCCTGCGGGAGAGCTAACGCTAACGCAATTAAATAACTTAGATGCAGCAAAGCTTTCAGGCTTTACATCTGTATCAGATTTTTCGTGAAATGGTATAAGCCCTCTTTTGTTACTACGAGGAGAGAAAAATACTATCTCTACTCTGAAAACTAAACAAAATAATGAATTGTGCGGTCGCGTCTTAATTTTGTCATTTAAATTCCTTTATTGAAAAAAGACGTAAATATAATAATTTCGGATTATTCTTTCCCCAAGGTAACAAAAGAGGGATAAGGGTTGTTGTCAGACATTGCAAATCCCCAAAATTATCGCGATCGCACCACCCCACAAATCCTAATACACGCGATCGCCATCCCCGAAAGCAAACGCGATACGCGAAGCGTAAAGCCTCCGGCTTATCGCACTAATCCCAAAACCCCAGTAAACACAATCTCACTTCCCCACAAATCCAATCAACGCGATCGCACTCCAAGCCAAAATACCAAAATGCGATCGCATGAATTGCATATACTGGAAATAGTAAAAACTAGCCAAGAACAATTGAATGCATGACAAATCGTGAAGAATTGCTCCAGGAACTGGAACAAGCTCCTGATGATATAGTCCAGTCAGTGCTGGATTTTGTTCGTAGGGTAAAAGCTACACGCAAAACCCATCCCCTCGCAAAATTTGCAGGAATTTTAAGTGATGTCGAAGCCGAAGAATTAAAACGGGTGATAACCGCAGAATGTCGGCAGGTGGATGTAAATGAGTGGTGAGATTGCCCTTGATACTTCTGTGGCTGTACGTTTTTTGAATGGGGATGAAGTGGTTGTGTCGCGGGTATTAGCTTTACCAGAAATAGTTTTACCTACTGTTGTGGTGGGTGAGTTACTTTTTGGTGCGGAAAATTCAACTCGTCCATTACAAAATTTACCTCGTTATCTGGAATTTATTGAGGCTTGTTTAGTTGTACCATTAAGTCGAGAAACAGCCGCAGTTTATGCTCAAACTCGATTGATGTTGAAACGGAAGGGACGACCAATTCCCATGAATGATGTTTGGATTGCGGCACAGTGTTTGGAACAGGGTTGGGTTTTAGTGACAGATGATACAGATTTCGATTATGTTGATGGTTTGATGTTAGAACGTTGGTGATTTTTAGTATGCAAAGGCTAAAACGCGATACGCGAAGCGTAAAGCCTCCGGCTTATCGCACTTCCCCACAAATCCTAATACACGCGAACGACTTTCGTCGCGCAAGCTTCGCACATCCCAAGAAAACCAAATACGATCGCGCTGGTGGGTTATGTGATTCCTTTATTGCTCATACCTAAATTGCTACAATACAGATACTTTTCATCATCCGCGATCGCTATGACTCGTCAAGAAATCGAAGCGCAACTTCTGGGCTTATCGCTTGCTGATAAAGCAGAAATTATTCAAAGTCTGACCAAAAATCTCAGCACCAGTGGAAGGGGAATTACTAAAACATCTGGTGTGTGTGGTGGTGAAGCTTGTATTGCGGGAACTCGAATTGCTGTTTGGCTGTTAGTAGAAGCACAGCAACTTGGGATTAATGAAGCTCAATTATTGCAGGACTATCCCCATATTACCGCAGCCGATTTGGTCAATGCTTGGGCTTATGCTGATGCTTATCCCGAAGAAATTACTGCCGCAATTCGTGCTAATAATGAGGTAGCCTAATCGATGGCACGTTTGTATACAGATGAACAATTTCCGCGGATAGTCAGCGAGATGCTGCGGAAAATTGGACATGATGTTTTAACTGTACAGGAAGCTGGTAACGATAATTTAGGTATTCCCGATGAGGAAGTATTAGCTTTTGCAATTAGAGATAATCGTGCGGTTATAACTCTCAATCGTCAAGATTTTGTCCACTTGCATCGTGCTAATTCCCTACATTTTGGTATTATTGTTTGCACGAATGATACTGACAGAAATCGAATGGCAATTCGTATTAATGAAGCTTTGTTATCTGAGGAATCTTTGGAAGGTAAGTTGATTCGGGTTGTACGTCCTATGACTTAGATTAGAGCTACTCACAAACCCATCAAACGCGATCGCCATCCCCAAATATCCCAAACAAACGCGATCGCACTCCAAGCCAAAATACCAAAATGCGATACGCGAAGCGTAAAGCCTCCGGCTTATCGCACACTCCAAAAATCCATCACACGCGAAGGACTTACTTCTGGCAGCATCTCTGCACTTCATCCCAAAGTCCAAGTTGGTGTAGGATGGCAAAGAGAATATTTTTGGTATATACTGTAAATGCGCTTTGAGTGGGATGAAAATAAAGCTGAGTCGAATTTTTTGAAGCATGGTATTCAATTTGAGGAAGCTGTAACAGTTTTTGCCGACCCTTATCTCATGTTTACGGAAGATTCTAGTCATTCTCAGGGGGAAGAAAGGGAATGGGCAATTGGTGAAATGGAAGATGGCTCAATTGTTGTGGTTGTTTTTACCATGCGAGGTGAGCGAATCAGGATAATCAGTGCGAGAAAAGCGACAAAAAGGGAGTGTCAAGAATATGAATCAGGAATCTGAGTTTCCTTTTGAAAGAGCAAGACGAGTTACACCAGAGGAAAACCAAAAATTCAGAGATGCGATCGCAGAGCAGTTTGGGGTTACACTCAGGAAGCGCGGACGACCAGCTAAGGATGAAGAGGAAAAGTATGAGCCTGTTTCCATTAGATTTCATCCTAAAATCATAGCTTGGGCAAAGGAAGAGGCTGAAAAGCGAGGGATAGGCTATCAAACGGTTATTAATGAAGCACTATTAGAGAAAATAGGCTGAACAAACGCGATCGCACTCCACAAATACCACAAACGCGATCGCAAACCTCAAAAACCAAGGGCGATCGCACTTCTCAACATCACAAAGGCGATCGCCATACATAAACCCACTAAACGTGATCGCACTCATCAAAACCAAAGGTGATCGCACTCTCTCCGAAACCCCCATAAATGCGATCACACTAATCCATCAAACACAACCAAAACGCGATCGCAATCATAGTTTTGCGCTTATTACTTGGTTACTTCTGGTATCTGTTCTGGACAAATTTCCTTGCGTAACTCTGGACGAGTAACAAAATAATCTTTTAGCCAATGACAGCCACGAGTTAATAAATCATCTAATCCTTCCAAACGCCATACTCGGACTGTACCACCAGAACCGATAGCAGTAATTAGCTTACCATCTGGACTGAAACTTATACCATTAATAGCTTCTTCTTCAGGAATTGTGTATTCAGCCAGCTGTCCCCCTGTTACATGCCATAGTTGAATAATTCCGCGTCCTCCTGTAGCAATAAACTGTCCATCAGGACTAAAACTTGAGCTAAAGACTTGCCCTTGAGTAGAGCGTTGTCCATCAGGTACAAAGTTGTTACTGAAAATTGAACTTTGGTCAAGAACAACTAACTGCTTACCAGAAAAATCCCAAATTCTAGTATCTTTTCCTACAGTTGCAATAGATTTTCCATCTGGACTAATACTTGCCGAATTAATTGTAACTTGGTCACTATTAAATTGAGAAACCTGCTCCCCAGATAATTTCAAAATTCTAACAAACGCATCTTCTCCTGTAGTGATTATGCTTTTACTGTCTGGGGTAAAATCTATAAATGATACTCCACCTTTGTGTCCTTTAAACTCAGCTAATAATTGCCCAGATAAATTCCAAAGTTTGGCTGTACTGTCCTTACTTGCTGTTGCGATATTCTTTCCATCTGAGCTAATACTTACCCAAGTAATTCTATCTTTATGACCTTTCCACTGTGCTAATAATTGACCGGATAAGTTCCAAATCCGAATGAACCCATCTTTTCCAACTGTTATTAAATGTCTACCATCTGGACTAAAGACAACACTCCAGATTGCATCCTGATGTTTTAACTCAGCTAATAAGCGCCCTGATAAATCCCAAATTTTAACCCCGTTATTACCTGAAGTAACTAATAGTTTACCATCTGGACTAAAAGTGACCCAGTATCCTCCTGCTTGCTTCTTTTCCAATTGAGATTCTTTGTTATTGGGCATTGCCCAGAGTCTGACTATACCATCATCTCCTGCTGTGACTAAAAACTCTCCTTTGGGGCTAAAACCCAAACTATTAACAGCACCTTTGTGTCCTTTAATTTCTTTTAAGTGTCGAAACGGTGAAGAAGGAATTTCTACAATATTAATATTAAACAAATCTTTTGCTTGATTATTAGTTTCCTTTGATGGTTTACTAGTACGTGATTGAGGTATATCTTTCTCGATACGTAAAATATTTATACTTCCCTGTTCTCCGGCTGTGGCTAAATATTTACCATCCGAGCTAAAGCCGATATTGATAATTGCACCTTGTTGTCCGTTATAAGACTCAACTAATTTATTACTATCTAAATCCCATAGTCTAATTGTCCCATTATCCGAAGCAGTTGCTAAATGTTTACTGTCTGGACTGAAACTTACACTATTAATACTCTCCTCATCTTCATATCCATGAAATTCAGCTATTTTTTGTCCGGATAAATTCCATAAACGCGCATAGCTTTTATTTTTATTATTTGAAGAATCTCGTTGAGAAATAAACTGAGAATCATCAATTCCTGCTGTAACAATAGATTGTCCATCTGGGCTAAATTTTACACAATTAACGAATTTATGAGCCTGAATTTTTTGTAATTGCTGCCCTGAAATAGTCCAGATTTTTACAGCACTATCTCTTGATGCTGTCGCAAGAAGCTTCCCATTTGGGCTAAAACTAACACTGGTGATGACTTTTTGATCATGATTGAATTCAGTCAATAATTTTCCCGATAAGTCCCAAATCTTAGCAATACTCTCTTCTCCAACTGTAATCAAATTACGTCCATCTGGACTAAAAATAACACTGTTCACACCATCTTTATCTGCCTTGAATTCAGATAATTTTTGTCCAAATGTATTCCAAACTTTTACTGTTCCGTCACTCCCTGATGTTGCAATTTTCTTGCCATCTGGACTCAAAGATAAACTTTTTACCTTACCTTGTTTTGCATTAAAGTTGTTTTTTTCATTAATGTTACTAATTATTTTTTGTAAAGCTAATAAAGGACTAAATACTGGATATTTGTGGAATGAATGTGTATTCTCGAATATTTTTTTAAAATTTTTTCCTATCCTAAGAGATGATAATAAAGACTCTATTTCTTGATAATCAAATCCTCGTAAAATATTTATTCCAGCTACTTCAAATTTTGTGGCTTCCTGAGCTAATCTCAGTTCGCTTAGAGCTTGTCTTTGTTTTTATTGAGCTACTTTAAGGTCGTTATTAGCTGTTGCTAATTGTTGTCGTGCTTCCTGCTTTTGCTTTTTTGCTTCTTCTAGACTTATATTTGCAGATGTAAGCTCATTTTTAGCTTTTTGAGCTAAATATTCCGCTTCTTGCTGTTCTTGCTCAGAATTTTTAGCTTTTTCTTCCGCAGTTTGTGCCTTCTTATTTGCTGCTATAAATTGTTGTTGTGCAGATGTAACTTTCTGATTTGCAGTTTCTACATTGGCACTAGCTATCCGGAATTTTTCATCTGCTTGTTCAGCTTTATTTTCAGCTTGTTTTTGTTTTTCTTTTACTGCTTCTACTAACTTTACTCCTTCTTCTTTTTGTTTCATTAGTATGTTAATATTTTCTCTAGCTTTCCTGAGTTCAAAATTTGTATAATTTAGTTTTAACTTCGTAGAATTGAATTGAGATGTTGCAGAAAATCGCCTGTGTTCCGCAATGCTAGCAAAAATCAACCCAGTAATAGCACCAATAATAGATATAACAAGCACAATCAAACTAATACGAATTATTTGATTTGTCTTTTTCTCCACTTCTGTTAATCGGTACTTTGCCTTTTCTTCTTCCTGTAAAGCTTGATTTTGTCTAGTTTCTGCTTTTGTAACCTTCTGATTTAACTCAGCTTCTAAACTTGCAGACAAAAACCGATAATCCACATCGCTTAACTTTATTCCATCCGCCCAAATCCTAGCTTTTACTAAATCTTCTCCTTGCAAAAAACAAGATTCATCCTGATAATTACTATCTACCCAAATCTGTAATTTATCCGCATAAAAACGTAATTTACCTAACTCACCCCTAACCCAATTAATATCAAAAACATTCCCATAAATCTGGTTATAAACCTGCAATTTACCCTGCTGCTGCACCACCAAGCCAGTCAAACGCAACCTCATCTGCTCAAAACTACTATCAGCAGTAATTTCTCCCTTTTGTAAAATCTGCTGATATAACCCCAACAAAGCCACAGCAATTTGCTCGTTAACTAGTAACCTATCCCTAATCGTCTTTAAATGCTCTTGTTCATCTTGAGATTCCCAATTTTCAATAATCCCACTCCTCACCACCCCTTCTACCCATTCGTTCCCCCCTATTTCTCTTCTCCTCGCAAGCGGGGAGGGGCTGGGGGTGGGATTCCTCAAATCCTGAATTAACAAATTACAAACCTTCTGCGTTAATAAAGGTTGTCCTCCCGTCCAAGCTAAAACTTCCCTCATCACAGCTTGGGGGTTATCCACCTTCCCCTCTAAACCCTGTGATAGAGGTGCAATCTCATCTAATTTAAAACCGTCAAGTTGAATCGCTGTTCCAATATTAAAAGGCGTTCTTTCCTCATCTTTAATTAAGTCGCCAGGTGTGGCAACTCCAAATAAAGCAAAATTTAAACGTTTATATTCATCTCGAAAGGAACGTCTTTGATAGCAACTTCTAATGAATGCGAAAAAATCATCCGTTGCAAAATCTTGTATACGGAGAATACTATCAATTTCATCGAGAAAAATCACAATATTCTGCTCGATATTTGGCAACAACAACTCATCAAACAGCTTCCCCAAACGTCGCACAGGAGAAATTTCAATCGATTTTTCCCACCAAATATTTAATTCTTGCGGTTCAACAAAATTCAGTTCAGCCAATAAACTATCAACAATACTTCCATACCACTGTTCCAGGGTAATATCCTCAGTTCCCAAACTCGTAATATCAATTACCGCACAAGCAAAACCATCTGCTTGTAACCGCTTCATTGTCCTTACTAGCAAACTGGTTTTCCCCATCTGCCGGGAGTTAAAAACGTAACAAAGCTCACCTGCCTTTAATCCGTGGTAAAGGTCAGAATCCGCTTGCCGTTTTACATAGCTGGGAGCATCCGATTCTAAACTGCCACCAACTTTATACCTGTAATCTCCCGTCATAATTTAATTTCCAATAGAGAAAATTACACCGATTTCTATTCTTGAGTTTAGTTTCGAGAATATTGAGTACGTATTGAGTTGTTATTGAGTTTTAGTTGAGTTGCGATATAGCATTTCTCATCCTAGTCAAGTGCGAAAGAACCCCTTCTCAACCCTCTCCGAAATCGGGGAGGGTGCGCGATAGCGCGGGTGGGGTATATTTCCGGAAGCTTGGGACAGGTGATAAGGGTTGTCATTGACTTTACCAAACAAATACCTATCCTGTAATCTAAATTGCATAGTGTTTCTCGTCACTTAGCTATGCCACGCGGAATTAGAATTCGTCCAGAGTGCATCCCCATCGTGAAGCAAAGAGCTATACAGCAAGGCTTTGCCCGTCAAATCGATTTAGCTGAGAGAATCGATAAAAGCCAATCGGTGGTTAATTTTTTTCTCAATGGCAGAAAAGTTGAGTATCTAAATTTTTACGAAATTTGTGAAGTATTAGGGTTTGAAGTCCGGGAAATAGCTGATTTTGAAACACTAGCAAATACATACATCCCTAAAACCCCACAAATAAACCCCTCTCCCCTCTCTTCCCCCTCCTCCCTATCTCCAGAATCTCCTCCCTCTCCTGTAGAAATCGAAAATCCTGAAGGGGAAGTACCCTTAGATTCTCATTTCTACATAGAACGTCCCCCCATCGAACAGCAGTGTTACGAAGAAATCAAAAAACCCGGTTCCCTGATTCGCATCAAAGCACCCCAACAGATGGGAAAATCTTCCCTGTTTGCGAGGATTCTCCAGCAAGCGGAAAACCAAGGGAGTAAAACAGTCACGATTGATTTTCAGTTAGCGGAAGAGAGATTTTTTTCTGACTTAAACCAATTTCTGCACTTTTTTTGCGATACCGTCGCGGAAGCAGTCGCGGGAGATAATCGAGAATTACAGGAAAAATTGCTGGGACAACTCGACGAACATTGGCAATCGGGACAGCGCTTTGGTTACATGAGAACTTGCAAAAATTACTTCGAGCGCTATTTATTCCCAGAAATCCAGCAACCCTTAGTTTTGGGGTTAGAGTCAGTGGAGCGATTATTTGAATATCCGAAAATCTATAAGGACTTTTTTGCCTTGTTGCGTGCTGTTCACGAAGAAGCGAAACGTCGGGATATTTGGAAACAATTACGATTAGCGATCGCATATTCCACAGAAGCTTATGTTCCCGTTGATATTAATCAGTCTCCGTTTAATGTTGGTTTGGCTTTAGAATTACCGGAATTTACCCACGAACAAGTAAAATATTTAGCCCAACGTCATAAACTTAATTGGAACGATACAGAAGTAGAAAGCCTAATGGCATTGATAGGGGGACATCCTTTTCTAGTACGTTTAGCTATGTATAAAATTGTCATAGACAAAATCAATTTGGCTGACTTGCTACAAACAGCCCATACCGGAGAAGGTATTTATAATCGACACCTACAACGTCAAGAATACATTTTGCGACAACAACCAGAACTAGGAAAAGCCATGCAAGAAATTGTCGTAGGTCATCCAGTACAATTGACGACGGAAATCAGATTTAAACTATACAGCCTAGGATTAGTTAAATTACGCAGCGATGAAGTTACACCCAGATGCGAGCTATATCGCCAATATTTTCGCAACAAATAGCCAAAATAATTAATTAGATTAATTCGATTTTCTCAATTTCCAAAAAATAAAAACACCAGCTTGTACTCAAGTATGCGTTTTACATGATGGAATTGTCGAGTCCAACAGACAATCCCATGTTAAACAAAGCAATTATGCTATCTAAAATCCGGAATCAATTCAAAACTCTCCTCGTCGTTTCTGCTTTACTATCTGCGACATTACCCATCACACCCGCAAAATCCCAAACCCTAGAATCTTTACAAACAAATTACCAGCAATCAGAACAACTCACGCAAGCTAACTTAGTCGCAGAAGATGTCAAACCATCGGTAGTTCGTGTTGTAGTTGGTTGCAAAGCAAAAGTTTACTCACCCATCAATGGTAAAGTCTATGAACTCGAAACCATTACAGGACATGGTTCTGGTTTCTTCATCAATCCTAACGGTTACATTGTCACCAATGCTCATGTCACAGCAACAGAAGATTGTCAGGAGATTTTTCACGCAGATTTAGCCGCACAACTAGAAGCCGATGGACAAAACATTGCAGACATCAAATCCCAGTTAAAATGGATTGAAACCAAACCAATTCAATTAGTATATTTACCCAATCAAGAGCAATTACCCTTTGAAATCATTAATTCCGGTTCTCCTGTTGGTGAGGGTAAAGATGTTTCTATCATCAAAGTGAATGTAGTTAACGCACCTACCCTTAAACTTGCCAATTCGCACCAGGTAAAACTCTTAGACTCAATCACAGTAGTCGGATATCCCGGATTAGTTGAAAAGTTCACCGTCTTTGATAGTGACTCTTTTTACCAAGCTAGTTTCACTCGCGGTCAAATTTCCGCAATGAAAAACCTCAAAGATGGTACACCTATCATCCAAATTACCGCCCCTGTTCCTAATGGCAATTCAGGAGGACCCGTTCTCAATGATAATGGTGAGGTGATTGGTTTAGTCACTTTTGGACCCAATGATGATTTTACCTTTATTTTCACCAGTGGGACAATTCAGGAATTTCTCAACTCAGGCAATATTACTAACCAGCAGGGATTTGTAAACCAAGAATATCGCCAAGCATTACAACTTTATAGCCAAGGTAAATATACCCAAGCATTACAAAAATTTCAGCTAGTAAAACGCTTATTTCCCCAACATTCAGAGGTGGAAAATTACCTGGACAAATGTCAAACAATTATCGCTAATAGTAATTAGCTGATTTCACAAAGGCTAATCTTATCATTTTTCACAAGATTTACTAAAAAGGACTGGTGTCATTAATAACCCAGTCTTTTTAAATGTGCCTAACTAGAGAAGAATATATCAATCAACAAGCAAAGGTAACTGCACCAGAATTTGCGATCGCACAGAAACTTTTCATCACGTTTGAGACTGTAAAAGCCCAGGTTTGGAATATGCGGATAAGTTGTTGTAACACCCAAAATAGGAAGATGTTAGATTCAACGCTTATTCATTCGCATTTATTGGGGTTTGTAAAATTCCTCTAAAGTCAGACTTGAAAATCCAGATTGCTCATATTTTCGGATACAATGTTGCCAAAAAGTAGGTAATACTTGCCAATCAATTATTGTTAAAAATTGTTACCATTTATTTATATAAATCAACCACGGGTAAACCTTTTTTGGGAACACTGCTAATAAACTTTTCCCTAATTAAGCCTAATTTAGAGGAGCAAATTAAGCTCAATAGGCTTAATAAAAAAGGTACTAAAACTATTTTTATCGGTAAATTAACCACTATTAATAACAACCCTGAAATTGCCAATACTACCGTAAAATTTTGACAAAAATCTTTGACTTTCTCTATCAATACTAGAGATTGCCTACAACTAGGACAATGCTTTGTATGTCTGTGCCAGATATCGTATAACTGCTCGTCACTTAATTCTTGGAAGGGTAATTCTTTCATTCCTTGCCATGCAGGTTTCCCACCAGCAAATTCATCTAACCATTTGCGAAAAGTAACGATGCCAACATCGGCTAATGAGGGCATAAAATATGACTTTTGCCAAGGTTTATCACCAAGTGATTCATTCACAGCTTGGGAATGCATCATTGATAAATCCTGGTTACTCAACTTATAACTAGATGAATGTCTTAATCCAGTTTGTAAATATTTAGGTAGTAGCTCAAACCAGAAGTTACGTTTTTGAGTCAAAGTATCAGTAATAAACTTACCAATATGTCTACAATAACCTGGTTCTGTCGGCACAAAATATAACTGAAATAAAGCAGATTTACCGTTAGAATATTTGTAGATTGTTGTATTAGAACAAGGTGGGGTGAATTGCCGTGTTGCATCCATATCCTTGTTGAAAATATTGTAACCAGAATGCTTTAAAGTAAAACCATTTTCAGCAGAAATTTCTCCAGATACTTCAAAATGTTCCATGGGAATAGCCCTTTCGGGAGAAAATCCAGCAATTCCATTATGCAAAAATTGGGCACGGCAAAAAATCATTTCTGGCTACTGTTGTCAATGTTGAGGTCAGATTTCGCACGAATAGCCCACGACCATTCATGGTCTTGTAACCACCGGATTAATGCACCATGTTCAAATCCTCGGTCTGATAATTAATTTTGCCTAAAAAAAGCGATCGCATTTTATTGGTGCGATCGCTATTACCTATAGAGAACTTATAAAGAGCGCAAAGATTGGTTCACTAAAATTTACGAAGCCTTTTCAGGCTAAAGGTTCGCAGTGGTGAAGCGACTTGTAACCCAACTTTAATATCTTCCAAGGAATGATTTTCTCTTGAAAATAACAATCAGCAACCCTCTGTTGCTCGACAATCATAGAAAGAGTTAGCGCTCTTAATTGAAGGACTGTTCTACGTCCAACGGTTTCTAAATAACTACACCCTATTTAAAAAAATTCAAAAACTGTTCGTTGGTTAGCTGTTGATTTTTGAAAATTAAAATCTGGCGATCGCATAAAGCTTGCTTGAATTGCAAGATAATTTCTGGTGCGATGGGTTGACTCGCATCGAATCCAGTGACAACTGCTCCTAAAGGTGCGTCGAAGAGGGTAATTTGAACGTCTAATTTAGTGATAGTGGACATCAAGTGCTTCCGATAATTATCAAGATTTGGTTGCAATCATTTGTTTCAATTTTTTGGTAAATCTTTGCATGGATTTCTCGATTTCAGCACTATTTTGAGGAAATCATTCTATTTCTGTGCTTGTACTTCTGGAGGAGTAATTTTTGCGTACTCATCGGGTGTCAAGAATCCATCGCTAACATTTACTTTTTTAGGAATTTGTCCCAAACGGAACCATTTATCGGCAACTTCTTGTTGTTTAGTAATAATCTTATCCGTAATTGGCACCAATGTAAAATCATATTTTGAATGCATTGTTTCCAAAGTGGGAACATCGAGTTGTGTTACAGATGCAAGTAATTCTGCTAATTCTTTTGGATTATTTTTTGCCCAGATTTGCTCTTTTTGAAGTTCTTCCAAGAAAATTTTAATCACTTCCTGATTTTCTTGATAGAATTTACGCGATGTCGAGATAAAATTATTTGTATCGCGTAATCCATTCCCCCCATCAACAAGAACACGACCAATTTTCTTTTGTTCTGCTCTCGTCACAAATGGTTCCCAAATAAACCAAGCATCAACTTTACCCTGACTAAAGGCAACATTTGCATCGGGAGGTGGGAGAAAAATAGACTCTACATCGGACAATTTTAATCCTTCTTTTTCTAAGGCTCTCACCAATAAATAATGACCGATTGATGCTTTTTGGAAAGCTACTTTTTTACCTTTTAAGTCTTTAACACTTTTGATTGTCGAGTTAGCTGGTACTACCAAAGAAACTGCTTTTCCATCTGAAGAATTAGCTGCTAAATATACCAATGGTGCTCCTGCTGCTTGAGAAAATATTGGCGGCGATTCCGCAGTAGAAGCGATATCAAGCCCCCCAGCATTTAGAGCTTCTAGTTGTTGCGGTCCTGCGGCAAATTCTGGCCATTCGACTTTATAACCTAAAGGCTCTAAGCGCTTTTCTAAAATACCTTTCTTTTCCAGAGATGCTAGAGCTGTTAATTGTTTAGAACGAACAATTCGTAATACTTTCTGCCCCGTATTTGCTGAAGTTTTACTTTGTGTTTCGGTAGTATTCGGTGAAGTTCCTTGGTCGGCATTTGTATTATTTTTACCCACACAACCCAGAAGGGAAGTTGATAGCACTAAGCTATAACCGAGAACAACCAACAAAGAACGACGAGTGATTTTATGATTCAGAAAATCTATTTTGTGTTGATTCAAAAAGTTCATGGATTCCTTAACTTTTACTTCAAGTAATTTGAGCTAATTTTAATTCATGCAAAGTGAGTTTATTGTTGCTATTTTGAAGTTCATCAATTAATAAAATTTCCAAAATTTTTCTGCTTTTAAAGCAAACATTATAGCAGATAAATTAGTCTTGCGATGTTATCTATTTTCCTCATATTTTACTTAATTAAAGTATTTATTGCCGTCTTTTTTGACACTATTCTCATTGATTGAATCATGAAGCTATAACTATCAATTCACAATAGAATAGACTACTAGTACAGCACGATGAAAATAAAGCAATCATGCCCTACGGGAAGACGCTTTGCGTTTACAAAATCAACAGAACGCTTATCCTATATTATTTTGTGCCTCTTGCGGAGGAGCTTTACTAGCGCGTGGAGTGTCCGCAGAACATATTTTGAATTCCGCCTAACGGTACTAGTGGTTTCGTTAATGTATGAGGGGCTGTTTATTAGTCCTATTTATAGGACTTCAGCTATTAGTCAGGGAATTTGATTATCTGATAGGTGAGTTTCATAACCCATCTTAATGACATGAACTACTATGGCATTCGCTTGAATAATTTAAAAGTTTCGTCTTTTTCTGCTGTGGATGCACGCTTATAACCCCAACCCAAATTTTCGCGATAGCTACCTAATAAACCCTTTTGTGTTAAATCGGTTTCGTTAACTGCGATCGCCACATCGCTTTCCGGTGCAACGTACAATGCATCAACCGGACAATACAATTCGCACATAAAACAGGTTTGACAATCGCTCTGTCTGGCGATCGCAGGAAGTGCATCGGGTAAGGCATCAAAGACATTTGTCGGACATACGCTTACGCAGAGATTACATTTTATACACCGCGACTCGCTGACCAACTCGATCACTTTCTTTCCCCCTTGGTGATTTTTATGATTGTTGAATTTATTCTGAAATTACCCTGACGCTACGCAGCCAAAGCTTGAGGCTTCACCCAAACGCGATCGAGTCCGCCGCTAATTAAATAATGGTGTTGGCTAGTATCCTGTTCGGGATAGTCGAGATGTTTGTGCATTCCGCGAGTTTCCGTTCTTGCTAATGCACTGCTGTACATCCACCGTGCAGTCGCAACCATAGCTGCAACTTCCCGCGATCGCAAAACTTGAGTTGGCTCTACCTGACTGTTGGAGATTTCATCCCACAGACTTTGCAGCGATACCAAGGACTTGGATAAACCCTGCTCAGTGCGGAAATAATTACGATCGTAGGGGAAAACCTCGTTCTGTACTGCTCGAATCGCTTCGTCGATCAACAAGCTGGGAGATTGGAATTTTTTCGACTTCAACCCGGTTCCACCCACAGCCGTTAATTTGCCGCGATCGCCTGGAGATGGAGATTTAATACCAGTAGAGTATTTGGCTGCTGCTTCCCCCGACCAATAACCGGAGGAAATTGCCCAAGCTGCATTGTGACTACCACCACCCGTAAAACCACCGCAAATTAATTCTCTGGTGGCTGCATCTCCAGCCGCATAGAGTCCGGGTACGGAAGTTGCACAGGTTTCATCTACAATCCGAATCCCACCTGTACCGCGTACTGTTCCTTCCAAGCGTAGGGTAATTGGAAAATGCTGGGTAAACGGATCGATCCCCGCACGGTCAAAAGGCAAGAAGAAATTAGGCTGGGCTAAACGCATCGACGAGCGCATTTCTTCCGCAGCTTTGTCCAAAATCGCGTAAACTGGCTGGTTTGCTAATAATGTTTTGGCGATCGCCGACCGTCCCCGTGAACTCGCCCCTGGAATTGGTGTACCATCTTCGTAGGTAAAGGTCGCCCAGCTATACATTAAACCTTTGGTGACAGAAGAAAAGGCAGGAGAGATGCCGTAAGCGTTGGAAAATTCCATTCCCGACATTTCAGCACCTGCTTCTGCTGCCATTAGGTATCCATCCCCTGTCAGGACGTTGCAGCCCAGGGCTTTACTCAAGAAGGCACAACCACCAGTAGCAATAATGACTGCGTGGGATTTCACTTGCCATGTATTGCCAGTTTGACGGTTGATTCCCCTCGCTCCTGCAACTGCTCCGTCCATATCTACTAACAGTTCCAATGCGGGACTGTGGTCTAAAATTTCTACCCCTGAGCGCCGAATCTGCTTCCGCATCAGACGCATATATTCTGGTCCTTGCAAACTACGTCGCTGAGGTTTTCCTGTTTCATCCTTCGGAAAAGGATAACCCCACTCTCCCAGCTGATTGACGTTGGTGTAGGTTACATCGAGAACCCGCTCCATCCAATTGCGATTGGCTAAAAAACCTCCCAAGGATTCCCGACTTGCCATTGCTGATTCCCGCTCTTGGCTTGATGGTGGCACGTACCAAACTCCATTCCCCGATGCCGCAGCGCATCCGCTTGTACCACAATAACCTTTATCCACCAACACAACTTTTGCACCACTATTAGCAGCACTCCAAGCTGCCCAAGTACCTGCCGGACCACCACCAATAACCAGGACATCAGTTTCCAAATCTAAGTCAAAATTGCCTATCAAATTCCCATACATCCCTAATTCTCTCCCACCGATAATTTTTTCAATTTCCAACTACAAATTTTGAACTATGAACTTTGAATTATAAATTCTGAAACCTCTGAAACCTTTGCTAGCATGATTTCTACGCTTTTTCACTTCTGCCAAACATCCACTTATCCAAACATAATCTTAATGAAAAGCACGTTTACTTCTGTGGTGAAGGCATTCACAACGATGATTTTAGGGTTAGGGTAATGGCAATATCTGTACCATCACGCAAAAACTCATCGTATAAAACTTAAGGAAAAGCTACATCGGCGCACGAGGTATTTACAATGCTGCGTACCGTGTAGTGTATCTTCAAATTTTTGTATGTATCACCCCAGTAACATCAATACCCAATTGATCGTGGATTAGAATCTCTACCACCAATCCACTATAAATTGATTGATATACCGTAGTTTAATGTGTAGATATAAGCTTTTCATGATTCGTCGCAAAAATCAAGTACCTTATAAAATTGTTTACAAATGAGCGCCAGCTTGAGGTGGTTTAAGAGGCGGACTTGCGGTGAAATCAGCACAAAAAATCAGAAATTGCAGTCTGCACAAAACTTTTAGTGGCAGAATTACAGGCTGAGTATAACTATATATTTCTCTATATAAATAGAGAATTAACTTTGTCAAGAAAGTGTAATAATCATCACTTGCCTTTTTTATTGGGGTATGGCAATATGCATTGTTAGAGACAAAACAACGGCAAGTCAGTCGATTTTACGTACTTTACAAGAAAAAATCTGTCTGAGGTAAAAGACAGCAGATTAATTATCTTGACAGTGCTATCTCGAACATCCGAACAAGAGGTTTGAGACACAAATGAAAAATTTCTGTGGATTTAGTTGAGACAGTAGAGCCTTTCACTAGTTTGCAGGAAATTTTTCTCAAAGGTTTTTCAGTTTTAGGTATTTCGCAGCGATCGCGTGGTTGCAATAGGGGAATGTAAAAATACCCTACAAATTGGCGAAGAAAGTATATATACTGACAAGCTTTGTGTGCGAACGGGCTTGGTTGATGTTTTGAATAAGTTCATTTGATTAATTAAATAGATGTGTTTAAATACGTTTTTCAAGGGTGCTAGCAGTACTGGTTTTATGTGCCATTGGGCAAGAAACTTTAAATGTTTGCTCTTCAGTTAAAGCTTCTTTCACACGGATACACGACCATTTAAAACCTTCATTAGTTTGTGTGAGAAACACCCATGTCTAAAATTTTGTGGAATTATTGGCTAGCGATCCCAGCAGTTTTTAGTGGAATTGTGGTTTGCTCTACCATTGCAAATGCTACTGAAGCGCCAAAAACGACTGAATCGGAACTACAATCAACAGTCTTAGTTCAAAGAATCGCTCAAACAGAATCAAAAACACCTACAACAGAAGAAATTACCCAGTCCGATCCTGTAAAAGGGCAGATCACATCTGTATCTCAGTTATCGGATGTTAGACCTACAGACTGGGCATTTCAAGCGCTCCAATCGTTAATTGAACGTTACGGAGTAATTACGGGGCTACCAGATGGTACTTTTCAAGGAAATCGCCCTCTGACTCGTTATGAGTTTGCAGCAGGGTTGAATGCAACCCTCGATAGGGTGAATGAAATCGTTTTCAATGCCACAGAAGACACAGTTAAGCAAACAGATATAGCAACCCTGCAAAAGCTACAAGCAGATTTTGCGGATGAACTGCAAGCATTGCGTGGTCGAGTCGATAAATTAGAGGCAAGAACTGCACAAATAGAAGCAAATCAGTTTTCGACAACGACCAAACTTCAGGGTACTGCCACATTTTTAATTGCCGATACCTTTGGCGATCGCGCTAATAATACTTCTGCGGATGATACCAAGGACGATACCCAAACATTTGCGTCTTATCGCGTTGACTTGAACCTGCAAACCAGCTTTACGGGGAAAGACCAATTAACCACTGGTTTGCAATCATCGACGATTCCCAATACCGCATCCAATACGGGTACCCACATGACCCGCTTTGCTACCGAAGGAACGGGTAGCTCGGATGGTTCTTTAGGATTGGTTCGATTATATTATCGTTTTCCTGTTGGCAAAAACACCACTGTTTGGGTTGGTGCTAAAGCTCTGCAACCAGCAGTTTTTCTGCCTACCCTCAACCCGTTAGTTGGTGGAGCGAGCGGTGCAGTGTCAAGATTTTCGTCATTTAACCACACAGTTTATCGACCTGGTTTTGAAGGTACGGGTATCGCATTTGCCCACAAATTCAGTCCCCAATTGCAATTAAATGCGGGTGCGATCGCCGATAATACCCTAGCAAAAAGCCCAGAAGCAGGTAAAGGTCTTTTCAATGGCAATAATTTGCTAATTGCTCAACTGACTCTTTCACCTAGCAAGCAGTTGGATTTAGGTTTAACCTACGCGCGTAAATATTTTGGCAATGCTACCGGATTCAACTTAACTGGTGGTACAGGTAGCACCTTTGCGAGAAATCCCTTCGAGCAAAAAGCCACCGCATCTGACAATTTTGGTTTTCAATTCAACTGGAAGACGAGTTCTCGATTACACCTTGGTGGTTGGGTCGGCTACACCAAAGCCCATCAACTCAGTGGTGGTGATAGCGAAGCAACCATCGCCCATGGCGCTTTAACTATCGGTCTACCAGACCTATTCAAAAAAGGTAATATCGGTGGCTTTGTCATCGGTGTACCACCAAAAGTTACCGAGAGTAACTACCGCTCTACACCCAGGTCTCCCATTCGCGAAAACAAAGATACTTCCCTACACCTGGAAGCTTTCTATACCTTCAAACTCAATAGTAATATCAGCGTCACCCCTAACTTGTTTTTTATCACCAACCCCGAACACAATAGCAATAATTCTCCGATTTGGGTTGGAGCGCTCCGCACAACCTTTACTTTCTAAACACCCGTCGGGGAATCAAATTAAGCGACTCATAGCTGAAGTTCTATAAATAGGACTAACAAACAACCCCTCATAATTAAGGGCACAAACCACTATTACACTGTCAAGGTTTATTAGAAGGATATTTCTCCCTTGTCCCCCTCGTCCCCCTTGTCCCCTTTGTCACCCTCATCCCCCTCTCTTCCCACAATCGAAAATTCAGTAAAATTTGTTTCACCAACTTTGTTTGATGCCCAATCTAAGCTACAATTCTACGGTAAATCTATCGGTATTTAGTATTTAGTCCGTGATTCGATAATCATTTTGGTAGTATCTATGCAAGTTCTTTGGTTTATTCCTACAACTCGCGACGGTCGTTATCTCGGTACAACTACAGGTGGACGCACCATCACTGCTGAGTATTTGCAACAAGTGGCTCAAGCTGTGGACAATTTGGGTTATACGGGTGCGTTATTACCTACAGGGCGTTTTTGTGAGGATGCTTGGATTGCGGCTTCTTCCTTGATATCAGTCACCAAGCGGATGAAATTTTTGGTAGCAATTCGTCCGGGAATTACTTCCCCTGGTGTGGCAGCAAGAATGGCTGCTACTTTTGACAGGTTATCGAATGGCAGACTGTTAATTAACGTCGTTACCGGGGGCGATCCGGTGGAGTTGGCTGGGGATGGATTGCATTTGAATCACGACGATCGCTATAAATTAACCGATGAATTTCTCACAGTTTGGCGGAATCTGATGGGGGGTAAAAATGTGGATTTTGAAGGAGATTACCTGAATATCAAAGGAGGTGAAATTTTATTTCCACCCCTGCAAAAACCCTATCCACCTTTGTGGTTCGGTGGTTCGTCTGCGATCGCCAAACAGGTAGCTGCCAAACATATCGATGTGTATCTAACTTGGGGAGAACCTCCATCTCAGGTTGCCGAAAAAATTAACGAGGTGCGTCAACTTGCCGAAGCACAGGGAAGAACAGTTAGGTTTGGTATTCGTCTGCACGTAATTGTCCGTCCTAAGGAAAGCCAAGCTTGGGATGCAGCCAATGAATTGATTCAATATGTCGATGCAGAAGCGATCGCCCAAGCCCAAAAAAGCCTAGCCGCTTCCGACTCGGAAGGACAGCGACGGATGAGCCAGTTGCATGGGAGCAGTCGAGACACCCTAGAAATTAGCCCCAATCTCTGGGCAGGAATTGGATTAGTTCGGGGTGGTGCGGGAACCGCGCTGGTGGGGGATGCAGATACCGTTGCCGCAAGAATGTTGGAATACCAAGAGTTGGGAATAGATACTTTCGTGTTATCGGGGTATCCCCACCTAGAAGAAGCCTATCGATTTGCAGAATTGCTGTTTCCACGTCTGCCTTTAGATAATCAACCAACATCTGTGGGAGAGGAGCTTGTTAGTCCATTTGCTGAATTCATTGCCAACAAGAATCTAGTAAAACAAACACAAACAAATCCTGTAAGTGCCTCATGAGTAATAAATCATTCACTGACCAATTATTCAACAACAAAATAGTCAGACAGTTCCTGCCTTGGCTCGTACCCATTGGCTTGTTAATCATTTGGGAATTATTATCACGAGTGGGAATTATTGCCACTAGGATTTTACCAGCACCTAGTCAAGTGGTAATTACTGCTTTTA
This sequence comes from Calothrix sp. 336/3, assembly GCF_000734895.2. GTDB lineage: Bacteria > Cyanobacteriota > Cyanobacteriia > Cyanobacteriales > Nostocaceae > 336-3. The sequence goes on along the minus strand of NZ_CP011382.1, from coordinate 2,232,018 downwards.
ATTTAGCGCTTTCCGGCGAACTATTCCACAATATCGGAATTAGTGCAGCTCGAGCGATCGCGGGCTTGTTGGTGGGGGGAAGTATTGGTTTAGCCTTGGGATTTATCAACGGTATTTTCCCCTGGGCAGAAACCCTATTCGATACTTCCGTACAAATGATTCGCAATATTCCCAATTTGGCGTTAATTCCCTTGGTGATTTTGTGGTTTGGAATTGGAGATGTGGCTCGATTATTTCTCACATCTTTAGGTGTATTTTTCCCAATGTATATCAATACATTTTATGGAATTCGCAATATCGATAGGGGATTAATTGAAATGGGTCAAGTATACGGATTAACTTCTAGGGAATTATTGACTCAAATTATCATTCCTGGTGCCCTATCTTCCATATTGGTAGGATTGCGTTTTGCTCTGGGGATTATGTGGCTGACATTAATTGTAGCGGAAACAATTGCCGCAGATTCGGGTATCGGTTATATGGCGACAAATGCCCGCGAGTTTATGCAAACTGATGTGGTTGTATTGTGCCTGATTCTGTACGCATTATTGGGTAAATTAGCCGATATTTCTGCTAGGGCTTTAGAAAGAAAATTTCTCGCGTGGAATCCCAATTATCGACGTGTTTAATTTCATTACGGAGAGTTAGTCATAGTCTTTAACTATTAATCATTTAGGAGGATGATTCTGTGAGTCAGAAAGCACAAGGTACGGAATTAAAAGTCTGGGATTTAACGAAAACTTTCGGTGGCAATACTGTTTTACACTCGTTAAATTTAGAAGCTAAATCCGGAGAATTTATCGCCATTGTGGGGCGAAGTGGTTGTGGAAAAAGTACTTTACTTCGTTTAATCGCTGGTTTGGAAACTCCCACCGATGGCGGAATATTACTCGACGATAAACCCCAACATCAACTCAAAGATTCAGTTAGAGTCATGTTTCAAGATTCCCGTTTGTTGGAATGGAAATATGTATTAAACAATGTCGGTTTGGGTTTAAAAGGTGATAATTGGCGCGAAAAAGCATTCTGGGCATTATCAGAAGTTGGACTCAAAGGTAGGGAAAATGATTGGCCTTCGGTGCTTTCTGGAGGACAGAGACAGCGAGTAGCCTTAGCCAGAGCTTTAGTCAGCGAGCCTCGATTATTATTATTAGATGAACCTTTGGGAGCATTAGATGCTTTAACCCGGATTGAAATGCACAATCTAATTGAAACCTTATGGCAGGAACAAACATTTACGGCTCTTTTAGTCACCCACGATGTGGAAGAAGCTGTAGTTTTAGGAGATAGGGTTGTATTAATAGAATCTGGGAGAATTGTTCTTGATGAAAAAGTTGATTTACCTCGTCCTAGAGACAGGGGTAATCCCAAATTCGTGGAAATTCGCGAACGGGTTTTAGAACGAGTTTTACGTCGCGAAGATGTCTTCTATGAGAAACAATTTCAATACATGAAACCGTAATTTAATAGTCAAATAGTCCAACCTAAATAATTGGCATTTATTCTGTAATACAGGCGGTGTTCGACTCAGCACTCACACCGAAGTTTTGCCTGTTTCTTATTCCACAGTTGCTACAACGGGGGGAACCCCTGCAACAAATTTCTCTCTGCTGCACCAGGAAGATTGTCAATTATTAAATTCACAATCTTAATTTCAAATATCCAAACATTAGGAATGCAACACCCATCTTGATATTGTGGTGCTACGCTATTTGACTCATACCTGATTTTAGTCAGGGTGTACTCCCAAAAATTACGTCGAGGAGTAATTTAAAGGTGACAAAAATTATTTTACCGTTCGAGATCGCCGATGAAATTAAACCAAAGTTACCGTCTGACATTTCCAGTGTAGTAGTCGATCGCGATGGTAATTTTGATGGTGATGGGAGTGATGCGGAAATCTACCTCAATGGTTTCAGACTCCAACCGACAACTTTGCACAAAGTTCTTGATACCGCACCCAAATTACGCTGGCAACAAACTCCAAGTGCAGGGGTGAATCACATCCTCACTCCTACTTTTCTACAACGGGATATTACTCTTACCAATGGTGCGGGGATTCATGCTATCCCCATCTCCGAATTTGTTCTAGCTTTTATCCTCAACCATGCCAAAAATTTACCGCAATTACATACTTTCCACCACCAGCACACCTGGCAAAAGCCTCTACGCGCTATAGAGCTAGCAAATTCAACTATACTGATTCTGGGTACGGGAAGTATTGGTAGAGCGATCGCATCCCGTGCTAAAGCCTTCGGAATGAGGGTTTGGGGTAGTCGTCGTCATCCCGAACCATTACCAAATTTCGATCGCATCGTCGGTAGTAATGGATTGGGTAGCGATGGATGGTACGAATTACTACCTGGAGTTGATTTTCTTGTTGTTGCCACTCCTTTGACTCCCGAAACAAAGGGTTTAATCGATACAAGGGTTTTGCGATCGCTCCCACCTCATGCTTACCTGATTAATATTGCCCGTGGGGCGATCGTCGATGAATCGGCATTAACAACTGCATTGAATGAGGGTTGGATTGCTGGTGCTGCATTAGATACGGTGGCAACCGAACCCTTACCTTCTCAAAGTCCCCTATGGTCATTACCAAATTTATTGATTACACCCCATACTTCTGCCCTTTCACCCTATTCCAAAGAACGAATTATCGCTTTATTTTTAGATAATTTACATCGCTATCAAGAGGGATTACCTTTAATAAATGTTGTTGACAAGCAAGCTGCTTATTAATTGTTATTTTTGATTTTATTTGTAAGATAATATGCACGCAAACGCAACCCTAATTCTTCATGGATTGGGGTATTTTTTTTGATATAAATATTTGAAATTATCGTGAAACTGCCTTATACCAATTCACAATTCGCAATTCGCAATTCGCAATTAAAAAACTTAGATGCAGCAAAGCTTTCAGCATTTACATCTGTATCAGATTTTTCGTGAAATGGTATTACCCCTCATTTGTCACTTTCGGGAGAGAATAGTCTGAAATGCTTACAGCATAAGGCTTTTATTAAAAAACCATAATTTCAGCCATTGTGTTAGAAAATAAACGCTCAAATGCATATTCTATCTAGAGTTTAAATTTTGACTTTGATTTTTCTTTTCCCAGAGTGACAAAAAAGGGATTACAGTAAGGATAAAAACACATTATTCCTACCGAAAATGCGTACAAATATTATTTAAAACCCCTGTAATCCGATGACATTTATAGGGAAAGCTTAGTTATTTATTTTTCTCGAAACTAATAATTGATTGTGTTAGAATCCCAACACAAACTGAGAAAAATCTAAGTAGTAGAAACTAGAGAAATATTCAATTTTCTGTCGAGCTATACCTTTTGCGGCAGCAAACATATTTTTCCTGATATCTACAACCTAGAATTTTCCTTTTTACCTATAGAGAACGAGTCGAGAAAGATGAAAAACTACAATCGCTTATTCAGTGGCTCATTTGCCACCGCTTTCCTGCTGTCTTTGTTACCTTATGTAGCCGCCAATGCCAGTACTTCCACTGACACAAATGCTACCTTTGTCCAATCACCAAAACTTGTCAGTGCCACCACACCCTACACCGACACCAGTATTTGGGGAGCAACCTATTACTTCACTGTTGAGATTCCAACAGGTGCAAAACAACCATTGCAAAAGCTGACTTTTAACCAAACCGCAGGTGTGGACACCATCGAATTTGATCACCAAAACACCATCGCTTGGGAAGGAACTAGCAAAAATCAAGGCAAGAAATTGGCTGTCACGGTGACAAAAGAACGAACCCTGACGGTAAGTTTTGATCGCGCGATCGCACCGGGTAGCACGGTAACGATTGGTTTGCGTCCTTACAAAAATCCGATGGCTGGTGGTATTTACCTATTTGGTGTAACTGCTTTCCCCCCCGAACAAACCACAGGTGAATTTCTCGGTTTTGGTCGATTGCAGTTTTATGCACCTAATATGTCTCAAAATTAGCTAATTTCAAGGGAATAGGTGACTGAACGCCACTGTATTCACTTTTCTTTAATCACCACGACTTGGCTGTACTTAACCATACTTCTTGCAATTCGAGCGGGAAAATTTTGGAACAAGTACAGCCTTGCTTTTTGCGGCTTTTTATGGCGATCCCATAGTTAGTTTTCTTAAAATACAGTTTATCGATTGATTTATCGTAGATTTGATTGTAGATTAGTATGTAACACTGCCATCTATCCAAGGTATTAGCTTTGTGGTTCAAGGGCGATCGTGATCGAATAGCTAATTCTTTAAAAGCAATTTCAAGCTAGTTTCAGACCAGTTCCAAGCCAAAATTAGCGAGCTAAATATATGTGTTTGCCACCATTTGAACGTGAACTTTTATACGAGGAATATTGGTCTTTATGGCAATCAACAAAATTACCAGACCATTGGGAATTATCGGTGCAAGAGCGACAAAAACTAATTCAGAGCCGGAAGCAAGAAAATAAAATTTACCAATCATCCATCAGAATACTGATGAAAAAGTTGGTATTGAAAATTAGAAATATATAAATTTCGACTAAATCTGGATAGTTTAGGAGCGAATTGGCAAAACACAAAAGAATATTAATTCCGATATCGGAGGTAGGAATTACAAATGCCACATCTATTTGAACCACTGCAAATACGCGAAGTCATCTTTCGCAATCGAGTTGCAGTTTCTCCTATGTGCCAGTATTCCAGCACGGATGGATACGCAAACGAATGGCATTTTATTCATTTGGTTTCCCGTGCAGTTGGTGGTGCGGGTTTAGTCTTCACTGAAGCAGCAGCAGTAGAACCTCGCGGACGGATTAGTCCCCAGGATTTGGGAATTTGGGACGATGCACATATCGAAGGTTTGGCAAAAATAGTCTCGTCAATCGAAAAATATGGAGCTGTGGCTGGAATTCAACTTGCCCATGCAGGTAGAAAGGCTAGTATTTCTAAGCCCATTCGGGGAGGGAAACCCATCGATGAATCCCAGGAAGGTTGGCGATCAATTGTTTCTAGTAGTCCAATTCCATTTGCGCCCGAATATCCCATCCCTGAAGCCCTAACAATCCCAGGTATCCATGAAATCATAGATGCTTTTATCAAAGGGGCAAAGCATTCTGTAGCCGCTGGCTTTAAGGTAATTGAAATTCATGCAGCCCACGGCTATTTATTACACCAATTTCTTTCACCACTCACAAACCAACGAGAAGATGAATACGGAGGTAACTTTGAAAACCGAATTCGGATCGTGACTGAAGTTGTACGGGGAGTGCGAGCAGTGATACCAGAACAACATACGCTCTGGGTTCGTATTTCCGCTACTGATTGGGCGGAAAATGGTTGGAATATTGAACAAAGTATTGCTCTAAGTGACAAATTGAAGTCCTATGGAGTGGATTTGATTGATTGTTCGTCGGGAGGAATTATACCGGGGGTGAATATACCCATCCAACCTAACTATCAGATTGAATTCAGCGATCGCATTCGCTATGCAGTAAATATTTTGACAGGTGGTGTTGGTTTAATTACATCTGCGACCCAAGCTGATGAAATTATTCAAAACGGAAGTGCGGATGTGGTGCTAATCGGGCGAGAATTCTTGAGAAATCCCTATTGGGTACATCTGGCAGCCAAACAATTAGGATATGACAAACACTGGCCAGTTCAATACGATCGAGCTTGGCTGTGAGGGACGTTCATTAGTCCTAATAAATAGGACATAAGCCATTGGTCGGGGAATTGGATTCTCTGTTCATCAAGTATTCAATGAATAAAATACGGCTTGTCGATAGATTTATCGTAAAACAATAGATTCCTTTCATAGCAAGCGTTTCATTCATTACGCAATAAAAATTAATACAAAAATGACAATTAAAGATTGTGTCTGTGGTTATCTTGTGGGATACTAATTTTCATAAAATACGATAAATCGCTCAAGTTATCGTAGTATTTGATTCTAAATAGCTAAAAAACAAGCGAAAAAAATAGGAAAAAGCTTGAACAATAACTTCACGAGGATTTGTTCCGATTTGCCGAAGCCGATCCGATGCAATTGTTGTGGGAGAAATTTTCCTGAATTTGAATTTAGCTATTTTTACCTTGCGGTTTTCAGTTCAATTCGCGAGTCCGAGAATTTTGAGTGCGATGGTTTGAATCGATTAATCAATTAGACTCGATCGATTCTCAAGCGATTGGGACTCAAATACAGTGACGAGCATTTAGAAGATTTAAACAGGAGATTTAAACAATGGTACTAGATGCATTCACAAAAGTTGTTTTCCAAGCAGACACAAGAGGGGAATACCTCAACGACAATCAGTTGGATGCGCTGCTTAACTTTGTCAGAGATGGTAACAAACGCATAGATATCGTCAACCGAATTTCCAGCAATGCTTCGACCATCGTCACCAATGCAGCTCGTTCTTTGTTTGCGGAACAGCCTCAGTTGATTGCACCGGGTGGAAATGCTTATACCAATCGTCGTGCGGCAGCTTGCTTGCGAGACTTGGAAATCATTTTGCGCTACGTCACCTATGCAATTTTCACTGGTGATGCCAGCATTCTCGATGATCGGGCTTTGAATGGTCTGCGCGAAACCTATCTTGCATTAGGAACTCCAGGAGCATCCGTTGCTGTAGGAATTCAGAAGCTCAAAGAAGCATCGATTGCGATCGCTAGTGACCCCAATGGTATTACTCGTGGTGATTGCAATTCTCTACTTGCTGAAGTAGCTGGTTACTTTGATCGAGCCGCATCAGCAGTCAGCTAATCAATAGTGATTGGTCTTTGTCATTAGCTATTGCTGATTGACTATTATGACTGAACAAATAACACCCTTCTTTTCAATGGAACTTTCTAGAACAACAAAGGAGAAGTGAAACCTGTGTCAAAAACACCTTTAACAGAAGCCGTTGCTAGTGCAGACTCCCAAGGTCGTTTCTTGAGCAGCACGGAATTCCAAGTAGCATTTGGGCGCTTTCGTCAAGCAAATGCTACTCTCGAAGCGGTGAAAACCCTATCCAAGAAAGCCCAAAGTCTTTCCGAAGCCGCAGCAAACGCGGTATACCAAAAGTATCCTTACACAACTCAATTAAGAGAGCCTAGCTTTGCCCATGACGAACGGGGAAAAGCCAAGTGCGTTCGTGACATCGGTTACTACCTACGAATTATTACTTATGCATTGGTCGCAGGTGGCACTGGTCCGATTGATGACTATTTGATTGCAGGTTTAGCAGAAATTAACAAATCTTTTGAACTTTCTCCTAGCTGGTATATCGAAGCACTCAAATACATCAAGGCAAATCATGGTTTGACTGGCGATCCTGCCGTTGAAGCCAATTCTTACATTGACTATGTGATTAATGCTCTGAGTTAGTCGCTGTCTCCTAATGTTGTGTGGATTTTAATTTAAATTTCAAATTTTGCAAATGCGTCTATTGTGTAGTAAGTCTGAGGGGAGTTATTGAGATACTGGCTGCATATCAAGCTAAAATTGTTGTGCTGTCTATATCTAATTAACTGCTTCGCTTACTACGCAAGTTTCTTGTTTTTATTGGATAGAAGCAATACAAGGCAATATTTTCATGTTTGCAGACCGTTTAATTGAAAAAATTCAAGAAAAGGGTACTCCTTGTATTGTCGGACTCGATCCAGCATTGAAGTATATACCTTTAAATTTTCTCCAAGAGCAAGATATCTCTAACAACAGCAGTATTCAAATCAAAGCAGAGGCGCTCTATCTTTACAATTTAGAGGTAATTGATGCTGTTTATGACCTTGTACCAGCAGTTAAATTACAATCAGCCTATTATGAAATTTTTGGTTCATATGGCATTCAAGCACTTGAAAGAACCGTTTTCGCCGCACATCAGCGTGGTCTTTTGGTGTTGTTAGATGCCAAACGCGGTGATATTGGTTCCACGTCGGAAGCTTACGCAGAAGCATATTTAGGAGGAGAAGCTAATAATCACAAAATCGATGGGATGACAGTTGTCCCCTATCTTGGTGAAGATTGTCTTATTCCTTTTTTTGAAGCAGCGATCGCATCAGCAAAAGGTATCTTTGTTTGCGTTAAAACTTCCAATCCAGGAGCCGCAATTATTCAAGATCAATTAGTTGGCAGTCGTCATTTATACGAAATTGTCGCAGATTTGATTCTGCCTTGGTCAGATAAAAATATTGGTAAATATGGATATAGTAGTATTGGCGCTGTAGTTGGTGCAACCTTTCCTGAAGCCGCAGAAATACTGCGAAAGCAACTGCCAAATTCTATATTTTTAGTGCCGGGGCTAGGAGTACAATCAGGAAATTATACATCTGTGCGAGCCTGCTTTAATCAGAATGGTCTGGGTGCAATTATCAGTAGTTCACGAGCAATTATGTATCCTCACATTTATCAATCATCACAGCTAACAGGACAGAAAGCAATTAGAAATGCAGCAATTGAGTTTATTCAAAATGTTCAAATGGCGATCGCTTGATGGAGACATTAGATACTAGTGTTTACAAGCACAGGACAAATTGAACTATTTTTAAGTGAACTTAGTCGTTAAAATACTTCAACACTTAAGTCAATATACTGAGTCAGTTAAATCTAAACCCTTCCGAAAAGAAACCACTAATTCATTCAAAGCAGTCATATCGATTAAAAATCCATCATGACCGTGAGTTGATTTTAACCATGCCAATTGAGCATTAGGTATTAAACTTACCAGTTCTTGCTGTTCTACTGGTGGATAGAGGATATCGGAATCAATAGCCACAACTAAAGTGGGTTGCTGGATACTTGCCAAAACCGACTCATAGTTTTGCTTTCCCCCGCTAATATCGTGATTATCCATTGCGCGAGTCAAGGAAATGTAAGTATTTGCATCGAACCGTTCCACCAATTTTTGACCTTGATATTGCAAATAACTGGCGATCGCAAACTCGTCAGATGCCTCATGTTGCCGTCCAAAGCGATCGCTAAAACTCTGCCAGGAACGATAGGTAATCATAGCCATCATCCTTGCTGTTGCCAATCCTTGGGTTGGTGGTTTCTCGCTGCTGTAGTTTCCTCCTTGCCAGTTCGGATCGGCGTAAATTGCCTGTCTTTGAGCTTCACTCAAGCCAATACACCAAGCCGAATGTCTTCCCGGTGCGGCAATGGGTGCGATCGCTTGTACTTTTTCGGGATACAGTACAGCCCACTCCAATACTTGCATTCCTCCCAAAGAACCGCCAATTACTAACCGTAGGGATTTAATTCCCAAGTATTCCACTAATTTTGCTTGCAGGTGAACCATATCCCGAATTGTAATTTCCGGAAAGGATGCACCATAAGGGATTCTTGTATTTGGGTTAATGGAAGTTGCTCCAGTTGTACCGTAACAACTCCCCAAAATATTGCTACACACAATAAAATCGCGATCAGGATCGAAAGCTTTTCCTAAACCAAATAAAGGTTCCCACCAGTCGTCAGCATCAGCAGAACCAGTTAAAGCATGACAAATTAACACCCCATTATTGCCTTCTGCATTTAAATGTCCCCAAGTGCGGTAAGCAACCCGAACCTCAGTCAATGCTTCTCCTGATTCCAGTTGAAATGGTTGGGGAAGCTGGAAAAACTTGGTTTGTGGTGAGATAAAGTCTGAGTAGAGCATATTTTGGAAAAGGGACGAGGGGAGAGGGGAGATTGGGGAGATAAGAAGGAGGGGGAGACATGGGGGACAAGGGGGAGGGGGGAGATTGGGGAGATAAGAAGGAGGGGGAGAATATTTTTTTGGTTACTTAATTGGGAGAAAAGGGAAGTATAGAAATAGAAAATGTAGGGGGTGATCGCGAGAGGTGTTAGGTTGGTGGATAAGCAATCATTTAAATCGTTTAAAAGTCATGAGGATTTGGCGATATTTCAGTTGGCATTTGATGCTGCGATGAAAATTTTTGAATTGTCACGTAGCTTTCCAAACGAGGAAAAATATTCTTTAACAGACCCTTCGGGTTCTGTGTGTGCTAACTTAGCAGAAGCTTGGAGAAAACGCAGATATCGAGCAGCTTTTATTGCTAAGCTCAGCGATTGTGAGTCAGAAGCCGCAGAAACTCAAGTTTGGATTAAATTCGCCGTGAGTTGCTCCTATTTAGACATAACAGTCGCTAGAGACTTATATAGCAATTACAGCCGCATCCTCAAAGGCTTAGTTAATATGATAAACCACCCAGAAGAATGGACTCTCACACAAAAATAATCTCCTCCCTGTCCCCCCTTGTCCCCCTTATCCCCCTTGTCCCCCCTCTCCCCCTTGTCCCCCCTCTCCCATTGCCCTAAATGCTTGCTCAAAATCCTCTTTAATATCATCAATATGCTCAATTCCTACCGATACTCGCACCAAATCTGGTGTCACACCAGCAGAAAGCTGTTCGCTATCACTTAATTGCTGATGGGTTGTGGAAGCGGGATGAATGACAAGAGTTTTGGCATCACCAACATTTGCTAAATGACTCGCCAATTTTACCTGATTAATAAAAGCTCGCCCTGCTTCTAATCCACCTTTGATACCAAAGTTGAGGACTCCTCCAAAGCCATTACGGAGATATTTTTTTGCCCTTTCATGATAGGGATGATTGGGAAGTCCGGGATAATTTACCCATGCGACTTGGGGTTGCTGCTCTAGCCACCGAGCCAATTCTAAAGCATTACTCGCGTGACGCTCTACACGCAGTGACAGAGTTTCCAATCCTTGCAGTAACAGAAAAGCGTTAAATGGACTCAATGTAGCTCCAAAATCCCGTAACCCTTCTACACGCGCACGAATAATAAATGCTATGTTCCCAAATTGACTACCAACACCAAATACTTCTTGGAAATTTAGCCCGTGATAACCGGGTGATGGTTCGGTAAACAGAGGGAATTTCCCATTACCCCAATCGAATTTACCAGAATCGACAATTACACCACCAATTGATGTACCATGTCCGCCAATCCACTTAGTTGCAGATTCTACGACAATATCTGCGCCATATTCAATCGGTCGAGCTAGATATCCACCCGCACCAAAGGTATTATCGACTATTAAAGGAATGCCGTTTTCGTGAGCAATATGACCTAGAGCCGCAAAATCTGGAATGTTAAATTGGGGATTACCAATGGTTTCAACATACAGTGCTTTTGTGCGATCGTCGATCGCCTGTCTAAAAGCTTCCGGTTCATCACCATCAACAAACTTAACATTGATGCCCAAACGCGGCAGTGAAACTTTGAACTGGTTATAAGTTCCCCCATACAGAAAACTCGTGGAAACAATATTATCTCCAGCTTGGGCGATCGTACTTAATGCTAAAAATTGCGCTGCTTGACCGCTAGAAGTTGCTAATGCTGCCACACCTCCCTCTAAGGCTGCAATCCGCTTTTCAAATACATCTGTTGTCGGATTCATGATGCGGGTATAAATATTGCCAAATTCTTGTAGGGCAAACAACCGCGCTCCATGGTCGGCATCATTAAATACGTAGGAACTTGTCTGATAAATTGGCACAGCACGAGCATTTGTTCCCGGAGCGGGTTCTTGTCCGGCATGAACTTGGAGAGTTTCAAAGCGGTAGTTTTCCGACATAGGCTGTTATTTGATAATAAGTAAGAGGTGAAAACAAAAGGTAAATTCTATACTGGTTGATGGACTATGAGTTTATGAAATTAAACTAAACAACAATAAATCTATCGGTTTATAGTATTTTAATGCGAAACAGCATTTTCTGGTGTCCAGTAATATTCCACATTTGGTTGACCGTTAAATTCATTAATTGAAAATCCAGCAATTTTAAAGCCATGTCGCTCTTGACACACTCACCGACCTTGAAGGTCGGGGATTCTAGATTCAAACAGCAATAGCAGGCATAGCCTGTCTGACATCGCCTAGCCTAATGGTTGATGCCCCAACCATTTCAATATTCTTTGCAGCATTTTCATCCCTGCCATTAACAATTTGACAGGAAGGACAACGCCACTCTCGCACCGACAAATCCAAATTTTCCAAAACATGCCCACAATTGCTGCAAGTTTTGCTTGATGGATACCATTGGTCGATAAATACAACCAACTTTTTCTTTTTCTTCGCTACCCATTCCAGAATTTCTAGAAATTCCCCAAATGCTAAGTCAGATATTTTTCTTCCCCAAAGACGCTGCATTCCTTTCAAATTCAAAGTCTCAAAACATAAAATATCAAACTTATCAGTCAGTTGGTGGGCTAATTTCCAAAACCAATCGCGTCTGCGGTTAGAAACATCTTCGTACCTGCGTACAAGATTTTTTCTTGCCGATTCTCGGTTCGATGACCCTTTCTTACAAACTTTGCCGGAGAGAGCATCTCCCCGGCAAGTTTGCGCTTTTAACTTCTTGGAATGCTGCCTACTCGCTTTTGTAATGGCATTTAAGGATTGCTTGAAAAACTGGGGTGACTCAACTTGCGTACCGTCGGAACATGAGAGAAAAGTCTTTAAACCAAAATCAAATCCCGCTATTTTACCTGTCGTCGATCCGATTTCTTGTTTACTTCCATCATCTACAACCACAACTAAAAATAATTCTCCCAGTGGTGTGCGTTTGATAGTTAGGGTTTTAACTTTTCCTTCAATTTCTCTCGATTTCCAAAATTGATAGACTCTATTGGCGATTTTAACCCGATTATCGCCTAAGAATTTATACCCAGCTTGTTTGAGAGTGAATGATTTATACTTTTTGACTTTTTTAAATCCCGGTGGTTTGACTCCCTTATTGTGACGTTGAAAAAATAGTTGGTAGGCTTTTTCAATGCGTTGACAAATATCTTGTACCGCTTGAGAACCCACTGATTGCCAGAAAGGTTTGCGGTTGCGTAGTTTAGCTATATGAGACTGAAGTTTTGCACAACTCAAATGTTTACCCCATCTGCGGTAGTAGCGTCGATGTAGGGCAATGCAATGGTTATAGATTATCCCAGCAGCATTAATGGTCTGCTTGAGATAACGATTGCGTTTATGGTTGTACAGCTTAAACTTCAGCGTTTTCATGGACTCAATTATAGTATATTTAGTCGCATTAGACGTTCGAGCGTTCCTTTGAAGAATATTCTTTCCCAGACATTTCATCTGAATAAAAAGCCGTCCTTCTAGGACGGGGCTTTAAACCCAGATTTTCGGTAATAACTTTCATGCTGAACAAATTACAAACAACTTAAAAACATCTCTTTTCTCTGTCTCCCCACCCCAGTCCATCCAAAAATCCTATAAATAAGGCTCTAATTCCGCATCCCATTTTTGATATCCTGCACGCAGCAGTTTAAATGTATCAATATGTTCGACTTGCAAATCAATCTCTTCCTTATCATCAGTCGCTAGATTAAACAGAAATTCTTGCTCTCCAATTTTCACATACTTCCAATCTCCACTTCGCACCGCACCTTGCAACACTTTTGGGGGTAAAACTGGTGTGTCAATTCCCTTGTAACGCCAGAATAAAGTTCGGTGATCAATTGATTTTTCTCCTGTAATTACAGGAAGTAAATTTTCTCCATCGAGGGGATAATTTGGGTCAGTATTTGTCTGTGTTGCAGCTAGAATAGTTGCGGTAATGTCGTGGGTAATTATTACTTGCTTGCTAACCTGATTAGGAGGAATTACCCCATTCCAACGAATAAAAGTCGGAACTCTGATTCCACCTTCATAGACATAGCCTTTTTTCCCCTTAAATTCACCCAAGTTGGAGAACTTTTCACCACCATTATCACTAGCAAAAATGACTATGGTATTATCTGCAATTCCTGCGTCATCTAATGCCTGCAATACTCTACCAACACCATCATCTAAACTCTTCACCACTGCTGCATAGGATTCTGCTGTTCCCGTATTTATCCAGTTTGGTAAAGCATCTTTACCAATCAAAGCATTACTCAATTCCACATCATCGGGACCTTCCCAGGGCCAATGGGGTGCTGTATGATGCAAGCTGAGGTAAAAGGGCTGATTGCGATCGCGTTTGATAAACTCAACAGCGCGATCGGTAAAAATATCTGTAATATATCCTGCTTGTTCTACAGGAACTTCCGCTTCCCACAGGTCGGGTTTTCCATTAGTGTCAACATGACGAAAATAATCGATCGCACCACTGAAATTACCAAAAAATTCATCAAAACCACTCCGCAAAGGACTATATTTCGGCAGATAGCCACAATGCCATTTACCAACTAAAGCAGTCTCATAACCATTGGCTTTCAACAGAGAAGCGATCGTTGGATGTTCTGGAGGTAATCCCACTTTGTCCCCAATTTGCTGCACCCCCAATAAAGGTTCTTGATTGCCAATTGGTAATCTTCCCGGATAGCGACCTGTAAAAAAAGCAACTCGTGTCGGTGTGCAAACAGGAGAGGAAGAATAAGCTTGACTAAATCTCACTCCTTCCCGAGCTAATCGATCTAAATGAGGTGTTTGATAGTTTTGCTGTCCGTCAATACTCAAGTCTCCCCAGCCTAAATCATCAGCCAAAATGAACACCACGTTAGGACGCTGGGAAATAGCAGGATTGGTATAAACCATATATTTGTCGGAAACCCCGATAAATTGATAGATTTACAGTAGTTTTTCTATAAAGTGGAGTATCGCATATATAGAGTAAATAAAGCAAGTGCTTGTAATGTAGATAAGTTGTTGCTTGACTTTGAATTTCAATGTGTGTAGGTACTCATGCTTCCTCACCATTAAGCAGGTACACTTTTGCTACCTTATCAACTAGACGTTTACCAATTTCTGCATCGGGTTCAAGCTGTAGAAGTTCGGTATCAACAAATTCGTAGGGTTTTGTCCAGTCAATCACGAAATAGGCTTGGAAAAGTTGACAAAATATCTGTGTATTACAATAATGCTTGTATTATGTAGTTTATTGTTTATATTCTTCTAAAGTCCCTAATTTCCGCATTTCTGGCCAGATATAAGCAGCCGCGATCGCAACTACAATTGTGCCGATACCCCCACCGACAACGGCAACCACAGGACCCAAAAATGCCGCAGCTAAACCTGATTCAAAGCCCCCTAATTCGTTCGACGCGCTAATAAATACACTGTTAATTGCCGCAACGCGACCGCGTAAATTGTCGGGAGTGCGAATTTGTACCAAGGTATGGCGAATAACTACGCTAATGGCATCTAAAGCACCGCTCAAAGCCAGCATCAGCAATGACAGCCAATACCACCGGGACAAGCCAAATATAATTGTCACCACTCCAAAGCCAATCACCGACCATAACAGGGCTTTACCAGCTTTACGCAATGGTGGCAAATATGCCAAACTCACCGCCATAATCAAAGCTCCGATGGAAGGTGCAGCTTGCAAACATCCTAATTCAAAGGGTCCTACCCGCAAAATATCCTTAGCAAAGATGGGTAATAAAGCTACCGCACCCCCCAATAATACGGCAAACATATCTAAACTAATTGCCGCTAAAATTAGTTGGTTTTTCCAAACAAATGTCGCCCCTGCAACCAGTGCTTTCAAGGAAATTGGTTCTTTGGAAGGGGTAAATTTTGGCTCGGAAATCGTTGCCATTAAAATCAAACACAGGAATCCGGCAAATCCAGCCAGCAAATATACACCTGTCGCACCTTTGAGAACTGCGATCGCGAATCCTCCTAAAGCGGGACCCACTACAGAGGCAATCTGAAAGCTACTACTATTCCAAGTTGCGGCGTTGGTAAACACTTCAACTGGTATTAACTGAAACATCAAGGCATCGCTAGCAGGTTTGAGGAATGCTTTGGCAATACCTGTTAATACCAGAATCGTATAAATTAAAACTACTGCATTGGGAGCGCGAGTATAGGAAATTATTGCTAAACCCAAGGAGCAGAGCGCGAATATCAACATCGCAAACAGCATAATTGGTTTACGGTGATACTTATCTGCGACATGACCAGCAACTAAAGTTAGTAAAATTGCTGGCAATACCTGTGCTAATCCAATCCCACCCAAAACCAAAGCCGAACCCGTGCGATCGTACAATTCCCAACCCAGTGCTACAGTTTGCATTTGCGAACTCGTAAATAGGAGGGTGCGACCGATGGTAAATAATCGATAATCCCGAAATCTTAAGGCTGCAAAGGCATCTTGTTGTGTAGCCTCAGCCTCACGGAGCTTTTTTAACTTCTGATCGTTCAAAGACATTTTTGAGTAGAGTTAACCCTTTTTCAATTTGTGCTATTTCCTTTGCCGTCAAACCATCTAATAAGTCTGTAATGTGGGTGCGAGTTTGTGCCTGAGTTTCCTCTAAATGTTGTTTTCCTTCATCCGTGAGACTTAAAACCACTTTTCGCCTTTCTTGAGGATGATCTGTGCGTTGGACAAAGTTACGTTGTACTAATCGCTCGGTGGTTGTGGATGCTGTAGCACAAGTTACACCAAGATGCTCCGCAAGGTCGGATAGGGAAGCTCCCGGATTGCGTTTGAGAAATGCCAGCGATCGCAATTGGGGAACAGATAAGGATGTGGCGCTATTTTCCCGCATATCCGCTCGAATAAACCGCATCACCAAGGGAATGGTGTCCATTACTCGATTGGCACATTCTTGAGATGGTTTATCCGATTTCATGGGCTGGTTTTTCTCCTAATTACATCGCCACCCGTGGATAAAGTTTGCCACAGATGAAGGTCAAGCCTATTAATGTTAGCAAGAGAATTGTACAATCCAAAGTAAAGCCGTAGAGGCTGATCCCATTTAGCAGCATTTTACCCCGCAAAGCATCAACCTGATAAGTTAAAGGGTTGATATGGGAAATCAACTTTAACCATCCCGGCATTAGGGAAATCGGATAGATAGCATTGCTAGCAAAAAAGAAGGGCATGGTAATTAATTGTCCAATTCCTGTCATTCGTTCCCGTGTTTTCACTAGACAACCAATAATTAAGGAAAATACGCAAAAACAAGCAGCTCCCAGCATCACAATCAGCAATACTTGCAGAAAAGCTAAGGGGTTAAGATTAAGTTTGACACCTAAGAAAAATGCTAATCCGTAAATAATAAATACTTGGGAAATACACCGTACCCCACAAGCTAGGGCTTTACCCAAAACCATGGCTGTGCGTGGTGTAGGACTTGCCAAAAACTTATGTACAACCCCTAAATCTCTTTCCCAAATCAAGGTCATCCCCCCGGTAAAAATTGCCACGAACAGGACACTTTGAGCAAGAATCCCCGCCGACATAAAATCTAAGTAGGGTAAATCTCCCGTAGGGATAGCGCGAGTTTTGGTAAATACCTGTCCAAAAATCAACAACCATAAAGCAGGTTGGACGCTTCTGACTACTAAATCGGTGGGATCATGGCGCAGTTTACGCACTTCCAACTCGGCAATTACCAAGGTTTTACTAATCAATTCCCTAATTGCAGAGATAAAATTTGGTTTCCCCTTGGCGTTGGGATTAACCCAACCGTTGAGCATTACGTCTGGTTCTGGCAGTTTCACGGTAACTAACTCCTGATGTTAATTGGTCGCCTGTATAGTGGATAAAGACATCATCTAAAGTTGCATTTGCTTGTTCTAACGATGCTTTTAGCTCTTGGGGTATACCAGTAATAACTTCCCTACCGCGCTGCATAATTGTCACGCGATCGCATAAATTATCGGCTTCTTCTAAAAAGTGTGTAGTTAAAAATATCGTCGTACCGAATTCTGCGCGTAATTGCTCTACCAATTGCCAAACCTGAGCGCGAGCGATGGGATCGAGTCCTACAGTTGGCTCATCCAAAAACAAAATCTGCGGTTCGTGCAGAATCGATTGGGCAATTTCCAGTTTGCGAATCATCCCCCCGGAATAATTGCGAACCAGGCGATCGCGTACATCGAGCAAACCCATAAATGCGAGGATTTCCCGAATACATCGCTCCCGTCGTCTCCGAGGAATATCGTACAACTTCGCGAAAATTAAGAGATTTTCGTAACCCGTAAGATAGCCATCTGCCGATAATGCTTGTGGTACATAACCAAAAACTCTTCTCACAACACCAGCTTGATGGGTGACATCATAACCTGCCAGCATTGCTTTCCCAGCACTCAATGGTAGCAAGGTTGTCAGCATTTTGATGACCGTACTCTTACCTGCACCATTTGGTCCCAGCAAACCAAAAACTTCACCCTGTTTCACAAAAATATCTAGGGAATCAACCGCAACAAACTTGTCAAAACGGCGTGTCAATCCCTGTGTTGACAAAATTATTGGTATTTCCGCGCTGTTATCCGGTTCCAACTTTTCTAATTGTTTTTTAAGTGTGGTCACGATTTCTATGCAACCCTTATGTTTAGATAATCTAATTATTAGTTTTTCATGAAAATGTGTCAAGTCAGTAGTCAGTGATCGTATCTAGCAAAAAAAACACCGAAATGCAGTCATGTAAAAGCTTTCAGACGAGTATTAATAATTGTGAAAATTGTAATAGATTTAACCGAGTGAGAATGGGGCTTGATTTTTCGCCATAGCCTGTGAAATCATATAGACAAACAACCTACGGTAATTCGGTAAAGATACCGTGTTATTTCTGCGGTATCTTTATTATTTATTGAGATTTTCTGGTTTTTCCCGAAATTCATCCCTTGTCAATACCCCGTCAAGCTTGATCTCAGCAAGACTTCCTCGTCTCCCTTCCCCTGCCTTTCATATTGCAGTGACAAAGTACGATTTATCGATAGATTTATCGTAATATCCTACCTAGTATTTACTTCTAAGAGTAGAGTCGTTATGTTAACTAAGTTTCCTTCTGTAAATCTGCTAAGTAATTTTTCTCATTGGTTGCGAAGATTTAAACAAGCGAAAATTCGTGCTTTTGCTTTACTAATTGCGGTTGGGTTTAGTTTTACCTTGGCACTTTCGGCTTGTTCGCAAAATTTCACCGATAATTCAGCCACTACACCAGAAGGAAATCCCAGTCCTACTTCCCAAGTAGACGGAAAAGTTGTTCGCATCGGTTATCAGAAAGCGGCAACAATTCTGTTTGCACTCAAAGCCAACAAGAATTTGGAAAATGCTCTGGCAAGTTCGGGTACTTCGGTGGTTTGGAATGAGTTTCCGGCAGGTCCACCGTTATTAGAAGCGATAAACTCAGGAAGTGTTGATTTTGGTTATACGGGAGAAGCACCACCAGTGTTTGCTCAAGCTGCGGGTACACCTCTGCTGTACGTTGCTTACGATCCATTAAGCACTCAAGCTGAAGCGATCGTCGTTCACAAAGATTCACCGATTAAAACTGTAGCCGACCTCAAGGGTAAAAAAGTTGCCTTTGCCAAAGGTTCCAATACCAATTATCTGGTAGTGAAAGCCTTAGAAAAAGCTGGACTCAAGTATAGTGACATCACCCCAGTATTTCTCACACCTGCCGATGGACGTGCTGCTTTTGAAGGTAAAAATGTTGATGCTTGGGCAGTATGGGACCCTTATTTAGCCGCAGCTGAGAAAGCTTTAGGTGCCAGAATTCTCACCGATGCAACAGGAGTTGCTCCCAATCGTGGGTATTATCTTGCAGCCAAGTCTTTTGTAGATAATAATCCCGGAGGATTGAAAACAGTTCTGGATGAAGTCAAGAAAACTAGCGACTGGGCTAAAGGTAATCCCACTGAAGTAGCAAAGTTACTTTCTCCAGTATTGGGTATAGATGCTGCGGTGTTGGAGACAGCAGAAAAACGCCGCGATCATGGAGCCTTGCCTCTCACTGATGAAGTAATTACCAAGCAACAAGAAGTTGCCGATGCATTCTACAAAATTCAATTGATTCCCAAGCAAGTTAATGTGAAGGATATCGTTTGGCAAGGGAAATAGGGGAGACAAGGGGGATAGGGGAGACAAGGGGGATAGGGGAGATAAGGGGGATAGGGGAGATAAGGGGGATAGGGGAGACAAGGGGGATAGGGGAGATAAGGGAAATAGGGGAGATAAGGGGGATAGGGGGAAGTATTACTCAAGAGAGCTTTAAGGCTGTAATGCTCTTTGGCTAAGAAGTATATTTTTTTATATCAGATTTCTCGGCTGTCACAGTACGAGAATTCTTGCTTTAAATTGAGTTAGGATTTTTTAAAATACGATAAATTGATAGACTTGCAGTGGTATGATTGAAGAAGTTTCCTAGCTTTATCTCCAAAAGCCTATTTCCAAAGCCTTATTTCCTGATAATTTTCGCAATCACAAGCTTCTTTTCGCGCTTCTAATACTGTTACTAGCTGTTATTTCCAGAATTCACAATCTATTTGCACAATCAATTTAGTAGAGTGACAACGTGAATATCGATATAACCACTCAAATCAATACCCAACAGATTAAAACGGATGTCCTTGTCATTGGTGGCGGAACTGCTGGAACAATGGCAGCAATCAAAGCTAAACAAGTCAATCCCAGTTGTGAGGTATTGATTCTCGAAAAAGCGAATATTCGTCGCAGTGGTGCGATCGCCATGGGAATGGATGGAGTTAATACAGCAGTGATTCCCGGATATTCGACACCAGAGCAATATGTACGGGAAGTCACCATTGCCAATGATGGCATTCTCCACCAAAAAGCCGTCTACCAAACCGCACTATTAGGTTATGAAACCATCCAAGAATTGGAAAGTTGGGGTGTAAAGTTCCAGAAAGACCCCCAAGGAAATTATGATGTTAAGCAAGTGCATCGAGTTGGTAAATATGTACTGCCGATGCCGGAAGGAAAAGACCTCAAAACCATTCTTACCCGACAAGTTAAACGCCACAAAGTCCAAGTAACCAATCGTGTGATGGCAACCAGGGTGATGGTAAAAGATGGGAGAGCGATCGGTGCAGTTGGCTTCGATGTGCGGGGTGGGGATTTTGTTGTTATTCAAGCCAAAGCAGTAATTCTCTGTACGGGAGCTTGTGGAAGATTGGGATTACCAGCCTCTGGGTATCTTTACGGAACCTACGAGAACCCTACAAACGCAGGGGATGGCTATTCAATGGCATACCATGCAGGAGCGGAACTGACGAACATTGAAAGCTTCCAAATCAATCCCCTGATTAAAGATTACAATGGTCCAGCCTGTGCCTATGTTGCTGGTCCATTTGGTGCATACACTGCCAACGCAGAAGGATATCGCTTTATCAATTGCGATTATTGGAGCGGTCAAATGATGCTGGAGATTTGGAAAGAATTAAACTCTGGTAATGGACCAATTCAATTAAAAATGAATCATCTAGATGAAGATACTATCTCCGAAATTGAATCGATTTTATGGTCAAATGAGCGACCAAGTAGGGAACGTTTTCACGAGGGTAGGAGCGAAGATTACCGTACCCACGGGATTGAAATGAACATTTCCGAAATTGGTTTGTGTAGCGGACATAGTGCTTCTGGGGTGTGGGTAAATGAAAAAGCAGAAACTACAGTACAGGGGTTATATGCAGCCGGAGATATGGCAAGTGTACCCCACAATTATATGATTGGGGCATTTGTTTTTGGTCGTTTGGCTGGGATTAATGCTGTTGAATATATTCACAATTTAGAGCATTTAGAGCCAGATACAGAATTTTTAGAAACAGAAAAAGCTCGTATTTATGCACCCTTAAATCAGCCTCATGGTATACCCCACACTCAAGTCGAATACAAGTTGCGACGTTTAGTTAATGACTATTTACAGCCACCAAAATCCAGCCACAAAATGGATATTGGAATCAATCATTTTGTTCGCTACCACGAGACTTTAGCGCAAATGGGAGCCAGGGATGCTCACGAATTGATGCGTTGTATGGAAGTACATTTTATTCGTGATTGTGCGGAAATGGCAGCACGAGCATCTCTGTATCGCCAGGAAAGTCGTTGGGGTTTATATCACTATCGTCTTGATTATCCAGAGAAAAATAATCAGGAATGGTTCTGTCATGTAAATTTGCAAAAAAAATCTCAAGGAGAAATGGTTTTATTTAAGCGTTCTGTAGAACCTTATGTAGTGGAGGTAGATTTAGGTAGAGAAATTTATGACGTAACAACACGCTAGAATTTGGACTATTGATATGAGTAGAAAAATATAATTTAAAAACATAATAGGGAATCTCTGAGTAACAAATGAACTTTACTATCCCAAGGAAACAAGATGCTAGAGTTATACAGTTATTATCGCTCCACAGCTTCCTACAGAGTCAGAATTGCATTAGCATTAAAAAAGATTCCCTATAAATATAAAAGTGTTTATAAATTACGAAAGAATGACCCTGAGTTCACAGAAGAATACAGTAAAATTAACCCACAAAAATTAGTACCAACACTAATTGATGGAAATGCTCATATAGGTCAATCTTTAGCCATAATTGAATATTTAGAGGAATGTTATCCTCAGCCATCACTTTTACCAAATGATGCCTTATCGCGTGCTTATGTGCGTCAAATTGCACAACTCATAGCCTGCGATATTCATCCTTTAAATGTCATGAGAATTCGCAGATATTTTAACTCAAATATGAGCCTGAATTTTGCACAGAAAATGGCTTGGTATCGTCACTGGATAAGCGAAGGTTTGCAAGCTTTAGAAAAAATTCTGAGTCATAGTAAATTACGCGGTAGTTTTTGCTGTGGAGATGAGCCAACTATCGCAGATGCTTTTCTGGTTCCCCAAGTTTATAATGCCGAGCGATTTCAATGTCCCCTCGAACCCTATCCAATTATTTGTCAAATCAATCAATTATGTATGGAGCAACCCGCATTCATTGCTGCACAACCCCATTTACAACCAGATGCTTCAGAATATAGTTCCACCGATGAGTATTAAGATTAATAAAAAAATCATTTTAAGGAAAATTTATGGCTTTGATTACGCAAAGAGTCGATGTTCCAGTTATTGTAGACGAATCGAAATGCTTGGAAAAATGTGTAGCTTGCATTGAAGTTTGCCCGTTAGATGTTTTAGCAAAAAACCCCGAAACAGGTAAAGCCTATATGAAATACGATGAATGTTGGTTTTGTTTACCTTGTGAAAAAGAATGTCCGACAAACGCAATTACTGTGCAAATTCCTTTTTTATTACGGTAGTAAAAATGACTTACTTAGTGGAGTCGCTAAACCATCAATGCTAACCATATTTTTTTGCTGACGATATTCTTTAAGCCCGACTTCACCTTTTTTCTGTGCCCATTTGACTAAACTTTCCCTCTGTCCTTTATATTCATAAAGTGGTACACCTAAACCACAGGAGGTTTGCACTCTTTCGATATCCGCTACTATAATTTGCCGCCCTCCAGGAATGTTTGGAAACAATGGATATAAAGTTTCCCACTCTGGTGAACTAGGAATAACCGTGTATCCTTTACCATAGAGACGGAGAATAATAGGGGGTTCTTGAAACGCGCAAAACATAAAAGTAATTCGACCATTTTCTTGCAGATGAGCTGAGGTTTCGTTACCACTACCTGTCACATCCAAATATCCTACACGATGAGGAGAAAGAATACGAAAACCTCCTAGACCTTTAGGAGAAAGGTTAACGTGACCAGTGGAACTTAATGGTGCAGAACCTACAAAAAAAAGATGTTGAGCTTTAATAAATTCTTGCAGTTCTTCTGTAATTGAATCAAAAAGTTTAGCCATAGATTGTTGCTTTACGTTATGTATTTTAGTTGACTCTTCTATGGTACAAGCAATTTTGGAAGTAGGTTTCAATCAACTTGGCTTGAAAAATTTGGTTTGCTTTACCTAACAACTAACCGCGCGTCACAAAGAGTAATGGAGAAAGTTGGATTGAAATATGAGCGAGATATGATTTACGGCAACTTACCCCACCTAGCTTGAAAAAGCAGGGGAACTGGGAGACAAGGGGGACAAGGGGGACAAGGGGGACAAGGAGGACAAGGGAGAAATAATTAATGTCCAATTCCGATTTTCATCTGT
The DNA here is from genome assembly GCF_000734895.2 of Calothrix sp. 336/3. Taxonomy (GTDB): domain Bacteria; phylum Cyanobacteriota; class Cyanobacteriia; order Cyanobacteriales; family Nostocaceae; genus 336-3. Next base: position 2,208,151 of record NZ_CP011382.1, on the reverse strand, counting down.
CCTGGTGTACGCAGTACTCTACGAGAAGGCTACGCCTACATGATGGCTACTTTACCGTATTACAAAATAATTTAAATCTATGTCTATAAATACAGATTCTGAATTAAATCAATGGTTAGAAATGTTGCGCTCCTCTGACGTAAACGAGCGCTTAGTAGCCGTCAAAACTCTACAACATTTGGGCGAAGAAGAAGCCGTTGATGCGCTAATGATTGCGCTGGAGGATGAAAGTAAAATTGTACAGAAAATTGCTGTGACTGCGCTGTGGGAAATAGCGAATCCCATTGCGATTCCGGCTTTATTAAAAGCCCTCGCATCTCCAGATGTGGAAATTAGGAATGAAGCATTATCAGCTTTGGGTGAATTAATCGCTCCAGAACATTTACCTATACTATTAGATGTTTTGTCACAGGAAGATTTAAATCAAAGCACAAACCCAAATATCAACTTACAGCTAAATATTCTGATTCTCCTTCGCAAAATTCACGACATTCAATCCTTACCCGCAGTATTGAGCTTTTTGAATTCTCCCCATCCCCAACTTCGAGAAGCAGCAATTACAACCCTTAGCTACCTCAATCAGGTGAAAATATGCCCTTCTGCATTAGCTCTCATTGGTGATAAAAACGAATTAGTGCGTCGTGCTGCGGCTTTAACTTTAGGACATTTAGCAGATACGGAAATAATTGATTTATTGAGTAATGCATTAATTAAAGATACGGATTGGCAAGTTCGGAGAAATGCTGCCAAATCCTTGGTAATTCACGCCAATAAAAAAGCAATTCCATCAGTTATTATTGCGATTACAGATACCCATTGGCAGGTACGTAAATTTGCCTTACAGTTTGTCCATAAAGTGCCAGATATTCGCTGCTTACCTTTAGTAATCGGAGCTTTAGTTGACGAATATGCGGATGTCAGAAAAGCGTCGGTAATTGCTCTGACTAATTGGGTGAATTCAGACACTACTCCCCAGGTTAAAAATGCCCTCCAACAAGCATTAGACGACCCCGATCGAGAAGTGAGCATCTATGCAGAAAGGGCGATCGCCAAACTTAAACTTCACCAAATAAATAATGTCTAGTCACCAATCTCCCTTTCAATCTCCCCAATCCCAACCTTCCCCTCCCGATTCCCCAAATCCAATTCGTCAGCAGGAAGTTACCCAACTACTCAAACAAGTCATCGAACCGACTTTAAAAAACGATATTATCAGCTTGGGAATGGTACGAAATTTACGTATCGTTGATGACTATGTTTACCTACGTCTTTATGTCGGTTCCCACCAACATCAATTACAAACAGAAATTCAAACCGCACTATCTCCCCTTTCCTGGTGCAAAAAAACTTATATCCAACTTTGTACAATTCCGGGAGTAAAAATTGCGATCGCAGTTTCTAGCGGAAAAGGTGGTGTCGGGAAATCCACAACTTCCGTCAACCTCGCAGCAGCTTTACAACTTACAGGAGCAAAAGTCGGACTTTTAGATGCCGATGTTTATGGTCCCAATGTACCCCAAATGTTAGGTTTGGGAAAATCAGAGGTGCAAGTCATCGATACTCCCCAGGGTAAAAGATTTCTACCCCTTGAATCTTACGGTATCAAAGTTATGTCCGTAGGTTTACTAGCCGAACCCAACCATCCACTCGCATGGCGTGGTCCTGTTTTACACAAAATTATTACCCAATTTATCAATGAAGTGGAATGGGGAGAACTAGATTATTTATTGATTGACCTTCCTCCCGGTACTGGGGATGCCCAAATTACAATCGTACAAGAAAGTCCAATTTGTGGGGTGATATTAGTAACAACTCCCCAGCAAGTTGCCGTTTCTGATGTTCGTCGCAGTGTTCATATGTTTCGCCAAGTAGGGGTTCCGGTTCTCGGTATTATCGAAAATATGAGCTATTTCATTTATCAAAATGGTGAGCAAACTTCTATTTTTGGTTCCGGTGGTGGTCAAAAACTCGCGGAAGAACTTCAAGCTCCGTTGCTGGGACAAATACCAATCGATCCCCGTATTTGTGCTGGCGGAGATTTAGGAGAACCGTTGACATTTTCCGAACCCAATTCCCCTGTTGGTGAAATATTTAGGCAAATTGCTGGGGCAATAAATAAGACTTTTTTGTCTGATTTTTTCTATTAAGTTACAGATAAATTGGTACCCGAAATATTGCGGTGGCGTAGCAAGGCTAAACTACTAACTCTAATATAATTTCTTGGGACAAGGGGGATGAGGGGGATGAGGGGGACAAGGGGGACAAGGGGGACAAGGGGGACAAGGAGGACAAGGAGGACAAGGAGGATGAGGGGGAGATATCCCTCAAATTAACCTTGACAGTGTAGTAGTGATATAAGGTCTAAGAAAAATATCTCTTGCTTTTCCTGACGATTTATGTGATTCTTTTATATACAAACAACTAAATATCGAGCGAGATACCGTAGATTTTGGTTGGGATGAAAAATTTAGTCATCACAAGCGGCGTTCTGTCTATATTTGCGGCTTCAGCATTTGCAACTATCGAAGCTTGGGCAGAATCGAAGGTGTTTGTGAAAGAAAGAGAATTTAATCGCTGAAGGAGTGAACGATGGCAGAAAAATTACAAGGAAAAGTAGCGATTGTGACAGGAGCTTCTTCGGGAATTGGAGAAGCAACCGCGATCGCCCTAGCTGCGGAAGGAGCTTTAGTTGCAATTGCAGCAAGACGTACAGACCGTCTTGATGGAGTTGCCAAACATATTGAAGGCAGAGGTGGCAAGGTATTATCTATTACTACTGATATTACGGACGAAACCCAAGTTGGTGATTTAATCGAAAAGACGAACGCCGAGTTTGGACAGGTAGACATTCTCGTCAATAATGCGGGGATTGGTGTATTGGGTGCGATCGATACAGGAAATCCCGCAGATTGGCGAAAGGCGATCGATGTAAATGTTTTGGGGGTTTTGTATGCAACCCACGCGGTTTTACCCATTCTCAAAGCCCAAAAATCGGGACATATCGTTAATATCTCATCCGTAGCAGGACGAACGGCAAGAGCGGGTGTGGGAGTTTACAACGCCACCAAGTGGGGTGTGAATGCTTTATCAGAAGCATTGCGTCAGGAAGTATACCAAGACAACATCCGCGTCACCATCATCGAACCTGGTTTAGTAGATACAGAATTCAGTAATTTGATTTCCGATCCAGTTGCTAAAGAACGTAGTGAAGAGCGACGCAAGAGAATTACACCCCTCAAAAGCGAAGATATCGCCAACGCGATCATTTACGCACTTACACAACCTCCCCATGTGAATGTCAATGAAATTCTAATTCGACCGACAGCCCAAGATAATTAGTACCTGAATTAGAAGTATATAGATTTTTCCAGATTTTTCCCATTTCCGATAGGACTAATCGGACTAAGTTGTTAATCTTCAACTCCCATTAGATTCCCGATATCTCGATAATTTGGGAAATTAGAGTATTCCAAGTAAAAAAATACCCAATTGTCATTGCGAATGAAGCGAAGCGGAATGAAGCAATCTCATAGTCTCCAAGTCCTTGCGATTGCTTCGTCGTTCCTCCAACCTTCGGTTCGTAAACTACGCAATGACGGATTTTGGATCATTTATTTGTTGGAACACTCTTAGGGAATCCCATTTTTCCAAAGCTTGCTCACCAGAAAATAGTTGCGATCGCCAGATAGATTAGGAAATTCACTCATCATCAAATATTTATATGGGGGGTTTCTAATCTCTATCGAAGAATATGTGTTTGGTTAAAATTAGGTAATTAAAGGCAAAAACCTTAAACTCATAGTTAACTAAAGATGACAGAAACAGCGATCGCCAATTTACCTATTAATAGCTACCATGCCCATGTTTATTACGATACTAGTACTCGCGAGATTGCTGCCCATATCCGTGAGGAATTAGGTGCTAAATTCGAGGTACAGCTTGGACGTTGGCGAGATGAACCCGTTGGACCACACCCCAAATCGATGTATCAAGTTGCATTTGCCAGCGATCGCTTTGCAGAGATTGTCCCTTGGTTAATGCTCAATCGTCAGGGTTTGGATATATTAGTGCATCCTAATACTGGTGACGCTCTTGCTGACCATACTGCCCATTCTCTCTGGTTGGGGAGTAAATTGGAATTGAATCTTGAGGTTTTAAAAACAGGTTAATTATTTGGTAGCTGGGAACTTTTGAATTTCCATTGCATATATGCTTCATAGGAAGGGAAAAACTGGACTATTCCATCCATACCTTCCGGTCGTCCTTTGAGAAAACCTTCCAAATAAGCCGAATCTTGCATTTTTGGTAAAAAACCAGCATCGCGATCGCGACAACCTTGTTGATAACGAATTTCTCTTAAACGATTTAGCATACCCAAACCCCTCTATAAATATAAGTATCTTGTAGTGAAGTCTCTGTCCTTCTCTAATATCACTGTATGGTCTGTTAACGATAAGAGCAAACACTTCTTGCTGTTAAATTAATAAATATAGGTTATTGAAGCTAATTATTTTGATAAGAAGTGCGCTAGATTAACCACATCGAGAAAATATATTTAATATTTATCTCAAGTGGGGGTTGATAAAATATCCAATCTTGATTTTAATAGTAAAAAATACCGTAGTAAAAATTCGGCAGCCCGCCACCAAATAAAAGTCAATAAAGTACAGTTGACGAGTAGGAAATAGCGATTAAAACTTCAATCTTGCTATTTTTTGATATTCTCCGAATCGTTGCCCAGAAATTCCACAAATCAACGAATACTTAACCAATCATTACAGGTGCAAAATGCCCACACAAAACACAGTATCCGGTTGGGAGCAACTATTAGAAATTGCTCGTAAAAATACCGATGCTCGTCGTATCCGTAGACCAGGACAGCATCCTTCGACCGCACCAATACCCAGCAGTAATCACAACCTTCTACCCGATACCAAACCACCAGTTCTGCTATATCGCGATACAAATTCTTGGTGTCCTTTTTGTGAGCGAGTGTGGTTTGCTCTAGAAGAAAAACAAATACCTTTTGAAACAGAGTTTATAGACCTGAGTAATAAACCCAAATGGTATACTGATTTAGTCCCTACCGCCAAAGTTCCGGGTGCAAAAATCAACGGTCAATTAGTCTACGAATCCAAAGATATTCTCTTAGCATTGGAGGAAAAATTCGGACAAACCCTACTTCCAGAAGACCCTGACGAAAATGCGATCGCCCGACAATGGATTGAAGAAGCAGAAACAAATGGGTTACGAGATATTGCTTATCAATTCCTCAGACAACCACCGGAAGAACCCCATGAATTAGCTAAACTACAGGCAGAATTTGAAGCTAAGTTAGAGGAACTAGAACAACTTCTCGCAAAATATCCTGGTTCCTATTTCCTCTCAACATTTAGCCTCGTGGATATTATGTATAGTCCCCATCTCGACCGCTTGGCAGCTAATTTACCCGTATACCGTGGTTATCATCTCAAAGGTAATCCTCGCTATCCACGCATTAACACTTGGTTTACTGCTTTGAACGAGCGTCCAGCTTATCACCGTGTCAAATCTGATGATATCACCAATAATTTACTCTTACGTCGTCGTTGGGGTGTTCAACCGACAGGAAATCTACTACCCCCAGACCCTATATATACTGATTCACTCCAATTTCGAGCCGAAGCAGCAGAAAGATTGAGTGATAATCGAGAAGTTGCAATTGGTGATATTCTCAAAAACTCTGGAGTTCAAGCTCTGGTTAAAGATGGAGACATTTCACCAATTCAATCTGCAATTGATTTTCACTTGCGATTACTCGCAAACTATCTGATTCATGGTGATGAAACAGCTTTACCCTGGGGACGGGTTGGAGGTCAAGATAATGCAGACCCGACATTCTCAGCAGTAGGAGCAATTACACTCAGCTATGTGAGAAATAGAATTTGCGCTCCTCGCGATATGAGTGCAGGTGCTGCAACAGCATTTCGCGCTGCTGTGGATAAGGTATTAAGAGCTATTTATTAGATAATTCCTAAAGCGGCTTTTGCATCATTAATTGTCACCATCAGAGTCATAGGTGCAACAGGTGAAGTAGTAAAGCCGCATTTTTCATAGATATTGATTGACAAAAATTATGAGTTATTACAACCAATCTCAATTTGAGATTCGGTGCGAATGGGGACAAAAAGGGGTCGAGAAATTAGCGAAAATTAGCGATGTAATTATTATCGTAGATATTTTATCTTTTTCGACTTGCGTGGAAATTGCCAATAGTCGAAATGCGATTATTTTCCCTTGCGATCGCTCCCAAGAATTTGCATCAGAATTTGCCCATTCTGTAAATGCAGAACTGGCGAAAAAAAGAGGAGATAGGGGTTATTCACTATCTCCTACATCTCTGATGAAAATATCAAAACATACCAGACTTGTGTTACCTTCACCAAATGGTTCTTCTCTGAGTTTGGGAACTGGCAAAACTCCTACTTTGGCTGGATGTTTGCGAAATTGTCGAACTGTGGCTTTAGCAGCGATGAAATACGGAAATCGCGTTGCTGTGATTCCAGCAGGAGAAAAATGGGAAGATGGAAGTCTTCGTCCTGGGTTTGAGGACTCTATAGGTGCGGGAGCAATTATTAATCATCTCCAAGGTAGTTTGTCACCGGATGCTCGAGCTGCTTTAGCTGCTTTTCGTGATGCTCAACCCCATCTCCAAGAGGTAATTAAACAATGCGGTTCCGGTATAGAACTAATCGAAAAGGGATTTGAGCAAGATGTTGATTTAGCCGCAGAATTAGATGTCAGTGACTGTGTTCCTACATTAATTTCGACATTAGGACATAAAGCCTATATCAACAAGCCCGATTAATCTTCCTATATGAGTATATTGGTGCGATCGCAACTATATCTCTCCCCCTCTCCCTTATCCCCCTCGTCTCCCTCATCCTAACTAAGAATAAAAAACCAAAGTCCTCAACTCAATACTCTCGCGAGGAGAAGCATTTGCCAAACTCGTAGGGTCATTAAAACCAGTATGAGCAGCAAATCTGGCTGTTCCATCTGTGGCAGAATCAAAGCATTTGATTAATAATGCCTCGTCTGGTTGCATTTGCGGAAAATAAAACCATTCATGTGTCGGATTGTACGTCACAGCATAGGTTTCACCCACGCGATCGCGATACACCAAATCGCCTGCAACTAAGTCTGTTGGGGCGATACTGCGAGCATCGCATACCGTGAGTGGGGATTCTTCCACTGGTGTAATTGGTCGCCAAATATTAATTATGGCAAACCTTTGTTGCAACAGTTCATTAATGTGATCTATTCCTCTGGCTGCCAATTCTTTACAAGCGCGAGTATAGCCAGATTTGGCAGTAAAGTCATTATGTACCCGCTTAACTGGTTCTTTAATCGAGGTGTCACCTGCTTGCAAGCGTTGAGCATTACGGAGCGTGTGGTCAAAAATAACTACTTGAGTTCCACCCGTGACATCTTTTAATAGTTGCTCGGCTTCAGGATAATATACACGCTGTATCTCGTCTTCGTCATAAAAATTGCTGACATGACTGGGATAGCGAATAAAGGCAAACCCTTCTATATCAACAGAAAAATTTTGCGATATCTGGCGAGCATTTTTAATCGGTAATCTACGGTTTTCATACTTACCGTTATGTCGGGGAATTCCTGGTGGTGGTTCGTAGGTATAGTTAACTGGCTTTTCTACCATCGGAATTAGGTAGCTCAGTTCTGCTTCCACATGAGGAAGTGGCTGGGAAATTGGACTGTCTAAAACTTGAGTTTCTAGACTCATATATGACATCCTTGTTTTTGCGTTTTTGCAAAGTTTTGCCAATAATTGCGATACTCCCTCTGGGAGTGGCTGCCGCCATCGCAAATTGGTGTAACTAGTATTAGTTTTGACTGGCTCCCACTGGAATGGGTTCGCCGAGTATTTTCGCAAACCTTTCGATATAGAACTCTGTTGGATTTGCCACTGCTTTAATCGAATCGCGATCGCGCAATGTTTTCCACCATGTCTGCAAGCGAGGGGTTTCTGCTGGTAGGTCAAATTTGCGGAATTGTTCTAAGATTGGTAAGCGCTCGAACCAAGGATAGAAACTAATATCGACTAAGCTCAAATTCTCACCCAAAAAGTAGAGACTGTTTCCCGATAATTTCTCTAATCCTTCCCGTTCGATATGTAACAGAGCCTCGGTAAACTCTTTGCGTCCCTGCTCTTGTTCACTAGCATCCTTACCGCGCAAAAACTTATTAAATGCAGGTACAAGACGGGTATTGGCATAGTCAATCCAAATCCGGGCGATCGCTTTTTTACCCAGTTCTTTTGGTAACAATGCAGGTTCGGGAAAAACCTCTTCTAAGTATTCATTGATAATCGCAGATTCGTAAATTTCTACATCCCCATGTTTGATTGCTGGCACTTTTCCGTACCGAGAAACCTGAAGAAAATCTGCGGGTTTATTGGGAAATTCAATTTCTGTAGAGGTGAATTCAATCCCCTTTTCTAGCAAGACAACGCGAGTACGCTGGGAAAAGGTAGAAGCCTTGGCGAAGTAAAGGTGTACTGTACTCATGGGACTATTCCTGTGTTTATGATTACAATCTCGACCGTATGGCTGCAACGCGATCGCTTTTGATAATTAATTCTGCATTTCAGATAAAAGCCCCGTACAGAAGCAACTAGTCAAACTGGTAAGGGGCAAATAATCCAAGTAAAGGGCAACCTTTTAGCAAGTAATCCAATACTACTACTTATCGGTAGACTTGGTGTTCTTTGAAAGATTATTGCACGGCATTAAATGAAAAACAATGTTGTTTACAAAAATATATGTGTGTCTAAATATTAGACTATCTAAATAAATGATTGTTTGTGATATTCTGCTGATGGGCGATCAGAAGCAATACAGACTCTCAAATCTTCAGGTATATTTTTGCGCTGACATTTTACGAGCGATTGGGGAGGCATCGAAAATTGAGTTACTGGCTAGAAAAAAACATTTATCAGCAAATTTATCGACATTTTCCGGCATTCAAATCCCGTAACTTTCGGCTCTTTTTTAGCGGACAAATCCTATCCCTGTCGGGTACATTCATGAGTCAGGTGACGATTTCCTGGCTGATATATGATTTGACCCATTCTCCTTGGTTATTGGGGATAATTGGATTTCTGCAATTTTTGCCCGCGTTAATTCTGACACCTTTTTCCGGAGTACTCTGCGATCGCTGGAGTCGCAGGAATTTACTCATGTTGGTACAAGTCTTGGGGTTTATTGTTTCCTTTAGCCTCACGACACTGACTTTTTTCGGATTGATTGAGGTTCCCATCCTCATGGGTGCAACGATTTTGGCTGGATTGCTCAAGGGATTGGATATGCCAGTGCGGTATGCGATCGTGGTTGAAACAGTTGATGAACGGGAGCATTTGAGTAATGCGATCGCGTTGTATTCTGCCATTCTCAGCAGTTCGATGTTAATTGGACCAGCCATTGGTGGTGCCTTACTTGCTACCGCAGGAGCCAAATATTGCTTTTTGTACGACAGTATGAGCTACGCGATCGCGTTGTTGACTTTGGCAATGATGAAGTTGCAAGTTGTTCCAGTAAACCACCAATCTCAAAATACCTGGCAAAAGCTCAAGGAAGGATTTACTTACGTCTACAGTTGTTTGCCAATCCGGATTATTTTATTGCTCTTAGGATTCCACGGAGTCGCTGGGATTTCCTATATGGCATTACTGCCAATTTTTGCTGGGGATATCCTCAAGGGTGACGGGGGAACCATGGGTTTGTTGAGTGCTGCGAGTTCTGTTGGTTCGATAGTTGCCTGTGTTTATTTGAGTTTGCGTCGGCAGGTTTTAGGATTGGAACGATTGATGGCATTATGTCCCCTCATCGTTGGTTTGGGATTAATTGCCTTTGGACTATCGCGGCAAATTTGGCTGTCCGTATTGATTTTGACCGCGATCGGGGGTGGGGGAATTCTCAAGGTTTCCTGTGGGAACACGATTATTCAGAACCTGGTGGAGGATGATAAACGCGGTAGGGTGATGAGTTTATATTCCTTGGCTGTGATTGGTACGTTACCTTTAGGAAACTTATTTGCGGGTACTCTCGCGCAACACATTGGCGCGCCAACTACGGTAATTTGTTGTGGTTTGATGTGTTTGGTGGAAACTGTTTGGTTTGCTCGTCAGTTACCACTTTTGACAAGTTGGATTCGGTTGAAAACAAATGCTGTTCGAGAATTAGCTCCAGTTCATAACTAAAACTCAACTTTTTCACGGGTAATAAGTTAGGTGGGACTAAGAGCTTGAGAGACGCGATGTATCGCATCTCCCTATTCTTTCTGACAATCGAAAACCCTCTTATTTCGCCAACACGGGTAAAGAATTTCCCCAACTTCCTGCAAATACAAACTCCTGTAACGGTTTGCGCGTGCGGGGTGCTAGTTCCCTTTGCCGCAGTCCATCGGATAAACTCTGGGGGTCACCAGAATAGCCAACTACAATCACCGTCGCGGGTTCGTAGTCCTCTGGAATTTGATATTCTTTTCTGGCTGCATCTGGATTAAACCCGGCAATTTGATGGGCTGATAAATCGAGTGCGGTTGCTTGAATCACCAAATTGGCGATCGCCAATCCGACATCGTGGAATGCATGTCGATTTGGTTTTCCATCATCAGTACGGGTTTTGGCAATTGCAAGTATCAAGACGGGAGCATTTTTTGCCCATCCTTGGTTGAACTCAACTAGAGTCCCCAGAAGACGGTTGTATTCATCGGGGTTATCTTGGGTGGCAACAATAAAACTCCAGGGTTGGTGGTTGTATGACGAAGGTGCCCAACGTGCTGCTTCTAGGAGAGAAAGTAATTTGTCCGCTTCGACTGGGCGATCGCTAAATGCTCTGGGACTCCAACGACGGTTAATCAGTTCGTGGATGTTGTAGTCAGTTTGGGCTGGTTTCTCTATCAGTTTCTCGGTCATCTGGCTATATCTCCTTGATGGGATTGATTTTAGCTGTTTAACGATAATACTACTGTAAATTGATAGATAAAGCGTATATTTGTGGTACTTTAAATAAAAGCAAAGGTCGATTCGATTGGAGAAAATAAGCAAATGGCGACCACTGCATTAATTGTTGGTGCGGGAAGCGGGTTGAGCGCGTCCTTGGCACGTTTGTTTGCTCAAGAAGGTTTTAAGGTAGCTCTAGCAGCAAGGCAAGTTGATAAGCTCAAGATACTATCTCAAGAAATCGGAGCGGTAAGTTTTGCTGCGGATGCGACAAAACTGGATGATGTCAATCGACTTTTTCGTGATGTCGAGCAAATATTAGGTGTCCCTACAGTGGTTGTATATAATCCCAGTTGGCGAGTTCGGGGAGCGTTTGTTGACTTGAGTCCCGCAGATGTGGCAAAAACTCTAGAAATCACTGCCTACGGTGGTTTTTTGGTGGCGCAAGCAGCCGCAAAACGCCAATTGGAATTGGGAGAGGGAGCAATATTTTTTACTGGAGCCTCCGCTAGTGTGAAGGGTTATGCCCAGTCCGCACCCTTTGCGATGGGTAAATTTGCGTTACGGGGTTTAGCTCAAAGCATTGCCCGCGAATTGGCTCCCCAGAATATTCATGTAGCGCATTTTGTGATTGATGGGGGAATTCGTTCCCATAGCCGTGTAGAGCCAGAAGAAAAGCCCGATAGCTTACTCGATCCGGATGCCATTGCCCAAACCTATCTCCACATTCTCCGACAACCTCGCAGTGCTTGGACTTGGGAAGTTGAATTGCGTCCTTGGGTGGAGACATTTTGATGGGTAATTCGGACAGGGGGGAGGGGGGATAGGGGAGATGGGGGAGACAGGGGAGATGGGGGAGACAGGGGAGATGGGGGAGACAGGGGAGATAAGAAAGATAGAAGAAAGAAAGATAGAGAGATAGCTTTATTTAATTAGTTTGGGTGAGACTTGAGGATGATTAAAGAATTAACACGTCGGGAATTTATTGCCACTGCTGCGATCGCTACTGGTTTTACTTTAGCTGTACAACCGATTGCTTCGGGAACAGTGATCACCACCGATAGTAAAGGGTTAATTGCAGGTGCGGTTAAGATTCCTGTCAAAGATGGGGAAATTCCTGCTTATCGAGCGCAACCAGCAACGGGTGAAAATTTCCCAATTGTTCTGGTGATTCAGGAAATATTTGGTGTCCATGAACATATTCAAGATGTCACCCGGCGTTTTGCTAAATTGGGATATTTAGCGATCGCACCGGAATTATTTGCCCGTCAAGGTGATGTCTCAAAGTTGAGCAACATCGATGAAATTCGGGCGATTGTAGCTAAAGTTCCGGATGCTCAGGTTTTATCTGACCTTGATGCCACATTAGATTGGGCAGTGAAGTCATCTAAAGGTGACGCGAATAGAGCCGGAATCACAGGTTTTTGCTGGGGTGGTCGTATCACCTGGTTATATGCGGCACATAACCCTAAACTGAAGGCTGGTGTAGCATGGTATGGACGTTTAGTCAGTGAATCTACGGAACTGCAACCAAAACACCCCATTGATGTTGTTTCTACACTGAAAGTTCCGGTTCTGGGACTTTATGGGGGTCAAGATACAGGTATTCCCGTGAGTACAGTAGAACAAACGCGAGAAAAACTCAAATCTAGTAGCAGTAAATCGGAAATTATTGTTTACCCCGATGCTCCCCATGCCTTTTTTGCAGATTATCGTCCTTCCTACCGAGAAAAAGCAGCTCAAGATGGTTGGAATCAATTGCAAACTTGGTTTAAGCAGCATGGTTTGTAAGTCAATACTTAGTCCACAGCAACATCAAATAAAAATTTTCAACAAATATGCAATATAACCAACTGAGTGAAAGTGACCTGAAGGTTTCCGAAATTTGCCTGGGAACGATGACCTATGGTCATCAAAATAGTATTGCAGAAGCACACCAACAGCTAGATTTTGCGGTTGCAGAGGGTGTGAATTTTATCGATGCTGCGGAAATGTATCCGGTTCCTCCCCGTGCTGAAACCTATGGTTTGACGGAAACCTACATCGGGGAATGGTTAAAGCGGCAACAGCGCGACAAGTTGATTGTGGCGACAAAAATTGCTGGTCCCGGTAGGCATATTAAATGGGTGCGGGATGGAGGAAATGCCATCGATCGCCATAATGTTAAACAAGCTATCGACGACAGTTTAAAAAGATTGCAAACTGATTATATCGATTTGTATCAAATTCACTGGCCCGATCGCTATGTTCCCCTATTTGGTAATAGAGCCTTCGATCCCAACCAAGAACGGGAAACAGTGGCGATCGCCGAACAGCTATCAATTTTTGCCGATGCTATTAAAGCCGGGAAAATTCGCTACCTCGGTTTGAGTAATGAAACTCCTTGGGGAATTGCCACATTTAGCAATACTGCCAAGTTGTTAGGATTACCCAAGGCTGTATCGATTCAGAACGCCTATAATTTATTGAATCGAGAATTTGACTGGGCATGGGCAGAAGCTAGTTATCGCGAAAATGTCGGTTTACTTGCCTATAGTCCTCTAGCATTTGGTTTCCTCACTGGTAAATATTTACATGGCAAACCAGACAATACTAGGATTACCCTGTTTGAAGGATTTGGTCAGCGCTACACCAAACCAAATGTCAGCGAAGCAGTAGCAGCTTATGTGGAAGTTGCCAAAAAGCATAATTTGACACCAGCAAAATTAGCTCTAGCATTTGTACGGAGTCGTTGGTTTGTTACCAGCACAATCATTGGAGCAACGACTTTAGAGCAATTAAAAGAGAATTTGGAAAGTGTTGATGTGGTTCTCAATGAGGAGATTTTCGCAGATGTGGATGCAGTTCACGCTCGCTATCGCAATCCTGCACCTTAAAAGTGAAGTTTTCTCAGAAATATTTTGAAAGGAAGTATTTTACAAGGAAATAAACATGGCTGACATCACAATTTATAGCTCCGTCGCTTGCCCTTATGCCCATCGTTCGCGTCTAGCTTTATTAGAAAAAGGCGTAGAATTTGAGTTAATCGAAATTGATTTACAAAACAAACCTGCGGGATTTACAGATATTTCTCCTTACGGAAAAGTTCCGGCGATCGCTCACAATAATAAGCAAGTTTGGGAGTCGGCAATTATTAACGAGTATCTCGACGAAGTATTTCCCAATCCTCCTTTATTACCCCAAAATCCTCTTGATAAAGCACAGGCAAGAATTTGGATTGATTTTGCCAATACTCGATTCGTCACTGCTTTCTCCAATTTATTACGTTCTCCCGATAGCGAAACACAAGAAGAAGCAAGACGAGATTTATACAAGCATTTAGAGTTTGTCGAAAATCAAGCTTTAGCTAAACTTTCAGGTAATGGTTCCTACTGGTTTGGTGAAAATATTAGTTTAGTGGATTTAAGTTTTTATCCTTGGTTCGAGCGTTTACCAGCACTCGAATACTATCGTGGGTTCAAATTACCATCTGAATTTACCCGTTTACAGCAATGGCAGAATGCAGTCAGTCAGCGCGAATCCGTGCAGAAAATTGCTAATTCTCAGGAATTTTATATCGATCGATATGCCAGATTAGCAACTCCTGTTACTGCTAAAAACTAGTAATAAAATAAGTAGCCATCATGTAGGCGTAGCCTTCTCGTAGAGTACTGCGTACACCAGGACAGATGAAAATAGGCATTGGACATTAATTATTTCTCCCTTGTCTCCCTTGTCTCCCTTGTCTCCCAGTTCCCCTGCTTTTTCAAGTCAGTAACAATTATGGCAGACTCAAAAAAAATTAGCGACGATTTCAGTTCCGCAGGACAAGTAACAGCAGAAGATTTACAACAAGCTGCTGCTGAAGGGTTTAAATCGGTGTTAAATTTACGTTCTCCGAGCGAACCAGGTTTTCTTGCAGATGAAGGAGAAAAAGCTCAAAGTGCGGGACTTGAATATGCAAATGTTCCCCTGGTAGCTTCAGAAGCGAATCAAAATCTAACTGAAGAAGCCATTCAACAAATCGAAAATTTACCCAAACCAATTTTACTTCACTGTGCTGGTGGGGGAAGGGCTAGCGGAATTGCTTTGATTGCGATCGCGATTCAAGAAGGTTTGACTTACGAACAAATTGTGCAGAAAGCCGCAGAACTTAATATTAATTTAGAGCAGCCCCATCTCAAGCAATTTTTAAGTGAAAAATTTGGTACTTAACTATTAGCAAAAATTGACTTGAAAAGAATTGTATACTTTTTTTGGTTGGGTGTGGCAAATGCTAAACCCAACTTCTTCATAAATTCCGGTGATATCTAGCAAAAAATCGATTATTAGACGCGATCGCGATCGGTCAATTTACCCCTGGTCCAGTACTCTCCACCGCTACTTTTATTGGTTACGTAATTGCAGGGATTCCAGGTGCCATAGTTGCAACAGTCGGAATTTTTCTACCATCGTTTTTCTTCACAGCAATTCTCAATCCCATTGTTCCGTTTTTACGTTCTTCCCAATGGGCTAGTGCATTTTTAGACTCAGTAAATGCTAGTGCAGTTGCTTTGATGGTTGTTGTCAGTCTACAACTGGGAATCGCAACTCTAACGTTACCTCAAGCACCTTTTGTGGATTTTCTAGCTGTGGCGATCGCTCTGGTTTCTGCGGTGTTATTAATTCGCTTCAAAGTAAATTCCGCTTGGTTGGTTGCAGCTGGTGCCATAGTTGGCTGGATTCGCTATCTTGTTGGTTCTACTCAATTATTTTTGAATTTTTAGTATAAAAGCTAGCATTTACTTGTTGCCTGTTTGTGGATTTTATGGAATAATCTACTTTAACTACGGTAAGTCGATAGATTTTTAGGTATTTATCGATGGTCGTAAATAGTTTGATATTGGTTGAAATATTTGTTAGTGGATGCATATAAGTGCCAGTAATTAGCACGATCGAGATATGCCCATAGTAGAAATTTGGGTTTGCTATCCACGCAAAATATGATTTTGTATCATCATTTGTCTGATTTCCAAACTAGTTTAGATATGTAAGTTTGGTGACAGGTTGGGATACAAATCTAATAATCAAATGTTCTTTTCGTAGTCATTTGGCGAGGTTAAGAAGTGAATTGTTGTGGTAATCACATAAAACTTTAATTCTACATTGACTTCTGCATTGATTGGAAATATTTTCACCATTGATTACGACAAGTTTTTCGGTAATTTTTTCAACAAAGAACTTGCTCAGGAAATTTGCCATGACTAAATCAAAATCTAAATCTCCCCAAATATTTCGTCGTCATCTCGCCTTATTAGTTGTACCTGGATTACTAGCTGTAGGAACATCTTTAACCCTAGGGAATGTAACGGTTGCCAATCAAACAACAAAAGAGCAAAAAAGTGCAGATATATCCCGCGATCGCCAAGTTTCACCAGCGAAAGCACCGAAAATATCCAATACGCAACCTGTTCTGATATCAAATAACCCAAAACCCCAACCTTCCTATGCCACAATACCCAATCCAGGTATTGTCAAAGTCGCTCAAGCTCAAAACAAAAGACCACCCGGTGTAAAAGCGAATGTCATTCGTATTGGATTTCAACAAGCAGGTGATTTAGTCCGCACTTCAGGAGCAATAGAAAGACGACTTGCACCTTTAGGAGTAAAAGTAGAATGGGCACAATTTGCTCAAGGTCCTCAATTGATGGAAGCGATGAATGTTGGTAGAGTTGATATCGGTTCTGTGGGAGAAACTCCGCCAATTTTTGCTCAAGCTGCGGGTGCTAGACTGGTTTATCTAGTTGGTACTCGTCGCACGGCAAATTCGGGAAGATCGAGTATCATCGCAGTCCCACCCAATTCTCCAATTCGCAGTGTGCGAGACTTGAAAGGGAAAACGGTTATCTTCCAAAGAGCTTCTGCATCTCAATATTTCATCGCTAAAGCTTTGGAACAAGCTGGTTTGAAATATAGCGACATCAAAGTCCAAAGTTTACCCACCGTAGAATCCTACCAGCCATTCATCCAAGGTAAAATACCCGTATGGGTTGCAGGCGATCCTTATTACGCTTTAGCTGAAAAACAAGGCAAAATTAGAGTTCTAAGAACTGCTCAAGGAATTGCGACTCCTGGTTCCTACTATATCGGTGACAGGAAATTTGCAGTTGAAAATCCAGGAATTCTGCGGATAGTGATTGAGGAAATTGATAAAGTTCAACGACGAGCAGAAGCAAACCCGAAAGAAACGATACAAACTCTTGTAAAGTTCCAAAAACTACCGGAAGATGTCGCAAAAAGAGTTGTGAGCCGTCGTGTATTCGGGTTGAGAGGTATTAATGAAAACCTTATTCGAGAGCAACAAGAAGTTGCAGATTACTTCTTTAAACTTAACTTGCTTCCCAGACGTATCAATATTAGAGAAGCGACGTTAACCCCTCAACAGTACGCTGCAATTACCCCACCAACAATTCCCCAAAGATAGGAAATTGGCAAAATTGCAGTTTAGCGATCGCTAACTTATTAGTTTAAGCGTTTGATTTTGAATCTCCTCCGCCTTCAAGGAATTAAGGGGGACAATGCAACTACATAATATTTGGTTAATTTAATATTTAGTTGATTAAAGTCTCCCTAGTTCTTTTTCTTGAGGCATTTTAAAAGGAAAAAGATTCTCATAAGCTTTGGCTGCTTGCAAAACTAATACATCACTATATTTTGCACCCACAATTTGCATTGCCACGGGTAATCCATACTTGGTAAAACCACAGGGAACAGATGCCGCAGGTTGTTGGGTGAGGTTAAATATATAGGTAAAAGGCGACCAACTACGTCCATCTGGATATAAAATCGAGTGCGGTGATGTTTGACCGACTGGAAAAGCTGTAATCGGTAAAGTTGGAGTAATTAGCAAATCGTAGGTTTGGTGGAAGCTTTGCATATATCTCCCCAAAGCTTCACGAGCATCATTGGCACTAAGATAATCTGCAAGACTGATTTTCTCACCTTCAGTTGCGATCGCTTGTAAACCTGGGTCAATTACAGCCTGTTGTTCGGGAGTAAAACCGCGCAATAATTTTGCCGCACCAGCTTGCCAAAAAGTTCTAAATATAGCTTGAGGATTCTCAAAACCCGGATCGACTTCCTCAACAACTGCTCCCAAATCAGCAAAAACATTAACTGCGCTTTTAACTAGTTCAGCTATCTCTGGTTCAACATCTGCATATCCCAATCTCGGACTATAAGCAATTCGTAAACCTGATATATCCCGATCTAATTTCGGTAAATAATTTTGTTTCTCATCAGGTAAAGCATACCAATCCCGTTTATCCCAACGAGCGATCGTATTCAATGTCAAAGCAGTATCGGTGACAGTGCGAGTCAAAATCCCAGGATGGAATAAAGTTCCAGTATGGGCAGATGGATATCCAGCAACTCTACCAAAAGTCGGCTTGAAACCAAAAACCCCTGTCAATGCTGCCGGACTTCGAGATGAACCTCCACCATCAGTACCAAGATGCACAACCCCCAATCCCAAAGCTGCTGCAACTGCTGCACCTCCACTGCTTCCCCCTGGTGTCAGTCCCAAATTCCAGGGATTATGGGTAATTCCAGTTAAAGGGCTTTCAGTGACACCTTTCCAGCCAAATTCGGAAGTTGTAGTTTTACCCAACAATACCGCACCTTGTTCTCGCAAACGAGCAACAGGCGGAGCGTCCTCATCCCAAGATTGATGGGGATTAATTGCTTTACTTCCCCGCAAAGTCGGTAAACCCTTAGTCAAAAGCAAATCCTTCACCGTTATTGGAATCCCATCGAGTACACCCAATGGACTTTTGTTCCTCCAACGCTTCTCAGAACTATGTGCTTCGCGGAGTGCAGTTTCACCATCCACTACAACAAAAGCATTCACGCGATCGCGACAATTACTAATTCGTTTTAATGCCGATTCCACAACTTCTACTGGTGATAAACTGCGATTTTTATATAAATCAATCAGCTCACTCACGGAAAATTTAGCAATATCTCTCATCTTCCAAACACTTGATTATCGAAATACGATGTGATAACTTTCTGTTTATACCACAAAATACTAAATCTCTATCGATTTAGCGTAGATTATCTGCCTTGAGGAGATTTCCTTGGCTCAAATCTGAATTTATGCGGTTTTAGCTTAGTAGAAATCAGCTATTACACTGTCAAAGTTTATTTGAGGGATATTTCTTCCTTGTCCCCCTTGTCCCCCTTGTCCCCCTCGTCCTGTCCGTCAATTCAAATTTGACAAACTACTATACCCAATCGTCTCTACCTCATCACCGATCCAAATAGCAATTGTTTGATGTCGAAATCCAAAATCCAAAATCTCAAATCCAAAATCCTATGAGTCTAGATTTACAACTTTCAGGAAAAACCGCAATTGTTACAGGTGGAAGTGCGGGAATTGGTTTAGCCATTGCCAAAGCTTTGTATAGCGAAGGTGTAAATGTGGCGATCGCATCCCGCAATCAAGAAAGATTGGAGAGAGCTGTCAGTGAAATTCAATCTTTACCGAACACAAACAGTAAAGTAATCGCGATCGCTGCGGATATCAGCCAAGCAGAAGCCGTTGAAAGAGTTGTGAATACAACCCTTTCCCAATTAGGTCAGATTGACATTTTAATTAATAATGCTGGTTCCGCTCGTGCGGGTTCATTTTTGGAACTGAGCGATGATGCTTTTTTAGATGCTTGGAATTTAAAGCTACTGGGTTATATTCGTCTAGTCAGAGCAGTAGTTCCCCATCAAAAAAGTCGCCGTGATGGACGAATAGTCAATATCATTGGTGGTGCGGGACGTACTCCCCGTCCGAACTTTTTACCTGGTGGAACGGCAAATGCCGCTTTGTTGAATTTCACGAGGGGAATTTCCAAAGAATTGGCTCAAGATAATATTAGAATCAATGCCATCTCTCCGGGAGCGACTGCAACCGAACGAGCAGAAACATTAGCACGACAGAATGCCGAATCTCGCGGTATAACGGTCGAAGAAATTAAAGCCGAAACCATCAAAGCGATTCCCTTAGGTAAAGTTGTCAAACCAGAAGAAATTGCCGCACTCACATTGTTTTTAGTTTCCGACCTTGCATCCTCAATCACGGGCACTGAGATTCTTGTTGATGGTGGACAAACTCCGGGTGTTTAGGTAATTCAAATTATCGCAAACCCATCACAGAATCATACAAATAATAGTGGTATGAAAATTCATACCACTCCATATATAAATATCTCGAAATTATGCAATTATTATCGTGGAATGCGGCATATATATATAGTTTGCTTTGACACTACCGAAAATCTTAGGACTAGCCCTGTCAAGGTGCTGATAAAAACCCTTGATTTGACGTTGCTCTAAACTTTTCGTGAGACAGAGAAACCGGGTTTCTCTAAGGTCTTTTACAACACTTTAATAATTGTAGGCTTGGATATCAGAAATGAGCGAGATAGCCACCATCGACTGCTAAAACTTGCCCTGTAACGTAAGATGCGGCTGGTGAGGCAAAGAATACAACCGCGCCTGCAACTTCTTGCGGTTTTCCCCAACGACCGAGAGAAGTTCTTTTTCTCAACCATTCTCTAACTTCCAAGTTGGCAACCACATCTACATTACTCTCTGTCGCAAAAAATCCTGGAGCAACGGCATTGACTGTAATTCCAAAAACTCCAAGTTCAGCGGCAAGGGTACGGGTTAAGGCTTCAAGTCCTCCTTTGGCTGTTGTATAAATAGCATCGCCAGCATCTGCGATTTGCCCTGCGATCGATGTAATATTGATAATACGACCTTCTCCTTTGTGCATCATCAGCCGTGCAGCTTCCCGCGACAAATTGAATGGTGCAATCAAATCAGCCTCGATTAGCCGACGCACTGCATCCATTTCAAACTCGAAAAATCCACGGCGATCGCGCATACCAACGTTATTGACGAGAATATCTAACCCACCGTGCTTTTCGCGTATCTCAACAAACGCGGTTTGAACTTCTGTTTCATTTGTTACATCAAACGCTAATGAGACAGCCGAACCACCACTTGACTCAATAACTGCGACTGCTTGGTTAAGTAGTTCTTGGTTTCGCCCATTGACGATGACACAGGCACCAACAAAGCTGAGTGACTTGGCAATTTCTAAACCCAATCCTCGCCCCGCTCCAGTAACTAAGGCCACTTTTCCAGTTAGTGAGAAATCCGATAGCGTCACAATGATTTTGGCTCTTCTGTACTTAGCGTGCTAAAAATGTTAAAAATATAGTATGAAATAATTGCTGGGCTTATATTACAGCCATTCAGAACATCAAAAATGTTTCATTAATGAAATTTAAACTATAAGTGCCTGTAAGGCTTGAAAATAAAGCAAATTTATAGACTTTAATTAAAAACTTAGCACGCCAAGTACGCAAGAGCCACTTTATTTTGGAACATCTTAAACAACAGGTGGGTTTGAATTCACATTGCTGAAACTTTCTGTCAATGTGTAAGTCCTATTAATATTGCTTATCCCGGTTTTCTTTGATAATGAATGATACTTGCGCCCGTAATTTTACGATAGGTAGCGATCACTAAAAAATGGTCAAAAACTAAACTTGAACGCCCGAAAATCTAAATACATGCTTGGTTTCTTTTATCAATGCTTAAGTCCTAAATCTTTATAATTTAATGTTTTCTTAAATCCAATTATCATCACTTAAATTAGCTTTGCCAAAATTAACCCCAAGCGACTACCGAGCAAAGCAAAGATAATCCATACCCAACCGTGCAAGCTGGTAGAAGCAATACCACCGAAAAAGGCATTGACGTTGCAACCAAATGCATTGAACGCACCGTAACCCATGAGTAATCCACCAAGGGCAGAAGAGAAAATTATTCGAGGATTGATTTTTGCGGGAAGGCTTAATTTTCCCACTAAGGCTGCTGCTAGAAATGCTCCCAGAAGTATGCCAATATTCGTAACGGTGGTCATGTCTGCAAATAAACTTGCCGACAGTACTTTTTGTTGATTTGGTAGGTTCCAAAATTGGCTATTGGTAGAATCCCAACCGAAAAAGGTGGCGATTTTGGCTGTAAATAGGGCAAAACCCCAGGTAATTCGCCAGGGTTGACCGGATACGATTAATGTCAGCCAGTTGAGGATTGCTAGAGCGATCGCTCCTTGAAATAATGGCAATTTTAGGCAGTTAGAAAAATGATTAGAAAAATTCAACTTATTTTGATTTTTACGATCACTTTTTAAGTAAATTAAGCTGAAAATTAATAAACAAATCCCCACTTGGATTGCTGCACCTGAAAACCAACCAAATTTTTCTCCCAAAACAATTGGTGGTAGGGTTGGTAAATTTGCCCAAAATTGCCGCGTCAAACTTGCCCAAAACGAACCAATACAAAACGTCAACAGGGTAAATACCATTGCCAAGCTACCGGAACCCACTGCATACAAAGTTCCACAACCACAACCTCCAGCAATTTGCATTCCCACACCAAATAAAAACGCTGCGATCGCTCCTTGTATTCCGATGGGTGCGATGCTACCTTTAACTGCTTCTCCCAATACATTTCCCGCAGCCAGAACAGGAGCAAATAAAATTGTGGCAACCACCAACATCAATAATTGAGCGTAAATCCCTTCGACTTCTCCTGCGGTTAAAAATTTCCGGTAAGTAGAAGTAAAGCCAAATCTAAATTTATATAGGGAAGCTCCCAAAAGTCCACCAATAATTAATAAAATACTATGCCGCCAACTATAGGGATGGAGAACAATTGAGCCAAAGGTAAATAGGGCGATCGCAATTGCTACGAGTAATTTTTGCGGTTGATTATTGGGGGATTTCAGGTGCTGGGATGAATTGGATAATGAAGTGGGACGATTGTTGTTAAAAATATTGCTCATCAGCAGAAAATGTTTATATTGGCGATGCAAGCTGCAAATTAATCATGATTGTTTTTAAATTGGTATTTTCCTGTCTCCTAGTCTATTATATTGTGAGATTTTATTATAAATTTGAGCCATTTTTTAAAATTAAAATATAGTTAAATGAAAAATGCTGAAAGTATTCAGATAATTTTTTATTAGAGTTAAGTCCTCTTGAAGAGGACTTACACTATTGAGATAAAGGTTAGACACAGGGTTATAGATTTTGGATATTGTATCTAATTCAAGCCTTACTGTTACCTCTATTTGTTTTACCCTTTTGTTCGGGTTTTTCAGGCTCGCTAGTGCTACAACCAATCAAACTACTTGGATTGTTGAAACCATCGCGATCGCTCGATTGATTATTATCTATAGCAGCAATTTTGAGATTACTCAATCCGAAATTAACTGCTAGTAAAGTCAACAAAAAAAGACAATATCTCATCATATCTAACTCCCGATAATTCAAAATCAAAAAATCCTAAGAGAACTTCAAATTAAATTACGCGATCGCGTAATATTTCCTCTGAGATTAAGCATCACTCATTGGGGAATAAAATTCCCCGACTCATTGCTGAAGCCCTATTTATAAAACTAATAAATAGAACTAACAAACAGCCCTTCATCATTAACGAAACCACTACAAATTAACTCAATCCAGTTGCAACAGGTAAATCGGGGAAAGAACTGTACTCAGTCCAAGAACCCTCATAAATTCTCACTTTTGGATAACCAAGCAAGTGCTTCAACACGAGATACTGTAACGTCGCTTCCCTACCTGTGCTGCAAGTGACGATAATATCGCTCGATTTGCTAATTTTCTTATCTGCCAAAATTTGCTGAATTGCTTGCAGCGATTTGAGCTTGTGGGGATTATCCGTTTCAGTGAATGTTACCCAAGGAATATTGACTGCACCAGGAATATGTCCGTTGCGAATGAATACATTCTCTTCTCCCGCAAATAACTTCTCCGGACGGGGATCGATGAAAGTCACACCCGATTTACCGATGGATTTTTTCACCTCATCCAAACTTACCCGTACCCCAGGGTTATCGCGAACTACAAATTTGCTCGGTTTGTATTTAGGAAACTCTTTGGTGACGGGTTGAGTCGCTTGATATCCCTTGTAACCACCATCCAAGACTGCAATATCTTTGAGTCCAGAACGTTCTAGCAAATAGGCTACCATCGTCGCACCTAAAACATCACGTCCATCGGAATAAACCAAGACTTTACTATTATTTGTTAACCCAGAATTGGTGAATATCTCCCCAAGTTTTTGAGTATTCCAGTACTGAACTGGTAAACCTTCCCGTGGTCCGCGAAAAGCACTATCTGCAATATTCACCGCATTTGGTAAATGTCCGCTGATATAGTCTAGGGGAAGATTGCGGACATCCAAAATTCGTAAGTTGGGATTTTTTGAATTCTCTGCTACCCAAGCAGGAGAAACAAATTGTATGTTGGCTTTTTGAGTGGCAGAAAAGCTCACGAGTGGTGTGATGGGAATAATAATTAAAGACGTAAAAACAGCCACAAATAAAGCAAATATTACGGGTAATTTCAATCTTTTTTGAAATAGATTTAATCTCATATCCTGTCTCCAGTTCTGCTTATTTTTTGGGAATTATCGGAAAGTGATTGGGTCTTTTTTGAACAAATTTTAGGTAACTTGTGTTCGGATTACCTGCCAAACCATAGGTGAATATGGCAATGCGATCGCGCTCTTCAATCACCAGCCATAATAATAACTTCTATTTATCGGTCAAGTTATAGTACATTATGTGATTAGCATTACATGAAAGAGGTTATAAAACAAGTATGTGAATGATAATTATTTAGGCGATCGGCAATCGTTTTTTTTTATGCCCCAGTCATCGACTGGGCTTTAATTTGATAACATTAAAAATTTTCTTGCATTCGGCATCAATAGGCTTTTGTAACTATTATTTTTTGCGATCGCAAAGCTACTATCCGGAAACCACACCGACAAATTACCAGTAGTTCTCGGCATCCATCCCCGTCGATAAAAATCTCTGGCAATATCAACTAATTTG
Source organism: Calothrix sp. 336/3 (assembly GCF_000734895.2). GTDB lineage: Bacteria > Cyanobacteriota > Cyanobacteriia > Cyanobacteriales > Nostocaceae > 336-3. The sequence goes on along the minus strand of NZ_CP011382.1, from coordinate 2,183,195 downwards.
ACTCGATAATCTATTTCCTGTTCATGGCAATCAAAGTACTTCATGCCCTATTCTCATTAATTTGGGAATTTTCCTAGCGATCGCTATTGGGTATGTTGAGTTCTTTTTTCGTACGTTTCAACTGCTTCCAAAGCAATTTTATCTGCCCGTATGCTTCTTCCGGAGATAACTTACCTCCCGTTTGCAAACCTGATATGTAATTAACCCGTTGAGCAAATTCCTGTAAATTTGCATTAAATACTAAATACTCTGGAGTAAATTTCCCACAATAGGGATGCCGTGGATATAGAAAATTACTGGAACTTGTAGAGAATTCAGGCTTTTCTTCCATAACTGTTTAATTACAAAGCTTTTTCTAAAGTTACTAGTACTCTGTCAAGAAATAATTGAGGGATATTTCCCCTTTGTCTCCCCCCTCTCCCCTGTCTCTCTAGTCCTTTCCCAATCCATTCAAAGTTGACAGACCACTAGGTTCCTGCATGCAATGCTCTTGAAGCAAACTGATGGCAGCTAATTCGGCAAACAATTCTAGGGAACTCAGCATCAAAGTAAAATACACTTGCTCTATCGACTTGCCGTAGTTTATGATGAAAAACATATTATTTCACTTTATATACAAGAGATGCAAGGGGGTTTTACTAAAAAGCCCTAAAAATCTATCGTTTTTTAGTATAAATTACTCTTAGCATTTCCTCTGTCCTATCCCAATCGGTCAATTCAAAGTTGGCAGACTGGTAGTACTCTGTCAAGAAATAATTGAGGGATATTTCCCCCTTGTCTCCCCCCTCTCCCCTGTCTCTCTTGTCCTATCCCAATCGGTCAATTCAAAGTTGGCAGACTGGTAGCTTGTTTATGCGATCGCCAAAAAAATCTGGAGGGATATCAAATTGGGTGTAATGCTGCTTGCGTCTGATGATTGGTTCCAAATTGGATTCCGATTGTTCCTCGCGCTTTTAGTCGGTTGCTCGATCGGATTGAATCGGCAAAAGGGAGGAAGACCTGCAGGAATGCGAACATTTATGCTGGTGAGTATGGGATCGGCTTTATTTGTAATGATTCCCCTACAGGCAGAAGGAGATAGTCTTTTTGCTACCACAAATGCCCTCAGTCGCACTATCCAAGGAGTTACTACAGGAGTCGGATTTATTGGAGCAGGATTGATTTTGCAAGTATCTCCCGGAGAATCAGCCAACCCCAAGGTGAAGGGATTGACCACAGCTGCATCGGTATGGATTTCCGCAGGATTGGGAGCTGCGATTGGATGCGGATTGTGGCAGACGGCTTTGATGGCAGGATTTTTGACTTTGGTGACATTGAGCGGAGTTAAGCGTTTGAGTCGAGTGATCGAATTTCGCGTTAGTCACGCAGATGAAAAGAATATTTTCGCTTCGTCGGATACGGATGATGAATTTTAAGCAATATTAAGAAAATTTACAGATCAAACCTCAAACAGTATTTAGCTTTTGTCTCAAATATATATTAGTGCTTTTATATACAAATCTTCTACTTTTAAGTACTTATGAATTAAATTATTTTTTCTACAAACAAGACTTTATTACTAGGAAGCATTCGGACTTGCTTTCGGAGTTAGAGCATGTAATAATCTAAAGTACACAATCTCGATAGACTTATCGTATTTAATTTTTGAAAAATTCAGAGAAGGGAACACGATGACAGCAACAGATTTTAAATTCAAGATTTCTTCTAGCAGAAATTTGGGTTGGAAAAAATCAAAATTGTCCTTATCTGCATCCTACAGAAAGCTAAAATTAACATTTTTGCGGTTGAGTTGGCATTTAAAAGGTTACGGAACAGTTGCAGGAATCATGTTTTTGGTTTTGCTGAGTATGATGTATCTGAATCTTCACGAACTTGTGCGTAAATCGAGCCAGAAAGTTTAATTTTGGATTGGTTGAGATATGGTTGTGATGTCTTTTATTAGATCGATTCAATCCCATTCCCATCAAAATTCGATTCGTTGGGTAATCGATGGAATTCCCGATTGTGTGGCGATCGATAGTATCGCAATATATTTACGAGTATTTATCGCAACTCAAAACCTAAATTATTCAGAGCTTCGCGTAACCGATTTCGTCCCGAAAGAGACTCCGATGTGGCAATCCGTTTGGCTGAATGCTCGCTCCAATCACCGGGAACATTCATTTTCTGTTGTTGGTAAAATGCCTTCATGATTTCGTCATAATGGGACAATGCTTCTGCTTGCACTGCCAAGTTGTAGGTTTCCCGATGCAATACTGCTGATTGGGGTAATCTCGGTTTAATTGCTGTTTCCACCTCGGGATTTGGATACCCAACACACAATCCAAACACAGCAAATACGGAAGGTGGTAAATTGAGTATTGCTGCAACCTCCTCCGGACGATTGCGAATTCCCCCAATATATACCGTCCCCAAACCGAAGGACTCAGCTGCAACAACAGCATTTTGAGCTGCGAGAGTCGCATCAATGGTTGCCATCACAAACATTTCTAAATATTCCAATCCATCGTGGGAAAATCCCCGACTTTCAGCAACATAAGCCAAACGTGCTAAATCTGCCAACCAAACCAAAAATAACGGACATTGGCGAATATGGGCTTGATTTCCTGCTAATTTCGAGAGTTCTTCTTTGCGTTCTTTATCTTCTACAGCTACCACACTCCAAGTCTGTAAATTAGAAGAAGTTGCCGCAGATTGGGCTGAGGAAATCATTAATTCTAGGGTTCCATCTGGCAATGGATTAGGTAAATAACTGCGGATAGAACGGTGAGATAATAATGCAGTCACGCTCTGATTCCAGCTAATAGCATTTTTTTCTAGTTGGAAAGGTATTTCACCGTAGCGTGCATGTAGCAGTTCTTGAGGATTAGTCATTAGTAATTATCTCCATAGAAGATTAGACAAAATAATTTAGGCGAAGTCATATTGCGGTAAATTTTCTTTCGCATTCTCGAACAGCGATAGAATCACACGCAACTACTTACAACGGCTCGAAGGCAAGCAATTTGATGGGCAAATAATTTTTCGATTTGTCTCCATAAAACCAAGTAAAAGCTTGCTTTTTACAAAACATAATAAATTTTGCTGATGCCACCTGCTAAACCATAAAAAGGTGCTGTCATCTCTTTGGTTCGCACAATACGACACTAACTTAAACTAAAGTATCATGAATCTATCGATTTTGCGTAGTATTATAATATTTAAGCTGTTGGGCTTTAGTAGGTTATGTCGTTCTGGTTTATTTCGGACGTATTAATGAGACTTCATGATTAATCTCACTTGATAACTAGCAAAGGTGAAATACATAATAAGAGCTATTCTCTTTGATTTAGATGGAACGCTTTTAGATAGGGATATTTCTGTAAAAAATTTTATTGGTAGTCAATACGATAGATTCAGGACTCACGCATATTCATAAATTTGACTATATCAAGGTGAAATACCTTTGATAATTAAAAACTTTTGATGAATCCTTTTATGATTAACTCGATTATTGTTCTAATAGAAACCAATTGATATAAAATAATCACGCTGTCGCTACCGATATCAAGCATGACCAAATATTTAATTCAGCGTCTACTAACTTCTATTCCCACCCTAGTCGCTATCAGCCTTGTGATTTTTACCATATTAGCATTGGCTCCTGGTGATCCAATGGGAGAGTTTGCACTCAATCCTTCTATCACAGCAGAAGTGCGAGAAAATATTAGAAGGTCTTTAGGTTTAGATCGACCAATTTATATTCGCTATATCAAGTGGATTACAGCCTTTATCAGTGGAGATATGGGCTATTCTTTTACTAGTCGCAGTCCTGTGAGCGATTTAATTATTCAGCGTCTCCCGACAACATTATGGGTAGTCGGTTCTGCTTACATTTTTGGTGCGCTGTTAGCTGTTCCTTTGGGGGTAATCTCTGCTCTCAAACGCAATTCTCTGTTTGACATGATTTTGACAACTCTGGTATTTTTTGGCTTTTCTCTGCCAACATTTTTTACTGGCTTGTTATTTATTATTATTTTTAGCGTGCAATTAAAATGGTTGCCTTTTATTTATAACAGCACTTTACAAGTAACAGATTGGCAGAGTTTTATCGAGCAAATTAAACAATCGATTATGCCAATATCTGTATTAGCACTTTGGCAAACAGCATTGTTAATGCGATTTGTGCGATCGGAGGTTTTAGAAAACATTCATAAAGACTATGTACGTACTGCTTATGCAAAGGGTTTATCTAATTTTCGAGTTATTACCCATCATGTTTTACGAAATGCTTTAATTCCGGTCGTGACTTTAGTTGCGTTGGATATACCGAGTGTTTTTACTGGAGCTTTGGTGACGGAAAAAGTTTTTCGAGTTCCTGGTATTGGTGCTTTATTAATAGATTCTATATACCATAATGATACACCAGTGATTATGTCGATTACATTTATATATGCTATTTTAATTGTCATATTTAATTTAATTGCAGATATTCTGTATAGTATTCTAGACCCTCGTGTAAATTATAGTAAGTAAACAAAAATATATTAATCTGATTTCTTATGTTCAAGCGTTTGCAAAAGCAAATTTCTAAGCAATTTCAAAGTTCAGTATTGACTATAGGTAATAATGACGTACTTAGTTCGAGAAATATTAGACAAGATGTATGGAATAAATTTCGCCGTAATCCTCAAGCAATATTGGGTACGATAATGTTAGTCATAATTATTCTTAGTGTGATTTTTATTCCTTTGATTTATACATCTCCTATCAATAAAATTGACTTTACCAAAGCAACTCTGCCTCCAAACTGGGAGCATCCTTTTGGAACTAATGACTTGGGTCAAGATATTTTAGCTAGAATTTTATATGGTGGCAGGATATCAATAGCAGTTGGTATTTTTTCAATGTTAGTAGCAATATCTGTAGGAACTTTTATTGGAGCAATATCCGGCTTTTATGGTGGTTGGATAGATATAGTTTTAATGCGCTTTACTGATTTATGTTTGGCTTTACCACGACTACCATTACTGTTATTAATCATATTTTTATTTCGCGATTCCCTCAAAGCATTCGCTGGGGCTGAGTTAGGTATATTCATATTAATTGTTGTCTTAATTGGTGGGCTGAATTGGATGTCTGTAGCAAGATTGGTAAGAGCAGGTTTTTTAACAGTGCGGGAAACAGAATTTGTCGCTGCTGCTCGAACCCTTGGTGCTTCACCTAGCAGGTTAATCTTAATTCATATTCTTCCCAATGTAATGAGTCCTGTAATAGTGGCGGGTACTCTTTCAGTGAGTGCAGCAATTATTACTGAATCTACCCTTAGTTTTTTAGGTTTAGGCTTTCCCCCAGATATTCCAACTTGGGGAAGAATGCTTTATGATGCACAAAACTTTTTAGAAATTGCTCCCCACATGGTAATTTTCCCAGGTGCAGCAATATTTCTGACTGTTTTAAGTATTAACTATATAGGCGATGGTTTGAGGGATGCCTTAGACCCAAGATTGTTATAAGTTATATGATTGACAATATTATTTACTTTGCCAATCTTTAATATTCCAAGTCTTAGTATCCCAAGGAGTTGCTTCCACACCAATTAAACGATTACTAATCCCACTTACTTCTGCACGAGCAACTAAAGGGATAACAATTGCATCTTTGATTAATAAGTCATTCATTTGAATAAATAGTTGTTGCCGTTTTTGTTGGTTTAATTCTGTTGTAGATTGCTTCCAGAGTTTATCGTATTCTGGATTACAATAACGCGAATAATTTTGTTTAGACCAATTATTTTGCTTCTGGGGTATTTCCTCACAAGTCCAATTTTTCATATATGCACCGGGATCGGGGCTGGTATTACCACTAGAAAACATTTGCATATCCGCTTGAAAGCGATTAATTGTATCTGGGTTAGCAGGATCGCCGGAAAATAATATACTTGGGTCAATACTCTTTAACTCCACTTTCACACCCAAAGAAGTTAATTGTTGCTTGATAATTTCCTGAATTTTCTGCCTCAATGGATTAACGGAAGTCTGATATAAAACGCTCAATTCTACCCCATTCTTATCACGAATTCCATTCCCGTTACTATCTTTCCATCCGGCTTCATCTAATAAATCGGTAGCTTTGTTTAAGTTAAATTCTGGTGTATTGTTAGGGGAAGCAAAACTTTCTGGTGCAACAAGAATATTTGCGGTTGAACGACCAGTGATACCATACAACTGTTTAACAATAGTATCGCGGTCAATGGCATAATTAAAAGCCTGACGTACTTTCTTGTCATTAAAAAAGGGATGGGGAAATTTTAAACTAGAGCGATCGCCATCAGTATCCTGTTTCTTTGGATCGGTTTGATTGAGCAAAATTCGCTCGACAAAAGTACCCACACTCACATTTACTTTACCTTTTCCAACTGACTCCAACTGTTTGAGAATTGGAGCTTCCACCAACAAATTCCAAGCAAAATCTGCATCTTGAGTTTGCAATACTGCTCTGGCTGCGGAAGTTGCATCTCCACCACCCTTGAGTTCTATACGCTTAAAGAAGGGTTTATTGGCTTCGCGGAAGAAAGGATTCGCCTCATAAATAATAATATCACCCGGCTTAAATTGAACTACTCGATAAGCCCCAGTACCCACAGGAATGAGATTTGCTGGTGCTTCTCTGGCATTAGCTCCATTATATTTCTCAAAAACATGGCGAGGCAAAATCATTCCATTCTGACCAACAAAAGGTAATGACCAAGCTGGATTTGGCTCCTTAAAATTGATTTTGACTGTATATTTATCGACTGCTTCGATACTTTTCACAGCCTCATAATTTGCTGTAGTTGTTGCACCTACGGCAGAATTAGATAAATATTTATAAGTAAATACCACATCATCAGATGTAAAAGGTTTACCATCCGACCATTTGACATCTTGCTTTAATTTCCAAGTCACAGATTTACCATCTTTAGCTAATCCCCCATTCTCAATGGTAGGAATTTCTGCGGCTAAAAAGGGAATTAGTTTACTATCTTTATCGAAAGTAGCTAGAGGTTCGTAAGCAATTCGACTAGCCTCAAAATCCTTACTACCTGGTGATAAATGGGGATTAAGAATGGTTGGAGCTTGCCAGTAGAGTAGTTTTAAGAGGTTACTATTTGTAGATGTACTTTGAGACTGTTGATTATTAGATGAGTTGTTTTTTGGAGATGAGCAAGCTGCGAGCAAGAATATAGTTATTAATGACAGAGAAAAAAAATTATTCCTGATAACTTGATTGAAGAGAGACATATTTTTAGAACAGAAATGATATACAATACTCAATTAAACTAGCCAATTCCTATCAATAATTCGCTTTAACTTATAATTAACGAACAGATTTGCATATATAAATAAATATGATTTAAATATTTCTAACACTTGATTTATAAATAATATCCTCAAAACAGAAAAAATGCTAATTTTCACAAACTATTGATTGATTATGATACTGTACTTGACAATATCAAGAATCACTCCAAAAATAAAGTCTTTGCACTAAAAATTATCCAAAAATGTAATCAAAATTAAACCTGAGCTATATTAATGATATTTTTGTTATTCTTGTAGAAAATAAAAAATGGTAGGTGAGGCTGCCTACCACTTAACTGTGTTACCTTAATCTACAGAGAGGAAATTGAATGAACTTAGGAATGTACGGGTTCTGCTTGCCTTTGCTCGATTTGATTTTTGAGAACAGTTGGTAATTCGCTACCAAAGGCTTCTCCTTCGACTACTTGGGAGCGGAAACCATCAACACCAACAGGTATATCACCCTTGATAGTGGTGCGATAGAGTACCCGCTCAACTTCGATGTGATCTATGTCTTGGGGTGCTAAATGTGCGGTAGCACGGTTATCCCAGAATGCAATGTCACCATTGTTCCAACGGAAACGGGTAGTGTAAGCAGGTTTGGTAATTTGGTTAAAGAACAATTCCAGCAGTAATTCGCTTTCTTGGGGAGACACATCAAGAATATGGGAGGTAAAGCCAGGATTGACGAATAAAGCTCGTTCACCTGTCTCTGGATGAACCCGTACAACTGGGTGAATTGAAACCAAAGGATTCTCTGCGATGCGTTGGGCTAGTTTGCTGTTACTGGGTATACGCAAGCCGGCATTGAAACGATGTTCAGCTTTCAATGTATCAGCTAATGCTCGTAAGGGTGCCGATAAGCCCTCGTAAGCTGCGACTAAGTTAGTCCAAGTAGTGTCTCCGCCGATACTAGGAACATTGACTGCACGTAAAATCGATCCCGCAGGAGGATTAACAACAGCAGTCACATCGGTATGCCAGCGACTCTCATAGCTTGCACGACGTAGACCATTACGCCGTTCATAACGTCTGCGATCGATTGGTAAGATTTCCGCAAATCCTTCGGGTGGTTCATCTTCATGGGGATGGGCATAGGTTACTTCCCCAAAACGACTTGTGAAAGCGATTTGAGCAGCATGATCAATATTCTGATTACGAAAGAAGACCACTTTGTACTTTAATAGTGCTTGGCGAATTTCTTGCACAGCATTATCAGTTAAGGATTGAGAAAGATTTACACCATCAATCTCAGCACCGATAAAACCAGCTACAGGTTTGACTTCAATATGGTTGTAACTCACAATTTATTCTCCAAAGTTTGAATTTACATTCTAATTAGCAGCAACGCTGACACTTCTGTACTTGTCTGGAGCGCCAGAAAATTCAAATAGTTGTTGATTTTCCGGTAAAGGCAATCCTTCACCAAGGTATCTATGAATACCTACCCCCATATCTCCAGTCAGAGTTAATTGGAAGTTGACTTCTTCAAATTGATTTTCTTGGAAAACTCTGCGAACAGTATCTGAGTAAGCGATACCATCAGAATGTCCGCGAGTCCAAAGGGCAAAGGAGCCTTTTTTGGCGAGGACAGGAAGGTTGCCAATTAATCGTCTTAGTTCAGCTTCATCCGCCAAGTTACCGAAAATGCCACAGACAATAATGATGTCTGCCGGAACAACACCTATATAGTTAGAAGAGTTGCTGGCATCGCCGTTAATAAACTCAAGTTGGTTAGATAAGCCAGCCGATTCCACAGATGCTTTTCCGCGATCGCTCAGTTGGGGATTTAACTCCACTAAGCGTCCGTAGACATCATTTTTACGGGGGTGACTGGCTAAGGTTCCTAATAAATCCCGTCCATCCCCTGCACAGAGACTAACTACACGAATTTTCCCTGCTGGGGATGCATCGATCGCCCTCCAAATGTATTCCCGAACTATTTGTAGTCGTTGTTGTAATTTGGGTTCTGTATTGTACAAATCGTGCCATTCAAACCAAGTTTTCGCCATAATTGTGATTCCTTTTTAATTGATAAAAATTCGGCAATTTGTTCTCATTGGATTGGATTTACAAACCTGTTTAAAGTAGACAATATTGCAACTCATTAACCTATAGAAACGAAGGGAAAATTTATATTGTTTCTCCAAAATCTGGCAACACATAAAATAAATCTCTGCGTCTCTGTGTCTTCTCGTCACTGCGTCCCTGCGTCATCATCTGTTAATTGCTTTTGGAAGAATTGGTTTTATGGTTATAAACAGATTGCTTACAATTGACCAAGCCTTTTAGGAGTAATCTCCCGTAATAATGGAGTAGGTGGCACAGCATCCCTAATATTTACTTTTCGAGGAATAATCTTTTCTTGAAAATAAAAATCAGCAACACGCTGTTGCTCGCCAATAATAGAAGGAGATAGCACTCTTAACTGGCGAACTGTTCTGCGTCCAACAGTTTCTAATATTGATGCATCAATTTTCAAATCGGGAGCAAGTGCTTGGGCAGCTTCACGAGGATTCTTATCAGCCCATTCTCCCGCCTTATCAGCTTCCTCTAAAAATACTCGCGTCAGTTGCGGATTTTCGGTGATAAATTTACGTCTAGCAATGTAAAATCCACCTAAGGTATTAATTCCTGCCGCATTTCTCAGATTGCGAATGGGAATGTTTTTTTCTACGAGAGCATAAAAGGGATCGCCGCCTACCCAAACCTCCACTTTGTCTTGAATAAAAGCATCACGCGCTTCTGATGGAGTTAAACCCACAACTTTGACATCAGTGATTTTTAAGCCAACTTCTTTTAAGGCTCTTGCTAATAAATAATGAGCATTTGAACCTCTTTGAAAAGCAACTTTTTTCCCTTTAATGTCAGATAGCTTTTTAATCTGAGAATTGGCTCGGACAAAAATACCTTGGTTCGTGCCTTTGCTAGGTCTACGTCCGGCAATATAAACAACTTCGGTTACGCCTGCGGCTTGGGCAAATATTGGTGGTGTCTCTCCCACAGTACCAATATCAACCCGACCAGCATTCATCGCTTCTATTAATTGTGGTCCTGCGGGAAATGGTCCTACCCAATTCACGGTTACACCTAATGCTTTAAAGCGTGGCTCTACCTGTTTTCTCGCTTTAACAATATCTCCAGAAGTTTGATATGCCAAGTTGATAACTTTGGACTTAAATCCCGGTTTTTGTTGTGCTTGAGAAGTTTGAACAAAGCTACTAGGCAAGGAAGCTGATAATGCAAATAATCCGATAGTTGTATATCTAACAAGTTGCTTCAATGCATTATGACTCTGAGGTAAAAACGCGACTTTCATTAGTTATTATGCTTCTCTGAGTTGACAGTTTTTTGCATGGGCAATTCTCATGCTAGAAAATATGTACACTTTTTCATAAGTAGTGATCGTGAAATACGTACAGTAAGATTCATAATCACTACTTAAATAGTCACCTATACTCAAATTCCCAGATTGTTTACAAAATAGGGAATCGGCTCATTAATCAACTAACGGTAACAGCCGGAGTTTTGTAATAAACAGGTTCATTACCAGGTTTCCATTTGATATTGCAACCAATACTCGGCTTTTGCTCTGGGCTGACATCCCGATAAGGACTGTAAGATGCGCGATCGCCTAAAACTGCATCGATCGCATTCCGCAAATCTTTTCCAGTTACAGGTATTTCACTCTTGGGTCTACTATCATCTAGCTGTCCGCGATACACAAGTCGCTTGTCTGCGTCAAATAAGAAAAAGTCGGGAGTACAAGCAGCGAAAAAGCTTTTAGCAACTTCCTGGGTTTCGTCGTAGCCAAGGGGAAAAGATAAATCTAACTCTTGGGCAAAAGCCTTCAGTGATTCGGGTGCATCATCGGGATGAGTATTAGCATCATTAGAACTAATGGCGATAATGCCCAAGTTTTTATCTTTGTAGTCCCTGCCTATTTGTGCTAACTCATGTTTAATATGTTGCACGTAGGGACAATGGCGGCTGATAAACATAACTAACAAAGCTTTCTTGTCGGCAAAGTTATACAGGGAGATTGTGTTACCAGATACCACATCGGATACATGAAAATTAACTGCTAGGGTGCCTAAGGGCAGCATTGTTGAAGGTGTTAATGGCATTGAATAAAACTCCTTGAGTTGGTCTCTGCGTATTTTTATGGTGATTAATTGGGCAAACATATTCTCTTTGGGAAATTAGGCAGTTGCTAACACTCGGTTGTATGCAGAAGCATCTCCCTTAATTGCCTGACTTTGTTTGCCATCAATACCCACAGGAATATCACCGACAATCGTGACTCGTTGCACATGACGGGGTTGGTCTCCGTAATCTGCGATCGCATAATGTTGGGTAGCCCGATTATCCCAAAAAGCCACATCTCCAACTTGCCAACGCCAACGGACTGTATTTTCTGGACGAGTAATATAAGCTTGCAATAACCGAATAATATCGTCAGATTCCGTTGTTGATAAACCACGTAGACGACGCACGAAACCACCAATAAACAATCCCCGTTCTCCAGACTCCGGATGGACGCGCACTACTGGGTGTAAGGTTTCATACACAGTCGACGTAAACACATCTCGATAAGCTCTCACTTCTTCGGGAAGGTCTACTGTTGCTGCTGCATAGTCATAGGCGTTGCTATGTACAGCCCAAAGCTCATCAGCAAGATTACGTAAAGCATCAGGTAAATCTTGGTATGCTGTCACTGAGTTTGCCCAAACAGTATCACCGCCAGCAGGAGGTATAACAAGTGCGCGGAGAACAGAACCAAGGGGAGGACGATCTACAAATGTGACATCAGTATGCCAATTATTTGCACGAGCGACAGTTTTACCGTAATTTAGGTCTAAAACTTCGGGATTGTCTGGCAAAGAAGGTACTGTGGGATGTGCGGTAGTAACTTCGCCAAATCTGCGAGCAAAGGCAACTTGTCCGCTAGCATCCAGTTTTTCTTGATTGCGAAAGAATATGACTTTGTATTTGACTAAGGCTTTGCGAATATCGCTGATAATTGCATCGCTGAGATGGGAACTTAAGTCAAGACCAATGATTTTAGCGCCGATACGTCCAGCAATTGGTTTGATATCAAAGTATTGAGAGGTCATGTCTATTCTCCATGTAGATAGATTTAAGCGGAGGAAGAGGAGGGAGATTTGGGAGAGAAAGTTACTTTCTGTTTTCCCCCTTGTCCCCCTTGTCCCCATATCCCCTCATTCCCTAAGCAACTAATTCAGAAACTGTCCTGACAAACTGATTCTCTGGACGGGGTAAACCGAGATTTTCTCGTAGGGTACGTCCTTCGTACTCGGTGCGGAATAGTCCCCGACGTTGCAATTCGGGTATGACTAAATCCACAAATTCCTCTAAACCACCTGGTAAATAAGGTGGCATGATATTAAAACCGTCGGCTCCACCATTAACGAACCATTCTTCTAACTTGTCAGCTATTTGTGATGGTGTACCCCAAATTGTCCAATGTCCTCGCGCTCCCGCAATCCATAAATATAATTGGCGAATTGTAAAATTCTCTCTGCGGGCAGTTTCAATTAATAATTGTTGGCGGCTTTGGTGGAGTTCGGTATGGGGTAAATCTGGCAATGGTCCATCTAACGGGTAGCTAGATAAATCGACTTCGCCCAACATTCCGGTGAGTAAGCTTAATCCCACCTGGGGATGGATTAATTCTTGAATGCGATCAAATTTTTCTTTGGCTTCAGCTTCAGTTCTGCCAATTACCGGGAATATCCCCGGCATGATTTTAAGGTGGTCGGGGTTACGTCCGTATTTCGCCACTCGTCCTTTCACATCCGAGTAAAAAGCTTGGGCATCTTCCAGGGTTTGTTGTGCCGTGAAAATTACCTCTGCGGTTTGGGCTGCGAGATTTTTACCATCTTCGGAGGAACCAGCTTGGATGATAACTGGATAGCCTTGGGGTGGACGAGCAACATTAAGGGGACCACGGACAGAAAAATGTTCGCCTTTATGGTTAGGAATATGTAATTTATCTGGCTCAAAGTAAACACCAGATTCCTTATCCCGCAGAAATGCATTATCTTCCCAACTGTCCCAAAGTTTGGTGACAACATCCACAAACTCACGAGCGCGATCGTAGCGGGGTGCATGTTCCAGATGCTTGTCACGGTTGAAGTTTTGCGCTTCCGCATTACTAGCAGAAGTCACAAGATTCCAGCCGGCACGACCATTACTTAAATAATCTAAAGATGCAAATTTACGGGCTAGGTGAAAGGGTTCGTTATAGGTAGTTGATACAGTTGCTGCTAACCCAATATTTTCTGTGACAACCGATAATGCAGAGAGCAAAGTTAGAGGTTCAAAATGAACCAGATGTCCCGTACGACTTAATACTTCTCTACCTTGACCCCTATCTCTGACAGCAACCCCGTCAGCAAAGAAAATCATATCAAATTTGCCCCTTTCCGCCGTCTGGGCAATATGCTTATAATGCTCGAAGCTCAAACCCCCATCTGCTCTTGCATCTGGATAACGCCAAGCTGCTAAATGATGACCAGAACTCATCAAAAATGCACCCAGTCTCAACTGCTTTTTACTCGTACTCATTGATCGTATTTAGACTATTTTTGACTAATAGAAGGAGGTGTAATTGCTGCATATTGTTCGGATGTCAGTGTAGCTTCCTTTATGTTGACAGCTTTGGGAATCACGCCATTTTTATGGAAGTAATCAGCAACTCGCTGTTGTTCCTCGATTAAATCTGGGGAAATTGCTCTGAGTCCATAGCTGCGACGACTAACGACCAATTCCATGACATCTGGAGGTAGCTTTTGGAATGGTGCAATCAGCTTGATTGCTTCTTGGGGATTTGCTTCAGCCCAACGGTCAATCTTATCAATTTCTTCGATGACTATTCTTAGTAGTCCTGGATTATCGATCGCAAACTGTTTTCCACCGATATAGTAACCTCCGGGTGAATCTAATCCCTCAGCAGTTCTAAGAATTCTTACCTTCCCCAATTTTTCCGCTCTGGCTAAATGAGGATCGCCTGTCACCCAAACGGGTATTTTCCCTTCTAAAAATGCGCTACTAGCTTCTACATTGGGGATGCTGAGAACCTTAATATCATCAGGTTTTAAACCGACTTCTTCCAAAGCTCTGAGAATAAAAAAGTGAGATGCAGAGGCTTTTTGGAAAACTACTTGTTGTCCTTTAATATCTTTGACACTCTTAATTGGAGAATCTGGTGGAACTGCGATCGCGCTACCTTTTCCACTACCTTCGGTGCGTCTTCTGCCAGCAACATAGACAATTTTAGCACCAGCAGCTTGAGCAAATATAGGGGGTGTTTCTCCCACAGAACCCAAGTCAATTTTACCTACATTCATCGCTTCCATTAGTTGTGGTCCTTGGGCAAATTGTGCCCATTCCACTTTAATTCCCAATGGCTCCAAGCGTTTTTCGAGAACTTTGGTAATTCTGACTAAATCACCTGCTTGTTGATACCCCATACGGAGTACTTGAGTTTTGATTTCAGATGGATTTATTTCCGATGTGTTGTTTTGACTTTGCTCATTACAACTAACCAACATCAAGGAAGCTGCTACAGAGAACAAAGCTGAAAGAAAAAATAATGTCAGACGGCGAATAATTTTTGGTTTAAATGTAGCACTCATAGGTTTGATGTGGTGAAATTTTTGGTTTATTTTTGAGCAAGTTATTGATTGATACTCGTGATGCACCACCGACAAAAAATTTGTACTTGAAAATACTATGCTCTTTTCGCAACTAAAGCTGTAATTGGTAGTTCCTCGAAAAACTCTCCTGAAGGTTCTACAGCTAGTAAAGATGTTCTTAAATCTTGTTCAAACTGTTCGCGGTTGTTACCAAAGAAAGAAGGTAAGCCAAATGCTGTTGAATAGATATAGCCGATGTAAGAATCAATTGTCCAAGATTTTTGGATTTTTACTTCATAGGTACTCAGACTAGAGAAAGGCGATCGCAATAAAACTTGTTCGTGGGATTCTTCTAACGGTTTCCAGGTTCCTTCCCCACCTTGTCCCGTGCGTCGTCGTTCTCCTAACCAACGTTTGACTACTGCTACAACTGTTTTTTTCCAAGGATGTTCACTTTCCCAAACATTTTCATTGGTTTTGAGGATAACTATTACACCATTCTCAACTAGCAAAGAGTCGAGTTTTGATAAAACTAATTCTCGTTGCATCCAATGAAATGAGCGTCCCATCGTCACAACTTGAAACTTTCCCAAATCTTCAGAAATCGACTCAGCGCGATCGTGAATCCAACGAATATTAGTTATCCCCGCAGCATCAGCTTGCTCTTGAGCTTCTTTGAGCATATCTGCATCTGGATCGAGTCCTACTACTTCTGCAAACCGATTTGCAAAGGGAATAGTAACTAATCCCGCACCACACCCTAGATCGAGTAATCGTCCTTTCCCATCGAGTTGGAAGATATTAGCAAACAAATCAAATAAAGCTTGGGGGTACTGAGTACGGTAACGAGCATAGTACCAAGCAGCACCTTGAAATAGAGTTGGGTCGTAAGTAGAAGTTGTTGTCAACATAGGTCAGTACAATTCGTAATTGATTTTTTAGTATTAATTCGTAATAAACTGATTCGCTCTAATTAACTCTGGCTTGAATTAGGAAAGTAGGGTGGACAATTATTGATTTATTTGCCCACCTTACGTGGAGGTATAGCTCTTATAACCAGAAAGTTATGGCGGTAAAAATTAGGGATACTTGCGTTCAGCTTTGTTAACGTACTTCCAAAGTATTGTTTATTCAAATGTGAAATGGAAGTATATCGATTGCTATTAACTAGTAGTCCACCAACCCAAAAAAGCCGGGTGGAGAAGGGACAGGGGAGACAAGGGAGACAGGGGGGATAGGGAGGAAAGAGCTTTTTCTTGCCACTATCGACTCAGCAAAGTTGCCTTGTCAGACTACTAGTACTTTGTCAAGAACTAATTGACGGATATATCACCCTTGTCTCCCCCCTCTGCCCTGTCTCCCTTGTCCTCTCCCAATCCGTCAATTCAAATTTGACAGACCACTAGTCACAAGCAAGATGTTAATTCGGATACGCTAGGTAAACACACTACAAATCCTTATCTACCGATACTTGCCAAATATTTCTCTGCGTCTTTCTCAACTGCTGTATCTTTGAAAAAGTCACGATTGAGGCTGGTGTACAATTCCAATGGATGGGTGGAGAGGAAATAGCGTAGGTCTTCTTCGCTGATAATTTCCCGTTCAAACATACTGTAAGCGTTGGCAGTGACAGCAGTAATATCTGGTACATCCCAGTGACCAGCATCGGAACCTAAAAATGCCTTGACTCTATCACCAAAAGGTAATGCAGCCCGGTTAAAGGCTTGGGAAACACGAGTATCATCGGATTCTGTACCAAAGTAGAAGTGATTGAGGAAGCGATCGCGCACATCTTCGGGCTTCTCAATACCTGCAAGGGCAAATTCATCTAATTCACCGGGGTCTTGGGGTGCAAAAAGTTGACTGTGGAATCCTAAACCATCACCCAATTTATCTAAACGACCTTCTACCAATTCTCCACCATAACGGGTGTAGAGTTCTAATAATTCTTGGCGATCGATAATAGCAGGGTTGTTATGAGTTAACAAATGTTGCTTATTGCGGGTTTCCCAATGCCAAATAATATCTGCATACAAACTCGCACCCCAAGCTGAACCACCTTCCATAAAGGCAAATTTGAGCGTGGGGAAACGACGGGTGACACCACCAAAAAATAGGGATTTGCATAAAGCTTCCGCAGCAAAGGCAAAGTGATTGATGTGATTGTATTGTGCGTTGGTAACAGAGCGTTGAGTTGTCCAACCTTGGCTAGAAGCATGGGTGGTAGGAACAACTTTTAACTCGACACACTTCGCCCAGAATGGGTCATAATCATATTCGCTATCTAAGCCAAAGTTATCAATCCAAACTACCTCGTTGGCTACTTCCTTTCCATACTTCTCAAAGGCAGGAATCGGACGACGCACGTAACCGGGGATTTGAATGGCTTTTAATCCCAGTACTTTAACCGCATATTCTAACTCTGCGATCGCTTCTTCTGGCGTATGCATGGGAATAGCTGCAATGGGAGTCAGGCGATCGCTATAGGGACGGAAAATATCTGCATGGTAGATATTAATGGCACGACATACAGCCCGACGCATTTCGTCGTTACCGATATTGGGAGCCATTGTTGCCAAGTTAGGATAAACAACGGCAAAATCTGTACCTGCTTCTTGTAAGCGTTCGTGGAGTAATTTCGGTAAACTAATGGTCGCCAAATTTAGGGTATTCTTGGTTGGACGACCCCACCAATTAGGGCGATTTGTACGATAAGCGAAACGTTCTTCCCAATTTTGCTCATACCATTTAAACCGAGAAGCACCCGGTAAACGCTCCTTAAAGCGCTCTGTAATTTCCGTTCCCCCAACTTGCTCTAAATAATCCAAAACTGCTGGTTCAAATTCCTGGGTATGAACATCAGTATCAATTACCGGATAACCTAACTGTTCGCGAATTTTTGCCGACTTTGTTTTTTGTAGCGGACGTTCTAATGCGATCGTCATAATATTTCACCCTAATTATTTTCAAGTGTTGATATTTGGGAATGGGGTATTTGTCTTCCTTGTCCCCCTTGTCTCTATTCCCTTCCAGAAAGTCCTAGTAGTTTGGCAAGTCAACTTTGCTAAGTCGATAGTGACAAGAAAAAGCTCTTTCCTCCCTGTCTCCCTTGTCTCCCCTGTCCCTTCTCCATCCAGCATTTTTACTAGCCCTCAGTCCCTAAAAACTCATCTGCTGCTTTCTCCACAACCGTACCCTTGAAGAAATCCCGATTCAGGCTGGTATACAACTCCAATGGATGAATAGAGAGGAAATATTGTAAATCTTCTTCGCTGATAATTCCCCGCTCAACAAATGAGTAGGAATTCGCAGTTACAGCAGTAATATCGGGTACATCCCAATGACCAGAATCAGAACCCAAGAAAGCTTTAACTCTATCACCATAGGGATTTGCGTTCCGGTTAAAGGCATGAGCTACACGAGTATCATCTGACTCTGTACCAAAATAGAAGTGATTCAAAAAGCGCGATCGCACATCTTCTGGAGTCTTAACTCCCGCTTTAGCAAATTCATCTAAATCACCCGGATCGATGGGAGATAACAAGTTAGCATGGAAACCCAAACCACTACCTAGTTTACTTAAGCGACCATCTACTAACTCACCACCATAGCGGAGATAATATTCAATCAGTTCTTCACGATTAATCTTAGCGGGGTCGTTATGTTCCAGCATATGGTCTTTGTTGCGGGTTTCCCAATGCCAAATTAAATCAGCATATAAACTAGTACCCCAAGCTGAACCACCTTCTAAAAAGGCAAACTTTAAGGTGGGGAAACGGTGAGTAACTCCACCAAAAAACAGAGATTTACATAATGCTTCACCCGCAGAAGCAAAGTGACCAATGTGATTGTACTGGTAGTTAGAAATAGAGCGGCGATTAATCCAACCCATACCACTGGAATGAGTAGTGGGAACAACTTTAAGTTCTACACACTTTGCCCAGAATGGATCGTAGTCATATTTGCTATCCAAGCCAAAGGTATCAATCCAAATTGCCTCATTCGCGACTTCTTCCCCATACTTTTCAAAAGCTGGGATAGGACGACGCACATGACCAGGAATTTGAATTGCTTTTAATTTCAACACCTTTACAGCATATTCCAACTCCGCGATCGCCTCTTCGGGAGTATGCATCGGAATACTAGCAATTGGCGTTAAGCGGTCAGAGTAAGGACGGAAAATATCTGCATGGTAGGTATTTGCAGCTCTACATACAGCTTGCCGCATATCGGGATGACCAATATGGGGTGCCATCGTTGCTAAATTTGGGTACACTACAGCAAAATCTGTACCTGCTTCTTGTAAGCGCTCATGCAGCAACTTGGGTAAGCTAATCGTAGCTAAATTTAAAGCATCATTCGTCGGACGAGTCCAAAAAGGAGGGCGGGTAGTACGATAAGCTTTACGTTCTTCCCAACTTTGCTGAAACCATTTAGAACGGGATGAACCAGGTAAATGTTCTTGGAATTTTTCCGCGATCGCGCTTCCTGCAACTTGCTCTAAATAATCTAAAAATGCTGGGGGGAATTCCTGGGTATGTACATCTGTATCAATGATGGGATAACCCAACTGTGCGCGAATTTCTGCCGATCGTGTTTTTTTCTGGGGACGTTCCAGTGCAATAGTCATGATATTTTCTCCCTGAATCTCTTTTGTATACGTCTGTCTTGGAAATTCTTTCCCCGCAGAATTCTTACCTCTGCGCTCCTTGGCGCTGATTTGGCATGAAGGAACGTTAAAATATTACTTTTGCGAAACCGCAGGTATATCTACAAATTACTTAACAGTGGCAACACTTATGATGAATTTCTTGCCACAAGCTATTTACATTTATACAGATACAGATATCGAAAACAGTGGTAGATTGTTGCCCTGAAGCTGATTGATTTACGCTCACGAGCTTTTACCCCTTAATTAAACAGGTTGTTTAGCGATCGCGCCCACAGTAATGCACATAATAAATCGCAAAAGTCATATTTGCACAACTTGGGAGAATCCGAATGACGTACCGATGCTGCAATTATTACAGAAACAACGATACTACTTATAATCGACCAATTTATCGGTGATTATGGTAGTAGTATTGCATGGCTCCTGGGTAAAATTCAAGCTTTTCGTAAATAAAGTATACGTTTCCCTAAAAATAAGGAATTCTAATTATTAGAATAGCTAAACATTTACAAGTGCTGTGCCTACTAGTTGCTCCTGTTGTCCAGACATTAGGCGGCAAAGGATATGATTAAGACACGGGGCAAGTTTTCACAGAATTAGCGATGCATCCAATTAGCCCGCGATCGCGTTTTTATGTTACTTACGATACTTTACTGTGGGGAGATGACGACCTATATAGCCAATAATTACTGTTCCTGGTTTTTCTGGAAAGAAATGAATTCGCCAATTGCAAAATCTCAATTTAACGTGCCGTTCAAATAAACGCTCTTCTCCATCAGGACAAGAAAAAGTTCTTTCTCTAGCATATTGCTCAAGGGTTCCTTGGCTTTCCCCCGATTCCTCAATTGGATACCCTTCAAGATTGAAATAGCCACTATCCCAATTCTGGCAACATTTTTGCAGTTCCAATAATATTTTGATCACTGGTTGTAATTCTAACTGCCCAGTCAAAATATCTTCCAACTGTTTTCTAACAACATCACAAAATACTAAATTAGGAAATAGTTGTTCTCTTTGTTCCCAAATTTTTGACCCATTGCTAACTTTTTGATAAATGCGCTCTTTACTTTCTTGAATTAGATTAGTATGTTCTGCTATGTGACAACTACGGCTTGCATGGATAGTCTCTACAGTTTTACTGACTATCTCTCCAACTTCATCCAAGCATCGAAATTCAAGTTCTATACGGCTACAATCCCAGCATTCCTCAGAGAGCAAACTAATTACAATCGTATCAAGAATATAAGCAATACCAAGCCCAATAGCTAACTTTCCTTGGTAACGAAATTCCGACAAACTAGCATTATCTTCAATTTCTTTAATCTCAGCATTTATAAGACCTGTTGAGAAAGGTGCTTTAGTTGCAAGAGTCCTGATATAACTTCGCTCAACCTGATCTGCATTATTATCATTAAGCCAGCGACGTAGAGGATAATTAGGTGCAAGTATTGTTGTGTGAAAATTTTCTTTAGTACGAAGACTTACCTTCACACCCTGGGCTTTTACTGCCTTTATCGTCTTAATTAACTCAGACATTCTTTCCTGTGCTATTTGCTCATTCCGAGCCGGATTTAGGAGAGATAACTCATTCAATATTAGGTCAAAATCCACCCTCTAGTCCTCCGCAGGCTCAAGCAACACATCTAGACTTTTTTCCCATTCATCAAAAAAACCATCGGGCCATTTATCAATTCTGCCATTCCGATCAATGCGTGGTGATACAACTTCTGTAATAGTTTCCCCCTGCTGTTCGTGACGTTGAAAATAATGTAATTGAACATCATCTGGCTTAATTTTCCCACCGTGAACAGCTAGACGAATACCATTTAAAACATGGTCACTATGAGTTTCAATTATAATTTGAACCCCACAACTTGCTGCTAGCGCTAATAATTCACCCATCTTTACTTGTCCTTTTGGATGAAGATGTGCCTCCGGATTTTCAACTAAAATTAGTGTATCAGGTTTTGATGCGAGTACTGCAACAATAATTGGTAATGTGTAGATAATACCAAATCCAAGATTAGTTGATCGATAATAATTGCTATCTCTATATGCACCTTGAAAACTGATAACATCCATATCTGGATTTGAATTTATTTGTATACGTGTACCTGGGCTTATTTCTCCCATCCAGGCTTCTACTTGATCTATCAATTTTCGTGATGGTATCTCTGGAGAGTCGTATTGATTTTTAGAAACTTTTACGTTTGGGTGACTTAACTTAGCATTAGGAATAGCTTCGTTCTCATTAATTGCTAAAAAATGCAATGTATATTCACATTTATGCCCAAAATTTCCCGATAATTTAACTGTGTCATACGACATCCGATTAAATACTCTTGGTCCTATACGCTCTGCTTCAATATAGTGAAAATTTTTAGTAAAAAGACTGGATTCATAAACTTTATTATCACCAGGTTCTGAAACAATATTTAAAAAATTAGCGTCTATTTCATCACTTAAAAAGTTAGCATCTCTATCCTCTTCGTATTTAAACTCCCAGATGCTTTTTAACCCATCCTTATCAATAATTTCAAAGCCCAATTTTTCTTTTTTAGATGCTCCTTCAAAAATTGCATCTTTGGCTGTTCCAATATTAATTAAATCACCATTTAAAAATAATATTTTTTCTTTCAATAAACCTTTTTGAAAAGACTGACGTAATAATAGTAAAGATTGTAATACAGAAGACTTACCAGTACTATTAAGACCCGATAGAAGTGTAAGAGGTTTGAATACAAGTGATTGATACTTAAAAGGTTTAAAATTTGTGAGTGTGAGTGAAGAAATCATACAAGTGTTTTTTTAATGATTGTTTCTATAGTAATAAATCTATCTTGGATTTTATCCGTAGCTTGAGATATAGATTCTAAAAAATCTTTATCAGTGTCTATATATGTCTTAAATATGTGTATTAATTTCTGCTTATTTTTTATCAACACTTGTATCTGCTCATGGCTCAGTTTACTTAAATTTACTGACCAAGACTCAAATAAAGCTTTATTCACTGGAAATTTTTTTTTCTGAGTGTTAGATATTTTACGAAAGGCATTTTTTTCAAAGATATCCCAAGCAGCTATCATAGTTTTTTTAAAAGAATTTTCAATATTATTTAACTCTGTTTCCGAGAGTGTATTCAGCTTAGATAGTGCTTTAGTTAAAAAAGTATCTCTGCTATCTGCATATTCTTGGTAAGGTGTTAAACTAAAAGCTAAAAAACCCAGAATAAATTCGCGGTCATCCATACGCATCTTACGATTATTCCCAAGTTGAACAACTTGTTGAAATTCTGGACATGCAGCTAGTTTTGTTAAGAACTTCGTTCCTTTACCAGGATTAAGAGCATGGCGTAGTTCTTGAGGCGATAAAGCTAATCCCCCTGTATTAATACGTTTAAAAATATTATACTTTACTTCAGGTGGTGTCCCTTTATCAATTAAATATACAGTTAATTGAGTCTCTTCAAGACGACGTTGGTATCTACGCTCGATTTGGTCATAGGTTTTACCTTCTAGACCGGTAAGATACTCTAATCCGGATAATTTCAGTTCTTTGTCAATTATGAAACGCTTTAGCGCAAATAAACGTTGTAGTCCATCTACAACTAACCATTTATCTTCATTAGTAGCATCTATATACAATGCTGGTATGGGAATTCTAATAATTACAGATTCTATTAGTCTACTTTGAGCATCTTCCTTCCATACATTGGCATGACGTTGGAAATCTGGTGCCAAATCAAGAGCTTCTTCATTAATTCTTTTAAGCAATAACTCTATTGTTGGTTCTCTTGTGGAAATGTTAATTTTTTCTGGGTCATATTGAAAGGTGACTTTTTCTTCTTGATTATTTTCGTCTTCAATTTCTTCTTCTAATACTTCTTCTCCTTTAGATTCTGAAGAATTATCACTAAATGTCGTCACAGTAGATTCTCCTTTTAAATAAAGTACACCAGAGGAGGATTAGCCATGAGCCTCAATGAGTTGGGGGAACAGACCTAATTGTACCTGGAATAGATGATATGTACAATTGTAAAATAAATACAATGGAAACTTTCTTGAGAACATCCCAGCTTTTATTGTTCTAATACAAATAAATTAAATTAACGTGAGTACCCCTCCAAGGAAGCAAACTACGACGAATAAAATTTGAGCTTTGAACTAGTGATTCTCTTCTGATCTGCGACGGTTATTCGTCTTTTGAATATTACTGATGCCACGCTGTTGCATAAAATCGCGATCGCATCGCAATGCTACTGTCCTTTGTCCTTAGTTTTTGTCATTTTGTTAGCTACCCCAAAACAGCAGATTAGCCAAAGAGCAGGTTGGTTTTTGGTCGCAGCTTATCCCGTTGTCTTAATCGCCATGCTTTCGCTTTATGGTAATTTATTTCTATTGCAAACTCCGGTAAATCGACCGACAAATCGGACTAAAATATATAGGAATATTTATCTTGACAGACATTGAATTAGTTGCGCTAATAGCGATTTTCTTAATCGCCAGTGTTATCAGCGTCATTACTGGCAGTACTTCGCTCATCACCGTACCTATAATGCTTCAATTTGGGATTGAGCCGCGTACTGCTTTAGCTACTAATATGTTGGCACTGACTTTAATGAGTGTTGGGGGTACATTGCCCTTTATTGGTAAAGGAGTTATTGACTATCGACGTTTACCACTGCTGATAGTTGTAACTTTGGTTGCATCTATCTATTCTGGGGGCGTTACTTGTTCTGGTTATTCCTTCAAAATCAATGCCGCTAATTATCTCAGTTTCCATGATTGTAGTTGCTGTGTTGTCGATCGCCAACCGAAATGCAGGAGTAGAACCAGTAGAGAGGATTCCTTCACGGATAGCAGAAATTTTCGCCTATATCGCTACCTTTATACTTGGTATTTATGGCGGCTTTTTTAGTGGTGGTTACATTACTTTGCTGACAGCCGCTTATATAATGCTGTTTCGCATGACATTTGTGCAAGCGATCGCTACTACTAAATTTATCAACATCTTTTCCTCGCTGTCTGCCACTTTAATTTTCATGACACAGGGTGTTATTAATTACAAACTAGGTGCAATTCTTGGTTTGACTATGTTTATCGGTGGAATCATTGGTGGAAGCATCAGCCTCAGCTTGAGTAATTTGTGGCTACAGCGTATTTACTTAAGTGTTGTCAGTCTTCTGGCATTTATCACACTTCGTAAATCTCTGCAATCAAATGAATCGAATTAGTGTGATTAAAAATTTTTTTCAAAAAATACTATATTCCTATCGATTTACCGTATAATGCTTGTAAAGCAGTGCGCTATTTCACTGGTACAGAAGGTTGGGTTCCTGAATATACCGGGCGAGACATTCGAGTAGTAGCAACTGTATAGCTACGTAACTGATCAAGTCTGCGAGGTTGTTCAAATCCGAACAAATCCTACAATTATTTATTTGAAGTCTAGTTGGAGAATTTTGCATGGCGGCTATAACTTTAGGTGTAGCAACTCTTAGCCCTTTAGGCGATCGCGTTTTTATTAAGGTGGGTGCATCTGAAGAAAAAACCGCAGGGGGTATCCTGTTACCAGATGTAGCAAAAGAGAAACCCCAGATAGGTGAAATTGTTGCTGTTGGTCCAGGAAAACGCAACGATGATGGTTCCCGACAAACACCAGATATCAAAGTGGGCGATCGCGTTCTTTACTCCAAATATGCAGGTACTGATATCAAGCTGGGTACTGAGGAGTATGTCTTACTCTCAGAAAAAGACATTTTGGCAATTGTGGCTTAATTGCTGATTTGAGATGTTTGTCTAAATTCTCAAACTTAGAATTCTCAAATTTAGAGTTTGGGAGAAATTGCTGCTATTTCCATCAATTCATATTGCCAATCAAAACCTAACATCAACACCGAAAAATTAAACTATGGCTAAACGGATTATTTACAACGAAAATGCTCGTCGTGCTTTGGAAAAGGGCATTGATATTCTGGCTGAAGCAGTAGCAGTTACTTTGGGTCCAAAAGGACGTAATGTTGTTTTGGAGAAGAAATTTGGTGCGCCACAAATTGTCAATGATGGTGTGACTATTGCCAAAGAAATTGAACTGGAAGACCATGTAGAAAACACAGGTGTGTCTCTGATTCGCCAAGCAGCTTCCAAAACTAATGATGCTGCGGGAGATGGCACCACCACCGCAACCGTTCTGGCTCATGCCATTGTTAAAGAAGGATTGCGGAATGTCGCAGCCGGGGCAAATGCCATCCAACTCAAGCGGGGAATAGATAAAGCTACCGCATTCTTGGTAGAAAAAATCAAAGAACATGCTCGTCCCGTAGAAGACTCAAAAGCGATCGCTCAAGTTGCAGCTATCTCTGCGGGTAATGATGAAGCAGTAGGAGCTTTGATTGCCGAAGCTTTGGAAAAAGTTGGTCGTGAAGGTGTAATTTCCCTGGAAGAAGGGAAGTCTGTGACAACTGAATTAGAGGTGACAGAAGGACTGAACTTCGATAAAGGTTACATCTCTCCCTACTTTGCCACCGATGCCGAGCGTTTAGAAGCAGTACTCGAAGAACCTTTTCTGTTGATTACCGACAAAAAAATTGCCCTAGTCCAAGATTTAGTACCCGTATTAGAACAAGTTGCTCGTGCTGGTCGTCCTCTGCTAATTTTGGCAGAAGATATCGAAAAAGAAGCATTAGCAACCTTGGTAGTTAATAGATTGCGGGGTGTACTCAACGTCGCCGCAGTCAAAGCTCCCGGATTTGGCGATCGCCGCAAAGCTATTCTGGAAGATATTGCTATTCTTACCGGCGGACAGTTGATTACCGAAGATGCTGGCTTAAAATTGGATGCTACCAAGCTTGAACAATTAGGAAAAGCACGGCGTGTTACTATCACCAAAGATGACACTACCATCGTTGCCGATGGTAATGAAAATGCAGTCAAGGGCAGAATAGAACAAATCAAGCGACAAATCGAAGAAACCGAGTCTTCCTACGATAAAGAGAAACTGCAAGAACGATTAGCGAAGTTGTCAGGTGGGGTTGCGGTTGTCAAAGTTGGTGCAGCCACAGAAACGGAACTCAAAGACCGCAAATTGCGTTTGGAAGATGCAATTAACGCCACCAAAGCAGCTGTAGCAGAAGGAATTGTTCCTGGTGGTGGTGCCACCCTTGCTCATCTATCCCCCGAACTAGAAAACTGGGCAAAATCTCACCTCAAAGACGAAGAACTGACGGGAGCGCTGATTGTATCTCGTGCCTTATCCGCACCCCTGAAGCGGATTGCAGAAAATGCAGGTCAAAACGGCGCAGTCATAGCTGAACGGCTTAAAGAGAAAGAGGCGTTGCATAATGGCAGTATGAATTGAGGTGTAACTTGATGGAATGTCCACGTTGTGGGTCGTCTCACACCCGTAAAAATGGCAAGAAAAGAGGTAAACAAAATCACATTTGTTGTGATTGTAATCGCCAATTCATTGATCGCTATGAACCGCCCCAGGGATACAGTGATGAAGTGAAGCGGGAATGCCTAAAAATGTACGTTAATGGTATGGGATTTCGCGCCATCGAACGGGTCAAAGGCGTTCATCACACAACATTGATTACTTGGGTAAAACTTGTGGGAGAACTGCTACCTGAGACCTATGATCCAGAGACAATTCCAGAAGTTGGCGAACTTGATGAGCTAGAAACTTTCGTCGGCTCAAAAAAAACAAAATCTGGCTTTGGACAGCAGTAAATCACTTCAAACAAGGTATTTTAGCGTGGGTTTTGGGCGACCATAGCGCCGAGACTTTTCGACCGTTATGGGATATTGTGGGTACTTGGCAATGCTATTTTTATGTCACGGATGGATGGTTGGTCTATCCAGGCTTTATTCCTGAAGGCGACCAGATTGTTAGCAAGACTTACATGACACGAGTTGAGGGGGAAAACACCCGACTGCGCCACTATCTCGCTCGATTGCATCGTAAAACGCTATGTTATTCCAAATCAGTACAAATGCTGAGGTATTCAATTCGATTGTTACTTTATTATCTCCGATTTTGGGATGTTCCGATTCCTCAATGATTCATACCGCGATTATGCAACGCCGAGAAAGACTTTAACGTTGGTTACGACGCAACCACAGGTGAGTTTGTAGATTTGTTTGAAGCCGGAATTGTTGACCCTGCGAAAGTGACTCGCTCGGCATTACAAAATGCTGCATCGATCGCAAGTATGGTTTTGAGTACAGAGGCGATCGTTGTTGATAAACCAGAATCGAAGGATGCAACTCCTGCTGTTCCCGGTGCCGGTGGTTTTGGTGGTGGCGATTTCGATTATTAATTGTTGCTTGATTTAGCGAATTTGGCTGGTTACATTGGGAGCGCAATGTCTTGCGCTCCTTTTTGTATCGAAAGCATTATGATTACCAGAATATTCCGAGTCAGCGTCCCAAAGAGCCTTCATCACGAGTTTGAAAAAAATTTTCTGTCTGTATCAGTTCCTTACGTAAAAGCACAACCTGGCTTCATATCAGTAGTTGTCGGAAAGCCAACTAGCTGGGAACCAGAAGAGTACGTGATGATATCTGTGTGGGATAGTGAAGCTGATGTTGCTGCCTTTGCTGGTAAGAACTGGAATAGAGCGGTAATTCCCCAAGGTATGGAAAAATATGTTTCCAAATGTTGGGTTCACCACTATGAAAACTTCGATTAGTTTCTAGCGGATGAGTTTAACCTATTGGTGTCAATTTTTAGAGATGAAATAATTTCCCAAACTTAGAAATTAAATATAGCTAACCGCAGAGCATGAGAAAATATAACTTATACCAATTCAAAAAAAGACAACAGCAGATCGATTATAAGAGATGTGATTTATCAAGTCTACCTATACCTGTTATGTGTTACCCAATTTTGGCGAATTGGTATTAGAGCGATCGCATATTCAAAATAGCCATACATAACGCAAAAATTACCTCTATGAAACCAAGAGAACTTGTTGAAGCATGGGTAAAAGCCTTTAATAATGCTGATGCTCATGCTTTAGCCTCATTTTATGCCGAATCGGCGATTAATCACCAAGTCGTCAAACCTCCGGTTGAAGGAAGAAATGCGATTTTTGAGATGTTTGTTTCTGAATTTGCGAATGCGAAGATGGTTTGCATCGTCGAAAATATTTTTGAAGATGGTGAATGGGCTATCCTGGAATGGAAAGACCCACTTGGGCTTAGGGGTTGCGGATTCTTCCATATCATCGAAGGAAAGATTGTGTTTCAACGTGGCTACTGGGACGAATTAACTTTTCTACGACAGCACAATCTACCAATTCCAACCCATTAAAAGATTAAGATTGGTCAGCGTCAACCTAGATATGATGAGCGACCAATCTCTACTTTCAAGCAATGCCTAATCCGCTACAACTAACGCGATCGCTAATCCGTCATAACCCTTGCTACCAACTGTTTGGAGCGTGGTGGCTTTAACTCGTTGTTCTGCTGCTAGCAATGTATTAAATTTACGCACACCTTGAATATTTTCGTCGCTACTATCGGCATCAATTACCGCACCTTTACGGATGACATTATCGACAATAATCACACTACCTTTACGAGTGAGTTTGAGCGACCAAGTAAAATAATCGGGAATATTTACCTTGTCAGCATCAATAAAGACCAAATCGAAGGGTGCTTGACCTTCAGCAACCAATTGAGGCAATGTATCTAATGCTGCGCCAACACGAATTTCGACTACATGGGATAAGCCAGCCCGTTCGATATTTTCGTGAGCGACTTCAGCATGTTTGGGATTAGCTTCTAGGGTAATCAATTTACCATCTGCTGGTAGTGCCCTTGCTAGCCAAATTGTACTGTAACCAGCCAATGTCCCCAATTCTAAGATTCTGGTAGCACCACGAATTTGAGCGAGGATATGTAGTAATTTGCCTTGGTTGGGAGCGACATTGATTTGAGGTAATTCAGCATCGATGGTCGATTGAATAGTGGCATCTAATGCAGAATCAGAGGGTACGAGTAAGCTGTTGATATATTCGTCAACCGCAGTCCATTGAGTTTGAGTCATGGTTCTAATTTGGTAAATTAAACAACTTGGTAATGTTCCACCGTTGGAAAGGGGTCGTAAAAGTGATGTAGAAGGGAACGCCATTTTTGATAATCTGGGGATTGTCTAAATCCAACAGTGTGGTCTTCTAAGGTTTGCCAACGCACCAGCAAAATGTAACGATTTGGAGTTTCGATACAGCGTTGAAGTTCGTGAGAAATATATCCAGACATGGAAGCAATGATAGATGAAGCTGTTTTGAAAGCAGTTTCAAATTGTTCCGCTAAACCAGGCTTAATTTCTAAAATTGCTACTTCTAGTATCATCAGAAAATTCCAATTAGGACATTTTATTTATGAGCGATCGCATGATTACTCAGATAACTTTGTAACCGTTGATTTAGAGTTCCTGTATGTAACTCAAATAAATGATTGTCGTAATCGTAAAAATACAAGGAACGTCCTTCTCCTTCAACACGACTTCGACCTTCTTTCACTTCTAAATTCATAGTTTTCACCCTTGCTGCATATAGCTCGTAGTCTTCCTCTGCTATTTTAAAAGCCACATGATTATAAGTTTTCTCTAGTAAAGAATTTCCTTGCATGATAGCAATCCATAAGCCATTAATTAGGAAGAATTTTTCTTGAGAAATCGAGAAAGTTTGCTTACCACTAGAATAAATTTCCTCCGCATCAAATATATATACAAGCAAGCTCGTCATTTTCTCCAAGTCTTTGACAATGAATGTGATATGACTAATTCCTTGAATCATTATTTTAAGACAGTAATTGAAATAACTGCCGCATATCATTAAAAACAATCTTCGCTCCAGCAGCAGCTAAAGCTGCACCATCGCTATGTTGGGAATAACCAAAAACGGTCATTCCTGCCGCATATGCAGCTTCTATACCTGTCGGAGAATCTTCAATAACAACACAATTTTCTGGTTTCGTATTCATTTGCTCGGCTGCATAGAGATACACATCGGGAAAAGGTTTAGGGCGTGGAACATCATGAGAACTATATAATTTTCCATCAAATATATCTAGAAGTCCCGTTAACTTTAATACAAGTTGAATATGACGATGGGTACTATTTGATGCTACGCATTTTGGTAATGTAAGTTGTTTTAAAACTTCAGAAATTCCGTAAACCGGCTGTAATTCTTGCTGCAATGCAATTACTTGTTTTTCTCGACAACGTTCGACAAAATTAGCAGGAATTGGTTTTCCATAGGATTCCTGTATAATTTTTAGACAAATTGTAAGTGACTGACCTACAAATTGCTGGACGACTTCTTCATAGGTCATTATAAACCCAAATTCGGTTAATGTGTCCGCAAAAATGCGATATATAATCGGTTCGCTATCGACTAATACTCCATCGCAATCGAAGATGATAAGATCGAACTGATTAATACCCATATTGTTGTCTTAAATATCATATTTTGAATTTCGTATTTTCAAGATCAAAAATATTACTCTTAGTTTTCGATTTGGTGGATGATAAGGCGATATCCAATATCTAGCTGTTCGATATCTAAAATATCGACATTTTTTGCTGTCCAATGTCCACTTTCAAGCACTTCCGGTTGTGTGTTTTAATTGAACTATCGCGTTTAATTACAGCAGTTGACAAAGTTGCCGCATATCATTAAAAACAATCTTTGCTCCAGCAGTAGCTAAAGCTTGACCATTGCTGTATTGGGAATAACCAAAAACAGTCATTCCTGCCGCATATGCAGCTTCTACACCTGTGGCAGAATCTTCAATAACAACACAATTTTCTGGTTTAGTATTCATTTGCTCGGCAGCATAGAGATACACATCGGGAAACGGTTTGGGACGTGGGACATCGTAACAGCTATATATTTTTCCAGCAAATTGATGCAGCAACCCCGTTAATTTCAATACCATTTGAATATGAGGGTGACTGCTATTTGATGCCACACATTTTGATAATGTAATCTGCTTCAATACTTCGCTAATTCCTGGAACTGGTTTTAGTTCTTTATGCAAGGGAGCGATTTCTCGCTCTTTACAAAGTTCCATAAAGTTTTTGGGCAATGGCTTGTTATAAGATGTCTCGATAATCTCTAAACATGTTTTTAATGACTTGCCAATAAATTTTTGAGTTACTTCTGCATAGGTAATAGGAAAGCCAGCTTCAGTGAGTGTTTCTGCAAAAATGCGATTAATAATTGGTTCGCTATCAACCAAGACCCCATCACAATCAAAAATTATCAGGTCGAATTGATGTTTGCCCATTTTTCAGCGTCTATCCTGCTACCTCTAATTGTGCTGCTTCGACTTTTTCTATTTGTTCTATTTCTGTGAATTTCGAGCCAATCGTTATCACTATTAGCATCATTAATAGACTTGTTACCATAATAATACTTACCACATTGGGGTCTGTAAAATTATTTGTACCGACTAATAATGCGGCGGCGAAATTACGTTGGGCTGTTCCCACTGCGAGTACGCGCTGGGTATCAATACCGGGACCACCTAAAAGATAGCCAACGCAAAAGGAAAAAATAATAAATACTGCACAAACAAAAATTGCCCCTGTTTTTAACAAGCCAATAATGTCGTTCGTATGGACGATTAATCGGACTACTAAACCTAAAAGCAAACCAGCGCTTGATAATTTCACAAAAATTGGTTGAATAATAACAGCGATCGCTGCAAATTTGGCTTTGATAGATAATGCGATCGCTAGGGGACCAACCATCAGTAACAATAAGGGTTTACCGATGTCCCAAGAGCTAATTTCCACACCTTGCACTACTAGCGGCAGAACTATGGGCAGATAAAAAATTGTGCCGAGCATCAGCATCATCATTAATCCCACAGAAAAGGCGATATTTCCCTTAACAATTAGAGCAAGTTTGGGCAAAGCAGGGGGACCTGATGCCAGTGCCATAATCAGTAAACCATTTTTGAGGGGTTCGCTGAGGGGTACTATTTGTACCAACAAATAAATAAAAAGTGGGACTAATACAAAATTTGCCAACAGAGACAAGATTACGAGTCTCAGACTGCGGAGTGGTTCCCAAATTTTTTCTATTGTTAAACTTAAGCCTGCACTAAACATCGTGCAAATAATAAATGTGAAGAGGGTAACTTTGTCGATGATTGCTAATAGTTCATTCATGTTTTGAGAAAAATATGGGGCAGGTTATCAGGTAGGGAAAAACTGTAAGGAGAAAGAGAGCAAGAAAAGGAAGAATTTCCCCCCTATCTCCCCTATCTCCCAATTCTTAATTACTTGAGTTCCAAGCTAACTTGTTGTAAATTACCAGTGAAAGCAAAGGGTACTTGATAGCTATCCACGACTGGAGTCCCCGTATCTCTGCCCACATCAAAAGTTTCGTCCAGGGCTAAACGGTAAGCAATGGTTTTATCAACTCGACCTTCAGCTACCTGTCGATCGCCGATAAATAATTTACCAGTGCCACCCGTACCGACACCACCGTCATAGTCGAAGTTGAATCTGATTTGGGATTTACCGGATGGCAATTTTTCCGGGGATTGGATGGTGTAACGGGCTGTATTGGCGTAGTTGTAGACATAGGTAGGTTTGTCATCCTTGAGGAAGAAACTCCAACCTGCAAAGCGTCCACCTTGGGTAAGGAGAACACCTTCGGCTCCATTTTCTGGAACTTCTACATTCGCGGTAATGGTGAAGGAGCGATTTTTGAGGTTGGGAGCGCTACCTTCTGGAATGCCAACTGTACCAGGATAGTAGGTGAATCTTGTGCGTCCTTTGGTGAGACTGGGGCGAATTTTGACATCAAATCTTTCGGCGATGCGATCGTCTAATGGTAGTACTTGGTGCTTACGGGCTTCTTTTAAAAATAACTTTTGCAATTTTTCTAGCTTATCTGGGTTTTGCTTCGCTAGATTATTTGCCTCGCTAAAATCTTCGGCAATATTGTACAGTTCCCACTCATCTGTCTCAAAACTGCCTTTGACAGTCCGTTCCCAAGGTAAGCGACCATGACGCGCTGCTGCAATCCAACCTTCATGGTAAATGGCTCGATTGCCTAGCATCTCAAAATATTGAGTTTCCCGATGGGAAGACACATTCGGATCATTAAATGTGTATGCAAGGCTAGTACCTTCGATTGGTTGTTGTTTGACACCATTAACTTCCTTCGGAGCAGTAATTCCCGCTACTTCTAAAATAGTAGGTGTAATATCAATAACATGATGGAATTGGCTACGAATACTACCTTGATCTTGAATATTTTTACCCCAGGAAATCACCAAAGGGTTACGAGTACCACCAAAGTGAGAGGCGATTTGCTTTGTCCATTGAAAGGGTGTGTTAACTGCCCATGCCCAAGCTGCGGGAAAATGGTTGAAGGTTTTGGGGCTACCCAAATCATCGTAGGCAGCTAGGAGTTGTTGGAGATTTTCGGGTACACCATTGAAAACTTGTAGTTCGTTGACGCTACCTGTTAATCCCCCTTCGGCGCTAGCTCCATTATCTCCAACTACGTAAACTACCAGGGTGTTATCAAGTTCGCCAAGCTGCTCAACAGCATCGATTAGCCTACCGACTTCATAATCTGTATGGGCTAAAAATCCCGCGAATACCTCAGCCATGTGGGCATAGAGCTTTTGCTGGTCTGCTGAGAGAGAATCCCATGCGGGTAGTTCTGGGGGACGGGGAGTAAGTTGGGTATTGGCAGGAATTACACCCAGTTGTTTTTGGCGATCGAAGATGTCCTCGCGCAATTTATCCCAGCCTTGGTCAAATTTGCCTTTGTATTTATCGATCCACTCCTTGGGAGCATGGTGGGGTGCGTGGGTTGCTCCGGTAGCCAGATAGGCGAAAAAGGGTTTTTCGGGAGCAATGGATTTTTGATTGCGAATCCAGGCGATCGCATGGTCAACGAGGTCAGGTGTTAGGTGATAATCGGGTTTGTTGGGTTTGTCTACACGTTTGGTATTTTCGACCAAAGCTGGACTCCACTGATTAGTATCACCGCCAAGGAAACCGTAAAAATACTCAAATCCTAACCCTGTGGGCCAGCGATCGAAGGGTCCGGCAGCGCTGGTTTCAAAGTCGGGGGTGTTATGCCATTTACCAAAAGCAGCTGTGTTATAGCCATTTTGTCGCAGTATTTCCGCAACCGTGGCAGCACTCTTAGGTAAAACTGTTGTGTAGCCGGGATAGCCTGTAGCTAATTCCTCTACTACTCCTGTATTTACCGAATGGTGATTACGTCCAGTTAACAAAGCTGCCCTGGTCGGCGAACATAGGGCTGTGGTATGAAATTGGTTGTAGCGCAACCCTCTTTCCGCGAGACGGGTGAGGTTGGGAGTCTCCACCACCCCACCAAAGGTACTGGCTTGTCCGAAACCCACATCATCTAAAATTGCCAGCAAGACATTAGGAGCTTTAGCTGGGGCGCTGATGGGTTGGGGAAAGTCTGGTTGTGATTCTTTGTAGGTCAGACCAATTTTCCCCTTGAACTCTGGTTCGGGAACAGGTAAAACCTGCGATGTGGCTGCTAGAGCAGGGCTATCGATCGCTAATAAAATTACGAGTAAAAATAACGCGATCGCCTTTGCTGTATCTGGAAATAAATTCCAGTGTATGAATTTAAACTTCATTCTTCATCCTTTCTGTTATCAGATTCTTCACCAAGCGAAATCCGATATGAGTAGTTCCCGTATCGGGGGCTTGGGATTCTCGTGCTGCTGGACGGAAGCGACTGCAATAATTGGGCGCACACAAATAAGAGCCACCTTTGATTACATGGAGAACTGTTTCGCTAGGCTTATTGGGGTCAAAGCTTGCTGTTGGTCCTGTGGGATTAACACTATGGCTTTTATGGTTGTGTCCCGGTTGAAACCAATCTGTCGTCCATTCCCAGACATTACCTGTCATGTCATAAAGACCATAACCGTTGGGTGGAAAGGAACCAACAGGAGCAATACCCACGTAACCATCGCTTTTGGTATTAAAAAAGGGAAAGATTCCTTGCCATGTGTTGGCTTTTTTCTCAGAATATTGGTCGCCCCAGGCATAAGTTGCGTTGTCTAATCCACCACGAGCAGCATATTCCCACTGAGCTTCGGTAGGTAAGGATTTTCCTGCCCATTGGGCATAGGCTAGAGCATCTTCGTAGGCAATATGCACAACTGGATAATTTTCTTGATGGGTAAGCGCACTTTCTAACCCAAATGGATGTTGCCAATTCGCCCCTATTTGCCAATGCCACCAACTCAGGTATTTTGCTCCTGGTTTTGCGATTTGAAAAACTAGAGAACCAGGTAATCTTTGCTCATCTGGTAAATCGGGAAACTGCTCCTTTGATAAAGGACGCTCTGCAACTGTTACATATCCTGTCGCTTTGACAAACTCTGCAAATTGCGAATTGCTCACCTCATGTTTATCTATACAAAAAGAACTAACTGTTACCTCTTTTTCTGGGAGTTCTTCTATATAGCTGGAATTATCTGACCCCATCATAAATTTTCCACCAGGAATCCTTACCATTTCTGAAGGACAGGGATTTGTACTAGCTGCAACAACAGGAGGAACTATGAGTGCCGCCGTAGGCATCGTTATTGCTGTAACTAGTAGCAATACTAAAAAAAATTTCCTGGACACTGTGGTGCTTAATACTAACAAAAGGAAATTAAAATTCGGAATCAATATGGCTAAAATTTAACTTTGATAGGGACGCGGTAGTTGGCGTAATTTGTAAGCAGTATCTAACTCACTATTGTTTTTTCTACCATATCCCCAACCCAAAGTACGACGATACTCACCCATAATCCCACTAGCAATTAAATCATCTTCATTCACAGCAATCTCTGTATGGGATTCTGGAGCAACATACAGCGCATCAACAGGACAATATGCTTCACACATAAAGCAAGTTTGACAGTCTTCTTTGCGAGCGATCGCTGGTGGTTGCTTGGGAACTGCGTCAAAAACATTGGTTGGACAAACCTGAACACAAACGTTGCAATTAATACAGAGTTGATGACTAACAAGTTCAATCATGATACTGTTCCTACTAAACTTTTATACCGAAGCTGTGGTTTGAGTAATTAATTTTGATGGTGTGTCAACTGGATCTACAATCCAATCCTGTCTTACCCAAAGTTTGTCTAAACCACCTGTGGCTTGGTAATAGCGTTGATTGGGATCGGTTTCTGGGTAGTCTATGCGGATATGTTCGCTGCGGGTTTCTGTGCGATGGAGGGCGCTAAAATAACCCCACCGGGCTACAGCAGTGAGGGCTGCGGCTCGTCGAGAAAATTCCACATCGCGGACGTTATCTTGTTTGGGGCTATTTTGTACCTGTTGCCATAAAGTTTCTAATTTAGCGAGGGAATCTAACAGTTTTGATTCGGAACGTAGATAATTTTTTTCCAAGGGGAATACCTCGGCTTGTACACCCTTAACAATGGCTTCGCGATCGCATGTTTCGGAACTTGGGGAATGACTTCTCAATCCGGCTTGACCAACGGGATGGGCAATTCTTTCGTGAGCATAATTTCCTAATTTTTTGGCAAATATAGCCGCACCTTCTCCAGCCCATTGTCCTGTGGAGATTGCCCAGGCAGCATTAGGTCCACCACCACCGGAAGCCAACCCTGCTAAAAATTCCCGCGATGCTGCATCCCCAGCTGCGTAGAGTCCGGGAACCTTGGTTGCACAAGTATCATTGATAATCCTGATACCACCCGTACCGCGAACTGTACCTTCTAATACTAAGGTCACGGGTACTCGTTCACTATAGGGGTCAATTCCAGCTTTTTTATAAGGTAGAAAAGCGATGAAATGGGATTTTTCAATTACTGCTTTGACTTCCGGTGTGGCTCGATCCAAACGAGCGTAAACAGTACCTTTAAGCAGAGCATTGGGAAGAAATGCTGGGTCACGACGACCATTGATGTAGCCACCTAAATCATTACCTGCTTCATCGCTGTAACTAGCCCAACCAAAGGGAACTCCCCGTGTTACGGTAGCATTAAAGGCAGTGGAGATAGCGTAGTGATTGGAAGCTTCCATACTAGAAAGTTCACCCCCCGCTTCTACAGCCATGAGCATTCCGTCCCCGGTATTCGTATTACAACCCAAAGCTTTACTTAAGAATGCACAACCACCATTTGCCATAACTACCGCAGCAGAACGAATAGTATAAGCACGGTGATGTTGTCGTTGTATACCCCTAGCACCTGCCACCGAGCCATCTTCAGCTAATAAAAGTTCTAAAGCGGGACTTTGGTCAAGAATTTGTACACCAAGCCGTAACAGTTCTTTGCGAAGCACTCGCATATATTCAGGTCCATAATAACTTTGGCGCACAGATTCCCCGTTTTCTTTGGGGAAACGATAACCCCAATCTTCGACCAGGGGTAAACTTAACCAAGTTTTTTCAATCACCCGCTCAATCCAGCGTAAGTTAGCCAGATTTTTACCAATACGGTAACGCTCCGATGCAACTTTTTCCCAATTTTCTGGAGAAGGAGCCATAATTCCGTTTCCACTGGCAGCAGCTGCACCACTCGTACCAAGGAAACCTTTATCAACAACAATTACTTTCACACCTTGGAAAGCTGCCGACCAAGCTGCCCATGCTGCCGCAGGACCTCCACCAATTACCAATACATCAGTGGTTAATTGCAGTTCATTTTCAGGATTAACAAACATTGTTATTTATGTCCTTGTTGTTTGAGTTGCGATCGATTTCTCGTTCCATCGCCCTGTCTTAACTTAATGATTCGAGACAGAGCCTCGCGCATTGCATCCCCACCCAGAGCTTGTCCCCCTTGTCCCCCTTGTCCCCCTTGTCCCCCTTGTCTCCCTCGTCTCCCTCGTCTCCCTTGTCCCCCTCCCTACCCCTTACCACTAACACCAGCCTCAACGGGTAAAAATCCCCCAGCCTGCATTTTCCATAACTTGTAGTAAGCGCTACGTTTGGCTAATAGTTCTTCATGGCTGCCATCTTCGATAATTCGACCTTTATCAAATACTAAAATCCGGTCGAGGTGGGAAATTGTCGATAGACGATGAGCAACTACAATCACTGTTTTTCCCTGCATTGCTGAATCAAGGGTATTTTGAATCGCTTTTTCAGTAATTGAATCGAGGCTGGAAGTTGCTTCATCTAAGATGAGAATTGGTGCGTCCTTGAGGATAACTCGGGCGATCGCAATCCTTTGTCTTTGTCCTCCCGAAAGTTTGACACCCCGCTCTCCTACCAAGGATTCGTAACCTTCTTTGATTTGAGCGATAAAATCATGGGCATAAGCTTTGCGTGAGGCTTCCACGACTTCTTCATCACTGGCTTCCAAGCGACCATAACGCAAATTTTCTAACAATGTCCGATGAAATAAAGATGGGTCTTGGGGAATTAAACTAATTTGCGAATGTAAGGCTTCTTGGGTCATGTCTTTAATATCAACCCCATCGATGAGAATCTGTCCAGATTGGGGATCGAACAAACGCAAAATCAGATTGACAAAAGTTGATTTTCCAGAGCCTGAGAATCCTACCAATCCCACCCGTTGACCAGGTTCGATGGTCATTGACAGGTTTTGAAATACCTGTTTTTCATTGGAATAGCTAAAATTAACCCTGGAAAACTCAATTTTTCCTTGGGTAATGGGGTGAGCGATCGCATTTTCCTGGTCGATGATTTCGTGGGGTTGAATAATTGTCCCTACCCCATTACTAACATTGCCGATATGCTCGAAGAATTCCATAAAGCGTTTGCTTAAATTCCGAGCTTCGCTAATGATTAACAGCGACAAACTAGTTGCTACGACAAAATCCGCAGCAGCAATTTTCCCCTGACTCCAAAGGGAAAGCGAATAGTACAAAGTACCGATTTTCAGAAATGCCGATGAGACAAATTGAAATAAACGGATGCGTTCCGAATACCAGTTAGATTTTCTAACTTCGATGAGTTCTTTTCTTAGTCGCTCGTTTAAATAGCGTCTTTCAAAACCTAACCGGGCAAACAAGCGACTACTAGTTAAATTCGTCACCGCATCAACAATAATCCCTGTGGTTTCACTCCTTTCGGCGGCGGCTCGACGGGAATAAATACGGCAGCGAGTCGCTAACCAGAAAGAAACACTAATAAATATAACAGCCCAGCCACCAACGAATCCAGCTAATGGAGGATAAGCACGATAAAGCAATATTACTGAGACAATATGTACAATTATTACTGGCATAAATTCACTCAGTAGCATCTGCATCGTTTGGGTGACTCCCAGTGAAGTTTCCGCGATGCGATGCGCCAAAGCACCAGCAAAACTGCTACTTAGGTAGCGGTGGGAATGCTGTTGTAAGTAGGCATACAAACAACGGACTATATGTTGACGGTGGATGGGATGACGTATGGTCATCAGTAATCCCGATATTCGCCCAAATACTACTTCTCCTAAACTTAATCCGACGAATAACATCAGGGGTTGTTGAACAGCATCAAAAATATACCTGCTATCCCCCGTTGAGCGTGTCACACTGCGGATAATTTCGCCAATCGCATAGGGCAACATAATCCCACAAATGGCGTGAATCGCTTCCAAAATAGTTATCGATATGTACCACCAACGGTAATAACTGACAAAATAATAAATAAATCCCAAAGCTGTTGATGGCAAATTTGGTACATTGGCAGCACGTTGAAAAGATTGAGATGAATGAGATTTGTTACTTGAAAAACGGCGATCGCGTCGTATCACTTCATATTCTCCCTAACATCATCACAATTTGCCACTATTTCACTGTTTAATGAGAACCACCATTCTGTAAATGCCATGTGCTCTCGTTCTCGTTTGGGCAGGATATGATCGAATAAAGCACTTGTTACATCTCTGATTGCGGAGTCATCATCTATTAAAGTATCGTCAAGGTCAAATAAGCTTTAATCATAATGCGCTCCAAAATGGAGATACGATGCAACCTGTGTAATCTTATGCATTAACAAATGCGATCGAATTGATAGTTTTCAACTACGCTTACTTTGAAGAATAGGAGGAATCTCATTCAGTTCATCGATGATTGCATCTGCTTCTTTTGCCTCTATCCAGTGTGGACTGCGTTTCCAAATCGCCATCATTCCAGCATTCTTTGCCCCAATGATGTCTGCTTCAGGATGATCCCCAATAAAAATGCTGTCCTGGGCTGCCACACCTAATCGATTTGTGGCTCTCCGAAAAATTTCAAGTTGGGGTTTTCTGACTTGTTCAACTTCCGAAATCAAGATGACATCAAAGTAGTCTCGAATGCCCAATCCATTAATTGCACGAGCTTGAAAATGCCCTAATCCGTTAGTGATGATCCCTAACAAATAATCTTGCTGTTTCAACCAGTTCAATGTCTCCTTCAGGAAATCAAATGGAATGCAATGAAACTGAAACTGGGTTTCGTAGTCTTCAAGTAATTCTTGCCAACTAATCCCCATAATTCCAAATTCCGAGACTAACTGTTGATAAACCTTATCTTTCCAAATATAGCCATGGGAATCTAGCTCGATGAAGCGAGTAATGTAATTGCTTTTAGGAATGTGATTTAAGTGGGCAATCAACCTATCGTACTGTGCAGTGATGAATTGCTTAATCGAGGTATCGCGATCGAGTAATGTTTCATCTAAATCGAAAAGAACTGATTTCACCATTGATTAAATCATTAAATTACGAAGGGCTTGTTATGCGGTTGGCAACCGGCGCATTAGAATGACATTCATGTTTCTAGAGATGTAGTTATTAAATCGCTCACTCAATAGGTTTGGAACCTCGATTGGTGAAACTTCTTGAAATCCTAATTGTTGATAGAATGATTTCAAATGCTGCCACGGGATACAGTAACAAAATTGAAAAGTCAGTTGATCGGTACAAGCTTGAAGTAGTTGTGTACCAATACCCTGACGCTGAAACGGAGCTAATACCTGCATTCCTCGAAGGGTAAAAAAATCGATATTTGGACATAACCGGACTGCCCCGATAATTTGTCCCTCTAGTTGAGCCATAAGTGTCAAAGCTTCCTCACTCAGATCACCTCCATATCCACATTGCTTGTAAAAAGCTCTAATGCTTTCGATATCCACAAGTCTTGCGCGTCTGATTTCTGTCATATCTAATTCTTCTCACTGCCAAGTTAATCGCTAATGACTGCGCTTATTTCCAAAAGCACAATGTTAAACTTCATGCTGATAGATATCGGGATTATGCTTTTCCATAAATCTTTCAGGCTTGAGCAACGATTTAAAGCCAAATTGATGATACAACTCCTGTGCATCCGCAGTGCTTAACATCCAACGTCGTAAACCTTGAAGCTCCGGGTGCTTCAGAATGCATTCAAGTAACCATTTTCCCAACCCTTTCCCTCGATAGTCCTCAACAATAAAAACATCAGCGAGGTAAGCAAAGGTAGCGAGATCGGTCACCACACGACCGAAGCCAATTTGCCGATGATCCTTAAAAAGTCCAAAGCATAAAGAATGATCAAGAGCTTTAACGACAACTTCTCTCGGTATACCCTTTGCCCAGTATGAGGACTTGCTTAAGAAGTTGTAAATCAGCTCAACATCTAAAGCTTCCCGACGATCGACAACTGTGAATTCTCCTTTTTCCCACTTCATAAGTGAATGCAGTTAAGTAGGTGTTGAAAATTAATTACACATGATGATTATGAGCAGAGTGTAGTATTTGCAATGGTTTGGGATTTTAAAAATGTAACATTTATTTTCAACTACCACTTATTGCTAACGCACGGCATCTCCTTTGCGGTATTCAGCTGTGATATTGTCAAGTTTTTGTTTCCAGCTGTCGTCAAGTTTTACTTCTATTGCTTGCAAACTATCGGCAAGTTGCTCTGGACGACTTGCACCAATTATTGGAGCAGTGATAATTGGATTTGCTAATACCCAAGCCAAAGAGAGAGTAGTCAGTGACAATCCAGCTAAATCTGCTACTGTGCGTAACTCTTCGACTGTTTGAAACTCGCGATCGCGCCAATAACGTTCTTGATAGCGTTCAGCAGCAGCACCCAGGGTAAAACGAGTACCTTCGGTTGGTCCCTGAGCAAGATTATGTTTACCTGTCAGTAATCCACCCGCCAAAGGATTGTAAGGAATTACACCCAATCCTGCTTCCTGTGCTAAAGGTAATAATTCCCGCTCTATCTCCCGAAACAGGAGATTATAACGAGGTTGTACGGAAACAAATTTAGTTAAATTACGTACTTCTGCCCGACCAAGAGCCAGTGCTAGTCGGTAAGCAAGGAAGTTAGAAACTCCGATATAGCGTACTTTACCAGCCCGAACTATGGTATCTAAAGCTTCTAAGGTTTCATCAAGGGGTGTGGAGGTATCATCGGAATGTAATTGATACAAATCAACATAATCGGTTCCCAGTCGTCTTAGGGAAGCGTCGATCGCATCCAAAATATGTTTGCGTGAAGCACCCTGATCCCAAGGAGCAGTTCCCACCTTGCCAACGCATTTGGTTGCAACGATAAAGCGATCGCGTTTACCCTTAAGCCAGCGTCCAATAATTTCTTCTGTACTTCCTGCTGTTGCGACTCCACCACCGAGGGGATAAACATCAGCTGTATCTAAAAAATTAATACCACCATCGGCAGCAGTATCAAGAATCTGCCTCGAAGTTTCTTCATCTGCTTGCAATCCAAAAGTCATAGTTCCCAAGCAGAGACGGGAAACAGTCAATCCAGTTTTACCGAGTTTTGTTGTTGGTAATGTCATAATTACTGACTTTCATCTAGTACTACGTCAAGGTTAATTGGAGGGATATTTCCCCCTTGTCTCCCTCATCTTCCTTGTCTTCCTTGTCCTCTCCCTACTTAGAGAAAACGATAATAAACTACACAGCTACAGAAGCTTGACGACTCTGAGAAATCAACCATTCTTGCAATTTGGGGTCGCTGTAAACTTCATCGGCAATGAAATGATCGCCTTCTGACAAGATAGTAAAATCTACTTTTGCTCCCACTCCGCGCAAGGTATCGACAATTTGCTGCGTATCCTCAATAGACAGTTTTTCGTCTTTGCCACCTTGGAAGATTTGGATAGGAATTTCCTGAAGTGCAGCTAGTTGAGTTTCTTCTAATCTCTGAGGTACACGACCAGAAACTGCTACTAAACCAGCAAAGCGATCGCGATTGGAAGCTGCAATATGCCAAGCTCCAGCAGTACCTAAGCTAAACCCAGATAAAATTACACGGGACGGATCGATGGGATGGGAAACTATCAATTCATCTAGTAAAGCAATTACATCTGACTCCCGCTCTACCCAGGTTTGTCCTTCAGGAAGTTGGGGAGCAGCAAAGAAATAAGGTAAGGAATCTGAAGTCTCGACAAAACGAGGGAAACCCCATGTTAGTAATACATTTAAATCGGTTCCTCTGTCTCGCGCTCCATGTAGAAACAATACCAAAGGTGCAGGTGTGTTGGTATTATTAGAAACTGCTGAGAACAGATAAGGTAAAGAGCCTTTGATAGTATCTTGAGAGCGTTGTTCGATGGTCATAAATATTGCCTGTAAATTGTTTTTATTGAAGTAGTCGTCATGTAGGCGCTAGCCTTCTCTTCGAGTACTGCGTACACCAGGGCAGATGAAAATAGGCATTGGGCATTAATTATTTCTCCCTTATCCCCCTTGTCCTCCTTGTCCCCCTTGTCTCCCTTGTCTCCCTTGTCCCCCTTATCCCCCTTATCCCCTTATCTCCCTTGTCCTCCTCGTCCCCCTTGTCTCCCAGTTCCCCTGCTTTTTCAAGCTAGTGCGGGCATCTTGCCGACGTATTAATTTAGATAAATTGCCCGCGTTTGGGATCAAGCATCGCGATCGCAACCAGAAAGAGAAGAAAGAGATGATGGAGATGGGAGAAATTTCTGCCTCCTTTCCACCTCCGATCACCTTGTTAGAGAACACTTGTCAAGCCAAAAATCAATTCTCCAATGTTTGCAACAACTACATTTTGCAAGCTTCTTAAGCAGTTACTAAACCTTTATCTGCTTGTGCAGATTCGATTTTACTTACCTTGGATTCAACAGCAGTACCCTTGAAGAAGTCGGGGTTTGCTTCGGTATAAAACTTGTAGGGATTAGCGAAGACGTAGGACTTAAAGTCAGCTTCGGAAATCACACCTTCCACTACTAAATCCCAGCTTTCTGCTAAGGGGTCAGTTAAATCGGGCACATCCCAGTGACCAACGTCTGAGGAATAGATGGCGTTAATTTTGACACCTAAAGGATTAGCTTTATTGTTGAAAGCTGTGGCAATGGTGCGGTCATCGGATTCG
The DNA here is from genome assembly GCF_000734895.2 of Calothrix sp. 336/3. GTDB lineage: Bacteria > Cyanobacteriota > Cyanobacteriia > Cyanobacteriales > Nostocaceae > 336-3. The sequence goes on along the minus strand of NZ_CP011382.1, from coordinate 2,138,205 downwards.
GAACCAAAGAAGAAACTATTAACCCAGCGATCGCGGATATCTTCAATGGTTTCGATACCTGCTGCGGCAAAGTCTTCGAGTTCGTTGGCTGCTGGTTGACGGCTATAACGATTGAAGGAAGAACCAAGCACAGTTTTGGTTAATTCCTCATTGCTGAGAGGAAAGGCTTCTATAAACTCGCTACCAAAACGCTGGAATAATTCGTATAATTCATTGGAATTGGTCAAATCGGGATTGTAGTTCTGCAATCCTTTGAGACTACGTTTGGAGAAACGATCTACCAAATGGATGTAGACATGAGCGCCCCAATCGGCTCCACCTTCCAGCATTCCGACCCGTAGCTGTGGGAAACGTTTGGTAACACCACCAAAGAAGAGGGCTTTGGCAAATGCTTGGGAACCATCCGCAAAATGACCGATATGGTTATTCATGTAGTTGCTGATGGAAGAGCGTCCAGTCCAACCTTGGCTACCATAGTGAGTAGTAACGGGCACACCTAATTCTACAACTTTTGCCCAGAATGGATCGTAATCGTATTCGCTATCGATTCCGTAGAAGTCCATGTAAGAGGCGTGTTTAGCGATTTCTGGATATTTATCGGCTGGATATTTATCCGCGATCGCCTTAATTGGTCTTTTCACGCCACCAGGAATATTTGCTACTTTTAACCCCAGAGTTTTTACTGCAAATTCTAATTCTTCAATCGCTTCTTCGGGGGTATTCATCGGAATACCAGCTACGGTCGTCAGGCGATCGCTATATTTGCGATACAAGTCAGCATGGTAGTGATTCACTGCTCGTTGCAATGCTTGACGATGTTCTTTACCTGCTCCTGTTGGTGCTAGCACATTGTTGGGAAACAGAACAGAATAGTCTGACCCTTGCTCTGCCTGACGTTGATAGAATAATTCTGGCAAAGTGTAAGTCGCCAAATCTAAGGTATTGCGGGTGACTCTTGCCCACCAGGGAGAGCGAATTGTCCGGTTGTACTGACGTTCTTCTGGAGTTTGTTGATACCAATCTTTTCCGTCGGTTTTCGAGTTGAGACGGGAAGATTCTGCTTTGCGTAATGCGTCTACAAGTTGTGCTCCACCATAATTAGCAATGTAATCCTCAATCGCAGGTGTGAAATCGTTGGTATGAACATCAGTATCGATGATGGGATAATCAAGGTTAGCTTTGATGGCAGCAGAGCGGGAAGTTTTTAAGCGGCTATATTCAGTCATTTTGATTTCCTTTAATTACAGATTGTGCTGAGGATTCAATCTTTTAGGTCATTTTGTATCCAAAAGTTGCTAGCTTTTTGGTGACATTGCTGGGACTAATCAATCGCATTGACATATCTGAAATAGGAGGCGATCGACAAAAGTTATCCTTGTTTTGGTATACCTTAACCATTTGAAGAAAAGAAAATTTATTGATTATGCCAAAACTAATCTTTCATCCACTTTTTTCGCTGCAAAATTATTTTGAGGACGGCGTAAACCGAGATTTTCTCTCAGGGTACTACCTTCATATTCAGTACGGAAAAGTCCCCGTTTTTGCAGGATTGGAATTACCAGATTCACAAAGTCATCTAATGCTGTCGGTAAAACTGGTGGCATGATATTAAAACCATCTGCTGCACCGTTGTTAAACCATTCCTCTAGTTGGTCAGCAATGCTTTCAGGGGTTCCAATTATGGTACGATGCCCCCTTGCAGTAGCCAATGCTAAATACAATTGACGTAGTGTTAAATTACCACGATTCGCTAAATCTTTGACCAGTTTCAGACGACTCTTATTATTGTTAGTTTCGCTGTTTAATTCAGGAGCTAAATCATCTAGGGAATATTGGGACAAATCGACATTTTTGTAATACTTATTTAAAATTCCCCAGGCAACATCGGGATGAATTAATGATTGCAGAAATTCATACTTTTCTTGAGCTTCCGCTTCTGTACGTCCAATCACCGGAAAAGCTCCGGGCATGATTTTTAAATCATCTGGAGAGCGTCCATATTTTGCCAATCGACCTTTTAAATCGGCATAAAATTCCTGAGCATCAGCCAGGGTTTGATTCGCAGTAAAAATCACCTCAGCAGTACGAGCAGCTAAATCCCTTCCTGCTTCCGAAGCTCCAGCCTGTACAATGACTGGATAACCCTGGGGTGGACGACCAACATTTAAAGGTCCTCTGACAGAAAAATGTTTACCCTTGTGGTTAAGTATATGCAGTTTATCGGTATCGAAGTAAACACCAGATTCTCTGTCACGAATGAATGCATCATCTTCCCAGCTATCCCACAAACCTTTAACTACTTCTACAAATTCTTCTGCACGTTCGTAACGCAGACTATGGTCGGGATGCTTGTCGTGACCAAAATTACCTGCGGCATTTTCATTCCCCGTGGTGACAACATTCCATCCTGCCCTACCATGACTGAGATGATCCAGAGAAGCAAACTTACGTGCCAAAGTATAGGGTTCTTCGTAGGTAGTCGAAGCAGTAGCAATAAAACCAATATTTTTGGTGACAGATGACAAAGCTGAAAACAGCGTCACTGGCTCAAAATGAACTATTTTACCATTGCGACTCTGGGTTTCTGGAGCGTCACCCCAAACACCTGGACTATCTGCCAGAAAAACTGCATCAAATAAACCACGTTCGGCAGTTTGGGTAATTTCTTTGTAATGCTCAAAGTTCAAACCAGCATCTATTTGCGAACCGGGATGTCGCCAAGCAGAGACATGATGTCCAGTGGCTTGAATAAATGCACCTAAACGAAACTTGCGTGTTTTGCTCATCTGCTGTTGTCTATAAAAATGGTGAAAAATTGCGGAAGAGTCAGATTACATAGTGCTTCCCTTTGAGAACATCGTTGTTTTACTTCTGACTTATGACCACTATGACGATCAGCTCGCTAGATTATTAAATTCCTCAAAATTCTTTCCAAATCAAGGCTTGAGACACTCTTGCCAACCTGATCCCGTAATTCGGCAATCATATATGCAGTAAATAGAGTTTGCATGACACATACCAAAACAAAAGTCTATACTGTCAATCACAATGATTATGATACACTAAATGTTAGATTGTCAAACATTAAGTCTTGCAAATTTTTCCGAGCCTTAGAACTCAGTCATTTGGGGGGGATGACGGTAGTTGTTGAAGGTTATAAGCCGAGATTTCAAATTTGGCTTCGGAGGAAATTACTCTTTCCAGGGAATCATAGTGCTGTATACAAAACTTTTCAAACTCGATTATCACTTTGTCGTATTCTTCATCGGAGACTTGCCAACATAATCCATATGCTCGTGATTTGTAAAAATCTAATAATTCTGCAATAGTATTGGTGACTGTCCATTCTTTGGCGACAAAATAATTGGACTGATAGCCTTTTTCGTGTAAATATTGTTCTAAATCTCTTTTTTCGCGTAAATATTGCTCTAAATCTCTTTCTTCTATTGCTTTATCTTGAGATTTCGATTCTGGCGGATAATTCTTGTATTTCGACTGTATTGCTCGAAAATAGGCTTCAAATTCTCTTCTTGCTGGTGGGGTAATCCATTGACAATTGAGAAAGTAACCTCCTGGCTTCAAAACTCGATCGATTTCATCTAAGAATATTTGGCGATCGCCTACAGTATGAAGCATATGCACGGTTAATACAACGTCAAAACTGTTATCCTCAAACGGTAACTGGGAAGCATCTGCATGAACTAGTGTCAAATTCTCAGGAGTTCCGTTTAACTTCTGCCGAAACTGATTTAGCATCTGTTCAGAAATATCAATCCCTGTTACTGAATAACCGCGTTTTACTAAAGGAATAACATTTAATCCAGTTCCGACTCCAGGTTCCAGAAAAGATGTTTTAGGTGTTGCAAATACAAGATTGAGAATAAAGTCTGCAACTTCATCCGCTATGGATTCTGTCAACCAACGTGTTTGATCATAAATCTGCGAAATTTTGTCGTAGTAGTTGTTTTTATTCATTTTTTTTACAACTGTGAACTTTATTTATAATGATGTCATCCGAAAATTTCACGAGAAAAGCGATTCATATTCGCTAATAATTCCGCTAACATAAGCATATTTAGTCTGAAGCTTAAAAAACAAGCCACAAATGGATTACAATTTAGAACAATTTGCCAGCGATAACTACTCTGGAATTTGTCCAGAAGCATTAGAATATATGCTGCAAGCAAATCAAGGTAGCGCTCCTGCCTATGGAAATGATATCTGGACTCAAAGAGCGGCTGATGGGTTTCGAGAATTATTTGAAATTGATTGCGAAGTCTTTTTTGTTTTTAATGGGACTGCTGCAAATTCTCTATCATTAGCGGCATTGTGTCAATCCTACCACAGTGTTATTTGTCATGAAAATGCCCATATTGAAACTAGCGAATGTGGTGCGCCGGAATTTGCTTCTAATGGCTCTAAGCTACGACTTGCTAAGGGTGAAAATGGTAAGTTAACAATTGAATCAATCGAAGCTTTACTATTAGGGAAAAGAGCTGATATTCATTATCCAAAGCGTAAAGTAATTAGCTTAACTCAAACTACAGAATTAGGAACATTATATTCTCTTGATGAATTGGCTGCCATCCAAGATTTAGCTCAAAAACATGATTTAAAAATTCATATGGATGGCGCACGTTTTGCAAATTCAGTAGTCGCTCTCAATAAAAGCCCTGCGGAAATTAGCTGGAAAAGTGGTGTAGATGTATTATGCTTTTGCGGCACTAAGAATGGTATGGCGATGGGAGAAGCAATTATTTTCTTTAATAAAGAATTGGCAGAAGATTTTGCCTATCGCTGCAAACAAGCGGGACAACTAGCTTCTAAAATGCGATTTATCTCTGCCCCTTGGTTAGGTTTATTAGAAACTGGTGCTTGGCTAAAAAATGCTCGTCATGCGAACCAATCTGCGGAGTATTTAGAGAATGAATTACTAAAAATAGAAAGTCTTGAAATTATGTTTCCCAGGGAAGCAAATGCTGTTTATGTGAAGTTATCTGATAAAGTCGCTACTAGTTTAAGAGCAAAAGGTTGGCTATTTTATAGTTTTCTTGGTGTTGGAGGAGTGCGGTTGATGTGTTCTTGGAATACCACCAAAGAGAGAATTGATGAATTAATTAGAGATATCAAGGAGGCTCTTATTTAAGGTTTATAGCAATATCTTTCATGATATAGAAAAAGCTAATTGTTTTATGAATGAACGACGCGATCGCGTACCTTTTGACCCTTACTACTTTGAGAAACAAGCTGCTCAAGGAAAAACATTTTCTCTTGATGAAACTTTCAGCCATATTTATCAACAAAATTTGTGGAATGGTGGGGATTCTCCTTCGGGAGCGGGAGCACACAGAAGTCAAACGCAGTTGATCGAAACTGAACTTCCAGAATTATTAAAAAAACTACAGGTGAATGTGTTTCTGGATATTCCTTGCGGGGATTTTAGTTGGATGCAATCAATAGATTTACCAGTATTGAGTTATATTGGTGCTGATATAGTTACCGAAATTATTACAGAAAATCAAAAGCGATACGAACATAAAAATCAACAGTTTTTTAAACTAAATTTAGTCAGTGAATCTCTCCCCAGTGCGGATTTATTATTTTGTCGAGATTGTTTTGTACATTTTTCGTTTGTAGATATTTTTTCGGCTTTTGATAATATTCAACGCAGTCAAATTACCTATTTAATGACAACAACGTTTCCAGATTGTCAGTCAAATGAGGATATTATTACGGGTGATTGGCGCTTATTAAATCTGGAAAAACCGCCTTTTAATTTTCCTCATCCCTTATACTTGATTAATGAACAATGTAGTGAGGGAGATGGATTATATCGAGATAAAAGTCTGGGACTATGGAAAGTAAAGGATATTCCTCGAAAAAGCTGTATTAACGACATAGGAGAATGTGTATGAGCAACCTCATCGAATATGAAGACGCAAGCGAAGAAGTGCGAGCGGTATATGACGATATCCGCACCACCAGACAAACTGAATATATCAATAACTTTTGGAAAGCATTAGCAAACCATCCTCCTACTTTACGCAGAACTTGGGAAACTTTGAAAGAAGTGATGGGAAGTTCCGGTGAAATCGATCCGTTGACGCGAGAATTGATTTATATTGCTGTTAGCGTTACAAATGGTTGCGAATATTGTATTGCTTCCCATACAGCAGCAGCACGTGCTAAAGGTATGAGCGATAAAATGTTTGGCGAACTAATGGCAATTACAGGTACTGCGAATATGACAAATCGGTTAGCAAATGGTTATCAAATTCCTGTTGACGAGCAGTTTAAAAATACGTAAATCAACATAATTATTTCCCTTCACATAATATATTTGTGCGGCTATGATTTCAGCACCATATCAATATTAAATTCATGCCCTGAATCGGTTGTCATGATACCTTAACAAAACTTGTATCGAATTTATCATTTTGCAATTAGCGATCGCAGTTAGTCTTAAACCCCCTATTCACACTAGGTTTAGAGACATATCGTTCATATACAAGCGATCGCAGCTTATGAATGTTGACAAAAACTTGACTGCATCGGTGTTTGAGTTTTTATTTTTTGATATTATTTGAAATTTCTTGTTTTGGGCATTCCGTCATATTTAATACTAAATCTCAAATCCCACTTTTCCGCTTAGATAAGTGGGTATTTCAATATGTTTAAGGATTGAGATATTTAAACAGCTAAAAACATTCAGTATATTTGACCTAAGATTGTAAAAAGAAGGTAGTAAGTGCAACTTAAATACCTTGGTGGTGCAGAAAACTTTTCTGAGTCTCATGACGGACTGCGTAGATGGTCAAAATAGCGCCTGAAAGCTATTATCCTCGTTCCATTTTTTGAGAAACGCTAAAATATCCGTCTCGTCGAAAATCCTTTATTTATAAGGATTCCAGGACTTTTCTGCACCACTAAGCTTAAATACTATGGGTACAAGTATGTTAAACTTGGGTATTCCTCCTCAGACAGTTGCCATTATCGGAAGTGGCTTTAGTGGTACTTTGGTAGCTGCAAATTTGCTCAGAAACACTACGATTCCTCTGAAAATTAAATTGATTGAGCGGAGTTCCCAATTTGGTCGGGGGGTTGCCTACGGTACACAAATAGAATCCCATTTGCTCAATGTTCCGGCTGGTAAAATGAGTGCATTTCCCGATGAACCGAGTCATTTTTTAAATTGGCTGCATAAAAATGGGTACGAAGAAGTAACAGCATCTACGTTTGTTTCCCGTCGAATTTATGGGGATTATGTGCAAGCAATATTGAAAGAAGCAGAGGAAAGTAAGCCTGCTTATGTACGATTTGAGAAAATAGTTGATGAGGCGATCGGCATTGAATCTGCGAGTGAAAATACAACCATATATTTGAGTGGAGGTGAATGTTTTTCTGCTCAAAAAGTCGTGTTAGCACTGGGAAATTTTTCCGCATCATTACCCCAACCTCTTGCTAGTTTGCCAAATCGCGATCGCTATATTACCGATGCATGGTCGCAAGATGCGATCGCCCAAATAAAATCCGATGATTCGATTTTGTTAGTGGGAACAGGATTGACGATGGTGGATATTTTTGTCGCGCTACAACGGCAAGGGTTCTCTGGGAAAATTCATGCTGTTTCCCGTCATGGATTGACACCGATACGTCACGAAAAAATACAAGGAAAATCGAGTATTTATCCGGCATTTATTAACCTGGAAACAGCTCCGAAAACCGCCAGAAAATTACTCCGTTTGGTGCGTCAAGAAATTCAAATCGCCACTGAGCAGGGGCAAAATTGGCGTAGTGTCATCGATGCAATACGTCCGGTAACTCAATCACTGTGGCGATCGCTCCCATCCCCAGAGAAGAATCGATTTCTCCGTCATGTCAAAGCCTATTGGGAAGTTCACCGTCATCGGATTGCACCGGAAATAGCTGATATTTTAGATACGGTGGCAGAAGCGGGTCAATTGAATTATTACGGTGGCAGAATTGCAAGTTGTCAGGAAGTAGAAAATGGTGTGAATGTGACAATTCGTCAGCGCAAAACAGGTGAAAATTTAGTTTTGTCTGTCGATAAAATCATTAACTGTACGGGAGCAAATACTAACTTTCGCAGACTCCAACATCCCTTACTCGCGAGTTTGCAAGAGCAACGATTGATTCGTACCAATACCTTATCTATGGGAATTGATACTGCTACCAATGGAGCCTTAATCGATGCTGATGGAAAAGTCTCCGACCAACTATATACTTTAGGGACACCACGGAAAGGTGATTTGTGGGAAACTACTGCGGTTCCAGAAATTCGAGTTCAAGCGGCAAATTTAGCCAAAGAGATACTCACCTCCTCCAGCAATAAGTTCTACGCTGCGATTGAGGAAATTTGGTTTAAGGAAAAATTAACATCGGAATCAAATCCATCGAAGATGATATTTCGACAATTATTCGATCGCGAATCTTGTACTTACACCTATCTCATTATCGATGGGGAAACCCATACCGCACTGCTTGTCGATCCAGTTCTCGAACAAGTTGAACGGGATTTGCAAATCCTACGGGAGTTAGGATTGACCTTGCGTTATTGTTTAGAAACACATATCCATGCCGACCATATTACCGGAACGGATGCACTGCGAGAAATTACAGGATGTGCGGCGATTTTGCCAGAAAATTCCCAAGCAATCGGTGCAAATCGCTACATTCGAGATGGGGAAATTTTGAAATTGGGAAGCGTAGAAATTCAGGCGATCGCAGCTCCAGGACATACTAACAGTCACATGGTTTACCTGATGAATGGAAGCCATTTATTGACTGGTGATGCTCTATTCATTCGTGGTTGTGGTCGTACTGATTTCCAAAATGGTGATGCTGGTGCGCTCTATGATACGGTGACTCAGAAGTTGTTTAAATTACCCGACGATACGTTAGTATATCCCGGTCACGATTACCAAGGAAGAACTGTTTCTACGATTGGTGAAGAAAAACAATGGAATTCCCGTTTTTCAGGACGTAGTAGAAAGGAATTTATCGAACTGATGAATCACTTGAAATTACCCTATCCCAAAAAAATGTCCGAAGCCGTACCTGCAAATCAAAATTGTGGGAAAGTAGTGAATGTGTGGGATTTTCAAATTTAATTTTAAGGATTAATTTCACAGGTCAATTTCAAGGATGAATTTGTGCATCTTCCAAATAGAAAAATCACAAGGCAAATAACAGTAGATTTTTACTATGGTTTGGGTAGCAGATACTCATACCTTGCAGCATCGCAACTTCCCAAAATCGAGGCAGAAACAAACTGTAAATTTATTTGGAAACCGATTTATAGCGGTGACTTAATGGGATTGCGAGAACAAAATCCCTTTAGCCAACATCCAATTTCTGGACAATATAATTCAGCCTATCGTTCCCAAGATGCCAAACGTTGGGCTGATTATTATCATATTCCCTTCCACGAACCAAAAATATCAGCCCTACATCCCCAAGATTTAGCTTTATTGACTTTAGCTGCTGGCTCATTCAATCTATTAGTTGAATATAGTCAAGCAATGTTTGATGCTATTTTTGCCCAGGGAATTGAGATTGATGAACAAGTCGCGATCGCAGTTGCCAAAAATCTCAGTATCCCAGAAAATCAATTTCTTCAAATCCACGCATCACCAGATACAAAAGACCAATTAACCTCCCTCACTCGCGAAGCATTCGATCGCGGAGCATTTGGAGTACCCACCTTTTTTGTCGAGGAAGAAATGTTTTGGGGTAACGATCGCCTGGTATTGTTGGTAGATTTCTTGAAAAAATTGCAGGAAAAAGGAATAGACTCCGCTCCGATATCCGGATTTATCACAAAATTGTCAAAACCCTACAAAATCTAATTTAATTTTTTCCAATCCTAATTCTTACTAGAAGAAGTCTTGAATTTCAAATCAGTTACCATCATGGCGATCGCTCCTTATTAGGTTTATTTGTGCCGACTTACTGAATCGCATCCATATATCATCCCAAAAGCATGACAAAATAAGATGACGCTGCCAGCGCGAGCAGGCATTAAGTTTATTTGCTGGTTAGTTATTCATAAATTAGGTAGGGTTTCATCAAGCATCTGCATAAGTGTATGGTTCGCTTCGACTTAATATCGGTTCGATTGTTATCCCACTTGTAGCACAGAGTTATCACATTAGTGTTAAGCATTAATAAAGCAGTAAACCCGCCTAACGTTCGACGGGTTTATCCTTAAGCATCTCTTTTAATTGTTCCAATAATTGCCTGAGAGAATAATTTTCTTCCCTCAGGCGGCTATTTCCCCCAATACCACCTCTTCCAATTTTTCAACTCGCTGCTTTAATTCTAAAATTTCGCCTGATTCAACTTTGCTTCCAAGGTATTGGTCAATTAAGTCAATGAGTACATCAGTTGCGTTTTTTCCATCTTGCTTGACCTTTTGATAAAAAGCATCTTTCTTTTCCGGTGAAATCCTAATATTTAATCTTGACTCAGCCATAGCACTTTCCTAATTTCTTGTTTAACGCTATCAACAAAAGCCTGGGGATAACAAGTGTACACATAGATTTACTAATGCCTGACATCCCAATGGGTTGATAGATGGGATAACCAATATTATATTTGGATTTATCAACCTAAACAAAAGGCGATCGCTTACAGCCTGAGAAACTTGCGCGATCGCCTTTTAGGCGGCTCCTGGGGAGCATCATCTTTTGACCCTAATTAAAGGAGATTCTCATTATGACTTATAAAACTGATACACAGCAAGCACTTTTCGCTCCTTTTGTTGAGGAAGCTCCAGTTATATCACCAGAAGAAATAACAGTAGTACGCATGAGCTTCTGGCACAATGAAATATACACTGATGATAAACTAATCGCTTACATCACATATGAACATAACGATTTCATTACCCAACCTTGGATGGTAATAGTTCACAGTGATGATATTTGTATGTACATCAAGGAGAAATGGACGGCGAATATTATTATTGGTATCGCTACGATATTGCTCAAGATAAAATTATTCCTGTACAGCAAAAAAATTAACCGGATATTTATCTGAGTTAAGCTTAATAAGCAAAGAATTTAAGGGCAATAATCTGAAGCTAGAGATTGTTGTAAGTGCTGATGAAATTGACATTATTAGAACTGGGATATAAACCACATTTGCCAAAACGGTTCTGTTAGCTATTTCACAAATCCAACATTTCTCACAACCATTTATATTTGCTGATATTTCAGGAGAATAGAATGTTGTATCTTACAGTTTATATGACGCAGAGATGAAAGCTCTAATTCGTATATATTAGAGTCTTTATGGCAATTTTTCTGCAATTTTCAGCACTTAAAAACTTAAATATAACAGGCTTGAAATATTAATAAATCATCATTTTCTCACAGCTAATCATAAATACATTGTTCTTAAATTTTAAGTAGAAAGTACATCTGAAATCATGAATCAGAATGAATATTTCTTTGAAGAGCTAGACCCATTAATTTTCTGTCAAATATGGGGTTTGAGTTATGAGAAAGCTTCCGAATATCTCAAGGTAACAGCTAGGACAATGGCTGCTTATGCTTGTCAAGGTAAATCAACCAAACGTAACCCTTCTTCTAGAGTCAAAGCTTTAGCAGCAATGCAACACAATAACTGGATTAAAGAGGGGAGACAACCCATAGATATGCCATTCAATAATTCGTAATGCCTCCTGCGGAGGAGCTGAGTCGCAGAGCGACACGCTACGCGAACGCTAACGTAATTCGTAGTTCGTAATTCGTAATGCTCCCTGCGGGAGAGCTAACGCTAACGTAATTCGTAATGCCTCCTGCGGAGGAGCTTTGTTAGCGTAATTCGTAATTCCGCTACGCGAAAGCAAGCTACGTAATTACTTTCATATAAACACACAAAAATGGGGTAAATATTATCATGTCATACCAAACAACAGTTGATAAAATAGCCCAAACTGAATTGTCAGAATATCTTGTAACGGGAGATATAGGTTTTTATTTCCAATCTTTAAACCAAGCTACTTCCACAATCTTAGAACACGCTTTTGAACTAGCTACTTGCAAACAAAGATTATCCAGGAAAGAATACAAACAATTACTTCAAGAACAGGGTTGGCAAGGAGAAGAAAAAACATATCTCAAAGTTGCAACTACCTTTGACAAGTTTTCTCTCCAAGATTTAACAAATATTGAGCCAGATACAATCTTTCGATTAGCAAAGAACAATAAAAAATACCAAGATGTAATCGAAAAATTATCCGAATTACCACAAATCACCCAAGAGGATGTCAGAGAATTAATCAAACAACAGCGTCGAGAGCTTCAACAGCCCAAACCTGAAAAACTGAGTATTTGGCGTAGAACAAAAAATGGTGGTAGATATTGCCAAATACCCCCCATCCATGAAGAAGATGAACGTACTGGAGTAACTTTACAACGGATGATAGACGAGGAGGGGTTATTACCACAGCAAATTGTAGCGGAAGCTATTTCATTGCGACAAGCCTTTAAAGAGGGACGTTTGATAATGGTTACAGATGCTTCCTCAACACAATCTGATAATGCTGATTCTGGTGATGCAGATTCACCAAATGCATATTCTGATGACATCAATACAGAGACATATACAGATATTACTGAGTTAAATCATCCCCAACTTCCCAATACAGATGAAAAAGAAGCTATAGCTTGTATTGTGGAACATCAACAACATGTAATTGATGAAAAAGAAACAGTAAATATTGATGTAGTCATTTCTTTGCTACGACAAGCTGATAATTGGGAAGAAGTAGTTCGCAGTACGGAAAACTGTAGTAATGAGGTCAAAATTGCCACTTGGGAGATGCTGAATCCTCAAGATAAGGAACGCATTTATCAACTGAAACAACAGCAAGAACAAAGGCTGAAAAATATGCCCCAGGTGGGAGATAAGGTGATATGGACGAATTGCCATCCTCATTTGAGCAGTTGGCAACCATTTGTGTTCAAGGGGCGACAAGCCCCCTAAAGTGCTTGCTGTATAAGCTTCATAGCCCTTAAGCCTCGCTGATAATATGCTTGCTTATTGCGACTGAAACCGACCAGTTCCTCGACCCATGCTTGACACCCATACCAAGCAACTATCCAATTGAAACCATATAAACCTATCCAGAAATTACTGTGACGCTTCTCATTTCTATTGTTTTCTTCTTGGCGACAAATATAAGAATCAAGTTTTTGAAATTTAGTTCTTTGTCCATGTAACCAAGCACTGGTCATTGCTAAAGCAATCAAGAGAATTAAGCGTACAAGTCTATCAGGGTTAGCTTGAGAAGTTTCTAAATTGTAACCGCCTGTTTTACAATCTTTGAACATAGCTTCAATCCCAAAACGTTGAGAATATATTTTGAGAGCAGTGTTTAAGTCAGGCAAATTAGTTAATAAATACCAAGCTTCTTTGTCTTGTTTACCTCTGTACTTTCTTTTCCAATAAACAGCTAAATTGAACCAACCAAAACCTTGTTTTTGAGTAACTTTAACATCGGTATAAAAGGAGCGAATACCAGGATAAATCTCAATGCTACTTAAAGGCTGAAATTTCTGTCTTTTCTTCCGAAAAGTAGTATCCTTTTTTTGACGGAATACAAAACTCAGGTTCTGCTTGTGGAGCCATTGTGCCAGTTCTACACTGTGAAATTCTCTATCCCCAATAATTACTAGTTTGTATTTTTTTAATAACCGAATTACTGGGCGTAATACTTTTTGCTGTTCTTCTAGGTTACTGCAACCATCTTTCCCTAATAAACACCAATATATTGGCCAAGCTCTTTTTTGATAAATCACGCTCACCATCAACACATTATTTTCTTTCCACTGTGTTCTATCCATCGCAATGGTTAATTGTGACCCTATTTTAAAATGTTGGTTAATTATTGCTTCAATAATTGGAAACCACAATAAGACTACACTCAAGGCATTTAGTGTTAAAAATCTTTGTATATGCCGTCTACGACTGTTTTGTTGTATTGGTAAAGGTAAGGTTGCTGCCAATCTTTCTATCTTTACTTGTTTCTGATTTTGTAATAACCACACCAACATCTTCAGGGTGATTAATTGCGCCTTATTTAGGTATTTCTCTAAGAAGTTTTGGTAGAATGATGCCAGCATTATTGTGACGGTCTTAATCAAATTACGAGACCGTTCTTTTTTACCATTAAACTGTACCCTACAGGTAGCCGCTTAGTAACTGTACAGTTCATTCTCAATAAGCACGCAATTTTTCAAGGGTTATGTGCCTCCTAAACCTTTATCTGGCGGGGTTTAGAGGCGATTGTCGCCCCTTGAACCATTTGTGGTGAGCGCAATTGAAGGAGAGTACGCGAGGTTGGATTTTTATGCTCATCCCGTTCCATTAGATGAATTGGAGCTTTGTATAAATAGCAAAAATTAGTTGCTATTAGTGCCTATGAACCTTACCATTTATTAAATACAAATTTTTGGTAATTCCCGCATAAGAGCTAATTTACAAACGTTTAATACTTGCTATGTTGTGACGAACGCTTACTTACATCGCCATGAAAATCAATCTATATATACATATACTTCACCCGTAGGGATAGTAACTCCGGAATTTAGGAAACTGCAAAAAATCGGCAAGCCTAAATTAGGATTATTTCCATAAATAAAAACTATTTTCACACCCAAATTACCGAAACGATGTAGATAAGAATATATTAACAATGTGGCAATTGAGACACACTGATATGCTCAGAACACATTTTAGTTGCTTTAGGTAAGCGATAAAACGATAGACTAAGATAAATTTTTGGATTCAGGGTTTATGGCACAAACAAACGGAACAAAAAATGAAACGCATAAAGATAAATTACCATCTGTTGCAGATGCTCAAGAAGTAGTCGTACTGCAAGATGATTCTGATTCCGTAAAGGATTCCCAAGATATTGATGAGATTTTAAGCTCACTTAAAACCTTACTAAGTACGGTAGAAAAACTGCAAAAAATTCGGACAGAAGAAGTTTGCCGGGATTACTGGGAATGCGATAGCTGCGCTGACCAAGGGTAACGCTCTCATCGAAGAACACTACATCTTATCCAAATGGTTGCTCACAGCATCAGATTACGGTGTGCCTCAAAAACGACAACGAGCTATTTGGGTTGGCTCAAAGTTTGGCGAAGTTATACCACCATTGGAGAGTGATAAAAAATTTACAGTCGGGGATGCAATTTCTGACCTAAGTCACATTCCTATCAATTCTCAAACCGACACCTGGGAGTTGGGCGAAAAGGGCAAATATGCAGAATATTTGGACAAAATCTTCACTTCGACAAGGCTCAGTGACCACCCTTGCAATTCAACATCTCCCAATCTCATTACCGGATGCAAAGCAACAGCCCACACGACTGGAACCCAGCAGAAATACACCGATACAAAGCCTGGGGAGAAAGAGCCGACAACTTGGGCTTATCGTTTGTCTGCCGATGGATTTTCCCCTACGTTACGCGCTGGGAGTGGGAATCGAACCGCAGCGCGACCAATTCACTATGAACATGCGCGGGTGATAACAGTTCGTGAAGCCGCGAGATTACATAGTTTTCCTGATTGGTTCAATTTTGGTTCGAGTAAGTTGGCTGCTCATAAGGCTATTGGGAATAGCGTTCCTCCTTTGCTTGCTTATGCGATAGCTCTTGCGCTGACTAGTCAGTTCGCTTCCCAAGTGTTGGTTCATTTGCAAAAAAAACATTTGGAGACAAGCAATATAACAACACTTCAATTCATTACATCAAATATCAACTCTGATAGTTACTTTCAACCAAACCGTTTCAAGAAATACCAGTTTTTGTCTGGAATTCCAATCTTTCCCAACCCGAAAATATCAAAACGTATCAGAAACACATACCTAGACGCAAAGCAGGTTGTCGTTGGCGATCGCGTAGCGTGTCGCTTGCGACTCAGCCTCTCAAAGAGTAGAAATTGCCCCGAATCAGCGTTCATGGTTACAAGCCTATTTAAAGTCAGTGCTAGATTAAAGTCTTGTATCAAAAATAATTGCAACCCTAGATTCTCAATTCTAAAAGCGTATACTCGTAGAGCAATATTCGCCGGGACGAAACTGCCGACTCACGACAAAACTATGCCACGCATCTTTGACAATATAGATTTACAACTGCTCCCGATTTTACGCGATACCCTCAAATTATCTTACCGGGCTGATTTCTGCGTGGGTTATTTTAACCTTAGAGGTTGGTGCAAGCTTGATGATTTAATTGAACAGTATGTAGGTGGGGAAGTCTCTTGTTGCCGCTTGTTGGTGGGAATGCAGGGTTTACCTAGGGATGAGGTACATACGGCTTTTACCCTTGGTGCGACTCTCGGCAGGCTCGATAATAGCACTATTATTCGTTTAAAAAAAAAGGTGGCAGAGGAGTTTCGCCAACAGCTTACCATTGGCGCGCCAACAAATGATGATGAAGTGGGTTTACGTCGCTTAAGTCGTCAATTAAAAACGCAGAAATTAGTTATTAAATTATTTTTAGCTCATCCTCTCCACGCTAAGTTATACCTCGTTCATCGCCATGACCCCAATAGTCCCATAGTTGGGTTTTTAGGTAGTAGTAATTTGACTTTGGCAGGACTAAGAAAGCAAGGGGAATTAAATGTTGATATTTTAGATCATGATGCTACAAATAAGTTGCAAAAATGGTTTGATGACAGGTGGAAGGATTATGGTTGCATTGATATTTCTCAAGAGCTTGCAGAGATAATTGATAATAGTTGGGCAAGGGAAGAATTAATTCCGCCTTACCATATTTATTTGAAGATTGCTTATCATTTATCCCATGAAGCGATCGCGGGTATTTCCGAGTTCCGAATTCCCCGTGAGTTTAATAATTTGTTTGATTTTCAAAAAGCGGCAGTACAGTTAGCTGCGCGTCATGTGACTCGACGGGGTGGTGTTATTGTTGGGGATGTGGTGGGATTGGGAAAGACTTTGGTGGGAACGGCTCTCGCGAAAATATTACAAGAAGATTGTTTACTCGAAACCCTAATTATTTGTCCGAAAAATCTGACTTCTATGTGGCAAGAATATGTTGATAATTATCGACTTTATGCCAAGGTTTTGCCAATTAGTAAAGTTCAAAGTACGTTACCAGAATTACGTCGCTATCGGATTGTACTCATAGATGAAAGCCACAATTTACGCAATCGTGAAGGTAAAAGATATCGTGCGATCGCGGAATATATTACAGCTAATGAAAGCAAGTGTATTTTACTTTCGGCAACACCTTATAATAAAACCTATCTTGACCTTTCTGCCCAATTAAGATTATTTGTGCCCGAAGATGAAGATTTAGGATTTCGTCCGGAAGTTTTAATTAATCAATTGGGTGGTGGGACATTAGGAGAATTAGAATTTATTCGTAAGCATCAATGTTCGGTTAAGTCTTTGGCTGCTTTTGAAAAAAGTGAATATGCAGATGATTGGCGAGAATTGATGAAGCGATATATGGTTAGAAGGACTCGCTCGTTTATTAAAGATAATTATGCCCAAACTGATGAAATTGGACGTAAATATTTGGAATTTACTAATAAAAGTCGTTCTTATTTTCCCGAACGTTTACCACGCACAATTAAGTTTAATTTAGATACTGCTAATGACTCATATTCTTACCTCTATTCGGCAGCTGTAGTAGAAGTTATTAATCAGTTGAATCTGCCCCGTTATGGATTAGGGAATTATGTAGCAAAGAAGCCAAAGCAAGCACCCACAGACAAAGAGCAAAGACAACTTAATGGCTTATTTCGTGGTGGACGTAGATTAATGGGATTTTCTCGTACCAATTTATTTAAACGTTTAGAAAGTAGTGGTTTTGCCTTTATTCAATCCCTCGAACGTCATATTTTGCGAAATTTTATTTATCTATATGCCTTAGAAAAAGAACTCGATATCCCCATCGGTACACAGGATGCTGAGTTATTAGATACACGTAATAATGATGAAGATACTGATTCCTTGATGGCAAGTTTATTGGATGTGGAAACTGATGACGATAATGAGAATAATTTATTAGAAGAGGATATTAACAATGAAAATGCGACCGAAAAACATTTTCGCACTTTAGCAGAATCTATCTATCAAGAATATCAAACACGATATCAACAAAGATTTAAGTGGTTACGTACAGATTTATTCGATATTAAAAAGTTGAAGAAAGATTTACTTGCAGATGTAAAAGCATTAATTAACGTCTTGCAAAGTATTGGGGAATGGCAACCAAAGCAAGATGAAAAAATTAATAAATTAGTAGAAATACTCACGAGAACTCATCCTCAAGAAAAAATCTTAATTTTTACCCAGTTTGCTGATTCAGTTCGTTATATAACGGAGAATCTTCAAGCAAATCAGATTACCAATATTGCTGGGGTGACGGGTGCATCTCCAAATCCGACAGAATTGACGGCAAGATTTAGCCCTGTTAGCAATGGTAAACAAAACCAGGTTTTCAAAAATCAAGAATTACGGATTTTAGTAGCAACAGATATTTTAAGTGAAGGTCATAATTTACAAGATTGTGCAATCATTATTAATTGGGATTTACCTTGGGCAATTATTCGCTTGATTCAAAGAGCGGGAAGGGTAGATAGAATTGGGCAAAATGCAGAGAAAATTTTCTGTTATTCCTTTCTTCCTGCTGATGGAGTGGAACGAATTATTAATTTGCGGGGAAGACTGAAACAAAGATTACAAGAAAATGCCGAAGTGGTGGGAACTGATGAAGCATTTTTTGAAGATGATGATGCACAAGTAATTCTGGATTTGTATAACGAGAAATCGGGTATTTTAGATGGAGAAGAAGATACGGAAGTTGATTTGACATCGGAAGCATTTCAAATTTGGAAAAAAGCCACCGATGATAATCCAGGTTTGAAAAAAACTATCGAAGAAATGTCGAATGTAGTTTATTCAACTCGTCGCCATTCTCCGCAACCCGTGCAACCTGAGGGAGTTTTAATGTATATGAAAACTACCGAAGGAAATGATTCTTTAATTTATATTGATCGCGATGGTAATAGTGTTAGTCAATCCCAATTAGCGATTTTAAAAATGGCAACTTGTGATGAATCAACACCCGCGATCGCCAAAAATAAACATCATCATGAATTAGTCAAAAAAGGTGCAGAATTACTTGCAGAAGAAGAGAAAAATATGGGTGGACAATTGGGTAGACCATCAGGCGCAAGATTTCGTAGCTATGAGCGTTTGAAGAGTTATGTACAGGAAATGAAGGGGACTTTATTTATCACCGATGAATTGCTAAAAGCCATTGATGATATTTATCGCTATCCCTTACGACAATCTGCTCTTGATACTTTAAATAGACAATTACGTAGTGGGATTAGTAATCAACAATTAGCTGAGTTAGTTGTTGCTTTGCGGACGGACGATCGCTTATGTATTGTGAGTGAGGAAATTGAAAAAAGAGAGCCTCAAATTATTTGTTCTTTAGGTTTATTTGAAGTTTAGTAAAACCTAACTTCCTCAGTTACGCTACATCCTTCTTTCTCTCATTTGCTATAATTAGAGTGTTCCAAATAGAAAAAAGAATAACTATGTCCTTACAACTAACGATTAACTACCCCGAAACATTACCTGATGCTGTTGGCAAAACCAGAGAAGAATTTGAGCAAGAATCAAAATGGGCAATGGCTGTTAAACTTTATGAAATGAAGCGTCTTTCCTCTGGTATGTGTGCCGCATTATTAGGAGTAGATCGAGTCACCTTTATCCTCAAACTAAGCGAGTATGGGGTTCCCTTAATTGATCTTAGTGAAGAAGAATTATTATCAGACCTAGAAAATGCCTAGTACCAATCAAATTATTATTAATACTTCTCCCTTAATTGCCCTTGTCGCTGCTATGGGTGATTTAAAGATTTTAGAGTCTCTTTATACAGATGTTCTTGTTCCTTTTGAAGTGTACCAAGAGATACTAATTGGTGGCACTACAGGCTTTGCCATCACTGAATTTCAATCAGCATCATGGCTACAAAAACAAAGTTCTCCTTTAACTATTTCTCCTCTGCTATTTAACTCTTTAGATTTAGGAGAAGCATCAGTTATTCAACTAGCGCTAGATAAGAAGATTTCAACTGTTTGTATTGATGAAGCTGTGGGACGAAGAATCGCTAGATTAAGTGGTCTTGCGGTGACAGGTTCAATTGGAATTTTATTACGTGCTAAACGTGAAGGTTATCCTCTGTCTATTAAAACAGCTATCCAGAAAATGCTCAATCACAATATTCGTTTAAGTAGAACGGTTTAAATAATTCACGCTATGTCATTGCGAATGAAACGAAGTGAAATGAAGCAATCCCAAGGGTTATGCCGATTTTACCATCTGTTACATAGTTAGGTTTATTCTCACCGACTTACTTAAGTCAAACTGTGATTGATTTTGCCATTAAAGAAGCTGGAGAAAGTTCATAATCTTAAATACTTCTACTATAAAGAATTCTTTGTATTAATTTTATTTTTATTTTGAAAATACGTGAGTTGTTTTTTACAAAGCGTAGATTTACTTAAGTAATTACACTAAGCCCTCTAAGTCTTTGCTGGATAGGACTTTGAGGGCTTTTGAGTATTCTATGCTGAAATCAAATCAGAAAAATATTTTTATCTAGTCAAATTTTAACCTGATACATACTACCACTGACAGTACATAGCCTTAGACATAATGAATATATCTACGTATTTACGCTGAACTTCTTTGGTGTTTTTAAAGCTATCAAAGTAACAGTATCATTGCGTATTTACTATTACAACCCTGAATTGAACAGGGCTATTGCTCCATGACTGCGGTCTATGGGCAGATTTTTTATGTTCGTCAATTCTAGAGAAAATTCTATTATTTCAACAGGGTAGTATATTATGGCACTCAACTTCCAACGCACGCGGGATTTATTACGTGATTTTAAATTCGAGGATTTATTTATCGAGGAGTTAGGTTGGTCACAATCGACACGTAGAAAATCTATTCCGTTGGAAGTTGAGGAGAAAACTTACGAGTATAAATGTATTGCTGAGGTGTCGGGTGTTGCTGTATTTGAAGTCATAGGAACAGATGGGATTATTCCTGGAGTGAAAATTCGTGCTGCAATTCATCAGGAAATTGCGAAATTAAAAGCGGAAAATCTGCTGATTTTTATCGATGAAACCCGGACTCGGAGTTTATGGTATTGGGTAAAGCGGGATGGGAATAAAACCTTTATTCGTGACCATGTATATGTAAAAGGTCAACCGGGAGATTTATTTTTAAGTAAGTTAGCATCTTTAGTAATTGATATTACTGAATATGAGGATGATAGTTTATCGGTAGTTCAAATTGCTCAAAGGTTGCAAAAAGCTTTTGATGTTGAACGAGTCACGAAGCAATTTTATAAGGATTTTCAGGAAGAACACAAGCGATTTTTGGGTTATGTGAAAGGGATTAATCATGAAAGTGATAGACGTTGGTATACTTCGATTATTCTCAATCGCTTGATGTTTGTTTATTTTCTCCAGCGTAAGGGATTTATCGATAAATCACCTAATAAACCAAATGGAGATTTGGAATATTTACAAAATAAGCTCAAGGAAAGTCAGCAACGGGGAGAAAATTTATTTTATGGTGAATTTCTCCAGGTGTTGTTTTTTGAGACTTTTGCAAAACCGGAGCATGATAGAGATGAATCTGTTAAACCATTGGTGGGGAATGTTAAATATCTGAATGGTGGTTTGTTTTTAAGACATCGGATTGAGCAGGAATATAATATTACTATTGCTGACGAAGCTTTTGAACAGGTTTTAGAATTATTTGCGCGTTATACTTGGAATTTGGATGATACACCGGAAGGAAAAGACGACGAGATAAATCCGGATGTTTTGGGGTATATTTTCGAGAAATATATTAACCAAAAAGCCTTTGGTGCTTACTATACTCGTCCGCAAATTACGGAATATTTATGCGATCGCACAATTCATAAATTAATTGTAGACCGGGTGAATGAAACTATCTCGGATAAGTTCAATCAATTTGAAGATATTAACCAACTGCTTTTAAGTAAAGAACAAAGTATTTATCGTTTATTATTCACAGAGATTTTACCAAAACTATCAATTCTCGATCCTGCTTGTGGTTCAGGAGCATTTTTGATTGCAGCGATGAAAACCTTGATTCAAGTTTATGGTGCTGCGATTGGTTCGATTAAGTTAATTGGGGATGCAAGAACCAGAGATGAGTTGCAAGAGTTGGAAAATGTTCACAAATCCATCGCTTACTATATTAAAAAGCGGATTGTAACCGACAATCTCTATGGTGTGGATATTATGGAGGAAGCGACGGAAATCGCTAAGTTACGTCTTTTCCTTGCTTTGGTTGCTTCTGCTCATGATGTGGATGAATTGGAACCACTACCTAATATTGATTTTAATATTATGGCTGGTAATTCCTTGATTGGGTTGATAGGAGTTAATGCAGATAATTTTGACAAAGTTAAATTAACCAAGAAAGCAAAAGCACGGGGATACAAGCAAGACAATCCTGATTTACAATTAAGTCTATTTCAATCTAGTTCCTATCATACATATCAAGGGATATTAGAAGAAAAGAATAAGTCCATTGCCATGTATAAGGAACATGCTTTTATTCATGGTAAACAACAATTTATGAGTTTAGATGAAGGAACCCATCAAGACCAAAGATTATTAAACTTGCGTGCTTCGATTGATAATTTGAATAAGAAATCGCAAGAGAAATTAAATGTTTTGTTATTAGAGGAATTTAGTCAGAAGCTGAAAATTAAGTATGAACAAGTTCAGTTAACTGGTAAAGCAGTCAAACGTGATTTAACTCTTGATGATATTGCTGCTTTGAAGCCTTTTCATTGGGGTTATCATTTCGACAAGATTCTGGGAAGGGGTGGTTTTGACGCTATTATTACCAATCCACCTTGGGAAGCTTTTAAGCCAAATGGAAAAGAGTTCTTCGCAAGATATAGTGAATTGGTAACGAAGAAAAAAATGGATATACATACCTTTGAAGATACAAAAGAAGACTTATTACAAGATAGAGAAATAGCCAATGCATGGCTAGATTATAAAAGTTCATTTCCTCATGTCAATCTTTTTTATCGCTCATCAAGCCAATATCAAAATCAAATTTCTATAGTTAATGGCAAGAAGTCTAAAACGACAGATATCAACCTTTATAAATTATTTTTGGAACAATGCTTTAATTTATTAAAAACTGGTGGAGAATGTGGAATTGTGATTCCTAGTAGCCTCTATAATGACTTAGGAGCAAAACAACTGCGCGAAATGTTGTTTACTAGTACTCAAATTAGTGGATTATTCTGTTTTGAGAATCGGAAACATATTTTTGAGGGAGTTGATAGTCGCTCTAAATTTATTATATTGACTTTTGAGAAAGGCGGTATTACTGAAAAATTTCCTGCTGCTTTTATGCGTCATGATGTTCAGGAATTACAACGGTTTCCGAGCAATGAAAGTATTTCAATAAACCTTGAAATTGTGCGTCGTTTATCACCAGATTCGCTTTCAATAGTAGAATTTAAAAATGAAATAGACTTTCATATTTCGGAAAAAATGACTAAGTTTCCATTATTGGGAGAAAAGTTAGAAGACAAATGGAACCTTTGTTTAAGTCGTGAATTTCACATGACTGATGATAAAGATTTATTTAAGTCAAAGTTTCAAGGAAGATTACCTCTTTATGAAGGGAAAATGATTCATCAATTTACCCATAAATTCGCTGAACCTAAATATTGGGTAGATGAAAAAGAAGGTAGGAAAGCTGTATTAGGAAGAAATGGGAAAGATGAAGGTCAGAAGCTAGATTATCAATATTATCGTTTGGCTTATCGTTCCGTTGCTGCAAGTACAAATGAAAGGTCTTTAATAGCATCTGTGTTACCTCCAAATGCGTTTTTTGGTCATTCTATGAATGCCAGTGTTATTCATGAGAAAGGTAATGATGGAAACTTACTAATTAATTCATCTGAAATATTATTTGTTACAGCTTGTTTAAATTCTTTTATTTTTGATTTTGGCATTAGGCAGAGAGTTAGTCAAAATTTAACCATATTTTATATATATCAAATGCCAATTCCGCGACTAACAGAAGGAGACAAATACTTCAGCGAAATATGCGATCGCGCTGCTAAACTCATCTGTACCACCCCAGAATTCGACGAACTCGCTGCATCTGTCGGACTCGAATCCCACACCAACGGAGTTACCGACGAAACCGAACGTGCAAAACTCCGCGCAGAACTCGACGGAATCATCGCTCATCTCTACGGTTTAACCGAAGATGAATTTGCATATATCCTCACCACCTTCCCCATCGTCCCCGAACAAGTCAAGCAAGACGCACTTGCTGCATACCGAGAATTTGCACCCATGACGGGAGACGCAGACATCATCGAACTAATCACCACCCAAGACGAAAGCTCCACCTTAGAATTCAAATCAACCGCTCGCTGGGATGTGGATAAAAACCAAAAAAACCCCGATATGGAGCAAGTCATCCTCAAAACCGTCGCATCCTTCCTGAATACCGAACAAGGTGGAACATTACTCATTGGAGTTACCGACGACAAACAAATTATCGGACTCGATGTAGACTATCAAACCTTCAGCAAACCCAATAAACGGGATGCATATCAACTATTCCTCATCAACGATTTACTCCTACCGAAACTAGGAAAAGATTTAGCAACATTAATTGATGTCACCTTCCATGAAGTCGAACGCAAAGATGTATGTCGCATCACCGTCAAACCCTCACCTCGTCCCGTATTTGTGGAAATCAAAACCAAAGGAGAGAAAAAGCAACGCTGTTTATTTGTACGCAGTGGAAATTTAACCAGCAAATTAATCAACGACGAAGAAATTGACAACTACTGCAAATCTCGCTGGAAATAAACGCGATCGCATAACGATTCCCTGGGAGTGTAATCGACTTTGCTCAAAGCTTTGTCACTAAATGCTTACAAATTTAAGAACAAGTCTAGTTATTAAGAGCTGATTCGTAAAGAAAATCTTAAGGATACCCAATTCATTCACTCAACGACAAACGCAGGCTTGATTTGGGTGAGACAGCGGCTATCGGGCGTTTGTTGCGGGTTACCCAGAAAGTCGGCGGCAATTTGAGTCACACAGGCTTCCGCAGGCATACCCCGCGGCGCAAATAATGCCCCATGCCCGACACCGGGAAAGGTGTAAACATAGGCGGTTTTTAAGTTCCTGGCCACGGCTTCTCCGTAGGGCTGGGGCGTGACTGGGTCGTAAGTGCCGTTCAACACCAGGGTGGGAATCTCCGGATTTTCGTAGACAAAAGGCGGTTTCAGCTCGGACTGGAGAACGTCACAGACCTTCGTCACAGCTTCGGCTTCGCGGATGCCCAAGGGGATGAGTTGCGGATAGGGCGGCGGCAGCACCTGGTCGGGCTTGACTTGCACCGATTTCGCCCGGGCACAGAGGACGGTGTGATACATTCCTTTGGCGCTGTCATTACTACTTTCCAGATTCTCTGAAAGTTTTTCTGCAATCCAACCAAAGTTGCCCTTGCTCGCTGCCTGGATGAACTTGGGTATAGAAGTGCCACGGGCTGTGTTACCAGAATAGGGTCGGGCTAAATAAGTTTCGATGCCAGTGATAAAGGCATTGCCATCGAGTTGGGTAACGAATGTTTTTTTGCTGGAGGGAATGGTCAGGGTCAGGGGAATGGGTTTCTTGTTGAGTTGATCAACAATCGCCAGAAATTTCTGTTCCAGATTGGGATAGGCTGAGTTGCATTGTTGATTTTTGGCGCAGGCGTGAAACAGATTTCGCAGGGCATAGCTAATTGTGTGACCCGATGCCAGATTAAAATCAATATCCGGTCTGACCACGCCATCCAGGATCACGCTGCGGAGTTTCGCCTTGTGCTTGTCCGCTTGAGAGATGACATACTGCCCCAGCAGCGTGCCGTAGGAAACGCCATAGTAGTTAAATTGCTTGTAGCCTAACGTCTGTGCCACAAAGTAAACATCAGCAGCATTTTCGCGGGTATTGAAGGCGTTGGGGTTAATCCCTTGAGCCTTGAAGCGATCGTTACATGCCTTGAACCAACCTGGATCGGTGTATGCTTTCTCCCCTTTAGCCACAGCAATATTGTGAGCATCAAGCTCTGGGCAGGACAGGAAAGGCTTGGAATACCGTGTCCCCCGCTCCTCTACGAAGATCAAATCACGGCTCTTTAACAAAGCTTGTAGTTCGGGAAACGTCGGCAAAGCCCAATCAGCAATAATGCCGATGGTTGAGTCACCAGGCCCACCCTGTTCGACAAACAGAGGATCGGCAGCAGGGGCTTTGCTGGTGCTACGGGTTCGCACGACAGCAAGTTGGATGGTGCGCCCCTGGGGTTGTCCGTGCTGTTCGGGAACGGTGACGTAACCACAATCCGACTTTGCAGCAACGGAATCAGGCATGTCAAAGGTTTTGCAGTCAACGGTTTCCCATGCTGCACCAAACTTGGCACGATCGGGAGTCACTTGATTGACAACACAACTGCTTGTAGCAGAAACAGCAACGGTGAGGAGGGTGGATTGGCAAAACTGAGTTAGCCGTCTGTTCATGAGGGATTTTCTTTGATCGGGATTCAAAAAGTAATTCTTCATAAGATGCTGGAGATCACTGGATTCTAGCTAGCATTAGACGGCTGGCTTTGGACAACGCCTGCTTGTCCAATGAACTCAATTGAATATACTTAGTATTCTCAAAATGATTCCGTAGCGAAGCCCTAAACACACACTCTTCATCAAATAAATACTCCAGAATCAACCTACCTCTAGAAACAACCATAGAAAAGTTTAATCTTCACATGAAGAATAGCAGCTGACGTGCGCCTGCTTTAAAAAAAACTGTCACATATTGCAAACTAACGGTAGGCTAACTATTTATTGTATTGACAGTTTCCACATATGTAAGTAAGTCGGTGAGAATAAACCTAACTATGTAACAGATTGTAAAATCGTCAAAACCGTTGCGATTGCTTCATTCCACTTCGTTTCATTCGCAATGACATAGCGTGAATTATTTAAGCCGTTCTACTTACTTGTGGAGTATTGCAGTACCTGGAATCTAAGAGGGTATTTATAAAGTAACTGATTTCCTACAAAATTGTGGGTACTTGTTCTATCACTAAAAAGTTATAGTTGTTGTTCTTTAAAACGATTTTCTACTTCCCCTATGACTATTCAGCAAACCCTATTTATAAGGAGCAGTATCCCAATAAACAAAAATGGACTCGTTTGCAAGTCGATAAATTTGACCTTTTTTGCCTAAGCCTGATTGTCTATAGGCTGCTTTCCCATTCAGATCCACATAGTTACCAGGTTTTTTTCCCGCAGGTTTAAGCTCATAGCGCTTGCCATTTTTTATTAGTTGGATACTGACAAAACCTTGG
This sequence comes from Calothrix sp. 336/3, assembly GCF_000734895.2. GTDB lineage: Bacteria > Cyanobacteriota > Cyanobacteriia > Cyanobacteriales > Nostocaceae > 336-3. The sequence goes on along the minus strand of NZ_CP011382.1, from coordinate 2,110,691 downwards.
CGTTGAGAGAAGTTACAAAGCCCTGAAAAAGATGCCCTATCTTGCCCTTTCGGGTAGACATCACAGCGAGCCTTTACGGTGTCTGCTTTTGCTGGCAAGGCAGTATAAATTGAGGTGAAGGAAAAAAATGTGGCAATCAATGTTGTCTGAAGTTTCATAATTTTTATGCAGATAGTTAATAGTAATTTGAAAGTAAATGCAACTTATCGTTCATCTTCTATTTAGTCATAGGCTAACAAATAGAATATAAACCGCAGAGAAAGATGTGTAATAAGACCAGCAAAGTAAACTATAATGCTCCTTCATTTTTCATAGAAAATATATAGTTATAATACTCGGTGCCAGTTTTCTTATTAATTACAACTACGCGCTTAGTTCTCAGATCATACATCACACGAACTTGTCTATCTTCGGCAATATACATATTGCCTTTTGTTCTCTTAAGAATACCCTGAAATTTAAACTCTCCTTCCTTAATTCGGATGGCAATTTGATTGGAATTCCTTCGAGTCATGTAGGTAACTGGTGCTCTTCTTTCTTGAACAATTACCTGAGTATTGGGAGTCACAGCATATGTCTTTGTTGAGGATATAGCAGTAATTGATGATAAAGACAGAATAGTGAAGAAAAAAGTTGTCGCAAATTTCATATTTTTCTCTAGCTAGTGATAGTTTAGGACAAGAATGTCGTTGAAAATAGGTTAATATAGTTTATTCTTACTTGATGCCTAAGACTAAACCATTGAAATCTTTGTAGAGTGAGAACTCGACCTTCACAAATTAGTTATTATGGTTTGTTATCCACTTGTACCCTAATCCTCCGGCGAGGACAGCGCCAAGGTGCAGGAAGACCAGGACTTGCTCCAACATGAGTACAACCTTGTCCTTGCATTGCATCCCATGAGACATCATTGGGTTTATAAAACCGCCAACGACCTTTGTCATCAGGTCCAGACTCCGCTCTGAGTTCGCGTGTTGAGTCTCTGTAGTCATAATCACGGCGATCATTATTATTGTTATTATTGACTTGTACCCTAATCCTCCGGCTAGGACAACGCCATGGAGCAGATCCGGAGCCAACAAAAACGCAACCTTGGGATCGCATTGCATCTAGCGAGACATCATTGGGCTTATAAAATCGCCAACGACCTTTGTCATCAGGTCCAGACTCCGCTCTGAGTTCGCGTGTTGAGTCTCTGTAGTCATCATAATCACGGCGATCATTATTATTGTTATTATTGACTTGTACCCTAATCTTCCGGCTAGGACAACGCCATGGAGCAGATCCGGAGCCAACATTTGTGCAACCTTGAGCTTGCATTTCATCTGGTGAGACATCATTGGGCTTATAAAATCGCCAACGACCTCTATCATCAGGTCCAGACTCTGCTCGAAGTTCGCGTGTAGAACCTCTTTGCGAGATTAGTAAAGGAGTAGTAATGGGTTTAATTTCTTGGGCTGCAACTAAAGAGTCTTGAGTTTTTATCGGAAGTAAACTTAAAACAATCCCACAAACTGCAAAATTAACGAATCGAAACAATTGACTGGTTCTGTTGAAATGTAACATTAAGTTCCTCTACTTATTATCAAGAATTACAGCATTTTGCTTGAAATTATGGAGTTGCTCTGTTCCCAGGTACCTTTGACAAATTAGTAGAGATAGATGGCACCTTGTTCATCTACATAAACTGCTCGTGTCATACCATAGGTCGCTGGTTTGGCTGTGATAGTCACAATTAACTCATTACCTATGACCTTAATTCGCGCATCTAAATTCGTTTCTTGGACATTTGTATACACTGTCAAATCAATCGGTGGCGGTAGATAGTTAGTATGGAGTCTACCAAAGGTAACGGACTTCTGGGGACGGACGTTTTGTTCACGGGATGTTGGTTCTGTCAGTAAAGTCAATATGTCAACTTTTGACTGATTCACAATACGGATTTGGATGGGTTTTTTGGGATTAATTTTGGCAACTGGCGATCGCCTATCGTTATATTGTCGCGGTTTATCCTGAATCGGCTCACTTTGTTGAGCATTTTTAAATTCGGATTGAGCAATGGCAAAATCTCCATATTTGGGTGCGATCGCCCCTATCATAATTAATCCAGCTGCAAACAGAATACTCAATTTTATCAACGCTTTTCTCCACAGTATTTTTTTAAGTCTGTTTGGGATGATTGAGGAATTTGTAGCAGTTTCCAGTCTGGAGAGGTAGGATTTTAAATCTGCTTGTATTTTTGATAAAAGCTGGAAAAATTTAGGCGTACCTCAGTTGTTGGGGAAAAGCTATATAATTCATTGTTGACAACAAATATACTCATATGCAAACTAGAAAATATTGCAGAGCATTATTTTGAAAAACCTATAGACTACCAAACCCTACTTAAGGTTGACACTTAGAAGCTAAAGCCGCTTTTGCAACCCAAGCTTTATTGCCATCATTATCAGTTGCTTCTACATACTCGAAACTGCTACCAGGAATATTAGTGGTACGAGCACAGTTAACTTTCAGTTCCTGTCCTTGTTTTACAGGAATTTGGATACTGCGATCTCGCTGAAAAAACATCCAGGTACTATAAGTTACAACATCATTGCGGATAGAAGAGTTTGGTGTTGTCCGAGCAGTTTGAGCAGAAGAATTTATTACATTCTCCCTTATTGGCTCTTTACCGTCAGTACCAATGATAAATGTTCTGGGGTCAACAATGTAGTTGTGTTCATTATTAGAACCTGAGAACTTATTTCCTTGACGGGTTGCAGGTACTCTGATGTATCCCGAACCATCACGATAGGTGATAATCATTTGAAAACTCGCTTCACCAGGACAAATGGTTACTAAGTGTTTTGAAGTTCTAAACTTAGCTTCCGGTGTTTTTTCTCCACAAACACTATCAGCTTTTACTTCTAGTGGAGTTAATCCACTAAGCAATAATACAGATAAACTAGAGAATAAAAAGTATATTTTTATCATAATGCTCCAATAAGTTAAAATCAAATCGAAAATTTAATTTCAAAAATTTTGCTATATTTACACTTACCTATCAACTTACAATTTCTTCAGTGACAAAGTAGCTTTTAGGTATTAACTAATACCGTAGTTGTTGTTTTTGTAAATGTTTTGTATCAAATTAGCACTTAATTTACCATGGGTAGTTAACTAGTGGCTGTCAGTGGTTAGCAGTAAATGTCCCATATTTCACTATTCACCTCAAGTACAGATAAATCACTTAAGTACCCTCCTCTTTAATTGACTGAAAATATTTCATCGAGATAGGATTGATAAATTCTTATACAACGTGACATAACCCTTAGCCATCAAGATATTACAAGAATCTATGCCAAAGAGTCAGATTGACGAAACGTCTGTCTTCTTAACTAGTATTTGAGGGTTTTTTATATTAATTTAATGATTCATGTCCTGAAAAGATATCACTTACATCAGTTAAGATATTAAAATCACTAGTGATAATAATTATATACAAAAAGTAAATATTTATTGAGGTATGAAACAATACAAGAATTCACTCAAGCGAAAACGGGGAGTAGTTTTGACCGTTGCTGGATTGAAGAGATTTCAAGCAGCAATTTTAGATGTAGAGAGAACAGAAAGGGGAGGAAAGCGTTTTACACAAGCAGAACTAAGCGATCGCATTGGAGTTTCCACTGCTACCCTGAGTCGCTTATGGTCTTTAAATTCTAGGATAGATCCGCGCACTCTACGAATATGCTTTAGTGCTTTTGATTTGCGACTGGATGAGCGCGATTACACCCTTTTTGATGCTGATTATATTAATGGAATGGATGAAAGCTGGGAAGAGAATGAAGAGGATATAGGTGGAGATACCTTTGACAATACAGGGAATATAGATTTATTTTCAGCGAATAATGTAATCTCTCAAATTGTTTCCATAGCTGTTGGTGAGGAAAAATCTTCTCATGTCATTACATTCAAAGAGCGGGTTCAGGAAACCCCTACAATCATCCCAGATACAACCCTTGAATTATTGCCTAATCATCACTATGAATATAATCTTAAACACTATTGTAAATATCCTAGTGGTCCAATAGCTGTAGATTCTCAATTGTACATTCCCCGTCGCCCACTACAAGAAATAGCATACCAAGAAATCACACAACCAGGATGCGTGATTCGTATTCAAGGTTGTCGAGAGATGGGCAAAACTTCTTTAATGTTGCGGATTTTGGCTCATGCTATGAAGTTAGGTTATAAAACTGTAACACTTAACCTCAATCAAGTTGATATTGATATTTTGCAAAAGCCTCGATTATTCATGCAATGGCTCACTGCAACTATTTCTCGTAAGTTGGGAGTGGAATCCCACCCAGAACAATATTGGGATGAAGAAATCGGCAATAAACTCAGTTGCACCCTTTACATGAAAGAATGTTTACTTGCACCTTTAGAACAACCTTTTTTATTGGTATTAGATGATGTTCACCATATTTTTGAATATCCAAATTTAGCCAGAGAATTTCTACCTTTGTTACGTTCATGGCAAGAGGAAGCACAGCATGAACAAGTATGGCAAAAACTGCGAATGCTAATTGTTTATTCGACTGAAATTTATATTCCTCTTGACATTAATCAATCTCCTTTTAACATTGGATTGCCGTTAAAATTATCGGATTTTAATCATGAACAAGTAATTGAATTAGCAAAAAAATATGGCATTGATTGGAGAGTAAATAATGAAGCCAAGCAACTAATGCAGTTAGTAGGAGGACATCCAGCACTGATTAATTTGGCTCTTTATTACATCCGTTGCCAACAATTAACATTAGAAGAGATTTGTACAACAGCAAGCACACATACTGGTATTTATCGTCAACATTTGCAAAGCTTATTAAATAAATTACAAAAAAACTCACAATTATTAGAAATTTTCCACAGAATCTTAAGACAAGAGCATAATATTCCTCTAGATCCATTAAATGCGTACAAATTAGAAAATATGGGTTTAATCAGATTGCGGCAACAAAACTGGGTGATTAGTTGTAAATTATATCGAGACTTCTTTGATAAATATCTGGTGTTATAATTAGGCTTAGGTCAAATTGGCAGAAAAGAATTATAAACAATAATTTTTTAGACGTTATACGTATCCGCAATCACTCAGTAAATTATTAATAACTTTAGGTCAGTATTATGTAATATTGTCCTCTTGGAAAAAATGTGAAAATGCTGATTTCAAACATTTGTAAAGTTAATGCCTCCCTAAATGCTAATGCTCCCAACTATGTCATATGGTTATAATTGCCTGCTTGCTGCATAGTTTCGAGTTAGTTTCTTAACTATTATGGGGAATTCCTTTCGATACAAAGTTGGTGGATGCCTTCAGGCGGATGCGCCCAACTATGTAGTGCGCCAGGCAGACCGACAGCTTTACCAGGCACTACGGGCGGGGGAATTTTGCTATGTATTCAATGCGCGGCAGATGGGTAAATCATCACTGTTAGTGCAGGTGAAGCAACAACTCCAGAAGGATGGCGCACATTGCGCCTATTTGGATATGACTCGCTTGGGAAGCGATCGCCTCACACCCCAGCAATGGTATCGCGGCATTATAGTTAGTCTACTCCAGAGTTTTCAGCTACTGGGAATTGTAAATTATCGAGACTGGTTTGCCAGCCACGCAGATATACCTTGGATCCAGTGCTTGACCTTGTTTGTAGAAGAAATTTTATGGGGACAATTTTGCCAGACACCAATTTATATTTTTATTGACGAAATTGATAGTGTATTAAGTCTAGAATTTCCCACGGATGATTTTTTTGCCTGGATTCGGTCTTGTTATCACCAGCGAACCCATGATATCCGTTATCAACGCCTGAATATTGTCCTATTTGGTGTGACAACACCCTCGGATTTAATTGCCGATAAACAACGAACACCTTTCAACATCGGTCATGCCATCCAGTTAGATGGGTTTACAATTACAGAAGCCACACCCCTGGCAGCAGGACTCGACGCTGTGGTAGAAAACCCCCTCGCCACCCTCCAGGCAATTTTGCATTGGACAGGAGGACAACCCTTTCTGACCCAAAAACTTTGTCAGATGGTGATTTATGTGAGGGAGCAAGGCGAAAACTCACGATTGCAGATTTCCCCTGATACGGAAACGTTGTGGGTAGATGAGTTAGTAAAAGCTTATTGCTTAGACAATTGGGAAACTCATGATGAACCTGTGCATTTACGCACTATCCGCGATCGCTTATTCTGGAATGAAAACCGTACTGGACGATTGCTAGGCATTTATCAACAACTGTTGCAGGGAGAATTAGTACCTCTTGATGACAGCCACGAGCAACTAGAATTATTGCTCTCAGGATTAGTAGTGCGCCAAGGTAATCACCTAGCAATCAAAAATCCGATTTATCAAATTGAGGATTGCCAGCAGGATAAAGATTGCAATAGAGCTTATCCCAATCTCAAGGCACGCACGATCGCTTTATTGAAGGCACTAGACAAAAAACCAATTCCAATCCCATCTAATGACAAAAATAAGCCATCAGAAAGTGTCACGGTACAGGCATTTGAGGCTTTAATTCGCAAGATGAATCAGGACTATAGAATCTCTGAGTATCTACCCCTGATGATATCGGAATTGGAGAAGGGCGTGACCACTACCTATGTAGGTGTTGCCTCTGGCAAAATTTTCACTACACCCGCACCGAAGACAATCCCCATTGGTGCGCCTCAAGAATTAATGGCTAAAGGTGATGAATTGAGAAAGCAAGCCCGCAAGCTATTGTCCGAGAGGGCTAAATTTTTGGAATCGAGACGACCTTCCCAACAATGGGTCAAACAAGCGCTGAACGTCATTGACAGCTTACCAGAAAAGGAACGCACCGTTACTCGTGGTAATTTCTACGGTGTAGGCTACCAAAGCGGAATGCCACGCGATCGCAAAACCTTGATTGCCACAATTGCGGAAATCTTCCCAAAATCGCAGGTTGAGGCTCTAACCAAGCCCCTACAAACCAAGACGGATGCGGAAATACGTCACATTTATGAGGTGATCGGCACCATTTTCCGTGAAGCCAAACTGCTGGATAACGGAACACCAGGTGGCACATTTCGGAGTTTTGACTGCCAAGATTTCCTTCCCCCTAGCAACCCGGCTCAGACTGAAGCCAACGCCAAGCAAATGGAAATGCCAGAGTTAGGACGTTCAAATTTACTAGCTGCTAGGCAAGCCTATGCCCTCTGTAAGTCTTGGCAAGTTGAGCCTGCCCCAGCCAAAAACAGCGAAGTGTTAAAAAGCACGATTCCGACCCTAGTGCTTCAAGGGCGTTACGATATCCAAACGAATTCTACAGTTGGCAAACAGGCGATGGCGGGATTAACCAATGGCACCTATTTAGAATTTCCCAAGGCAGGACATGGTGTGCTGCTCTTTTCCCAGTGTGCGAAGGATGTTGGAGCTGCTTTTGTGAATAATCCCTCTCGTCCTCCCAATGCAGAATGTAGGGAAACTTTGAAACCTAAGTTTGTACTGCCACCTGTGAAGTAAACAAATCCTGGAGTGGGCGATCGGTTCAACGCTAATCGCCCACTAACGTTCAGTTAACCCTTCCAATTAACCCATACAAACAATACAGGCAAAAACTTATGGATTTAACGCTGTTCGCTGTGTGGGAAGAACAGTTGTTGATTGTTGGTACTACTCCAGTTGATCAGTAATTCTCAATATTTATGCTCTCTTTTAATCACTTACGCCATTTTACAATTCGATTTCTGCTGACCAGCCTGTTAACGATCGCCCTAGTCATCGGCTGGAGTGCGATCGCCCACAGTCAACTACCTTCATTACCAACCGCAGCCTCCAAGGATCCGCGTCAGCCGCCTCACGGTGTCACCCGCCTCGGTGTATATGAAATTGCAATGGTGCTCTCACCTTTAGATAATAAATTTTTGTTTGAAGTTGTCTCCCCCACTGTTTTTAATCGGGACAAGCCAACGGAGGAAAGCTTGCCAGTAGAGGTGCGTGTTGAAGAAATTAAACAACGCTTGAGGCGACTATTCTATCGAGCCATCAAAGCCAAACAAACACCCATCGTTTCCATTGGTACGCTTAATAACCGCTCCATCCTCCAACTCAATGACGATCAAACGTCACGTCCATTAAAACTAGTAACGGTGACAGAACCCGATGCTGACTACCATGGCAAAACTCTAGAGGAATTGGCGAAAGAATGGCAGCAAATATTACAGGTGGAAGTGGAGCGCATTGACCAACTTTTCTCGCGCCCTGTATTGCTGCAACGTATTGGACAGTCCCTGCAAATTGCGATCGGACTACTGTTGGGTAGTTTTATGCTGTGGTTTTTGCGGCAAACTTTGATTCGCAAACAAGAAGCATTACAAACCCGCCATCTAAAATCTAAACCTGGTTCAGAACATACTACTGTTACCCAAACCGACGCAGAAATATCTCCGACTCAGATGCTAGAGAGTAGTCAAACCGAGGCAGAAGCGATTACCCACCAGCGATCGCGGTTTTTAGCAATCCTTCAGCAGCAATTTAGTCTCAAACGCCAACTCGACATCTATTCCTTTGTCAACTGGTTATTATTTTGGACGTTTATACTGCTATGGTATATCGGAATTGCAGTCATTATGTCTCGCGTTCCCTTTCTCATGAGATGGGCAACAGAGGCAACCGCCGCTCCCCTTCTCCTGCTAGTTATTTGGTTTTTTATTAGTCTTGCCATTCGCATCGGCAAAAGCTTAATCGATCGCCTCACCCATGTCTGGACAACACATCCCTATCTGCCTTTGAGTGAAACTCAACGAATAGCCCTGCGAGCTGCAACGGTTTCTGGAGCATTAAAAGGATTAATCACTTTTGTTTTCATTACGCTAGGTATTGTCTTCTCCCTAAGCTTATTTAACGTGCCCACTAGCTCAATTTTGGCAGGAGGTGCTGTCATCGGTATCGCAATTTCTCTGGGTTCCCAAAGTCTGATTAAAGATATGGTCAACGGATGCCTCATTTTGGTAGAAGATCAATTTGCGGTAGGAGATGTGATTCAGATTGGAGATAAAACCGGACTTGTGGAAAATCTCAACCTGCGCGTGACTCAACTGCGAGATAGCGAAGGTAAACTTATCACTATTCCCAACAGCAACATTACCGATGTTAGCAATTTAACACGCCTCTGGTCACGAGTAGATTTTTCCATTATGGTAGCTTATGACAATGATCCCCAGCAGGTTATCAATGTTTTGAGTCAAGTGTCACAACAACTTTACAGCGAACCGGAATGGCGCGAACTCATGCCCAATCCACCGGAAGTCTTAGGCATTGATGAACTGTCCCACACGGGAATGTTGATGCGAGTATGGATTCAGACAACACCCATGCAGCAGTGGATAGTAGGGCGAGAATTTCGTCTGCGGGTGCGGCAGGCATTTGCAGCAAACAATATCCAGGTCGGTAGACCGCAGATTAACTACGATAGTGATTGCAAAAATGCACAACTAGAGTTGTGCTCTTCCATACATCTCAGATCATCTGGTGATGGCAAAAGTATTCACGAAAATGATTAGCGCAAAATTGAGTAACAAAGTAAAATTCACACACATCTTGCATCAAGAAAAATTGATGTAATTTTATTACTCAGTAAAAAAGTAAAACCCCTAATTTAGCTATGAAAACCCATAAAAAATGGGTAGCTTTATTGTACATTAAAGTATATCTCCGAAAAGTTTTTAGGGATTGGCTTTTCCCTATCTGCTTATCTGCGGTAATTTGGTTATTTTCAGCAAGATATACCCAAATATCCTCCAAATCCTGCTCTGCGAGTTGGGATATTTTATAAAGATTCATTGAGCTTGGTTTTGCTTGAGCTTGCGTTGTCCTTTTTCTTTAATCGCTTGCAACAAGCTTGGTAAAGACTCATCATCGTACTCGCTATATTGACCATTTTCTAACTGTTGCAAACCCAAGTGAATATCGCGCTGCAATGCTTCCCGTTTGAGTTGACGCACTTCCGCTTCCGATGCTTCTAAGCGTCACACCATCTCTTGAAAGCTGCTCGCATCCTGGATGACAATCTCCGCTTTACCATTAACAGTAAGCACCAGTGGCGATTTTGTCGCTTTAATCTGCTCGATAAACTGTTTGACATTGCGCTTGAAATCCGTGAGCGGATAGATATTTTCCAGATTAATCATATAATTTAGTATGTAATTCAATCCTAATTTAGTATTTTAATAAATTTTAATTTGAGATGTCGCTCAAAAATTAACAGCGATGCTCGAAAGGAACCACTACGCGAACTGACAAGTCAGCCCAAGCTATTGCAGTATCTAATGATTGTGGGTGCGATATCTTCGACGTATCCCTATACAAAAGCTGCAATCCTCACAAAACAAGCTTTTTCGCCACATTCTCATTTGGGATAAAGTGGATAGCTTCCCCATCAACACTATCCCAGTCTATGGTTTGCCGAGCATAGGATGACATCTACGCAATAATAGGGTTTTCAGCAGCAAATGAGCATAGGATGACATCTACAAAAAATTAGGCTTTCTAGCCAAAGTAGAGCATAGGATGATGCAACGAGATAATAAGGCTTTTGAGAAAACGCGAGCAGAGGACTAAAGGAGGACAAATCGAGGTTATAGAAAAATGAATTGGGGTAACATTGGGGTAGCAAATTTTTGTAAAGCGTGAAAATACTGAAAAATAAGGATTTGTGGAAGACTGAAAATCCTCGTGTCACGAGTTCAAGTCTCGTTCCTGGCATAACCCCCAAAACCCCTGTGAAGCAAGCCTTCCAGGGGTTTACTGTTTCTCCCAAAACCCCATTTCAGCCATTGGGGGTGGATTTTTTGTTGTGAAAATAGATTCTACGTTGGACATATTTGGACATGTTTGGACATTTTTTGGGGGTAAATTGGGGGTAAATCTAGAAGAGGAAGGCAGGAGGCAGGGGGCAGAAGGCAGAAGGTAGAAATGCTTTAAACGCAAAGTTTCAGCGTATTTTTGTGTTTGAAGGTAAATCAACACAAGTTGACTGTTTTCCTCCTGCCACCTGCCTTCTTCCTTCTGCCTTCAGAAGGAGTTTCTGATGGCGAAGCAATCCCCTAAATCCAAATCCTCGAAAGGGACGGTTCAAGTTAAAACCTCCAATGACCGTCTGCAACTGGTTTTTCGCTTTGCTGGGAAACGCTATTACCTCTCGACAGGTTTTACCGATAGCGTTGCCAACCGCAAGGTGGCGGAAATGAAAGCTAGGCAAATCGAGCTAGATATTATGTCGGGGAATTTCGACCCAACTTTAGCCAAATATAAGCCGGAAGGCTTGCTGGCTAAGGTTACACCATCAATTTCACCAATTGCTCCTGTTTCCCTTATCGATTTATGGGAAAGTTACATCGAATTTAAGCGCAGTAGTTTGTCCCCCAGCACCTTGGCTAAGGATGTAAAGCGGGTGACTCGTTGTATTGAAATCGAATTACCTGTAAAAACAGTGGGGGATGCGATCGCAATTCGGGATTGGTTGATTGCGAATAAAACCCCGAATACCTGCAAGCGACTTTTGACCCAAATATCGGCTTGCTGTGATTGGGCTGTCAAATCTGGTTCGATCGAGAAAAATCCATTCGAGGATATGGCAGGGGATATCAAGATTCCCAAGGGTGAGAAGGAAGATACAGATATTAATGCATTCACCCAAGAGGAGCGGGACAAAATTATCGAAGCATTCAAGCAAAGCCGTCATTACAGGCATTACACACCATTAATTGAGTTTCTGTTTCTGACGGGTTGTAGACCATCCGAGGCTGTTGCTTTGCAGTGGAAGTATATTTCCAAGGATTTCCGCTTTATTCGATTCGAGCAAGCGGTGGTTGTATCGGAGAGGGGATTGATTTGCAAGAAGGGTTTGAAGACTCAGAAGAAGCGGAGTTTTCCCGTTAATCCCCGTTTGGCAGAATTATTACGCTCGATAAAACCTGCTGATGTTGATGACGAAGATAAAGTCTTTCCTTCAAAGGAAGATAATGTCACTTTACCCAGGTAATGGCACTAAAGTGGAAGCACTTTATGGCACTAAAAAAGCTTGAAAAGCTGATGATTACGTTGCGCGAAAGAGGCGATTCTGAGAATAATGGAAGCAGTAGATGGCACAAAGTATAAAAATAGGACGACTAAAATGGCACAAAGTATGTAAAAGACAGACAAACAGATGAAACCTTTGTATAGAGATGGTTTCAGGGCGAATAGTCATAGGATATTTAGACAATTAGATTTGATTGCATTCTCAAAAACGACGTAAAAATGACATAAAAGCTAGTACATAGGAACTTTTGAACTACTATTTGATAGTACGAAATCGTGAGAAAATGTAAAATTTAATAGACAATATAGTATAAAATAACACTGTATTTAAAAACGCTGAATAATAGTCCAGACAATAGCTTGAGCAATTATAAGCCGGATTTTGTGGAAGCACTTCGTGGCACTAAGTAGAAAAAAATTCATAGTTCTTAAATTTTGAAAGCAAAAAATTTAGATTGAATAGAAGTATGCAATGAAGTAAACATTGCGTACCGGAGTAGCAATGCTGACAGAATCTGAGTTAGAAGAGTGGTCTGCATCACTCGATTTATCATCAGCGCAGTATACAATAATTCAGTCGATACGTAGTTCTCCACCATCAAGACGGGTGAGGGGAAATGCTGGAAACGTAGTCGGTCGATATCCAAGCAAAAAAATGGGTGTGGTGATTCAATTTGAGAGTCATCACAATGAGCTAGCGCGAATATATGAGATGGAATATGACCCAGATGTATTGGAATATTACGACCAGCCACCAAAAATAAAGTTGCAATACACTTGTTTAAATGGACGACGAATAGGAGTACTGCATACAGCAGACTTTTTTGTAATTAGGAGTAAAAGTGCAGGTTGGGAAGAATGTAAAACAGCATCAGAGCTATCAGCTTTAGCATCAAAAATGCCGAATCGCTATCAATTAGATAGTAATGGAAAATGGCGATGTCCCCCCGGAGAGGAGTTTGCTTTAAATTTAGGGTTATATTATGTTGTTCGCTCCGACAAAGAAATAAATTGGAAGAAGCAAAGAAATATCTATTTTTTATCTGACTATTTATCGATTAATCTCGAAGTACCAAGAGAAGATATAGTAAAAATAATCAAAATAATTTCCATATTTCCAGGAATAAAATTATCAGAATTATTAGAAAAAGGTATTAATCCAGACTACATATACAAATTAATTGCAGACCAGACGGTATATGTTGATTTAGATTCATTTTCCCTGAGTACAGAGTTAGAAAGAATTAGTGTATTTGTAAATAAAGAAACGGCTGAAGCACTAGATATATCAAGAAATGATATAGCTTGGAGTCCAAGAAAATTTCTAGACCTAAGTCATGTTGGAGCAATTGGAAAATGGGATGGACAGATATGGCATGTAATAAATGTAGGAGAAAAAAGTATCTCATTACTGTCAGAATCTTCACAAATAATCTCATTACCAAATCAGGAATGGAGAAGGTTAATAGAGCAAGATAAGTTTCAAGCAATCAGTAATACTCAAAATTCTCAAGATATACAAGAATTTTTCAAATGTTCATCAGTTGAAGATTGTATAGAAGCGTCGAGGCGTTATTCAATTATATCTGGTTATTTACAAGGTGAAAAAGCAGATTTTACAGAAGTACCAAGAAGAACATTCTACCGATGGGTAAGAAAGTGGCTTGAGGCGGATAAGCAATACGGTTGTGGATATTTAGGATTATTGCCAAAGCACAAAAATCAAACAGCCAACCAAGGAAAACTACCAGTTCAAACACAAAAACTAATTGATGAGTTTATCGAAAATGATTATCTGAATGTCAAGCAGAAAGGTAAATATGCAACATATTGTAGTTTACGCCAAACCTGTATTGATAAAGGATTGATACCTCCAAGCTATAAAACATTTTTAAAAAACTTGAAAAAAATACCACAGTTTGAAACAAAATTACATAGACAAGGGAAACGCATAGCCTATAAAAATGAATGTTTTTATTGGGAACTAGAGCTAACAACGCCAAGGCACGGTGATAGACCATTTGAAATTTGCCATATAGACCATACAGAATTGGACATTGAACTAGTAAGCTCTTACTCAAAAGTCAATCTAGGTCGTCCTTGGCTAACATTTTTGATAGATGCTTACTCCAGAAGAATATTAGCAATTTATTTAACATTTGACCCACCTTCTTACCGCAGTTGCATGATGGTGATGAGGGAATGCGTCCGTCGCTATGGACGTTTCCCATCCACTTTAGTAGTAGATGGTGGAAAAGAATTTGAAAGTATCTATTTTGAAACATTGCTCGCAGCCTATACTTGTACTAAAAAAACTCGCCCACAAGCAAAACCAAGGTTTGGGAGTGTATGTGAAAGGATTTTTGGTACAGCAAACACAATGCTAATCCATAACCTTCAAGGAAATACACAAATTACTCGTAACCCTAGAGGTGTAACTAAAAGTGTAAATCCAAAAAACTTAGCAATTTGGACACTAGGTAGTTTATACCAAAACCTATATGATTGGGCTTATGAGTTTTACGACAATAAAGAACATCCAGCACTAAGCCAAAGCCCTCGCTCAATGTTTGAGGATGGATTTTTAAGAACGGGATTACGCAGCCATAAAGTAATTAAATATGATGGCAATTTTAAAATATTTACTTTACCAACAACGCCAAAGGGAACTGCAAAAGTAATCCCTAATAATGGAATTAAGATTAATAATATTTATTATTGGCACAATATTTTTCGCCATCCAGAAATAGAAAAAACTCAAGTACCTGTGCGCTACGACCCTTATGATATGGGAGTTGCTTATGCTTATGTTGACAATCAATGGGTAACTTGTATTTCACAGCATTACAGTAGTTTAGTTGGACATTCAGAAAGGGAAATTAGAATTGCATCTGAGGAAATACGCCAGCGTCATAGTTGTGCAAATAGACAATTTGTCGTTACAGCATCGAGTTTAGCTGAGTTTTTGAATAAGTCAGAACAACAAGAGGTAATCTTACTGCAAAGAATGCAGGATATCGAAGCAAAAGAAATATATGCGACAACTCCAAACAATCAAACTCCAGTTATACAAACAACTATGATTGAGATGCTGGAATTACCAATTCAAGAGCCAGAAGAGAAGGAATTGATTGCAGAAGATATTAAACCATACGAGGAGTTTTGGTAATGCATTCTACCTCAGATATTTCCCAAGAAATACTCACCGCATCAGATAATGAAAAAATTAATTATTTTATCAATTTTACTGTTGTACATAGACTTCTAAAACAAGTCTATGAAGAATTTTTAGATGCAATAAATAATCCTGGAGGTGCGTCATTAATTTTTCTATTCGGTCCAACTGGGGTTGGGAAAACAACTCTAATGGCTCAAGTCATGAAAATTATCTTTGAGCAAAATCAAGCTTTAATGATACAGGATTTGTCATTTCTTCCAATAGCTGGTGTCGAAGCACGTTCTCCAGATACAGGTTCTTTTGATTGGAAAGTTTACTATAAAAGTGTTTTAATTGCTTTAAGCGAACCATTTGCTGATTATAAAACTAGAACGGGTAGTCATCGAGTGTATGGGAATGGTGGCGAGCAAAAAACAGTAAAAGTTAAGCCAAATTTGGTAGATTTAAGAGCAGATGTCGAACATATTTTTCAGCAAAGAAGATTAAAAGTTTTTTTAGTTGACGAAGCACAACGTTTTGCCAAAATTACATCCGGTCACAAACAACAAGACCAAATGGATGCAATTCAATCAATGGCTAGTTTTACTCAAACAAGACACGGGTTATTTGGTACATATGAATTATTACAATTAAGAAATTTAAGCGGTCAGCTTAGTCGCAGAAGTATAGATATACATTTTCCTCGTTATCAAAGTGAGAATCCAGAAGATATCAAAGATTTTCAAAGGGTATTAAAAAGTTTCTCCTTTGCAATGCCTTTACCTGAAACTCCTGATTTAGAAAAACACTGGGATTACTTTTATGAGCGTAGCATTGGCTGTGTGGGAATAGTTAAAGATTGGCTCACACAGTCACTCAGAAAAGCTTTGTCTGAATCATCAAATTGTTTAAGTTACAAGCATTTACAAGCTTATGCACCTGCTGTCTCTAAATCTGTGCGAATGTTAACCGAAGCAATTGAGGGTGAGAATATTTTATCATCTGGGGAAAATCAAGTAGAAAAACTTCGTTCATCTTTAGGCTTAGTAGTTCGTGATAACCAAAATATATCTGTTCGGGATACATCAAGCCATCACAATTTATCTACAAGTGCAGAAACCAAAAACAATCGAAAGAAACGCCGTCCTGGGGAACGAAAAATAAATCGGGATATCGTTGGAGGTGGTGGAAATGCTCTCTGATAATTTCAATTTCCAATCGCCGGATTTTACTCAGCAATTAAACCTACCAAAACGCAGTCATTTATATCCATTACAACCATTATTATTAGGCACACCACTAACTGAAAGTTTTACCAGTTATGTAACACGTTTAGCTGCAATTCACCGAGTACCAACAGGAGTTTTACTAGCTCAAGAATTAGCTCCAACGATTAGTCGTTATCCGGTCAAAAACTCTAATCACTTATCTAATCTATTTTTCCACGCCTTTTTTAGTCAAACAGGTGCATGGAATGGGACTGGAACTATGGCACTTGAACCTGTGTTAGTTTTACAGAAACTGACTCAACAACCAAATTTAAAATATCTCACCCTAATTCATTGGCAGAATGTTTTATCAACTCGGAATTTATTACGTAAATATAAAGCTTGGTGTCCACTATGTTATTCAGAATCTAGCCAGAAAGGAATAATGCTTTATGAACCATTAATTTGGTGCGTGTCCGCAGTGAAAATTTGCCCTATACACAAATATCCCTTGATGAATTACTGTCCAAATTGCGGGCAGCATATTTATCTATTAGCTTGGAACACTAAAAATGGCTTTTGCTGTAGATGTCATTATTGGTTAGGCAGCAGTTGTTCAACTATTGAATTGTACAATGTGAATAGACAAGATATCGAATGGCACTCATTTATTGCACAACAAGTTGGTTTATTAATCGCAAATACTCCTTATTTGATTGAAATTCCCAAACGAGAATTTGTTGCTATTGCTATCGATAAGTGTATTGAAGTTTTAACCAAAGGAAATGCTAAAGCCTTTGCACAAGAAATGTTTTTAAGTTCAACTGTTCCCAGGGATTGGCGTGTTGGTAATGCACTTCCTCAACTCGATAAATTATTACGTGTTTGCTATCGACTATCTATCCCTTTAATTGACATTTATTTAGGTCAGCTAAAATTAGATGCTCCTATATATTTAAAGGAATTACCATTATCCGAACAATACTTTAAAACTAATCGTCCCTTTGATGCACAAATGGTACAGGAATTTTTGGAACAGCATCAAGAATCCTTTCCACCTCAGTCGTTAAAAGAGCTTGCGCTTCAAATTGGCTATGATTCAAGAGATTTGTACAAATACTTTCCTGATTTATGCCATGAGATATCTACTCGCTATAAATTATACAAGCCAAAATCATCGAAACCTCATGTATAATATTTAAGGTCTTTGCTACTTTTATACTTTGCTTTTTTTATGGAAGCACTTGATGGCACTGCCCTACTGGAAGCACTTCGTGGCACTTACTGCCAACATGTG
The DNA here is from genome assembly GCF_000734895.2 of Calothrix sp. 336/3. Classification (GTDB taxonomy): domain Bacteria; phylum Cyanobacteriota; class Cyanobacteriia; order Cyanobacteriales; family Nostocaceae; genus 336-3. Next base: position 2,092,935 of record NZ_CP011382.1, on the reverse strand, counting down.
GTTCAAGTCACATATCGATATATGAATGCGGAAACTCGCATATTCGCCGCGCAATGAACCCAAACTTTGCTACCGTCTAAACCCTGCATCACTTCGACGAACTTCTCAAAATCAGCATCTGTCGGATTCTTAAAATCTACAGGGATGTGAATGTACCCCAGTCCCAGGTTGTCAACAGACTGCTGCTCGTCAGGAAGTGAGTTCTCCGCATTGTGGGGAGCCAAATTCACGATCGTTCGGAATCCAGCGTTCTTGATTAACCGTAAATCTGCTTCCGATGGTTGACCGGAAGTGCTGACCATTTCAGAAATTGGGACGTAGTTGTAGATGTGTTCGAGGAATTGACTATCCCAACGAAGAATGCCGACTTTTCGCAAAAGTGTTGCTAGGAAGCCGAATGTAGTTTTGACTGTATTGAGTGCCATAGTACTTGCCAAGAAACTACCCCTACAAGTGGGCTTATTAATTATGACTGTTATATGACAGCATGAATAGCCATCCTGGCTGCCTGACAGAACTCTTGAAGTGCTTATCTGGCAATGATTTTAGTCGCGACGCATCGACTCCGTTCACCCGCCGCATTAGATTGTTAGGAATTTCGCTCTCAAATCTCGATAATGTAGGGAATCCCAGATAATTCAACTGCCATTGTTTAATTTGTAGTTAATTTGTAGAAGCATGATTATTTAAGAGCGATCGCACTACCTCATGACCAAAATTACAGCCCATGCAATATCACCAGCAGTTAAACCCGTAAGTTGTTCTTGAACCCTGACAACTTGAGCCGCATTCCCCGCATTTTGCAATAGGAAGAAACCAATCAGTAAATTCCAGAAGTTGCCAAAACTACCAACTAAAACCAGTGGCAACAAACCAGAAGCGATCGCTATACTGAATTCTTCCGGTGTAGCATAGAACAAGCTAAATTTAGATAAATTACCGTTTATCGAACATAGTAAACCCCAAAGCGATAGCAGAAACTTCGCAGCAATTGACACATTAATCAAATAAACTGCATTAAGTCACAATCCGGTTGTCGCGTTTTTGATTACTTTTTAGATTTGCATGATACAAAGCGATCGCTCGATGGTGAGCAATTGGATCGTGACGATTGTGCAACCAATCCTGAATCAAATCGAGATTGTATAAAATACAACGATTATTGACCTTGACCCAATGGGTTCCTTCAATCCACGTACCATTGAGTCGATATTTTTTGAGCGTTGAATGGCTCAGGTTTAAGCACCGAGAAGCCAGATGTTTACTAGCAAAATTAAACATCGCGTCTTAAATTCCTAAATACAGCAACAGGTAGGAATGCACCGTGATTTCACCAAAAAGCGCCCATATTCTAGTTTCAACCGCACAAAAGCTGGAAGATGAAGGCAACCGTTAGTAGATAGTATTCGGAAAACTTTTTGACTTGGTTTTAGATAATTTGACAGGTTAATTAGTTCTGCGAAAAAGCCACTAGAAAAATCCGAGATTAAATATAAACTAATTGCTCCAACTTCTCGAACAACGAAGATAAAACAACTGTATTCCCCAGGTACACTTATAACGTTCGTTAGGTATAAAATCAGGTTTTCCAGATTGGCGATAGCGTTGGCGTAGCCTGTCCCCTTGGGACTTAGCGCTGACTTATCAGTTCGCCCATTGTCTCAAACTTGTCGCAGGCTTCCCTTTACAAATAGCATTCATGGTTCGCTAGGATTCGATAACCTTCTTATCCGGGGCTTTTTCCATCCAGAAGGAAGAGATTCCAAATAGCGTTCAATCGCATTGATGTGTCCCTGGGGATTACTATCTTTGTTTTATAGCCAATCAAGAACCAGGGCAATATTATAGCGAACTACCCTGGAATTTATAGCAACCCAGTGAATATCTTTTTGCAGTAGTCCTCCCAATCTATATCTTTTTAAGGTTTCCGCAGATAAGCCAGTCATTTTTGCTGCAATTTGCTTATTCACCAATAGATATTGTGGATATGATGCGGTTTTCTTGGGAGAATTTTGCACATTCAAAACCCCTCTAATTTTCAAATATTTACTAAATATGGGCTTGTGCAGTTTCCAAATCCGCAGATGCACACATATTGACATTTAGATTTTGAAGAAAGGAAGATGCAACATATTTATGTTATGAGAACTCAGATGTGATGAAACATGAAACTTGACATCAAGATTTGACGAGTGTAGTCAGACTTTGAGCCATGAAGGATTATGAATCAATCATCTTTCTTGAGAATATATTCTGGAAACTAATTTGACATTTTACCTTCGGGTGAGAAGTAACAATAAATATACATTTGTGTATTTATTAACTAGATATTCAAATTAAATACTTGAATATAATACCGTTTTTCTATGCTCTAAAGAGACTTATAGCAAAAAATATATCAATTTAAATTTTGAGAACATACGTGTTTAATGATGCCAGCGATATCCGAACACTGAAATTATTTTCATCTATCAAATACAAACCAGGTTCTGGGAGTTTTTACACTGATTATTGCGTGTTTAGGCAACAAATAGCTCTGTGATTAGTTTGACATAAATTCTCCATGTATTACCTCAGTATCTACGGAAATATAAATTGTAATATTCCAAACTGAATCAATTTAAATTAATATATAAAATTATTTTTTTGGTGTGATAGAATACAGAGATTTAGTATAATTCAGTATTTGTTCGCATCTCTTTGGTAACGTATTAAACAATTATTTAATGCTATTTAACAAGCTAAAAACCTCGAAAAATAATCACACAATTGGTTGATTTAAATTGAAGCAATAGAGCGGTATTAGTAGATATAGAAAATTTTGTTGTGATTTCTATGCTCTTGAAACCAACCCCAAATACAAACTCGTATCCAAGAAATCATGCTCGAACCGATGGCTTAATGTTGACTGCAATTTCTATAACAGTTGTAGATGTAGTAATCAATCCAAGTTTGATTGGAATTACGACGTTGACTATTTCTACATTCGGAATGAGCGCAATTTTCTTTCGACGCGATTTGGAAGGTTTATTTAAAATCATCACAAAATTTTCTCATAGCTACAGAATCACCTCGTCTGCTTTTATTATTTGGGGTGCATTTCTACTATTAGATATCTTCGCCAGCCCCGTACAGGCACAATTTTTTCAAAATGCAGAAACTTGGATGACATCACAATTTACAGGTGCAGATACAGCGATTACTTTATCGTTTAATGTACTACGAGGATTATTCATCCTGTACTTGGGAATTTCTTTAGTACGGGTTGTGCAAGCAGCAAGACAGGACGAAGATTGGCAAAATTTAGCCCGAACACCGATGATTATTTTGATTGCGGTAACGATGGGTGACATTCTGGCAAATTTGATTATTGGAGGAGGAGGGTAATATAATTCGTAATTCGTAATGCTCCCTTCGGGAGAGCTTCGCTAACGTAATTCGTAATTAATAATTTGCAGCTATCACTAAATCTATGGAGGAAAAATCGAAGTATCGTAAAGTGAATGCGACTCTTGGCAAACAGGCAAATATCGGACCATTTCCCGCAGACCAATTAATTCCTTGGGTAATAATTTGTGGAGTTTCTTACTACTTGATACATGGTTTATTTCGGCTTAATTGGGTATGGACTTGTAGTACAGCCGCTTGGGGTATAGCAACATGGTGGATTTTGACAGCTAATGGTAGTTGGCGTATTTTATCCAAATTTGTTGCTACCCCTAATTGGACACGTATTCGATGTTTGTACCAGCCAGTTGTAGATTCAAAAAAAAGGAAGCAAAATCAAAAAATAGTAGGTTGTTGTGTGAGTGTCAAATCAAAAAGTTGGAAAGCAGGCTGTAGATAACGGTAAAAGAAAGTTCTCATTAATCCCCCTAGAAGATTCATTTGCGCCCTTTTCCATGCTGCAAATAAATCTCCAAGGACGTTCAGTTGGTGCTTATCTCCTACGCAAAGGAGTTGATAATTTCCTGATTCAATTTGGATTTGAATGTCCAGGGATTCATTCCACATTACGCAGCAAACAAATCGACCCCGTATTTGATGCGATCGAATCTGGTTTGAAGGATTTACCCGACGGTGAGCGTTTAACCATACACTTAAGTTCGTTTACCAACGATAGTTTGAGACAACAGCAACTCAAAGATTTGAGTGATATTGCTCCTAACAAAGAATGCAATATTTATTAATGGGGGACGATGTAGAACACAACAATTACAAATCAAGGAGTTGCAAACCGAAAACTTTGCGACTTTATTGCACATATACCGTTGAAACTTGAGTACGGGAACTAGCGAGCGATCGAGAAAATTCTCTCGAAATTAGAACGCTCTTGGAAATCATTTACCGGAGAAATTAACGAACTTCAATTTGTAGCAATCGAACGACTATTACACGCATCTTTTACTGACGGATTTCAATTATGGGAACAATTACTGTCAAACAAAATGGGGCTAGATATCCACCCATTAACTGCTGAACAGCTTTGGGAACATCTCTGGCAGCGATTTAATCAAACATCACCCCGTCCGATTCCCCAACTACTTACCCTCGATGAAGATGGACTATGTGAGGAAATTTATTCCGATGTTTCTCCCGCATCCCTACTCATGGAGTCCGAGTCTTCCATTCCCGTCGCAGATAGACGTTGGGTGCATCTCCAAGAAAAATACATTGCAGCCCTCACCTTCGTGGAGAAACCCGGTGGTTGGGCAGATAAAGAACGACAGATGCGTTATTTGTGGGAGGTTTTATCGAGAGAGCGGATTTACGACACCGAGATTTATTGTCAGTTGATGCGAGCGAATGAAACCCTAGTCAAAACTAATATGCAGCGCTTGACCAAACAAGCGAATACATCTGCCGCGATCGCACAAGACAAAAACTCTGTTGACGTAAAATCTCTGCTCAATATCAAAAAATCTGTTGCCGCACAGGAAGAACTATATGAAGGAGCAGTTCCCATCCACACAGCGACGGTGTTTTTGGTATATAGAAAAACCCGCGAACAATTAGACGAAGCCTGTCGTTACCTGCAATCCTGCTTTCTCCAACCAGCTTGGGTTGTCAGAGAAACCGAATATCCCTGGCGAATCTGGTTACAAACTTTACCCATCGTTTGGGAACGCTTGATGACTGCACCTTTTAATCGAAGGTTACTTTACTTGAGTGGTGAAGTTCCAGGATTAATGCCCCTGGTACGAACCAAAGCTGGAGATACCCAAGGTTTCGAGTTAATAGCAGAAGAAGGAGGAACACCTGTATTTCTCGATTTGTACAAGCAGCATAAGAATCTAGGGTTGTTTGCTACTACTCGCGCAGGTAAGAGTGTTTTGGCTTCTGGAATCCTCACTCAAGCTTTAGCTCACGGAATGCCAGTTGTTGCAATGGATTATCCCAAACCAGATGGAACTAGCACTTTTACCGACTACACCCAATTCATGGGAGATGATGGTGCATATTTTGACATCGGTAAGGAGTCTAGCAATTTATTTGAGTTGCCAAATTTGCGGGATTTACCACCTTCTTTGCAGCGAGAAAGGTTTGAAGATTACAAGGATTTTCTGGCAAATGCAATCTTGGCAATGGTTTCGGGTAATCGTCGGGGTGAATCACAGGTGTTGATGGATGCGGTAAGGTCGATTATCGCTTTGGCTTTGAAAGCGTTTTTTGGGGATGAGTTGATACGCGATCGCTATGCTGCTGCTTACACAAACGGCTTTGGTTCGGACGAATGGCAAGCAATGCCGACATTGCATGACTTTCTAGGTTTCTGCTCCCACGAACGCTTGCGGTTAGATTCTCTCACTGGGGATACTAAAGCTGCTTTGGAAACCATACGGTTACGGTTGCGATTTTGGCTTTCGAGTCGAGTTGGACAAGCTTTGGCGCAACCATCTACCTTTCGCAGTGATGCAAGGTTACTCATCTTTGCATTGCGTAATTTATCGAACGATGAAGATGCAGCTATTTTGAGTTTAAGTGCTTACAGTGCGGCATTACGTAGAGCCTTGGCTGCACCTGCGAGTATCTTTTTTATCGATGAAAGCCCGATATTGTTTGAATTTGATGCGATCGCGGCTTTGGTTGGTAGGTTGTGTGCAAATGGAGCAAAAGCAGGTGTTAGGGTGATTTTATCGGCACAAGACCCGGATACGATCGCCAAGTCTCCATCGGGTTCCAAGATTTTTCAAAATCTAACTACCCGCTTGATTGGGAGGATTCAACCGACTGCGGTAGATAGTTTTACGAGCATTTTGAAATATCCCCAGGAAATTATTTCTCGCAATGCCACAGAAAGTTTTTTCCCAAAAAAGGAGGGTTTTTACTCACAATGGTTGCTAGATGATAATGGAATTTTTACTTTTTGTCGTTATTATCCAGCCTTCAATTTGTTAGCAGTAGTAGCGAATAATCCTCATGAGCAAGAAAGGAGAACAGCCGCTTTATCGAGATATTCAGATAAATTCATGGCGATTACTGAATTTTCTAAGCAACTAGTAGAAGGTGATTGAGATATGAAGGAAACAAAGAAATTGATAATTACTGGAATTAGTATCGGCGTAATATCAATAGTAAGTATTTCCAGTGCATCTGCATTAGAAATACCAAACCCCCTTGCTAAAGTATTCGAGCAATGGCAAGAACAATTAAGTTTGATAAATAAATATGTTTCCTCAATTATTTACCAAAAATTAGAGAATTTATCGGAATCATTGCAGGGAGATTTAAAAGCAGCAGTTAATGAATCTGTGGGAGCTTTAGGTTTACCCGATGCTACAGAAACGAGAGAAAAAGTTGAGGAAATTTTTGCATCTGCGAACACAGCTGTGAATCCTGTTGATAAAGCAAGCAATGAAATTGATAGACAAATTACCCGTGCGGATTCTGATAAGACTTTGAGTAAAGAAGGTCAACAAATTACGAAACTGCAAGTTGAAAAAACTCAAAGCTCGATAGAACAAGTTGAGAATTCTGGAGAAGCAGCACAGGAGGAAGTTGTTACTCAAAATGTCATGAAACGTATTGCCCAACAAAATACTCAAATCGCAGGAATCTTGGGAGCAATACGGACTGATGGGTTGAAATCAAAACAATCTCAGGATTTAACCAATCTCAACTTGACTAATATTTCTCGCTCCGTAGATGGACAAAATCAAACAAAACAAAAAGAGGTTGTTGGTCAAGGGTTTAATAACTTGCGTACTACTTCCCAAGCTCGTCTTTTTTAGTTGAATATCTACCCGTATGTTCTATTATTTTTTGAAATACGGATTAATTTTTTCTCAAACTCAAGTTCCCAACCCTGGACAAGCAGCTTCTACTATAACTGAAGATGGAGTTGCAGCAAGTGAGGCTATTGCTCAATCTATTGATAAGCTTTGGAATGACGTTCTACAAGGAGGATTGTATGGTGCGATCGCAAATTTAGGAGTATTTTTTGCAGTTGGAACTTTGCTAATTTTTATAGTCCAATGGACAAAGGAAATGATTGATGGGGAAAGCTCGAAGGGATTTACCGAGGTAATTTGGACAATTATTGTCATAGTTTTACTTGCTAATAATGGTCAACCATTAGCAAGAGCAACTCAAGGATTGAGAGGAATTATTAATCAAACGAACCAAACTCTTCTCTCCTCCACGTCTTCTTCCATCCAACTCCAAGAAGCTTACCAACAAGTAATGCTCAAAACTGGGAAGGGTGATGCTATTCAATCACTCGTTAATCAATGTAATGCGATCGCTGACCCCACACAACAAACACAATGTCTGGAAAATGCAGCAGCACAAGCAAAGGAAATTGAAGCAGATTTAGACCAGGATAGTCGTCCAGAATGGCTTAAAAGCGTCAGCGATTTTTTCAATACCAATATTTTTCAACTAGCAGTCAGGGGGTGGCTTCTAGGATTTGCGATCGCTTTCCAGTGGGTAATCGAAGTTTGTATGTTATTAACTGCGTTACTCGGTCCCTTGGCTGTGGGTGGTTCACTGCTTCCCATTGGTTCAAAAGCAATTTTTGCATGGTTGACGGGTTTCTTTTCTGTGGGAATGATAAAGCTTTGTTTCAATATTATTTCTGGTTTAGTTGCCACGATGATATTGAATGCTGATAACAATGACCCGATGATTTTTGCATTTGCAGTCGGGATTTTGGCACCGATTTTATCTGTTGTTTTAGCCGCAGGGGGTGGAATGGCTATTTTTAATAGTTTCTCGAGTATTGCGACTTTTGGTATTGCTACGGTTGTCCAGAGAATAGTCAATAGAAGAAGCTATTAAAACAATTCGTAATTCGCAATTCGCAATTCGTAATTGGCTTATCCTGCATTTCTCACAAGTTTGGGGATGAGTTTTGCAAAGCATTGAATAGAATATATTTTGGAAGTGTTGAATTTTTAGCTATGGTGCAGAGTAAATATAGAAACCCAGATTTTGCAGGGATTTGAAAATGTTGTGAAAAATCTGGGTTATGAGGTGAAAACAAGTTATGAATAATATTTAATTATATTTCTTGGCTAATGGCTAAGAGCTAACAGCTAATAGGAAATTATATTTATGAACAATATTAATTCTGAACATACCAAAAATAAACAACTCCGGTTTTTAAATCGCGCTTCTAGTAAATTATCAACCGGAGATACTCTAGCATTATTTGCTGTTGGTACTTTTGGATTACACCTAATTACATTTTTTATCTTGATATTAATCTATGGTTCCTACTCCCAACTCAATAAAAAACCAGTTCCAACTTTGGTGCAATTAGAAACAGGTTCTGCGATAAAAGTTGCACCCTTGGGAAACCGCGATCGCACGGACGTAGTTATTTCCCGTTTTGTCTCCGATACCATGACTTTAATGATGAATTGGTCATCAAGCAATTCGCAATACTCGCTATCGCGAGAAGCAAGCTACGCAATTCGTAATTCGCAATTAATTTTAGTAAAAGACTGTGACAACAAAGTACAGAATTCAAATTGTATTGACACGGGAATCAATATTGGGGAGCGAGGATTGAGAGGGAGCAAGGTTACATCGGGTGCATGGCAAGCATCTTATGCATTATCGGAGGATTTTCGTAAAGAGTTTTTAAAAATGCTGGCTTCGATGACACCGACTGGAGTTTTTAAAGGCACAACTCAAGTTATTTTAGTTCCACTTTCAATTCAGTCACCGATAAAAATTGAAGAGGGAAAATGGAAGGTAAAAATTATTGCAAATCTAACTGTTTTTGATAGGGGGAATAATTTAGGCGAGGTGATTCCCTTTAATAAAGAGATATTTGTTCGAGCGGTGGAAGCTCCCGAAAGTCCGGCAAATGTCGGTGAGTTGGCAGCAGTAATTTATCAAGTTCGTGCGAGTGGTTTGGAAATTTATGCTATTCGAGATTTACTCCAGGAGAATTTATAATGCCAGAACAAGAAGTTGAGAATAATCAATTAAATCAGAGTTGGGATGAGGCAAGTTTTGCGAGGTTGTTGGGATTGAATGAAGAAAATCTCACAGAGAAAAAAACTGATTTAAGCAAATCGGACGAATTATCAGGAGAAGAGGTAAATAACCAAAATTCAGTAGCCATCAACGAATTATTTGATGACCCCCATTTAGGTAAAACTCAACCAACATTTTATGGAAATCCCTTTGCTAAATTTGGTGCAGTTGGGTTGGTAATGCTTGTAGTATTTGGTGCTGGTGCGACGGTTTTGAATAGTATTATGTCCGGTAAACCCAAGGTTGCACCTATAATCGCGAATCGAGAAACAAGTAAACCAAAAGTGGAAATAGCGGATAATTTTCAGGAAACAGAAACCGGGAAATTAAAAGCAGAATTAGCACTTTCGACTCAAGCCGAAAAAATCAAATCAGTAGAGCATTCCCAAAATCGTAAACCTGCAATTACTCGACCATTAACTCTGGCTAAAAAGAAAAATGTACCTCCCACCGTCGCACCAAGAGAAATTACCAGACAGCAAGTAGCATATATTCCACGTTCAATTCCTCAAAGAGTTAGCTATCAACCTCAACGAGTGAATTACGAATATCCTCACGCTAATTACCAACCACGGTTTCAACCTGTTGCAAATAAAGTAAATTCTGCGCCTATTGCCAAACCTTTACCCAAACAAGACGATATAAATTCAATCGAGCAGTGGAGAGAAATTAGCAGCTTAGGAAGTTATGGAAGTGCTGAAATCACAACTATTCCTAAAACGAATCCTCAACTAGCAAATACTTCTAATTCCGACCTTAACGAACAACAAATACCCAATATCCCTCGTGCTACTTTAGTCTCAGCAGCATCAAATCAAAATCAAATCGTTCCAACCGTCGATGATTCTAATTTGGAACCGCTCCACGATGAGGAAGCATTAATTATCGAAAATCAAAACACACCACAATTAACGATAGGTACATCAGCTAGTGGTAAATTAATTACCCCAATTGTTTGGGCAAATAATCGCAGCGATAATACCAAACAACCGAGTAAGCAACAACAAACAGATAAATTTATTATTCAAGTTTCTCAACCTCTAAAAACTGAGGATAACGCTATTATTCTCCCGAAAAACTCGCAACTAATAGTCCAGGTTAAGGATATCCAGAAATCCGGATTTATGGAACTCGAAGCAACGAGAGCGATGATTGATGGAAATGAATATGTGCTACCTGAAGGAGCGATCGCAATCCGGGGTAAATCCGGTCAACCTTTAATTGCATCCTCTTGGGGTAATAAAGGTGGAGAAATTGCTGCACGGGATGCCGAAACATTTGCGGTTGGCTCTTTGGCAAAAGTTGGGAAGGTTCTCAATCAACCCAAGGAGGAACAAATCTCAACGAATAGTGGTTTTGGTGGTACGAGTTCCTTTTCATCAATTAGGAGAAATAACTCGAATATTTTGGGAGCAGTTTTGGAAGGGGGATTTGAACCTTTAACCCAACAAATTCTCCAGCGCAATCAGCAAGCATTACAGGAAATTCAACGAAGAGAAGATGTTTGGTTCGTCAAAGCGGGTACTGAGGTTCAGGTATTTGTAAATCAGACATTTCAGTTTTAGGTGAGGTCAAAATGAATAGTAGGTTATTTAATCATATAGCTATTATTTGTTTAATATCTTTGCCACTTATCGATTTACAAGTGGTAAATGCTGCTGAGATTAGACAGGGTATAAAGCAAATTTCTCAGGATATTGCGACTGGAAACAGTTCGAGGAAGATAACGGAAATTACATTATCACCTGGATATGGGGTGAATATTTCCTTTATTAAAACAGACGAAATTGTTGAAAAAGTGTGGTTGGATAATCCTGCGATCGCATCCCTCGACGTTGATGGTTGTTTGAGTGGTTTATCTCCGCAGTGCGAGCAGTCTGGGGCGACAGTCATACATTTGCGAAAAATCAATCGCTTAAAGCTGCCACAATTACCGAGTACAAATACAAGCTTGCTGACGGTTGTTACAAAAGGGAAATCCCAGAGGCAAGTTTATTTATTCCAAGTTGTAACCGGGAAAAATAAGTCGAACTATCACACATTAGAAATTTTACCCAACTCTAACCTAATACCCGAATCAACAATTTATTCAAACATTAATAATAATCAATTACAACAAATAATTATAGGAATAAATACCACCAAGCAACAAGGTTTAATTTCTGATAATTCCCGATTGTGGCAACGGATAGAACAGTTTTTAAGCAATGTCCATTCTGGAAAATCAATTAATATAGCGGCTCGTGATAGTGGAATTTCGATGCAATTAATTAATCGGCTAGTCGAATTAGGTAGTGATGGTAATACACAGCAAAGATTTATCAATCATTCTAGATAACTCGTGAGGATAACATCATGAAAATGAATGGGAAAATATTCATAACTTTTACAGGATTGAGCCTGTCATTATTAGTTACGGGTGGAATTTTTCTATTCCCACAACAACACAGTATGTCGAACCCTCCAACAACAGAATCGCAAATACCCACGGTTAATTGGCAAAATACCCGTTTACCCGACTGGAATCAAATTACCTTCTCAAATATGCCTGCAATTAGCGAACCTGGCTCTTTTCAAGCGCCTAAAAATGTTGTCGATAAACTTGGATATAACCCTTCTCGTAGTTGGAATACCGGACAAAAACCAGATTCATTTACAATGTTAGGTGATTTTCAAGATTCTTTAAAATTACAAAATTTCTCACTGACTGATATTTCTCAAATTACTAATTCGGATTTAGATAAAATTAGCTTAGATAATTTTGGTGTGATTAAACTTCAGACATTAGATAGCTTGGTCAAAGCCATCCCAGAGTTAACAGACTATCCTGTTTCTCAAGTCAAACCCATTTTTGATTTATTAACACAAAACTTATCAACCTCTTTTGATACAAATCAAACCATTGGTAATTTACTCAAGCAATCATCTCATTTGGGTAAATTAAGCTTTGATTCGTTAGATTTAAAACCCTATAATCTCGGCTCAATTCCTAATTTAATAGCTACTCCTGTGGCAAGTTTTGATAAATGGCAAGGTGTGTATATTTCGGAGATTCCCGGACTCAACAAAGTCCCCTTTTCTCAATTTCCTAATCCCATCAACCCAGTTGGTACAGAAGTTGGGATAGTTGATGTTGCTTTTGCGACTGACGAACAGAAGCGCAATCGCACTATCTCCGGAAGCAACAAAGAAGGTTTTGCCGTACCTTGTGAAAAAGACTGCGCTCATACCGAATTATCGGGTTCCCCTGCGGTACACGGAAAAGCATGGATTAGCGGGAAATATCAATTAGTCAAAGGTGGAAGGGGGATTTTAGGTTCGGTTAATGGTGGGAAAGAACCAACGGGAAGAAATCTGTTTGGGGATGCTTTCAAAGTCGCAGTGTGGGATGTTTCAGAAGTTGATGGAATGATTTCTCAATCGTTATTTTTCCGAGTTTGTATGCGGAATAATTTCGTCGATTTGGGATGTACCCCCTATTTTATCGGTCCTGTTCCGTTTATGAATTATAAAGAAAAAGAGCCGATATTTTTGGGTAGTATTGATAGCAATCGCAACTCGATTTCTAATCCCATAGGACTAAAAAGTAGTGGCTTTCGTTTTAATAATTCTCCGATTACCAGTAGTAAAAATAAGAATGTTGTCGCTAATTTAATCCCAGCATCAAAAGAAAATTGCAAAAATATGCATGTGTCTGGTGCAAATGTTGATGCTCTGAGTTCGGCTTTATCTAATACACAAAATAATTATAGTTTTGTCGGTAATTATGTATGTGACTCTTCTGGAAATTGCGGACGCGCTATTGGTGCAATGCAGTTGATGTCGTTAAATCCCGATGTACGGAAAATTATTGCGAATAAAGCTGGTGGTCAGGAATTTTTAACGAAATTAGATTCTGGAGAACAAATTACTGGTGAGGCAATGACGCAATATTTTTCACCTTCCGAGCAACAAACGTTAATAGAATCCCAACTTGATAGTTTGCTATCCACAGCATCGCAACAAATTGATCCGACTACAGGTAAAAACTTTACTGGAGACAGATTAATTGAACGTGCGGCTCAAATGCAGTTTGCAGGTACAAATATTGTAATCGATTCCCAAGCTATTAACCCTAGTGATGTAAAGACAGTTAAAGAGTATGGAGAAAAAGCAAAAACAAAATACACGCAGAATTTACAATCCATGAATTGTTTGTAATTCTATCTATGTATTTACCATGCTGAGAAATATCGGTAAGTTCCCAAGTATTAAGTTTGAAAACTATCGTTTAATATTCTTTATTTCAGTAGTCGCTTTTTCGGTTTCATTTTTGATCGCCTATCTATCTCCAAATAGCAAGTCAAAAGGTTGGCAAGATTCAGAAAGTTTTGCACCACAGCCTTTATTAAAAACAGTTTTATATCAAAAATCTATTCGTCATCTTGATGCTTCATTTATTAAAATCTTAAGAATTCCCTCTCGTGGTAGTGGTAATCTATATATTTTCGATTATCGCTCTCCTAAACTTTGCGGAAACGCTGGATGTTTGTACTCTGTTTATAACGAATCGGGAAATATACTCTTAGAATTTATCGCCAATCCCTATTTACCACCGAAAGAAAATTTAATTCAAGTAATTAATCTGGATAATTCTGGATTTCCTTGTCTGATAATTACCCAATCTACAGCGCAAGGTAATCTTGTTTCTCGAACTCGATATTGCTACCACAAGGGTAAATATATACGTTTAGATAAATCTCTAACAGAAGTTGGTAAAAGCTTGGAAAGCAAGGATTAATTTATAAGGATTAATTTATGTCGAATTACTCTCAAAATCAGCCAGCAAATTCCATCTTACAAATCGAGAGACTACCCAATTTGATGAAGTCCCAATCCGGTTTGATGTTATTGGCTTGTTTGGTAGCGATTGCACTTTCAAAACTATTCTCTGCAACAAACAATAAAAGCAAAGTTGCTACTAGTTACTGGGGGGGAAGTAAGGAAAAATCAAAAGCAACACATAAGGCTAAAACGCAAATGGCAAAACCAACCCGTAACTCCGTCGCTTTGTATATTGGAACCCCTCATGATGTACAAACCAATCTCGAAAATCAATGGTATCGATCGGGTTTTGTCAAAACCCAACCAAATCACTTCCCTTCCTTCTTCTCTGCCAACCCCACTCTATACATTCCCGATGCACAAAGGGGGATTGCGGTAATTGGAGCAGCTGGTTCGGGTAAGACATTCTCCGTAATCGATCCATTAATTCGTAGCACTTTTGACCAGGGATTCCCCATGTTGCTCTACGATTTCAAATTCCCAGCACAAACCAAACGTGCTGTTGCTTATGCGATGAAACGAGGATATACAGTCAAAATCTTTGCACCGGGATTCCCAGAAAGCGAAACCTGCAATCCTCTGGATTTGTTACGAGATGAAGAAGATGCGATCGCAGCAGGACAAATTACTCAAGTCATCTCGCGCAATTTCGATCGAGGTGGAAATTCCAGCAGCGATAAGTTTTTCGAGGAAGCTGGGGATTCGCTGGTTGAGGGAATTTTGCTCGTAACCAAAGCGATCGCAACTCTAACTGGGGAGGATAAATACTGCGATTTGATGATGGCACAGGCGATTTTATCATTGCCCAACTTACCAGCACGACTGGAATTAGCATCAAAAGAAAAGTTGAAAGTGTGGACATCGAGACCATTATCGCAGCTGATTAGTAACAAGTTAAGGAAAAGCAGGAATTGTCAAGGGTAAAGGAAAAGGCGATAAGTCAAGGGTTTGAGGCTCTTTTCGTATTGTCTTAACAACATCAAGGTTTTTGTTCTCTGGAGCAGCAAAAAATAAAACTGGATCGGTTGCTCGACCCTTGTTATAAGCATGATTAAAATGGTAAAGCCCACGAAAAATCATCTCTAAAGAAATGCGTTCAAACGGGAGGGCTATTTCATCAGCAACAGCATCTGCAAGGTCGATTAAAACTGCATAAAATAACCAAGTTGCCCAAACTTGAAGCTTGACACCATTGACAGAACCTGTCCAGAGATAACTTAACCCCAGCAAGCGTTTGGCAGTATTAAATGCCTCTTCGATTCTCCATCGTTTCGCATAAAGATCGGCAACGACATAAGGTGGAAGAATTTGAGGATCTAAAACTGAAGTAACATAGGCATACCAAGTCTTGCCTTGCTTGACTTCAATGAGACGTAAACGTAATATTTTTTGGTGTTTATCCTCTGTGTTGAAGGAAATTATCCGGTCTCGAAGTGTGTAGTCGTAGCTGAAAATTCGCTCAACATCAAATACTGCATTTGATTTGATGCGAGTAATAAAATCAACCTGTTTGGCAATCAAGCGCAAGAAAAAACCAAAATCATAAAAGCCACGGTCGAGAACTAGCAAGGTTTTAGCACTAGCAATATTAATTAAATCATCGAGAAAATTAGTATCATGTGCTAAGGGATTAGTATGAAACCAAACTTGTACGGGTAATCGTGTTAACAAATCAATCACTGTACATATTTTGCCGGCTAACTTACCTTGTGGAACATCTTTTAAACTATCTAATTTACGAAATAAAGCTTCGAGTGTTGACCCGTCCGCAATCCATATATTCACAAAATGCTTCTTGGCATATTTGACTGCTGCTGGTAGGGTTCGTTTTTCGCGAAGAAGCCAACGCGATTTCAACAATGGTAACAAATCGTGAAACACTCGTTCAAATAGTTCTGCTGGAAAACTGAGAAACCTCTGTGACAACCCCTGCTGTGATACTTTAACAGCTTTACCCCATAACAATTCCTCCTGCTCCAACATTCGAGTTAGTTCATGTACTGATGCTACTTGCCGCCAAATCACAGTTAACATCGCTGCAACCATTAATGACAGATTAAGTATACGGTCGCGTAATCCAAGGCTTCGATAATAGGCACTTTGAGCGTATATTGCTGGACTCAGCAAATTTTTTAAGTGTTCGCTTATTGCTTCATTATCCGCAAGTGGGGTGTTTCGACGACGAACATGGTCAGGGTTTCTCGGTTTTTTGGTTGGCATGATTTTGAACCAAAAGATGCACTATTACTAGTTTCTCAGCTTTTTGAGTCCCTCTATACTGCTCTTGACAAAACCTCAAAAACCTTAACTTGTCACGAATCATCGCAGCTAATCAGCGTCAAGGACTCGGAGAAGACTGCTGCATCCATTATTGGTACAGCACAGCGGATGTTTCAACGTTTCCTCAAACGGGATTTTGTTGGTGCATTTTGCGGGAAAACTACGCTACCACTCGATTTAGACGGGAAACAGCTAATAATTTTTGGGTTGGATCGGAATAATCGCGACATAGTTAGTCCTTTGCTCGCAGCGATTCTACACGCGATCGTCACCCGCAATATCACCCGTACTGTACCGCGAAAAGAACCGTTGATAGTTGCGTTGGACGAATTACCGACGTTCTATTTACCAGCACTTGTGAATTGGTTGAATGAAGGACGCGAAGATGGATTCGTTGGGATTTTAGGGTATCAAAATATTGCCCAGTTGGAGAAAGTATACGGAAAAGAAGTAGCACGAGCAATCTTGGGTGGGACTGCGACTAAGTTTATCTTTAATCCTCAAGATACGGAATCAGCAAAGCTTTTCAGCGATTACTTAGGAGAAATGGAGATTAAATTCAATTCCAAATCGCGAAGTACGGGAAAAGGAGGAGGTTCGCGCAGTAGTAACGAACACCATCAAAAGCGGCATTTATTGGAACCTGCACAATTCGCCAAAATGGGAACGGGGAGAGCGGTGGTTATCAATCCAGCTTATACCCGTGGGACGGAAGCTTATGTTCCTTTGTTGCAAGCGATGAAAGTTCCAAAATCTGATATTAACCAGATGAATTGGTCGGAAAGTAAATGGGATTTTATTCGAGAGAAATTGATTGAAAGCAATGGAATTCAAATTAGCGATAAGGAGCGTTCTCAACAATTTTTAGAAAGAAGAGAATTAGCCGAGTATTTATTTCCAATGCCAGATGATAAGGAAAATATATTATCACCAGAAGATTTAAGAAGTGTATTTTAGAGCGTAATCATGGAAACTATTAAATTGAATTTAAGTGTAAAAGCTTCATCATTATTGTCGCAATATCCGGAGTGGATAGAAAAAATCGATCGAGCCATCGATCGAGAACCTTTTAATATAGGTTATTCCCCACAGATTGTTGAAGTATTCGACCAATATGGATTACTTGCAGGTAGAGTCAATGGTTGTTTCTCCTACGAATCTACACGCAGTCCCGAACAAGAAAGTGAATTTATCGCTTGGCTCTTAGATGGGGAATTAGCTTTATTCTATGTTGGTTCGGAGTTGGTAATTAATCGCTTACAAATTTTAGCGATAGCATTTGGGGAGTTATTATAATGCCAGATATATTTGTAGTGGATGGGAGTGATGCTAATTCAATACAACAGCGTTATGAGCAAGTAATTGAAATGTTGCTGCAAGCACTACTAGATGCAAAGCAAGATAATGTCAAACAAGGATTGAAAATATTTGATGATAATAAATTAGTTTATGGACGCGATAAAAATCAATTTCGCGATGAAATATCTGGTTTATCTGGTCAATTACTAAATCCTCAACTGATTAATCAATTACAACAATTACGCTCTACACCAGTTGGAGAAGTCGTTGAGGGAGTGATTAATAAGCGGGTTGAATTGGATGGAAAAGTAGTTTTACAGTCAGATAGAGATGGGAGGGTCGTTGTTAATGAACTATTAAATCAAGAATCTGTTAGGGATATCAAACGAGAGAATAAAGAAGCATTTAAAGTTACAAAAATTGATAGCGATACGCCTTTGGCGTTAAGCTCGGCTTATCGCAAACCAACTATTTATCCAGAATTTTCAACTTCAGAAAATAATTTAACTGACAGTACAAAAGCTCAAATTCCAGGTACAACAAGAGTTGTTAAATCATTAGAAACCTTAGAAGATAGCCCTTTAAAAGGCTTGTTAAATGCAGAATTAACTCAATTAAAATCAGAAATACAAGCACTACAGCAAGAACGAAATTTATATCAAGAATTAATCCAGCAGAGATTACAGCAACCCGAAAATACATCTTGGTGGCAAGACTTAAAAAATAAAGCTTCGATTGTGATAACCAGCTTTACTTCTGCGGTAAAAATCGGAATCCACGAATATCAAAATAACTCAACTCAACATCAATTCGCTGCATCGATTAAGAACTTATTCCACCAGCAAACACAACCAGGGGAAACCCAATACCAAACCGACAATTACCAAATTTCTCGTAGTGGTTCGCTGTATGAAATTAAGGAATCGGCAACTAACAAGCAAATAATGCAGTTTCAAGCAACTCCTTTAGGGTTAAGAGTTGAGAGAAGTAATTTAGAAAAGCATCATATCAAGGATTTTAATACATTACAAACATCGCTACAACAAAACCACACAGTTTCCAATTCTTTTGCTCCAGTAGGAAGACAAGAGGCTGAATATTTTGCTCGTGTTGAGAAGATTAGTAATGCACTAATACAGTATGCAATCGCACAACAGAAGGAAGTCACTATCGATGGTGCTTTTTCCTATAAATGGCAGGCAAATCCAAGTGGCAATATCACGATAGAAGCAAAGGATGGAAGGGGTAATTTACTTGAAAAAACAGGAGGGAGTGTCAAAAGTAATATGAGCAATCGCGATTTAGTTTATTTTGAGCAAATCCTACCTAAATTACAAGCAAACACAAAGAAAGTAGCAGTAAATTCTCTCAAATCAACCAATCATCAAGAAAGGTAATTAAATCTATGAAAACGCTATCAGATTTAAACTTGTTAATGGATTCTGGTGTGCCAATTATCTGTATAAACACTCAAATCCAAGAACGAATAAATTTGTTGAGAAAAATCTATGTTGAATGTACTGCTCGTAAAAATATTCCCTTATATTTATGGACTACGGGATGGGGATGCTTAAAGCTAATTCTATTTAGGTCGAATCATAAAATAGATTATGTTAATCTACATACTCAATATCAAACCCTATTTACTAGCTTGGATTACTTACTTGATTCCCAGGAGCCTGGAGTTTTTTTATTTGAGAATTTACTATCCGCAAATAGCGCAGATATTAGCAAGATAAGTTCTCATCTTGTCAATATCTATTTTGAATTAGAAAATAATCATACTGGTAAGCACCTGATTATTATTTCAAATGATGATGTCCAGCTACCAGATAATTTAAGCCGTTTAATTCCATCTATATCTATGCCACTACCCAGTCGTGGTGAGATTTCTGATATTGTTGATGATGTTTTAATTCTATATTCAGATTTTGATAATTCCGATAATTCGATATTAGTTAATGCAAGTAGTGGTTTGACCCAAGAAGAAATTCGTTTAGGGTTAAAGCTATCGTTAAATTCCTTGGATAAGCCTACAATTAATATTCTCGCTAAACAGTTACTTGAATATAAAATCAATCATTTTCGTTCTTTCAATCTTAATTTTGTTGGCTTACCTAATGCTCCGGATTTTGGTGGTTTAGATTTACTCAAACAGTATATCGAAAATGTCAAATACGACTTTTTACCCCAAGCACGAACTGCTAATATTCCCCTTCCCAAAGGTTGTTTGCTCGTGGGACCACCGGGAACGGGAAAAACCCTCGCAGCGAGTGCGATCGCCAGCATATTAACTTTCCCTCTCATTCGCGTTGATACCGCAGCAGTTGTCGCTGGAGGTGCAATTTATCTCAAACAGTTGTTGGAAAGGGTAGAAGCTTGCGCTCCTGTAGTGCTGTATTTTGATGAGTTGGATAAACTTTTTGCTGCATCCAACGAGTCGGGGGAGGATATTGGTTCCCGACAAATTTTAGGGACGTTGTTGACTTGGTTGCAGGATAAAACCAGCATGGTATTTGTCGTTGCAACCTTGAATCGACTCGATTCCTTACCACCGGAATTAACCAGGGTAGGAAGATTCGACGAGATTTTTTACGTAGGATTTCCCCAAGCGATCGAGCGCAAGCAAATTTTGATGTTGCATTTGGCTCGATTTGATGAGCGTTATAAAAATGGCGATGTGATGACACCAAAGGAATGGCGGATAATTCTCAACCAAACGGTTAATTGTACTGGTGCGGAGTTAGCGCAGATTGTTGAGAAAGCAGCGCGTGCTTTGTTTTATCAGCAAAGAGAAATGGAAATCGGGTTGCAGGAATTGCTGGAACAACGGGAAATGATGGTTCCTTTGTACGTGCGGGATACAGATAGAATATTGGCGATCGAAAATCGTGCTAAGTATATTTGTCAGCCTGCTTCGAGTACCGATACATCGGAATTTGCCCCTATTATCACTTCATTTTGGGGTGAGAAATAAAAACACCACAACTTTAATAAATCACTTTTAAGAAATGTCTTCGATGCTAACAATGCCACCATCACGAAAATCAACACCAAGATGATAGTCTTTAAGTAGTGCTGTTCCAACTAATGGACGGCGACCCATGGCTAAAACTGGTACATCACGTTCCGTATTATTCCATAAAATAGTTGCTAAATATACATCAGTCGCAACGTTGGAATTATCAGCAAGATTGGCGTTGATTCTGGTAACATAGCTCAAACCAAGTGTTGTCACCGCAGCCGCAGGTAAGGTTAAAAAACCTTCAAATCCCGTATCAATGACACACTTAATTTCTAAACTTGGACTTCCTGGGAGGCAAAAAATTACACCGATTTGAGCTTGAAGTCCAACAACACTTCCATTTATCACTCTGCTATCCTGAATAACGTGCCACCGACCGCATAAACAGCATTAAATCCAATTCTTTCCGACCAAAGCGCTGCGTCTTCTTGCTTATTTCGTATTTTGAGGCTCGTTACAAGTAAATCATCGCCTAGTTCATATTCGCCGGTTTCTACGTTAATAGAAATAATCTTGCCGATATTTTCTGGTGTTTCGACTCTTTGACGAATGCTGTTTTCGTAGAGTTCTCTACCACGTTGGGTTATTTCTTCGTCGCTAAGTTTGGGTTTGGACATAAAGGCAATATTTCGCTTTTAATTTACGCCAGTTTCTATCTCGATTGTAAAACAGAAGCAATTTAACCGGGTGAGTGCTACTTAAGGGTTGTAATGGCGATCGAGAATCGCTGCTTGATTTAGTAAGGCTATATTTTGGTATTTTTTGGTGACGAGAAGCCGGAGATTTTAGGCTGTGCTGCAATTTTAGTGTAGAGAAATTGATGTGCGCTCGGTTTTCTTGATTCTTAGCGACCAAGTTGAGCGCCGACAAATACGACTCAAACGAAGCGAATACTCTTTAAATCGCCGCTCCAACGACTTGTTAGCTGTATCAGCATAATTGAAACCACTGTCTTTTGAGACTAGCCAGTTCTTAAACGAACTGGATTACAAAAAGATACGCCAACTGACTTGCTAGCCAGGAACTTGCTAGCCCAACACATATCGAAAAAATAAGTAAAATAGCAAATCCTTTTACTTCCTTGTTCACTTCAGGGACTGATGGCACAAAAGATGAAATGGCAGAGATCGCAGCCGGAATGAATCCACTGAGCACAACAGTGAAACAACTTGCGATCGCCTGAAACACAAATATTGGCAAATCGTTCTCGTGGTAACCGTACAGGATCGCGACCAGACTCGCTCCGGCAACCGCACCGAGATAGCCATAAACTGGCAGAATGATGGGGACAAAGATAAATCCTGCGGCTTGTGATTCGATCCAGTTACGGTGCAACATCTGTAACCAAAAGATTCCAGACGGTACAACCAGGATTGCCCCCGCGATCGCCCCTACCAGCACCACCAACACAGATAACAAGGATTGGCTGCACACAAAAGCGATCGCCCCTGCGATTATCAACGGACTGATGCCTATTATGGGTAACAAACAGTCTTGCATCGGTTAATCACACACGAAATAAAACTCGACTTGGCTAAAATCGCGATCGCGCAGTTGATCGTCGGGGATGAAAAACAGAAAAGAATCGTCGCAGCAAGACGGATGCACCAGTTCCAGCAGTAATCTGCCATTGGCGGATTCAGCAATTTCATCCGTATCGGAATGCAAGTCCACATACCCCCCCAGTTTTGACCCTCTGATCCGGGTTTCGGTTTCATGCAGATAATCCCCCAACCATTCGTCGAATACTGCCCCCAGTTCTTGCAGTTCTTCAGGCAGATCCATCGCTTCAACAGGTCGCGATTCCCCAAATAAGTCATGACTGACGGCAAATGTGATAGAGTACACCTCCGGGTAAAGCTCCTGGATGGTGTTGTCTATTTCGAGGAAACTGAAATCTGTGATTAAGTCTTGGACATCAGTCGATAGTTCTGGAAAATAGAGAACTCGATATTTCCCCGATGTACCACTGGCTTCAGCCGGTTCAAACCCCAGATAAAATTGCAGCATACCCTGTTGAGGAAAATCAAATCCGGCAATCGGTGGGACATCTGCACAATTGATTTGCAGCAGCAGTGGCATGGCTTTACCCGTATCCGACTCGGTGGGATACTCCCGATCTTTGGGGAAATAGGGATTGCCACCAATCTTACTTTGCCAGACGGTGAGCGGGTCGCCAGTGCCGCCGTTGAGCCAATCGAGGCTGCCCACTTCTGTCCCAGCCTGAATTTTGATGTAGGGAACCAGATTGGCTGCTAGGAGCGATCGCAATGGCTCAAACTGGGCTGGCAAATCCCGCAGAAAGGGAGGAGCATCCATCGTTTCTGGTGAAGTATCCGGGGCTGAGACAGTCGTTGGGACAGGTGGCGGTAAGGCGATCGCCCGATTGATAGCTGGATCAGGAGCTTCAGTTCTTTGTGGTTCAAACACCCTTAGCATTTGCAACTCCACTGCGGATGCGTCATACCCTAGCACCAACTCGTCCAATGGCTCTGATAGGGTGTGTTGGGGAGTGTCAGGGAGCAGTTGGTTGTTCACATACACGCTCATGGTTTGTTGCGAAGTCAGCACCAACACCAGGTGAAACAGTTGACCCACAGCGAGTTGGGCGGTGTGCGGATAAAAATCGAAACTATAGGTTACTGTTTCTTGAACACAGAACCGGAACGTCAAGCAGCTAGTCGTTGAGCGATGAAAGGTGGCTACGATTTCTAGACAAACGAGCGATCGCAGCAGGGGAATGTGCAACGAGCAAGACTGATTTTCGCGCAGCGTGAAACCAAGGGGATATTTGCCGTGGCTGAGATCGGTTCTGGCGATCGCTGGGAGTGGGCGCTGCCCAGAAATAGCCTGATTGAGCAGTTCAATTGTAGGGGGTCTGAGTAGGCTTGGCGGAGAAGGTTGCGGTGCGGGAGGGGCGATCTCAGGACTCAAGGGATGATTTTCTGTGGGTGATTCAGATGGCACATCGGCGGGAACGTCTATCTCCCCATCCGTCCGCTCAACCACCTGCACCGATTGCACCTGCAAATTTCCGGGCGGATAGACAAAATGCACCGCATCAATCTGTGTTGCGGGCAGGCGATGGGCAAAGCGACTGAACACCTGACCATTGAGAGACACCACCACCGTTTGCTCAAGGGCAACTCTCAGGGTGAAGGGCTGATCAGAGAGAAACTCAGCCGGAATCGGTCGGTTTTCTTCCAATCCCCATCCGCCAGCCACACAGGTATTCTGAACAACTTGCCCCTGCAAAGGACGAACACCCATGTGATAGGCGATGTCGTTGCCCACACCCAGGTTGAGCATAAAGGCAGGGTAGATGACATTGCCAGAATTTGAGGCGTTGCGTCTCACGGTTGAGGAGTCGCAGACTACTGTGATTTCTATGGCCACCAGCGATCGCCCTAGAGGAATCCTTAAAACGTTCAACCCTGACTCCATTCCGACAAGCAACGTCGCCAAATTAATGGAGCGAGAACTGACGCTATTTTCTGTCTCCACCGTTGACAAACTCTCAGTTGGGCGATCGACAGGTGTTGCTAAGGTCTCACCAGAAGACCTTTGGATGTAGCCTTTTCGCTGCTTTTCGTTAATTTTTTTGGTGGCATCCGCTTGGGCTTGCTCAGGCGTAGCATAGGTTTTACTAGAAGATTGTCCCGCTGTGCCAATGCGACCATAGCGAATCGTTACCTCTACACCATTCACAATCACTTCATAAAATTTGTGGGACGAACCCTCCGATAGTTCCAAGTAAACGGAGCTTGAAGCGGTGCGATCGTTATTGGCATCAATACTCATAGAAATCTCTTTCTACGTAACTACTTGCACAAAACTAGCCTACCTACAAATTAAATGTTTCTGTAGCAGGGACAGCTAAAACCGAAGGAGCCACTACGTGAACGCACAAAAACCCCACAAGAAATTATCGACATAATCAACCAAATACCTGCTAAATAGAGTTAATCATGTCACGCAATACCTAATTGTTTCATCATTGCGAAAGTATCACCTTGACCCCAATGCTCGACAATTTTGCCGTCGATAACGCGATCGATATGAACGACAGAAAAATTGACTGGCTTTCCTGTGGGGGGAATCCCCATTAATTCCCCTTGATGAGTCCCGCTAAAAATACCACGGGTGACAATCTTATTGGCTTCGGCGATCGCTTCCTCAAATACATGACGACCGTCTGGAAAGGCGATAAACATTGTCATTCCATACTTGATAAAGTCATCCTTCCCTTGGAGAGAACTTCCATCCAACCCTCGACCAACAATATCGGATGACATCAATTCTCTTGCAGCTTCGATATCTTGTCGATCGAAGGTTTCATAAAATTTGAGGATTAATGCTTTATTTTTTGCTAATTGATTTTCCCCTAAATTCTGTTCCGATAGCATAATTGTCTACAATGTCATGTAACTGAAATATCTTGTTGCGACTATACATTGCTTACCCCGTAAATTGCATTGACTTAGGTTAACTCAATCGCTGAATTTACTCCGCTCGTGGACTCGACGCTTCAAGCGACTGAGGGATTCCGGCTCGATACCCAGATGGGAG
Source organism: Calothrix sp. 336/3 (assembly GCF_000734895.2). Lineage (GTDB taxonomy): Bacteria > Cyanobacteriota > Cyanobacteriia > Cyanobacteriales > Nostocaceae > 336-3. The sequence goes on along the minus strand of NZ_CP011382.1, from coordinate 2,067,449 downwards.
GCTAAATAATGTTGGGGAATGCGCTGTAATAAATTTGGTTCGGTTTGCAGAAAATGAAGATAACGCTGTTCGGAAGAATCTCGATATAGGGACATTAAGCGATCGCGTAATTGAAATGCTAAATCCTCGACGATTAGTCGCAAAAATTTCTGACCGTCTGGTAAATTTTCCAAAACAGCCAGTGCTTTTTCTTTAATAAGTAATACCTGGGAATTTTCGATGGCTTGGCAGGAAAAACAAGCTGGTTGTTGACGTTGCCAGCTTTCATAGTCACCAAATGTCAACCCTTCTGGTTGAAAAAACAGTGTAAGTTCTTTGTTATCTTTCAGAAAAAAGGTTCTCAAACAGCCTTTAATTGTCAAACCAACAAAATCACAAATATCACCTTCTCTAACAACAAATTCTCCCTTTTCCAATTTCCTTGTTTCTAAAAAAGGTTGAAGTTGCCGATAGTCTAGTTGAAATTGGGGAAAAATCCGCCTAACAAATGCATCTAAGGTTTCGTACATTCCCATGTCTGCTCAACTGATAGAAATCGAAGTGTGAATAAAGCGATATCCGACATCATACTGCCCTAACTGGCGCAAATAGCCGTATTTCTGCTCCCACATCCCTGTAATTAAATCATCCCGCAGCTTGGATAAACCTGTTTCTAATTCCTTTTTGTTCATCTTGGCAAATGAGGAAATACCACTGCGAATCCCATTTTCCAAATATAATTCCGGTCGCGACCAACCAACTGCGGCAAACGAATCGGATAAATCTTGCGGTAACTCGAAGGGGATTAGGTTAACCGCACTATCGCAAATCCTTTCCATCTCCTGGGTTAATTGGGGAATTGGCACAAATGTAGATTCAACATCTTCGACGAGCGTAGGAAAATATTCTGACAACCAAAAACGAGAAATCATCGCTGGATCGTAGGTAAACAAAATTATTTGACCGTCACCTACAACTCGAACCATTTCCCGCAATGCTTGACGATAATCTTGAAAGTGGTGGAAAGCTAAAATCACAATGGCTGCATTTACAGCCCGATCTGATAATGGTAACTTCTCCGCATATCCGTCAATCCATTTAATCCTGGGATGGGAAATTGCTTGGCTTCGCATTGTTGCCGATGGTTCGACAGCGAAAACATTACAATCACGTTCGGCAAGGTAAAGGGCGTAGGAACCTGTACCCGCACCAATATCGACAATTGTGGTAGCTTGGCAAAATGACAAAATTTCCAGTATTTTATCTGCGATACGGTAGTCGCATTTTCTGGTTTGAGTGTAATTTTCCCCAATTCGATCGTAGAGTGTCATCCTGACTCCTGAAATAGCAAAAACAAACCGCTCGGCAATATTCGTTGCTAAAATACGACCATATAAACTTAATCCTTAACTACCATGATTACTCAAATGATGGTTCAACCCTCATCCTGGGTAGAATCTGGCATCCAAATTAGTAAAGTTAGAGATTTATATTTATTCAAATTTACCCCAGACCTACAAGCACGGCTCGATCGCCTGAACGAGAATAAAAAAACCGAGATGCTCACCCAGGAAGAGGAAGCTGAGTTAGCGGGAATATTGGAACTCGATCGTATTTTTACTTTGCTCAACGCCAAAGTTATTGCCCAATCATGACTGTTAATGATGCAACCAGAAAGTTAGTTAGGGAAAGGGCGAAGTACCTATGTGAATATTGCCACGCTTTGGAAGAAGCAAGTGCGGCTTTGTTCGCGATCGACCACATTATTCCCCAATCGTTTCCGAATTCATCGGATGAGCCTGATAATTTAGCGTTAGCGTGTCAGCGTTGTAACGGCTATCGCTACAATTTTACGACTGGTATCGACCCAGAAACTGGGAAAAATATCCCTATTTTTAATCCCCGCAAACAAAAATGGTCAGACCATTTTATCTGGTCGGCAGATAGTTTGAGGATTATTGGTGTCACTGAAACGGGGAGAGCTACTTGCAGTCGCTTGGATTTGAATGACGATCGCCATAACGATGGTTCAATTGTAAAAGCGCGTCGGCTTTGGGTAAAAGGCGGTTGGCATCCACCAGAAGATGACCCACAGCTTCAAAATGAGGATTAGGAATATTTGAAAGAGGAATTTATCTAAAATGACGCTTAATACGGATTCAGTGCGGTCAAATCTTCCAAATTCCCTTTTTCAACTTTGGCTTATTTCGCGATCGCATCGATATTTGCATCAAGTGCGACTATTCTTTACGGTTTGCTAGTGACCAGCCAAGCGGTGGTATGGATTGCAGTTTTGGCGATCGCTTTGCTGTCAACAGCAATAGTGACGATTCCTCAGCTACTTGTTTTCAGAAATAGCCCTAGTAATCAGTGCTTCAATCCCTTCCCTCGCACAAGCATTGAGAATAGCGATCGCTTTTCGATTTCCCTTTTTGGCAAAATATCCCCATATCGACAACCAATCTTGTAGTGACAGTGCATACATACTTTGAAATTCTTCGTGGATTCTGACTCTACACTCAACGATATCCCTAGAAAGTCTTAAATTCGCCAAAGATTTTGCCTTCTTCGGTGAGTCATGAATAAACCAATCTACACTTCGATTGATACACCTAAGTCCTTCCCGATAATCGATGCGATATTCTCCAGAATGTAAAACTAAAACCTGCAAACTAATATTTGCATCAAATCTAACCTGAAGCGGTTCGCCAGATTCGACCAGATAATTACCAGTAAAAAAATAGCAATTGAGAATAGGATTTGATTCGGATTCACTATCGGATAAGGCTTTAATTATGCAATACCAATCATCACGAGAAATGTTGAAACGATGCTTCTGCAAATGACCTTCTCTCAGAAGAGTAGATAGGTAGATTGCCGCGACTGAGAGGGGATAAACTCTCATTAATCTGCCATTACCAACTCGAACAATATGGGTTTCCAAGCGACGCGATTCAATAAATTTTTGCACAGCTTTCTTCGACCGACCAACCAACAATGCCATTTGGCGAGCGCTCATCAATTTTGGTCCATCTGGTAATTGGTAAGTCCTCCAAATCTTGCCGGAAAACTGCCAATGGGAATAGGTAACTTTGGGATATCTGATGGGTTTTGGGTCGGTTTTTATGTTTTTTGATTGCTTCATAAAGCACCAACTTACAACTTGGGTCAACAATAGGGAACGGACACCCGAACAATGAAGTGATAGATGACACCCAAAAATTGCTGCAATGATAATGAATCATCAGACAAAGTTTATACAAACATTAAAATTGCTTTAAGCTAGTTAATCCTAGCTTAAAAATCAATTTACGTAGCGAATGCTGTGGAGCAAGATTAATTTATTCCTGGAAAATAAAATAAATTGGGATAAATACGAGAAGCTTTATTTACATTAATTTTTCTATTACTTAAAAGTATATACTGAGAAAAATTGCCTAGTATTTGGATGTTATTGATTCTACTACAGCAAATATGCTGTTAGTTGCTAACTGAAAACGTCTATTTGAAGCGTGAAAGGCTAGGTAAAAACCAACTTAACTGTCTTTATTTCCCTATAGTCACTACTTTTCACCAATTTTAAGAGACTTTTTATCGGAGAATAGAAATCGGTAGATGGTCAATTTATTGACTTTACATACTGAATTTTGCGAGATTTCCAAGTTTTTGATTGCGAGGCAGCAATTATCAATCAAGTAGCTGTATCTAAGCGTCATCTTCCAGAAAACTGCTTTGCGTCGAGCGGAGATACTACAACTTGTTTGGTTGCGTGGGGTAGAAGTTGTTTGGCTTTAGTAAAACTTTGTTCGGATGGAATTGCAACGATGACTTTGGGGATTTTTTTGAGCAGTTCCAAGGGGAACGGTGCGTGGTTGTCATCCCAGACGAGATAAAATGTTCGTTGCTGGTGGGGTGCGTTTTGGGAGATTGCGTGCAGTGCATCGATGGGAGAAGAAACTAAAATAGCAATTTGTGGTGATTTCGTGTTAGTGCCTCCGACACTCAAATGGAACCAACCCTTTGAGCGTCTGCTTTCTGGGTACATCTGAAATTGCTTTTTGTCTTTTCCGAATAATAAATAAGCTCCTGTCCTTTCTCCATCTAGGTTGCGAGCGATAAATACTCCGTTCCCAGCATCATCTGCATATATCAAATCTCTTTTTCGTAAAGCCTGTGAGAGTTGAGATGGAATTAAATATTGCTGTCTCAAATAATCCTCAAATTCTTGCCAATGGGAAGGGGAATTGGAAGGTGGGATAAATGGTTGTGGCAAATTCTGCCGAATAATTTTTACAGCTTGGGTAATTGCATGATTATGAACAGCTTGCAGCGTCTGGGTTTCGCCAAAGCGATCGCGCAACCAAATCACCGCATCATCGAAATTACACTTGTTTATTCCCATCACCAAGTCAAGTGCATCACCATAAAATTGCTTGTTGGGATTGATTTCAAGTTCATAAGCGATCGCTTCCAATGGTAAATTTTGCTGTTCGAGCTTTAGTACCCTCAATTCCTTTTCTAGTCTCTGTCGCAACTCTTCACTTCTGGACGCAGTTTCTTTCCACTCCGCTTTTTGCTGGAGGATGCGATCGCGCTCCGAAAGTTGGCAATTGATTATCTCCAACTGGGGATTCAATAGCTCAATTACTCTTTGTCTATATTTATCACAGCTTTCTTGCGGTTCAGGTTGGGGAATCAAACGTTCCCAGTCGAGAATCTGAGAACTTTGGTTAACGGCAGAATAATACTTTCTGACTTTCTCGTGGGTTGCCACACTTCCCTTGACACCACGGACAATTCCCAAATGTGCAACAGCAGCAGTAAAACTATCCTGCAACTCGTACATTTTCACTCTAGTCCCAAACAGAGCTTTGCAATTGAGTTTTCCCCGTTCATCCAAAGGTACGAGATAAGCGTGGATATGGGGTGTAATTTCATCTAGATGTAACTCTGCTTGAACTATGCGATCGCCCCAAGACTTTTTCAGCCATTTCACAACCGCATCAACAAAATCATCTAAACGCTGTTGCTCATAAATCCCACCTTCGTGCGGTGCATTGGGACGAAAATATTCTGGACTCGCACTCAACAACATTTCCACTGCTAACACTGCGTCAGAGCGAATTTTCTGAGAGCCGATTTTTTCCCGCACTAAAGTTTCTAAGCCAAGATTTGTATTATTTCCAATTAATTCTAAATTTTTGATTTCCGGGTTGGCATTAGGTGTATCAACCAGTCGAAGTGTATGTGCTTGGCTACGACTCAGAGTTCCCCAGGATTTTATTTTCTGGATGCGACAAATTGCAAAAGCCATGATTGATGATTTTTGAAGCTGTTGGTAGTAGTTAAAAAGTAGCTATATCTTCTCTTTCCAATTACCGAAGAAAGGCAGAGGGCAGGAGGCAGGAGGCAGAAGGAAGAAAACATAATTTTTGCCCTCAGCCAAAAGGGTTTAAAGCCCACTTCGACAAGCTCAGTGCATCGCCTAAATTTATTTATGAAAAAAAGAAAAAATATGTATTTCTAGCACTGCGCGTCTCGAAATACTACGTCCTTATTGAATCCCCTAAATTTATTTATGGGGATTACCTCCTGCCTCCTGCCTTCGTCCTCCTGCCTCCTCAAGCATTGTATTATTTTGCTTTACATTCTGTTACTAATAAGAGTGAGTATTGGGCAAAACAGAATTTTTTTAGAGATTTTTCATTGAAAAATGTAATTCGTTTTATCCGTTACTATCATATATTTTTATTGATAAAAAAAGTGGATTTCTAAAAATACCTAAAAATACCCAATAAATCTATCTTTTTACTGAAGTTTAGATAAGTATTCTATGAATCATACCTCTGTGTATAAAAGCTGAAAACACTCGCAGACAATAAGTCTAAAAGTTTACTCAATAAAATGTTTGTAGTAAATCAACTTTATTCTTCTAGTCTTGAAATGCTTTTATAGGAGGTAGTAGGGATTATCATCTATTGTTTTGTACTTAGTTATTACATATTCTTACTCTATCTTTTTATACAAATGTTTGCATCCATCGATTAAGCTGGTTGTGACTCAAGTTTGAGCTATTGAAATTACTCCTGCTTATTTGCTAATAAATGAGTAAATGTTTTAACTCATGAAGTAAATCGAATGAAAAGGAGTAGGAAAGATGTTTCACACATCAAGTATGCTTATCGGGGAAATAGCCCTGCAATAACTATTGCTCAAGAATCAATAACTATCTCGAAATTCAAATTATTTCTTGGCTATGTTTATGTTTTCACCCATGGACACAAGAAAAAAGTGTAGTGTGTTTCACCAATGAGTTAACATATAAACTGAAAATTTTATGCAAGATTTTTTGGGTGATATTGAAGATGTGCAGGAACTGATAGCAACTTTTTTTATTTAAAACTAGCTCCAAATCTTACAATCAATTCACCATAAGTATTAGAAGCATTTACACTTTCTCGTTCTATAAAAGGAATTAGCAGGTAAATTCAACATAAAATCACTGAAACTTCAATAAATTTTGCTAATAACCAACCTGCTGTTTCCTAGATTTAACTTTAATTATCTTACATTTTCTCCACATTATACCAAATAAATATCATGGGTAAAATGACTCAACGCAGAAATAAATCCTCTCCAGAATTAATCTTAGCTTTGGACTTTGGGGGAAGTGCAACCAAAGGAATTTATTCTGGATTGGATATGATGATTCCCAAATCATTACTGATGGAACCAGAGGTTGTGAAAATTTCTCCAGATTCAACAATTGGTGAAACTCTAGGAGCAACAGATCCAGAAAATGCTGTATGGATAAGCTACACGGGTCAAACCTTGGCTGTGGGTTATTTAGCTAAGAGCAAATATTATGGCAACGAGGGATTGAAGGAACTCAAATACGAGCGTGCAGTAGCCAAAACCTTGGCTGCGATTTGGGTGACATCACAAAAACTGAAATTGGGTGCAAAATTCCGAGTTGCATTGGTTTGTTTGTTACCACCGGGGGAGTTCGAGAACAAGGAGAGTTTTCACCAACAGCTAAAAGCCACACTCGCAGACTTCACCACACCTACGGGGAGAATGCGTGTGGAATTATTTGAATTCAAATGTTTACCTGAAGGAGCAGGAATTTACTTGGCTTACCAGAAACAGCAAGGAAAAATCATCACCACAAAAGCAATTGCATTTGCCATGCTGGGTTACAGGAATGCATCGGTGTTGATTGCAGAAAGGGGAATCATTGCCGCAGATGGAAAAACTTCTGATTTGGGAATGATTCGACTGTTAGAAAAAGTTGTAGCAAGAACTTCGGGACAAACGACTTCCCAACTTGCTCCTGCGATAGTTGCTGCTGGAAGCGATATCTCTGGTACACCATTTTTACGCTTACTTAGAAGCACTAATAACGCAAATAAACAGCAGGAGTTAATGCAAATTCAACAAGCTGTAAAACTTGCTCGGAGTGAATATGCTGCCGTACTCACAAGTTGGTTAGACCAAGTAATTTCCCGCAATCAAATTACAGAAATTCTATTTTGTGGGGGAACGGCAGATTATATGAGAAGGGAATTAAATTCTCATTATCCTGGAATGCCTTGTTTGTGGGGAGTTGGTGCAGATATCCCCCAACAAATTGATAGTTTTGGGTTAGGAAGTCGATTGGCTGATGTTTACAGTGTATTTTTGTACTTTTGGGAAAAAGTAAATTATGGGCGAACAAATTGATTTTCGCTGGCGTTATCAGCCACGCAAGGAAACAGATATAAAGTTGATGGAATATATCCAATCTAATCCGATTCGAGCCAAAAGTGAAATTATACTTGTTGCAATTCGTTCTTTTTGGTTGCCCCATGCAATTACCACGAATTCAGGTGATAAGAAACAGATTCAATCCATAGCCAGAAGTTGCATACAAGTATTAAAAAGACAGGCTCAAGAAATTGGAGAATTAGCAGGATTAGAAGAGTCTTATGGAATAGTGACAACTCATCCTGTTGGAAGTAAATCAACATTGGGAATATTGCCTAATATCTCAGGTAAATTAGCTGGCGATTCCCTACGGGATAGCTTCGCTTATCGCTCGGAGAATTGCATTTATGATGATGGGGGATTGAGGAATTTTTTGTAATTTACAATTTGACATATCAATGGATTGAAGGAGATAAATCTGATGAGTACGAGAAGAGATAAAAAGAAAAATAACTCCTTATTTGATGAGAGCAGGCTGGTAAATCAGAGTACTATTATTGATGATCGGGATAAATCTGATATCGAACCGCAAGAAATTGATGGGAATGAAATTAAGCAGGAATCAACAAATAACCCGTCTGACGAAGTAGTAGCGCAAACCACAATTGATGATTGGCAACAAGAGATTGATGGAAATATTTTACTAAAAGAGGCATTAGAAGGAGGTGAAATAAATGGAAATCATCAACTTTCACAACCAATATTAGAAAATAACTTCCCTGTTTTCAAAACGAATCAATCTAAAAAGCCAACAACAATCCACATTATCGATGGGGAGAAAGGGGGATGCGGTAAATCGTTTATTTGTCGAGCTTTTATCGAATACTGTAATTCTACTGCTCGTGACATGATGATTATCGATGCGGATACAAGTAACCGAGATATCGAGAAAATTTACCCGAATGTGGAGATGGCTTTCTTTAGTGATGATGAGAAACAAGCTTATGAGGCAGATAAAATCTTTGATTTTGCTTTTGATAAGTCTGTGCTAGTTAACTTACCTGCTCAAGTATATGGCAATGTCACAAACTGGATACAACGCAATGATTTAGTCAATTTAGGTAAGGATAATTCCATCAGTTTTATCAAATGGTTTGTTGCGACTGGTGGTGTCGATTCTGTTAATTTTTTCCTCAAATCATTAGATGATTTTGGCAATGATATTACCCATGTATTTGTTAAAAATTATGGCTTATGTGATAACTGGGAATACGTGGAGACAATGCCTGAATTTATCGATGCGGCTCGTAAGTATAACTTTTATGTCATCGATTTTCCTAAATTTCCTTTTTGGGAACGCAATACCATTGACCGTTTAGCAATTACATTTACAGATGCGGTTTCCTGTCCCGAATTAAAGATAGTGTCGAAGCAAAGGGTAAGGAATTTTCTCAAGTTTGCTTATCAAGCTTTTGCAACAACAGGTTTAATTGAATGAGTAAACCTCAAACCCCTGATGATTTGTTGGCTGAAGCATTGAGGGGAAAGAGCGACGATTTTAAACGTCGGGTTTTAGATTTTGTTTCAAAAACTGGACTGTCCCAGGATGACCCCTTATTTCTAGTTTTGGTTGCGACTGGACAATTGGAAGTCATGTTATCAGATGCACCGCAGACTTTACAATTGCTGTTTCAAACATGGAACCAAGATTTAGCCCATAATTTAGAGCAAGTTGAACAGGTTGCGATCGCACGTCAAAAGGTTGCTATTAATCGCGCAGCACAAGAACTAATTCACGAATCTTTATTACGTGAGGGTCGAAATATTATTAATTCGGTTTTTCCTGCTACTGTTGTTTTCTTTTTCATCTTTGCGATCGGTTTCATTGCAGGTGTGTCGATTCCTCCTTGGTTGAATGGGTTCTTGTCTGGGGGATATACGCAAGTAGAAGCCAATACTCTGACATGGGATGAATTATCAGCAATGAAATGGGCTGCATCCAGTGAAGGGAAATTTGCCAGAGACTTGATGAATTGGAATCGCGGGTATTTGGAAAACAGGGAATGCATCAAAGATGTTCAACGATTAGGTGTGGTTTTATCCCAATACAATCGCAAAGCAAAGTCAGGATTTTGTCTTGTTTGGGTGACTCCACCGGATAAACGGAAATAAAAAGGCAGTGGGCAGTAGGCAGTGGTGAGTGGTGTAGACGCTGTGCGTCTTGCCGCAGGCTATAAGCGGAGATTTTTTTCCGTAGATTACAGTCTTTTAGTTGCTATATTTTTTACTTACTGCGTAGCAGTATTACAAATTGGTATTATTTCCTACTGCCCACTGCCTACTGCCTATTGCCTAATAAAAACACAAAAGGTAAATTGTATATGGTTGCCACTACAATCTATCCACCACCTCAAACTCGTCTTGATAATTTGGTTGATGCGACAGCTTCAATTTTAGAACAAGCATTTGCGATCGCATCCCAAAAGCAAGAACTTTCTCACCAAGAATATAAGAATTTGCTGAGTACAATTGGCTGGAGTTTACGCGAAAGCAAAATCTATTTGAAGGTTGCTACAGCATTTTCTAATTTTACAGCCAATGATTTGAAAGAAGTCGAACCCCATACAATTTTTGAGTTGACTAAACATGCAAAAAAATATCACCAAGTTATCGAAAGCTTGAAAAATTATAGTCACATTACTCAAGAAAAAGTGCGGGAATTAATTTTAGCCCACCGCACCCCCAAGAAACCAAAACCAGATAAGCCAACGATTTGGAAAACAGGTCGGGATGGTGAACCTGTCTGTCGAATCCCCGACATCATGGAAGCAGATATGCAAACTGGCAGTATTATCCAACAAGAAATAGACGCAAATGGTACTATCCCTCAAACCTTAATTCGGGAAGCGATCGCACTGTGGAATGATGTTAAACAAGGGAAATTGGCTGTTGTCAAAAATGAGGTTAGCTCAGGAGCTAATAACGATGTAAAGCAAAACACCGATCGAGATAATACTAACCAGGATAATGCTCAAAGTTTATGTGAGTTTAATCCTTTAGCTGCGGCTAATTATACTTCGGAAGAATTGAATATTTTGGAGAATAATCATATTCGCCCAATTTATGCAGATTGCGATCGCACAGTTAATGTATCAAATCCTGAAAAATTAGCAAATATCGATGCGATCGCAGAAGAAGTTAATCATCCCCAAACGTCAATTTCCGATATTGCCGTTATCTCTGACTTACCAGTGACAAATGCTTTAACTAACCTGGAAAATCAGAATACATTGCCAACACTAGAGCAGCAAAAAATAGAGCAATATCTACAAATAGATGGAGAGGAAACCCAGGAAATTGCATTCAAAGTTGGTGATATGGTTATTTGGGAAAAATGTCCACCTCAATATCAGTGCTGGCAACCATTCCAAATTCAAAAAATCGAAGGGGATATGGTCAAATTAGATTTACTTAGTTACTTAACACCTATTGATGAATTAACCAAATCACCCGACGAAGATGTAGAAATTGATGAAGAATAAAAGCTGGCAGCAGCCTAAATTAACGAACTTTGGGGGTTCAAGTCCCCTGCCTCTACAGGCAGCCCGTTTTGGCTCGGGGTCAAATCCCTGTGACAAAACTTACTTGCGACTTGCGACTTGCGACTTGTTTTAAAAAGGAATACCTTCCGAATAATCAATAGGATTATCTCGAAGTCTTTTTTCAATCTCCACAAGCTCTTGTTTCCATTCTTCTTCTGAATGGTCATAAAAATCATCGTAATTAGCATAACCTTCGCTGAGAAGTTCATCAACAGTCATTGATGAAACTATTTGGTATCGGCTCGTTGTTGGCTGAGGTTTTGTTATGGGTTCAGATGTCATAATTCCACCTTGGCATTTGATAACAACCTTTATTGTAGTTCTTTTTTACTAATAAAAAATAATCCAAAAATCAGAATAATCCATACATTTTAATCAAATGTCCACCACTGCCTACTGCCTACTGCCCACTGCCTTTTTCTATCATGGCATTACGACTCAATCACTTCGATACCAAAACCAAACAGGAAACGGGGATAGAAGAAAAACTCGAAAACACCTTAGCTGAATATTTATTTCCTGGTGTCGAGTTTAGTATTGGTACTGCTTACCCTGAAGCAACTATTCCCGAAGATTTGCAGGAATATAAGGGGAAAACCCTGCAATTCAGTGCAGGGGAAAGGATGTTTTTTGCGAGTAATCCCAATATTCGAGAGCAACTATATCCCAATCCTTCTGATGGTGCTGCATATCCTTTACCTTTTACACCCTGTCGTAGTTTTCACGAGTTAGAAAATGTCAGGATTTTGATTGTCGATGATGTGACGGGTGAGAATGGAGGTGTTATTGCTAATGAGGATGCAAGGAAATTAGTTGGTGATTGCAAGGGATTAATCGATCGCAATTTCGCGCTTTCTAATAATATAGATAAGCGTGCATTTCAGTTCCGACTTGGTATTAAACCCCAAGCTGAAAGTCGGGTTATGCGGATTGCTAAGGGTACACTTGCTCCCGCACAACTCGAACACCTTGGGGAATCAATTTTTCGTATGGGTGGCAAGGTTCGAGATGGCACTTTTCGCTCTCGATTTGGCTATGATTTAGTTTTGGCAACATCTTCATTTAAAGGCAGGAAAGGAGATGATGTGATAAAGCCTGGTGAGTATGTACTATCGATTGGATTGGGTGTTAAAGCATTGGCTTTGTATCGAGAACATAGCCTGGGAACTCAAATTTTAGTGAACTATCCCAAAGCTGTAAATAAGGAAATTATACCCATAATCAAACAGCAAGCTGAACAATTAGCTAACGCACAAAAACACATTATAAAATTAGCACAGCGATATATGAAAACCTATGAACGACGCAAAGCTTTACTAGCAAAAAGCCAAGAAAATGAGCCGAATTTACAAGCAGACATTGATAAATTTGTTGTTTTCGATAATTTAGATTCTGGTGGAGAGATTGAAGAAACTCCAGAAAGTGATAATTTAGCAGCATCTCAGAAAGATTTATTGCTGTATTCGCTATTAAAAGCAGATTTGGCTAATTATTGTCAGTTACTAGAACATCCCAAAATTATTGCTGAACTCCAGGAGTTTACGAGAAAACAATGGGTGGAAATTGCTACGGGGCGTTCGATTAAATTTACTTCTGGATTAGCACAACCTAGTTTGGATTTGCAGCATGATGAAATATGCATACCTTTTTTGGGAGAAGGTGAGGAAATAATCGTTACCCGTTCCCCGTTGATTAATTCTAATGGGGTAATTACTTTGAAAAATAAGCATTTATCAGAAATGTTGGATGGATGTGTTTATATTCATCCCCAAACCGCTATGGACAATATGCAATGCGACTTTGATGGTGATTTACTGGCTTTTGCTCCGAGTCGGGAATTTCCCCACCTGGCTGTGGAAGTTAAGGAGAAAAACTTACCAGAAAATCGCTATCCCGACATTATCAAGAAGAATAAAGTGGCTTATCAAGGTAGTTTCGAGCAGATAGCAATTTCGGCAATGGAGAATAAAATTGGCATTATCGCCAATGAAATCCAGAAAAACGTAGCCCTGCAATGCGAACTTTGTGCAATGCCTCAATCGGATAAGCTTGATTATTTGAAACAGATATCCCATCATTTTTCTCGGATATTACAGAAACAGCAACAAGGAAAATTGCAAATTCCAGAGCAGATGTTGGAAGAAATTAAACAAGTTATCTCTACCAATCCAACTTCAAGCAATACAGCACAAATCGAGCATAAACTACACCAAGTCAAAGCCATATTCAAAGATTGCGTTGCTTCCCTTGGTAACGAACTACAAGTAGCGGCAGATGGAGCAAAAAGTGCCCTGCGTCCCAATGATGAAATTATTAAATATTGTCAAGCAATTACCAATTATAAAGAAGTTGAATGGCTAACTGATAAGAAAAATCCCGAAGCTTTTACCAATCGAGGCATGAAAAGTAATGGCTACAGTCCCATTGATTTAATGATTCGACAAACGAACGAAATATTTGAACAGCATCAAATTACAGCTAGACCGATCGAACAATTTAGAAAACTTTATCCGGGAATTGAATTTAGCACAGAGCAAAGGCAATTCGCTCAAGAAATCAAAGATAAATATAATTCCCAGGTTCGGGAACGTATACAACTAGAGGAACAACAAAAAAATGAACCAGGACCATATTTAACTATTACCTCTCCAATTAGTGGAAAGAAATTAAAAATCACTAATTTAATAAAATTTCCTGCGGCGATAAATATTGACTTTTGGCGATGGGCAAAGCCCGGTCTCCGACCATCGCAATACTTGGATATCCGCGTGGAAGCGAGAAAGCCAACATCACAAATGCCCCATACCCTACTCGTAATTGCAAAATTTACGAATAACGCAAAAGTGATAAATATTCCGATTGGTACAGTTAGTATTGACTCGGTTAAGGAACATAATGTTAAACCAGGAACGACAATTAAACAAGGAAAAGTCGAGTTTCATTTTGGTATTAGCGATGGGATGATTGATGCTTTAAAACAACAAACTAGGGAATATGTTGAGTCGATTAGCAAAGAAACACCCTTGGAAGATAAACTGCAACTTGCAGCTGCGATATATGATGTTAGCCACACTGGAGAGAGTAAAAATTATTCTGGTTTGAAGAGAGCGGGGGTTACATTTGCTGTTTTTCCTGACTATGCGATCGCCCAACTCCAAAATCTGCAATTTACCGAAATGCGGGTTATCGGAACCCAATTTAACGAGTGTGCTGGTAGGAATTTCGCTGGGGAAAAAGTTGCGATTAAGTTTGAGGATGCTGCGAACCCACGCGAACCACAGAAAACTACTCGTTGGGTAACTGTGGAGGGAAAAAAGCTGGGAATTGTTGATGCGCGATCGCCTAATTTACTTTCTGGTTGTGAAGCTGTTGCAAGTATTACCTCTCCTTCCAGTACCAGCGTTATCATTACCAGTTTGAGAAATCCTGAAAATAAAATTCAAATTGACCAAATTAATCGATACGCTTTCGCTAATCACAACTGGCAGGGTGAGCAAACGAATATTACTCTCGATATGCAGCAAACTGATTCCAGAAAAGCACCTGTCGTTTTTGCAAAACTTGGAAATCAGGTTTTGGGTGTTTTGAATAAGGAATCAGTTGGTTTTCTACAACAGCAGCTTGCCAGCAAGGGAAAGACAATACAAGGATTGACTATTGCGGGGACTGTGAATACAGCTCCTCCCAGTTACGCGGATATTATCATTGACCCCAGTAGTGTTAAATTTCCTGAACATGAAACCTTGAATATTGCGACTGTGGTGATTATCAATGGGACGGTTGAGCCAAAGTTTCAGGCTAAAACTGAGCAGGTTTTGGGTAATATGATTAAACGTGCGATCGCTCGTGCTGTGGAAAACGGGTTTGAGAGGGTGCAGTTTGTCGATATTTCCCCAAATCCCACACAGAAAACTGGAGAAACGCTACAAAAACTTGCAGGAGAAAGAAAGGATATTGAGATTGAGTTTATTGGTATAAAGTCACCGGAAGCAGGGATGAGATTATTGACGAAACTGTCAGATATTATTCTGGGTGTTAAAACAGCAGAAACTATTGGAGTGATTGAATTTGCTGCTAGTCGGGGAAAAGCAACCGTATCCTACATTTCTGAAACGGGAAAATTCGATCTATGTAATTTTCCTTTATCACAAAAAGCGAATCGAGATTTACAGCCAAATCGATAAGTTGCGATTCGATGCAGGGAAGCGCTTGGCAAAAAAGCTTCAACTAGGGTAATCAGCAAATAATCCACGATCGCTAGCAAGATTTATCATAGTCTTACTTGTTTGGGCGATCTGCGCTTAGCAGCAGTGCTGAGTGCAAAGCACACGCTACGCGAACGCGATCGCGTCCAGTGCTTCATCACACCAAGCCACCCAATCTTCTTGATAGCGGATGGCTCTGCGAATAATTAGATGCATATATAAATCTTTCAATTCCAGGGAACCAATATGTTTGGCAAAATGTTCATCCATTTGTCGTACTTGTTGGGCTTTTTCTGCATGTAATTGCCGTCGTCTGGTAATTTCTGCTATCACTACCTGTTTTGATACCAAATGTCCAGCTAATCCGATTACCCCCAAATCTTCCCGCATTGCCGTTGGTTCGGATGGTTTGGTTAACCAGTCAGTAAGTTCTTTTTCTCCAGGTTTGGCGATCGCATAAATTTTTTTATCTAGTCGTCCTGGCTGGGGAATCGCTTCATAGGTGATCAGTCCTTGCTGTTCCAATTTCCCCAGTTCCGCGTAAACCTGCTGCTGGCTGGCTTTCCAAAAGCAACTACCAAACCCCTCTGCAAATTCCTTCGCCACATCATAACCGCTCAGGGGTTGACGCGATAAGAAAGCTAAGATTGTGTGCTTGAGTGCCATAAAGTATCCGGGAATATTTAACAGCTGCTTGACTAATGTTCTAATTTCAGCTTACCATAATTTTTGTATTCAACTATTTGAGTACAAAAAAAGGAATTAATTATGGTCAGCATTAATTGGAGACCGAAAAACCACTTACCCTGGATTTTCGTAGGTGCAGGCTGTTTGTTGGCGATCGCTGGAGGAATAGTCTACCAGCAATCGAATCATCGTCCTGTAGAGGCAATTCCCTTGTCTAATACCGTCAAAACAGACAAGATTTCGGCATTGGGACGGTTGGAACCCGAAGGTGAAACAATTCAAGTATTTGCCCCCACATCGATTGATGGGGCAAGGGTTGAGCGTTTACTTGTCAGTCACGGACAGCAAATTCGCAAAGGAGATGCGATCGCCTTTCTCGATACCTACCCTCGTAGAGAAGCTGCATGGCAAGAAGCCCGACAACAAGTAGAAGTGGCAAAGTCCCAGCTTGCCCAGGTACAAGCGGGGGCGAAAGCGGGAGATATTCGAGCGCAACGAGAGAAAGTCCGACAAATTCAGGCGGAATTGACCACAGAAACTGCTTCTCAGCGAGCAGTAATTGCCCGCATCCTTGCCGAACGGGACACCGAAATAGCAGCTCAGAAAGCAGCGATCGCTCGTTTGCAAGCAGAGGTGAAGAATGCAGCACTCGAAGATAGAAGGTATCAGGCTTTGTATATCGAAGGTGCAGTGGCAGAAACAGTCCGCGATCGCAACCATTTGGCTTGGGAGACAACCCAGCAGCAGTTGAACGAAGCTAGAGCGAATTTGCAAAGGATTCAAAGTAGTAAACAGGAGCAAATTCAGGAAGCACGGGGGAATTTGCAAAGGATTATTTCCTCCCGTCAGCAGCAACTTTCTGGAGCCGCAGCTACCTTGGATGCGATTGCCGAAGTCCGTCCCGTGGATGTGACAGCAGCAAAAATGCGGATTAGTCAAGCTCAAGCTAGTGTTAAGCGTGCCAAAGCCGAATTAGATTTAGCTGTAGTGCGATCACCCCAAGATGGTCGGGTGTTGAAAATCCATACCCGTCCCGGTGAGATGGTGGGTAGTCAGGGGATTATTAGTTTGGGTCAGACTCAACGCATGGTTGCAGTTGCGGAAGTATACGAACTCGATATTAGCCCGGTAAAAGTCGGGCAAACAGCTACAGTTACGAGTAAGAATAATGCCTTTGCTGATGTGTTACGTGGTGAAGTTACGGAAGTGGGGTTGGAAATTGGTAAAAAAGATGTATTGAATACTGACCCCGCAGCCCAATTTGATGCGCGGGTGGTGGAAGTGAAAGTTTTACTTGATGAAGTATCCAGCCGCAAAGTGGCAGGACTGACAAATTTGAGTATTCAGGTTGAGATTAATACACAAATGTAGAGACGTGATATATCACGTCTAAACCTATGACCAATTCCAAAAAATCTCAGAAAAAACCCTTATTTCTATCCTGGCTACAGCTAAAAAAAGAGCGAGCGCGTTTAATCGTAGCAATTGCGGGAATCAGCTTTGCCGATGTTTTGATGTTCTTGCAAATGGGATTTCGGGGAGCGTTGTTTAGTAGTGCGGTGGAATTTCACGATAGCTTGAATGGGGAAATCGTTATGGTCAGTGGGCGATCGCGATCGCTGATTTCCCTCGACCGATTCACAGAACGACGTTTATATCAAGTAGCAGGGGTAAGGGGTGTTGCCTCCGTAAGTCCGATTTATCTCAATTCGATTCAATGGCGTAATCCCGATAACAAACAAATTTGGGATATCTATGCAATTGGCATAAACCCGGAACATCAAGTCATGAATATCCCCGGTGTGGAAGCTAACCGCCAAAAACTCCGCAAACCGGATACCGTATTGTTCAACCTTGGTTCTCGCAACGAATTTGGTCCGATTGCCCAGCAATTTGAGTCGGGAAAAGCCATTACCACCGAAATCAACGAACGCCAAATTTCCATCCAGGGATTGTTCAAACTCAGCCCAACTTTTGGTATTAATGCATACCTCGTTACTAGCGATGTCAACTTTTTACGGATGGCAAATTTCCGCCAACCGGGGTTAATTGATGTTGGTGTGATTAAACTTCAGCCCGGTGCAGATGTCTCGCAAGTATTAGCAGACATCCGATTGCGGCTACCGAATGATGTCAAAGTTATGACAAAATCAGAATACGCAAAAGCCGAAGTCGCCTTCTGGAATGCCAGCACACCAGTGGGTTACACCTTCGATTTAGGTGTGGTAATTGCCTTTATTGTCGGTGCGATCATTGTCTATCAAATTCTTTACAGCGATGTTACCGACCATTTACCCGAATATGCCACCCTCAAAGCAATGGGATTTCGCGATCGGTATTTACTGGTTGTCGTGTTCCAGGAATCTTTGATTTTGGCTGCCCTGGGATTTATTCCCGGTACGGCGATCGCCTTGGGCATTTATCGCATCACGAATATTGCCACAATGTTACCAATGGCGATGGATTTGGGACGAGTCGTGTTTGTGTTTATCCTCACAGCAATCATGAGTTCGTTCTCTGCGGCAATGGCAGTACGTAAATTACAAACAGCCGACCCCGCCGATATTTTTTAGGAGTTATAATGCTTTCATCACCTGCAATTTCCATTTCCCATCTCAATCACTATTACGGTCAAGGTTCTCTACGAAAGCAGGTTTTATATGATATTAATCTGCAAATCGAACCGGGTGAAATCATTATTATGACCGGACCATCGGGTTCGGGAAAGACAACATTATTAACCCTGATGGGAAGTTTGCGATCGCTGCAAGAAGGTAGTTTAACTATTCTGGGAAACGAATTGCTTGGTGCTAGCAAAGATAAGATGACCCTATTTCGTCGCAATATCGGTTATATTTTTCAGGCACACAACCTGTTAAATTTTCTCACAGCCTATCAAAATGTCGAAATGGCACTGGAAATGCATGATGTCACCGCAGCAGAAGCAGATACTCGAATTCGCAATGTTTTAGCTGCCGTGGGGTTAGAACATCGGATGAATTACTATCCCAGGGATTTATCGGGTGGGCAAAAACAACGGGTGGCGATCGCCCGTGCTTTAGTCAGTCAACCAAAAATTATTCTCGCAGACGAACCAACCGCAGCTCTCGATAAAAAATCGGGACGGGATGTGGTGGAAATTATGGAAAAGCTTGCCAAAGAACAGGGTTGTACAATTTTGTTAGTCACCCACGACAACCGGATTTTAGATTTAGCTGATCGGATTGTTTATATGGAAGATGGATATTTGGTGAATCGGGATGATGTTGTCGAGAAAGTTGGGTAAGCAATCGCATTATTCAGATTTATTTACATTTTCAATCCTCTCAAAACTTGAGCCACTTCCATCGGCTGCGATCGCAACTTGGCTTGAAGTTCAATTCTCAATACAGCCAATTTCTGATATTTCCCATCAACGCGAACCGCAATCCCCAACCGTCGCGCTCCAGTACGTAACCGACTCTGCGGTAATTTTTGTATCAATTGTTGGAGCGATTCTGTATCAATCTCATTTTTGCGACTGGGAACCGTGTAACGAGCTTGCGGTATGTTTACTTGCTTAACCATAGGTGCGAGGTCGGGAAGTGTGGGATTTTGTTCTATGTCTGCTTGAGAAGATTTTTCCCTTTGGCAATCCCACAAATTTATCAAACCCATGCAGAAATCGATGAGCATTAGTATTGCAAAAGCAATCATTAGCAAAGCAACAAGGATATTCAAAAAATCCTGAGTGTTTTCCATTTTCATTATTCCTAATTTCCAGCGTGAAGCGAATGCTGGTATTTCATAATTGCTTTCCCGTAAGGGAGCAAAACAATTCGCAATTTAACTACTAATTTAGAGATAATGCTTTATTTCGTTTTATAATCAAACTTTGAGGCAAGCTTAGAAAGTCAGAATAGCTTTCAATCAAACCATCTCCCTATGCCTAAAATTCGGCTTTTACAACCCGGTGACGAACATATTCTCGAAGCTTTTCTCGTCAAACATGCGGCAAGCTCGATGTTTTTGCGATCTAACTTACGTGCGGTTGGGTTGGAGAACCAAGGCAACACATTCCAGGGGAAATATGCAGCAGCGATCGCAGATGGTCAAATCGTTGCTGTTGCTACCCATTATTGGAATGGTATGATAATTCTACAAGCACCAACACATTTGGAAAGTGTTGTGACAAACTGCTTGGAGTTGGAAAAACGAGACATTTTTGGAATTAGTGGTCCTGCGAATCAAGTTGAAAATACCTGTAAGATTTTGGGATTTGAGGAGAAACAGTTTCGCGTTGCCGAACGGGAAATTTTGTTTGCCTTGGAATTATGCAACTTAAGAGTACCGATCGCGCTGGTGACTGGAAATGTGGAGTGTCGTTTACCAATACCCAGTGAATTGGAATTGTTGGTTGAGTGGAGTGTCGCGTATCAAGTCGAGACTTTGGGACAAGCATTATTTGAGGCTATCCACGGACTGGAGGCAAATGCAACCGCATCTGTAATTATGGTTGGGACTGGGATTGGTGCTGCTTTCTACGTGAATGGGCAAGTTTTGCGGGGTACTTCCGGTTGGGCTGGGGAGCTTGGTAGTATTCCCATATCATCGGTCGTCGGTAATTCGAGCCAAACCCTCGATCGATTGGCTAGTGGTGCGGCAATTGTAAAAAAGTTGGGGGTTGACGGGGAGCAATTGAGCGCATTAGTCGATCGGGGAGATAGCCATACTTTAGAAGCAATTAGGGAAGCTGGATATTCTTTGGGGTTGGGAATTGCTACGGTTATCAATATTTTCAATCCCAGTTTAATTGTTCTAGCTGGGGGAACATTACGATGGTCGGGTTATCTTGAGGCTGCGTTGTAAAGTGCCCAAGCAAATAGTTTGCCGGAACTTTGGGAAAACTGTCGGGTGCAAAAAAGCGATCGCGGAGGGGATTTAGTTGCATTGGGAGCAATTCGTGCGACAACTTTTTAATCAGAAGTATTATTCTATACAAAATGACCGATTTTCTGTTTCCACCAAACTAAAATTTATGCGTTCACAAAGTGACTCCTGCGGGGTATCGCTTACGGAAGAAGAAGTTTGTTAAAAACGTTTATTTTGGTTGTTAGGTTGTATTGAATGTGGAGGTAGTAGTTGAAATTCCTGGAAACCCCTCGTCTCTTAGTTCGCCACTTTGTTCCAGAAGATGCTGAAGCAGTGTTTAGGATACATAGCAATCCAAAGGTGGCGCAGTATATGGGGGACGGAAAACCGTTGACTTACGAACGTTGTGTTAAGTGGATCGAGATATCAATTCAAAATTATAAAACTAAAGGCTTTGGGGTTTCGGCGGTTATAGAGAAAAGCACACACGAGTTAATAGGGTGTTGTGGACTTAATCTACGATCAAGAGCGGAGCGAACCAGACATTCCAGAAGTGATTTACAGCTTTGAGCCATCCTATTGGGGACAAAGCTTTGCCAGCGAAATTGTTCCTGCAATGCTTAACTATGGGTTAGAACAATGTGGGCTGCACAGGATTCTTGCTACGATTGCGCCGGAAAATCCGGCTTCATGCCGTGTTGCAGAAAAAGCTGGGATGGTATTCGATCGCGAAGAGATTGAATCGGATGGGCTACCGTCACTTTTCTACTTTATTGAGGCAAATAGTGCCGAGCGTCGATAGTACAGTCCTTGAAATTTCCCTGCAAAGATTGAAAATGGCGATGCTCCGTTGCTTTAGCATCCCCCAGGGTAGGAGCGGTCTAAGCGCAGAGCGCAGGCTACGCCAACGACCATCGCTTAACTTGCGACTCGATCGATAAAACTATCAAAGCGATCGCTCTCCATCAAACCATTCTCTGATAGGATGCGGCGAACTGCGACCAAATGTACTTGCCTTACCGAAGATTGTCGATCGTAACCAGGCAGAACCACTAATGTATCGGACGGAGGGTGCTGATAAACTTTTTGGGAGCCAACGGTTTGCATCGCAACAAACCCCACTTCCAGGAGTAATTTTTCCAACTCGATGAATTTTATTTCTCTAACCATCATGACGAATCACTCCCTGCAATTGGCTGAGAACATCACCCTTAAATTTAGCAAATATTTGTATTGCCTGTCTATTTAATAAATTATCTTTGGGGATACGAACAGTTATGCGTTCGCCAATATCCGATAAATTAAATCCTTCCAAGTTTTCAAAATATGCTTGTATATACAACCAATAAGCTTGGCTAGCTTTTGCGTCATACACGACCAAAATACATGGCATTGGCTCAAGTAACCACAATTCTAAATCCGAGCGAGTTAAAGAAAAAGTAATTGTCTTTTGGTCGAATAAAACAGCGAGAGAATCCGTTGACTTTAATTGTATATATATCTGACCATTTTCTATTTCGCCTCGTTCGTTATAAGTGAAGATGACTAAATCATAGCCGTAATCATAGATAATTCGTTCTACGGAAAAGCCACATAATAAAATATATTTCTCTACATAGTTAACACTTAAATCTGCAATTATATGCTCTCTTGGTCGTCTCTTTCTAGGCATTTAGCAAGTTTTCTAGGGTTTGATTTTCCTGATAATATCAGAGTTATACAATTTAATCTTACAGCCGAGTAAATAATTTATCCTAGCCATAATATTTTCTAAAATAGCAGATTACATAGCAGTAATCTGAGCCAATCTTTCCTGCAATTGAGTATACCGTTCCTTCTGATTAACCGAGCGCACAGCCATACTGATCGCTTTTTTGGAACCGATAATTATTGCCAATCTCTTCGCACGAGTTAACCCCGTGTAAATCAAATTCCGCGACAGAAGCATGAAATGTTGGGTATAAATCGGCATAATTACCACCGGATATTCCGAACCCTGGGATTTGTGGATAGTAACGCTCCAAGCCAAAGCCAACTCATTCAAATCTGCGTAGTCGTAGGTCACATCCCTATCTTGATACTGGACGATAACTTCCTGTTCTTCCGTATCTATCTTGGTAATAAATCCCACATCACCGTTGAATACTTCGCGGTTATAGTCGTTGGTTAATTGGATAACCCTGTCCCCAACCCGAAAAATCACTCCACCCCTCGTTACTTCCACTTTCTGGGGACTGGGAGGATTAATCAATTGCTGTAACACGTTATTCAAATTGCGCGTCCCCACCAATCCCCGCGTCATCGGTGCCAAAACTTGCACATCGATCGCGGGATTAAAGCCTAACTTAGGAACGAAATCTGCAATCAACTCAGCGATCGCTTGCACCCCATGTTCCGGTTGTTGCCCTCCTCCATGCCACAAACAATCGGATTTGGGAGCATCAGAAATTGGCTCCATACTTGGATATTGCCCCTGGTTGATTTGGTGAGCGTTGCGAATAATTGCACTCGTTTGAGCTTGCCGGAATATCTGCGTTAATCGCACCACGGGCACTTTTCCCGAATTGATGAAATCCGCTAAAACCTTACCCGGACCGACGGATGGCAGCTGATCTATATCCCCCACGAAAAGAATTTGCCCATCTTCGGGAACGGCTTTAATTAAACTGTACGCCAGAAATAAATCCAACATACTTGCCTCATCGACGATAATCGCCTTCTGCGGTAAAGGATTTTTCATGTCCCGCTTGAATCCCATATTCTTGGGGTCGAATTCTAGTAAGCGATGCACGGTTTTTGCTTCCAGTCCCGTCATCTCGGTCAATCGTTGCGCTGCTCGTCCGGTTGGTGCTGCTAGAGCGATTGATTTCCCCATCGCTTTCCACAGTTGCACAATAGTACGTACACTAAAGGTTTTCCCCGTCCCCGGACCACCCGTCAACACCGCAACCTTCGAGTATGCAGCCATTTCTACGGCTTCTTGTTGTTGGGGGGAAAGTTCGACGTTGCGGCTTTCGGTAAATTTGGTCAACCAGGTACGAACACGGTTAATATCGGGTTCGATGGGATTTTTCAAGTGCTGACCGATGAGCAATGCCAAGTTATTCTCGGTATTGAAAAATGCCGGGTTGTAGCAAAGCAAGGTATTATCGGGGGCAGATTCCCGGATTAACTCGTCCTGGAAAGACATGGTTTTGATGATTTCTGTTATTCCTTCCTCGGTTGGTTGATGTTCGTTAGTTTTGAGACATTGGGATGCTTTTTCGATTAATTCGGGTTGGGGCAAATAACAATGCCCATCTTCTGATGCCTCATTTAATACATGGGTAAGTCCCGAACGATAGCGAAATTCCGAATCTGCTGGTACGCCTAGATTTCTCGCAATTTGGTCGGCTGTGATAAAGCCAATCCCGTAAATATCGACAGCTAATTGGTATGGGTTGTTGGTGACAATTCCAATCGACTTGTCCCCATAATTTTTATAAATCTTGACTGCATAAGTCGTTGATACGCCATGAGTCTGCAAAAATATCATCACTTCTTTGATGGCTTTTTGGGTTTCCCATGCCTTTTTAATCAAAGTAATTCGTTTTCTGGCAATACCGCTTACTTCGTTCAGGCGATCAATTTGATTCTCAATAATATCCAGGGTTTCCAAGCCAAAATGAGCGACAATTCGTTTGGCTGTTACTGGACCAACTCCCTTAATTAGACCGCTACCTAAATACTTTTCGATACCCGTAATCGTAGCTGGTTTGGTTTCTTTATAATTGGTAACTTGGAACTGCAAGCCATATTGGGGATGTTCGCGCCAAAATCCATTGAGTTGCAGCGTTTGTCCTGGTTGAATACCTGCAAAGCTACCAGTAATTGTAGTTAACTCCGATACTTTGGGGCGTTGCAACCTTGCGACCGTGTAACCAGATTCCTCGGAGTGGAAAGTCAAACGTTCTACCACCCCCGTAATCGATTCCTGCTTGGGAGTGGCGTTATTTGCTTGCTGGTTTACTTGGTAAGAACTGGACATTTTTGCTTGGTCTCGGGGCGCAAATATTATACCTAGATGATTCGCAATGGGGGAAGTGTAAATTAATTATAAGGCTTTAGTAGTATTTTTGTATTAGTCAAGTAATCGCAAAATATTAAGATGAAATTTCGAGAAAAAAATACCCCTTGAAGGGAGTATTAGATTTAGTCGATTTTTATCTATTACACAGATAGCGATGGCGGCAGCCACTCTCTCTGGGAGCGATCACACCCAATTCAATCCAATTCGCGAACCAATACACTCATCACCTCTCCAGGGTTCTCTGTTGGTAACAACGGACTCCAGTCTTTTGTATTTGCATATCCAAGCTGCTGTAGAACTTGCATTGTAGTGGTTACAGATTTATGCGAACCGATGAGGATATGTTTAATTTTCTGTGGTTCTTGTGATTGCGGAGAAACAATCTCAATCTGAGGTATTTGAGACTTAGAAATACCAATATCCCCGACAAAACTACGATATTTTAACTGCATCTAAATTTCGACCTATTCTTATAACTACTTTTCTCCATGAGCGTATTGACTAATCGGAAATATTCTCCTTCCAACGAATTAATTACCCGAAAATATAATCGAAACGAACCATCTCCGTATTGTTTTAAATCCCTCTCACCAAATATTATTTCCTGCTGCTGTAACCATTGAGTGACATTTATATGAAACTCAGCCAAAAACAAAGCCGGAAAATAAATTCTTCCTGTTTTCTCCCCAGTATATTGATGAGTTAATATTTGAAATTGTGGTTTACTCAAAACCTCCGTCATGATTTTTGCCCCCGATTGCTTTGTTGAAATTCTTGCCGTAAGGCTAATAAGTGAGAAAGGTAGAATGAGAATTTCCATTCCTATCTTTCCTGGATTAATTCGATTTTGATTCCAGATATTTGAGAAAATTCGATACTTTCCAATTCAAACCATGTACTTTGTCAGCAATATTTGGTTTAGATGACTTGCCATTACACAAAAGACAAGTTTCGCACTGGATTCGGTCATCTTCCGTGTGTCGGCAAAGTATTTCGTTATCGCTTAATGGTGCGTCGGGAGTGATGATTCTGAATGTTCTCCATCCTTGGTTTTGTGCTTGTTTCGCATCTGCTTCAGTTTCCACAGAAGCCATGAGATATTCTTGCCAACGTAAATCGCAATTTTGATACCTGTGTGTATATCCAGTATGTTTCCCCGATGCCAAAATAATCGCTTCCCATACTTCTAACGGTACTGCTGTCGGGTCGCCATAGGAACCAATTCTTAGCGGATAGCGATAATGTTGTAAAAGTGCTAATTCTTTCTCACTAAACTTGGGATAATTGCCAGCGATATAGGAACGATAAATATTATTTGGAGTGAGAAGATTGACGTAGCAACTACCCGTTTTGCTCAACTTTAACGGACAATTACCACAAATCGAATTATCCAAACCGTGTTTTGCAGCGTATGTTGGAACATAATTTTGTGAGAGAATCCACGATTGAAGTTGCCTTCCAGTTTTGCGGTTAGATGTAGGGTTCACAAAACCGGTTAATATCAAAACGATGGGAGAGCCATCAATTAAGGATGAGCCTTCCCAAACGACATAACCATTTTGTAGCATATTCGTAGATGGATAATTTTGTCAGCAGTTGGGTAGCTCTTCGGCTACGCTGAGAGCCAAGGATTAAAAGCACATCTTTTGAAGCGAAAATGCGTATTTAATCAAAATCCCCCAGCATGTATTGATACTAGAGGATTTGCAGGTTTGATTGATTTGAAATTAGTAATGAGTCTCTTCTGGAATTACTTCTGTTTGACTTGCTATGAGATTACGCTCCATATATTCGCGTCTGCGTTGCCAGGAAATCTCATGTTCGGCAAGTAAATCTTCCAAGGTTTTACCAAACTTACGATTAGCATATTCGAGCAATTGGTCGAGCGTAAATCGCTTTTCTTCAACCTTGCCAAAATCATTGCTAAACCGTTCCTTGAATTCATCCCAACTAAAGGTTTCTTTCAAGCTGCGTTTGGCAACTAACCCACATAGAGAACGGATTGAATAGTAAACCTTGGAATATACTCGCTCGGAATAATCGCTAATGGCAAATTCACCTAGAATCGAGTTATCTATAGTTTGGATATTCGTTGTTGATTGTTTGCGTGTCGCCATAATGATAATCTTACTCACTTAATTCTTCATTTCTCTTTAGGCGTTAGCCTGATTAGAACCAGTTAGTATCGTCACAGTCTGCGAATAAATCTGCTTGCTCTTGGCAATTCTGATAATCAATTTCTAATTGCCGTAAATCTGTGTCGGATATCAAATTTTGTAATTCTAGAACTATGTCTCGAATGTGATTTTCTTCGCTGATACCCGAATAGTATATTTTGATGAATTTGTCAGCCTTGGTCATGAAGTGTTCAAGATTGCTGACAAATGTTTGCTCATTGCTTATTGCTTGAATCATGATTATTCTCCCAGTATTTATCAATGTGAAGTGGATTAGTATTCGCTTGGGAGGATGAGAATCTTTTCAACTAAATACAGCTTGATGTGACTAAGGGGAAAATCTGTGTATTCGATTTCTTGGCGTAATACTTCTTGGTTTGTGTCCCATTCACAAATCAAAACACCCGATTTATTCTCAACTTGCAAATGCCAAATTTGAAATTCTCGCAGGTTTGGATTGGAGAGAAGTTGTTTTGTTTGATGGGAGAAAATTGCATCGAGCAGCCAATAGCAATTAGTTTCATCTGCTAAATATTTGATGCCTTCTGTATATTTGAAGCCAAGCCAGTGTTTGTAGATAACTGTCGAACCTGTAAATTGGTCGAGCGCGGCTTTTATTTGGTGCGGCTCTTTCATATTTGAAAAATTTCTGATTTTACAGACTTCACACTTTCAAAGGCGTTAGCCGTAAAATCAAAACTGCTGATGAGAAATACCAGCAGTTAAGGAATTTAGATTGATTAGGGGTTAGTAGTTGTGATTGATTAAATTTAACTACTGTTTTGAGCGAAGTAATTCATCTATCGCTGCTAAATCTTCTTCGATAAAATCTTCACAAAATCCTTGTGGATAATCAAAAAATACTGTGTAATTCCAGCTGTCGTTGGAGTCATAATCTAATCGCAATCCTGTAACTTGTTCTGTTGCCCATTGTTTGTGATCGCAGTTACTTTTAATTGCGACTTGTTCTCCAAAAGTATATTTGGGAGCTTTGGCAAATAGGTGAGTGAATGCGATGTTTATGATGTTCACAGGTTGATTCCATTGACTTCACTCACTTTTTTGGCGTGAGCCACCAGTATTTTTTTATACTTGCAGGAATATTCTTCTCTTCATATTTATTAATGCTTCTCTGCTTTAAGCGATACTATTTTAGGAGACATTTGCAGTACCCTCATCCAGAGAATGCCCTGAAGTGGCATTTAAATCTGTTTTTTTGCTGTGACGCTTAACGGAACTAAAGACGTTATCAGTGTCTTGTACGTTAATCGGGTCTTGGGAATAATCTAGCAAATCATTTGGTGTTATGGGTTCATCTAAATCCTCAGCTAACTCATTTAAAGCATTGCATAATGAATTTAATGCCACACCATCCAAGCGCGGCATCGTTTTGGCGTTTTTGAGAGCAGAAATAGCATTTGGTCCTACATCTAATCTGCTAGCTAGGCTTACGCCCTTAATGTTGTGCCTAGCCATAATTTCTTTAAGTCGCCACCTAATCAATGTCTAAACACATAGATTCAACATCTTTAATGTACTTGTAGCTGCCCATTTAAACAAATTGCTCTCTGAAATATATTTAATATAGTTAAAGATATATAAATACTTTTCATAAGCACAGAAATATTTGTCTGAGATATATTAAAATTTAAATATAAATAGAAAACGATCGCAACTTTTCTTGGCAGAACGGGCGATCGCCTTCAATGTAGACCCAATATTCAGGTCAACACTATGATGACACAAGAGCAAGTAATTGGCACAGTTCAACTTAACACAAAAGCTCATTCTCACGACAAATTCGAGCAACACGTCGAAGAGAAGGTGCTTCAAACAGTACCGTTTGCCTTAAACTACACCTTTGACTACGATCGCTTTACCAAACCAGACTTGCAAGCCAAGGCTAAATCCACTCTCGGCAACTTCTTTGGTTTTGTTCGCCAGACCTTCGATGGCTTAATTGAGATAGGGCGATCGCTCCAGGATTTTTACTTTGACTGCCTTGCGTTTTGCTCCAATGGGAAAAAAGTGTTCGAGGAATGGCTATCCTCAGACGATTTCGGTGCGTCCAAATATATCGCCAAATCCGCGATCGAGATATACGCATGGTTCGAGAAATTGCCAGCGCGATCGCAAAGACTAATCCGCCAAAATGTCCAAAACTGGAGCGTTTCCGCACTGCGACAGTTAACCAAAGTTAGCCACGATTTGGTCAAGGAATTGGTGCGATCGGGTAAGAAGACTGCTGCACAGGTCAAAGAGGAGGGGGAGAGCGGGAGACAAGGGGAGAGGGGGAATAAGCAAGTGCCCAGCGAAGAAGTAAGCCAAACTCCTGCTTTACCAACTCCCGAATTAGCCCCAGGAATGCGGATTGTCGTCAAGGAAGATGACATGGGTTGGGTTGGTCATAGTGGAATCATTATGTCCAAAAAGGAGGGAGAGTTTTGGGTATTACTCGACCACACTGTTTCCCAGGGGATGGAGGTCAAAAACTTGCTCAAACCCCATCAAATTGAGCCAGAAGCTCAACAGCCAGTCAGAAAGATAAATTCCCAGGAATTGTTTACCGCAGTCGAAGTTGAGCAGAAAATTGCAGATGCGATCGCTCAACACAACCAAGAAAAAGCCGAATCCGAGCAGGGACGGTTTATCGAAATTAGAGATGCAGCGTTGCAAGCAGCAAAACGAGAAATTCAAGCTGCACAGGAATATTCACGCGCGATATCTGCGATGAGCTTCGCTAACGCACAGAAGAACCAAGATTTACTTGCACAACTGTCTGCAAAAGATGAAGAAGTGCGATCGCTCCAGACGTTACAAACTAGAAACCAACAATTAGAACAACGGGTTACAGAATTAGAAAAAGCTCTCGAATACTCCAATTCGCGAACAGATAATTGGGAAAATACCCTCAATAAGCAAGCTGCAAGGGTTGTTAATAAAGAACTTGAAAAAACGATCGAGCCTTTGATGCGGGAAGTCGATCGCTTAAACAGTGTGCTGTCTCAAAAAGAACAAGAACTTGTTCGACTGCAAATGAGTAACAATCGAGAATCAGATGCTGTTGTGGCTGAGTTTGGGGAGATTGGAGAGCGATTTGGTTGGCAAGGTTGGAGCAGTCGTGGGTATCGTGCTGCAAGTGGAATGTTGTGTACCGGGATTGAGGCGATTTCTCAATTTATTGACGACTTGAAAGCTTCTTACCCCAGTCATCAACAGCAGGAAATTGCGTTTTAGATTCGCATTAAAATGGTCAAGTTTTGTGACAAAGATTGATTATTGCGGGCTTGATTGAGAAGTAGTGGTTCGCCTATAACTCACGGGCACAAATCTTTTTTCTCATTAGGATGACTAGCAAAGTAATCTTTCAAGTACCTACAACCCTGAGCAAGTAAATCATCTAAATTCAAACTCCACAATTGGATGGTGCCAGAACCTCCAGAGGCTAAAATTTTGCCATCTGGACTAAATGCAATGCTGTTGACAGAATCTTGATGCCCAGTCAGGGAGGCAATTTCTTTTGCTGTACCGACATTCCACAATTTGACTATTTTACCTGAACTAGCAGCAGCTAAGATTTTACCGTCGGGACTAAATGCAACGCTCACGACTTCATATTGATGCCCAGTCAGGGAGGAAATTTCTTTTCCCGTGGTGGCATTCCATAATTTGGTGGTTCTGTCATTGCTACCAGAAGCTAGGGTTTTACCATCGGGACTAAATGCAACGCTGTTGACAGAATCTTGATGCCCAGAGAGGGAGGTAATTTCTTTGCCAGTGGTCACATTCCACAATTTGATGGTCTTGTCATTGCTACAAGAAGCTAAGGTTTTGCCATCTGGACTAAATGCAACGCTGTTGACAGAATCTTGATGCCCAGAGAGGGAGGTAATTTCTTTGCCAGTGGTCACATTCCACAATTTGATTGTCTTGTCCCAACTTCCCGAAGCTATGGTTTTACCATCTGGACTAAATGTAACGCTGCTGACAGAATTTTTATGCCCAGTCAGGGAATCTATTTCTTTTCCCGTGGCAACATTCCACAATTTTATTATTTTTTTGTAATCACTACCATTTTCACTAGCAGAAGCAAGGGTTTTGCCATCGGGACTAAATGCAACGCTGTTGACGCTCTCTTGCCGCGCAGTCAGGGAAGCTATTTCTTTTCCCGTGGCAACATTCCACAATTTGACGGTACGATCAATGCTAACAGAAGCTAGAGTTTTGCCATCAGGACTAAAGGTCACACTGTATACATTGTATCCGAAATCGATTCCATGCCCAGTCAAAGTGGCAATTTCTTGATACGTAGACACATTCGACAATCTAATAGTCTTGTCCCTGCTAGTAGAGACTAGGGTTTTGCCGTCGGGACTAAATGCAACGCTGTTGACCCAATCTTGATGCACGATCCAGTCAATTTCTTTGAAAGTGCCTGTATTGAATAAAGTAATTATATCACTCTCCCTTTTTTTAAAAGCTAAAGTTTTGCCGTTGGGACTAGAGACGACGCTGTCGTAATATTTATACTCATTTAGGGAGACGAATTCTTCGAGAGTGGACACATAAAACAATTTAATAACCCCGGATGAACTAACAGAAACTAAGGTTTCTCCGTCACGTGCAAATGCAACTTTCATTACTTTGCTTTGATCTGCAATCCGCTTGTCCTCATATTGATGCCAAATCAGAGAGGCAATTTCTTTTCCCGTAGCGACATTCCATAATTTGATGGTTTTATCATCACTACCAGAAGCTAGGGTCTTACCATCGGGGCTAAATGCAGCGCTGTTGACAGAACCTTGATGCCCAGTCAGGGAAGCAATTTCTTTTCCTGTGGCGACATTCCATAATTTGACGATATGGTCGCTGCTAGTAGAGACTAGGGTTTTACCATCGGGACTAAAGGCGACGCTGCTGACATAATCTTTATGCCCTGTGAGGGAGGTAATTTCTTTGCCAGTGGTCACATTCCACAATTTGATGGTCTTGTTCCAACTTCCCGAAGCTAAGGTTTTGCCATCTGGACTAAAGGCGACGCTGCTGACATCTTTATGCCCAGAGAGGGTGGTAATTTCTTTGCCAGTGGTCGCATTCGATAATTTAATCACATCCTTTTCTTCGTTAGTAAAAGCTAAAGTTTTGCCGTCGGGACTAAGAGTGGCGAGATATAGCTCAGTATCGACCTGAAAACGATTGCGTTCACGAATATTTCGTAATATCTCCTGTAAGCTAAACACTGGGCTATGTGCCGGGTAATCAGCTAAAGATTTCTTGTCTTTAGCTAAACCTTTCAATTCCCGTCCCAACTGTATTGCCAACTGCAAACTTGCTATTTCTCTTCCTCCTCCTTGAAACTGACGTAATATATTTACTCCATCCCTTTCCAGCCTTGTTGCAGTCAAGGCGTAACTTTGTTCTTGTATTGCTTTGCCAGCCACCATAGAAGCAGCAATAGCTCCGATAATAGACACAGCTAATATACCAGTGCCAACACGTACCTGCCGCTGAGTTTTGCGTTGTGCTTCTGTCAAACGCTGATTTGCTTGTCTTTCTTCGTCTAAAGCTAATTCTGCTTTTGCTTGCGCTGCTGCTAAAATTTCCTTTGCTTGCCTTTCTGCATCCAAGGCAATTGCTACCTCTCGATTCGCAAATTCCTGACTTGCACGTAAAAATCGATTATCTTCATCGCTCAAACCTTTATCACTTGCCCAAAGTAGTGCATCCTGCAACGCTTGCCCTCGCAAAAGGCGTGATTCATCTTCCCGTTCAGAAGCCATCCACGCATCGAAAGCATCACTATAAGGACGGAGTTTCGCTAACTCTTGCCCTACCCAAGCTAAGTTAAAAACTGACTCATAAATACGATTATATATTTTTAACTTACCATCCCGTCTCACTACCAAACCTGTTAACCGCAATTGGGTTTGTTCGGGACTATCATCGGCAATTATTCCCTCTTGATTTGATCCCAAAATCTGCTGACATAAACCTAATAACCGTCCTTTGCCTTTCTCAAAACCCAGTAAGATTCTATCTCTAATTGTTTTCAGGTGTTCTGGTTCGTCCTGGGCTTCCCAGTTGTCAATTATTCGCTGTTGTACCAGCTTTTCCACATAATTGAAAGGCTTATCTGCTTCTTCCCCTATTTCTGAGAGCAACAATCGACAAATTCTTTGGGTTAAAAACGGTTGTCCACCCGTCCAGTAAATTACCGCTTTGATTAACTCTTGGGAATTTCCTAATCTGGTTAAACCTTTTGCTAAGGGTTCTACTTCTGATAACTGAAACCCAGTTAAATCTATGGCTTGTCCAATATTAAAAGGTGTGCGTTTCCAATTTTGGATTAGATCGGAAGGTGTGGATACCCCTAGTAAGGCAAAAGTTAAACGGTTATAAGTAGGTTGCGATGCTCGACGGTTATAACAGTCGCGGATAACAGCAAAAAAATCATCCAAGTTAAATTGTAAGCTGAGAATACTGTCTATTTCGTCGATAAAAATAATAATATTTTGTTCTACTCGCTCTAATAGTATGGTTTCAATAAATTTACTAAAATGTTGGACTGGGGATAATAAGGCGTTTTCCTGCCACCAGCTTTTTAATTCAAAATCGCTGTCAAGGTCAAAGCACCCCACTAAATAATCAATCATCCCTGCATACCACTCAATCGGAGTGATATCTGCGGTACCAATGGCGGTAATATCTACGGCTGCACAAGCAAAACCCTCTTCTTCCAATCTCTGCATGGTTTGTACCCGCAAGCTGGATTTACCCATCTGCCGAGAGTTGAGGACATAACAAAATTCACCTTTTTTCAAACTTTGGTAAAAATTATCATCAGCTTGTCGCCGGACGTAAGTGGGAGCATGAATTGGTAAACTGCCCCCAACTTGATACTCATAGCCCTTGCCAGATGCAGGATTCATCAGTTAACCCCCAGGCGATCGCAAAAATACAGCCGATATAAATTACACAAAGGTTTCACCGCATTACCCTGAAACTTAACTAAACCCATACTCCGTAATTTGAAAGCTTCACTAGTGCCAATAACTACTGCTTCCTCAGATGCCAAAACATTAAGCATTGCTGCTTGCAAATCTGTGTTTTCTTGCAAGTTTAACAAATGACGGCGTAAATGGTCACTAAATGGACCTTCCTCGGTTGGAGCAATTTCCTTTAACTTTTCCAAGGTAATGCGATCGCGGGCAATTTCGTACAGTGCAACCCGTAACAAATAGGGATGTCCTCCCAATAGATTACTCAATTCTTGCAAGATAAAGCTATCTCCAGGCAAACCGTGACGTTTAATTAAATCTTCTAGCTGTGTGGTATTTAATTCTGGTAATTCTATCGGTAAACCAACATTAAAAGGTGACTGATTAATATTTAAAGGGATATAAACTTCTTTAGAATGAGCAATTACTAACCTGAGCTTTTGCCAAACCGCATTATTTTTTCCTCGTTCATGCCAAGCCCTTAACATTCCAAAAAAATCAGACGCGATGGTAGGGTGTTTAAAAATTTCATCTACTTCATCTAAGCCCAAAATGATTGGAGTTTTAGATTCTGCCAACAAGTACTTTTGAAAGTAATTAGTACACTTACTTTTGCTGGCAGTAATATCATCCCAAAATTGATTTACTTTATCTGGTAAATTCAA
This sequence comes from Calothrix sp. 336/3, assembly GCF_000734895.2. GTDB lineage: Bacteria > Cyanobacteriota > Cyanobacteriia > Cyanobacteriales > Nostocaceae > 336-3. Next base: position 2,032,530 of record NZ_CP011382.1, on the reverse strand, counting down.
CTCTTCGCTAATACTACGACAGAACCACTGCAAAAATTTATCTAAGCTATCAAGTAGTTCAGTATCTACTAATTGAAAGTTGAGATATGATACCTGGTAATTACACTCGCTAGTTTGATTTAAAATACGATTGAGTAAAGAAGTTTTTCCTAATTGTCTTGGTGCTTTAATGCGAATTAGGGCACCAGGTCTGAGAATTGCTTCGTTGCAATCAACTTCAATCGGTGGACGTTCAATATAAAAAGGAGATTCTAAAGGTACTTGTCCTTGAGGATATTCAAGTAAGTTAATATTGATTGATGAGCTTGGTTATACCCACCTTGGGGGTGATGATTTCGATCAGAAAATAGTTGATTGGCTCGTCCAAGAGTTTAAAAGAATTGAGGGAGTTGACCTAAGTAAGAGTCTGGAAGCTAAACGGCGTTTAATCGAAGCAGCAGAAAATGCCAAAATCGACCTTTCTACTTCTCTGGAAGTTGAAATTAATCTTCCCTTTATTGCTACTGTCGGTTCAGAGCCTAAAAGCTTAGAAATGGTACTGACAAGAACAAAATTTGAGAGTCTTTGCACTGATTTAATTCAACGTTGTCGCATTCCTGTTGAAACTGCTCTTCAAGATGCAGGATTAAGACAGTCACAAATTGATCAAGTTGTTTTAGCAGGTGGAGCAACACGTATTCCTGCAATTAAAAAACTAGTTTGCGACTTTTTGGGTAAAGTACCTAATCAGACAGTTAATCCTGATGAGGTTGTTGCTGTAGGTGCTGCTGTTCAAGCTGGTATTTTGTCAGGTGAGCTAAACTTTAGAGTACTTGATGTTACACCCTTATCTTTAGGAATTTCGACAGATGGGGGTAAAATGACAGTTCTTGTTCCCAAGAATACAAAGCTTCCAGCCAAACGCACGAGAAAAATATCTACTGCAAGAGATAATCAAACTTCGGCACCGATACGAGTTTATCAGGGAGAGTCTGAACGTGTAGAAGAAAATACTTTCTTACATGAATTTAGGTTGGATGGAATTCCACCTGCTCCTAGAGGTGTTCCCAAAATTCAAATTAGCTATGAAATAGATGAAAATGGAATACTTAGAGTTTTAGCAGAAAATAAAGATACAGGTCAGTCTAAATTAGTTGATGTTAGACTTCTCCAACTAATTGAAGATTTACGAGTTAGTATTAAAGATTTTCCGCCCCAATCAAGAGAAGAAGCTGCAAGGATACTGAATGATATTGAAGCAGAAGCTACAAATCCTAATAATAATCCTAATGAGCTTGTAAATCGTGAGCGTAGACTAGTTCAAATATTTAGAACTGTTAAAGGAACAGTTGATATAGCCATGTTTTTGTACCGGCTAATTTCAGGTGAGTCAATTGAATTCTCAATGGATGAATCGGCAGAAGTATAAATTATATAGCAGCTAATCGGCTTGCATAGTGCATAACCCTAATTTTTACTTTTGGTTTAGCAAGTAATTTTGCAAGGAGTGCTTAAAGCCTCCTTGCTGTTTGCTTTATAACATCTACTTCTTGATAAAATAAGCAAACCCAAACGAGAAACTAATGCTGTCTTCTATTATTTCTTGTTCTCGATTACCCTTTTCACCCATCTGATAGTTCCTATTTACTAATATTATCAATGGTGGACACCAGAACCATATCGACTTTGCCACCGCTGATAAACCTCATCACGTCCATCTTGGTTTTCTACGAACTCGTATACTCGCTCTCGATTACCCCTTTCTCCTAATCGCTCAACGTAGCTCAACTTCAATCCGAATTTGCTCAATAACTTTTGTGCAATACGCCCTTGGCGTTAAGCTTCGCTTGCAACTGGGGATACCACCCGTCATTAATGCTCATGCTCCCAGAGGCAACCCATTTGGATTGAACTCTAGCTATCTTCCCGCTTGCCGAAATACTCAACCCACCTCCTGGAATAAGTATTTGGGAAATTACCTGTGGATTTGTGTCCAACTAAATAGTTCAGAAATACTATATTTATCCCTGGTGGACACCAGAAGCATAGCGTTTTTCCCATCTTTGATAAATCACCTCCCGTCCATCTTTCGGTGGAGCAAATTCATACACCCGCTCTCGTTTATCTCTACTCCCCATCCTGCTAACATAGCTTAACTTCAACCCCATCTGACTCAGTAGTTTCTGGATAATCGCGATCGCACTCAACCCCTCGGAAACCGAAACCCCCAAATAGTCACGGATAAAATATCGATGCTTCACAGCCAAAGCCTTCAAATTCTGCAACTCCACATCGGAACCGCGAAACATTATCCCCGGTGTAAGAAAATAACGAATATTCAATTCCTCCAATATCAGCACCGCAGGTAATAACTGCCCACGATTAAAATCTGGTTTCCAAACGGCACTCTCACCCGCTTCTATCTGCGATTTAGCTCTCTTGGAATCGCGCTCAAAAAGCTGTTCCCGTCCAACGGTGAGAAAATAATGCAGTCGCAACTGTGGATACCATCCGCGATCGTCCTTCTCGACAAGTGTTGGTGTCACCTCAACCCCGTAACGCTCTTTTAGTAATGCTTTCCGTTCCTGGTTTCGTTCGGTTTTAGTTTTAGCTTGTCTTGAAAAGTTTTGTGGAAGGAAACCTTCCCCACAAACTTTTCGCTTTTTGTCCTGCAACTTCTTAAATTCTGTGTCGGAGATGGTTTCGGAAGAGGCGATCGCCCGACATTCCTCCCCATACAATTCCTTGGAAGCGGTTTTTACCGAATCGTAAACCCCGTAACATTCTTCATCTGGAACCTTATCTGCATCAATGACCCGATAACCATCCTCCTCCAACCCCTGCGACACAAATTCCCGATAACACCGCATTTGGGCATTGATTACACAAGCTCGCTTTGCCCAAGTTTGCAGGGATTCTGGTTGAAAATTCTCATCAATGCTGTAATCTGCATTGTCAGCTTGGGACAACAACATGATATTTGCTTTTGCTGCTGCATGTTGACTGGCTAACAACACACCAACCGATATGGAACCATTGCCAACAAAACCAATGCCACTACTTCTTACCCAGATGTGGCGATCGACCGTTTCCCTCACCCTCGCCAACATCTGCCGCACCGAGTTTGCAGACTGTACACCCTGAAAAATTCCCCAAACTGCGGAAAAATGACCTTTGATGTCAATAGAAACTCCTGTTTCCAAACTTGGGGAAGCAATAACCAAATCGTATTTAGTGAGAATTTCGTTGAGGTGGGCAATACAACCGAAAGCAGGATGTGATGGGTCAGAAACAGACTCGCTATCGATTCGCAAAATTCGTAAATCTGGGAATTTACGACGAAATCTTTCCTCTAAAGCTTGTGTTCCCCATTTCGATTTCACTTTTTGAGCAGAACAACATAGCAAATGATGTCCACCTTCGGGAATTGCTCTATCCAGTGCTGCAATCAAATCCTTGGGATTACTACCGTCATAGGTGTAGCAATTTCCAGATTGGGGTTGGTAATTGTTTGCGATCGCAAACGGCTTAACTTTAATTTCCCCAGCCAGGGAAAGTACGTAATCCACATCACAATCGGATACATCCGCACTTGCCAAGTAAATCTTTCCTTGAGGACTACTCAATACATTCTGAATCAGCAACTTGAGGTTTTTCAGCACAGAAACCCGACGTTTTGCTACCTCAGTTCCAGAGTTGAGTAAGTGCCAGAATACCTGGTCACACTCATCAATGATTACTGTATCGTTGTACCAATCATTAGGATTAAATCTGGCTTGGCTTTGTTGGTGGAGAGAGTCGATGCAAACTCCGTAGCCAAGTAAGTCTCCTGTACCTGAGTCTCTGACTTCGGTTACATAGTTCACTCCAAAGCGATCGCACAAAGCCTCTCCAAGCTGAATTCGGTGAGTAATAATTAACACTCTCCTATTTTGCTCGTGTGCCTTTGCAACCTCACCAGTTAGCCACTCTGTCTTACCCGTTCCTTTTGCCGATTTCAGAACGATGAGCTTTTCTGTGTCGGGGATTTGGATTTGTCCAAGGTATTTGCGATCGCACTCAATCGCAGGCTGATAGGTCAACAACGTAAACAACTTAACCTGCCAAATATCAAGAGTTTCAGCTTTGTGGTAAAGCATGTTAAATGCGTCTTCTCCCTGGGCAACTACAAAATCATCAACACCCTTCTCTGGTCCCGGTAGTTCAATAACCCGAACCTTGCATTTCTCCATCGCAAGTAATTTCCCCATGCGTTTAATCGCAGTTCTGACATGCTGCATTGTTTCTCGTTTCTTGTCGCAATCGAAACAAATGTCAATCCGTCTATCTTCAGTTGCAAAGTGCTTTAAGTCAGGGATTAAAAAAGGTTTCCCTGTAATATTTCCCTCTTCATCTTTAGGAATGCGATAGCCAGAATTGATACCAGGGATTGCGATCGTGGCATACCCGGCAGTCAGTAAACAAGCTGCTTTCTTGGCTCCTTCGACAATGACAATTGGTACGTTGTTTTTCCATACCCAATGCCAGAAACCTTGGGGATTTAGGAGGTCTTCGGGGGCGATCGCAATTCCACAGCTTTTTGAGATTTTTCTCCAAATCCGGTGCGGTACTTCTAGAAAGTATGCTCTGGTTGGTTCTTTATAGGGGTGTTCATATTTGACGTACTTATGGATTTTGTTTCTGTCACGTCTGGGTTTATCCGGCTTGAAACATCCCCACATCATGGGATTGTAGTCGTCGAGTGGGTCAACTCCGCTACACCACCAGCCTCCGTGTTCAATGTGGTGATATTTCTTCAAGTCTCCGTCTCGTAATCTTCCATCGTTGCGACGTGAGATTTTGGGGCTGTAAATCAAGTATTCATAAGGTGTATTTCCTTCAAGGGATTTGACGTTGAGATTGATGATTTCCGTGTCAACACCGCTTTCATGCCATTCTTGTAGATGTTGAGATTGGATTTGTGTATATTGGCTTACACCATATCCTTGGCGTGAAACTTCGCTTATCGCGTTCATATCCCCTCCAAAGTTTTAAGTCAGGTTTTTCAATGCTTAAACGCATGAAAATGAAGCGACAGCAAGCCCATCGCTTAAAAGCTTTATGTTCGATATCTTCAAACCATTAAAAGTAAACTTAAAAAGTAGCTCTCTAAGCCACAAAAATAAGTCACAGCAAATGCTGCGCGGAGTTGATGTATCGTCAACATACTTACCTGGTACTTGTCAGCAAAGATTTTGACTTAACTTTATTGTCTAGACCTTTGCTCGCTATGGCTTTAGGCAATAAAAGCTAGGGCATTGGCTACAGCATTTCCACTGGGGAGCAACTAAATTTGCGGGTTTAGTATTCTTCTAAACCCGTATAAATCAAACTAATGTTTTCCTTTGAGTACTCTTGAATAATCAGCAAAAATGCTTATGGAGAAAATCTATTTTCAAAAATCTGCCTCCTTAACTGGAATACAATCATTGCTTCCGCGATCTTTATTGCGATTTAAGCTCTACGCTATAACTGCCTGGGTTTTACATGCTTCATAGAAGAAGTATATCACAATTTCCACACTTTGTGTAAAATTGGAGTATGCAGTGAGAGAAATTATAATGCAAGGAATACCTTTAGATTTAGTCTCTAGGATTGATTGGGATAAAGATTATGGCGAGTTTTTATTGAAACAAAGAGAAGATAGAAAATTTTCAAGAGAAGAAGTTGCAAAAGCAATTACAGACCTTGGTGAGCCCTGCTCACAGCAGCTCATCCATAAGATAGAAAAATGGAATAGTAAAGGAGATCGATCGGTTTCTCTATCTATTGTTCTTAAATATTGCCAGGTTTTAGGCATCGATCTGAAAGATTTTTATCCCGTGGTGGCGCAAACTATTAGCCATCCTTTATTCCAAAGAATATCGTCTATAGCAGTTGATTAATTTCTACAAAATATGTAAAATGTGATTATACTAAAACAAAGGACAACCGCCCTTGCCTGAGAAACTCGTGCGATCGCCCTTTGAACCTTTACAGGAGTCTATATTATGACTTATGCGACGGATGCTTTTCAAGTTTCCTCAAGCGAGCGTCACGAACCTCCTCGAAACTTAAGCGACATCAAGGCAGTAGAAATATCGTTTGAGGAACATGAGATTTTTGCTGGAGATAGAGCGATAGCAAAAATTATCCTCACCGACGAAGATTTTGAAACCCAGCCTTGGATAGTGAGTGTCAATGGCATCGAAATCTATCGAGCAAATACTTGGATGAAATGCTTCCACTTCATAACATGGCACTTTACCCAAGGAACGCTACCCGAACAAGAAGAAGTAACCGCAGCAGAGAAAGAGCGTGTCACGATACCAGTATTTACTCCCCTGCAAAAATCCAAACAGTTTGTGAACGCTACAAATTTAGTTCAAAAAATTTACGCCAAATGCTTGGACGTTCTTCAACTTAGCATCCAGTATTTATTACTACTGTTGAAAACCCTAGAAAAAGAGAGCGTGAGAACTTGAGAACTTGAGATTGAAAGGGGCTGCAATATCTAACATCAACGCAAAATTGCAGCCCTATTAGGCATGATTTCCTTATCAACATTGGAGCAGAAAATATGAATTCCGAAGTCAAGTTAGGTCTTTGTAATCCGCCAGAGCCAATTTACTTGTATGTCAAAAACGGAGAATTAAGCGGTGAATCGTTCTTATGGTATCAATACAATATCAACAACAATCAAACAATTCCAGTTCAACAAAGAGGATTAACTGGTTACTTAAAAAGCTTGAAATTGACCAGTAAGGAGTTTAAGGGCAAAGATAATTTAAAGCTAGATATAGTCATTTATGCCGATGAGGTTTACGTAATTAGAACTGGCATCGAAACCAATTTTGCGAAAACTTTTCTCCTCGCTGCATCACAATTTTACGACTTTTCCAAACCGTTAATTATTGCTGCAACTCCTGGCGAAGAGAATGTGGTATTTTGCCGACTTTACGATGCAACAACAAAAAGCAGAATCCGTTGCGAATGGGATAGAAATGCTGATTGGGCAGGAATAATTAGCAATATTCAATCTCGATTAGCGGAAATCTCAGAAGGAAATTTCTCCACAATTCAAAATTCGATCGTATCCAACCATCAGCAAAATGCAATCTCCCGATAAAACACGCGAAGAAATGATAAAAATACCTCGTTGGTTGGCGAGATTCATGTTGTCAGAAAGACAAAGATATCACAACCAACGAGTATACTTCGAGCTTTTAACACCAATGTCACCAGAAGAATGGTGCGAATTTTGGATACCGATTTTTCACCCAGGTGTTGAAATTCCAAGTCCAGGAAAACGCAATCCCACTGGCTACATGAAAGCTTGTACCATAACGCTTTCATTTTTAACTGGTTATAACGAGAGAACTATTGAAGGGTGGTTTTATGGAAAACCTTATCATTATTCGGTGGGGATATTATTGCGTTGTTTTCATCTGATTTTCAAATTACAGGGATATTTGAAAATAATTAACGATTAAATCCCAATTCATTAGTTAATCCTCACGAGATGAAAAATATTTCAAATCAAGCGATCGCTCTAAATATCAAGCTGAGTATATTTTGATTTTCACTTATTAATATGTCAGAATCACGAGTCATCTATAATATAGAGATAAAGTACCCACCTGTGTCAGCTATGCTGTCAGACAAACCAAAAACGGTAATACTACCCAGCACCGAAGAATTAGCCTGCTCGGACGATATACCCGTGGATAACGAAGACCAAAATTTTCTACCAAATATTCTATTGTTCTTGCTTACTTCGATTTGGGCAAATCGCACCGACTGGTACTTTGGTGTAGACATGGCAGTCTACCACACCACAGGGGTTAATCCGAGAGTACCCGTGGTTCCAGATGGGTTTTTGAGTTTGGGAGTGGAACGCAAAAAAGGTGGAAAATCCCGCCGAAGTTACGCGGTGTGGGAAGAAAACGAGGTAGTACCGATATTAGCCTTAGAAATGGTATCCCACACGCCAGGGGACGAATACGACGAAAAATTGGAAATTTATCGCAAACTTGGCGTACTTTACTACATTATTTACAACCCCGAATATTGGCAACGGGATAGACATCAACCGTTTGAAATTTATAAGTTGGTGGATGAGAATTATCAACAACAAATTGGCGAACCATTATGGATGCCAGAAGTTGGTTTAGGAATTGGAAGACATCAAGGTGTTATTGGTGGAATTAAACAGGAATTTTTATCTTGGTATAACGAACAAGGCGATCGCTATTTAATGGCAGAAGAGAAAGCAGAAAAATTGGCACAGCATTTACGTTCTCTTGGTATAGACCCTGATAATTTACCTCCCGATTAGTAATTCATATATATCAACTTAAAACATCAAAGTTTCTCACTTTGGTGTTTTTGTTTTACTCAATAATTTCCGAAAATTTACGTGAATATTCGCATTGAATATAAACAGTGAGTATTTAATAAAAGATATTCTGTCTCATAAAGGAAAGAGATATCAAACTTAGTTGATTTGAAAACAACTCATCCTTGGGTTTTATTTGTGAATTAACGATGTCAATAGTCAAATCATTAACAGGCTATAAACAATCACTCTAACCGGATATTGACACGTATATTGTCAATGCATTAACTCTCTCTAAGTTACTATTCACTACCTAATGATAAAGGAATGGAGAAATCAGCTATTTCACATCATAAATCCAGAAATTAACATCTCGACTTCGCTCGATGTTAACCTGCATCCCTTGGGTTTTCCCCTATCTTTAGCAGAGGGAAGCAGAATTTTAGGCATTTGTTACCGTACCTGGAAGCGATGGGAAACCCTAGCAACAACTATCCCAGAGTATAAATTACAACAGATAAAAATGTTGAAGAGAGCATCCAGTTTTAACGCCACACCACCTATAGTTCCCTATCAGGTGTGGGTTATTGGCAAAATCGGAGAGATTTACAACGGACTACCCAATGGGATTCAAAAAAAGTGGATGGCACAAGAATATTTGAATGCCAAAAAAAGTGAGTTCACAAGAGAAGAATATCGACAGGAACAAGAACGCTTTGCTGCTAAATCCTTAATTCAGGAATAAATCATGTTTACCAGAGAAGAATTATTCGAGTATTTCGTAGGACAATATAGTGATGAGCAAATTATTAATGCCCTGGAAGAACTTAGCAAACACGATAATGAAATCGACGCCAATGCTGACCAATTTCCCGCAACTATTACCGAGCGTTTGGAACAAGTTTTCAAAATAGTGGAAGAGGCTATCAATCAGCAGAAAGTATTAACAGAAAATACGACTAATAATGCTTCTCCCAGTCTCGTCCAAGTTGAGAAACTCGCAATTGAAATTGCCACAGAGCGTGCAGCAAATATTCCTGCTGATGTATTTCGGGGAATGGTAGAGATTATCGCAGGGGAGGCGATCGCCAAAGCAACCGTACTCCATCAAATCTCAGATGCGGTACTCAAACATACCTTGGCACAGTTAAATACCAAGTCACTTTCTGACATCAATCAGGAATCAGCGAAACAGATTTCTCAAATTACCCAACTATTAACCGACCCCGAAAAGCTGGAGAGAATTTTGGATGATTACGGTATTAATTCTAGTTCCCAAGTACAGACAGAACTTGAGGAAATAACCACCATGAAAACCGAGTTTGATGCTGGGGAATTTTTGAATGAGGTTGCACAAGCAAAAAAGCCCAATACCCCGAAAACGATTCTGGATACCCGTCAACTCACACAAACCCTAATCAGTCGTTACTTGCATTCATGAACAAATCTCGATTGATGAAGCATTTAGAACGAAATCCGATGACAGCAGTTTTCTTCTTCGGTATCTGCGTTTGTTTGGCTTTCTCAAGTGCAAACATCAAAGCTAATCTCTCTGCGGTTTCCCAATTACAGAAAACAGTGCGCGAAAATTCAGCTTCGGTATGGCAACTCCAAGCATCCCAACAAGCAGCAGAAGCACAAGCGGAAATTGCCAAACAAAGGTATGAAAAGGGTTGTGTGATGGTCGTTGCGATGAAAGACCCCAATTCCTTTACCTCCCTCTCAGTCGGACAACCAGTTATTGACCGAGTGCGGAAGACAGAACTACCAGTGGGGACAATCGTTTGTGATGCGAATGGGAATACTGCAAGGATTGTTCAGGGTAACAACAAACCAGTGGTTGGAGAGATTGCTTTTACAGGCGATCGCAAAGTTGTCGAAGAAGCCAAAAAAAGAGCTAACAAACGCTATGTTCTACCAAATCTTTAATAATTCATAGTTTGTAATTCGTAATTCGTAATTCGTAATTGGTGTAGAGAAATATGTCGTCAGGTTCTAAATCTAAAAATCGAAACAGTGGTACTCGCACCATAGTTCAAATCCTTTACTGGGTTACAGTCATCGTTGGACTATGGTTTGCCTGGTTAAATATTCAACCTTATGCTCAAGCAGTAAGGATAGCTATGGCAACTGCAACAGCAGATGCTGCTTTAATTAAACTCATTGCAGCCATCCCAATTATTAACGGTATTGCCGCCACAATTGGTACAGCGCTGCATTGGGTTGTGGGGTTATTGATTTGGTTAGTGATTCAAACGGTTGAAGTTTTTCCAATTATTCTGAGACGTGACAGAGCTTTCATGAAGGTATTAATTGATGAAGCGCAGTCATCTCAAAAATTTGCGATTCATGATTCAGATGACCCAGCTTTAAGCGCACTCAAACGTTGGTACAACAATTTTCCCACTTTGACTATGACAAATGCTCGAAATCTGGCACTATTTGTCTACACAATTGACTTTTTAATTTGTGTCGGGGTTTATCCTCCCTGTAAAGGTGGATTTGGTCAATTGATGTTTATTTTGATGACTGGACAATGGTCTTTGTTGGACTGGGGAAACATTGCTTTACTTGTAATCACGCTGTTTGCGATTGAAACAATTATCCGCTTTCTGTTTTGGTTGGGACAAATTGTTTACTTTATGAAATCTGCTCATTCTCTTTAACAAACTTGTTTGGGTTGGAGTTCCCGTTACAAAGATAATTGTAAATTGTGTTAATACTATGCCTCATTCCAATCAGTATTTAGCTTACATATATTCCGCAAAGTGGAAGAAAAAATCTCAGCACTGCCAGCAATTAACAAAATATCACTGCCTAATATTTCCTTGGTTAAAAAGTAATCATGCTCACCACTTAACTTATCGAAATCTGGAAAATGAAATCCCAGTTCGTGACATAGTTCCGCTTTCAAAAATTGCACATTCAATAGTCCATTGGTCAATACTATGGAAAACTCCATTGCGTCCTTTAATCAATGGAAATTTAAGATTTTTAATGTTTCTATGGATAATTATTTGGTCAATATTTTGATATGTCCACATTTAATCCAAATTCACGTCAACTCACCTCCCAGGAATGGCAAACTATTGCAACGGATTCAATTGCAGATAACAACTGCCAATACTTAATTATTGCTGGGATAATTGGTGGTTTGATGACAGCTAGTGCAACAGCGTTTCCTCCAACAGGCTTTGTGATTGCAGCTTGGGGGTTTTACGCAGCAATTAAGCGAAATCAAGCCAGTAACCGCAATGAAATAGCTATTCATAATTATGGCTGTGTTGCTCATGTTCTTTCAGGTGATAACTTGCGAGATTTTCGTTCTCAGGTTGGAGATACTGAAGCTAGAAAACAAATTCAATGGGCACTAGAAAATGGCTATATTGTTAGTAATGATGCACTTGATTTTTTAGAGACACAACCTAATTTACCCTCCGGGTACGCCACTTTGACGGGACAGAAACTGACACCGCCAAGTGACTCACAAATATCATCTCCAAAAGAATTACCAATCTCTACACCAATTTTAGAAAGAACATCAACCCAATTAATCACATTTGACGAACAAGTTCCTAATTTACCATCTGAGTTTGCCCGTAGTTTGAAAAACTCTTTAATTGTGGGTGTACCTGGTGCTGGAAAAGGTATATTTGTTACTAATGCCCTCGAATATATCAAGCAAGATAATAAACTCCGCAGTCGCCACAACGGGGGGGAACCCCCCGAAGTTTGCCGGAAAGAAAATCTCCCCGACAACTTCTCTCCGCAAGGCGCTGCTCATCAAGTCACTATTTTTTATATTGACCCCAAAAATGACCCGAATGAAACAAAATACTTTTCGGGACGGGTTGATTATCTATTTCGTCAAGATTTGATGACTTGTGATGCGGCTGATGCTTATAAGTGGTTACAAAATTGTATTCAAAAATTTGATGAATTTGATGCGGGTTTGGGATATAAATTACTAGTTTTTGATGAATTAAATCTTGTCACGAAAACACTCAAACGTATTGAGGGAGGACTTGGATGGTTGGAAGGCAAGTTAACTGGATATTCTAGTTCTGGTTCTTCTCGTGGGATTGTACTGTGGGGAATTTCTCAAAATGCTCATACGAAAGGATTAGGTTTTGATGGTGGAACCCGTTCAATCTTTATTCCTGTATTCCTAATCAGTGCTGATAATCTTTCCGCATCTGAGGGAATTTTACGAGCAACAATGATTCCTAGTGACAAAAAATTGTCAACTACTCAAATTCAATCTTTGTGTGATAAATCTCCTGTGGGTAGAGCTATTTTTTACGGGGGATTAAATGAATGGTTCCCTATGCAAAAACTACCAAATTATTCTGGCTTTGATAGGGATAGTAGACAGTTTATCGATGAGCCAACAAGTATAAAAGAAAATAATGAATCTGCTGATTTTAAAAGAACAAGCCCAAAACTTTCAAAAGTCAGTCAGACGGAAAAGATGATTAAAATGTTGGCAGCTACATCTGAATGTTCGATTTCAGATTTTATCAAAAAAGAGTTAAAAGTTAATAATCTTAATCAAGAAAAGGAATTGATTGCAGGAATTATTGAAATCTTAAATGAGCGACGACAATGGCAACTAATCAAGAAATTTGGTTTGGATATTTAACATAAATATAGCTGGTTGTCATTGTATATATTTTTTCCAAAAATCATCCATATAATATACAGACTAGATTTACATTCAAAATATGAGATATTTTTATCTATTCAAATAAATAATGATAGAACATAGACATCAAATGATTGTAAAATAGAGAGAGGGAAATAAAATCTTACTTATTTGACTTAATTATGATGTCAAAAAATAAGAAATTAGTAGTCAGTTTATTTTGTGGAATTGGTGGTCTTGATTTAGGCTTTAAATCTGCGGGATTTGAAGTAGCAGTTGCCATCGATAACAATCCTAAAGTATTAGAACTATATCGCCTCAATTTCCCAGATACGACAGTTTTATGTCGGGATATTGGGGAGATTTCCGCATCAGAAATTAGAGAAATAATTCAATATAAATATCCAGACTGGGATGGGGAAATTGCCGCCGTGATTGGTGGACCACCCTGTCAAGGCTTTTCCGTTGCTGGAAAGCAAGATGTGAATGATAAGCGCAGCCAATTAGTCCTCAAATTCATCAATCTGGTGGTAGAACTAAATCCGTCAATGTTCGTGATGGAGAACGTTCCAGCTATTGAATGGAAGAAATTTGCTGGCATTACCGAGAATGCGATCGCACGAGTCGAAGAACACTACATCCTATCCAAATGGTTGCTCACAGCATCCGATTTCGGTGTGCCCCAAAAACGGCAACGAGCTATCTGGGTGGGGTCAAAATTTGGTGAGATTGCTGCACCTGTCGGGAGCGAGAAGAAGTTTAATGTGGGGGATGCGATCGCTGACCTAACCCACCTCCCCATAAATTCCCACGTCGATACATGGGAACTGAGCCAAAAGGGCGAATACGCCGAATATTTGGACAAAATCTTCACTTCGACAAGGCTCAGTGACCACCCTGGAGCATCAAAACCATCAAATCGAATTAGCGGATGCAGAGCAACAAGCCACACAGCTGCAACTCAGCGCAAATATGGCGACACTCTACCAGGGGAAAAAGAACCGACGACTTGGGCAAAACGATTGTCAGCCGATGGATTTTCCCCTACGTTACGCGCTGGGAGCGGGAATCGAACCGCAGCAAGACCGATTCACTACGAACATACGCGGGTGATAACTGTTCGTGAGGCTGCGAGGTTGCAAAGTTTCCCGGATTGGTTCAATTTTGGTCCGAGTAAGTTGGCTGCACATAAAGCGATCGGTAATAGCGTTCCACCTTTGCTGGCTTATGCGATAGCGCAAGCGCTGACTAGTCAGTTCGCTTCTCAGGTATGGACACATTTGGAAGAACAGCAAAATATCTCCTTTGGAGACTCTACGCGAACAACGATTGTTTTGCGATGTCCGGAGACAGGTTGCTTTGTGTTTAGGTATCTACTAGACTTACAAACCCTTGAAGCGTCGGTTGATTTGAGACTTTTTTACTCAATGGGGCAACAGTCAGGAAAACAAAATTGCGGAACTTCTGGGTTAGTTGATGGGGACAATATCAAAGTCGGTAGCGAACGATCGCCACCGGGTTTTTTGAAAGATTCGTTGCATGAAAAGTTGCCTGAAATGAATAATTAAATATTCCGCAATGAAGGGGAAAAACGATTAAATACCAGGCACTCTGAGTAATATATTTTTAGCAACTAAAGTTTCAAACTGTGATCGCAGACCTCTGGCAGCTACAGGGTCATTGATTAATACACCAGCCTCTATGTTGCGTTCGTGGGCAGCTTCGGTAAAATTTGCAGATGTCACCAGTAGCCGTTCTTCATCTACAACGATGCATTTGGCGTGTAAGCAAGCTTTGAAACCGTTACCAAGTGCAAGTGAACGGGGGTCGTAAAATACTAATGGGAAACGTTTTCCCATCCAGATTTGTTTGCGGAAGGTGGTTGCAAATTCCCTCAGCAAGATTGATTCTGGTTGCTGATTATTATGGGGTCTTTGGACGTTAAGAAACATTCTTACGTTTAATTCCGAGTTCGCATCCATTCGTTCTGCTAATGTTGCAAATAATGCGCGTGCTTTAGAACCTTTATCAATGGCAAAGCTAGAAATCAAGACGCTGGTCTTGGCTGTACTAAATAAATCCCGCACAACAACCCCAGTGTCGCGGCTTTCCGAACCCAATACTTCCTGCCCCGTCCAAACTAATTCCACAGAATCTTGTTTTTCTTGAGATTTTTCCCGTTCGCTTGCAAGCAGACGCAATGTGTAAGCAATGTGACTTGCTGTTGCGCCTATGGAATGGAGGTAATTAAGTTCTGCAATAATTTCCCTCGCTAATAGGGGTGATACATATTTGGCAATATTTGATTCACTATAGTTCATCTGTATCCTTCCCGTTTCTAAGGCAGCTGCTAATCCTAGAAGGGAAGGTCGGCTAAGTTTAAGTAGTGGCGATGTCATCGGCAAAAATATCGTCGCTTAAAAATGCTGCGTCTAAATCTTCAACAGTATTCACCAACAATGCTCGATCGAGAAATTCGTTGCGACGTTCGCAGGATGTTTCAGCAATTAACAAACATCCGTGGCAAGCCGAACCGTGTAAAAACCTTTCTTCGCGAGGGTCGTCGGGTTCGTGTTGGGCGCAAACTGGGTCGTTGGAACAAAGCCTTCCTAGTGCTAAGGCTTGGACAATATGGTAATCAATCCGCCTACCAACTTCTACTAAGCCTCCTAGAGTACCTTCCGAACCAGAGGAGCCTGTATAAAGTAAAATTCCATACCCAGAATCGCTGGCATAAATGCGTTCGCGGATGGAACTGGCTGCATACCCGCATTCGAGAGAGATGCTGGTGATTAGCAGGTGGGATAAGGAGTGCAGCATAATGTATTGAGCACCTGGAAATGCTGCTTTTTCGTGAGGAATTCCTTTACTATCAACCCATTTGAAAAAACCACGATTTAAGTCTTCGGCACGTTTTTTGACTGCATCACGTTTCAACCATTCGTCGATCGCTTGTTTTTTGAAGGAGATAAATACACCTTCGCCTTTGTTTTCAATTGCTGGCACCCAAGTTTTTTCAAAATCAAGGTCAGCGCGACGGACATTAATCGCTAATTCGTCGATTTCCCCTTCGATATTGGGCATTGCAGCTTCAAAACGGGTAAAACCAATTAGGGCTATGACTTCCCGCAAGCGATGAACTAACACCACGCGATCGATATAAGGAAAGAGGGCGGGGTTAAAGTTGTTGGCATCAAGTTTGCGTTTGGAAGCGTGAAATTCTTCGTTGGGTGATTCTCTGCCCATTTCTTCGGGACAAGAAAGTAATGCTTCAATTTCTACTTGTTTGATGCTTTTAGGGGAAATTGCTTGTCCATTTTTACGGCGTTGAATTTCTGCCCATACAGTTTGGGCACCAAATTTAGCTAAGTCTGCAAATTTGGGTTTTCTCAGTTCTTTTTTGATTTCATCCAAGTCTTCCGCATATTGTAGGT
This sequence comes from Calothrix sp. 336/3, assembly GCF_000734895.2. Taxonomy (GTDB): domain Bacteria; phylum Cyanobacteriota; class Cyanobacteriia; order Cyanobacteriales; family Nostocaceae; genus 336-3. The sequence continues at coordinate 2,016,116 of NZ_CP011382.1, read as the reverse complement.
CTTCTTCATAGTAGCGATCGACTACTTTTTTCAGTTCGGCATCGGCATCAGGAATTGAAATAACACTGAGGGTTTGGGTAAAATAGGCGTTACTGGCAGAACGTACTAAAAGACGGTTATATTCTGGTTTTTCTGTATTGATAATATTGCCCGATTTATCGATCGCACAAGCCCAACATTCCTCCCTGGCATTTGCACCCAACCAAGGGCGATCGCCTTTACAAATTCCTAAAACTCTCGAATTGGGGACTTTGGCTTGGGAGAGGGGACGACGGGCTTTGCAGGCTTCACAGCGCACAAAGATTTCTTCAAAGTCGTTTCCCGAACCACCCTCATCGAGCCAGAGTTGTCCGCGACAGGTAGTTTGACCATTATGGGCATAAGCGTACCAGTCAATGTCGCTTAGATGTCCGTTAACACAAGCTTGGACAAAGCGTACTGGTACTGCTGAGGTGCGTTTACCTTCAAATTTCAATCCCTCTTGGACAGCACGCCAATTTACTAGGGGACGGGTACGATAATCTTTACCATTAAGGCGAATTGTTTGGTCAACTTGGGCAACAAACCAAGCTGGGAAAATAAAAGCACTCACACCAGTGGGGGGAGAATTTAGGTCAGAAGCTTCTCGTGGTGGGCTAAAAAGTTTAATTTCCTTAACGTCGAGTATTTCACAAATTTTGTTTCTCAGGCGCTCTTCACGGATATAAGAGCGATCGCCTTTCCAGTGGGTTAACCCACCAATGACTACAGAGTGGTCGGGTAAATCTACCATTGCCCCTGGACCATAGGTAGATAAAAGCTGGCTTTGACGGATTTCAGCTAGGGGTGTGAGTTTCTTTTTGGATTTCTTCATGGTTCTTCTCCTTCCACTTCTAAACCACCAGGGTCACGTACTAAAAGCTTGACTACTGGTTCCACATCTCGCAAGCTGCGTTGTGCCTTAAATTTCTGTTGTTCGGTGGATTTTTTCTCGATTTCCGGGTCAAGTGCGTCCAGAAGTAGGGGAGGAACCATTTCCACCTCGTTGGGTTGGTATTGTAAACGTCGATCGCGTTCGGCGATACGTTCCCAAGTATCAATTAAGTCTATTACTGACCTGCGGATTTCTTGACGTAAGGTGTCGGCTGTAACTGCGTTTAAATCGGGGTTATGTGCCTCCGCACGCTTGGATATGGTCTCCACAACAAATTCCAATTCTTGGCGATATCGATCGACTTGGGTCGCACCTAAAGGCGCGGTCATATCAGATATACCGAGACGAGCTAAAGCAACGGTAACACCCGCCAAACCGCGATCGATGGCACGGGGAGAGAAGGGAGTCACGCTGGTGGCTTCCACGGCGCGGTAAAATGTGTTGTGCCAGATTTGGAAGCGTTCGTAATGCGAGCGATCGCGCGGACGGTGGACGTTGAGCAATGTCACCACTAAACCCGGTTTATTGGCATCCCGTCCCACGCGGCTGCTTGTTTGGATATATTCGGCTGCGGTTTTTGGCTGTCCTAAAACCACCATTAAACCCAATCGGGTGATGTCCAAACCAACGGAAATCATATTTGTGGCTAAGGCTACATCGACGCTTTCTTTTTCGTTACAAGCCAAAGCTAAACGACGTTTGGTATTGGCGACTTTATTGGTACTAACGCGGGATGTTAATTCTTCCGGTTCGTCGTCAATTTTCCGGTTGACAAATAAACCCGTGGTTTCTCCATATCTGTATCTATCTCCATACTGGGTGAGTCGAGAATTTACCTCATCTTCAACTAGACGGCGACTACCACCTAGCTCCCGCAGGGAATTAAAATAACCCAGAAGTGTCATGTAGGGGTCGGCGGGGTTATTCGGATTTTTCTTGCCTCCGGCTGATTCCCAAGCTTTTTGGGCGGCTCCTAGCAATGCTAAATATGTTCGCAATAATACAACCTTTAAACTGCGTCCCTGTGCTGCCACACCAACATAAAGACGACCGGGGGATTCGTTGGTAAAAATGGTTTTGGCAAAAAAGGAATTGTGGCGATCGGGACCTGGTGCGGGGAAAATATCTACTTGGGTACGTCCGAATAATGCTTGGATTTGACGGTCTGCACGGCGAACGGTGGCTGTGGAGGCAATTATTTTCGGACGGATTATTTTGTCTTGTTGAGAAATACTACTGGGGACACTACATAAAGCATCGATCGCAGTCTCGTAAAGCCCTACCATTGTTCCTAATGGTCCCGATATTAAGTGTAATTCGTCTTGAATGACTAAATCGGGGGGAGGTAATCTTTTTTCTAGGGGACTACCTTTGATTTTAGTATCGCCAGTTCCATAAAATCCGTCGCGATCGCTGTAATGGGTGACTTTACCAAATAGCGCTCCGGTTTGACCCACCCAGGGTAAATTAGCGAATTTGTCAACTGTGGCGATGATAAAACAGGGTAAGCGGCGATATATTTGTTCATCAACTGCAATCAAGGGTAAATAATTATTTCTTCTAAAAACACAAGCCGGTTTGCCGTCAGCGCGTTTTTTTGTCCCTACACAAATCAAGCGTAAATCGGTTGGTGTATCTTTGTTGGGTAAGAGATGAAAGGAGTTGGTTGTTAACTCTGCACCGCACCAAGGACAGCGTTCGAGGGGGACTGGTTTCGGTTTGGCTTTGTTGTCTCGTTGGTAGGCTAGGGTGCGGGTATATGCCGAATTATCGTCCTTATCGCCTTTGCTGCCCATTTTATTTGGTGTGGCACTTTGTCCTACCCACAGCCCAATCTCAAAGGGGTGATTGCCTAATTTGGGATTGCTTTGGCGTTCGATTTCCAACGCACATATCAAAGTAGCAGCCCGTTCGAGTTGATCGAGGGTGAGAAGACGTAGGGTGTAGCGCATGAGGACGCTAAGACCTGCGGAGTAGATACTGGGGTCGCGCAAACGGCGCAAAACTAGGGTAAATGCAGCTAAACCCAGATAGGCTTCGGTTTTACCACCTCCTGTGGGGAAGAATAGCAAATCCACAACTTCCCTGTCTGCATCTTCTTCTTTGGCAATACTAACTATATTTAATAACAAAAATGCCAACTGAAACGGTCGCCATTTGGGGGCTGGTAAGTCTTCGGGTGATATATTATCGGTATCGTGGGTAAGTCGTTGTCTTCGGGCTGTAGCGATCGCTCGATTAGCGATTTGAAATGCTTCTAATATTAAAGGGTCATCCAGTGCTTGTAGTCCAGATGTAATGCGATCGCATATTTTCCTGGCACGGTTTAACAAGTCTGCTGCTACTTTTGCTGATTGTGGTTCCTTTGGTGCTGCGGTTTGTTGCTTGATTATCCATTGGGTATATTCAGTCACCATTGGATTGAGCGTGCGGCGCAGGGTTTCAGCGTCGGGGGCTGCTGCGAGGGTTTCCATTGATAATTCCAAACCGGGAATATCAGCTGGTTCGACTCTGGGGACTTCTGCTTGCGGTATCCAGGTGGTGGAAATTTCTTGACATTCGCCATCTTCAGGGGTTGTAATGGCTGAGACGTTATGACCGACGGCAAATTCGCAATCGTGACGGTATTGCAAACTGGCGACAGCTTCATCCCAATCTAAGCTATTTTGTCCGCGCAGGTCGGGACGGGGAACAAAGCCTTGGGAATTACGAATTTGTAAGCTGGCTTGGAAAGCGCAACTTGTATCCCGCTTTTTACTGTTATCGTGAGTGCGATAGTTAACTAGAAATACGGAAACAGAACGGGTTCCTGGGGGCAGATTTTGGGAACGAACTCTTCGACAGGATATAAATAACTGCAAACCGCTACCACCAGGAATATCCACCTGTTTTTTCTGCTTATCTTTGGGTAGGGTAATGGGTAGGTTTACGGATTGGGGGATGCGTTCCCATAATTCGATCGAGATTTTTTCGGCTTCGCTCTCTGAATTATCTAAATTATCCGATGGGGTTTCCTCTAACTTACAGATATAATCGCCCCAATTTACCGTAACATCTAATTCTTGAGTATCTGCCGACACGAGAAAGCTTAAGCCAATGGAAGAGGGGAAAAAGGCTTTTCTCGCGGAGGCTGTTTCCGGTGTTGCTGCATCTTCAGCTACATCGCTGGTACTGATTTGGTCGAGATCGTCATTTGCTGTTTCATCGGCTCGCAATTCGCTGGGAGCGCCAAACGGCACTATAAATCCGGTGAGATACCACTTAGAAGGGGCTTGGGTTAAGACTTCACGAGCGTAAATGGTATCCTTGGGTGTGGGTCCTACCAAGTCGATTTGGAGGGCATGGGTAAGCTGGTTACGCACTTCGGCAGGAGTATTAACTGGCATGGTGGATTACTACTCCTTTTAAAAGATACAGCAGGCAATTAACTGTCTATATTATGTTGCCGGAAGTGTCGTCAAGTGTCAAATAATACTTTTTAAAATTTTGAATAAAAAATAAATACAATTTTTCAACTTGTCAGCCAAGATTCTAGAGATAATGTTCTTACTTCTTGAATACGCTGAAAATCGCTATCGGCTGAGACGATGGTAAGATTGTGCTGTAGAGCAATCGCCGCAATCCACAAGTCATTTTCACCAAAACCTAAGTCAGTTATTTTAGTTTTTCTCCGCTTGTTTTTTTCTCTGGGTGCAAATCGATCGAATAAATCAGCTTTAAGTTGTCCGTAGATATTAGCAGTTTCTTTTTCAATATTATGGATATATATACCTCTCAGAAAATTTACGATTAGTGCTAAGTTACTTTGTTGTCTTTGAGAGCGCACTGCCATATCTATCAATTCTCCCTGCACAATAACGCAGGTTGAAATTAAACTATTTTCAACCTCAAGCAGACGATTTAATATATTGATATTTCCTAAAATAGCAAGACTACAGTGATTTGTATCGAGTAAGTACATTATTCAAAAGGATTATTATCATCAAATTTCGCTTGACCACGACTAGCTATGACTAGCCTCAGACACTCCTCTAAATCATTGCCTTCCCAAGTACCTATGGTTTTTAGATGTTCTATAAGTGTTATTCCTGTGGAATTCGCTGTAGGTATTGTAGTAGATTCTGCTTGATTTAATTTTGGTTGTGCTTGAGTTTCTTTTGTTTTTAAGAAACGCAAAAAATTAAGTGTTTCAGCGATGAGGTTATCTGGTGCTGACTCAATTTCTTGAAAAAGTTGTTCTTTAATCGTCATGATTTATACCTATTATTTAATTAATGTGTCTGAACTTAAAATCACTCTACATTTAACCCTGGTATTATCGGCTCATCTGCTTTGATTTTACGCGGTTTGCTTGTTTTCTTTTTTGTACCCTTCGCTTTGCTTTTCTTCTCCGCTTTTTTACCACCAATTTCTTCCATTTTTGCTCGCTCTTTGTTAAGTTCGAGGAGGCGTGCTAATACTTCATCGTGGACTTCTTCTGTCCAACGGTAGCGCCAAGGTTTTTTTCGCTTGTTGGTTTCCTCTTCGTCTGCGTCTTCGTAGTCTAGCAGGAAGGTGCAGTCGGTGGAGATGTCACCCCAGCCGTAAGCTTCCAGGACGGCTTTATCCATTGCGGTGTGGAGGGTGCGTAATTTTAGGATATCAGGGTCGCGTTCTTCTGGGTCGTGGAAGCGGTTGTAGGTGTCGGTTAGTCCCTGGTTGTTGCGAACCATTAAGGCGGCGCGGTATTCGTAGTATTCTTGACCTATGGCTTCTAGGGTGGGGTTGGTTTCCCAGTTTTCGGGGAAGGGGAAGGTTTCAAAGCAGTCTGTGGGGGTGTAGCGAAGTCGATCTTCCAAGGATGAACCGAAAAATCTAGCCCAAATTTCGTGGATGCGAGATTGCAGGGTGCAAAATGCTGAGTATGTAGCTAAAGGAAAAATATTCAACGTATTAGCGAATACACATTCACTAGTTAGGAAAGTAAACGACAAATATTTGTTGCAGAATAGACAAACTAACACACGATCGCATGATGCGATCGCTCTAACCAAACCAGGTCTTTTTTCTGCATATTGCCACCATCGAATACGAAGAGCATCTCTCTTTTGTACATCACGAATAGGCTTAACCTTATCTTTTACTATTTGCATTAAATCAGGATATTCCCAAGCTTCTTCCTCGCTCATATCGAAAAAATCAATGGTATATCTTTGATGTGTGTGAGTTGGACTGCTATTTACCTCTTCCCCACCAATATAAGGAAAAATCCTCTCAGCATTTTTTGCATCTTTCTCAATCAAACGGTGCATTTCTGCAATAGGTGTCGCCTCTGGGTTAGTATCATCAAACGTGAAACCCATACCTAAAACAATACTTCCTTGAAAGCTTTTTTCCGCATTCGCTAACAATACCGTCGGGTTTTCATTTCCTCCCGCATGAAATAGAAACGCAGAAATTAGGGGAACTTCTCGATTATCTAATAACTTTTTGGCTTGATAAATTCCTTTAAATACATTAATCACGCTGACCACAACCGCAGCTTGTCCAGCCCATTTCACCCGCTTTTGAGCATTATAAATTGTGCCTTGATGCTGACAAATCCAACGCAATCCCGTATTTCGAGTATCACCTTGGGCAATAGTATTTGTGGCAATTAACCCAAAAGTTCCACCTTTTCGCAATATTTCAAAAGCACGACGGAAGAAAAACGCTACTAAATCGGCATTACCATGAGACTCTGGGTAAACTTCCTTTAACCAATCTTGATAACCGGGTGCATTTGCATTAATTGTCGTATTTTTCCCCGCAAACGGTGGATTCCCCACAATCGCATCAAATCCTGGATTATTATTCCTATCTCCCTTCTCAAAAACCTCTGGAAACTCAATATCCCAATTAAACGGAATAACTCCCTTATTCCCACTCCGCAACCTGCTAGCAATTTCCTCCAAACCCTCAGTATCAGCTTGGTGATACCGCCACTTTCTCACCAATTCTGCAATCTCAGTTTCTCTCTCCTCTCGCTGCTTCTTATTACTTTCCTCAAAAAACGCGGCAATTCTCACATCCCCTGTTAACCGCGCTTCGTGCAATTCTTGCTCAATTTTATATAAATAACCCCGCTTTTGGTCATCATCAGCATCACTGCGGGTATCCAACTCCTGAATTTGCGCTCTTAAAATCCTGGCACGATCGAGTTGCTCTTTCAAATATATAAACAACGGTAAATCATCCGTCGTATCCTTCCCAAAAGACCCTATTTGCTCCTTCCTCAACCCTACCAGGGAATCCCCACATTTCAACGCATGGTCAATAAATGTAAACGGTAAATCCTTCGCTAGCGTCACCAACCATAAAGATAATTTCGCCAAATTCACCGCAAACGGGTTTTTATCCACCCCGTAAAGACAGCGTTGTGCAACCAACCGACGGGCAATTAATAACGGTTCCTCGGAGAAAGAGAGAGAGGAAGGAGAATTCTTACTCCCCCACTCCCCCACTCCCCCACTCTCCCCCTCCTCACGTTCCCATGCTTCCACAACCTTCTCAGCCAATTGACGACAGGTTTCCACCAAAAACGCACCGGAACCCATCGCCAAATCGCAAACCTTCAACGATAAAATCTGTTCCGCAGTCGGTTTTTCCCCCAAAGCTGCCAATACCGGACGCAACGTAGTTTCCACAATGGGTTTAGTGAGCGATCGCGGCGTATAATGGGAACCCGATCGCCTTCTTTCTTCCCCCGGTTGCAAATACAAGGAACCCACTGGCAAAATATACGGTGTTTGATGGGATACCTTTCGCCCTAACGCTGCCACCACATCATCAAGGGTTTGGGCTGCTTTGAGTTCCTTGGCGGCATTGCCCGATACTTCACAATTCGCCCATTCCTTGAGTAATTTAGTGCGATCGCCTGATTTTGCTGCCAAAATCGCTGCTATATCTACCACCACCGTCGTAGAAACCTTTGACCCCTTGGGTTTACTGTAAACTCCAATACTCGGACTTTCTGCCCGTTCTACAGCAAAACCCATAATCCCTTCATACACCGAGCCAATTTGTTCCACATCTAGGGAGCGATAAGAAAGGCGATCGCCTTCTAAAATTAGTAGCTTTTCTAACATCCGATACACCACATCATCGGGAATTCGCGGTATTTCCCAAGAACCCCCCTCAATCCCCCCGTTCACAGGGGGAAGCTCCTGCTCTTGCTCCCCTCCTCGCTTGCGGGGTGGGGTTCTCCCTGACAAAAACCCATACTCATCTGGGTCAAAAAGCTGACCGTGCCTTGCTGGTAAATACTCCGGCGTTTGTCCACCACCATCGTAAACCAAACGAAATAAGCTCAACAGCCAAGCCCAAGCCCCATAACGCCCATCCATCGTATCCGGGTAGTTACTCGCATCTTCCCGCAGCTTTTCATACAACCCAGACACAGAATAATTGCGCTGATAAACATCGTCAGGTGGCATTAAACCCTCGTCCTCAGCGTAGAGCAAAAATACCAACCGCATCAACGTAGTAATTAACCCACCATATATCTTCTGGGGGTCTGTAACAGCAATTTCTCCCAAAAGCTTACCATTCACTGCTGCATCCGCCATTTGGAAACCACGTAGCAATTCCCACAAAGCATCCAATACTTGGTTCGCCAAAGTTGTAGAAACTTCTGCCTGATATTTGCGGCTATCTTCCAGCAAATTTTTCAAAATCCGACCATCAGGGGCAGAAAATACCCGGAAGCTGGAAAGTAACATTTCCATTGCTCCTAAAATCAGCCTTCCCGATACCTCGCACATTGCCTGTACGGGAAAGGTCAAATGTCCGGAAGACTCACCCCGTGGTGCATATACCAAACGCAGCAACTTGCCATTACATAGCAAACCGATGGGTATTTGCGTCTCTCGCAACAACCGCTCAAACTTGGCTTGGGGAGTGGTTTGCCAACCATGAGATTTTCCCACAGAAGGGGCAATTTCATCCAATTCTAGATCGGCAGAAATTACTTGCACCAAAATTTGTGCCTTATCACCGTCCGGATCGGGGACAATGTAACTAGGTGCGAGAACTTCCCCATAATCGGGTAACACCACCTCATATTCAGGGGATGGTGCAATTAGGTCAGAATTATCCCAATTTAATACGCTAACCACAAAAGCAGGAAAATCAGCAATCTTACCCGACTCATCCACCGCAGCTAAAAGCGATTGTTGTAAATCCACCACATTGCGATTTACCACCGCTTGCGCTTTTACCAACGCAGGGGGAGACACAACCAATCCTACAGGTTGAAGAAAACCCAACCATTCTTTATGTCTGATGATTTCTGGGTCGATCGCCATCCTCTCTCCTTTGCCCTTACCACCCTGGTGCTGTTAGTTTAATTTATTTCTCGCTCAACAGCCAGCCAGAGACTGAAAGTCTCTGTCTAATAGCTTAAGTCCTCTGAAGAGGACTGTTTACTAATATTTAGAGTTGGGGTCAACATTAGGACTTTTATTTTCTTTCAAATGCTTGATACCTGTAGAAATGAAATCTGATTTACTAGTCCTCTTTTAGAGGACTTTTGCTATTAGACAGGGAATTGATTCCCTGGCTAGTTTTTTATGCAACTAACCGCTAATCGGATACAAATAAACGATACCCACAGGTTCAACCCGTACCGCTTTTACCTCATAGGCAGCTTCAATCCTTGCAGGTTCCCGCACCAATTCATCGGATAGCAAATTTAATCGTTTATCCCAGTGACGGCGATCGCTTTCTAATTGACGCTGTTCCTCATCGGGAAACAAACTTAGCTGAATCGCTTTAATTTCCTGCTGACGATTGAGAATGCGATCGCGCTGTTCTTCTAAAATCTTCTTCATTTCCTGCGCTTCCTTTTCTCCCCTTGCTGTCAGCTTTCTCTTGGCACGTTCCGCTAAAATTTCCGCACGTTTGTTTAAACTTGGGGTCAAATCTGCTACATCCTGCGCTGCTGACTGACAAAGCCTCTGTTTTATAGCTGGGGAAACCTCTCGCAACCGGGGAGATGCTAGGGAGTTTTCTAGTAAACCCAAAACCTCGTCTTTCTGTCCTTCTGGGAGTGGCTGTAACTTTTTACGCCCTCTCGTTACTGGGTCTGACCACTCCGCAGCTACAGCAATCACTTCATCATGAAGTCTTGCAGCCCTTTCCCCATATAAAGATAACCGTCCTAAAATTAACACTTTCGGTAAGGGGTCATCCGTAAGACAAACGCAAGCACGGGTTAACTCATTATGGGTAAACCCTTGGGATAAAAAGCGTCCCAATAACCTCTGTGCTAGTCGATGTTCCAAATGTAAGTGAACCACATCCCCATCCAACGTACCGGGGTCGCGGAAAATTATCGGACGGATGGGAGCTTCTCGCCGCCATTCCCAAGGCTTTTGACCGTGTTTTCGCGGTAGACGTAAAGTATCTAAAGTACTAAACCAAGTCGGGTCATTCCCAAAGCGTTGCTCTAATGATGGTACTACCCAACGGGCTGTAGTCGGGTCGTTAGCAGCTTCATTAGCATTTACAGGTGTTAGCTGAGTTGCTCCCAAAATTTCTAAAGAAGCAGAAATCGCATCTCGAAAATGGCGATCGTCCAATCCCAACCATTCTTGGGATGTTTTCAGCATCCCTTGCAGTTCTTCCACCTGCTTAACTAACTGTTCTTTCTGCAAGCTAATTTCTTCTAATTCTTCTCGAACTACTTCCACATTTGGTAACTCTGCGTTTTCTATATCCGCAGTGATTTTATCTGCTTCCTGATGACGGATACCCTTGGACAACAACCTTGATAAATTTTTCTCTACCACCGGAGACAGACTACCCAACTCCCTTTGAATCGTCTCGGTTTTTCTAATCAGCACATCTAATACCTTATCTTCCTCTCGCTGACGAAAAACAAAATAGTGACAGCGAACAACAGGCGATCGCTGTAATTTTCTGTCAATACGTCCATTACGCTGTTCCATGCGGCTGGGGTTCCAAGGTACATCAAAATGAAACAGGTCAGCACAATTATTTTGTAAGTTTACCCCCTCCCGCGCCGCGTCGGTCGCAATCAGGATACGCAAAGGATGACGGGATGGATCGGCATTAAAAGCTAACTTAATTTCCTCCCGACGTTCTTCCCCCATCCCACCGTGAAAAACACCGATGCGTCGGTTCTCCTGTAGGGAATCTGCAATTAAGGCTTCTAATTGTTGTTTTAAGTACCCTTTAGTATCCGTGTATTCAGTAAATATAATTACCCGGCGTTCATTCCAAACAGCATCAGGTTGCCTCAAATTCGGACAGAGATTGCTACGAATCCAATTTGACAATTCTCTAATTCTGGGGTCTGGTTGGTAACGGGCAGCATTTGCTATCTCGGACATTTCTTCTAATAATTCTAATTCCCGTGCTGTCAACCCAGAGACAACAGCCTGTCCCGTCGCTACCACCATTTGAGCATCTTCTTCCGCTTGTACCTCATCTTCCGGAAGTTCGGCGCGATCGTCGTCAGCACCAGGAGATTCCCACAGTAACGGTAAACTTCTTTGTGTTTTCTGAGCCATACCAACATTTGCAGCTTGCTTTGCGATCGCAGCCCGATGTACTTTCAAAGTCCGAGCAAATGCTTCAATGGATGAGAGTAAGCGCTTTTGCAGAGATGTAATTACCAGCATCGCCGACTTCTGTGTTGATTTTGATGCTTCCTTGAGTCGTTCCTCTCGTAACTGAGAATATTCCTGTAATAACCGCGATAGCTGTAACTCCGGTGCATTCTCCGGTAATCTATCAATAATAATGGGAATAACTTGGCGTTCAGGAAAATCTTCGCCAATTTCTCGCAAATCCCGCTTTAAACGCCGCACCATAACAGTATCGAGCAATTTGGGGTTGCGAACTGGTACACCCCGACAAAACCGTTGCGGGTCGAGAATTTCCAGTAGAGCTGCGAAACTGTTAGAGTGACCATTGTGGGGAGTTGCAGAAAGAAACAACTTATGCTCAAATCTGGGTGCTAAGTCCCGCACTGTCCGCGTTAGTTGCGAATCTACAGCATATTTTGTCGCACTTGCTGGGGCTGCATTATGAGCCTCATCTAAAATCAGCATCGAACCTGGAGAAAAATCACTCAACCAATCCCGCAACGGTGCAGCATAGCTTTCATCCCGCAGCAGGGCATGGGAGATAATAAAACGGTTGTGGGTTGCCCATGGATTAACACCATAACCCCGTTCTTGACGACGGGAAGCCACAAACTCACGATCGAGAATCATAAAAGTGAGTCCGAAGCGGCTTTCCATTTCATCACGCCATTGTCGCACCACTGATGGTGGACAGGAAATAACGACACGCCTGACTTTTTGGCGCATTAACATTTCCCGGAGAATCAGCCCAGCTTCAATGGTTTTGCCCAAACCTACATCATCAGCGATAAATAAAGCAACTCTTGGCATCAACAAAGCTTTACGCAAGGGTTCCAACTGATAAGCCTTGACCTCAATACCTGCCCGATAAGGTGCCTGAAATAGTTTTGCATCTGTGGAGGTAACACAGTTCCATCGCAGTGTATGCAAGTAAGCAGAAAATAATCGTGCATCATCAAAGCCTCTGCTAGCAACTAAATCCCAATTTGTTGCACCTATATATTCAGCATCAATTTCCCGTTCCCACAAAACTTCTAGTGATTCTCCTAAAGCATCGTCATCCAGACACGAAAGACGCACCAAAGTATCCGACTCTGGAGATAATCCAGCAACGACATCTTCTACAAGGTACTGTCGAGAGCGTACTCGAATGATTTGTCCGGCTTCAAGGTTCATCGCTGGCATTTTGTCCTGAATCAGTGCTGTGGGGTTGTGACAATTAGCACCAATTCCACATACTACTCTTATATAAACATTCCAACAACAGTAAGCAGTAATTGTATCTTAATCATTCCCACTTTTTTAACAGTTTTATTGAGCTACGTAAAAAGACAGTTATCTTCACTATTTACCTAAGTAGGTCGGTGTTGAAAATTGTCGTTGTGGGGAGTGAGTAGTGAGTAGCGAATAGTGAGTAGGGGTAAGACTTTGAAGCCAATTTACATTACGTTACATAGTTGTGTTTATTCTTACCTACCTACTTATCAGCAATTTGAGAATAAGCCACTCGCACGATAATCTTTCACAAGTTGCTGAGTCGCAGAGTGATGTGCTACGCCTAGTTTACTATCCGGAGGGGTACGCGATCGCATTGCTAAAAATACTCCCAGCATTAGGGTTCAGTGACATTATCATTTCAGATAAGAGATTTACACCAACTAAAACTCGGGCACAAACAACTCCTTTCTCGCCCCCGCATAATGCTCGTAAATCATCTTTGCACTCGTACCCACTAATTTGGCGATATCCTTGGCTTCCAAAAACCTCATTTTTCCATCGGACATCATAATCGGTGTTTCCAAGGCTGCGGTAATAAAAGTATGCCTGGTTTGATACAGCTTGCGATACTCGACCCCAATTCTTTCCAATACTTTATGCCAAGCTCGATTAGTCAAATTATGGGCATCAATCCAACCACCTTTGGGTGCGGGAAATACCTTCGTTTCACCCGTCCCATCTTCTGGTTTGATGGAACGTAATAACCCAGCCAACTTGGGATTTACCGGGAAAGAACGTTTTTTCTGAGTTTTCAACCCCTTCTTACAAACCAAACCAGTTTCCGACTCCACCACCGCTTGCTCGAATCGTATCGTCCCAAAGTCATCGACAATATGCTTCCACTGCAACGCAACCCCTTCCGATGGTCTGCAACCTGTCATAAACAGAAATTCGATTAAAGGAGCGTAATGTTTGTAGTGGCGATCGCTCTTGAAACCCTCAATAATTCTATCCCTCTCCTCCAAAGAAAAAGGATTAATATCCGTATCCTCCGACTCTCCCTTGGGAACCCGAATATCCGCAGCCATCCCCACAAATGGATTACTCTCGATTAACTGCGATTTAACAGCCCAATCGCAACAGGCATTGATTTGGGTCAAAATTCGCTTGGCTGAGTTCGCTGGTTTATTGGCAACCAACCAATCACGAATTGCCACTGCATCTGCGATCGACTTCTTTGGTAAGTGTAAATTGACACAACGCTCAATATTTTTGTAATCCTTAGCCAAGGTGCTGGGAGACACATTCGGTCGCTTAAATTCCACATATTTTTCCCATAACTGGGTAAGGGTCGGCTGATTTTTCTGTGGAGATGGGGCAAATCGCGATCGACGACTCGAACCTTCGAGGGTGTACTTGCTCAAATCCTGGGGGTCGAAGCGTTCGTACAAAATATCTTTTTCAAGTTCTGCGGCTTTGAGTTGGGCTAACTTCCAGTGCTGGGGAGTGTCGGGATAGCCCGTGGAAATATAATGACGCTTGCCAGCAAAGTGGAAGCGCAACTGGATGCGTCCATTAGAAAGAATAGCTTTAACAGAACCTTTAAAAGCCCTGCCAGTAGGCGTTTTCTTTTTCATTGGCATAAGATTGACATAAGATGGTGTAATCTACTATCTAGTCTACACAAGGATTACACCATCTTTACACCACTTTTTGACCTAAACTGACCTAAAATGACCCAATAATTTTATGACTCCAACCGAAAGTCAAATTATAAAACCCTTTTCAGATAAGCGAAACGTAGATTTAGTAAGGATGCCAGGAACGAGACTTGAACTCGTGACACGAGGATTTTCAGACACTAAGTAACTACGTAAAAACCCCAGTGACATACTACAAAAATCCACTGAGGCAAGGGTTTTAAGGGTTATTAATCAATAAGTTCAAGCTATAGCAATCGTTCCAGTATTTAGTCAGATTTTAGTCATCTGAAATTAGGGGGTTTGGGGCGATCGCTCCTGGTCGTCAACAAATCATAAGCCCGTTGGTGGTGACGTTCACTAATCCAGTGGTGGTAAGTTTCGCTGTGAACCTTTAAGGCGTGTCCCATTTGTTGAGATGCTAATGTGATGTCAAGCCCAAACTCAAGCGAACGTATTGCCCACGCATGGCGCAAGTCATAAGCGCTAAATGGTAAACCGTGGCGTACAAAATAATGAGTCACGTTGTTTCCCAGTTGGGCATCAGTCCGAGACAGGTTAGCTTTTGGAAGCAACACATTGGACAAATCAAAAGTATCAAACCATTCAGGATAGATTGCCCATACACGACGCGCCCCTGTCTTCCCATCAAGAACGGATAAAACTCTATCCCCGGTTTTTAACCGTTCGTAATCTAGTCTGAATACCTCATGATTACGCAACCCGTAGGTGGCAAGAATTCCGTATGCCCACCGCCAAGCCGGATTTACCAGCTTTTCGTACCAATTAACGATATCTGCATCGGAAGGGATATCACGCGGTGTAACCTTTTTGGGGCTGTAATTCCCTGATAAATTTCTGAAATTACAATCCAGTCCGGCAAACTTCGTTAACGCGCCCAAAATATTACAATATCGTTTTCGGTTTTTAGTGTCGGGGGCTGTGGTTAAAATTACCCGTCGTAGATTCTCCTCGGTGAGCTTTTTGTTTTGGGGGAGATGTTTAAAAACTTGATGATAGTCACCATACCAAGTTGTTAGGGATTTTTGGTTTTTCTCACGTCTATTAAAATAATCAGCTTCAAATGCTTCTAGCCAGTCTTTAATCAGAATTAGCTTCGGGTGTTCTACTAGTGGTTCACTGTGAATATAACTATCCCAATTAAATCTACCTGCATTTAAGTCACGTCTAATCGCGTGAGCTTCACTCTCAGCTTGTTTAATCCCGTCGGCTGTTGCCGTGATATTTAGGGGTATTCGTTGCTGCTTATTCCCCTCACCATTTTTCTGAGGAAGTGTCCCCCTCAGAGACAACTTCCCCCCGTTCTGTTGAATAGTCAAATTTATGTTTGCTGCTTTTAATCTGGCGTTCGCGGCTGCAATGCGATCGCTTGTTTCCATCTCTCAATCCTCAGTCGATTCTGTTAATTCTTGATACTCTGAAACGGCTTTTCGATATGCTTCGTTGTCTCCAGGACTAGCGCCCCAAAGGATTTTTATAATTTTGGTTTGACCTAATCTCGTTTCGTTTCGCATTTTTTGGAGGATAGCCAAAATAGTTGTTTTGGAAAGTTTCAATGGGGTGTATTCTGTTTCCGAAACGAAACAAGGGGTGTCTACTGCAATCCCTTCTAGTACCTGTTTCGGAGTCGTTTCGGTCGTTTCCCCAAACTCCGAAAACCCTGTTTCGCTGGTCGTTTCGCACTCCGAAACGATTTTTTCGTCATTTCGGATAGTTTCGTTTTCCCAGACCAACGTCTTTCTATCGAAATAGGGTGTAATTCCTAGCCTAGGGTTCCCAATGGTTGATAGTAAAACTGACGTGTTTATCAGATTTCCTTCTAATCCTTGTTTAAGGAATTCAAATTCAGACAATAATCTTTTTCTCTCGTTTGAATTAACAACAATATCTAAATTCTGAATTAGTTTAGGTAAGGCTTTTACATCACCGTTGGGATAATCTTCTACCCATTCAATCCGGGAAACTGCATAAATATCAAAATTGTCTCTGATAGACCCGGAACCCAACCCCCAGTCTTCAATATTTGCTGATTGAGTATCCACAACGACGGTGACATTCAACGCAGCGCCATTATTAGCAATGGTGATAATTTTTGCCGCGACTTCTTTAAACAATGATGTATTGTTGAGTTGTATCCCATCTTTTATACTTTGCCAGTCGTTAATAATTAGCTTTACTTGTACACGGTTACTATCTCCTGCTTGACGCTGTTTATAGATATCAAATACAGACTCTAATGCTGTTAAATCTATCTCATCACCCATCTGAAATAAGGTATGCCGATGCTTGGGAATGGTGGGATGAACAGGCTCTATGGTTTTCCCTTGCCATACCCAACATTGCATATCTGGGTAGACCTTAAAAAACTCATCTAGCAAGAAATACATTACAGTTGTTTTCCCGCAACGACTGGGAGCAACGACAATCTGACTGCGTTCTGATGAGGAAAAACCAGAAATAATCTTTTTCCCTATAGCCTGATAATGCTCGTAGTCCGATGGCAGACAATCGCCTGGAATTGTCTCATTAGTCGCCACAGTCTTTTCCTCACGATTTAACGACTGTTTGGCTGTAGCAAACCAGATACCCAGACCGAAACCAATTGAACAAGGAAATTCCCACCCAGACGGCAATCTGGGTGAGGAAGTTTGTACGCTCACAGAAAGTAAAAGGTCTATCATGCCTGACGCATTCTGATGAATAGGAAGAAGGTTGTAGCGGCAAAGGTAATTACTAGCAATCCTTTCCAGCCCATCCCTGCACTATAAGCCAGATAAGAAAGCAATCCTAATGCCAGGAGGACTAGAAGAAATGAGGTGACTGTCTGTTGGTTCATTCTTTTGGTTCCGGCTTGTTTGTTGTCTTTGGTAAGGGTTTTCTTTTTCCTGAGATTTCGCAGACATTAGCAACCCAGAAAAATATTTCGCTAATAAGCACAATCACAGCTGCAAGAATCTGGTAGTCAAGGTCGTTGGTTTTTAACTGGAAAGCGCTGGTATTGATTACCCAGTCGTACCAGAAAGCAGCGCCAGCGATAAAACTTACCGCAACCATTCCGGCTGTTGTAATAGCGTTTGAGATACTATTTTGTTGTTTGTTCTGCCCGATGAATTCATCCAAGACAGCAGGTTCAAACAGAACTGATAAGGCGGCAAATTCAATACCCAGAATCAATGCACTGACGGCAATACACCCGGTTAATCGAATTAACCAAAATGCTTGTTGGTATTTACCCCAGAAAAACCAAGTCAAGGTAATCATGTTTACGAACATAGAAGCCCAACCAAAGCGGTTAAACCACTGGGATAAGGTGGTATTTACTGATGGGCTTCGGGCAAAGATAGTCATTGTTCCCCAGAAAAATTTTTGTTAGGTGGACGCAAAGTAGAAGGGTAAACAGACTGAGAACAAGGACACACCAGCTTTCTATCAATCCATTACCATGGTTAGAATTCAAAGAGAGTTTGATACTAGGGTGTGTATCTTCTTTTTCCCGTTTAACCTCAATCTCAAGTTTCATGAGTGTTTATTAGGGATTGAATTGCAGTCAGAAGAGATTCTATTTGTTCGTTTTCTAGATTTTCAATCATGAGGATTGCTGTCTCTACATCCTCTGTAGCTAGGCTGTAATCTGATATTTCAGCATTCAACCATCCGGCTTCTACAGATGCATAGGCTTCCTGTATCGCTGATGCTGCTTTGAATCTCATTGATATCCAAAAGGATAAGAATGTCCGGATTGATGCCTTTTCTTTCCTGTTTAGTTTCTCCAGGAAACAGCCATAACGAGCGCATAGGTTCTGTATCTCTTCTGTGTCTATCCAGTAGGTGACAGGCTTCATGTACAATACTCCTAGATAAAATATTTCAAGTTTTTGGATTTACTGGCGATCGCTTCTTTGTGTGGTGCGATCGCCTTTTGATTTATTCACAAACTATTTACCAGTGCTTTCATTAATCCGATCGCGTCTGATTCCTCGGATATTTCCTTATTGATTTTGCTGCATAACTCTTCAATGTTTGCCGGATGTACGTAGGGGAAAGAATCCTCTAAATTTCCAGCAAGATTGAATACCAGGTAAATTTTTTGTTCTTTAGTCAGACCTTGAAGGCACGAGCCGAAACTCTGTTCTATTTCCCCTACCACAGGGATTTTTGTATCAACGTAGTATCCAATCGGCTTCATGGTTCCCTCATTACTTTTTGCTCGATTTCCTCCGTGATTTTTTGCTGTACGAGCTTCCACACCAGATCAGCTCTTATTCCGCTCAAAGGTACACCCTGAGTCTCATCTCCAGAAAAATGGATTATCGCGTGTGATTCACTGGTATCACTGGCTGGCAGATATTCCATCCAACTGATTAATTCAATCTGAATGTATTCAAGCCATCGGTCTTCTTTGTCTGAATTCAGAATTATTCCCATATTTCCTCTTCCCTAATTCGTGTGTCCTACTTCCCCTAGCAAGTCTTTCTCTGGCTCCATGCCCACAGGCTGCTATCTCTGTGTGGTTTGGGGATTTTTCTTGTTTGCGCTGCGCTACTCATACCCTGCCTGTTTTGGTCAACCAGAAAGCGATCGCTGGTGTTTTCTGGGTTACTTACGGTTGCAAACTTTATTGTACCCTGGTACAACTAAATATAGTCTATTACTACCAGGGTTAAAAGTAAAGATAGTACCAGGGTAGAATTAAGGAGAAGTACATGGGTATAACGAATGAGGAAGCCGCTACACGGACAGAGGAAGAAAGACCTAACTCTATCAATCACTCCAGAAGGTTTCGACCTACTGGATGCCAAGGCGAAAGCTATGGGGATAAGCAAGAGCGAGTTAGTCGAGAGAATTGCACGGGACAAAGTATCTTCAGCATCGGAACAGCAGTTTCTGGGGGAATGCTCCGCCAACTGATCAAGGACTATCGTGGTCAGGTGGCTAGAAAAAAGAATGAACTACAGCGACTAAATGAAGAAACAAGACGCATTACTAATGATTTAGAAGCACTTGAAGAGAGAATCAGAGAGTTTGAAGTGCTGGAGATAGAACTGAATACACCTGAACAGTAAAATCATCCTTACCAATTTGGTAGGGATGATTTCTCTTTCAGTAAGGAATCTGGAAACTTTTTCATATCTTCAAATAAAAAATGCAATATACCCTCATGCCTAACGAGAGAGGGCATTGCATCTTGGAAGTAACAACCTCATTTTTACTTCCAATGGACATACTACATCTACTGACATCAATAACAGAACTAATTCAACAAATTCTCCACCTTAGATGGCTATTACATCAGATGAGAATAAGCATCAGTAGATTGATACCCCAAAGATACCAAAAGTCCAGAAACCTAAATACATCAGCACTGGCACGAAAAAGTCAACTCATCGAAATACTAAAAGGGGACACAACAAAAGTTGAATATCTACTCAGTCAGCAACGCAAAATGCACCCGAAAAAATCAGAAGAATGGTATGTGGAGAAAGTAATCATAAACCTATCTCAAAGAACAAAAACAATCCCACCGAATAACTATCCAGTTGTACCGATTAAACAACATCAACCATACGTCAACAAGCATCATGAACCCACGTCTATCCCATTTCCCACTCCACGACAGCACAACGCAAAGACTAGAGAACTGTTTGGAAAATTGGTTAGATTGCTTCACGGCGACAGTGCAGCCGCTAATCGGTTAGTTGATGCCCAAAGGCTCAAGACTCCAGCCAAGGGAGAGGAATGGATTTTAGAGAAAGTTATTCATGACCTAGGACGGGATAGATATTAACGCCAGTACCAACACGATCAGCAACTCTCTACTCCCTACACAGGGACGTTCAGAATTAAACCTCATGGACAAAGACCAATACCAAAAACTCACCCAACAGTTGAACCGTTGCGGATTGTCCTGGCATCACGCCAGAACTACGATTTTCATCCAGAAAGTTTGCAATAGATATTTGCAGCTAACACCATTCACACCAGAATCACTCCCCCCAAAAGCAGCTAAACATCTTGAGGCGATTCTAGATAATTACGAGGCTGTCAACGAACACCTTCGGAGAATTCAATCAAACTGGGACGACCCATTGATAAAAAGTTTTTTCCGCCAACACGCCAAAAACAACCAATTGACTCTTGCCCAATGGCGGGAGCTAAAAAACTACCTGTTTGAATACATCGCTTTTTAACCATGACACAACACAAAACAGAAGAATCAGGGATACCGATCGGACTTTTCAAAGCTTCTCAAGCCTGTGGCTCATCCCTAGCACTTTTCTCTGATTTCCTAGAGAAGAAACTAGATATCAATGCAATAGAGGCGACCTGGGTATTAGCGTTCTTTCTCCATTCGATGCCTCAATGTGTTAATGACAATCCATCTTTAGAACAAGCTTTAAGACGAACTGTAATTGAAGTCAGGCAAAAATTGAAAGATATGGAGAAAGGAAATAATGAAGGAAATTGACGCGATCGCCTTTGTTCAAGCATCGAACGACTTCGGTTTGAGCAAGGACAGATTCCTCAGTTATTTGCAGAAAGAATACCAATTAACTGAAGTGCAATCACTTAAACTTGCTGCTGAAATTTTACACGTTTTCCCCCGAAACGTTGAGGGCAATCCCAAAGTAAAAGCCACCATTAAAGCGGCTTCTATCCGAATTAAATTGTCAGAGAGCAACGGTATAAATAATTGATTGCACCATGAGAACATCAGCAAAACAGGACAAAAAAAAGGGGAAAGACCCCTCAATTCAACAATAAAACTTTAATATTATGACTAACACAATTATACCCCAAATATCCGGAAACAATGCTACTTTCTCTTGTCCAGAAAGCATCCTTATTCATCACTGGCAAGAGTGGATTGATAGTTGCGTTAACCCAACCATAATCACAAAAAATGTTAGTAGCATTCTTGACAGTAGAAAACTGGATGAATTGTTAAACAGAAATAGTCACAAACGATACAAGCATAGTGATGACATGGTTCCGGCATGGGTTGCAACTGGCGTAGACCCGCTATCGGGTGAGCGATGGTTGTCTGGCATCCAAGCCAAGCCGGATGTTTCCCCAATAAGAAACGGTAAACCACAGAAATACTTTAGTGCTAGTGGATACGGGGTGTCACCAGTATTTTTAGAAATAGAAGATACGGGATATTGGACAAAAATACTAAACGATACATCACTCCCAATAATTATCACTGAGGGGGTGAAAAAAGCAGGGTGTTTACTAAGTATTGGTTACGCTTCCATATCCATCCCCGGTGTCTCGACCTGTCGGAAGAATGGCAGACTACATGATTTATTAAAAGCTTATTGCACCTATGGCAGAACCGTTTATTTAGGGTTTGACAACGATGTAATGTCTAAACGAGCGGTACAACTATCACTATTAAATTTATCCCGTGATATTGCAGCCAATGGAAGCAAGGTAATGATAATAAACATTCCTCCAGGTGACTGCAAAGGGATAGATGATTATATAGCCAAGCACGGGGAAGAATCCTTTGATGAATTAGTTAAAACAGCTAAAACCATTGAAGAGTGGAAGCATGAACTGGATACCCGGTGGAGCTTGGAACAAGGGCAAATAGAAAACTCTTGTCGGTCAAAATTGGCAGGACATTTCAAAATTTTAGAGAAAATCTGGGGTGACAATCTCCGGTTCAATGAGTTAAAAAATCAAATCGAGCTAAACGGGGAACCTATCAACCTGGAGGGGGTACGGTTAGAGATTTCTCTAAATTTTGATTTTGATATGGGTATAGCTGACGCGATCGCAGTGGTAGAAAGGATAGCCAAATTAAACAGCTACCACCCCGTACACGATTACCTCACAGAGTGTGAGCGTGCCTACCCATCCCCAAACATGGAGCTTTTGGAGAATATAGCAGAAAGGTATTTTGGGACATCGGACAAACTCCACAATATTTACCTCAAAAAAACCTTACTAGCAGCAGTCGCTCGGATTATGGAGCCAGGTTGCCAGCATGACGCGGTAACAGTGCTAGTCGGACGCAAACACGGCACGGGGAAAAGCAGTTTCTGGAGAGAATTATTTAGTCGTCCATGGTTCAGTGACCAACTAGGGGAAGCATCAAAAGCCGAGGATGATATCAGCAAGATTCACCAGTTTTGGGGACTAGAAATCAGTGAACTCGAATCTATCTACAAGAAAAAAGAGACAGCTGCTCTAAAAAAATTCATCTCTGCCGGTTGGGACGTGTACCGCGCTCCCTATGCTCGGTCATCAAAAGAGCATCCCCGTCGGTCAATCTTGGTAGGCACAACCAATGAGGAAGAAGTATTAACCGACCCGACAGGGAATAGACGGTTTTGGATGGTTCCGACTAAAGGAATGGTTCCCCTGCAAAAACTCATAGCAGAACGGGATGAGTTGTGGGCTGCTGCTTATGCCCTATACAAATCCGGCGCTAGGTGGGAATTATCCGAGGAAGAAAAAGAGCTTCAACTCCGAGCTAATGAGGAATTTAGACAGCTTGACCCATGGGAAAGCATCCTAGAGCGGTATTGCTCCACAAAGGACACTATTAAATCTGATGATTTATACGACGTTCTCAAGATTGAAATCAACCAGCAGAATTCAGGCATATCCAGACGTATCGCTGTAATTATGAAAAACCTGGGATGGGAGCAAGATAGAGTACGCTGTGGAAAATACAGAGAGAGAGTTTGGGTTAAAGCAAAAGGTGAGGTGATACAGGATACCTTATTAAACAATTTTGAAAATTCAAAAGTTAATGAAAGTATCTGGGACATCTGGGACATCCGGGACAAAAACAAAAATCACGTAGAAAATCCAAAATCAGAGAGTGATTTAAACAACACACCAGAATCATCTGGGACACATCTGGGACACATCTGGGACAAACCAGAATCAAGTCAGGGTAATGGATACAGCGTTTTTTCTCAAAACGGGGAAAATCTATCTGGGACACATCTGGGACAAGATGAAACCCTTGATATATATACTTTCCAGGAATCAAAGGAAGAAAATAACTGTACTGTCCCAGATAAAAATCAAAAAAACAACCAACTCAATATTTCTAATCCGGTAGCACAGGATACCCATCTAAGTACACAGGATGGTAAAACGGTTAGCGACAAAGAAACAATTACTACAAAAACCCTACCGACAATAAAATCTCTTCATCCATCACCCCTCGGAGAAGTGAAGGCGATCGCGTCTCCCAGACAGGATGGTCGCTATGAAATCAGGTTCACAGTTCCGGAGTTGGAGGACTACGTGACTTGCACCGGATATACCGAGACAAAAAAAATTCAAGCAGTGACAAAGAAAAAATTGATGGTTTACCTTCAGTCTCTCCACTGGCAGGTAGACATAATGGTTGCTAAAACACGTGATTGGTTTGATGCGACACTTTCAGAGCTTCGCCCCAATGAATACGACCCCAGAAAAGATAAATGGGTATTCTTACGGGAAGGTCATGAGTACGCAATCAGTGACCTAGAGCTAATTCGGCTCAAACCCAACGCCTAAAAAGCCTACATATCAGGGGAAAATAGTTAATATGAAAAAGCGATCGCGTGAGAAGAACACGGGGCGATCGCCAAAGAATCGTATTTCATGATGTATTTAATCTTACATCATCAAATATGACAGCCTTCAACAAAGACACCGACTTACCAAGTAACATCGATTCCCTAGAAAAACTTGCTTTCTGGGTGGGTTCAGCATTAGCGCAAATCAATCTGACAACCACGGCAATTGAAGCCCCAGGATACACACAGCGTGTCGCACAACATGGGGTGTTTTACGTCGAAGCAGACAACAAATACCGGGCATTAATTCGGATGTCTATCCCTATGAATGTTGAGCATTTAATAGGTGCAAACAACCCATGGACATATGCCATGCCCATAAGTGAAACCGCAATCCCTGCTAGCTTCAAGACTGCCGCATAAATGGAACCGCAACCCCTCAGAGACCCGCTAAATAACCCATTTCAGAATTCGTTCCGTGACCCGTTCCGGATGGATTTTGAGGAACCTAAAAAATCTAAACCAAAGCTTGATTTAAATTTTGATAATCCGGCTCCAAAAACTAAACCTAAGTTGGAATTTCTGAGGGTAGAAAAAGGGGGAGAGTTAGCTCGTCCCCCTATTTCTAATAAGGTTATTGATGAATCATCCCAATCATTTAACAACGCGGTTAGAGAACTTGTAGAGAAGCAAGAAGCCCTAAAAAATGCCTTTGAGCAGAGAAAACAGATAGATGACCTTTACAAGCGGGTTACGGGTTCTGATGCCTTTATCCGAGAGGTTGAAATATTACCCCCGGATGGATTTGACCAGCTAAACAAACCACCCAGAAACATTACCCCACCCAACGAATTAGAAGATATTATCCGGCTACGTCAGGAGCAATTAAACCGGGTAAAATCTCCATCGGTTCAACATCCCCCCTCAACCCCGTCTACAGTAGACCTTGCGCCACCATCCGCAACACCAGGAGCGCGACCTGGTTATAAAACCCAGATAGACCCACTCTTTGACCCTAGCCAGAAAGTACCGGATTTTATTCCCCACACAACACCAAAAAACCCGGTAAAAGTTCAGGTTAAAGAAGTCAAATTTGACCTACCTACACCAGCAAAACCCAAGGGCTTTTTAGCTCCCCCTAGTTCCCCAAAAAATTTCACTCCCACAGGAAAACCGGGTAAATTTGGCAAATTAATTCCTGGTTTGGGAGTAGTTACAACATCCCTAGAATTTGGGATGAGAATTTCTAATGGGCAACCACTAGCAGAAGCAGCAGCTGCAACAGTCATCACCACAACAGCCGGAACCATCGGCGCGACTCTGGGAAGTTTAGCGGGACCCGTCGGAACTTTTGCGGGGTCAATTATTGGCTCCATGATTGGGAATTATGTTGCAGACGTATTCTTTCCCCCACCAAGCCCCACAGAGTCGCCACTAACCCCAATTCCAGGAAACACCACATACATTGATACAGAAGGACAACCAAATGGAGCCGCATATTATGCTGACTTCCTAGTTAGTAATATTTTTGGGAGTGAAGTTGTCAGATATGTTTTTTGGTCTCCATTTGCGGGATATCGTTTTGTATCCGAACCATGGGGACAAAGCTTTGACTTATTGAGCAGGGGAAGGACAAACCGAGGAGCCACCCCGGATATTAATTGGGCATCATTCGGGGGAAGTGGACAGGCAAATTATTACACTGAATTCTCATTACTTGACCATGGACCAGTTGAAGGCTCAACCCCTAAACCTGTTTCCCACTCCAGCCCGTCCTCTCGGAGAGATTTCACTCCAACAGGTTCTAGTTATCCTAATCCCAATCCCAACCCCAATCCCAACCCTAATCCCAACCCTAATCCCAATCCCAACCCCAACCCTAATCCCAACCCTAATCCCAACCCCAACCCCAACCCTAATCCCAACCCCGGTACAACATCAGACCCAGAAAAAGCCCCTAAACAATTCCCACCCGTGTTACCTAGACCTAATGTATCCCCAGGAATTCCCCAATCCCAACCGGAACCCGCCCCCGGTTCTACTTGTGACCCCTGTGGAGCAAGTATTTTCAAGCAGGGAAAAGACACCTTGCAACAATCAAAAGACAATGGCGACAAACTCGACCAGCTAAACGCAATTCTCAACGGTTTAGACCTGGTAGGACTGCAAGAGGTATTGAATCGCCTCGGACCGAAAGTACATCAAAATGGTTTATCTGGTCAAACCCAAGCCTTTTTTGAGGACTACACCAGACGTGTAGGACCTCAAATAATTGGCAAGGGTGGTCAACCAATTGGTTTAACAGACTATACAAAGATGTTTACTAAATGGTTGAAAGTTGACCGATTACTGAATGTATTTACCTGGGTAAATACTCTTCACAATGCATATATGCTGTCATCGAGTATCGGGGATACTCTTTTCGGAGTTGTAGACAATATTGCTAATATCTTTTTTGAAGATTTAGAGGGTGTAGGGTTCAATTCTAGGGAAATTATAGGAGACTTTGTAGATAATATTGCCAAAGGCATATTTGGAGTCGAAACGTGGTCAGGGATGAAAACTACCTGGAAAAAATGGAATAGAATTTATCAGTCAGCAGCTAATATTGCTAGTAGCGTGAGAAGTATGTTTGATTCCGCTCGTAGTGTTGCTGAATGGACGGCAGAAAACACCGGGAAAATCGGGAATGCTTTAAAAAGATTCGGTGTAGTAGGTGAAAAAGCTTACAACTGGATGCCAGAGCGTGTAAACGCTCAAAGCAAGTGGCAACAACGGTTAGAGAACCTAGAGGAAGCTGCTTCTGGAATAGAGATGGTAACAAGTGAAATTGTTTCTATCCAAGACAATTTAAATGAGTTAAACGAGCAAAGAAACGAATTTAACAAGAATCTTGAAGACGCTTTACCAAAAGATAGACCAGACAATAAAGCGACTAAACAACGCAAAGATACAGAGAAAGCAGTTAGTGAAGGGAAAGACATTACTGACTCAGACAAGGAGGAAGACGAATAATGCCTTTACCAAATGGATTTAGTGAGTTTGAACACCTTCAAGACTCCATCAGACGCGAACATAATAAAGCAGTTAGAGCTTATTTTAAAAACCAAGCAGACAACGATATATCAACCCCAAAAGCAAGTTTAAAACACGCTTGTTTGATAAAAGATGATGACTCTGGAATTATGATGCAACAGCGTCAATGGTTGTTTGAAGTTGTTGTAGGGAGACTTCAATCGGTGCAACGTCCAGTGTATGGAATTCCTGTGCAAGAATATCAACCTGATCGCAGATTTAAACCACAGGTAAAACTCTATTTTTTGGAACCATGGGATACAGTAACTCACGCTACTAACAAAGTTCCCCAGGCAGAAGGGGAAATTACCTTCCGACTGATGAATGAAACACAAGAAACTATCTCACGAGCCAAAGCCGAACAATTAGCAAGGGCTATAAAACAAGAAATAGCCACTCCCGCTTTAATTTGGGAAAAAGGATGGTTCAAGGCGACATACCAAGATTTAGAGCGCGGTTATGATTTGCGATTATTCGTAAAAAATAAAGCTGAGGGGGAGCGTGTAGTCAGGAAGGTTTTGAGCATCCAGAATCACACTTTTGACCGTGATAATTTTCAATTTGTAGAACATGACCGCACCTATTCAACTAATCCAGGAACTCACCGTGTCTATGGAAGACAGGTAAACAAACCAATTCGTAGAAGACGTGTAGATGTAAGGTTCAGGTATGCTCAACTTCTCATTTGGGGTCAGCATCACCCTGTAAATTTAGTCGCGTTTGGTAGCACACGTTTACGTAGTGTTATTGAGCGAGTATAAGTGTAACTACTGATAGGTTGTACAAACATTTACCGGACTAGTTAACTCATTCGCCAGCAAAAATTGACAAAACACCTGCTATAAAAGGGAATGAAGGCTAAGTATAGAAGAAACGATTATGGCAAGACGTAAATCAGTACGCGAGTTGGAAAAACAGCTTGAGTACGCAAGAAATAGGGCAGCGTATAAAGCCCCAGATAGAGAAGATGGAACTGCAACACAACGTAGACCTAAGCTGTCTTTAGCTTACAAACCAATGTCAATCGCGGCGGGAGAAGGCGCGAAAAAATACCGGGTTCAGGCTTCCAAAGAATCAGTACAATTTTTCACACAAACGGCATTAAATTTAGTTGATTCCACGGCGGAAGACCCATTGCCCAGAGGCGCTCAACCAGCAAAAGCCCATGCGATAGTAGCGGATGCAAGCCCAGAAGTAATCCGAGCAGCCGGAAGTAAGAGACCTTATGTCCACTATGGAAAGGGAACCAGAGGAAGTAAGTCTCAGTACAGTTACACTGCACCTTTCTCAATCCAATCTGTTGCAGCAATGGATACTGAGATAAGAACTCTTTTTAACTCGGTAAAAAGTAAGCTGGGTGGGGCTTATGGTCGAGTTTGGTACAGTCCTGAGAAATTTTTAATTACTGGTAGCGGTGAGTAATCTTTTCTTACCTACTCCCGGTCTCTGGTATCCTGGGCAGTCGGAAAAGGAATGGGAAGAAGAAGTAGACCTAATGATACTTCGAGCTAATGCCACTGATGCTTTTTCCCGTGGGGAAGTTGACGCTGATTGGTTCCTGAATTTTTTACACGAATTAGGAACCGATGTTTTTACAGCTGCGGAAGGGTGGGCATCGACCGATGAGCTTATCATTTAACCCTTCCGAATTGGGGTCATGGGAGTTGGTCTACTCAGCTAGACTCACAAACCAGAACCCCGATCAACCTGTAGGCGTAAGAATTCCCTACATTGACCCGGTAGAAGTCCCCTTGATTCCGACTAGTCGTATTTTTCTGATTGGGACATTTTCCAGGGAAGCCCGCCCCTCATGGTATCGTGCCGGATACCTCACTCAGGAAATCATCGGCGTTTCCATTAGTGATGAGGTTGTCTTTGAAGGACTTCCAGGAACCCCCTCTACTGCCATTGATGGGAATAGTCGAATCATTGGATTAAACAGAATTCAGCTAGTTATCTTCCCCAAATATTCGAGCAATTTTAGGTTGAGATTTGACGCTGTAGCATGGCTTAAATCGCTGACTCTAAGTATCTGGGAATATCGCGGGGAAGAAACAGATACTACTGAAGAATTAATCCAAGCAGCTAGAGCAAAACTAGAAACAATTGAAGCGAAAATTGATAATTTATGAACCTAACTTACGCTGCATTAGCAGATAAATTACCACCTGGTGCTGTGGAATTTGTTGGTAATAACCAGCTTAAACTCAACCTATCCCAATTGACCGGGGATACTTTAACCACCGAAAGCTCATTGATTGAGGGCATCGTGAAATTGATGCAATCTCTGGCAACCCTTACAAACTCGGTCAATGATGCCAGAGGGGATGCTAATCCACCATTACACCCTATTACTTTTTGCTCACAAGATTTAGTAGGAACCCCAGACCAACCAGAATTTGAATTTACTGTGCGAGTCGCTGTAAATACTGCCCAATTCGTAAATAATTTAATTGACCCGACTGAATGATTAATAATCCTGGTGCAATTCTTCCAGAGTCTTCCGACTCTGGTTTTATTAAGTGCAATAATGACGAAATTGCCATCCCTAAGAATACCCCTGTTACCGTCTTAAACGGCAATGGGAAGCGCACTTACGCGGCTTTTATCAATAATTCTCTATCAGACATTACGCTGGTTTTGGAAGATAAAACCAAAGCAGCGATTAACAAGGGAATTGTTCTTAAACCGAATGGAAGCTTTGAGATTACTTCCATCAATCTTTATAAGGGGAAAGTGTCCGTTATCTCTGCACAAAATTCTAAATTATCGTTTGTGGAGTGTTCTGAATAATGCCTATATCTAATCCTTCCCCAACTTTTTCTAATACAGAGACTGTATCAACTCAAGCCCCACAAATCAGCAACTCTCTATCAACAACAGCATCTGTTTTGGTAGCAAGTAATAGTAATAGAAAAGGGTTAACCTTTTTTAATTCCAGTGACAAAACGATATATGTTGATTTTTCAAATTCTGTCACGACCAGTGACTATGCGTTTAAACTAGCACCCGACGCTTATTATGAAATGCCGCAACCTATTTACACAGGAGCATTTCACGCTATTTTATCAACGGGAACGGCATCAATAGAAGTTAGGGAATTTAGTTAGATGCCTATTAGTAATTTACAGAAGTCAGAAAATATAAATACCCCGACTATTGTAAATAGTGGCTTGCAGCTTGAGTATAGATTTACTGAAACAACTATTACCGATTATTCAGGGAATAATAGGACGGGACAATCAGGTAATAGTTCTGCTACTGATTCTCAAGATGTTACCCCTATTGATTGGTTAAATGTTGGGGTTGATTTTATTGATGATAATTATATTGCTTGTCCCTCTGGGATTTATTTCCCCGGAGCTTTCACCGTCGAGACTTGCCTATTTTTACGAGACTACGCTGCATGGGCAAGAATTTTTGATTTTGGCAACGGACAAGCTAACGAGAATGTTCTCCTGAGTTCATCTAATAATGGGAGTGGGAGACTACACCTAGATATTATTGCTAATGGTCAATTTAGTAGTCCTGTGGTGGCTCCATTCTCAACCAAATTATTAGAATGGGTTTATATTTGTGTCAGCTTTTCATCGGGAACAGGAAAAATTTATATAAATAATTCCCTACAAGCAAGAGGAAATTTACTAACACCAAGCAACCTTACAAGGAATAACAATTTCTTGGGGCGGTCTAATTGGAATGGTGAGGCGTATTTAAATGGTTGCTTGTCATTATTTAGAATCTACAACAGGGAATTAAGTAACACCGAACGAACAGATAACTTTAAACAATCCCGTCTATGGTTAGCAGACAAAGGAATAATTTTATAAACAATTATCCTCTGATTAGACATATTAGAAAAAATACAATTTAATCAATATTTCTTCATAACAGAGGGAGTAAAATTAAAATGGCGCGAACCCGAACACAGGAAGGGTTAGCGCCATAATGTTAAGCACTTTAATCAATTAGTATTATGTCACAGATACGTATTATTGCTGAATATCTTCAGCTTTTCTTAGGGGTAGTAACCTTCATAGGAATTGTCTATCAATTCGCTAAGATTGAACACAAGATATATTTAGCTATAGACAAGAATCGGGACGACCTGTGGGAACGTTGCACAGTCATAGAAAACAAATTGGCGCTACATATTGTCGAATGCGATACCCGCGCCAAAACAGATAAATATTCAATTAAATACTTAGTTGTCAGGCTACAAAACCTAGAAGAAAAAGTAGATTTAATGTTAGGAGAATCAAATAATGCGAATTAATTTAAATTCTGCCATCATTCCAGATGGAAATTTTTACTGGCATGAAGCGACTAGAAACGGGGAACGGATGCCTGAATCTCTAGACGTAGAACGTCGCTTGCTTGTGAAGTGAGGGCGATCGCCTTTTGCTTGATAATCAAACCTGATAAATCTATCAAAATTTAGATAGATTTTAGTCAGATTTTAGTCATTTAAATTAGTCTGGATAAGAAAGCCTGATTTGGAAAAGTTGGAAAGCCTCTCTGGGAGAGGCTTTTGGGTCATGCCAGGAACGAGACTTGAACTCGTGACACGAGGATTTTCAGACACTAAGTAACTACGTAAAAACCCCAGTGACATACTACAAAAATCCACTGAGGCAAGGGTTTTAAGGGTTATTAATCAATAAGTTCAAGCTATAGCAATCGTTCCAGTATTTAGTCAGATTTTAGTCATCTGAAATTAGGGGGTTTGGGGCGATCGCTCCTGGTCGTCAACAAATCATAAGCCCGTTGGTGGTGACGTTCACTAATCCAGTGGTGGTAAGTTTCGCTGTGAACCTTTAAGGCGTGTCCCATTTGTTGAGACGCTAATGTGATGTCAAGCCCAAACTCAAGCGAACGTATTGCCCACGCATGGCGTAAGTCATAAGCGCTAAATGGTAAACCGTGGCGTACAAAATAATGAGTCACGTTGTTTCCCAGTTGGGCATCAGTCCGAGACAGGTTAGCTTTTGGAAGCAACACATTGGACAAATCAAAAGTATCAAACCATTCAGGATAGATTGCCCATACACGACGCGCCCCTGTCTTCCCATCAAGAACGGATAAAACTCTATCCCCGGTTTTTAACCGTTCGTAATCTAGTCTGAATACCTCATGGTTACGCAACCCGTAGGTCGCGAGTACTCCGTATGCCCACCGCCAAGCCGGATTTACCAGCTTTTCGTACCAATTAACGATATCTGCATCGGAAGGGATATCACGCGGCGTAACCTTTTTGGGGCTGTAATTCCCTGATAAATTTCTGAAATTACAATCCAGTCCGGCGAACTTCGTTAACGCACCCAAAATATTACAATATCGTTTTCGGTTTTTAGTGTCGGGGGCTGTGGTTAAAATTACCCGTCGTAGATTCTCCTCGGTGAGCTTTTTGTTTTGGGGGAGATGTTTAAAAACTTGATGATAGTCACCATACCAAGTTGTTAGGGATTTTTGGTTTTTCTCACGTCTATTAAAATAATCAGCTTCAAATGCTTCTAGCCAGTCTTTAATCAGAATTAGCTTCGGGTGTTCTACTAGTGGTTCACTGTGAATATAACTATCCCAATTAAATCTACCTGCATTTAAGTCACGTCTAATCGCGTGAGCTTCACTCTCAGCTTGTTTAATCCCGTCGGCTGTTGCCGTGATATTTAGGGGTATTCGTTGCTGTTTATTCCCCTCACCATTTTTTTGGGGAAGTGTACCGCGTAGAGATAACTTTCCCCCGTTCGGTTCGATTATTAACTTCACATTTGCTGCTTTTAATCTGGCGTTCGCAGATGCAATGCGATCGTCAGTATCACCACTCATTTTCCCTTCCTTCTCTTAATAGTTCTTCCAAAAAATCCTTCCCTTCTTGATAACGCCGTCCCCGACATTGAAAGATTTCTTTGATAATAAAAGTTTCAGTTTGCCCAATTTCCAATAAATTTACGATTGCTAAATACAGATTTTTTCGGTTCCCGGAACCTGTAACCTCGGAACTTGTTTCTGTTGCGACTGTATGCCACAAGGCTTCTAGCGATTCCCGTAGTTCGTCAATAATTTCCGGGTTGTAACCAGGCTCGGAACTTGGTTCTGTTGCATAAAGTTGATGTAATTCGCCTTCAATCTGAGTTGTTTGCAACACTAACTCGGCATTTTTTAACTCTTGACTCATCACAGATTGAGCGATTGTATAGGCTTCTTCTCTAATTAATGGTTTAGCTATTCTTACTAGTGCAATACTATGCAACAGTGACAGGGAGAGAAAAACGCCTTTACCAAATTTCCCCACTGGGGCTTGAGAAGTCAACCACATGGTCAATCCACAAGCAGCAGCAATGTAGGCTTTATGCCATGTACTTAACTGGTAATCCATGTAACCATACCCCCCAAAATTACTGCAACAGCAAAACCTATTAAGCAAGCATAGAAGTTTAAATTTTTAGCTTTGAAATAGGGTGCGATCGCATCGTCACACAACCAGCAAATACACCAAACAGATGCCAGTAAACCGTAAGCAGACATCACGACTCTAAACATATTGGGATGCAATGACCCAAGCCAAGACAACAGGCTTGAGGCACTGCATCCAACTAGAAATAATCCAATTAGATACAATGCCTTAGCCACCATTAGATTGCTGCCTCTACTTTCGCCTTAAGTTCGGTAATCCTTCTTTCTGCCTTACTTTCGGCGCGTTCGATGGATTTACCCATCTGCACATACTCTGGTCGTAATCTGTGCAATTGCCTGGATAAACTGGCGTTAGAACGCTGTTTTGTTGCTTCTGACTTGGCTACAGTTTTTTGATAATTTCTGTGTTCTACATGAACTGTTGCATCCGTTTTCTCTAAGGTTTTCAAGGATTTATAAGCACGCTTGGTTTGAGTCGCTTCTAATTTTTTCTGTCTAGCAAGCTTTTTGAGGTTGTCAGCTTGTTCCTTTGTGAAATAGGTAGGAGAAATAACCACGGATTGAGTACGGATACTCTCCCAGTTGTTCTGGTTAAGCGGGGAAATTACATTATCGTCAGTTGGTTTTAAAGTAGTGTCGATGTCTAAGTTGTGATCACCTTGATATGTGCGTTTATCCTGACTGTTATCATTCCCGCCCGTGCCTGTACGGTTAAAAACGGTTCCCATGATTCCCATTAGTTCAAACTCCTGTACATAATTGTTTTTTGACTTGGTTTAATTGCTGCAACTGCTGTTGCATCTCTCGGATTTGTACCTGGTCCGTTGAGTTATAAGTCAACGTTGCACCTAGTCCGATTCCTGCACCGACCAAACACAGACAGAAAAACAGGATAAAACTGGTGTTGGACTGTTGTGCTGGTGGGGTGATTTCAGGGACTGCCTGTGGGTACATTTCCCCACGGAAGGGGACAACATTAGGTGATGGTTTGGTATTTCTCATCCCGCTAACCTCCGAGTTGTTGAATTAGCGATTAAGTAACTCGCCCCTGATTGGATTGATTTTTGTTTGGCTACCTCCAAAACCTCTTTATCCTTATCTGTGGGGTTGTGGAGCATTTGTTTAATTTTCTGTACTGTGCGTTCTGGTAATTTCTCAAGAAACAAGTAAGCTAAAGCCTCGGATGTGGCTTCTAGTAGTGGTTCTATGATTTCTTCCCCTGGTGCAACAGTTTCTGTTGCATTTTCCGTTGCAAAATCCGTTGCACGGGTTTTCAAAAACTCAACCCCAGCCTCTAACCACAAAGTACGTCCGCTTTCTTCCTTGATGTAGTGGTGTCCCTCAACAAAGCAGGTGTAACGGGATAACCAACTACGTACCGTCCCTTCTGCTACTCCTATAGCTTCTGCAACCTGGGGGGTAGTGAGTACAGACTTAGGTAATTGTTTGCGCACAGTATCCCCCAATTGCTTGTAAGTTACTGATGCCGTCGATTGTCGCTTTCACGTAAAATACTCCTATCAATTTCAAGTTTTTGGATTTACTGGCGATCGCTTCTTAGCTTGGTGCGATCGCCTTTTGATTTATTCACTAGTGCCTTGAGACTGCAATCCCTCATCCAGTCGAGCAAGGTAAAGGTTAGTGCTGTTGACCGCCTCCTTTTTCGTGTCTTCCCATCCATGTCCATTAACTAAATTCCAGGTGTCGTAATCTCTTACGACCCCGGCTGTCTCTAGTGATTGAGCTTCATCTGCTATTAGGATTTCGTTTCGCACGTTCATAGGCTATTCACCAGTGCCTTGAGTAATCCGATAACGTCCGATTCTTCAGACAGATGTTCGTCTATCTGCTCGCAAATGTTTTCGATTCTGTATCTCGCGTCAGGATGCGAGTCTTCCAGATTCCCGCAAAGATGAAAAGCCAGATAGATTTTTTCTCCCTGACTTATTTTTTGCAACATGGAACCATATCTCTGTTCTATCTCCCCTACTACAGGGATTTTTGTATCAACGTAGTATCCAATCGGCTTCATATTTATTCCTCGTTAGGCTTGTCCGACTTCCCCTAGCAAGTCTTTCTCCGGCTCCATGCCCACAGGCTGCTATCTCTGTGTGGTTTGGGGGTTTTTCTTGTTTGCGCTGCACACCCCGCCCGCTTTGTTCTACCAGGGGGCGATCGCTGGTTTTTTTTTGGGTGCAAGTATTTTGCAAATGCAAAACTATAGTGATATATTACGCATATGCAAAAATAAAGTCAAGCATTTTGCGAATGCATAACTATTTTGCATATGCAATAATTTGGATGATGCTATGAGAGCAACGACAAATGCCAAGACCAAGAAAGGTGCAAGAGGAAACTGTCAATGTTTCGATGCGGATGGTTCCGAAGGACTGGGAGCAGTTGCAAGTTCAAGCGGAATCCCTCGGAGTGAAGACCAGGACAGAGTTAGTAACTGGGATAGCGAAAGGGAACTACGTTTTAATCAAATCGACGGAGGCGACGATTTTACTGGGAAAATGCTTGGCAGACTCAAAGCGCTAGAGTCTGAGTACTTCTCATTTGTAAACGAGTATCAAGCGACTCTAAAAGACTACCTGGAAAGAAGCAGACAGAAAGAATCTGACTTTAGGCGCTCCATTAAAGAAGTAGAAGAAGAGATTCAACGCTTGATGGCGATCAGTCAAGAAGAAAATTAATTCGCTCACCCTACAAAGGTGAAGCGATTTTTTTTTGTTCATTTTTCAGGCTTATCACCCTCACGGGGACGGTCACGCCAGAGCGACCTATTCAATATTTAATTTTTCCCTCAGTTCGTTTAGTGGGGAATCAACCTCATCAGGGACAAACTCTAAAGCCAAGCGAATTTTCCCTTTTTTCCACCCTTTTCCGTCAGTTCGCAAAACCTGACACTCAACGCCAGACGAACTCCACTGTTTTATCGTTTCCGGGGATAGTTCCCTACCACATCTATTTGCAAGGTTACTAGTTAACTCCTTTACCTGAAAAGTAGATACAGCGATAGGATTTTTACTTTTATCCAAAGAGACGACATCATCAGGACGCAATTCGTTAACACTCATGCCTAGCACCAAACTCTCACCCTAGTATTCCCAGTCATGACACGACAAACACCAGAAGAATCAGCGATGGCGATCGAACTTTTCAAAGCTTCTCAAGCCTGTGGCTCATCCCTGGCATTCTTCTCCGATTTCCTAGAGAAGAAACTAGATATTAATGCAACTGAGGCAACCTGGGTATTAGCGTTCTTCCTCTCTTCGATGCCTCAATGTGTCAATGACAATCCATCTTTAGAGCAAGCTTTAAGACGAACTGTAATTGAAGTCAGGCAAAAATTGAAAGATATGGAGAAAGGAAATGAAGGAAATTGACGCGATCGCCTTTGTTCAGAACTCCCAACACTTGGGATATGCCAAAGACAGACTAATTGACTATTGCGAAAAAGAGTATGGTTTGTCTCCAGAAGATGAGGTATTGATAGCCGCAAAAATCATCCATTGCCTTCCTAAAAACATTGAAGGTAATCAAAAGATTAAGGATTCTATCCGCCTAGAAGCAATCAGAATTCATCTTAGAATGTCCATCTTGGACAAAAATTAGCAAAAAAAACTACCAGCCAATAAACCTTAACTAGTAGAAATGGAGTAATTAATATGTTTAATATTGATTCCACCTATTCGGCACAACGTCCGATAAACAACATTGATGCGGAAATGGCGGTTCTAGGTTCTATTATACTAGACTCCGCAGCTATTTACAAAATTGCAGATAAGCTACCTGTTGACGCTTTTACCCTGGAAAAACACCAGATAATTTATAAAAGTTGTCTCGAATTACACCGCAACCAAATATCAATAAATCTGCTATCTGTAGCAAATATCCTTGCTGACAAAAATCTCCTAGGTACTGTGGGCGGTCGTTCTGCCCTTACCAATCTAATAGATTCAATTGTTTCCTCTGCGGGAGTAGAATCAGCTACGGAAGTGCTTTTAGAAAAGCATACACGCAGAAGATTAAGCTTACTGAGTAGCCAGATAGAACAGCTAGCCCATGACAGAGAAAACCCATTATCATGGACGCTTGAAAAACTGGAACAAACAGTTTTACAAATTACTGGACTAAGAAAACACGATGATCAGGGATACTGGCAAAAAAGAGACACCGTAGCTTTTGAAAATCTCTGCAAGGATTTAGAAGAGATAGAAGATATAGAAAACGCTGCTCAACGTGATTGGTTGATGCGGAAACTAGCCAAGAAGTGGAAGTTTAGCAACAAAAAAGAACTTCTTGATTTTCACGCAAAATGGCTCGATAGCCAGAACAAAACCTACACCTACACGGCTAAGGAATATTTTGAGAAGCATGGCAACCAAGAGCAAAACTGGATATTTCCAGGATTAATTCCCCTTGGTTCGGTTCTCGTTGCCTACGGTGGTGCGGGTGTGGGGAAAACTCGAACCGCCATGACACTGGCAAAATATGCCTGTGCTGGTGGCACGTTCACTTACGACGGTGCGGAAATCGAACCAATGAAAACCCTGTTAATCGAAACTGACCAGGGTGCAAGAAACACTAGCAAGTTACTAGAAATGCAGGATTTTTTCGCAGATGACACCGTAGCCAATCGGATGGTTATCTGTGACGAGTGGACGGTAGGGGAATTCGGACGGCTTAAGCAGATGCTCAAACAGCACGAGCCAAAGTTTGTGATTATCGACAGTTTAATGAGCGTCAGCACTACATCTTTATATAGTGAGAATGACACAGAGTATGCCCGTCCAATTATCCGACTAAGGCATTTAGCCCAAGAGTTTAATTGCACTTTCCTGGTAATCCACCATGCCAATGCGGAAGGTAGCGTTAGGGGTAGCCGTGCCATCATCGCCAGTGCAGATGAGGTGTGGAAGTTAGCGCGAACTAAAAATGAGATTGAGGAATTTAATTCCCTAACTATTGAAAAATCCAGAAGTCGCGCTCCTGGTGCTTACAAATTTGTCTACGATGATGACTCTTGGGGGTGGACATTCAAGGGCAGGATTGAAGATGACATCATGGGAGGGAACTCCCAGTCAGCTAGCCTAATGAGTCGTTGCATCAAGTTTTTAAAAGAGAAATTAGGTCAAGCATTCCAAGCCGAGGAAATAGCCGAGGGGGTTGGTTCTGCCCGCGAATCGGTACGCAGAGAGATGAGAAGAGCGTCCAACGAAGGTTTAGTTAATGTGGGTAGGGCTACCGGGGATAGTCGTAAACTTGTATACTACCTCGGTTCGCGCGTAGCGCCCGTAACTAATCGCACATGTGATCCGACTGATCCTACTGAAACGACATCTCGGATCGGACTTCTGCCCTTGCCAGATAAAGGTTCTGGGAGATGTGATCATGTGATCCTAAAAAATCAAACTTTTGAAAATGCAGAAAAAAAAGTTTTCGGATCACATGATCAGATCGGATTGATCACATCGCCAGAACCATTGCCAGAAGAGACGGGAACACAAATTACACATCTGATCATGCGTGATATACAGAACGGATCAGATGTAGAGACTGATACCGAAAAGGGTGAATTACTGACAATCCCCACTGGATCAGATGTAGATTCAAGTGTAAACAAACGTAAACCTAACAAAGGTATAAAAAATGTACTCACAATAAAATCTCTTCACCAATCACCACTAGGAGAAGTAAAGGCGATCGCAACTCCTGGAGGAGAAGATGATGGCTATGCAATCGAGTTATTTTTCCCAGGTATGGAGCCTTATAAAACCTCGACTAGCTGCAAGGATTCCAAGAAACTTCCATCCGTTATTAAGCAATGGGTGCAGCGCTTGATTAAGCGATTCAAATATGAGGTAGATGTCATCATCAATGGTGAATATCGATGGATAGAAGCATCCTTCCTTGAATATCGTCCTCACCAATACCGACCGGATGGGGGTAGATGGGTATTCATGCGATCTGATGGGTTTGAGGATTCAATAACTGATTTAGAGAAAATTCGGCTCAAAACAAGTTGACACAAAAAGCGATCGCCCGGAATGCAGCAAAGGGGCGATAGGCTTCCAGCCCGCCGAAGCGATCGCAAAAATCCGAATATCACATAGACGGGGAGATTGTATCAAAAAAAAGCACCACTCTATCAGGGTGGTGTGGTTGGTGCTAAGTTGAAATTTGCATCAGAAGCTTACGAAATCGCCTCAAATATAGCATGAGCCATACTTTCTGGCTCGTAGATGGCGATATCAGCAGGGGAGTCACAGAAGCAGCCTTCAACCAGAATGGCTGGCATACTGGTATTGCGTACCACAAACAACCGCGAACCGTCTTTCACCCCTCGGTTTACAAATCCTAACCGGGCAATGTTGCCCACAACTTTCTCTGCTACAGCTCTACCTACTCCCCCAATGGCGAAACATTCTGTCCCGTTCGCTTTGCCGTTAAATGCGTTGAAGTGTAGGGAGACGTAAAAATCTACCTTGGCATCATTGGCAGTTTTTACCCGCCGCCGCAAGGATTGACCAACAGAACCGCAACCACTGGGACGGCACAACACAAGCTCATGCCCTTCCCCTTTGAGTAAGTCAATCAGTTTTCTCCCAACGGCATTTATCATTTCCTCCTCTGTCCGAATTCCCACCGCTCCACTATCCGGGGGACATCCGTGACCAAGGTCAATTGCTATCTTCATCATCTCCCCCTAGTAAGCTGATTTTTCTCTCTATAAATTTCAGTTTTGTATAGACGTGCTTGAGACTGTATTCCTCTATCTGGGAACGAGTTTCACATTGAGCTTTATGTACAGCTAGCTCGTTATACAGGCTATTAAATTTAGCTGTTCCGTCATCCTTAACCTGTTCTATGGTTCGATAAATTTCTTGCTCCAGATGGGCACATCGAAAAATTATAGAAATTATCGCTAGGATTCCTAAAGAAATCTCAAGGAAATCCTTGAAAGATAAATTTTGCATGGCACAATTAAATTGAATGTAATAGTTTTCTGAGAGCCGCATAGTTTGCGGCTTTTTTGTCTATTCTTATTTTATTAATTAATCTTTATGAATATGTAGATTTAACTCTCGTAATCATAAAGATTGAAATAACTTAAATACAGAGAAAAATAAAAGGGCAAGCACTGTTAATACTTGCCCTTTTATTAGCTAGCAAAAGTTACAGAATCAAAGGGTTTAATTAACTTCCTATGCGGGTAAAGTCTGTAACAGTGACCTCAGAAGGAGTTTCGGATACTGCGTATAATTCGTTAGCAAATCCTGCGGGTAATTCGTAGATTCCTCTCGGCTTGATGACTGCCAGAGGAGAATCAACAGCGTCGCCCGCCAGGTTTAAAAAGCCAACGGTGACATCTGCGCTACCACTGTTGTAAATAGAAGCGGTTACTCTGTTTGTCCGTTCTAGCAACACAGCCACAGGGGTTGTAGAAGTATCGTAATCTTCATTAGATTTACGAATTTCAGGAAAGTTGTTAGTAACAGAAACTTCTAATCCTTGTAGGCTGATTTCATTAAATAAAGGCATGAGTTCTCCAAATCGCGTAATTAGGTAGTTTGCGAAGTCTTCTTCTCCTCTAGCGGGATAAAAGATTTCAGCTTCAATATTCCATTCAATATAGGTTGCATCTAGTCTTTTAAAAGCTAGTTGCTGTTGTGCTATCCCTTGAGGAAAATAAAATGTAAAAACCTCATGGGCATCACGATAACTTAACCTTGTAGGCTTCAGTAAATTTATCCCGTCATCAATGAAAGCCGGGGAAATTACAGCCTTAAGGTACTCTTTCTTAGGATTAAATATAGGGGAATGCTTGATTCTGAATATTTCCCCACTAATTGGGGGTGTTAATTGCCATTGTTCAGACAAGGCTATCTGTGAGATTAATTGCCACGGCATCACACATTACCATATTCAGACATATCATCAATTTTACGCTCGATTCTTTCTAGATATTCCCTGGTATTTCCTACGTCTGGGTGTGACCAAATTCTAATAGATAGGTCATAAATCCAAGGTAAGGGAAGAAAATTTAACTGATAGGTTTCTGAGATTTTAGGAAGAAAGAACAACTTTGTTCTATTCAGATAAGTTGTTAGTCTTTGTTGGGTAAATTCCACGTCTTGCCCGGTAGAAAGCCCCAAGTCTACAACCTGGATTAATTGCCCTGACCTTCTCCATGTTGGTCTAATTGTGTCGCTATTGGTTTGAATTGCGACTATGTGATTAGAAAGGTTGTACGGGAATTCAATCAGGGGAATCGGTCGATACTGACTGCCAACTCTCTCCGCTTGGTAATAGCCAGACGCGACCAATTCCCACCCCCCATCCTGTAGCCCCAACGGCTCAAGCATTTTTTAAGTAGTTCCCGCTTTTTTACGAGTTTTCTTGATATCTGCTTGAGTTTGTAGAGCTTCTAGCTCTGTTGAGTTTTCAGGAACCTGTACATCAGTGCTAGTCTCTGCATCCGATTCTAGAGTGATGGGATAAGTCCTTCCCCCTACAACTTTGAAGTAGGGACGGATATCATCACTCGTAGGGGTTTCCTTGATTTTATTTGCTGGAATCAGTTCACCCAGAGCCTCCGAAATATTGGCAATGGTTGCCCAACCAGGAAAACGGAAGGTTAGCGTATGATAAGCACTTCCTTTGCCTACGGTTCGCTTGGTATCGGCGATTAGTTTCCCCGTGGTCAAGATAACGCTGCGGCTACCTCTGCCACCGATGGGAAGAACAATTTCAGATGCAGCAATCTCAGTTCCCGCCGTAGGTGTGGCAGTTATGGTTGTACCATCTGCAAGGGTGAGTGAGCGGGTATAAGCTTTGCGCTCTTTGATCAGAACTCCGCTTATAATCTTG
Organism: Calothrix sp. 336/3; assembly: GCF_000734895.2. Taxonomy (GTDB): domain Bacteria; phylum Cyanobacteriota; class Cyanobacteriia; order Cyanobacteriales; family Nostocaceae; genus 336-3. The sequence goes on along the minus strand of NZ_CP011382.1, from coordinate 1,973,737 downwards.
CTCTCAATATCCAGAAAGCGAGCTGTGGAAAGTCTGCAAGAAAATACCCCAAATGGGTCATTTAGACTTCTTCCTGTGTCTCCCGAAGTTTTGCGGTAAATCGGGAAGTAAACCTTGTTTAATGGTGCGCTTGGCATTTTTATTTATCTCCTTTACTTAATCAAAAGAAATTAAGCTAAGGGAGAAATCGCAACATCAAGATTTACGGCAACACGAGAGCGGACGCTGTAAGTAGTGATGAAGGATTGTAATCCAGTAGCCGCATCAACAGTTACTGCACCATTCACGGGGGCTGGGTAAGCGTCGATTCTGCTGCCTGCTGTTAAGTTGGCATTTTTGGCGCGTTGAGCGTCACTAGCCGCTTTTAAGGTTTTAGCGAAAAATTCATTTACGGTTGTAGCGTTGGGAACCGCGTCCGCACCTTCCCACCAAGTTTTTACCGCGTCACCGTCGGGAAGTTGGGCAATGATTTCTGCAAAAGTTAAATCCATGACTCGTACTGGTTGCTGTTGTATTCAATACTCAGCATAGCGTATTTTTTGTGGTGTGCAATAGGTGAAAACCCTTACACAGTAAGGCTTTCAGGCTCAACTTGTTTAAGCACACTCAACCCCCCTGAAACGGGTTGATTTTTACACTTTCACTACTGGATTTTGATGTCTGCCGTCAATCGAGATTAAAACGACTGGATCCACTTTAGGAGGTAAATACATTAAGGCGTAGGCGAACAAAGTTCTAATTTTTCTACGTTTTACCGGATTATTTACTGCTTGCCCTAAGATATTTTTTTTGCCTGGTGTCTCGTCAAAACTTTCCTCTGCTTCCTCATTTTCAATGGAATTCATAAAAGCCCAGTTAGGTGTATGACCTTGGATTTTTAGAAGGGCTTTGATTAGTTTTTTTGCTTCTTCTTTGCTAGAAACGATTAATTGAAATTGATAACCTTTACTCCAATCAGAATAAGTACAAAAAAGTTTCCCTCGATTCCAGCTTAACGGGGGTGTGGCAAACACTGATTTGATTCTTTGCGCTATTGTTTCAACTTCTGTTTTTGTAATTGTTTCTGAGGTCTCATTCATTAGTCGAAAGCTGACATATGCCTCATATCTTCTGTCCGTACGGGTATTCTCTTTTTTGATGGGCTTGGGAGACTTAAAAAATAGAATTACCTTCGGTTTTTCATGTCTTCTATTGGTAGTGACATTCTCAGGAGGATAACTATATACAGTCCCGATGTCCTTATCTTCCAGTAATTGATACAAAGCAATTAACTCTGTAATTGCTGGCTTTAAAGTCTCTTCGTGTCCTGAGAGAATAATTTGTCTAGGCATATGTGTATAATTTAGCAATTACTAAAAGTATCGCTTTTAACTCTCTCCTTGCACACATGACAGTAGTAACACCCGGAACAAACGGCACATTAAAACGAGCGACAGCTGAAGGGCAATTACTAGAATTAATTACCTTCTTACAGATGGCGGAAGCCAATACAGCCAAAAACCCGAACGCTAGAAACTTCATTTCAGGGACATTTAATATAGATTCCCTGGTTTTCTCTGGTAGTTTCACCTTCCCCGTGATCACAACGGTGCTGGCTGGACAAATATCCATCGGTGCGAGTGATTACTTAAATAACCATGGATTCGTGGCAGGCACTGGGGGAACTTTTATCAGTGATAATCCCGCTCAATATTTACTTGAAATCGCAACATTTTTACAGAACCGGGAAGCCGATACACTGTTTAACCCTCAGGGATTGAATAACGTATCAACGACCATCGACGGGGATACGGGAATTTTTAGCGGTACTATTTCCCTGAATTTGGAAATGATTCTGACCGCAGAGGGTAAAACAGAATTTTCCGCCAAGGAATACCTCGGATGAGCGGAATCAGCACTTATCAACGGGTTCGCCAGATTACCCAAAAACTCACCAGCACAACGGCTGGGAGTCTGGTGGATTTAATGCCGAGTTTTACCCCGGACATTCTTCCCGGTCTAACCGTCTTATCGGTCAACAATTTTGTAAAAAGTTTACGAGCGTACGCTCGTATTACAAGCTTGCCTGAAATTACTCTCCCTAATTTTGAACTCACCGACTCGGAAACAGACAAGCTGTATAAGTCCTTGGACGTTGAATGGACTTCCCCCAGAAAACAGCTTGATTTATTGATTTCTCAGGGTAGTACCTGGGAGGTTATTGGCTCCGTTTCGCTCCTTAACCCCAGTGGGTATCCTTATCGTAGTTACAATCTACAAGATTTGTTTACCGACAATCTGGCTGTGGAATTGGGGGAAAACGGAAAGATAGGTGTGCAATTAAAAGATGTAGGGACAGGATTATTAACGGGAACCGATACCTTAACTATTTATGGGAGTTATTCCCAAGAAATAATAGTTTCTGCTAATAGCTTATTGTCAGAATGCTTTGACGATAATGTTTCTATTAATAATACTTCTACTTTGGTATTACCTGCTAATAATAATCGTCAATATTTAAGCTTAACTAATATTGGAGAAAATCCTTGTTTTCTCAACCTAGGAATTAGCGCCACAATTGATGCGGGGATTAAATTAAACCCCGATGGGAATTTTGAGATGACACCATCATCCGGCTTATGGCGTGGTCAAATTAGCGCAATTTCCCCAAGTACGACAATTTTATCAATCCTGGAGTGTGAATAAATAATGCCCATTACTAATCCGAGCGCTCAAATTAATTTCCCTAGCGCATCTAGTGCGGTGCAAATTTCTAATAGTTTATCAACGACTCAATCAGTATTGTGTGCAGCTAATTCCAACCGTCGGGGGTTAACTATTTTTAATACTAGTAGCTCAACAATTTTTATTGATTACAGTAATACTGTGACTACTTCCGATTACGCATTCTCCTTAATTGCTGGAGCTTTTTATGAAATGCCCATGCCAATCTATACGGGTGCTTTGCACGCCATTCTCAGCAGTGGAACGGCATCAATTGAAGTGAGAGAGTTTAGTTAATAATGCCGATATCTTTTTCTAATCCTGGAATTAAATATTCCAGGCAATCTACAGCACCCACAAATCCCAATTTAGGAGACATGTGGGATGAGCTATCAAGTGGAAACTTGTTAGAAAAATGGATTTGGAATGGGTCGGTTTGGATTTCAGTTATTAAAGAGTGGTCGTGGTTTGAGAGTGGTGTAACTATCAACAGCTTCGGGTATCCTTTATCAACAGATTATCGATACCGATTATTAAGCTGGGAATACACGCTTATTTCTAACAATACTTGGAATTCTTCTAATACTTGTACCGTGACGCTTGGGAGAGCCAACGCAGCCACAAACACGAATATTAGAAGCAATACTTATAATAGTGGAGTTGTGGAATTTGTTAGAAAAATTAAAGAAAGTATTAATTTAGATTTAGATACTACAGTAAGTATTGCTGATAGATTATTTTTTCTATCCAGTATTACCGGGACAGCGAATTATAATTTTTCTACTTTGTTGAAATATCAATTAATTAGAAGATGAACGGATTCTATTACAATGACGTTGATGATTTTCGTCCACCTTATAAGCTGATAGGTAAGGTGGATATGGAATTATTCCGATACAAATATTTTCACCTGACAAATAAATCAAAAGGCTTGCATATTCGATTTACACGCACATGGTAAGACAGCGTAGACAGCGAGACAAGAAAAAAGAAAAGAAAGAAGCAGTGAGCGCTCAAGCGTACTTAGAGAATGTACCGGGGACACCATTTTTTCACACCCCCACAACCCCAGCTGACCCCCGCGATTGTAGTAGGTATCCTGACTCCCCGTGGTGTGGAGGGTTTCCGTTTACCAATAGATTGATTGGTTTATCTGTAACCAAGATTCAAGATGATTGCAACATCGGAATACAATTTGATGGGGACTTTGGATTTGTTAAGGCTGCACCATTCCAAATTGTTTATCGCAATCAATCCTGTAGAAAGCCAGAAACACCCGCGTACAATATTTCTCAGAGGAGTAGAAAACCTCGTATTATTGGTTCGGTAAAAAACGCTGATTATATTCGTTTCGCCGATACGAATGTTTACCATATTGATAATAAATACGGTAATGGTTTTGTATACAAAAATCTGACAACAAATCTTGTTGATTATGATTTTAATCCCGACCTTTATTTTTCTAAGATTGTGGATTTTCGAGGCTTTTCGGTTATCCGTGCTGATACAAAGATTGTGCTGTCAATGCAGATATCTCACGGGTATAACACCCAATGGGTATCTAATGAATTTAGCTCTATTTGGCGTAATAATTCTGCGAGGGAATCCTACAAGAATAATTGGCTAAATGCCGGAGGAACTATCGATGGTGACTATCTAGAGCCTGATACTATCTGGACTTTAGAAACGACAGCGACCTACGTCTATTATACGAATGTTAATACCACCACAATTCGCTTATTCTTAAATGAATCCTCCTCTAATATTCCTCTAATTAACACCACGCCAATTATTGATAAGTTCTTCCTGACGGAACAACAAATCAATAATTTACCAGAGGATAGAATTGTTACCGATAGAAAACCCTATACAGGGATGGAAAGAGATGCTTCTATCTTTCCGATTAAGATAGATTCAGCCTACGAACCACGAGAGTACAATCCTACGGGAATTACTCAAGATATTAACGGAACCTTATACGTTTTTCCTGGATTTCAATTAGAAATTCAAGGTCTATTTTTTACTTACTTCAACGGCTTCCCCGCTCCACCCCCACCCCCGGCTATTTGTAGAAATCCTTGCAAAGGAGATGATATGGCTTGTTGCCCTGACAATTCAAATCTTGAACAATTAATGAAATTAATATTGAAGAGAATAGGGGAACCGACAACGGTACAAATATTTGATGAGGATATGGAGCGGGAAGGCTCCCAAAAATCTAACAGAACCCCACCCACATTAAACGAATATTTAAAACTGGCAGTACAAAGAACGGAAATTTCCAATAGATTAATTGGAATTGAAAACTATCCAGTCGATGTTCCCGAAACTTTAATCAAGCCATTCAAACAAGGTATTTTTGCAAAAATATTTAAATTCATCGACGATAAAAAACGTAAAAAGCTACAAACGCTTACGGAGTTATTAGCTTGGCAAGCAGAACAAGAGCAAGCATTAATTGGCACTTTTCACCAAGCTATCGAATTTGAAACAGGAGAGCTTGACGACAAAGGAAAACCTAAAAGAGAGATGGTTGTGTTGCCAGATGTAGCAACATCTTTGAGAGAATTAATTATTTTGTTAACGCAGAGATGTAAGCAAGGGAATGTTAATACTGACTTGCAATTTAGAAGCACTTTAGAGATAGAAAATATCAAAGTCCTACTAGCAAAAACCTTGCAGACAGTGACGGATATCCAAGACTACTTGGACTACCCCACTGATACTAAAAGTGTTGAAGTCCCGTTACTTTTAAATCTTCCGAAAAAAGAGCTAGACGAATTTGGTTTACCCGTACCTACAAGTGATTCCGAATCATTAAAAAACCTATTACAGCCCGGTAGTGGAAAGTTTACCTACGAAGATTGGACGGGGAAGAATTCCCTTCATGACCAATTACTAGACGCACTGCAAGTTATTAGTATGTTGAGAGCAGTCCTTTATCAGAGAACGGATGGGAAGTGATGGCAGAAACAGAAAAGAAAGCTGTAACCTATGATGAGAAAGTTGTGCAAGCTGTCAGAAATAAAGTTAATGGGCACATTAACGTTAGTGAGGTTTTAGCGGGTAAAAAACCCATGGAAGGCAAGCTTGGAGCCAAGATTCAAGCTCAACGAAATGCAGCTAGAAATACTCCAGTATCCCGCAAACAATCAGAAAAAATCAGCAACAGTTTTAGAGATTTTGATAACTGGACTGACCGGATAGAAAAAACTGTAAATGGGCTACCGGACGATGACACGGATTTGAATTTTGATGTTGATATCTTGACCGGGAAAGTCACACCCAAGGTCAAACCCAAGGATAGAAGGATAAAAATTAGACGTAGAACCATTCCACAACAAAGGAAAAAATAATGCCCTTACCTTTAGTTTTAGCCGCGCCATTGGTGGGAGCCGCAGCTGCCGGGGGTGTGTGGATAGGCTCTCGTATCCGCGAAGCCGTGGAAGACTACCTCACCCCACCCCAATACGAAACAACCGTAGATATATTGATACAGCCAGACATCGGCTATATCACCGATGATGGTGAGTTTTTGGTGGGAACACCGTCCGCGCCTAAGTATGACCCGAAAAACCCATTTAAGGACTCAACTTTTAAAGTCCGCAAAGTTAAAGTTATCTCTCAAGCCCGTGCCCAAGCCCGCAAAATTGAAGGATACGCCTACATGGCGATCGCGGCTACAGCTGCTATTGTCACCGGGGGCGCTGCGGTTGCTGCGGGTATCAGCTTTATCGCTGGTTTGGGGACTGTGGGGGCACTGGTCGCGGGAAGCGTTTTGGGTGGCTTGGCTGTGGGAACCTTTACCGCGCTCAACTCGGTAATTGTCTCTACGGTGTCCTTTGCCTTGAACTTTAATCTGAATATCTCTGATGAGGAATTGGACAAACAGATACAGCAACGGTTGAATTCTTTCTATGGATTGCTCGGTGGTGTTGTGGGGAAAGCCACTGGATATTTAGTTTGCGGCGCGCTACCAGGAACCCTTGCCTTTGCCTTTAATCCCGGCATGGCATCAGCTGCTATGGCAGAACTGGATGAGGAAGCTAGAGAAGAGATTTATCAATCAATTGCTTTGATTAGTGCTTCGGCGATTCAAACCCTGATAAATGCCGAATTGTCCAATCGATTTAAGTCAGCCCGTAGATTTTTGAAGGCTAATCCTGATAATCCTTTCTCTAAATTCATGAAAAGGATTTTGGGTGAGGAGAACTTTAACCGATGGGGAGAATCTAACCGCCCCGCTTTTACAATTCAGCAAGACGTGATTGAGAAAAGGGTGGAAGCTATCCCCGACGCTAGGCAACGAGCATTTTTAGAGCAATTTTTAGAAGAATTCGCAGACTCTTGTATTGAAGCCGGTTTCATCGTGGCGAATAATTTCGATAGTTACCTGGCTGCCCAATCCTTGATGCAGAGGCAAGTATTAGGAAAACAGACCGATGTCGTTATCACGATTGATGATTAAATGCCCTTACAAGAATTTCTCCGAATTGTCGTCAAACTATCCAACCGAGTTTTTACTCGACACTGGCTACATTTCAATTATCCAGAAACTGAACCTCATCTGATGGCGATCGCCATACTCGGAGATCACCCCGTCATGGAAAGAGAATTACAATCCCTTGGACTACTTCTCTTTAAAAGCGAGGTACGCATTTTAAAATCAGAAGGTAGGGAGATGCTGGAGAGAATCACCTACTTTACCGTAGAGAGAAATGATGTGGTTATTGATGATTAGCAATTGGGGCAATCGCTTTTTTGTTAGGAGATTTATGAAATGAAACTAGAATCTTTTACTAATAATGACGGGAAGATACAGGGTTATGTTTTTCACTGTCCCGGATGCAACAATCCTCATGCGGTATTCATTCAGCCACACAAAAGCCCCAATGGCGCAAGTTGGAGTTTTAACGGTGATTTAACCGCTCCAACATTTTCACCTAGCCTGATTCAACGGATTGAGTATACAGATGGAAGAGTTGAAATTTGCCATCTTTTTGTAAAAAATGGCAAATTAGAATTTTTGAATGACTGCACACACTCGATGGCAGGGATAACAGTAGAAATGCCTGATATCGGAGAAGTAGATTAAGCAAAGGGCGATCGCTTTTTTGTTCGGTCACTGACATTAATGATTAATCCTTTTTAGGGGAAATCTAAAATTCTTGTCCCCAGAAAAACAACCCGCGAAACTAGAATCTGGTAGTCCGTCAATCATATTTTCAATCAATCCAGACAATGTTAGCTGATGATTGCTGGCGAACTCCCTTAGTCTTTTGTCGCTCTCTGCGGAAATTCTTATATACAAAGACTTTTGATTTTTCATGGTCTTATTATTTTAATCCCCTTACCCACTATTCCCTCTGGTAAAGGCTTTTTTAAAAACCTTTTTGCTGAGAATGTTGATTTATATAATCTTGCTTTTTCTATTTGTTCGCTCCATCTTTTCCCAGTCCAGTAGACCCGATTTCGACCCTTTGTTACTCCAAAAATTACAATCATTCGTTTGTTTAAAACTATTCCTCAATTATTACAAATATCGGCGATCGCTTTTGAACTGGTGACAGTCCCGATTTCAAATCGAAGCTGTTTCAGATAGTTTGCGACCTTTGCCAAAGCAGTTTTGCTATCCATAATTTTGTTGAGTTAAAACTGATGTGGTCAGTCATTGACCCTTGAATTACCCCGAACTCGCGCTATGGAATAATTTTCTGTAGCGTATTTATTTAATTTTCCGGGGTAATTATGGAATTTGAGGATATTCACAACAAATGGAATAGCGGAACAACGGTTCCAATCCGTGTCCCTAGAATTTTGGCTAAACGAGTTATCAGATATGCCAGGGCTATTGACTGCGGCACCCTTCCTAGTACCGGAACCTACATCCAAGAGTTTATAGAAACTAAACGGATAAAGGCGATGGTCGCAAAGTCTGATAGGGGATTTTATGCCTTTATGAGGTCAAAGGAGTGGCAAATTTTTAATGAATTTCACCACTGGGTTAGATGGCGAGAGTCTTCTGAGAGGAAAGAATTTTAACGCCTTTTGCTTGATAATCAAACCTGATAAATCTATCTAATTTTTGATAGATTTTAGTCAGATTTTAGTCATTTAAATTAGTCTGGACAAGAAAGCCTGATTTGGAAAAGCTGGAAAGCCTCTCTGGGAGAGGCTTTTGGGTCATGCCAGGAACGAGACTTGAACTCGTGACACGAGGATTTTCAGTCCTGGAACATACCTTATACAGCAAGTATTTCAGGCTCTAATTTTGAACTTACACCATCTTTACACCATTTAGTTTTTGACTGCTTCTGAAGCTGAATTCCTTGATTGAAAAGGCTTTTGCCAGAATCACATACAACGTTCTCATCTCATACAAAATTCCTCTACGAGTAAAGAGTAGATATAAGCACCATCTTTGTTTTTGTACTAACAGTATTGACGCAATAAAATTGCGTTAGTGTACGCGCAGTGTTGCCGCAAGCTAGCTTACCAGTTCCTTTCACATAGGCGAAGCGGGACTTAGGGTAGAAGCTAGTCTTGTGTGTCCGGAGGTCTTTTGTCAGCTCGCTTACAGGTAAACATCGTCCGATAGCGTTCCATACTTCTACCTTGCGGGAAGCATTGCGGAAAAAAAGCGATTTTCTATCTTCCAAGCTTATTGCGTTGTCAAGCACAATAAGCCAATAACAAGATGTAAAATTAAACTAGTAAATCTATCTCAAAATAATGCCCATTTCTAATTGCAAAATAACCAAAATAATTAAGGGAGAGTCTGGATGGATAACGAGTAAGCTATATTGGAAATAAGTGCAGTCGAAATTACTAAGTCTTTATTATCAGATTTAAAACAACTCTCCACATGTACAGGAGAACCGGTAGCTGCGGTTTTTGCTGATAGTATATTACGAAAAATGCGCTCTTTACATGATATGTATATGGACGACCCCTATACAGAAATAGTCATGGCACTCCATGATGCACTTGCTTATCAAAATAATTGGATTGCATATGTTAGCGAACAGTACCAGGATGTATATAACCTATTTCTATCCCTAGTTGAGCGAGAAAAAATCACTAATGTTGAAGTAGAAAATGCGATTCTAACTCTAGAATAAATAGGCTTTGACACTTTACCTTTTGGAGTCAAACTTGAGAACGATTTTCCAGAAGAAGAGACAACTATATAAATCAATACGTTAGGTTCATAAGTACAAGAGCATTTTTTAGATACCTCTGTAATGAGGTCATCTTGGAACAGGATTAATGCGATCGCACAGAGCGCAGCACCAGAGGTGATGCTCCCAAGGAGAGCCGCCCAGGGGGCGATCGCCAAATTAATTAAGTAGCCGTCATGAACTGCATACACCAGAAGGTATGAAAAAGCTTTTTCCCTACTGCCTTTTTCAAGTCAGGGTGCTATCAGAGCTAATTTTAAAACTAAAGCCTTATAATGGTTTCAGAAATTTAAGCTAATACCATTTCACGAAAATCCTGAAACATATCCAAGCTCTAAAACCCTTGTCAAACCAGGATTTATTAATTACGAATTGCGAATTGCGAATTGTGAATTGGTATAATCCCTCTTTTGTTACTACGGGGAGAGTATAATCAGAAAAAAAGCAGACAAAGTAAGTAATAGGAATGGTTACGCCGCGCAGACAGCCAGTAAGCACAGTGGCATTCATAGATAACTACTGCCAGCACTATTATTCAGTATTTGAGGATGTAAGGCATTTTGAAGCTTTCAAATTCTTACATTTGGGCATAGTTTCAGAAATCCCGCGAAAAACCCTACCCCTAATAGCTAAAACAGTGGGGTTAAAAGATAGCCAAACACTACATCATTTTTTGAGAGATGCACTGTGGGATGTCAAAAAGTTAAGAGAAATTAGGCTGTGGTTGATCAAAAGGTTTATTGGAGAAAGAGAAATAATTTTATGTATTGACGAAACCGGGGATAAGAAAAAGGCAAAATCAACAGATTATGTGACTAGTCAATATATCGGAAACTTAGGCAAGACAGAGAATGGAATAGTATCTGTAAATGCTTATGGTGTAGTAGATGGGATTACTTATCCTCTAATGTTCCAAATATTTAAACCGAGAAATCGCTTAAGAGAAGGCGATAAATATAAGAGTAAACCCCAAATAGCAATAGAGATTATTCAAGAGTTGAAAGAATGGGGTTTCAAAATTAAATTAGTGTTAGCGGATAGCCTATATGGTGAGAGTGGAGATGTAATTAGATGTTTAGAAAAATTAGAACTAGAGTTTATCGTAGCAATTCGCTCCAATCATGGAGTGTTGATGCCCCCAGGAAGCCGAAAACGTTATAATCGCTGGAAAGCTTATGAGCAAAAGCTTTCACATCGTCAAACTGAAACTCGTTACTTGAGAGAAATTATTTTTGGTAAACGTCGCCGTACCAGATACTACCAAATCAGTAAGATGAATGCACCCGACCCTACGGGAGATGAAAGTTGGTACATCATGACAAATTTATCAACTGATTTGTCACTGAATGTCGCGCAACTTTATAGTTTAAGAAATTGGATTGAATATGGTTTTAAACAAGTTAAGAATGAACTAGGTTGGGCTGATTTTCGTCTAACTGATTATGAAAGTATTGAACGCTGGTGGGAAATCATTTTTAGTGCTTACCTTTTCGTTAGCATTCAGGCTACTTATTTTCAACTTCATGTCCAAAATCAATCAACATCTAGTTCAGAATTACCTTCCTCAATAGACTTTAATAGTTCTCAATATAGTCAACATCCTAATTGGGAATCTGGTACCACATGGAAGAGTGCCTTAAATAATCTGAGATTGCTCATTCAACCCTATATTTTTTACTGTTTGATTCAACCTTGGCTCACAGTATTTAACATTCCTGGTATGAAGCGTTGCTTTTTGAAATTAATCAACTTTATGAATGATTTTCGCGCTTCTCCAGTCAGTTTCTCTGTTGCTAGTTGAACCTCTTGTCAATTTTTCTCTTCCTAAAGTAACAAAAGAGGGATAATACAGCAATTTTTCGCTGAAACTGAAACCTGGTAATGGATTGAGTCTCCTTAAGATTTTCTGTGCGAATCAGATCTTAATCGGATGTAGCTACTAATTCTAATACATTAATTGGCAAAATATTAACTTTGCAGACTAACAAATTAGAGATGTCTCTACCTCCCAAGATATTCACCTTTATAACCTAAGATAGATGGTAAAAACTCTACAGAAACAGAGCATAAAGCTACGAAAGAGTTACTTGAATTTTTATCAACCCAATAAATTAATTATCAATGATGATTTATTTTTTATTGCCGGTTCAATAGCACTTTGCGTAATTTTCATAAGCAAAATATTCTAGAGGAAGTAACTTACGCTCACACGATTGATTCACCAACTGAAGTTTTGACTGCACAGAACTCAAATGGTGTGATGATGGCAGTTTCACTTACTGATGCTGCTGGAACAAAAACATTAATCAAGCTACAAGCTACTTGAATAGCAGTTAATTAAAGTGGATGAAATTCAAGTACAAAACTGATTTTCAACACTTGTATTTAAAAACTTTTCACAGAAAAGAATTGCAAGTTACAAAATCCATACTTCTAACTATTCATAACAGGAAAATCGATTATGAAAGCAACTGTCTATTATGCTCCTGGTGATGTAAGGGTCGAAACCGTTCCCGACTCTACGATTCAAGAGCCAACAGATGCCGTTGTGCGGATTACCCATGCCTGCATCTGTGGCTCCGATTTGTGGTTTTACCGAGGGTCAGATGATTGGAAACCGGGATGGCGCACAGGTCACGAATGGATGGGTATTGTCGAAACGGTTGGTTCGGATGTGCGAAATTTGAAAAAGGGCGATCGCGTACTAGCTCCGTTTGCTTTTTCGGATGGCTCCTGTGAATTTTGTGGCAAAAGTCTACAAACTTCCTGTATCCAAGGTGGCTTTTGGGGTGGAACCAACGATGGTGGACAAGCAGAAGCTGTGCGCGCTCCCTTTGCCGATGCCACACTAGTAAAAATTCCTAGGGAAGTGGAAAACGACGATGCCTTACTCACCGCAATTCTACCGCTCACAGATGTGATGGCAACTGGACATCATGCGGCTATTTCTGCTGGAGTCCGAGCAGGTTCGACAGTGGCAGTGGTTGGCGATGGGGCGGTGGGACTGTGCGGCGTTTTAGCTGCAAAACGACTGGGAGCCGCTCGAATCATTCTACTGGGCAAACATGAAAAACGCATTGAAATTGCCCGCCGCTTTGGTGCTACCGATGTGGTAAAAAGCCGCGATCAACAGGCGATTGATGAAGTGCAAGAGATGACTAAAGGCGGTGCTGAGGCAGTCTTGGAATGTGTAGGCACGGAATCTTCTTTCAGTACGGCGATTGGGATTACACGTCCAGGTGACACGATTGGTTATGTCGGTGTCCCACATGGCAGTGTGAAATTGGCAGGGATGTTTCTCTCAAATATTACCTTGCGGGGTGGTGTTGCGCCTGCGCGGGCTTATATTCCGGAACTATTAGCAGATGTGCTTGCAGGGAAAATCGATCCCTCCCCCGTGTTGGATCTGACGGTCGATCTGGATGGTGTTCCAGGTGGTTATGCGGCAATGGATGGACGAGAAGCAATTAAAGTGATGGTGCGGCTTTAATACGCTCCAAAATTCAGCATCAATCACGCTTATTTGGGAGTTAATTGAGATGCTTCATGAACCGAATGCTTATTTATTAGGCGGTGGTATTGGCTCTTTGGCAGCCGCAGCCTTCATGATCCGCGACGATGACTTCTGTGGGGAAAATATTTTCATTTTGGAGGTAAAGCCCGTCGTGGGGGGAAGTATGGATGGAGCCGGGAACCCTACCGATGGCTATTCGCTGCGGGGTGGGCGAATGTTGACAACCGACAATTACGAATGCACTTGGGATTTATTCAAATCAATTCCCTCCCTAAATTCCCCTGGGAAGTAAGTATTTGACGAAATCCCACCTATTTCGCACCACGACAAGTCACTGCATGTGCAGTTTGAGGCTTTAGTCAAAGCATTTAAGTAAGTTTACTGAAAAGGTGGATAATCAGGAGCAAATTATGACAGATGTAATCAGTCGCGAGGTTGTGCTGGTTTCTTACCCTAACGGACTGCCCAACGCAGATAACTTTGCGATCGCGCAAACCAAACTACAGCCACTTCAAGATGGGCAGGTACTTGTTCGCAATCTCTATATGTCAGTTGACCCATATATGCGTGGTCGTATGAGCGACAGGAAATCATACGTTCCACCTTTTGAATTAGGCAAACCGCTTAATGGCGGTGCAGTTGGCGAAGTATTAGAGTCACGGGCTAAAGAATTCAATCAAGGCGATATTGTGACTTCCAGCTTTGGCTGGCGAGAATACTTCATCGCAGCACCAAAAGAGTTGCATCTAGTCAGCCAGGAGGTGCAACCATTATCAGTTTATCTCGGTGCCCTTGGGATGACGGGTATGACTGCTTGGGTGGGATTAAATTTGGTAAACGTCAAAGCTGGCGACGTGATTTTTATTTCGGGAGCCGCAGGTGCGGTGGGAAGTGTGGCTGGGCAACTAGCCAAATTGCGTGGATGCCGTACGATCGGTTCAGCAGGTTCCATGGAAAAAGTCAAGTTCCTACAGGAAGAATGTGGATTTGATATTGCTTTTGATTATAAAGCCGCTCCTATCCTCGAACAATTGAACCGAGAGGTTCCAGATGGCATTGATGTCTATTTTGATAATGTGGGAGGTGAAATGCTTGAAGCAGCGCTCTCAGTATTAAAAGTGCATGGGCGGATTATCGCTTGTGGCGGCATTTCTGGTTACAATCAGGAGAAGCAGCCTGGTCCTTCTAATCTATTTAACATGATTACTAAACGGTTAACGATGAAGGGACTAATTGTTAGTGATTGGCTAGCTCATCAGCAAGAATTTGAACAGGAAGTAGGTAAATATTTCCGAGACGGAAAACTGAAGAATAAAGAAACAGTGGTAATCGGAATCGAGCAAGCAGTGAGCGCGTTCATCGGACTATTTGAAGGAAAAAATGTTGGCAAGATGGTGGTGAAATTGGATTAGCTTGCCTCCCAAGCTTGTTGTGCTGGCATTTACAACAGGTACTTTACTCACGGCGATCGCTGAATTAACAAATATTAGAATTAAAGCAAAATACTTATGGATCTCAAACTATCAGATAAGGTTGCATTGGTGAGTGGTTCAACCGCCGGAATTGGACTAGCGATCGCTACTATATTTGCTCAAGAAGGAGCGAAGGTGATTGTCAATGGCAGAACTAAAGAGCGTGTAAACCATGCCCTTGAGAGTATTGGGCAAAGTGTCCCAAATGCTGTAACTCAAGGAATTGTCGCTGATTTAGGAACCCAAGCAGGAGTTGAAGCAACGATTCAACAAGCGCCATTCGTCGATATTCTGGTGAATAACTTGGGAATCTATGCCTCCAAAGCATTTGAAGACATTTCTGATGAGGAGTGGATGAATATTCTAGAAGTCAATGTGATGAGCGGTGTACGACTATCACGCCATTACTTACCCCTCATGCTCAAGGAAAATAGGGGACGGATTATTTTCGTTTCTAGTGAGTCTGGTTTGAATATTCCCGTTGAGATGATTCACTATGGGGTGACAAAGACTGCACAAATAGCGTTGAGTCGTGGTTTAGCTGAAACAACCGCAGGCAGCCATGTCACAGTCAATACCGTATTGCCAGGTCCAACCCGTTCTGAAGGAATAGAAACTTTCATCCAGGGGTTTGCCAAGGAGCAAAATATTTCACCCGAACAAGTTGAGAAAGATTTTTTTACTAAGACTCGTCCATCTTCACTGATTCAGCGATTTGCTTCAACCTCTGAAGTCGCGGCATTAGTTGCATTTGTTGCTAGTCCCTTGGCATCTGCGATTAATGGTGCTGCTTTGCGCGTAGAGGGTGGAGTGGTGCGATCAATTATTTAATAAATTCACCGCGATCGCCTATTCAACCCAGGAATCAAATGATTAGTCCTCAATCTCAAACGACGCAGCCAGTCGTGCCACATAGTAATAATTCTCGCATTGCAGTTTCAATGCTGTTCTCAGCTTATCTTGAATAGCTGATTAACTTTGTATGGTTCACAATCAATGCAACGATTTAACTTAATTATACTTAAAAGATTCTGGGCGATCGCTAAATCTTACTGGTCGAGCGACGAAAAATGGTATGCACGCGGACTACTGCTGTTAGTCATTCTGTTATCTTTGGGCTACACCGGGCTGAGTGTGTTGCTCAACAACAAGCGAGGCGTGCTAATTTCGGCACTATCTGCCCAAGATGAAGCGAGATTTTGGCAAACGATTCTGGTGTTTACAGGGACATTAGCCGTTTATGCCCCACTCTATGCAGGCTACGTTTATTTACGCGATCGCTTGGGCTTACAATGGCGGCAATGGCTGACAAACTATTTTAGCGATCGCTATTTCCAAAATCGAGCATTTTATAACCTAAATTATGACCATGCCGAAATTGATAATCCCGATCAACGGATTACTGAAGATGTCAAAAGCTTTACCTATGAGTCCCTAGCATTGCTGTTGGCAGTAGTTGATTCATTATTAGCGATTGGAGCTTTTAGCAGTGTGCTGTGGGGTATTTCTCAACCGTTAATCTGGTTTTTGGTATTTTATGCCCTGGTTGGTACTTTGACAACAGTTGGGGTATTTGGCAAGCCCTTAATCGACTTAACTTTGAACGGCTGAAAAAAGAGGCTGATTTCCGGTTTAGCTTGGTGCGAGTGCGAGAGAACGCGGAAGCGATCGCATTCTACCAGGGAGAGCAGTACGAATCTGATCGAATTCGAGGCAAATTTTTAGAAGTTTTTGACAACTTCAAACGCTTAATTTTTTGGGAACTAAATCTCAATATATTAACTAATGCCTATGAATTTATTCCCTTTATTCTCCCTGCCATTGTGGTGGCACCTGGCATTTTTGCAGGTGAGTTAGAAGTTGGTAAAGTCACCGAGGCACAAGGAGCTTTCATCCGGGTCTTTTTCTCCCTCAACTTAATTGTGTCACGCTTTCAGTCCCTGGCTAATTTTGGCGCAGGTGTTGAACGTTTATACAGTTTTTTGGAATTTTTGGAGACTAGCGACTCAACAGTGAACCAGCCTGATGGTAGTGAACAGCCAACCATCAAAACTGAAATTACTACTAATGCACCCTCTCCTGTAGAAAATTGTTTAGCGTTAGAAAATATCACACTCCAAACCCCTAACTATCAAAGAATTTTAATTGAGAACTTATCTGTAAAATGCAGATTCCCATTGCTACCCCGATTGATCGAGTCCGTCATGTTGTCCAATGTACATTCAATGGTCGAAGAATTGCGATTTTTTCAGGTGGAGCTACCCATACAGATGAGGCTCTACTCCAAGAAGTTCGGGCGATTCAAGGGGGTGGTGGCTTCGGCTCGATTATTGGATGTAATTCATTTCAGCGCACCAAACCAGATGCTCTGAAGCTGCTGGATTCGATTATGAAAATCTATAGTGTACCCTCGACAGAATAACTCACGTTTGAGAGGTCAGTAATGCCTACTGCAACGGATTTTAAGGATTATTATACCATCCTGGGAGTCAGCAAAACCGCAACCCCTGAAGAAATTAAACGAGATTACCGTAAGCTTGCCCGCAAATATCACCCTGACCTCAATCCTGGAGATAAAGACGCAGAGGCAAAGTTCAAAGACCTCAATGAAGCAAATGAGGTACTCTCTGATCCAGAAAAGCGGCAAAAGTATGACCAGTTTGGTCAGCACTGGAATAATCCTGGTTACACTGAAGCAGCATCACCTAGGGGAACTAATGCTGCGACGAGCAACTTCGATCAATATGGAGACTTTGATTCCTTTATCAACGATCTGCTAGGTCGATCTAGACGTACAACCTCTACTGGTGGCTTTGATGGTTTTGGTGATGGATTTCGTTCCCAAGCTCCTGCACCGAATACAGAAGCTGCGATCGCACTCACGTTTTCTGAGGCATTCCACGGTGTCCAGAAGCGACTACAACTCGACGACGAAACCATCAATGTTCGTATTCCCCCAGGGGCAAAATCAGGAAGCCGAATTCGCATCAAGGGTAAAGGTCGTCCTAGTCCATTCTCTCAACAGCGTGGCAATTTATATTTAACTATCGAAGTGTTACCACATTCCTTCTTTCGATTTGAGGATAATAACCTGGTTTGTGACATTCCAATTCGACCTGATGAAGCAGTTTTAGGGGCAGAAATCAAAGTGCCAACCCCTGATGGTAGCGTGACGATGAAAATTCCCAAAGGGGTGCGTTCGGGGCAATCGCTGAGACTGCGGGGTAAAGGTTGGACATTGCCAAAAGGTGGACGAGGTGACTTGTTCGCCAAACTTCAGATTGTCACACCCCAAGACCTGAGTCCAATTGAGGAAGAATACTACGAAAAAATCCAGGCAAATACCAGCTTTAACCCCCGTGTCCAGTTAGAGGAGATTAAGTTATGAGTTTCAGCCTTTCAAAAACCGTGGTCTCCCTGGATGGTGAGCAACTCTACAGCTTTGAATATGCCGCATTGATGACTGAGACTTCAATTACAGTTTTACAGGTTTATGTTGAGTTAGGCATAATCGAACCAATTGGTAGTATGTTGCATTCCCATACGATCGCGCGAATTGCTCAGATTCAACGGTTACGTCGAGACTTGGGACTAAACTTAGTCGGAGCCTCAATAGTGCTAGATATGGCAACTGAAATCGCCCAATTACGGGCAATGGTCAAAATGTATCAGTCTCATCAAGAAAAGCCTTTATGAGGTCAAAGCCACCCTTAGAGTCTTATACTGAGAGGCTATGCCAACAAGAGCGTAGTGAGGTGCTGCAACAGTGGGACAATTGGCTAGAAACGCCCATGCTGGTGCTTGGCTTTGCTTGGTTAGGGCTATTTATCGTTGAGCTAGTTTGGGGACTGAATCCTCTGCTAGAAGCGATCGCTACCGTAATTTGGCTCGCCTTTCTCATAGATTTTGGTATCAAATTTCTCCTCGCTCCTCACAGAATGTCCTACCTCAGACATAACTGGTTGACCGCTTTTTCGCTGTTGATTCCAGCGCTGCGAATCTTTCGGATTGTGCCATTAATACAGTCTTTGCAATCAGCTCATGGGGTTCGAGGGTTAAAGTTGTTGCGAGTGATGACACGAACCAACAAAGGAATGCGAGTTTTAGCAGCCAGTATTGGTAGACGAGGATTTGGCTATGTGGCGGGATTAACCGTGATTGTCACCCTCATTGGAGCGGCTGGAATTTATGCGTTTGAGCGCGAACTTCCTAATGGCACTATCATCAACTATGGTACTGCGCTGTGGTGGACGGCAATGGTAATGACCACCATCGGTTCTGATTACTTTCCGAAAACAGCAGAAGGTCGAATACTATGCTTTTTCCTGGCACTGTATGCGTTTGCTATAAGTGGTTATGTGACTGCAACCCTGGCAACATTATTTGTGGGTCAAGATACTGAGAATAATCAAGCAGAACTAGCGAGGGCAAAATCACTTCAAGCCTTGCAAGCAGAAATTACCGCACTCCGAACTGAGATTCAAGCCTTAGTACGACGAGATTTAGACCAATAATTTCCGAAGTATTGCAAATTAAATAAAACCTTGCTCTCATAGAAAATCTTCCTCAAGAACAATATCTTCGCCAATTTTAAAAGGTAAGTTAGTAAT
Source organism: Calothrix sp. 336/3 (assembly GCF_000734895.2). GTDB lineage: Bacteria > Cyanobacteriota > Cyanobacteriia > Cyanobacteriales > Nostocaceae > 336-3. Next base: position 1,954,257 of record NZ_CP011382.1, on the reverse strand, counting down.
AGACCATGTTATGGGTGGCAGAGCGATCGCCATATTAATCAAGCCTTACTCAACAATTGAAGTTAAAGGGTTAAATGTATTTAATTAGACCTATTAATAAGTAGTAAGACTAAACTATTTGCATATGTCATTTACCTCTGTACCCTATCCAATCAAGAATGCAGATTAAAAAAATGCAAGATTAATTTTCATAGATACTTAGATTTAGATATAACCAGTTAAAAAAGGAGATATCGATGAGAACAAATGTAGGGCTGTGGATCGACCATAGGAAAGCCATTGTTGTGGCTGTTACGGAGAAAGGGGAAGAAATCAAAGAGATAATATCAGAAGTAGAAAAACAGCCTCGGCGTTCTGGTGATTCACCTCTTAAGGGTACTTACGAATCACATCAAGTACCCGCAGATGATAGCCTCCAGAGAACTTTTACAGGAGAACTCAATGTTTACTATGATGCGGTAATTGCATATATTCGTGATGCAGAGTCTATTTTGATATTTGGACCAGGTGAGGCAAAAGAGGAACTGAAAGAACGTCTAGAAAAAAATAACCTTGGTAGTCGCGTTGTAGGCATTGAGATAGTTGACAAGATGACAAATAATCAAATCTCTGCCAAGACTCGACAGTACTTTGCCAAGTCGCGGTAGACAATGATATCTATACTAGAAAGAAACTATACATTTATCTGTGAGATAAAGATAGTGCGGATGCAGTGAGAGGAGCGTATTCCCTTTCAAAAATGAACTCAATTCATACCTTTGATTACATTTACTTTACAGACTAAAATAATGGAGAATACGTTTTTTAATCAAGTGTTCCGGGATAGAGAAGGCAAAATTGTGCTAGCTCAGATGCCCAATTTACCACTCATTGTCTGGATTGGAGCTAGTTTATTAAAGATAATTTTTACAACAGGTAGAATTAATATAGGATTGGACATACTAGCCTTTGGCTCCTTATTTACTTGGGCTTGGGAAGAATTATTTCAAGGCGTTAATTACTTTCGTAGAGCATTAGGTTTTGTTGTCCTTATTAGTCTGATGGCGTGGAAAATTCAATAAGTAGGTAAGTATCAATAAATCCTATCAACCATGAACTTACCTCAAAAACCTACACAAACTTTTGCCAAAGGTAAACTTCCTCACCAATGGAGAGTTCGCTCTCGCCTAATTTTATCTATCATAGTTGCCTTAATAGTATCGGTTCTGGTTCCATATTCACTGAGTTTATCTACTCGAATTCTCTGTATATGGAATGCTGGGGTAATATGTTTTCTAGCTTCAACTTGGGCGCTAATGACGCGAGCAAGACCAAAAATAATGCGCCGTAATGCTCAAAGTCAAGACGAGGGACGCTTGGTAATATTGAGCTTAATTACTGCTGCTGCCTGCGCTAGCATATTAGCGATCGCCTTTATTTTAAGAGAAACTAAAGAGAAAGATATAAGTGTAGTAATTCCCCATATAATTCTAGCAGTGCTCACAATTATTGGGTCGTGGTTACTCGTCCATACTATATTTGCGATGCACTATGCTCATGAATATTATCAGGACCACAAAACTGAGAGTGATTGTCATGCTGGAGGACTAGATTTTCCTGAAGATATTGAGCCAGATTACTGGGATTTTTTATATTTCTCTTTCGTTATTGGGATGACTAGTCAAGTTTCAGATGTCCAAATTACCTCGCCATCTCTGAGGCGTTTATCTTTATTCCATAGCGTTCTTTCTTTTTTCTTCAATACCGCAATTGTGGCGATGAGCATTAATATCATTGCAGGTTTAATTCAGTAAATATTGGCAGCACAATGTCAAATACATCACTTTATTTTTGTCAATTCATGGTTTATGCGTAAAAATCAAGCCCTGCTTTCATAAAATATCTTCCTCAAGAATAATACCTTCCCTGCGGAAGACTGCGTCAACGCCAGTTTTAAAGGGTAGGCTAACGATTCGCCGCACTACACTGGCAGAGCGATCGTAGTTCTGAATAAAGGATTCTTTTACCTTATCACTTCCTGGAAAAGCCCAACACCACCTTGAGTGGGCTGGATGTTTAATTCAAGGGAATTTCTCCATCCGCAGGCATTCCCGGTTTTGCTAGTCTTTCTCGTTGTTCGAGGCTTAGTTTCACACCAAATACCTGTTGCACGCGATCGCTCTGAAAATAAACGTTCTCTGGGGTAAAGGAGGCTTTAGAATCTATGGCGGTAACGGTTGCTTTAAAAGACTTTTGGTGTTTGGGATCGTTATCTAAATAAACATTGGCAAGTTGTCCGACGCGAACTTGAGCAATTTGCCCACCGGGAATAAAGCCCCGCAGATAAACTTGACTCAAGTCTACAACTCTCAGCAAGGGGCGCGATGGTAAAACCACTGTACCTGGTTCAACGCTGCGTGTCGTAACAACGCCATCAATCGGGCTTTTCACCGTCAGATTGTTCAAGCGACTCTGAATCAATTGTTGATTTGCTTGGGCAGTTTTTACATCAGCTTGGGCGGCTGCTATTGTGTTGCGTGCCTGTTGTGCTTGTGTCTCGAATCGACTGACATTAGTTTGTTGTCGCCCTGGATTTAGGGTTGTGGTTTGTGCTTGCGTCAATTTTCCCTGAGCAATATTAACAGCTGTTTGTGCGGCTTCCACAGCTGCTAAACGGCTTTGCAGAGCAGCTTTGGCAGTATTGTAAACGGTTCGCGCCACTTCATAGCGTTGTTTGGTTTCTGCTCCTTCAATCGCCAGATGGGCATAGCGATCGCTATCTACCCGCGCCTGTTCAACTAATGCCCGCGCTTCTAAAACTCGTGCTTGTTCTTGTTTCACAACAGCCTTTGCGGTTGAGACAAGGGCGTTAGCTTCCGCAACTTTACCTTGGGTGTCACCTTGGGATTGCTGTAAATTCAGATTAGCATCTGCGAGTTGATCTGCGAGAATAGAGATTTGTAAGCGGGCGTAAGCTTCTCGTTGTTTTGCCGCATTTACCTGGGCTGTGGCTGCGCTCAGTTCAGATTGTACCTCTTCATCACTAAGACGCACTAATAATTGTCCTTTTTTGACTGTATCTCCTTCCCGCACAGTAACTTCCTCCACTCGACCAATGCCCTTGGTGCTGACATCGGTTTCATAGCCTTCTATCCGTCCATTGAATTGAATGATGTTTGCAGGTTGGGGACGAAAAAACCCATACCAGACTCCAAAGCCGACAGATGCGATCGCCACAGTCCCGCCCAAAATCCACAACCAGCGTCGGGGTTTTTTCGGAGTGGGAATTTTTGGCTCGTCAGACTTTGGCGGGGTTGTAATCGGTTTGGCAGAATTGATTGTTTGTGACATAAAATACACCCTGAATTAACTTAATTGACTACGGTAGCGATTTGCACTCACCAGAACTGTCACGGTTGCAAATACAATCATGGCGATCGCATTTAAACCCCAAACTTCCAAACCTGCACCTTTAAGAAGAATGCTGCGAAGAATGATCAAGTAATGATAAAGGGGATTAATTTGGGCAATCCAGCGAAATACAAGCGGCATACTATTCACCGCCGTCACCGCCCCGCCTAATAAAATAATGGGAATATTGAGAAATATCCCAATCAAAATTGTTTGCAATTTGTTCTCAGAAAATGTGGAAATTGCCAGTCCAATGGCAACACCAATCTGAATGTAGAGAATAGAAAATAGCAGTAATAAAAATAAATTTCCGCGAAAAGGTAAGGCAAAAACCCAGTGAGCAACGAGGAAACAAATCAGCAATGTACCTGTGAGTAAAGCAGATATCGGCACAATTTTAGAAATCAAAATATAAGTTGATGCAACTGGAGTCATCAACAACTGTTCTAGTGTTCCTTGATCCTTTTCTCGAACCGCTTCCACAGCCGCAGCCAGAATAGCACTCAAGGTGATGATTGCGCCCAGCACACCAGGAACAAAGAACCAACTATCAAGCATTCCGGGATTGTAGCGCAACGTCATTTCAGTTTGAACGGGGACTTCTAACCCAGTTGACACAGGTTGATAGCGTTGGAGTAAATCTAAGTTAAATTGAGTTGTAATTTGGCTGACATAGCCCTTTGCAAGTCCAGAACTGTAGGCGTTAATTCCATCAACCACAACCTGAACTTCTGATTTTCCAGTTTGCAGCAAATCCCGATCAAAACTAGGTGGAATGATTAATCCAGCATCGACTTCACCCCGCTCAACTTGTTGGGTGAGAGTTTGTTGACTGTTGGTGTGGCGAGTCGCAAGAAACACATGATTTGCAGTAAACGCATCCACAAAATCTCGGCTGATTGCCACCTGATTTTGATCCAAAATACTCAGCCGTAAGTTCGTCACATTGGAATTCATCACATAGCCAAAAATCACCATTGAAATAATCGGGGCGATTGTGAGAAAGATAACCAGTTGGCGATTACGCAATAGTTCAGTGCTTTCTTTGATTAACAGAGCCAATAGACGGCGATTTATCATCAGTGTTAACTCCAATTACTATTAGAAGTGTCGTCGTTTAAGCATATTAGTAAAGGAAATTAGTAACAGTAATATAAAACTAAGTATTACAAAATATAAAAAAGTAAACTCAAAGCCAAATCCTTTTGTAGTATTCTCCCAACGTATAATCAAAAAAGAATTATTGCCAATAATGAAAGAAGGAACTTCTAATATTTTCAATAGTGGTACTAGCAAAAAACCAGAAATCAGCACTAATGCAAAAGTCATAAAAGCAATATTCAACACATTTTTTATACTTGAGCTAAATCTACTTTTACCAGTTATAGGAAAAGGAAGTTCTTGGCGAGTCACATTCAGAGGTGCATAAATTGCTATGCTTTCTTCCCTATCTTCAACTCGAATTGATTTTGGGCAACGTAGTAATTGTACTGCTATCCAGATGTCGCCAATTGCACCGCTTGTATTGAATGCAATTACCCAAATTAACCAAGGTGCTTGGGGAAAAATTGCTAGCATTAGCAAAGACACAAAATCAATGACTATCAACGGGGCTAAAGTAATGATAATAAAAGCATTGCGGCGAAAAATGTCACCTGATGAAGTGGCATAAGCAAGGGGTAAGAAATATTTAACTTTTAATCCATAACGTGGCGAACCACCAAAGGCAGCAAACGCAATTCCATGAACTAATTCATGAATAATGGTGGTGACAAAAGTAATAGCAAGCAAAACCACCAAGCCAATAATTCCTTGCCAAACTCCACCTTCAGCACTTTTGATACTGAAAGATACTGTTTGTTCATGAATGATGGCATAATACCAACTGACACCAGATGCTGTTATTATGAACAGAAATAAACTTAAAGTAGTCCAAATCAGTAATATTTCTGGAGTTAAACGAAATACATAAATTGGCTCATTACGAGTTGCCATATTCATAATTGGAACCCTGATTGCAGTTGTTCAGATGTTGAGAGGAAGGTTCTGAATATCATAGATTTTCTCAGATAGGGTTTTCTGATTTGAATTTAATAACACACGCTCCTTGGATCTCGCTGAATCCCATAGCATATTAAGAGAAATTTGTTTGGTCATAATTGCCTCCAGTATTTTGATTTTGATGTTTGTTTCGATTGCAGTCTATCAAGACGCAAACTCATAGTGAATCTCTGTAGTTCTTCCTTTAAAATAAAGCCGAGTGCCTTCTGGATACTCCCATCCCACCTCACCCTGTAAAGGAATCAGCATCCCATTACAAACCGAATATTCCCAGAATCGACCGCCCCAAGGCATCGCAGTCAGCTTGTCACGATAACGAGCCTCAGTCCGAAACGTATCGATCGTCCCTTCAGCATTAAACTGAAACACAACGGAGACAGTTGTTGCACCATCCGTCAAAGTAGCGCGAGCGGAGGTGTCATTAATTGCTTCCCATAGCACTCCCTGGCTAGGTAATAGGGCAGTAGGATACCAAAGAGCCTCAGCAAAGAACCGCAATAATTCACCTTGATTGTTTTCAGGCGCACCGTGCATTTTTGCAACGGTAAAAAGACCGAGTAATGATGCGTGTAAGCTGCCTTCTCCTAATAAATAGGTATCATGAACAAAGGCATTAACTCCTGGAGCCATCTGGATACGTGCATCCCAATCAAAACCCAGACATTGAGTCGTCACAAGTTGAGTGGCAGTAAACGGACTCCATTTGTTCTGAGTTTCGCTCATGTTGAACTGTCCCTGCTGGGAGAGTTTGACTACAGCCACGATCGGTTGTCCGTCCTTGAGTACCGTCTGAAAAAATTGCTGTACTGGTACTGGCAAATCTTCAATTTCCTTTGAATCATAGATTTTCGGCTGAATTATCCGCCGTCCACTGGTTAACTTGGTACGTAAACTATGGGTTTCTGACTGCCAGCGATCGCTACCATAGAGAACAGCAAGCCCAGTACAGACTACGATTAAAACACCAATAATTACAATCCATTTAATTAACATGATACTTACCTAATGTTTGTTGATTCAGAATTTGATAAATGGTGATGATAAAAATGATTACAAAAATAGTTATATAGATTAACTTCGTATACTTAGCCACCCAACTGGGAAGATAAATATCAAAATTGTCCTTTGTGGAATTTGTGTATTTTCGGGCAAGCAGATTTAGTGGGCAGTGGGATTTAAAAGTTAGTAAAATTAACCCTTCTAAAAATACAAATCCATAACCAATCCAGAGCCAGAAATCGAGTTTATTCGCTATCACGGCATAAAGCATATAGAAAATCACAAAATTGAAGAAAATCCATATCAAAGTATGAACGACTTTAATTAGTATCAATTTGGTGTTACTTTCCATATTACCTCTCTATTCTCGGTGTTAAATCGCGCCAAACGATAGAAACCGTTCCGAGCGTTCCCGCAACTAGCAATCCGAAATCTTCTTTAATCCCGAAAATCAAAGCCGCTGAGGTTCCGACGAGCGACCACAAAATAGGAATAATCAATAAAATTGATGGAACTTTTTTGTCTGTCCAGAGCAGCAAGCCGAAGGTGAAAATGGTTGTCGGACAAGGTACGCCGAATGTCGGTGATGTTGGAAAATTTCGTCCCAGCGCATAGCCGATTAACGGATAAATTGCTAGGGAATAAACAATTAAAATTGCACCAAGAATACCGTAAATTTTCTGGTTAGCACAAAAACTTAAACGATTTATCACTATACCTTCGTATAAAAATAACCAGCCTTGAAAAACGAACAACGCGCCGAAAAGATAAGCGGGTGGACTGATTTCTGTAAAAAAAGTCAAATGGTAAACAACACCCGCCCATAGCCAGAGGAAACCGAGTAAGCCCGAAATGGTTTTGTTTGCAAATGGTTTTCGACTTACTACCAGTACAACCGATGCGATCGCCACTAAAATTAGTACAGCTTGCATCGGAAATATAGTTTGATTGTATTTCTCGAAAACCTGAAAAAATTGTTCGGTGGTCAAAGGGATTTTAAGTAACTTTCTCATGTTTTCCTCGCAGTTAACTGTTTCTAATTTCCCTTCCACAGCAGTCCGCCTAATACTCCTAATACTGTTGAGGTGGGCATCTACCAGATATAAACAACCCTTATTATTGTTCAGAATGGATCACTCTCTTTTTCGGCGTTTCTACAAGCACAGAGATCACCAACAAACTTAGCCCAATAATTTTGATCAAGGCGTTAATTGCGTGTGCATACTCCCATTGATCCCGATACTGTCTCCAATCTGCTGGAATGGGATTCGTCAACCATTTGGCAAATTCAGCATTCATTGGCGCAACAAACATTATCCAACTCACAAATGCCAACACTAAGAAAATTGCTCCGATCAATGTCCAGTAGAAGGTTGAACCACATTTGCGAACAAGAAATACCAACACAATTGCTGTCAAAATTGCTGTAATTTCAAAAGCTGCGCCAACTGAGCCAAACAACTTATAAACATTTTCAAAAACCGTGACTCTAACCCAAAGTTGCTGATCAAACTGCATTCGTTGCGGCAGTTCTAGCAAATGTGTCATAGACAAACTAAGACTAAACGAAGCTAGCATGAGTGTGATGAATCGCCACGCTCGTAGAAATGTCATTTTGCTTTGCCCCATAACATGCATCTCGACACCTTATTTTAGAGATGTAATGAAATGCCGCGTAACTATCGGATGGCATAACTAGACAAAAGGGATTTTTTGCGACTATATGCTATTCCTAAAATGACTGATACTATTAGCTCAATGGAAAAAACAACAATTACTTTCCAATTTAAATTTAGCTGCAATGCTCCATTATTACCTATATATAAAGCTAACCCAATACATCCATTAAACCAGGCATGACTTAATACACAGATAAATAAGTTATTTGTGTATTTATAAATAGTTGTAAAGCTGGACGTTAAAATGATTCCTGAAAATAAATATAATCCAAAGGGAAATGAACTTTGGACTGTCCCTTTGATAAACCATAATGGCAAATGCCATATACTCCATATAATTCCCACAATAAGGACAGAAGGTAAATAATTAACCAACTTTTCTAATTTAGGTTGCAAAATCCCCCGCCAGCCTAATTCCTCTAATCCACCGAAAAGGATAAGTAGCGGCAAATTAATAATTATAGATAGAATTGATATAGGCTTATTAATTCCAAAAGCGATCCAAATCATAAATAAACGCCAGAGTGAGAATAATCCAAATATCAGCCACACTTTTGTATCTATTTTTTTGCCAAAGATATACTTAACAAAAGATTCTTCACCAAAATCTTCATTGAACTGTCGATAAATAATATAAGAACTAATAGCTGGACCCAAACTACCAATTACGTCCAATATCCAAAATAAAGGCTCCCCATACCAAAGAGTATTAAAATATCTGTTTCCAATGATGATAATTAGCCAGCATAACCATGTTATGGAAAAAGTGTAAAGTAGAAAAAGTCCGATTTGCTTAAGTGATTGCTTCTTTTGTTTCATGTTTTTATTTCTCCTTAACTCTTTGTAAAAAATATTATCTCTGTAATTTTCAAAAATCTAATTTTTTCAACTGTAAAATTAACCAGCAAGAAAGAGTAATACACCGGAAAGTTTTAGGTTATTCATAATAGTTTATTTCACTTAATTTTTTTGACCCATGATAAAGCTTCCTTACCCTCTATTTTTGTTTTTCCTTGGTTTTGGATCAAGTGCTACTTTCGCCGCATAGATGCCAGCCAAGATACCCAAGATATTTCCTATCCAAGTACGCCAATCAGGACTGTAACCCACATAGATCATGAATTTGCCAGATAAAATAGCGAAGATGATCAGTCCAGAAAATGCCGAAACTAAGACATATGTGATCAGGAAAAAGAAAATTGCTTTGAAATATTTGATAAGTACCAATGCAGAATTTTTTCAACACTGAATTTCAGTTAACAATGAGAGACGCGCCCAGCCAGATGTTAAGAAAGACTTAAGCGCCGAACAAAGCAATAACGATTCCAACCAGCGTCGTGGCGACAATGATGATGATCAATACCCACGGTTGTAAAATCGTTATAGGATGGAACATCTGCCGACATTTGGGACAGCGATAATCTCCCATCGGTGCCGCCCAATATCGCCGCCACGTAATGGGAAAAGCCGTTTGGCAATGGGGGCAAACTAACTGTCCCGCAAAGGTGGTTTTTGGGTGGTGAGAATTTTGATGATCTTTGCGTAGACTCATGATTGTTCTCCTACAGGTTGTTGAGATCGCGGCTCGATGGGGAATGCCAACCAACACCAAAAGTACAGAAAAATAAATCCAGGGATGACGATCGCTAAAATAACGGTAATAATTCGGACACCCATGATTGGTAAATTCCATAGCTGAGAAAGGGCATAACACACGCCAGCGAAAACTTTATGACGACTGCGATAAAATATAGTCCTTGGTATGACAGGAGTATTGACATCTGATCGTTTGACCTTGAGAATCAAAGAAATCAGGAGTCCAATCGCACCGAAAATGGCTGATGGAATAGCGAAAATCGCCAGCCAGTGAGCCATGAACATTCCCGAAATCACGTCTCCAAGCCAAGATGAGGACGGACAAATAAAGCGAACTGCTTCTGCTGAACAACCAAAGCGTTCAGCTAAACCCATCCCCCCCCAAGTGACTAGGAATGGAAAAATTCCGTAGAGGATACATATACTCAACAAAAATAAATGTCCACGGGTGGTAAGCGATCGCGTTATGGAGATTGCTGCAAGTGCTGGTCCAATAAGCAACAGGATTGAAATCAAAGGCAAGTAAATCATAGATTTTCTTAAACTTAAATAAGGTGAGTTCGACGGAACCTAACCCCAACCCCTTCCCTACAAGGGAAGGGGCTAAAAGTGGAGAATTGAGTGAAAAAATAAGGGTTTTAAGCCTCTCCCCGACACGGGGAGAGGTTTGGAGAGGGGTTATTCCAAATCCATCGAACTCACGTTAAATAAGGTCAAATGGTAGATGGGATTTGCAACTCAATCTCCTGATCCGTAGCCACAAGTAAAGTCAGGAGAATGCCCTCACTCAGTCGCTATTTGAGGTTTTTCTCTACCAAGTTTCCACAGCAAGATGACACCCAAGCCGAACATATTGACTAGGAAAACTATTAACCCTCCGAAAAATGGAATGAGGGTCAGAATAGTCACGACTGCCAAACCTACCAAAAACTGCTGCTGTAACGACCAATTACGATTACTGACTAGGCTTTGACCAACAAAAACTGCCACAGCTAATGATCCTACTAGAGAAGTAACGATCGCAGTCAGGCTTAGTAGTGGAATCAAGGGAATACCAATAAGCGTAATTGCTAGAAACACACTTATAAAGATAATGCCGACAATTCCCCCCAGTCCCCATAGGGCAGTTAAACCGGGGTGTTGACGCAACTTTGTCGCTAAATTTGGTATAAACTGTGGGCTAGTATTTAAAATAATCAGTCCGAGAATCGCTGCGACTACGGCGGCACTAATTCTAAAAATGGCATTGAAAAAATACTGAGCGAAGAAGCTAATTCTGACTCGATTGGAACCATCCATCATCCCATGTCTATCGCTGAATGTAGTACGCTCACCACCAACGATCGCACCTTCTTCTTGTACGATTTTGCCGCCAAAGGAGTAAGCATCAGCTTCAACCCGCGCTCCTTTTTTCAGGATGACATCCCCGCCAAATGCGATCGCAGTATCCAAAACTCTGGCATTAGGGGATACTGTAACATTCCCCCCAAAAGCCAAGGCATTTTCGACAACTTGATTCTCTGGTACGGTGACGCTACCACCAAAGCGAATCAGGTTGGTGTTATTAATATTGATGTCAGTCTGCGCTAGGGCATTACCTGCAAATATTAAGCTGATGCTGGCGAAAAAAGCCAGAATTAATTGTTGCCATTTCATAGATTTTATCCTTAGTAATTACAAGAATCATGATGAATTCGCTTCATTGGATAGTTGCATTCGCCGCAAACTCAGCCATCCCCAAAAGCAGCAAAGCAAAGACGATTCAGCATTAGTCTTCAGGAATTAGATATATTTTAAAATCGGCGATACTACAAAGTGGTTGCCAAGGGCATCGCTAACACTAAAACTGAGCTAATAATAAATGAAATTTGCTCTGCCTGAATCTACCCCAGGGATTGAACCAACTAAAATATCCAAACAGTTCCATTCAAGCTCTCGGTGAGGATAAACTCGCCTGCGATCGCCTATAAGTCTGCAATATTCAACAGCGATCGCTTGTCAACCCATCTCAAGAGGAATTACAGCAAAGCTAGGTAGATCAAAAATTATTACGCCTAATATTTAAGCTACAAGTATTTTCTTATGATTTCGTTTTTCTTCTCTTTAATCAATTTTTCAAAATCCTTAGCATTCATGTTGGCTGCAAAAAATTGATTTCTAGTTTGTTCCATTCGCTCACATTCATTAACTATCTGCTGCTGCACTTCTAAAGGTGGTAAGGGAATTTTAGTGGCTCTGACTCTTTCAGTATTCAAATTTTGTACTACTCCACCAGCCGCACTTTCCGAGAACTGTTGTTGAGTATCTTTGTAAGATAAAATCTCGTATAGATAATCCTTGTTTAGTCTTTCACTAAATTTAGATAGCAGTAACCAACCATCATGAATACAGCCCGATATTTTCATAATATAAGGTCTGCCAAAGCTCATAGAATTAGATAAAATAAAGTCACCTTCTTTAACTGCTCGTGATTTCTCAGAACCTTCTAAAGTTATCTTTTCTGCTGCTTGAGTCACATATTTTGAACCTTCACTTACATCACCAATTTTGACCCAATTTATACCATTTTTATCTGTTGTAATATATTTATCAATTGGTCTAGGTGATGCACCTCTAACAATTTCACAAACATTTTCTAACTTGACTAATTCCCATTTAGTTTCGATTTTTAAATTCTTCTTAGGAGTAAGCGAAAAAGCCTTATTAAAATCCTTACGAGAGAAATCTAATAAATCTACCAAACTGGCATAAGTAATATATTTGCTGAGGTTTTGCAATTCGATATCTTGATTATTCCCGTTAAAATTTTGCTGAATCCAATAATTTATTTTTTCAGAATTGTATCGATTATCAGGATCAAAAAGTGGCGTAATATGACTACCAGTAAGATATTTTAAACCTTCATTACCCTTCGCATTACTCCATTCATAGCCAAGAAATTGTTTTTGTTCCTTATTATCCGCAGGACTTTTAACAATTAGAACTTTTTGGGGATTATTAAAAGCTAAAATGAAATAATAAAGCTTATTTTTTTCAATCGCTTGCAAATATTCTAAAAACCGCTTATTAAGTTCAGACTCTTGTTCTTGCTCAGAAAAATCCTTAAAAGATTTTCTCTTTTTTAAATTAATAATTTCAGTGTTTTTATCAAACTCATTTTTGTATTCCTTAAACAGTTCATATTCTAATAACTGCTCAGAAGGAACGCCTAACAAAAGAGTTTGATAATCTTCAAAGCCTACTTCAATATGCTCACAATACTTTTTAACAGAATCAATATCCCGATACATTCCCCCGCCTGTTTCCACTTCATCTTGCCAATTTTCAAAGAAATCTAAAACAAGTCTTGCCACATCTCTACAATATCTAGCAAAACCTTAATATTTTTATCAAATAAATTCTTGTTATAAACATCTATAAAAGAAAAATCGCTATTAGTGAAAAATTTCAGTTTGCGAAAATAATCTTTAATTTGCTTTTTAATAGCATTACGCTTTTGTTTTGCTGCCCAAAATGCGCCTTCAATTTCTTCATTACTAATATAAGTAATCTCTTCGCCTAAATATTTTTCCATTCCATATTTATAAAGCCCCTGCAATCGGTCAATAAAATCGTAATAATTATCGTAGGCTATCCCCTTCCAATAGAACTTAAGTTCTTGTGGATGCTGAGTTTCATCTACAATCTTGCACAGAAAAAGATTAACTAAAATATCAAAAGCATTCTCTCGTCCAGAAACATTATGCTTTCTGAGAATAGTTCGGAATACATGATATTTCTTTTCTTTATCTCTTGCGTTAATCGGTGTAAGATCATCAATAGTGTATTTATCTTTACCAATTTGATAGGCAGGAATATTATCTTCAAAAATGCCCTTAGTAGTTTTTTCTAATTGATATGTTTGTTGCCAAACTTTAAATCTTCCTTTTACATCCTTTGCCTTCTCAAAACTAAGTAGACTAGGATCATCTGCTATAATTTTTTGGTTGTCTTTGTGAGATATGACATAATAATCAAAAACACAAACATCATTTAAAAAGCTTGAAGCATAAAGACATAAAAATTCAGTTTCTTGAATTTGTTGAGCATAAGAAAATAATTGTCCGCCGTCGTTTTGAGTATCTTTCCAAGCTTTTTCAAACTCTTTACCTGCTGTTTTGCACTCAATGATCAACATTGGTTTTCCTTGTTGATTTTTTACTAAAATATCTGCACGACCTCCACTAGCACCATGCCCAACTTGCCATTTTGGTTCAAGTTCTATATGTTCAGGTTTATATCCCTTTGCTAAAAGTCGATGCACGCATTCAAAAACAACAAAATTTTCATTTTGAGAGAAATTGCAAGTCTGACGCTCATTAATAATTAATCCATGACTTTCAGGATAAATTAATTCTTTTTTATTAAAATCTACCTTGAGCATCCCCTCAGTATGCGAAAAATGCTTTGATAACACATTTTGATTTTGCTCAAAACCTAGTGATAGTAAAAGAGATTTAAAGTTATCTTGAGTCATCATTTATTGCTTGTTCAAATCGATCTACCCATCATATATGAAATGTATGCGTAACGCCTTCATAGATATCTGGATTCATTCATAATATCCTACCGTTGTACGCGCTATTTTCATTATGGGAGATTTTAAGAGAAATCTAGTGACTCTATAGTTGCATTCGTCGCATTCCCCACCAAGCGATCGCAAACTCGACAATTCCCAAAAGCAGCAAAGCACCGATGAGATGCCAAGTGCCAAACCAGCCTGAACCCCGCACAAATACATCCCGACAAAGTTCTATGTAATACCGCACGGGGACTAAATAGGAAGCAATGGAAAATGGAAACGGCACTGTATTGAGGGGAAACAAAAATCCTGCCAGCAAAAAGGCAGTCAGCACTTTAATTGTGCCGATCGCCTGTACAGCTGCGCTTTGGGTGGTAGTAAAAATGCCAATGATTAATCCGAGTTGTACACTTACCCAGATGAATATGGGAGTGCCAATAATTAAGGGGGTGGGATCGCCAATCACGCGGACTTGAAACAACAAAAAACCGACAATAAACAGAATTAAAGCTTCTCCCAATCCCACGAGGGTATATGCCAAGGATTTACCTAGCAATAGTTCCGAGGCGCTGAGGCTAGAGGCGTAAAGCTGTAGAATTGTCCCTTGTTCTTTTTCTCGCACTAAGGCGATCGCTATCAACAACGGCGGAAAGATGGCTAAAATCACTCCGTAACTTCCAGGTACAATAAATAATGATTCTTGTCGTCCCGGATTAAACCAAAGTCGCACTTGGGAAATTACACCAACAGAGTCAGCAAGTTTACCGAGTTGGGCTTGTACAACTGACAAAGTTGTTCCCTGAATCGCCAATCTTGTTACCCGTGCGTTGATCACATCACTGCCATCAATCACAACTTGAAGATTTCCAGTTTTGCCTGCTTGTACCTCAGCAGTAAAGTCTGGTGGAATCGTAACTTGCACTTGAGCTGCTCCCCGGTCGATCGCATCGGGAAATTGTTCGCCTTGCCATTGTGCTGGGACAAATAAATTGGTGGCGTATAGTCGTTCAATATAACTCCGGCTGAAGCTTGTTTGGTCAAGATCCCGCACCGCCAGAGCAATGTTTTTCGCTTCCAGCCGAATTGCATACCCAATAATTAGCAGGGCAATTACAGGTAAAATGAAGGCGAGGGCAACACCTAAGCGATCGCGCACAAACTGCTCTAATTCTTTGAATAATTGATTGCGAATGCGGCGAATCATCATGGCGGCGCACCTCCGGCTCGTTGCACTTCCCCAATAAACGCATCTTCTAAGGAAAATGGCATGGGTTGAATATCTGTAAGAGAGAGATTTGCCGATTGCAGATATGACCGCACTTGGGGCAGTTCTGCGGTAGGATGATCGAGAACAACGTGGAGGCGATCGCCAAAAATGGAGACACGCCACGGTTCGAGAAATTGCCGTAAGCGATCGTAACTTCCTTGGAGTTCGCCAATTTTTAACTCAAATAATTGACCAGGTTGTGCGGCTTTAATCTCACTGGCAGAACCTTCGGCAACTTTCCGCCCTGCAACCATAAAACACATCCGGCTACATTGTTCCGCTTCGTTCATATAATGGGTTGTCACCAAAATTGCTGTCCCATGTCGAGCAAAATCATTAATCAATTGCCAAAATTGCTGACGTGCTAAAACATCTACGCCCGAAGTTGGTTCATCTAAAAACAAAATTTCCGGTTCATGGATGACGGATGCACCAAATGCTACCCGTTGCTTCCATCCACCGGGAAGTTGTCTTGTCAGTAAATGTTCTTGTCCTTCTAATCCCGAAATGGATAACACCCAACTAATTTTTTCTCGCTGCTGACGGGGTGGAATGCCATAAACACCGCTATAGAACTGCAAATTTTCGAGAATTGTTAAATCATCGTAGAGGGTGAACTTCTGACTCATATAGCCGATGCGTTGCCGCAATTCTGCACTGCGAAGATTACCTGTTTCTCCAGCCAGGGACATTTCGCCAGAACTAATTGGTAATAGTCCACATAGCATTTTGATGGCGGTGGTTTTTCCGGCTCCATTTGCACCCAAAAGTCCATAAACATCGCCATAGCGGATATCAAGATTCAAATCCACAACGGCGTGAAAGTCACCAAAAACGCGATTGAGATTCTGTGCAGAAATCGCTATTTTCGCCTTTGCAGGTTCAGATATTGCCAAGCTTTTGACTCGCGGAAATGGCAGAGATTTTGGTACAGAACCTTTTTGGCGTAACAGTGTGGTGAAAACGTTCTCTAGTGTGGGTGATTCTGGTTGAATTTCCTCGAACTGTACATTGTTTTGAGTCAAGCGATCGCGCACAAAGGCAATTCCCGATTTCACATCTTTCACCAAAACTTCCAGGCGATCGCCTAATGTTGACACCTCTGCAATTTCACCTGTAACAATCAGTGCTTGTTCTGCTTGAATTAGCTGCGAAGTGCGGATAATTAAGCGATTTAAGCCTAAATTACCCTTGAGTTCTGAGGGAGAACCCATTTGCTGAATTTGTCCATTGTAAATTAATGCCACGCGATCGCACCGTTCGGCTTCATCTAAATCGGGAGTCGCAACCAGTACGGTAATATTTTGGGCAGTTAATCCAGCCAGAATGTCCCAAAACTCACGCCTAGCAATGGTATCGACTCCAGTTGTTGGCTCATCCAGTAATAATACTTGCGGTTCAGCAATTAATGCACAGCACAAAGCTAACTTTTGCTTCATCCCACCAGAAAGACGACCGGCAAGGCGATCGCGAAATGAATCGAGTTGCATCAACTTAAGATACTTGGTGCGTCGCGCTTCAAGTTGATTTTCGGGGACAAGTCGCAATCCTGCACTGTAATAGATATTTTCATCCACACTCAGATCGGGATAAAGAGAAAATTGTTGAGTTAAATATCCAGTGTAATTTCGAGCATCGCGGGCAGGTAATCCCAGAATTTTAGCATCACCTGCGGTAGCCTCCATCACCCCACCCAAAATATTGAATGTGCTTGTCTTACCTGCACCATCAGGACCAATCAATCCAAATAATTCGCCACGGCGGATTTGCAGATCGAGTCCGCGAATTGCAATGGTTTTACCATAGTGTTTGTAGAGTCCCCGAACCTCGATTGTCACCTCATTTAAGTTTAGAGAAGCAGCAGGAATTAATTCATGGGAAAGTTTCATAGGCTAAAACCTTGCTCAAGGAATAAAGGCTAATCGTCAATCCTAAATAATTATTTATAGATACACCTATACTCTCTGATTTGATTAAAAATAAACATAAAGTTTTATAGATAATATTATGATTGATTAAATATTTTGTCTATTTATAGTCTATGCATAAATAAAACATCCAAAAGGAATAGATGATGTTTGAATTATCTACCTATAAAGATATAAGAAAAATTTGATTTTTTATGCTTTAGTTGGAATTTAGGGTAATAATCAGTAATTCTGTATAGTTTGGGAATTAATCATTAAATTGGCACAATAAAATCAACCTGTTGCAAAGAGATAAAATAAACTAAAACTCTATTGTTTGTTGTCTATAGCAAAGATTAAATTTAAACATATTAAACACAAAAAATGGGGAAGAATAGTCATGTTAGATATTGATGAAATGAGTTCCAAAGAAATACACGAACTCCTAAACAAAATAGGATATGGTCATTTGGGCTGCATACATGAAGGTAAACCCTACGTGATGCCAATGTATTATTATCTCGAGAATTCGGATATTTATCTGTTTACAACGGTTGGGATGAAGACTCATGACATAGACGCGAATCCAGAAATCTGCTTACAGGTTGAAGAAATTAACGGGTCTCTGCATTGGCGCAGCGTGATTGTGAATGGTCGAGCCTCACGCCTCACCGAACAACCAGAAATCGATCGCGCAATGAACTTGATCAAAGAGCGCAATACAACGCTGTCACCTGCCATCAATCGAACTTGGATTGATGCTGAGGGACGTTCAGAAGCGATCGCCATCTACCGCATCCACGAGAGTGAAATAAGTGGACGAACCACTGATGGAGTCAGTAGTCGCTAAGAACCGCAATACTGTTTTTGATGTTTTATGAGGAAAAAGCAGAATTATGGTTTCGACAGTCGATATTAATACCGTGGCTGGCTTATCTGAGCAAGAAGCGAACGGTTTGCCGTCTGCGACAGCGATCGCTCGGCTCCAAGATGAAGGCTACAATGAACTCCCCTCGGCTCGCTCTCGCAGTATTTTATCCTTTGCTTGGGAAACCGTTCAAGATCCGATCTTCCTTTTGCTGGTCGGTGGTGGTATCATCTATTGGATTTTAGGCGACCTCCAGGAAGCCCTGATTTTACTGGGTTTCGTCTTCTTCATCACAGGGATCAGTCTTTACCAGGAAGGTAAAACCGAACACGCCCTAGAAGCCTTGCGTGACCTTTCCAGTCCTCGCGCCTTGGTGATTCGGGATGGTGAGCGAAAACGGATTGCGGGGCGAGAAGTTGTTCGGGGAGATGTCTTGGTGTTGGCAGAAGGCGATCGCGTACCTGCCGATGCAATGGTGTTATCTTGCACAAATTTTTCAACCGATGAGTCATTATTAACCGGGGAATCTTTACCAGTCCGTAAAATTGCTGCTGCCGGTACGGTGGAAATGGCACGTCCAGGGGGAGATGAGTTGCCCTTTGTATATTCTGGAACCTTAGTAGTTCAAGGACAGGGAATTGCTCAAGTTCAAGCGGTGGGCGCTCAAACGGAGATGGGTAAGATTGGTAAGGCTTTGCAAAAAGTCAAGCCAGAACCGACTCCCCTACAACAGGAAATGACTCGGTTGGTGAGTCGCTTATTTGGCATCGCTTTATTGTTGTGTGTGGCGATTGTAGTGATTTATGGACTGACGCGAGGAGATTGGCTCAAAGGATTTCTTGCGGGTATTACCCTAGCGATGGCAATTTTGCCGAATGAATTTCCGGTTGTCGTGACGATTTTCTTAGCATTAGGAGCTTGGCGCATTTCTCAGAAACACGTCTTAGCTCGTCGTGCTTCCGCCGTGGAAACCTTGGGTTCCGCAACGGTTCTGTGTGTTGATAAAACTGGGACACTGACCCTGAATCAGATGGCTGTACAACAGCTATTTGCATACAACCAGGCAGAAAATCCTCACCCATATAATTTGGAATTGCATTTACGCGAGTTGCTCCCCGAAGCATTTCATGAATTAGTCGAGTTTTGCATTTTGGCGAGTCAGAGAGATCCCTTTGATCCGATGGAGAAAGCATTTAAGCAATTGGGAGATCGCTATCTCGCACATACTGAACATCTGCATAACGATTGGAAGCTGTTACGAGAATATCCGCTTTCACCGCAGCTATTGGCAATGTCTCACGTTTGGCAATCAGCTGACGGACAACAGTATGAAATTGCTGCCAAAGGAGCGCCGGAAGCGATCGCGGATCTCTGTCATTTCACGCCCCAACAGCAGAAAATTCTTGCAGCCCAAATCAGTGAAATGGCAGATCAAGGATTGCGTGTATTAGGCGTTGCCAAAGCCTCTCTTGTTGATGCACCGCCCCCATTTTTACCACCTCATCCCTCGCTCAATCCGCATCATTTACCCGACGAGCAACATGACTTTCCTTTTCAATTTCTCGGATTAGTGGGACTGTCTGATCCAGTGCGTCCAAATGTTGCGGCGGCGATTCAAGAATGTTACACCGCAGGTATTCGAGTGGTGATGATTACGGGTGATTATCCAGGAACGGCTCAAACTATTGCCCGTCAGATTGGATTGATGCAAATGGGAGCTATTTTGACGGGAGCAGAATTGGATCTCATGAGTGACCTTGAACTCCAGGAGCGCATTCAAACTACAAACATCTTTGCACGCGCTGTTCCCGAACAAAAACTGCGGTTAGTTAATGCTTTGAAATCCCAGGGTGAAGTCGTCGCCATGACTGGGGATGGTGTGAATGATGCCCCTGCGCTCAAATCTGCACAAATTGGGATTGCGATGGGACAACGAGGTACAGATGTGGCTCGTGAGTCGGCGGCGTTAGTGTTATTAGATGATGATTTTTCGTCCATCGTGCAAGCGGTGAAAATGGGACGGCGAATTTTTGATAATCTCCGCAAAGCAATGGCATATTTGCTAGCGATTCACATTCCCATTGCTGGGATGTCTTTAATTCCAGTGTTGTTTAAGTTGCCGTTAGTATTACTTCCCGTTCACGTTGCCTTTCTACATTTAATTATTGATCCAGCTTGCTCAATTGTTTTAGAAGCCGAACCCGCAGAAGCAACGGTGATGCAGCGTCCTCCCCGCAACCCCAAAGAACCTTTATTTGGTAAGAAGATTTTGGCTTTGGCAATGCTACAAGGGGTAGGGATTTTAGCGATCGCTCTCGTCATCTTTGTGGTTGCACTATATCGCAGACAAGGCGAACTTGATGCCCGTGCATTAACGTTTACGACGTTGATTTTGGCAAATTTAGGACTAATTTTGAGTGAAAGTTCTTCATCTCGCCTCAGTCTCAAAATCTTGAAATCCCCCAATAATGCCCTTTGGTGGGTGATTGGTGGGGGACTGGCTTTTCTAGTGTTCGTGTTGTATCTCCCATTTTTGCGTCAATTGTTTAGCTTCTCCTTCTTACACCCAATTGACCTGGCAATTTGTTTGGGCGGTGGGGCGATTGCTCTACTTTGGTTTGAACAATTAAAGTTTCTCAATCGACCCCAACGAGTTATTCAATCTAAATCAAGAAAACCTATGCAAGAAAATCTCTAAATGATTTACTATCCTTTGATAACGAAACGCTTACGCTGTAATCATTTTGACTTTTGACTTTTGACTTTTGATTTCCGCTTTGCGGTACTAGAGCGCCGGTCAACATATATTAGTTGCCAAAAACGTCATTACGTGATTTTAGTCAAAACACCTATTGATGGCTAAATTTTGAGGTCTAGTTTTTCGCGATCGCATTAAAGTTGATTCGTTAGCAAGGAATTCACTCATAGACTCTTAAGGAAATCCATCATGGACAATAGTATTCCAATCGAAAGTCCATCCCTATCAAGACGGCAACTACTTAACTTTATTACCGGAGCAACTGTTGCTGCCACTGCGCTTGCTGCGCTCTATCCTGCGGGCAAATTCTTGATTGCTCCAGCAGAAAAAATAGGAGCAGGAGGTGCTATTCTGGCTAAAGATATTCTAGGGAAACAAATCCCCGCCTCGCAAATTCTGGCTGAAGCGCCCCAAACCCGCGCCCTAGTTGCAGGTTTGGCGGGAGAACCCACTTATCTGATTGTTAAAGAAGATCAGACCCTAGATCATATCGGGCTTGTGGATAACTGCACTCACCTTGGTTGCACCTTCCCCTGGAATCCCTTGGATCAGCAGTTTCAATGTCCCTGTCATGGTTCTCGCTATGCCCCAGATGGGTCGGTGGTGCGTGGTCCGGCTCCTCTACCGCTCAAAATTGTCCAGGTTGCAGTGATTGATAACAGCATTTTAATCTCGCCTTGGACGGAAACTGATCCTCGCACTGGAAAGAAACCCTGGTGGGTCTAAGGATGAAGTGATATGGAACCGATTCGTATTTTTTACTTTTCCGATGTTCTCTGCGTTTGGGCTTATATTGCTCAGATTCGTTTAGATGAGTTGAAAACAACCTTTGAAGACAAGATTGCGATCGCACAGCACTTTGTCCCCGTCTTTGGTGTTGCTCGTGAAAAGCTGGAGAACCGATGGCGCGATCGCGGTGGATTACAAGGATACAGCAATCATGTCTTAGAGGTTGCGAAAAAGTTCGATCACATCACCGTTCATCCTGATATTTGGACTAAGGTTACACCATTTTCATCTACATCCTCTCATTTGTTTCTCCATGCAATTAAACTACTAGAAGTGAAGGGTTTGGTGGAGCAAAATCAACAGGTATTTGAAAAAGCAATCTGGGCATTTCGGGAGGCGTTTTTTACCCAACTGGCAAACGTTTCTGACCGCAAGGTGCAATTTGAAATTGCAGAGGAGTTAAAACTGCCGCTCGCTGCTATCCAAGCTCAAATCGATAGTGGTGAGGCTTATGCCAAATTATCCCAGGATTTTGAATTAGTTAAAGAGCATACAGTTACAGTCAGCCCCACCCTAATTTTTAATGAAGGACGGCAGAGACTCAACGGCAATGTGGGCTATCGGGTGATCGAAGCCAATATTCGGGAGTTACTGCACAATCCTCCGGGAGAGCAATCTTGGTGTTAGGGATATTGCGTTAATTGAAAGCTGCGATCGCAATCCCACAGACCTGATCATCCTCAAACATCAGGATAATACTTGGGGAAGGGTTAGGCAGTTTAAATGAATCTCTTTCAATAAAAGATTATTAGGAAAAGCTTTTATGATTACTTACTTAGTGGAATTTTTGTCAGTAATCAATCGTCATATACTGGAGATTGTGGGAGGATTTATTGTCGTTTTGGGAGGAATTATTGTCGTCCTTTTTTGCACATATTTTTTGAGTGCTAAAAAAAGTATTAATGAAGGGAATGAAGCTATAGTAGAGCGTTTAGGACAGTATCATCGTACATTAAACTCTGGAGTTAGCTTCATTGTTCCATTCATAGATCAGATTGTAATGGAAAATACTATAAGGAAGCAAATCTTAGAGATGAAACCTATGTCGGTCTTAACAAAAGATAGGATTGCGATTGAATTATGGATTATTATTCAGTGGCAAATTATTGATATTAAAAAAACTTTTTACGAAATAGATGATTTGCAAATTTCTTTGACTTCTCTTTCTGTTTGTAAAATTCGAGAAGTTATTGCTGATAAAAATTTTGAGGAACTACTTATTTACCAGGATTCCATAGCTGCTAGGATATTAGATTCTTTAAATAAACTAACAAAAAATTGGGGAGTTGATATTTTAACAATCAATATTGAAGCTATTTATTTACCAGAAGCTATACAAAAAGTTTTAGAAGAGGGATTTATTGCTATAATTGATACAAAAAATTCTATAGAAATAGCAAAATTGCAAGCTGAAGCTGAAAAGCTTGGTATTCATATTAGTAAAGAAGATAGCAGAAAGTATATAAGAAATGTAAAAGATATTATCAGCTTTTTACCTCGACAATTACAATTGATTATAGGAAATCAAAATTTTGGAAGTCAATCAAACGCGGAGATTAAAGCTATGAATTAAATTAATGATGACAGACGTAAAGTTGAAATTGGTAGCGTCGGCAGAGATTTTAATGCTAGTGGGCAAGCTTTGAATTTAGGAGAAATTGATATTAGTGGCACCGTGACTAATGCTATTAATGAGTTACCACCTGCAACCCAACCTGAAAAACCGGGAATTAAAGAATTATTAATCAAGCTAAAACATGAAATTGAATCTAATTCAGAGTTAACAATTAAGCAAAAAGAAAAAGCGCAAACAGAGCTAAAAAAATTATCTGAAGCAGGGTTAAAACCAGATCAATCAGAGATGCAAAATATTGCTGATAATGCTATCACCATGTTAAAAGGAATTGTCTCAGGACTACCTAGTACCATAAAGCTACTAGAATTATTACCCGAAGTTGCAAAAATATTCAGCCTGACATTCTAACACTATGAGGGGTATCTACATCCGGCGTGGGGTCAGTTGATAAATGGTAGCGATAAGCCTCTGGCTTTACGCTGCGCGTATCGCTTGGATTCAGTAGAGAGAGAATTGAATTAGAGAATACAAAAAGGAGTTATGTCATGAATTCCATCAAGATTGAAATTTTGGGTACAGGCTGCAAAAAGTGCCAACAGTTAGAGGCAAATGCTAAAGAAGCTGTAACTAATCTCAATTTAATTGCTGAAGTTTCACATATTACCGACCCAATCGAAATTGCTAAACGAGGTGTGATGTCTACTCCCGCCATGACAATCAATGGCAAAGTTGTCAGCAAAGGTCAAGTAATCAGTGCCGAACAAATTCAGCCCTTATTGCAGCGTTAAACAGGCAAAGTTATGTTCGATCCATTTTATCCATTTGATTGGTTGGCAACCCAGATTGTCACCCAACTCTTGGGATTGTCGATTTCATCGCATTTAGGGTCGAGTCTGCACTTCTTTCTTTATGATGTGCCAAAAGTCTTAACATTACTGATTGTAATTAGCTTTATTGTTGGGACATTTCAAAGTTTTTTAGAACCAGAGCGCGTTCGCTCTTTACTAGAAGGAAAGCGCACTTTTGCGGGAAATATTTTGGCGGCAATGGTAGGAATCGTTACACCATTCTGTTCTTGCTCTGCCGTTCCTTTGTTTATCGGCTTTTTGGAAGCAGGTGTACCTTTAGGCGTGACTTTTTCTTATCTGATGGCAGCACCAATGGTAAATGAGGTTGCTGTTATCCTTTTATGGGGATTATTTGGGTTGAATGTAACGCTAATCTACATCGGCTTTGGCGTGGGTTTAGCGATCGCTTCTGGATATATCATCGGACTCCTGAAATTGGAAAAATGGGTAGAACCATTTGTTTGGGAACTGCAAAAATCTCGTCAAGCAATACCTCTAGAAGGGGAAGACAACCTAGAAACGGTGGCGTTAACCTGGGACAAAGATTTGAGCAAGGAAGATTCCAATCCAGCGAAATTGTGCGATCGGTGTGGCTCTATGTGGTGGGTGGAATTGCGATCGGTGCAGGGATTCATGGTTATGTGCCGACAGATTTTATTACCCAATATGCAGGTGCAAATAATCCTTTTGCAGTGCCGATCGCAGTAATTTTAGGTGTTCCACTGTATGCAAATATTGCAGGTGTAATGCCGATTACTGAAGCTTTAGTAAATAAAGGAATGCCTATGGGTACAGTTTTAGCTTTCACAATGGCAGTAACAGCACTATCTCTTCCTGAAATAGTGATTCTCAAAAAAGTGCTACGACCACAACTGTTAGCTGTATTTGTCGGGTTAATGACCGTTGGCATTATCAGCATCGGCTACATATTCAACGCCATAATTAATTGACTTGCTACTTTACAATTGCGAAATTATATGATGACTAAAAAACTAATTCAGACCATATTGCTAGGATTTGCTATGTGTTTTTATCTCTTGGTTGGTATTGAACAAAACCTAGCTTTAGCAGCAACTCTCATACAGGCTGAATCAATCTCTCAAGCAAAGATGCAAACTCAGTCTGAACCCCGCAATCTGGAATCGGGAGTTGATAGTTTTCTCACTTCGATTCCCGCAGGTTATTACACGATCGCCACTGTCGAAGAGTTAAAAAGCCTGTTAAATAAGTCTCAGCCCATGTTAGTAGATGTGCGAGAAACCTCTGAGTATCAATCTGGACATATACCTAACGCAATTAACATTCCCCTGCGAACCCTGTCGCACAATCTGAATCAAATTCCGCGCGATCACCCTGTGGTGCTGTACTGTTCCTCTGGTTATCGATCAGCAATGGGGGTAATGACACTGCACCTATTAGGCTATGAGAATGTACAAGGTTTCCCACCTAGCTTTGCCGGCTGGAAAAACGCAAAAGAAGCGATCGTCTAATCCGATGTTTTCCAGGGCGGCGATTGCAGATTTCAGGAGTTACGAATGGGGGACATCTGCATAAATCATCAGCAGCAAAGGCGAATCCAATGCCTAATCCCACACCAATCGCACCGCCAACCGTGGAGATAATGATTGGACGAGTCCCCGATCGCACTAATGAAGTAGCTTGTTACCATATAAAATACTTTTAAAAACGATTTAAGTAAGTCGATGAAAATAAACCCAACTATGTAACAGAATGTAAAATTGACAAAACTGTTGCGGTTGCTAGAGCCTACGGCACGCTACGCGAACATTTCACTAGCCTTCGGCACGTCACTTCGTGTCTACGTTTCATTCGTAATGACATACATTTAAATTTTCACACTGACCTACTTAAATAATGTTTGAATTGTATAACTTATACTAAAACATTCAAAAGGTAGAGGTTATATATTTCAAAATTTGTAAATATTAAATGTGTGGTAAAACTCAAGCATAGCTTTAATTTTAAGCTTGACGATTATAGAGCCAGATTTCATAAATTCAACATACTAGAGTAATTATCATGAGTACTGCAATTGATAACTTCACTAAAAATCTGCATGACAATCTAGAAGCAGTTGAAGAAAGGGTAAAATCGCTGAAGGCAAGTATTCAATCTGCTCCGAAAAAAACTCAAATTGAGATTGAATCCCAACTTGAAGAAGTGAAAACAAAACTGGATGCTAAAAAACAAGAATTCGACGAGTACCGAGCAAAGCTGAAAACTCAATTTGAAGAAAAAGAATCTGAAGTGAAGTCCCATGTTGAGGAATGGAAAACGAGCCGCAAAGTAAAGAAGCTTGAACATCGGGCAGATAAAGCTGAAAACCATGCAGCGACGGCAACCTTTCTAGCGATCGCCACCCTTGAAGAAGCTGAAAAAGCCACCTTAGAAGCGATCGCTGCCAGACTAGATGCTGAAGTTGCTGCGGTAACTACGAAAAAGTAAAACCAAGCTTGTCTGAGAACTATTTGACATACATATAAGAGCCAAACTCATGACATATACACATACCGTTGTTGCCCATTTCCCTTCCCATGCAGAAGCAGAAAGGGTTGTATTGGAGCTACAAAAATCAGGCTTCGATATGCAAAAGCCTTGGTGGTGCAGAAAACTTTTCTGAGTCTCATGACGGACTGCGTAGATGGTCAAAATAGCGCCTGAAAGCTATTATCCTCGTTCCATTTTTTGAGAAACGCTAAAATATCCGTCTCGTCGAAAATCCTTTATTTATAAGGATTCCAGGACTTTTCTGCACCACTAAGTGCAAAAGCTCTCAATCATTGGTAAAGACTACCAAACCACAGAAAATGTGCGGGGATTTCTCACCTGGAAAGATACAGCCAAAACTGGAGCCACTGGAGGTGCTTATTGGGGTAGCTTCGTCGGCGGTTTATTTGGCATTTTAGCAGGGGCTGGAATGGTATTTATTCCCGGAGTCGCGCCGATCATCATTGCTGGTCCCATTGTGGGAGTATTGGCAGGCTGGTTGGAAGGAACCCTTGTTGGTGGTGCTGGTACTGCTGCTGTCGGGGGACTAGCTGGTGCGTTAGGTGGGTTAGGAATACCGAAGCACGAGATACTCAGGTACGAGACTAAAATCCAAGCTGGCGAGTTTATTATTCTGGTGACAGGCAACAAGGATGATGTTAGTCAGGCGAAGCAAATGCTAGGCAAAATCAGTCATGAAATCAGCTTGTCTGTCCCTGTTTAAGGCTTTGAACTATTAATCTGCCAACATTAGACATCTGGTGAAAAACAATGTAGAGACGTAGCATTGCTATATCTCTACAAAGGTTATAGATAAGGAAATTATTTGATGACAACCACAAAAAATCATAGCCACTATTTTCAAAAAATCAGCCATCTGCACAGCATACTTGCACCTATTATGTTGTTACCTTTATTGCTGACAACAATTACAGGAACTATTTTTCAGATTGTTGATTTAGCAGGTAAAAAAGATGGGTTTTACTGGTTATTAGATTGGCACAAGGGACATTTTGGCGCACTTAATCTAGAACTTATTTATCCCTTCCTGAATGCTCTCGGCTTGTTCATCTTGCTTTTTACAGGAATTTATATGTGGTTTCATATGCAGCATACTTCTAAAAAGGGTTAGCTGAATAACCATTGTTGCTTCACTAACCGCAGAAAACCAAACCGATGAATCCCCAACTCTCCACGTTTTGGAGCTTGTCCACGGATCAAGTGCTTCAGCAGACGCACTCTAAAACCTCTGGGTTAAGCCGTCAAGATGCCAAACAACGCCTGAGCGAGTACGGCGCAAACAGCCTCAAACAGAAACATGAATCCAGCGCATGGATGCTGTTGCTCAATCAGTTCAAGAGTCCGATTATCTTGATTCTGATTTTTGCGGCGGTGTTATCGATTTTTCTGAAAGATGTGGCAGATGCCATAATCATTTTGGCGATCGTCTTCATCAGTGGGCTATTAGGATTTTGGCAAGAGCGAGGAGCCTCGAATGCTGTCGAAAAATTATTGGCATTAGTGCAAGTTAAAGCAACTGTTTTGAGGGATGGGGAATCTCAAGAAATCCCCACTGAGGAAATAGTCAGGGGCGATATTGTGGTACTTTGTGCGGGTAAAAATATTCCGGGTGATTGTCTCGTTTTAGAGTCGAAAGATTTATCGGTGGATGAAGCAGCACTGACAGGAGAAACCTATCCAGTTGACAAGTTAAGTGGCGTATTACCTGCGGAAACTGGACTAGCCCAACGCACCAATTCCCTCTATATGGGAACCAATGTAATTAGTGGAACAGCGATCGCAGTAGTTGTTCATACTGGAAAAGAAACTGAATTCGGCAAAGTATCAGAACGGCTGAAACTCAGACCTCCCGAAACCGAATTTGAAATCGGATTGGGTAAGTTTGGCTACTTTCTCATGGAAGTAACACTAATTTTGGTAGTGCTAATTTTTGTCGCTAACGTCTATCTCCATCGCCCAGTACTGGAATCCTTTCTATTTTCTCTGGCGCTGGCGGTGGGTTTGACTCCTCAATTGTTACCTGCGATCGTCAGTGTTAACTTAGCTCGTGGTGCCAAGAAAATGGCGAAAAAGCAGGTGATTGTAAAGCGCTTACCTGCAATTGAAAACTTTGGCAGTATGAATGTGTTTTGCACCGATAAAACGGGGACGCTGACGGAAGGAGAGGTGAAAATTCACTCTGCGGTTGATGTGGAGGGGAAAGAAAGCGATCATGTTCTACTTTACGCTTATTTGAATGCCGCATCTGAGTCTGGTTATGTTAATCCCATTGATGCAGCGATTCGTGAATACAAAACCTTCGATATTTCTGGCTATCAAAAGCTAGATGAAGTGCCTTATGACTTTAACCGCAAACGTCTAAGCATCTTATTCAAGCAAGAAAGTAAGCATTTAATTATCACTAAAGGCGCACTGAAAAATATTCTGGATGTTTGCTCAAATGTTGAGACTGTTGAGGGGAAAACTATTGACATTGCAGATCAGCAACAAAAACTCCACCAACAGGCTGAAGACTTGGGAAGAAAGGGATTTAGAGCCTTGGGTGTGGCTTATCGCGATTTTAATCAAGATTCTTTCAGCAAAGACGATGAAACGAACATGACATTTCTCGGCTACCTGGCTCTGTTCGATCCGCCAAAAGCTGGCATTGCTGACACCCTCAAAGAGTTGCAACTGCTGGGAATCACCCCGAAGATGATTACCGGAGATAGCAAGGCGGTGGCGATGAGTATCATTCAGCAGGTAGGATTGCCTCAACCTAAGGCGTTGACAGGTTCCGAACTAGAAAAGCTCAGTGATGAAGCCTTGATGCATCGAGTACAGCAAACAAATGTCTTTGCCGAGGTAGAGCCAAACCAAAAAGAGCGCATCATTATCGCCCTCAAAAAAGCGGGGAATGTAGTCGGATATCTGGGAGACGGCATTAATGATGCCTCTGCACTTCATGCGGCTGATGTTGGCATCTCCGTTGAGAGTGCAGTTGATGTCGCTAAAGAAGCTGCTGATATTGTGTTGATGGAAAAGGATTTAAATGTCCTTGTCGAAGGTGTAAAGGAAGGACGGATTACATTTGCCAACACTTTAAAGTATGTATTTATGGCAACTAGCGCCAATTTTGGCAATATGTTTAGTATGGCGGGAATTTCTCTGTTTCTGCCCTTTTTGCCGCTTTTACCCAGTCAGATTTTGCTGACGAACCTCCTCACCGATTTCCCAGAATTAACGATCGCCACAGATCGGGTAGATAGGGAGTTAGTCAACAAACCTCGGCGGATGGATATCAAGTTTATCCGCAACTTTATGATTGTGTTTGGTTTGCTGAGTTCAATATTTGATTATCTCACCTTTGGGGCGCTGCTGTTGCTGCTACACGCTCAACCAGAACAGTTTAGAACAGGCTGGTTTTTGGAGTCTGTTATTTCTGCATCGCTGGTTGTGCTAGTCGTTCGTACCCGCCAATCCATTTTCAACAGTAAGCCAGGAAAATACTTGTTGATGGCAACCCTGGCGACTATCGGAGTGACAATAATCATTCCTTGGACACCGTTGGCAAGGCTATTCGGATTTCAACCATTGCCGTTGAGTTTTGTGCTAGTTCTGGGGGCGATCGTGGTGTTCTACGTGACTGCGGCTGAGAATGTTAAACGAGTTTTTTACAACCACGTAAAATTTTAGTGGTCAAGTGTACATAGCATTCCTATTTGATTTACGCCAAGGGCTTGTAGAAAAAAACTATTCATCTTCGTCTCCTGATGGTCGTTCACTTTCGCTTTGTTGGGTGTTCCACTCCAAGACAATATATTCTAGCATTTCAGCCTGTGTACAGTTATTTACAGCAGCATATTGCTTAATTAGCTCTTTTACTTTAGGGCTAATCTGGCTTATATCTAGTGAGTTATTTCCTACTGTTTCCATGATGTTTTTAGAGAAGATTTAAGCGTTTTGGCTGTTTCTTTTACTAACTGCTTCACCAAAGACTGTTGGATATACAGACGCAAGCGCATTCAGCATTGCCAGTAAAAGCGATCGCTAGAATTTAGCTTTTTTGGTGAGACATAAGTGTTCTGCTTTTTTGGATTAGTCCATAGTTATTTTTTCCTATTATATTAACTTTTGTAATTAGTACTAGTTTCTCTATCATGACCACTAATTTATTAATGTCAATTGGTTTGAGTAAATATCCGGCAAACTCTATCTTAAAAATTTGTTGGATAGTACTTGTGGCAGATGTTGAAGTCAGAATAATTGGGATATGCTCTCTATTATCTGCTTCCATAGCCGTCAATTTATTTAGCACAGCATAAATACTTTCACCTAAGAATCTTATCTCATGCAATTTCCTGTCTGATAACAGCTATTACCCATTACATTCTAAAGCTAATTTCATAATTTGTTTAGTTTCGGATTTAAGAACTCCTAAGAGAACAATCCGCAATATCAAAGCCTTAAAAATACTAGGTACTGTAGTCAGGAATTATCACAATGAACCTAACCGATCGCCAAGATACAGATTTTCTCAAATTTATAGGAAAATTGCCACCCCAAAACAATTACATCCCTGTTGAATCTTTTAATCAGGGTGCATGGTATTGGGTCGATAAAAACACCCCTTGCCTACAAATTGTTTCTCCCGATCCGCAGCCGTGGGGTCAGGAGTGGGTAATTTTACTCATAGTAGATAGAGGGATTAAAGACCTCGTTGAATCACCTCCATTAAATGTGAGCTTAAAACTTTTCCCTCTCCCCGCATTAGACAAGGCTACCTCTGTGGAAATAACTCGGCAGATAGAATACGGTAAGTTTGTCCACACGCAAGAGCAACTATATTACTTTGTGACATTTATTTGTCAAGGCGATAACTCTTTGGCAGAACATGAAAACCCACTGAGTGAGTGGGTGACATATTTGTTTTATCCGAAGGCAAAACGATGAGAGGTAAAAAGATGCGATCGCATTCTTTTAGTTATGAAGAAATATCGCGTGTTCAGCGATTCTTTAACCAAAAATAAATGAGTAGGATTCAGACTCTATGACTATTTCTCCTTCTAAGCCAAAGTCTTCAGATGTGAAACAAGACAAATCTGCTCCACTTAGTACTGAAGAACTGTATCAAATAAATGCTTACTGGCGTGCTTGCAACTATCTAGCTCTAGGCATGATCTATTTGCAAGATAATCCACTGCTCAAACAACCCCTCAAGCCAGGACACATCAAAAATCGTTTGTTAGGACACTGGGGTTCAAGTCCCGGTTTAAGCTTTATTTACGTCCATCTCAACCGTTTAATCAAGAAATATAATTTGGATGTGATTTACATCGCAGGCCCCGGTCATGGCGCTCCGGGCATTCTTGGGCCGACATACTTAGAAGGAACCTATTCTGAGGTTTATCCTGATAAGAGCCAGGACGAGGAAGGTATGCTGAAGTTTTTCAAACAGTTCTCCTTTCCTGGTGGAATTGGTAGTCACTGCACACCTGAAACTCCTGGCTCGATTCACGAAGGCGGCGAGTTAGGTTACAGCCTCTCCCACGCTTACGGCGCTGCTTTTGATAACCCGGATTTGATTGTGACAGCAGTTATTGGTGACGGGGAAGCAGAAACAGGCCCTCTGGCAACAGCTTGGCATTCCAATAAATTTATCAACCCCATTCGGGATGGTGCAGTTTTACCAATCTTGCATTTGAATGGCTACAAGATTGCTAACCCCACCATCCTAGCCCGCATCAGCCACGAGGAACTAGAGGACTTATTCAAGGGGTATGGCTATACACCTTACTTTGTGGAAGGGCATGATCCAGCGCAAGTGCATCAATTGATGGCAGCAACCCTAGAAACAGTGATTTTGGAAATCAAAAAAATTCAAACCGAAGCTAGGATTTCAGGTGTTGCCAAGCGTCCTCGTTGGCCGATGATTGTCCTTCGCACCCCCAAAGGCTGGACTGCGCCGGCAGAAATAGACGGTCATAAATTAGAGGGATTTTGGCGATCGCACCAAGTACCAATCACAGATGTAACGACTAATCCTGACCATCTGAAGATTTTAGAACAATGGATGAAAAGTTACCAGCCAGAGGAATTATTTGATGAGCATGGTAGTCTGATTCCCGAACTCAAAAAGCTAGCTCCGATTGGTAATCGCCGCATCAGTGCCAATCCCGTTGCTAACGGTGGAATTCTGCGGAAAGAATTGCGCCTACCCGACTTCCGCAACAATGCAGTTGAGGTATCCAAACCAGGTGCAGTTGAGGTGGAAAACACTAAGCCTCTAGGGAACTTCTTGCGAGATATCATGCGTAATAACATGACTAATTTCCGCATATTCGGCCCAGATGAAACCGCTTCCAATCGACTCAGTGCTGTCTACGAAGTGAGCGAGAAAACCTGGTTGGCAGATATTCTGCCTGAAGATGCAGATGGTAGCGAACTATCTACCGATGGGCGAGTGATGGAAATGCTCAGTGAACATAACCTGTTCGGCTGGCTGGAAGGCTATCTTTTATCTGGGCGACATGGTTTCTTCCACAGCTACGAAGCTTTTGCTCACGTTGTTGACTCTATGTTTAACCAGCACGCCAAGTGGCTGGAAATCAGCAAAAATGAAGTTGCTTGGCGATCGCCGATTTCTTCTGAGAATATCTTACTATCCTCTACTGTTTGGCGACAAGACAACAACGGTTTTAGCCATCAAGATCCAGGATTCATAGATTTGGTGACGAATAAGAGTGCCAATGTTACCCGGATTTATCTACCTCCCGATGCTAACTGTCTACTTTCTGTAGCTGATCATTGCCTACGTAGTACCAATTACGTCAACGTCATCGTTGCAGATAAGCAAAAACACCTCCAGTTTCTCAGCATAGAAGAAGCGATCGCCCATTGCACTAAAGGCATCGGCATCTGGGAATGGGCAAGCAACGACCATCATGGGCAAGAACCTGATCTCCCCGATGTCGTCATGGTATCTTGCGGAGATGTTGTGACTATGGAAGCCTTAGCGGCAACTGCCATCTTAAGAGATGAGTTTCCTGATCTCAAGGTGCGGTTTATTAATGTTGTTGATCTGTACAAGTTGCAACCAGATACAGAACATCCACATGGACTATCAGACTGGGATTTCGATAGTCTTTTTACCACAGATAAGCCTGTTATTTTCAACTTCCACGGCTATCCCTGGCTGATTCACAAACTGGCTTACCGTCGCACTAACCATGAAAATATTCATGTGCGTGGTTACAAGGAAAAGGGCAGCATTAACACACCACTTGAGTTAGCTATCAACAACCAAGTTGATCGGTTCAATCTGGTGATTGACGTGATTGATCGGGTTCCGATGCTGGGTTCTGCTGCTGTCTATGTTAGAGAGCGGATGAAGAACGAAATTATTAACAACCGCAATTATGCTCACAAGCACGGTATAGATAAGCCAGAAATCCTCAACTGGAAGTGGCCTTACTAAGGAGTCGTGTAAAAATAAGTTGAACAACGCTTGCCCAGATGAAACCTCTACTCTTGTTGGTGAAAACCTGCAAGAGCAAGTTAGGTCTTAGATTCAAGAATCCCCTTAGTTTTAGCCAGAGGAGTGTCAACTCATGCCTTAGTTCATATAGAGTGATAATATCATGTTCGGATAATTACTTATGATAAAAGTCTGAATAAAAACGATGAACTATGCCGAAACGAATCAATATAGCCAAACATTTAGATATTGCTGAGTTAGAACAGCTTTATGGAACTATCAAATTAGCCCCAGAAATGTAACTTAGCTTTAGCCATATGTCACATTTTTTCTGATTTCCTCAATGACAGCAACTGCACCTATAATTCCCTCTTCAGCTTGAATTCTCGCTCCCAGATTCGCTGCACGTTGACGCATATCTGCATCTGTCAAAACCTGTTGAATCGCTTCTGCAAGTTTTCGTGCTGTCAGTTGTTTGCGTGGAATCGGTTTGACTCCAACCCCTAATTGAGTTACACGCTCTCCCCAAAAACCTTGGTCTCCAAAGTAAGGAATAATAATTGTCGGAATTCCAGCCCGAAGACCAGCAGATGTTGTCCCCGCACCACCATGATGCACAACAGCTGCAACGCGGGGGAATAGCCAGGAGTGAGGTATTGAATCTATCGGAAAAACCGTATTGGGTAAATTTTTTGTACCCAAACCGCCCCAACCAGAGAGCAGAATAGCACGTTGTTGAGTTTGCTCCAGCGCTTCCAGAACAAGTGCGGTAGTCTCTTGCGGGTTTTTACTACTCATACTGCCAAACCCGATATAAATAGGAGGTGAGCCACTTTCCAGAAACTCCATCAAAGCTGAGGGTGGTTGCCAATCTGGTGCTGAATCCAAAAACCAATAGCCAGTCACATGGGTATTACGCCAATCTGATGGTTTAGGGATTACCGACGGGCTGAAACCATAGATAATTGGGTATTGCTGTAGAATTTCACTCTTGTATGCTCCCCAAAATGAGGCAGCTTTTAAACCCAGCACTTGCTGTCGCATCAAGCGATCGCCTGTCCGAAATCCCTGCCACATTATTTGTCTGGTCAAATGGTGGGATAAATAATTAAACCAACCTCCAAACTGGGATAGAGATTGGGGAAAAAGCACACTCGGAAAGGCTTTTGTGGGTGTAAAAGGAAAAACGTAGGCTTGTAGCAATGGCAGGTGCAACTTCTCTGCGAGGGCAAGTCCCAAGTACAGTCCCCCAACTCCCACAATCAACAAATCCATTCCCTCACAGGCAACTATACCGTCATTAGCCCAATCAATTGCTGCCTGTTGGGCTTGTTTTGCTGTGTACGAAGTAATCGCCAGGAAATTTCCTTTCTCCAAAAGCTCCCGCATTTCCTTGCTTTCTGCAATCGATTGTATATCACCGCGAACAGGGCAGAATTCTAATCCGTGGGAATTCACCAGTTCTGCAAAGTTTTCATGGGTTACGAGTCGCACCCAATAACCAGCTTCCTTCAAACCTTTTCCCAAAGCAATATAAGGTTGAACATCCCCCAAACTTCCCATAGCAATTATTGCGATACGCACAGGTGAGGCTCCTTTTGGGTGTTATTTTTACTTAAAATGACAATAATGTCATTTTGATGCTAGCGTCATTTTGACAATAGTGTCAATTGAAAGTTATAATTGACTTCATAGCTATCTTCATCTCTGAAATATGGAACCATCACGTCGAGCATCAATTGGTTTGGAAAAGCGGGAGCGGACGCGAAGAAAACTGATTGAGGCAGCTTATCGGGTATTTGCACGCAAAGAGATGGATGCAGTTACTATTGATGAAATTATTGCGGAAGCGGCAGTGGCGAGGGGTACTTTCTATAATTATTTCCAAACAAGGGAGGATGTACTCAAGGCTGTTGCCGCATCGTTGAGCGATGACATGAATCAAAAAATTTGGGCACAATCTGTTACCATTGATGACCCAGCCGAAAGGATGGCGATCGCAATTCGTCAATTTTTACATCAGTCGATACGCGATAGGACTTGGGGGTGGGTGATTGTCCGAATTGGATTGGTGGCTGCCCCGTTAAGTGAAACAATCGAAAGGGGTGTAATGACGGATTTGCAGGCTGGTATCCGCTTAAACCGCTTTCAAATTGAGAACGAAAAAGCTGCCATCGATTTAATTCTGGGAACGGGACTGATGGCTATGCGTAGTATTCTTGAAGGACATACACAGCCTGATTATCCTGAACATATTACCAAATTGATTTTGAAGACATTGGGGATTGGGGATGCTCATGCGATCGCTTTCAAGCCTTTAGAATCGCCACCAAGTTAAAGATTTTTGTAAATATTGATTTGCGCGGTGCTCGTGAGAAAGTAGGGATGAGTCAGGCAGAGCTTACAACTATAACTTGAGCTTTTCCAATCACAAGTAATCCCTCATTTGTCACTTTCGGGAGAGAATAGTCTGAAATGCTTACAGCATAAGGCTTTTATTAAAAAACCATAATTTCAGCCATTGTGTTAGAAAATAAACGCTCAAATGCATGTTCTATCTAGAGTTGAAAATTTGACTTTGATTTTTCTTTTCCCAGAGTGACAAAAAAGGGGTAATACCATTTCACGAAAAATATGATACAGATGTAAATCCTGAAAGCTTTGCTGCATCTAAGTTTTTTGATTGCGAATTGTGAATTGGGATAAGTCAGTATAAACAAAATCCGGGAGCTATGGGGTAATTTTGCTGGATGTTGTTCTCAACCTTCAAAGGAATTAATAAAAGCCCGCCCTATACTTTATTTAGCCCTTTGAATAATTCCATCAGTTTACGCTTGCGTCCGTGGATGTTTTCCAATTGTGCACGATAGACAGACCATTGGGATTGTTTACCCAATTGTACGTAAGCAGCTTTAACTTTTTTCAACCATCGAACCGCATTGTCATAGCGATCGGCTTTTCCTTGATTCATAATTTCTTCGGCAATTTGTCGTGCTTTGACAATTACCCAGTCAGGACGGTGGGGGATGGCTGCATCCATGACTCGCTCCAATGACTCCGAGGCATAATAACTATCGCTGCTAACAGTTGCTATAGCCTCATCAATTAGCCCTTCATGGAGAAAAATATCAACTTTGGCACTCTTTGCATACCAGTTGTCCGACTCCCGCAGAATCTCCAGTAAGTCTGGTTTGATTTGCAACCATGCTTCCCCTGCGAAGTTCTCTACTTTCTGATAATCTCGAAACGATGGTTTAGCTTCAAACGCAACCATACTGGCATTTAGCGCAGTGGCAGTATCTCCCATCCCTTGGGCAAAATCACTCGTCCAAGAGGCAAAATCGTAGGTGCAATTTCCAGGTAAATGCAATCCCGATCTTGCAATTCCCAGTGCTTCTGACAAGTATCCATCGTCCCGCAATACCATAGCTAGAGCAAAGGCAGTTTCGGCGTTATCCATCTGGGTTTTTGCCGCAGACATGGCTTCGTCAATTCTTCCTAAAGCTGCTAGTTTGGTGAGATATTGCTGCGTCATTCCTTCGGCAAAGGCTAGATTTAAATACTCTGGGTAGCGATTTTGGCGTTCCAGGAAATCCAAGCGTATCGATATTAAATCATCGGCAAAATCCGGACGTGTATCTTCTTGCCAAAGCGTTACGGAATTATTACCTGCCATGATTTGTTGTAGTGGTTCGTAGTTCCAACCCTGCTTTAATGCTTCTAGACTCATACCGAAATCTGCGGCAATCTCATCTTGCCAGGATTCCAACATCACTTGCAAATCGGTCGCCTGGGCTTCGGGTATATCTTCGCACAAAATTGCTTCTGTCCAGGCAATATCGAGAGGTTCGGCAATTGAATAACAATCACCACCGTATTCTGCTAATTCGTCCCATTCTTCTGCGTAGGTTGATGTGATGGCTTCGAGGATGGCAATGGCGCTAGTTCCATCACTTTGCAGGGCAAATTCCTGGGCTTGTTCGATAATTGTGGTCAATTCTTCGGTAAATGGGTCTTCTTCGCTGCCATACTCTAATTCTTTTAATCCATCGCGCAAAATCCGCCGTACTTGGGAGCGAATCGGTGTCACATCGATTTGACTGCGACGTTTGGGGGGAGGGGATTTTTTATTGCTGGGTGGGGAGTTGAGCAAACTGACAAAGGTATCGATGTCATCGATTAATTCTGGGTTTTTTCTCAATAATTCTTGAACTAAACTTTGAGTTTGTAAATGGTCAAGTTTATCTAATAGCTGTTCGGGGGTCGGACGTTCTGTTATTGCATTGGATGCACGGGTACAAGTTAATAATGTGGCGACAATATGCTTGCACCAACCGTCGTAATCGTAGGGACAACTGCAACAGGCTAGAGTGATTCCCCCGGCATCAAAGTTTACACTGACTCGATAGGGCTTAATCTCGCTACCTTCTACTGATGCTTGGAGCAAGTTGCCACGTTTTTTCACGTCATATACCGCTCCCCGGCGGTAATAATCTTCACCACGACTGTAGGATGAAGCGTTCGAGTTATGGCGAATTATGGCTTCCGAGATAGGTAGAGTTGACATTGCGCCCAAGAGTTTTATTGTTAGACTACGTCAAATTGGGATGACTTGGAACGGGCGATGGCTAAATCTTCATGCATTGAAATTATTCTTCCAAAATAGTAAGGAGGATAACCAAACAGGGTAAGATTAAGCTTGACTTTGCCGATAATCCTGTTTTTGCAAAGTTTAAAATCACGCTTTCCAGATTGGCGATCGCGTTGGCGTAGCCTGTCCCCTTGGGACTTAGCGCTGACTTATCAGTTCGCCCATTGTCTCAAACTTGTCCCAGGCTTTTCCATTACAAATAGCATTCATGGCTCGGTTTGATTCGATAACCTTCTTATCCGAGGCTTTTTCCATCCAGAAGGAAGAGATTCCAAATAGCGTTCAATCGCATTGATGTGTCCCTGGGGATTACTATCTTTGTTTTGTAGCCAATCAAGAACCAGGGCAGTATTATAGCGAACTACCCTGGAATTTATAGCAACCCAGTGAATATCTTTTTGCAGTAGCCCTCCCAATCGATATCTTTTTAAGGTTTCCGTAGATAAGCCAGTCATTTTTGCTGCAATTTGCTTATTCACCAATGGATATTGTGGATATGATGCGGTTTTCTTGGGAGAATTTTGCACATTCAAAACCCCTCTAATTTTCAAATATTTACTAAATATGGGCTTGTGCAGTTACCAAATCCGCAGATGCACACATATTGACATTTATATTTTGAAGAAAGGAAGATGCAAAATATTTATGTTATGAGAACTCAGATGTGATGAAACATGAAACTTGACATCAAAATTTGACGAGTGTAGTCAGACTTTGAGCCATGAAGGATTATGAATCAATCATCTTTCTTGAGAATATATTCTTGAAACTAATTTGACATTTTACCTTCGGGTGAGAAGTAACAATAAATATACACTTGTGTATTTATTAACTAGAGATTCAAATTAAATATTTGAATATAATACCGTTTTTCTATGCTCTAAAGGGACTTATAGCAAAAAATATATCAATTTAAATCTTGAGAACATACGTGTTTAATGATGCCAGCGATATCCGAACACTGAAATTATTTTCATCTATCAAATACAAACCAGGTTCTGGGAGTTTTTACACTGATTATTGCGTGTTGAGGCGACAAATAGCTCTGTGATTAGTTTGACATAAATTCTCCATGTATTACCTCAGTATCTACGTAAATATAAATTGTAATATTCCAAACTGAATCAATTTAAATTAATATATAACGTTAATATTTTGGTGTGATAGAGTACAGAGATTTAGTATGATTCAGTATTTGTTCGTATCTTGTTAGTAACTTATTAAACAATTATTTAATGCTATTTAACAAGCTAAAAACCTCGAAAAATAATCACACAATTTGTTGATTTAAATTGAAGCAATAGAGCGGTATTAGTAGATATAGAAAATTTTGTTGTGATTTCTATGCTCTTGAAACCAACCCCAAATATAAACTCGCATCCAAGAAATCATGCTCGAACCGATGGCTTAATGTTGACTGCAATTTCTATAACAGTTGTAGATGTAGTAATCAATCCAACTTTGATTGGAATTACGACGTTAATTGTTTCCACATTCGGAATGAGCGCAATTTTCTTTAGACGCGATTTGGAAGGTTTATTTAAAATCATCACAAAATTTTCTCATAGCTACAGAATCATCTCGTCTGCTTTTATTATTTGGGGTGCATTTCTACTATTAGATGTCTTCGCCAGCCCCGTACAGGCACAATTTTTTCAAAATGCAGAAACTTGGATGACATCACAATTTACAGGTGCAGATACAGCGATTACTTTATCATTTAATGTACTACGAGGATTATTCATCCTGTACTTGGGAATTTCTTTAGTACGGGTTGTCCAAGCAGCAAGGCAGGACGAAGATTGGCAAAATTTAGCCCGAACACCGATGATTATTTTGATTGCGGTAACGATGGGTGACATTCTGGCAAATTTGATTATTGGAGGAGGAGGGTAATATAATTCGTAATTCGTAATGCTCCCTTCGGGAGAGCTTCGCTAACGTAATTCGTAATTAATAATTTGCAGCTATCACTAAATCTATGGAGGAAAAATCGAAGTATCGTAAAGTGAATGCGACTCTTGGCAAACAGGCAAATATCGGACCATTTCCCGCAGACCAATTAATTCCTTGGGTAATAATTTGTGGAGTTTCTTACTACTTGATACATGGTTTATTTCGGCTTAATTGGGTATGGACTTGTAGTACAGCCGCTTGGGGTATAGCAACATGGTGGATTTTGACAGCTAATGGTAGTTGGCGTATTTTATCCAAATTTGTTGCTACCCCTAATTGGACACGTATTCGATGTTTGTACCAGCCAGTTGTAGATTCAAAAAAAGGAAGCAAAATCAAAAAATAGTAGGTTGTTGTGTGAGTGTCAAATCAAAAAGTTGGAAAGCAGGCTGTAGATAACGGTAAAAGAAAGTTCTCATTAATCCCCCTAGAAGATTCATTTGCGCCCTTTTCCATGCTGCAAATAAATCTCCAAGGACGTTCAGTTGGTGCTTATCTCCTACGCAAAGGAGTTGATAATTTCCTGATTCAATTTGGATTTGAATGTCCAGGGATTCATTCCACATTACGCAGCAAACAAATCGACCCCGTATTTGATGCGATCGAATCTGGTTTGAAGGATTTACCCGACGGTGAGCGTTTAACCATACACTTAAGTTCGTTTACCAACGATAGTTTGAGACAACAGCAACTCAAAGATTTGAGTGATATTGCTCCTAACAAAGAACTGCAATATTTATTAATGGGGGAACGATGTAGAACACAACAATTGACAAATCAAGGAGTTCGCAAACCGAAAACTTTGCGACTTTATTGCACATATACCGTTGAAACTTCGAGTACGGGAACTAGCGATGCGATCGAGAAAATTCTCTCGAAATTAGAACGCTCTTGGAAATCATTTACCGGAGAAATTAACGAACTTCAATTTGTAGCAATCGAACGACTATTACACGCATCTTTTACTGACGGATTTCAATTATGGGAACAATTACTGTCAAACAAAATGGGGCTAGATATCCACCCATTAACTGCTGAACAGCTTTGGGAACATCTCTGGCAGCGATTTAATCAAACACCACCCCGTCCGATTCCCCAACTACTTACCCTCGATGAAGATGGACTATGTGAGGAAATTTATTCCGATGTTTCTCCCGCATCCCTACTCATGGAGTCCGAGTCTTCCATTCCCGTCGCAGATAGACGTTGGGTGCATCTCCAAGAAAAATACATTGCAGCCCTCACCTTCGTGGAGAAACCCGGTGGTTGGGCAGATAAAGAACGACAGATGCATTATTTGTGGGAGGTTTTATCAAGAGAGAGGATTTACGACACCGAGATTTATTGTCAGTTGATGCGAGCTTCGGAGACGTTGGTGAAAACTAATATGCAGCGCTTGACCAAACAAGCGAATACATCTGCCACGATCGCACAAGACAAAAACTCTGTTGACGTAAAATCTCTGCTCAATATCAAAAAATCTGTTGCAGCACAGGAAGAACTATATGAAGGAGCAGTTCCCATCCACACAGCGACGGTGTTTTTGGTATATAGAAAAACCCGCGAATAATTAGACGAAGCCTGTCGTTACCTGCAATCCTGCTTTCTCCAAGCAGCTTGGGTTGTCAGAGAAACCGAATATCCCTGGCGAATCTGGTTACAAACTTTACCCATCGTTTGGGAACGCTTGATGACTGCACCTTTTAATCGAAGGTTACTTTACTTGAGTGGTGAAGTACCGGGATTGATGCCCCTGGTACGAACCAAAGCAGGGGATAGCAACGGTTTCGAGTTAATAGCAGAAGAAGGAGGAACACCTGTATTTCTCGATTTGTACAAGCAGCATAAGAATCTAGGATTATTTGCTACTACTCGTGCAGGTAAGAGTGTTTTGGCTTCTGGAATCCTCACTCAAGCTTTAGCTCACGGAATGCCAGTTGTAGCAATGGATTACCCAAAACCAGATGGAACTAGCACTTTTACCGACTACACCCAATTCATGGGAGATGATGGTGCATATTTTGACATCGGTAAGGAGTCTAGCAATTTATTTGAGTTGCCAAATTTGCGGGATTTACCACCTTCTTTGCAGCGAGAAAGGTTTGAAGATTACAAGGATTTTCTGGCAAATGCAATCTTGGCAATGGTTTCGGGTAATCGTCGGGGTGAATCACAGGTGTTGATGGATGCGGTAAGGTCGATTATCGCTTTGGCTTTGAAAGCGTTTTTTGGGGATGAGTTGATACGCGATCGCTATGCTGCTGCATACATCAACGGCTTTGGTTCACCTGAATGGCAGTCAATGCCGACATTGCATGACTTTTTGGGTTTCTGCTCCCACGAACGCTTGCGATTGGATTCTTTGACTGGGGACACCAAAGCAGCTTTGGAAACTATTCGTCTGCGATTGCGATTTTGGCTTTCATCACGGGTTGGACAAGCTTTGGCGCAACCATCTACCTTTCGCAGCGATGCAAGGTTACTCATCTTTGCGTTGCGTAATTTATCGAACGATGAAGATGCAGCTATTTTAAGTTTAAGTGCTTACAGCGCGGCATTACGTAGAGCCTTGGCTGCACCTGCAAGTATCTTTTTTATCGATGAAAGCCCGATATTGTTTGAATTTGATGCGATCGCGGCTTTGGTTGGTAGGTTGTGTGCAAATGGAGCAAAAGCAGGTGTTAGGGTGATTTTATCAGCACAAGACCCGGATACGATCGCCAAGTCTCCATCTGGTTCCAAGATTTTTCAAAATCTAACTACCCGCTTGATTGGGAGGATTCAACCGACTGCTGTAGATAGTTTTACGAGCATTTTGAAATATCCCCAGGAAATTATTTCTCGCAATGCCACAGAAAGTTTTTTCCCAAAAAAGGAGGGTTTTTACTCACAATGGTTGCTGGATGATAACGGAATTTTTACTTTTTGTCGTTATTATCCAGCCTTCAATTTATTAGCAGTAGTAGCCAATAATCCTCACGAGCAAGAAAGGAGAACACAGGCATTACTCAAATATTCAGATAAATTTGTAGCAATTACAGAATTTTCTAAGCAATTACTAGAAGGTGATTGAGATATGAAGAAAACAAAGAGATTGATAATTGCTGGAATTGGTATCGGCGTAATATCAATAGTAAGTATTTCCAGCGCATCTGCTATAGAAATACCCAATCCCCTCGCTAAAGTATTTGACCAGTGGCAAGGACAGTTAAGTTCGATAAATAAATATGTTTCTTCAACTATTTCCCAAAAAATAGAGGGTTTATCGAAATCATTACAGGGAGATTTGAAAGCAGCAGTGAATGAATCTGTTGGAAGTTTAGGTCTACCAGATGCAACAGAAACAAGAGAAAAAATTGAGGAAATTGTTGCATCCACAACAAATACTGCTGTTAATCCTGTTGATAAAGCCACTAATGAAATCGATCGACAAATTACCCGTGCGGATTCCGATGCTACCTTAAGTAAAGAAGGTCAACGAATTACGAAACAGCAAGTTGAAAAAACTCAAAGTTCGATCGAGCAAGTTGGGAATTCTGGAGAAGCCGCACAAGAGGAAGTTGTGACCCAAAATGTGATGAAACGGATGGCTCAACAAAATACTCAAATAGCAGGAATTTTAGGAGCAATGCGAACCGATGGATTGAAATCCAAGCAATCTCAG
This sequence comes from Calothrix sp. 336/3, assembly GCF_000734895.2. Taxonomy (GTDB): domain Bacteria; phylum Cyanobacteriota; class Cyanobacteriia; order Cyanobacteriales; family Nostocaceae; genus 336-3. Next base: position 1,909,702 of record NZ_CP011382.1, on the reverse strand, counting down.
GATTCTCTACAGGCAGCCCGTTTTGGCTCGGGGTCAAATCCCTGTGACAAAACTTACTTGCGACTTGCGACTTGCGACTTGCGACTTGTTTTAAAAAGGAATACCTTCCGAATAATCAATAGGATTATCTCGAAGTCTTTTTTCAATCTCCACAAGCTCTTGTTTCCATTCTTCTTCTGAATGGTCATAAAAATCATCGTAATTAGCATAACCTTCGCTGAGAAGTTCATCAACAGTCATTGATGAAACTATTTGGTATCGGCTCGTTGTTGGCTGAGGTTTTGTTATGGGTTCAGATGTCATAATTCCACCTTGGCATTTGATAACAACCTTTATTGTAGTTCTTTTTTACTAATAAAAAATAATCCAAAAATCAGAATAATCCATACATTTTAATCAAATGTCCACCACTGCCTACTGCCTACTGCCCACTGCCTTTTTCTATCATGGCATTACGACTCAATCACTTCGATACCAAAACCAAACAGGAAACGGGGATAGAAGAAAAACTCGAAAACACCTTAGCTGAATATTTATTTCCTGGTGTCGAGTTTAGTATTGGTACTGCTTACCCTGAAGCAACTATTCCCGAAGATTTGCAGGAATATAAGGGGAAAACCCTGCAATTCAGTGCAGGGGAAAGGATGTTTTTTGCGAGTAATCCCAATATTCGAGAGCAACTATATCCCAATCCTTCCGATGGTGCTGCATATCCTTTACCTTTTACACCCTGTCGTAGTTTTCACGAGTTAGAAAATGTCAGGGTTTTGATTGTCGATGATGTGACGGGTGAGAATGGAGGTGTTATTGCTAATGGGGATGCAAGGAAATTAGTTGGTGATTGCAAGGGATTAATCGATCGCAATTTCGCGCTTTCTAATAATATAGATAAGCGTGCATTTCAGTTCCGACTTGGTATTAAAATCCAAGCTGAAAGTCGGGTTATGCGGATTGCTAAGGGTACACTTGCTCCCGCAGAACTCGATCGGCTTGGGGAATCAAGTTTTCGTATGGGTGGCAAGGTTCGAGATGGAACTTTTCGCTCTCGATTTGGCTATGATTTAGTTTTGGCAACATCTTCATTTAAAGGTAGGAAGGGAGATGATGCGATAAAGCCTGGTGAGTATGTACTATTGATTGGATTGGGTGTTAAAGCATTGGCTTTGTATCGAGAACATAGCCTGGGAACTCAAATTTTAGTGAACTATCCCAAAGCTGTAAATAAGGAAATTATACCCATAATCAAACAGCAAGCTGAACAATTAGCTAGCGACCAAAAAGACATTATAAAATTAGCACAGCGATATATGAAAACCTATGAACGACGCAAAGCTTTACTAGCAACAAGCCAAGAAAATGAGCCGAATTTACAAGCAGACATTGATAAATTTTTTGTTTTCGATAATTTAGATTCTGGTGGAGAGATTGAAGAAACTCAAGAAAGTGATAATTTAGCAGCATCTCAGAAAGATTTATTGCTGTATTCGCTATTAAAAGCAGATTTGGCTAATTATTGTCAGTTACTAGAACATCCCAAAATTATTGCTGAACTCCAGGAGTTTACGAGAAAACAATGGGTGGAAATTGCTACGGGGCGTTCGATTAAATTTACTTCTGGATTAGCACAACCTAGTTTGGATTTGCAGCATGATGAAATATGCATACCTTTTTTGGGAGAAGGTGAGGAAATAATCGTTACCCGTTCCCCGTTGATTAATTCTAATGGGATTAGTAACAAGTTAAGGAAAAGCAGGAATTGTCAAGGGTAAAGGAAAAGGCGATAAGTCAAGGGTTTGAGGCTCTTTTCGTATTGTCTTAACAACATCAAGGTTTTTGTTCTCTGGAGCAGCAAAAAATAAAACTGGATCGGTTGCTCGACCCTTGTTATAAGCATGATTAAAATGGTAAAGCCCACGAAAAATCATCTCTAAAGAAATGCGTTCAAACGGGAGGGCTATTTCATCAGCAACAGCATCTGCAAGGTCGATTAAAACTGCATAAAATAACCAAGTTGCCCAAACTTGAAGCTTGACACCATTGACAGAACCTGTCCAGAGATAACTTAACCCCAGCAAGCGTTTGGCAGTATTAAATGCCTCTTCGATTCTCCATCGTTTCGCATAAAGATCGGCAACGACATAAGGTGGAAGAATTTGAGGATCTAAAACTGAAGTAACATAGGCATACCAAGTCTTGCCTTGCTTGACTTCAATGAGACGTAAACGTAATATTTTTTGGTGTTTATCCTCTGTGTTGAAGGAAATTATCCGGTCTCGAAGTGTGTAGTCGTAGCTGAAAATTCGCTCAACATCAAATACTGCATTTGATTTGATGCGAGTAATAAAATCAACCTGTTTGGCAATCAAGCGCAAGAAAAAACCAAAATCATAAAAGCCACGGTCGAGAACTAGCAAGGTTTTAGCACTAGCAATATTAATTAAATCATCGAGAAAATTAGTATCATGTGCTAAGGGATTAGTATGAAACCAAACTTGTACGGGTAATCGTGTTAACAAATCAATCACTGTACATATTTTGCCGGCTAACTTACCTTGTGGAACATCTTTTAAACTATCTAATTTACGAAATAAAGCTTCGAGTGTTGACCCGTCCGCAATCCATATATTCACAAAATGCTTCTTGGCATATTTGACTGCTGCTGGTAGGGTTCGTTTTTCGCGAAGAAGCCAACGCGATTTCAACAATGGTAACAAATCGTGAAACACTCGTTCAAATAGTTCTGCTGGAAAACTGAGAAACCTCTGTGACAACCCCTGCTGTGATACTTTAACAGCTTTACCCCATAACAATTCCTCCTGCTCCAACATTCGAGTTAGTTCATGTACTGATGCTACTTGCCGCCAAATCACAGTTAACATCGCTGCAACCATTAATGACAGATTAAGTATACGGTCGCGTAATCCAAGGCTTCGATAATAGGCACTTTGAGCGTATATTGCTGGACTCAGCAAATTTTTTAAGTGTTCGCTTATTGCTTCATTATCCGCAAGTGGGGTGTTTCGACGACGAACATGGTCAGGGTTTCTCGGTTTTTTGGTTGGCATGATTTTGAACCAAAAGATGCACTATTACTAGTTTCTCAGCTTTTTGAGTCCCTCTATACTGCTCTTGACAAAACCTCAAAAACCTTAACTTGTCACGAATCCCCGTTCTCCAATATATTCTGTTTCTTTTTCCGGGTCATACAACTTTAATAAACTCTCTCCCGAACGGGTACTACGGTTAATTTCCTCAACTTTTTCAATTAACCGAGCAAAAATTGCCGAATCCCCCTCAAGTAAGCCATTTTTTGTCTCTACCATTAAATATCTCAAAATCGGTGCTTGGGTTTGTCCAATCCGATCAACCCGTCCGTTGCGCTGAATTAAAGTAATAATCGACCAAGGTAAATCATAATGGATGACATGATGACATTGGTGGTGTAAATTAATTCCTTCTGATGCCACATCTGTCGCAATCATCATCCGTACCGGGGAAGTTTTCGTCCCAAAAGCCTCTACCGCAGACATCAAATGGATATCAGGAAAAGAACCATTAATCGCCGCGATCGCTTGTTTGGATTGGTCTTCAAATTTCTCGCTGTATTTGAGTTTAAACTTCTTCGCGATCGCCACTGCCAAGGCTTTTTGTGTCTCCACATATTCCGTAAACACGAGAATTCGGGGACTATTCCCATCACCATTCCAGCCTATTTTCCCCAGTTCTTGAAGTAAAAGTTGAAACCGCGATGATTTTTCCAAATCAATTTGCTTTAAGTCGGCTTCTAGCTTTTGTAAATACCTTAACTCTGGACTTTGGGGATTTTCTACCTGGATTTTTTTCACCCGTTTTCCGACCGTACTCCCACAGGATTCAGGGCTAGAAAGAAACTGTTTATACAAACCATATTGAATCAATCTCTGATTCCGCCAATCGGAACTTTGCCCTACTTCCTTGGCAGTTTGGGCAGCTTGTCGCAACTCTCCTAAAATGCCGTAAACCCTCTCCTCGGCATCACTAGCAGCAATTACCGTTTCTCGAATCGGTACAACCACTCGATCCGTTAATTGCTCTCCTATTTGGTTGCGGACATCTTCCTTAAACCGCATCAAATAAAAACCACGAATATCTTCCGCATCATACTCGCGGTGACGGGGGTCGGGAATTGCGGAAGGGTCTAGTAAGGAAATTAACCGCCCAAAAGTTTCTCGCTTACCATTATGGGGAGTTGCCGTTGTCAGTAACATTGTATCCGTGCGTCGCGACAGCAATTTTGCCAAACGATGGGCTTGATGGTTTTCGGGAACACTAGCCCCCGCAACGTTATGCGCTTCATCAATCACAACCACATCCCAATGGGCTGACTCCAAAAAGTGGCGATAACGTCCCGCATCCTTGAGAGTATCAATGCTAATTATGACCCGATGGTAAATTTCAAAAGGATTTTTATTCGTGGGAATACGCAACCTCAACTTAGCAATTCCCTGGGAATCCAAACGCACCAACGGAATCGAAAAACGGTTCCAAAGTTCCGCTTGAAACTGCGTCAACATCGATTTTTTCGATAATACCAAGATGCGATCGCCCCGTCCCCGACGCATTAACTCCGTTAAAATCATGCCAACTTGGATGGTTTTCCCCAAGCCAACAGTATCCGCAAGCAATAACCGGGGACGAAGTTGCTCCAACGCACGTCGTACCGATGTTACCTGAAAGGACATCGGGTCAAACGCACCTAAACCGAGCAAATCAGGTTCCTCACCAGCTGCTGGCATCTGTCTTAGTTGTGCTTCCAAAAATAATTTCGCTCGCCGAAAACCATTGGAATTATCAGGTACCAACTTAGTTTTGCGCGGGTCAACCGGCTCAATTCGGTCTAACTGAGTAAAAAAAATCGATTGGTGTCCCCGAACCAAATCATCGACCCCAACCACATGCACCGCGTACTCCGTCCCAGCATCATTAGAAGTTTCCACACGCTGCACCAGCCATTCCGCATCACGGCAGAGTATTCGCATTCCGGGAGCAAAACTAAGCACACCAGGCATGGGTCCGAATCCTAAAAGATTAATGCAAAACTTGTTAATTATACTACTAGGTACAGAAACAACATTAACTTTTAGATGCGGATTGAGCTAGGGTGTGTCATCAAATAGGTATCAATCTAGTTTAGAATCGATAGCCGAGCGCGAGTTGAGTCAATCGGGAGGAATGCTATCATGACACGCCGCTATGCTTTGCGGGATGATCAGTGGGAACGCATCAAAGACCTACTACCAGGGCGGAAAGAGACAGTAGGAGTGACGGCTAAAGATAACCGATTGTTTGTCGAAGCAGTCATGTACCGTTATCGAGCAGGCATTCCTTGGCGGGACTTACCTGAGCGATTTGGGGATTTTCGAGTAGTTCATACCCGCTTTAGTCGATGGGCAAAGCGCGGAGTGTGGCAACGGGTGTTTGAGGCGTTAGCCGACGATGCAGACAACGAATACGCAATGATTGACTCGACCATTGTACGCGCCCACCAGCACAGTGCTGGGGCAAGGGGGGGATGCATCTAGCGAAGCCATTGGTCGTAGCAAAGGTGGATTGAGTACCAAAATTCATGCCCTAGTGGATGCTTTGGGCAATCCTATCGGTTTTCACCTGACTCCTGGGCAAGCATATGACCTGGATGGAGCGAATGTCCTGCTCCACGAGTTTGCTGCTGATACACTGCTTGCCGACAAGGGATATGATGCTGATGAGCGCGTTATTGAGCGACTAGAACAACAAGGTGAAATGTCAGTGATTCCGCCCAAGCGCAACCGTACTGTTAAGCGTGAGTATGACAAAGACTTATACAAAGCGAGACATCTAATTGAGAATTTCTTTGCCAAACTCAAGCAATATCGAGCAATTGCCACACGCTATGACAAACGGGCAAGGAACTTTTTAGGTGCAATTTATCTTGCTGCTACTGTTATCTGGCTTAATTGATGACACACCCTAATGCCCAATCAAAAATATTTAATCATGAGCGGAAAAAGTTGGTTATATCCCTATCCAAAGTGGTAAAAATACAAACCTAAATACCTACTTTTGCGTATTTATATTTAGAAAAAACCAACTAAATACTTGTATGTAGAGATAATAAATATACAATGAATACCCAACTTGGCTAACTGATAATAATTTCCCCACGAATGGGCTACATTGGTGCTTTTGTGTTGTGCAATGGTCGTAGGGAAAAGTCCTTCTCGTTCGATTTATGCTTTCAAACTTTGCTCATCCTCCCCATCCAACTCTGCGAGTCCAGTAATTACGACAGGTGGGCGATCGCCAAATTTAACAACAAGTTCGAGTTCCCCTCCCATTGCATTCAAATAGCCTCGCAGGGTTGAAAGCAACAGGTCAGTACGCTTTTCTAACTTCGAGACACTATCCTGGCGAATTCCCAATACTTCTGCCATTTTTTCCTGGGTAAGCTCCCTTGCTTTTCGGATATCCTGGAGCGTCATATATTCTGCAATTAACTGGGCTGCTCGCGCTTCGATTTTCTCAACGCGATCGCGTGGCAGTTTTTGCATAATTTCATTCACATTCTTTGCCATCAGCCTTTTCTCCTTCCTCCTGCAATCGACTTAAATGCTCGCCAAATCGCTTGTCTGCCTTTGCTATTAGTTTTGGGGGTAAACGTCATTATCTTTCAACTGGTTATACCGATAGCAAAGCCAATCGCAAGTTGGCGGAAATGAAGGCTCGGCAAATCGAGTTGCATATTCTCTGCAACAATTTTGATGTGACTTTGGAAAGATACAGACCCCAATCTCAGCAGGTTGAATTTGCATCATCTAGCGAGAATAAGACTCATGCTTCGCTAGCAGATTTATGGGATAGTTACACTGAGTACAAGTGATTGGGCATAGCCCACGCTTCGCGAACGAGTTTATCCCCCAGCACTTTGGCAAAGGATTACCATACAATTTATCGCTGCATCAATTTGCATTTGCCGGTGAGGACTTTGGATAAGGCGATACTCCTAGCGGAGTCACTTCTTTGGCATAAAAATATAGATTTTGCTCCCTTTGTCTTTTTGCATCTCCTCAAACTTAATTGTGCAGAATTACTGACTAGATTTATTCAATTCCACTGAAATAATAAAATGGCAAGTTTATCTGAATCACTGACTCCAATAACATTACAGCTAGTGGTTCATATTCGTAGTAATATCTAGCTTGACTATTGCTTCCAGGAATTGGGGGTTGAGCGCAGGCTGCACCAGGAGAACCGCAAGTTACCTTCACAGGTATAAGTAAAATTCCTATTCCTAACCCACCCAATATCCATGGTTTCATTGCTCCAGCTTATCCCTATTGCTTTTAGTAAAAGATTACAACAAAGATTTTCGTGCAAATGCCCCAACAACATTCTCCCAATTATCTTTAAAGCCCAGGACGCATGATACGTTCTGCGAGCGTTGGCATCAGTCTCTGAAGGATAAACAGTAATTTGGTTTTACCAATGCGTATCTCAGGGGAATTGCGGCTAAAATCCCGCCAAAATTCTTTAACTAATGCTTCTGGTGTAATTTTTCCCCGTCCTCTACCTTGAGTCATTGCCGTATCCACCATCGGCGGAATAATCTCAAAGACTTGTACAGACGTTGCTTCTAATTGCCAGCGTAAGCTTTTACTAAAACTGTGTATTGCAGCCTTACTGGCACAATAGATGGGGGCGCTTTGCTTGGGGACAATTCCTAACCCGGATGAAACGTTGATAATTGCTGCTTGAGAATGACTCAAAAGCTGTGGTAGAAAAAGTTTGGTTAGATATAGCGGACTGAGTAAGTTAATGTCGAGTTCGTCAGCAATTTGCTCAACTGCGATCGCGGGATCGGCGAAATCATAGTTATACTGAACGCCTGCATTATTGATCAGAATGTTCACATCAGGGTAATTATAGACAAGTTTTTCCAGAGCTTGGCGATCGCGTATATCTGCAAGTTCGACGGTTATAGCTGGCAGTTGATGTCTCACGGCTTGGGCTTTTTCAGCATTGGTACCTGTTACAATCACGGTATTTCTTTCTCGCAGAAACCGTTGCGCTAAAGCCAAACCGATGCCAGATGTCCCACCTGTAATCAAAACTGTGTTATGGTTTGTCTTCACAAATTACTCCAGTCATTGAAAGATTGCAGTTATCCTAAACAGTTCTTCCCAGGATTTCATTAACATAGGTTAACTGTTATTATCCTGAAGCGACTTCTGTGGAGTATCGCAGTTGGGCACGAATGCGGCTTAAGGTGACAGGGGTAATGCCGAGATAGGATGCAATATGATGTTGCTTTATGCGTGTTTCTAAACCAGGATATTCTGCTTGAAAATTTAAATAGCGCCTTGTTGCATCATCTAAAAGCAAGGAACTTTCTCGCTTTTCTTTTTTAATGAACAAAAATTCTGCAATTTTACAATTCAGACTTTGCCAACAGGGATGCATTGTTGACAGTTCTCGAAAGGCAGCATAATCAGCAATCATTAATTTTGTATCTTCCAATGCCTGAATAAATAGTCGTGAGGGTTGCTGCAATAACAAAGCACTATAAGCTGCGACAAAACTATTTTCAGTACAGAAGGATTTTGAGTATTCGTTGCCATCCGCATCAACATAATATAAGCGCAGAATACCTGACATCACAATCCCGATAGTTTTAGGCATCTCACCCGCCCGCACAAAAAATTCACCCCGTTTCAAGAAACTAGTTTGAAAGAGTTTTACCGCTTTGATGGCTTCGTCGTCTGGTAGATCGATCAGCGATCGCAGGATGAGGGTTAATTGGGTAAAATCTTGAGTTAACATATACTATGCAGAAATAACTTTTTCTGGTGAGATACTAATAGGCAAGTTGTTTTTGTTTTTGATTTTTGTTCCGAATTCTGGTAAGCGATCGCAAAGTGAAGAAAATCCTAATTTTAGCCGCTAACCCTAGTAATGCTTCTAAACTGCGTCTTGATCAAGAAGTGCGGGAAATTGAAGCAGGATTGCAACGTTGTAAATATCGGGAACAATTTCAAATTATCTCGAAATGGGCTGTGCGTCCAGATACCTTACGCCAAGCTTTATTAGACCACGAACCGCAAATCGTCCATTTTTGTGGACATGGTTCTGGGGTGGAAGGTTTAGCTTTAGAAAATCAGTCGGGACAGATGCAACTGGTTAGTACAAGCTCTTTAGCAGGATTATTTGCCCTGTTCAAAGGTAAAATCGACTGTGTTGTTCTCAATGCCTGTTATGGTGAAATCCAAGCCGAGGCTATTTACGAGCATGTGGGTTGCGTCATTGGCATGAAACAGACAATTGGTGATAATGCAGCAATTGAATTTGCTAAGGGTTTTTATGATGGTTTAGGTGCTGGTCGCACCTTGGATGATGCTTTTCACTTCGGTTGCAATGCAATTGATTTAGAAGCTATTCCTGAAAGTTCCACCCCAATAATTAAAAGTAAATCTTCTCATCACCTAAATAATCAAAATCTAAATTACCCCAATGTGAGCCAGTCCCTTACAGGGGAACCAGATACTAATCAAAAGCTTAATAAAATTGAAATAAATAATCAAGAATCCGCATCTATCTCAAGAGATATTTTATTAGAATCTCCACCCATCGATCTTGATATTCAGAATCCGATAAATACTCTCGTGGCAGCAAAATTCCCCTTAGAAAATCCAGAGGGACAAGTACCCCTAAATTCCCCCTTTTATGTAGAGCGTCCACCCAATGAAAGCGATTGTTACGAGACTATTTTGCAATCTGCGGCTTTGATTCGCATTAAAGCACCCCGACAGTTAGGCAAAACTTCCTTAATGTCACGGGTTCTTCACCATGCAAAGTCAAGGGGTTATCAAACCGTATCTCTGAATTTTCAATCTGCGGATGCGGAATTTCTCGGCAGTTTGGATGGATTTTTGCAATGGTTTTGTGCCAGTATCGCCGATAGTCTCAATTTAGCAGACCGATTGGATGAATATTGGCGGGGGATTTTGGGGAGTAAAAATAAATGTACAAGGTACTTCGAGAGATACTTATTTGCAGAGATTAATAGTCCGATCGCCTTGGGTTTGGATGAAGTCGATCAAGTATTTAAACATCCAGAAATTGCATCTGACTTTTTTGGGTTATTGCGAGCTTGGCACGAACGGGCAAAAAATGAAGTAGAGTGGCAAAAACTGGCTTTGATAATTGTCCATTCTAAGGAAGTTTATATTCCCCTCAACATTAATCAATCTCCCTTTAATGTGGGTGTACCAATTGAGTTACCTGATTTGAACCGGGAACAGGTACAAGATTTGATTCAGCGACATGGTTTAAATTTTACTGATTCCCAGGTGGAGCAGTTAATCAATTTAGTCGATGGACATCCATACTTACTGAGGATGGCTTTGTATCAAATAGCCCGTGGTAGAATCACTCTGGAAAGACTGATAGAAATTGCTCCCACAGAGGAAGGTCCCTACAGCGACCATTTGCGCCGTCATCTGCTAAATTTGCAGGAAGATGAGGAATTATTGGCAGCTTTTAAACGGGTAGTGGGGACATATAAACCCGTGGATGTGGGTACAACTGCGGCTTTTAAACTGCGGAGTATGGGGTTAGTTAAACTACGGGGAAATGAGGTGATGCCTTTGTGTAATTTGTATCGACAGTATTTTGGCGATCGCTTAAATTAAAAGTCAACAGTCAACAGTCAAAATTAAATACCGAAAAAACCTTTGCCTGTATCAAAATAATCCAAAATCCAAAACGGGGTATGACCCAATCTCAAGATATATACCAAGTTGGGGGAAGTCTTCCTCCTCATGCACCAACCTATGTCATCCGTCCAGCTGATGAAGATTTATATCAAGGATTAAAAGCGGGGGACTTTTGCTATGTGTTAAATTCTCGGCAGATGGGGAAGTCAAGTTTGCGGGTGCGGGTGATGCAACGTTTACAGGCTGAGGGTTGTGCTTGTGCGGCGATTGATATTACGGCGATTGGGACTGTGGATATTACCCCAGAGGAGTGGTATGCGGGGGTAATTGATACTTTGGTGGGGGTTTTTAAACTTTATACTGATTTTGATTTAGAGGTTTGGTGGCAAGAAAATAACTTGCTCTCCCCGGTGCAGAAGTTGGGGAAGTTTATTGAGTCGGTTTTGTTGGTGAAAATTACTGAGAAGATTGTGATTTTTATTGATGAAATTGACAGTATTCTTAGCTTAAATTTTAAAGATGATTTTTTTGCGGCGATTCGTGCCTGTTATAACCAACGGGTTGATCAACCAGAGTATCAACGCTTGACTTTTGCCCTGTTGGGGGTGGCGACTCCTGGGGATTTGATGAGTGATAAAAAGCGGACTCCGTTTAATTTGGGGACGGCGATTCAACTTTGTGGGTTTGAGTTGGAATCAGCTACACCGTTAGTACAGGGTTTGGTGGGTAAGGTCGAAAATACCCAAGAGGTGTTAAACCAATTCGCAATTCGCAATTCGCAATTCGCAATTACGTTGTGTAATGGAGATTTTACCCCCCAAACTTTGTTAAAGGAGGTGCTGTTTTGGACGGGGGGACAGCCTTTTTTGACCCAAAAGGTATGTAAGATTTTAGGGAGCAGGCTTGCCCTGAGCGCAGTCGAAGGGGAGCAGGGGGAGGAAGATGTATCGAGATGGGTAGGGGAGGTGATCAAAACCCAGATTATTGACAACTGGGAAGCCCAGGATGAACCGGAACACCTCAGAACTATCCGCGATAGGATTACCCGCAACGAACAGCGTGCAGGTAGGTTACTGGGGCTATATCAACAAATTTTACAACAGGGAGAATTACCCACGGACAACAGCTCGGAACAGATGGAATTGCGGTTGACGGGTTTGGTGGTAAAGGAAGATGGCAAGTTACGGGTGTATAACCGCATTTACCAAGGGGTGTTTAATGGGGAGTGGGTGGAGAAAGAACTGGCGAAAATGCGCCCCTATTCCCAGGCTTTGACGGTTTGGTTGGAGAGTAACCGCACAGATGAATCGCGGTTGCTGCGGGGACAGGCTTTGCAGGATGCTTTGGATTGGGCAAAAGATAAAAGCTTAGGTGATGAAGATTATCGGTTTTTGGCTGCGAGTCAGGAGTTGGACAAGCGAGAGATTCAATTTGCGTTAGCGGAAACGGAGAAAAAAGCACAACGAATCATTGCGGATGCGGAACGTAAAGCTAAACGTACAACTCGTATGGGTTTCGGTATATTAGCCGTGGGAATTGTCGGGATAACAGGGGCTGGTTTGTATGCCCAAAAATTAATCAATGATGCCGAGACAGCTACTACTCTGGAACGGGACGCAAATAGTGCTTTAGGACTTTTTGATACATCCCAAATAGATGGGTTATTCTTAGCAACGAAAACTGGACAAGATTTAAAAAAACTACTAGGGAAGCGTCCTTATATAGACAATTATCCAGTACTTCTAGCTTTAAAACGTATTTTGTCTGATATCCGCGAGCGCAATCATCTCACAGGACACACATCTGCTGTCAACAACGCCAATTTTAGCCCCGATGGCAAACGCATTGTCACCGCATCCTTAGACAAAACCACCCGAGTGTGGGATACCTTTACGACGGTAACTGAACTTAAAGGACATACATACGCTGTCAACAGCACTATATTTAGCCCCGATGGCAAAGCAATTGTCACTGCTTCAGCCGACAAAATCGCCCGGGTTTGGGATACTTCTGGAAAGGTATTAGCTCAATTTAAAGGACATACATCCACTGTCAACAGTGCTAGATTTAGCCCTGATGGTAAACGCATTCTCACTGCTTCATCTGACAACACTGCCAGGGTTTGGGATACTTCCGGCAAGGTATTAGCTCAATTTAAAGGACATACATCCTCTGTCATCAGCGTCATATTTAGCCCCGATGGCAAACGCATTCTCACTGCTTCTTGGGACAAAACCGCCCGGCTTTGGGATACTTCCGGCCAGGTATTAACTCAATTTAAAGGGCATAAATCTGCTGTCAACAGCGCCATATTTAGTCCCGATGGCAAACGCATTCTCAGTGCTTCTTGGGACAAAACCGCCCGGCTTTGGGATACTTCCGGCCAGGTATTAACTCAATTTAAAGGGCATAAATCTGCTGTCAACAGCGCCATATTTAGCCCCGATGGCAAACGCATTCTCACTGCTTCAGGCGACAAAACCGCCCGACTTTGGGATACTTCCGGCAAGGTATTAGCTCAATTTAAAGGGCATAAATCTGCTGTCAACAGCGCCATATTTAGCCCCGATGGCAAACGCATTCTCACTACTTCCTCAGACAATAGCGCCCGACTTTGGGATACCTCTGGTGAGGAATTAAATCAACTTAAAGGCTATACAGACGCTGTTTACAGTGCCATATTTAGCCCTAGTGGCGAAATCATTCTCACCACTTCAGGTGACAATATCGTTTCTACCCAGTTGTGGCAGATGGCGGAATTAGATGATTTGCTAACAAGAGGTTGTGATTGGTTAAGCGATTATTTGGCAGTAAATATCAGAAAACTGCAAGAATTAGAAGTATGTCAACAAAACACATCTATAAAGATAGCAGCAGTCGCATCTTTGGTGAAACTTGGGGAAGACGTAGCGAAAGCGGGTAATGTTGAGGAGGCAGTTGCTATTTTGAAGACGGCTTTGAAGTGGAATTCTCAATTAAAGTTTGACCCACAGAAAAAAACCCAAGAGTTAGTAAATCAAGAAAAAGCTAAACACCGGGTTCGTGAAGGTGTTAGTCTTGTTAAATACACTCAAAAGACGACGATGGTCAATGGTCAGGTAAACGTAAGAAAGTCAGAAGCCAATGTTTTTGTAATTCTAAGACACAAAACAAAACCCGATACTAATTCAGATGTTAAAGAGATACATCCTATAGAAAACATAAAAAATGCAATTACAGCTTATCAGCAAGCCCAAAAACTTGATGCCAAAGTAGAAATTGATGCTAATAGCTGGAATAATCTTTGTAAGCAAGGCAGTTTATATGAATTAGCGAAAGATGTGATGTTTGCCTGTGAAAATGCTGTTAAACTTGCCCCGGATAATGGCAGTATTCGTGATAGTCGGGGGTTAGCCAGGGCATTGACGGGGGATTACCAAGGCGCTATACCCGATTTTGAGGCGTTTATTACCCAGACTGATGATAAAAAAATCAAAGCACAACGGCAAGGGTGGGTGAAGACTCTGCGGCAGGGCAAAAATCCATTTACTAAGGAAGTGTTGGAGAAATTGCGCAATTAGGAATGTAATACCAATTTGAAAAAACAATACGACACATGGACAAAACCCCTCCCCAGCTCTCCCCGATTTCCTACCCATTACCCGGATCTATCGCAACATTTGCGATAGTGTCCACTCACATTTTTACAACCCTTACTCCTTCGTTGTTCATTCTCAATAAAAGCCCGGTTTTAGCGATAATAGTAATGACTACTTTGTCAAGTATGTCTTACACTTCACCCTTGTGAGATGATTACAGAACAAGGCATTTCGCGATTGAAAAGAAAGATGTGACTAATGGATAGCCTGATTTCGGGGAGGGTGCCCGATAGGGCGGGTGGGGTATCTGTCGTAAACATTTTTTGAATCGGTATAACTAATCGGCTCGCTGCTAATGCATCTCTCCCATCCCAGAGCCAGACAACTGAATCAGAAATATTACAATTGCTGGCGTAAAGAATCGATGTAAAGACTTATCTGCGATTCTCCTGTCTTATCCCCTGCTTTCTTCGCTATATCCAATGCAGCTTCTGCTGTACCCAGGGCTTCACGGATTTTGCCACGTTCTTGCTGCATCGTTGCGATACTATAGAGCATCCTAATATCTTCTTTTGGATCAATTTTGGGTGACTGAATTGGTTGAGATGTTTCTGGAACATCCCCAAGTCGATTCAGGGAATTATTGCGAATGGCGGAGATTTTTCTGGTAGCTTCCAAAACCTGGGAATAATTTCCCGTGTCTGCATACACTGTCCCGAATCCAGTCAATAACTCGGACTCCATCACGGATTTTTCCCCTGGGGGTATATTCGCTGTATTGAGTTTGGTTTGGGCTTGCTGTAAGTATGCGATCGCGTTTGTTGACTCACCCATGTCATTATGAAGTATGGCGATCGCGTTCAATGTGGAGATTTGTTTTGTGATATCGCCGCTTTTTTGGTATTTTTTTAGGTCTTGCTGTAAGTTTGCGATTTGCGATCGCCACTGATTTACTTGGTTTGGGTTTTTTGTGCTGGCTGGAAGTGGTGTGTTAGCTTGTTGCGGGCTGTCTCGTTTTCCTATGCTTGATGTATTTGTTTGCAGTGTATTGTTTTGATTACTTTGATTGCTATTGTGGGAAAATATTTTTATCGCTACAAATCCCAAAATCATGATCATAGAAGCGATTGATAAAATTTTCAGATAATATTTGCTCATGCCTGTAGTTAGAAGTTTTAGCTGTGCGATACGCGAAGGATAAAGCCTCTGGCTTATCTCCGTAGACGGGACTTTGCGCGATCGCGTGGAGAGAAAATACCTGACTGCTGTTTACAATCGAGCATGGTTAGTTGGCAGGATTTTCCGCAAGCCAAGCAACTAAGTCATCTAACCCTGTAAAATCCAGCAAAGCCTCACCCAGGGTTTCTAAGAGTATCAAACCCTTCCACAAAGTTGAATCGCTGGGCATTATGCATTCTTTGCCCTTTGATCCGATTCGAGAAGTTGGCTGAGTTTGTGAGCCGCTTCGTGAGAATTGAGAGGTGACCAGAGGGAATATGTTGCTCCAGCTTGAAGCGTTGGCTCTTCTTCTTGGGCTAGCTCCGCAATCAGAAATTGCATGACTTTCAATTTTTCCGCACGCGATAGCCCTTTTAGCGTTGGGAATAGGTCTGCTGTAGTCATGGGACAAAAAATAAGTAACTTCTCTATTTTCTCATAACCACCCCAACATCATAATTTTCTAATATTTTCATACCAGAAAAGTTAATTATTTGCGTTTCTTTATGAACTTGCGTGGAGTGGAAATACTTGACTGCCGTTGGTGATGTCGCTGTACACGAGAATCAAGCAGGCATAATTTCTCCTTTACGTGTAGGTTTTAGCTAATCTTCACTACCAGAGATGTTGAATCCAAAACGTCTTGCTTCTCTGTTTTCCTCTAGCGTGACTTTGACTGGCACAAATAAAATACTGGTTTGTGTTACGTGCTGAACAAGCCGAGCTTTCTGCCCTTGATCGGTAGCTCCTGATAAAACAATGTAATAAGGATCTCGATACTTAATTGATTCGATATGCAAACATAGACCTCCTGCAAATGAAGCAAGGTAAGCACCTATTTCCTCATCAGGTTTTAGTACAGACTCAAATTCTTGAATCTCTTCTATGAGACGCTTGAACATCACATTTGCATAGCCCGCTCTTTCCTCCATACCTTTTCGCATACTTTCTGCCATGTGGTCGAAATTCATATTGGGCTGGTAGTTCAATTTGGAGAATTCTTGCATTTTAGAAAAAACAAACTTTTATTTTCAAATTAGCACAATTGAAAAAGTTTAACTCCAAGATAACCAAACAGTTAAAGTGTGGATTACCGAATAATAAAGGGGAGCATCCACTTTTGGAAGAAACGCAATTACATAGTGGTACAAACTTTATTATATGGTTGGTCTAAAAAAGTCGATCTGCCGAAAATGGATGCTCCCACGAAGATTTTTGATGAATAGGGAAAGCTAAGTTTTTAATTTTGGATAAAATCGAGTTTAGCTTATCCATTTTTTCATCTGCTTCTCTAAAGTTATCATTATATATATTTAGCTATCCTACTTTATCTCATCTTTCTCTAATATTTTTAAGAATTCCTTTGTTTCCTTCTCCAGAACACTCATCATAATGAAATTCAATTATCTCTTCAATGTAATGTATAAGGCTTCGTACTTCGACTATCACGCTAAACAAAATCATTGTGAGAAGCATCGCTCAACCATTCCCCACCATAAAGCAAAATAATGAATCGATTTGATGATACTTTCTATTTCTCGCCCCGTTGCCTTTCTCGCAACCGTTCCAAACCATCGAGAATCAAATCCAACCCAAACTCAAAGTCATGTAAACCATCATACCGACCTTCGATGACATAACGAGCAAGTCGATTCATATAGGGATACTTCTCTGGTGGAATATACGAAATAAAGTTTTTTGCTTGTTGGGCATACTCCCCAGGCTCGAAAGGAAAATTTAACTCCTGGAGCGTAAACCCATAAATGTGGTTATCGATCGCATTCCAAGCATGGTCGGCAGTCTCGAAGGAAAAACCAGCTTCTCGCAAACATCCCAAAGTCGCATCGATATAGCGCAACATCGCCGCTCCTACATTCACCCGCGACATCATCGCTATTGCAGCCCAAGGGTGACGCAATAATACCCCGTGAGCCGAAATTGCCCGTTTTCGCATGGCTGTTTTCCAATCAATTTTCAGTTCAGGTAATTCGATTTCAGCCACCACCATATCGACAATGCCATCCAATATATCGTCCTTATTGGTAACGTGATTGTATAGCGACATTGCCTGCACACCTAGCTCCTGGGCAATTTTCCGCATCGACAGCGCCTCAACTCCATCCCCATCCGCCATCCGCAGGGCGACTTGCAATACCCGCTCCCGACTCAAAGGCAGTGGAGGCATCGATTTTGAATTACGCGTTTTTACCATTTTCCCTTGAATTAACTTTTCTAGCCCGAATTCATTCAATTATTTTAACTTGACAAACTTACGCCGTAAGCTAAACTTACAGTGTAAGCTAGAATTATCTTCTTAAGTCTTATGAATAGTTCCGATCGAACAGTCCCAAAAATGAAAGCGATCGCCCAGTATGAATACGGTTCTCCCGATGTATTGAAAATGGAGGAAGTTCATCGACCCCTTGTATCCGATAACACCGTACTGGTGAGGGTGCGTGGTGCTGCCGTCCATGCTGGTGACTGGCATTTGATGCGGGGTCAACCGTTTTTTATTCGCTTCATTTACGGAGGGTTACGCAAACCTCAAACTAAAATCCTGGGTTGCGATGTCTCCGGGGAAGTGGAAGCTGTAGGTAAGGATGTAACACAGTTTCAACCGGGGGATTTGGTGTTTGGTGACTTGTCGGAATCTGGTTTTGGCGCATTTGCCGAATATGTCTGCGTTCCCGAAACAGCGATCGCGCTCAAGCCCAATAATCTCAGCTTTGAGGAGGCTGCAACCGTTCCCGTTTCTGCCCTGACAGCACTCCAGGGACTGCGGGATGTGGGACAAATTCAACGAGGATACAAGGTGTTGATCAATGGGGCTTCCGGTGGGGTGGGGTCGTTTGCAGTCCAGATTGCTAAGGCTTTTGGGGCTGAAGTGACTGCTGTATGCAGTGAGAGTAAAGTGGAAATGGTGAAATCAATCGGTGCGGATTATGTTTGCGTTCGCACTCAGATGAAGTCTCAATTAAAACAACGCTACTACGATTTAATACTCGATAATGCTGCCTACAATTCACCTTTTGACTATTTCCCGTTCTTAAAAAATCCAGGTACTTACGTAGTAGTGGGTGGTTCGATGAAACGAATATTTCAAGCTATGTTTCTCGATTTTGTCACTTCTAAGATTGGTGGACGCAAAATCAAGTTTTTGGCTTGTCAACCCAACCAAAAGGATTTAATTATTTTAAAAGAGGCGATCGAAGCCGGTAAAATTCGTCCTTATATCGATCGAGTTTATCCTTTGAGCGAAGTTCCAGCAGCAATCCACCATTTGGAACAGCGACAAGTGCGGGGGAAAGTTGCAATCACCGTTGTGTAGGCTACATAATTTGTGGATTATTGTTGTTTTAGTTCGTGTTATCAAGCTTTTGGGCGATATTCACCCTCCCTCGTAGGGCAAATCATATCATGTCCGGTTGAATACTTATAATTAAGGCAGCTGGCTTGCCCACGTTTGGGAAATAGCAAGCAAGACGCTTGCACTACTCATGTTTAAATAATTCCTAAGGGGGAATTTCGGCTGGATTTTGGCAAATTACTGGTAACCAACTTGCACAAGGAAAATCATTTTCTAAACCTTGCAGTTTCATTCTGGCTTCGCGTACTGATTGATACAACGGCTTCCCGTCAGAAAATTCCGTCAGAAAATTCTTTAAAAACTCCTGTGCAACCTTGTCGGGTACTGGTTCGCGCATCACAATCATTTGGGGTATATGTAAATCTGCTAAGTTTGTTGCTAATCCCAAACCGTCGCAGGAGTTGAAAATAGCTAGCTGCAATCCTTGCGCGATCGCCTTAACAAGTGCGTTTTTCAATTCAGTAATCGTCAAACTATCGGTTGAATTGATATGAAAATAGCCGATTTCTGTTTCAGATTTTGTAAAACTGTGACCTGCAAAAAAGAGAATATCCCATTCTTGCAGCCATAGTTCATCGTTGAGTAGTTGGCGTTGTGGTTCGACTAAAAAAGTGACCTCTGCGTTTGGTAATTGTTCAAGTAAGACTCTATCTTTTTGTATATTTATGCCAGTACTGTCTCCTAAGATAGCTAATATTTTTACATGAGATTTTGGAGGTTGAGATTTTGATTTTCTTTCATAATTATTTGAGGAAAGTGCCATTTCTGCTTGAGGGTAGCGTTCAAAAAAATCCCACAGATGCAAGGGTATGCGTCGGAGTTGATTGTCTTCTGTTTGTAAGAGGATGCGAATCGATTCCTCAGTGTTTAATTTTTCTAATAGTTGTTCCTTGAGTGGGCGAAATTGTGGGGAATTTAGCCATAAATTGACTTGTTTGTGTAATTGAAAAGATAGGCGATCGCATTCTGGAAATAAATCCCTTTTACTAATATTGGTAACCTGTGTTTGTGGAAATGTGATGCGTAAGTTTCCCTGTAAACTGTGACGATAGGATATTTGCCATTGAGTATATGCTACAGCTAATTCGGGGGCAGGTGGTAATTGCCCATTGGATTCAAAATAGGGATGCTCTCCTTCTGAACTAATTTGCAGTGTCACGGAGAATCCTGTATTTAAATTACCTTGACCTAATTTTAAAACTACTAACTTACCCAATATTGATTGTTTTTTAGTTTTTTCAACAATCGGAGCTATCATTTGCATTAATTCTTTTAATTCTGCTTGATTTTGGCGATATAGGGTAATTTGTTCGTCTTTGCTTTTTAATTCTGCTTGATGTCTTGCTTCTATTTTTTGCAGTGCAAATTGATAATGTTCGTAAAAATCAGCGTGGATTTTTTCTTTGTTTGTTGATTCTGGTACATCCACCCGGACTAAAACAACGCCTTCACCTTTATTCTCAATACTTTTAATTGCTAAAGGAATACCTTGATTATCCAATTTAACATTTGCTAACGCTGTAGATAAAGCCTGTAAATCTAGACCATTTCGGAAAATCAAATCGACGGTATTTATCGCCACTTGAAATAGTTTTGTAAAATCTCCTGGTGCAAAATTTCCACTACTAGGACGACGTTCTTGTTGATGATTTGATAAATAAACATATTCACAAATCACTTCATCTAATTGGGTTGTACTATCAATATTCCAGGCTTCCAAACAAGCTGCGGTTAAATTTGCTTGCTGAAAATTGGTATTTAATGCTTGAGTTTTTGTCAAGTTAGCAAATGCTAAGTTCGCTCCTGTGAAATTTGCAAAGCTCACATCTGCTTCTGTGAAATCAGCCTTTTGTAAATTCGCAAATACTAAATATGCTCCCTGTAAATCACACCCTTGATAGGATTGATTGACTCCATTATGAGTGATAATTAATTCACGGACTCGATGATTAGTTAAAATGGTATTTTCAGCTTTAGTCTGGTGAATTCTATTTGCTAAATAAAAGTTTGTATGGGTTAACTTGGCATTACTGAAATCTGTACTTGTGAGTGTGGCATGAGTAAAATTAGTACCCGTGAGATTTGCTTTTCTAAAGCTAGTACCACCAATTGCACAAAAATTTATAGCTAGTTTATAGATATAAAGAAATTTGGCATTGCTAGCTGTTACTTGCCAACTAATGTAACCACATATAAAGGCAAAACATACAATTGCAATTAAATTTGGCAACCAAAAATTATACCAATTAATAGATGTGTGTTTTAATAAGCGAGAACCATTACTACTTAAAATAGCACCAATAATCCACCCAATCCAGAGAATGTAACTATTTGACCGAAACAGCAATTTAGCAGCCACAAATATGACTGTACCAAGGGTGAAACCAACAAACTCCCAAGCAGCAGCACCTAAAAGACTCCAACCAGTTTGACTTGCGATCCCAATACCCGACAAACCAAATACTAACCACAGATAACCCCACAGGATTGCAGCTACTAATCCAGTCAGTATTCCAGTTGCGATCGCTAAATCTCCTCCAAACCCCCGTCGCACCATAATCCCAAAAAATAGGATAATGGCAAATAAGCTAACAATGCCGGGAACGATAGTAAATTGCTGAATATAATCACGATAAAATAATGTTGTCAGATTGACACTAGCCAAAGCTGATGCACCACCACTTACCCCAAACAATATCAACATTCCAATTAGGTATAGTATGATATTTTTAGGTTGAATTCCGGCTTTTGCATTCTCAAAGTTAGCATTTTCTAAAATTGCATGAGTAAAATTAGCACCACGAATATCAGCGTTGCGAAAATCTGCACCAGTAAGATTTTTTCTTCTAAAATCACAACCCTGGAGATTTCGACCGGAAAAATTATTATTCTTTGCTAATGCCATAATTTCACATAATCATATTTCAGGTTATTTTTTTAATTTATCATTCATAATTGAAGCTCGATTAAACTACAAAATCTTCGCAAAAATTAGTATCACCTAAAGCGACTTGCACGCTAAATCTTTCTCCCACTTCACAACTAAATTTGAGTTGCAGATAAACATCTGCTCTTCTAGCTGTAATTTCCCGCAATATATTTCCAGAATCATCGATTAATAGTAGCTTTAAATCTGCTGGTACATAATCATCCTTACCTGTGGGGTAAACTTGCAATAGTACGCTTACATCTCCTTGCAATTTTTGTAATAATGCCACAGATAAAGCAACTGCTTTCCCTGCAATTTCCATCCCTAAATCGATAAGTTTCACTCTTCTGATACCAGCAGCAGGATTGTCTGGGTCAATTTTTCGTAAACTTTCTACAGCTATCCACAGGGTTTCATCATCAGATGTGCTGCGTAATAAATTAACTAAAGCTTGAACTGCATCACTACTACCAATGGCAATTTCTCCTAACTTTCTGGCTGTACTTTGTCGCTGAATCTCGTTATTTTCAACCGATAATTGTTGAATTAGTTCCAGGATATTTTGTGGGATATTTTGTGATTCACCATGACTGCGGGTTGCTATAGCTAAGTTTGGGAATGTGGAAAGAGCTTGCCATTCGGGTTCAAAAATATTTTGCCACCAGTGACTGAGAATAATTTGTGTTTGATTCAAAGAGTTAGATAGTGATTTTATAATTCTATTCTGATTAAACTCAGACGCTATTAATTCCTGCTCTATTTGCAATGAATTACTAAGGATTCTCTCTGTAAAATTTGTACTTTTAATGTATCTATTCCGAGCCGTGACTGGTATTGTTAAAATATCACTCCAAGCTATTTCTCTTTGGTGAAAGAGGGCATTTTTTGCCACATCTACAGCCTTTTTATTTCCTACCTTTAACCCTAAATCTTCAATATCATGATTTTCTGGCTGTTGATTGACTAAACCATGATAGTAGTCTCCGACATTTAGCAATAGGTCATAAATATCTCGTGATAACCTCTTCCCACTTGACTGGAATAAATTACAAACAAGCATTGGTTGTACGTGCCAAGTTTCAGCCAGTAAATCCTGCTCTAAACCTGTAATATGGGTAGGAATAACGACATCAGCATCGGAAATAAAATCGGTTTCCGTAGACAATATCATTACAGAAATAATATCTACCTCTGGCTCCGTGACAATCATCACATAACGGGGTGGAGTGTCACCTGCTAAAAAACTTTTAGCCTCAATTGAGAAAAGTTGATTATCTTGATTGAGAGAAAAATCTTCAGAAAATCTGAGATGACGGTTTAACTGCCAGATTTCTCCAGGTTGTGGTGATAGTAAAGGTTTTCGCATATTCCCTGATTTGGATTTCTCACAGCTTGTACGCATAGGTTAGTATTTCCCAATTTTGAAAGATGGCTAATAGTATTAACAAATGAATTGATTATCCTATGCCGATAGATAATAAACTTTTTAAAGACTTGACAAAATCGTCGGTTTATTTGAAAAAATTACCATTGGGCTTGTGAACGCCTGCGAGTATCTTTGAGTTTAATATTTTGTTGTTCACGTTTAATGGCTTCGGGTTCCAGCAATCCTAATGCGATCGCCACACGTCCGACTAATTCCTTCCAACGCTTAGAAACTTCCCCTTGACTGACTCCCAACGCAGATGCTTGTTGGGTTTGGGTTGTACCAGCAACCATAAGTTGCCACAGTTTCAGATAACCGCGTGGTGGATAAAGGGAATCGAGTTCAATAATTGCTTGTTTGGCTTTTATAACTAAATCTGCACGCGCTACTGCTTCTAGAAGGTTAAACTCATCGGCGATCGTATCAACTAAAGATACATCAGTACCAGTAATTGTCGCATCTAGACTTTGGTGCGATCGCAAAGATTCTTTTTTCACAAAATTGAGAATCTCATACCTAGCAACCACTGTAGCCCAACGTTGAAATTCTGCTATCCCTCCCTGGTGGAATTTTCCGGCTTTTACAGCTTCATAGACTTTCATCATCGCCGTTTGGGCTGCATCTTCCCAATTTGCATAACAATACTTGCGAGCAATTTTGGCGATTAGTTCTTGGTGTGCTGCGTCGATTTGTATATGGGTAATTGGTTCTGCTATTGATTTAGACTGCATAAGCATATTTTCCTCGCATGAATGAATGTTGGAGGTGGAGATGATTGCAGATTAGTTCTCCGGACTAATCTAGGGTGTGAGATGTTCCTGGTTTCATAAGTATTTTTACTGATACAACTAGAAGTCGTTTGACGAACTGGATATATATATGTTTAGCGGTTGGGTTTAATGCACCTAGGGAACTTATGCCTCAAAATCCTGGATAGAAAGGCTGCGATAACTGTTGCGTCTTAACTACCAAAAATTTTCATGAAATTTCGGAATAATGTGTTTTTCTCATTTGTTCTTAAATGTGAGAGAAAACACTAGTTGTTCACAAAATAAATCAAACATCAGAGAGAAATAATCATTATGATTCGTCCAATCTATGCACTATCTCGCTTGAGTGCAGTTGCTTTAAGCATTTTTACAGTTGGTGTACTATCAAGTACTTCTGCACTAGCAGATACAAATATTGTGGTTCGGATGACTACAGGATCTGACGATTTACGAGGTGGCAACAATGCATTCATTAGTCTCAACTTAGTAGACGGAACAAGTACTCCTGAATTTAGTCTTGGCGGTGGTTTTGGTCAAAACAGCGTTGTTCGCAAAACAGCCACTTTTAGCAGAACGGTTTCCTTAGCTCAAATCCGCAGTATTACCATTCGTCACGATGGTTCTCCTCGCTCTGGTGAGCCTTTTGATAACTATGATAATTGGGATTTACAAAGGATTTCCATATCCTTAGGTGGTAGAAACATCTATAACTCCGTTAACGATAGGCGTAGAAGTCGCTTTGTCCAAAGATTTACTGGAGAGACTCGCCAAATTGTGTTAAATCGTCAGAGATGATTTTTAATCGGTATGGCTCAATTATCCAATGATTGAGTCATATTTTGAAGCAATTTTCAATGTTTTCAATTGCCAGTTTATCCAGTATTAGTCTTGTAATTGCAAATAATTAAATATGAGGAAATATTCATGAATAAGCATTTTAAATTTCAAAACCTGATTTTGGGTTTAATTGTAGCTGCAACAGCAACTCCGATATCTTTTCCTATTTCCACTTCTGCCGAAACACCTACTAGTTGTACCAGCTATATTCGGGGAATGTTTGAAAGATTTCCTAGTGGCACATGGTTTAATGTCAAAGCGACAAGAATAACAGCCCGCACTAACGGTGGTTTTTCTTCCTTTGGAATGGCAGAAAATTATTTTACAAGAGATGGTGTATCAACAACTGCTGCAAGTGGAAAAGAAGGTTTTATAATTCGACCTGAGGCTGATAGAAGTTATTTTCTAGGAAAATTCCAGGATGTTTTCCCTGGACGGAATGATGGAAAGTCTGATTTGACAACTTTAAAAGTTTATCGTGATGGGCGTGTCCGATTAGTCCTCAATGCTTGGGGAAACGGCAATATAAATCTTAGCGATTTAGCTTGTTATCCGGGTCATCAAGGTAGCACTTTCGTGTTAACTGGTAATTCTCGCACTGCGTCACAGGGCTTTGATTCTTGGACATTTTTGATTAGCCCTATTACTCCTCCAGATTAGTTCTTCACAAGGTAGTGGTGCAACTAGAGAGCCGGTCCACTAATATATGTTGACAAAAATAGAGGTATGTGTATTAGGTTGAAATGCCTATTTTGGGTAAAATATTTGGGTCGTATTTTTAGCGATCGCATAAAACAGAACACTAAAATCCTCAATTTTAACAACACCAATATCTTGCATTTTAGGTCAAGCACTTCTACTAGACCTGCTCTCTAGTAAAGCATTTGTCAAATATTGATTGCAGTATTTATGTTCATTTAGTTTCAAGAAATCAAGTATGAAATTCTCATATTTTAGTATTGCTAGCCATCTCTTACTTGTGTTAGTTGGTACTGTTATCACTAGCGTGATCGCATCATTACTCCTAATAATAGAATTTGTGGTGTGCGTACAAAACCAGAATGTGAAGCTTGGTTCAGAAGGATTCGGGAAGTACAAAATGTTAGGGGCATCAAAATTCCTCAACCTCAACAGCCAATCAGGAGATTTATTTAATGCACATTAATAGGTTTAGTGGAAATTATGCCTTTCTCAGCAATTTTTGGTATTGCAAGATTATATTTGAAGATATTGAATTTCCCAGCGTTGAACATGCTTTTCAAGCTGCCAAAACAACTAACCCTAATGAGCGAGAAATGGTATGTTTGGCTGCAACACCAGTCAAAGCCAAGCGTATTGGACGCAAGGTGACACTTCGAGATGATTGGGAGAAGGTGAAGATTGAAATTATGCGCGGTTTGTTGGTACAGAAGTTTAGCCAGGATGAAATGCTGCAAGAGATGCTTTTGAGTACTGGTGATTGGGAATTAATTGAAGGTAATACTTGGGGGGACAAATTTTGGGGCGCGGTACTCGAAAATGGCAAATGGGTGGGGCGCAATGAACTGGGTAAGCTGTTGATGAGTGTGCGTTGCCAAATTCGCGCACAAGTTTAAATTGGCGACAAAGAAGAAGTTTTCCATGATGTCTTACCAATTCAAAATTCAAACTTCAAACCTAAGAAAGCCAGATATAGGAAGGGGTTAGGAATGCCTATGTGTCGCATTATTTTTTCAAGCTGGTATCACTAGTTTATTTCAAGCTCCATCTGCGATCGCTGTTTGATGCGTGAACCATTTTTTATACTACAATATAATACAGCTAGTTTATAAGTTCTCTTCTCACTCCAAAATCTATGAAATACCCACCCTGGTAAGCCCTTAGAAAAACATCGCAACATCGATTGCGGTTAAAAGTACAGTTTTGTTCTGTCAGGAAAACTGCAAATAGCGCTACGACGTGGATTCCTCCACCAACAAACCAACGATTTTGATCAGTGCGTTGGTTACTAAATGTTGGAAATAGGAGAATACACAATGTCATTGCGCGGTAAAAACAAAGCTGCAAGTAAAGTATTTTTATTGACCATAATCTTCCTCATTATCGAGTTCTTAGATGAACTAGTTGATGGGGTTTATAGTCCTGCCTTACCCTTAATTCGCAGCGATTTACATCTGGATTACACCCAAATTGGGATGTTGCTAACCATACCCAACACTATCGGCAGCATCATCGAGCCAATACTGGGAATTTGGGCAGATATAGGTCAAAGACGACAATTGATTTTAGGGGGAGGTGTCGCTTTTGCAACTGCTTTATCCTTAATTTCCCTCAGCCATAGCTTTTCCTTATTATTAACAGCCCTTGTCTTGTTCAATCCAGCATCAGGTGCTTTTGTTAGTCTTTCCCAAGCTACCTTGATGGAAATCGAGCCGAAGCGTCACGAGCAAAATATGGCACGTTGGGCTTTAGCTGGTTCCGTGGGAAATGTGGTTGGTCCTTTAATATTTGCATTCGCATTGGGATTAACCAACAGTTGGCGGAGTGCGTTTTTTATCTTAGCCATACTGACGATGTTGTCGTTGGTAGTGCTATGGCAATATCGCCAAACAATTCCAAATACACCTTCCCAAATTGATGAACCAGTAGCAGGTTTGGGAGAGGGAATTGGTAATGCAATGAAAGCTTTAAAACGTCGTGAAGTTTTGCTGTGGTTGACTTTGTTGCAATTCTCCGATTTGATGTTGGATGTATTGCGTGGCTTTGTGGCGCTGTATTTTGTTGATGTAGTCGGTGCAAGTAATACCCAAGGGAGTTTGGCTATTACTATTTGGTTGGGATTTGGTTTGCTGGGAGATTTTTTACTCGTTCCTTTACTAGAAAGGGTGCGGGGAATCACTTATTTAAAATTAAGCGCGATGGTTGTTTTGTTGGCTTATCCAGCTTTTTTACTTGTACCCAGTATCAATATTAAGTTATCTATTCTTGGTTTGTTGGGTTTGTTTAATGCGGGTTGGTACTCGATTCTCAAAGGACAGTTATATACAGCAATGCCAGGAAAAAGTGGTACGGTACTTACCTTGAGTAACTTGTTTGGTTTGGTAGGTGGTTTGATACCCTTGGGGTTGGGTTTATTGGCTCAATATTATGGATTAGGAAGTACGATGTGGTTATTACTGATTGCACCAATTGCTTTATTAATGGGGCTTTTCACAATATGTAACACTAACTCTTAGGAGACATCGCCATCCCAAAACCAAAACGCGATCGCTATCCTCATTCCGATATCAGATTGTGTTGCTATTGTGCAAGAAGTCTATTGGTTTATGAATCATGCGATCGCGCCAAATAACTACCTCAGGTAGGCGATCGCTCCTTCCACTATCACCACAACTCATAATCCTCATAGTGAAGGTACTAGATTTTTACACTAAATTACCATATAGTAATATTATTAAACAAGCAAAAATGTCTCAGGAGTTAACATTATGTTATTCCGCCAACTTTTTGACCCAGGAAGCAGTACATATACTTATTTAATTGCCGATTTAGAAGCTAAAACTACGATTTTGGTTGATCCAGTATTAGAACAGGTGGAGCGCGATCGCCAATTACTCAAAGAACTAGGATTAACTCTGAAATACTGCTTAGAAACCCACATCCACGCCGATCACATTACTGGAACTGCGAAACTACGGGAAGCTACAGGCTGTTGGGGAATTGTACCGGAGAATGCTCAAGCTGTATGTGCAGACAGTGTGATGAAGGATGGGGAAATATTAGAAATGGGGAGTGTGAAGGTAAAAGCGATCGCCACTCCCGGTCATACTGATAGTCATAATGCCTATTTGGTTAACGGTACTTACCTACTGACTGGGGATTCGTTGTTAATTCGTGGTTGTGGGCGCACTGATTTCCAGAGTGGGAATGCAGGGATGATGTATGATGCCATTACCCAACGCTTGTTTACATTACCTGACCCAACCTTAGTTTATCCCGGTCATGATTATCGCGGTCAAACGGTTTCCACCATTGGGGAAGAAAAACAGTGGAATCCCCGATTTGTGGGAAATAACCGTGATCAATTTATCCAATTAATGGCAAATCTCAATTTACCTAATCCGAAAAAAATTATGGAAGCAGTACCCGCTAACCAGCGTTGCGGCAATGTTACTGCTTGACATACAAAAACTCTACCTATCTCTGCGTTTAAAAATCCTCAATATAAACATCTATGACTACTTCCAACATCAACAAATTACAAACTGTTAACCCTCAAACTCTGAAAAAATTACTGGAGGAGCAAAATGTCACACTCATTGATGTCCGCGAACCTGGTGAGTATGCAGGAGAACATATTCCCGGAGCTGGATTAGTTTCCCTTTCCCAATTCGATCCCCGCAAAGTTCCCCAAGATGAGGACACCCAAGTAATTCTCTACTGTCGTTCCGGGAATCGCTCGACAATGGCTGCTCAAAAGCTATTTGATACGGGGTTTACCAAAGTAACCCACCTAGAAGGGGGTATGGGTGCTTGGAAACAAGCGGGTTATCCCACCAAAATTAATCAAAATGCTCCCATGAGTTTAATGCGGCAGGTGCAAATTGTTGCTGGCTCCTTGGTGTTAGCAGGCACATTATTAGGAGCGTTTGTTTCCCCCTGGTTCCTGCTTCTCAGTGGTTTCGTGGGTGCAGGCTTAATGTTTGCGGGAATTACAGATACCTGT
Source organism: Calothrix sp. 336/3 (assembly GCF_000734895.2). GTDB lineage: Bacteria > Cyanobacteriota > Cyanobacteriia > Cyanobacteriales > Nostocaceae > 336-3. The sequence continues at coordinate 1,880,142 of NZ_CP011382.1, read as the reverse complement.
GCGTTAGGAATACTACTAGCGAAACTTCCTTATAATCAACGGAGTCGGGCATGATACCAATTCGTAATTCGTAATTCGTAATTCGTAATTCGTAATTCGCAATGCTCCCTGCGAGAGAGCTAACGCTAACGTAATTAAGAAAATTAGATGCCATGTGGCTTTCAAGGCTTGCAGATGTTGCTTGATTTTGGAGAATTGGTATGACTTGGATTATCGGGCATTTACTAGCTGCTTGTATTGGGGTGAGTTTGGGTTTAATTGGTGGTGGGGGTTCAGTATTAGCGCTACCAATTCTAGTTTACGTCATGGGTATACCTGCAAAATCTGCGATCGCCATGACTTTGGTAATTGTCGGCACTGTCAGCTTGTTGGGGGTAATTCCTTACTGGCGAGCCAATAATGTAAATTTTAAGACAGCACTTATCTTCGGTTCTGCAACGATGGTGGGGGCATTTGTGGGGGCAAAAATTGCTACCCTGCCAGTAGTTACGGAAACCTTTCAAATGATGCTATTTGCAATCATGATGTTGGTAGCTGCTGTGTTTATGATTCACCGTAGTTCTCAACCTGTGGCAGCAGATGATCAACTGGCATTTTATCCCTCTCCTGTGTGCAAGTATTGCTGGTTGTGGTTAATGACTGAAGGTTTAGCGGTTGGGGTGCTAACTGGGTTAGTTGGTGTTGGTGGTGGATTTGCCATTGTTCCGGCTTTGGTACTGTTAGGAAATGTACCCATGAAACAGGCGATCGGTACCTCCTTATTAATTATTGCCTTTAATTCGGTTGCGGGATTTTTGGGCTATTTGGGGCACGTCGCTTTAAATTGGAATTTGATGTTATCCTTCATAGTGGCTGCGAGTGGGGGGACAATTTTCGGTGCGTATTTGGCTGAATTTGTACCAGCTAATAGACTTCAGAAAAGTTTTGGTTATTTTTTACTGGCGATCGCGGCTTTGGTTTTGGTGCAGAATCATCAACGTTCCCAGTCTTCGCGGGTGCAAAACCATAGTACTTTCAGGGTGATAGAGCATCACTTCAGAGTTTAACATTATCGCCATATGGTAATTTAACGCTGACTTTAGTACCTGTCACAGTGTCAGACTCAATGGATAATTCTCCACCATGGGCATCAACAATACGTTTGGTAATCGCAAGCCCCAACCCCGTACCGCTTGGTTTTGTGGAAAAGAATGGCTGCGTTAGCTTTGACAAAACCTCTGCCGGAATTGGCTCACCACCATTACAAACATGAATGCAGATTTGATCAGGAGACGAACTATCCACTTCCCATCTAATCACATCTCCTGGTGAGACTGCCTCACAAGCATTACGAACAATATTAATAAACACTTGTTTGAGCTTATCTTTATCTCCTAAGATTTTGACTGTAGGTAAGGCTGGGATAAATTCGATTCGCCGTGAGAGTGCTTCTGGCATCTCGCGTATGGGCATCAATAATTCACAAATAAATTCATTCACATCCAATTCACATAGTTGTAATACCTGGGGTTTGGCATAAAGCAAAATTTCACTCAGCAGATTTTCTAGCCGACTAGCCTCACTCAGTGCCAGGGATAATCGCTCTTGATCTGCTTCTGTCAGAACGGTTTTCTTAAAATATTTCAATCCCATCATCATTGTTGTTAGTGGATTGCGAATTTCATGCACAATTATCGCCGCGAATTCACCAATAGCTACCAGTCGTTCTTGTTCTAAAAGCTTGGCTTGGGCTGCTTGTAGTTCTGCGGTACGTTTTTCTACCTCAGTCTCCAGAATATGATTAAATTGGCACTGTTGCCGGTAAAGATGGTAATGATCGATGGCAGTAGCAGCCCGCTCAGCAAACAATTCCACAATTTGAATTTCTTCTTTTGTAAATTCTCTAGCTTGGCGATGAAAAGAGCAAACAGTACCGAAAACTTGACCTTCAGTTGTTTGTAAAGGTATACCTAAATATGCGCGATAACCTGCCGCAGGTTTACCATATTTTGGATTCACCACAGCATCCTCAACAGCTAATGTGCGCCCAATTTGCACAACCGTAGCAATCAATCTACCATGGAGTGCATAAACGCGAGGTGTATCTTCAGGCATTTCCAAACTACTGGCGAGAATCGTCTCAAATCCTTTTTGGCAAAAGGTAACAACTGTCCAATCAACTGCAATTAGTTCACTGACTCCACAGGCAATATTATGTAAATAACTACCTATCTCACCAGTACGATAGTTCAAAGAGGATAAACGCGCTATTATCTGTCGCTCACGCTGCCAAGACTGTTGCACCAACATTTCTTTATCATTAGCTTTACTCATGGATGCTTGTTATATGATTTAGTAAAATAATTTAAAAAACAAATGTGAAGTACTTGAACAGAATTAATGACATAAGTTATTTTTTTGTTCCCTGTTTCCTCACTTGACGAGTGAATTTAATTTTATGTCGCTACTTAAAGATGAGATTTTCCAGGCATTATCCTGAATATCCTAATAATTAGGATGGGGAAATCATACTAGATCAACGAGATGATTCTGGCTAAAAAGTATGAAATCTTATTTAAATAAATGTAAATTTTTCAACTCTGATGTCGAAGAAAATGATGAAGCTATGAAGTTAGGACAAAAATTTTTGGTAGAGCTTCTATAAATATCAGAATCTATCAATTACAACCAGAACTTTTGATTCTTGTTAAGAAAAATTAAACAGACTATAGAGAGTGGCAAAATACTATTGAAGATTGGTTATTAAAAGCAGAAATTACACAACAACAAATTGCGTAGCTAATCAATAATTAAGCTATGGGTTGCTTTCCTGGAATCACGGCATGGATATATTCACTACCGGAATCGGGGAAACCGCGTTTATAGGAAGCTTCTTCTGGTTTTCCCCAACCTAACTGTAAAATTATTTCTAAAAAATTGGGTTTTTCTAAGCCATTAATATTTGCCCATTCTGTACGATGAATTATGCGGAAAACATCTGCGGCTAAAATTCTCTGATATAGCTTACCATGACTGATACTTAAATATAAATCCATCCCTTCACTGACTTGATACCAAAATTCTAAAATAGATTTTTTGGCAGTTTGTAATATTTCAATATCACTGGGTAGTGCGATTAATTGTGCATCAACTTCTGGATATGCTAATGTTTCCCCTTTCAAAGAGATGCTACGCCAAACGATGCCAGAAACTTTGTTTTGACGTTGATATTCGTGAATTGCAGCTTTAAAGTCTTGATAGGCAGTAAATTTCTGTAATCCCTCAGTTCTCATTAACTGATCGATAACGGGATCGCCAGAAACTTGTATATCTAATTTTAGTCGTTCTCCCTTTAAACAAGCTTGGCGCTCGGATTGTAAAATGGCGATTAGCTCTTCAGTACTGTAAATTTTGGTCATCACAATACTCTTTGATTTTAGATAGAGGATGGGAAATTTTAACTCTAAGATGAAATTTATATATAATATGTTGTAGCTAGGAATGAAGACAATTTTACTAGCCCAGTTATATTAATTTCTGAAATTATTATTCCCAATTTTCGGAAAATTTGCAGTATCTCACATCACCAAAAGGCTAATAAAAATAGGCAGACACTATCATGCCTGCCCAATATTTTACTGTGTTAACTCACTATTAAATTCATTGAAAGAGCGACGTTTTAATTCGACAGATTCAGAACGTGGTACTAAATCTAACACTTCTCGGAATTTATCATCAATCTCTTCAAAGGGAACTTGACCTTTTTTATTTAACACTACCTTCCCATCTTGGTTAAACAGCACAACTTGTGGAACTCCACCAGAATAGTAATAACCTGGTTCTGTGGGTTCGTATTTGGTTTTGGGTGGAATGGTATCAACATTCATGGGGATAATTTCCACAGGGCTACCATAAAAGGCTTGAACTTGGGAAATAATCAGGGCATATTGTTTACAATCGCTGCTGTCATCGACGTAAAAGGCTAAAAATACAGGCTTATGTTCGCTGAGTGCTTTTTTTAGGGTTGCTCTGGGTGGTACTAGGGAACCATTGCCAGCATAAACGACGAAAATATTCCCATCAAATCTGTCATCTTTAATACCTGCCGACGCTGGTTGGGTAGTAGTGAAGAGTAGACAAAATAAGAGCAGGAGTACAGAAATAATACGTTGCCACTGGGCAAAACAATGTAAGATTTGCGACTTTACGGCATTCATTTACCGGAACCTTTGAGTTGAAATTTTCCTGAGTTTGTGCTGACTTCAGCCAAGTAAGGTGGATAAAGAATTACCCCTGCCACCAATTTTTAAGATAGCGCTTGAGGGGAGTCGGGGGAAGAGGGAAGGGAAAAGGAGAGCAGAGGTATTTAGCTATTACCCATTATCCAATCTCTTGACTATTGACTATTGACCATTCACCATTGACCATTAACTATTGAAAATATTAGGCTATGGGTGTGAGTAAGCAAATTACATTAAAAGATAGATTTAAACTGGGTTTAGCGGTTGCGATCGCCAAGGGTGTGACTTTTATGGTGCGATCGCTACGTTTGGGAGCTGCGAGTGTCTTACCTGGTGCGATCGCGCGACGTATAGAACCCCGAATGCTGCAATTATTGAGTCAGCAACCGAAAAATGGGGTAATTTTAATCGCGGGAACCAATGGTAAAACTACCACTGCTTTGCTATTACGGACAATTTTAGAAAATCAAGGTTATCGTGTTGCTCACAATGCAACGGGAGCTAACTTAGAAAACGGTTTGGTGACTGCTCTTTTAGAAAGTACTGATGTACTAGGCAACTTGGATGTGGATTACAGCATTCTGGAGGTGGATGAGAATATCATACCGAAGGTTTTAGCTCCGATTCAGCCACAAATCATTCTCTGTTTGAATCTGTTTCGCGATCAGTTAGATCGCTATGGGGAAGTGGATAGTATCAGCAAACGTTGGACAAAGGTAATTGCTACCTTACCTCAAGAGACGGTGGTGATTCCCAATGCTGATGACCCCACCCTATCTTACCTTGGTCAGCAGTTATCGCAAAGGGTGGTATTTTTCGGTTTGAGTGAACCCCAAAGGTATCTGGAAGCGATTCCCCACGCGGTAGACTCAATTTATTGCCCTAGTTGCGGGCATCCTCTAGACTATGAGGGTGTGTATTTATCCCATTTGGGTGATTTTGCTTGTCCGAGTTGCGGGTTTAAAAAGAGTCAACCTGCTTTGCAGAGTGGGGAGTGGGAACAGGTTTTAATTGGTTTGTATAACAAGTATAATACTCTGGCAGCTGTGACTGCGGCATTGGAGTTGGGGATTGAGAGGGAGACTATTCAAAGGACGATTCCTAATTTTCAGCCAGCTTTTGGACGTGCAGAAGAGTTGAAAATTGACGGGAAACGGGTGCGAATTTTACTGTCGAAGAATCCCGTGGGAACAAATGAGACGATTCGGGTAGTGACGGAAAGTGATGATCAAACTGCTTTGTTGGTATTAAACGATCGCACTCAAGATGGTGAGGATGTCTCTTGGATTTGGGATGTGGATACGGAGAAGTTAGTGGAAAAATTCGGCACTCAGGGGGGAACCTTGGTTGTCAGTGGCGATCGCGTTTATGATATGGCTTTACGTCTGCGTTATAGCGATCGTCATCTCACCAATAAGATGAATTTAATTGTGGAAGCAGATTTAGGGAAAGCAATTCGCATTGCTGTGGAAAAAACACCGGATAATCAAACTCTGTATATTCTACCTACCTATACAGCCATGTTAGATGTACGAGAAATCCTGACAGGTAGAAAGATTCGGTGACAGTTAAAATAATTCGTAATTCGTAATTCGTAATTCGTAATTCGTAATTCGTAATTCGTAATTCGTAATTCGTAATTACGTTTTGTGACGGGGATTTAAACCCCTAAAGTTGGTTAACTGTTAACAGGTGACGGGTGACAGGTGACAGGTGACAGGTGATGAATTAAGAGTTTTTATTCCCTGTTTCCTCCCTACTCCCTACTCCCTACTCCCTACTCCTTACTCCCTACCCATTCCTCAAATACTATGGAAAATACAGAATTAGAATTAACAATTGGTTGGTTGTATCCCACCTTAATGAGTACCTATGGCGATCGCGGTAATGTAATCACGATTCAGCGTCGTAGCGAATGGCGAGGATATAAGGTGAAAGTCTTACCCCTAGACCAAAATTCTACCCCGGATGATATCAAGTCTGTGGATGTGATTGTCGGTGGTGGAGCGCAGGATCGTCAACAGGAAATTGTCATGCGTGATTTGCAGGGTGCAAAGGCGGATGCCATGGGTGAGATGATAGAAAATGGTACTCCCGGTGTGTTTACTTGCGGTTCTCCCCAATTACTGGGACATTATTATGAGCCAGGGATGGGACAAAGAATTGAAGGTTTAGGTATTTTAGATTTGGTGTCGGTACACCCAGGGGAAAATGTGCGTCGTTGTATCGGTAATTTGGTGATTGAAGTGACTGCTTCCCGATTAGCAGAAGATTTGCAAGCAATGATGGGAACTAAACCCTATTTAGTGGGGTTTGAAAACCATGGAGGGAGAACAAGATTAGGTAAGGTGGAAGCTTTAGGCAAAGTTGTCTACGGGTTAGGCAATAATGGTGAAGATGGTACAGAAGGAGCATTTTACCAGAACGCGATCGCTACCTATTCCCATGGACCCTTATTACCAAAAAATCCTCACGTTGCTGATTGGTTAATTCAAACTGCCCTACGTCGCAAGTATCAACAACCAATTAGTCTAACTCCCCTTGATGATACCCTAGAAAATCAAGCTAGGACAGCAATGTTACAACGGTTAAAGGTAAACGTTTAAAGATGATTCAGGGAAAGGGTGTTTTTATCTCACCTATTCCCCTATTTTCCATTCTCTAACAGAGAGCGGAGCATACATCTATCGCCATACCTTAATCGTCTTATCTCTACTACTACTAACTAAAGTCTTACCATCGGGGCTAAATACTACCGCATAAACTAAATCATTATGTCCTGTCAAAGTATTTTTCAGCTCCCCTGTTTTTAAATCCCAAATTTTAATTGTATTATCATAACTGCCACTCGCTAAAGTCTTACCATCGGGACTAATCGCCACGCAAGTTATACCATATTTATGCCACTGCAAGGTATTTTTTAAAGTCCCCTGGGGCAAATTCCAAATCTTAATACTTTTATCTAAACTTCCCGTCACTAAAGTTCGGGAATCGGGACTTACCGCTAATCCATAAACTAAATCACTATGTCCAGTAATATTAATTTTGGGTGATGGCGATTTTGCATCCCATACCTTGACAGTTTTATCATCACTACTACTAATAATACTTTGATTATCAGGACTAAACAAAACTCGCCACACACGCTGCGTATGTCCATTCCAGGTATTTTTAACTGTCCCAGATGCTAAATCCCAAAGTTTAACACTTTTATCGCTACTTCCACTCACAAAACTTTTACCATCTGGACTTACTGCCAGAGAATTTACAGACCCTTGATGCCCTGTGAAAGTAGATTTCAAACCCGGTACTTTTAAATTCCAGATTTTTATCGTACCATCTTTACTCCCACTCATCAAGCTTTCACTATCAGGAGTAATCGCTAAAGAATTTATTGCATCTGTATGGGATGTTAAAGTAGTTTGTAAACCTCCCGTCTGTAAATTCCAAACTTTGATAATTCTATCCCCTCCCCCACTTACCAAAGTTTTACCATCGGGACTAATTGCCAGGGAACTTACGTAGTCAGAATGTCCTAGTAAACTATTACTTAAAGTCAATTTTTCATAGGCTATCGATGGAGATAAAATAGATTGGGACGCTTGCCAAATACCATATCCACCAAAACTCACTATTAAAATTGCCGCACCGACAAGCAAGGGGGTTTTCTTCGCTGATGATGTCTTTAACAGTGATGCTGGAGCCGTTGCATCTGCTATTTTCACATTTGTCACTGTTGGTGATATTGCCATCATCGGTGATACTGGATTTTGTACCGTAGCTGTGGGGAAAGATTCTTGCTCCGGGAGATTTTCTCGATAAAAAGTTACCGTCTGGGGTGTATCTTGAATAGGTGGTAAATTCTTGATGTCTGCTAACGCATCGACTGCTAATTTATACCGTTGCTGATAATCTGTTTGCAACAACTTATCCAAAATAGCCATTAATTCTATAGTGACAGGTTTTTGTAAATATTGCCGCCAATTATTTACCCAACCATAACCCTGAGTTTTCCATAAACTCCAAGGAGTCACACCACTTAATAAATGAAAGCAAGTAGCCCCTAAACTATATAAATCACTTGCGGGATAAACTTCCCCATCTTGCATTTGTTCTGGTGGTGCATAACCAAAGGAACCTATCATTGTCCCAGGTTGTGTCATAACTGTAGCAGTTAATTGCTTTGATGCTCCAAAATCAATTAAAAATAGTTTATCATCTTGCCGACGACGAATTAAATTTTGTGGTTTAATATCTCGATGAATAACTTTATTCTCATGGACAACGGTGAGAATATTTAAAATCTCGGATAGTAAATCGCGAATTTTCTGCTCAGTAAACATCCCTTGATTTTGCAATTCTTCTAGGAGATTTTCTCCATCAATAAATTGCTGAATTAGATATAATCTTTTCTCTTCTTCAAAATATGCTAAAAGCGCAGGAATTTGGGGATGTTCTCCCAACTCTTGCAAGCGTCGCGCTTCCTGTTCAAATAATTCCGTTGCCTTTTGTAGGGAACCTGTCCCTTGGGATTGGGGAGCGAATTGTTTAATTACACAATATTCGTTGAATTTTTCTATATCTTCTGCTAAATAAGTCTTACCAAAACCGCCACTTCCTAACACTTTTATCGGGCGATAATGTCGTAATACTGATAAGGTGACACCACAATGACTACATACTTCCACATCTGGAGCATGGGGTGGATTATGGCAAGTAGGGTTAAGACAACAAGTCATAAATTTTCAGATTTAGGATTTAGAAAATCAAGTAAAATATCCCAGTAGATTTAGAGGTTGCTGAAAAAGTTGGAACAGGCATAATTTTGTGATTTTGTAGACGCTTGTGTGGTTCCCCCAGGGTGTGGAGAATAGTCTCAGCAGGAATCTTTGAGGTACATACCAAGATGTGACTTTGTGAGAAGTCTTAAACCTACATTCTGCTACCCTGCATACCCTGCACATCAGACGCACAAGCATCTAAAATCTGGCATAGAAATACCCTTTTCAAACAACCTTTGAAATTACGAGGTTTACTTCAATTTCATCTATTATGTATATATCTGCATTTTTTGTCACTTAAGTTGCTTGTAACGAAAAATCGCAAATATGACTTGAGGAGAACAACACACCATTCCAAAATCCTTGGTGTATTCAGACTTATATCTAACCTCTATAGTACAGCACGGCGTAAATAAACCAACCATACCCTATGGGGAGCTGCTTTGCGTCTACAAAATCAACGAAACCCTTACACTATATTCACTTTGAACACTTATCAAGCTTCAGTACAAGTTTTGAATTTCATGCAGAGGTATTAGTTGTATGAAAAGGATTACAATACTATTAAACCTGAGGTATCCACGACAAATGACTAATCAGCAAATCGAAGAACAGTCTCAAAAACTAGAAACACGAGTTGAAACTTTAGAGAAAGAATTAGCAAAGATTAAACAGACATTAGCTGAGTCTATGAAGAGAAAAGAACCCTGGTGGTTAAAAGTTGCAGGTAGTTTTGAAAATGATCCTACTTTTGATGAAGCAGTTCGTTTTGGACAAGAATGGCGCAAATCAACTCAGGAAAGTTAGTAATATTTAATAAATGTACATTCTTGATACTGATCACCTTAGTTTGATTCAGCGTAATGGGATTGAGGGAAAGTTAATTCTCAAAAGATTAGCAGTCATTGAAGAAGTTGAAGTTGCTGTAACTGTAATCACCTACGAAGAACAAATCAAAGGTAGACTCGCTGTTCTATCAAAAGCAAAAACTTTAGACGAACAAGTTTCCGCTTATCAATGGTTACAACAACTAGCAACGGATTACTCTTGTATCACAATTATCCCTTTTGATCGAACATCAGCCATAGAACATCAACGCTTACGAAAAGTTTACCCCCGCTTAGGGAATATGGACTTAAAAATTGCTGCTATTGCTCTAACCAACAAAGCTATCTTGCTGACTCGCAATGAATCGGATTTTAGACAAATTGTAGAGTTGCAAATAGAAGATTGGTCAAAAGTTATAGAATAGATTGCTTTTCATCATTTGGTATAACCTAGTCAGGAAATAGGCGATCGCGCACCTCTTGACTATACTTATCTACCGCTTGGGTAATTTCTGCTCGTAAATCTGTATAAACCTTGGCAAAGGGTGGCTGTTTTGCTGATAAACCCAACACATCAGAAGTCACCAAAACTTGACCATCACAGTTCACACCTGCACCGATGCCAATCGTAGGAATACTGAGTTTATTTGTAATTTCTAATGCCAGTTGTGCAGGGATATGCTCCAGAACTATGGAAAAGACTCCTGCTTGTTCCAGGGCGATCGCCTCCTGTAAAATCCTCTCTCCCTCCGTCTCTGTTTTTCCCTGTTGCCGCAAACCTAACTGATGCACAGATTGCGGTGTTAACCCCACATGTCCCATCACCGGAATGCCTGCTTGCACTAACCTGGCAATAGTTTCTACCATTGCCGGATACCCCCCTTCTAACTTCACAGCCTGACATCCAGTCTCTTTTAATACTCGTCCTGCCGATTGCATCGCCTGTTGAACACTTTCTTGATAGCTGAGAAAAGGCAAATCAACAACAGTTACAGCATTCTTTACGCCCCTACGTACAGATTTAGCATGGTATAACATTTCATCCAAGCTAATCGGTAGTGTTGTTTCATACCCCAATACCACCGCCATGGAATCACCCACCAAAATTAAATCCACCCCAGCAGTATCCAGTAACTGAGCAATAATATAATCCCAAGCGGTCAAGGCAACAATTGCCCGTCCTTGCTGTTTGTACTGAATTAATCGCTGGGGTGTAATTGGCATTGTAATGAGTAATGAGTAATGGGTAGTGAGTAGTGAGTGGTGAGTCGTGAGTAATGGGAAACAGGGAAAAGCTCTTAATTTATAACCTATTACCTATTAACTATTACCCGTTCCCTATTAACTATTTCCCTCACCTCATTCAACTGCTCTGGTAAAAGCTAAATGGGGTTTAGCGCTAGGCATTTTTGGCATTAACCAAGCTAAACCTTCGGTTGTGCCAATCCATAGTTTATTACCAACATCGGTGGCGATCGCCAACACTCGACTAGATGGTAAACCGGGAACTTGATCTAAAACTGCACCAGTATGTGGATTTAATCGTAGCAAACCATTATCGGTGCCGACCCAAACACTACCATCCTTGGCAAAACCCACAGAGGTAACATTTTTACCTCGTAAACGGGCTACAGAGCGTAATATCGTACCATTTTTTGGGTTAATTACCAAAAGATTATTTGGCATTCCTGCCCAGATTAACCCCTGGGGACTAATTGCTAATGCTTGAACAGTGGTTCCTGGCAAGTTATCAATCCGCTTCATAATTAAAGCATTGGCTGTATTAACTCGCACCAATCCATCTAATGTTCCTACCCAAAGTTGCCCATCAGCATCGAGAGTCATCGCATTTGCGCTCACACCTGGGAGATTTTTCAGGGTTGTCATAATTAAACCCTGGTCAGGACTAATTAAAGCCAATCCGCTATCCGTACCTGCCCAAACGTAACCTCGCTTATCTGTTAACAGTGATAATACTCGTTTGGAAGGTAAAAATAAGTTTTCTGCGGTGATTTCACTACTACGTAAATCTACACGCTTCAGTCCGGCATAGGTACCAACCCACAAACGCCCCACCTTATCTTGAGTCAGAGCGCTAATGGATGTATTCGGTAAGCTGACCCGTGCCAAAATTTTACCTGTATTCGGTTCAATACGTGATAAACCTCGCCAGGACGCTACCCAGAGATTACCCATATAGTCAGGTTGTAAAGCACTGACACGGTAATCTGTTTCCTCGGTTCTTTCGAGAATATCGCGATCGCTAGGTAAAGGTTTTACACGACTGGGTGGTGGTGATGTCGGATAACGGGGAGTTAATTCTGAAGGGCTAACATTCAAAATACTTGGCTGAGTCGGGACTTTCGTCTCAACCTTCTGCGCTTGAACTGGCATTACCACAGCACCTGGTAAAGCTACCGACCCTATCAGAACACATTTAATCCAACTTTTCCCAGAGCCAGGGCTAGAAAACAGAGAAACACTTTTCCCTTTAGCCCTTTTCCAAAGCTCCAAAGCTTGAGTTTGCTGAAGAAACGATACCACAGTGAGATTTCCTAATCGCTCAGAACTAACCTCAGTGTTCCCTCCATTACCCCAAACCTATCAGGTATTCAGAAGCGTTAAGATTGTTTTTCTATTTTCTATGCCCATGATTTATTTACTATTCTTAATTTAACGATATAAACCTTCACCTTGTTATGGCATTTTTGTAAAGTAGATTTAACAAAATGTTTAAAAGATTATTTAATAAGAAATTCAAATATAAAAGTTAAAAAGATTCAAAGGATAACTTATTGCATTCTTGATATATTGTGAAACAGGTTACAAATTACGTGGTGTGCAATTTTTGTCTTTCGCCTACCACCCTACTGAGCTCTCTGTCAAGTAAGTTTTTTCTGGTTTGTTTCCCTCGGGAAAACCGTGGCAGAAGTAAAAATGGCATATATTGTCAAGCTGCCTGTCATATTTATTTATTTAGGCGACAAAAAGTTGAGTAGGAGCGAGAGCAGATAAAAGAGAGTTTTTCTTTCTGAGGCGAGGAAAAAGCAAAGGTTTAGGGGGAAGTTCCTGTTAATTACAGGGGCGATTTTTTCCTATGTTTATTTTAGCTTTCACCAGATAATATCTGTGGGGAGTCGCATCTCCAAAGATGGTTTTTAGTAGAAAAATGTTCCTTTTTTCTCCTGTTCAGCAGGGGTTTGTGGCGTTAGTTAAACTTGTGCGCGGCGTAGTTTGCGGTAGAAAGAGTGACTTCTTGGAAGGAAAAGTATGTCTTACGCTCAAACGAAGACTCAGGCTAAATCCGGATATCAAGCCGGGGTTAAAGATTACAGACTGACTTATTACACACCCGATTACACACCTAAAGATACAGATATTCTTGCTGCTTTCCGGATGACTCCCCAACCCGGAGTTCCTCCCGAAGAAGCAGGTGCTGCTGTAGCTGCTGAGTCTTCCACAGGTACTTGGACAACTGTATGGACTGACTTGCTCACCGACCTCGATCGCTACAAAGGTCGTTGTTATGATATCGAGGCAGTTCCCGGTGAAGATAACCAGTACATTGCTTACGTTGCCTATCCTTTGGACTTGTTCGAGGAAGGTTCTGTAACCAATATGTTGACCTCCATTGTAGGTAACGTATTCGGTTTTAAAGCACTGCGGGCATTACGTTTAGAAGATTTACGTATCCCCGTTGCTTACTTGAAGACCTTCCAAGGACCTCCCCACGGTATCCAAGTAGAGCGTGACAAATTAAACAAATACGGTCGTCCTCTGTTAGGTTGTACCATCAAACCCAAGCTCGGTCTATCTGCTAAGAACTACGGTCGTGCGGTATACGAGTGTTTACGTGGTGGTTTGGACTTCACCAAAGACGACGAAAACATCAACTCCCAACCTTTCCAACGTTGGCGCGATCGCTTCCTGTTTGTAGCTGATGCGATCCACAAATCCCAAGCTGAAACAGGGGAAATCAAAGGTCACTACCTGAACGTGACTGCACCCACCTGCGAAGAAATGATGAAACGTGCTGAGTTCGCAAAAGAACTTGGTATGCCCATCATCATGCATGACTACTTGACCGCAGGTTTTACCGCCAACACAACTCTGGCAAGATGGTGTCGTGACAACGGTTTGTTGCTTCACATCCACCGAGCAATGCACGCGGTAATTGACCGTCAGAAAAACCATGGTATCCACTTCCGTGTATTAGCTAAGTGCTTACGGATGTCTGGTGGTGACCATATTCACACAGGTACGGTGGTCGGTAAGCTAGAGGGTGAGCGCGGTATTACGATGGGTTTTGTTGACCTACTGCGCGAAAATTACGTAGAACAAGACAAATCTCGCGGTATTTACTTCACCCAAGATTGGGCTTCTATGCCCGGTGTAATGGCAGTTGCTTCTGGTGGTATCCACGTATGGCACATGCCCGCACTGGTAGAAATCTTCGGTGATGATTCCGTACTGCAATTTGGTGGTGGTACTCTCGGACACCCCTGGGGTAATGCACCTGGTGCAACCGCTAACCGTGTTGCTCTGGAAGCTTGTATCCAAGCACGTAACGAAGGTCGTAACTTGGCTCGTGAAGGTAACGATGTTATCCGCGAAGCTTGTAAGTGGTCTCCTGAATTGGCTGCTGCTTGCGAACTTTGGAAAGAAATCAAGTTCGAGTTTGAAGCGATGGATACCGTCTGATGATTTGAGATTTGCGATTTTGGATTTTAGACATATCTAAAATCTAAAGTCCAAATTTTAAAATTCATTGGGGCTGGGTCAGGCATGGATATCAAACAAATTGCGAAGGACACAGCTAAGACGTTACAAAGCTATCTGACATATCAGGCAGCCAGAACAGTGTTAGCTCAACTCAGTGAAACCAATCCTCCCTTAGCGCATTGGCTGCATCAGTTTACAGCTACAGCAAGAATTCAAGATGGTGAAGCGTACATCGAAGAACTCTTTCAGGAAAAGCCAGATTTGGCGCTGCGGCTGATGATAGTTAGAGAGCATATCGCTGAGGAGGTGGCAGAATTCCTGCCAGAGATGGTATGTACAGGAATTCAGCAGGCAAACATGGAACACCGCAAGCAACATCTAGAACGGATGACGCAGTTGGATTTGTCCGCACCCAGTCCACAGGAACCCAGTTCAGACAATATTTCCCATTAGCTATTAGCAGTGGAACCTTTGCTGATAGCTGCTCGAAAAGTAGTTAAACATTACGACTCATCAGCCATGCAAACTTTACCAAAAGAGCGTCGTTTCGAGACCCTTTCTTACTTGCCACCCCTGAGTGATGTTCAAATCACCAAGCAAGTGCAGTACATCCTCAACCAAGGTTACATTCCTGCTGTTGAATTCAACGAGCAATCTGAACCCACCGAGTTCTACTGGACAATGTGGAAATTGCCTTTGTTCAATGCTCGCAGCACTCAAGAAGTATTGGGTGAAGTACAACAATGTCGTTCTCAGTACAGCAACTGCTACATCCGTGTTGTTGGTTTCGACAACATTAAACAGTGCCAAGTATTGAGCTTCATCGTTCACAAACCCGGCAGATACTAAAATCTAGCAGATAGCAGGTAAAAGTCAGGAAAATTTGATTTTTGCTCGTTATTTTCAGATAAATATATTTTCTTTAGGAGAGGTAGAATTATCTACCTCTTTTTGTTATGGAAGTGAGGATAAAAATTTTAGCCCGGATATAATTCAGTTAAGAACTTTGATTTTTAATTCATTTAGTACCTAATTATAAATACCCTAGGACTTACGTAAGTGTAACGAGAAAACGAGGCTTTGAGATTGCTTCCTTACGTCGCAATGACGTTAATGCGTAGTCCTTGCGTAAGTCCTGTACCCTAAATTTTTGTCGAGAGTTAAAATTTGCTGGAGGTACTACTATGGCTTCACCGTTTCCAGGAATGAACCCTTATTTAGAAAATCCCCTATTTTGGTCGGAAATTCATAATCTGCTCATCGCGGCAATTTTTAGGAAACTCAACCCTCAATTGCGTCCAAAGTACAAAGTTGCCATTGAAAAGCGAGTATACCAAACAACAGATGAAGATGCACTTCTAGTTGGTGTTGCGGATGTGGCAGTTCAGAATGTCCAAAAAATACAACCACCAGAACCAGCGACTGTTGCTGTTGCATCTCCAGTCATTGAAGCTGTGACAGTTGATGTGACAATGCCAGAAATAGTTAAAGAAACTTATTTAGAAGTGCGAGATGTCAGCACCAAAGAAGTCGTAACTGTAATTGAAATTCTTTCTCCTAAGAATAAGCGTTCCGGGGAAGGACGAAATGCTTACATGAAAAAGCGCTTACAGATTTTAGGAAGTTATACGAATTTAGTAGAAATTGATTTGTTACGAGATGGTAAGCCAATTCAGCAAATACAAAATAATATTCAAACTGACTATCGGATTTTAGTTAGTCGTGCATCCCAGCGTCCCAAAGCAGATTTATACCCATTTAATTTGCAAAATCCCATACCTTCTTTTTTCTTACCTTTACGTGAAAGTGATACAGAGCCATTGTTGGAAATACAGACTTTAATTAGCGAATTATATGATGAAGGTAACTATGATTTGGTAATTGATTATGAGCAACAACCCATACCTGCTCTCTCAGTAGAAAGTTGGGTTTGGGTGAATGAGTTGCTAAAAGCTCAAGGATTCTAGTAGTGGGAAGTCATATTTTTATTTCAAATTGAAATTACAGCAATTCTTGATAATATTTTTCTCTATCTTTTGGTAAATAGGTGAGAGGTTGCAGTTGATGGTTTTTGATGTGATAGGCTTGGGTAATACCAATGCGACTTTGAAAATCGATATCGTGGGAAATTACCCAGATTGCACCAGAAAATGCATTTAACCCATCTACAAATTGGTTGATAGTTAGCAAGTCTAGGTTATTTGTGGGTTCATCCAAAATTAACAAATCAATTGCAGCAACACTAATCATTGCCATGGCTAATCTGGCTAATTCTCCTCCACTCAAGGATGATGCTGGTTTGTAAACTGCATCATGACAGAAGAGAAAATGCCCTAATTGTTGTCGGTGTAGTTGATAATTCAATTTGGGATTGACTAGTTGCATATTCTCCAGAACTGTTGCACTTCTGTTAACTAATTGATAGTTTTGATCTAGGTACACAATTTTCATTGAGGATGCGATCGCCACTTCACCCCCGGTGAAAATCCCTTTGTCAATTCCTAGAATTGCCTTTGCTAGACTCGATTTTCCTGAACCATTCACACCAGCGATCGCCACCCGATCACCTGAGGCAATATGCAACTGAATATTTTTGATTAACAGACGACTACCTAAGCTGAGATTAGCTCCCTGGATGTTGATCAGATTTCTCTGTTTGTGACTGACTTCTTCGAGTTGAATGAAAGCACATTTTGTCGTTGGGATTCTCGTTTCTAAAACTTTTTGATGGGCTTTTTCCAGCAATGCTTCATGCTTTTTCTTAGCAATTCCGGCTGTCACTTCTGCACTTCTTTTTTTCTCACTGGCAATAATTTTGGGAATACTACCTGCATTTTTTCTACCCTGCTGTCGAGATTGGGCAGCTCGCTGTTCTTCCTTTTGTGCCGCAGTTTCAGCTTGCTGGAGTTGTTTTCTCGCGACTTCATGGAGACGTAGAGCATTTTCCTCTGCGATTTCCTTTTGCGATCGCCAAAAAGTATAGTTACCTCCGTACACCTGAATTTTTCCAGGGGTTAATTCCCAAATTCGACTGACAACGCGATCGAGAAAAAATGGCTTGTGGGAAACAATCACCACAGCACCGCAAAAACCTTGTAAAGCTCTCTCCAACTGCTCCAAACCCGGTAAGTCTAAATGGTTAGTCGGTTCATCTAGCAATAAGATATCCGGTTGTTTCGAGAGTGCATGGGCTAACCATAGTTTTGTTAATTCCCCACCACTTAAACTACTTAAAGGTTGGGATAAAACAAGTTCCATAGCAAATTTTTCCGCCAATAATGCCGTTATTGTCCACCATTCATCACTATGGGAAGAAAGCCAATCAAGTACAGAATTCTGAGATACCTGCAAATCCAAGGTACTAATTTGAGGTAGATAAAAAACACTACCCATCCTCGTGACTGTTCCCTGCTGGGGAATAATTTCTCCCGCTAATATTTTCAAAAATGTGGATTTTCCCATTCCATTGGCAGCAATTAATCCAATGCGAGAATCTTGATGAATGGTAACATTAACATTTTGAAATAATATTCGAGGTAATGTTCCCAAACTAGGAAGTTCGTAACTCAAGTTACTCCCATTGAGAACTGTGGGGGAATGCATATACATATATATTTGATGCTCCATCTTGGTTTACCGGGCAGTCTTTGTAGAGCGAGACTGTAACGCAGTACTATCAAGAAGTCGCTTCCCTGGGTCAAATCATCGAAGCCAATATTGTCCCAAATATGGTCGTATTCCCACCTATTTGGCGTTGATATGGCATATATTCTATCGGCTGTGTACCTGGGTTAGCGACGGGGAGTAATCTTCATGTTCGTAAATTTCAATTGACTCTATACTTTATATACTACACTGTAGTGTAAACAATTTCGGAATCAACCTGAGAAATATTCTACTTTTTAATTCAATACAGTTCAGTTAAGACTTGATTCTCCCTAACCCTCCTTCAAAAGCTACCCATTAGTCACATCTTTCTTAACAATTCTGAAACCCTTGCTTTGTAGTCATATTGAACACTGATGTGTCAGGCATACTTCACAGATTGCTTCTTAATCATCTCGCTAAAATAGGGTTTTTATTGAGAATTGACGACGAAGGAATCAGGGTTATACCGATTCAAAAAATGTTTACGACAGATACCCCACCCGCCCTATCGGGCACCCTCCCCGAAATCGGGAGAGCTGGGGAGGGGTTTTGTCCATATGTCGTATTGTTTTTTCAAATTGGTATTAGAAAAGCGTGAGTGAATGCTCTCGTAAATGTTGTGAAAGATCCGGGTAATGGATAGCTTTTTAAGGGGGTTGGGGGAATCCTCCGAAACTAAATCTCATTCACTGAACCGTATTGAATTATTCACCACCAGCAAAATAACTGCTGACTGATTTAATATGCGTCCATGGGTAAACAGGAGCAAACAAAATTCCTATCTCCAAAAGCAGCATCAATTCTACCGACAGCAACCCAGAACTTATGTTCTCTAGTCCAAGGTGCGGGGTAAGCAGCGCGATCGCGGGAGTAAGGATGACTCCATTCCCCACTAATCAAACTTTCTGCTGTATGGGGAGCATTTTTCAAGAGATTATCCTGCATATCTGCCTTTCCGCTTTCAATTTCGGCAATCTCTTCCCGAATGGCAATCAACGCATCACAAAAACGGTCTAGTTCCTCTAGAGATTCACTTTCCGTTGGCTCTACCATAATCGTACCTGCCACGGGCCAAGACACCGTAGGCGCATGGAAACCGTAATCCATCAAGCGTTTTGCCACATCATCAATTTCGATATTGGCGGATTTTTTCAAAGCACGTAAATCTAAAATACATTCATGGGCGACAAAACCATGTTCCCCTTTATACAATACCGGGTAATAATTCTCTAATCTCTTGGCAATGTAATTAGCATTCAGGATTGCCACCTGGGTAGCCGTAGTTAACCCGGTTGCCCCCATCATCACAATATACATCCAAGAAATCACCAAGATACTCGCACTACCCCAGGGAGCGGCGGAAACTGCCCCGATACTGGCGGTATCACCCAAACTTACCACGGAATGTCCAGGGAGGAAGGGAACCAGATGGGCAGCAACTCCAATTGGACCGACACCGGGACCACCACCACCATGGGGAATACAGAAGGTTTTGTGTAGGTTGAGGTGACAAACATCAGCACCGATGTCACCGGGGCGACATAATCCTACTTGGGCATTCATATTTGCCCCATCCATGTACACTTGTCCACCGTGGTTGTGAACTATGGCACAAATTTCCTGAATCGCGGTTTCAAATACACCA
Organism: Calothrix sp. 336/3; assembly: GCF_000734895.2. Classification (GTDB taxonomy): domain Bacteria; phylum Cyanobacteriota; class Cyanobacteriia; order Cyanobacteriales; family Nostocaceae; genus 336-3. Next base: position 1,860,299 of record NZ_CP011382.1, on the reverse strand, counting down.
TGGGTGGAGGGATATGTCACCATCAAAGCTGCTAGCTCGGAACTGTGCTGCTGGGCTTTTGCCCGTAAATCATCCACATCAATATTACCCTGGTCATCACAGGCAACAGCTACCACCTTCATCCCACACATTACCGCACTAGCAGGGTTTGTGCCATGGGCAGAGGTAGGAATCAGGCAAACATTGCGGTGTGATTCTCCCCGATTTGCGTGATACTGCTGAATTACTAGTAATCCGGCATACTCGCCCTGGGAACCAGCATTGGGTTGGAGAGAGACCCCTGCAAAGCCAGTAATTTCTCCTAACCAAGTTTCTAACTGTTGGCAGAGAGTGGCATAACCCTGGGTTTGGGAACTGGGTGCAAAGGGGTGGAGCTTGCCGAATTCTGCCCAGGTTACGGGTATCATTTCAGATGTGGCGTTTAACTTCATCGTACATGAACCCAGGGGAATCATGGATGTCGTTAGGGATAAATCCTTAGCTTGGAGGCGGTGGATATAGCGGAGTAGTTCGGTTTCTGAATGATATTTGTTGAAGACAGGATGGTTTAGAAAGGGGGAATTCCGTAATAGGGGAGAGGGGGAAGGGGAAACCGGGGAGGGGAGGACAGCAGAAGGAGCAAAGACTTCTAGTAAATCTTGGATATCTCCTAGGGTTGTGGTTTCATCCAGGGAAATACCGACAGTATTAGTATCAAATACCCGGATATTGATGGTTTTAGCTTCGCAAGCGGCGAGAATATCTGACAGCTGAGTTTTACCTAGTTCAACTTTCAGGGTGTCAAAAAAGGTTTCCGTGGTGATTTTGTAACCAAGATGAGTTAATCCAGCTGCCAGGGTGGTAGTTTTCTGGTGAATATCCTGGGCAATACGTTTTAAACCAGCAGCACCATGATATACAGCGTACATACTGGCGATGACTGCAAGTAATACCTGGGCGGTGCAGATATTGCTGGTAGCTTTTTCTCGACGAATATGTTGTTCGCGGGTTTGCAGTGCTAAACGTAATGCTGGCTTACCGTGGATATCCTTAGATACCCCCACAATGCGTCCGGGAACTTGGCGTTTATATGCTTCTTTAGTGGCAAAATAGGCAGCATGGGGACCACCGTAACCCAGGGGAACACCGAAGCGCTGGGTGCTACCGACGGCGATATCTGCTCCAAATTCACCGGGGGGAGTGTATAAAGTCAGACTTAAGGGGTCTGCGGCTACCGTTACCAATGCTCCCACAGCATGGGCTTTTTCCACAAAAGCGCGGTAATCGTAGATACTGCCATCGGTGGCAGGGTATTGGAGAATTGCCCCGAAAATTGGTTGGGAGAAATCAAAGCTGTGGCGATCGCCAACAATAATGTTGATACCTAGGGGTTTGGCTCTAGTTTGTAGTACCTCAATCGTTTGGGGATGACAGTCATGGGAGACAAAGAAGCTAGTTGCCTGATTTTTACAGACACCGTAACTGAGAGTCATCGCTTCCGCAGCTGCGGTTGCCTCATCTAGGAGGGATGCATTGGCAATTTCCAAACCTGTCAAGTCAATAATCATAGTTTGGAAGTTGAGCAAAGCTTCTAACCGTCCCTGGGCAATTTCTGGCTGATAGGGGGTGTAAGCTGTATACCAACCGGGATTTTCGAGGATATTCCGCAAAATTACGGTGGGGGTGATGGTATCGTAGTACCCCATACCGATAAAGGAACGGTATATTTTATTTTGGGATGCGATTTCTTTCAGATGCTGGAGAGCCGCGTATTCACTTTTAGCTGCGGGTAAATTCAGACTCTGAGCCAGACGAATGCCTTGGGGTACGGTTTTGCTAATTAAATCATCTAAACTAGCGACTCCCAACACATCCAACATCTGGGGAATATCTTCCGTGCTTACACCGATATGTCGTGCAGGAAAATCACTAGAGCTTGGGGAATTTTCCGGGCGATCGCCGAAATTTTCTGGGCTGCTGGGGTGAGAAAGAGGAGCGGATGCTACCACGAATTGCTCTCCGAATGTAACTATATTTAATATTTTGCAACAAGTATATTGGAGACGTGAGAACCTCGTCAGCAGTTTATCTAAACTTTATACAGTTTTTCCGGATAAATAAGGGCTAAAAGAAAACTTTTAACCCTACACCAGTGGATAGTCAGTCACTGACAATCTCAAATCCCTAATCACCAATCCCAAATTCCCCGTACACGACTACCCTTCCACTTGACTACTATACTCACTCGCAGTCATCGCATCATTGATTTCATCGGGGTCATTCACACGCACTTTCAGCAACCAACCCTCACCGTAGGGGTCTTCACCAACTAGTTCCGGTGATTCAACCATACCATCATTCCGTTCAATCACAGTTCCAGTTACCGGAGAATTTAAATCTTCTACCGCTTTCACTGACTCCACGCTACCAAAGGTATCACCCTTATTCACAGCGTCACCAACTTCTGGCAGTTCTAAGAAGACAATATCACCCAACTGATCCACAGCAAAGGCAGTAATTCCGATAGTGGCGATTTCTCCCTCTAACCGGACATACTCATGGGTGTCTAAATAACGTAAATCTTCAGGGTATTCAAAAGACATAGTACTTTGATTAGCCTCCATCACATCAAACAAATTAGCATGGCAAGGGGAGAATCAATGCAAAATTGCAAATAATGGTAATGGGTAAGGGTAATAGAAAAATACCCTGCTCCTGCTTGCTTAACCCTTCCCTAGACGACTGGGGGAACGATAAAACGGACGCTTCACAACAACTGCGGGATAGCTTTTACCACGTATTTCTACTGCTAATTCCTGACCGATATTTGCTAAATTCGCTGGAACATAACCTAAAGCCACAGGATAACCCAAAGTTGGTGATAAAGTCCCACTGCTAACTTCTCCTACAACCTTCCCCTCAGAGAGAATCGGGTATCCATGACGAGCAATATTTCGTCCTGACATTTGCAATCCCACTAACCGACGGGACAATCCCAGTGCTTTTTGCTGTTCTAATAGAGACTTGCCGATAAAATCACCCTTACTATCAAGATGCACTAACCAACCTAAACCAGCTTCTAAGGGTGTGGTTGTATCATCAATATCCTGTCCATATAATGCCATTGCCGCTTCTAAGCGTAGGGTATCCCTGGCACCGAGTCCACAGGGGGTAACACCTGCGTCTACAAGTTTTTGCCAGAGTTGTATCCCACATTCCGCGTCTACCATCACCTCAAATCCATCCTCTCCCGTGTAACCTGTGCGAGCAATAAAAGCCGGTTGTGCGAGGATAGTGGTTTCTAAATGTCCAAAAGCTTTAATAGAAGCGAGTTCTTCTGCTACAAAGGGTTGTAGATAATTTAATGCTTCGGGTCCCTGGATGGCAATTAGGACTTTTTCACGGGAAATATCTTGAAAATTGAGATTACTAGTATCTAAATGCTCTAGGAACCAAGCTTTATCTTTATCCGTGGTAGCAGCATTAACAATTACTAATCCCCTTTGTTCTCCTGTTTCTGTTTCTCCTTGGTAATAAAAAATAATGTCATCAATAATACCTGCTTGCTGATTAAGTAGGACTGTATATTGTGCCTGCCCAAGTTGTAACCGTTGGAGGTCTGAGGGCACAAGCTTTTGCAGTTCCTCTACCAGATTTTTGCCTTGGAGAATAAACTTACCCATGTGGGAAATATCGAAGATTCCGGCAGCATTTCTGACTGCCATGTGTTCCGTAGTGATGCCACTAAATTGTACAGGCATATCCCAACCACCAAAGCTAGTAAAACGTGCTTTGAGGTCTTGGATAAGGGGGTACAAGGGTGTACGGAGCAGGTTTGTGTCTACTTGGTTCGCCACGATGCGTTTTTATATTGAGTTCAACATCTTTATATCCTACATTTTTTAATTGGTAGCAATTAAAGCTAAGTATTCCTCTCAATTATTCTAAGTAAATGTATAAAACAGAACTCAATGTTTTGTTGATTAATTTCTATAACAGAAACCCAAGAAACTATGTTCTCTGTGGAACAAAAATATTTTTACAAACATCTTGATATTTTGTCCTTGCAGCAGCTTGTAAGTTGCGGATATTAAAGCAAGAATCCTCATGAAGATAGCTAGTTGTGGTTTTAATTGTCACTCTTAGCTTTAGGTCTGTGGGTGGAGATTCTCACGGAATGGTCTGGTATTTGTGTGTAGTTTTGAATGTTTAGTGACAAAACATACTCATGGAGATGACGATTTATGTCCCTCGAACAAGTGAATGCTTTTTATGCAGTTTTGAACTCGGATACATCAATTTATCAAAAGTATTACGATAAGTGTTGTTATCGTGGTTTTTTTGGTAGTTGCCATTGGGATAAGGCTAAAGTCATTAGTTTTGCTGCTAGCCTGGGCTATGATTTCACAGAAAGAGAATTAGATGCGGCTTGGTTTGGTGATGATGTAAGCAATTTAGATGAGCCAATTAATACATCTATCTACAGGCAGATTTCTGCTTATTAAATAGAGATTAGGGAATGGGGAACTATGCTGCTGAAGTTATGGATTTTATATATATTTTGCTTGCCCTTTCCCTATTTGGAATTTTTGATTGATTTATCTCACCCCTTTTCCTAGCCTCTTCCCCCTTCTCCTATTCAATGGTAGGTTTAAGGTTACATATTGCAACAAACACCTTTACCTTCGATGACTGGAGAATATTGCCTTGGGAATAGAATTACGCAGTTTCGTATTTCTGGATAGCCTACAAGCTCAACACGCAGCATATATAGGTACTGTAGCCCAAGGTTTTTTACCCTTGCCGGGGGATGCATCTTTATGGATTGAGATATCTCCAGGAATTGAGATTAATCGGATTACGGATGTGGCGGTGAAATCTGCTTCTGTGCGTCCGGGAGTGCAGGTGGTGGAACGCTTGTATGGTTTATTGGAAATTCATTCTAGTTCTCAAGGGGAAACACGGGCTGCTGGTCAGGCGATTTTGGCTATGTTGGGGGTGAAGAGGGAGGATTGTCTCAAACCCCGTGTAGTTTCCAGTCAAATTATTCGTAATATTGATGCGTATCAAACTCAGTTGATTAATCGTAGCCGTCGGGGGCAGTTGCTTTTGGCGGGGCAAACTTTGTATGTTTTGGAAGTGGAACCAGCTGCTTATGCAGCACTGGCGGCAAATGAAGCAGAAAAAGCCGCAGCGATTAATATTTTGGAAGTGCAAGCGGTGGGTAGTTTTGGACGTTTGTATTTGGGTGGAAATGAACGTGATATCCTGGCAGGTGCGGCAGGGGCAAGAGCAGCTATTGAAAATGTACCAGGTCGTCTGAATCCTGTAGCGGGTCGTCAGGAGTGAGGGATAAACCTAACACAGAAAGCGTGAGATATAACCTGATGGAGAGATAATGGCGAATTTTCAGCATCTGGCAATATTAAAAATGGGGGCGATCGCCTGGAATGAATGGCGAGAGACATACCCTCAAATTACACCAGACCTGTGTGGGGCAGACCTCCAAGGGTTAAATTTAAGTCGGGTCGATTTGAGTCAGACTTTACTGATAGAGGCTAATTTGAGCGATGGGGAATTAGCTAGTGCAAACTTATACCAAGCGAATTTACAGACAGCAAATTTATCTAGGTCAAATTTGAGTCTCAGTAATTTGAGTGGTGCTATCCTGACTCAAGGGAATTTAAGTCATGCGAATTTGATCGGTGCGAATTTGAGTGAGGCAAATTTGCAAGAGGCGACTTGCGAGGAAACTAATTTAATTGGTACAGATTTGCGAGGTGCGAATCTCAATGGTGCTGACTTAGGTGGAGCGAAACTGCATCGCAGTAATTTGGCTTTTGCAAGTTTGATTGGGGTGAATTTGATTGCTGCACAATTGAGTGAGGCAAATTTTTACGAAGCAGAGGCGATCGCCGCTCACTTTTATCAGGCAGATTTATATAAAGCAAATTTAACAAAGGCTCATCTCAGTGGTGCATACTTGTTACGAGCTAACTTGCATCAAGCAGATTTAACTCAAGCTGACTTGCGCTGGACTCATCTCAAAGGAGCAAACTTGACTGGGGCAAACCTGCGAGGAGCAAATTTGCAATGGGCAAAATATCTTTCTTCTGTACAGATAGCATCGGCAATTTATGGAGAAGATGCAATTATTTGAAAATGCAGTGTAGCAAGGAATCTCTAGTACCGCTATGCGGAATTCGTAATTCGTAAGTCGTAATTCGTAATTAAGAAAGTCTTATCTAGTCAGACTTTCAGGGTTTGTACCTGTTTCACTATTTTCGTGAAATGGTATCAGACATTTGGAAGAGGTGGTTTATTTCAGCCACCCTGTACTAGAGATATTTCCCTTTGCTCAACATGAAATTTCAAGCATTTTTGCAAGAGACATACTACTACACTGTCAAGGTTAACTTGAGGGATATCTCCCCCATGTCCCCCTCATCCCCCTCATCCCCCTCATCCTCCTTATCCCCCTTGTCCCCCATGTCCCCCTCATCCCCCTCATCCTCCTTATCCCCCTTGTCCCCCATGTCCCCCAATTCAAAATTGACAGACTACTACTCCCTACTCCTTACCCATTACAACTACTTGCTTTACTTTTGTCTTATCTAAAGACATTTGTAACTTTTCTGCCAGTACTTGGATATGGGGTTCTTCCAGGATAGATAGATGGGAACCGGGAATAAAATCAACATCCAAATTACCGAGAACTATTTCTCCCCAACCGAATAGGGGTTCGTATTCAATACCCGAACCGGGGTCTCTTTCTTCGTCCTCAGTTCGTAGTAAAGTCAGAGAACCGGGGTAGGGTCGAAAATTGTACTTACTTAAAGCTTCTGCGTTTGCTTCAATGACTTGGATGTGGAGATCATCTTCTGATAAATCTGTGGCGATATCTACTAGATGGGGTGTCACCTTCAAGAATTGTTTGTATTTTTCCTGAAGTTGATGTTTTTTCCATCGTCCCCAACTGATGATTTTTTCCTTGAGATAATCGGTTCCGTGGAGGAGAAAATTATGGAAGTGTAGGGGTATACGTAGGAGGAAGGGCAAACGCTTGGAATAGCCAGGACGAGAGGTATCTAAGAGAATTAAGTTGGCTATTTCCTCTCCTTGTTGGTGCAATTGTTGTGCCATTTCAAAAGCGACAATCCCACCAAAGGAATACCCTGCTAAAACATAGGAACCTTGGGGTTGTATAGTACGGATGGCTTGGAGGTAGTGAGTTGCCATCTCTGAAACTGAGGTATGGGGAGGGTTTTTACCGTCAAGCGCTAGGGGTTGCAGTGCATAGACTGGTTGCTCTTTGTCTAGATATTTGACTAAATCTCGATAACAGAGAATTTCTCCTCCTAGGGGATGGATTAAAAATAATGGTTTGCGGGAACCTGAGGATTTGAGTTCAACTAGGGATGAGTAGGTATCATCAACTGATTGGCGAATAATTTTGGCGATCGCTCTGGGTGTTGCGGATTTAATCAGAGTTGCGAGGGGTAATTGTTTGTGGAATTTTTTCTCGATTTGGGCAAATAACTGGATTGCCATGAGAGAATGTCCACCTAATTCAAAGAAGTTATCCTCCATTCCTATGGGTTGGATTCCTAACACCTGTTCCCAAAGTTCTAGTAATTCTCTTTCTAGGCGATCGCTGGGTGCAATATAGCTACCTTCTGATGCTGTTTGCCCATATTCTGGTACTGGTAAAGCTAAGCGATTAATCTTACCATTGGGTGTTAAGGGAATCCTCTCTAAGAAGATAAAAGCAGTGGGAACCATGTACTCAGGTAATTGATGCTGCAAAGTTTCTCGTAATTCCTTGACTGTTGTTGTCTTACCTGGATAAGTTACGAGATAGGCAACTAGATGGGTATTTCCCGGTGTATCTTCCCTGGTAATTACAACGGTTTCCTTGAAAATTCCAGTATCCATTAATGCCATTTCAATTTCTGCAAGTTCAATGCGGAAACCCCGAATTTTCACCTGGAAATCTTTTCTACCCATATGAATCAAACAACCATCTGTTGCCATACGTCCCAAATCTCCCGTATGGTATAAAGTTGTTCCATCTGCACAGGGTTTAAATACAGCTTTTGTGAGTTCTGGTTTTCCCCAATAACCAAGTGCTAAGTATCGACTTTTAACAACAATTTCTCCCGTTTCTCCCTCTTTAACTGGGTTCCCCTCTACATCTAAGAGCAAAATTTCCACATCCTCTACCGGATAACCAATGGGTACTGTACTGGTGTGAATGGGAGTTTGGTGATTAATTAAAAAATGGCGAGTTGTACCCGTTTCTGTGGAACCTAAACTAGCGTAGAAATGGCAAGTCTCTGGGAAATATTTTCTGTATAGTTGAACATCTCTGCGTACTGCTGCTTCACCCCCTAATCTAATGACTCGCAGGTGAGGAAATTCTTCTTCTCCCGTCAGGATGTCGATAAAATGGCGAAATAGGGTAGCAACCGAATGATAAATGGTGATTTTTTCTTGAATCAGCAAATTTACAAGTTGATTTAATCCCTCTTCTTTGACATTCAAAGTATAGAGTGACGCACCATTGAGTAAGGAATTAAAAATACATCGTACTGCTCCCATAACACTACAGGAATATAACAATGTCATTCTATCTTCGGAACATATGTGCATTGCATTGGTGTTGTTCATGCAGTAGTGCAACACATTTCGATGACTTTGTAATACTCCTTTAGGTTTGCCTGTAGAACCACTGGTATAGATAATATAGGCAGCTGTATCGGGGGAAATTTCTAAATCGAGATTTTCTGAGGCAATCTCTGGATTCATCTGGTCAATATTATATATCTCGCTTTCTGTGGTGGCTAATTCCTGGGCTAATGCTAGGTTACGAGTATTGGTAATTATCAGAGGTGCTTGGGAATCTGCCAGAATATACTCTAATCGGTGACGGGGAAATTGAGCATCTAGGGGTATGTAGATTTTACCAAGTTTCAAGACCGCAAAAATTGCAGCGATGAAGTCTGCACCTTGTTCTAGAAGTAGGGCGATCGCCTGTTGATTTGAGTCTTTTTGTGTCAATATTAACCTGGCAATCTGATTGGCTTTTTGATTTAGCTGTTGGTATGTGAGGGTGGTAGTTTTCGTTTTAATGGCGATATTGCCAGAGTATTTCTGAACCTGTTGTTCAAAACGGCTAGGAATTGATTGTTCTGTATCCGCTTTGGTAAATTTTGCAAAGGTTAGGGGAACACTAGAGTAAATCTCATTCCGATTGTTTCTCATCAAAGGAAGTTGAGATTTGTGTGATTGATAAAAATGACTCATTAAACCACCGCAAGTAATCTATAGAACTTTTGAGATTTTTCTTGGCAAGGAGTATTTGAGCAAATGCAATCTGAGCAAAGATTTTCTAGCTAATCTATATTTTCTGTGACATTCCTTAGGGGTTATCTTGACATCATTGCAATATTGATAACTCCTGATTGTGACAGATTTTATATCGGGCGATCGCTATTTTTTGATATTCTCACGAAACAAGACAACAACAGGATATCTAATATGCACAATTAAACAAGTATTTTAGTCAATATTTACTAACTAAAAACTCCTCCAAAAAACCGCATAACTACCTCAACAGTTGAACATCACTGCATACATCCTGGTGAATATTTCCCGATTCAAATAATCAGGGTAAATCAGATAATGGAATGGAAATTGGTAGATTAAGCAAGATATGACATCTAATTTCAATCTTCTGGTTAGTAGTTCAGCCAAGCACTTTGCCATAGCTGTGACTAATTAATTGCATAACTCACACCTCCGTATATTAATATAAGCTGTAATCTATGCAAACTATTTTATCTGTATATCCATTGCTGCAATTCTACTAACTACTCCGGAAACAAAACCAGTATTTTTCCTTTTCTTCATAGAACTTTTATTTTTTCTTAACCCAGATATTCGTCCCCAAGAAAAGAAATATCCTTCCAGAGTCATACCTTCATCTTGTTTTGTTATCGATGGACTACTAGGAAATTGTTACTGGAATTTTTCAAATTTAATTACATTAAGAAGATTTGATAAATTTTGTCGCCAATCAATGAAAATATATGCAGACATTCGTATTTATTGATATTTTTTATTCTCCAAAAGTATATCAATTACCATAGGAAAAGATATTCATTAATTCATCTATTCGTAATTACCAGTAAACTAGCTTGACTTTTCTATTTTGATGGCAAAGTGGGAAATTATCATGCAATAAGATTTTTTATGCAACAAAAAAAGTTGCTTCCTTCTGATTAGCAGGTAGAGGATATCAAGAGGAACAAGAAATCATCTGATTTTCTCTCAACACTTCATCCTGAAGCTCATAGTGAAGCAACTTAATTTTCTCACCTAGGGCAGATTCTTGCTAAAATTGTTGACAAGATTATCGAGGGTGAATGAAGAAATTTAGATTACACCGATATTAGTCAGTCCTAACACAATCCCGATACCGATTAAATGACCAAAAGCCATGGCACCGACAAATGCTGGTACACTTAGGGGTAATCCTGGCATTTTTGGACCAACTAGGGGTTGTTGAATTTTAGTGGTGAGTAAAACAATCACTGCACAGGTGACGCTGATAATAATTCCAACAGTGGGGTTCCATTCTGGTGTTGGGGGAACAGATGCAGCAGCAAGTAAAATTGATAACATTAGTCTTTTGTCTCCTAAAAAAAAAGGTTTTAGACCACAAAAATTATAGACTGGTAATGAGTAATGAGTAATGGGTAATTGGTAATAAATCATTGATAACTTATTTAAATTGAAGAAATAATTAAATAAATACACCATTAATCCCGAAAATGTCTAAATTATGCTTGATTTCCCAGTAAATATTAGTTTTTTGGCAATTTGTCTATGCGGGTAAAAATTTGTGGAATTACTCAACCAGAGCAAGGAGAGGCGATCGCCACCTTGGGAGCAACGGCAATTGGATTTATTTGTGTTCCCACCTCACCTCGCTACGTCTGCAATTCACAGATTGAACAAATAGTCAACAAACTACCTGAAAACATCGATAAAATTGGCGTTTTCGCCAACTCAACCCCGGAAGCAATTACTCACACTGTACTTCAAACAGGTATGACTGCCGTACAGTTGCATGGTGAGGAAACCCCAGAATTTTGCCAGCAACTACGCCAACTTTTGCCGCAAACGGAAATTATCAAAGCCCTACGGATACGCCATGGGGAAGACATAGCTAAAACAGATACTTACCATCTCTGCGTAAATACCCTCTTACTTGATGCCTATCATCCCCAACAACTGGGTGGTACTGGTAAAACTTTAGACTGGCGTACCCTGGAAGAATTTCGCCCCCCTCTTCCTTGGTTTTTAGCTGGTGGACTTACGCCTGATAATATTCTGGATGCCCTTGCCCAGGTACAACCGGATGGGATTGATTTATCTAGTGGGGTAGAGCGTTCCCCAGGGGATAAGGATTTGCAGAAAGTCGAGAAATTATTTGAGAAACTCGCAGTTCTGTAATCAGCTGGAACCCATCCACCACAAACAGCAATCGAATAGACATCAACCGAATTGAATTATAGGTTGCCTGAAGAGACATTCCGCCGGAACGTCTCTACATTCATTTTCCCAGTAATCTAATAAAAAGATGCTTGGTGACGGGTCAAATTAAAGAATTCCTCGCGGGTTCTTTGATCTTCTTGAAAGACTCCAACCATTGCACTAGTTACTGTCCAAGAACCGGGTTTTTGTACCCCACGCATTGCCATGCACATATGGGTTCCTTCCATAACGACAGCCACACCTTGGGGTTCTAATACAGTTTGAATGGCTTCGGCAATCTGTCGGGTTAATCTTTCCTGTACCTGCAACCGTCGAGAGTACATCTCAACGATACGGGCTAGTTTACTTAAACCCACAACTTTTTGATTAGGAATATAGGCAACGTGGGCTCTGCCCATGAAGGGTAACATATGATGCTCGCATAGGCTAAAGAAGTTAATATCCCGAACTAGCACCATCTCGTTATGCCCTTCGTCAAAAATGGCACCATTGAGGAGTTCTTCTAAGGATTGATTGTAACCACTGGTGAGGAAACGCATGGCTTCCGCTACCCGTTTTGGTGTTTTCAGTAGTCCTTCCCGCTCTGGATCTTCCCCTACACCTTCTAAGATTGAGCGCACAGCATCCATCATGGTGTCGAGGGGTTCTTCTGCGGGAACGCGAACACTCACTGGTTTGCCATCATGGGTGTTGCGGTCAGGTCTGGGGGCGATCGCCTCCGCGAGGTCTGGAATTAGGGGAGATTGAGAACTGTTAGAACCGTTGGAACCAGCAATAGTCATGGTATCAGTCTGAAATAGATTTAAACAAAAATTCGGGAAAGGCAGTATTAAAGCACACCTGCACTGGGCATAATCGTCAGTTCATCTATGACTGCCTCTGGTGGTAATAAAGCTGCGTAGAGAATTGATTGGGCGATCGCATCGGGGGTTAACATGGTTGAACGGTCAAAATTAGCACTCACTTTCTCCGAATCCCAGATGGAGGTGTTAACTGCACCGGGACAGATGGCGGTAACGCGAATTCCGTGTGCACGTTCTTCCTGGGCAAGGGTTTGGGAAAATGCGAGGAGGGCGGATTTGCTGACACAGTAAGCTCCCCAATTGGCAAAAGCTTGTTTGGCGGCGATGGAAGCAACGTTAATGATGGTTCCTGTTTGGCGATCGCGCATCCCTGGTAGTATCCCCATAGTGCATTGAAACACACTTGTGACATTCAAATCCAAGACTTGTTGCCAGTCGGCTAGGGAAGTATCACTGAGATTCCCTGTATAACCGATGCCAGCGTTGTTAACTAAAATATCTATAGCTGCAAAATCTTCGGCGATCGCCTGAATTTTGGCTTGCACATGGTTAATATCCGCTAAATCTAGGGGATATACCTGCGCTTCTACTCCAGTGTGTCTGGCGGCGGCGGCGATCGCCTCTAACTTGTCCACAGAACGGCTGACTAATGCCACGTCTATACCTGCTTTGGCAAAAGCTAAAGCTGTTGCCTTACCAATTCCACTACTAGCCCCAGTAATCAGGGCACGTCGTCTCTGCTCAACACTCATGCTTTTTTCCAATAGTTTGGGCAGTTTGCATACAAATTCACTGACTCTTAAACAAACCTAAAAATCTGAGGGAATCTTGATAACTAATGCTATACTACATTGTCGGTATAAGAATAAGCCTGTTTTTCCCAACAGAGAAAAAATCCTAGGAAAGTCAAACACATCAGAGCCATACCCTTGTTAAGCTGTCGGAACAGTCACAGGTATCAGACCTCCGACTTTAGTTCTACGTTTTGTAGATATGACTTCCTTGCAAAATTGCTGTCTAAATCAACCCAGAAATCACGATTGACACCGAAATTACAAAATCAGTGAAGCCAAGCAAAGAAGTTGTCTGTTGCTAGCAAAAATTCAGTTATGGGATATAAACTGATGCTTAGGGGAAAGCACAGTCACTCATTTTGTCGGTTGATAATTCGGTGTTATGCAGGCAAGCAAGATCGCCAGACTGAGAGAAATTCTGCTAAAAATGCTGATGCCCTAGCTGAGAAAGATTGTTAAAATATCTTTACCTAACCTAGACAATTATAACATAGTCAGGGAATGGCGAAGTCCCAAAGGAGAATCCAGGGAGCAGGGAGCAGGGAGCAGGGACAATTTATTTCTGTCAACCATTACCCATTACTCACTACTCATTACTTCTTAGGAGTGAGCCATCTCTGTGAACACCCCAATGCGGCGGAATTTTTCGTAACGTAGTTGACGACGTTCTGAGGGGGTAAAGCGGTTGAGTTCTTCCAGGTTATCTAACAGGGCACTCTTGAGGGTGTTGGCGGCTTCGAGGGGGTCAGAATGTGCCCCACCTAAGGGTTCTGGGAGAATTTGGTCGATAATACCCAAATTTTTCAAGTCATGGGAGATAATTTTTAGGGCAACTGCGGCTTGAGGTGCTTTGCCAGCATCTTTCCAGAGAATCGCAGCACAGGCTTCTGGGGTGGCAACAGTATAGACAGCGTGTTCAAACATCATGAGGCGATCGCCCACACCCACACCTAAAGCACCACCAGAACCACCTTCACCGATAACAGTACAGAGAATGGGTACATCTAGGGAAAACATTTCTCGCAAATTATAGGCGATCGCCTCCCCTTGTCCCTGGTGTTCCGCTTCTACCCCTGCCCAAGCACCAGGAGTATCGATAAAGGTGATAATGGGCATGGCAAATTTATTGGCATGTTCCATCAACCGCATGGCTTTGCGATAACCACCGGGAGAAGCCATACCAAAATTCCGAGCGACATTATCCTTAGTATCCCGTCCTTTTTGATGCCCTAGGATGACTACAGGTTGCCCACCTAAGCGAGCCACACCACCCACTAAAGCGGGATCATCATAACCACCGCGATCGCCATGCAATTCCATCCATTCATCGGTAATCGCCTGAATATAATCTAAGGTACTCGGACGACGAGGATGACGGGCTACTTGCAGACGCTGGGAAGGAGATAGGGTACTGAAAATCTCCTCACGCAACTGCATCGCACGAGTTTCTAATTTCCGAATTTCACCAGAAACATCAACACCATTTTCCTCAGCTAGTTGACGAATTTGTTCAATGCGATTTGTCAATTCTGCGAGAGGCTTTTCAAAATCTAACAACAGTGGTTTGCGTTCAGTCGTTGCCATTTTTTCAATTGAGGGATAGAGGGAAGGGGAAAGGGAAAGAGGTTTAAGAGAAAAATTTAGGGAATCTCTGGCTTTTCTGTTTTCACAACTACCAAATCTCAACAATCAGATTGCCCATAAATCATTAACTAAACCCATCACAACTAACTACTAACTAACAGAGGTCTAAATCCATGTTTCACAGAAACACGACCAATTAAATCCATCTTTTCTACGGTAATCTGATTGCGTCCCCAGGAAAAGTTCGTGTACAACTTCTCAAATTCCAGTAGCATTGACTCCGCGAAGCAAGCAAATAATTGCCGTTCTGGTACGTTCATATTGACAATTTTCATAATTTTCCAGTCAATATCTAGGGAATGCTCCACTATTCCCCCATTCAGAACATACACATCGGGAGATTGCACTTTTGTCGCTAAATTTTTCGGATAGCCACCATCAATCAGTAAACAGGGTTGCTTGAGGGTTTTCGGATCGATTTCCACACCCTTAGGCATACTTGCCACCCACACCACAATATCAGCTTGGGGTAACGCCTCTTCTAAACCCATAATTTTACCCCGTCCCAGTTCTGCTTGCAATTCTTGTAGACGTTCTGGGTTGCGGGCAATTAACAATAAATCTTTCACATCTGTTCTGGCATCTAACCAACGACAAACAGCACTACCAATATCCCCAGTTGCCCCACAGACGGCAACAGTTGCCTGTGATAGTTCAATTCCTACCTGCTGGGATGCTTGTTCGACTTGACGACAGATGATGTATGCTGTGTGAGTATTACCTGTGGTGAAGCGTTCAAATTCCAACTTGATATTGCGAACTTGCCGAAACTGCTCTAAGTTAAAATTTTCAAAGATAATCGAAGAAAAACCACCTAAGGCAGTAATATTAATGTCATGCTTTTGAGCATGTGCCATCGCATTCAAGATTTTCCGAGTAGCAGCCTTGATGCGACGATTAGCCAGCATTTCCGGCAAAAAACAAGACTCGACATATCGCCCTTCAATTGTTTGCCCAGTGACACTAGTGACGGTGATATTATCAACTATTTGTGGTGGGGCACTACACCAAAAATCTAAACCTTGATCGGCGTATTCTGGGTATCCTAACTCTTGGGCTACCGCTTGGGCGTGTTCTAAACTAGTGAGATGTCCGATTAGACCAAACATGGAGTTGTACGATTGAACTTGTGCTGCGTCGAAAGCTGGATGTAATCAAATTTGAGATTTTAGATTGTGGATTTGGGATTCTTTCCCAGATGAAAACCAGGGGTTAGCAATCAGGTTGAATATCCTTTTACCTTCAGGTTGATACAGATTACAAGCAGGGATGATAGGGAAATAACTGAAAAAATAACTTGTATCGGCTATTTCACGAAATGGGTTGAACCTGTTGGCTGTCAACGGATTTAGGATTTGGGATTTTCACCAATCATCCTCAATCTCAAACCTCAAAATTCAGCATAATTTTTGGGCTGTTTTGTAAAAGTCTACAGGGAAACGTGCCACAAATGTTTTAGTAGTGCTGAGTCAGAAGTAAGCAGTGCTGAATATAGCAGGAAACAGAAAAAAGCAAACAGATGAATTTGCCTAACCTCTCTGACAACTGCTACAAGTATCAAAAATACATCACTCACCGCTCATCAGCACTGCTGCGATGATAATTTGCGGGTTAAGCGCCTGCAAGCCCGTAGGCAGAAAGACGCATAATATCGCGGGTTGTGAAGCCAATATTACTCAAAGCCTCTCCGTATTGAATCATGAAGTCTTCTACTAAAGCTTCTTTCTCCATTGCCAATACTTCCGCGTCTGCTGCCACCCGGTTGAGCATTTGCCAAACAATAGGCAGGTTTTGGCGGTTAGCTTCTTCTAGTTCGGCTTTGGATGTTTCAAAGTTGGCTTTGAGCCATTCTTCACCAAAATTGAGGTGAGAGTATTCATCTTTAACTACACCTTCAGTGATTTTACGGGCGAAGTCATCAGCGACAGGAATGTAGATGTTGTAAGCGGCGATCGCAAAACATTCAATAATCAAAGACTGAATCAGTAAGCAAGTCACCACCTTGCCCTCGGCTGCTGCTACTTGGAAATTACCATGCAACTGAGCAAAAAAATCCTTGGCAAATTCCATATCTGGTGTCACCTGAAGATTACGTCCACAAGCTTCAAAACCCTTCTTGTGACGATTTTCCATCTTCGAGAGGCGAATTAAATCATCCTTGTTATCTGGCAGCAGTTCCGCAAGTCTAAGATAATTTTCGTATGCTTCTTGCTCTCCTTCAATCACAATCGCATTAACGCGACTGTAGGCATCCTTGTAACTGTCACTGTGAAAATCTATTTCTGGTTGAGCTGCTAGCTGCTGCATCGTTCACTCCTAAATTATGTGAGTCATTGATACTAAGTATTGAACTTACCCTATGAGTTGAGGGCAACTGTCTGTGAAAGTAAAAGTCTGAAATCCGAAGTATGAAAGTGCTGAGTAATTTAATCGCATTTTCGCTTGGTTCAGCACTATCCACCTAGCCATTGAGTAACTATTTCATCCTTCATCCTTAGGGCTGTATTCTGTTTAAGGTCACTGTGATTTAATCTAACTTAACAAGTCACTATGTATATAGATTAGCCTTTGGGGGGAGCATCAGCTCAAGGAATTCCGCAAAGGGGGAAGGGGGAACCGATTGCAGACTACTATGGATTCATAAGAGCTATTGTCATGTTTGTGTACAAACGTTTATCAAGACTGACTGAAAACCAATGACTAAATTCAGAATCCCTTGGGGATTGGTAATATCTGTGTTGGGTGGAGTGATAATTTTACTCCCTTTGTTAGTAGTGTTTCTAACATCATTTTCACCAGCAGGTAGTAATCCCCAACTGTTACCACAGGGTAATTGGACATTGGCAAACTATGGTGATGCTTGGCAGCGAGGAAAATTTTTACTTGCCTTTGCTAACTCTACCTTAGTTGCTTTGGCTGTGACGGGGTTGCAAATTATTACTTCCGCCTTAGCTGGTTACGCCCTGGCTCGGTTAAAATTTTGGGGTAAGCAAGGGTTATTGTTGATTGTTTTAGGAACTTTAGTCATCCCCTTTCAACTCTTAGTCATTCCCATTTTTATCGTTCTCAAGTGGGGAAATTTAATTAACACCTATTGGGCATTAATTTTACCAACGGCGGCAAATGGATTTGGTATTTTTCTACTGCGGCAGTATTTCCAAAGTATTCCTATAGAGTTAGAAGAAGCTGCTGCCATCGATGGGGCAAATCGCTGGCAAATATTATGGCGAGTCATGTTACCTTTAGCTAGACCAGCTTTAGTAACACTATTTCTCTTCACTTTCATTGCTGAGTGGAATGATGTCTTTAAACCTTTGGTATTTACTACACGACCAGAGCTCAGAACTGTACAGTTAGCTTTGGCAGAGTTTCAGGAGCAATTTACGAATAATTGGTCATTACTGATGGCAGCAGTGACGATCGCTAGTGTACCTGTAATTATCTTATTTTTAGTGGGGCAAAAACAGTTTATTCGGGGAATTGCGGCAACGGGAATCAAGAATTGAGATTGGAAAAATCTTTGCTTCACTGCTTTTGCTTCTGATACAGTTCCTTAAACAGTTTTTGCTGCTGGTTGTGATCTACTATGGGCGCAGGGTATGCAACTGCATGGCGATCGCAGGGCAAAATTTTCCCGGTGACTAAATATTCCGTATCGACAGAGCGCAATTCGGGAACCCACTGGCGAATATATTCAGCCTCAGCATCGAATTTTTGGGCTTGACTTGCGGGGTTAAATATGCGTAAGGGCTTAGGATCCATCCCACTAGATGCACTCCATTGCCAACCACCATTATTTGCCGATAAATCACCGTCAATCAGCTTCTGCATGAAATATTTCTCGCCCCATTGGGGATTAATAATCAAATCTTTGGTGAGGAAACTAGCAACAATCATCCGACAACGGTTATGCATCCATCCGGTTTCGTTGAGTTGTCGCATAGCTGCATCGACTATAGGATAACCCGTGTTTCCTGCACACCAGGCTTGAAAATGTTGCTCTTGATTGCGCCAGGGAAAATTCTTGAAGGGTTCGCGGTATGCTCCTGTGGCAAGCTCCGGAAAATGATACATCACCTGCTGGTAAAATTCCCGCCATGCTAATTCTTGCTGATAGGTGTGAATACTGGCTGTAGTCTCATCGCTGCGGCTATTTTCTAGGGCTGCTTCTGTGGCTTGCCAGACTGTACGGATACCAATTACACCAAATTTTAAGGCAGGGCTGAGCTGGGATGTGCCAGGAAGGGCGGGAAAATTGCGCTGTTCTTGATATGCATTAATCGCGTAGTCGCAGAACTCTTGCAAGCGTGATTGGGCAGCAGTTTCCCCCGGTTCTAAGATTAACTCTCCATCCCAGGGAAAACCTAGTTCTGAGGCGGTGGGTAGGGGTATGGCTCCCGCAGAAATTGCAGTACGTTCTTGCTCCTCTGTTAGCCCTGTGGCGTTTGTCAGGGTGGGTGCGGGGGCAGCTTTTGCCCGACTGCTCCAGTTTTTCCAAAAGGGTGTATAAACCGTGTAGATGCCTTTGGAACCTGTCCGAATTTCGTCGGGGGTATGAAGCAGTTGATCCCAATTGGGTTCGAGGAATTCTATCCCTTTGCTGTTGAGGATGGTGAGAAGTTGGCGATCGCGCTGTTGGGAGTAGGGTTCGACATCCCAATTCCAAAACACTGCCTGAGCTTGTAATGCTTCAGCTAATCTGGGTATACCCTGTACCGGGTCATTTTTAATAATGAGTAATTGACTACCAATCTTTATATATTGCTTCTGTAATTCCCGCAGGCAGCCAATCATGTAAGTGACTCGCACCGCCGCCACATCATCCTTTTCTAGGATATTTGGGTCGAGACAAAATACACCTACCACCTGGGGGCTACGTTCCCTTGCCGCCGCTAATCCAGTATTATCTGATACTCGTAAATCCCGACGATGCCAAAACAAAATTAAGTCAGCCATGGTAATTACATTCAGTTAATTTAGTGCGCTTGTACTAGATTAAAGCGAATGGTGACAATTTGCATCGGACAAGAAGGGGGAAAACAGCAATTTTGTCTTAGTCGAGTACTAGGTGAATATGAGAGTTATTTACAAAAATTAACTGCCTTAACTCTAGTTATAGCGATCGCCTGTGACGCAAATCACATCCAAAATCTGTATTTTCCCGTTCACTTATGGGCATCTTATAGAATAGTGGGTTCTGTTTATTCTAGGGGAATTAGAGTATGGCATTCATGTTGAACATACCAGGATATGAATTACAAGAATTGTTGTATGAAGGAGAGAATACAGTAGTTTATCGAGCTCACGCAGAAAATACCGGACATTCAGTAATTCTCAAAGCCCTAAAAGCAGAATATCCCACCCTAGAGCAAATTTCCCGTCTCAACCATGAATATCAGGTGACAGCGAATTTAGATTTGGCAAACGTTGCCAGAGTCTATGAGTTTTATAGTTACCAAAATCGTTTAGTACTGGTGTACGAAGATTTTGGCGGGCGATCGCTGAAAAAATATCTTGCCACCCAATCACTTTCCCTCACCAACTTTCTGAATATTGCCCTACAACTGGCAACTGCTCTCGATTCCCTCCATGAAAATCAAATTATTCACAAAGATATTAAACCTAGCAACATTATTATTAACCCCGAAACCCTTCAGGTAAAGCTGACAGACTTTAGCATTGCTTATCGGCAACTTTTAGAAACGAACCCTCTGGATAGCTTCACCCAACTGGAGGGAACCCTTGCTTATATGTCTCCCGAGCAAACGGGAAGAATTAATCATACCCTTGACTATCGCAGTGACTTTTATTCTCTGGGGGTAACATTTTACGAAATCTTGACGGGGAGATTACCCTTTGAAAGTGACGATCCTTTAGAGTTAATTCACTGTCATTTAGCAAAGGAACCGATCGCAGCTTGCGAAATTAATCCTCAGATACCGACGGCGATCGCTGCAATTGTGAGTAAATTGATGGCAAAGAATCCGGAAAATCGCTATCAATGTGCCATCGGCTTAAAAGCTGACTTAGAATTTTGCCTAGAGCAAATGCAGACAACAGGAGCTATTCCAGAATTTACACCGGGAAATTTAGACGCGATCGCCCAATTTGCCATTCCCACCCAACTCTATGGCAGAAAAAAAGCTATAGAGCAATTGTTAGAAATCTCAACACGGGTGAGTCAAGGCAGTTGTGAAGTAGTTTTAATTACTGGTAGTACTGGTGTTGGTAAATCAATGTTTATGCAACACATGATACATCTTTTCACTGATGCTGGATGGTTGTGGACATCGGGAAAATTCGACCAATCACAACAGGATATATCATTGTCTTGTGTAATTAAATCCTTTCGGGGATTAGTACAAAGGTTGCTTACAGGAACAAAAGAAGAAATAGGTTATTGGCGCGATCGCTTCCTAGATGCTTTAGGGGATAATGCTCGATTAATGGTACAAATTATCCCAGAGTTGCAGATAATTTTAGGAAAACAGCTCCCTGAGTTAACAGAATCAGCAACAGAGAATCAAATTTTCCATGTATTCTATAAGTTTTTGTTTGCCCTTCAGAGCCAGCAACATCCTCTAGTGAATTTCATGGATGATATTCAGTGGGCAGATGCTCAAACCCTAGGGGGTTTACAAATGTTGGTAGCAGACTCACAAAATCAATATCAACTGGCAATTTATGGATACCGCGAGCAGGATGTGACTCCTCAACATCCTTTGATGCAAGCAGTTAATCAGATGCGAAAAAAGGGCATAAAAGTCACTCAAATTACCCTTGAACCCCTAACATTAGCTGATACGATACAGTTTGTTGGGGATACTTTTAAAGTTACTGGCGATCGCGTCAACTCCCTGGCAGAATTACTGTTTGCCAAAACCCAAGGCAATGTCTTTTTCCTGACTCAGTTACTCACATCACTTTACGAGGATAAGCTCGTTTGGTTTGATTTTCCCTCTCGACAATGGCAATGGAATTTAGAATCTATTCAACAAAAATCTATGACTGATAATGTTGTAGATTTGATGATTAATAAGATAGCTAAATTGCCCCAAGCGACTCAGAAACTTTTATCTTTAGCAGCTTGTATAGGGACTAAGTTTAATCTCGATATTTTAGCAACTATCAATCAGAGTTCCCTCACTCAAACTTCCATACAACTATGGTACGCTTTACAAGCTGGTTTAATTAGAGCGGCGAATAATTCGGAATTACTTTCCCAGTTAATCAGTAAAGAAGAATTACCAGATATCAACTATCATATTCGCCAAATCAATTATGAATTTGGACATCAACGTATTCAACAAGCTGCCTATGAGATGATTTCAGATAGGGAAAGGCAGATGTGTCACCTAGAAATTGGTAGATTGCTTCTGAAAAAGACATCAGACTTGACAAAAAATGTATCTATTATTCCGATTGTCAATCAACTCAATCTTGCCTATATAGAAGATATCTCTGAAAGAGAGGAATTAGTAAAATTAAATTTGCTTGTAGCTGTGAATTTTCAAAGCTCTAGGGAATATATTACTGCCAGAAAATACTTGGAACAAGCAAAGACAATTATTCCGGAAAATAGCTGGCAAAGTAATTATGATTTAACTCTCAGCCTCCATCAACAATCCGCAGAGTTAGGGTATCTCTGTGGTGATTACGAACAAGTTCACCAGGAGTATCAAATTATCTTAGCTAATTGCCGTACACCTTTAGATTGTGTAGCAGTGCAAGAGATACAAATTCGAGCATATATAACTGAGAGGAAGTTAGTTGCAGCGATCGCGATCGCCAAAGCTGCACTACAGGAATTTCATGTCAATTTGCCCAATCATCCCAGTGGGGAGGAAATTTATCAAGCTTGCCAAAACTCGATAGAATTGTTGAGCAATTACTCCATTACAGATATTGTTAACTTTCCAGAAAATAGCCATAGGGAAGAGCTAGCAGTCATGAAAATTATCTTGACTGTGATACCTGCAATTTATCGCGTCGAACCAAGTATTTCTCCTCTTTTGCTCATCTCTCAAATAAATAATACTCTCAAGTACGGGAATAGCGAATTATCTTCATTTTTATATGCCAACTATGCTGTAATTATTATTAACTACGTCAAGGACTTTGCCATTGCAGAAAAATATATTCAGGTGGCAATGCAACTACTATCTAAGTATCCTTCGCCGGAAATGAGAGCTAAGGTTAACTATATTCTTGGTACTCGTATTATTCATCACCAAAACCATATCACAAACACTTTATCTATTTTAGAAGATAGCTATAAATTATCATTGAAATCAGGAAATATTGATTACCTTGGTTATTCAATCAACCAAATATGCCAAAATGAGTATTTTCTAGGTAAAAACCTTTATAGCATATCTCAAACAATCCAATCATATATTCATTCTTTATATCAATATCAAACCAAAAATATTCTGCAAATCTGTGAAGATATTTATCAAATAACTATTAATTTATCAGGAATAGCAGAAAATGAACACCCTCTGTTTGAACAAAACAGTCACGAATTATCCCTTATCGAATCCCAAGACAATCTGGGGCTACACTACTTTTATGTTCATAAATTAATTTATACTTATTTATTAGATGATGTTTGTCTGTTGCCAGATATTGCTACTCAGGCGAGAAAGTATTTAGAAGCAGGGCAAGGTATGATTACAGTGCCCGTATTTTACTTCTATGATTCCCTAGCAACCTTGGCAATCCCTAACCAGACTGGAGACAAAGATAAGATTCTTCAACAAGTCAAGGATAACCAAGAACAATTAAAATCTTGGGCAGAATCTGCACCGATGAACTATCAGCATAAATATAACTTAGTCGTAGCAGAAATCCACAGAGTTAATGATGAATACCTACAGGCGATGGATTGTTATGATAGCGCGATCGCCGAAGCGGAAAAACATGGTTATGTTCAAGAATCAGCCTTAGCAAATGAACTGGCAGGTAAATTTTATTTGAGTTTAGGGAAGACAAAAATTGCTCAAATTTACTTGAGTACAGCTTATCATTATTATCTGCGTTGGGGAGCTATCACCAAAGTCGAGAAATTAGAAGCCGAATATCCAGAATTATTACTCAATTTAGATAGTCAGTCTTCCGGGATAAATCCAGCTTCTCTATCTACAACATTAACTACTAGCTCCACACGCATGACAACCAGTGCGATTAATCATCATAAAGCCCTCGATTTAGCTACAGTGATGAAAGCAGCACAGGCAATTAATAGTGAAATTGTCTTAGATAATTTATTAGATAAGCTATTAGATATTATTTTAGAAAATGCCGCAGCCCAAAAAGGTTGTTTAATTCTAGAAAAGTCAGGACAATTAATTATTACAGCCATTGATACAAATCAAAATGCATCAGAAATTAAATTACAATCTGTGCCAGTCAGAGAAAGTGCAGATGTACCAATATCCTTAATTGATTATGTTGCCAGAACTCACCAACCTTTAGTAATTGCCGATGCTTGTAGCGATAGCTTAGCCCAGGGCGATCGCTATATTCAACAACATCAACCCCAATCCCTACTGTGTTCACCGATTTTCTATCAGGGCAAGTTTATTGGTATAGTTTATCTAGAAAATAATCTCGTCACCGCAGCATTTACCCCCAAACATCTAGAGATGCTGCAACTACTAACCGCACAAGCCGCGATCGCCATTGAAAATGCTAAACTCTATGAGCAATCCAAAAGTTATGCTCGATTGTTAGAAAATTCCCTGCAAGACATTCAACAAACTCTCAAAGAACGAGAAATAGCCGAAAAAGAAAAAGCCAAATTATTAGCCATTTTAGATGCAACTTTAGACTTTGTTGGGATTGGAAGTGCCACAGGAGAAAATATCTACATTAATCCTGCTGGTAGGAGAATGCTAGGTATTAGTCAAGAGGATGATATTAGGGAAACTAATTTTTCTCAATTTGTCCCCCAATCTGAGACGGAGTATCTTTTAACTCAAGCTATTCCTACTGCCATTGAAACTGGAAGTTGGGTAGGAGAATCAGTATTACTGAGTCAAGATGGACAGCAAATTCCCATATCACAAGTTATTATCGCCCATAAATCACCCACTGGAGACCTAGAATATCTCTCCACAATTTCACGGGATATTACTCAACAAAAACAAATTGAAAATGCCTTACGTGACTCAGAAATTCAACTCCGACAAAAAGCAGAAGAGTTGGAAAATACCTTAACAGAACTAAAACGTGCCCAATTACAAATGGTACAAAATGAAAAAATGTCCACCTTGGGAAACTTAGTTGCTGGAGTTGCTCACGAAGTTAATAATCCCATCGGTTTCCTCAATGGCAGTATTAAAAATGCTGAGGAATATGTCCGCGACTTGCTCAGACATCTACAACTTTATCAAGAAAATTATCCTAACCCCGTAGCAGAAATTCAAGAGGATGCGGAAAATATTGATATAGAATTTATTACGGAAGATTTACAAAAACTTCTGCAATCGATGAAAGGAGCAACTGATAGAATTAAAGGTATTAGTACCAGTTTACGTACTTTCTCCCGTGCAGATACAGAAAATAAAATTGCTAGCAACATCCATGAAGGTATCGATAGTACTCTTCTGATTCTGAAATATCGCCTCAAAGCGAATGAATTACGTCCTAACATTGAAGTTTTTAAAGAATATAGTGATTTGCCAATGGTAGAATGCTACCCAGGGCAGTTAAATCAGGTATTCATGAATCTTTTGGCTAATGCCATCGATGCGATTGATGATGCGTATCAGGAAATGACATTGGCACAGATGAATGAGAATCCTAAGTATATTACCATTCGTACAGAATTAGTAGGAAAACAGGTAATTAATATTCGGATTCGTGATAATGGTCCGGGAATGTCTGAGGAAACAAAATGTAGAATATTTGACCATTTATTTACAACTAAAGGAGTAGGGAAGGGTACAGGATTAGGACTATCAATTGCACGACAAATTATTGAAGAAACCCATGGAGGAACGTTAATTTGTCAATCTAATTTAGGAGAGGGAACAGAATTTGTGATTCAAATCCCCATTAAATCGATGGTTTAGAAAATTCGCAAATGGCGATGAGAGGAATTCCGAGAGTTAAGGATAAGTGATTGCATTTGTCAATAACTCCAGTAATATTTCTTGTCGATGGTTTTTAGTCGCTAAACTGTATGGAATCATGCCCTATTTAACTTCTACTTCAGAAATTCAATCATTAATTAGAGAAATATCTCAAAAGCAGATTCTTTGGATTGACACAGAAGTTGCTAATTTTCAGACAAAAAATCCCCAATTATCCCTGATTCAAGTATTAGATGAGCCTGAGGATATGAGTGGCGATCGCGCATTTATTTTAGATGTCTTAGATAATCCTCAAGGGAGGGAAATATTTATCAGAGAAATCATGGTCAATCCTAGCATTGAAAAAGTCTTTCATAATGCTAACTATGATTTAAAATTTCTGGGTGGCAAGCAAGGAGTAAATATTACTTGTACCCTAGAATTAGCTAAAAAAATTCCCTATTATCTTCTACCAGTTGCCAATTATCAACTCAAAACCCTAGCTACCCATCTCTGTGAATTTTTCCAAATTGACAAACAAGAACAAAGCAGCGATTGGGGAAAACGTCCTCTGAGTGATGAGCAAATAGAATACGCTTTATTAGATTGTATATATCTGGCACAAATTCACAAAAAGTTATTAACCATCACAGCGCAGATTCATCCTGAACCCCATACAGAAAATATAGACGTTTTAACAGCCCGATATCAACAATTGGAGCATGAATATAATTTAATAAATTCCGAATATGAGCATTTAAAAGAACGAATCAAACAGGCGATGCAAGCTCAAAATATTTTTCAAACTCCTGATTTTAAACTCAAAAAATCTCATAGAACTACCCTGAAAGTCTCTATCAGTGATTTAGCTAATTTTATTAAATCTCAAGAAATAAAGTTTGATTTTCCCTTGACATTGACGCAGAAAATGCAACAGGAATTAGGTGAAAATATTGACCAACTGCCAATCGAAAAATCCACCAGCGATGTCTGGGCATTAACAAAAAATCATCAGGATAATCAGGATATCTAAAAAATAAGCGAAGTTAGATTATGATTGAATTGTCAACAATCTCTAGCTTTATCCTCTGTGGGTGGGTAACAAAGGCTTTCTATAATTTATTAGTTCAGATATGAAACGGAATTTATTCAAGCAAAACTTCATTAATCCAGGGAAAGCCTTCAGTCTCGCAACAATGACTGTTATAGTTGCCACGGTGACAGTTGCCTGTAACAACAATAAAGATGTTTTAGTCACAGAAATCGGTGTCAAGCCGGAAAAAAGTCCTACAGCCAAACCCTCAAAAGCTAAGGATTTTTACGCACAAGGACAGTATAAACATATTCGTGGAGATTTACGAGGGGCGATCGCTGCCTATACCAAAGCCATCAGTCTCAATGAAAAATACGCCCAAGCTTACAATGGACGGGGATTAGTAAATTTTGATCTAGGAGACAGAAAAGCCGCGATCGCAGACTATGACGAAGCTCTCAACCTCAATCCCCAATACGCTCAAGCCTACAATAATCGCGGTAATGCTCGCGCCGCCCAAGGTGATAAATCAGGGGCAATGACAGACTATAACGAGGCAATTCGTCTGGCTCCCAACTACGCCGAAGCTTTTAATAATCGTGGTAATGCTCGCGCCGCCCAAGGTGACAGAAATGCTGCCCTCGAAGACTATGACCAGGCGATTCGCTTTAATCCTAAATATGCGGTAGCATACAATAATCGCGGGAACGCCCGTGCCGCTCAAGGTGATAGAGACGGGGCGATCGCCGATTATAACCAAGCCATTCGTTTAGCTCCCAACTTTGCTGCTGCCTACAATAACCGGGGAAATACCCGCGCCGCCAAGGGAGACAAACAAGGGGCAAAAGCCGATTTGCAAAAAGCCGCTAATATTTTCCAAAAACAAGGCAATAAACAGCTATATCAGCAAGTTCAGAACAACATTCAAGAATTAGGGCAATAAAATGTGCCAATTTGCCCTGCCAATTCCCCAATAACTACGGATAAAATTGAGTCTGCCTGAAAAGACTTAATAAACCTATTTATTCATTTGGGTAATTCCTGTGTATACTCAAGCACGTAATGTTGTGTGTGTTCTCCTGCTAAGTAGCGTTTTTATATCTGTACCTTCCGTAGTTTACGGGGAAGTAGTAGTAGCCCAAAAAACGAACGATTACGTAAAACAGTTGTTAGATGAGGGACGCAGGTTAGTAGATAGCGGTGATTTCAATGGGGCGATCGCCGTCTACCAACAAGCAGCCAACCTAGAACCGAGAAACGCCTCGATTCATTCGGGTATTGGTTATGCCTATGTACAACAGAACAATTTTCCAGCTGCCCTATCTGCATTCCGTCGTGCATCTGCCCTCAATCCCAATAACAGCGACTTCCACTATGCCATCGGTTACATCAGTGGTAATCTCGGTGACTATCAAGGAGCCAAGGACGCTTACCGTCGAGCCATCCAAGCAAATCGCGGCAATGCTAACGCCTACGTCGGTTTAGCAACCATCTTAGTACGTCTAGGTGAATATGTGAATGCCAAATGGGCATACGATCAAGCCGCTAATATCGATCCTCGCAATCCCCAGCTAGATGAATTACGCGGGGTAATATTAAAAAGGTAATGGGTACTAGGGGATGGTAATCGGGACATAGCTATCATCAAGGGTTGACAGCAAAACCCAGGTTAACTTTATCCCCTGTATTCACGAACCATAGTCTAAGTACAGTTAGCTGTAGTGGCGATCGCCCCTTTATCAGAATCAGATACAGGGAGTTAATTAACACAATCACATAATGCTATATCATAGGGGACTGAAGCTCCTACGAAAAAAATTTAATCCAGCATTTGCATGATTCATACAAACGATATGAACAGCTTACTAAAAATATCTCTGCAATCTTTAATTCTGGCGACACCAATATTTATCCCCACCCTATCCTTAGCTCAGACACTAAAATTACCCGCCAACTTAATTAGCTTTAATTCCACAGTCGGAGAAAAACTCCTAATTGACAGCAAATCACGGGAAGATTTTTTCCCCCTCACAATGCACTTCGTCACCCAAGACAACCTTGCCTACTGTGGTGTTGCTAGTATTGTCATGGTGTTAAATGCACTCGAAATCACCGCACCCGAAGCAAATCAATATAAATCTTATAGAATGTTGACCCAAGATAATTTTTTTAGTAACACCAAAACTAAAGAAGTTATCACCAAAGAAGTTGTCTCTCGCCAAGGTATGACTCTGAGTCAGTTAGGTGGTTTATTGGCAACCTATCCCGTCAAAGTCGAAGTCTATCATACCCAAAACTCATCCCTAGAGAAATTTCGCACCTTAGCAACAGCCAACTTAAAGCAAAAAAATAACTTTATTCTCGTCAACTACCTGCGTAAAACCATTGGTCAGGAAACAGGCGGACATATCTCACCCATTGCCGCTTACAATGAAAAAACAGATAGATTTCTCATCCTCGATGTATCTCGTTATAAGTATCCCCCCATTTGGGTGAAAACCACAGAACTCTGGCAAGCAATGAATACCACAGACTCCACCTCTGGGAAAACACGCGGGTTTGTTGTCGTTGGTAAATAGTTATCAAATACCCTACTCTCTCAAGTTCATAAAAACCTCCGGTATGCGGGAAACTCAGTCACTTGAGTGCTGAACCTCCAAAGCCGATACTTGCATACGTCCAAAATCCCGCACGCCAGTCTACAATAGTACCCTGGGACGCAATATCAGCTTTCATTTGAAATTTTATGACAACTGCTACACCTGTAAAAACTGAATACGAAGCCATTATTGGTTTAGAAACCCATTGCCAGCTCAGTACTAACACGAAAATTTTCTCCGCCAGTTCCACCGCTTTCGGCGCTGACCCCAATACTAACATTGACCCGGTATGCATGGGATTACCTGGGGTTTTACCAGTACTCAATGAGAAAGTTCTGGAATATGCTGTCAAAGCAGGTTTAGCTTTAAATTGCCAAATTGCCAAGTATAGTAAATTTGACCGTAAACAATATTTTTACCCCGACTTACCGAAAAACTACCAAATTTCTCAATTTGACTTACCCATTGCGGAACATGGTTGGTTAGAAATTGAATTGGTAGATAAGGATGGCAACCCAGTACGCAAAAGAATTGGTGTCACCCGTCTACATATGGAAGAAGATGCCGGAAAATTAGTTCACGCAGGTAGTGACAGATTATCTGGTTCCACCTACTCCCTAGTAGATTACAACCGTGCTGGTATTCCCCTAGTAGAAATTGTTTCCGAACCAGATTTACGCACCGGACAAGAAGCGGCAGAATATGCCCAAGAATTACGGCGAATTATGCTTTACTTGGGTGTGAGTGATGGGAATATGCAAGAAGGTTCCCTCCGTTGTGACGTGAATATCTCTGTACGTCCCGTTGGACAAAAAGAATTTGGTACGAAGGTAGAAATCAAAAATATGAACTCCTTCACTGCCATTCAAAAAGCCATTGAATATGAAATTGAACGGCAAATCGCTGCGGTGGAAGCAGGTGAAAGGATAATCCAAGAAACCCGACTTTGGGAAGAAGGTTCCCAACGTACTATCAGTATGCGAGTCAAGGAAGGTTCTAGTGATTATCGTTACTTTCCAGAACCTGATCTTGCTCCCATTGAAGTTTCCGATACTCAATTAAGTGAGTGGAAAAGTCAAATACCAGAGTTACCCGCCGAAAAACGTCATCGCTATGAAGAAACATTTGGACTTTCTGCCTATGATGCACGGGTGTTAACTGATGAGCGTGCTGTCGCGGAATATTTTGAAGCAGTCGTGGCAAGCGGTGCAACTGCCAAAACTGCCGCTAACTGGATTACCCAGGATATTGCAGCTTATTTGAATAAGCAAAAACTCAGCATTACTGAAATTGGTTTGACTGCGGCTAATTTGGCGGAGGTGATTACCCGCATCGAAGGTGGTAAAATTAGTAATGCCCAAGCAAAGGAAAAATTACCAGATTTGTTGAATGGCGTTACCCCAGAAAAAGCTTTTGCAGGTCAAGAATTAATTTCCGATCCTGCGGTTTTGGAACCCATCGTCGATGAAGTAATTGCTGCCAATCCCAAGGAATTAGAAAAATATCGTGGTGGTAATACCAATTTGAAAGGGTTCTTTGTGGGGCAAGTGCTGAAGAAAACCAACAAACGTGCTGATCCGAAGCTGACAAATCAGTTAGTTGAGAAGAAGTTGAATGGGGAATCTGTATAAGTCAATGAGTTGGGGCGGTTCCTTTTGCCTGGATATCTATTCCCTTTCCCTATCCTCTAGACTATGACTTCCAACTTCTTTACCAAAACTTTACAAAAAATAATTGAATAATGGGTGTTACCCCTCACGCCTATAGTGCTATACTATGTTAAGTAGATGCACCCTGATGATCTGGAGAGCTGCCCAAGTAGCTCTCTATTTTTTTACATAGTTTCCCAGTTGCCTTGACATAGAGAATGCACAGTGCAGACTATGTATACCTTTTGCTGATTAAGGTAAATAAAAGCATTTGTTTTAATTATCATTACTAGTGGCTTTTAAGTATCTAATTTTTTCACTGATACTATTCCTTTTCTGTTTTTATCTCTCAGATCGTGTCAGAACAGAAACTATTGATGACTAAGTATGGGAGGTTAGTCAGGTAAGTTTAATCAACGTCAAAATCATCATTCTTTTTACTAGTAGCAGATATCAAGCAGATATAAATCAGGTATCAAGCTAAAATCATCCTTTGTAGTAGGCGATCGCCCAATAGCCTAGTTTTTATTTATCCATAGATTAAGAAAAATAATTATTCTGTCGCAAAACATTAATATTTAGAGTTTTGAATATCTTCAATATATGTGTTTGTTTTTACTTATTTTGACGAGATTAAATTACGGAAGCTTGTAAGTATTTTTTTGCTGCCTGCAAGTAATATTTAATTTTGTCTAAAAAAAGCAATATGATTTTATTTATTTTTACTCCTTGCCAAGTAAATTAGAATGTTGTAATAATCATTGTGTAGATTTTATACAAACCAATGCAATGAATCAAAAGCTCTAACGAAAGCAGAACATTTAGCAATTTCCTTAAGCCCATCAATCAATTTTGTATAGGAATATATTCAGATATTGGTAATGTCTAACTGAAATTTCCTGAAACATTGAAATATTGTCATGCACCTGCTGATTTAGATTTATCCAATGCTCACGTCATTTCTGAATTCGAGATATTGTCCCAAGACTTAAATACTAGATAGATATATTTACAACTGCATATTTCTGATTGTTTTTTGGAGTCGGGCTTCGATGGTCTTCACGATCTCAGTCCCTCTAAGCTTTCCACTAAAATTACTGATTTGCAAGTAATTTCATCGGTGGTCTGAAGCCAGAATATTAGTATCTTGGAATCATTTGATTTCCAGGTTATTTTTCATGTCTAATAACTGTATTTTTTAATTATGCTTACCCTGATGTTTGTGGAGAAGGAGCAAACACATAATAATAAAATTATTTTCGCTATTCTGAAACACATAACTTATGAAGCAAGCTATAAAGCACTTGCTGTAAAGGCTAGGGACGCTTTTATCGGCACTTAATATTCATCCTACATACATAATTAATTTAACTTAATTTATGAGTAATCCCGAACATATAGAAGAAATAGACTTAACTAAATATTGGCTAATTTTGCAAAGACGCTGGCTGCCAACTTTGGGAATTGTGGGCATAGCTTTAACTATGGCATTTGGCTATGTTCTGTCAATTAAACCCACATATAAAGCCCAGGGGAGTATTTTAATTAGAACCAATCGGACTTCTTCCCTCACCGGATTAGGAGGAGATATAGGAAGATTAGAATCTTTAACTCAAACCAATAACCCAGTTGAAACCCAAGCCAAGATAGTTGCATCAGTACCAGTTATTCAAAAAACTATTCGTTCCCTAGACCTTAAAGATAATCAAGGGAAACCACTAACTATAGAAGATTTGACAAAGAACATTAAGGTAGAAGTTGTCAAGGGTAGTGAAGTTATGCAAATTTCCTTTACCCATGAGAACGCACAATTAGCAGCAAACGTTGTGAATCAAGTGATGGATAATTACATCACAGAAAATATTCGTGCCAACCGTGCAGAAGCCGAATCTGCTCGCAAATTTATCATTAGTCAATTACCTATTTCTGAAAGCTCTGTCAGGGCAGCAGAATCTGCTTTCCGGCAATTCCAAGAACGCAACAAGATTATTATTCTCCAGGAGCAAGAAAGCAACGCAGTCAAAATGATTTCTAGTTTAGAGGATGAAATTGCTCAGGCAGAAATTAAGTTGACTGAAGTTAATGCTCAACTCGATAAATTGCGCTCTCAAGCCAAAATTGACACATGGCAAGCAGTTACTCTGACGGAGTTAAGTAAAGAGCCAAGAACACAGCAGATGTTGACTCAATTGCGAGAAGCAGAAACAAAGCTAGCTGTGGAGCAAAATCGTTATCTTCCCGGACACCCAACTCTGGTGAACTTGCAAGAACAAATTGCTTCCCTGAAAAAGTTACTGCAACAACGCATTAAGCAAGTGGCAGGTGAATCTACCAAGCTTTCCATTCAAAACCTCCAGATAGGGGATGTGCGCTATGAATTAATTGCAGATATCGTCAAAACGGAAAGAGAACGTGTTGTTCTAGAGCGGAAGCTAGCCAAACAAAAAAGTACTTGGGCGAAATATAGAGAACGTGCCAATGCTTTGCCCAAGCTAGCCCAAACCCAACGAGAATTAGAACGGCGATTAAAAGCTTCTCAAACAACCTACGAAACTCTGTTAACCAGATTGCAGGAGATTCATGTTGCCGAAAATCAGAATATGGGTAATGCGCGGATTATTTCTACGGCATTAGTACCAGATAAACCAGGCAATTCTCGCAAACTTCTGATTCTGGGTGGGGCAGGATTTTTCGGTCTTTTAGTAGGAATTATTGCTGCCTTAGCTCTGGATTTGCTTGATCAATCGGTAAAAAATGTCAAGCAAGCCAAGGAAATTTTCGGCTATACCCTTCTGGGAGTGATTCCACAAATGAATCGTAGCAGCAAATCTAGTTCTGGGACAACGGAGATAGATAGACAGATACCCAGGGTGATTGGTCGGGATGTACCGAGCTTTCCCATGGATGAAGTTTATCAAATGCTGCAAGCCAACTTAAAGTTTCTTTCTGATAGACGCATTAAGGCGATCGCAGTCACAAGTTCCATTCCCAAAGAAGGCAAATCCGAAGTCTCGGCAAACCTCGCTGTCGCTATGGCACAAGTAGGACGGAAAGTTCTCCTGATTGATGCAGATATGCGTCACCCCATCCAACACCATATTTGGGGAATCACTAACGCTAAAGGACTAAGCAACATCATTGTTGACCAAGTTCCTTTTAATACCCTGATGCGAGAAGTCATGCCCAACCTGTTTGTGATTACCTCTGGAGTCTTGCCCCCCAATCCCGTTGCCTTACTTGACTCCCAAGGTATGGAGTCCTTAGTTATCAATTTTGCCCAGGAATTTGACTGTATCATCTTTGATACTCCACCTCTAGTGGGAATTGCTGACGCTGCGGTTCTGGGCAAACTAGCTGATGGTATTCTCCTGGTTGTTCGTCCAGAAGTTCTAGATTTAGGCAGCGCCCAAGCCAGCAAAGAATTCCTCCAACAATCCCATCAGCGAGTATTAGGAATGGTACTCAATGGAGTTAATGTTAAGCACGAGCCAGACAGCTATTTTTATTACTCCAAAGAACCCATACCTTCAGGATTGGTTCGGAACTATTCCACCCAAGAAGTAAATTTGAACGCTAAAAACAATCAGACATTAGAAAAGTAGTTTACCCAGCCTATGCAATGCATTGCCATCACAGAATTTGAGCCGGTAGAGAAAATAAAATCTAACTGGAATACAGTTTATAATGCTGACCCAAATTGCCATATTTTTTCCTCCTGGGATTGGATAAGCGGGTGGCTAGAAGCTAAAGATAGTTCATGGATAGTATTAGCTGTCAAATTAGATGACCAGGAATCCTATATAGCTTTTCTACCAATGCTATTGAAAAAGGATTTAAAATATACGATTTAGGACGAGGAAACTATGATTATAAATATGAATTTGGGTCTCAATAATCCTTTAATGTGAATGTTTGGATTACGTCACAAAATTTCAAATCTAAATGTATTCTAAATACGTGGAAAATTAAAACGTATTTGTGGCGAGAATTTAAAAAAACAATTTACTCAGACAAATAAAGCAGAAGTTTTTCAAAAAAGCTTGTCTATAGGCTTTTATCGTTTTTGACAAGATTGTAAATCATCATTTCAGTAATATACAAATTCATTTAATAGATAATGCTTGATAAATTAACTTCCATTACTCAAAGGTTCAGCCCAGATGTTCAAAAAATTCTGAGTAACACTAGTTGGTTATTAAGCGACAGAATTCTACAAATGGGATTGGGACTTTTTATTGGCATATTAGTTGCACGATATCTAGGACCAGTTCAATTTGGTACTTATAATTATGTGCTTTCTCTAGTAGGAATGTTTAGCCCAATTGTCAATATGGGACTAAATACCATTGTTGTTAGAGATATGGCTTGCGAGCCATCAAGGAAAAATGAGACTTTAGGAACTACCTTTGGTTTACATATAATAGGTGCTTTATTAACTCTGCTCGCATCTATTATTTTAGTCTATGTACTAGACCCAAATGATAAATTAACCCATTGGCTTGTAGGAATTATTGCCGCAGCAACAATGTTCCAAGCCTTTGATACTATTGATTTTTGGTTCCAATCACAAATCTCTTCTAAATATGTTGTTTTCTCTAAACAAACAGCGTATGTAGTAGTTTGTGCCATTAGATTTGTTTTGGTACAAATACAAGCACCACTAACTGCCTTTGCTTGGGCACGATTCGCAGAATTGGCTCTATGTGCAGTTGGTATGGCAATCGTTTATATCTCTCAAAAACAATATTTCAGTGCATGGAATTTCAACTGGCAAAGAGCAAAAGAGTTACTAAAGGAGAGTTTTCCTCTAATCATTTCAGGATTGGCAATCTATGCTTACTCAAAAACCGATCAAATTATGCTGGGTTCTTTACTGAGTGATAAGTCCCAGCTAGGTTTTTACTCTGTAGCAGTCAAGTTAGCAGAAATTTTTGACTTTCTCCCTGTAATAGTTGCATCATCTCTCCTTCCAAAACTCTCACAAGTAAAAGCTAGTGGCGATGACTATACAGAAAAGATGCAGATATATTTCGATATTATGCTCCTTTTATGGGTAATCATTGCAGTCCCCATCTGTTTGTGTTCCTACTGGATAGTTACTCTTCTTTATGGAGCATATTATGCTCCTGCCGCAAGCATATTATCAATATATGTATTTGGACAATTTTCTTCAAATTTAGGTGTAGCTAGAAGCTCATTTTTAACAATAGAAAACAAGCTACATTACTCCCTATATTTCAGCATAGCTGGTGCTGCATTGAATATCGCACTTAACCTATATTTAATACCTAAGTATCAAGCTGTTGGAGCAACATTTGCCACTTTAATTACATATTTTGCTGTTACAGTTATTCCCAATTATATTATCAGTGACTTAAAGCCAGTCGGGGCTTGGATTTTACAGTCATTAAATTTATATAATGCAGCTTTGAGGATTTTGCGTTTATGTCGATAGTTCAAATAAAACCATATATTCATCAAAATTCACAATGTCCCCACTGTCAGGGTGATTTAGAACCCTTGAGTATATTATGGCAAGGTATGCACATCTGTATCGAGACAGAATGTACCCAATGTCATGCCAAAATAATTGATGATTTAAAGGTTGGTCATGCAACGGTACTAAATAATCAGATTGATTTAGAGAAAAACCAATACTTTGGAAGTGAATGGCTGAGTCAAGCACTATTGAATTCATTAAAAAACCCCATTGAAGATAAAATTAATATTACGAAAGAGATATTTAAATCTTCTGAGCGTGTAATCATCTTAAATTGTATAGACTTTCTTTATGGACACTGTTTACTTAAACTCTTAAACGCTCAAAGCCATATAGACAATGATTCTGATTATGGCTTGATTGTTATTGTACCCAAATTTATGAGATGGCTGGTTCCTGATGGTGTGTCAGAAATTTGGACTGTAGATATCAAGTTAGGAAATTCCCAAAAACATTATTCATCTTTTCATCAGTTTGTTTCTCAGGAAATGGAGCGTTTTCAGGAAGTCTATGTGAGTAAAGCATATTCTCATCCTCAAGAGTTCAATATTAGTAGATTTACAAGAATCCCTAAACATGATTTTCAGAAAGAGGATGTAATAGTTAGTTTTATTTGGCGTGAAGATCGCCTATGGATAAATTCATTAATAGCTAGAGGATTGAAAAAGACTGGATTAAAATCTCTCGCTTATTGGTTTCAGAATTGGAAAATAAGAAATCTTTTTCAAAGAATTAGTTTAATGATACCGGAGGCTAAATTTGTAGTTACAGGATTGGGCAAGAATACTATATTTCCTAGTTGGATAAGAGATGAGAGAGTTGAAAAATTTGATGATAAATCTGAAATAAAAATTTGTCAAATATACAGTGATAGTCGTCTAGTGATTGGTATACATGGTTCTAATATGCTTTTACCTTCAGGTCATGCTGGCATGACAATTGATATTATGCCGAAGGATAGATGGGGAAATTTTGCCCAAGATATTCTGTATGCAGAACAAGATGAAAGAATTGCTGGATTTCGATATCGTTACTTGCCAGATGGGATTTCACTAAAACAGTTGGTAGATATTATTAAATCCATGATTATTGACTACTCAGAATTTATTTCACTGATGACTGCTGCCAAAAAAGGCATAAAAAATTGACTTTTTGGAAAGTTTATAGGCATTTCCAAGATAAGATATGGGGTAATTATGATTACCTATGATTGTCCAAGGAATATTAATACAAAATGAGAATATCTCAAAAAGAGACTTCACTCTTTGTAAAAAGTAGAGCCACTTAACTTTAATAATTAATAGGATTAATACTTGATGTTTTCAATGGTCCTTAGGCTATGTTGGCAAGAGGGAAGCGCATATTGATAAGCGGCTTGTGCGTTACTCGCTCACTCAAAACTCAAGAGATAGTACTTAATTTACTATATATTGATTACAGCAAATTTCTATATATTTAACTGGTATAACTTTAATGAAAGCACTTCTGATTAATACCTATGATTTAAACGGAGGCGCTGCACGCGCTGCCTACCGCTTGCATAAAGGTCTACAACATATAGGTGCTAATTCACAAATGTTGGTGCAGGAAAAAAGTAGTGATGAAAAAAGTATACTAGCTCCAGAAATCAATTTGTTACAAGGGATAGCTAAAGCAAGAATTACTCTAGATTCTTTACCATTAAAGGCTTACAATCAACGAAAAAAAAATATTTTTTCTCTACAATGGTTGCCAGATGATATAAATCATCAGATTAATAAAATTAAACCGGATATTATCAATCTACATTGGATTAATAGTGGATTGATTCAGATAGAAACAATAGCAAAATTCAGACAACCTGTTTTTTGGACTCTGCATGATATGTGGGCTTTTACTGGAGGATGTCACTACAGTGGAGACTGCAATCTTTATCAAACATCTTGTAATAGTTGTCCTGAACTTAATAGTCCACACACTAATGACTTATCTAGTTGGGTATGGCAACGTAAAGCCAAAGCATGGAATAATTTGAGTCTGACTATAATTTCACCGAGTAATTGGCTCGCTAAATGTGTTAGTTCTAGTTCTCTGTTAAAAAACATGAGAGTTGAAGTGATTCCTAACGGCATAGATATTCAAAAGTATCAACCGATTAAGAAACAATTTGCACGAGAAATCTTAAACTTACCCCAAGATAGACAGTTAATTTTGTTTGGCTCTCTAGAAGCGACAAATAGTCAACGTAAAGGATTTCATTTATTACAGCCCGCCCTGCATCAAATAAATCAATCTTCTTGGAAAGATAAAATTGATTTAGTTGTGTTTGGTGCATCAAAACCACAAAATCCACCCGATTTTGGTTTACCCATTCACTACCTTGGGTCTTTTAATGATAACGTCTCCTTATCTTTAGTGTATTCCGCAGCAGATGTGTTTGTTCTGCCTTCAGTGGAAGACAATTTACCGAATACAATCATGGAAGCTTTATCGTGTGGTACTCCTTGTGCAGCATTTGATATAGGTGGAATAGGGGATATGATTGAACACGAACAGAATGGATACTTAGCATCTCCATATAATACCCATGATTTAGCAGCAGGAATAATTTGGATTTTAGAAAATCAAGAAAGAAGCAAAAAGCTATCTGTAAACGCTCGTGAAACAATTGAGAAAAAGTTTACTATCGAAATTCAAGCTAACAGATATTTATCATTATTTGACGAAGCTATCATAACAGGAAATAAAT
Source organism: Calothrix sp. 336/3 (assembly GCF_000734895.2). Lineage (GTDB taxonomy): Bacteria > Cyanobacteriota > Cyanobacteriia > Cyanobacteriales > Nostocaceae > 336-3. Next base: position 1,820,929 of record NZ_CP011382.1, on the reverse strand, counting down.
CATGAAAACACCTGTAGTATTTGTAATTTTTAAAAGACCACATACGACTGCCAAGGTTTTAGATGCTATCCGCCAAGCGAAACCAGAAAAACTATTTGTAGTCGCCGATGGACCGCGTAGCGATCGCCCAGATGAACCAGAAAAATGTGCTGCGACCCGTGCCATTATTGACCAGGTAGATTGGGATTGCGAAGTTATGAAACATTACTCCGATACTAATCTCGGTTGTGCAACACGTCTTCCTAGTGGTTTAGATTGGGTTTTTGAACAAGTGGAAGAAGCAATTATTATTGAAGATGATTGCGTACCTCACCCTACATTTTTTCCCTTTTGTGAAGAACTGCTAGAGAGATACAGAGATGATAGTCGTGTAGGATTGATTGCGGCACAAAATGGTTTTTTGGAGAGAAAAAAAACTGATTACAGCTATTATTTCTCCCGCTATAATGGTTCTTGGGGTTGGGCGACGTGGAAGCGTTCTTGGCAAAATTATGACCAATATATGAAACTTTGGCCCGAATTTAAAGCCCAAGGATGTTTAAACAACATATTTCCAGATTTTTGGACAGTTAAATATTGGTCAGATATATTTGATGAGATGTATAGCAATCCTTGTGGTTATACATGGGATTACCAGTGGACATTTGCTTGTTTTTTACAAAGTTATTTAACTGTTATTCCCAATGTGAACTTAGTTTCCAATATTGGTTTTGGCGCTGACTCTACTCACTTTCTGGATAGGCAGGACAATCCCTATGAAAATCAGCCTACAGAGATGATGGAATTTCCCCTGAAACACCCACCTTTTATCATTGCAGACAGTCAAGCTGACAGATTCCAGCAAAGACACGTTTATGATGGTGGCAAACCCATAGATATGGTGAAGCGAGATATTAAAAAGATAATTAGCAAGAGGTTACAGAAAGTACTAATAAAAACTGAAAATTCAATTCACAAGTAAATTCTTATGAAAGTATTACACATTAGCACCTCTGATACTAAAGGTGGTGCTGCTCGCGCTGCCTATCGCTTACACCAGGGATTGCAAAATATTAATATCAATTCCCAGATGTTGGTCAAGGAAAAATCAAGTGGTGACAAAAATATATATGCACCAAAGATGAATCTTTCCCAGGGAATAGCCAAGGCAAAACTGACATTTGATAGTTTGCCGTTAAAAATATATCGTCAACCTCGTGAAAGTTTATTTTCTTTGCAATGGTTGCCAGACAAAATTGTATCCCAAGTTGACAATCTGGCTCCCGACATAATTAACTTACACTGGATAAATGCTGCATATATGCAGATAGAGACTATGGCTAGGCTCAAGTATCCCCTGGTATGGACTCTTCATGATATGTGGGCATTTACTGGGGGATGTCATACTAGTTGGAGTTGCGATCGCTACACCCAATCCTGTGGTGTCTGTCCCCAACTAGGTAGCCAAAAAGAACTAGACTTATCCCGTTGGGTATGGCAACGTAAGTCAAAAGCTTGGAAAAATCTCAATCTTACAATTGTTACACCCAGTCGTTGGTTAGCAGGATGCGCTCAATCCAGCTCTTTGCTTCGAGATTTTCCTATTCAAGTTGTACCCCATGGCTTAAATACTCAGGTATATCGACCGATTAATCCTCAGATAGCACGAGAGATACTCAAATTACCTCAAGATAAACAGTTGATTCTCTTTGGAGCAATGAATGCAACAAGTGATAAAAATAAAGGATTTCACCTTCTACAACCAGCTCTGCAAAAGGTGAGCAAGTCTGGATGGGAAGATAAGCTAGAAATTGTAATTTTCGGTGCATCATTACCAGAAAAACCCCCACCACTCGGTTTTAAAAGCCATTATTTGGGGCAATTAAGTGATGATTTATCTCTAGCTCTAGTCTATTCAGCAGCAGACTTAATGCTAGTTCCATCAATTCAAGAATCTTTCGGACAAACTGCCTCCGAATCTTTAGCCTGTGGAACACCAGTTGTTGCTTTCAATACCACTGGATTAAACGATATTATAGACCATAAAAAAAATGGTTATTTGGCTCAAATATTTGAAATCGATGATTTAGCCAAAGGAATCACTTGGGTTTTAGAAGAAAAAGCCAGACATCAGATTCTTTCACAAAATGCCAGACTCAAAGTAGAGCAGGAATTCAGTTTAGAGTTGCAATCAAAAAGATACGAGTCTCTCTTCCAGCAAATCCTAGATTACAAATCATCCCAAGGGTAAATAATTCCTTAGAATATCATAATTTTTCACGAATTTGAGATATTTAAATCTGGTAATTCACTTTGTAAATCAGCATTTTTACCCTTTGAGCCGAAACTTGAGTTATTCTGAAAACATCAAGGTATAAATCTTGAATAATAAATCAATCAATCTGTTCTTTAACAATATAGAGATATACATTGTCGGATTATTGTTATTGATTGCTGAAGCTACATGGATTCCATTACTGAATTCATCTTTTGTTAATATCCTGACCTATGCATTAGTAATTTTCTTGATTCTGCGCCGTTTGCCGAGATTTGCCTACGTTGCTACAAGGGACATGTCCCTATTAATATTTGTTGGATTGGCGGTGATTTCCATTTTATGGTCTGTCAGTCCCTCGGATACTTTTATGCATATTCGAGCCGCATTACGTTCTACATTGTTTGGTATATATTTATCTACCCAATACACGCCAAGAGAAATCTTGCGTTTACTGTGCTGGGTGACGGCGATCGCTGCTATTTTAAGTATTATCGCTTGTTTGAGCTTGCCATCTCTAGCAATTGACAGCACTATTACGAGTACTGGAGCATGGCAAGGAATTTTTGCTCATAAACAAAATTTAGGACGTTTTATGAGTTTTACTGCCTCCATCTTTTTAGTTCTATTGTTGGATAAATCTCATCGTCGATTCATAAATATTGCAGGATTGATATTAGCAGTTGCTCTTATTATCCTCTCTCAAAGCAAAACTGCTCTAATATCTCTGGTCTTACTCATCTCTTTACTTCCTTTATATAAAGTTATCCAGCAGAAAAAAGCCAGAGCATTTTCCCTACTTATAGCCCTACTAGTTGGCAGTAGTATCGCTACCTTACTAGCTGTGAATCTAGAAACCATAGTAGTCGATATCCTAGGAAAAAATTTAGAACTTAATGGTCGTACTCCTATCTGGGAACTATCAATACTACAAGGTATACAAAGACCATTTTGGGGCTATGGATATAATGCATTTTGGACATCCAGTTATGGTAATCAAGTGATTATGAATACATGGGCTGGCTTAGATGAAAAATTTGCTAGTGGTGAAATTATATTTCATGCTCATAATGGTTTTTTAGATATCTTTTTACAATTAGGCATGATTGGATTCTGTGTCTTTATCTTACATTTCTTCAGTGTAGTCATGCGCATAATTAAACTAATAGTATTGACTCGAAAAATAGAGTACTTTTGGATGTTGATTTTTCTGGAATTTTATTTTGTGGCAAATATGGCAGAAGGGCTAATCATATTGCCTACAAATGGTATTTATTGGGTTATTTATATTTCAATTGTACTTTCTTCTGCTGTAGAGTTGAAGCGAATAGAATTCATGCAAAAATCAATAGCATTATCATTTTAGTGTTCTCTAAAGATTCTTAACAGAAAAATCTGCTTTTTTATATTCGATATATCCAAATATTCACAAGGAGTAAGTTGATTTTTCATGTATTTGAATGCTCTTTATATCCTAAGTACTCAAACGTTATCGTTTCTGTCTTTGAATGTCCAAACATAAAGACTTCAATTAATTATCAAAAACAGAATCATATTTTATGATTTACAATAAAATATACAATCCAACATATACTTTACCTGATGGTATTCACTCTCGATTTGTGAAACCAGAAGATTTAGGAAAAGTAAATTTAGAAGAATTTAGCCTCGATTAAACAAAAGGAATATTATGGAAATAAAACGTCTAGCTGTACTCATGACTTGTCATAATCGACGAGCCAAGACTTTAGCTTGTTTAGAGGCATTATTCCGACAAGAAACTACATTCAATATCCAAACACAAGTTTATTTAGTAGATGATGGTAGTAGCGATGGTACAGGAGATGCCATACGTCATCATTATCCACAAGTGAAAGTATTATTAGGTAACGGTAATCTCTTCTGGAATAGAGGGATGCGACTGGCTTTTGCTGAAGCGATGAAATCTAATTATGATTATTATCTGTGGTTAAATGATGATACATTACTTTATAAAAATGCTTTAGAAACTTTGTTTCAAGCCTCCAAAAAATTAATTCATCAAGGACATCGTCACTCAGTAGTTGTAGGTTCTACCCAAGATATAAAAACGGGTGTATTTACCTACGGAGGTATGGAAAAACAAAGCTGGTGGCATCCTTTGAAGTTTCGCCCTATTGAGCCAGAAGAAGGAATAAAACCTTGTTTAACAATGAATGGTAACTGTGTTCTTATTCCTCAAGAAGTAGCGAAGGCTGTCGGTAATTTAGATGCATCTTTTAGCCATAGTACAGGGGATGTTGACTATGGTCTAAGAGTGCAAAAACAAGGTGGTAATATATGGATAGCTTCTGGATATATAGGAACTTGTGAGTATAACCCTTTACGTCAGCAAGCGTGGGATGATTTATCTCTGAGTCTCAAAGAACGATGGGAAAAAATCAATCAACCTAGAGGCTTACCTATCAAAGAATGGAAAGTATTTTGCCATCGTCATGCGGGAGCTTTTTGGATGATTTACTGGTTACTTCCCTACGCCAGACTGACTCTAAAAACAGTGAAAATTTAATAGTACGAGTATAAATTCCAAGAGAAATATCCTCATATGATTTGTGATTTTACATTCTTGTAATTAAGATGAATAAATCGAAAAACTTACGAATTGCTCTACTTTTACCGTCAGTAGAGTTAGGTGCTTATTGGCAACCTGTACTCCACTCCTTACGCAATATTTACCACGAGACAATTCTCTATACAGGTCGTGTTTGGCCTAACTTTGACACTACTGCTCCTAGTGCAGAAGCGATAGAGTTAGTTGGTAAAGTCCAACTGCTAGAAACTCAGAAGGTATCCAAGGGATATAATCAAGTTTTTATTCTGTTATCTCCAAATATTATTGGTCGTTTACTTGATTTTAAACCGGATGTCATTTTTGCTAGCTCTTATTCTTTGTGGACTTTATTTGCATTACTATTTAAGCCCTTGGGTAGATGGCAATTAGTGATTGCCTACGAAGGTAGTGCACCGAATGTAGATCATCGAAATTCTAAATTTCGTACTTTTATCCGATGGCTGATATCTCGTTTTTCTGATGCTTTTATTACAAATAGTAATGAGGGTAAAAAATATCTTGTAGATGTCTTAGGAGTTAATCCAAGCCATATATTTGCTCAACCTTATATGGTTCCTGAATCTGAAGCTCTTCTGCAAAAAGTTAGGGAATCTTCGTCTAGCGTATGCCAGAAAACACAACATCCGGTATTTCTTTACGTGGGTAGATTAGAGGCAAGGAAAGGTATTGATTTACTTTTGCAATCCTGTGCAATTTTGAAGCAAAGGGGTTATGAAAATTACCAGTTACAAATTATTGGTACTGGTCCACAAAAAGATGAACTAAGAAACTTTGTAGAAAATCAGGGTCTTGCAGATAACATCCAATGGATAGGTTGGGTTGATTATGGACAATTGGGTGAATATTTCAATCATGCAGATGTCTTTGTTTTCCCATCTCTAGAAGATACCTGGGGAATGGTAGTACTAGAGGCAATGGCTTTTGGTAAACCTGTTGTCTGTTCTCAATGGGCAGGAGCATCTGAGATGGTGGTTTCACAGAAGAATGGTTATGTATTTGACCCCTATAATCCTTCTGAACTTGCAGATATGATGGCACGTTTGATAGAAAATCCTGATTTGGTAGTTTCTATGGGGCAACAGTCTCGTGAAATTATTGCACAACATACACCGGAAACGGCAGCACAGTTGTTTGCAGATGTGACTTCTTTTGTTTTGCAAAAATAGATAAATTACCAAAATAATATAGATGAAAATTTTGCTTTCAGCGTATTTCTGTGAACCTGGTAAAGGTTCGGAGGAAGGGGTGGGTTGGAATACAGCCATAGAAACAGCAAAATACCATGAGACTTGGGTACTAACACGTTCTGAAAATCGTTTGAGTATCGAGTCTGAGTTAGCCCGTAATCCTGTTCCTCAATTATATTTTGTCTACTTTGATTTGCCATTTTGGACTAGTAAATGGGAATATGGGCAGCGTGGGATTCAATTCCATTATTATCTGTGGCAATTATGGGCATATTTCGTAGTTCGTCCTCTCCACAAAAAAATAGGTTTTGACTTAACACGTCATGTGACTTTTGTGAGGTATTGGTCTCCTAGTTTAATTTCCTTTTTGGACACACCTTTTCTTTGGGGTCCGGTTGGTGGTGGTGAGTCTGCTCCCAAAGCATTTTGGGTTGATTTTAGTTTACGCGGAAAAATCTATGAAACATTTCGAGACTTGGTACGTTGGATAGGTGAACATGACCCGTTTGTGAAGGGAACTGCTGAACGTAGTACATTTGTTTTGGCGACAACCCAGGATACTGCCAATCGTTTACGTTTAATGGGTGTGAAAAACTTACAGATTTTTCCTGAAACTGCTTTACCTCAAAAAGAGATAGAAAATCTGGCTTCGTTTCCTATATCTGAGAGTTCTACAATTAGATTTATCAGTATGGGTAGGTTTTTGCATTGGAAAGGTTTTCACTTGAGTGTGCGTGCTTTTGCTCAAGCAAACCTTCCTGATAATTGTGAGTATTGGTTGTTGGGAGAGGGTGGGGAACGAGAACGACTTCAGAATTTAATTGAAGAGTTAGGTATTAGCTCACGGGTTAAACTTTTAGGCAAACTTCCACGGGATAAATCTTTGCAGAAACTGCAAGAATGTCATGTTCTGGTTCATCCTAGTTTGCATGACTCCGGTGGTTGGGTATGTTTAGAAGCTATGGCAGCAGGTCGTCCAGTAATTTGTCTAGATTTGGGAGGACCAGGAGCGCAAGTTACTGATGAGACTGGGATAAAAATCTCTGCACATACACCTGAGCAAGCAATTGGTGATTTAGCTAGAGCTATGGAAGTTTTAGCCACAGATGCTGAACGGCGATCGCGCATGGGAAAAGCTGGTCAGCAAAGAGTCCGCGAACATTACACTTGGGAGTCACGCGGAAAGTTATTAGCTCAAACCTATATAGACATCGTGGAAAAAATTAACCCACAAAGGGTACAACTTAACCAATCAAACAAATACCTATCTTAATCAGAATAATTAAGGATGTGTTTTAGGTTGTTATTTATCCTAATCCAGATAATTTAAGCTGCTTGTCATCATAAATCATAAGTTGATATATTTTATGCCTAGATTTATGGTAAAAATATTCCAAGTTTTTGCATTAGCAATTATCTCATTTGGGTTATCAATATTTTCCTGGATTCTCTTTTCTGGGAACTTAGATACTTCGTTTCATAAGTCCATAGCCTCCGATATAATACTAAATCCTCCCAGTATTGCTATTCCCCAGACACTCTTTGGCATGCATATCAAAAATCTGCAAAGAGCACCAAAGATATTGGAAAATATCGGTTGCTTACGTGTTTTTGTTCCTTGGCTTGAGATAGAAGAAAAGAACAATCAATGGAATTTTTCTACCTTGGATAATTACGTAGAACTGGCTCAAGAATCTGGACTTGAAGTACTTTTTGTCTTTAATGATACTCCAAAATGGGCTGCTGCCAGACCATATGAAGTATCAGAGTTTCCGGAACATCCAGGAGCCGGTTCAGAGCCGAAAGATATGCAGGAATGGCGAGATTATGTCAGAACCATAGCAACTCGTTATCAAGGTAAAATTCAGAGTTATCAGGTTTGGAATGAAGCTAATAATATTAAAGATTATAGTGGGTCAATAGAAAAGTTAGTTGAAATGGCAAAGAATGCCTACGAAGTTTTAAAAAGTGTTGACCCTAAAATTCAAGTCGTTTCTCCTGGTCCTCTGGTAGGCTTTGAGCTAAAAGGTAATGAGAAATACCTTTCCCTGGGAGGAATGGATTGGTTAGACAATTATTTTGCCCAAGGAGGAGCAAAGTATACTGATGTAGTTGGTCCACATTTTTATAATAATGACCTGAATCCAGAAGGAAGGTTATTATTGGTAAATCAAGTTAAGACCATAATGCAAAAATATGGTTTACAAGATAAGCCTTTGTGGGATACAGAAAGCAATTTTGGAAATTATAATAATCCGAAATTAGAGACAGAAGAGATTAACGGCTACATTGCCCGTAGCCATATTCTTTATTGGGCTTCCGGGGTGAGTAGGTTTTATTGGTATGCTTGGGATCTCGATTCTTTTGATGGTGAGGACTCATTACGCATACTGGAAGCAGATAATCTTAATCTCTCGTCAACGGGTGATGTTTACAAGCGAGTGGGTAATTTATTAGTCGGGAACCAATTAGAATTTTGCAAAAATGACGTGAATCAAATTTGGATTTGCAAGTTAACAAATAATGTATCTGATAAATGGATGGTATGGAATTCTAAAGATAATTTTTCTTTTAAAGTTCCACAGGATTGGGAGATAAATTCCATTGTCTCTCTTTCTGGTCAGAAGACTCAATTACCAGCAGATAGAATGATGACAGTGGGGCAGTCTCCGTTGTTTTTTGAGTAGTCTTTGTGAATTTAATCATACGAAATCATGATTTTAAAAAGTCATAAAGACTATTTACTTGTATTTTATTTGATTCCCATTATCCAGAAGTAAATTCTGTGACAGGTATTTTCAATAATGAAAGTAATTACTGATGCAAGAGATTACTTGCAACACCGATATATCTTAGGTATGCGGGTAGATGCTACTAGCTATCAAGATGCTACAGAGCGCATTATTGATTGGGCAAAGGCAGGTAAAAGAGGTTATGTCTGCGCTGCCAATGTTCACATGACTATGGAAGTCTATGATCATCCTCTGTTTAAACAGGTAGTAAATAATGCTGACTTAGTGACACCGGATGGTGTACCTTTGGTTTGGGCATTGAATGCTTTAGGTGTGAAAAATGCTTCCCGTGTCTATGGTCCCAACCTGACTTTGGATGTTTGCGAAGCTGCTGCAAAGCATGGTGTACCGATTGGATTGTATGGTGGCACACCGGAAAGTCTCAGTGCATTTACGAGTTTTTTATCTCAGCGTTTTCCGAATATCCAAATTGTTTGTAAGATTGCCCCACCCTTTCGAGGATTAAGCTTTGAGGAGGATGAGGTTTATACGCAGCAAATAGTGGATTCTGGGGCAAAAATTTTGTTTGTGGGTATTGGCTGTCCGAAACAGGAGTTGTGGATGGCAGCACATAAACAGAGGATTTCTGCGGTGATGTTGGGTGTGGGTGCTGCTTTTGACTTCCATTCTGGTCGTGTGAAGCAAGCACCGAATTGGATGCAAAAAAGAGGCTTGGAATGGCTGTTTCGGTTGATAATGGAGCCAAAACGACTGTGGAAGCGTTATTTTAAGCATAATCCCCGGTTTGTTCTCTTTTTTCTCATGCAGTGGCTAATGCAACAAGGTAAAAGCCTGAAGCTAGGAGGGAGAAGGTAAAATTTTGACACGATTATCGATAACCGCGATGGTACGAAGTTCCCACCTTCGGCGATCGCCTGATTTTAGGTACTGATGTATTTAATTAACTTGGGATAGGTTAATCTATTCTGTTCCTTTTTTTCCTTTGTATATTCTTGCGGAACACCGTAAAACATTTTGTGCTTCCCTGCACCCTATTTTTGTATGTTGAATTATCTGACCTATCATAACTAATAATATGGATAAATAAATTATTTTTCTTGTTAATTATGATGGGTTATTTTACTATAATCTAATCCAAAAAGGGTAGTAAAAGATATGTTGTAGATATTCGCAGAAAAAGTATTTCTGTCTGACAATATCATGGGATTAGTCTCTATATAACTTAATTTTCCAGGTTATTGATAGCTCAATTTTCCAGAATAATGGATAAATTGTTAAATTGTCCCATTACAAGCATCTTAAAAAATTATCAGGGGATATATGACATCGAAATCATTACCATTAGTTGATTTAAAAGCTGATTTGAGGTCAGCGCCAAAAACAAGGGTACGTAGAGGATTACTGATTAAAATTCTGCGAGTATTGACTCTATTTTTCTTAGATACAGTTGCTATTGTTGCGGCTTGGAATTTAGCTGTATTGTATGGAACTCCCTTTGATGCTGCTTGGACAGAAAGACCTCAATTTATCATCCTAGTTATTGCGTTGGAATTAGGCGTAATGCTGGCGAGGGGACTCTACAAACCTGGTGGTGATAGGCGGAATTTCCTAGGGTTAATTAAGGCGCTTTCCCTTTCAGAAATTTTTCTTCTACTTATTACCTTCATTTATGAACCCCATAGCCATATATCACGTTCTACGTTCCTACTATTTTGGCTATTTTCTCTCTTGTTTGTATGCACTGGGCGATATATATTTGATGTCTCTACAAAGATAATTCGCAAAAGAGGAGCAATTTGCTATCCAGTTTGTTTGATTACAGATGATGTTAATCAAGATGTTCATCTGAGATTTCTTCAGAAAGAGAATTGCTATAAAGTACTGCACATAGATAATCCAAAATGTTTGGATAGAAGTAACCGAGAGCAAACTTTTGAATATCTACGTAGCCAGGGAATTGTTGAAGCTTTTGTTTCTTGGAGTGCTATCAAAAATCGTCTGTATGTTTGCTGGAATTTCCAAACCAATGGAATTAATTTACGCATCTTGCCACCGGAAAGTGAAATTAACTATCCGAAATCAATATTGGGAATGGCGGATGAAGTACATTGTATGGCGATTCCTGCACCAATAATTGCTGGTGGAGACTTTTGGGTAAAGCGGTGTTTTGACCTAGTTTGCGGATTAGTTTTACTATTCTTGTTATCACCTGTTTATGTGGCGATCGCCATCCTGATCAAACTAGATTCTCCGGGACCAGTATTTTTTCAACAAAATCGCGTTGGTTTACATTCCAAAAATTTTAAAATCTGGAAATTCCGCACTATGGTATCAAATGCGGAGAAGTTACAAGCATCCTTAGAAGCTAAAAATGAAATCAAAGATGGTGTACTTTTCAAATTAAAGGATGACCCCAGAATTACCAAAGTTGGTAAATTCCTCCGTCGGTATAGTCTAGATGAATTACCACAAATCTTTAATGTTTTATTAGGAGAAATGAGTCTGGTTGGTCCCCGTCCCCTACCCACACGAGATGTGGAAAGATTTGATTCCGCACATTTTATCCGTCAAGAAGTATTACCGGGAATTACGGGATTATGGCAAGTCTCTGGTCGCTCTAATATCGATAATTTTGAAGATGCTGTGAAATTAGATATCCAATATATTGAGAATTGGTCATTGTTGTTGGATATGAAAATTCTACTGAAGACTGTACAAGTTGTTTTGCATAAAACAGGTGCATATTAGACTTATTTATTGCATCACTCACACAAGCACAGACTTAATCTCTGTGTCTTTTGTTGCATCTCCCAATAAAAACTTGACAAATTAAAGAAAATAAGACGGCAAAAGTCGGATGATGAATAATAAATTGATTAACTCTTCCCCTTGACAGATAGGTGCTTTACACCTGTGGATGATGGAAAGTGAGGCAAAACCAGCGACAACTATAAGGGTAAGCACAAAATCCCTAGCGATCGCACTTCTGGAGAGTGACCAAAGAATTACGAATTCAGAATTACCGCGAATGTGGGGCTAGTTTTCTGCTGCCAAATATTTAGCTTATAGAGGAGTCACAAATGGTTTTGCAAAATATGAAGCGGGCAATTGGAGTTTTCCCCACTCGCAGCGATGCGGAATATGCACTCACAGAACTGCGGGATGCAGGTTTTGCCATGAATAAGGTATCTGTGATTGCTAAGGATGATAGAAGTGTTGCCGGATTAGAAACAACCCAAGATGTGGACAACAAAGCCGACGAAGGTGCGGTAACTGGTGCGGTAACTGGTGCAACCTTGGGTGGTTTAACTGGTTTGTTGGTGGGTTTAGGTACTTTAGCAATACCGGGTGTCGGACCAATTCTACTAGCTGGGGAAATTGCCACAGCTCTGGCAACAACTGCTGCTGGTGCGGCGATCGGTGCTGCTGCTGGGAGTTTGTTGGGTGCGTTAGTTGGTTTAGGTATTCCAGAGGAACGGGCAAAAATTTATAGCGATCGCGTTTCTCGTGGTGAGTACCTCGTAATTATCGAAGGTTTAACGGATGAAATTAACCGTGCAGAAATCATTCTGCGTCATCGCGGTATTCAGGAATTTGATATCTATGATGCACCTGAACTCCAAAACTCTAATTACTCCACCACTACCGATTCCCGATATGTCGCTGGAGATCGTCGAGACATCGGATTATAAACCCCCATACCATTTCACTACAACCGTGAAACCTATTCCAATGCTAAAAGCCTTGCCAAATCAGGATTTCTTCACTGCGTTCGGTCAGTTCCTCGCGTAACGAGGCAAGAAGCATTGCGAATTGGTATCAATCCTTACTCACTTCATTCAAGATAAACGTCATGAAAAGCATATTTCCTTTCCTCGTCAGTGGGGTTTTAGTCTTTGCTGCGGCAGGTTGTGAAACTCCTTCCCGCACTTCCACAGAAGCACCTAGCAATGTCAATGAAGAGGCAAAATCCCCTGCAAAGGAAGCAGCTCAAACTACCCAAAATGATGCCACTAGCGATACTCGTAAAAGACAGATAGAATCTGATATTCGCGCTCGTGAACAACGTAATAACACAACAGGTGGAGATACAGATAGAGATGACGCGGATTTGGAAAGCGAAGTCCGTGGTAAGTTAGAGGCAAATTTACCCGCAAGTAACCTCACCGTAGACTCAGAACAGGGTGCTGTTACTATCGCCGGGAATGTCCCCACCCAGGAGCAACTTAATAGAATCCCTTCCCTCGCTCAAGAAATCAAAGGTGTGAAAAGCGTTAAAGTTGATGTCAAGGTTGCCCCTGCGACAAAGCCTTCACAAAACAACTAAATACTCGGTATCAATTATTCTCATTCTTGAATGACTATTTGCTGGATTTCCTACCCTCGATATCCGCAAGTAGCCATTTTTATATGTATTTTTAAATCTGCCAATTGTTGGGACAGTCAGATTTATACCAAGCTGCGATCACAAATAGTACCCTGTCATTGCGGAAGCAATCTCACCAAAACTACTACGACAGAAGGCAACTTGGTATTAACATCTGTCAGATAGATAGGGTAGAGAAAACCGACTGTAACAAAATTTAACTTCAGTGATAATTTTCTGGGATTTTTAGACGAAATATATTTAAATCTGGTAACATCGATATCACCTTCTTTGAAGGTATGGTCTATGATGAAAATAGCTATCCAGCCCTAGGTAAAGCTCTCAGCTTAACTCATTACCTAGTTATCTAGGATGCTTTTTTTTGCAGCCATTTCACTTTTAATTTTTTTTAAATTCGCTTCTCAACACACAACACAAACCAATTTATCGCTTCAAGAACTTGATGCGGAGATAAAAATGAAAAAGCTAATTCCTTTTTTAATCAGTGGGATTTTAGTCGCTGGTACCTTTGGATGTAGCAGTGATTCTTCTAAAACTACTAGCGAAAGCACCACAGCACCCGTAAAAGAAGCTGCACAAAAGACTGAAACCGCAGTTAAAGAAACTGGTGATAAGGCTAAAACCGCAATAGATGATGCTGGGAAGAAAACAGAAACTGCCGCAAAAGGTGCGTTGAATAAAGTCAAAACTTCCTCTGATGGAGCTAAAACTATTGTTAAAAACAAACTAGCAAAAGCAATTCCTGGTAGTAAGTTAGATGTTGCGAAGAAAGATGGCATTTTAACTATTACTGGTACAGTTCCTACCAAGGAAGATTTAGCTAAGATTGAACCCATCGTTAAGGAATATAAATTCGAGGGAGTTAAGGGTGTGAAAGTAGAAGCTAAGTCTGAGAAATAGGATTTAGCTCAAGCTAGGGGATTACCGAACCAATTATTGCTTGGTTTGGTTGTCCCCAAAGTGAATTTGAACAAAGGATATTGCTGAATTACTCCAATCGGAAAAATCATCAAATATCCTGTAATTTTGCTACCATTTCCGCTCTTGCAGAAACTTGCAATTTACGAAACATTCTTTTTAATGCTTGTTTGACAGAATTTTGACTAATCCAGAGTTTTTCACCAATTTCTGCATTCGTTAAACCCTGGGCAACTAATTGGGCAATTTGCAATTCTCGTGGTGTGAGAGGAGAGACTAAATTCGCATTAGTGGTTTTAGTTTTTGCCCTGAGGGTAGCAATTTTAGTGGATAAATGCAGGCATAAAGCACTTAAATCAGCTAAATCGTTGGCATCAAAAGCTCGATTTCCGCTTTCCCTTGTGAGATTCAGTGTACCAACTAACCGCCCATCATAGATAATAGGACCACTCATCACATGGGCATGATCATCACGGGGACATATTTGTTGCCATTTTTCACTGGGTAAGACTAATTGCTCGTGGGTAGGAGCATGACGTTCCACGACATATTGCCCTACGGGGTTACTATTAATACATATGCCTGGAATCTGTGAATTGTTGTCACTAACGGCTTGTGGCTGTTCTAGTAAGTATATACCCCAGCGTTGCACGTCAAAATGTTCGCCTACTGTCTCCTCGACAGCCAAACGTAGTTGTTCCTCATCATCAGCAGAGGCGATCGCCATAAATACATTTTGGAGAGAGTTAACCATAAATGTACCCAGTTGGGGACTATGCCAGATTCACAATTACTTCTATCCTAGCTAATACAGCCAAAGTAAAAAACTAACATATATTTATTAGGGATAGGACAAATCCATGACAGTTACCCAAATCTCAGCACAGGAACTTTTCCGTTCAGCCTACGAAAACCGTTACACCTGGGATAAGAGCTTTCCTGGTTACACCGCAGACATTACCTATACCTACAATCAACAAGTATTCACAGGCAAAATTCACGTCAATCCCGACTTAAAAGGGGAAGTCTTGGAAGTCGCAGACGAAGAAGCTAAAAAAGCCATTCACAATCAACTCTGGGAAACCACCATCCACCGCATCCGTCGCACCTTTGAAGAAACCCACGGAGCAAACACCTTCAGTTACGGTGACACTGACGAAAATGGAGCAGTGGAAATTATCCTCGGTGGTAAGGGAGCAGGAGACAAGTACAAACTCAAGAATAACGAAGTTTGCTTAGTTCATCGTCATATTCATGGTGTAGTTGTGACAATTAATACTTTCAGCAGCCATGAAACAGGAGAAGGTTATCTTTCCCACCGCTACGACTCCGTTTACCACGACCCCCAAACCGGCGCTCAAAAAGGTGGTAAAAGTAATTTTGAGGACGAATACGAGAAAGTTGGTAACTACTTCATCCTCAAGCGTCGGGCAATCAGCACAGAAACTGAAGGGAAGACAGTTGATAGCGAATTTGTTTTTTCTAATATTCAATTATTAGGTTAATCACGGCAGTTGGTAATGGGTTTTCCATTACTAACTCCTGATACAAGGTATTAACCTGGAATTGTATAAGTAGGTCGGTGTGAAAATTTCAATGTATGTCATTGCGAATGAAACGTTCGCGTAGCGTGTCGCTTTGCGACTCAGTGAAATGAAGCAACCGCAACGGTTTTGTCAATTTTACATTCTGTTACATAGTTGGGTTTATTTTCATCGACTTACTTAATTGAAAAAGTTAGTTATCTGCAACTCAGAATTCCGATTCATTTCTGATGGCTTTTATTGCAGTCTATCGAGTTTATCCTTTGGGGGAAGTTCCTGCGGCAATCCACCATGTGGAACAGTGTCAAGTGCGGGGAAAATTCGCAATTACCGTTTTGTAGACTAAATACTTATGGTTCTCTGTGGCTATTCCTTAGTCATATCAAGCTTGAGGGCAAAGTTCTTGACCACTACTATCGGGGTCATTCTGGGGGCAAATTATCTGCGATCGCGAACGCAAATAGATAGACTTTTCACTTTCACTAACACCAATACTCATTCGATCTGATTCGGTATTATACGTTATTTTAAAGCTCCCCATTGCACCAGTAATATTTCCAAAGTCATAGGTATGCCAACAGTATAAACCCGTGCGATCGCATTCGTACAACACCAGCGTTTTAAAATATTCATCAAACCCGATACTAGAATAGGCGATATGATAAACTTTTCCCCAAGGTTGGATAGTCAAACTATCTGCCGGAACCGTGCTAGAAAATGCAGGGACTAAAGCAAAAATTATTAGGGGAATCAAAAGTGATCGCCAAGGAAAACGACGTGTTCCATACCATTTGGCAATTCCATAAAGAAAAATAACGATAACTATCCACACCAAAACGTGAAAACCGATGAGAAGAAATGCCGCAGGGATTGCCAGCAGTTGATTGACTGTTACCGCAAACCAATAGATACCTGGTAAAGAACCGCGCAGGAAAAAATTACTCAACCAATTTAACCCAGCTAACACCAATACAAACAACCAGATAAATTTCATACTTCTCATTTATTTATCTAGCAATCATCTCTCAATTAATAACACCCTAGTCTAGCCCCAGCACTATGATTAATCAACCCAATAAAGATGAGATATCGCAACAATTTGAGAAAATAAGGTGGTAAAAAAATAGGGGGCAGAGGTGAGAAATTTGGGGTTAGCTTCCCTACTCTTGCAACTGGTGGACGGAAGCTTCCCAATTTCTGCCATCAAAAGGTACGATTGTGAATTGAGACATTACATCCCCGTCTAAACACCGCAGATTCACGTCAATACAGTCGGGATGACTGCGGGGAATATAAAAGGAATGAATTCCACAAACGCTACAGAATTTGTGTTGAGCAACTTGAGTATTAAATTTGTAGGTGGCAATTTTATCTTCTCCCTGGAGGAGGGTAAATTTGTCACGACTAACAATTAAATGCAAAAATCCTTTTTTCTGACAAATTGAACAGTTGCAATCTGTGGCTTGGTGTTTGTCAACTACGACTTGAAAGCGCACACTTCCGCAATGACATCCCCCTTGGTAGGTGACGGATTCCGGTGTTTTTTCACTCATAGTACACTCCGAATAATAGTTGATATGATGTTAGTTGGAGCAAACCTCTGCAAGGATTTCTCTTTGATTGGTGCTGTGCAATAATTATCAAGGCAGAATTAACATAGAGTTCAAATGTAAAATTGAATAACCTGCAATTCTGATTGAGCTTGCAATGGTGCGTTATGCTCCGCGAACACGCTTTTGCACTTGATTTAATCCACATACTTAAGCTGATTTTAGCCAATTTTATGAGCATCATTGAAGGTAGATGTCCCTGATGTGGTAGATGAAGATAATCGGGACAAGGAAAATCAATGATTCATACCCAGGAAATAACTGATAACACTAGATGAATAGTCAAGAAGATTATGGTTGCAACCAAATGGCAAAGTAAGCATCCGGTAGGGTTACAGGTTTACTTTGTAATGGGTTGACTGTGACTAGGGGTTGAGTTTGGTTGGCATTTTGTGACATTCCCACTACAGCAACACCTTGACGTACAGCAATGCTACCGGGGGTAGTACCAGGGAAGGGTGTCCAAACTAATCTTTGCTTGAAGTCTGCACTGGTGACGAGGATATAGGTATCACCAGTATACGCTCCCACAGGTTGACCATTAATTCTTTGGGCATCACGATTGGCAATACAGCAAGCAGAAGTACCTGATAAATAAACTTGTCCTTTTTCGTCAGCAGTAATGGCTCTGGCTCTGATAGTATTACCTTTGTTACCTTTCTCGGCTGGGAGACGGGCAAGCAAAAATTGACTTCTTTCCAAGGTTCCCGTACTGGGGGTAAAGCGTCCGTACCAGATAATCCAGTTGGAGGAAGTATTGTAGGGGGTGTTGTATGCGTCAGTGGAAATCAGGCGATCGCCACCCAATTGTTGAGTAATATTTCCTGGATCCCTTTGGTAAATAGTATTACCACCAGAACTTTCCCCAGCAAAATATAATTTACCATCTCGCCCCATGGAAATACGTTGTCCCCTGGTATCTGCACACAAGCTTAAATCCCCTGCTTGGGTTTTATTCCAATTAAAACGTTGCCATTTCAATTGTCCACTGTAGTTATAACTGTTCAAGAAAGCAATCTGTAACTGAGAACATTTATAACCATCATCCTGTTTAAAACCAGTGGTAAATACGGAACCGCTTGCCCCATCGATCGCCACATCATTTTGCTGATTACCCCCGACTTTCCAGTTGGCGATCGCCTTACCAGTATTGTCATAGGTATAGACAAAACCCTCGCTTAAGGCTGCCACTGCCCCATCATTACCAATACTACAACGACTCACAGCCCGTCCAGCCACAGGTTGCTTTTGCCAGATAATTTGATTTGCCTGGGGATTTAAAACCGCAACCCCAAAGTCTCCACAAACAGCTATTTTGCCATCGTTACTAACTTCCAAATCGTTGATTGTTGAACCCAGACGAGTCACAGAAATTACCTGACTGCCACTAGTATTGAGTCGAATTACTGCCCCATCCCCACCAGCTAATAAATTAATTGGTGTCAGGTTTCCAGGGTTAAACCCTTTCCAAGTACCACCCAAAACGACGGTTTTATCTGGTGCAACATCCGTTGCTGTCACCCTATCTTCACCTGCACCACCCAGATATGTAGCAGTAGATACTTGTAGATTATTAGTAGGAACCGCCGCAGCCAGTAATTTTGTCTCAGCAATGCTACTTTGCAAACTATAGGGAATCAGAGGAAGGGTTGCTAGACAAGCAATTTGCCACCTCAAGATACGCACCATGCTTTTCATCGCTACTCCCAGAAATCACTGTTTGTCACAGTATCACCAGGAGGTACTGAGGTTGATTTTACTGTTGCCAATTTTCTAACTGACCCTTATCTGCTGATATGCTCAAGAAAGTCAGTGACCACCAATTCAGATGGGTAAACTGGGCAGATTCAAACTAGGTGCAGGTATAGGTATTGCATAATTAAATCAAACTCAAGAGGCAAATTATCAGATCAGGGGTGAGTTTGAAGTCACCCCAATCATCTTAAACCCTACCCGCAAACACCTTCTCTGCGGGTCCTGTCATATAAATTCGCTGATCAATTTCCGACCATTCGATATACAAAGGACCTCCGGGTAACTCCACGGTGGCAGCACGCTGACATTTTCCTGTCAACACACCTGCAACTAGGGATGCACAGGCTCCCGTACCACAGGCAAGGGTGATACCTGCTCCCCGCTCCCATACCCGCATTTTCACGTAGTCAGGGCGAACAACTTCGATAAACTCCGTGTTGGTGCGTTGGGGAAAGACGGAATGATGTTCA
Source organism: Calothrix sp. 336/3 (assembly GCF_000734895.2). Taxonomy (GTDB): domain Bacteria; phylum Cyanobacteriota; class Cyanobacteriia; order Cyanobacteriales; family Nostocaceae; genus 336-3. The sequence continues at coordinate 1,801,440 of NZ_CP011382.1, read as the reverse complement.
AATTGTGGTCCAATATTTTCCAGGGAAATAGCAGCGACATCATCCACAAAGGTTATACAGTGAGGATTACCCATACTGACACAGGTAACTTGCCAAGTATTTCCCGCAACTTCCAAAGTTTGATTAATTACCTTTTCTGCCTCCGGTGTAAGGGTGGTGGGAATTTCCCCTGCAAGGAGTCGGGGGACACCCATATCAACTTTTACCTGTCCATCGCCCATGAGTTGGGGTGTGATAACTCCTGCGAGGGTATGGATGCGATAGGTATCACTGGTGCGATTATCCCCTTCTAACTCGGCAATAAAGGCAGCTAGACATCGGATACCATTACCACACATTTCCGGTTCCGAACCGTCGGAGTTAAAAATTCGCATGGTGTAGTCCGTACCATTTTCCCCTGGCAGAGCAAAAATTACACCATCAGCACCGATACCAAAGTGGCGATCGCACAGTTGAATTGCTTGCTCTGGAGTGACTATGGGAGTTGAGCTTGAGCGATTATCAATCAAGATAAAGTCATTACCCAAACCGTGATACTTAGTAAATTCGATTGCCATTTTTTCCGGAGATGAACTATATTTGTGTTTTCTGTAACGCCTTCATCAGACTATTGACCAAATTTTAGATTGAAAAGATAAAATCTCAGCAAAATCTAAAATTTGGTGAGACTGCTCGACCGTTAGACTAATTCCACATTCTAAATGCCAATTATTTGACTATGATTACAGAATTTGATACATCCTTACCTAGCATTCGCCAAGTGCAAAGCTTAATCAAAGAAGCTGCACCTGTAGAATTGAAACTACTGACCGGTGATATGATTACTGGTAGAATCCTTTGGCAAGACCATAATTGCCTGTCCATTATTGATGAAAATAGTCAACAGACGACGATTTGGAAACAGGCGATCGCTCTGATGAAACCAAAGGCTTAAAATAATTCGTAATGCCTCCTGCGGAGGAGCTTCGCTAACGTAATGCCTCCTGCGGAGGAGCTAAGTCGCAGAGCGACACGCTACGCGTTTACGTAGTATAGCGAAGCTAACGCTAACGTAATTACGTTTTGTGGCGGGGATTTCAACCCCCAAAGTTGTTTAAGTCTATTAATGAGAAAGAATTGGGGGATTTTCCCCAAAACCGGAATAGAGGATGCAAATATCCCTCAAACCTGACTCCACAATCGGATAAACATCGGGCGTTGTATTGACATTGATTTGTCAGAAAAAAAAGAGCATACTTTGTATACTCTTGGTGAAATATAGCGTTTCCCCATCAGATGAAATACAGCCCCACCCGCCCTATCGGGCACCTTCCCCGAAATTGGGGAGGGCTGGGGAGGGGTTCTTCTGTACCTCACTAGAATGAGAAACGCTATATCAGTTTTTGTCCATTACTTACTGAGCTTCTAAAACACCCACCGGACAAGCAACATTTGTGCCACCTAAACCACAATATCCCCCAGGGTTTTTTGCTAAGTACTGCTGATGGTAATCCTCAGCATAATAAAACTCTGGAGCATCGATAATTTCTGTGGTGATTTTACCTAATCCAGCTGCGCTTAAAGCTTCTTGGTAAGCGTTGCAAGATGCTTCAGCTAATCGCTTTTGATCATCAGTGTAAGTGTAGATACCAGAACGATACTGTGTACCAACATCATTTCCTTGACGCATTCCTTGGGTGGGATTGTGGTTTTCCCAGAAGAGTTTGAGAATTTGAGTGTAACTAATCACCTTGGGGTCAAAGACTACAAACACCACTTCATTATGCCCCGTCATCCCGCTACATACTTCTTTGTAGGTAGGATTAGGTGTATAACCTGCGGCATAACCCACGGCAGTGGTAAATACACCCTCTTTCTGCCAAAACTTACGTTCTGCCCCCCAGAAACAACCCATACCAAACATCGCCATTTCCATACCATCGGGAAAAGGGGGTTTCAGAGGATTGCCATTGACAAAGTGCTTGGCAGGTACTGGCATTGCTTGCGCTCTTCCAGGTAAAGCTTCCTCTGGCTTGGGCAAACTTGGTTTTTTACCGAATCCGAATAGCACCATAAGTCCTAACTCTAGTATTTGTGAAAGAATGCTTTACTTTACTTAATATTGTAAAGAGGATTGGCGAGAAAAGGTTCCATATCTATTTATGTCTGTGATTACTGAGAAGAGGCTGAAACTGAGATAAATATTTCCTGCTGCGGAGAGAGTGACTTAATAAGAAAAGTTCGATGGCTATCAAAATAGATACATTCACGTTCCATTTTATCTGTCTTCGTGTACGCCGCTCATGATAGCTGTTTATAAAGTAAATCTTTAAAAGCTTCAAGGACGCAATATAATAAAATTCGAGCCATATACAGTTGTAAATTTTCGCTTATTGGGTATAGGTGTGTAGTTAAAAATTGGCTTGTAGTGATTAATAGCTTGCTTTTCCAACTTTCTGAGAGTCCCTATTACGTCTGAGCCTTTAGGTAAAAAATCTTCTGTTATTAATCGATAGCATATCACAGCATTTTTAATATTTTCAAACTGTCTTTGGCGATGATGGTTTATGTGACGACTTTTCAAATTACGTGAAAACCCAACATACATCACAGGAGAGTCACTATTACCTACATAATAAATACCAGGTTCCGCTGGTAGTTCCTTACGTTGAATGTAGGGTAAACTTGGCATTTCTTTATAATTGAGATTCAATTTCACAGTTTTCTATTTCTTCCTAGGAATAAACAATTTGACCGCTAAGTTAGTTTGCCCATAATGTATACTTAAAACTCTACTGATAAAGTTCCCAAATGATTGGGCTTTACACCATTAGTTCGGAGAGATAGAGGTTAAGTAAAGATAAGGGTTAGGGGTCAAATGAACATCATGCAGAAAGTTCAAATTAAAGGTCTTTATGCACAAGTCATCACATTCTTTTGCAAAAAATTCTTAATTATAGCTATATCAAGGAAGTTAGGACGTACACTCTAAATATTTTCCAGATGCTTATACCTATATGCCCTAATCAAAATGACTACAACTATATCTATGACTCGCCACTGGCAATTTTATCCACCAGTTCCATCGGACAACGTAAATATTTGTAAGTGAGTGCGTATTTTGACCCATTTATCTTGAAGTATTTCCCGAAGTAATATATTTTGATTTTTTATTGATAATTCTCTATGCGCGTTCTCTTTTTACATAATAATTTTCCTGCCCAATATCGAAATTTGGCGTTAGCTTTAGCCAAAAATCCCAAAAATCAAGTTGTCTTTGGGACAAAAAACAAAGAAACGAATTTGCCAGGAATCAAAAAAGTTTTTTACGAAGCAGCAAGAAATCCCCATCCTACCACCCATCATTATGTCCAACCTTTAGAAAGTGCAGTTTTGCATGGTCAAGCAGTATATAAAATGCTGGAACAATTAAAATCCCAGGGTTTTATTCCCGATATCGTTTGTGGACATTCCGGTTGGGGTCCGACTTTATTTGTCAAAGATGCTTTACCGCAAACACCAGTTCTGACTTATTTTGAATGGTTCTATAATTCCCAGGGTGCAGATGTGGGTTTTGACCCCAAGGAAGCAGTCACAGCAGATGATGCAGCCAGAATTCGAGTTAGCAATGCTTCGATTTTGACAGATTTATATAGCTGCGATCGCGGTTTATCTCCCACCCAATGGCAAAAGTCACAGTTTCCCAAGGAATTCCATGACAAAATCAGCGTCATTCATGATGGTGTTGATACAGAATACTTCCAACCCCAACCCGGAGCAAAGTTAGTCTTACCCGAATTAGATTTATCTGGTGTCGAGGAAATTGTCACCTACGTGGGAAGGGGAATGGAACCCTATCGTGGTTTTCCTCAGTTCATCGAATCGATTGCTTATATTCAAGAACGTAGACCAAATTGTCATGTAGTTATCGTTGGTTCTGACAGAATTTGCTATGGTAAATCTTTACCAAAGGGTCAAACTTATAAGGAATTAATGTTAGCAAAAGTACCCCTAGATATGTCACGGGTTCACTTCACAGGTTCCCTACCTTACAAACAATATCTCCAGGTAATTCAAGCATCCTCTGTACATATTTATTTGACCGTTCCCTTTGTGCTTTCCTGGTCAATGATCGAGGCAATGTCTACAGGTTGCTTGGTATTAGGTTCTAATACTGCACCAGTGACGGAAGTAATCGAAGATGGCAAAAATGGATTACTAGTAGATTTTTTCTCACCCCAAGAAATTGCCAACCGTGTAGATGAGGTTTTTAATCATCCTGAAATTATGAAAGAAATTCGAGCTAACGCACGACAAACTGTCTTAGAAAAATACGCTTTGGCTAATTTATTACCTAAACATATAGAATTATTAACAGAGACAATTAATCGATTTAAATAAAATATCTGTAATTACCTTTCCCTTAACTATGGGATGGAGAGTTCATTCCTGTATATTTTTTGGCTAATTTTACGACCAATTTTCTAAACTTAACCCATCTACTCTTGACAAATCAGAATCATTAGAAACTAAAACTAAACCGCGTGCGATCGCCGTTGCAGCTATCAACACATCAGCATCTTGTATCGGTGTACCTCTGGTTTTTAAATCAGCATGAATTTTACAAGCTTCCTCTATAATATCTATATTATCTAGAAATAAAACTTCATAGTCGGTACAAAACTGGTGGAAATTAGCTAATTGTCTAGTTGCATTTACAGCTAATAAGCCTCGCTTGACTTCATAATATGTAATACAACTGAGGAACACTTGATTTCCACTTCTAGTTACCTCTCTTAACTTATTATCTACAATCACATTTTTTCTTAAAATGTAACTGAAAATATTTGTATCCAACAAATAATCCACTTGCTTACTTTCCTTCTACAGCTTCATCAAATATCCTTAATTGTTCCGGTGTTAAGTCATTTAAAGTACCTGAAACTGCCTCTAAAGTCAATAACTTCTGAATTCTTCGCGTTAATTCATGTTCGGAAATAGCTCTAAAATCTTCCGGCGATAGTCCGCCAAAAAGATTGACTAAATCTTCAATTCTTTCTTGTTTTTTCAAGTTTACTGTATAAAAGCTACTGCCTTTAAACAATTTCTCAACGATTGGCGAAATCCGGTCTGTGAGTTCTTGAGTATAGTTAGATACTTCTTGCATAAAGATATCCTTAATTTTGCTATAGGGATTATTTATCTATTTTAGACCAAGGTTGAGATTGCGCGATCGCCTTTAAATAGTATCAGGTTTGAAGTTAGCAGTCGATGGATTTATTTTAAACCTTGCAAGGGGAAAGATATCAGTTCTAGAACGACTATATATATATTTAAGCTATAAAATTAAAAATAAAAAGTATGAATATTGAGCAATATCAGTCATTTGTATATAGTTTTTAGTAACGCTTTTGCGAAAATAATCTTGATTTTTTAGAGAAAATTAATAACTACAAAATCGATTAGATAGATGGCAAATTCTTGTTAACATGGGAAAATTACAGCATCGTTGGGAGTAAGCCACTATGACTGTTACTAATGCCAAGTGGACAATTGACGAGTATCACCAAATGATTGACGCTGGGATTTTGCGCGATCGCCAAGTTGAATTACTCAAGGGGGAAATTGTCGAAATGTCACCAGAAGGAGAACCCCATGCTTATTGTAGCGATGAAGCAGGGGAGTATTTAGCAAATTTATTGGGCGATATGGCTAAAATACGCCAAGCTAAACCGATTACTTTGCCAAACGATTCCGAACCCGAACCAGATATTGCTATTGTCCAACGTTTGGGGCGTGAATATCGAGAGCATCACCCCTATCCCGAAAATATTTTTTGGCTAATTGAGTATGCTAATACGAGTTTAGAAAAAGATTTAGAGATAAAAAGCAAAATTTACGCCCAAGCAGGTATTCCAGAATATTGGGTTGTGAATCTCAAAAAATTACATTTGATAGTATTTAGAGAACCTTTAGATGGGGAATATGGGACAAAATTTACCCTAACTTCGGGAACAATTCAGCCCCTGGCATTTCCAGATATGATTGTGGAAGTAGAGCAAATTATTAATAGCTGATATGATTGAGGGCTTGAGATTTTAGAGATAGAAAAACAGCTTGCCTTTAATTTTAAATTTTGTTGGAATTTTGCATACTTCAACAAGTGAAACAGTGAGCACTTCGACGTAGCTCAGTGTAAAATTTATCGAACTGCTCAGTACAAGTTTTGCATTTTGATTACTGTACTTTCTGCTACGCTCATATTAATGGCGATGCTCCGAAATCGCATTCAATTATCATTACCCATTCCCCGTGCTAACAATGCACTACCATAGGCAGCTTCTGTGTGCAAAGGACGTACCATCGGAACTTGTAAATAATTTTGGCGAATTTGTGTCCAAGTGTCATTTGCCGCACCTCCACCAGCCGTATAAACACGAATCAGCTGATCTGCACCTAGTTGCTGTAATAGTTCGTATCCCTGGGCTTCAATCCGCGCCATACTTGCTAATAAACCGTGTAAAAATTCTCTGTCACTATCTGGGCGAGGTGTGAGACGGGGTGGTAAGTTAGGGTCATTGATGGGGAAGCGATCGCCAGGTTTTAACAGGGGGTAGTAATCTAGGGTAGTACCTAGGGTAGGATTAATTTCTTGGCTGAGTCTGGCTAATTCGGCGGGGGTAAAAAATTGTTTGAGTACAGCACCTCCGGTATTTGATGCACCTCCAGCTAACCAGAGATTTTCTGTCCCCAAGGTAGGAAATCTGTGACTATAAATTCCATACCTAGCATCTTCCACAGGGGTGCGACTGAGTAATTTTAACGCTAGGGTGGAACCGAGGGATGTTACCGCTTCTCCAGGGGATTTTGCCCCACTCGCAAGGAAAGCAGCGATACTGTCTGTAGTTCCAGCACAAACGTAGCATTGGGGTGAAAAACCGTATTGTTGCCTGATTTCTGGACGTAATTCCCCGATAGGTTGCCCTGGGGTGTAAATCTGCGGTAACTGGATAGAAATATGTTGATTTTCTAAGCATCTTTCTAACCATTGGGGATATTGTAATGCTGCTACGTCATAACCAAGCTTCAGGGCGTTATGGTAGTCACTGATACCTATTTTCCCATGAAGTTGAAAGGCTAACCAATCGGCTTGATGGAGAAAGTATCGAGCTTGGGCAAAATTTTCCTGGTGAGACATCCATAGTAATTTTACTAAGCTAGATGTAGCGCTGAGTACAGTGTGATGGGCTGGGGCAAAATGTTCTAAGCTTTTGAGCATTACTGCTCCCTGGGCATCGTTATACATCATCACGGGCTGCACTGGTTGTCCTTTGTCGTCACAAACAAGAACGGTGGAGGATGTCCCATTGATGGCGATCGCCTGAATTTTCCGTCTCAGCACGCCAGGAATTTGCTCTAACAGGGAAAATAAAGCCTTTGCCCAGTAATCTGCTTTCAGGGAGTCATCCCCAAAGGGACAACGTACCTCTGCTTGAATTTCCCCATCTCGATCAATTAATATTCCCCGCGCACCGGAAGTACCAAAATCTATCCCCAAATAAAAATTCATTTTTTAATCAATATCTGTAAATTTTTCTTGACATTTAATAATATTTCCGAAAATTTTACCCGTTGACCATGGGCAATGACTACTTTTTGTAACAACCTATTCCCCATTCTCCGGAAAACAGGGAAAAGTAGTAGACGAACCATTAAAACTATATTGGGATTAGGAGGCTTAAATCATGGCTTTAACTGATACTCAAGTCTACATCGCTCTGGCAGTTGCGATTCTTCCAGGTTTATTGGCTTGGCGCTTGGCAACAGAACTTTACAAATAAGCCCTGGGCGGAACACGCTTAGAGAGTGAAATAGACCTGGCATCACTGTTTTCCACAAATTAACGGCATCATCGCTTAATTATTTATCGGAAAACACTTACGTATGCCAGGTTTATTTTTAACTTTTTGTATACGTGTAGCAAATTCCCAAAAATGAAGTAATATGGCAGCTAAACAATGTCCAAAAGAGTCATCATTAACTGGGTATACCAGAAAAGATGAAAGTGGACATGGGGTATTGAGGATAAAGTATGGGAAATCGAGAAGTAAGGAATACTACTTTGATTCTCCATCCCGACTACTCAGAGCCTTTTTAGTCAGCCAACGCCAAGGTCAAGGATGAAGTATAAAGTATGAAATTACCCCAGAACATCAAACATGGGTGTGAACATCAAAGAATGTGTTTTGTTTTTTTGCCCACGAAGCATGAAGCAGATACCAATACATGAAAATTTCATCCTTGTCCCCTCACTTCATACTCTTGAGTCAATATGAATGCAATCCAGCCATCTAGAACCCCCCTAGAACCGATACAGCAGCGTCGTGTTTCTCCTCGTCCCAAAAGACATCTACGTCAGCGTTCTCACCAAATTATGGCGTTAGAGTCAACTGTCAAAATCGGTGTCAATCTAGCCATTTCTGCTGTGGCAGTATCAGCGTTAGTACAACTGCTACCCAACCACTGGTCATTACAAGAAAAACTGCGGGAAATTCGCTCTGAAGTCAAGCAGATGGAACAGCGCGTTAACGGTTCCCAAGCAGAATTTAGTCAAAACTTCGATCCCCATCAAGCCCAAAGTGTGATGCAACAACAGGGGTATCGCTTTGATCCCAACCAGCGTCAGGTTGTGATTATCAACAAAGAAGCAGCAGAAGTACAACAAGCTCAAACTACTCCCTAGATTTTTTCCTGGGGATGGATAAGATTTGCTTCTACCTACGGCAATTTTTGATTAAGAAAACTTTATTTGTCTATTTTGTCTATCTAGCTATCCAGGATTCCTGACATCCTTTGCGTATAAATACCTATGTAATAGACTAACGGCTAATAGTTAATCACCAGGGGTTATCATCTATTAGCCGTTAGTTAAGTTATGGGTTATCAGTTATCAGTTATCACTACAAGCAGAATAACTATTACATTGGTTAAAAGTAATTCACTTAAATTATTCTAGTACTCTGTCAAGTCAACTTTGCTGAGTCGATAGTGACAAGAAAAAGCTCTTTCCTCCCTATCCCCCGTGTCTCCCTTGTCTCCCCTGTCCCTTATCCACCCAGCATTTTTGGGTTGGTGGACTACTAGGACGGGTATTGTCCGTAAATGAGGGTTTGACTCAGAACTGAATCACTACTGACAAAGTAATTCTCCTAACCAATTTTCCACCTGTAAGCGTAGACGGGGGCTAGCAGGGACTTTTTTGCTGTCACTGTCGTTGAGTAGGGCAAGAGCGCGATAATAATCTGCGATCGCGCAATTCCAGTCACCCCACACATGATAAGTCCGTCCGCGTTCGGCAATGATATTACTTTCTAATTGTCCAAATAATAATGCTGTTTCCAGATTCTCGATTGCCTGTTCATATTCTCCCAAATCCCGCATCGTGATACCTCGGTTAATCCAAGCTCTGGTGTAACTGGGATTCAGATCCAATGCTTGATCATAATCGGCGATCGCGGCATTTAATTCTCCACAAGCTGCGTAGTAATTTCCCCGGTTGTTATAAGCACTGGATAACTTGGGGTTGAGTTCTAGGGCTGTGTTGTAATCACACAAAGCTTTGTAGATTTCGCCACATTGAAAGTAAACCAGACCTCGGTTGTTGTAGTCAATGGCGCTGTCGGGATAATCGAGGATGAGTTGATTAAATAGGGCGATCGCCTCTATGTAATCTCCCTGTTGAGCTGCTCTCAAAGCACAAGTACGCAAGTAGCTATCACCAGAAACAGATTCGCCATTACCTTGCCCTTGATGCTTCAAGTTCTTAGTAGCTTTTAACACAGAATGGTAACTGTGGTTTTGCTGGTCATCTGATGCTAAAAATGAGTGGCTATTCATATATATCCTGCTTGAGCGGCTTGCTCTGTGAGAACAACTTATATTTTTATCTGTGCTGTTTGTTTCGTTCTTGTGTCACTTACTTAGGTGTCTATGAGTACTAGAGAGGCGATATTTCTCAGAAAACTTGATTAAAAGAATTCTCAATATCAACATCACTAACTGCCCAAACAACAGCAGATACCCTTATTACACACACAGTCTTCTTATAGATACTTCCTCCCTCAGTTCAATTCCAGAAACAGCAAATATCAATTCATCTTCTGTTTTGATATACGTTGTTGAATTAGGTTTGGATTCGGACTGAGTTCATATATCTTGACCTAGTATTCCCAAGTCCTTTGGTAAAATGCCAACAAGAGCATCAGATATTTTTAGTAAATCACGTAGTATTGAAAAGATTTTCTTATGATAACTGCAACACCCTATACCGATGCCCCAGATTTAACAGCAGATGACTACATTGTTCTCGGTGTTGCCACCTGCTTCCTGAAAATAGACGGGGAAGTACACCAAGTCGAAGTCATTGAACCTATACCCTCCGCAGCACTAGAAGCAATTCTCAAAGGTATTGAAACTTCCTACAGAATTGCCTGTGCAACAACCCTAGGAAATATTCTCCAGGGCGAAAACCTGATAAAACCCGGTGATTTTCCCGATAATGCCCAATTTAGCGACGAATTCATTCCCCGATTATTTGCCGCTGCTCGTACCTACAAGCGCAAACAAACTGCCCAATCCCTGATTCCTTTGGGTACAAGCTATAGGGAATTTAAATATTCTACGGAACGCAAACGGGTACTAAATGCATCACGAGTTGTCACCAAAGACGATAATATCAAGCAGCATCCCAATACTCACAAAGTGCTGTGATAGGTGATATTTAACACCTGAAATTCATGCTCCCAGGTTCAGTGATACCATAACGTAGTTCTCAATTATTGCAGCAACTATGTTAAAGCTCTATGGTGGTAGTCGCAGTCGCGCATCGATTGTCCATTGGTATTTAGAGGAACTGGGTATACCCTACGAATTTATACTCCTGGATATGCAAGCGGGAGAACATCGACAGGGGGATTTTTTGGCAATCAATCCTATGGGGAAAGTACCCGCGATCGCCGATGGAGATTTTCAGCTTTGGGAATCGGGAGCAATTTTAATGTACCTTGCGGACAAATACGCTCAACCATCCCCATCTGTAGAAGAGCGGGGGAAAATAGCTCAGTGGGTACTATTTGCTAACTCCACCTTTGCCAATGGAGTCTTCCTGGAAAATCAGCGTGAAAAAGAAATGCCACGTTTGATGACACCCTTAAATGAAATTTTCACTCAGCAAGCTTTCCTCCTCGGAGATAATTTTACCGTTGCCGATGTCGCCCTCGGAGCCATGCTTGCCTATATTCCCCTCCTACTGAAACTCGACTTGAGTGCATACCCACAAGTCTTAAGTTACATGCAGCGACTCTCCGAACGTCCAGCTTTTCAGAAAACTATTGGTGGTAGATAATAGAATGGGAACTTAGCTATTAGGATAATTTTTCATCACAAACATCCTGGCAGTTTCCCTATCTTGCACCACACCATCCAAAGTAGCCGCCAGTAAATTATCCAATATTTGGCGATATTGGGGACTAGGTTGATAACCTAATTTTTTCAAGTCATTGCCATTCAATAGGGGTTGAACATGAATTAGATTGGTTTGGTAGTGCCAAATCTGTTTCCTGAAAGTACGGGGAGAAGATAAAGCCACCAAAATCAACATCGGTAAATCGTACTTGCGCAAGGTTTTTACCACCTGACTGGGTAATTCGCAATTTTGTAAAGCTGTGAAAATTTCCTGCTGTGCGGTAGCTAAATTTTGCAAACGCTGAAGACTCTCCTCCTGTAATTGCAGATTTTTGGCGACCTTTGCCTGATATTCTGGTGCAAGATGGGCGATTAATGCCTCTAAACGCATTTGCCAATGGGGTAAGGTTTGTTTGGGGTCAAAACGCCGTAAACACCGCTCCAATAGGCGAAGATGGCGAATTAAGGCATCATTAAGGGAGAGGGTGCTATGGATACATTGCAATGCTCCCAACTCTCCCAATAATTCCAAGGCAGATTGCCAGTAGGGTGCTTCCAGGATGTGTTTTAATTCCGTTTTCAGACGAGTTTGCAGAGCGGGAGTTTTACTATTTTCGCGGGTGGTGCGATCGTAGACACCGCTATTGATGGCATAACGGATATATGCTTCCGTTTGGGGTTCGATTTGAAAACCAAGACGTACTGCAAACCTGACTCCCCGATAGATACGGGTGGGATCTTCGATAAAACTATTAGCATGGAGTACCCGCACTTGCTTTGCTTGTAAGTCGAGTAAACCACCGAAGAAGTCTAGGAGTTTCCCTGGATGGGGTGGGGTGAGGCGCAAAGCCAGGGCGTTAATGGTAAAATCACGACGGTAGAGGTCTTGACGAATGGAACTGGCTTCAACTTCCGGATTTGCTGCTGGATAGGGATAAAATTCTGTTCTGGCAGTGGCGATATCTACCCAGAGAGAATCTAATTCTGCATCTTTATGCCAGAGTAGGGCAGCAGTTTGAAAAGCACCGTGAATCTCTAAGCGGGCTTGGGGATAGATTTCCTGTAATGCCTTAGCTAATTCTACCCCGGCTCCGACATCGGCGGATTTGTGGAAACCATCGACAACTAAATCAATATCTTTAATTAATAAGCTTCCCTCCGCAGTATCCGCCAGGAGTAAGTCGCGGACAGCACCACCAACTAAGTATAAATGCCAGCCGCGTTGTTTGGCTTGAACAGAGGCTTTAGTGAGGAGTTCCCAGAGTTTGGGGGTGAGGCGATCTCGTAATTCTGCCAAGGTAGGAATTGTGACTAGGTTCTCTCCCTCGACTTCCCCGGATGGACTTTCTCCTTGGCGTTTTTGGTGCAATTCTCGCAAGACATCGGTACGGGTGACAATACCGACTAATTGCCCATGTTCTAGTACGGGTAAACGTCCGATATCATAGGTAACCATTAAAGCTTGAATTTCTGGGAGAGTCGTTTGGGGGGCGATCGCCTGAAGATTTCTTGTCATGTAACCCTTAACCGGAGCATGACTAAAACCATGGTGTAAGGCAATATCTAAATCTCGACGGGAGATAATTCCCAACAATTTGCCTTGACTATCCACCACAGATAAACCCGAATGTCCGTAGCGTAACAGAATTCTCTGGGCTTCATCAATGGTGGTTTCTGGGCGAATGGTACGCACCGGAGACGACATTAAATCCCGTGCAGTGGGGGGATGGGGTATCTGTGCTTTTAAGCCCTCAATTAGCTGCTGGATAGTTTCCTGGGGATTTGCTCCCACCAAATTTAAAGATGTGGCTTGGGAATGTCCCCCCCCACCCAGGGGTTGAAATAATTGATGCAGGTTCGTACCCGGAATTTGCGATCGCCCAATAATTGTGACACGCTGGGTATTTTCTTCCTTACTAGGGTATTCATTCCCCAGTAACAAAGCATCAATCTCCGTTAACTCCATCAACTCCGAAGCCAGGTGAGATAAGCCAGGAACAAAAATATCTGTCTGTAAATTTACCCAGGCAACGGTATAGCCATGGACAGGGAGATAATTTAAATTATCCAGAGCATCAGCAAGCAGCTGTTGGAGTTGCACAGACAACCCAGGTTCCACATACTCCGACACCACCGACAGACTTGCCCCCTGCTGCATCAACCACGCCAAAGCCAGAGCATCACGGGGAATAGTTTGGGGAAAAGTCAGGGAACCTGTGTCAACATGGATACCCAATGCCATGGCAGTCGCCTCCGCAACAGTCAACATCACACCAGCTAGCTGCAATTTTTCCACAATGATTGTAGTGCAAGCCCCCACCGGCTCCAGACAAAACTCCGTAGCAGGGATATCCAGGGTTTGCCCCTGGTGATGATCATAGACAATTAGTGATTGCAAATGCGGTAAATCCAACCATTCAGCAGCCTTACCCAGGCGATCGCGCTTCTGGGTATCCACCACCACCAAAGAGCGAATTTTCCGTGGATTTACAGAACGTCTTTCCATCAATGGATACTCATCCCGATGGAACGCCAAAAAATCCCGCACCGGTGGATGAGCGCCCCCAGTCAGCACAATCTTACTACCTGGTAACAACCGAGTCAGCCCCACCGCCGCCCCCAAAGCATCAAAATCAGCCGTAGTGTGACAAAGAATTAAGTCCATTTCCCCATCCCCAATCCCAAAAAAATCTTTTTTCCTCTCAACCTTTCCCCTTCCCCTGCGAATTAACTATCGGGTTGAATTTTCTGATACCTTAAAAAATAGGAAAAATCTGTCAGCATCAAGCTGTACAACATTCTATCTTTAATATCCAGGTGTCTTGGGAGAACAGGGAAAATGACTATCCTATTCCAAATTGCTTTGTTAGCTCTGGTTGCAGTGTCTTTTGTGATGGTGATTGGTGTTCCTGTAGCTTACGCGACTCCCCAAAATTGGGTTGAATCTAAAAAGCTACTATGGATTGGTTCTGGAGTTTGGGCTGTTTTAGTTGTACTAGTCGGTTTATTAAACTTTTTCGTAGTTTAAGCGACTGCTGCCACTAAATTACAGACAAATAGCATCAGACTTGCAGGAGCAGAGGAATAAAGTCAGAAACAGCCAGGAGCAAGGAAAAAATAGTTCATCTATGTTTTTCCCTGGAGCTTGCACTTTCTACTTTGATTCAACTGCTCCTGTAGTTTTGAGAAAAGATATGTATATTGACAAAGAAGTATAGTTGAACTAGAGGCAGTCATGGCAGTTTTCGAGGGAACGTTTACACAGACTGAACCTTTGAGGTTTGCAGTAGTTATTGGTAGATTTAATGACCTAGTCACCACTAAACTACTAGAAGGATGTCAAGATTGCTTAAAACGTCACGGTGTGGATGTTAATCCCCACGGTTCCCAAGTCGATTATGTCTGGGTTCCAGGCAGCTTTGAAGTACCTGTAGTCGCCCGTCAATTGGCTTTATCCCAGCGTTACGATGCAGTGATTTGCTTAGGCGCAGTCATCCGAGGGCAAACTCCTCACTTTGATTATGTCTCATCGGAAGTCGCCAAGGGCGTAGCTGCGGCATCCTTCCAAACTGGTGTACCGGTGGTTTTCGGCATTCTCACCACAGATACCATGCAACAAGCCCTAGAAAGAGCCGGAATCAAAAGCAATCTCGGTTGGGAATACGCCATGAGCGCTCTGGAAATGGGTAGCCTGATGCGGCAATTACGCTCCAGTTTACCCCCATCCCACCCCAGCGACTTCCAACCTCTACCAGTTTCACTGAAGAGCGCTAACGCTGAGTAGGGTACAGGAGAACAGGGAACAGGGAAAAAAGGAATTTGGCTGTGAGTAGCTGTCTGTGATGCTTCTGCTCTTGACAACACCCCCCTTCCTGCTCCCTTAATTTTTCGCAACTACCTATTGACAAACTTCTATTTATCTGACATATTTATATATGTGAGTTTTGCGGGTATAGCTCAGTGGTAGAGCGCAACCTTGCCAAGGTTGATGTCGCGCGTTCGAATCGCGTTACCCGCTCTGTAAGAAATGAACATCACCTAGTGTTGACAGCTGTGCATTGAGTAATTGTCAAATTTGCTAAAGGTGATTTTACTTTCACATCTGTAATTGGTAGCATAGAGCGTGGATATTTTAACGCTCATTTATTATCTTAAAGATATAGGAACAAGATATCGAAAGCTTTTTCTGTAGAGTAATTTCAAGGAGATTTCAGTATATGGATAAGTATCAAATACATCTCTATAATCTATAAGTAAATTTTGTGTAGAATGTAGTACAGTTGGTTCATCTGGTCGATCACAATTGGTTTGCTCAGATTGAAGAAAGTTGCTGAAAACTAATGACCTATTAGGTTTGAAATCTGGAATCCGAATAATTTTCTCAAATAATTATTCTCCTGTTTTCTGACGCAACAACTACAGCTACTAGTTTCAATGGTAGTATTGTCAGTCGTAAACATTCTCAAGCATAAAATCAAGTCAAAATACATTTTGTGCAAAGAATGCTGTTAACTGACTCATTTTATAGAAAAAGTTCATAGGAGAAAAATCATACCTACAAAATTCATGCAGGTGTGTTATTCTCGCTGAGTTTATTCAACTTATTCAACACGCTCAAGTTATTAGACTGCTTGTGCAACCTCAAAAACCCGAAAAAATAGATTTTAATGGCGATTACCTCTGTCCTTGTCGGCGACGGGGTAAGTTAGTACCGATTACCTTGACAGAAGCATTTGGTTGCGATCGCTGTCAACAAATCTTTGTGGTGGAAGATAATGGTTACGTACTAGAGCAACTTTCCACCACCTACCCCTACAAGCGTGCTTGGCGCTGGACGGGTGCTAGTTGGCAAGTTGTTCATCCCCGATTAGGAGAAAGTTATTTGCCAGTAGCCCTAGGGATTATTTTCGTGCTAGTAATCATTTGGTTACCTTTAGCACTGCGACTGGCAAACGGTTCGAGCATTATTGCCTGGGCGATGGTAGCAGTTTTACTGGCTATTCTACCAGCATTGATGGTCTGGCTGACCTACAGACGTTAACGAGGCGGACAGTGGATGCTTTTGATGAAAACCTGGAACCGACGAAGAGTGCTAAACGCGCTTATGATGCTGCTTTCAAGCTGGGAACTACCAAGGGAGTTGATCGTAGTCGTGCTGTCTTAGCGATCGCCGACGCGCTCAATCATGCCTTTGATGATATTCTCGAAGCTAATACCCTAGATTTAGAAACCAGTCGAGAAATGGCAGTGCCAGAATTAATCATCGACTGGTTAAAACTGACACCTAGGCGTTTAGATATCACCGTGGAAATTCTCCGACAACTGGGAGAGTTATCCGATCCCCTGCGACGGGTGCGGAATGCGGACTATCAACTGGAAGATTCTCAAACCTATTCCCAACTCATGCCTTTGGGTGTAATCGCCTTCATCTATGAAGCATTTCCCGAATTGGCTGCGGTTGTCGCGGGTTTATGCATCAAAACCGGGAATAGTGTCATACTCAAGGGAAGTACGGAAGCGAGTCATTCTAACGCCGCGATCGCCCAAGCCTTAAAATCCGCAATTGCCGAAGTTGGTTTACCGGAAGGTTGTATCGAATTAATCACCGCAGAACACTGTGCCTCAATTCGAGATTTAATTACCCAAGACCAATATATCAACCTAGTCATTCCCTACGGACGCAGCAGTTTAATTCAACAAGTCGTCCGTCAATCCACCGCCCCTGTACTGCGCTCAGGGATGGGCAACTGTTACCTTTACTGGTCATTAAATGGCAGTTTGGAAATGGTACGCTGGATGATTATCGACAGTCACAGCAGCGAACCCGATCCCGTTAATGCCATTGAGAAAGTTCTGATTCATCGTCAAGCTATGCCTTCATCCCTAGTCACTCTCTGGAATAGCTTGCAAGAAAAAGGCTTTGAAATTAGAGGTGATGCCGAATTAAGTGAAGCTTTCCCCCAATTACAACCAGCTAAAGATAATGAATGGGGTAGCGCTTATTTAAATAAAACTGTTGCCTTTAAATTGGTAGATAGCCTGGAAGTGGCAATTTCTTGGATTAATCAATATAGTAGCGGTCATGCTGATTGTATAGTCACCGAATCCTATCAAGAAAGCCGCCAGTTTGCCCTAGGAGTCAATAGTGCTTCTAGTTATATCAATGCTTCTCCCCGGTTCAGTCGCACTACCTCACGGGGAGACTCCATCTTTTTAGGAATGTCCAACCAAAAAGGGCACCGCCGGGGGTTAATTAGTTTAGAAAGCCTGACGACAGTTAAACATATTGTTCAGGGTAATGGTAGGTTCTAATCCCCTGAAGAAATAATCTGAGCTTGGGGAAAGGGAAGGGTTTTACCCATTAGCACTTAAGCTTTTCTCCCTTTCCATGACACCGACTAATGAGTACCAGTGTGGACTGTTTTCACCCATTTCAACCGTTTGGGACGGATGGACATACGGGCGGTGGCTGTACTCATAACCACTACCCAATGGAACATATAGATAGTTCCACGAATTGTTTGCATCAGGAAGGTAAAGTAGGTAGAAAAATTGATTTCCTGATTTTTGCTGGTGCGTCTTAAGCCGTTGAACATAGCTGTAATTGACAGGGTGAGTGTCAAGGCAGTCATGGGGCTGAGGATGGGGGGACGATGGCGGGCGATCGCCATGAGCAAATCCGGTATGGCTGCCATGGGTAGGATGTACTGAAGTAACATAAATACCAGTAAATCCCAGGTTTTGCGCGTACCCATAGGGTTTTTCAGAATTAAATCCCAATAATCCAAGTAGCGTTGATAACCTCCTTCTGCCCAACGGTTACGTTGATGCCAGAGGGCGATCGCGCTTGTTACCCCTTCTTCTTGGACTGCGGGATGACTCAGACATTCAATATCCCAGTGATTTATATGCAGACGCAGGGTTAAATCTAAATCATCGGTAATGGTTTCTTCGTTCCAACCACCGCAACTGAGTAAGGCTGTCCGTCGCACAAATTGCCCATTCCCACGTAACTCACCGATACCACCACCGCTAATCCGTTGTTGCTGCATGTAGGTATCAAGAGCCATTTCTGCCATTTGTCCCTGAATCCAGAAATTTTTGGCAGCATCATGATTCAGACTTGTTTCTGCCTGCATGATTGCTTTGCGTACCTGAACAGCACCAACTTTTTCCCCAGAAAACAGGGGAGCTACCCGTAATAACAAATCTGGCGATACCAGGGCATCAGCATCGAATACGGCAACGATATCACCTCTAGTCAAAGGTAATACCTGATTCAGTGCCCCAGATTTGCCGCCACCCGCTCCGGGAGAACGATACAGTACTTTTAAATTGTCATATTCTTGCTCTAATTCTGCCAGCAATAGGGGCGTGCGATCGCTGCTATCATCATCAATGATCCAGACTTCGTATCGCTCTGCTGGGTAATCTAAATTACATAAGTTTCTAACTGTTTTGCTGATGACAGTTTCTTCATTCTTTGCTGCCACCAAAAGAGAGATATAGGGTAAATTGCCCGCGATTTCTTCATTAGCCCGACGGGGTTTGGTAAATACCAATATAAAGGCATGGATGCCAATAATAGTGGTTAGCCCAAGTACGAATAAGGAACCCCAAGAAATTAAGTGTAGGGCGATCGTGCCGCTCCAAATCATTGTTAGAACTAGAGCGGCTTTACGTCTACGACCTTGAAACCGGAAAGGAAGAGATACAGAATGAGTAGACTCTTCCTCTAATAATTCCTCAGGGGATAAATCCTGCAATAAGGAATTAAGTGGATCAAGCTCGTTGTAAGAATCGTTTTCGGGCCAGGAATTCGCTGGCATAGGTTACTTGATTCAACCACCAATATTTATCTACACCCATAAAGAAGCTGGGTATGAGGTAACACCAAACTGTGCAACCTTCACAAACTTTCAGTTTCCCTTGAGATTTGCGATAGCTTTCCACTTCTTCCGACTCTCGATAGAGTTCGTAAAGTCGCCCATTAATCGGAACACCAGTTTGGGCAAAGTGGTAACAAGGTAGCAACAGTTCGTCGTTAGGAGAAATTGCAATGACGGCATCCACCGCTTTACAACGGGGATTATTAATATCATTGCCCCCGGCTTCAATAAAAGCTAGTGCAGCCTTATTGTAACCGACATTCTTATATTTCTTAGCAGCAGCTTCAATCGCGGCTACCATCTCTGGGGTAGGATTTTTCTTGGAATTGTAATTATCATGGGCTGTAAAGGCGGGATTCAGCCATACACGCACACCTAATTCCTTGCCTAATTCCCCGACTTCATCAATGCGTCCATAGTTTTGGGCTGTGACGGTATGATTCAGTACAGGAAATTCACCTAGGGATTGAGCAATTTTGACGGATTCTACTAAGTTATCGAAAATTTTTACCCCCCGCGATTGATCGTGGGTTTCTGCATCTCCACCATCCAAGGAGAAGTTCAAAAAGTCGATTAGCCCTTGAACTTCCTTGGCTTTTTGGGGATAGAGAATGGTGTTTGTCGTCATGCTGGTGTAAAAACCCTGACGTTTCGCCTCAGTATAAATCTCACCCACATCTTGTCGTAGGAGAGGCTCGCCACCTGTAAAGTCAACGTATTTAACTCCCAAACGGCGTAAGTCACTTAAGTTGTGCTTAATCGTGTCAAAATCAGCCTCTTTTCCAGGTTCCAGCGCCCAGATGTTACAAAAGTGACATCTGGCATTACAACGATATGTCAGGTAGTAGTTTGCAACCAGGGGAGCCATTGTGTAAATCCACTTCTTAAGACATATTTAACTGTACTTTACAAACAGTCAATAATATAGTCATTTTGTTATTCGTGATTAATTAGTCATCTATAGGGAATGGGTAATGGATAATGGGGAATAGAAAAAAGACCCCAGTTACTCTTGGGTATCAGCGATCGCGGTTTCTTCTGTTTTCAAGCTGCCATCGCGCCAGCTGTCTGCTACATCTTTGATAAAACTGGCTATGGGTATGGCGACGAATAAACCCAGGATTCCTCCGATTTTCACACCTAGGAGTAGGGAAATAACTACCCAAACAGGATTCAGCCCCGTGAGATTACCGAGTAAACGGGGGGCAATAAAGTTAGAGTTGATTTGGTCGATAGTGACGGCAGAAATCAGAACTTCTACACCTAGCCAAAAGTCTTTTAACCCCACTAAAATACTGACGATCGCAATGCCGATACCCGTACCGAAGGGGAAGAGGGAGAAGAAACCGATCGCCAATCCAAACAGTAAGGCTAGTGGTACTTTCAGAACCAGAAAAATCAGAATCAGGGCGATCGCCAAGACTGCGCCGACGGTGGCTTGTCCGATAAAATAATTATGAAAGTCTTCCCGGAGGAATTGCCTTACCTTGGTGCTGATATGGGGGGGGAACCATTGAAAAATTCCATCCCAGAGGCGATCGCCATTAAATACTAAGTAAATGGTTAAAACTACCGTCAGCAGCACATTAAAAAATGTGCCAATCGTATCCACCGCAAAACCGAGAATTGTCCCGGTAAAGCTTTGTAATTGATTTGAGAGGCGATCCAGTATTTGGGTGGGTAGACTACTTAAATTTTCTGGTAACTTTTGTTTGGCTGCCCAAGTTTGTAATGCTTGTAGTTGTTCTGTACCAGAATCAATCCAAGCAGGTAAAAGGTTTGTTAATTCATTCAACTGCTCTAAAATTAGTGGCACGAGGGTAAAACCTAGGGCAACTACTAGGACTATTGTTAATAAAAGCACAACAATAGTAGCGATTTTGCGCTTGACTCTCTGCTTTTGGAAAAAACGAATGGGATAATCCAGCACAAAAGCTAAGA
Source organism: Calothrix sp. 336/3 (assembly GCF_000734895.2). Taxonomy (GTDB): domain Bacteria; phylum Cyanobacteriota; class Cyanobacteriia; order Cyanobacteriales; family Nostocaceae; genus 336-3. The sequence continues at coordinate 1,780,168 of NZ_CP011382.1, read as the reverse complement.
GAATCGCGGCAACAAAAATATTAACTAGTGGTTGGAAGTACTGTACAGCCTGCAAAAATACCCAACCATTGAGAATGGCTAGGGGAAATGCCAAACTTATTGTTAACCATCTTGGCAGTTGACTCCCAGATTGCATTGATTCAGTAACTCCGAATTGAGAGGGGAAAGGTATTTTTTCTATTTTCCGTTAACTGTCATAACCTGTGCCAATTAACTAAATCCATTATTTGCTCAAATTGGTAGTTTTGAGCCAAATCGGTTAGATAATTAATTAGAGGAGAATCGCTAATCGGGGTTTGTTCTAATAGTTGCAGAATCAGGTCATCACTGCATTGAGCGGCTGCATGATGCAAGTTTTGTCTCCAGGATTCTGGCATTTGGGAGAGCAGGGAGATGATATCTGTAGTGCTGAAATTAGATTGGTTTTGATTTGGGGTGTCTGTGGTTAATAAATTTTTTTCTTGACGGTAAAGGTATTCCACACCCAGATATTGGGCAATTTTATCTAGGAGTGTTTCTTCCCGAAAGGGTTTGTTGATCAAGTCATCACAACCAATGGAGATAATTTCTTGACATTGTTCCGCAAATGCATCGGCTGTAATGGCAATGATGATAGTTTGGGGTTGATTCTGTTGCTGTATGGCTGCTTTAATTCTACCTGTAGCGGTGTATCCATCCATCACAGGCATGCGCATATCCATCAGAATTAAATCCGGTTGCCAGGATTCCCAGGTGGCGATCGCCTCTAATCCGTTAGCAGCTTCTTTGACAACAAAGCCAATGGATGATAAAAGTTTGACCAAGAGTAAACGACTCTCGCGCACGTCATCAACCACCAAAATTTTGTATTCTCTTTCCGGGGATGCTAAACCGATGATTTGCTGGGGTGTGGTGGTGGAAATAATTTCTGCATCCTGGGGTAAATCAATGGCGATCGCAAAACTAAAAGTACTACCCACCCCAAAAGTACTCCTAACTTGAATTTCTCCTCCCATCAATTCTACGTATTTACGACTAATCGCTAAACCCAATCCTGTACCCTGCTGTGACTTCCTACCAGCTTCTGTTTGTCCGAAGGCTTCAAATAATAAGTCAATTTCATTAGCACAAATACCTGCACCTGTGTCAATAATTGAGAAATGTAAGGTATGGAAATCTGAAGAAATCATGTCCGAGGGATGATGATTCTCCATTGCCACCTCTAACTTCACACTTCCTTTCTCAGTAAATTTAATCGCATTTCCTAATAAATTGAGTAGCACTTGACGTAATTTACTGGCATCAGTAGTCACATACTGGGGAAGATTGGCAGCATAGTTAAAAATCAGTTCGATACCTTTGGCTTGGGTACGGAAATGTAACATTTCTCGTAAATTTTCCAGTAAATTCCACAAGTCAAAGCTGCTAGGGTTGAGGTTGGTTCTACCAGCTTCAATTTTTGACATTTCTAAAATGTCATTAATCAGATTCAGTAAATGTTCTCCAGCTCGGTTAATGATGGTGAGATGTTGCTGGTGTTCCCGACTCAGGGTTTGCTCGCGGTGCATAACTTGGGTAAAACCCAGAATCGCATTCAGGGGGGTACGTAACTCATGGCTCATATTGGCGAGAAATTCGCTTTTAGCGCGGTTGGCAGCATCAGCAGCAATCACTGCTTCTTGAAGAGCTGCGGATTGCCTTTGAGTCTGTGCTAGCAATTCAATTTGTTCTAGTGCCACACCTAATTGATTGGCAAATTGTACGACAATATTAATATCTCCCTGCTTCCAATAACGGGGGGTAGCATTTTCATAGCTAGCAAGTAATCCCCAGAGCTGGTTATTACAGAAAATTGGAACTGTAATGTATGCTCTAGCTTGGAGACGGACTAACAAGTTGACATAACATTCTTGAAAACCTGCGGTGTATATATCTGGAACGCAGATAAAACTCACCCCTCGGCTGTAAACACCCCCCTCTGTGTCTTGGAGATAGGTATCAACTATTTCCGATTCTTGACTACTAAACTTTTGCACCACACATTTATCATTATCTAGTGCTTTTTGAGTCATTTCTTGGTCAGCGTTTCCTTGTTGTATGAGGGGTTGCCAACCTTCTGCTACAGATTCCGCGACAAAGATACCACCCCAATCAGGGTTAAAGCGATAAACAACAACGCGATCGCAATTTAATACTTCCCGCAACTCTTCCGTAGTTGCAGTAAAAATTGTGTCCATATCTAAGGTTTGGCGCATTCGCAAAATCGCCTGGGTAATCGCCCTTTCCCTCTCTGCTCCTTCTCGTAGGGCATTTTCCGCAGTTTTGCGCTCAGTAATATCTGTAATTGTCCCAATATAGCCAATGACATCACCTTGGGGGCTAATTTCTGGTAAAGCTTGACAAATCACCCAAACAATATTTCCCTTGGCATGGAAAAAACGGTACTCGTGTTGAAAGGATGTTTTGCTATCAACTGCATGACGCCAAGCTTGAGTAGCGGCTGCAATATCGTCAGGATGTAAAAAATTTAACCACCCCTTGCCACAGGCAGTTTCTGGAGAAAGTCCGGTGATATCTACCCAGCGTTGATTTATGTACAGGCAATTACCGAAAATGTCTGAATGGAAAATACATACAGGAGAAGCCTCTGCCAGGGTTTGATAACGCTGTTGACTGGCTTGTAATGCTAATTCTGCCTGTTTGCGATCGCTAATTTCTACCGCCACGGTTCCTACCCCTTCCCCTGGAATGGGAAAGAAAGAAACAATAAAATGACGTAGTACATCGGGATGAGAAATAGAAGCCCCACTAATTTCTAGATTCAACAAGGATTTCCCTGTTTCTAGTACTTGCTGACAACTAGGTGCAACCAGGGGCGCATTTTCTCCTAATATCTCTGATAAGCTTTTCCCTAAATGCTCCTGTACTGATAAACCATTAACTTCAGCTAGTTGCTCATTAATTTGCACATAACGCAACTGTTGGTCTAATATACTCATGCCGACGGGCGCACCACAGAAAAAAGCATTGAGTCGGGCTTCTCGTAGGGCAATTTCTCTTTCTAAAACTTTCCGTTCTGTAATATCTTTGTGAGTACCTGTCATTCTCACAGGTTTTCCCTCGTCATCCCACTCAAATACCATGGCTTGGGATTGAATCCATTTCCACTCACCTGATTTGGTTCGCATACGAAATTCTGCTTCATATACAGAAGTTTCACCCTGCAAATAGCTCTGTAAAGCTTGACGAATTAGGGTTAAATCCTCTGGATGTAATAGTTGGTGAAAAGTTGTTAATTCCTCATCAACTTCGTGATCTGCGTAGCCAAGCATTTGTTTCCAACGCCAATCACGGTAGACTTTTTTCTGGGGCATATTCCAATCCCATAGCCCCAAATCACTAGCTTCCAGGGCGAGCTGTAAACGTTCTTCACTCAAACGGTGGGCAGCTTCGATATGTTTGCGTTGAATTAAACTACCAAGCTGGGCAGCGACTGTTTTGACTAAATACAGCAAACGTCGATCCACGGGATTGACAGTGCGTTTAAAAAATCCTAATACGGCTAAAACTTGATTACCAAAAACTATCGGAACGGCAAATCCCGCTTTTAAACCTAGTCTTTTAGCGATGGAAGATCGCAGAAAAGTTTTCCGAGAAACAGCAGAAACATCTTCAATCCATTCTGGTTGCTGACTATACCAGACTCTACCCACAAGTCCCATTCCCGGAGAAAATTTTCTAGTTTGATTATATTTATTCAGTTCATCCAACTTGTTATCATGGTCGTACCATCCCAAACTATAAATCAATTCCTGACCATCAACACTAGGAATCCAAGCTTCACCAAAGTCCCAATTAATAGTGGTACAAATTAATCGCAATACTAGAGCTAACGCAGTATCTACATCAATTGCACGACTAATAGCTTGGGTTGTCACCAACAATAAACGACTTTCATTTTCTGCCTGTTTGCGTTCTGTAATATCTTTTGCTGTTCCTAAAATATACTGCTGTTGATTAATTTCGATTAATTCCGCCGAAAACCAGGTAGTTTTAATTTCACCACTAGCTGTACGAAAATCTACTTCATGATTACGAATTGCTCGGTTATGGCGCAGTAATCGTATAAAGTGTTCATATTCTAATTCGTTAATCCAAATATTTAATTCTTGATTGTTACTCCCAATAATTTCTTTGCGACTATAGCCGAAAAAGCTACAAAAGCTATCATTGACTTCGATATAACTAATATCTGGAAAAGTACATAGGAGAATGGGATCGGGTGAGGAACGAAAGGCAGATGCTAGCTTCACTTCCGATTGCCATAAAGCTAATTCTGCCCGTTGTCTTTCCCTTGCTTCTAATGCCAAAGCCACTAAATTACCTAAAGAACGGGCAAAGTTTTGGTCTTCAGCTGTCCATTGACGGGGAGTTCCAATATGTTCTAAACAAATTACACCAACAACAACACCTCTTAACTTCAAAGGTGTATCAAGGGTAGAGCTAATACCTTGAGGTGCATAGTATGAATCTACTAATTCTCTTGTTCTGGAATCATTTCTAACTTGAGAAACAGTGATATTTTGGTCTTGTTGTAAAGCTTGAAAATATCTGGGATACTTTTCTATTATCAGTTTATCTATAGCGCTGCTATTTTTTTTATCATTTTCGTTATCCGATTGTTCAGTACCTCGCTCAAACCGCTCTACACACTCAATCACTGTTTTCTCTTCATTGAATAACCAAATACTCACACGCTCAACGTCAATATTCATGACTGCCGATTGAGTAATTTCTTTAAAGGCAGTTTTGATATCTCCTTGGTAAATAATCTGATTTTTCGCTAGTCGAGTCAGAACCAGGTTTTGATGTTGGAGCTTTTCTGCCCTTGCCTTTAATATAGCTTCTGCCATTTGACTGGCTTGCTGTTCACTAATATCTACTAAAGTGATAATCGTCCATTCTTCTCCATTATCTTGTAATAACTTTTGTTGTTGTACCTCAACAATTCTTTCGGAACCATCTTGTCTGGTAATTTTAATGGGAGAAGATATATCTGGATGAAAAAAAATATTCTCTTGCTGATGGCTAATCAGTTCATCCCTGGTTAAATTGTAAAGGTGACAGTAACAGTTGTTTACTTCTATAATCTTTTTATCTTGGTCTAGGATAGCAACCCCTATGGGAAGAGCATTTAAGATGGTTGCAGTTAAATGACGAGAATGATTTAATTCCGCAATTTTTTTTTCTTTCTCAGCCTTCTCTATAATTAGCTGCTTCTTTGCCGCATCTAATTGATGATATATCTTATTTAGCAATAGTTGACTTTCTACCGTATTCATCACTACTTCTGATTGGAAGGGTTTATATAAATAGTCAGAGACTCCTATCCTATAGGCTTTTTTATTGTCACCGTTCTGAGAATAATCCGCTATGATTATCACAGGAACTTGACAAAGCACTAAATGATTTTTGAGATTTTGCAAAAAAGTATCAATAGAATCTGGAATTTTATTTATTCCCAGCAAAATTAAATCGGGTGGCGCAAAACTAGCAATAGCGATCGCCTTTTCCACATCCATCACCACACGCAATGTATAACCACCTTGAGAAAGGATTGTAGATAGATTTTGAATGTCTTCTAGGTGATTATCTACAATCAGCAATGTAGCCGTCAATTTCTGTGGCAAATGATTATTCATGCTAGTGTAACCTGATTCGAGTCAGGATTAGGGAGAAAATAAAAAATCTCGATGATGCATGAATTTATTTTATGAATGTCCCTAATCTTTCGAGAAGCGGTTACCTAAATAATTTACCGATGTCAAACATTTAAAACACCATATCCTTCTTATCAAATCAATACAAAGTGAGGTTAGAATCATCCTAACCTAGGCACCATTTATATCCTTCAACCAAGGGAAAAGTAAATCTTGAAATTTTGATTAAAATCGCCACCAAGTACGTTGCAAATAACTGAGAATTCCTGTGACGATCGCCCCCAGGAGTAAAAGTAAAATCACTCCTCCAGGTACGGAGGTAAAAATACCTATGCCCCTCAATACCCAAACCGCGATCGCCACCCCTAAGAAAACACCAAAAGCTTGGTTTAAAGCACGGTTGATTTTAGATGATTGACTCACTGAGATTTACCTCGTAGCTCCACAAACCTAGTTTAAATGAGAGTGAGGGATAACGGAGCTAGCTCAGAAGATAGAACCCATGGATGATCCCAGAGGAAATATCCTTTACAAAAGCTTCATCTTCGTAAAATTACAGTAGATTCACCGAAAAAAAAGATTTTCCGGAAAAATAGTTGATAGAAGTGGAACTAGAATTAGTGGAATCAACTCAACTCTTACCATCTAGGGATAGTTTAGTATTGTGTTGCAACAACCTTTGGTGAAGAATATCATCCATCACCCATCGGCAAAAGCTAGATGGAAAAGCATCTCTCCCACTCTTCACCAAATATCAAACCCCAAATTGGTATCAGTGAGATTATCTTGAATTTAAACCACTTGATGTGGATATGTTGAGGAGTGAGTAAAATCGTTATGTCTGCGTTTAACCTATCAAAGAGCGTAAGTTCCGATATGACTTGGAGTCAAGAAAAGCAACAATTGTTGATACAGGGTGAAATTTTGTTGGAGACACGATCCCACACCGCTTGGGGAGGTGCTGTTACTGCTTGGATGTATGTACCAATGGTGCGATCGCAAGTCTTTGAAAAACTCACAGATTACCCCAAATGGGTACAGTACTTTCCTGATGTCACCAAAAGTGAAGTTATTGGTAAAGGTAGAGGAGGAGCAAAACGTCTGTATCAAGCAGCACAAAAAGCCTTCTTCTTATTTACTGCCCAGGCAGAAATTTACCTGAATGTTGTAGAAGAAATTGGTCAAAAAATCCAGTTTCGCCTGGAAAAAGGCACATTTCATGATTTCAGCGCCGACTTAAAGCTACAGGACTACGGTAACGGTACGATAGTTAGTTATACCGTTCAAGCCACACCGAATATTCCCATCCCCTCGATGTTTATTCAACAGGCAATGAATTTTGAATTACCAGCAAATATGCGTAAAATGCGACAAGTGCTATGTAAAATTCAGTAAGGGCAATGTCACAGGTAAGAGAAATTTTAGACTTTTGGTTTGGTAGTCCAGAGGAATTAGAGTATGGCAAGCCTCGAAAATTTTGGTTTAGCAAACAACCAGAAATTGATGCCGAAATCCGTACCCGTTTTTTAAAAGACTACGAAAAAGCCGCAGCCGGATACTTAGATGACTGGATTGAATTCCCTAACACCTGTCTGGCACTGATTTTGCTTCTTGATCAATTTCCTCGTAATATGTTTCGAGATACACCAGAAGCCTTTGCCACCGATTGGGAAGCTCTTTCCACTGCTCAACACGCTGTTGCCCAAGCTTATGATCAGGAACTTTTGCCTGTACAACGTTGGTTTATTTATTTACCTTTTGAACATAGTGAAAACTTGGAGCATCAAAACCAAGCAGTTAAATTATTTCAAAGACTTGGGAATGACAGTGAAAGTGCGAGTGTGATTGAATACGCTTTACGCCACAGGCAAGTCATTGCACATTTTGGACGCTTTCCCCATCGTAATGCCATTTTGGGTAGAATCTCTACAGCCGAAGAAGAAGAGTTTCTCCAGGAAGTGGGTTCATTTTAGAAACATTCTGCTATCTTGACTCTTTGTCCGCAAAGTTCCATTAACCCTAGGCAGTTTTCCCGGAGATTCGCTAGATTGAAGTGGAAACACTGAATATATTGAGTGTACCGCGACGGCAGGTGGTCAATGCTGGAAGCAGAACAGATATTACAAAATCGTTATCAACTGCAACGAAAACTAGGTGATAATGGAGTTCGGCAAACTTGGCTAGCACAGGATTTACAGGCAAATGATACTAAACAGCAGCAGGTAGTCGTTAAACTCCTAGCTTTTGGTGGTACTGTGCAATGGGATGATCTCAAGCTTTTTGAACGGGAAGCGCAAATTCTCCAACAGTTGGATCATCCCAGAATTCCCCAGTATGTGGATTATTTTTGTATTGACGATCGCAATCTCTGGTTTGGTTTAGTACAAGCTTATATCCCTGGTGCATCCTTAAAGGAAAAACTGGCACAGGGGCAAAGATTTACCGAAAAACAAGTTCGTCAAATTGCCATCGATATCTTAAACATCCTGATTCATTTACATGAGTTGAACCCCGCAATTCTACATCGAGATATCAAACCGAGTAATCTCCTCTGGACAGAAGATGAGCAAATATATTTAGTAGACTTTGGTGCAGTGCAGGATAAAGCTGCCAAGGAAGGGGTAACTTTTACCGTTGTGGGAACCTATGGTTATGCTCCCATGGAACAATTTGGTGGTAGAGCTGTAGCCGCATCTGATATTTATGCTTTGGGAGCAACCTTAATCCATTTACTCACGGGAATCTCTCCCGCAGAGCTACCACAAAAGGATATGCGAATTCAGTTTCACGACAAGGTAAACGGGAATTCTGCCTTTGTTAAATGGCTCTCGGAAATCACCGAACCCTCGGTAGAACGTCGGATTAGCACCGCGAGGGAAGCATTAGATGCACTCAAAAATAATCGTACCTTTAGCACAATGTTTCGCCAGGTACAGAAACCCCGTCACAGCCAAGTGATGTTAAATAAATCAGATAGTTATTTGTCAATTAAATTACCAAAACAGCCGACTGTAATTGAGGTTTTTGGTTTTAGTATGACAGTACTATTTTTGGTGTTAACCGGGTTTGTTTTCTTGGCTGGGATTTTAGCTGTATTGCTATTTGCAGCACCACTATTTGCCCTAGGTTTATTATTGGTTCTCTGCCTGATTTGGTGGACAATGCTGGATGGATTATTACTATCTGCCTTTGCCCATCAAAGAGTATATATTACCAAAGATTATTTTTCTGTGGAGTTGTGGTTATTTAACTTCTGCCGCAACAAAATCATTGGTAATACCCACGACATTCAAGATGTTTTCCAAAGTGTAATGCAACTGAGCCGCAAAAGTAGCTTTCAGATAGAAAGTTGTGCAGAAAAAGAAATGGTAACTATTCAAACTGAACACAAGCGCTATTCCTTTGGTATGGGTTTGTCGGCAATGGAATGTGTTTGGTTAGCAAATGAGATTAAAGATTGGTTGCGATAAGTGTTAGCTTCCCTATACTGCGTAAAGCCAGAGCGTGTTCCTGGGACTCAGCTTAACAGGCGATCGCGCAAAAATTCACCGGCTCAAACCACCCATGACTATTTCCACTGATTGCCGATTCCCCATCACCTTACCCTTCTGCTCCGCTTTGTAGGTATAAAAATTTCCGAAAACTCCTATACTCTCAAACTGATAAACAGGTTCAGTCGGTAAAAAAGCATCTAGTCTGACACCGGGTACTAGGGAATTAACGTTTAAATTTGTCGTGTAAATACTGAAAATAATATAGTCTTGGCGCTTAGTACTCCCAGCAATCACATTCCGAATCTCTGTTTTCCCAGAGTCAAGAACTTTATCACACTGGAAGTTGATAACTTTTTCCAAGAATCCTGTGGTTTTCTTACAAACATTGGTTTTGACGTATTCTGTCAATTTTCCTGTGGCGTAGCTTTCATATTCTTCCTGGGGAGGATTCGTTTTTGCCATTACTCCCCCTAAAACTACCAATCCAATTACCCCTACCCCAGCCAAAAGATTTATCAGTTTCATAATTTGTTGCAGAGTGATTTACTATCGTTTTTAGACTTGAGGTTTATCTCGTCCGTTCCGAGAAAAAATACTAGACTATTTTTCTAAGGCTGTGCTATACTTGGAGATGCGATGGCGGGTGTAGCCAAGTGGTTAAGGCAGAGGTTTGTGGTACCTCCACTCGTGGGTTCGAGTCCCATCATCCGCCCTGAGTAAATATTAATAGATTATTTCCTGTGTATTCAGTTCACCGGAAGCAGACGGCAATAGCTATCGTCGCGCCATGGTAGGAATGAAATCATGCGATACATAGCACTGGCGATCGCCCTATATTTGAATTTTTGTAAATTCCGATACAGAAATTTATAATTCGAGATGAAAACTCTCATCTAAATGTCAATAAATAAATTTAATTCAAGTTTTAATCCAGACAGGAATTATCCCTTTTCTGGAATTCTATAATATCAGCTATCAAGTCTCAATCATCGAGGCAAAATTATATGCATGACCATACACACGAATCAACTGCAAATGACCACACCATAGCTAACATGGTAATTATCACCATCCTCGCTTTTTGTGGATTGACAACAATTTTTCTGTTGGGTATTTTTTAAGCTGAAGATATTAGTCAATAGTTAAATATTTAGCTTTGACGGCAGTCCCGAAAATCTAGTATTTTGGGACTGCTCATTGATTACAAAGTTAATTCTCTCCAAGTGTTACGCCCTACAATTCCATCTACAACTAAATTTCGCTGGTCTTGAAAAGCTTTAACCGCAGCTTCTGTGAGAGCGTCAAAGCTACCATCTACAGGAAGTGCATAACCATTAGATGATAGTAATTTCTGTAAAACTCGCACCGAATCCCCAGAATGACCAAAGCGTAAAAGCGGCAAGCTAGAATTCAACCGAGCCATTTTATTGTTAATTAACCGCCGACTACGACGAGATAAACTTTTATCAGGTTTACCAGGACGAGGGGAATTTTCATGAATCAGAGTTTTATCTACATCTTTATTTCTGCTATTTGTTAACAAATTCATGGCTGACTGTAAGATGGGAGAATTTCCCATGAATTCCGGTTGGGGGTAAAATTCGTAATCCCAGCTAGGGCTGATATTATTAACAGTTCCCAACTCCATCCCTGAGATGAAAATTTCCTGTTTGCTTACAGGAGTAGTGGCATTCTCTAGATTTTCCTTGATGGGCACAAATTCCGGTGGTGTTATCTCCGTAGTTATAACTACCTGAGATGTCTGACCTTGTGTAGACTGTTCCACCTGATTATCTGACTGGATAACTACAGCCTGTGCCATCTTCGGAGGACTTATCTGTCCTGCTACTAACATACCCGTCATCAGTATACTAAGGTCGCTCATTGTAATTCATATTACTTCTACCTGTATTGCTATTGACAGATAAAATAGCAAAATTTCCGGAATAATCACTAGGATATTTACTCCGGATAGGTAGATTATTTTTTATTAAAGGAATTATCTTGGCAATTCTAGTGGCTTTTCTGGTAGGTAACTGTAGCGGTGATTACCCATTCACTACTTTATCTTGAGGAGTATAGACGCTTTGGCGATCGCCAAGGGAAATTGCAGCCAGGGAAAATCCGGTTTCTGTGGGGATGTTGAGGGAAAACCGGATTTCTTGAACTAACTTCTAGAAAACATTGCTGACTTATCCCATCCCCTCAATCACTGGGTGGAAGTAGAAAGCAAATCCCAATACAGCATAGGCAGCTAGTAATAATGTACCTTCGAGCCAGTTAGACTTGCCATCAGAGCTGATACTATTGGCAATTAAGACAGCAACAGCAACAGCAACTAATTCAAAGGGATTGAAATCTAAATCCATGGGTTGGTGAAATATCCACCCAGCAATTACCAGAACCGGTGCGACAAATAGGGCAATTTGCATACTCGAACCGACAGCAACGGATAGGGAAAGATCCATTTTATCCTTCATGGCAACAGTAATAGCGGTGGCGTGTTCCGCAGCGTTACCAATAATCGGAACCAGAATTACCCCGGTGAAGAGTGCAGTTAAACCCAGTTGGGAGGTGGCAACTTCTAGGGAATCAACTAATAGCTCAGACTCCACAGCAACGAACAAGGTACATACTAGTAAAACTCCAGTCCAGAGTAAAACATTGGGTTTGTGTGCTGCCAGTTCTTCGGCTTCATTTTCTGCGACACCTACTTCATAGAGGTAGGCGTGAGTTTTCATGGAAAATAACAGAGTTAGGGCATAGACAAAAATTAAAATCACTGCCACTGCTAGGGAAAGGTTTTGCAGTGTCTCCTCACCAATCCCTTGGGAAGTGTAATTCATGGCAGTGGGTAAGAGAATGGCAATGACTGCTAAATTCATGGCAGCTGCATTCACCCGTGCCACAATGGGTTGAAATGTCTGCTCTTTGAAGCGCAAGCCACCCAATAGCATGGATAAACCCATGACTAGTAATAAGTTACCAATAATTGAACCTGTAATACTGGCTTTGACAACATCGACTAATCCTGCTTTCAAAGCAACTAAGGCAATGATTAATTCTGTGGCGTTGCCAAAAGTGGCATTGAGTAAACCTCCCAAGGTGGGACCAACAACAACGGCGATTTCCTCTGTTGCTGCACCCATCCAGGCTGCAAGAGGTAGGATTGCTAAACCGGCTGTGATAAAAACGATTAATTCCCCCCACTCTAAAAAGTGAGCAGCGACGGAAACAGGAATAAATAGTAGTAGAACGAGAAAGATAATATTCTTAGTTGACATTCGCGATCTCTTGTAAATTGTACTCAGCCGATTGATTTGAGATTTGAGATTTTGGATAGTAGAAACAGCAACCTGTATGTTCTGTGGAAAATCCCCCAGGGGTGATCCATAATGCCAAATCCCAAATTGACAGGTTATTAACTAGCAATTTTAGATTTTAGATGAAAATTTATTTGAGTTGTTATTTTCCCTCCTAGGCAAAATTAATGGCACATCCGAGAGGTGAAAATCCTGTTTGCTAAGAATTAGGGAACTAAACCACCTAGGGGAGATGGATGAAACCCTCACTAGCAGGGAGTTAGGAGGTTCCCTGGATGGTAAAGTTAAACCCAAAATTGCCAATCTCAAATCTAAAATTGATTAACCAGACTCTAGGATACCCTTAACCCTGGGGCTTGATGGTTCAGAAATTCTACTGCTTTTGGGAAATAATACCGATTCAAAAAATGTTTACGACAGATACCCCACCGAAATCGGGGAGGGTTGGGGAGGGGTTTTGTCCATGTGCCGTATTGTTTTTTCAAATTGGTATAACCGTGGCAATCCTATTGAATGCATGTATATAGTCGTTGATTAACCTTTACCCGCATTTATCACAAAACGGTAAGGGCGGTTTATAAATATGTTTCAATGATTCACGAATATCTCATAAACCTGCCCCTAGAGCTTCTGAACTTTTCATCAAGAGGCGTGAGAAATTGAGGTTTAGCCCGTTCTCTGGATTTTGGAGTTGCACCCTTTGCATTTCTATCTGGTGATACTCATTTTCCATGGTCGCATTCATCTTCTAGGATATGTATCAATAGAATATTTATGATAATTAGTAAAGGATGATTTACTTAATTTAATTTACCTTATAAATTGTTTTCAATTGTCTTTGCAAAAATTAAAAGCTGGTTTTGAACCTTAGTCGAGAAATAGGGTTTAGAATATTAAAATATAGTTAAGTTTTTGGCGATCGCCAGGAAAGAAATTCAACGGCAAGACGTTTTTCTTCGTAAGTTGATATCATGGTAGGATGTTTATCCGATAACACCAATTACCAGCAATCTTCAACTTTACATAATTAAACATTTGCTGACATAGTTATATCTTGACCTGTTTTTGTGGTCATAGCATTGTAAAAGGTTTTATTCAGTAGTGCTGGGTAAGGAGTAACAACTGCTGAGTAAGAATATCGGTGTTAGGATAGCACGCATCGGAGCAATCTTTTCTCAGCACTCAGCATCTGCTCACGCCAATGTTTCCATCGGTTGTTTTTGGCACAACTGCAAGTATTTTTGAGAATTTGGATAAGTTTATATGACTTCTGCTGCTGATTTACCAGCTAGTACTGGTACAAGTTGGACATCATCGGAAAATATCCACCACAGTTCTGATCCCGCGAAGACAGCAACGGGTGTATACGTAACTGTTCATGGTCATTTTTACCAACCACCCAGGGAAAACCCTTACTTGGATGCCATTGAAAGACAACCAGGAGCAGCGCCTTTTCATGATTGGAATGAAAGAATTCACCATGAGTGCTATCGTCCGAATGCCTTTGCCAGAGTGTTAAATAACAAAGGCGAAGTGGTGGGGATCGTTAATAACTATGAATATTTGAGCTTTAATATTGGGGCGACTTTGATGTCATGGATAGAACGCCATGATGTGGAAGTATACCAAAGAATTTTGGCAGCCGATCGCCAGTCCTGTGAGCGATTAAATGGACATGGCAACGCGATCGCCCAAGTTTATAACCATATCATCATGCCCCTGGCAAATGAGCAGGACAAATATACGCAGATTCGTTGGGGTAAAGCAGACTTCCGTTCCCGTTTCGGACGTGATCCCGAAGGAATGTGGTTAGCGGAAACCGCAGTAGACTATGCAACCTTAGCAGCGTTAATCGCCGAAGATATCCGCTTTATTATTCTGGCTCCCTCCCAAGCACAACGCTGTCGTCCCTTTGCCAGTGAACATGATCCCCAACCGGAATGGCTAGAAGTTGGTGGCAGTCAAATTGATCCCACCCGTCCCTATCGCTGTTATCTGCCAGACTCTGGACAGGAAAAATATATAGATATCTTCTTTTATGATGGTCCTATTTCCCGTGACATGGGTTTTAGTGATGTTCTCAATAGTTCCAATTTTCTCGCAGGTAGAATTGGAGCCGCAATCCATGGAGATCATCGTCCATCTCAGTTAATCTCCGTAGCTACCGATGGGGAAACCTTCGGACATCATAGGGGAGGAACGGAAAAAACCCTTGCCTATGCATTTACGGAAGAATTCCCCCGTTGGGGATGGCAAGTAACTAATTTTGCCCATTATCTGAGTTTACATTCTCCCACCTGGGAAGTGGAATTAAAACCCGTCACCGCATGGAGTTGCGCCCATGGTGTCGATCGCTGGCAAGATGATTGTGGTTGTGGTGGAGCGCCGGGATGGCATTTAAAATGGCGAAAACCATTGCGAAATGCTTTAAATTGGCTACGGGATCAATTGATTGATGTTTATACACAACATGGTCAGTTGTTCTTCCAAAACCCGTGGCAAGCTAGGGATGAGTATATTGATGTGATCCGCGATCGCACTCCCGAAAATGTACAAAGTTTCTTGTTCCGTCACCAAACCCACAAATTAACCCCCGAAGAACAGGTAGATGCTCTGCGGTTGCTGGAAATGCAGCGTCACGCACTACTAATGTTCACTAGCTGTGGCTGGTTTTTTGAAGAAATTTCTCGCCCCGAAGGCACACAAATCCTCCGTTATGCCGCACGAGCTTTAGAATTAGCTGGGGATGTGGCAGGGGTACAATTAGAAGCGGAGTTTGTCAGACGATTGGCAAAGGCTCCCAGTAATATCGATATCTTTAAGGATGGTGCAGAAGTATATCGCCAATTGGTACTCACTGCCCAAATTAGTTTTCGACAGGTTGCCGCACACCACGCGATTACTTCCCTATTTCATCATGGGCAGGGAACAAAATCTCAGTCTAAACGTGTTTATTGTTACAGGGCTAATCAGTCAGATTACCACCTGCAACGTATGGGGGCGATGACTCTGGTAATAGGGCAACTAGAGCTAGTATCTGAAATTACCTGGGAAAGTCAGAATTTAATCTTTGCGGTACTGCATTTAGGGGGTTGGGATTTCCATTGTTGTATTCAACCCTTTACTGGTAGACGCAACTATAGCAAACTCAAGGAAAAACTCTCTGAGTCTTTGCAACAAGCTAGTGCTGCTCGTACTATCTTGGTGATGAGAGATTTGTTTGGTGAAACAGCTTTTAGTTTACAAGACTTGTTTGCTGAGGAGCGTCATCGCTTGATGCACTTGCTTAGTCAAGAAACCCTGACAAGACTCGACCAACTTTATACTCAAACCTATCGAGATAATTACGGTGTCTTAATGGCATTTCACCGTGATGGGATTGCTCCACCCCAGGAATTGCAGGGAGCTGCGGAAATTGCCCTAGGTTATCGGTGTATGCAAGCACTGCGTAATTTAGAACAGGATATTGCGGAAGGGCAAATAGGTGTGAATTATCTGGTGCAGTTAGAGGCGATCGCCACAGAAGCAAAACACCTACGTTGTCAACTACACATACCCGAAGGGAAGCAAATATTAGAACAGATAATAGTGCGATCGCTCTGGTTGTTGTTGCATGATCCCCAGGTAGAAATTGATGCAGATATCCCATCTTTAGGCAAATTAATTGATATCAGTTATCAGCTAAATATCGGTATCTCCTTAGATCGTGCCCAAGAACTATATTACAACTGCTTGCACCAGCAGATATTGCCACAACTACAAGTTGCCATCTCCCAAGGAGAAGATAGCACGAGATATGGTCAACTGCTGAAATTAGGACAAAAGTTAGCCGTTGATGTGAGCAGTAAGTAATAACAGATAAGGGGAAGGGTAAAAAGTGTTTTTTCTCTTCCCTACCATCCATTACCTATTTCTAATCTCGTCACAGTGATAGGGGTACAACCACTCACATTTAAAGATTCCCCCAGAATGCTTCTCAAAAAAAGTTCCTGCATGTCTTCCTGGTGAGATATCAATACCAGCTTTAGTTTTTATCTCATACAACTTGGGAAAAGCTGCGATAAATACAGCGATAACAATTATGCTATATCCCATTAACTTAGGAAGCATCTTGGTTGATTTCGGTGCAAGTTGATTAAGATTGTCTGGCATAAAAAACTAGATTATTAAATAAATTTTTATCTAGTTATTAAATACATGAAAGCTGATAGCAATTTCGGATTTAAGCTTGACTTTATCCCAAATTAAGAACTTAGCTTTCCTTATGGGGCAAAAATCCTATTTTTTTGGAAAATACTTTTTCTCTGTCACAGATTTTCGCTCAATTCCAAAAACTCAAACTATTGTCTTGCAATGGTTTCAGCGTCGGATTTTGGGTTTCATAAAAATGGATAAAGTCGAGATAACAACATATTGGAAATGAGTGAGATATAGAAATATCCCACCCGGACTATCAGTTAAGAGTTGATGTTCCGTGATTTTGGGGTAATTCTCTCAACTATATCCCATGCCGCCAATAATATAATTGACAATTGCCACTGCTGAGGGTACATTAGTCGCTAATAAAACCTGATTCACGTTACATACCTTCAGGAATGCTTCCTCATTAGCGTGTCCAGACTGTATTTGTCTAACATCTCGGAGAAAAATCACCCCTAAAACCTCATCATTGGCAACCATTGCTGCTGCAATTTGGTATCCTCCCGCGTTTGTTGCGGGTAATTTTTGGCTAACCGAAAATTTACTTTCTTGGGATAAAACCTCACTCAAATTAGGAGTGGTAATTGTTCTACAAAGAGAGAAAAACTCTTGATTTTTACGGACAAATTCGGTGAGTTCCCGTTGCTTCCCGTCATGGGCAATGAAAATTATATACTTGTCTGCAATAATTTCTCTGACTTTACTATTTAGCTTAATCGTAACTCCCGATTCTGTATTAGCTTCAACGGGGTAAATCGAATTAATCAAGGAATCATCAGGAGTAGAATCAGGTACTGCGGAAGCATAATTTTGCTCCTCAATAAAATTATTTTTTTCTGCTAATTCACGAACATTTTCCGGTGCAGAAATATTAGAAAAGTCTCTGAGTTGAGGCGTGTCTATAAAAACGGGACTATCGATAAATTCTTGTCCATAGTTATTTCCTTGATTTATGAGTTCATCGGAGACAATTAACGGTTCTGAGGGTTGAATATAAGTTGATTCTGGAGAATTGGATGCAATAATATCATGGGGTTGAATATAGGTATTTTCTCCAGGAGTATCATTTGCAAGGTTGAAAATTGCGGCAATTTCTGCTGAAGAGTTAGCATTTTCACTTGCTAGGGAGTAATCATCTGGAAATTGAATGAAAGTATGTTTTTCTGTAGATTTATTAATTTCTTCTGGTTGAATATAGGTTTCTGGTGCATTTTTCAAGACTTCGGGTTGTTGATTGGTGGTTTCTGGAACAGGATTTTCCCTGGTATGAGAGAAAACAGTAGACTGAGGATTAATGTAAGCAGTTTCTGTGAACTCTTCCACTGGGATTATCGCTTCCGCGATTAAGACAAAATCACCAATACGAATTACATCTCCACCATTCAGGATATGGATTTGATTGGTTCCCGAAAGTCTGCCGTTGACAATGGAACCATTTCTGCTACCTAAGTCACAAAAGTAATAATTCCCCTCTTGCCAGATAAATTTGCCATGTAATCGACTGACATCGGGACTGTTTAACACCAGTCCGGAATTAGGCGATCGCCCAATTAAACATTCCCCGTTTATCTTGATTGTTAAAGCTAGGTCAACTTCCTGAACTTGCCCTAGTGTTTGTGAATTTAGAACTTTGATTTTCATAATCAAATCTTCAGTGATGACAGTTCTCTTCAGACTTAGCTCGCTTCTATCTACAATAATGACTAATTTCCCAGCCAATAGGTAGAAGGACAAGATAGTATTTAAATACTTTTTGATGGTTCCGGTTTACGCCAATCACCAAGATTTCGGTAAAATATTTAACATAACTTTATGTTTAGACAAATTTTATCGAGAAAAAGGGAATTTTACATTTGAGTCTAGATGGGAAAAATGGCAGCCCCTTAACCAGAAGATTAGCCTATCGATTCTTATCCGTGTGTTCAGAACCTTGATGAATTTCTCAAAAGCCTTATATTTCTCCTTCTAGAATTATTCTTTCATTCCCAACTCTTCAATAAATCTATTTGTGGTGTACCCTAAAGAGAATCAGCGTTTGCTTTTCAGTACCAAATTCGCTGAACCCATAACTACACCTCAAGAACAACCTCTTCCGAAACAGTCTGACTTAATCACTTGTTAGCAGTACTCGATACATATCTAATCTATATGGCTGCAAATCGTTGCCCTAATTCCCAATGTGAGTTATTTAATCGTGTTTTACCTAACAATATCAAGGATTGTCCCATGTGTGGCACAGCTTTGGGTAATGCTGTAGCTGTCTCTCCCCGTCTCCCAGTCATCCCAAAACCCCAGGTAGTTGAACCATCCCCAGTCATCCCCACACCCCAGGTAGTTGAACCATCCCCAGTCATCCCAACACCCCAGGTAGTCAAACCACCTCAATATACAAAACTCAATCCGACTAGTTCTCAATCACATCATCAAACTGTTCTACCTGTAGAACCCATAGTAGTATCCCAGCGTCCCACTTTGAAGTTACACCACACCTCTGGCAAGGAAATTGCATTTTGTGGTGATGAGGGAAATTTGGGTAGGCGATCGCCAAAAAACCAAGTCATCCCAGAAATCGACCTCACAGGTATTGCCCACGAAGGTATAATTTCTCGTGTTCATGCCCGTATTTATTGGGACTATAATCAAAATGCCTATATTCTCATTGACCAAAGCCGCAACGGAACTTATTTAAATGGCATTCCCCTCTCTACAGGATTGCCCTACCGTCTCAACGATGGAGATTACTTGCAGCTAGGTCAAGATAGTCTAGTTTGTTTTTATATTGCGGTCACGGAGTAAAATAGAGCAGGCGATCGCCCTCACAAATCCCCATGCTTAAGCTTTACCGAAAAATTTGGGTCTAAAGCCCCGTCCTTCTAGGTCGGCTTTTTAGTATAAAGGTCACTGGGACAGTGTTGCAAGCCTAACAAGCTCTTTGGGTGATGAGTCCACTTCGCTTTCCCACATAGTTAAAAAGTTGTGGGGTGGGTGTCCAGGATGAATAAGTATAGTAATTGGGCGTTGCTGATTCAGGGGATGATTTTGCTGATGTTTGGACGAAATAATAATACTTTCAGCCTCTAGTTCATCCCGCATTTATGCAACAAGTTGTTAATACCACTCGAAACGATTACCTAAAGCTGTTCGAGCGTATCAGCCTTTGCCAAACTGTATTTGGTTAGTGGGTTGTATCTGTGGCGATCGCAAATTTGCAAACCAGTGCCGTAAAGTAATTTAATTAAAAGTTGATGTACTCAATATAATATTTGAATGATTGCAAAAACTTAATATTTTGTAATAACTTTTGGTACGTATTTATATTTCTTCGCGTTAACTGCATCAACTTTTAAATCTAAATCTTGTTTTAATACCTCATTCGGATGTTATACGGAAAATTTCTGGATATCCGCGAGGAATATACTGAAAAGCTTGTACTTACGTATAAATTTAGGTAAATAGACCGAATAATTCCGTCTATTCCCCGGACAAAGTTCTTGATATTATGACTAAATTATCTGTAATGCTTAATTTGACTGGATTGCTTTGGCTGATAGACGGAAACTTTCGGGTTAATAAATAGTTAGCCTGCTCAAGTAATTGATCATGGTCGGATGAGTGATGTTTGGTTGGATTCAATTGCCACTCCACCATCGCCTTGTTTAAATTTTTCTCAAAATAAATACAAGCCCCTGTCGAAATGCCAGACTCTTGTTCGTCATAGCAGTAGAGAGCAGAGAAAACTTCTGTAATCTAATCAAACCTCTAACGGACAAGTTCTGATGAAATACGCGATTCTGGTTTACGAGACTGAGCAAGATTTTGCTAACCGCGAAATGCATATGCCTGCATACAACGCCTACTCACAAGCTCTCGCTGAAGCGGGAGTGATGGCGGGTGGTGCGGCACTTCACCCCAGTCATACAGGCACCACCATTCGCCTACAAAACGGACAACGGAAGGTGCAAGATGGCCCCTATGCCGATACCAAAGAGCAACTGGGCGGCTTTTTTATCATCGATGTCCCAGATCTAGATGCGGCTCTAGATTGGGCGGCTCGTTGTCCTGCCGCGAGTAATTGCGCCGTTGAAGTCCGTCCTTTGCTACCCATGAACCAGGAATAGGAGATGATTTGATGAAATTTTACTACTTTCCCCCCTCTCCTAATACTCGCAAAGTTCACGCTGTGGCGATTCATCTGGGACTACCCCTTGAACTGCGATTAGTGGATTTGCAGCAAGGGGAACAACGCACACCAGAGTTTATCCAGCTAAATCCAACAGGACGCACGCCAGTTTTACGAGATGGCGAGTTTGTTTTGTGGGAGTCAACTGCGATTATGCAATATTTGGCAAGTCAGGTTGCCAATACTCTCTGGCCAGAAGCTCCACAGATTCGAGCAGACATTATGCGCTGGCAAAGTTGGCAGCTTGCCCACTGGCATCAAGTCTGTCAGCCGTTGCAATACGAGAACTTCGTCAAGCCTCTTTTGCAATTGGGAGAGCCTGATCTGCAAGTCGTGCAATCGGCAACTGAACGCTTTCATGCAGAAGCGATCGCCCTGAATCAGCACCTAGCAGAGCGTAAATTCTTAGTCAATGACACCTTGACATTGGCTGACTTCTCCGTTGCCAGTGACTTAACCTATGCGGTGCCTGGGCGATTCCCCCTGGAAGACTATCCTCATATTCGCACTTGGTATAGTCGGATTGAGCAATTACCCGCTTGGCAACAAACAGCACCGAGAGGTTAAACACAGATGGATGCACGTCGAGCGGCAGAATTGGCTGCCCGCAATTCCTATGGCAGATTGGTGGCGTATCTAGCAGCCCAAACAAGAGATGTGGCGGCTGCCGAAGATGCCCTCGGCGATGCTTTCGTGACGGCCTTAAAAACTTGGACGGAGACCGGAGTTCCCAAAAATCCTGAAGCATGGCTGCTGGTCACGGCGAGACACCGATTGATTGACATCGCAAGGCGATCGCAAGTTCGAGATAAAATCCTCAACACCTTCAAACTAAACGAACTGGAATCGCAACCTGAATTCTCTTTTGATGAGACGAACATTCCCGATGATCGCCTGAAATTACTTTTCATTTGTGCTCACCCAGCCATTGATCCCACCATTCACACCCCATTGATGTTGCAAACGGTGCTGGGTCTGAATGCGGCACAAATTGCTTCTGCGTTTTTGGTTGCACCTGCCACTATGAGCCAACGCCTAGTCAGGGCAAAGGCAAAGATTCGGGATGCCGGGATCGCTTTTGCAGTGCCAGAAGCGGAAGAATTGCCGACCCGATTGGCGGCTGTGTTAGAAGCGATTTACGCCGCCTATACCAATGCTTGGGAAATGATAGATGGCGGCGATCCTCGGCATCAAGGATTAGCGGAAGAAGCGATTTGGTTAGTTCGTTTGTGTATTCAGTTAATGCCTCAAGAGCCGGAAGCACGGGGATTGCTTGCCCTCATGCTGTATTGCGAAGCCCGACGCGATGCTCGTCGCGTCCACGGTGCTTACATCCCCCTATTGCAGCAAGATACGCAGCTTTGGTCACAGCCAATGATCAATGAAGCAGAACGCGAACTCGCTCAGGCGGCTACTTGTAACCAACTGGGACGATTTCAGCTTGAAGCTGCGATTCAATCGCTCCATGCCCAACGCGCCGTCACCCAACAGGTTAATTGGGAAACACTGGCATTGTTATACGAAGGATTGATTCAGCTTTCACCTACGCTCGGTGCATTCGTGAGTCATGCTGCGGCGATCGCTCAAGCTAAAGGATTAAACCAGGGTTTAGCGCGGCTCGATGCATTGCCGACCGAAACTGTAAAGAACTACCAACCCTATTGGGCACTGAAGGCTGATTTATTGAAGCAACTAGGGTACAAATCTGAAGCTCAGCAAGCTTACTCACGGGCGATCGGCTTAACTGAAGGTCTTGCCATTCGTGAGTTTCTTCTCGATCAGTCTTCTCGATTAGGTGAATAGAATGTATAAAGTTCCCGCAGTCTAACAAGCCTAATGCACACCGACCGTACAGAAGTTATCGGTTGGAGTTCGGGGTTACCTGCGACGGGTGACTGGGGTCGTTAGCCTTCTGAGTTATTTGTGGGGGCGTAGCTGGAAAGTTATCTGTAGGTTTGCGAAGTAAGTGATTCAGGAGTCTTGGGTTAGAACACGCTCGGAAGATCTATTAATGGGGTGAGGTTGTAAAAAATATATCCAGGTAGAATTTACCTATGGAAAACCGAAGTAGCTCCGACCTTCACACGTGCCTGTTGGTATCCTTCGCTTTGGCGTTTGGCTGGTCGTGGGTCTGCTGGCTGCTGTCTTCGGTCATCACACCTCAATTACCCTCTTTAGCTGGGGTACTTTTTCTAGCAGTTGGCTTGGTCTTAGCATCGTAGAGATCGCGGTTGTGAGGCAAGTCTGTGGACAGAACGGGCTGCGCGGCTGGTTCGATTTAGTGCCGACAACCGAGAAATTATATGGAAAGTAAAACCAAATTAACACTGATTAAAATCATTCATACTGCGATCTGGATATTCTTCAATGTTGTGATTTTCTATATGCTGTATGCCGCAATCGCCAATAAACTCGATCGCTGGCTCTGGATCGGGTATGGATTTGTCTTCCTAGAAGGGCTGATCCTCCTCATGTTCAAATCCCACTGCCCCTTAAATCTGCTGGCTCGACACTACACAAATTCTACCAAGGACAATTTTGATATTTACTTGCCAGCTTGGTTAGCCAAGTACACGAAGTTAATTTACACCACTATTTTTGCGATCGTTACGATCATCACCCTCTATCAAATGTTGAATTAAAAAACACTAAAACACTGGAAGCAATGATGACCAAACAAATTTCTCTTGATGCGCTATGGGATTCAGCCACATCTCAGGATCGTATATTCCATTTAGATAACTTCACTCACCTGCCAGAAGCCGCCAGACGATATCTTGAACACGCGATCGCGCCTGGAACACAACTCGCCTCTGCGGTTCGACTGTGGATGCATGGAGAAATGAAACTCGGAAAACATTGGCATTCATTTAAAGCAGAAGAAGTGATTTTCAGGGATCGAGGCATGATTTGGCAGGCGACGACTGAGATGAATGGCTTACCGATTTTGGGAGAGGATCGCATCGTGGATGGCGTTGGAAATGCTTCGTGGAATACCATACAGAGAGGCGGAGAGGATATCACTCGATCATGTGTGGGACGAGTTCAGGCCGAGTCGGTCTGGCTACCATCTGTTCTTTGTAACCCTGACATCATCTGGACGGAGTTAGGCGCTTCCCAAGTTCAGGCAACCTTCACAGCACTCGGAGAACCGGCCAAGATTACCCTGACGGTTTCTAGTCAGGGAGTCCTGGAGCAGATCAAAGTCGATCGCTGGGGCAGCCTAGAAGGTGAAGCGTTTCACTATTCCGATTTTGGTGGCATAGTCGAGGATAGTGGCACCTTCGACGGCTACACGATCCCGACTCGTCTTCGCATTGGCTGGTTCTTCGGTAGTGAACGATTTGAGTCAGAAGGAGAATCCTTTCACTGCACGATTGATAATGCAATCTATCGATAAACCGAATATACGTCACAGGAAAGGGTGAAGAATGAGAAAATATCCCATTGCTTGGTTCTATATCTTAGCCTTTGGTATTTCATGGCTTGGCATGATATCAGTCGTCTTAGTTTCGCGAGGCATTGCCCCGGTTTACCGTCCTTACTTCCTAGTTCTTTCTATCTTTTATGCCATTGGTCCAGCACTTGCGGCTGTGATTGTGTCACAGATAGCGTATGGCAAGACAGGAGTTTGGGATTTGCTCAAGGGACTGATCCGATGGCGAGTTGGAGCAATCTGGTACATTATAGCGATACTAGGGTCTGTGGTTCCCATCCTGGCGGCGCAACTCATCACGAAATTACTGGGCTTGTCCGTCACTATCGCACTGCCACCAGTCGAACTATCTCCCTATGTTATTTTCGCTGGTGCAGTAAATTTCCTTGCCAATACGTGCGAAGAAATTGGGTGGCGAGGCTTTGCATTACCACACTTGCAGAAACGGCATAATGCTTTGTATGCCACGTTAATTGTGGGGATGTTGTGGAGTTTATGGCATTTGCCGCTTATCTTTTTGGCGGGACCGATGTCTGAATACCCTTTCCTCTGGTTCATTAGCATCGCAGCAGATGCTTTTATCTACACCTGGATCTATAACAGTACGAAAGGCAGTATTTTGCCAGTGGCGCTTTTGCATGGTTCAGGGAACATAGTTGTAGCATTTATAACTGGCGTGTCTCCTATCGCTTACGCTCTCGTGAATTGCGTTGTGGCGATCATCCTGATAGCAGTGCTTGGAAGAGCCAATCTCTCTCGTCGAGAAAAAATTTGCGCTGGCTAACAATTCAAATGCAGCGGACTGTTGCAAGTCGCTGGTGGTGTAGCAAAGGTTTTTGGCAGCCCCTGACCACGAACGTTATGATATCTCCGGCAACGTGACGAAAAACGCCAACCGAATGCTACTTTAAACAGGGAAAAGCCAGCGAACAGTTACAATGGCGTAAAGATGGCTGGTTGGAAGACTATAAATTATCTCAAGGGGGATTGATGGCGATCGCTCTCACACTGATGATGCTCTCACCCGCTACTCATCAAAATTAATATGGCGGAATACTAGCCATTACACTTTGTAATTTTGAGAGAGCAGGGGTTTGGTTGATTGAAAATAATTGATTATTCACTCTTGTCGCCAACCTACCTTGACAAAATGTGCTTCCTTACCCCACATATCTTTAGCTGGGGCAATATTTTCTATTTGCAAGTTGAAGGGGATGGCAGTGGTTAAATAACGTTGAGCCAATGTTCCCACAGTCGGGGCAATTTCTGCCGCAGTTGTGGCTGCTACTCCTAAACCGATTAATTGTTCTATGGGACCTCGTGGTAACAATAGATGCATACCCACGGCAAAACTGGCAGTCAGGAACATAGTCACGGAAAGATTTGTGCCACATCGGGGGTGTACGGCTAAATCCCATTCACCACTGGTTAAACGATGTAGGGCAACAGTCACAGCGCGACGGAGGATAGTAGTATTCACATCTCCGTAGAGAAAGAATCCTTCATCTGTGGATAAACCTCCAAGTTGTTCATTATCGACTTGAAAGCTTCTCTGGTGAGGAGTATTAGGAAAATGTTGAGGTGTTTGTCCCTGGCTCAGAACCCACACTGTGCCATGCTCCAGGGCGTGAACCTGGCGCAACATTAAGATTTCTTTTAATCCGGGAATAAATGGCAGTTGTTTAAGGATGTCAGCATCTAGGGTAGGTTGAGGTGCTGGGAAATCAAAGTTAAATAAATTAGGGCGATCGCTGTTAGGATTAGCAGCAGAAGTATACATAGCAACACTGCTCCTTGGATTAAGGGAGCAATCTAGATTTCTTACAAATGTAGCGCTTGTACTGAGAATTTGTTGATAATTTTTGTGGATTGAATTGAGGTAATTGGTGATGGGATAGTTCTCAGTTAACAGATTTTCCCTCCCTCATTCATACCCTGGGCAAAGTCGCTGCGTCTTTCAGGTTTCCTTCGGGCGATGATTCTGTCAAAGTTCAAAATTTATTTGAGGCGTGTTTTCTGTCATCTTACAGTGCCATAAACACGCCACAAATCAAGAAAAGACCGTCTCTACCCAAAACGGATGTTTGATGCTCTGTAATGGATTGTGAAAGGTTTACCCAGTTAATTAGGCGTGAGGAGTAGACAAAATAAACCTTCCATTCCCAACCAGAGAGTTGAAGTTTCCAGAAGACACCTAGGGGTATCATGCCAGAAAATTAAACGTAGTGAAGGCGGAAGTATCTGGTATTTCAGGGTATCGGCTTGTCATACAACTTTACAGCAACCGCCCTGTATCCATAGACTTCTGATTCTCCAACTTTTAGCTGATGCTGGACTCGTTAGGATTGGGTAGAGAACAGCAGTTAACATCATTTAAGCAGACTTTGCCCCATTGCAAAGCCCAACGAACAAGCGCCACACGGTTATCTGTACCTGTTTTGGTGAGAATGTTGCTGATATGGTTATCAACTGTGCGCTTGCTAATTTCCAGTTTCCCTGCAATCTCTTGGTTAGTTAAGCCAGCAGCCACTAAGTCAATAATTTGCAGCTCTCTGTCGGACAGACTAACGGGGGTCTGTGACTCGCCACCAGCCATACTTTATGTTCTCCTCCCTATGGTATATGTACTCAGTTGCTCTTTTTCATTCTAGAAGATTCTATAGCTGGTAGGCTTTTCAAGTGTTAGCAGTAATACTATATCGCTTTTTTTTATTTTGGTGGCAAGTTTATCATAACTTTTATACTAGTAATATTTGTATTTCAAATAACATTTTGTTGCGATGGTTATCAAAAAAAATACGGTGCTCAAAGCTATATGTATGAACAGTTTGAGTGATTTTAAGTAACAAAAAATGCTGTTTAATTGTATGAACGAATGCCGACAATTGTGCCCAAATATTGTAGATTTTATACTAGAAAATTCTCTGCCCAAATTGAAATAAAAATGAAATGATTAATCCCCGTGTTTTGTGCCTGGGTGAAATTCTCTTTGATTGTTTGGCTGATCAATTAGGGCGCAGTCTTGCGGATGTTGAGTCGTGGACTCCCTACCCAGGGGGAGCGCCAGCTAACGTTGCCTGTGCTTTAGTCAAGTTGGGTACACCTGCGGGTTTTGTGGGTGCTGTGGGTGTGGATGGAGCGGGAAAGGAACTGGTGCAGGTGTTGCAAGAGGTGGGTGTAGATACAACTGGTATCCAACGTCATCCCACTGCACCGACACGACAAGTTTATGTGGTACGTTCCTTGGATGGCGATCGCACCTTTGCTGGTTTTGGGAGCCATGACACAGCTGAGTTTGCTGATACCCATCTGCAAGCTAAGTTATTACCACAAAAATTATTTCAAGAGGCTGATTTTTTAGTTTTGGGAACTCTGGAATTAGCCTATGCTGATAGTGCGGCTGCTATTCACCATGCTTTAGACTTTGCCGAACATTTTGATTTGAAAGTATTGCTTGATGTGAATTGGCGTTCAGTATTTTGGAAGAATCCAGAGATTGCTCCAGCAACTATTCGTAAATTATTCCAGTACGTTGATTTTATTAAATTGGCGAAGGAAGAAGCAGAATGGTTATTTGATACTTCCGACCCTGGAGCAATTACTTATCGTCTGGATACGGTGGAGGGGGTAGTAGTTACAGATGGGGAAAATGGTTGTACCTATTGTTTGGGGGAAAATGAGGGAAAAATTCCTGCTTTTAATGTTCCCGTAGTCGATACGACGGGTGCAGGAGATAGTTTTGTTGCAGGTTTAATTCACCAATTGCTCACCCATGGAATTCCCAGTTTGACTGATGGGGAAAAAGTCAAAAGTATTGTCACCTATGCTAGTGCTGTAGGAGCATTAACAACAATGAAAGCAGGGGCGATCGCTGCTCAACCCACTGCTACAGAAGTAGATACTTTTCTTCAGGAACAAAAATTATAGAGTCAAGGTTAAAAGTCATCAAAATTGCCCCCACTAAATTATTAGCAGGGGGTATTGTTGTGTAGATTTAATTATGCAATTAACAACCAGGATAAATGCTTGTGTGGCAACTGAAAGAATGCACATCTAATTTAATTAATGCATCCCAAGTTTTCCGTCCAATGATACCATCAGCAACTAAAGAGCGGTTGACTTGAAATTCTTTCACAGCTTTCTCGGTGATAGCACCAAATACACCATCAACAGTACCTGTATAGTATGCACCTTCTTTTAAAGCTTGCTGTACTAATTTGACAATATTTCCGGTACTTTTCACACGTAAAACAGGTAAGCTACTAGTACCATCACACAGGAATGTCCAAGTTTTCACTCCCACCACACCATCAACTGTTAAGTAAGCAAGACATTGCAAATATTTAACAGCATTTTGGGTGAGAATACCAAAGTCACCATCTACTTTAATTTGTAAAGGAGATAGGGCAATCACATCAAATTCTGCGAGTCTTTGATTGAGAATTTGTTGCATTTCTCTAACACTTTGACCTTTAGAACCAACTTGTAAAACTGGCTTGGTGATGGGACATTTAATAGTTGTAGTCATAGCTGAAATTTTCCTTTTGTTTTTAACTTACAAAAGAGACTTCAGATAATTTCCTGAGATTTACGGATGGTTTTGAGTACCCTTGAGGGTGATATTTCCAGGGGATGGGGTGAGGGTTATCCTAGGGGAAAGTCTGAAAACCCTTTGTATTAACTCAATAGTTACACCTGATGTGAATTAGAAACACTTCTTATCCCATAATGGTTTTAAGATAGATTCACAATTATTATTTCGGAACTACCTACGAAATATTAAGGGTTTCAAGAGTTAATTCATTACTCATTATTCATTACTCATTACTCACCTATTTAGCAACTGCTATAACTCTTAAGAGTCTCTCTTTATAAATAACTTCTCCATTGGAAGAAATGGTTAAAACTTCCGAATTGAGGACATAACGCAAATCTCCCTTAACTGCAACATATTGATTTGGTTGTTGATTTCCATGATTTTGTAACCAAGCAGTAACTTTTTCATTATCGTTACGAGTCACTGCTACATAGCTGTTAGGGGAACTATCACCACAAATATAGAGGAAAAAATCATTAGTTTCTGCTTCGATAAAGGTTTTACTACCCTGGGGACATCCTGTAGCTAGAGGATTTCCATCTCCGGCGATCGCCCTCTCTACCCGTTCTCGAAAAATTGTTCTTCCCCGCTTATTTACTGTTACTTCGTAGGGGTTAATAATATGGGTAATTTCTGCTTTTTCTGCTCGATAAATTTCCCCACTATTCCCTGTAACTGGTAAGGTAATTTTATGACCATCTGTTTTGGCTATTCTCACAAAATAACCGAGGGTGTTTATCCTATCTCCTCGACATATATATATATGATATTTCTCTGTTTCATAACGACGTTTAGGTAATAAATTTTCTGTGGGACAAACAGATGCGGGTGAATTAGTTGTCTGTTGTCCCCAAGCTCTTGTCACCAAAGGAAATAGAGTCAGTAGTATAGTTGTTAAAATTAGATGACTCTGAAATAAAAACTTGATATTCTGTTTGAACATGATTTTTTTATAAAAATTTGATATTTCTGCATGAAAATATCGTTGACAATTACCAACCTGCCAACGGTAAAATTTGAAAATCAGTATTTTAACGTAAGAAAATATTTAATTAGTATGAGCAAAAAAAAAGCTCAGGACAACTACTGAACCTGAACTTTCATATTTTCTTTAAATAAAGAATTTGATTGATAAGTTTCTGATGAAGGGAATTGTCCCTCTTAAAGATAGATGAGAGAAAATATCCTTTCCTTCCCCTTCCATCACCGAATAGCTAACTTTTCACACTCCCGTTGCGTCACTTGATGACGATAACGAAACATTGCTTCAAGTTGAAGTTGCACTAACCATCCACCGATAAATTCACTGGTTTCTCCCCCAGGAATCCCCAGGGAAATGTCATCAGTTAAACGAGTTTTGCCATTTTCCGGAGTAAATATATGATGATGTACCCAAGAATCAAAGGGTCCTGATATTTGCTCATCTGTGAACAATTTATACTCTTCGTATTCCGTGTGACGAGCTAACCAGCGTAAAGGAAGAGGTCCTAAGAATAAACGAAATTCCGTAATTGCACCGATATGTAGTCCCCCTTCTCGACGGAGAACTTGTACAGGTTGCCAAGGAGGGGTAAGTAGTTGGAGAACGTCCATTCTTTCGTGAAATTTCCAAACTACCTCTACTGGTGCATTAATTACAGAGGAGTATTTGAAGTGCAGCATGGAAAGAAAAACCTCTAAATTCAACCTTCGTACTCGGTGTCAATTTCTACGTCTAGTGTGTCCTCATCAATACGGATGTAGAGAATATTCGGACGACAACAAACTTGACAGTCTTCTACATAGGATTGCTGGTATCCACCAGTGATATCAATAAAAGTTAAATTTGTTTCTCCACAGTAAGCACAGTAAAATTCTGCTGTCGTTTGCATGAAAAATTTTCTCCTGAATCTTTTTGCTAGTTAAATTCTCCTATCTAAAATCCCAAATCTCCATGACTTTGTGCTTCAGCTAGGTGCTTTAGTAGTGTAGACTGGGGTAGGGGTCCATGCAAATGATGCCAAGGTAATATTTGTTCCGTTGACCAGTTGCTAAAAACATAGAAATCTAAGTCGGGAATTTTGCCTTTTAATTCCTTAAACGCGCGTTTGTAGCTACCAAGGGAATCGCCATAGTTACGGGTAATTTCTAGGAGTTGGGAAAGACGGCGATCGCCCCTAGATATTAAAGCTTGAATAATTGACCAATTATAACTTTCTGGACGATAATCTATACCTTGGGGTTTAAGTTGCTTCTGGAGAAATTGTAAACGTTTTTCTGCCTGTTTATTCACCCCCAACCACTGAAATGGGGTATGAGACTTGGGGACAAAAGTACTACAACCAAAGGTTAAGCGTAATCCGGGAGCAGCTTTTTTCATGTTGCGTAACATTGCCACCGTCGCTTCTAAATCTTCCATTTCTTCCCCTGGAATCCCCACCATCCCATAGAGTTTTAACCCTGACAAACCACCAGATTTAGCATTAATTCCTGCTTGGATAATCTCCTGGGTGTCTAGCTTTTTATTAATAATTTTTCTAATTTTCTCCGAACCGCTTTCGACGGCGATCGTTAAAGATTTGGTATCTCTTTGAGCTAAGGTAGACGCTAATTTCTCCGTGACAGTATTCGTTCTCACCGAAGCAATACTTAAACGGACATCATCATATTTTGGCTGATTAATATAATCTAATAAATCTGAAAATTCCGGATGTTGAGTCACCGAAGCACCCAATAAACCCAATCTATTTGTAACTTGTAAACCTTGCTCAATAGCAGGAATTAAGGAATCTGAAATACTTGCTGTGCGGAAGGGTAAAGTTAAGTAGCTAGCTAAACAAAAGCGACACATTTCTGGGCAGCTACGTACCACTTCCACCATGAAAATATTTTCCCAAGCTGCATTTTCTGTCACCACAGTGGAAGCAGAGAGGACATTTCCCCGATAGGTTTGCTTTTGAATCACTGGGGGAATTTGACTAGCAATCGGTTCTATCGATTTAATTGCTCCATCTGTACCATGATATTCCACTGCGTACAAACTGGGAATATAAATACCTGGAACCTGAGCTAAAGCTTGTAATTTTGTCTGTCTTTCTGCTCCTCTAACTTCTTGGAATCTGGTGATAAATTCACTGAGTAAATTTTCTCCATCTCCTAATAAGATAACATCAAAAAAATCTGCAAAGGGTTCAGGATTAGCTGTGAGAACAGGACCACCACCAAATATAATGGGATGGTGTTGACTACGTTCCTGACTTCTCAAAGGAATATTTAAGAACTCCAGCAAATTGAGAATATTCACATAATCTAATTCCCAAGACACAGAAAAACCAACAATTTCAGGGTGTCGGGGTAATTGTTCATGAATATCCGTAAATAACCGACTGACTTGCACATCATCCCGAAGTGCGAAAGTTGCCCAAACAATCTGATAGCCTAAACTGGTAATCCCCACACTATATTCATTCGGGAAGGCAAAAATTAGGGGAATTGCGTCAGGTTCAGGAGTTGTTGGGGTAAATAAAATTCGTTCCGCAGCAAATACAGATGATGTCACAGGTGTTTTTTGGAGAAGTTCTTACCATATTTAATTTTAAGGGATAGGTTAATAATATGGAAAATTAATGTAAATCCATTGGCAAGAATCACTGGTAAGGAATTAATGGCAATGCCGTAGATTAGCCATAATAAAGTCCCCACATTTAAGGTAATTAACATGATTAAGGATAAATCTTTGGCTGATTTCGTTTTCCATGTTTTCACCATTTGCGGGATAAATGCCATGGTTGTGAAAGTTCCTGCTAACAAACCAATAATTGTAATTAGATTCATTCTGGGAGTATAAATATGATTTATGGGAAGAAATCCTTGTTGAGAATTTCGATATTTGTGTAGGTAGATTAGCAGGAAAAGTATCTAATCGTTGCTCGCAGATTTCTTTTCACTTCGATAACAATTAACTACTAGATGACTGATTTTGTGCAGCTTGTCTGACAATTTGTTCATCTAAATCTAATGCTTGGGCTATCTGTTCAATAGTTAATCCTAGGGCAATTAACTGGGGGATAGTTTCCAATTTACCTTCGAGTTTGCCTTCGAGTTTACCTTCATCTTTTCCCTCAGCAAACACCTCTTGATAAAATCTTGTTTCCTTTAATTCACGAAGTCCAAACATTTTTCCTATCTCCTCCCGACTTAAACGCGGCAGTTTGTAAATGAGTATCTTCTCTATTAATTCTATAATTTCTCGCTGTTGGGTGACATCGGCAATTTCTTGACGGGTAGTATTTACTAGCTCTAGAGCTTTGGTTGTGGCAGTTGTTTCGGGTTCGATAATTAGTTTGACTGTCTCAATCCCGATTGATGATGTCTCGGTTGTGGCTAATTCGTCAAGATAAACAACTGTGACTCGTGGTGAGTTGAGTAATTCTGTATATCTTTCGGTGATTCCTGTATTGATGCTGCGGTTGGGAAAGATGATAACACCGCACCAGTTGTTAGTTAATTCAGTTTTAAGTAAGTCGGTGAGAATAAACCTAACTATGTAACAGAATGTAAAATCGGCATAACCCTTGGGATTGCTTCATTTCACTTCGTTTCATTCGCAATGACATACATTGAAATTTTCACACCGATCTACTTATCAAGATAGTTAAAGATTTCGGTGAAGAAGCGAGAGTAAAACTTTTTATCAGGTTGGAATTGCACCTCAGCAAAGTAAATGGGTAATTCTAGGGTATTAGGAAGAAACACACCATCAATTCTAAATGCTAGCTGCTTGACTTCCACTGAGGAAAATTGGTAAACCTGGGCTAGGGATGGTGGTTGGTTAATGAGTTCAAAGAAGGTATTGGGGAAGCTCTGGAAGATGCTGTAAAAGATGCTGTCAGTTTTCAAGGGTTTGGGGATTGCTGGTTTTGATAATCACTTGTAGCTCTGCACAGGCAGAAATGCCTGCACAAGGGTAAAATTAATCATGCATAACCCTAGGATAAGATGTCACATTGTCCGTGATGGCGTAATAAATGGTCACATAATACCAGGGCTAACATGGCTTCTACCATGGGAACAGCGCGGGGTAAAACGCAGGGATCGTGTCTCCCTTTGGCTGCTAACATGGTTTCTTCCCCTTCCTTGGTAACGGTTTTTTGTTCTTTGCGGATGGTTGCAGTGGGTTTGAATGCTACACGAATAATAATATTTTCGCCGTTAGAAATACCACCTTGAATACCACCAGAGCGGTTGGTGACGGTGCGAATTTCTCCGTTTTCGTCGATGTAATATTCGTCGTTATGCTCAATTCCTGTGAGGGTAGTACCAGCAAAACCGGAACCAATTTCAAAACCTTTGCTTGCAGGTAGGGACATGACACCCTTAGCGATATCTGCTTCTAACTTATCAAAAACGGGGCTACCTAAACCCTTGGGGACATTTCTGGCAATACATTCCACCACACCACCGATTGAGTCACCTTGTTTGCCAGTTTGCTCAATCAGTTCAATCATTTTATCGGCACATTCCGCATCGGGACAACGGACGATGTTACTTTCCACCTGTTCCATAGTCACCTGATTGGGATCTACAATTCCTTCGAGGTGCTTAATGCGTTTGACGTAACCAATGACTTCTACTCCGGCAATTTGTTGGAGAATTTTCTTGGCGATCGCCCCTGCGGCAACTCTACCAATTGTCTCTCTGGCTGAGGATCTACCACCACCCTGCCAGTTACGAATACCATATTTAGCATCATAGGTAGCATCTGCATGGGAAGGGCGATACTTTTGTGCCATTTCGTCGTAATCTTGGGGGCGAGTATCTTTGTTGCGCACGATGATGGCGATCGGTGTTCCCAGGGTTTTACCTTCAAATACCCCGGAGAGAATCTCACACTTATCCTCTTCTTTGCGGGGCGTAGTAATCTTACTTTGTCCTGGTCGTCTGCGATCTAATTCTACCTGAATTTCCTCTGCTGAAATCGCTAATTGTGGCGGACAACCATCAATTACAACTCCCACTCCACCCCCGTGAGACTCGCCGAAAGTCGTGATGCGAAACAAATGACCAAAAGTATTGCCCATGATGTTGAGGAGAAAGGTTCTGAATTATGTATTTTACCTGAAGTAGAGCCAGTCCAGACTGTGACTTGGTAAAATTAAGCTTTCCTCACTTTCTAAGGGTGGTAAATCCTGATGTGTGGTGCGAGATTGACGGGGTAAATAAGTCGTCATAGCAGCATTGTGAAGTGATTCATGAATCTAACTGTATCAATGTCACAAAAAACGTAACATAATGTTTCAGCAGTGCAATTGGTTTCGCAGAATATGGGTTACTACATCGCTCCCCGCTTCCTTGACAAGTTGGCAGTTCACATCACGAAGAATTTTCTGGATTTACCTGGTATTCGTGTACCTTTAATTCTAGGTATCCATGGACGTAAGGGTGAGGGTAAATCTTTTCAGTGCGAATTAGTTTTTGAAAGAATGGGAATAGAAGTCACCCTGATTTCTGGTGGTGAGTTGGAAAGTCCCGATGCGGGTGATCCTGCGAGATTAATTCGCTTGCGTTACCGTGAAACCTCGGAATTAATCAAGGTGCGGGGAAAAATGTGCGTCTTGATGATTAATGATTTAGATGCGGGTGCGGGAAGATTTGATGAGGGGACACAATACACGGTAAATACTCAGTTGGTGAATGCCACACTGATGAATATTGCTGATAATCCTACGGATGTGCAGTTACCTGGTAGCTATGATGCGACACCCTTGTACCGTGTACCCATTATCGTCACCGGCAATGATTTCACTACCCTCTATGCTCCCTTGGTGCGGGATGGGCGGATGGAGAAATTCTACTGGCAACCCGACCGTGATGACAAGGTGGGGATTGTGGGGGGAATCTTTGCCGAAGATGAACTGACTTCCAAGGAGATTGAACAGTTAGTTGATACTTTTGTGAATCAGTCTGTGGACTTTTTTAGTGCGCTGCGATCGCGGATTTATGATCAGCAAATTCGAGAGTTTATTCATCAGGTGGGTGTAGAGAAAGTATCCCAACGAGTGGTGAATAGTCTCGAAGGTAAGCCAATATTTAATAAACCCCACTTCAACCTCTCCCAACTGCTGGAAATGGGTAATCGTATCGTGGGAGAACAAAAACGGGTGGAAGATTCCCAATTGGTGACAGAATATAATCGCGGTTTGTATTCTCGCAGTCTCTCCAAACCTGCAACTTCCGCAGAAAATCAGTCAGAAAATCAGTCAGAAAACCAGCCACACAACAATAATTATTATCGCGCCTATGACAGTCCTGTTGTCTCCCCAAATTCTTTAAACCTAGAAACCCAAGAGAAAATCCGCGATATCCTTGCCCAAGGTTATAAAATCGGTGTGGAACACGTTGATGAACGACGTTTTCGTATGGGTTCCTGGCAAAGTTGCAGTGTGGGACAAATTAATGGCGACTCTGATGCCATTTCCACGGTAGAATCTTGTTTAGCTGAGTATGGTGGTGAATATGTGCGCTTAGTCGCTATTGACCCGAAGAATAAGCGTCGGGTGATGGAATCAATTATTCAGCGTCCCAATTAGGGAAAACCAAGAATGGAGCATGCATTCGCACAGAGTAAGCGGGCAAGATGCCCGCACTGCAATAATTTTCAGAACAGAAATTTGTCACTTAAATGCAAGGTTGAGTTGAAAAAGAACTCCTAACGATAATTGGTAAATTGCAACGCGACGGGATAATCTTCCTGTTTTAAACGTTGAATTACTGTTTGCAGTTCATCTTTACTTTTCGCGCTGACTCGTACCGCATCACCTTGAATGGATGCTTGGATTTTCTTGAATTCGTCTCTGATTAACTTGCTAATTTGTTTGGCGATTTCTTGACTGATACCTTTTTGTAATTTAA
This sequence comes from Calothrix sp. 336/3, assembly GCF_000734895.2. Taxonomy (GTDB): domain Bacteria; phylum Cyanobacteriota; class Cyanobacteriia; order Cyanobacteriales; family Nostocaceae; genus 336-3. The sequence continues at coordinate 1,743,349 of NZ_CP011382.1, read as the reverse complement.
TTTCTTGACGTACGCGGTTGCCGCTAGCGGATTCAACTTTGCCAAACTCAAAGATTTTTTGGGAAAGGTTACGTTTTGCGGCTTTTTCTCGCAGAATATTATGTACAGATTCCAGGGTAAATTCGCTATCTGTACTGACGGTAATGCTTTGCTCGCCTAATTCTACTTCTGTTTTTGTATCTTTGAGGTCGTAGCGACTGTTTACGTCACGGTTGACTTGATCAATAGCATTTACCAATTCTTGTCTGTCAAAGTCACTGACAATATCAAAAGAAAAAGTAGAAGCCATAAGAGAATTTGAGAATGGGTAATGGGTAATGGTTAATGGGTTATGGGGAAGGGTGTTTTTGCTGATAATTGTATTTTGCTCCCTATCCCCTCCTAATTCATAACTTTCATGATGCTGGAAACGAAGAGGGTAGCACAACTGAAGGAGCCAATGCCAAACATCAGAGAGCGTAACAGGGGAATATCAGCAATGTAAAAAATGGAGTAGAAAAACCGTGCCACGGGGAAGGCGATCGCTACACTGGAAGCTAACTGAGAATTAACTCCTGTGACATATGCCATCATCGCTGCAACTGAGTACACCATAAAGGTTTCAAAGGAGTTTTGATGTGCCCAGGTTGCCCGTTGACCATAGGGTGGTAATTTATCAAACATGGCACGGGGTGCAGATAAATCATAACCAACACGGGCACGGGCATAGCCAACAGCCATATAGGGAAAATATATCAAGACGGCGGCGGCAGCAATTGAGTATAAAAAAATAGGCATTTACTTAGTTATCTGTTCTTTGTACCGCTACACGGAATGCAATAGTCACAAGTCAACATTCCCAACTCACGAAAAAACATAGCATCAGCGTTGATTTGATGTTATGTACCCATAGCACCTTCCCGTAGGGTATGGGTGGTGAATTTACGCTGTGCTTGTCATTTAGTCAAGAGTCATCAGTCCAATTACGATAAACAATGGACGAATGACTGATGACTAATCAAAGTAGAATAGGGTGACTACTTTTCTTTGTTCTTCAGCATCGCCACAGGTTTGTAGCAATGTGCGGCTGTCGTGAAAGGCAAAACAAATTAGCTGTTGGCAACGGGAAACAATTTCCTTGTTACACAGATAACTTGCTTCTGCTAATGACATATGGTCATTACTGGGATTTTCTACTAGATGCATAACTTGCTCTAGCTGCTGACGTGATTCGTGGGGCTGGCGTTCTAGGCTTTGGGGTAAAATCACCGTTAATAAGTTGGGATCTGCCCGCATTGCCCCTTTAATGGCTGCTGAATTTGTCCCCGTGGCACCGGATGTAATGATGCGGTTGCCCGATAGAACTAGGGCATAAGTCATCATTTCAATCAGGGTTTGGTGGGTGATGGGGACGTGACGCGAACCCAGCAAGGCGATTCGTTTAGAACCTGTTTGCTGAATCGTTGCCAGTTCTTGCGCTAAGGTATCGACGTTAATAAGGTCTATTGACTGACTCAAAGACGGACGGAATCAGATGAAACGACCAAGATATTTTAACAGAATGGGAGCGATCGCCAAGCTAATTCTTTTCAGGTTGTTATCTAATTTCTTTTTCTGGTTCTGCAAATTACCGGATAGCTGCTTCACACTTGGTTTGTCACTGTGTTTCCCCAGGCAGAATACTTTGCCAAGTTATGTATTGAGATGTTTTCTGTACTGACAGTGTTTGAGGATGGGCAAAATATGCTTTTTCTCTTTGTCTATCAGCAGATAGGGGCGAAAAATATATTAATTTCTGATGTGTTTCTTTGTGTAAAATGGTGGCGGGGGACACAGGATTACCTGCAAAAATTTTTACGAGTCAATTATTTTTAGCTGATGGTAGTTCCCAGGGTTCATCTGGAACTCTGTAAAGTTTTCTATCTGGTTTATTCCCCATTACTCACCACTCATTGCTGATTTTTCGGCTTGATTGAGTGATTTAGTGCGTATTTTCGGAATTTGCTGAGAATTCATCAGCTTTTTCTCTGTAAATATAGTGAGTTTTTCGAGAAATTGTGACATTTTTATGACAGCGATCGCTACAATCTATATGAACCACATCCAAGATACCGGGAGATGCTCAAGCGGCTATTTCAGTGGCTTAAACAGTTTTATCAATTCCTATTAGGCAGAAAGCAGACTCCTGTACTGCGTCTGACTACTGGAAATGCGGTACAGCCACCCGCACTCACAAATGCTGATTTAGAATTTCTGTTTACTGAGCTACTAGAGGGAGTTTATCAGGGACGGGGACAACAGTGGGCAGGTAAGTATCTGCAAAGGATGGAACATCGCATCTCTGTTGATCGTTGGATTGAGTGGCTGTTGGATTTTGGTGAGAGATTACTGACATCTCCTGTACCGAATCATCAACTAGCAGAAAGAATGATGCAGCTAGGACAAATGAATATCGGGACTGTGGGCGATCTCTCCTATGATATTGGTATTCGCCTATTGACGAGAAATCTCAGTGATTACTGGGATGATGGGCAACAAAATAATACTTCTATTTTTGCAGATGCTCCGGAAACAATTCCTAGGACAAATGTCACTACTAGAGAAAGAGATGTTGTCGAGAATACATTAGTTCCGGCATCCACAGAAGTTTCTCGGTGGGAATCCCCCTGGTTAACTAACTCACAAATCGCCGATTCTGGGAACTCTCCAACTGAGGAAGATGCTTGGGTAGCGCAGAGTCTACAGGCAGCTGTCGCCGACTGGGATTACTGGTCAAATTTGCCACCAGAAAGCAACACCGAGTTAGGTGATTTACTGGTGATGCTGGAAGAAACTGGGAATGCTGTACCTCAATTACCTGTTAATTGGACGGTTTCCACTTCCCAAACCGAGGAAAATCAGGCTCAAGAGTGGTTTTGTCAAGGTTTACAGTTGGCAAAAACTGGAGATTTACAAGGGGCGATCGCTGCCTATAATCAAGCTATTGCCTTGGATGGTCAAATCTACGAATATTGGTTTAATCGTGGATTGACTCTGTTTTATCTCAATAATTTTACTGAGGCGGTTAAATCCTATGACCAAACTTTACACCTGAAACCTGATTTTCATAAAGCTTGGTACAATCGGGGGGCTGCCCTGGGAGAGTTACAACGCTTTGAAGAGGCTATATCTTGTTTTGATCGAGCTTTGGAACTAAAACCCAATTACCTAGAAGCTATCTCTAGCCGGAGTTTGGCACTGTTGAAGTTAGGATATCCTGGGGAGGCGATCGCCAGCTACAACCAAGCTCTAGAACTAGAACCAGATGACCCCATTAGTTGGTACTATCGAGGAGTTGCTTTGGCAGAAACTGGACAAACTCGCCCCGCCTTGGCTGACTATAACGAGGCTTTAGCAATTTATCCCGAATTCCATTTGGCTTGGTATAGTAAGGGGTTAGCCTTGGTAGAATTATCAGCCTGGGAAGAAGCTCAAACTTGTTACGAGACAGCCATCAAAATTCAGCCCAACTTTCCTGAGGCTTGGTATGCTCTGGGTGGTGTTCAAGAAAAATTAGCCCAGAAAGAAGCAGCTATCCATGCTTATGCTCAAGCTACCCGTATCAAACCTGATTTTCACGATGCTTGGTTAGATCAAGGCGTAGTTTTAGGTAGTTTGGGACGTTGGCAAGAAGCAATTGTGACTTGGGAGCGGGCGATCGCCCTGAAACGTGATTTTTATCTGACTTGGTATAACAGAGGTATTGGTTTAGACAATATAGGAGAAAAAGAACAGGCGATCGTCTCCTATGAAAAGTGCTTAGAAATTAATCCAGATTTTTATTTTGCTTGGTATAACCGAGCTGTTTCCCTATTTGCTCTCGGTAGATATGAGGAGGCGATCGCTTCCTGTGATGGTGCATTACAAATTCAACCCGAATACTGGGAAGCTTGGATCGGACGTGGAAACGCAGTCGGTTATTCTGATAGACATAATCCCCAATTCAGCAACTTACATACCCTCACCAGAGAAAATCCTGAACTCAATCAACGGGGAGAAGTCGGAAAATTAGCCACCTATGGAACCGCATTACAATACATTCATCCCCAGTTTCATCCAGAAGGTTACAGTCGCTTACATTTGGCAATTGGCAATACCTACTATGATATGGGGATGAGAAATCTCGCGCCCCGTGAGTTTTGGTTACAAGCTCAACAATACTATAATCAAGCATTAGTAACTATCGATTTTGATATTCATCCCTATCTATATTTAGAAGTCTTACAAAGTCTCACAAAAGTATTGGTTAATCTGGGAGAAATCACGCAAGCACAAATTAATAATGAGCGTTCTCTGTCAAGCTTACAAAGCCTTTTGATGGATGAAAATCGGACGGAAGAGCAGAAAAAACAATTAGCCTTAAAATTCTCCACCATTGGACAACTATCAGTTGATATTGCTGTACAACTCGGTGAATTAGCTCAAGCATGGGAAATTGCAGAGTACTGGAAAAACGCTTGTTTTACTTGGCTCCTATTTGACTGGAATCAAGAAATTTCCTATCTCAACTATTCTCAAGTTCAGCAACTACTTAATCCCCAAACAGCAATTATTTACTGGCATATTAGCCCCTCTTCCCTACGAACATTTATCATTAAGTACAACTCTACAGAACCCATACCCATCTTCACCCCAGTTATCGATGGTAACTATTTCGCTGAACCCCCCATCCCTGAGGATACTCTCCGACTAATCGAATTTACAGACTGGCTGAAATCATGGCAGGAAGCATATCAAGAATACCAAAACATATCAGAGGATAAACAAAGCAAACATCAACATCATTGGCGTTTGCAGATGGAAAACTATCTCGCCAGATTGGGAGAAATTCTGAATATTTCGGCAATTATTCACGAGTTAGAAGATATCACCCACCTGATTATTATTCCCCACTGTAGCTTACATAAACTTCCTCTCCATGCTCTGTTCCATCTATCGCCTCAAACCACAAATTTTACAACTAGCTATTTACCAAGTGTCCAAATTGGTATTTATCTGAAATCTGCGGACTTGCTACAAAATCGTGAGAAAAAATTCCTGAGTATTGAACATCCAAACAATACAGATTATGCCAGCTTGAAATTTGCCAAGATTGAATCGGAAATCATCAGTCAAATGTTTAATAAACCCTTGCGTTTACAGGGTTTGCAAGCAACTAAAAAACAGGTGAGTCAAAACCTCGAACAAAACTATAATATCTTGCATTTCACAGGACAAACTACTGAAAATGCTAGTTCCCCTCTACTTTCTGGATTAATTTTAGCGGAGTCAGAAAATCTTAACCTGGGAGAAATATTTCAGCGATCGCTAACTGCTTACAATCTCGTCACCCTGTCTATCAGTGGATTGGAAACCCCAGAGAAACAAGTAATCACTGGTGAATATGCAAACTTAATTACTGGTTTCCTTTCCCAGGGAATCCCCTTTGTTGTCAGTAACCTGTGGAATGTGGAATCAGCTGCGAGTGCGGTGGTGATGATTGAATTTTATCGACGAGTTCATCAGGGTTATCCTCCAGAAGTTGCCATGGCTGAGACTGTGCAATGGTTACAAGAATTAACAGCAGAAGAACTCACAAAATGGTATGAAGATTTGCTGAAAAACCTTCCCCAAGAAGGATTAAGAATTCGTACACATTTAGCCACAGAACAATATAAAGTTAGCCAAATGCATCCCCAGGAAAGACTTTACCAACATCCCTACCATTGGGCAGGATTTACTGTATCCGGAAGATAGTTATTTATCTTGATACAAATAGGCAACAGGGTGATAGAAATATATAGAAATATAAAGATTTGTGAGTACCCCAATCGACACCATCAAAACAATGTTCCATACCCATGTTCTATCCCACAGGAACATAGGATAATATCGCACTTGTGAAAGTGTCACAAACTAAGGTTTCATCATCTACAAATAGGTCTATTCTATTGTTGTGTGTGAGGAGCAAGTTTTAAAATCAATAGCACTTGGAGTGGAAACATGGTAACACTTCAGGTGCTTTTGATTTTGTAATTATCCTGTGGAAATTGGGGGAAATCATTAACATCCTCTTACACTGTTCAAGTTAACTTACCTTCCCTAGCATTTACTCAGCGCAATTTGTAAGTTTTCCGCTCTAATTGGTTTGGCAAGGTAATCATCCATTCCAGCATTCAGACACATTTCCCTATCTCCTGGCATAGCGTTAGCAGTTAAGGCAATGATACGTGGACGTTCTGAATTAGACCATTTTTGACAAATCTTTTGTGTTGCTGTCAAGCCATCCATCTCTGGCATTTGCACATCCATTAACACAACATCATAGGTTTGTTTTTGTAAGGCTTCTAATACTTCTAAGCCGTTATTAGCCACATCTGCGCAATAACCAATCTTTTTCAGAACTAACAGCGCAACTTTTTGATTAACTAAGTTATCTTCTGCAAGGAGAATACGTAAGGATTGATGTTGAGTAACCATAGGTTTTGCAGGTGTTTTGATATTAGTGATTTGATTTTGTGTAATTTGTTTCTCTCGAAAAAGGTTTTGTAATAATTCATAGAGTTGTGATTCTTGTATAGGTTTTTTGATGATGAATATGGCATCATTATCTGAATTAGGGATGTCATATTCTGGCTGTAATGGAGAAGATAATATGATGATTGGGATTTTCCCCCATGAATATTGCTGACGCATCTCTTTAATTAGATACATCCCATCCATATCGAGGGATTCGGAATCTAGAATAATTAAATCAAATTTAATCCCCTTTGTAATGAATGTTAAAGCCTCTTCTCCTGTAGAAACTGCACAGTTTAACATTCCCCACCCCTGGGTTTGTTGAATTATACTTTTTTGATAGATACTATTATCGATAAAAAGTATTTGTTTTCCAATCAGATTTCTATCAGAATTATTATTTTCTTGATTGGAAGAATTTTCGACTGGCAATGGTACCGATTCAGAGACAATGACAGTAAAGAAAAATTTAGAGCCTATACCTTTGTGGCTTTCTGCCCAAATTTTTCCACCCATCATTTCTACCAATCTTTTGGTAATAGCTAATCCTAGTCCGGTACCTCCATATTTACGACTCATTGAAGCATCAAGTTGTTTAAAAGGTTGAAATAGTTGATTGACTTTTCCAGAAGGAATACCAATACCTGTATCTCTAACGCAAAATTCTAACTCATAGGTTGAGGGGGATGAAATCGATACAGTTTCCTGGGAATTATCTAATTTTCTAGATTTCAGCGAAAGATAAACTTCACCAGATTCGGTAAATTTTACTGCATTATTGAGAATATTTAATAAGATTTGACTTAGCCTGTTAGCATCACAAATAATCAAGTTAGGTGTCGGTGATGCAATCAGATAGTCTAATTTCAGCTTTTTGGCTATAGCTGGAAAATGAATAATATCAATACAACTATCAATAATAGACTTTAAATCACATACCTCTTGGGTTAATTTTAACTCCCCTGCTTCAATTTTAGAAAAATCGAGAATATCATTAATTAGGGTAAGTAACATCTCACCGCTACTTTGAATTGTGTTGACAAAATCTAGTTGTGTCGCATCTAATTCTGTATTCGAGAGTAATTCTGCTAAACCGATGACTGCATTCAGAGGCGTGCGAATTTCGTGACTCATCGTAGCTAAAAATTCGCTTTTGACTTGACTGGCATTCTCTGCTACTTTTCTCGCCTCTTCTAATTCCAGGTTATGTTCAAATAATTGTCGATTTAATAAAATTAATTCCTGGGTGCGCTCTTGTACTCTTTGCTCTAATTTGCGTTTTGCCTCCTGTAAAAATATTTCTGCGGCTTTGCGTTCCGTAATATCATGAATCACAATGACTGCGGAAGAAATATCACTATCTTCCTGGGAAGAACTTGGCATTTGTAGATATGACCAAGATATTTCTAAAACTAAGCGAGAGTCATCACCTCCAAATTCATATTGGTCTTTTCCTTTAGATTTTCCCTCTAGTGCTTGCATTACAGGGTGTAGTTTTTTCTCTACAGCTACCCCATTTTGAGATAAATGTAATAAATCAGTTAGTTGTTGACCTAAAATCAAAATATGTGTTTTTTTGACCAACTTATCAAAAGTACTATTACACCATTGAATTCTGCCTCGGTTATCTGTCCAGACGATTCCCTCATCGACAGTTCCTAAGGCAATTTCCATTTTTCCAAGGGTGCTACGTAGCTCATGAATTTGATGATTTAAGTCTGCCATAATTATTATTCAAGCGGACGGAGAGTAGCTGCAAATATCCATTTACCTTCGGATTTTTCAGCAATAATAAAATGTTCTGACTCAATTTCTCGATTATCCTTAGTTATCGCTTTCAGAATTAGAGGATGATTTAAAATCGTAGCATTGCCAGTGGCAGTAAAGCGGGAGAAACCGAGGTGATGTGCATCACGGAAAAATGGCGGCAAAATCACACTGAGCATCTGACCAACAATTTCGTCATGATTCCAACCAAAGACAGTTTCAAAATGATGATTAATATCAATAACGATTCCCTGATCATCGGCGATTACTACTGGGAAGTTACTCTGATTTTTCAGTTCATCAATAGTTTGCACTTGTTGCACCTTTATTTTAATTTTCTGGAAATAAATATAGTCAGAGAATTACTAATATCTTGAATTTAGTGGAATCTAGTTAGGATGTTTGACATTCTAATAATAATGCAGTTTCAACTTTTTGATACTCTTGTTGTAATTGGGCAAATATTTCTAATGCACCTGCGATCGCGCCATCACGACCTAAAGCTTCTAGCTGTTGACAAAGATGGGCAAATTGCATCGCACCTAAATAAGCACTTGCAGACTTGAGTCCGTGAGCTATTTTCTTCAATTCTCCTGGATTTTCTTGCTGAATTGCAGTGGCGATCGCACCAATACTTGCAGTAGCATCTTCCACAAAAGCATTCACAATTTCAGTTAAAAATGCTACATAATCTTCCCCCGCCATATCCTTTAATTCTTGTAAAACGCTTTCGTCAATCACTTCCATCACCCTAGCTGCTTCGGTTTCAATATTCTCAACTGGTTCTATCAATTCTTGCTGATAATTTAATGGTTCACATTTACTGAGTGCTTGTTGCAACTCTTCTACTCGGATAGGTTTGGTAATATAGTCATCCATTCCTGCTTTGATGCATATTTCCCTATCCCCCTGCATAGCGTTTGCAGTCATGGCAATAATGCGTGGACGTTGATTTTCAGGAAACTCTTGGCAAATCCTTTCTGTTGCAGTTAATCCATCCATTTCTGGCATATGCACATCCATCAAAATCAAATCGTAAGGTTGACGTTGCAAAGCTTGAAGAACTTCTAAACCATTTCCTGCCACATCTGCACGATATCCTATCCGCTCTAAGGTCAACAATGCAACTTTCTGATTGACTGTATTATCTTCTGCTAAAAGAATTCTTAAAGGTAAAGTTGGCGATCGCTGCTCTTGATAATTGTAGAAGGGAGAAGGAGATTGCTGAACTTTTATTAAGTTATTTCCGAGGATATGGTTGAGTGTGCGGTGAAGCTGCCTCTGCTGAATAGGTTTGTTAATAATCGCAGCAAATTCAACATCTTTGATTTGTGTGACGATTTCTTGGGCATTGATAGAAGTTAACATTACCAAAGGCATATTCTCGCAGTTATGCTTGTGACGGATTTTTTCTGCGAGGGTAATACCATTCATTTCTGGCATATGCATATCCAGAATTGCCAAATCAAAAGATACCCCTTTATCAAGCAATTCCAGTGCTGCTGTACCAGATTCTACGGCACAATTGAACATTCCCCATGACTGGGTTTGTAGGCTTAGTATCTGTCGATTAGTTGTATTATCATCAACTATTAAAACTCGTTTTCCGAGAAACTCATGAGCAGGATTTTCTTCTGGGGATGGTTGATTAGCTGTGGCGATCGCCGAAATAGTAAAGGAGAATGTTGAACCGACTCCGGCTTCACTTTCTACCCATATTTTACCTCCCATCAACTCACACAAACGCTTACAAATTGCTAAACCTAGTCCAGTACCTCCATACTGACGAGTAGTGGAAGCATCAACTTGGCTAAAGGATTGAAATAGACGATTCATCCTATCTGCGGGAATTCCAATACCTGTGTCTTTAACTGCAAATTCAATTTCGTAAAGATTGTCTCGACTGTTATTTATATGATCAAGAGGACGAGCATTCACAAAAACAACAACTTCTCCACTAGCCGTAAATTTAACTGCATTACTCAGTAAATTCACTAAAATTTGTCGTAAGCGGGTGACATCTCCCACAATTCTATTTGGAGTTTTTGGTTCAATTAAACATGCTAATTCCAATTTTTTTTCTAAAGCTCTAGGGGCTAAGAGATTTAGTGCTTCTTCAACGCAAGAACGTAATTCAAATGGATGTTCTTCTAAATCTAATTTGCCAGCTTCAATTTTAGAAAAGTCAAGAATATCATTAATCAGCGTTAGCAGAGCATCTCCACTACTGCGAATTGTTTCTACAAAATCTTGCTGTGAAGCAGTTAATTCTGTATTCAACAATAATCCTGTCATCCCAATTACTGCATTCATGGGAGTCCGAATTTCATGACTCATGGTTGCCAGAAATTCACTTTTGGAGCGGTTTGCGGCTTCTGCATCTTTTTTCGCTATATTTAACTCCTGGTTCTGTTGAGCTAATAATTCCCGTTGACTAGTTTCCCGTTCTAATAATTGTGCTTGAGCAAGGGCAATCCCAACCTGAGCGGCAACAGCTTCGAGTAATTCTATTTCATCTTTTTGCCATTGACGTTGATAATTACATTGATGTAATGCTAGTACACCATTTGTTTGCCCCTGATAGGAAGCACGAACAACCAGCATTGATTTAATATTTAATTCCACACATATATGTTCGGCTGAAATTAGTAATGGGTCAGTAAAAACATTATCAGAAACAACAGCATTATCTTGATTTAAAACTTGTCCTGCATGGGGATTACCAACTACGGGAATATCGCAATTGAGCATTGATTTTGTGCTTAATGTCGAATATTCTGATACACAAGGTAGGCTGGGATTAGGGTCTTCAATATAATAATGAATTACACAGCGATCAACTGCTAGAGATTGACCTAATTGATTAACTGTTGTCTGTAAAATATCTTGTGTATTTAAACTTTGGCGAATTTTTTGAGTAATTTTTTCGAGTAATATAGTTTTTTGTAACTGTTGCTGTAAGGCTATATGAAAATCCTGACGTTCAATTTCACTCCCTACCCATTGAGCCATCAATTTTAAAAGTTCTATCTGTAAGGATTTGAAAGATGAAGATTTAGCATTAGTACCATAAAAATTCAGAGTTCCATAAACTTTACCAGCAACAATCACTGTTGTTCCGAGGTAGTTTTCTACTTGTCTACGAATATGGCAAGGATGATGTTTCCATTTATTTTGACTAGCATTGACAATACTAATTGCCTTATTTGCATTTATTGTTTCATAACAGAATGTCTCGTTTAACTTAAAAATGTCACCTTGGCAAACAATCAGAGGACAGTTTTCTGATAAATAAACATTCATCACTTCAACATCATCCTCATCTATTTTATTGAGAGTACCAACCTCTAAATCAAATTGTTGGCAACCCATTTGCAACATCTGTTGGACTCTCGCAGAGAGACTGAGTTCAATATTTGCTGTGACTTCGTATAAATTTCTAATTGATGCCTCACTTTCCCGCAACTCTTCTTCTGCTAGTTTGCGTTCCGTGATATCTCTTTCTATGGCTACCCAATGGGTAAACCATCCTGTTTTGTCGGTGATTGGAACAATGTTTATTTCTACCCAATATTCTGTTCCATCTTTACGATAATTAATCATTTCGACATTGACTGACTGCCATGTTTCTAATGCATTTCTAATTTTTTTCAAGGCTAGGCGATCGCTATTTTTTCCTTGTAATATACGAGGTGTTTTCCCAATTACCTCTTGCAAGCTGTAGCCTGTCATATTGCAAAAAGCTTTGTTCACATAGATAATTTTCGGTCCATGGGGAATATCAATAGGTTCTGCCTCAGTAATGACAATTGCATCATTAGAGTTAACAACAACTGATTCTAATAAGCGCAGTCTTTCATCTGCCTGTTTGCGCTGAGTTAAATCGCGTAAATTAAAAATTATGCCTTCAACAACTGAGTCATCTAGCAAATTTTTAATAACTCCTTCCATAATTCGCCAAGAACCATCCTGATGGCGAAATTGTAATTCTATCGATGGTGAGACACCAGCAAAATCAATATTTTTTTTAATAAAATTAAATATTCTTTCTACTTCTTCTGAAGAAAGAAAATTAATAATATCTTGATTTAACACTTCTGCAATTTCATATCCCAACACACGTTGAAGTGAAGAGCTAGCATAACGAATCTGATATTCTCGATTCAGAATTAAAATAACATCGGAAGCTTGTTCAATTAGGGAACGAAAATATACTTCACTACGCTTAATTTCTTCTTGTGCTTGCTTCAATCCATATTCTCGATGTCGGACTTCTTGAGCCATATGTTGAAATGTTTTTGCCAATTGTCCAGTTTCATCATGACGTTGAGCAATTACAGTTAATGCCATAGCTTCGGCATTATTTTCTGAACCTAAGTTGATAATGTCTCCTGCTGTCAGCTTTTTCGTAATTTTAGTGATAGTTTTAATTGGCTTGACTACGGAGTTTTTCAGGAGAATATTAATCAGGAATAATAAAACAATAAAAAAACTGATAAAAATAGCCATTACTAATAATAAATTTTTATGTCCTTTAGCAAAAATATTCTTGGCTGGGACATAAATAGTTTGAGCCGCAACAATTTCATTTAAATTCCAATTAAACCCACCTTGGGAGCCAAAAGTGTTAATTAAACTTTTGGGTGCAACATCTGGATGACTGTGGCATTCCAAACAACTGGCTTTAGTAACTTTTAAAGGTCGAGCAATATAAAATAAATCTTCTCCAGACAAATTACGATAACCAGTCAGTTGTTTTAAGTTTGGTTGTTGGCGAAATTTTTCTACTAGTTCAGATTCAAACTTATCTGCTTTATCTTTAGGGTTGGTGGGATTTAATGTTGCTTCTTTATAGTAATAGTTTTTATAATCAGCATGATTACGAAAATTCTCAAATACTTTTTGTGCAGAATAAGCGGGAACAGTTTCCGAAATAAATTTCTCTTCCGTCTTCAGTCTATCTGATAGTAATGGTTGTATTTTTTCGCTCGTATAGTTTCTCACAGAATTCATATTTTGGATGAGCATTTCTGCTTTATCCATAATTTCACGTTCTGCTCTGTTTTGCATAGCTGCGGATAAAGTTAAACCGCTCACTATACAACCCATAATCAAAATTAGTAATAGTAGTATATTGAACTTAGCTGTTAATTTAAGTCTACTAATCATTTGAGTACGTGTTCTTACAATACACAAAGGCATAGTAACTTAAATATATGTTTCACGGTTGCGAAAAAATACTTAAATAAAATGAATATTTCGGATTTATTACTGATGATAATGAGTGTGTAGTGCTATCCCATTTTATGAAAAATGAACCAAGAATCGATATCGGTTTGTCTGTTCAGATAGAAAATTTTCTACCCTAGAATATATTTGATGGTAGCCATAATTAAAGCTGTTGAGATGTTGGTAAAATATACTTTTCTCAATTTTGTGTAAAATCTCAGGCAAGTATCCGAAAACACAGATAATTGGGAATTAGGAATACAGAGTCCATGAACCTTGGTAATAACTGCTACTTTGAATAGCTAGGACGCAAGTCCGTAGGGTGTTGAGTTGGTGATTTGATTGATCAAGAATTATCTAACCCAAAATCTCAAATCTTAAATTCATTCGACTGCACTTAACTGTACAATATGACGGTTGTACTATGTGGCGGACTGTGATTGAGCGTTACACATTGCCGGAAATGGGCAATCTTTGGACTGACGAATATAAATTCCAAACCTGGTTACAAGTTGAAGTTGCTGTCTGCGAAGCACAAGCACAACTGGGTTACATTCCCAAGGATGCAGTGGCAGAAATTAAGGCAAAGGCAAAGTTTGATGTCAAGCGAGTTTTGGAAATTGAAGCGGAAGTCCGCCACGATGTGATTGCTTTCTTGACAAACGTAAATGAATATGTTGGTGATGCAGGGCGTTATATCCATTTGGGAATGACTAGTTCCGATGTTTTGGATACCGCTTTGGCATTGCAGATGGTGGCGAGTTTAGATTTAATTATGGCACAGCTAGAAGAGGTGATTCTAGCAATTCGTCACAAGGCAAGGGAACATAAGTATACCGTGATGATTGGGCGATCGCACGGTATCCATGCCGAACCAATCACCTTTGGTTTCAAGCTCGCTGGTTGGTTAGCGGAAGTATTGCGTCACCAAGATAGATTAAGAATTCTACGGGATACCATCGCCGTCGGGAAAATTTCCGGTGCTGTGGGAACCTATGCCAATATCGAACCCCGTGTAGAAGCTTTAACCTGTGAGTTATTAGGATTAAAACCTGATGCTGCCTCAACTCAGGTAATTTCCCGCGATCGCCATGCCGATTATGTTCAACAATTGGCATTACTTACCGCCTCCATCGAACGTTTTGCCGTTGAAATTCGCAACCTGCAAAAAACCGATGTTCTTGAAGTCGAAGAATATTTCTCCAAGGGGCAAAAAGGTTCCTCTGCCATGCCCCACAAACGCAACCCTATCCGTTCCGAACGTCTGACAGGAATGGCAAGAATGGTGCGGAGCTACGCCGTTGCAGCCCTGGAAAATGTTGCCCTCTGGCATGAGCGAGATATTTCCCACAGTTCCGTAGAACGGGTTATGTTACCAGATGCTTGCATTCTTACCCACTTTATGCTTAAGGAAACAAAGGATTTAATCCAAAATCTCTTGGTATATCCAGAAAATATGGCGCGAAACATGAACTGTTACGGTGGTGTGGTTTTCAGCCAAAGAGTCATGCTGACATTAGTAGAAAAAGGTACAAAACGGGAAGAAGCCTACGCCATTGTCCAATCCTGTGCCCATACAGCCTGGAATCAGCCAGAAGGTAACTTCCAAGCCCTGATAAGTCAAGATGCTCGCGTCACAGAGAAACTCTCACCAGAGGAAATCAGTGCTTGTTTTGACCCCCAACATCACCTGCAACATTTGGATGCCATATACTCACGCTTGGGGATTTAAGGCTAGTACCGCTACGCGGAATGCTCCCTTCGGGAGAGCTAACGCTAACGTAATGCCTCCTGCGGAGGAGCTACGCTAACGTAATGCTCCCTGCGGGAGAGCTACGCTAACGTAATTACTTTGCTGCAAGTGTTTCAGACATTTGGAATGGGTGGTTTATTTCAGCCGTCCTGTACTAGTTGGGTGGGGTAATGGAGAATGGGGAATGGGTAATTAACAGTTAATAGCAAAATACTCTTCCCCCTTCCCAAATAATACTAATTGCGTGTACAACCGTATTAAATACGTACGGGGTTAAGCATCAGGTTACCAAATATTACATCTTTCCGCGTGGACATATCCAGGCGCAGAAAGAAGTATATAGACAGTTCTGATTTAAAAATTAGTATTTATTGATACTGCTATGATTGAACTCCTAGCCGCTCTTTCTGCTTCTGCGGCAGCAGGAATGAGAATTGCCCTGCCTCTACTATGTATCGGAATTTTTCAAGGTAGCAATCTCTGGTCAGAAGTACCTATTTTGTGTCATATTTCCACCCCTATATTATTAGGCACTCTCACAACTTGGTCGTTGGTAGAAATATATGCCTCAAAGCAGTTAATCGGGCAACGAATATTACAGGTAGTGCAATTAATTTTTTCTCCCATTGTCGGGGGAATTATGGGATTGGCAGTAGCACCAGCAACACCTGCACCTCACTGGTTGATTGCCGTGGTGGGTGGTTGTTTCGCCTTAGTGCTTCAGCTAGTGCAAATGGGTTGGTTTTTCCGTTTGCGAGGTTTGCCTCTTTGGGTTGTATTTATTCAAGATGTTTTGTGTGTTGCCCTGGTATTTTTAGCCTTTGATGCACCTTGGCATGGTGGTTTAATTGCCTTGTTAATGCTGTGGTTGGCTGTACGTAGTGGCAGATATTGGTATCAATGGTATCGGAAAGGGTTAAGGGCAAGAGTGCTTTATGATTAACTATCCACCCATTACCCATTCCCTATTACCCCTAATGTAAAATCCCTATTAAGTGTAGTAAACCATGTCCGGTAATTAACTCCATTAATAGAGCGATAAATCCTAGCATAGCGATGCGACCATTCCACACCTCTGCACTGGTGGTGATACCCCATTCCCAACGTTCTGGGGGATAAATTTTCACCTTCTTCTTCATTTGATAGACTTGGGACAACTTGAGGCTGGGGGTTTGTTTCGCCTCAACTACTAAGTCTGCTAGGGCACGGATAAATCCTGAGTCAGTATTTAATGCGGGGACACGACGGAAATTATGGATACCTGCTTCTTCCGCAATTTCCCGGTATTCGATATCGATTTCTTCTAGGGTTTCGATATGTTCAGAAACGAAACTGATGGGTACAACGACTAATTCTTTGACACCTTTATTGGCTAATTCGGCGATCGCGTCTTCAGTGTAGGGTTGCAACCATTCTACAGGACCGACACGGCTTTGGTATGCCAAGGTATAGGAATTAGAACGGTTGAGGGTTTGCATAATTAAATATGTGCATTCCTCTATTTCCTGCTGATAGGGGTCACCGGCTTCTTCTACATAGCTTTTGGGGACACCGTGGGCACTAAAAAAGACGTGGGCTGATTCTGGGTTGGGTAATTGGTCGAGTTCTTGGGCAATCAGTCTTGCCATGGCTTGGAGATAGCCTGGTTGCTTATACCAGGAGGGAATAATTGTATATTCCAGGGATTGCAGAGTTGTATCTTCTTGCCAAATTTTGTCTAGTAGACGAAAGCTAGAGCCACTGGTGCTGATGGAAAATTGGGGGTAGAGGGGAAGAATAACTAATTGCTCGATGTCATCACGTTTGATACTGGCGATCGCCTCTTCGGTAAATGGATGCCAGTAACGCATACCAATATATATATTGGCTTCCTCACCCATAACTTTTAATTCCTCCCTCAACGCTTCACCTTGAGCCTCTGTGATGCGTTTCAAGGGTGAGCCACCACCAATCTTTTTGTAGTTCTCCTGAGACTTACCAGTGCGCCGTGATGCAATAAACCAAGCCAGGGGTTTCTGCAACCAGGGGAATGGTAGGCGAATAATTTCTGGATCGGAAAACAGATTGTAAAGAAATGGTCCGACATCTTCCAACTTATCTGGACCACCGAGATTGAGTAATAATACACCTACACGACCCATAGCAGTTTTAGTCCCCCAATCTTTTCAGCTTTTTTACTAAGGTTAACAATAATATCTTTATTAAATATATAAGTTAACAGCAAGGAAAGAATTTATGGCAACAATTTTCCGTGATTTGAGCTACCGTTACCAATGGTTTTACGATACTATCTCCCGTTTAGCGGCTTTGAGCGTCGGCGGTGAGGGAAAATTTCGTCAACTCGCTTTACAAGGCTTAACAATTAACTCAGGGAAAGATGACAGGATTCTTGATCTATGTTGTGGTAGTGGTCAAGCAACGCAATTTCTCCTGAAATATTCACAAAACGTTACTGGCTTGGATGCTTCACCCCTATCTTTGCAAAGAGCCAAAAAAAACGTCCCCCAAGCAGAGTATGTAGAAGCATTTGCTGAAAATATGCCCTTTGCTGATAATTCCTTTGATTTGGTACACACTAGTGCTGCTTTACACGAAATGCAACCGGAACAATTACAGCAGATTATTCGGGAAGTGTATCGGGTTTTAAAACCAGGGGGAGTATTTGCTTTAGTAGATTTTCATCAGCCACAAAATATACTTTTTATACCAGGTCTATGGATATTTTTCTGGCTATTTGAAACTGAGACTGCATGGATGCTATTAAAAACAGATTTATTGGGTTTATTAACAGCCTCTGGTTTTCGAGACAGTCAGCAAAATTTCTACGCAGGGGGAAGTTTGCAGGTAATTCAGACGAAAAAATAGGATTTAGGGGGTATTAATTGCGTCGCGATACAGCATAGCTTCTGGGTATTTTCAGGAAGAAAAATGTAAAGAAAAATAAAAAGCTTATGATATTTTCGTAAATCCTCTGTGAGGAATGTGTATCTATGAACTAAGTTTCAATAAACTCTCCAGAACTCTCTTTTGCAAGGGGATTCTATTTTGCTGTGGCGTTAGCTAAATCAGTGATAGGGACTTATTGACTCTTAGGAAATCCAGCAGTTAATAACTAACTGGTTTTACACCCTTCTCACAATTACAGGCTAGAGTTCGATGACTAATTTTCCCCAACAACCCAGTTTCCCCAGTTGTGGATTGGAAACAATCACTCATCATGAAAATATAGAACAACGATTAACCCAACTTTGGGAAGAAATCCTCAACATTCACCCGATTAGTCTTACCGATGATTTCTTCGATTTAGGGGGAGACTCCATAGACGCGGTACAACTTTTTGCGAAAATTGAGAATATTTTCCACCAAAAACTACCCTTAAATACTCTGTTTAAATCAGGAACGATCGCCGCTCTGACAAAACTGCTCACTCCGCAAAAAATAGTTCCTCAGTCTCCCAGTAATTATACTGCAAAATCTTCACAACAAAGCGAAAATATTACTTTCTCTTCGACAGAAACTACTGATAATTGGTCGCCTCTGGTAGAAATCAAATCTTCTGGTTCCCAAGCTCCCTTGTTTTTAATCCATCCCCTAGGTGGTGAGACCTTATGCTATCACCATCTAGCTAAAAAATTAGACATAGATCAGCCAATTTACGCCCTACAACCCCAAGGATTGGACGGCAAATCTACCCCCCACACCACAGTGGAAGAGATGGCAAATTACTATCTGCAAGCTATCCGCACTGTACAACCCCAAGGTCCATATTTTTTGGGAGGTTATTCTTTTGGTGGTGTCGTAGCTTTTGAGATGGCGCAACAATTACAGAAACAAGGTGAGGCAGTTGCTCAGTTGATTTTAATAGATACCTGTCGTCCCAATTATATTCAGCGTATACCTTTGCTGGCTCGTATACCTTTATATGTGCAAAGATACCTTCTAAATCCTAGTAAGATATTTCCAGAAATTCACAGAATTTGGCGGCAATATAGTCAAAAACAAAAATATCAACATTTGTTGAATGCCACACCTCACATTGCAGATGTGACAAAGGATTTAGATGCAGAGGATTTGCACGTTAAAGTTGCAGAAGCGAATGCACTTGCTTTCAGTAATTATGATTATCTTACCTATGATGGTTCTTTAACTTTACTAAGAACTGAAGATAAAAATCGTAGTCAAGCATTAGGAATGAAATATGATAGCCTATTTGGTTGGGGTGAAGTGGTAACTGGTGAAATTGATTTGGATTATATTCCTGGTTCCCATTTATCTCTACTTCAGGAACCGAATGTACAGGTCGTGGCAGAAAAATTACAAATTTGTTTGCAAAAGCATCATTAATAATTTTTGCCATAATTAATATGAAATGCTGCTGCATAATATCAAAGTCAGCCTGTATCTATGGGCTGATTTTTGTTGTTTATATCGGAATATATTGACCGTCGTTTTGCTGCAATTCCAAATTTAAATATACCCTGTAAATACCCTATACAAACAAAATTATCGAAATAATGTTAAATTATTTAATTAAGGATACAAGCCTCTATCTTGATTTGTTTAAGCGGCAAAAACATATATTTAGAGACACCTCGTGTGAGAAATATTGTATTAGCTAAATCAAGCAGCTCAATTTATTTATGGGGTTAATAATTTTGAATTCCCCGTAGGGGCTGACTTGTTCTAAAATAGAAGTAACCTGATTAGGAAATAAGAATGCAAACTAACTGGAAAATCGGGTCTTTGTTTGGAATTCCCCTATTTTTAGACCCTTTGTGGTTTGTGGTTTTGGGGTTGGCAACCCTCAATTTCGCTGTAGCTTATCAAACATTAGGCACGATAACAGCAACGATCGCCGGTGTGGTGATGGCGCTCTTACTCTTCGTGTCAGTACTATTACATGAACTAGGTCATAGTTTAGTCGCCCAGGGACAAGGTATCAAAGTTAGCTCAATAACCTTATTTTTATTTGGCGGTATTGCCTCAATTGAGGAAGAATCCAAAACCCCAGGAAAAGCTTTTCAGGTAGCGATCGCCGGTCCATTAGTCAGTATTGGATTGTTTATAATTTTACAGTTATTAGCGCAGAATTTCTTAGGTGATTCCTGGCTGTTGCGGTCAATGGCGCAGGATTTAGCCCGCATTAACTTAGTTTTAGCTCTATTTAACCTGATTCCTGGCTTACCCTTAGACGGAGGACAGGTATTAAAAGCTGCCATTTGGCAAATCACTGGCGATCGCTTGCAATCAGTCAAATTTGCAGCCCAGTCAGGTAAAATTCTGGGATATGTGGCGATCGCCCTGGGTTTTGTGGTGGATTTCTTCACAGGAGAACTCGTCACCGGCTTATGGATTGCCTTTTTGGGATGGTTTGGTGTGCGTAATGCAACTACCTATGAGCGTGTCACTACCTTACAACAAACCTTACTGAAAATCACTGCTGGGGAAGTGATGACAAGGGATTTTCGCATAGTTGATGCTAATCAAAATTTACGTTCCTTCGCCGATTTATACTTACTAGCCAGTGATAATCCCCAAGTCTACTTTGCTGAATCCGATGGACGTTATCGGGGAATGGTAAAAATTGATGATTTGCGGCAAATCGAACGCAGTGAATGGGAAAGTAAAACCCTCCTAGATATTGTTCACCCCCTGACAGAAATTCCCTCAGTTAGTGAAACAACTTCCCTGGCAAAAATCATTAATCAGTTGGAAGAGGAAAAAATCTCCGAAATCACCGTACTATCTCCTGCGGGAACTGTCGCTGGTACTATCGATAAGGGTGATGTAGTTAAAGCTTTAATCCAAAAATTAAACCTGCGAATCACTGAAGCAGAAATTCAACGCATCAAAGCAGAGAGAAATTATCCCCCAGGTTTACAATTACCTGTGATCGCCAAGCAAGTTCTGACATAGTTTTACAATAAAAAATAGTGAGTCGTAATTAATTACTGCTCACTGATTATGGATTGGAGAAATCATTAAAAAGTTCGGCATTGCTGAATCGGAGTATGAATTTGAATTTTTGTCCTGATTCAACAACGATTATTTGCGTCTTTGCGCCTCTGAGTGAGACACATTAATACTTTCAATCAGCAACACCAAAAGTTCTTTATGCTTCTTGCTTTTTCGTTTGCTTCAGGGTGGAAGCTGCACCAATCGCACCAATCGCAAGTAATCCTAACATTGAAGCGGGTTCGGGTACGGCTACGACAGACACATCATCTACGTTTGCACCCAATGTGTCACGTATGCCCAGAGATAAGAACTTTAAGCGGGTATTTGTACTTGTAGCAGTAATGGTTTGAGTAAAAGTTTTCCATCCGTCGTTGCTGTTACCCGCATTAAACTCTTGAATGAAATTTCCGAAGGAAGCCGAGAATAAATTATCGCCGTTTACCCTTTGCTCCTGACGAGGTCCGTAGGCAAAAGAAAGCTTATACTGTTTACCAATCTCCGTTGCGATGTCCTGAAAAAAGCCAATCTCAGGAGCATTTATGTCATAGTAGTGGCTATCAACTTCGGCAAAGTGCTGACCTTCATAAGCAGTTCCTACGACATTGTTGCGGATTTCAATTCTGCTGCCTGCGGTCGGGATCCAGCCTAGAACTTCGCCTGCACCAAAGTGGTTCCAGGTGCCATTTTGGAGACCGGAGGCTTCAAAACCTCCATTGACCACCAGATTTGCCGCCTCAGCAGAGCTAGCTCCTGAACAAAGTACTGTCGCTGTACATAGTAGAGTTGAAGCAATTCCAATAATTTTCGTTTTCATAGTTACTCAGTAAGTTTGGTTTAGGAAAATGTAGTTTTTACTACCTGCTATAATTATTCTTCCACGGAATTAAATCTGCCAATACTTTTCTTGAAAGTTCTTCAAAGCTTCAAAGATAAAGTCCAATCTCCCCGAAAATGAGGCTATGAATCCAGGATTAAATCCAAAGGATCCGTGCTTATACGCAATGATTGTCCTAAGCCTGTAAGGATAAATTGTAGTGGTGGATGAAATACCAAATTGCACCTAGGAATAGACCTTTCTAAGGTGTGTTATTTTCTAATTTTTCTGGTTCTAATAATTAATGCCCAATGCCTATTTTCATCTGTCCTGGTGTACGCAGTTCATGATGGTTACTTACATCCCTTGGCTTCATCCTTCATGTATACAATGCTGGATAATCGGTATATCCCTTATCTAAACCTTCAGTACCTAAACCATAGAAAGTCCCAGGGTTAGGAGGATTTAAGGGAGCGCTGATTTGCCAGCGATGGGGTAAATCGGGGTTGGCAATAAATAATCTGCCAAAGGAGACTAAATCAGCGTCACCGGAGGCAATTACAGCATTTCCCGTTGTTTGATCATAGCCACCATTGGTAATAATTGTTCCTTGATAGAAGGGGCGAAAAGTTGCGAGTACGGGGTTAATTACCTCACGGGTTGCCAAATCGTTTTCATTGGGTTCCATTAAATGCAAGTAAGCAAGGTTAAATTCATTCAGTGCTTGGAGAACATAGCTAAAGGTAGCTTTCGGGTTTGAGTCTTGCATTCCGTAGAAGGTATTACTGGGGGAAAGTCGAATCCCTAGGCGATCGCCACTGCAAACACTACTCACAGCTTCTACTACTTCTAATAAAAATCGGGCACGGTTGGCAATGGAAGCACCATATGCATCCCGGCGTTGGTTAGAACCATCCTGAAGGAATTGATCGATGAGATAGCCAAAAGCTCCGTGTAACTCCACACCATCAAAACCTGCTGCCATCGCATTTGCAGCACCTTGACGAAACTGCTCGACGATTTGGGGAATTTCTGCGGTTTCTAGAGCGCGAGGGGGTGCTAATTCCACCTTACCGATGGGAGTATGTAGGGTTCCGACAGCGGCGATCGCGCTAGGTGCTACGGGTGACTCTCCATTTAACAGTGCGGGGTGAGTAATGCGTCCACTGTGCCACAGTTGCAAGAAGATTTTGCCATTTTTTTCATGGACTGCTTTAGTGACTTGCTGCCATCCTTGTACTTGCTCCTGACTATAAATTCCTGGGCAATTCATGTATCCATGGCTGAGAGGGGAAACCATAGTACATTCGGTAATAATTAACCCTGCGGATGCCCTTTGAGCATAGTATTCTGCCATCAGAGCAGTGGGAATTGACTCAACCGCACGTAAACGAGTCATGGGAGCCATAACTATCCGATTGGGTAGGGTGTGGGAACCCAGTTGTACTGAAGAAAATAAATTGATAGCAGAAGTCATAAATTTTTACCCACGGAATGAATAAACGTCACGGGAAAATTGTCTTGATTATGGTGCTTTCAATAATTGGGTTGTGGGCATCCTTGCCCTTAGATTAGTATTTAACTGAAATTAGTATGCTGTAAATGATGCAGTTGAATCAAGAACCTAGGAACATAAGTTAGTGCATCAGTTCCCAAGCATAGATGAAGTTTAACTTGAATTTAATAATTAATTCCTGACCAAAAATTTTTGACTAGGATTAAAATCAGACTATAAAAAATAGGTGCTTATATGGCGACTAAAAAGCAGTTCGATAGCTTTGAAGAAATGTTATCCGATGCGGATTTACCTGTATTAGTAGATTTTTATGCTGACTGGTGTGGTCCTTGTCAAATGATGGCAAAAGAGCTAGAAATGGCTAACGCTCAACTACAAGGGCAAATTCGTGTGGTGAAAATAGATACAGAGAAGTATCCCCAAATCGCCACCCAATACCGCATCGAAGCTTTACCAACACTGGTACTTTTCAAAAAAGGAGAAGCTGTACACCGTATTGAAGGAGCGCTCAGAGCAAATGATTTAGTCAGAACTATTCAAAATTTCTTGTAAAAGCGTAAAAAAAGTACAGGAGTGTAGGGTTTTATTGATTAATCATTACAAAAAGCATAATTAATCATAATTAATAATTACCCCACTCCCTAACTTCTGCGGACATTCAAACAACACCATTCCTTTCGTTTCCAAAGTGTTGCTACCACCCAACCATGCTTTTCTAAAGCATCAGCAACTGATTTCGATTGCTCGACGAGGATACCGCTAAAAACTGCCCAAGTTGTGGGTTTGGCGATCGCGGTAATTTCTGGGACTAAATCAATGATCACATGGGCGAGGATATTACAAACGATGCCATCCACTGGAGCCGGGAGTAATTTTTGTAACGCATCCACACTGCCCTCACCGACAATAATTTTGCCTTTTTCTATACTATTTAACTCGCAGTTTTCCCCCGTAGATTTGACTGCTAAGGGGTCAATATCCACCGCATAAATTTGCTCTGCTCCCAATAAAACTGCACCGATGGAGAGAATTCCTGAACCACAGCCGATATCTGCAATCACTGGTGGTTTGGCTGTTTTCTGCTCACCGACAAAGGATGTTGCCGTATCACTGAAGCGCATTTCTAAGGACTCTAAGCAGAGCTGGGTTGTGGCATGATTACCTGTACCAAAGGCGACACCAGGGTCAAGACGAATTACCAACCGCGATGTATCTTCTGGCATCGGTAGCCAAGCTGGATTAATCAAGAAGCGATCGCCAATTTCTTGAGGATGCCAATGTTCCTTCCAACTACTTGCCCAATCTTCCTCATCAATTGTCCGCCATTGCAAGCTCGGTGCTGTCGCACCCACACACAAAGCATCCTGACGCAACCACAACGACAAAGCCGCTAAATCCAAAATTTGTGCTTGAAATTGCGGCAAATACCCCCGCACCAAGCTATATTCCCCCTGTCTCTCACTTGCTGTCCCCCGACAACCAAAAACCCCCAATCGCCAAAAGATAGAATCTTCCAGCACTGGTTCACAAACAATTTGTAACTCCCACCAAGTATTAGTCATCCGAATTTTGGGTTTGAGAATAAGGGTATAGGAAGGGGAAAGGGTAAGGGGAAAATTATTCTAGGAAGGGGGAAAGGGTAAGAGTGAAATCAATTTTTCTTGCCACCTGTCACCTGTCAACTATTTCCATTCCCTATCCCCCACTACCCACTCTACAACGTCACTGTGTACGCATCGCGAATACCATTTTCCTTGGTAATCTCCGCCACAATGCCATCGGGAAGGGGATCATCCAAGCTGAGAACCATTACCGCATCACCCCGAACGATTTTTCGTCCTACTTGCATACTGGCAATGTTCACGTTATAGCTACCCAACAGTGAGCCGAGTTTACCAATAATTCCAGGCATATCACGGTGCAGGGTAAATAACATATGCTGGCTTGGAGGTACGTTAATCGGGAAACCATCAAGATTGGTTAAACGAATTTCCCCATCACCTAAGAGCGCACCCGTGACAGCGTGGGTTCCCAAGTTACCTGTTGCTTCCAAATGAATCGAACCAGCATAGTCTTTAATGGAAGCATCACGGGTTTCAATCACTCGGATACCCCTTTCTTTTGCCTCAATGCTGGCATTAACATAATTCACCCGCTCCCGCAGAGCTTGGTAAAGTAGTCCTTTCAATGCGGCAATCACCAGGGGTTGACTCTTATTCGTCGCCAATTCCCCTTGCAAACGAATAGTTAGCATTTCCACCCTACCCCCAGCTAATTGCCCCACAAGCTTGCCTAGGGTTTCTGCTAGCTGCATATAGGGTTTGAGTTCTTCGAGAACATCAGGTCCTAAACCAGGAATATTGACTGCGGAACGGGCAGGTAGTCCTAATAATACATCCCGAATTTGCTCGGCTACGTCAATAGCCACGTTTTCTTGGGCTTCCACCGTAGAAGCACCGAGGTGAGGTGTCAAAATCATTTCTTTGCCCAAAGCCCGCAGGGAGGATTCTCCCAGGGGTTCTGCTTCAAACACATCCAAAGCAGCACCGGCGATTTTGCCTTCCTTGATTGCCGTTGCTAAGGCTTCCTCGTCAATAATCCCACCCCTAGCACAGTTAATAATTCTGGCGTTGGGCTTCATTTTTGCCAACATCGCAGTGTTAATTAGGTGGGTAGTTTCCTTGGTTTTGGGGATGTGCAGGGTAATGTAGTCTGCTTGCTGGATAAGTAAATCCATCTCCACCAATTGGCAGCCAATTTCTTCTGCTCGCTCTCTGGAAATAAAGGGGTCAAATGCTAAAAGTTTCATTCCCAAAGCTTTGGCAACATTTGCCACATGGGAACCAATCTTACCTAAACCAACGATACCGATGGTTTTTTTGTAAACTTCCGCACCCACAAAAGTTTTGCGATCCCATTCTCCCCGTTTCACAGAAGCGTTAGCATCGGGGATATGTCTTGACAGAGCAAGCATCATTGCTAAAGCGTGTTCCGCAGCAGCAATCGTGTTACCTTCGGGAGAATTAACGACGACAATCCCTTGACGAGTAGCCGCAGACACATCTACATTATCCACGCCAACGCCAGCACGACCAATAATTTTTAAATTCGTGCCAGCTTCAATAATTTCCTGAGTGACGCGGGTTCCAGAACGAATCATCAGTGCATCATAATCACCGATAATTTGTACTAGTTCTTGAGGTTTGAGATTGGTTTTGACATCAACTGTAGCGACTTGGGATAGGATATCAATCCCAGCCTGATCAATTGGATCGGAGACAAGAACCTTAGACATGATTGCTGATTTTCTAGCTAGAGGTAATGCGGTCGATGGACTAGATGGACTTTTTAGTTTAATGTTTATCCGTACCAGTTAAGCAAGCTGCCAGAAAAGCTGTATTTGATTTCAGCGTCACCCAGCGTTACACCCACACCTCTTGCACGGTATGAGAACGGTTGTAACTGAAGCCTACCGTGTTTGTAGAGCCAGTGGCTGCTTTTCCACCCAATCGCTAAATATAAACTATTGGCAGTGCCAAATACCTAGAATTTATTAAAAATTCCCAAAAACATTGATTTTCTTTTCAGAGCAAGAGGTTATTTGAGGGTTGCAGCAGCAAATCCGGTTTCCCCCTAGCTGCAAGATGAATTATCCCAAACCCCTAAAGCTCACCAGTACTACGACTCACCACCAACCGTAACACCGACAACAATAAAATGATTAAAAATAACACTAAACCAATAGTACAGGCGTAACTGATATTAAAACCATACAAAGACGAAAACCCCTGCTGATAAAGATAATGCACAATCGTATTAGAACTGTTACGTGGTCCTCCAGAAGTCATAATATATACTTCTTCAAAGACTTTTGTCGCCGAAATTGCGGAGATGACTGCCACTAAAGCCAAGTAGGGACGCATCAAAGGTATAGTTATATCCCAGTGTTTGCGCCAACCATCGGAACCGTCGATCGCCGCAGCTTCATAAACATCTCCAGAAATTGACTGTAACCCAGCTAAGTAAATCACCATGTAATATCCCAAACCCTTCCAAACAGTCACTACCATCACGCTGAATAAAGCTAGTTTGGGGCTAGTTAACCACTCCACACCCTCCGAGGAAATTCGCAGATATTTGAGTAACTGATTTAAGATGCCATTCTCCGCATACAACCAGCGAAAAGCAATTCCTGCCACAACCATAGAAATAATTACGGGTGTGTAATAGGCTGCACGGAACCAATTGATACCTCGTAATTTCCGATTCACTAAAATCGCCAAACCTAGGGGAGCAAAAACTAATATAGGTACAACACAAACCAAATATAAAATAGTGTTACCTAAGGCTTGCCAAAACACCTTATCCTTTGCCAAGCGGATAAAATTCTTGCCCCCCACCCATTCTGCTGGTAGGGTAATATCTTCAATTCGTGTGAAACTCAAGTAAAAAGCCTGTAGTGCCGGAATAAACACCGTCAAGAGTAAAATAATTAAGGCAGGAAGCAAAAATAAATAGGGTGTCAGTCGCTGTTGCCAGAGAATTTTTTGGGATAACTGGGATGACGGAGAATTAAGCATAATCCAGGGAGGGGAAGACTAAGAAATGAATTATCCCATATTGTAGGGTAGGCATCCTTGACTATTACCCTTGCTGTAGAGCTTCAACAAAGTTGAAAAATTATAAGGGGTCATACCCCTGAGTGGTACAACCCCTTGGCGCATTGCTCAAGTATTACTTACAATGAGCAACCGAATAAATCCATTGACATCCGCGCCAGAATCGACACCGTATTCACTGGCGCTCTTATTATAACTATAATTTTTTTGACTGGGTAATATGTCAAACCCTTTCCTGGGATGAAAATCAGGTAGGGAAAAACCATAGAAGCTTTTCTGCCCTTGCATAAAACTGCCGGTTGCAGCCGATATAAAATAGGACAGGAGTCAGAAGTGATATGTTAAAACTCACCTATACTGATAACAGCTTTAGCTTGGAATACTTAACAGTAGATTACTCTCATTGGATAAATACTAGGGTTGTATTGGGCTTACAAACTGGTATTCCGTTACATATTGCAAGTAATACCGCATCTTTTTTGATTGTGGCGAACTCTCCTTACAAATCTCATTTAAAGGCGATCGCCACCACTGGTGAGATAACAATTTCTGAGTGCGATGGTGAGTATTGGGAAATTACTCTCAAGGGGATGTGGGTGACATCGGATATTACGGAAGAAACGGGAGTCTTTGTGACGCAGTTAACACAATCTACGGAGTTAGTTTTGCAGCAGATACAAACAGATTACTTTTGTTTAACTTGAGGAAGTATATTTTTGTAAAAGGTTTTCTAATTGTTGTACATTTGCCCTAGGAGAGGGACGAGGAATGGTTTCTTGTTTGCCATCTGGATGACATAAAATTAAGACGGGTATCTCATATTGGTAGGCTTGAAACCAATCTTCACGGGTAGTGATATCTCTGATTTCTACTTCTAATTTGAGGTTGGTAATTTGTGCTAACTTTTCCTGTAAGCCTTCACACAGATGACATCCGGGTTTACTATATAAAATTAAATAAATTGTCGATAATTGCATCTTTATTTATGAGTTAGGGAATGGGAAATGACCTAGAGAGAATGCAGCGATATTCTCCGGTTTCATCATATCGAAAATTCTCTATTTTCCCTGGGAATTAAGCATCTTTTAAATATCCAGCAGCAACGCAATATTCTATCATTTTTTGCACTGATGACCACAATTCTGGTGTACCATCAGCTACAGGTTCCATTCTTTTCATGACCTGACTACGGGAAATACCATGGATACGCCAAGTACCACCTTCAGTCTGGACATTGTGTAGAAAGGGTTGAATGCGATCTAAGGCAGCTGCAAATTTTGCTGTAGGGGTGTTTTGTGCTTCAAACTCTTCCCACAATACACGCAACTCTTGACCTTGCTCTAGGGGTAAAAGTCCAAAAAGACGGTTTGCTGCTTGGGTTTCTCGTTGGGCTTTATCTTGGTTTCCTTGGATATCGTAGCAAAAAGTGTCCCCGGCATCAATTTCTACTAAGTCATGAATTAATAACATTTTGATGACTTGCAAAATATCAACATTTTTGGGGGCATATTCTGCGAAAATGATTGCCATGACTGCAATATGCCAGGAATGCTCGGCGGTATTTTCTCGACGAGAAGCATCGGTGAGTAATGTTTGGCGAAGAATGTGCTTCAATCGGTCAATTTCAATAATAAAATCTAGTTGTTTATTTAAGCGTTGATTCAACATTTTAGTAAAAATCTTATCATGAATAATAGTGGCGATCGCTCCTATTATTTTATCCATTCTATCGCCGTTGCCAATTTTTTTTGATTCCATGCCAAAGTTTTTTGAGACTCAGATACTGCTTGTATTTTTGTGCTGTTTTAGTCCCAACAATCAATACTCCTGTCCACCATAATATCTCCGCGAGGATTAATAATGCAGGAACTAAAATTGCTTTGTGAGCAGTCGATAGGGGTAGGAAGGGTAACAGGGAGGGAATTGCTATCCAAGGTAAGAAAGAAGCAATAATCAGAAACAAACCTAGTTTTTGCATATCTAGTCTAGGGAGCGCTAAATTTTTACGAAGTTGCCTAGTCAGAATGGATAATAAAAGCTACCATATAATATGTTGATGATTGAGTTAATAGAGGGTTAAGTACAAAGAAAATATTATTCCCAACTAATTAAGCTGTTGATGATGATATTACCTGCAAAAAAATATTTGCAAATAAATAGTAACGAAATGATAGTGAATCGCCAAGGTAGATGATTCCTACTATAAAGTATAAGGGTATGATTTATATAAGTTTCAGATAGTAAATATAATTGCTGTTAAAAGCAAGTTGATGGAATAGGTGAAGACTTGATATAGTTCCTAGGAAGATGATTTTAAATTAGCAATATAAAATGAATATATCAAATAATCAATATTCCCCGATTCTGCCGCCATGGAAATTCTATACCTTGTCCCTTTTTACCTGGGGCTTTTATCAAGTACCTTGGGCACATAAACAGTGGAAATATCTCAAGGAACGAGAAAATTTAAATATTAATCCTTGGTTGAGGGCAATTTTTTTACCCTTATATATATATGATTTATCTCAGAAAGCCTTTGCTCTGGCAGAAGAAGAAGGGTATAGAAAAAAATATTCACCTTTACAAACGACTATTTTTTATTGGATATTCTTTTTCCTTTTGTGGTGGGGTGGGGATACTCTCAGTTGGGTAGGATTGTTTTCTTTTTTACCTTTATTGCGAGTGTTGAAAACGATGAATTATTACTGGCAACGTCAGTTACCCGATTTACCAGTTAACGAATCTTTTACAGTCAGGGAGATGATTTGGATTGGGTTTGGTGTGATGCTGTGGTTGATGATAATTTACAGTGGGATATCTGGGAGTAGTAGTTGAATAGGGAATCAGGGAGATTTTCTTGATGATTTAACCATCACCTAGTAGCTGATAACTGAATAGTTTGCAGATAATTGGCGATTTTTCAGAAAAATGCAGATGTGATGTTGATGATTAATTTATAAGTCTATTTTACAGCTATGAGTTACTGTCTTAATCCTAGTTGCCAAAGACCAGAAAATGCCCAAGATGCCAAGTTTTGTATTAGTTGCGGTTCTAAGTTGCTCCTCAAGGATAGATACCGCGCAAATCGACAATTGGGTGAAGGGGGGTTTGGTAAGACTTATTTGGCAGTAGATCAGGATAGGATGCAGGAAACCTGTGTGATTAAACAGTTTTCGCCTTCTCACGAGATTCAGGGTAACTCGGTAGCTTTAGCAAAGGCAGTAGAATTATTTAATCAAGAAGCGATGCGTTTATACGAGTTAGGGAAGCATAATTGTATCCCGAATTTGTTGGCTTATTTTGAACAGGATAAACGCTTATATTTGGTACAGGAATTTATTGATGGGCAGAATTTATTGCAGGAATTGCAGCAAAATGGTGTCTATGGAGAAAGTCAAATTTGGCAGGTTTTGACGGATATTTTACCTGTCTTGCAATATATCCATACGCGAGGGGTAATTCATCGGGATATTAAGCCAGAAAATTTAATTATGCGACAGGGCGATCGCTCTCTGGTTTTAATCGATTTTGGTATTTCTAAGCAAGCAAGTGGAACTATCATTTCTAGTAATCGAGGAACCATTGCCGGTACTCCAGGTTACGCACCGGATGAACAGATTCGTTTCGGTGAAGCATACCCTGCAAGTGATTTATATGCTTTAGGTGCTACCTGTGTGCATTTACTCACGGGAATTCATCCAGCAAACCTCTATAATCCTTGGGAATCGACTTGGTTGTGGGAAGAAGAGTTACAACAGCAGGGTAATACCATTAGCAGCAAATTAGCCAGCGTGTTAAATAAGCTACTTCAAGATAGGGTAGGCGATCGCTATCAAACCGTTGAACAAGTCATCCACGATATCAATGCTGCTATCCTATCCCCAGATATTCCCCCCACCATCATTACTCCTCCTAAAAATACCGCCACTACTAATACAAAATCACCATCGGTAATTACAGGGAATAATTCTTGGCATTGTGTCCAAACCC
The DNA here is from genome assembly GCF_000734895.2 of Calothrix sp. 336/3. GTDB lineage: Bacteria > Cyanobacteriota > Cyanobacteriia > Cyanobacteriales > Nostocaceae > 336-3. The sequence goes on along the minus strand of NZ_CP011382.1, from coordinate 1,711,187 downwards.
TAACTGGACACCCGGTAGCTGTTCGTTCTCTAGCAATTAGCCCCAACGGTCAAATGCTTGCCAGTGGTAGCGATGACAACACCATAAAACTCTGGAGCCTCAGTAGTGGCAGTCTCCTGAAAACCCTAAGTTCCCCCTCAGGAATTCTGCGACAATCAACTTGGTTCACCTCCCTAGGATTTAGCCCCGATAGTCAAATTCTCTACAGTGGCAGCTTAGATAAATCCCTGAAAGCTTGGGATTGCAACACAGGCAAAATTATCCGCAGCTTGAAAGCACACGCTGATTCCGTGATGGCGATCGCTCTTACCTCCGATGGCAAAATTCTCGCAACAGGTAGTAGAGATAACATGATTCGCCTGTGGCAATTACCGGTAGTATACCAAGTGCGCAGCACCAAAGCTCATACAGATGCCATCTCTACCCTAGCAATCACCCCAGATAATCAAACTTTAGTTAGTGGTAGCCGAGATAACACCATTAAAATCTGGAATCTAGGAAAAGGTAATTTATTACACACATTAACAGGTCACACTGACTGGATATACAGCCTTGCCATCACTCCTAATGGTAAAATCCTAGCTAGTGGCAGTCGAGATATGACAATTCATCTGTGGGATATGGAAACCCGCAGCAAAACCCACATTCTCAACGGACATACCGATTGGGTGACAACCCTGGCAATCCACCCCCAAGGTAATATTTTAGTGAGTGGTAGTCGGGATAAAACAATTAAATTATGGGATTTAGAACACGGTCAATTAATTGATAGCTTAACTGGACAAGCAGAATCAATCCATGCAGTAATTTTTAGTCCCGATGGTAGTAGTATTATCAGCAGTAGCCATGATGGAGTGATTAAAGTTTGGCAACAGTGATAATCGAGTTATTCTAGATGTCAAATCTGATGAGGAAGAGATTTTGAGTTGATTGCGATGAGTAGCTACAACAAAATCAAGATTCAGATGAAATTCCCATGAATCTAGTTTTCGTCGTCGTGACAAATTGTTAATTTTCTCAATATTAACTATTAATGAAATTTCGGAAATTTTCTGATAATTTCAGTTATGCTGGTAATAGCTAATTCTGGCTAAATTAGCCTTCATTTGTCAGCAAAGATTACTAAGTAAAGATTACAAATAATGCAAGTTCTCAAAAGAACCATCAAACCAGAAACTTATATTTCCTTCCTCTACATCTACAAAACTACTTGGGGGGATGCTGGTGATATTTGTCTAATCCGCGAATCTGTAGCTAATTCCAGTACGTCAAAGTTTATCGGGCACAAAATCAGATTAGCAATTCCCAAAAGACTGGAGCGCGATCGCATAATTAATTTACCTGTAATCAAGGTCGCTGGCAATGTTGGAGAAGGACATCCTAAAGAACACAAGGATGAATGGGAAGTGTATGAAGGGATAGATAGGGAAATCGCGATCGCTGCTCTCAAACCCTGGGGTTTCAAGTTAATTGAATATGATGACAAGGAGTAGATATCATACCACAATATTTATTCTAAGGCACGCAGCACCAGGAATCATACCTGCTTCCAACTCCTAAATTTATTTATCGGGTCTCTCTCCCTATTCTCTTTTTGACTATTTCTATATATCAATCATTGTGTTGTAACTGCACTTGTAACTCCTGTACCCGTTCTTGAGTTAACCCAGTGACTCGAACAACAAATTCCACAGCTAAACCTTCCCGTAATAGGTTCTGAGCAATCGTTTCCTGTGCTTCTTGCAAACCTTCTTGACGACCTTTACGTTCCCAACTTGTAACTATTTCCATATATTCTTCCTCCTCAATTAATCCCATTCTATCGATAGTGGCATTAAACAATTCCTCCTCTAGAGCGTTCAAATCCAAATACACATCGACAAAACCGGAAATTAATTGCATTCGTGCAGGGTCTAATACCAATTCGTAATTCGTAATTCGTAATTCGTAATTAAGAAAGTCTTATCTAGTCAGACTTTCAGGGTTTGTATCTGTTTCACTATTTTCGTGAAATGGTCTAACCTTAAGGTTGTCAGTAAGCGCAAGCACTCAGCTTTTACCTGGGGACGCTCTGAGGTGGGGATATTCATCTTTGCCATCAGTGCAACTGCTACGGGGTTTTGTTGGGTCAAATAATCTCGCCAACTTAATTGATTTAATTGAATTGCGGCAAAATTAAAATCCAACACCTGCAAATCAGGAAAGCTAACTCGATAATTTTGTGGTTCTGGACGTTTTGGTTCATCAAAGGAAAAAATCACCACTGGATAAATCGGTAAATCGTATTTTTCATGCAAGCGAGCAAAATATTTAAACATGCGCTTGGCAAATTCCGACTGACTGTAGGATTGATTTTCGATGTGGATTAAAAAACAGGTTTCCTGCTGCCGATAGCGCACCTTGACTAATAAATCAATTTCCTTTTTTTCTCCAGAGGTGACATCATTAAATACTTATTGGGGTAGAAACTCAACTGAGTCGTAATTGATTTGACTAGTAACTTGCGACAGAAATAACTCTAAAAATTCTATAAAAAATGTGGAAATTAATTCCTTAAATAAACGGTCGTGGTCAATCATCAAATTCTCCGATGCACCCAAATCCACCCTGATTTCATTCTCTCCTGTTTTTGAGCAAAAAAGCCACAGACGGGAGAAATAATAGCGATTTTCCAAATGTTTGCCACATCATAAACCCGTAGAGATGTACCGTTGGAACGTCTTGGACTGGGGCGATCGCCCATCAAAATTTTCCTACTCTTCGTCTCCCTGTACCCCATTGCCGATAAGATAATTAGCGCGGTCAGTTAAGTATGTGGAGGCAGAAAAATGCAACTTTTACCAGAAAATCTCCAAAATCTGCGGGGACAAGTAGCAATTGTGACTGGTGCATCACGGGGTATTGGCAGGGCGATCGCTCAGGAATTAGCTAAATATGGAGCAACTGTAGTTGTCAACTATGCAAGTTCTAGTCAAGCAGCCGATGAGTTAGTCGCAGAAATTACCACAGCCGGTGGAACCGCGATCGCTCTCCAAGCAGATGTCTCCAAAGCAGATCAAGTAGATACTTTGATTAACACGGTGATGGAAAAATTTAGCCGTGTGGATATTCTGGTGAATAACGCAGGTATTACCCGTGACACTCTCCTACTCCGCATGAAGCCGGAAGACTGGCAGGCAGTCATAGACCTAAATTTAACAGGTGTATTTTTATGTACCCGTGCCGCCAGTAAAATTATGCTCAAGCAACGCTCCGGGAGAATTATTAACATTGCCTCCGTTGCTGGACAAATGGGCAACCCAGGACAAGCAAACTACAGTGCTGCCAAAGCTGGGGTAATTGGTTTTACCAAAACCGTCGCCAAAGAATTAGCTCCCCGTGGAATTACCGTGAATGCAGTTGCCCCTGGTTTCATTGCCACAGATATGACAAGCGGTTTGAGTAATACAGAAGAAATTTTAAAATTTATTCCCCTGGGGCGCTACGGACAACCAGAGGAAATCGGTGGGATGGTGCGCTTTTTAGCAGCTGACTCAGCAGCAGCATATATTACTGGGCAGGTATTTAATGTGGATGGGGGAATGGTGATGGCTTAATTTTGAATTGGAGCAAAGCGACGGTCATTTCCCCAACTTATTGGGAATACCTTCACATCCTCCGGGGATAGTGCTTCTGGTTTTCTCGCCACCCCATGCACAGCAGTAACAGCGGGTAGGTTCTGACATCCTTTTCACTCCCGTGAAGTCAGCATTTTCCACAACCGCACCAGTTTGTTCTCCTGTTTGATAGTTGGGGGGTTGGGTGCGATCGCGGGGGGAGGCAGTTTCGACTCTCCCATAGAAAAATCTTGCGCCGTTCAGGTCTGCACCACTGAGGTTGGCATTGTATAAGATTGTGCGGGATAGATTGGCTTTGACTAAATCGCAGTTTTGCATATTTGCTCTCACGAGGTTAGCTTCGCTTAAATCTGTCCACCGCAGGTCTGTATCACCTAGGTCAGAACCTGCTAACATCACTCCCAGGTCAATTACCCGTAAACCGTTTTCACGGTCTTCTGCGTATCCTCCGCTACCATCGAGAATGGGACGACCGAGATGTTGATCGCGTTTTAGGGGTGTGAGTAATCGGGAACGGGAAAGAAATCTAATGATTTTGGCTTTACCATTGCCATCTACACTACTGAGAATTGCGGCGGTTCTACCTTCGGCGATCGCCCGCTCCTGGGGCCAATCTTCAAGCAATCCTTCCTCATCTAAGACTAAATCGGATACACCCTGGAAGTAGGAATCGATGGTTTGCTGTTGGGTAATAATATTTTGTTGGACAGTTAGTAGGTTTTGTTGAATCGTCAAATCCTTGGAAATCACATATTGTCGCCAAGCTACATATACGGCAATAATGGCAATGAGAATTTGCCCCAAAGCTGCAAACCAATCTGCGAGGGTTCCCGATACTTCCCAGTTAATTTTGCGTCCAATGGCAACTAGGCGATCGCCTAAACCACTAAATTTCACAAAGCCAATTCCAGCGACAATAATCCCGGAAAATGAAATAAATAAGGCTCTTTCTTCAGAAGAGAACCACTCATCAGCAACTTTTTGCAACCATGGTAAGACAATTGCTAGGGATAATATTAAGGTGACGAGAATCCCGACAATTCCCAAAATCAGGTTATTTAGGGCAATTCCCACAATTGTCAGAGCGATCGCCACAATAATTAAGAATAAGGCTCTAGGCTTGACAAATACACCATTGCGTAGTTTGTAATTTGAATGAGATTTCTGTAAAGCAGTGGTATTTTGGGGAGACTGCAAAGCAGCGATCGCGGCTAAAGCTTGTTGTGTTGCCAGTTCATGCTCAGTAATCCCATTTTCGCTAGCACCATCAAAATCATCAGGCTGTAAATTCTTGTCTGATATTGGTTCTGAATTGGGAGATGGGGCAGAATTATAATCAGTTGGCATGATGATATCTAAACAGGAATACTGATAAAAATATAGGTATTGTCACCATACAAGTTATAGCAGGATGCTGGGAGGAGGGGGAGCAGGGAGCAGGGAGCAGGGGGAAGGAAGCAGGGAGCAGGGGGAGCAGGGGGAGTGGGGAGCAGGGAGCAGGGGGAAAGAGAATTTTGCGTTTTCTGCATACACAATTTATATCCCATACCCATAACCCCCCATTACCCATTACCCATTACTCATCACCCATTACCCATCACTCATTACCCATCACCCATTCCACTTCCGTATGTCCAAATACAGTTTAGTGAGGAAAATCATTGTATGATGACTAAATGAGTTATACAGGTGCTACATGGTCGGTTGGCGTTCCTTATTCACAACTGGCTTTTTGACTGTATTTATGTTGGGCTGTGGAAATTTCTTCAACTCTACAAGCAAACACAGCAAGCAAGTAGTGCGAGAAATTAGCGTTTCTCAGGTAATTAAACCGACACCAACTAATCAAAAAGCCGAAGATTTCTTCAATCAAGGCAATAGCTTATTAAATTCCCATCAATATCAAGCTGCTATTGTCGCCTATAATCGGGCAATTTTTCTCAACCCAGATATTGCTGAAGTCTGGATTAACCGGGGAAATGCCCTGACTGCTTTAAAACTTTATCCCGATGCTCTCATTTCCTATGAGCGAGCGATCGCCCTCAATTCCCAAAAAAATGAAGCATGGTACAATCGCGGCAATACCCTACTTATCACCAAAGACTACCAACAAGCCCTAACATCCTACGACCAAACCTTAAGCCTCAAACCAGATAAATATGAAGCCTGGATTAATCGTGGGATAGCGTTGACAAAAATGCAAAAGTATGCAGACGCCTTGATATCCTATGATAAGGCAATTAGGATTAAGCCAGACAAAGATTTAGCGTATTATAATAAGGCTTGTGCCTATGCTTTGGCAGGAGATGCGGACAAGGCGATCGCCAATCTCCAAACAGCGATAAAACTAGACCCCACGAAATATATCAAATTAGCCAAAACAGACGCAGACTTCCACAAAGTTCGCCATCACAAACGCTTTCAAGAACTCATTAATTAGATATTTCCAGAAATTGCACCTAGGATGACTGCAAATTACCGATTCCTGTACGTTTGAGCATGGGAATATATTTTGTGTGTCATTATGTTATTTTTTTCTCAAAACTGGGAAACATTAATCTATAGGATGTAAAACAAATATTCAGTTAAGTTGAGATATGTCTTAAGTGCCATAAATCTTGACAAGAGTAGCAAATTTAATTTGATAAAGCAAATGGTTTTGTCAAATCAAGTTTACTATGCACAGCATTTTACATTCTAATGTTCACCAGACAATTTAGCATCTACATCAGGCATGATTTCACAAGCACAAAAATCCCATACAACTGTTGACGAATACCTCAAGCTAGAGTTAAGCAGCTTTGTTCGTCATGAATATGTTGCAGGACAACTATATCCTGTTCTAAATCATAATCAAGAGAGCAGAATTATCACAGCAAATTTGCTCACGAGACTGCGTACCCATCTTCATGGTACAGGATATCGAGTTTTTTCTTCAGAGATGAGATTGTCCATTCCCCAATCAAATATTTTTTATCATCCCGAAATATTTGTAACGAAAAACTCCTTTGATAGAGAGAGAAAATTCAAAACCAACCCCTGTTTAGTAGTAGAAGTTTTCTCCTCAACGACAGAAAGAGTTAGCCGTTATGAAAAAAGAATGCACTACTCGGAAATAGAAAGTCTCAATGAATACGTATTAATTTCTCAGTCAGAAATGAAAGTAGATATTTATCGCAAAAATAACTACGGCAGTTGGAATTTAGTCACCTATCAATCACCATGGGCAAGCGTCGATTTTATGTCAGTCAACATGACAATGCCAATGGCTGAAATCTACGAAGATGTGAATATCAAATAAGACTGAAATTTTCACTATCATTTCATTAATACTTGGTAGAGAGTAGAGGTATGAACACAGAATATCTCTACTCTCAATAAACTTGTAACAACGTCATATTATAATTAATTACGATAATATCGGCAGAAAAAATACTGATATTTTCAATGAAGTAATTTTTTATTTTTGACTATCAAAAAATGAAAAAAATCTTGATTACAGGTGGGAGTGGTTTCCTGGGATGGCATATTTGTCATCAAGCCAAACAAAAATGGGATGTCTACAGCACCTACAGTACTAAACCTCTCCATATTCCCCAGACTCAAGTTTTACCTTTAGATATCAGCGAATATTCCGCCGTTAAGCAATTATTTAAAGATATTCAACCGGATGCAGTGATTCATACTGCTGCTCAGTCACAACCAAACTACTGTCAAACCTATCCCCAGGAATCTTACAAGATAAATGTGACTGCGGCGGCAAATTTGGCGGGAATTTGTGCAGATAATTCCATTCCCTATGTGTTTACTTCCACAGATTTAGTTTTTAATGGTTTAAATGCTCCCTATAAGGAAACAGACTCCGTTTCTCCTGTGAATATTTATGGTGAGCAAAAAGTCCAAGCCGAACTAGAAATTCTTACCAGATATCCCCAGGCAACTATCTGTAGAATGCCCTTAATGTTTGGTGCTGCTACACCGACAGCTACAAGTTTTATGCAAGGTTTTATCCAGACTTTAGCAGCAGGTAAGGAACTAAATTTATTTGTCGATGAATTTCGCACACCAGTGAGTGGAGTCACCGCAGCCCAAGGATTGTTATTAGCTATGGAAACATTTAAAGGGATAATTCATCTAGGGGGAAAAGAACGAATTTCTCGCTATGATTTCGGCAAGTTAATGGTAGAGATATTGCAATTACCAGGAGCTAATTTAAAATCCTGTCGTCAGCAAGATGTGAAAATGGCTGCACCCCGCCCTCAGGATGTTTCTTTAGATAGTTCCAAGGCATTTAGTTTAGGATATCAGCCATTAAGTATTCGGGAAGAATTGGAGTTAATTGCCAAGTCTTAATAATTATTCCTGATTGATAGTCTAGATTTTGGCGATCGCCCTAGTAGTGCTACGCGGAATTAAAAATGCCTCTTGCTCCCTGCTCTCTTCGATCTGAGTTGCAGAGCGACATGCTACGTGTTTACGTAGTATAGCGAAGCTAACGCTAACAAAATTAATACAGCATAAGCATTTTGTCGATTTTGACTAGTTGCTTTATTTCCCCCGTGCTGTACTAGGTGGCTGCTGTCGGATAGTCTACAATTACTCTGGCTGAATTTAATTCTAAATCTCAAATTCGCTCATAGAGATGGCTATAATATCACCAATCTAATTTTGTATAGTCAATTTCCGACTAAAATCTCCAATTTATCCCCATGGCAATTTCTAAACCTCCCCTGGGTAGACTTCTGCGTTTTCCTCGCAATTCTAGCCTGTCACAAATACTGATGTATCTGGGGTTCGCTATTACCTTATCTTTTGTTCTCATTGCTTTATTTGCTCCCCTATTGCAATCTTGGGGATGGATTCAAAACCCCACCGATTCCCTAGTTAACCCAATTCATCAACCCCCCTCCGGGAAATATTGGTTTGGTACAAGTCGTCAAGGATACGATGTCTTCTCCCGTAGCTTATTTGGTGCCCAAGCAGCCCTCCAAGTGGTGTTACTGGCAACTGCTTTAAGTATGATGATTGGCGTACCTTTGGGGATGTTGAGTGGTTATCTCGGTGGGAATGTAGACAAAATTTTCCTATTTTTTATGGATAGTATTTATACCTTACCTGGTTTACTACTGTCCGTGACTTTAGCCTTTGTTGTCGGTAGAGGCATTTTAAACGCCGCGATCGCCATTAGTATTGCCTATATTCCCCAGTATTATCGCGTAGTGCGTAACCACACTGTCAGCGTCAAAACAGAGCTATTTATCGAAGCAGCTCAAGCCATGGGGGCAAATACCTGGCAAGTATTAACGAAGTATCTATTTTTCAACGTGATTCAGAGTGTTCCCGTACTCTTCACCCTCAACGCTGCCGACGCAATCCTTGTATTGGGCGGTTTAGGCTTCCTCGGCTTAGGACTTCCCGAAGAAACTCCAGAATGGGGGTATGATTTGAAACTAGCCCTCGAAGCCCTACCCACAGGTATTTGGTGGACAACTCTCTTTCCTGGTTTAGCTATGACTATCATGGTAGTTGGGTTATCCCTACTCGGCGAAGGATTAAATGAGTTTGTCAATCCTAAATTGAGAAGGCAGAATAGTATCCGAAAATAGTTAAGATTCACCAGTCTATCTAGTCAAGTTTTTTCCTTGACGACTAGATGACCAAATTACTTGTAATTTAAACTGAGTACTGTGAGAGACAATATTTCTTTAATTGCTGCTGCTACTGGCGGTTTTATGCTTTCCGTCGCCTTGTCTGGTATGTTACATGGAATGCCTGTAACATCACTCAAAGCACAAATGAATTCCTATTCTGTATCTACCAACTATGTGAATACAGAGAATCGGGAAAATCAACTAGTTGGGAACAATCACAGAAGTTAGTCAAAAAGCAAACTTTTGTGGAATGGGCAATCTTTGCCCGTTCTCTCAATTTTACCAAAGGTAAGTCCTATAACTATTAAACATACTCCATTAGACCAATTAATAATTATCTAATTACTTATTACTCCTTACTTATTACTCCTTACTTTAATCGCTTTCTCTGAATTCCCACTATTCCGAAACCAGCCAATATCCCTAAACCTAATATAGATGTTGTTTCGGGAATTTTTACCGCATTGTAAGTACCAATTATTGCTGTATTCCTAGCAGAAAAGCCAAATTTCCCTTGGTTAGTACTAAAAGCTAAAAATATTGGTGCACCTGTCAGATTGGGGCGAGGTAAAGTAATATTTCCAGTTAAAGTATTAAATGTTCCTGCACTAAAAGCCAGAAGACTTGGAGATATATTCGATTGAAAACTAGTTAAAGGTATCTCATTCGGAAAAATTTCCGGCACTTGATCATCAAAGCTAAAAGTACCAAAAATGGAGTCCCCCAAACGAGTACCGCGTAACTCCTGTAGCGGTGTTCCATTACCATACAGTTCAGTGACTGTACCAGTGAAATTATAGGTCATCATCGCTGCACCTGCTGGGGATGGTGAAGCAGCTATCAGGGTAGCAGATATTGCCAGCAGAGCAAAACCCGAATTTTGTATTAATGGTAGAACTTTCATCGGAAATTACCTTTTGAAGGTTTAACACACTGATATGCACCGAGTATAATTTTTAGAAACTAAACGTATCAAAATCAGGTGCAATTTAAAGGAACTACGACAAAATGTTTATCTCTATATCTTCAAAGCTATACCAGGGTTTACTGATATCTCTGAGTATTAGTGTCAAAATTATCACTACTGCCAATTTCAGCTTGGCAACAGAAATACAATCTGATTCCTCGAATATATCGCAAACCACGTCCGTTTCTCAACTTGCAGATGTACAACCCACGGATTGGGCTTTTCAAGCATTACAATCTTTGGTAGAACGTTATGGTTGTATTGCTGGGTATCCCAATGGAACCTACAGGGGAAATCGAGGAATCACACGATACGAATTTGCCGCAGGTTTAAATAGTTGCTTGCAAAGAGTCAGCGAGTTGATGGGTGAAAATTGGCAAAAATATGCGACTAAAGAGGATTTAGAGACATTAGTCAGACTACAAGAGGAATTTGCTGGGGAATTAGCTACCCTTCGCAGTCGAGTTGATGCAGTAGAAGCAAAAACTGCTGAGTTAGAAGCAAATCAGTTTTCCACGACTACCAAACTCGAAGGTGAGGTAATTTTAGGAATCACGGGGATTTTTGGCAATCGCCAAGATAATAACTCTAGCTTTGATAACAATATCACCCTCGGTCAACGCACCCGTTTAGATTTGGTGACGAGTTTTACGGGGAAAGATACTTTAAATATGCGTTTAGAAGCGGGAAATATTGCCGAGTTAGATGATAGTGTCACCGGAACTCGGATGACTCGTTTGGGTTTTGAAGAGGATAGTGGGAATGATTTGGGGTTGCAGGAATTATATTATCAGTTTCCCGTTGGCGATCGCCTGAGAATTACCCTTGCTGCATCGGAAATGGAATTAAACGATATTGCCGAACCTTTGAATCCTTTAGAAAGTAGTAGTAGTGGTTCCATATCTCGTTTTGGTCGCTACAATCCCATTCTTCGCTCTATTGAGGGAACAGGATTAGGACTTAATTACCAATTAAATCAAAGCACAAATTTAGCTTTTGCTTACTTAACAACGGATGCTGCATTACCGACTGACAAAAATGGTTTATTTGATGGCAATTATGCTGCATTAGGAAATGTTACTTTCCAAGCATCTGATAATTTTGGAATTGCCTTAACTTATCTCCATTCCTATTATGCTGGTGGCAGTGAAAGTGGGGTAAATTTAACTGGTAGTACTGGTAGTCTCATCGCTCGTAGACCTTTTGGTAACGTTTCTACCAGTAGCGATGCTTTCGGTTTAGAAACAAGTTTGCGAATTAACCCGAATTTGATTCTTTCCGGTTGGGTGGGTTATATCAAAGCAGATTCCCAGGTGAGTAATGCTACAGCAGATATTTGGAATTATGCTGTGACTTTAGCCATGCCAGATTTAGGTGGTAAGGGTAATTTAGCAGGTTTAATTGTCGGAATGCCACCCAAGGTTACAAGTAGTAGTCTTGTTAGTGATAGAGATACATCCTTACATATAGAGGGATTTTATAAGTTGCAAGTCACTGATAATATTTCCATCACTCCAGGTTTATTTGTGATTACAAATCCCGAACATGATGACAATAATAGTAGTATTGTTGTGGGAACTGTGCGGACTACATTTAAATTCTAATCAAGTAAATCAGCACAAACAGACCTCATTATACCACGAAATGTAAAATCTCTGTCTTTAGCTCGTAGTTATGCTTCTCTGTGAGAAGTGCAACTACAAATCAGTGATAATTATTCAGACAAACTTATTAAGGAGTGCTAAGTACTTATACCAATTCGCAATTCGCAATTCGCAATTCGTAATTCGCAATGCTCCCTGCGGGAGAGCTAACGCTAACGTAATTAATAAATCCTGGTTTGACAAGGGTTTTAGAGCTTGGATATGTTTCAGGATTTTCGTGAAATGGTATTACAGGTTTCTTCTGTATTGCAATGATTTTTAAAATTGGTATTGTTTTCTGGCATAACGTCTTTAGAAAACAATATTATTATTTGATAAACTTGGTATCCCCTATCTATTAGCGACTTGAATAGGAATTTCAATCACAAATTCAGTTCCTACACCCAATTGAGAATTACAAGCTAGTCTCCCTATGTGTTTTTCAACAATAATTTGATAACTAATTGATAACCCTAAACCTGTACCTTTACCCACAGGTTTGGTTGTAAAAAATGGGTCAAACAACTTAGAAATAATTGCTTCTGAAATCCCATCTGCATTATCTTTAATTGCAATTCGCACCCAATTATTTTCAATTTCCTGAGTAGAAATTTTAATTTGACTAGGATTGAGCTTTATTTCCTCTTTTGTCCGTTTTTGATTATATTCTTCAATAGCATCAATTGCGTTACTGAGAATATTCATAAATACTTGGTTCAATTGTCCTGGATAACAAGTAACTAAAGGCAGTTGATTATACTCTTTAATAACTGAAATTTCTGGACGTTCTCCACTTGCCTTTAAACGATGGCGTAAAATCATTAAAGTGCTATCAATCCCTTCATGAATATCCGCTTCCTTATGTTCTGCTTCATCAAGACGGGAGAAATTTCGCAGTGATTTGACAATTTCCCTGATGCGTATTGCACCTACTTTCATGGAATCGATAAGCTGGGGTAAATCTTGTTTTAAGTATTCTAAATCTATTTCTTCAATACAGTCTGTAATTAGACTTTCTGGCTGTTGATAAACTTGTTGATAATTTTCTATCAATTCTAATAAATCATAGGTATATTCAGAGATGGGAGCTAGATTACCATAAATAAAGCTGACGGGATTATTAATTTCATGGGCAACTCCAGCAACTAACTGCCCCAAACTAGACATTTTTTCACTTTGAATTATTTGATTCTGAGTATTTTTCAACTCTACCATAGCCGCTTGTAAATCAATATTTTTGGCTTGCAATTCTTCAGTTCTTGCCTGTACCTGTGCTTCTAAAGTTTGATTATGAATTTCTAGTTGTTCCTGAGCTTGCTGTTGTTCTGCTAGTAAATATCTAATTTTAGTCAGCAAGTGATTAAAAGTATTAGCTAAAATCCCTGCTTCATCCTTTGTTGTCACAGGTACTTGTAGTTGAAAATTAGATTCTTGAATCACCTGTTCTGCTATCTTTGTAACTGCTTTCAGGGGACGAGACAGATTGTTTATCATGTAGGATATGAAAATCTGAGCTATAATTCCAGCAATCAAAATACTAGCACCAACTATAGCTAGTCTAATCATTGCAAAAGTAGCCAGACTTTCTGATACTTCCTCGACTCCTTCGTTAATGACATGTGTAGCATTATCCATACTTTCGATAAAATCTGCAACTTTCAGAGCGGTCTTACTGCTGTTGAAATTCACAAGCTGTTGACGAAAATTATTAATTTCTGATTGGGTAATATTTGGATTTTCTAACTGTTTATATATTCTGCGAGCTTCTTGAAAATAAACTTCTACTAGGCTCTCATATTTTTGAGCTATTTTTTTAAAAATTTCTCTCTCCTCTGTATCTTCTGTTGCTTCTGCATAGGAAGTTTTAACCTTTAACCAGGTATCTTCTAAGTCCTGAAATTCCTTAAGAAATAGTGCATATCTAACTTTAAATTTTTCTGGTTTATCTACTAGAAATACTAACTCCTGCTCAAGACTTTTCGCTTCTAATAAATCTGTTGTTAATTCATAAAGCAAGTGATTCTCTTCCAGTGCTTTCTTAATTAAATCCTGGGAATGTTTTTCGTATATTTCCCCAATCATGATTCCGGTAATTGTCCCCGATAAAGCAATTCCCAGAGTGAAGGTATAGCCTAGTCTAATTTTAGTTGTTATGCTGAGTCTTGATAACCAGTTTTGCAGATTAGCACCCAAACCTCTAGTTTTGCCTTTTAGGCGATAATCTTCAGGAGATGAATGCATTATAATTACCTCTTACCGATAAAATATTTATTTTGATAGAGCTAAATTTATTATTCCCTCAAAACAGACTGAAATCGAGGTAAAAATGAGTTATTTCCTGGCGATCGCCACAAAGTAATTTCTCTATTTCCAAGATAATTGAATAGATTTTGAAAATAGTTGATTAATATAGTCTTTCCCACAAGGAGTGAGATACAAAAGACCACTCCCTACTGCTTAATAAGGGGAGGGTGCGAGACAGCGCGGAGAGAAGTTGTGTGTGGGGGTTCCCCCGTTGAGCAAACTTCGGGGTGGGGTGTACTTCCGACAGCTTGGGAAACGCTATAAGCAAGTCCAGCCATTTATACCATGATTTGTCTTACCGGAATTTGTACCACAAACTCGGTTCCCTGACCCATAGTAGAATAACACTCAATCTTGCCTCCATGTTTTTCGGTGATGATTTGGTAGCTAATCGACAACCCCAATCCAGTTCCTTTGCCAACAGGTTTGGTTGTAAAAAAAGGATTAAAGAGTTTAGAGCGAATGGATTCGGCAATTCCAACACCATTATCAGCAATGCTAACTGTCACCCAGTCATTATCGATGGCAGAAGTACGGATGGTGATAGTGGGTACAGCGATCGCTGATTCTTCTAAAGCATCAATCGCATTACTTAAAATATTCATGAATACCTGGTTCAGTTGACTGGGGTAGCATTCAACTTCTGGTAACTGTTTGTAGTCTTGAATAATTTGAATGGCTGGAAAATTGGGTTTAGCTTTCAGACGGTGTTGTAAAATCAACAGGGTACTATCAATACCTGCATGAATATCAACAGCTTTGAATTCCGATTCATCCAAGCGGGAGAAATTACGAAGAGAAAGGACAAGTTCACGGACGCGCTCGCTACCTATTTCCATCGAACCTAGCATCTTCAGCAAGTCGGTTTGCAAAAATCCTAAGTCCAGAGTTTCTGCTCGCTCTCGGATTTCCTCTACTGGGTTGGGATAGTGCTTCTGGTAAAGTTGGACAAATTCCAATAAATCTTCAGTATATTCCCTGACATAGGTGAGGTTGCCGTAGATGAAATTCATGGGATTGTTGATTTCGTGGGCAATTCCAGCTACCAAGTGACCTAAAGCAGACATTTTTTCACCCTGAACCAGATGCTGTTGACTTTGCTTCAGGTTTTCTAGTGCTTGGTTGAGTTCATTTGTACGCTGTTCCATAATGCGAATGGCATTTCGCAGTTGTAGATGTACCCGGATGCGTGCCAATACTTCTTCGTGCTGAATCGGCTTAGTGATATAATCTACAGCGCCCAAACTTAAACCTTTGACTTTATCTACCGAGTCCGAAAGCGCGGTCATGAAGATTACAGGAATGTCACAGGTATTAGGATTAGCTTTAAGACGTTTGCAGGTTTCAAAACCGTCGATTCCTGGCATCATTACATCCAACAAAATCAGGTTCGGTTGGGATGTTTGCAAGCGTTGTAGAGCAGTTTCACCATTTTTGGCGATCGCAACTCGATAACCCTGGTCGCTGAGTACATCAAATAATACTTGCAGATTGGTAGGGGTGTCGTCTACAACTAAAATTGTGTTTTCCTGAGTAAGAGCATCAAAGAACATACATAAATTCTTGAAAGAAATAAACTACCTATAAATGGCTAATTGTTATTAGGATTTGCCAACCGATTGAAGTACAACTATCAGCGAGTTTCTAGTAAACGCAGAATGCCCTCATCATCAAACTGTTGGCTAAGTTCTAGCACCCGATTGGCAAAGACGACATATTCTGGTGATAATTGCTTGATACGGTTGGCTTCCTGTTGTATATCGGTCATGAATCCACCTTGGGCAGCATTGTACAGAGCTGTGAGTTCTGCGGCTGGAGGTAGAACTAGTTTGTTTTCATCGCTGGCGATCGCAACTGCTGGGACAGGTTCTGCTAGGGTTTCGTAAATCCATTGCAACTGCAAGAATCGCTGTATTTCGACAAGTAAACCGTTCAATTCCATGGGTTTGGGGAAAAAGCTATTACACCCAGCATCCAGACTGTCTTGCATATCCACCTGAGACAAGGTAGCAGGGGAAGCGATGATTGGTATGGTGGCAAATTCGGATAATTGCCGCAGACGACGGGTCATTTCTAAGCCATCCATTACAGACATATGCACATCGGTAATAATCAAGTCGGGTTGCATTTGCATTGCCATATCCAAACCCTCTTTTCCATCCCTAGCTTCTGCGAGCTTAAAGCCTAGTGGTTCTAGCATACTGATGACCACGAGACGATTTTCTTGATAATCATCAATTACCAAGATTTTGCGTCGTTCACCTTCGTAACCGATCACTTTTTGATTGGCGATCGCTTGCCCAACTGTCCAATTAGAAGCCGGTGGCAAGTCTACTTCAAAGGAAAAAACACTTCCTTGACCAAGCTGACTCTCAACTTGAATGCTGCTGCCCATTTTCTCGATAATTTGTTGACTGATGGCAAGTCCCAATCCAGTACCTTCACTGTTGCGATCGCGCTTACCAGCTTGTTCAAAGGGTAAGAAAATATTGCCTAGTTTTTCTGGGGCAATGCCAATACCAGTGTCTTTAATTTTGAAGCGAATTCTTTGGGTTGCAACGGTTTCGTTGGCTTCATTGACGGGTTCAACTCGGAAGGTGACGGTGCCAAAGTCGGTAAATTTGATGGCATTACTGAGCAAATTCAATAACACTTGTCGCAGTCGCTTGTCGTCGGCAGACACAGCAGTGGGTAGGTTTGCAGCTGGTTGATAATGAAACTCCACACCCTTTTGGTCGGCTTTGACGCGGCAAATATCTACGGTGGTGGCAAGGAAGTTTGCTAGGTGGAAATCCTGAGGATAGAGTTCCATTTTTTGCGCTTCCAATTTGGATAAATCCAGAATGTCGTTGATGAGAGTGAGTAGGTGGGAACCGCATTGTTGAATTACTCCTAATCCTTTCATCTGTTTAGCAGTAGTTCCAGGGTCATTTTGGAGGATTTGAGCATAACCCAGGATGCCATTGAGCGGGGTTCGTAATTCGTGGTTCATATTGGCGAGAAACTGACTCTTCGCTCGGTTGGCAGTTTCGGCGGCGGCGCGAGCAACTTCTATTTCCTCTAACTTTTGTCGTACTGTAGCTTGAGAAATTCCCAAACGTTCTGCCATCTGGTTAAACGCCTGGGATAGCTGCTCAATTTCATCCTGGGTATGGATTTCCATCCGATGGGACAAATTACCCATGCCAATCTCATTAGCTCCTTCCTGAAGTTGTTTGAGCGATTGGATTGTGGGACGCAAAACCAGCCAAAAGATGCCTAATACCATCACTATCAGCAGAACAATGGTGGCGTAGGAACTGTTCACGGCGATCGCTTCTACCCGCTCCAGTTCTTGCTCGGCTTCCTTTGCTTGCTGTTGAGCCTGCTTGGTTAATTTATCCAAAAAAAAGTCAATATCTCGCTTAAAGCCGTTTATCGCTCTAAAATCAGCTTTGATTTCGATTGGTGTTGTTGTGGCTCCCTTGTTAATCCCCTCAATCAGATTTTCTTCTAATTCCTCAAAAATTTCCTGCCGAGCGCGGATATATTTAATCTCTGGTGTCGATACCACTGATTCCAACAGATCGAGTGCCTCTTCAACCCCCACGTCGAACTCATCCTCTTTTTCCTCGTCTATATTGCGGAACAAAATATGATCCTTGAGTTCGAGAATTTCCGCATACAGGCGATTTTGCACCAGGGTTGCTGCTTGAATCCGGCGCTGGGCTTGGGTATACCTTTCGTGGGTGGTTTCTTGGATATGATTACGCCAGAGGGTACTGCCACCAGAAATGAGAGCGATCGCTCCCACCAATGCCACCGAAAAACCTACAAACTTCGTCGATATTTTCACTGGCTGCTCTCCCCTGATAATTTGAGTTGACGGCGTAATTCCCCAATGGATTTGTAATCCTCCGCTTCCACCAAGGTATATCCGACACTTTTAGCACCCATCAAGTCTTTAACTCCCGCAGGTGTCGTCAAGAAAGCTTCTGTGAGTTTCTCCAACAACTCCGGTGGTATATCACTAGAAACCATTACCGGAGCATGGGGGACTGGAACTGACTGCCAAACAATCCGAACATTTTCAGCCTTACCCTCTTTCTGCCATTGATTATAGGTAGCCAAATTAGTGGCAATGGCATCAACCCGATTTGTTGTCAATAACGCCTCAGTTTCTGCATGGGTTCCACCAAACACTACCTGAGCAAAATTCCGCTCTGGATCGATTCCCTCTTCTTTGAGCGCTGCTACAGGAATAAGATAGCCCGACGTGGAGGAGCGGCTGACAAAACCCACTCGCTTACCCTTCAGGTCATTTAAGGTTTTGATCGGGCTATTTGCTGCCACAACAAAGCAGGAACGATACCAGGGTCGAACAGTATCTGCATCGATGGGTGCTACCAGGGGTATCATTTTTGCTCCCCGTTCCAAGGCTTCAAAATAGGAGACAACTCCACCATAGAAAGCATTCGCTCGTCCATCCACCAACATATCCACCGCATCTTTATAGTCTTTGGCAATGATAAAATCGACCTGTTGCCCTAACACCTTCTCTAGGTGGGCATCTAGTGGCGTAATCATTTTTTCTTGATCGGCTTTGTTTTGGGTTGGCTGCACACTAATGCGGAGTACAGCTTGCTCAGAGACAGGGGTAGGAGCTTGTACCTTCGGGTTTTGTGATTGAGTGCATCCAGGAAGCAGGGCGATCGCAATCCCAATTAGAGCCGCTCCTATTACATGGCGGTTGCCGCAGGGAGGGAATGAGGATTTTTTGGGGGTTGGCATCATTGCTACGGGAGCGATTTGATTTTCATTTTTCAGTGAGGAGAAACTCTTCTTTATAAGAGAATTAAACGAGAACCCGTATATCATTTATTGTTCCCAGATTGGCTAGCTGCAAACAGAATATCTAGTGATAAAATATTTATTTTGATAAAGCTAAATGTATTATTCCCTCAAATTAGACTGAAATTGAACTAAAAGTGAGTTATTTCCTGGCGATCGCCACTCAGTCATTTCTCAGAAACATCGCATCACAGAATATTTCTTTCGTCCCGTCACCAGCGTTTTTTTTCACAGCATCGTTTTCATAAAAATCAGCGAAGCATAGACAAAACCACTGGGAAAAATCCCTATCCCCAAATAAATCCTATATCTGTGCAACAAACAGAAAATTCTCCCCCTACTCCCTTGCAGTCTTAAAGAGAAGTCTTTAGTCTTTAGTAGAACAGAATATATATCAGCAATGGAAAAACTTTTTTATGGGTTGCTGGGTATGAGTTTACAGACAAACACTATACTACAGAGACATAAATCTAAAATCTGGAATTGCGATGACAGCAGTAATTGGGATTGATTTGGGTGGTACAGCAATTAAACTAGGACTATTTACCGCCGATGGTAATTGTGTAAAATCTCTCACAGTGGCAACACCACAACCAGCCACACCTACGGCAGTTTTCACAACCATAGTAGAGGCGATCGCCCAAGTTGACCCAGAAAACCATTCTACAGCTATTGGTATCGGTACCCCAGGACCTGCGGATGCTCAGGGAAGAATTGCTCTGGTGGCAATTAACTTAGCCGGATGGCAGGATGTGCCCCTAGCTGACTGGCTAGAAGCAAAGACGGGAAAACCGACGATTTTAGCCAACGATGCGAACTGCGCGGGTTTAGGGGAAGCTTGGCTAGGGGCTGGAAGACGTTTTCAAAACCTGATTCTCCTAACCTTGGGTACGGGCGTGGGTGGAGCGATTATTCTGGATGGTAAATTATTTGTCGGACATCGGGGGGCAGCTGGGGAATTAGGTTTGATTACCCTTTATCCCGATGGTCATGTGTGTAATAGTGGTAACCAGGGTTCTCTGGAGCAATTCGCGTCAGTAACCGCAATTCGCCGCCGTACGGGGAAAGAACCCTCGGAATTGGGTGCTTTGGCACAACAGGGAGACAAGTCTGCCCTGGCTTTTTGGCAGGAATATGGTAGGGATTTAGGTATCGGTTTAACTAGCTTAATTTACGTACTTACCCCGGAAGCTGTAGTGATTGGTGGGGGTGTGAGCGCTAGTTGTGAGTTTTTCTTACCTGGGGCGATCGCAGAAATCGAAAAGCGAGTATTACCCACATCCCGTGTTGGTTTGGAAATCCTTCCCGCAGAGCTAGGAAATGCTGCGGGGATGGTTGGTGCTGCGAAGTTAGCTTTGGTGAAAAAGGCTGACTATGAAAAGGAATAACCAGTAGTTTTGTTGATATAGTTGAGGACTTTCTCGTAGGATTCTGGATTTGCTACAGGATGAATAATGATTGGGATAATACCATCGGGCAACCAAAAGGTAATTCTGCCATTAGGTTCAGAACAAAATGAACTGATGCAGTTGAGATTAATCACATATTCATTTCTTTCATAAAATATTTTTACCCAGTAATGGCTATTTTGATCATTACTGGTAGCTTGGGCAATATATTCTAGGATTTTTTGATAGTCTTCTTTATTACTGTGAGGATTAATCACAACTGGGATGGCACAGTCGGGTAACCAAAAGGTGACTCTGCCATTTTGTTCATAACAAAAGGCATTGACGCAATCAAAATTCACCACGTATTCATTCCTCTCGTAAAGGATTTTCACCCAGTACGCCACGAGTTCTCCTCATATCCTGTTTTGGTCGTATTCTCAGCACAATACCCACTATGCTGAGTATAAGTCTTTGACTACCTCGACGTTGTGCGTAATTACTCTGGAATCTTCAGCTAGTTTATACTGAATTTTAAGATACCCGTGCAGGGGTGACAGCATCTGAGCGGAGTTGGGTATGGGCGATCGCTGCTTCAATAAACCCTGTAAATAAAGGATGGGGATTACTGGGGCTAGAGTGGAATTCCGGGTGGAATTGACAAGCAACGAAGAAAGGATGGTTGGCTAATTCGACTACCTCTACTAAACGCCCGTCGGGGGATGTGCCACTGACTACATAGCCTGACTCGATGAATAGGTTGCGGTAGGAATTATTAAATTCGTAGCGGTGACGGTGACGCTCGTAGATGACTTCTTCTTTATAGAGTCGATGGGCAAGGGTATTCGGTAATACTCGACAGGGGTATAAACCGAGACGCATTGTTCCACCTAAATCGACGACATCCTGTTGTTCTGGTAACAAGTTGATGACAGGATTTTCCGTGTGGGGTTCAAATTCAGCGCTGTGAGCATCGCTTAAACCTGCTACGTTTCTTGCCCATTCAATCACAGCACATTGCATCCCCAGACATAAACCGAGGAAGGGTGTTTTAATCGAACGAGCATAGCGAATGGCTTCTATTTTGCCATCTACACCGCGAATGCCAAAACCACCAGGTACTAGTACCCCATCCACACCATTGAGGTAGGATTCCACACCTTCTACTTCCAGTTTTTCGGAGTTTACCCAGCGTATGCGTAAATCCGCACTCATTGCCATTGCTCCGTGACGTAGTGCTTCCACTACAGACAGGTAGGCATCACTTAGCTGGACATATTTACCGACGATGGCAATTTCTACACTATGTTTTGGTGTGTATAATTTTTCTACCATATTTTGCCACTGTTTCAGGTCTGGCTTGTGGTCTTCGAGTTGCAGCAGTTCTAGTGCTTGCTGGGCAAGTCCTTCCCGTTCCAGAATCAGGGGGACTTCATAAATACTTTTGGCATCCACTGCGGGAATTACGCATTCAACAGGTACATCACAAAACTCCGAGAGTTTTTGTTTCAAGCCTGTGGAAATTGGGCGATCGCAACGACAAACCAGAATATCTGGCTGAATGCCAATGGAACGTAATTCCTTAACAGAATGCTGGGTGGGTTTAGTTTTCATTTCCCCAGCTGAGGCAATCCAGGGAATCAGGGTGACGTGCATATATAGAACATTTTGCCGTCCTACTTCCTTGCGTAATTGGCGAATTGCTTCCAAAAACGGTAAGGATTCAATATCCCCTACAGTGCCACCAATTTCTGTAATTACCACATCAGGATTAGTATCACGAGCGACTCGGATAATCCGATCTTTAATTTCATTCGTAATATGGGGAATCACCTGGACAGTGCCACCATTATAGTCACCGCGACGTTCTTTGTTAATTACCGCTTGGTAAATTGAACCAGTGGTGACACTATTTAGGCGAGACATGGAAGTGTCAGTAAAGCGTTCGTAATGTCCCAAGTCTAGATCGGTTTCTGCCCCATCTTGGGTAACAAACACTTCCCCATGTTGAAAAGGACTCATGGTTCCTGGATCAACATTAATATAAGGGTCAAGCTTGAGAATCGAAACAGAATAATCCCGTGACTTAAGTAACCTTCCCAAACTTGCTGCGACAATTCCCTTGCCAATACTGGAAACGACACCACCAGTAACAAATACAAACTTACTCATTGTATTTTGAATTTCTAGCAACTTCTAAAAAAACACCCCGCAATTGTGCCACAGTAAACTTTATGAGGTAATAGCTAATGGCTGATAGGTAATAGGTAATAGATTACACCTAATCCAGAATTATTGATGAAATAACTGGGATTATGTTGTTGGTTAGTAGTTAGGTGTTGGGTGTTGACAACTGACAAACTGACAAACTTCAATAATGACCAATTACCCATGAGAATGAAATCACTTTTAGGATTTATATCGCTAAGCTCTATAGTTGTTCCCTCCGTAGCAATGGCAAATGAACAGTCTCTCAAGGTTGTTTTTCCTAAAAATAACTACCAAACGAGTGCCGATAGAATATTTTTCATTGGCACTGCACCACCAACAGGACAGGTTCTAGTTAATGGTAAGCCAATAACCCGTAGTTTAGGTGGTCATTTTGCCCCAAACTTCCCTCTAAACTTAGGAGAGAACCTGTTTACTTTTCGCTACGAGAATCAGGAAGTTCAGATCAAAGTCATCAGAGTTGCCAACCAACCAGAGATACCACAGGGATTAGGTTTTGCTCCAGATTCTCTCATACCAGCAGTGGATATTGCCAGATTACCAGGGGAAGTGGTTTGTTTTAGCGCGATCGCCACTCCCAGTGCTAAGGTATCAGTCAAATTAGCTAATCAAACCATTATCCTGTCACCCCAACCCCAGCAAGTACAATTGCCTAGTAACCTCGCAGCTCTTACAGGTACAAGCCAATCTACTGACCAGTTGAGGACAACTAAGTATGCTGGTTGCATGGAATTGACTCCAGAAGTAACTCAAAATGTTAGCACCCTAATTTACGGTAACAACATCATTTCTGGTGCTGTTCTCCCTGACAATACCAAAGATATGGACTTAGGAAAACCGGAATTCCAACTAACACTCAATGGTAAGACTCTCACCCAAGAGGGTAAAGGAAAAGTTCAAATTCTTGCACCAGCAAAATTGCCAGTCATAGAAGTTACAGCAGATGGGGGGGTGGCTCGCACTGGTTCAAGTACTGATTATTCTAGACTTACGCCTTTACCCCAGGGAACTAGGGCAACTGTCACTGGTAAAGATGGTGACTGGTTACGCTTAGATTACGGTGGGTGGATTAACAGTAAAGAAACTATCACTATCCCTGGCGCGATTCCTCCAAAAGCAATTATTCGCAGTGTGACATCTCGCCAACTCCCCAGGGCAACGGAAATTATTTTCCCCTTACAGACGACGGTACCACTAACTGTAGAGCAGGGCAGCAGAACTTTCACTCTCAATCTGTACAATACCACAGCCCAAACTGATATTATTCGCCTGGATGATAATCCTTTAATTTCTCGCCTCGATTGGCAACAGGTGACTCCACAACAAACTCGATATACCTTTCACCTCAAAAAAGACCAACAGTGGGGTTACAAGCTGCGCTACCAGGGGAGTAACTTGATTTTGACTTTACGTCATGCTCCGGCGATCGCCAAGGATAAGCCTTTAACTGGTACTAAAATTCTCCTCGACCCTGGGCATGGGGGCAATGAATCTGGTGCTGCGGGTCCGACGGGTTATTTGGAAAAGGATGTTAATTTAATTGTGTCCAAACTGTTGCGGGATGAATTGGTGAAACGAGGAGCAACGGTGGTGATGACGCGGGATACCGATAAGGAAGTATCTTTACCAGATAGACAAAAAATTATTCACCAGGAAGAACCGACTTTGGCTCTGTCGATTCATTATAATTCTTTACCGGATAATGGTGATGCGGAAAATACAAGGGGAATTGGGACTTTCTGGTATCATCCCCAAGCCCATAGTTTGGCGATATTTATGCATAATTACCTGGTAAAGGAATTAAACCGTCCATCCTATGGGGTGTTTTGGAATAATTTAGCATTAGCTCGCCCCTCTGCTGCACCTTCGGTATTGTTGGAATTGGGTTTTATGAGTAACCCCCAGGAATTTGAGTGGGTGACTGATGAGAAACAACAAAAAAAATTAGCCCAGGCGATCGCCCAAGGTGTGGTGCAATGGTTACAGAAAAGCACTAAGTAGGAAAAATCTAGGATTTTTGCCGGATACCGAATTAACCAACTTTGGGGGTTTAAGTCCCCTGCTTCTATAAGGAGCGTGTTTTGTGTCGGGGTTTAAATCTCCGTCACAAAACGTAATTACGTTAGCGAAGCTCTCCGCAGGGAGCATTACGAATTACGAATTACGAATTACGAATTATTTTAATTTCCTATGGAACGTCTGTGGGGATATTCAGAAGGTAATTGAAAATCTCTGAGGTTTAAATTTCATCCACATTTAACCCATGACGTAAACCCACGGCAATTTTGCTGTGTTTCTCAATTTGTCCCATAACCTGTCTTGCTCTGTGAATTACCGAAGCGGGTAAACCAGCTAATCTACCAGCTTCGATACCGTAGGATTTATCTGCTCCACCAGGTTGTACTTGATGCAAAAAGATAATTTTATCGGGCATTTCTTTGACTGTGACTTGATAATTTGCTACATTTTCTAAGATTCCTGCTAACTCATTTAATTCATGGTAATGGGTGGCAAAAATCGTCCGAGATTTGATTTCTGTAGCCAAATATTCTGCAACTGCCCAAGCAATGGAAAGTCCATCAAAGGTTGCAGTTCCCCGTCCAATTTCGTCCAGCAGAACGAGGGATTTAGCGGTAGCATGATTGAGAATATTGGCTGTCTCATTCATTTCTACCATAAAGGTAGATTGCCCTGTCGCTAAATCATCCACTGCACCGACGCGGGTAAAAATGCGATCGCACACTGCCAAATTTGCATACTTTACGGGGACAAAGCTACCAATCTGCGCCATGAGCTGAATTAATCCCACCTGACGTAGGTAGCAACTTTTACCACTGGCGTTTGGTCCTGTGAGAATAATTAAGTCTGGCGATCGCCCCTTTGTCTCTTCTGCGGTTTCCTGCCACCCTAAATTTGTGGAATTGGGGACGAAAAATCCCGCAGGTAAAGATTGTTCAACTACCGGATGCCTACCATCTGTGATATTTATCGAGCGCCCCTCTACTATTTCTGGACGAATATACCCCTGATACACCGCCAATTCTGCCAAACCACACAGCACATCGACTGCTGCCACCGCACGGGAAATATTCCGAATTGTCTCCGCATGTTTACTGACTTCTTCCCGCAATGCCAGAAAAATTTCATACTCTAACTTATTCAAATCATCCCGCGCACTCAGGATTCTCGCTTCCCGTTCCTTTAACTCTGGGGTGATGTAGCGCTCCTCATTCGTCAGGGTTTGCTTACGGATATAATTTGTCGGCACTTGGTCAGCCTTAGCGCGGGAAATACTGATATAGTAACCAAAGGTCTTATTAAAACCTACCTTGAGTGTGGGAACACCTGTCCTAGAACGTTCATCAACTTCTAAATTTGCAATCCACCTTTGGTCTTCTTCTACTAAAATCCGTCGTTCATCCAGTTGAGGATTTATCCCAGAGCGAATTAAACCACCCTCCTTAATTAATATTGGTGGCGACTCGACAATATGGGCTTTAATTTTTGCCGCTAATTCTTCCATAAAGGGCGGCACTTTTTGCATAGCCTTGAGAAAAGGAGAATTCGCTTCTGCAACTAAATAGGCTAATTCTGGCAATTTTCCCAGGGAATCGGCTAAAGCTGCCAAATCTCGTGCGTTCGCTGTCCCTGAACCTGCCCTCCCTGTCAACCGTTCTAAATCGTAGATTTGCCGTAATAAATGCCGTAAATCGTGACGTAGGGGCGTATTTTCGACTAATTCCTGGATGGTATCCTGACGGGCACGAATACCTTTAATATCAAGTAGGGGTTGTAACAACCAGCGTCGTAATGCTCGACTACCCATGGAGGTACTAGTCCGATCCAGCGCCCAAAGTAGGGAACCATGAAAGCTGCCATCCCGCACAGTTTGGGTAATTTCCAGGTTACGCCGGGTCTGATGGTCTACAATCAAAAAGTCCGTGAGGGTATAGGTGCGTAGGGGTTGCAAAGGTATAGAACCAGACTTTTGCGTGTCTTCCAAGTATTCTAATAGACCTCCCGCAGCCCGGACAGCGAGGGGTAAATGCTCACAGCCCAAGCCTTCTAGGGAACGCAATTTAAATACTTGTAATAATTTTGACCTAGCCTCTCCTTGAGCAAAGGGAATCTGCGATCGCAAGCTGTAACAAAAATTGGGTGGTAAGCATTCCGGTAAATTCGGAGACTTTTCCCCCGGACGCAATAAACTCCCCAAATCCGGTGCATTGGTAGGAACTAACACCTCCGCAGGTTGCAGACGCATTAACTCCTGTTGCAAATGTTCCAAATTACTTTCCTGGGTGGTGACAAACTCCCCCGTAGAGATATCTGCATAGGCAAGTCCCCAATGTTCCCCCGCAATTACCACTGCTGCCAGGTAATTATTACGACTTGCTTTTAACATTCCATCCTCTAGCAGAGTTCCTGGGGTGAGAACACGAGTCACTTCCCGTCGTACCAATCTCCCCGCCGCTTCTGCTGCATCTTCCACCTGATCGCAAATAACTACCGCATAACCCTTTTCTACCAACAAAGTTGCATGACGTTCCCAGGAGTGGTGAGGAACCCCCGACATGGCAACTCTTCCCTGTTCTCCTGCTTGCTTACTAGTGAGAACTAATTCCAATTCCTCTGCTAAGATGACAGCATCCTGAAAGTAACATTCAAAAAAATCTCCAACGCGATACAACAGCACTGCATGGGGATACTTATCTTTGGTTTCCACATAGTGCTGATACATTTGACTCAACTTGCCGCGATCGACCGCACGATGATCAGCAATGAAACCATGGGGATTACTGCTTTTACTGGAGTTACTAGGGTCGTAGGATGCGGTCATAGATGCAACAGTATGAGACACAGAGATTTCCACAATATTTCATGATAACCTGTGGCAGCATTTTCTAAGCTTGACCTTTAGGTATTATTTAGGTTTTCAGTATTATCTTCTCAACTGAGGTCAAAAATACATCAAGCTAGAAGTTCATGAAGTCCACAATTTAATACTTCATAGCCTGTAATCGTGGCTAGAAATGGATTTTCAATGCAGGAAATATTATCCAGCAAATATTGAATACCTATTCTTGACTCTCAAAACAATGCCATAGTGCAAAACTTTTCCATGGCACTAAATAAAATAAATTGTTTTTTTCCGGAAATTCCTTCTTGAGGATTTTACATAGTTGTTATTAACGTATATTTTCCTGTGTTATGTATTATTCACTTCATCGACAACCATTTATCAGGCATTCTCTTCCCTTCTATATCTCCATTGAGTCGTACAAACCCTGAATCTTTATCAAATATTTCATATATCTTTATTCCTTTTCCGTGCTTGTCAAACTTATTTTGTTCAGTATTTTGACTATACTGCCCGGTATAAAATCACTTTTATATTAAGAGAATAAAAACAAAAGAATTTAGATAAAAATCAATGCTTAAACAAGAAAAATTAGCAACCAATAACGACACCAATACTCTCGGTGGTACTAACGGAGATGATGTTATCTTTGGTGGCACAACCAATGATGCCATTTATGGTGGTAATGGCAATGATGTACTTGTAGCTAACCAAGGTGATGATATTATCGCTGGTAATCAAGGTAACGACTCTTGGTTAGAGGGTGATAATGGTAACGACATCATCGAAGGTGGTGTTGGGGACGATAAGCTCTCTGGTGGAGACGGTAATGACTGGATGCATGGTGATGAAGGCGATCAATCCTGGGGACTAGATGCTAACGGCAACTACATCTATCGTGGAGCAATTGATTATACAGGAGCAGGTTTTGTCAGTGATGCAGACTCTACAAATGCTACTAATGACAGTTCAGAAACCAATAATGATTATTTAACAGGTGGCTCTGGAAATGACATTCTGATTGGTGGTAAAGGTAAAGATGCCATTGACGGGGGTATTGGAGATGACATCATCAATGGTGGTGAAGGTGATGACTACTGGTTAGCCGGTAAGGAAGGTAACGATACTATCAATGGTGATGCTGGGAATGATGTTCTTGAAGGTGGTGTTGGCAATGATACCCTGAATGGCGGTACCGGAAACGATAAGTTGATAGGTGACACTGGAAAAGATGTCCTACAAGCCGGTTTAGGAAATGACTACCTTGATGGTGGTGATGATAATGACTATCTTGATGGTGGTAGCGGTGATGATCATCTCAAAGGTAGCAGTGGCAACGATATCTTAATTGCTAGAGAAGGTAATGACATTCTCGAAGGTGAAGCAGGTAATGATTTGCTGGTTGGTGGTGAAGGTGATGACTACTGGATGAGTGGTGGCACTGGCAATGACGCGCTTTATGGTGAAAGTGGTAGCGATGTCATGGATGGTGGTGAAGGTGATGATGTCATGGATGGTGGTGAGGGTAATGATATCCTCCTTGCTGGAGAAGGCAATGACAAAATCAACGGTGCCCAAGGTGCAGATATTATCGATGGTGGTACTGGTGAAGATGTCATAACTGGTGGAGAAGGCGATGACAACATCCACGGGGGTGGAGATGCTGATACCCTTTGGGGCGATGCTGGTAATGATGCTCTTTATGGCGATGCGGGTAATGATACCGTTGGCGGTGGTGATGGTAACGACTACATCAACGGTGGAGATAATGAAGATATCTTAATGGGTGGTACTGGTGCCGATGTCATCGAAGGTGGCAGTGGTAACGACACAATAACCGGTGGTGAAGGTGATGACTATTGGTTAGCTGGTGGTGTCGGTGATGATCACATAGATGGGGAAGCCGGAAACGATGTCATTGATGGTGGTGATGGTAACGATATTTTAGTAGGAGGTAATGGCAATGATGTGATTATGGGGGGAACTGGTAGTGATGTTCTAATTGGTGAGGCTGGTGATGATTATTGGATGGATGGCGGCGAAGGGAATGATTTTGTCTACGGTGGTGCGGGTAATGATGTTGTCGCAGGTGGTGCCGGAAATGACTTAGTAACTGGGGATGATGGCAATGACATTGTTCTCGGCAATGAAGGTAATGACACTCTCTACGGTGGCGATGGTTTTGACATCATGGATGGTGGCGCAGGTGATGACATCATGGATGGTGGCGCAGGTAACGACATCCTGAACGGTGCTGAGGGTAACGACATCCTGAACGGTGCTGAGGGTAACGATATCCTTGATGGTGGTAGTGGTAACGATACCCTGATTGCAGGAACTGGCAATGACACCGTATTAGGTGGTGCAGATGATGACGCGCTCTATGGGGAAGAAGGTAACGATATTCTTGATGGTGGCAGTGGTAACGATACCCTGTATGGTGGTGCAGAGAACGATATTCTCAAAGGTGGCGCTGGTAACGATATCCTGAATGCTGGTATGGGTGACGACACCATCGAAGCTGGGGAGGGTGAAGATACTTTAATTGCTGGTGATGGTAAAGATGCTCTCTTTGGACAAGCTGGTGATGATAAAATCTACGGCGAACTTGGCAACGATTATCTAAATGGTGGGGATGGTAATGATTACCTCAATGGTGGTGAGGGTAATGACCAGTTACTAGGCAACATAGGAAATGACCAACTTGTTGGAGGTGCTGGTAACGATTACTTGCTAGGTGCAGATACCACCACTACTTTTGGTAAGGGTAGTGTTGACATCATGACGGGTGGTAGTGGTTCTGACTACTTTGTGTTGGGTGACAAAAAAGCCTTTTACAATGATGGTGATAACAATTCAGCGGGTTTACAAGATTATGCTTTAATCACCGATTTCAATGCTGTAGAAGACAAAATTCAGTTGGTAGGAAGTGCTGACAATTATGTTTTAGGTCAGGTTGCAGGTATGGAACAAGGTGTAGGTATTTTCTTGGATAGCAATGGGGATGGTCAATTTGACTCGAAAGATGAGTTAGTAGCTGTTATTGAGGGTTCTTCTGAGTTAAGCCTCAAAGATTCTTCCTTTGCATACGTCTAAGTGTTTTTTGGTAAGCTTAGGAACTATGGGAGGACTTGAGCAAAAGTATACGCTGTAGTGGGAATTCGTGAATTGCAATTACCTACAGCATCAGAGTTTCATCCGTTGTTTGTGTCAGTCCTAAATAGGAAGAAATCAGGCTGATTCTGTCTGAAAGTTACTTGATAAAGAAGTTCTCAGATGTGACCAGGAAATAGAATAGGAATGATGGAGAAGTGGTATGTCTATCCGATAACTATGCCGCTTCTCTATTTTATTGATTCCTAATGGAAAATATCAATATTAAAACAGTATTAGCCAAAAATCATACAAGAAAACAAACATTGATGGAGTAATAGGAAGAGACTGATTGCCGAGGGTAGCCGATTTTGGGGAAGGTTCCCGATAGGGCGGGTGGGGTATCTGTCGTAAACATTTTTTGAATCGGTTTTAGATAAATGCTGAGAAGGATTATTTCTATTTCCTATGATTGTATTTATAGATGTATTGAATTATCGTAATATTACTGATGGTCTGATGATTGATATTGAAAAAAATACGTATAGATAGGGTGGATTAGAAGTAGTTACTAGGTAATGATTAAGGGTGAAGTTACAATAGATTTTAGCTGTTTTATATTCTTCATTATGTAATTATTTAGGTAATGACTCACTCGATTCAAATTGGTAATCGTAGCGTGAATGCTACGGAAATTATTCCTTTGTTAATCAGGCATCAAATGTTGCCGCAGTTGCGACGCATCTTAATTATTGATGAAGCGATCGCTTCTATTGAAATCACTCCAGAAGAACAAGAGAATGTAATTAAGCAGTTTTTTCATCAGATGACAACACCTACAGCACGTTCTGCGGTGATGAAGCACTACGGGATGACAGAGGAAGAATTACCAGAAGTGGCGATTCGCGAGTTCAAATTAGAGAAATTTAAACAGCTAACTTTTGGTTCCAAGGTTGAATCGACTTTTTTAACTCAAAAATCTAAATTTGATAAAGTTATTTATTCTCTGATTCGGACAGAAAATGCCGAAATAGCTCAAGAACTTTACTATCGAATTAAAGCAGGGGAACAATCCTTTGCAGAATGTGCAAAAAGTTATTCAGCAGGGGTGGAAGCACAAACAGGAGGATTAATTGGACCAGTACCTTTGAGTCAACCCCATCCATTACTTGCTCAAAAACTCACATCTTCCCAACCAGGACAATTATGGCAACCAATGCGTTTAGAAAATTGGTTTATTATTCTCCGGTTAGAAAAGTTAATCCCTGCTCAGTTAGATGAGACGATGCGAAATCAACTTCAGAATCGCCTGTTTGAAACGTGGTTAACGCAGGAAATGGGTAAGGTACAAATAACAGTCCAAAATCTACAGAAATAGGAAGTTGATAATTCCGCAGCTATCACATCAAATATATTAATCCCATGACTGCCCATAATAGTACTGTTATAGATTTTCTTACAGGTATCCCACCATTTAACAGATTTGATTCTGTCTTAATTGAACGTATTGCTAGTAAGCTTCAACCTTTACGCTATCGTATGGGTCAAGCAATTGTGTCCCAAGAGTCCCTTCCTGCAAGAGTTGTAATTATTTACGAAGGACAAGCAAGATTACTTGTCAATTCTCCTGGTACAAATAGTCCAGATACTTTACAAATATTAAAACCGGGGGAAATTCTGGGATGGGTAAGTCTAATTCGTGGTGTTAGTTGTGAAACCGCGATCGCATCCTGTGAGACGCTATGTTTAACCCTTTCTGCTGAGGAGTTTTGGGAACTTCTGAAGAATGAACCTGTGGTTGGGGAGTTTTTTGATAATTGTTGCACGCTAATAGAAGTATTTAACTTGTTGGGAGCAGAACTGGAACGACAGGGTGAAAATTTAGAGCAACTTCAAGAATTTGCAATGACTGCGGTTAAATCTGCAAAGGTTCAGAACTTACCGAGAGGTAAAACTAAACTTTCCCAACTTGACCAAAATTTGTTGTGGTTGGTGAGTAGTGATGGTTCTAACTTTGATGTGGGTACTTGTTTAAATTCGGTAATGACCGATAATAACAGTTATATTGAAGCAAGTAAAAATATTCGTTTAATTGGCTTAAATTATTCTTCTCTTCCTTTATTTTTATCTCCTGCAATTCCTTCCTCTCTTCCCCTTGTTTCTATCTGGGATAATGCACCCTATGCACCGGAAAAACCAGAGATTATTCCTGCATATTCCCAAAATACAATTAAATATCCTTTTATATCTGGTCGTGGGAATGTAGATGCAACACTTGCTTGTTTACAAATGATTTGTGAGCATTTACAAGTTCCATCTCGTCGGGATGTTTTACGTAGAACTTTAGTGAATTCTATTGAACGCAACGGTGGTGCTTCTCTACAATTATGTGGTGCATTGGCAGAATTAACTGGATTATCGTCGCAACTTGTAAAAATTCCCACAGTCGCGATTTCTAAACTACCGACACCTGCATTAATTCCCTGGGAAGATAGTTATGCAATACTGTATCAAGCGACGGAAAAAGAATTGATTTTGGGTATTCCCGAACAAGGAATCAGACGGAAAAAAACCAAAGATTTTGCCGAGACTTGGGGAGAAGAAGCACAGGTTTTACTACTGCAAGCAACTAAGGAAACACCCAAACATCGCTTCGGTTTACATTGGTTTGTACCTGCACTTAAAAAACATTATTTTGCCCTAATTGAAGTTTTTCTGGCTTCTTTATTTGTGCAAGTTTTGGGTTTGGCAAATCCTGTGATTACCCAGTTAATTATTGATAAGGTGTTAGTACATAAAGGTGGGAATACTCTCAGCGTTTTAGGGGTTTTATTAATTGCGATCGCCATTACAGAAGCTGTGGTAACTTGGCTGCGTACTAATCTATTTGTGGATACAACTAACCGGATTGATTTGGCTTTAGGTTCGGAGGTTATTGACCATTTATTACGTTTACCATTGCGATATTTTGAGCGTCGTCCTGTGGGGGAACTTGCTTCTCGTATCAATGAATTGGAGAATATCCGCTCTTTTCTAACGGGGAAAGCTTTAACGGTTGTTTTAGATGCGATTTTCTCGTTTATCTATGTTGGGGTGATGCTATTTTATAGCTGGACTCTGACGTTAGTTGCTTTATCTACAGTTCCGCTTTTTGCTTTACTCACCTTTATTTTTGCTCCCATTATCCGCAAACAAACCCGTACCAAAGCTGAGAACAATAGTGAAACTCAATCCTATTTAGTTGAGGTTGTATCTGGGATTCAAACTGTTAAAGCTCAAAATATTGAATTGAATTCCCGTTATGAGTGGCAAAGACGTTATGGACGTTATATTAGTGCAAGTTTTCGTAATGTTTTAATTTCTAGTACTGCTAGTTCTATTAGTACTTTTTTAAATAAATTGTCGAGTTTATTATTACTTTGGGTTGGTGCTTATCTGGTTCTTCAAGACCAATTAACATTAGGACAATTAATCGCGTTTCGGATTATTGCAGGTTATACTACTAGTCCTTTACTACGGTTAATTCAACTTTGGCAAAACTTTCAAGAAACTGCCCTATCTCTAGAACGTCTGGGAGATATTCTTGATAGTCCCCAGGAAAGTGAAATTACTGGACGTGATAACATTACAATGCCAGAAGTTCAAGGTAAAATTCGCTATGAAAACCTCACTTTTCGCTTTGAAAAAAGTCCCACTCCCCAACTTGATAATGTTTGTGTAGAAATTTCTGCGGGTTCATTTGTAGGAGTTGTGGGACAAAGTGGTGCTGGGAAAAGTACTTTAACAAAACTCTTGCCACGTCTTTATGAACCTGATTCAGGCAGAATTTTTATCGATAATTACGATATTAGTAAAGTTGAATTGTATTCTTTGCGTCGTCAAATTGGCATGGTGTTACAAGATACCTTGTTATTTGATGGTACCGTTCGGGAAAATATCGCTCTCACCTTACCAGATGCAAGTTCTGAAGAAATCATCGAAGCGGCAAAAATAGCTTGCGCTCACGACTTTATTATGAGTTTACCCCAAGGTTACAACTCTCGTGTTGGACAGCGAGGTTCAGGACTATCGGGAGGACAAAGACAAAGAATTGCGATCGCTCGGACTATTTTACAAAACCCCCCATTACTAATTCTTGATGAAGCGACAAGTGCATTAGACTACGATACCGAACGTCAGGTTTGTTTAAATTTAGCCAGAGCGCTACAAGGAAAGACAGTTCTGTTTATTACCCACAGACTAGCGACAATTCAAAACGCTGACACCATTTTAATGATGAGTCAGGGTAGAGTCGCAGAGCAGGGAACCCATCAAGAATTAATGGCTTTAAAAGGTCTTTATTTTTGTTTGTATCAGCAGCAAAAAATGGGTGTCAATTCATGATGGATAAGAATATTTCAAAGTTTAAATTAAATTTAATCACGAATTATTCTGTTGCTTCCAAGTCATTTTTTATAAAAATATCGATAATTTCAATAAACATTCTTATAGTTAATAAACTATTTTGACACAAACATGAATATTAAGAAAAAGCATTCAAAAAACGACCAATATGGCAATAATTTAGATATTCAATCATCAAGAGAACTCGAAGATATTAACAAAATATCACAACCACAAACTAGAACCAATAAAAATCAACAATTCCAATTTGATCAGCCAGTAATTTTAACCCCATCCCGTAATTGGTCACGCGGTTTACTATGGGTATTGATGTGCGCGATCGCCGGAGCCGGAATTTGGGCTAATTTTGCCAAAATTGAAGAAGCAATTTCTGCCCAGGGAAAGCTTGAACCCACAGGTAATGTGAAAGAAGTACAAGCTCCAGTGGGTGGGGTTGTGAAGGAAGTATTGGTTAAGGATGGACAAAAAGTTAAAGCAGGGGAAAAGCTCTTAAGTCTTGACCCAACTACAGTGCGATCGCAACTTGCTTCTCTACAAAAAATTCGTGCTTCTTTAGTTCAAGAAAAGCAATTTTATAAATCTCAAACCCAAATTTCCAAAAGCTTATTAAATCGCTCATTACCAGGTATCTCTAACGAAATTTTAGATTTGTCTAAAAGTCGAGCAGCATTAGTAGCAGAAAACGAATTATATCGAGTGCAATTAGGGGGAACATCATTAAGTCAACTTTCCCTAGAACAAAAGGAGCGTTTGCTATCACAACAAAGAGAATTAAATGCACGTTTAAGTACAGAAAAACTAGAGATTGAGCAATCAAAACGACAGATTAATCAAATTGAGATTCGCATTGATACCATCAAGCAATCTTTAATGATGAATCAAGGTATTTCTAATAATTTAAAGCCATTAATGGAAGCAGGAGCTATATCAAAAATTCAATATTTTAAGCAAGAACAGGAAGTCAAAGACTTGCAAAGTCAGATTCAACAATTAAGCGAAGAAAAAGAACGATTAAAATCCGCGATCGCGCAAACAGGAGCGAAGCTAGAAACAACAATTGCCACTTCACGGAATGAACTTCTAGAGAAAATTGCCCGCAACAATAAACAAATTGCTGAAATAGATTCTCAGTTCACCAAAGCAATTATTGAAAATAGTAAACGTATCGCTGAAATTGATAATCAAATTAACCAAGTACAAACTAATATTAAATACGAGGAAATTAAAGCTCCCAGTAATGGCACAATTTTTGAACTCAAACCCCACACACCAGGTTTTGTCGTCACATCTAGTGAACCGATTCTGAAAGTAGTTCCAGATGATGCATTAATCGCAAAGGTTTATATTACTAACAAAGATATTGGCTTTATCAAAGAAGGAATGGATGTTGATGTGCGTATTGACTCTTTCCCCTATAGTGAATTTGGCGATATCAAAGGTAAATTAATTTGGATTGGTTCCGATGTTTTGCCACCAGACCAAATCTACCCCTATTACAGATTCCCAGCCAAAATACATCTTGTCAAACAAGCAATTTCAGTTAACGGTCGCGATATTTCCTTACAATCAGGAATGTCTGTGAGTGTAAATCTTAAATTGAGAGAACGTACTGTAATGAGCATCTTTACAGATGTATTTAGCCAGAGTTGGGAAAGTTTTAAGTCTTTGCGATAATTATTGTGAGTCGGTTAATGTATAAAATTACTATTTTTTGTCAGAGTATTTACTGTAAATTGTGATAACTGGCTTGTTTAAACTTGCAGTCTCAAAGCTGGTATCTACGGAACACTGCAAAACCGATGACTCATAAGCTGTTTTTGTCTAGTGGTATATTAATTGCTCTTTTTTCCCTAACCGGTTGCCTCAAACTAAACTTATATGACTTTTTAGTTACTATCTGAGGTATGCTGAAAGGTTGGTTTATTTATATTGCTGACTTTTTGTGATTAAAAATGATATCTGGATTGGAGAAATGGCGGCAAAAGGGATGATTTATCCTTTTGAGCCAAGTTTAATCCGAGAAATAAACACTGACCCTGCGACTTCTCTCAAGGATAACGTAAGTCCACAACTACGTCGCGTTATCAGCTACGGTTTATCTTCCTACGGTTATGATATTCGCCTATCTCCCGTGGAATTTCGCATTTTTCGGCACGTTCCCGGAACTGTAATTGATCCCAAAAACTTCAACCCCCAAAATCTGGAACCCACAGAGTTACATACTGATGCGAATGGTGACTATTTTATCTTGCCTGCCCATTCCTATGGCTTAGGTGTCGCCCTAGAAAAGTTGTCAGTTCCGGAAAATATTACAGTGATTTGTATAGGTAAATCTACATATGCGCGCTGCGGAATAATAGCAAATTTGACACCTGCTGAAGCTGCATGGCGAGGTCATTTGACCTTAGAATTTTCCAATTCTTCCAGTGCTGATTGTCGTATCTACGCCCGCGAAGGAGTTGTGCAGCTATTATTCCTAGAGGGAGAACCTTGTGCTATTAGCTATGAAACTAGGCAGGGTAAATATCAGGATCAGGCAGAGAATGTGACTTTAGCAAAAGTTTAGTTTGAACTCATTCACAAAGCTAAATTGCAGATGGGGAAAAGGGGAAAGCTGTTTTAAACGCTCGTCGTGATAACTGGAAGGAAATAGGATAAATTTAATACAATAATCTGGAAAATAAGAGTGAAATAACTGATACTATTTCAGACATAGTGCCACGGTATGAAGTCAAGATGAAGCTTGTGGGTATAGATAGAAATCGCGTTTCTCGTTGAGAAGATAATTTTTGATACTCCACCCTTGATGCAGAAGGACTATGTCAAGTATCCATTCCCAGGAAAATCCTCTAGCCCAGCATCAAAATCTAGTTTTCCCTCCTTCCCCTTTCACCCTTTTCCCTGCACCAATTTTCAAGTTATTGTGAAGGGTTATTGAAGTTCAAAGCAGGCATTTCATTTTTACCGTAAATCTACTAACATCAATCAAAGTGGAAGTTTTCTCCTCATAGGTTTTACTGGGGAGAAAAAGTCATGATGGAGGGAGCGTGGAACTCTGTAGACTGGCAACGGTCGTGGGAAATGTCACATATCCTACATTGACTATAAGGTTAACTTTCAAAGCTCGTATCAGATGGTTTGTAGATAGATATATGTAAAATCACTAGCAAGGATTTACATCAATATCACAATTATCTACTCCGTAGACTGATTGCTAGGGAAAATGTTTTAATCCTTAACTTTTAACCCTTTACTATTCCCAGCCCTCAGCTAACATCTATTTTTACATTAGGTCTAATCTGCTACCGAGAAAGAAATTAAAAAACAAATGACATGAAGTTCCCTTTCTTGCGAGTCTTTAACCCAACAACATGGTAATCAATAAACTCAAGCATCTATCATCCGACCGTTTTCTACGTAATGTAGGATGGTTGGGAGTTGCAGAAATAGTTAACCGGATATTTCGTCTCGCAACAACTGTCACCCTAGCTCGTTTTCTCAACGCCTACGATTATGGTGTGATCTCCATTATTTATACTATTTTTGATATTGGTAATGTTTTAACCATTCGTGCGGGAATTGGCGCAAAAATCATTCATGCGGAAGAAAAAGACTTAAAAGTAGTTTGTGATACCTCCTATTGGCTGAATTGGATATTAGGCATTTCCTTATTTATTTTTCAGTGTTTAGTTGCCTATCCCCTGGCATTTTTTTATAAAAATAATGGTTTAATTTTGCCAATTTGTGCTGTGGGCTTAATTTATCTGATGATGCCCATTTATACGGTGCAATCGACATTAATTGAAAGGGAAAATAGCTTAAAAATTACAGCGATCGCCAACGCGGTACAATCAATCGTCACTAACTTAATGACTGTGATTTTAGCTTGGCGGGGGTTTGGTGTATGGGCTGTTGTCCTCTCAATGATATGCAGTTATATTCCTTGGGTAGTAATTATTTTACTCAATCACTCCTGGCGACCACCAAATCGATTTACCCTGGATAATTGGCAGCAAATTGCGTCTTTTGGCAGTAAATTATTAGGTGTTGACCTATTGAGCCGGGTAAGAATGTACCTCGACTACATGATTATCGGACCATTTTTAGGTTTGGAAGCATTGGGGATGTATTTCTTTGCCTTCAATGCAGGTTTAGGAATTAGCCAAAGTGTAATCAATGCTTTCACCTCTGCCTTGTTTCCCCATCTTTGTGCGGCTCGCAATGATAAAAAAGAACTGCAAACACAGTTTTTCCGGAGTCTGAAAACTATTGGTTTGATTGTTGTGCCCTTGGTGGCATTACAAATTACCTTAGCTCCCTTCTATGTACCTATCGTGTTTGGACAAAAATGGGTACCAGGAATTCCCATATTAATCTTAATTTGCCTGTCTGCAATTCCCCTGTCTTTGTCGCGGGCAACGTCTCAATTACTCCAAGCAGTAGATAAAACCCAAGTCGATTTGTATTGGAACCTAATATTTACAGTATTTTTTGCTGCTTCTTTGTTAGTTGCCGTTCAGGGAGGAATTTTGTGGGTGGCGATCGCTGTACTCTTTACCCAACTCATCGCCATGCCCATTTTTGGTATCTGGGTAATTCGTCAAGTCTTTGGAAAAAGATAAGCCAAGTACAAATTTTATCTACCAAACGCTGGCTTTCCAACCCTTAGCTATACATCAAAGGATAGGCTGGTAAATAAATCCTCTTATACTCCTTGACTCATTACTCATTACTCCCTGAACCCTATCCAGCAATTTTGGCTTAGTTGAGTATTTAGCTAACTCAAGGCTGGAGCAAGGGGAGCGCGTCTTGTTCCACCTCCACCGATATTATCTGGACTATTATTCTCGATAATATTTAAGGCTTGGAAGAGTTTCATATAGTCGTCGTAAAAATCGCCACTTGCCCCCTCCATGTCATAACCATACTTAGTGCGAAATTCTTCAAGCACACCTGCCTCCGCAGCGATGTAATGGGCATCCCAGGCAGAATCATCTACTATATATGCTCCGTAATCTTGCAGCGCATGGAATAACTTTTTACCTACGGGAGTTTGTAATTTCAGACTCTCTGGGGTGATGTATGGTGGGATTGCTAAGAGGGTTCCTTGAACTAAAGCCGGATTTTGACCATGATATTTCTCTGCTGCGTAACTATCTGCCCGATCTGCGGGCCAACGATAACCCGGACGAGCTTGGGAGTAATGTAGGTATTTTTCTCCCCAAACTAAGACTTTCAGTGCATGATGAATGGGTTCGGAACTGGTAAGTTCTCCTTTGCGAATCGAACCACCGATCGCCGATAAACCAGAACCAAAATGGGAACCCCCAATCCCATCACCATAGATATCTAAATCTTTTTCGTAGCGCCAACCATAAATATTACCACCGGGTTGACACCGAGCCAGGGGTTCGAGTTGAACTAGGGTTTTACCGTCCGGCAGGAGAAAGGCAGAGGCATTATTTGGGGTCGAGTAGGGGTTTGTGGTGGCATCGGCAACAATTAAATTGTCGGGTACGGGAAGGGATATGCCCATAGATTTAGTGCCAGTACAGCGCCCCTCT
The DNA here is from genome assembly GCF_000734895.2 of Calothrix sp. 336/3. Lineage (GTDB taxonomy): Bacteria > Cyanobacteriota > Cyanobacteriia > Cyanobacteriales > Nostocaceae > 336-3. Next base: position 1,670,636 of record NZ_CP011382.1, on the reverse strand, counting down.
CCCCAACTTCCTGGTGCATAGACGGGACGTTGGGGATCGTTGCCTTGGAGTTTGTAAAAATATTCTTGGTCTACTAAACCGTACTGAGCTTTGCCGATATTGGCAGGCATATATTTAGCTTGGGAACCGATGGGTAGATTCCAAGGTGATGTGGGGGCAAAGGGATGGAGAAAGGGGTCTCTGGTTTGGGTATTTCCTGGACTGTGGGGAAAGATGAAGGTAAGCAGGAAAACACAGATAAATAGGGAAATTATGGTTACGGTTGAAGCCCATCGCCCATTTTTCTGATTGAAGAAAGGCAAAAATTTCATGACACCTCTTAATGATTAACTACAATCAGGTGATGCGACCCTTTTGTCCTCTTCAGAACATTCTCAATCACGCATACTATTTGTAAATTTCATGTCTTTGGAGACCAATTTTTCCAAATTCCTATCCCACAATTTTTAATTCCTTCATTCCCTAATTGTGGACAACGTTGTTACAGTTAACACTTTGGACTATGTAATAAATAGGAGATAAATCTGTTTCGCCAATATTACATCCATATTTTGCCCTGGAAGATAACAAATTTAAACAAAAATTAATATTTAATAATTGACAAAAATAACATTAGTTGCTGCCAAATCAAGATATGCTAAGGCTATGATTCCTAAGTAATTCAACAATTAGCAAGTCTACCTGAGTGATAAATGGTGAAGGGGGGAAAACTTTTTCTTCTGATGGGTATTTAGAACCTTACCCAGATAAACTTGATCCCTAACTATCCCATTTGTGTATTTTGGTAAATAGTTAAGACTTGTAAATTACAGTATTTTAAATTTGCGTAATATCTTTGACTTAAAAGTGTTTATTTACACTTTCCAAGAATGCCACATTACACAAAAATAAATTTTTACCTAGGGAAAGAGACTATTCTGAGACATCCTTAAATTGGCTAAAATTAATACAGGGTGTTTTGGCAATGGCAACTATAAATAGTTCACGGGTGGTGTCATAAGTATTTATACTTTTGTGTAGTAATATAAAATAAAAGATAAAAGGTAACTTTTAGTAAAGTTTAGCTAAATTACACAAAGTTAAAAGAAAAAGACAAAGGGTTATTTGTTGAACAGGAATGGTGCTGTGTATTTGTCAAGCATGAATGTGAATTAGGAGAGGTTAATAAGGGAGTGGGTTCGCAAACTCTGACAACAAACAATCGCCGTTACGATCCCCAAGAGATCGCACGCTATTATGGTTATCGTCCTTGGTTAGCATGGGGACGAGCAATTAAGATTATTGGGTCATTCGTAGTATTTTTACTTGCCCTGAAATGGGACGAATGGTTTTCTTTAGAAGAGCAGAACAAATATAAACGGGCAACCCAACTACGGCAACTATTGACCAATTTGGGACCGACATTTATTAAAGTTGGTCAAGCATTATCAACTCGTCCAGACTTGGTACGCAAGGATTTTCTGGAAGAACTGATCAAATTACAAGACCAGTTGCCAGCGTTTGACAATGCGATCGCCTACAAAATTATCGAAACAGACCTCGGTCGTCCTGTAAAAGATATCTATAGTGAGCTATCACCGGAACCTGTAGCAGCAGCCAGTTTAGGGCAAGTATATCGCGGTCGTTTGTATACAGGGGAAGAAGTTGCTGTGAAAGTGCAGCGTCCTCACCTGCGTCCGGTACTAACTTTAGACCTATACTTAATGCGTTGGGCAGCTACTTGGTTAAGTCCATGGTTGCCGCTAAATCTCGGTCATGACTTGACCTTGATTGTGGATGAGTTTGGCAGCAAATTATTTGAAGAAATAGATTATCTCAATGAAGGACGGAACGCGGAAAAGTTTGCCACCAACTTCCGTGATGACCCCCGTGTGAAAGTCCCAGCCATTTATTGGCGCTATACTTCCCAACAGGTATTAACCCTAGAATGGTTAAATGGATTTAAGCTGAATGATACTAAGAGTATCCGTGCCGCAGGTTTAGACCCAGAAGAAATTATCAAAATCGGTGTGACATCCGGTTTACAGCAGCTCCTAGAGCATGGTTTCTTCCATGCAGATCCCCACCCCGGTAACTTATTTGCCATGCCCGATGGTCGTATGGGTTACATTGACTTTGGGATGATGGATCAATTAGATGAAAGAACTAAAGAAACCTTAGTAGATGCAGTGGTGCATCTGGTGAATAAAGACTATATCGATTTAGCCCAAGATTATGTGAATTTGGGTTTCTTGACACCAGATACCGACATTCGTCCCATTGTACCTGCCCTAGAAATGGTTTTAGGTAACGCTTTGGAACAAAATGTTGGGGATTTTAACTTTAAAAGCATCACCGACCAATTTTCCGAATTAGTATACGATTACCCCTTCCGAGTTCCCGCCAAATTTGCGGTAATTATTCGCTCCTTAGTCACCCAAGAGGGGATTGCTCTGAGTCTCAACCGCAATTTTAAAATCGTCGAAGTTGCCTACCCCTACGTTGCCAAGCGATTATTAACGGGAGAGTCACCCCAAATCCGTCGTCGATTGTTGGATGTGTTATTTAAAGACGGTAAATTTCAATGGGAACGTTTGGAAAATTTGATTGCGATCGCCCGCACAGATGGTAATTTTGATGTATTGCCTACAGCCAAGCTAGGGTTACAGTACCTCCTATCCGATGAGGGTAAATACCTCAGAAGACAGTTAGTACTTGCCTTAACAGAGGACGATCGCCTACACACCACAGAGGTACAACGTTTGTGGAACCTAGTTAAAGACGACTTACAACCGAACCGTCTATTTGATGTGGCGATCGGTGTTTTAACCGAGTTGTCTAGGGAAGGTGTAGCCGCAATTTTGCCCTCTGTGACTGCTCTCACTACCTTTGGTGACAAGCAAACATAAATAGCTAGTAAAAACCGTAATCATTCATCATTTTGTCAATAATCCCCGATTTCCTCACCAGAAGTCGGGGATATTCAACCAGGAGACTTCATGTACTATTTCCCATCCCAACCCCCTTACCTGCTCATATTTATTGGCTTATTTATGGCTGTTACCTCTGGTGCAGCTCTCTCAGGGACCTTAAAAACGATTGTGATCAAATGGCGTAAAGAAGGGGGAGCAAATTCTGGCTCTCGTTTATCTAGCCAACAGCTATTATTCCCATTTCTTGGCATCACCCTTGGGGTGAATTTGTTCCTTTGTTCTGGTTTAGCTGTTTTTGGGTTTCCCAATTTTCTCGCTTGTGCAGTTGGTATTCCCCTGAGTTTATTAACCTGTGCATTAGTCTGGTTTCAGTTAGGAAGTATGCTCACCTATGCGGGAGCCAGAGGAATGCAATCCCTTGATTTAGACTCTATGAGTTAAGTAAATCAGTTATCAATAAAAATATACCCGACTGTTAAAAATAAAGTACTTTTTGATAGTCGGGTATAAATATTTGTGATTATAAAATTTATTTTTTCTCTGCAATTCTATCTTTAAAATTGCGATAATTGAGTTTCAAATTACCAACTTTCTGCCGAAAGAAGCGATGGGTTGATTCTTGCCACTGGTCAAATACGGTGGGACGAGTCAAAGTTTGTGGTTTTAATTCCGGTGATTTGAGAAAGCGGTAATGCAAGAAAACATCTCGATAGGCAATATCCACATCTTCACCAGCAGAAAGTTTCGTAAATGCGTATGCACCTACACTCATATAGTGGATATAGGTCAATCTTCTGCCTTGGTCATAAAGTATTTGGTCGATAACTTCAAAATTAGAAGACCAATGACTACCGGGAGTTGCTTCTGGTTGCTCATAGGCAAAATTATAGTACTTAATTTGACTGCACAGCACCAAGTAATTAAATAACGATTGGTCAGGACCTCCTAATGCCATCACATCAGCTTCACCTGCATTAAGCTTTTCTAAAATAGTTGCTAACCAATCTCGGCTAAAAACTTGTTTTTTTGTCCCAAACCAACCAGCACAAAATAGTTGAGATTGAATATCTTGCTGGGGAAAAGTTTGTTTTAAAAGTTCTGTTTTGCCATCAAAAATATATTTGATATCCGATTTATATTGAAAATCATTCGTTACCCAATCATAGTTATTTAATTTTTCAAAAATATAATCTACCTCACCCATTAACAAGGTATCAGCATCGAAGTAGATAAAGTTATCAAATTGACCATCTAATGCACAAAGTTTGCGATGCATAGGTACGCGGTATAATTCCGGAAAACCCCACACTCGCCAAGTCTTTTGCGCCCTGGGATAATTTTTCCACACCTGAGCCGCAAAATTATCCCAATAAGTTAAAGATTCACTATCTGTAAAGAGGCTGACATTTGGTCTTTGGGAAATTTCGGCTTTAACTTTATCTAAACGCTGATCATAGGGGATAATACAAATAGGAATTGACCTACCTGCATTGACTTCGATGCTATTGAGTAAAGCGACTAGTTGGTCATAGACAATATCATTGGCAAGGGTGTAAATACCATTTATTGTCATGGTTTTATCTCCTGTAAATTGGGTAAAAATGCAGATTTTAGCGACGTAGTAGTAATTTTTTCCATAAAGTTGGTTTACCTTCATGGAGATAGCGATAGTGTTGCCACAATTTCCAGTACGCACCACCTTTGAGGGGAGTACCTGCCCAATGGAGATATTTTAAACGGCGATCGCTATCATAAAGAATGTAGTCTTTCTCTTGAAAATGGGAAGAACCTCCCCAACTACCAATATCCTGTCCCGGAAGTTTGACTAAATTGCATCTTCTGGCAAATGATTTCAGCACCAAGTAATTTAAAATCGGTTGGTCTGTAACTCCAGAGGTAAAATCAAAATATTCTCTGTGGGTAGCGCATTCTCTGAGGATTTCTTCCATCTTTTCCATGGAAATAATTCCCTTACGAGATGCCCAAAAACCACTATTAAATACATCTGCTAGTTGCTCTGTAGTGAAGATATTTTCTTCTGCTACCAAGGGAGAAAACACATTGCGTAACCCTTCACTCTTGTAGTGGAAATCACAGCAGAGAAAATCAAATTGTGAGAGTAAATTTAAGTTCTCAGCAATTTTTTCAAAAACGATAATATCCGTATCAATATAGAGAAACTCATCCAGGGGACCAAACCAAACAGCTAACTTTCGCATTTTGTTTGGTAAAGCGAGAAAATCCGGTGGAAATATTTCTGCAATTTTCTGAGTAAATTGGTTAAGTAAGTTTAAATCGGGAAAGATTTTGACATTATGAACATTACAAATAATATCCGCTAATTGCTGATATTCCTCATTGAAAGGAATCATATAAATTAGCACTTCTGGGTCATAAAGACGGATACTATTGAGGAGAGCAACAGCATTTTCTAAAACTCGGTCGTTGGCAACAATATAAATTCCCCGTGTCATAATTTATTTATCCTTTCATGAGTACTTTGATTTTTTGCATTGCTCTTTGCCAACGATTAGGTAAAGGAGCATCATAGGGTTTGGGTGGTGTGGTAAATACGGGACGTTTTTCTGGTTCGTGTAGATAACGATAATGTAAGAATAAATCCCGATAGGGAAACTCAATATTTTCCCCACGACAAACGGCTTGATTGATATTGGGAGGTACACCGATATAGTGTAAATAGGTGAGACGATTACCCTTATCAAAAAGGATGTTATCTCGCTCGACAAAATGTTTAGAAGTCACGCTACACCCTGTCCGCATATTTTCTGGCAAGTGATGGGCGAAATTATAAATTTCGGTTCCCAGTCGCATGAACATGTAGTTTACAACTGGCTGATCACCTGTAGAATAGAGAATTTCTCTTTCACCTGCCCTTAAATAACTGACTAATTCTTGAATTTTTTCCGGGGGAAATAGTCCTTTTTTCGATGCATAAAAGCCAGAGCAAAATATTTGTTTACTGATTAATTCCGAGGGGAAAACAGAAAATAATTTCTCGGAATTAACGTTATAAACCTTATCTGGATATAAATGCTGAAAATCATAGACGACACAATCATATTCGTCTAATTTGGCAAAGACATCCGCGAGGGAATTCATCACTAAGGTATCTGCATCGAGATAGATAAACCTATCAAAGGGACCATCGAATGCACAAAATCTGCGGTGTCCACCATAGATGCGATATTTCTCACGATTTAAACTTGCGGGACTTGCTTCCACCATGAATTCATCCCAGCGTTGAATTGATGCTTGATCATCAAAAATCTGCACATTGGGGCGGTTAGCAATTTCGGCACGAATTAAGTCTAGTTTCTCGTCAAAGGGGTAGATACAAACAGGTATATCTTTTCCCAAAATTGCATCAATACTGTTAAGAAGGGCAACTAATTGGTCATAGACATAATCATTGCCAAGGGTACAAATACCATCCATAAATTTAGTCAAGGTGGGGTAAATTAAGAAAATTGGGAAGTATATTTATCTAGCCAATTGAGGAGATTTAATTCATGTAAGATAATTTGTCTAGCTTCGGCGATCGCGGACTTGGCAGCATACCAAGCATCGGGGGTTGAGGTAACTTCTTGAATGTAGGCAATCCCTTTTTCATCTAAACTTGGCAAACGCAAAAAACTGCCGGAAGGTAATAATTTATCTGCCGCAGAGCCACCATAATAAATTGGTAAACACCAAGCGAGGAGAGAGTCCCAAAGCTTTTCACTCACATACCAATTATTATCAGCATAATTTTCAATTGCCAGATTGTAATAATAGGGAGCCATTCCATACCATTTATTACTTAATTCTCCGGTTTTTTGTGCCCAATTGGGTAAACCACGTCCATATAAATCAAATTTCATCCCCGTAGATTGTAGGGATTGTAAAAAGTCTAAACGTTGACGATGATTTGCAGTTCTACTAATCCCTGATGTAATCCAAGAACAAGGAGCATTTTTTTCGGGTGCTGGCATCTCGTCCAAATCACGAAATGTATTTGAATGATACCAAATAGCAGGCATATAATCGGGAGTTGGTGCTAAATCATCGGGACCTGATATATAACCACAATAATTTTGAGCTTGTTGATAATTATATTGATTAATTCCCACAATTTCTTCTAGGGGGGGTTCTCTTAAGAGATAAATAATTCGTTCTTTGGGGACATTTTTAAACCGACTTTTTATATCTACTTCAGGTGGTTGGTTGCGATTTTTGAGTTTTTCTAAAAAGGATTTGGGTGGTGTGGGTTGGGGAAAATCAAATTGATACATTAACAGAAAATCTGGTTTTTCTGCCAATGCTTGTATGCGGATATTTTTCCAGGTTCCGAATGCATGGGGTGTTTGTTGCCACAGCCAATCGGCTCGCTTATCGAGTCCACTGTAGCTGCTAATCATACCAATATTTTTTAGAGTCATATAATTGATTTGTGAGTATTTGAAATTGTGATAATAATTGCTAGTAGATGATGAAAAATGAGATAAATTAACTGTTTTTGCCGGAATAATTAATGATTTTGAGACAATAAAGCATGAGATGAATCAGGTTTTATCTGATGCTTTCTTCTCAGGTTTAAGCTGCCAATTCTGGATGCCATTTTTGATCAACGTAAGTCAGAATCTTACTAGCGCGGGTTTCCCAAGAAAATTGCTTGACAAATTCTACACTTTCTGAATAACCTTCATTTTTGCGGGGATGGGTGGTGAGAACTTGTGCGAGAGCGGTGGCAAATTCTTGGGGGTTATCTGGTTGACACCAAGCGGCGATCGCCGGGGTATTTTGGAATTCTCGTAAGGAGGGAATTTCTGTGGCAATGATGGGTGTACCAGAGGCAAAGTAATCAAACAGTTTTAGAGGGGATGTAAAGGTTGCTGCTTGCCCAGAACAATGGGGATGGGCTAAAATATCAGCCGCTTGTAGTAAGGATGGTAAACCATCATGTAAAACGTAACCCAAGAAAGTCATGTTATCAACTTGTTTTTCTTGGGCTAATTTTTGATAATGATTCACTTCCATTTCATTGCCTCCAGCGCAGACAAATTGTACTTGAGGCATGGTTAAAGCTACATCTAATAAGATATCAATTCCCTTAAATTGTTGTAGTGCCCCAGCGTAAACTACTAGCTTTTCTCGACCATTTTTTAATAACTTGGCTCGCCATTCTTGGGCTTGTTGGGGATGCCTATCCATGAACAAACGGTTAAACCCATTATGGAGTTTAATCACTTTTTCTGGGGGCATTCCATGTTGAATCATGGTTTCGCGGATGGTATCAGCGACGGTGACAGTTATTTGTAATAGGGGATTATTAACTATTTCCGGTTCAAATTGCTTATCTTCGTGGTGATGGTGTTCATAAATGGCGGCAATGCCATTTTTAATTGCAGCTTTGATAAAATTCCAGTCACGGCTATGCACTAGTTTAGTTTTGCCGAGCATATGGAAGGGGAAATAGTATTTTGTGGCGATGGTATTGGAGTTGGTAAATTTGCTAGGAAAATAGTCAATAGGCCAGGGCATTGCTAGGGGCGCAACCTGAAGTTTATCATGGAGATTGTAATATTTAATCAGCTTTTCTGGCGCTTTCTGGGGATGAAAGGGACGGATAAAGTTAATGGGTTTGAGAGTTTCTCGTCCTTTCTCTGGATAGGTGAGAACTGTGGTATAGCCTAAATTAGCAGCTCCATTGGCGGCATTAGTAGACTGAACTAAATGAGCTTTTGGTTGAGGTATTTCTTCATTGATGAAAAATATATAATTGTTCCTGGAAGATTTATTTTTCATAATTCGCCATCTGAATAGTATCTTCAAAGGTTTCTAGGTGGTTAAAGACATGCATTGCCGATTGGAAAGCTTGTTGAATAAAACTACGTTCCGATTCTTGATTGTCAACTCCATCGTCGGCAATTAAACTGAGGAAATTCACAATGTTGTTGATATCATTGCGAAATTCATTGGTAATCTTTTGATAGTGAGAATTATCTCTGTTTGATTCATTGTTACCATCTTCTGCGAGAGGTTGCATTTGTTTTTGCAAGTTGATAACATCATCCAAAACATCAATGGTATTGAGAATTTTGGCGGCTGATTTATTGGCTTCAGCAATTAATTCTTGACGTTCTTGGGGGCTATCTGCCATGTCATCATTGAGCAATAGTAAGAAGCCGATGGTAGAGTTTAAACGGGTACGAATTTCGTGGGAGATGCGAACCAAACCTTGTTGGCGATTGGCTTGGCTGGTGTCTTTCTTGCCAAATTGCATGGCGTGGAGACGGGAGTAGTAACCACCTTTAGGTAGTAATTCGTCGTGAGTGCCAACTTCTACAACTCTTCCCTGATCAAGAACGGCAATTTGGTCAGCATTTTGTACCGTGGAGAGACGGTGGGCAATCACTACGGTGGTACGATCGCGGCTTAAATCATCAATTGCCGCCTGTACTAAACGCTCAGAAACCGTATCTAGGGCGCTTGTGGCTTCATCAAGGATGAGGATTTCCGGATTTTGTAGTAACGCTCTGGCGATCGCCAATCTTTGTCTTTGCCCCCCTGACAACATGACACCGCGATCGCCAATTAAGGTATCAAAACCCTGGGGTAATTTGCAGATAAACTCGTAGGCATTTGCTTGCTTAGTCGCCAGGATGACTTCCTCTTCCGTGGCTTCGGGATAGGCGTAAGCTATATTATTACGGACTGTATCATTAAACAAAAAAGTATCTTGACTGACGATTCCCATGGCTTTTCGCAGAGATGCCACTTCAAAATCGCACAGATTCACATCATCAATGAGAATTTTCCCAGAGACTGGATCGTAAAATCTCGGTAATAAGTCAGCCAAAGTCGATTTACCTGCACCAGAACCCCCAACTAAAGCCAGGGTTGTACCTTTAGGTAAAAATAAATCCACATCCTTGAGTACCATCTTTTCATGACCTGGGTAAGCAAAGGAAATGTGGTTAAAATGGATACCTTTACTTATACCTTTAAAAGTATTATTACCCATAGCCATGAAAGGTTTATTGTCACGGCTTAAAAAATCGACAGCAATATCAACACTGCTGGATGTGCTGGCAAAGCTGTTGCGGATAGCGTTGAGTTGAGAAATTAGAGGTAATACCCTCAGTAAAACTAACAAATATGTCAGCATTACCGTAGAAAGGGAAGCTATCTGGGAGGCAAACAGAGTTTTACTCAGAAAGACAACCAATAGTAAAGCTGTAATCCCTAATACTTCGCTCACGGGGGCGATCGCCTCAGAATTCATCTGGGATTTAAAATCGGCTTTTTCCCGATCCCGGATTAATTTTCTAATTTTTTGAAATTCTCTAACTTCATTGCCAGTTGCTCTGACTAATCGCATCCCACTGAGGATTTCCAAAATTCTTACTGAGTAAGCTTTGGACATTTCGCTGAGGATTTTGCCATAAACTTTGGAAGCATTAATCATTTTTTGATTGACTAAAGTCACCAAAGATAATAAGAAGGTGGCGGCTATAGTCAATTGCCAAGAAATCGAGATTAATAACCCGATAAATACGAGGATAGTAATCCCAACAATGACTAATTTAATTGCCCCACCAATGGCACTAGCAGCACGTCCAAGTTCCCCACCTAAACGGTTGATTAAGTCACCAACCTTTGTTTTTGCATAATAATCTAAGTCAACTTCTAGTAAAAGTTTTACCCCCGATTCTCGCATATCAGAGGTTAATTTCCGACTGAGAGTACTGGAAGTCAGAGTACCTATATAGTTAGCTAAATTTTTCAGGGCAATCATGAAAATAATTGACCCTGCCATGCAAATTAAGCGATAATTTTCTGGAAGGTTGTCAAAGGGTATGAGTATGGCTTTGAGGATGGATGGAGCATTTGATAAATCAACTTGTTGCCCCACAATCTTCAGAATCACAGGCACAATTAAAGTTGTACCAATCCCGTTAAATAAAGCGCCAGAAAATCCCAGAATAATTGTGGAGATAACTAAACCAGGATAGGGTTTGGCGAATTTGAATAATAAATTGATAGTAGACATCGCAAAATTTGTACAGAATAAAATATTAATTCACTGTCATCTATAGGAACAGAGTTGAAAATCATATAAGTATTTTAAATATTCTCATTGAAAATTTATTCATCAAGTCATCTTGTCATTCCTATATCCATAGTATTACTCTATTTCATGGAGAGATTTTACATCTCAGTATAAATACAGAAATACTGTTATCTATAATTTTCTTGATGCATCTATGTGTTAACTGGGTTTAATTGATGATTGCTTGCAATATCACCTGGGAGCCGCAGAAACTTGATGTATCACCGATTGTAAGTTATGAGCCATGGCTTGAATACTATATTTTTCAATGCATCTAATTCTGGCTTTTTCCCCTTGTTTTTGGGCAGATTCTAAATTCGCAAATATCCATTGAATCTTTTCTGCCATTTGTGTAGAGGAACCAGATTCTACTAAATACCCAGTATCACCTAAAATATCAGGAATATCTCCCACCTGAGTCGTTAATATCGGTTTTGCCATAGCCATTCCATCTGTTAACTTCAGAGGAAATTGAGCGCGAGTTTCTTTTGTATCTCTTTGGGGAACGACAATTATATGAGCTGCGGCGACAATTTCTGGCATTTCATGGGCAGGGTATTTGGGCAGTTTAATTAACCAATTTCCCCATTTTGCTTGTAGTTGTTGATCATAGTCATCATAGGGGCTACCGCCAACAATTACTAGTTTTAAATCTGGTTGATTAATTGTGGCGATCGCTGCCAGAATATCTTCTAAACCTTTATAGGGTCTAGGGGCACCAGGAAACATTAAAATGCGGTATGCTGATAGTCCATAGCGTTGCCGACTAGCCTCTGCATCATATTTACTAGGGTCAAATAAATCAGTATCTTTGCCATTAGGAACGGATACTCCCCCAAAACGCTGCTGCAAAAAGCTAGTATGTACGGTAATTGCATCTGCTTGGGGTAATAATTTTTCCATCCATTTTAAATATAAAGGATGGTTAGGATATCGCAGTGCCCCATGTTTTTTAAAAATATCTCTAACTAATTCCTTGGCTGTTGGTTGATAACGCCAATTGTCGCCACCATGCCAACTCATTTCCCAATCATCTATATCTAGAATCACAGGAATGTGACTATTAATTTTTTTTAGTAAGGCAATACCAAAACTAGATGCCAGTGGTTTAATTGCGTAAATAATATCGCCCTCAATGTGTCTGAGGAGTTGGGGAACTTTGCGGAAGATTTGAGGATAGGTATCACCAGGCAAATAAAAAATAGAAAAATCAGCTGTGGGGATTTCTCGATAAAAACTTTTACCGAATAAAAACCCAACTAATTGCACCTCATACCCTAAAGATTTTAAAGCTTTACCTAATAGATATGCCCGTAATAAACCTGCACTAGCAAAGTCACTTACTAATATAGATACCTTAGAAATTTTTCTCACGGTGGTTGATGGAGATTAACTTAACTATTTTATACGCCAAGGATTTTTAACTTGGTTGGGTAAAAATACTTGGGCACATCGATCAAACACCCTGGTATACAATGAACGTGTAATATTTTTAGCGTATTGGGGGCGGTAGGGGTAGGTACAGTGTAGTACCTTGATGGGATCTTGAAGATTTTCATAGGCATTCTGCCACTTACTGAGATAGTTGTAAGTAGGAGGTAAAATTTTCATCTTCGGTTGTACGGTGGCGATCGCAGAAGCAAAAGCACCCTGATCCTTCAACAATAATTTGTCTTGATGTTGCCTAACTATCTCAAAATAATATTTAAATTTATCAAAGAAAATGGCAGTGGTGGCAGTTTTCTTAAAAGCCATAAATCCGCCATTATATTGAATACTCTCTGCCTTTAAGGGCAACCCTACAGATTGCAGAGTTGGTAAAACTTGGGATAGGGTATCTTCTTGTTTTCCTCGGAGGAGATTTGTGGCTTTGATAATATGGGGTTGAACATCTTCTGTTAATAAGAAATCATATTCATCCAAACTATCAAAAACATCATTAATATCAGCTAGTAAACAAATATCAGAATCTAAATAAATCGTTTTATCAAAATCAGATAGTTCATATAGAGCCAGCTTTGCCAAACGCGATGATAACACAGGATTTTCATTTGCTGGTGCCGGCTTAATAATAACATTTGGAAAAACCTGGAGTAAGGGATAGAGGTATTTGGGAACTTTATCTACTAAGATAATAATCGGTTCTTGGTGAAACTTGCGTACCGCAGCCAGAAAATGCACACAATCTTGGAAGGAATAAAGTCCTGTTAAAATTGTAATAAAACCTTTTTTGTTTTGACTACTCATATTAGATTAATGATTATTTAATAGCGACTGTATATTTAACGAAAAATTTTCCCAACTCAAATGATATACGGTATCTCTAATATTATTTTTGAGGTTAAACGCTTCCTCAATTAATTGACATACTGTTTCACAGTCACTATCAATATCAAAAATAAATCCATTGCTACCATGAACAATGACATCAGGAGCAAATCCTGTTCTGCTGGCAACTGGTACTATATTACACATCATTGCTTCTATCAAAGGTATGGGACCACCTTCTAGTTTAGAAGTAGAAACAAAAACATCCATTTGAGCATAATATTGCGGATAGTCACTGTAGGGAGCTTCAACATATACCAGGTTTTGCAAAGCAATTAATTCTGCAAAGTTTTCATATTTCTCCCAGTCTCTTCCGAGTAGAATAAACTTGCGATGCGGCATTGATTTGATAATATTAAACATCAAATCGGGAGATTTTCTAGGGTAATATGATGAGCAGAAGCCAACAACACCATGACAACGCTCATGATACTGAAAAATTTCTGGGTCTGCACCACCTAAAACATAGGTGATTTTCTCTGGTTTAACTCCTTGGGTTTGGAGTAGTTTCACATATTCCGAGCAAGTTGATATAATCTTTGTAGCTTGGTTGAATGTATAAATCAGTTCTTCATGTTCTCTACCTATGTCTTTTGGATGAGTGTACCAAACAAAATTTTTACTTCGCCACAGAATCGGATTTCTTTTCAAAGCTATTGAAAAAAAAGCATAGTGAGCAAAGAAGTATGCTTTAGCTGGAGGTAAATTATCTAAGGAGTATGCAAAATACCATTTACCGGAGTAATATTTGACTATTTCTTTACATATACCTTCCAAAATCCAGCCCTTTGCATCGTGAATTACGAATACAATGTCATACAATTTGGGATTTTGATTATCAAGAAAAATATTAAACTTAGACTTGAGCTTTTCATAAATATATGGGTATTTATATTCTTCAATCTGAAGTATCCTCAAAGTCTTGAAGATAATTTTTCTAATGGAATCCTTATTCATAGGAACATATATATGGACTACCAATCGACTAATTTCAGTTGCCCCGCTTGAATTCGGTCAAATATACGATTAATTTGCCGACGTTCGTTATCCTTAATCTCGCCGTTATTAAAGACAATTGCAGTCAGCAAGGAATGGTCTTGGCGACTTAATTTGCCGGATATTAGAATTTTATCGACGATTTTTTTGACACTCAATTCTGATTGCGCTTTAATAGTTTGATACATAGGTGATTGATTATTCATTTTTGTTTTGGTAGATGCAAACGCGAAAAAACTGCTCAACCTTGATGCAAAAGGGAGCTATTGTTAAAAATGAGAATTGTGAATGAAATCTGAGCAGAAATTAAGCTTTTGGTGCTAAAAATTATTCAAATCTTTAAAACACCATGGAACAAAAATAAATTTAACTTTGTCGCTTCGCTTCTTCCCAGAGAAATTTTACTGATAAATAAATTTTACTTGTACTGGTATTTTTCGCCTTTTCCGTAGAATCACGGTTGTTGATAATTTTACGGAAGAAAAGAATTAGGGAAAATAAATTGAGAATTGTTCCTTGAACAAGGGTAAATAATCCCCAATATATAACAGGGAATAGGGGATAGATTGGCAACTTCGAGTGTAAATATTTAATGATGATTCCCCATCCTTACCTATCTGGCAATTGCTATCCAATCCCCAGAAAATCCCTATTACCCCTGATGACAAACAGTTTCTAAGGTTTTCACAAAATTGGGGTAGGAAATACTTGCAGCTTCCGCACGTTGGATGGTGGTTTTACCTTGGGTAACTAAAGAGGCGATCGCCAGACTCATAGCAATGCGATGGTCTGTATAACTATCTACCTCGGTTCCCACTAAGGGAGTCCCACCAGTGATTTCCATCCCGTCGGGTAACTCAGTCACTTGGGCGCCCATTTTATTCAATTGTTGTGCCATCACAGCAATGCGATCGCTCTCCTTGACTCGCAATTCCTCCGCATCTTTAATCACAGTTGTGCCCTCGGCAAATACGGCAGCAACTGCCAAAATCGGGATTTCGTCGATTAAACGCGGAATTATATCGCCAGCAATGGTACAACTTTTCAGGGAACTGTGACGCACCCGTAAATCTGCCACTGGTTCCCCGGCAACTTCCCGCTCATTTTCCCGGTGGATATCTGCACCCATCATTGCCAAAGCTTCTAAAATCCCCGTGCGAGTCGGGTTCACCCCCACATTCTCCACCACCAACTCAGAACCAGGTACAATTGCCCCGGCAATCAGCCAGAAGGCAGCAGAACTAATGTCACCAGGAACTATGACATTTTGTCCCTGCAACTGGGCAGAACCCTGAACAGTGACGCTGTGGGTATCGGGATCAACCGTCAGATTTGCCCCAAATGCCTTTAACATCCGTTCACTATGATCCCGTGACAAAGCCGGTTCGGTGACTGTCGTTTTCCCCTCAGTCAGTAAACCTGCTAGCAAAATACAGGATTTTACCTGAGCAGAGGCAATGGGTGAATGGTAGTGAATCGGCTTTAAGGATTGCCCTTGAACTGCCAAGGGTGCAAGGGAATTTCCTTTGCGTCCCCAAATTGCTGCTCCCATTTGTTGCAAGGGTTTAACAACACGAGACATCGGACGCGATCGCAGGGAATCATCCCCAGTCACGGTAAAAAATTTACCTCTGTGGGATGCTAAAAGTCCCAACATTAACCGCAGGGTGGTTCCAGAATTACCCGCATTTAACACCTCTAACGGTTCTTGGAGATTGCCTAAACCGATACCCTTGACGGTGACTAACTCGCTATTTAAGGGCGAAATCTCTGCCCCCATGGCTTGAAAACAAGCGGCGGTACTGCGGGGATCTTCCCCTAGAAGTAAACCCTGAATCTGGGTTTCTCCCTGTGCGATCGCCCCTAACATCAAGGCACGATGAGAAATAGATTTATCTCCTGGAACCCGAATTCTACCACCCAAGGAGATTCCCCCGCTTGCTGGCTGAATAATTAAGTTTTGCGAAGAATTTTCTTTAGTTTCGACAGTGATAATAGAAGACGACATTAGGATAAACTGACATTTGACTAGCGATTTTAGATTTTAGATGGTTTAGTCTCACTGAAACAGTGCCGTGTGCTGAGAAGGTATACCATTTTGGATTTGAGAACTGATATTTGAGATTGAAAATCCCTTACTGGATAAGAGTTATGTCAATCAATCTGTCCAATTCATGATGCAAATTGGTGCTTCTTTCTGATTTCCCTTTACCCATCTTTGACAATCAGCCATTATCAACTCACAGCACCATCACACTTTTTCCCTAGCTATCCGTCCAAAATCCCAAGTCATATTTTTCGGGAAAAGTTTTAAGTCTGATACTTTTCGCTTCTACCAAGTGATACCAAGTGGCTCAATGATGGCGATAGATGAAAAAAACGCCAGATGTAGATATTCCCCCATCCACATCTCAAAGCTCCAATCCAAAATGGTATTATGCTTCGATTCGTCAACAACCCTAATCGGCAGGTTCAGTTAAGATCAACCTTATTTTCTCACACAAAGGCTTTGCCTAATTTACTAGACTGCTGGCAAAAATATACTTTTGTGAAAGTGTTGCAGGGGAAAGCTGACAGAGTAAGGCTTTTAATCCTTTTCACCCTGAAGCTGTTCTCTCACCTTCACCAGAAGTCTAGGCTTGATCCCCAGGTTTGAACATTGTTTGCTTCCATTGCTCTTTGCTATTATCGCTCCCATGCTGACACACCACCGCAAGCCCGTGTGCTTATCTTTGATTTCCACAGACTTACCTGTTTGGTCTGTGGTAGAAACTGCTGCTACACTCTATCAAAAAGACCGCGATCGCTTTCATCTTCTATTAACTGCTCCCCCAGTTAAAGACACTACAAAAGAGACTGTTAAAGATACAACCCAAGACAAAAAAAATACAGTTACCACTTCTCCCAATAGTCCGAGAGTTCTCTGGTTAGAAATCTCACCTTACCGCGTGATTATGACTATGCAAGGTAATAGTCAATTAAGCTACCGCCATTTTTGGGAACAAGGGGTATATGGTATTAGTCGTTACTGGCTACCAGCAGAGTCCATACAACCCAATCAACCCATCCGTTTGCGCAACTTTACCCGTAGTCTCACCCTCACAGGACATCCCCTACCAGAACATTTACGCTTGGAATATGAACTCTGGGCAGAAAAAGTACAATTAGGAAGTTACATTTTAAATTTGGAAATTAGGAATTAGGGAATAGGTAATAGGTAATAGGGAAAACGGGACTGACACAGTTTATTTCCTGTTCTATTTTGCCCCAGGTAACATCCCAAAGTTATACCAAGTTGCGCTCTGTCGTAGCATTTTCCGGATGATGAGATTACTACCCGACCGTCGCAATCACGGATACTACTATAACTTGGGGAGCAACTTAGTATCACAATATTGCTATTCCCTATTACTTACTTACCCGAAATAATTTGCCTCATTCCCCGGTTTCCATTTAATATTGCAACCAATACTTGGTTTTTGTTCGGGCGATACAGGGATATCTGTCAACACTGCCGTAATTGCGGCTCGTAAATCTGCACCAGTCACTGGTAAACCATTACTAGGGCGACTATCATCTAATTGCCCACGATAAACTAATTTTCCTGCCCTATCAAATAAGAAAAAATCCGGTGTACAAGCGGCTGTATATGCCTTTGCGACTTCCTGGGTTTCGTCGTAACAGAGGGGATATTGTAAATCTAGTTCTAGTACCATCGCTTTTAATGATTCTGGGGAATCACTAGGGTATTTTTCTGCATCATTAGAACTGATTGCCACAATTCCTAAATCACTACCAGCATAGTCTGTCCCTAATTTTGATAATTCGACTTTAATATGTTTCACAAATGGGCAGTGCTGACAAATAAACATCACTAATAAAGCTTTTTTGTTAGTAAAGCTGCCTGGGGAAATTATCTTTCCAGACACTACCTCTGGCAAATGAAAATCTGGTGCTGGGGTTCCTAAAGCCAACATCGTTGATGATGTTAATACCATAATACCTCCTGGAAATAAGGGCTAATAATCTGAATTGCATCGCCTAGCTGAAAAATTTTAGGACTTTTCTGGAAATCATTCCATGCTTTCTGTAGCTAAGGAATAGCTAAGACAAACAGCGTTATTCAGCAGGCAGAAAAGAGAAATCTTAGGGGTGTCGAAATCAATTCTCAAATCTGCGTTATTTGAGGAATGTTCTCAAAATAGCCTGCACGCTAATAGGTCATACATCTATTACTGCAAGTAAATATTTTTGAAAATTTAGGATACATTTCTTATGTTCTTGAGACTATCATTAGTTTCTCTGAGCCTGCTGATGTTTGCTGGTTGTACGGCTCATGCTAATTCTTTACAACCTAATCCAACTAACTCTAACATTGATTGTCAACAAATTGCCAATTCCTTGGAACAAAATCATGTTTCTCCAATTCGGCAGTCTGTTCCTCAAAATAAAGCGGGCAAAACGTCTCGGCAAAGCTATAACTCTGCAACTTCCAGAAGTTATATGACTTTGAGTCCCACAAAATGTACAAATGCTGTCGGTAATCCCCTTTATAAATTGAGTTTATATGCCAATGGGCAGTTAGTAGGAACCTATCTCACGGTCAGTGGTCGTGCGGATACTCAAAGTAAAAACCGTCATCGGGGTGGCACAAAAGCACCCTTACCTGATGGTAAATACACAGTTGCGAAGGGAATTACTGCTGGTGTTGAGCCAGAGGTGGGCGATCGCTTCCTAGCAATCCACCCCACATTCCGTACAGGTCGCTCTGCATTGGGTATTCATTATGACCCTTCCTTTGAAAAGAAAAATGGCGAAGATGGGACATCGGGATGTATTGGACTGAGAAATAAACAAGAATTGGATCAAGTCTTGAATTATGTTCGCCAATATCATCCCCAGTATCTGCAAGTGAAAATTCTCTAATTTTTGACAATAGCTATTCAAATATTTTTCTCATTTACTCATTAATTACTAAAACAAGGAGTCTGAAATTATGTTGAAAACATTCATGGCTGGTGCTTTAATTGTGGCTGCGGCTTTACCTGTAAATGCTCAAGTTACCCCACAAATTTCTACCCAAGATATGCTTGTGGCTAGAGCTGGTAATGGTTATGTCTGCACCCGTGAATTTAATGGTCGTTTATCTCTGCGGATTGGACCTGGACAAAGTTTTGCCAAAATCAAAGAAATTCGTAATGGAGATAATGTCCTGTTACTTTCTCGTGCTGAAGGTCGAGATGGTTACACTTGGTGGTATGTTCGCCATAACAGAAACCGTGGTTGGGTACGTGCTGATTTTATTTGTAGTTAATTAATTACAGTTGACAGAAAACATCTTTTCCTAAATCCATAACAAACAAAAAGGGTTGTGAATAAATTCACAACCCCTTCAGAGTGAGTGGATATATGACCGATATTTGTACAGTTATTTATAAATTTTTACAGGCTGGTTAATAAGCCAAATACACCATGTCCAGTAAAGACTTCTAAGGCAATTAAAGAGATAAAACCAATCATTGCGAGACGACCATTCAGGAGTTCTGCGTAGGGTGTGAAACCTGTGCGATCGCCTTGAGCATCCACATATACCTTGGGCTCAATGGCAAAATTGTTCATCTTGCCTTGCTCGTCAATGATTGCACCTTTGATAGAAGCCTTTGCAGTTGTATTCATGGGTCTTTCCTAATCACGTCTCTTATGTAAATAAATGTAACACCTTTATTAAATTATGTAAAGGAAGTTGATAAAAAACGTGATAAAGCTGGAATGGCGGTGTTTTAGCAGTCTCATAAATATCCTGAAACTATCCGAAAACTGACAATCTTCAATAAAGTCACCTCAGACCATACAATTAAAAATGCCGAAAAACCCTTTTTCTGACACCAATGGACAAGTTTCGCGTTGAAGTAATCGCCCAAACTCCCAATCCGCAACAGGTAGTTTATGCAGCAATGCACCAAGACTATACTGATGCTTTTGTCTACGATGAACGTGATTCTTTCCCCTCGGAGTCGAACTGTGGGGAAATTATCGTTAAGCGCTTGCTAGCAGGGGAAAGGGGACACTATGGACCCTTAGAACACCCACAAATTGTATTTAACTGTGGATATTTTCCCCATAGCGTCATGCAGCAAGCACGAACTCACAGGGTGGGAGTCTCCTTTGATGTACAATCTTTTCGGTATACTGGTAATCAATTCATCCTAGTTGCCGAGGGCAGAAAAAACGTAGAAGATGTGGTATATCTGCGTCCTGTCGGATATTACAGTGATAGACAAGGTAAGAAATATTACTATTCCCCAGAGCAAAGACAGGAGGATTTGGAATGGTGTTTAGAGGCGACAAAGCGCTACAAAGCTGATTTTGAAAGGGGAATGTCAGAGGAGCACGCTAGGGGAAAAGTTCCCTTTGACTATCGGCAGCATTTTATTATCAGTTTAAATTTGCGATCGCTGATGCATTTTTTGGATTTGAGGCATAAAAAAGATGCCCAATTAGAAATTCAGAAGCTTTGCGATTTGATGTTACCTCATTTTGAAGCATGGACACCGGCGATCGCCCAATGGTACAAAACCAATCGTTTGGGTAAAGCCAGACTAGCACCATAGGTTTATGGGATGGAATAGATTTTGGATTGCCCCAGCATCAGCAAAATCAATCCAAAATCTCCAAACCCATTCACCCATAATCTACAGCACGGCGGAAATAAAGCAACCATAACCAAGGGGAAGCTGTTTTGCGTCTACAAAATCAACAAAACACTGATGCTACATTTCTTCGTCGTGGGAATCAAATTTTGCCACTGCTCGTGAGCAAACCCAATCACTACTCACCGATGCGGGCCACCCCAAGCGTAAAGCTTCTGGACAAATCGTGTAAATAGTCAATTGACAATCAATCATCTGTAAACCAGCTTTCTCCACCTGCTTCAGTGCAAGCTTTAAGATGGAATCATTCTCAAATTCAATTGTCTGGTTACATTGAATGCAGACTAAGTGATGGTGATGATGGGGAGAAGCTGTATTTAACTCATAGTGTTTATGCCCTTCTGCCAATTCCAACTCTCGCAGAATACCCATCCGTGTCATCAGCTTCACCGTTCTATAAATCGTAGACAGGCTAATTGCCTCACCACGTTTCTGCAACATTTCGTAAAGTTCTTCCGCGCTGAGGTGATTTCCCCTAGGGAGATTCTGAAACACTTGCAAAATAGTTTCTCGCTGCGGAGTTAAGCGCCAACCCTTAGAATTCAGCTCCGCTTTTAGAGAATTAGATGTGTAGAGCGGCATAATCACTTCTCCCAAGAAGATTTAACACACAAATGATAGTCTCTGTGAACAAATGCTTGCAACAGAGTAAGCATATTGAGAATATACCTTAATAATTACAGAATTTACGCAAAGGTATAGATTCTCAACCAGCTATCAATCATCAGTTATGATTTTCCCTTGGTTGAAGTCTCGTGACATTGCGTCCTGTTGATTGCTATCAGAGAATATTTATAAAGTAAATCATTCAGTTTAGGGGTTCGGGAGCAACTGAACTTCCCATTGATGATGATATTCAATAACTCACCGCAACCCACTTTCTGCTGACGATTTACTTGATGAATAACCTCTAAGGATTGAAAACTGTCATCTCAGAGACAATTTTTTTCGGAATTTTGGAGTAAATATATATTTTCTCAAACCCCTGTTGTCTGATATGAGCCTGGATAGAATTACAATTACTTTTGTGAATGGTAATTAAGTTGAATTGATTTACCAAAAACAGCCTGTAATAAACTTGCCAAAAACCCGTATCCCCATAGCGAAAAATTTCTTGATTTTAATTAGCCACTGAGCTTCATCTCCACGATATCGATGCCAAATTGCATCGGTTTCTGCCTGCATTTTTAAGAGTTTTTGTTGAGATTTTTGTTGGGGATGTTTGCGAAATTGTGACCAAAAACTGCGAATATGATAAATGGGAGTGACATCTGCAAAGCGAATCCATAAATCCGCATCCATTGCTAGGTCAAATTGGATATCGAAACCACCGACTTCTTCGTATAAATCCCGTCGCCAAAATGTTGAAGGTTGGGGAATATAGACGATATCATACATATAAATAAAGCGGTTAAAGAAAGGTAGTTCTTTTTTGCGCTTGATTAATTTACCTTGGACATCAATCCAAGAATAGTCGCCGTAAACTACCCGTGCTTGGGGATTTTGTTGAAAGAAATCAGCAACTTGGTGAAAGGTTCCAGGTTCAAATAAGTCATCGGAATTGACGCTACAAAATATATCACCTGTAGCTTTGGCAAATCCTTGAATGAGTTTATAGGTTTGTCCTGTATTTGGTTCTATTCCTATATATGCTAGTTGCTCTGCATATTTTTGGATAATTTCGAGGCTGCCATCTGTAGAGCCACCATCAATGATGATGTATTCTAAGTTAGGATATCCTTGATTGAGTACACTTTGAATTGTGGCTTCGATAAAAGGCGCGTGATTATAGCAAGGAGTTACAACTGTAATTTTCGGTAATTCTGTTGGGGAACCCGACGCAAATGGAGCGACAAAAGTAGTTTTGGCAAGAGTGCTAGTCATGTTATCTGGACACTGTTTAATCTGGTAGTAAGTATGTGATAGGAGCTTTTTTGTTATGAGCTAGCGCTGCTGACTAGACATAGCAGTATATATACGAAAGTAGACAGAGATAAAATTGCAGCGAGATTTATCACTATCTGTAAATGAAAAGTAATTTAGTGTATTGGCTGGCTTTTGAAGGCTATGCCTACCACAATCAAATCAGAAAATGCTTTGATTATGATGTTAAAAGATAATGTGCAAGGTTGTACAGAGATGACTCCCTAACTACCATGATCAACCACGCTTTGTGGTTGCGATCGCCTTTGAGGATGGGGAGATAATCTTTGATTAAAGAGGCTCTCGTCCTCTGAAGGTGGTCATAGTAGTATATATTACCCTATGTGGATGAATAGGTGTTAATGATTTCTGCTAAATTTTCATGTAGATTTACAAGTATTATCATAGTAATGTTTATGGTAGCTTTACAAGCAAAGCGCCTGAACTTAAGTCTCATCAATTGTTGACAATATAACTAATCAAGTTGTGAGAGCGAATACAGAATTAACTACTGTGGGAAATATGGATGAAGAGATGGTGTAGCCAATGGGTAAGACTACGTATAGACTTGTAACTACTATTACCTAAAAAGCGAGTCATCGCGATGGCTAGGCTGAGGCGCAGATAGTTCTCATTATGGTATAGTTGCGGATTGTGAGCAAGGGCTTGTTGACGGTGATAATGAGCTTGTTGATAATTACCTTGATCAATAAAATTCCAGGCTTGGTAGAGATAGGTGCAACTATAGGCTTGATTTTTTAGTTGGGAAGATTGTTGGTGAGCAAAGGTTTTTTCAATGACTTTCAAGCGGTTGTGCTGCATTACGGGCAAATTTTTGGACATTCCTTGGGGATGATTGCGGTAAAAAGTCAGAAGTTGTTTAATCACCCCAAAAGGGTATTTGGCGGCAATGCGAATCCACATATCCCAATCTTGGCAACCTGTCAAGTCAGAATCAAAAAATCCTACGGATTCTAAGCAGGAGCGACGTACTAGGGGATTGCTACCACTACCAATCATTTCATCAACGATCGCCATTCTTTCCCAGACATTTCCTTCCCAGTGGGATGTCCAAAATCGACCTGTGGGTTGACCTTGGGCGTTAATTAGGGCTGTCCAGGTGTATACTAAACCAATCTCAGGTTTTTTTTGGAGATATTTGACTTGTTTTTCTAACTTTGTGGGATGCCATAAGTCATCAGCATCGAGAAAGGCGATATACTCACCTTGGGCTATACTAATACCTAAATTACGGGCGATCGCTGCACCTTGGTGGGTTTGGGAAATAAACTTGCAACGGGAATCGGTAATCCCCTTTGCCCACTCGCCGAGATGATCTGTGCTACCATCATCAACGAGAATAACTTCAAAGTCAGTAAAAGTTTGTGTCCATACAGTTGCCAAGGTTTCTGGCAAATAAGTCATTGCATTATAAGCGGGAATGACAACCGAAACTACAGGCATAAAAAAATCTGAGAAATAAATAGCGATCGCCTAATTATCCTCTCAGAAAATATATTTATTTGCTATCTATAACTAGAGAGAGATTTTCCCATGCAAAATCAGCACGGGTTGAGAGATTTAATCTAGGGATAAAGTGAGGTGACGCAAACGTCCTAAAGACCGTTGTAACATATATGTCAACTCCTGGATTTTGTGGTAGGAATTCAGCCCCAAATAATGCATCATTGCTAAAGCTAGACTTAAGCGAATGTATTCACGGGAAAAACGCAATTGGGGATAATGGGCTAAGGCTTGAGACTGGAAAAATTTTGCCTTTTTGTAATGTGTATCACTACTTTGTAAGCACTTCCATGCTATACATAGATTCATGTGACCATAGCTACGATTACGCAGATGTAGCTGTTCAAAGGGAACAGACTGAAAAGCTTTCTCGATAATTAATCTCAGGTCTTCTAAACGGGAAGCGTATTTTTTCGACTTATTCTGGGGATGTAAACGGTAACTCACTAGAGGTTCTTTAATTACCCCAATTGGATATTTAGCTGCAATCCGTAACCACATATCCCAGTCTTCTGCTACACGTAAATTCCTATCGAAGGAACCAACGTCACGGAAACAGTTACGACGGACAAAAGTAGAAGAGCAAGCAATCACATTCTTTTCCAGGAGTTGTTGCCAAATATTTCCTGTGATTTCCGTACCGAGAACCCTCCCTGTGGGTTGACTTTGTTCATTGATGAGGAACAACCAAGTGTGACATAAACCAACTTCTGGGTGGGTTTCCATGTACTGCACTTGCTGCTCTAGTTTTGTTGCTTCCCACAAATCGTCTGCATCAATGAAGGCAACATAGTCACCCTGGGCATAATTAATACCCGTATTTCGGGCTACAGATACACCCTGATTCGCTTGGGAAATTAATTTGACACGGGAGTCTGTAATCTTTTTTGTCCATGGGATGATTTGGTCAGAACTGCCATCATTGATGATTAAAACTTCAAAATCAGTGAAGGTCTGCCTCAGTATACTTTCTAATGTCTCTGGCAAATGAGCCATAGCATTATAGGCTGGAATGACTACAGATACCTTTGGCATCTTGTGACTCCTTACGGCAAGTACAAGTAGTAGCTGATCACATCTTGCACTGCTCAGTACTGCGGTAGGAAATTCATAATTCAGCTTTACCAACCTATAAACTAGGCTGGTAATTGTTCAGTGAGAGCATCTTTTGTTAGTAACTTATGTACCGCAGCAAACACAGTAATTAATAGTAATTGCTGTTGTTTGGTACAGCAGATGCAAGATGAAGATAATGATAATACCGATATATACTATCATTAAATTTAAATTAAGCTACTTGCAAAGAAAAAAATTAGAGGACAAAAAAGATTTTTCTCCGTAGAAAATACAGGATTTCTAGGATTTTTTTGTATCCTGCAACACCTAAAAACGACATAATTGCGATCGCCAAGCTTAAACGCATAAATTCGGGAGAAAAACGCAATTGCGAATTAGATTCAATAGCTTGGCGGCGATATTTTGCGGCTTGTTGGTAGTTTCTATCCTTGCTTTGTAATGATTTCCAGGCTAAACAAAGATAGGCATCACCATAACTGCGAGACTTGAGATTGAGCAATTCTGGTGGGGCAATTTTGCTAAAAGCTTTTTCAATCACAGTCACAAAAGCTTTTTCCATTGCTTGGTAGTTTTTTGACAGACTGTTCGGAACTTGACGATAATACATCAAAGCTTCGGGAATCACACCTAGGGGGTAGCGAGCTGCGATGCGAATCCACATATCCCAATCTTCAATGGAACGTAAGTTGCGATCGAATACACCCACCTCAGCGAAACATTGACGACGTATCATTACCGAGGAGCAAGGAATGGGATTTGAAAGGAGAACTTTGTCTAAAACGTTACCTTCTACCTTTGATTGGATAATTCTACCTGTGGAGTAACTGCGCTCATCAATAAATAACATTCCAGTGTATACCAAACCTACTTGGGGATGGCAATCCAAATAACTCACTTGTTTGGCTAATTTGGTTGGCTCCCAGAGGTCGTCAGCATCCAAGAAAGCGATATAATCTCCTGTGGTCAAGGCTATCCCCGTGTTGCGAGTTGCAGATATTCCTTGATTGGGTTGGGAAATTAATTTGACGCGAGTGTCACAAATTCCAGTAGCCCATGATACAATGTTGTCGGAACTACCATCATTAACAATCAGAACCTCGAAGTCTGTAAAGGTTTGTTGCAAGACATTTTCTAGAGTTTCTGGCAGGTACGCCATGGCATTGTGGGCAGGTATTACCACAGAAACCTTTGGCATTTTTTTACCTCCAAAATATGTAGGTTTGTACAAACTTCAACATCTTAACCACCAAACGAGAGAAAAAAACCTAACTCAGGTGAGAGGTTCTTCTGTAATTATCCAAGCTATAATTAGGGGTTGGGTAGGAATATCGCCTAGGTTATGAAAATTATGATAGAAACTGGGGCGCCATCGCGGTAGACAAAAGTTCAGCCAGATATGATATTAGTGAGGGGCAGCATCAGCGTCATTGGTGCTACGGGAGAAGCAATAAAGCCACATTTCTCATAAAATTCCTTTGCCTGGGGGGAAATCGCGTGAACTATGATTGCCCTGATACCCGCAATCTTTGCCGCTTGCAGAGTACGCAAAATCCCATCCCGTACCAAAGCATAGCCGATTCCTTGCCCCTGCCAACGCCTATCTACAGCTAATCGCCCAATCACCATCACTGGAATGGGATCTGGCATATTGCGTCTAACTTTACCTGGGGCAGTAGTATTAACCACACTGCCATTTGCCAAACAATAATAGGCAATGACTTTTTCTAGCACCGTCACTACATAGGTTCTAGATGCGCCACTACCCTCATTTTTCCATGCTCGTTGCTTTAACCATAGATCTAATTCCTCGTTACCAGAGTCAAACTCTTGCCAATCATGGTTTTGGTTCAAAGGTTGGGGAGCCTGAATTTCTTGTTTTTCGTCACTCACAACTTACTCCCAAGGAGCTTTGGTGGTGAGTAGTTTCTGGAGTTGGGGATTTGGTGTGGTGTCGAGCAGGGCAATAAATTCCTGAAATTTTTGTTCATCCAACAAAAAAAGCCGACGATCCAATAAAACAGTTTCCGCTTCTCGGCAAGCAGTCTCTAAAATAAAATCAGAACGACTTTTACCTACTGCTGCTGCTGCTCGATCTATTAAATCTCGTTGCCCTTGCTGTACCCTGATGTTGATAGTGAAGTCGCGGTTGGGCTGTTTAGATGCTGCTGTATTTGGCTGCATAAATCTGGTGTCATATTGTCCCTGCCATGAATATACAAAAATGTATATACATTGTCAACACAAACTATGTCACTGTCGCTGTTTCCAAGACTTTTAAAACTTTGGCGGGATTGCCTGCAACAATGGTGTTGGCTGCCACATCTTTGACAACCACGGAACCAGCACCGATGACAGCGCGATCGCCAATGGTAATATCACCAATCATCACCACGTTAGAACCAATATCAACGCGATCGCCAATTTTGGGTGCAGCACTGGGAGAACCATCCGCCAATTGCTTATTCCCGATAGTGGTAGCATGACGGAGGGTACAGTTTTCACCAATGATGGTGTGATGGTTGACGACTAGAGCAATGCCATGGATTAATTTCAGGTTTTTGCCGATTTGGGTGTCATAGGGCAATTCTATCCCCATAATCCACTCGACGATAAATTGATAGAGAAACTTGTATATAGTAGAAATTGGTGCGGGTAAACGGCAAATTAGTTGCGCAGAGCGAAACATCACCAAGACAAATCGAGACTTAGAGCTAGTATCTTGATTTGCTTGCCAGTCTTGGAAGATATATTCAATAAAATTTTGCATAGATTGCTGGGGAATGGGAAACGGGTAACGATATCTACTTTCTTGATTTTTGCAACAAGCTGGATACTCCCAAATCTGGGGATTCTAGTTGTTGTGTGGTTGTTTGGGGTTGCCAATTCCAACCAGCGATCGCCAATATCGTCCACCAATAAAAGAATAAGGTGGTATGACTCCAGATATTTTCAGTAATCATCCCCAAAGGAATCGCGGCTAAAATTGCCAAGAGAATTTGACAAAGTTGACGCTGGGAAGGGGTGATATTTGGTGATTTTAGCAATTGCCATAAGCGCACACCTTGGGCAATAAAAAATCCTAGATAAACAACCAGCCCGACAATCCCACCTTCCACCAATGCCCGCACATAATCATTATGGGGCAGCAATTGGTTAGTGCTGACGTAGGTACTCAACCCCAATCCATAACCCAACATCGGATAATCTTCCCAACGTTGTAATAAATATGACCACTGGGAAAGTCGCCAGTTAAAACTGTTATTATCCCCTTGGGAAAGTAAAATCGCGCGGGAAACATCCATGTCGGGGTTAAACAGAGGAGTATTCCCTAGGGAAGCCAAACGAGCTTGCCCAAATTCGCTACTGGCAAATAAACCCAGCACTACGGCAATTAATAATAAACCAGCGATGATATTTAAGGGTTTTAAGCGAGGAGCAATTAGCACCAAGACAAAAACACCAATCATCATCAAGCTAAACAGGGCTTTAGTACTGACGTAAAAGAATACTAAAGTCCCCAGTAATATCAACCATTGCCATTTTTCTCTAGATTGTCCGAGTTTCCACCAAGTCAAACCGATGAACAATAGCACAAAGGTGGCGAAAGTATTGGGATGTCCAAGGGTTCCCCGGATGCGAGACTCCCCCGCCAAGCTTAATGCTGCGTCTGTTCCGCCATCGTGGGAGAGAATCGGAGGCAGTATGGAGGGGACGAACATCTGGAGTGATGCTAAAAGGAGGGGGGCAATTAATCCCAAGAGCAGCAGGGAAATTGCTCGTTGGGGGGGGATTGTATCTTGAAGCTGCATCACCAAAAGATACACCATTGCCCAAGAAAATAACCGTACCCACTCCCGCGCACTGGCAGCCAGGAAAGAACCGTCAAGTCCCAGTCCCCCCAGGGGTAGGAGAACCATCCACATAGCTTGGAGAAAGACCCATCCCAGGAAAAACCACCAGAAATTATCTGTGTAGACTTTTTTACCAGTTAGTACCGCAAAAACCACATATAGGACTGCCAGGATATCAACTCCGATGGCAAAGGCGGCGGGAATTTGTAAATCCGATAAAATATCCAGGGAGCTACGTAAAATTAATAACCCTAGGACAGCCTGTTCAAAACTGCTAAAGAAATAGACACAGATGGCGATCGCCACCACACCCAACCCTAAATAAAGCGGTTGAGCGCCGGCAAGAAAACCACCACCAATTCCCAGTACGATACCAACGCACGCGACTATCAGAGCAAAAATGGAACGATTTGAACCTTGATTATCTAGCATTTCAGGGCAAAGGAGGCAGAGAGCAGGGGGGGAGGGGAGTAGGGGACAAGGGGACAAGGGGGACAAGGGGAGTAGGGGGACAAGGGGGAAATAATTAATGCCCAATGCCTATTTTCATCTGTCCTGGTGTACGCAGTTGATGATGGCTACTTAGAATTTTTTCCACCACTCAGAGCGGTGAAGCTCTTGTTTGTGGGGGTTAATTTGGGTTGATAGCCTGTTACTGGGTAACGGTAGTATAAATCTGTGTCTGAGGTCATGCCATTCACGACAATACCGAGAACTTTTACCCCATTATGAGTTAAATCAACTACTGCCTTTTGGAGAATTTCCTTCAGGGTAAAGCCGGGACGTGTAACTACTACCATACCGTCACTATAACGACTCAAGGTAGAAGCATCAGCGCAAGCACATAGAGGAGGAGTGTCAATAATTACCAAGTCGAATTTGGCGGTGGCTTCGGCAATTAGGGCTTTCATCTCTGGTGATTCTAGGAGTTGGGAAGGACGGTTATGCATTTCCCCGCAGGTGAGAACTGACAAATTCTCTGTTCCGGAGGGTTGTACCGCTTCCATCAGGGAAAGATTACCAGCAATGACATCAGCAACACCCGGTTTATGCTCAAGGTGGAAAATTCGATGTTGTTCGGGACGACGTAAATCCGCATCAATAATTAAGGTTTTGCGGGAGAGCATCGCCGAAACTGCTCCTAGGTGGGAAGCAACCACAGACTTCCCTTCACCGGAAATCGTGCTACTGATCACAATGCTATTTAGGTCTTCCAGGTTACGGAATTCGATGTTTTTCAGGAGCATCCGGTAGGGTTCCACGGAGCCGATATCATCGAGGAACGTATCCGCAGACTGTAATTTCAGAGTACTTCCAGGTAGACGGGGTAGGACACCGAGCAGTTGTAATTTCAACAAGTCTTGAGCTTCCCAACCACTGCGCAGGGTGTTATCCATGGCTTCCAGAAGCAAGATGATACCCGTTGCCAGAACAGTACCAAAAACCGTTGCCACAACCAACACCACGGGAATTTTCGGGGAACTGGGAGAGGTACCAGGTTTGGCAAATTCGATAATGCTGAGGTTGCTGACTTTTTGCGCTTCGGCGATGCGAGCTTCTTCTAACTTGCGTTGCAGGGTTTTTAGAGATTCGGCGGCTTCTTCCCGTTTGCGGGTGAGAGCAGCGACGGATTGTTGTTGTAGGGGTAGTTTACCTAGACGTGCTTGGAGATTAGCTCGCTCTGCTTGGATAACACGGAGTTTTTTCTGGACAGCTAGACTTTCCGTTTGATTGGTGATTAACTGAGCAGTTAAATCCTTGGTGAGGTCATCGGAGGCAAAATTGGTGGTTTGACTTTGCCCATCGGGGGAGACTCGTGCCACCTCTTGCTCGTACATTGCCTTGACTGCATCCCGTTCTTGGACGAGTTTTGTGACTGTGGGATGTTCTTCGGTAAATTTGAGTTTAGCTTGGATGACTTGCTGTTCTAATTCTGTGAGCTTAGAGCGTAGCTTTTTGACTTCCTCATCCTGTCCAGTGCGCACAGCACTATAAGCTTTGTCGAGGGATGTGGTTTTGGTAATTTTTTCTAGGGAAGCAGCGCGCGATCGCAACTCTTGTAACTGAGCTAGGGCGGTTCTTTCTTGGTCTTCCAAACTTGCCAAGCTCGTCACCACACTCTTGCTTTGCTCATCAAAGGAAACAATCCCACTTGCCTGTTTTTGGCGATTTTCGTTGGCTTCTGCCACAGTCAAGTTACGCTGTGCCGCAGGAACCTCTTTCTTTTCCAGAAATTCTCGGACTTTTGTGGCTTGGGAACTGATGGTACGGGTATTCTCTTCTACCATCGTCTGGGCAATCACATTCAACAGTTTCGCCGCTAATTGGGCATCTCTGGCTTCATATTTGAATTCCAGAATATTCGTAGCTGGAACAATTTTTACCTTGAGTTTCTTCCTCAGCTTTTCTGGGGTGATTGAGTCTTTCACTCCTGGAGGATAGGTGGCGGCGATCGCCTTTTCTAATACCTTCTCCGATTTCACCAATTCGGCTTGGTCAGCCAGGGGACTCGGACCACCCGGTGTAGTTGAAGTTACCTGGGTCAGGTCACGCCCTAAGTCAGAAACACTGACTCGCTTGTCATCCAGCATCATCCTGGCAGATGCTTCGTATAATTTGGGACTTAGTAATAAATAAGCTCCCGCCGCACCCATCACAGCCACAAAAGCTGCTGCTGCCGGTAAACCACGTCGTTTTAAAACTGCTACTAAAGATGAAATACCTTTTGCCATTTCTTTACTATTTAATATTCCTGATTTTAATTAGTAGCACCCTATCAATATTTGAGACCTGAGGGAATAGGTAATTGGGAAGAGGTTATTGGGGAAAGGTGAATATCAAAAATATCCCTAGCTCTCCCACTCCCCTGAGGCTCCGCTTTTACTTTCTTCCCTCACACCTTGCACCTAATCCTTACCCATCACACCAGCCAATCCACCTGTATTTGCACCAACTCTGACGGTGTCGGGGGTATCTAACAATGTGGTGTAAAGTTTTAAGGTTTCCGAGGAAATGTTTTCCCAACTGTAGTGCGCTTGGATATGTTTTTGGGCTCTTTCTGCCATCACTGCCAAGTCTTGGGGGTGATTGACTGCCCAATCCATGGCACGAATACAAGCGTTCCCATCCCCAGCAGTAAACATTGTACCTCTGCCACCATTGAGTAATTGTTGATGGGGCAAAATGTCACTCGCTAGAACGGGAATACCTTCCTGGATAGCTTCCAGCATGGCTAGGGGTAATCCTTCTAAGTCGGAGGGGAGAACAAATAGCCCCGCACCTCGGACAATTTCCCATAACCTGGCTCCCCGCAATTCCCCAGCAAAGATAATATCCGGGTTATTTGCTACCTGTTCTAGGAGTTTGGTGGTATATGACTGGGTATCGCTGACACCACCGGCTAATACTAATTTCCAACCAGGGGGTTTAAGTTGGCTAAAGGCTTCTACGAGTAAATCCGGGCGTTTTTCTGGAACTAGTCTACCGACGTAGACCATGTATTTACCTGATGTTAAACCTAACTGTTGACCATAGGCAAAATGTGGGTCTGACTCCCCATAACTAGCTGGAGCGTTGGGGATGTATACTGTTTCCCGTTCGTAGTTCTGCCAAAAGTAAGATTTCAGAGCTTCAGATACAACAATTAAGCCGTGAGCGTAACGAACTGCGGCTTTTTCCCCCATTTGAATCAAGCGAGTGGAGAAAGTACCCCATTTTGCCCGTTGCCAGTCTAGTCCTTGACAGGTGACAACCACCTTGGCAGAGGTAGCAATGCGTGGTAGGACGGTAAATAGGGATGGTCCGAGGGCATGAAAATGCACAATATCGTATTTTTTCCCTGTGGCGGCGATCGCCCCCAGAGCAGAAGTCACGAAAGCATCAACTCCCCGCATCCGCATATCGGGCATGGAAATGACTTTCACACCTTGGAAATCATAGGTATCTAACCAAGGAGAATCTGTGTAAGTTGCCCGTCCGAATAAATCTACACTGTGCCCCTCGGCGACAATTCGAGGGTAAACTTCTGCACATTGATGTTCAATACCACCTTGCCTAGGAGGTAGACCTTTTGCACCGATAACTGCAATTTTCATCTTCTTACTATGTTTAGTATGTTTTGTAAGTGTTTTGGGTGATTATTATGCCAAGTCACCTGCTGGCACTTCCACGGCAGCAGAATAGGGAAACACACTGGTTGTTAATTTACTAAAGCTGGGTAACGTTGCTCCCAACGATGCCACATTTGACTGTAGACATCTTCCACTACCTTGCTGGCAGCATAGGGTTGTGCTGCTCGCACACAAGCTTGGATGGGGTAATTCTCCGGTTGTAGAAGAATTCGACGCAAACCATCGGCAATGCAAACTGGTGTCCGTTCAGCACAAACTACCCCACTATCAGTAGTTAATAGTTTGGGAGTTTCCCCGCAATGGGTTGTAACTATCGGTGTACCGGAAGCTAGTGCTTCCAATACTACCAAGGGTAAACCTTCGTAGGCGCTACTCAGAGCAAATACGCTACTGAGACGATGCAATTTCGACAATTCCTGAGCTGTGACCGCCCCTAACATTGTCACCCTTGAGGCTAAATTTAACCGGGCAATCTCAGCTTGGATTTCCTCTGCTAGTTCTCCGTCTCCAGCGATCAGTAAGTGTACCAAGGGATCGTTTAAGGCAGCTAGCGATCGCACCAATAAAATCGGATCTTTTTGGGGATGCAGTCTACCAGCAAACAGCACAAACCGAGTAGATGCTGGCAAACCCATCTGGGATGCCATTTCTGCCCTTGCTGCTTCCTTCCCTTCCGGACTTAGCGGGTAAAATATCTGATCATCGAAGGAGTTTTTGATATACGCCACCCGTTCTGCTAAATCGGGATAACGCTGTTGATATAACCTTGCGGAATCTGTATTACAGGAGAGAATTTCCGCAAATTGCTTGACCAATAGTTTTTCTAGGGCAAAATAAACTGTGGGAAATCTCCGCCACAGGATTGCATTTTTATTTCCCCCAGCTTGCATTTGTGTCTGGATATCGTTGTGAATAAACAGAGTCTTTTCCCCTTGCCACTTCTGGGTTGCCAGGGTTGGCTCTAGACGGTGGAAGTGCATGAAATCCGACTCATAGCAACGCCCAAACAGGGCAGTCGTATACTTAATAGTCGTTGGTATCAGCTTTCTGACATTATCATTTTCTATAGTCAACAAAGGCAGGAAACTAATCTCCCTGCCTGCAAATTCTGCCTGTTGCCATTCACCTATAGGTTGCTTGCTGTCGCTACCAGTCCCCACTAGGCGGACGGTAAACTCCTCAGGAGCATACTTAATAAAGGTGTTGATTAATGTCTGAATTCCTCCAATAGTTTTATTCCACGGATTGTATTGATAAAAGATTGTGAGAACAGGTTTACGCATGAAAGTCATCCTGTAAATATTCCGTGCAAACACCGAAAAAATCTCTCGTGTTTAAGAAACTATTAAAAAACATCCGTCTTGCCTTCATCATAATGTAGAGATTTTAAGAATTCCTTGCACTCTACCCATAGGTGGAACCATAAACCCTAGATTTGAAAACATTGTAGAACAGTTATCCATAGCCTGCACCAGATGACCACCGTACAATCACTGAAGTAAATTCTAAGGCTTTAAAGAAAATAAACTCTATATTTACTGTTTCTACATATTGTCTTCGTAATATCTCTAAAATACTAGTATTTCTGACATTAAAAGTCACTGCCTTTGCCAAGATTTTACATAATCTTCATGGATTTTTGGTATAAAAAGTATCTTGAATATTGACAATTAAAATATGTTGTATAGCAAATATACAAATTTACAAAAATTTAACAAAATATATCAAAGAATGCAACATCTGCCTGACTTGTTCTCAACGTCATGAAATGAAGCAGCTGCATCAAGCCATTTATGGGAGTATATATATAAAAATCCCCCAGTTATGTGAGCGACTGGAGGAATTGTGGTTTAGGTGATTAGCAAGGACTGGCGGTGGGATTGAAGATGGCACCGCTCGCCTGAAAATAGATAAGGGGATGTTTGGATAAGGTGTAGCTGCTGTTGCGTTAGCAGGAAACAACTTTGCCAGTGGCATTGAAGAGTGTCCCGCCAGATTGGAAACAAATATTATTTTTTACTACAAGTTTTTGTCGGAAGAATACGCCCTGACTGTCACTTTTACGCATCATCAGGACAACTACTGAACCTGATGGGATTTGGAAGGAGCGACGCTGATTTAGGGGTATGTTAATGGCTTGAACGGAAGGAAGTCGGCTGGAAATGGAGTGAGTGATCAAGAAATCAGCATTGTAAAAACCTGCGTTGTGGAAGGTGATAGTGTGGGTGGAAGCAGTCTGAGCCATAGTTGGTGCAATGTTGGCACTCATCATAGTAGTTGCGGCGACAGCAGCCAGACCTAGAGCTTTAGCGGATTTAATAGAGTGTGAGAATTGCATAGTGTGTACGTTTGTGTTTGTTGCTTGTGATGAGATACATATGAGGAATAGTGGGTTTATATAGGGGAGCGATCGCCCTTGCTAAAATCACTGTATTTAGCTGCAATCGTTGTTGAATGTTGGATTCGGTAGAGTAGCGAAGGTGGCGAATAAACTTGTAGGCGAAGCTGTAATCAACGAAATATAACCTTGCGTTGTATCTACCCCTTCTTGATGACATCCACAGAAGGGGATTTTGTGATGAGGTTTGGGCTGTGAATTAGCAAGAACCCTGACGGAAATTTCCTTTGGGATTGAATACGGTTTGGGTGTTGAAAAAGCAAAGATTATTGTCCAGACGGAAGGTGCGTTGAATAAAGACCTGGTTATTATGGTTCATACGACCTGTCACGGTGACAAATCGCCCTGCACCTTGGCGAATTTCTTGTTCAGTGAGCGGGTAGGAAGCCAATTGTTTTTGCCCCGCCATCATTTTTTGGCTGTCAAAAGTCTTCAGCACTCGGAGAACTCTTCCGTCAAAACTTTTTATCTGTCCAGTGACAAAGTAGCGCGCGTCGTAGGCTCCTTGATTTGAGAAACCAATGTTCGCGGTGGGTGCCACTTGTGCGAAAACGGGTGCAACGTTGGCGGTAATCATCGTAGCAGCGCTGATAGCAGCAAGACCCAGAGCTTTAGCAGATTTGATAGAGTGTAAGAATTGCATAATTGATACTCCTGTTGTGTTTGTGTGTTGTGTGTTTGCATTTTTTGCTTGTAATCATATAGACGTTGAGAATTTTGGGTTTATGCAGGGGAGCGATCGCAATTGGGAAAATAAATTTAGAAAATAGTCAACACAATAAACCAGTTATGGGAGTATCTATATATATAGATAGAGGTGATGGATAGAGGTGATGGATAGAGGCTATGAGTAGAGGCGATCGCCCCCAAAATCCCCAAATATCCCAAATATCCCAAATATCCCAAATATCAATCATCAGGCTATGGTAATTAGTCCTGATTCTCGTGGTTACAAAACAGCGATAGTAGAGTCAATAAAAAAATCCCCCAGTTATGTGAGTGACTGGAGGAGTTTTGGTTTAGGTCATTAGCAATAACTGGCACTAGGATTGAAGATGGTGCCGCTTGTCTTAAAACAGATATTATTGTTGCGTTAGCAGGGAACAACTCTGCCACTGGGATTGAAGAGTGTCCCGTCGGCTTGGAAACAAATATTATTCCGATCTACGAGGAATTGTCGTTGGAAGAATACGCCCCGGTCAGTGTTTTTACGCATCGTTACGGTGATCACTGTACCTGATGCAGAGAGGGGGACTTGGAAGGAGCGACGCTGATTTAGCGGTAGGTTGATGGCTTGAAGGGCGCGAGCTTGCCTGGGAATGGAGTGAGTAATAAAGAAATCAGCGTTGTAAAAACCTGCGTTGTGGAAGGTGATAGTACGGGTGGGAGCAGTCTGAGCCATGGTTGGTGCAACGTTGGCAGTAATCATCGTAGCAGCGCTGATAGCAGCAAGACCCAGAGCTTTAGCGGATTTGATAGAGTGTAAGAATTGCATGATTGATACTCCTGTTGTGTTTGTGTGTTGTGTGTTTGTGTTTTTTGCTTGTGATCATATAGACGTTGAGAATTTTGGGTTTATGCAGGGGAGCGATCGCAATTGGGAAAATAAATTTAGAAAATAGTCAACACAATAAACTAGTTATCGGAGTATCTATATATATAGATAGAGGCGATGGGTAGAGGTGATGAATAGAGGCTATGAGTAGAGGCTATGAGTAGAGGCGATCGCCCCCAAAATCCCAAAATCCCAAAATCCCCAAATATCCTAGATATCAATCATCACGCTATAGTAATTTTTAAGTCCTGATTCTCGTGGTTAAGGAATGGCGGTGATTGACTGGAGAGCTTATCTAGAATCGATTTGCCAAAAATATGCTGAATGGCAGGAGAGCTACACCATCACGGATGTGGTAGGTAAAAACCGTGACCAAGAGATAGCAAAGGTAAAATCACTGTTATTCGATTTGCAAGCAAGTCTATGCCAACCAGAAACCCAGAAACCAGAGAGAGAAGCATTCCTAGAATCTAGGAATGAACGGGAAATATTAAATATTCTGGAAGGTTTGCGGAAATATGCACCAAAACACGTACTTTTGATAGGTCGTCCCGGTTCGGGAAAATCCACAGCTTTGAAGCGGTTGCTTTTGGAATTAGCAGAAGGGTTGGGAAACACGGGGGACAAAGAAGATAAATCCGTCATTGCGATCGCCACCCAGCAAAACCAAGCAATCTCACCAACGACTGAAAACCAGACAAACCCCGTCATTGCGAGTGCAGCGAAGCGGAAAGAAGCAATCTCATCACCTACCGGAGAAACCCGAATCCCCGTACTCGTAGAACTACGATATTACGAAACATCCACCATCGACTTAATTACAGCCTTTCTCCATAGCCATCACCCCACTTTACCCATAGACAGCGAAACCGTAAAACAACTATTGCGACAGGGTAATTTTTTCTTGCTCATCGATGGTGTCAACGAATTACCATCCCCAGAAGCACAGCGCAACTTACAAAAATTTCACCAAGATTACCAGCAAACCACCCCAATGATATTCACGACGCGGGATTTAGGGGTAGGTGGAGATTTAGGAATTGACAACAAGCTGGAAATGCAACCCCTCACAGAAACCCAAATGGGAGAATTTGTGCGCGGGTATCTGGGTGAAACCGGGGAAGCGATGTTGCAACAGTTGGGAGGAAGGTTAAGGGAATTTGGGGAAACACCGTTACTGTTAATGATGTTGTGTTTGGTATTTGCCAGCAACGGAAATCAAATACCGCCAAATTTGGGTTCGGTATTTCGAGTATTTACAGATGCTTATTCTCGTGACACTAGGCTAAAAGGAGGTGTACAAGTTTACGAAGATTATCAGGATTGGTGTTTCAATCTATTGCGAGAATTAGCATTTAAAATGATGCAGAGTTCGTCATCTACAGATTTTCGCTTGAGTATTAATAGGGAAGAAGCAGAAGATATTTTATGCGAGTATTTACAGGAAGAAAAATTTAATCAGCCTCGTGTCTATGCAAAGCGTTGGTTAAATGATTTATTAAAGTGCCATTTAATCCAAATTGTTGCAGGAGATAAAATTGAGTTTCGTCATCAATTAATTCAAGAATATTACGCGGCAGAAAAGTTGTGGTCGTTGGTTAAGAAGAAAAAACTGACTGATGATGAATTACAATGGGATTATTTAAATTATTTGAAATGGACAGAACCCACAGCATTGATGTTGGGTTTGGTGGATGATGAGGTTTTGGCTTTGCGGGTTGTCAGGTTGGCTTTGCAGGTTGATTGGCAATTTGGAGCTAGATTAGCAGGGGAGGTTAGGGTTGAGTGGCAGGAGAAAAGTGTTGGGTTTGTCGAAAGTTTAAATATTCCTGTATTGTTAAAAGCAAAATTACTCGGAAAAACAAAATCAGAAGAAGCTATTCCATTTTTAATGCGTTTTTTTGAACATGAATATTCAATTCCTGAAGATGATGAAAGTTATCATCCACATTTTCATATTACATTTGCATTAAGAGAAATAAAATCAAAAGCAACTATTGATACATTAATTAAGCTTTTAAAGCATGATGATGTATGTGTTCGTGATGAAGCTGTAATTGCTTTGGGAGAAATAAAAGCAGAAGCCTCTGTTTATGAATTAATTAAACTGATAGAAGATGAAGAACAATTAGTACGTTGGAGTACTAGCAAGGCATTAAGAGAAATTCAATCTCAATCAGTAGTTTGTCAATTAATTAAGCTTCTTAGTCATCAAGATTTATCTATTTGCAAAAATGCTATATCTGCTCTCAGAATAATCAAATCACAAGAGGCAATTTCTCACTTGCTAAATCTTTTGGAAACTCAAGATATATCTATCTGTCGTTACGCTATGGCTGCCCTGCTAGTAATTGATTTAGAAGGTATGATTCCTAGATTACCTCAATTACTCGAACATGAATACCCATCTGTATGTGAAATAGCAGTTAAGGCTGTGGGGGCAGTCAAATTAGAGAAAGTAATACCCAAATTAATACAATTTCTCGAACATGAAAATTTAGATATACGCATAAGTGCAATCAATGCGTTGGGAAAAATTCAGTCAGAAGAGGCAATACCCAGATTAATCAACTTTCTTGAAGATAAAAATATAGATATACGTGAAAGCTCTATAAAATCTTTAATAGAAATTAAAATAGAAGTTGTAGTTTCCGTATTACTTAAATTATTGGAACATAAAAATTTCGATATACGCATAAGTGCAATCAACTCACTAGGGAACATTCGGTCAGAAGAACCAATACCCAGATTAATCCAATTTCTTGAACACGAGAATGTAGATATACGAGAAAGTGCTACAAAAACATTGATAAAAATACAATCTGAAACGACAGTTATAAGATTGATTGAACTTCTAGAACATGAAAACTTAGACATAGTTAAAAATTCTATAAAAACCCTGGGAAAATTGAAAGCAGTAGAGGCAATATCAAATTTATGTCAACTTCTGAACCATGAAGATTTAAATATACGTAAAATTGCTAAGTATGCCCTTAATGAAATGCCGCCAGAAGCATTTATTAATAATATCCTTGTATACGATTTATACAATGGCTCTTGCTTCGCTAAGGATATAAATAATTATACATCAGATTTGAAAAATATTC
The DNA here is from genome assembly GCF_000734895.2 of Calothrix sp. 336/3. Classification (GTDB taxonomy): domain Bacteria; phylum Cyanobacteriota; class Cyanobacteriia; order Cyanobacteriales; family Nostocaceae; genus 336-3. The sequence goes on along the minus strand of NZ_CP011382.1, from coordinate 1,630,012 downwards.
AATTTAATTTAGATGATTACTTGTGGAATAATCAAATTGGTTCTGATTACGATGAACCTAACTTTATTGATGAATCAGAAGTTATCTATCCTAGAGATGACTATCCAGAAAAAAGATTTTCTGAGAATAGAATAAGAGATTTGATTAAGCAAAGTTATTCCCAAGAAATGGATGGTCTATACGCATTACATGCCATGGAAATACTCGAAGAAATCCAACAACATCTAAAATACTACAAACCCCAACCCAATCGCACCATGTCCAACATCCTCTCCCATAACTATGCCCTACTAATCGGTGTCGGAGAATGCGCTTATCCCGATTGGTCATTACCAACCACCGTCAAAGACATTCGAGCAGTAAAAACCCTCCTCACAGACGAAAAATTATGCGGCTATATCGACAATAATCAACACCTGCGCTTACTCTCCAACCAAACCGCAACCAGCGCAAATATATTAGAAGGTTTAAACTGGCTCAAACAACAAGCCGAAAATGACCCGGAAGCAACTATATTTATATATTATTCCGGTCATGGCTGGTTGGATAAATCCACAAATCAATATTATTTAATTCCCCACGATACAAAACCCCATAAATTAACTAAAACAGCTTTACCTGCGGAAAACTTTAATACTGCATTACAACAAATCCCAGCAAAGCAATTACTCGTAATTATCGATAGCTGTCACGCCCAAGGTATGGCATCATCCAAGGATGAACCACAAGATAGCGATTTACCAGATAACTTTGTGGAAAGTGCTTTACCCAAAAATATCATCGACGAACTCAAACAAGGTGCGGGAAAAGTCGTTTTCACCTCCTCCACGGGAAACCAATCATCCTGGATACGTCCCGATGGCAAAATGAGCGTCTATACCTACCATCTCCTAGAAGCATTGCAAGGTGCAGCAAACCAAGCGGGGGATAAAGTCGTCAAGGTTTCCCATTTAATGAACTATCTCAGCAAAACCGTACCCGCAACCGCACGGGAATTATGTAAAGCCGAACAAACACCATTTTTCAGCTTTGAAACCGAAGATTTCCCCGTTGCTTTGTTGTGTGGTGGTAAAGGATTAGCAACCGCAGGATACGACAAACAGCAAACAGAGGAAACGATTCGCGGGATTGTGAATAATTTGACGGTTAGTAATAGCGATGTGGGAACTATGGTTACTATTATTGGTAATAATGCAAGCGTTGGTGATATTTCTTCAAATAAGGGTAAGTGATGGGTATTTGAGAGTTTGTTGCTGGGGTTTAGAACTCCAACTTTTTCAAAAATAGGACTTACACAATCGTAACGGGAAAACTAGACTTTGAGATTGCTTCCTTATACCAATTCTGTATGAGGCTGCACAGAATTTGACCCCACCCCCTAACCCCCTACCCCGCTTGCGGGGAGGGGGAACTAGATTCTTGTTCCCTCCTCGCTAGCGGGGAGGGTTAGGGTGGGGTTTTTTATTATGCAACTTCATATTAAAAACGATATAACCAAACATTGGTATCAATAAAAGATATAACATTTGTCATAACTAACGATTGTAAATTTCCTCACGACTGAGAAAACCATTCACTTGAACGGGATGCTCAGTCAATTCATCAATTATGTCTTTTTTTTGAGACAATTTTTTTTGTACCAAAACAATGACTTTAATATCTTCTCCTTCACCAAGTTCTTGTTTGTACTGATCGGGAATCTGAATTAAACCATTTTGGATTTTTGCTTGAAACTCTACTGCATTCAGCATTTTTATTCTCTTTTTGAATCTACTAAAATTTCCAAAGTTTTGAAGCTGGTTGGGGTACTTCACCTTACATTATATTCGCCATGGTTAGCGCCAGCGATGGGTTTGGTTTGAATTGATATGAAGGCGATCGCCACAATAGGGTTTTCCAGTCGAGTAATACCAATTTGAAAAAAGAAGGCAACAGATGAATTTTGTAGAGACGTGTTAGCGTAGAGGGAGCAGGGAGCAAGAGGCTATAATATCACATCTCATATTCTGGATATGTTGCAAACATTTTTTGAATCGGTATTACTGCGATGATAAATGCTACACCAATCTCAATCCCTCGAAAATAATCTGATAGAAATTAACATCAAGGGGAGACGGGGTATTAAAAAATGGGTTTCTTGTATTGCCAATATTACCTACCCTTGCCTAACTCAGTTGCAATTGACACAATATCAAGCCAAACCATGATTGCTCGTCTGTCCAGACGTGTTGCGGAATCAGCCCTTTGGCTTTGAGTTCTTGCTGAATCTTTTCTAAATTAAACTTACGAGAAATCTCCGTACGGATAGTCTCATCAGTCTCAAAGTTTACTGATAAGTTGAGAGCATCGAAGTGAATAGATTGGGGGCGATCGCTACGTAAATGCATCTCAATTTGCTGCTCGTCTTCGTTATAAAATGCCCAATGGGTGAACTGTGAGACATCAAAGTTGCCACCATACAAGCGATTTACATGGGTGAGCATATTTAGGTTAAATGCAGCTGTCACTCCCTGGCGATCGTTATAAGCAGCATCTAAAATATCTTTGGGTTTCTGCAAATCTACCCCCAATAAAAAATACTCACCTAACTGCAAAGCTGCCGTAATTTGTGATAAAAACTCATCACATTCCTGGGGATTTAAATTGCCGAGAGTACTGCCTAAAAAACAAATCATCCTATTGGCTAAAACTGCATCACCTAACTGTGATAAAGCCATTTCATAGGTTCCCGCCAAAGCTTGTACCCGTAAAGTCGGATAATCAACTAATAATTGTTTCGCACTACTTTCTAATATCCCCGCACTCACATCAATCGGCAGATAATAAAGCGGCAAACCCGCAGCTTGATAAGCATCTAAAATCAGTCGCGTTTTCGTTGAGCTACCACTACCCAACTCCACAATCTCACAAACACCCGTCACCTGGGCAATTTCTCCAGCATATTTTTCTAGAATTGCCGTCTCTGTACGTGTCACATAATACTCAGGCAACTCACAAATCTGCTCAAACAACTGGGAACCCCAATCATCATAAAAATAACGTGGGGGTAAGGTTTTTGGTGTTTGTGTCAAACCTTGAACCACATCAGCACCATAACTTTCAGTCTGAAATCGAGTATCTTTGAGTAAATGCCGCACCTGTAAACGCTGGGAAATACTACTCAGTTCTTTTGATACAGTCATAGGATTTTGGTTTAGGTAATGGGAATAGGTAATGGGGAATGGGTAATGAGTAATAGCTTACCTGCCCTCAAGGGATTTCTGATTTTGAAGATACCTATGTTGACTATTAGAAATCAACTCATGACACAGCGAAAACCAGCAAAAAGCTGTCTAGTCGTAGGATGATACCAGTTACGAAAGCTACATCGCATTGTCCAGGGACGAGTCACCCAACTTCCCCCCTTTAATACTCGGTGTTGCTTGTCAAAATATACTTGGGAATAACCAATGTAGGGATAAAATTCAAAACCTTCGTAGCCATCAAACCAGCTTCCTGTCCACTCCCAAACGTTACCGAGGGTATCATAAATACCATAGCTACTTTGCCCCTCAGGATAGTAATTCACGGGAGTCGTTCCCCCCAGATGATTGTGATGGTTGCAATATCTGTGACTTGGTGTGTCATCTCCCCAAGGATAAATTCTACTTATACCCTGGTTCCTATCCCAACTAGAGGCTTTTTCCCATTCTGCTTCCGTTGGTAGCCTTTTACCCACAAAATTGGCGTAAGCTTCAGCTTCATACCAGCTAACACCACATACCGGATGAGCATCCATAGTTGCATCATCATCCCAGTACAAAGGCTGATTTACCTGCTCGTGTTTTAACCAATACCATCCAAAGTCTGACCATAACCGCGAATCTGCGTAGCCTCCTCCTTGGATAAATTGGCGATATTGACCGCGAGTCACCGGATATTTATCAATATAGTAAGTGTCTAGATATACTTTGTGCTGGGGTCGCTCATTGTCTAAAGCATCTGGAGAATTACTCCCCATCTCAAATTCACCTGCCGGAATTTTCACCATTTCGGTGAATTCTTGACTGTCAACTGTTGACTGCGGATGGTGAACTTTTGACTGTTGAGCCTTGATTAAAGCTAAGACAAAACTAGCAGTTTCACAGTGTTGACTCTCGTGTTGAAGTAAAAAACGCCACAAACGCTCCTGGGATTCTATCTCAGTCACCTCTAAATAGGTAAGAACTTTGCTACGGATAGTATGGAGATAATGTAGTGTTTCTTCAAGGGAAGGTAATTTGACTCGCTGGGATTTTGGTAAACCATCCGCAGCGTATAATTGGCGATATTCGGGAAAAGGACAGGGTAAACCCGCACTACGTTCCAGTATCCACAAAGACTCCGTATAGGCGATGTGTCCCAAATGCCAGCCCACAGGACTAAAATCAGGATGTATCTGTTGGCAAAAAGTCTCTGCATCCATACCCGCAAAGAGCGCGATCGCGGACTCTCGACAATCTTGAAAATCTCGAAAAATCCTCTGTTTTAACCTAGACTTGCTCAATTCTAAAATCACTGTCTTCTCCCACACTGATAATGCTGTTTTCTGGGAAGGATTGCCAATCCCCTGGAAATAAAGGTTCGGAAGCAATAATTATCGATTCCGGGAAATTACCACCATTTTGTAGCCAATAAAGGGAGGGTGCAGGGGATTTGGTTCCATACCTTGCCGCAACTAAACGATGTCCATCACTGATGACAACATTGACATAGGCATAGGTTTGATATGCTGCTGCCATCTCTGTCAAGGTGAGCAGAGTTGTGTGCAAAGCTTTCTCTAGAGTCATCTCTGGTTGTTTTTGCCAAAGGGCTAGTAACAAAGCAAAGATATGCTCCGAGTCAGTGCTACCACGAACAAACTGGTAGATTTCATCACTTAATTGCTCTCTAATTGGTCGATACAAGGTTTGGCGAAATTTATCAATCCTGCCATTATGAATAAACAGCAAACGCTGATATTGAAATGGTTGACTATTACTTAAATCTAATGCTTGTCCTGGGGTAGCACTACGTACATAGCCAACTAAGCACTGAGATTCGATATAACGGCTCAGATGTGGTAAGTTATCATCATTCCAAATTGGTAGGGTACTTCTGTAAATAAAGGGTTCTGTATCTTTAGTGGTATGGTACCAACCAACACCAAATCCATCCGCATTCACAACTCCAGAAAGCATTTCCTGAGGTTGGTAACTTTGAACAACAAGAGAGTGTTCTGGTTGATACAAAAGTGGTTGCAGAAGAATCGGTGAACCAAGATATGCAAGTAAACGACACATGAGTCAGGCAATTTTGGATTTGGAATGGAGATTGGGGATTTAGATTAATTGCAGAGAAAAATCCTGCGGTTGTACCATCTAGAAATTAATGGTTAGGAAAATCAAAGCAATCAAAAAAATCAGCTCATAAAAATTATTAACTGAACCTGCATTTAACCAACTTTGAGGGTTTAAGTCCCCGTCACAAAAAGTAATTACGTTAGCGTTAGCTCTCCCGCAGGGAGCATTACGAATTATTTTAATAGGGTTTTAGGGGATATTTTCCAGATTAAGCTTTCTCACTGAGAATTTCCTGAATGTTTGATGAATTCCTGCTATTTTCTCACTGTGATTTGGCTTTATCATCCTGACTAGGTAGGATGCAAACATTTTTAAAATATCATCCAAGGGATACAATAAAAACAGGTTAAAAAAGGCAGTGTCTATGGTCGTCCAGGTCGGTGAAGCTAAAGCATCAACAGAACTGGTGATAACTTGGGAAGCGTTGCCCGATGATTTCCAATTAGAGAACGATCCAGTGGATAATATAGGTCAGCCACTTTTGGCTGGAGCTTTGAGTGAAAGCCTTGAAATCAGTGGTTTCATTCAACCCCAAATGTTAATTGCCTCAAATTTTGGTCTTTGCGCTACCCTCAATGGTAAATTTGTTGTCAAAGCACCAGATTGGCTTTATATTCCCTCGGTTTTAGAAGTTTTAGCCGACCGTAAAAGTTATACACCCAATTTGGAAGGGGATGTACCTGCGGTGGTGATGGAATTTCTCTCAGATACCGATGGTGCAGAATATTCTTCTCGTAGAGCTTTCCCACCAGGAAAATGGTTTTTTTATGAGCAAGTTTTGCAGGTTCCGATTTATGTAATTTTTAATTCCGATGGTGGTTTAGTTGAATTCCATCAATTAGAAAATGGTCGTTATGAGTTGCAACAACCCGACGAAAATGGTCGTAATTGGATTGACAACCTGGGGCTATTTTTGGGAACCTGGCAAGGAACCAAAGAAGGTCGAACAGGTTATTGGTTACGATGGTGGGATGAAGGGGGTAATTTGTTACCTTGGAGTGTGGAGCTTGTAGAGCAAGAACGTCAGCGTGCGGAGCAGGAACGTCAACGTGCAGAGCAAGAAAGTCAACGTGCAGAGCAGGAACGTCAGCAGAAAGAACGGTTAATCACTTATTTACGCTCCCAAGGGATTGATCCAGATAATTTACCCCTGACTTGATGCAATATCCACAGGTTAATCCTTGGCAATCACAATATCATTGGATTTGATGACTGCGTAAGCATCTGTTCCTTCTTCAATTCCCAATTCTTCCGCAGAAGTTGTGGTGATAATCGAAGTCAACTCCACCTCATGAACAACCTTTAATGTCACCTGACTATTCACTTCTCCACGGATGACTTTAGTTACGACTCCCTTGAGTATATTTCTGGAGCTAACTTTGAGGAATTTTTTCGGGGTTTCTGTAGGGGTGGTAGGGGGAGTATCGTGATTTTTATGACGTCGCTTACTCTGGGTTGTTTGGGGCGATCGCTCCATGCTCCGTCCTCCATCAGCATTGTCACTCAAGCCGCGTACAAGTTCTCGCAAAATTTCCGTCTTTGTCCGTTGCGAGAGCTGAGATAATTCCTCTAGAAGTTGTCTTTCTTCTTCTGAGGCTTGAAAAGTAATCCATCCTTGTTCTTTTCTAGGCATAATGTTACCAATTTACTTGGTAAGTTGAGGTGGTATTATTTATAAAGATGTTTCACCGTGACAAATCAGTGAAAACTTTCGTTTCATTATTTCTCAAAATCACAGAGCAATATTTGCGTCTTTCATGTTTTCCTCTGTCTTCGCGCTCTTGTGAACTTCCCAGTTCAATCAAATACACTCCTCAATTCAATAGCTTAACTTGAAACATTCTGTTCATCGATGACTGCTACAGAACTTTCCCATTCTCCCATATTTTCCCTTTCACTCTGTTGTGATTCTGCATTTTTCCACAACAAACAAATGCTTGAATAGGAAAGCAAACTATCAAAAATCATTCACAGAATGGGACAAAAATCTACTGCCTTCAGGTTTATTATTTTACTCGGATTTGTCAGCCTTTGCGCCGATGCTACCTATGAAGGAGCGCGAAGTATCACCGGAGCTTACCTGGAAACCCTGGGTGCAAGCGGTACTCTCGTTGGTTTAATCGCTGGTTTTGGCGAATTAGTCGGCTACGGTTTACGCTTAGGAGTTGGTTATTTAAGTGACAGAAGCCGTCAGTATTGGACTATCACCACCCTGGGCTATTTTTTGAATACTGCCGTTGTTCCCCTACTTGCTCTTGCCGACAGATGGGAAATTGCTGCGGGTTTAATGATTGCGGAACGTACTGGTAAAGCAATTCGTACCCCACCCCGTGATGCATTACTTTCCCATGGTGCAAGTCAAGTGGGTAGAGGTTTGGGTTTTGGGTTACACGAAGCAATGGATCAGACTGGTGCAGTTGCTGGTCCTTTAGCAGTGGCAGCAGTACTATATTGGCAGGGAGGATATCACAATGGTTTTCTGGTGCTGATTGTACCAGCTATCCTCGGTTTAATCATGCTATTGATTTTGCCTCTGATATACCCCAACCCCCAAGACTTCGAGGAGGAGGAAATTGCCTCACAAGAGGAGGGTTTACCCCCTGTGTTTTGGATTTATCTGGGTGCTGTCGCCGTGGTAGCTGCTGGTTATGCAGATTTTCCCTTGGTTGCCTATCACTTACAAAAACAAGCTCTGGCTTCTGGCTTGACAATTCCCGTTATATATGCGTTGGCAATGGGTGTGGATGCAGTGGCAGCGTTGATTTTTGGTTATCTGTTTGATAGAAAAGGGATTTTTATTCTGATAGTTGCAGTATTAATTTCCTGTGGTTTTGCTCCGTTGACTTTTTCCCACCAGACAAATCTGGCAATTTTGGGTATGATTCTCTGGGGTGTGGGTATGGGTGCCCAAGAATCAATTCTCAAAGCGGCGATCGCTGGCATTGTTCCCAAAAATCAACGCGCTTCTGCCTATGGTATTTTCAGTGCAGGTTACGGTTTAGCTTGGTTTTTAGGTAGTACTCTCATGGGTATTTTATATGATTGGTCAATCACCCTATTAATCATTTTTTCTGTAGTTAGCCAGTTATTGGCAGTTCCTTTTTTATTGTGGGTGAAATTTCAGACGCACCAAGTTCCCAAATCCACCAATATTTAGTTACTAAGGTTTTGTCTTAACAGCATAAATAGCTCCCTCGGAATCAGACGAATTATTAACAATTATAAAATAATCAGAAGTGATGATATCCACCACTCCTGATATTTAATACCAATTTGAAAAAAACAATACGACACATAGAAAAAACCCCTCCCCATAGACGCGGAGCTGCTTCTCGCAGAGTACCCTCCCCGATTTCGGGGAGGGTGCCCGATAGGGCGGGTGGGGTATCTGTCGTAAACATTTTTTTAATCGGTATAAGTCTAAAAAAAGACTGTTATTGATTATTGTCCTGATACTATGCAACTTCAGAATACTGTCTTTCAGGTCTAGGTACTTCAAACACTTGGGAGTATGTTACACCTGCTAACCAAGCTCCTAAAATTGGTGCAACCCAGAATAACCATAGTTGTTGAATTGCCCAACCCCCAACAAATAATGCTGGTCCCAAGCTACGTGCTGGGTTGACGGAGGTGTTAGTTACGGGGATACTAATTAAGTGAATTAATGTTAAGCACAAGCCAATGGCAATAGGTGCAAACCCTGCGGGTGCGCGGCGATCAGTTGCTCCTAAAATTACCATCAAAAAGATAAAAGTCAGAACAACTTCTGCTACAAAACAAGCAACTAGTGAATATCCACCCGGTGAATGTTCTGCGTAACCATTGGCAGCAAAACCACTAGCTACAACATCAAAACCAGCTTTACCACTGGCGATAATATAGAGGATTCCCGCAGCTAAAATTGCTCCAAAGACTTGGGAACCAATATACACTAATAGTTCGGAAGCGGGGAATCGTTTCCCAGCCCAAAGACCGATAGAAACTGCTGGGTTAAGATGACAACCAGAAATATGACCAATTGCATATGCCATGGTTAAAACTGTTAAACCAAAGGCAAGAGAAACACCTGCTAAACCGATACCTAAAGGAAATTTTGTAGCTTCAGCAATTTTGGCTCCGTCTGCGGTGAATGCTGCCGCCAATACAGCACTTCCACAGCCACCAAAAACTAGCCAGAAAGTTCCTATGAACTCGGCAATACAACGTTTTGCTAATGGCATTTTATTTACTCTTAAAACCAAATCAATTAGTCGATGGACAAATACTACCAGATAGAATTAATTACTACTCATTAATTCCAAATTTCTTTACTAAATGATTAAAGAATCTAAGGAATATAGGCTCAAAATCCAGAGATAATACTGTTGAGCAACTGGTTTGAATCGGTTCACAATTTTTGCAGTGTCTCAGCTAAGTACTCATACTCCTGCAATTGATTGTATATCTGGGCAGAAATTCTGATTAATAATTTTGCTGGTGTTTGCCAAGGAACAACCTGCACCTGAATCCCAAATTTATCAAATAACTCATCGTGCAGAGAGAGGTAATCCCAATGCTCAAACCTTCTAGGTAAGGGGATTGATGCCATAGAACCAATCATCTCCTCTGGGGAGGGTGGGGAGATATCTAATGTCTCACAGAGGATTTTTCTTGCTTGTAAAGCCAATTGGTGGTTGTGTGTTCTTAACTCTTGCCAACCATTGGGTAATAATGATCCCAGGAACGCGATCGCCACGGGAATGCACATATAAGCGGTGGGATCATCCGTTCCCATCCAGTCAAACTCTAGCTGAAAACGGGATTTATCGGTACGGGGAGAATTTGCCCCATGGCTAATAGTTAAAGGGCGAATTTTGGCTTGTTGCTGTCGTTGTACATACAAAAAAGCTGCCCCTTTAGGCGCACACAACCACTTGTGACAATTACCAGTGTAGTAATCAGCACCAATCTTTCCTAAGTTAAGGGGAATCATTCCCGGAGCATGGGCACCATCTACTAATACCTCAATTCCCCGTCCTTGCAGCTGTGCGATTAATTGCTCCACAGGCATAATTAACCCTGTCTGACTAGTCACATGATCAATCAGCAACAAGCGGGTTTTTGCTGTCACCTTCTCTAAAACCGCTTCTAAAGCCTCCTGAGGCGATTCTAGGGGGAAAGGGATATCAGCAATCACTATCCTGGCTCCACTGCGGTTAGCGACGAAATTTAGGGCATTTCGGCAAGCATTATATTCGTGATTCGTTGTTAATAGTTCATCCTCTGGCTGAAAGGTTAGGGAGCGTAAGACGCAGTTCACCCCCGTGGTGGCATTGGGGACAAACACCACATCCTCAACATCCGCTCCCGCGAATTCCCCTAACTGGCTTCTGGCATTATCTATCAGGGGTTCCCATTCCCGACCAAAAAATCGTAACGGTTCCCTTTCTAGTTGCGATCGCCACCTATCCTGTGCTGCCAACACCGCTTGAGGGCAAGCACCAAAAGAGCCATGATTTAAAAAAGTCACCTGTGGGTCGAGTAACCAAAAATCCCTCAGTGGCGTTTGCAAATCTAATCTTTCCCAAATCATAAAATTATTTAACTCCCCAGGCAGGATTCGAACCTGCGACCAATCGGTTAACAGCCGACCGCTCTACCACTGAGCTACTGAGGAACACGATCACTAATGATAGGGTAAGTTTCAGAAAAGCGCAAGTACTTTGCGAAAAATTTTTTGAGATTTTTTTGAGATGGGGGATTTTTGGCAAAAACCATAGGAATTCTCACCCCAGCAAGCAGCCCCAAAACCTTGCCACGGCTGAATCATTCCACGTTCGTTCTATGACTGTGGAAATTGGTGAAAAATAAATGGAAATGAGCAGGGATAAACTTTGGTTATCCCAATCCCATACGCAATTCAGCTAAACGCTGTCTTGCCTTTGCATCTATTGAGTTAGCTAAAAATCTGCTCTTAGAATGTTTCTTCTGTTGAGACTTTTGGTAGGTGTGGCAAACTGTTGCCTTGACTGCGTGGCAAAACTGCTGTGCTGATATCCATTCCGCACCATACCCATGCACCATCAGCTGCTGTGCCCTGTCAGATGTAGCGACAATCACACGAGAAACCAGAGACGCAGCTATTTGATGACGCAGAGATGCACAGGCTTTCTCAATGTAAGTATCTGCTGTTTGTCCGAAATCTGTGTAATAAACTGATAAAAGCTCTGTGATAACTTCGCTATTGCTGCAAGTATTCTGATAATGAGCGTCAAATACAATCTGGGTGTTGTAGCCATGAAAAGCACTATAGCTCGTCATCGCTTCGATTAAGTCACACCGTGCTGCCTCTAATCCCGCACTGTCACGAGTTTTTTTTAGGCAAGACCAAGCGCCAATTATATTGTAGCCGTCTACCAAAAGAACGGCTTGGGGTAGGGAGGGAGACATGGTTTCTGATCACAAATTTTCTAGAGTTAACAAAATCATTCATAACTCTTATAGTAGTCCAAGCAATCTCTGTAACACTGTGTTACAAAAACAAAAAATGCTAGAGCTTCACAAACAAGCCCTAGCTGGAAAATAGGCAAAGGGAAATGGGAAACCCCTCCACACCCTTTCTTGTTAGCTTTGTTCTTGATGCAATTCCATCAGACGTTGTTTTAAACGTTGGGCTTCTCCCTTGTCTACCAGTAAACCTTTTTCTAACAAGAAAGCGCCATCACAATAATTGAGTTCGTCTAGGCGATGAGTCACCCACAAAGCTGTGATTCCACGACTTTTGACGAGACGGCGAACTCCTTCAACTAATTCTAGTTGGCTGTCTGGATCTAGCAGGGCTGTGGGTTCATCTAACAGCAAAACTTCACAACGTCTAGCTAAAGCACCAGCGATCGCCACACGTTGTTTTTGCCCACCACTCAACGCATAAATTGGGCGACGGAGCAAAGATAGCAAGTTGACTGCTGATAGGGCTTCTTCTACCCTAGCTCTCACCTGTTTTGGTGGTAATTTTTCTTCCACCAACCCAAAAGCCACGTCAGCGCCAACAGTGGGCATTACCAGTTGGTGATCGGGATTTTGAAACACAAAACCTACAGGTTGCAAAACCCGAATTTCCCCCGAAGAGGGTGTTAATAATCCTGCCAGCAACCTCAGCAAGGTAGATTTGCCACTACCGTTTGTCCCCAAAAGCATCCAAAATTCCCCTTGGGGTACTTCTAGAGAGCAGGTTTTGATTACCTGATCCCCCGATTGCCAACTGAAGTCTAAATTTTTTACCTCAATGCCCACTTCTGCCATCTATCGCTACCGCCAGTATTTTATTCTTGTGCTAGGGCAAAGAAACCAGGTTGCTTCCCACCGATTGTTGTACCCTCTTTCTGAGTTACTTGTACCCCAGAAATTTCACTGGCGCGCACTGCAACTTTTTTCTCAGTCTTCCCTTCACATTTGAGTTCAACAATCTCAGGATTCCCTGAGCGCATCGCTGCCAAAATTAACTGATAAACAGCTTCTGCATCTTCTACTGTTTTTCGTTGTACTGATACGGGAAATGCCGTGTTTTTGACCGTCAAGTCGATGGTGAACATTTATCTTCTAATCTAGATATTTAGCTTTCGGTCTCATTTTAGCGTCCGCAAGGTGGGTAATAGGGAATTGCAAAAGGGGAAAGGGTAATGACTCTCCCGGCTCTATGGGTATTTTTAAGAATAAATGAATAGAAATATTAAATTTAATTAAGAGTTGTATTCCTTACCCAGACTAGAAAGTGGACTCTCGGACTCTATTTAGATGAAAAATCACCTAGAAAAATAAGTAATTTACACTTAATATGATTAGAAGAAGTAAAAAATTGTGAACTAGATTGACAATCCACTTCACTATCTGCCTATAGGGGGCTACATCCTAGCTACCTACATAGACAGGTAAAATACTTGTACTTATAAATTTCGGAGATTCTCTCTCATGACCATCGCAGTAGGACGCGCCCCCAGTAGAGGGTGGTTTGACGTACTAGACGACTGGCTCAAGCGCGATCGCTTCGTCTTCGTCGGCTGGTCAGGTATCCTGTTATTCCCCTGTGCTTTCCTAGCAATCGGGGGCTGGATGACTGGCACCACCTTCGTGAGTTCGTGGTACACCCATGGACTAGCATCCAGCTACCTGGAAGGATGTAACTTCCTGACAGTAGCAGTATCCACACCAGCAGACAGTTTAGGACATTCCCTATTGTTACTCTGGGGACCAGAGGCTCAAGGAGACTTTACTCGCTGGTTCCAATTAGGAGGACTTTGGCCCTTCGTAGCTCTCCACGGAGCTTTCGCACTTATCGGGTTCATGCTGCGTCAGTTTGAAATTTCCCGTTTAGTCGGTATCCGTCCCTACAACGCCATCGCCTTCTCTGCACCCATTGCGGTTTTCGTCAGCGTATTTTTGATGTACCCCTTGGGACAATCAAGCTGGTTCTTTGCACCCAGCTTAGGAGTAGCGGGAATTTTCCGTTTCATCCTGTTCGTACAAGGATTCCACAACTTCACCCTCAACCCCTTCCACATGATGGGAGTAGCTGGTGTACTAGGTGGAGCGCTATTATGTGCGATTCACGGTGCAACAGTCGAAAACACCCTGTTTGAAGACGGTGAAGCATCCAACACCTTCCGAGCTTTCAACCCCACCCAAGCAGAAGAAACCTACTCCATGGTGACTGCAAACCGTTTCTGGTCTCAGATATTCGGGATTGCTTTCTCCAACAAGCGTTGGTTACACTTCTTCATGCTATTTGTCCCTGTGACCGGATTGTGGATGGCAGCCATTGGTATCGTTGGTTTGGCATTAAACCTGCGAGCTTATGACTTCGTTTCCCAAGAATTACGGGCAGCAGAAGACCCTGAGTTTGAAACTTTCTATACCAAAAACATTTTGCTGAACGAGGGTATCCGCGCTTGGATGGCTCCTCAAGATCAGCCTCACGAGAAATTTGTATTCCCTGAAGAAGTTCTACCTCGCGGTAACGCATTGTAAGGAAAAATTCAGGAAACAAGAAGCGAGAAATATACCTTTGACTTCTGACACTAACTTAGTCACAGCCGCCTCTGGGCGGTTTTCTGTTTTTTTAAATAAACCTGGTTTCCACATTCCCAAAATCTTGTGCTATGTTTGTATACAGGTAATAACCCAAAAGCTTTAATGAGCTTTTGCCTTTTGAGACTAAGCCCGCTTAGGCAACAAGGAGGTGATGCCCATGATAGAAAGTAGTATAACCATGGGTCATCAGGTTGCAGAATATCGGCTGTGTGCCGGGGCTGTTCTCTAGAAATCTAGTTCTAGTCTTGTTAAGAGATTTAGATACCTAGCAGTTCTAGACTAGTCTTGAGTCCCTTCCGGCAGTCTGATTGCAATCTGAAGACCCGCTAGACCGCTCTTACCTAGACCCCCAGTCTAAAGTAAGAGCGGATAGTTTTTTGGGGGTTGTCTTGACTATAATCTGACATTTTCAACTGCTTGCAAAAATCAGGAGAAAGTCACAGGTGAAGGGGATGCTCATAGTTTTCGCTGCTTTACCATCACAAGAAGAAATTTCTGATTTTGCTAAGAAGTTCAGAGTTCGGAACTCAATACCCCTATCTTTACGTCTGAGATAGAAGCATGATGCTAATGGGAGGAGGAACTCAGGCAAGATAGGGAGAGAAGCAATTACCGAATCAAGGAACTAGAATCAAAAACTAGATTCCTGGAGATTAGGAAATTTTGGTTATTTTGGATTGTGTCTATTTCACTGACAGGGTTATATGGCTATGGCACAACGATTGACAGAAGTGGAAATTCAGGCAAAAGCTCAGGAGCTTTCTGGCTGGCAGGTTGAAGGTTCTCAGTTGAGGTTAACTCGCAAGTTTAGCGATTTCATCCAAGCGATGGAGTTTGTCAACAAGCTAGTTGTCCCTGCGGAGACTGCTGGACATCATCCAGATATTGAAATTTCCTACAACAAGGTCAATATTACGTTGACAACCCATGATGCCGGTGGTTTGACACAGAAAGACTTTGATTTAGCAATAGTCATCTCTGAAATTAGTTAATCTGGATGGCGATCGCCTAGGGCAAATAGTCCCAGGGAGTTTTCCGGAAAAGCCAGCTATCAGCTTGATGACTAATGGTAAGAGTATGGTCTAGGGTCAAAATACCCCCCAGTAAATACTTCTATCCCAAAAGTTGCCAGATGAGTTCAATCTTTTATAATGGTAGAATATCAAAATGTAGTTTTTGGATAAGTTAATCACATAGTTTTTTCTTAAAAATAGACTGTTTCTTAGCTTGACAAAAACTAGAATTGATTAAGAGCAAAATTTACCTCTGTTCAGCAAGATTCAAAATCAAGTCTCTTTTTTGAGAGTCGTTGCAGCAAACAAAGTAATTTACGCAAGGTGTGAGGAGAATAGGAACGATGTCTAACCTTTTATGGAAATCCCTGGTGGCAAGTCCAGCAGTTTTAGGAGCAACTTTGCTGGTTTCAGCAAGCGCGATCGCAGCTCCTGCTAGCCCAACCTCGGATATCGTCGCTAAAGAAGCAGATGCTTCTAATCAAGTAATTCAAACTTCTTCCGTTGAAGTTCCCCAACAGCCAGAAGTCCTGGCACAAGCTCAACCAGAAGTTAACGTTTTAGATCAAGTTAACCGCTACAGCAACGAAGGCAAGAACAACAACCTGTCCCAAGTGACATCGGTTTCTCAGTTCTCCGACGTACAACCCACAGACTGGGCATTCCAAGCCCTACAGTCCTTGGTAGAACGTTACGGTTGTATCGCTGGTTATCCTAACGGCACCTATCGCGGTCAACGAGCAATGACTCGTTACGAATTCGCCGCAGGTTTAAACGCTTGTTTGGATCGAGTTAACGAATTAATCGCCACAGCAACTGCTGACCTGGTTAAAAAAGAAGACCTGGCAACATTGCAACGCTTACAAGAAGAGTTCGCTGCTGAATTGGCAACCCTCCGTGGTCGTGTAGACGCTTTAGAAGCACGTACAGCTGAATTGGAAGCTAACCAATTCTCCACCACCACCAAATTAGTTGGGGAAGCAATTTTCGCAGTTAGTGATGTCTTTGGCGACAACGCTGGCACCGATAACAACACCGTCTTCCAAAATCGTGTGCGCTTAGACCTACAAACCAGCTTCACTGGTAAGGATGTACTGCACACCCGTTTAGCTTCCGGTAACGCTAACCGCTTCAATGTTGGAACTCCAGGTAGCGCCGAAGGTTTACAAACCTTTAATGTCGGTGGTGAAACTAACAATGATGTCTTTGTAGACTGGTTAGCTTACTACGTTCCCGTCGGTCCTGCTAACTTGTACATCGCAGCAACTGGTGGTATTCACAGCGACTACGCATCAACCGTTAACCCCTACTTTGAAGATTTTGATGGTGGTAACGGCGCTCTGTCTACCTTCGCTTCTAGAAACCCCATCTTCAATATCGGTGGTGGTGCCGGTGCAGCCTTAACCTTCAATTTTGGTAAAGGTGGAGTCATCAAACCCAGTTCCTTCACCGTTGGTTACTTAGCTTCAGAAGCTAATAGCCCAACTGCGGGTCAAGGTTTGTTTGAGGGTAACTACGCTGCTTTAGGTCAATTAAACTTCAACCTCGGCGATAAACTGGCTTTAGCTGCAACCTACGTTGGTGGTTACCATGGTACTGGTAGCCAACTGTTTGATGGAGGTAATCGCACCCTGTCGATAGTTGGTACTAGCCAAGCAAACGCCATCGACGCAGCTGCTAACAGTAACTCCTATGGTTTATCTGCCGCTTTCCGTCCTAGCGACAAGATTTCTATCAGTGGTTTCGTTTCTTACCACGATGTTACCCAAAGAGGTAGTGGTAACGACTTTGAAGCTTGGAGCTATGGTTTAGGTGTAGCCTTCCCTGACCTAGGTAAAAAAGGTAACGTTCTCGGTATCTTCGCAGGTGCTGAACCCTACTCTTTAAACCGCAGCGCAGTTGTAAGAGATGGTGATGTTCCTTACCACATCGAAGGTTTCTACAAGTACAGAGTTAACGACAATATTTCCGTTACCCCTGGTGTAATTTGGTTAACCTCTCCTGGTCAAAACAGCAGCAACGATGATGCGGTAATTGGTACCCTGAGAACAACCTTCACCTTCTAAAGTTCAACTAGTTTGTAAATTAAACTTTTGAATGAAAGTCCCGTCCTAGAGGCGGGATTTTTTGTTTTACTTATGGGAAAATAACAAACCCCAGTGGAGAACCGGAGTATACTAGAAGGGTGAAAGGAAAAAAATCAGAAATAATTTTTTGTGTCTTTGACCTTTTGCTTTTACCTTTTACCTTTACTTAGCTGCTTGTGGAACTATCGTGTAAATCAGAATATGCAATTCTTGCCCTCTTAGAGTTGGCAATTCATTATGAAAGCGGAGAACCACTACAAATCCGCCAGATTGCAGCCCAGCAAAATATACCAGACCGCTACTTAGAGCAATTACTGGCAACCATGAGACGTGGTGGTTTAGTCAAAAGTCAACGTGGTTCAAAAGGTGGCTATTTACTGTCACGGGAGCCATGGAAAATTACGATTTTCGAGGTTTTAGGTTGTGTGGAAGGATTAGATAAGGTTAAAACCTCTGAGGATGACAGCAAACCGAAAACTGTAGATAGTGCTGTAGTGGAAGAAGTCTGGTTAGAAGCGCGACAAGCGGCGAATGGAGTGTTGCAAAAATATACACTCGCAGACCTCCGTGAAAAACGCAATTCTCGGCGGCAATTAGATATTATGTACTACATTTAGTCTCTGACGTAACAACAAAGGATAAATTATGCATATTGCTAGTAACATTACAGAACTTATTGGTCGTACTCCCTTGGTGCAGTTAAATCGGATACCGCAAGCTGAGGGATGTGTTGCACAGATTGTTGTGAAGTTAGAGAGTATGAACCCCGCAGCATCAGTGAAAGACCGGATAGGGGTGAGTATGATTTTAGCAGCTGAGGCTGAGGGTTTAATTCAACCGGGGAAGACGGTATTGATTGAGCCGACTTCGGGAAATACGGGTATTGCTTTAGCGATGGTTGCTGCCGCTAAGGGTTATCGATTGATTTTGACGATGCCAGAAACCATGAGTGCAGAACGTCGGTCGATGTTGCGGGCGTACGGGGCAGAGTTAGAATTGACACCTGGTATTGAGGGAATGAGTGGGGCGATTCGGCGGGCGCAAGACCTTGTGGATACTACACCCCACGCCTATATGTTGCAGCAATTTCGTAACCCTGCTAATCCGAAAATTCACCGAGAAACCACGGCTGAAGAAATTTGGCAGGATACGGACGGCAAGGTAGATATGATTGTTGCAGGGGTCGGTACCGGGGGGACAATTACGGGTGTGGCAGAGGTAATTAAGGCACGTAAACCAGAATTTCAGGCGATCGCCGTGGAGCCAGTCAATAGCCCTGTATTATCTGGTGGTAGACCTGGACCCCATAAAATTCAAGGAATTGGGGCAGGATTTATTCCCCAGGTTCTGAGTGTGAAATTGATTGACGAGGTAATTACGGTTACTGACGATGAGGCGATCGCCTACGGTAGACGTTTGGCAAGGGAGGAAGGTTTACTTTCTGGAATTTCTAGCGGAGCTGCCTTGTGTGCAGCTGTTCGTGTTGCTCAACGCCCCGAAAACGCTGGTAAATTAATTGTGATGATTCAGCCCAGCTTTGGTGAAAGGTATCTCAGTACCCCATTATTTCAAGAGTTAGAACCACGAACTACAGCAAATGTGAATCAGTAGACTCTTTGTAGAAGTCATGGTGTTGGGAAAAGGGTGTTGATATTCAAAGCATCCCTATTTTGCCAAAATACAGTAGTGGGAGCATCTTGCTCCCTGATTTGAGAACCCAGGCTAGAAGCCCACACTACAAAAAAACAATTTACACATTCGAGATGCTCCCATTGATATTCGGTAATTTTGGGAATTTTTCGTTTGACCTATTATCAAGTTCGAGGGTTAATAGTAAATTAAAGTAATGACAGAAGCGAATCATTACCACACACTCAAGGTCAATCAGAATGCCAGTCAAGCGGAGATTAAACAAGCATATCGCCGCTTGGCAAAGATGTTTCACCCTGACAGTAGCCAGGAAACTGACAATCATGAAGAAATTATCCGAATTAATGCAGCTTATGAAGTTTTAGGCGATATTCAAAATCGACAAAGTTACGATCGCCAACTGCAACTGCGCTCCCAATCATCCCAAACAGTCACCGTTCAACAGACACCACACAAAAGACGACAAACAGGCAAGGATGTGGATGAGCTGGTAGAAGAGTGGTTACGTTTGGTATATCAACCCGTAAATCGTATCATCAAACGGATTCTCAGTTCTTTAAAAGCACAGATTAACAAACTTGCAGCCGATCCCTTCGACGATGATTTACTCGCAGCATTTCAGGAATATTTAGATGATTGTCGAAGTGAATTTAAGCAAGCACAAACTAAATTTCGTTCCTTACCAAATCCCCCCAGTTTAGCCAGAACTGCCGCCCATATTTATTATTGTTTAAATCAAATTAATGATGGTTTAGATGAATTGCAATATTTTGCTTTGAACTACGATGATAGTTATTTACACGCTGGACAGGAAATGTTTCGCATTGCCAAGCAGTTGCACCGAGAAGCACAGGAATCTGTGAATTAGGGAATGGGTAATGAGTAGTGAGTAATGAGTAACTGGCATAGCTCGTCAAAAGTTTTATAATATACTCTTGATATTTTGTTAGTTTATCTACTCTACAATTGTCTCTTCTACTGGATTGTAAACAATTAATTGTACCTAATACTGTTTTATCGCAGTTTTAGTAAATTTAAGCTGAAAAAATGTTTTGTACGTATCGAATGGAATCGCAATATCTCTCATCACTAACGAGTTCATGCGATCGCCATCTATTTCAAAACCACAAAATCCTAACCGTCATTGCGAGAAAGGGTGCGATCGCCATCTATTCCAAAACCACAAAACCCTAACTGTCATTGCGATAGAGGGTGCGATCGCCATCTATTCCAAAACCACAAAACCCTAGCCGTCATTGCGAGAAAGGGTGCGATCGCGCTATTTCCCAAAACAATAAACACCAAACTGTCATTGCGAGCGTAACGAAGTGTAGCGCGGCAATCCCAATATCTCTCACTACCTACCAACGATTCTATGTGATCGCGTTGTCTTTCCTCCACCCTTCGGGAACCTTTTCGAGGGACGCAATGATAGAGATTGGGAATGCGATCGCTATAATCAATAAATATAGTGTGGTGTATTAGAGACTTTAAATGGATGAACAATCCTACGTATATCTACTAACAAATAAATATAATAATGTCATTTATACAGGTGTCACGAGCGACTTAATCAAAAGAGTTTACGAACATAAAGAAAAATTAATTGCAGGTTTTACAAAAAAGTACAACGTTAATAAATTGGTTTATTATGAAATTTTTATCGACATAAATAGTGCGATCGCCAGAGAAAAACAAATCAAAGCTGGTTCCAGACAGAAGAAAATCGATTTAATTAACAGTATAAATCCAGCATGGCGTGATTTATATGATGATTTGCTATGACGCGATCGCATTCCCCAACAAACCTACTAAAAGCTCCCTCTATCATTGCGAAGTAAGGAAGCAATCTCAACATCTTAAACACAAACTAGTCAACGCGATTGCTTCGTCGTTCCTCCTCGCAATGACACAAAACGCGATCGCCATCCATTCCAAAACCACAAAATCCTAACCGTCATTGCGATAGAGGGTGCGATCGCCATCTATTCCAAAACCACAAAACCCTAACCGTCATTGCGAGAAAGGGTGCGATCGCGCTATTTCCCAAAACAATAAATACTAAACCGTCATTGCGAGTGTAGCGAAGCGAAACGCGGCAATCTCAAAATCTCTCACTACCAACGAGTCTATGAGATTGCTTCGTCGTTCCTCCACCCTTCGGGAACCTCTTCGAGGAACGCAATGACGGAAACTAAGAATTATCCCCATTCTTTCTCATCTGTGCGCGTAAATATTCCAGGTTTTCTCGAATAGTCACTGTATTGGGGTGATTGGTACCCAAAACGCGATCGCATAACTCCAAAGCTTGGATGTACAGAGGTTCCGCAGCTTCGTACCTTCCCTGGGATTTGTAGAGTCCTGCTAAATTGTTCAAACTGGTTGCAACGTGGGGATGATTTTCTCCCAGTAGTTGTTTTCTTAACTCCAAAGCTTGGATGTACAGAGGTTCCGCAGCTTCGTACCTTCCCTGGGAATAGTAGAGTAAAGCTAAATTGTTCAAACTCATTGCAACGTCGGGATGATTTTCTCCCAGTAGTTGTTTGTATAACTCCAAAGCTTGGATGTACAGAGGTTCCGCAGCTTCGTACCTTCCCTGGGATTCGTAGAGTGCAGCTAAATTGTTCAAACTCATTGCAACGTGGGGATGATTTTCTCCCAGTAGTTGTTTTCTTAACTCCAAAGCTTGGATGTACAGAGGTTCCGCAGCTTCGTACCTTCCCTGGGATTTGTAGAGTAAAGCTAAATTGTTCAAACTCATTGCAACGTGGGGATGATTTTCTCCCAGTAGTTGTTTGTTTAACTCCAAAGCTTGGATGTACAGAGGTTCCGCAGCTTCGTACCTTCCCTGGGATTCGTAGAGTGCAGCTAAATTGTTCAAACTGCTTGCAACGTGGGGATGATTTTCTCCCAGTAGTTGTTTTCTTAACTCCAAAGCTTGGATGTACAGAGGTTCCGCAGCTTCGTACCTTCCCTGGGAATAGTAGAGTAAAGCTAAATTGTTCAAACTCATTGCAACGTGGGGATGATTTTCTCCCAGTAGTTGTTTGTTTAACTCCAAAGCTTGGATGTACAGAGGTTCCGCAGCTTCGTACCTTCCCTGGGATTCGTAGAGTGCAGCTAAATTGTTCAAACTCATTGCAACGTGGGGATGATTTTCTCCCAGTAGTTGTTTGTATAACTCCAAAGCTTGGATGTACAGAGGTTCCGCAGCTTCGTACCTTCCCTGGGAATAGTAGAGTGCAGCTAAATTGTTGAAGCTGGTTGCAACGTCGGGATGATTTTCTCCCAAGCGGGATTTGACTGCTGATACACATTGCTGATACCAAGGTTCTGCTAATGTATATAAACCCTGTCCATTGTAAAATCTAGCTAAACCAACAAAAGCCCAAATTAAGTTTTCATCGCTGACTGCATCGAGCAAGTTTTCGGTAATTTCTGTTAAATGGGTAATGGCTTTTTTAACTGAATTAATAAATTCTAAGGTTGGGGAATCAGGAATTATTTGAGCAATTTCCATAAAAGTATTAGTAAATGCTTGCTTGATTTCGTTTATTTCCCCATCTGCTGTTAATTTTACTTTTAAAAACTCGCGAATTAAGGGATGTATTTTATAGCTATATTCTCCATCATCCTCTAAACACTGCACTAAATGACGTTGGTAAAGTTGCTCAATTGCTGTCTCCACATCCGACTCATCCCAGTTGAGGGTTTTTGCTGTCGATTCTACCCATTCCCACACAAAAATATCTGCTGCAAATAGACTTAATAATCCTGCAAGTTTTTGGGTTTCTGGACTCAATTCCACCCAACTTAACTCAAATGCAGCTAAAACCCCCCGTTGTGCGGTACTCAATCCCTTTTGTTGTGGATTAATCGCTTCCTGCTCCAGTCGTTGCTGTTGCAACAATTCCAGCATTTTCTTTAACGTAAAATGGGGTGGTTTCTTCTGGATATACCGTCCCACTAATTCGATTCCTAACGGTAAATATCCCAACCATTTACATAATTCTTTCGCTGTGGATAACTCATTGTCATTGCGATCAATATTCGCTTTTTCTCCGTCATTGCGACGTAAGGAAGCAATCTCACCATCTTTCACTTCCAACGAGTTATTGGGATTGCTACCCTTCGGGAACGCTTTCAGCGAACGTCGTTCCTCTTCCCAATGACGGGATAGTTTATTTGCTCGCTTTTCCCCCAGGATATTAATTAACAGTTGTAATCCTTCCTCCGGTGACAACACATCGAGAGAAATTTCCTCCACATTCGTGTCGATATCTCGCAACCTCGTCGTCATCAAAATCCGGAAACGATGATTTGGAGGAATTAACTCCGCAAACCCTTGCAAATTCGTCACGTCATCTAATACAACCAACACCAAACCCTCTGGAGGTTGCCAATTTTGCCAGCACCAAGCTACCTGTTGAATCAGCGTCAGTGGATTTCCGTGAAAATCCTGCTGGGGAACTTCTAAACCCATTTTTAGCTGGACAAATTGAATAATTTCCGCAGCTATATTTGCATCTCTGACATTTAACCAACAAATTCCACCGGGATAATCATCTGTATGTTCCCTGGCATATTTTATCGCCAATTCTGTTTTCCCCACACCACCCATTCCCGACACCGCAGAAATGGCTACCGTGTTATTTTCTTGGTGTAATTTTTCGTGAATTAATTCTAGTTCCTCACCACGTCCGACGAAATTCTTAGTCCCAGAATAGGGAATATAATTAACCACAGTTTTAGCTTTTTCAGTGGAATTAAAGATAAAAGTATTACCTTTGATTTCATTTTTTCCACCTTTAATATTTATCCCATGCCAATTTTCCGACATATGAGTCGTTTGCAATTCTTCAACCAGCGCAGCAATTATCCTCCGAATCGCTTCCGCATCCGCACCTTGGTAAATCTTGTCACCAATGTGAATATCCTTACCTTCCCCAATATTAACGTTATACTTACCAATCTGTAGCGAACCGGGGCTAGAACTAGCACTAATTGCCTGACGCAAAACCTCCACATCCCTGTCGCTGTGCTGCTGACGGAGAATGCGCTCGATGATGGCAAGTAAATCCTCAGAGTCAGGCATCGCTAAAACTGCTCCTCAGTAATTACACTGTAATTTTAGGATACTTCAGCCTGATGATTATCAATTCCGGAAAACTATTTATTCTGCTTCAAATGCTACACCTTCGTACAGTAATGCAATTTCCATCTCAAATTCGATGCTGGGTAGGGTAATTATATCTCCCTCAATATAGGGATAATAAAGCCACATTTTCCCTTCTCCCCGACAGAAACGTTCTACGGAAATTTGTTCCGAATCTATTAATAAATATTCTTGTAAAGAAGGCATTTTCTGATAATTGGTAAATTTTTCTCCCCTATCTCTGCTTGCTGTACTAGGAGAAAGAACTTCGGCAATTATTGTCGGATTTTGGATAAATTTGCGAGCATTCTGGTCTTGAGGGTCGCAACTGACGATAACATCAGGATAATAGTATGGGCTTTTGGGAGTAACTTGCACCTTCACATCCGACACATTCACCCGACAACCCCTAGCACGCAAATGTGGATATAAGGTTCTGTAAAAATTTAGGGCAATATCATTGTGGGGAATAGTACCACCTGTCATGGCAAAAACTTCGCCGTTGTCGTATTCGTAACGCAGTTCTTGTTGAGGTTCCCATAGGAGATATTCCTCAATGGTCATTTTTTGTTCGGGGATAGCTACCATAGCAAGATTTTTCCAGTTTGTTTTGATTTTAGCGAATCTGTCACAATCTGCATTCGGACTGTATCCTTTTATTTCCGCATTTGCAAAACAGGGTAAAAGCATCACCTGCGTTTATAATATCAATATGGTAAGTATGAAAAAATAGTAGTTCAAAAGCTGGTTTAAATATTATGGAAGCTCTGTTTTGGACTGTAGAAGAAGTTGCCCAAAAAGCCAGACAATTTTACGAAAATGGGATTCGCCAACAGGTTGAAAAGGGCGATAATATCGGCAAGTTGATTGTGATTGATGCCGAAACTGGTGAATATGGAATCGATAAAAACGGTATCGAATCGGGATTAATGTTAAAGAAAAAAAATCCCAACGCCAGATTATTTACCATGCGAATTGGTTACGATGTTGCATTTAGTTTTGGTGCTTCGATGGAGCGAATCGTCGAATGATTAACGGCAGAATAATCGATGCTAGAGCAACAGTTCCAGTGGTTTTTCGTTTACCCGAACAACCAGATTTCTCATTAAATTTTGTTGTCGATACTGCATTCAACGGCTACCTTACTTTACCAATTCAAGCAGTCAGTGCGATGAATCTTCCTTTGCATTCCAGCGCACCTATAAAACTAGCTGACGGTAGTGAATCCCTGACAGCCATACATTCAGCGACTGTTGTTTGGGATGGTATAGAAAAAACAGTTATTGTCTTAGCTTCCGGTTATAAGCCTTTACTGGGGGTTGCAATGATGGAAGGTTATCATCTGGAGATAGATTTTGCTGAAAACGGTTTAGTTTTGTTGGAAAAAATGACAAGTTAGATATTTCATTTATTTTCCAAAATTAAAGGTATTATTGTTAATTGTATTTGTTCCACCTTTAATATTTATCCCTTGCCAATTTTCGTTAATAATTGTTGGCTTTTGGGCTTGGATTTTCTGGGCTAATTGATTGAAAGCATCGGCTAATTTTGTATTTTGACTAGCTTTTGTTTCCACTTCTTCCCCTAATATTTCCAAAGCTTGTTTTAATTCCGGTTCCTGTTGGGCGGTATTTTCTATCATCTCCACTAACACCGCTTCGCCAATATCTTCCCTGTCTCCCGTCGGTAGAGTCAATTGTTTGGCTTTGTCGGGTGATATTTCCATGAGCTTCTCAAAAGCTGCATCGTAAGCTTTACCGATACCCCAATCAATCAATTTGTTACCGCAAAATAAAATTAATGCGATCGCCCCAGTGGTTAAAGGTTCCATTAACTACTTTTCCTGTGTGATTTCCTGTAATATTAGGGGCTGTGATCAGAAATTAAAAGTTCCCTTGAAAGCCTATCTCCTAGTTTCCCACGGAAGTCGAGACCCGCGCCCCGGTGTTGCCATGGAACAGCTGGTAAATTTGTTAACTCAGCGAGTATCTAATCATGGTGTGGTGGGTGCGGCAGCTTTAGAATTACAGCCACAGCCGTTACATGAGAAAATACGTATATTTACTGAAAAAGCTCGGCATCTCGGTTGTGACCAAATCCAACTTGTGCCGATATTTCTCTTGCCCGGTGTACACGTCATGGAAGATATTCCCGCAGAGGTGGCTAAGGCGGAGAGCTTGCTTGGAGAAAAACAAGTTATAAAAATTACCCCCTATCTGGGTTCCCATCCCCGATTATCGGAGTTACTTCAAACACAGGTTAGCAGTCATCCCTCAGTCGGAAAAATCCTCCTCACCCATGGTAGTCGTCGTCCCCAGGGCAATTTACCTGTAGAAACCATGGCAGCAAAATTGGGAGCGATCGCCGCTTATTGGTCTGTTTCTCCTAGTCTGGAATCCCAAGTTACCCAGCTAGTTGCATCTGGTTGTCAAGAAGTGGCAATTATCACCTATTTTCTCTTCCCTGGTGGTATAACTGACGCGATCGCCAGCCAACAAGAAGCGCTAAAATTACAATTTCCCGAAGTGCGTTTTCATCTGACTGCACCTTTGGGAGCTAGTCCAGAGTTAGCTGATTTAATTGGGGATTTAACTCATACATGAACGGTCAGGAAGGGGAAAATTGTTTAGGAAAGGTCTATTTAGTGGGTGCGGGACCTGGGGATCCAGGGTTGATGACGCTACGGGGAAAAGGATTACTCGAATGTGCTGATGTTGTAGTTTATGATGCTTTAGTATCCCCGCAAATACTCGCAATGATTAATCCCTTGGCAGAGCAGATAGATGCCGGAAAACGCCGAGGTCGCCATTCTTTGATACAGTCAGAAACAACCGCTCTCTTGATTGAAAAGGCACAGTCACACGCCATTGTTGTCAGACTTAAGGGCGGAGACCCCTTTGTATTTGGGCGCGGTGGTGAGGAAATGGAGGAATTAGTCGCAGCAGGTGTGCCCGTGGAGGTTGTGCCCGGTATTACTTCGGGAATTGCGGCTCCTGCCTATGCAGGTATCCCCTTAACCCATCGCCTCTATAGTTCGTCGGTAACATTTGTGACTGGGCATGAGTCCGCAGGTAAGTATCGTCCCGCAGTCAATTGGCAGGCGATCGCCCACGGTTCTGAGACAATTGTGATTTACATGGGAGTTCACAATTTGACCTATATTGTGGAAGAATTAACCCAAGCCGGATTAGCCGGAGATACGCCCATTGCCCTGGTGAGATGGGGAACTAGACCGGAACAGTCAGAATTAATTGGTAAGTTGGAGACAATTGTTGCAGATGTGGAAGCTACCGGATTTGAAGCTCCGGCGATCGTTGTGATTGGGAATGTGGTGGAGCTGCGGCAGAAGATGGGCAAGGGATAAGGAAAAATGGATAAGGAAACAGGGTATTTTGTTCTATTACCCATTACGAATTACGTTAGCGTTAGCTCTCCCGCAGGGAGCATTACGTTAGCGTTCGCGTAGCGTGTCGCTCTGCGACTTAGCTCCTCCGCAGGAGGCATTACGAATTACGAATTACTCCCCACCCATTCCCTGCACATTTACTAACGGCAAGACTCTACCATCAGCCAGAATTGTGCAATGGCTAAAAGCTCTCGGTAAAGGAATAGAACCCTCAACTTGCTGGATAGTAACTTCCTGTTCACTCCAGCAACGTTCCACTTTCAGGGCAACTATTTTTTCACCTTGTTGGAGAATCAGGACGGTGGGAGCGTCAATTTTGGGGGGATTGTCTAGGGATGGGGCACAGGGATGGAGGTAGTTAAAGGTGAAGTGGCGATCGAGATGGAGAAGGGGTAAAGATTGTCCTTGCCACTGCCAGAATTCTTGGTTTGAATAGATTTCCCCATGGTTTAGTAAGCATACACCCACCACAGATTTTTTCGGCAGGGCGAGCAACATATTGTTACTTTCAACTAGTAATATGCGCGCGATCGCCAAGGAGGAGGGAAAAGAGAGGATAAAACGAGTTCCTTTTTCTGGTGTTGTCTCTACCTGGATATTTCCCCCGATTTTGTGCAAGTTGCTTTGTACCACATCCAAACCCATACCCCTACCAGAAAGGTGAGTAATTTCCTCTTTGGTTGAGAAACCGGGGGTAAAAATTAGGGAAAGCAATTCCGTTTCCGTTGCTTGGGAGACAAAATAACTATCTACTCCTAAATTTATGGCGCGATCGCGGATTTTTTCTAAACTAATACCGCTACCATCATCTTGAAAGTGAATCACAGTGCAATTCCCATCTGTAAAACCATGAATTACAATTAATCCCTGCTCTGATTTACCTAATTTTTTCCTAGTTGTGATATCTTCAATGCCATGGTCAAAGGCATTATGCAAAAGATGCATCAGAGATTCCTGAATTATGTCCAGTAGACTCCGTTCAATTAAAATATCTCCACCGATAATTTGCAATTGCACATTTTTCCCATACTGCTGACACCACTTTTCAATTGCTGGGGAGAAATATGCTGTCACCTCCGATAACGGACGCATCCGCATTTGACTTACCGACTGCTGTAATTTTTTGACACTCTTGTGCAGTAAACGATTCACCTGCTCCGTATTTCCCAAACCATATTCGATATTGCTTGCCAACTCTTTAATTGCTGACATCCTTGCTACGACTTGCTCAGATAGCAGATAAAATTCTGATAATTTTTGAGAACCGGGAAAATAATTCTCTTCTAGGGAGATATATTTCTGCTTGGTGCTACATTTAGGAGCAAAATTTTCATAGGCAAGAAATAAACCTTGCTGTTCTTGTTCTAGAGCTTTAATTGTAATATTTAAATTTCGTGCTAGCTGATGTAAGTTATCAATTTGTAATTTTAATTGGCAACGCTGACTACTAAATTCTCCGAATAAATGATGAATTTTTTCTAGATGGTGAATTGGCACTCTCACCATTGGCTCTGATTTTTTTTGCGTATTTTTACTGGTTGTGCTGGTTGCATTTTGCGGAAATTTTCTCCATGCAGACAAAGCAAATTCTGCAACTTGTAGACATTGACTGGGAAAATTAGCACCATGCATTTTCTCACTAATCAATGTACACAACTCAGCTAAATTAGGCAGACTGAGGATTTCTGCTACCCCTGTAAAATCCGTGGCGATCGCGATGACTTCCTCTGAAATTAACTCCACTTCTCCAGTAGCAATTAAAGCCGCTAAATATTCTAACTTTTCTGCAAATTCAGTCTGAAAAAACAGATTCACGATATCTGATTGATGATTGCACATTCCCCTTTCCGGTGTATTTATCACACCATGGGATACATAGGTTTGCAATTCCTGAAATATCGGTTGACAATCAGCTTCCACCCACTGCTGACTAATCCTCTCTTCCCCAGTCGCAAAGACTTCTACCATTTGCTGTAAGCAACTCACCCCTGAGAGCAGTAATTCCCGGAACCTTTGCTGATTTACCCCAGGAATTGTGTTGTGTTTTAAAAGTTTCAACGCATCTTCAAAATTATGGGCAAAATCACTAATAATTGAAAATCCCATAATTCCTGCACCACCTTTAATAGAATGCATACCTCTTAAGGCAGTTTGAAGATGTTCAGAGGGAATTGTATGCTGAATTGTCAGTTCTACTAAAATAGATGCTAAAGTCTTCAACTTATCACTTGTCTCTTCCAGGAATTGCATCCTGATTTCTAATTCTCTATCTTGAGACATCATATAATTGTGGTGAGCGAAGAAAAGAAAAGTAATCAATTATAATCGCTACCAACTAATCCCAACCACTAAAATATATTCTATCTTAATAATTGATGTTTTCTGTAAAATTTAGCATCAATTAATACATAATTTAAGTATTTAAAATTACCTAAAAATACTATTTAATTCTGACCAATATACCTAACAAAGACAGTAACACCAATTCGCAATTTAAAAAAAAACTATATACAGCAATGGTTTTGTAAATTCTATCGGTTGCCTAATTTCAGATAATTGGAGTCAGGGCGTAACATTTCATCCTAGGATTTGCGTGTATTTATGCAAAATCATGACCCTAATTACGCCTACGAAGTGAGTCAAATTAAATATCAAACCTTCTTCCGTCCTCTGTTTTTTCTGACAATTATGTACTTTGTAATACATTGCCCTTGTCGCTATGCTCAAAAAAATGTCATAAAGAAGGAGAGTTTTATCAATGTTTGGTGTGACAAGCAACATCTCTTTCATCCTTTATCCTTGAAAGGGTGCTGCCATTTTTCCAGGATAGATTAATAGCCATGACAGAATTGAGACTAACCGTACAAGAGGGGAATACAGAAAAGAATGTAACAGTCACCAAAGATGTGTTCATCATGGGTAGATTGCCAGAATGTGACTTGTATTTACCTTTTGGGGGAGTTTCCCGTTCCCATGCACGTCTAGTCAAAACAGGTGATGGTAATTGGACAGTTGAAGATATGGGTAGTAAAAATGGTACCCAGTTGGGCGATCGCCATGTCACCACACCCTTACAAATACGTCACGGAGATGTGATTTGGCTAGGGGATATCAGTGTTGTTGTGTATTTGCATGATTCACAAGTCAAGCTCTCAGACAGTCAAATTGACACCTCCGAACAACGGACAATCATGCACAACGTGCAAGAATTACAACAACAATGGATTCAAGCAGATAATTATGACGATGACATCAAGAAGAAAGATAAAAGTATTGCCCGTCTCAAAGATTTAGTCGATATTGCCAAAAATCTCTCCGCAGCAGCTTCTATCCAAGAAATTTTTTCCCAAGTTCAAAAAGTCGTCTTCCGTTATCTCAAAAGTATCGACCGTTTAGCCCTATTAATTGATGTCACCGGCAGTGGTAAGCTGGAATTACTCAACGCTGCCACTCGAACTGTTGAGGAAGAATATTTACCCGGTGATGGTAGTTGGATTAGTCGCAGCATCTGTCAGAAAGTTTTTGAGGAAAAAGTCGCCATTCAAACGGCAGACGCACAGCATGATGAACGATTTGCCGGCGAGCATAGCATCTTAATTAAAGATATTCGTAGTGCTATGGCAGTACCCCTATGGGATGAAAGCAAAGTTGTTGGAGTACTTTATGCCGATGCTCACCTTTCATCCTACCATTGGGCAAAGGAAGGAGAAGAGGAACTTAGCTTTTTCTCTGCTCTAGCTAACTTAGTTGCTTCCAGTGTGCAACGTTGGTTGCTTGCAGAAAAACTCAAAAGTGAAGAAGTTATCCGTCAACGTCTCGAACGTTATCACTCTCCCGCAGTAGTACAACAATTAATTGCAGTTGGTGCATTACCCGACGGACGTTTACCACCCCAAGAAAGCGAAATCAGCATTCTCTTTGCCGATATTGTTGGGTTTACAGCCATGTCGGAACGATTCACACCTACAGAAATCGCCGAATTATTAAACAATCTCTTTGAAGAAATGATTCAAGAGGTGTTTGCCTACGGTGGAACCTTGGATAAATATATCGGTGATTGTATTATGGCATTTTTTGGCGCACCGGAACCTCAAGCAGACCATGCCGATCGCGCAGTTAATGCAGCATTGAAAATGTTAACTCGCTTGGAAACTCTCAACGAAGGTAATTTTTGGCAAGAACCTTTACAACTCAGGATTGCTGTCAACAGTGGTAAAGCAGTTGTGGGAGATGTAGGTAGTTCCCAACGGGTAGATTATACTGCCCTGGGAGCAACTATTAACCTCGCCGCTCGCATGGAAGGTATCTGCTCCCCTGGGGAATGTGTTGTCAGTGAAGTCACTTATAAAATGTTATCGCAAAATACCGCCTTCCATGAAATGGGCGATTATCAATTTAAAGGAATTAACCGCTTAGTCAAGATTTATCAAACACAATTTCAACCACTGGGAATTGATTAGGGAGTAAGGAGTAAGGAGTAAGGAGTAAGGAGTAAGGAGTAAAGAGTAAGGAGTAAAGAGTAAGGAGTAAGAATTAATAGCGTGTCGGCATAATAAGTTGCAATATAAATTGTGTATGCAGAAATCGGAAAATTCTCTTTCCTCCTGCTCTCCTGCTGCCTTAATTGTAAGTATTCAATTGGATATGATATGAGGAAGTAGTCAAATTAATTTAATAGTCAAGCTTTCTTGGGTGGATTAGTAGGGGCGATCGCGTTAATTTTGGTATTTTACTGTAGTCGCAAAGCCTGCTTCCTGCAATCAGGGAGCGAGACGCTCCCACTACTATTTTTTAGTCTTCACAATTAATGTGGTGGGATATTAAAATCGAAACGTTTTTTCTAAGCTTTGCAAGAAGACTTTTCGTGGTACAAATGCCCCTATCCTAGTAATTAACTGGCTGATTGCTCCACCAATCACTACCGTTGATTCATTTGCGGCTAGGGCAGCTAGTGTTTCTTTTACTACCTCTTCTGATGTGGAAACTTTTTGGGTTTTACCTGTCATCGCAGCCGGAAAACGTGCTTCCTGAGCGAAATTTGTTTCCGTTGGTCCCGGACAGGATGCTAAAACTTTAATGCCATACTGGCGATTTTCTGCCCACAGTGCCTCACTAAAACTACGGACAAAGGCTTTGCTCGCAGCATAGACAGACATATAGGGAAGGGGTTGAAAGGCAGCAATGGAAGCAACATTGATAATACTACCACCACGGCGATCGCGCATTAAAGGCAAATATTTGTGGGTTAAATCGACTAATGCCAGAACGTTTAACTGTATCATTTGTACTTGGCGATCGCCCTGCCTAGAGGAAAATTCCCCATAATCACCAAAACCTGCATTGTTAATTAATAAATCAATGGTGATTCCCAAGGATTGAGTTGTATCAAATATCACTGATGCTGCATTGGCTGTAGTTAAGTCTAAGGGTATAACGTCTACTCGGACTCCATACTTTGCTTGCAATGTTTGGGCTAATTGCTGCAATTTCTCTGCCGAACGAGCAACTAATACTAAATTCATCTGACGTGCGGCTAATTCCTCTGCAAACGCTTCACCAATACCGCTAGAAGCACCTGTAATTAACGCAGTTTCCATGGAAGATTTTACTCAATGATTTTGGCAATAGGATTGATTTTATATCTCATAATGCCAAATCTCCTCCTCTTTCAGGACAATTCGATGCAATCGCAAACGCTGAATTAAACCCTGGTCTTCTAATTGTTGCAGCACACGGGTAATAGTCACACGAGTGGAACCAATCATTTCTGCAATATCTTGATGGGTAAGACGCAAGTCAATTAATTTCCCTTCCTTGACTTCTCGCCCAAATTTTTGCCCCAACCAACTAAATAACTTAACTACCATAATATCTACGGTTTTCTGACTGCGAATCAACATCATCTCTTCAGCTTGCTGTAAATGTACTTGGAGAATTTGTGTGATTTCATACCAGTCAGTCATTGGTAAAAGACTAGCTTCAACCTTAGTCAAACATTCAATTTGATGGGGTTCAGTTTTTGACAAAGCTTTTCCGACAACATCCCCTGCTCCCCAAATACCGAGAGTCAGGATAGTACCATCTTCGTGCCAAGTGACAATTCTGACAGCACCTTGCTCGATTTTCCAGAGGTGTTTTTCCTTTACTGGTAAAAGGGAACGTGCTGCAAACACTTTTCCCTGATAAGGTACCGATTGTGTCAAGGGAGACCTTAAAGTTGACATTTTGCTTAAAATACTAAATATTGATTGGGGAACCGTAGTTAAATGTAATATACATCAAATTGACGGGAGTAAATTAGGGATGGGTATTGCAGTTAGAAATGTTTCTAAGCACTATGGCAGCTTTCATGCTGTGGATGATGTCAGTTTGGAAATTCAAACAGGGTCTTTAGTTGCCTTATTGGGACCTTCTGGTTCAGGTAAGTCTACCTTGTTGCGGATGATTGCGGGGTTAGAATCCTTAGACCATGGTCAAATTTGGTTGGTGGGTGAAGACGCGACTTACCGTAGTGTGCAGGAACGGAATATCGGCTTTGTTTTCCAGCATTACGCCCTATTTAAACACCTGACAGTGCGAGAAAATATAGCCTTTGCCATGGATTTGCGTAAGCATTCAAAACAGAGAACTCGTCAGCGTGTCGAGGAACTATTAGATTTGGTTCAGATGCAAACATTTGGCGATCGCTATCCTTCCCAACTTTCTGGAGGACAAAGACAGCGAGTAGCTTTAGCTCGTGCATTGGCAGTACAACCCAGTATTTTGCTCTTAGATGAACCTTTTGGAGCTTTAGATGCCAAAGTCCGTAAGGATTTGCGTGCATGGTTGCGTAACTTACATTCCTCTGTTCATGTCACAACGGTATTTGTCACCCACGATCAAGAAGAAGCGATGGAAGTTGCCGATGAAATTGTGGTGATGAACCAAGGACGAATCGAGCAGGTTGGTAGTCCATCGGATATCTACGATAACCCTGCCACACCCTTTGTGATGAGTTTTATCGGTCCGGTAAATGTTCTCTCCAATCCTTTGGGTATTACAAATAATCAAGGATTCACAGCGAATAGTGAACGTATCTTTCTACGTCCCCATGATGTGTTAATTGAAACCGAACCTCAAGAAAATGCCATCACCGCGATCGTGGATCGAGTTATTCACCTTGGTTGGGAAATCCGCGCAGAACTGGCTTTGCAATCAGGAGAAACAATCAACGCTTTGCTGAGTCGAGAACAGTTTTATCAACTTCAGTTACAAAAGGGACAACAGGTATACGTGAAACCAAAACAGACAAAGGTCTTTCCTGCTGCCTATGCTGTAAGTTAGGGATGGGCTAGTAGTCTATGTCATTAATTTGATAGTTTGTAGTCAGGGCTTTAGCCCTTGATTTCAGCGATAAATCCCTGACTACGAAACCCTCACGACTTATGGAACAGACTACTAATCACCTGTCCTACTTCCTACTCATTACCCATGAGAATATACGGTAATCGTCTAATTAAAACTTTAGCCGGACAAGATACTCGACCGACTACTGCTCGTGTACGACAAGCAGTATTTAATATTTGGCAGGGAGATATTGATGGTTGTCGCTGGTTAGATATTTGTACGGGTAGCGGTTCCATGGGTGCGGAAGCTTTATGTCGAGGAGCGAGTCTGGTGGTGGGAATTGAGCAGTCGAGTCGAGCTTGTGGGGTAATTCAGGAAAATTGGCAGAAAGTGGCGAATTCTGGACAGAAATATCAAGTTTTGCGGGGAGATGTCCTACAACGCTTACCCAAACTTACCGGACAGCAATTTGATCGGATTTATTTTGACCCACCCTATAGTAGTGGATTATATCAACCTGTATTAGAGGCGATCGCCCAATATCAACTTTTAGACACGACTGGTGAAATTGCTGTGGAACACAGTCCTGAAGATTGGATTACACCAGTTATCCCCCATTGGGAAGTATGTCGAGAAAAATTTTATGGCAACACAGCTTTGACTTTTTATCGGGTTGGGGAATAGGGAATAGGGAATGGGTAACGAGGACAAGAACTTTCTCTTTTCCCTTCCTCCCAGTTTTTCCCTCCTTCCCCTTTAACTATTAGCCTCCCAACTCGGTGGGACGTTTGTATTGCTTGTAAGCAGCGTAAAATAGACCAGCTAGGGTGACGGGAATCAAGCCCAAGACAATACCACAGAGTAGGGGTTCAACCACGATAACTCTCCTTGTTGCGTTCATTAAACGATTGTTTCCTGTCCCCAATCTTACCAAATCTGATAACCAACCCACGTCGCGATAAATTAAGAGTCGGGGAAGTTTGCCAGATGGGGAGAAAAACCTAAAGACGAATAAAAGTAACAATTGTGCTTGCAGACACAATCAAGAACTTTTAAGCTATGTGTAGGAAATAAATTTTTTTGTACACCTTGACTTTAACAGCAAAACTTTTGGATAACCACATTATCAAGCCTGAAAACTTAGTTCCGCGCATCCTTTTGGTGACTCTGGCAATTTTCCTGGTAGTCATTTTGGGATTGTTTGCTGGTAAAGCGATCGCCAGAGCTTCTGACCCCTACGTGAAAAGCGTCCTCACCCTTGCTGGCAACCCGATTCAAGGACACGCCATCTTTCAAATTAACTGTGCAGGTTGTCACGGTTTAGAAGCCGATGGCAGAGTTGGTCCCAGCTTAAAAGATGTTTCTAAACATAAATCTTCCTACGGATTGATTCATCAAGTCATTAGCGGGGAAACCCCACCTATGCCCAAGTTTCAGCCTAGTCCTCAAGAAATGGCTGACTTGTTAAGTTATTTGGAGAGCTTATAAATATTTAAATAAAATCTGATAGTGTATTTGGCTTAATTAGGACATTTTTATGGTATGGGAAACAGGCAGAGAATTCTATCTTCGGAATTTTCGCCTTAGCAGCTAACTGTGCTTAAGGTAAATGTTTTTGCTCAACCATGGATAGTACCCGAAAGAGTACAGATGCTGCAAAGATGGGATTAGAGGATTTCTCCCGATTCCCAAAAAACAAGAGAAAACTTTTCTAGAAAATTTCCGGAAAGCATCTGAGTGGTGATGAATCTATTTATGGTGAAGTTGTTACTGTAAACTACTTCGCTCAATGTGCAAATCATTCATAATTGGAGATGACTATTATCTCCCACCAATCCACACTTATTCTTTGTGGATAGTTCCGATTAGGAAAATCTCATATTTGCCATTCAAGTAAAGACGTGACTTTCCCTGTAAACCACACTTCTCTAAAGGATAATTATTATGCGCTTAAAAAGATGGGAATCCCCCCGACGTGAAGGCAGAAACAATAAAGGTAGAGGTGGTGCTGCCAGAAAAAGACAACTCAAGAAACAACAACAAATGCTGCGGAAAAAGCTGAAAGAGAATCCACCAAACAACAATCAAAAAGATATCATCAAAGGGGAAGAGCAAAATCTCTTCCTTTTTTTTATGATGAATTATCAGCATTCAAAAATTGTTGTTCACCAGGTAAAGAAGTTAATACAAAATAAACTAATCATGTAATTAGATAAATTATTAAATCAAAATCTGTTATTGTAAAATCCTAATTTATAAATTCTGCAACCCTTGTGACACTTCACTAATCGTACATTTTTCATAATATTTAAATAAGATTTTATCCTCAATCATCAGAAATACTATATACATAATTAAATCACGACAATATATCTACTTCCTTAGAAAAATTTTATATCTGCAATCCTGAACATAGATAAATTCAATCTGACATTTTGAGCATAAATTCCCGCACAAATACTGTGTACACCTGAAAGATATAAAGGTTTTTTAAATTAAACATGAAAGAAATATTAAGAAAATATAAAGTTGATATAAATGACATGACAAAATGATTTCTATGGGGTAAATTAAGATACAGTTGAAGATAATAAAAAAATCACATACCAGGGAAACGAAAAATCTATTTAGAGCAAATGCATCTCCATGTGTTGAGTTCTAATCACGCCTTAAACATTTAAAAAGTCAGGGTTTTTCCTCACATTTTCAATGTTGGCAGTGATTGGTTCTACTGTTGTATTTCTGTTAGACACAAGGAGTCAATCATGGTAGGAAGAGCATTTCTGCCTACTCAAAAGGTGCTAGATTTCCCGATTACCGCTCTGAGATTTGATGATCAGATACAGACGATTTTACGGTGGGCGATCGCCCGCGAAAGTAAGACAGTTTGTGTCGCCAATGTACATATGCTCATGGAAGCCCATTGGAATCCAGATTTTGCCATGGTGCTGAGGAATTCCGACTTAGTGACACCCGATGGAATGCCTCTAGTATGGATGATGCGGTTAATGGGGGCGCGTTATCAAGACCGTGTTGCAGGAATGGATATTTTCACTGCCATCTGTGAGTTAGCCCAAAAGTTAGATATCAGTATTTTCTTTGTGGGTTCCCAAGGTGAAATTCTCTCTAAAATGCGCCAAAAAATCGAGCAAGAGTTTCCAGAATTGAAAATTGCTGCCATGGAACCCCTGCCATTTCGTCCTTTAACCAAAAGTGAAGACGAAGCATTAATTGAGAAAATCCATGCCAGTGGTGCAGGTTTGGTTTTAGTTTCCTTGGGATGTCCCAAACAGGAAAGATGGATGGCGCAACACAAGGATAGAATTCAATCAGTAATGATTGGGTTGGGGGGAGTTTTCCCTGTTTATGCAGGTATCCAGAAAAGAGCGCCCCGTGTGGTGCGTGACTTCGGTTTAGAGTGGCTTTATCGTTGGTTGCAAGAACCTCGTCGTCTGTGGCAACGATATACTACTACTATTCCTGCCTTCGTCTTGTTGGCATTGAGGCAATTACTCGCATCTAGTTCCTTTAGTACTCCTTTGCATATCCGGGAACGGTATTTAGGCTGGAGGCTAGAATAGTTGCGGTGACTTAGGTTACATCACTCCTTGTCACATTAATTACAATCAATTTTAATTTTTTGTCAAAACTGTCCGGATTATCCGCAAAAACACTGAAAGCTTTAATAGAAGTTCACAAACAAATCTGAGCTAAGACAGAAAAACTAGCGATGCTCTCTGAGAGCCGCTATGCGATGCTCTGCAAGAGCCGCTACGCGATCGCCATGGGTATTCATACATCATCACTGACTTTTGCCTGAAAAGGATAAATTATCATGGCGATAGAGCTATGCTCCGCCGAAGCGGCGATCGCTCCTGTCACACCTGGTGACATAAACTAAATTTTCCCAAGTAGTTCCCAAGTAGTGGGAGCATCTTGCTCCCTACTGATAATTCACTCATTACTCACTACTTATTACTCATTACTCACCACCCATAGAAACAACCAACGGATAACTTGATGAACAGCAAAGAACTCATCATCGAAGCCGGTCGCACTGAAAGCCAGTATTGGCGCGACTTGTGGAAATATAGGGAGCTATTCTACTTCTTGGCATGGCGCGATATTTTAGTGCGCTACAAGCAAACTATAATTGGTATGGCATGGGCATTAATTCGCCCCTTTTTAACGATGGTGGTTTTCTCTGTTGTTTTTGGCAGTCTCGCCAAACTACCCACCGAAGGAAATACACCCTACCCAATTATGGTATTCGCTGCTCTTTTACCTTGGCAGTTTTTCTCTGGTGCTTTGAGTGAATGCAGTAACAGCTTAATTAATAATGCTAACCTTTTATCTAAAGTCTATTTTCCCCGGTTAATTGTCCCCACTAGTGCAGTCATAGTCAGTTTTGTAGACTTTATGATTTCTGGGATAATTTTATTAGGATTAATGGCATACTACAATTTTATACCTGACTGGCGTATCCTCACCCTGCCCTTATTTATTCTCATTGCCTTTGCTGCTTCTATGGGTACGGGGTTGTGGTTAGCAGCGTTGAACGTGGAATATCGAGATTTTCGCTATATAGTGCCCTTTATTGTCCAATTCGGTTTATATATTTCACCGGTGGGTTTCAGTAGTCAGGTTGTTCCTCCTGAGTGGCGCTTAATATATTCACTTAACCCTATGGTGGGAGTGATTGACGGGTTTCGCTGGGCAATTTTGGGGGGAGAATCGCAGATATATTTCCCTGGGTTTGCATTGTCTACAGGTTTAGTTGTTCTCATTCTCGTGAGCGGAATTTGGTATTTTCGCAGGATGGAACGCACATTTGCAGACGTAGTTTAGGAATTGTGGAGGGACAACAAATTTATGTCATTGCGACGCAAGGAAGCAATCCCAAAGTCTAAAGCAACAAATTTATGTCATTGCGACGCAAGGAAGCAATCCCAAAGTCTAGAGCAACAAATTTATGTCATTGCGACGTAAGGAAGCAATCCCAAAGTCTCGTTTTCTCACTTCGATCGCGTAATTCCCATGGTTTAAAGATATGACTCAAGGAGGAGCTAGGTAAATGTCCGATACTGTCATCCGGGTTGAAAACTTAAGTAAGAAGTATGTACTTGCTCATCAGGAAGAGAGTTATAAGACATTTCGCGGTGCTATCACTAATGTCAGCAAGTCTATAGTTAATAGTTTCAATCCCCGTGGGAAGAAAGAATTTGATTCCAGTCGTGAAGAATTTTGGGCGCTGAAGGATGTCTCTTTTGATATTAAGCAGGGCGATAGAGTAGGAATTATTGGGCGTAATGGTGCAGGTAAATCAACATTATTAAAAATATTAAGTCGAATTACGGAACCAACATCTGGAAGCATCCGGATCAAGGGAAGAGTTGCGAGTTTACTGGAAGTGGGTACAGGTTTTCATCCAGAATTGACAGGTAGAGAAAATATTTTTCTCAATGGTGCAATCTTGGGAATGAGCAAGGTAGATATTACCCGCAAGTTTGATGAGATTGTTGCTTTTGCTGAGGTTGAAAAGTTTTTAGATACACCTGTGAAACGGTATTCATCGGGGATGTATGTGCGGTTAGCGTTTGCGGTGGCTGCTCACTTGGAACCAGAGATTCTAATCGTAGATGAAGTGTTGGCAGTAGGGGATGTGCAATTTCAGAAGAAGTGTTTGGGTAAGATGGAGGATGTGGCTAAAGAAGGGCGAACCGTTATCTTTGTAAGTCATAATCTGGGCACTGTTCAGGCTCTTTGTAGTCGAGGGGTTTTGTTGAAGCAAGGAACCATCTTAGTTGACGATACAGCAGATGGAGCGGTTAGGACTTACTTAAAAAACCTTGAACAAGCCTCTTTTGAAAACCTTTTAACGCGGACAGACCGTCACGGTAAAGGTCATCTGCAACTTTCTAAGGTAGAAATTTCCACTGGTGGAAGTCATCCATCTTCTACTTTGGCAACAGGGTTTCCTGCTGTTTTTACCTTCCATATAACTGGAATTCTTTCGGGACTTTCCTGCTGCTTTACTATTTACGACCAATATGGACAGCCAGTCACATATTTTGACTCTGCTGTACATAGTCAAGAGGATATGACTAATTCGCACCAAGAGACCAAGTTCATTTGCGAGATTGATGAACTGTTGCTTATGCCTGGTCGCTATCGAATTAATGCTTCAATCATGTGCAATGGAGAATTTCAAGATGATATCAAAGGAGCTGCTCTTTTTGATGTTGAGCAAGGAAACTTACGAGGCCGCCCGGTGGACAGGGTGATTGGCTATGGTAATGTCCTTATCCAACACCGATGGGTCAAACCCGCATAAGTCAGTAACATCAGCTATTGCTAATTATATTTATCCCTCATTTAGTCAAGGAGATTTTTTTGTGAAGGTTCTTGTTGCAGGTTGCTTTAGCATTGAAGGTGGAGGTGCAACAGCCGGAGACTTATTGGCTGCTGAACTTGTGTGTGATTGGCTTGACCATATTAGTTTTCCCTACGATATTGCGGTTATTCCTCCATTTCGAGAGGGGATAGCTCTGGAAAACGCAGATCCTAATAACTATTCACACGTAATTTTTGTATGCGGTCCTTTCGGAAGAGAAAGAGGGGGAGATGATTTCCTGAAGCGCTTCGCCAGTTGCCACACCATTGGGATTGATTTGACCATGCTGGAACCGCTTGATCAGTGGAATCCTTTTGATGTTTTGATTGAACGGGATAGTTCTGTATGTGCCCGCCCTGATATTACATTTCTATCACGTCGAGAGTTAGTACCTGTTGTAGGTGTTTGCTTGGTTGAACCTTACGGAGCAGCATTTGAGGAAGTTGCATATGCTGCTGTCCAACGACTTGTGGAATCGCGACAAATATCAGTGGTAGAAATTGATACTCGCTTAGACGAAAATAGTAGGGGGTTCCGTAGTCCAGCCGAGATTGAGTCAATTCTTGCCCGTATGGATATGGTGATAACAACACGTCTGCACGGAACAGTGTTATCTCTAAAAAATGGAGTTCCTACACTCTCTATCGACCCAGGTGGTGACAGTCTAAAAATTATACGTCAGGCAGAAACCATCGGTTGGCCTGTAGTGTTTAAAGCTGATGAAATCACCGACGAAGCATTACAGCAAGCCTTTGACTATTGCCTGACAGAAGAGGCAAGGATGAAAGCCAAGGAATGTTCTGAACGCGCAACAAAAATGGTTCAAGAAATACGTGACCAATTTATAAGGGCTTTAACCTGTTCCAATAACTTAGCTTCTCAGGA
This sequence comes from Calothrix sp. 336/3, assembly GCF_000734895.2. GTDB lineage: Bacteria > Cyanobacteriota > Cyanobacteriia > Cyanobacteriales > Nostocaceae > 336-3. The sequence continues at coordinate 1,587,670 of NZ_CP011382.1, read as the reverse complement.
CAATACCTGGATTTTCGCTACAACAAATTACGCAGAAAAATTTAATAATACTAAAAATAACCGTATTTCTGCTGACCTCAAGCTTAAGCTTTCCTGGGGTGAGGTTATAAGTCAGGATGAACATCCTATGAAGGATATCAAAAAACTACTAAAGTTCACTGGGCAAAAAACATTACCTGTCCCTATTCATCAATGGCTGAGAAATCAATGGACTCAGTTGAAAAGTTCAGCAAGATGATTTGAACTTCTGTTGGTAAAAGATAGTTTCAATCATGACAGTACCCGAATTACTCTGCAACATGTTAATCATTAAACGTAAGTTACTAATTGTTGGAAGTTTTTTTTAATGAATACAAAACATTTAAAGCAAATAGCCAAGCGAAAATTGCCATCAGCTATCTCTAATTGGTTAGGCACTCAATTGAAAGGAAAGGAATATTGCCCACTAGTGGGTACTATTAATTTTGGCAACTTGAGACGTTTGAAACCTATCAGTAGAGAATTTGGCTATGATCGGGGTCTTCCGATAGATCGCTACTATATCGAAAATTTCCTTGCTCGTCAGGCTTATGATGTTCACGGACGAGTGTTGGAGATTGGAGAAGCGACTTATACCCGTAGATTTGGGGGTGATCGCGTTACCAAAAGTGATGTGTTGCATGTGGTTGAAGGTAACCCAGAAGCAACTATTGTGGGTGACTTAACTAATGCCGATAACATTCCCTCAGAGGCTTTTGACTGCGTAATTCTGACGCAAACTCTTCACCTTCTTTACGATATGAAAACGGGTTTAGCAAATTTGTATCGCATCCTAAAGCCAGGTGGGATATTACTAGTAACTGTTCCCGGTATCAGCCAAGTAGTCAAATGTGATTGGGGTAGTGATTGGTGCTGGGCTTTGACTGCTCAATCAGCACGGATGTTATTTGAAGAGTTTTTTCCCAAAATCAATATTGAAGTTGAAACACATGGTAATGTTCTCACTGCGATCGCCTTTTTACAAGGACTGGCTGTAGAAGAATTGAGCAAGGAAGAGCTTGATTACAAAGATGATGAGTACCAAGTCTTAATTACTATTAGGGTTGTCAAAGCTGAGGTAGCATCATGAACCTCAATTTCGTTAACAAATTGCCAACTCCTGTATATCATTGGCTAAAAAGTATACGTTATGGTCGTCCTCCATTAGGAATGATCAACCTTGGTAGCTTGGGAAAAGTCAAGCCTATCAGTAAAGATTTTGGCTTCGATCGAGGTTTACCAGTTGACCGCTACTATATTGAAAATTTTCTTGATCGTCACGCAAGCGATATACAAGGTCATGTGCTAGAGATTAAAGAACCTCTCTACACCTACAAATTTGGTGGCGATCACATAACTAAAAGCGATGTCCTTCATGTAGAACCAGGTAATCCAAAAGCAACAATCGTAGCAGATTTAACAAACGCTGACCATCTGCCATCAGATACTTTCGACTGCATTATCCTCACTCAAACCCTGCAATTTATCTACAATGTCCCATCTGCAATTAAAACTCTCCACCGGATTCTCAAACCAGGAGGGGTTTTACTCGTCACTATTTCAGGTATTAGTCAAATTAGTAGCGAAGACATGGAGCGCTGGGGACAATACTGGAGTTTTACCACCCTCTCAATCCAAAAGCTATTTCAGGAAGTTTTTGAGAAAGACAAAATAGAAGTCACAGCCTACGGAAACGTATTAAGTGCGATCGCTTTTCTGCATGGCTTGGCAACTGAAGAATTAGATAAATCCAAGCTAGACTATCACGATCCCGATTACCAGGTCTTAATTACAGCTAGAGCCGTGAAAGAGTAAGTCAATGGAGTTAAGTGCAAAAGTGCAACGTTTGAATCTTAATAATGTTAAAAACGCCTCCCAATTTTATGATGATCGCTATGAAGATGTATTTCATGTTCAAATTTTCTGATTCCTAACCCCATGCTTACCAACAGGTAGTTTTAGAAGCATAAAAACAAAATAATCAGCATGGGCATTATCACTAACAAAGTACGACACACTTTTCAGCAGCTAAAAAATCAAATTTTCCCTGGTGCGCTCATTTTAATGTACCACCGTGTAGCTGAAGTAGATTCAGATCCCTGGTCACTATGTGTAACACCAAAACACTTCGCCGAACACCTAGAAGTTTTACGACAATATGGGAACCCGATACATTTACAGGAATTGACAAAAAACCTTGGTAATAGACAACCAGTACATCGGTCAATTGTCGTCACATTTGATGATGGTTACGCCGATAACTTCTATAATGCCAAACCGTTATTAGAAAAGTACGACATCCCAGCTACAGTTTTTGTTACTACTGGTGGGATTGACCAAAAGCAAGAATTTTGGTGGGATGAGCTAGATAGATTATTATTGCAACCTGGTACATTACCGGATTCACTCCAGTTAAATATTAATGGTAGAACCTACCAATGGGAATTAGGATCAGCAGCACATTATAGTGAAGCAGATCGTCAACGCGATCACCATTGGAGAATGGAAACAGGAGAAAATCCTACTCCTCGTAATACTCTGTATCGCTCACTATATCAACAGTTGCAGTTTTTGCCTATGCATGAACGAGAAAACTTGCTAGATAAAATACGTGTTTGGGCAAATGCTGAACCAGTAGGACGCTCAACCCATCGCTCCCTTTCCAATGAAGAGATGCTTGCATTAGAGTCAGGAGGAATGATAGAAATTGGTGCCCATACTGTAACACACCCTTTTCTTGCTCAACTTCCAATAGCTTCACAACGAGATGAAATTCAGCAAAGTAAAGATTATCTGGAGAAAATTTTAGGACATCCAATCACGAGTTTTTCATATCCCAATGGTAGTTACGTAACCGATACCATCCCTCTTGTAGAAGAAGCAGGATTTAATTGTGCTTGTTGCAGTGTAGCTAACCGAGTTCAACCAAATAGCAATAGTTTTTTGTTACCCCGTGTTGTGGTTGAGGATTGGGATGGCGAAACCTTTACCCGTTGGTTAATAAGGTGTTTTCAATTATGATTAGCAAACCACTGATTTCTTGCATCATCATCTTCTTTAATGCTGGTGAGCAGTTCTTTATCGAAGCTATTGAAAGCGTATTTGCCCAAACTTACGAAACTTGGGAATTATTACTAGTAGATGATGGTTCTAGTGATATTAGTACAAAAATAGCTATAGAATACGCAAAAAAATATCCAGAAAGAGTCCGCTACTTGGAGCATGAAGGACATCAAAATTGTGGTATGAGTGCCACACGCAACTTAGGTGTTAACCATGCGAAAGGTGAGTATATTGCTTTTTTAGATGCCGATGACATCTGGTTATCCAATATATTAGAGGAACAAACAGCTATTTTAGATTCTCATCCCGACACTGCTATGGTTTATGGACCCATTCAATGGTGGTATAGCTGGACAGGAAATATTGAAGATACAAAGAGCGACTTTGTAGATACTCCTCAAATCTTTTTACAGAACCCTGGTTTATATCTCGACACTATTGTTCAACCGCCAATACTATTTCTGTTGTTATTACAAATGAAAATTAGCATATCAGGAATGCTGGTGCGACGACAGGCAATAGAAAAAGTTGGTGGTTTTGAAGATACGTTCCGAGGTCTCTATGAAGATCAGGTCTTCTGTTCAAAGATTTGTCTACAATTTCCTGTATTCGTAGCAAGTCAGTACTGGTATAAGTATCGGCAACATCCTAAAAGCTGCTGCGCGATCGCACAAAAAACTAAAAAAGAGTATTGGCACCTGCAACGTCCAGTTTTTTTGAACTGGTTAGAGCAATATTTATCCGAAAAAGGGTTCAAGTACACTGAAGTTTGGGAGGAAGTCCAAAAGGAGCTATGGTCATATCGCCACCCAACCTTAAGCTCTCTATTAAACTGTAATCAGTATATTATGAGCCGAATTAAACAAAAACTAAAGCGCATAACTTTACAAAAATTACTTATCAAAGCAGAAAATTTGAGAGTATGAAGAACATTATTTATGAAGAAGAAAGCGTTAGTTTCCTGAATCCTCATCTTTATTGAAGGCTGGTGCAAAGTTCCTTATCGAAGCCATAGAAAACATTTTCACTCAGACCTATGACAACTGGGAACTTTTACTGGCAGGCGACGGTTAAACCACAGTTTAGCTTAATCTTGGCTGTGGTTTCCGATAATGTTCTGTATGGATTTTGGAAAAAAACAAAGTATTCAACCTATACCTAAAATTTAATTATGCATTTTGTTGTCACTGGTGGAGCAGGTTTTATTGGCTCTCACTTGACAGAGCAATTGTTAACAGAAGGTCATACTGTAACCATAGTTGACAATCTCACTACTGGTCGCTTAACAAACCTGTCTGAACATCCTCGTCTGAAATTATTGCTGAAGAACATACTAGACTGCCAGCCAGAAGATTTCACTCAGCCAATCAATGGAATTGCCCATTTAGCAGCAACCCCATCAGTCACGCAATCTTGGGATAAACCGCTAGAATCTCATCACAATAATCTCTCAGCAATCATTGCTGTACTTGTACTGTGCCAAGTGTTAAACATCCCTAGACTCGTCTTTGCTAGTTCAGCCGCAGTATATGGCAATAAAGCATATTTACCCATTTCCGAAGAACAACAGACTTCCCCGATTTCTCCTTACGGATTACAGAAATTGGTGAGCGAACAATATGCAAATTTATTTGCGAAAAAGTTAGGTATATCTTTTATTGCTCTACGGCTGTTTAACGTATTTGGCCCTCGTCAAGACCCAAATTCACCATATTCTGGCGTTATTTCTATCTTTAGTAAGTCTATCCAAGCTGGTCTGCCCATTACTATTTACGGAGATGGTACACAAACAAGAGATTTTATTTTTGTTAAAGATGTTGCAGTTGCTTTTACAAAAGCTTTAACTACTCCCCTTTCTGTTGACTCTTGTATCGCTTGTAATGTTGGTACTGGTCAAGTAACTTCGCTACTTGAATTGGTTCATAACCTAAAAATTGTTACTAAGTCTGACTCAAAAATTTACTTTAAAAATGCTCGACCTGGAGACATTGAACATTCTCAAGCTGATATATCAAGAATATTTTCACTGTTAAATTTTAAACCTCAATGGTCTTTTATATCTGGCATTCATAATTTAGTGAAATCATTAGCTTATAAGCAGTAAAAAAATATCCATGAATGAACAGAATCTATACTGATCCCTCATTTGTCACTTTCGGGAGAGAATAGTCTGAAATGCTTACGGCATAAGGCTTTTATTGAAAAGTCATAATTTCAGCCATTGTGTTAGAAAATAAACGCTCAAATGCATGTTCTATCTAGAGTTGAAAATTTGACTTTGATTTTTCTTTTCCCAGAGTGACAAAAAAGGGATTATACCATTTCACGAAAAATATGATACAGATGTAAATCCTGAAAGCTTTGCTGCATCTAAGTTTTTTGATTGCGAATTGCGAATTGCGAATTGTGAATTGGTATGAGCTAGTCAGCACCTATTTTCAATAATGTCATTTTCAAATTGAGAAATTGAATAAAGAAAAAATTGTCACATAACTATTAAGTTAACCTTATGAATGAACAAATAAAGACTCAACCATTAGTCTCTTGCATTATCATATTTTTTAATGCGAAAAGGCATGATTTCTTTGAACAAGCAATAGACAGTATTTTAGCCCAAACCTATCACAACTGGGAAATTTTGCTGGCAGATGATGGCTCAACTGATGAAAGCACACTCATTGCCTTACGATATGCTCAACAATACCCTGATAAAATTCGTTATGTGGAACATGATGGTCATCAAAATCTGGGTATGAGTGCAACACGTAATTTAGGTATTCATCACGCCAGAGGAGAATATATTACCTTTTTGGACGCTGATGATACGTGGTTCCCCAATCAACTTGAACAACAAGTAGGTATTCTAGAATCACAGTCTGAGGCTGCTATGGTCTGGGGGCGTACCCAAGTTTGGTTTAGTTGGACTGGTAATTCGGAAGATATTCAACGGGATTCTTATTCACAAATAGGCGGTCAGCCGAATAGTTTGATCAAGCCACCAAATTTACTATTTAATCTTCTCGACTCCCATGAGAGGGCGATACCCTGTGTGTGTAGTGTTATGGTACGGCGCAAAATATTTGAAGAACTGGGTGGATTTGAAGATGAGTTTAAGACTAAGTTTGAAGACAGTATTTTCTGGGTAAAAGTCTTTGCCGAAAAATCTGTTTTTGTGTCGAGCCATTGTTGGGGTAAGTATCGGCAGCACTCAAATAATAGCTGCATTATTGCAACTCAAACAGGTGAATGGTATCGCGGAACTCTGAGTCCTGTACGCCAAAAATATCTAACTTGGATAGCAGAGTATTTTTGTAATAAAGGCTTCAACGATCCTGGTGTCTGGAATGCCCTTCATAGAGAACTATGGGGTTATCAACATCAGAAATTGTACTACCTATTTAGAAATATTATTTACTTTCTAAATTGGGGAAAGAATGTAGTGAAGCAAATCGGAAATCAAGTGTTACCTCTTACAATTAAACGCTGGTTAAAAACCTCATTATATAAAATCTTCGTCAATCCTAAAAAATCTGTTCTTCCACAATAAAACAACTAAAAAAATAGTAGAGACTCAGGGCAAAAATTTCACTCCAGCAAATTGTGTAACTATGAACACTTTCCATAAATTAATCTCGACTTGAATCTTCTTTTCTATGAATGTTCTACATATTAATCAATCTGATATCTCAGGTGGAGCAGCAATCGCAGGCTATCGACTTCATCAAGGCTTGCTAGCTCAAGGAATTGACTCGCGGTTACTAGTAGGAACAGTGAAAAACATTAGCGATCGCGTAGCCCCTATTCCTCGAGCAAATCTCATTATTGAAAAATTAATTAGTCAGGTCACTTGGCATTTAGGACTGAACTATATTAAGTACATTAGTAGCTTTGATATTCCTAAACACAGCTTTTACCAGGATGCAAACATTCTGAATTTTCATAATCTACATTCTGGGGTTTTTAGCTATATGGCAATTCCCTGGTTAACTGAAAGTAAACCAGCCATATTTACCCTCCATGATATGTGGAGTTTTACAGGTCACTGTGCTTATAGCTATGATTGTATGCGCTGGAAAAATGGTTGTGGTAAATGTCCATATCCCGATTCCTATCCTGCTGTTTCTAGGGATAATACTCAGATTGAATGGAAGTTAAAAAACTGGGTTTACAGTCGCTCAAACCTTACTATTGTGACTCCTAGTAATTGGCTCTTTGAACAAGCCAAACAAAGTATGCTCAAGCGCTTCTCCATTCATCACATTCCCTATGGTATCGACACGGAAGCCTATCAGCCTCTTGATTCAGCACAATGTCGATATTTATTGGGTATTCCAGAGAGTAAAAAGGTGTTGCTATTTGCCGCAGATAGCTTGAAAGATTCCCGCAAGGGAGGTGATTTATTACTCAAAGCTTTACAAAAGCTACCCGCATCTTTAAAATCTGAAACTGTTTTGCTCACTTTTGGGTCTGGTGGTGACACTATATCAGAAGAGGTCGGAATAGTAACAATTAATCTCGGTTATATCAGTAGCGACCGTATTAAATCCGTTGTTTATTCTGCCGCAGATTTATTTATTTTTCCTACCCGCGCAGACAATCTACCTCTTGTACTACAAGAAAGTATGGCTTGTGGAACTCCAATGGTTTCCTTCAAAATAGGCGGAGTTCCTGATTTAGTACGTTCAGGTATTACAGGTTATTTAGCTACACCAGAACATGCTGATGATTTTTGCAATGGAATTGTAGAGTTACTGGAAGATGATAAATTACGTCAGCAGATGAGTAGAAATTGCCGAAAAATTGCTTGTGCAGAATACCCAATAGAATTACAAGCACAACGCTACATTAAGCTATACCAGGAATTACTGAGTGTTAAAGAAGTAGAAGCTGAGACTGACAGCAAAGAATATATACAAGTATAAAAAATAAGTTCTTCCATAATCCCTGAAGTAATATTTTGATCGAAACATGATTACAGTCATCACCCCAGTTTATAACGGCGAAAAATTCATCGAAAAATGCATCCAGGTTGTCATTAATCAAAACTGTCCTGATGTTGAACATATCATTGTTGATGGTGCTTCAAAAGACCGTACTGTAGAAATTATTAAACAATATGCAGAAAAATACCCTCATATTCGTTGGGTTTCGGAAAAAGACCAGGGACAGTCTGATGCAATGAATAAAGGTATTGCAATGGCTAAAGGTGAGATTTTAGCTATTCTTAATGTTGATGATTACTATGAGCCGAATATTTTAAATAAAGTCGCCGAAATACTTATTAATCTTCCAAAGCCAAGTTTACTAGTAGGCAACTGTAATATCTGGGATGGTGAGGGTAATTTATTGTCTATCAATAAACCAAGTAAGTTAAAATTACAAGATTTATTAATGGGTTGGAAAATTAATCAAATGCCAGCCAATCCATCTGCATATTTCTATCATAAGAATATACATGAAATTATCGGCTTATATAATACATCAGAAAACTATGCGATGGATCTAGATTTTATACTTAAAGCAGTTCAGGTGGCAAATATTAAATATATAGACGAAACTTGGGGTAACTTCAGATTACACGAAAACACAAAAACCTATAACAGCATTCAAAGTGGTAATACAATGACTGACATGCATCGCATTATGAGATTATATCGAAAGAATTTACCTTTATTGTCAAGATTATTTACCGCCATTAAATATGAATTTTACTACCATATATATGACAAACTTAGATTTTATTTTGAAAATCCTCAAAAGATACTTCCTTTTTTTAAATCCAAATTTATTGGTATCTTTAATTTTTTGTCAGCATAAATATATAAAAAGTATAGGAGCAGATAATGCTAGTTACAAAACATTCATTAAATATCAGTAACCTAGATACGAGCAACTATATTCCTGTTATATTTGCAGCAGATGATAAATATGCAATGCCGTTAGCTGTGACAGCTTGCTCAATTTTCGCTAATTTAGACTCTAATACTAAATTACGTATTTTTATTATTGATGGTGGAATTACAGAAGTTAATAAACAAAAAATAGCTAATTCTCTAGACCCTCAGCGCTGTGATATTAGATGGTTGTCATTACCCAAAAAATTACCTCAAGGGATGAAAATATCAGGACATATATCAACAGCAGCTTATTATCGTCTACTAATTCCTGAGCTTTTACCAGATAATTATGAAAAAATCATTTATCTTGATTGTGATTTACTACTGAATCGAGATATTAAACAACTTTGGGATATAGATATTGCAGATAACTATATCTTAGCAGTTCAGGAAATACGTTTTCCTTGTATTAATTCTGGATTAGTCAATTATAAGCAATTAAATATTCCTGGTGATTGGAAATATTTTAATTCTGGAGTATTAGTAATTAATCTTAAGAAATGGCGTTCTGAAAACATAACTCAAAAAGCGATTCAATACCTTGAACAGCATCAAGAAGATATCCGTTTTCATGACCAAGATGCACTAAACGCAATACTTGCAGGTAATTGGGGAGAACTAGATCCTAGATGGAATCAAACACCATTTATTTATGAATATAAATCTTGGCGAGAAAGCCCATTTACCGAGGAGAGTTTTAAAAACATATTAAATGAACCTTGGATTATTCACTTTGCATCTAGTTTTAAACCGTGGAATTTTTATCAGCATATTCATAAACGACTGTTTTATCGGTATTTAGATATGACTGCTTGGAAAGGTTGGCGCTATACATTTTGGATGGCACTCTATAAAAAAATGATGCGTATTCTTTTAAAGAATGATAAACGCTAATTTTATATATAACTGGTATATCTAACTAGATTGAGTGAATATAAGAGGTAAAATAATGAACAAGGAATTAACTTATAATTGTCATGATAATAGGAGCTTATTGAAAACTCAAGAGCCTCTAGTTAGTATTATTATCAATAACTATAATTACGGTTCACATCTCAGGCAAGCCATCGATGGTGCATTAAATCAAACATATAAAAACGTAGAAATTATCGTTGTTGATGATGGTTCTGTTGATAATTCTCGTGATGTAATCGCTAGTTATGGCAATCAAATTATTCCTATTTTAAAAGAAAACGGTGGACAAGCATCAGCACTAAATGCAGGTTTTAAAGCAAGTAAAGGTGATATTATTTGCCTGTTGGATTCAGATGATATATTTTTATCTAACAAAGCTGCGACAATAGTTGAATGGTTTCAGCAAAATCCCGATATAGACTGGGCTTTTAATGAATCATTTCCAATGACTTCTGAAGATATATCTCAGTTAGACTTCGAGAGTATTGTAAATAAGAATACAAATTTAAGTCATGTAGAAAAATTATCATTAATTGATTTTAGAAATAATATTATTAGTGCAGAGTTACCTACCTTTACACCTTCTACATCTAACTTGTGCTTTTCTCGACAGCTTTTAGAGAAAATATTTCCTTTGCCCGAAATTAAAGGGTTTTCTGGTCTAGCTATTTGCGACCTATATTTAAAGTATGTAGCAGTCGGAATCGGCAGAGGGTATTCCAGTAAGAAAAATTTAGGTATTTTTAGAATACATAGTAATAATCGCTATACTACTCAAGAAATTAATCAGAAGAGAAGTATTGATGCAGAAATATTAATGATGAGCGGCTATTGTATGCTCGTTAATTTTCCATCTTTTATTCAGTTGAGTCAAAAATTGTTTTCTAAAGGTTGGGCAAATTATTTAAGAAGCAATAATCATAAGATTGATTACAGTGATTATATAAAAGAATATCTAGCTAAGATTTCATTAATTGATCGCGTGAAAGTTTTGTTTATTACATTTTATTATTTTATCAAATTAGGATACATGGATTTGATATAGAAACAATCTTGTTTGATGATGTATAATAATTGATATTTCAATGAAAATTATGAATGAAAGTAATAAATTTGTAGTCAGCATCATTATTAATAACTATAATTACGCCAGATTCTTACCCGATGCTATCGAAAGTGCTATTAATCAAACCTATCCTCATACAGAAGTAATTGTTGTTGATGACTGCTCAACTGACAACTCTCGCGATATTATACAGAGTTACAGGGATAAAATAATTCCCATATTTCACCAAGAAAATGGTAAACAATCTGCTGCTTTTAACAGTGGCTTTGCTGCTAGTAAAGGTGACATTATTATATTTCTTGACTCTGATGATTATCTCTTTCCCCATACAGTAGAAACTGTTGTTGGTGTCTGGAAACCGAATACGGCAAAAGTACATTACCGTTTATCAGTGGTAGATATCTGCAAACAACCATTAGGGTACGAGTATCCCCAGGGAGATAAACCCTTATCAAGCGGGGAAGTTTGGAGAAACTTATTAGAAGTTGGTGGTTACAATAGTGTTGCGACTAGTGGAAATGCACTCAACCGCAAAGCTTTAGAGCAGGTTTTTCCCATTCCCGACGAATACAAACTTACTGCTGATGATTATCTCTGGACTTTGATTCCTTTCTATGGTGATGTTATCGCCATTCACCAACCCCTGGCAGCTTATCGCATCCATACTAGCAACCAATGGGCATTAGCAACAGTTAGTGGCGATCGCTTCCGCAGATTTGTCAAGCATGATTTACAAAATTACGCTTTATTGCTACAAAAAGCTAGGGAATTAGGTTATGAAGTTCCTCAAGACCTAGAAATGCGCTCATTTGGGCGTTTATGGTCGCGGATGGCTTCTTATCGTCTCGATCCGCAAAATCACCCGATTCCCACCGATAATTCATGGAAGCTAATGATTCTAGGCATCCGGTCACTGTGGAAATACTCAGAATATAGGTTTATAAAGAAACTTGCATTTAGTCTGTGGTTTCTTTCTGTAGGATTATTACCTATACCCTTAGCGAGGGAACTTATTACTTGGTTATTTGTGCCTCAAAAGCGCCCGAAATTTCCTTTAAAACGACCCAACCTACTACTGAGCCATTCACCTAGGGAGGAAACAGTATGACTGAAAAAATACGTGTACTATTTATCAGCCATGCTTACGTGGTTGGAGTCAATCAGGGAAAATTAAACGCGATCGCATCTGTCGCCAACAAGACAGAAGTCGCTTTGTTAGCACCAAGTAATTGGAAAGCAGCAGAGTGGAATCGCCATTTACCAGTAGAAACTCCCTTTAAAAACGTAAAAATCTACACAGCACCTGTGCTATTTCCTGGTCGTGGTGGCGCTCATATTTTTGCACCTTGGACAATCTGGCGAGTTATTCGCGATTTTCGTCCTGATGTTATACAAGTTGAGCAAGAAGTATTTTCTCTATGTGCTTTTGAATTGGCAATTTGGTGCCGACTCACAAGTAAACCAATGGTTGTGTTTGGATGGGAAAATATGGAAAGAAAGTTGCCCCTTATCCGTCGCTGGACTTGTAAATTTGTCTTGGATACGGCAAAACTGATTATTCCAGGCAATCAAGATGGCGCTAAAATTATGCGTCAATGGGGTTATCAGGGCTTAATGGAAGTGATGCCACAAATTGGTGTAGATACAAGTCTATTTACTCCACCAATCTTAGATACTCCCAGTGATGAGTTTAATATTGGTTTTCTTGGTCGTTTAGTCCCTGAAAAAGGTATTGACCTAATTTTTGCTGCGGCAAGTTTACTACAGCAAAAAGGATATAAATTCAAAATTATTCTTTGCGGTTCTGGCAAAGGAGAAACTGAATTAAAGCAAGAAGCTAAAAAATATCAAGTAGAAGATTTTGTGGTTTGGCGAGGAGGAGTACGTCACGAACAAGCGCCTGCTGAAATTAGTAAATTTGATGTTTTAATTTTGCCTTCGCGAACATCTACAACTTGGAAAGAACAATTTGGTCATGTACTCATTGAGGCAATGGCGATGGGTGTACCAGTTATTGGTTCTAATTCTGGTGAAATTCCAAATGTAATTGGACGTACTGATTTAGTTTTTCCTGAAGACAATTATCACAGTTTAGCAATGATTTTAGAAAAAATGATTTGTGAACCTAATTGGCGACAAGAAATTAAAAGGTACAGTATTAATCGGGTAGAGCAGTATTATACACATGAAAAAATTGCTGAAAGATTAATTGACCTTTGGCAAATTGTTACTACAGAATCTGGTAAAGAATATGCGACTATTTAGTTATGTTTACTATTTTGTATGATTGGTATTAGTTTACATATTCAATTACTTTAAAAACTATGCGTATAGTAATTGTAAGACCCATGCAAGAATTTAGTATGCAAGTCTATGCAGATGGAATTATATCTGGTTTACAAAAAGTTCGCCCTGATTGGGAAATTATTGATTTATTACCTCGCTCATATGATAGAAAAAGTAAATCTCTATCTCTGAGAATCAAAAAATATTATGAGCGATTTTGGTCTTATCCGCGTCAAGTTCAGCAGCAGGATGCTGATATATTTCATATAATTGAATCTGCTGAAGCTCATATTGTTTATTGGTTACAAAAGTCAGCAAAGCCGGCAGTTGTTACTTGTCATGATTTAATTAACTTATATTATCGCGAAAACCTTCAAGGTTCAGTTCAGATACCATTTATTAGCGACGCAGTGTGGAAACATGCAGTCAAAGGAATGCGTTTAGCTAATCATATTATTAGTGTTTCTGAGATGACGGCAAAAGATACTAATAGGTTTTTTAGTATTGAGCCAGGGTGTATTTCTGTAGTTCCTAATGCTGTGGATGAAAAATTTAAAGTATTACCAAGTGATGAGATTCAAACTTTTAGAGCAAAGTATGGGCTAAATCCTGATACAATTTGTCTACTCAATGTTGGAGCTAATCATCCCAGGAAAAATATTGCTAATATTCTGGAATCTTTAGTGATTTTAAAACAAAAAAACTTAGAATTCAAATTTTGGAAAGTTGGGGTCGATTTCACAGATATTCAAAAAGAATTTATTAAAAATCATGACTTAGAGAGTCATATTCATTATTTGGGAATGCCAGATAATGAAATGTTAACTCCTATATATAATGCAGCTGATATTTTACTTGCTCCTTCCTTACATGAAGGTTTTGGCATGACACTTTTAGAAGCAATGGCTTGTGGTACCGCAGTTATTACTTCTAATACATCTGCTATGCCAGAAGTCGTAGGTGATGCCGGAATTTTAGTTAATCCGAAAGATAGTCAAGCAATTGCCAATGCGGTAATTAGTTTACAAAATGACCCTGTTTTCTATCGAGAGTTAGTGAACAAAGGAATAGAAAGAGCAAAATTGTTTACTTGGGAAGCAGCAGCAGAACAAATAGCTCAAATTTATGAAAAAGTTGTACAGTCTCAAAAATTATTCAAGAATAATTTTTCTTCAGAATCATTAATAAAATTATCAAATTCCACTACAAACAATTAAAAAATTTACTAATTACTGAAAATATTCAACTTTGATTTTTTGAATTATTTCCCTCAACAAAAAGGAAGCCCAACTATGAAAATTCTCATGTCTGCCTACTCATGTGAGCCACATATCGGTTCGGAGCGTGCTGTTGGTTGGGGTTTAGTGCAAGCAGTTGCCAAGCACCATCAAGTTTGGGTATTAACTCGACCAGATGAGGGAAAAGAAGCAATAGAAGCAGAACTGAAGCGCAATCCAAACCCTAATCTGAATTTTGTCTATTTTACCTTACCCATTTGGGGTGGAGCTTGGAAATGGGGTTTTGGTTCAATGCAACTTCACTATTACCTGTGGCAGATTCAAGCTTATTTTGTTGCTCGTCGTCTTCATCGTCAAATTGGTTTTGATATTTCACATCATGTCACCTTTGTCAAATACTCTAGACCTAGCTTTTTATCTTTACTACCAATTCCTTTTGTTTGGGGACCTGTAGGTGGCGGAGAATTTGCTCCCAAGTCTTTTTGGAAAGATTTCAGCCTCAAAAATAAAATTCATGAACGAGTGCGATCGCTAGCTTGTAAAGTCTTTGAATCAGACCCATTCGCTATTATTACTGCTCGACGTAGTATTTTAGCTCAGGCAACAACTGAAGATACAGCAAGACGAGTTCGCCAAATGGGTGCTAATAATGTGCAAATAGAACCTGCGATTGGTTTGCTAACAGAAGAAATTGAGCAACTCAATCAAAATAAATTACCAAATCAATCGCCGATACGATTTTTAAGTATTGGTAGACTTTTACATTGGAAGGGTTTTTCTCTGGGATTACGAGCATTTGCTCAAGCGAACTTGAAAGATGCCGAGTACTGGATAATTGGTGATGGACCAGAAAGACAAAGACTTGAAACGCTTGTTCAAGAATTAGGTATTATTAATCAAGTTAAATTCTGGAACAATCTGCCAAGAGAAGCAACTCTGGATAAAATAAGTGAATGTAGCGTGTTAGTTCATCCCAGCTTGCATGATTCAGGGGCATTTGTCTGTTTAGAAGCAATGGCTGCTGGTCGTCCAGTTATATGTTTAAATTTAGGAGGTCCAGCCCTTCAAGTGACGGAGGAAACTGGTTTTAAAATAGCTGCGATAACTCCCAAACAAGTAACAGAAGACCTTGCAAAAGCAATGAAAACTTTGGTCAATAATCCTGAATTATGCTTGCGAATGGGGGAAGCTGGATACAATCGAGTCAAGGAAGTATTTAACTGGGACGTAAAGGGTCAAAATTTAATATGCAAGTATAAAGAAATACTTGAAAAGCCGCGAGCTACACAGAGCAAAAAATTAACTAAGTGTATTAATTAACAATCATCCGGATTTTACGGATTGTTATTGAATGAGTAACCTGTAATACTTTTAGTCTATTTTGCTGAGATTGTGCTACAGGCTCTCATACAAAGATATGCAGACCAATACAACTCATTAATCATAAACAAGTCAGTAAGTCAAGTATCAAACAATACTGCTAATTCAAGTAATTTATTTTTGTATTTTGGTACTGATATAAAGTTTTGCAGGTTAAGTCTCTGGATAATTTCCTAAATTTACAGATAAATATTGATTTATCTACCACTACAAAAATCATACACATCGACTTCAAAGGCATATTTAATTTCTAACACTCATCGGAGGTTAATGTCGAAATGGAAACAAAATTATATTATGACGAAAATGGTTATGCCGTATTCAAAGGCTTAATCCCTCACGAGTTAGTTGAAAGATTAATGACTTTATATTGTCGTAAAATTTTGCCGTCCAAATACCCATTCTTCAGACAGAGTAATAGTAAATATGAAGTGAATAGTGTGAATGAATATGGCTATGTCAAACAATCTTTTTTAGATATTCATGACTATACAAATTATCCTGAATTTAGTGCTGTTGCTAAAGAGATATTTTGTAGTAATGAAATGCAGATGGCACTGAAACAATTAACGGATTTAGAGTCTTTTAATTTAATGCAAACGATGTTATTTGATAGCAATACTGAAACTCAGCCACATCAAGATTGGTGGTATTTAGATACTGTACCTAATGGGAACTTAGTTGCAGCCTGGATTGCTTTAGAAGATATTGATGAGAGAGCAGGTAGATTTTATGTTATGCCCAAAACACATAATCTCAATTTTCATAGTGACAATCCAGACTTATCTCATAGTCAATGGCTCAAAAGAATTAAAGAATACTTTGATTCTCATCAAGAGAATATTCAAGCTCCAGAATTAAAAAAAGGAGATGTTTTATTTTGGAATTCACGAACAATTCATGGTGCTTTAAAAACAACAGATACTAGTTTCTCTAGAAAATCTTTGACTGGTCATTATATTCCTTCAATATATAAATTTGGAAATCTGTTTAAAACAAAAGATTATATTAAATACAAGAATTTTAATGGAGTTAATTATTATCGCAATCAACCTGACTACAATTTCAGCAATCATCTGAAGTCAAACCTAAAAAACTGGGTTTATGATTCACCTAGATTGCTTAAAATAATGAGACAATTTCAAGGGAAAATATAATTTTAATTAGCACTGTATTGTTGCAAATATGTTACCAACAGATTAGGGAATAACTGTGCGAATAAAACTATAATTTCAAATAATTAAAAATATTGATGTCCTTGAATTTTGACTCTTTCGCAAGGAGAATAGTTAAATTAAAAAATTCTATTCTGCACCAGAACAATGTAGAGAATCTTAGTAATTTGATTATTTCTAGATATAACAGTTGCAATAGACATATGCATACTAACGAAGAATCTAACAAATATTTTGTTTGCTTGCAAGGATGCCCTTTAACTCCTATTCCTTGGAATATACCGAATACTGACGAATCTTTTAATGTCGATTGTGTTTATTTTGGTAAGGTTTTTCAAACAGTAGAGGAAAAATTAAATATAAAAGGTTTGATATTTTATTTAACTTGGGACGTTAATCAACTTCCATCATATGGGCAAAATGTCGTTGCTGTTGTATTGGGAGATGAGTGGTGTCGAATACCAAAATATTTTCATCAAGTTAGAGCAGTATTCAAAAGTTATGGTATTTATCCAACAGTTAGCAGCAAATTTTGGCTCAACCCTTCTTATTTAAACTCTATGATACTTTTTCAAAATATCAAAAACTGGTTCCTGCGTCTACCAAGTCTGTTCTATTTTAAATTCTATAAACTTAAAAACTTTGTATATAACGAAAATAAATCTTTACATATATTTGATATACCTTTAGGTTATTATAACCAACTAGACTTACCAATTAAAGATATAAAAACTCGTTCTTATGACGTAGTTTTTGCTGGCAGTATAGCCTTTAAGTCCTATTCATTTTGGTCTCCAAGAAGATGGTTTCAAACTCCCAAGATTATTACTCGTAAGTGCATGATTTCGAGCTTACAGGCTATTCAAGAGAAATACCCAAGTTTAAAAGTTCAATTATCATTAACATCCAGCTTTGGCTATCAAGGTTCAAGAGAAGTCGCAGCAAAAAGCTATTCAGAACAGTTAATGGATGCGAAAATATGTTTAGTTCCTAGAGGAAGTTCTTTAGAAACATTTCGTTTTTTTGAAGCCTTAAGATACGGTTGTATTGTAGTAGCAGAATCATTACCATCTAGATGGTTTTATAATGGGTCCCCAGCTATTCAAGTAGTACATTGGAGTGAGCTAGATAAAATAATAGATACTTTAAGTCAAAACGTTGAACTGATGCAAAAAATACATCACAATTCACTGATTTGGTGGCAAGAAAAATGCTCAGAATCTGCTGTTGGCAGTTATATAGCAGAACAATTAAATTTCATCTCCTCTCCTAGTGAGATTGCTACCAACAAAAGATTTGGTTCAACCTAGTTTAAGCAATTAAATATTTATATGCATATTCTCATAGCTGCTTTACACAGACCGACAAAACCGACTGGTGTCTGTAGACACGCTGCGAACCTTGCGAAATGCCTTGCAGATAATAAGAAAATTAGCCAAGTGACCTTAGTGTTAGGTTTATGGCAAAAAGATTACTTTAAAACAGCATTTCCTCTATGTTCAGAAAAAATTAACATAATTTTCGTTGATATTAAAAATAGTTCATTTTATAGAAATATTTGGTTCCTGTTTGGACTACCGAAACTAGCTGAAAAAATTAACTGCGATCGCGTGCATCTGTCATTTCCACTTCCCTTTATTCGTAAACTTTTTCCGTGTCCAGTAATCGCAACGATTCATGATTTATATCCTTATGAATGTCCAGATAATTTTGGCTATCCCAATGTGATTTTTAATCAATTATTTCTTCACCAATGTATCCAGGGTAGCGATGCTCTCGCTTGCGTTTCTCAGCAAACCTTTGATTCTCTCATCAAACACTTTCCATATATTACTAAGAAAAATAATCAAACTAAGGTAGTTTATAACTATGTAGACTTTGCAGATGTCAATATCAAATTGCCCGATAATCTTAATAATATTCTAGATTTTCCCTTCTTGCTATCCGTAGCTCAACATCGCAAGAACAAAAATCTCGATATATTAATACAAGCTTATTCTCTACTACTCCAGCAAAATCAACTCCCAGATTCAACTAAGCTGATTATTGTTGGTAGTTCTGGTCCGGAAACAGAAAATATCCAATCTTTAATTCAAGCTCTTAATCTTCAGGAACAGGTAATTTTAGTTTCCTCAATTGACGACCGTGAACTCTGCTGGCTATACAAGATCTGTGAGCTTTTCATCATCCCATCATCTAATGAAGGCTTCTGTTTTCCCCTATTAGAAGCATTATCTCTGTCATGTAAAGTAGTTTGTTCAGATATTCCCATTCTCCGAGAAGTGGGTTCATCTAAATGTTACTACTTTGACTTAAAGTATGAACCTATAAAAAATATAGCTGAAAGTATAATTGATGCTCTTGCTCAACCTCCAACGAATACCCCATTTATGGATACACGCTTTTTAAAATCAAAAATAGCCGAACAATATTTAGATATTTATCAATTAATTGGATGATTTAATGATTATAATTTTATTTTCAATTGAGTAGTTATTTCATCCTTTTAAATGAAGCTATGCCTGATAATCTTGTCATTAAATCCAAGCAGGGAGTCGTTAGAAATTCAACATTATTTCTTGCAGGCTTTGCCATTACTTTTTTACCGCGTCTTCTAACCAGCTTTGGCGTTCCCAAGGCAATAAATTTTGCTCATTTTATCATCATACCCATGGTTGTGATAATAGCGATATTAACAAGCAAAGTTAAGGAACGCAAGCAAATCTCCATAATTTGGGAACTGCTTTTCGGTATCGGACTACTGCTGGCAATCATCACTGCCAGTACTTTAGTTAATCAAGCAGGTATCATAAATCTGTGTCTTAGCTTCATATTATTAGTAGAACCATTCATTTTTATTATTGCTATCCTGGCAGTTCCCGTCGGTAGTCATAATATTCAAATTATTACACGCTGGTTATTGGGATTTGCCCTATTTAATTTATTCTTAGCCCTTGCTCAGTCTATCCTCTTGCCTCTGGGAATTTATCCTAGACCAGTAGGAGGAACGATGCAAGATAATATTGTTGGTGTGTTTGGGGGAGGAGGAGGCAGTGCAGGAAACTATATATCTTGCACCATTTCACTATATTTCGCCTTATATTTTTTGAATGGTTTCAAAACGGTTCCTGCTTGGATTAAAGTATCTACACTCTTAGCTAGTGTCTATCAAATACAGGTTTCCGATTCTAAACAAGTTCTTCTGGCAATTTTTGGGGGCTGGTTCTTATTAGTAATTCTCAAATTTAAAGACTTAAGAAAAATATTATTGTATCTAATTCTTTTTATTCTAACAGCCTACGTATTTTTCTGGGCTATCAGAAATGTAAATATAGAATTTTTTGCCGCCTTTAGAAACTGGATTGATCGCGATATCTGGGGAATAGATGGAGAAGCTAGTCGAATCAAGTTTGCTGCATTTAGACTCATTCCTCCCTATTATAAAACCCCACTGAATTGGTTGTTTGGTCTCGGTCCAGGTCACTCAGCTAGTCGTTTGGGAGGATGGGTACTACGAGATTACGAGTCAATGCTTACGCCTTTAGGTGCAACTGTTCATCCTGTAACGGCTGATTTTTGGCAGGCTATTTACAGCAACTATCTGCCCCAGGAGTCTACTATTTATTTCCCAATGTTTACATGGGTTGGAATCTGGGGAGATTTAGGTTTTCTTGGTTTAGGAGGCTACTTATATCTTTGCTCCATTATCTGGCGTAGAATGTGCCAGGATGATTTGAGTAAGTTCTTGCTACTTTCCACTGCCATTTTTGGATTCATTTTGACTCAGATGGAGGAACCAGGACAGGTGCTAACTGTAGCCTGTTTAATTGGTTTACAATGGCATCAACGACAAATTAAGTGGCGATCGCAACATCCTATGGTTAATAATTCTCCCCAAAGTCAATTCAATGTGAAAATCTCCAAAATCAAGGAATAGATAGATGATGTTCCTGATTTTTACATTAATCATCCATCAAAACACCCTTATCACGCATTAACCAGCGTAGGAATAATTCCAAGTACAGCAATTTGTTTTTTAAATGTTCTCTTACCCTCATATAGTAGAAAGTATTTTGCATGATTTTATGATGATGTTTTTTTTCATCAAGTAAATCCTGGCAAATTTCGGAAGCCAGGATAGCCACTTCTTTATCTTCTGTAATACTTTGCCATACTTCCTGGGGTAGACTAATACCTATCAAAGAATGAGTGAGAAATAAACCCACAAATAATATTCGTCGGCAATCAAATTCAGTTGCAGTCTGAATTATTTTTTGCCAGCTAATCCCAGGATTTTGTCTTATTAATTCACCAATATCAGCTAACCAACAGAGTTTTTCCCAGCGATGTCGAGAACCATGGGCACAAAGAAATAACAACCAATTTTCTGCTGAGAAAGTAGGAACTTCTATTCCTCCCATCTTTATAAATTCCAGGTTCTGCCAAATATATGGTGATGCCAGAGGAGAAGTATATTGGGGTGTAATTCTCCAATGAACTTCCACCATTATCTGTTTTTGATGATGAATAAAGTTATAAGTATGCTTACTTTTATCTTGTAAGTATTGCCTTTCTTCCTTCGCTGTTAAGCTCACCTGTGGCTCATACCCCTGAGAGATGAGAATTTGTTTAAATTTTAAAATATCTTGAGGCTGGACAATAATATCAATATCACAAAATTGGCGCAGGGAAACATTTCCATATAATAAATTTGCTAAAGCTGCACCCTTATAAGGAATTGCAGGAATATTTTGTGCTTGTAAAAGTTTTAGTAGGGTAATTAATTCCGCTGTCAAGCGTAAGCTTCTTTGAGCATTATTATAAAATAGATCGCGAAGCTGGTTATAAACATCTTGAGGAATATTTATATTAGCAATTTTATTAAAATTATTTAAATGTGTATATAGAAGAGGTATTAATCCATGATTATAAGCCTTGGATATTATTACTTGCCAATCGAGACTGTTATCTTGAATTAAGTGATGAATATATTCCTTTTCCTCATCATATAATTCCTTACGCCCAAAAGTAAGTATTATTTGATTGGTCGAATTAAGATGGATGTAATTATGTTTGAAATTTGATTTAGATAAAGTTTTCATTTTTATTTTAGATAAATGTTATGAGACCACAATATTTTGCAAATCAGGATTGTAACTAGACTCCATTTGTGCATACCAAGACTCTGAATAAATACCTCCTAAAGTTAATAATTCCTCATGGCTTCCCGATTCCACAATCTTACCTGCACGCATCACATGAATAATATCTGCTCGCATAGCTAAGGTGAAACGATGGGTAATTACAATTGCCGTTCTCCCATCAGCTAAAGTCCTAAATCTATCTAACCAATCATTTTCAGCCCATGGATCCATGGCGCTTGTTGGCTCATCTAAAATGATGATTTGAGCGCGACGGAAAAATGCTCTAGCTAAGGCTAAACGTTGCCATTGTCCACCACTTAAATCATACCCATCAGGAAATAATTTACCCAACATTGTTTGATAGTTCAGAGGTAAATGGGTAATCTTTTCATGAATACCAGATGCTTTTGCTGCTTGTTCAATTTCTGATTGTTCACTTGCTCTATAAATATCACCTAAAGCAATATTTTCTGCCACAGTGGTGTAGTAGGGAATAGGTGACTGAAATAAAATAGTAATTAACCGACGAAACTCTTGAACAGCAAAATTACGTATATCAATCCCATCAAGTTCCACACTCCCAGATTCTGGGTCATAGAAGCGACATAAAAGTTTTAATAGGGTACTTTTCCCAGCACCATTATCACCCACAATGGCAACAATTTTATCCGCAGGTATAGTGAGATTAAAATTATCTAATACAGGTTCCTGCATTCCTGGATAACGGAAAGTCACTTCTCGTAAGCGAATTTCTTTTTGTGGTTTGATGGGTACAGGAGTTGGTATACTTGGGTCAATGATTTGAGGTTTAATTTGTAAAAATTCAAATAGATTACCAATAAATAATCCGTGGCGATAGATTTTTCCTAGATTGCTCAGAAGATTTTTAATAATTCCTTGCCCTTGACTAAATGCTTGAAAGAACAGAGCTAAATCACCCAAAGTTAAAATACCTAATAATACTTGTCGTCCCATCCAAGCAAGGGCAATACCAGTAATAGCTAGAGCAATAATAGCTGCAAGTAAACGACCCAATGTTTGCAATTTTAGTAATTTAAATTGTTCCCTGATAAGTCGGTGTCGCAGTTGTTGGTAAGATAACTGAAAGTAGTTTGCAAAGTCAAATAAACGTACTTCTGCTGCCGTTACATTACTAGTTAGTAGATAATCATAGTATCCTAACCAACGGCGATCGCTAGTTGTCTTTTGCGACCAATTGTATTGGATTTTACTCAAATAAATCAGTACATAAAAAGCTGGAAAAGCACTGATGATTAAAATTGCGGGTAATCCCAAGCCATAGGGTAGCAGTACCACAGCCATTGAGATTAAAGTGACAGTATTTTGTAACAGACTCCCAATACTTTCCAATAAAGCTAAGGAGCGATCGCTGGCACCGTTCCGCGCTCGTTCTAGTTTATCATTATACTCAGAATGCTCGTAAAAACCGTAGTCTACAGCGACTGACTGTTGATGTATTAAGTTAGTGACATAATCATGAACTAGTTCCGATTGAGCGGTACGAATCCATTCTCCAAAGGAATTGAAAAATTCTACTACCAGGTAAATACCTAACATAATTCCCACTGGTAGCAAAACTTTATGAACATTAGCTGGGGAAATACCACCCCCACTGACTAAAACCAAATTATCTACAATTTGACGAGTCAGAGTAATGGAGATTGCAGGAAGGATTCCCTGAACTAGTAACATTACTACCCAAGCTATAGTCCAATAACCAGATGCAACCCATACTAGACTAATGGTTTTGACTACATGAGATAGTAAATTCCCAATTTTATTTTGCAGTTTCGTTTTTAGAGATAAGTGCATTATTTTCAGTCAACAAGTAATTCTGGATTTGCTGCTGCGATATCTTCTTCCACTAGTTTCACTAACTCAGGGAGTTCTGATAGTGATGGTTTCCTGGAAAAGCGACTGAAAGGTATATTTTTCACCAACCAATTGCACTGCTGCATATGTAAAGCATGGGATTGTGGGGATTTGAGGATACTTGTAGAAAAGCTATGACGAAGCAACTCCAGAAAAGCTTCCTGGGGTCTTAATTTTGTGATTGTATGGCGATCGCCCTTTGCTAGTACATAAATTCGCTCTAAGACTAAGGGTGTTGCCCGAAAACCATCCTGAAAGCGATAGGATAACTTAATACCATTCGGAAATACACTGGGTAAGTTGTTACTATCTTGCCCTAAGGAGTTTAGAGATTCAGAACACAGTTTAAACTGAGGAAAACTGGGAATTACTAACCCATGATTCATCACAATATCCACAGCCATAACATCCTCTGTTAAAACAGAGTAACCTTGACGATGGAAAGCTGCTGCTAAAGTTGACTTTCCCCAACCCGAACCACCCATGAATGCTACTGCTCGATGATTAATCACTACACTACTAGCATGGAGAACTAGTAACCCTCGCTGTGCTAATAAAACAGATATCATTGAACCAGCTATATTAGGGGCAAGTATCGACTCATCAATCCCATCCATCGGTTCAATTGTCAATTGTCGCCCGTCTTCTGCCAGAAAAATGGCTATGTCGTCAATTTTGCCTAGTACTCGCTGATTTCCATCGATTGTTTCTCTAGATATATGATCTAAATCTTTCCCCAAGCGCACAATTATATCTGCTTTACCCTCAGACTTTGGTAGTTCAGGTAAAGGTGTTTCGGAATGGATGCAAAGATTATAGGCGCTACATATGTACATATTATCGTGAGATATTATTCAACCTTGATAAACGGGACTGAAACATTTTTTAGAAACAAGCATGAACCAGAGAAAACTAATAATTAAACACAAAGGCAAACAATATTTCTTAGTCCCTTCTCTCTACTATTACTATTTGATTGTTTACAATTTAAGAAAGCTGTACCTCTTTTGAAGGATGCCTGAAAAGCTCGAAAATGTTTTATTCTGTCATTCTTAGCGCAGCGCAGTGTCAGGAATGATTTAGGCTTTTTTATACATATCGAGATATTACTCTACGAGAAGTCTTACACCTATATTTCCCTATGTTGTTTACCTTAAGAAAAGCTGCAAAAATATCTACAAAATAACAGAGAAGACCTTTTTCAAACAACCTCATAAGTTTAGAGGCACAGCTTAGTATAATTTCCTGAAAAACTATACTGTTAAGCTACAAAGTAAGAACAGTAAGGCAGAAGCCAAAAAGCTTATTTAAGATAATTTTCAGCTTTTTTCAACTATCAACCTGAATCTCAAATCGATAATTATTTCTGCTACACTTTGTATCAGTTGTACTGAAATTACTTGCAGGAAATCTCTCAGAGGGTGTTTATAAAATAAATATGTCATTCTGAGTGAAACGTAAAGCCTAGGGTATAGCTCCACTTACCGCGAAGGGTATGCTTGCTTTTAGAATCTAGGTTTTGCTACTCACTGAAAAGGCTAGCACCTACAATATGCTATTGCTACCTTCAGCATGATAAATTGCGGTTTTTGCCAAATTTATAAACACCCTCTAAGAAGATTAATGTCATCTTTAGTTAAAGAGCAGAAGCTCTGCGACTATAGTTACACTGCCCTATATTACCCCCATTAGTGCATGTTCCATTAGCATCGCCTGATCTACCGCTCAATTGACCATCTGCGGCATTGTCACCGGGAAAAAATATAAAATCTGTAGAACTTGGTGAAGGGTCGAAAAATTTGGTCATTTCTTCAACGCTACCGTGATTAGTCATCAGAGGCTGGCTATAAACCTTCTTCATGTTTTTTCTCCTGAAAAATGTGAGTTAGTGTGATTTTTTTGGTAGTGCTTTGCCCCAATAAATTGGACTTACGGTGTTACTTGATTACTAACAACCTGCCAAGTCTAAAATTTTCATTGATGGCATTTCTTTTCCCTATGCAGCCATGCAGCTAAAATAATTACTTGCCAAATTGTGATGATATTTATATCCTGTTCTTTCGATTCAGATGTCAAACAAGAAAAATTTTCTTTTAGCATATCAACATTTACATATGGCTGAATAATTTTTAGTTGATTGATAATTATATCTTCTAAAATATGACGATCTATTTTGAGTAATCCATGGCGAAAATTTCCTTGAGCATTGGCTTTGCCTACCCTCCATTGGATAGCTTCTGGCAAAATTTTAGTCATTGCCCGACGCATTACCATCCGTGTCCACCCTTGGTACAGTTTTTGTTCGGCAGGTAATGCTAGACAAAACTCAATCAGTCGCTTATCCATAAAAGGATGGCGAGATTCTAAAGAAAACGCCGCAGCATATCTATCTGATTGTTCTAGGGAATATACCCGCAATCCTGTAGTCATTGATCGCCATTGATATTCCCTATCTGTCATCATTGGCTTATTAATTCCCAAGTTATTAATCCGCTTTTGCAGGTGAATTTCCTTAGCAAAACTGGATTTAATCAAAGATTTGAGAGAATTTTGGGGTTTACCTCTTGTAAACCACCACTGCCATATTTGCTGTGGTATCAATTCCCAAAAAAAATAATTGTGTACCAAGTATTTACGAGAAAAACCCAAATACTTGTGAAGTTGATTAATTGCCTTGAAAAAACGAATCCAGCGAAATTGTTTAACCAGTTGAACTAGGTAGCAAGAAGCATAGCCTAAAGCTAAAGTTCTTGGGGAACTACGTAATTCTGGAGAAACTGCTACTACTTCTTGAGCAAAAGTTTCCCATTTTTCTTGAACTGCTAATTCTCGCAGTCTGTATACACCATGAGATACTGTAGAATCACCGTCAAAACCATCAAGGCAGACACGCGCTCCTATTTCTTGAGCTTTACGATTAAGTCGCCAAGGATAAAAGTGACTCGGACCGAGCAGCGCTTCATCTTCATGTTTCCAGATTTTATCTATATCTGACAACGGACCAAAGCGATCGCCATGTAAGAAATGGGGTGTAATGCCACCTTGCTCTAGGACTTTGTGTATGTAATCACGCTCATCACACTCTGTCACTTCGTCAAAAACTAGGGAAATACTGTGTAATTTTTGACTGTCTGATGACAAGAGGTGACGCGCCATACAGGTGACAGAGGAAGAATCTAAACCTCCACTGAGATGAGAAGCAACTGGGAAAGCACTACGCAAGCGACAGCGCACAGACTCTGTAAAAATTTTACAAAATTCATCTGCGTATTCCTCATCTGACTTTAGTTTAATCTCTTTCTGTATGTCAAGTATCCAATAACACCAGGATTGAATCCCTTGAGAACTAATCACCATACTATGGGCTGGTGGTAGCCGCAGAATATTTGTATAGGAAGTAATAATTTTATCTTCCATCATGAATGACAAGTAATCCCCAAGCCTGACTTCATCGAGACGACGGGGTACATAGGGTAAGCAAAATAACGCCTTGATTTCGGAGGCAAAAACAAAGCTCTTACCTGGTTGATGATGGTAATAAAAAGGCTTGACTCCAAAATGGTCACGGGCACAAAAGAGTATTTGTTGGCGCTTGTCCCAAATTGCAAAGGCAAAGTCACCTAAAAGATACTCCGGGCAATGCTCACCCCATTGTTCATAGGCAGCTAAAATAATCTGACTATCAGTAATTTTATCTACAGAATATTCAGGAAAGTATAAATTATATAGTTTTTCTAATAGTTCTTCGCGGTTATCGATGCGAGCATCGGCAGTAATTATCAAATCACCTGTTTGGTTGGTTCCTGGTAACTTTTCTATTAAGGATTCTGGTGTTGTCCACAGCATCCGATGTCCCAAACCTACACCACCATCAACCCAGATATCTGCACCATCAGGTCCCCTATGGGCGAGAATATCTACCATCTGTTGTAAATATTTCTCCTCTACAGGACAACCATCAAGATGATATATTCCCAAAATACCACTCATATTTTCACTCCTACTAATGATGGCAGTGGCATGAAACGGGAAAGGTCTGAGAGATTACCGATAATTATCAATCCTTGATACTCAATCCAGGCGTGTGCTTCTAGCTTGCCTGTGGTATCTTTTGCGACACCAATTCGCAGTTCTGGATTGTAACCATTACGACGCATTATCAACTCTGTGGCTAGGGCACGGGCAAGACATTTGACTCCTGGTAAATAACGAGTCGCAACGTTGACAGCCCAAACAATTTTATTGATGGATACTGGTTTGGCAGTTTTACAACTAGGTTGACTAATTCGATGCAGAAATTTCAGTAAATCACGAAACTTGAATAACTTTAGTCCGATACGGATAGCAGCCAGTATCAAAAAAGTCTGAGCTAAAAATTGTAAGTCTCCTGGTTGTAATCTCTGCAATTTATGCAGCAGTCTCATTTTTGACCTCAATTAATTCAGCATGAATGAGATCTTGCAGTAATGCTTGTAAATCGCGATCGCACTCCTCCAATGTCACCTCATACTCTGCTAGTAACGCAGCTTGGATATCTTTTACTGGTTTGGGTTGCTGAATTAAATCCCAAATTCGACTACCAACTTCATTTAAACCGTGATACACTCCTGTTTTCAGGTTAAGAATAACAATTTCTCCACCCAAGTCAGAGGATATTTGGTCAGCACAAACACTGACAAAAGAGGTATCTGATATTTGCATTTGCAATTCTTGACTACTCATGTCACCTCAATCTCAACAATTACTAAATTTCGCCTCAGACAAGTATTTTCCGTGTAGATACTCTCTCCGTTGAGAGGCAGGAAAATATTTATCAACAATGGCTCTGGGAGAAGATAATTTGTGTATAAATTAATTGATTTCTTCTCCAAGTCATAAGCAATGACTCAAATACTTTGGTTTTTCTGAAGACAACAAGGCATTTCGTTGATTTTCCCTGGTCTGAAATGCTTTCTTAATTGCTTACTTGAACACTTATTTAACTACGGAAGAGTTAAAAGGCTAAATTAAATACTTTAATTTGGTGGAGATGCTTACGTACGTTTCTACAGCCAAGTATACATACAGAATACACACATTGTTGGTCAAATTTATGAAAACAATATAATTTTTCTGAATACAGTTAATTTTTTATAAAGTTAGAAAATATATGCATACAGCTTTTCGAGTGCAAAAATACTGTTATTTGATAGATGTAAAACAAGCTTGGCGAGCCTGCAAGCTAAGTCTAGAGTCCCCATCATCCTGGAATCTCTTCCGCTACCTTCAATAATGCTGTCCACATATCAGAGGGTTCAGAATAATAATCAATTTCTTCGACTCGATAGCGCTGGGAGCCGGAACCGTTATTTAAGATAATATGGTCACCTGCTTTTACACCTCTAAATTGAGCTGTGATGTAGCTGCCATCATCTGTAGTCTCCAAGACATAGTCCTGTCCACAGACAAATTCGGTACAATCATAGACTTTAGTTTTTCGCTGT
Source organism: Calothrix sp. 336/3 (assembly GCF_000734895.2). GTDB lineage: Bacteria > Cyanobacteriota > Cyanobacteriia > Cyanobacteriales > Nostocaceae > 336-3. Next base: position 1,558,112 of record NZ_CP011382.1, on the reverse strand, counting down.
CTGGCTTGACTTGTGGCTAAATTCACCAATGAAGCCAAAATCATACTCAGGCTGAGACTTAACTTGGTGGAAGACATAATCTGTAAGGTTAGTGGTTCTAAGGCTGATAGGATAATTCTATCTATCACCCTAAGCGATGAATATATATAGTGGCAATTATTTTTCTGGAAAGTAATTCACCAAAACAAAATACTCCATAGTTGGGATTCCCTGAGAAAATTACTTCCCAAAATTGCCACAAACTACTTGACATTTTCCCGACAGCCATTGCTATAATAGCTGAGGTGAACGCGATGGGGCGTCGCCAAGTGGTAAGGCACCGGGTTTTGGTCCCGGCATTCCTAGGTTCGAATCCTAGCGCCCCAGCATTATATTTGAATTACAAGGGCAGGCTTTATGCTTGTCCTTGTTGTTTTTTTGTGAGAAATTAAGTGATTCGCTATCATCAATATCCACATGACAAATAAAAGTTTGTCCGGACACACTCCAAATCAGATGTAAGCATGATTGGAAACAAGCAAAATATATTAGTACCTAAGTATTATTTTGAGAAAATTAAGAATTATGTAAAAAAACAAGTAGTGCAAGCGTCTTGCTTGCTGTTTTGCAAACGTGGGTAAGACTTCGGACGTTCTGCGAAGCTCAATCGAACACTCAATCCTTCGACAAGCTCAGGAACCATCGAGGCGCGTGAGCGCTTTTGTATATATTTAGATGTGCTGCCGCTTACTATGAAGTGTTGCACACCCTATGGACAAGCGCAAAAGCCCCCACAGAATGACAATGAATTATTTATTTCATAGAGTTAAACCTCGTCTATTTTGATAACCGTAGTTTGGAACTCCAGATTCTGAGATTGATACTCTGCGAGAAGTCTCGCTTCCCTCGTCTACCTAACGTCGTAATGACAAAACTCCACTTTTCATGATGGAAAAAGTTTATCTGTGGCTGAGATATTAGTTCACAGCGCATATCAAAGAGATAGTATAAAAAATTCATATATTTTTAAGCAAAGTTAAAATCTGTTCACAAATTTCTCCTACGCAATGTTACTGTAGGTATAACCTAATGCTCTAAAGTGCAGGGGCATTGACAAAATTCTATCCAGGGACAGCTATCTATCGTATTTCTCTACGGACTCTCACGAGTATCGGACTGATTTGGATTGCCTAAAGATGTTTCTTTTTTAATTAGGCTTAAGTCCTAGTCAGACAGGCAAACCATATCGGTAGTAAAAGTAATTTATCTTACCAAGGCTATGCTGAAGTCAGACAGATATCTGCAACCGTTGTCACCATCTCAAGCTATTCAGTTCAATCAAGGAAATAATGATGGAGAAGAGGGAGGATTAAATTTAGGTCAAGTCGGAGCAACCCTGCGTCGTCGTGCTTTATTAGTTGTTGGTATTACTGGTGTTGTGGCAACGGCAGCAGTTTTAAAGGCAAAAACCGATCCTCCAGCATATCAAGGTAGTTTTGAGATTCTGACAGAACCGGTTACGGGAGAAAGTAAGGCGATCGCCAATGTGCCACAAACTTTAGGTTCTGTCACCGCACCGGAATCCTCAACAGAAACTACAATTCAAGTACTACAGAGTCGCCGAGTTCTCAATCCTGTAATTAAAGAATTACAAGCCAAATACCAGCAAAAATATCCAGAGATGGAATTTACCTATGAATCCATCGTTGGAGGTTTGAACATTGCATCTAAAAAACAAAATGTCAATATTCTCGAAGTCGAATACATCAGTCCCAACGAAGAGATTACCCGTGACTTTTTAAGTGCTGTTGCCCGTGCTTACCTCAACTATAGTTTGGCAGAGCGGCGCAATGATGTAGAGCAGGCAATTAAATTTGTTGAGCAACAAAGGGTACCCTTAGAACAAAGGGTAAAAATGTGGCAAGAAAGATTACGGGCAATACGACAACAGAATAATTTAGTTGATCCAGCAAGTAGATCCCAGGAAATTTCCACACAAATCAACGTTTTTACCCAGCAGCGTATCGAAAACCGGGTACAGTTGGAACAAATGGTATCTAAATACCAAGATTTACAAAAAGAGCTTACCCAACAACCAGGAGCGGCAGCTAGTTTTTCCATCCTGAGTGAGAATGCCCGCTACCAAAAAATCTTAGACCAAATTCAATCAATTGATGCAGATATTGCCAAACGGGGTTCCATCTTCACCAATCAAGAAGAGGGAATGCAACGACTAGCAGAGCAAAAAAGCACAATGATTGGGATGTTAGATACGGAAAAAGCGCGGGTGAATCGAGATTTTCAAAGTCGGATTCAGGAATTGCGAGCCCGTGATGCTTCCCTAGAAGATAAAATTAATAATCTCAATAGCTACCTGCGAGCCTTAGCGGCGGTGAATCGAGACTATGATAATATCCAGCAGGAACTGAAAATTGCCAATGATGCCCTGACTCAGTTTACCAGCAAGCAACAGGCATTACGGATTGAGTATGCCCAAAGATTACAACCATGGAGGTCTTTAGATCCGGAATTTACCAAAGTTCAGAAACCAGAAGCAGTATCTGATAGTGCGAAACGAAACCTGGCTTTGGGCGGATTACTAGGCTTACTCCTAGGTACTGGGGCAGCTTTAGTAGTAGATAAACTGAGTAATGTATTTTACACTTCCAAAGACCTCAAAGAAGCAACAGGATTACCGTTGTTGGGTGTAGTTCCCTTACGGAAAGAATTGGCTGTTAAGAAACAGGATAGTTTGGCAGCAGGATTACCCCAAGCCGCTCGTGCTTCCTTCTTTGAGGTTTTTCGTTCCCTATATACCAATATTCTCTTGCTGGGTTCTGACTCACCGATTCGTTCTTTGGTGATTAGTTCGGCTGATCAGGGGGATGGCAAGTCTACGGTGGCGATTCATTTGGCTTTAGCGGCGGCAGCTATGGGGCAACGGGTGTTACTGGTGGATGCGAATTTGCGTTTTCCCTCTTTGCATCAGCGTGTGGGTTTGATGAATATTCAGGGGTTAACTGATGTCATTTCGGCGGATTTGGATTGGAGTAATGTGATTGAGCGATCGCCCCTCGAAGACAACCTTTACCTCATGTCCGCAGGTCCGATTCCCCCAGACTCTGTCCGCTTACTTGCATCTCAAAAAATGCAGGATTTAATGAATGAAATGCATGATAGCTTTGACTTGGTAATCTATGATACTCCTCCTGTCGTGGGTTTCGCGGATGCAAATTTGCTAGCCGCCAACACCAACGGTATGGTTTTAGTGGCAGGTTTAGGTAAATTAAAACGCACTATGTTCCAACAGGCTTTGGAAGAAATGCAAATTTCTGGCACTCCTCTGTTAGGGATGATTGCGAATAAGTCAAAAGAAGCTGCACCAGCCGCTTACAGCTACTACCAACAATACTACAGACAAACTATGAGTGCTGAACGGATTACAGGTGATAAGGATAGTGTAGAAGCTTCCGTACCTAAAGTAAAATAGGGGTAAATTAAGTGAGGGTGAATATCAAAAACACCCTTACGCTGTTACTTCTCAGGTGATTTCAGAGCCTGATCTAAGACTTGTCTTGCTTGCTCTGCTTTTGCTCTTGCTTCCTGGTAACGCAGATTAGCTTGGGCAAAGTTTTTCAGTACTTTAAAGCCTTCCTTGAGTCGAGTAATTTCCTCTTCGGTGACAGACTGATCAGAAAATAAGATATCTACAGCTTTTCGTACTTCTAAAGCTTCACCTCGAGATTCTTGAACTTTCAGTTTTAGTGTCGCCAAATTATTCAAAATCTGTACAGCTTGAGTAATTGCGTCTTCTCCGGTGGTATCCATTGAGACTTCTTTTACTTCCACTAACTGTTCAGAACTAAATCCATCTTCTAATTCTGTGGGTAATTTCCCCTCATCCATCAGTTGCATCAGCTGATCCATTGCCTTTTCGCGGGCTTTGGCTGAATCTTTACCAGGAACAGTCAGGACAATTTCTGGACATTGGGGGAGTGTGTACTGAGGCATAGGTTAACAAGTTTCTAGGGGCTGGGCAAGCAAGAGAATAATTCTAACATGATGCAGTGTGGAGAAATGATTTGATATTTACGTCCGAAGTTTTGTCCCTTCTCTTTCCCATCATGCTTCAACTCATCCCAATATTGAGGATTTCAGTATGATTGCAATATCATGCTTTTTGACAAGATGTATTAAGGGAACTGTTTTTATTCAGAGGACAAATCACCTTATTTTGCGATCGCAGATAAATAGCTTGACTATCTCCATCAGAACCAAGACTCAAAAGATTTGTCTGGGCATTATACGTAAACTTAAAAATCTCTATCATACCGACACTTGTATCAAACCTATGTATATTCCAACACCAGAAGCCAGTGCGATCGCATTCGTACAAGAATAGACTACCGTAGTTGTCATCAAAGTATAAGGCAGAATAGGCTATATGATAAACCTTTCCCCAGGGTTGGACAGTCAAACTCGAACCAGGATCATAGCTCACAAATGCAGGAAATAGAGCGAATATAAGTAGGGGAATCAGGAGTAAGTTTTTCAACCACTGCCACGGAATGCGTCGGTATTTCAGTTCTTTCCAAATAGCAACAATAATAACAACAGCAACTATTCCTAGGAGGACGGGAAAACCAACTATAGTGAGCATTGCAGGTATGGTCAAGATGTTATTCACGATTACTGCGAGCCAATAATTACCTGGTAAAGAGCCGCTCAGAAATAAAGCCAGCAGCCAATGTAACCCAGCCAATATCACTAAAAACAACCAGACAAATCGCATACTTCTGCAACAATGTAGAGATGTTCCGCCGGAAAGTCTGCACAAGGGTTTCAGGCAACGCATAGTTAAATTCGGTTGATATCTATTTGAATCAATCAAGGTTTAGAAAGTCTCTGGGAGTAATAATCTGGTTTTGATATTCAGCTAAAGTATTGAGTGATAAAAGGTCTCGATCCCCTGTGATTAAAAACTCAGCTTTAGCATCTTTAAGAAGTTCTAAAAACTTGTTGTCATCTGGGTCTCTACAGATATTTACTTGAAATTTTATTTCTATAAATTGACTGTATTTTTTAACTATGTTCAAAAAATCTTGTCGGTCTGTATCTGAGATATATTTATCAAATTTAGGTTTATAGATTCGTATGCTTAATTCTTGGTAAGTATCCTCGCTTTGGGCGATTTTGAATGCTTTATAGGCTTTATCTAAGGCTTGACGGGTTGTTCCGTTAGGACTGAGGACAGCACTAAGTAAAACATTTGTGTCAATGACAATTAGTTTATGATTCATCGGCGAGTAATTCTTCTAGAGTTTCTTCCGTTAGTCCTTTGATTTGAGCATTTCTACCGATTCTGTCAAAAACACTAAGTAAATCTTCATCTTGATTTGTTGAAGCAGTTTTCTTGATTTCTTGAATGAGTTTTTCTTGTTCCTGTGCTGGAAGTTGTAGAACAAGATTAAGAATTTGCTCGAAGCTTAGGGGGAGTTGATAGATTTTTTTAGTCATAGTGGTTTATAAGTTTTAGGTTATGGGGAATTGCTTTATATCGATTTTACATCTGGATTCTGCTACAGCGATAGAACAGTCTCAGCTACTTCCTTGGCACCGTTGCGATGGGTACAAAATGCATAGTGGGAGCGAGACACTCCCTGATTTGAGGACGCGGTTAAGATGCCCGCACTACGGTAATTCTAAATTTTCGGTTATACCATTTAGCTGCACATCAGCTTATTACTCCGCTTCGCCAATTAGGGTAAAAGCCGCCCAAGAACTGGGATTAGGATGCTGTTTCATCGTCGTTAACATTGCCTGTCGCAGCGCCTGGGCTTTATCAGGGCTTTTACTGATGTTTTTGTAAAATTCCGTCATTAACTCGGCTGTCGGCGCGTCGGGAACCGCCCAGAGCGATACTAAGACACTGGGTACACCCGCAGTAATTAGGGAACGAGATAAACCTATTACCCCATCTCCAGCAATTCTTCCTCTTCCGGTATCGCAAGCGCTGAGTACGACTAATTCGGCGTTGAGTTTTAAATCCAGGATTTCTCCAGCAGTCAAAAGACCATCACTATTTTTGTCTGTTTTGTTACCTGGAGCTAAAGCAATACTACTATTTAAACCTTGAAAATCATCAAATAATCCGTGGGTAGCTAAATGAATTAATCGAGCTTGGGATAAGCGTTTTTTCACCTCGGTTTCTGTGGCTTGATTACCTGTCAGAGATTGAGTTTGAAATAATTTTCCAATGGCATTTGCTTCTCTTTCTGCACCAGGTAATGCTGATAATTGTTGCGGTGCTTCTCCAATTTTAGGTGATACTGCTGGCATGGTGGGATTTCCGACTATCAGCAGATTATTGGGTTGGATGGGTTTGTTACCGATGCGTTGTTTCTGTTTGCGGGTTAAATCGAGAACCTGAATTGATGGAGAGGTGAGAATGGTGTGTTTTTCAATTAAATATTTCCCGTCTTTGTCTTGGAGTGCTGAGAAGGGAACCAGGAATAAGCTACCTTGGGGAATGAATGTAACCCTGTCGTTAGGGTTTTTGGGTAATAAGTCTGCGATGGGGTTGATTAATAGTTCGTGGAGACGTTTGAGTTTATTGCTCGCTTTGGGTGCGTCGGAATTATAGGAGACATTAATACCGCGAAAAGCTGTACCCCTAACACCAATTGATTCGCGGGTGATAGTTACAATATCTTTTAAAGTTGTGTTTTCTTTTTGCCACAATGGTTTTAAATCTGCTTTACGGAAGCTGACTTCTCCGGTAGGTTTAATTACCCAGATATATAATTCCGATTCTTTAGTTTCTTCTTTACCTGCTACTTTGAATTCATCAGTAATGATTGAATATTGAACCAGGGTGGCATTTTGGGATTTGGCGATTTGTTTAATTTGGTTAATATTGATTTCTGGGGAAGCATTCTGATTAGGATTTAAGCGACTAATTAATAAATCTACAAAAGCTCTTGCGCGTCCATTTTCTGAGACTTCTAAAGCTGCGTCGGTTTTATTTTGAGCTACTAAAACTCGCTGCAAAATTTCATAGGTAAGTGTTTGCTGCTCAAAAATAGAAATTTTTAAATCATCTCGACCAGCTAGTTTACCTCGTTGAGATTTCCAAACTTCAATCCCCTGCTTTAAAACTTTTTCTGCTGCGGAAAGATTTCCCGATTTCCTAAAAGTAGAACCCAAATTATTCAGCGCAGCACCTTCACCAAAGCGATCGCCTATTTGTTTGAAGATTCCCAAAGCTTGTTGGAAGAGGTCAATGGCTTTTTTTGGTTCTCCCTGAACATCATACACATTCCCCAAATTATTGAGGACAGATGCTTCCCCGGAACGCTCACCAATTTCTTTGGCAATTTTGAGACGTTGTTGGTAGAAGTCTATGGCTTTTTGATAGTCTCCTAAAGCATCATATACTGTTCCTAGATTACCTAACGCTTTCCCAATCCCGGAACGATTCCCGATTTTTTTGTCAATTGCTAAAGCTTGTTGGTAGGATGCAATCGCTTTTTGATAGTCTTTGAGGGAAGCATAAGCATTTCCCAGATTTGTCAGCGCAGCACTTTCACCAGTAAGTTCGCCAATTTGTTTGGAGATTTGTAAACGCTGTTGGTGGAATTCAATCGCTTTTCGATATTCTCCCAAGGAATAGTAAATATTTCCCAAACCACCCAACGCACCACCTTCTCCGGAGCGATCGCCTATTTTTTTGAAGATTGCTAAACTTTGTTGGTGGAAGTCAATCCCTTGTTTGTAGTCTCCCTGGGAATAGTAAACATTTCCCAAGCTACTGAGTACATTACCTTCACGAGGACGATCGCCTATTTGTTGGAAAATTTTTAAAGCTTGTTGGAGGAACTCAACCGCTTTTTGAGATTCCCCTAAATCACTGTAAGCATTTCCCAAACTATTCAACCTTGTTCCTTGAACTGCGCGATCGCCAATTTCTTGAGCAATTGCTAAACTTTGTTGATATAACTTAATGGCTTTTTGGTATTCCCCTAGGGAAGAGTAAACAGCTCCTAAATTACCTAGTACAAGACCTTCACCTCGACGATCACCAATTTGGGGGAAGATGGTTAAAGCTTGTTGGTAGAAATCAATTGCTTTTGAGAACTCTCCTTGGTAATAATAAACATTTCCCAAATTCAGCAATGCTTTTCCCACACCGGAGCGATCGCCAAGTTCCCTAGATATCACTAAACGCTGTTGGTGGAATTCAATCGCTTTTTGGTATTCCCCCAGAGAAAAGTAAACACTTCCTAAATTACTTAAAGCAGAAGCAACACCTGGGCGATCGCCAAGTTCTTTGGCAATTTTTAAACGCTGTTGGTGGAATTCAATTGCTTTTTGATATTCCCCCAGAGCATCGTAAGCAACTCCCAGATTACCCAGAGAACGACCTTCACCTGCGCGATCGCCAATTTGTTTAAAAATTACTAAACCTTGTTGGTGAAAATCAATGGCTTTGCGATAATCTCCCAAGATATAGTAAGCATTGCCGATATTACCCAACGCTTGTGCTTCCCCTCTTCTATCCTTGATTTGTCGGTATATTTGCAGCGCTTTTTCGTAAGACAATAAAGCAGCTTTTAACTTACCTGCTTGAAACTGCTCTATACCTTCTTCTAAAAGGTTATCTGCTTCTGTCTTTCTCTGTGCATTACTTTGGGCTAAAACCTGGGATGTCGTTGATAAAATCGCTAAATTGGGAACAAAAGAAGTAGATAAAAATAAGAATAAGCTGATAAGAATACTTTGCTGAATTCGATTATTTGCCACGATTATCACCTCTCACCACTACAACGAACCACTTGAATTAATACCAGTCCAATCTTGATGATTTGGATATTTTTAAATTGAAATTTATTTATCAAAAAAATAGTTACATTCTCATCTACTTTCCAAATAAATTATATTTTTCTTTCTGCGATTCTCTTCCTAACTCGCCTATTTTGTAATTACTCCGCTTCGCCAATCAGGGTAAAAGCCGCCCAAGAACTGGGATTAGGATGCTGTTTCATCGTTGTCAACATTGCCTGTCGCAGCGCCTGAGCTTTATCAGGGTTTTTACTGATATTTTTGTAAAATTCCGTCATTAACTCGGCTGTCGGCGCGTCGGGAACCGCCCAGAGCGATACTAAGACACTGGGTACACCGGCGGTAATTAGGGAGCGAGATAAACCAATTACCCCATCCCCAGAAATACGTCCCCTTCCGGTATCGCAAGCGCTGAGTACGACTAATTCGGCGTTGAGTTTTAAATCCAGGATTTCCCCGGCACTTAACAAACCGTCGTTTTTCTTGTCACCTTTATTACCGGGAGCTAGGGCGATACTACTATTTAAACCCTGAACATTATCGAATAGCCCGTGGGTAGCTAAGTGAATAAACTGAGCTTGGGATAATCTTTTTGTAACTTCTGTTTCCGTGGCTTGATTACCTGTGAGGGATTTCGCTTTGAAGAGGTTGGCGATCGCCTTTGCTTCTCTTTCTGCACCAGGTAATGCTGATAATTGTTGCGGTGCTTCTCCAATTTTAGGCGATACTGCTGGCATGGTGGGATTTCCGACTATCAGCAGATTATTGGGTTGGATGGGTTTTTTACCGATGCGTTGTTTCTGTTTGCGGGTTAAATCGAGAACCTGAATTGATGGGGAGGTGAGAATGGTGTGTTTTTCAATTAAATATTTCCCGTCTTTGTCTTGGAGTGCTGAGAAGGGAACCAGAAATAAGCTACCTTGGGGAATGAATGTAACCCTGTCGTTAGGGTTTTTGGGAAGTAAATCTGCAATGGGATTAATTAATAGTTCGTGGAGACGTTTGAGTTTATTGCTCGCTTTGGCTGCGTCGGGATTATAGGAGACATTAATACCGCGAAAAGCTGTACCTCTTGCACCAATAGATTCACGACTGGTGGTGACAAGTTCGTTTAAATTTGTGTTTTCTTTTTGCCACAATGGTTTTAAATCAACTTTACGGAAGGTTACTTCTCCTGTTGGTTTTACAACCCAAATATATAATTCCGATTCTTTCCATCCTTGCTTACCTTGGAATTTAAATTCATCTAAAATCAGAGAATATTCTACAAGGGTTGTATTTTGTGATTTGGCAATTTGTTTAATTTCGGCAATTGTGGGTGGTTGCAAGGATGGGGTATTGGATTTATTTGATAAGCGCGAATTCAACAGTTCGACAAAAGCTCGTCCTCGTCCCCGTTCCGATATTTCTAAGGCTGTATCAATTTTATTTTGGGCAATTAATACCTGTTGTAAACCTCGATAAATATAAATTTGAGTATCTAGAATCGCGACTTTTTCATTATCTTTTAATCCTCCTCGCAAGGATTCCCAAACTTGCATTCCCTCCATCAATGTCTTTTCAGCTAAAGCCAATTTACCTTGTTTGTAGAAAACAAATCCGAGATTGTGGAGGTTAACACCTTCAGCTTGACGGTCTTTGAGTTGTCGCGTCAGGGGTAAAACCTGTTGTAAATTATCGATTGCTTTAGGGAAGTTCCCTGATGAAAGGTAGACAACTGCAAGGTTTCCTAATGAACCACTTTCACCATGACGGTCTTTGATTTCTTTCGCTATTTTTAAACTCTGTTGGTGGTATCCAATCGCTTTTTGGTATTCTCCGAGGAAATAATAGCCATTACCCAAACCTGAAAGTGCTTTACTCTCAGCATCACGGTCTTTAATTTCTCGAGCAATTTCTAAACTTTTTTGATGATACTCAATTGCTTTGGGATAATCTTCTAAACCTCGGTAGGAAATACCGATATTATTTAAGGTACCAGCTTCGTTTTTTCGGTCTTTTAATTGTTGTGCAATCTGCAAACTTTCTTGTTGATGGTCGATCGCTTTGCGGTAATCTCCCACGGAATGGTAAATCAAACCAAGATTTGTCAAAGTGACAGACTGGGTAGAGAGATTTTTGGTTTCTCGCGCAATCGCCAAGCTTTTTTCCTGGTGTGCGATCGCCTGAGCATATTCTCCCATTCGATAGTAAATAGAACCAATCTCTCCCACAGTTGCAGCTTCCGCATCACGATCTTGAAGCTTTTGGGCAATTTTTAAACTTTGTTGTTGATAATCCAACGCTTTGGGATAATCTCCTAGGGCAGAATATGCAAAACCAATTCCTCCCAGAGCTAAACGTTCTTCCTTTGGTTTTTTCAGTTCACGAAATATTTTCAGCGCTTGTTGCCAAGATTCTAAGGAAGCTTCAAATTGATTATTTTGTAATTGCTCAAAGGCTTTAATAAACCAACGACCTCCCTCGATCAAGCGTGGGTCTTCTGTTTGTGCTACTACCCGTGATTGATTACTAAAAATCGGTATATTGGGAATTAAACAAGTGGAAACAAGTAATAGTAAGCTCACAAAAATATGTTGTGAAATGCGATAATTACTGCTATTCATAACTTCCTTTATCAGAAAAAATAGGTCAATACAGTTTCAATTGCCAATGATGGTAGATGCTTTTGATTTATACTTCTTTGTCCTTGAGGAGGTACGCAATTTTCTAAGTATAAAATATATTGTTAATTGTAATACATCGTAGGGCGATCGCCGAGCTTGATTAGTTAGTACTCAGGACAGCTGATAATACATCCCCGTTGCCAGAAAGATAGTTGGTCGCCTCGTACCCAACCACGAACCCCATTGGTAAACCTGACATAATACCAAGGATACTGTCCTACCTGTTGAGGGGCACTTTCCAGAGTCACGACATCACCGGACATGGCAGCGTATAAAACTTTACTGTTTAACTTGGGAGACGATCGCACATTAGTTTTAATTCCCCGCTTACCCGTTACCATGGCATAGGGCTTTTTATCCAGCCTTAATCGAGCTAAATCACTGCGTATCCAACCAGTTTGCGTCCCTTCGACCCTAGGTTGCACGTAATACCAGTAATTACCATCGCTACCTACGGTAATGTTAATCACATCAAAATCACCCCCCTGGGGCAAAATTTCGTAGACAGGTGCTGCTAAAGATGGTTCAGCTCGCAGATTGCTTCTAGTTGTCACAGTTCCAGGAAGGGCGATCGCGGGTAATACTCCAGTCACCAATGTCCCAAAAGTCAATAGTCCCACAGTTAATTTTGTTGTCAGACCCATAAATTCTCCAGAAGCAGGTTGGTAATAATTTATATTTCTCAGCTATTCCGGGGGTATGCAAAAATACCGGACATTCCTATCCCCCTTGACGCTGATCATAGTGGTGACTCTGCCATAGAGAAAAATGAGCCAAAATAGAAGTAGGAATATCCCTGTTAAACATCAACCTGAAAATATGAGCAATACTAGTAACTTCCGGGAAGCGATTCGGGACGCACGTACCCAAGCTCTTGTGGGACCAAATGTGATTGCGAAAGCACTTCCTTTTGTTGGTGGTGGATTAGTACTAACTGCTTTGGGAACCTATGGTGGTTTAGGAGTTATCCGCACCCAACCCGGACTATTCTTTCCTACCTTCATCGGTGCAGTCATCCTAGAACTCATTCTATTTTTTGTGGCTCAAAATGCTGCGGAAAAGGGTAATAAGGCGATCGCCCTCCCCCTACTGGCAACCTACAGTCTATTATCTGGTTATACTCTCAGTGGCTTGGTTTATCTTGCCCTGAAAACCCCAGGTGTGGGTATTTCTGGTATCGGTTTTGCCGCTTTGGGTTGTGGTGTAACTTTTATCTTTGCTCGACAAATTGGCTCTAATCTGTCTGAGTCTGATGGGATGGCTTTATCTAAAACTGTCAGTCTGGGAATTATTGCCCTAGTTGTCGTTTGTCTGGCACAGTTTCTCTTTGCTATCTTCGGTGTCTACACACCCACTTGGTTAGAGATTGCCATTTCTGGGATTGGAGTCTTTCTGTTTGTTGGTAGCGCTGTGGTGGATTTTTATATCCTCCCTCGTACCTACCGCAACGATCAGTACCTCCCCGCAGCTTTATCGATGTACCTCACCTACATCAATTTGTTTATCTTTATCCTGCGGTTGTTGATTGCTTTGAATGGTCGTGATTAATATCAAATTTGGCTAATTAACGACAATATTTTTGATTTTTGACATAACTTTAGTGGCTGGCAGCGTTTCCATGATTTTTTCTGGCACTGCCAGCTTTAATTTATCCATCAATTTATTGCAGCTCTTATAAGAAAGTTTTGCAATTACTGAATGTATTTTAATTATGGTACAATAGTACTATATCAATTGATTTAATGTTGGGGGATAAAGCAGTAAAGTTGTTGATAAATAGGGATTGACTGGCAGTAGTTTAGAGCCCAGGGATACCCAAGGGAGACAGGCGATCGCCCCTGGAACATTTTAAGTTTTTTTAAGATATCTATTGATTACTCATGTCTAAAAGTTACAAGCATTTATCCGGAAAAACATGGATGGCATTTGTAAAATTAGTATAAACTAATATATTGACAACTAGTATAATTGCAGTGAGAATTTAACAGGCTCACTCTTTTTAATAAAGCTAATATTTTATTTATTTAAAGAAAATAAAAAAGCGAAGAATTTTTCCGTTATTTAACGTTTCTAGTAGGAAAATATTTATTTAATACCTAGTCTCTAGCGAGATGAAATTCTATTCTGTCGTCATTTAATTTGAGTTGTGGAGGTAGGAAAGTCAGGAAATTGCAAATGTTACCCAGTTAACTCCTTTTTTGGGAGGCGTAAAATTATCATTCCCATACATCAATTTTGGTTGCCATTATATTTAGTTAGTACTAGAGGCTATCAATGCGAATTTTTCAAACCCACGAAGTGAATGATTATCATTTAATTAGTCTAGCTTTGGGAAATCAAGATTCTACTGGCAATCATGACGGTTTGCCCCATGGTGAAGCCAAATTTCGAGCTATTTTTGAATATGCTTCCATGGGAATTGGTTTAGTGGATATGAAAGCCAAAATTGCTGATATTAATCCTGCTTTGTGTAAGATGCTAGGATACAATCGGGAAGAGTTACGTGGTAGGCGCTTTAGCGATTTTATTGTCAAACAACCAGGAGATATCGGACTATATAAGCAATTAGTCACAGGGGTATGCGATCGCCTGGAAATGGAAAGACGGTTTTACCATCAGGATGGACATTGTCTATGGACAAATTTGAAAATTTCACTGATTCAACAAACTAATGGCAAGCCAAAATATTTTCTTGCCATGGTAGAAGATATTACTGCACGGAAGGAAACAGAATTGCAACTGCATCAGAGCAAAGAAGCAGCAGAAGCTGGTAGCCGAACTAAAAGCGAATTTTTAGCAACAATGAGCCATGAATTGCGTACACCCCTAAATGCGATCATGGGACTGTCACAACTATTACAACAGGAAATTGTCGGTAACCTGAATGACAAACAGAAGGAATATATGGCGTTGCATAAATGCGGGATGAACTAGAGGCTGAAAGTATTATTATTTCGTCCAAAAATCAGCAAAATCATCCCCTGAATCAGCAACGCCGAATATATAAACTGCATCTACACGAGCGGTGAACATTTACTAGCCTTAATTAACGATATTTTAGATTTGTCGAAGGTGGAAGCTGGTAAAGAGGAACTCTTTTTATCACCGATTCCAGTGTATGAACTGTGTAATTATGTGATTTCGACTGTAGGCGATCGCGCTCAACAAAAGGGATTAGAATTGCAAGTTGACATTCACCACCAAGTGGATGTTTGCATTGGGGATGAGCGTCGAGTCAAACAAATGCTGTTAAATTTACTGAGTAATGCAGTTAAATTTACAACAAAAGGGAAAGTGTCTTTGATGGTGAAAAAGGTATCCCAGGGGATATCTTTCATTGTTTCAGATACAGGTATTGGTATTGACTCTAATCATTTCTCAGATTTATTTGAACCCTTTAAACAATTAGACAGTCGTCTCAATCGTCAGTATGAAGGTACAGGTTTAGGTTTAGCTCTCACGCGCAAATTAGCTCGATTACATGGAGGAGATGTCACCGTGGAATCAACTCCAGGGGAAGGTAGTATTTTTACCTTATTTTTACCTGACTAATACTTGAATAGGGAGTAATGAGTAATGGGTAATGGGTAATGAGTAATGAGGAATGGGTAATGAGTAGTAAGATTAATTCCTAGTCAAAGTTTTCTTGGTTGACTAATATTTCCCTAAGGATAAACACAAAAAATTAGATATTGTTACAATTAACATATAACCTATATGATTAGATAAACATGATTAAACCGAAAAACCATCTATATCGTGGACACGCCATAGAAAGAGTTGGACATGGGAAGCGAGCAGTATTTAAAACAACTATTAACGAAAAAGAATGGTCTGCGGTGACTGAATCTGAGGTAAAAACTGCAATTGATGTCTGGATTGATGAAGGAATAGAACCGTAGCGATAATAATAGTAATTTGATTATTTGAGAGACAGCAAAAACTACATCATGGGTATGCTGTGGTGGAGAAAAACAATACACCATGATGAACTTTAAGGCAAGTTTTCAGTATTTATTGATAAACGCGGATATCCTCACGCTTCTTATCCAGAATCCCACTTGACTGAGCAGATTCCTTTCCTATGTGGTTGAATACAACAAGATGAATGCATCACCTTGTAGGAATTCATTCCCGGATGCTGAGAATCTTCTGATCGAAATAGTGCTTCAGCATGCGATCGCTTTTGATGATTTGCCGGATTTCTACTAGCTGCTCACTACTAATTTCATTTTCTCCAGGAGGAAATGCTATTCCGAGAATCAATATATTGGGAGGAAGATATTTTCCTGTTTGCTTATAAATTAGTGTTGACATAGAATTACCACTTTTTCTGAATCTGCTGTATTTGTTTACGACAATAAACCCGTGACAAACTAAGCGATGGTTGTTCGCTCTACATTCGTCATTGCTTTATTAATTCGCAATTTTTGACCCATATATTTAGAGCCTAAAAGTGCCTTGATTGCTTTAGATTCTTCTGCTTCTGTACCCATATCTACAAAAGCAATTCCTCGACTTTCTCCCGTTTCCCTATCGGTAGGGATGCGAATTTTTGTCACTTTGCCGTACTTGGAAAACATCTTTTTCAAGATATCTTCCCGAATCTCTTCAGAAAGATTCCCTATATAAATTGACATAGGAATCTCCAGAATCCAATAGTGTATGTAGAGATTTAGATTCGGAGAGGCGTTTGTTTTAGAAAAAACATTCACATAAACGAAAAAATTCTCTCTATCACTCCATTATACATGATAAACTCACTCGATTGTATAGACTGATAAACAAAAACTTTGTCAGAGTTGTGAGTCTTTCACTCAGACAAGGTGGCAAGATTCAAACAATCATGATGCTTGTAGAAGCAGGGGAATTAACCCCCCCCATTTTGTTAAAATGCAGACATTTTGGTGATTAATCCTCATCTAAGTTCCCAGAACTTCACCTAGGGTGAGACGAGAACCGTTGACAAAATCCCATCCTGACTGGGGACGTTTCCCTGCGAGTTGTACTTCTCGCAGCAGTAAGAAACCTGTTCCCGTTTGGGCGATCGCCCCAATTCCTTTGACAAGACTGACTATTTCACCGGGTTGTGCCGAAATATTGCCTAAATCTGGGATTTTTGGGAGAATTTCTTGATACTCTGCTGGTAATTCTCCAGGAATATCAGTTCCTAGGGGTAAAGTCTGGGTAATTTTCAGAGTTTCTGTACGAAAGGTGGTAGAACAGTTAGGGAAAAAACCGCGAATTTGATTGTGTAAAGCTATAGCACTACGTGACCAATCTAATAGATAATCGGCTTTTTTGATTAATGGTGCATAGGTTGCGAATTGATTATCTTGGGGTATGGGTTGAATCTCCTGCTGGGCTAATTTTTCTAAGGTTTCTATTAATAAATCTGCCCCTAGAATAGAAAGTTTAACCCCTAAATCCTGGGCATTATCTAGGAGTAAAATGGGTGTGGTAGCTTTGAGTAACATCGCCCCCGTATCCATACCTGCATCCATGAGCATGGTGGTAATCCCCGTTTCTGCTTCACCGTTATAGATGCACCACTGAATCGGTGCAGCTCCTCGGTACTGGGGCAAAATCGAACCGTGAACATTAATGCAACCTAATTTCGGCATCTCCAAAATTTCTGGGGAGAGAATTTGCCCATAGGCAACCACCACAAACACATCAGCAGCCAATTCGCGCAATTGGGTGAGAGTTTCCGAGTCTTTTTTTATTCGCTCTGGTTGGAATATGGGTAAATTGTGATTCATCCCCATGGTTTTGACAGGAGAAGGGATGAGTTGATTACCCCTACCACGACGTTTATCTGGTTGAGTCACCACCGCTAACACTTCCATGTCTGGGTGATTGAGGAGTTTTTCCAGGGTGGGAACGGCAAAGTTGGGAGTACCAAAAAATACAATTTTCATTAGTATTAATAACTATAAGGTATGGGAAAGGGCGAAGGTGAAATAGGAATTGTGGGATTTTTCCCTGGAGATGGGTATGCTCTGGGAATTGAACATAGTTGCACAGAATTTGTAAAACTGGCGGAATTTACAGAAGTGAGGGTGTAGATAATTATGCTTCTGTAAGGAGCTGCTATGCAAATAGGAGATAGATTATGAAAAAGCCAATTTTAATTGTGGCGATCGCCCTACCTGCGATGTTACTCGGTGCATCTCCTAGCTTTGCCAAACCCCAACTCGTCAATGATAATTCTATAGTTCAACCAACAAAAATCAATCCCCATCTGGATATTCCAACTCTGGAAATAAGTAATGGTGGTGGCAAAAATGAATCCCCAGGTGCTAATGGAGTCAAACCCAAGGGACCCAAAGGACCCCCTCCCCCCCGTAGAGACTTCAATCCTGGGTTGATTAATATCCATAACGGGCAAAATCCGGTGAATGTTCACCAACATCAAGTAGGTTCTGGTTTTTAGAATACCAGGGTTTTCAGACAAAGTAGCGATCGCTGTCTTTTGAAGCTGTCTTTTGAAAATGGCGATCGTTTACTAGAAAATATGTGATTTTTACACAAAGTGGCAAAACACCTGATTTAATTTGACCTAGGAGTTGAACGGAATCATAGCAATATATGCAACATCTAGTGAAATTAAATTCAGGGACATCTATAGTTAGTTTGAGCTTACTGTGTAGTTTTTTTGCACCCTACGCAGTCATTGCCACACCGCCGAGGAACCCAGATAAAAGTGTTAATTGCGATATTCTCGTGGTGGGTGGGGGACTTTCCGGAGCAGCAACTGCCTATGAGGGTTTACTTGCAGGGAAAACCGTTTGTTTGACGGAAATTACCGACTGGTTAGGAGGACAAATTTCTTCCCAGGGAACCTCTGCCTTAGATGAACGCAAAACCCAGCGTGATAAATTATTTTACTCCCGTGGCTACCTAGAAATCCGCCAACGCATCGAAAAAAAATACAAGGAACTTAACCCCGGAAAATGCTGGGTGAGTGAGTCATGTTTTTTACCTAAAGATGGACATGATATTTTAAGCTCCATCCTCAAAGATGCTGAGAAAAAGGGCAAGGGAAAGTTGCAGTGGTTTCCCAATACTGTAATTAAAGACTTGCAAATTAGTGGTGACGGAAAAATTATTCAGAGAGCGATCGCCATCCAACACCAACCCGCACCCGGTTCCCCACCCCTCAATACTTTTCCCCTCTCCCAAACCATTACCGATGCCTATACTTACCAAAATTCCCGCCGCTTCACCAAAACCATCATCCAATTTTCTGCCAAATCCACCAAACAGAAAAAATCCCCCACTTGGTACGTAGTCGATGCCAGTGAAACCGGGGAAATTGTCGGTTTAGCGGATGTTCCCTACCGTCTGGGTATTGATGCTCGTTCCTACCTAGAACCCTCCTCATCCAGCCGAACCAATGACCCCTACTGTCCCCAGGGGTTCACCTATACCTTTGCCATGGAAGCGACGGAGAAACCCCAACCGCAAACCATGCCACCTTTTTATCTCCAGTACTCCCCCTACTACAGCTACGAACTAAAAAGACTGGCAGATTTTGATTTAGTCTTTACCTACCGTCGCATCTGGAGCGCTGCCCCCGGAGAACCAAAAACCTTTGGCGGTGTCAGATTTACTACCCCCATGCCCGGTGATATCTCCATGCAAAACTGGACTTGGGGTAACGATTACCGTCCTGGCACATCCAAAGATAATTTAATCTATTCCCGTGAACAGCTACAAAGCACAGGACAATTAAAACCCGGTAGCTGGATGGGTGGATTGCGCCCAGATGCTCTGCGTAAAGGTGAAGAAATATCCCTCGGTTATTACTATTGGCTAGTCGCAGGGACTACTGATTCCCAACTCGGTAAGGGAGTTAAGCAACCAGAACCAAATCACCGTTTTCTCTCCGGTTATAATTCTCCCATGGGAACCGCCCACGGACTATCCAAGTACCCCTATATGCGGGAAGGCAGACGCATTATTGGACGACCGAATTATGCCCATCCCCAAGGTTTTACTATCTGGGAAGTAGATATTTCTCGCCGCGACTATAACGATGAATTCTACAAGAAAAATCTCTCCCCTAGTGAATATCGTGCCCTCAGAGCTACTCTCGCAGGGTTAGAAGCTGTCTCTGTCCTCACCGGCAAGAAACGCCCAGAGGATGTAGCTAAACGCAGCCGTTCCACTATTTTCCCTGATTCCGTCGGTATTGGTTATTACGCCATCGACTTCCATCCCTGTATGACAAAAAGTCCTCCAGAAGCACCAGGAAATACAGAACGGGAGGGAGAAAGACGGGGTGCTGGTAAGTCCTACCCTTTCCCTATCGCTTTACGGGCAATGATTCCTCAGAAAATCGATAACTTAATTGTTGGTGGTAAAAGTATTGCCACAAGCCATATTGCTGCTGCTGCTTACCGTGTCCATTCCTTTGAATGGTCTGCTGGTGCTGCTGCGGGGGTGACAGCTGCCTTTGCTTTGAAAAAGGATATTGCTCCCTATGAATTAGTTGATGATTTACCCAAGGTAGAACCACAATTGATTGAGTTAAAAACATTGCTGGATAAAAGTGGTAATCCCACGGCTTTCCCTGATACCTCAATTTTTAATTCAGATTGGGATAAGTGGGAATAAGTAGGTCGGTGTGAAAATTTCAATGTATGTCATTGCGAATGAAACGTTCGCGTAGCGTGTCGCTTTTCGACTCAGTGAAATGAAGCAACCGCAACGGTTTTGTCAATTTTACATTCTGTTACACAGTTGGGTTTATTTTCATCGACTTACTTAGTTTCTACTAAATATTGAGTTTGGAGGGCGGGTTGTTCCCGTCCAATGTTTACGACAGATACCCCACCCGCCCTATCGGGCACCCTCTCCGAAATCGCTACGGTGTACACACAAGTGGTAGCTGTAAGGGTTTCAGGCGTTATAGACCCCTTAAATTGTCATTACGAGCGCAGCGATAGCGGAGCGAAGTAATCACATAATCCCGTGGTTTTTGCGATTGCTGAGTCGCAAAGCGACACGCTGCGCGAACGTCGTTCCTCCTCGCAATGACAGGCTTCCAGAGCGATCGCACAACCTAAATCTAAATGACGAAACCAAGTGCTAGGAGGAATTTTAAGACTTGTGTGTACACCGTAGCCCCGAAATCGGGGAGGGCTGGGGAGGGGTTCTTCTATTTTTCCCCTTGCTCCGGACACTGAGCGACTTGCCTTGAGCGGAGCCGAAAGGAGCCGAAATGCTGCGTGCTGAAGGCACAGTCACGGACACAAACCCTTTTTCTTGTCGGGATAAGTCACAAAATAATCTGCCAAGTACTTGCACCCCCGGCTGAGTAAATCATCTAAATCTAAATTCCACAATTTTACCGTCTTGTCCAAACTACCAGAAGCTAAGGTTTTGCCGTCGGGACTAAAGGCGACGCTGATGAGAGTACTTTGATGCCCAGTCAGGGAGGCAATTTCTTTTCCCGTGGTCAGATTCCACAATTTTACCGTCTTGTCCTCACTACCAGAAGCTAAGGTTTTGCCGTCGGGACTCAAGGCGACGCTGATGACAGAATTTTGATGCCCCTGTAACTGATTGCGTTCCCGGATATTTAATAATATTTCCTGCAAACTAAACACTGGGCTATAAGCTGGGTAATCAGCTAAAGATTGTTTCCCCTTGACTAAGCTTTGCAATTCCCGCCCAGTCTGCATTGCCAATTGCAAACTAGCTATTTCCTCTCCCGTTGAAAACTGCCGTACTATATAGACTCCATCCCTTTCCAGTCTCGTTCCAGTCAAGGCATTTTGGCGCTCTGTTTCTGCTTGTTGGCGGGCTGTCTTGGCTGTTTGCAGTTGCCGTTGTGCCTGTTGTTGCTGATTGACAGCATTTTTTCGGGCGATTTCTGCTTTTTCCCGCTCCTCCCGCGCTATTTTAACTTGCTGTTGTGCCTGCTTTTGTTGTTCCCTCGCCTGTTGTAATCCAGCTAATGCAGTTTGACGGGCTATTTTGGCTGCATTCACCTCTGTTCGCGCTTGTTGTAAATCCCGTTGTGCTTGTTGTCTATCTCCCTGGGCTTTTTGGGCTTTTTCCTCCGCAGTCTTTAAATTCAAAGTCGCTTGTTGCAATTGTTGGTTTCTCTTGGTTACTTCCTGGGTTGCCCGTTTGAGATTAGTATCGGCGGTTTGGGCTTTACTTACCGCTTGTTTCTCTGCGGCTAATGCTTTTTGTCTAGCTGTCTCTGCTTGGGTTTTTTGGCTAGTGACATCCGATAATGTTTGTTGGGCTTGATTTAATTTTGCAGTTGCTACACCTTCCTCTTGTATCGCCTTACTAGCAATCACAGAAGCAACACCAGCTCCCACAACAGACATAATTAATATGCCCGTCCCCAAACGCACCTGTCGCCGGGTTTGACGCTGTGCCGTTTCCAAGCTTTGATTTGCCTGTCTCACTTCACCTAAAGCCAATTCTGCTTGTTCCCGCGCTTCCGTCAAACGCTGATTTGCCTGTCTCTCCTCCTCTAAAGCTAACTCTGCTTTTGCCTGTGCCGCAGCTAAAATCTCTTTCGCTTGCCTTTCCGCATCCAAAGCGATGGTAACTTCTCGCTTATCTAACTCCTGACTTGCCATTAAAAAGCGATTATCCTCATCGCTCAAACCCTTATCACTCGCCCAAACCAAGGCATCCGCTAAGGCTTGTCCCCGCAACAACCGCGATTCATCTTGCCGTTCAGAAGCCATCCACGCATCAAAAGCATCACTATAAGGACGGAGTTTAGCTAACTCTTGCTCTACCCAAGCTAAGTTAAAAACTGACTCATAAATGCGGTTATATATTTTTAACTTCCCATCCCTTTTCACCACCAAACCTGTTAACCGCAGTTGGGTTTGTTCTGTACTGTCATTGGCAATTATTCCCTCTTGATTTGATGCCAAAATCTGCTGATACAAACCCAATAAACGCCCTGTTCCCTTCTCAAAACTCAGTAAAATTCTATCTCTAATAGTTTTGAGATGTACCTGTTCATCCTGTGCTTCCCAATTATCAATAATCCGCCTTCGCACCAATTCCCCCACAAAATCCGCAGGATTCTCCCCCTCTCCCCCCGCTTCTCTACTCAACAACCGACAAACCCTCTGAGTTAAAAACGGTTGTCCTCCCGTCCAATCCAGAACCCCTTGCATCAACTCCTGGGGATTACCTAACCTCCCTAAACCCTGCGCCAAAGGTGCCGTTTCCGACAATTGAAACCCAGTTAAATCAATCGCCCTACCAATATTAAACGGTGTGCGTCGCTTATCTTGAATTAAATCTGAAGGTGTGGATACCCCAATTAAAGCAAAAGTCAACCGATAGTAAGCGCTTTGGGATGCACGACGGTTATAACAGTCGCGGATGACAGCAAAAAAGTCATCTAAGTTAAAACTCAAGCTGAGAATACTATCAATTTCGTCGATAAAAATAATAATATTCTGCTGAACTCGCTCTAACAGCACAGTTTCAATAAACTTACTAAAATGCTGCACTGGCGATAGTAAATCATTTTCCCGCCACCAACTGCTTAAATCAAAATCACTGTCAAGGTTAAAGCACCCCACTAAATAATCAATAATCCCCGCATACCACTCCACCGGGGTCATATCTGCGCTGATAATACCAGTAATATCCACTGCCACACAGGCAAAACCCTCACCTTCCAGCCTGTGCATAACTTGCACCCGCAAGCTAGACTTACCCATTTGCCGAGAGTTGAGGACATAACAGAATTCACCATTTTTCAGGCTCTGGTAAAAAATTTCATCAGCTTCCCGTTGCACGTAGGTAGGAGCATCTAGGGGTAAATTGCCCCCAACCCAGTATTCATAGCCATTACCAGGGGTGGAACTCATCTAAGCCTCCAAGCGATCGCCAAAATACAGCCGATACAAATTACACAACGGTTCCACCGCATTCCCTTGAAACCTAACTAAACCCATACTCCGTAATTTGAAAGCTTCACTACTACCAATCACCACCGGTGTTTTTGAGGCTATCACCTTCAGCATTGCCGCTTGTAGTTCCGGGTGTTCCTGCAAATTCAACAAATGACGGCGTAAATGTTCATTGTAAGGACCAGCCTCAGTTGGAGCAATGATTTTTAACTGATCTAAGGTTATGCGATCGCGGGCTATTTCGTATAGTGCAACCCGTAACAAATAGGGATGTCCTCCCAATAAATGTATCAACTCTTGCAAGAGTGACTTATCCCCAGACAAACCATGACGTTTAATTAAATCCTCCAACTGTGTGGTATTTAATTCTGGTAATTCTATCGGTAAACCAACATTAAAAGGTGACTGGTTAATATTTAAAGGAATATAAACTTCTTGAGAATGAACAATCACTAACCTGAGTTTTTGCCAAACAGCATTATTTTTGCTGCGCTCATGCCAAGCCCGTAACATTCCAAAAAAATCAGCTGCGATGGTAGGATGTTTAAATATTTCATCAACTTCATCTAAACCCAAAATGATGGGAGTTTTAGATTCTGCTAACAAATACTTTTGCAAGTAATTAGTACATTTACTTTTACTGGCAGTAATATCATCCCAGAATTGGTTGACTTTATCTGGCAAATTCAACTCTTCGCTAATACTCCGACAAAACCATTGTAAAAATTTATCCAGACTATCAAGCAATTCTGTATCTATCAACTGAAAGTCAAGATACACTATCTGATAATCCTGTCTAATTCCATAATCTAAAATCCGATTCAGTAAAGAAGTTTTACCCAATTGTCTCGGTGCTTTAATCCGAATCAGGGAGCCATGTCTGATAATAGCCTGATTGCAATCAACCTCAATTGGTGGACGTTCAATATAAAAAGGAGAATCTAAAGGAACTTGTCCTTGGGGGTATTCAAGTAAATTAATATTGATTGGTGAGCTTGGCTGGGGATGATTTGGCTCTGGATGACTATCTAAGCCATTGCTATGATTTTGTGTCTGATTTTTGAATTTTAAAACAGGTTTGTGTGACTCCGGAATACTTGCTAAATCAATGGCAACACAGCCAAAATCAAAAGCCTCTTCATAACTTCTACCCGCACCTAAAGCATCATAAAAACCAGTTGCAAATTTTATGGCAGCGTTATCGCCGATTGCTTGATTCATGCCAATGACACAACCTATGTGTTCGTAAATGGCTTTTGCTTGCTCCTCGGAATAACAAGCGTTTAATAGTATACACTCTATTTTATTTTTAAATAATTTGAACAGCCTTGCCAAGGACTCCGTACTTACCATCTGCAAGTTTCCGGTATTATCTTCTAAAGCTAACCCGTTCTCGTCACCTCCATGACCAGAAAAATGGACAATCTCTGGCTCATGATCGAGCAATGCACGACGCAAATCATCTGGACATATAGCCCATTTAGTAATAATTTCAAATTCCTCTCGTTTCTTGGCACGCTCCAAACCTAATTGGATTTGCCTAACTTCTTCATCTAAGCGCAGCTTGTTTGTATTTTTGGGGTTGGCGGATAAAATCAGAATTTTCTTCACAATAGTTAAAAAATATAATAAAAAAAATACAGAGAATTTTCAATACAGAATTCCCAGAAAATTTGAATACGCCCAAATGCCCGTATCATTGCCTAGGATACTAGTTACAGAATGAATTTATCAAAAAAAATTATTTTAATTTTAACGTGAGTCCCAACGGGGATTATAAATCCCCGTCTCATATCCAAAGTCCATTAAAAATGGACTCGAAATACAAATTGAATCCTTTGCTATCAGTCCTCTTGTAGAGGACTTCAGCTATTAGCCGGCGATTTTTAATCGCTGGCTAGAACCGTCGAACTCACATTAATTTTATACAAAAAACGAAAAGCATACCGAATTATGCCCTGTCAAATAATAAAACACAGTGGTATGGACAATGACTAGATGAGGATTTGATAAAAATTACTGGTTAATCGTGGAGGAATATGGGGAATTCTATGGGTGAAGCAAGTTGTTATCCATGAACTGATTACTACCAAACCCATATATGCAAGCATATTCCTTTGATTCCCTGAGTCGAAATTTCACCGTGACTGCAATTAGCGGATATCAAAAATTTATTTCTCCCCACAAGGGTTTTAGTTGTGCCCACAGGGTACTGTATGGGGGTGAGTCCTGCTCTCAGTATATCAAAAGGGCGATCGCCAATTATGGGATATCCATCGGCTTAGAAAAAGCGCGATCGCGGTTTGATGCTTGCAAACAAGCTAATTTGATTCTGCACTCCCAAAGGGAAGAACTAGAAGAAGAACCAGAGGATGACGAAAATGTCCCAACAGATGGTCAAAAAATGACTTCTAAACCACGCAAAACCCATTTTGCTGATAATTGCCCAAATTGCAATCAACCTACCCCGTGTGTAGATGCTAGCTGTGAATGTCTCAATACCTCAGCAGATATTACAGATTGTGTACATTCCGACTGTATTCTGCCTGATTGTAATGGCTTCGATTGCGGCATCTTAGATTGTGGAACTTTAGATTGCGGCAGCTGTAGTTTTTAATTTTTACATCTTCTCAGTATTTATAGTCAACTTCTATGGTATATGTAATATACATTAACTACATCAAAAAACCGTAGATTAAGCGCAGAGGTTCTGGTAGTGGGCATCGTAGTAGAAAACGTATCCAAGCGATTTGGCGATTTTCAAGCTGTTGATAACGTCAATCTAGAAATTAAAAGCGGTTCCCTGGTAGCGCTGCTGGGACCTTCTGGCTCTGGGAAGTCTACCTTATTACGGTTGATATCGGGTTTAGAAATGCCTGATACCGGGAGGATGTTATTAACAGGTAAGGATGCCACTCACCAATCGGTGCAGGAAAGAAATATTGGTTTTGTGTTTCAGCACTATGCTTTATTTAAGCACTTGACCGTGCGCCAGAATATTGCCTTTGGTCTGGAAATTCGCAAAAATACCAAGGCAAAAATTCGCGAACGAGTATCAGATTTATTAGAGTTAGTCCAATTGCAAGGGTTAGGCGATCGCTATCCTTCCCAACTTTCCGGAGGACAAAGACAAAGAGTTGCCCTCGCAAGAGCGCTAGCTGTGAAACCCAATGTTTTACTATTAGACGAACCCTTTGGAGCATTAGATGCCAAAGTCCGTAAAGATTTGAGAGCATGGTTACGAAGACTACATGATGAAGTCCATGTAACTACGGTGTTCGTCACCCATGACCAAGAAGAAGCCATGGAAGTATCCGACGAAATTGTGGTGATGAATAAGGGGCGGGTAGAACAAGTGGGAACACCAGCCGAAATTTACGACCATCCAGCTTCTGCCTTTGTTATGAGCTTTATTGGTCCCGTGAATGTCCTACCAAGTACCTCCCGCATCTTTCAAAGCAACGGTTTTGATTCTGCCCATCCAGAAATGTTCCTGCGTCCTCAGGATGTGATAATTGAGACATCACCCAATGGCAGCACTGTCCCTGCACGGGTGAGTCGGTTAATACATTTAGGTTGGGAAATTCAAGCGGAATTAACCTTAGATGATGGACAGGTTGTTAGCGCACACCTCAGTCGGGAACGATTTGATGAATTGCACCTGGAACCGCAACAAAAAGTATATGTAAAACCCAAGGATGCTCGTTCATTCCCCTTGTATTATTCGATATAAGGTGTTAGCTAAAAAGAATGGTAAAATAGCACAACTTAAAATCATGAGGGTATCGAGGCTACAAGAAAGTTCTCGATATTTTTGTTTATTAAGATAAATTTTCATCTGTTAAAAAATGTGAATATCCAGGTACAAAATCTTATGAAATATCAGCAAAAAATCGTTCTCTTACCTGTAATTTTAGTGAGTTTGCTAACTACACAAGTCAATGCTCAGGTACAACAAAATCGTTTACGAACCATGTTTACAGGTGCGAATAAGTGTCTAGACATTATCAATGATGGTGAAAATAATAAATTGACGATGGCTGAATGTGGTAATTTCTCTGGACAAATCTGGAGTATCGAACGAACTGAAAATCGTGGTTATTATCGTTTACGAACTATGTTTACAGGTGCAGATAAGTGTTTAGACATTATCAATGATGGAGAAAACAATAAATTGACGATGGCTAAATGTGGCAACTTTTCCGGACAAAACTGGAGTATTCAAAAGACAGATAATCGTGGTTATTCGCGTTTACGAACCATGTTTACAGGTGCGAATAAGTGTTTAGACATTATCAATGATGGAGAAAACAATAAATTGACAATGGCTAAATGTGGCAACTTTTCCGGACAACTTTGGCAGATAACAGAAATACCCTAAACTTACCCATTTCCCCAAATACAGCACTTTTGAAATAAGTGAGATACATCATGAGTAATAAGTAATAAGTAATAAGTAATGAGTAATGAGTAATGAGTAATAAGTAATGAGTAATGAGTAATGAGTAATGAGTAATGAGTAATGAGTAATGAGTAATGAGTAATGAGTAATGAGTAATGAGTAATGAGTAAATTGTTTTGTAGTTCCCAAAGATGACTATTTAATCTTTCAATAGGGGATAATATAGCTCACCTTGATTCACAATAGAACCAGTGCGATCGCCAGCTTGTTTACTGACACCGATGCAGTTATTCAGGATTCAGGATGTTGTTATGCATCGTTTCTACTTTGCAGCCAGACCTGTCAACTCGTCTCTATGGTTCATATGCTTCACTACGATGGGCGATCGCTATAACAAATACCTGAACTAGTTCATCGTCTATGGAATAGATCACCCTGTAGTCCCCAATCCGATAGCGATAGTAGCCTGTATAATCTCCTTTGAGGGTTTTGATATTAGGATGTGACCGGGGAGTTTGCTCTAGCAACTGCAAACATCGGGCAATTTTCTTGGCTAGGGCTTTGTCAGCATTAACATAAACTTTTTGGGCATCGGGATGGAGAAGAACTTCATACATCGGAGCGAAGGCTTCTCCAACTGGTGTATTGGGCTTTAGGGGTGGCTTGATTTTGCTTAACTCGCTTCAGTAATCCAGGGATTTCCAGTAGTTCTTGGGTTGCAGTTTCACTTTCAGCATTTGCCAAGTAAGCTGCAAAATCAGCAAGCACTTGTAATCGCTCCGGAGAGAGTTGCTGGAGCAAATCATTAAGCTTTTGCTGTAGCTCTATTACAGATACTAAATCTGCTGACGACCTATCCTCTGCTGGGTAATTATCTGTAGGATTCATTGCTGACCCCCTAATCTCAAGTTTTACTGTTTATTTTAAGGCAACCCATTGAAGAAGAATATTTTAATTACCTGAAATCCTGTGTGTTCATGATCGTCCAGTTCAGAGATGAAGCTAGCCTGTCAATTTTGGCACTGATATAATCGGTACTTCTATTACTCTTGATGGTGCGATCGCCTGATCTCGAACAGGTTGATAACTATTTAATCTTTCAATAGGGGATAATATAGCTCACCTTGATTCACAATAGAACCAGCGCGATCGCCAGCTTGTTTACTGACACCGATACAGTTCAGGATTCGGGTTAGGGTGGCATCATATCACTCTCGCTGATGGTGTACGTAATTCGAGGGTAGGTGAAGTCTGTTTCATTGTTTTCTCGATGCCGCAGATGGTAGAATTCAAGCCTTTGTTCTTCATTTGCCAAGGTCAGCCTTGTATTATCCGAGAAGTATGCACATTCGTCACGAAACCGAATAAAAGTCTTTGACGTTCGGAAGGTGATACCCAGCCATTGATTCTCAGGCATTTGGGCAGATTTATCTAGCACAATCTTATGCTTGAGCCGCCGATTAGTGTCCAGATTGAACAGTAAGATACTATTTTGAGTTAAGGGAATCTCCCCATTCTCCCCAGACTCCTTTGATTCCACAAGCAGTTTCCTGGGTGGGTTGGCGCTTTCAGGATATTTGTAGCAGGAGAAAATCGCAATCGAAGATTCATCTGCCAGATCCAGAGCTTGATCGGAATGACTGCCCATTTTGGTGTAAGCGTTGGTGTAATTTTCGATGAGAGCGTTGTTAAAACCAACCGCAAGCGATGCAACTGTTTGAATCTGCCGTGCTAACCGATCGTGTACCGACTGAAAGGGTTGTGCAGGGATGTTGTATCTGGTAGTAGTACGGACGAGGGGAATGCCATATATCTCATCCAGCTTTATCAGTACCGCCCCCTGGCGACCTTTACCCACGTCTTCAAACCGCACCGATGCCAACAGTTCCTCAAATAGATTGTCCGCGATCGCTAAGGTATAGGAGCGAATCTCGTCCGTCATCTTATATTCGGGGGGCAAGGTAATCTCCCGTATTCATACTAAAGAGAAACTTATCGCCGTAATCGATAAAAGCTGAGGTATTGTTCTCCTCTGCATACAGCTTTCGCAGTTCATCAATACCTTCCACAGTCGGTGGTAACAATTTTACTAACTTTCCGTCCCGCTTCAGGTAAGTGCCATCTTTCTGGTAAACAGCCTCGGTACTGGAACAGCGCACCACATAACCCATACGGGTTGGGAGTAATTCGGCATCCAGTATCGATGAGCGAATATCGTGGGTGTAGAACCGATTCGTGGACAGAGGCATGAAGAATACAGAGTTAGGGTACAAAGTCAAGGTGAACTGACGGGGGAGAGTACATTCAGGATCTGCGGCGATCGCGTCTTTGAGACGAAAATGCAGCTTAGTCAGTCCACTAATACCCTTATAGCCATAATCGAAACCGTCTTTAGTCAGGGGACGTAGCTGATCGAGCTGATCATAAAAGGTGCAGAAGGCAATGATGCCATTTACAGGCATATCTTTAGTCTTATCTGCATGTGCCGAGATTTTGGCTTTAGACTGCTTTTTTGTCGCAGTGGCGAGGGTGTTGTGGTAAATCTGCGCTAGGACGTGATTTAGTGGTGCCTGGTTCTGAAATATAAAGGCTGCCTCCTGGTTGAGAGCATCAACAATATACCTGTCGATCGCGCGAAAATTCTCGGTTGCTCCTGATAGATTTGTAGAGCATCTGAGCAGGCGAAAATGTAGGTCTTCTCCTTCCTGGGTGACGGGTGTGAGATAGATGCCAGTGCGATGAGCCTTTCCAGGTTTGGTAGACTCTGTAAGGGTTTGGAAAGTGTGTTCTGCACAAATCTGGTGGAAGAGATCGCATCCCAGATCGAAAAAGCGTCGATAGTACACACCAACACCATGGACAAGGATAGGAAACCGTCCCAGATTTACAAGCTTCCAATTCTTGCCATCATCCTCATCGTTGTAACCATAGGAAAGTTCCCTAATCGCGAATACTCGTTCGGGTAGCGTCCCCGTTGGGGAATTAGCTGTATGAAAATTGTGAAAGTTTATTTGGGATAAGTCGCCACACAGGTAAACGGTATTTTGGGAAAAGCTGGATAGATTGGCAGAAATGTCATCGATCGCGATCGCGGTTCCGCAAAAGTCTGCAATGGAGCTTTTATCTAATGAAGATGGCGTGAGCAGGATGTTTTTTGTCTTGAGGATGGGAGCTTCTGTTTTTTCCATCGTGGGCGTTCAACTATAAACATCGTATGTGAAATCTCAGGGAAGTTAACTTCCAATACAGTTCGGTTAAAGGGGAAAGACGTAAAAATGTGAGTTACGACCGAAAATATTATTCCATTTTCTGTTTATCCGAACCCTATTGAGTTAGCTCCAACTGCTTTGTGAGACTGTAATCGCGCTTCATTACTCCCAACACTTGTGGCAATTGGATGAAGAATGTGGTACCTTGGTTGACGGCTGATTCGCACCACAGACGACCACCATGTTTTTCGACAACAATTTGATAGCTAATCGATAATCCTAATCCAGTACCTTGCCCGATGGGTTTCGTCGTGAAAAAAGGATCGAAGAGCCGCGATCGCTCAGTTTCAGGAATTCCAATACCTGTATCAGCAATTTCAATCAAAATGGTTTCTGGCGTATCTACGCTGGTTTTAATCTGAATTTGCGGCGGCGAGGATTGTAATTCATCCCAGGAATTTAGCGCATCAATCGCATTACTCAAGATATTCATAAACACCTGATTGAGTTGCCCTGCATAGCATTCCACATTAGGTAACTCCCCATACTGGTGGATAACTTGAATTTCGGGGCGATCGCTGGTTGCGTTGAGACGGTGTTTCAACAGTAGCAGTGTACTGTCCAATCCGTCATGGATATTCACCGATTTGTGTTCTGCTTCATCGAGACGAGAAAAGACGCGCAAGGATGCGA
The DNA here is from genome assembly GCF_000734895.2 of Calothrix sp. 336/3. Lineage (GTDB taxonomy): Bacteria > Cyanobacteriota > Cyanobacteriia > Cyanobacteriales > Nostocaceae > 336-3. The sequence continues at coordinate 1,526,410 of NZ_CP011382.1, read as the reverse complement.
CAATGTTACGAATACGATCGGTTCCTAAATACATTGATTGCATCATCTGCGGCAGGTCATCGATCAAAAAATCAAACTCAATCTGTTCGCAGAATGCTTCAATATCGGGATCGCTTGCTGGATACTTCTGCCGATAGAGTGCGACGAGTTGCAATAAGTCTTCGATGTATTCTCGAGCAAATTTCAAGTTGCCATGAATAAAGCTGACGGGATTATTAATTTCATGGGCAACTCCCGCCACCATCTGTCCGAGGCTAGACATTTTTTCTGTTTGTACCAATTGGGATTGTGCCTGCTGTAAATTTTTTAGGGCATCTTCCAAGCGATTGGCTTGAGATTTCGCAATTTTTGCCAAGTTATCTTTAACAACTAATGCTTGTTGTAGCTGAGTTTGCTGAAAGATGAGTTCCTCAGTCAGTTTTTTCACCTCTTGGAGCGATGTATCGGTGGTTTTGCGTAGAAATAAATAATCGATCGTGGGATCGTGAATGGCAAAATCTTTGAGCTTAATCCCAATCGTCGTTAAACTAGAAACATCATCCACCCACAGCGAACCCAAAAAGAATAGGAGTTCGTCTGAATCTGCGAGAATGATTTGACCTTTGAGCTGAATATCGTGATGTAACGATCTTAAAATAAATAGAGATTTCGTGTGTTTTTTTAGTGTATCCCAGGTTAAATCGATGGGAGGACGCTCAGCACTAAACCGATCGGTTAATAAACTACCAACCAAAGACTGTGAATAAAGACGTTGAATCGCAGTCCCAGTTTGAATAATTTGTAAGTCATGATTGATGACCAAATGGAAGGGAAAGGCAGTCGCCAACATTTGAGGCGATAACGTATAGTCAAGAGTCATAGTTTATTTGCTAGGGATTAATGGGGCTTGTGCTGGATCGAAAATTCATCGTGATCGTCACCCTTCTCCCGATGTTTGGTTTGCTCAATCGTTACATCAGTATCCAATCGCGCTCCTAAACCTTTTACCAATCCCATCACCATTGGTGCTAATCCTTCTCGCTCAGAGTGATATTCCAAGGTTAGGGTTTGCTCATCAATCATGTCACTCCTAAAGGAAGGTGGCTTCAGCTTCGGAAAAATCACACCCAGTCGAGTATGTAAATTATCCAAATTTTCTAAAACTTCGGGCAAATCATCGCCACTCATATCGAGTAATTCTCCATAACCAGCTTCAGTGGTATATTGAATCCAAAATTCGCCAAATGCTTGCATAATCTCAGCCGATGTCAGTCCTAAGATTTCACTGCTGGCTTTGACTAAACGATGAGTTAAATCATCAGGATAGACTTCCATGCTCAGAAGTAAAGACTCAACCGCCGCTGCTTTGCAAATCTGCTGCCACTTGTCTTCCCCAAATCGCAACTTCACCATATCGGCGATCGCTTTATTCACTAATCCGTACATGACCTTCTCTTACAAAATACTTAATTTCAGCTTAATTATTCCCCTTGCATAATCAAAACGCTCAAAATTAGCTCAATTAAAAACAAGTCTCTCTTTAATCTTTCAATAGGGGATAATATAGCTCACCTTTATTCACAATAGAACCAGCGCGATCGCCAGCTTGTTTGCCGACACCGATATAGTAATCAACTCTCCCTGGAGTTTTGATTGCACCTCCTGTATCTTGGTCGAGAACGTAACGACTGACAAGACGCTGTTCAATTTTCCCTTGATTGATGAAAGGAAAGGGCGCGCGAATAATAGCTAAAGCACCGGGAGGCATGAGGAATTTATCTGTGGCAATTGACCTTTCTGGCGTGACTGGAACGTTAAGACTACCAATTGCTGGGGCATTTTTTGTATCTTTAAAGAAGATAAATCTGGGGTTACGAGGTAAGTAAATATTTTGGCTGGCAGGATTTTTTTCTAAATAGTTAATTACCTTTTCTAAAGTAATTCCTTCTTGCTCTAATTTCCCATCTTTAATTAATTCCTTCCCTAAACTCACATAATCATGCTCCGTATTTCCGGCATAGTTAATTGTGGTTTTAGTTCCATCCGCAAATTGTAAGACAGCAGAACCTTGCACTTGGGCAAGAAAAGCATCTAAGCGGGATTTTAACCAAAATAATTCCAAACCTTTGAGTTTCCCTTTATCAGCTTGTAAAGCGTCTGCCCCTTCTAATTCTAAACGGGTGGGATGGGGTTTACTCCAGGTGGAAAAATCCTCAGGTAAACGGTAGATAGGATAACGATATTCGGCGGTTTGTTTGCGACTTGCCTGGTAAATTGGTTTGTAATAACCTGTGAAGACAATAGTTCCTTGGTTATCGCTACCTAGAGATTTGTAAAACACAAATTCTTTGTTTACATTAGCTTGTAATTCTTGGGGATTCTGGGAAGTAATAACTAATTCTCGAAATCTTTTTAGGCTTTTTTCTACTCTTTCTTTGGTAATTTCGGGAATAATATAGTTTTGATACGCTGTTTTTGCTTCTGAAGTTTTGAGATAATTTAAACTATGATCAATGGCTTGGATTAAATTTTGTTTATCTCCAGGGTTCCCCCAGATTTGATTATCGAGAAAATAATTTTTATCTTGCGGTAATGATGTTTGTAAAGATAGAGGTTTAGCTGAAGGAGTTGCTGGATTTACAGAGGTTTCTGTGGCTGTTGGTGTTTGATTGTTGGGACTAATTTGTTGTGGTTGATTACAAGCTAATAAGGGTAAACAGTAAAGAGAAATTGTCAGAATTAATCTTGCTAATTTATTTTTCTGCTGAGATTGCATAGTTTGATGATTTTTGGGAAATTAACATTTTATCCCTCTGAATCCCTGTTAAATCAGTTTAAGTATGTAGATTTATTACACATATTTTGATTCTTACGTAATTAAATTCCGCCTTTCTGTATGTCACCTATACCAATTGATGGAGCGATCGCCGTTCATCAATATTACTAGTGTAATTTTACACATACTTGTCAAAAATTTTGGAATTCATCCAGGAGAGCATCTACTATGAGATATCAAATCACCATACAAACTCTGGAAAAATTATATTCGACAAACAGTCTGGGATTGCCAGCTTCACCTCAGACTCGCAAACAGAGTAATTTAGTTGCGGTTTGGGAAATTGAGGAAAGCGAAACAGGACATCGCCAACTCAGATGTCGATGGGTTAAAGTCTAGTAGCCCTAGGCGAAATTCAAAATTCAAAAGGCATATCCTTTGGATGAATTTTGAACAAAAATGATACAAAGTCAACACACTAGCTGGAAGTCTATCGCTGAGAAAGAGCTTTAAAATGTGAACAGAGTAAAATTTCCCAGTTTTGCCAGCTAGTCAAAAATATGAGTGCAAATACCCTACCAAGTGTGACTATTATCGTAGTTCCACGAGAACGTTTCAGCCATACCCGTGAATCCCTCGAAAGTATCTATCAATATACTGACTACCCATTCCAGTTGATATATATAGATGGTGGTTCCCCTAGGGAAATTCGAGATTATTTAGCTACCCAAGCAGAAATCCAAAAATTTACACTCCAACGCACAGATTACTATCTTTCCCCCAACCAAGCCCGAAATCTTGGCTTAAATCAAGTCAGCAGTGACTATGTGGTTTTTCTCGATAACGATGTCATTGTCACCCCTGGGTGGTTGACAAATCTAGTGAATTGTGCAGAAGAGACAAAAGCCGCGATCGCCAGTCCCCTAATTTGCCAAGGAACACCGCTACACACAGAAATTCATTGTGCTGGTGGCAAGTCAGGAGTCAGGGAAGAAAATCAAGGTGGGCGACGGCGTATCATTGAGAAAATACACCATCAAGGACGTAAGGTTGTGGATATTCTCCCCCAACTGCAACGTCAAACCACCGGGTTAGCAGAGTTTCACTGTATGTTGGTACGCAGAGAAATTTTTGACAAAATCGGTTCTCTGGATGAAAAGTTACTCAATACCAAAGAACACATAGATTTATGTATGCAGGTTGCTCAAGTCGGGGGGGAGATATATTTAGAACCCACATCCCTAGTCACCTATGTTCCAGGAAAACTACAAACTTGGGCAGATATACATTACTATATGTTGCGTTGGAGCGATGGGTGGGAATTGGCAAGTTTACAGCACCTACAAAATAAGTGGCAACTCACAGAAGATGAGTATTTTCAAAATAAATACAAGCGCTTGGGATGGCGACGCAATGCAACTATTATTTATCCCTTGCTTCGCAAATTGCCCCTAGGGAAATTTTCCGTGCGTGTTGTTGGGAAAATTCTGCGCACCATTGATAAAATACTCAATTATTTCATTGGCTTAAACTATATTTTTCACATCAAAAGACAAAGAATGTGAGATTCTAGACTTTTAATATCCAAGCAGAGCGATTTTCTGGACTAACAAAAGCTGCTGGCACGATTTCAATATTTACTCCTAAGGTGCGGAATGTGGCGCGAATTGCGGCTGCATGGGCGGATTCTGTAGTACCGATACTAGCACCAACGGTCATAAACTTGGGAGTTTTCAGCTTGGCAACTTCTAAAGTGTAGGCGATCGCGGCATCTATTTCTAAGGCGAGGGCTAATTTAGCAATATTCACATCACTATCCACATTTCCTTCACCCTGTTTGATATAGGAAGAAACATCATATTCCGATTCCGCTTTGACTGGTTTTCCTCCCAAGCTACTGACAGCAGCAGTTAAAACATCCCGATGTTTTTTATGATCATCTTGGTTGCGAAGTGCTAAAGCTAAAACAGCTTTGCCGACATCGGTATTCGTCAGCTTACCGGCAGCAAAACCATAAGCCCAAATTGCCTGATGTTCATAATATAGGGCATTATTCAATACCTTGATATCATTAGCTTTCCAAGAAGACTGTGCTTGTGCTTTTTCACCCAAAATAGGCAAACCGAAGGCAGTTGTTAAACCCGCGATCGCACCTGTGACAATTACTTGGCGACGGGATGCTTTTTTGCTACCAGTCTTTTCATTAGTAAATTCAAAATTCATGGCTCGTAATTCCCTTAAAAAATGTCATCATGTCAATCAACGCTGATTTCTAACCGGGCAAAATAGAGAACAGTTGCAATTAACTGTCCCTAACTCCAGTCATAAAACTAGAGAGATGGATGATTTGGCGGTGAAATCTTGGAATTTATTGGGGCTATGCTGGCAATTACCCGTTCATTTCCCCCATCTGGAGTTATATACGTGGGGTTGCGGGGTTTGGATGTGTAGATGGATGCAAATTTACCAAAAAAATCACCAAAAGATTCACGAAAAAAATTGGCAGTGGCTTTTCTGCCTTTAATGGGACAATGATTTAAAAAAGTTAGTATGCTCAATTATCATGACTTTTCGTGATGAATTTAAGTTACTCTTGCGTGCGCGCTACCCTTTAATTTATATTCCCACCTATGAAGAAGAGCGGGTAGAAGCGGCAATTCGGGAAGATGCAGCAGCCCAGGGCAATCGTCCGGTGTATACTTGGGATTTTGTAGATGGGTATCAGGGTAATCCCAACGATGCGGGTTTTGGGCGGAGAAATCCATTACAGGGATTGGAGTTTGTCGAGAAATTACCCGCAACTGCTCCAGCTGTGTTTATTTTGCGTGATTATCATCGTTTTTTAGATGATGTGGCGATCGCCCGTAAATTACGGAATTTAGCAAAGTTATTTAAGTCACAACCAAAAAATATTATTATTCTGTCGCCGAGAATTGTTATTCCCGATGATTTGACGGAAGTATTGACAGTATTAGAGTTTCCCTTACCTAGTGGCAGCGAAATTAAAACAGAAATTGCCAAATTACTCCAAGCTACGAGAAATAACCTAGAACCCAAGGTATTAGATGATTTAGTGCGTTCCTGTCAGGGTTTGAGTATGGAGCGGATTCGGCGGGTATTAGCCAGGGCGATCGCCAGTCATGGAGAGTTGCAACCGGAAGATGTGGATTTAGTTTTAGAGGAAAAACGCCAAACCATTCGCCAAACTCAAATACTTGATTTCATTCCCGCAACGGAACAAATTTCCGATATTGGTGGTTTGGATAACCTCAAGGATTGGTTACTGCGACGGGGGGGAGCATTCAGCGAAAAAGCCCGACAATATGGTTTACCCCATCCCCGTGGATTACTTTTAGCTGGTATTCAGGGAACCGGAAAATCTCTGACAGCAAAGGCGATCGCCCACCATTGGCATTTACCCCTCCTGCGTTTAGATGTGGGCAGATTATTCGGCGGTTTGGTGGGTGAGTCGGAATCTCGCACGCGACAAATGATACAAGTAGCTGAAGCCCTTGCTCCCTGTATATTATGGATAGATGAGATAGATAAAGGTTTTTCCGGATTAGGTAGTAAGGGGGATGCTGGTACTGCTAACCGAGTTTTTGGCACATTTATTACCTGGCTTGCAGAAAAAACTTCCCCGGTATTTGTGGTTGCCACAGCCAATGATATTCAAGTATTACCACCAGAAATGCTGCGTAAGGGGCGATTTGATGAAATATTCTTCGTCGGTTTACCCACCCAGGAAGAAAGAAAAGCCATTTTTAACGTCCATTTATCCCGTCTGCGTGCCCACAATCTTCAAAATTACGATATCGATAGATTAGCCTACGAAACCCCGGATTTTTCCGGAGCAGAAATCGAGCAAACCCTAGTAGAAGCAATGCACATCGCTTTTAGTCAAAGTCGGGACTTTACCACCGATGATATCTTAGAAGCGGCAAGTCAAATTATTCCCCTTGCCCGTACCGCTACCGAGCAAATCCAAAAACTGCAAGAATGGGCAGCCGCAGGGAGAGCAAGGTTAGCTTCCAAGCATAGCCCCTTGAATGAACGTATTCAAAGGCAAATGTAATAATAACCAATGGTGATGGGAAGAGAAATATTTTTGACTATCACCCATTACCCACTACCCATTGACTTTACGATGCTGAATATTCTCAAATACATTCTCGGAATTATCTTGGCGATCGCCATCATGGCAGGTAGTAGTGTTGCTGTCGCTCTTTTCTTGATGAATCGTACCTCTATTCCCCCTGCCAAACCAGTATTTTCCAATGACACTCCTGCCTTGAGGGGTGTTTCTGCTACTAGTAAGAATACAACCAAAAAATCCCCGGAAACAAAACCACCTGCAACGACACAAACCCCAACTCCCACCCCAGAAGCAACTGAAACACCCGCAGAAGAACTACCAGCAGGAGCATACCGCGCTCGTGTCACCTGGCAAAAGGGTTTAGTTTTACGACAAGAACCTCTGCAAGAAGCAGAAAAACTTGGTGGTATTGCTTATAAGCAAAAAGTTGTGGTTTTACAAGAAAGTGATGATAAAGCTTGGCAAAAAATTCGCATCACTGGTAGTAACCAAGAAGGGTGGGTAAAAGCAGGAAATCTCAAGCAAGTTAGTGATGATGATACGGAGAATGATGATACTAGTGAAGAGAATACAGAACAACAATAAAGTTTAGTAAGGAGTAATACCAATTCGCAATTCGCAATTCGCAATTCGCAATGCTCCCTGCGGGAGAGCTAACGCTAACGCTAACGCAATAAGCGCTTCGCGCACACTACGTTAACGCAATTAAAAAATCTAGATTTAGCAATTGTTCCGTAGATTCCATCTGTAGCCTAATTTTAGAGAATTGGTATAAGGAGTAATAAGTAAGAAACTTACGTCTTGAAGCAAGAAAAACGAATTTAAATAACCCGAAAAATAACCTTTCCCACTGCAAATTTTATTCAGCCAGGAGAATAATGAAACGTGTTTTGATTCTGGGTGGTACTGGGGATGGGGCAGAATTGGTAAACCAGGTATCAAATTTACCAAACATAGAAGTTATTACCTCCTTAGCCGGTCGTACCCGTGAGCCACAAGCCCCCTCAGGATTATTCCGAATCGGTGGTTTTGGGGGTGAGTTGGGGTTAATCTCCTACCTCAGAACAGAAAAAATTGATGTATTAATTGATGCTACCCATCCTTTTGCCTCCGAAATATCTCGGAATGCGGCATCGGCAGCGATCGCCTGTAATCTTCCCCATTTGATGCTGATACGTCCGGTATGGCAACCCGTGGGTGGAGACAACTGGATTGAAGTCGAAACCGTTGCAGCTGCGGCAGAAAACTTGCCAGAATTCGCCCAGCGAGTCTTTTTAACCATCGGCAGACAGCAGCTCGCCAGCTTTGCCCATCTAGATAATATCTGGTTTTTGATGCGGTTAATTGACCCACCCCCAGCCAATTCTGCCATCCCCCAGGGAAAAATTTTGCGCGATCGCGGTCCCTTCACCCTGGAAAATGAACTTAAATTATTACAAGACCATCAAATTGATACTCTGGTGAGTAAAAATAGTGGCGGTGATGCCACCTATGCCAAAATCATTGCCGCACGGGAACTTGGAATTCCAGTGGTGATGGTGAAACGTCCCCCCACTCCCCCAGGAAACCAAGTAAACGATGTTCCTAGCGCTGTGGTGTGGTTATTAAATCATCTAGAGTAGTTCATTTGTTTTAATTAGCTAGGAATGCTCTAGAATAAAACTAGGGAATATCCCTCGAAAATTTACCTAAGGACTTGTAGTATATCCAACAATAGACTACTTGGTTATTTAGGTTAGAATGTTTTTATTTATCCATCGTGAAAAGGAATCTCTCCCGGAAGTCAGATAAACCCTTCCGCTTGCATTCCCTCAAAGCTTTAGAATTTCACGCTCCCCCTTTAATGGAATTGAAGGAGCGGGATTGGAAAGCTATGGTGGAACTTTTTGAGCGTAAAGATAGTGATGACATCGAAGCTGATATTAATAGTAACTTAAAGTTTTTGTTCCCAGAACCTTGCTGGGAAGAGGAACCTTTTGATTTCTTACAGGAGTATCTCTAGTTCAATGGGGTGCAATCTACCACTTCAACCTCACTTGATAATGGATAATTAGGTCGGCGTAAATAATTTATTGTTGGAATCAAGCAGGGAGCAGGGGAGAAAGAGTTTGAGCCTTATTCCTTATTTACTTTTCTTCACATAATGGGATTCTATTGCACCAACTGACTTAGATAGACTTTGGTTATGGTGAGGATGAGAATGGGGAAAGTATCTATCAAACTAAATAATCACAAGCAGAAAGAAAATGTCAGTGCTGATGAGCATTTTATATTAGAAAATGAGTAAGCAAAACTCGGAGTCAAGTACTTGTCGTGAACCTGCCTATCAACGAATCAGCAGCAACCCAAACCCGTAAAGCAGATCACATTCGCATCTGTTTAGAGGAAGATGTGCAATGTCACCAAACTACCAATGGGTTAGAAAAATATCGTTTTAACCATTCCTGTTTACCAGAGTTGCATCGAGATGAGATTGATATTAGTACAAAGTTTCTCGGCAAAAACTTATTAGCACCCTTGCTGATTTCTTCCATGACAGGGGGAACAGAGCAAGCAGGAATGATTAATCGCCGTTTAGCCGCCGTTGCTCAACATTATAAAATTGCTATGGGTGTAGGTTCCCAACGGGTGGCAGTGGAAAAACCCCAGGTAGCTGATACCTTTGCGATGCGCAAATATGCCCCCGATGTCTTGTTACTTGCTAATCTGGGAGCAGTGCAGCTGAATTACACCTACAGCATTGATGAATGCCGTAAAGTCATTGATATCTTGGAAGCTGATGCTTTGATTTTGCACCTCAACCCCCTGCAAGAATTTATCCAGCCACGGGGAGATATTAATTTTCATGGCTTACTTGACAAAATAGATAAGTTGTGTATTCAGTTGGAAGTACCAGTGATTGCCAAGGAAGTCGGTAATGGAATTTCCCCAGTCATGGCAGAAAAGTTAATTGCTGCGGGGGTGACAGCGATTGATGTGGCTGGTGCGGGGGGTACTTCTTGGGCAATGGTAGAAAGTGAGCGGGCAGAAACTCCCTTGCAGCGTCGTTTAGGTAGAACCTTTGCCGATTGGGGTTTCCCGACTGCGGAATGTATTGTGGGTATTCGTCAAGGAATGCCTGATGTGCCCTTAATTGCATCGGGTGGTTTGCGTCATGGTTTGGATGTCGCCAAGGCGATCGCCCTAGGAGCAGATATTGCCGGTTTAGCTATGCCATTCCTCAAAGCTGCTGCCCATTCGGAAGCCGCCCTATGGGAACTAGCAGAAGTACTGATAGTGGAAGTAACTACGGTGCTTTTTTGTACAGGCAATGCTACTATTGCTCAGTTAAAAAACTCTAACTGTTTACAGCGTCTACAATAGATGAGTGTTGGGTGGATTGACTTAATGACTATTAGCTACATAACTAAATGAATAATTTTATTAAACAAACTTTTGCCAGTGTTATCGGTAGTGTATTCGGACTATTCATCTTTTTTGGGATTAGCACGACGGGATTGTTGATGCTAATATTTGCTGCTGCATCGTCGGGTGATTCTACCCCCATTGTCAAAAATAAGTCAGTGATAGTATTTGACCTAGGGACAAAAATTACCGATGCGGAACCTGCATCTAGCGAATTGTTGCAAACTGTGCTTTCGGGAGCGGAAGAGAAGCGCATGAGTCTGCGCTCAGTTTTGGATAACATCGAAAAAGCCACCAATGACAAGCGAATTGTCGGTATTTACCTCGATGCTTCCACTGGTAGTACCACTGCGGGTTTTGCCACTCTCAAGGAAATTCGCCAAGCTTTAGAAAAGTTTCGCGCAGCAGGAAAGAAGGTAATTGCCTATGGTGTTGACTGGAGTGAGAAGGAATATTACCTGAGTTCTGTGGCAGATACGGTTGTGGTTAACCCCCTGGGTATGCTGGAAGTTAACGGTTTGAGTTCCCAACCGATGTTTTTAGCTGGTGCGTTTGAGAAGTATGGGATTGGGGTGCAAGTAATTCGCGTCGGTAAATTTAAAGGTGCGGTGGAACCCTACGTACTTGAAAAATTAAGTCCCGAAAACCGCGAACAAACCCAAAAGTTACTCAATGATGTCTGGGGAGAATGGCAGAAAACTGTTAGTAAGAGTCGCAAAATCACCACCCAACAATTACAGGCGATCGCCGATAGTCAAGCTTTCGTGGAAGCATCCCAGGCAAAAAATAATAAGTTAGTGGATAAAATCGCCTATTTTGACGAAGTTGTCACCGACTTAAAAAAATTAACCGGAGTTATTGATAAAGATAAAACCTTTACCCAAATTAGCCTCAACGAATACTCCCAAGTTAGCAAAGAGTCCCTAGGAATTAACCGCAAATCGAAAAATCAAATTGCTGTGGTGTATGCGGAAGGGGAGATAGTTGATGGTAAAGGTGAAGATACAGAAGTGGGTGGCGATCGCTTCGCCAAAGTCTTCCGACAAATTCGTCAAGATAATGATATCAAAGCCGTAGTTCTTCGTATCAATAGCCCTGGGGGTAGTGCCACAGCTGCGGAAATTATGCAGCGAGAAGTACGATTGACGCGGGGAGTCAAACCTGTAGTTGTTTCCATGGGAGATGTGGCTGCTTCTGGAGGCTACTGGATTGCCAGTGATTCTAACCGTATCTTTGCCGAAGCTAACACCCTCACCGGCTCCATCGGTGTCTTTGGTTTACTCTTCAATGCCCAAAAATTAGCCAATAATAACGGTATCACCTGGGACTCAGTGAAAACAGGACGTTACGCCGACTCCCAAACTGTTTCCCGTCCTAAATCTACCGAAGAGTTGGCAATCTATCAACGCAGTGTCAACCGCATCTATAGTTTATTCTTAAATAAAGTTGCCCAAGGGCGCAAATTACCTCAAAACAAGGTAGCCGAAATCGCCCAGGGACGGGTCTGGTCGGGCAATGAAGCCAAGAGAATTGGTCTAGTTGACGAAATCGGTGGTTTAGATGCGGCGATCGCCTATGCTGCAAATCAAGCCAAATTAGGTAAAGATTGGCAATTGGTTGATTATCCCAAGAGTTCTAGCCTGGAAGAACGTTGGTTTGGTAAAACTACCCAAGATATTCGCACTGCCACCGGATTACCCAAAGTCCCAACTTCTCCCTCTGACCCCCTGAGCTTAGAGATGCAAAAGCTACAGCAGGAATTAGCAGTATTACGTAAAATGAATGACCCCCAAGGAATCTATGCTAGGTTGCCCTTTAACTTAAAGATTGAGTAGGTATAGGAAGGTGTTGATCAAATAAAGGCAGTTGATAGCACCCTCACTTTTCCCAGGATAACTATCCAACTACCGTTGCATCTGAAAACAGAAGAAAAACTATGAACTGACCCAATCATCCCATTCACCCATGGAATCTGGGAAAAGTAATTGTCAAACAGGAATTGAATCAATGAGGAAAATACATTTTATTGCCAATTCCCAGCAATATATAGACATACCAGATTAACTTGAGAATTATGGAAACGACAAGAGAGCGATCGCCCCTCGTCATCGGCAACTAGACAACGCTAAACTTTGCTGATTTATACCAAGGATGTGACAAATGGCTCCCCAATCTCAAGTATTTGACGCTCAACATTGGGTTAAAACCCGTTCTTCCCTAAATCCTCAAGAATCTAATTATCTGATTTGGGGTGGAAGTATTTATGCTTTTATTCCTGGAGAAAAAAGAAAACTCCTATTCAATATGGTGGGTATGAGTGTGAGTCGCTGTATTCCCGTTAAGGAAGGAGAATGGCAATTTACTTCTAGGGAATTGACTTACTATCTGAGTCCAAAAACCGATGAGATGCTGCAAAAATGGGAAAATCCCTGGACAGGGGAAATAGTTCCTGTGATGCACGTTGCCAATAATCCCGTACAAGGTATATTTGCGGGTAAATTCCCTGCACAGGTAGATGGAGAAGAGACAACTTTTGCCTTTGATATCTTTCCCACTTACCCCAACCCCCTAGCAAACGATCCCAAATTTGCGGAATATAGTCCCTTTCCCACCTATCAAGCAGCAGAGTTGTTTAAACTTACCGTTCCCACCGCAGATTTATTAAATCCAGAACTGTTATCAGTTTCCCAATTGAGACTCAGCTGGGATAGATTTGGTCAATGGTTACCTTGGATGAAAATGGGTGATCGCCCTGGCTATATGATTTACAGTGGTTATGGTAGCAAAGTCAACTCCTTCGAGGAATTACCCCAACTACTGCAAGAACAGCTAAATCACAATGTTCCCCTATATAAGGATGCACCTGAGACTTTTCTCGATGTGGAAGATATGACTTCCTGGCTTTACTTTCAACGTCATTTTGATGATTATCTGGCAGGTAAAATCTTTCCTCTCCCAGTTCAGTCTGAAAATGTGACTACAAAATCCAGTCAACATAGAAATCATCTGCAAAATACAGAGCAAGTCGTCATTGGTATTTCTGTCTAAATCAAGACTTACAGGAACTGAATTTTGTACCAATTGAAAAACTGGACGTTGCATAAGTGCGGGATGAATTAGCGTTTGAAACCGTTGAAAAATCGTTGAGAATTTAGCGAAATCATCCCCTGGTTCAGCAATGCCAAAAACTGATATCGCGAATGTCATCTATAACGCCAAAATATAAAACCACACTGCGTTTATATACAGCGTGGCAAATTTTACATATAAAGTTTTCGGATTAGTTAAGTTCAAGTTAAGAGATTACACATAGATTTTGCAGAGTCTGGTTTTTGTGCCAGTTCTCGACAATTTTGTTTGGATATATAGCAATACATAGTCATGAGTAACCATTCCGGATGGATTTAATTTGGATCTGGTGATTTTAGGGAAGATAAAAAAATCAATTACCCTAAGTACCATTACCATGCTTGAGGATGTGGTAGCCAACAGATTCCCAAGGCAAAATGGTATACACAGGCGATTGTAAAGAAAGCCTGACAAATTGGATGGAGGCAGCTAGCAATGGTATTGGAAGTGTCTAAAAGTACATACGAGGCGAAAACTCAAGAAATTGCACGGCAATTATTGACGGCAACCCAAGAAAGTAAAAATTTCTTCGCCGCACTCCGTGATCAGATGCGTTGGGATGACAAGTTACTCGACTGGGCAATGAGTAATCCGGGATTACGGGTGCAGTTGTTCCGATTTATTGATACCTTGCCGGCACTCCGCAGTAAGGCAGAAATTGCTGCCCACCTCCAAGAATATCTTGGTGATGCATCGGTAGAATTACCAGATGTTTTAAAAAATATGTTAAATTTTGCCAATCCTGACTCTGTACCGGGGCAGGTGGCAGCAACAACGGTGTCTACAGCCACGGAAACCCTCGCCCATAAATATATTTCCGGGGAAAATATTAAGCAGGTTTTGAAGACAATTGAGCGTCTGCGCAAGGAAAAAATGGCGTTCACCGTTGACTTGCTAGGTGAGGCAGTAATTACCGAGCAAGAGGCAGAGTCTTACTTGCAACGTTACCTGGATTTAATGCAGGAGTTGGCGGAAGCAGCGAAAAATTGGAGCAAAGTGCCGCAAATTGATGAGGCGGATGGGGTAAGCTTGCCGAGGGTACAAGTTTCGGTGAAATTAACCGCTTTTTATTCCCAATTTGACCCCTTGGATGCGGTGGGGAGTGAGGCAAAGGTGAGCGATCGCATCTGTACTTTACTCCGTCGGGCGCAGGAATTGGGTGTGGCTGTCCATTTTGATATGGAACAGTATGCATATAAAGATATTACCTTTAAGATTTTGCAAAAACTCTTAATGTTAGAGGAGTTTCGCAGCCGTACCGATATTGGGATGACAATCCAAGCATATCTGCGCGATAGTGAAGCGGATGCTCGTAATTTGATTGAGTGGGCAAAGTTGCGGGGTTATCCAGTGACAATTCGCTTAGTCAAGGGTGCCTACTGGGATCAGGAAACCATCAAAGCCGCCCAAAAGCATTGGCAGCAACCAGTATATAACGACAAGGTGGCAACGGACGCAAATTTTGAGGCGATCGCCCAGTTATTACTGGAAAATCATCAATATATTTATGCGGCAATTGGTAGCCATAATGTGCGTTCCCAAGGGAGAGCGATCGCCATTGCTGAAAGTCTGAATGTACCCCGGCGCAGTTTTGAGATGCAGGTACTCTATGGGATGGGAGATAAACTCGCCAAGGCGTTAGTTGACAGGGGTTATAGAGTCCGGGTTTACTGTCCCTATGGGGATTTATTGCCAGGAATGGCGTATTTAATTCGCCGCTTGTTGGAAAATACCGCAAATAGCTCCTTTCTGCGGCAAAATTTAGAAAATAAGCCCGTGGAAGAACTCCTCGCACCTCCCAGTTTTCCCCCCTCTTCCCCTCTTCCCCCCTCCCCCGACTTCCAGGGTGTACCCGATACAGACTATGCAGAAGCAGAAGCCAGGAAAAAGTCAGAAGCTGGATTTAAGTCGGTGCGCGAACAACTAGGTAAAACCTATTTACCCCTAATTAACGGGGAGTACGTACAGACAGACAATCTTGTTGACTCCGTGAACCCCTCCCAATACAGCCAGGTGGTAGGGAAAATCGGCTTGGCAAGTGTTGAGCAAGCAGAGAAAGCAATGCAAGCAGCGAAGGCAGCTTTCCCCGGTTGGCGGAAAACCCCAGTAGCCGAAAGAACTCGGATTATCCGTAGGGCTGGGGAGTTGATGGAGTCACGCAGAGCAGAGCTTGCCGCTTGGATTGTTTTAGAAGTGGGAAAACCTGTGCGGGAAGCCGATGCCGAGGTTTCTGAAGCCATCGATTTTTGTTACTACTACGCGGCGGAAATGGAGCGCCTGGAAGCAGGTGTTAATTATGACGTACCTGGGGAAAATAACCGCTACATCTATCAACCACGGGGTGTGGTGGTGGTGATTTCTCCCTGGAATTTCCCCTTGGCGATCGCCTGTGGAATGACAGTAGCAGGTTTGGTGACAGGTAACTCTACCCTGTTGAAACCCGCAGAAACCTCTTCTGTAATTACAGCCAAATTGACGGAAATTCTCATCGCAGCCGGAATTCCCCGTGGAGTCTTCCAATATATTCCTGGTAAAGGTTCCCAGGTGGGCGCATACCTGGTAAATCACCCGGATACCCATGTGATTGCCTTTACTGGTTCCCAGGAAGTTGGTTGCCGAATCTATGCCGATGCGGCGGTATTAAAACCGGGACAAAAGCATATGAAACGGGTAATTGCCGAGATGGGAGGGAAAAATGCCATCATCGTCGATGAGAGTGCCGATTTAGACCAGGCGGTGGCTGGCAGTGTACAGTCAGCATTCGGCTACAGTGGACAAAAATGCTCGGCTTGCTCCCGCATTATCGTCTTGCAGTCGGTATACGATACCTTTGTACAGCGCTTTGTCGAAGCCACAAAATCCTTGAATATTGGGGCAGCAGAATTACCCGGAACCCAGGTAGGACCTGTAATTGATGCTACCGCCCAAACCCGGATTCAGGAATATATCGCCCAGGGAAAAACCGAGGCAAAACTCGCCCTAGAAATGTCCGCACCCCAGGGAGGTTATTTCATCCCACCAACCATCTTTGTCGATGTTCCTGGTGATTGCGCGATCGCCCAACAGGAAATTTTTGGTCCCGTAGTCGCAGTTATTCCCGTACCCGACTTTGCCACCGCAATGCAAGTCGCAAATAGTACCAACTATGCTTTAACTGGAGGATTATATTCCCGCACCCCTTCCCACATCCAACAAGCACAGGATGACTTCGAGGTAGGGAATTTATACATTAACCGCACAATTACGGGGGCGATCGTTTCCCGGCAACCTTTCGGTGGTTTCAAATTGTCGGGTGTAGGTTCTAAAGCCGGTGGTCCCGATTATCTGCTACAGTTCCTAGAACCCCGTACCATTACCGAAAATGTCCAACGTCAGGGTTTTGCACCCATAGAAGGAGCAGAATAGACATCTCCAGTAGATTTTAAACCTGTAGGGGCGTTCCGTCGGAACGTCTCTGCCATTCTTGGGATATGATACCAATTCTCTAAAATTAGGCTACAGATGGAATCTACGGAACCATTGCTAAATCTAGATTTTTTAATTGCGTTTGCGTTAGCTCTCCCGCAGGGAGCATTGCGAATTGGTATAACTTGTGTATGCAGAAATCGGAAAATTCTTTTCCCCCTAAATTCAGCCGAACATGATATAACTCAATCTATCTGCTTAATAGCTACGCGATCGCGCCCTTGTTTTTTGGCTTCGTAGAGCGCTTCATCCGCAGATTTCACCAAAATATCTGGGGATAGGGCGTGACTAGGAATTAAACTTGATACACCCAAGCTGAAAGTGACAAATTCCCGAACTTCCGAGTCAGCATGGGGGATTTTCATTTCGTGTACCGCAGCTTGTAGCGATCGCGCAACTGCCACCGCTCCTTCAACAGTGGTATTCGGCAGAATAATCGCAAATTCTTCCCCACCATAGCGAGCAACTAAATCTGTAGCCCGTTTAATTTGTTCCCCTAATAATTGAGCCACTTTTTTCAAGCAAACATCACCTGCTTGATGTCCGTACAAATCGTTATAACGTTTGAAATAATCCACATCGCACAGTATCAAAGACAAATATTTCTGCTCCCGCATCATTCTTAACCATTCCTGGGAAAGAAAGTCATCAAATTTTCTGCGGTTAGCTACTTGGGTTAAACCATCCAAGGTTGCCAGACGTTCTAATTCCTGATTCGCTTGTCGCAGAGCAGTTTCCGCAGCTTTGGCGTTTTCTTCTGCTCGTTTACGCTCTTGAACCTCTAATTCTAGGGCGATCGTCCTTTCTTTCACCCGCTCTTCTAAGGTACGGTTATAATCTGCAATAATTTGTTCACTATGTTTGCGTTCGGTAACATCTAGGGCTAAACCATCCCAAACAGTATCACCATTAGCTTGCCGTTCTGCTTGAGCAACAATTTGAATCCATTTTACCTGACCAGAAGCTGTGATAATTCGATGTTCAATATTAATCGGTTGCAGATTTAATAGTGATGCCAAAATCGTATCTTCAATGGAAGAAATATCATCCTGGTGAACCATTTTCCACAGAATTTGAGCATCTTTAATCATCTCCTCTGGTTCTACTTCATAGATTTCTCGACACCGCGCACTCAGATAAGTAAACTCCTCTGTTCCATCAACATGAAAGACGTAGCGATAAATCATCCCTGGAACATTTTCAGCTAGTCGATGAAATCTTTCTTGCTGTTGATTGAGAGCAGTCTCTGCCAACTGACGCTCTGTAATGTCTAAGGAAACACCAATCAGTCCCAGGATATTACCATGGTCGTCGTAAAAGGC
This sequence comes from Calothrix sp. 336/3, assembly GCF_000734895.2. Lineage (GTDB taxonomy): Bacteria > Cyanobacteriota > Cyanobacteriia > Cyanobacteriales > Nostocaceae > 336-3. The sequence continues at coordinate 1,508,238 of NZ_CP011382.1, read as the reverse complement.
GTTACCCAATCCTTCCCAAGTACAACCACTAATTGTTTTAGTGACATTATAGGATTCACCTGTAGCTAGACTGTGACGAAAACCTGTAACTATTTCTGGTATATTACTATATAGGTCAAAGACCGAAAACCCTACCACTTCCCCGGGTTTTAATCCCAATCTCTCTAATCCTGTACCTTCCGATAAAGTGAAAATACCATCCTGATCCACTGCCCATAAAATTAATGGTAAATTGTTGACAACAGTACGTAAATACGCATCACTCTGTTGTAATGCTTCTTCTGTACGCCTCAGTTCTGTAATATCTGTGGTGACTGCTGTAATAATCAAACAGTTTTTTTGCTGGTCACGCCGAGAAATTAAGCTTTGTAATAGCCAGCGATAGACACCATCTTTATGTAAAAAACGATATTTAATAATTGAAGTGTTTTCACTGATGCATTTACTGAAAATAGTTCTAACTTCTGCTAAATCTTCTGGATGTATGCGAGAAGTCCATAAATCTATGTCAGCACGAAACTCCTGAGGAGTAAAGCCGAGGATGGCTTGGGAACGGGGTGAGATATAATCATATTTCCAGGTTTTGTCATCATAGAGATAAAAACTAGAAATCAAAGCACCTGTATTTTCTAATACAGTTTTCAAGCGAGTTTCCGATGCTTGTAGAGCAACTTCGACAAAACGGCGATCGCTAATATCGCGCACATTCGCCAAAATCACAGGTTGCTCGTAGAGATAAATTCGACTTAATCCCACCTCCACATCAAAAACTGTACCATCCAAAGGACGTTTAGCTTTCCAGTCGATACGTATTGGTTCACCTTCTTGTACCCTTGACCACATCAAAGGCAATAATGAAAGTTGATTTTCTGGTGCGGAATAGTCTGCTAAGGTAAATTGTAAGGCTTCCTCTCGACTACTCAAACCATACATTGTCAAGACTCGCTCATTGACATCTAAAATTTTACCGTTCAGGTCATGGATAAATATGGCATCATAAACATTATTAAAAATAGTCCTTAAATCTGTTTCAACTTTTTCTCGTTCCGCTTGAATTTGTTTGCGTTCCTGAAGTGCAATTTGTTGTTCAGTAATATCAATCAACAACCCATCCCAAGCAACACTACCGTCAGGTTGTTTTTCTGGAGTAGATAACCCTTGTAACCATTTACGTTTACCCGATGGTGTGGTAATCCGAAACTCCATCTGCCAAGGCTCCAACCTAACCATAGAGCGTAGGATAGTTTTCCGTAGGGTATAGGCATCTTGGACATTAATAATTGCCCATAATGCCGAGATATCATTCAATATCACATCTTGGTCTAATTCACAAATATCTTGACATCTAGGACTCAGATAAGTGAATCTATCACTACCATCACTATAGAGAACATAGCGATAAATTGCTCCTGGAATCTGTTCTACTAGCTTGCGGTATTTTGTTTCACTTTCTTGCAGGGCAATCTCCCCTTGTTTCCGGTTGGTGATATCTTGAAAAACTGAAACAGCATAAGCTACCTCACCCTGCTCATTCAATATGGGAATGGATTTCATTTCTAGGGTGATTATCTTTCCCTGATGACGAACTTCTAAGTCTTCAACATTGACAACTTTTCCTTGTAATGCAATCTTTGGAGGTAATTTTTCAAGGGGATAAATTTGCTCAGTTCCAGCGATATATATCTCTAACTCGGCACAAAAATTATTTAAATATGCTTGAGTAGATTTTTTCAAACCCATTATTTCTTGCCCTTTTTGATTCAGATAACAGCATTTGCCATCAGAATTCAGTACAGCAAGTCCGAGGGGTAAATTTTCAATTAATTGCTGAAATTGTTTTTCTGAAAAGGGTGGTATTTTACTATTCATATTCGTCGAAAAATGCTTAGCAATAGCGAAAAAGAAGGGCAATCACATTGAGCATTCAAATCCTTCTTATACAGAATTAAGTTAATTACGATGGTTATTACACACATAGGAATAATGAGTGCTAAAGGTTTAATCAGCTCATATATCTTACATATGGTGAGCTACCAGTGCCACCGCAGACATAAAAAATGTGTTAGTCGAAAACTCTTATTTTAATTATCTTAATCAACGAGCGTGGAGGGATTCGAACCCCCGACCTACAGGACCGGAACCTGGCGCTCTAATCCACTGAGCTACACGCCCTAACCTTGGGAACAATACGAGTATTGTGTGCCAAACCATAGAATAATACTCCTATATTAGTTTTCTGTCAAGCTATAAATAATCGGCGGGATTAACTGGTGTGCCATGGAGACGAACTTCAAAGTGGAGATGGGGACCAGTGGATAAGCCAGTAGAACCCACCGCAGCTACAGGTTGTCCCTTTTGTACGCTTTGTCCTTCGCTAACGTATATTTCACTACTATGCCCATACAAAGTACTTAAATTATCTCCATGACTGATAATTACTGTTTTGCCATAACCCCCGTGCCAGCCAGCAAAAATGACTGTACCTGAGCCTGCCGCACGAATTGTACTGCCATGGCTAGCCGCAAAATCCATACCAGTATGCATCCGGCGATAACCGAGGATGGGGTGTACTCGCCAGCCAAAAGGGCTACTAGTGGGGGCATCACTGGGGTATGCAAACATCCCAGTACCACGGATAAGAATGTTGGTACGGCTATTGGTTTTGTTTCTCGCCTGCTCTGCGGTAACTTTTTGTTGAATCAGGGTTGTGATTGCTTGGGATTCCCTATCTAGCTGGTTTTGTGCTGCTTCCAAGGCAAGGCGATCGCTATTTAATCGCTGAATTAACTCTTGCTGGGAACTTGCTTGAGCTTGAAAATCGGCTTTCTGGGAGAGTAATTGCTGTCTAATTAAGGCAATTTCGTTCTTTTGTTGAGCAACTGCACTTTTTTGGGCTTGAATGCGCTTGGCTTGGGTGGTAAGTTTTGTGAGAATTTCTTGGTCAGCCTGGTAAATTAATTTTAGAGAATGGCGACGACTGAGGAAGTCACTAATACTCTGACTTTGTAATAAAACTGCCCAACCCTGACTCACAGAAGAACGTTGTAAAAAGCGTAAGCGGGCGATCGTTGCTTGTTGGTGTGCTTGATAGCTAGCTTCTGCTTGGGCTAAATTTCCTTGAAGTTTCTCTAAATCTTGTGTTGCTCGTTGCAGACGCTGTTCACTATCTTGAATATGATTATCCGTAGTCTGGAGATTCTTTTCTAAGCCTTGCAGACGCTCTTGAGCTGCTTGTTGTAAATTTGTCAGGCGATCGCGCTCTTGCATTACTCCTTGACGTTGCGTCTCAATCTGTTGCTGTTGCTGTTTGAGAGTCTTGAGAGAAGTTCCTACTTGCGCGATTGTTTGAGATAAGTTTACAGTTAATATCAAGCAGAGAGATACTAGACAACAGAACGCCAGTTGTAACCAACGAAAGATTTGCTTTTTTTCAACAATCAGCGTTCTCATGGTAATAGCAGCAACCGGAAATAACATCACATGATTGAGTATTCCCAAAAATTCGCAAATGCTAACGAGGAGTGAAAAAAGGGTAAGCTGTAGAGATTTTTCTATTCCCTATTTTCTTCTGCCTACCATAAGTAACGTGAAAGTAATCAGTACGAATTAATCAATTTGTTCGCTAGAGACTAACACCAAATTCTGCCTATGTCAGCATTGAATCAAACACATCGCCGGATTTAAGTTATATGAGCATAGGCAGAGCTATTCTCTTAATTGCTTTGGTTTTTCCTGGTTTGATGGTTGTAGGTACGTCAATTTATGCCTACAATACGGATTACTCAGCCATGGAAAGAACTGAAAGGTTCGTGAACCGACTAGCACAAAACCGCAGAAGTGATGATAGACAGTTGGAATTAGCCTATCATCGCAGTATGGTTCATCGAGTCAATGCTTTTACCAATGGTACTTGGGGATTCCTGGGTGCGATCATCGCTGGTATTGGTATTCACGGTTTAGCAGCGACAGAAGAGACAATCCAAGACAAAAAAGGGAAATAATGTCAGGTAATGGGTAATAGGGAATAGGTGACAGGTGACAGAAAAAACTCTCTTTGTTGTCTATGCTCCTTTTTTTCCCTTTACCCTTTACCCTTACTTGTGGCGAATACCTTCGTAAATCTCCACATACTCAGCACCAGGATGGTTCCAGGAATAATCATATTCCATACCCTGAATCGCTAATTGGCGAAACTCCTGGGGAGCATGATTATAGAGAGCGATCGCCCTACCTAATGCTGACTCTAATGCTTGGTTATCACTCTGATAGAAAACATAACCATTACGCTGCTCTGCTGGGTAGTTTTGATCATAGTCTCTGTCAAACACAGAATTGACTAATCCCCCCACACCCCGAACAATGGGTACAGTTCCGTACTTCAAACCAATCATCTGAGTTAAACCACAGGGTTCATAGTTACTGGGAACCACAATCATGTCTGCCCCAGCATAGATGAGGTGAGATAATTCCTCATTAAAGCCCAATTCCAGATGCACATCGGGATGCTTATGCAAATATTGCTTCTCATGCCAGAAATGAGCATTAATTTTTGCCTCTGTTGCGGAACCTAACAGTACAAACTGCGCTCCCTGATGCAGAGCATAATACATGGCATGATGCACTAAATGTACACCTTTCTGATTATCTAGGCGACCGATATATGCAATGATGGGTTTGTCCGCATCTCGCAAGCTCAGTCTTTCTCTTAAAGCTTTTTTGTTGTATATTTTTTGGTCGAATGTGTTTTTGGTATATGTATAGGGAATATAACGGTCTATTTCGGGATTCCAAAAATCGTAATCAATACCGTTTAATATTCCTTGGAATTTACTTTGATGCTGGTGCAAGGTATGACTCAAACCACAACCAACATCCGTATGGTGTGCTTCCCAGGCATGATGGGGTGATACTGTAGTCACAGCATTGGAGTAGACAATACCCCCCTTCATGTAATTTAAAGCAAAAGGATTAAAGTTATCCCGCAACTTGTCGTATTGGAAATAATAATCTTCCCGATTTAAACCCGTACCCCATAGGGTTTGCGCTCCCCCGATTCCCTGATGCTTAAAGTTATGGATGGTATAACAAACCCGTTGATTTGCCATGCCATGATATTTGTATACTTCATAGAGCATCACTGGTACTAAACCAGTTTGCCAGTCGTGGCAATGGATGATATCGGGACGTTTATTGCTTTGATGTAAAAACTCTAAGGCAGCCTTACTAAAGAAAGCAAAGCGCATGTCATCGTCGTTACAGCCATAGTAGCAGCCACGGTTGAAAAAATTATCTTGGGAATGGGGTTCAATAAAGAAACATACTCGCCCATGTACCCAACCACAGTATACTGAACAGTGGATAGCTGCACCGTACCAGGGAACAGAAAGGTTAAGATAAGCATCATGTAGCCCCCAAATATGGTCGTAGCGCATACAATCATACTTGGGCAGGATAAGCTCAACGGTATGACCCCTTGTCTCTAATTCCCTGCTAAGTCCGTAAACGACATCGCCTAAGCCTCCGGCTTTGATTACGGGAGCGCACTCTGAGGCAATTTGTACGATGTACATTCTTCCCCTCACTTAACAAAACTTCATTTTTACTATATTACGCATTTCTTCGCACAAATATATACTCATTGACAAAATAATATTTTTGTGTTAAGTAAAGATTTTTGTCGCGATCGCCGAGGAATTTTCTCTAATAGTAAAATGGGAAAATTAAAATTTAGGCAAATAAAAAAAATGAAAAGGGTTATACCACTAATACTGAGCGCTGTTTTAGTCACAAATACCCTGGGATGCAGCCAGACAAAGAATCAAGATAGCCAGACTACTACAGATAGTAAGACTCAAGTTGCAGACAAGGCAAGCAATCAGGAGGCGATCGCCCCAGCAGGAACCAATTTAGAAGCCATTCTTCAGGAAAATATTTCCACAGGTAAAAATAAGGACAGCGATCGCTTTGTCTTGAAGCTGAAAAATTCCTCCATCGGCAAAAATCAAGCTCTCAAAGATGCTCAAATCAACGGACATTTAGAAAATGTTGTCAAAGCTGCCAAGGGAAAAAAAGCCAAATTAAACTTAGTCTTTGATGACATTACCTTAAAAGATGGTTCTGCCTACCCAATCAATGCCACCCTAGTTAATACCCAGGTAGAGACAAAAACCAAAGGTAAATTTATTCAGAATGCAGGTATTATTTTAGGCGGAGCCGTAGCAGGGCGTTTCCTGGGTGACAAAGCAAAATTCAAGAATGGAACCCTTGCCGGTGCAGCAGCAGCCACAGCTTACGTTTTATCTAGCCCTGGGGGCGAAGTTGCCCTGAAAAAAGGAACTAAAATCAAAATTAAATTAAATAGCCCTTTAGGGAAGTGAGGAGTAAGGAGTAATGAGTAATGGTAGGAAGTAAGGAGTAGGAAGTAGATTATTTTTATATCAACTTGTTAATTGATTTTTTTATCTTGATAATCCTTTCATTTTCTTCTATCGGAACTTTGATTTCGACATCCGACTTTATAATTGTTTCGCAACTACCTACGGATATTAAGAATTTCAAGGTATTACTCCCTACTCATTACTCCCTATTCCCTACTCCCCTCAATCAATTCATCCAACTCCTGCTGCATCTTACTGACAACAATTTGATAGCAAGCATCTACGTATGCGGCATCACCTGCGGCTTCTCTACCGTAGCGCTCAAATATGATCGGTGGGCAAATTCTGGTGTATATCTGCACCGGAAAAGGTATATTCGGTAAGGGACCGATGCCAATACCCCAGGGTAGCCCCAAATATACCGGGAATACTTCCGGGTCAACATTAAATAACCAAGGGATGCCTAGAGAGTGGATTTTTTGTATTATTTTATGTAAGTCTGCCAGGACAATCAGGGTATCATGAGCGCCCCAAGATATGGCAGGAACTATGGGTACTTGCTCTCGTAGGGCTAGCTTGATAAAAGCATGACGATTATGAAAGTATATTTTATCACGTAGGCTGTGGAGGCGAAAAACATCTTGAATGCCGCCAGGGTAGACTAGTACACTAGCACCAGAACGAAAAGCCGCGATCGCCATCTTAGGGTGAGCAGTAATAGCCCCAACTTTGGCAGCTAGCTCGGCGACTTCAGGTGAAACTTCAGCAACTTTCGGGTGCATTAAACCATAAACTGGACGTTCCACTCCAAACCGACGAAACCAGTCATACATCATCATCTGCATATCAGGTGAAGCCAAACCACCGTTATGGGAACCAACAAATAAAACTTTTTCATTCGTGGGCACATTTTCCCAACCACTGGTTTTCACCCGGAAATAATAGTCATACAAAAAGCCCCAAATTGGCATCAAAGACTTGATAAATTCCACGTCTCTAGCGTCCAAACTCCATCCGGGTTTCTTTTGAGAGTGGCTTGGTTGTTCTGCGTGCTTTTCCATTATCCCCCCTAGCTCAACCATACATCATATAGCTTTCCCAAGGGATGGGGAAGGCTTAAAGGTGAAGGAAATTCGGTTAAAATCTGCCGAGATGTGATGTTGAGACTTCTGCCTCATGGGGGAGAAAATTCTCCATTTTGTCTTTGAGCTTCGTATAACAATAATGCTGCGGCGATCGCCACATTTAAGGATTCTACCCCTGGAGATAGGGGAATTTTCACACTCACATCAGCCATTGCAGCTAGCTCGGCAGATAAACCCGCGCCCTCATTACCTAGTAAAATTACACTGGGTTTACGCCAATCGATTTGCCAATAGGTTAATTCCGCACTGGGCAAAGTTCCTACCACCTGCATCCCTGCGGTTTTTGCCTGGTTAATTGTAACTTTTAAATCTTCGCTAACAGCCATCGGTAAACGAAACCATTGTCCTGCCGATGCTCTCAACACTTTAGGGTTGTCTAAATCAACACAATCATCACTCAAATATAATCCCGATGCCCCGGCAGCGGCGGCTGTGCGAATCATAGTACCGAGGTTTCCAGGGTCTTGGAGGGTTTCCACCGCCAATAATAATCCGGTAAAATCAATCTGCCCAACTCTATCGCTCCGTTGTGCCGTTGCCACCACCCCATCTGGTTGCACAGTTGTGGCGATCGCACTCATTACCTCTGGGCTGACAATTTCCGAGCGATCGCACCTTTGACACACCATTTCCCACAATTCCCCGTGGGTAGCTTGCCAATCGGCAGTACAGCACACAGTCACCAAAGGGTAATTTACCGCACAAGCTTCCTCTAACAAGTGCGTACCCTCCAACAAACATAATTCCTGTTTGCGTCTCTCCTTGGCAGAGTGCAGTTTCCGAATTTGTTTCACCAGGGGATTTTGCAAACTAGTCAACATAGCACAACACACCCATTGATGGGGTTAATCAAAACTTCCCACCTTGTACAATTGAATGCGGAACCCGGGACTTGAACCCGGAAGCCTTGCGGCACTAGAACCTGAATCTAGCGCGTCTGCCAATTCCGCCAGTTCCGCTTGCATCATGGCATATCGACAATTTCTGATTATTACTTAATCTTTCCCAACTGTCAAGAGAATCAACTCAGGGCGTTTTTTATTCCTCAAGATAATTTTATCCCAAGCATAATCAAACACATATGTGATGCAATAATGTAAACAAATTAATTATTTCTTGTAGAATCAAAACCAACATCCGGGTTATAAAATTGTTTGTTCATTTTGGAGGGTAGGCTTATCAATTCTTCCAGCAGCTTACCAGATGCTAATATCTCCCCGATTGCAGACTCCTCAGTCTTGCAAATTTGGGGTGGGCGGCGTTTGCAAGGTGATGTGCGAGTCAGCGGAGCCAAAAATTCCGCACTAGTGATTATGGCTGGGGCTTTACTTTGTTCCGGTGATTGTCGTATTCGTAACGTACCATTCTTAGCTGATGTCACACGTATGGGGCAAGTGCTATCAGCCCTAGGAGTAGGTTTTCAGCAAGATGGTGATATTTTAGACATTAATGCCAGAAATATTACTACTTCCAAAGCTCCCTATGAGTTGGTCACCCAATTGCGAGCCAGTTTTTTTGCCATTGGGGCAATTTTGGCGCGTTTAGGAGTTGCTCAGATGCCTCTACCAGGAGGTTGTGCTATCGGAGCCAGACCCGTAGACTTGCACGTTAGGGGACTGCAAGCCATGGGAGCAGAGGTGCAAATTGAACATGGTATTTGTAATGCCTATGTTCCTGGGAGCGATCGCCGCTTAAAAGGGGCAAAAATATACTTAGATATTCCCAGTGTCGGAGCTACAGAAACCTTGATGATGGCGGCAACCCTAGCGGATGGGGAAACAATCATTGAAAATGCTGCCCGTGAGCCAGAGGTGACAGATTTAGCCAATTTTTGCATTGCCATGGGTGCGAAGATTCAAGGGGCAGGTACTAGTACAATTGTGATCAACGGTGTACCAGAATTACACTCTGTTGACTACTCCATCATTCCTGACCGCATTGAAGCTGGTACATTTCTAGTGGCTGGAGCAATTACTCGCTCAGAAATTAGCATTTCCCCAGTAGCTCCCGAACACCTCCTACCCATCATTGCCAAACTGCGAGAGATTGGTGTCACTGTAGTCGAAGATGCCAGCGATCGCCTGCGTGTGCTTCCGGCTGACAAATTAATTGCCGCAGATATTGAAACCTTACCCCATCCTGGTTTCCCCACAGATATGCAAGCACCCTTCATGGCATTACTTGCCTTAGCAGAAGGGGATAGCTTAATCAACGAGTCTGTATTTGAAAACCGTCTGCGTCATGCTTCGGAATTAAATCGTCTCGGTGCGGATATTCGTGTTAAAGGTAATACTGCCTTTGTCCGTGGTGTTCCCATGCTCTCCGGTGCCCCCGTCCTAGGTACTGATTTACGGGCAACTGCTGCCCTCGTGATTGCCGGATTAGCGGCAGAAGGTGAAACCCTTGTTAAAGGTCTTCAGTTCTTGGATCGGGGTTACGATCGCCTCGATATTAAGTTGCAACAACTGGGAGCAAAAATTCTCCGCGTCCCAGCAACGGAACTAGAAAAGGAAGTACCTTCAACTAATTCCCCAGTAACAGCAGATGTTACAACAACTACTAGGGATTAACTACTAATACTTAATTAAGCAACGAAGAGGACAAGGAGGACTATTCTTCCTTGTCCCCTTTGTTTTGGGAAGGAGTAAGGAGTTAGGCAAAATTGTTTGTAGAATGGGTTTGCGGTAGCGTCACTGATGGGGGCGTTAGATTTCATACTTCAACCAAACCGACTCCCATCTTATATTTAATTCCACCGGGCTACTTAAAAAGTAAGAACTGGCATCTTTTTCTGTTCGTTTAGATTATTTCCTGCCCTCATACCAAAATCTCCCAGGTAAAATCTAGAATAGTATCAGCTTGTTTCTTACCACCTATTTTCTATTTTCCCCATGTCTTTTTCCAAGACTCAATTAATTGGTCTCAAAGCTGACTCCTTCCGTCATCCTTTAGACTTAGAGGCAACTCAAGCACTTAAACAAATCCCAGGGATTGATATGTTGGTGCGAAACCTCCTCGGACCGGTTGCCGAACAGGTTTTCTATGTGGAAAATATTGCTTCGAGTATTTTGGTGGGAGAAAAACAACTACCCCATTTACACGCCCTACTTCTAGAAGCTTGCCAAATTTTAGATATGGAGCCACCCCAATTATATGTCAGACAACATCCGGCTCCCAATGCTTACACCTTTGCCATGCGTGGGAAACAACCCTTTATCGTCATCCACACATCCTTAATTGATATTCTCACACCAGAGGAAATCCAAGGGGTGATTGCCCACGAGTTGGGACATTTAAAATGTGATCACAGCGTCTATCTTACCCCTGTCAATATCTTGATTCTCGCTGCTGCGACAGTCCCCACAGTCGGTGCAATACTAGCTCAAAGTATTCAATCACAACTTTTGGAGTGGGTGCGTTGTGCAGAATTTACCTGCGATCGCGCTGCTTTGTTGGCTACCCAAAACCCAAAAATTATGATGTCCGTGCTGATGAAATTAGCTGGTGGTTCCCCTAACCTCTCTCCCCAACTGAATCTTGACGCTTTCATCGCCCAAGCCCGTGCCTACGATGATATCAGCAAAACGGAAATGGGTGAGATGCTGAAAGTTGCCCGTACTGCCCAACTCACTCACCCTGTCCCCGTTCTCCGTGCCAGGGAAATTGACCAATGGGCATCTGGGAAAGAATATCAAAAGTTGTTGCAAAATCACAAAATATGCTATGATGATAAAGTTGCAAATAAGGGCGGGTGGCGAAACTGGTAGACGCACCACACTCAAAATGTGGCGACCTTGCGGTCATAGGAGTTCGATTCTCCTCCTGCCCACTACCAAGATAAATCAAACTTAAAGCTGGAAGTGTTGTTGTACAGTGACTAATTATTTGTCGTCGGTGACACATTATTGTCGCTGGTGACAATTTGTTGTCTTCGGAGACTCAATATCCTTCTTGATTGATTGGTGACAAATTATTGTCAGCGTTAATAGGCTTTGCAATATCATAGCCTCTTGTTTTACGACTTAAATAATCTCACTAAACCAAAAAGTTTTTTGTAAACCTTGTCAAGCAAACATTTCAGTTCAATATAAGCATACAAGAAAATAAACTATTAGTGAGCATTTCAGGCGATGTCACTAACATTGCCTATAGCGTAGGCGTAGCCCGTCGTAGACATCACTCTTAAAGCAATGGTGAATACTCCTGGTTCACGAAGGATGAAACCTTTATCATGCCGTTCATTTCCAAAAGTTTGTGGTTTACAGAGCAAGGGTTTCAGAATTGTTAAGAAAAATGTGACTAATGGGTAGCCCGATTTCGGGGAGGGTGCCCGATAGGGCAGGTGGGGTATCTGTCGTAAACATTTTTTGAATCGGTATAAATCTCATTCACTGAACCGTATTGTGATATGAGCAGTAATTTTTATCAAATTCTCATCTGTGAATCACGGCAAACTCACAACTCTCAACCATACTGTCATTTAGTGGTGAGTTGTCATAGTGAGATTGCTTCCCAACCGTCGCAATAACAGTATAGAGACTACTACCTGTAACAGCAACTTAGCATTAGGTAATAAAAATTATTTTTTCTTAAAATTCTGTTACAATGGTAGCTAGACTTGATCACTTTTTCAGTTGGAGGCTTGGGATTGAGAGATTAAAATAGAGTTAGTAAAGTTAGTTAATTTGGAAGGTTCTATGATGACTTTACAAAAAATTATTAATTCTATTGAAAGTTTGCCCACAGAAGAGAGAGTATTTATTTTAGTTTCTTCGGCAGCAAAGAATTGAGAATCGGTGGGTTGAAATTTTGGCTAATTCTCAAGAAGTAGTGCAGGCTTTTAATGATGGGACAGCACATAGAGGTAGCGTTGATGATTTGATCGCTGATTTACGATGAGATGACGATGGAAGTTGTCTGAAGTAGTTGATTTAATCGGTCTTTTAGGAAGTTTACAAAGAAAAACCCACAATTAACAAATCAAATTATTAATGTATTAAGGCTTTGAGGAGATGACCCATTTACACCGTCTTTGAAGTCTCATAAATTGACAGCAAAATTAGCGAAATTGTGGTCTTGCTCTGTTACTTATGATTGTAGAATTATCTTTAATTTGTCGGAGGATGAGAAATTGTTAGAAATGGTGATTTTATTGATTGATATTGGCAGTCATGATGAAGTTTATTAAATGGTAAATTTACAATAAGTTGTGCAACTCTGTTGTGCAAAGAATAAAGACAAATGAAAAAGCGAGACTTTCTCAAATTGATCGCTGCAAGTATCGGTGCATTTTGGTTATTACGTTACGTCCGTGGGAATACACAGGTTATGGCAAAAGTCAACAAAGAATACGAAATCACAAAAACAGACGCAGAATGGCAAACAATTCTGACACCAGAGCAGTTTCGTGTTTTACGGCAACATGGTACAGAGCGTGCTGGTACTAGTCCCCTAGACAAAAATTATGCCCCTGGAACTTACGTCTGTGCGGGGTGTGGTTCACCTCTGTTTACATCGGAGACTAAATTTAATAGTGGTACAGGATGGCCCAGTTTTTATGCTCCCATCGAGGGGAAAGTGGGGACATCCGTTGACAAATCATTTTTTATGAAAAGGGTAGAAGTACATTGCGATCGCTGTGGAGGACACCTAGGACACGTTTTTAACGATGGTCCGGCTCCCACTGGTCTACGCTATTGTATGAATGGGGTTTCCTTAAAGTTTATACCCCAAGAAAGCTAGTACCGCTATGCGTAATTCGTAATTCGTAATTCGTAATTCGTAATTCGTAATTCGTAATTCGTAATTCGTAATGCCTCCTGCGGGAGAGCGACGCTAACGTAATTACTTTGCTGCAAGTGTTTCAGAAATTTGGAATAGGTGGTTTATTTTAGTCACCCGGTACTAGTGGTTTAAAGCTTTTCTATTGAAAAACACAGTAAAAGCCGAGAATTAAGAATTTTTGCCCCAACTCCCGCCAAAAGCTTCCCTTGCTTGGTTCGGGAGTTAATTCTTGACCGTTGGTGATACGGTGTCGCCGAAACCTCTTGCTTTTTGTGGTGTTCATCAGAGAAAATGAAAGAAATATGAAAAATGTCTCTGAAGATTGTGAAACTTGACACCGCACCTGTAAATTTTATTGCAACCGAAGAATCTGGGGAAACTGCGTTCGCCGCTTCGGCGGAGCGTAGCTCTCTCGCCCATGGTGAACTGCCAACTGTGACTACAACTTTACCAAAGCGAGAGCCTGTAATTGTCACCTTTGCGACAACTTTTGTCACCATATTTTTAGCGGAAATCGGTGATAAAACCCAATTATCAACTCTGTTAATGAGCGCAGAATCCCATCAGCCTTGGGTAGTTTTTCTAGGCTCTGGAGCAGCATTAATCACTACAAGCCTTCTGGGTGTATTGTTAGGTAGCTGGATATCGACTCGTCTAGCACCGAAAACCGTGGAGACAGCAGCCGGGATTATGTTACTAATTATCTCCGTGATGCTATTTGGAGATGTGATTTTCGGTTAATAATTTACACCTGATGTGAATTAGAAACGCCTCTTATCCTATAAGGGTTTCAAGACTGAATTCACTACTCATCACTCATTACTTATAATTTCCCTTACCCATTCCCCATATATGAACTGGCATTTATTAGGAATCAGCTTTATCACAGTATTTTTATCGGAATTAGGTGATAAAAGTCAATTAGCGGCGATCGCCCTTTCAGGTCGCGGTCAGTCCACCCGTGCGGTATTCTTTGGTACAGCAGGAGCATTGTTATTAACAAGTTTACTAGGGGCGATCGCGGGAGGAGCAGTAGCAGAGGTATTACCAACTAGGATTTTAAAGGCGATCGCTGCTGTGGGTTTTGCAATTCTGGCAATTAGGTTACTATTCTTCAATAATCCTGAATCAGTTGAAGATTAAGTTTCCCTGATATGTGCAATTATCTCCTTAGCCAGAAAACCAGCTTTTATTCCCTATCCCTAATGATTGCTAGTCAGAATTTGGTACTAGTTCCAGGTTCCCTAGCAAATACCGCTTCTAGTGAAATTAAGTTTAATGTTTGTGGAGAATCCCAAACTTGGGTACGTCCCTCAGCAAAGGAACAAAAACAACACCTTCAGCAACTCTCCAACCGCTACTCCCAAGATAAAATCAATCAACTAGGTGGAGATTATTGGAAACATAATATTTTCGCCTTTACTACCTATCCCGGTGGTAGTGGCACTTTTGACATCAACAACTTTTCTGGATTATGGAAAAAACCTAACCCGGTGCGTCGCTCTACCTGTGATAAATCAGTTGTGGAAATTAACTCTGGAAAAATAGCTAGGGTGTATATCCTACTGCACAGAGTGACAAAGATTCAGTGGCAAAATAATCGTTATATTATGGTAGTTAAACCCGTGGGTAAGGGTGTACAAATTATCAATTTACCCAGGAAAGAAAAACAAAACAAATTACCTTTAACTGTGGTAGATGAAAGTGGTAAGCAAATTGCTCTGCTGATGAAGTAATTCACTGGCGATCGCCATGGCGAGACTCTTGAATAATCTCACAATTTTTCCTCCTATGTCAAAATACCTCAGATTAATCGGACTATTTTGGAGTACAGCGATCGCTGCTGAAATGGAGTACCGCATCAATTTTCTTCTAGCTGCTCTCAGTAGCATTGGTAACCTTGCAGGCAGCTTATTTGGACTCTTCCTCTTCTACAACAAAGGATACAGATTCAGTGGTTGGTCTTGGGAAGCCGCTCTCATAGTTTTAGGTATTTTCACCTTACTGCAAGGATTCTCTGCCACATTTCTTGCACCCAACCTCAACCGTATTGTCAGTCAGGTACAGCAAGGAACCCTGGATTTTGTTCTCCTCAAACCCATCCCCAGTCAATTTTGGCTTTCGACTCACACCTTCTCCCCCTGGGGACTACCAGATTTATTTTTTGGCTGTCTATTAATTAGCTACGCCGGCACAAGATTAGGTTTACAAACCAGCGATTATTTTCTCAGCATCATACCTTTATTTTTCGGCTTCGTTATGCTGTATAGCTTATGGTTTATCCTCGGAGCCACAAGTATTTGGTTTGTCAAAATCTACAATGTGACTGAAGTTTTACGGGGTTTATTAGAAGCAGGCAGGTATCCCATGATTGCCTATCCCGTAGCATATCGTTTCTTTTTTACCTTTATTGTTCCTGTCGCTTTTTTAACCACAATCCCCGCAGAGGTGATGTTAGGTAGAAGTCAATTAAATTGGCTACTTAGCTCAGGTTTTCTCGCTTTGGGATTATTTCTAGTTTCTATTTGGTTCTGGCGTTTTGCCCTGCGTTTTTACACCAGTGCTTCCAGCTAGAGTGAAGTATTGAATGTACTATTCAATACGCTTATCCTCAATTCATATCCCTAAATTACAAATGCTTAACTTCTACCTCTAGTTAAACACCGTTGAAAGTATTGATTGAGTAATGAAGTGATATCATGTCCGCAATAACTTGCAATATAACTTGTTGTATGTAGAAATCGGCAAATTATCTTTCCCCCTACTCCTATACTGTATGTATTATGCTGAATTATTTATTAATAGGTTTACCTAGTTAACCCATAGTTATTTATATGTTTATGCATTGACTATATATAGGACTTACGCACTTTATTTGATAATCAGAATCAAACACTGGGACGAGGAGACGTACGACACCCAGAATTGTATCGAGTAATTCCAGCGCTTTCTCAAAAGCATATATATGAGCTTAGTGTAGCTCTTCGCTCCGCTAGGCATTGCGAATTAGTATTGCACCCTGCCTTTGCGCAACTATTGATACAGATTTTTAAGATTGTCATCAAACTAGTTACTTTGAACTATAATACAAATGTTCTAGCTAGTCGGAGGTGAAAATGATGTCAGTTCAAGCAATTCCAGAAGGATATCATACCGTTACGCCCTACCTGATTGTAGAAGGGACAGAGAGCCTCATCGAGTTTCTCAAGCAGGGATTTGCAGCTACGGAAGTTTATCGTGTCATGCATCCAGATGGCTCGATTATGCACGCGGAGCTGAAAATTGGTGACTCATTCGTCATGATGAGTGAAGCAAGGGAGGATTTCCAGGCAATTCCCAGCATGATTCACCTATATGTTGAAAATGCTGACGTAATGTATGAGCGTGCAATTGGAGCAGGTGCAATCTCGGTTATGGAACCCAAAGACGAGTTCTATGGCGATCGCGCTGCGCTGGTGAAAGATCCTGCTGGAGGTTTGTGGTGGATTGCAACTCATCAGGAAAATGTTTCACCTGAAGAATTAGAAAAACGCAGAGTTGAACTATTCTGTAAGCAATAAGTAAGTCGGTGAGAATAAACCTAACTATGTAACAGATTGTAAAATCGTCAAAACCGTTGCGATTGCTTCATTCCACTGAGTCGCAAAGCGACACGCTACGCGAACGTTTCATTCGCAATGACATAGCGTGAATTATTTAAGCCGTTCTACTTAAGTTGTTGTGTATTGAATTTGTGGTATTGCTGATTTTAGGAATGATTTGTCATTGCGGAGCAAGGTCATTACATACCATAAGGGTTATAGTTATTTAATTGACTCGATAAGCCTTTGGTGTCATTCCCGTCCACTGGCGAAACTGTTTACTTAAATGACTGTGGCTGCTAAATCCACAATCGAAAGCAATTTCTATAATCGAGCGATCGCTTTGTTTGAGTAACAGTTTTGCCCGTTCTATGCGTTGTTGAAGCAAGTATTGGTAGGGAGCAATTCCCATTGACTGTTTAAACAGATGGCTAAAATGAAATTGGCTCATATCCAACAATGCAGCTAAATCTGCCAGCTTAATATCTTCATGCAGAGATGAATCGATATATTCCAATACTTGCATCATCTGGTTTTGAGGCAATCCACCGGTATAAGTTCCCAGATTCACCTTGAAAGTTGTGTATTGTCTGAGCAAATGCACTGCCAGCAGATTTGTCAAGGATTCGACATACAAACTTGAACCCATATTTTCCTGTTGCAGTTCAGTCAGCAACATCATCCCAATTGCTTCAATTTGAGAATCCCGTGTGCGAAATTGGGGGATTAATTCCAGGCGATCGCGATCAATATTTTCCTTGGCAACACTATCCATAAAAGTTGCAGAGATGCAGATTTGTAAGAAGCGATCGTCAGCATCCCAACGACAGGAAAAAGGCACATCCACAGGTGAAATCGAAATATCACCCTTGCCATATAATCCCTTGTAAGTCTTCCCTGCTTGGGTGTGCTGCAAGACAACGGGACGGGATGCGAGGGACAAATAAATTGTGTGTTCATGGGGATAATGGCAACTTGCTTCACCAGGAGGATGTTGGTGTTGCTCAACTAGAATATTTTCCCAACCGCGATTTTTACTAGATAGGTTGGTAGTTTGTGGCGTTGCTCTAGCTAAATCCATGCATCTCCCCCACTTATTTCTCACTCTTATTTTATTGACTTTCCTAGATTGCTCCTAGGAAAAAATTTGCCAATTTATCCGCAAGATTGTAAAATTACCACAGGATTGTGATAGCTAGGGATGAGGGATTTTTTTAAGCTGGGATAGTCAGCAATTTGCAAGAAATTTGGCAATTATCCATGGCAAATTTACTACACATCGATGCTAGTCCCCGCAGTCAGCGCTCTCATTCCCGCAGACTTTCAGGGGAATTCGTTGAGACTTGGAAAACAAATCATCCTCACGATACAGTCACCTATCGAGATGTGGGTAGAAATCCCCTTCCCCATATCGATGAAGCTTGGATTGCTGCTGCATATTCCCCACCAGAACAGCTGACACCAGAACTCAAGGAAGCGATTCAACTTAGTGATCAATTAGTAGATGAATTCCTTGCTGCCGATATTTATGTTATTGGCACTCCCATGTATAATTTCAGCATTCCCAGTGCCCTCAAGGCTTATATTGACCACATTGTGCGGATTGGTCGAACCTTTGCCTTTACACCAGAAGATTCCACTAACCCTTATAAACCGCTTGTGTTAGGGAAAAAAATGTTTATTATCGCTGCACGGGGGGGTTCTGGCTTTAGCATGGGTGGACAATACGAACTGTGGAATTTTCAAACCCCTTATCTAGAAAAACTTTTCAGTTTTATTGGTATTACCGATATTTCATTGGTAGAAATGGAAAACGAAGAAATCGGAGGGGAAGGTTTAACAGAGGCGATCGCCAATGCTCGGACTCAAATTGCTCACCTAGCGGCACAAAAATCCACACCGTAGACTATTTTTCCCCTGACTATAATCTTTGACCAAGCTCTGAAATGGCTTCTATAATATTGGTCAAGGGACCCAATAGCAACAGGGTGATGAAAATGATCAGTAAGTATCTGTCTATCTTGGGGATAATGGCAGTCACTACAACTCTATCTACCGCAGTGAATGCCCAAGAGGCACCAGGAAATTCAGTTAATAACTATACTTTGTCCGGCGAATCGTTAAACGGTATCAATAAGAGAAGCTCTGAAGGTGACTTTTCCCAGTTTTTCTTCCAAAAAAATCCAGAAAATATCACTGGCAAGACAGAGGAAAAGTGGCAGCTAGGAGACAGTGAAACTCAACCGGGGCGATCGCCGAATATTATCCAAATTCAACCAGCCCCCTCAGGCTACGATAACGATGGTGTGCAAGTCCAGTTCGTCGGACAATAGACATCGACCGAATTTAATCATGCATTACCCGAAACCTTTGGTAGAGACGTTCCGCCGGAACGTCTTTACTCATTTTAGAAGATGTCTAGTTCACTGTTCTCTGTTCACTGCCATAACACCCAACCCAGAAGAACATGAGTATTTTTGCCTTCACAAAACGAAATAATTCGGTAAAATTAGGTAAAACAATTCTCACGTTTGTTAAAACGTCCGTAATCCCATGCAGTTGAAAGCTAGTGCATCTAAGCTTCCCCTGGCTCCATTGCTATTAATTGCGCCATTTTTCCTTTGGGGAACGGCAATGGTAGCAATGAAAGGAGTTATACCCCATACAACACCCCTATTTATGGCGGGGATTCGTTTAGTGCCGGCAGGGATGTTAATTTTAATGGCATCGGCATTCATGGGTAGACCCCAACCTAGGGGATGGTTGGCGTGGTTATGGATTAGTCTTTTTGCCTTGGTGGATGGAGCATTGTTTCAGGGTTTTTTGGCAGAGGGGTTGATGAGAACAGGAGCGGGTTTAGGCTCGGTGATGATTGACTCCCAACCTCTGGCAGTGGCTTTGATGTCTGCTTGGTTGTTTCAAGATAAAATCGGCTTGTGGGGATGGTTAGGTTTAGCTTTGGGGGTTTCAGGGATTAGTTTAATTGGCTTACCTGACGATTTGATTTTAGGGTTATTTTCCCCAGAGACTTCTCCCCTAGCAGTGGCTAGTAATTTCTCTCTTCAAACGCTTTGGTCAAGTGGTGAGTGGCTGATGTTACTAGCTGCTTTAAGTATGGCGTTAGGAACAGTGATTATCCGTTTTGTCTGTCGTTATGCTGACCCAGTAACGGCTACGGGCTGGCATATGATTATTGGTGGCTTGCCTTTGTGGGGTATTTCTGGGGTGATGGAGTCCCAGCAATGGGTAAATTTAGTCACTCATGATTGGGTAGCTTTAGCCTATGCCACAGTTTTTGGGAGCGCGATCGCCTACGCTTTATTTTTCTATTTTGCGTCCAGTGGCAGCTTAACCAGTCTCAGTTCTCTGACTTTTCTGACACCAGTTTTTGCCCTAGTTTTTGGTAATTTGCTGCTCCATGAAACCCTTAGCACCGTGCAATGGATGGGAGTAGGTTTAACTCTCATTAGTATCTATTTAATTAATCAACGGGATAACTTAGCATCAGATAAACCACAGGTAAGAGTTGCGGAAGTAACTGCTGAAGCACCCCATCTTCATCCCGCGACTGTGTCTGTGAGAAAGTCGGAAGCAGAAGCTTTACCAGAATAGGTTTGATGATGGGAAAATTTAAAGCTGATGTTGATTGCTAGAAATTAGAGGGGATAGGTTTGGAAGTTTCTCAGTTTGCTGAATAGGTAACTCCAGGGTAAATTCGGTTCCTACTCCTGGAGTAGAGACAAAAAATATCTCACCTCCATGTTTTTGTGTGATGATTTGATAACTAATAGACATCCCCATCCCCGTCCCCTGTCCCACAGGTTTGGTGGTAAAAAAGGGGTCAAAAATTCGCTCCGCGATCGCCGGGGGAATCCCAACTCCATTATCTCGAAATTGGATACGGACGCGATTGTTCTGCACACTAGTGGCGATCGCAATCCAAGGTTCTCTATGACCCTTCTCCCGTAGCGCATCAATAGCATTGGCTAAAATATTCATAAATACCTGATTCAGTTGTCCTGCATAACACTCAACCGCAGGTAATGCACTGTAATCTTTAATAATTTTAATTTCTGGAATATCCCCGTTTGTCTTGAGTCGATGACCAAGAATCACTAAGGTACTTTCCAATCCCTCATGCAAATCTACTGTTTTAAATTCAGCCTCATCCATCCGTGAGAAATTACGCAGGGAGAGGACAATTTGTTTTATCCTTTCTGCTCCCATAGTCATAGATTCTACAACTCTAGGAAGGTCATCACTAATAAAATCCAGGTCAATATCCTGCTCTAGGTGAGTAATAGCTGGCAGTTTTCCTTGAAAATGCTGCTGATATAAATAAAGCAGTTTGAGAATATCCTCAGTGTAGTTAGTAATATATTTAATATTCCCATAAATAAAATTTACAGGATTATTGATTTCATGGGCA
The DNA here is from genome assembly GCF_000734895.2 of Calothrix sp. 336/3. Taxonomy (GTDB): domain Bacteria; phylum Cyanobacteriota; class Cyanobacteriia; order Cyanobacteriales; family Nostocaceae; genus 336-3. Next base: position 1,486,922 of record NZ_CP011382.1, on the reverse strand, counting down.
ATGCCAGCCACCAAAACACCCAAAGCTGACATTTTCTCGTTTTGCACCAACCGCATTTGAGCTTTGCGAGATTCCTGAATCGATAGCTCTAAATCTTCAATAACTTCATACAGACGCTGTTTCTGAGTTTCGTGTTCTTCTTCCAAATGCAGTCGCAAAGATTCAGAACGAGCCAATTTTTTTTCAAGTACACGATTGGCTTTTACTAATCGATTAATTTCCTCTTGCTCCACAATACCTATTCCTTATACCATTTCACGAAAATCCTGAAACATATCTAAGCTCTAAAATCCTTGTAAAAACGGGATTTTTTTTAATTACGTTAGCGTAGCGTGTCGCTTTGCAACTCAGCTCCTTGGGGAGCGAAGCATTACGAATTGGTATTAGAGGATAATAAATTTTTAGTCCCAGCTAGAGGGGAATCTTTACTCCACACCTAAAACCAAGGTGACAAAGGTTTCGTTATGGAACTGCGACTCACTTTTTGGTTGTAAAGGTGTGATCTCTCCATAGGTATAGAATCCACAACAGGGAATGTCTGGGGGAAGAATTTGTTTCACAACCTGGAATTCTTCTTTGGTACGTGTTCCTAAAACTCGCATCCGTCCTGTACAGGAGAAAAATAGGGCAACTGCTGGGTGTTCACCAGTGTAATTTTCTAAGGCTATTTTGGCTGAGGTTTGAGCTGAACTGACAATCTCATCTCGATTCGCAGAAACTACCTGGACTTCTGCTGCTTCCGGAATATCAGCAAAGAAGGTAATACTTCCCATTTCCCCATCGTAACTGCCATTAGATATCCGCATATACCAATTTTCTCCACCGGATTCAAATACTGCCAGTCGGTATTCTGGAGAAGGACGCATGTTTCCTAAATAATTCTGGAAGAAATTTAAGGCAGGTTGTCCATCCACTTCGTAAAGCACATTGCCATGGACTTTTGTCACCATACCTTTTGTACCAATGGGTGTCCATCCCGAAGATGCACCATAACCCCAATGGAGGTTTCCAGATAGCAGCAGAATTGGTAGAGAATCCTGAAGAACTTCGTTACCAAAAAACTGGTATGTTGCTTGAAACTGCCATTGATCACCAGCTGTACCACCGATGATTGGAATCTGACTCCCTAACCCCTGTTTCAGACCATTTAAAATTTCTACCCCACTGACGGTAAGACTTTCTGGGACTGCAATGCAAAGTTGCGGCTCAGATTTTATGTTTGATTTGGCTAGAATCCCAGTTTCCTTGGCAATAGAGCAAGGGTTCTTGGAGAGATTACGACCTACCGTAGCGTAAAATTCCACATCGTCAGAGCAAAATAGAATAAGACTCAGGGAATCTTGTTGAAAGTCCAATACTGAGGAAATTTCACCATCCGAGGTGCAACCAATGAGTTGAATGCCGGGAAACCGTTGATTAATTTTATTTAAAATCAAATCATGTTCAAAATCTGGTGCTGCGAAGAGAATACCAGCTTTGGGGCGATCGCCTGATAGTTGCACATGGCATTCCTCTAGAATTTCTGCGATCGCTGTATCCGAATCTGGGTCATTGCTGTGACCGATGGCAACTTTCAACATGAAAAAATCCTCCTCAAACTCATCGCTTTTGATATATTTCCCCAATTGACAGAGAAATACACAGGAGATGAGTAGGGAGTAGGGAGTGCTGAGTAGGGAGTAATGAGTAATGAGTAGTGAGTAGGGAGTAGTGAATTAAGCCTTGAAATGCTTATGGGATAACAGACGTTTCTAATTCACACCAGGAGTAAGTTGCAAGTGTAACACTCTTGACTTTTATTGCTGTACCAAACTGAAGTATATCTGGATGTATCTTAAATCCGTCTTTCCTGAGAAAATATGCAGAAAATTCTGTTTCTCTGTACTGGTAATTACTACCGCAGTCGCTTTTCTGAGCATCTGTTCAATCATTTTGCGGCTCAACATGAACTCAATTGGCGAGCGGATTCCCGTGCTTTAGCCTTGGAGAGGGGAATCAATAATGTGGGGGCAATTTCTCGGTATGCATTACTAGAATTAAAGCTCAGAGGTATAAGTATTACCCCAGAGGAACGTTATCCCCAACAGGTACAGGAAGAAGATTTTCAGACTGCAAATCTAGCGATCGCCTTAGATGAAGAAGAACATCGACCATTAATGATAGAAAGATTCCCTGAATGGGTAAATCAGATTGACTATTGGTTGGTACATGATGCCCATATCACACTACCACCCTTAGCACTGAAGCAGATAGAGAAGAATATTCTACAATTAGTTGATAGGTTGCAAGATTCAGCCCCAAGGTAAATAAAAATATCCCAAAAAAATATAAAACCACACCGAGGAAACAGCGTGGTGAGATTTATTGATAAAAGTATTGATACAAGAGATTAAAGTCGAGATGAACATCAGATATTGATATCGGAGACTACAATTGCTCCAAATATGATTCCGGATGAATCTCGCGATCGCCATACTCTGGTGAAAATTTTGTTTTCTTGAATCTCCCAGTAATGAACAACCTGATTTTGCTACCACATACAGATATCTCCGCATATCTCAGGGATTTTACAGATTTATCAAGAATCAATTTTACTCAGTAGATTGGGTATAATGGCGTTTCCTTGAGAGAAAAGTTAACATTATCTCTTAGTTGGAGTTATCGTGGTATCGATAATATAAATCACACCTTCTGGCTGCGACGTGCGATATGAGGTTATGCCATTCTGCAATCCTGGTTTTTACTTGTGTGACTTGCTTCAGTTTCAATCCCGCTCAAGCAAGCAAGATTAACAATAGCTTGACTGCACAAGCTACGGTGAGTCAATCCAAAATACTTAAACCTGGTGGTAAAGGTAAAGATGTCAGCAATCTCCAAGAGAACCTCAAGGAGTTGGGTTATTTCAGTGGTTCTGTAGATGGTAACTACAGTGATAGTACTAAACAAGCTGTAGCAAAATTCCAGAAATCTCAGGGTTTACAACAGGATGGAATTGCTGGCACTAAAACTCAGCAGTCCTTACAGGCCGCTGTAGAGGCAAAAAAATCTACTGTATTAACTGCTACAACCCCTAGCCCTCAGCCCTCAGCAAAACCCCAGTCTGGAAAACGTAATTTTTTCTGGTGGTCTTTTTTGGCGATCGCCCTGATTGGTGGTACGGGTTTACTATTGTATCTGGTGAAATTCTTTGGCAAAACGACACAAACAGAGTTAGAAGCTTCTGAAACAGAAGTAGAACCGCAGACGCAAGCAGCATTCACCCCATCACCTCTAGAGGAAACACCAGAGGAGAAACCGGAGGAAACCTTAAATACAGCTACCAAACTGCTACCACCAGCAACCACATCTCATCTTGTTAAAGTCAATATTATTGATGAACTCATCGGAGATTTATCAAGTCATGATCCCAACCTACGACGGAAAGCTATCTGGGATTTAGGTCAACAGGGAGACTCTAGAGCAGTTCAACCCCTAGTAGATTTACTGAGTCATACGGACTCACAACAGCGTAGTCTAATTTTGGCAGCGATTTCGGAAATAGGTATTCGCACACTCAAACCGATGAATCGTGCTTTAGCTGTTTCTCTGCAAGACGAAAGTCCCCAAGTGCGACAAAATGCTATCCGAGACTTAACTCGTGTTTATGACATGATGGCGCAAATTAGTCAGATGCTATGTCATGCAGCAGAGGATAGGGATACGGAGGTACAAGCAACAGCGAAGTATGCATTAATGCAGATGAATCGGATTCGTGGATTACCCGAACAAATCACAGCTGAAACCTCAGATAGTCAGGATACACATAGAAATAACTTCCTGGGTGAAGTATCCCAAGAAGGAAGTTAATTGATGAGTGAGTAATAAGTAATGAGTAATGAGTAATGAGTGATGAGTAATTAGTAGAGACGGGATATATCAAGTCTGTATGGGAGTAATGAGTGATTTGGGGTGCAATGGATTAAAAGTTAGTTTTTGGCGATCGCCAAATATTTCTATGAAAAGCAGTATTTTCTTACCCTTTACCCCACTCCTGTCAGCAGTCTATCATCTTCCGAGGCGGACGAGTTCCCCATCTGCCGTAACAGATACCCGTGGAATAATACCCGCTTCAGCCCTGACTCCTGGTAGAATTATGTCGGTAATTCCCTGCGCTCCTGGGTTATTGGTAAGTTCCCGTGTGACTTTGTGAGTTTGACCATTAGGGAATTGAAAATTGGCGACAATAATCACTTTTCTGAGTCGGGTATTAGTTCTCACACTCATTCTGTAAATAACTTTTACCTTATACAGATTCTCAGGGATGACTGTGGGAGAAGAGACTTTAAGTGCTCCTGGGATGATTTCGGGACGGACGACATTACCCGGTAAGATTTGTGATTGAGACAATAATAGATTTTGGGCATAAGCTGGAGTTATGGTGATGGGAGTTATGGCGATAGAGCTAAGCTCCGCCGAAACGGCGACCGCCCCCATTAAAAAAACTCTTTTCCACAAAGATAAGGAATGCATAATTAACAATAAACCTTTAACAAAATAGATTTTGGTTGATGATGGGGAAAGCACCAGGAAAAAGACGAAACATATTTTTTACCCTTACCCCGATTTTTCATACTAATTTGCTGTCAGAGGTAGTAGTCTCTATACTTTCATTGCGACGGAAGGTAATACCAATTCGTAATTCGTAATGCTCCCTGCGGGAGAGCTAACGCTAACGTAATTCGTAATTAAGAAAGTCTTATCTAGTCAGACTTTCAGGGTTTGTATCTGTTTCACTATTTTCGTGAAATGGTATAAGCCCTCTTTTGTTACCTTGGGGAAAGAATAATCCGAAATTATTATATTTACGTCTTTTTTCAATAAAGGAATTTAAATGACAAAATTAAGACGCGACCGCACAATTCATTATTTTGTTTAGTTTTCAGAGTAGAGATAGTATTTTTCTCTCCTCGTAGTAACAAAAGAGGGATAAGCAATCTGGTTATTCAGAAACTACTACGACAAAACACAACTTGGTATCAACTAGCTACACCACGCGCAGATGTCAGCTAGTAACGGAACTCTAGAAATATGCATTAAGATGCAGCTTCGGCAGCAGACTCAGTTTTAGTATTACTTCCTAGGAAAGTTTGCGTACCATCAGCAGCTACTTGAATCTCTAATCTTTTCACTTCACCATCTTTACCAACAGAACCTCTAGCTTTTACGTTCACGGTATCTGATACTTTGGGATTGTTAAAGACATCAGTATTTTCTTGCACAGAGTTATCACCCAAAATAAATGTTGCCTTCACTCGTACTTGTGATATGGATACATTACTTGGCTTATTATTAATACTGTAATTAACATCAATGCTGTGACCACCACCAACTGCTCTTGCCAGCTTATCTAGTTTAACAATACTTACTTTCTGGGGAAATTTTGTTGGGTCTCCAGGAGTTTGAATAATGTTTCCTAACTGATTAGGATTATTCACTTTACCAAGAACAAATCCATTAAAAGCTCTAGTTGCTGTTGCTTCTACCTTCGCTTCTACAGTTTTCACTTCTTCGTCTGCTCGCAGTACTGCACCGGGAGCTTTCACTTCTATTGTGTCACTCAATTTGGGACTAGAAGTTTCATAAATACCTGTTTGTACTTTATTATCTCTGAGGGTAACTTTCAATGTAATTTTGATTTTCTTCAGCGCTAAACCACCTTGCAAAGGAGCAACTGTATACCGAACTTTTGCGCTATGACCACCTGCAATCTTTCTCTCTAATGCAGAAATATTATTAACTGTTACAGGAACGGATATCTCTGCACTTTGAGCTAATAGTACAGGTGCTTTGGGTAATGTTTGAGCTTGAGCGGGTGCATTGGCAATTGTGACTAAGGGAGAAGCAACAACTGCTAAAGTTGCTAAGGATGCAATTCTACGAATCATGATTAAATCTCTAGAAAAATTCTTGGTACTTTTGAGTATTTGAGCTACTGACTTACACGTTGCTATTTTTTCGTTTATGCAAGTCACAGATAAGATTGTTGAGTTAACTTATTTGAGTTATTCAACTTCCTACTGACTTACACGTTGGTGTTTTTTCGTTTATGCAAGTCACAGGTAAGATTGTTGAGTTAACTTATTTGAGTTATTCAACTATCAGCAGAGAATCAGAGGTAATTTTTGCAACCAAGCAGCAGATTTTGAGCTTTCTTTACAAAACAAGCGGAGAAATCCGGGTTTTCTGTCAACCGATTTTCGTCAAATCCCAAATGTTGGCGACTACACGTTACGTTTTCTGTTTTTATGCAGGTTGGAGGTGAGAAAAGACAATATTTTTTGTAATCTGGAAAGGAGGGCGTAAAGTGTGCTTAAGTATATATGAACAAAATCAAGCTAACCTTATTCGCTTTCTTGGGATTTGCTTTTTCCCTATTCTTCGCATTCAGTTTGTCACTGGTTGGTGTTGAGAGTCTCAATTTTCCCCCGCAACCACTCCAAGCTGTTTCTCCTCCAGGAAAATCTGACACTATCCCCACTTCCCGTCTACAACCAGAGGTTCTGAAGGGGTTTCTGGATAAACAAGATATTAATGCAGCTGTCAAACACGTTGAATTAGGTTGGAAGCAGCAATACGAAGAATATGTCCGGGGAAAATTACCTTCTAATCAAGTCTTGGAAGTTCCACGAATTCGTCGTATTCTTCAGGGTATTGCCAAAAAAACAGGTAAAAAAAGTGCCCTAATATATGCAGTACCAACAGCGAATCATCTGGAATTAATATTAGTCACACCTGATAAACTGCCTATCCATAAGCGCATTACCGCCGCAAAAAGGGAAGCTTTATCAGATGTAGTACGTAAATTCCGCACTGACATTGTTAATTCTGATTCAAAACCTCAGGAATATTTGAGTGATGGCAGACAGTTATATACATGGATTATTGAACCCTTAGAATCGGCATTACAAGCACAAAAAATTAACAATTTACTATTCTGTTTAGGGGGAGGATTGCGGACTGTTCCCTTGGCAGCAATCTATGATGGCAAAAGATTTTTAATTGAAAAATATAGTTTGGGAATTATTCCTGCCTTTAATTTACTCGATTATCAAAATACAAATATTTCCCAAGCTCAAGTGTTAGCGATGGGAGCATCGGAATTTGAGAAGCAGGAACCCTTACCTGCGGTTCCCGTGGAATTATCGAGTATTACTAGTAACCCGTGGCAGGGAAAATCTTTGCTAAATCAGGAATTTACCTTAGAAAATTTGAAGAAGCAAAGGGTAAGTCAGCGCTTTGATATTGTACATTTGGCAACCCATGCAGAATTATCTCCTGGTGCGGTGGATACATCCTACATCCAGTTTTGGGATAGACAGGTGCGTTTGGATCAGTTGAAAAGTTTAGAATTGTATAGGAAGCCGAGGGTACAACTATTAGTTTTGAGTGCTTGTCGTACTGCTCTGGATGGAAAAGCGGAGTTAGGTTTTGCAGGATTAGCTGTACAATCAGGAGCAAAAGCAGCGATCGCCAGTATTTGGTCTGTGGATGATGCCGGAACTCTGGCTTTGATGACTCAATTTTACCGCCAATTGAAATCCCACCCCCTGAAGGCAGAAGCATTACGGCAAAGTCAAGTTGCCATGATTAAACAGCGAGTCACCTTAAAAAATAATCCCGCAATTCGTGGCAGTAATTCTCTCCCAGAGGAAATAGTCAATCTTGATAGTCGTCAGTTATCACACCCCTATTATTGGGCAGGATTTACTCTCATTGGCAATCCTTGGTAGGGGAAACCTTCAAAACTAATACAGTATCAGCCTATGGCAGACATTTGAGAAATTTAGCAAAAATAGATTAATTGGGAATTATGCGTCCTCGTCAAAATATCACTGAACTTTTTTCTACCTTTTTACAGTTTACAGATGATCGCTTTGCAGGTTGGACAACCGATGCAAGACTACACCGCAGTATCAAAGTCTGTGTTAACCAATATCCGGAAGCAACTGGGGAAGATTTTTGGGCAGTTTATTGGCACAAATCTTGGCAAAAATCCCCACAACCTGCAATTCCCCTAGGACATATGTCTGCTTATTTGCAAGAATCCTGTTATTGGACTGTGCATAATTTAATGCCACGCTTGCCAGATTCCCATGATAAGGTATCAGATTTTTTTCAAGTGGCGATCGCCTCTGTACCGAAAATTCTCAAAAGTTGCGATCCCGATGTCAATCTCAGCCTCAAAGCCTATGCAAGCAGAGCTTTTGGTAATATTATTCGGGATTATTTACGCCAAAACCGCGAAGCTGATTTTTGTAATCACTGGGGTTTATTAATGAAAGTCAGCCGCAAACGCTTGACAGAATCCCTAGAAAATGCTGGACTAAATCCCGCAACTATAGAACAGTATGTCCTAGCTTGGACTTGTTTGACTACCATCCATTTACCACGCAAATCCCCAAACCTACGGCAAACTCCCGCACCAGAACCTAGTACTTGGATGGCGATCGCGAGCAATTACAACCGTATGCGTCTCCAACTCACATCCCCAGGAGCGGAAGTAACTGCCCCCACCTTGGAAAAATGGTTAATCGAATGCGGCACTCAAGTGCGTAAATATTTATATCCCTCAGTATCATCCCTCAATTCCCCCAAACCAGGACAGGAGGAAGGACAATTACAAGATGAACTTGTGGATGCTTTGCAACAACCCCTATTGACAGAATTAATTGAACGAGAAGAGGAAATCACACGTCAAGCACAGAAAGCACAAATTAACAAAGTGTTACAAGCTGCCATTACTCAACTCGATACTAGCGCCCAACAATTACTGCAACTTTATTACCAAAAAGGCTTAACACAACAGCAAATTGCCAAGGAATTGGCTATCCAACAATACACAGTCTCCCGGAAATTATCCAAAGCACGGGAATCATTATTACTTATCTTGACCCGTTGGAGTCAGGAAACCTTGCATATTCCCATCACTTCCGACGTGGTTAAGTATATCAGCACCATACTAGAGGAATGGTTGCAGGTGCATTACCAAACATCATCCCCAACTCCATAAACCCATGACATTTCTACTTGATACCCCTACCCAGCTAGAGTTACCCATCTCCCCAGATTTAGCAACACAATCCTGGCAGCAAAGTCAATCCCAACCCACAGTTCTGGGACAATGGCAACAGTATCTCAATCAAATTTGTTACCAAACCTTTCTCCCTTGGTTAGAAACAGAACAACAATCCCCAGCAAGAGTATCGTTAAATCAAACATTACTACCCAGTTTGTGGTCGGTAGTCAATGGCACAGCTATTACCTGGGGTGAAAAACGCCTCATACTCGTGCCTGATAAATCCATGGATATCAGTGAATTCCGAGTACCCCAGGAATGGGTGGATATTCCCGAACTAGTGGGAGACTATTATTTGGCAGTACAAATCAATCCAGAAGAATTATCTATGGGAGTTTGGGGATACACTACTCACCAACAATTAAAAACTACTGGCAGTTATAACTCTAGTGATAAAAGCTACAGTATTGATGCCCAGGAAATGATTTCCGATTTAACTGTGTTGTGGGTAGTCAATCAGCTCAATTCCGCAGAAGTCACCCGTGTACCCGTTGCTAATTTTTCCCCCGTCACCGCAACCCAAGCGGAAAATTTATTGTCACGATTAGCAAACCCAGAAATTATCCAACCCCGTTTAGAGTTACCATTGTCCCTGTGGGCAGGAATCATCACTAATGATAATTGGCGAGCAAATCTTTATCAAATGCGTCAAAGAGGATTTGTTAACCCATCCCTAGGTAATTTTGCCCCCGCTAAAGTTGCGGCAAATCTCAGTCAGTGGTTACAAAATAGTTTTGAGGAAAGTTGGCAATCTCTGGAAAATTTACTGGGGAATAATACAAATTTAGCCTTTAATTTGCGACAACCCACAGAACAGGAAGATACAACCATCAGACGGGTGAAATCTCTCAATTTGCCCCAGGGGGAAGCATTTTTAATCCTCGGATTAGATACAGAAACAGATGGGAGAATTGGTATACGGATTCAACTACGTACCCTTAATCAAGAGTTATCTTTACCATCCCATCTCAGCTTAAAATTACTCTCTTCCACAGGGGAAATGATTCAGTCTGTAGAATCCCGTGAGCAAGATAATATGATTCAAATTAAACGCTTCAAGATTCGCCCTGGTACGCAATTTAGTGTTCAAATTCAGGTTGATAGTTTTGTGGTGACAGAGGATTTTGTAGTTTAATTTGCGATTTCGTTAGATTTTGACTATTACCTCTTGTTTGTGAGATAAATATCAGAATACACTAACTCTCACCAACCTGAGAAAAACAAGTAAAGTCATCCTCATCTTGCTGATAAAATGTCCCATCTAGTAGTATTAAACCTGGGTAAAGGAGAATTACAATACGGCTTTCCCACAGTGACAGCACAGCTTTGGGAAGAAGATGGGATGACTCCCATACAATTTAGTGGTAGTTTACCACCGATGCCAAATTTAGCAACACTTTATCAACGTTGGCAGCGATTATACACATCCTTATATAATAACTTGTCTTGGCGTAGAACTCGTAGCGCCCATCCCGAATTTGAAATTGATGAGGATGATGATACGATTACAAATATTTCCCATCACGAATTCCAGGAAATATGCGAAGAATTAGGCACAGAATTAAATCGGTGGTTAAGTGCAAATAGTTTCTTAGGAATAGACCGGAAATTAAGGACAAATTTAACTCCTAAGGATGAAATTCGTCTGGTAATCGCTGCCGAAAACCCGCAAATATTACGATTACCTTGGAGCTTGTGGGAGTTCCTCTCTGACTATCCCCAAGCAGAAATTGCCTTAAGTTTACCGGAATATGCACGTTCTTTAAAAACGAATATTTCTCATATCAAAAAGAAAGTTAAAATTTTGAGTATCTTTGGTAATAGTGAGGGGATTAATCTTACCCAAGATAAACAAATATTAGCAAAATTACCCAATGCAGAGATTACATTTTTATTAGAACCGACATCTCAGGAATTGAATGAGCAGCTATGGCAATCAGATTGGGATATGTTATTTTTTGCCGGACATAGTTCGAGTCAAGAAAAGGGATGTATTCAAATAAATTCTACCGATAGTTTAACAATTGACCAGTTAAAATATGGTTTGAGAAAAGCCATATCGAGGGGTTTGAAATTAGCTGTTTTTAACTCCTGTGATGGGTTAGGTTTAGCGCAGGATTTAGCAGATTTACATTTACCCCAGGTAATTGTGATGCGGGAACCTGTTCCTGATGGGGTTGCACAGGAATTTTTGAAACATTTTCTCACACTCTTTGCTAAGGGAGAATCTCTTTATACTGCGGTACGAGAAGCACGGGAAAAATTACAGGGTTTAGAAGGGGAATTTCCCTGTGCAACTTGGTTACCAGTGATTTGTCAAAATCCGGCAGAAAATCCATCAACTTGGAGAGAATGGTGTGGTAAGGCAAAGGTAAAGCGATCGCTACCCAATCATCAAGAAACTAGGTTAATTTTGTTATCTAGTCTCGTCAGTACTCTGTTAATTGGGGGTGTGAGATTTTTTGGGTTCCTATCTCCCCTAGATTTTGGGGTATTTGATTTGTTACTGCGATCGCGCATCACCGAAAATCCCGATGAACGCATTTTAGTAGTGACAGTAACTCCTGAAGATGTGCAATCCCAAGGTAAAGAACCCCGTTTCGGTTCCCTCTCGGATACAACCCTCAATCAACTCCTGCAAAAATTAGAAACCCACCAACCTGCTGTCATTGGTTTAGATATCTACCGTGATTATCCCAGTCAAGAACCTCAACTGATACAAAAATTAAAAAAAAGCCAAGGTTTGATCTCTATCTGTAAACGTCCCGATCGCCGAGATGATCCCACAGGTACTTTACCACCTCCAGAAGTTCCCCCTGCCCGCGTCGCATTTAGTGATTTTGTCCAAGATATGGATGGGATTGTGCGCCGACAATTGTTATTTATGACACATAATAGTAACTCGCGCTGCACTGCAAGTTACAGTCTCAGTAGTCGTTTAGCCTTTGAATACTTATCGAAACAAGGTATCAAAGTAGAATTCACCAAGGATAATTACTTAAAACTCAATCAAATCATTTTCCCCTCTATCCACAGTCGGACAGGAGGATATCAAGGGGTAAATACAGGAGGTAGTCAAATTCTGCTCAACTACCGAGCAATGGAGAATCCCCAACTGATTGCTCCCCAGGTGACTCTCCAGGACATCTTGACTGACAAGGTAAACCCCCTGGCAATTAAAAATAAAATTATACTCATTGGCATTACAGACCCTAGTATGGGTGATTATTGGGCAACACCCTGGGGTGCGGGTTCCTCTGCACAAATCCCTGGTGTGGTTATTCACGCACAGATGGTGAGTCAAATTCTCAGTGCTGTTTTAGACAAGAGACCACTGATATGGGTATGGTCGATGGGTGGGGAAATTCTTTGGATTGGGTTGTGGTCTGTAGTCGGGGGATTGATTGCTTGGTGGTTTCGTAGATTGATAATTATGACTACTGTATTAGGTAGTTGCATAATCCTACTGACAACAACGTGTATTGTAATATTACATTTCGGTGGCTGGGTTCCACTAGTCGCCCCCCTATTCACTATGTTGTTAACTAATGGTACCCTTGTTTATGTCTTTTTGAAAAAGTAAAACCAGGTCAAATTATCAGGATTAATTCCTTATAAGGGTAGTTGCTTATGGTTTGGTAGGGATAGTTTTTTGGCTTGCCTTACCATAAAATTCTCTCATCCGTTTTGGCATAGAGGCTGGGAAAATGAACTTTCTCAGATTATTTTATTATGATGGGAAAATATTATTTTGATTGATTATAGCTGTATTTATCCTACCATAGGGCGGAGCGTAGCTCTATCGCCATCAATTTTTGATTCACAAGACTTTTTATTCTTAGACTCTATATGACTCAACTACGATTTTCTCAACTTTTTTTCGCAACTACAGCAACCCTACTACTCTGTACCAGTTGCTCCTCCAATTATACTAACCAAGTCATCGCTCAGGTTCCCAGTTCCCCATCCATTGATTATAATCCCCCACCACCCCCAGGCACGGGTCCAGAACCCACAGACAGGAGACAGGGAGGAGCGGGAAGGGGATGCGAACCCACAGCACTTGCACCTACCATCGAATCAAATCAAGGTAAATACCTCTGGGGTTTAACCGTTGCTTCCCACCCCAGATTTTGGTTCAGTCTACCGAGAAAAATCACAACCAAGGACGCGATCGCCTTCGTATTAGAGGATGAAGCGGGTAAAGAAGTTTACAAAACCATGGTGCAAAAATCCCAAATTCCCCAGGGAATCGTCAGTTTTTCCCTACCGACAAAAGTTCCTGCTTTACAAGTTGGCAAATCCTACCGTTGGTCTTTTTCCGTATACTGCGACTATCAAACAGTAGAAGATAAACCCGGAACTGTTACAGGTAAGATTCAGCGAGTTGCAGTGTCCTCAAAGATACAAAATCAACTGAAAAATGCCAAAACTCCCTTGATGCAGGCAAAGATTTACGCGCAAAATGGCATTTGGTTTGATGCTGTGACAACCTTGGGACTAGCTAAGATGCAGGGTAAGAAAGATAAAGCAATTACTTCTGGATGGAGTGAATTATTAACACAGGTAAACCTCAGCAAAGTTACCTCCCTTCCGGTGACTTCCTGCTGTAAAAAATCTTAGTCAGAGAAACCTGTGGTAACAGTTTGAGGAGGATATATTGCAAACTTTAAAGACTCATTAACTTCAGTTAAAAAAGACTTGCAGTTAGGGTGGGGGGTGCTAGATTTATAGACAGGACACAGCAGGTATAGATTAAACCAAAACCAAGGGCAAGTGACCCAGTGTCCCCCGTCAGTAGCCCAGGCAAATGACAGCACATTTTGACAGAGAAGTGGCAAGTCTCCTAACCAGATTAGGTAGCCAAATCCCTAAGCGGAAAAACGTTCTTGTGCTGAGTTTGTTGTCCAGTCAATATCCACCCTAGTAGTTGACTTCTTCGTTCTATCTTTTAAGCTTATCAAATTGCACATAAATTTAAAGAAACCTGGTCACCCCTGATCAGGTTTTGCCGTTTTTAAATCCCCATTTCTAACCTCACAGCAACGCTACCTGCATGAGCTGGCAAACCCTCTGCTTCTGCGAGGGCGATCGCGTCGTGACCGATTTTCTCCAAAGACTGGCGATCGCACTCCAAATAGGTAATCCGTTTCATAAAGTCAAACACACTCAACCCAGAAGCAAAGCGAGCGGAGCGGGATGTAGGTAACACATGGTTGGGACCTCCTACGTAATCTCCGATAGCTTCCGGGGTATGTCTGCCGAGGAAAACACTACCAGCACAGCGAATATATTGCGCCAATTCCCTAGGATTATCTATACATAATTCCAAGTGTTCCGGTGCTAATTGATTCACCAAAGGTATGGCTTCCTGCCAATTTTCCACAACAATCACAGCTCCATGTTTTTCCCAACTGGCGCTTGCTACGGCGGTAGTTGGTAAAGTTGCGAGAATTTCGGCGATCGCCTGAATTACCTCTTGGGCAAACTCCCAGGAATCGGTGACTAAAATCGATTGGGCGCTAGGATCATGCTCCGCTTGGGAAAGTAAATCCCAGGCAATCCAAGCAGGTTGATTCTGGTGATCAGCGACAACGAGAATTTCCGAAGGTCCAGCAATGCTATCAATACCCACAGTTCCAAAAACCTGCCGCTTACCCTCTGCCACGTAAGCATTACCGGGACCAACAATTTTATCCACCGGAACAATAGTTTTAGTTCCATAGGCAAGGGCGGCGATCGCCTGGGCTCCCCCCATACTGTATATTTCCGTTACACCTGCCAACTCTGCCGCCGCTAAAACTGCTGGGTTAATTTCTCCCCCAGGCATAGGTACAGCCATGACAATCCTCTCCACACCAGCAATCTTTGCCGGAATGGCATTCATCAACACCGAACTAGGATAACTAGCCCGACCTCCGGGTACATAGATACCGACGGTAGATAAAGCTACCCAATTTAGTCCTAGACTCACACCAACACTGTCAGTATAGGCAATATTCCCTGGCAACTGTTTCTGGTGAAAATTACTAATTCGCTCTGCTGCCACTGCTAAAGATGCTTTCACCTGGGGAGAGCATTTTGCTGCTTGCTGGGCAATAAAATCTGCTGTTAACCGCAAAGATTCCGGCTGAAAATGGTCAAAGCGATGGGTGTAATCTTTAACTGCTATATCACCCCGTGCCTTCACATCAGCAATAATTTCCCTAACAGTACCACTAACATCCACCGTTGCCTCCCGTCGTTCGTTGACAAGGGCAAGGAATTGCATGGAAAAATCTGTGTCAGTGGTTTTCAGCAACTGCATGGATAGTCTCCCATAAGTAACGCGCGCTTTCCTAGTTTAGCGAGAAAAGAGGTCAAGAGCGCATCGTACAAGCTGACGAGTGTATTTCATTTCCTTGGGAAACGCTATAGTAATTTAGTCACACCACCACCAAAAAAGTTTCAAAATTATCTTCTGGTACGGATAACCCATCTGCTTCTAAAACAGCAATAGAACCTGCGATCGCTTCCCTTATATTCGAGAGAGCTTCGTTTTTGGTTTTTCCCTGAATAACGCATCCTTTCAGGCTGGGACATTCCACAATCCGAATTCCGTCTTCATCTTTGTAGAGAATAACTGTCTCATTGTTTGGAACCTCGATCGAGATCAAAAATTTTAATATAATATCCTTCTCCACCCTAACTGCTGTTTTACGCTAATTACAAGTTTGGAATTTTGAATTCTGTGTGGTGTAATCTTAATGACGGTGCCAACATTAAAACCCAAAATTGATTACTCCCAAGTCCTCAAATTCTCAATTAATTGCAGTTCTCGGTGCTGGTGCATGGGGAAGCAGTCTCGCATCTATTGCATCAGCGAATGGTCATCAAGTCAATATTTGGTCACGTCACGGTTCTCTTTCCCTGGGTGATGCTGTCAAGGATGCTGATGTGATTCTGTCGGCAATTTCGATGAAAGGTGTCAGCGAGGTTGCGAGGCAAATTCAATCTTTAGCTCTTCCGGTCAAGGTAATTTTTATCACAGCGACTAAGGGCTTAGACCCGGAAACAACGCAGACACCATCGCAGATATGGCAAAGAATGTTTCCTGCTCACCCCGTGGTTGTGCTTTCTGGACCAAATTTAGCCCAGGAAATTCAGCAACAATTACCAGCTGCCACCGTAGTCGCCAGTCAAGCGAATAATGCTGCGATCGCCGTCCAAAGTATTTTGACATCGGAAAGATTTCGTGTATATACAAATACAGACCCCCTAGGTGTAGAGTTAGGAGGGACGCTGAAAAATGTCATGGCGATCGCGGCAGGAGTATGCGACGGTTTACAATTAGGAACCAATGCCAAAGCAGCACTCATGACCCGTGGTTTAACGGAAATGGTGCGAATTGGTGTACATTGGGGGGCAAAGGCAGAAACCTTCTATGGATTATCTGGTTTAGGAGATTTACTCGCTACTTGTAATAGTTCCCTCAGTCGTAACTACCAAGTTGGTTATCAGTTAGCATATGGTGCAACTCTGGAGGATATTCTCACCCAATTGCGAGGAACCGCAGAAGGTGTGAACACTACCCAAGTGTTGATACAAAGAGCCAGACAACGTAACATTTATGTCCCCATCACTGAGCAAGTCTATCGTTTGCTGCAAGGAGAAATTACACCCCGACAAGCAGTTATGGAATTAATGCTCAAAGATACTAAACCGGAATCTGGGGAATGAGTAGGGGTGCAAAACCTTGTACTTAGAACACTGATTCAGTATTCGGAATCATGACGAAAAAACCTGGTTTCGTGAGTTGTAACAAGGAATGTTTCATTGTAGAAGACTTTAAAACAGGGGTTTTCAGTCTCGTATTTTATTAGTGAATCGGTGTTCTAGGGTGTTGAATTTGTGGTTAAGTCCCTCAAAAAAGCTCATACAAATTCTGTGTCGCCATCTTGAAAATACAACCGATATCTTCAAGAACGATTCTCCGGCTCTTCATAGGGACCGAGAAATCTCTCCCCGTTAAAATGAATCATGTGATCTGGTTGGTCAGCAACCCAAACTTCTGTTTCCCAAGAAATCTCAGCAAGATAGCGAGTCATCGATCTACGACTTGAGAAAGCAGTAACAAAGACTAGCCCCTCACTACTTGACTGAAACAGTTGCTTCAGTTCATTACGGCGTTTTAGGTTAACTGGACCGTGGCTAGTGACAGCTTCTACTAATACAAGCCAGCCTTGCTCTTGATAATGCACTACAATATCTGGCATTTTACCGTGCGGATCGAGTTCGACCCCAATTTCTCGAAACCTCTGAGTTTCGTTAACAATAAATTTATCCCCAGCATCACCGACGTACAACACAATACCCCCCGGCGTAAATCTAGGGCAAAATTTCTCTAAGATATCCTTTATCAGTAGGTTCTGACCACCTGATGAAAGCTGAATTGCCTGACCATTGGGCAAATGAACAGGCATCATCGATAGATTTCGCGCTTTGTCTTGCAATAGGTTTTCGACTGATACCGCATAATTCTGACAAGCTTCTTCCCACTGTTCGGAGCCATAGGATTGAAGCAGAGATAGGGCTTGTTGATGCAGTTGATAACACCACTTGGGACTATTAATAGGACGATCGGGGCGATCAGGGTTTTCAATCACTAACCCCATCTGGACAAACTGGTGCATTGTTTGTCGTCGAACCGTTTCACGTGTATTCGGTGCGTATTGTTTACCGTAGTAATCACGAAACCAATCCATCATTTCAGTAATTCCGCGCCTTGGATCTGTCGCTTCACTCCAGAGTGTGTCAGGGCGAACGTTTGCCAATGCTAACAAGCAAAGTGCTGAACGTTCATTCTGCTGCTCTCTAGGAGCAGAAATATCTTTGAGAATCGCTAGTGCTTCCTCAATACGCTTACCAGCCTGAATTGCATTGGTTACTTCGCTCATGATTGACAGAGTTTTATGGACAAGCTTATCGAGTTTTTCTTGGTTGGAGATAGAGTCATTGATTTGGCTCCCCAGAGACATTAGATCATTTTTACAAGGGTATTTCATTCTACGCAGATCAGTTGCGTTGATCTGCGTATGACCACTAAATTGACGGAAGTAATTATCGAATAGCGTTGAATTGAGAAATGCCGCCAACCCTCGTGCAAGGTCAGGATTCATCCCTTTACCCTTAGCATGGAAGTAGTTGAGATGATTCTCTATTCCGAGGAATGGTTCATCCATAGGAGAACAGACAGCAGCCATAACGCGACGCTTCTCTTCTTTTGCCGAAAACCGCCTTGTCAGAACGTACCATCCTCTCTGAATCAGCCATTTCTGCGTTTCCTGGTTTTGTTCGATTGCGATCGCCTTACGCGGATTCTTGGGTGGAAACAAGATTCTCTCTGCCTTCATCGATTCTGGGTAAATCAGTGGGACACTCTTTTCATCCAAACAACTCCTCAAAGCTGACTTCAATCGAAAGTCTACAACTGGACCCGTTGATACTTCTAAACCCAAGTCATCTAAAGTGCCCGGTAATTTATTCATCTGCACTCTCAAGGCATCTTCAAGAGAGTTCGTAATAATATGAATAAACTGCTCAGTATCGTTGATTTCAATCACTTCACCATAAGGAACACACCGCGTCTCTGAAAATTCATCTAAGACATTTCCAGAATGATTAGTGATTTCTGTAAGATCAGGTTTAAGTTTTGTTTTAGTTGCATGAAAAATAATATTTTCCTGGAGTACATCATCATCTGCAAAAGCAACCGATCGACTTTTGAATACATGAATTTTTCTCAGCCCCATTTCTTTTAAAAATGCTTTCCGAAAAGGGCGAAAGTATGGGCCGTTGCAGAAGCTTCTTGGCGTGATGGCTACCATCTCTCCATCTTCAGCAAGCTGTAACATGGCAAGCCAAACGAACGCACTATAAAGATTGACCGTTTCGACTCCGAGACTTGAGAGGATTTTCTTCTCTGCCGATTGATTATTAATCTTTTTATAAGGAGGATTTAGAATTGCATGAGTAAAACAAGTACTAGAGTCTGGGAAGAGGGGAAGATTTACTTCAACAGCAGCTTCGATAAAGCTCTTTTCATGCAAGCTATAATCTGCTTTGATTCCTCTTTTTTCTAGAGCAAAACAGCATTCTATCAAGCGCTGCTCCAAAGATGATAAGAAAGTTGGCTCAACTTCATATGCAGTTATAGAGCAGCTTTCAATCGGATTAGGACTACTTAATAAGCGCTCTATAAAAGCGGTAGTTAATGAACCAACTCCTGCACCAGGATCAAGCAACCTGATTTGACCTGCCAAATTGCTAAATTGTCCCGCCATGAAACGAGCGATGGTCGCAGGAGTCAAAAACTGCCCCAATTCACTGCGCTGCTTAATGCTCAACCTTGAGGAAAAATGAATCCTGGTAATATCTGTAGAGTCTGTAAGGAAGGTCATCATTCTACCAATTTAGTACCAAAGGAGTAATCCTTCTTAAATTCCTCAACTCCGTTGCCAAATTTTGATAGTCTTATCCAAACTACCACTAACTAACATTTCTCCAGAAGTAGTAAAAGCCAGAGCGGTGACTGCATCAGTATGACCAGTAAACGTACCTAAAAGCTCCCCAGATTGCAGATGCCATAATTTAATTGTTTTGTCTGCACTACCACTGGCAATAGTTTGTCCATTGGGACTAAGGGCGATCGCACACACTCCATCTATATGTCCTGGGAGAGTCTTCAGTAATTCCCCTGACCCTAGATGCCAAATTTTAATCATTTTATCCTTGCTGCCACTGACTAAAATCTGGCGATCGCTACTCATTGCCAAAGCCGTGACAATATGACTATGACCCATTAAAGTATGTTTTAATTCAGCTTCCGGAGACTTACTATTCATCGGTTGCTCCAGATGCCACACCTTAATTTTCCGGTAACTACCAGTGACTAAAATTTGACCATCAGGACTCAAAACCAAGGAATGAGCTGCTGTATCATCCAAAGATAAAGCCACAGTCACCTGGCGATAGAGTAAATCCCAAAATAAAATCTTGCGATCGTCTCCACCAGTAGCCAACATTCTGCCATCGGGAGTAAAGGTGACACAACGCACAATCCCATTATGTTTGTGCATAATATCAATTAAATCCCGCGCTCCAGTGTGCCACAATTTAATTGTTGAGTCTGCTCCACCACTCACCAAAGTTTGCCCATCCGGACTAAAAGCTAAAGCATTCACCTCATCAACTAAACCGGAAACTGTCCAAGGATAATCCAGTAAGGTATCGATCAACTCACCCTGACTTAAATCCCAGAGTTTCGTCTCACCCCGACTACCGCTAGCTACTATAGGGAAAGCTTTACCATTTTGACTTCCCGGACTAAAAGCCAGACAATTAATTCCCCGGCTATGTCCCTTTAAAGTTTGCCAACATTCCCAATCGCCAACCACCTTTTTCAAAGGATGCTCCGTCGGTACAGTCTGCACCACTTCCGACAATATCACTTCCTTACTAGCGCGAGGAATTTCTTGTTGAGTATTAATTGCCTCTAAGTACCAACTCACCCCCCCTGAATACAATAAATTACTGGGATAAATCAAAATTTTGGGTTCACTAAAATCAATTTGCTCTTTGGGTAAAAAACCTGTGATTACGGCTCGCTTTTCATATCCCCTTCTACCAGTAAAAGGATAAAATAAACATAAGAAAATAAATAAGTGATAATTCTTGACATCATCCTGGGTAATTGACCACTTAACCTTATCCTTCTTAATTCCGTTAAAGCTCTCACCATCGGCAACACATACCAAAACATTCAGTTTCCGCTTACCTGTCACCACATAGGGAAACTTACTCTCACCCCGCAAATTTCCCTCATCATCCAACAGCATACCTTCGAGAGTATTTTGGGGAACTTTTTTCATCATTTTTCCCCAACGTTGAGTCATCACCTGCTCGGTAACTTCCTCCCGCAATAAATAATCCTCTGCTTGCTGCTGAAAATAACGGGGAAAAGGTATTACCCACTCAGGAGGTTCGGGATACTCCGGGGGTGTGGGTGGTGGACTTTTCGCCATAATTTCCGCTTGATGTTGCACGGTTTCCAGGATTTTTCCTAGCGGTTCACCCCAAAAAGCCATGATTTCACTGTGACAACCTTTGACAGGACTCTCTAGCAGAGAGAGATCATAGGTTTTGGGTTTTTTCACCCGTTGCAAAAAATCTGCCTGTTGAGCTTTGAGTAAGCTAATCCAATCCATGTGCATTCCTGGGGTGTAGCATTGCCTACATTTTTCAGCGATACCAAGAAAAATTTAGTCAGTAATCTCAGCAGTTAAGGTAACACAACTCTTGGTCAGCATAAAGACAAAGACAAATGCTCCTGACATTGCCAAGAAATATTAAGCAGTAAGTGTCAGCCAAGATATCTTCTCAGTAGATGCTAAAAAACCCTAATTATCTGAGATTATCTTGATTTGTGCCCACTTGCTGATCAGATTGCTATTCTCTGACAAATCTGATTGATAGCAGCCTATTTTAACGAAATTAGCCAGAGAAAGAATGTCTCTAGGGACGCAGTTCAGAGAAATTGGAAATTTGAGATGATGAATGGGGAATTACCAAGAAAATTTCTATCGTTAGTGTGAATCATAAGTAACTACTATCTGTCACGATCGCACCTGAATAGTCAGAGAATATAGACAAAATCTTCATGGAATTTCACACTCCCAACTGGGCAAAACACGCTGTTTTTTACCAAATTTTCCCCGATCGCTTTGCCAGAAGTCCGCAACATCAACAGAATTTCTTACGTAGTTCACCATGGGAAGATTGGGATGCTCCTCCCACACTCCAAGGGTATAAGGGTGGTGATTTGTGGGGAATTAAGGATAATCTGGACTACATCCAAGATTTAGGGATAACGGCAATCTACTTCACACCAATTTTTCAATCTGCTTGTAATCACCGCTACCATACCCATGATTACTATCAAGTAGATCCCATTCTCGGAGGTAATATTGCCTTTCGAGAATTTTTAGATGCTGCCCACGAAAAAAATATCAAAATTGTCTTAGATGGTGTTTTTAATCACTGTAGTCGTGGTTTTTTCTTTTTCCATGATGTTTTGGAAAATGGTTCCTATTCCCCTTGGATTGATTGGTTTGAGATTGAAGATTTTCCCCTTGCCCCCTATACAGGTGATTCGCCAGCTAATTACCGTAGTTGGGTAGGAAATCGCGCATTACCAGTTTTTAACCATAACAATCCCCAGGTGCGGGAATATTTAATGAAAATTGCCGAATATTGGATTGAATTTGGTATTGATGGTTGGCGTTTAGATGTGCCCTTTGAAATTAGCGCTCCTGGATTTTGGCAAGAATTTCGGCAACGGGTAAAAGCAATTAATCCTGAAGCTTATATTGTGGGTGAAATTTGGGGAGACTCTCGACAATGGTTAGATGGAACCCAGTTTGACGGGGTGATGAATTATTTATTTACAGGAGCAACAATTGCTTTTACTGGTGGCGATCGCATTCAACCCCAACACATCCAAGGAAGGGATTACGAACCCTATCCACCCATATCAGCCACAGAATACGCCACCAAAATTCACAATCTCCTCCAGCTCTACCCCTGGGAAATTCAACTCACCCAATTAAATCTGCTTGCTAGTCATGACACCGCACGGTTACTTACCATGGCAGATGGCGATATCAACACAGTCAAATTAGCTACATTACTATTAATGACTTTCCCCGGTGCCCCTAGCATCTACTATGGTGATGAAGTCGGCTTGATGGGTGGCATTGACCCCGATTGTCGGCGTGGTTTTCCCCAAGCACAAGACTGGAATCAAGAACTTCTCCAAACCCACCGCCAGTTAATTCAACTACGTCACAAGTATCCCTGTTTACGCATCGGTACTTATGAAGTTCTTCATGCCCAAGGAGAACTATACGTTTTTGCTCGCATCCGGGAAACGGAAGTATTAATTATTGCTGTCAATACAGGCAGTACAACCATCAATCACAATCTTGATATCAGCCAATTAACCAGCCAACCAGAGGTAGTCATCTATGGTACGGGAACCATCGTCCAATTACTTCCAGAAAGTCACAATACCTATTTAGAATTAACAATTCCTCCCCGTACAGGTTGCATAATTGCTAAGGAGTAGGATATTAGCGACAAAATTGTGCTTTCCTGATGAATAGCTCGCTTCTGTAACAAGTGTATTATTGTTAAACTGGTGAGTGACCCACAAAAGCGGTAAATATGCTTAAGCGTTCTAGATTCGAGACTACCCCATCGCAAATTATGCACCGTGCTGAGGATTTAATTAGTGCAGCCTCAAATCGCTACCGCATTACGGTTCAGGTGGCAAATCGTGCTAAACGTCGTCGCTATGAAGATTTTGACAGCGCTGAAGACATGATGATGAAACCTGTACTGCGGGCAATTATTGAAATGTCTGATGAGTTAACCCAACCTGAGATTATTGGTGAAGTCTAAAACTAAATTTTGATGAGTTGCCAGTGACAATATCCCCGATTTTTTTGGAGTCGGGGATCTGATAAAAACCCTCGGAAAAATCATCAATCACCAAAATTTCCATGGAGCGACGATTAGCCTTGACACCCCTGTATAAATACTGGCAATTAATCACTATCTTCCTTGTAACAGGTTTGATAGTTATTTGTCTCCATAGCTTAGATAATACCTCGGTTTCCGCCCAAAATATCCCGACTGGTGATGCTTGGCAGCAAGTTTATCAGCAGTTACCAGATTTACCTAAAGAAAATCAGTATATTAGCCGAGAAAGCAGCAAAGTCGCAGAGAGAAATACTCTTGTCAGTCGTATGGTTAACTACCATATGTATATTAAAGGACGTAGCCCTAACTTTCGCCTAGATTGGAAATTAACTTTAGCTGATTACCTGGGTGTGAATGAAATTATCTATGATTCCAGCTATCCAGGAAACGATAGTTTAAAGAAAAATCCCCTCGATGGCGATCGCGCTGTGATCAAACGTCTCAACCGCAAGCAGCGTAACGCTTTAGTAGAAGCACTTGTGAATGCTTTCCTCAGTGGTAGATAGCCATCTCTAGAAATTGCCCACGTCTCAATTTACTCAAGCTCCCTCACCTAACATTGCAGGTACATCAATCTCCTTCACACAAGTAGCTCTTGATAATGAGAGGACACAATCAATAATCTTCAATAAATCTGTTAAAGGAATTGCCTCACCACCCAACAGGTTATTTGCTTGCAAATCGGCTATAACTTCCGGTGTGCCAACATTTCCGGGATTAATCACTGTTACACCAATTTGCTGGGAACGCAACTCTTCACGCAAGGAATGCACCACACCCCGCAACCCAAATTTGGAGGCACTATTGGCAACTTCTCGCCCGGAAAAGTTATCCCTTCCCGAAAGGGAACCCATAAAAATAATTTTCGGGTTATCCGATTGCCGTAATGCTGGTAGTAAAGCTTTCGCCAAACGAATTGGTGCGACTAAATTCACCGCAATAACTCTGGCAATATCTATATCCGAGCAATCTTCAAAGCTGTATTGGCGAGTAAATGCATGGGTTTCCCAAGTTCCCCCCATGTATAACAATCCATCCAGGCGATCGCCACCAATCGCCTCTGCCACCTTTTCCACACCCTCTAGTTGCGATAAATCTGCCTGAATCCATTCTCCAATCGGTGCAAAAGTCCGAGAAACTGCCAGCAAGCGCTGGGATTGGGGTGCTAAATGTTCGGCAACCGCAAGTCCAATTCCCCGACTAGCACCAGCTACAAGCATTGTCTGGAATGACTTAGACATACTAATTTAGACGAAGAGTAAACTTAGTCACACCTGGGAAATCTATCTGATAATTATCCCAAAAGTAGGCGCTATAAAAGGTTTGGTATGGCTGAAAGCCAACAGACTCATAAGTACGAAGGGCTGTATTGTTACCATTTATTATCATGATTCCTGCGTGAGAATACTGTTGTGCTTTCCCGGCTTCTAACAAAGCTCTCACCACAGTTTTTCCCAATCCTTGCCCCCGTGCTTCCGGTACTACTGCCACAGTTTCAATAATCCAGGGAGCTTGGGGTGCGAGAAAAATCGGTTGGCAATTCCCTCCCCAATATTGCAAGTAGCGATCGCTAAAAGCTGCGGCAACTTCTGATGACCAATTTAAGTGGTGGGCGATCGCCTCCATACAAGATAGACGCAAAGGACAGTAATCTTCTAAATTCGGTGTATAGCCTGCTGCTGCGGCTACGGGCTTGCCTTCGGCTTCTAAAATCAAGAAATCTTGCGCGTTACCCCAATTAGAAGCATCCGCCCTCAACATTGCCTCAATAAATGCCAATGAACTGGTTCCCTCTGGCAACAAGTCTCCCCAAAAACAATGATTCAAAGGCGGTAAAGAGGCTTCATATACTATTCTGGCAAGGAAAGGAATATCTGCATAGGTAGCTTTGCGGGTACGAAGTTCGACTGTCATCACAACCTCCTGGAGGTCAAAAAAAAGATACAATCTGTATGTATCTAAAATAGAGAATCTTCTGGGCTGTTGTCAAGATACATACTGTATGAATGTTAAATGTGAATAATCTGCCATGTCCGCCAAGTTAACCAAAGCTGAACAAACCCTACGTACTCGCCGTGCTATTCTCGATCGGGCGCGTCAACTATTTGCCACCAAAGGATATGCGGCAACTGGAACCGAGGAAATTATCAACGGATTGGGGATTACTCGTGGGGCGTTGTATCATCAATTTCACGATAAGCTAGGGGTTTTCAAGGCTGTAGTTGCCGAAGCCTATGGGGAGATGACAGACTACATTCACAACCAGGTAGAGACTATAGAAGACCCTTGGGAACAGTTAATTGTAGGCTGTCAGGCATTTTTAGAAATTGCCCAGCAAGGAGATTTGCGGCGGTTGGTATATATTGAAGCACCAGCAGTTTTAGCCGCAGAAACCTTAGTTGAGTTTGATCAGTATGGGTTTGGATTGCTCTATGAATCAATTCAGACAGTTGTCAACGAGGGAAAACTGAATACGATTGATGCTCAAGGTTTTGCCCATTTGTTAAACGGTTCCCTGAATGAGTTGGCAGCATGGGTTGCCCAATCCAATGACCCCCAACGGTTGAAAACGGCTCAAATTTTAGTCGAGACTCTATTAATTCGGCATCAACGCTGATTGTTGAGTTTTTATACAATTTCTCTTAATTCCGCTACAGATATAGCGTTTCTCATTCTAGTGAGGTATGGAAGAACCAGCCCTCCCCGATTTTGCGGAGGGTGCCCGATAGGGCGGGTGGGGTTGTATTTCATCTGATTGGGAAACGCTATAATTCTCCCCCTGCTGTCTATGTGTAGCGTTATTTTGGAGAATTAGTATTATGTGTGTAGGAGTAGGGATTTTTTTGGCAGTGCTAAATAAAAATCCAGAGTACAAATCATATTTTGAACCCATATTTTGAACCCTGGATAGACTATCACCTCATCCCCATCCGCAAATCTCAAATTATTTCCTGCGCTGAACTGGTTATGCATCTCGCTAAAATAGAGGGATGAAGATAAATACTTTTTCAAATCCTCTGATGACTTAATCTTGGGGTGAGAGTTCTTTAAATTATTAAGGAGTAGAGCAACAAATGACACAGGCAACTCAGTCTCAACAACAGTCTCAACAACGGGGTATTCAGTTAAGCGAATCAGCACTCAGACAGGTAAAAATGCTCCGCAGCAGCCAAGGAGAAGACCTTTGTTTGCGCGTCGGGGTGCGTCAAGGTGGCTGTTCCGGGATGTCTTACATGATGGATTTTGAAGATGTCAGCAAAATTACTGACAAAGATGATGTTTTTGATTACGACGGTTTTAAAATCGTCTGCGATCGCAAGAGTCTATTGTATCTTTATGGTTTAATGCTAGATTACAGCGACGCGATGATCGGTGGCGGTTTCCAATTCACTAATCCGAATGCAGCTCAAACCTGTGGTTGTGGTAAGTCCTTTGGTGTGTAATACTTGCCATGACTGACTTGTAGCGAGGTAAGTCGAAGGAGTAATAGGGAAGGAAACAGAATCCACACCCTTCCCATACCCTCTCCCCAACCCGTTGACGGAAAATAATGGGATATATCAGCCCGTGACTTCGGCAGGCTCAGTACAAGCCTTCTATGGACGGCTTTCTGATAAAATACATATAGTCGCCACAGTCCATTGGGAGACTATAAACGGACATGGAGGCTGGGTAAGACTACTTTGGTAGCATCGGCTAGTGAAGTGTCAAGGAATCCTCGCTCATCAACGGACGAGGAGCTATGTCAATATTGACACCGAACCCTTAATCATTGACTATTGACTGTTGACTATCGACTCATTTGTAATGACTCAAACTGTAGAAAGTCTGTTTGATACAGCTTTAGAACGTTATAAAGCTGGGGAAGCTCCGGCTGATTTGATTCCTGTATTTAAGGACATTTGCGATCGCGCACCTAAAAGTAGTCCCGCTTGGACTTGTTTAGCTTGGTTATATTTATTGGAAGAAAAACCCAGTTCTGCAATGAAAGCAGCACAAAAAGCTGTGAAACTTAACCCCCAAGACCCCCAAGCTAGGGTAAATTTAGCTGTAGCGATGCTAGAAACTGGGCAAAAAGGTTTACGCCAACACGTTGATTTTGCCCATCAACTGATGTTTGTCAATCCAGAATGGCGAGAAGAAATTCTCAGCAGCATTGAAGACGGTTTCAGTCGCAAACCAGACTGGCAAAGTTTAGCAAAAGTCAAAAGCTGGCTATTCCCCGAATAATTTACAGAGGCAGAAGTTAGAAATTATGATTTTTAGCCTCTGCCTTTTTTCTCCTTGGCAATCAAACTTTATGAAAGACAAATTATTAAATTTTTTAAACCTAATTCTCGTCATAGATGTCTTTGTCGTATTTCTGGGGTTTGGTTGGTTCGCGATCGCCGTCTTTGGCGAATCCACAGGTATACCCCTTGGTTTAGACTTATGGCATCAACTCTGGCAACCAGTATTTAACCCCGCGATCGGTATCCTCATGGGAGGAGCAATCTTAAGCGGTACTATCAGCTGGGTTTCCCGTAAATTCAACAAATCTGCAAATTAATTCGTAATTCGTAATTTTAGATATAACGTTTCTCATTCTAGTGAGGTATGGAAGAACCCCTCCCCAGCTCTCGCCGATTTCGCGGAGGGTGCCCGATAGGGTGGGTGGGGTTGTATTTCATCTGATTGGGAAACGCTATATATAACCCAGGGAATTGAGTTAACTGAAGCAAAATCTCTGAGAATGTAATTTAGTAGTTCATGTCATAAGTTGTGATTGGTAAAATGTGTAATGGGAGCGTCTCGCTCCCTGATTTGAGGACGTGGGCAAGATGCCCGCAGTAAACTATCAATATTAATGCCGTAAACCACTAGTCAAAGGTGGCGATCGCCGTTCACAGATTTTACATACAAACTGACACACAAATTCAGGAAAACCACATCTGTACTAGAGGCTTAGTATCCCTCAACCCTGTTTTGCTACGAACGGAAACAAAATGTAAATTAATCCTTTCATAGTGTCAACTGATTCTGATAATTTAATTAAGCTAGTATACTTACAACTCCTTGCAAGTCTGGCTTTGATACAACAGGCATAGTTAATTTAGTCACAGATTATGGCGCTCATAGTTCAAAAATACGGTGGTACCTCTGTCGGTTCAGTAGAACGCATCCAAGCTGTTGCCCAACGTGTCTACAAAACCGTCCAAGCTGGAAACTCTTTGGTAGTAGTGGTTTCGGCGATGGGGAAAACTACCGATGGACTGGTGAAGCTAGCCACAGATATCTCAAAAACTCCCTGCCGTCGGGAAATGGATATGTTACTTTCCACAGGGGAGCAAGTAACGATCGCTCTCCTGAGTATGGCATTACAGGAATTAGGACAGCCAGCAATTTCCCTCACTGGGGCACAGGTAGGAATTGTTACCGAGGCAGCACACACCAGAGCGCGGATTCTCCACATTGAAACCGAACGTATGGAACGCCACCTTCAGGAAGGAAAAGTCTTGGTTGTGGCTGGCTTCCAGGGTGTAAGTAGTGCCGATGAATTAGAAATTACCACCTTGGGGCGGGGTGGATCGGATACTTCCGCCGTGGCTTTAGCGGCAGCCCTAGGGGCAGATTTTTGTGAAATTTATACAGATGTACCTGGTATTCTCACCACTGACCCCCGCCTAGTTCCAGAAGCTCAGTTAATGGCGGAAATTACCTGTGATGAAATGTTGGAACTTGCCAGCTTGGGAGCGAAGGTTTTACATCCCCGCGCTGTGGAAATTGCCCGTAATTACGGTGTCCCCTTAGTGGTGCGTTCGAGTTGGACAGATGCACCGGGCACTTGGGTAACATCGGTGAAACCCCAGGGGCGCTCTTTGGTGAATTTGGAGTTGGCGCGACCTGTGGATGATGTGCAATTTGATACTAATCAGGCGAAGATTGCTTTATTGCGGGTTCCCGATAAGCCAGGGGTAGCAGCACGGTTATTTGGGGAAATTTCCCATCAAGATGTGGATGTGGATTTGATTATTCAATCTATCCATGAGGGTAATAGTAATGACATTGCGTTTACCGTGATGACACCGATTCTGAAGAAAGCGGAAGCCGTAGCCGCAGCGATCGCCCCTGTATTGCGTAGTCAATCGAACCCCGAACCAGAGGAAGCAGAGGTGATGATACAGCAGGAGATTGCTAAGGTAAGTATCTCCGGTGCGGGTATGATTGGTCGTCCCGGTATCGCAGCCAAAATGTTTGCCACCCTAGCGGAGGCAGGTATCAATATTCAGATGATATCTACCAGCGAGGTAAAAGTTAGTTGTGTGGTGAATGCCAAAGATTGCGATCGCGCTGTGGCAGCATTGCGTCAAACCTTTGAAATCTCCACCTCCCCATCCTTACCCCAACAAAATCCCGCACCCTCAACTCCTCCCGTGCGTGGTGTTGCCCTGGATATGAATCAAGCCCGTTTAGCGATTCGTCAAGTCAGCGATCGCCCTGGAACCGCCGGAAAAATCTTTGGACTTTTGGCAGAGCATAATGTCAGCGTGGATATGATTATTCAGTCACAACGCTGTCACATCATTGATGGTGTCCCCACCAGGGATATTGCCTTCACCGTCGCCAAAATGGATGCGGAAGCCGCCCAGCAAGTGTTACAGTCACACGCAACAGAATACGGATGGGGAGAAGTCGTTTTAGATCAGGCGATCGCCAAGGTAAGTATCGTCGGTGCAGGAATGGTGGGACAACCAGGAGTTGCAGCCAAAATGTTTGCAGCTCTGGCAGAAAATCAAATTAATATTCAGATGATTGCCACATCGGAAATTAAGATTAGTTGCGTTGTCAACGCCGAACAAGGTGTCAAAGCCTTACAGGTAATTCATACAGCCTTCGAGTTAGCAGGTACTGAAAAGTTTGTTGTTCCTGCTTAGAGGGACTTTCAGAAGATGAGTGATGAGTAATAAGTAATAAGTAATGAGCATTAAATGTAGGTTGGGTGGAGGCTTTGCGTAACCCAACATGATCTGAGCCACCCAATGTATATATTGGTGTTGGGCTGAACGAAGTCGAAGTCCAACCTACTTCTAACTTGCTCCTCCCTAACTGCACCAGTAATATGAGTTAAAGGTGATATTTTTGCGAATCAAGACCAAACGATATATTTTTTTATTACCCCACCCTAACCCTCCCCGCTCGCGAGGAGGGAACAAGACTCCGGTTCCCCCTCCCCGCAAGCGGGGTAGGGGGCTAGGGGGTGGGGTTTTGCTCTTTGTCCCTTACGCAACAACCCCACCCTAACCGTCACGCCAGTCGCCTCAACGGGGGGAACCCCTGCACAGCATGTCTATTTGAGACAAGACATTACGCAATCACTACGCAGTTACATCATTGCGACGTAGGTCAGCAACCTCAAAGTCTTCTTTTCTGGTTACTATTACGTAAATCCTATTAGATTGTGAATAATTCCAAGAGGGCTTATACGATCGCATTCCAGCCCATTACCTCCGTAGAATTGCATACCCCTGGGAATAGTAGAAGTATATTACAGTGTAAATGCTTACGCCTGTATCGGCTGAAAATATGATGAAAGATTTTCTATACAAGCTACGATTTTCCCATAAATCCCTTTCGTGGAAATGCATATCTCGATGGGCAAAGCCCGGTCTGCGACCATCGCTGGTTTTTGTTGTGGCTTTGGGGTTGGTAGTCAGCGTACCGAAACAAGTTACAGGGCAAGCAAAAACACCCCAATCAACCCAGCAGTCAGCACAATTGCAAGAAGTAGAAAAGCTGACTCAACAAGTTTTAACGTTGATACAACAAGGGAAATATACTGAAGCGATTCCCCTGTTAGAGAAAGTCCTAGCCATTTTGGAGAAGGTACTGGGTAAGGAACATCCAGATGTGGCAAATAGCCTAAATAGTTTGGCAGCACTTTACTATTCACAGGGGAATTACAGCAAAGCCGAATTATTGTTAGTGCGATCGCTCGCCATTAGAGAAAAAGTTCTCGGTGGGGAACATCCTGATGTGGCAGGTAGCCTGAATAGTTTGGCAGCACTTTATTATTTCCAGGGGAATTACAGCAAAGCCGAACCTTTGTATGTGCGATCGCTTGCTATTTTCGAGAAAGTTTTGGGTAAGGAACATCCTAATGTGGCACAAAGCCTGAATAATTTGGCAGAACTTTACCGAGTACAGGGGAATTATGCTAAAGCTGAACCAATGTTAGTGCGATCGCTCGCCATATATGAAAAAGTTCTCGGTGGGGAACATCCCGATGTGGCAACTAGCCTGAATAATTTGGCTCTAATTTACTATACACAGGGGAATTACAGCAAAGCCGAACCATTGTATGAGCGATCGCTCGCAATTCGGGAGAAGGTACTGGGTAAGGAACATCCAGATGTGGCAATTAGCCTGAATGGTTTGGCTCTACTTTATCAATCCCAGGCGAATTACAGCAAAGCTGAACCAATGTTAGTGCGATCGCTCGCTATTTTGGAGAAAGTTTTGGGTAAGGAACATCCTAATATGGCAACTAGCCTGAATAATTTGGCAGAACTTTACCGAGTACAGGGGAATTACAGCAAAGCCGAACCATTGTATATGCGATCGCTCGCCATTAGAGAAAAAGTTCTCGGTGGGGAACATCCCGATGTGGCAACTAGCCTGAATAATTTGGCAGCACTTTATCAATCCCAGGGGAATTACAGCAAAGCTGAACCTTTGTATGTGCGATCACTTGCTATTGGAGAGAAAGTTCTGGGTAAAGAACATCCATCTGTGGCAACTAGCCTAAGTAATTTGGCAGAACTTTACCGAGTACAGGGAAATTACAGCAAAGCTGAACCTTTGTTGGTGCGATCGCTCGCCATTAGAGAAAAAGTTCTCGGTGGGGAACATCCTGATGTGGCAGATAGCCTGAATGGTTTGGCTTTACTTTACCTAGTACAGAGTAATTATGGCAAAGCTGAACCTTTGTTGGTGCGATCACTTACGATTTTGGAGAAAGTTCTGGGTAAAGAACATCCATCTGTGGCAAATAACCTGAATAGTTTGGCTCTACTTTACTGGAGAAAAGGAGATATTACCCGCGCTACAGATTTTTTCACCCGTGGGCTTGCAGTTGAGGAAAAAAACCTGCAACTGATTTATTCTGTTTTTTCGGAACAAAGAAAACAAAACTATGCTCAAACCTTCACGGGAAGAACTGATACTGCTGTCACCGTAGCTGTACAACAATCAACCAAAAACCCTACCCTTGCCAAACTAGCCCTAACTACTACACTCCGTCGCAAAGGACGGGTAATGGATGCCATGACTGACACGGTGCAAACATTACGTACCCAACTAGAAACAAAACCAGAAACCAAAAAGTTATTTGACGAATGGTTGGATGTGCAGCAACGGCTAGCAGCGCTAGTATATCGGGGACAGGGAGAACAAAAGTTTGAGATTTATCAACAGCAAATCAAACAATTAGAAGCAGACAAGGAACGGTTAGAAGAACAAGTCAGCGCCAAAAGTGCCGAGTTTCGCAAAGAAATTACCCCGGTGGAATTGACTGATATCCAAGCTCAAATTCCCGCAGATTCAGCAATGGTGGAGATTGTCCAGTACAAACCATTTAACCCCAAGGCTAAAAAAAATAGTGAACAATGGGGTCAATCGCGTTATGCTGCGGTGGTGTTGCGTCGTACAGGGGAACCAAAGTGGGTTGATTTGGGTGATGCTGCAACTATTAATAAATCGGTTGCTAATTTCCGTCAAGTCCTATCCTCACCTTTATCAGACAAGCGAGGAATTGATGTGACACCGATTCCAGGGAAAAAACAAACGCTTAGGCTCCAGGAAGTTGCCCGCACTTTAGACAAGCAAGTTATGGCTCCCCTGCGTCCCCTTTTAGGCGATGCCCGTCACCTGCTATTATCACCCGATGGACAGTTAAACTTGATTCCCTTTGAAGCGCTCAAGGATGAGCAAAATAGATATTTGGTGCAAAATTATGCTTTCTCCTACCTTACCACTGGCAGGGATTTACTGCGCCTAGAAACCACAGCCAAACAACTTTCAAATCCTGTAGTTTTTGCAGATATCAACTACGAACAGCAAGAAACAGTCATTGCCTCTAAATCCCGTGGTACAGAAAATAAACGTTCCACAGATTTTGCAAATTTAAAATATGGTTCCCTCGCAGCAACATCAGCAGAAGGAAAGGAAATCAAAAAAATCTTTCCTAATACCAATGTCATCACAGGTAAAAAAGCCACAGAAGCTGCAATTAAGCAATTAAAAGCACCCAATATTTTACACTTAGCCACCCACGGTTTCTTCCTCCCCGACAAGGAAGTTAAACCTGTTGCACAAGGCATAAATGACTTCAATAGTCAACTAAACCAACCCCAATATTTAAACTTAGAAAATCCCCTATTACGTTCTGGTTTAGCATTAGCGGGTTTCAATAGCCGTCAGAATAAACAAAGCAACAATACCGACGATGGAGTTCTCACAGCTTTAGAAGTTGCGGGATTGAACTTAAAAGGTACTCAATTAGTCGTATTATCTGCCTGTGAAACTGGACTTGGTGACGTGAAAACTGGTGACGGTGTTTACGGTTTGCGTCGCGCTTTGGTGATTGCAGGTTCACAGACACAGCTATTAAGTTTGTGGTTAGTTGATGATGACGGAACGAAGGATTTAATGGTGAAATATTACGAAAAAGTCAAAGCTGGAAAGGGTAGACATGAAGCATTACGGGAAACCCAATTAGAGTTTTTAAATAATCCGAATTACCAGCATCCCTATTATTGGGCAAGTTTCATTCCTTCTGGTAATTGGCAATCAATGAAGTGATTAATCCCACAATATAAATAATTATAGAAAGAGCTTAACATGATAGGTTGATTACGACCAAGAATAGGGGGCGATCGCAATGATGGGAGATGCAACAGGAATACCGAAGGAAGAAGCAGCACAAGAAGAACTAAGCTACGAATTTGAAGTAGTCACCGTTAACCGCAAGGGAGAAATAATTAAACGAGTATGGCACAAAGCCAGGTACTTCATCGAAACCCTGGAAAACGGGATTGACTTAGAAATGGTGTATATTCCAGGGGGAACCTTCATCATGGGTTCACCAGAGGGTGAGAAAGAAAGTTATTACGATGAAAGACCCCAGCATCAAGTGACAGTACCAGCATTTTATATGGGGAAATACCAAGTTACCCAAGCGCAATGGCAAGCGGTAGCGAAATTGCCCAAAATCGAGCGAGATTTAAACCCAGAACCATCTTCTTTTAAAGGAGAGAATCGCCCAGTAGAGTTTGTATCTTGGTACGACGCAGTAGAATTTTGTGCCCGGTTATCAAAAGCCACGGGAAAGGAATATAGATTACCCAGCGAAGGGGAATGGGAATATGCTTGTCGTGGGGGAACAACCACACCATTTCATTTTGGGGAGACAATAACCAGCCAATTAGCTAACTATAATGCGTCAGATGCTGAATATACCTACGCAGAGGAACTAGTAGGGGAATATCGAGAAGAAACCATACTAGTAGGGAGTTTTCCGCCTAATGCCTTTGGATTATACGATATGCATGGGAATGTATGGGAATGGTGTGCAGACCCTTGGCATGGGAATTATGAAGAAGCGCCACAGGATGGAAGTGTATGGCTAGATAATGGTAATAACAATCGTTCTCCTCTGCGGGGCGGTTCGTGGGGCGACAATTCTTGTTATTGCCGCTCTGGGTGCCGTGACGACTTTGGTTTGCGCGACCTCATCAACTATGATGTTGGTTTTCGTGTGGTGTGTGCGCTTGGAAGGACTTAGCCGCTCTGTAAAACTTACCCAAAACTATCCAAGTCTAGACTTAATCCGCTTTTCATGATTGACGAGGTTTAGTTGATAGAAAATCTTAAATGATATCTTAGCCTTAATTTTGTGTAATTGAAGATTAAAGTCTTTAGTATCAAGGTGTTTAATTCATGGAGTTTATTCCACAGGTGATAAGGGGCGATCGCCTGCTCAAAATTCCGGGTACAGAAGCGCGATCGCCCTATGGGGTAGCGGTGCTAGGTTTTCGATTTAGGTTTAATGGATTTAGGGGGTTTGTTCGGAGGTTTTTTCTGGGGTGTTTGCGGTAGTTTCATGGAATAGGTGACAACTAAATCAATGACTTGAAAGTATACTGGACGATTATCAGGGTCAATCATCGCTAGATACAGAGAACTGGCAATTAACGTCACAAATACAGCAGCGATCGCCTTGTCTTGAGAACCATTATTCTTGTCTGACATGGTATTTCTCCCATGAATGGGTAAAGGGGGTAAGGTGTCATTAACGGGATGATTCAACCATGATGGCGATCGCCACAAATACGACAATCACCACCCCAATCCTGGCAATCCATTCCCATATCCATAGAGAAAGTAAAAATCCTAAAATTGCCTTGACTTGAAAAACTTGCGAGAAAATGCAGACTACTGCAAACCCCAGCATCATTAACAGAAAATACTTGAGTAATCTGCCAGCTAATTTCAGCAACAGGTGGTATTCGTTATTTAGGTTGGTTTTCATAGGTTTTCCTTGTGTGTGTGTGGTGACAAATGTGCAATCATGACTTTCTTCCTTCCCCTTACCCCTAATCAAAAAGCCGGCAAAGTGAGTGGAATCACTTACACCGGCTTGTAAACTTCTCGTTTATCGAAAGCCATATTCAGATTGGTGACTAATGAGTTGTAAGAATGGTTTGTACTAGCGTAGTGAGTTATTACCCCTTAACTCTTCTACTGCGTTACTGATTCGATTTCCAATTAATCCAATTTTTTTCCATCTGAGAGTAGAGAGGTTGAATTTCTCGAATTTCCTGACGGTTCACAGGATAACGATGGTTGACGTGTCCACCAAGTTCAATATTGATGTCATATTTACCCTTTTTCGTGCGAGTTATGAATTCGCCATGTCCCGTGACTACCATAGCTTCTATCAGCAGTATAACCATGTGAGAAAAAACCGGATGCAACAAAATCATCTCTGATGCAGATTGCTGATTTGGGGCGATCGCATTACCAAATGCTTCGCTTCTTACCTCCCTATCTAATGATGTATTGCCAATCTTGATATACATCTGCACCCCATTAGGGCTACTGATAAAATCTGGGGATGAAGAAAATGTCATATCTTTGCTCCGTGAGTCAGATCGATTACTGGGGATGATGACGGTGCGGAACTACAGGGAATTCTGGGTTTAATTACCTCAGTCAAAAATATTGTACAAACCCGACTGAAACACTACTGTTATTCGCAGTAGTTAGTCTTGTCTCTCACATACTTATCACTTAACTATAAGTCTAGTATCGCTTATCCGTTTTTGCAAGTACTAAATCGAATTTTTGCCAAAAAATAGGCATTTTATTAAGTTTTTTAATCTTTCTTCCGAGATTATTTTCTCACATTGCTATAATGTAGTAAATTGTTATACAAAATAAAATTGCTTTACTCCCAAGAAAAGCAGTATAAATACTTAGGGTTATCCAGATAATCCATGTCTGTGAATAGCCGGAGGAGAATATGGTGTCTATTGGTTCCACCAACCATTTTTTAAAATGAAAAATTGTTGTGAAAACAGCAACTATCAAGCAGTATTTAATACTTGGAAAATTAAGTAATGGGTAATGGAGAAGAATCAAGATTTCATCCTTACCCTTTCGCCTTTCCCTAAATAAAATATCCCTGACAAGCCATCTTTTACCAGTCATAGGAACTATGCTATAAGGGGATATCTCACATACTAATATGTTGTGTGGAGCAAGAGGAAATATGGATAGGGCTGCTGATATTTCTCTGCTGCCAGAAAATTATGTTGCGAATTTTGCCAAAGCTCGTGGTGTCACCGACAGCGAGTTAGAGGCATTATTATTGGCATTGCAAAATCAGTCAGGGGCAGAAATAGCTCAAAAATTGGAGATTTCTCAAGCTGCGGTGCGCAAAAGACTTGGTGAAAGTTATCGCAAATTTGGCATCCGAGGGAGTGGTAATAAAAAGCTGTACAATCTCCGACAGCAGTTATGGCAAGAGTATGAAGCTTTCCAATCGAGTCAGAGACAAACTCAGGAAGATTGGGGAGAAGCGGTGGATGTGGAAGATTTTTCAGGAAGACAGGAGGAAATAGAGGAGCTAGAAGGATGGATTTTAGGTAATAATACTCAACGCTGTCGATTAGTGGCAGTTTTGGGAATTGGGGGAATTGGGAAGACGGTATTAGCAGCAAAGATTGCCAACCGGGTAAAGGGAGATTTTGAGTTTTTGATTTGGCGATCGCTGCGGAATGCTCCCAAATTAGGGGAAATTCTCACACAAATTCTGCGGTTTCTTCCTGGCGAAACAGATAGCGATTTACTCGACAATGACAATAATAAGATTCTCCGGTTAATCGAAATCCTGCGTAATCACCGTTGTTTGTTAATTCTCGACAATGCGGAATCTATTTTACGTAGTGGGGAAGGGCAAACCCATGGATGGGCAGGAGAATACGAACTAGGGTATGAAGATTATGGCTATTTTTTCAAAAAAGTTGCCGAAGCTGCCCATAATAGTAGTTTA
The DNA here is from genome assembly GCF_000734895.2 of Calothrix sp. 336/3. Classification (GTDB taxonomy): domain Bacteria; phylum Cyanobacteriota; class Cyanobacteriia; order Cyanobacteriales; family Nostocaceae; genus 336-3. The sequence continues at coordinate 1,448,634 of NZ_CP011382.1, read as the reverse complement.
TTACTGACTAGTCGAGAAAAACCCAAGGAAGTTGCAGCTTTAGAGGGGAAAAATTTGCCCGTCAAGGTGCTACAAATGCCCGGTGTGAAGTTAGAAGAAGCACGGGAAATTCTGGCGGCTAAGGGGTTTTCCTGCTCTGATACACATTTAGCAGAGCTTGTGAAACGTTACTCTGGTAATCCCCTAGCATTAAAAATCGTTGCCACCACGGTATATGAATTATTTGGTAATGATATTGGGCAATTTTTAGCGAGTATTCAGCAAAATGCAGTCTATGGTCATATTCGCATTCTTTTAGATCAGCAATTTCAGCGTTTATCAGAATTAGAAAAAACAGTTATGTACTTGTTGGCAATCCAGCGAAAATACATTTCTCTAGCAGAATTACAAGCAAAGCTCGGTGAATCAATCTCAGTGATGCAAATTCTCGAAGCAGTGGAATCTCTCCTACGGCGATCGCTGATTGAAAAAGACAAAAACAACAGTCGATTTCAGCAACAATCGGTGGTGATGGAATATGTTATGACTCTGATTAATCAACAAGGAATAGAAGATATTCAAGGAGAGGAAAAACTCGATTTTTTCGCCAAATTTCCTCTTAAGCAAGGGCGATCGCTGGAATACATCCGTCAGAATCAATTCAGACTTATGCTTGAACCCGTTAAAAGCGCTGAAACTCTTTAGTAGTGGTTCATGTCATAAGTTGTGATAGGTAGAAATGTGTAGTGGGAGCGTCTCGCTCCCAGACTTGAGAAAGCGTAAGCTGTGGCGTATTTAATTTGTATATTAGACGTTGGCAAGCCTACACGCACTACAATAATTTAATATTGTCCATTTATACAATTTAGCTGCACATCAGCGTATCGTGTTGCAACTCAGTTCTCCCAAAGGAAGCATTAATAATTAATTACTAATTGCTATGAATCCTAGACAAATTTGCTGCTGGTATCCTAATACTCAGCACTGTCACCAGAGTCAGAACTATACCCATGAGCAAATTTTTGATGCTGATATCTTTATCACAATGACTCACCAAGACTCCTTCCAAAATCAAAGAAGGTAATAATATTCCACTAATCAGTAATAACCGATAAAATATCAACCTCCGTGTTGTCAAAGTAATTAACAGTGCTAAACAAATTCCTAGAAAAATAAAAGTTTGTACATAATAAAAAGTTTTCTGTTCCCTAGGCATTAATTCTAATAAATTAAACGCATAGGACTGATTTAATCTATCTATATAAACTCGCACAGTCGCCCTAGAATAAGTAACGATAATGTGGTGAGGAGAACTATCTTCAAAAACATCAGGAACACTCAACTTAATATCAGAACCGTTTTCTCCAGTAATTGGTGTTCTTAATCGCAGATCAAGATTGTTTCCTTCCTGTAACACAGATAAATTACGATGCAGGGAATCCTGGGAAATGGAAAGAATCCTTTTTCCTCCAGTTTGATTCAGTGCAGCTGTCGCAATGGTAGTATCAATCGTAAATTCTGATGTTCGACGTATTCTTTGATTAAGGTTTGTCACCGCAGCATTTGTTTTTAACCACTGTTGGGAGTTAAGCTCTATCCCCATACCATCAACAATTTTACTTGCTGCTCCCTGTGGTAATAGTGGAGGAATATTATTATCCTGATAGATTGGATTATTAGTAAAGCTATACGTAGCTATTAGAGAATTATTTTTCTTTTTTTTCTGATGGGAAAATACCTCTGCTACTTCATACTGCGAAACAGCTTTATCTGTAATTTCTAACTCTGATATATACCCATTCCAAGCTCTATTTCCCGTTATTTCATTCCCCAGAGCTAAGGGATAATTCAAATTCCAATTGCTGAGATTTGTTGTACTCTGCCAAAAAAATGCAATGACACAAGATAAAGCAATATATGCTAGACAGAGTAAGATTAATTTATTTAGGGATTGGCTCAATCGACTATTTTCTATGCGTTTTAAACCATATAGAAAACTCTGGGATTTCCAAATATCAAAGCATATCCAACCTACAGCCCCACCAATTGTATTATTTACAATATCCATTAAGGTTGGCATTCTTGATGGTAAGAAAATCTGGACAAATTCTACTGATAATGATAAGATGCCACTTGTAATAATTACTAACAATACCTGATAAACCAGTTTTATCCTAATTTGCTTGAATACTTTAGCCACACTGAAACCAAAAGGCATAAATAGCAAAACGTTATTAACTTGGTCTTTAAAAAAGCTGCTGTTATCAAAGTGCGTCAGAGTTGAGATGATAGAGAAGTCATTGGGTAAATAAAAGTTGAAGGGATAGATGGTTGCAATGATAATTATCACAATACTGAGAAACAGCCATAAATAAGCTTCTCGCAAGGCTAATTTCTGAGGCTTTTGAGGTGAGGTTTGGTGTTTATTCATGAATAAAAATCGTAGCTGTCCCACTATATATTTCATATAATGAGCCACAACATTTGCAGAGACGTTTTCTTAGTTTTATCTCTATTTATGTAATGATTGGGTAAAAATTATCTTGACTTTCATCAAGGATAGATGAAGAGATGGTGAGAATTCAATTCTCAAAATGAAATAGAGACAAGATAATCTCCTGCCTCTATCTCTAGATATTAAATTATTCTGTGCTTTAATCAGTTTACTTCCTTCACCATGGTATGCTGTTGAGGCTGTCTGCTATTTTCTGAATTTTCAGGTAGAGACTTGGCAGCTTTAGGGATAGGAATGATAGGACTATTGAGTGCTACTCTCAAAGGTGTCGTAGCGACAACAGGTTCCGGTTCTGATTGTTCAGTTTTTTCCAGACGTTGTTGAGCAAATTGCACTGTTCCTAACTCATTGTTGGGTAGGAAACCAGATACGACGCTAATGATAGTCGCAGCGATCGCGCTCCCACCACAAATCCAAATCATGCGGGAACGACGACGCAAACGTCCCATGACTTGTTGAACGGTGGCTTCTGTTGCTTGAGATTGAGGAATTGGCAGATGAAGTACACCTTGCCTCAGCCTCAACAGCCTCGCATATAACTGCTTGACAGATTCATCATTATCCAACCATTCTTGTACTTGTTTGCGTTCAGTTGCAGTCACCTCACCATCGAGGTATGCACTAAGTAACTCGAAGCGATCGCGCTTCACCATATCCATCGCACCCGTTAATTCATTGGTATGCATTAGCTCCTCATCAGACAAACCCGGATGGCTGTTTTTGTGGGAGTGATCTTCAAACTGATAGTCAGTAGTCATTTTAACACCAATTTACGCACGGGTAAACACCGCGAAACAACTGGAGGTATGAGATATATGGAATTTTCCTAGCAGAAGGACTCTGCTTAATTTTAAAAATAATTCCTAAATATATGGCAATGCTGCCATAACAAAAATATAGACATGGGGATACCATAGTTATTGCTTCGAGCCATAGTCAAAAATCAAAAAACTGATTTCAACTTCATGGCGATCGCCAATGGTTATAAAGTTTGTGAACAAGATGATTAAAAGAGTTGACAGCTAATAGTCAGCTGTTTGTTCCATGTTCAGCGATGAGCAGAATTGTCAGCAAATGTTCACAAACAGAATTTTGCCATCCCTAGGCATCTAGATAGGTTTGCAATTGGCTTTGCAATCTAGATCTAGCTCTAGCAATACGGGATTTGACAGTACCCAAAGAGACACCAGTAATTTCGGCAATTTCTTCGTATGCCATCCCCTCAATTTCTCGGAGAACAATTGTTGTCCGGAATACTTCGGGTAGGTCGGCGATCGCCTCACGTAACTGGTCGTAAAATTCTCTGGTAGTCAGTTCTTCCTCAGGTCCTGGAGTATCTCCAGCAATTTCCCAGTCCATTTCGCCATCATCTACCGCACGGGGAGCATCTAGCGATAAAGGACTCACCACCCGCTTCCGCTTCCGTAACTCGTCATAAAACAAGTTGGTAGCAATGCGGCTTAACCATCCTCGAAATTTCACAGGTTCCTGTAATCGGTTGATATTCCGATATACACGAATCCAAACTTCTTGAGCCAAATCAGCTCTGTCAGCCCAGTCTGGAGCTAAATGGTACAAAATCCGATCCACTTGGGATTGATAACGACGTAGTAGCTCTGCAAATGCCACACGATCTGGACGTAGTCCTTCTTGACAACGCAAAATTAGATCGTGGTTCGCTAGCTTGTCAACTTGTACCGGCGCTTCCGGAACCCTCACATCCACCGTTGACCAGGATACAGGAATCGATTGACTCATAGATCGTACTGGTTTGAAATGTCCCTACTCATTAGACTACTTAAAGGTCGAGATGTTCCCCGGATAAGTGCCGGATTTATGACTGGAACAGTAGATACCTGCAATTCCTGAATATTTTTATATGACCAGATAAAAATACTTGTCGATTTAGGGGGCAAAATTATTATAGGGTAAGCATTTTCAGGCTTTTTATAGCCAAAATTCACCGCCTAAATCATTTAGGTTGTATCCGTACATTTACATAGAGTTTTTGATTAAACTCATGCTGGCTTCACGGAGTCACCATAGAAAGACTGAATCCAAAACCATTCCTTGCTCAAACCATCGCGCAAAGAAACTTGGGGTTGATAGCCGAGAATTTTCCGTGCTTTCGAGACATCAGCAGCTGTGTGACGAGCATCCCCCATGGCTTTTTCGATATGATTTCTCTTGATGGGACGGTTAACAATTTCCTCCATGGTATTTAATACTTCCCGGAGAACCACCCGACTACCGCCACCGATGTTACATATTTGTCCTACAGCCTCCGGAGCGATCGCTGCCGCTAAATTTGCAGCTACCGCATCACTGACAAAGGTAAAATCTCTAGTTTGCTCACCATCACCATAGACAGGAATCGCCTCATCCTGTAAAACAGCCTTAAAGAACTTGTGAAAAGCCATATCCGGGCGTTGTCTCGGACCATACACAGTAAAATAACGCAGGGCAACAAAAGGCACACCAAAATTTTTGTGATACAGTCCACATAATCTTTCCGCCGCGAGCTTAGTAATTCCATAGGGAGAAACAGGTTGGGGAGGAATTTCTTCGTGGGTAGGCAAAGTTTCCGCATCACCATAAACACTAGAAGTAGAAGCGAAGACAAATCGTTGTAAATGCTTCGCATCCTTGGCAGCTTCTAGGAGAATTTGCGTAGCATTAATATTCCGCTCAGTGTAACTACGAAAACCATCCCCCCAACTTGCTCTCACCCCAGCTTGGGCAGCTTGGTGGTACACAACTTCCACATCTTGTAATAGGGTTTGCCAATCCAGTGACTGAATATCAGCCTGAATTAATTGGAAATTGGGATGATTTTGTAAATGGGCAATATTCTGCCGTTTGAATTGTGGTTCATAGTAGTTATTAAGTTCATCAACACCAATAACGTCTTGACCTTGAGCTAATAAAGCATCTACTAAATGAGAACCGATAAAACCCGCAGCCCCAGTCACAATAACTTTAACCATGATATTTGTTTGATGAGTGATTTTTTATAATCAATATTCATAAGCATAATCTTTATACTTACTGAATTGCCAGATAATTACGCAGTTTTTTATTAATATTTTGCATCCTCAAAGTATCAAGGGAATATACTGATTAGGTACTGATATTTCATGAAAAATCAGTATTTATAGGGATAAAAAAAGATAATTATTTCCAAATTCACAGGTACAATAACTGAGGGTCAGTAGGTTGACGGAAATATTTTTGGAGCATTATTTGCTTTTTTTAAAACCTTGAGTCTGAGATATGTCTATTTTCCCAAAAGCCAGATAGTAGAAATAGTGAAAAATCTCTCAAAGTTTGCGTATTATAATCCGGGCGGATGTCCATAAGTAAAAATCAGGTGTCATGAAATATCTTCAGGGAAAGGTAGTATTAGTCACAGGTGCAACACGGGGTATTGGTAAGGGTATTGCCGTGGGATTAGGTGAAGCAGGGGCAACCGTATATATTACGGGGCGCAGACTTGATGACTCTGATGCTAGTGATGATGTTTCTGGAAGCTTGACAGGGACAAAACTAGCAGTAGAAGCAGTGGGTGGAGTGTGCATTCCTGTACAGGTAGATCACAGTGACGATCGCCAAGTAAGTTTACTATTTGAGCAGATTCAACAGGAACAGGATGGACAATTAGATATCCTAGTCAATAATGCCTACGCTGGAGTTCGAGCCTTAAGTGATATTCAAGGGCAACCCTTTTGGGATTGTGACCCCAGTTTGTGGGATGCTTGTAACAATGTGGGGCTACGTAGCCATTATATTGCCAGTGTATTTGCTGCCAGGATGATGAGCAAACGTCGTCAAGGATTAATTTGTACCATTTCTTCCTGGGGTGGGATGAACTATATATTTGGAGCAGCCTATGGAACCGGGAAAGCTGGGTGCGATCGCCTAGCAGCAGATATGGCAGTCGAGTTACAACCATACAATGTTACCTCCGTGGCAATTTGGCCCGGTATCGTCGGTACAGAGCAATTTTCCCGATTAGCATCAGCAGTAGAGCGAGAAAACACCACCGATCCCCAAAGTTCATTTTTCAGCGATCGCTACAACTGGGAAACCCCCCTATTCACCGGACGCGCGATCGCCAAATTAGCCACCGAAATCAATCTGATTCAGCGTACAGGAAAGGTACAAATTGTGGCAGAATTAGCTCGTAAATATGGTTTAGTCGATGAAAATAATACCCGTCCCGTTTCACTGCGATCGCTACGTTTTCTCCTACCCCTAGGCATACCCTTTCTGAGAAAATATGCTCAGTTCATCCCAGATATTTATATCCCTTGGTCACTCCTACTATTGCGAGTCCTCAAATCACCTCAAATTTGATATATCTCAATATATTTATTGATAAGCAAAATATTTCTATTCACCCCTCTTTTTTCTCTCTGGGTGAGAAATGCGGGACTAATTATCTGGAATTTTGAATTTTGAATTGGAGCGAAGCGACTTGACTCAGCTACAGGGAGCAACAGTTTTAATTACCGGTGCATCGGGTGGTTTCGGACAACAGCTGACTCGACAGCTATTACAAGCAGGTAGCCAACTCATTCTCACTGGTACAAATCAAGAGATTCTCCACCAACGGGTGACAGAGATTCAACAGGAAGTCAAAACTGGTAAAGTCCTTGCTTGCTTACCCCTTGACCTTTCCCAGGCTCAGGGCTGCGAAAATCTCTATCATCAAGTCAAAGCATTGGATATCCCCCTTGACATTTTAATTAACAATGCGGGCATCGCTTTATACGGTCGCTTCGATGAAACACCCGTGGAAAAATGGGAGCGATTAATGCAGATAAATTTACTGACCCCAATGCGCTTAAGTTCCCTATTTGTGACTGATATGATTGCTCGCCAAAAGGGACATATTGTAAATATTTCCTCCCTAGCAGGTTGGTCAGCAATTCCAGGAATGGCTCCCTATGCAGCAAGCAAGTTTGGTTTGCGCGGGTTCAGTGAAGGACTGTGGAATGATGTTAAGCAATACAATGTTAAAGTAACGACTGTGTATCCTTTTTTCAGCCGGACTCCGATTCTGGATGTAGAGCGATTCGGAACCCTCGCCAAGGATTTTCAAGGCATACCAGATAATATTGTGACCGAACCAGCTGATATTATCAGAGTCACAATTCAAGGAATCATTGATAATAAAATCCACGTATTTCCCGATAGGTCAGCAAAAATCCTGCATCTTCTCAAACGATATTTTCCCCCACTCCACGACCGTATTCTCAATGGATTTGAGAGAAAGTAGGATAATTTTCACTGATTAATTGCACCTCCTAGCATTAGGGACTTGCATCCGCTCTAAAATTGGTGAACAATATGGAACCGCTAGCATCCCAAGACCAGAGGAAACCAGTGAAAGTTTTAGTAGTAGGAAACGGTGGACGGGAACACGCCATCTGTTGGAAATTATTGCAATCTCCCCGCATCGAGCAGGTATTTTGTGTACCCGGAAATGGAGGTACAGCAACTTTGTCTCGTTGCCAAAATGTGCCCTTGAATGTCAATGACTTTCCCGCGATGGCAGAATTGGCTCACAGAGAAGGTATTTCTCTGGTGGTAGTTGGACCAGAGGTTCCTCTGGCGAATGGGATTACAGATTATTTACAAAGTCAAGGTTTGATGGTGTTCGGACCAACACGGGTAGGGGCACAAATTGAGGCTAGCAAAGCTTGGGCAAAAACGCTTATGCAAGAAGCAGGAATTCCCACAGCCCACGCAACGGTATTTACCCAGGCATCTGCGGCTAAATCCTACGTCAAGGAGCATGGAGCCCCAATTGTGATTAAGGCTGATGGTTTAGCTGCCGGGAAAGGCGTAACTGTTGCCACCTCCCTCAATCAAGCAGTCGAGGCAATTGATGCCATTTTTCAGGGGCAGTTTGGTCTAGATGCGGCGAAGTTTGTCGTCGTAGAGGAATGTCTGGTGGGGCAGGAGGTATCTGTTTTGGCGTTAACGGACGGGGTGACAATTTGTCCCCTATTGCCCGCCCAAGACCATAAACGCATCGGCGAGGGGGATACGGGGGAGAATACCGGGGGAATGGGGGCTTACGCTCCCGCACCGATCGCCACACCGGAATTAATGGCAAGGGTACAAACAGAGGTTTTAGACAGGGCGATCGCCGCTTTAAAAGCCCAAGGTATTGACTATCGTGGTGTTCTCTATGCAGGCTTGATGGTCAGTCCTGACGGTGATTACAAAGTCCTAGAATTTAATTGTCGTTTTGGTGACCCTGAAACCCAAGTAATTCTACCGATGCTAGATACCCCCTTGGAGGACTTACTCCTTGCCTGTGTGCAACGAACCCTCAGCGCCGTACCCATTCGCTGGAAATCAGGAGCCGCAGCCACCGTTGTCGCCTCCTCTGGTGGCTATCCAGGTCATTATGATAAAGGTAAGGTCATTCACGGCATTGCCGACGCAGAAGCCCAGGGAGCAGTCGTTTTTCATGCTGGCACACAATTGCAAGATGAAGACTTGTTAACAGATGGCGGTCGCGTACTCAATGTTACTGGAGTCGGAGCAGATTTTGCCGCCGCTCTCGGACAAGCCTACACTGGAATACAAAATATCTATTTTGAGGACATCTATTATCGCCGGGATATTGGGTATAGGGTGATAGGAGAAAGGTAAACAACGGTGCAGGGGGAATTGATTACTGTTAGCCATTCCCCACTCCCGTACAGACGCGATATAGCCTCTTGCTCCCTGTGGGAAAACTGAGTTGCAGAGCGACACGCTAACACATCTCTACCCATTACTCTTTACTCCTTACTCCTTACTCACTACTCCCCACTCCCCACTCCCCACTCATTACTCCTTACTCATTACCCTTAACCCTCCTTTATCTGTTACTTTTTTAGTTGTTGGGGTTTTTGCCAATACCAACTAACTTTTTAAAATGCTAGGTCTTTTGAAAACAATTCGAGAAGCGATCGCCAACTGGTGGTCAGAGTTTACCCTCCAAACCAAACTGTTAGCTGCTGTCACCTTGGTAGTATCCTTGGTCATGAGCGGTTTGACATTTTGGGCTGTAAATACAATTCAGCAGGATGCCCAACTGAACGATACCCGCTTTGGTCGTGATTTAGGTCTGCTATTAGCTGCAAATGTAGCTCCCCTGATTGCAGACGAAAACTTGACAGAAGTGGCACGATTTTCCCAACGCTTCTACAGCAGCACATCCAGTGTGCGCTATATGCTCTATGCCGATACAGATGGGAAAATATATTTTGGTATTCCTTTTTGGGAACCAGAGGTAGAAAACTCCCTCTCCATTAAGCGACGCATCCAATTACCCGAAGACTACGCAGCAGATGCTGAAAAACCCATGGTACGGCAACACATGACCCCTGATGGAGTCGTCACCGATGTGTTTGTTCCCTTAAAGGTAGATAATAAATACCTCGGAGTCTTGGCGATCGGTATCAACCCCAACCAAACTGCCGTTATCTCTTCTAATTTCACCCGTGATGTCACCATCGCTGTATTTATTTCTATTTGGGTGATGATTATTTTGGGTGGAGTCGTCAACGCTTTGACAATTACCAAACCCATCAAAGAATTATTACTTGGTGTCAAGCAAATAGCTACAGGTAACTTCAAACAACGCATTGATTTACCCTTTGGTGGAGAACTTAAGGAGTTAATCTTCAGTTTCAATGAAATGGCAGAACGTTTAGAACGTTACGAAGAGCAAAATATTGAAGAATTAACCGCCGAAAAAGCCAAATTAGAAACCCTTGTCTCTACCATTGCTGATGGGGCAGTCTTGATTGATGATAATATGCAGGTGATACTAGTTAACCCCACAGCTAGAAGGATTTTTGCCTGGGAAGGAGAAGATGTCGTTGGTAGTAGTGTTTTAAATCATCTTCCTCCACAGGTACAAACAGAAATTACCCGTCCCCTATACGAAATGGCAGCAGGAGAATGTGAAAGTGCCGAATTTCGTATTCCCTTAATTCAACCAGTCAAACGCACCATTCGGATTCTGCTGACAACTGTCGTGAACCAGCAAAAGGAAAGCATTCGCGGGATTGCAATCACCGTCCAAGATATCACCCGTGAGGTGGAGTTAAACGAAGCGAAAAGTCAATTTATTAGTAATGTCTCCCATGAATTGCGGACACCATTATTTAATATCAAATCTTTTATCGAGACTTTACACGAATACGGCGAAGATTTGAGTATTGATGAGAGAAAAGAATTTTTAGAAACAGTAAACCATGAAACTGACCGTTTGACACGGTTAGTCAACGATGTCCTTGATTTATCTAAATTAGAATCTGGTCGTAGCTATCATTTAAATGCTGTGGATTTAGGACAGGCAATCGAGCAAACATTACGTACCTATCAGTTAAATGCTAAAGATAAGGGAATTGAATTAGCTCAAGAAGTCGAAATCAATTTACCCTTAGTGGTTGGTCATTACGACCTATTATTACAAGTCTTAGCAAACCTGCTGGGGAATGCACTCAAGTTTACTGAAGCGGGTGGAAAAGTTACCTTAAGAGCTTATCTGGTAAAATCAGCAGAACCAGTGAATGAGGATATTCCTAAACAGGTACGAGTGGAAGTGTCAGATACTGGCATCGGTATAGCAACGGAAGACCAACAGGCAATTTTTGATCGCTTTTTCCGTGTGGAAAACCGTGTTCATACCCTAGAGGGAACTGGGTTAGGACTATCCATTGTGAGAAATATTATTGAAGATAAGCACCATAGTCGAGTACATATTGCCAGCGAAGTTGGTGTGGGTACAACTTTTTGGTTTGACTTGGTGACATACGAAGAAGCTAAAACTCCTAATTCCATCACTAGAGATGTGCAATTAATCACGGATGCGATCGCAGGAGAAAGGTCACAGGGAACAGTTTAAAAATTATTTGAGTGTAAATATTGGGATTGGTTAGTTTCCTAATATCATCTTTCCTTGAAAACTTTTACAAATAACACCGAATATTCTGAAAAATAAAGACCATGGTCATACTAAGTTGCTGTCAGAGGTAGCAGTCTCTATAACTGTCATTGCGACCTCCCATTACTCTGAAACGACCACAACAGAACGCAACTTGTATCACTTTATATTGTAATTAAATACCCGGATATAATATCACCTATCTGGCAGTGCCAGTTCCTTCTATCGCTATAAATTCAATAAACACAATAAATTCCCCATTGAGAAACAACGGGGAACTATATGGAATCAACGATTCTCTAACGCAAATAGGATGAGATGCAAGTGGGAGTTGTTTTAGTTTCTAACTCTTCAATTTTTAATCCTTCAGCAGGAGGGGGATCGCTGATGCGTCGATTCAAGTTTAAACCCGGTACTTCTAGAGTTAACTCCAGAATTCCTTTATAAATCAATTCAGACAACCAATCTTGATTTAATTGTGTTGCATAAGTTGACCATTTAGGTTGACATTGATTAATATCTTGCAGCAAACGATACATTTGCTCACTGATAGGATAAGTGGTGAAATAGGGATTATTCGGAGAGAATAACTCGATTTGCCGCTCTCCTGTTCTGGGATTACTCTCGACTCTGAATTGCAAATCCGAAGACAGTACTAAAAAATACTCGTCAATTTGCTGTGTTGCTAACAGGTTGCGTTGTTGGAAATATGTTTCTAAATACTGATGAATTGGCTGACTAGGGTTATGGATTGTGCGGATATAATAGGAGCCTTTTTGAGTAGGATCCAATCGATGGATGAGGATATAACCAAAGTTGACCGCTTTTAAACCTGTGGAGTGGAAGTTGTCTAACCACTGGTCTAATTGAATATTATACTCGTCCAAGGTTTGATTAAAAGCCGTATGACAATGGGGAACAGAGAAGAGAATATCATTACGATCAGCCGTACTCAGTACTAACTTATGGGCGGCTCCTCCTTGCCACCAGCGTGCCAATTTAGACTCATACTCCTGGATATTTACTAGGTCGGTGACGATGAAAAGTCTACCATCGGGTGCAAGGTTCTCTGCGCTTTCACTAATGATACGAGCTAAAACGTCTTCACCGCTCAATCCCCCGTCTCGGAAGCGACATTCCTGATTTGGGCTAGGAACAAAGGGAGGATTCGCCAGAATGGTATTGAAGTATCCCGGAGCAGCTTTATACAGATCACCCAGATGGAACTTAATATTGGATACTCCATTTAATTCAGCGTTGAATCGAGCAAAACGAATAGCCCGTGGATTAATATCAACTCCTACCACTTCTCTAGCATAGCGACTGGCAACTAAACCTTGAATACCACAGCCACAGCAAAGATCCAAAACCCGACTGACTGCATATTGGGGTGCGGTGTGAACTAACCCCATAGTATCCATACCGACATACATTACAGCTTCTTCATCAATCTCATCCTCTGGCAGTACCATATAGCGATGGTCTGTAGCGAGATAGAGTCCGGCGACGGCAAATAAATCAACTCGTGATGCCCAATTTTCGCCCCTGGGAATCAACATACCCAAACGGTACAGCCATGAGAATAGCTCATCGCCAAAAATCTCTTGTAGTCTAGCTGTGGTCAATGCACCACGCAACAGGAACAGACGAATCATGTCTCCCAAGATGGATTGGGGTAGTTGGTGGCGATCGTAGTAGCGTAAGTATGTCGGTTCTATGACTTGTTGGGAAGCAACACCCAGCAACTGACAAATATTAACTTCGTTGTATCCTGCTTGCTGGAGACATTCATACAAGTTGCGGAGGATGCGACGAGCAGAGAATTTTTCATTCTCAAAAGGTGCAAAGGTTTGCTCTGAGGTTGGGGGGAAGGCTGAATCTTGGGGTAAGGATTTCAGGTAGGGATAGGTAGGTTCTAATCTGTAGTTAGAAAGTTGTTGGTTTGCCCATTCAATCTGTTGTATAAACTCAAATTGAGTCAGACGCATCTCAATTCGCATTTGTTCTAAGCAACTTTTAGGTGCATTCAAAACAGCCAGTAACAGCTTAATTTCTGCAAAGGTGTAGCTTGCAGGGGGCACTTGCTGTTTCAGATCGACTAGGGTAGATTTACTGAGAGGGTCAAGAAGTAAAATGACATCATCTGAAAGTTTTGTTTGAAGAGGGCTATAAAAGGGGGTTTCCGGGAAAAGTAAACTGGTTTCTTTATATTGAGCGCCCTGGGCAGAGAGTGTCTGTAATTCTTCTGGAGACCAGGGACAGCCAGTAGTTTCTCCGAAGAATAATGCCTTATCTAGTTGTGCCATTAAATGAGTGACATTTGGAGCTTCCTCCTTAAGTCCATGGGGAAATACCACATCACCCACCTTCCCTAAATGGTCTTCATAGCTGCGAATAGGAACATTGCGTTTGCAGATCCAGACGTTCTCGATCGCCAAATAATCGATGTCTGTGCCTAAGAAAGTCGCGATCGCCTCTAAAGGAGTTTCGACTATTGGTTGTCCTGCCACATTAAAGCTGGTATTCAACAATACAGGGGGTCCCTGGCGTTCTTCTACTAGCTTGTAACACAGACGATAAAAGTAGGGGTTTGCCTCCTCGGTTACTGTTTGTACCCGTCCAGTACCATCGACATGGGTAATGGCTGGCAGTTGTTCACGGAATTCCGGCTTAATTGGTGGTACAAGTAGCATGAAAGGAGCTGCTACTTCTTGCTCGAATACCTGGGAAATTGCTTCTAGGGGAATGACGGGTGCAAAGGGACGGAATGGTTCGCGGAATTTCACCCGCATATTTAAAATATCCTTCATCCGTTTAAAGGTTGGGTCAGCGATAATTGAGCGATGTCCCAAAGCTCGCGGTCCATACTCTGCACCCCCTTCAAAGCGAGCTACAACACTACCCTGTGCTAGAACTTTCGCACTGCGAGCAATTATTTCCTCTGGTGTCAATTCCTCAACGATGATTGAGTTTTGGAAGTGTTGAATTGCCTGAGATATTTGATTGTCGTCATATTTACGACCGAGGGTTGCTTGAGTGAGGGTGACTCGTTTTTGTCCACCACCCACGGTATTATATGCCCACAGAGCACAACCGGCAGCAATACCACTATCACCGGCGGCTGGGAAAATGAAAATGTCATCTAGTTGCAGTTGTTGTAACAGTTCGTAGTTTGCAACTGAATTTAAGCCAACACCACCAGCAATGCAGAGTTTCTTGAGTCCAGTGTGTTTACTCGCTAAACCAACAATATGTACTAATGCCTGTTCTAACTCTTTCTGTACCTTATATGCTAGGTCTACCAGATAGGGACGTAGATAGGGTTTACCTTCTTGGGTGTCATAGAGTTTTTCTAGGGCAGCTACTTCCAAAAAGATATCATAGGCAGACATTTTCAGGCTATAGGAGCCTTCCACAGTTTGAATCCAACGATGCCAATTCGGTTGTTCTCCCCCAAAGGGAGCTAAACCCATGAGCTTGCCTGCTTCTGCGTGCTTAATTTTGTCACCAACGGGGGTTAAAAATCCAGCCTTAGCTGTAATGTATTCATAAACAAAACCCAGGGTGGAAAGTTGAGCCAGATGAGCTGCAACTGTCTCACTATGGAGTGTGGTAATTGTTTGTCCTCGTCCCTCGTAGAGAGTGTAGGATTCAGTGCGATGGTCAGAAGTTGTACTACCTGTGGCATCCACTGCCAAAATCAACGCTTCACCAAATCCAGAGGGCCAATAGGCAGAGTAGGCATGGGCTAGATGATGGCTGGGAATTCGCATCACCTTACCTATAATTTCCGAGGGTAGTACACGGCGCAGAATATCAGGGGCGCAATCTGCACCAGGCATATTTGCGGTAATTGTTGTCAGGTCACTGAAAGTAATATTGCAAGTGTCTAAACAGTAACGGATGGCTTCGCTAGGAAGTTGCATTTGTGCTGCGACACCGGGAGCGTGAAGCATATACCCAGGGCTATATTTGTGTCTATCTAGACGTTCTTGCTCGATCGCCACCACAATTTCACCATCTTGGGCGATCGCCACTGAACGTTCATGCCCTAAATTAATTCCCATATGATATTGGGTCATCATCTTAACTTTTTTTCTAAAATTTTATAAATAAAGCAAAAAATCGAGTTTAAATGCTAATTAAAATGCCGTGTTTGATTGGGGAAGGGATATTGGTAGATGAATTAAAAACTCTGTTCCCTTACCTAATTCTGAGAAGCATTCCAATACCCCACGATGTTTTTCTACAACTATTTGATAACTAATGGACAACCCTAAACCTGTTCCTTGCCCGACGGGTTTTGTAGTAAAAAATGGGTCAAATATTTTTTTCCTAATTTCTTCTGACATTCCAGTGCCATTGTCAATAATCCGAATTCCGACATAACCTTCTTGGGGAATTTCAGTATAAATTTTAATTGTTGGAATGAAGGAAGATAACCCACTTTTTTCCTCTGTCGTTCCTGAATCAGAAATTTCTCTAAGACTGACTTCTGTGGCACTACGAGAAATTACCGCATCGATTGCATTACTAAACAAATTCATAAATACTTGATTTAATTGTCCTGCATAACACTCTATATGCGGCAAGTCACAATACTCCTGAATTATCTGAATGGAAGTGTGTTTGTATCCTTCCTTCAAACGATGTTTTAAAATCATTAAGGTACTATCGATACCTTCACGAATATCTACAGTTTTAATTTCTGCCTCATCTAGGCGAGAAAAATTACGTAGTGAAAGCACAATTGCACGAATTCGCTCTACTCCAACTTCCATCGAAGAAAATAAACTGGGCAAGTCATTAAGTAGAAAATCTAAGTCAATTGTTCTTATCTTCTCCTTGATTTCATCTACAGGATGGGAATGATGTCGCTGATAGAGATATATCAGTTCTAATAAATCCTTTATATATCCACTGGCATGAGTTATATTGCCATAAATAAAGTTAATGGGATTATTAATTTCATGGGCAATGCCTGCAATTAATTGTCCTAAGCTAGACATTTTTTCTGCGTGTAGCAGTTTCGCCTGGGTTTGTTTTAACTCTTTTAAAGTTGCTTCTAATTGTTGCTTTTGTTTGTTTAACTCTTCTCTTGATTCCAAAAGAGTCGCTTCTGTTTGTCTACGTTCTAGATTTTCAAACCTGAGTTGCTGAATTCGCATTTGTAATGCTTCGTTGGCTTCCCTTAGGGCAGCTTGCGCTCGTTTTCTATCAGTAATATTTGTTAATGAACCAGAAATTTCTCCCTGCGCTTCTAAACGAGCTGACAATTCTAACCAAACAATTTCTGTGCTGTAATGATGAAATCGTAATTCCTTAGAAGATACTTCTTTCTCTGTATGTATTTGTTCTAAAAAATTCAGCCAAGCTTGTCTATCTTCTGCATGAAGATAATCATCGACTGGACGATTGAGACATTCTTTCGTCTCGTATCCTAAGGTTAATGTCCACGCTTTGTTTAAAAGGGTGATATTTCCATGCTTATCACATTTAAATACAATTTCACGCAGATTCTCCACAAGTTCCCGATAACGTCGTTCGGACTCTGAAATCTGCTCTATTAAACGATACTGAATCTGTGTATGTAGTTCATTATCAGCTAGAAATTCCGGTTTCATAATATCTGGTCTGATGATAAAGGAGAATTAGTTTGAGGTAGGTATGCAAAACATAAAGAATAGACAGCATTACTGTCTCCCTGAGATTTCAGACTAGAATTTTCTAGCATTGGTTTATCTGCAAAGACATACAGCAAATTGTGTCTGATTGATATATCGAATATAGGAGAATCCTGTTCAGCCTAAAAATTACAGATGATTGATGTGGCGTGATTTGAGGAACAGAATCGAATCTTACCAATCTTTTATGGATTTCTACTTCTTCACCTCAGCCACAATTTTTCGACTTAACCTTATTAGGATAAAAGAAAAATGATATTTACTTATCTACAAATGGAGTTAGTAATAGTGTCTATTTACCCTCTCTCAAGTATATATGTTAAAAGCATGTTCTCTAGAGATATTACTAATCTAAATTGTCTCTGCAATCAAGGCAATAAATATTTCATTTTTTTATAAGAAAATACAAAATATTTATACAAAAGATTGTTGGTAACTGAAAAATACGACAAATAAACTCTTTCTATAAAAAGTTTACCTATCGTAGAGTAAATATTTTTGTCAAGCAAAGAATGATAAATAGATGATAAATTTTTAGATATATCTATGCAGAAACCAGTAGCTGTAAACGCTCAAGTAATTCCATATGTGTGACTACATCTGCATAAAGAGGGAAAATTGTTCCACAATAAAAGTCTTGCTCAAAGACAGTACGAGCAGAAGTACAATCTGATAGTATCTTGACATGATAGCCTTTTTCGTGGGCTGCTCTTCCTGTGGAATCAATGCATATAGATGTGACTGCACCTGCTATGACAATATCAGTGATTCCTCGCTGTTTGAGAATTTGATCAAGATTAGTATTAATAAAAGCGTTAAAACCTCTTTTTCCAGGTACTTCCATAATTCTTTGTTCAAAGGGACGCAATTCTGTTATTGCTTCTGAACCTTCAGTTCCCATTTGAAAAGCATTTGATTCTTTAATAGTCTTCAGAATACCAACAGGTTCGATTAACTCCTCATAGTTAGGTGTAAAAAATATGGGAGTTGTGATAATTAGAACTGACGATGATTCCAGACACTTAAGAAGATAAACAGTGTTGGATACGACGTTTGTAACTTTGGATGATTCTTCAATTACTTTGTAGAGAATACCATCTGGTGAGAAGTAATCATTTTGATATCCAATCAGGATAAGTGCTGTTTTTTGGGATTCCATGATTTATAAGATTGTTAGAAAAGAAAAAATAAGTTTTTATGTCGAATTTATGATTAGGATACAGCTATGGTATGACTTGGCTTTAATTTTGAGTCATATAGCAATAGTTATATCTGAGTATTTGACTCTGAGTAATATGTTACCAAGCCAGTTTCAAATCTCAATCCGTAATTTCCATGAGTTATTTCCCATCTAACTATTTTTGACTTCGGGAAATTCTATATTGAAGTCAGAAGTAATATCGTATTTTCCCGGAGATTAAGAATATTTTGTGTGGATAAATAGTTTGTCATCCATCAATAGGATGATTTTTTGAAAATATTTTTGAATCCGAATTGTTAGATTAGGTGGGGGCTAGTAATCCACCAACCCAAAAATGCTGGGTGGAGAAGGGACAGGGGAGACAGGGGAGACAAGGGGGATAGGGGGGAAAGAGCTTTTTCTTGTCACTATCGACTCAGCAAAGTTGCCTTGCCAGACTACTAGGGATTAAATCTTGTAAATACTCAAAACAAAAAGCGCTCAGGAGTGTTACCTTGTTTCCACCCTAAGCGCTCTTTGATTTACACTTGCTCCTCACACACGAATCTATAGTATCATCGTTTTTCTGTAACGGCAAGTATGATAGATAACATTTTCACAATGTATTAATGTTTCCTGGGAGCAGGGTTAACAGGGAAGGGGACGAGATTGGTTTTTATCTCTTCTACTGTAGATGGTTGATGATGGTTGTATGTCGGGACTGAGACAGAAATTGCACCTCAGTTGAACATAAGGGAGCTTTATGATTTTTGTGTAGACAATATTAGAGAATTGCCCAATGAATAGCTTTTTAGCTCAAGCTGACCATATCGAAGACTTGTCAAGATTGTTTGATCGGTATCGTGTATTTTACAATCAAGAGTCCGATGTTGTGTCATGCCAGCAATTTTTGCATGAGCGGTTACAAAATCGGGATTCTGTAATTTTTGTAGCTGAGGATAACCAAGTATTGACTGGATTTACTCAGCTTTATCCCAGTTTCTCGTCCGTGTCAATGAAGCGAGTCTGGATTTTGAATGACTTATTTGTAGCGGAGGATTACCGCAGACAAGGTGTTGCGACTCTGCTGATGGATACTGCGGAACAATATGCAGTGGAAAGTGGTGCGATTCGGATTGTGTTGGCAACTCAAGTTTCCAACTTATCTGCTCAAAAGCTTTATGAATCCCGTCGCTATATCCAGGATAAAGACTTTTATCACTATGCATTACGGTTAGGTTAACTTCACAAGGATTAACTCTAGTCTTGAGACTATTTCCTTGAGAGCGTGTCTATGAGAGAACTCCCTAACATTAGTGTTGGTCATATGGAGTTCTCTAAATAGAATATGAAGTAACGCAATGACTCCAAGGATTAATATCCTTGAGCTTGGACATCGTTAACCATGAGATTCCAGACGGAAACGAGCGATCGCAGGTTTGGTGGCAGGTTTTTCTGAGAAATGTCGTTATATTGGATAGTTCCATCACGACTTGTCAGGGTGTAGGTGATATAGTCAGCACCTCGATCCGCAGGATATTTCATGTTGGAGAATTCACCAAAACCCTTTTGTTGCAGTAAATTCTCAAATTCTTGGAGTTTTTGCCAAGAAATCCGTCCTACAGTTCTTTCGGAATCATTCGCATCTCCCATGCGTACCCGAATCAAGCGTCCATCATCTAGGAGAATTGTTTCATAGGTTGCGCCGGTAAAGCCACCACTGGAAATTTGACGGAAGACAATACCACTTTCTAAGGGAGGGGGTAATTCACTGCTAGGAATTGGTACAGGGTTGGTTTTGCTATCGATACTGATATTTCCTGCATCTTCATCCAGAGCGATCGCCCCAGATTCACCGACACGATATACCCAACGCTGTTTACCATTGCTAACGGTGACTTGCCAACCAGGGGTAAGAACTCGCACACACTGGATATCAATTCTTCTAACACCAAGACAACTGTCAGACCATTGACGTTTTTCCACATTGACAATTCTAAACTGATTGACAGGCTTACCTGTTTCTTCTGCTACATCTGCTAAAACACTATTCGCAATATTTTTTGGTAGATTTACCTCCACAGCTAGGGCATAATCAGAGCCATCATCCTTGACACGATACACCCAACTGTTGCGTCCATTAGACACCGTTGCTTGCCAGCCAAATTCACCACGGTTACAGTTACGCTCATTACCACAGCTATTATCCCAGTCTGGTTTCTCTTCTAGGGCAATAATCCGCAACTCATTCCCCAAATCCATTCCTTCCTGTCTTGCTCGTCTAGCAGCATCAACTTTAATCATCCGTGCTGCGGTTGTGGACATTTGGGGAGAGCGATCTAAGGAGACAACGGAAGCATCTTCGTTGACGCGATATACCCAGGTTTGGGAATCACTATTGACGGTGACAATCCAGCCGGGAGTGGGGATGTAAGCTTTATTACAGACGCGGGCGAAGGTCAAGAAACAAGGATTACTCCAGGTTTGTTTTTCTGCCTTGGTAATTTTCAGGCGAGATGTGGAAATTCCAGACCAATTGGAGGCATCACGCAAGACGGCATTACTTACACGATTGGGTAAATTACCATTATCTGGCGGCGTATTATTATTTACTAGTTCTATTCTTTT
This sequence comes from Calothrix sp. 336/3, assembly GCF_000734895.2. GTDB lineage: Bacteria > Cyanobacteriota > Cyanobacteriia > Cyanobacteriales > Nostocaceae > 336-3. Next base: position 1,427,692 of record NZ_CP011382.1, on the reverse strand, counting down.
ACCCTGGCTATCACTGAGGAAGACCCAACGTTTATCCTTGGTACCCACGGTGACTTGCCAACCATCATTTGACCATTGCTGACGTTGAAAACTGATGATTTTGAGGTCACGGCGATCGCGACTGATTTCCTCTGCTTGAATTAATACTCTCTGGGCAACATCTAAAGGTAAGGTCGTCTTACTAGCCTTTTTATCCAAGGTGATATTGTAACCCATGGTTAATTCACGAATTAAGTCATAAACTAACCTTTGCCCGTTACCAACAACTGTCACTCGCCAACCACCGCGAGTCTTTTTGGCATCACTAATATCAAATATGGTTTCATCCACACCTGTGAGACGGGAAGCAGATTTGATTAAACCCTTACGGATACGGTTAGGTAATTTTTTATCGCTCGATTCACTAGCTTTTTCGTTGACTCTCACTAGGGAGCCGGAACGATTAGTATGATATACCAGGCTATCAGTATCAGATTTAACTACCACCTGCCAACCTGCTACTCTGACAGCGTTACACAGTTCCTCTGGTTTAGCTAGCTCTAAACAACTATCACCCCAGGTGCGCTGCTTGGCTTCCGCAATTTGCAATCGGGAGGAGGAAACTTGTAAACGACGGGTTGCAGCTTGCACTACTGCACTGCGTACCGATGATGGCAGCTTATTGCCAATTTCTACGGAATTAGCCAAGCGCACAGAGCGTCCTTGACTATTGGTATGGTAAGTCCAGGCTTGATTACCATCGGTGGCAACTACTTGCCAACCCGGAACCAGAGCTTGGGTACAAAATTCCCCAGGTCGAGCAGCACCTAAACAGCCATTACGCCAGGTTGTTTGGTTGTATTCAGAAATCATTAACTGGCTAGCGAGAACACCTTCGCGCCGCGAAATATCTTGTAATACAGCCCTAGCAACAGATGGGGGTAAATCTTCGGTGGTTGTGTTGACTAGTAAATCTGGGACAGGTGCAGCGATCGCGCTACGAATAAATGTTAAACCACTACCTAGGGATAAAATACCACTTAGCACCAAAGCAGTGACAATTTGACTCTGTTTAGTGGTAAGATGTTCGTAATTATAAGTTTTCATAGCAATATCATTTAGAGTCGTAAATTCACTCAGTAGTAATTAAATTCGCCCATCAATAAGTTTCAGACAGAAGTATATTTCACCCCTATGTTGCCACGGTCGGGATGAAGTTACTCTCGGTATCCTTACTGAAGATAACCAGAGAGACTACCTGAAGTTGAAATTTTGTTCCTGACTTTTCACACAACCTTTATATATATCTGGGGTAAGGTGATTGCGCGCGATCGCCCCAGCCAATCCCAAACCAAATCACCCATTCCCAATTGTTGCTAAGAATGTCCCCAACCCGCGTAGAATGATTAATACGTCTGCTTTCACTGTGGGAGATTGATGCCATGCCAATGGCGGTTGGAGTAATTGAAACCTTGGGTTTTCCTGCTGTATTAGCAGCAGCAGATGCCATGGTCAAATCTGCTGAGGTCGCAATAGTTTATTATGGGATAGCAGAAAGTGGTCGTCTGTTAGTCGTTGTCCGAGGACACGTAGCAGAGGTGAACCGGGCAGTAGAAGCAGGTATTACAGCTGGTGAAGCTGCCTACGGTGGTCAAGTTATTACTTACTATATTGTTCCTAATCCCCCAGAAAATATTGAAACTATTTTGCCCATCCATTTCACAAGCAAATCGGAACCATTTAGGTTTTTCTAAACTTCTTCAAAATTTGTAAGAACATTCGTACAATTAATTGGTATCGCCACATTTACTGAGACAGGAGACAACTAATGCCACTACAGGCAGTTGGAGCATTAGAAACTAAGGGTTTTCCTGCTGTGCTAGCCGCAGCAGATGCTATGGTGAAAGCCGGTCGAGTCACCCTCGTTGGCTACATCAGAGTTGGTAGCGCTCGCTTTACCGTGAATATTCGCGGAGATGTATCTGAAGTCAAAGCCGCAATGGCAGCTGGTGTAGAAGCCGCAGAAAGCTGTCATGGCGGGACTTTAGAGTCATGGGTAATTATTCCCCGTCCCCATGAAAACGTGGAAGCGGTTTTACCGATTGCCTACACTGAGCAAGTAGAACAATACCGACAATCAGTGGAAAATCCCATCGTTCGTAGGTCGAATAGCTTTTAAATCAGTCCCTAGCTAGCTGGAATGTGGTTGAGGATTAACAAGGAAAGACACGATTTTTTTATTTGTTCTGTGATGGGAAAGCTGATAACAGCTACTTCGCATTCACAATATTCTCAGTCTGGGAACTAGCAACTTCTCCGACTCTACTCGCAACCAATTCGAGATGGAGGGATTTGGCATATTGCTAAAACACCTCCATTAGGAGTATTAGTTGTAATTATATTGAATATAGCAACTATTAAACCGAGATGTGAACCGCCAAAATCCTATTCCTGTTGCCAAGCTAGCTTGGGGATTGATTCGGAAATAGGTAATTATATGGAGCAAAATAACCCTTCAGGGTACTGCTTATCTGTTGCTTGCTGATTAAAAATAGTCTTGGGTGCTGATTTTTTAACTAAACGGAAGTGGAGTTTACCTGACTGGCTGTCCCATAGCACTAGTCAAGTTACTTAGCCCCTGTTCTAGATGAGCCAAGATTGCTTGGATTATACTTTCTTTCTACCAAAATCACTGATTTAGGCAATTACTAGTATAAAATTATCAAAGCTTTCTATTTCGATGCATAATAAAGGGTGAAACTAAAAAAGCAAGACAACGTCCTTAGCTAAAGGGATTCAAAAGCTGATTCTTACTCAGGGATGAAGTTTTCTGTCAAGCTCTCATGGAGATAAATCACCAAATTTGTTTTACCAAAATCAATTCTTGGAGCAGTCCAGATGAAAATCATCAATTTACAAAACTTAAAGAAATGATAATAATGGGTGGGCTAGCCAAGAAAATTAGTTATTTGTGGTTGTTCAGAGCAACAAAAGGATGTAGATCTAAAGTTTGTTGCATAAAACTAGTCGCCTAAAACGTAATAAAAGTAGAACAGATAGGATGTCATCATAGACATTATTGCAGATGGGAGCAGCTGCCAGTGAAAAATTTGAGTGGGAGAAATGGGGGTTGTGATGCAAGCTTTAAAACAGGGTTTTGAGGAGCGCAATCTCACTATGGCATCGTCAGAAGCACAGAAGCTGAAATTGTACTGGCAAAAACGTTTAGAGACTGAATGTCCAGAGCAAACTGTCACAACTAGGGAAAGTATTGTCTGTTGGCTTCTGGGGAGTGATGTTAACCGCTTCGAGACGCTAGATAAGAAGGAATTAGAAATTGCCAGAGATGCGATGGAATATCGCTGGCGAATTTTGCAGCAGCGTTATTTAGGTAAGGGTAGAGAGACTGCTTACCGCAACTTGATGAATCGTCTGGGTAGTATGGCAACCCTGCGGTGTAAAATCCAAACTTGGGTGTCTTTGAGCCGCGATCGCCAGCGTTCCGTGTTAGATGTGCTACAGGAAGTTATCCAAGAGTTACTGCAAAACGACAACTATATGCAGCAGCAAATGGCTTTCGTTGCCCAAGTTACAAGGGATGCACGCTTAAATAATGCCCTGTTGTTTGCCGCAACAGAAGAGTATTGTTTACGACCTGTACGGAATCAACCTTTGCTCGTGTATCGTTTCGTAAATTATCTGCGACGTACCCAGAGGGGAGGATTAACCCAAGTCCCAACTAAGGACATGGTGAGACTGGTATCGGAAGAAATTCTCAGCGATGACAATGATAACCGGGTGAATTTGGTGGATACCCAGGCGATCGCCGACTATCAGGAAGCTCAGGAACAGGAAGAACAACAGACGCTGCGCAACGCAGTCAAAGAAGAGTTTGAAACCTACCTGGAAGAAAACCTGGGAGAAGAAGCAGTATTGTGGTTACGAATGTATCTCCAAGGGAAAACCCAAGACGCGATCGCCAAAAAGTTAAATAAACCGATTAAAGAAGTTTATCGACTGCGGGAAAAAATTAGTTACCATGCGGTGCGCGTCTTTGCCATCAAAGATAAACCAGAATTGGTAGAATCCTGGCTAGAAATTTCTTTAGAACACAGTTTGGGACTGACACAAAGTCAATTGGAGATACTAGATAGCAAATTAACTCCCATTCAGTGCAAAATTCTAGAATTGCGTAAAGCCGAGAAAAGCTCAGAAGATATTGCACAAGCGCTCAAGCTGAAGAGCCACCAGGTAATTGGAGAATGGGCAAAAATCTATCTCCTCGCACAATCTATCAGAACCCAGGAATAGAGACTCTCCCGGCTTCTAGCTGGGGGATTCCCCACCAAAATAATATTTTTCCTACAAAAATATAAAATAATCTGGATCTTCTACATCTGATTAAAATAGACTAAATCACTTCACAAAGGCAGCAATAGTTAATAATTCATCCAGAGTGGGCACAATAGGATAGAAGGAAACACCAAGCAATCAATCCTATGTTGTCTTCAGAGGACAAATCAACCGATACCATCGCTGCTAGTCAAGCACCTCTAGTCAGCACCCAATCAACCTGGGAAGACAAAGTACATCAACAACAAACCTTTCATCTCATCGAAAGTATTTTGTCCTTTGAAGCGTGCTTGTACCATCAAATCATACCTTTTGTCATCGAAGACAACAAATTAGTGCTGGGGATTGTGAATCTTCAGGATACAGCAGCACTAGAGTACGTTGAACGGATATCCTCTTACATCAACTGCACGATGGTGACGGAAGAGATTAGTGGAGAAACCCATCGCCAAATCCTGTCAGAATATCTCAATTATAAGAATCAACCTGCCTCAGACTTCCCAGACGCTGCCAGTACAGAGGATAGAAAGGATAGTGCTGGTGTCGTTGCACAAACACCCGTACCCGGAAATCTCGAAACAGAAGAAAATTCTTCTTTGGACTCAGCAGATGATCAAAGTCCACACTATAATGATGGCGCAGTTGTAGAAACGCCTGCATCTGTGAATGCAGAACTTGAGCAAAATTCTCCCACTGCCCAAACCTCTTTACCTGAAAAGAATTTTGTGTCAATAGAAGAACCCGAAGATAAAACAAAACTTTATACTTCCCCAACTCAAATTCCTTTACCTCCACCGGAACAGCAAAACGCTCACAGAGTCACGGCGAAAAATCATTCTGAGAAAAATCAGCAGCAAATTAACGAAGCAGCAACCCTAAATAATTTAACAATTCTGCCCATCCTTCACCGTGAACAGTTTAGCCCAACGGAAGTACTTTTGAATTTACCGCCGAGAAAACTCCTAGAAGAGTTACTAGGAAGGGTTCTAGTGGGGGGAATTGGGCGATTATATCTCGAAAGGCGACCCTATTCTGGTCGAATTCTTTGGAGTGAGAATGGAGTATTACAATCAGTTTTAGAAGAGGTTCCCCTGTCGGTATTCCAGGGTGTTCTCAACGAGTTAAAACGATTTGGTTCTTTGCCAATGACAACGATCGCCGAACCAAAACAAATAGAGAAAGAGTGTTTGTACGAACAGGATCGCTTATTGCTGCGTCTGCGAGTTATGGTAGGAATGTATGGCGAAGAAGCCACCCTACAAGTTTTGCGGGGCGCAGCACTCAAGTTTTATCAGCAGCAACAACTAGCACGCTTGAGTCGTGATGCTTTGAGCATATCCCAGCAACTCAACTATAAATTACACGAGTTACAAGAAAGACTACGATTAAATCGTCAACAGGCGAGTAGTAGCCAGCAAGAAACCTTTGCGGTACTCAATCAACTCTTGACTAATTTAGACTATCAGATAAAAAAACTCGCCGAGACAGATTTGTAAATAATCATTACTTTCCTGGATAAAGCGTGCAAATCTTATCTTTTTCCTAGGCAATTTCCAGAAATCAATTATCCTATTTCTTGAATGCAAAACAACTCTAGCAGTTTTCGGTAAAACCTCTGAAGGCGATCGCTGTTTGACTATGCTCTAATAAAACTCTAGACCAAATGGGTTTAGTAGTGACGGTCAATGTATGTTATATAAAGAACTGCTCACTAGCTATAATTACTGATTAATAATCTTCAATCATCCAGGTTCTGCAATTATCTAACTGCAAACCCGATTGGAACCATATACTTAATTTATACTCAGACATTTCATGCTGACAGAGGTTTTTAACGAACGTTTTCCTTTGATGAGTACAGCCAATCCCGAAACTCTAGAATGGCTGATGACTGTCGCAGTTGAACACGAGTATCCGGCAGGACGTGCTGTACTGATGGAAGACGCTTGGGGTAACGCTGTATACTTTGTTGTATCCGGGTGGGTTAAGGTCAGACGTACAGTGGGTGAAGACTCTGTGGCTTTAGCAATTCTCGGTAAAGGTGATTTTTTTGGAGAAATGGCAATTTTAGACGAATCACCTCGTTCTACTGATGTCATAGCCCTTTCACCTGTAAAATTATTAAGTATCTCTAGGGAAAGATTTGTTCAAATTCTCTTTAAAGACCCGCAATTACATCATCGGATGTTGCAATTAATGGTCAGACGTTTGCGTCATGCAAATTTACGTTTGCAAATGCGGTCTTCACCTCCAGCTGTAAAATTAGCTCATACCTTGGTAACCTTGGGTGAAAGTTACGGTCAGGATTCAGCCCAGGGTAAAGAGATATTCAACATTCCCTACAAAGATTTAGCCGATGTCACCGAGATTGGTGTAGAAGAAACTAGCAAAATCATCGAAAAGTTAGATGAGAAAGGTTGGGTTCGGGTTGATGAGACAAACCAAATATTACACCTGGTTAATATCAAGCAATTAATGAATTTAGCTGGTAGGGTTTGATTCAATATCCATAATTGGCTATTTTTGTCAATATTTTTTTATATAACCATTGCGATAGCGGTAATTCACGAATTATCGCTATTTTTCGTTATCATCTTCCCTGGATAAGGGTACAGATAACGGATGTGATATCATTTCTCTAAATTTCGGCGACAGATAATTCTCCCCCTGCTCCCTGTTGTCTATGTGTAGCTTTATTTTGGGGAATTAGTATGAAACCCCTAGGAGTGTGATTATTTGCTAATTTGTTAATATCCTCATCTCTGGGATGATTGCTATCAAAAAGTTAAGAATAATTTTATGTCTTTGACTATTGGTTTAATTAGTGGTACTTCCGTTGATGGCATTGATGCAGCTTTAGTTGACATTGCTGGGGAAAATTTAGATTTACAGGTGCAATTAGTTGCGGGAAAAACCTACCCCTATCCCCCAGAATTGAGAGATAAAATTCTGGCTGTGTGCGGTGGTGCGACTCTTTCTATGGCAGAATTAGCAGAATTAGATGATGCGATCGCCACCTGTTTTGCCCAAGCAGCAATGGCTATTCAACAGGGACACCCGCAAGCAGAATTAATTGGTTCCCATGGTCAGACAGTATACCACCGTCCTAGGGGATTTACGGCACAACCTCCAGGCGCTTATACCCTAGCTTACAGTTTACAACTGGGTCGGGGGGTATTGATTGCCCAGAAAACAGGTATCACCACAGTCAGTAACTTTCGGGTAGCAGATATTGCTGCGGGGGGAGAGGGTGCGCCCCTTGTACCTCGTATTGATGCGGCTTTGCTAAGTCATCCTCAAGAATCAAGATGTATTCAAAATATTGGTGGTATCGGTAATGTTGCGTATATGCCCCCACGTCAGGGAGATTGGTTAGAAAAGATTCGTGGTTGGGATACTGGACCTGGAAATAGTTTACTAGATTTAGCTATACACCGTTTGAGCCAGGGGGCAAAAACCTATGATCAAAATGGGGAATGGGCAGCCAGTGGGACACCTTGCCAGGAATTAGTGAGACAATGGTTGGAGCATGATTATTTTTTACAACCACCACCTAAGTCTACGGGACGGGAATTATTTGGGGTAGAGTATCTAGATGGGTGTATAAAAGATGCGGAACCTTATAATTTGAGTGCTGCCGATTTTCTGGCAACTTTAACAGAATTAACAGCTGCTTCCATTGTCCACAGTTACCGTACATTCTTGCCGCAAATGCCTCAGCGAGTCTTGTTAGCTGGTGGAGGAAGTCGGAATTTGTATCTGAGAAAACGCTTAGAAATATTGTTCGAGAATATACCTGTAAATACCACCGATGAGGTGGGTTTAAATGCAGATTTCAAAGAGGCGATCGCCTTTGCAGTTTTAGCCTATTGGCGACAAAATCATACACCTGGTAATCTACCCAGTGCAACTGGTGCAACTCAGGAAATGTTATTGGGAGAGGTGAATTATGTTTAGGTAAGGGGAAATGGAGCAGGGAGATTTTTTATGCATCCAAAATATGATATTTTGATGGCGAATGTCATGACGTGAAAATTATCGGTGCAAAATCATATCATCACGAATCAATTGGAAGGAAGAAATGATTTCCCTGAGGGGAATTTGTCAGAAATTGTGGCGAATCCTTCAGAATCTCTCTTTTCCCGACAGACGTTAATGTTGCAACAGTTAGATATTCCTAACTTAGTGAGTATCACGGGATTAGTTTGCAGTTTTTTTGCGGTGATTGCATCTGTACAAACAGATTTTGATTTTGCAATGATTTTGTTGATAGGTGCAGGTTTAACTGATATTTTGGATGGATTAATTGCCAGAAAAATTCAGCGTACGGAATTACAAGCTAACATTGGTAAACAATTAGATAGTTTAGTTGATATTTGTGCCTTTGGATTGACTCCAGTTATCTTCGCTTATTTTTTCGGTTTACAAGATAATTTATCCCTGGGAATTTTGCTGATTTATTTAATCGCAAGTGCTTTAAGATTGGCATTTTTTAATGCTGTCGGTTTGGTTGCAGACAAAGATAAACAATATTTTACTGGTTTACCAATCACCTCTACAGCTTTAGTTATCCCCATTGTTTTTTTAGCTAATTTTGCGATTCCTCTGTTTTGGATGAAATTATTACTCCAAATCATTTATTTATTATTAGCTATGCTGATGGTAGCAAACGTGAAAATTCAGAAGTTATCAGGGATATGGTATGGGATTGCTTTAGGAGGAGGATTAGGAATTGGGGGAATTTATGTTTGGCAAAATCTCCCATAAATAATCAAGAAGATGACTGAGGAAAGAATCGAACTACGTTACCGCGATCGCCAGACTGGAAAGCTAGTTACAGAGGCAGTTTTCCTAGAAGCGGGTTTACGGTGGTTCTATGAAAATCCCCTAGGATGGCGCATATTTAACTATACTTTGAATAATTATTTTATCTGCTGGTTACATAGTAAATGGCAAGATAGACCAGGAAGTAGAAAAAAAATCTTAAAATTTGCCTCAGAATATCAAATTAATCTCTCAGAAGCAGAATTACAACCAGAAGCATATCCTAATTTTAACGCTTTTTTTGCTCGCAAACTCAAGCCCGGTAGTCGCTGTTTTCCTCGGAATTCAGGTATTTTACCCGCTCCTGCGGATGGGAAAATTCTCGTATTTCCTAAATTAGCAGCAGAAACCTTGCTACCAATAAAAGGAACACACAAATTTCTCGCCACTTTATTATCTTCCCCCATAACTGCCAAGCAATATCTTCAGGGTTCAGCATTGATAATTCGTCTCGCACCACCCGATTATCATCGCTTCCATTTCCCTGATGATGGTATTGCCTACCCTACCCAATATATCCCCGGTAAATATCATTCCGTCAATCCCATTGCCCTCGCAAAAGTACCAGATTTATTTTGTCAAAATCAACGTGCTATCACTAAATTTATCTCCCAACAATTTGGAGAAATCATTTATATAGAAATTGGTGCTTTTTGTATTGGTACTATTAAACAAACCTTCGCACCCGGTACTGTCATCCAGGGGCAAGAAAAAGGTTACTTTCGTTTTGGTGGCTCCACAATTATCCTCCTATTTGAACCAGGAATTATTCAATTTGATGATGATTTGATTCAAGATTCTGCCATGAACTTAGAGATAAAAGTAAAAGCTGGTGAAGCAATTGCTAAAAGAATGATTTGTTGATTATTTTTGTATAAAGAAAATATTGCAAGCTCATAGATGAATTTCTCTACCCAGGCTGCAATCTCGCAAGTCTATAAATTCACCATCAGTAAAGATAATTTCCTCATTTCCCATTACTTTTCTAAATTTTGGGGAAGGATGACAAAAATTATTACCTCAAGATTCCTCCAGAGAAACTTCAAAAATCTAGCTATCAGAAGATTTATTGTTAAATGTAATGAGTATAGATTGAGTGATGTTCTCTAGCTGATTTTTGCCTGTGGATATCTATATTCTCAATTTACTGGTTATTGGTCTTCTCTTACTTTTTATCACATTAGGTTCCGGTTGGATTGCACGTTTGCCTCTAACCTATTCTCTGATTTATCTAGTGGTAGGAATATTATTAGGTCCCTATGGGTTCAATCTGATTCAAATACGCCCCCAAGCTGCATTTTTAGAGCGACTGACTGAATTTGTTGTGATTGTATCTTTGTTTAGTTGCGGTTTGAAAATGAATCGCCCACTCAAAATCTGGGCTTGGGATTCCACGGTGCGCTTGATTGGCTTTTTAATGCCCATTTCTATCTTTGGCTTAGCTGTGGTAGCCCATTGGTTTTTAGGTTTTAATTGGGGAGCAGCGATTTTACTGGGAGCAATTCTAGCCCCAACCGATCCAGTTTTAGCTAGTGAAGTCCAAATTTCTGATATAGAAGATCGAGATGAATTGCGATTTGGCTTAACTTCTGAAGCTGGTTTAAATGATGCACTAGCTTTTCCCTTTGTCTACTTTGGGTTGTATTTGTTGAAAGATAGCAACTGGCAAAACTGGTTTAAACAGTGGGTAGCGGTAGACTTACTGTGGGCGATCGCTGCGGGAATTATTATGGGAATCTTGGTTGCCAAAGCAGTATCTTGGATTGACCGAAAATTGCAGCAATACCGACCTGTAGATGCTCTAATGAAAGACTTTACTGCTCTCGGCACAATTTTGCTGACTTATTCTCTCACAGAGTTGGTAAATGGCTACGGATTCTTGGCTGTTTTTATTGCCGGGATAGTAATAAATCAGAGCCACTTAGAAACAGAAAAGCGACTCTCACAAATAGAATTCACTGAGAGAATTGAGAAATTAATGGAGGTAGGAGCAATTCTGTTATTAGGTTCGCTTTTGCGCCTTAACCCCCTATGGAAACATGCGGGAGAGGCTCTTTTGGTAGGTATGTTATTATTATTTATCATCCGTCCTGTAGGTGCTTGGCTAAGTACTATCGGGGAACGTTATCATCCAGCAAAACGCCTACTATTTGGTTGGTTTGGTATTCGTGGAGCTGGCTCTTTATATTATTTATCCTATGCTTTTGGTGAAGGTTTAGGCGGAGAAATTGGCGAGCGAATTGCTTGGATTACCTATATCATCCTTGTTCTCTCGGTGATATTACATGGTATTAGCGCAACGCCTTTGATGAATTGGTATGAAAAATATTTCCAGGATTACCAAAATCACAGGGTTTAATTCAAGTCATTAGTTTTTACCCCTGTAGATGGAGTAGTCGTGAGAAGTTTTTTTCTACAATCTTATACATGAAGACAACCTTTACTTATAAAGCTTGGGAGGCATTCAAACTTATGGAATCTACAGCACCTCTTCAAGGTACGGATTTAATTGATTGTGCCAGAGCGAATGGTAACGAAGGTATTGAAATTGCAGCCCAACGCTGTGGCTATGGAAGTGACTTGACAACTTTTGAACGTGAATTACAAAAAGCTAGCGATTATATAGGTGTTAAAGTTTGTACTTTTAGAGATTTGATTGCGATTAAAAGAGAAGGTGAGGAAGGGATTGTTGTTGCTCCTGAAACTCAGACTGATCTGTAATTCATTTATAAAGCTTTCATTCGTAGTTGCTCTCTCCCCGTAACTACGAATCTTAAACTGTATTTTCATTGTTTTTTAATTACTTTGGGCTAAACCAGCCAGTGAAAAACTGGTTTGAAATCGCTCATTTCAATGAATTTAAAAATGTTGCTGTGAATATTAGTCAACTGATATAAAAGATAAAAATGACATCACCGCATCGAAAATCTTTCAGTTTACAGCGTAAATAAATCCTCGCTTTGCTAACTTTATTTTAATATCTCAATCCCAAGTTCTCGGCTTACCTTTATATCTTTTATAGTCACCCATATTGATAACTTTCCCAGACTCCCCTTTAAATCCGTAATTTTGGCATAATAATGTAGTTATTTTTCAGCCAGGATTATGAAAAGCCTGATTGTCCTATTTATACCAGGTGTCGCATTTTACCTTGGGCTTGCCCTCTTGTGGAATCACCCGCAGTTCTCCTGGTTACATAATATTTCCGCCTATCCCTGGCAATTCTGGGCGATCGCCATCTGTGGAATTGTGGCAACGATTGGGGGTGTAGTTGACTGGATATACCATCGTCGGGGTTTGCGGATGATTGGGAAGAAGGAACGCAAATATGAATTTTTGGCTCTAGCGGGGGGTGTTCCCCTATTTATTTTCATGTCTGCGGCATCCCTGAGTACACAACCGATGCAATATTTGATTCCTGTAATTGTGGTGGTGTTATATATGGCAGTACTCATTTGCTACGATGAGTTCATGTTTCATCGCCACTGTCAGCCATGGGAAACCCTAATGCATAGGTTACTTGTATTTGGTAATACCTTGGCATGGTTAGCGTGGGTAGACTGGTGTTTTGTTTCTAGGGGTATGCATGTCTAGGAATATTTCAGCAAGGAAATTACTGCAAGAAGCACGGGCGATGTATGATTCACCCATGTCTCAGTTAGCAGTCATGGCACAGGATGCTTGGCGCAGGGGTTTTACTAGTGGGGGAGAATGGATGGCGATCGCCCTGTTAGAATTACGGGGAGTTACACCCATTCCGGCACACCATAATTTACAAGCTCTGGGAGTGATTAAATATACCTTGGCTTCGATTGTGGCACTGTCCGTTATTTTCATCTTCTGGACAACACATTTATATCCTCTCATCCTATTGTGTATCCCCGCCTTCTATGCAGTAGAAGTGCAAATGGTGTTTTTATTTCCCATTGCCATTGATGGTTATCCCCACCCTTTCCGTGAAAGTCGGAAATTAACCAAGAAAGCGGGGGGAACCTTGGCAGCAATGAAAGTGGTAATGGTACTGGCTGCGGTGATGATTTTTGGCGGTTTTTGTGGGCAGGGATTTATTCGCTCTTGGTGCTTGGGATGTTTGGCGGTAGTACTATGGTATGAAAAGTTACAGCAGGTGGCAGCACCAGTATCGTGAGTTAATTCTGGAGACAGAAAAACCCTATTCCCGCCTGGAAATTGGTACGAATCAACCCCTATTAATTCGTCAAGAGTCAGTAGATTTCGGGATAGGTACTGTTGTCAAGTTACTATTTGCCAGTGATTTACACTTAGGTTGGCAACGCTCACCCAGGGCGATCGCCCAACTCATTGCCGCAGTCAAAAAAACTACACCTGACTTTGTTCTCCTCGGTGGTGACTTAGTAGATATACCCCCCGGATTTGCTCAACTCCAAGATTGTGTGCAGCAGGTGAGTACCATCGCTCCTGTGTGGGCAATTCCCGGAAATCACGATCAATGGGTGGGGGTAAGTCGGGTACGGCAAGCGGTTTTGGCAGGGGGTGGTAACTGGTTGACAAATTCCCGTATCACCATCTCTGGCAACCATAAAGCTGTAGAAATTCACGGTTCCCTCAGTAAAAATACGCAAACTGCTCCAAATACAATATCAATTCTCTGTGCCCATAACCCGGTAATCTTTCCCCAAGCCATATCCCAGGGATACAAACTGGTATTTGCTGGACATTTACATGGTTGTCAGTGGGTATTCGGCAAATCAGGCGATCGCCTCTATCCCGGTGCTTGGTTCTATACCTGGAATGGATTACGCTTTACCCAAAACCAAGTACATTTACTAGTTAGCCGTGGCATGGGAGATACCTTACCCCTAAGATGGAACTGCCCCCGTGAGGTGATTTTATGTCAAATATCCTAAACTCCTTACAGTCAGTCTTGATTTGGTGTCTGTTTTTCGCTACTAGTGTCTATGGTCACGTTGCCCTAAAATTAGCGGTAGGTGAGAGTGAATCCCCCAACGCCAAGCATTTGTGGTTAAGTGCCATTTCCTTCTGGGGTTGGTCAGCTTGGATTTCCTGGGGCGCTTCCGCAGTATTATGGATGGTAGTTGTATCTAAACAGCCCTTACTGACAGCTAGTTCTATCTCTGCCCTGCGCTATGTCTTAATTTGCCTTTCTGCCTGGTTGATACTCCGAGATACTATCAGCCCACGGGAGTTAATTGGTGTTTTTTGTATCACATTGGGGATTTTCCTTGTTGCCCGCTAAAAGTTCACAACTCGAATTTTTCCTGGCATCTATAATCGATGCAGTCCGGATAAATGTTGTCACCCGTCAGGAAACAGCCGGAAAAGTCATTTGGCATAAACAACGTCGTCCCTGGATGGATGGCATAATTTGGTGTGGTAATATCTTTTTGCGTCTCTCCCGCAGCAGGATTATCATGTTTCCCAATTGTTGCCAATGGGTGGAATGGGAGATGCATTGTTGTCAATTACTCTATACAGAAGTCCAAACCCAAGTAGTTGGCGATCGCGGATTTTGGGTGGAAGCATTACCAGGGCAAAGTTTACTACAACACCACAACCAGGGAACCCTCACCCTACCAATGTTCCAAGCTGCGGCAAGGGAATTTCGTCGCGCTCACAGTATATATTGTCCCCAACTAGCAGACTATTGGTCCCATGGCGATCCCCACCTCGCCAACGTACTCTATGATACAGAAAGTCAACGGGCTTGTTTAATCGACTTTGAAACTCAACACGAAGCCCATCTTTCCAGTTGCGATCGCCATGCTGACGACTTGCTGGTATTTATTTTAGATACAATTGGTCGCACCTCTGCCACCGATTGGCTGGCTTACTGTCAAGAATTTCTCCAAACCTATGGGAACAGAGCAGTGATTGACAGCCTCAAAGATAGATTAGAATTACCTGACGGGTGGGAACGAGTACTATGGGCAACCCGCACCAACTATTTACCCTCCCCAGAATTAAAATCTCGTCTGCAACTGTTGAAAGCATCTATAAGGTAGGGAAATTTATCACTAGAATTCACATCTGACATTCCACTCGAACCGTTAGAGAAAAAATCGGGAAATACCAAGACGTGATTAACTACTAGAACATCTTACGGAATAAACAACCGACCTGCCCCCATATAGTCTTGGATATCGATCACAATTTCTACAAGCCTTTCAACACAACGTTCTCGATAGTCAGATTCATTAACGCGATCCGAGCTAGCAATTGTAATGATCGGAAATGAAGTTGGCTGGTTTTCTTCACGCATCACTTGTTCCAACGAATCTTCTCCCTTGGCATTCCGATTTGCCGTAAGTAAAAGCATCCCATGGGTTTGAGCAAATCTCCAAACCTCTCGATCGTTACTGTCTGCGGGTAAACCAATGTCTTCAAATGTCGTCAACCGAATTGGAGTAATATCTAACCACCCCCCAGCGACAAGACTTCCAGCCATCAGAATTGCCTGACGATTCAAATTGTAATCAGCCAGAATAATCATTATTTTTTGGCTAACCGTTGCTCTCTTCGTTCCTGAAGTTTAGCTCGAACCGCTTCATATCCGGGACGAGGAGGAGTCGCGGCAATCCGAGCAAAGCGATCGCGATTCTTCTGTTCCCAATATTGTTGGGTTTCTGCGGCAGCTTTCAAGATTTCCTGATACTCGGCTTCTACTTCTGCTCGATACGCTTCAATATAGGAGAGGGCGGCATGGAGCTGACTATCTGTAAGATTGAAAGCATCACGAATAAACTTTGGTGGGTATTGAGCTTTAAGATGATCCATCACGTCATATAGAGTGATACGAGTTCCGGCAATTGTCAACCCACGCTCAGTGCGAATTATGGAGACTTGACCGTTCGATATTGGAGTCATATTTGTTCCTCCCCTGAAAATCTAGTCTTAATGTTACCTCAAAGGCAAAGAAAGTAAATTCTAATATCCTACAAGTAGAGGCTAGAGCAGATAGCACCTTGCTTGACTCTATAGGTGAATCATTTTTGAGAGGTTATTTGAAATAGATGTGAGAGTAGATTAGCACCTGACATATTCGCAGGAACAACATCAAACCAATTCTTCCACCCTTTCACCCTTTCCCCTTCTTCCTTCCCCCTCTATAATTGATTTGTCCTAATTCTCACGTTTAACATACCGCATGGGTTCCACCCGATGAACTCCTACCCTAACTCTGATCCCTGGATTGGTCGATATATTGGTGAACATCAACGCTACCGCTTAGATCAACGCTTAGGTGGTGGTGGGATGGGTGATGTTTACTTGGCAATGGATACCCGTCTTGGGCAACAAGTCGCTTTAAAACTGTTAAAAGGTACACTCATTGAGTACGGAGATATTCGGAGGCGATTCGAGCGAGAGGTGGCGGTTTGTGCTGCCCTGCAAAGTGACAATATAGTCAAGGTATCTGACTATGGCATTGGTGAAGATGGACACCCTTTCTATGTAATGGAATACCTGCGAGGTGAGACATTACGACACTTAATGATGCGGGAAGGACGTTTATCGATTAATCGAGCCGTAGGAATTATTATTCAAGCCTGTCGAGGTTTACAATTAGCCCACGCAGGAGTCACACTACAACGGGATGGAGCCACAGCATCTGAGCATATACAGGTTGTCCACCGGGATTTAAAACCAGATAATATTATTTTGGTTCCCACCTATTTAGGTGAATTAGTTAAGATTTTGGATTTTGGAATTGCTAAAATACGCAACGATTCCAACGAAACCACCAATTTAACTGGGGCATTTTTGGGGACATTTCGTTATGCAGCACCAGAGCAATTACGGGGCGATCGCGACTTAGACGGACGTGCAGATATCTACAGTTTAGGGATTATTCTTTACGAAATGTTAAGCCACGCCGATCCCTTTGGGTTTAGTGTGAATGCGCGTCATGTCAGTGAAGCATCATGGATTTGGGCGCATACTGCGGAGTCACCAACACCACTGCGATCGCAACCTGGTTGTGAAAATATCTCTCCAGAAATTGAAGCAGTTGTCATGCGTTGTCTGCAAAAGGAACCGGAGCAACGATTTGCTTCTGTAGTAGATTTAACCTATGCCCTGCAAATAGCCGTCCGGAATAGTGGTATTACCTTAGATGAAAGTGTTTCCCAATCCCTAACTAAACAGGGAGAGAGTGTAGAAGCAGAAACTTTTATCAATCAGGAAAACCAAATAGAAGCATTAAATTCTCAGAAAATACCTCTAGTCGAACTCGAATCATCCCCCGACATCATAGAAGGTGAAACCTTACCCCCTAGTTTTCTGGTTTCCCCCCCAGAACCTACCCTCCCCTCAACTCTGGAGGAATCACCCCCACAACCACGTACTCTACCAGAAACTATCCTTCAGGTTCCCTCTGCGACAATTGAGTTTGCCCATCCCCAGGAACAAAATATTTCCCCAACACCTGCTGAGGCTAATTATCCGGGGAAATTTTCAGAGCCAGCTAGTTATCAAGGGCAAAATTCACAGGTTGCGACACCTGTCAACCCCTCCAAGTCTATACCAATATTATCCATGGCGATCGCTGCCATAGTAGCGATAATTGGGGGTGTGTTTGCCTATATGCAATTTGTACCCAAGGTATCCGATCAGATTAGAAGCTTGAAAGACGAAGGTAGATACGCAGAATGTCTGCAAAAATCGGAAGCAGAACTGAATACGAATAATACAGATACTCAAATTTTCGACTTGCTGCAAGAATGTCGATTAGAGCGGGCAAAAAAATTGGCAGAAAATGGACTGATTGCAGAGGCGATCGCCCTAGCAGAAAAAATACCTCAAAATAGTTCCCTCTACCCAGAAGCACAAAGATACCTCAAGGATTGGAAGGTTTTGTAAGGGTTAATACCAATTTGTCCCCAGCCCTCCCCGAAATCGGGGAGGGTGCCCGATAGGGCGGGTGGGGTATCTGTCGTAAACATTTTTTGAATCGGTATAATTCTTTCCCTTCACACAAAATTCCCCGGGGTTACCGGGGAGAAAGGGTTTTGTAACTACTTGCACAAGAAGAACGCAGCTAATGTAGACTAAGATACCGACTTTCTTAAAGCCAAAGTTGCCAAATTGGCAGATAAATTCATTACTTTCATTTCCCCACTCTGGCACATCCATCAAACACCCGATTACCTAAAATCAAGGTTGCAGAGTAAGGATATTTGTTATCAGACATTCCATCGCTACAAGCATCGACTTTTTTCAATACCAAAGTTCCGCTACTTCTACCCCGCAATTGGTATACTCGTACTACATCGAGAGGACGACCTGATGCTGCTAAGGGTTTGACATAGGGGAATGTCATATTTTTGATTTCTGGTGTGGAAAAAACGATACCAGTTTTTGCAACTTTCACACTCCAAAAAGGTTCTGTACCACTAACAAGAAAATTTTCCGGTGCTTTATTTTGGGCAACACTAGGATTACTCGCAACAAACAGAGTACCGAGACTCAGTAACAAAACACCAGGGATTAAAGATTTCATACTTGATTGATAATAGATGGTTAAATATTGTTCCTAGTGTAGAATACGCAGTCATCTGTAACCATTCCGCAAATAATTATATTTTTGGTGGTTACTTTCAAGATAAATTAAAACCAGGGGGAGAAAATTCTCTCATTTTGAGAAACTAGACAAAAACATTACACCTTAAATCAGGTGAAAAATATACCTTCGCATCTACCAGAAGTCATATATACACCGGCTAGTCAATTGAGATATCCATCTCTTTTGGTAAAACAAATGTGGCGAGATTTATTAGCATCCCGTGAACTTGCTTGGCGATTGATGGTTCGGGATGTTAAAGCTCAATATCGTCAATCGTTTTTCGGTATTGCTTGGGCTTTTTTGCCATCCATTTTCATGGCATTAGGATTTACCCTAGCTCAGGATGCTCAAGTGATTCATATCGGGAAAACAGATATACCCTATCCAGTTTATTTAGTTTTTAATACTGTGCTTTGGCAAACTTTTGTTGAGGCTTTAAATGCACCGATTCAAGCGGTAATTGCTGCGAAGGGGATGTTAGCTAGGGTTAACTTTCCCCGTGAAGCTTTAATTTTAGCAAAAATTGGGGAAACTCTCTTTAATTTTACCATCAAAACTCTCTTAATTATCCTCTTATTTATCATTTTTAAAGTTTCCCTAGCTTGGACAGTAATTTTCACACCCCTAGCCATTATTAACCTGATTTTTCTCGGCACCTTCATCGGAATTTTTCTCGCACCTTTAGGGATTTTATATCAAGATATTTCTAGAGCTATGACATTACTCACAGGGTTTTGGTTATTGCTCACACCAGTTATTTATCCGGTACCACAACGGGGAATATTTAGTTTATTTGTCAAGTTTAATCCCGTAACTCCCCTATTAGTTACCGCCCGTGAATTGACAACAACAGGCATAATTTCCCAGCCAGAAAATTTTGCTTTTGTCACCTTACTTACCCTCTGCGGATTATTCATCACTTGGGTGATATTTCGTTTAGCAATGCCCTATGTAATTGAGAGAGTGAGTTCTTAATCATGGTACAACTTCGGGAACAACAAGTATCGACTAGTAGGGATAGGGAAGACATATTAATTGATGTTTCCCAGGTATCAAAGAAATTTTGCCGTGATTTGAAAACCTCTCTCTTTTATGGTGTGAGGGACATCATTACAGAAATTCTGGCTGGCGATCGCCAGAGTCAAATCCTGCGAAACCAAGAATTTTGGGCACTGAATAATATCTCATTCCAATTAAAAAAAGGCGAAGCTCTGGGGTTAGTGGGAGCCAATGGTGCAGGTAAAAGTACCCTATTACGGATTATTAGTGGATTAATTAAACCAGATACAGGGAGAGTCAAAGTTAGGGGTAGGGTTGCACCTTTAATTGCCCTAGGAGCAGGATTTAATCCGACATTAACAGGTAAAGAAAATATCTACGCCAATATGGCAATTCTTGGTTTATCAACCCAGGAAATTCAACGTAAATATGAAGCAGTAATTGATTTTGCCGAAATTGGCAGCGCCATCAATGCACCAGTACAAACCTACAGTTCTGGAATGGCTGCACGCTTAGGATTTGCCTGTGCAATTCACACCGAACCAGATATTTTATTAATTGATGAAGTATTGGCAGTGGGTGATATTAATTTTCGCATGAAATGTTACGCACAGCTAGGTAAATTAAGAGAAAACGGCACAGCTTTTATTTTAGTTTCCCATAACCCCCACGTCATTTTAAATATTTGTGAAAAATCAATTTATTTAAAGGCAGGAAGGTTAATTCAAGGGGGAAATACAGAAGCTGTCATGGGCAAGTATGAAGCTGATTTTTGTTTAGGAAATGCAGAAATCGCACCCGGAATGACATATTTACCGCCAAAAAAACCAGAAGCAAGCTTAGGGGTAGATATCAGAGCCATTTATTTTCAAGATACCCAAGGGAATCTCCTATCCTCTCCCATCTCTGGAGAACCTGCTAATTTGTGCATCGAATGCTGGGCAACAAAACCAGTAAAATCAGGTAATATTGGAGTAATTATTTCTACCCTATCTGGTCAAAAAGAGCGGGTTTTGTATCTCACATCCCAGAGCGATCGCCAAGATTTAC
This sequence comes from Calothrix sp. 336/3, assembly GCF_000734895.2. GTDB lineage: Bacteria > Cyanobacteriota > Cyanobacteriia > Cyanobacteriales > Nostocaceae > 336-3. The sequence goes on along the minus strand of NZ_CP011382.1, from coordinate 1,406,928 downwards.
CCATCCCAGTAGGTAAAGTATTAATACAGATGCAAATGCCCTATTGTGGCTTATTACCAGGTTTATACACCGCTAAAATATATATCAAAACAGGGGTTACTTCCCTAGATGTAGTAGAATCTTTCCGTTTTGCTGTTCAAGCAGGTCAAGTAACTAGTCAATGCTTATTTTATCAGCCTCGAACATGGCAAGTACAGGCAGCTTTTCCCCAGGGTTCCATCTCCAATTGCACCCCGGATATTCCCCCCAGATTTGAAAATTGATATTACCACTTCTAGAAGGTTGCTATATCATATGGAAGCAAGAATTGGAAAATGCCTATGTCTAATTTGCCACCTCTGACAACAGAAACTATCTGGGCTATTATTAATGATACAATTGATGATGTTACTGTCAATCGATTAGTATGGCATTATTTGGGTTATCGTTATAACTCCACAACAGAAGAATGGGACAATCAAGAATTAGCTCCAGAATGGCGAGAGGAATATCCAGAACCGCCAAATTTCCTTGAAAGTCGTCCTGCAACAATGAAATTAACCCGTTCTATTCCCCAAGAAAATAAGCAAATCCTCAAAGAAAAGCTAGGTTTCAAGGGATATAAAATTGGAGAATTTGGACCTCGACAAACTCGCAGAGCAACCGCCGCTAATTGGTTATTAAGCTACATGCAGATACACCAAATACTCTGTTAGTAAGAGTAGATAATTGTATTGTTTTATCCACCTTAGAGGTGGTTTTTTATTAATTTATTTGGTTCTTCGGCAAGTTTTATGGAGAATTAAGAATACTATCATTAGAATGGAATAAGGGAAATGGGGATAAAACCATGACTAAATCGCACAAAAAAATTCTCTACGAGGAAGATTTTGCCCTCTGGATTGAGGATACTATCAACAATTTAAAAGCTAGAAATACAGAGGATTTAGACTGGGTAAATTTAATCGAGGAAATAGAATCTTTGGGGAAAAGTCAGCGTAAAACAGTCCGTAGATTTTTGATACCTTTATTAGAACATTTATTAAAACGTTGTTATGTACCCATGTCTGACTGTTATCGAGGTTGGGAAATTGAAATTAGAAACTTTCGCCAGAATTTACAAATTGAATTAGAAGATTCACCGAGCTTGAAGAATTTCATTGAGGAAATATTACCAAAAAGTTATGAAATGGCATTAACCAATGTTAGGGATGGTTATCCTGATATTTATTTTCCCGATGTTTTTCCATTCTTAGAAGATATAGATTTGTTGTTGACGCAGAAATTTTGGGAAGAAAAATAATTGCCAAGCTGATAATTTCAGGTAAGAAAGAATGGCAAAATTAAATAATAGACTCCGATGTTATAGTCTTTCCCAGAAGGAGTGAGATACAAAATTGACCCTCTCCTTGCGAAGGTACGCGACAGAGGGGGTGTATTAGCTTGGGAAAATGCGATGATTAATACTCTGGCAAAATCTTCTCAATTTCCTGACAGCATATCTGAATAAATGGTTCTTCTTCCGTCACGCTAGATTCTTGAATAGAATCACGGCTTTGAATGGAAATATTATCTCCCTGCTTGATGATAACTGTGGAATCTTCAAAAATATCCCGCTTTAGTATCATTTCGATTTCCGTTGGTTCCTGCAAGATAACCAAATTACTCCCGCAGTAAAACATTCCATCCTTTTCGAGAATATCTCCTGTATACTCTGCAATCAATAAATCTAGTCGGGGATGACGTAGTAGGGTTTGCACATTTGTATTGTAGTCAGGATGCAAATTTTTCTGAAACTGGTTAATTACAATCCCACCCTGACAAACTCCACCAATTGTCATAGCAGGATTTTTTGATAATAAATAGTCAATTATTTTTTGCAGTTCATCTACAGAAAGATGATTACACGTAATAATTGGGATTCTGGCATCATAACTGGAAGTAAAGAAAGTTTCGAGAATCTGGGAGGGAACATCAATACTTTCACCAATAGCAGGATTGAGATGCATCAAAATACCTGGTGCAGCATTAATCTCTAAAATTGCTAATTTCCCATTTTTCCATGACTCACTGAGATTTTCTGTAATCACATCAATTCCCAAGCAAGTTAAACGAAAATGTTGGGCAATATCCTGGGCTAAAATGATATTATCAGGGTGAATAATATCTGTAGCATTAATACTTACCCCCCCAGCAGAAAGATTCGCAACTTTCCGTAAATAGATTTTTTTGTCTTTGGCAACTACACTATCTAAAGATAATCCCTGCTGTTCTAAATAGATTTCCATGGCATCATCACGCTTAATTTTACTCATCGGTGATGTGGGAGTATCTGCGCGAGCAGCTTGACGATTTTCTTGATCAATTAACTCATCAATTGTTAAATAACCATCCCCAATGACGGAAGCGGGATGTCGTTCACAAGCGGCAACAAATTTGCCATTGACACATAATAAACGGAAATCTTTACCTGGGAAACTTTTTTCCACAATCACATGGATGGGTGCTTTTGTGGGAATTGCATCAACTGCTCGATCAAAAGCATTTTCCAATTCATAGGAATCTTGAATATCTGCGGTGACACCAATCCCTTTATGTCCGACAACGGGTTTGATAGCGACAGGATAACCAATATTTGTGGCAACGGTAAAAGCTTTTCTCAAAGATGTGACAATTTCTCCTTCGGGAACGGGAAATCCGAGGGTTTTTAAGAACTCTTTACAGTCATCTTTGCGAGTGGTGAAATCAGAATCTAAATGACTATCACAATCAAAAGTTGTAGCTGTACCTCGTACTTGTTTTTTACCGTAACCATACTGAGTGACTCCCTCTTCCCAAAGATAGGATGTGGGGATATTTTTGTGGTTTGCGGCTCTTAAAAGGGCATAATTAGTGGGACCACCATAAACAGATTGGCGGAATTTATTTTGCAAAATCTGAATTTGTTCGCCAATATTAATTTGCTCGTCTTGATTCATCGCTTCAAACCAATCCCAGACACAGTAAATTACTGCACGAGTCGTGGTGGTGTGTAGGGTTTGGACGGCAATTTTGTTATAGGTAGGATAGGGTTTGATACTGTGGCGATGCTCTGAAGGAGCTGCCTGACGGCGATCGCAGTAATGTAAATCCATGGCTAATTTGCCAACTTCACATACTGTTTGGGCAAATATATCTGCATAGGAATCATAGCTTTTATTCGCAATCTGAGGATAGCGATCGCTAATTATTGCCACATAGTCTTCAATCTCTAAGGGTTGCCAATATTCAGTTAAGGCGAAATTAAATACCACTGCGGCAGTATTTAAGTAAGGATTAGCACCGATATAATACTTAAAGTTGAAAATATCAAAAGCATCAGTTTTTCTCGCATTTACTCGTAGACTTTCCTGATTGATATTTTTGAGCATTGAGCTATACCTTTAGCTAGACATCACCGAAAATCACCGAAAATACTTTCTATCTGATTCTGTCTGGATGTAAGTCCTCATTTATCCTATAAAATAAAGTTCACCCTTGAACAATAGCCATTTTATACTACCACGGTCAAATATTCTGTGAAGATACTCATGAATTATCAAATATTCAGAATATTCCCTTCAGTAGAACTGCGGTTGATTCTGTCATTAAATAACCTAAAAAAGCTGATAATCTGACTACTATTTTCAATTTCAAAACCCTTGCACCTCTTCAGAGAAAGCAACAATCGGTAACAGCAATCGTGACAGGGAATTCTTACCACTATTCACAGTTAAAGTAATTACCTGAGCATCCATCCCACGTACCCCATGACAATTACCACCCTTCCCAGGATTCACCCCATAGGCTGGAAAACAAGATGCACTTAAACTTAAGCGTAATGCATGACCTTTGGCAATTCTCACACAGGTACTTTGTAGAGAAATTTTCCGAGCCATATTTGTTGTTCCATCCTGGCAATTTACATATCCCTGAGTAATGTTGTATACTCTGCCATCTGGTAATAATTCTGAAACCACAGCGCAGATATCAAAGCTGGGATGGTCAGCACTGGCATAGACTTCTACCGCCACTTCCCCCGCTAAATAATAATCTGCCTTTAATGGTTCCGTAGTATAAGTTAAAACATCACTACGGCAATCTAAGTGCGATCGCTCAAAAACACCAGCAGGGATGGCAGCATGACCACCCAAGGCTAGTACTGGTCGCCAGGGGTCGTGAACAATCACATCACTGGTGCTGCTATCAGGCAAAAATATGGTTAACTTGCCTTCGTCTTCCCGCATTCCCGCCAGTCCACTACTTGACAAGTAAAACGTTTTTTGATTTTCTGAAGGAAAGCTGGAAAAGCCTTGCCAAAAATTAGTACCCATTTCAAATAGCCATACCGGGGGTGTCTCAAATAAACCTGTATTTACCCCCTTGAGATATTGCTCAAACCAGCAAAGCTGCATCTTATCGACGGGACTCATGGCTTGTTCTCCAAAGTCCACTTCTCCAACTTTTCGCCCCCAGGGGAGATGCGCCCAAGGACCAACTAAAATTTGCTGCCGATAGCGACTACGTGCCGCCATATCTCGGTATAAATTCAGGGTTCCCCGGAGGTAAGTATCGAACCAACCACCGACATGGAACATCGGTAAATCCACATCTTGGAGAAGCTTGCGTGGTGAGATATTTTCCCAGTATCCATCAGGTTGGTAATGGTGCAACCACTCATGATAAAAGGATTCTGGGGCAAAGGTTTTGAGAAGTTCGGGATTGTGGATGGGTAAGTTACGGGAAGCTGTAAATAAGGCTTGATATACCCGCTCATCTCCCTGGCGTTTGGCTGTTTCTGTCGCTAACTGAATTGCCCAAGCTAAATTTGTTTGGTAGCAAAATGCACCACCTTCGTATGCCCAGTCAGTGTATAAATCATAACCAACCATCGCCGGACAAATGGTTTTCAGGGCAGGATGTTTACTAGCGGCAGCATAAAGCTGGGTCATACCTTGGTAGGAAAAACCATACATTCCCACATTGCCATTACTACCAGGTAAATTTGCTACCCAGTTAATCGTATCTTCACCATCATTGATTTCCTGGGAAAAGGCTTTAAACTCCCCCTCAGAGCTACCCCTACCCCGGACATCTTGCACAACAACAATATAGCCATGTGCTGCATACCACGTCGGATGAGCATAGACAACTGTGGAGGCGATCGCCCTGCCATAGGGTTGACGCATTAGCAATACGGGGAACTCACCTTCAGTATCAGGACGATAGATATCAGCATCTAAACGCACACCGTCCCGCGTCAGCATCGATGCTGTTTGCTTCGGCATAACTGGTAACATCATGTATAAAAATGAACTCTAAACTTAGGGATATAACTGGTAGCCTGGTCAAACCACATCGATTATAGGCTGAGGAAGGGGAAAAGGGTATTTTTTCCCATCATCCATTAGGCTGGATTAATTTATGAGTAATGAGTGATGAGTAATGAGTAAGTAGAGACGCGATATAGCCTCCTGCTCCCTGCTCCCTGCTCCCTGCTCCCTGCTCCCTTCGGGAGAGCTTTGCTAACGGGAGAGCTTTGCTAACGGGAGAGCTTTGCTAACTTATACAATTTAGCTGCAATCTCAGCCTACCCTTGTTGCTGCAATCGCCTCATTTCCGTCTGCACATCTAAGGCAATTTGTAAAGCCTCATTCAGCAATCTGCCATGTTCATTGGTTTGTTCACTGGCTTGCATAGCGGTTAGTGTAGCTAAGTTACTAGCAAATAAGTCAGTATTACTAACAATAAATTTCTGATTTTCCCGTAATATTCTCTCAGTTTTTAAGGCTCTGACTAAATCTTCTCTGGTCATTTTTAATGCTTCCAGAACTTTATCCCTATCCTGAATACTGACACCAATATTTCCAGCTGCTTCAATTTGGTCACTAATTTCTATGGCTTTGATAATAGCATTATATCTCTCAACATCTTTGAGGAGAATTTTCAAAGAGTAAGACATATTCATTTGTAATTGTTTCCGTCTATGTTTCCAAAGTAAATAGAGCATTAATTGCCCGATTGCACCAGAAACTATTAAGAGTAAAATAAATCCGAGGAACGGGTGGATGATGCCAGAAAGGGCAAATAGCCTGATAATGACATCAGAAATTATATAGCTCCCAGCGAAGAAACTTAATCCGAGAAAAATAACAGTTGCACCCTCTGCTCCTTGAGCTTGATGAATGAATTTTCTGCTGATTTGTTTTAACGGATGGGTAATGATGATTAACTCATCCTCAACTGGTAAACTAGTTAATCTTTGTAACTCTTTACGACCAAGTTCTAGTCCCTGTAAATCCTCATGCACAGTCTTCAGAGCCTCGGCAAAAATAGTTTTTCCGTATTATATCCTAAGGATTTTTACTGGAGATAAAAGTTTTGAGTAGCAAGTTTTGTTGGTGGCTATTAGACTGTGGATTATCAGTAATGAAAGTTTTGTGTAGAAATGTTTATTGCGATCGCCATACTTTTAGCTTTTTACCTGGCTTTTAACCTGGGTGCTAATGATGTTGCCAATGCGATGGGGACTTCCGTCGGTTCTAAGGCAGTAACTTTGAGGCAAGCGCTGGTAATTGCGGGCATCTTAGAGTTTACAGGTGCTGTCTTATTTGGGCATGAGGTATCCCAGACATTAGCCACGAAAATTGTTAATCCAGAATTCTTTGTCGATACACCGGAAATTCTGGTTGCGGGGATGGTGACAGTTTTACTTAGCTGTGGTTTGTGGCTGCAAATTGCCACCTTCTGGGGATTGCCAGTATCTTCTTCCCATGCAGTGGTGGGAGCGATCGCGGGTTTTAGTTGGGTGGCGATCGGGATTCAGGGGGTAGATTGGTTATCCATTGGCAAAATTACCATCGGTTGGCTGGTGACACCCTTAATTAGTGGGGCGATCGCGGCTGTAATTTACAGTCAAATTCGCTGGTGGATTCTGGAACAAAAACAGCAAATTATCCAGTTAAATGAGTGGATTCCCTGGTTAAGTGCGGCAATTCTCAGCATCTTTGGAGTAATTGCACTGCCAGCAGTCACCCAACCCCTGACAGATTTATTACTAGTAAAACTCGGTGTGCAACTACCTGCCCACGATATTCCCCTGTTGGTAGGTAGTATTGCTGTGATCGGGTTAACAGTTTATGGTTGGCGGCAGGTGGAACATCAAAATGCCAACCCCGTAGAGCATCTCTTTGGTAAACTACAACTACTCAGCGCCTGTTTTGTAGCTTTTGCCCACGGTTCCAATGATGTTGGCAACGCGATCGCCCCCCTCGCAGCCATTATCTATATCCATAACACCCACACAGTACCCCTGAATCACCTAACAATACCCCTGTGGATTCTCGTAACTGGTGGTGTGGGTATCGTCGCCGGATTAGCCATTTTGGGTAAAAAAGTTATCTCCACCATCGGTGAAAATATCATTCCTCTCCAACCAAGTGCAGGTTTCTGTGCGGAACTCGCAACCGCCACAACTATTCTTCTAGCCTCCCGTATCGGTTTACCCCTTTCCACCTCCCATGCGCTTGTGGGGGGGGTTGTGGGAATTGGCTTAGTGCAAAATTACAAAGCCATCAAAGTCCAAACCTTGCAAGGAATTGCCACAGCATGGTTAGTCACAATTCCCATCAGTGCCGGCATTAGCGCCATCGGCTTTAAAATTTGGTTAATTCTGCATTAAATATCCGGAGATGCACACATCTGAGAAATCTTTTCCACAGGTAATTCTTCTGCCTTCAATTTTAAAATATTGGTGGCGTGTTCTGGTGAAAGTGGTCGATAGAATAGAAAACCTTGGACATCTTCACAATTAATCGATTGCAGAAACTCTAGTTCTTCTTCTTTTTCCACACCCTCAGCTGTCAGTCTTAAGCCTAAACTTTGTCCTAAGGTGACAATTGCCTTAATAATATGGGCAACTTTATCATCCTTAGTTAAGTTATGAATAAAAGAAGCATCGATTTTGAGATTATGTAAGGGTAAGAACTGAAGACGAGATAGGGAAGAATGTCCAGTACCAAAGTCATCAATTGCCAAGGAAACCCCCATTAATTCTAATTCTTGGAGAATTTTCTGGGTAAATTCTAAATCTTCAATCGCTGTAGTTTCCGTAATTTCTAATTCTAAATAACGAGGCTCTAAACCTGTTTCCGTGAGAATTTTGGCTACCGTCTCCACTAAATTTGGTTGCCTAAATTGCTTCGGAGAAAGATTAACTGCCATGGTAATGTAAGGCATCCCCGCATCTTGCCATGCTTTGTTTTGTTTACAAGCTGTGCGTAAAGCCCATTCCCCGATGGGGATAATTAAGCCCGTTTCCTCTGCCAAACTAATAAATATATTGGGTGCAACAAGTCCCATTTCTGGATGCTGCCATCGCAGAAGTGCTTCTACACCAATGATTTTGCGATCTGCAATGCTGATACGTGGTTGGTAGTAAAGAATAAACTCATCTCTTTCGATAGCATGACGTAAGCTCTTTTCTAAACTCAATAGTTCGGGAGCTTTGCTACCGAGGGAAGTTGTGTAAAATTGGTAATTATTTCTGCCCTCATCCTTAGCATGATATAAAGCCGCATCTGCGTGTTGAATTAATGTTTCAGCATCTGGGCTATATTCATCTAGTAGGGCAATGCCTAAACTGGCACTCACATAGAGTTCATTGCCATCTAAATAAAATGTTGTTTCTAGAGATTGTAAAATTCTCCGAGCAACTTGAATCACTTCATCTAAATGGCTGACTCTCGGTATCAAAATTGTAAATTCATCACCACCCCAGCGAGCAATGGTATCACCAGCTCGTAAGCATTCCTTGAGTCTATGGGATACCCCTTGGAGTAGTTGATCACCTAAGGTATGTCCGAGGGTATCATTAATTGTTTTAAACCGATCTAAGTCTAGGAACATCACCGCTAAACTTTCACCATTACGAGTAGCGTTGGGTAAAGCTTTATGCAGTTGCTCGTTAAATAATATGCGGTTGGGTAGCCCGGTTAACATATCATGGAGGGCTTGATAACGAATCATTGCCTCTACTTGTTGGCGTTGACGTGCCCCACTTATACTGGCTGCCATGGTTAGTAGGGTAGATTCTTCATGGCTTGACCACAAACGTGCTTGGGTACAATCAGCTAAACCTAGGAAACCCCAAAATTCCTCTTCAATGCGCAGGGGAACTAGGAGAAGAGATTTAATTCCGTCACGTTCTAGAAGTTCTCTTTCCACCTCAGGAAAACTACTCACAATTCCATTGATGGAGTGACCGTTGGTTAAGACATCATACCAACGTCCTAAACCCATGGTTTGATAAACTTGATTTTGCCAGCCCGGTTGGGAGGTTTGCCCTTGTGTCCATTCATACCTCATGCTCATCGCTATTTCCCCAGTGACGGGGTGGGGATGATTTTCAAAGAGGTAGGCACGGTCAGCGATCGCCGCCTCTCCCACGGATGCTAAAGCCTGATGGACTGCGGTTTCATAATTCATTTCCGTCAAGAAGTAATTAGCAGATTCTGCCACCGCTTGCAGTAGGCGATCGCGCTGTTGCAGTTCCGCTTCTGCTTTCTTCTTTTCAGTAATATCACCAGTAATAAATGTTCTAATTAAGTCGCTTTCTAAAAGGTAATGAATTGACTGTTCAAAAACTTCTGTCCCCACCTGGACTTCACGGACAAAGGAACTTTCTCGATTACTTTTGACTACCTTCGAGAGTCCGCTTAAAATTGGGTGGTCTTTACCTGCTTGACGTAAATTCGGAAACTTCAGGGTCGCGGCGGGATTGAGGTAAGTAATATTACCTTCCACATCCATCTCGATAATGGGATTGGGAATCAATTCGGGGAAAGATGCTAAACGAGCGAGGGCAACTTCACTTGCTCCTTCCAAACTTTCATCTTCGACAATCAGGGTTTCAAAGGGATTTGCTCCACTCCCTTGTTCAAACAGAAACTCTGAGATGTTTTCCATCTCGAAGGGATTAGCCAGCATCTCTTCTGGGAGGTTGGCAACAGCATAATATCTGGCTTTGACATGATTATTGCCAAACTCAATTACATCTCCATGCTGAAGGTTATGGGAGAAGCATTTGTTGCCATTGACGTATACACCATTAGTGCTGCGCTTCCCCTTAAAACTACCATCAATTACCCGAAAACCATACTGATCACTATCGGTAAGAGGTACACGCAGCAGGATTGCGTGTTGTCGGGATACAGAACGGGAATGGAGAACGATCGCGTTTCTGGAATCCCTTCCTAGGGAATAGGTTGTATCCTGAAGAAGAATATTCCGCTTCCCCTGCTGATCTTGTACCAGCAAAAAATGATGTATTCTATCCTGCTGATTGCCCCCTGACATGACTATAATCCTCAAATCTTTGCTTGTTGGTTCTTGATTAGACACTCTGAATTGCGTGTCGGTTGGTTTTTCTCATGGTAGTCGCTCCATCAGCAACATAGCCATTTTTACAGCAGTTTACTGTCTGAAAAGAAACACTCAACTTTTGATGCATTTCTGTGTGTAATACATCTAGCTTTGCTTGACGCATGGTGCGGGAAAAATCAGGGCGTATACTCACTTTTTTGACATGGTAAGTTGTGACATATCTAAATCTGTATATGCAAGTGGGCAAACCTGCCCTCGAACAAAGTGAAGGGATGCCCCAAACTGGCTACAACGGCGCAAACCGTGCAACGTGCTTTTGTTTACATTACAATTATTTTGCGTTTTTAACTTATATAATTTAGCTGCACATCAGCTTAATAAATAAATTTTATGACCTTGAATACTTAGCATAGTTGCTCGAAACAGATATAACAAATGGTATATTTGCGGAAATTTAGTTTTCATCTAATTAGTAATTTTGATAGTTTCTGTAAAAATTAAATTCAGGATTAAAAACTAGGTTTATTTAGAAATAGACATCAAGAATTTAGAATACCAAGCACTCCGAAGCTTTAGATAAAAGTAGATAGGGATGTTTACCCCACAATCTGGGATAATTTTTCTTCTGGCATTCCCTCAAATATAAAAATCCCATGACTAATGACCAAATAGTAATTATCGGTGGGGGGGCAGCTGGTTTTTTTGCTGCGATCGCTGCTGCGGAAAATTCTCAGATGCAGGTGACTTTATTGGAAGCGAGTCGTCAACCTTTGGCGAAGGTGAGAATTTCTGGTGGGGGACGCTGTAATGTTACCCATGCTTGTTTTGAGCCTACAGCTTTAGTACAACATTATCCTAGGGGTGGTAAAGCTTTACTTGGTGCTTTTACCCGTTTTCAACCACGGGATACCATCGGTTGGTTTGCTAATCGTGGTGTTCCGTTAAAGATTGAAGCTGATGGACGGATGTTTCCGATTACCGATGATTCGCAAACTATTGTCAATTGTTTAATGCGTTCTGCTCAGGCTTGTGACGTAAATATAGCTACTGGTTCTATTGTAAAATCAGTCAAATTACTGAACAAAAAGTTTGAGATTGGCTTAAAATCAGGGGAAGAATTTGTTTGCGATCGCCTAGTTCTGGCTACGGGTAGCAATCCCCTAGGTTACAAAATTGCCCAGGAATTGGGACATAGTATTTTGCCCCCCGTACCCTCTCTATTTACCTTCAATATCCCTGACCCGAAATTGCGGCAACTAGCAGGTGTGAGCGTGAATCCTGTGCGCTTACGTCTGAGTATTCCGGGGGAAAAGACCCTAGAACAGATGGGAGCATTATTAATTACCCATTGGGGGGTCAGTGGTCCAGCAGTTCTCAAGCTTTCTGCTTGGGGAGCCAGAATGTTACAGGGTAGTAAATATCAAGGGAAATTACAAATCAATTGGCTGCCACAGATGACAGTGGAGGAAGTGAAACAAAAGTTATTACTAGTTAAACAGGAGTGGGGCAAGCGAACTGTAGGATTACATCGAGGTGTGGATTTACCCCATCGTCTGTGGCAATATATGATTGACCGTGCAGGAATCACCAGAGATATTCGTTGGGCAGATGTACCAAACAAAAGCTTGAATCTGTTATTGCAGGAATTAACTCAAGGACAATATCTAGTCAGTGGCAAAGGGGTATTTAAGGAAGAATTCGTTACCTGTGGTGGTGTGAACCTCAAGGAAGTCAATTTTAAGACAATGGAAAGTAAATTAGTTCCCGGTCTTTACTTTGCCGGAGAAATTCTCGATATTGATGGTGTGACTGGTGGATTTAATTTTCAGAGTGCTTGGACGACTGGTTACTTAGCTGGTGCTGGGGTTCAGGGAGAGAAAGGGGAGAAGCATTAAGTACTTCCCCACTCAGTACTTAACCTTTTTTCAAGACACCTGGTTCTTGTTGCATGGGCAGAACATCTAAAATATCAGTTTGGGAACAGTATTTTAAATCTTCATGACAATCAAGACGCAACAGACGTTGACCATGGCTAGCATGGTGCAGCAACCCTAGAAGGTTGTCTTGCCATTGGGAATAAAGAGCGATCGCGCTAATAACTTCATCATTGCCAGCGATTTCTTCCGGTGGTATATTACCTAACTTACTGACACTGTAGGCGATCGCCCCAGCACAAGCAGTATCTTCTAGGGAATAGCTACCTTCCCAACCAGAACCGACAATCCAGACTGTTTCTGGACGATGGCTTAAAAGATACTCCACCACCGCTTTCCGGTTCACAAAAGCTCCCGTCAGTACTGTTTTGGCTCCCTGGATACGCTGTAACGTGCGGGTTCCATTGGTGGTACTGATAAATAGACGACGACCATCTACTAGTTCTGATGTACAGTCGAGGGGAGAATTCCCCAACTCAAACCCCGGAACCTTTCCACCACCCCTTTCCCCAGCGCGTAATCGCTTATCCTGAGACCACTTTTCACTGACTTCTATAAGTTGATCTAAATCGCTAAACACCTGGATTGCCTCACCTCCAGCTGCCAATACGGTTGCCATGGTACTGGTTGCTCGCAATACATCAACTGCGATCGCGCATTCTGGAGCTCGATCAGACGGAGTTAATTCCGGTGTGTGATATATAAATAACTTCACTTGCTGGATAAACCTGTTATATATTGCCGAAACTACATTCACTCTAGTTTTTCATTATTTGTCAACTAGGGAAAATGTGATTAACTTACCTCAAAAGCAGCTTAACCGTCTTTGTCCCTGCTGTCATCCTTATGATTTTCACTGGATACCCTAAGGTTTATCTATGGTTCTAAGTGAAAGGGATGATATCTATTGACAAGTAAGGGAAATTATGGTTAAAAATCGCTACTGGTAAAGGAAAAAAGGCGATAGGCTTCCAGCCCGCCCAGAGAATACAATAAATATGCCCTGGGATGACCAAACAATTCGTAATGCTCCCTAGGGGAGAGCTAACGCTAACGTAATTCGTAATTAATTAATTGGAAATTGATTGCTTAATTGATAATTAAGGTATAAGCCCCTAAATTTATTGATTGTGTATAAATTAGGACATTGTGGAGTACTCCCTTCGCGAGAAGCAAGCTGAATTGAAGTTTATTTGCGGTAGGTTTGTGACAACTTTTGCTTACATCTACACCGATCCCTTAATTGAAGAGACTCCCCAGGAAATTGATTGGGGAAGGCAAGTTGAGCGAGTTTATGCAGATATTGGTGGGCGATCGCAGCTAGAATTATTATTCCAAGATTGTCGGAAAACCCCCCCACAATGCCTGCTGGTGCGTCGTTTGCTAGAATTAGGAGACACCATTGCCCAGGTGAGCGATCGCCTGTCTGAGTTAGCAGCCATGGGTATTACTCTGATTGCCACAGAACAGAGTTACAACTCCCAAGAAAATACCCCTAATTTACAGGCAGAGTTATTAAAATTACTCCAAGAAATTCAAACTCAACACCATAGTCGGCGTATCCGTCAAGCCCACGCCCGTAATCGTTTAGAGATTGCCCCACCTCCGGGAAAACCACCCTATGGTTATCGGCGCAGTCGCAGTAAATACATTATTGACCGTAGTACTGCCCCCGTTGTCAAAGATTTTTTCGATAATTTTCTCCTCTACGGTTCCCTACGAGGTGCGGTACGCTACCTAAATAAGAAGTATGGTAAAAATATCTCTGTCACCACAGGTAAAAGATGGTTAACAAATCATGTTTACAGAGGAGACACCGCTTACCATCATGGAGAGATTATTTCTGATACCCACACTGCAATTATCTCCCGTGAAGAAGCTGCCCAGGTAGATAGACTTTTACGTCGTAACCGTCGTTTACCACCCCGTACAGCTAGCGCTCCCCGCTCCCTAGCAGGTTTAGTAGTTTGTCAGCAATGTCAGTCTCGGATGCAAGTTGTTTTGGTGACAATTCGCAGACAAAATAAGCAATATTTATACTTACGTTCTCTGAGTTGTCCCCTACGTCCTAAATGTAAAGCGATCGCCTACCAGGAAGTCTTAGAACAGACAATTACCAGTGTGTGCCGAGATTTACCCGTTGCCGTCGAGAAAATGATTTCCCCCGAATTGGGTAGTGTCAAGGAGAATTTCACCATGGTGATAGAGCTACGCTCCGCCGAAGCGGCGATCGCTCACCAAGAGGAAATTCTCACCCAACTCCCCCACCTTGTAGAAACGGGTATCCTAGATGTTGAAACTGCGAAAATTAGAGCTTATAAACTCCGCACAGAAATTTCCCGTCTACAAGCACAAATTGCCACCCTACCCCCTGTCAATTTAATTTCTGTTGCCCAAGCAGTATCCATTCCCCAATTTTGGCTGGATTTATCGGAAGTGGAAAGAAGATTTTATTTCCGTGAATTTATTCGTCAAATCGAAATTATTCGTCATCCACCAACTTGGGAATTAAGTATTATTTTTATTTTTTAATTTCTGAATAATAGGAAATAGGCAATCAACTACTCAGCTATGGGATAATATCAATAAATCCTTTTTGCTAACTTACAAATAATTGGCTGATAAAAAAATGGAAACACTCGACAAATTACTGACAATTCTCCAGGTCGAAAACGCGACAACTGCAACAGCTTTACAATTATTTGATGCTCTCGAACCCGTGAATCTAGAATTTATGTTTGGTCGTTGGCAAGGTTCGGGAATTCCTACGAATCATCCAATGGATGGTTTATTGGAGGCATCTAATTGGTTTGGTAAAGAATTTATTGATGCAGAAAATGTCCATCCCTTATTATTTTCAGATAGTCAGGGAAAAATTTTCCAAGTTGCACCCAACCCTATAGCGATGAACTGGGTTTTAAAGTTACCTATACTGAAAAATAAATCTCTTAAACCTTTACTGATACTAATTAATTCCTTATTGAAAACACAAACAAGTCAAGCCAGACTGCGAATGATGGAATATCGAGGTAAAGTCAGCGCAACTATGATATATGATTATCTTCCAATCAATGACTCTTTTAGAAGAGTAGATGATAATACTGTCTTCGGAGTCATGGATTTTAAAACTTTACCCCAGCCTTTCTTTTTTGTTCTCAGACGATGCCATAATTAGATTAGGACTTAAGTAGAACGGTTTAAATAATTCACGCTATGTCATTGCGAATGAAACGAAGTGAAATGAAGCAATCCCAAGGGTTATGCCGATTTTACATTCTGTTACATAGTTAGGTTTATTCTCACCGACTTACTTACGCAAGGACTACGCATAGCAATCTCAAAACTTGGTTTTATTGCCACTTTTACATAAGTCTTGAACACTGCTAATTCTTTTGAATACTAATAAAGTTTTCCAGCACTTACAAACTATTTTCGATGATTTCTTCTTGAAACTGTTGATTATCATCTAACACCCAACTGTGAATATCCCACCTCTTCCCCTGGTGAATGGAAGTAATCACATAGGAATATCCTTGCCAAGCATATAAACGGTCAAATTCCGAAGGAATTGAGGGATAATCGGGGTGAGAGTGGAAAATACCAATAATTTCCAGGGATTTTTCCCGTGCTTGCTTTTGCACTTGTAACATGGTTTGGGGGGCGATCGCGTACCTGCGTCGTTGACTCTCTGGTGTCCCCTGAGCTTTGTCTGTACTTTTCCCAGAAAAATTCTCAGCTTCTCCTTGCCAAGCATTTTTCGTGGGAATTACTTCCACAACTGTTTTCTTTCCTTCCTGTATATACCCCAACAACAAACCACAGCACTCTTCTGGGTAAGCGCTTTCTCCATGGTTATAAATAATTTGTAAATGCTGGTAACTGATGATAATCATAGTTCTCATAAGTGGGGCAAACAAATGTTTACCCCGACAATGCATAACCATATCAGGCGATCGCGTAGCGGAACGGAGTTCTATCGCCCTTGAAGCGGGTTGAAAGCCTATAGCCTACCTAAATCTGATGAAAATTTAGGTTAACATTGTCACCTTACCACTAGCCAAATCATAACGACCACCAACTATTTTTAATTTACCTGCCTTCATCAAACCGCCTAAAATTGTTGAGCTTTCACTTAATTTTTCTACCTGATATTGCACATTGGCAATAATAGAATTCTCTTCGATACTTCCTGTTTTAAATCTCACTCTTTCTACAGCTGGTTTAATTTCTTCCACAAACACCCCAATTCTTCCTGGGAGGGGATCACCTTTAATTGCAGCAGAAACTGCTCCACAGCGAGCATGACCTAATACAATGATTAATTGAGCACCTAGTACTGCTGTAGCAAACTCTAAACTACCAATTGCTGTCTGAGAAGCCACATTCCCAGCAACCCGCACCACAAATAAATCTCCTAATCCCTGATCAAATACCAACTCTGCTGGTACTCGTGAATCTGCACAACCTAAAACTGCCGCAAAGGGATATTGAGCAACGGAGGTTTCTTGCAAACGCAGTTTAGACTGGTTGGGATTGAGTCGTTTCCCCTCAATAAAACGCTTATTCCCTTCGGCTAATTTTTTTAAAGCAGCATCAGGGCTAACTGGCTCAGGTTTTTTATTCTCTGGAGTTTTAGCTGGTTGCTGGGCAACTGCTTCTTCTCCTGTCAACAAGAGACTACCTGCTGCACTCGCAGCAACTCCTGCACTGCCAACTCCCACGAGTTTTAAGAAATTTCTTCTACCAACAAATCCATTCGTTCTGCTCATTTCTCACCTGATTTTTTTCAAAATTTGACTCATTGAATCTAGAAATAAACAATAGCAATTCACTTCATATTCACTTGAGGTAGTTAAACCAAAAGTAACCATGAAGATAGCTCTACTCACATTGCAAAATGAGCGCTAAATCTTGATTCAATCTTATTTTTTGCTACCCATGGCGACTCACAATCGCTCAAATAAATACCCGAACAAATACATCTCAGTTCTTTGCCACGAAAGACAAGTTGCTGAGTCATTCTAAGGGATAAATATTGTTTTGTACTGATTTTATCGGAGTAACAAAATAATCTTATCTTCAGGAATATACCAAAATAGTGTCTATCAATAAACTAAATTTATATAGAAGAAAAATATAGTTTATTGCGGTAATTATCTATGATAACAATAACGATTATCTATATTCAGTGGTGCCGCTATTTTTCTGGTGTTTATTTTAACTTTTTATGAGGCAGTATATGGAACAACTAAGTTCCTAAATACTTACCAATTAAGTATTTTCCAAAAAAACGAAAATAATATTGTAGTAATTTTTACTTTTTTTGGGTGTTTGGGCGTGCGTCTGAAGGACGGAGCGTAGCTCTGTCACCAGAAATGACATATCACTACTAAACTAAATTATGGCAACTTTGCCCGTATCTAAATCATAACGAGCGCCAATAATTTTGAGTTTCCCCTGATTCACTAAATTCAATAATATAGAAGATTTCTCTTTGATTTTTTCTAATTGATATTGAATATTCGCAATTACTGCATCATTTAAAGCATCATTTGTATTCTTATTGATATTTTTTAATCCAGGCTGAATATTGTCTATGATTGAGTCAATATTTCCCGCCGCATCTACTGATTTTAAAGCTTCGGCAACCGCACCACAGCGTTCATGACCTAAAACCATAATCAGTTGACATCCTAAAACACTAGCAGCATATTCTAAGCTACCAATAGCGACATCATTGGCAATATTTCCGGCTACGCGCACAACAAATAAATCACCAATTCCTTGGTCAAAAATAATCTCCGTCGGGACACGGGAATCAGCACAATCTAAAATAGCAGCAAAGGGATATTGAGTTTGGGCAACCAGTTTGACTCTAGCAAAAGATTGGTCTGGGTATAGCCTTTTTTCCTTGACAAATCTCTGATTACCGTCTAGTAATATATTCAATGCTGTATCATAATTGACTAGATTATCTGGCAACTGAGTCTGACGAGGTAAGGATGATTGTTTAGTTTGACCGAGAATTTGGCAGCTACTAGCCATAGCAACACTGCCTATTCCTAGTAACTTAAAAAAATTCCGTCTGCCAACAAAACCATTGATTCGACTCATTAACTCTTCTCTCTAAATTTTGTCTCTTGCAAAAACATAGCAATTTTGTCATCAGAGGAGAGTAGATTTAGAGACTATTTTTGAGTGATTTAATGATTATTTAGAAGTAATTATTTTTGCCTAATTTGTAGAAAATGAACCAAAGCTAGACTCTAAAAACTGAAACAGCACTCGCCACTTTACCTGATATAACTAGGAAAAATTATGTATCACTCATATACTAAAAAACTATTCCGTATCAATATTGGCAATTTAGATAGGATTTTTTTATCTTGTTGAAGTTTTCATATTTAGTTATTGATTACTTTGCATTTATTTGACTGTTTTTCCCCAATATGGTGAGGAAAGTTTGTATATAGTAAGTGTTTGCGAATATCTTAGTACTGGAAAGTATCGGGGTATCTCTAAAAACCAAAATTCGGGTTCTGCGTGTTTTATTCCTCTATATTGCGTAAATCTCCATGTTTCGACAAACTGCTTTTGGCGTTGCTTTAAGTACGCTTGTCCTTGCCAGTGGTTTGACAGCCAATTCTGTACCAGGTCACACTTCTACAAATCAAATTTTGTCACGCCAAGCTTTATCTGGTGCGTCCCAGCAAATTGCGACATCTGAGAATGTGAAAACTACTGATTTAGAAAAGTCGGTTTTGGAGCAAATCAATCGCTATCGAATTGCTCATGGTTTACCAGCACTGACCATAAATCAAAATATATCTAGGCAGGCAAGGGTTCATAGTCAACAAATGGCTGAAGGGCAAGTTCCTTTTAGCCACGATGGATTTAAAAAACGAGTTAATGCGATTCCGCTCCGTTATCAAAGTGCAGCAGAAAATGTTGCCTTCAATCAAGGTTACAATGACCCGGCAGCCCAAGCTATGCTAGGTTGGCTGAATAGTCCCGGTCATCTCAGCAATATTCATGGTGATTTCAATTTAACAGGAATTGGTGTGGCAAAGAATAGTCAAGGAGAGGTTTACATCACCCAAATTTTCCTGCGTAGTCATAAGTAATTGCGAGAACAATGGCATTAATTTAATTAGCTCTATCGCCATCAAATAAATTCATCCTATCCCGACAGAGTAATCGGGTTATGTAACTTTTAGCCACTGCCATTGCAAAGTAAGGGTTAAAAGTTTTTTCTTTGCTCTTTTGCCTTTAACCCTTTGATAAGCACTATCTAATACTAAGTTTCGGTCAGAGGTAATAACCTCCATACTGTCATTGCGATCGCAGGAAAACAATCTCATTATCCTGAAACTACCATGACAGAAAACAACTTGGTATAAAATATCGAGAGTTTAAACGCCAAAACTGCTTTTCCACCAGGGACCCCAAATAGCCAAGGTGATACCAGGAGTTTGAATATTGACAAACAGGGTTTTGCCATCGGGAGAAAAACAAGCTCCGGCAAATTCATTATCAGCAAACTGCTCTTTCAACTGAGAGTTGCTGCTATTGGCAAATATCACATTCTTCGCAAAGTGATAGAGTTCTCCCTGGGTGTTGACACCAACAACATACTGCTCTCCTCCCCCATCTTCACAGAGGAACAAATCACCAAAGGGGGAAACGGTAATATTGTCAGGTTCATCCAAAAGTTGTCCATTGGGATCAGCTTCAATGTATAAGGTTAACTCTTCCTTGACAGTGTTATAAATCCAAACTTGACCATTACCTGTTTTAGAATCGAAGGCGGGAGAACCACCTTGAGTCGCAATAAAATAAATTAATCCGTTGTGATACCAAGCACCCTCACCCCGGTAGAAAATTGCTGCTCCCTTGCTTTGTGCTTCATAACGCACACCCACACCTTTTGTTTTATCTTCCTCTGTGGGGTCAGGATTAGTAATGGCAACCCATTCTACTGCTAAGGGTTTACCAACAGGAATTCCCCCAATTTGTCCCCCGTAGTTGGGATTATTGGTAGTGTTGGCAGCAAACTGCTCTTTAATTTTTAAAGCATACAGAGTTCCCCCTAAAGCCAAGTCACCGGGTTGATTGGGTTTGACATTGGGGACAAAGCGATAGAAACAACTGTCTCCTCGGTCTTCTGTTTCATAAATATAGCCAGTTGCGGGGTCTACTGCTACCGCTTCGTGGCTAAATCTTCCCATATCTACTAGGGGGATGGGAGCAACTAAACCAGTATTCGTCCCAGCAATGACTTCAAAATTGTAACCATGTTTTTTGACTACCATAGTGCCAGAGTTAGTCATACTACTGGTGGTAGAAAAAGTTTCTTCGCAGCTAATCCAGCTACCCCAAGGAGTCGGACCTCCAGCACAGTTACGAATGGTTCCAGCTAAGGAACTGAAGTGTTTCATCACTTGGCGATCGCGCCCTAAAATAATGGTAGTTGTACCACCTTGGGCAGCAGTTGAGTATTTTTTTGCACCAACGACTGGGTAGGGGGAAGAGGTTCCTAATTCGTGGTTACGTACCAAAATTGTTGTATTGCGGGGACCTGGAAAGGCAGCCATCCCATCATGACCTGCTGGTACTAGGGAACCATCGTTCATTTTTTGACCAGTGATGGAAATTGCACGATACTTAAATCCTGGAGGCAGGGCAAGTAAAGCTTCTTGACTTAAATCTCCGTAAATTGTATTGCTGAGTTCTGCGTTATTCACAGGTAGCAGGGGTTTGAGTTTACCGAAACCAGTCCCAACCACAGCTTTACCCTGGGCAACCCTAGCATAGAAAGCTTCTAAGGGGGAAAGGACTGTCACCCCAGCAGCACTTGCACCAGCTAAAGTTAAAAACCTACGCCTTGAGAAATTCATGCTCTCTCTCCTCGTTGAAATAGAATATCCAACATCCGTATATATACGGATACAATGGCGTATCCTATCAGTAGGCTATTAAGAGCAAGTAAAACTCCCATTAAAATAATTCGTAATTCGTAATTCGTAATTCGTAATTCGTAATTCGTAATTCGTAATGCTCCCTGCGGGAGAGCTAAAGCTAACGTAATTACGTTTTGTGACGGGGATTTAAACCCCCAAAGTTGGTTAAATTGGCTGTTGAAATACCCCTACCTTTGACTAAAATTAGGGATCATGCCATATCAAGTATTTCCGCGACTTTGCCAACTCATCACCACCGCTCCAATGGTGACAAAAATTACACCTAAAACTTGCAGTAATCCCAGGGTTTCTTGAATCATCAATCCAGCGCAAATGACCGTAAAGGCTGGAACCATGGCACCGATCGCCGTGGTGGGAATTGCTCCCAGTTTCCGGTTACTGATATTAGTAAATACATAGCCGCAGACTGTTAAAACATCTAGGAAAAAGGCGAGTAAAACCAGTTCCAGTAAATTGGTTGTGGGGCTAATTTGTATACTCCAGGATGCTGGTAGGGGGAAAATTAAGCCCATGGCAGCGAGGACAAGCATCACTGAAAAATGAATCACCGTGAAGGTGACAGGATGTTGTTTATTGGCAGAAACTCGACTCAGGGTAATGTAAAAAGCAAACATGATCCCAGAGATGATTGCCGCAATACTACCGAGAAAGGGATTACCAACGTTTGTCGGGGGATTACCTCCCAAAACTAGTAACTGTCCACAAACCAGCACAGCGATCGCCACCCATTGTCCCTTCGTCGGGCGATCGCGCAACATTACCCAAGCCAATAAACCAGCTAACAGAGGATAAATAAACGAAAGGGCGATCGCCATACCCGTGGCTAACTGTCCAATTGCTAAGTAGAGAAATAATTGTGACAGGAACAAAAAAGCACCACTGACAACGGATACCAACAACAGCCGTTGAGCATTTTGACTATGACTCTGAGAATTAGCTGTAATTGAGGTAAACAGGTTTTGTAAATCCTGGCGTACGTGGGGATGGAGTATGGGCGCTAACAGCAGTATCATTGGTACTACTACCACCATCCGCAGTAATAAAATCAACAGTGCATTGCCCAAGGTTGGCGTGAGTAATTGAGGTGCATCAAAGACACCAAAGATTTGTGTACCGGGCTGAAAAATCACCTTCATCGCCACGTTATATAGGGATGTCAGCACCACCGACAGCACAATCAATACAATACCCGTCATCGAGGGTGAAGCAAGTCGCGTCTGTTGGGAAATAGATTGCCATAACTTAGATGGTGACTGGATTACAGAAGGACGAGTATCGGTAACGGGAGCAGGAGGTGAAGGGGGAATACTATCTTTTTGAGGGAAAAAACTGGTGAACCGAGGAGGATTTTCCGTGACTGGAGTACTTATTTTCTCTTCCTCTTCTTCTTCCTCTTCCTCATCTGGGAGAAAACGAGTGTGGGAGGAATCGATTCTGGGCAATTCCGTATCAGCTAAAAAAGTCGGGGAAAAATTCCTGGGTGTCGTTGGCATTTCCCCAGGGGGATTGGTGACAACTGGTGAGGTAGAAAACGAGGATGATTTAGGGTTGGTATTTTCCAATTCTTGACGTAGACGTTCCACCAACTCCGATAGAATAGTTTCTGCCTGTAGCTGCTGGCTTTGCATCCGCAATAATTGCTGCGAGATGGCGCTTTGATGGTTTCTTAACTCTTGTTGTAATGTATTGAGGGTAATGGTAAAGGTATCATCTAAAGAGCCAAGTAATTGACTCGCTGCTTGGGGATGAATCACAGACATATTTTCCTCAGCTTTTGCCATTGCTTGGGTTGCCAAGGAATCCATCGATGATTGTAATTGTCCAGAAATATGATTAGCAAGTACCTGAGCTAACTGACTAATCAAACCTTGCATTTCACTGATTTGCCTTCCTTGCAGATGGCTTTCTTTTTCCTGTTGCAAACGTTTGATATCTTCTATTAATCTTATTTTCTCCCCTTGCAGACGCTGAATATCCTCTTGGGAAGACTTCAGCCAAGTCTGTTGAATGACTCGTAATTCTTCAGTTACAGCGCGTAAAGTTTTTTCTGCTGCCCCAGAAGGGTCGCCATTGGAATTATACTGATTATCTGATTGGTTCTCGAATATTCCCATTCGTTTGTGTTGACCCCTCAACTGTTAAAAGTAGAGGGAAGGTCAAAGGAAATGGGACTATATCCCTTACCCTTTAGCCTTACCCTTTACCCTGACCTTTCTTATAAATACTTGTACTGTTACTATTTTCAGTATTGTGTCAGATAAACCGCAAAAAAGACTGGATTGACAATCTCCGTACCCATTACCAATTCCACATCACCGGGTTATCGTCAAAATGGTCAGTCACAGTACGTCCAATGGTATCTATGGCTTGGATATCCTCTAGAGAAAGTGTCACCTTGGTTGCTTGGGCATTACTAATTGCTTGTTCAGCATACCTTGCTCCCGCGATCGCCTGGGTTTGAGGTTGGGCGATTAACCAAGCTAGGGCTAATTGTCCCAGGGTACAATTATACTTCTGGGCGAGGGGGCGGAGTTTTTCCACAGCTGCCACAGCACGCACAAAATTTTCTCCCTGAAATAATTTATTGCCATTACGGTTGTCTCCCTCCGGAAATATCTGCCCCAAGGTGAATTTACCCGTGAGTAATCCCTGTGCCATGGGAGAATAAGCCAGAATCGAAATATTATGTTCCACACAATAGGGCATAGCATCCTTTTCTACCTGCCGCCAAAACAGAGAATAGGGCGGTTGTAGACTATCAATACGTCCATACTGCATAGCTTCTTCTAATTGGGAGCGAGAAAAATTAGATACACCAATCGCCCGTATTTTTCCCTGTTCCTTTAAATGATTTAAAGCCGCCATTGTTTCCCCAATCGGTACTATTTCCGTATTAAAAGAGCCGGAGGGCCAATGGATTTGATATAAATCAATGTAATCAGTTTGGAGATTTTTCAGGGAATTCTCGCAAGCGTCTATCACCTGGTCATACTTAAGATGGTTAGCGAAAACCTTGGTGGCATATTCGACTTGCTCCCGGATATCGGCTACAGCTTCAGCCACAATTCTTTCAGAATGTCCTTCTCCATACACTTCGGCAGTATCAATAGTAGTCATCCCAGCTTCCACGGCTGCTCGGATAGCTTTAATTGAATCTGCATCCTCAATCCCTACCCACCAACGTTTACCAGCTTGCCAAGTTCCCATGAGAATGGGAGACATTTTCACATCAGAACTTCCCAATTGTCGCTTTTCCATGACTATTACCTATTACTCATTCCCCTAGATAGTTTCACACTCTATCGGTTTTCGCGTCCAATGAAATTCAGAGTTAAATTAAATGCTTATGGAATTGACTAAGACTTGTCACGCCCTCAAAGAGTGGGCTGTTGCTATCAACGCTTTGGAAACAGGTAAAACAGTGATGCTATTGCGTAAGGGTGGAATCCACGAAGTGGGTGGACGTTTTTGTGTTGCCCATGAACAGGTTTTGCTCTATCCCACCTACGAACATCAACAACCTTTCTTACTGAAACCGGAATATGCAAACACTGTTTATCCTATCACTCCAGGATGGCGACCAGAAACGGTAAGAATTGGCAGTTGGGCGCAGATTACTGATATTTTGCCTGTCAGTGAAGAGGCGATTGTCGATGCTTTGCTGCCTTTTCACATTTGGAATGAGCATTTTATTAGCGATCGCCTGAAGTGGAAACCTCGCCAACCTTTATATATTCTCCTGTTGCGGACATATAAACTACCCCAGATACAAGAAATTTCCTATCGTAGTGAATACGCTGGTTGTAAATCTTGGATAGATTTAACCCAGGAGATTGATTTGCAGGGAGCAGAAGCTGTAATGAATGATTCTGACTACTCCCAGCAAGTTAAGGAAATTCGCCATATTGTTCGCGATCGCCTTTATGCACCATCAATTTAACTACTTCTTCAGCAAAAAGTAGTTTTCGACACATACACATTTCTTAATGTTGAGTAAAAATAGATGAACACAGATATTTCTTATCGGTGTTTATCTGTCTCAAGTCAATCCATCCACGAGCGCACAAATCTAGACTTAAATTCACCTATCAATACCCTTTTGAATACATTTTCATGCTTTGACGAACACAGCAGTTTCTCTAGGTATTGCCCAACGGAAATACAGCCATCTGATTTTTTCTGTAACTTAGATAAACGCAGACTTCTAGTGCGTCTGTTGTGGCAATACAATAGAGTTCTTCCAGACAATACCTCAGCTGCAAATCCCACAAAATATCTCAATCGAGCCTGGTATTAACTATAAAATTGTTCTTACTTGCCCCTAACCTGCATTTCTCACAAATATTGCCATCACTACTATCCCAAGCTGTATCTATCTGAGATTATTTCAGACACTGCAATCATCACAGAGTAATGGCAACAGGATACTTGATCTCAAATCGCAATGGCATAAAAGTGCAGAGTTAGTCGTTTACATCTTCGTAAGACGTTAGAGTTATACCAATTCTCTCAAATCAGGCAATACAAACCTCGAAACCCCAACCATCGGTAGCGTTCTTAACTACCTTAGCGTAGCTCCTCTGACAGAGGCATTACGCATTACGACTTTTTTAAATTACCCCTTTGGGGTGATTTGACACTTGACAAATAATTGCTATCATGCATTAAAGAAATAAAGGAGTGTGCCATGCATCGTAGAATGTGCTGGTTATCTGGTAGTGGCAGTGATGACGACAGTAAGGTATTGCACTTGCAGACTTCTCCCCAAGAACCTTGGCGAGTTTATACAGCTTTTCCTCAATTGGCAGTACCAGACTATCGCATACCAGGTGGTTCACGCGGCTGGGCAACCTATCAGAAATTAATGAAAGCAGGCTGGGTATTAGTACCCACATCTTTAGCGCATCAGTTTAATGATGACATGAGTTTAGTGCAAAATCGGGAATTGGGTAATGGGTAAGGAGTAAGGAGTAAGAAGTAAGGGGTAAGGAGTAACAAGTAAAGAGTAAGGAGTAAGATTGTTGTCGAACTGCTAACTGTTTCGCCCGTCGAAGTATTCAAAATCAATACTCACTACTCACTACTACACTGTACTGTCAAGGTTAATTTGAGGGATATCTCCCCCTTGTCCCCCTTGTCCCCCAATTCAAATTTGACAGACTACTACTCACAATCCCCTCGGTTCCCCTTCTCCACGGGGATCGGCTGCACCTTCTAGGGTTCCTTCTGGGGTGACGATAATTGCATTGATATTACCCCAGGGTGTGGTTTCCTTGATGTTATGTCCTCGGCGGCGCAATTCTTGTAATGTCATAGTATCCATACCCAAGGGTTCTACCCGTAATTCGTCGGGTAGCCACTGGTGATGTATGCGTGGTGCTGCGACTGCTTGCCCTGCATCCATGCCGTATTCCCAGACATTTAAGATAACTTGCAGTACTTGGGTAATAATCGTACCACCGCCAGGGGCACCGACAACCATGCGCAGCTTACCTTTTTCGGTAATGATAGTGGGAGTCATGCTGGAAAGGGGAGTTTTGCGGGGGGCGATCGCGTTCTTTTGACTACCAACTAACCCGAAAGCGTTGGGGATACCAGGAGCAGCCGCAAAATCGTCCATTTCGTTGTTCAATAAAATACCTGTACCTGCGGCAACCACACCCGCACCGAAGCCTGTATTAATGGTAAAGGTGAGACTGACAGCATTGCGTTGTGCGTCAACAACATTTAAGTGGCTAGTTTCTGGAGATTCTGGAATTTTGGGTAGGGTTTTTTCATCGGTGGGTTTGACTTCTGTCGATGGTTTGGCGCGATTCATGGTAATTTCACCCCGGCGTTTTTTTCCATAGGCAGGGCTAATTAATTTTTCTACAGGTACGGTGACAAAATCGGGATCGCCAAGGAGTTGGGAGCGATCGCTGTAGGCAATTTTCATCGTTTCTGCCAGGAAATGTACAGCGTCGGGGTGATGCCATCCCAGGGTTTTCCAGTCTGTACCAGCCAAAATATTTAACATTTCTAATAAATGTACCCCACCGGAAGAGGGTGGTGGCATGGAGCAAACCCGCGCTTGCCGGAAATTGCCACATACTGGTTTGCGCCAAATGGGTTGATAGTTTTTCAAATCATCTAGGGTAATTAAACCGCCATGTTTTTTCATATCACTGGCGATCGCCTGAGCAATACTACCTGTATAAAAGCTACGAGGATTACTAGCAATTTCTCGGAGAGTTTTTCCTAAGTCACGCTGTACTAATTTTTCACCAGGTTGGTAAAAATCCCCATTTCTCAGAAAAATTGCGGTGGCAGCAGGATTACTAAGAATTGCTTCCTTCCGCATCCTCGTGTACCCAGACATGGAACGCCAAGTATTTTTTTTACTCAGAATAAACCCATTTTCCGCCAGGGCGATCGCGGGCTTGACAACCTCTTGCCAAGGTAACTTACCATAACGACGGTGTATTTCATGTAACCCAGCGACAGTACCTGGCGTTGCCACAGCTAGGTGTCCATTGATACTCAGAAGAGGAATTACTTTACCCTGGGCATCCAAATACATATTTTTCGTCGCTTTCTGTGGTGCCCTCTCTCGGAAATCTAGGGCTTGAATTTCCCCAGTTTTACCGTTGTGGAAGAGTAAAAAACCACCCCCACCAATCCCCGCAGCAAAGGGTTCAACCACGGCGATCGCCAAAGTTGTTGCCACTGCCCCATCCACCGCATTCCCACCCTTACCCAACATCTGCAAACCTGCCTCACTCGCCAAGGGATGCCCCGAAACCACCATACTTTTCTGGCTCCGTAGGGGAGGAATCACCCCAGCAGAAACGGTTGTCTCGGTGGTAAATGCAGAGATAGAAAGATAGGAAGAGATTAATAGTACAGAAACCCGCGTGTGTTTTGTGAATACACGCATAGCGAAATATATCCTTGAATTTATTTGGTTTAACGTAGAGACGCTCTGGCGAAACGTCTTGATAGGTTTATCATATACTAAATATCTTGGCAATTTAAACAACGTTATATACAGCTTTTTTTATCCATAAAAATATAGATATTTTCTATTTTATTTATGTAAATATTGATGATGTTTGCTTATTGATTTTACTTTTTGTAAAAATAATAAGAATAGGAATAGATAATATGCCCTTATACCAATTTTATATGAAGCTGCATAGAAAATTTTTGCGTGTCATTGCGAGCGCAACGTAGACACGAAGTGGCTTGCCGAAGGCTATTGGAGCGAGGCAATCTCAGCAACTCATTATGTACAACTTTATATTAAAATGGTATTAAGCATCATCAATATTTTTACAAACTGAGAGAAAAATCAACATTAAAAATCAGATAAATTAATTAGAAAACTTGTCAATGTTATCATGCTGCTGTAAGTGATTGATGTGGTTTTGAATAAAGGTGACAGCATCGGGGATAACATGCAATTGCTGCATCAATCCCAGGGCATCAAATAGGGTTTGAAGTTCTAAAATTTTGCCATTCTCAACTTCAAAAAATGTGATTCCTTTACCTTTAATTATTTTACCAGTGGGTGGTAGCCCGTACAGAAAACCTTTGTGAGTACCAGTGATTTCCCATCGGACAAAACTTTGATTTCCCTGCACCATCACATTTAATGGCTGCATCTGCAAATCTGGTAATCCTTCCAACCATCCATGAATATGATGTTTCATACTCTCTGCACCCGTACCATCCCACATAGGTTGATGTGCAAAAGGACGAGCGATAAAATTATCTAAAAATAACTCATCTGCTAAATCGAATTGACGTTGATTCCAAAGTAATTCTACAAATTTATCAATGACTTCCTGTGTACTCATCGCAATATCCATGATGAATTTTAAGTAACCTATAGAAAATAATTTCACCCACTCGGTACTTACCTGAAAAAGAATTTACTGTTTGTTGTCATCAATGCTAGGGAAAATGTTTTAGAATTACTAGTACCCATTTGGGTACAGCATGATGAATCCTAGATATAAAGCTTTTACCAATCTGTTTCATTTACTGGCGATCGCCCAAAACGAATCACAGTTACGCTCACATTTCATGGCAGAAACTGGCTCATTGTTCGGGGCAAAATCCTGGGGTATTGCCTTTTTTGATACAAATCACCAAGTTGCGGCACTGGATTTTACTGGATTCTCAGAAACTTTTATTGATAGATATAGTGAAATTGGTTGGCAAGCAGATCCCATGATGCGCTGTGTGATTGAGCAGCATATTCCCACACACAACCTCTTAGTAAATGTAACTACCCCGTGGAAAGAAAGCATAGTTTATCAACATTTGTGGTCGCGCTACGGTTTTGAGCATGGTATAATTGCTCCTTTGCTAGGTCAAGGGGAAATTATCGGCAAAATTCACTTTTTACGCACCCAAGGAATGCCATCTTTTACCGATGAAGATTTAAGAAATATCAGTGCCTTGAGTTGTCATCTCTCAGTTAATCTCGCCATGTTGCGCTTGCAATCTCCTCAAAATAGCGCTGGTGTTCGTGATTGTTTAACAAAGCGGGAATTACAGATTGTTGACTTGATTGCTAAAGGATTAACTAATCATGAGATGGCGCAGAAATTGGGTATCAGCGATAACGGTGTTAAGCAAGCTTTGAAACGCATTTTTGTTAAATTGCATGTCTCTACACGGGCGCAGATGGTTGCAAAGGTGTATGATTTATCTTAAATTTAACTGAATAAGTTTATTTCTCTTTTCTATGTTTCATCAAGTTAAATATTCCAAATATCATGCCCTAGGAAATGATTATTTAGTTATTGCCCCTGAAGACTTAGGCTTTGCATTAACTCCAGAAATAATTCGGCGAATTTGCCATCGTAATTTTGGAATTGGGAGTGATGGAATTTTATTTGGTTCCCTACCTTCTGAGAATGCCAGGTTTGGATTGCGGATTTTTAACCCGGATGGTAGTGAGGCAGAAAAGAGTGGGAATGGATTGAGAATTTTTTCTCGTTATTTATGGGATAAAAAACTAGTTCAAGGGGAAGAATTTGAGATTCACACCCTGGGTGGAAAAGTGAAAGCACAAGTTACTGATTCTGGGAAAATTGTGCAAGTAGAAATGGGTTATGTGAGTTTCCTGAGTGACAAAATTCCTGTGCGGGGAGAGTCTAGGGAAGTTATTGAAGAAAGTATTGTGGTTGCCGATAAAACTTTTACCTTTTGTGCAGCAACAATTGGTAACCCCCATTGTGTGATTCAGTTACCGGAAATTACCCCAGAAATCGCCAAGCAATATGGCTCTTTAGTGGAAGTGCATCCTAATTTTCCCCAGCGTACTAATGTTCAGTTTATGAAAGTTCTGGATCGAGGAAATATTCAGATTGAGATTTGGGAAAGGGGTGCAGGTTATACCTTAGCATCTGGTAGTAGCAGTAGTGCGGCAGCAGCTGTTGCCTATCGTTTAGGTTTGTGTGATGGAGCGATCGCCGTACATATGCCAGGAGGAGAAATCGCGATCGCCATTCGGGATAATTTTATGGTGACGATGACGGGTAGTGTCACCAAGGTTGCGGAAGGGGTAATGTCTGAGGAAATGTTTGAGTCGAGCAATGTATGAGACACCGAGTAAATTTAATGATATTTGCCCGAAAGCCCAATTTGATGTCTTTTTCATACCGATGTCTACTGCCTAAGTGGAGGTTTGGCTAGTATCCTTGGTATCATCAGCAATAACTTTTTTCCGTCCACTCCAACGCGCGATTAACCCCTCGCTCTTGCGTGAAAAGCTCACAACTTCTCTACCACTATCAGCCTGTTTTTTGCGTAAGTCTACAAATATTGCGTCCAAATCATAGTTAAAAGACTTAGCATATTCTTCCCTGATGCGGTGGATTTCTTCGACAATTTCATCTCTCCACATAAGCTAATCTCCCATAAGTTCATAGGGGGTGCAAAGAATCGGTAATTCGTAGCCAAAATCAAGACTAATCTCTGCCAATTTCCCCTGAATTTGAGCATTGGCAATATGCTTACAATTCCACGTTAACAGATAATTCATACCATGGACAGTCGCAGCAGCAATATGAATAGCATCTACATTAGCTTTTGGAGGAAGGTTACTCCGAGTCAAAATGTTTGTAGCTAAGACTTGTACATCCTGGTTCAACTCCAGCAGTGGAAAGTTACAAAGTTACGCAGTATCTCCAGACGCTGAGTAGCAATCTCTACATCTCCCTGTGCGACTTCAGTGATAACTGCCTCCGAAGTGTAAAGAGTAAAAGCAGTTCTACGAGATTTCCACCAGTCTTTTGTTACTTCTATATTTGCAGCTACAATCAGATTTTTGGTTGATCTGGCGGTGAGATAACCCAATATGCTGGTTTCGATGTAAACTGTCTCGCTCATAGGAATTCATCTGAAAATTGACTCATGTTAACTTCTTGTCCAACTCACTGAAAAGATACTATTAAATGGTGAAGATTGAAGCATCTATACTTCACTATTCTTTGATTATTCCTGATTTATGTCATCTTCCCAGAAAGATTCTTTCAATCTCAACATCAGACTCCCATCTACTCACCCGGAGTTACTCCGAGGGCTGGATATTTGGTTGCGTATGGGTTTGATTTCCAATGCTCAGGTACGACAAATTTGCCGTGAGTACTTAACCTGTCGGGTGAATTTAGAGGCTCAAGCAGTTGGCGAATCTGTAGCAAAAGCATCAGAAGAAGCGGAAGAATCAGCAGAAATACTGGCTCCTGTCATTCCCAAAAAACCAAAACAACCCAGTCGATTGGCGGGAATTTTCCAATCCCTGATATCCGAGTTAAGTGTACGTTGGTTGCTGTTTCTGGGAATGTTTCTGGTGGTGGTGTCATCAGGAGTATTAGCAGCGAGTCAATGGGAGAGGTTTCCTGCTTCTGGGCAGTATGGAGTTTTGTTAGCCTATACCTTAAGCTTTTTTGGGTTGAGTTTTTGGGCTGGCAGACAGGAAAATCTACGCTTAACAGCTCAAGCTCTGTTACTGGTAAGTTTATTACTAGTGCCTGTAAATTTTTGGGCAATAGATAGTTTTGGTTTGTGGTTTAATCTTGGGGATGGAATTATCGCGGCGATCGCCCTAATTATTCTCACAGCAATCACCGTCATCCTCTTTCAAAATCGCCTATTTTCTACCTCCCTTCCCCAGGAAAAATTACGTCTAGTGAATATTCTGGGATTAAGTTATCTCCACTGGGGTTGGAAAGTTGCCGGTTTTCCCCTAGTCGCTCTCTACATAGCGATGATTGGCACTTGTTTACTCACCATTTACCAAACCCTCTACGGCAACCAAGAAAATATCAGAAATCGATTTGGAATTAATCTTCCCCTTGCCGTTATTATCTACAGTTTATTATTACTCCTAACACGGGGCATTTTTGTCGCTCGTCTTGATATCACCCAACTCGGTTTAGCTATTGGTATTTGCGGTTGGTTAGTCACCTGGTTAGTACAACAAAAACAACAAACCACAGAAACCCCTTCTCCCCTTTCCTTTGCTTTCCCCTGGGAATTACTTGGTGCAACCCTGCTATTTATTGGGTGGCTAGTTTCTGTCATATCCCAACCATGGCAAGCATTCGCTGTCAGTGGTTTAGGTTTGTACTACTTATACCAACGCTTAGAGTTACATAGTCGAAGGCGAGATTTCCTGGGATTTTTCATCGTCGGTTTGCAGATGATGTTTTTAGCTTGGCGATTGGTACCCCCACCATGGCAAGTCTCAATTCTCACTACTGCCACTCGACTCACCCAATCTCCATCAATAGCATTACTCAGTATTGCTTTGTTTCCCTATGTGATAGCGATCGCCCTGTTTACAGAAAAGCTCTATCTCCATGAAAAAAGGCAATTAGGGAAATTTAGTCAGCAAGTCAATTTGGCTTTTGGAGTTTGTTTAACTGCAATTTCTCTACTTAACCCCTGTGTGCGATCGCTGAATCTTCTCCTCTCTACCCTCACCCTCTTTACTATCTATCGGCGGCGCTCTGGCAACAGGCTGATATATTTAATACACACAACTGCCATCCTCACCATATTTTCTCTCATCGATTGGCGTTTCCCAAACCTGGAAAATCATCTCTGGGCAAGTATTTTCGTCCTTTTCATGGTTGTAGAACTGTTGGCATCCTTAGGTGAGGGGGTATGGCGACGTAGTGCTTGGTACATCGGTTTATCCTTGGCAGGATTAAGTTTCTTGGTATTATCAACTAATGCCGAAAATCTCTGGCTGGGTAATAAAGTTAACTATGGTGCTTGGAGCCTAATTTGGTTAGCTACACCAATTACCTTAACTGCTGTTGCAAGTCGAGCTACTATCCCCCAGCGCAACCTGGCAACAGCTTTCAGTATTATCAGTTTGGGCGCAATACAGTTATTAACCTTACCCTTATTTCCTGGTAGATTAATTAGTCTGCTGGTGGCAACGGTGGTGATGTTTGTCAATACGAGGTATTTAACTTACACAATATCTGCGGTAATTACTGTTGCTTTTCTCCTGGCGAGTGTGGCGTCAATTCTTTGGCAAATACCTGGATTAACCATCGCAACTTGGTGTGTATTCGGGGCGATCGCCACCCTCATACTGTGGTTTACCCACAAACAGTTACGACGCAGGGAAGGAGAATTGAGCAATATCTATGCCTTTGCCTGTGATCAATGGGCGATCGCTCTCACCCTCGGGGAATTACTTGCCCTCACATTCCACTCCGTTCTACTGTACCAAAAGCTTGCTGCCCCAGATATTTTATACCTCACCACCACCTTCATTATCCTGGGAGGAATTATCTATCGCAGTTGGGGAGAAACCAATAACTACGGATTCTACGCGATTGGTTGGAGTTTAGAATTAATCTCCGCTCAGATGCTAGGTTTTGGGGAACGTACCCTGATGCGAGTGGCGATCGCCAACATTGCCCTAGGATTAATTACCCAAATTCTCGGAGAGTGGTGGCAAAGAAAACATAATTTAGACAGGGTTCCGAGTAGTTTCCACATCCTACCAATTCTCTACGCCAGCTTGAGTGTGATACTCCGCCTCGATACTTTCCAGAGTTGGACTGGTTTTTGCTCCCTCGGTGTCGCCTGCATTCTTGTGGGAGTGGGCAGACGCAGACAAGAACTCAAGCCCCTATTATACCTAGGTATCATCGGTATTTCCCTATCTCTTTATGAACTTTTGTTCTACCAAATGGCTCAATCCCAGGGTGGTGCTTGGGGAGATGGGTTAATTGCCATGGCTGCTCTAGGTGTAGGAATTCTCTACATTTATCAGATTTTTGCCCCTTGGCTAAGTCAATATCTGCGCTTAACGATTCTCGAAATCCGGGCGATCGCCTACTTTCACTGGGTATGGAGTAGCTGCCTACTCATTGCCGCGATCGCTGCACCCATCGCCATCAATCGTTATCTAGCTATTGCCACAGGTTTACTCCTGGCTCGTTACGCCATTTTCCAAGGGCGAGCCAATAATTATACAAACCATACAGAAATTGCCTTTTCCACCATTCCTGCCACCGCTCTCTGGGTATACCTAGGTTTTATCGAAACCATCATTATCAGTATTTATGCCCAGGAAACTGCCCTCGGTAATTTTATCTACAGGCAATTACAACCTTGGAATGCGGCTCTATCTTGTATTCCTGCCTACTTACTCTATATTCTTCCTTGGGAAAATTGGGGTTGGCTAAAAAAACCTTGGCAACATATTGCCTATATTTTGCCCGTACTCACCCTGATTCTGACATGGCAGCAAGTAAACTCCATCGCTCTCCTGCTCACTGCCGGATTCTACCTGTTTCTTGCCTACACAAATACCAATATCCGTCTTTCCTATGTCAGCATTACCCTACTTGATTGGGCATTGTGGCGTTGGTTTAACAATTTAAACCTCACAGATAACCTGTGGTATGTCAGCTTAATCGGTTTATCCATCCTATATATCGCCCAAATAGACCCCACCCTGCAACAACCAGAAAAGAAAATTCACCGTCATTATCTGCGATCGCTAGGTAGTGGTTTAATTTGTGGCTGCTCCTTGATTTTTCACCTCGATACCCCCTTAATCCCCGGTATTCTGAGTTTAATTTTCATTTTTGCTGGTTTAGCTCTACGAATCCGCGCCTACCTCTTCCTAGGAACAGCAACCTTCCTCATTACCAGTATCCATCAAATGGTGATTTTCAGTCTCCGTTACCCCTTCTTCAAATGGATTATCGGTTTAATCCTCGGTATCATTCTGATTTCCATCGCTGCTAACTTTGAAAATCGTCGCTCTCAAATCAACTCTCTTTTACGTAATACCCAAAATGAGTTTCAAGAGTGGGAATAGGAGGCAACATTCAAACTCCCGCATTTCTCACAAAACGGTAGGTTCACGAGATATTCATGAATAATCAAAGCATATTTGTAAACCCTGTAGGAAACCGCAGAAGCATCTATGACATAGAAGAATTTTCAAACATCCTCACAGACTCAGACTTGCAATCAAATAAACACGAAATTCTCAATTAATGGTTCTTACGGATTTTTAAAACCAACCTTCATCAGAACTTAATCAATTACATAGTAAAACTATCTGTGCAGAGTATATTCTCGGCAAAATTTCGGTGTTTAACTCTCCGGATTCACACATTAAACAATCGTAGAGAAGTAATACAGTGGGAAGCAACGGAATCAATTCCGTAAATTTTCCGATTGCAAATTATTAATCACCTTGCATCATTTTAATTATGACAAATTTAATATATTCATGTTTTGCCGATTAACTTAGTGTTAATTGATAGAAATTTACACTCCTTCACACTGGCATAAAATGCAAGTTAACAATCTCAAAAAAAAGCTGAAAAGCCTATTAAAGCTTGCATTAACCAATTGACAAAACGTATTTTTTCTGAAAAAACACACAGTATTTTATTGAGTTGAGATAGCCAATGTTTAACAAAGACTTGACTTGTGAGCGCGGAAGCGGCAGATAAAATCACTCATCATCACAAATTTGTATGAATTGTATTAGATAGCAATTAAACAAAATTATGACATAAATATTACTTTTGCAGAGAGAATTAAATCAATATATTATTTAGGTCTTAAGGTTTACTTTATAAATCAACTCTAAGCATCCTAATTCTAAATAGATAAAGATTTAAGAAACTCGCATATATGTTCACAGATAAGAAAATTATGGGGTGTAATCTCGGCTAACCTTTGACTGGATGTGTGCGCTCCATTTTCCCCATTCTGATGACATAAATCGATTTGCAAATAACTATCTGGTAGGTAGGGCAATCTTTCTGACCACTCAATTGCCACAATCCCCAAATCCACTTCCACACCCTCCCAATAACTTTCTAGATTGAGAGCGGCAACTTCTGGAGGTTCTAGGCGATATAGGTCTAAATGATACAAAGGAATCCGCCCTTCTGTATACTCATTAATCAGGGTAAAAGTGGGACTAACTACGGAATCAGTAATACCTAGACCTGCGGCTAAACCTTGCACTAAGGTAGTTTTGCCTGCACCTAAATCTCCCTGGAGTAAAAGCACACTACCAGGAGCCAAGTATTTACCTAGAAAATTACCCAATAGATGGGTATTAGAAGAAGTGGGTAAAAGGATTTGTGTCATTGTCAATCCTCAAGGTAATTGGGGATTTGAGGTTCTCACTGCTAAAATCCCATTGCCCCAGCAACTGCTTGTATATCCGCCTCAATTCCCTGTTTAAATTGGCTATTGCTGTGTTTAATTGCAGTGTCGGGGTCTTTTAAACCATTACCAGTCAAGACACAGACTACTGTTGCTTCCGTGGGGATTTCCTCTTTCACCTTCAGCATTCCCGCAACAGATGCAGCGCTAGCTGGTTCACAGAAAATACCTTCTTCACTGGCTAAAAGACGGTAAGCATCGAGAATTTCGGCATCGGTGACAGCGTGGAAATTACCACCACTGGCTGTTTTTACCCCCATTGCCTTATCCCAACTGGCAGGATTGCCAATTCTAATAGCTGTAGCGATGGTTTCTGGATGATGTACAGGCTGTCCATTCACCAAGGGTGCAGCACCTGCGGCTTGAAAACCCATCATCCGGGGTAGGCGATCGCACTTCCCAATTTGCTGGTATTGACAAAAACCCATCCAATATGCGCTGATATTTCCAGCATTACCGACGGGAATACATAACCAGTCAGGAGCATTACCCAGAACATCCACAACCTCAAATGCTCCAGTTTTTTGCCCTTCCAAACGATAGGGGTTTACAGAGTTCACCAAGGTAACGGGATAACTCTCTGCCATTTCTCGGACAATTTCTAGGGCTCGGTCAAAATTCCCTTTGATTGCTAAAACCTCTGCCCCATACAGTAGGGCTTGTGCCAACTTACCCAGGGCAACATAACCATCAGGAATTAACACAAAGGCGCGCATTCCTCCCCGTCTGGCATAGGCAGCAGCAGCAGCAGAAGTATTACCCGTACTGGCACAAATCACAGCCTCTGCTCCGGCTTCCTTCGCCTTAGAAATCGCCATGGTCATACCCCGGTCTTTAAAGCTACCAGTAGGGTTGAGACCGTCATATTTGACAAACACACGCACACCCCTACCGATACGTTGGGCGATCGCGGGTACGGGAATCAAAGGTGTATTCCCTTCCATCAGGGTGACAACGGGTGTATTTTCCGTCACGGGTAAGTAAGGACGATAGGTTTCTATCAGTCCTCGCCAAGGTTGGCATGAAGAAGTGGCAACAGGCAGGCTCAAGGTCACGGAGGTTTTAGCAGTCCTTTTAAAAATTCCAACGCAAAAAGCATTTATATAGATTATCAGTTTACCTTACGAGAATCTACCCACAAACATCTTTCGTGATTTTTATTCTGTGATTTCAAGATTTTGATTGTGGTACAGGCATCTGACCTGCTCCACAGATTACTATTCTTAACAGATACTATAAATATCCTTCCTTGTCTGCAAATTTACGTAGAAATGGCATACATTTTCGTTGGTAAAAACTGCTCAAAGTTGGTACTTTCAAGCCAAATTCTTCTGCCAAATCCTTCCAGGCAGCTTCCGGTGGCAAACGTCGTAAAATTAACATCTGACAATTCACATCCGGACGACCTTGAACATAGGTACTACGCAATTCCCCATCAGAATCCTGTTCTGCCCAGGTTCTAATCTCCTCTAAAATTGGTGGTATATCTGGTGGAGCTGGTTGATTGCTAATAATATCTATTTCCTCCCCATCACCACTGGAGATATTCCCAGACATCACAGGTGATTTGATTTGAAAATCCCGCAATCGCCAACGGAGATAGGTATTCAACCACGTCACTACCGATCCACGAGTCGGGTCATAAGCACCACAAACATTTTGACAGAAATACAGCCAAGTTTGTTGTAAAGCATCCTGGTAATATGCGGTAGTCTCTCGCCAGAGTTTATTTGTGGTTAAACGAATCACTTGAGTTAAGCGTTTCTGACGTTGGGGACTTCCGGGGGGAAATCCGCAAGCTTCCTTGACTAAGTGACTAAGTTGTTCCTCCAATCTTTCCATGGTCTTCTTGGCTAACATGGCAAACTCTTCCTAGTATTGCCTAGAAAGTCCTTTAGGAGAATTACCCGCGATGGGTAAAATTATGGCTAGTAGTTCATCGCATCAGTTCTGAAGGGTTCGTAGTCAGCGATTTATTGCTTAAATCAAGGGCTAAAGCCCTAACTACAAGCTTTAAAATTAAGGGGAGTCCAAAAAGGGAAAACAACAGCGATCGCCGGAATGTTGTCATCGAAATAATTCCCAAATTCTAGCTGCGATCGCCCAATGATATGGTAATAAAAATATTTCCGAATCCCCAATCAAATGACCGACACGAGAACCGAATATGACAACCCTTGGAAAGAAGTTATCGAAAATTTCTTCCCTCATTTTTTAGAATTCTTTTTCCCCACCACCCACATAATTATCGACTGGACGAAACCCTATGAATTTCTTGATACCGAACTCCAACAACTTGAACCTGATGCGGAAATTGGCAAACGCTTAGTCGATAAAGTCGCCAAAGTTTACTTATTAACCGGAGAAGAAGCTTGGGTACTCGTCCACATCGAAGTACAAAGCCAATACCAAAAAAACTTTCCCACTCGCATATACATCTATAATTATCGCCTATTCGATCGCCACAAAAAACAAGTCATCAGCCTCGCGGTACTCGCAGATGAACAGCCAAATTGGCGACCAAATAAGTACGAATATTCACTGGGAGGCTGTACCCTGAGTTTAGAATTTCCGATTGCCAAACTATTAGACTACGAAAACCAATGGCAAACATTAGAACAAACAAGCAACCCCTTTGGCATCGTTGTCATGGCACATTTACACACTAAAGGCACCAATCAAAACCCCGAAAGTAGGCTACAGTTGAAATTGAGACTGGTGAGAATGCTATTTGAAAAAGGGTATAACCGCGAAGAAATTATTGGTTTATTTCGATTTATCGACTGGATAATGACATTACCAGAAGAACTAGCCAACAACTTTAAAACAGAATTAAGAAACGAAGAGGAGGCAGGTAGAATGCGTTATGTAACCAGTATCGAACGTTTGGCGAAACAGGAAGGAAGAGAGGAAGGAAGAGAGGAAGGAAGAGAGGAAGGAAGGTTAGAAACCGCCAGAGAAAGCATAATCGAGGTTCTGGAGGTGCGATTTGGGGAAATACCAAGCACAATTGTCGAACAAATTAATGGTATAAAGGATTTTTCTATGCTAAAAGACTTGCATAGACAGGCGATCGCGGTTCCTTCACTTGATGATTTTTCCTGTTGAAGTTTTTTCTTAGGATGTTGTAGTGGGACTTTCTTGTGGATTGAGGTTGAGCAGCAAGTGGAAATAGCCATCGAAAATTCGTACAAACTTCGTTAATAGCTTAGTCGTAAATTGTGGTTTGAGTGGAACTCATGAAAAATTTGTTTTGTATGAATACGCTGCGTTAATCGCTTGTATCCTTAACAGGAATCATAGAAGCGATAGTGTTGATAAATATTGAGATAACACTACAAGCCAATATTATTGTATTATCTCTTATGTAAGTTATGATATTTATTACATATCCAAATCATGATTACTATTGATGATTCTGATAAAGCTCGCATAGCAAAAATTGGAGCGAATAAGCTATTTGATGTTGAATATGAAACCCGTCAGAAAATGTCAAATCTTGAGTTGATTGAAGTATTCGAGCGTGCTTGGGAAAAAGTTTTAGAAAATAGAGTCAACAACGCTGAAATTATATCTAGTGAAGAAGTTGCTCGCCGATTGTTAGATAAATATCATGGTTTTATCGATCCTCAACAAGAGCATCGTAGTTTTCATTATTTGAAAGCAGAATTTATTGCTCAACTAATAAAAACTGATAGCAATACTTACAAATTAACTCAAATATGGAGAGTTGCATCTTCTGACACTTATCCGAAAACATTATTTATTAGTTTTAGTAGTGTTGAAGAACGTAATAGATTTGATGAGTTGGCAAGGTCGCTTCAATATACTGATGAGGAACTAGGTCTTCTATTAATACGTAATTTCATGAATTTACATCCTGATTACCAACCAGATAAAGGCGTATCATCCGACAATAATTAGCATAATATAGTTATATATTAATACTCTAAAAGATGATATAAATGTTTTCTACTATCGATACGCGCATTTTGTAGAAATATTTACTGCACCGCAAATATTTGACAATCAACTAAATAGGGAGAGCGAAAATCTGTCATCTCTCCAGCAATTTTTCCGGGCATGGGAAATAATCTAGCGGAGAGAGGTTTGTTCAATTTAATTGCTAATGTGGCAATATCAAGTAATAGATAAGATAGAGATTCTTGAGTAATATTTCCTGGCAAGGGTACTGTATCTAGTCCACAACCACATACCGCAGAGTAGGATAGTAAATTACTTATATTGTAAATTTTTTCATCGGCTCTTTTTGTTAATCCAATATCTTCACAGACAGGTAACATTAAACCGGAGTAGCCACAAATTTGAATTTGAGCAGTTTTGAGAATTCGTGTTAACATTCCTGACACTGCGAGAGTTCCAGCATCACCAAACTTATTTTTTAATAAACTTTCATAGGCGTAGGCAATACTAGTTTTTTGATTGAGTGGTGGCGCAAGGGATGTATCAATACCTAGGTAATAAATTGAGAATTGTTGAGCTATTTTTTCAGCGATTTCAGCTATTTTCTCAAATTCAGTATTTAAGACTTTTTGTAAATTTATTTCTGCTTCCAGCAGATTTCCAGACTGGGAGAAAACTGCCATTACTAAATCAGTATATTCCAGAGCTAGACTAAATGATGTCTCTCCTTGATGATAAGATGCAGGGAAAAAGGGGATACCTGCTTGACAATTTGCCCAAGCACAAAAACGAAAATTACCGAAGCCATTAGGTGTAATCTTAGAGATTTCCTGAATGGTTTTAGCTGACGCCTCGATATTATTAAAATTAATTCCCGTTTCTATATCACCAATCTTGCTGGAAGTAAAGATATTAGTTGTATTTTTAATAATTTCTGGGATAAGAGTAATATTTTCTGGATGATTTGCATAGCCAATACTAAAAAAGGAAATATTCTGATTTTGACAGAACTTATCTAAGAGTTGCATCTGATGAATAATTTCTGAAGGTGAAATATTTTGCAGATACTCTTCCCACGGATTGGTACTAATTCTGGTTGTCTGTACTTCGTATTGATGATTTTGAAAGATTTGCTTGGCTTGTTGATTAAATAATTCTGCTCTTTGAATCTTATCTGTTTCCTTGAATGTTTGTAGAGATGTTCCTGTAGTAATACTTCTAATTTTCATTATGATAATTTGTCTAAAAAATGACTATAAAAATATATTATCTAGTGATTTTTACATAATATTTCGTGTTACCTTGCAAACATAGCTAGCATCTAGCTGTATTTTAGCCTTTCAGGGATTGCATTATTGACAAATGTGAAAATCTTTTCGTTATTTTTTTACCAATATGAAAATATCTTTGACGGCAGGTTGGCAGGCGATCGCCACTGTGTTTACCCTCTTAGCTACAGTCAATCCGGCTGTTGCTCTGACATTGTACAATGGCTTATCCACTCCTAGCCAAACTCCATCTGCTCAAGGATGGATGTATAAGGCAACTTCCATTCTCGTAGTACCCACCGCTACCACAAAAGGTACTATTTTAGACAGTGGCGACAGTAGTAATTACGCTGGTTATTTTCTGCAACCTACCAATGTCAGTTTGAATCGCAGCATTGGTTATACTGTGACATTTCGATTGCAGGTTAATTCTGAAGCTCATAGTTCTGGCGATCGCGCTGGTTTTAATGTGATTTTGATGAGTAATCTGCTAACTGGGGAAACTAGACCCTTTGGTATAGAATTAGGCTTTTGGGAAGACAGTATTTGGGCACAAAATGTAGGTTTTACCCGTGGAGAGAGGGTTTCTGTAGATACAAAAAGTCAGGTGAAGACCTATAAATTATACGTGAAGGATAAAAATTACCAGTTGTTTGTCAATGACAAGCCGATTTTAACAGGCAAACTGAGACAATATGATTTTACTCCTCCTCCTGGATATCCCAACCCCTATGCTACTCCCAGATTAATTTTTATGGGAGATAATACTGGTTCAGCAAGGGCAAAGGTGACAATAGTCAATGTGGAGGCAACACAGCAAGTCATTGGATCGTAAATATATCGAATTCCCATGACCGTCACCCAGCCTTACGCAAATATGGTTTTGTAAAAGACTATTATGTTCCTGGGCGAGAGCGAATATGATCAGGTATATGATGGCGATCGCCCAGTATTTCTAACAAAGGACCATTCACGTCAAATTTCACCATACTTACAGACGCGACCAAAATATTGACTCGATAGCGATAGCGTCCTAAATCAATACCTAATAAGCTGCAAAGTAGAATCCGAATTGTAGCTTTATGGGAAACCACTAAAACATTACCCTGGGGATGTTTTTCTTGTATTTCTGCAATTACAGGCATGGAACGGTTAGCAATGTCTACCGCAGTTTCCCCACCTTGAGGAGCATTCCAAGCGGGTTCTGTTAACCATTTTACATAGTTTTCGGCGTAATTCTCTTGGGCAAAGGATTTACTCTTGGCTTCCCATTCACCATAACTACCTTCTCTGAGTCCGTCACGCAACTGCATATCCATCC
The DNA here is from genome assembly GCF_000734895.2 of Calothrix sp. 336/3. Lineage (GTDB taxonomy): Bacteria > Cyanobacteriota > Cyanobacteriia > Cyanobacteriales > Nostocaceae > 336-3. Next base: position 1,363,400 of record NZ_CP011382.1, on the reverse strand, counting down.
CAATCGCATCACAAAATGGTTTAGCAGTTGCAATTGTGCGCTTCATCGGGCTAACATAAACCGCTTCCCACTGCAATTTTTGATACACATCGGCAAAACTCTCTGCCATCTGTACCCCTTCAGAGGTTAACTCTGCATCAGTTTTACCGCAGAAATTACCACTCTGACTAAAAGTAGTTTCTCCGTGTCGTAATAAATATAAATTTAGTGTCATAGCTTGTATGGTAACGGGAATAGAGGAAGCTTGTGCAAAAATAAAATACCATCAATCTCACAATCGTTTATGTGAGACTAGGACAAAGTCATCAAGCAAAAAAAGTCAATCAACCACAAACCTGGAAAGATGTTAGGGTGCGATAGCAGTCAGAAGAACAAATGTGATAAACCTACGATTCGCTAAAACGATAACAGAATAAAAATCATGAGCAACCCTCTCCATCTCGAAGATTCAGACTTCCATTCGTCTATTCAGGAGAACCTTAAAGAGCTTTCCATTCAGTTAGGATCTCCTTTGGATAAAGCATCAATTAGGCAAATATATCAGAACGCATATGATTTACTGAGTCATGTTTCTCCATCAACTCTTACCCTTGCCCGTGTAGCAGGAACATTATTAGTCTATCGGGTTCAGGACACAGAAGCGCAAGAGGTCGAGTGGTTCCATACCCAGGTAAAACAATGTCTGAACTCAGAAGAAGTTGAGGAATTGATTGAATCTATAAGTCGAACTGATGCTTTATGAACTCAGCATGGGTTGCTGACGAGGATATAACCTAGACAAGTAAATAGCTACAGCGTTTAAATGCTTGAACAGCAAACCTGAAAGGAGGTTGTTTTTCATGTGCGCTAAAACTGCTGACATAATCCTGGGTATACAAGGGTTTCAAGCGACAGGGTTGAAATCTAGGGATTCATTGAAATCATCAGCGACCTGGAAATATTAACCAATGACGTGCATTTTGCATATACTAAGCATTGTCCTTCTCATTTCCAGAACAATACCGTTGTGCAAACATTTGATTATACCACTCTCACGGCGGTTTGTAGCGACCTCCGCAATCACTGGATACCTTCGCGTTTAGAACAAGTTTATCAGCGCGATCGCTTCACCATATCTATCGCATTACGCACTCTCCAAGGTCGGGATTGGCTAGAAATATCTTGGCATCCCCAAGCAGCAAGAATCCATATTGGTGATCCACCTCCAAGAGTTCCCGACACCTTTACCTTCAGTCAACAATTATTTCACCAGTTGGGCAGTTTAGCCCTAGTCGAAGTTAAGGCGATCGCCCCCTGGGAAAGAGCCATCGATTTACAATTTGCCAAGCGTCCGGGAGAAACTCCTCTCTATCACCTCTACGTAGAAATCATGGGCAAATATAGTAATGTCATCCTCACCGATGCCAACAATACAATTATCACCGTTGCCCACCAAGTCAACGAGAGACAATCCAGCGTCCGTCCCATCCTCACCGGACAACGTTACGAGACACCCCCCACCATGACTGGTACCGCTCCCAGTTTGACCGAAACGCAAGAACGTTGGCAAGAAAGAGTTAGCCTTGTTCCTGGGGCAATCAAACGTCAGATATTAAAAAGTTATCGTGGTGCTTCTCCGGCGATCGCCCAATCTTTGTTACAAGCGGCACAACTAGACCTAGAAATTACCACGGATGCTCTCACTAGCTCTGACTGGCAAAACCTATTTATCTACTGGCAAAAATGGCTGAAAGTCATTGAGGAGGAAAACTTCCACCCGGCTGAAAATAGTACAGGTTATACTGTCCTTGGCTGGGACACAACCACAAAAGTCAGCAATATTCAAGAACTGCTCAATCATTACTATACCAACCAACTCAACTATCAAAAGTTCAGCCAACTCAAGCAACAATTACAACAAAAGCTGAATAATCTCCTCGAAAAGCTCCAGCAAAAAGCTCAAACCTTTACAGAACGCTTACAGCAATCAGATAAAGCAGATGAATATCGGCAAAAAGCTGATTTATTAATGGCATATCTGCATACATGGGAACCGGGAATGACAGAAATGATTCTCGCAGATTTTGCCACCGGTGAACCAGTAAAAATTACTCTAGAGCCAGATAAAAATGCTGTCCTCAACGCACAAACCCTCTACAAACAACACCAAAAGCTCAAACGTGCGCGTACCGCAGTTGAACCCCTACTCGCAGAGGTAAACCTGGAACTTACCTACCTCGAACAAGTGGAAGCAGCAATTTCCCAAATGGAAAACTACCAAACCACTGAAGACTTACAAACCCTCGCAGAAATTCGTGAGGAATTAATTCAACAACGTTATTTAGAAGACCCAGAATACCGCAACCGCAACCCTTCAGAGACAAGTATTAACTTTCACCGCTACCAAACACCCAATGGATTTGAAGTTCTCATCGGTCGAAATAATCGCCAAAATGACCAATTAACCTTCCGAGTTGCGGGAGACTATGACCTATGGTTTCATGCTCAAGAAATTCCCGGTAGTCATGTCTTACTACGTTTAAAACCAGGTTCTGTTGCCGACGATACAGATTTAAATTTTACCGCAAATATTGCCGCCTACTATAGCCGCGCCCGTCACAGCGAACAAGTACCCGTTGTTTACACCCAACCAAAACACGTCTATAAACCTAAGGGTGCAAAACCAGGTTTGGCAATTTACAAACAGGAACGGATTTTGTGGGGACAACCACAGTTAGTCAAGGGAAAGGGGTAATACCAATTCACAATGCTCCCTACGGGAGAGCTAACGCTAACGCAATTAAAAAATCTAGATTTAGCAATGGTTCCGTAGATTCCATCTGTAGCCTTATTTTAGAGAATTGGTATAAGGGTATTTTTATAGTACGGGGGAAAATCTATTGTCTGCCAGAAATCTAGGTTGATAAGTGACTGTTTTCGTTAAGATTTGCCTTTTTTATAAAATTTTCCTAAAATTCTGTGTTGACTGTTACAATATTTTAAAGAAAATTTCCCTGTTGCGTTTTGGGAACGCTTGGGTTTGACTCTATTGAAAAGACAACGCGAAGAAAAATATGAGACCAGCTGCAACGAGCTGGTCTTTTACTTTTCAGGGTATGGAAGCGATGAATATATCCACCCATAACAGCAATATGATAATCTGCTGTTGATAACGGTAGGTTTGATCAAGGCATGGCTGGGTGATTTGAAGGGATAGATTTATGGGTACCAGACTCACCCGATTACGTAGAAGCTATCCGGCATCTAGCTAAAATGACTATATGGTAATATAATTAGTGTAGTTAACTTAATCTTCATGTCAAAGGCTCCTTCTCAACAAAATTCTCCAGAACTTCTTGCTCCTGTTGCAGAGTATTTCAAGGTACTTTCTGAAACCAGTCGCTTACAGATTTTGAGTTGTCTGAGAACGGGTGCAATGAATGTGACTGAAATGGGTGAAGCAACGGGTTTAGGACAGCCAAATCTCTCAAAACATTTAAAAGTGTTGACTCAAGCAGGTTTGATATCCCGTCAGCAAAAGGGAGTTAGCGTCTACTATGCTATTAGTGACCCTGTGATTTTCAGTTTATGTGAATTAGTTTGCGATCGTATTGGGGAGCAAATACAAAAGCGGGCTAAAGAATTTGAACAAATCAAAGCTTTAGGTACCCTATCAAAATAACTGTTTCCTTCTCAACAAATTCCAAAAATATGATGTAGTTGTTTTCACGCTGCAATGGATGACAGGTTTTGCCCAGGTTAGTTATTCCGTGATTCATAATTCAGAAATCTAGTTATAGCAATACTTTCGTCGGTTCCATTGGTAGCTGAATTTTAGAGAATTGCTATCATCATCTGTTTGGGGATGAGAATTCCTCTGATTGTGCGATTATCCAACATTGAACGGGAATACTAAATATGAACTTGAAGTTGGGATATAGATGCTCTTTCCTTTCATGTTCTCAGGTAAGGTTCTAATCAATGTAGTTGAATTAATACGATGAATTCCCTTTCTGCAAGTGATAAGCTCCTCCAAGGAATTGCCGTGGCAATGAATCAAATGTTGACAGTTGAGGACTTTCATCAGTCAATTCAAGCAGCATTAAATACCTTGGGTCAAGCAACGGAAGTTGATCGCATCTACATCTTTGAAAATCACCCCCACCCAGGAACAGGAAAAAATGTGATGAGTCAGCGTTGGGAATGGGTGGCTGAAGGAATAGTTCCGGAAATTGATAATCCAGATCTGCAAAACCTTTGCTATGAGGCTTTTTTCCCCAGATGGTATGAATTACTATCTCGGCAAAAATCAGTTGTAGGTAAAATTGCTGATTTTCCTACTAGTGAGCGGATGGTGCTAGAACCCCAGGGAATTTTATCAATTTTGGTGGTACCAATCTTTATTCGCGATCGCTTTTGGGGATTTGTTGGTTTTGATGATTGTCATCTGGAGCGGGATTGGGATGAGACAGCACAAATTGTATTGATGGCGATCGCTGGTAGTATTGGTGGTGCAATTGCCCAAAGACAAGCAGAGTTCTACCTCAAGCAACTCAATGAGACTCTCGAAGAGCGGGTACAACAACGTACCATAGAACTACAGCATTCCATCGAGATTGCAGATGCTGCCAATCGTGCCAAAAGTGATTTTTTGGCGAATATGAGTCATGAGTTACGCTCTCCTCTCAATGCGATTATGGGTTTTGCTCAAATTATGACTCGCTCTCAAACTCTGGGGAGGGAACATCAAGAGAATGTTGGTATTATTTATCGTAGTGGCGAACATCTTTTAACCCTAATTAATAATATCCTCGACCTCTCGAAAATTGAAGCTGGTAAAACTACTCTCAACGGCAAAAACTTTGACTTCCACCAGTTGCTAGATGATATTCATGATATGTTCCAAATCAAAGCTGAAGAAAAAAATCTCCAGTTGATTATGGACTACCAACCTGAGATGATACGCTATATGCGTACCGATGAAGTTAAATTACGCCAAGTATTGATTAATCTCATTAATAACGCCATCAAATTTACTCAAAATGGTGGTATTATTCTGAGAGTTTCTCATCAAAAAAATATTATTTCTTCCCACCTAAACCTAGAAGCATTTCAGGAAAATACTTACACTTTAAAATTTGAAATTGAAGACTCGGGCAGGGGAATTGCTCCAGAAGAATTAGGGAACCTTTTTGAAGCTTTTAGCCAAACAGCAACGGGAAAACAAGCACAGGAAGGAACTGGACTAGGATTATCTATTAGTCGTCAATTTGTTCGTCTCATGGGAGGAGATATTCAAGTTAAAAGTCAGGTCAACAAAGGTACAACATTTTTCTTTGATATTCAAGTCACAGAAGTTGATGCTAATCAAATTGAGACGCAACAACCCACTCGGCGTGTAATTGCTGTAGCTGCCAATCAACCAACTTATCGCCTGCTGATAGTTGATGATAAACCCTTGAATCGTCAACTATTAATTAAGTTGCTTTCTCCTCTGGGATTTCAACTTCAAGAAGCAAATAATGGGCAAGAAGCGATTAATATTTGGGAAAAGTGGAAACCCCACTTGATTTGGATGGATATGCGAATGCCTGTCATGGATGGTTACGAAGCTACTCAAAAAATTAAAGGCACCACACAAGGACAAGCAACTGTAATTATTGCCCTTACAGCTAGCGTATTGGAAGAAGAAAAAGCTGTGGTACTTTCTGCGGGATGCGATGATTTTTTGAGAAAACCTTTCCGCGAGGAAGAAATTTTTCAGGCAATGCATAAACATCTGGGTGTGAATTTTATTTACGAAGACTTGACAGTAATTACAACTTCTGAAATGTCCCAAAAAGAAATTTTAACTGCCGAGGCGATCGCCCAACTTCCACCCCAGCTATTAGAGCAACTCCAAGAAGCGGTGATTACTTCTAATCTGGATTTAATTGCTCAGGTAGTTCAAGAAATTTCAATCCATAACGTTTCTCTGTCTCAGGCAATTGACTCTTGTTTACACAACTTTGAATATGAAAAAGTTTTGCATCTAATTGGTAAAATTAAAATATGAGAAGTAGACTCAGAAAATGAATTTTATTAATAATGGAAATACTCCAATTGAAATTGTTGTTATCGACGACACCCCCGCCAACCTACATTTACTAACCAATCTGTTAAAAGAAAATGGTTATCTAGTCCGACCATTTCCCAGTGGAAAGCTAGGAATAGTAGGGATTCAACATGCGGCTCCGGCTTTAATTTTGCTAGATATTCAAATGCCCAATATGAACGGCTATGAAGTCTGTCAACAGTTGAAAGCAAATGAAACAACTCGTGATATTCCAGTTATATTTATCAGTGCTTTAGATGAAATACTAGATAAAGTCAAAGCTTTTACGGTAGGTGGAGTAGACTATATAACTAAACCCTTCCAAACAGAAGAAGTTTTAGCTCGGATTTCAACTCATTTAGATCTTAGTCGCTTACAAAAACTTTTAAAACAAGAAAATTATCTACAAGCACAACAATTAGCAGAACAAAATCGCCAACTCCAGAAAATCAACCGATTGTTAGAAAAGACTAATGAAGAACTAATTCAAAGTACCCGTCTTAAGGACGAGTTTCTTGCTACCATGAGTCACGAATTGCGTACACCATTAAATGCAATTTTAGGGATGACGGAATCATTGCAGGAGGAAATTTTTGGAGAAATTAACGAAAAACAATTTCAAGCCCTGGCTACAGTCGAGCGTAGTGGAAACCATCTACTCGAATTGATTAACGATATTCTTGATGTCTCTAAAATTGTATCAGGACAGATTGAATTAAACTACACCAACACCGCAATTATACCCCTGTGTCAACAAAGTCTTGAATTTATTCAACCTCAAGCTAGCAAAAAATCAATTCATTTAGAAAGTAAAGTTCCTGTAGATTTGCCAAATTTCCGCATGGATGAACGACGAATTCGCCAAGTATTAATTAATCTCCTGAATAATGCAGTGAAATTTACCCCCGAAGGAGGAGCTATTACTTTAGAAGTCATTTATCCAATCACAATTCAGCAACAAAATTATCTCCAAATTTTTGTCAAAGATACAGGAATGGGTATCGCGGCTGAAGATATTAAGAGAGTATTTGAGCCTTTCATTCAACTCGATAGTAATCTTAATCGCAAGTATGAAGGTACGGGGTTAGGGCTAACTTTAGTTAAACGCATTGTAGAATTGCATGGGGGAGAAGTTTCCTTAACCAGCGAGTTGGGGGTAGGTAGTTGTTTTGCGATCGCCCTACCCTAGTAAGTCCACAAAAGAAATAATGGTATATTGACGGTTGAGAATCCGGCTGATGGTTTGGGAAATTGTAGGGATGGTGGGTCTGGTTATTTTGGAGAATTACTGTAAATCGCTAGAAAGCGGGGAATCCACCCAAGGCGCTTCTCCCCGCACTCCAAGACTTATATCATGTAGCTGCGGTTGCCAATTACTCCTTAGATTTGGCTTCCAAATTTTCTAAACGACTGCGAAGTTCTTGGTTTTGTTTTTTCATTTCGTCTAATTCTGTGCGAAGTTGTCGTACAGCATTATCGGTACCGATATTTTTTTGTACTTTGGTAATTTCCTCTTCTGCGTAGCGTCGTACTCGTGCATCAGGGCTTTGTTCTTTGAGCGATCGCAGTGTACCGATTGCCTTTGGTGTCTCCATTTGCCCTAGGGCGACGACTACGGCAACTTGGGTGAGGAAAAATGTCTCTCGACTCAATGCTGAGAGGGTTTCTAGGATGCGCTCTAGGTTTGGGGGAGTTTGCCCGACGGAAATTTTACCTAAAGCGCGAATTGCAGACAAACGCAGGGCTTGGGGGACACCGACTTGGGTGTATTCTAGGATTAAATCTAGGGCTGCTTCGGAGGTTTTCAGGGTAGCTAATCCGGCGATCGCCCCACTGCGTACTACCTCATTCCACCCTGCTCTTTCTGTCAAAACAGATTTCAGCAGCTTAATAACTTTCTCTTCCTTGGGTTTATCCTGGGTATGGGCTGCGGCAATTCCCCCCAAAACCCTGGCAGCTGTGGCTTCAACATAATAACTACTATCTCCACCTTTGATGACAGCTTTAATTGCTTGATAACTATCGTAGGTTTTAATAGTTCCTAAAGCCTCAATCACCCCTCGACGCACGAAAGCACTTTCATCCTCTAAACCAGGTAACAAAGCGGTAAAAACCTGATCTAGTTTAATTTCTGCCAATTGTCGGGCAACTTCCACCCGCACACCCCAAAAATTATCCCCACGCAAAGCAGTAGCCAAAATATTCACCGCTTCTAAGCCACCTTTTTTCGCCAATGCTTCTGCTGCATAAATCCGCGAAATCGGGTTTGGGTCTAATTCTAACTGGGCTTTGAGTTCTGGTAAAGCATATTCCAAGGATACGGTTTTCAGGTAATTATTACCCACATCAAAACTGACAAAATCGGGTTTAGTCTCTAGGGGGAAATAAAAACTTTGCTCTTTCTCGTGCACCCGTACCGGGAAAGTTTGTAGTTTGGGGGGTTGATTGTCTTGACGATAACCAAAACCGATGGGAATCTTCAAATCAAATAAACCATTTTGATGGGGGCTATTTCCTTCTGTTGCCTGGGTTTGGGTGACTGTCACCTTGGCTAATTTGGCATCCCCATCCCAGCTGTAAGCCACTTTATAATCAGGATGACCACCACGGAAGACATACTGGTCAAACAAAAATAATAAATTTCTCCCCGTCGCCTTTTCAATCGCCCGTAATAAATCTACAGTTTCTACCGTACGGTGGGCGTTATCTTGCACAAATGTCTGCATTGCCTGCCAAAATAACTCATCACCTAACTCTGTGCGAATCATATGATACACACATGACCCCTTCTCGTAGATGTGGCGATCGTACAATTCGATGGCTTCGCGGTAAATGTGAGTCACCATGGGACGACGGTAACGCCCACTATCTTCTGCTAAGTAGCTGCGAGCCTCATGTAACCGATAATACGTTGCTTCCTGGGCTCCATACTCCTGTTCCGTCCACATCACCTCAGAGTAGGAAGCCATACCTTCCTTAATCCAAGCATGGGACCAATGCTTAATCACCACCAAATCTCCAAACCATTGGTGGGCAAGCTCATGAACTACTAAACTCTCGGTGTTACGATTATCAATAATTGCCCGTTCATCTAGCAAACATCTATCTGTGAGCAGGGTGGTAGAAGTATTTTCCATCCCCCCAAAAATAAAGTCATCAACGCAGACTTGAGCATACTTGGGGTAAGGGTAAAGATAACCATATTTCTCGCTGAGAAATTCCATCATCCGGGGAGTTTTCCCCATACTGCGTTTGCCGTCCTCTTCCCGACCCTTTTCTACGTAGTAGGTGACAGGTTTACCTCGCCACTCGTCCCGAATCTCCGCAAAATCACCGACAGCGAGGGTCATCAAGTAGGTAGGGTGAATTTGCTGTTGTGACCAGTGGTAAATTTGATGGTGGGCTTCTTCTGTGATGGAGATTAATTCACCGTTAGAGATAGCTCTCAAGGGTTTGGGAACACGAACGCGAATTTCACTCTTTGACAATTGTCCGGGATAATCGAAGCAAGGGAACCAAAAACGTGAGTCTTCATCCTCCCCTTGAGTCCAAACTTGGGTAGGTTTCTGGGGATAATTTTTGTCTGGCTGAATAAAATAGATACCACGTTGGGGTTTTTCCACAGCATAGGCGATCGCCACAACTATTTTTTTGTCTATTTGAGTGGGTGTACTCAAGTAAATTGATAACTTTTCCCCGTCATAGTCATATTTTTGGATGACATCATCAACCATAACTGAAGCAATCCGCAAATTCACCCCATCCAAAATTAAATGGTCAATACCATTACGGATAGGCGAGAGAGTAATGTTACACTTGCCTTGAAAACTTTGGTCAGGAATATTCAAGTCAAGATCGAGGAAAATATGTTCCACTTGTCCAGGGCGATCAGGATTATAGTGTGGTTTTGCACCTGGTAACTCAAAGGATTTATGCCGAGAATTTTCTGTATCAAAATAAAAATGAGACATTGATGCCTATTGACCTTTTAATCTGAGAAACTCTATCTAGATTCAATTCAGGGAACAACTCCCTTACACCCTGAGTGAGTCAGGAGAACAGCACCAAAAACGCCTAGATGAAGTATTTTGGCAAAAATTGGAACTGATTGTATAGCGATCGCCTAGCTTAAGGCGTAACCCTTCTCTGACTCTTAAAAAATATACTCTGATATTTTTGAGAGTACCTTCCTTGCGACAAGCAGGAATTTTCGGAGATGAAAAATAGACTTCTTGCACAAGTCGGGGTAAAGGAGGTTTATCCCTTACTAATTAACTGTTTGTATGACAGAGAAGTCCTTTGTCCTCTTCCATAACACTCAAAAATCGATTTTTTGCAAGAGGTCTAATATACCATTTGCGGATTCCCTCTTCCTACTGTTGAAGTTGGAAATGGGTAATTAGGTGATGGGTGATATTTATGGCTTGACATAAACATCCTTTTACCTTCCCCTCACTGCTCCCATATCCGCAAACACCACAATGACGTATCTCTGAGCATCAAGGAAAATTTAAGTCAAAGGATTATGAATTACGATGTCACAAGGTAAAGCTAAATTTATTGTTCCTGCCGTTGGTGCTGCTGTCATTGCCATCGGTGGTATTGGTGCTTACATGTATCTCAAAGGGGGACCTTCAGGAGATATTTCTGGGGCGGTTGGTAGTGCTAAGGTGGTGCCAGATGATGCAGTCATGGCAACCTATATTTCTACTGACCCCCAAGCATGGGCAAAATTAGAACAGTTTGGGACTCCCGAAGCACAAAAGCTGGTAAATAAAGGTTTAGAAGAAATGAATAAGGGAATGGCTGATAGTGGCATTTCCTACGACAAAGACTTAAAACCTTGGGTTGGTGGGGTGATGGTTGCTTTATTACCACCAACTGCGGCAAAACCAGCTCAAGCAAATCTCAATACTCCCCAAACCCAGGAACCGAATGTCCTGATGGTGGTGGGTATCAAAGATAAATTAAAAGCCTTAGACTTTGCTAATAAGTTAAAGGCAGATAAAACCGTCACTTCTAAGGAAATTGACTACAAAGGTGAGAAAATCACCGAAACCTCTGGGAAGGGTAAACCCACCTACAGCGCCATTGTTAAGGATTATGTGGTATTTTCCCAGGAAAAAAACTTGGTTGAGCAGGCAATTGATACCTCTAAAGGAGAACCATCCTTTGCCAGTAAGGAAGGGGCAAATGCTGTCCTGAGTAAGGGTGTAGAGTTACAAAATACCCTGGCACAAATCTACGTACCGAATTATTCTGGGATGATAGAGCAATTAGTTGCCACTAATCCCCAAGCAAAAGCTCAATTGACTCCCCAAACCTTGAAACAGTTGAAGCAAGTCAAATCAATGGTTGCTGGCGTGGGTATCGATGATGCGGGTATTAGAATGAAAGCTGTGGCAAATTTAGATCCACAGTTGGTGAAGTTTCAGTATCAAAATACAGATAGTAAGGTTGTTTCCCAATTACCTGGGGATACCATTGCTTTAGTCAGTGGACAAGGTGTCAGCACTTGGTGGTCAGCGATGGTTGAGCAGTCGAAGGATTACCCAGAAATCAAGCAAGTATTAGAACAAGCACGCACCCAGTTGAAAACTGCCGTCAATCTTGACCTCGATAAGGAAGTTTTTGGCTGGATGAGTGGGGAGTTTGGCATTGCCGCAATTCCTTCTGATAAGGGTATTTTAGCCCCTGTGGGTTTTGGTGGAGCGATGATTTTCCATACTAGCGATCGCAAAACCGCAGAGGGTACTTTTACTAAACTGGATACCTGGGCAAAAAGCCAACGGGTAAATGTTGCTCAAGCAAATCTGGGTGGTAAGAATATCACTGAGTGGCAAGTCCCTGGTCAGGGTGCAGTAGTTTCCCATGGTTGGCTAGATGACAAAACTCTGTTTGTGGCTTTAGGTGGTCCCATTGCAGAGGCGATCGCCACTCCTCCTAGTCAATCTTTAGATAAAAGCGACAGTTTCAAAGCAATTACAGGTTCTTTACAGAAACCCAACGGTGGTTATTTCTATCTAGACATGGACAAAACCATGACCCTAGTTAACCGTTTCTATTCTGCTCAAAAACAAACCGTACCCGCCGAAGCTAGTGCTATTCTCGCTTCTATCAAGGGGTTTGGTGTGACAGCAGCCAGCCCTGATAAGTCTAGCAGTCAAGTAGAAATGCTACTGGCACTCAAGCCAAAAACTGCAAAATAGATAATGGGTGATGGGGAATGGGTGACAGTTGAGAGGTAAATATCTTTACCCTGTCCCCTTCCCTCATCTCCTAACTAGTACAGGGCGGCTGAAATAAACCACCCATTCCAAATGTCTGAAACACTTGCGGCAAAGTAATTACGTTAGCGTAGCTCTCCCGCAGGGAGCATTACGAATTACGAATTACGAATTACGAATTACGAATTACGAATTACGGTACTAGTTCCTATCCCCGTGACTGCATAGTTGTATTTAAGCGATCTAGGGCATCAGTTAGCCGTTCTTGGGCAACAATATTGGGGTCGGGAGGTGCTGCTGCTGCTTCGACTTCTTCTTTGCGTTTGAAGCGATTGATGGCACGAATAGCAAGAAACAGCACGAAAGCAATAATTAAAAAATCTAAAACGGTACCGAGAAATTTTCCTACAAGGATACCTGGACCGACAGCAAAAGTGCGCCAATCTTTACCCGCCATAGAGACTAGGGGGTTAATCAGAGGCATAATCACATCTGTGGTGAAAGACTCCACGATTTTGCCGAAAGCTCCACCGATAATGACGGCGATCGCCAAATCTACCACATTGCCTTTGAGGGCAAATTCCTGAAACTCCCTGAATAACCCACCGCTTCTTCTAGCCATTTTCACCTTCCCTGTTATCAAAAATCTTGTTCAAGTTTTACCAGCCTCTAGAGCCAGATTTGCCTCTAAAGACTAAATATTTTGCTAAATATGGTCATAATATCAGGATTAACTATATTTTCGATAGTCTTAGGTTGATGGAATGGAATAGTTAGGGCATTATTGTGCGAATTCGCTTCACAAAGTTATTGTTTTATACCATTTCTCTCAATTCCGGCTACAGATAATTCTCACCCTGCCCCCTGCTGTCTATGTGTAGCTTTATTTTGGAGAATTAGTATTACATATAGGTAGAGTTAATTTATACCTATATGCATATGCGTGCAATTTCTCACTCCCCCCACCCTATTCCCTATTCCCATTCGCACATATAAAGTAAAAGAAAATCAAAAATATCGAGGTAGTAGGGGAATGGAGCAGAGCAGGGAGTCAGAGAGCAAGGGGTATTTTTTCTCCTTCCTTTTCCCTTTTCCCTTTACCCATCACCTAATCGGAAAATTTATCATGAATGCTGCTGTCAAAAACTCTCCAGGTTTAGCTTCCCAATTGGTCAATGGCATCTTAGCAATTAAACCCATCGCTGATATTGCCAAGCACCAAGCCAGACAGATGATGATTAAACGGGCAGAAAAAATTGGTGTAGCCTGGAGACAGGAAGTTGAAACCCTAAAACAACATAATTGGGAAGGGGAACTAGCTGAGGTCGAAAATCCTCAGTTAAATTATCCTGACTATTACCTGACTTCTTTCCATGCCTATGAAAAGGGTAATATGAGTTGGGATGCCGCTTGGGAAGTGGAAGTTGCTGCTCGTGCTGTTCATGCCAAGATTTGGCAAGGTGCAGGGGCAAAAGGTGATGCTAAATTACGCTACAGTTACCATCACATTCTCAAAGAGCAACTGAAAACTCCGCCTCAGGATATTCTCGATTTAGGTTGTAGTGTAGGTATGAGTACCTTTGCTTTGCAAGCACTATACCCGGAAGCGAAACTAACAGGGGTAGATTTATCTCCCTATTTTTTGGCTGTTGCCCACTACCAAGCTCAAAAGCGCGAAGCTAATATTAATTGGGTTCACGCTGCGGCGGAAACTACGGGCTTGCAAAGTAGCAGTTTTGACCTAGTATCGATTTTCTTGGTGTGCCATGAATTACCCCAGATACCGACAAAGCAAATTTTTGCCGAAGCGCGACGACTATTGCGTCCCGGCGGTCATTTAGCGATTATGGATATGAACCCAAAAGCGGAAGCTTTTCTCAAAATGCCACCCTATATCTTGACTTTGCTCAAAAGCACTGAACCCTATCTAGATGAATATTTCTCCCTAGATATTCAGCAAGCGTTAGTGGAGGTAGGTTTTCACACTCCGACTATTACTCCTAATAGTCCCCGACATCGCACCGTGATCGCACAAGTGAGTGACTGATTTTTATTCTCTTCTTGCAGTATTTTTATGGGCAGTCATCCCACCACTGCTATTTTTACTCTACTATTCTTGGCGCGTTTCCTCTGCACCACCCCTGCCACGACTGTTATTATTTTTTATTTTTGGGGTAATCTCCGGCGCGATCGCCCTCTTTCTCAGTTTCGGTTGGGAAATTCAAGCCCATCGTTTTTGGCAGTGGCAGGTATTTAAACGCACCTTTGGTGGTATCTTTCTTCGGCAACTACTGCAAGTTAGCCCCATAGAAGAAAGCTGTAAACTTGCGGCTGTCGCTATTCCTGTGGGGTTTTTCCAGCGTCGTTATCGCTTGCGACCTAGCAGTATCTTTTTATTCAGTCTTGCCTCCGCCTTGGGATTTAGCGCCCACGAAAACTGGATTTACCTGTTCCATGAAACCTCTTCCCCCGTGGAAAGGTTAATTGGTACACCTGGTCATGCTATTTTTTCTGCTCCCTGGGGATATGCTCTTGCCTTGTCTCTGGGGGCAAGGATGCGTTTATCTGGGCATCAACCACCCCAAGTAAATATACTTAGCTATTGGTTGCAGTCTGTGCTATTTCATGCCCTGGCTAATACTATTTCTAGTACCTGGGGCTTCTCTCTACCCCTGCGTCTACTTAGTTATGCCTTTTTCCCCTTCATGTTATGGATGTTTTGGCGCTTGGAGCAATATTTCCGCAAAATTCAAGGTAAGTTGCCCATCGTCCTCATCTCTGGCTACACACCCTTACAGCGTTACTGGCAAAGGGGTTTAGTTCTGTTTACGGTGATTTTAGCTGGTAATGCGATTTTGGGATTATTCCTGTTAATTCGTATTGTGGCGACAGTTCCACCTGTGCTGATTTTAAGCACAAAGTTTCTGTGGTTTATACTTAGTCGCAGCCTGTTAAATATCCTTTTTGCCGCGATCGCCTGGTTTGTCTATCGTTATCTCCGTTATCTAGCTAGACGAAGATTTTTTTAAGTTAGGGAATGGCGAATGAGTAAGGAGTAAGGAGTAATGGGGAATGGGTGAAAGAAAGAGTATTGCTGATTCATGGGATGATTTGTGATAGGGCAGAAAAGCACTACATAGCTTGCGGGAAGCCACAGAAGTGTGTACAGCATGACAAACTCAAAATCATCCCGAATTTATACAACTCCAAAGAAAAACACTCTCTCTTTTCCCTGTTCCCTTTCCCCCTTTTCCGTTACACTTGCGCTAAAACAGGTTGACTGACTCCAGAGGGAATGGATGGAGCATCCACATCTGAACAGAAAATCTCACAGGAGTTGTTAGGACTTTCAATCAGCTTAATTTTGTGTAAACTTGCTCCGATGTTTTGGATGGGTGATCGCAACAAATTACTAATATACAAGGCAATATTTTCGGCGGTGGGTACATTCTCCCCGAAAAAGGCAATGTCTTTATTTAAGAAAGTATGGTCAAAGGGTTCTACTACATAATCTGTAATAATTTGGTTTAATGCTCCCAAATCAACCAGCATACCGGTGCGATCGTCGATTTTGCCCTTAACTGTCACTTCCAAATGATAATTATGCCCATGTCCGTGGGGACGCGCACATTTACCATAAATCTCAAAATTCTCTTCGTTACTCAATCGGGGATGAGCTAACCTGTGAGCGGCACTGAAATGAGTACTAATGGTGAGATAAGCTTCCATACCGTTTCCCGTATAATCTGCCCAAAGTTCTGGATGTTCAAACAACTGTACGCGGACTAAAGGCAAGTGAGGTGCTAACTTCTGCCAGATTACCCGTGCAATATTTTCTGTTGTTGGCAAGGTTTGCTGAAATTCTGCCCACACATCATTCAGATAGGAAAAGTCCAGCTGACTGGTAACTTCCCGCTTAATTACGTGCTTGACATCGGATAAATTCAACACCATGCCATATTCGTCTAATTCCCCTGCCAAAGAAATAAATAAGACATAATTATGTCCATGTCCGGGAAATCGAGAACAAGCACCAAATTTTTCAAGATTTTCCGCTTCACTCAGTTCTGGAAACCAATAGCGGTGACTAGCCGAAAACTGAGCGCGGCGATTGACTATGCATTGCATGAGTACACTGGGAGGGAAATTTAAAGTTTCTTAATGTTTTCCTGCTACCAGCATAAACTAATTCCGCAATCCTTTGTTATTCCTGATTCAGTATTTAAACGATTGGTAAACAGGGATTGACAAATTACACCTGATACATTTCACCTGTATCAAAAAGCTTTTTCCCTACTGCCCACTGCCTTTTTCAAGCTAGGTCGGTGGGAATAAACGAAACTCTTAAGTAGTCTTTGTCTGACTTTTTCTCTATTCTCAAATTATATAAGCAGGAATGAATTGTCTATAAATGGAGCGCGATCGCGTCAACTAGCTAGGGTAGAAAATTTAGCGATCGCTGTCTTCCAATTAATTCCCTTAATTCCCTTCATTCACCTTCAGCAAGCTTTGCCAATCTCGGATAGCAGCTTCTGACCATAACCAATTTTTTGCCAATTCCTTGACTTGAAAATTCACAGGGTCGTCACTAACTACCTTTTGGCGTATTTTTATTGCTTTACTGACAAATTGTTCCCTTTTCTCTCCAGGTTGACTATCAGCAGCTTTATATAATCCCATAGCTAAACCAGCATAAGCTGTCAAAGCTTCCTTAGGACGGGCAACAGCCATGGTGGAAACGGGGGTAGCGCTGGGCGAGGAATTCTGCTGTTTTAATGCCAAATTTACCGCTTTAAACCAAGAGTCATTGGCACGGTTGATATTACCTTCTGCGTAGTAGGCAAAACCTAAGGCATTAATATATAAGGAATCATCTGGTTTGGCTTTGACGGCACTTTCCCAGTAACGACGGACATCATCCACACTGTAGGTGGTATCACCTGTCTGTATGGCTTGCCAAGCCAATCTGCCTTTTAAAAAGTTGACTGAGGGGTCATCTAATTTATCTTTAGGAACTAAGTCTAAAGCGGTTCTGGCAGGAGATAAAGCATTGCGATTAAGTAGTTCTTCCACCACCACCAGTCCCCCTGCAATATCACCACGACTAATTTTTTCCGTAGCACTCGCTGTGACTAAGTTTGTCGCGGTAGTTTTGAGATTTGCGGGGCTATTTTCTGGTTTGAGAGCGCTGGTTTGTGTTTGATTGGGGAGAGTCGGAATATCAGGTAACTGGGAAATTTGTTGATTTTGCCACCACCAACCAACGGTGATCATAGCAGCGATCGCCCCTGCTCCTATTCCTGCAAAAGTCAAGTTTTTCCGACGTTGTTGGCGTTTTTGGGCAGCTTTTCTACTGGGAGTTGTCACCACCTCCGGAGCTGGTGGTAGCTGTAAATTATCCCAACTCTCTCCAGGGTTTTCAGTGAGTTGTTGTTGGTTTGCTGGCGGAAAATTACCCCACAAATCCCGCTCACTGGTGAGAATATCGGATAAATCCTCCTCTGACTGCTGATTTACTAACTCTGCTGTCATCGAAGTTTGCTCACCAGTAATTCCCTGTTGATCCAACTCACGAAATAAATCTGAAACTAAAGCAGAATCTTCCGCATAGCTGGGGTCATCATCATACTCAATTCCATCAACTAAACCGCCCCAATCTTCCTCCCCTAACCAATCCAAACCGCCTTGCTCTCCCACGATTCCTAGAGGAGAGGGCATCATCATTTCATCTATCGGTAGGGATAAATCTGTATCTTCCGTTCCCAGGGAATATACAGGTGATGCAGTCAGGGTGGGGTCATATTCATCCAATAACTCTGTCTCATTGACAAAACTATCACCTACACCCAAATAACCAGTAAATTCTGACTGGAGATACAGAATAGGTAATGCCCAATACATCTGGTGAGAACCATAGGCAGATATTAGCCCTTGGCGGACGCGGCTCACACACAAATCTACGGGATATCCCTGGGATAAATTGCGATAAAATAACTGCGTTAATGTCAGTGCCACATCATCGGGGATACGTTCCGACATTGCCAAAACGCTTCTAATCCCCCGCTTGACTAAGCTTTCTGTGAGGTTGCGTTCTCCAGTGTCTCCACTAGAATCAACCGTTGCCGTATATGCTCCCAAACAGGAGTTAAATACCGCCATTTGAATATTATTATTGACGAGTAATCCCGCCAAATCGTCACCACTCAAGGTTTCCGTCAAACCTGTGCGCTGACTGACTAAATATATTTCACCGCCATTGCTGCCTAAATTACTATGACCAGAGTAATGGAGAATATTAAAGCGTCCTTGTTCCAAGGCTTGGGTTAAATCTTCCCTACCTGGTTGTTCCAAAATTGTGAGTTCAATTTCTGGTAAATGTAAGTTCCCTTCGGCATTGCGATGTAATTCTGACTGTAATCTAATAGCTTCTTGTTTTAATAAATCTAATCTTACTTGGTCGGTAGGTGAAGCCATCACCATAAGGACTCTAATTCCCCCATCATCTAAGGGAGAAGGCATATTACTGGTAGGTATGGGTGATGTCCCCCCAATCCCACTTTGATAGCGGGAAAAGGCAATATAGGGTCCTGTGGCGATGGGGCGATCGCCTGCGTGCATTACCTCCCAGGGCAACCGTGCTAATTTGGTATCTTTTAATCCCAAACGTAGGCGCAGCACCTTCTGGCGGTTCTGGGCAATACCCTGTGCTGTCATCCAACTATCCCTGAGAGTGCCTTGAAACAGGGCATTATAGAGTTGCTGACCCAAAGCCACTAAATTGACAGAATTTCTGGCAATGGCATCACCTTGCAACACCGACTTCAGTGGATCGTTCATTAAATGACTAGCAGCTGCCAGCCATTCATCCACTGTCCAACTTACCAGTTCTTCTGCGATCGGCACCCCAGTAGCGACTTGTTCTGTCCGTACCAGGTAGTCATTTTGTCCCACCGGGGTTACGGAAATATGAAATTCCTGAGTCACAACTTCTCCTGTTTGCCTCCTTGATATCTCCGGAAACGCGAAACTTTGGTTGATATTTCGCTGCTTCTGATACTTTAGATGCATCCCAGCACTGAATGTTTCTGACCCTCAATGTTTTCCCAATTCAGCATATCTCTAAATCATTAATATCATAGATGTAATTTCATCCTGATTACCTTTATGACCTTGAGAACATACCTATTGGTAGATGCACCTTGATCTTCAACGTCCCCTGTTGGTTAACTAATCGACAGGGTTTTTCTTGTAATTATACAAATACAACTTCTAATATACGTAAATTTATCCGGAACGACCTAGTTTTGTCGAGAACAATGTAATGGTAGATGCACCCTGATAACCCACTCCCTGCTAGTTTTTGCTAGTGGGGAATTTTTTTGGGAATAAATTACAGGTAAGAAATGAGACAAATTTATCCGGAAAGACTTAGTTTTATCAAGAACAATGTAATGGTAGATGCACCCTGATAACTCACTCCCCTTAGTAGCTGCCGGCTGCTGGGGGAATTTTTTTTGGGTAAGTCATGTAGGAAATCAGACAAATTTATCCGGAAGGACTGAGTTTGATCAAGAACAATGTAATGGTAGATGCACCCTGATAACTCACTCCCTGCTAGTTTTGCTAGTGGGGTATTTTTTTATACGATATATTACCAGACTTTGTATAAAAATGTCCGGAGTATGGGATTTAGGGAAGGAAATTTATTTAGTAGATGCACCCTGATAACTCACTCCCCTTAGTAGCTGCCGGCTGCTGGGGGAAGTTTTTTGGGTAAGTCATGTAGGATATCAGACAAATTTATCCGGAAGGACTGAGTTTGATAAAGAACAATGTAATGGTAGATGCACCCTGATAACTTACTCCCTGCTAGTTTTGCTAGTGGGGTATTTTTTTGTACGATTATTGCCAGAGTTTGTATAAAAATGTCCGGAGTATGGGATTTAGGGAAGGAAATTTATTTAGTAGATGCACCCTGATAACTCACTCCCCTTGGTAGCTGCCGGCTGCTGGGGGAATTTTTTTGGGTAAGTCATGTAGGAAATCAGACAAATTTATCCGGAAAGACCTAGTTTTATCGAGAACAATGTAATGGTAGATGCACCCTGATAACTCACTCCCCTTAGTAGCTGCCGGCTACTGGGGGAATTTTTTTGGGTAAGTCATGTAGGAAATCAGACAAATTTATCCGGAAGGACTGAGTTTGATAAAGAACAATGTAATGGTAGATGCACCCTGATAACTCACTCCCTGCTAGTTTTGCTAGTGGGGTATTTTTTTATACGATATATTAACAGACTTTGTATAAAACTGTCCGAAGTATGAGGTTTAGTTAAGGAAATTTATTTAGTAGATGCACCCTGATAACTCACTCCCCTAGTAGCTTTAGCTGCGAGGGGCTTTTTTTGGTAGGCATCAAATATATCAGATATTTTGGAGTTTGTCTCTAAACCATCCGGACTAAGTATATTAACTCTAGAAGATTTAATTGGTAGATGCACCCTGATAACTCACTCCCTTGGCTAGTTATATACTTACCAAGGGATTTTTGTGAATTTGACCTGAAGAACTGAATTAAGTTTATTACCTTCTGAGGTAATAGATTTTACATGGTAGCATATTTTTTGAGAATATTCCTATATCTGGGGAATTAGGTATTTTAAATTTAAATGTTGTTTGATTTACTATATTGCTTGACATAAAAATTACCACCAAAGGCGATCGCCCTTGATGGAGAGACTTGAAAACTTGAACTTCCCTATTTACTGCTAACTAATTTTTCTCGCAGGGGTGGGAGTGCTTGATTCTCGAACTGGGAATATTGAGAATCAATTCGGTGAGCTTTTTTAACCAACCGTTGAAAAAATAGATTAACTAGTGCTAATTCTCGAAAAATCCTTTGCGGATCGTCAAGATGGGTTGTGGGTAGTTTCTCTCCCATTTCCTTGAACACCAAACCCATAGGAATTTTAATTTCATCTTGGAGTTCTAGAAAACGGGTAAATATAGGTGCAAAAGCTGAAAATACAGAACCAGCACCTCCCCTAGCTTGTCCCCATCCGATATAGTAAATTCCTTTGTAATCTTCTAGAAATGACCCTCCATAACATTGCATAGTGGCTCCTTCCACCCGTTGCAGTTCTGGAGCTAAAAATGGATAGGCTAGGTGAAAACCTGTTGCACAAACAATTAAATCAAAGGTTTCTCGACTACCGTCTGCAAATTCCACTTCCTTCCCATGTAAATGTCGCACCTCTGGCTTATAGGCAATGCGACCATGTTTGATATAGTAGGGAACCTCATTATTTAAGGTTGGGTGCTTATCAAAAACTCGATATGTGGGTTCGGGTAAACCATAATCTTTGTGCTTACCGAAGGTCAGCAGAATAATCACATAGGTCATAAACCTCTGAAACCATTGTGGCATCCACCATTTAACTAAATCCGAAATTGGCAGACCTGCAAAGGTTTTGGGAATAAACCATACGGATTCACGCATACTCAATACAGATTTAGCTCCCACCCTAGCTGCTTCTGCGGCGACATCACAAGCGGAATTTCCTCCACCAATCACCAAAACTCTCTTGCCACGTAGTTGCTCAGGATTTTTATAATCTTTTGAGTGCATGATCTCTCCATCAAATTCCCCTGAGAATTTAGGAAACCGCTTGCACCAGTGATGACCATTGCAAATGATAACCCCCTTGTAAATGCGCTGTTCCCCATTATCAAAAGTAACTTCCCAAAGATTATTTTCCATGGGGCGTACGTAGGTAACTTGACGATTTAGTTCAATATTTTGACGTAACTGAAAATGGTCAGCAAAGGAGTTTAAGTAATCCCGCATATTGCGGGCGCTGGGGAAATCCGGATAATTTTCCGGCATGGGAAAATGGGTAAATTGAGTAATCTTTCGTGATGAAATAATATGTGCAGTTTCATACACACCGTGATACCAATTTCCCCCAATATCATCGCTGGCATCAACTTGGTCGTAGGAAATACTAGCTTTCTTGAGTGCTTCAGCCATCCCCAATCCCACAAAACCAGCCCCAATAATTAAATGCTTGTGAGTAGTTTCTACCATAGTTCGTAATTTTACTTGACTATTTTCTCAAATTTATGTGATTATTCAGCTAGTACCGCTATGCGGAATTAAAAATCCCAAATTAATACAGCAGAAGCATTTCGTTGATTTTAGATGGTCTACTTATTTGTGCCTCACTGTATTGAAAAGTACGATAATTTCTACCTACATAACTCTGATGGGTTGAGTTATCATATATTCCGAAATAGCTGGATTTTTCCAGAATATATCTTCATTATCTGTAGATTTCAGAATTGGGATACAACTAAAAAATGGATAAACCTCGACATTTTTTATATTCTGGAAGTTGATTGCCGTGCTGATTTATGCCAACTAATTATTAGCTTCAAATGTTAGAAGAACTTGGAATGACTAACTGTAGCAGTGAATACGATATATCAATGTTTCAACAAGTAGCTGATTTTTTATAAAAAAGCGATTTCGATAAACATAATACATTTTGAATAAAAAATACCAAGAAAAATATATTGTCAAATTTGCAGAAATTTCCAATTATACTCATCTACAATAAATCAGTAAATAAAAATATTAATTATGCAAAATAAACTTCCATCTTAACAACATAGACTCGTACTTGAAGAGAATAAATCTTTGAGAGAGTATCTTTAAATGCTATCAAGTGATAAACGACTAATTTCGCTACAAAAACTAGCAATTATCGTGACTTTTTGCTGAGATGAGGATGTTAATTGGTTACGTATTTGTGGTAGGATATATCTGCATTGCTCATCTGTATCAAATTTGAGATAGTCACTGAAACCTATGACCTTAGCAGTAGTTAAGTTTTCTAGTGAAGACTGCGGTATTTGCCACAAGATGTCTTTTTACGACCAAAAAGTGGCAGAGGAGTTGGGCTTAGAATTTATCGATGTTAAAATGCAAGATACTGCAACATACCGCAAATATCGCCAAATTTTATTAACTCAGTATCCTGATAAATCACAAATGGGATGGCCCACCTATATAATTTGTGAATCTCCTACAGCCGAATTCAAAATTGTGGGAGAAGTCAAAGGTGGGCATCCCAAGGGAGAATTTAGAAGTCGCTTACAAGCTGTTTTAGATACAGCACAGTAGTTATAGGACGGCATCTCTAGGTGAGCCAGGATGCCTGTATACCTCGATTTTGAGAGTTATCCTAGAGAATTTGAAAATCTTTGACTTCCAACACAGAACCGATCATGGCAGTAGTCATGATATCTTCTCGTATTTTACCTGTCACCTGAACTTTCTGTCCGGGCTGCAACAGCTTTTTGTCGGTATTGCGGGGGATTTCGTAGGTTTTGCCATCATCTGTGACTAATGCCCACGCACCGGCTCCAAGATCGCGGTGTTGAATTGTACCTGTGACTGTGATGCTCATAGTTGGGTAAGGGGGAATAGGGAAATGGAAGGGGCGATAGGCTTCCAGCCCGCCTTTCAGGCGATAGACTTCCAGCCCGCCCTTTGGGCGATCGCCACCTAATTTACATCTAAATTTCTTTAATTCCAGCCAGTTTTCTGATTACCAGAAACAGCCAGATGTGCCAATCCGAAGCAAAGTAGGGCATTAATTCCTAAAAAGACTCGACTTAACATCCCGCTACCTAAACCCCAGACTGCGGGATCGGTGACGGAACTAACTCCCAAACAAACGGCAACACCAAGGGAAGAACCAATGGCAAACCATTTCCATGTGGGATGTCCTAGGAGTAAAGCAATTAAACCTAGGGGTATTAAAACACTAGCAAAGAGTGGGTTAAAAGCGTCTGTACCTTGAAGAGTATTTCCTAATTCGGGGATGGAACTACCCAGGAGACGGAAGGGAAATTGGGGTAAGTCAAAGATATAGAATCCTTTGAGGAAGAATAGCCCAGAACTACCAGCAATTAAACCCCAAGATAGTGACCAACTCCAAGCGAAGGGGAAGTATACCCGCAAAAACCATGCTAGGAGATAGGAACCAACTACCATCAAAATTTTAGGAACCAGGGCAATTGCACCACCATCAATCCAAAAACCGGGGTTGAGGTAGCCGTTATCTCGTAACCATCGGAAAAAGTCTTGGAAACTGATGATTCCCTGAGCAGCTTTGGTGACTGCGGCATCGGCGTTTAGTTGCCCTGCACCATAGTAGTTTAAACCATCATCTTTAATTACTCGTGCAGATTGCTGAAGTACAGCCAGAATCTCATCGGGTTGTTTGATACCAGAAGCTTTAATTAAAGCTGCCACACCCGCGACGTGGGGTGCTGCCATACTTGTACCTTGATAACCAATGAAGACTGCATTGCCCGTTTCTGGATCGATGGTTTCCTGGAGAACTTTACCTGCATCGCTGCCACCGGGGGCGGAAATGTCTACACCTGCGCCAAAATTAGAATAGGGAGCCTTTTCACCGTCGGGGGCTAGGGCAGAAACGCCGATGACATGGGGATAGCGAGCAGGATAGGAGGCGGAATTATGATTTTCGTTACCTGCGGCGGCAATGATTGTGACACCTTTGTTGTGTGCGTAGTTAATTGCTTCCTGCATGAGTTTACTTTCACCGCCACCACCTAAACTCATGTTGATGATATCTGCTTTGTTATCGGCAGCAAATTTAATCGCTTCGGCTATATCTGCGACAGTACCACCACCAAAAGCACTGAGAACCTTCAGGGGCATAATTTTGGCTTGGTATGCCACCCCAGCGACACCATAACCGTTATTGGTTGCCTGGGCAATAGTACCAGCGACGTGGGTTCCATGTCCATGATCGTCTTTGGCTTCTTCTCTGTCATTTACGAAGTCATAACCCTTAACAAATTTGGTTTCCGTCAAATCACGGACACGGGTGACTCCAGTATCAATGACTGCCACGGTTATACCATCCCCTTTGGTTTTTTCCCAGGCAGTGGTAACTCCGATGTTGTGTAAGTTCCATTGCTTATTGTACATCGGGTCGTTGGGTTCCTTGGCTTGGGGGAGGAGACTGCGCTGCTCTCCAGGGCGGAAAAATTCCCGTTCACGGGCAATTTCTCCTAGTTGGGGAATTTTATATATGTAGTTGGGTTCAATGTATTCTGTGACTTGGGCAAAGGGAGATTTTTTCAGGGCTGCTAATTTTTGTTTATCACCTTTGATAATGTATACATGGTCTTTGGCAGAAAATTGGTTATCTAGTTGGGGTGTGACGTTATATTGCTTGGCGATCGCCTGTAAATTCTGCTCTAATACTTCTGGGGAGATATCTTCCCGAAAATCGAGCAAAATCGTCTCAAATTCCCCTTGACTTGCTAACCCTTGGAAACTAAACAAGGCAAATACTAAGCCAATAACAAATAAGCAGGTTAATATCAGCTTTCTCATATTCACTTATCACAGCTATGCCGATTGCTCACTACCATAACTTATACAGACTGTCTATGGCTGAATTTCGTAATTTTTAGTTATTGGCAAATTCTCACTCCAGACGTTCTACCAGAATGGAATTCAACAGACGCTCTAACAGAACGTCTCTACAGTGGGATTGATATTTTGATTCGACACCGCCTCTATTCTCCAACCCTTATTACACAATTGCAATTATGGAACGTGGACTTTTGTGGTTGCCCTTACTAGTGGCATTTTTCTGGTTAGCTTGGCAAGGTTCTAGGGAGTATCAAAAAATTGAGGCATATCGTGTTTGGGCAGAACAATTTGACCGGGCAAAGTATGATATCTATGCAGTGCTAGGTCAAAAAGATGACATGATTTCCTGGGGTAAACCTACTCCCTCAGGAACTGTGGATGTCCAATCCTTTTCCTTGGGTGATGTTCAAGGTGTCAGCTTGTTTGTGGATAATCAATTGGTGGATTGGGAGAATTTACCCCCCAAGGGACGCAAAATTGAGTTAGAGTTCCGCTTCTCTCCAGGTAAGGATGCTGTACGTATTCCTTTTACCGAGATTCCCATGGCTGCACAGTGGGGGAAATTTTTGCACGAAAGAGTCAACCATCCTGGTTAAGAACTCCCACAAAAGCTAAACTCTGTTTTCACATTCCAGCGATCGCCATCATGGAGTAACAGAGTCAAACTATTGGCAAGGAATTCTAAATATATTTCTTGCTTTTGGAACTCTTGCCAAGCTCTATGAAAATTAATTTTTGTTAAGTCTCGAAAAGCAACCGTCATGTGGGGTACAAAGGGACGGTTTTTAGCTACTTTATCAGAGATTCCCAGGGTAGTTTCCAGATGGGTGAGCAAATCTGCTTGTAGTTGCAGTAACTGTGGCAATGCTTCAGGGGAGCAACCCAAGGGTGAACGCACCACATCAATATAGATGACACGAGGGGGAAAAGCGTTGTAATTTTTCAGGGTTATCGCAAAAGATTGCCTTTCCTGGGAAAACTCTTGTAAAGATGCTGCGAGTAGGGGTAAATCCTCATCTCTCCACTCAAAGGGTGGTTGGAGGGTGATGTGGGGAGGGGATTTTTGTGCGCCACAACTGGCATAGTTATCAGCAAAATGCTGTTTAATCTGGTTGACCTGTGCTTGAATGTCTTGGGGCGGTAGTAGAGCGATAAAGTAACGACCCATGGGTGTATGATACCAAGTATTTGCCAGTTTCTCTATACTAGGTAAAATTACGATTTATTTGCAAGTAATTAGACTACTCAATAAGACGGCGATCGCGCACCTGAAACCGAACTCATGTCAGTTACATTGCACAGCTTTTTGATTTTGCCGTACGTCAAAGTTCAACGTATGAACACATAACTATTTCTTGACTATATAAAATATTTGGTTTTCTTTGATTTTTGGCTCAACACTGACAGCAATATCTTTCTTGTCTGTAACTTTTAGTTCTGTATAAGGTTCATTATTTAATTGTATTGTCAAAATAGTTTTTTTATAGAAATTTCCTTCTGTTGTTTCTACAATTAGGATATCTCCAACCTTTACAGTATAGTTTTCGATTTTAAATGCCAATATTTTATTATTAAATATTTGAATTATTTCTTCTATCTTTTGATATTTATAAATTGATTCTTTTTTAATATATTCTTCCGACAGTATTTCAAAAATAGCTTGGCAATAGTTCTCTAAAAACTGAATAGATAGTTCTAGCTCAGATATACTTAAAATATCATCTAATTCCGAACCGTGAGCGATTTGATTTCTTCTTTCAACTAAATCATTAATTTTATTATATAAATTATCTGAATCTATATTTGAAATATTACTAATTTCTTCATTATTCTTGAAATGTTCAACTAGTGTTTTGTTATTTTTAATCTTATCGTTTAAATTTATATTAACAAGTTCAAATATTTTAACAATTTGTTTATGCTTTAAATTACCTGACAAAATAACAAACGCTTCTGTGCTGAATTTATAATTAGATGGATTAACGATACATTCATTTAGTTTTTTTATAACCTCTTCTTTTTTGATATGCTTATACTTCAAGCTTTCTCTACTAGTGATATTATTTATTAGTTTTAAGGAAAGCTCAAAATGATTAATTCTAATTTTTTCATCGATGTCGTTATAGTTTGTAATTAAATCTGCTAGAGAATCAAGATATTCTTTAATCCAAATTTCTATATATTTTTCTAGTAAGCCATAAAGTGAAATAATAGATGCTTTATACTCAAATCTACTTTTATCGATTCTAAAGTTTTTGTGATGGTCTTTTAAATTATTTAATGAGATTTTAATCATCTCATTTTCAGTCGATGATACGTCACTACGTAAGATATCATCTACATACTGAATATGCTTGAAATATTCTCGGACTTGATTGATTTCCTTTTTAAATCTCTCCAATGATTCTATATTCATAGTTCTTACCAAAGTTTATGATATAAAACCTTGTAGGAAATCCTGGAAATATTTTATGCGAGCCTCTACATCTTTTTTATTATTATATCTACCCTCAAAAAGGGGTCTATTGTTTTCTTTTTTGACATATAGTAACTCCTTGTCTGAGTATAGATTACTGCGTATAGACTTGCTATGCTTGAGTAAGCTCTCTTTTTGAGAAATATTGTTGGCAATAACTTGCATCATGGAATCATAAATAACTTTGAGTGGTTTTTGATTGTCACGTTTTTCTTTAGGTGGTATGAAAGCTGAGTCTCCAAATATGGAATAGACGATATTAATCGTTTCATTGAAAAGATTTTCAAGTTTTGTAATTGTTTCGTCTGGATAATTATTTGCTTGTTTTAAATAGTCATCTAAAAACTTATCTACCGGAGATTTAAAATTAGCTATGTGACGATAAGCAAAGAATCGTAGAACTAACTCAACATCTTCCATCTTACGGTAAGATTCACTCTCAAGTAATTTTTCTTCTCCTTCAGACTCCAAAGGTAGTTTCCACATTTTACGGAAAGATTCATTTTCTGCAAGCTTTATACATAGTTGGTTAAACTTGCCATTACGTAAAGCATTTCTTGTTTCTTGCGGAGTTAGTTTTTCTCCACCGCTATTCAGTCTTTCAAAAACTATTTGCTTCAGAAAGTCAGCTTCCTCTGTACTTTTTGCGGTTTCTTGCAACAAGACAATGGATGATAAATAGCGTCTATCTATTCCCCTTTTTACTTGCTCTGGTAAATTCTGATAATTTCGCCCGTTAAGCTCTTTCCAATACTCCAATCCTTCTAAATCAAACTTTCCTTTGTAAAAATCATAAATAGCTGTTAGTCTTTGCAAGCCATCCATTACTTCATATATAGAGTAATCTATTTCATATAAAAAGATAGGAGGAATGGGCACATTCATTATAAAAGATTCTATCAAACGAGATTTTCTAGTATTGTCCCATCTTTTTCTACGCTGGTATTCAGGATTCAGGATATATTTTTGACTATCAAGCATAGTTTCTATGCTATCAAGGGGATAACGAGCTTGTTCCGTGACTATTCTTATTTCTCCCTTTTTATACTTCTCATTAATTTCATAGTCTGAAAGAGAGACTTGAGAAACATCTGATTTATCTGAGGAAGAGAATGTTTCACCTGGAATTAAATGGGTGATTGCTATCATGCAGGTATCTCCGTTTTTCATGATATTTATTATATATATAGCGTTTCTCATTCTAGTGAGGTATAGAATAACCCCTCCCCAGCCCTCCCCGAAATCGGGGCTACGGTGTACACACAAGTGGTAGCTGTAAGGGTTTCAGGCGTTATAGACCCCTTAAATTGTCATTACGAGCGCAGCGATAGCGGAGCGAAATAATCACATAATCCCGTGGTTTTTGCGATTGCTGAGTCGCAAAGCGACACGCTGCGCGAACGTCGTTCCTCCTCGCAATGACAGGCTTCCAGAGCGATCGCACAACCTAAATCTAAATGACGAAACCAAGTGCTAGGGGGAATTTTAAGACTTGTGTGTACACCGTAGCCGACATCGGGGAGGGTGCCCGATAGGGCGGGTGGGGTTGTATTTCATCTGATTGGGAAACGCTATAACTGAAAACTCACAGATAGATACTATATTAAAAATATTGCTAAATACTTAAAAAGTTCTGATGATTACAGAAAAAGGAGAAAAGTTTGTCTGACTCTTCCCCTTCCCCTGAAAACAAATCCTAACCCTGTGCCACCACAGACTTATCCTTCTCTAAAAACTTCTCCAATTCTGTCAATGCATCGGCATCAATTTTAGTTTGCATCGGACAGAATTTTGGACCACACATAGAACAAAATTCCGCAGTTTTATAAATATCTGCGGGTAGGGTTTCATCGTGGTATTCCTTGGCTCTATCGGGGTCTAAAGATAGCTCAAACTGACGATTCCAATCAAAATTATACCGGGCACGGGATAACTCATCATCCCTGTCTCGTGCCCCAGGGCGGTGTCTAGCAATATCGGCAGCGTGGGCAGCAATTTTATAGGCAATTAAACCATTGCGCACATCTTCTGCATTGGGTAATCCTAAGTGCTCTTTCGGTGTGACATAGCACAACATTGCTGTTCCGTACCATCCTGCCATGGCTGCCCCAATCGCGGATGTAATATGGTCATAACCAGGAGCAATATCTGTAACTAGGGGTCCAAGAACGTAGAAAGGTGCTTCTGAACACTCCTCCATCTGCTTACGGACGTTAAACTCAATCTGATCCATGGGAACGTGTCCGGGACCTTCCACCATTACCTGTACATCATGCTCCCATGCTCTGCGAGTTAATTGCCCCAGGGTTTTCAATTCTGATAATTGGGCAGCATCGGAAGCATCGTGGGTACATCCAGGGCGAAGGGAATCACCGAGACTAAAGGAGACATCATATTTTTTGAAAATCTCAATAATCTCATCGAAGTGAGTATAGAGGGGATTCTGTTTATGGTGATGTAGCATCCATTTGGCAATAATTCCCCCACCACGGGAAACAATACCTGTAATACGGCTTTTGACTAGGGGCAGGTATTCAATTAACAAACCTGCATGGATTGTCATGTAATCCACACCCTGTTGAGCGTGTTTTTCAATCACATGGAGAAAATCGTCCGCAGTTAAATTCTCTAAGTTACCGTGAACACTTTCTAGAGCTTGGTAAATTGGTACAGTACCAATGGGGACGGGTGAAGCTTTGATGATGGCAGTACGAATTTCATCTAAGTTACCACCGCCTGTAGACAAATCCATGACGGTATCAGCACCATATTTGACTGACAAGTTGAGTTTATCGACTTCTTCTTGCAGGTTAGAAGAGTTAGGAGAAGCACCGATATTCGCATTGACTTTACACCTAGAGGCAATCCCGATCGCCATTGGCTCCAGGTTGGTATGATTAATATTCGCTGGGATAATCATCCGTCCCCTAGCTACTTCATCGCGCACTAATTCGACGGGGAGGTTTTCCCTGGTGGCGACGTAGTGCATTTCTTCCGTAATCACACCTTGACGGGCATAATGCATCTGAGTTACATTACCTTGCCCACGCCGTTTCGCAACCCATTGTGTCCGCATATTTACTTTCCTCGATATACAGCTTCCCTCCGCCGGTATTACCCGGATTCAGGTGTTAAGGGTGTAATCTCAGCCTGTTACCGCAGGCACCCCTAGCATGAAGATTTATCCTATCATTTCTATTTAAGGGAAAATGAAGTTTATAAACATTTTCTCATCTTTGAATGTGGTAAAGGAAACTGACAATTGCAAAATTAGCATCTGTCGTCACAGGGGAGACTTCCAAATCAAAAAATAACCAATCATGAGTAATGGGTGGTGGGGAGTAAGTAAGGAGTGATGAGTAATGAGTAGTGAATTAAGCCTTGAAACCCTTAATATTTTGTAGGTAGTTCCGAAACAATGATTTTGAATCAATCTTGAAACCCTTATGGGATAAAAGGAGTTCCTAATTCACATCAGACTTCAATCGCTGTGTAAGCAGGGGGAATCAGAAAAATTCAGTCTGAATCAATTGGATAATTTATTTTCTGGAAGTCCCTAGACAACACCAGATGGAGAAATTCTTGAGAATCCATGACCGACCACAAATATATACTTTTCTATAAACCCTATGGTGTGCTGTGTCAGTTCACCCAGGAAATTCCAGAGCAAATCACCCTCAAGGATTATATTCCTATCCCCAATGTCTATCCTGTGGGACGTTTGGATTGGGATAGTGAAGGCTTGTTATTGTTGACGAATCATGGACAATTACAACATCGTTTGTGCGATCCACAATTTCACCACGAACGTACCTATTTAGCTCAGGTAGAACGGATTCCTGATGTGACTGCTTTACAAAAGTTAGTGTCGGGAGTGGATATAAAAGGCTACCGCACTCGCCCTGCGAAAGTACGACTACTTTCAGAAGAACCTTCCTTACCAGAAAGGAATCCACCAATTCGCTTTCGCAAAAACGTGCCCACAGCTTGGTTAAAATTAACACTAACTGAGGGAAAAAATCGCCAGGTGCGGAGGATGACTGCGGCGGTGGGTTTTCCGACTTTACGTTTAGTCAGAATCAGTATTGCTCATTTACATTTAGACAAATTACAACCGGGAGAGTGGCGATCGCTCACCTCAACAGAATTAGACTCATTACGAGAACTGGTGTTTACAAATACTGCACCCAAAGGAAAAAACTGGCGTGGCTCTACCAAAGCATCATCAAAGCTGAAAAAGTAACAAATTGTAATCAAAAAAATGAGCAATATTACATTGAATAGCTTACTATATAGCTTTTTAAACCCGATATTTTTGTTACATACTGAATGTATAAAGTTATTTTATTTACTCAATGGTGGTTCTCACACCCCAACCCTATTTTAATTAAAAACAGTATAATAATCATCTTTCCTAGCTTTTCTATCACCAATGCTGGGGTGCGAGTTTAAATCCTATGAGTCGGAATCAGCCTTCTAGCTGGCGCAACAGCCAATCACAACCCTTGGCGACTGGAACACCTACACGTCTAGAACTTGTGCCTGAGCGAACCAATGATTTAGAACCTTGCACAAATGAAATTTTACGTCAGACTCAGGAAGAATTACGGTGGTATCGTCAATTATATGAACATACACCTTCCGTTTGTTTGACCTTAGAATCAACAGGCAATATTGTTTCTGTGAATCAATTTGGTGCGGATTATTTGGGATACAAGCCGGAAAATTTAATACACTTACCTGTAGAGGATTTATTTGCTACAGAGGAAAAAACTCGTTTTCAGGAATTATTACAAAACTTAACGAATGAGTCGTCTTTTAATCAGATAGTCAAGGCAGAGTTTCGCCTCAACTGTCCTCAAAGTCAAATGCAATGGGCGAAAATTATTGCTAAAGTTTTGCCACCAGAGGGCGAAAATTATAATTATATTTTGCTGGTACTAGAAGATGTTACCGCTTACAGAATGGCGGCAGTCACCCTAGAAGCGAATCAGAAAGCAGTACAAGCACAGCAGGAAGAGCTAGAAAGTCTCAACCGTTTGAAGGATGAGTTTCTCAGCACAGTTTCCCACGAGTTACGAACCCCATTAACAAATATGAAGATGGCAATTCAAATGTTAGGTATTGCCCTCGATCAACAGGAGAATCTTCTATCTACCCCAGTTTTTCCGGCTGCACCCCGTTCTAAAATTGGGCGTTACTTTCAAATTTTAAACAACGAGTGCGATCGCGAAATCAATCTGATTACTAATTTCTTGGATTTGCAGAAACTTGACACCACCACTAAACCCTTAGTACTAGAAACAATTCACGTTAAACCCTGGTTACTACAGGTTGTCGAGATGTTCCAAGCACGTCATCGCAACTGTTGTCAGCACCGTCTCCATCTGGATATTGCCCCAGACTTACCACACATCGTCTCTGACCCCTTTAGTTTAGAACGAATTGTGATTGAGTTAGTCACCAATGCCTGTAAATTTAGCCCCCCAGGAGAACAAATTCTCATCAGTGCTCAATCCCAAACTCAGGAAGTCGTTATCCAAGTGACAAACTACGGTGTCGAAATTCCCCCATCCGAGATACCGCGAATCTTTGATAAGTTTTACCGCATTCCCAGTAACGATCCCTGGAAGCAAGGAGGAACCGGACTCGGATTAGCACTGGTACAGAAATTAACTAAGTATTTAGGAGGTGCGATCGCCATCGAAAGCGAAAATAATCAAACTTGTTTCACAATTCAGCTACCATTGTGGCAGTAGGCAAGGTGAGGAGAGAGGGAAAAAGAGAACAATGTGTGTGATTCATCCTCTGTAAACAACTATCAACTCCATCTAGGAGAATAGACGATCTACTTCCACCATATTTAAGTCTTTGACCAAAAATTAAGTATAAACAACATTTAAAGTATTCCCCTTTCTTTACCTCCCCCTTGTCAGTAACAAATCAAGATGTTTTAATATCCATGTCTAAGCAGTCGGTTATTGTTTACACCAATCATCGCCGCGAAGTTATTTGTTATTGACATTAACTTTCCCCTATTTCTCGTCACATTTAACCTACCTATATTTGTATCGGAGCATCCATGGAGCCAATTATTGCTATAGTTTTAGTGCTCGTAGGTTATGCCTTAGGATCTGCCAAAGTTATTAGTGAAGGTAATCAAGCTTTAGTAGAACGTTTAGGGCGTAAACATCGTACCCTCAGTCCTGGATTAAATTTTATTGTTCCTGTTATCGACCAAATAGTCATGGAAGATACTACCAGGGAACAGTACATTGATATTAAACCCCAGAATATTATCACCAAAGATAACATCTACTTAGAAGTTGATGCCGTTGTCTTCTGGCGCATCAGTAGTATGGATAGAAGCTTCTATGAGATTGATGATTTACAGGGAGCTTTGGCACAATTAGCTACAACAACTCTTCGGGAAATTATCGCCCAAAATACCCTAGAAGAAGCTAATAGCTTTCGAGCAGAAGTAGATAAAACCATTATCGACCAACTCAACGAAACCACAAAGAAATGGGGCGTGGAAATTATCCGTGTTGATATTCAACGCATCACACCCCCCGACAGTGTGCGAAAATCCATGGAAGAGCAACGAGCTGCGGAAATTAAAAGTCGTGCTGCCATTCTGGAAGCAGAAGGGGAAAGACAAGCTGCCATCAAGAAAGCAGAAGGAACTAAAACCTCTCTGCAAATTATCTCCGAAGCTTTGCGTTCTAATCCCGAAAATAAGGAGATTCTCCGTTATTTAGTTGCTCAAGACTATGTAGATGCAAGTCATAAGCTCGGTGCAAGTCAAAATGCCAAGATTGTGTTTATGGATCCAGTGAAATCTGGTGATGTCTACGATCAGTTACTTGCGGAAGCGGTAGTACAAGAAACGAATAAATCGGAAAATGGGGCAGCTTAGGAATTAAGCAATCACAAATCATGAGTAATGAGTAGTGAGTAGTGAATTAAGCCTTGAAACCCTGATGGGATAAGAGGCATTTCTAATTAACATTAGGCGTAAATCTATATTGCTAATGCCTACCTATTAGTAAACCTACCGTGAAACGGGCAGCCTTGCCCGTAAATCATTACATTTCACTTCAAGAGAATTCACGGAAAATTCCATCCGCTACTTGAGCAACATCATGAATTTCTGCTACATCATGCACCCGTAGGATGTCAGCACCATGGAAAATTGCAGCACAACAAGCTGCCGCCGTTCCCCAAACTCGTTTTTTGGGGTCAGGTTGATTTAAAATATGACCAATAAAGCTTTTACGGGAAACTCCCACCAATATTGGACATTTTAGTTGCTGAAATTCCGATAAACGGCGGAGAATTTGTAGATTCTGGGAAAAATTCTTAGCGAAGCCAATACCAGGGTCAATGATAATCTTTTTCTGGTCAATACCAAAACCCTCGGCAAGGCAAATTTGCTGCTTCAGGAAATCAGATATTTCTGCAATTAAATCCTTATAGTCTGTTAGTTGCTGCATCGTCTCCGGATTTCCCCGGATATGCATGAGAATAATTGGCACATTCAATTTGGCTACAGTTGGCAACATTTCCCCATCAAAAGTGCCTCCAGAAATATCATTGATGATGTCAGCACCCGCTTGAATAGAAGCTTCTGCTACTGCGGCTCTGGTGGTGTCTACAGAAATAGGAATATGACTAGTTTGGCGAATAGCTTGAATTACTGGTATTACCCGTGACAATTCTTCATCGAGGGTAACTTGCTTTGCTCCTGGTCTGGTAGATTGTCCACCAATATCTATAATATCCGCTCCCGCCGCCGCCATTGCCTGGGCTTGGGTAACAGCATAGGTGAGAGAATTAAACTCCCCACCATCGCTAAAACTATCTGGAGTCACATTTAACACACCCATAATATAAGTGCGCTGTCCCCATGAAAAAGAGCGATCGCCAACTTTTAAACTACTTGTCATAGGTTCCATCTAGGAAGAAACCAGGGAATAGGAATAAAACTTCCTTCCCAATTCCCCATTCTCCGTATCTATTGCAGATAATTTACAATTCGGGCAAAATCTGCCGCTTCTAAACTTGCTCCACCCACCAAAGCACCATCAATTTCTGGTTGTGCCATGATTTCATCAATATTATTCGGTTTCACAGAACCACCGTACTGAATCGGAACATCCGGATTAGTCAGTTGAGAGCGAATTACACCAATCACCCGATTTGCTTCCTTCGCTTCGCAAGTATCACCCGTACCGATCGCCCAAATTGGTTCATAAGCAATCACTAAATTAGTTTGGTCAACATCCACCAAACCCTGTTTTAATTGACCAATAATCAGAGATTCCGTCTCTTGTGCATCACGCTGCTGCTTTGTTTCCCCCACGCATAAAATCGGGGTTAAACCATATTTTTGAGCTGCCTTTAAACGTAAATTTACCGTCTCATCGGTTTCGCCAAAAAATTGACGGCGCTCACTGTGACCAATAATCACATAACGCACACCGATTTCCTCTAACATCAATCCCGAAATTTCCCCCGTATATGCGCCACTTTCTGCCCAATGGACATTTTGCGCTCCTAGTTGTACCAGACTACCATGTAAGCTTTTAGACAAAATGCTTAAGTCTGTATAGGGAACACAGAGTACAACCTCTCTTTCTGGGGGTGTTTCCTCCAAAGTAGGCAAGAATCCCGTCAAGAAGTCTTGGGATTCTGCCTGGGTTTTGAACATTTTCCAATTGCCGGCAATAACGATTTTCCGCACAGGTACTTCAGTCAAGATTAAAACAACATTAAATGCATTCTTAAGTTTAGGGCTTTTTGGGGATTCGTTGTAAATGGGTAATTGGTAATGGGGGAAAGGGGAAGAAAACACAGAGAACTTGATTGTTAACCATTACTCAAATTCCCAACTATCTAGCCATAATTTCTGGTAACATCTAAGATCCGAATGCTGAAAAACCGGGTTTGAGTATGAGCAAAGGTACGTTGTTTGATAAAGTTTGGGATTTACATACCGTTGGTACGCTGCCCTCTGGACAAACGCAACTATTTATTGGACTACACCTGATTCATGAAGTCACTAGTCCCCAAGCCTTTGCCATGCTACGGGAAAGGGGTCTAAAGGTACTATATCCCCAACGTACCGTCGCCACAGTAGACCACATTGTCCCCACCACAAACCAAGCGCGTCCCTTTGTGGATAGTTTGGCAGAGGAGATGATGCAATCTCTAGAAAATAACTGCCAAGACTATGGCATCACTTTTTATGATATTGGTTCTGGCGGTCAGGGTATTGTCCATGTGATTGCCCCAGAGCAGGGATTGACACAACCGGGAATGACGATCGCCTGTGGTGATAGTCACACATCTACCCATGGTGCTTTTGGAGCGATCGCCTTTGGGATTGGTACCAGTCAAGTGAGAGATGTCCTTGCTTCCCAAACCCTTGCCCTATCTAAATTAAAAGTCCGCAAAATTGAAGTTAACGGGACTCTCCAACCCGGTGTCTATGCCAAGGATGTGATTCTCCATATCATCCGTACTCTTGGTGTTAAAGGTGGCGTAGGCTATGCCTATGAATACGCAGGCTCTACCTTTGCCAATATGACCATGGAAGAACGCATGACAGTCTGTAACATGGCGATCGAAGGTGGGGCACGTTGCGGCTACATTAACCCTGACCAAATTACCTACGATTACCTCCAAGGCAGAGATTTTGCCCCCAAAGCAGCCTACTGGGACAAAGCTGTCGCCTGGTGGGAGTCCATCCGTAGCGATGCCGATGCTGAATACGATGATGTCGTCGTCTTTGATGCGGCAGATATTCCCCCCACCGTCACCTGGGGTATTACTCCCGGTCAAGGCATCGGCGTCAATCAATTTATACCCACTGCCGAGGAATTACCAGAGGAAGACCGATTCATTGCCGAAGAAGCATACCAATACATGGATTTGGCTCCCGGTCAACCCATCCAGGGTACAAAAGTAGATGTTTGCTTTATTGGTAGCTGTACCAATGGTAGAATCAGCGACTTACGAGAAGCTGCCAAAATTGCCCAAGGACGACAGGTTGCCGCAGGAGTCAAAGCTTTCGTTGTCCCAGGTTCCGAACGAGTCAAGCAACAAGCAGAAGCTGAAGGACTCGATAAAATCTTTGTTGCCGCAGGTTTTGAATGGCGGGAACCTGGTTGTTCCATGTGCTTGGCAATGAATCCCGACAAATTACAAGGACGACAAATCAGCGCTTCCTCCTCCAATCGTAACTTTAAAGGTCGCCAAGGCTCTGCCTCCGGTAGAACCCTGCTCATGAGTCCCGCAATGGTTGCAGCTGCTGCTGTGAAAGGTCAGGTTTTTGATGTGCGTGAATTATTTTAGTAGTTCATGTGATTAATTTTGATAGTTTACTGTAGTCGGGGTCAGAAAGCCCGCATCTGCAAATCAGGGAGCGAGACTCCCACTACACATATTTTTCACCCATCACAACTTATGGCATGACTAACTAATAGTCCACCAAAGAAACTTTGACTAGTAGGTTACTCCCTACTCATTACTCATTACTCCCTACTCCCTACTCCCTCCCATGAACAGTGAAGTTAAATCCGTATCCGGACGTGGCATACCCCTGGTAGGCAATGATATTGACACCGATCGCATCATTCCGGCTCGCTTTTTAAAATGTGTCACCTTTGATGGTTTAGGTGAACACGCTTTCGCCGACGATCGCGCAGCTTTAGACGGTCAGCATCCCTTTGACCAAGCTCAGTATCAAACAGCACAAATATTAGTCGTCAATCGTAATTTTGGCTGTGGCTCTTCTCGGGAACACGCCCCCCAAGCTATATATAAATGGGGAATTCGTGCCATAATCGGTGAAAGCTTTGCTGAAATATTCTTCGGTAATTGCGTAGCTATCGGTGTACCTTGTATTACTGCTGATGGCACAACGGTGAAACAACTACAGGAAATAATCGCTACCAATCCCCAAGCCTCGGTAACTGTTAATTTAGAAACCATGGAAGTGCAATCAGGCGACTTCCTTGCCTCTATTACTATGGGTGAGGGAGCAAGAAATATGTTTGTCTCCGGTAGTTGGGACGCTTGCGGGCAGTTGGTAGCACAAGCAACACAGATTCAAGCAACGGCAGCAAAGTTACCCTACATTTCCTGGGCAAGTTGAAAGATTTAATTATCCATTATCCAAAAGCTCTGGTAGAGACGTTCCGACGGAACGTCTTTCTCCTCCAATTTCTATAAAATTCCCAAAAAAAAAGAAAGGGTAATAATTA
This sequence comes from Calothrix sp. 336/3, assembly GCF_000734895.2. Lineage (GTDB taxonomy): Bacteria > Cyanobacteriota > Cyanobacteriia > Cyanobacteriales > Nostocaceae > 336-3. The sequence goes on along the minus strand of NZ_CP011382.1, from coordinate 1,323,874 downwards.
CCCTCTCCTCAGAAATTTTTCAGCTATGTAATCAATTCCCTATTTCAGAACTCCCAAAACCGGAGCAACTTCCGACTCTGCAACTCTTGGAGTTAGGAAAGAACTCGCGTAGATACCGGGATTAGTTTCAGCAATTTGAGTGTAGGATTGGCGCACCTGTGTATTTACAGCTACAGTCTTCACGTCGTAAATATTCGTAGCTAACTTGGGATAAACACCGATGCCAATAATCAACACCAAGAAGCAAGCGGCAATAAATACTTCACGGGGGTTCGCATCATTAAATTTGGCATTTCCAGGCAGAACACAGTTAGTACCAAAACACACCGCCTCATCAATGCCATCCTGTAAACCTGCATCATTGAGATTGCAAGTAGGAGCATTTCCTGGGTTATAAAACACCTGACGCAACATGGAGAGCAGATATATCGGTGTCAGAATTAGCCCCACCGCAGCCAGGAAAATCATCACCGTAGAGAAGGTGGAACTGTAGATATCACTGGTAGTCAAGCCCACAAACACTTCCAACTCGCCCACAAAACCGCTCATTCCAGGAAGTGCCAGGGATGCCATGGAACCCATGGTGAACAGAGCAAATACTTTCGGCATTGCTTGACCAATATTACCCATATCATCCATGACAAGGGTGTGGGTGCGATCGTAGGTGACACCTGCCAGGAAGAAGAGAACCGCCGCAATTAAACCGTGGGAAATCATTTGCAACATTGCCCCACTCACCCCTAAATCGGTGAAGGAAGCAATACCCAGGAGGACAAATCCCATGTGGGAAACTGAAGAATAAGCCAAACGGCGCTTCATATTCTTCTGAGCAAAGGAATTTAAACCACCGTAGACAATATTCACCACACCTAAACAAGCCAGGATAGGTGCAAAGTAAATATGGGCATCTGAGAGCATTTCCATGTTCAGGCGAATTAAGCCGTATCCGCCCATTTTCAAGAGGACACCCGCCAAAATCATCGAGACGGGAGCAGATGCTTCACCGTGAGCATCCGGGAGCCAAGTATGCATGGGGAAAATCGCCAACTTCACACCGAAGGCAATTAACAATCCAGCGTAAACTAGTAATTCTAAGCCTAGGGGGTAATCTTTCAGACCCAACTCCACTATGTCAAAGGTGACATTACCACCAGAGAATGCCAGAGCTAAACCAGCTATCAGAATAAAAATCGAAGCTGCTGCGGTGTAAATCAAGAATTTTGTCGCTGCGTAGCGTCTTCTCTGTCCGCCCCAAATTGAGACTAGCAAGTAGACGGGAACCAGTTCCAACTCCCACATAATAAATAGGAGGAGCATATCCTGGGCGACAAACACCCCAATCTGGGCAGCGTATAACACCAGCATCAAGAAGTAAAACAGACGCGGTTTGCGGTCTACTTGCCAAGCTGCCAATATCGATAATGTCGTGACTAAACCAGCTAGGAGGACGAGGGGGGCAGAAATACCATCAACAGAAACCGCCCAACTTAGTCCTAACTGGGGAACCCAGGCATACTTCTCAACAAGTTGAAAAGTCGCGCTGCTAGGGTCGTAATGCTTCCAAAAGGCATAGCACATCAGAATAAAATCCGCGATACCTACGCCCAGAGCAAACCATCTTATCTGCTTGCCGTCTTTATCTGGCAAGAAGGGAATGGCAAAGGAAGCAACGAGTGGTAGCAGGATAATCGCGGTCAGCCAAGGAAATTGATCCGCCATCATGATATTGAGCAAAAATACTTATTTTGTGGATGAACCTATTCTATTAAACTTTGTAAACATTTGTTCATTGAAATTTACCGATTTTGACTATAAAAGAGTTTGAGTATCACAATACATAACTGTTTCCATTGATAACTAGAGCATTAGCTGGGGAGAGTTAATAGTAAGACAGATGTTATTGGTAAATTTTTACTTTTGAGCGATCGCCGCTTCGGCGGGCTGAAAGCCTATCACCACCCTTACTCAACTTACTTCCATCATCTTTAACTAACCATTACCTAAGAATTAACCTCTCTCCAAGTACAAATCTCCAAGTACAAATTTTATTTAACACCTGCGAAACGCTTGCAAACTATGGGTTACTTTACTGGTAATGAAGGCTGGGTTTTTGAATACACAGGCACAGTGATTAAATTCCGTCAAAGTGTAGCTTACATTAGGGTAAATGGATGAAGCGGATTGTTTTTTGCGATTTTGATGGTACTATTACTGCCGAGGAGACTTTTGTTGCTGTTTTAAAGAAGTTTGCTCCGGAAGTTTCTGCCCAGCTAATGCCCCAAATTTATGCTAGAAATCTAACTTTGAGGTCAGGAGTCAGAACAATTCTGGAGTCTATTCCAGCATCCCATTATGGGGAAATTTTAGCATTTAGCGCTACCAAAGCGATTCGCCCTGGCTTTGTTGAGTTCCTAGATTTTCTCAGGGCAAGAGATGTACCCTTAGTTATCGTTTCTGGGGGATTAAGGGGAATCGTAGAAACAATTTTAGGTGATTTGGTAGAGCAAGTACAGGCAATTTATGCCGTAGATGCAGATACTAGTGGTGAATATTTGCAAATATATTCTGAGTTTGAAGCAGATACGGAACTAGTCGCTAAAGTGAAAGTGATAGAAAAGTATAATGCTGATGAAAATATCGCCATTGGGGATTCGATTACCGACTTAAATATGGCACTACATACCCCTGTGGTGTTTGCGAGGGAACCTCTCAGTAAGTATTTAACAGCATATGAAAAATCATACATTGCCTGGGACGACTTTTTTCAAGTGCGCGATCGCCTATTAGATTTATGGCAATGAAAATAAAGGAGAAATCTTAATTTGTAATCTCGAAATTCCCAACCATGAACAATCAAGTTAGCGCAGATGAACGTATTGAATTAATTACCGCAGCCCGTCTATTTTACCAAAGAGGTTGGATGGTGGGGACTGCGGGCAATCTCTCCCTGCGTCTAGAGGATGGGAGTTTTTGGATTACAGCCAGTGGTAAAGCCAAGGGAGAATTAACCACCCGTGATTTTGTGCGCGTGTATGCAGATAGTACAGTAGAAGCATTTGATTCTGACTTAAAACCATCTGCTGAAACTAGCATTCACCAAACTATTTACACCCTTTTTCCTCAAGCGAGGGCTTGTTACCATGTCCATTCCATAGAAGCAAATTTGGTTTCTATGTTTGCTCAGGAAGATATTTTACACCTACCACCCCTAGAAATGCTTAAAGGCTTGGGAGTATGGGAAGAAAATCCCCAGTGTCACATGGCTGTATTTAATAATTATTTAGATGTACCAAAAATCGCCTCAGAAATAGAAGCACGTTTTCGCAACCATCTGCCACAAATACCAGCTTTGTTAATTCGCAACCATGGTGTGACAGTATGGGCATCTTCCCCAGCAGTTGCACTTAATTATATTGAATTGGTGGAATATGTCTTCCGCTATATGGTAGCAGCACATCAGGTGAAATAATTATGGAGTAAATAGTAATACCAATTCTCTAAAATTAGGCTACAGATGGAATCTACGGAACCATTGCTAAATCTAGATTTTTTAATTGCGAATTGGTATAACCCGGCGTTAGCTGAAGGCTTTGGCGCAGCCATCGCTTCTTGCTGACAGTCCTGTAAATCTTCTGTTTCGAGTGTGGGTAAAAGTAACAACATTTCTCTAAGGGTGTCAAATTTGCCTACTGTTTAAATAGCAAGATTTAATTTTAGGAATAATTAAATTTATAGGTTAGTAAAATTCCTCCATCTTCATAGGGTTTGGAATCAACTAAACAGAGACTAACGCTTTTTTGACTATCACCAAAAAGTTTAATTCCGCAACCAAAAATTATAGGGTTGACTTTCAGAATCATTTCGTCAATTAAGCAATTATCTAGTAAAAAGCCTGCAAATATTCCACCCCCACACAAATAAATGTCCTTGCCTTCCTGCTGCTTCAAAATATTAATGACTTCTAATTCCTTTTCCTTAACTATCTCTACTTGCTCATTATTTGGGAAATTTAATGTCTGAGAAAAGATATAGTGTTTCATATTGCCATAGGCGGGTTGCCCTGGTTGTAGTCCGTATTTATAGCCAAACTCATAGGTTTTCCTACCCATGAATACAGTGTCGTATCTTGACAGGCTAGCAAGATACTCATCCACCATTGCCCCTGACTGTAAAAAACCATCAATAGAACCATCGGTATGGGCAATATAGTTATCAACAGTTGTCGCCACATGATAGACAATCTTTCTCATTTTTATCCTCCTACAATCAAATTGCTGGTTTTTCAAAAATCAGTAGAGAAAGGAAAAAATCAACCATAAAAATTGCAACCCAAGTCGTCACAACCGCAGCAGTGGCAGATTCTCCCACCTGTTTCGCACCACCCACTGTACTTAAACCCCAGCTGCAACCAATGACAGCTACCATCATGCCAAAAATCAAACCCTTAAGTAAAACCGTCAAAATATCAGATATCCCAAGAAAATCTCTCACGGATTCTAAGAAAACTTCCGGAGTCACTTGGTAAAAGTAAAAACCCACAAATACCCCACCAATCACACCAATAACTAATGCCAAAATTGTAATCACGGGAACCATGACACAACAGGCAATTACCCTGGGTAACACCAGATAGTCAATGGGATCGGTTTTCAACATATACAGAGCATCTATTTGTTCGGTGACTTGCATTTCTGCCAATTCCGCAGCAAAAGCAGAACCTACTTGCCCCGCAATAATACTTGCTGTGAGAATCGGAGCTAATTCTCGACAAAAAGCTAAAGCAAAAGCTCCTCCCACGGTATTCTCAGCACCAAATTTCACTAACTCTCTGGCGGTTTGAATGGTAAAAATCATCCCAGCAAAAAAATTGACCAAAAATGCTGGCAAGATAGAACCAGGTCCAGCAATCACCATCTGTTCCATAATTTGGCGATGGTATACTTTACCTTGTAGTAAATGCAACCATACTTGCCCCACTAATAGTACAGCAGCACAAAACCGTAAAATCCACGATCGCCCAATTTTATGTCTTGGTTGCAACTCACTCCTACTCCCAGTCATCGCTATGGCTATGTGTCATAGTATTATGTCTGGTGATATTATTTGGGATTTTTGACTTAGATATATCTGGAAATTAATTATGCCAGGGTTGCGTCTCCATCTGGGCAAAATGTTCTAGGAGTAAACGATGCACGAAGATATATCCACCACCAACTTTCTGTAAAAATATGCGCTCAGTGGCATAATCTAAAAAACGGGCGTAATTCCAGGGAATGTAACCATTTGTATAGAGAATTAACCTTAAAGTCAGATGCTTCAGACAAGCTTCACCCCCCCCTGATGCGACACCGAAGGCAAATCCAAAAATACCCCAGGCAAAGATACGCCATTTTAAAAGTGCTGCTGCCAATCCCAGAATTAGAAAGCCAATACAACCAAAAATCAGAGCATTTTTTCCAGATTGCCAAATACCTTGATTGGGAATCGCTAGGGTTTGAATACTGGGGCTAGTTAATCCCCGAATTAAAACATAAATTATTCCTAGGCTGAAACCAAATGCGATACCACGGAACCACCCGTGAATTGGCAAATTCATCAGGTAAGTTATCAAAGTTTGCCAACTCCAAAACCCGTATAAGGTGGCGGCGGTAAGTTTTAACATTACTCCTAAAACTGTGCCACAAAATATTCCTGGAATTAAATGTTGGCGCGCACGTTTCCCTGACCATGTGAGGGTTTCTACAGGATTTATTTGATTAAATCCAAAAACTAAAGTAAAAAATATCGCGGTGAAACCTAAGGCTAAAAGCACTCTATCTAATGGTATCAATTGTATCCCAATTGTAATCCCTATGGCAATAAAAATTAACAACAAACTAGTAATATAAATGTATTTTTGCCAGAATTTATCTAGCCAATTCGGTTGAATTCTTTCGATTAAAAAGACAGTTTGGGAACGATATTTTAAATTTTTAGCTAGCCAGGTAAGATAATGGATAGATTTAGATTGGGAATAAAGGGATTTGACTTGACGACGCTCGAACATTCTTTGAATATATTTATCAAAAATATGCTGTCGGCGCTCTTCTAAATTCATTTCCGGTAGCTCAGTAATTTTCATACCTTGATAAGCAAGAGTCATGATACTGAGCATCAGAGGAGACTGGGCTAATTCTTGCATATTTTTATCGGAACGGAGGGCAATTTGCAGCGTCTCAAGTTCTGTACCCAGGCTTTGTAAATATTGATAGATTTGCTCTATAGCTAGGGGTTGAATTAAAATAGCTGCCTGTAAATTTAAGCGTTGCGATAGGGCTTCATAGTCTTTGATACGACTACAAATGACAATTTCCGTACCGCCATATTCTTGACTAAATAAATTAATCTGATTCACGCAATTATCCCGTCTTTCAGCGCTCACCTCATCTAATCCATCAAGGAGTAAAAGTAATTGTTGGTTGCGTATCCAGGTTTGACTAATTTCTGAGGAAACTTGGTATTTAGTATTAAGTTCTCGGATAATCCAGTCAGTAATAGATATTTTTGTATCTACCCAGGTAGAGAGGTTAAAAACAACAGGAATCGGCTGATTAATATCATTTTCTGCTAGGGTAATTAAATCGTGGGTAAGTTCTAGAAGAGTTGTGGTTTTACCTGCACCTGGTTCCCCTAAAATTAATAGCGATCGCCCTGCACCAATTTTCTGAAAAATATCAATAATTTTGGTTTGGGGTGGCAAGGGTTGTCTTGCTTGTTCCGGTGTTTCCCATAATATTCCCCAGGGATGTTCTAATGCATCAAGTCGATTTTCTAAACCCAAAGCAATTAAAGCTGCTCCATGTAAAGAAGTTTCTAAAACACCCTTCACCCAATAATTTTTAACTTTGTTAATTAATATTTGCCGATTCCGGTATGCTTGCCGACTGTTGGTACTATTGGGAATCTCAAAATTTGGGATAAGGGATGGAGTTATCTCCGGTTGGGTATCCCATTTAATGGTTGTTTCCTGGGAATAAATGCTCTCATCCGCAGGATTGATGGTATCAGCAACATCAAAAATGATTCTATCCTGGGGTTGTAAAGCTGCTAACATTGCTTGGGCTGTAGGATAGCGATCGCGGTGATGAAATTGGATAGACTTTTGCAAAACCTCTGCCAGTAACCTATCCTGAATTCTGAAGTTCAACTCATTCCCGGTTCCTGTTTGTCTATCTATGACTACATCTTGGGGATGTCTCCCCGTTAACAGATAAATTGCTGTCATCCCCAAACTATAAATATCACTAGCATAGGTGGGTTTACCCATTGCTTGCTCGGGAGACATAAAACCGGAAGTTCCCACAATAATTGATTGACTATCATCCTGGGAAATATCTACGACTGGATGGATAATTTCCTTGGCAATTCCAAAATCAATTAACACAGGTTTCCCATCCTGTTGTCGCAGAATAATATTGCTAGGTTTGATGTCTCGATGAATCACTCCCTGACTATGGATATAAATTAAAACAGGTAAAAGATTGATTAATATTTCCTTAATTAATTCTTCACTGAATAAACCTAATTTTTGTAATTTTTCTCCTAATGTCAAACCCTCAATTAATTCTTGCACCAAATAAAAATATTCATTCTCCACAAAATAGGCATATAATTGCGGTATCTGCCTGTTCCCCTCACCTAGGGCTTCTAAAATTACCGCTTCCCTAGCAAATCTGGTTTGTAAAATTTGGTAAACTTCCGGTTTCGCTGTGACTGGTTTGAGTCGTTTAATCACACAACGACGACAGGAAGGGAGATAGGTATCCTCCGCAAGAAAGGTTTCACCAAATCCGCCCCTTCCCAACGCTTGGATGATACGATAACGGTTGTTCAACAGCGTTGGTGTCAAGTTGCTTTGCTCCACATTTCAGATTCAATTTTGGTTGCTAGAACCCCAACTTTAAAAAATCAGGGTTCTGACACTTTCAACTACACAATCTCTGTAGATAATTGAGCTTTTTCACAAGGGATATCATAGTTCATAAAATTGGGAAATGGGAAATTCACCTTGCCCTAAATTTCTCCCTCTTTCTGAAATATTCTACGTAAATATACGCCCTAGAAAAGTGATAATTTCTGCCCAGGCAGAGGTGGTAGCCGCCGCATCGTAGCGATAACCATCATCACGCATAAAAGTATGTTCTGCTGCATACAAACACACCTGATGGCGAACCTGAGCATTTTCTAGAGCTTGTATCAGAATTTGACGGTCATTTTCCGGGATATGGGGGTCAAGGGTACCGAGAATCAGTAGGACTTCTCCAGTGATTTCCCCGACTCGATGGATGGTATCAGCTACACCCTGTCCCAGTTTACCACTGGGAATGCCCGTGGGGTAACAACAGACAGCCGCCTTGATATCCCTAGCAAAAGCAGTGCGGAAGGCGAGGTGTCCACCGATACAAAAGCCGAGGGTAGCAATTTTACCCGGTGTCACAGAACTATCTGCCTGGAGAAATTCTAGAACAGCTTGAGCATCTGCATCGTAAGCGGCAACGGGAGTGCGACGTGCATTATCATTCCCACGCATTCTCCCCAAGTCATCAGGTTCAATTACATGGGCGATCGCCTCGGTACGATGAAAAATTTCCGGGGCTGCAACAACATAACCAAATCCTGCTAAGTAGTTAACTAGGCGTATCATTGCCCCACCTAATTGATAAATATCACTATAAAAAATGATACCTGGATAGGTTCCGGCTGTGGTTGGTGCTGCGACATAGACACGCATCAAACTGTCATCTACTCTCAATTCCACATTTCGTTTTGTAATTTGCACTGTTTTTCTCTCCCTGTGAACATAAAAGGTAGATGTACCGCACCGGATAAACTTACCTTGACTGGTTGAGGAAATTGGTTGCAGTGAATACAGTTTATTCTGGGGGAGTTTGTCAGATAAATTGCATAAATATGAGATAAATGATTGATATATGAATATCAGTTTCCTCAAGGTGCAAAACAATGAAACGATATTCTGTATTTTTACTATTAGCTAGTTTAATTTTGTTACCTGGATGTACAAGCAAACCAGAAACTCCCACCCAGGGTAAACTCACAAGTTTTAATACAGTTTGTAATCAAAGTAATGATGGTAAACGAGTTGCAGTAGAGGGTTTTCTAACTTTACCAACGTTAATTGAAAGGAATAGTTTAATTTTGCGTTTGCGTCCATCCCAGGAATTAGGTCGTAAATTAAGTGGTAGAATAATTGCCAATCCGGGAGAGTCTGAGACTCCAGTAATTGGTGTGAGTAGTAATTTTGGGACTGGGGTGAATCAAACATCTCAAGTACAGAAATCCTATACCCATAAAGACCTAAAAGTCAAAACCAATGATGGTAAAACTGTAGGTTATTTGGATAGAGTGCGTGTTTCTGGTACTGTTTACCACACTAACTCTAGCGCTATTGAGTTTAAATGTGCTTTGAGTAATCCTTTAATTGAGCGCGTCAAATAAGAAACCTTCCCTTCCTAGCTATTATTAATCTCTAATAAACCGGGTGGAGGGGTGATTTCAATGCGTTTGGCAACTAAATCTACAACAGGAGCGATCGCCATCACAAAAGGAATGAGAACTTTGGTTTGTTTTTTGTGATTTTTACTCGGTTGTTGCTGGAGAAATTCTGCATCAAACTCCACTTCTAGTAAATCATTACCAGCGCTGAGGACATCTACCACTTTCCCGACTAACTCCCCAGATGCTTGCAGATACACAGGTAAATCAATTAAATCTAAAATATGATATTCCCCTTCTGCCAATTCTGGGCGATCGCTCTCTGCAACTAATAATTTACAACCCCGTAATTCATCAACTTGAGAGCGACTTTCAATTCCTGCTAGCTGAATCACATACAAATTTTTCCCATCTAAATAACGTCCCGAAATTAACTCTACAGCTTGGGGTTCTGTTGTTCCTGGGTATAATAACCATCGGGTTCCAGGTTCCTCAAAACGTTCCGGGAAATCTGTCTCTGGGTAAACCCGTATTTCCCCCTGCAAACCTTGGGGTGCGACAATTTTACCAATTTCTATCCATCCAGATAATTGGGTATTTTCCATTGAGGTTTGGGGAGGATTCATCATTAACTCCGATGTCTTGCTTCCATATTGTTGCAGATTTTTGCCATGTCTTCCTGCTCCTAAATTTTTTTCAGTGCTTGTATCCAGGTTTTGGCGATCGCCTGATTCCCAATATCATTCAAATGGAGATTATCTGCTTTAAAACCATTCTGGGGAACTGAGTTATGAATATCCACAAAGGAAATTTTCTGCCCTTGTTGTTGCCGTTGTTTCACCATTTGCTGGATATAGAGATTTATCGACTGTTGTGATTCCTTTCCTCCTTGCCAATTGAAGGGAGAAAGGGAGGCGATCGCTATATGCACTCCAGGAGAATTTTTATAGATTTCATCGACTATTTTTTCTAGAGAAGTCTTTAAAGTATTTGAGGTTTGTTCACCCCGACAATTGTCTGCAAAAAAATCATTGCTCCCCAACATCATTAACACCACATCGGGTTTTGTTGCTTTCACCCATTGGGAAACATTTCCTGGGCTTTTACCTTCCCAACAAGGCATTTTCGTCCCTGGTAATCCTAACACCTGAGCGGCTGACCAACCACCGTGACATTCATGTTCTGGATCTGCCAATGCTGAATTTTTCTTACTCCCTACCCAGTTAATTTGTAACTTTTCCTGGGTTACTTGCTGCCGCAAAAATGGTTGATTATCTTCACAAATAGAATCTCCTAGGGGCATCACTTTGATTTTATTTTGAGCTAGGGACTCTGGAATAAACAAGAATGAACACAAACTCAGGATAAATATTGTTGTTTTTCTGATTTTTATCATTATCTTCTGGGTGCGTGATACCACAAATATTGTCCTATCTAATTAGATGCGATCGCCATCGCACTTATTTAGAAGGCATCAGTTTTATACAGAAAATTGCAACCTGTCAAGCTCTGGAGAAAGCAGGCGATCGCCCTATCGGCGGAGCGTAGCTCTATCGCCAAAAATTCTTCCCATTAATTGCTAATTATTCTTGACATTACTAATAGTTTGTAGTAGTTGTTTCGCTGTGTAGGGTTTACAGAGAAATGCTTTGACTCCGATATCAGTGGCAGCATTAACTTTATCACTAGCGCTGAGTCCACTAACGGCAATAATTTTCACCCCAGGGTTGATTTTTTGCAGAGTGCGGATAGTTGTGATACCGTCCATGGAAGGCATGAGCATATCCGTGAGTACAACAGAGATACGATCGCGGTATTCTGCGTAGAGGGCGATCGCCTCAATTCCGTCACAAGCTGTAATTGCTTGGTAATTATAGGTTTCCAAGGATGTTTTGGTGACATCACGGATAGAATCTTCATCATCTACCACTAAAATTAATTCGCCGTTACCTGTGGGTAATTCCTGATCGATATCTCCTAGGATTTCTGGAATTTGTTGTGCAGGCAAATATACTTTAAACTCACTACCTTTATTCAGTTCGCTGTTGACGTTCACAAAACCACCGTGACTTTTAATAATACCAATGACAGTAGATAAACCCAAGCCAGTCCCTTTACCAAGTTCTTTGGTAGTAAAAAAAGGTTCAAAAATGCGGTCGAGATTTTCCGCAGTAATACCCATACCCGTATCGCTAACTTTAATGATGATGTAGTTACCGACGCGAGCATCCAGATGCATTTTAGCGTAGTTTTCATCGATGATGAAATTTTCCACGCAAATGCTCAAACGTCCGCCATTTGGCATAGCATCACGAGCATTCACACACAAATTCATCAAGACTTGGTGTAATTGGGTAGCATCAGCAGATACTGTCCAGAGATCATCTGGCATCAGTACCCCAACGTCAATGCTTTTGGGGAAAGTTTCTTTGATAACTTGTTGAATTTCGACGATTAAATGTTTGAGTTGTAACAGCGTGCGATCGCCCTCAACTCCCCTAGTAAAAGATAATACTTGTTTGACTAAATTGGCTCCCCGTTTGGCATTATTAATCAGGATTGATAACAACCTCTGACTCCGCTCATCTTTTAATTGTGATTCTAGTAACTGAGCAGTCATTAAAATCGGAGCTAGAACATTATTTAAATCGTGGGCAATCCCACTGGCTAAAGTCCCGATGCTTTCTAATCTTTGGGCACGTAAAAACTGAGATTCCAGTTGTTTTTTATGGGTAATATCACTATTAACGACTAAAATAGCCTGGGATTTTTGGTCAAATTCTCGTACCAAAGTCCAACGACTTTCGACGGTAATATTTTTCCCCGACTTTGTAGTTTGGGAAATTTCTCCTTTCCAACTACCATCTTGCATTAATTGCTGTAAAGCATCAGGTAATAAAGAGAGATTTTTTTCTTGCCAAAGTTCAAAGGTGGTTTTGCCTATTGCCTCTTCCTTACTCCAACCATAGAGTTTTTCGGCGGCATTATTCCAAAAGAGAATTTGATTGCCTAAATCTTGGACAAAAATTGCATCGGTGGCAACATTCAATAACGCAGCTTGTTGACGAATTTTTTGCTCTGTTTGTTTACGTTCCAAAGCATAGCGCATAGAGCGTTCTAGCAAAGGTGCAGTCAATTGACTTTTTTCTAAATAATCTGCGGCACCAGCTTTCATAGCTTCAATATCAATCGATTTGTCACCTTGCCCGGTGAGTAAAATAATTGGAGCAGAAACCGCATGACTCATGGCTTCTCGCAGCAATTCCAAGCCATTACCTTCACCTAAGCGGTAATCTATCAAATAGACATCATAATTTTGATTGGCAATGGTTTCCCGTGCTGCTTGATAATTACTCACCCATGTCAGATGACAATTAATCACCTGAAACTCTTCCATCCAATCACGGGTGAGGATATAGTCATCCTCGTCATCATCTATGAGTAAAACTCTGATGGGGTGGTTCTGCATTGCTGCCTCCCAGTATTTATAGTGGCAGTTCAACGATTTCAAACCAGTATTTGCCAATAGTTTTAATCACTTCAACTAAGGCAGCAAAGGTGACTGGCTTGATGATAAAAGAGTTTGCGCCCAAATCATAGGTACGCAGAATATCTTCCTCTGCCTTGGATGTGGTTAAAACTATCACAGGAATTTTCCGCAGTTGGGGATGGGCTTTAATTTCCCTGAGTGCTTCTCTACCATCTTTTTTAGGCATATTTAAATCTAGTAATATCAAACCAGGACGAGGTGAGATGTTGGCATCAGTATACCGACCACGCTGATACAAGTAGTCCATTAACTCCTCTCCATCTTTGACGATATGCAGATGATTGGGGAGATGACTTTCTGTTAAAGCCTCCCTAGCCAACATACAATCATCGTCATCATCATCAGCCATCAAAATAGTAATCGTTGTTTGCCGACCCTTCACTCTGAATTTTCTCCTTTGTGCAGCCTATGGGATTAATTTATTATTAAATTGCAACAAATATGAGTGATTAGTTGTAAAATCAGCAATTTCATATGCAGGTATCATAAACCTTTTAGGGGTAAATAGGTAATGGGTGGTGGCAAACAGAAATAAATTTTCCCTGATTCCCAGATATTTTGGGTTTAAAATCCCGTCACTCCTGATTACTGATTACTCATTACTCCCTACTTCCTGACCCCTGATAGAGTAATAGTTTCAACGATGGTGTTTAGGTAAGGTAATGATAAATGTTGCCCCTTTTCCGGGTTGACTGATAGCTGTAATAGCACCCTTGTGGATTTCTATGATTTTGCGGCAAATAGCTAAACCGATACCAGTACCTTCGTATTCACTGCGACCATGTAAACGTTGAAAAACGTTGAAAATACGGTCTAAATATTTTTCCTCAAAACCAATACCATTATCTATGACGTGGATTTGCCAATATTCAGGATGGTTAGCAATAGTATCTACGGGGGTGGATTGGATTTGACTCTGAATTTTGATGTGGGGTGAAATCTGGGGGTGGTGAAATTTTAAAGCATTGACGATGAGATTTTGGAATAACTGCCGCATTTGTAGGGGATCGGCATCGATGGTGGGAAGTTCTCCGACTGTGATTTGGGCGTTATTTTGCTGAATCGTAATTTCTAAGTCGGAAATAACTTCTTGAGCAATGTCAGCCAGATGTACTGGTATAAATGGTTGTGCTCTAGTGGTGACGCGGGAGAGGGCTAATAAGTCATCGATGAGAATCTGCATTCTGCGGGCAGCATTTTGCATTCTGTCGAGGTAGTCTTTACCTTGGGGTGAGAGGGTATCGCCACAATTAGCTTTTAGGCGATCGCCAAAGGTTTTAATTTTCCGTAGGGGCTCCTGTAAGTCGTGGGAGGCAATAAAAGCAAATTCCTGGAGTTCTTGATTAGAGCGTATCAGTTCTTGCCGTTGTCGGGTTTCCTGCTCTAAAAGCTTGCCTTGGGCAAGGGCAATACCCATTTGATCGGCTAATTGCTTGAGTAGCTCTGTTTCCCATTCTGTCCAATGACGGGTATTGCGACATTGGTGGGCGATTAATAATCCCCAAAGTTGATTTTGCAGGATGATGGGGACTACTAAGTTAGCTCGAACACCAAATTGTTGCAGAAAGGCGATATGGCAGGGTTGAATATTTGCTGTATAAATGTCATCGATGGCACTGATGTGTCCTTGGCGATACTTTTCGATGTAGCATTCTTGAAAGCAGGGATCGATAATATTTCTTCCCAGAATTTCCATGGTTCCTGGAATTACGGCTTCTTTGACCACGGTGACAGAGAAGTCACTTCGCATCCGTAAAATTACTACCCGGTCAGCTTGCAACAGCTTTTGCACTTCCGTGACGCTGGTTTGCAGGGTTTCATCTATTTGTAGGGATTGACGAATTTTCAGGGTGATGTCGGCAAATAGTTGCGATCGCCGATTTTGTTTTTGCAGTTCTTTCATCATTTGACTGCTATTGAGCAATCTCCCTGCCCGTTGCGCTAATACCTGCCATTGAATCGGTTTGATGATAAAGTCCGTTGCTCCCACGGCAAAGGCTTTTTCGATGGCTGCTTGGTCATACATCCCCGTAATAATTAATACTGGTATTTCCTGTCCACCGGGTAGCGATCGCACCTGTTCACAGACTTGGAAACCATCTATTTCTGGAATTTGAGCATTGAGCAGCAACATATCTGGCTGTAACTGAGTATACAAAGATAAAGCTTCAACTCCGTTACTAGCTTCAGCCACTTGATACCCTGTAGCTGTTAATAACTGACTCATTTGTGTGCGCAGCAACACATCATCATCTACAACCAGAATTAGATTGCTCATAGCTTTTCTGAGGAAGGGTGACAGGGAATAGAGAGACATTACCCATTACCTACTAAGCGACTTAATATCTTCACCAATTCATGGGTTGTGTAGGGTTTCGGTAAAAAAACAGTATAGGCGGAATTTGCTTCTAGGGAAAGTTTTTGACTGGTTCCACTGACGGCGACAATCGGTAGTTGAGGGTTCATGCGATGGAGAGTCGTAATTGTGCTTGTTCCATCCATGTTAGGCATCATCATATCGACGATGGCTAAATTAATTTTATCTTTATATTGGGCATAAAGAGCCACGGCTTCAATTCCGTCACAAGCTGTTAAAACTTGGTAGTTATAATTTTCTAAAGATTTGGCTGTAATTTCTCGAATGGCTGGTTCATCATCAATCACCAGAATAAATTTTCCATATCCATCATAGGTATCTAATTCTTCGGAGATGGGGATACTTTTTCGGAATTCTGTTGGGAGAAAAATTTGAAATGTTGTGCCTTTTCCCAGAGTACTTTTAACGGTGATAAATCCTCCATGCCCTTTAATAATTCCCATGACTGTAGATAGTCCTAATCCTGTACCTTTGCCAAATTCTTTGGTGGTAAAAAATGGTTCAAAGATTCTATCTAGGAGTTCATTTTTAATCCCGATACCATTATCAGCTACGGTAATTATAACGTAGTTTCCAGCTTGGGCATCAAGATGCATTTTTGCATAGTTCTCATCAATGAAAATATTATCTGCGGATAGGTCTAATATGCCACCATTTGGCATTGCATCACGGGCATTCAAACACAGATTCATTAATACTTGATGTAACTGGGTGCTGTCACCACAAACTTGTGCAGTCTCAACGGGAATTTCTGCGTTCAGGGTGATAGATTTGGGAAATGTTTGGGTGATAATTTGTTGCATTTCTGCAATCAAGTTTTTGACGGATATATAAGTGTGTTCCCCCTCAATTCCCCTGGCAAAGGATAAAACTTGCTTGACAAGATTCGCTCCACGCTTCGCATTATTTTCTGCGATGGCAAGTATCTGGCGATCGCCCTCATTTTCACATTTTGCTTTTAATAGTTGTACTGACATTAAAATCGGTGACAGCACATTATTTAAATCATGGGCAATCCCACTGGCTAATGTGCCAATACTTTCCATTCTTTGGGCGCGTAAAAATTGCTTTTCTAACTGTTTTTGAGGTGTAATATCTTCCACAATATAGGCAAAACGACGGGGATGTGAGGTTTTTTCCCCATGGATTGATGCCACGGTTGCCCGCAAATACTTTTGTCCTTGGGGGGTGGTATGGTTATATTCAAAATGTACCGGGGATTGGGTTGCTTCTGCCTGGAGATAATACTGAATCCACTGTTGTAAATATTCCGGTAAAATTCCCATCTCACTCGCCAGACGATTTTCCATAGTTTTGGGAGTGAAACCAAAAAACTTAGCGCTGGCTGGATTATCAGATAAATGTAAAATATCGTTATTTTTTAACTCAACTACCCCCATCATGATGGGTGAACTATTAAAAAAGCTCCGCAGGGTTGATTCACTTTGCTGGAGAGATGTTGCTGTTTCTTGATATTCCTGCTTAATTTTGACTATTTCTGCTAAATTCCGGCGAATTTCTAACTGTTTACTAATTAATCGACTAATCGCTTGCAGAGATGCTAACTGCTCTGTTGTGATTTGACGTGGTTTTTGATCTACAACACACAAAGTTCCCAGAATTTCTCCCGTCACAGCCATAATTGGGATACCTGCATAAAACCTGACATAGGGTTCCCCAACCACTACAGGTGATTGACGATATTGCTCATGGGATAGGGTATCAGAAATTATAAGTATTTCTCCATTCTCGACACAAATAGGACAAAATCCTATATCACGGGGCATTTCTGGGATATCTATCCCCACCTTTGCCTTAAACCACTGGCGATCGCGATCAACTAAATTAATTAAAGATATGGGTACACGACATACCTGTGCTGCCAGAAATGCCAAATCATCAAATGCTTGTTCGGGCAAAGTATCGAGAATCTGATAGTTATGGAGTACCTCTAGTCTCTTCGCCTCCTTAAAGACTGAAGAATTTATCATATATGTTTTTCCCTTCTATCATTTTTATGACAGCCTGATGAATAATATTTCGGAAATTTTCCCTACCCCAGGGAATATAAAAGGTGCAATCAAATAAGCAATGAAAAATCTTTTGCTCAGTACCATACCTCTGTGCTATCCATCCTATCTATATTGACTATTTGGCTGTTTCTGTTTTGACAGCATCTAGTCACAGCATCAACTGCTGATGGATACATAAAAAAGTATTGATAGATATTTTTGTAACTCCTATTATAGTAATATACCTTAAGGAAGATGATCAATTAATCAATCAAAATAAGTAAGAATACTTAATTGAATATTTTTTTACGTAGTGATTAACAACTTTTTTATACGGAGATAATCGCCGATAAAAAAAGTAAAACTTAGTAATATATAGTTAATCAAAATAATCAACACCGTGTGAACAGATGTAATATTTTTACTTCTTAATTGATAATTTTCTGTATTTTTGACTTTTAATCAATCTCTTAAGTAACTATGATGAACTTATATTCCACCACCATCAATGAATCAAGCATTTATCCTGCCCCCCTTGCCTCTTAGAGACTTCCAGAAAAGACATTACAGCGTTTCCCAATCAGATGAAATACAACCCCACCCGCCCTATCGGGCACCCTCACCGATTTCGCGGAGGGCTGGGGAGGGGTTCTTCTATACCTCACTAGAATGAGAAACGCTATATCCAATTTATTCAGATTTGATTTTCTGATTCCCCCTGCTCCCCTGCTTACACAGCGATTAGTTATTTTTTTTATTTGAAAGTCTCTTACCCTTGCCCCACTTATAGCCAGGTAATGATAAATACAGTCACATCTAGGATTAAACCCAGAGTAGAAGATAGTTTTGCCATTAGTTTTGCACCCCTATCTCTAGAAGAAATTTACGCTAAAGCCAACGACCCCGGCAACGGTGCTGTGGTGGTAATGAGTGGCACCGTTCGCAACCAAACCGATGGAAAAGCAGTTATTTCTTTAGAATATCAAGCCTATGAACCGATGGCTTTACGGGTGTTTTACCAAATTGCTGCCGAAATACGGGAGAAATGGCAACAGGTAAACCGTGTAGTGATTCACCATCGCATCGGACATTTACCTATCGGGGAAATTAGTGTTTTAGTTGCCGTCGGTTGTCCCCATCGTGGGGAAGCTTTTGCTGCTTGTCAATATGCAATTGATACTCTCAAACATAATGCACCCATTTGGAAGAAAGAACATTGGGTGGATGGTTCTAGTAGTTGGGTAAGTATTGGAGCTTGCGAGCAATCTGGTAATTGTTAACTTGGCACTCCTAATAAAACCTGGCTATTGAATACTTCTGAATGATAAAAGGAAAGCGAATATCATACCCACTTTCCTAACTCCCAAATCTATGAATATTTCCTATTGATTACACATCTTGCAAACAGATATTTTTCTGTAAGGAAGATGAAATCACTAAATCAGCAATAGTTAACAGCCATAAGTGATTTTAATTCAGATGGTAACTGTTAACTGATAGCTCCATTTTCTTAGACGAATTGTAGGTCTAAACCAACGTTGAAACCAGAAGGTTTGTTTTCGATGATAGCAAAGGTAGTACCTTGGTAAGATAACGCACCATTGCTGCTGTTGTAATGGAACTGGTTGAGAGAAGTAGCACCAAAACCGTATTTGGAAACTTGGATTTTGTCACCTTCTTTCCAACTGAAGTCTTTGATGACATCAACACCTTCATACTTGTTGTTGAAGACGAATTTGTCTGCACCAGCACCACCAACTAGGGTATCATTTCCACTTTCACCATATAGGCTGTTATAATCTCCACCATAGAGAATATCCTTACCATTACCACCACTGATGTAGTCACTACCACTATCACCATCTAGATAGTCGTCACCATTACCACCATAAAGAGTATCGTTGCCATTACCACCATAAAGAGTATCTTTGCCATTACCACCATAGAGAATATCATAACCTTCTCCACCATACAGTTTGTCGTTACCATCTTCACCATAGAGGTAGTCATCACCTAACCAACCTATCAGGGTATCGTTACCAGTACCACCATAAACAGTATCGCTCCCATGACCAGCCTGAATATAGTCATTGCCACCCAAACCATAAATTTTGTCTGAGCTGTAATCTCCGGAGAGATCGTTATCATAGTTGTCACCATAAATATTAGTCATTTTTCCTTTCCTGGTAGATGTAATTTTAATATGTAGTTAGGTAATTGATGAACCGCTAGAAAATATTATTTTCTTTTGGCTGATCACCTATACTATTTATTCCCTTTGACTTGAAAGTTTTACGCAAAATTATTAGTAAAAATATTTCCTTATATTTTTTGAAGAGAAACCATGTAAAACCACACAGACAGAAGATGTACAATAATTCACCTGAACGGTAACCGCTATAGCAATATTTGACCTCTACAATCAACATAATCCTGATACTTAGGAAATCAGAATAGATAGCTTAAATATTCTCTTAAAAGTATTATTTAAATAAAAAGAAAGTGAGCAAAATACCCACTTTCCTAACTCCCAAATCTATGAATATTTCCTATGGATTACACCTCTTGCAAACAGATATTTTTCTGTCAGGAAGATGAAATCACTAAATCAGCAATAGTTAACAGCCATAAGTGATTTTAATTCAGATGGTAACTGTTAACTGATAGCTCCATTTTCTTAGACTAATTGTAGGTCGTAATTCACGTTGAAACCAGAAGGTTTGTTTTCGATGATGGCAAAGGTAGTACCTTGGAAAGACAACGCACCATTGCTACTATTGTAATGGAACTGGTTGAGAGAAGTAGCACCAAAACCGTATTTGGAAACTTGGATTTTATCCCCATCAGTCTTCCAGTCAAAGTCTTTGATGACATCAACACCTTCAAACTTGTTGTTGAAGACGAATTTGTCTGCACCAGAGCCACCAACTAGGGTATCGTAACCATAACCACCTACCAAGGTGTCATTTCCACTTTCACCATACAGTTTGTCGTTATTATATCCACCACTGAGATAGTCGTTTCCAGTGTAACCATAGAGGGTGTCGTTACCATCTCCACCATAGATAACATCGTTACCAGTCCAACCATCTAGGTAGTCGTTACCATCTCCACCATTCAGGTAGTCATTACCATCTCCACCATTCAGGTAGTCATTACCATACCAACCGTAGAGGGTATCGTTACCAGCACCACCGTAGATGGTATCATTACCTGTACCACCATCTACCCAGTCGTTGCCACTACCAGCAGAGATGTAGTCATTGCCACCGTAACCATAAATATTGTCTGCGTAGTAGGTTCCGTAGAGGTTGTTAGCGTAGTTGTTGCCGTAAATATTAGCCATTTTGTCCTTTCCTTGTTGATGTAAGTTGAATGCGTAACTAGGTAAGTTGTGAACCTTTGTCAAACCTTGTTTCGTTGTGTTTTCCATCGGCTCTACTATTTATTCCGTTCGGGTTGAACCTTTTATGCAAAACCATCGGCAAAGTTTACATTTCTTTACAATTATCGTAAAAAAAATCACCTGAGAAATCGCGTAAATCTAGTGATAGCAATGCTTAGAGCTAATATTTTGAGGGGAAAGAAAAAATCTGATAACTGAAATATATGATGAAAATCCAGTTTGCCTCGGCATATCCAATAATTTATCGTTTGCTGGCTCCGACTTTTCCGGGGTGTCTGTGGGGTGGGAATCGGAATTCCTGTGATATTGCCTTGTCTTTTGATGATGGTCCCCATCCGCAATACACAGCACAACTATTGCAGGTATTAGATAAATATCAAGTCACAGCTAGTTTTTTTTGGTTAGGGTTATGGGTGCAA
Source organism: Calothrix sp. 336/3 (assembly GCF_000734895.2). Classification (GTDB taxonomy): domain Bacteria; phylum Cyanobacteriota; class Cyanobacteriia; order Cyanobacteriales; family Nostocaceae; genus 336-3. The sequence continues at coordinate 1,302,618 of NZ_CP011382.1, read as the reverse complement.
CGTTATCCAGAAATTGCGCGGGAGGTGAGCGATCGCCAACATTGGATTGGATTACACGGTTACGATCATCAGAATTTTCCCTTGCTCTCTTCCCAGGAATTACAGGAAAGCTTACTCAGAACCCAGGAAGCTATCTATCATAGTTGCAATTTGCACCCTTCTCAAGTCAGAGATGTGCGTCCACCCAACGGATTATTTACTCCCCAGACTCTGAAACTTCTAAATGAGTGGAACTATCGACCTGTGATGTGGAGTGTAGTTCCGGAAGACTGGGTACGTCCGGGGGTTGAGGTGGCTGTGAATCGGGTGATGCAGCAAGTTACAGGTGGTTCTTTGATAGTTTTGCACGATGGAATGTTTGGTGGACAAGATGTTGCTGCAACTGCGGAAATCCTTATCCCACGTCTGTTGCAACAAGGTTATAATTTCGTCTCTGTTGACGATTTATGGCGCTCTTAGCTTTTTTTGATGAACGCAGACATGAAAGGGCGCTCAAATAGTACATGGAAGGGATAGGCAACTAATAGGGAGACAAAGACACCTAAAGTAAAGGATAGGATAGCGAACACATCCGCAGATAAATTCAGGTGAAACAACCAGTAGCGGAGTAATACTAAAACGGGACCATGGGTGAGGTATAAGCTATAGGAAATCGTACCGAGGGTAACTATCTGAGGATGTTCTAGTAGCTGCAATAGAAATGGCTGTTTTTTACCTTCCACTATTATCTTGGTGCAGTAAATAAATAGACAACCACCAGCTGCACCCAAAAAACTTTGACCAATCCAAATGGGTAAAGCAAATTTCTGCCACTCTGTAAGAAAACCAACTATTGTCATGGTAATAGTTAACCACCCCCAGGGTAGGTGTTTCCTCATACTGACTAATTGTGGTTTTTGAGAAAATCCGATTTCCGATGCTACCATTCCGAGAGCAAAGATACCTAAAAACCAAGGTGAAGCGGATTCTAGTAATCCATTAAATAGGTATACCGGTGCTAAACCGATGACAAATGCAGCGATGACTGTTCTAATTAAACCAAAACGTCGCCAAATTGGTAAGAGAACAAAGGGAAAGATGAAATACATCTGCCACTCGGTTGCCACACTCCACATCGGTGGGTTGATTGTCATGTGGGTAGTGGAACTGAGGTTATGAACTAGGAAGAGGTGGGAAATGACATCAATGAATGTGAAGCGAGGGGAAAATGCTCCTTTTCCGGCAATTTCGTCCCATTTAAAGCTGGTAAATTGTTCTAAACCGAGGATGATAAATGCTAGGAGTAAGGAAAGAAATAGGGCAGCATAATAGGGTGGTAAGATGCGCCGCGATCGCCGTTTAATATAATCAACTAAAGTCCCAGAGATATGACCATCTTGAGAACGGGATACTGGCAACATTAAGACATAGCCAGATAAAACAATGAAAATAACTACTGAAAAGGCTCCATATCTGAGAATTTTATCAAAAACTAGCCAGAACTGTGATGATTTCCCGGCTATTTCTGGTTCTATATGAACAAGGACAACATACAGAGCAGCGATTCCCCTTAACCCATCTAAATAATGTAATCGTAATCTTTTGGGTGATGTTTCTGGTATTTGATTCATGATTTCAATTTCCACTGATATTGATAAACATGGGAATAAACCTCATGGCATAGATGCTGATTGGTGCATGAAAGAATAGATAGTCTATCGAGTTGTTCTCTCACCAAATATCCCTACTAGAATCTGTATCAAAGTTACATAGACTCAGGACAATTACCAAATTTATCTAGCATTGCTGTTACTAAATTCACATCAGAATTTCGCCACACCTCACTCACACGTTTTTGTATCCAAATAGAATTCACGTTCACACTCTCGTAATATATGCAAGTGATAACTCTATCTCTAGGAATTGCCACATCAGTCATACTTATAGAACTTGCATCTTTTGTACTTCCTCGTTCCCATCCCCTCGGTGTTAAATGCCATTCCGTCCATTCACTGAAATTCGTTAAATCAAGACTATTTGGATTCATTTTTTTGCCTTGTCAAATATATATGCAAATGCCCAATATTCCTTGAGAAATTCATCAAAAGTATTGAGATTCACTTGCCACTGAGTTGATATCTAACTTGACTACTTCATTGCTATTACGACTTCTAATAACTCGCGCAGGTACACCAACTGCAACCGAATAGGGAGGGATATTTTTAGTCACAACAGAACCTGCACCAATCACACTTCCCTTACCAATAGTGACTCCATCTAAGACGGTGACTCCATGTCCTAACCAACAGTCATCTTCAATTACAATTCCTGCGCGAGTCACTCCTTGGGAATCGATAGTTTTTGTGGGGTCGGTGAAGATATGATTATTTGCAAATATGCCAGAATTAGCTGCAATTAAACAGTATTTACCAATGGTGATATTTCCTGGTCCAGCCAGACAAACATAGGAACCAAGATAGGTATCTTCATCTATAAATATGCGAGTATTATTTAAAGCTTTGATATTCACACCTTGCTGTAATTGTACACCATCTGCGAAGTCAATCAGATTATCTTGATGACCAGTAGCATTAATATGTGTTCCTCGATGGACACGCACATAATTCCCTAGTCGAATGCAACGACAACCTAAAAATTCTACTCCATTTTGGATATAAACTATTTTGCCAACCTGGGGAAAAATAAATTTATAGGCAATATTTCTAATTATTGTCCCCATGAAAATAGCTGGAATTTCACCCAATAAGTTAGTTAATAAAACCTCTGTTAAACGTTTTATTTTGTGGAGAATAGTTGTTTGATGACGCATGTCCAATTATATTTTAACTGGTAATTTTTGTATGTTGTCAGGATTATTTGCTCACAGTTTTTCGTAGCATTTATAAGCAAAATAAACTGATTCTATTTTCGGAAATGTAGAGTCTCCATCTGTCAGCAGTGATAAGTTATCTAGTTTGGCTGATAACTTGATGACTGATTTCGTGGTGTGTTATCCTGCGGCAAGGAAGATAAAGTCTGATTCCCTCGATGGAACCAGAGATATACTTATCTATAAGCTATTAACTGATGGAAATCTAAATCTCTTCTATTTTGAGAACTTTGTAACTCCAGATATTGCTTCCTTAGGGCGCAATGACAAAACTCCACTTTTGATTATGGACAAGGTTTATCTATGCAATATCAAGGTGCAGAACTAAATTGTACTACTACCAGAAATAGGAAATTACTTGTTAAATCTTAATTAAATACTTGCACACTAGGGCGGTGCGTCACCAACTTCAGCCATAATGTTGAAGTTGACCATTGGAGCGAATAGGTACGCACTCCCTCGACTACTATAACGGCTTGCTTCTAGCCAGTTTTTAGAGTCTGCGACTGTGAACATGGTGTGCAAGGATAATTTTACATATCAGTGATGAATAGTTTGTTATTAAGGGTATAACTAACTAGTTCTAATCTTATAACTGTTTAATCTAGATAATTTCAAATCACCGTAAATTTTCTATGAGAATTATTAATTTCTTGTAAAGATTTTTCCGTGGATAAACTGAATAAGTTGAGCAGAGACTCAGAGAACCTGGTTACTTCAGTAGTAGATAGTATAACTGTCCATTGCTGACTGTAACACCAGCGCGATCGCCAGCAATTTTTCCTGTACCGACAAAGTAATCTACCCTACCTGCTCCCTTAATTGCTCCCCCTGTATCTTGGTCTAAAACGTAGCGACTGACAACCCGATGTTCCATTGCTCCCTGGGGTAGGGAAAAGGGAAAATTTGCGCGGATGAGAGCCAAAGCGCCGGGAGGCATGAGAGACTTATCTGTAGCGATGGAGCGATCGCTAGTTAATGGAACGCTAATAGAACCTGTTGCGGGGTTGCCGTAATTTTCTTGGAAAAAGACAAAACTGCGATCGCGGGGGATATAAATATTTAAATCCTGGGGATGTTTTTGAAAATATTCGATAATTAGGGGCATAGTAATCATCCCTAGGGGTAACTTACCATCATTGCCCAATTCTCGCCCAATACTTCGATAATTATAGGCTGTACTAGCTGCATAACCGACGGTAGTCTGGGTACCATCGGTGAGCTGTAAACGTGCGGAACCCTGGATATGAATCATATAAGCTTCCAGGCGATCGCGCAACCAAAATAATTCTGTACCTCGTAATTTTCCCTGACTAGCTTGCAAAGCGTCGGCACCTTCTAATTCTAAACGAGTTGGGTGTGGTCGTTGCCAAGATTTAAAATCCTGAGGAACACGATAAATCGGATAGCGAAATTCCTGAGTTGGTACACGACTAGCAAGGTATAGGGGTTCGTAATAAGCAGTAAATAAAACTGTACCTTGATTATCCTTACCTACAGATTGATAGAATACAAATTCTCGACTGACAGCAGCGTTTAATTCTGCCGCAGATTTGGATTTGATTAATAATTGACGAAATCTGGTTAAGCTATTAATGACACGCTGTCGGGTAATTTCTTTGATAGGGTAATTTGCATAGGTTTTGCCAGCTCTATCTGTTTGTAAATACTTTAAACTCTGTTCTAAGGAAATTAATAAAGCTTTTTTGTCTGCACCTTGCTGATTTTCTCCCCATAACTGCTGATCAAAACAAGAATTATCCCCCGCACAACAGGGAAAGGGTGATTTTGTTAAATTGACTAAGGGAAGATTCGGCTTTTTTTCTATAGATGTCGGGATATACCAACGTCGCAATTGACATTGTACTGGACTTAATTCTCTATTGCTGAATTTTTGCCCTAGGGCAATCACGATCACAAATGCTAAGGGAAAAGCAACTAAACTACTTCTAAGAGTTTTTTGTAGTAGTTTCATAGTTACTCATTCATGTTGTGATATGTGGCGACTGCGGAGGGTGAAATCCGATTTAAATAGCGGAAAATCCAATATTTGAAAATTGTATCGAGAATTACGGGGAAAGTCGCAATAAATAAGAAAATAAAATCATGATTTGCTGGCAATCCCCAATGACGAGATAACCCTTCAAGAATTACCTCCCAACCATGGGGAGAGTGAAAACCTACGAACACATCTGTAAATAATATAATAATAAATGCTTTGGCACTATCACTTAAACCATACACAATATGGTCAAAGAAATCCTTGAGGATGACAATCTCCCGCTTACTGGCAATGAGGAGAATTACAAAAGCAATCACCGAACAAATATCCGCAAACACATTTTTAATCGCGTTGGCACTTTCCCTTCTATATTCCGTAGCAATCTCCTCAGCTTTCTCCTTCACTTTCACCTCCATCTGTTCTGGAGAAATCGGTGCTAACATGCCAATAATATTTTCAAACTTGATTCTTTCTTCAAATCTTTGTAGCTCTTCTAGTGCTTCCTCTTCCATCTCCTGATTGATAAATATTGACACCTGTTCCGAATGTCTCACATGATTAATTATCGGACCCACAAGAAAAGTTTTCGATATCTGGTGAGTCAGAGTCGGAACGATAATTAATAACAGCAGAAATCTCACAGAAATTAAGGTGCGTCGTTGGGACTTGCGAAAATTTCTGACAATATCTTCCTCTGACTTGGGGTCTAATTCTATTTGCAGACGACTGAAAGTATTAAAAATAGAACGCGGTAGTACACCCGTTGTATTCGCTTTACTGATATCTTTATTATTCGCCTGTTTAATGTTATTATTTAAAGGGACTATCGCCTGACTATTTTTCTTTATTTGAGGCTCAGAAATATCATCGATCTTTAGCCTTGTATATTTCGCTGTGATGTCATCAATTATTTTCAGCTTTTCTAAAATCACCGCTTCTGAGGAGTACTGTACACCATATTTAGCTGCGGTTTCCTGATTAGATTCGTTGAGAAAAAAACGGCTAGATTGAAACTCTGTCAATCGCATTCTCACCGTCTTCAAATGCTTTTGTAAATCTGTCTCAAAATAATCTAATATACTACTACTGTAACTCGTATTCTCGAAACTAATCTGATTCCCCTGGAAATGCTCATCTTCTAAAGCTTTGATTTTTAATGCTGCTTGATAAGCTGCTTCTACAGAACGTTCAGGTGTCCATAGGTACCATTTATAAGCAGACACCAGGAATGAGTAAATTTTCTGACCAAATCCCAAATTATTCATTGCAGGCAAGCATCCAGCCTTAGGGGGTATTTTTTACCTAAACTTAATTTACGAAGTATCTTAACAAATTCACGAGGAGACAGCTGTGTATTGTCATTCTCTTTGGATTGTTGGCTCTAGCCATAGTGGTAAAACTACTCGCTTAGTGCAAGAGATCACCAACTTAATCAAGGTCGGGCAAAATCATCAATCATTCTATCGAATAAACACTTCACAACCAAATATTGTCTCAGAGAAATTTACACAACCTCCATCCCATCACTTACAAATAGAGCATACAGAACTCAGTTTGCTAGTTTTGGCAGCCAATGATGATAATCGACGAGAACTCGCTGATCGAATTGTCACCGCAGGTACTGGTAAATATCCAGCTAGATGTAAAACTCCCCTAGGATTTTTTCAGGATGAAGTCATTTTATTTTGGCCCCTTTTAGTCGAGTTATTATCTTTAAAAGCCCAGTTCCCTGTACGTTTACGTCCAGAAACAGAGCAAGAATTGGCTACTGAGCTTTGGCATCCCCACTTAGATGATGATATCCTGCGACGGGCAGGAGTGAATGAGTCACGGTTAGTCCGCAGGATATTAGATTTATTTCAACTAGCTGCCTATAGTGGCACAGCTGGGGATGAGATTGGGAAAATTTTAACAACTGCTTTACCCCAGGATGAAGACAACCCCAATTTAGAGCCAGAGTTTTTGGTTGATTTACTCCTAGGTTGGCGAACTTGGTGCTTAGAAAGGGGATTTCTCAGCTACGGGATAATTACTGAGTTGTATTATCAAAATCTCTTAAAAAATACCCAGTATCAGGAGAGTCTGCTGCGACGATATCAGGGTGTAGTTGCCGATGATGTACAAGATTATCCGGCGGTGACTAGAGACTTGTTAGAGCTGCTTCTTGAGCGGGGTGGGGTGGGAATATTTAGCTTTAATCCTGAAGGGGTAGTGCGTTTGGGATTGGGAGCTGATCCCAATTACTTAGAAGGTTTAGGAAGCCGTTGCCCTAGGGAGATTTTACCACCAGCCCCTGGGAATAGCTTGGCTAGGAGATTGACAGTACCCATCCTAGAGTTAATGCGGGAATCATTTACGACATCAATTTTGCCCCCAGATTTGGTGAAATCGATTCAAGAGACATCCCGCGCGCAATTATTACGGCAAACAGCCGAGGCGATCGCCCATGGGGTAAATACCCAACAGGTAGCCCCCCAGGATATAGTGATTATTGCTCCAGGTTTGGACGCGATCGCCCGCTATACCCTGACAGAAATCCTCAGTAAACAAGGTATCACCCTGGAATCCCTCAATGACCAACGTCCCCTGATCACCTCCCCCGTGATTCGAGCTTTACTTACCCTCCTATCCTTAATTTACCCCGGTTTAGGTCGTCTTCTCGACCGGGATACCGTAGCTGAGATGTTGGTAGTCTTAGGGGGAAGTGAGACAGAGGGGGAAACCTCCCGTTTACGCATCGATCCCGTCAGAGCAGGTTTAATCGCTGATTACTGTTTTAAACCCCATCCCGAACATCCTCACCTTCTACCTGTAACTGCCTTTGAACGTTGGGATCGCCTCGGTTACACAGCCAGCACCACCTACAGCCAAATTCTTTTATGGTTGGAAGATATCCGTAAACAACAAGAACAAAGGTTACTCGCTAACCCCATCGTTGTTCTCAACTCAGCAATTCAGCGCTTTATTTGGAACGGTAGTAATTTAGCCTATGAGCAACTTGCCGCCCTACGGGAATTACTGGAAACTGCCCAACATTACTGGGAAATTGATACCAGACTGCGACAATTCGCCCACCCATCTACCAAGGAAACATTAAGGGAATTTATCCAGCTTCTACGTCGGGGAACCGTCACCGCTAACCCCTACCCCATGCTACCCCTGGGGAAAAACCGCAACACTGTCACCTTGGCAACCATCTTTCAATACCGCTCTAGTAGACGCTCCCACCGTTGGCACTTCTGGCTGGATGTCGGTTCCCCCCTCTGGGCAAAGGGAGGTGCTGCAACCCTGTTTGGCGCTCCTTTTTTCCTGCGTCATCGACTGGGGAAACCCTGGACAGTGGAAGATGAACAAAGATTAGAACAACAGCGCCTGGAAACAATTATCGCCGACTTACTTCCACGGGTATCAGAAAGGATATATCTCTGTCATAGTGACTTAGCTGTGAATGGGCAAGAACAATTAGGTCCCCTGTTATCCCTAGTTAACTCCCTGGTACTGAGTAATGAATAAATGGGGCGATCGCCAACAGGAAAAACCAATCACCCATAACTATTGCATAATTTGTGATGGGTAAAAAATATGTAGTGGAAGCGTCTCGCTCCCTAATTTTAGGAAATGGGCAAGATGTCCACACTACAATATCAATGCGATCGCCAACAGCTTTATCAGAATCCTAATCTGGTAATTTATACTGCCGCACAATCCGCTTGGCAAATTCGGGAACATGCGCCGCCAGTTTTTCCGGGTAATTACGTTTTACGTATAAATAATTGCGGGTGAAATGAGAATCTATGGAAAATCGCGCATATTCTAAACCCTTGGGACCAATTTTCTCAATCACTACCCCCATGAGTTTTGCCGCCCACATTGGCAGGGTGACACCTTTATCATAGGCAGGTATACTTTGTTGCACCGCAGCTTTTCTGTCTCCCTGGGACATCACAGGTTGGGTATTGATTTGGTCTTTGATTAATTCCAACATCTCCTTCCCTGTATCATTACGCACCATAATCCACTGCCAACCGAAGGGAGCGCCCATGTACCCGACAACAATATCAGCTAAGGAATTAACGTAGTCAAAGCAACTCATACAGGAAGGGGCAAATACATCCTTGAGTTCCTTAGTATTCAAACCGAAGAAAGGAACCAATTCCACCGAACCATCTTCATGTTTGAAATGGACACGAAAATCTTGCATGAATTCGTAATAGACAACGGTGTCTGGCGATCGGCTAGTGGTATCGAGGAATTTTTGTAAGCCAGCACGGGTAACATTATCTACGCAGGGAGTACCCAGAACATAGAGTTTTTCTAATCCCAATTGCTTTTCTACTGCTCGTAAAGCTTGAATTTGACAACCAACACCAATCACTAAAAGGCGTTTCATTCCCGACTCTTCTATCTGTTCGAGAATCGAAAGATTGGGGGAGAGGGTTGGCTTATTTACCCGTGCTGCCAGTATTTCTTCCGGGGTACGAGCAATGACGGGCATGGGTTGAAATCTATCTTCCTTGGTATTTTGCACGCATACCACCCCTTCTACCATACCCCGATTTAGCATCTCAATTGCCAAGGAACTGACGATACCTGTCCATTGTGCGCCGGGAATCGGTTCTTTTTTCCGTGCTGCCATCATTTCTTGATGAACACCGAAATATAGCTCGTCTGGGTTGTCTAAATCGCGGGTGCGTTGGTGGGTTTGGGTTTCCAGATTATCAAACTGTTGATTAATAAATGCACAAGCTTCCTTGACATAGTGAACATAATATGTATCACATAATCCACATTCACTGCATAATTCCTTGGCAGGGCGACGACTACCAGGTTTGAGGGCTTTGGCTTTTTTGTGTTTGGGAAATTCTACCGAAGTCATTAAAATTGCGTCTGTAAATAACGTAGAGGCTTTCTCTCACAATATCTCAGAGATTAGCACCAAATAAACCTCACAGTTGTTGATGGGATGACTTGAAGAGTCGAATGGTGGGAATTTCCTTTGGTGAAATGGCTACTGTCGTTGTATTTGCAGGTTGGGTAATTTATTTGACATGGGCTTGGAAATTTGAGGTAAGTGCTGCCAGGGTGTAGCAGATAAATACCCTTATCAATATCCTAAACGTGAGCGCTGTTGAAAAAATAATTGCCACATTCCTTGAGTATAGGGTTGTAGTAAATCTAAATACTCAGAACTGACTTTTCTCTGCAATTCCTGAGCCAATAATTGACACCAAATTTCTATCATTTCCCATTTAATTTCTAAGCTTTCCATAACCATGGTACATAGGGGTACTAATTCTTCCTGGATAGGCTTGAGACTCCCTTCTAATAAGCATAAACATATATATGCTTGAAACATATTTAAATCACGCAAGCAGGAATGATAAATATCCGGATTTGTTAAGTAGCCTCTACGACTTTGATGGTGGGGTAAAAGTTGTACAAGCTGCTGATAAATAACCAGAGCATTTGCGGATGCATGAGACATAATTTCTTGAGCTAATCTCAATTTTGGTGTCATCACTTCATACTGAGATGCCGCAGAGCAAACACGTTGCCAGGGGATAGCAACTTGCTCTTCCACAAAATCTAGATAGGGTTTTAATAATACAGCTTCAACCGGAGATAATTTACTGATGATGAGTTGATTTGTAAAGTTTAGTTGGGTTGTCATAAACCCTAGACAGCGCCAATCTTTTGATACTAAATGTTGCTCTTGAAAAACGATAAGTATAGGTTCTAGAGCATAGGCAAGGTCAGCGATCGCCGTAATTCCCCAATTGATGCCATTATCTGTTTTATGAGAATTTAATGCTTGCTTTTGATAACAATCTAGAAGCTTTTTATAAATTCTAAAAGTAAAGTGAGTGATTCTTCTAGCTTCCTGTAAATCTATGATATTGGAAATATAATTATACAGCTTGCCAGTCTGAATCCATGCCATTTGACAAATAATATTTAAGACACTATCTTGAAATTTATTAACCGTCAAACTTCTACCTTCAACTGACGCGGCTTGCAATAATAAATAGGATGCATCTTCTTGTCGTGCTAAGGGGGCAAAGTCCACCCGATAACGCTGTACCCAGAGGTGCAACATATGTTCAGATGAAGGACTATTTGTCACTTGCAAAGCTTTTAACATAATCTTGATTTTTTCTCAATGCGAATATTATCAACTATCACAAATATTTTTCCAGTTCACAAAGATTGTGATAAACCTCAACTTAGTCTCAATCAAAGAAAAAGTTGATGTTTCAATTAAAAGTATAAAAGCTTATAGGATAATTCCGTGATGCTTGTCACTCAAACGAGTATAACCAGTATCTAATTCTACTGCTGCGTTATGACCTCACACAAAAGATGTAGTCAATCAGGGGAATATGTCACAGGTAGATTAGGAGGAAGACAACTGCTCACTCCTCGCTGTTCACATATTTAACGTTGATTATAAACTCTCTTCACGCCGAGTAACACAGCATAGGGATTTATGACTGTAACTCCCAAGCAATCACCCATCCGAGAGAATTTAATCTTCTATTTATAAAAACTCTCTCAGGGATGGTTTTGTAAATTGCATCTTTGAGAAATATTACCTAAGCTAGAATGTAGTTTTCACAGATGTATGAGGAAAAAGCAAAACTTAGTTGCATATTCTGGGAAATCGTCAGAAATTCCGATCGCAGTTAGGTGACAATACATTTTACAGTCTTTGTAATCATACTGTGCTTAAGTAAAATTACTGATACAATACCGTGTCAAAATACTTAAGGCAAGAATATTTGTGAAAATATATACTTGTTGGCTCCAGAAAAAATCAGACTGTTAAATAAAATCATCTTCACCTCAAAAGATATTTGATACGAGAAAAATCAGTAATTGTATTTATCTCTAAATATCAGGTGAAAAATATCATCAAAAATCGCTGGAATTTATCTTAATAAAACTGTGATCTCTATGACGATTAGATGATTATTATATGTGAGAAAAAAGCATAATTTTGCTATTCACAAAAATTTAATTGTTATGATGAAGATAGCTGAATAAAGTAGGGCGCATCTACCAAAAGTCATATACTTAAAGGAGTTATTCTAGCAATGCAAGTAGAAGACTTGGTGACAAATAACAAAATTGAAACAGAAGCTTGGGAAGCATTGGATAAATCAATTCTCTACTATCGCGGAGTTCCTGTGGGAACTTTAGCTGCTGTTGATAGTACAGTAGAATCACTAAACTATGACCAATGTTTTATTCGAGATTTTGTCTCTTCTGCTTTACTTTTTTTAATTCAAGGAAGAACAGATATTGTCCGTAACTTCCTAGAAGAAACGTTAAAGTTACAACCTAAAGAAAAAGCATTAGATGCTTACAAACCTGGTCGGGGTTTAATTCCTGCTAGCTTTAAAGTTATCAGTGAAAATGGTGAAGAATTTCTAGAGGCAGATTTTGGAGAACACGCGATCGCCAGGGTGACACCTGTAGATTCTTGTCTCTGGTGGTTAATATTATTACGTGCCTATGTGGTTGCCACTAAGGATATTTCCCTCGCACATCAACCTGAATTCCAAAATGGTATCAGGTTAATCATGGAACTTTGCTTGGCGAATCGGTTTGATATGTATCCGACGCTCCTAGTTCCCGATGGTGCTTGTATGATTGACCGACGTATGGGTATTTACGGTCATCCCCTAGAAATTCAAGTATTATTCTATGCTGCCATGCGTGCCGCAGGGGAATTACTGATTTGTCAAGGAAATCAAGATATAGTAACTGCCATAGATAAACGTCTACCTTTGTTGTGTGGTCATATTCGTCAACACTACTGGATAGATATTAACCGTCTGAATGCAATTTATCGCTTTAAGGGTGAAGAATACGGCGTGAAAGCTGTTAACCTGTTTAATATTTATGCAGATTCCTTGCCCTACTATGAACTAGATAAATGGCTACCTCGCAAAGGTGGTTTCCTTGCGGGAAATGTCGGACCATCCCAGTTAGACACCCGCTTTTTCTCCTTGGGAAATCTGATGGCGATTATTTCTGACCTTGCTACAGAGGAACAATCCCAAGCCATTATGACATTGATTGAGAAGCGTTGGGATGACTTAGTTGGGGATATGCCAATGAAAATTTGCTTCCCTGCTCTGGAGAATCAAGACTATAAAATAGTTACTGGTTGTGACCCCAAAAATATTCCTTGGTCTTATCATAATGGTGGTAGCTGGCCCGTTTTAATGTGGATGCTGGCAGCTGCGGCAGTCAAAACTAAGCGTTTGAATTTAGCCGAGAAAGCTATCGAAGTCGCTCTGTTTCGTTTAAGTGGTGACGAGTGGCCCGAATACTATGATGGTAAGAAAGGAAGACTAATTGGTAAGCAAGCGAGAAAATATCAAACTTGGACGATCGCCGGCTTTTTATTGGCTAAGGAATTGTTAAAAAATCCCCAGCATTTACCCTTAGTTAGCTTCGACAAATTACCCTCAGAGTTGGTATCTCGTGCCTGTCAGTTAGAGTTTAATAGTATTGACCCTGTAGCTTCCTAATTTGGAAAATAGCATCAGTTCTGGGTAAATCAGTCAATAATCCCAACCCCCACTTGCTCTCAGTAAGTTGGGGTTTTGTAATATTACTTACAATACAAAGTTAAAAATATCTTGAGCAGTATTGAACCAGAGGCAGAATCCTAGGGAAGTTTGCAGGGAAAGGGTAGGCATAAACTATTTCCTTTCGCTCACGCGGGCAAGATGCCCGCACTACAATTATTTGATGTTTTTACCTTTCCCAGACTTCCATCGGAATCTAATTTTTGTTCTAAGCAGTAGTGGAAGGGACAGCGAGGGTAGCTTTCACGCTAGCATATGCCCAATCTAACCAAGGTAATAGAGCTTGGATATTTGCAGTTTCCACCGTCGCACCACCCCAAATCCGTAAACCTGGAGGTGCAGAGCGATAGGGAGCGATATCATAGGCAACCCCTTCCTTTTCCAGGAGTTTAGTCATTTTCTTGGCACAATCTGCCTGTTGTTCGGGGGTGAGGGTGGTAAACCAGCTATCGGTAATTTTCAGGCAAATCGAAGTACAGGAACGGGTTTCCGGCTTTTCTGCGAGGAAATCAGCCCAATCACTCTGCTCTACCCATTGGGCGATCGCCGCTAAATTTCCTTGACTGCGCTCAATTAAACCTGGCAATCCCCCAATACTTTCTGCCCAATGCAAACTATCTAGGGCATCTTCCACACATAACATAGATGGTGTATTAATTGTGTCACCCTTGAAAATTCCCTCAATCAACTTACCCTTCTGTGCCATCCGGAATAACTTCGGTAGGGGGCGGGGTGGTTGGTAACTTTCCAAACGTGCCACTGCCCGTGGTGACAGAATAATCACACCGTGCTGGGCTTCTCCACCGAGAACTTTTTGCCAAGAATAGGTGACGACATCTAATTTATCCCAGGGTATATCCATGGCAAAGACTGCGGAGGTAGCATCACAGATAGTTAAACCTTGGCGATCGCTGGCAATCCAATCTCCATTAGGAACACGCACACCGGATGTTGTCCCATTCCACAGAAACACCACATCATGGTCAAAATTCACCGCCGATAAATCTGGTAAGCTGCCGTAGGGTGCTTTCATCAAATTCACATTGGCTAGTTGCAATTCATCGGTAACATCTTTGACCCATTCCTGACCAAAGCTTTCCCACGCCAAGATATCAACGGGTCGTTCTCCTAGCAATGACCAGAGTGCCATCTCCACCGCTCCCGTATCCGAAGCCGGGACAATACCGAGACGATAGTCAGCAGGGATACCAAGAATCTGCTTAGATAATTCAATAACTGACGCGAGTTTCGCTTTACCATCAACCGAACGGTGCGATCGCCCCACACAAGCATCACTCAGATTAGTCACTGACCAACCAGGACGTTTTGCACAGGGACCTGAAGAGAAATGCGGATTTTGGGGTTTAGTTGCAGGAGGAGTAAGAGACTCGGACATGAATAATGTGGAGATTGTGTTAATAATAAATATTCAGGCTTTTACATAATACCAAGAGTTCGGGAATCATTAATCAAAATCGCCACTACTGAAAGAACCCCAATTTCCACCGGAATTAGGGTTCTACAGGTAATATTGCCAATGATTTCAGCCAATCTTTAAAACTTATAACTCAAAGTCTGTACCGTGGGATTAGCTGGCAACTTATTGCTACTCAGGGTGATGCTGTCACCACTGCTGCGACTAATTGCTACTCCTTGCATCAAATTCAGAAAATCATCTACAGGGGAGATATCACAAGCAGTATCTGCTGCTGCTGTGCGGTAATGGGTGGGAATCGTAATTTTGGGATTCAGGACTTGCATTGCTTGTTTTGCCTCTGCGGCATTGTAAGCTTTTACACCTCCACCTACGGGAATTAAAGCCACATCTGGACTACCCATGAGAATTTTTTGCTCAATGGAAATCGGTGCTGCTGCTCCTCCCAGATGGACAATCTTAATCCCTGCTTGTTGCCATCGCCAAGCTGTATTATTCCCAAACTGTCTACCACCTTTGCGATCGTGGGCGATCGCCACCCCTTGAAATTTGATTCCCGAAAATTCGTAAACCCCCGGTTCATAAATTAACTTGGGACTTCCTGGTAGTCCATCCACCGCTCCCTCGTCTAATAATTGACTACTAATTAAGACTAAATCAGCTGCCACCTTCGGGGGACGATACTTGGCAGTACAACCAAGAGTCCGAAAAGGATTGACCAAAACTCTAATACCACCACCAGTGAATAGAAAGCAGGTATGACCTAACCACTGGATTGATAATGAAGCGCTAGATTTAGCATCCACTGGGAACGGCAAACCTGTAACTAAACTAGTTACTAAACCCGCCCCAGCATAGCCCAATAACTGCCGTCGTTTCATCAATTACTCTCTCGACTGTAACTGTTCCAGAAAGTTTCTTAATAACTGTTTACCTGAATTAGTTAAGACACTCTCTGGGTGAAACTGGACACCCTCAATATGAGGATAGTTCCGATGTCGTACTCCCATGATGGTGCCATCTGCAACCCAAGCAGTGATTTCCAACACTTCTGGACAAGTGTCACGGTCAATCACCAAACTATGATACCGGGTTGCGGTCATCGGATTCTCGATTCCCCGAAAAACACCTACACCTGTGTGGGATACGGGGGAGGTTTTACCGTGCATTAATTCGGGAGCAGAAACAATTTTCCCACCAAATACCTGACCAATGCTTTGATGTCCTAAGCAAACACCGAGAATCGGTAACTCCGGTCCCAATTTCTCAATTAAATTCAAGGAAACACCTGCATCTTCTGGTCGTCCAGGTCCTGGAGAAATTACAATACCATCGGGTTGAAGAGCGCGAATTTCCTCAATCGAGATTTTATCATTGCGAAAAACTTGAATTTCTGCCGCTATGGGGAAATCTGCTGCCAATTCCCCCAGATACTGTACCAAATTGTAGGTAAAGCTGTCGTAATTATCAATGACTATCAGCACTAATATTCATCTCCTCGCTGCGATAGAACTCCTTTCCGCTACGCTATGCTCGCACATCCTGCACAATACTATTGTGTTTGATTGTCCGCAAATCAGGTGACAGATATACCTACTGTATCAATGACATCCCGAAGACAAACAAGGGTGGTAGTAACAAAATAGCTGCCACAATAATCGCGACGAATGCTGCAACTAACACCGCGCCCGCAGCACAATCCTTGGCAATTTTCGCTAAATCGTGATAGGTCTGTTTTACAGTTAAATCAACTAGAGACTCAATCGCCGTATTAATTAATTCTAATGCCAAGACTAAACCACTGGTAATGGTAATAGTGGCAATTTCCACTGGTCGCAACCGCAACACAAAACTTAAAGTTAGTGCCAACACAAATACAGCCACATGAATCCGGAAGTTACGCTGGGTTTGAAAAGCATAAGCAATACCACACCATGCGTATTTAAAGCTGATAAATAAATTACTCGCTACCTGCCAAGATAGCTGTCGTTTATTGTCAACAGCTTTTTCCAAATTATTGGTATTGCTATTGGCTTTGCTAGAAGATTTTGAGGAGACTTGTTGAGACATAGTGATAATTATAAGCGGCAGATTTATAAACTTAAACTTAAGGGATATTTTCAACGCAGATAGCTTTAGTAAATATTCGCTATTAAAGCTTCACATATGTACAATAATTCTTGGTTTTACTCAAAACAAGCAATGCTATTCTAAGTCAATAGTAATACCTACTGACTTCAGTAATATCACTTGCTGTTGCAGCATTTTCATTAAACTGGCTTCGTCAGGATGATCCCAACCCAGCAAATGTAGTAAACCGTGGGCAGCTAACCAAGCTAATTCTGTTGATAAAGAATGTTCTTGTTGTTTTGCCTGTCGTTTGGCAGTATCTATAGAAATGACAATATCCCCTAGATACAAAGGTAAGGAAATCATATCCGGAAGCTGGGGTAAGTCGGTTTCCATTGCCGCAAAAGCCAGGACATCCGTTGGTTTATCCTGATGACGATACTGGGAATTTAGTTCCTGAATTTCTCTGTCATTGGTTAACCTCAGCCCGATTTCGTAGGATAAGGCTGGGGGGATTTCTATTTGCAGTGTTTCTAGCCAATTCTGAAACCAGTTATCCCAAGATTCTAGGGTGACAGAAGTTGACTCATCCTCTGGATTGTCATTTCTCCCTGGGGATGGCTGGAAATTATCTTGAATATATAATTCAACTTGCACTAGCTGTTATTCTCCCAAAGCTAGCGAGTTAAGTAAGCAAGACCAATAAAAACGGCTAATAGCCCTACCGTAGTCAGGGCAAAATGCTTAAAGGAAGTCCTACCCTTTTGCACCATGTTACGCATGGCTAGTTTGACATAACTGGGCTGACGGTCTGGAGAAGGGGAGTCGCTCATGATGATTTGATAACAAACTCTTTTATAAATGTAACAGTTTGTTGAAACAAGAGCTGCCTGTTTGGCAATTTGGTCATGGGTGGCGGGGAATAGGTAATAGGTGACAGAAAAAATCCGCTTCCCTGTTTCCTACTCCCTATTTCCTAGACTGTCGTATCTATCAGTTGATTTTCTTGGCGGAGGTAGGATTGGATGAAGGGATCGATTTCACCATTCATGACATCTGCGATCGCGGTTGTCTCCACGTTTGTCCGTAAGTCTTTCACCATTTGGTAAGGGTGAAAAACATAGTTACGAATTTGGTTTCCCCAGGATGCTTCCACCATATCACCGCGAATTTCGGCAATTTCCTGGGCGCGTTGCTCTTGGGCAATCACTAGCAACCTCGCTTTCAACCGGGCAAGGGCTTTCTCTTTGTTTTGCAGCTGGCTACGTTCTTCGGTACAGCGCACAGCTAAACCTGTAGGGAGGTGAACGACTCGCACGGCAGTTTCTACCTTGTTTACGTTTTGTCCACCCTTACCCCCCGATCGCGACGTGGTAATCTCTAAATCCTTCTCAGGAATGTCTAGTTGCACAGAACCATCAATTTGTGGCATCACCTCCACCCCAGCAAAGCTAGTTTGCCGTTTCCCATTGGCATTGAAAGGGGAAATTCTCACTAAACGGTGGGTTCCGGTTTCTGAACGCAAATACCCATAGGCATACTTACCAGTAATTTCCAGGGTTGCAGATTTTATACCAGCTTCGTCTCCATCGGAAAGTTCGCTTAATTGCACCTTGTAGCCGTGACTTTCTGCCCAACGGGTATACATCCGCAGTAACATTTCTGCCCAGTCCTGAGCATCGGTACCACCAGCCCCGGCGTTAATTGTCAAGACTGCACCTTGGTCATCGTAGGTTCCAGAAAGTAACTGGAGTAGCTCCCACTGTTCCAATTCACGGTTGAGTGTAGTAATAGTTGATTCTGCTTCCTCTAATAGCCCTGCGTCAGTTTCTAGCTCCAACAGTTCCAGTACAGCTCTGGTATCGGCTAAACTGGCTTGCCATTGTTCATACTGTTGTAAGTTGTCCTTGAGGTCATTTAATTCTTGCAGAGTTTTTTGTGCCTGATTTTGGTCATCCCAAAATTCTGGTTGGGCGGCAATTTGTTCTAAATCTTGAATTCTGGCTGTGAGTGCGGGGATGTCAAAGATAGTCCTGGGTTTTACCCAGGCGACTAGACAACGTTTCGATTTCCCGCTTCAGTTCCAATACTTCCATAGTCGTAATTACACAAATATCGCTGCTAATTTTGGTAAGCGATGATTACCTATTGTAACTTGAATTAGCATTTTCTTGTAAGGAGCGATCGCCATATAAAGCTGCATGACAAATAGATCCATCCGACCTAGCTTGAAAAAGCAGGGGATAAGGGGGACAAGGGGGACAAGGGGGACAAGGGGGACAAGGGGGATAAGGGAGAAATAATTAATGCCCAATGCCTATTTTCATCTGTCCTGGTGTACGCAGTTCATGACGGCTACTTCACTAATTATTTCTGGTGAAGGTGACTCGAAATCTCCTGACTGGAGGGGATTCTGATTCATCTAGATAATCTTCAAATCGTTCTAGGGATAAGCCACATTCCACAAATCCCATGACCTCAGCTTGTGTGAGAGGATAGGGTAATTGTCCCGGATCCTCCTGTTCCTCTCTACCTCGACAAATCAACAGTAGTTTGCCTTGGGGAGCAACGAAATTAGCAATTTGGGCGATCGCGCTCCGATGTCTGCTTGGGGGTAATGCTTGAATTGTGTAAGTCTCCAAGACAAAATCAAACCCTTGGTACCATTGAGGTGAGGGATGGAACAAATCCGCCACAACATACTCAGCTAAAGATTCTGGAAAGCGATTTTGACACCATTGAATGGCTGAGGCAGAAATATCAAAGCCGATAGTCTTAAACCCTCGCTGACACAATTCTTCGACATCATCTCCCAACCCACAGCCAACTTTTAACGCTGTCTTGCCTTTTCCTTCTACCTGGTAATTCTCTAACCATTCCACCAGGTTGGGATTTGCCCGTAAATCCGCCCAAGGTACAATCGCTTCCCCCTCCATGGCTTGCCTGTAAAGTTCCTCAAACCATTCCATTGGTTTTCCATCTTGGGTATATTTTGCTGCTAGCATTCTGGCGTAATTTCGATTCTCACTCATCTTGCGCCTGAGTCCAGTAATTCTTGTATTTCATCTTTAGAGTATGGCTGAAACCAATTCCCTCGCCAATACCGACATACCAAATTATTTTTACAAAATAAAAAAAAGGAGCAATATTTTCATCACTCCTTTGCTTACAAAAGTTGTCCTAATAAACGCTAACTAATCAGCACTTAATTGGCTTGGTGGTTGATAGTAAACCTTCTTGCCATTGTCAGGTACAAAATGACAACTAACACAAGAATTCCAGGTTGACTTCCAAATCGGTTCGGATGATTTGCGATAATATTCACCTAAAAGCGGTTTAATTGCCTCTGTTGCTTTCAGCAAATTGTAGTGAGGCATATTTAAAAAAATATGGTGAGCAACGTGTGTACCAATATCATGGTGAATATGGTTGATAAAACCATAATCTCTATCGATGGTGGATAGGGCACCTTTTAAGAAAGTCCATTCTCCTTCACGA
The DNA here is from genome assembly GCF_000734895.2 of Calothrix sp. 336/3. GTDB lineage: Bacteria > Cyanobacteriota > Cyanobacteriia > Cyanobacteriales > Nostocaceae > 336-3. The sequence continues at coordinate 1,282,144 of NZ_CP011382.1, read as the reverse complement.
TACCAAGGAATATCTGCTTCGGTATGGTGTAGAAATGTCACCAAATCTAACCAGATGATGAAGACAATATAGGGCATGGCGTAGTATTTCAACAACCACATTCCACCCCATTGATAGGTGAGGAAACCTAGCAAACCAACCATAGAAATCCAGAGGGTTGTACTGGTGATGATATCCCACTTTTCGGAAGGTTTGAACAGGGGACTACTGGGGAGAAAATGTGAACCTTCTTTGTTGGGAGAGCGTCTGAAGATGTATATGGGATAGGCTAGCAAAAACACATAGTAGCGCCCAATTTTCTGAATTAAAGGCATTTCCTTGTATTGCGTTTCGCTGACAGGATACCAGCTTTCATCATTATCTAAGTGTCCTGTATTCTTGTGGTGGGTGCGGTGGCTAATACGCCAACCATGGTATGGTACAAGAATCGGTGTATGGGATAAATGACCAATTAAATCATTTAACCATTTGTGCTTAGAAAAAGATTGGTGTCCGCAGTCATGTCCAACTACAAATAAAGCCCAAAACATGGTTCCTTGCATTACCCAAAAAATGGGGAAAAAATACCAGGAATCTAAATAAGCGGCAACTGCGTAGAGTAAACCAATAATGAAGATATCACGGAAGAAAAAATATAAAGATTTTCCTACGTTTGGCTCAAAGCATTCTGGGGGAATCGCTGCTTTGATATCTGCTAGGGTAAAGGGTAGCTGGGTTGTTTCTTCAGCTATGGCTGAATTTTGCAGATGCGATGAAAGGGTATTCGATTGCACTTTATTTGGTTTTGAGATGAAATTTGACAAGGTAATCAACGCTCTTGAAAATGCAAGAGTGTTATATATCACTCAAACTGAAATATTTATCAGCTGGCTATTTTTCGGACTATTTTGGTGCTGAGATTTGATATTCCCAGCACTCACTAGTAATCAATTGCCACTATTACTTAGAATTGAAATATTCATTAAAGGACAAATAGCCGGAATCTGTTTGATACAGATGACATTTGTCGGTAATTTGCTTCATTAAAGACCAAGAAAAGCGACATTCTTCATGGAGATATGTACCCCACTTTTCTTTGATGATGCCATGGGCAAGTCGCAAATTATAGGAAGGAATCGCTGTAGAAATATGGTGGGGAACATGAACATTAATGTCATGGCATAGGAATTCTACCCACCGAGGATAATCACAGTGAACTGTACCCGATAGTTGGGCGATCGCCTCATTCCATTTATCTGCCTCTGCAAAGGGAACATTGGGAGATGTGTGGTGAACGTAGGTGAAGGTACTCATCCAGAAATGGTACACCATCCAGGGGATAAACCAGTATTTCACGAATCCCCAGATACCTGTAGTTGCAATCAGAGTCGGAAAGGCGATCGCGGCAAATATTAACACCACGGCGATCGATAATTTCACCTTCCCATGGTCTTTTGCCTTGTATCTATCTAAGGTAAAGTGTACTACCGCCCAATGCCCGACGGAACCAACCCACCACAGTTTACGCAGTATAAATTGTCTAAAAGAAAATTGCCAACCCTGAGCCCAACTTTCATAAACTTCAGGTCTGATGGGATGCCAAGCATTATCCTCATCAAATTTATTCGTATGGGCATGGTGATGATTATGACCTAATCGCCAAGCATGAAACGGGTAAATTAATGGCATAAACATAATATGCCCAACTAGATCATTCACCCAGCGATTCTTGGCAAAGGAGCGATGACCGCAATCATGACCAATTACAAAAAATCCTGTCAACGCTGTCCCTGTAAAAATCCATGCCAGAGGCAAAAGGTACCAAGGAGAAAAAACCAAACTAGCATAGCCCAAAGCAACCAACAAAACGTTGATTACTAGCCCAGTCCATGCTTTACGGCGATTTTTTTGAAAACATTCTTTTGGCAAACTTTTGATAATATCTTTGAGCTTAATCTCAGATTTCCCATCAAAGTTGGCAGCGAGTTCCTGGCTCTTAACTATCGATGTTGTCATGAATTCCTATGCATTAACAGTCTTTTGTGTCAAGACTCTTGAGAAAGGACTTGTCACAAATTTTTGTAACAAAACACTAACGTTTTGGATTATATCAAGCTCAGAGGCTCAATTCACAGTATTAGGATAAATTAGGAAGATTTTGGGGAATGGGGAATAGTTGATCAATCCTTCCCCTGTGTACCCTATGGGCGACTCCTTCCTAGCATCCCAACGCGCAGATTACTTTTTCTCTGCAAGTTTGACATTTGTTGCCAGACCCAGAACTTGCAGTAGTTGAATTGTCATCCAAGTCAAATCAACTTCCCACCATTCCAGACCGTGACGAGCAGAATACTGAAAGGCGTGGTGATTATTATGCCAACCTTCGCCAAAGACCAGAATCGCCACCCACCAGCAGTTAGTGGAGTTATCGCCGGAATCATGGCTGCGGTAGCCGAATTTATGGGTAGCACTATTTACCAACCAGGTACAATGCCAAACCCAGACGATGCGGACAAAAATACCCCAGACGACAAAAGACCAACCACCAAAATACAGAAGTGATAAGCCCAGAGCAAACTGGAGGACAATCATATACTTGTCTAAAAACTGGTAAACTGGGTCGTCGGCAATATCTTTGGTAAAGCGAGGAAGTTCTGCATCATAATCTTTTTGATAAATTAACCAACCCATGTGACTCCACCAGAATCCCTTATTGGAATCATGGGGATCGAGTTGCTTATCTGAGTGCAAGTGATGTAGACGGTGAGTTCCAACCCATTCCGTTGGACCACCTTGGCAAGCCAGGGTACCGCAAATCATGAGAAAATATTCCAGCCATTTGGGTGCTTGGAAACTGCGGTGGGTGACTAAACGGTGAAATCCGAGAGTGATACCTAAACCACCAGTCACCCAGTAAAGAAGCAAAGCAACGCCGACTGCTTGCCAACTGAAATTGCTCGGAAGCAGGGCAAATAGAGCTCCGATGTGTACACCAGCGAAGAAGAGGGTATTTACCCAATTAATTTGACGTTTGGTTGGGGTAGCAATTGTCATGCAGGAACCTGAATAGGGAATGTTCAGCCTAATCTGCGTGATCCGAAAAATCCGCAAATCGTAATTTTTTTGTAAATGAGGGACTGATGAACAGCTTGGAACAGCTGCGGCAAGCAGAACAGGCACTGTTACAGATTTTTTCTGGAATTGACGCTCAGGTCAAGCAAAATCTTCAAAGAGTGCTGAGTGCCTTTCGTCATCATCGCGTAGGGGCACACCATTTTGCAGGTGTATCGGGATACGGTCATGATGATTTAGGACGAGAAACCTTGGATAAAGTTTTCGCCGAAATCATGGGTGCTCAAGCAGCTGCGGTAAGGGTGCAATTTGTTTCAGGAACCCACGCGATCGCCTGCGCGTTGTATGGTGTTCTGCGTCCAGGTGACGAAATGCTCGCAGTAGTGGGCGCACCCTACGACACATTAGAAGAAGTGATAGGTTTACGGGGGGAAGGTCAAGGTTCACTAATAGATTTTGGTGTTAGTTATCGCCAATTGGATCTTAGCCCACAGGGGACAGTAGATTGGCAAGCGTTGAGTCATAGCATCCGTGAAAATACTCGTTTGGTGTTGATTCAACGTTCCTGTGGATACTCTTGGCGACCGAGTTTATCTATAGCTGATATTGAAAAAATAGTTCACCTCGTCAAAGAACAAAACCCGAATACTGTTTGTTTTGTCGATAATTGCTATGGCGAATTTATCGACACCCGTGAGCCAACCCACGTCGGCGCAGATTTAATGGCGGGTTCTTTGATTAAAAACCCAGGGGGGACAATTGTCAATGCTGGTGGTTATGTTGCGGGACGGGCGGATTTAGTGGAAGCGGCAGCTTGTCGTTTAACTGCTCCGGGTATCGGTAGCTACGGGGGTGCAACTTTTGACCAGAATCGTTTGTTGTTTCAGGGTTTATTTTTAGCACCGCAAATGGTGGGGGAAGCGATGAAGGGAACTTACCTCACAGGCTATGTCTTTGACAAGTTGGGTTATGAAGTTAATCCTGCACCTCTAGCACCGAGGGGTGATGTGATTCAAGCGATTAAGCTGGGTTCTCCAGATAAGCTGATTGCCTTCTGTAAAGCCGTACAGCAGCATTCTCCCATTGGTTCCTATCTGGACCCCATTCCCGATGATATGCCCGGTTACGAGAGCCAGGTAGTCATGGCTGGGGGCACATTTATTGAGGGAAGTACCTTGGAGTTTTCTGCCGATGGTCCTTTAAGGGAGCCTTATATTGTCTATTGTCAGGGGGGAACCCACTGGACGCACATTGCGATCGCTCTGGAAGCAGTGATTGAGTCCGTGGGTGAGGCTTCCTAGGGGCGCGAAGATCATAGACTTAGAAGGAGGGCAAAGGGTTAATTACCCTGCTCCCTTAATCTGCGATCGCGTGTTTTTGTAAATCCTCTAGGGAAACATATTCTAGCGATCGCGCATGAGTTGCCCTCAAATTTACAGGAGGAGCCACACCGGCTTCTAGTGCTTCTTGCCACCGACTCGCACACAAACACCAACAGTCACCGGGTTTCAAACCAGGGAAACTGTATGCAGGAACGGGGGTACTCAAATCATTGCCCCGTGTTTTGGTAAAGGCGAGAAATTCTTCTGTCACCCTTGCACAAATAATATGAACTCCCACATCCATAGCTCCAGTGTTACAGCGTCCATCACGCATATAGCCCGTCATGGGGGAAGTACAGCAAATTTCTAGGGGTTCACCGAGGACATTTTTTGCTTCTGTCATCATAGGTAATAGGTAATATTTCGACTAGTTTTGTTACCACAGGGAATAGGACACAAAATTTCAATTCTGTTGTTAATCTAGATGGTAACTACTAAGTTGATGTGCAGTTAAATTGTATAACCGAAAATTTAGAATCACCGGATTGTAAGCATTTTGACTGGATTTAGCACACAAATTAAATACGTACTAGCTGACACAATGAGCCATTAACTGCATTTTCTGACTTGATAGTGTAAAAAAGGGAGCTGTATCTTAAACCTATTCACCATGAATAAAAAAGATATTCGTCAATTAATTAATAAATTAGCAGCCCAGGAAAATAAGTTATCCTCTACTCAATTTATCGCTCCCTGTGTGCAGGGTGGGAAGGTGCGAACACGGGTTGCAGGAATAGTTTATACCTTTTCTCCCCAGCCGAGAAACTTTACAGGGTGGGGAATTTTTCAACATCAGGATGAGAAAATTGCAGTCTTGGTGGAAGAAGCAAGTTTGCCACAAGTTGCTGAGTATTTGCAACAGATGAAAGCTTTACGTTTGCGGTTAGCTTATCCGTTACAGGGGGAAACTTGGTTAGCTTATCCAGTGAATGAGGCAGATATGCGGCAGCGTTGTGGTTATTGTCAACCTGTTGCCGTGCATTTAGTCACAGAAGGGGTAAGATTTGAGCCAGTGATAGGTCGTACCGATGGGGTGAGTTGGTGGTTTGATGAGAGCGATCGCCGTGCAGATCCCCTAATTACCGAGCAACTACGTCAGCACCTCAAGCAAGTCACATCCCCAGAAACCCTGCAATTTTCAGGAATTACACCGGAAATGCGAACAGTATACGACCTCGTTAGCCAGGGAGCCAAGGAGTTTACCGCGATTCGGCAGCAACGCCAGGACGAAAAACGACTCCAACAAGCCCTGGAGATAGCTGGAGGTAGTTTGAATGAGTTTCGAGACAAAAAAGACCATTGGCTAGTGGAATGGACTACGGGCGACGGTGAACGCCATAGCAGCGCTATATCGAAACAGGATTTGACAGTGATGAGCGCAGGTATTTGTTTAAGTGGGGAAGACGCAAAATTTGACCTTCAGTCTTTAGTGGGTGTGGTTGAGGGACGATATGAAGAGTAGAATTTCTGAGTAGTGAGTAATGAGTAGTGAGTAATGAGTAGTGAATTAAGTCTTGAAACCCTTATGGGATAAGAGGCATTTATAATTCACATCAGGCATAATTTACCATTATTCTATGTAAATAAAATCCCACCGACTTTCCCATCCTTAATTGCCATCCGGGCGACAAATTCATCTCCATCATCAGCGAAACTCAGTTTCCATAGATAAATTTGATATTCACTTTGTTTGAGATTACCGAAGTAAGTAATGTCATATCCCTCCGCCATCCGTGGTGCTAGGAGCGAGCTAACCGAGTCAAACATTTCCTGACTAATTCCCGCTTTGTAGTCATCATTTCCAACTGTGAGAAAAAGTTCATAATTGCCTGTTTTTGTGGCATCTAATATTGTTTGTAAACAAGCGATTGTGTTTTCTGAAGGATTTGCCGAAGTCATAGATTATCCACTCCTAAAGGATTTTGGTATTTAAAGTGAAGGATTAAAATAAGTCAAAGGATGGTCAATTAGTAACTTTGCTTCTAATATTCCGCATGAGTTGGTCTAAGTTGCCACTGAAGTCTGATGTTTGACTATGGGTATTAACTAGCACTGCCAGCGAAGTTGCAATCAACCCGATGTCTCAGGTGTGTTAGCTTTTGTTAATCGCTCAGTGAGTTCTCGATCTTCTTGTTGATAAATCGCCTTTTCTGTTTGAATAAAGATGTTTGCTAAAGCTTCATAGGCTTCAGCCCATGCGGCAATAACTTCATCTGTTGCGGCATCTTGCAGAACATCTTTCATTGCCTGTAAAAGCTTTTCGCCAATCAAGGGGTATTGTTCGGGTAATATGCGAGTCTGCACATGGCGATGGGCAATACTTTGTACTGCTGTAGCCAACTGATCTAAGCGATCAATATGAGTTGCATAGGCATAAACAGATGCGGCTAGCTTGTGTGCTTGATCCCCACCATCTAAATGCTGCATCCAAGTAGTTTCAAAGCCAAGTTTATAGTCAGGTCGCTCTTCAAAGGTAATTTGATACATCCGTCTAGTAATTTCTTCGCCTTTTGCTTTAATAATTGGTGCGGTTGCCTTGACAATGTCAATCGTTTTTTGACTAACCATTTTTTAAAATTCTCCTTTTATTGTCAGTATTATAACTGTTGGGGAAATAGGGAATAAATCGTTGTAAATATTATTTTTTTTCGCAGAGGATTGAGGCAGTTTTGATATTCCATGATTGTGTAATATTTGACACTTGCAACACTTTGATGTACTCAATAAAAACTCTCATGATATTTCTCTGGGGATATTTATCACGATCAATTCCAGCAGATGGAACTTTACGAAACAGTTATGAAGCCAATTGGTTCTGATGGTATGGCAGCGATCGCTCTTTATGATTTTGAACACCATTCCCTGCCAAACATCAACACTGGTATTCTTCAATGTCTCCTCTATCGTTCCTGGGGTAAGTTTACAGAGCGCGATCGCGGTATTGGGATAGAAAGAACGATTAATGTCTATATTCCTGACTCTGTTCTGAAAAATAACTTGATAAAAATCTAAATTTCGCGGAAATTACGGAAATTGCAGGGTAGTATTCCATGAATATGGGAATAATTTAACCTACTCAATCCTGCCATTTGAGCCTGAACCATGAAAAAGTTGCTTAAAAACAAAGTATTTCTAGGTATCTGTGCAGCGATCGCCACCATCGTTATTGGTTACATTATCAATCAACTGCCAGCGCTAAAAGATATACTTCAGGCAAAAAATACCCAGGAATTAGCCGCAATCTTATCAAAAGATGGTAACGGAATTGCGATCGCGGGTTTATTAATCTTTGCTTTATTGACTATCTGGGTGACATGGCAGCAATTGATACAAGAACCGGAAGATGCACCCGCAAATATTGACCCCACCATTCGTCCTCGGTTGTTGGATGCGGAGGAAACCAAGGTTAAACAGCGATTGCGGGATTCGTTGCACAATTTGTTGATGCTGGATTTGCTGCACGAAGAACAACCCCAACAAGTTGGTAGAAATCCCTTACAAACCCTATATACAATCACTGCCAACAATACCACCAGTCAACCCCAAGCACTTGCTCGCGTGGTGGATGTGTTGCGGAGGAGCGATATTAGTGGACGGTTATTAATATTAGGAAAACCGGGAGGTGGCAAAACTACAACTTTGTTGAATTTGGCTGAGGAATTATTAGATAAAGCTAAACAAAACCCCAGCGAACCGATGCCGATAATTTTCGAGCTTTCAGCTTGGCGCGATGATAGTGTAAATATTTTAGATTGGATGATTGGGCAACTCAAGCAGGAATATAACCTCGCTCCGGGGATAAGTCGGATTTGGTTGGAGCAGGGGGAAATTTTGCCGTTGTTGGATGGGTTGGATGAGTTGGGTTCAGTAAAACAGCGCAAATGTATTCAGGCAATTAATCAGTATTTAGCACAAGATGCCACAAGGGATTTAGTTGTTTGCTGTCGCGAAGAGGAATATCACCAAGGAGAGGAACAGCTTTCCCAGTTGCATGGTGCGATATGTTTGCAGGAATTATCCGATGGGCAAATTCGAGATTATTTAAACCAATTAAATCGCGGTGATTTGTGGCAGAGTATTCAAAGTAATCACGAGTTTTTGGAACTAGCTAGAACTCCTTTGTTATTGTCGATAATGTTGGTTGCCTATCAAGGACGGGCAATCCAAACGAAAGAAGAATTATTTGATGCTTATATTGAGCGTCGATTTGAATTATTACCTGTGGGTAAGGGGGAATTTTCGCGTCCGCAGATTATGCAGTTTTTGAAATTTTTAGCGCAGCGATTACGGGGGACAAAAACTGAGTTTTTAATTGAGAATATGCAGCCTATTTGGTTAAAAAATTATCGGCAAAGATTGATTTACGGGCTGATTATAGGGCTAATTATAGGGCTGATTTTCAAGTTGATTGGAGCACTAATTATAGGGCTGATTGTAGGGCTGGTGTTCGGTCTGATTACAGGGCAAGGTCGTATTGAACCAATTGAAGAAATTCAGTTTTCGCTGACACCTAAATCACGAAAAATACTGATTTACGGTCTGATTTATGGTCTGATTACAGGATTGATTGCAAGTCCTATTTTAGGGCTGATTTTAGGGTTAGGTTTAATTGGAGGGATGGCTTTAGGAATGACTGTAGGACTGATAGGAGGGCTGATTACAGGTGTGATTTTAGGACAGACAGGTAAAATTCCGAATAAATTAATTCCCAATCAAGGTATTCGTAATTCCGCGAAAAATATGCTTTTTCTCACAATTGTATCTGGCTTAATTCTTACACTTATTCAACCTGGATTAAAGCTATTACTACTAAAAATAATTACAGCCGAAGAAGTAAATAGAATTATAAATTTATCCCAAGGATTGGTGTTTATTAATGCATTTCTCAATGGTGGTGGAGATGTTTGCTTACAACACTTTTCCCTCCGCTTGGTACTTTGGTATAACCGCTACATTCCCTGGAATTATGCCAAATTCCTCAGTCGTGCAGCAGAGCGTCGATTTATCCAACAAATCGGGGGACGCTATCGTTTTATTCACCGTTTATTACTCGAACATTTTGCAGATATGCGGGTTTAGTATATGTCTCATATTCTGGTTGAAAACCTGAAAAAAACCTTTTTGGTATCAGAAAGAAACTCCGGATTGCTAGGTTCCATAAAGGGACTTGTCCAACGCAAAGCCAAAGAAGTTCACGCACTCAAAGGAATTTCCTTCTTGATTCAACAGGGGGAACTCGTTGGTTATATTGGACCGAATGGAGCGGGGAAATCCACTACCATCAAAATTTTAAGCGGTATTCTCGTCCCTTCTAGTGGTAAATGTGTAATTAATAACCGTATCCCCTGGGAAAATCGCGTCGAGCATGTCAGACATATTGGAGTAGTGTTTGGTCAACGCACCCAATTATGGTGGGATTTACCAGTAATAGAATCCTTTGATTTGTTGCGGGATATATACAGGGTTCCCAATGCCCAGTATAAAAACATGCGCGATGAGATGATAGAAATCCTTGATTTAGCGAGTTTTCTATCCACTCCCGTTAGACAATTAAGTTTAGGTCAAAGGATGCGGTGTGATTTTGCAGCAGCAATGTTACATCAACCAGAAATTCTATTTTTGGACGAACCCACAATTGGATTAGATGCGGTATCCAAACTTGCAGTGCGAAAACTGATCAAAACCGTGAATAAAACCCATAACGTCACCACTATCCTGACTACCCATGATATGGATGATATTGAAGCCTTGTGTGAAAGGATAATTATTATTGGTGGAGGTGAGATACTTTGTGATGGTTCCCTGACACAATTGCGATCGCAAGTTTCTTCTCGTCGCTATCTCAAAATAGATTTAAAAATAGACAATAATTTTGATCGCAATTTGAGTCAGATATTTAAATTCGACTCACCAGAAATTAATATAGTTTCCCAAACAGGTCGAACTATTACCCTTGCATTTGACCCAACAAAAATATCTGCCGCATCCCTAATTAATCAAGTCACATCCCAACAGGAAATCGAAGATTTATTTGTAGAAAATCCGCCAATTGAAGAGATAATTGCTGAGTTGTATGCAAAATCAGCAGCTAAGTTAGGAGATATCTAAATGCAAGCATATTATTCCCTATTTGTAGCTAGATTTGCCCTACTTTTACAATACAGAATAGCAGCTTTGGCTGGGGTAGCCACTCAAATGTTTTGGGGTTTCATCAAAATCATGGTTTTGCAAGCATTTTATGCAAGTAGCACCTCTTCGCAACCGATGACATTTACCGAAGCAGTTGGTTATGTGTGGTTAGGACAAGGATTTTTAGTGGCGATCGTTCCTTGGGGTGGTGACAGAGAAACTCAAGCCACAATTCGTTCTGGTGCTGTAGGATATGACTTGCTCCGACCAATAGACCTATATAATTTTTGGTTTGTACGCTCTTTAGCAATGCGAATAACCCCCTTATTTCTGCGAGCAATTCCTCTTTTATTTGTGGCATTTTTGATTATACCTTGGTTAGGATTACCCGAATGGGGACTACATTTTCCTCCTTCAAAAATGGCTGGAATCGCTTTTTTATTATCATTTATAGGGGCAATTATTCTTTCTGCTACCATCACCATGTTGCTAACAGTTTCAATGATGTGGACGCTTTCAGGTGAAGGGATAAATAATATTTTGCCTCACGTAATTATAATTTTTTCTGGGATGATTGTACCATTACCATTTTTCCCCGATCGCCTGCAACCATTACTCAATGCTTTACCATTTTCTGGACTTCTTGACCGACCTTTTCGTTTATTTACCGGAAATTTACCAGCAGATGCTTTATTTGGGGTTTTAATACATCAATTTTTTTGGATTGTAGTAATTATTTATCTGGGACGTTTTTTGGTGAGTCGTGGAGTGAGAAAATTAGTAATTCAGGGAGGATGAAACTAATTCGTAATTTATAATTGGGAGAGTCGAATAGAATGTAGGATGGATTAGCACAGCGTAACCTATGCTGTTCAAAAGTTGAGCATTCATTTAAGAGGACGTTGATAAAATTAATGGAAGTAGCAAGTATCAGCAACGGTTGGGTTAATACAGTTGACTCACAAAAATCAGAAATAATCCAACAAGCACAACGGATTCTCACAACAAATATTTACTGTAGTATAGCTACCAGTTCAATTGATGGCATTCCTTGGATTTCTCCCCTATCTTTTGCTTTTAATAATCAAATAAATCTGTATTGGAGTTCTGCAATTACATCTCAACACTCACAAAATATTTACTCCAATTCTGGACGAGTCGCAGTGACTATTTTTGATTCAAGCAATCCTCAAGGTGTCCCCGAAGGATTATATTTTTCTGGGGTTGTACAAGAATTAGTAGCTCAGGATGTGGAAGCTGTATTACCACTTTTCGCAGCAAGATCGAGAAGACTTGTTGAACGTAAAGCGATTGATTATTTGGGTGATTCTTTGAGGAGAATGTATAAATTTCAGCCTTTACTCGCTTGGGTAACGGGGGAAAGATTAGCTGTCGGTAATCAGTTAGTTGATACAAAGGTATCTGTGAGTTTATCTGATTTAAAATTGGCAATGCAATCAACAGATATATGAATGATTTTCAACTCTATTTTCGCTATATTAATATCTCTTTAAAAGCACAAATGCAGTATAAATCTTCATTTGTTTTGCAAACTTTTGGTCAATTTATGACAACTGCATTCGAGTTTTTTGGTATTTGGACACTATTTAATCGGTTTAATATGATTGGGAATTGGCAATTGGTAGAAATCGCCTTATTTTATGGCATGGTCAATACTAGTTTTGCCTGTGCAGATGCTTTGGGAAGAGGATTTGATACGTTTTGGCAAATTATTAAAAATGGAGACTTTGACCGTTTATTGTTACGTCCCCGTTCGACAATTTTACAACTTTTGGGTGCAGAATTCACTTTAAAACGTATCGGTAGGTTTTCTCAGGGATTCGTAATTTTAATCTGGTCAATTTCAAGTCTGCAAATAACCTTAAATCTACCAAATATATGGCTTTTATCTACCTCTTTAATTGGAGGAATTGCTCTTTTTTTAGGTATTGTAGTAATTGCTGCAACTCTAACTTTTTGGACTATTGACTCCCTAGAAATTATGAATATTCTCACCTATGGAGGAGTGGAAACAGCACAGTATCCCTTAGCAATTTATAGTAAATGGTTGCAACGCTTTTTTACTTATATTGTACCTCTTGCTTGCGTCAACTATTTTCCCCTCCTGGCGATATTAGGTAAGGAAAAAGAATTGGCAATTCCTCGATGGTTTTGCTACTTTTCACCAATGCTAGGAATAGTATTTTTGATAGTTGCGATCGCCTTTTGGCAACTTGGGGAACGGTACTATTGTTCTACTGGCAGTTGAGATTACCGAAAGTCTTGCTGTATCTAGATTGCTTAATTATGTGATCCCTTTTTTGTCACTCTGGGAAAAGAAAAATCAAAGTCAAATTTTCAACTCTAGATAGAACATGCATTTGAGCGTTTATTTTCTAACACAATGGCTGAAATTATGTTTTTTTAATAAAAGCCTTATGCTGTAAGCATTTCAGACTATTCTCTCCCGAAAGTGACAAATGAGGGGTGATACCATTTCACGAAAATAGTGAAACAGATACAAACCCTGAAAGTCTGACTAGATAAGACTTTCTTAATTACGAATTACGAATTACGAATTGGTATGAGGGCAGCTATTTATCTTCTGGGCGATCGCCAATTGTTGAATTCAGCTTGCAAATTCAAATAGTCCCTATCAGGGCTAAAACAAAAATACCCGACCTCTTTTCAGAAGCCGAGTATTTTTACTGATATTTGGGGAACAGGAAAACTCCCATTACCCATTACCCATTACTTTTTCGCTTCTTCTACGGGAACCCATTCAGTGTGGAAGACACCGGGTTTGTCGATACGTGCGTAGGTATGAGCGCCAAAGTAGTCGCGTTGTGCTTGGGTGAGGTTTTGAGGTAGGCGATCGCGACGATAGCTATCAAAGTAATCTAAGGAAGCGCTAAAAGCAGGTACAGGAATACCCAATTTGGCAGCAGTAATTAATACTTCCCGCCATGCATTCTGTCTATCAAGAATTGTTTGCTTAAATTCAGGAGCTAACAGCAAGTTAGGTAAAGTGGGATTTTCACCAAAGGCATTCTTAATTTTATTCAAGAAACCAGCACGAATAATACAACCACCTTTCCAAATCCGTGCCAATTCACCAAGAGTTAAATTCCAGTTATAGGTTTTGGAAGCTGTAGATAACAGTGCCATACCTTGAGCATAGGAACAAATCTTCGAGCAATATAGAGCATCCCGTACTTTGTTGATAAATTCCTTAGTATCACCATCGTACTTGCCGCTAGGACCAGTCAGCACCTTAGAAGCAGCTACCCGCTCTTGCTTATAGGAAGAGATAATCCGGGAATTCACTGCCGCGATAATCGTGGGTACAGCCACACCCAATTCTAAAGCAGTCTGTACAGTCCAGCGTCCAGTACCCTTTTGACCTGCGGCATCCACAATCAATTCCACCAAGGGTAAATTAGTGTCTGGGTCGATGTAGGGGAAAATATTGGATGTAATCTCAATCAAAAACGAATTTAATTCATCGGTGGTATTCCACTCGGTGAAAACTTCATGCAATTGATTGTGATCCAAACCGGCAGCATTTTTCAGTAAATCGTATGCTTCAGCAATTAGCTGCATATCACCATACTCAATACCGTTATGCACCATTTTCACATAGTGACCAGAACCACCGGGACCAATGTAAGTCACACAGGGACCGTCATCGACCTGAGCGGCGATTTTATTCAAAATGGGTGAGAGGTACTGATAGGAACTTTCTGTACCACCAGGCATCAAGGAGGGACCATTCAGCGCCCCTTCTTCACCACCACTCACACCCATACCCAGGTAACGCAAACCCGTGGGTTCTAATTCTTGGGTACGGCGTTCGGTGTCTTCAAACCAAGAGTTACCGCCATCAATAATAATATCGCCCTCTTCCAGTAAGGGTTTGAGCTGTTGAATCACCGCATCAACTGGTTTCCCAGCTTGTACCATTACGAGGATTTTCCGAGGACGTTCCAGAGCAGCAACGAACTCCTCCAGGGTAAAGGCAGCTTTTACGTTTCTGCCTGGAGCGCGGTTCGCCATGAAAGCGTCTGTCTTTTCACGGGAACGGTTATAAACTGCGATTGGGAAGCCATTACGCTCAACGTTGAGAGCGATATTTTCTCCCATAACGGCTAATCCAATCACACCAAAGCTTTGTAATGTCATAAGGTTTTTGGCTAACTCTTGCAGTTTCTTCTTTTTCCTAGGGTAGTCCGAGATTTTCAGTTCTCTCCTAAAGAAGACATTAAAAGTTCCTGAACAGAGTAGAAATACACGATTTACACAGATAATAAATTTTAATTTGTATCTAAATTCACATTTCCCTTGCAAAATTTGCAGAATTGAAATATCTAGATAGGGAATTAGGGACTAAAACTAGGGAGGAAAGATGGCAGATTAGGAAATCAGCAATACTGCAAGAACCCAAATTTACGTTTAAATTTCTAACTCTAATCTCTAATCTTAAAACTGTAGTCGAAACTGAGCCTAGCTGAAGTTTTAACTTTTTTTTCAACTTATACCAAATTGGGATAAGTAATATGGTTGGAGATTGCAGCAACGGACTTTGTAATATTAGGATTTCCGTCTACCCTTCCCCATCCTCAATTGGTATCAGACTTTATCAGTGACACTGTTAGGAGTATCCAAAAAATGCTGGCACACTTTCTCGCCTTAGCAGTTGGTCTTGGGAGCATAGCTATTTACATGGCAGCTTTTTTCTTCCCTGAAATCCACCGTAAGAATGATTTTATTTGGAGTGGAGTGGGATTTTTTTATGCCTTAGTTCTATGGGTGTTTGCCCAACGCATCACAGGTGGATTATTACTGGGTCATGTGGCAAGTGTCGCTCTGTTGGGTTGGTTAGGTGGACAAACTCTGGTATTGCGAAGACAGGTAATACCGAAAGCACAACAAACACCCATACCCGGAGAGATGGTAGCTGCGGGTAATACCCAAGAACAAATCACTAAGCTCTCACCTCAAACTCGACTAGCTAAGTTCCAAAGTAGCATTACTGGGCTATTTGCAGGGACAAAACCTCCTGTGGAACCCAAAGCACCTGCTGAAGATAACAGCGCCAATGTGGCGGCAATTATTGATGCGGTGACGGAAGCAACGGAACCCATGGAAATGGAGGAGATGATAACTCAATCTCCAGAAAACCCAGAAGTTGTCACCACCACACCAGACATGCAAGTCTTTGTTTCTAGTAGTAAGACAGTACTACAATCACCAAATACAGCGCTAATGGGCGAGACTGAGGATGTCACAGATGTTCCGGAAGCTCAACCAGTCGCAGAGACTGCACCAGATGTAGTTGAAACTACTCCGATTCCTCCCACCAATCCGACGGATTCTGAGACTAGTTCCCATGGGTAATGGCAAAGGAGCAAATTTATTCCTTGAGCAATTTTTAAGGGCTTAATTTCCAAATAGTACGCGGGCTTTTGCCCGCACCATATTTCACCAACTTGTATCCCATGGGGGAAAGAATACTTTTGACTATTGATTTTGCTGTACATTGCCTCTCGTACAGATGCTTATTACCTATTGCCTAGTTGGTATTTCAATCGAAAATTCGGTTCCCTGACCTGATTTTGACAAGCATTCGATTCTGCCGTTATGTTTTTCGGTGATAATTTGATAGCTAATAGATAAACCCAAGCCTGTCCCTTTACCAACTTCCTTGGTAGTAAAGAAGGGGTTAAAAATGCGCGATCGCACTTCTTCAGGAATACCCAAACCATTATCAGCGATCGCCACGGTGACTTTACCTTCAACTGCGGTGGTGCGAATCCAAATATTCAGGGGAATCTCCGGGATAGTTGTTCTAGAATCGATAGATTTTTGTTTAATGGATGCAAATTTTTCTTCTAATGCGTCGATACTGTTGCTGAGTAGGTTCATAAATACCTGGTTGAGTTGTGCAGGGAAGCATTCAACCAAGGGTAGTTCTTTGTAGTCTTTGATGATTTTGATTTCTGGGCGATCGCGATTTGATTGCAGTCGATGTCTCAGAATTAATAAAGTACTATCCAACCCCTCATGAATATTTGCTGGTTTTTGTTCCGCTTCATCGGTACGAGAGAAGTTGCGCAAGGATAAGACAATCTGACGAATTCTTTCTGCACCCATATGCATGGAATCAATAGTTCTTGGCAAATCCTTCACCAGAAAGTCTAACTCAAAGTTGGCAATTTCTGCCTGTAATTCTGGAATATTACTACAATATTTTTGGTAAACATCAATTATATTGAATAAGTTTTCTGTGTATTCTCTGACATAGGTTAAGTTACCAAAAATAAAGTTGACGGGATTATTTATTTCATGGGCAACCCCCGCTACTAGTTGTCCCAAACCAGCCATTTTTTCCCCTTGAATTAATTGAGATTGAGTTTGTTGTAGCTCTGTGATAGCTTGTTCTAATTTTGTTGCTTGCTGTTGGGTTTTTTCTAGTAATTCTGCCTGTTGAATAGCAATTCCTAATTGCACACCCACCTGGGCAAGTAAATTTGTTTCTTCCTCTTTCCAATAACGAGGTTGAGAGTTTTGATAAGCAACTAATAGTCCCCAGAGTTTTTCACCTTGGGAAATGGGAACAAAAGTTTCATTTCGAGGTAGGAGATTTTCGTCATCAACATCAACAGCAGCAAACATCATTTTTTGATTCGGCTGATGAGATGAAACTGCCTGCCAACCATTTTTAAAGGAGTCAGCGACAAATTTACCACTCCAGTTCGCATTAAATTGATAAATTGCCACTCGTTCAACTTCTAACAATTCTCTGACAGCTTCAGTTGTCGTCTTAAATATTGTTTGAATATCTAAGGATTTACGAATTTTATCAATGGTTTCTGCAAGTAGTTTTTGCCGCTCCATGGCTTTTTCACGCTCATTAGCTTCTGCTAACTGTATTGCTTGATTTTGTACTTGCTTCAAATATAAATCCTGCTGAATCGCCATTGCTAATTGTTCAGCAATCTGAGTGACAAATTCAATTTCAGAAGCTAGCCAATTACGAGGGGTATGACATTTATGAATACATAATAATCCCCATAATTCACCATTTTTTAATAACGGTGCGACAACATTAGCTCGAACTTGAAATTTTTCTAAGATTTCAATATAGGAAGTCTGAAAATCATTTTGATAAATATCAGAAATCGCGGTTACACTACCTTGAAGATAAAGATTTACATCGTTTTCACTGAAACAATATTCATAAACCTTTTCTGTAATTGCAGATTCGCAACCATAAACAACATCTTCACAAATGAATTCTCCTTCCCAATTGGTATTAGTATCAAATCGAAAAATTACTACTCGGTCGGCGTTCAATAACTGACGAACTTCATTTATCGTTGTTTGGAAGATTATCTGTAAATCTAGAGACTTTTTAATACGAGAGATAATTTCAGTTAGTGCTTTTTGCTGTTCGGTTTGATAGTGAGCATCTACTAATAACTGATTATGCTGTAATGCTACTCCTAAATTATCAGCAATTTGTCTAACAAAATCAACTTCTTCCTGTTGCCAATCACGGGGATTTTTACACTGATGTACGCATAGAAGTCCCCATAAACTACCATTTTTAATTAATGGGACAATTAAATTAGCTCGAACTTGAAATTGACCTAAAACATCTATATGACAATTGCTTAATCCTGCATCATAAATATCTGTAACTGCTTGGATACGTCCCTGATGATAATCCGTGGCAAAATGTGTTCCAAAACAATGATCGTAAACTTTTTTGCTAATTACGGAATCCCAACCATCTGCAATATCTTCGTAAATAAACTCACCTTCCCAATCTTTTGACGGCTCAAAGCGAAATACTGCCACTCTGTCAGCTTTGAGCATCTGCCGAACTTCAGTCACAGTGGTTTGAAAGATAGTATCTAAATCAAGAGATTCTCGAATTCGTGTAATTATAGATGTTAAAGCTTTTTGTTGTTCTGCTTGATACTGTGCCTGCCCTAACAAAAGGTGATGTCGGAGTGCTACACCAATTTGTGTACCAATTTTTATTAATAATTCGGTTTCATAACTTTCCCAATGACGGGGCGCAGAATTTTGGTAAGCTGCAAGTATGCCCCAAATTTTATCCCCCTGCATAATTGGTACTGTTAAAAAGGATTTTGCCTGAAATTCTTCTAACAGAACTATATGACAATCAGTTAATCCCGCTTGATAGATATCATCAATTGCTAAGGATTGATTGTGGGCGTAACGCCCTCCTTGAGTTCTTTGCAAATAGGTGTCATTTATTGTGGGTTGAATTCCCACTAACGGTAGCCATCCATCCTCGAAGGATTCGGCGACAAAATCCCCACTCCAATCGCTATTGAAGCGAAAAATAGCGACTCGCTCAACTTGGAGTAGGTGGCGAATTTCTTCTGTAGCAATTTGAAATACGATGTCAATATCTAGGGTAGGACGGATTTTATCTACTATTTGAGCAATTACGCGATCGCTTTGGGTTGTGTGAGTTAATTTTGCCGCTTGTAATTTAACTTCCTGAAGATGATTCGCCTGTTGAATCCCTACTGTCAAATGATCGCCGATTTGCTGAACAAATTCAATTTCCGTTTCCTGCCATTCACGGGGTTCTCGACATTGATGTACACAAAGCAATCCCCACAACTCTCCATATTGCAACAACGGTACTATCAAATTTGCCCGCACCTGAAATTTACCTAAAATTTCCACATGGCAGTCACTCAAACCAGCATCGTAAATATCTGCCACTGCTTGAACTTTGCCCTGTTGATAGTGAATTGCAAATTGTTCGCCAAAACAGTGATCATAAACTTTTTCTTTAATTGCTGAACTCCAACCCTCTGCAACATCCTCACATACAAATTCTCCCTCCCAATCCCGTTGGGGGTAAAACTGAAACACTGCTACCCTGTCAGCACTCAGTAATTGTCGAACTTCTGTAACGGTAGTTTGAAAAATCTGATCTAAATCAACCGCTTCTCGAATTCTCGCGATCGCCCTCACTAATGCTTTGTGTTGTTGTAGCTGCTCTTGCATCTGTGGGCTTGATAATGCCTGATTTTCCGAGGAAGTGGGGTTGAGAGCCATAATTTTTCTCTAAGTACGACTAAATTTATGTTTCCCCAAACTACTTGTAAGTTAATCTCTATCTTCCAATAATTTTTTGCCCCATTGACAATCCGTAGTCGTTATGACTATGATTATTTTATGGAGTCATCCCATAGCTCTCAAAAAAACTGTTGGCGATCGCGCCTCTGTTGCTATTAACAACAGTTACCTTTCAGTATTCTGAGTAACAGCATTTACAGTAGGTGTGAGGAGATTATGCCAAAACCTCATTACCAAGAGTGAGAAAAAGTAGAAAAAATGGTGTGATGGTTGTTTGTAATCATGATGCTCCTGGATGTCATATGGAGTGAATTTCAGATTTTTAATTAGTCATTTCTCAAGGATATGGAAGTGATTTCCTGTAGTCTAGGGTGATTTTTCTCTAGTCAACAATTCCACTTATCTCAAAAAGGAAAAATATCAATATGCTAAGATTTGAACATCTCAACCTTTCTTGCAAAAATCTTGATGCCAGTCAGGAATTTTATCAGAAACTATTTCCCGATTGGTATGTGCGTGCTGAAGGTGTGTATGAAGGTAGACGCTGGATGCACTTTGGCAACAACCAATTTTACTTAGCTTTAAATCACACCCCAGAGGCAATAAGAAATCACTCAATTTATGAGAATATTGGTATCAATCATGTGGGAATTGTGATTACAAATGGTGATTTGATGTTAGAGAAATTCCAAGCAGAAAAGATTGATTACTATACCTATTCATCTCCTGAAACCAAACACAGAATATATGTCACGGATCCAGATGACAATGAAATAGAATTGGTAGAATATCAGCCAGATTATGTCTTGAAATAAGAGCTTCTTTTCTCTTTAGGAGACGCTACGCGAACGGGATGACAACATAATAATTACTTGGCGTTGCATAATCGCGGTATGAATCATTGAGGAATCGGAACATCCCAAAATCGGAGATAATAAAGTAACAATCGAATTGAATACCTCAGCATTTGTACTGATTTGGAATAACATAGCGTTTTACGATGCAATCGAGCGAGATAGTGGCGCAGTCGGGTGTTTTCCCCCTCAACTCGTGTCATGTAAGTCTTGCTAACAATCTGGTCGCCTTCAGGAATAAAGCCTGGATAGACCAACCATCCATCCGTGACATAAAAATAGCATTGCCAAGTACCCACAATATCCCATAACGGTCGAAAAGTCTCGGCGCTATGGTCGCCCAAAACCCACGCTAAAATACCTTGTTTGAAGTGATTTACTGCTGTCCAAAGCCAGATTTTGTTTTTTTTGAGCCGACGAAAGTTTCTAGCTCATCAAGTTCGCCAACTTCTGGAATTGTCTCTGGATCATAGGTCTCAGGTAGCAGTTCTCCCACAAGTTTTACCCAAGTAATCAATGTTGTGTGATGAACGCCTTTGACCCGTTCGATGGCGCGAAATCCCATACCATTAACGTACATTTTTAGGCATTCCCGCTTCACTTCATCACTGTATCCCTGGGGCGGTTCATAGCGATCAATGAATTGGCGATTACAATCACAACAAATGTGATTTTGTTTACCTCTTTTCTTGCCATTTTTACGGGTGTGAGACGACCCACAACGTGGACATTCCATCAAGTTACACCTCAATTCATACTGCCATTATGCAACGCCAATTACTTTTGTTCATACAAGTCAGGATTTTGGTGAGGATTCTTCTCAGAACGATTCGCGACATCACGTCACCCACGAATCATGGTTTTGCATAAATTTATCAATTCTGGTAAAAATTCCTGCATACCCCTAGAATTACCAGAAATATAAATCACTAGAAAATTTCCAAGCCAAAATCCTATGAAACGTCGTCACTTTCTGCAATTTGCTGGTTCTACCTTTGCCACACTCGGCTTAAGTCAGTTAGATATTACACAATCTGGAGATAAGTACAATCAAGCCTTAGCACAAAATACCGGACGTAAGTTGGCGTTGTTAGTAGGTATCAACGAATACAGTGGTGAGATAAATCCCTTGCGAGGTTGCGTTAATGATGTCTTGTTACAAAAAGAGTTATTAATCCATCGCTTTGGTTTCCAGCCCCAGGATATTAAAATTCTGATTGACAAACAAGCTACCCGTCAGGGGATTCTCACAGCATTTGAGCAGCACCTGATTAACCAAGCAAAACCTGGAGATGTGGTGGTATTCCACTTTTCTGGTCATGGTTCCCAGGTTGCGGATCCAGACAAAGATAGTCCCGATGGTTTAAATAGTACCTTAGTTCCCATAGATTCTGGTTATCAGTCTGCGGGTGGAACTGTGCAAGATATTATGGGACATACCCTGTTTTTGCTCATGTATGCATTAAAAACTGAGAATGTCACCTTTGTTTTAGATAGTTGCCATTCCGGAGGAGCAAAACGGGGAAATTTTATGGTGCGTTCCCGTGATGGAGGCAAGAAATTACAAGCAAGTTCCCAAGAAATTGCCTATCAGAAACAATGGTTGAAACGGTTAAATTTGTCTCCCCAGGAATTCGTGAAACTGCGTCGTCAAGGTGTCGCTAAAGGTGTGGTGATTGCCTCTGCGAAACGCGACCAATATGCAGCAGATGCACCTTTTAATGATTTTCATGCCGGGGCATTTACCTATTTATTTACGCAATATCTCTGGCAACAAACAGCCAATCCACCTGTGAAAAGAATCGTAGTTGATGTGAATCGTAGTACTAAAATTCTTTCACGGGATAGTGGGATTCTCCAAGACCCAGAATTGGAATTAAATAATCCTAAAAATCCGAATCCTGGTACTTATTTTACATCCTTTCGGGCTACCTATGCAGAAGCCGTGGTGACAAAAACACAAGGAAATCAAGTAGAGTTATGGTTGGGGGGAGTTGATGCTAGTTCCTTGGAAGCTTTTAACAAAGATGCAGCTTTCAGCGTGATTGATGGGAATGGGAAGGAAGCAGGATATGTGAAGTTAGAATCTCGTCAGGGATTAATTGGAAGAGGCAAATTTATTTCTGGTGGGAAACGAAATGGAGAGTTGAAACCGGGGACTCTATTACAAGAGAGAATTCGCGGGATTCCCCAGGATTTAACATTAAAAATTGGCTGGGATGATAGTTTTGATGGAAGTACGGCAACCCAAGCACAACAAGCTTTACAAAGGATTAATCGCTTAACTCCCCTAGCTTTGAGACGGCAGGAAGTACAATATGTTTTTGGTCGGATGACTGAGAGTCGATATCGAAAATTACAAAAGTCTCAGGGGAAAAATTTACCAAAGGTAGGTAGTTTGGGTTTATTCTTACCTTCTTTGGAAAAAATTGTTCCTAGTTCTTTTGGTGCAGAAAATGAAACAATTATCGCCGCAGTGGAACGTTTAAAACCGAAATTTAAATCCCTCCTGGCTGCTCGAATTATCAAGCAGATGTTACCAGATAATACATCACAAATCAAAGTGACAGCATCGATAAATATTGCTGGCAGCAAAAAACTGGTGAGTCAAACATTGCCGACTCGCGGTATTAGCAAGCAAACGGATACAACTACTACAACACCGACAAAACCTGTTAATATTAGAGATGGAGAAATTCCGAAGTTGCCTGTAGGAACTCAGGTTGTCTTTGAGGTAGAGAATCAAGAATCGACTCCCGTTTATATCAGTATTTTAGTGATTGATGGTACTGGTGATATGGCAATTATCTTTCCGAATGATTGGGCAGCATCGGATGATATGGCATTGTTACCAGCGAAGGAAAAACGTATAATTCCTGGGAATGAGGATGGTTTTAAATTAACGATTGGGGAACCCTTGGGAATTACAGAAGCATTGATTATTGCTAGTACATCTCCCCTACGTACTTCTTTAAAAGCACTGAAGGAAATTGCCACCAGGGGAAATCAAAAACGGGGACCTTTAGTAGCAAATAATGACGAGTTTTTAGACGTAACTGATAAATTATTGACAGATTTGGATTCTGGGACTCGTGGAGGAATCAATGTCGAAGGTGTGCAATTAGCTGCGAATGTGCGGGGTGTGGATGCGAAAAAACTAGCTGCGATGGCGATCGCCTTTGAAGTAATTTAGATTTGCGAACGGCTATTTGTAGTTTTCCAAATATTTGGTGAGATTTTTCTCGAACCATAGTATTTTACCTATGGGGGTTTCCTCAGGTGGAAGTCTGACGGGGAGAATCATGAGATTGATTTACTATATCTGCTTGGGGGTAGTAAGTTTTTTGTGGTTTGAAGGAATTTTGATGTTTGTGAGTTCTTCCGCTCTAGCATCTCCTAGTCTGATTCAAAGATTAAAGCAACCTTCAGCCACAAAAGTCATTACAGTCACACCTGGTGCTGAAATTCGTCTGTCTATTTCAGAAATATCACTTCCTGGGGTAGGAGAATTTGCCGTTTTTCTTGGCAACACTGACATCACTTCCCAGGTACAACTAGTTGAACAAGAGTTAATTTATCGTCCCTCCTTAGTTGCTTTACCCCCTGGGGAAACACCTCTGATAATTTATCGTATTCACAACGCTGAAAAATGGCAGGCGATCGCTAACTTTTCCGTACAAGTTGAAAACCCCCTATCCCAAACTACACCCACACCCCCAACACCCTCAACTACACCCACACCCCCAACACCCTCAACTACACCCACACCCCCAACACCCTCAACTACACCCACACCCCCAACACCCCCAACTACACCCACACCCCCAACACCCCCAACTACACCCACACCCCCAACTACTCCCCCAACACCTAACACCAATGCATCAGCATTAACGCTGACACCGAAATTAACCGTCAATATCAAATCTCAATTATCAGAATCACGCACCCGCGACGCAGGAATTTCCCAACGCTCTGCAACCTTTACAGATATTAATTTCACTGGTGGTTTAACAACCCAATATCAACGGGATAAATTTAACCTGCAAAGCAATTTCACCCTCTTGGGAACTTCCTTTCAACCGGAAGCGCTGAGATTTTCCCAATTACAAGCAGATGCTCCCCAGATAGATTTGAGCGAATACCTGATTGATATGACTTGGGATAAATTGCAGTTGACAACAGGACATATATGTGCGGGAAGCCATGCATTTTTAATTAATAATCATTGTGGGCGGGGTTTGGGAGCAAAATTGAAATTGAGCGATCGCCTAGATGTGTCTTTACACCATCTCAGTTCGACGGTGACTGTCGGGTTTGATAATTTCTTGGGAATAGAAGAGATAGATAACACCCTGACATCTGCAAATGTGGGATGGCAAATCTTGGCAAATCAGCAGGTAAATCTGCGTTTAGAAACTAGTTGGTTAGATGGTAGACGTTTAGCAATTGGTAATTTTAATGTTGGTGAGGTCGTAGATGCAGAGAAAAGTCAAGGTTTTGGGTTGCGATTAGTGGGAGCGGATGGAACGGGAAGATTGCGGGGAGATATCGGTTTTGCTCGTAGTACTTTTACTAACCCTGCTCAAAAAGACCCCCAATTAGCAGGTGGGATTAATATTGTTAAGGTGGAACCTGTCACCAAAGATGCTTGGTATGTGGAAGCTAGTTATGATTTGGTCAAGGATATCAAGTTAGACGATGTACGGACTATCTCTGTGAATTTGAATACCCGTTGGGAACAATTAGACCCCCTATTTGCTACCCTAGGAGCCAGTGTAACTGCTGACCGTCGGCAATTTCAGTATGGGATGACAGTGGCGATTGCGGGTGCAGGTATTCAGTTTCTCCACAATCAACTAGAAGATAACTTAGCAGATATCCCCACCATTCTCAAAACTAAAACTCGTAATACCTCCCTTAACCTGAATATTCCCTTACAAACAGTCTTAAATCATCAAAATCACCTACTACCCACTCTCACCTACAATTACCAACGAGTAAGACAATTCGGAGCAAATATACCCACCCCAGAATTGTCCAGTTTTGACCCCACAGAAATTCCTGATCAACTCACCACAACCCAACAAATCGGTATTAATTGGAACGCTGCGGAATGGAGTTTTACCTATCAATACTCAGATACCTTTCAAGACAATCGTCAACTCAGTCGGGAGCGAGCAGACTTTAGAAATCTCAGTCACCAATTAACCCTAGGGTGGCAACCATCACAACGGTTACGCCTCAATCTCGGATATAACATTACTAGTGCTGAAAATATCGAACAGGGAATTACCAGATTTACCCATAGTCCCACCTGGGGAATCAGTTGGGAATTTCAACCTAACCTCACCTTTGCCTTCAATTTTAGTCGCAATGATGATACAGACTCCTTCGATCGTACCTTTACCAGAGGTGAAAGTCTAGAAACCCTTCTGACTTGGCAATTTAAACCGAAACTATTTAATCAGGAAGTTCCCGGTAGTTTATTTATTCGTTATGGACGACAGACAACTTTAAACCGCGATCGCACCTTTGATTTAAGTACAGATGCGACGATTCATATTATTAATGCAGGTTTTACCTTTAGTTTTTAATAAATCACACCTGATGTGAATTACAAATATCTCTCATCCCATAAGGGTTTCAATATTAATTCACCACTCATTACTCAGCACTCACTACTCATTACTCACAAATTCCATGCATCAACGTTTACGAAAATTCCAGAAAATCATCCCTTTTTTCACCTTATTCACAACTACAACCAATTTCTTTTTTGCACCAATTGCTCAAGCAATTAATGTCAGTCCCCGTGGAGTCAACGTCAGCACCTCCACCGCAACCACCGTCTTTCTCACCTTCCTAGGATTAAATAACCAAGCACCCGCAGAAGCTTTTTGGTGCGGAGCAATTAACCCCAATCAATCCTGTGTTCCCGGAACTATTTTTGGACGTTTACCCCTTCGCAGTAATTTATCTCGTCCCAGTGGTAATAATAATTTTACCGATATCATGACCATTCCCCCATCCGTAGCTCGTCGTGCTTATCAAGACGCAGCTCGTGGCAATTCCTCGGAGTTTTTCTATGTACGTCGTTTTGTTAGCACCACCGGGGGAGCAGATGAATTTGTGGCAGTCACCTGTCGATTAGCAGGAGGAGGTGCAAGAGTCCCCCTCGCACTCACAAATGTCGAGTTACGTTTTGCTGGAGATAAACCCACACCCGCAGTTGTCACCGGAGAAACTCTGCCTCAATTCAACGCCACCATTTCCTATAATGGGACTGGTCGTTTGAAGGGACGCTGGGAAGTGGTACTACCAGGTGATCCACCCCCCAGTCAACGAGATTTACTTACAGAAGCTTCTCTACCAGTGGAAGAACGTCCGCGACAACGTCGTTACAGCCAATTGCAGCGTTTTGATGTTTTTCTTCCTCCCGTGGGCAAGACTATCTTACCAGGTCCTGACCCCAGGAATTTACCGAAGGGGAGTAGTGGATTACACATGATTCTGCTGCGAGTTGAGGCAACGGACGACCGGGAAGGCAATTCTGATACAGGTGTGGGTATTGTGAATAGTGGCGCTGTAGCAGGTTTTACCTTGCCTGTGTTGCGTTATTTTGTCACTCCTAGCCCCACTAAGTTGCAATTATTGCAGCCTGTACCCGGGAATATACTGTCAGTAAAGGAAGTCCTCCGCTTTGTCTGGCAAGAGTTTGCCGGGGCAACTGCCTACAAATTGGAAGTACAACAAGGAGAAAAATCACTCTTGTCAGCTATCCTACCACCGGACAAAACCAGTTATACTGCCCCTCCTTGGTTGAAAGAGAACCTACAGCAACCTCTCCGTTGGCAGGTGACAGCCCTGAAGGCAGATGGTAGTGTCTTGGTAGAATCCACGGTGAGCGAATTTCAAATTCAACCGTAATTGACACAACAGTCAGGATATTTTCCCTATACCTAAATCAACCACCCTTTGAGACGCTTGGCAATGTGAGGACGACGTAATTTTCGCATGGCTTTGCTTTGAATTTGTCGTACTCGCTCACGGGAGAGGTTGAACATATTGCCCACTTCTTCCAGGGTACAGGGTTCGCTGGTGGTTAAACCGTAGCGTAGAGAAATGACATCTTTTTCCCGTGGGGTTAACACGTCGCTGAGAACTTCCCATATCTCCTGTCGCATCATGCTTTCATTCATTTTTGCTTCGGGAGACAGATTGTCATCGTCTTCGAGTAAATCCATTAACTCGGTGTCTTCTTCCTTACCCACACGGTGGTTGAGGGAGAGTGCTTGACGACGTAGTTGTTGGAGTTGTCGCAGTTGGGAAGCAGGAAGTTCCAAAAGTTCTGCCATTTCCACTTCACTGGGGTTACGTCCCAATTTTTGCTTGAGTTCTCGTTGAGCTTTTTTCAGCTTATTGAGTTTTTCTACAATGTGGATGGGTAAACGGATGGTTCTTGCATCGTTGGCGATCGCTCTAGTAATTGCTTGTCTAATCCACCAGTAAGCATAGGTAGAAAATTTATAACCCTTATCGGGGTCAAACTTTTCCGTAGCTCGATTTAATCCCATTGCCCCCTCTTGAATCAAATCCAGGAAAGGAACACCGCGATTCAGATATCGTTTGGCAATGGATACGACTAAACGCAGGTTAGAGCGAATCATTTTCCGTTTTGCCACTCTACCCTGATATAAACGGGTTTCTAATTGCCTTTCTGTCAATTCAAATTTAACGGCAATCTCTGCTTTGGTTGGGGTTTGTCCCAACTGCTCAATTAAAGCAGCTTGCATTTCCTTGTAATCTTCAATGAAGCGGACTCTTCTTGCTAATTCCACCTCTTCATCAGGTTTGAGCAGAGGATAACGCGCCATTTCTTTAAAGAATGCACCCACCGCATCGTCATGCTCGGTTTTATTGTAACCGGAGGGGCGGGCTGCTGCCATTGCGTCGCCGTCGCGTTCCTCTGTCTCCATATTGTCCACAAGGAGGGATTCATCATCCATCAATGCTTCCAAACTGTCGAGAGATTGCTCTTGTGGTTCAGCAGCGTTTTCGATTAGTTCCATAGTTCCCAATTCAGCAATATTCATAGCTTCCATAGCTTCCCTTACGGATATTTGCTTGGTTTGGTATTAGCGACAGCTGCTCTAAAATAGATGCTTCTTTATCCCTTTTTAATCAATACACCCGTTTAAAAAGCGAGATACTTGTTGCTAATGATTCAGCATCATCCCGAACATCAGTCTTGAGTATGTCATCCCTGGATTTTAATTTTTTGTCTGGTGACAATTGCCTAGACGGTTGCCCTGTGATCTGGGAGATTTGGGATTGATAGTTCTTTAGTGTGAAAGTGGTGTGTCAATCCATCTGCCGCCATAACTTTGCCTGATTGCCATGATTAGCTCTAACTGTTACCTAGAGATAGACTTGATTCCCACACCGGAATTAGCAATCTAAAGTTCTTATTCTCTTGTCTATTGGGCAAATTGTCTAGAATTTATTGTTTTTCTTAATTACAAATTGTGTCAAACCCTCCTCAATCTTCACAGTTATCCAAACTCCCATGATTTAATTGTAAATCTTAAATCTTCATATATTTTTAGGCTGAATTAGGCTTTTCATGTATGGCGATCGCAATCAGAAATTATCTACCTGGATGATGGTAGTATATATCATCAATTATGCTTTGCCAAAGGTGATTAATGTCTACAGGTAAATGGAAGTAGAACCTTACCTAAATTTTAGCATCTCATATACTGAAGGTATTTACTATCTATCGATAGGAGTAAATTGCTACTATATATTCAGTATGAAAAAGTTCAAATTCTTTTGGTACTGGGATAATAACTATGGTCAAGCACCAATTAGTAATCACTTTTTCATTGCCGTTGATGTATCCTGTGAATGATTGACTCAGTCACCTAAATAACAGAGATTTAAATCAGTAAACGGTCAAAAATTATTCACCAAGTTGATAACTGATAATTCATTACTGATTCCGAGTGAGATGTGAAATTTGGCAATTCAATGAATCACCCTGATTTTCACTTTTTGGACAAAGGTCATACATCAAGATAGTAACGTAGCGAATGGATGATACAAAAAAAGTGTGAAGAACAAAGCAGTATTTTCACCTCTTGTATGTAGTTCATTACCGACTAATGACGATAGATGAGTGCTTGAGCATATAAAAGTGACATCATTCACCCCAGGTGGGCGGTTGGTTTGTCTCATTCAATATCTCATCCTTCCCTGTCGAGCAATTTTGAGGCTGAGGAGTTGAGGAATGTTTAATTCCTACATTTGACTGGGAGAATTAAATATCAATTACGGCATCAGGTAAATACAAGTTTGTCGGCTGGATTACATAAAAAGAAACTTATCAAGTATTATGTCTAATGAAAGTATAGGTAAATACATTTTTTCATATTCCTGGGCAGTTGGGAAAAGAAAAATCGCAAATTATCTGATTGGTAACAAACTGTCAATTGATATGGAATTCTCTCAGGCAAGATAGCTGTATATTATTAATAGTAACTTATGTATATTGAAGGCATCAATTTACATCCTGCTGTAGTTGCAGAACCCGGAGAAAATTACACCACACAAGAGCTAGAAACTCGCTGGATGGAAGTTTTGGTAGACTGTCCAGGGGCTGCGGGATTATTCACCTATCGTTTACCACCCAGGTTAGAAGTAAAACCTGGAGATATTTTAACTGTGCCCTTTGGTACACAAATGGTGGGTGGCATAGGGATTCGTTTATTAACACAACCCAGCGTAGATTTGCCCCTAGAAAAAATTCGGGAAGTGGAAGATGTGGTAAGTGCTGGTTTTTTCCCTTCCAGCTATTGGGAATTATTAAACCGAGTTGCCAAATATTATTACACACCATTAATTCAGGTGGTGCGGGTGGCATTACCACCGGGTTTATTAGGGCGATCGCAGCGTCGTATCCGCATCTGTCAAACCAATCCCCCAGGGGTTAACGGTGATGCATACCTCGGTAACGTGGCTCGCCAAATTCTGGCATTGCTCCAAGCTGCACCTAGCCAAGATTACAGTTTTGCCTACATCCAAAAGCAAATTAAGGGAGCATATCGGGGAGTACGGGAATTACAGCGCCATGGTTTTGTCGAAAGCTATTTAGAAGCACCCCGCTTGGCTCGTCCGAAATTACAAAAAGCAGTAACCTTAATTGATAGTGTCTGGGCAGGGGATTTAACTCCACGGCAACGGGAAATTTTAGATGTGTTGCGGCGACAGGGGGGGGAATTATGGCAGAGTCAACTACTACAGTTGTGCAATAGCAGCGCCTCAACCTTGAAAAGTTTAGAACTCAAGGGTTATATCGTCATTCAAGAGCGGGAAATGCTGCGCACAGAAACCCCAGGAGCGAGAATCTTACCAGAAGAAACCACAAAAATTCTCACCCCTGCCCAATCCCAAGCATTAGCCAGCATTCAAAGTTTAGATGGCAATGCCACGGTGTTATTGCACGGGGTGACAGGTTCGGGGAAAACTGAAGTTTATTTACAGGCGATCGCCCCCCTGCTCAAACAAGGAAAATCCGCTCTGGTGCTGGTTCCAGAAATTGGACTCACCCCCCAACTCACCGACAGATTCCGCGATCGCTTTGGCTCCAAAGTCAGCGTCTATCACAGCGCTCTCTCCGATGGTGAACGCTACGACACCTGGCGACAAATGCTCACCGGAGAAGCCCAGGTAGTTATCGGCACCCGTAGCGCCATCTTTGCCCCCCTCCCCCACCTGGGATTAATCATCCTCGACGAAGAACACGATAGTTCCTTCAAACAAGACTCCCCCATCCCCACCTACCACGCTCGCACCGTTGCCCAATGGCGAGCCGAATTAGCCAATTGTCCCCTCATCCTCGGTTCTGCCACCCCCTCCCTGGAAACCTGGCTCACCACGCCCCCTTCCCACTACCTCTCCCTCCCCGAACGCATTAATTCCCGTCCCCTACCCCCCGTAGAAATCGTGGATATGCGCCAGGAGCTACACCAGGGCAACCGCTCTATCTTCAGTCGCACCCTGCAAACAGCCCTCCAGGAACTCCAGGAACGACAACAACAGGGTATCCTATTTATCCATCGGCGCGGTCATAGTACATTTGTTTCCTGTCGTAGCTGCGGCTATGTCATGGAATGTCCCCACTGTGATGTTTCCCTGGCATACCATCACACCGCAGAAAATGCCCCCCAGGTACTACGCTGCCATTACTGTAATTATGTCCAACCCCATCCCCAATCCTGCCCCGAATGTGGTTCACCCTATCTGAAATTCTTTGGTAGTGGTACTCAAAGGGTAGCCCAAGAATTAGCCAAGCAATTTCCCGAACTGCGTTTTATTCGTTTTGACAGTGATACCACCCGCACCAAGGGCGCTCACCGTACTCTCTTAAACCAGTTTGTTAACAAAGAAGCTGATATCTTACTGGGGACACAAATGCTTACCAAGGGGTTAGATTTACCTCAAGTTACCCTCGTCGGAGTCATTGCTGCCGATGGTTTACTCAACCTCAGTGATTATCGTGCCAGTGAGCGAGCTTTCCAAACCTTAACCCAGGTTGCCGGACGTGCAGGTCGGGGGGATGACCCAGGTAGGGTAATTATTCAGACCTATACCCCCGAACATACGGTGATTGAAGCCGTCTGCCGCCATGACTATGAAGCCTTTACCAATCAGGAATTGGAGCAACGGGAAGCCCTGAATTATCCTCCCTATGGCAGGTTAATTTTGCTACGGCTTAGTAGTCTTGACCCCATCCAAGTCCAAAACACTGCCCAAATTATCGCCACCCAATTTCCTGAGCAAGCAGGTTTGGATATTCTTGGTCCCGCACCTGCTAGTATTTTGCGAGTTGCTAACCGTTATCGCTGGCAAATATTATTAAAAATTGCCCCCGATACATTGCCCCAGCTACCCGAATGGGAAAATGTTCGCCAACTGTGTCCCCCATCGGTGAGTTTAACCATTGACGTTGACCCCTTGAATATCATGTGAATATATTATCGGGGATATCGTTGCATTAATTCTCGTACCTGTTCTGCATGATAGGAGCTTCTTGTCAATGGGGAAGAAACAACTTGTAAAAATCCAATTTCCTCACCAAAAGCTTGCCAAGCAGCAAATTGTTCTGGGGTGACGAAGTTATCAACTTGCAGATGCTTTTGACTAGGTTGTAAATATTGTCCTATCGTCAAAATATCACAATCAACAGCCCGTAAATCTTGCATGACTTGGCGAACTTCTGCATCCGTCTCCCCCAGTCCTACCATGATTCCCGACTTTGTATAAACTCCAGGGGCAATTTGCCGACAGCGTTTGAGTAATTCCAAAGTGCGATCGTAATTACCTTGGGGACGGGTGCGACGATATAACCGAGGTACAGTTTCTGTGTTGTGGTTCAAAACTTCCGGTCGCGATCGCAAGATAATTTCCAAAGCTTCCCAGTTACCACACAAATCTGGAATTAATACCTCTATAGTTGTTTGGGGAGACACAGCGCGAGTTTCCTCGATGCAGCGTACAAACTGTGATGCACCCCCATCAGATAAATCATCACGATTGACAGAAGTAATCACTACATGGTTTAGTTTCATCCGACGTACCGCTTCCGCTAGTCGGGTGGGTTCCGTCGAATCGAGCGCTTTCGGCTTTTTCTCAAAATCAATGTCGCAATATGGACAAGCGCGGGTGCAAGCTGGACCCATAATTAAAAACGTCGCCGTCCCAGCGTTAAAACACTCACCAATATTTGGACAGGAAGCTTCCTCACATACCGTGTTTAGGGACAAATCCCGCAAAATTTCCTTAACATTTCCTACACGCTCCCATTGAGGTGCTTTTACCCGCAGCCAGTCTGGTTTAACAGTCACAATTGCTTCTACTATAATTTCAAGGCTTCACAGTTAATAGTAGCAACTCATCCGATACTCGATTGTAGATTCTGACAATTTCTCGGTTGCCAATTCTCCACACCTGGGAAGGATTGTTTTTTCCTGCAAATTATACTACTATGTTTAGTAACTGTGTTTTTTCGGGATGTAGCGCAGCTTGGTAGCGCACTTCGTTCGGGACGAAGGGGTCGCTGGTTCGAATCCAGTCATCCCGATTGGTATTTGTCGATTGCCAAATTATTTGTCCGTGGTGACACATTAGTGTCCGCGTTGCCAAATTATTGTCCGATTGACAAATTGTTTGCCCGCCAAATTTTATTAGTATTGTCAGCCATTAAAATCATAGCTCTTATCTATGTCTTGATGTCAATTAACAGATTAAGTTATCCGACACATTTATTAGGATTATGACATAGCGTGTGAATTGGAAGAGACTACTTCCACCATGGATTAATCTAGAGCTATGGTGACTCAAGGTTGAAGATGTGCAGGAGCAATTTTTTCTGGATGTTCCCGATGTGGAACTTTTGCAGTGGTTTGCACGGGGTTCCCTAAAACAAAATTTATCCCGTGCCATTCGTTTGTGGGTGTGCTTGCGTGGGCTTTACGGCGACACACAGGAACGTTTACCATTGGATGATGCTTTTACCTATGCAGAATGGCGAGATGTGTTTTTCACTCCCAACCATCCCAAAGGTGAGGCGATTCCAGAATTGCATGATGTTAACTGTAATTGTGCCAAAACCGTTACAGAATGGTTGTTTAACCGGAAAACAGGGATTGTCGCAGCAGATTGGCAAACATCTTTGGTTTCCCATGTGGGTATGGAGGAAGAGAAATTAGAGCATATCCTGCAACAGAGGTTATTTGCTGTAACTCGGCGATCGCTACAAGCAGATTTTGGCATTTTAGCTGAGTTGGGATGGTTGAAATACCATAATCAGAAATATTATCGGGTGCAGGAGTTTCCCTGGTATCCCAGTAATCAGAGTCATGAAATTAACCAAGAGCAGAATCATTCCGGTGAATTGAAATTTCTCCAGGAAGATTTGAGTGCGATCGCCCAAAATCATTCCCAAGAAATCCAAGGTATCCAAAGGTTTTTTGTTCACCTTGACTATGTAATTCCCAAACATACCATCGATTGGGTAGAAGACTGGCAAAATGAACTCAGACTTCTCTGGGGGAAAACCCCTGTACCTGCGGTGAAACTCACCTATTCTAGCGCCAGGGTGGGAAATGCGGTGAGTTGTATTGTTTTTCCTGTCTGTATTTACTATGTACAACGGGCAGTTTATCTTTGTGGCTATGGTGAAAGTCCCGACAGAAAAACCGATTGGTATAATTTTCGCCTAGATCGCATTCAATCCATCACCCCTTGGGAATGGCATCATCCTGAAATTCCCGCCAACCTACGCCAAAGATATCAACAATTATCCTTACCTAGTCCCGATTATATTGCTATGGAAATGTCCAAAGCTTGGGGATTTGATTTTTATTTACCCTCGACTCCCATGCTATTGAGATTTAACCGTAATTTTAGCGATCGCTATATTAAAGGTACAGAACGTCACGATACCTTTGAGGAAATTACTTACCAACAGGCACAACGTTTGATTAAACGTCATATCACCCAACCCCAAAAACAACGTCAATTACTAGGGATTTTGGCACAACGTTCTCCCGAAGATGCCTACTATCAAGTTTTTATTCGTTATCAAGACAGTCAACAAAGAGACAACAACGTGATTATGCGTTTACGAGCTTGGCATCCGGAATGTGAAGTGTTTCTTCCTTGGGATTTACGTCAAAGTATGGCAGCAGACATTGCCAAAGAATTTCATTTATATCATCAATAGACATCAAGCAAATTTAATCATACCTTGTCCGACAGGCTAACCCCGATTATGAATACATCTCAACTATCAGATAAATTTGCCACAGCTTTAGTATACGCAACCCGTCTCCATAGCCAGCAAAGGCGAAAAATTAGCGGTGTACCCTACATCTCACATTTACTCAGTGTTTGTGCCTTAGTCTTAGAAGCAGGGGGAACAGAAACAGAGGCGATCGCCGCTCTATTACATGATGCTATCGAAGACCAGGGGGGAAGTCAAACCCGTGAGGAAATTCGAGAAATCTTCGGCAATCAAGTGGTGGAAATTATCGATGGTTGCACTGAATGTGATACCTATCCCAAACCACCTTGGCAAGAACGCAAACGCAAATATATCACCAATCTCCGCCAAGCTTCTGCCTCCGTACGGTTGGTTTCCTTAGCAGATAAATTACATAATGCGCGATCGCTACTACTTGATTCTCGACACAAAGGCAGTGAAATTTGGCAAGAGTTTCAAACCGGAAAGCAAGGTACACTATGGTTTTATCGAGAATTATTACAAGTTTACCAGGGGCATGGTGTCCTAACAGAAGAATTTGCGCGATCGCTGGCAGAACTAGAAAAAATATGAAGATTTCAGCCAAAATTCACCTCAGAACCTACTACACTGTCAAGGTTAATTTGAGGGATATTTCCCCCTGTGTCCCCCTTGTCCCCCTTGTCCTCCAATTCAAATTTGACAGACTCCCACTCCCCACTCTCTGCCCTTTAGGTCTGGGTTAAAATAAATTCACTCTATTGATGATATTTTACCTATGAATCCTGCCCTATCGCAAATCGGTGTACAAATGTCCAATCTTACGGGCGTAAGAGCTATTATGAAGGACATTATCGAGACATTAAGGGCAGGAGCAGGTCAGAATTTTATTAATTTAAGTGCAGGAAATCCCCTAATTCTGCCAGAGGTGGAACAATTGTGGCGAGATTGTACTGCCGATTTACTGGCAAGTTCAGAGTATGGGGAAGTCGTTTGTCGCTATGGTTCTAGTCAAGGTTACGCACCCTTTGTGGAAGCAGTGGTACGGGATTTTAACCATCGTTATGGTTTAAACCTGACTGATAGCAATGTGCTAATTACTCCTGGCAGTCAAACTTTATACTTTTATGGGGCAAATGCTTTTGGCGGCTATACCAAAGATGGGCAACTCAAACAAATCGTTTTGCCTCTCAGTCCTGACTATACTGGTTATGGTGGAGTAAGCCTAGTTCCAGAAGCCTTGCTAGCCTACAAACCAACCCTAGATATTGACTCCACAGCCCATAGATTTAAATACCGTCCTGATTTTAGTCAGTTATCAATTACAGAAAATACTGGTTGTGTTATTTTCTCTCGTCCCTGTAATCCTACGGGGAATGTTTTAACCCACGAAGAGGTAGAAAAAATTACTGCCCTGGCTGCACCCTACAACGTACCTGTGATGATTGACTCCGCCTATGCCCCACCCTTCCCAGCATTAAATTTTACGGAAATGCAACCAGTATTCGGTGAAAATATCATCCATTGTATGAGTTTATCGAAAGCTGGATTACCAGGAGAGCGTATTGGAATTGCTATTGGTGATGAAAAATGGATTCAGGTGTTGGAATCCTTCCAAACGAATATGTGTATTCATCCATCTCGGTATGGGCAGGCGATCGCCGCACGAGCAATTAATTCTGGCAAATTAGCAGAAATTTCCCAAACTGTTATTCGTTCCTTCTACCAAAAGAAATTCACAGTCTTAGAAGAAACTCTTGATGCATCCATGTCCGATAATTTACCGTGGTTTCTCCACCGTGGGGAAGGAGCAATATTTGCTTGGTTATGGTTGCAAGATTTACCCATGACTGATTGGGAATTTTATCAGAAATTAAAACAGGTAGGTGTGATTGTCGTTCCTGGTAGTAGTTTCTTCCCCGGTTTGCAGGAGGAATGGCAACACAAACACCAATGTTTACGAATTAGTTTAACTGGCAGCGATGAGGAAATTGCCGTAGCAATGCAACGTTTATCCCAGGTGACTGAGGAAGTATATCGCTAAGGAACTTTAGCGTTAGCTCTCCCGCAGGGAGCATTACGAATTACGAATTGGTATTAGATATAGGTTGGGTTAAGCAAGGCAAAACCCAACATGGATATCGGTACAGAGAGGATAGTGATACTGTCACCCCCTATCCCCTGTAACCTATTTCTTTTTTTCTATCTTCGGAATAGATGTATCATTAGTCACATTCTGTTGACTAGAAACAATCATCCCTAAGAGCACCGCACTTCCCAAAATTACAGCCAACATCGGGCGTTTCAAAACTCCAAAATCCCGAATAATTCGCGCTAGGGGGCGGCTCTGACGGCGTAATGACTCTGCCAGCATCATCTGTTTACGGACAAAGGGGTCTCGCACATAATGACCACTGGGACAAATTACTAGTTTCTCGGAACAATACGGACAGGTGAAAAATCCAATACCAGTAGTCACCGGTTGGGGAGTTGGATTTCTGCGACAAATGGGGCAAGCCAAATAATGATGTTCAAATGCGTGTGTGTTCATCTACCTCGTCCGCTCAGTCCATTTAACCAGCAAAAAATGCAATTAGTCACAGATGTGACACAATCACATCAACAATTAATTAAGTATCGACATATTCCTGTGCAATTTAACCTCAGCCATATCACACATACACAAAGTTGTTTCCCAACTCAGGATGATTTGACAGCTGCAACACGAGTATAACCAGACTAGCTCAGAAAAAGCCAAACAGAAATCAAAAAATCGCTTTTGTCCTATGGAGCTAATAGCTTTTTGGTCAATAGCAAATTACTTTCTAGTTGTCTGGTTGCTAGATAATGACTCACAATAAAAAGTAAGACATAAAATATTAAATTTTTTATTATATTTACTGCACTCCTAAATGACCCTCCTGCCAACCACTCCTTTACAGAAGGTGACGGACAAAGCTGTTTTACCTGCTCCTGCACCACACCTAACCTATCTACTGAATCGTTTTCAACTCTCCCCAGAAACAGTCATCCTGCTCTTAGCTGTGCTAATTGGCGGTGGCAGTGGCATGGGTATAGTCACATTCCATTATCTCATTGAACTGATCAATCACTTGATGTTAGAAAATTTCATGGGTGTTATCGGTGTCTGGGGTGCTTGGACTTTAGCTTGTGTGCCTATTTTTGGCGGAGCCATAGTTGGATTAATGCGTTGGCGTACCCAGGATTTTGGTCCCGGTTTATCTGCTTTGATTGCCGCTTCCCAAAAAGGCGAATTTCAGCGTCAATTACGACCTGTGACAAAAATGCTGGCGGCGGCTGTTTCCTTAGGTAGTGGGGCTTCTCTGGGTCCAGAGGGTCCAAGTGTGGAAATTGGTGCCAATCTGGGAATGCTCCTATCAGTGATTTTACGAGTATCCCAGGAACGGCAACGGTTGCTGTTAGCTGCTGGTGCTGCTGCGGGTTTGGCAGCTGGTTTTAACGCACCGATCGCCGGAGTATTTTTTGCCCTGGAAGTGGTGTTAGGCGCTACATCCTTTGCTACTTCAGCAGTCAGTGTAGTCCTACTTGCTGCGGTTGTTGCTGCCTTAGTGGCTCAAATCGGTTTAGGAACCCAACCCGCCTTTGCCTTACCTCTTTACCAAGTACGTAGCCCTCTAGAATTACCTTTATATCTAGGTTTGGGTCTATGGGCAAGCTTGGTATCCCTGGCATACACCCAATCTATGCAATTTGCCAAAGCCGTTTTTGCTGGTCAAATAGGCGGTTTTACTTGGTTAGGTAGAATCCCTAAACCCCTACACCCTCTGATTGGTGGTTTAATCGTTGGGATTGTGGCTCTGTATTTACCGCAAATTCTTGGTA
Source organism: Calothrix sp. 336/3 (assembly GCF_000734895.2). Classification (GTDB taxonomy): domain Bacteria; phylum Cyanobacteriota; class Cyanobacteriia; order Cyanobacteriales; family Nostocaceae; genus 336-3. The sequence goes on along the minus strand of NZ_CP011382.1, from coordinate 1,242,929 downwards.
TCGGTTATGGCACAATTGAAGCCATGCTCCAGGATGTGAAATTTTCCCTGGAACTGTTAATGATATTACTGGTAGTCAAATTATTGATGACGGTAGTTAGCGCAGGTAGCGGGTTTGTTGGTGGAATCTTTGCACCTGCCATGTTTCTGGGTGCTTCCTTAGGAAGTGCTTACGCTAAAATCCTGGCACTAATTGCACCCGCTATCAGCGAGTATATGGCATCTCCTCCAGCCTATGCCATGGTGGGTATGGCTGCGGTATTGGCTGCTAGTGTGAGAGCGCCTTTAACATCTATTCTTTTATTATTTGAATTAACTAGGGATTATCGCATTGTCTTACCACTAATGGCAGCAGTGGGCTTAAGTGTCTGGTTGCGCGAAAGAATGCAACCGAGCGCTAATTCTAACCTCAACCTACAACAAATCGGTCTGTCAGAACTCAAGGATGAGCAGACAGAAATATTACAGGAAATATTAGTAGAAGATGCGATGCACCCCCATCCCAAAAAATTACCCCTGACAATGAAAATCATCGATGCTGCCATTGAAATGGCAAGTATTCCATCTTCTCGCAGCGCATTAGTAGTAAATGAAGTTGGCAAGGTAGTAGGTATCTTTTCCTTGGAAGATATCAATCGGAAACTCAATTTTTGGCAAAATTACTCCCAATCCTCTCAGGAGACTGCCAATAAATTAGCTAGTCAAACCCTTGCTGATATCTGTACCACTGACATTCTTTACGCTTGGCGAGATGAACCTTTGTCAGAAGCTTTAGATAGAATGGCACTACGAGGTTTGCATCAATTGCCTGTTGTGGCAAGAGATAACCCAGAGGAAATTTTAGGCTTACTTGAGAGAGAACAAATTGCTTTAGCTTGTAACTTGGCAGTGACTCGCAAAGCAATTCATCAATGGTCAAATGGGAAACAGCCATGAGAATTCAGCCATTAATTGCCAGGTGAGACTAGCAAGAAATGACAGAGGACTCATGACCAAAGATAGTAGAAAAACTTAGGCGATCGCTTCTAGAGCATCTAGAGCTTCTTTCTCTTCTGAGTCGAGTTGTCTCAGACGAATATGTTTCTTGCCTAAGGTGATGACAAATTCATCTCCTGGCTTGAGATTCATCTGTTTTGTATATGCCGAACCTATCAGCAAGTTCCCGTTAGATTGCACACTAATTCTATAACTAGCGCTGCGTCCCCCACGTCCATTTGCACTGGGAGCGCTGTCTAACTGAATGCCCTCTGCATCAATTAGAGCATTTAAGAACTTCATCATGTTGACGCGCTCAATGCCGTTTTTGGTAACGGTATAGTAGCCGCACTGTTTAGCTTTATCGTCTTTGCTGAGGGTTTCTAGCTCTTTGACTTTCTTCAGCAGTTCTTCGCCTACTAGGGGTTCAATTTTTTTCTGTTTAGCCATCAACTTATATCGAAAATAAACGCTTGAAGTGGTGGAATCGATTTTATTTTAGCTGACATTAAGGAAGTAAGAACACAATCCTTTATTTTTTATCCCAGCCTAGCCAAGTATATTACATAAATGATGGAAATTTGTGGACTATAAATAATATTTTCCACAAAATATATAAGTAAATGGACACAAATCAGTCTGCTTCATCCTGTTCGCCAATGGATAATCAGAAATTGGGAATAGAGACTGAATATCTCTAACTTTACATTCATTCACATATTGACTAAGGGATAACGGGAGTAAACTTGATCGTAGTCACTTACTGATGGGTTCATCAGGAAATGCTGATGGGTTTGGTGACAACTATATATATGATGGCAAGGGAGCAGTATTTTCTGTAAAGACAATACCAGTAGCTTGCTGATTGTAGGGTCAGACTTCCCTTCCTGCTCATAGAGAACAGGGGAAAATTAGTTTTGAAGAAGTGAAATTGGGTAATTTATTAATTGGACTTACCTAATTGCTGATTAGCATTTATATCCCCATAGCTTTCCCTTCGGCTATTTTCTTGCACCAGTGAAACTTTCTGACCTAGGGGCTAATCTTCCAGGTGTAAATGTGGGGCAGGTTAGTTTACACTGTAATTGCTGAAGTTTTTTAAAGGATAGCTAAAAATTTTGTCTATTTCTTGATCAGTTTGTCGATTCTTACACAAAAATATTCGGAAATTAGTCATTACTGATTAGTCATTAACGACTAGTTGCTGCTATCCCCAAGTAAATAATCGCCAAAGTACTATTGGGCAGGATTATGAAACTCACGACTAGAGGACACTATAGTGTGAAAGCGTTGCTAGATTTAAGTTTGCAACCAGGATATGGTCCAGTTTCTACTAGAGCGATCGCCACTCGTCAAGATATTCCTGCACCCTATTTAGAAAAGCTATTAATAGAAATGCGTCGTGCTGGTTTAGTAAAATCAGTTCGCGGTAGCATTGGGGGATATCAACTAGCAAAAAAACCTGCCCAGATTTCCCTAGGAGAAATTCTCGAATCTGTGGGGGAAACTATAGATCCTTTACCCCATCACCAAACCTCACCAACACAAGCGGAAGATTGGGTGACATTTAGTCTTTGGCAACGACTGCATCAAAAAATGAAAGAAGCTTTATATAGTATTACCCTAGCAGACCTTTATTATGATGCTCGCAGTTGGCAAGCATCCCTAGGAGCAGAAGCCAGTTTTATTGTTTAGCAGAAAATGACTGTTTTATTAATTGCTGCCATTTTAGATTACATCATTGGTGATCCTTGGGGGTGGATTCATCCTGTACAAGTCATGGGATGGGTAATTACTTCTATCTGTAAACTTGTTTGGCAATATTGTCATAGCTCTTTGACACAAAGATTAGCCGGAATTGGATTAGCGATTTTGGTAATTTTCGGCAGCGCGATCGCCACGGGAATAATTGTGCAAATAGCTAAGTGGGTACATCCTATTTTTGCGATCGCCACTGAAAGTATTATCTTGGCAAGTTGTTTTGCTGGTAGAAGTTTACGTCAAGCGGCAGAAACAGTTTTACAACCTTTAATATTAGGAGATATTACCGCCGCCCGTTCGGCATTAAGTAACTTTGTCGGGCGAGATACTGATAGCATGGACGATGCAGAGATACTTCGTGCTGTCCTAGAAACTGTCACCGAAAATGCCATTGATGGGGTCATGGCTCCCCTATTTTATGCCATTATGGGAATAATTCTCAGTGATTCTTTGCCCTTGGCTGCACCCCTGGCGATCGCCTACAAAGCAATTAGTACCCTCGATTCCATGGTGGGTTACAAAGAACCACCCTACACCTATCTCGGTTGGTTCAGTGCCAAACTAGAAGATTTTTTAACCTATATTCCCTGCCGTTTATCAGTATTTACCCTTGGCTTAATCTCCAGAAAACCCCTGGAAGTCTGGCGCATCTGCCAACGGGACGCACCCCAGGACCCTAGCCCTAACTCAGGTTGGAGCGAATGCATCTATGCCGCTATCCTAGGTGTACAGGTGGGCGGTAAAAATATCTATCGTGGTGTAATTAAGTACAAACCTCTCCTGGGAGATGCCATCCAACCCATCACAGCAGATGTCGTTTTGCGAGCTACACGACTGACTCGTTACTGTTTTTTCTCATGGTTGGGGGTAACGGGTCTACTCCTAATGGGCATAAACAGGTGAAGATAAAAATGGGAATTGGGAATAATGAAGTTAACAGGGAACAGGTGACAGTTAACAGTTAACACAAAAACCTATTACCCATAACTGAAAAAGAAAAGAATACAAACCCCTAAATTTATTGATGGGGATTGTAATTTTGAATTTTGAATTCCCCTTCAGGGGTTGACCTATTACCCATAACCTACTACCCACTGACAAGGATATCAGTCTATGAATCTGTCTACCAAAGTGGTTGAGATTCTCTCACCGGAAGAACTCCGTCGTACTGTCACCCGTTTAGCTTCACAAATTATCGAAAGAACCCGTGATTTGTCCCAATTGGCATTACTAGGTATATATACTCGTGGAGTTCCCCTAGCTGAGTTATTAGCTAGACAAATTGAGGTGTTAGAAGGGGTATCTCCCGATGTGGGAGCGCTAGATATTACATTTTACCGTGACGACCTGGACAAAATCAGCCTGCGTACGCCAGCAAGAACGGATATCCCCTTTGACTTGACAGGTAAGACAGTTGTCTTGGTAGATGATGTGATATTTAAAGGACGGACAATTCGTGCAGCTTTGAATGCGGTAAATGAATATGGCAGACCGGAGGTGATTCGATTAGCTGTATTAGTAGATAGAGGTCATCGAGAAGTACCCATTCACCCGGATTTTGTCGGCAAAAAATTACCCACAGCCAAAGAGGAAATTGTGAAAGTTTACTTTCAAGATACCGACGGTAGGGATGCAGTGGAGTTAATTGGCGATTAGGATGGCATTTGTAACACGAATGTAGTACAATAGAGTTATCCCGAATATGGGATAAAAATACACTACATTCAACCCTAGGAAATTTTATGATTCCCCGAACGCGCATCCGCAACATTGGTATATCTGCACACATCGATTCAGGTAAAACCACTTTATCGGAGCGGATTCTCTTCTACACTGGTAGAATTCACGCCATAGAAGAAGTACGGGGAGGCGGCAAGGGAGCCACAATGGACTTCATGCCAGAAGAAAAGCTACATGGAATTACCATTACCTCAGCTGCCACCACCTGCCAGTGGAAGGAAACACAAATTAATTTAATTGATACACCCGGTCACGTAGATTTCACCATAGAAGTAGAGCGCTCTTTGCGGGTGCTAGATGGTGCTGTGATGGTGTTGTGTGCGGTGGCAGGGGTGCAATCCCAGTCAATTACGGTAGATCGGCAGATGAAGCGTTACCGTGTACCTCGCATTGCCTTCATCAACAAGATGGATCGGCGGGGGGCAAATCCTGGGCGAGTGGTACAAGCAATGGGCGATCGCCTACATATCCATCCTCTGTTACTTCAGTTACCCATTGGTAGTGAAGATAACTTTCAGGGGGTAATTGACCTAGTAGAAATGCAGGCACATTACTACCTGGGAGAACATGGTGAAGACTGGCATCAGCAGGCAATTCCCACAGCATTACAAGGGGAAGCAACCACAGCCAGGGAAAAGATGCTTGATACCCTTTCTCTGTATTCCACACAGATGACAGAGCAGCTTTTGGCAGGGTTAGAAGTCAGCCCAGAGTTAATTTACCAGACAATTCGTCAAGCAACCCTAAGCTTAGAAATAACTCCCGTACTCCTGGGTTCAGCCTTTAAAAATAAAGGAGTGCAGAATTTACTAGAGGCGATCGCTCTCTATCTCCCTGCGCCCAGCGATCGGGAAATTGTCCGTACTGCCGAAGGTACTAGTGTCTATTGTGACCAAAATGCTGACCTGGTTGCTTTAGCCTTCAAACTTACAGTCGAATCCTTTGGACAATTAACCTACACTCGCTTGTATTCCGGAACCCTGAAACAGGGAGACACGGTTTACAATTCCCGCACCGGAAAACGGGTGCAAATTGGTCGGATTGTCCGGATGCACGCCAATAAGCGGGAGGAAGTCCCAGCTGCCTATGCTGGAGATATCATTGCTTTGTTAGGGATAGATTGTGCTTCTGGTGATACTTTTTACACCACAGAAACCCCAGTTTCCCTGGAAGGAATGTATGTTCCAGAGCCAGTCATTACCCTGGCAATTACCGCCAAAAAACAAGAAGATGCAGACAAGCTAGCCAAAGCTTTACAGCGCTTCCAACGGGAAGACCCCACCTTCCGTGTCAGTACTGACCCTGAATCGAATAATACTTTGATATCAGGTATGGGTGAACTGCATTTGGAAATTTACATCGAACGCATTCGTCGGGAATATAACACGGAGGTGTTTGTGGGTAAACCCGCAGTTGCCTATCGAGAAACCATTACCCAGCGTAGCGATTTTGACTATAAGCTGAAAAAACAATCTGGTGGTTCTGGTCAATATGCCCATGTTAGCGGATGGATAGAACCGACGACAGAACAGTTTGTATTTGAGAATCGTGTGGTGGGGGGTGCGATTCCCAAGGAATACATTTCTGCTTGTGAGAAAGGTTTTCTGGAAGCGATGGCATCAGGAACCCTGGAAGGTTATCCGGTGATGGGTGTGAAAGTTGTCTTAACGGGTGGTTCCTACCATTCTGTAGACTCTTCCGACTTAGCATTCCGTTCAGCTAGTCACCAAGCGTTAACTGAAGCATTGGCAACAGCGAAACCGCAGATTCTCGAACCGATTATGGCAGTTACCGTAGAAACACCGAACGAAACTGTGGGTAAGGTTCAAGGTGATATCTCTGCCCGTCGGGGTTTACTCTTAGGTTCTCAAACCATGACAGGATACTCAGTGATTCATGCAGAGGTTTCCCTCTCGAAGATGTTTGGTTACTCCACCGACTTGCGTTCTCTGACATCAGGAATGGCAACTTTCTCTATGGAGTTTGCTTGTTATCGCAGCTGTGTTGAGTAGGAATAAAAAGTAACGGCGATCGCTCTGGGAAATACTGGGGCGATCGTCTCCTCATGGTGTCACATGAACAGATAATTTAACGACTTGAAATTAAAGCTAAAAAATCTTTTTATCGAACTATGCTCATTTTCCAATTCAATGGTCTTAAATTTATTTCGCAAAATGCAACCAGTTAAATACATCTTCAACCTGCAATTGCCAATCTCCTAAAACACTCAAAATCGGTAAAATATCTTGTTTTTCCTTAACTTCAGGTAATTGATTGGGCTGAAAAACTGTAATTGATTCATCCTCCGCATCGATAAAATAGCCTAATTTTGTACCATTTCTGAGGCAAAATGTAATTTTACGAATCACCTTACTAGCAGATTGTTCTGGTGAAATAATTTCAATTATCCAGTCGGGAGGAATTTCAAATTTATTGGCAATCTGACCATTTTCATCCAAGGGAATATTTGCCCATTCAAACACAGCGATATCTGGAACAATTGATTTGTCTGCAAAAGTACAGCGTAATTCTGTAAAAGCATAAGCTAATTTTTTAGCTTTACCTATTTGGTTAATTGCAGAAGCTAATTCAATTTGTAAAGCACTATGTTTTCCCTGTGGCATTGGTTTTTGGTAGATGTTTCCATCAATATATTCACTTGCTGGTTTTGTTTCTGGTAGTTTTAAAAATTCTTCTAAGGTGGTTACTGACGTTGACTCAACAGATAATGTCATCAGCTATATTTCCTCAATTATTCATACATTTATTTTACATTTTCTGAAATGTTAGCCGAAAGAAACTATACTAGCAAACCATGCACCTGTATCTACAAAAATCATGATATTCTTTACTAAGAATAAAGAATATTGTCATGCTCTCGACCAGAAAATCCATCATTACTAATACCTTCTAAAGGTATAGCACCTATTTCTGCTGGTGTTTTCTCTACAGAATTAGATTTTTGAGTAATTACAATGACTTCAACCTGAGTACCTTCTTCTAGGAAGATAGGTTCTGTTAATCTCAATACACCTTGTTCGTAAATTGATTGAGCAGTAATTTTCATTATCTTTGTCCTCGCAAAATATAAATTACTGTAATACTTACAACTTGTAATATCGATAGCTTATCGCCTTGCAATTAAGATTATCAAGCCTGACTAATACTCATCATAATTAAACATTAAGACAAATTTTTGTAACGCTCTAATTCGATTAGTGGAAAATTATGCTCTTGTTACTGGCATAGTAGTTGTATGTGATTCACTAACCATCCCTCAGCGCTTTCCATGACATCAGATTTTCTCAGTGTGATCAACCAAGCAGTCAAAAGCTACCGTACACAGAAGGGAGAATATCCCCCAGCAGCGATGGTAGTAGATGCATTGTTGCAAGCAGAAACAGCGAACAAGCGGCAAAAAATACTATATCCTTTCGGGGAATTGGTGGGAGAATGGCGGTTGTGTTTTGCAACGGGAACCCGCAAAGTCAGGGAAAGGGGAGGAATTATACTAGGAAAAGGTTTTTATATTCCGAAATTTGTTCAAGCACAGATTTCTTTTACTGCTGATGGCAGAATTAGTAATCAAGCTCGCATTGGTGGAATTTTACTGCAATTCACTGGACCAGCCAAATATCCAGGCAAGAAAAATTTACTAGCATTTGATTTTACCCAGATAGAAATTTCTTTATTCGGTAAGCAGATTTATCAAGGGAAAATTGGTGGTAATAAAAAGCTTGCTGAAAATTTTCATGAGATGGCGATCGCCAAGCTGCCATTTTTCGCTTTTTTTCTGATTACTGAAGATTTTATTGCAGCTAGGGGACGTGGGGGTGGTTTAGCTATTTGGATAAAAAATAAATAATTTCTATGAGATTTATTACCGACACCATTTAATAATTAATGTCCTAAACAAAACAGGGTTAGTTCTATTTCTTAGCCTAGGTCTGTCCCCGGCAAATCATTCAGGTTATAGAATGAGCTTTATTATTGACTCAAACGTCAATATTTATTTGTTCTATCTGTCTAGCGGCTTTATCCCAAAGCTTTGCTAAAGTCTCATCTTGCCAGTGAGTTCTCAGATTTTCTGCTTTTTTGTGACATATTCGCTCTAACATTTCTAAGATTGCAGATAATGTTAATTTATCAATTAATCCTTCTAAAAGCTCCATATATTCTTTGTGCATGATATTTACCTCTATTAATTGCTTCTGATATTTTCTGACAAAATCTATGTAGATTTATTGTGTGTTCACAAATCATAGATTAAGATTTGCTGCCAGGGGCAAGTTCTATAGCTGGGATAGTTATAGATAGTTACAGTCATCTATCTTTTTATCTTCGTTAACTGCTGTCCCTTGTGCCAAAACAGCATAAACTTTTTGATGGTAAACGGTATCAAGGAGGTTGCTGTGTCTCAATTTATGTTCGTTAGCGACTTAGATCATACCCTTGTTGGCGATGACTCCGCTTTGCTAGATTTAAATTCCCGGTTGCAACAGCATCGTCAAGAATATGGAACTAAGATAGTTTACGCCACAGGGCGATCGCCTTTACTTTACCGGGAACTACAACAGGAAAAGAATCTTCTGCAACCTGATGCCTTAGTATTAAGCGTGGGTACAGAAATTTACCTGGATGATAGTAATATTCCTGATAGTCAGTGGTCAGAAATCCTATCTCCTGGTTGGAACCGTGAATTAGTGGTAAATACCGCTACAAAATTCCTAGAGTTAAAACCTCAACCCACCTCAGAACAACGTCCATTTAAAGTTAGTTTTTTCCTGGAGGCAGAGCAATCTGAAAAAATCTTGCCCGAACTAGAGACAGAATTGCAAAAATGTGGTTTAAATATAAAGTTAATCTATAGCAGTGGTATCGACCTTGACATTGTGCCTAGGAGCAGTGATAAAGGTCAGGCAGTTCAGTTTCTACGTCAAAAGTGGAAATTTGTAGCTGAGAAGACAATCGTTTGTGGCGATTCTGGCAATGATATTGCTTTATTCGCCGCAGGGGTAGAACGGGGGATAATCGTCGGCAATGCTCGTCCTGAGTTACTTCAATGGCACAATGAAAATCCCGCAGACTACCGTTATCTAGCACAAAATTATTGTGCAGGCGGAATTCTTGAAGGTTTGCAACACTTTGGTTTCTTAGAATGATCAGTTACCTAAAAGGCATAATTGCTGGTATCCAAAGTAATAGTGGTAATCGTCACATACTGACGTTGGAAGTGAACGGTATCGGCTACGATTTACAGATTCCTGGACGTTTGGCAAGACAATTGCCAGATTCCGGAGGTGAGGTACAGCTTTTCACCCATTACCAAGTCAGAGACGAAATCCCTTTACTTTACGGTTTCTCCTCCCCCGCAGAACGGGATTTATTCCGCTTTTTGCAGAGTGTGAGTGGAATTGGTGCAGCATTGGCGATCGCTCTGTTGGATACTTTAGAGTTACCGGAGCTGGTACAGGCGATCGTCACCGCGAATGTCCAAATCTTAATCCAAGCACCGGGTATCGGCAAAAAAACCGCCGAACGTCTTTGCTTAGAATTAAAAGCTAAACTCATCGAATGGCGAAAATCTGCGGGTTTCTTTGTGGCTACCGAGGGACCAGCCCCTGGTATTCTAGAAGAAGTCCAAATGACACTCTTGGCTTTAGGCTACACTCCCCACGAAGTCAGTCACGCACTCCACTACGTCAGTGAAGAAATTGGACTACCGAAGGATGCTTTTGTGGAAGAATGGATTCGCCAATCTATATCTCACCTGAGTAGTGAGTCGGTAAGTTCATAATTGGGATAGGGGAGAGGGGACAGATACCAGATACAAGTAAGAGATTGGAACCCTGTGAGTATTTGGTAGTTAATGCCCAAAATCTCTGATAATTGCTATATCAAGTTCACAAAAAACAATTCCCCTTTCCCCTCCCTTACTCTATGAATTCCTACTCTTGGATTGCCAATTCCCTGGAAACAATCCACCGCGCTGACTGGTATCGTTCCACACGAACTATTCAGGGAATTCCGGGTGCAACGGTGCTACTGGAGGGACGAGAGGTAATTAATTTTGCCAGTAATGATTATCTCGGTTTAGCTGGAGATCAACGCTTAATTCAAGCCGCAGTGCAAGCAACTCAGGCATTCGGGACAGGTAGCACTGGTTCTCGTTTACTCAGTGGACATCGGGAATTACATCGAGAATTAGAACGGGCGATCGCCAGTCTCAAACAAACAGAAGATGCTCTGGTTTTCAGTTCTGGCTATCTTGCCAATCTCGGTACTATTACCGCCCTTGTTGGTAAGCGTGATTTAATTCTTTCAGACCAATATAACCATTCTAGTCTGAAAAATGGGGCAATTCTCAGTGGCGCTAACGTCTTAGAATATACCCACAACCACATTGCTAATTTAAGTCATCAATTACAACAATATCGCCATCAATACCGTCGTTGCTTGATTTTGACTGATAGTGTCTTCAGTATGGATGGTGATGTATGTCCCTTGCCCGAATTGCTCGCCCTAGCAACACAATATAATTGTATGCTCCTGGTAGACGAAGCCCACGCCACCGGAGTTCTAGGGGAAAATGGTGCAGGATGTGTAGAACAATTTGGCTGTACGGGTAGTGAGTTAGTACAAATTGGAACTTTGAGTAAGGCGATCGCCAGTCTTGGTGGATATGTTGCCGGTAGCACCAACTTAATAGAGTATTTACGCAACCGTGCCCCCACTTGGATATATACCACAGGACTTTCCCCGGCAGATACCGCCGCAGCTCTCACCGCAATTCAGATTATTCAACAGGAACCCCAACGCCGTCAGCGACTCTGGGAGAATATCGCATATTTACGGAAAGTGATGCAGGAAAAATTACCTACCTTGGAATTACTTCCCAGTGCTTCCCCCATTCTCTGTTGGCAATTACCCAGCCCTAGGGAGGCTCTACGTGTAGGAAATCACCTGCAATTCCAGGGAATTTTTGCCCCTGCTATTCGCCCTCCCACGGTTCCCACCAGCCGGATTCGTGTTTCTCTCATGGCAACCCATGAAACAGTCCACTTAGATAGACTAGTATCTGTTTTAACTGAGATTTAGCATTGAATCGTGGGTATCCAGTGATAGCAGATGGCGATCGCCAATGTTTTGATATCTGCATTCAGACAAACCCCACGGGTGACAGTCCTTAATTTTGAATACTTATTGAGCTTCAGTAGAAGTTTTCCATGGATTCATCCCCGTCCCTATTTTTCAAGTCAGAATTATACGCTACTATTAACCTCACTGTGTGAGGAGTTAAGTCCAATAATGAATACTAGCTTGTGCCATAAGTTACTCACTGTTACCGCAACAGTGGCGATCGCCTGGGGTACATCTCCCTGGCAATTCAGCTTACCAGCAGCAGCACAACCCGAACCAAATCCCGCATCCCCAGCGTCATCGAGATGTCGTGTCACATCAGTCAGTACCTCAGTTTACCGGGAAGCGGCAACCACTTCTAGTGTTGTCAGCGTAGTGCCGAAAGATACTAGAGTTACCCTTTCCTATATTCCCGATGGTGAAGATAGATTTGTGAGAATTCAGTCACCGGCGATCGGATTTATCCAAACAGCTGTTTTGAAACCCTGCGGTAGTCAACCGAACCCCAACCCGAACCCCAAACCTTGGCAAAAACCAACAGTAGGTAGAACCTGTCGTTTAGTCATTCGTCCATCCCAGGGTTTAAATATTCGCAAGGAACCGAATGAGAAAGCAGCGTATATTGCTACTGTTTACCCAGATACGGAATTAACCGTCAATTTAACCACAGGAAATGTGGTGAAAACTTATAAAGACCAAAAATATGTTTGGATTGAAATTGACTTATCTCGTACCTTCCGTGGAGAAAACTTTTCTGGTAATGGTTGGATAGTTAATACCAATCTGGTTACTGCCCCTAAACTGAGTAATGTTGCTTACTGTGACTAATTTTACTCATGGGAATTTCGGTTAATAGCTGACAATTTCTACTAGATTTTCTGTGAGGGTTTAGCATTGCTAAATCCTTGCAAGTTTAACTAATACCAAGTTGCGATCAAAAATAGTACCCTGTCATTGCGACTCAGCCTCAGGAAGTAATCTCACCAACTTCAAACTACTACGATAGAAGTCAACTTGATATAAATTTCTATAGTTACAAAAATCTCCTAGAAAAGAGCAGCAAGTGCGGAATTCAAGGATTTTAGAAGCAGGATTAGTGCATTTTCCAAAACATAATACTGCTACCAATTGCCCCTATTAATAAACCCCCAATAATTGGTGAAATCATGATTCCCATAGGAATAAAATTCCAATCGCCAGGTAGGAAAATAAATGCAAAACCGCTAAATAACGCAATAGTCCAACCAAGAGCAACGAAACAGATATCAAGCCAAGATACTAAAATCCTGGTTTGCTGGAGTAAAAGGGCAGTGAAAAATCCACCCAAAATACCACCGATAGTCATACCAATGATAACACCTCTACCCATTGCTTGACTGGAAAAATCAGGCTGGATAATGTGCCAACCAATACGTGAACCAACAAGCAAACTCAGAGACCAAATTAGCACAAATAATAAAGCAATATGCCACTGAATTCCTGGCTGACTCCACAGCATAACCAAAGCAAGGCTCACACCACCAATTATCCCAGTAGTTAGTCCGTAAGTTGTAAGTTGAGACATTCTTTCTTCTGGGGACACCTGAAAAGCCATACTAGTCAGAGTAAAGAAAAATGTACCTAATCCTAAGGCGATCGCCCAACCCACAGAAATTAATAAGATTTTCATCGCAGTTTTTACATATCGCTGGTTAAAATAAAATGTTTCGTTGCTATCTTAAATTCCATGACTCAATATGCTTGCGATCGCGCTGGAAAAATTTCCTGGTAATATCGAAGCTTATAGGAGTTCATCGTTTACGTAGAAAATATAAATATAGTTAGGTGTAACTTTATTTATCTATTGTTCGCAACTTATACTTAGTAATATTTATAATTACGAATATTTGTGTGATTGAGAACAGTAATATTACTGAGTTGAATTATTTAAAAAAATCAACTTCAATTTGCGAATAAAATATCCATAAGACATCAAATAAGCTGATGTGCAGCTAAATTGTATAAGGAAAATGTCAAATAGTCGTAGTGTGGACATCCCTTCACTTCGTTCGAGAGCAGGCTTACTCGCGTTCTATATAAGTAGAACGGCTTAAATAATTCACGCTATGTCATTGCGAATGAAACGAAGTGGAATGAAGCAATCGCAACGGTTTTGACGATTTTATAATCTGTTACATAGTTAGGTTTATTCTCACCGACTTACTTACAAATTCAATACGCAACAGCTTATCTGCTCTTTTCGCTTGCTATATCAGCCCAAGGTGCAGGCTACTTCAACTAATATCCCATATGCATCCTATACATTTCATTCCCATTATATCTTTGATATTTCTATCTCAGGATTTGAGTAATCAAGTAACTGCTAAAAATACAACAACACAATTTAATCGCCTTATCTCAGCTAAGGGAGTTAATATATACCAAAAAGCAGTAATTAGTCATTTAGAATATGTGACAATTCTAGATTTACGACAAGCAAAATTACAAAATTTAGCTGGTAAAATATCACTCGAAGAATCAGAAAGTATTGAGAAACAACAACTTGCAAAGTTCTGGCAAGATGCAGTCAAGCACAATACCAAAAAACATCAGATAAAAGTCATAGTTAATGGCACTTTTTTCTCAACAAATAATCAACCAACAGGCATCGCCTTTGGCTTGAAAATTCAAAATCATCTGATTACCTCTGGTTATGGTGTGGCGAATGAATATCCAGGACAAATCCGCACATTTGCTTTCAACTCATCCTTAAATTTTGCCAGCATTCAACCATATTCACCATCTATCTTTGAGAATTTTTCTGATGTCATTGGTGGATTAGATATTCAAGCCGATAAGTCAGCCAATAAATATTTACCTCGAACGTTTATTGGTATCAAAGATAGTGATAAAGATGGTTTGTCAGAAACTGTAATTATCTATTCTAGCAATTATGCTCGACAAATTGATGCATCACACACTCTCAGAAACTTTGGCGCTACTTCTCAAGTCATGTTAGATGGTGGAGGGAGTACGGGGTTAATTGTAGATGGCAAACCTCTAATTACTACCAATCGTCCGATTCCTCACGCTTTGGCAGTCTATGCTGGTAGATAACTGTGCCATGAAAATTTATTTTGCGAATAAAATTAACAACTTTCTTAAAATTACTAAAACTTTAGATTTAGTATCTGGAATTGATAAGTTCTAACGTGATAATAAAAATATCGTTGAGAATTTAACATCTAGGATTTAAAAATGAAAAAACTCCAGGCGCTGTTCACAACTTTGGCGACTTTTGGATGTGTACTATTGAGTGCAGCAGCGAAAGCAGAGTTACCACCAAAAGCAGTTGTCGATGGAGTATATGAAGGGATACAGCAAATACATGGATATAAAGCAACACCCAAGTTAATTTGGGGTGTCCCTCAAGGAAAACGTGGTGTTTGTGGACGCATTTCTGGTAGTCATTACTGTACACATAATCACACAGTATATATCACCCAACAAGATATCAGAATGGCGTATCAATTTGGTGATGCGGCGTTAGCATATATTATTGCCCATGAATATGCCCATGCGATGCAAACTGCCTATGGTTTTCAACCACGCAATACCCCCATGTCTGAGTTACAAGCAGATTGTTTAGCGGGTGTATATTTAGGGTTAATTCCGAATATGAATTTTGATGAGAAAGATATTCTGGAAATTAGCAGTTTAGCTTATCATATTGGTGATTATGCCTGGGGAAGTAGACACCATCATGGCACACCAAAGCAGCGTTTAAATGCTGTAGTAACGGGTATGGTGGGTTCACAAAATGGCAAAGGAGTTTCTATTTGTCGATTATAGTTTTTCTAGTTATTCCTGATACTTTTATTCTTGTTATCAGAGGTTATTTATCAATATCAAAATCGGAGACAGGATTTTTGGCATGATTTGCTTTTTCTAACCTTTTTATTTATTCGTATTATCGCTTAAATAAAGGGCTAAAGCCCAAGCTTGAAAATTAATTGGACAGACTACTAATCTATTAAATTAACGTGAGTTCGACGGTTCGAGCCAGGGATTTATAATCCTCGTTGGGACAGTTTTTTATCGATTTATCGAAGTATCCAAGCTCATCGAACTCACATTACATTAATTGTGATAGTTGAGTGTGGGTATCCCTTCACTTCCTTCGAGGATAGGTTTATCCGCTTTCTCAAATCAGGGAGTGAGACGCTCCCACTACACATTTCTTACCCATCACAACTCATTACTCCCTAAACCCTAGTCGAGTAGTAGTAGGATGTTTAAGGTAATTGCTTTGCAAGTTGCATAAAACTTTTAACTCTCCCTCGCAGATGACTTGTGAGCGCTACGTGAACTCTGTTAACCCTTGATGAAGATGGACATTTCCACCCCGATCTGTTTCTTTTTATCCTCCTATCTTCCCAGATTTTTCAGTTAGCCCTAGTATAAATAAAAAAAATAATGCACAATAAGCCCAAGAAAAGTCCCTTGGAGTAAATGAGGTTGACGGTATGAAACTGCGGGAATTGTTGGCTACTGTTGAGGGAATCTTACACTTACCCGAACATCCAGCTTTGGATGCAGAGGTTAAGGGTTTAACAACCAATTCCCATGCTACCAACCCTGGTGATGTATTTGTGGGAATGCCAGGAACACGAGTTGATGGGGGAGACTTTTGGCAAAGCGCGATCGCCAGTGGTGCAATTGCCTCTGTGATTTCTCCCGCAGCAGCAGAGAAGCACCCCCCGACGGATGACGTGTGTGTGGTGACTGCACAGGATATGACTCAAGCCTGTGGACAATTGGCAGCAGCATTTTACAATTACCCTGGACGTAAATTAAAACTTGTGGGTGTGACGGGTACAAATGGTAAAACTACCACCACCCATTTAATTGAATATTTTTTACACCAAGCTAATTTACCCACCGCTTTAATGGGGACTTTGTATACTCGTTGGCAGGGTTTTAATCAAACTGCCCTCCATACTACCCCCTTTGCTGTGGAACTTCAGCATCAACTCTCCCAGGCGATCGCTGCGGGAAATGAATACGGTGTGATGGAAGTTAGTTCCCATGCTTTAGCCCAGGGAAGGGTTCTAGGATGTGAGTTTGCGGTGAGTGTATTTAGTAACCTTACCCAAGATCATTTGGACTATCACCGAGATATGGAGGATTATTTTGCTGCTAAAGCTTTACTATTTAGTCCTGCATACCTCAGTGGTAGAGCTATTATCAATGCTGATGATGAATATGGCAAACGCTTAATTGCGGCTTTAGATAGGGATAAGGTTTGGAGTTACAGTGTGAATGATTCCACTGCTGATTTATGGATGAGTGATTTAAATTACCAGCCTAATGGAGTCAGTGGGACTTTACATACACCCCAGGGCAAGGTGTCTTTCTCTTCGCCCTTGGTTGGACATTATAATCTAGAGAATCTCCTGGCATCCGTGGGAGCAGTCCTCACTTTAGGTATTGATTTAAACTTAATTGCCCAATCCATTGCCAATTTTCCTGGTGTTCCTGGGCGGATGGAACGGGTGCAAGTGACTCCGGAACAAGATATCAGCGTGATTGTGGACTATGCTCATACCCCCGATAGCTTGGAGAATTTACTGAAGGCAGCCCGTCCATTTATACCTGGTAAGATGATTTGCGTCTTTGGTTGTGGAGGCGATCGCGATCGCACTAAGCGTCCGAAAATGGGTAAAATCGCTGCCGAGTTAGCAGATATTGCCGTTGTCACCTCCGACAATCCCCGTACTGAGAACCCAGAGGGAATTTTACAAGATATTTTGGCAGGAATCCCCGCCACAGTCACACCGCAAGTGATTGGCGATCGCGCTGCCGCTATCCGTACTGCTATCCTAGAAGCACAACCCGGTGACGGTGTTCTCCTCGCAGGTAAAGGTCACGAAGACTACCAGATTCTCGGTACAGAGAAAATCCACTTTGACGACAGAGAGCAAGCTAGGGATGCGTTAGTTGAGAGAGGAAAACTTTAAAGAAGTGGAGGAAGGAATTTGTTTGGGGAAAAGGGGTTTATCTATCAACCGTCAATTATTCCCTATTCCCAAACTTTTTTTTACAAATGAACACTTAAAGGCGAAAATCTAAGGCAGTATTATTTATTGCTTGTTTCTATCAATTCCTCCTTGTAGCACTTTACCCATGAATGTTTTGTTAACTCAGGATATATCTATATACAGATTAGCTTTGGACAAAGAGAAGACTTCTCAGTCTTTATCTCTCAAAGCGATAAGTTTATTAGCATTACTCAGAGCCCAGATTGATTTACTGATAGAACAGCAGATAGTGGCAACATTGTGGGTAAAGTTACCACCAGGAAAAATTTGGCAAGCAGAGTTAGCTCGTTATCACAGAGCTGTTGCAGATGGTGTGATTTATTATTGCCAAGCACCAGAGGGGGAAACATCTGTCTTTAAAATTCGCCGGGAATATTTTTTACTGACATTATCACCACAGTTTTCTAGCGTGACAGTGGCAGTACGTCCCCCGAAAAAACTCAAGAATCAAAAAACAGCTAGGGTAAATCCCAATGCTAATCTATCTTTTGTGACGGTTTCCTCCATCGAAGAGAAAGTGATTCAACAAGTCATTACTGGTTTGAAAGGGGCGATCGCTCCTGAATCTGCTAGTATTTTAGATAACTTTGAACCTAGTCAAATATCCTCACCAGCTTTATTCAATTCCCTATTCTCTAAGCAACTGCAACATCAAGATAAACTGCAAAGACTGGTGATGAAACGACGCATCACTAAGGTGGAAACCCAAAAACAAACCCTACAAACCAACTTACAAATCAAAGATGACAACCTCAGTCATGTGTGTCAAGAGCTACGCGCACCCTTAACCCATATGAAAACTGCACTTTCGTTGTTGAATTCCCCCACCCTGAAAATACCCCAGCGACAACGATATATGGATATGCTCAAGGATGAGTGCGATCGGCAAAATTCCTTGATCAACGGTGTTTTAGAATTAGTCCAAATAGAGCGCAATTTAGAAGATACTACCTTAGAATCACTTCACCTTGCAGATATTGTTCCTGGTGTTGTCAGCACCTACCAACCCCTCGCCCAGGAAAAAGGTATCATGCTAGCATACACAATTCCCACAGACTTACCGCCAGTATGGTGTGTGAGTGGAGGATTACGGCAAATAGTCATTCACCTACTTGCTAACAGTATTAAATTTACCCCCAACGGTGGACAAGTCTGGGTGCGGGCACGTTTGCAGGGCGACAATGTACAATTAGAATTCCGTGATACAGGAATTGGGATTGCAGACACAGATATATCCAAAATCTTCGATCGTTTTTACCGAGTACGTCCCCTACCTAACGGAGAAGCTTCAGGTGTCGGGTTAGGATTAACCATCGTGCAACAATTATTGCAACATTCTGGCGGTTCTATTGTTGTTAAAAGTAAACTCAATGAAGGTTCGACTTTTACAGTGCAATTAATGAGTACATCTTCTCCTGAAAAAAATTGAAAAACTGAATTTGTCAATTCATAAATACAAAAAAAGAGTAACAGTCATCACAAATGGGGCTGAAAATTCCAACTAAGACGGCGTGTCTTTTGACACGTTATTTTTATGTAGATTAGTCTGATTGTATAAATTTCTTGTCCTGTTTTTTTAACTGTAAATGATAAAAAATATATACGCAATTTCTGTGTTGCTGCCCTGCATCACAGCACTTCCTGCTGTCGCAGAATCAACTAAGCAAAATGTAGATATAGAGAAAGAAAAAGCATCCCTTTCTAGTATCCAGGAATTAGAAATACCCTCAACCGATGCCAAACTATTAACTCAAACACCAGAGGAAATACCACAAGACGATGCCGATATTAACCTCGAAACCATCGGTGAAAAAGACGCTTTACCTGAATCCACACCCACCTATATCATCGAAAAAGAAGAAATTGAAAAACAGGGAGCAACTAGTGTTGCTGATGTTTTAAAAAGAATGCCAGGGTTTGCAATTAACGATGTGGGACATGGAGCAGATATTCACACTGGTACCTATTATCGTGGTGCTTCAATTAATCAATCTGTGTTTTTAATTAATGGTAGACAAATTAATACAAATGTCAATACCTACCATGGAGCCACTGATTTAAATAGTATTCCCGTGGAATCCATCGAACGTATAGAACTATACAGTGGTGCTGCCACTGCTTTATATGGTTCCTCTGCTTTTGGGGGAGTTGTGAATATTATTACTAAACAAGGTGCTACTACTCCCAGATTAAATGGAACTGCGGAATTTGGCTCGTTGAATTTTAATAATCAACAGACAAGCTTTAGTGGTGGTAGTGATAAAATCAAATATAATTTGAGTTTTGAACGCTCATTTATTGATAATCGCTATAAAGTCCCTGTGGGTGCTGCAAACCGTGATGATAGCGGTAACTTATTTAATGCTGACACTGCCACTAGTACTTATTTTGGCAGTTTAGCTGTGGATTTAAATTCCAAAAATACCCTCAGCTTTGATATTAAGAAACTCAGCAGTCGTCGCGGCTTAATTTATTTTGGTTTTCCTTTACAAAGGGATAGATTAGACCATGATGGCTTAAATGTGGGTTTGTCTTGGAAAGCAAAATTTTCTCCCAATTCTAATTTAACAACAACCCTAGGTTATAATCAAGATTACTTTAGTACCTATGGTCCGACATTTTTCCAAGGTGATAACTTTTATCGCACAGGTATCTTAGATACACAAAATTTCACTGCTCGCTTAGACCATGATTGGAAAATTAGCCGCAATAGTAGCTTGCGTTGGGGCTTAGATTTCAAAAATACTAGCCTGAATGGAGAGACAAATAGTACCCGTCCTGATAGAATTGCTCTCAATGAAGTTGAAGATAGAAATACTACGAATACAGCACTATTTGCTGTGAATACTTGGAATTTTGGTGAGACATTACAAGTTGATTTAGGATTAAGACAAAGTTTCGATTCGCAATTTGGTAATTATCTCAATCCGAGTCTGGGATTTCGTTATACAGCAACTCCTGATTTAGCATTTCGTGGAAGTTTTGCCGGAGGACAAAGAAACCCTGGCTTAGACCAATTATATTTGTATGATACAGTTCACGGGTGGTTGTCAAATAGTGACTTAGAACCGGAAACTGGTTCTTCTTGGACTGCGGGTTTAGATGTGAATTTAGCAAAGAATCTTACAGGGCAATTTACCTACTTTGGTAGTAGTATTGATAATCGCTTAGGAATTATTCAAGGTCAGTGGCAAAATATTGGTTTAGTTGATACAAACGGTTTTGAAGCTGCCCTGCGTTGGCAATTTGCCCGCAATTGGTCAACTTTTCTCAACTATACTTATACTGATGCCAAAATCAAAACAGGTTCAGAGGCGGGGTTACAATTAGGGTTAATTCCCTACTCCAATATTCAAGGGGGAATTGGTTACGAATCCCAGGGTTGGCAAGCCAATTTATATGCTACCTATTCTAGTGGAGCGAGAAGAGCGCTTTTCAATAATCCTACAGAGAAGAATACAGATTTTTCCCCCGCTTACTTTAATTTAGATTTGACTGCTCGTGTGCCTTTAAGTCGGAATTTGGGGTTGACTTTCTATTTAGAAAACTTGTTAGGTGAACAATACGAAAGAGTTAACCGGATTTATAGTCCGGGTTTTACTTTTCGTGTGGGTGTGAGTTCCAATATTTAAGAGAGATTCCAGAGAGTGGGTTTTTAACTGCACTGCTTCTCGCTAACTTCTAGGGGCAAGAATATTGTTAAAACTTCTCCCTGTTGGGGACGTTGACGGACGATTAATTTACCACCGATCGCCTGGAATAAATGCTTAGTTGCGTTCAGGTTCAGACTAATTGTTCCCGTTTCTGGTTGAAATACTAGTAGTTGTCCTAAAGCTTTGCGAATGGGGGGTTGACAGGGGTGTTTAACTGATTCTTCCTGCTCTTCCCCCTGGGATTGAGGTAACAATTGTAACTTGAGTTGGTCGCCGGCGGGGATGACTTGCACTTGGATATGGCTACCGGAGGGTAAACTGCGGGTGAAGTTTTCCATTAAACCAGTCAGAACCCGATCTAACATGGTGGGGTTGCTGACGACTGTGGGTAATTGCTGGGGTAGCACCACATCTAGGGTTAAATTGCGGCGACGGGCTGCGTCTTGCCAGCGAGGGATACTTGCTTGCAGGATTTGTTCCAAACACATAGCGGTGAGGGGAGCGGCAGTAGATTTACTGGTATTGGATGTTTCCAGTTCTGCTGCTCTAAATAATAACTCCATGCGGTCAATTTGTTCGGTACATTCCCTGTCGATAATTTCGAGACGCTTGGTGACTTTATGGGCTAAGTCTTGCTGTTTGAGTAATAGACGGGTGATGGTGCGAATAGTTGTCAGGGGTGTGCGTACTTCGTGGGCAAATGCTTGTAAAAGCTCAATATCCGCACGGTAAGGAGTGGGGGTAGAAGATGGTAAGGGGGAAGAGATTTCCTCTGTACCAATGATTTTTGCTTCCTTGTCTGTGGGTAATTCCGCTAGCAGTAATTGACTGAATTCCATGAGGATACGGTAGTCGGGTGCTAGGGGGGTATATTGTTGTACTAAGGCTTCGAGTTCGGCGAATAAATCGGGATTGGTGAGGATAATTCTGGCAGCGATCGCCCGCCAAACTTGTTGTACTACCTCTGGCTCAAAGGAGAAGCGAAACTCTTTCTCTCCATTGGGTGATGCGGCAAGGACAAGAACGAGGGAGAATTTCTCTGTGAATACCAAACAGAACTGCTCTCTAGCTAGGGGATCGCTGTCAATTAGGGGTAATACTGATTCGTGGGTGTCTTCGCTGGCGATCGCTATCTCTGCTGTGGACATTTGAAATGGCATCAACGCCAAAGGATTGAAGGGTTTTGCTGTGAATGTTACCGACTGTAAATTTTGCAGTAGGGTTGCATTACTTAATACTGGGGCAGGTGCTGCCAGTACTAACCCCCTGGGAGTATCATCTACTGCTGTTTCTACCGTATTTATCAGGAGTTGCTCTGTCGCGGCTACAGCAATGCGCCATTGTTGCTGTGCTTTCTGCGGCGGGCAAAAAGTCCCTGAAGTTTGACTGGCTGCGATTATTTCGCTCAGACTTGGCAAAATCCATTGATACACAACTTTCACCCCTTGCTTGAGAGCGACATCTGCCCTTAGGCAAATACTCCACTACCTATGAGGTTATCCATATTTGGTGATAGATGGAAGTCGTAGAACCGAACAAATAGGGAGAAGTTTCCCTAGGGTAATAGACAAGAGAAAAAATACTTTCCCTGGCTAAATTTGTACAGGTAAACCATCCTGAAAAGCTAATAACTCTCCAGGGGCGATCGCTGTCCAAGTTTCGTTATCCGTTAGGGGTGTGGTGGCAATCACAGCAACGCGATCGCTGGGTGTGGTTAATTCGCTAAAATCTACGGTAACATCTTGGTCAATTAAATGGGCAGCAACAAAGGGTGCTTGACGCACGATATAACAAAGTTTTGTGGAGCAGTGGGTAAAAAAATATTCCCCATCTGATAACAGGTAATTAAATATTCCATGGCTTGCCAGTTTTTGCGTAACTTGTTGCAACACGGAATAAAGCTCTCTGAGACTGGGTTTACCATAGGGGAAGGCTGTCCTTAAGGTTTCTAATATCAAGCAAAAGGCTTTCTCACTGTCAGTATTGCCGACAGGAATGTAATATTTTGTGCTTCCTAGTTGAAAGTCTGGTAAATCACCATTATGGGCAAATACCCAATACCTACCCCACATTTCCCGACGGAAGGGGTGACAATTCTCCAGGGTGATTTCCCCTTGGGTAGCTTTGCGAATATGGGCAATCACATGGGTAGAACGGATGGGGTAACTACGTACCAATTCCGCTACCGGAGACGCGATGGAGGGTTTTTCATCCACGAAAATTCGGCATCCCTTACCTTCAAAAAAGGCAATTCCCCAACCATCTTTATGATCATCTGTTTTACCTCCCCGTGCTGCGAAACCCTCAAAGGAAAAGCAGATATCCGTGGGGACGTTGCAATTCATACCCAGTAGTTGACACATGGATCTGGCAGTTTTGAACTATTGAATATTAGCTTGGCATCAAGATACTGCAAAAACCCATGACTTGACTGGTGCGATCGCTGCAATCTGATTAGATTTTGGAAATTTGCGGTTCACCTAAAAGGATAATGGAAGATTGTAAAGCTTTAATAACTTCCGTTGTCACCTCACTCACTGCTAATCCTGCGGTGGTGCGGTAGCGTACAGAACGTAAAACAACTAAATCAAAAGATTTAGCTTCTGTAATAATGATTCTGGCAATATCATCACCGGGGATAGTCCGGATATGAGTATTGACTTTGAGGTTTTCATTATTGGCGATCGCAGATAATTGAGACTGGAATTGCTGAACTATGGCACTGGGTGTGTAGCGATCGCAAACGTGTAATAACACTACCTCTGCTTGGTTGCTACTGGCTAAAATTTGCGCTAACCGAATTGCATCAACGGTTTGCCTAGTCAAATCACCCACAGGTACGAGAATTCGCTGAATCATCGACGGACTTTTTAGTAGTCGAGTCACTGCAACGGGACAATGGGAAGAGAGAAAAATACTATCGATCACGTTACCAAATAGACGAGCGCGAAAACCTGTAATACGTCCCCATCCCATCACAACCAGGTTGGCATTTTCTTCCCGACTGGTGCGACTGATTCCCAGAGCGATATCATCATCAATGCGAATTCGGGGCGATACATCCACTCCAAACTCCTGACTAATTTCCCTCGCTATCTGCAATTTTTCCTGACTTTGGGTGAGTTTTGCCAGGAGTCGAGAGTCATCCATGTGAAGATACCCTTGGGCGATCGCTAAGGGAATAATTTTCCCTGACTCATGACGAGCTAATAAAGCAGCCATTTCAATTAAATCCCGTTGGGTTTGTGGATTATAAATCGGTACAATCACCGTTAACTGGGAATTTAACTTTTGCTCTGCTGCTAAATCTCTTTGCCACCATGTAGATAAACTATTTGTAGTCAATTCCACCTGGGGAATAGTCAAATAATTCCCAAATCTTGCGGTTAATATCGGACCAATAATTGCCGTCACCAACATTAAAACAATTACACTATTTAAAACACCCTCATTAATTAATCTTTCCCCTCCAGAATTCAAGGTTTGGTAAGCCACTAAAGTTGCAGCTAAGGTGGCAGCTACTTGTGGTAAAGATAAAGACCACATGGTTAACAATTCTGGCGTATTGTAACGGTAGAGAAATTTGGCTATCAAAGCTGCTAAGAATTTACTGCCAATCAGAGCAACCACAATTGCCAGAGTCAACCAAATTGAACTTAAGGTTTTAATAAATGCCGGAATGTTAATTAATAATCCCATATCCACAAAGAAACAGGGAATAAATAACACGCTCCCGACAAACTCTACTTTTTCCTTAACCACACTCCTTCCTAAAACATCATTAACTGCTAATCCCGCTAAAAATGCTCCCACAATTTTTTCTACACCGATAATTTGCGCACCCACAGATGCTAAAAACAAGGCTAGTAAAATAAATAAGAATTGATTCCCTTGTTCATCTCCAGAACGTCGAAAAAACTCCTTACCTGCCCAATCAAAACCCCATAAAATTAATAAAGAATAAACCGCTAATCCTGCCAATAATTTAATTAAACTGACAACTGTAAAATCTCCTCCATGAATTCCTACACAAATTGCTAGTACCAATAAAGCCCCTGTATCCGTAAAAATTGTCGCTCCAATTGTCACAGTTACTGCTTCATTGGTCACCATCCCCATACGACTGATGATGGGATAGGCTAAAAGTGTATGGGAAGCTAGCAAGGAACCAATTAAAACCGCAGAATTCCAGCTAAAATTAAATAATCTCCCAACAATTATTCCTGCTATCAGAGGAATAATAAAAGTTAAAAATCCAAACACCAAAGAGCGATTTTTTGTTTTGCGAAACTGCTCTAAATCAATTTCTAACCCGGCTACAAACATCAAGTAAATCTTACCAATATCTGAAAGTAACTTGATGGTTTCTGAATCCGAATTCAGCAATTTCAAACCACTCTCTCCCAGAACCACCCCTGCAAGTAATAAACCAATCAATCCGGGTAATTTGAATTTTTCAAAAATTGGAGGAATAGTTAAAATTACCAAAATCAGCAGCGTAAAAGTAATAATTGGACTATGCAGTGACAAAATAATACCTCACACAGCAATAAATTTCATAATAAAACTTTAAAAACATAAAATTTGAGCTTAGTATAAGTCCATTAAGAGGCAAAATAATATCCATCAAAAGTCATAAAATCTTGCTCTTTATAAACTATCTGTCTCAATATTCATCAAATTTTACAATGATTATTTTCCTGCAAACATTCCTTACTCTCATCGTCAAATCAGGCATCTATGCAAGCATAAAAATTTATGCCAAAAGTAAGATATACTTCATCACCCCAAGATAGATGTATGAATGTTGATAAACGTTAGATACTCATGATTGAGAGAGCAGAACAACCTCACCAAATGAACTTTTCTGCCATTGGATATACTCTCTGCGTAAGCATTATGTAAGTAAATAAGGAAAGCAAGAATTGTGACTGAGACAAATGGCGTTATGATGCAGTATTTCCACTGGTACAATCCAGGTGACGGTAGCCTGTGGAAGCAGTTGGCAGAGTCTGCCACCGACTTAGCCAAAGTTGGTGTCACCTCCGTTTGGTTACCTCCTGCTTATAAAGGTACTGGTGGTGGAATGGATGTTGGTTATGGTGTTTATGATTTATTTGATTTAGGTGAATTTGACCAAAAAGGCTCTATTCGCACCAAATATGGAACCAAGGATGAGTATCTACACGCCATTAAAACTGCACAAAAGGCAGGAATTAGAATCTATGCTGATGCGGTTTTTAACCACAAATTAGGTGCAGACGAAGAAGAAGAAACCCAAGCCACACCCTTTCATCCTGACGATCGCAATGCCACAATTGGCGAGTATCAGACAATCAAGGCTTGGACACATTTTACCTTTCCTGGTCGCGGCGACAAGTATTCTAGTATGAAATGGCACTGGTGGCACTTCGACGCAATTGACTATAACGCCTATAATGCCGAAGAGAACGCGATTTATTTACTCAAAGGCAAAGAATTTGACCGCAATATTGACCTAGAAAAAGGTAATTTTGATTACCTCATGGGTTGCGATTTGGATATGCAAAACCCGGAAGTTACCGGAGAGTTAAAATACTGGGGCGAATGGTATCTTGATACAACGGGTGTGGATGGCTTCCGATTTGATGCTGTCAAACACGTATCGGCAGACTTTTTCCAAGAATGGTTAGAACACGTTCGTAACTATGCTCAACGGGAGATATTTGCAGTCGGTGAATATTGGTCCTATGAAGTCGAAGCTTTACATCACTTCATTACTGTTACAGATGGTAAGGTGACTCTATTTGATGCACCTCTGCATCATAATTTTTATATAGCTAGTAAGTCAGGCAATGATTACGACCTACGGCAAATTTTTGACAATACCCTAGTACAGCAACAACCTGCTCTCGCTGTAACTTTAGTGGATAATCATGATTCTCAACCTTTACAATCCTTAGAATCAGTGGTTGAAGCTTGGTTTAAACCCCTCGCCTATGCCCTAATTTTACTTCGACGGGAGGGATATCCTTGTATTTTCTACGCTGATTATTACGGCGCTCATTACAAAGATCATGGCAATGATGGCAATGAATATGAGATTTGGTTAGACAGTCACCAATGGATTATTGATAAATTCCTCTTTGCACGTCAAACCTATGCCTATGGTGAGCAGTACGATTATTTTGACCACGCAAATACAATCGGTTGGACACGACTGGGTGATGAAGAACATCCTGGTGGAATGGCTGTTGTACTTAGTAATGGTAGCGAAGGCAGTAAATATATGGAAGTTGGACAACCCAACCGTACCTATATTGATATCACCGAAAATATCACTGAACCCATAACAACTAATGAGGAAGGTTGGGGTGAGTTTCGTTGTAACTCTGGTTCGGTTTCTGTGTGGGTTCCCCAGGAATCACCCTAGTACAGCATGGTGTAAATAAAGCAACATATGGGGGTTTGGCTCCTCCCCATGGAGAACCCCCTATTTTACTAACTGCCTCACCATTCAAAATCAACGAAACGCTGACGCTGTATTAATTCTGCCTAGACTAAAATTTTAATAATTCTAATATTTGTTCTCCTTGGAGTGTGAGAGTACAAACTAAAATTAAGACCATTGATATACACTGAGCTTCTGAGAATTTACCAATTTTGGGACGAATACTAGATTCACGGTAGAAGTCCGCAAAAAAGCGATATATGCAGTAAACCAAAAAGTACAAGGATAATGTCTGACCTGTAAATTCTTCTGTGAGTAATAACCTCACTAGTAAAATTACAAATAATGTCAAATTAAAACTAGCTTCTACGAGTTGAATCGGAAATACAGGGTATCCGGTGTAGAAAGCGGCAGCTAATTTCGTATCTCGGTGTTCTGGGAGTAAATAGCTTGGTGTATATAAAACTCCAAATTTTGCGGAGAATTTCCCATGACAGCATCCACTTAAGAAACAACCGACTCTGACAATTCCGGCAATTAGTGGCAGCAGAATCCCCAGTAAATCGAGACTCACCAGGACGGATTGTCCCATTAACCAGCAACAGAATGTATAGCCAGGAATCAGGAAAAATATACAATCTTGGATATAGGAACGACCTTGAATATTGAAGAGTCGAGACTTTACCCAAAGATATAAAGGATATCCAGGGTAATGAAAAATCAGGATATAATTTATCCCTGCGAAAATATTAATGTCAAGATGGAATTTTACTGATAAAAACCATACTGTACCTAAAACAGAAAGCAATCCGACGTTAAACATTAAAGAGTATGGACTATATTTCTTCCCAAAGAGAGTTATCCGATGGGATAAATAGATAATTCTCTCTAAAAAATTCAGCGTTTGAGGCTCTTTATCAAGGTCTGGATGCTGAACATTTTCCACCCATTCGCTGAGTTTAATATTACTGGAAATTAGAGAATTGTACATAGCTAATATGATGGTGAAAGATTAGAGACTGAGGTATTAAGTAAGCTTGGCTGAGGAGTGAAGATATACAAGGCAGAACTAACTGTGATATTTTGTATTTCCTTTAATAACAGGAAAATGACATAGCTCATGACTTGATTTCTAGGGACAGGGGTAATTATTTAGTCATGGTGAGATGTTTGCACAGCAGATTTTTTTGTTCTCTAAGATTGACTGTAGAGAAAGTATCTGTGGAAGATGAATATATTGATAGTCATTTTGTAATGGTCATCTCCGATTATTGGATATAGCTTCTATGGAAAAGCCGATTTATGTCTGTTTGCAATCCGATAATTGGACAATTTTCTCTGTACTCCATCAATACAAATCTACGAAAGCTCTATATTTTGGGGTGATAAATTTATTTTTATTTAGATAAGGGATATTGACGCGAATCGATAATAGCTTTTGTGACTCCCTACAGACATCAGTAAGAATAAGGCTTTGTAAACATACTGAGATGCTAGGGCAAAGGCTCGTAATATCTTAATAATTAGCCAGTTTATCCTGGCTCAACTTTATGAATATTTGTTTTTATTTGAAAATATGAATTTTGGAGGAGTAATTCATATTTATGATTTTTTATATGTTATCGGATAATTTTATCACGTTGTAATCTTATCTAAAGAAAGATATACAATATATCTATTAGAATAGATGATAATCATTAGTTCGCAGATGTTTGTTTGCTTGATATACACATAAAATAATCATCTTAAACAAGTGATACTTTCAAGGCTATACAGGGAAAAATAAGCTCAGACAGTTAGCAATATCAGGTATATATTCAATGCAGAGAGGTTTGATGTTCCCGGGGTATATAATTAACGAAATAATTTATGAGGGGATAGAAACTACTGTCTATCGTGCCTCATCTGAAAAAAACCAAACATCAGTAATTATTAAAGCTCTGAAGGCAGAATATCCGAGCGTGGAGATGGTGACTCGCATTAAACACGAGTTTCGGATGATGGAAAACCTGAATTTGCCAGGAGTTATTCAAGTTGAAGATTTGCAAGTTTGCCAAAATCGCTGGTTTTTAGTGATGGAGGATATTGGTGGTGTGAGTCTGGGAAACTTTCTCCAAGATATGGGGGATTCTGACAGCAAAAAGTTAGGGGTGGGGGAATTTTTACAGATTGCTGTGCAGTTAGCTCAGGGATTGATATCTCTGCATCAAGAGGAAATTATTCACAAAGATATTAAACCTGCCAATATTATTATTAATCCTCAGACGGGGGAGGTTAAGATTACTGACTTGAGTATTGCCTCTAGATTCACCCATGGAGCAACTCAACTGCTACACCCTGAGCAGATGGAGGGAACCTTAGCATATATGTCTCCTGAGCAAACGGGAAGAATGAACCGTAGCATTGATTATCGCAGCGATTTTTATTCTTTGGGTGTCACCTTTTATGAAATGTTAGCAGGATGTTTGCCTTTTACTAGTCAAGATGCGTTGGAATTAGTTCACTGTCATATTGCAAAACAAGCACCTCCATTACAGGAAATTATCCCGGAAATTCCCCTGGCGATCGCCGCAATTGTTGACAAGCTGATGGCAAAGAATGCGGAGGAGCGCTATCAAACTGCCGATGGTTTGTTGAAAGACTTGGAGGATTGTTTCCAACAGTGGCAAAGGGGGGGGAGGATTACAAATTTCCAGTTGGGTAAGGGCGATCGCCCATCTCAGTTGCTCATTCCTCAGAAATTATACGGTAGGGAAAAGCAAGTACAGCAAATTTTGGCTGCTTTTGAACGGGTGAATCAGAATAATTCCCAGAAGAAGATATTACCGGAAATGATATTAGTTTCTGGTTATTCGGGGATTGGCAAATCTTCTTTAGTCAATGAAGTTCATAAGCCAATTGTCAGACAAAAGGGTTACTTTGTCAGTGGAAAATTTGACCAATTACAGCGTAACATTCCCTATGCTTCGATTATCCAAGCATTACAATCATTAATCCAGCAAATTTTAACTGAGGATAGTCAGAAGTTAACATATTGGCGGCAGAGACTGCATCAAGCTTTGGGTGATAATGGTCAAATCATGGTGAATGTGATTCCAGAATTAGAATATATCATTGGGAAGCAGCCAATGGTTGCAGAATTGGGTATCACAGAAACACAAAATCGTTTTATTCGTATCTTTCAATCTTTAATTCGGGTTTTTGCCGCTCCCTCACACCCCCTAGTCATATTTTTAGATGATTTACAGTGGGCAGATTCTGCTTCTCTGAATTTTTTGCAAATATTAATCACAAACCCGGAGAATCAATATTTACTTTTAATTGGAGCCTATAGAGATAATGAAGTTTCTGCGGTACACCCCTTGATGAAAACCATCAGTTTAATTAGGGAAGCGGGAATATCTATAACTAATATTATTTTATCTCCTTTAAATTTACATCATATTCAGGAATTAGTTCGAGAAACTTTAGTTCTCACGGCAGATAATCTCTCTACGGAAGAACTGGCAGAATTACTTTTTAATAAGACTCAAGGAAATCCCTTCTTTTTAAATCAACTACTAAAAATATTATATCAAGAGAAATTACTGACCTTTGATATCAATCAAGGTGGGTGGCAATGGGATTTACAACAAATTCAAGCGGCAGGTATTGGTGATAAAAGTATTGTCGAGTTAATGGCGGCAAATATTCATAAATTGCCTAGTTTGACACAAAGTATTTTACAAAAAGCTGCTTGTATTGGTGCAAAATTTACCCTGGATGTGATCGCCGCAGTCAGTGAAAAACGGGTTGCAGAGGTAGCTGTGGCATTGGATTCCGCATTACACATGGGGTTGATTTTGCCTTTGAATAATGATTACAGAATTCCCCTACTGTTTGCTGAAGAAGAATTAGCCAATTTTCGCCTAGATGATTCACGTCCAGCTTATCGTTTTCTCCATGATAGGGTACAACAAGCTGCCTATTCTTTAATTCCAGAAAGCGAAAAACAGCATACCCATTATCACATTGGGCAATTATTACTGCAAAATACTCTCCCAGAAGCCATAGAAAATAATATTTTTGATATTGTGAATCAGTTCAATATGGCGATCGCGAATATTGATGCATCCCAAAAATTGCAACTGGCAGAATTAAATTTAATTGCTGGAAGCAGGGCTAAAAGTGCTGCTGCTTATGATGCTGCCTATAGTTATTTACGTACAGGTTTTCAGTTATTAAGTAAGAATATTTGGCAAGAAGATTATAAGTTTGCCCTGAGATATCATGAAGCAGTCGCTCAGCTTGCCTATCTTTGTGGTGATTTTGCCGTCACCGAAGATTGTACCCAGGCGATCGCCCACCAAGCAACCTCCCTGTTAGATATTGTCGCCGCCCAGGAAATTCAAATCTTAGCTAATTTGGCGCAGAATCGCTTACTAGATGCCGTTGATTTAGCTTTGAAAATTTTAAAGCAATTGGGAATTAAGTTGCCTTCCCGACCAAATATGCTGGAAGTGCTGCAAGGTTTAGTCATTACCCGGCTGAATTTATTAGATAAAAAAGCTGCAAGTTTAATAGATTTACCTGAGATGCGGCAGCAGGAACAATTGGCAGCAATGCGAATTTTGTCAACAGTTACATCAGCTGCCTATTTGAGTGTTCCCAATCTGTTGCCCCTGTTGGTATTTAGTCAAATTCGTCTATCTGTGAAGTATGGAAATACTGCCCTTTCGGCGGTGGGTTATGCTCAGTATGGTTTCATTTTATCGGGGGTTGTCTCTGATATTGCGACGGGTTTTGCCTTTGGGCAATTAGCATTAGCCATTGTGGATAAATTTCGGGCAAGGGAATTACAAGCTAAGGTATTAGTTTTAGTTTATGGCTTTAATTATCATTGGCAAAAACCCCTAGGGGAAACATTAAAATTTTTAGAATCTGCCTATCAGTTAGGTTTGGAAACGGGAGAGATTGAATATACTACCTGGGCAGCATTATTTTATTGTATGTATGCCTATTATTTAGGGCGAGATTTACAGGAATTACATACAGAAATTAGTGCCTATCGTCAATCTATTCAGCAGTTGAAGCAGGAAAAGGCGCTAACTTATATTCAGGTATTTGAGTATACAGTAAATGCTCTCCTCGATAAACCTGTAATTCCCCTAGATTTTGCCCTGATTAATGATGATACTGGCAAATTTTTTGCCCATTTACAAGAACTACAACTAAAGTATTTATTTGGTGATTATCAAGGGGCGATCGCCCAAGGGAAGGTAGCTGTCACCTATTTACAAAGTGTAGTTGGTACCTATAACGTTGGTGTCTATCATTTTTACCAAGCTCTCGCACTCCTAGCAGTCTATCCCCAATTAGGAAAATCTGAGCAACAGCAAGCTCTGGCAACGGTGAATAGCTATCAAAGGAAATTAGAAAAATGGGCAAAATATTCACCTACTAGCTATCAACATAAAGTAGCTTTATTGGTAGCTGAAAAGTATGGAATATTCGGTCAAAAAGATAAGGCAATGGCATATTATGAAAGGGCGATCGCCCTAGCACAAGCAAATAATTTTCTCTCAGAAGTTGCCCTTGCCTATGAACGTACAGCCCTGTTCTATTTATCGATTCAGCAGCCAAAAATTGCTAAAGTTTACATGACTGATGCTTACTACAACTATCTGCAATGGGGAGCAACTGCCAAGGTTAAACAATTACAAAAAAATCACCCAGATTTAATTATTCAAACCCTCACCCTTGGTAATACTATTGATATTAACAGTAACATCAGTTCGAGAACCTATATTCCCCAAGAAGGTACAATCTCGGAAAATATTCATATCTTAGATTTGGCAACCCTACTCAAAGCCAGTGAAACTATCCAAAGTAGCTTACATATTGAAAATTTACCTAGTTGCCTCCTACAAATTATCATTGAAAACACTGGGGCACAAACAGGTTTTTTAGTTTTGCAACAGCAAGAGCAATTAATAATTGTTGCCATGCATGATGGTGTAGAAATAATCACTTCCCGCTCCACAATGGAAAGTGCAAATATTCCCCACACCCTGATTAACTACGCTGCTAGAACTTACCAACCTTTAGTGATTAACGATGCTCAAAGTCACCCGTTGTGTGCATCAGACTCCTATATCCTGACAGTAAAAGCAAAATCAGTTCTCTGTTTTCCCATTTTTTACCAGGGTAAATTTATTGGTTTATTTTACTTAGAAAATAGACTGACTACAGGAGCATTCACTCCCCAACACTGGGAAATTTTGAAAATTCTTGCCTCCCAAGCAGCGATCGCGCTCCATAATTCCCAACTTTATACCCAAGAGCAACAAAAATCCCTACAACTGCAAACATCCCTAGAGGAATTACAACTCACCCAAACCCTATTGCAACAAAAAGCCCATGATTTAGAAACTGCAATCCTACAACTACAACAAACCCAATCCCAACTCGTACATACAGAAAAAATTTCTTCCCTAGGACAACTAGTAGCAGGTGTGGCGCACGAAGTCAACAACCCCGTGGGCTTTATTAGTGGTAACTTGGACTATACTCAGGAATACGTCCAACAGTTAATTCATCACCTGCAACTCTATCAGCAACACTTTACCGAGATACCTGAGGCAATTCTCCAAGATGCCAAGAAAATCGATTTAGATTATCTGATTACGGATTTACCGAAGATGATTGACTCCATGCAACTCGGAGCCAGCAGAATCACTGACATCATGCAATCCCTACGCAACTTTTCCCGCAATGATGGCAATGATAAGAAAGCTGTTGATATCCATGAAGGGATTAACACCACAATCATGATACTATCCCATCGCCTCAAGGCAAAGGCAACTCGTCCACAAATTGTTATTGTCAAAGAATATGGCGATTTACCCCTGATTGAATGTTATCCAGGGCAACTTAATCAAGTATTTATGAATTTAATTGCCAATGCTATTGATGCTCTAGAAGAATCTAACCAAGGTAAAACCTATACAGAGATTGAAAAAAATCCCAACACTATCACCATCAACACATCTATCCTGAATGATGGGGTTTGCATTCGCATTGCTGATAACGGTATGGGTATGAGTCAAGAAGTGCAAGACAAATTATTTAATGCATTCTTTACCACCAAACCGGAAGGGAAAGGTACTGGTTTGGGATTATCGATTAGTTATCAAATTGTTACGGAAAAACACGGTGGTAGCTTAAAGTGTAATTCTGCACCTGGGAAAGGAGCCGAATTTATTATTACCCTACCAGGAGCTAAGGAAATTCCAGAAGATAAAGTAAGGAGTAATACCAATTCACAATTCGCAATTCGCAATTCGTAATTAATAAATCCTGGTTTGACAAGGGTTTTAGAGCTTGGATATGTTTCAGGATTTTCGTGAAATGGTATAAGGAGTAAGGAAAGTTCTTTGCTGCATTCAAATCTGCAAATGCTTTAATGTATATCTTACTATCCAATGGCGATCGCGCAGTCATAAACGCCACATTATCGGAATCAGCTATTTATCGCTGAAATCAAGGGCTAAAGCCTTACTACAAAGTATAAAATTCACCTAACACCACCTAACACCATAGTGTCAATTTTCGCTAAACTGATTTGATGTACACAATCTTAGTGTAAACTTTGTCAAATCCCACAGATTCATAGAGTCGCAATGCACCACTAGGATTATCAGCATCAACACCGAGTCTGGCTGTATTCATCCCCACAGATTTCAATT
This sequence comes from Calothrix sp. 336/3, assembly GCF_000734895.2. Classification (GTDB taxonomy): domain Bacteria; phylum Cyanobacteriota; class Cyanobacteriia; order Cyanobacteriales; family Nostocaceae; genus 336-3. The sequence goes on along the minus strand of NZ_CP011382.1, from coordinate 1,207,424 downwards.
TGTGTAAACCTGAGAGTAACATGGCTGTTCCTAAACCCATTTTTCGGTGACTACGGATGGTTCCTAATACTCCAATCCAACCTTCTTTTCGTCCTGTACGTTTGTTATCTTCAGGAAAAATTTGACATTCACAGGTAGATACAAATGTATTATCGGAGGCGATCGCAATTAAATTCAAATCCGGTTTGTAGGAGGGTTCGTTGATAAAGTGAATCATGTTTTCGACGGTTAAGTCATGGTGATTCCAATGATCAACAAAGGATTGATTGAACATCTCTACCCATGCTGGGATGTCTGTTTCCCGATTCATCTGTCGGATGCTATACCCTGTGGGGAGTTGCGGTTGGGGAATGGTTTCGGTGAGATTACGTTCCATTGTAAAAAAGTAACGGGTGACTTTAAATCCATGATTTTCGATCATTTGGATCCGTTCCCGTTGAGAATCCCTAGCACTTAACCCGAATCTGGTGGGTATTTGGTGTTTTTGCTTCACTTCACCCATCCGTTGTTCTCCCCAAGCAAGGATGGCAGATTCTAAGTTAATTTGACGATGATTGGGATGGATGTAAAAACTCAGGAAACCGTCGATTGAGTCGCTGGGTTCGGTAATCCAAAGATATCCAAAACCAATTAGCTCTCCATCTTCATTTTCCCACAACTGTAAATCTCGCTGGGTGTCGATGGAGGGTGTACTGAATTCAGTTTGCAATTCACCGACGGTTGTTCCTTGTTCTAATTGATCAACCGCATCACAGCAGTTAATTAAATGCGCGATCGCGTCTAAGTCTGATTCCCCAAGATAAGCACGTTTTGTTAAAGTCAGCATCAGAATCTGTGACTACAACTACGCATACTACATACAATACAACATAACTCAATTACGGAAAATCTCTGATTAAAACCTCTTTTCAAACTCAACTAAAGCCCGATTATCACCAGAAAAGTCAGTAGATGTACGTAGACGAATCTCTGGATTTATCCGATAATTAATCCCAAACTGGGCAGGTTTATTCGATGTGAGAATCTTGGAAGTAGAAACTGAGAAGTTACTGGTGACATCAATCCCCGCTTCCGCAGCTAAATCTAAAGCAGAACCCCGTCGAGTTTCTCCATCATCTGAGCTAATTGTGGGGAAAAGACGAAATTCACTCAAACCAAAAGCACTACCAATTTGGGTAAAAGTGCGTTGTAGATTTAAAGCAGAACCTGCCAGGTTAACTAGTCCTAATGTACTATCGCCCCGTCCAAAGGTTTCTACAAAACTACCTCCCAACAGAGCAATAATTTCTGTTTGACTGCGATTTGGTGTACTTTTGAGTTCGAGATTTTCCTGGAGTTGACTAGCTCTTCCACGGATGATAGCTTCAATTTTGACTGTTTTGACTGGTTCGATATTGGTGATAATTCCTTCGTTAATTTCTGAAGAAATCGAATTAGTTGATATTTGTCGGGGGTTAATATCTAGAACCCTGGTAATCAGACGAATATCTAACTCTGGGTTGCGGGGTTGAGTTTCAGTAAAGGTGGCTGTATTTTTATAGCCACGAACTAAATTAAATTGGGATGTAAACAGGTTAACATCTCCACTTCGCAGACTAATTGTTCCTTCTGGTAAGGGATTACTGAGGGAACCGTTAACTGTTAGGGAACCTGTTGCTCGGAAGGAAAGAATGGGGGGACGAACAATTTCGACATTTTTACCGAGTTTAATTTCTAAATTCTTCAAGCTGGTAAATGCTTGATTCTCTTCTGATTCTAATTCCTTATTTGCCTTATTCAAATTAGCGGCATTGCCGGAACCATTGCTGCTTGATTCAGCTAGGAGAATCTTACCATTATCTAGTTGCAATTGACCGCCAATTTCTGGACTAATGGCAGCACCTGTAATTTTTAAATTACCTCCCACCCCACCCTGATATAATCCTTTCAGGTTGAGTGTCAGCTTTTGCATGTCAACGGTGAGGGGAGTTTGGATAGGTAATAGGGGGTTGCTAATTGGTAATTCTCCGGCAATATTAATACTACCTTGCCCATATTGCCCCTGGAGTTTTTCTACAATCAATCTATTCAAAGTGAAGCGAGCATTACCCGTAACTTCTGTAAGTTTTCCGGTAAGGGTTTGAGCCGTAAAGATGGCATCCTTTAGGGAGGCGATACCATTCAATTCTGGTTCTTTCATTGTACCTCTGACTTGCAGAAATACTTCTCCCTTACCACTTTCGTAGGCAATTTGATTTGTAAAAGCATTGAGTACAGCTAATCCCTCATTTTTCACCCGAATATCCATGTTGATTTTATTATCCGGGGAAGAGGTGGTGGCTGTGGGGACTTGGTAGGGTACATAACCTGTAATAGTTACAGGTTCACTGCTACCTGTGACAACCACTTGGCTGCCAAAATTGAGGCGACCATTATTGTAGCTAAAACTGGTGTCGGCGGATTCCAATTTTTTACCATTAATATCACCTTGGGTAACTGCTAATTCTCCCTTTGCTTGGGGGTTTTCGATACTACCTGCAAGGTATGCAGTGGCGTTGAGATTGCCACCCACTTTCACTGGTAACTTCACGTAACTATCAATGATTGCCATGGGCAAATTGACAACTTCCAGTTTTCCCGTTTGTTCCTGCCCTCCAATGTTGCCAGTGAAGGCAATCAGGCGGTTTTTGGTTTCGATACGCAGGGGAATGAGGCGGAGAATATTGTTCTCTAATTTACCTTGGGCAATGATGCGATCGCCACGGTAACAGCGTTGGGGATTTTCACAGGTGTTGGCATCATTTTTAACTTTTCTCCCCCAGATAAACTGTTCTCCCAAGAGATTAAACCCGACTGCTAAACCGTTGGGTTGGGTGTTATCGAATGTTACTTCACCGCTAAATTTCCCAGATAAATCTGCTAATTCGGGGATGAGGGAAGCATTTAATCGTTGTTGCTCCTGGATTGCCAATAGAGCGTCTATTTCTGAGAAGCGAGCTAATTGTCTGTCAAGGGGTGCATTGGGTAAACCGACGGGAATTGTATTTAAATTCTCTGCTTTCCCCGATGTGGGGGTATCTTGACGCAAATCATCAAAGCTAGAGATTTGTAGGGTATTTAATAATTCCTGGATATCGCCTTGGTTGACGTTGAGTTTTGCTTGAATTTGGGGATTGCTGTTAATTTGTCGGAAGTTACCTACCAAGCGATAACTACTAGCACCCTTGGCAAATTCACTGTCTGTCAGATCTAAGCTGTCTCCCGCATAACGGAAATTTGCTGCCAGACGATCGCCCTTAATTCTACCAATTTGGGGTTGGGCGATCGCTAACTTGCCATTCGCTGCTAAGGTTTGTAAATTTACCAGTACATCCCCAGTTAAATTCCCCTCTAACTTGCCACCTGCGAATCGTGCTTTAGCAGGTACTGTAATATTTAATACTTGCAAGGGGATATTTTCTAACTTGGCGGCTAAATTCTCTCCCCGTGTGATTCCCGATGCTAGTGCTTGATTCCACTTCACTTGGAAGGAGCGAGGACGATTATTTCCATCTAGGTTGAAAGCAATTTTATCCCGTAATCCTGCCACATCTAGGATAGTACCCTTACCCGCCACAAATTCTATATTACCCCGTAGCAAGGATTCCACGGATAACTTATTCACAACTAAATTACGTAATGCCACCTGCCCCAAGATATTCGGCTTCGGTAATTTTCCGGTAATCTTGCCGTCAAAATCCGCACTTCCTGTCAAGGCGATCGCCTGGGGTAACTGCACAGGTAATTCCTGTAAATTATAATCCTGGGCTTGCACATCTAAATTTAACTGGGTAATTTCTGGTACTGATTTCCTAGTACTCACCAGTATTTCACCCCGAGCATTCAAACCGGGTGCTGTTGCGTTTGCTACCGTCAACTTGGAACCATTCCAAGCCGCAACAGCCGTTAAGGGGCGGGCAATTCCTGGTAAACCCTGGGAAAACGCCATCTCTCCTTGCCCTTGGATATTTCCTAGGGAAAAAGACTTGGTATTCCCGAATACCTGAAAATTCCCAGCAAATAAACCCCGTAACTGGGGTGAAAAGCGGTTCAAGGCGATATTCGCAGCCGTGACAACTGCTTGATAACGACCATTTGCAAGTTGAATATTCTTGGCTGTGACAGTACCCCCGGCAATATTCACCTGGGCGTTACCTGTAGCTTTAATACTCTCTGGTTTCAGGGAATTTACGGAACCAGCGACGAGGAAATTTCCCCCCAGGAGTCCGGGAATTGGGGAGTTAAACCGTTGTAAGGGTAAGTTATTCCCTTGCACCTGGGCACGATAATTACCATTACTTAGTTGAATATTCTTGGCGTTAATTACCCCCCCACCTAAACTTAATCGCCCTTGCCCCGTGGCTTGGATATTCTCCGGTTTGAAGTTGTCTACCGTGCCTGCAACAGTAAATTGCCCATTTAACTTACCAGCAAATTGTCGTGGTACGGCAGCTAATTGTGGCAGAGATACTTGATTCACCTCTACCTGAGCTTGATAATTGCCCTGGGCTAGTTGAATATTCCTAGCATTAATTGTCCCCCCGCCCACAGCTAACCGCGCATCACCCCTACCCTGAAGAGTTTGTAAGCTGATATTCTCCCGATTCCCTGCGAGTTGGAATTTCCCAGAGAGGGGAGCGCCCAGGGATGGGGGAAGGGGGTTTTTGAATAATTTAGCCAGACGGATACCATCAGCTATCAATTCCGTAGCAAAATTTTCCTCTCCCCACTGCAAACTGGCAACGGTGACAGTACCACCCCCTAGTCGCAATTGGGCATTTTGGGGACGGATGGTAGAGAGTTGGAAGGGTGCAGAGGTTCCAGCTAGGGCAAGATTACCATTAAATCGAGCATCATCCAGGATAAGATTTTGCCGTTGTTCTGGTTGAATAAAGGGAGCGATGGGAATTTGGTTCGCATTTGCCACAGCTTGCCAACGTTGCTGATTCCAGGTTCCCGCAGCCAAGACTGTACCCCCAGCTAGGGCAAGTTTAACATTCCGGAAAGCCACAGTTTTATCAGGATTAACTATCACCTGTCCCGTTGCGGGGTAGATAGCACCTGGTGCTTGGAAATCAACAGATGTTTGCACTTGATTGGGGCTACCCGTAATTTTGGCAGTGGCTGCCACTGTGCCCAATTTGACCGCAGACTTAGTATTGTAGAGGGTGGCGATCGCATCCCCCGGTAGGTTTTTCCCTGTCAAATTAAAATCGAGACTGGGTTTTGTACCAAGTTGCAATCTCCCATCACCAGTAATGCTTCCCCCAAGACTTGGTTTCCCCTGAATTTGGGAGAAATTCATCACCCCAGCAGTCGTCAAATAGGCAAACTTTGCTCCCACTGACTGAAAATCTACCTTATCAATTTTGGCAGGTTTAATGGTGGTGACAGTACCCGCAAGTAGGGGTTTTTGAATCGTTCCCGTCAGGGTTAAATCTGCTTTGGCTTCCCCAGTCACAGGTACAGGTAATTTTACCTTCAAAGTTTCCACCGCGATCGCCACCGTGACCGCATTTACCCGTGCTGTTAAATCATACCCACTATCTCGATTAATTAAACCCTTCGCCACCAAGGGAATTTTGCCATAACTCGTGCTGACATTCTCTAACCGCACATCCTTCCCTTGAAAACTCACCTTCCCTTGGGCATTATTAAAAGGTTGGGGCATTTTGGGAACCTGTGCTTTGACATTCTTCAGATTCACACTTCCTTGCATCAGGGGAGTTTCCTGTTGTTGCCATTGCAAGGCAATATCCCCATCAATTAAACCTGATTGGAGAGTTAGGGGTAATTTTACCAACCGTGCAACATCAGTGGCAGCTAAATCCTGGGCACGTAATTGTTGAATATTATAACTGGCTAACCTCGGACGAGTTTCCCCCCGCAGAGCAATATTACCACCGCTTTCTGGTTTACCTGTCAGTTCAAATTTCAGTAAACTATTCTTGTCTAAGAGTTGGGAAGTACCGTTGATTTGGGTAAATTTGACACCGGGAAGGGAAGGGGTAAGGGAAGAATTCTGATTTTTTTCCCCTGTACTCTGTTTCCTCGGTACTAACTCTAACTTGGCATTCTGAAACCGTAAATAATCTAAGTCTGTGGTGAATGCACCACCCCTTTTCGGGGGAGTAAAAGTAGTACTTAGCCATTTCCCCTCTGCATCCTGAGCAAGATATACCTGGGGATTAATTAGATTCACATCTAATTTCAGGGTGCGAGTGAAGAGAAACTGTAGGGGATTGAAGGTGACTTCTACAGTTTCCACCGTTGCATTATCTGGATCCGTGGGTGTGGCGGGTATGCTAGAAGCTGCAAATTTCACTCCAGAAAGTGAGAATTCCTTGACATTCCCCAATTTTACGGGACGGTTGAGAGTCGTGGTTAAACTTTTGCTGGCAATGGGGGTTAAATCCTTACGGATAAAATTCTGGAGCCACAAATAACCACCAACTAATCCTATAACAATAATTCCGCTTAGGGTCAGACCACCACGAACTAGAATTAACCACCACAGACGCTGTTGACTGGGAGTTGGAGACTGACGTTCAGAATTGGGAGGGTTAGTCATGGGTATTCACCGTAACTTTAGCCGAACCAGATGATGACATCATCACACTATTAAAATTTACTGTCACCTGTCTGGCAAGGCTAGTACCGCTACGCGGAATTCAAAATCTGTACTTAAGCTCACTAAGTATTCAAAACTTTTACTGAGCAGTTCGACAAGCACACTGTTCCACCTATCGAAGTATTCAAAATATATCCTACAGGAGTAGTTCATTGGCTGTTGTCACCCCCCTCAAGTAGTATAGTCCATCAACAGCGATCGCCATCTTTCCTCCTTTACTCAGATTCTTGAGCAGCTTTCCTCACCTCCTCAACAGTTAAATCTAACTCGCGTGCAATTTCTTCGATAGTTAAACCTAAAGCAATAAATCGGGGTACTGTTTTCAATTTACCCCTACGTTCTCCTTCTTCTATACCTTCCTGTTTGCCTTCTTGTCTTCCTTCTTGTCTTCCTTCTTGTCTTCCTTCTTGTTTCCCTTTCTCCTCACCTTCCGCAAAGGCTTGTTGGTATACTCGTGTTTGTTTTAACTCGCTTAGTCCAAACATTTCTTGTATCTCCTCAATGTTCATTCTGGGAAATTTATAAACCAAAATTGTCTCGATAATTTGTAATAATTGCTGCTGTTGGGGTACGGAGTCAATTTCCTGGTTGCTTCTCGCAATTAACACCTTGGCTGACTGGATTGCCTTTTTTTGATTTTCTACTATCAATTTTATCGTAGCAACGCCAATGGGCAGGGATGTACCTTCTCCTAACTCATCTAAGTAAATGCGAGTCGCTCTCCCGGAAGCAAAGGATTCGCTGTAATGGCTGGTTGATGCGGTATCAATATTGCGGGATGGGAAAATAACTACAGCTAGCCAGTTATTTTCTGGTTGATTTTGTCGTAGATATAAATTAATTTCAGAAAATAAGCGTGAGTATATTCCTGAATCCTCTTGAAACTGAACTTCGACAAAATAAATTGGTTGTTCTGGGGTTTGCGGGAGAAATACACCGTCGATGCGGAAAGCTGTTTGCTTGAGTTCGACTGACGAGAATTGGTAATTTGACGCAATTTCTGGAGAATTGCCAATTAGTTCAAAGAAGATATTGGGGAATTCTTGAAATAAACGATAGAAGATGCTGTCTGTTTTCACAAGCAGGAAAGATGCACAGTTTGACGATTTTTATTTTTTAGCATGATTTTCTTACCTGCTCGTAATTGATTGCAGAAGTATTAAGCTTTGTGTACCTCATTTGTGGTGAATTTGCTGCGATCGCGGTTCGTGAAAATCGGTATCATAAAGGCTTACTACATATATATCCGTAAGTATCAGTATGGAACCCATAAAGGTTATTACTACTATTCTTGGTTTTACAGCTTCTAAGGCGATCGCTCCGCTCTCAAGGCAGAAAATTATTATTGAAATTTTACAAAAATTAAATTTATACTCAATTCAACCACCCAGCGATTTTGAAGGGGTTTTCAACCATGCTTTGGTTGAGTATGCAGTTGATAAGCAAGGAAATATCAAACCAGAGCCAATTTTAAATTTTTGGCGAGAGAAGGAAATTAAAGCTAAATTTTGGCAAGCATTTAACGACAATCCTAGAAATTTCTATGAGGATGCCGAGTATTTTCAAGATTGGCATATTTTAGGTGATGAAATCCGCGCAAATAATATCAATGTTCGTCAAGAAATCGAGGAATTTTATCGCACATTTTGCAGCGTAGCCGAACGTAGTCGCCCACCAAAAGATGTAAATTTTAAAAAGTTACCAGAAAAATATCCCTACCCCGATGAGTTTAAATCTTTAATTGAGGAGAAGATTAAATCATTTTGTGGTCGTTTGTTTGTGTTCGCGGAATTTGCCAAGTTTCAACAAGAGCATTCCAAAGGATATTTTACCGTAATTGGGGATGCGGGGATGGGAAAAAGCAGTATTGCAGCAAAATATGTCTCAGACAATCATTGTCCTTGCTATTTCAATATTTTGGCAGAACGTCGCAATCGTCCCGATGATTTTATTAAGAGTATGCGTCGGCAGTTGATTCAAATATACGGGTTGCAGGATTGCGAGAATGCCAATTTACAGGAATTATTGGAAAAAGCGATTCAAGTACACCGAAAGAATTATCAAAATCAACAAAATCAACTAAAAAAATTAATCATCATCGTTGATGCTCTCGATGAAGTCGAACAACCCGATGGAGCGGAGAATATTTTATATTTACCCGAATATTTGCCGGAAGGTGTTTATTTTTTCCTGACTCGTAGACCCTATGATAACAGTCAAAAACGATTAAAATTACAAGTTCCCGAACGTGAATTAGATTTAAATTCAGAAGAATATCAAACAAGAAATCTAGCAGATATTCAAGCTTGTATTCGCTTGTTTTTGAGTGATTCTGAATATCGGGATAATTTACAGAAGTGGATTCAAGAACGGCAAATTAGTCCAGATAATTTTATTACGGAAGTTGCCACAAAAAGTGAAAATAACTTTATGTACCTGCGCTACATTTTACCGGGAATTGCAGGTGGTTATTACAATGATTTGAGTTTGGATAAGTTACCCAAAGGTTTGGAAGATTATTATCAGCAGCATTGGGTGAGGATGGGGATGGAAAAACAACCAAAGGAAATTCAAGTAATTATTTTATATATTATTGTCGAGTGGAATACACCACCGATTTCCTTGAGAGATATTGTGGAAATTTCTGGGAAGGATGAATACGAAGTTGAGGAAGTTTTAGAGGAATGGCGAGAGTATTTGAAGGTGCAAAGTTTGGGTGATATGGGGAAAGAGGAAAAGTTTTATCGAGTTTATCATGCTAGTTTTTTGGATTTTCTCAAAGCGCAAAGAAAGTTAGATGGGAAAAGGAAATTGTTTGAGGAGGTGAATGGACGTATTGCGGATTATGTTTATCGGTAGGGAATTAATTGCAATAGCCAGCCAGCGATTTAAATCGCGGTCTAATAGCTAAAGTCCTCTTATAGAGGACTATGTAAACTTTTTAGCGTGTCATTGCGTTCGCTCTTAGCGTGCGCGATAGCGCTTACGGAACGAAGTGGAGCGTGGCAATCACAAAATCTCTCACTAAAAACGAGTCCATTAGATTGCTTCGTCGTTCCTCCTCGCAATGACAAGATTATATTTTCCAATATAAAAAAATAAATAATATAGGCAAAAATATGGGAGAGATTGCAAAAAAACTAGCGAAGATGGACGAGAGAACGCGGATTGCTTTTCTCGGTAATTTGCGTAGTTTAGTTGATGCAAAGACACCTGAAAAATTTGAAAAATATTGTGATTTATTAACCAATTATGATTTTATTGAAGCAAAGGTTAATCATCCGAAGTATGGAGTACAAGCGCTGATTGAAGATTATGAGTTAGTCGAGAATGATGAGCTAAAAAACCAGGAAGCAGATAATATTGAAACACTCAAAGATTTAAAGTTAATTAAAGAAGCATTACGACTGTCAGCGCACATTTTAAACCAAGATACAACCCAGTTCCCAGGACAATTAACAGGACGTTTGTTAACCTTTAAAGAAAAAGCAATAATTCAAAACTTATTACAACAAATATCGCAAATCAAAATACCCTGGCTGCGTCCTCTCACAGCTAGCTTAACTCCTCCTGGTAACGGTTTAATTCGCACCCTGACTGGTCATAGTGATTATGTTAATGCGATCGCCACCAGCAATGATGGGAAATATGTGGTTTCTGGTTCCAGGGACAATACAGTAAAAATCTGGGAATTGTCCACAGGGGAGGAAATTCGCACCCTGACTGGTCATCGTAGTTCGGTTTGCGCGATTGTACTTAGCAATGATGGTAAATACGTGGTTTCTGGTTCTGAGGACAAAACCATCAAAATCTGGGAATTATCCATAGGGAAGGAAATTCACACCCTAGCTGGTCATAGTGATTCGGTTCGTGCGATCGCTCTCAGCAGTGATAGTCAATATCTGGTTTCTGGTTCTTGGGACAAAACAGTTAAAATCTGGAAATTCTCCACAGGGAAGGCAATTTACACCCTGACTGGTCATAGTGATTCGGTTCGTACGATCGCTCTCAACAGTGATGGTAAATATATAGTTTCTGGTTCCGGTGACAAAACAATCAAAATCTGGGAATTCTCCACAGGGAAGGAAATTCGCACCCTGACTGGTCATAGTAGTTCGGTTTATGCAGTAGCCCTCAGCAGCGATGGTAAATATATAGTTTCTGGTTCCGGTGACAAAACAATCAAAATCTGGAAATTATCCACAGGGAAGGAAATTCGCACCCTGACTGGTCATAGTAGTTCGGTTTATGCGATCGCTCTCAGCAGCGATGGTCAATATCTGGTTTCTGGTTCCCGTGACAATACAGTCAAAATCTGGAAATTATCCACAGGGAAGGAAATTCGCACCCTGACTGGTCATAGTGGTTGGGTTGATACAGTAGCCCTCAGCAGCGATGGTCAATATCTGGTTTCTGGTTCCCGTGACAATACAGTCAAAATCTGGGAATTTGCAAGCGGGAAGAAAATTTGCGCCCTGACTGGTCATAGTAGTTCGGTTTATGCGAACGCTCTCAGCAGTGATAGTCAATATCTGGTTTCTGGTTCCGGTGACACTACAATCAAAATCTGGGAATTTGCAAGCGGGAAGAAAATTCGCACCCTGACTGGTCATAGTGATTCGGTTCGTGCGATCGCTCTCAGCAGCAATGGTCAATATCTGGTTTCTGGTTCTTGGGACAAAACAGTTAAAATCTGGGAATTCTCCACAGGGAAGAAAATTCGCACCCTCACAGGTCATAGTAGTTCGGTTTATGCAGTAGCTCTCAGCAGCGATGGGAGATATCTGGTTTCTGCTTCCCGTGACAATACAGTCAAAATCTGGGAATTCTCCACAGGGAAGAAAATTCGCACCCTCACAGGTCATAGTGATTGGGTTTATGCAGTAGCTCTCAGCAGCGATGGTCAACATCTGGTTTCTGGTTCTGGGGACAAAACAGTTAAAATCTGGGAATTATCCACAGGGAAAGAAATTCACACCCTGACTGGTCATAGTGATTCGGTTCGTGCGATCGCTCTCAGCAGCGATGGGAGATATCTGGTTTCTGGTTCCGGTGACACTACAATCAAAATCTGGAAATTATCCACAGGGAAGGAAATTCACACCCTGACTAGTCATAGTGATTCGGTTTATGCAGTAGCTCTCAGCAGCGATGGTCAATATCTGGTTTCTGGTTCCCGTGACAATACAGTCAAAATCTGGGAATTATCCACAGGGAAGGAAATTGTCGCATTTACAGGGGAAGGTGGTATACGTTGCTGTGCCATTGCTCCCGACAATGGCAAAATAATCGCAGGTGACGGTTCGGGAAACGTGCATTTTCTCAAACTAGAAAATATTGAGGTACAACCATGAACACCCCACCTCAATTAGATTCCCAATTCCAAAAAATCCTCCACGAAAAAAGCCAAAATTTTACCAACTGCGAATTTATCTTTGCCGCAATTAATGATTTTTTACACAAGCGCGATCGCGGTTACTTCACCATTGTTGGTTCTCCTGGTAGCGGTAAAAGTGCCATCCTTGCTCAATTCGTCACCACCAATCCCCAACCCCACATTCAACCTATTTATTACAACGCGCAAATCCCCAACAAAAACACTGCTGAGGAATTTTTTAAATATGTTTGCAGTCAATTAATGACCCCACCCCAACCCTCCCCGCTAGCGAGGAGGGAGCAAGATTCTAACTTCCTAGCAGATATAGAGGAACACAGAAAGCAAGATTCTAACTTCCCCTCGTACACGGGGGGACAGAGGGGGGTTCTTTTCGATAACACAACAGAGGGAAGTGGATTTTTGTCCTTATTACTACAACAAACCAGCGACAAACTCCCACCCAACCACAAACTCATCATTACGATCGATGGGATTGATGCAGTCAACCCCGATAACCAACCCCTGGGAACTAACCTCTTCTACCTACCCCGCTACCTACCCCAAGGAATTTATTTTCTCCTCACCCGTCGTCCCTTCCAAACCGAAAAATCTGGTTTACTCATCGAAGCACCATCCCAAATTCTCGATTTATCCGAATATGACTTAAAAAACTGGGACGATGAGCAAGCTTTTAACCACCATTGGCAGAAAATGCAAGCTGACAATTTCTCAGATATCGCCGTGAAAATCTTGCAGGTTCTCACATCTACCCAGAAAGAGAAGATGTTAACGGGTTGGAGTGTGAGCGCGATCGCGCAAATAATTAACGAAGATGAGTACGATGTTGAGGAAGTGCTAGAAAATTGGTTTGAGTTTTTACAACAACAAAAAGTTAATGGAGAAACCCGCTACAGCTTATACCATTCCAATTTTGCTAATTGGTTGACAGAAAAAATCAAAAGCGTTCCATAGGTTATGGAATCTCCGAGATACTTTGCTACATTCCACTCAGTATTTAACTCGTTCCCACGCTCTGCGTAGGAACCCATTAAGCGAGGCTCTGCCTCGAATCAGGAAGCAGAGCTTCCCTACCTGTATTCAAAGCCAGAGTCTTGGAACAAGTCTTTTTTCGCCACGTTTTTTGCATGAATTCATGACTCCAAAAAAATTAGTCAGACAGAATTAATTTTTGTTTTTAGTCTCAAACTCACACATTTTTCCCTAAAATAATACAGTCATTGTTCTTAAATTCATTGCTCATTCTCTTTTCCTAGAAACTTGGTGAGATACCTTTTCCTACTTCCCTAACTTCTTTCCCCAATCATGCTAGCCTCAAAAATCACCAATCGACTTCCCAGAGGATTTTTCCATTCTCCTTGGTTGATTATCATTGTTTTTTCCTGTCTTGGTTTCATTGGTATTCTCAATCATGCCATGTGGCGCGATGAACTTAATCCCTGGCTAATTGTCAGAGACAGTACATCTTTTACAGAGTTAGTTGCCAATATCCGCTATGAAGGACATCCGGTACTGTGGTATTTTTCTCTGGCATTTCTGCGACAACTTGCGGATACTCCCCTTGTCATGCAAATGTTTCACCTGGCGATCGCGATTATTGCCGTCACTCTTTTCTGTTTATATAGTCCCTTTAGCCAGAAGCAAAAAATTCTCTTCACCTTCGGCTATTTCCCTTTTTATGAATATTTGGTAATTTCTCGAAATTATGCCTTTAGTTTATTATTTATCTTTGCCTTTTGTGCGGCGTTCCCTTCTCGAAAAAAGACCTACTTTTATTTAGCAACTTTTCTCGGATTGTTAGCAAATAGTAGTGTTTATGCCTTATTTGTCTCCTTCTCTTTATTTTTAACTTTGTTGGCAGAGTTTTGTTTTAATAGTCAGCAACGTCAGCAATATTTGCAGCAGAGTAACAAGTATGACTTATTTTTAAGTCTGGGGATTATTATCTTCTCGTTTCTCCTGTCAGTTTATATTATTACCCCTCCTTCAGATAGTTATCTTCATGGTGGATTAGATAATGGGTGGGTAGTACAATTAGATTTTCGTAATCTACTGAAAACCACAGGTAGACTGTTTGGAAGCTATTTATTAATTATTCCAACTAGAAAAAGATGGTTGGATTTAATAGTTTGTGGTGTCGTTGCTCTCTTGATTGCATTTTTAACCTTAGTTAAGTTATCGAAAAAGCCATTTCCGTTTTTCTTCTATAGTGCCGGAACTTCGATAATTTTGATGTTTACATATCTGAGATTTTCCGGGATGCCTCGACATTTTGGACATCTTTATTTAGTATTTATTGCTGCCTTGTGGCTCGCCAAATATTATCCAGACTCTAATTTTTTAATTCAGAAAGTACCTTTTTTCAATAAATTCAATCAAACTGCTCACAAATGGCACAATATTGTGTTCATGGTGATTCTCTCTGTCCAGTTTTGCGGGGGAATTTACGCTTTTTCGAGAGACTTGATTATACCATTTTCTGCGGCTCGTGAAACAGCTAATTATCTGCAAAAATCCCAATTAGCTAATGAATTTATCGTTGCTAGTCGAGATGCTAACATGGCAGCATTATCAGGTTATCTTAATCGCAAACTTTACTATCCCGAACTACAAAAAATGGGAAGTTACACCCTATTTAAAGGTAGTCGTCAACCAGTTGAACAAGCAGAAGTACTAAGACAAATTACAGTTTTGTTAAAAAATCAACCGGAGAAAAAGAAGATGTTGCTGATTTTACACAAAGAGTTGAAAAATAGCCGTAATGATTTAAATATAGTCCCGGTGAAAAATTTTACCAGAGCTTGGGTAGATAGTGAGCGGTATTATCTTTATTGGGTTGATTAATCAGTCAATGTGATGTATCTTCCTGACACTGTATTTTTTGTGACTTTTTCCCACTCAAAGATATTTAAATTGCCTTAAGAAAGTCTATAGTCAGCTACACGATAGCTTCAGGTAACATTAAACTAGGGTAGGTAGTCTTTCAAAGGTTGCCAGACTTATATTTTGGGAATTTCACTGGATATCAGCTGCCAGGGAGAATTGATTTCAATGCTATCTCTGTTACGTATAGAAAATTTCGCCTTAATCGACAAATTAGAATTAGAATTTGGCACTGGCTTAAATGTACTCACAGGGGAAACGGGTGCAGGAAAATCGATTATCCTTGATGCCATTGATGCTGCTTTAGGGGGGAAGGTATCTAGTCGAGTCATTCGCACTGGTACAAGTCGCGCTTTAGTGGAAGCAACTTTTACTACCAATTCTGCCCTAGCTGCTTGGTTAAGTGAGCAGGAACTAGATTTAATCGAAGACAGCACCGTAGTTGTCAGTCGGGAAATTTCCGCCACTGTCAGTAATGTCCGTAGCCGATCGCGGGTGAATGGGGTATTAGTTAATCGCCAAGTCATGAACGAATTGCGCGATCGCCTCGTGGAAATCACTGCCCAAGGACAAACAGTTCAGGTAGGAAAAGCTACCCTTGTACGGGAATGGTTAGATATCTATGGGGGAGAATCGGTTTTAGGGCAACGGCAAACAGTGAGTCAAAGTTTTAACAGCTACCAACAGGCACATTTAGCCTTGGAAAAACGCCGCACCTCGGAGCGGGAACGCTTGCAGCAACTAGATTTATTAACCTACCAAGTCAAGGAATTAGGAGAGGCAAATCTCACCGAAGCTGACGAACTTGAACAACTGCAACAGGAACACCAACGCTTAAATCATGTGGTGGATTTACAACAGATGAGTTACAAGGTTTACCAAGCTTTGTATCAAAATGATGGAGAAACACCCAACGCCACAGACTTACTCGCGGATAGTGAGGCAGTTTTAACAGATATGGTGGAGTATGACAGTCAATTGCAACCGTTGTTAGATTTAATACTAGAAGCCCAGACAGCGATCGCTGAAGTTTCCCGACAAATTAATACCTATGGAGAAAACCTGGAGGCAGATCCCCAAAGGTTACTGGAAGTAGAAGAACGTATCCGGGAGTTAAAGTTAATTTGCCGAAAATATGGCTCGAATTTGGGAGAAGTGATTGAATATTACAACCGCATTCAAATAGAATTGGCTGAACTTTCCGACAGTGAACAATCCATCGAGAATTTAGAGCAGCAAGAACAGAAATTATTAGAAAAATTCACCCACGCAGCGCAGAAATTAAGTAAACTTCGTCAACAAGCAGCAGGCAAATTAGAAGCAGAAATTATCCGGGAACTCAAACCCCTTGCCATGGAAAAAGTTCAGTTTCAAGTGGCAGTTGTTCCCACTTCCCCCAGTGTGACTGGTACAGATAAAATCGCCTTTATGTTTAGCCCCAATCCTGGAGAACCCATACAACCATTAACAGAAATTGCCTCCGGTGGAGAAATGAGTCGGTTTCTGCTCGCATTGAAAACCTGTTTTTCCCAAACAGAAGCACCAGGAACCATGGTTTTTGATGAAATTGATGTCGGTGTTTCCGGAAGAGTTGCTCAGGCGATCGCCGATA
The DNA here is from genome assembly GCF_000734895.2 of Calothrix sp. 336/3. Lineage (GTDB taxonomy): Bacteria > Cyanobacteriota > Cyanobacteriia > Cyanobacteriales > Nostocaceae > 336-3. The sequence continues at coordinate 1,190,885 of NZ_CP011382.1, read as the reverse complement.
AATTACATCAACTTAGCCACAGACAACAGGTGTTATGTGTGACACACCAACCCTTAATCGCAGCCTTGGCAGATAGGCACTTTCGCGTTGACAAGCAAGTAATTAAACAAGTTAAAGGTAAAAAAGAAAACAACGGACATGGTGAAGAGCGTACCGTTGTCAGAGTCACAGCATTAGATAATTTGAATCAACGACGGGAAGAACTCGCACAATTAGCTGGGGGAAAATCTGCTCCAGACGCGATCGCCTTTGCCGAATCCCTATTAACCCAAGCTGCTACCTATCGACATCAGCATTAGACTTTTGTGAGTAAGAAGTAATGAGTAAGAAGTAATGAGTAAGAAGTAATGAGTAAGAAGTAATGGGAAAATTCTCTTTCCCCCTGCTCACTGCTGTCTATGTATAGCTTTAATTTTGGAGAATTAGCATAATTCCTGGGAAGGGAGATGTAATATATAATACATCCCCTCCCGAAAACAGAAATTAGCAAATCTCGTCTAAGTCAACCCATTCGTCATAGGATGAGTCATAACCAATGTAGTGGACAAAGTATTGCTGTCCTTGGTTTTTACCAATAATGGCACCATACCATTCTTCATCATCTTCATCCCAAACTTTGACTTTATCACCGATGGCATAGCCATTTGCGTCAGAAGCAGCGCGATCGCGGATACGAATATTTTCTTCCTCTACCCATTCATCATCAGATGAACCATAGCCGACATAATGTACAAAGAATCGCTTCCCTTCAGCTTTCTCAATCGTTGCTTGATACCAATCCTCATCATCTTCATCCCAAACTTCTATTGTCTGACCAGCAGTATACTTATTGTCTGGGCTGGGAGTAGATACACTATCTTGAATCGGTTGGGGTGCTGCGGCAATTTCAGCTTTGACTAAAGTGTGAGCTTCTAGAATCAATTTCCGAGCGACAGTTTGGATTCCCGTATGTTCGTAATAATTGGTAGTTTGGTCTAAGAATGCAGCCACAAAATCCAAGTTATCATCGGCAAATTGAATAATATTACCGAGACTACTAGAAATAGATTGAGGTGTGACACCTGTTTTTGAGACTAAATTACCCATCCAACCTTGCACTGCATTAAAACCCTGGGTAATAAATCCCAGTTTATCGGTGGGATTGCTACCGGGGAGAGAACTGCTAACCGTCGAAAATAGAGGATTCTGGGTAATTGCGCTGGTATCTGCGTTGGTGATAATTGCGTGAATTTTCCCTAGAAAGTCGGGACCTAATGGTAAAATCCCATCAATACAAACTAACGCCACCATCCGCATTAAAGCTTCATTTTTGTAGTGGCTACCCAAAGCATTAGCAAATTCTTGGGGATTAGGTTGGGGAATCCCGTTGATTTTACAGAAAGCAATAATTTCGATGGCAATTTTCAGCACTAAATCCACAGTCTGGGTGACATCTGCCTTCGGAGTGATATTGCTCAAGAAGGAAAGAAAAGCAATTTTTTCGCCCACTTTATTTGCTAAAGCTGCGGTTGCCATTGCCATATCGGCTTTATCAATGGTTTGGTAAAGTTTGATGGCTGTTTGGTAGCCTTTTTCAGGGTCATTGTATAAACTAGCAGCGCGATCGCTAATTTTTTTAATTACATTTGCATCGGTTTCCCCTGTAATCACCCGAATGCTGTTTTCAAACCCTGAGAGATTACTCCACTCACCTGGGGCGACAAAATCTAGAGCTTTTAATACTTTGACAGTAACATTATCATTCGATAATTCATCAACCAATTGAATAATTGACTTATCCATAGCTAATTCTCCCAAACCCAGAGGGTACTAACAAACAACAGGGTTCAGAGATACTAGGGAAAACACACAAGCACTAACTGAACCCTATAGCTAGGATTCCCAAGTCTGGCGGAAAATTATCTCATATCGCCTAATTTTAATGGCACTTGTCTTTTCTCTGTTTTTTGGTTAAAACATTTGCCTAGTAAACTTGGAGAAGTAACAGTGGCTACTTGGATTTTATTTAACAGTGGTGCAAGTGGGATACCAGTTGTGTCAGCCATGACTGGTGGTGAAGTGGCAGAAAATCTGGAAAGTTCATCAAGGGCAGAACTAATTGCATTTTTAAATCGTTTTGATCGGGCTGGGAGTTTTTTGGTGGCTAGGGTAGGGGAGGCGGTTGAGTCAGTAAGCTTACTGGCTGAGGATGCGTCCTTTATTACTAACTTGAATGTTTCCAAGACAGCTGATACCTATCGGTTTTTCCGCGATCGCAATGGTCAACCAGTGGTTGTGGTCATGGCTGGATTGGAGGCTGTGGAAATATTTCGTGGTAACCGCAAGGAAGCACTGATTAATTTCTTAAATAAATATCCCACGGCAACGGCTTTTGATGTTGCGTCGATGGATGCCGATATTCCCATTATTGTTGCACCTCCCAATCATCAATCGATTTATCGGGGACAGGGGGTAATGCTGGAAATTGGTCACGGACCAGGAACTCGATTTGACCCAGGGGCGATCGCACCGACGGGGGAAACAGAGTATAATCTTAACGTCATTGCAGCCAATGCGGCGCGGGAAGTAATTGTGGCGGCGGGTGTTCCTTGCATGATAATTGATACGCCTCAAGCTAATCTACAGGACTTGTATAATATCGGTCGTCAAGCGGCTGCTTTTGATGTATTTTGCAGTGTCCACCATAACGCTTTTGACGGACCAGGAGGACAAGACCCCCAAGGGGCAGAGGTTTTAGTCCACAGAACCAAAGCTGATGCCGCCGACCGCCGTTTGGCAGCCATCATGTCAAGGGCAATAGCTAGGGCGTTGAATATCCGCGACAGAGGTGTTAAAGATAACCTCAATCTCCTAGTTCTATCGGGTGCGGAAGACACCAACGTTCGCGCTTCAGTTTTGGCTGAATTGTATTTTCTCGATGCCCCAATTTCCAACCGTCGTGACTGGTCACAACGGGGTGGTGAGGCAATGGGAGAGTCGATCATTCAATGGTTGAAAGAGACTGCAAGGAAAAATTAGCAGCGATTTACCTGGGAGGTTTTTAGCAAAATCTGGTCGATGGCTTGGGTTAATCGCTGTCCTGACTGACCAGGTTGATTGACCACAATGCTAAAGGCAATGGTTCCATAGTCGGGATTTTGCAGGTATCCAGAAAGGGAGCGAACCCCCCGCAAAGTACCGGTTTTACCAAATAGTCGTCCTTGAACTGGGGTATTTAAAAAGCGACTGCGTAGGGTTCCGTTAACTCCAGCGATCGCTAAAGAGTTATAAAACAAATCTCGTTTTGGTTGTAGTTGTTTTAGTAATGAATGTTCTGCGTTCACTTCGTTAGGACGACGAACATACATTTTTTCTAGCACTCCAACTAATGTGGATGGGGTAGCACGATTATTCCGAGATAATCCCGATCCATCGACTTGTCGGTAAGCACTAGTATCCACACCCAGATTAGCAAGAGCAGTCATTGCGGCTTTTTTCCCTCCAATCCGACGCAATAACGAGTTTGCTTTTGGATTGTTGCTATAACGATTCACCGCAGTCACCAAATTACCTAGGGAAGCTAGTTGTTCTGGACGGTTTTCAGTATAAAACTGTAATACTGCCGCCGTCGTCAATAGTTTGATATTTGATGCGGGGATGAGATTAATATTGGGATTGTGTTGATAAAGACTCCCAGGTTCCGCAATTGGTTTGATAACAATTCCCCATTTTGCGGTTTTAAAACTCGGATTATTAACAATCGAAGTAATCGTAGTGTCCAAATCACCTTGGCAAAATCTCGGTCTAATTGGCTGTACACCAAAGGGAGATGATTGGGACGCAGATGCAGCAGATTCGGCAGGTTGGGATGCTTGAACAACATTAGCCTCGGCTCGGTTAAAATTTTCCAGACTAATACCAGTAGTTAGGGTGGTTAGTGTTACTACTACTCTAGAAAGCCGAATAGGAGCTTGTGTTTTGGGTTTTCCCATCTTGTCTCACATTACTTTTTACTAAACTTCTTCACACGTAAATTCTTTACGCGCAAAATTTAATAAAGATTTTATCTTTATCCATTAACGACTATACTCCCTAATCACAACGACATCAAAAATGATAAAAACGTGGGTTCGCTGCGTTGCAAATCAGACCAACCGCACGAAATTTGTCCGGTGCTTTGATGGCTTGTGAGAAAATTGTTTCTGCGATCGCGAGACCAAGTTTTGTACCGATTCAAATCCTAATACCAAAAATTACCTAATGTGGTAAAACTTGCTAGATACACCTAGGAAGCTTTCTTCCCAGAGAAATAGCATAAGGTCTGGCAATGCAATCAGGCAAGATAGTGTCGCGATCGCGTGTTTTCTCCCTACCTAAGGTAAAATCGAATCCAGTGTCATTTACTGTATGGGAGTTCCCGTGGCTCTGAATGAATCCCTTTCTGGTGTAGATGTATCGGCAATTGATTATCCTGCCTTTTTACCAGCAGCTTTTACCCAACTCACAGAATCTACTTCGATTGCTCTGGGGCAAACAATTCAACAAACAGCCATCAATACTCCCATCACCACAGAACCAATTCTCACTACCTATGTACGTCAAGGCAGTGGCAATATTCCCATATTATTAATCCATGGTTTTGATAGCTCTATTTTAGAATTTCGTCGCCTGATACCCTTATTGTCAGAGCATCATGATACTTGCGCTGTGGATTTACTCGGTTTTGGTTTTACAGCCAGACCAGCAGGAATTACCTTTAATAAGGTTAACATCAAAACCCATCTTTATCATTTTTGGCAAACTCAAATTAACCAGCCAGTGATTTTAGTTGGTGCATCCATGGGCGGTGCAGCAGCCATTGACTTTACACTAACTTATCCGCAATCAGTCGAGAAGTTAATCTTAATTGATAGTGCAGGATTTTTAGGTAGTTCTCCCTTAGTCAAATTCATGTTTCCCCCCTTGGATGCTTGGGCAACAAATTTTTTACGTAGTCCGAATATCCGTCAAAATATTAGTCGTGCGGCATATAAAGACAAAACTTTTGCTACCCTAGATGCTCAAATTTGTGCCTCCTTACATCTGGAACATCCGGAATGGAGTAAAGCTTTAATTGCCTTTACTAAAAGCGGTGGCTATAGTGCTTTTAAGTTATCAGAAATGGCAGCGATTCAACAGCCAACATTAATTCTCTGGGGTGATGATGATAGAATCTTAGGCACAAAAGATGCCAAGAAATTCCAACAAGTCATTCCGAATAGTCAGTTAATTTGGATAGAAAATAGTGGGCACGTTCCCCATTTAGAAAAATCCCAGGTGACAGCAAAACATATTTTGGAATTTTGCAAGTAAATATGAGATATTCTCTTACTTGATAACTGATTTCTGAGGGATGACGCACCGCATTCCCCCTCTCTTTGCCATGGCATCCCCTTGATAACGAGGAATAATATGAATACTGGCGTGCATCATATTTTGTCCTGCGGCTCGCTGAATATTCATGCCCACATTAAAACCATCTGGGGCAAATTCCTGGGTTAAAATTTCTTGTACACGATTCACCATCAACCAGCAAGCTGATTGTTCTGCCAGGGGCAAGTCAAAATAATTACTCACATGGCGTTTGGGAATTACTAAAACGTGACCTTTGCTAACAGGATAGCCGTCAAACATGGCATAGGCGTTAGCAGATTCTGTGATAATTCTCAAGTTTCTATGGGGATTACAAAAAAGACAGTGAATAGAAGAATTTCTTTGATAGTTATAATGTTGATACTCGTAAAATTCTCGATATTCATCTAAATGAATGGATTTAAAAGGTAGCTTTACCAGACATTGATAGGTTGGTTTCTGATGGACATAGTGTTGCCGAAATCCTTCTCTTTTTATATCCCTTCTGACTGCGTAGTAAGCCTTTCCTCCTGGTTTGAGGAGGTGGGATACTGCCATGAGAACTTGACTTTGCTCCTCTGGAAAAAGCACATTCAACACGTAAAAACAAATAATCGTATCAAATTTACCTTGGGGATATTGATTAAAATAATACGGGTCATACCCTGTAACATCTAAACCTTTCTGCCGTAACATTTTTACGTCATTACCGAAGCCACAGCCAAAGTCGAGAATTTTTCCATGGAGTCGGTTTTGATTGTAAAGAAACTGTGCCGGGAAGGAGAGAGAGTTTCTTTCAATCGCTGTCAGATGACTAAAGATATTTTGTTGCTGCTGCATGGAAAATCCCCAAATCTGGTGTAAGATCATACGCTAGATTTACCGGACTGACCATAAATCATCCATGATATAGACGGTAAGGAATGGAAGATAGATGATACAAATGAGTCCTCTGAAACCAGGGGATTTTTATTTATGAGGTTATTCTTTAAATGAAGGAAATTGATTTAGCTTTTACTCCTGCCCTGGTTCAGGCAGAATTAATTCGTAGTCGCCAGATTTCCCCTTTGGAATTGGTGGAAATATATTTAGAGCGCATTCAACGTTTAAATCCTCAACTGGGTAGTTATTTTACCGTGATGGCGGATGGGGCAATTAGTGATGCCAAGGCGAAAACCGAAATTTTAACCAAGGGGGAGGAATTACCACCGTTTTTTGGTGTACCTATTTCCATTAAGGATTTAAACCCAGTCGCAGGGGTGACTTGCACCTTCGGAAATCCAGCTTTAATAAATAATGTCCCTGATTACGATGATGGGGTAGTTGCCAAGCTGCGGCGGGCTGGGTTTATTCTTTTAGGCAAAACAGCCACATCGGAACTTGGTTCTTTTCCTTACACTGAGCCTACGGGTTTTCCCCCCTCTCGTAATCCCTGGAACTTAGAATACACCTCCGGGGGTTCCAGTGGTGGAGCGGCGGCGGCTGTGGCGGCGGGTTTGTGCGCGATCGCCCAGGGTTCTGATGGTGGTGGTTCGATTCGTGGTCCGGTGGCTTGTTGTGGATTAGTTGGTATCAAACCTGCGCGGGGGCGGGTGAGTCATGCACCAGCTGGCGATCGCCTGAGTGGAATTGCTACCAATGGACCGATTGCTCGCACAGTTGCCGATGCGGCAGCGCTTTTAGATGTGATGTCTGGTTATATCACCGGTGATCCCTACTGGTTGCCTAATCCCGAACCATCATTTTTACAACATAGCCAAATACCACCAGGTAAATTACGTATTGCTTTTTCTACCAGTATTCCTCCCCTAGGCAGTGCCGATTCTAACTGTGAAACTAGTGTCCTGGATACAGTCAAATTATTGGCAGATATGGGGCATTGTCTTGAGGAGATAAACCTTGATGTCACTGCTTTAGTAGAACCATTTCAGCAAGTTTGGCAAGCTGGTGTGGGAGCTTCTGGTATTCCTCCCCAAGCTCTACAACCTGTGAATCGTTGGCTTTTATCTCGTACGGGTTCTGCGGGAGAATACTTGCAGGCAGTGTTTAAAATGCAACTAGCCGCAAGGCAGATTATCGCCTTATTTGCAGATATCGATGTTTTAGTCTTACCCGTTTATCTTCATTCTCCCATCCGTGTCGGTGAATGGGCAAACCTGAGTCCGGAAGAAACCTTCAATAAAATTGTCCAGTGGGTGGCACCCTGTCCCATAGCAAATGCCACTGGACAACCTGCGATCGCCATACCCAGAGGTTTTGCTAGCAACGGTTTACCCTTGAGTGTCCAACTTGTTGGGAAACCTGCTGACGAAGCAACCCTGATTCAGTTAGCAGCGCAAATTGAAACTGCCCAACCTTGGCTCCAATACCGTCCATCAATTGATTAATAACATCAAAAAAGACAGACAAGGGACTCCCACACGATTCTGTAGGGGTTCTTTGACTGCCTTGAATAAATTCACACCTTTAGCATCGTTCACTAACTTAAACTATCTGGCATAGGTGATATTGAATAGTCAGTTACAAAATTTCTCAACGACATAATTATCTATTAACTGAATATATGATTACTATTTGCAAAATTCTAGACTTTCACAGGATAAACTGATAATATACATAGAATAACTGTTATAGTTAGCCCCCCATTTAATTTAACTATTTACAGTAACTTCATATTTTTATCTGCAAAAAAATAAATTTTTCAAAAATAATAGAATCTTCGTTATCGCAAAAGTACATTGGGCAAAGTATTGCAAGAATAATACATCAAAAAACATCAAATTTAAGTATATTACGCTAGATAAATAAGATACAGCAATGTCCGTGGACATCCCCTAATTACCCGTGACAGGATGTAGTGGTTAAGACACCTAAACCATTACATACGCAACTTTTTAACTATGAAACTCAAAACTATCGCGACTCTGTTGTTACCTGTATCTATTGCGATGACAGCACTGAGTGCGACACCTGCTTTTGCAACTACTAGCCAAAACAAAAACTATACTTCTGTATCTTCCGAATTGGACTTTGCTACCAATGTTTTCAATTACCAAGAAGGTAAAGGTATTTCTGAAAGATTTAGAGCAAATACGGATAATGCAAAGGGAAGACCTCAGTCTGGTGATACAAGAAACTTTTTGAGCTTAGGTTTAGGTGGTTCAGCTATTTTTGAGTTTGGAGAATATTTCTTCCCAGAAATCACTATTTGGGAAACGACCTGGGGAACACAAAAAAACCAGAATGGTCATAATGAGAAGGTGGAAGTATTAGTTGGTAACGACTTAAATAATTGGATTTCACTTGGTATTATAGAAAATATCGATGATGGTGCTTATATCAAGCCCGAAGGTGCAACTATCAAAGCACAAGATAAGAATATTGCTAATACTCTTTTCCGATACGTTAAGTTGGTAGACAAATCACCGACCATAAGTACTAGTACAGAAAAAGCTACCAGTGGTGATGGTTTTGATGTCAACGCGATCGCTGTCAAGGGAGCAAAAGCAGTTCCTGAACCTACATCCATGATGGGTTTACTGACATTCGGTGCAATCGGTGCAAACTCCCTCTACAAGCGCAAAAAACGGAAAGCATAAATAGGTTTATTTCAGGTAATATTTGAGTATACAGGGTGTCAATCATAATTTAATGTTAAATCGAAGACAAGCGGAGCGTGACTCCGCTCTTGTTGTTTTTAGGACACATATCCATACAATATGTATGCATGAGTTGGTAAACTGTAAAGTTCGGTAAACCTCATGACATCTTGCGGAAAACATGAATACAGTGTTGGTTAATATTGACTAAAATCTAGACTATAAACCTAGTGAAGGAGCATAATGGAAATTACATCTAATTCTGATAAACGTAAACTATTATCTTGTCTTTGCCATGGGTCAATATTCTTGAGTACTATACTCTTTTCTATTGGGGTTCCCATTGCGATTAATTTAGTAGCAGATGACCCAGTAATCAAAAGTAATGCCAAAGAGTCAATTAACTTTCATTTAAATGTTTGGTTTTGGGCAACCGTCATTGGTGTACCTATCGGTATCCTCTCCTGGATTACCTTTGGGATTGGTGGTATCTTGTTCTTCCCTGTGATTGCTCTAGGTTTTGCTATCCATTGGGGATTGACTATTTGGGCATTATTGCATTGTCTGGCACAACCCGATGAGCCTTTCCGTTACCCATTCATCTTTCGTATTTTTTAAGTTTAACTAGGTTTTGTAAATATTTATCATAAATCATCAAGAGACGTAAGTTTTGCGTCTCTTTTGGCTTATTTTTAACTATTTCTTCTCATTTGCGGGGAAGATTTTTTCCTAGGATAAATTCAGAGGATAAAAGATTGTTTTATTTTTGATAATCAAAAATGTACAAGCTGTTAATGAGAATGGCGAGTGTGGCGATCGCCCTTTCTATAGGGGTGACTAACGTACCACCGAGTGTTGCCGAAAATAACCCGGAAACTACGGAGTATCAAATTGCCCAAAGACCTCCCAGACCCAAATACCGTCGGGTAGTTCGCAGACGTGTGGTCAGAAGAACCCCTCCCAACCGTGTACGTGCAGTCAGGAGGACAGCACCCCCCAGAAGACCAGCAAGACCAGCAAGACCAGGAAGACCTCCAGGACCACCGGGACCACCACCAAGATAGATTTGGATGGTCAGGGAGGTAAATATTACCAATTCACAATTAAATAAATCAAGAGATGGGATTGTCTCCAATCCAAACCTCCCAAAAATTATGCAATTCCAAAATGTGAGAATTGAAAATTATTTAATTCATTTTCAATTGGAGCGAAGCGACAGTCACCCATTCCCCCAACTGCATTAAGGACAGACTTTTTCTGGTTGATTCTCCTGGGGATGATTGTCTAAATAATCACCTAACCAACGACAGCTGCGAACCAAAAGATGATCTAAATCTGCGGTTTGCAGTTCTCTTCTATTTAACTGCCATAATTTCCCGGTACCATCAAAACTGACGGAAGCAAGCAGCTGGTTTTGGAGAGCGACACCAAAAACAGTATCACTATGTCCCTGCAAAGTTTTTAATTCCTGACCTGCTAAATTCCATAATTTGACAGTTTTATCACTACTGGCTGAAGCAATTATCTCACCGTCCGGACTAAAATTTACTCCCCAAACTGAGTCACTATGTCCAGTCAAAGTTTGAGGTTGGGGATTGAATTTAGCAGTAGCAATATCCTCTAAATACCATAATTTTACCGTTTTATCGGAGCTAGCAGAGGCTAAAATTTTGCCTTGGGGATGAAATACTACTCCGTTGACGGTGTTACTATGTCCGGTCAAAGTTTGTAATAGCTTACCATCTGCGACACGCCAAATTTTGATAGTATTATCCCGACTACCAGAAGCTAGGAGATGTCCTTGGGGATGGAAACTCACAGTTAAAACTTGATTATTATGTCCTCTGAAAGTCTTTACTAAAGTATGCTGATAGACTTGCCAAATTTTCACAGTTTGATCATCACTTCCAGAGGCAAGAAATTTACCATCGGGACTAAAGCTTAAACTATTCACACTATCTTCATGACCTTGTAAGGTCTTAATCATATATCCATCAGCAACGCGCCACAATTTAATATAGTAATCTTTACTAGCAGAGGCAAGAATATCGCCCTGGGGACTAAAGACGGTACTATATATAGGAGAACTATGTCCATAAATTGACTTTTGATAACCGAGTAAAGTTTGTCGTAAATTTCCAGCAGGGATATTCCATAATTTGATATTTGTGTCACTACTCCCTGTGGCTAATAAGTTACCCTGGGGATGGAAATTCACACTGAAAATTTCCCCAGTATGACCAGTTAAGGTTTTTTGCAAAGGATTATTTCGCTGCCAAATTCTGATAGTTTTATCTGCACTTCCAGAGATGATATTTTGACCATTGGGGAAAAATTTGACACTGAAAATTCCAATACTATGACCAGAAAAATTTTCTAGGAGCGTACCATCTGCAAGATTCCAAACTTTGATAGTACTGTCTAAACTACCAGAGACTAAGCTCTGTCCATCAGGACTAAAATTCACACTTTTGACTTCTGCACTATGAGCAGTGAAAGTATGGATAAGCTTGCTGTCTCTGACTTGCCAAATCTTGATAGTTTTATCCGCACTTCCTGAGGCAAGGGTTTGACCATCTGGGCTAAAGGCGATAGTATATACTTCTCCACTATGGGCTGGTATGGTTTTAATTAAGTTCCCATCTTTAACTCGCCATATTGTTAGAGTTTGATTGCTATTTGCCGCCGCAATAGTTTGACTATCGGGGCTAAAAGTGATACTATTAATAATAGCTGATTGAGTAGTTATGGTTTTAACTAAATTGCCGTTATCGGGTTGCCAAATTTGAATTAAATTATCTGCACCACTAGAAGCTAAGAATTGACCATCCCTTGACCAAGCAACACTTAATACTTCTGCTTGATGTCCCGTAAAACTTCTGAGGAGAGAACCGTCCCGAACGCGCCATAATTTAACAGTTTTGTCAAAGCTAGCAGTGGCAACCATTTCACCGTCAGGACTAAAACTCAGACTTTTAATAGGAGCTTGGTGGGCAGTAATTTTCTGAATTAATTTACCATGGTGTGTCCAAAGTTTCCATGTTCCATCATCACTAGCTGAGGCAATATTTTGACCATTAGAACTAATATCTATGGATGTAATATTGGCATCATGGGCGAGAATGCGATTTTTCTCTTGAATATTATTCAGATTTCGTTGTAAAATATTAATAGTTGAAGATTGGATATTTTGGGGCGTGGAAATTACCCGTTTTAATTGATGGGCTGCTCGTACCGAAGTTAGTAAAGCTTCTAACTGTTGGTGGGATAAAAGATTAGCTTGAGCGGAAGAATTTAAAGCTTGAATTTCCCGAAGTACTGCTTCTCGACTTTGCCAATAAGCTAATCCCCCAGAGGAAACTGCCACTACTCCAAAAATGCTCAAAGCGACTACTGCTCGTTGTGCTTGTTTGAGTCTTTGCTTTTCTAAAAATTGCTGTTGTTTTCTCTGAGCTAAACAAGCGGCAATATATTGTTGCACATCTTGGGACAGTTCATCTGTATACTTAATATAGATATCTTCAGCTTCAGCTAATCGCACACCTTGGAGTAAAAAGTCTGGTTGCTCTTGGTGTTGATACCAGAGTTGTGCAGCTTGGGCAATTTGTCGTTGAGAACGCAGACGACTGCGATTTTCTTCTAACCACCAGCGCAGAGTTGACCAATGACGGATGAGAATTTCATGGGCTACCTCTACAGTAATATTACTAGGAATTATCGTAGAATTTGCAGTTTCTTCTCCCTTCTCACTTCCAATAGTTGTCGTCTCCACATTCATCACAATTAACTTTGCTGCGGTGAGAATATTCAGGGTTTGCTCAACTAATTGTTGGGGGTATTTGGTGACGATTAACTCTGATTTATAGACTCTTCTGCGAGTATCTTCCGTTCCTTCCCCTAACTGAGTCAGGGAGAGAAAAATCCACTTAGCACAATCCTGTATTTCCCTCTCTAAATTGCCATAAACTTGTTGACAAGATAATTCTAAGGTTCCTTGCAAACCGCCCAGCTTTTCCTGATATACTTGTAGGGTGAGTTCTCCCTCGACACGGTTTTGCCAAAGTTGTTCTAAAACGAATTCCAAAAGAGGCAAATCACCAGGAGATGAGTTTAACTCTCGGAGTAAAACTTCCACTAATTCCGGTTCTACCCTTAACCCTACTTGTTGAGATGGGTTGATAATGACTCGACGGTAATCATCCAGGGTAAGAGTCGGAGAAACCAGGATATTTGTAGTTTGTAAAACTGTCGCTAAGTCGGCAAATTCCAAACAAGAAGCGATAAAATCTGCGCGTAGGGTAATAATTATCTTACAGCGATCGCCAGCATATTCTCGAATTCCTAATAACAGCTGGATGAATTTTTCTCGCTCTGGAGCAGGACAGAGAGTGAAGAGTTCTTCAAATTGGTCTATAAATAACAATACTACTGGATAGGACAGACTTCGCAGCCAGTACACAAAACTTTCCACACCCTGGTAAATAAAACCTTCCAGGAGAGAAGAAGAAGCCGGAAGTACCTTAGCCAATTCTACCAAGGGAGTCGCCCCAGGACGCATAGTTGCAATGAACCACTCCTGACTATGGGGAATTTGTTTACCATGTCGCAATTGGGGAATCACACCTGCTTGAATTAAGGAAGATTTCCCACTACCAGATGCACCAATTACCGCAGTCAGAGAATGATGAGTCAGGTGGTGGATAATTTGTTGAGTTAGGGTTTCCCTACCATAGAAATATTGAGAATCCGCCTCAGAAAAAGCACTGAGTCCCATGTATGGGCAGACACCCAAGTCTAAAGCTGTATTTTCCTCTGGATTCTCTGCTTGAGGTGGTAAAATTTCGATGATACCTTGGGAACCCGATAACCAGATATTTAGGGGAATAGAGCTACCAGCTAATTTTAACTGAAGTTGGGCGATCGCCCCTGCGGCAGATAATCCTTCCGTAGTGGTGGCAGACTGTAAAGTGTCGAGAAATACCTCAGCAAACAAATCTGGCTGTTCTGGAGGAGAAATTGCTGCCATGATACACTGTCCAGATTGGGAGTCAATTTGCAAATCATCCACCCAAATTTGTCCAGAGATATTGTCGGAAGTGGCGATTATATCTAAAATAATGATTTGCTTGCCATGGCAATGACGTAAAATTTGCTTCAGCCAAGAACGCTTCAAGAAAATATCATTACCAAAAATCAAATATTCTCCAGTTTCTGTTTCTGAAACTTTTCCCCGCAGATAAATTAACACCGTTTCTAACTCTGGTGTTTGACAGCAAGTCTCAATGATAGTAGGAATTTCTCCCATAGAAAGTCGATTTCCTGAGAGATATTCTAATTTGAATTGACCAATGCTCGTAATTTTTTTACTAATATCTAAGGAAAGAGAATTTGTCCCTCTACCCTCAATGAGTAAACCACAACGACGAGATAGAGAATTTTTCCATAATCCGGCTTTTTTTGCCAAAATAAACTCCCCCACACCCTCAACAATTCGCTTGGGAGTTTGCAGGGGATATTCTTGGAACAATTGAGCTTCTCCCTTTCCCCGTTTCTGCTGGTTAATTAACCTGATTTGCTGATTTGTTTTATCTATATATTGTAGGGTTTTATGATAAACATAGCGGTATAAACTATCAATAGAAATTTGTCCCTGATTATCTGCGGCTGCACCCTGTAAACCCTGCATTAAAAAGTATGTAAATACCCCATGCCCCAATTCAGGAAATTCCCAAGACTGTTGATGATTATCACAGGATAGTAAGGCATAAAAACCCTGAGTTTGGGAAGCGCATTTTTGTAATGTGGCAATTAATTGAGGAGTAGGGTTTGCTCCCCGTAATGTCATCCCTCCACTATGGCAAGCATCCAACCAAATTAATTGATTTTTGACTGCACATTGATTTAGCAGTTGTAATAGTTGAGGTAGGGGTAATGCTGTTTGCAGTAAATTTGATTTTTTCGTATTTTGTAAGCAGAGAAATACCTGTTGAGTGGAATTATCAACTATGCCATGTCCAGAAAAATAGAAAAGAATTGTATCTGTATTTTGAGCTGATTGGCGAATATCTTCCAGGGTTGTTAAAATATTTTCTAGGGTTGGGATAAGTGGCGAAAAATCATGATAAATTTTAAGTTCTGTACTGTATAAACCCTGGGTAGCCTCAACTAAAGCCTTCGCTAAACCCTGACAATCACCAGAAGGATAGGTGAGATTAGGTAAATCTGTATCTTGATACTGACTAACTCCTAGGATTAACAGCCAAAGTTTAGGAGTAGGAGATTTTTTTACAGAGGATAAGTTGCTGGTGGTAATGCCAATAGGTGACATAGGGAAAGAAAATTAGTCAATTTTGCTGGATTAGTTAGAATAAAATTATTTCTATAATCGGGAGTAGAATCTAGTACCGCTACGCAGAAGAAAAAAATAATATAGTGTAAGAGTTGCGTTGATTTTTACCTGAACATCATATTAATACTTGTTACCTAGTCGCATCCTGGTACGTAGCACAAACCCCTAATTCTACCCTTAGAAGTAACAGTGAGATTTACCTCCACTGTATGAAGCACCCTGGGGAAAGTTACAGAAGCATTTACAAAATGACTAATCATACCTTCCTCAACTTTTAAAACAGACTCTTACACGAAAGTGCTCACGGGGAGCGATCGCCCTAACAGTCTATATCAGTAATTAGGCAAATTTTCACAATTGGATGTAAATATTATTGCCAAATCAGGGAATAATAAATATCTAGTGTCTCAAGAGTTACCTTAGTATGGATAGCACTCAGGTGAATATTCTCGGTTATCGAATCCACGAAACACTTTACGATGGTTCTAAAACCCTAGTATGTCGAGCTTTTCGTGAAGCTGACAATTTGCCTGTAGTCATCAAACTGCTGAAAAATTCTTATCCTGATTTTAGCGAACTGGTAAAATTTCGTAATCAGTATACTATCGCCAAAAATCTTAATCATCCTGGAATTATCCAAACCTATAGCCTAGAATCGCTTCAAAATTGTTTTATGCTAGTGATGGAAGATTTTGGTGGAATTTCCCTAAAAAGTTACTTTTCCCACCGAGAAACACGATTTATTCCGTCTCTAGAGGAATTTTTGCAAATAGCCATATCCCTCTGTGACACCTTAGATGTTCTTTACCATCAGAGAATTATCCATAAGGATATCAAACCAACCAATATTTTAATCAATCCAGATACAAGACAAGTTAAAATCATTGACTTCAGTATTGCATCTTTATTACCCAGAGAAACCCAAACTTTAATTAGTTCTAATATTTTAGAAGGGACATTAAGTTATATTTCTCCTGAACAAACAGGAAGAATGAATCGGGGGATTGACTACCGCACAGATTTTTATTCCTTAGGTGTGACTTTTTATGAGTTATTGACAGGAGAATTACCATTTCATTCCGAAGATGCAATGGAACTGATATATTTTCATATTGCTAAAACAGCACCATTAGTAAATGAAATTAATCAACAAATTCCAACTGTCATCTCAGAAATTATCAGAAAATTGATGGCAAAAAATCCTGAAGACCGCTATCAAAGTGCATTGGGTTTAAAATATGATTTAGAAAAGTGTTTGATGCAATTTCAGGAAACTGGCAGAGTTGAAGATTTTCCGATTGCACAACGGAATATATGCGATCGCTTCATTATTCCTGATAAATTATATGGTAGAGAAACAGAAGTTCAAACCCTACTGGAAGCATTTGTTCGTGTAGCCTCCCCAAACGGTGCCACAGAAATAATGCTTATCTCCGGTTTTTCTGGAATTGGTAAAACTGCGGTTGTCAACGAAGTACATAAACCGATTGTGCAGCAACGGGGTTATTTTATTAAAGGCAAATTTGATCAATTTAACCGCAATATTCCCTTTAGTGCATTTGTTCAAGCTTTCCGCAACTTAATGGGGCAATTGTTGACAGAAAGTGATACTCAAATTCAGTTATGGAAACATAAAATATTAGAAGCAGTCGCAGAAAATGGTCAGATAATTATTGAAGTCATCCCTGAGCTAGAAAAAATTATTGGTAAACAGCCATTAGCTACAGAACTATCAGGAGCAGCAGCAGAAAATCGCTTCAATTTATTATTCCAAAGTTTTACCCAAGTCTTTGCTAGTGATAAACATCCTTTAGTTATATTTTTAGATGATTTACAATGGGCTGATTCGGCATCACTGAAGTTAATCCAATTATTAATCAGTAATACTCATCATATATTGTTAATTGGAGCCTATCGTGATAACGAAGTTAACGCCGGACACCTATTAATGTTAACTTTGAATGATATACATAAGGCAAAAATAACTATTAATCGGATTATCTTAGCCCCCCTCAGTCCAACTACAGTTAATATTTTAGTTTCGGAAACTCTGCAATGCTCCAACAACACAGTATGGAAATTATCTCAAATAATTCACAAAAAAACTGAAGGGAATCCATTCTTTATTGTACAATATCTAAAAGCATTACACCAAGATAAAATAATTAATTTTAACTTTGATTTAGGATGTTGGGAATGTGATATCACACTCTTAAAATATCAAAATATTACTGATGATATTGTGGGCTTTATCAGTTCGCAAGTGCAAAAACTAGTGCCATTAACTCAAAATATATTGCAGCTTGCCGCTTGCATTGGTAATCAATTTGACTTAGAAACTTTGGCGATAATTTCGCAACAATCCCAAAGTGACACTGCTGCTATTTTGTGGGAAGCATTACAGGAAGAATTGATTTTACCCGTTGATGAAATTTATAAATTTTTTGTTGGACAAGAAACAAGTGTGGGTACATGGGGTAATACTCATACTGTCACTTATAAATTTTTGCACGATCGCGTTCAAGAAGCAGCCTATTCCCTAATTCCTGACCATCAAAAACAAGCAACCCATTTACAAATTGGGCGACTCTTATTAAAGAATACTTCCCCCGAAAGACAGGAAGAAAAGTTATTCACAATTGTCAACCATTTGAATATGGGTAGTACCCTAATTACCCAAGCTCAAGAGCGGGAACATCTAGCGAAATTAAATCTCACGGCGGGGAAAAAAGCCAAAATTTCTCATGCTTATAGTGCTGCGATCGCCTATTTGGAACAGGGTATCCAACTGTTACCAAATGACTGCTGGGACAGACTTTATTCCCTGACTTTAGCTTTACATAAAGAAATCACAAATGTTAGCTATCTCAATTCTGATTTTGCAGCAGTTGAAAAATGGTCTAGTGTCGTGTGTCAAGAAGCTAAAACTCTAATTGACACCATCAAAGTTCAGCAAAATCGTATTATCGCTGCAAATGTCCAGGGTAAACTTTTCGATGCACTACAAATTGGATTAAGCTTTTTACGTTCCTTAGGGCTTGAATTTCCCGAACAACCAACCCAGGAAGATATCGCGCAAGCTTTTGGGAGAACGCGATCGCTGTGGGCAGATAAACCTATTTCCAGTTTATTAGATTTACCTCCCCTTAACGATACCCATCTACTAGCCCAGATGGAAATTTTGACGGTTTTATCCTCTACTGCTTACGTTGCAGCACCAAGCTTAATGCCACTGCTGATTTTTAAGCAGGTAGAAATTTGCATCCAGTTTGGTAATTGTCCCATTTCTGTATTTACTTATAGCGATTTTGGTGTCATCCTCTGCGGTGTGATTGGTGATATCGAAAGCGGTTACGAGTTTGGAGAATTGGCTATAAATCTACGCGAACGCTGGCAACTTTCCTCTTTCAAAAGCCGAACTTTATTTGTCATTAACTACTTTGTTAAACATTGGAAAACTAGCTTATCTCAAATTGTACCCAGCATAGAAGAAGCTTATCAAAGTGGCATCGAAACAGGAGATGTTGAATCTGGTATCCTCAACGCAGGTATTTATTGTTTCTGTGCCTATTATCAAGGGCAAGTATTAACTGAGTTGCTGCCCAAGATGGATGCTTATCGGCAAATTATCATTAACCACAAACATTTACATTGCCTATTTTTACAAAGTATTACTCACCAAACGATGATTAACCTCCTGGGGAGAAACCAGGAACCCGATCGCTTGACGGGGGATATATTTGATGCAGATACCCTTTTGCCACAGATACAAGCGAATAATTATCGATCTGTCATTGCCCATTGGCAGCTCAGTCAACTAATTTTGTATTATTTATTTAATAAAAATGACGAAGCTGCTCGCATCTCTGCCCAAGCCTTAGAATATCTAGATGGTGCCACAGCGACATTTGGGATTGTTCTATATAGTTGGTTTGATGCCCTAAATCAACTCCAACTTTACCCCAACCTAGACCCCGCAGAACGTCAAGAAATTTTACAACAAATCCAACAGCAGCAAGATAAGTTACAGCATTGGGCAAATTTTGCACCCACAAATCATCAACATCGTTGGGAATTAGTTACAGCTGAAAAAAATCGGGTTGAAGACAATAAAATTGCCGCAATTGAATATTACGATCGCGCCATTACTAGTGCCAAAACTAACGGATTCATCCAAGATGTAGCCCTTGCTAACGAACTTGCAGCCAAATTTTATCTAGCTTGGGGTAAAGAAAAATTTGCGGCTATTTATATGCAAGAAGCCTATAATTGCTACAAACAATGGGGAGCCAAAGCCAAAACCCAAGATTTAGCCCAAAATTATCCACAACTCCTCATATCCGTCCTTGCACCAGTACAAGGTGCTGTAGTTTCCACCGCACACATCTCTGAGTCTGCTAGGGAATTCTCCGCCACACTAGACTTAAACACAGTTCTCACAGCCAATCAAGCCCTCTCCCGTGAAATCCACCTCGATCAATTACTCCAAAACCTGATTCAACTCGTCATTACCAATGCAGGTGCAAGTAAAGCCGCACTTTTCCTCAACTGCGATGGTTCCTTAGAACTGGGAGTTTTATATTTTGATCATGCAGTTCAATCTCTGGAGCGTAAACCCCTAGATAGTTGCCAATACTTATCCCATCGATTGATTCGTTATGTAGAGCGCACCCTGGAAACGGTAATTACCGACTTTAAAACCCATGTTAGTACTACTAACGACCCCTATTGTCTCCAGTTCCGACCCAAAAGTTTATTATGTACGCCAATTCTTAACCAAGGGCAGTTGGTAGCTGTTTTATATCTGGAAAACTCCATCACCGCAGAAGTTTTTACCAATGAGCGGGTAGAATTACTTAAATTGCTTTGTTCCCAAGCTGCTATTTCCCTAGCCAATGCCAGATTATACGAGCAATCCCAATCCTACGCCCAACAATTAGAGCGATCGCTGCAAAAATTAAGTGAGAGTCAATCCCAGTTCCAAGCTCTTGCCAAAAATATTCCTGGAGTTATTTTTAAGGTTAGTGTCAACCTCAAGGATGGTTCAGAATCTATCCCCTATGCTAGCTCCGGTTGCTATGAGCTATATGGAGTGACTGCTGAAAGTTTTATGGCAGGAGAATACTTTTTTAGGGACTTTGAGCATCCTGAAGATTATCCCAGAATCGAGCAAGCCATCCAAAAATCTATAAAACATCTTACCCCTCTTCGAGAAGAATTGCGCATTATCACGAAAACGGGTGAGATGAAATGGATTCAAATTGTTGCTCAACCTCAAATACTCCCAGGTGGATTTATCGTCTCGGACGGTGTTTTGCTAGACATTAGTGAACGCAAACAAGCAGAAGCTGCCCTAGGTGAAAGTGAAGCCAAATTTAGAGGTTTAGTGGAAGGGGTAACAGATGTAATTTGGTCGTCAAATACAGATGGAACTTTGACTTATCTTTCTCCCCAATTTCAGACTTTGTTTGGATGGAATCCAGCAGATTGGATCGGGAAGTCCTTTTCCACATTAATCCATCCTGATGACCTCCAAGAAACCATGGAATCGTCTATGGCTACAATTATTCAAGGTAAAAAGCTGAGCAATCAAGAGTTTCGCCATCTTTGTCACGATGGTAGCTATTTGTGGGTGACAGTCAATGCAGGTCCGATTTTTGATGCTGATGGTAATATTACTCGACACCAAGGTATTGTCAGAGATATCAGCGATCGCAAGCAGGCAGAAATTGAGTTAGAAAAATCGCGCCAAAAATATTACTCTCTGATTCAATCTGTAAACGGGATTGTATGGGAATACGATCTACAAACCAATAGATTTACATTTGTGAGCAACAAAGCAGAACAAATATTAGGATACCCCGTTGAAGATTGGTTGAATGAACCTCTGTTTTGGAAAAATCATGTTTACGCCGAAGATATTGAGGTCGAAAAGAGCTTTGATGAAGCAATACAAAACCAAAGTGGCTGTGAGTTTGAATACCGCATGGTAGCTGCCGATGGTAGCTTAGTATGGATATATGACATATCTAGCCCCAACTTTGATGAAAACGGAAATTTAACCAGTTCTAGTGGTGTCTTAATTGATATTAGCGATCGCAAGAAACTGGAAGAAGAGCAAAGCCGCTTAATGGATATTTTGGAAGCGACACCCGATTATATTGGTTTAGCCAGTGTAAGCGGGAAAATTATCTGGCATAACAAGCAACTGCGAGAATTGCGCCAAGATTTAATTAGCCACAAAAATATTTCCGAATGTCATCCAGCATGGGTGAATGAAATCATCTTAAATCAGGTTTTTCCTATATTAATGGAACAAGGCAGTTGGTCAGGGGAACTTGCCCTTCTAGATAGCAACGGTCAAGAAATTCCTGTTTCTCAAGTGATTATTGCCCATAAATCTCAATCGGGCGAAGTACAATATATCTCCACAATCATGCGAGATATTAGTGAGCAGAAAGCTGCTGAGAAACAACTGATTCTGACTAAATTTGCCATCGAATCCACGGTGACAAGTATTTTTTGGATAAGTGAACAGGCTGGCTTTATTGATGTCAATGATGCAGCTTGTACTGCTTTAGGTTACAGTGCAGCAGAATTAAAGCAGATGTTTGTCTGGGACATCGATCCCAATGTGTCAAAGGAAGCATGGGCAGAACGATTGGAAATACTCAAGCTAAGTAGATACGAACGGTTTGAAACCTTACATCGCTCAAAAGATGGCTCTATTTATCCAGTAGAAATTACAAGCAACTACCTGGAATATGGAGGAGTTGGCTATATCTTTGCCCAAGGTCAGAATATCAGCGATCGCAAAGCCTATGAAGAACGTCTAGAAAAAAATAACGCCGAACTCATCCGGGCAACCCGTATGAAGGATGAATTTCTGGCTACCATGAGTCACGAATTGCGTACCCCTATGAATGCGATTTTAGGGATGACGGAAGCATTACAGGATGAAATATTTGGAGAAATTAACGCACAACAACTAAAAGCCCTAGCTACTGTCGAGCGTAGTGGGAACCATTTACTCGAACTAATTAATGATATTCTCGATGTTTCTAAAATTGCCTCGGGGCAAATCGAACTAGAATATCAAAGCACAGAAATTATACCCTTATGTCAGCAAAGTTTGGAGTTTATCAAACCCCAAGCAGCGAAAAAATCAATTCAGATAGTCAGTCAATTACCTACTAATTTGCCCAATTTAAATATCGATGAACGACGCATCCGCCAAGTGTTAATTAATCTCCTAAATAATGCCGTGAAATTTACTCCCGAAGGAGGATGTATTACCTTAGAAGTTATTTACCCAACCACAATTAAACAACAAAATTATTTACAAATTAACGTCAAGGATACGGGAATTGGCATTGCTCCCGAAAATCTCAACAAAATATTTGAACCTTTCATTCAAGTAGATAGTGCGCTGAATCGCAACTATGAAGGTACAGGTTTAGGATTGGCTTTAGTTAAACGTATCGTTGAAATGCATCACGGAGAAGTTACTTTAACTAGCGAATTAGGAGTAGGTAGTTGTTTTGCGATCGCTCTACCCTTGTAATTATGTTTTGGGTAAATAAGTAGAACGGCTTAAATAATTCACGCTATGTCATTGCGAATGAAACGAAGTGGAATGTTCGCGTAGCGTGCCGTGGGCTCTAGCAATCGCAACGGTTTTGACGATTTTACAATCTGTTACATAGTTAGGTTTATTCTCACCGACTTACTTATATTGGGTAAATATATTAAGCGATGATGATTATCTAATCAAGTTTCTTTTCTACGTGTATAACAAAACTTGTATGGATGTATACTAAGTATAGTGGCATCAAGGATTTACCCAGTTTATGATTAGCACTCAAGTCAGTCTGCCTGGATATCATGTAAGGGAAATCATTTATGAAGGTTCCAGAACAGTTGTTTATCGGGGAAATCGAGAAACTGACTTATTACCAGTGGTAATTAAGCTGCTGAAGAATCCTTATCCCAGCTTTAAGGAACTCGTACAATTTCGCAATCAGTACACTATTGCCAAAAGCTTCAATTTTTCTGGAATAGTTAAAGTCTATAGTTTGGAGAATTACCAAAATGGCTATATGTTAGTCATGGAAGACTTTGAAGGAATTTCTCTAAGCGAATGGATGGGGAAAAGTCCGCTAAGTTTACTAGATTTTTTGCAGATAGCAATTTCTTTATGTGATATTTTAGATATTCTGTCTCGAAAACGCATTATTCATAAAGATATTAAACCCAGCAATATTTTAATTAATCCTCATATCAAAGAAGTTAAGTTAATCGATTTTAGCATTGCTTCTTTATTACCAAAAGAAGTGCAAAACTTAAAAAATATCAACGTCTTAGAAGGGACATTAGCCTATATTTCTCCAGAACAAACTGGAAGAATGAATCGGGGAATTGACTATCGCACTGACTTTTATTCTTTAGGCATAGTTTTTCATGAAATGCTAACGGGGAAATTACCCTTTCAGTCAGAAGATATCATCGAACTGATACATTCTCAGATTGCCAAAACTGCACCCTTATTACATGAAATTAATCCGCAAATATCAACTGTCATCTCCGAAATAGTTAGCAAGTTGATGGCAAAAAATGCCGAAGACCGCTATCAAAGTGTCTGGGGATTGAAGTTTGATTTAGAGAAATGCTTAGTACAATTTCAAGACAAAGGAAAGATTGAAAGCTTTATTATTGCTCAAAGAGATTTGTGCGATCGCTTTATTATTCCTGAGAAACTTTATGGAAGAGAAGCAGAAGTAAAAAGCCTACTTGCAGCCTTTGAACGTGTTAGTCAAGGTGCAACGGAAATCATGCTAGTTACAGGATTTTCGGGGATTGGGAAAACAGCAGTTGTCAACGAAATACATAAACCAATTGTCAAGCAACGGGGTTATTTTATTAAAGGTAAGTTTGACCAATTTAACCGGAATATACCTTTTAGTGCATTTGTGGAAGCCTTCCGAGATTTGATCGGACAATTGTTAACAGAAGGTGATGCTCAGTTGCAAATTTGGCAACAGCAGATTTTGACAGCTTTGGGTGAAAATGGACAGGTAATTATTGAAGTTATCCCTGAGCTAGAAAGGATTATTGGTAAGCAATCACCTATTGCAGAATTATCCGGAACAGCAGCAGAGAATCGCTTTAATTTACTATTTCAAAAATTCACCCAAATTTTTACTAATCAACAACATCCCCTAGTCATATTTTTAGATGATTTGCAGTGGGCTGATTCTGCATCATTAAAATTGATACAGCGATTAATTGCTGATACAAGGCATCTGTTTTTGATTGGTGCATATCGGGACAATGAAGTTAACAGTGCCCATCCATTAATGTTGACTTTGAGGGAAGTTAAAAAATCATCGGCAATCATTAATCAGATTAATTTAGCACCTCTAAGTCAATTACAAGTAAATAATCTGGTTGCTGACACCTTTAAATGTTCAGAGTTATTAGTTGGTAAATTATCTAAATTAGTTTTCCAAAAAACTCAAGGAAATCCATTTTTTGTGACTCAGTTCCTCAAGTCCTTATATCAAGATCAGCTGATTCAATTTAACTTTGATTTAGGATGTTGGGAAAGTGATATTGCTCAAGTATCTCAGCTAGCGGTGACAGATGACGTTGTTGCTTTTATGGCGTTCCAGCTACGCAGATTACCAGCATCAACTCAATATATATTGCAGTTAGCAGCTTGTATTGGTAACCAATTTGATTTGCAGACTTTGGCTATTGTTTCTGAAGAATCACAAATTGAAACCGCGTCCCATTTGTGGAAAGCTCTGGAAGAAGGTTTAATTGTACCGACTAGTAATATTTATAGATTTTATGTTGGTGAAAAAAATTCAATTACTAATACAGATATCCAAGATATTCAAGAGACTTTCACATACAAATTTTTACACGATCGCGTCCAACAAGCAGCCTATTCCTTAATTCCCTCCAACCAAACCCCAAAGGTACATCTGCAAATTGGTCGATTGCTATTAAATCGTACTCCCAAAGTGGAACGGGAATCACAAGCTTTTAATTCACAAATTTTCCAAATTGTCAATCAACTCAATTGTGGTATTCCTTTAATTGAGAATGCAAAGGAACGGGAAGAACTTGCGGAACTAAACCGACGAGCGGGGGAAAAAGCTAGGTTTTCTTCTGCTTATGATGCAGCAATGAGTTATCTGAATCTGGGATTAGAACTTTTACAGTCTCAAGCTTGGGAACATCAGTATTTTCTCTGTTTAGGACTGCACCAATTAGCCGCAGAAGTCGCTTATTTATCGGCTGATTACGATCGCATGACTAAACTGATAGTTATCGGACTTGATCGAGCCAAAAATGACATTGATCGGGTCAAATTTTATGAAACGCAAATTCTTGCCTTTGTAGCCCAAAATCAACCACGGGAAGCGGTAGATTATGCCCGCAGGGTATTACGGCAATTTGGTGTTAGACTTCCCCAAAATCCCTCTCCACTACGAACCATGCTAGGATTCTTCGCTACTCTGTATCGGATGTCGAAGAAAAAGCCAGAGGGTTTACTTAAATTGCCCCCCATGACCAACCCATCGAAATTAGCAGCCTGTCAAATTTTTAACGCGGTTGGTTCGGCAGCAGCTAGTGGAATGCCAGAGATGTTACCATTTATTACCTTTAACGGGTTGTCATTATATCTGCGTTATGGAAATATCCCCAAATCTTCCATGGGCTACATTATCTATGGGTATTTGCTCTGCGAAAAACTTGGTTGGGTTGATGCAGGGTACGCAATTGGTAAAGCTGCGATCGCGTTATCTCAGCAAAATTCTTCTCAAGAAGCTTTAGCTCCCACCTTGTTTCTATGGCATCATTTTATTGCCTATCGCAAGGAACTTCTTCACAATACCTCAGCATTATTGCTAGAAGCCTATCAAGCCGGATTAGCAGTTGGAGATATTGAATATGCTGCCTATAGTTTAGTTATATATTTTACCCAAGCCTATTGGACGGGAAAAAATTTGGCAGATTTGCAACAAGAAGCGATCGCCAGTCGCACAAATTTACAGAGACTGCAACAGTTAATAATTCTGGATATTTACAACCTCAACTGTCAAGTTGTCGAGAATCTCTGTAGTGGTAGTAATGATGTTTGTGAGTTAGTTGGTGATTTTTTTGACGAAACAGCTATCCCGGTTGATGATGTTCGACTTACAGTACATACTAGTTTTCGTAAACTCCAGCTAGCCTACCTCTTCGACCGTCATATCCTTGCTACAGAACAAATTGCCATCATTGAGGCTAATCTCGATCCCCTGAATGGTACCTTCGTCAAGGTAATGTTCTATTTTTATAGTGCCCTAGTCTGGTTAGCAAGGTATCCTGACTTGTCAAAAAAGCAACAAAAAGCCTGTCTCCGTCGCATCAAAACAGCCCGCAGAAATTTATCTAAGTTCGCTAAATATGCACCAACAAATTATCAACATAAGTGGCTGTTAGTAGAAGCTGAATATTTGCGCGTCTTCAAAAAGTCAACTCAAGCAGGAGAATACTACGATCGCGCTATTTCCCTTGCCAAAACCAATAACTACATTCAAGAAGCAGCCCTAGCAAACGAACTGACTGCTAAATTTTACCTTCATTGCGATCGCGAAAACATTGCCTGTGTTTATATGCAGGAAGCCTACTATTGCTATACCAAATGGGGAGCCAAAGCCAAAACCGATGACCTCAGCGAACGCTATCCTCACCTACTCCAACCTATTCTCCAACCTAAACCTCAACCAGGTAATTTACTCGATATTCTAGCCACCATTACTACTCCTGATTTATCCATCAGTGAATCCACAGAATCTAGTAAATTATCAGGTAAAAATATTAACCAAGCCCTAGATTTTGCCGCCATCCTCACCGCCTCCCAAACTTTAGCCAGTAAAATCGAATTAGATGAGTTATTGCGTCAACTTAGCCAAATCATCCTCAAATATTCTGGTGGCGATCGCTGTGGGATTATCCTCCCCAATCAAGATCATATTTGGCAACTAGAAGCCCTGGCAACACCGGAAACTGTAGAAATTGCCTCATTTCCCTTAGAAGGTAATATTGCTCTACCTGTAAAGCTGATTAATTACGTCAAAAATACCCAGGAAGCAGTAGTAATCGATGCCTTAAATACAGAATTACCAGTTATCGATGATTACCTCTACCAACAACAACCCCAAAGTCTCCTTTGTTTACCCCTACTCAACCAAGGTAAAGCGATCGCCATTCTTTTGCTGGAAAATCAAATCACTAGTGGTGTATTTAGTCATAATCGCTTGCAGATTCTCAATTTCCTCTCTACCCAAGCTGCAATATCCTTAGAAAATGCTAAGTTGTTTCGCGATCGCAAAGCCTACGAAGAACGTCTAGAAAAAAATAACGCCGAACTCATCCGTGCAACCCGTATGAAGGATGAATTTCTTGCTACCATGAGTCACGAATTGCGTACCCCCATGAATGCGATTTTAGGGATGACGGAAGCATTACAGGATGAAATTTTTGGAGAAATTAACGCACAACAACTCAAAGCCCTAGCTACTGTCGAGCGTAGTGGGAACCATTTACTCGAACTAATTAATGATATTCTCGATGTTTCTAAAATTGCCTCGGGGCAAATCGAACTGGAATATCAAAGCACAGAAATTATACCCTTATGTCAGCAAAGTTTAGAATTCATCAAACCCCAAGCAGCGAAAAAATCAATTCAGATAGTCAGTCAATTACCTACTAATTTGCCCAATTTAAATATCGATGAACGACGCATCCGCCAAGTGTTAATTAATCTCCTAAATAATGCTGTGAAATTTACCCCCGAAGGAGGATGTATTACTTTAGAAGTTATTTACCCAACCACAATTAAACAACAAAATTACTTACAAATTAACGTCAAGGATACAGGAATTGGCATTGCTCCTGAAAATCTCAACAAAGTATTTGAACCTTTCATTCAAGTCGATAGTGCGCTGAATCGCAACTATGAAGGTACAGGTTTAGGATTGGCTTTAGTTAAACGTATCGTTGAAATGCATCACGGAGAAGTTACTTTAACTAGTGAGTTGGGGGTAGGTAGTTGTTTTGCGATCGCTCTACCATCCTAATTTTTGCAAGCAGGTGATAGGCTTATCACCCGTCAAATTGTCATAGAAAAACACGGTTTTGGAGGTTTAGTTCACCTTAGAACAAGGCATTGTGTCGGACTGTAAAAGCATCTGATACAATCGCCCCATTTTTTGGGAACCCTTAATAATATCCCAGACCCAGGTCAGTTCTCCTAGCCAAATCTATGATATCTTCAACCACCACCTTCCCTCAGTCATTCCCGGAAATTTCCGGTTACAGGCTCACTCAGCAAATTTATTTAGGTTGTCGCACCGTAGTCTATCGAGGGGTACAAACGGCAACCCAGCAGCCTGTGGTGATTAAGGTGTTACGGCGGGAATATCCCAGGTTTGACGAATTGGTGCAGTTTCGCAATCAGTACACCATCACCAAAAACCTGACGATTCCAGGGATTATCCACTCCTTGAGTTTGGAATCATTAGATAGTGGCTATGCCCTCGTGATGGAAGATTGGGGAGGCATAGATTTAGCCAAATACCTGGAACGACAATCGTTAACCCTCCCAGAGGTACTGGAGATCGCGCTCCAACTAACTGAGATTCTCCATGAACTGGTTCAGCATCGGCTGGTGCATAAAGACATCAAGCCCGCCAATATTTTAATTAACCCAGAGTCGAAACAAATCAAGCTCATTGACTTCAGCATTGCTTCTTTGTTGCCCAAGGAAACCCAAGAAATCCAAAGTGCCAATACCCTGGAAGGAACGCTGGCTTATTTAGCTCCCGAACAAACGGGAAGGATGAATCGCGGGATTGACTATCGGGCTGATTTTTATACCTTGGGTGTCACGCTCTATCAATTGTTGAGTGGAAAACTCCCCTTTGAGTCGGATGACCCCTTGGAGCTAATGCATTGCCATATTGCCAAGCAGCCTTTAGCCGTGGATCAGGTGAATCCAGAGGTACCTGCAATGGTTGCAGCGATTGTTTCCAAGCTGATGGCAAAAAATGCCGAGGATCGCTACCAAAGTGCAATGGGTCTGAAACATGATTTACACCATTGTTTAACCCAGTGGAAAACCTGCGGTGAAATCTCCAAATTTGAATTGGGACAGCAGGATTTAAGCGATCGCTTCCTCATCCCCGAAAAACTCTACGGTCGTGAAACGGAAGTTAAAACCCTCCTCGCAGCCTTCGATCGCGTAGCTGGCAATTCCCAATCTCACCCAAATCCCAAATCCGAACTAATGTTAGTTGCTGGGTTTTCAGGAATTGGCAAAACAGCTGTTATCAACGAAGTTCACAAGCCAATTGTCAAACAAAAAGGCTATTTTATCAAAGGCAAATTCGACCAATTCAATCGCAACATTCCCTTTTCTGCCTTCGTCCAAGCCTTCCGCGATTTGATGGGACAATTACTCTCAGAATCAGACGAGCAGCTAGAACAGTGGCGTACCAAAATCCACTTAGCTTTAGGTGAAAATGGACAAGTTCTCGTTGAAGTCATTCCCGAACTCGAGCAGATTATTGGGAAACAACCCCCAGCACCAGAACTTTCAGGAACAGCCGCCCAAAATCGATTTAATTTATTATTTCAAAAGTTTATTCAAGTCTTTACGACTCCAGACCATCCTTTAGTGATTTTTCTGGATGACTTACAGTGGGCAGATTCCGCCTCGCTACAATTGCTGAGTCTGTTGATGAATGAGGGTTCCTATCTCTTGATGTTGGGAGCCTATCGAGATAATGAGGTATCACCCGTTCACCCCTTCATTTTGATGGTGGAAGAACTCAACAAGACTGAGGCGATTGTGAATACCATCACCTTAGCTCCCCTCGCCTTTGCCGATACCAATCGATTGATCGCAGATACACTGAAGTGTTCCCTGGAACTAGCACAGCCACTGACGCAATTAGTCGAGCGCAAAACCCAAGGAAATCCCTTTTTCACAACGCAGTTTCTCAAAGCATTGTATGAAGATGGACAGATCACCTTCAATCGTGTTAGAGGAAACTCAGAGAATGGGAATAGCTGCTATTGGGAGTGCGATATTGCCCAAGTAAATGCCTTGGCACTCACGGATGATGTGGTGGAATTTATGGCGCTGCAATTACAAAAATTGCCTGCCGAGACACAACTAGTAATCCAATTAGCAGCCTGTATTGGCAACCAATTTGACTTGGCGACTTTGGCGATCGTTTGCCAGCAATCACCAACGGAAACAGCAACAGCATTGTGGCGAGCCTTGCAGGAAGGGCTGCTGTTACCCACCAGTCAAATGTATAAGTTCTTTCAAGAGACAGAACAAGTTGACTCGAACCATGTTGCCAATCCCATTTATCGTTTTTTGCACGATCGCGTTCAACAAGCAGCCTATTCTTTGATTCCAGAAGACAAAAAACAAGTCACCCACTGGAAAATTGGTCAATTATTATTACAAGGTACGTCACAAGCACAACAGTCGGAACAGATATTTGACATTGTGAATCAGCTGAATTTAGGCAGGGCAACAATTACCGACTCCCAGCAGAAATACCAACTAGCCCAACTTAATCTGCAAGCAGGGCAGAAGGCAAAACTCTCTGCCGCCTATCAAGCTGCTCAGAATTATTGTGAGATTGGCATTGATTCCTTACCCGATCAGGCTTGGCAGCTAGATTATGCCCTCACCTATGCTCTGTACCGAGATGGTTCAGAAGCCGCTTATCTTTCGAGTGATTTTGACCGAGCTGAAACCCTTTATACACAGGCTCTTGCCCAAGCTCAAACATCCCTCGACAAAGCGACGATTTATCGGGTACAGATGACCCAATATCAACTTCAAGGTCGAAATGCGGAAGCGATCGCCATTCAGCGCCAGAGTCTGCAACTCCTAGGCTGGACAATGCCAACGGAACCAGAGCAGATTCAAGCCAGTCTTGATGAGCAAATTGCTATCGTCAATCGTTACCTAGAACAGCAACCAATTGTATCGATTCTTGAACTGCCGAAGATGGCAGATAGTAACATTGCAGAAATGTTGCGGATTTTACAGATTTTGTTTTATGCCGCATGGCTCGATGGGCAAGGAACCTTGGCTTTACTGGCACTGGCTAAAATGACAACCCTGTCATTCCAGTATGGTAACAGCGATATGTCACCCTTTGGCTATGTGGGGTATGGCTTAATTGCCAATGCCTTACTCAAAGATGCCCATCAAGCTTATCAATTTGGTGATACAGCTGTGCAACTTTGCGAACAGTTTGATAATGCTGATGTCCGAGGTATGACCAATTTCCTGTTTGCGGCGGATGTGCATAGCTGGAGCCGTCCCTTGCAAGCTGCCGATAAATACTACGACAATGCTTTTACCTATGGGATGGATGCAGGGAACTGGTTGACCGTGGGCTTTATGATGATGCAAAGTGGCTCCGATCGCCTTACCTATGGCAAAAATTTGGATGATTTGTATGCGATCGCCCAAACTCATGTAGGGTTTCTGCGTCAGATTAAAAGTTTAGAAAACCTAGATGCTCTGACTGTCGGTGTGCTGCAACCCCTTCGCCAGTTACTCGGGTTAACCACCAACGTTCTCAGCTTTGATGATGAATCATTCAGCGAAGCAGAATATTTGCAAAAATATCACGACACCCCCTATCATCTAGCTTGGTTTTATTCCGTCAAAATTCGCCACGCTTACTTATTCAATCAGCAAACTACCTATCTAACCTTAATTCCTCAACTTACTATTATTGAGTCAACGGTTCCCAGCCATGCCAAGGTTCCATCCAGTGTCTTTTATGTGATTCTTATGCACTTGGCACTAGTTGAAACCGCCCAGAATGAGGCTGATAGAGAGTTCCATTGGCAGGCAATTATACCCCTGGAAGAACGGTTAACCCGTTGGCAACAGGATTGTCCGGCGAACATTCAGCACAAGTGTTTGCTCATCCAAGCTGAAAAAGCACGACTGAAGGGACAAAAATTAGAGGCGATTGATTACTATGATCAATCCATTGCCCAAGCTCAAGCTGAGGGATATGGTTACGAAGCTGCGATCGCCAATGAACTAGCAGCAAAATTCTATCTCGCCTGGGGCAAAGAAAAAGTTGCCGCCGGATATATACAGGAAGCCTACTATTGCTATGCCCATTGGGGAGCCAGAGCTAAAACCAATGACTTGGAAAAGCGTTATCCCAACTTATTACAACCTATTTTTCAATCAACAGCCATACCCCTAAATTTACTTGATAATCTAGCAACGATTACCCCGATTGAATCTATTCATAATCGCACCAATTCCAGTAGTTCTTCCAGCAGCAACATTAATAATATCCTCGACTTTGCCAGCATCCTCAGAGCCGCTCAAAGTCTATCAGGAATTATTGAAATTGGTGAATTGCTCCATCAACTAACCCAAATTATCCTGAAATATTCAGGTGGCGATCGCTGTGCAATTATCCTTCCTGATAGTAATAATGGTTGGCAAGTAGAAGCCCTGGGGACTTCGGAAACTACTACCTTAGTTAATGAACCCCTGATTGGGAATCCCCATTTACCTGTAAAACTGATTAATTACGTCAAAAATACCCAAGGAACTGTGGTAATCGATAATCTTGATACCGATTTACCAGTTATTGATAATTATCTCACTCAACAACAACCCCAAAGTCTCCTTTGTTTACCCCTACTCAACCAAGGTAAAGCGATCGCCATTCTCTGCTTGGAAAATCAAATCACTAGTGGTGTATTTAGTCGTAATCGCTTGCAAATTCTCAATTTCCTCTCTACCCAAGCTGCCATATCCTTAGAAAATGCTAAGTTGTTTCGCGATCGCAAAGCCTACGAAGAGGAACTCGAACAAACTAATGCAGAACTTATCCGTGCAACCCGTCTCAAAGACGAATTTCTCGCTACTATGAGTCATGAATTGCGTACCCCTATGAATGCAATTTTGGGGATGACGGAAGCATTACAGGAAGAAATCTTTGGAGAAATTAACGCACAACAACTGCAAGCTCTAGCTACAGTGGAGCGTAGTGGGAACCATTTACTCGAACTAATTAATGATATTCTCGATGTTTCTAAAATTGCCTCTGGACAAATTGAACTTGACTGCCAAAACACGGCAATTATACCCTTATGTCAGCAAAGTTTAGAATTCATCAAACCCCAAGCAGCGAAAAAATCAATTCAGTTAGTCAGTAAATTACCTACTAATTTGCCCGATTTCAATCTCGATGAACGACGCATCCGCCAAGTATTAATTAATCTGCTAAATAATGCCGTGAAATTTACTCCCGAAGGAGGATGTATTACTTTAGAAGTTATTTATCCAACCACAATTAAACAACAAAATTACTTACAAATTAACGTCAAAGACACAGGAATTGGCATTGCTCCTGAAAATCTCAAGAAAGTGTTTGAACCTTTCATTCAAGTAGATAGTGCGCTAAATCGCAACTATGAAGGTACAGGTTTAGGATTGGCTTTAGTTAAACGTATCGTTGAAATGCATCACGGAGAAGTGACTTTAACTAGTGAGTTGGAGGTAGGCAGTTGTTTTGCGATCGCCCTCCCCTATGTCAGTAAGTAAGCGTAAAAATTATCACTGATTTTGTGCTACTCTGCCAACATCTGCTCTGTAGTCACATAACCTGTTTGACATCTGTAGAAAAAATACTCCGAAAACTTGCGAAAAACTATGTAATTAAATTTGTCTCATGAATTAATTTAGGCTGGGTAGTTAATTTTTATGCACCCTAGAAGTAATAATATTGAAATTTTTTCTACATTCTTGCTCTTGGATGGCAATCGCCTGCAACAATGGGTGACAGATGGACGATTGCGTCAGAGTATGCAAAGGGTTCTCCAGGAGTCTCCCCAGGAATACGGGGAAAACTTTTGGGCAATTTATTGGCACAAATTATGGCAGTCACAATCTCGCAACTTACCGCAAGCACATTTAACCGCATACTTACAGGAAGCTTGTTTTTGGGTAGCGCGGAAAACTGCCAATAACTTGACAAGTACCCAATATAAATTAGCTGACTGTTTTCAAATTGCGATCGCCCAGGTTGAAAAAATTCTCAAAGGGTTTAATCCCCAACAAGGTTTTAGTCTCAAAAATTATGCTAGTGCCATATTTATAACGGTAATTCGGGAGAATCTGCGGCAAAGTCACGAAATGGATATTTGCTCGGAGTGGGGATTATTGCGCAAAACGAGCCAAAAACGCTTACAAGAAGCTTTACAAGCTATATCCCTGCCCCGCGATACTATCACCAATTACACCAGTGCTTGGCAATGTTTCAAATCTCTTTACGCACCCACCCAACCTCAAGGTAGTCGCAAACTCCCACCCCCAGATGCAGCAACTTGGGAGGCGATCGCCACTGCATACAACCAAAAAAATTCTGAAAATATTACCCCTCAAACCCTAGAAACCTGGTTATTAAACATAGCAAAAGCACTGCGTCGTTATCTTCACCCCCCAGTCACATCAATAAATATATCCACATCTGGGGAAACAGGAAACGAACTCATTGATAATATCCCCAGCAATCAACAAGAATCTCTATTAAGTGAAATTATTACCCAGGAAGAGGAAAGCAACAGAGACAAACAACAAGCAGAAATTCACCAACTCCTAACCACCGCACTCACCCAACTCGAACCCCAAACCCAGGAAATTCTCCAACTTTACTACACCCAAGCACTCACCCAGCAAGAAATCGCCCAAAAACTTGCCCTCCAACAATATACCGTCTCCCGTCGTCTCACCAAAACCAGAGAAACCCTTCTCAAAACCCTTGCTCAATGGAGTCAACAAACTCTGCATATTTCCCTCAACTCCGACATACTCAAATCTATCAACACTGTTATGGAAGAATGGCTACAAGGGTATTTTGGGAAGGAGTAATAAGTGAGGAGTAAGGAGTAATAAGTGAGGAGTAATGAGTAATATAGCGTTTCTCATTCTAGTGAGGTATAGAAGAACCCCTCCCCAACCCTCCCCGATTTCGGAAGGGTGCCCGATAGGGCGGGTGGGGTTGTATTTCATCTGATTGGGAAACGCTATAAGTAAGGATTAATAAGTAAGGAGTAAGGAGTAATATTCTCATTCTAGTGAGGTATAGAAGAACCCCTCCCCAGCCCTCCCCGAAATCGGGGAGGGTGCCCGATAGGGCGGGTGGGGTTGTATTTCATCTGATTGGGAAATCCTATAAGTAAGGATTAATAAGTAAGGAGTAAGGATTAATAAGTGAGGAGTAAGGAGTAATATTCTCATTCTAGTGAGGTATAGAAGAACCCCTCATCAGCCCTCCCCGAAATCGGGGAGGGTGCCCGATAGGGCGGGTGGAGTTGTATTTCATCTGATTGGGAAACCCTATAAGTAATAAGTAATAAGTAAGGAGTAATAAGTAATGGGGAATGGGTAGCAGAAAATATCATTCTCCTTCTCTTCTCTAGCATCTACACCCAAATCTCATTACCTCCCTTAATTTAAGCTGTTGATTTTGTACCTTTTACTTGTAATTTCCTATTACAAATTCATGCACAATTCTTTGCCTTAAAAAAATCATTCACTTAATCCACTCATTACTCCCTACTTCCTACTTCCTACTTCCTACTTCCTACTCATTACTCCCCACTCCCTACTCCCTACTCATTACTTCTTCCAAATTATTAATTATGTAACCTTTCCCCAAAAAATATCCTATGCACCACCTACTCCTAGAAATCCCCCCAGATGGGCAAAATCAAGCATGGGAACAAAGCCAAACTTGTTCTCATTCCACCAGTCGCTATCAAGCATATATAAATAGACTCTGCTGGGATGCGGTTTTCCCTTGGTTACAAACCGATGTCACACCCCAAGCAAAGTCTATGACGAGTACCACTGCTTTACCCAGCTTTTGGGAGCTGGTTAACGGATTTGATATCACAGCAGACGGGGTAAGATTTATCTTAGTTCCCAGCGAAAACATTGATTTAGAAGAGTTTCGGGTTCCCCAGGAGTGGGTAGACATACCCAATTGGGTGGGAGATTATTATCTGGCAGTGCAGGTGGAAACGGATGATAACTATGTGCGAGTTTGGGGTTATAGTACCCACAACCAACTGAAAAATCTTGGGAAGTATGACAGCAGCGATCGCACTTATTCCCTAGATGCTGATCACCTGATTAACGATATCACTATCCTCACCCTCACCCCCCCAGAAACCACTCGCACTCCCCTTTCACCGCTCCCCCAAATATCCATCCCCCAAGCACACAATCTGATTAACCGTCTGGGAAACCCTGGAATTATCCACCCTCGTTTAGAAATTCCCTTTCCTATCTGGGGAGGATTAGTTAGTCATGATGGTTGGCGACAAAATTTATACTGTCAGCGCACGGCACAAACCGAACCCTTTTCTGTGTATGAATGGCTGGAAAATGGTATTTCTCGATTCGCTCAACAGTTGGGATGGCAAGCTGTAAATTTGCAACTCAGTACCGCCAGCGCTCGGAGTACGGAAACCATCCCCCATACCACCATTCTCTCACGACAACTCACCATTGCCGGACAACCCTACACCCTGCAACTTATCCCCAGAAGGGAGGGAGATATGGTAATTTGGCGGTTTACATTGCAGCATCATGCTGTTGGTGCATTGATACCCGGTGGTTTTATCCTGCGATTACTCACCGAAGACTTACAAGACTTTGAAAATAATCAGGGGATTGCTACCACTGCCACAGAACAACTATATGTCGAAGTTGCCCTGGAACCAGCAGAAGGTATCATCTGGGAAGTCACCCCCCTTCCAGAAAATTACCAACGGGAAATTCTCCGCTTTTAGAGGGTGGTAGTCTTTATACTGTCATTGCGATCGCGGGGAACCAATCCCATTATTCTGAACCTACCACGACAGCACCCAACTTGGTATGAATGGCGATAGAGCTACGCTCCACCAAAGCGGCGATAGGCTTCCAGCCCGCCGAAGCGGCGATCGCCTATCATTTACCTTTCCTCACAAATCATCCCCCGACTTTCGGCAATTTTGTTAAGAAATATATGGGCTATATTGCTTGTGGGGTAAGGATTTGGTAGGTTTATACATAGAAATTGTATCGAGAAATCGACACCACTCCCCCGAACCTTGAAAACCGCATAACTTCGTTGACTGGTGTCGATACCTTACGCAGCAAGCTTTCCAGACTGCAAAATCGACCATTTTTTGAGAAATTTTTACTGATTTTTCGAGTGGTGTCGATTGAGGTATCTCAAACCCGCTCACAGCAAGGCTTCCAGAAGTGAACTCTTTACAATCACATCTCCCCGAAAGGGGATGGAAACTTTTTCCAGCTACCATTTCACTGGCTTGAAAACGCTTAACTTTACAATCACATCTCCCCGAAAGGGGATGGAAACCTGAATTGCACCAATAATGTTTGCTGTCACTTTACCCAGGTAATGGCACTAAAGTGGAAGCACTTTATGGCACTAAAAAAGCTTGAAAAGCTGATGATTACGTTGCGCGAAAGAGGCGATTCTGAGAATAATGGAAGCAGTAGATGGCACAAAGTATAAAAATAGGACGACTAAAATGGCACAAAGTATGTAAAAGACAGACAAACAGATGAAACCTTTGTATAGAGATGGTTTCAGGGCGAATAGTCATAGGATATTTAGACAATTAGATTTGATTGCATTCTCAAAAACGACGTAAAAATGACATAAAAGCTAGTACATAGGAACTTTTGAACTACTATTTGATAGTACGAAATCGTGAGAAAATGTAAAATTTAATAGACAATATAGTATAAAATAACACTGTATTTAAAAACGCTGAATAATAGTCCAGACAATAGCTTGAGCAATTATAAGCCGGATTTTGTGGAAGCACTTCGTGGCACTAAGTAGAAAAAAATTCATAGTTCTTAAATTTTGAAAGCAAAAAATTTAGATTGAATAGAAGTATGCAATGAAGTAAACATTGCGTACCGGAGTAGCAATGCTGACAGAATCTGAGTTAGAAGAGTGGTCTGCATCACTCGATTTATCATCAGCGCAGTATACAATAATTCAGTCGATACGTAGTTCTCCACCATCAAGACGGGTGAGGGGAAATGCTGGAAACGTAGTCGGTCGATATCCAAGCAAAAAAATGGGTGTGGTGATTCAATTTGAGAGTCATCACAATGAGCTAGCGCGAATATATGAGATGGAATATGACCCAGATGTATTGGAATATTACGACCAGCCACCAAAAATAAAGTTGCAATACACTTGTTTAAATGGACGACGAATAGGAGTACTGCATACAGCAGACTTTTTTGTAATTAGGAGTAAAAGTGCAGGTTGGGAAGAATGTAAAACAGCATCAGAGCTATCAGCTTTAGCATCAAAAATGCCGAATCGCTATCAATTAGATAGTAATGGAAAATGGCGATGTCCCCCCGGAGAGGAGTTTGCTTTAAATTTAGGGTTATATTATGTTGTTCGCTCCGACAAAGAAATAAATTGGAAGAAGCAAAGAAATATCTATTTTTTATCTGACTATTTATCGATTAATCTCGAAGTACCAAGAGAAGATATAGTAAAAATAATCAAAATAATTTCCATATTTCCAGGAATAAAATTATCAGAATTATTAGAAAAAGGTATTAATCCAGACTACATATACAAATTAATTGCAGACCAGACGGTATATGTTGATTTAGATTCATTTTCCCTGAGTACAGAGTTAGAAAGAATTAGTGTATTTGTAAATAAAGAAACGGCTGAAGCACTAGATATATCAAGAAATGATATAGCTTGGAGTCCAAGAAAATTTCTAGACCTAAGTCATGTTGGAGCAATTGGAAAATGGGATGGACAGATATGGCATGTAATAAATGTAGGAGAAAAAAGTATCTCATTACTGTCAGAATCTTCACAAATAATCTCATTACCAAATCAGGAATGGAGAAGGTTAATAGAGCAAGATAAGTTTCAAGCAATCAGTAATACTCAAAATTCTCAAGATATACAAGAATTTTTCAAATGTTCATCAGTTGAAGATTGTATAGAAGCGTCGAGGCGTTATTCAATTATATCTGGTTATTTACAAGGTGAAAAAGCAGATTTTACAGAAGTACCAAGAAGAACATTCTACCGATGGGTAAGAAAGTGGCTTGAGGCGGATAAGCAATACGGTTGTGGATATTTAGGATTATTGCCAAAGCACAAAAATCAAACAGCCAACCAAGGAAAACTACCAGTTCAAACACAAAAACTAATTGATGAGTTTATCGAAAATGATTATCTGAATGTCAAGCAGAAAGGTAAATATGCAACATATTGTAGTTTACGCCAAACCTGTATTGATAAAGGATTGATACCTCCAAGCTATAAAACATTTTTAAAAAACTTGAAAAAAATACCACAGTTTGAAACAAAATTACATAGACAAGGGAAACGCATAGCCTATAAAAATGAATGTTTTTATTGGGAACTAGAGCTAACAACGCCAAGGCACGGTGATAGACCATTTGAAATTTGCCATATAGACCATACAGAATTGG
This sequence comes from Calothrix sp. 336/3, assembly GCF_000734895.2. Taxonomy (GTDB): domain Bacteria; phylum Cyanobacteriota; class Cyanobacteriia; order Cyanobacteriales; family Nostocaceae; genus 336-3. The sequence continues at coordinate 1,150,933 of NZ_CP011382.1, read as the reverse complement.
ACATTGAACTAGTAAGCTCTTACTCAAAAGTCAATCTAGGTCGTCCTTGGCTAACATTTTTGATAGATGCTTACTCCAGAAGAATATTAGCAATTTATTTAACATTTGACCCACCTTCTTACCGCAGTTGCATGATGGTGATGAGGGAATGCGTCCGTCGCTATGGACGTTTCCCATCCACTTTAGTAGTAGATGGTGGAAAAGAATTTGAAAGTATCTATTTTGAAACATTGCTCGCAGCCTATACTTGTACTAAAAAAACTCGCCCACAAGCAAAACCAAGGTTTGGGAGTGTATGTGAAAGGATTTTTGGTACAGCAAACACAATGCTAATCCATAACCTTCAAGGAAATACACAAATTACTCGTAACCCTAGAGGTGTAACTAAAAGTGTAAATCCAAAAAACTTAGCAATTTGGACACTAGGTAGTTTATACCAAAACCTATATGATTGGGCTTATGAGTTTTACGACAATAAAGAACATCCAGCACTAAGCCAAAGCCCTCGCTCAATGTTTGAGGATGGATTTTTAAGAACGGGATTACGCAGCCATAAAGTAATTAAATATGATGGCAATTTTAAAATATTTACTTTACCAACAACGCCAAAGGGAACTGCAAAAGTAATCCCTAATAATGGAATTAAGATTAATAATATTTATTATTGGCACAATATTTTTCGCCATCCAGAAATAGAAAAAACTCAAGTACCTGTGCGCTACGACCCTTATGATATGGGAGTTGCTTATGCTTATGTTGACAATCAATGGGTAACTTGTATTTCACAGCATTACAGTAGTTTAGTTGGACATTCAGAAAGGGAAATTAGAATTGCATCTGAGGAAATACGCCAGCGTCATAGTTGTGCAAATAGACAATTTGTCGTTACAGCATCGAGTTTAGCTGAGTTTTTGAATAAGTCAGAACAACAAGAGGTAATCTTACTGCAAAGAATGCAGGATATCGAAGCAAAAGAAATATATGCGACAACTCCAAACAATCAAACTCCAGTTATACAAACAACTATGATTGAGATGCTGGAATTACCAATTCAAGAGCCAGAAGAGAAGGAATTGATTGCAGAAGATATTAAACCATACGAGGAGTTTTGGTAATGCATTCTACCTCAGATATTTCCCAAGAAATACTCACCGCATCAGATAATGAAAAAATTAATTATTTTATCAATTTTACTGTTGTACATAGACTTCTAAAACAAGTCTATGAAGAATTTTTAGATGCAATAAATAATCCTGGAGGTGCGTCATTAATTTTTCTATTCGGTCCAACTGGGGTTGGGAAAACAACTCTAATGGCTCAAGTCATGAAAATTATCTTTGAGCAAAATCAAGCTTTAATGATACAGGATTTGTCATTTCTTCCAATAGCTGGTGTCGAAGCACGTTCTCCAGATACAGGTTCTTTTGATTGGAAAGTTTACTATAAAAGTGTTTTAATTGCTTTAAGCGAACCATTTGCTGATTATAAAACTAGAACGGGTAGTCATCGAGTGTATGGGAATGGTGGCGAGCAAAAAACAGTAAAAGTTAAGCCAAATTTGGTAGATTTAAGAGCAGATGTCGAACATATTTTTCAGCAAAGAAGATTAAAAGTTTTTTTAGTTGACGAAGCACAACGTTTTGCCAAAATTACATCCGGTCACAAACAACAAGACCAAATGGATGCAATTCAATCAATGGCTAGTTTTACTCAAACAAGACACGGGTTATTTGGTACATATGAATTATTACAATTAAGAAATTTAAGCGGTCAGCTTAGTCGCAGAAGTATAGATATACATTTTCCTCGTTATCAAAGTGAGAATCCAGAAGATATCAAAGATTTTCAAAGGGTATTAAAAAGTTTCTCCTTTGCAATGCCTTTACCTGAAACTCCTGATTTAGAAAAACACTGGGATTACTTTTATGAGCGTAGCATTGGCTGTGTGGGAATAGTTAAAGATTGGCTCACACAGTCACTCAGAAAAGCTTTGTCTGAATCATCAAATTGTTTAAGTTACAAGCATTTACAAGCTTATGCACCTGCTGTCTCTAAATCTGTGCGAATGTTAACCGAAGCAATTGAGGGTGAGAATATTTTATCATCTGGGGAAAATCAAGTAGAAAAACTTCGTTCATCTTTAGGCTTAGTAGTTCGTGATAACCAAAATATATCTGTTCGGGATACATCAAGCCATCACAATTTATCTACAAGTGCAGAAACCAAAAACAATCGAAAGAAACGCCGTCCTGGGGAACGAAAAATAAATCGGGATATCGTTGGAGGTGGTGGAAATGCTCTCTGATAATTTCAATTTCCAATCGCCGGATTTTACTCAGCAATTAAACCTACCAAAACGCAGTCATTTATATCCATTACAACCATTATTATTAGGCACACCACTAACTGAAAGTTTTACCAGTTATGTAACACGTTTAGCTGCAATTCACCGAGTACCAACAGGAGTTTTACTAGCTCAAGAATTAGCTCCAACGATTAGTCGTTATCCGGTCAAAAACTCTAATCACTTATCTAATCTATTTTTCCACGCCTTTTTTAGTCAAACAGGTGCATGGAATGGGACTGGAACTATGGCACTTGAACCTGTGTTAGTTTTACAGAAACTGACTCAACAACCAAATTTAAAATATCTCACCCTAATTCATTGGCAGAATGTTTTATCAACTCGGAATTTATTACGTAAATATAAAGCTTGGTGTCCACTATGTTATTCAGAATCTAGCCAGAAAGGAATAATGCTTTATGAACCATTAATTTGGTGCGTGTCCGCAGTGAAAATTTGCCCTATACACAAATATCCCTTGATGAATTACTGTCCAAATTGCGGGCAGCATATTTATCTATTAGCTTGGAACACTAAAAATGGCTTTTGCTGTAGATGTCATTATTGGTTAGGCAGCAGTTGTTCAACTATTGAATTGTACAATGTGAATAGACAAGATATCGAATGGCACTCATTTATTGCACAACAAGTTGGTTTATTAATCGCAAATACTCCTTATTTGATTGAAATTCCCAAACGAGAATTTGTTGCTATTGCTATCGATAAGTGTATTGAAGTTTTAACCAAAGGAAATGCTAAAGCCTTTGCACAAGAAATGTTTTTAAGTTCAACTGTTCCCAGGGATTGGCGTGTTGGTAATGCACTTCCTCAACTCGATAAATTATTACGTGTTTGCTATCGACTATCTATCCCTTTAATTGACATTTATTTAGGTCAGCTAAAATTAGATGCTCCTATATATTTAAAGGAATTACCATTATCCGAACAATACTTTAAAACTAATCGTCCCTTTGATGCACAAATGGTACAGGAATTTTTGGAACAGCATCAAGAATCCTTTCCACCTCAGTCGTTAAAAGAGCTTGCGCTTCAAATTGGCTATGATTCAAGAGATTTGTACAAATACTTTCCTGATTTATGCCATGAGATATCTACTCGCTATAAATTATACAAGCCAAAATCATCGAAACCTCATGTATAATATTTAAGGTCTTTGCTACTTTTATACTTTGCTTTTTTTATGGAAGCACTTGATGGCACTGCCCTACTGGAAGCACTTCGTGGCACTTACTGCCAACATGTGGTTCAAGTCACAAAAATTCTTGAATGACTTTACAATCACATCTCCCCGAAAGGGGATGGAAACATCACGAGCTTTCATTGACTTCAGATCCTCATTCAACTTTACAATCACATCTCCCCGAAAGGGGATGGAAACTTGAATACATAAAGCTTTGGGGTGCGGGATTTGAGTATAGTTTTTCTGGGGCGATCGCGGTGTAGAAACTCCAGTTTTATGACCTTGAGATATTGTTGAGTTAGGAATCAAGAGTCAGAATTAACTATACAAGGAGTACCGATGCCCCTCTATACTTACGTTGTTAATTACAAGGGTGATACTTACGTCGGACAGGACAAAAAGAGTAACTTTAAAGGGTTTGTATCTTCCTGGACAAGCGAAATACCAAGCTCTGCTCTGAAATCCCTTACCCCACAGTTGGCTCAGGAATTAAAGAAACTTGCCTATAGTGATGATTTTATACCTGTGGCGGGACGTACCAACGTTTGGCGCAAAACTATTCTGCTTGATGATAGTGAATTTGTTGTGATTGCAGTACAAACGGAAACCTAATACCAATTCTCCAAAATAAAGCTACACATAGACAGCAGGGAGCAGGGGGAATCAGAAAAACCAAATCTGAATAAATAAGAATCATGTTTGATTGTTGTTGGGGATGCAACGCCACAAATTCCGTTAAAAAATTGCATACCCCATAGGTAGTTGGGAACTATACATCAATAGGTGGGACAAATACCAGGAAATTTGTTCAGCATACCTGAGTCACTATCTATTGCAAGGAAAGTCAATTATGAATCGTCAACTGGCTGTATCCAGTATTCTTCTAGCTAGTACAATGCTGGCTGTGACAAGTATTTTTCCCTTAACAGCAATTAATCGCCAATTTAAATCCACTGCTGCGGCTCAAACACCAGAATCACAGAATAATCAACTATTTTATCTGTATCAAGGAAAACCCGTTCCCTTAACTCAACAAAAAGACGCGATCGCGGTGGAATTTAAGCCAGTATCTAATGCTCGCAATCGGGGGGCAAATCCCCTATATCTGCAATTAGAACAGGATTTAGCTAAGGGTGCAGGAACTCGCGGTGGTTCCCAAATCCAGGTGAAACCCCTGGGGGGGAATTATGCGGTTGTCGCGTTACCTGCTGTGAATGCTGATGCGATTCGGCAAAAAATTAAAAATCAAAGCTATGTTAAGACTTCCTTACCTGTATTAAGCCGTGCCAGCAGTCAAGATACGATTATTTTACCAAACGAAATTATCGTTAGTTTCCAACCCAATATGGGCGAAAAGGAAAGAGCATCGATTCTGAAACAAAATAATTTAGAAATTATTCGTCCTCTGCGTTTCTTACCGAATATTTACATTGTGAAATCAACCACAGTTACTGATACTGCTGTGTTGAATGTTGCCAATCAACTTAATCAAGTTAAGGGAATCACCTCTGCTGCTCCCAATTTCCTCCAGTCTGTTGCTGACTCTGTTGATATCACTCAACAAAAATCCCAGGGTTTAAATCTAGATTCTGGGGAAAAACAATCTGCCAATGCAACACAAAGGGGAAATAAGTCTAGTAGCACCTATTTAGGTTTACAGTGGCATTTAAATAGCGCTCCCCTACAAACTTGTTTACAACAGAAGATTAACAATTTTGCGGAATTACAAAGTTGTCTTCAGGAGCAAAGCGTGAAGGAGAAACAAACTAAACCTCCTGTCACCCTTCCCCGCACTGACTTACGAGTCACTGAAGCTTGGCAAAATAGTAATGGTGGCAAAGGTGTAGTAGTCGCAGTTGTTGATAGTTTAATTCAATGGAATCACCCCGATTTACAAAATAATTTATATAAAGTATCGGCTGCCGATAAATGTCCAGGAGAAGAGTACGGTTGGGATTTTTCCGAACCTAGTAATAGTAAAAATCCCTGCGAAATTGGTGATGCAGATACCAAGATGAGTCCTTTAGAAATGAATATTTTACGGAAAAAATTACAAGATACTTTCAAATTATCCGATGGAGAATTAATCAAACGATATCTTTCACCCCAACAAATAGCCAAAATCAATCCCCAATTGTCTCAAAAACAAATCGGCGATCGCCTACGTACGATGCTCCGTTCCCAGGTTGGTGGGGAATTTCACGGGACTTTAGTCAGTGGGGTAATTGCTGCTAAACCGCAGACTTCCGAAGGGATGTGGGGAGTTGCACCCAATGCCAAAATTTTGCCCGTGCGGGTGTTTGGATTAAATGGCAGTATTCAAAACGGTGCAGTTTTGGAAGCTGTGGCTTATTCTGCTAACCGGGGTGCAGATGTGATTAATTTAAGCTTAGGGAAAATGATACCCACCGATGTGGAGGATATGACCTACAAGCAGATATTACAACAAAATCCCAAGTTAGTAATTGTTGCTTCCTCTGGTAATTCTAATTATCCCAGAGTCGGCTTCCCTTCCGGTTACGAGGGGGTATTATCTGTGGGTGCAACTAATTTGTTTGGCGATCGCGCACCCTACAGCAACTATGGTATGGGATTGGGTGTAGTCGCACCAGGTGGAGATTTGAGTACCTCCGTGGGATTACTAGGGGGAATTGCTACCACTGGGGGAACTTGGATGGAATCATTTTGGCAGGGTTTAGCCTATCCTAACTTCCGTTGGTCTGAGGTGGTGGATGCACGGGGTAAATATTGGTGGATGCAGGGAACTTCTTTTTCTTCTCCTGCGGTTGCTGGGGTGGTAGCTTTGATGAAGGGTGAAGATGGCGATCGGCGATTAAATCGACAACAAATAATTAATATTCTCAAATCAACTGCAAGTTACGATAGTTTACGAGTTTCTCAAAAGGAAAAGGAAAAATATCGCAGTTTGGTAAATGAAGGTTTAATCTCTTCTGGAATGACAGAACAACAGGTTTTCTTCGGTAGTGGATTGATTAATGCTGATGCCGCAGTTAGAGCAGTGAAGAAATAAAGGTTTCTCTTGCTACGACGACAATATCTTGCTCCCCTGGGCAGGATTTTTGTCACATAAATATGGAAATCCTCACTGCTGTTTATATATTCTCCCATTCACCCATCCTTGGAAACATTTCAATTTTATAAAAAAGCGCAAAATACTACTTTTAAAATCCACTTGAAATATTCAGGAAATCTCGCCCATGCGTAGTCTCTACGAACTCAAACCCACTTTTCAAAACCAACTCAGACCTTTAGTCAATCAACTTGCTCACAGGGGAGTGACAGCCAATCAAGTGACTATCTTTGCCACTATCCTCTCTATATTTGCAGGTATTACTATTACTATAGGTCACGAATATCCCCAATTACTTTTAATCATTCCTCCCTTGATGTTAATCAGGATGGCGCTGAATGCTATTGATGGGATGCTCGCGCGGGAACACGGGATGAAAAGCATTTTAGGAGGAATTCTTAACGAATTAACAGATGTCATTTCCGATGCCTTTATTTACCTGCCATTTGCTTTAATTCCTGGAATTACTAGCCCCCTAGTAGTTGTGATTGTTATCCTCGCAATTATTAGTGAAATGGCTGGAATTCTCGGTGTAGTCGCAGGTGGAACTCGTCGTTATGATGGTCCTATGGGGAAGAGCGATCGCGCCTTTATCTTTGCCCTAATTTCCCTGCTTCTAGGTTGCGGAATTATTTCCGGTACTTGGCTCAATATCCTTTTTGCCATGACCATAATTTTGCTAATTATCAATATCATTAATCGTGTCAGAAACACCCTAGCTGAGGTCAGTTAAGATGAATATTAATAACTATCTCACAGAAACATCAACCTTACAATCCATAATTACAGGTTTATTTCATCTCCCCCCTCCTAATGTTTTATGGGCATTCGCTGGCATTTTTACACTTTTAATCATTGCGAGCATTGTCATTGCAATTTTGGCATTACGCCAACCAGAAACAGACTATACCGAACTCAAACAACGGGTTCAATCCTGGTGGATAATAGTTATTCTTTTCACTATTGCTCTCACAGTTAACAAAAGTATTGCCATTATCTTTTTTGCTTTTCTCAGCTTTTTAGCATTAAAAGAATATTTTTCCCTAATTCCGACTCGTATTGAAGATCGCCGAGTCATATTTTGGGCATACCTAGGGTTAATCATTGAATATTATTGGATTCACATCAATTGGTATGTGATGTTTCTTATCTTTATCCCTGTTTATATGTTCTTGTTTTTACCCATGCGTATGGTAATTATCGGAGAAACAGAAGGATTTCTCAAAGCAGTAGGAACTATACACTGGGGCTTGATGCTGACAGTTTATTGCTTTGGGCACATGGCATATTTGTTAATGGCTCCAGCAGAAGTAAATCCTGTTGCCGGAGGTGCTGGCTTTATTTTATACTTAGTTTTTCTTACCCAAATCAACGATATCGCCCAATATATTTGGGGAAAATCCCTAGGAAAGCATAAAGTACTACCCACAGTCAGTCCCAATAAAACCTGGGAAGGTTTGTTAGGTGGTATTTTTACTACCACTGTCATGGCTGTAATTATTGCTCCTTGGTTAACACCTTTTCCGCCCCTTTATGCCCTCTCTGTTGGTATATTAATTGGTGTCGCTGGTTTTATTGGTGATGTCACAATCTCCGCCTTAAAGCGCGATTTAGGGGTGAAGGATAGCGGTAATTTAATTCCGGGACATGGAGGTATTCTTGATCGCATTGATAGCTTGACTTATACAGCGCCCTTATTTTTCCACTTTACTGCCTATTTCTATTTTCAGAGTTTACTTCGTTGAAAATATTCTTAACAAGATTATTACGGCTAATCTTTTTTCTCATCATTGTCAGAGTCGTTATTCTGATAATTATTGGCTTGAGAATTGTTAATAAGGAAGGATTACCCCAATCGGGACCTGCGATTATTGTCGCTAATCATAATAGTCATTTAGATACAATGGTATTAATGACGATTTTACCAATTAAATTACTGAACAAGTTACGACCTGTTGCCGCAGAAGATTATTTTCTTAAGAATTCTCTTCTCGCTTGGTTTTCTCTGAATATTCTCAATATTATTAGTCTCAAACGCCAAAATATTAATAGTCGGGAAAATCCATTTTTAAGTTGCTCAGAAGCTTTATTGCAGGAAGATATTTTAATTATCTACCCAGAGGGTTCCAGGGGAAAACCAGAAAGTTTATCAACTTTTAAAAGTGGCATCGCTCACTTGGCTAAAAATCATCCAGATGTCCCCATCTATCCCATATTCATGTATGGTTTAGGCAAGGTTTTGCCAAAAGGTGAGGCTCTGTTAGTTCCTTTCTTCTGTGATGTTTTTGTTGGGGATAAGATTTTTTGGACAGGAAATAAAAAGAGTTTTATGGATTTATTGAATCAGCGCATCCAAGATTTAGCTTCTGAGAAAAAGTTGCCCTCATGGGAATAGGAGATACTGCATATACAAGTTATATCGCAGGTGTAATTAAATATAAAACCTTTGTAGGATGGGTTATCACAGTGTAGCCTATGCAGAAAAAAAACGGAAGGAATAGTACAGCTTCACAAAAAAAGCCCGGTCAATTTGATAACCGAGCTAATACATAATTATTTATTTAATTTGATAGCGATCCAGAAAAAGTCTAGTTTTGTTCCAAGCTAACTTTCACGACTTTGTTCTTTTCTTCCTCAACTTTAGGTAGTGTCAAATTCAAAATTCCATTTTTGTATTCAGCAGTTACATTGGTATTTTGAACTTTAGTGTTGAGGGGAATTATACGTTGTAACTTACCGTAATAAAACTCAGAACGAGTTCCTTCCTTGCGTTCATTTTTCCGTTCGGCAACTACCTTAACTGCATTGGTTGTGACTTCAATATCTACATCCTTTGCTTCTATCCCAGGAAGTTCTAATTTGAGGTGCAATGCATCTTCTGTTTCGGTTAATTCAGCTGCGGGAGTTCTCAAGTTAGGTGCTTGTAAATCTTCAAATAGACGGTCAAGTTGGCGTTGAACGGTGTTAAATTCAGCCCAAGGATTGTAACGGATAATAGTCATATTCTAAACTCCTAGCTTTTCTTGACTTGAGGATTTAATTTGTTGCTTTGCTCTTATAGTAATCAGGATTAGAAGTGGTGTAAATTCGGTTTTTATCACTTATTTATTGATGAATACCGTCCAATAAAATCGGTGATATTTGAGGTACGGTAAATGGGAATAAGATTAGTACGGTTTACCCGAATCTTATTTTTTAAACTTATATTATGACTTGGGAATCAGGAATGAGTGATGAGGAATGAGTAATGAGTAAGTAGGAAGGCGCAATTAAATATAAAACCTCTGTAGTAGCGTGTCTATACTATAGTGTTTCTCATTCTGATGAGGTATAGAAGAACCCCTCCCCAACCCTCCCCGAAATCGGGGAGGGTGCCCGATAGGGCGGGTGGGGTTGTATTTCATCTGATAGGGAAACGCTATAAAATAGTGCATTAAATGTAGATTGGGTGGAGAATTTGCATAACCCAATATGATCTGAGTCACCCAATGTATATATTGGTGTTGGGCTGAGCAAAGTTGAAGTCAAACCTACTTCTGGAGCAATACAGCTAAAGTAGTGCATTCTGTTTCTAATCTATCCAGCACTTTAGCGCAAATACGAATATTTTTCATTGCATCATTTTAGTTGTATCTATCCACTAGCTAAAATAATTACCAGTATCGTCTTATTTTAAAATTGATATGAATGGTAAATTTAACTGGTTTGTGTTGTACTTATGTTTTCCGACTATTTTATCCTGCTCTATTTTGATAGCCAGCGAACCAAGCAACAGCCAAATCCCCCAAGTTAATCCGAGGGAAGTTTCTATGGAAGAACTGAAAATAGTTAGGAATCGTGAAGACTTGATGGGTTTGAGTGGCAAGAAAGTCAAACTCGTGGGATATTACACATCACAATCCTATAAACCTCAAGTTACAGGAAATCCAGATTTCCAGGGCGTTTATATTAAATCTCAAATTGTGCTGGAGGATGGTACAGTCGTAAATATTTTCCCATCCTGGAACAAACAATCATTGCGATCGCCATCGGAAGCCCAGAAGTATACGGGTAAAATTGTCCAAGGGATAGGTGTAGTTGAGTTTGAAGCTACCTCTCGAATGATTAATTCCCAAATACGCGAGTCTGTCATTTATTTAGAAGAATTAAATTTCACTGTACTTCCCTAAATCAACCACAATCACTTTGGTATGAAAAGGAATAGTGAGAGGGTTTGGTTGCTTCTTTCTTGTTTTACCCTAATGATATGTTGTGTATCTAGATAACTCCACTGTACTGATTTTCTGGTTCTACGGGTAAACCTAGTTGGATGGAAAAGTAGCGATCGTATTTTGCTTCTGCCCAGTTGTATGCGGCTTGAATTTGCTCTACACTGAGGTCTTGAGTACCTCGCAAATCAGCATTTTTCAGGTTAGCGCGGGTAAAATTGGCATCAATGAGGAATGCATTTTTCAAGTCTGCCCCTTCTAATTTAGCATCACTCAGGTCTGCCCCTTCTAGCTGAGCGCCTGCTAATTTGGCATCTGTGAGATTTGCGACTTCTAGCTGTACACCGTTCAAATCGGCAAATTCCAGATTTGCTCCTCGTAAGTCTGCACCACCAAGGTTAGCACCTGCCAAATCACTATTACTTAAATTAGCACGGGCTAAATTAGCACCTTCTAATTGGGCACCATTGAGGTTAGCAAATTTCAGGTTTGCTTCTTTAAGTCTGGCACGACAGAGGTTTGCACCTGCTAATTGGGCATCACAGAGATTTACTTCCTTGAGGTTAGCATAGCTGAGATTGGTATGACTGAGGTCTGCAATACTCAAATCAGCACCTGCCAAATCAATTTCATTTAAGTCTGCGCCAGGTATATCTAAAGACTTTAAAGATACACCATACTGATTTAAATCTTCCAGAGCTTTGATTCTGGCATAGCTAGTTGAGACATTTGCCGCAGCTGCATTATCCACTACTTGCCATGCTTCATAGATAGTATTTCGCCTACGCTCGCGACTTTCGAGTAAATATAAACTGGCTGCGGCTAGGATACTAAAACCTTCGATGTTATTCAGTTCAATGATTGATAAGGCTTGTCTATAAAAACACTGCAATAATGAATCTTGAGATTTACAAACGGACTGTTGGTGATTCCACTGTTCTATGTGACTGAATGTCAGCATCAAGATATAGGCGATCGCGATCGCCAACAAAACACGAAACCAAACTATATCCAGCAAGTCTCGTATTTTTTCCCGTAATTTCCTCTGTAATAGAGTACGTTTTCTCAAATCAACTCACCCCCAGAATACCGTCTTCTGTGATAGTAGAGATATACTAGTACCGCTATGCGGAATTCGTAATGCTCCCTTCGGGAGAGCTAACGCTAACGTAATGCTCCCTGCGGGAGAGCTAACGCTAACGTAATTACTTTGCTGCAAGTGTTTCAGAAATTTGGAATAGATGGTTTTTTTTAGCCACCCTGTACTAGATTTAGCTGTGGTAAATATGGTTGAAATTTGCACCAGTTAATATTCTCTCTCCCCTGCTACTCTGTTGATGCAAAAATCATATATTTTGTAATTATTCCCTCTTGCTTACTTTTGGTAATTTTGCTGGTAGTATGCCTGGTAATCCTCCGAAAGTAAGGCTTGCCACCACTCGAAATGACTAAGATACCATTTCACTGTTAATCGTAAACCTTGTTCCACCGTCACTGAAGGTTGCCAACCTAACTGATTTGTGATTTTGCTGGCATCAATAGCATACCTGCGATCATGTCCCAATCTATCCTTAACAAAGGTAATTAATTTACTGCTAGGAGAAACTGGTAATTCTGGGGCAAGTTCATCCATTAATGTACACAGCATCTCTACCAGCTTGATATTTTCTACCTCGTTGTCACCACCAATATTATAGGTTTCTCCAGGAATCCCTTGATTAATTACTATGTCTAAAGCGCTACAATGGTCGCCGACATATAACCAGTCACGGACATTTTTCCCATCTCCGTATATGGGTAAGGGTTTGCCCTGCAATATATTAATACACATCAAAGGGATGAGTTTTTCTGGGAATTGGTAGGAACCGTAATTATTAGAACAGTTGGTAATGATGGTGGGCAGGTTGTAAGTGTGATAATAAGCACGTACTAGATGGTCACTGCCAGCTTTAGAAGCGGAGTAGGGGCTATTGGGTGCGTAGGGTGTGGTTTCCGTAAAGGGGGTGTCTGTGGGGTTGAGACTGCCGTAAACTTCGTCGGTGGAGACGTGGAGAAAGCGATATTCTGAGGGCTGTTTTTGTTGTTCCCAGTGTTGGCGAAAGGCTTCTAGGAGCGTGAAAGTACCGACTACATTTGTTTGAATGAATGCACCGGGCTGGAGAATTGACCTATCGACATGGGACTCAGCAGCAAAGTGGGCAATGGTATCAATTTTTTCCTGGGATAATAGTTGATCAATAAGCAGGCGATCGCCAATATCTCCTTGCACAAACCGAAAATTCTCTTGTGTCTCTAAACTTGCTAAATTTGCCCGATTCCCTGCATAGGTTAAAGCATCTAGAACTACGACTCTATCCCCTGGATGGTTTTGTAGCCAATGATAGACGAAGTTGGTACCAATAAAACCAGCACCACCAGTAATTAGTAAACGACGATGATTCATGTTATGGGGAATAGGGAATAAGTAATGAGTAATGAGTAATTGGTAGAGACGCGATATAGCATCTTGCTCCCTGCTCCTTTTGGGAGAGCTACACTGTGTCTGTAGGGGAGTAAGAAAAACTATACTAAGTGTTCACTGGACTTTCTGCAAAGAATTTTCGCATCAATGGGTAACTTATTGATGAATCTATAGTAATCTGGACTGTGGCACTTCCAGAGGACAAAAACCAGTATTTGTCGGGATAGGGCTAATGGCTAAAATATCTGCGAAATCTTGAATTATGGCTTTTTCTGCCACCTTAAACCAACTTATTCATGTCCTAGGGGCTAAATCTGTAAATCTGTCTGGTGATACTGGTACAGAAGTAATTACTGGTATTCAAACAGACAGTCGGATTATCCAATCAGGGGAAATTTTTGTTGCCTTTCGGGGGGAAAAGTTTGATGGACATGATTTTGTTTCCACCGCGATCGCCAAGGGTGCGGTAGCAGCAATTGTCGATTTTGACTACAACCATCCCCAGTTTCCCCTCTTACAGGTAGAAAATACCCTCACTGCCTATCAACAATTGGGTAGATGGTGGCGCGATCGCTTATCAATTCCAGTAATTTCTGTCACAGGCTCTGTGGGTAAAACTACGACCAAGGAATTAATCGCAGGGGTATTGGCAACCCAGGGACGAGTTCACAAAACCTATGGGAATTTTAATAACGAAATCGGTGTACCCAAGACACTGCTGGAATTAACAGAGGAACACGATTTTGCCGTGATTGAAATGGCGATGCGCGGTCGGGGACAAATTGCCGAGTTAACTCAGATTGCTCGCCCTACTATTGGTATTATTACGAACGTCGGTACAGCACATATTGAATTGCTCGGTTCGGAATTGGCGATCGCCGAAGCCAAATGTGAATTACTCGTAGAAATGCCCTCGGAAAGTGTAGCAATTATGAACTATGACAACCCCCTACTGCGGCAAGTTGCTGCTGAACTGTGGCAAGGGAAAGTCATCAGTTTTGGTTTTGAAGGTGGTGACATTCAGGGAACCATGGTTGATTCCCAGACTTTGAAAGTTGCCGACCAGGAATTTATTTTACCTCTGCCGGGACGACATATTGCCGCTAACTATATGGCAGCTCTAGCTGTGGCACGGGTATTAAATATTGATTGGGCAAGTCTGCAATCGGGGATTGTGGTAGATATGCCGGGAGGGCGATCGCAACGTTATACTTTACCCAATGATGTGGTAATCTTAGATGAGACTTACAATGCTGCACCAGAAGCGATGATTGCAGCTTTGAATTTACTCGCAGAAACCCCCGGAAAACGCAGAATCGCCGTACTCGGAGCGATGAAAGAATTAGGAGAGCGATCGCCCCAACTCCATCAACGGGTAGGTGAAACTGTGCGTCAGCTCAATCTTGATGCTTTACTAGTACTGGCAGATGGGGAAGATGCAGCAACTATTGCTAGTAGCGCTCAAGGTATACCCACCGAATGCTTTTCTAACCATGGGGAACTCGTTGCGGGGTTAAATTCCTTTGTACAACCTGGCGATCGCATCCTGTTTAAAGCTGCTCACTCCGTGGGTTTAGATCAGGTAGTTAATCAGTTTCGGGGAAAATTTGCCCCCGTTTAACGATAGATAAGGAAAATTTTCCTTGTCAATTAATTTAACTACTAAGCTCCCATTCCTGAATATTTTTTTAAACCCTGTCGCCATAAGATGCGATTGACTCCCACAAATATTAAAATCCAGGCAATAATTGATAAAAATCCCCGCGTAATATCTACATTAAAACCGACTAATAAGCTGGCTGGAAAATCAATCAAGTAGGGAAAAGGTGTGCAGAGGATAATGGCTTTTAGCTGGGGAGGAAAAACATCTAGGGGGGCAATCATTCCAGAGAGAAAGAGATAAAACAGAAACCAAAAGTTTTCAATTGCGGCAGCTCTTTCTGTCCAAAATGCAAACATAGCAAAGGTATATTGAATCACAAATCTTAGTGTAAATGCCAGGATTGTGGCAATTATAAATAAAATAATGTTTGTAATTTTTGGTATCCAGAAAGCTTGGGGATATATAAGAAAAAACAAGCCAATTAAGATGATAGCAAAGGGAACTCTGGCGATTCTTTCACCTAAATGAGAGGCGACATGATGCCATACTGGGTCAAGGGGTTGTAATAGCCTTGAGGATAATTTACCTTCGACAACTTCTCTCTCAAATTCCCAAATTACCCAAACAACTGTGATTTGTCGCACAATAAAAACCGCGAGGAAATAACGAGCGAATTCCACAGAAGTGAAACCAAAATTTCCTCCTTGGGCAGCTTGTACCCATGCTCCCATGAGGATAAGAGGTAAAGAACCTGCTAATACCCATAGTATTAATTCTGCTCGGTACTCTACCATATAGGCATAGTAAACAGAAAGCAAAGTTGTCGCCGTTTTTAATATCTTGTTCATGGGAATGGGTAAGAAGGGTGTGGGGTGCATCTCCCTGAATTGGCAAAAAGTCGGAAACCTATGGAAAATTTTGTTATGATTCAGGGCTGAGTATTGATTTGGGTGCTGGAAGTAAACTATATCGCAAATAAAATCCTAACCACACAAATAAGATAATTAATAATGCACCAATACCTAGGGGACTTGGTAGCCAAAATACTGCTTCAATGTGGTTAAGTTCACCAGGATTAAGTTGCCAAGTTAATTGATGATTAGTTTTTTCCAGTTGGGGGGAATTTTCGGCAACTGTAATATTTTTTGCACCCCAGGGTGTTGTGAGACTAAATTTCAAATCGATGATGGAATCGGTATTAGTTAAAATATTCCCGTTATTAGCGATTAAGGCTAGCGATCGCAGGTCTAAATCGTAGACTAAACGGTTACGCACCAGCAAGATAAAATTATTCTGAAATAGCAGGAAGTTTGAGGCGACTTGAGGTAAATCTGATGCTCCATCCTTGGGGGTATTTGATGAATCTTTTTGGGATTGGAAAAACTCGTTAAACTTTGTTTGCAATTCTTCACCATTGCTGAAAGGAATCGTCACAATTACTTCCTCCGGGGAGATACGTTTGACTTTTCCTGATAATTGACGGGTGCGACGTTCGATACTATTTAACCATTCATAGACAGAATCACCGCTAAAACTTGTCAGGCGATCGCCCAATTTGATATGTTGTACAAATTCTCCATGGTTAGGGTGAGCAAAATTTACCCCCACGTCATACTCCACACATCCAGACAATAGCAGAGATACGAGAATTAGCAAGCAAATATTTCTCAGTCGAGAGATATTTTTTCGGAAGAAATTCCCCATACTAGCCTCCCAGAATTATAGTCATTACGGCTTATATCCAGTTATTAGCCCATTCTTCCATATATTCTCTCACCCCTTTTCCCTCTCAGTACAATCTAACTCCAGCCAAACCACACCAAACCACCTAGAATTATCATCACCGCAATTAGTGCGACTGCAAAAAAGCGATTATCCTTAGTATTTAACTTGCTCAAATCCTCATATACCTCTAAGGGAGCATCTTTTTTGACAGAAGATTTGCTATTATTACCTGTGAAATTAATTTCACCTTTATTATCCGCAATTCTAGTTAAATCAGGGATTTCGGTCATCCATTCCTGGGGACGTTTCAATCTGGGTGCTTTGAGGATATATTGCAACCTGCGCGCTTCTTTGCTGGTTTCAGCGTAGGGGTGGCGTTTCAGTTGTTCACACAAGGCGATCGCCTCATCTGTTCTTCCCGCAGCTTCGTAGGCAATGACTAACCATATTTTTACCTCTCCTGCCAAGCGAGAATTGGGTGCTAGCAACGCGCTAGCTGTTTCCAAATCCTCCACCGCTTCCCGATACTGCCCATTTTCAAAGGCAAGTTTTCCCTTCTGGTAGCGATTTCTAGCGATTTCAATACTATCTACACTCACAATAACTTCACAAATCTACACTGACTACATTTTGCCAGATATTGGGGAAGAGCAAGTCAGGTGTATATTAACTGCAAACAATTACCAAATTATCTTATATGAAAAAAACTTTAATCAATTTTTGTAAATTTGTTGCCACTGTCGCTGTTTTCGGTGTGGCGATCGCCCCCCCATCTTCCCCCGCATCTGCCCAAGAAATCATCATTATCAATCCAGCTTATCCCTACCCTATCCGTCGCCAACCACCAGTAGGTAACTTTATATACGGTAGTCCCATTCCCACACCTATACCAGTTAACCCATACACAGGCTTAATTCCTCGCCGCAGTAGTTACTACGATTACAACAACAATAATTACTACAACAATAATAGTTACTACCATAACGACAACACTTACTACAATTACGACAATAACTACGATAATCCATCCTGGGAACCTGATAGAAACCCCAGAGACTACTACCCTAATTCATCCCGGCAACACCATCGCAACCACCGAGACAATAGAGTGATTATTTATCGGTAATTAGGGGATGAGTAATGAGTAGGGAGTAGGGAGTAATATAGCGTTTCCCAATCATATAGAATACACCCCACCCGCCCTATCGGGCACCCTCCCCGCTAGCGGGGGAGGGTTGGGGAGAGGTTCTTCTGTACTTCATCAAAGTAGGAAAGGCTATAAGCTGATGTGCAGCTAAATTGTATGGAAACTCCAGAAGCGTCTACAGTATGGCATCGGCGAAATCATCCCGTATCTATAAGTACATGAGCAGAAATATTTACAGTCATTGCGAGCGAAATGAAATGTAGCGTAGACGCGGAGCGGCTTCTCGAAGAGTAGCAATCTCAACCCCTTGCGATTGCTAGAGCCTACGGCACGCTACGCGAACATTCCGCTGAGTCGCAAAGCGACACGCTGCGCGAACGCGACCTTCGCAATGACGTTTGTGTAATTAATTCTGTTTACCTACTTACACCGCCCTGAAAAAAAATTTTTAAGCGCTTCGCGCTAGGAAGGGTAAAGATAAAGAAGTGTAAAGGGCAAAAGGGGAAGAGGGAAAAGGGCTAAGAAGTCCTCCCGACCCCACAAACAACACGAAAACCAAAATTGAAGTCGATACTGACGCGCTCCGCCCAAAAGTTGACGTTGCGAGACGCGGAACGGCAGTAGTTAGGATAGTCGTTCCAGGAACAGCCCCGCAGAACCTTGCTTTGATTATCATTATCAATCACCCAAGCTCTACCATCTGATGGTGCAGCGTTATAATTTTCGTGCCAATCATCTTCACACCATTCCCAAACGTTCCCATGCATGTCATGCAATCCAAAAGCATTGGCTGGAAATTTCCCGACTTCTGTTGTTTTTTCTCGATATTCTCCCTTGGGAGCATTGCCGTAGGTGTAATTGCCGTCGTAATTTGCTAAATCGGTTGTAATTGTCTCACCAAAATGGAATGGGGTAGTCGTTCCCCCACGACAAGCATATTCCCATTCGGCTTCGCTGGGTAAACGATAATTTTTGTTTGGGTTGTCTTTTTGGCAGTGTTGGGATAATCTCGCACAAAATTCCATTGCATCATTCCAAGATACGCACTCAATGGGTAAATTATTACCTTTGAAATGAGCGGGATCGGGATTCAAATCAATGTTGACTTTGGGGAAAGTTGCTACTGTTGCCCATTGTTTCTGGGTAATGGGATATTTGCCCATGAAAAAGGGTTGAATTGTAACTTGATGTTGGGGTTTTTCCCTGTCACTTCCTTCTCCTTCTGGGGAACCCATCATGAAAGTTCCACCGGGGATTGCCACCATTTCAATACTTACCCCGTTACCTAAATCTTCAAGGAAATATTCTGCTTTTGCTGAGTGATAGGTAATTTTAGGTATATATTTTTTCCCTAAGCCTAAAAAGCCCCCAGAAGTTTCTTCTAATCTCAATTTTGCATATTGAAAGTCAAATTGTTGAGTTTTAATAGTTTGAATAACCGGGGAAGCTTGTTGTTTTAATTGTGCTTGTCGTAATTTCTCCGCTTCTTCTTGTTTCCTGCGTAACTCTGCTTGCTGTCTTTCATATTCAGCTTGTTCTCGCTGCCGTTTTCTTAATTCTTCCTCTTTTAATTTCTCCTCCTGTCGCAATCTTTCGGCTTCTTGCTGTTGTTTCCTTAATTCTTGCTCCTGTTGCAATCGTTCGGCTTCTTGCTGCTGTTTTCTTTCTTCCTCTTTTAATTTTTCCTCCCTCAATCTTTCTGCTTCCCGTCGCTCCTGCTCAATTTGCTCGAGTTCGGTTTGTTTGGGAGCAATAATCCTGGCTTCAATATCCTCCAAGTCGCGATCGCGGAGGTTCAAAATTTCCTGTAAGCGTTGCAATCCCCTAATATTTTTCTGACTAATGGGAAACTCAAATGCCACGACTTGTAATAAAGCTTGCTCGTAACGCTGTAATTTTTGCTGACGCTGTCGGTAAGGTTCCAAAACCTCATTTTCGATGGCGATCGCATCCCCATCTGATAATCCCCAACGGTTTTTCTGCTCGTCCAAAATATATCTGCTGAGGAAGGAAATTTCCGCATCGTCTTCCATGGCGATTTTTTCCACTTCCTTGCGATACTTCAACTTGGGATCATCTTTCGGAGATTTGGCAATCAAAATTTTATGCCCTTCTTCCACGGGATAAAACTTTGGTGTCATCGCTGGAGATGCTTCGTGTACCTTTAAGCTCGCGTATTCGTGCAACTCATCGATGGAAATCCAACCATCCCCATCGCGATCGGCTGCTCCTTTTTCGATTCCTTCAACAAGGTAGCGGGTATAAACACCATAACCTTCCACCTCGTAGGAATGTTGGGTAGAAGTAGAAGAAGTCAGAATTGCCCTACCCTTACCACCCAACTGCTGTTGAATATCAATCACACCATCATCCTTGACAGTCATTCCCTGGGCGATCGCCCCACTAAAACAACAATCCAAAATAATTACTTGTCGTTGCGATCGGCTGTCGTTAATATTCTCGTGGAGAAAATTGGCTGCAACTGCTGAGGGTTTAACTAAAGTACCTCGTTCTTTGCGGATGTCACGGGTAGCTAGATAAAATCTTTCGGTAGCGCGGTCTACAATACCATGTCCCGAAAAATAGAACAACAGCAAATCATCTTCTTCACGGTTGGCAAAAAGCTTGAAAATTGCTTCTTCCATGGGTTGACGCAGGGGATTTTGGAGGGGAACAACGATGTCAAAACCTCCAATTTCCGGGTTTTTTAAGACTCGTTCCAGAGCATCAACATCGTTCGTAGCACCAGGTAATGGATCCAAACCATGGTCGTATTCGCTAACTCCGATTAATAACGCTATCTTTTTCCCCATTCGCCGTTTTCATAGTTTCTACGGTGAGCCTTAGTATTTAAGATACATGAGATGGCTCTAAAAATCCGCAGAAAAACCTTTACCCCCTACCTAACTGAGAACCGAGAATCATCGTTCCGATACCAATATCTGTAAAGATTTCCAACAATAGGGCGTGGGGGATGCGACCATCGATAATATGGGAAGCCTTGACACCTTGGGCTAGCGATCGCACACAACAAGTCACCTTCGGAATCATCCCCCCAGCGACAACACCCGTAGAAATCAATTGCCGCGCTTCTTGAATATCCACCTTGGGAATCAAGGTTGAAGGGTCTTTATAATCTTTCAGAATACCGCGAGTATCAGTCAACAAAATCAATTTTTCGGCGTTCATCGCTGCCGCAATTTCTCCTGCCACCGTATCAGCGTTAATATTATACGCCTGTCCTGTCTCATCGGCGGCTACACTAGAAACTACGGGAATATACCCACTATTCACCAGCGTTTCTAGGATGTTGATATTTACGCCACAAACTTCCCCGACAAAACCAATACCTTCTTCACCCTGGGGACGAGCAGTAATCAAGTTACCATCTTTACCACAAAGCCCTACCGCTTTACCACCAGATTGGTTAATCAAAGACACAATTTCTTTATTCACCCGACCGACTAACACCATTTCCACTACATCCATTGTCGGTGCATCGGTGACACGTAAACCATTCTTAAATTGCGGTTCAATACCTAGCTTATCTAACCAACTGTTAATTTCTGGACCCCCACCATGGACAAGAATCGGACGTAAACCCACACAGGATAAAAAGACAATATCACGAATGACCTTATCCTTCAGGTCACTATCTTTCATCGCTGCACCACCGTACTTGACAACCACAGTCCGTCCAGCAAACTGTTGAATATAGGGTAAAGCCTCACTCAGAACCTGTACCCGTGCTGCCGCATCTTGTTGAATGTATTCCGAATTATTAACCATCACAGGGAGAAATTGCGAATAAAAATAGTAATTACAGGAGTTATCGAAGGAAGAATCTACAAATATTTTCCTACTCCCAACAATTTCTCACAGAATGGCAACAGATTTACAGTTATCCTGCCATACTCAACAGAGAAGGAACCCTGAGATATTCTCTAATGCATCCCAGTACCGCATCCTTATTTACAGGCTTCTGGATAAAGTCTGTAGCACCAAATGCTTTGGCACGAGCTTGGTCGAAACTGCCTTCACTGGATGTCAGAATCACAATTGGGGTATTGGCAAAACGACTCATACGACGTAATTGCTTACAAATTTCAAAACCATTGGTCATCGGCATGATTAAATCGAGAAAAATCAAGTCTGGTTGCTGTTGAATCAAGGTTGGTAAGGCTTGAATGGGGTCTATAATCTTTAGAGAGTCCATCCCTGCACTTTGGATAATCTGCTCTAAGGACTGACAAATTTGTGGACTATCATCAACACAGGCAATCAGGGTACGGCTACTTTTTGTCTTGGTAGTTGGTTGAGAGGTATTACTAATTTTCTCCTCTGGGGAGTTGATTAAGTCAGGTACATCAACCAGTTCGATTAAGCCTCTGAGAGTATAAGGTAAAAGAGAACGACCAATTAATAAAATATCCTGTCTCGTTTTTAAGGTTAAATCACGTAGGGTATTTTTACCGTTAAATAACTGAACAAAACTATGATAGATAGTCGCGTTGACTTCCTTCGCTAATAGCTCTGGTTGTCGCAAAATCGGTGCTTGATCAGGATAACAATCAGATAATCCTACCTTTACCCAGTTTTGCCATAGAGTATACCCTTTCTTGATCAGACTTTCTGTACTAACTCGATTTCCCAGAACCTCGGAAATGATTGGTGGTTGCTGACAAACTTGATTGATTTTTCCCAGATTCCTATTAGTAGCATTTGAGGAAGCAGCAGCAGATTGTTGCAAGACGTCAAATACAAGTTTTTTTATAGTACTTTCGGCAATTTCACAAGCCTCCAATGGCTGGATTTTTCCCTGCTTCTGCAAAAATAGTACTAACTTATAGTCGGTATTGCTCTCAATTAGTCTTTTCAAGCCAACAAATAGTTGTTCCCAATTTAACCCTGGAGCATATCGCTCTATATTTCTTCGCCAACGACGGTAGGGGTGAAATCCTCCACTCGCCCAAATAATACTTCCTAAGTGATAGTGAAAATGCCATCGATGTCCTGATGAGTTGGTAAACTCTAGCATGCCTGTATATTTTGTTTTGATGCAGGTGTTGAATTCTTGGATTACTTCTGAGGTTGATAGAATTGTTCTTGGCTGCAAAGGTTGCATTTCAATCAGGCGATGCATAGAATATTTTCCCTGTTCATAACAAGAATCTCTTATATATACTTATACACTGGTATTTAATTAGACAAATCAGTACAAGTAGTGATTTTTATTTTTCAAAAGAAAACATAGAGAGAGTACTACTTGAATTTAGTATTTAGTAAATCAAGGATGAATTGTTGTTATT
Organism: Calothrix sp. 336/3; assembly: GCF_000734895.2. GTDB lineage: Bacteria > Cyanobacteriota > Cyanobacteriia > Cyanobacteriales > Nostocaceae > 336-3. The sequence continues at coordinate 1,127,844 of NZ_CP011382.1, read as the reverse complement.
ATCAATTACGCCATCAGCTTGAAAACTCATCATTATTTTTGCCTCTATCTTCTATTGTCAAGTTGTTATGAAGTTAAAAATGCAAGCAGTATTTATGACAGCACCTGGTTCTCCAGAAGTGTTGCAAATTCAAGAAGTCTCTCAACCTTTGCCCCCTGAAAATACACAAATTCTGGTAAAAGTCAAGGCTGCTGGAGTCAACCCCATTGATACGAAACTACGACAAAGGGGCACATTCTACCCCGATAGAATGACAGCAATTCTGGGTTGCGATGGTGCGGGAATTGTAGAAGCGGTGGGCGCAGATGTGAGCCAGTTTCGCTCAGGGGATAATGTATATTTTTGTCATGGTGGTTTAGGTGCGGTTCCAGGTAACTATGGGGAATATGCCATCGTCGAAGAAAGATATGTGGCACACAAACCTGTATCTATAAGCTTTGCAGAGGCGGCGGCGGCTCCTTTAGTTTTAATTACAGCTTGGGAATCTCTCTATGAACGGGGACGGTTAGCACCAGGGGATAAGGTATTAATTCATGCTGGTGCTGGTGGTGTGGGACACGTTGCGATTCAGTTAGCAAAAATCAAAGGTGCGGCAGTTGCAACTACGGTGAGTTCCCCAGAGAAAGCAGAGTTTGTGCAGACATTGGGTGCAGATTTAGCTATTCTCTACAAACAGGTTGATTTTGTGTCAGAGGTATTAGCTTGGACAGGTGGGGAGGGTGTAGACTTAGCTTTTGATACTGTGGGGGGTGAGACTTTGCAGCAAACTTTTCCCGCAGTTCGGGTATATGGTGATATTGTGACAATACTCGAACCAGCAGCAAGTACCTCCTGGAAGGTAGCGAGAAACCGTAATCTGCGCATCAGTTTAGAATTGATGTTGACACCGATGCTACAAGGTTTGACGGAAGCACAACAGCACCATGGGGAAATATTGACAGAATCTGCTCGGTTGATAGATGGGGGTAAATTAAAGATTCACGTTGCTCACCAGTTTCCCTTAAAGGAAGCAGCAAAAGCTCATCAGTTACTAGAAAGTGGGGGAATAACAGGTAAAATTGTCCTGTTGATGGATTAATTGGGTAATGGGTAAATGGGAAATTTTTGCCGTGAGTGAAGTCGAATGGGGAATGGGTAAACAAGCAGGGAAGCAAAGAAATGGGATAAAGGAGAAATATAGAAAGACGATTACCTATTCCCGATTATCTCTCATTGGTAAATTTTTTTGTAGCTTGTGGTTAATAGTATCAATATTATGTATTCCTGCTTCAGCAGAAGCTGCAACTAATCAATCTGAACGCTTACCTTTAACTCTAGAATTATTGCAAGAAAGAATCAGCAGTCCGATTTTACGGGAAGGGGTAACGACTGTTGATTTACGGAATATGACGATAGATTTACGACCAGAAAATGTCCCCTTGCAAGCATCTTTTTATCAGGTATTGCGCAAGGAATTACAAAAATCAGGGGCAAAACCTTTGGGTTTAGATTTAAGTAATTCTCTGATTCAGGGAGATTTTAATGGCAGTGAATTAGGTTTAACGACTCAATTATATGCTCAATCAATTACACCATTACTTTCTCCGGGTGAGCAGGAAGAAGTTGAGCGTCTGCGGAACGTTTGCTTACAATCTATCTCTGTAAATATCTTAAATTCTCGTGATTGCCGATCGCTACTAGGAACTCAATCAAATTCTCCTAACAATATCAGTGTATTTCGTGGTGCTTTAATTTTGACAGGAACCCGGTTTAACGGGGGTGTGGAGTTTGGGAATACATTTTTTCTCCAACCTGTAAATGCTGATGGTGCTATTTTTAATCAGATAGCAAATTGGAAGGAAACTCGTTTTAGTCGTGGTGCTAGTTTTAATAATGTGTTGTTTCGGCGGCAGAGTCAATTTAACGGTAGTATTTTCTTTGATAAAGTCAGTTTTCGAGAAGGGCAATTTCAAGAAGCGGTATATTTTGCCGATAGTACTTTTTTAGACAATGCCAATTTTAACCAAAGTAATTTTAAACAGTTGGCAAAATTTAGTCGAGCGCAATGGTTAGGTAATGCCATATTTTGTAACACTGTATTTTCGGGACAAGCACAGTTTAATAAATCTAATTTTCAACAGTTTCTGATGTTGTCAGAAGTAGCTTTTGAACAATCTGTGACTTTCCGAGAGTCAGATTTTAATCAATCTGTAAATCTCCGAGGTGCGAGTATTCTTAACCAAGCTGATTTTAGTGATACTGATTTTACCGAGTCTGCTTATTTAAATGTTTCTGGTTTAACCTTTAATTCTAACCAAGCGAAAATATTGGGAAATCCGGGGGAAATTGGCAAAAAATTATGTGTGACAGCTTTGCAAGGAAATCAAAATGTCTTGCGAAATTTAGTCCAGAATTTTCGCCAGTTGCAGCAAATTGCCGATGCAAATCAAGTGGAATATACCAAACAGCGTTTGCATCGTAGAGAAATTAGTCATTTATTAACAGGGATAAATATTAATACTGCGACACCCACAAAATTAGTACATCTGGGTTTTTCCCTTACCCAAGCAAGAGCGATCGCCACCCGTCGCAAAATTCAACCTTTCCGCAATAGTAAGGAATTACTAGCACTTGCAGATATTGATTTAGATACCTACAACCAAATTAGTAACAGAATTGTTGTTGGTACACCCCTATCCTTGGGAGGGAGAATATTACAAGGTTGGAATTGGTTTGCTTTGAGTTTGCTTTTATTACTCTCTGGATACGGTACAAATTTCGGGGTTGTCTTGGGAGTAGGAATCATTGCGATCGCCAATTTTGGGGTGATATTTTGGTTAGTCGATAGATTTCGTCGTCTGCTTCCTGTGGCGATCGTTCCTAATAGTTACGAAACTATTTCCACCCTTACCAGCTTTTTCTTTCTGAATCTCTTTGGTTTACTCTTCATCTTTCGCAATGCAGAGCAACCCTGGTTAACCTTGGGATGTTTACTCTTGATTATCATCCCCATCCCTTCTACCTTGTTACTCGAACTCTATCAACAGGGACGCTACCATGATTTAATGGATACCTCTTATTTTACCGAAGATGGAACCCTCAGACAATTGCGCTTACTAATTGGTAGATTACCTGTGATACCTCGATACACTTCATTTAGGGAAAGATACTTACCTCTGTTGTGGGAACGTCGCTGGAATTGGCTCAATTATTATGACTTTAGTCTCAATAACATGATGCGACTGGGTTTTAATGATGTGCGATTACGAGATGAACATTTACCCGCGATCGTCTCCACCATCGCCTGGTATCAATGGAGTCTCGGTATTCTATATATTACTTTGTTGTTGTGGACTTTATCTCGAACAATTCCCGGATTGAATTTGTTGATTTATTTAAAGTAGTAGTTTATGTCATTGATTTTGATAGTTGACTGTAGTGCGGGATGAAAAGTCAGCTTTCTGACAAACAGGAGCAAGACGCGACGACTACATATTTTTACCTATCACAACTTATGACATCAACTAGTAGTACTCCACCAAGAAAAATTTTACTGATAAATTAATCTTACTCCTTACTCCCTACTCCTTACTCCTTACTTCCTACTCCTTACTCCTTACTTCCTACTCCTTACTCCTTACTTCTTACTCCTTACTCCTTACTTCTTACTTCTTACTCCTTACACATACCTTGTCAATTGCACTCGGTACCTATCTTTTTTGGTGACAGCAATTTCCCCAACTTCCAATCTACCTTTGCCACGAATCGCAATTAAATCACCAGTTTTGACTTGGGAACTTGCTTGGGTAATATCTTTCCAGTTGACTCGCACATCTCCACCATCAATGAGAGAAACCATTTTGCTGCGTGACATTCCGAAACCCGCAGAGGCGATCGCGTCTAAGCGCAGAGATGCTTCGACTGTGGTTAATTCTTTTTTCTTGGGTTCTCGTACTTTTAATTCACTAATATCAATGGTACGGGTTTTAACTGGTACTGAGCGCACTTGTTGCAGATGCATTTCTAAAAACTCTGCCAACTCTGGAACCACTATGACTTGGGCACCTCGTTCCCCCAAAACAATAATATCCCCCGTTTTTTCTCGGACAATCCCTGTGCCTAACATTGCACCTAAAAAGTCTCGGTGGGTTGCAGTGTCAAACAGAAAATTACCAGCGATATCTAATAATGTTACTGATATTTGGGACGGTTCTAGGGGTAATTCTGAACGGGCGATCGCCATCCTTTGACGTTCAGCTTGAGGATAACCACCCCATGCCACTAACTCTATATCAGTTAACCGAGCAAATACCTGGCGAATTTCTGCTATCTCTGGGGGAGAGAGAAAATCTGTTTGTACAACTTCCCAGGTTTTAATCGCTTGTTCCGCTTGATCAATAACCCGCGCAATACTATCGCGGTTTTCAACACCTTTTAATAATTCTTCCCGTGGCAACATTTGAGATTTAGGTAATGGGTAATGAGTTAAAATAATTCGTAATTCGTAATTCGTAATTCGTAATTACGTTAGTGTTAGCCCTGAGCGGAGCCGAAGGGCGAAAGGTGAGCGAAGTCGAACCGTTACCTCTCCTGCTAGGAGCATTGCGAATTGTTCTAATGATTTCCCTCAAATAGTATAATTGCTAACAGGAAGAAGGAACAAAAAATGTATCCTTCCCCCAATTCTCTATCCTATTTCATCTGCATAACCTTGAATATTTTCCGGTGCAAATTCACGCAGAATGTTTGTTGCTTGACGGCTGAGGATTTCTGAACCCTGAACAACAACGATATATTTACCCTCATTGAGACGGTTTCGGTAGGGTAAAGCATCACCACTGCCAGCAACTAACCCCACACCACCACCAACAAAGACGCTACCAAAAGCGCCACCCATAGCACCTAATAACCCACCAACAATGTGATTACCGATTTCTCCAGCCCAAGCAAAGGTATCTAAGCCCGTTGCCACACTGAAGCCAACACCAGCGAAAAAGCCGAAAGGTATCAACCAAAACGCCATTAACCGTGCTTGCTTTTGTGCTTGTTCCTTGGGGTCTATTAAACCAAACTCATCGGCGGTTTTATAGCCTCTACCCAGAATGGTACTTTTTATACTGGCTTTTTCGAGAGCTAAGTACGCCGCTTCAGCTTGAATTCTGTCTGAGAGTACAGCAATAAGATAATTCATCAGAGATGCAATAAATTGTGATTCGATAAAAGTTTTGCCCTAATTAACAGGTTATATCAATATCAGAGCAATAACTTCCTTCATCTGTACGATAACGTGGAGCAGACTGTTATGAGGCGTTCGCCCGAAGGGCAGAGCGTAGCTCTATCACCACTAACAAAACCCTTTCTTCCCACAGCAACAAGTTGTATTTATGGTGCAAAAATTAAGATGTAGTCGTCTCAACTACCAACATGGCGATCGCTCAACTCCAAGCACAATTAGCCCAAGCAGGTGACAGTAAAACTCAAGCATGGTGGGAAAGCTATCTCAAACACTCCTTACCCTTTCGCGGGTTGAAATTACCCCAAGTAAGGGCAATAGTACATTCCTGGGTAAAAACCACCAATTTTTCTAGCCAATTACCATCCCAACAATTTGATACTGCTGTGACTTTAATTCGAGAACCTTGGGGTGAGGATAAATTAGCGGGAATTCTCTTGCTGCAAGAATTTTTGATCAAACATCGCTTAGTGAATTGGGAATCGGATTTACCCAAATTTGCTACCTTATTCGACGAAGGTGACATCAAGGAATGGAATACCTGTGATTGGTTTTGTGTCAAAGTTCTCAATCCTCTGATTAAACAACAGGGAAAATCCTGTGCAGCTGCTGTGATGCAATGGTGCAAAGCTGAAAATTTATGGCGCAAAAGAGCATCAGTCGTCAGTTTCGTGAATATTGCCAAACATGGAGATCGTAATTTCCCAAATTTTACCCAAATGCTACTCAACACCTGTGGTGTGGTGGTTCAATCTCCGGAAAGATTTGCCCAAACTGGTATAGGATGGGCTTTACGGGAATTAAGTTTAAGTGATAGAAATTTGGTAATTGACTTTATCAAAACTAATAGCACTTATTTTTCCAGTGAAGGATTGCGTTATACCCTAGAAAAATTTCCACCCGATTTACAACAGCAACTCAAAAAATATCGACAGGAAAAATTAAAATCTTCCAAATAATCCCCAATCCAAATATCCCATGTCTTCCTTATCACAAATTGAAGCTTTTTTACCTATTTCCTTCACCATTTCCACTTCTGGACAACCAACCCCGGAACAGTTTGTCAATATCGCATCAGCAGGTTACACCTTAGTTATCAACCTGGCAACCCCTGCGTCAAGTAACTGGAATAGTAACGAAAATAGTATTGTTGAAAACCTAGGAATGGAATATATCAATATTCCCATCGATTGGGACAATCCTACCCTGACTGATTTTGATAATCTTGCTGATTTACTCGATGAAAATCCAGAACGCAAAATTTGGATACACTGTGCTAAAAATATGCGCGTCTCCGCAATGATGTATCTCTACCATCGACTGCGTAAAGGTTACAGAGAAGAAGCAGCGCGTCGCTATCTCGAACAGATTTGGCAACCAAACAAAATTTGGCAAAATTTTATTGATGCAACGATAGAGCTATACGAGGAATAATTGAATTTTTGATACTCCCCTGCCATCATGAGAGGAAATTCTTGATTCAACGAGTCCGCTTGTTCAACCCCTTGCGGTATTTAACTCAGAGGTAGTTATTGTGCAGCTTTCCTGATATCCTCCACACTTAAATTCAAAGTTTGCGCGATCTGCTCCACCGTCAACCCAGCTGCTAACATCGGTGGTACAGCAAGTAACTTTCCTCTAAGTTCTCCTTCTTCGATTCCTTCCTGTCTTCCTTCCTGTCTTCCTTCCGCAAAAGCTTGTTGATATACCCGTGTTTGCTTTAACTCGCTTAATCCAAACATTTGCTGTATCTCCTCAATATCCATGTTGGGGAATTTATAAACCAAAATTGTCTCGATAATTTGTAATAATTGCTGCTGTTGAAGTATGGTCTGACATCAAACCTCCTCCTGTCTCAATACTCGTGAGAAAATTGAATCGATTGAATAGATAATATCATTGATTAGTACAAGAGAACTACTTTTTTATTCTCTCATGCATTCATAAACGACGCGCTAGTATAAGTGTAATTACGGGTGATATACAGACTTTACATACCAAATTCCTGTGTTACCAATACCTCTAAACGAAATAATTAGCGCGATCGCTGGTTTTGCAAATCCTATCCTCAAGGAAAAAATTCAGCGCAATGAAACTGTTATCAAACTATTGCAGCAGTTTAAGCTCGATCCGGAACATCCACCCGGCGATTTTAGTGGGGTTTATGCCTATGCGTTGGTGGAATATGGTGTTGGTAAACCCAGGCAATTGCTGGAAATTTTTCGTCACGAAGAGGTAAAACAGTCTTTTCGTAAAGCATTTGACCATAATAACCCTGAAATTTTACTGTCGGAAGTCGATACATTTCTTGATAGTTCTAGTTTAGATGGTGAAATTCGTAATTTAGGGTTGGATGTCAGGCGAGAAGTCACTGATTTTGCCACTGTTTTTATTGAGGTTGCTAAACGCAGTCGCACTACTGGTGATGTGTTGATGAGTCATCAACTCGGTTCGTTGCACAAGCGTATTGCCAATATTCAAGAACAACTCAGCAGATTGCCAAATTTAGAAGGTATTCGTACCGAAATTGCTAGATTAGCAGGAGAAAATTATCCAGCGTTGCCAGAGACTGCTGCTACCGAGAATAATTGTAAGGCTATTGCATTAGCCCAACAAATGCGGGGTTGGTTTGAAACCTTGGGCTATCGGTTTGAAAAGTATGAAATCTGGCAGGATAGCTATTTTGAGTGGATTATAAATATTCCTGTACGCCGAAATCGATACGATCGCATTCTTGTGCGGGGAATTGCTGGGGAAGCAGGATTGGCTGATGTCATGGCTTTGGGGCAATCTGTGGAGACGCAACGCACCGATGAAGGTTGGTTGATCACATCGCGTCGCATTTCCAGAGCAGCACGGAATGAGGTGGAAAAGGAAGAAAATCGCCACTTGGGTTGTTATACGTTCGATGAACTTTTGGCTCAAGATGCTGACTTTAGCGGTTATCTCGATTGGTTGGAAGGGTCGATAAAACGCCGCAATATTGATACCAAGTATGTACCCCTTGCTTGTAGCAAAGAAGAAATCGACCCCGTTAGCAAACGCCAAATCGCCGTCAGTCATTACGATGAGCAAGATGGTTGGATTGATGGATATATCGATCGCTGGCTTGATGACCCAGCAAAGGAGCATATTTCTATACTCGGTGAATTTGGCACGGGGAAAACTTGGTTTGCCCTGCATTACGCTTGGGTAACATTGCAACGATATCGGGATGCCCAAAAACGGGGTACAGAATTGCCGCGTTTACCTTTGGTGATTCCTCTGCGGGATTATGCGAAAGCGGTAAGCGTGGAATCTTTATTTTCCGAGTTTTTCTTTCGCAAACATGAAATTCCCCTACCTGGATATTCTGCATTTGAACAACTCAATCGCATGGGTAAATTGCTGCTAATTTTCGATGGTTTCGATGAAATGGCGGCAAAAGTTGATAAACAGGAGATGATTAACAACTTTTGGGAATTGGCGAAAGTTGTGGTTCCTGGAGCCAAGGTGATTCTCACCTGTCGTACTGAACATTTCCCGGAAGCGCAGGAAGGACGAGCTTTATTAAACGCAGAGTTGCAAGCATCCACCAAAGATTTGACGGGAGAAACACCACAGTTTGAGGTGTTGGAATTGGAGAAATTTAACGACGAGCAAATTCAGCAGGTGTTATCCTTCCAAGCTGCACCAGCAACGGTGGAAATGGTGATGGGGAACCCGCAATTATTGGATTTAGCCCGTCGTCCAGTGATGACGGAGTTGATTTTGGAAGCATTACCGGATATCGAAGCGGGGAAACCTGTGGATATGTCGCGGGTGTATTTGTACGCGGTGCGGCATAAAATGGAGCGGGATATTAAGAGCGATCGCACGTTTACATCTTTGGCAGATAAGCTGTATTTCCTGTGCGAATTGTCTTGGGAAATGCTTTCCACCGACCAAATGAGCTTGAATTACAAGTTTTTCCCTGATCGCATCCGGCAGTTATTTGGGATTGAAGAAAAAGACCTCGACCACTGGCATTATGACATGATGGGGCAAACGATGTTAATCCGTAATGCTGATGGGGATTATACTCCAGCCCATCGGTCATTGTTAGAGTTTTTTGTCGCGTATAAATTTGCAGCTGAGTTGGGTGTGTTGGCTGAGGATTTTACTGAGTTGGCACGGGGAGAAGTAGTTAATGGTGTTGGGCAGGATTATACTTGGTCGTCCTATTTTCGGCGAAATGGGCAAAGTTTGCCGTTGCAGGGGTTTGTCAGTGAGTCATTGGAGAATTTAAGAGAAACATTTGGGCGATCGCAGTTAACAAAAGCGGTGTTGGATTTGCTTTTACCGATGGTTGATGTTGATAAGAAAGAGATGATTATTAAGGTAATTGAGGGGACGAGAGGAAGAAGTGAGGATGAGGTTGGTTATGTTGGGGGAAATGCTGCGACTTTGGCTGTGAAGCTTGATAAGGATGCTTTGGAAGAGAGAGATTTGAGCGGTGTAGTAATTAATAAAGGAGATTTTTCTAATGCTACTTTGCATCATGTAAATTTTTCTGGAGCAAATTTATCTGAATCGATTTTTAATAAAGCTTTTAGCACAGCGTTATCTGTCGCCTTTAGTTCTGATAATAAACTTTTTGCAACCGGCGAAACTAACGGTAATATTCACGTATGGCAAGTTTCTGATGGTAAGGAAATTTCGTTATTGCAAGGACATTCTGATTGGGTAAGGTCTGTCATTATTAGTCATGATAATTCCACTTTAATAAGTGCTAGTAGTGACCAAACTATTAAGATATGGGATATCCAAACTGAAAAGTGTTTGCAAACTGTTAAGGGACATATTAATAGAGTTTACTCCTTAGTAATTAGTCCAGATAATCAAACTTTTGCTAGTAGTAGTGCTGATTGTACAATTAAGTTATGGAGTCTAAATTCAGGAGAATGTCTTAAAACATTAGAAGGTCATACTGATAGAATATGGTCAATTGCTATTAGCAATGATGGAAAAACTATTATTAGTGGTAGTGCAGATCGAACAATCAAAGAATGGGATATTTCTACAGGAGAATGCCTCAAAACTTTTAGAGGACATACAGCCACAATATATTCAGTTATTTTTAGTATTGATGGCAATACTATTATTAGTGGTAGTGCTGATAAATCTATTCGATTATGGGATATCTTATCTGGGAAATGCCTAAAAATTTTCAATGGGCACGAACGTGCAGTAGACTCTTTGGTTATAAATTCAATTCTATTTAGTGCCAGTCGGGATGGAGTTATAAAGATTTGGGATTTTCAAACTGGTGAGTGTATTAACACTTTACATGAGCATACTGATATAGTTCGTGGTTTAGCTGTTAGTTCAGATGGTAAATATCTAATCAGCTGTAGTGACGATCAAAGCGTAAAGCTTTGGAATGCAGGCATGGGTGAGTGTTTGCAAACTTTTCAAGGATATAATAATGAAATAAATTCAGTGGTGATGAGTTCAAATGGAGATATTTTAGTCAGTAGCGGAAATGAAGCTGTAATTAGGATATGGGATATAAATACTGGTCAAAATATTACTACTTTAGAAGGTCATGATAAACGTATATGGTCAGTAGAAATTAGTTCAGATGGTAAACAAATAGCTAGTTGTAGCAGCGATAAAACAGTTAAGATTTGGGATATTCAAAGTGGAAAATGCTTAAGAACATTATATGGTCATACAGGCGCGGTATTTCAAGTTTCTATTTCTCCCGATAACCTTAAATTAGTCAGTGGTAGTGACGACAAAACAGTTCGCATATGGGATATTATTACTGGAAAATGCTTACATACTTTTGAAGCACGTATTGGAACAGCCACATCCGCTATATTTAGTCCTAATGGCGAGTTTATTATTGGCATTGGCGATGATAATTTAATAAAAATATGGGATATTCATACAGGAAAACTTTTAAATAACTTAAACGGTCATACCGATTGGGTTTGGGCACTAGCAATTAGTCAAGATAGTAAAACTTTTTTGAGTGGAAGTTTTGACCATACGGTAAAGCTATGGGATATTCAAACAGGTAAATGTTTAATCACTTTTGTAGGACATACGGATAGAGTTAGATGCGTAACCTTTAATCCCAATAGTAATATTTTTGCTAGTGGCGGTGATGACAAAAAGATAAAGCTTTGGAATACCCACGAAAAAGTATGTATTAACACTTTATCTGGTCATACAGGAGCAGTTCGTTCGCTATCCATTAGTAATCAAGGTCATACTTTAGCAAGTTGCAGTTATGATGGCACAATTAAAATTTGGGACATTGAAACAGGCGAGTGCCTAAAAACTTTGAGGAGCGATCGCCCTTATGAAAATATGAATATCACAGGTGTCAAAGGCTTAACAGATGCCGAAATTTCTACGCTCAAAGCATTAGGTGCTGTGGAAGATGGGAAAATGTAAAAAACAAGTTCACTCTAATAAAAGAACATCAACTTCCAAAAACTCAGCACTTGCAGCCAAACGCACATCCGCAGTTACCAACCTAAGATTATTTTGGGATGCAACAGCCAAATGCAAAGCATCAAGTGTACGCATTGGTGTTGTAAACCGACTAATCCACTCACGAGCTAAGTGATAGTGAATTGTTTCGAGAGTAATACGATTATAAAAACCACTATCTATATCAATTTGAAACCTTTCGACTATAGCTGCTGCATCATCTTGAGATATTTCACCCATCCTAACCCGACGCGATAATGCTGAAATAAGCTCCACTTCCACTAATTGACTCAAACCAAGCTCAGTCTCACTTAATACAAGCTCCTCAACTGTATCGCTTAATACCTCTGTCCAGTATAAAGGAGCGACAATACTTGTATCCAGGTAAATCAACTACGCTCCTCAATACGTGCATTAATTATAGTTGTACTTAAAGATTCTCCCTTAACCGCAATTGCATCTCGGAATTGTTTCATACTAGCTAAACGCTGTTCTTTTTTTTGCGGAGGAACCAAGCGAGCTACAATTTGATTTTCCTCTAGCAAAATTACTTCTTCGCCTTTAGCGACTTGTTCTAAAATACTTTTGAAATTAATTGTTGCTTCTTCAACACTAACCTTTAACACTACGCTTCTCCAACCATTTGATTTGGGCGCAGATTATTATGTCGATATAATCTTGTAATATCATATCACAGGTGTCAAAGGCTTAACAGATGCCGTTCACGTAGTGTGGCGCTAACCATAATTCCCACCCTCAAAGCATGATAGTGTTGTAGAAGACGAGAAGATATAAAATTAGATATAGATAACTAAAATTTATAAATATAAGTGCTGCGAGTGCATGGGAAATTGTCATTAATTTAAGCTATTTGAATTTTTCTTGGTATGGTTTTTTGCACATTTTTAATTAACTCTAGGGTTTTTTCGTAGGCGATTTTCTCCCTTTGATGACCGAAGTATTGCACTGCTGTGTGTAAATCCTGTAGGGCGGCTTGTTCATAACCAAGGCGATGGTATAACATTCCTCTATTCACGTAAGCTTGACCATTGCTAGGGTTGAGGCGGATAACTTGGGAAAAGTTATGGACAGCTGCGTGATGATCTCCGGTTCTGGCACAAACACAACCGCGATTGAAGTATCCTCGGTAGTCTTGGGCGTTGAGGCGAATTGCCATATCAAAGTCAATCATCGCGGCGGAAATATTTTTCAGGGCAAATTCTGCTAGTCCCCTGTCGTTGTAGATATCTGCGAGGAGAGAAGTCAGGGAAGCATGGATTTGTGTCAGGGCTAGGTTGTAGTCTATGATGGCTTGCTGATGATTACCGAGGGATGTATGGGCAATTCCCCGGTTGTAGTAGGCACGAAATTCGGCGGGTTTTTGGTGAATGACTTGTTGATAGTCGGCGATCGCCTCTGCAAAATCTCCCATTCTGTAGTGAGCTAGTCCCCGATTCAAATATGCTTCGGTGTCTTGGGGAGAAAATTTGATGGCAACTGTACAATCTGTTACCGCATTATGGTAATCTTGATTCTCAAGGTAGGCTAAACAACGATGACCGTAAGCTGAAGAAAAATTGGGTTGTATGTCTATGGCTTGGGTTAAGTCGGCGATCGCCCCCTCAAAATCATGACGCGAAAGCTTTTGTATACCCAATCGCCATAAGTCTGTAGCTGTAACTGAAGTCTCAGCCTGTACAGGTGCTACCAAGAGAATACAAACTAAACCCACGACTAAGACAGCAGTGAGCATGAATCGGTAATAACGACTCAAAGGCATTCTCCTAATTTTTTTGATTTTTTAATAAAAAAACACTGGAGTGGACAAACTGCCCACTCCTACTTGTCTATAGTACAAAAGTTCTATTTAGACTATTTCCAGTCTTTGTCTGCTTCAGATAGGACGTATGCTGCAACATCCTCGATTTGTGTAGCAGTCAAACGACCAGCAAACGCGGGCATAGCATTTTTGCCCTTGGTAACTTGGGTAATAATGGCTTCTGCGGAATACATACCGTATTTTTCTAAAGCAGGTTTGCCCAGGTTTTTGTCAGCTTGCACTAAGTTTTTACCACCAGCGTGACAAGCAGCACAGTTGGCACTGAAAACTTTGGCTCCGCTTGCAGCGTCTCCAGCGAGGGCAGGACTGCTAAAAGCAAAGGTAAAGATAGCTAGACCTAAAACTAATACTGAAAGAATTCTTCTCATTGCGTGTTCCCTCTGTAACAAAGGATGATTCGGTGATATATCCTTAACCATTCTCATTTGCACCGTTCCTCTCGTCAAAAGACGGGCTGTCATACTTCGCTGAAACGATTTTAAAATCGAAGATTTTGGATTTTACCTAGTCATTGTCAATAGGGATTTATTACACTGACTTTTGTTTGCAACTCAGGTATTTAATATTACATTAAGTTGCGAGATTTCCTAGCTCGGTTAATGCGGTTCCAGTCACACGACAAATCCGCCACTCATCGAGAATTGAGGCTCCCATCTGGCGGTAAAATGCCTGTGCAGGCTGGTTCCAATCTAAAACACTCCACTCTAAACGTCCGCAGTTTCTTGCTACCGCAATTTGGGCAACTGTTGTTAACAAAGCTTTACCGATACCTTGACGGCGATATTCTGGCAGCACAAAAATATCCTCCAGGTAAATGCCTGGTTGGGTGAGAAAGGTGGAATAATTGGGGAAAAAGAGGGCAAAACCGACAGCTTGCCCAGAGATTTCGGCTAACAGTGCTTCCGCATATTGGGGTGTACCGAAGAGGTGTTTTTCTAAATCCCCAGCACTACCAGTGACTGTATGGGAAAGCTTTTCATATTCTGCCAGTGCTTTGATGAGGTGAAACAGAGTTGCACAATCACCAGGTTCGGCAGCACGAATGGTTAAGTCAGTCATGATTTCCTTGGAATGAGAGAACCCAACTATTTTAAGGAATAGTGAAGAAAGAAATACTTAGGTATTTTGACAGGTATTGTGAAGAAAGGAAGAAGTACCCATGAGGGTAAGAGGGAAAATACGGATTTTCTCTAGGTGGGTGTGATGAATTAGTTAGAACCAATCAAATTTCTCAAATAAAAACTATGACATCATTTGCTACAGATTTAACTGCCTCTGCTGAACTGCGTAAACCTGTTCTCAAACAAGGTTCCCAGGGAGAGGTTGTCAAAGAATTGCAAGGTTTATTACTGAGTTATGGTGCTTTTGTTATCCATAATGGACAGGGTAATTGTGTTTTTCCTGGGAAAGAAGTGGTTGACGGTGTATTTGGTGCAAAAACTACTGCTGCGGTGAAGGTTTTCCAAGGCAGAGTATTTCAAACCCAGGATGGAATTGTTGGGGATAAGGTATGGCGATCGCTGTTTAAAGGTGCGCCGGTAGATATGGTAATTCTCAAGAAGGGTGCTAAGGGAGAATTGGTGAAAAAGGTACAAGAAAGACTGGCGATCGCTGGCTATTACAATTACATCCTAGAAGGTGACTTTGGTTCTCGTACTGAAGCAGCAGTTAAGGAATTTCAAAAAGCTGTCGGTTTACCCGTAGATGGTGTGATTGCTGAACGTACTTGGTTTGAGTTAAGTAAAATCAACACAATTTTCTGCTCTTGATGAGTTGGGATTTTGCTCCAGTTCTCCTCAGGAATTGTCAGAAATATTTCTGTGATGTATAACCCCGATTTTCTTGGCAAAGGTCGGGGTTTTGAAATTGTGGGATACTTGATTGGCAATCAAGATGATGATTTATTTTTTATTGATATGACCTTAGCTGATTTTCAAGTTTGTGATTCTGATTTGAGTCAAACAGCTCTATCCCAATATCTCCAATCAGAGGCGATCGCTGTTGATACGGAAACCATGGGATTGATTCCCCAGCGCGATCGTCTGTGTCTTGTACAATTATGTAATGAATCTGGACAGGTGACAGCTATTCGTATCCTCAAGGGACAAACTCAGGCTCCCAACTTGAAAACCCTCCTAGAAGCCAAAAATATCACCAAAATCTTTCATTTTGCCCGCTTCGACTTAGCAACTCTGCGTTATCACCTCGGTATTTGGGTAAATCCGTTTTTCTGTACCAAGATTGCTAGCAAGTTAGTACGTACCTACACCCCCCGTCACGGACTAAAGGATGTGGTTTTAGAATTAGAAAGAATTGAATTAGATAAAAGCGCTCAAACTTCTGACTGGGGGAATGCAGCAAATTTAACTGAAGCTCAATTAAGCTATGCTGCTAATGATGTGCGTCATTTAATTAATGTGCGACAAAAATTAATCGGGATGCTGCAACGAGAAGAACGTTTAGAACTAGTTGAGGAATGTTTTCAATGTTTACCAACAATAGTTTCCCTCGATTTGCTGCAATTTAAGGATTTATTTGAGCATTAACTCCATTTGCACCAGGGAACAGGTGATACAGGGAACCAAAAATACTCTTCAGTCTTCTCCTTTCCCTTTTTCCTCAATTTTACTATTCCACCAAAAAAACTTTCACTGCTAAATTCATCTCACTACTCCCTACTCCTACCGCACAATTCGCCTTAATCCAGTAATAGGGTGCAATCGGCATTTTGGCAGGATTTTCTCTGAATAAATAGATATTCTAAATGAGAATGATTACTCGTGAGGTCTGCTCCAGGACTTTTTGCTTGGTTAATGATAGATAAATCTGGATAGTTGGATTAACTATTATAGCTCAATCAAGATTTTTTGCCAACTCAATTTATCGGCAATCCTGGTATCTCGAAAATAATAACTTTTGCTGCAAAATAGGGATTTTGTTTAACTTGAGGATTAGCATCAATAAGTATAGTAATGTTCCCCCAAGCTTAACCTGAGTAAATTTTCTGGGCAGATTAGAAAAAATAGATTTTCATTCACCGAAGAAAAAGTCACTTAATAAATTAACAATAGTGTTTGTGTTGCAGAAACAGTAAATTTTCTCTAGCTAAACTCAATTTTTGCTGTTCAAAAGTGAATCTATTAACCCAAAGATGGAAAATATTTCACATATTCAATTAAAAATTACCGATAAAGTCACATCTCCCGATATTTTAGTTATATCTAGTCAGTTTTTACCACAAAATAGTGAAATTTCTGAATATATTTATCAGCGCTGTCGTCAAGAACCAGAGCGCGTAGTTGTTCTAACATCTAGTTGTCAAGCAGATATATCCTTTGATAAAGTACAGGATTTTCCTGTTTATCGTTGGGATATTCCGGATTATTTACGTCATAGTAGTTTGGGAAGATTTTGTATTCCCATTTTGAATTTATTTTGGTCATTTGTCTGGGCAATTAAATTATATTTTCGCTATCATTACCGTTATATTGAATGGGGTCATGGCTATGAATTTATTTCTTTGCTATGTCTGAGCTATTTACTACCAATTCGCTTTTTCATTTATCTTCATGGTCATGATATTGATAATAAAAAAAATATTCCAGGATGGCGATCGCTATTTAATTTAACTCTAAAACGCGCCCAAGGAGTGATTTGTAATAGTGTGTCTACGCGGGATACTTTGCATAATTACTTTCCTGTGGAAACTCCCACCCATATCATCCATCCGGTGGTTTACAAAGAAAAATTTACTATGGGGATGAGTCCGATTTTACTAGATGATTTACGTCGGCGAATCCGCGATCGCTATAGTATATCGTCAACCGCGATCGCCATTTTATCTGTAGGTAAACTGGATAAATTCCAAGGACTTGATAAAATTATTGAAAATTTACCCCTACTCCTCAACTGGGGTTATGATGTTCACCATATTATCTGCGGTAAGGGATTATATGAATCAGAACTGAAATCCCTAGTCAACCGCTTAAGACTGACGCAGTGGGTGCATTTTGTCGGTGATGTTCCTGATAATGATTTAGCTGCTTATTATGTAGCTTGTGATATCTTTGCCTTGCTAGAAACTCGCAAACAGGAAAATTTTGGCATCAGATATTTAGAAGCAGGTTATTTTGGCAAACCAGTGATTGCTTCCAGTTTAAGAAATGCTACAGAAGCAGTAATTCATCAATCTAATGGTATTTTAATTAATCCCAATTCTGGAGATGAAATCTTGCAAGGATTTCGGGAATTATGCGAAAATCCCCAACTTCGGGAAAAATTGGGGCGACGTGGTAAAATTTTAGCTAATAAAAGAAGTATGCACCGTTGGCTTTACACACCGGAATTGCTTCATTCCTGTTTATTAGTTTGAAGTAAAACCCTATCAAACTCGACGATTCAGAGACTTTTGCCTTACCTTCCTAATTGGCGATCGCACTTTTCAATATTCCCAATATTTTTCCTAATTGGCTGATAAAATATCCATTCAAATCTATCTCGATAGTTTTACCATTCAATCGTAAAAATTTCCAGTTTGTTCCGGTAGTGATGACACCGTAAATAGTAGAAATTTGATTTCCTTTGATTTCATTAAAAATTTGTGCTGCTATCATTTCTGCTATACACTGTCCTAATTCCGATTGAATATTATCATTTTTCGCTTCTACCAATGCAACAACTGGTGCTTCAATAATAATTTGTTCGGGAGAACGACTAATTAAGAAATCACAAAAACCATTCAATCCTTTACTAATATCAACTGTAAATTCCCGACCAGAAAATATACTAATTTGTGATTGATTTTGCAATAGATATTGCTTTTTAAGTTCCACTAATATTGGCATTACAATCAACTCAGAGCGAGCTTTTTCTGTATCAATTGCCAGTGCTAGGGGTAAATAATCCTGTAGTGTTTGCTTGAGGAAATCACTGCAATCTACTTCTGGTATATCAATGAAAATTCCAAATCGTTCGAGTATGGATATCCCAAAGTCTTTTTTGATTTGTTCTAGGGTAAATTGACTGTATGCCATATCGGGGAATTCTCATACTGTAATTACAATTGTAAATACTCAGAGAAAATAGATGGTGAAATTAACATTATTTATCCTCCACCAACAATTGTGACAATTTCCAGGCGATCGCCCTGATTAATTTTCGTTTCTGACCAGAATTGACGGTGTAAAATCTCACCATTATACTCAACTGCGACTAACCGAGGATTAAAACCCAACTGTTGCAGTAATTCTGGTAGCAGGGTTTGAGCAATACAATTGCGGGTTTCACCGTTTACTTCCAAGGTGATTTGGGTAGACATTACTAATTCCTAAACAAAAGACTTTTTCTAGTACTTGACAATTTCCCTTATTTATGTATTTGTGCATAGATTATCAAGATTCCCCGACTTCCATCAGAAACCGGGGATCTGAACCCTCCCACACCAAAATACGCAATCAAACATCAACGCAGGAAAAAAGTGGTTTCTGGTTGTACGCGATTGAGTTGGGAAAGAAAATACTGAGCGACTAAGGTGGGTTGCTCTGCTTGCATCAGACTGCGAACCACTGCAACACGACTTGCACCAGCATCAACCACATCATTGACATTGGTGGGATCCACTCCTCCAATGGCAAACCAAGGAATGGGGCAGTTTTTTGCTGCATAACGCACATATTCTAAACCAGCAGGTGCTTTGCCGGCTTTGGTAGGAGTTTCGTAAACTGGTCCCACACCGACATAATCTGCACCCTCGGCGATCGCGCGTTGCAACTCGTCAGAATTGGTGGTAGAACGACCGATTAAGCGGTGAATACCCAATAGTTGACGGGCTGTAGCAATGGGCATATCCTGTTGTCCTAGGTGTACACCATCCGCATCTACAGCTAAAGCCAAATCTACCCGGTCATTAATAATAAAAATCGCTCCGTAATTGTGGCAAAGCTGACAAAGTTTCTGTGCCAACTCCAACCGCAAATTATCATCGGTATTTTTATCACGGTATTGTACCAGGGTTAACCCCCCTTTCAGGGCAGCTTCTACCGTCTCCAGTAACTTGTCGTCGGGGGAGGTGACTAAATACAGGTGCGATCGCTGCAACATCTGATGTCGTTGATACCCCATCAAGTTACTCTCCAGGGTATAAATGCGATAACGCATCTGCTTAAAAGCTTTCCCCATACTTGGGCTATAAAGTTTACCGTACTCCTCCAGGACACGCATAGCTTCTTCCACTCGGCAAAAATTCGCCTGAAGTAAAGATTTCAAACTACTACGTGTTTCCTCCTGGGGATGAGATAACTCCGTCCCCATGTCACCTGGCGTATCCCTTGCTACCCGCAATTCCACAGTGTGCCAGCTGGCAATTTCCTGGCGCAGGTGCTTGCATTCGTTAGCAAATTGTGCATTATTTAAGCCAAAACGACACCATTCTTCAATTATCCGTAAACCCTCGCGGGCACGGTCTAAATTTGCATCTAGAATGCGGCAAACAACTTGCTGTGTGCGTTCCTTTTGGCTGTATGGCTCGACCATTACTACAACCCCATTAGTGCTTTCATCGTAACAGCCAGCCCCTCTCATATCCGCAATGTTTTTCGCATATCTATAGATTTTACAAAATAACTCTGTATCAAAAGCAGCTATCAGGTCAAGGTATTGGAGATTTTCGATGAACTCAATGGATACATCGGCAGATTTACACCCTGTAAAAAATGACTGCTTCAGGTTAAGGTTTGTTGCCAACTGCCTCAGATAGTAACTGCCCCGCAAAAATAGCGGTTTTAGGCACTTCCAGGTCAAAAATCTGGCAGATAAGTCCTGAATCAATAGTAAATATCTCGTTTACATTCTCGACATATTCGCTACTCAGAGAGTATAAAATTTTCTATTGGTCGAATTGGTCGAAGGAGTGCATTGAAATTGATTTACCCCTACGTTTCCCTAAAATCTCGGTTGACAGACATGTTGTCGGCAACGGTTTTTGTAAAAAAATGTAAATTAAACTACTTTGGGAAAAAAATTGCTATATTTTCGCTAGTTCATTCCTCCCTTTTGTTTGTAACGGCTGGAACAGCTGTGACTTGGTGGGATAGTGATGCCCACAGAGCAATGGCACAAACGCCAATTACTGCCCAAAACAAATTACCGGGTGAGAAAACAATTTCTCAGGTTAATGTCCTATTTGTCAACCCAAGTGTCGGAGATGACACCTCAGGGAATGGCAATGAGCGTACTCCCTTAAGGACAATTACCCAGGCATTGCGTCAGGCTCAACCTGATACAGTAATTATGCTGCAAAGGGGTACATACAGCGCTCAGTCAGGGGAAGTTTTTCCATTAATTCTCAAACCTGGTGTTTCTATTCAGGGGGATGTTCGTGGGAAGGGGAGAGGAATTGTCATTACAGGTGGTGGAGAGTATCTCAGTCGGAATTTTGGTGGGCAAAATGTGGCGATCGTTGCAGCTCCCAAAACTACCTTAACTGGGGTGACAGTCACCAATAGTAATCCCAGGGGTTACGGTGTGTGGATTGAGTCTGGCAATCCCTTGATTGCGGATAATACCTTCACTGGTAATACTCAGGATGGAGTATCAGTCACAGGTAATGCGCTTCCTCTGGTGCGTGGTAATAGTTTTCTCCGCAATGGTGCTAACGGTATTACCATTACTGGTGCATCCCAAGCGGAAATTCGGGAAAATCTGTTTCAATACACTGGTTTTGGTATAAATATTGCCCAACAGGCTCAACCTCTGATTGTGAGCAACCAAATAGAATATAACCGCAGTGGGATTGTGGTACAGGCATCATCTCGCCCGATTTTACGTAATAACATCATCCAGAGTAATCGGGAAGACGGGTTAGTTAGTTTAGCAGAAGCCCAGCCTGACTTGGGTAATGCTACGGAGCCAGGAGGTAACGAGTTTCGCCGTAACGGGCGCTATGATATCAATGGGGCGGCAGCTAAACGGGTAATTGCTGTTTACGGAAATAATTTGCAGAGCGATCGCATTGTTGGCAGAGTTGATATCAACACCATGTCAAGGGCGATCGTTAACAACCCTCAGCCCCAGAATCCCAGGGAAAATGCCCCAGAATCCCCCCCTACCAGGGAAATCGATTGGGCAGCCCCTTTACCCCCTATCAATAGTGCTGTAGCCCTAAATACCCCGAAATCCCGTCAGACAAACCAACGACAACTACCCCAGAAAACAACCAGAGAACCCCTAGCCTTTCCCACGCCTACCAGCTTGACACCTGTAGTCTCCAATACTCCGGCTTGGCAAGCGGAAATAGGTAGTCAAAACCCACCAAAAGCCCAAGTTAACTACGTACAAATTAATCCTGATAATAATTTCAACAATAACTCTAGCCAAGTCATTGAGTTCACAGCACCTAGCACTACCCAACCTAACAGCAATTACCGACCACGGAAAAGAGGGGCGAATACCCTTCTACCTGTAAACAGTGCTAGTCTTTCTCAGGTGAATAACACAACTGCCTACAATAGCAACCCTAACCCCCAAGGAATAGAGCAACCAATCAACGGTTCTCGCTTCCGGGTTATGGCAGTCGTGCGCAGTCAAAGAGATCAGGAAATCGTCAGATTTATTGCTCCCGAAGCATTTCCAACAGTTTGGCAAGGGCAAGCAGTTATGCAAGCAGGCGTTTTCAGTAGCCGTTATAATGCGGAAAATATGCTGCAAATGCTAAATAATAATGGCTTAAATGCCACCCTTGAACAGTTAGGAAATTAGCTGATTTAGATGAACAGGACTTACGTAAACAGTATTTTTTATAGGGACTACAACCCAGTCTAAGAGAGCAATCCCAGAGTTTGTGACAATTATTTTCTATTGCTCATAATCACGTACTGTTATGTAAGTCCTGATAAATTTAGATTTGCACTAAATTTGATTTTATAGCTTGACTGAGACTTGTCATTACCTCTCCTCAAATGTCCGAGGAGGGGCTTTAATTTATCTTTTAAGCAGTTAGATAAAGGAAGAAGATAGAAACTGGATTGGCATCCGTATCTCAACCATGAGTCACCTTCCAATCTTCTGCAACAAACTCTATCTAGTTTTTATCTCCTTGAAGCAAATATTTGCACCCTTCCCCAAGGATTTATCTATGTCAGTTCAGCTATTCATAGAAACTTACGCTCAATAATTTCATAATTCCTTTGGCGTTGGAGTTATCCATAGATGGATTACAATGCATTGCATCATTATTCTCTATGCTTCATCTTACCTTAACAAAAAAGTAGTTAATCGTACTGAAGATTACATGACAAATTTATCAGTTATCCCTAGTGGAAATCTATACTTTAGACAGTAATTACTACAATCGACATAAGTATCTGCAACCATGGATATTCAAATTATATCTGCTGATAAGTTAACAAAAGAACATTTGTCCGTATGGTCATATATACAGCAAAATAATCCCCTTTTAGGTAGTCCTTACTTCTCTCCAGAATATACATCTATAGTTGCAGAAGCAAAAGGTGATGTCTTAGTTGCCATCATTAAAGATGCAGGAGAAATTGTCGGTTTTTTCCCTTTTGAAAAAAATAGTTGGCCCATTGCTCGACCTGTTGCTTGGCAAATTGCCGACTACCAAACCTTAGTTTTAAAATCAGGTTTTAATTTTGATATCAGGGAATTTGTTGAAAGTTGCAATCTCAAGATTTGGAACTTTTGTAATATGCCCAATACTATCTTACCTGAACAGCAATTCCATAAATTAAGGGAAGAACCATCTTATATAATTGATGTATCCGCCGGGTATGATTCCTATATAGAAGAGCGGAATCTGCGCTCCGACTGGATAAAAAAAACCATTAAAATGATGCGAAAGGTAGAGCGAGATCTCGGTGAAATTCGCTTTGTACCCCAACTTGATGATGAGTCAGTTCTCAATTTAATGATGCGTTGGAAATCTGAGCAATATGCTCGTATGAACACCTATGATCGTTTTCAGATAGATTGGTTAAAACAAGTAGTCGAGAAAGTCTATGCTACCCGAAATGAAAGATTTGAGGGTATGCTCTCAGCATTATATATAGGCGATCAAGTTGCTGGAATAGAATTTGGTATGCGTACCCCTTCTGTCTTACACTCCTGGTTTAGTATTTATAATCAAGA
Source organism: Calothrix sp. 336/3 (assembly GCF_000734895.2). Classification (GTDB taxonomy): domain Bacteria; phylum Cyanobacteriota; class Cyanobacteriia; order Cyanobacteriales; family Nostocaceae; genus 336-3. The sequence continues at coordinate 1,104,181 of NZ_CP011382.1, read as the reverse complement.
TTTCTACAAATATTCACCAGGGATGATTTTGCAGTTAAAAATTATTGAATATGTTGCTTCCCAAGGAATGAAACATATTGACATTGGTGCCGGAACTGATAACTATAAAGAGCGGGTGGCAAATAATTCAATTACCATATGCCATGGTTATATAGAAATACCATCAGTGATTACAACAGTGCGCAATTTGCGAAATCGTAGCATGGAAATGCTCAATTCTGTTAAAACTTTAGTTACTGCGTAAGAAAAGTGGCAACTGCGATAGAAGTTTTGACTGTCATTTTAATTATCTCCAGTCATTTGGTGTAATTTCTGCATAATTAGCAAGTCTTTGATTACAGGGAATAGACTTGAATGTATATTCGACATAACATTTTGTCATCATCTACCAAACAAATACCATATATAAGATAGTCCTCTGGGGTAAACCTTAGAGGATTATTTTATTTCAATAGGTAGCTATGAGAATACCCATGTGATTTCGAGTTGAGAAGGTGCTAAATCACAAACCGTGTTAGGTGTCATGCTGAGGAACGTTTCGTAAAACTCTACATCCTACGGGAAACCACAGAAACGTCTATAGAGTGGATAATCATACCTTCAAAAACTTTTCCAATATTCTCTGATAATAATAATTTAATATTTGAAATAAATTTCCTATTCTGGTGGACTGACACAGATAAAATAATGCATTAGATTTCTAAAAGGCGCTAAAGCGCAACTACAAACATTTATTGTTACAACATTTTAGTCTTGTCACGCTAGCAGGGTGTGTTAGTACGTGTTTTATAGCGCACCGAATGCCCGTACAAAATACGTACTAGCAAAATTTAAATGCGAAAATTATAGATATAAATCTATGATTGTGATTGCCTCTAGTAACTATCACGAAGGTGAAATACTTTATTTATATTTACTTTAATTTAATGTGCCAAATAATACGGAAAACTACATTACAACTTTACCAAAAAGAAAATAGTTAACTCTTATACTGTTTACAGTAATTCCCTAAACGTAGCGCCATTATTTATTACTATGAATATTCAAGTTATTTCTGCGGATAAACTTACAGCAGAACATCTATTCGCATGGTCAGATTTACAAAAAAATAATCCCCTTTTGTATAGTCCTTATTTCTCTTCAGAATACACATCAATGGTTGCTAAGGTGAGAAGTAATGTATCTGTTGCGATTATCAAGAATGCCGGTGAAATTGTAGGATTTTTCCCTTTTGAGAAGACGAATTGGCCCATTGCTCAACCGATTGCTTGGGAAATTGCCGACTATCAAACATTAGTACTCAAATCAGGCTTTAATTTAGATGTACGAGAGTTAGTTGAAGCTTGTAACCTCAAGGTTTGGAACTTTTGTAATATGCCAAAACAACTCCTTCGGGAGGAGCAATTCCATAAAATGAGGGAAGAAGTCACCTATTTAATTGATGTATCTGCTGGCTATGATGCTTATGTAAATCAACAAAGTCAGGAATCAAATTGGGTTCAAAAAACTATCAAAAAATTGCGTAAATTTGAGCGAGAAGTAGGTAAGGTTCGTTTTGAATCCCATGTTGCGGATACTTCAGCATTGAAATTGTTAATGAAATGGAAATCTGAGTATTATAATCGTATTAATACTTATGACCGTTTTCAGATAGCTTGGATTACTCAAATTGTTGAACAACTACACGCTACCCAAACAAAAGATTTTGGAGGTATGCTGTCGGTTTTATATGTGGGTGATGAAATAGCAGCAATGGATTTTGGTATGCGTTCCCATGCGGCATTTCATTCTTCATTTTGTAGTTACAATCAGGACTTCTATAAGTACTCTCCAGGAATGATTCTACTGATGAAAACTCTTGAATATGCGTCTTCCCAGGGAATCAGCTATATTGATTTAGGTGCTGGTGAGGATAACTATAAGCAGCGATTATCCAATGCGAATACCGTTGTGAATCATGGTTATGCGGAAATTCCCTCGGTGATTACAACTGTACGCAATTTACGGAATCAAACAAGAGGTATTGTCAATTCTGTGAAGAGCTTAGTTGCTCCTTAGGGGTAAACCTCTCCCCCTGATTATCCTGGAGTCAAAGCTGTACTTAACTGAAATCATAATCTAGTCGCAATCTATTCAGAGGGAGTTAAGGTGCTCTCTCTGAAAAATTGCATTTCTATCATTTTTGGCAGAGACTTGAGACTTTACCTATTGAGGATTCAAAAACTTCGCCACAGTCTGCACATCCTTGTCACCTCTGCCAGAACAGTTGATAATCAGGCGAGGATTTCCCGTTAACTGGGGACAGAGGGTTTCTAGGTAGGCGATCGCGTGAGCAGTTTCCAAAGCCGGAATAATCCCTTCTAAACGCGATAATCTTTGGAAGGCAGCCAATGCTTCCTCATCAGTCACACCATAATACTCTGCTCTTCCCATCTCTTTAAAATAGCTGTGTTCTGGTCCCACACCGGGATAATCTAAACCAGCACTGATAGAATGGGGTTCAATCACCTGTCCATCTTCATCTTGCAACAGGTAGCTCATCGCTCCATGCAATACACCAACTCGCCCTTTTGTCAAGGTGGCAGCGTGTTTATCTGTATTTACCCCTAAGCCTGCCGCCTCCACACCGATTAAACGTACTGAAGGTTCATTGACAAACTCGTGAAATAGCCCCATAGCATTAGAGCCACCACCCACACAAGCCATGAGAATATCCGGTAACCCACCCCATTTTTCCAGGGCTTGGGCGCGGGTTTCTTGCCCAATCACAGCATGAAAATCTCGCACCATCATTGGGTAGGGGTGGGGACCAGCAACGGAACCGAGAATATAATGGGTGCTTTCGACATTTGTCACCCAGTCGCGGATGGCTTCAGATGTCGCGTCCTTGAGTGTACCAGTTCCCGCCGCCACAGGGCGTACTTCCGCCCCCATTAACCGCATTCGGAAAACGTTCAAAGCTTGGCGTTCCATATCGTGAACACCCATATAAATCACACAGTCTAAGCCAAAGCGAGCGCAAACCGTAGCGGTGGCAACTCCGTGCTGTCCGGCTCCCGTCTCCGCGATGATACGCTGTTTACCCATACGCTTGGCAAGTAATACCTGCCCTAGGGCATTATTAATTTTGTGTGCCCCGGTATGATTTAAATCTTCGCGCTTTAAGTAAATTTGCGCTCCTGTGCCATCAGGACGGGCATAATGGGCGGTGAGACGTTCGGCAAAGTATAGGGGTGTAGCGCGCCCGACGTAATCCCGGAGTAATTCTTGTAATTCAGCTTGAAAACCTGCTTCCTGACGATATTGTTGGTAAGCGGCTTCTAACTCTGCCAAAGCAGGCATCAAAGTTTCTGGTACATATTTACCACCAAACCGCCCAAACCTACCTAGGGCATCAGGACGTTGAGTGGCGAAGGACGTGTTTGAGGATAGGGGTGTCGTAGTCACAGGCTGAATATTTGCAGACATAACAGGCTTAATTATAGAAGGTTATGGGGAATGAGGGATGAGTAAGGAGTAAGGAGTAAGGAGTAGGGAGTAATGGGGAATGCTTACGCTTTTCCGGTAAACTCATTTTTACACCTCAGTCAAAAAAATATGGCTCCAGTTATCGGTATTATCATGGGCAGTGATTCGGATTTGCCTACTATGGAAGGGGCGATCGCTGTATGTGAAGAATTTTCTGTGGAATGTGAAGTGGCTATCGTGAGTGCCCATCGCACCCCAGAAAGGATGGTGGAATATGCCCAAACTGCTCACCAACGGGGCATCAAAGTCATTATTGCTGGTGCTGGTGGTGCGGCGCATCTTCCGGGAATGGTGGCTTCCCTAACTCCCTTACCTGTGATTGGTGTACCTGTCCCTACTCGCCATCTCCAAGGAGTAGACTCTTTGTATTCGATTGTGCAAATGCCCGCAGGTATCCCCGTCGCAACAGTAGCCATTGGTAATGCCAAAAATGCTGGGCTTCTAGCTGTACAAATTATTGCTACTCATAATCTAGATTTACTGGCACAAGTTCAAAACTATCGCCAAAATCTTCGTGATTCTGTCCTCTCTAAACAGACTAAGTTAGAAGATTTAGGTTATAAAAAATACCTAGAGCAAATGTAAATATGTAATTCCGAAGTGATATTTGTATCCCATCAGAATTGAATGGTAAAAATTAGCTGATAAATAAAATTAAGAACGGCTGCTTTGGTTACAAAATCTACCTTTCCAGATAATTTACCGCAACTTTGAAGTCACATGCGTACTTTTTACTTTTCAAAATAAAAATAAATTTTTTATTAAAAATTCATACTCATCTGAGAAAGTCAGGGAAATGCAACATTTCCGGTCAAAATAATCATTTTCGAGGTTTATTACTGGCTGGCAATAGGAAAAAATCTGCTTTGGCTTGAAAAAACTGTATTTGAAGATACAGACTTTCTGGGTTCTAAAATACACAATCTAACGAAATGTTGCTAGTGCATTCACGAATGTTTATTTACAAGATTCTAAGTATTACGTCTTGTAGAAGATGCTGAATTTTATCAGCTACGAATCAAGGTGTGTAAATTTCACTAACACAATAGATAAATTGCAAAAAATACATAGCTCTCTGGATTTCAGAAGCAATAGATGTTATGGACGGCAGTGTAACTCTAGCCTTGCTTTGTAGTAGGTTGATATTGATTCAGTTAGTAAGTTTGTTGCCGGTGAATCCTATGCAACGGATTACAAAGCTATCTCAACCGCAGTGTGTTACCTGTTGAGATGTGTGTATCTTTTGGTGCTGTACGTATAGAGACTGAGGATAGTTGAGAAAATGGTACTAAAAATTATGCCAACGAGGAATAGGAAAAGTAAGTATCGAGAACCATCAACAACCTTAGGAAATTGGTTGAAAATCGGGACTCAAAAATTGCGAAAATTATCTCCTAGCTGGCAAGCTTGTTTCCCTATAGCAGTATTGATTGTTCTAGCTTGGAGTTATACAGCAGTTGCTCAAACCCCAGCATCTCCAGGACCCAGCACCAGTGAATTAAAAGTAGCTCTTGATACATTATGGGTGGCGATCGCGGCTTTCCTAGTCATCTTTATGAACGCTGGTTTCTGTATGTTAGAAACCGGTTTTTGTCGGCAGAAAAATGCTGTTAACGTACTTTCTAAAAACCTAATTGTTTTTGCTCTAGCCAGTATTGCCTTTTGGGTAATTGGGTTTGGCTTGATGTTTGGGGACGGGAACCCCTTCGTTGGTTTATCTGGATTCCTGTTGAATGGAGCAGATAATAGTCCGGCGATCGGTGAAAAATACGATGGTGTTTTTGATGCTCTCAACTGGACAGGTGTCCCCTTAGCAGCCAAGTTCTTATTCCAACTAGCATTTGCCGGAACTGCTGCTACCATCGTTTCCGGAGCAGTCGCAGAGCGGATTAAATTCGTTGACTTTATCATCTTCAGTTTATTGTTAGTTGGTATTGCCTATCCCATCACCGGACACTGGATTTGGGGTGGTGGTTGGTTATCTGGGATGGGTTTTTATGATTTTGCTGGTTCCACAGTGGTTCACTCCGTTGGGGGTTGGGCAGCACTGATGGGTGCAGCAATTCTTGGACCACGTATTGGTAAATATCAAGATAAACAAATTAATGCCATCCCTGGGCACAACATGAGCATTGCCACCCTGGGTTGTTTAATTCTTTGGTTGGGTTGGTTTGGTTTTAACCCCGGTTCTGTGATGGCAGCAGACCCCGGTGCAATTAGCCATATCGCCCTGACTACTAATATGGCAGGAGCAGTCGGTGGTGTGGCAGCTACCGTAACAGCTTGGTTCTACCTGGGTAAACCTGACCTGTCGATGATTATTAACGGGATTCTGGCTGGTTTGGTTGCTGTGACAGCTGGTTGTTCTGTCGTCAGTGTCGGTAGTGCGGCGTTTATTGGTTTGATTGCTGGGATTATCGTCGTCTTCTCTGTGGTGTTTATCGACAAACTGAGAATTGATGACCCCGTGGGAGCAATTTCCGTCCACCTCGTTTGTGGTACATGGGGTACTTTTGCCGTTGGTTTGTTTGCTGTTGGTCCTGGTAAATACTCCTGGTTATTCGATTTAGCTGGTAAACCCGTTGGTCCCAGTGGCTTACTGACTACAGGCGGAATCCAATCATTAATTACCCAATGTATTGGTATTCTTTCCGTTGGCGGCTTTACAGTCCTATTTAGTGCCTGTGCTTGGTTGCTACTTAAAGCCACTTTAGGAATTCGAGTATCTCGTCAGGAAGAAATCGAAGGCTTGGATATTGCCGAACACGGTATGGAAGCTTACAGTGGATTCCTCAAGGACAATAGCTATACAGATTATGTCGATGGTGACAATTCTTCTTTCCCCTCATCTAGCAATATTTCTAAAAGCCTGTAAAAAGGAAAGTTGAGTCTACTAAATTTAAAGCTTGTTTTGAAGAGTGGTTTGCCATGATAGCCACTCTTTTCCTATTTAAATGCACTATTTATGAATAAATTATGCAATATTTACATCTATTCATAGAGCTAATGTATCATATACCTATTGTATGCTCTATGATGCTTACATTAATTTTGCGTTCAAGCCTCAACCAAACAACAGCCCATATAGTGTCCGTACAATTGCTTATCCGGAAAAGCTTTCAGGGCGTTTCCATGGAAAATTCTGCCATTGATTTTGTCGAAAGTTAATACAGTGGGCTTGAGATAAAACAAAAAAGTATTTGAGTATATCCGAATACAGAAAAAGTATAAAAGAATACTCATTATATTGTAGTTACAAAGAAACATCTTGGTATAGAGAGACAAAAAGAAGTGTGGAAGAAATTTATGCAAGTAACAGCCATCGCTCTAGTGATGATGGGCGGTTTTCCCATGGCTGGGGCTTTGGCTGAGGCAGCAAAAACACCGCCTCCCGCAGAACCTGGTTCAACGGCATTTGTGCTTATATCGGCGGCACTGGTATTATTAATGACACCAGGATTGGCATTTTTCTATGGTGGGTTTGTGCGATCGCGCAATGTCCTGAACACCCTGATGATGAGTTTTGTTCTGATGGGAATAGTGGGGACAACCTGGGTATTGTGGGGATATAGTTTGGCATTTGCTCCCGGCAATGCGTTTATTGGTGGTTTACAGTGGTTGGGTTTAAATGGTGTGGGTTTTGAAACCAGCGACTATGCAGCCAAAATACCCCACCAAGCATTTATGGTTTATCAGGGGATGTTTGCGATTATTACCCCAGCATTAATATCAGGGGCGATCGCCGAGCGGATGAACTTTACTGCCTATTCCCTATTTGTCTTATTGTGGTCAACTTTCATTTATAGTCCCCTAGCACACATGGTATGGGGTCAAGGTGGATTTCTCGGTTTGACAGGTGGTCTTGGCGCTCTAGACTTCGCTGGTGGTACGGTTGTACATATCAGTTCCGGTGTCTCCGCACTGGTAGCAGCAATCTATCTTGGACCCCGGAAAACCTATCCCGATCGTTTAAGTCCCCCCCACAACGTGCCATTTATTTTACTCGGCGCTGGTCTATTGTGGTTCGGTTGGTTTGGTTTTAATGCTGGTAGCGCTCTGGAAGCCAATAACTTGGCAGTAGCAGCCTTTGTTAATACTAATACTTCCGCCGCAGCCGCTACACTAACCTGGTTAATCCTAGAAAAAGTTCTCCGTGGCAAACCTACGGCAGTCGGTGCCGCAACTGGAGCGGTTGCAGGTTTAGTGGGAATTACCCCTGCTGCGGGTTTTGTGACGGCGGTAGCAGCGATTTTAATCGGTAGTATTACTGCCTTCGTTTGTTTCTATGCTGTCAGCTTCAAGCATAAAGTCACCGTAGACGATGCTCTTGATACCTACCCAGTCCATGGTGTGGGTGGGACAATTGGGGCAATTCTCACTGGTGTGTTTGCGACAACCACCATTAACCCTGGAGCCAAAAATGGTTTGCTCTACGGCAACCCCCAGGAATTACTCATCGAATTAGCCGCGATCGCCACAGCTTACATTGTTGCAGCTGCTGGGACATGGGTAATTCTGAAAATTCTTGATGTCACCATTGGTTTGCGAGTTAAAGAAGAAGAAGAACTGCAAGGACTCGATATCAACGAACATGGTGAAGAAGCTTATAACGAAGAATTTGGCGATCGCATTTCCATTGGGAAATAGGTAATAGGTAATGGGGAATAGAAAGTGATTTGTGATTTACCCCTTATCTTCCTTTCATCTTTCCCTTACTTTTTTCTCCCAGGCGATTTACAATCTGATTCAAAAGGTTGAGTTAAATTCGCTACTCGTGTCAACTTCTGCAAACACCCTTCCCAAATGGGCAGTGCTATCACTGCTGAGTAACGGCATACTCATATTAGCGGTTATTCTGTTGCTTTCTCGGCAACAAGGTCTGACCGCTTTTTTTGGTATCACCAGCATTAAAAGTCAAAACCAGACAAACCCCACAACACAAGTAAAAAAACATCAATTAAATTACCAACAATGGTTGGATGTTCTCAAGCAGGAAGCAAAAATTGCCGCAGAGAAACGTCCACCCAATTTAAGTATTCTGGCAGGAGACTCCCTAAGTTTGTGGTTCCCTCTAGAATTGCTCCCAGAAAGTAAAAATTGGTTAAATCAGGGAATTTCCGGGGAAAGTAGTGGCGGTTTATTAAAAAGACTTAATTTATTTGACCAAACTCAACCAAAGATTATCTTTGTGATGATAGGTATAAATGACCTAATTCGCGGTATCAGTGATCAGGTGATTTTAGAAAATTATCAGCAAATTATGGCGGAACTGCGACAGATGCATCCAGACACCCAAATTGTCATCCAGTCGATTTTACCCCATGCCTCAGAAAACGCTACATGGGAAGGACGGGATAAACTTTTGGCAATTCCCAACAGTCGGATTCGTCAACTCAACCGCAAAATTCAGGCGATCGCCACTGAGCAAGGAGTTAAATACCTCGATTTACACCCTTTATTTGTCAATAATCAGGGAAACCTCCGTCCAGAATTGACAACCGATGGTTTACACCTGAGTCCCCAAGGGTATCTAGTTTGGAGTTCTGCTCTTCAGTTATACAGTCAAATGGAATTAGGGAGTAAGGAGTAAGAAGTAAGGAGTAAGAAGTAAGGAGTAAGGAGTAAGGAGTAAGAAGTAAGTAAATCGGTGCAACGCCAACTAAAATATGTGAAGAAAAGTAAATAAGGCTCAAACTCTTTCTCCCCCTGCTCCCTTCCCCCTTCCCCTTCGCGGAACTGACACAACTAAAATAGTGTCATAGGTAAAGCTTCGGCTTTAGAACCTTCTCCAATCCAAAACTATTGCATTACTTACTATCCATCCCCTATCATCCATTTCTAATTCCTTTGACCTAACATTGGAGAAAAGCGTCCCGTCGAGAGAAAATGGGACAGAGGAGTTTTTTAACTAAAAGCCATGGATACAATGGATACAAAAGCTTTTAAACGGTCGCTACAACATTCCGACAACTATCATCGCAAAGGTTTTGGTCATCAAGCCGAAGTTGCCAGTCAGTTAGAGTCAGAATATCAAAGTAAATTAATTCAACAAATTCGTGATAATAATTACACTTTAACCCGTGGTGATGTTACTATCCGTTTAGCTCAAGCCTTTGGTTTTTGTTGGGGTGTAGAGCGGGCTGTGGCTATGGCATACGAAACTCGTACCCATTTCCCCACGGAAAAAATTTGGATTACTAACGAAATCATTCATAATCCTTCAGTCAATCAACGTCTAGTGGAAATGCAGGTAGATTTTATTCCTGTTGACCAAGGCAACAAAGATTTTTCTGTGGTGGGAACTGGTGATGTGGTAATATTACCTGCCTTTGGTGCTAGCGTTCAAGAGATGCAAGTACTAAATGAGAAAGGTTGTACCATTGTTGATACAACTTGCCCTTGGGTATCTAAGGTTTGGAACACCGTCGAAAAACATAAAAAACGGGAATATACTTCGATTATCCATGGCAAATATAACCATGAAGAGACTGTAGCTACCAGTTCCTTTGCTGGGAAATATCTTATTCTCTTGAATATGTCCCAAGCAGAATATGTGGCGAATTACATTATTAACGGTGGCGATCGCCAAGAGTTTCTGACTAAATTTAGCAAAGCTTGCTCATCAGGTTTTGACCCTGATAGGGACTTGGAACGCATCGGTATCGCTAATCAAACTACCATGTTGAAGGGTGAAACCGAACAAATTGGTAAATTATTTGAACTGACCATGATGAAAAAGTATGGTCCAACAGAATTAAATGAACATTTCCAAAGCTTTAATACCATCTGTGATGCTACCCAAGAACGGCAAGATGCTATGTATGGATTATTGGAAGAAAAATTAGATTTAATGGTGGTAATTGGAGGATTTAATTCATCAAATACTACCCATTTACAAGAAATGGCAATCGAAAAAGGTGTACCTTCTTTTCATATTGATAGTGTAGGCAGAATTCTCTCAGAGAATACCATTGAACATCGTCCATTAAGTGGCAATCTTGCAATTGCAGATAATTGGTTGCCCCAAGGTAAAATAGTGGTCGGTATCACCTCTGGTGCTTCCACTCCCGATAAAGTTGTGGAAGATGTGATTGAGAGAATTTTTGAAATTAAGTTGACAGCAGCAATAGTTTAATTATACTTCCAGCGTATCGCGGGAATCCCGACCCCTCAGGGTGGGGATTCTAGGATTAAACACTAAATTAAAAGCAGAAACTATCTGAATTGTATTGATTATCCGTCCTATCATTGACAATTGACGAATAACAAACAATATAATGACCACCCAAGACACAATTTTCAGTAAAATCATCCGCAAGGAAATCCCCGCAGATATTGTCTACGAAGACGAATTAGCCCTAGCATTCCGCGATATCCACCCCCAAGCACCAGTTCATATCCTCGTTATTCCCAAAAAACCCATACCAAAACTCGCTGACGCAGAACCTGAAGACCATAAAATCCTTGGGCATTTATTAATGATTGTTAAGCGCGTTGCCCAGGAAGCAGGGTTAGATAACGGTTATCGGGTTGTTATCAACACTGGTGAGGATGGAGGACAAACCGTTTACCACCTGCATCTACACATCCTCGGAGGTCGTCAGATGGCTTGGCCCCCCGGTTGATATGACTATGGAGAAGGGGAAAGTCTTAACTTCTTCTCCGTAACTTGTTCTACTCACCTCGACTTCGCTCCTTACAAGTCGCTCACGGCAAGCGTTCTCCACTCATAACTAAAACATATACAAGACATTTCTAAAAATTAAGTAAATTTTGTTTACAAAACTCAATATAGTCGTTAAGGTAATAACAAGTAGGCAATCAAACCTACGTAATACATCCAAAGCAATCATAAAACCATGACCACAACCTTACAAAGACGCGAAAGCGCCAACGTATGGGCACGGTTCTGCGACTGGATCACCAGCACCGACAACCGGATTTACATCGGTTGGTTCGGCGTACTGATGATTCCTACCCTGTTGGCAGCAACCACCTGCTTCATCATTGCATTTGTAGCAGCGCCTCCAGTAGACATCGACGGAATCCGTGAACCCGTAGCAGGTTCCTTAATCTACGGAAACAACATCATCTCAGGTGCAGTTGTTCCTTCCTCCAACGCAATTGGTCTTCACTTCTACCCCATCTGGGAAGCGGCTTCCTTAGATGAGTGGTTGTACAACGGTGGTCCTTACCAGTTGGTAGTATTCCACTTCCTGATTGGCGTATTCTGCTACATGGGTCGTCAGTGGGAATTGTCCTACCGTCTAGGTATGCGTCCTTGGATTTGTGTTGCATACTCTGCACCCGTATCCGCAGCAACCGCAGTATTCTTGATTTACCCCATCGGACAAGGTTCCTTCTCTGATGGTATGCCCTTGGGTATTTCCGGTACATTCAACTTCATGTTCGTGTTCCAAGCAGAGCACAACATTTTGATGCACCCCTTCCACATGTTAGGTGTAGCAGGTGTATTCGGCGGTAGCTTATTCAGCGCAATGCACGGTTCTTTGGTAACCTCTTCCTTGGTGCGTGAAACCACCGAAACCGAATCTCAAAACTACGGTTACAAATTCGGTCAAGAAGAAGAAACCTACAACATCGTTGCTGCTCACGGTTACTTCGGTCGCTTGATTTTCCAATACGCTTCCTTCAACAACAGCCGCAGCTTGCACTTCTTCTTAGCAGCTTGGCCTGTAGTAGGTATTTGGTTCACCGCACTGGGCGTAAGCACCATGGCGTTCAACCTCAACGGTTTCAACTTCAACCAGTCTGTAATTGACTCTCAAGGTCGTGTTATCAACACCTGGGCTGACATCGTTAACCGTTCTAACCTGGGTATGGAAGTAATGCACGAGCGTAACGCTCACAACTTCCCCTTAGACTTAGCTGCTGGCGCTGAAGCTCCTGTTGCTCTGTCTGCTCCCGCTATCAATGGTTAATCATCCGCTTCAAGGGTTTTAACTAAGTAGGTTTGAGAAAAAGCGCTCTCCGATTTTGGGGGGTGCTTTTTCATTCATGTGAGTTTGACAAGTTTTATACTTTAATCAGCCAGCCGCGATTGTACATGATGTAAGCGACTCCCATCCACAACCCTACCGTTGCAATGGCAAAAATTAAGGAACCGTTGACTGCTCCTGCCCAAGATGCAAAGATATTTTGATAGATCCATTCGTAGGTCGTGAGTGCTTTGTCTGGGGTACCGATTTTGGTTCTGACTAGGATTTTAATCAGTAAAACTGAAGCGACAAACAGGGCGATCGCGTTCATTCCCATCACTTCAAAGGGTTTACCCCACTTGCGCCACCGTCGGACTTCTACAACTTCGTAACAACCTGCTAGCAGTAACAATGCCCATCCCGTGGTAAATATGACATAGGAGCTTGTCCAGATTTTTTTGTTAATCGGGAACTGCCAACCCCATATCCAGCCGAGAATTAAGCAACCAATACCAAATAATGCTAACCCGATAGTAGTGCGTGATTGTACTGGCTCTTTGCGTATCCATTGACCTGTAAAATAGCCAGCTAAAACACTAACTGTTGCGGAAATTGTGCCAAATAATCCTTCTGGATCACCTAAAAAGTTAAACCCATCACCTTTATATAGATGTGCTTTGGGAATAATTAAACGGTCGAAAAATGCCCCGAAATTTCCTTCCCTGGTTAAAACACCCGCACCATATTCCGGAACGGGGAAATACATCATTAATAACCAGTAAACAATGAGTAATGATATTGCCTTGACCCATTGTAATTTGGTCGGGAGAATTAGTACTACAAGGCTAGCGAAGAGGTATGACAAACTGATACGTTGTAGCACCCCCATAATCCGGATGCTACTCAAATCAAATGTCCATATTCCCTTATTCCAAAATCCATTCAGGAATAAACCTAATAAAAAGAGAATTGCCACACGACGCAAAACTTTGCCATATACTTCGGTGGGAACTTGATTTTCGTTGGTGTATTTGGAGAGAGAAAAACTCATAGCAACACCGACGATGAAGAGAAAGAAGGGAAAAACTAAGTCTGCAAGGGTGCAACCATGCCATTCTGCGTGCAACAATGCGGGGTAAACATTGGGTTCTGCAATACTTGCCATATTCACAAGTATCATACCTGCAATGGTTATGCCACGAAAAATATCTAGGGAGGTTAAGCGCATATTTATTTTTGGGAATGCTTGTTGTGAGCTAAGTTCAAGGAGGAATCAGATATTTTCCTGTCAAACCTATCACCAAACACTGTTAAAATTTTGTTAAGTAATATTGCAATTATCTTGGGTGGATTTTAATTTATGGCTGTGAAAATTGGCGATCGCGCTCCAAATTTTACTCTTCCCTCTCAAAATGGTTCCACGGTGAGCTTAGGGGACTTTCAAGGGAAGTCACTAGTTTTATACTTTTATCCTAAGGATGATACCCCCGGATGTACCGCAGAATCCTGTGCTTTTCGTGATCAATACGAAGTCTTTAAAGCTGCGGGTGCAGAGGTGGTGGGTGTGAGTAGCGATTCCCCAGAATCTCACCAAAAATTTGCCGCCAAATACCAGTTACCCTTTATCCTATTAAGCGATAAAGGTGACCAGGTGCGCAAACAATATGGAGCAACTGCCATACTTGGTTTGTTTCCTGGTCGTGTTACCTACGTGATTGACGGCAAAGGTGTGGTGCAATATGTATTTGATTCCATGCTTAACTTCAAAGGACACGTTGAAGAAGCATTGAAAACAATCCAAAGTATGTAGCTATAGGGGATAGGGGGTAGGGAATAGATAGTTATCTCTCCATTACCCATTACCCATCACCTAATGCACAATATGCATCTGGTTCCCTTTACTATTGGCATGACCATTGTTACTATGACCATTGCTATGACCGTTGTTATTGCGAGGTTGTAGAACTCCATAACCGCCGTGGTTGCGTTCGTAAATAACGTTAATTTCCCCGGTTTCAATATTGCGGAACATATAAAAATCATGTCCCACTAGTTGTAACTGTTCTAACGCCTCATCTAGGGTCATGGGTGGCATGGCAAAATATTTGGTACGCACCACCTCATTGGGTAATTCGGGAGTGCGATCGCCAATTAAATCTGTCACCACCGCAGGTTGTACTATACCTTCTATGGTTGCTGGGGCTTGAGTTTTCTTATCTTGACGACGTTCTTTATATTTGCGTAATTGTCGAGCGATTTTATCTGCAACTAAATCAATGCTGGCGTATAAGTTCTCGCTGCTTTCCTCGGCACGGATAACATTTCCGTTGGCAAAAATCGTGACTTCTGCCGCTTGCCTGGGAGTTATTCGGGGGTTGCGAGCTACGCTCAGATGCACATCCACTTCATTCGTGATGTTTTGAAAATGACTCACCGCCTTCTCAATCTTGTGATGCACATATTCTCGGATTGCATCGGTGATTTCAATGTTTTTACCGTGGATGACAAGCTTCATGTAAACTCTCCCGCTCAATATTTTATGTGAATTTTAGTTTGGAGAAAAGAAATTGCGGTAAGGGCTATAACTGCTGTCGGAGTCAATCCTTAGGATTATCTTTAAGATGTTCCCCTGACAAGCCTTTGTATCAAGTTAAGGCAACAGATAGTTTGTGGATTTACTGCTAATAGCTAACTACTGGCTATTTCTTATTGATAGAGAAACACCAGAAAAAAATGTCTATTTAACTACTAACCTCTACTCAATCACTACCTAAGATGGTTTACTATCCACTATCCATTCTGAGATATCCTATGTCCTGATTTTCTTTTTCCTTCCCAAAAAAACTATCTATTTTGATTGGATACGAACAACTTTAACTTCCGGGTCATCAGCCAGTGGATACATTTTGATTTTCTTGGCTTGATGGTTATTGTAGAGAATTCCTCCCAACACCATTGAGGTTATATATTCAAACTAGCATTAAACTAGCATTTTGTATTTTACAAAACCTATTCCTGTTACTTTCCTTTAAAATCCTTTGCATTGCTTGAAATTTGTTTACTCCGATGGCTGAGAGTTCAGACCAAATTAATATGAAGCTGCATAGAAAAAATAACCCCACCCCATTCTCGAAATCGGGCAGGGGTTTAATTCTGTGCAGTTTCACGAAGAAACTGAAGCTTATGTCGGTAGCTTATTTCCCTTTCCCCTTTCCCATTCCCTCTTCCTATGATG
This sequence comes from Calothrix sp. 336/3, assembly GCF_000734895.2. GTDB lineage: Bacteria > Cyanobacteriota > Cyanobacteriia > Cyanobacteriales > Nostocaceae > 336-3. Next base: position 1,088,479 of record NZ_CP011382.1, on the reverse strand, counting down.
TACAGTCACAAAACCGAAAATCCGAGGTGTTTGCTATACAAGCGGGGTGTGACACCTTACTTAGAAGCCCTGGAGTGGCAGCGATCGCTATTGGCAGAACGTGTTCAAAATCCGCAGTTGGAGGATGTACTAATTCTCCTAGAACACCCAAGCGTCTATACCCTGGGGCAAGGTGCAACCCTAGATTTCTTGAAATTTGACCCCCAACAAACAGACTATGAAGTCCACAGGATTGAGCGAGGTGGAGAAGTGACTTACCATTGTCCAGGGCAACTAGTTGGTTATCCAATTTTAAATTTACGTCGTCATCAGCAAGATTTACATTGGTACCTTCGGCAACTAGAGGAAGTTTTAATCCTGCTTCTGAGTATTTACGGTTTACAAGGGGAGCGCGTTGCCGGTTTTACTGGAGTCTGGGTTGAAGGCAAGAAAGTGGCGGCGATCGGCATCAAAGTCAGTCGCTGGATTACCATGCATGGCTTTGCATTAAACGTTTGCCCCAATATGAGAGGTTTTCAGCAGATAGTTCCCTGTGGTATTGCCGATAAACCTGTGGCAAGTTTAGCTGAATGGCTGCCTGATATTCATATAGAGCAAGTCCGGGAAGATGTCGCTCTCAGCTTTGCCAAGGTGTTTGGTGTGCATTTCTTGGAGACTGAAAACTGCGGGAAATGAAGGTGTCAGGGAATAACCATTGCTATTCCCAAATTCTGATTTTCACTTTTCCTAGTGTTTTGTCTTAAAATTAAGTTAAATTTAATTAAGATTCTTGTTGAAAGTAGGGATTTGTCGTAATGCAGTTTGCTCAAGGACGAACCATACTAGACATTAGATTAAACAAAATGGATTTATAAATATCCGTTTACTGGCTCAATGGTCAGCAAAAGCAGGAAGAGGTCTAGATTTTGGGATTTTGCCTGAAATCTCAGAAAACTTCAACCTTTACATAGTTCTATCGGTATCTAGAGGCAAATTAAAATGAAATTCTCCTGGAGAGTCGCGGTACTCTGGACATTGCCAGCTTTGGTAATTGGCTTTTTCTTTTGGCAGGGAGCGTTTGCGAATGCTCCAGCAGAGATGACCAGAAATGCTGCTAATTCACGGATGACTTACGGTCGTTTTCTGGAATATCTGGATGCTAATCGGATTAGAAGCGTAGATTTGTATGAAGGTGGTAAAACAGCAATTATTGAAGCTGTAGATCCAGAGCTTGACAACCGCATCCAACGGGTACGGGTAGATCTACCAATTAATGCTCCAGAATTAATTACTAAGCTGAAAGAAAAAAATATTAGCTTTGATGCTCATCCCATGCGTAATGATGGGGCAATTTGGGGTTTGTTGGGTAATCTCGTCTTCCCCGTACTATTGATTACTGGTTTATTCTTTTTGTTCCGTCGCTCCAGCAATTTACCTGGTGGACCAGGACAAGCGATGAACTTCGGCAAATCCAAAGCGCGTTTCCAAATGGAAGCGAAAACTGGGGTGAAGTTTGATGATGTAGCTGGAATTGAGGAAGCGAAGGAAGAACTACAAGAAGTGGTGACTTTTCTGAAACAGCCAGAGAAATTTACTGCTGTGGGTGCGAGAATTCCCAAGGGTGTATTACTGGTGGGACCTCCTGGAACTGGTAAAACCTTACTTGCGAAGGCGATCGCCGGGGAAGCAGGTGTACCATTTTTCAGTATCTCCGGTTCTGAGTTTGTGGAAATGTTTGTGGGTGTGGGTGCTTCCCGTGTCCGTGACTTGTTTAAAAAAGCCAAGGATAACGCTCCTTGTATTATCTTCATTGATGAAATTGACGCTGTTGGTAGACAACGGGGTGCAGGAATTGGTGGTGGTAATGATGAGCGGGAACAAACCCTCAACCAATTACTGACGGAGATGGATGGTTTTGAAGGTAACACCGGAATTATCATTATTGCCGCAACTAACCGCCCCGATGTCCTAGATGCAGCCCTTCTGCGTCCTGGTCGTTTCGACAGACAGGTAACAGTTGATGCACCGGATATCAAAGGTCGTTTGGAAGTTCTGAAAGTCCATGCACGGAATAAGAAATTAGACCCCGGTGTGTCCCTGGAGGCGATCGCCCGTCGGACTCCTGGTTTTACTGGTGCAGATTTAGCCAACTTACTCAACGAAGCGGCAATTCTAACTGCTCGTCGTCGCAAGGAAGGAATTACTCTCTCAGAAATCGATGATGCGGTTGATAGAGTAGTTGCTGGGATGGAAGGTACACCCCTGGTTGATAGCAAGAGTAAGCGTTTAATTGCCTACCATGAAGTTGGTCACGCCCTCGTAGGAACTCTGTTAAAAGACCACGACCCAGTACAAAAAGTTACCCTGATTCCCCGTGGACAAGCTCAAGGTTTGACCTGGTTCACCCCCAATGAGGAGCAAGGATTAATCACCCGTTCCCAACTCAAGGCAAGGATTACAGGCGCTTTGGGTGGTCGTGCGGCAGAAGATATAGTTTTCGGTCGTGCGGAAGTAACTACTGGTGCTGGTGGAGACTTGCAACAGGTTTCTGGAATGGCACGCCAAATGGTGACTCGTTTCGGGATGTCTGATTTAGGTCCCGTTTCCTTGGAAAGTCAGAGTGGTGAAGTATTCCTTGGTCGTGATTGGACAACTCGTTCCGATTATTCCGACTCTATTGCTTCCCGTATTGATGCTCAAGTGCGCGCGATCGTGGAAGAGTGCTACGAAAACGCCAAGAAAATCATGCGAGAACACCGCTCTGTCACCGATCGCCTAGTGGATTTGTTGATTGAGAAAGAAACCATTGACGGTGACGAATTTAGACAAATTGTGTCTGAGTACGCAACAGTACCTGAAAAGCCACAATTTACTCCCATTCTCTAAATAGTTATCAAGATTTGTCTATCGAATTGGGGGATATTTTCATATCCCCTTTTTTGATGAGAGAAGGGGGTGATGGTAATTCGTAATTCGTAATGCTCCCTGCTCCCTTCGGGAGAGCTACGCTAACGGGAGAGCTTCGCTAACGTAATTTGTAATTCGTAATATTTTGAGAGCGAAGAGCCAGCTACGTAATTGAAAAATACTGATTTTACAAGGGTTACAGCATATAAATATGTTGGATAATTTTTGTGAAATAGTATGACAAGCAACAAGGGGGAAGAGTGTTTTGTTATCAAACCAATTACCTAAACTATGAGAGATTTACGCGGATTTATTAAATTATTGGAAGAAAGGGGACAATTACGGCGAATTTCTGCCCTTGTTGACCCAGATTTAGAAATTGCCGAGATTTCTAACCGTATGCTGCAACAGGGTGGTCCAGGATTATTATTTGAAAATGTCAAGGGTGCTGATTTCCCCGTTGCTGTCAACTTGATGGGTACAGTAGAGCGGATATGCTGGGCAATGAATATGGAGCATCCCCAGGAGTTGGAAGACTTGGGGAAAAAGTTGGCAATGTTGCAGCAACCCAAACCACCGAAGAAAATTTCCCAGGCGATAGATTTTGGTAAGGTTTTATTTGATGTTCTGAAAGCTAAACCTGGTCGAGATTTTTTCCCTCCTTGTCAGCAGGTGGTGGTTCAGGGAGAAAATTTAGATTTAAATAAGTTGCCTTTAATACGTCCCTATCCTGGCGATGCGGGTAAGATTATCACCCTAGGATTAGTGATTACTAGGGATTGTGAGACAGGTACGCCGAATGTCGGTGTGTATCGCTTACAACTGCAATCTTCCACCACAATGACCGTACATTGGTTATCGGTGCGGGGTGGAGCTAGACATTTACGCAAAGCTGCGGAGCAGGGCAAAAAATTAGAAGTGGCGATCGCCCTGGGTGTAGACCCATTAATTATTATGGCAGCTGCCACACCAATTCCTGTGGATTTGTCGGAATGGTTGTTTGCGGGTTTATACGGAGGTTCGGGAGTTCAATTAGCTAAGTGTAAAACCGTAGATTTGGAAGTGCCTGCGGATGCAGAATTTGTCCTAGAAGGGACTATTACCCCAGGAGAAGTCCTGCCAGATGGACCATTTGGCGACCATATGGGCTATTACGGTGGTGTGGAAGATTCCCCCCTGGTTCGCTTCCAATGTATGACCCATCGCAAAGACCCGGTATATTTAACTACGTTTAGTGGTCGTCCACCCAAGGAAGAAGCGATGATGGCGATCGCTCTCAATCGTATCTACACCCCAATTCTGCGGCAACAAGTTTCTGAGATTGTGGATTTCTTCCTACCTATGGAAGCTCTGAGTTATAAAGCGGCGATTATTTCCATAGATAAAGCTTATCCTGGACAGGCACGACGGGCAGCTTTAGCTTTTTGGAGCGCTTTACCCCAATTTACCTACACGAAATTTGTCATTGTCGTGGATAAAGATATTAATATCCGTGACCCGCGTCAAGTGGTTTGGGCAATTAGTTCTAAGGTAGATCCCACCAGAGATGTGTTCATTTTACCCAATACACCCTTTGATACCCTGGATTTTGCCAGTGAGAAACTGGGCTTAGGTGGGAGAATGGGTATAGATGCCACAACAAAAATGCCCCCAGAAACAGAACATGAATGGGGTGCTACCCTAGAATCTGACCCAGAAATGGCGGCGATCGTGGATAAACGCTGGGCAGAATATGGTTTAGCAGATTTAAATTTGGGAGAAGTTAACCCCAATCTGTTTGGGTATGACATGAAGTAGTCGGGAAAGGAGTCAGGGAGCAGGGAGCAGGGGAAAAGGGAATTTTCCGATTACTCATTACTCCTTACTCATTACTCCCTACCCATTCCCCATTACCCAAGTACGTCTGACATGTAACCCATCCAATCCCTGCTTAATCCAACTGATACAATCAAACTCCGATGTAAATATCTTGGGTGCGGCGACATTATTCAGTGAATCTGGCGGGTAGTGGTCGTAAAAATATTTACCAGCTTCCTGGTAGACAACAATTAAGTTGTGACGATAGATATAACGCAACTGAAAATAATCTTCTTTGCCTGTGGACTCTCCCCACTGATTAATGTGTTCCTGGGCAATTTTCACGATGTTATCAATACTACTACCATAGATTTCTGCGGGATTCTCTGCCTTGTGAAATTTACTGGCATACCCCATAGCTGATAACAGTTTATAGGAGTAAATTTCATGACCATTGGCTTTTCCGTAGACAAAGGGAATGATGAGATAGCCTTGGTAAGATAAGGAATTTTCGTAAAGTAGACGACCCATTTTGACCTCCTGTGAAATCATGCCTGAAGCAATTTTCCTCACAGCCAACACATAATTATAATTATCTCTTTTTTTGTCAAAGATTCTCAATTAATTGTAAATAGGTGAAATAGTACTTGTTCTATGTCATTGGTAATATTTTTCAGATTCCTGGTTTTGACTTCTCTCAATTGACAGAGTTAACTACTACATTTTGTCGTATTTAATTCCATGGCATCGGAGATAAAGCAGCTACCACCAAATTTATTTAAGATGGGTTGAATATTGTTCGTGACAGCAGTAACCTTATCTGGTGAAAAGAAGGCAATGATATAGACATTATCTAACATTGTCATTGCCATATTGTGTGAACCATCCCCTCGACTACTTTTACCTGCGACATCACGAATGACTGTATAACCGGGAACTTCTGCCTTTTCTAAAGCCTGTAAGATTTTCTCTAGTTCCACGTAGTTAGCAATAATTTCCAGACGTTTGACTATATTCATAAAATCACACCCAGAATAAATGGATACCGTATAAATACAAGGGAATACCCACGATAATATTAAAGGGGAAAGTGACTGCTAGGGCGGTGGATACATATAAACTGGGGTTTGCTTCGGGAACTGTTAACCGCATCGCTGCTGGTACCGCAATGTAAGAAGCACTTGCACAGAGTACGCAGAAAAGTAAACCATCTCCTTGGGACATACCAATTAATTTCGCAATACCTAAACCAATTCCAGCATTGAGGATGGGCATTAGTATGGCAAAGGCGATGAGAAAAATACCTGTTTTTTGTAAATCTTTAATTCTTTTAGCCGCGACAAGTCCCATATCTAAGAGAAAGAAAGTTAACACCCCATAGAAGTTATCTTGGGTGAAGGGTTTCAGAACTTGCCAACCATGTTCACCTGTGAGAACTCCCATGATCACACTACCTACTAGTAAAAATACTGAGCTATTTAGGCAGGCTTCCCGTATTACTTCTGACCATGAGAACTCGCGATTATCTGAGTTTGTAGCGAAGAGATTGACGAGAATTAAGCCGACAATAATTGCTGGTGATTCCATCAAGGCAAGGGCTGCTACCATATAGCCGTCGAAGTTAATACCTAACTGACTGAGGAAGGAACCAGCAGTAATAAAAGTTACAGCACTAATTGAACCATAGGTAGCGGCGATCGCGGCAGAATTATAAGCATCGAGTTTGGTTCGCAGAATAAAAAAGCTGTACAGTGGCACTATACAAGCCATGATAATGGCAGCCCCTAAAGTCAAAATCACTTCTTGGGTGATACCACTTTTCACCAATTCCACCCCACCCTTAAAACCAATGGCAAATAACAGGTATAGGGAAAATAATTTTGGTAGAGGGGGAGGAATTTCTAAATCTGACTTCAGAAAAACTGCCAACATTCCCAGAAAAAACGCCAAAACAGGTGGATTTAAGATGTTAGAGACAATCAAACTCACATCCATAATCCCCTGTTCTCCTGAGCTTCATTTTTATATTTCTTCATGAATGATTGTTACATGAAGCGGGGGAAGAGGAAAGGGATAATAAAGATAAAAGCGTTTGTTTCCTGCTTGCTTCCCCTTAATGGCAAATTGATTTATCCAGGGAACATCTTAACTAAATCGTCTCCAGGGATAATGGTTGTGTAAAAAACGTAACCAGGATTGCGGGTATAGCGGCGGTCTTGTTTAATCAGTGCCATAAATTCCCGATGTCCTTGACGCATCCTTCCTACCAAGCAACCTGCGCTGGCATTTTTAATATCGTTTTGGGGCGCATCGTAGCCCCAGTGTTGGTTAACTGCAAACAAGCCTGTGTCTGTTTTATCACCAATACGTTTGAAATCCTTGTTGAAATCACGGTGAACGGTAATGGGTGTGACTTGAATCAATGCTTCGTGGCGATCGCTATTGCCATGCATCCCGACAGACCAAGATTTATACTGTCCAAACTTGATTCTAGCAGCGCCGGCAGGATTCATGGGAGTGTATGTATAGTGACTGCCGGGTTCTGTGGTGGCTTGCCATTGATTGACGATTCTCGGCACACCATTGTTAAATTCAATTACTATCCGGCGATCGTTGAATGCATTCGGTGCATCATTATTGAGAGTACCGTTTTCATTCATCCCCTCGACATAAACAATATTGTATTCTTTAGGCTCAGTAAATACTCGATAGTTCTTTGCCATCATGTATTTAATAATACGACTCCCTAGGTCGTTACCCAAATTTACAGAGGGTTTTGGCAACATTTCCTGTTTCATTTCCAAGAGTTGCTTGGCTGTAATTGGTCCTAAAAATTCTTGTTCCGAAGCTTTTACCAGTTCCTGAAATTCCTTAAGTGCAGCGATGGATGTCGGACCAAACTTCCCATCTACTGGAGGTTGTAGAAGATTTAAATTGACTAACTGGGATTGAATCTGCTTACTTAAATCAACATCCTTGGCGATCGCATCGTAACCCAATTGATTCTTTTTTTCTAAAACTTCTTGTAGTTTCATGTGAACCCTGTTTTTGATATCGAGTATTGATTCCTCAATTCAAATTTAGGGTTCTAGATATTATCATGTCACTGATAGAAATACGGTATAAAAATAATGTAAAATAACTACAAATAGAGTATTTGTACGCACAAAGCTAATGAAAAAGATGATTGGAATTTTTGTGGACAATACGCAATTGAGATTATTTAATTATTGGCAAAAGTTACTGCAACCATTGGATATTGACAATCAAAGCATTGAAGATAGTTTTCAGAAAATTGTTTCTGCCTATTCTAGCTCCGGTCGCTATTATCATAATCTAGAGCATATTCATCACGTATTAATAAATACAACTAAATTACAGCACTTAGTCCAGGAGGGTTTATCCTTATCTTTATCGGCATGGTTGCATGATGTAATTTATGATAGTCAATCTCAGAATAATGAATTGTACAGTGCAGAATTTGCTAGTGAATTATTAGAGAAAATGCATATTAACTATAATATAATTAATAGGGTTTGTAACTTAATTTTGACAACCAAATTCCATCATCCAGATAGTAATGATATTGATGCCCAGATTCTGATAGATGCTGATTTAGCAATTCTGGGGACTCGTTCAGATATTTATCAAGACTATGCCCTAGCTATTAGGAAAGAATATATTTGGGTCAAAGAAAATGCATATATCCAGGGTAGAATAAAAATATTAGAAAACTTTTTAGCTCGACCACAGATTTATTTTACTGCCGATATGCGTCATCAATTAGAGGGATTTGCACGTCAGAATATGCAAGAAGAAATAAAACTTTTACGGAATCAAGGGAATGTAAAATTTATCTGATAATAATTCTGTGGAGGGTTAATAATTAACTTAATTCACTGACAGCAAACCCTATCTAAAGCACAGAATAGGAACAAATGGCTCGCACCCCAACACTCACCTTTGATCGCGGTACATTGATTCTGCACCCACCACCACGGGGCAAAGCTTGGATGGAGTTTGCCACCTGGGATGACAGGGTAGAAAAGTTTCGCATTCCCGCCATTCAGTATCGTTTACTAGTGGAGGCACTGCAAGGAGAAAATACGGAATTTCTGGATAAAGCCAAGGAATTCTTTCCCCTGGAGTTAACTACAGCTTTAGAGATGGAACCCTATCCCCATCAGAGTGAAGCCTTAGCTGCGTGGAAATCAGCCGGTAGGCAGGGGGTAGTAGTTTTACCAACAGCCGCAGGAAAGACTTATCTTGCCCAAATGGCGATCGCCGCCACACCACGCACAACATTAATTATTGTACCGACCTTGGACTTAATGCACCAATGGTATGCTCATCTGCTGTCAGCTTTTCCCGATGCAGAGGTGGGTTTATTGGGGGGTGGTGCGCGGGATAAAACACCGATATTGGTGGCAACCTATGATAGTGCGGCAATTCATGCAGAAACCCTAGGAAATAAATATGGGTTATTGATTTTTGATGAATGTCATCATTTACCAACGGATTTTTATCGGGTAATTGCCGAGTACGCGATCGCCCCCTATCGTCTGGGTTTGTCAGCGACTCCCGAACGCAGCGACGGTAAACACGGAGATTTAAATCTACTAATTGGTAGAGAAGTATACCGAAAACGAGCAGAAGATTTGGCAGGGCAAGCATTAGCGCAGCATCAAATAGTACAAATCAAGGTGAAACTATCCCAGGAAGAGCGGGTAAAATATCAGGAATTAATGCAGATACGCAATGATTTCCTGAAAACTGTGGGGATTTCCCTAGGTAGTTTGGATGGATGGCAGAAATTTGTGCAGATGAGTGCGCGATCGCAGTCGGGAAGAAGAGCAATGTTAGCTCACCGTGAAGCCAAGGAAATTGCTATCGGTACCGATGGAAAAATTAGATTATTAGCCAATTTATTAGCCAAACATTACCCCGAACGTACCTTAATTTTTACGGCAGATAATCATACTGTATATCGCATTTCCCAAGAGTTTTTAATTCCCGCCATTACCCATCAAACCCCAGTCAAAGAGCGCCATGAAACCCTAACTAAATTTCGTGAGGGGGAGTATCGAAGTTTAGTTGCTTCCCATGTTTTAAATGAGGGTGTAGATGTGCCGGCGGCAAGTATTGCGATTATTCTATCTGGTACAGGTTCGGTGCGAGAATATATTCAAAGATTGGGTAGGGTATTACGAAAAGGGCAGGATAAAAATAAACAAGCAATTTTATATGAAGTGGTGACAGAGGGAACGAGTGAGGAAGGAACATCAGCCAGGAGACGAGGTTTAGATACTCCCGAATATTCCCCAAAACAGCCAGAAGCAAAGGGCAATTTCCAGGTAATCTATGGTGGAAATCAAACTCAGAAAACCAAAGCCACACCCCGTGCTGCGGAACAAATGGAGTTGAACTATACTGTTAACCCGACTCCATCTCCAGAGGAAGATAAACCCAGTCATTAAAACAATTCGCAATGCTCGCTATCGCGAGAAGCAAGCTACGCAATTCGCAATTCGCAATGCTCCCTACGGGAGAGCTAACGCTAACGCAATTACGTTTTGTGACGGGAATTTAAACCTCCAAAGTTGGTTGAATCAGTGAATAGTAAATAGTGAATAGTGAATAAAAGACACCAATTATTAACTGATAACTAGTAAATGGTCATTATTAAAAGATTTAGGGGATTTTTTCATGCTGCCCACTGACTTATTAATGCATCGTCAAAATGGTGAAGAGATTATTCCGAAAAAGCTGACAATTGATGGTAAGAATTTAGAGTTAGCCCAGGAATTAATTACCTGTTTTCAATCAGCCGTCGGCAAAACCCAAGCATTTATCGATAACCAATTATTAGAATTAGAAGGAGATGCCACAGATTACCGCATAAAAAGGGGATTAGCTTATATTCTCAAAAGTAGCTTTTGTACCATCGAAATTGTTAGCCCCATAGAACCCCAAACCCTTAGAGAAAGAGTATTTGCCCTGGCAGCAAAATCTGTACCCAGTCAGGAATTAACCCAGGTGACATTAGAAAAAGTTGCCAGTATTTTAAGTGAGGAATTAACCAAGGAAGTTTTACCGGAACAGGTAAGACAGGGACTCTATGCAGATTTATTTGAAAACCGCATTTTAATTAATTTTGATGCTCCGACAACAGAAGCATTAATCCATAGATATAACCTATCACAAGTGCAAGGGGTATTTTATAAAGCCAGCAAACTAATTATTAATGCCCATCGCAATGTTCCCGGACAATATAAACTATTATTTCGTTACTTAAAGCTATTTCAACTAATGGCATATATCGAAGGAGATGCCGACCATGGATTTACAATTACCATAGATGGTCCCACCAGTTTATTTCAACCGAGTACCCGTTATGGGTTGGCGATCGCCAAGTTAATACCTGCTCTGCTCCACGTCACCAAATGGAGTTTAGCCGCAACCTTACAAGTCCGTGATTTCTATACAAATACCTGGAAAACTGGACGTTTTACCCTCAATTCTGACTGTGCATTAGTCACCCACTACTCCCCCGGCAAACCCTACGATAGTATGTTAGAATCATCCTTTGCTGATAGGTGGGAGAAATTAAAAACACCATGGATACTAGAAAGAGAAGTAGACTTAATACCCATTCCTGGTAGTGTTATGATACCCGATTTTCGTCTAGTTCATCCCGATGGTAGAAGTTATCTTTTAGAAATTGTTGGATACTGGCGACCAGAATATTTACAAAAAAAATTCTCCCAAGTGCGTCGTGCAGAAAGAGATGATTTAATTCTTGCCATCTCCGAAAGATTGAACTTAGAAAAATCTGGCGTTAAATTAGATAATGTTCCCGCAAAAATTATCTGGTTTAAAGATAAATTACTACCCAAAACAGTTCTTGCAATTTTAGATTCTGAGGATTGGTAATAAAAAATACCTGCCCCATATTTTATCCCTAACTCGTAAACTTAATCTCTATTTGAGCAATATATTATGACAGAGAAAAAACGTGAATCCTGGGATTTAAGCAGATTTATCCAAACCCTTTCCTATTTTGAAGTTGCCCCTCCCATCAACTGGATACAAAATCTGATCAATAATCTCAGTGGGAAATCCCCCAGTAATCAAAATCAACCCAGTGGAGCAAAGAAAGTGGGTGTCATTCTCGTAGCAGGAGCAACAGGTGGTGTCGGGAAAAGAGTTGTGAAAAAGCTGATATCTCAAGGTTATCCCGTTAGATGTCTAGTTAGAGATATCGACAAAGCTAGGGCAATTCTGGGTGATGAGGTAGATTTAGTACTGGGTGATATTACCCAACCAGAAACCCTTTCTCCCCTAGTTGTCGGCAATATTCAAGCTGTCATTTGTTGTACCGCAGTACGTGTGCAACCAGTACAAGGTGATACCCCAGAAAGAGCCAAATATTACCAAGGAGTGCAATTTTATCAACCGGAAATTGTCGGTGATACCCCGGAAAGAGTGGAATATCAAGGAGTCAAAAACTTGGTAGAAGCGACTCAAAAACATCTCTCCCTTCCCGGAGAAAAATTCATCTTTGATTTTACCCAACCCACAGCAGATTTAAAATACATTTGGGGTGCATTAGATGATGTGGTCATGGGTGGTGTGAGTAGTAGTAATATGCAATTAATCTCCGGAAGTGCATTATTTTCTGGTAATGTCTCCACGGCAAATTCCGGTGGTTTTGCCTCCATCAGAACCAAAAACTTTGACCCCGCTTTTAATCTATCCGATTATACAGGGATAAAAATCAGATTACGAGGGGATGGTCAACGTTATAAACTATTTCTGCGGACAGAAACTGTTTGGGATGGGGTTGGCTACAGTTACTCCTTTGATACAATTGCTAATACTTGGATAGATGTAGAAATTCCCTTTGCTGATTTAGTTCCCGTCTTCCGTGCAAAATCAGTCAAAGATTGCCCCCCCATTGATAGGACAAAAATTCGTTCCTTCCAATTTATGCTCAGTAAATTTGAATATGATGGAGCCTTAAATCCCAATTTTACACCGGGTCTGTTTACTCTAGAAATTGAGTCAATGAAAGCCTACGGAGCAGCCAAAACCCCACAATTTGTCCTTGTCAGTTCCGCAGGTGTCACCCGTCCCGGAAGACCAGGAATTAATCTAGATGAAGAGCCACCAGCAGTCAGATTAAATGACCAATTGGGAGGGATTTTAACCTGGAAACTCAAGGGAGAAGATAGTATTAGAAATAGTGGTATCCCCTACACAATTATCCGCCCCTGCGCTTTAACAGAAGAGGCAGGCAACAAAGAAATAATTGTGGAACAAGGTGATAATATTCGCGGTAAAATCAGTCGGGATGATGTCGCGGAAATTTGTCTACAAGCTCTTAATCAAGCACAACTTTGTAACGTCACCTTTGAAGTTAAGTCGAGTGATAAGCAGGTTGGTTTAGTCAATTGGCAAAGCTTATTTGCCCATCTCCAAGCAGATAATTAATACAGAGAGGCGCATAAGTAGCCAGGTTTAATCAAAGGTAGTGGATTGACACGAATGATGCAATAAAAAAGGTTCGTAGTTGCGCTTTAACGCCCTATAAATTAATGTGAGTTCGACGGTTCTAGCCAGCGATTAAAAATCGCCGTCTAATAGCTGAAGTCCTCTACAAGAGGACTGATAGCAAAGGATTCAATTTGCATCTCGAGTCCATTTTTAATGGACTTTGGATATGATACCGGGATTTATAATCCCCGTTGGGACAGGTTTTTATCGATTTATCTAAGTATCCAAGCTCATCGAACTCACGTTAAATTCAAAACCTAATGCACTACTTTAGCGGTGTCAGTCCATTAAAAAGGTTTTATATTTAATTGCACTTTTCTACTTACCAATACATCTTATTTATTTTTATGTACAAAAATCTCAAGTTTGCCATTCTTTTGCTAACTGTCTTAGTAACCACTTGGGTGACTACATTCATCCATCCAGCTTACTCCCAACAGTTAGACTCTCGTTTGAGTAATTTAGAATCTGAGATTAACCGCTTAGAATCCCAAGTTAATCAAATTCAATCCCAACTAGGTCAAGTTCGCAACTCTCCCCAACTTTCTCAGAATCGTCAAAATAATTCCTCTCCTAAACGAAATCTTTCCCAATCAGAGAAAGATAAAATCATTGACAGATTATCGACTTTAATTATTGAACTGAAGCAGCAAGTTAAAGGATTGGAAGGAAGAGTTGCCAAGTTAGAATCACGTTCCTAAGGTTTGATTAAATTGTGATAATTCCCTAGGTTCAGATACCCGACTTCTCAAAGCTTTGCAGTTTTAGGGTGGAAGTCAGATATCTGAAATAGTCACAGATATTTATTTAGAGGTTTCCAAATATTTATCGGCTTCACCTTGGGTAGGTTCTTTAAAGACAACTCGCAGTAAGGGAGGAGCCACAAAGGTAGTTAAAATTACCATGATGATAATAGCTACTTGCAAAGGTTTATCTAAGATTCCGCTAGCAGCACCAATACCTGCAAAGACTAAACCTACTTCTCCACGGGGAATCATCCCCACCCCGATCGCGAGGCGATTGACTCCGGGTATTCCAAACACTGCCCAGCCAGTTACTAGTTTGCCCGCGATCGCCACCCCCATCAAAAAGACAGCAATCAACAGTCCTGCCCGATTTTCAGGAATGGCTGGGTTTAATACGCCCAAATCAGCCCGTGCGCCGACGGTGACAAAGAAAATCGGTACAAGTAAATCAGCGATCGGTTTGATCAATTCATCTAATTCGTTCCGGGCATCGGTTTCATCAAGCACCAAGCCTGCTGCAAAAGCACCTAAAATCGCTTCGAGGTGAATGGCGTTACCTAAAAATGCCATGAAGAAGGCGAAGATGAAAGCCGGAATCACTATATTTCCACGGGTTTTGAGCTGATCTACGATCGCCACAAAAGTTTTGTTAAATACACCCCCCAACAAAATCGAGCCAATCAAAAATGCCGTAGCGCTGACAATCAAGTAAATGACATTAGCAATATCAACTTCACCTGTTTTGGCTAAACTTGCCACCACCGCCAAGACAATAATGCCGAGGACATCATCAATCACCGCCGCACCGACAATGATTTGCCCTTCTTTCGACTTGAGTTGACCTAACTCCGATAAAACTTTAGAGGTAATACCAATACTCGTTGCCGTTAACGCTGCCCCCGCAAAAATTGCCGGAATCGCCGCCACATGAAACAGCAACATCAATCCTGCCGTACCCGCCGCAAAAGGTGCTGCCACCCCAACACAGGCAACAACCGTGGCTTGAATTCCCACTTCCTTGAGTTGCCGCAGATCGGATTCCAGTCCAATTTCAAACAGCAGAATAATCACGCCGATTTCAGCCAGCACCGAAATCACTTCACTTTGCGACTCAAATATCCGTGTCAGTGCATCCGGTGTCAATTGGTTCAAGCCTTGCAGCGCCGTCATAATCACCGAGTCAGAGGCAGACAGTCCCCCTTCAGGAAAGATCACCAGGTGCAATGCCGAAACGCCGACAATCACACCGGCGACTAGTTCCCCCAGGACGGGCGGAAAATCCAATCGCCTAGCGACCTCTGCGCCGAACTTGCTAGCCAGATAAATCACCACCAGCGTCAGCAATACACCAGACAGAATAATGGGTGCATCCTCAGCAACAACAGTTGCCAGGAACGGTATCGGAGCTATTTCCCTACTGAAAGCAGGAGGCAGAATGTTGGACAAAATCATGAGTTTAAAGGGATGAAGGTTAAGGGTTTGAGGGAGTCATAAAACTGTGAGCGAATGACTTCTGCGCCAGGGGCAAGGTACTGCGGGAAACATGGTTACTCAAAAGCCGAGGTCATGACCTCGGCTTTTAGGGTCTACCTTGTCTTGATGCAATAGCCGTCTGACCCAGATAAACTAGCAGGCTCGCTTGTTCCTTTCGTGGTGCGTCGTCTCGATTCAACAGCCCTCTGGTCCGCAGAAAGTTCTCCCGTACAGTACCTCTGCTTCACAGATATAGATAATGCCTGCATAGTCGGTGAAAAACTTGATTGCGACCTTATCGGCAATATCCTCAGCCATCTCCCGATTTTCGGTAAGTACCTCGAATTTTACATTGGAATCGGTATCGGCACTGCTGGGTTTACCGGTAGAGCGGACGTTACGACTGCCTTTACCGCCAGTATCCACCACCGTATAACCAGTCGCCCCGCAGTCATCAATGATTTTGGCGACCTTTTTCAGCAGAACCTTTTCCGTGACGATGACGAGCTTGTTCGCACGCTTGCCCATGTTGGTTACCTCCTTAAATTATGTACATTGATCTACTTGATCTACTTGGTCTGCCTGGTCAAGGGAGCGCTGACAGACCTCAACCTGTCTGGAATTACTTGCCGCCGAGCGCTTGGGCAAGTCCAAGGAAGAACGGTATACACAAGCCGATCGCAACTGGCGTACCGACGGCTGTGGATGCGCCTATATAGGCAGATGGATTAGCTGACGGGATACCAGCTCGCAACGTAGGAGGACCTGAGATGTCTGAACTAGAGGAGGCGATGACAGCTAGGATCACAACACCGCCCATGCTGAAGTTCATGGTGTAGTGGGCAACCATGCCTAGACCGAAGGCGATTAGTCCATGGATAAACGGTGCCACCACACTATATACAACGTACCACTGGGCTACCTTACGCAGTTCGCCAACCCGTGACCAAGCCTCTATCCCCATAACCAGCATCAAGATTGAAAGCAAGCCACGGAAGAGGGGATCGTAGAAGCTTTTATAGACACTTTCCGGCTGGGTGAATATGCCAAGAGCCAGACCTAACAACATTGCTGAGAGGGCAGGACCCCGGAGGCTTTCCTCGATGATCGGCCATATTTTGACCTTGTTATCCCCAGCATCTTGCTGTTGGCTGAGATACTCCTGTCGGGTGCTGGGATAATCTTTTTGATCGGGATAATCACCAGCCGCAACGGGCTGCTCAGTGGAGTAGGCTGCTTCTTTACGCTTCTTCTTGTTGAGATAAATGTTGGCGATCACAATTGCAGTTACGAGCGCTGGGATATCCATGAAGGGATAGAGTGCGCCAGCCCATTCTTCGTATGGCATTTTTGCTTGTTCCAGTACCGTTAGTCCGGCAGCCATGGTAGAACCACTCACGGCTCCAAACAAACCCCCGGTGGCGATCGCATCCACGGTTTTGACCTTCGGCAGCTTGGCTAATGTATAACGGGCGATGAATACAATCACAATCCCTGTTATGACAGCAAAGATCATCGGTAACACCATCTCTGTTAGGTTGGAATTACGGATCGCAATTCCACCGGTCAGACCAATTTTCATGAGCAGCATGAAGACGATGATCGTACAAATCGATTCGGGAATGACCAATTCGCTACCGAGGGCAGCAATAATCATTCCACCAATTAGAAAGGCGAGTGTTGGGGACTGCAATTGAAGCAGGAAGTCTTTCACGAACAGGGACAAAAAATCCACGAATGCCTCCTTGTGTATCCTCTTAAGAGGAGTGTTACAATAAATGAACGAGATGAACTTTAAAGAGTTAATAGAGAGTGAGAATGAAGCGCTTCATCCTTACAGCACAGGTGCTGCACGAGAATCTGTAGACAGGGCTTATGGTTATTCACTCGTTGAGTTCAGAGAGCAGCGTTAGAGTACTGCCAAATAGATAGCTCCGGAGATTGCGAAAATGAATTTTATTCGTGATTTGCATGTCTATGTAATGTGCGCTCAACAAGAAAAGGTAAGATGAACCAGCAAAAATATAGGTAGCTTAAAACTATGCCAAAAAATATGGCATCGGATAAGGTCTATATTTCAAGCAAAAAAACTGAAACTACTCAGCTAGAAAACGAAAGCGGAAATAGAAAAGTCTTTCTGTGATATATGTTTGTAAAATTATTGGTAAATTGCCTTGAACTTCACAGAATAGCCTGCCCAATAACCCTGTATACAATGTTTACTCCATCAATACTCCTTTGGATATGCAAATTAATTCCTCATCAGCGTATAGCAAAGCTTGCAAGATAATAAATCACCTTGCCTGTTCACTATGTTATGCAGTTTGTTAATTACTGTTCTCAACAATAGAAAAGAGAATACAGAGTAAAAAAAACATACTCCAAAACTACTCACTATTTTTGACAAGCAAGAAATTAAGTTTTACTGAACACTCTGATTAAACTAATGAATAGTAGTGTACATTTTTTATGGACAAATTAATACCCTTTAAATCGTAATCATTGAGAAAAAGTTAAGATGCTTCTTATAGATAAAAGTCTATTATTTTTTTGTTTTGTAAGCCGATAGTCAATATATATGGTAATTCCTGGAGATGATCAGGGTGTAGTGCAATCGTCAGTTGGAGGATATCGCCGAGATTTCAACAGTTATCAATTATCACAATCATTAGAATAACTTTTCATTCCTTTATCTAGCATTGGCGATGATCCCTGCTAGTTGTACAACAAAACGGGACTGCTGCCTAAGTCCAAATAGATTAGAGTTGTATGGTCAAATAAAATGGTACTGAGATATGGCGATCGCAGAAGATTCCAGCAAAATACCCTCCTCTGGTTACGAGTTTTTCAACCAGCAGTGGAAAACTTATCAGAAAATATTGAACAATAATTACATGGGACATCGGGAGATTTATCAGGTTCTCCAGGAATTCTTTCTGAGCTACTCCCCCAAACCCTTGACAATTCTGGAACTCGGTTGTGGCGATGCTTTCTTTACAGCCCAAGCCTTAGCAAATATAAATGTAGCATCTTACCAAGGTATAGACCTGTCAAACTCAGCTCTAGAGATTGCCACCTCAAATATGGCAAGGATTCCATGTTCCCAAACCTTCACGGAAGGGGATTTTTCCCTCCTGGTACCACAACTTGCGCAAAATCCCCAACAGAAGTTTGATGTCATTCTCATTTCCTTTGCTCTACATCATCTCAATCAAGAACAGAAAGACTATGTCATAGGTAATCTCTATCGTCTCCTGAACCCCAAGGGTGTGGTGATTCTCATTGATATTTTTCGCAAACCAGAGGAAGACAGGGAAACCTATCTCAGACGCTATTTACAAACAGTACAAAATAGCTGGGATTTACTCACACCGGAAGAATACTCTATAGTTGAAAACCATATGCTTTCCAGTGATTTTCCCGAAACTCAGTCAATTCTCGACGCAATTGCCCAAAAGCATGATTTTCATCGCTGTCAGCAGCTGTATTGCGATCGCCTTGACACCGCACAGATGCTATGTTTTTATCGTTGATGCCAGTTTTCTAGAAAAGATTCATCCCCAAACACAAGTCCATAGGGACAGATAGTTCATTAGAATTGATCATGTAAAAGATGTACCGATTTTCTGTAATTACCGATGACCACTGACAAACGCCGTTATCATATCACCACCTTCGGTTGCCAGATGAACAAAGCCGACTCAGAGCGGATGGCTGGCATCTTAGAAGACATGGGCTTTGAGTGGTCAGAAGACCCAAATGCCGCTAATCTCATCCTTTACAATACTTGTACTATCCGAGATAACGCAGAGCAAAAGGTATATTCCTATCTAGGTAGACAAGCCAAGCGTAAACATGAACAGCCAGATTTAACCCTGGTGGTGGCGGGATGCGTTGCCCAGCAGGAGGGAGAATCTTTACTGCGACGGGTTCCCGAATTGGATTTAGTTATGGGACCACAGCACGCTAATCGTTTGAAAGATTTACTACAACAGGTTTTTGATGGCAATCAGGTGGTAGCCACGGAAGCGATTCATATCATGGAAGATATCACCAAGCCACGACGGGATAGCAAGGTGACTGCTTGGGTGAATATTATCTATGGGTGTAACGAGCGCTGTACTTACTGCGTGGTTCCGGGGGTGCGTGGTGTGGAGCAATCTCGGACTCCAGAAGCAATTCGGGCAGAAATGGTGGAAATTGCCAGACAGGGTTATAGGGAAGTCACCTTGCTAGGTCAAAATATTGATGCCTATGGACGGGATTTGCCAGGGGTGACACCGGAAGGCAGACACCAGCATACCCTGACAGATTTGCTTTACTATGTCCATGATGTGCCAGGAATAGAAAGAATACGTTTTGCTACCTCTCACCCCCGTTATTTTACGGAGAGGTTGATTAAAGCCTGTGCGGAGTTACCTAAGGTTTGTGAGCATTTCCATATCCCCTTCCAGTCCGGTGACAATGAGGTTTTAAAACGGATGTCACGGGGTTATACCCAGGAAAAATACCGCAGAATTATTGACACAATTCGCAGTTATATGCCAGATGCGTCGATTAGTGCAGATGCGATTGTTGGCTTTCCTGGGGAGACAGAGGCACAATTTGAGAATACCTTGAAGTTAGTCGATGATATTGGTTTTGACCAGTTGAATACAGCTGCCTATTCTCCCCGTCCCGGTACACCGGCAGCAGTTTGGGAGGAACAATTGAGTGAGGAGGTGAAGAGCGATCGCCTGCAAAGACTCAACCACCTCGTCAATATCAAAGCTGCTGAACGTTCTCAAAGATACATGGGTAGAGTGGAAGAAGTATTGGTGGAGGAACAAAACTCTAAGGATACCACCCAGGTGATGGGACGTACTGGGGGCAACCGTTTGACTTTCTTTACCGGAGATATTCAAGAACTCAAGGGTAAGTTAGTCAAAGTAAAAATTACTGAAGTCCGTGCTTTCAGTTTGACAGGAGTACCTCTGGGTTAATCCTGAGATAAATCAAATCTCCATGACTGGCGATCGCCTAACCCGTCCAAGGGTAAGGAGAATTGCTATTAGTTAATGGGATAGTCGTAATTTAAAATATAACTTCAGCAACCGTGAGGAAGTTTGGTCTGCGAAAGTAAGCTGCTGACTGCTGTCCGATAATTCGGCATTTTCTAGCACATTGACGGCAAATTGTCGCAATCATTCTTATCTTTTCGTCTGTGTGTAATTCGCAAGCTAATGCAGCGCGATCGCACATTTCCGCGCAGAGTTCGCAGGTGCGTCCAGCAAATTCTGAACCATCGGCAATCGTATTTACACACATCATGCACATCTCAGCACAATCACGCATCATACAGATGAGAGTCATCTCGATGTTGTTTTGGGATTTGCAATAGCTCAAAGTATCAATGCAGGTTTTCTGACATTCGATACAAACTTCTTGGCAAATTTCCATCTGTACCAACATGGGTTCTGTAAGCATCATAGAAAATCCCCTTTGATTCAAGGTATTGATATGAAATAAGTCTGGTGGAATAGCTGATATTTACACCTTATAAGCACAGATTTAGAAAATCAATACCTTCCCTGATCTGAGTCATCATAAAACCATTAATCCCATCCTATTACTGGGGATTATTTCCCACTTCCCGACTAGACAAATAGGAATTACAATCTTCTCTTTGGAATCATGTATTTATATTCCATACTCAGATACTGGAGATTATTTTCTGAGCATAATTTCTGAATAATCGATTGCATTTTCTGGATGAAAAGATAGCCTCTTCACAAGTCATAAATTCATAACTTCTCAGATAGCCTCATCAATAGTTTAAATGCTGAAATGCTTGCTATGTATGCTTTTTTCCTGAGGCTTAAGTTACTAAATGACGCCCTATCTCACTAATAAAGACTTTGTTTCTGCCTTTTGAATGAAATGTTATGATTCCCTGACATGGATAGTCAAAAATCTTGGAGGAATAATTTTTACGGATATAGCGATATCAGCTAGGGATGATTCACTGCAACAAATAAATGAAATGTAATCCAGCTATCTTGGCAGCAAAATTCTTGCCTTTGTTACTGAATTTTTGCTCCATCGGGTGAAAGTAAAAAATGACTTACAGATTAAGCTCTAGTTATTTTTTGATATATTTCTCAACGTCGCGAAACTGATAGCAATAGAAGACATAAGTGAATACATTGCTGATGAAGTTGCATTGTGACTAATACAATTTCTCTAAATTACGGCTACAGATAATTCTTCTCCTGCTGTCTATGCGTAGTTTTGTCTTTGAGTAGGTATAATTTAGTACTTATTGGTTATTAGTCATATATACACCCAAAAATTTATCGGAATTTCGTATATTTGTGTAAAGGAATGCTTGAACCCTAGCGCTGAGTATGACATCTTATTCATTACCGCATATACCGACTTACCTATCGGTGTGCCGTACTTTGTTATTTGAAGAAGAGAACACTATGAAAAATCACCCACAGCGCATTCAGTCAGAGTTTTTCCAAGCATTGCAGCAAGGTTCAAATCCAGCGATCGCGTCAGCGAACCGGAGGTTTATCACCATGTTGGGAGTTGCAGGTTTTGGTTTAACCTTGGCGATTCCTGTGTTTGCTGCGGGTAATAGTAATAGCAGCACATCAGTAGTTAGACAACATCACTTAGTAGCGCAAAAAGGTGGGAGGGTTGAAATTACCCTAGTTTCCTACGCTGTCACCAGAGCTGCTTATGACAAAATAATTCCTCAATTTAAAGCTCAGTGGAAAAAGCAAACTGGTCAAGATGTGGTCATTCAAACCAGCTATGCTGGCTCTGGAACCCAAGCACGGGCAGTAATTGACGGATTACAAGCGGATGTTGTTCAATTAGCCCTAGGTTTTGATGTTAGTAAAATTCAAAAAGCTGGGTTAATAAATCCTGGCTGGGAAAAAGAAGCTCCGAATAACGCGATCGTCACTCGTTCTGTAGTTGCTTTTGAAACCCGTGAGGGGAATCCCAAGGGAATTAAAACCTGGTCAGATTTAACTAAACCAGGAGTAAAAGTCATTACCGCAAACCCGAAAACATCTGGTGGTGCAAGGTGGAACTTTCTAGCTTTATGGGGTTCAGTGGGTAAACCAGGAACAAAAGAAAATCAAGCCAGAAGCTTTGTAAGTCAGGTTTTTAAGAATGTTCCCCTCCTTCCTAAAGATGCACGGGAGGCGAGTGACGCTTTTTACAAGAAAAATCAGGGTGACGTGCTGCTAAATTACGAAAATGAGGTGATTTTAGCTGCCAAACAGGGAAAAACATCACCTTCCTATATCCTTCCCCAGACTAATATTTCCATTGATGCTCCTGTTGCTGTTGTGGATAAGGTAGTTGATAAACGGGGTACTCGCAAAGTATCAGAAGCTTTTGTCAAGTTTTTATATACTCCCCAAGCACAACGAGAATTTGCTAGTGTCGGTTTTAGACCTGTGAATACAAATGTAGCTAAGGAAGTACAAAAACAATTTCCCAAAGTTTCCCAGTTATACACAGTTAGTAATTTTGGCGGATGGGATGCAATTCAGAAGAAATTCTTTGACGATCGCGCCATTTTTGACCAGATTCTTAGCAGCAAACGCTAGAATATCTGCCATATTACCCTAAGAAATTGCTTCCAGAAGAAACTGAGGAATACTTTTCTTAGTTTCTTTTTTTTGAAAGATAAATGCAGTACAATAATCACAGTTTTCCAAGTCTTTGCCAAACCTAGTAAAGGGGAAAATTGAAATAGATCATGTACATCATGATAGATAGAAAAAAACGCCATTTTTTGATAAAGCTGATTTTAACTCTTACATTAATATGCATCATATTTTTCCCTTTTGTACTAGTGAATCCTGGTGAAAGGGGTGTATTAATGAAATTTGGTGAGGTGCAGGAAAAAATCCTACCAGAAGGATTACATTTAGTCATTCCTTTAGTGAATACAGTTCACAAATTGACTATCCGTGTACAAAAGCAGGAAATTTCGGCAGAAGCTTCCTCAAAAGATTTACAAGAGGTGTATACGGATGTGGCTTTAAATTGGCATATTATCCCAGAGGAGGCAAACTTAATTTTTCAAGAAATAGGCGATGAGATGCAAGTTGTCGATAAAATTATTAATCCCGCAGTGGAGGAAATATTGAAAGCTGTAATGGCAAAATATACTGCGGAAGAGATTATTACAAAACGAGGTGAAGTCAAGAGCAAGGTCGATGATTTATTAATTATCAGATTAAAGAATTATCATGTAACGGTAGATGATATCTCCTTGGTGAAGATACATTTTTCAGAAGTTTTTACTGATGCTGTTGAAGCCAAAGAAATAGCTAAGCAGGAGGCAAAACGAGCAGAATTTATTGCTCTTAAAGCTGTAAAGGAAGCGGAAGCTAAGGTTAATTTGGCAAAGGGAGAGGCAGAAGCCCAGAGGTTGATTAAAGAGACTTTAACATCTGATATTATACGTAAACAAGCAATCGAAAAATGGGATGGAGTATTACCTAAAATTATGAATGGAGGAGAGTTAAAATTTGATGTAAGCAAGTATATTAACTGACAATAATTTTGATAGAATAATATTAATTAGAGTCTAATGACATAATAAACACAAATATTTCATATACCGTTGTATCTTGATTTATAAATTTATTTATGGATTGATATTTAACTTATCCTGCATCTAAATCAATATTTCTATGCGGTTTTATCAGTAGGTAGACGGTTACAGACCAAGCTAATGCAATCAGCCACCCTGCCAATATATCACTAGGGTAATGAACTCCTAAATATAATCTTGTCCAAGCAATTGTGGGTACAAAAAAAATGCCAAAAACTAAACTAAGTAAACGCCAAGGGGTTTTCCAGGCTAACACAATTAAAAGTGTAATAAACGTCATACTTGCCATTGCATGACCACTAGGAAATGAAAAATTGACCGTGTGATATGTTGAATCCCAAAGATGGGGACGAGGACGATGTATCAATTCTTTGAGTGTCAGGTTAATAATTGTGCTGCCAATTCCTGTAATCATTAAATATATTCCAAATCGCCATTTCCGTTGTGAGACTAATGCACAAGCTATTAATATTAATGTGGGGATAATAGTTTTAGGTGAACCTATCTTAGCTAAGATAATTGCTAAAATATCTAGCTGTGGTTGACTGGTTTGATGTATGGCAAATAAAATTGGTACATCCCATGGAAAACCAACTTGATTTTGCCAAATTTTGACCGCAATCAACTCAGATATTTGTAAAGGTAAGCAAATTCCTAACAAAATTAATAGTAGATGTGTTCTGGTTGAGAACCCAATTTTACTGGTGATTCCTATTCCTGTTTCTAATTGATTTTCTACCTCATTTGTTAGATTGAGATTTTCTAATTTGTCTAGTTCCTTGTGTTCTATCTTCATAATTTAGCTATGATTGAATTAATGGGAATTCCCGTAAATCCTCAAGGTTGGGTCATGAATAACTTTTTTCTTCTCTCAGGTATAATTTTCCTGACAATTGCTGTCATTGGACAATCAAAGTTATTATTTGTGGAAATCAATCCTGGGTGCTTTGGTCGTTTACTAGCTTTATTGATTGGTGCTATTAGTCTGGATGTTGCATTTTCTCAAGTATCTCTAGTAGTTCCCCATTTCGATATTGTTAGAAATTTCATACAGAATCTAATCCCAGATACAACAAACATAATTAGGCAATTTCAATTTTTTGACTAATTATGTAATGACTCAAAGATGAGCCGGATAATTTAGGTCAATAGCAAATTAATCATTTCACTTCATACATTAATTAAATATATGCTCCTAAAAGGCTGTAACCTAAACAAGTTAACACTAATAAGGTAATCACAACATAAATAAAATTTTGCATTCGGATAAATGCGAATAAAGAAATTATCACACGCAAAATAGGCGTTGCAACCAGAAGCAATAAACCGAATTGAATAATCGCACGTTCATGTAATGCCTCCTTGAGAGAATCGCCATCGACAAAAACTGCTTTAACGACGCCCATAGGAGAAGAAAATTGTTCTGGTTCTCCTCTAAAAAAGCTATACTTAGCTGGTTGGTGCCATTGATGAACTAAATATATTATCCCACCAAATAAGACTACCGCACTAGCTAGCAAAACTCCATACTTGAGTAAATTGCTCAGTAAATTTTCGAGTTGCTCCTCATTTTCCGTTTTAATAAAATCTCTGTTAATTCCAATCAGAGAATCAGTGTTTTTGGCTCGTTGTTTTAATTCTTCAACTTCACTATCAACTTCTTCTACCTGTACGGGAAAAATATCAACTCTGCTTTTAGAATATGCGGGAGATAAAGAGCGCCATAATAAATCGAAATTACCCATGGATTACACCCCAACAAAACTGTTATAAACCATCTTCAATGCCATGGCAACTAAGACAAAGCTAAAGATAATTCTTAAAACTTGAGTTTTTGCACCGACGAGAATTTTTGCTCCCAAAAAAGCACCAGGTAATACACCTAACATGACAGGCATGGATAAACCGGGATCAATATATCCTCTAGCTAAATAAACTCCTGCGGATGCTGCTGCTGTCACCCCAATCATAAAATTACTGGTGGTTGTAGAAACTTTAAATGGAATACGCATAACATTATCCATAGCCAAAACCTTAAATGCACCCGAACCAATCCCCAGTAAACCGGAAGTGATGCCTGCAATAAACATAACCAAGAAACCACCGGGAACAGCATGAACTTGATAGGGAATAAAGCCATCGACTGTGGGATAAACACTATTTAACTGTAAATAGTTGGCACAAATATCTTGAGACTCATTTTCTGGTATTTCCCGTTTTGGTTGTTGGGAAAGATAGGCAGAATAGAGCAAGATAATTGCTAGTACAATAGTTAGCGATCGCACAGAAATTTTCGTAGCTATTAAAGCGCCAAGAATTGCTCCTGTGGTGGTAGCAACTTCTAAAAACATGCCCAATTTTAAATTAGTATAGCCCTGTTTGATATATGTCGATGCAGCTCCTAAGGAAGTGGCTATTACTGATACTAAAGATGCTCCTACCGCATAGCGAATATCCACACCAAAGACTGAAGTTAAGAGAGGGACAATGACAACACCCCCACCTAAACCCGTTAATGAACCGATTAAACCAGCAGTAAATGAACCAACCCAAACTAGTAAGGAAAATTCGAGGATGTTCACAGTTAATTTCCCATTTAAATTGTGATATTTCGGGTGAGTTAGGTATGAAGTAACCCACCCAGTTTTGTAATTTCTGGCTAATCAGCTTCTTCTTCGTTACCTAAAATGATATCAGGAACTCTGGAAGTGATATTTGTTTCGGAAACATTGGGTATATACCAATTAATATCACCATTGTGGAAAACTTTAGTGGGAGTTACATTTAATTCTAGTGTACTAGTTTCTGGATTGCTTTTAGCTATCAATTGGGTTCCCTGGAGGATTTTGATTGCTGCTGCGCCTGATAAATCTTGATTATTGAAACCCATAATTTTGCTGTCATTTGCTAGATAAATACCCTGACAATCCCATCCTGGGGGTGTGGTTTCACCTGCACCGAGAAAATATAGGGCATTATCGAAATCAGATGCAGATTTTTCTGGTTTGGGACCATAGATGGCAAGTGTTTTTCCTGTTTCATTTCGACATTGACCCCAGTTGATGCCTTTTTCTAAAGCATATTGTTGAAATGATAATTCATCGATTCTTTTTTGCAGGTCTTCTACTGTGAAAATTTCTGTTTCTCCAGATTTGGCTGCTGATAGCTGATTTTGAAGAATATCGAGGGATTTTGTGACTTCTATGTAATCAGAGCTTTTGGTAATTTTTGGTGTGTCTGCCCATGATGGTCTAGCAAAAAGAAAGTTGAGGATGATGATGAAGATGAGTAAAAGATAGTTGAATAATTTCATGCTTGTTGACTCCTTTTACAAAATTTATTTGAGAGACAGGTGCAATTTAATCTTCTATAGGTGCGTTAGGTATTTGATTGCTAATATTGGCAGATGTTAAGTTAGGCAATATCCACGGAGTTTCACCTGTTTTAAATACTTTCGTGGGGCGAATATTTAATTCTAGTGCCCCGCTTTGGGGATTGTTGGTGGCAATTAGTTGAGTTCCAGGGATAATTTTTAATGCTAAGGGTTCTGTTAAATCTTGAACTTGAGTATCTCCAGGAATTGAACTAGCAAGTTTGATTCCAGTTGGTAGGTAAATGCCATCACAATTCCATTCATCATCTGTAGTTTTACCATTCTCTAAATAATATAAAGTTGGCTCTTGAGTTTTCTTGACTTTGTGAATATATACTCCTAAGGTTTGTCCTGTGAGATTATGACATTGACTCCATTCTAGAGCAGTTTCGAGAATGTATTTTTGTAAGGTCAACTCGCCGATTTTTTGTTCAATTTCTTCCGGTTTGTATTCAGTTGACTCTGGAGAATTTTTGGCTTGAATCAATTCATTTAATGATTGATTTACTTCCATGTATTCGGGAGTTTGTGTGAGTTTTGGAGGGTCTGCCCAAGAGGGTTGAGCAATCAATAAATTAATTAAGATGGTAAATACGATGAGGAGGCTTTTGCAGAGTTTCATGTTTTTTCCTTTGTTGAACGATGTACTAATTAATTACATGGAAAGATAGAGAAAATTAGATTTAGATGAAAAGATGAAATGTTTCACTATCAATCAAAATAAAAATGCCCAAACCAATCAATACAAAAGGTACCAAACGATGCCCATAACGAGTTAAAAGATGAGCTATAGTCGGATGACGGGTAAGTTGATAAGCTGTGCAGCACCAGACTGCAATCATCAGAAAGAAAATAGTGAGGATGATTCCTAAATTTGTCAAATTACTACTAGCAAATAAAGGAACGTAAATACCAATATTATCTCCTCCATTGGCAAAGGTGATAGTCGCGACTTTGTAAGTTTGGGGAGAAAAAATACTGGTAAATATTGACATTACAGATGTTTTGATTGGTTGAGAGTCTAATTCTGTTGATACTGCTTGTATTTCATTCTCATCTGGCGGGCTAATGAGGCGATGAATGCCGATAATAATTGGCACAAAACCTAATATTCCAATCCATTTTTTATCGATAATTAATCCGCCTAAAAAACCAGGAAGGCTAGCAAGGATGATGGAGCAAAATCCGAGGTATTGACCAATAATTATGTGTCTGTGACGAAAGGTGGAGTTATTTACTTGCGCGAAGAAAATCATCAAAATGATAATATCATCGAGATTAGTTGCTGCAAAGGATGCAACGGCTGTGATTGTGACTTCGGCAAGGTTAAACATTACTAGTAAAATACCACCAGATTATTTTTTTAGCCTACATTAATTCTCTTTTACTTCTAGCGTAGGTTTATATTTTTTGACTATTCCCATCAGACACAAGCAACTTGCAAGTAAAGCTAAGGGATGTAAGGCTTCACTTTCTAAGATAATAAATACTCCTAATCCAACCAATACAAAGGGAATAAAGTTGTTACCGTATCGGTTGAGAAAATTGGCAATATTTTTGTGACTGATGAGTTTATAGCTGGCATAGCACCATACTCCTACAAGGAAGAAGAAAATTGTGATGATGATTGATAGTTGGATAAGGTTACTATTGGCAAATAGGGGTACATAAATGCTGACATTATCGCTTCCATTAGCAACGGTGATTGCAGCTACGCTATAGGTTTGGGGAGAGAGAAAACTTAAAAAAGGAGAGGTTTGTGGTTGTGATAAGACATCACCTGCTTCCTCTGCATCTTCGCTATCTTGATTTAACCAGCTACTCAAGCCAATGGCAATGGGTGCAAGTCCGAGTAACCCTATCCAATGGTCTGGTAATATTAAACCACCAAAAAAACCTGGAAGACTGGCAATTACTAAAACAAAAAAACCGAGGAACTGACCGATAACAATCTGCCGACTGTGGAAATTGTGATTTATTTGAGAAAACCATAGGGATAGGATGATTAAATCATCTAAATTTGTTGCCGTAAATGCTGTGATTCCTGTAGAAATTGCGGTAATTAATTCTTCCATGGGCTAATTTGCGTTGTGTATTGGTTTTAGTAGCGCTAGAGCGCAAAAAAATGAAGAGAAAGAAGGGCGAAATCCTGGCTATGAGTAATTATTTGTGATTATGTTCGTTGAAGCGGATGTGAATTGCATCGATCGCCTTCACCATTTTGTTTGCCAGTTTAGGCGATCGCGCTTTTTGCATCATGAACCATCCACAGGCGATCGCCAGGTAAGCTAAAAACAAATAGGGAAAGAGGTTATAGGGTGCTTCGGGTACTGGAAACATCTCACTACCAGGAATTCCCACACTCCCTAACAGGGGAATACACATAAACGCGATCGCCACCAGGGAAAAAAGAATATCTCTCCGTCGCAGTTGATTAATTCTGTTTAGGTATATCGGTGCAGCGATCGCCATTAAAATATATACCGTCACAAACCCAAAACTCGCGATCGCACCTAAGTATCCCATACTGTCAAAGAGTTTGATATTTGCCATTGCCATGACTGCGGGGATCAAGAATGTTAAGAAGGAACACACCGTTACTGCAATATGGGGAGTTTTATTTGCTGGGTGGGTATCCCCTAACTTGGTATGAAATAACCCATGACGTGCCATTAAAAAGAATATCCTGGCTGCCGGATTAATACTACCCAGAACGCAAGCAAAGAAACTTGCCAACGCACCCAAACCAACTAATTCACCTAACCATCCCCAACCAATTTGCTGTGCAAGATAACCCAGGGGTGCTTCTGTATGGGTAATATCTGCTCCCAAATTGTGAAACGCTAAAACCTCAATATAGGTGGTGCAGAGGAAAAATAAACCTGCAAGTATCACACTTCCTAACAGCGATCGCGGAATCGTTTTCAGAGGACTTTTTGCTTCATCTCCCAATGTCGTCGCACTTTCAAACCCCGAAAAGGCAAACATCACTAAAACTAATCCAGTTGCAATATTTCCCGGTTTCACCCCAGTTAAAGTTAACTGAGATATATCCAGTGCAAAACCATGATGTGCCCAAATTATGAGACACAATACAGCAATTAAACCAATGGATAAACCTTCCATCCACAACATTGCAACTGCCGACAATTGCACATCTTTGTAACCTGCATACCAAGCAATTCCCGCACCCAAGGCGAGTAAACTGATACTTGATGGATGAATCCCTAAATAACCAATCAATGCAGTACTAAAGTTCGCAAACCCGCATAATACAGACATTGCTGTAAATAAGTAAGCTAGTACCAAACTCCAGCCACAAATTACACCTGCGGTCGGTCCCAGACCTTTGACAATGTAAGAATATAATGAACCAGGTGATGCGGAACGACTGGCAAACTGATTGATATTTATACTGACAAATACCAACCCTACCAATCCAATCAGCAAACTTAACCAAGTACCATTTCCAGACAGGGCAACAATCAAACCGATGTTAGATGCTGGTATAGTAGTTGGAGCGATAACTGCAAAAGATTGCGCCAGGACTTCCCCAAATGAAAGACAGTGCGATTTTAAGCCATGAAAACTCTTTACCGAGACCCTTTCCCGGTTTGCATTAAAATTAAATTCACTGGACATCAGAAATACCTTTGCTTAGTCGGTCGAATTATCAGCTATTCCACTCGACTTCTGCGTAAAAGCATTTTTTTCGCCAGCGATGTCGCAATTAGTGCTTAAAATCTAATTTATCTCCCATAGGAAATAAAATCAAACAATCTTGGTTTTTAAATCGATAAATACAAGTAATTGACTGTGAATATTCTACCCCAATATCAAGATTTTTCTAGTTAAAGTCATGAGACATCTATATTGTCTTCCTGGAACTTAACAGTATGAAATGTAACTTTGACTTATCCATATAACTCAAAAACTAGGAACATCATTGAATGGCAAGAATGACTCTAGAACAGTTACGCATCTTCTTAGCAGTTGCCGAGAATTTGCATTTTACCCGCGCAGCAGAAGCATTATATGTTACTCAACCTGCGGTAAGTGCAGCAATTCAAAGTTTAGAAGAAGGGTATGCTGTCAAACTATTCCATCGTATCGGTCGTCATATTGAAATTACGGAAGCCGGTATACTCTTACAACAAGAAGCCCAACAAATCTTGGATAAAGTTCAGCTATGTGAACGTGGATTACGGGAATTAAATGATTTACAACGGGGAGAACTCAACCTGGGATCAAGTCTAACAATTGGCAATTATTGGTTACCAGGAAGAATTAGCGAGTTTCAACGTCAATACCCCCGCATATCTGTGAAATGTACCCTTGCCAATGCCGACACAATCTCTACAGGTACAGCTCATGGACAATTTGATATCGGTTTGGTGGAAGGAGAAGTACATCAATCCCTAAAAAATGTTTTGGAGGAAGAAATTATTGGTAGTGACAGACTTTTGATTGTTGTTGGTAAATCCCACCCTTGGTATGGGGAATCGCAGATATGTCTGACTCAACTTTCCCAAACCGAATGGATCATGCGCGAATCTGGTTCCGGTACACAACAAAGGTTTGAACAAGCTCTATTAAGTTGGGGGATTAATCCCCAGGAGTTAAATGTAATATCCGTCTTGAACAGTGGGGAAATGGTGAAAGCGATTGTGGAAAGGGGGTTGGGTGCGGCGGCAATTTCGGAATTGATGGTAAAGAAAGAATTACAGCTCAATACCTTGCGCGCGATCGCGATCGTTGATGATCGTGATGGTAGGGGAATGCTGTCGGAAATTTCTCGACCTTTTTTAAAACTCAAACACCGTCAGCGTTTTCAAAGTAAAGCTTGTCAAGCTTTTGAGCAAATGTTGCTGTCTTCTGTACTGCCATGCTGTGAGATTTGAACCAGTCTGTATTCTCTTCTAAATTTTTCTAACTTGGCAAATAGCTTCAATCACCTCTTGAGTACAGAAAATATCTCTCTTCCCAAGGAAATATACGCATATCCCCGATTGATAATTTCTTAATAACTGCACGCCATAAGTATTTCATGAAACGGATAAAATTAATTTATTTCGCACGAAAGTATTATTTGTAACAACTCTTCCCGACTGGTGAATTGTAAGTCAATCTGGCTCAACTCTTCCCTGGTATAGAAAGAATTATTTATATGGCTCAATAACACCCGTAGTTCAGCAAGTTGTAACTAAAACTACTTTTCGTAAATTGTAATTGTGTATTTACGAATAGATTTTTGAATTTATTTATATTAAACTACGGTAAGTCAATCGGAATTAAGTACCTTGCTATGGAAAACACACAGCATATCAGTAGCGATTTAAACATTGATAATCAAAAACCAGATATATCTTTAGGGCAATCAAACCAAAGCCAGGTAAGACTTACAGAGATTTTCAAAAAAATTAGAGGCGCTGTGTTGCTGGTAATTGGATTTTTGCTCTCCCCGATGTCTTGGTGGAATGACCTATTTTTTAACCTACCGATCGCCTATGGTTTTGGGTATTTATGCAGTTTATTTTCCCCAAGTTTACTTTTACCATGCGCGATCGCTGGATATTGGCTCTCTAACGTTCTGGGTATTCTGCTGATGCAAGCAGGGGTGATGGATGTATTACCGAATCAATCTCAAGAGCGCAGTCTCAAAAAAGAATTACTCACGGGTTTCGCATCTTCCACAGCCTACACCCTGGTAATCCTAGCACTCATCCACTTCAAAGTTTTGGCAACTCCCAACCTATTCCCCGGTAGCTAACTAGGGAATGCAGGTATGTCCTCAGGAGTATGAAGTCTCTAGGACATCTGACATCATCTGAGCAAAATCTCCCCACAAGAAAATGGATTACTTACTACTACCCACCCTGAGTTTCCTAATTGGTATCATAGTCGGACTCACCGGAATTGGAGGTGCATCACTCATCACCCCCATGCTGATATTTATTTTTCAAGTACCCCCTGCTGTTGCAGTCAGTTCCGATATTGTCGCTGCAACAATGATGAAAGTTGTTGGTGGGGTAAAACATTGGCAACAAGAAACCCTCGACTGTCAAGTTGTCAAATGGTTAGCCCTCGGAAGTGTTCCTGGTTCCCTGGTAGGAGTGGGAATTTTGTATTTGATTCGACAGATGGGAATCGCAAATTTAGATGGAGTTCTGTTACATTTACTGGGAAGTATGATTCTAGTAGTTGTATTTTTAGGACTCGGACAATTAATCATCAAAGAATTCTTTCCCAATTTTGTCTTACCTGAACTACCCAAATTTGATTTAAATACTAATTGGGGACGGATGCAAGCTATGGGTGTGGGAGCAATTCTGGGTTCCATGGTTGGAATGACTAGCGTTTCCTCTGGTTCTTTATTTGCAATGGCATTGATTAGCTTTTTTCAACTGGACTCGCGTAAATTAGTCGGTACAGATTTAGCCCAAGCCGCAATTTTGCTTTCATTTACTTCCCTAGGACATATGTTTTTGGGAACAGTGGATTGGGGCTTAGTCATACCTATTTGGTTTGGCACAATTCCAGGGGTAATGGTAGGAGCTAAACTATGTCAATTAATGCCTCCGTCGATTCTGAAATTTACAATTTATACACTCTTATTAGGGGTTAGTTTCAAGTTAGTTTATTAGGATGGAATGGTTGTGAGTTTCTCATAGATTGAGAATTGTTATCAGAAGACTTCACTGATAAAAGTAAGATGTTGCCCCAGATATCAAAGTTAAATATCTCATAGTCATATGTTTTGAATATCTAAAACTTAGCTATCCAGACTAATTACAAAAGCCAAAGACAAGCAGCCATAATTTTCTGACTCCCCGGCTTTGACATCATCAATAAGTAGATATTTTCAAAAAAACACATAATATCTATCGGCTAACAGTAGTATACTATAAATACCCCTTTGATAAAGAGTCAAGCCATGGGAATCGCCAATAGCATCACAGAGTTAATCGGAAAAACCCCCTTAGTACGACTGAATCGCATTCCCCAAGCAGAAGGATGTGTGGCTAATATTGTAGTCAAGTTGGAGGGAATGAACCCCACAGCTTCCGTGAAAGACCGTATCGGCGCAAGTATGATTCAGGTAGCGGAAGAAGCAGGATTGATAAAACCCGGTAAAAGTGTGATTGTGGAGCCAACTTCGGGAAATACAGGTATCGCATTGGCAATGGTTGCTGCTGCCAAGGGATATCAGTTAATTTTGACAATGCCAGAAACCATGAGTTTAGAAAGACGGGCAATGTTGAAAGCCTACGGGGCACAGTTAGAATTAACACCAGGAATCGAGGGAATGAGGGGGGCAATTCGTCGCGCTCAGGAAATCGCTGCATCCCTTCCCGATGCTTTTATTCCCCAACAATTTGCGAATCCAGCTAATCCAAAAATTCACCGAGAAACAACGGCAGAAGAAATCTGGAAAGATACCGATGGTCAAATTGACATTCTGATTGCGGGAGTAGGAACCGGAGGGACAATTACAGGAGTTTCCGAAGTTATCAAGCAACGCAAACCAAATTTTCAGGCGATCGCCGTTGAACCTGTCAATAGTCATGTACTATCGGGAGGACAACCGGGAGCGCATAAAATCCAGGGAATTGGTGCAGGATTTATTCCAGAAGTTTTACGTTTGGAACTCATTGATGAAGTAATTCAAGTCAATGATGAAGATGCCATACATTTTAGTCGTCGCTTAGCTAGAGAAGAAGGATTGCTCTCTGGAATTTCCTCTGGTGCTGCATTATTTGCGGCAATTAAAGTGGGAAAACGTGTAGAAAATTCCGGAAAACTCATAGTATTAATCCAACCGAGTTTTGGAGAACGATATTTGAGTACGGTGTTATTCCAAGATTTACCGGATGTGGTTTTGGAGCTAGATGATTCCAAGATTAAGTCTACCCCTAGCCGAAGTTATGAATTATCAAATATCATCAATCAAGCAAAGTAATTTCACACATATCAGGCTTCATTTACAAATACCTGGAATATATCACCAAGAGCCGATAATTTCTCGCTTAATTTCAGATTATCAATTAGTTGTGAATATCACTGGTGCCATCCTAGAAAATCATCCTCAAGCACCAGGATATTTTGACATTGAACTGAGTGGCACAATACCACAAATACATCAGGGTTTGAAATATCTAGAGTCTTTGAAATTGCAGATTAAGGGTAAGGGAAATTTTGCTGGTGGAGATAGCTGGTTTTATTGAATCCAGTCTCATCATGAGCTTGTATTTCATAATGTCATAATTCCTAATATTTGCACGAGATTCAAGATAATTTTCCTTAAAACACTAAAAACCTATCGAGCAACCGTAGTATATTAATATAGAACACTTAAATTTACTAATTACTGTGGGATTATCTTCAAGGGTAGAATATGCCTTTTTGGCATTGATGGAGTTAGCAGACAACTACAAGACGCAAAATCCTCTCAAAATTGGGGAAATTGCAGAGCGTCATTCTTTACCAGAGCGTTACTTAGAGCAAATTCTTTCGGCTTTACGCAGGGAGGGAATCATCCAAAGTATGCGGGGAGCTAAGGGGGGATATGTAATGATACGTGAACCGTGGAAAATTACTTTGCAAGAGGCGATCGCCATTGTTGATGGAGAGGAAAAGGCAAGGGAAATAGAGATTTCCAAAGTTTCCAACATTGAGAAAAGCATTATTTATGAAATTTGGTTGCAAGCAAACTGCGCATCTCAAGGTATTTTCAAAAGCTTTACCATTGAGGATTTATGTCAACAACGGAATAGTTATCGACAAAGTAACACAATGTATTATATCTAAGCGATGATCTATGATCACTGAAAAGGCAATTTCACCACAATCAGCTCTTTTTTGTACTGCACCGTGGAGGCGATCGCTGTTACTTTGCCAACCCCAGATGAAGCTCCAGCAATAAATAAAAGTTTTACAAGAATTCATACAAGTATTAATTTGCACCATTGAGGCATCATGGTGTATTTTTTTATGATTTAGATGTCAATACTGCTCCTGCATTACTTCAATTTATTAAAATCACAATAAAAAGTAATTGCTTTTATCAGAGAGAATATTTAGAGTAAAATTAGCTAGCGATCGCGGTTAATATCTCACAACATATCTTAACCCTATAATTTGAATCCTAGTACCTATTAAGTAGATGAAAGCCTGTGGAAATTTCAAACAAATATGAATACACGCTCCTCGCTCTTTTGGAACTTGCTAACTGTTATCAAAAAGGTGAATCCCTGCAAATTCGTCAAATCGCGGAAATGCAAGAAATTCCTAGCCGCTATTTAGAGCAAATCTTGGCGACTTTAAGACATGGGGGCATAATTAAAAGTATACGTGGTGCCAAAGGTGGTTATACCCTGGCGCGAGAACCTCACAAAATCACTCTTTTGGAAGCTTGGTATTGTGTGGAGGGTTCTGTTAAAAATGTCTATGATTTGCACCAAGGTGATAGTTCAATGGCAAGGCAAATTATTGAAGACTTTTGGTTAGAAGCCTCTCAAGCTGCCCATAGCGTATTGCAAAAATATACGTTGCAAGATTTACATGAACGTCAGGCAAATTATACTCAAAGTTCACCAATGTACTATATATAAAATGAATTATTCATGGGTGAAAATATCAAAAAAATGTTATTAATTCGCCACAAAAGTTCAGAAAAATAACTAGCTTGTTAATTTGCTTGTAGCCAGTTGAGTAAGTCGGCATTAGACGTAAAATCTAATAAAGCCTCACCAAGTGTTTCCAGTTGTTCTAGCGACAGACTGTGAATGTGTTCTCTAACTTCTTGGGGTAAATCTCCCACCCGTCTTTGCAGTAGCCGTAGAACGAGTGCTTGCTCTCCTTCAAGTTTACCTTCAAGTTTACCTTCGAGTTTACCTCGATCATAGCCAATGCGCTCACCTGTAGTAATGTAACTCATACTCCGCTCCTGTTCAAATTCCTTAAACTCTTGCCAAAATTCTGCCTCTAGTGCTTTTGGTAAAATCATAACCCAATCAATAAATCGATACAGGTTACGAATATCTTTTTCTTGCCAACCTTCTTCATACAACCGTCGAATTAAACTAAATTTCCAATTTTTGCGTTCTTGTGGTTTTTGACTAGTTTGCTGTGTCTTTAAATGTGCCATTACCACTGTCGCGAAAGGATTACCGCTTGCCTCTAATTCACTCCAGCGATTTTGATAATCTAGAAGTTTGATACTGCCAAAACGAAAATGTAATTCACAATCAGGATAATTGTAGCTATATTGATTTGGTCGCCAAGTTGAATCTGCATCACACAAAATTGCGAGGCTGATAGCTGGTTTGCCAAATTTATCAAAAATTCGTAGGTTGTAAATAAACATCCTTTCGGCAAAGTTTTCTTCCGATGTGGCTTGAATTTCTATATGAATCAATAACCACATTTCTTCGCCTTGAATATGCCAAACTTTGATTAATTTATCAGCATATCTTCTTCCTATTTCTCCTTCCCGTGCGATTTGTTGAAACTCTTTGTCGAGGAATTCGTGGGGACGTTCCCAGTTAATTAATGCAGATGTTTGGGGGAAGAAAAACTCCATAGCTTGGGGAAAGTAGGCTTAGAGGATTTCCTTCCAGGGTGAGTCATTATCTGCTCTTTGGCTTCCAGAGGTCATTATGGAATTATGCTAACTATTACAAACCCGCCTTCATATCCGCGATCGCCCCCATAGTCATTGCAGCAATGGCTTTATCTGTGGCTTTGGGTAGATGGTAATATTTGCCACCGGATGTTTTCGCCAGTTCCTTCGCAAAACCCGTGGAAACAAACTTGCTCTCGGTATCAATTACCAATAGCTGCATCCCTAGGGCACGGATTCTGCCAGCAATTTCCAAGAGTTCACCTTTGATATCAGGTTTCTGCTCAGTGTCTTGGGGTTCACCGAGGGAACGGGACAAAGAAATATTACCTCGTCCATCCGTAATTGCCACAATTACCACCTGCCCAATATCCCCGCTCATTTGAGCATTTAAACCCACCCGTACAGCTTGGGTTAAACCGTGAGCTAGGGGTGAACCACCACCACAGGGCAATCTTTCCAAGCGGTTGCGCGCTAGGGCAATGGAACGGGTAGGAGGTAGCAAAACTTCTGCTTGCTCTCCCCGGAAGGGAATCAAGGATACTTGGTCACGGTTTTGGTAAGCTTCTGTCAGCAACTGCATCACCGCACCCTTGGCGGACTGCATCCGATTTAATGCCATGGAACCAGAAGCATCCACGAGGAAAACTACCAGCGCTCCGGCTTTACGGGCGAGACGCTTAGAGCGAATATCACCCTGTTCTACGACCACTTTCTTCCCAGGATTTCTCTGCCTACGTGCTTTTTGATACGGAGCGGCGGCGCGCAGGGTGGCATCTACGGCGATGCGGCGGACTTTGCCCTTAGGCAGCATGGGCTTGACATAGCGCCCTCGGTCATCGGAAAAGATAATGTTGCGGCTTCCGGATTTACCCTGGCGACGTTGGGCGTTCTGAGCAAAATACAGCACCGTATTATCCAGGATAACCCCTTCTGGGTCAAAGATAAATTCCTCCGGGATACCGGGGGGTTCCTGCTCCTGCTCCTGTTCCTGCTCCTGTTGCTCCTCTTCCTGTTCCTGCTCCTGCTGGGAATTATCCTCCTCCTCTTGATTCTGGGGTGGGGGTGGAGGTGGTGGGGGTGCGGGTGGTTCCTCTGGGGGTGTCTGAATTACCGTCGCGCGGGGAACTATGACTAATTCTACCGCCCGTCGTAGGTCTTCAGCATTTACCTTGTCCCGTCCATCCAGTGCTGCGGATGCTTTGGCAACACGCACGGCAAAGATTTCTGCTCGATGTCCCTGTACTACTCCTCGGATAGCTTCTTCTACCAGGTAGGTAATTTGTTCGTGGGTAATGGTGACATCTTTGAGCCATTCCCGTGCGAGGATAATTTGGGTTTTTAAGCTGTCAATATCTTCGTTGTATTGTTGGAGGAATTCCTGGGGTGAACGGGAGTAGGATATTGCCTGTTCCACAGCTGCCACCCGTTGATCTAAACCCAGAATCCCATCTGCGGAGAGGGCGATCGCAATCCGATCAAGTAAATGTTCCCTGAGTCCCCCTTCCTCTGGGTTGTAGGTAGCGATAAACAGGGTTTTACAGGGATGTTGGAAGCTGATTCCTTCCCGCTCGATTTTGTTTTGTCCTTCGGAGAGTGCAGCTAATAGCTGGTTACTAATTTGGTCATCCAGGAGGTTGATTTCATCGACGTAGAGAACTCCTCGGTTAGCGGTAGCAAGTAATCCCGGTTGAAAGACTGTTTTTCCCTGTTTGACGGATTGTTCCACATCCACCGAACCCAGGAGGCGATCTTCGGTGACACCTAGGGGAATTTGCACAAAGGGGGAGGGAATAACTGCTGTTTCTATGGGGGTGCTTTGAGCTAATAACCAATCATCCCAGGTTTCGGGCTGGTTGGGGTCACAGTTGCTTATAGAGTCTTTGACGACTTCTATCGGTGGCAACAGAGCATGAATTGCCCTTGCCATAACTGATTTGGCAGTTCCCCGTCGTCCGGCGATCGCCACTCCCCCTAAACCGGGATCAACAGCTGCCAAGAGGAGAGCGGTTTTGATTGCTTCTTGTCCGACAACAGCAGCGAGGGGGAAAGCACTGATTGTGGGTGAGGTCGTCAATGCAGACATGATTGTTTATAAGGTTTATCTTATCGGTTTTCTAGCATATCAAGGTCTGGTGCATTGGGGAATGGGGAAGGTGGAGAGGAATTGACTAAAATAATCATGGGTAGCACCTACCAGCATACAGTAGGCGATTTACTAATTTGATAAAACTAGATAGAAATATGGCGATCGCACAAGCTAAACGTTTTACCCTGGATGAGTACCACAGGTTAAATGAGTTGGTTTTTTTTGCAGTTTAAGTCAAGTTTTTCCAACCCATATACTTACTTCACAGTAATATCAAAATTTACTCTTGACTTGAAGTGAATACCTGTGATTACATAGTTTCATAACCAAATAAACAGCTAAGACATCACAACTCACTATAGTTGGTGACTGTCTCAGTTCAAGAATGATCATTACCTTGCGAAATGTTTGGTAGTCCCTTTGGGTGAGTGTTTCAAAACTCCCTGTCAGGATATTAAACGTTCATCGAATGGGTTTATCGAGCAATTTGCAAGGTAGTAATTATCCTTCTCCTGAGACCTTAAACCAAGTAAATGTATCAGTGAAATCGCCTCTATCTCAGAATTTTAATTCTCGAATTGGGGTGAATAATTATGATGTGATATTCCCATGCTGTTTTGTCAAATACAAAACATAGGACTAAATATCATGATATCTGAAAAAGATAGTCAAAGTTTACCCTTGTCTGCTATGTATTGCGATTTTCAGAATGTAGGATTGAAGGAAAAAGAGCTAGACGTATTAATTGATTTTGTCAAGCAACATTATTCCATGAAAATACAAAAAATGTATTATAATTCTGGTTGCGAGAATCAATTACAAATAGCACAATTGGCTCAAGAAAAAGGCTGGAAATGTGTTGATGTTCCTTGTCTCCTTAAAAATAGCGCAGATAATCAACTCAAGTCTGATTTGTTAGATGATGATATTATAGTTAATAATTCACACAATATAGGAGCAGTCATTCTCATATCTGGTGATGGAGATTTTAAAAAGCCGATTGAGGCAATTCGGAAGTCAGGGATAGAAGTGGTAGTGATTGCCAGAAAAGGTTCTCTTAAAAAAGAACTAAAGGAGTATGCTAGTGAAGTATATTTTCTAGAAGACTTAAAACAAAAGTTCCAGACACAAATAGAAAATGATAATAACAAGAATCAAGTTAGTGATTTTATTGATTACAATCTGGCAGTAGAATACTTATGCCAAACAATTAAATTTGCCAATAAGGAAGGTAAATCTACAGCAATGGGATATATTAAGACTCTGATGCATCAATTACATCCTCAATATCATAAGGATGCCATAATTAAAACAAAGACAGGTACACAAATAGGAAAATTCGGTAAATTCATTAAAGCTGCTATCAAAGATGGTAAAGTGAGGCAACAAAATCAGTTATTAATTCTCACATAAACCTAGTTTATTTTGATAATTTTTACATCAAAACTTTGAGATTGCTTCCCTACGTCGTAATGACGCACTTGAATCGCTTAAAAACTCCGAGTTTCACTATGGATATGGTTTCAATAGCTAATTAATAGTTTATTCTATGTATAACGTTTCCCAGTCTGATGAGATATAAAATAAACCCTCTCCAACCCTCTCCTTGTTAAGGGGAGGGTGCGCGACAGCGCGGGTGGGGTGTATTTCACTTGCTTGGTAAACGCTATATTGTTCAATCATCAGTGCTTCCCAACAATATCATGCATAAATTACTAAATTTCCATGAGGATAAACTACTTCGTCATGCTTTAACACATCGTTCCTATGTTAACGAAAACCCCGATACAGGAGAACACAATGAACGCTTAGAGTTTCTCGGTGATGCGTTACTAAACTTCCTCAGTGGGCAATATCTCTACACAAAATTTCCCGAAAAGGGAGAAGACGAATTAACCCGTATACGCTCTGCTTTAGTAGATGAAAAGCAATTAGCAAAATTTGCCATTGAGGTAGGTTTAGATTTAAGAATGCGCTTAGGAAAGGGAGCGATTCGAGATGGTGGTTATCAAAATCCTAACTTACTAAGTAGTACCTTTGAAGCGGTAATTGCTGCCTATTATTTAGATAATAATCGCAATATAGAAGCAGTACGAGCTATCATTGAAACTCTGTTTGATTCAGTTTCACAAACAACAGTAGAGAAACGCTCCCATGTAGATGCTAAAAATCGTTTTCAAGAATGGGTACAAAAGAATATTACCATCACTCCTCCCAAATATCAGACATTACAAGTCGGTGGTGTTTCCCACGCTCCAGAATTTTTAGCTCATGTTTATGTGGAAGATAAAATCTATGGAGAAGGGAGGGGAAAGAGTAAAAAAGAAGCCGAAAAAGCTGCTGCGGAAAATGCATTAGAAAATGTAGAATCTCGCAAACAGGTATAATTAATTCAGTGCAGGTAAATCATAAACAATATCCTGATTATTTGGTAATCATATGGGAGTTGGGTTTAATTACTCAATCCGAAATAGCTGCTTGGGGAGATAATTTAACTACTACCAATGAGCAACCAGCAGATTGGATGATTGAACTTGCTGTTTGTGAAAATCTCCATCTGGGATGCAGTTGACGAATCCTGGAAAATCGAAATATCTGAAATTTACCAACAATTCCTCAACCTTGCTCACAGCTAACCGATTCAATTAGATACCCGACTTTTCTAGAAATCGGATATCTCAAAATTTCCCGCAAGACTATCTTTCCACGTCTTTGACTTCCTTGGGAACCCCTGCGGTTAACACCTCATTCCCCGTTGCTGTCACCAAAACATCATCCTCAATCCGGATACCGATACCAAACCAGCGAGAATCTATGGGGGGTTGGTCTTCTGCGGGTTCGGTTCCTGGTACAATATATAACCCCGGTTCTACGGTGACAACTTGCCCCGCTTGGAGAATTTGCGGTTGCTCTCCATACTGATATGCTCCCACATCATGCACATCCAAACCTAACCAATGTCCGGTACGGTGCATATAGAAGGGTTTGTATTTTTCCTCTTCAATGAGTTTATCTATCTCACCTTTGAGAATACCCAACTCTACCAAACCTTCCGTGAGGATACGGACAGCAACATCGTGAAATAGGTTGTAGGGATTACCCGGTTGTACTTGAGCGATCGCGCTCTTTTGGGCTGCTAAAACAATCTCATATAAAGCTTTCTGTTCCGGTGTAAACTTGCCACCAACGGGGAAAGTACGGGTAATATCAGAATTATAGTAACCGTAAGCACAACCCGCATCAATCAGTAACAGTTCTCCATCCTGCATTTGTCGCTGGTTTTCAATGTAATGCAATACACAAGCATTTGCACCCGATGCCACAATAGAAGGGTAAGCAACACCCATTGCACCCCGTTTCTGAAAGATATATTCAATTTCCGCCTGCACCTCGTATTCCCAACATCCCGGTGTGGTAAACTTCATAGCATGGATATGTGCTTCTGCGGCAATATCTGCGGCTTTTCGCATCAACTGCAATTCTGCATAACTCTTCACCAATCGCATACTATGAAGGATATGTGCAGTATCTTCTATTGCCACCGGACCCGTACCTCGTCTAGGATAGGTTCTGAGTAGCTGTTGGTAATGACGCAAAACAGTATCATTAAAACCGCGATCGCGTCCCAAATGATAATAAATTCTCTCAGCTTTTTCTAAATACTGCGGTAACTTTTCATTTAATTCATCAATCGGATAAGCTTCATCAGCACCATAGATTTCCTTT
This sequence comes from Calothrix sp. 336/3, assembly GCF_000734895.2. GTDB lineage: Bacteria > Cyanobacteriota > Cyanobacteriia > Cyanobacteriales > Nostocaceae > 336-3. The sequence goes on along the minus strand of NZ_CP011382.1, from coordinate 1,044,586 downwards.
GCTGCTTCCACACCACACCGATAACCGCTCCAAACCTCCTTTTCCCTATCCTTCGGTTGCACAAACAAAATAAATTTATGTTCTGCATGGTGGGGTGCTAAAACTGCGACAGATTGCGGTTCATTAAAGCCAGTTAAGTAATAAAAATCACTATCTTGACGGTAATTATATTCTACGTCATTATGCATGACTGCCATGGGCGCACTGCGAAAAATTGCCGTACCATTACCAATCTTTGACATTAACACTTCACGACGTTGGCGATGTTCTGCTTGCATAGTTTAACTGGAAAATAAAGTCAGGGTTAAAAGGTTAAGGGAGAAAGTAAAAGAACTTCTTTATATCTATTCTAGGTATAATGCATCATGGTTACTTACTTCTTGCTTGTAATTATCTTAACTCCTATAAATTTTAACTGCACAGAATCAAAATCGATAAACAATTCCCTCAGATTTTGCACTTCTTAAAGTCAAGATGATTATTTCAGAAATTTTCATCAAAATTCCCCAGATATTGGGGCAAAAATCCTGGGATGAATCAATTACCTCTGCATAAGTAAATATCTTCAAGCTCATTTATGATTCTATGCCCAATCCTAACCGATTAGATATATTACTTGCTCTGAGAGGATTAGCTTGTTTAATGGTTGTGATGATTCATTGTGCCCCACCGCGTAACTTTCTGATATACAAAAATTTTGACTTTAGCTGGATACTATTCAGCCATGGAGCGGTAGCAGTTTGGATTTTCTTTTGTCTATCAGGTTATTTGATGGGTAAAGCTTTTTATACCAGACGCTATACCCTAGAAATGAAAAGTGTCGTCAACTTTTTTCGTAACCGAATTCTGAGAATTTTTCCCCTCTACTACTTTGCAGTTTTAATTCTCGTTATCTTTGTTTATCCAGAAATCTTAAAATTGTCCCATTGGGGTTATTTGTTGCGAGTTTTAACTTTTACCTATCAACCCTATCTTACACCTCAACCACTAGCTTTTAATGATGTCTTCTGGTCATTATCTACGGAAGTCCAATTTTATCTCTGTGTACCCTTAATTTATAGCTTTTTCAATCATTATTTATCTACAATCAAACAAATATATTTCACTTTCATCTCTATTTTAATTATCACCTTCATCCTGCGCTGTTTTTCCTGGATAACTTTTCATCAAGAAATTACAGACAACATGGGCTATGCATTCAAATATTGGTATACACCTTTAACTCATAATTTAGATTTATTTCTGTCAGGATTTCTCATCAATCCATTACTCAAAAATACAAAATCTCTACCTCTCAAACACCTATATATCTGGAAAATACTTGCCATTACCCTACTCATCGTCCTCTATCTTTTTAGCGCTCACCATTTATATCATCAAGAATTATGGGGAATTGCAAATCGCCCTAGTGGTTGGAGAACTGCAACGACAATTTTAATTTTGCCCCTAGTCACTGCCTTAATTACAGCCTGGTTTATTTTTGTCTTTGAACTAGAAAGCTATCATCTCCATGGCAAAAATCGCCAACTTTCTATTTCTGCAATCCTGGAAAATCCCCTGAGAATTTTAGAAATATTGGGTAATTTATCCTATGGAATATATATATGGCACTATCCAATTATTGGCAAAATTTATCCTATTTTCACGGCTGATATCCCCATCGCAGCTTTCTATACAAGATTCACCGCAACTCTCATCCTATCTATGATTATGGCAACGGTGACATATTTTCTGGTGGAAATACCTGGGAGTAAATGGAAAAGCTATTCCCCATCCTAAATCATTCATAAAGATACCAGCCCAAGCTAAACCATGGTATTCATCACCCTACTTCTGTTTGGGGTTTTTCCATTCGCCAAAATAGTACGGGATTACCATTAATCATTCTCTCCTCTATTTGCCTCATGCCAATTCTAGTTGCTACTTTTTGTGATTCCACATTAGGGCGATCGCAACTAGCAATCACATACCCATAACCCAACTCCTGAAAACAATAATTGACGATTCTCGTAGCAGCTTCCGTTGCATAACCTTTTTTCGTTCCCTGGGGTAGCAGAGCATAAGCTAACTGTGGTTGTTCCTCCTCAAAGAAATACCACAAACCCACAAAACCAATAATCTCCCCTTCAGTTTTCGTCTCAATCAACCACAAACCAAAGTTTTCCTGTGCAAACAACCTGAGACTCTCCATCAACATTTCCGTCGTCTTTTCCAGGGATAAAATCTGGTCATCGCAGAGATATCTTCTGACATAGGAGTCAGTCAAAATATGGTGTAATGTGTCTACCTGACTTGCTAAGATTGGTTTTAACAGCAATCTGGGAGTATCCAATATTAAACTCATATTAGGACTCATCTTTGATATTTGTTGGGGTAGCCTGCGCTTGGCATTGATACAATTTCCTATTGTAGTGTTTCCCTCTCTGATTTTAGGAAGCAGGCAAGATATCCTCGAAGAAAGTCAAGGGATGTCACCAGTAAACTATCAAAATTAATCCCATCCACTACTACATATATTTGCAATCATCAAATCGGATTCCTATAGATATCACGATATTTTGATCACATTGCCTACAATACCAACAATTAAGCCTGCTTTATTCTCTGCTTGGCTGATAATCATTTTCCCCCATCTTTGATGAGAACTCAGCTATTTAGAAGCAAAAAACTTGTGAATCTTTAAAAATAATTAACCTGCTAGTAAGCCACCATCAACAACAAGAGTATGTCCGTTGACAAAATCGCTAGCTTCAGAACACAACCAAATCACAGCATTGGCAATGTCATCGGGTTTACCCAAACGCCCCGCAGGAACAAAATTTTCAAAAGCTTTGGTATTACCACCAGTTGCCTGAGTCAACATTTCAGTTTCAATTGGTCCTGGGGCGATCGCGTTAATCCGAATTTTTTGAGAGGCATATTCTAGTGCTGCGGCTTTTGTGAGCATTACCACCGCAGTTTTAGAAGCATCATAAAGAGATAAACCTGGTGCTAAGGGGCGAAAACCATTAATGGAAGATGTATTGATAATTGCACCACCATTACCCTGAGATAATATTTGGGCAATTTCGTGTTTCATACACAGAAAAACTCCCTTGACGTTAACAGCAAAAATCTGGTCATAGGTTTGCTCTGTCTGCTCTGCTAGCAAGGCATTTTGCCCCAACATCCCAGCATTATTAAATGCGATATCCAGGCGACCAAACCGACTGACAACTGCGGCAATAGTTGCCTTCACATCTGCTTCTTGAGAAATATCAGCTTTGACAAATAAACCTTCACTTCCTGCCTGATGAATTAAGTTAACAGTCTCATTTCCTTCCTCTTCACGTCTTCCGACAACAACAACTTTGGCACCAGCATCCGCCAAGGCGATCGCCGTAGTACGTCCAATCCCAGAAGTCCCACCAGTAACCAGGGCAACTTTGTTTTCTAACGGTTTCATACAAATCACTCCGTTTTTAACAGTAAAGCAGTATGCCTGATTTTGATTCTTCTCCACAAGTAGGAACTTCTGGGTGATATAGTTACCTTATGGTTCCCAAAAACGAGCGAATCCTTCTCAGTGCAGACTGTCCGATGCGACAGATGATCGACCTAGTAGGAGATAAATGGACACCGTCAGTACTCTATGTCCTGTCTTCTGGTACCAAACGATACAATGATTTTCAACGTCAAATTCCTGGAGTTTCCAAGAAAATGTTGACACAAACCCTCAGGCGTTTAGAGTCAGCTGGCGTTGTGGAACGAACTGTGTATCCCATGGTGCCACCAAAGGTCGAATATACACTGACTGCCTTTGGCGAAAAATTAATTGAACCGATCGCCGCATTGGCTGAGTGGGCTTGGCAACACCAAGCAGAATTAAAGCTAGTGTACGAACGTCAGCAAATCCAACGACGGTGAAGTATGGAAGTATGGGAAAATAGGAATTTTTTCACCGCCATCCCATAGTTGGAAATCATACAAGCCTTTTTCTCACCTGACTTTCTCTTCTCTTTACCTGAAAAGTCGGCAAAAAGATAGTACCTATATGGGTAATCTAGCATTGGTATTTGTGATTGAAATGCAAGTTATTACTTATATAATCTGATGACAAAATTTAAGGAAAAGCAGAATAGGAATTTGTAGATATAGGTGTAAATCACTGATGCTCAAAAATCAAAACTAAATCAACATCAGCGTCAAAATTAATTATTCAGGTTAAAAAAACTATGACAACTTTCACTAATGCTCAATTTCGCTCCATTATGTACGGTTTAGGATATGTTGGTAAACAATTTGCTGACCCAGCTTTAGGTTATCCTGTTTCTAACGACAATACTCCCTTGATTGAAGAAGCAATGATTCAAGGTATTGTGAGATTTCAACAAGATTACCAACTGAAAGCGGATGGAGTTGTGGGAGCAAAAACCATGGCGAAAGCAGCAGAAGTGATGCGAATTCTACAACATGGATTAAATATTGTGATTAAAGCTGGTTTACCCCAAGGGCAACCTTTTTATGGTCCCAAAACCTTAGCAGCAGTGAAAAAATTCCAATCTTATCTCGGTGTTTCTCAAAGTGGCATTGCTACCAAAGCATTACGCCGTCAATTGGATGAATTAGCCAAAGAAAAAGTTTAATTTATTGATGGTAATTGGTAATTTCTTGATTATCTATGACGTTGAATCAATTTATATTTTCCCTGTTGGTGATAATTCATTGACTGATTAATTGATAATTTATCTGATAAATAAAGCATGGGGGTGAGGTAATCTTACCCCTATGTTTTTTATGTTACTTTTTCCCAATTTCGATGATTTTTATACTAGTACAGGGCGGCTGAAATAAACCACCCATTCCAAATGTCTGAAACACTTGCAGCAAAGTAATTACGAATTACGAATTCCGCGTAGCGGTACTAGTGTCCCATTTTATTTCCACGGCGATCGCGTAGCGGAACGGAGTTCTATCGCCCATTCCCGATTCCTGTAGTCACTTTCTCTAGAGATTTATTCCTCGATGAGTTTCGTACTTGTGAAACCAGAAAATATGCATATAATATGGTTTGTCGCGGGAATAAGAAGAGTTTGTAAAATCTCCGATTTTCCCAGAGATATTTTTCCCTAACAGGAGATAATATTGCTGACAATTATTCTGCAAAAGTAGATTATTCTCCTGATGAAAACTCATCCTTGATTCAGTCAATTTTGTAACTCATACAACTTCTTATTTGCCAGCATCCGTATTTTTTCAGTTGTATCAGGGAAAGCCAAAGCATCAAACACAATATTCAGTTGCACTCGATGATTAACAGTATGAAATTTCCATTTTTCTCATTCCCTGTATTCTCTCAGAAAAAAAAACGTCATTGGTGGTTAGCTATCTTGATGTGGATAGCTTTAACTGCTCCAGCGCAAGCATCTGTGATTCTGCGGGTGGCAATTGAAAGAGATGTGAACCAAACAAAAGTCGGTAGCTCCACCACCGCAGTCGTGAAAGATGGCACGGGTAAGACATTGGGACAGTTACCAGGGATGAGTGCTTATTATGCTCAAGCTGTTCCGGGGGGAGTTGCCCTAGATAAATGGCGCTCTAATTTATTTTGGATTGAACCGACAGGAAAGGGATTCGTTTATATTGGCGATCGCTGGTATCGTGGACGTACCCTAGTAGTCCCCACAGAAAAGGGTTTGACGGCTGTCAACTGGGTAGACTTAGAAGAATACTTGTATAGTGTTCTCGGTGGGGAAATGAACAGCAGGTGGCCCCAAGAAGCACTGAAAGCACAGGCGATCGCCGCTCGTACCTATGCCATTTATAAACGGGAAGAACAACGCAATAATCCTGTTTTTGATGTTGGAGATAGTCCCGATCGTTGGCAAATCTATAAAGGTGTCGCTAGTGAATCTCCTACCACCTATGCAGCTGTAGACGCAACTGCATCCCAGGTTCTCACTTACCAAAACCGGGTGATTCTGTCTGTATTTCATGCCTGTTCTGGTGGACATACAGAAAATGTCGAGGATGTATGGGGTAATGCTTTACCGTATCTACGTGCCGTCCCCGATTTTGACCAAAATGTCCCTGAGTGTAGCTGGCAAAGGATGTTTTCTGCCGCCGAAATTGGCAGCCGATTTCCCGAAGTTGGCAACGTCAAACAAATGGTGATTGAAAATCTTTCCCCCTTCAAAAGTGTCAAAACCCTACGCATTATCGGCGATAAGGGCGAAAAAGTTCTCAAAGGTGAACAGGTACGCACCGCCCTCAAACTACGAAGTACTCGGTTTACTATCTCCAACGCTGCTGATGGTAGATTTATCCTCCAAGGCAGAGGTTTTGGTCATGGCTTGGGAATGAGTCAATGGGGCGCGTATAATCTAGCACTACAGAAAGCCAATCACTTACAAATTCTTGGACATTATTACAAAGGAGTTGCCCTGACACCAATTAAAGCAAAGTAAGCTGAAGCGGAATCAGGGTGCAGGGAGCAAGAGGCATTTTGAATTCCCCACAGCAGTACTAGTACCTAAGCTTCTTTGTTAGCAGTTGAAGATTTAGGAGGTTTTTTGGTAACTAAAGTCCAACTTCCAGCCTGATCAATCAGTTGCATTTGTGGCAGATCCAGGTTGTGTAGGGCAGATTCATCCAGGAGGAAATAGGGATGGGGATTGAGTTGCCAGTTATATTTGAGTTCGTTGACAGAAGCGGGAATCACATGGCGATCGCTGTAAAAATCTAAGGAAGGACGATGCTCTGGGTTAGAAGTATAGACTTTGCTGCCTACTGGTGTCCCTTGTTGCACAATCGCTGCCACAGGTTTCACCTCATAACGTTCTCCTAACTCCCAAACCCAATAATTCGACTTCATCAACAATAACAAGGATACATAACTACCCCAAAATAAAACTCGAATAAACTGCCCATCTCCACGTTCTACTAAAATCGCAGACAGAGCCATAGTTGCCGCCACCGCAGCCAAAATTAACTGAAGATCAGGTTTGCCTGTTGTTCCCCAACCGTAATAAATACTCCCACCTGTGGCAATCACACCCAATAAAGCCAGTATTATCACCCAGGAACGAGGATAAATATTGAGTAGGAGAAAGTTCTCCATATCCCCCAATTTTGCGCCGACGACCAAAGCTAAACTAGGGTAAATGGGGAATACATACCAAGGTAGTTTCGTTCCCATCAAAGAAATTACCACTAAATACAAACAACTCCACACAAGTACGAGTTTTGCCCAGTTGAGATTACGATTTTGCCAACAAAAACGGAAACTAACAGGTAAAAATAGTAACCAAGGATGGTTGTATTTGAGAATTTCCAGCACATAATACCAAGGAGCGCCAGAATTTCCTTCCACCGATGACCAAATTCGACCCAGGGATTGATTCATCATTCCCACCTGGGTGAAATTGTGACCGTAGTGCAACCACTGACAAACATACCAAGCAGTCGCCGGAACTGTACCCAAGACTAAGCCAATCCAGAGATACCAACTTGTAAGTAGTCGTGGAGTATCCCAGAAAATAAATACCGCAGCGACTCCAGCCAGTAAAATCGCCATAATTCCCTTAGTCAGGGCGATTAACCCCAAACCAATGCCCACACCCAGGCAATAACGTAAATCTCGCCGCGATCGCAACAAACACAATACAGTCAACAAGAAAAAACACACCACCGCCCCATCCAACATCGCCAAGCGTCCATGACGTACCACAGGCAACATCGTCAGGTATACTAAGGCACTATAAATCGCACAATACCGCACATGAAAAATTTCTCGCCCAATCAAATACAGCAAAGGCACGGAGATAGCAGTTAAAATTGCTCCCGGTAATCGGGCTGTCCATTCGTTCACACCCCCCAGAGCATATGCCCCAGCAATTAATAAATGTACTAGGGGCGGCTTATTGTAGTAAGGTTCTCCCCCCAAGGTTGGATACAACCAAGGCATAGAATTAGCCGGGGCACGCCAAATTTCTCGCGCCACCTGAGCCACAGTACCCTCATCCCAATCCCGGAGTGGTAACCCTCCTAAATTTATGGTAAAAATCAGTACAGCTGCTAAGAGCAGTAATATTACCCATGTCCAATCTATCCACACATCGACCGTGCGACGATGCTGTTTTTCTAGACGACCCCAAATACTTCCTTCCTGCATATCCTGGGATGATTATTTCTAAAGCTGGTTCGTTTACACAGAGACGTTTTCTAGTCTCCCGTGTTGCCTAGGAGCCACAACCAGGGTTTTAATGACGCTCTTGATTTTAAATTAGCTCAATTTTTGCGAATAAATAATAATATTTTTGCCACTTTCTCTCAGATTAATTTGAATTTGCCTACACCGACGCAGATGATATATACAATACTGAAAGTCGTCAAGAAATGATGAAAAAAACATAGTTAAAGCAATATATTCATCGATAAACCTTGCATTTATTACCAGTGATTACGGAGAGCATCCATGAACTTACCTTTCATTCTAGACTTAAGCCTGGGTTTAATTTTCATTTATCTCATTCTAAGTTTATTGGCTTCAGAAATTCAAGAACTAATTGCTACCATTTTCCAATGGCGTGCTGTTCACTTGAAGAAATCAATTGAAAATCTCATCGCAGGCAATGTCAGTAATGGTGAGGAGGAAAAAGTTGTCCAACTCGCAAATCACATTTATTCTAGCCCGCTAATTAGAAATATTAATCAGGAAGCAAAAGGTTTCTTAGTTAATTTACCACGCAAGCTGACTTGGACAGTAGCCTCCGCCTCTCGCAGTTTATTGCCAAAATCACAATCGGGAGTTAGCAGCGATGAAAGTGTTTTTGGAAATCAGAGACGCTCTGGACCATCCTACATCCCAAGTGATATTTTTGCTACTACATTGATTGAAACCTTACAACTGCCAACATTGGTACAAAAATTAACAGAAAATCGGTTGGATAAGTTCAAAACTGCAAGACTGAATGAGTTACAAGAAATAATTTTTCAGTTAGAACAGCAGGCAAAAACCGATGAGCAATTAGCTCCCTTTTTCAGTCAAATTTATCAAGAATTTTCAGAACTGCAAGCTGAATTTGAACAAGTTACCTGGAATTTTCAACAACAGAAAGCCAATTTGCTGACAAGTTTGGATCGGATGGCAGAAGGATTGGATAGATATATCGAGTCTTTTCAAATGAATATGCCGCAACAAGAGTCTGTAGGTAAAGCTTTGCGTCGCATCAAATTTCTTCGACAAGATATTTTTAATGATACAGAAAGGGCAATTTCTTTAGGTGGATTACGTCCTAATTTACAGGAAATTGCTCAATCAGTGAATACTAGTAGTGCTGTCTATCAAGAGATTGCCGCAGCCCTAGAAGAAAAAGATAGTAAAGCCTATCAGCAAATTCAGCAAGCTCTAGATATCCTACCTGATTCTGTCGCCGAAAATTTGCTTGTTTTGGCTCAACGCGCCCAAGTAAAAATTAATAGTACAGAAGATGGGATTAATTTGCTTAGGCGAGAAATTGAAAATACCTTTGACAGTTCCATGGAACGCGCTTCTGGTGTATATAGACGGAATGCCAAGGGTGTGGCAATCTTAATCGGTTTTGCCTTAGCTGTGACTGCCAATGCTGATGCTTTTCACATGATAAGTCGTCTTTCTAAAGATTCGGCATTACGAGATACAATCACTAAGAATGCCGGAGAAATTTTACTGAGAAATTATAGTAATTCCACTTTAGATTTAGAAGCTTTAAGAGTGCAGACGGATGAGGTTCTCACACAGATTTCCTTACCTATTGGTTGGACAGATACCAATTTAGAGCAACAGATAGGTTGGACACAAAAACAGGAACGTAATTTTCCCGTATGGCGAATTATTCCCATGATTCCCGGTTGGATTCTCAGTGGGATTGCAATTTCCATGGGTGCGCCTTTTTGGTTTGATTTATTGAGTAAGATTGTGAATGTCAGGAACGCTGGTAATAAACCACCAACAGCCAGATAATGTCAGCCACAGAAATTTCCCCTCAACATTGCAGCTTGATCTGCCAAGTTAAACTACCCCATACTTGAAACCACCTATGACAACACCAATATCCGTTGTCAAACCTATCAGCCAAATCCGTTTAGCTCCTGGGAGCTTAGTTACTATTCCTGATATTACGTGGCAGGAATTTGAGTCTATTCTACAGGAACTGGGAGAAAAGCGGTCTACAAGGGTTGCGTACTACCAAGGTACTTTAGAAATCATGGTTCCTTTACCTGAACATGAAAAACCCAAAGATATTATTGCCGATATTGTGAAAATTTTGTTACAAATCATTGGTAAGAGATATGAACCTTTTGGTTCTACTACGTTTAAACGTCCAGGAATTGCTGGTATTGAACCCGATGCTTGTTTTTACATTCAAAATTATCAGTGTATGATTGATCGTCGTTTGCAACCAGACGATCCTCCCCCGATTTAGCCATTGAAATTGATATCACATCTAAAACTACTCTAGATGCCTATCAGGCGATCGCCGTTCCAGAATTATGGATTTACGACAGTGGTAAGTTGACTATCTACCTACTAGAAAATCATCAATACGTGAAATCGGATACTAGTCCGACTTTTGGGGACATACAGATTACGCAAATTATACCGATAACGGTAGAACGTGCTTGGGTTGTAGGTACTTTCCAAGCATTGCAGGAGTTGGAGGAATTACATCGGGGCATCAAATAATATCATTAAGCTCACAACAAGATTGCTTCAATAGACACCATTTTCAGATACCATTAATAAGCTATTGTGCATATAACTATGCATATATCGCCCTATATCACTAGCGCAAATTAATTCTCAATTCTCCGGCTGCGCTCCTGTATCCAACTGCTATGTTAAATCCCAATCTGGACGAAATCCAGCTCACAAAAGATGATTACGAACGCTACTCCCGCCATCTGATTTTGCCAGAAGTCGGTGTTGAAGGGCAAAAGCGTCTCAAAGCTGCAAGTGTATTGTGTATCGGTACAGGTGGACTCGGTTCCCCCCTGTTGTTGTATTTAGCAGCAGCAGGTATCGGACGTATCGGTATTGTTGATTTCGATGTTGTTGATACCTCTAACCTACAACGGCAAATTATCCATGGTACATCTTGGGTAGGTAAACCGAAAATTGTATCAGCGAAAAATCGTATTCTGGAAATTAACCCCTATTGTCAGGTTGATTTATACGAAACTCGTATCAGCTCCGAAAATGCCCTAGATATCATTAAACCTTATGATGTCGTCATTGATGGAACGGATAATTTCCCCACTCGCTACCTCACAAATGACGCTTGTGTTTTATTAAATAAACCTAACGTCTACGGTTCGATTTTCCGATTTGAAGGACAAGCAACGGTATTTAACTACGAAGGGGGACCAAATTACCGTGATTTATATCCCGAACCACCACCACCAGGAATGGTTCCTTCCTGTGCTGAGGGCGGTGTACTAGGTATCCTCCCAGGTATTATCGGTGTCATCCAAGCTACGGAAGCGGTGAAAATTGTCTTGGGTCAAGGGAATACATTAAGCGGACGCTTGCTGTTATATAATGCCCTGGAAATGAAATTCCGCGAGTTGAAATTGCGTCCTAACCCCGTACGCCCGGTAATTGAAAAGCTGATAGACTATGAACAATTCTGCGGTATACCCCAAGCTCAAGCACAGGAGGCACAACAGCAGATGGAAATTCCCGAAATGACTGTAGTGGAATTAAAACAGTTGTTAGATAGTGGTGCGGATGATTTTGTTCTCATAGATGTCCGCAATCCTAACGAATACGAAATTGCTAAGATACCTGGTTCGGTATTGATTCCTTTACCGGATATTGAAAACGGTGATGGTGTCACCCAGGTAAAAGAAATTCTCAACGGTCATCGTCTAATTGCCCATTGTAAGATGGGTGGGCGTTCTGCTAAGGCGTTAGCAATTTTAAAACAAGCTGGGATTGATGGTACAAACGTCAAGGGTGGGATCAATGCTTGGAGTCAAGAAGTAGATCCTTCCGTACCAACTTACTAATTTTGTTGATGTATCCCTAAAATACTAATCCCACCATTTTCACGGTGGGATTTTTGCTGGTAAGGTCATATAGATTTTGAGACAAAACTGAATGCCAGAAGACTAGTTTTCAGCATACAGCACTTATCTTGATGCTACCTGGGGACCTGCCCAAAGTGGCTGATTTTTATCTCCAAAGGTCACAGGTTGATCGGCATTAGTTGCAGCAACGGTTGTACCATTATCGCTGACAGCGAGTAATGACCAGTTTTCTTCACCCATTTCCCCACTACGGAAAAGCACATTCCCTGGTTGAGTTTTGCTCCAACCAAGCAGAACAGAAATTTTCTCATGTTCCTGTTCCCCATGGGTGGGACTGACTGTATTCGCTTGATTTTGTTTCTGATCCCAAATCACTGCATGATCGGTAACATCAGAGGTGTTGAATACTGCTTCAAATTTACGTGCAAGGAAGCGATCGCCATTTTGTGACCAACTTACAGGAACCAACACCCCGATAGTTCCCACCCCATTAGGATCTTCAGCGATATTCTGCCGAACTAAACTGTCCATATTCCGAGAAGTTGCAGAAACCACTTGCAATTTGCCTGTTTTTCTCTCTTCGATAAACAGAACACTGCTGACCCGGCTATTATATAGTTCTGGCTTAATTTCTAACTGTACACGACTATATGCCGCATACTTGCCATCTGGTGATACCACTGGTGTGCTGCGGTAATAACGTGTACCTGAACCACCCTTAGCACCAATCGCCTCATGGGTCGCCATAATCCATTTCCAAGGGATGGGATGGGGACTACCTAAAGGGTCTTCCTGCGCTATTTGTGCCCCATTTGGGTCTGCGATCACGGTGACTTCTTGATACTGAGAGTCTTTTGTACCAGGTAAAACCTTTGCTGATTCAATCGCCACAACACCATTATTTACACTTATAGATTGAATCTTCGATGCCCTCAATTTTTGCACCAAATCTTGTCTCGAAGAAACCCCTCTATCAATTGTTTTGGGTGTCACTTGGGGAGCTAGTTCAACTGCTGCCAATGCTTTGGTATCTGCTACATCTGCGGCAAGAAAATTATCTTCTGTCAAAGAGGAGCTTACACCTGTTGATGATTGATCCCCAGGGTGAGACGATATTAATACACTGTTTTCAACAGAAGGATTTTCAACAATCTGGGATGGATTGGTGGAATTATTGGGGTTCGTCCCTAAACTACTGGGGGAAATTACCCCAGAATTTCTGTCAACAGCTTCCGATAATTCTACAGATACAGAATTTGCCGATGCTGTCGCCAAAGGAGCAATCAGCATAATCAGAACGACGTACTTGAAGAATGGTTGCACGCGGAACCATCCAGACAGCAAAAGGTGTTTCAGCATTGGTGGACTCTCTAGAGGGCGTTTGCTGTGTGAGGAGTGGGCTTATTTAGCAGAATTAAAAGCTCTAATCTATATGTTATAGCAGGTAACTAGTTTTTTTGGATAGTCATGTATTTAAAATTTCCATGAATTTTCCTCAAATAAGTATTATTTCTTAGATAAGATTAAACCTGCTGCAAAAGGTCAAAGCTAATTAACGGAAAATGATTTAGCCACACCGAAATACCTGAGCTCAGTACCTGAATTTTTATTGAGCAAGGTATACTAAGTCACACTGATTAGTTGCGTATTACCATGCCGCAGAAAATAATTTTTCAGCAGAAATCTGAAAAACTTTAATTTTGGCAATATTTATGTAGAAACTAATCAAGGCTATTAAGCTGCACCGAATCATTTATGTCACAAAGTAGATGCCGAGTAAAACTTGCTTGTGACACTATTTATACCGTTTCATAGTTAGATTAACTATGTTTTTCTTTTGATTGACGCATATATGTACAACTAAATCTTTTTTGGGAACACGTATCAAAGAAGTAGTGACATTTAATACAGAAATTACCTGCGCGCCAACAACTATGATAACTGAGTTTGTTTTAACTACTAGGTTAAATTTACAATATAGACGAGAAGGGGGATTTCCGGTGAAATCTTAAACTGTTGTTCAACAAATGTGACCTTAGGATAGGCTTTGACGCTGCCCAAGGGCAATAGGTTTAAAGCTGACCTTCGATAAACGCAGATGCAGTTATTAGTGGGTGAACACCCAGCCAATTCATTATAGCCTGAGAATGGGGGGTTTTGTCAGGAAAATTTTTGTAAACTCACTTGTGTTGATTCTGGGGAATAAGAGATAGGGGAGTGCGATAACATCCTAATAATGTAAATAGTATTACAGAAAATTATGGAGCCAGATTCTCTACCAACTGAGGTGATTTTGACAAATCCCCGCCAGTCTCTTGGTAGTGTTCAATTGAATTGGACACCACAACCAGGAAATTATCTTGATTTAGAGGGGAAAACCTACGCTGTTCTTGAGCGTCGCCATCGATATCAATTAAAATCAGGTCGTTATCGTTTGCAAAAAATTGCCCTATATGTGCAGTGTGCCAAGCGCCCAGAGGAAAAGAGTTTTATTCATGGACGCTGGGTAGTCGGCGATGCGAGTTGTCAGTATAATGCTCTCTCAGAAATTATTCGCTGTGCGGTCAATCCTGAAGGTCCTTGTGAATCTTGTCGCTATTATGAAAGGACACCAGAGAAAACCCCGTAATCTTGAGGACTTTATCTCAATTTGTGAGGCGTAGTTGATCGCCAATCTGATCAGGGTTCCCCGGCTCCAGCCAGCTGTGCCGGAGGGAATACCCGATATTAAGCATTATTTTTGACTCTCACTAATTGCCCCTCTATTTTTCCAGCGATTAAACTTGGGTAATTTGAGGCGCATCCATCTCAGTAGTTTTTTGTAAGGAATTTGACCGCAGAGCGCGGAACATCCCAAAACGGCAAAGACCTGTACCAAATGCTAAGCGCATCAACAATAAAGTTGGTACTTCTCGCAGGGATTTAACAAAGCCGGATAGACCAAAACGCACCAAACCAGAAGGTCTAGCCACTCCCTGCCAAATAGAATCGAGCCAGGAAGGAAGTGTTTGTTTTGACCAGTCATCTGTAGTGACGCTACCTTGAACAAATCCCGTAGCTTGTAAAAGCTCAGAAAATCCTTCGATGCTGGAAAAAGCTGGGTGAGACCATTGATCGAGTAGTTGTTGCATGACAGGTTTCTCCCAAAAATTCAGAGGTTTTTGGCGATCGTCCCTCTGATTCCAGTCAGCGACAACCAGCACTCCACCAGGTTTGAGAACTCTCATTAACTCCCTTGCAAAAACAGCTTTATCTGGCATGTGGGGTCCAGCTTCAATTGACCAAACCACATCAAAACTGCCATCGGGAAAGGAAAGTGCCATAGCATCATCTACAATAAACCGTGCATCAACTCCCTCAGGGGTTAATTCCTGGGCGCGTTTGACTTGTTGGGGACTAATAGTAACACCTGTCACCGAGAATCCATAATCCTTTGCCAAGATACGACTGCTACCCCCAATTCCACAACCCACATCTAGGACGGTAGTACCAGGGGGTAATTTATCTAAACCGCCCCAACGCACCATTTCGTGGACAAAATCAGATTTAGCGACTAGAAAATCCTTTTTTTGTGGTGGTAAGCCATAATGACCGAGGTGGATATGCTCACCCCAATAAAACTCCAAAATTCCGTCTTCTGTCCATTGATCGTAGGAATTAGCAACAGAGTCAGATGATTGATAACGACGAGCAGTGATTAAATATAGTGCTAGCAAGACCGTTAGAAGAAGTACCAAAGCAGAAAACAACCAACCCATGGGAATATAGCCTTAACATTTTGTAATATTTTCCCTAATTTTAGCGGATGACTGATTTCTATAAACGTTAGAGCCAAATCAAACTAACAGCTATTCAAAATCTTTATTTACTGGAATAGGAGGGAAACAGGGAATTTTACTAATTTATATGACAAAATTACGCTGCCATTGTACATAGAATAAGTAATCTTCTTAGATGCAGAAGCTAATGATGTTCATGAATCTTTTGATTTCCACAGTTGAATGTATGGTTAGATCGAACTAACCATTAGAGGTAATCCTCATCTCAACATATCACTACGAAGTAAAACTAGAAAAGATTTGCATTGGTGGGGTTGATTACACAATTAGAAGCTTATTAAATATCCAACAGTTTTCTGATCCCCACGGGGAAGCTCTAGATTTGGGAATATCGTCTGCGATGTGGTCTTTATTTGGACAGATATGGCCCATGAGTAAAATTTTAGCTAGGATAATGCTCCAGGAACCACTGGAAGGCAAACGAATTTTGGAAATTGGTTGTGGTATTGGTTTACCTAGCATTGTGCTCAAACAGCTCGGTGGGGATATTACTGCTAGTGACTACCATCCCCTTGCGGAGTCTTTCCTTTTAGAAAATACGATTCTTAACTCTTTAGCTCCTATAGATTTTCAAGCTGGTGATTGGAACACAGATAATCAAAATTTAGGGGAGTTTGACCTGATAATAGGTAGCGATATTTTATATGAGCCTCAACATATAGAGTTGATATCGTCATTTATTAACCATCATTCTAGTAGTCATGTAGATATTATCATTGTCGATCCTGGACGTGGTTCCCACCGCAAATTTGCCAGGGAAATGGAAAGTTTGGGATACATACATTCTTGGACAGACTTAAGGGATTACCCGAATGGGGGGATAAAGTCTAAGGGATTTATCCTACGTTTTTCACGTCATGGGGAATACAAAGAAGGGATGAACAGTGATTAAACCGTAGGTGATTTCAGGGGAATTGTCGCTTGATCAAAGATAATGCTCAGAGTATCAATACCCTTGATTTCAATTCTATTCGGATAGACTTCATAGGCAGCAAAACTTAATTTTTGAGCAGATATTTCTGTCCAAGAATTTTTATTGACAGGGCGAGTTCCAGCACCACCTCCACAGATTAAATAGGTAGTACCATTAATGGCGCGGGTACGTTCATAGTGGTGTTCGTGTCCGTTAATATATAACTGAACTCCATATTTTTGGAATAGGGGGGTAAAAATTTTAATAAACTCTGGATTGCTGCCGTAAACACCCGATGCGTAAATGGGATGATGTCCGAAGACGATTTTCCAAGGAGTTGAAGATTTTTTTAATTCTGTTTCTAACCAGATTAATTGCTGTTGCCAGTCGGCATTACTATTAGTGTCGAGGGCAAAAAACTGGACTTGATTGCGGCGGAATGTGTAATAACGTCCTTGCATATTAAAACCCGCATATTTGACTTGCGGGTCGCCGTTATCAGTGCGAATATCATGGTTGCCTAAACAAGCTTGAAATTTGACTCCCTGTTTTAATAATGGTGCATAGGGGCGCTCAAATACGGCATTGATTTTTTCAATTTCCCCATTGTTATAGATATTATCACCTGCTAGGATAGCTAGATTGTAGGGGTGGCGCTGATGGTAACGGGTCATGGCTCTAGCTACAGCATATTGCCCTCTGGCTCCTGTTCCCGTGTCGGCAACGGATACAAAGCGTAGGAGTAAGTCTTTGGGCTGGGGTGGCTTGGCATTTGCCTGGGAGTGAGCAAATTTCCAACTTGTAAAACCAGTAGCGATTGCACCGAAACCAGCTAAAGAAATAAATTGCCGACGGTTCAGGGTCATAATAATAATACTGAGTGGTTACTGGTGAGTTTTTGTAAAACTTTATAAATTTTATTTTACCTAACTAACTTTTGCCACTGAAAAAGGCTGAAGGAAGGAAAAACTATTTCCATGTCTCAAGACAATCAGAATTTACCGCCATCTAATCCTCGGCAAAATCGTACTCGCCGTACAGTTCGCCCTACACCATACCAAAAACCCCAACCTTTTTGGAAGACTCCAGTAATTCGACTGTTGAGGGGAACTATCGGAGTATTAGAAAGCACTGTCCAACAATTAGAGGATGAAACTACTCCAACAGGCAATATTTTCAATACTGCGGTGATTGGTTTATTGTTAGTCTTAGTTTTAGCCGGAGTTGCGATCGCCTTCCAGGCAGAGCTTAGCTCTATTGCCACGGTATTTTATAGCCCCAAGAATCCGCAAATTGCTACCGCTCCCCCTGAAATTGCAACGACTATTCAGCCAACATCAGAAGCGCAGGTAGAAATTACTCCCCAGCCAGAAATTACCTCAGAACCAGAAGTCATCACCGAAGAACCTCCTAGAGATAATCCCCAACCTGAAATCACGAATACTCCCGAACCAGAAATCATCACTGAGGAACCACCTAGAGATAATCTTCCAGCACCAATTGCCAAGGAGGAGAAAATTGAGATTACCCCTGAGCAAAAATTGATTGCTGCCATTGAAAAACAGATTGTCGAAATTAGTGATGGGTTTCCAGTTGCGGGTTTAATCAAATCAATTCAGGCTGATTTTGCTGGCAGTAGTCTCACGGTAAAAATTAGTAGTGACTGGTATACATTTAAACCATCTCAGCAGGATGAGTTGGCAGCAAAAATCCTACGACGTGCTCAAGAATTGGATTTTACCCACCTAGAGATTACTGATATCGCAGATAAATTAATTGCACGTAATCCAGTTGTGGGCAATCAGATGATTATCTTTAAACGTGGTAACTTTTGATGCTAAGAAAAACCATTGACAGAATTAAACGTCAAAATTAGAAGATAAATTCACACCTTCGTCAGTATCATCATCTTCTTTAATGCGTTTAATCGGCAGATTAGCAATGAGGGCAGTAGTGCGATCGCTATTTTCTAGGGAAAATTCCAAGCCCTCAGTCTCAATTTCCACATAGCGGCAGACTACTTCAAGGATTTCCTGCCGCATTTTTTCAATGGCTTGAGGGCTTAAATCAGCACGGTCATGGGCTATTACCAGTTGGAGGCGGCGTTTTACCTCGTTCCGACTCGTAACAGCACTACGGGAAAAAAGTCGTTCGATAAGTTCAATGATCATTGCGACTGGGTGGGCAAAAGCGGGGAAGAGTTACATTTTCGTCCACAATAATCTTCGGAGGCGGGCGAAGATGTTTTCATTGGGCGAATCAAGATCCAGAAATTCTACAGTTTCTCCTTCCAATCTGCGGACGATATTTTCATAGGCATTAGCCGCCAGAGAAGGAGTATCAGATAGCACTAGAGGCTCTCCGCGATTGGTAGAAACAATCACACGTTCATCATCGGGAATTACCCCAATCAGAGGGACGGCAAGAAGTTCCTGAACATCTTGAGTTGACATCATATCATTTGCTCGTACCATTGCGGGGCGGATACGGTTAATTATCAGATTAACTCGTTTAATTCCCTGTGCTTCTAGTAACCCGACAACCCGGTCGGCATCACGGACAGCTGCAATCTCCGGGGTGGTGACAATTAATGCTTCCTTCGCGGGGGCGATCGCATTTTTAAAACCCATTTCAATTCCTGCTGGACTATCAATAATTACATATTGATAACGTTGCGCCAAAGCATTCACCAACAGTTTCATCTGATCGGGGGTGACTGATTCCTTGGTACGATTCTGTGCAGCAGGTAATAGGACTAAATTAGGTTGTCGCTTATCTTTCACTAGAGCTTGTTCTAGACGACACTCCCGCGCCAATACTTCTATTGCCGTGTAAACAATGCGATTTTCTAACCCCAGAAGTAAGTCCAGGTTTCTCAAACCAAAGTCAGCATCCACTAACGCGACTTGACGACCCATTTTTGCTAAAGCCATACCGAGGTTGGCTGAGGTCGTAGTTTTACCCACACCTCCTTTACCAGAGGTAACAACAATAATTCGACTCATGTGAGATGTAGCTGTTTAGAAATAGGAGTATTTTACTTTGTTAGTAGCCATTGTGAACTGTGTACATTAAGAATGTGTTCAAAAGTCAAAAGACTGGACACCTATACTGAAACAGTTCTCAATTCAAGAAATATACCAACTACGCTCACCGAAGGTGGGCTGGCAGCCTATCCTAACGGCACGCTAATTTTGAATGTGTATTCAGTGTATATGAATGTGGCATGAGTCGGTAATGCTTTTACCTGAGTCATAAAAATGGCATCAAGATAAATAGATTACTCCATAACTTCCTACCACTGAGTTACAAATATTTGTCAGTATTAAGCAATACAAGCCTTATCTCGATGATTTTTCCTGGCTGGAGTGAATACATGCAGTGCCAATTAGTCGAAATCTTCCACTGGTGAACACGGTACATTTTTCTGCAACTTTAGCTAATGCTGATTGCTCTCCCTTTTCTAAACCTTTGATTGCCTCCCCATAGGCAGGGTTAAAACTTTTTAACCAACTTTTTTGCTGTAAATATTCAGGTTGAAAATTTCCACTTTCGAGCAACCAAAATTTCACTTGATACTTTTGGATAAAATCTTGAACTACTGTTAAATTTGGATGATATGTCGCATTGATTAAATCTATTACCCGTTGACGAATCTGTGAATAATAACCCAGATGAAATGGTAAAGCATATTCCCTCCCTACTAAAATTGGTCTCTGGGTAAATGTGGGCAGATTATCTGCTTCATCGGCGAGGGTAGCAATTAAACTATCTTTTGGCTGTTGCTGTAAAAACTTGTATAATTCTGGATTCTCTCCTCTACGATAATCGGTTTTCGGAAAGTATTTAAATAGATGGGGAGAGACAAACAACACAAATATTAAACAGATGCCAACAATTCCCAAAATAGAGAACCTGTGAAGTTTTCCTCTTCGTCTCATCTCCCTGGCAAAAAAACGAGTAAAATTATCTAACAGAACAGTTAAGACAATGCCGCCAGATAATGACATGATAATTCTGAATGTGTGGATAGTATAGCGGGTTGGGAAAAATAGTTTTAAGAAAAAAATATGGGCGGCTAAAAATAAAAATAGAGATACTATTAACAACTGATATAAAATTTTAGTTTCTGGTTTGATAGCTGCCAGGAGAGGAAATTGAGATGGTTTTTGCCGCATCCAGGGTAATAATAGCCCTAGCCAGATAATTGGTGGCATCAAGGGGGGAAAAATACCACTATGTTGCCCAAAAAGCCAAAATTTGAGGGCATTACTATCAAAAAAAGGATGTCTACCTTCAGTCCAATGTTCTGGCATCAATTTTGCTTGGGTGTAGGTGACAACTGGAGCAAATTCGGAAGTTGAGAGAGCATAGGGCAGTAAAATTAAGCATCCCAGCATCAAGAAAAATCCCAATAAGCGATAATTCTGACGATAATTACTACCTAATCGCCAGCATAAAGTTCCTAAAATAATAAATAATAATAACGGGTAAAATAATCCTGCAATCAGCATAATGAATGCGATATAAACCCATGAACGCTGCAAGAGATAGTAGATAAATGCTAGGAATAAAGGATAAATAAATGCTCTTGGGGTTCCAGAGATGACATCATATTTAAACCACAGACTTTGGTTGAGTAATAATGTACTCAGAAATCCAGCTAGAGGTATGGGGAAAATTTTGATAGATAATTGAAAGGAATATATGGTGATAATAATACTGAGGAAAACAGGTAAGATTTTACTGAATAGTAGAGGAGACATTCCCCAGGCTGCGATGACCTTATAGAGTGTGGCATAACCCAAGGGTGTGATTGATTGGAAGTAATTGGCGATTAAATCCTGGGGGAATAATTCGGAATCGAGAAAACGCTGCATCCAAAATACATATTCCCTCGCATCATCTTGGACAACATATTCGCTGCTAAATGCTTTTTGTAATCCTAAAGTACTGTAGAATAATGTAAACAATAAGCTCAGTATTAACCAGGTGAAATGATTTTTTAAGGGGCTTTGATTGTGGGAAGGAGATGAAAATAGCCTTGATTGGTGAGATGGTACCATGAAAGTTATGTTTTGTACTTTCAGGATTATGGCATTATCTTGGTGACAAACAAAGCCAAAACCCCAACTGAATGTATAGCTGGGGTTTCCTGTGGGAATAAATTATTTGATATTATTTATTGTTGCTGTTGGAGAACATTTTTACAGCTTTGGAGAATTTGCCGATCGCCAGCACTAACAGTCTCTAATTGATGATAATCCTGAAGAGAGAGGGAATGAGCATAGCTAACAGACTGATCATCGTCTAGTTTTGGTAGGCGATCGCTACTACTAGTAGCTACCTGAGTTGGTGTCGTTTCCCCAGGATAACCTGTGACAGTCATTGCCAATTCTCCTGACTGGCTGAGATTCCCTTGAAAACAGCTAAATTCTGATTTCGGTACATACAATGCACCAATAATTTTCCCTTGGTTCTGTTCAAATACTATATAACCCTTCCCTGTCTGCCAAGGTTTGGTTGATTGTCCATAAACATAAACACCGTCGGTTTTCGGGAAATTACCTTGGGGTGATACTACTGCTTGCTTATTTGTAGATTTTGGTTCTTGGGAAAATACTTGATTTTCTGGAATTGTGGCAAGTTCACTGGGTAGCTCTTGAGATGGATCGGGGTTGTAAGCGGAAAGATTCGAGCTATCTTTTTGAGAATCCCGTTGTAACCAGGTGTAAGTGGAAGTCTGGTTGCCCAAATTTCCCGCAGATGGACTATTTGTTTGTGATTTTCCCATAGCTCGACGTAGGCGATCGCCTTTGTCTGTTTTTGGGGATACTTCTGTCTGTGGTTTTCCTTCCAACCATGTGTAAGTTGGCACTTGACTATCTAATTGAAATTCAGAAGGAATATGTAATTTAGACAGTTGACTACTGAGTACTGGCTTGGCTTTTTCACCAGCAACAACGCCGATAATCAGCATTAAGCCTACTAGTGGCAGTCTGAATTGACGAGGGGGAAGAAATTTTTCTATTTGTTTCAGCACCCAACTCCTCCTGTTAAAAACTTAACTTTTGTTTACCACCTACTTAAACCGTAACTAAGTCTTGATAGGGAAATACTCTGTCGGAAGTATGATTATATTGTCCGCAAAAATACTTCGCCCAATCCTAAATTTTTTCTTTAGTTTCTAGCACTAACCTGAGGTTAACAGGCTCTGTAGAACTCAATTTGAGGCAAACCCTGATATGTGTCAAGGAAGACTATCAAGGATGATTAACTATTGAGGAAAAAATTTAATTCTTGATATTTTTTATTTTATCATTTGATATTCCCAAAACTGTTGATATTAGGTTGTTAGCAGAACTCAATAGGAGACTACAGTAGCAGCAATGTCAATTCCGGAAAAGGAAGTAGAAAAATATCCTACTAAATGACAGCACCATGGATAAATTTAACTATGACGACAAAGTTGGGCAACTATAGAGAGCCTGCGGCGTAAATCAATTATTGTTGGAATCAGCCAGGGAGCAGGGGGGAAAGAGAATTTTCCGATTCCTGCATACACAAGTGATATCGCAAGTTATGATGCGGACATGAGATGAAAGCCTGGAGAGGATAAAAAATTACCTCCCGATTTGCTCAGGAGGTGTCAAACAGATTATTTAATTCCTATCCCCTTGGGAAAACCGGAAATTCTCTTAGCTAGCCACATATTCTTTGACGTTAGCGCGACGACGACGCAGATGAGCCAGAGCTTGGTGTTCCAATTGACGCACACGTTCCCGACTCAAATTCAAGCGTTCGCCGACTTTCGCTAGGGACAGTTCGTTACCATCGAGTAAACCAAAGCGCAGGGCTAAAACTTCCCGTTGTTGGGGTGTGAGTTCTGCCAATAGATTATTTAAGTCTTGACGTAAGAATTCCTGGGTAGTGTAGTACTCTGGCGATGGTCCATCATCTTCCAGCATTTCCTGGAGTTCAGTATCCTGGTTGTCACCCACACGCACATCCAAGGAAACGGGTTGACGTGCCATATTCAGGTACTCGCGGATTTGGGTTGGTTCTAATTCTAGTTCCTTGGCAATTTCCGCAGGAGTCGGGGAGCGTCCAAATTTTTGTGCTAACTCGCGTTGCACTTTTTTGATTTTGTTGAGTTTTTCAGTGATATGGATGGGTAGACGGATAGTACGTCCTTGTTGGGCGATCGCCCGTGTAATGGCTTGACGAATCCACCAATAAGCATAGGTAGAAAACTTATAGCCACGGGTAGGATCGAATTTTTCCACACCCCGCTCTAATCCTAGGGTTCCTTCTTGAATCAAATCCAGAAATTCCATATTGCGTTTCTGGTATTTTTTCGCAATAGCTACAACCAAGCGCAGGTTTGCTTCAATCATTTTCTGCTTGGCTCGTTTGCCTTGCTGTACAGTCTGATTCACATCAGTTTCTGTAGAACGGACATTATCTGCCCACTCTTCGATGGTTGGCTCACGATGCAAGGTTTTGGCTAATGCTTCCTTGGCTTCAATCAGGTTCATCATTTGCTGTACCTGCTTGCCGAACACGATTTCCTGTTCACGAGTCAGCAAGGGTACACGACCAATCTCGCGCAGATAGGTTCGCACCATATCAGCCGTGAACTTGGTGTTGGAATTGTCCATTTGAGTGTTGACTGTTGGCATCGGTGCGTTTCCTCTATTCCCTAAACACAAAGAATAATTTCTAGTTATGACGGATTAGGAAAGGTAGCGCATATATCACCGGATATTAAGGAACTACCGCAAACCGTTGGTTTCAGGTGAACCTCTCTAGACGACTAATACCTCGGATAGGTTCCCCTACCCTTCCTAAGTTTTCAAGTGAATTACAAATAGGTTTGACTGCTGCTTGAGAATTCTTCCTAGCGATCGCTGGTGGCGACGATGATAGTACAAAATACGAAGTCAGTATGAGTTCTGCTTAGTTAATAGTACGACAAATCACGTCGTAAGTAAAGGGGTATAGATAAATCTTTCCATTATAGTTCATTGGGGTTAATTTGCCAAAAAAATAATCGAAAATCCTTTTCTCAAGCCACTACATATATAGTGACGGCAAAACCCCCTCCTGTGTTTTCTTTCATTAGCCGGATAACCGTACTAAATCAGGTGTCATCTTGGAGGGATGTCACGAAAAGGAAATAGATTGTGGAGGATTTGCAGTAGAAACAGCCTAAATTCAAGCTGTGCAGAAGTTATAGGATTGGATTACAGAGACAGTCAAGAATATTTGTCTCATCTTGCCCTTGCTACCTGAGGATGTACACTGATTTCCAGCGAGCAAGGAGGATGAAAATTGACTGCGGCTAGTGGTGGAGTAATCATTGCCATTGGACATTTCCTTGGTTAGCAACTTCTCTCCAGTGTCTTCCTGTTCAGATCACATTATTCCCCCTGGAATTAACAGAGAAGAGACACCTAAATATAGAATATCATTTTTTCGTTAAATAAATATATCCAGATAAATACTATTTCTGGGAAATCGATTCCGGAAAAGTTTACCGACTTTCCAGCGTCTCGACATCACATTTTGCCGGAACTGTCTGTATCCAGAATCCCAACACACCTTACCCCTGATCAACAGTAGGGTTTGGCTGTGGGGTTTTCCCAATAGACGAGGTTTAAAAACCTAAATCTGCTTTAGCTAATTCCGCAGCTGCAAAGACTTCATCATCTGCTTTTTCTTGCCAAATAGTTTCCCCAATTTCTTGGTAGAATGTGCTGTCGTAGGGACGGGTACGTACGACAACGGGCATGGGTACAGCGTGACCTAGGACTAATGCTTGTTGCTTAGAATCTAATTTTGCCAAAACTGATTTTAAACTACCTGCACCGGATACACCTGTGAAAATGGCATCAATATCTTTTTCATCGTTGAGCAAAGCTGTCACACGAGTTCCGATTTGGGACATAACTTCATTATCTATACCAGAGGGGCGCTGATCCACAACAAGAAGTGTGACGAAATATTTCCGCATTTCCCTGGCGATCGTACCAAAAATTGTACTCTGAACGATTGCCGGGTCGAGAAAGCGGTGTGCTTCTTCGATGGTGATCATCAGTTGGGTGGGTTTATCTAGGGGGTTTTTGGTTTGGAGAAATTTTTCTGCTTTTCTGACGTAATGCTGGTGAATGCGGCGAGTAATCATATTTGTCACCAACATATAGGAAAGCATATCTGATTGGGAACCAAATTCTACAACGATATTTTTTCCTGATTCTAGCGATCGCAACATTTGGTTGACATAATTTTGCGGGCAAGTGGCTCGCATATACTTTAAATTATCCAAACGGAGTAATTTTCTTTGGAGAGCGGTAATTGAACCTTGGTGTCCCCGTTTTTCCTCACAAAACATCTTGATATCTTCATTTGTCATGTTCAATAACTGAACAATCCAAGCTTTACCGAATTCTGCACAGAGAATATTCGCATTATCAATGCTGGCTTCTGAAAGTCCTAAATCTCGACTACATAACTTAATATCTTCGACTTCAATTTGGTCATAACTGAGATACAATTCCTGGGCATGGGGTACACCACGACGCTTGGTAGATTCCGGATCTAGGGTGTAGACATCCACTTGACTGGGAAATAACTGCTTTAAACCCTTAACCGTGCTAAATTGTTTGCCTTCAGATACTGCTTCCCATCCGTATTCTGAGTGCATATCAAAGATCAGATTTACCGCCGCATTTTTACGAATTGTTCCAGCTAAAAGTAAGCGTGTCAAGAACGATTTACCTGTTCCCGATTTCCCAAAAACACCATTACTCCGTTCCACAAACCTGTTTAAATCGAGACAGACAGGTACATCCATATCTAAAGGTTTGCCGATGGAAAAATTCTTGCGTTGGGGATCATCTTCCCAGCCAAAAACCCGACGAAAATCTTCTTCCGATGCTTCATAAACCTGGCTAAAATGACTAGGGATGGTCTTAACCGGCATCAATTCCATTGTAGTACTGGTTTGGGCTTGAAAGGATGCCAGACCTGTAGCAGAAGGAACAAAGGGATTGGGAGATTTATTATTAGTGGGAGAATAATCTTCTGAGGATTCCGGAGTAAACATCAACATCGGTGCGAGGTTAATGGTTCCATAGGTTCCACTACCTGCTAAGACTTCTCTTAAAAAGGTATCATCCCAGTTGGGGGGATTGGCAACAATTCTTTGATTTGCTGTTCCCAGTGCGACATCTGTCAGCATACAAAAAAAGCGCGATCGCACACCTTGAACGACCAAAAATTTTCCCACCCGCATATCTTCTACAGAAATATCAGGGTGTAATCTGACTTCTAGTCCACCTGTTAATGAACCTTCAATAACCGAACCAAGAGGTAATCCCAAAGTCATTTAATTTAGTTCCCAGTCACCTGCTTTATATTAGGACAGGTTATGGGTAATTGGTAGCTTCATAATCGGCGAAAAATATCGGAATATTGGGAAAGGGAAAAGCAGAAGGTATTTTTGATATCCCAACAATTCCCCATTCCCCATTCCTTAATCTATTTGAATAGTTGTAGGAGAATTGCCACTAGGTGGTGGAGTGAATATATTTAGAGGTTTGCGGTATTCTGCATATAGGCGATCGCGCCATGCAAAAAATGGTTCATATACAGGATTATCGGCGATCCCTGGTACACCTCTACCCTTAGCACTGGCGGGAATATCCAAGTAATTACCACTAGGAAATTTTAACAAAATAGATAAACCAGCAACCGCAAAATCTGCTAAACAGGGTTCATTCCCCACTAAATAGGGACTATCTGCCAATAATAAACACAATGCTTCTAAATCTTGCTTCAAGTCTTTGATTGCAGATGTTACCGCATCCGGAGTATAGCCAACTCCAAAACCTAAGGCTTTAAAAAAATCTCCCGGTACACCTTCAACTAAAGTACGTAAAATATCTGGTGTCGATGTTGGTAATAATGCACGACGAAAACCTTGATCTTGACTCACCGCAGAAAATAACGCTTTACGTCCCTTAATACCGATAGACTCATCAGCCCACTCTTCCATCATCAAACATAAACCCCTTTGTTTCGCATCGAGGGGTATCAGTGGACGTTCGGGGTACTGTTCATCTAAATACTTCGCTATCTCCGTAGAATCTGAGATATATTTACTGCCATCCCTCAACACTGGTACTTGACGCTGACCAGTTCTTTGAAAAATCTCGACTTGCCCAACGCCCGGTGTCACCTCGATTTTCCGATAATCTAACCCTTTGTAATCGAGCAGCAGGCGTACTTTTTCTGAGTATTGCGAAAGTTCAAATTGATACAATTCGAGCATTTTACCTTTCCTGCTATTGGTTCACTTTAATTCTACAATCTTATCTTCACAAAACTTTACTTTATCTGCCCCTACCAGAAGAAGGAACTTTCCTAAGGCTGTTGAGTCTAGGAAGGGGTAAAACAAAAATCACTTGCATCACATAATTAAATTAATTTGACCAAAAACATAAATAAAGTTAAAGAGTTGTTAATAGTAGATTCTGTCTACACTATTTCCAATTAGTAAGTATCTGAGGGTGTAAAAGATGGTCTAATTTTTACTTTTATGTCCCAAGCAAGAATTCAGAATTATCAAATATACATCAGGTAATATATTTTTTTATACTGAAATTACTGTATATAATGTTGCTAAAAAACAAAAGATATTTCTGGATTTTTCTCCACATAAATCAGACATAATTCACCAATATCAAGAATTCTGAATCGAAGATGTGAGGAGATGAACTCAGTGAGAGAAAGATTCTTACCCATAATCAAGGAGATGAACACACAATCACCAGATATTGATCAGTGTCAGCATTATCTTCAGATTCAATGTTACCAAGGAAACTGATTGTTTTGTGGAAAATATACTTGTGGAGTTAGATTTAGTGCGTAGCAAAATGTTATAAGTCTTAATGTAATGTGTGGAATTAAAGCCAAACAAAATTTATGAAGGTAGATAATAACAATTTGCTTACCAAATTGGCTGGCTTAGTGGGAGTAACAAGTGCTAGTCTCCTAATGGGTTTGCCTGCAAATGCCAATGAGGTGTTAAATCCTAGTCCCAGTATTTTCAGTGAAGCACCTTACAATCGTACTCAACGAGTGATTGTCAATACACAAAATACTGCTAGCGAGTCAGAAAATAGCGCAGAAGAAAAAGCACCTCGCAAAGATTCCGTCGTTCAGAAGTCAGAAAATAGACGGTTGAATCCTAACCCGAAGATTCTGCAAGAGTGTCCCTATAACCGTGCTGCTTGTCCTGGTGCTAGTCCCAATCCTACACCAGCACCGGAAAAACCTGCACCAGAAACCCCAACATCGGAAACTCCTGCACCTGAAACTCCCGCACCTGAAACTCCCGCACCTGAAAAACCATCCTCAGAAACACCAGTAAAACCAGAACCTGCTGCGGAAACCACAGGTAAAAATATCGTTGCATTGGCAGAGTCGAATAGTCAATTTTCTACCCTCGTCAAAGCATTGAAAGCAGCTGGTTTAGTGGAAACTCTCCAAGGAAAAGGTCCTTTTACCGTCTTTGCACCTACCAACGAAGCTTTTGCTAAGTTGCCAAAGGATGCAGTTGAGGATTTATTTAAGCCAGAAAATAAAGAAGTTCTGGTGAAGATTTTAACCTACCATGTAGTACCTGGTCAGGTATTAGCTGGAGATTTAAAATCTGGTGAAGTTAAGAGTGTAGAAGGTGGTGCAATCAAGGTGGAAGTTGGTGGTACCAAAGGGGTAATGGTAAACGATGCTAAGGTTATAACTACAGATGTGAAAGCTAGCAATGGTGTGATTCACGCTATTGATAACGTCATCCTACCTCCTGATTTGTAAACGCATTATTTTAGGTGGGGCGATCGCCCCATCTCATTTGATAATTTGTAATTCCTAATGTCTCGTTTATCGAGGAGTCACGCTAACGTAATTGAGAAAGATATCTATGGTTTGGGGTTCGAGGTTTGCAGAGTTTACCTGATTTTAGAGAATTGGTAGAAACTGCGTACAGGGATAAATTCCAGATTAAGGAAGATAATTATATCGTCGTAACTTTTCCCCTGGAACTTTAATTGTTAACATAGTACCAGAAGTGCAATAACTAATGTGAGATAAAAGTCCGTAAATAAATACAGCAATCCCTAGCATTTCTAGAGATTCTTCTAGGGTTATTATGATTAAGTAAAATATACCACGCATCCGACTATCAAGTATATAACCACCAATTAATTCACAACCAATTGCACCGCTTAAATAGATTAAACCAGCTACAAGAAAATTACTTCGGGTTTTTCGAGGCAGATTAATAATAAATTTGGAAAACACAAGCAATAAAACCAGTACCCCAATAGTACCAGGAATCACCCACGCGAAGTAAAGAAAACCTTTTGTATTAGTGTTGTTCTCACTGGTTCTACCAGTCTTTCATGTAGACTAGCTAACTCATCAAAACATAAAAAACTAAAGATTACTGATAGACCTTGCCAATAAATAGTATAAATATCATCTTGCTTCTTCTTAATAGAAGCGATTACGCTGAGAATTAGAGAGCAAAACAGCAATGCAAAAGCCGAATACAAACTCGGAAAATTCAACTCTCCATCCAAATAAAATAACTTCACGAAACTATCCCGCAGAGGAAAGTCATGGGTAAATCGTTGAAGTAACTGTGTTGTCAGATGAGCAATAATTAAAAAAAATATAATTTTCAAAAGAGTCTTCAAGAAACTTTTAGCCGAAATTAGATAGTTCAGATTGTGGTAATGTGAATCACCTGACATCTCTAAATTAGAATGATTAACTAATGGGAGAGTGACAATGTCTTCAAAATAAAGAATTTTATCTTTTGTCACTAAACCTTGTTGTATAAAAATATCTTCTAAAAGTTTTCCACTCTTCTGTTGTTGTCTTTTCGCATATTCTAATTGTTCTTGAAGTATCAGTCCTGCTTGTACTAAGCATTCTGCAATTAATTCATCTATTTTTGTTCTTGCTTTATCCACTAATCTCTCCTTTTTGAGGTTGTGCTAACCGTAAAATGATGGAATCATATACCGAAATT
Source organism: Calothrix sp. 336/3 (assembly GCF_000734895.2). Lineage (GTDB taxonomy): Bacteria > Cyanobacteriota > Cyanobacteriia > Cyanobacteriales > Nostocaceae > 336-3. Next base: position 1,013,682 of record NZ_CP011382.1, on the reverse strand, counting down.
TTCTGTATGATTAAGATTGTGAAAACATACCCTACACCTGAAAAGCTGGTGTAAAAATAAAATAATCATCTATTTTTGCTCTCATTAAATTAGCTAATTTGGCATTGATGCTATTAATAAGTAATCGTCCAATTTTTAATTCCCCTCAAAAAGGCAGAACTAGGGAGAGCAAATTATATTTACCTTCATCAATAATTGGTATAACTACCTGGTTGCCACCCTGAACAACACTTTAGCGCCCCGAAGGAAAGTAACTGAGAGATTCTCAAGTTCCCTAGTGCTAGATACCCTGGGAGAAAATTTGGATGCGTCCACGAAATAATGGAATTCCTGTTACTTCTGTGTAAGTACTGAGATATTTCATAATCATATCTTAATATTATCATAATTAAAATAATCATGAGAAAATTCTCATGCAATTCTCATCAAGGTACAGCAAATTATCTATTGCAGGACTTACGTCAGCAAAAATTGTGATTGCGACAGAAACACAGTGCAGGGAAGCAATCCCAAGACTTTGGGAGATTAAGTTGCTTCGTTCATCCGTTCCGGAGATGCTACCCAAATGTAATAACGTAATGCCGTGGCTTTTACGTAAGTTCTATATTATTGAATATATGAATAATTAAATATTTGTACGTCTAGCAATAGTATTTGAGGCGTTAAGTAGTTAAGCATAATTAAATATAGAATGTTCTATCGTGTATCCAGTAGGTTGATAAGTAAATAGGTGGAAATAAACCTCTATATGTAACAGAATGTAAAATCAGTAAATCCCTTGCAATTTCTAAATACTAAAGGATATATTACACGCTCATGTAATATGGCGAAGCTAACATTTGATTTGCAATGACATAACATGAATTATTGAAACCGTTCTACTTACGCGACGTTACTCTGAAAATGATAAATCATCCCTAAAATTAGTAACACAATATTTGATTTGTAAGTTTTCAAGTTTTGAGAAATTATATTTTTTGATGAATTAGCTCAGGTAGAAGTATACCAGTGTGGCGATAGAGCTACGCTCCGCCGAAGCGGCGATCGCAGTCAAAAAGTAGAAATCACAACCACGGAGAAGGGGCAATATTTAGATTTTAGCCTTTTCTATTGCATCGCAATCAAAATATTCCCGGAATGCAGAGATACTCTCAAGATTTTGGTATTGCACAAATGTGAAATGATTTTCCTGCTGTTATCCTAGGTGTAGCAACGGAAAACTTCCCTTCACCTGATTCAGCTACCCTGTCGTAAACAAACTGATGATAACTACTTTCGTGAATCTGGCTTGTTAATTTTCATCATCAAAACGGGAACAATACTTGTGGTGTCAAATAGTTGTTACTATTTTTCAATCCTAGCTCTTGACAATAGACTTTACATCCCATTTTGGGAGTTGGATAAAGCTAAATAGTCATGTTCTGATTTTTGCGATGGAGAAAGGTATGTTTAAGACTGTTGTCGGTCATAGCGATGATCCAGATTCTTTAGGAGCAGCAGAGGAAGTTGTCAGCCAGTGTCTCACAGAACTAGGAGATATAACTCCCCAGGCTGGTATTTTATTTGCCGCGATTGATTTTGAACATAGTCTGATTCTTGAATATATCAATCGAGTTTTTCCGGGGATCGATTTGATTGGTTGTACTACAGATGGAGAAATTTCTTCTAATTTAGGCTTTCAGCAAGATTCCTTAACATTGATGTTATTTGCCTCCGACACTGTAAAAATTGCTGCTGGGGTAGGTTATGGAGTCCAGAAAAATCCTGTAGAGGCAGCACAGCAAGCAGTAAAACAGGCAAAGGAAAAAACTGGTACGGAGGCAAAATTGTGTATTCCCTTGCCTGCGAGTTACATAGAAGATGGTTCCACAACTAGTGGTGAAGCCATTCTCAGAGGATTAAAGATAGCTTTAGGGGAAGAATTTCCCATTGTTGGGGGTACTGCTGGAGATCAGTTCCATTTTCAAAAAACCTATCAATTTTTCCAGTCTGAAGTTTTAACAGATGCTTTACCTATTTTAATTTTTTCTGGAGATATCCATTTTTCCTATGGTACTGGTTGTGGTTGGCAACCTATCGGTCGTAGAAGTATCGTGACTAAGGCAGTAGGAACTGTACTGTATGAAGTTGATGGGGAACCAGCCCTAAAATTTTACCAACATTACCTCGGCGATCGCCCACCAAATGCGGAACATCCCCTTGCTGTTTATCAAGGAGATAGCGATCGCTATTATATGCGTGTTCCCAATACCTATGATGCAGAATTAGGAAGTATTAATTTTCTGGGAGATATTCCCGAACAGGCGATCGTCCAAGTTACAAATATTAGCAGAGATGAAGTGGTCGCGGCTGCGGAAACTTCCTTAAAAGCTGCTTTGGCAAGCTATACAGGTACACAACCAGAAGCAGTTTTACTGTTTTCCTGCTGCTGTCGTCGCTGGTTATTAGGTACAAAAGCCAAAGAAGAATATCAACTTGTCAAAGGTGCTCTCCCAGAAAATATACCCATCTGTGGATTTTATACCTACGGCGAATTTGCTCCCCTAGAACCAAATAGTTCTACTTACTTTCATCAGGAAACTTTTATTACACTACTATTGGGTACTAAGTAGGATGTATGGCATCTACAGAAGAGGAAATCAAACTCAAAGAATTAGAAAAACAGGTGCGAGTACTGAAAAAAAAGTTAGAAAGCTCAGAGCGCGATCGCCGACAATTGGAGGATGCTAGTGAGGAAAGAGAAATTATTCTCAAAAATGTCATTAAAGAATTATCTGAATCCCAATCTGATCTAGAAAAAAGAGGAGAGGAACTAGAAACAGCTCTCAAAAATCTGCAATCACTACAATTAAAACTTGTAGAATCTGAGAAAATGTCAGCATTGGGGGTGATGGTTGCTGGGATTGCCCATGAAATTAACAACCCCGTAAATTTCATTTATGGTAATCTCAGCCACGCACAAGCATATTTGGAAGATTTACTAGAATTGGTATCTCTTTATCAAGAACATTTTTCTCCCCTACCCGTAGAAATTCAACAATTTATTCATAAAATTGATTTAGATTTTATTGCCGAAGATGCTCAGGAATTATTCTCTTCCATGAATACGGGGGCAGAGCGTATCCAAAAAATAGTCATTTCTCTGCGAAACTTCTCCCGATTAGATGAGGCTGAGTTTAAAACTGCGAATATTCATGAAGGTCTTGATAATACTCTTGTCATCTTAAATCATCGCTTAAAATCGATATCTAGTGACGAAGTGGAAATTAAAGTGGTACGAGATTATGGTAAATTGCCACTGATACAATGCTATCCTGGTCAGTTAAATCAAGTCTTTATGAATGTTTTAGTCAATGCTATCGATGCTTTAGAAGAGATAATTATTCAAAACAATAAAAGTCAGATAAATTCGGATTATCTGTGTCTTAATTCTCAATATATTCCTCAAATTCATATTCGTACTGAAGCAATTAATGATTGGGCATTAATTAGTATTGCCGATAATGGGAAAGGAATGAGCGAAGATATCAGATTAAAAATTTTTGACCCTTTTTTCACAACTAAAGAAGTAGGAAAAGGAACGGGTTTAGGGTTGTCAAGTAGTTATCAAATTATTGTCAAACAGCATGGAGGGAAAATAGATTGCAAATCTAACTTGGGAAGAGGAACAGAATTTATGATTCAGATACCAATTCCGCATATTCGATAATAAAGGCTGGTAAAATATTCTCAACAGAGATAATCAATATTTTTAATTTATTGCTTTATTATTTATATTTGATAATAGTAAATAGTCTATTTATAATCATTGTTTTTTAATTAATCAAGTTGGGAATTGCATAAATTTTGTATGAAAGATTTCCATAGGGGAGAAGGTAGGGTGGGTATTATCTTCATTTATGAACAGAGGTATAAAAAAACGTAGCACTATACAATAGCAAGTTAGTGAGAATTATCAATTAATTTATTAATCTTGCCCTTTTCTCCCTAGAAGCTCCCCTTTTCCTCAAATCAATATTTATACTTGAAGGAGAAGGAATCATATTTTAAGTTAGGAGGGGTGAGCAATGACTCCAAATCCCGCCATCATGCAAGCTGTGGAAAAGTTGGGCTACCGTGTGACTGTAGGGGATGTTGCGGCTCAAGCTGGGTTGAATGTGGAATTAGCAAGTCAGGGTTTATTAGTACTCGCTTCTGAGGCTAGTGGACATTTACAGGTTGCGGAATCTGGTGATATTGTTTTCCAATTTCCCCAAAATTTTCGTGATATTTTACGCAATAAATACTTGCGTTTGCAGTTGCAGGAATGGTGGCAGAAAATTTGGCAAGTCTTATTCTATCTGATTCGGATTTCGTTCGGTGTATTATTGATTGCCTCCATTGCCATCATTTATCTGACAATTCTGGTTATTATTATTTCTCTCAATTCTGACAGAGATGACAATAATGATAGGGGAGGTAATTGGGGTGGATTTTTCTATTTTCCAGATTTATTCTGGTATTTTAGCCCCGATTATGGTTACCAGCATAGAGAAAAGACACGGGAAAAAAGTGATTTTAACTTCTTAGAGGCAGTATTTTCATTTTTATTTGGCGATGGTAATCCGAATAGCAAATTGGAAAACAGACGTTGGCGAGAAATTGGTAAAGTAATTAGACAGAATCGTGGTGCGGTAGTCGCGGAGCAAATTGCACCTTATTTAGATAATTTAGGAGAGAAATCTCAACAGGAATATGAAGACTATATGTTGCCAGTCTTAACTCGGTTTAATGGTAAACCAGAGGTGAGTCAGGAAGGACAATTAGTCTACTATTTTCCAGATTTACAGGTGAGTGCCAAGCAAAAAAATCCGGAAAAAATCTCTAGTTATTTGGAAGAATTTCTCTGGAAATTTAGTGCCGCTAGTTCTGGGCAAATTATGCTGAGTGCGGGTTTGGGTGCTGTCAATTTGGTGGGAGCATTAGTTTTAGGTTCTCTGTTACGGGGTGGGGCGATCGCGGCTTCTCTGGGTGGGTTAGTTGCCTTAGTACAAGCTGTTTACTGGCTACTTTTAGCCTATGGTATTGGGTTTTTAGCGATTCCTTTGGGGCGGTATGTTTGGATTCAGTGGCGTAACAGTCAAATTATTGCCCGCAACCGCGATCGCTCCTCCCGTGCCAAATTACTCACCGGTGCAGATAAAAATCTCTCTCAAAAAATTGCCTTTGCTCAACAATTTGCCTCTGAGAAAGTCATTTCCCAAGCTGATTCAATCTACTCCACCCAAACAGATTTGTTAGAACAGGAATTTCCCCAGGAAGAGAGCGATAGTCAAACAGATTAATACAGCCTGTTGTGAGCAAATAAGAGACGTTTCTCATTCACCTTAGACGTAATTCTAGACAAAAGTTTTTTGCCCATTATTAAGTGAGCATATTATCCAGATTCTGTAGGTGTAATTGCCCTTGACGACAGGATTATAGATTATTTTTCCGTATATCTATTGGTGTGGCAAACAATTTGTCTGTATAGAATTTTTGTTGGGAGTTTCTCTATTTAAATACCCTATGTCACACTAATTGATTAAAATTATCAAACATATCTATAAGGTTGAAATAATTATAAAATTATTATTTTTTAATTACGTTAGCCTGAGCTTTGCTACGTAAACATGCTTGCAATTCAGCTGTCCCGTTAGCGTAGCTGTCCCGTTAGCATAGCTCTCCCGTTAGCGTAGCTCTCCCGTTAGCATAGCTCTCCCGAAGGGAGCAGGGAGCAGGGAGCAGGGAGCAGGGAACAAGAGACATTATCTAGCTTCCTTGTTGCGGAGCGAGTATTACAAATTATGGATTAGGAATTAATTATTAAAAGTTTTATATTTAAGGTTTAGTCAAATATGTTAGCTAGGGTTTGGAGTGCATCTATTGTTGGTGTGGATGCGGTAAAGGTGGGTGTGGAGGTGGATATTTCCGGGGGTTTGCCGGGAATTGTGATTTTAGGTTTACCGGATGCGGCAATTCAAGAATCGAAGGAAAGGGTGAAGGCAACTCTGAAAAATGCTGGCTTTGCCTTTCCCATGCGAAAAATAGTAATTAATTTGACTCCTGCGGATTTACGTAAGGAGGGACCTTGCTTTGATTTACCTATTAGTGTGGGCATTCTCGCGGCTTCTGAGCAGGTAAAGGCAGATTTACTTGGTGATTATTTATTCTTAGGTGAGGTGTCCCTAGATGGCAGTTTGCGCGCTGTCGCTGGGGTGTTACCGATCGCCGCAGCTGCGGAAAAAATGGGGATTACTGGCTTGGTTGTCCCCGCAGATAATGCTCAGGAAGCCGCAGTGGTCAAGGGTTTGGATGTATACGCCTTTGAAAATATCTCCCAGGTAGCGGAGTTTTTGAATCAGCCGGGACGTTACAAACCGATACAATTAGACGGGACTGCCTCCTTGATGGCTAGTAGCTGGAATGGCGTAGATTTAATGGATGTGAAGGGACAAGCACACGCTCGTCGAGCTTTAGAAATTGCCGCAGCTGGAGGGCATAATTTAATTTTTGTGGGACCACCGGGAAGTGGTAAAACCATGTTGGCAAGGAGATTACCGGGAATTTTACCACCCCTTGCCTTTGCCGAAGCTTTGGAAGTGACGCGAATTCATTCCGTGGCAGGTTTATTGAAAAATCGTGGTTCTTTAGTGTGCGATCGCCCTTTTCGCAGTCCCCACCATTCCGCATCTGGACCCTCTTTAGTGGGGGGTGGTAGCTTTCCTCGTCCAGGAGAAATTTCCCTATCTCACCTGGGAATTCTGTTTTTGGATGAGCTAACGGAGTTTAAACGGGATGTTTTAGAATTTCTCCGACAACCCCTAGAAGATGGGTTTGTGACGATTTCCCGCACCCGTCAGTCGGTGATGTTTCCCGCTCAATTTACCCTGGTAGCCAGTACAAACCCCTGTCCCTGCGGTTTTTACGGTGATACTGTCCAAAGCTGTACCTGTTCTCCTCGCCAAAGGGAGCAATATTGGGCAAAATTATCGGGACCCCTGATGGATAGAATCGATTTACAAGTTGCTGTCAACCGCTTGAAACCGGAAGAAATCACCCAAGCGTCCACGGGGGAACCTTCCGCAGTAGTGAGGGAAAGGGTACTGCAAGCTAGGGAACGGGCAAGGGTGAGATTTCAAGAGGAAGTAAATCTGCGTTGTAATGCACAGATGCAGAGCCGTCATATGCAGAGATGGTGTAAGTTAGATGATATGAGTCGGGTATTACTGGAAAATGCCATTAAGAAACTCGGTTTATCTGCCAGAGCTAGCGATCGCATCCTGAAAGTAGCTAGGACAATTGCAGATTTAGCTGGGGATGAAAACTTACAAGTTAGCCATATTGCGGAAGCAATTCAGTATCGCACCATTGATAGAATGCAATAGGAGTTTCGGATATGTATAAGAAGTATGTACCCTATTTACTAGTATTTATTGGTACTGTGACAATGACTCTGGGGATAACATCTATCCTGTTACCGCGTACTACGGGAGCAATAGTACAACTGAAAAACAAGTCAGGTCAACCCCTAACCGATGTGATAATTACCCATGAGCGGGGTCGGATTGAGGTTGGAGAACTGCAAAATGGTCAAGAAATGGCTGTTTCCGTATTTACCCGTGGTGAAAATTCTTACCGTGTTCAGGCGACTTTACCAAATGGTAAGGTGATAACTAATCAGAATTACTTTGAGCCAAGTTATTGTGTGGTTGAGTCGATGGAAGCGCATCGTATTCAGTCAGATACCTACTTTGTGGGATGTCGATTTTAAGTTGGGTAATTTACTATTTCTTCCTGAATTAACATAATTCTACCCGCAAGTCGCAGTAAAAGTATCTTGTGGCAGATGTGATGGATGAATTCCATCGGTTATCTCTTGGATGTGTCCAAGAAGTAATCCGGTGTGAGAGGAGAAGAAACGAATGAATCTGCGAGTATTGTGGAGCTTGTTACAAGAAACCTTTGGGGAGTGGCAAAAAGATAAAGCTTCGCGGTTAGCTGCTGCCTTAGCGTACTATACGATATTTTCCATTGCGCCCTTACTAATTATCGTGATTGCGGTGGTAGGTGCGGTGTTTGGCGAAGCTGCTGCGAGGGGAGCAATTGCTGCACAATTACAAAGTTTAGTTGGTGGTGCAGGTGCTGAGGTAATTCAAACTGCTATACAAAATGCGAATAAACCTCAGCAAGGGGCGATCGCCTCAATTATTAGTGTGATTGTTCTCATGTTTGGTGCAACGGGACTATTTACCGAATTACAAGATTCTTTAAATACAATTTGGGAAGTACAAGCAAAACCAGGACGTGCTGTCAAAACCATGGTGAGAAATCGTTTCCTATCCTTTGCAATGGTGTTAGGAATCGGGTTTTTACTCTTGGTATCCTTGGTTATCAGTGGTGTCCTGCAAGGTGTAGTGGGTTATTTCAAGAATATTTTACCAGGAATTGATATTATCTGGCAGTTAATTAATTTCTTCTTGGGTTTCACAATTTCTACCCTCCTATTTGGCTTAATTTTTAAAGTTTTACCGGATGTGAAAATCAAATGGAGTGATGTTTTAGTCGGTGCTGGAATCACTTCCTTGTTATTTTCCTTGGGGAGATTTATCTTGGGACAATATTTGGGTAATGGCAGTTTTGGTTCTGCCTATGGCGCTGCTGGCTCTGTGGTGGTAATCTTAGCGTGGGTTTATTATGCTGCACAAATTCTCTTTTTCGGGGCAGAATTTACCCAAGTCTATGCTAGAAGGTATGGTTCTCAAATTATTCCGACTAAAAATGCCGTGCGAGTCAATGGTAATGATGATGAAAAGATGAGATAATTTATTTAATTGTAGTTGTAAATTATCCCAAAAAACGCATATAAATATCCGATGCTATACCCTAACCCTCAGAAAAAAGTAATTATCATTGGTGGAGGAATTGCGGGTTTAACTTGTGCCCGTGCTTGCTTAGATGCAGGGTTAGAAGTTGAATTATATGAGAAACGACAGCTTTCAGAAATGCTATCTGGAGCGGGAGGAATATTTATTCAACGCAATGGAATGCGAGTTTATCAAGTTATCTGGGGAGGGAAAATTTACCAACAAATCTATGAGCAAGGGGGAAAAATTCTCAGTGGTGGTTTCTTCAATCGACAAGGAATACCTCTGTATATTAATAATCCTCAATTTATTGGTGATGAAGATTTGGGTGTTTGTCTCCTCAGACCCGATTTACAAAAAATTCTCTATGACTCATTACCTGTAGGAATTGTCAAAAATGGTGTGGCTTTTACTGGTTTTCAAGAAATAGAAACAGGGGTGAGAGTTAATTTTCATGATGGTAGCACAACAACGGGTGATATTTTAGTTGGTGCTGATGGTTTGTATTCCCAAGTTCGTGCTTGTTTACAAGGGGAAGAGCGTTTATCTTCGGCAATTTATAGCGGGATGGTGTGTTGGAGAGGATATTTTCCCAATCACAAAATATCTTGGGATGATAGGTATAGTTGGATGGAATTATGGGGAAGGGGAAATCGCTTTGGTTTTTTTGACGTGGGAAGGGGTAACTTTTCTTTTTATGCTTTTAGTAATCGTCCCCAATCCCAGTCACAGCAGGATAATTCGGGTAAGTTATTAGGAGAATTACAGTCTATCTTTGCTGATTATGGAGAACCGATTCCGAGTATTATTAAAGCCTTAGAAGGTGCGACTATTTATCAAGATAATATCTGCGATCGCCAACCCTTGGGTAAGGAATGGGGAAGGGGAAGAGTCACCTTAATTGGGGATGCTGCACACCCTGTACAACCAAATCTTGGACAAGGGGGATGTATGGGAATTGAGGATGCATTTGAATTAGCAAAAATCTTGAAAATTCAGGTGAATCAAGATGATATGACATCTCTATTACGGCAATTTGAACAGAGTCGCGCTCCTAGGGTAACTCGTGTTTTTACTACCTCTCGACAGGTGGGAAAATTAGGACAAACTGCATCGACAATTGGCTGTTTTCTCCGAGATGGGATTTACAAATTGACTCCTACCTGGTTGGGTGATTTACAGTTTAAATGGTTGTTTGATTATCACGCAAATTGGGAAAATCATCACTAACTTTCGAGGAGATTCCAAAAATAACCATCCGGTGCAACAAAGGAAAAACTTCGTTCTCCAAATTCATTGTCTGCAATGCTGGTGAACTTTTGGATAGGATGTGCTTTGACGCGATCGCACCAGTAATTCATCCCCTTCACCCGATATGTGTATAAACTCATACCCAGAGAACCGGGTTGAGCAAATTCATACCAGGATTCTAGTTTGACTGTACTGGGGAAGCGAATAATATATAGTCTGCCACTTCTTGCTAAACTCCAATCCGTGACTGAGGAACGAGGTTCATCAAATGCGGTGACAAAAAACTTTTCCCCTGGTTGCAGCTGAAAAAAATCCCTCCCAGCAAGGGAAGATTCGTAACTTGTCTCCACATCATCGCGCGATCGCAGCAAACCTAAACCATCCTCATAAAACTTCAGACTTTGTTTGCTATCGTCTTGAATCACTAACCCCATGTGGGTAAACTGACTGGTTTCCATGGGAGAATTACGATCAATACTGCCATAGTGGGGCATTTCATAACCAAATCGCTGAAAGAAAACCTGTCTTGCTAGGGGTTGTAACATCATCATCTCTCGCACCCCCACCACAGGTTCTACAAAAGGACGACTTTTTTTGTCTTTGTTGTAAATTACTTCCCAGTAGGTTTGAGTATATTTAATTACAGTTCCCATGGCTTTGGCGACTTCTCCATGGTTAAGAATATTAATAATATTTCCTGTTAAGGTAGTTGCCCAACGATTCCCCAGAGATTTCATAGAACCCATACCCAAACCCAAGTTAAGCGGACGTTCCCACTTCATCAATCGCAGTAAACCATGATCGGCATTCTGATGGTAAAGACGGACGGAATGTAGAGCGGAATTAACACCGTATAATTGCTGGGCAGCTTCGTTATCTAATTTACCTTCCTTCCCAATGTAATAACCAAATTGCTGCCAATATTGCAAAGCGGGTATGATCTCTGGGACACCAATACACACTTCGTAGATACCTTCAATTGTAGTTGGTGTAGTTTGTTGTCCCTGCGACATAGCGATTTTGAAAAGAGGAATAGGAAATGGGGATGGAGTGATTCGCAGAAATTTCTAGCTACCAAAACTGATTCAGTAACCAATTTTTTTCAAATCTTGTAAAACCTCGTGAGCTGATTGGTAGCGATCGCTAAAATGATAGCGTACCATCTTATCGAGGATACCAGCTAAATCAGCATTGATTTTTGTCCATTTTTGCCATTCCACATTCCCAGTTTGGGGATTTGGTGACAACTCATGGGGAGGTATACCGGTGACTGCTTGAACCCCAATCATTCCCAAAGCATAAATATCACTATACAACCGAGGATGTCCTGCAAATTGTTCTGGTGGTGCATATCCTCTGGTACCAATTGCTATCGTTGCTAATTCTGTCTTTTCCGTAACTGGTTGCATGGTTTTGACTGCACCAAAATCAATCAGTACCAAACGGCGATCGCTGTTCTGACGCATAATATTACTGGGCTTGATATCCCGATGAATGACTCGATGCTCATGGACAAATACCAGGATTTCCAATACTCCCTTGAGAATTTCCACCGTCGCTTTTTCATCTAATATTTGTTGAAAGGGAGGTAATTCATCACCTAAGGAATGTCCTTGGATATATTCCTGAACCAAATAAAACTCATTATTCTCTTCAAAATATGCGAGCAATTCGGGAATATGGGAATGCTTACCTAGAGTTTCCAAAATTTCTGCTTCTGCATCAAATAAACGTCTAGCAACTTCTAAAAATCTCGCATCTCTACGTGCTGGCATTAATTGTTTCACTACACAGGTAGGATTACCAGGACGTTGAGTATCCTGTGCTAAATAAGTACAACCAAAACCACCAGAACCTAAGACTTGAGTAATTTGATAACGTCCACTGAGAATGAAATCACCAGTTGCTTTTTCCGGGTTATAAATTGCCGATTCCGAGTGAAAATGCTTATCGACAATGCGCGTATCTTTTAATAGGGAATTTAACTCATCGATTGCCTGTCTTTGCTTTTCTACTTCCAGAAAAACAATCTGAGTTTGCTGTTGGGTACGGTAAGCATTATAAGCCATGATACTCAAACCAGTCAGGACTAAACTGAGAATGGGAGGCACTACGGGAATCCACACAGCCCGTAAGAATAAAAGATAACAGAGGAAAATCACCGTTGTTACGGATATGCCATCAGCCACACCCAAACGCAGAGGGTACTTTAACCACCAAGCTAAAACCCCACCCACCAGCGACCAACCCCAAATCCACAAAGCTTCTGCCCAATCTGCCCAATAGCCCATCAAGGGTCTGCCATCCAGTACAGCACTAATCAATTGGCTAGCAATTTGAGTATGAATATATACAGGCTGCATTCTCAAGGAATGCTGGGAATCTCCTGTGTAGGGTGTATATAAACCAGGGTGAATACTGCGAATGGTGCTACCAATAATTACTAGGCGATCCTTAACAGAATTGGGGTCAATTTCACCTTTTAATACCTGAGTCAGAGTTACTTGTTGGGTAAAATTTGCCGGGTTCCGGTAATTAATCAGAATCTGATAACCCTCAGCATTAATATTTTGATAACTACCGGAATTCGCATCTAACGCATAGAGATTATTTTTGACAGCTTTTTGAGGGGACTTTACCATTTGTAGATGGTGGGGACTGACAAAATTAGCCTCAATATTCTCCTTTTGTAAGTAACTCATTGCTAGTAAAGCCGCAAAAGATAATTGAGTCGTACATTGCTTATCTTTGTCAGATGTGGCAAATAGCAAACTGCGGCGGAGAATCCCGTCATTATCGGGCAGTAAATCAGTATAACCAACTTGTTCTATAGGAATATTTCTTGGTGGAGGAATTTCCGGACTCTCCATACTACTAAAGGTACAAGTGGCAATAATATTGTCTTTTTTTTGTAATCCCTGGGCGAAATTTTTTTGTAGAGAACGATCAATTCCTAAACCAATAACACGGGGTTGATAGGATTGCAGTTTGATGAGTAGTTGATTAATTTTCTCATCTGACAAGGATTGGTTATTGGCTGCTAAATCTGCTTCTGTGACTGTCACCAACAGAATCCGTGAATCTGGAACCTCTGGAGGCATCAAACGCAACATTTGGTCATAGACACTTAGTTCCCAGCTTTGTAACCATTGCATCTGACGTATGCCAATAATTAGTGTAGAAACACTGAGGCTAGTCACAATGAGAGTGCGAAGCCATCCCTTCCCAGTATTATCCTGGGGGGGAGTTTTGGGGTTTGATGGCGTACGAATTGTTGGTATTAGTCCAGTATTCACAGTGTTACAGTTATAACCCAAGTGGAGATGACAAACCCGGTAATTAATTCCGGACTATAGGATCAAGTCTAGCAAGTAGTTTTGTTTGTACTCATGAAGTTGAGTTAATGTTACAGAGTTCAGCGTAACATCAGAGCGATCGCGGCGAAGGCTTTTGCTTGAGACTCCTGATCTGTAATCTTTTCCACAGTGGCGATCGCTTGCTCTTTTTTTCCTCCAGAGGCAAATTTTTCTGCTATTTGACTGATCAGTGAACTATCAGATTCTAATTGAGAAATCGTTATTTGTAATGCCTGCTCAAGTTTTCCTTGCTCAATCAATTTACCAACTATTTTACGATTCACTGATTGTTGAGAACCTGCACCTGGAAGCTTTTTGACTAAGTTTAATGCGAGGGGGATTTCCCCTAAATCTGCAAGCTGCATTCCCATATCAGTCAAAGTAGACTCCTTTGCAGTCTCATTTCCCATGAGATTAACCAATTGCATCGCTTTTTCAGTTTGTTTTGCCATCACTAAAGCAACTGCAATCTTATGGAAAATGTGATAATCTTCGTATTTACTCAATTTTATCGGTACTTGTGGTAAAGATAATGCCTGAAATATTTGAGCAGCTTGAGATTTCTTCCCACTTTTTTGCAGTTCATCAGCAACGGCAATTTGTGCAATCATTTTAGTATTTTTATCTCTCATATTATTGATAATTTTTAAGGCATCAGGCAATTTTTTCGCCTCTGTCATCCGTTTAGCTATTTCTATCAAAACAATATTTGTTGGTGTCGGATAAGATAAATAATCTTGCAAAAGTTCTGGCAGCGATTCTTTATTTTCTATCATAGTTTGAGCAATTTCCATCCCTGCACTAAACTTTTGTTTTTGTGCGAGCTTAATTCCAATTTCTACCAAGCTTTTTTCTCTCACTATAAAAGTATTAATATCAGAATATGAGCTAATCTCTCTGACTGGAGGAATTTCCCTAGATAGCTTTTTCCCTATAGATAAGGCAAAGGAAGTTTCTCCTAAATCTACCATTTTTATTGCTATCTTAGACCAAACCTGGGCTTTTTCTGCGGGAGAACTGATTTTCTGAGATGCGTACCAAGTTTGCTTTATCGGTTCAACTTGTTGCAGATGATTTAAAATTCCGAGAAACGCCCAAGCTTGATAATCCTGTGTATAATCACCACTGGCAGAGCTACAACTAGAAATAGTTTGAGCAATTGATAATCCTTGATTAATCTGAGATTGTAAACTTAAATTAATGGCAATTTTAGATAATACTTCATTCTTATAATTGGCACAACTTCCATTAGCTTCGTAGTAATAATTACCCGTAATTAATCGAGCATATTGTAATGCCTCCTCTAATATTTTTTTCGCTTGGGAAATTTGCCCAGCTTCCAATAGTATTAAGGATATCTCATTAAAAGTTTGTGCTTTAATTAAATTAGAGGGAGATTTCTTACCTAAATCTAAAGCTTGATCAACAAAACCAGCTTGAGCCATCTTTATGCTAATATTTTGTATTGCTTCTTCTCGTTCCGATAAATTTTTGGGATTGACTAACTTAATTAACTGGTCAAATATTTGTAAAGAACGTTGCTTTTCACCAGCTTTTGCCAGTTTGACAGCTATCTCAGATAAAGTCTGATTTTTTTTGTCATCATCGGGAATTTTCTGCGCTATATTGATTGATTTTTCCAATATTTTTAAGGTATCGAGGCTGCTATTTTGCTGATTACTAATTTCTGCCGCAATCTTAACATCATTGATGAATGTATCTGCTTTGGGAAAATCTTTTGTTATGCTTCTGCTCTGCCAAGAAAATTTTAAATTTGTATCATCCCCCTCATCTATCCTTTCACTACCAATAGCAGGAACACCCTGCGTCAATATCAAAAATAAAGAAATAGCAAGAGACGGGAGATATTGTTTTGCCGATTCCATATAGTTGCGATAATTCAAGCTGTTAATTTTCAAACTGCCATTCTAGCTTAAATATCTACTTTATTGGTTTTCTGCAAATTTTCTTGTATATGAAATTTTCACAGCAATCTAATTCAAACCTTCAGACTTGACAGAAAAAGCATATTTTTCGTTCCTTAAAAACCCAACTGTACTTCCTCTGCAACTCGTTTGAGACGACGAAGTTGTGACTGCATATCTTCCTTTGTCCATTTCTCTGCAAAGGTTTTAAAACCCCAACGGATGATAGAATTAGGAATGGTAAATTCAAAACGATTTATCAATAAAGTACCTGAATTTTGTGGTTGACATTCCCAGCGATCGCGCCCACGAAAATAACCCGTAAATTCCCAAACCACTAACCCCGGTTGTCTTTCCACAACAGTACTACTTAATGTTGGTTGCAGAATTGGTACTTGAATTAAAAAGCGACTTTTTCCACCAATATCTGTATTCCAATCTCCCACAGGTTCACAGCGTAATGCTGGATTTAACCAACGATGCATTAAATTTAAGTCTGTGATACAGCGTTCAACTGTAGTTGCTGTAGCATTAATTTGAATTGATTGTTCAAAAACCTGGCTTTTCATGGGGGAATTTATGGCTGGTTTGTTGGCAAGTTGTATCAAACTATATCAATATGAATTCCCATACTATAGAACAAAATGCTCACTGACTCAAACCTTTGCTCTTAACTAAATCATAAAACTGACGATTATGTGCATAATATGCTTGTTTTGACTCTTCATTCTTCGCTACATAAAACTCCATCACACACCCTAGCAACTCTTCTCTCCCATCCCCATAAATCCTTCGCAGGGTATCATTAGTCATACGATGACTAACAAATAAGTCTAAATACTCTTCCCCATCCTCAATATCATATTTGTAAGTTATGAAAAATCCATTATCTTCATCAATTTCTCCCACTTCTCCCAGACGTAAATTTTCAATCTCTAAAGTGATACCAAAAGTTGCATATTTTTGCTCAAAGACTTGCTTAATTTTTTCTAAACCAGGAGTCATATTAGGAAATGGGGAATCAGTAATGAGTAATAAGTAATGAGTAATGGGGAATCAGTAGTAGCAATTATGTATGAAGATGCAATAAAAATTCTTCCTTTCCCCTTAGTAAGGAGAAAGGTGCCACGGATAGCATTTAAATAAGAATTATTGCCCAAGAATATAAGCAAACATCAAAGGAGCAACGATACTCGCGTCAGATTCTACAACAAAACGAGGTGTTGTCTTATCTAATTTTCCCCAGGTAATTTTCTCATTGGGTACTGCACCAGAATAGGAACCATAGCTCGTAGTAGAATCGGAAATTTGGCAAAAATAAGACCAAAATGGAGTATCAGTCATTTCCAAATCTTGATACATCATCGGGACAACACAAATGGGGAAATCTCCGGCAATTCCTCCACCAATTTGGAAAAATCCGACTCCCCTACCCATTGAATTCTGCTTATACCAATCAGCAAGCCACATCATATATTCAATCCCCGACTTCATTGTGCTGGGTTGAATTTCTTTCTTGATACAGTATGAGGCAAAAATATTTCCCATGGTTGAATCTTCCCAACCGGGGCAAACAATTGGCAACTGTTTCTCAGCAGCAGCTAACATCCAGCTATTCTTCGGATTAATTTCATAATATTGCTCCATCTCGCCAGATAGCAGCATCTTATACATAAATTCATGGGGAAAATACCGTTCCCCACTATCATTAGCTTCTTTCCACTGCTTGAAAATATGCTTTTGGATTCTGCGAAAAGCCTCTTCCTCTGGAATACAAGTATCAGTCACCCGATTAAAACCATTCTCTAGGAGTTGCCACTCATCATCGGGACTCAAGTCTCGATAGTGGGGAACCCGTTTGTAATGGCTATGAGCTACCAAATTCATGATATCTTCTTCCAGGTTTGCCCCTGTGCAAGAAATAATATCAACCTTATCCTGTCGAATCATTTCGGCTAAAGATATACCCAATTCAGCTGTACTCATGGCTCCAGCCAGGGTAATCATCATTTTACCGTTATCCTCAAGATGCACCTTGTAGGCTTTGGCAGCATCAACTAGTGCTGCGGCATTAAAATGTAAAAAATTCTCTTCGATAAATTGAGAAATTGTTCCGTTCATTTCAGATGTCCCCTCCAGATTCAACCATTAGCAGAAGTGGTAATCATATCAGATGATATCCATGTCCTGGTATAAAATTATAGCTGAATCACTATTTTTGCCCACTATCTGATGGGATAGACATCCCTAGAGGGTTAAGGATGCTGTCGCCACAATTTGGGAATATTTTTTATTGTCCCCTGGCAACCTGATTTCCTATCCAGTCATACCAATTTTGTAATCCTGCACCTGTGACAGCAGAAACCTGAAAAATTAGGATTTGGGGATTGACTTGTTTTGCATAGGCAATACATTTTTCTACATCAAATTGTACGTAGGGAAGCAAATCAATTTTCGTCAATACCATTACCTGACTAGCACGAAACATATGAGGATACTTAATTGGTTTATCTTCTCCTTCGGTGACAGAAAGAATCACTACTTTGGCATTTTCTCCTAAGTCAAAGAGGGCTGGGCAAACGAGATTACCTACATTTTCAATCATGACTACGGAATCTAGGGGAGGATGTAATTCTTTTAGACCTCTCTCTATCATTGATGCATCTAAATGACAGCCTGTACCTGTATTAATTTGGACAACTTTACAACCGGTGGCTTTGATTTTTTCTGCATCATTTAAGGTTTCTTGGTCGCCTTCAATTACATTGATAGGAATATGACTTTGCAAATCCTGAATCGTATGAGTTAATAAAGTTGTTTTGCCCGCACCAGGAGAACTCATCAAATTGAGTGCAAGGATATTTCTTCCCTTAAACCAGCCGCGATTTTCAGCTGCGATTAAGTTATTTTTGGCGAGAATATCTTGTTCTAAGGATAGGGTTGTACTGTGTACTTGAGCGTGTATTTGGGCAGTTTCTGGGATGTGAGAGTGGTGATGATGAGTAATTACCGTACCATCTTCTAATACATGGGTGTGAGAGTGGGAATTTTCATGGTCATGGTTATGTATTGAGTGGTGATGATGATTATCTATATTTGTTACAGTAACTTCACCATCATCTGAGCATCCACAGGTGACACACATAGTAAAAATCTCCGATAAAATTGAGGTTGAAAGTAAATTTATGAATACAATTAAACACAAAGTTATTGGTGATTTTTGTTGAGCCGTAACAGTTACAGCAGATTTTAACTTCGTGAGCTACAGAAATACCCCACCCCCCCCGATTTCTCACGCCTCTTTATGAAACCTAAGTCTAGAGACTGTAAGGGTGGATTTATAAATATGCTTCAATTATTCACAAGATACTCGTGAACCCACCCCTACCGTTTTGTGAGAAATATGGGTTAGGTTTATTCTCACCAACTTACTTATACTCACGCACGAATAACGGTAATAGCGCGTTGATTTTCCGTATTCACAATTTCCGTTGACAAACGTTCTTCAATTGGTAAGGCATTTTTACGTCTGTCAAATATCAATAACCAACCTTCATTCAAACCCAAACGTGCTAAATAGGACTCTAACTGCTCAATTCCTTCGGTTTGGGGATCGCGTTTTTTCTCACGCCACACTTTTAACTCGATTCCCAATGTCACGCTTTTGTAGCGCAAACATAAATCCATTCTGTCGCTACCAATTGCATATTCCCTTTCCAAGGTGCCACCACCGTTAACTACACGATGTAAAAAAGCCATTAATACTATGTGGGGTGCGATTTCATGATAAACAGCACTACCTAACAATGGTTCCCCATGCTGTCGCCAAAATCGAATAAAAGCTTCCAGCAAAGCCTCTTTATTTAACTCTCCCGATGGGGTTAACCAACTGGGACTAATGTGGGGTAAGCTGTCTTGGGTTCCTTGAACTAAAACACGGGGAATGACTTCGCGGTAAATCGGGTTAGAAATCACCAGTCCACCAGCAGGATCACGTCGCAATAATCCCAAATCGATTAAATATTGGCGATCGTCAGCAGGAGTATCACCTAATGTTTGTCCAGATAATATGGGTTCGATAATATCTTTAACTCGTTTTTCTCTGAGTTTTTCTGCAAGGGAGTCGAGATGGGTATCTTGACGGGCAATTAAGATTTCCTTGGCTTGTAAAATATGCTCTTTTGTAATTGGAATACTTCTATCTTTAACAAGTTTTTCCACAACTTCCTTAGCCAAAGCATTCACTAACCAAGGTTGTCCTTGGGTTAAATCAAAGGCTGTTTCAGTTGCTTCGGGAGTGAAAAATTGTCCCGTTTCCTGAGTATGTTGCTGGTATAATTCTTCGACTTCCTCAGCATTAAAATTTCTCAGGGTAATGGAACTGACTTTAATATTAAAAGGACTGGCTGTATTTAACCTTTCGCTTCCACCAGATGCCACCTTATAATCGCGCACATCTCGTAAACCAATTAACCCCACAGACAAGGGAAAATTTTCTGGACGATTGGGATAACCATCTCGTAACTGGCGTAAAACTGAAATTAAGGTTTCGTCTTGTAACGAGTCGATTTCATCGATAAATATTACCAATGGACGGGGTGAAGCCTGTGCCCAAGCCTGTAAGCTAGCTCTAATTCTTTGTCCTGGTTCTTCATAAACCCAAGCAGTTGGTTGTAAATTGCTCGGTAAGCGGATAGTAGTTGTATCGCGCCAAGTTCCCAAAATTGCTAATTCTGCCGCACTGGGGTCATGATTAAAGGCACTTCCCACTTCTGCTGATACCATGACTGCTGTGTAGCGCCCAGTTTCCGTTAACTGTTTGGCTAACGCTAGCATTGCCGTTGTTTTCCCTGTTTGTCGCGGTGCGTGAACGACAAAATAGCTACGCTGTTTGATTAGCTCCTCTAAATCGGGTAATCGTGTTGTTGGAGGTAGCATATAGTGGATATCATCTTGGCAGGGACCAGCAATATTGAACCAGCGAGACATGGAATGTTTGCAGTTAGCGGATAGTTTGAGTTTAGACGATTTTGGGTTGGGGATTGGGAAGGATTAAAGGGCTAATTGAATATTTTTGTTTAAGCTTTGTGGAAATCAACTATTACAGATGTGATATTTCCTATTTGAAGGCTTATTTATTTGTTAATTATTATGTACAGATAGCCTTGCCACCACGGTTCAGAATAAACCTGTCCCATCATTTTTTTTGTTATTAGCCCTAAGTTGAGATGCAGGATAGAATAGGGGAAATCTAGTGTCGGGAATTAGCGATGAACAGAGCCACGATAGAACGACAACAGCTACTCGAAAAAATCAGCGCTCTGCCTGAACAGGCATTGGTGGAACTTGATAGCTTTCTCGACTATCTTCGTTATAAATCGGCGCAACATAGAGGTTCCAAAAATCAATCTGCTAGTTTTTTACTAGCTGTTGCAGGCTTAGGTAACTCTGGTCAGCAGGATGTTTCAGAGCGGGATGAAGAAATCCTCCGTAATGAAATTGATCCTGTGTATGGCTGGAGTTCCAAACCAAGCAACTCGGTATGACAGCGATCCTCGACACCAGTTTTTTGTTTGCGCTAAGTGATCAGGGCGATCGCAATCATCAACGGGTGCTGGCTGTTGCTCAAAGTGTGAATGAGCCACTAGTGCTGCCTGTAGTTGTTCTACCTATCGCACCTCCCTATCCATCTCTCACAATATCCTCAAATTATTCCTCTATCATCCAAATTGCAGGTAAATATTCATCTCAAACCTGGATAGATGATTATGCTGGTAAAAATACTCTTGGGAATCAGCAGCTTAATTGCGATCGCCTACGTAATATTACTTCTTCGACAATCAAAAAGGAACAGGGAAGTTAACAATATTTGGAACTCATTGGCAACTCAACCCACAGGTATTGTCTTTTCCCCAGATGTGATTTCCCAACTACCATCTCCCGTACAGCGCTACTTTTTACACGCTATTACACCGGGAACACCTCTGGCAAATTCTGTAAAACTAGACATGGCAGGGAGTTTTAAGTTAGGAGAAAAATGGGTTCCTATGGTTGCGTCGGAAATACTTGCCAAAGATGGTTTTGTTTGGAAAGCTCATATTGGCGAGGGATTACTTAAATTTAGTGGTGCGGATTACTACAAAAATGGGGAGGGTGGAGTTGAGTTCGCGCTTTGGGGTATGTTACCGATCGCCAGGGATTCTAGCCCCGATGCAATGCGATCGGCAACTGGTAGATTGGCTGGAGAATTAATTTGGTTGCCTTCTGTTTTGTTAACTTTGCCGGATATTACTTGGAAAGCAATTGATGACAATACTATCGAGGCAAATTTCCACATCAATCACGAACCCATAACCCTAACTTTAGTTATTGACTCTAGCGGGAAACCCCTCAAAATATCATTTCCGCGATGGGGAAACCAAACAGAAGACGGACACTATACCTATATTCCCTTTGGTGGGGAAATTTTGGCAGAAAGAGAATTTAATGGGTTGAGAATTCCATCGCAGTTACACATGGGTTGGTGGTTTGGTAGCGAACGCTATGGTGAATTTTTCCGATGCGCGATCGCAGGTGCAAAATTTTCTTAAAGGATTTATCCCTCTTTTGTTACTACGAGGAGAGAAAAATACTATCTCTACTCTGAAAACTAAACAAAATAATGAATTGTGCGGTCGCGTCTTAATTTTGTCATTTAAATTCCTTTATTGAAAAAAGACGTAAATATAATAATTTCGGATTATTCTTTCCCCAAGGTAACAAAAGAGGGTTTATACCAATTCACAATTCGCAATTCGCAATTCGTAATTAATAAATCCTGGTTTGACAAGGGTTTTAGAGCTTGGATATGTTTCGGGATTTTCGTGAAATGGTATTACCCCTCTTTTGTTACTTTAGGAAGATAATAATCTTAAACCCCTATTTTTACGTCTATTTTCAACAAGTCGATTTAGATGACAAAATTAGGATGCGATCACACAATCCATTATTTTGTTTAGCTTTCAGAGTAGGGACTATCTTTTTCTCTCCTCGTAGTAACAAAAGAGGGATTACGATGTGATTGCTCCATTGCCAATATAAATACCCAAAGCACGAGCAGTTTCTACCAAGGAAGAATTTGCAGCCACATGTAACGGACTTTCAAGTAAAACAGCATCTAAAGAAACAGCCTCAACTTGCCCATTTTTCCAGGCAACCATTTTCCCTGTTTCCCCAGCAGCAATCAAATCCACGGCAGTTTTGCCAAAAGCTGTTGCCACCAAGCGATCTAAAGCTGTAGGTATCCCCCCACGTTGAATATGTCCCAACACGGAAACGCGAATATCGAGTTCGTTGTGGCTACAATTACGGATTTCCTCGGCGATGTATTGTCCGATTCCACAACTAGGAGTTTGACATGATGGATACAAAGATGAATCCTCAGCAACTTTTACCCCTTCCGCAACCACAGCGATCGCAAATCTTCTTCCCCACTTGTCGCGTAATTCTGCTAAATGCTCGCATACTCCCGCGATCGTATAGGGAATTTCAGGAATTAAAATCACATCTGCACCACCAGCGATTCCCGAATGTAGTGCCAAATGTCCCGCACTGCGCCCCATTACTTCTACAATCATGATGCGATCGTGACTGGCTGCGGTAAATGTCAGACGGTACAATGCATCCACAATTGTATTCACAGCAGTATCAAATCCGACAACCCTATCTGTTAATGCCACATCGTTATCGATGGTTTTCGGAATCGCAATAAATTGCCAATTTCCAGCAGTTCGTAATTTATTTAATATCGCCAAACTGCCATCTCCACCGATACCAATTAAAGCATCTAACTGCAAATCTTGATAACTGGCAACAATCTCATCAATGCGATCGAGGGTATTTCCTTTATTAATACTCCCAAGAATTGTTCCTCCCATATTTAATAATGGGTCAATTCCCCGTAAATCTAAACCATGTCGTGATAGGGGAATGGCTTTTCTTTCTAATAAACCTCTGGTGGCATAGGGAATACCTAAAACTTCCCAATCATAGGTCGAAATCCCATGGTTAACAACCGCTCGAATTACTGCATTTAAGCCCGGACAATCTCCACCACTTGTCAGAATGCCCAGTCTTTTTCGTTTTTTGATTATATCCATCTCATAAACCTAATTGTCCACGAATGTTTAGCTTGCTACTTTCAATCTAGATGGAAAATATGAGGAACTTGTGAGATTTCTTGAGGATATGGAAATCAAACTTACGCTAAGATACATGAAAGGCGACAATTGAGCTTACAGCCGCTCGAATGGGCAAAAGGGGAGAAGATGTTAGATGAAACAGCTTTAGAAAATCGTTTATTAAGCCTGGAAAAAGCAGTTTTTGCTCTTCAAAGTCAGGCTAAAGAGAAATATTCAGAGAAAAATTCGGAAAACTGGTTAGACAAATTAATTGGCTCGATTTCTGATGAAGAAGCTTTTTTGGAAGCTTTAGAATACGGACGTGCTTTTCGTCAATCGGATAAACCCCATGACGAGGAAAGCGAAGAAACGTGAGGTATTTGCTTGATACTGACCATATTAGTTT
The DNA here is from genome assembly GCF_000734895.2 of Calothrix sp. 336/3. Taxonomy (GTDB): domain Bacteria; phylum Cyanobacteriota; class Cyanobacteriia; order Cyanobacteriales; family Nostocaceae; genus 336-3. Next base: position 989,700 of record NZ_CP011382.1, on the reverse strand, counting down.
TTTACAGCGACGTTCGAGTGTAGAATTTAGCCGTTTAACCTTGCGGATGGGTCAATATTCCCCAGATGACTTTGCTTTATCTATTGTTAGTTTACACGAGCAAGTTCTTGGCGCTCACGATTTTATTAATCGCGGTCAAACAAATAATGATGTAGTTCGGGGATACACTCTGTTAGTAGAGATTCTCCAAAGTTTCAGTTCGGCTCCTGTTTTACCGTTTGATGCTAAGGCGAGCGCAATTTTTGAGGATTTGAAAAAGCAAAAAATCAAGGTTTCTACGATGGATTTAAGAATTGCGACAATTGCTTTATCTCGGAATTTAATCTTATTAACCCGGAATGAACGAGATTTTGGCAAAGTACCAGGTTTAGTGACGGAAAATTGGACAGTTTAGTATGTGTAATTTCTCCTAAGTATATTTACCTTGATTTTCTTCTTTTCGGTCGTCTTCTATTTTGAGGTCTACTTATCATGTTTGAATGTTACCAAGCAGATGCAAATTTTTTCATATTCAAAGTTATGTAAACAAGTTTCAATTGTCTGGGGGTAAGTTTAGCCTAAAACCAGAACGAAGACTCTGATATTTCCCAGCGCGAATTGTGGAGAGAATTTGCCGAATATTTGCTTCTGGTTCTCCTAAAGTTGTTAGTAAATGGGAACCTAATTCCAAAGCTGCTTCAAATTCTGGTTGTACAACTTCTTTAGCTCCCATTTGTGTCAGTAAATCGATTTCCCGGTCGAAATGTGAGCGTACGATAATATCTATATTGGGTGCGATCGCCAGAGCATGGGAAAGTAGAATACGTGTACTAGCTGGATCGGGAAGAGCGATCGCCAGTGCTTTGGCTATTTCCAAGTGGCTTTTTTCTAAAACTAATTCCGAATCTGCATCTCCGAAAATATAGGGGATATGTTGGTGTCGCAACCTTTGGATTGACGCTTCACTGTTTTCGATGACGATGACTGGATAGCCTTGATTTTGTAGGATATTTACCAAGACTTGTCCCACTCTCCCATAACCAGCAACAACAACATGATTGCTAATGTGTTCGGGAATTGATAGTAATTTAGGTTCGGAATACTTTTTGATTTTGTCTGCAAAGAAGGGAATTTTGGCTAGATATTCAACTAAGCGGGGTGAAATATTCATCCAAATTGGTGTTAGTACCAGGGTAATTGCCGTAGTTCCCAGTAACAATAAATAGGTTTGTTGGGAAATGAGGTTTTGTTGTAACCCTGCTAAAGCCAAGACAAAGGAAAATTCCCCAATTTGATTAATACCTAAACTCGTGATAATTGCTGTTTTGGGAGAATAGCCAAATACTAAAATAATTCCGAAGACAATTAAAGCTTTGCCTATCATCACTAGCATTACCAGTCCCAGAATTAGGGCAAAATTTGCTATGAGAATTTGGGGATTAATCAACATCCCAATCGACGCAAAAAATAAACAGGCAAATGTATCCCGTAAGGGTAAAATTTTGGAAAGGGCATGGTCAGAATGCTCAATTTCCGAAACCATCAATCCCGCCACAAATGCACCCATTTCTACCGATAGTCCCAAACCCGCAGTTACTAGAGCTACCCCCAAACACAGAGCAATCACACTTAAAATGAATAATTCTGTGCTTCCCGTTGCTACTACCCGTTGAATTAATACTGGAACTACCCACTTGCCAAAAATAATTGCAGCCGCCACAAAAACTAACACTTTGACTAGGGCTGAAAATAAAGCCGCAGCAAAATTTTCTGGCTGTGTGAGTGCGGGTAAAAGTGCCAGCATCACCCCCAAGGCTAAATCTTGAGCAATTAAGATTGCTAACATTAATTGACCGTGAAGAGTGTTAATTTCTCCCCGTTCAGCTAAAGTTTTTAAAACCACAGCAGTCGAAGACAGAGATAGCACTGCCCCTAAAAATATACCCTGGGCTAATCCTTCCACCCACCCTAACAAAATAGTCAGAGCCGCAACAATAATTGTCGTCAACCCAATTTGTAACAAACTACCTTTAATGGCAATATCCTTGACCCTTTTTAATTCTGCAATCGAAAACTCTACTCCCAATGCAAATAATAAAAATGCAACCCCCATGGAAGCTAAAGCCTTAATTCGGGGTACATCATTCAACAATTGCCACCCAAATGGACCAACCAAAACACCACTAACCAAATAACCCAATAAAACAGGTTGCTTAATTCGATTTGCAATATAACCGCCCAACGCCGAAGTCCCTAGAACGGTTGTAAAATCCAACATTAAACTATGTTCAGTACTTGCCATAATTTATTTGCAATCTTTGTAAATATTCATAGAAAGTTCGTTGGAAATTTTATTTTTAACCAACGGAATCAATTTTGATTTTCTGCTAGTTTGCTCACAATAGATTTATGTTTATGAAACTATTTCTTATACGGAAAAATCTATGTGATATTTTTCTCAATCTTAATATACCGAAAAAAAACTATGTAATCTTTTTCCCAATCTTAATATATCAGTAACTATAATCCCTCACGAGTTCCTCACATTTTTGGCTTATATATCGTAGAGGCAGCAGGTAATCGGCTGGTAGCAAGGTAGGCAAGGGCTATGGCAAATCTGGAATCTCTGCAATTTCCTAATGTTAGGTTCGATGAAACAGTAGCATCCTCCATAGGCGATCGCGCTGAAGATGAAGGTTACATACACTCTACAGAAAGCTGTGGAACGGTTGATGGTCCCGGTATTCGGTTTGTAATTTTTACATCGGGTTGTCCGTTGCGCTGTTTGTATTGCAGCAACCCCGATTGTCGGAATTTGGAAAATGGGAAAAAAGTTAAGGTTGATGAGCTTGTCACGGAGATTCAGAAGTATAAATCTTATATGCAAGCTTCCGGTGGTGGTGTGACAATTAGCGGTGGAGAACCGTTATTTCAACCTAGTTTTGTGCGTGCAATATTCCAACGCTGTCATGAATTAGGTATTCACACGGCTTTGGATACGTCAGGTTTTTGTAATTTAGAAGCTGCAAAATCCGTACTTGAATTTGTAGATTTAGTTTTGCTTGATATCAAATCCTTTGACCCGGATACTTATACAAAAGTTACGAGTGTGGCGATCGCACCTACGTTGGATTTAGCGAAATATTTGGATACAATTCATAAACCAACTTGGATTCGCTTTGTATTGGTTCCTGGTTTAACTGATAATCCCGAAAATATTGCGGGTTTGGCTGATTTTGTGGCGACTCTCAAGAATGTGGAAAGAGTTGAAGTTTTGCCATTCCATAAAATGGGGGAATACAAATGGCAGCAATTAGGTTTTGAATATTTGCTCCAAGATACTCCCGTTCCTTCTGTGCAACAAATCCAAGATGCAATCGATATTTTTAAGAGTCGAGGAATTGCGGCAATTTGATGTAGATACACGATATATCGCTCTTCTGTGCAATAAATTCTACCAAGGATGAAAGATATGCAAGTCAGCGAACGAGAAATTAATAATTCCATTAATCCTGCAATTAACACCCAAATGCCCAACTATCGGGTAACGAATCTTCAAGAGTTAGAAGCTCTCCTAGAACGAGTCAAAATAGCCCAGGAAAAATACTCTACATTCTCTCAAGAAAAAGTTGATTTTATCTTCCAAAAAGCAGCACTAGCAGCAAATACCGCACGTATCCCGTTAGCAAAACTGGCGGTAGAAGAAACGGGAATGGGGATTGTGGAAGACAAGGTAATTAAAAATCACTTTGCTTCGGAATTGATTTACAACAAGTACAAGCACGAAAAAACCTGCGGTGTCATTGAAGTTGATAACTCCTTCGGTATTCAAAAAATTGCCGAACCCGTGGGAATTATTGCCGGAATTGTCCCAGTGACTAATCCGACTTCTACGACGATTTTTAAAACTTTGATTGCTCTGAAAACCCGCAATGCCATAATTTTGTCACCCCATCCCAAAGCGAAAAAATGCACGATCGCGGCAGCAAAAATCATCTTAGAAGCGGCGATCGCTGCGGGAGTTCCCGAAGATATTATTGGTTGGATTGATGAACCGACGGTGGAATTGTCCCAAGCATTAATGCAACATCCCGAAGTGAAATTAATTTTAGCAACTGGTGGTCCGGGAATGGTTCATGCTGCCTATTCTTCGGGACATCCATCTTTGGGTGTGGGTGCGGGTAATACTCCGGCAATTATCGATGCATCTGCGGATATTCAAACTGCTGTCAGTTCGATTTTGTTGAGCAAAACCTTTGATAATGGGATGATTTGTGCATCGGAACAATCGGTGGTGGTTGTCGATGAAATTTACGATCGCGTCAAACAGGAATTTCTCTGTCGGGGTGCCTATATTGTTAACGAACAAGAAAAAAGTCAACTGGGTAGTTTAATTTTAAAAGAAGGTAGATTGAATCCGGCAATCGTGGGACAGTCGGTAGCAAAGCTTGCCCAACTAGCAAATATCGAATTAAAACGGGAATTGCATGGATGCGGTAGCGATAACTATTGTCCTTTACCCAGCAGCTACAAAGTATTAATTGCAGAAGTCGAAAAGATTGACGCTAGCGAACCCTTTGCCTACGAAAAATTATCACCGATTTTGGCAATGTATCGCGCCAGTAACTTCCATGATGCAGTTAATAAAGCCGAAAAACTCATCGAATTTGGTGGTATGGGACATACGTCGGTATTATATATTAACCCAGCCAATCTCCATGATATTGCCTATTTCCAAAGTACCGTGAAAACCGGACGGGTTCTCATCAATACTCCATCTTCCCAAGGTGCGATTGGGGATTTATATAACTTCAAACTCGACCCTTCTCTCACATTAGGTTGTGGAACTTGGGGTGGCAATACTATTTCTGATAACGTTACTCCCCATCACCTTTTAAATATTAAAACGGTGTCGGAACGGCGAGAAAATATGCTGTGGTTCCGCATTCCACCCAAAATCTATTTCAAACCTGGTTCCTTACCAGTTGCATTGCGGGAACTCGCAGGGAAAAAACGCGCTTTTATTGTCACCGACAAACCCTTATTCGATTTGGGAACCGTAGACAGAGTGACAGCAGTACTCGAAGAAATTGGGGTTAAATACGATATATTCCACGATGTCGAACCTGATCCCACCCTCAGCAACGTTAACAGAGGATTGGCGCTACTACGAAGCTATCAACCCGATGTCATCATCGCGATCGGGGGAGGTTCACCAATGGATGCAGCTAAGGTGATGTGGTTGATGTACGAACATCCAGAGGTTGAATTTGCCGGGTTGGCAATGCGGTTTATGGATATCCGCAAACGGGTATACGAACTACCACCCCTGGGACAAAAAGCCATATTGGTGGCAATTCCCACAACTTCGGGAACGGGTTCGGAAGTCACCCCCTTTGCCGTTGTTACCGACGATCGCGTGGGAATCAAATATCCTTTGGCTGATTATGCCTTAACTCCGAATATGGCGATCGCCGATCCGGATTTGGTGATGAATATGCCCAAAAAGCTGACTGCCTACGGAGGTATAGATGCATTAACCCATGCTGTAGAATCCTACGTGTCAGTAATGGCAAGCGATTTTACCGATGGTTTAGCTCTCAAAGCCATAGATTTACTGTTCAAATATTTACCGCGAGCCTACCAACTAGGTGCTAAGGATACCGAAGCACGGGAAAAGGTACATTACGCAGCTACAATCGCCGGGATGGCATTTGCCAACGCATTCCTGGGTATTTGTCACTCTATGGCACACAAACTCGGTGCTACCTTCCACGTCCCCCACGGACTGGCGAATGCCTTGATGATATCCCATGTGATTCGCTACAACGCCACCGATATTCCCTTCAAACAGGCAATTTTCCCCCAATACAAATATCCCCATGCGAAGGAAAGGTATGGTGAAATCGCCGATTACCTACATTTGGGAGGCAATACACCCGACGAAAAAGTTGAATTGTTAGTATCTGCGATCGAGCATCTCAAACAGCAAGTTGATATTCCCTTAACCATCAAGGAAGCACTAGGTGAGGAAGCAGGGGAATTTGATGGAAAGCTGGAAGAGATGGCAGAACAAGCATTTGACGACCAATGCACGGGAGCCAATCCCCGGTACCCATTGATGAAGGATTTGAAGGAATTATATATCCTTGCCTATCAGGGTTGTCGCATTGATGCCGCACTTTATCACAGCGAACCCACGTTTTTAAATGAGGACGCGTTAGCGACTCTGAATAATTTGGTGTAGGCAAGACTAGTAGTCTATGTCATTAATTCTGATGGGGGGAAAATGTGTAGTGGGAGCATCTTGCTCCCTGATTTTACGACACAGGTAATACCAAACTCCAAACTCCTTACTTCTTACTCCTTACTTCTTACTCCTTACTTCTTACTCCTTACTCCAAACTCCTTACTTCTTACTCCTTACTCCTTACTTCTTACTTCTTACTCCTTACTTCTTACTCCTTACTCCTTACTCCAAGCTCCTTACTCCAAGCTCCTTACTCCTTACTCCTTACTCCTTACTTCACAAAACCCCTCGTAAAAATTAATAACCTATGCAGACTTGTATTCCCATCACTTCAGACAGAACCTACGATATCCTCCGTTCCGAATATCAACCCCTAAATTCCATATTTGCTCCTAAAACCGTTGCCGTCATTGGTGCTAGCGAGAAGGAAAACAGTGTCGGACGTACGCTTTTATGGAATTTGGTGACAAATCCCTTTGGGGGAACCGTATTTCCTGTCAATCCTAAACGTAGCAGTATACTGGGCATCAAAGCTTACCCTAATATCTCTAGCGTTCCCGAACCCGTGGATTTAGCCGTCATTGCCACCCCCGCAGCCAGCGTCAATGGGATAATTGGTGAATGTATTGCAGCAGGGGTAAAAGGGGCGATCGTGCTTTCGGCGGGATTTAAGGAAACTGGAGTGGAGGGAATCGCCTTAGAGCAAGAGATTTTACAGCAAATCCGTCGCAGTCAAATGCGGTTAATTGGTCCGAATTGCTTGGGTGTGATGAATCCCCATACGGGTTTGAATGCTACCTTTGCCAGCAGTATGGCACTTCCCGGCAATGTGGGATTTATTAGTCAAAGCGGGGCATTATGTACGGCAATTTTAGATTGGAGTTTCCGCGAAAATGTCGGGTTTAGCTCCTTTATTTCCATTGGCTCAATGCTCGATGTCGGTTGGGGAGATTTAATTTATTATTTGGGTGATAATCCCCATACTGAAAGTATTGTAATTTACATGGAATCGATTGGAGATGCGCGATCGTTCCTATCGGCAGCACGGGAAGTTGCCCTAACTAAACCCATAATTATTATTAAAGCAGGACGCACGGAAGCGGCAGCCCAAGCAGCAGCATCCCACACGGGAGCTTTGGCTGGTAGCGATGCTGTGTTTGATGCGGCATTACGTCGCTGTGGGGTATTGCGGGTGAACCGGATTTCGGAATTATTCGATATGGCAGAGGTGCTGGCAAAACAACCCCGTCCCAAGGGTAAAAAATTAACGATAGTCACCAATGCTGGAGGTCCAGGAGTCCTGGCAACGGACGCACTAATCGATGGTGGAGGGGAGTTGGCGGAATTATCGCCCCAAACCCGCGATGCTTTGGATAAAATATTACCTGAATCCGGCAACCATAACAACCCGATTGACCTCTTGGGGGATGCTGACCCATCGCGGTATGCAGGAGCATTGGAAATTGCCGCCCAAGACCCCAACACTGACGGCATGCTGGTAATATTAACACCCCAGGCAATGACAAACCCCGCGAAAACCGCAAATTTCCTCAAATCTTACGGCAAAGTTGGTAAACCAGTTTTAGCTAGTTGGATGGGGGATGCAGACATCGAAGCAGGGGCAGAAATTCTCAACCAAGCTGCAATTCCGACTTTTCCATACCCCGATACTGCCGCCCGTATTTTTAACTATATGTGGCGTTATAGTTATAACTTGCAATCTTTATACGAAACCCCGGTTTTAGCCGATGGCAATAGGAGTATCAGCTACTCCCATAGTAATTATTCCACCACTGTTGAAGGCATAATTCAGCAAGCATTACAAGCTGGTAGAACTTTACTGACGGAGGTGGAATCGAAGCAAGTTCTAGCTGCCTATCAAATTCCGACGGTGGAAACACGAGTCGCAAAAAGTCGGGAAGAGGCAGTTCTCATTGCTGAAGAAATTGGTTTTCCCGTCGTTGCGAAATTATTTTCCGAAACTATTACCCATAAAACCGATGTGGATGGGGTATGTTTAAATTTATGTTGTGGTGATGCAGTCGAAGAAGCCTTCGATCACATTCAAACTGTCGTCACTAATAAAGTTGGTGCCCAACATTTTGCTGGGGTGACTATCCAGCCGATGTTAGATTTGAATAACGGTTATGAATTGATATTGGGTAGCAGTATCGATCCCCAGTTTGGTCCGGTGTTATTATTTGGTACTGGGGGACAATTGGTGGAAGTTTTCGAGGATCGGGCATTGGGATTACCTCCCCTGAATACTACCCTGGCACGACGAATGATGGAGCAAACCAGGATTTACAAGGCATTAGGGGGAGTAAGGGGAAGAAAAGCTGTAGATTTGGAGAGTTTAGAGCAGATTTTGGTACGGTTTAGTCAATTAGTAGTCGAGCAACCCAGAATTAAGGAAATAGATATTAATCCATTGCTGGCAAAACCGGGAAGCGATACTAGTAATTCCCTGATTGCTCTCGATGCTCGGATTGTTTTACATAGCTCAGATATTGCCGATGGGGAATTACCAAAACCAGCGATTCGTCCCTATCCCATCCAGTATATTGCACCTTGGCAAATGCCCGATGGAACGGAAGTGATTATTCGTCCCATTCGTCCCGAAGACGAACCATTAATGATTCAATTCCATAAAACCCTATCGGAAGAAAGTGTTTATTTTCGATATTTTCACCTGATTAAATTAAGCCAACGTATTGCCCACGAACGATTAACACGACTGTGTTTTATTGATTACGATCGCGAGATGGCTTTAGTAGTGGATTATTTCAATCCCCAAACCCAAAAACACGAGATTTTAGCCGTTGGTAGGTTAAGTAAATTGCACGGTACCCAAGAAGCAGAATTTGCAATTATAGTTAGCGATCGCTGTCAATGTCGGGGATTGGGAAGCGAGTTATTAGGACGGTTGTTGCAATTGGGACGCAGCGAATATTTAACTCGAATTAGTGCGGAAATTTTGGCAGAAAATACGGGGATGCAACGAATTTGTCAGAAGTTTGGCTTTAGAATTAATCGCACGAGCGATATTTCCGTGATGAAAGCTGAAATTGATTTGTAAATTTCCACTTCTTTAAATATACTTTATTGCTTCTGCCTTCACGTACTAGGGTAAGGCGACCGCAAAACAACTTACCTACCCCCAACTCGCTGTTTAAGCTAACTTCTCCCCCATGCAGTTCTACACTGATAAATATAACTGGAATATCGCAGGTTTTTTCATTTGCTTTTAGGTGTTGGCAAACTTCATAGCCGTTCATATTCGTCATTTGAATATCGAGCAAAATTAACGCAGGGACAGCGTGTTCAATTCCTGTTAATCCTAACTTTCCACTGGGAAATGGTCGGACTAGATAACCATTTTGTTTTAACAGATTAGTTAGTAAATGTAGGTTGGCGGGTGTATCGTCAATGACAACAATCTCAGCCAGGTTGTTAATGTTATTAATAATAATATCTAATTATACTCTTTTTGTTTCGGCAATTAGATGTAAAACTTTTTCATATTCAAAGTTATGTAAACAAGTTTCAATTGCGTGAGATAAGGGTGCATTGTAGATTGTACCTTGTTCAATAACCTGAGCAATTAAATCCAGATTAGAAGTAATGATTGCTTCTTGGAGTTGCTCTAATAGTTGGGGTGGCAGTTGAGCGATCGCCTCGACGGTTAAAATATCTTTTGTTGGGGTTTCTGTAGTTTCAATTAATGTCAAGTCTTCGTAAATAAAATTCACACCAAGGTGTTTATGCATTGCCTGAAAAATTTCTTCCTCGCGGAAAGGTTTTCTCAAGAAATCATCGCATCCTGCGGACAAAACCACAGCTTTTTGTTCTTCCAATACGCTAGCTGTAAGGGCAATAATTACAGTTGCTTTTCCTTGTGTGGTGCCTTTAATTTTTTGAGTAGCTTCGTAACCATCAATGACAGGCATTCGCATATCCATCCAAATTAAATGCGGTTCCCACCTATCCCAAATATTAATCGCTTCTTGCCCATTATTTGCTTCTTGAAGTTGAAATCCTAGAGGAGAAAGCAGCTTAATTAATAATTGACGATTCAAGGGTTTATCATCAACTATCAGCAGACGATAGGTTGGTTGATTTGGAGCTAAAGCAATCACGCGATGAGTAGGTTTTCTGGTATCAATCTCGTTGGCATTAACTCTCGTAACTTGAATATCAAAGAAAAAAGTTGTGCCTTTTTCTATTTGGCTTTTAACTTGAATATCTCCTCCCATCAGAGAAACAAATTGCTTACTAATCGGTAATCCCAAACCCGTACCTTCTTGGGCTTGTTTTCCAGTTGTGGTTTGGCTAAAAGCTTCAAAAAGTTCCCCTAATTCTTCTGGAGCAATCCCCGCTCCTGAATCCTCGACTTCAAAATTTATAGTGTCAGTATCTTCATTTGTAAGTGCATTTTTTTGATAACTGACTCTAATGGAAACACCACCACTTTGAGTAAATTTCAGCGCATTGTTAATTAAATTAATCAAAACTTGGCGCAATTTGACTTCATCAGTTCTGATATATTGAGGTACATCGGGTTCGTATTCCATGATTAGCTGGAGATTTTTTTCTTCAGCTTTAATTTGGAACATATCATGAATATCATCTAGCAACCGGTGGATGTCAAAGTTTTTAGGGTTCAGGGTAGTTTTACCTGCTTCAATTTTTGACAGGTCGAGAACATTATTAATTAAGGTTAAAAGATGTTCACCACTACGATAAATAATACCGACATTTTCTTGATGTTCCCTCCCCAGGGTTTGAGAGCGAGTCATAATTTGAGCGAAACCGAGAATAGCATTGAGAGGAGAGCGTAATTCATGGCTCATGTTAGCAATGAAAGTACTTTTAGCTTGGTTTGCAGCATCTGCGATTAATTTTGCTTGCTCTAATTCTGCGGTACGTTCCTTAACTTTTTGTTCGAGAGTTTGGGAGTATTCTTCCAGTTTTTGGAATGAATTTTGCAGTTGTTGAGCCATATAATTAAAAGACTTGGCTAATTCACCCAATTCATCCTCACTCTCAACTGATAAAGATTGATGCCATTCTCCAGCCGCAAGTTTTTTAGCTGCATCATTTAAGCGGAGAGTGCGATTAACAATCAGAGAGCGTGCCAACCAACGCACAATAAAGACTGTAAAGGTTAAAATTATCAAGAAAATTCCGAAAGCGATCGCACTGCCGATTGTTTTTGTTCGCGCAAGAGAACTAGCATCCAATTCAATCGCCAAAATTCCTTCTAACCGTCCAAATTGGTCTTTAATCGGGGCATAACCATATAAAACTGGTTGGTTATCTGCATTTTTCAACAAACTATTCTCAACTTTTGCTTGGGAGAGGGTAAAACCTTCTGTGGAGAGAATGGGGGTGAGATTTGCCAAAGATTGACCTATTAAGGGGGTTGATTTAGGAGCAGAATTTAAGACAATTTTAAATTGTCCGTTGTTTTGGGGACGTAGTGTATAAATACGTTTAACTCCGTTACTACTCTCTTTTACTGTTTGGAGTTTTTGCAGGTTGATTTTGTAGTAGGGTCGATCTATATCCTTAGTAGTCAAGGTCAAAGAGTGGTAGTCGCTGTCAAGCTGTGGTGCTGTTAAACTCAACAAATCCAAAAGGCGATCGCGCATTGCTTGCTGATGGGCTGTACGAAATTGCCAGTAAAGAGTTGTAGTCAATACCCCAGCCATGAGTGCAATTAAGCCTGAATAAGCTACTACAACTTTAGTGCTTAGATTCCAACGCACCATTTATATTTCCCCCAATCATTATTGAATCCCTAAACTGCCCCGATAAGCCTCTATTTGGGAATCTCGACCTTTTTTGTTGGTGACTTTTTCCCATTCCCGTTCTAAATGCTCCATAGTTTCTTGGCGAGTTTTCTTACCCAATAGGAAATCGTCTAAAGCAGTATCTAAAATTTCTCGCTCATAAAGGGCATTTTCCGGTACACGCAAATCTAATACCATGTTAGGATTCTTCAGACTCACAGCAATACCACCCAAGTATTTACTGACTGCTTTTTGTTTCATCCCTGATTTTAACCAGGCTTCACGATTGGTAAATTGGGAGATGCGGTAAGGATTAAAACCAGTAATCCCAATTGTGACATCAACATTAGATTGGGCTGGTTGGCTAATGTAGGAAATCAACGCATAACTAGCATCTTTAACTTCCGGTTTGGCTATAGCATTAATTCCTCCCACCCAGCCACCTACCGCACCGTAGGGAGCATGATTCACTCCATCAATGGCATAGGGACAAGTCAATTTATCACAGGGTAATAATTTACCAGTTTTGCGATCAAGAACTTCCTTACTACCAGGTAATATCAAAGCACCAATTTTGTCACTGATTTGGGAGAGGGTGGGATCGCTTAACAATGTACCCACATCACCCCAATCAAGAGTCATCGCACAACGCCCATCAAAAAATAAATCTCTGGCTTGATATAAATTCAGAGTCATTTCTTCTGGTGGTGAATATTTATTAGTTTCTTTGTAGATATCCAAAGCTTTCGCAAAGGCGGCGTTATTCACTAACGGTTTCATCGTTTCGGGGTCAAAATAACTGCCTTGTTGAGTTCCCTGACTTTGGAGAAACGGACTGGCTACCGACCAAAACAGCTTATGATTGGTGTGTTTTGGTTGTTTCGCCATACAACTGCCATAGTCTGGTTTACCATCACCATTCAGGTCTTGTCCGTGAAATTTTTTGGCGATCGCAATATAATCTTCCCAAGTGCGAGGCGGTTCTAGACCTGCTTTTTCTAACAAATCTGTGCGATAGTAGACCATGTGAAAGTCTCCATCCACAGGAACAGCATAGATTTTCCCGTTATAGGTTGCCGTAAATTCCCGAAAAAAGGGTGCAATATCATCCCACTGCAACAGCTTATCGGCTTTGACACGCTGCGTTAAATCTTCCAGATAACCAGGCTGGGCAAAATCTGTCATCCATTGCGGCGAGAAAACAACTACATCATACTTGTTAGTTTTGTTTTCAAAGTCCTGTTGCATCGCGGGAAAAACATCTTTGATTGGCAACTTTACCACGTTGACTTTAGCACCCGTCAGTTTTTCAAACTCCCGCGCCCGACGTTCAACGCCTACCCCAATGGGTTTATCGAAAGTTACAGCCGTGATGGTAATTCCATCAAATCTTTGCTGCTTGGTTGCGCTCTCTACAACATTTTTAACCTGACTAGCATCGGAATTTGGCTGATTTTGACTACAACCCAATATATTAAGCACTAACAAGCAAAATACCATAGAAGCCGAAATCTGGCGTTGATAAAGATGATTTTGGTTGCTGATTTTTCCCATTTTGCAGCAGTTACCCACATATTCAATATTGTCATCTTTAGTATTCCCATCTGATGCATAATATCTCTCTATGTTAGTAAGAATTTAGGAGTCATCTCCAATTAGCAATTCACAGTACCCCCCGGGAAAGCAAGCCACGCAATTCGCAATTAAGACAATTAGTGGCGGCTTGAACCCACCACAAAGAGCGATGACACCAACCTGCGATATGGTGGGGGCTTGTACCCACAAGGCAATTAATCAATTAGCAATCAACAATTCGCATTTTCAATTGTGAATTGCTAATTGTTAGGTCAGTAATCAGAATTCAAAATCACTATAGAATCATGAATTTGAGGGAATCAAAAAACTTTGAAACCCTCTCATGTCAAAAATTAGCTATTTGTTCTTGGGGGGAAGTTCAGTTAATTCCCTAATTGCTCTCGATAATCGGATTGTTTTACATAGCTCAGATATTGCCGATGGGGAATTACCAAAACCAGTGATTCGTCCCTATCCCATCCAGTATATTTAGGACGGTTGTTGCAATTGGGATGCAGCGAACATTTAACTCGAATTAGTGCGGAAATTTTGGCAGAAAATACGGGAATGCAACGAATTTGTCAGAAGTTTGGCTTTAGAATTAATCGCACGAGCGATATTTCCGTGATGAAAGCTGAAATTGATTTGTAAATTTTCCCTAATTTTTCACTGTTTTATCCTAATTGGTGCTATTCCTTTTGACTGTTAAAATTTTATCCTCACAAAATACTCAAATTTATCCCCTATACTTTAGTTGTAAGGGAATAAATACTGTTGAGAAAACTATAAAAACCGCAGGAAAAATTATATGTTGAAAGCACTAGATATCATGACAAAAGATGTTGGCACAATCCGTAGTTCCGCAACTATTGCTGAAGCTGTAAAATTAATGCAAGCTCACAATTGGAGAGCATTAATTGTAGAACGTCGCCATCCTCAAGACGCATACGGAATTATTACCGATTCCGATATTGTTAGTCAGGTAATTGCCTATGGACAAGACCCTGGTAAAATACGTGTTTATGAAATTATGACTAAACCATGTATTGTTGTAAATCCAGATTTGGGAGTAGAATATGTTGCCCGTTTATTTGCAAATCATCATTTGTTACAAGCACCCGTAATTCAAGGTGAATTAATCGGCATTATTTCAGCTACCGATATTATAGAAAAAAGCAAATTTGTAGAACTACCCCGAACAATTGCCCTCGAACAGGAGCTAAAGGACGCAATTAAAAAATCCCGCGAAATTTGTGCGAGTACTTCTCCCCTATCCGCAGAATGTGCTGCTGCTTGGGATATGGTTGATGAATTACAAGCTGAAATCGCCCATCAAGAAGCAAGACGGATTGAGAAAACAGCATTTGAAGAGTTTTGTGAAGAATTTCCCGAAGCCGTCAGAAAACATGAACTCGATGAATGGTGTAGTGGTTGATAACATCAAAGAAATATTATTTTTGTTAATTAATGGGTTTCAAGTCCCCAATTCTGCATCAGATTAGACTTTGAGAGGTGTGGTGAGAAATACGGGCAACAATTTGAGCTTATATTTGCCAACCCAAAATTGTAGCAATTTGATGGGCTAATTTTGTGGGTTCAAAAGGTTTGGCGATCGCGTCTGCGATTCCCAATTCGGTATAGCGTTTTTTGTCACTCGATTGAACTTTTGCAGTCAGTAAAATTACGGGTATATTCTGAGTTTCGGGATACTGCTGTAAGCGCTCAAAGGTTGCAATGCCATCCATATCAGGCATCATTACATCGAGTAAAATTGCATCGGGTTGTTCGTTTATGGCTTTATTTATACCTTCCTTTCCCGAACCTGCTGCAATTACATCCCAATTGGCAACGGTTTCTAAGCAAATCTTGGTAACTTCTTGGATGTACTCTTCGTTATCTACGATTAAAATCCGTTTTGTCATCCATTCTCCCAGCAATTACAAGTTAAACTTTGACACGATTTTGAGTAATCTCTCTGATTAATTCCATGACTTTTTGCTCGAATTCAGCACTGGTTGTCTGTCCTTTAATCAGAATTTCCGTACGTCCCAACTTTAGTTTAGTACGTTCTGTATCGTTTAAATACCGAGATGAGTAAACGACTAGGGAAATATTATGGAGACGCTCATGTTGCTGCAACCATTCCACCACTTCAAAAGCACTATATTCGGGTAGAATCAAATCGAGAATCATCAAATCGGGGTGAATTTCCTGGCTTTTACGAATTGCCTCCTTACCAGTTTTGGCAATAAATATTTCCACTCCATACTTTTCCAGTAGGGTACCAAGCATCTGAGCAAAGTTATCATCAGCGCAAATCAAAATTTTAGCAGAATATAAATTTTCTCCGGTTTCTGTGGGGGATGGAGGTAATAATTTAGCCTGACTAATAGGAATGGTAAAATAAAAATCGCTACCTTCTCCGAGGGTACTTTCTACCCAAATATTCCCCTGGTGCTGTCGAACAATACTCTTGCAAATTGCTAAACCTAAACCTGTACCATCCTGTTTACGAGAGTCAGATGCATCAACTTGTTGAAATCGCTCGAAAATCGTGTCTTTTTTATCTTCAGGAATCCCACGTCCACTATCTTTGACACTAAATAGGACATCATCTTTTTGCTGAATAGCTGCTAGGTAAACTGTACTGCCTGCGGAAGAAAATTTAATTGCATTACTCAATAAATTTGTAATAGTTTGAATGATTCTATCGGGATCAGCCCATATATTAATTGATAGATTAGTGACATCAAGATTGACTTGAGCTTTGTTGGCAATGGATTGCATGGTATTAACTGCTTCAGTAATTAAATTTTCTACCTTGCATGTTTGCTTTTCCATTCTTACCTTTCCCGACTCAATCCGTTCAATGTCGAGAATGTCATTAATTAGCCTGACTAAGCGTTTCGTACTGTTAGCGGCAATTTGTAATAATCGCTTTCCCCGCTCTGATTCTGGCTCTATTAATCCGCTAGCCAACATTCCCAAAGAAGCATGAATTGAAGTTAAGGGAGTGCGAAGTTCGTGACTGACTACCGATATAAATTCATCTTTCATCTGTTCGATTTGCTTACGGTGGCTAACATCTTGCAGATAAACTGTATAAATGATTTCTCCGCCTAAATTTAATTTAGAAATTGAAGCCTCTGCGGGAAATTCTCTACCATCTTTATGGATAGCAAAAATTTCGCGTCGCTCTGCCATTTTCCTAGCTTGTTGTGGAGAATTGCCAAACTCACGAACATGGTTTTGGTGGCTCTTGAGAAAACGTGCTGGAATTAAAATATCTAGTTTCTTACCCAAGACTTCTCCAGCTTGATAGCCAAATATTTTTTCTGCTCCTGAATTAAATATGGTAATTGCTTGGTGGCGATCGATGGAAATAATTGCATCATCGGCGATGTTAATAATCCCCTCACATAAAGTTTGAGAATTGCGTAATTCTTCCTGTATTTTCTGTTGATTTTGAAAGACGCGACGTATTAATTTACTGCGTTGTAAACGATTGCTGATGCGGGTGATTAATTCGGAAGCGATTATGGGTTTATTGACAAAATCATCGGCTCCCGCAGCGAAAACTTGGTTAATAGTATTGGTTTCATTATGAACGGTTAGAAATATAATAGGCAAATCGCACCAATAGGGATGATTTCTCACCGCTGTACATAATTCAATCCCACTCAATCCAGATATTTCCACATCCAAAATTAGCAAATCGGGATTAGTCGCTTCCAGTGTATCCCAAAAATTTTCCGGATTGTTGAGGGTGTGAATTTTGAATCCTCCAGGTAAGAGTATAACTTCGAGACTTTCGAGCATCTTCTGATCATCATCGACAGCTAATATTATTTCTTCTCTGGTTGTTGGAATGATGTTTTCTAAATTACTTGAGAACAGTTGTGAAACTTCCCTATTCTCTTCTGTCGTTGTATGGGGGTTCAATAATTTTGTTTCTTCTATTCCTGCTTCTAATTGGGTAATTGATAATATTTTTAACTCTTCTGATTTTTTAGTGGGTGGCTGTTTAATCTCAACCGCTAGAGCTTGCATCAAGTTATAAAAATTTTCAATATCTTTTTGATTTAATTTGCCTTTGAGAATCGTAGTAATTTTATGAACTATTTTTGTGGCTTTGGCAAAACCCAACGTTTCTAACAAACTCCCTAATGTCTGTATTTCTTGACGGGCAAAATTAATTATTTCTGGGTTGAGATGATGATTTTCTCCATTATTTTTGATGGCGATCGCCGCTTTGGCGGAGCGTAGCTCTATCGCCGCTTTCATGACAATATTTACTTGCGTCTCCACCCTATCTTTAAATTTATCCCAATTTTTACTGTTATCTGTGTATTTTTTCTGTTCAATAGTATTATCTAAATCATGCAAATCATTATCAAATGCTTGACTATCTAAATTATCCTTCGGTTTGTCTGGAAGATGATTTTTTACAACTTCTTGTGATAGTTTCTTCAACCGATAACCGATACCATAAACAGTCTCAATTAAATCACTTCCTGCCCCAACTGCTTTTAATTTGTGTCGTAATCCTTTGATGTGGGTGCGAACAGCCTCTTCTCCAGGTATTTCATCATAGGACCACAAATGTTCTAAAATCATGCTACAGCTAAATACTTGCTTCTTATTCCGCATGAATAACTCTAATAATCCGTACTCCTTGGGGGTTAGGGGGACTATTTTTTCCGCATATTTAACTTCGCAATTACTGGGGTCAAGTTTTAAATTTCCGACTTCTAATATTGGTAGAGTTGATATTCTTCCTCTTCGTAAAAGCGCGTGAATCCGAGCAATTAACTCTTCCTCATCGAAAGGTTTGACAACATAATCATCTGCTCCCGCATTTAAACCTACAGCTTTATCGTGACTGCCATCTTTTCCTGTTAACAATAAAATCGGTACTTCCAAACCGCGATCGCGAATGAACTGACACAAATGAATCCCATCTAATTTAGGAATTACCACATCTAACAAAATTAAATCGTAATCATAAGTCGCAATCAAATCCCTGGCACTTTCTCCATCTGTTGCTGTTTCCACCGCATAATTTTTAGCTAACAGTATGGTTCTGAGGATTTCTAATAGCTGAATATCATCCTCAACAACTAAAATTTTCATCTTGACTCTCTCGATCGTAGAAATAAGATTGCGAAGGAATTAGTCTCGAAGCAAAAATAAGTTTATGAAAGTACTTTGGTATTATAACTCCAAGATAGGTTGCCCTGGAGAATCATCAAGATAATTCCAGACAAAGGAATACCACCTCTATATGGGGAACTAAATTTTGAAAATATGGAAAAATCGAGCTTTCGAGGGAAAACCCGATTTTAAACTTGAGTAATATTCTAGAATCCTTCGTGGAAAGTTCGCTTGATGACATCAAGTTGCTGTTCGCGGGTTAATTTAATAAAATTCACCGCATAACCCGATACCCTAATTGTCAATTGGGGGTACAACTCTGGATGTTCCATTGCATCCATTAACATTTCTCGGTTCATGACGTTAACATTCAGATGATGTCCACCATCGTGGAAATAACCATCGAGCATCCCTACTAGATTATGAACGCGATCGCTCTCCAATTTCCCCAGGGCAGCAGGTACGATGGAGAAAGTATTAGAAATACCATCTTGTGCGTATTCATAGGGTATTTTTGCTACCGATGCTAGGGATGCGATCGCGCCTTTGCTATCCCGTCCATGCATGGGGTTTGCTCCTGGAGCAAAGGGTTCTCCAGCTTTTCTACCATCGGGTGTGTTCCCGGTTTTCTTGCCATAAACCACATTCGAGGTGATGGTTAATACCGATTGACTGGGTACGGCATCACGATAGGTTTTATGTTTGCGAAGTTCCCCCATAAATCTGGTGACTAAATGCACTGCAATCTCATCCACTCGATCGTCGTTGTTGCCGTATTTGGGATAATCCCCCTCGATTTGGTAATCTACAGCCAAACCATCTGCATTTCTCAGTACCTTGACACGAGCGTATTTAATCGCAGATAGAGCATCTGCAACCACCGATAATCCCGCAATTCCACATGCCATTGTTCGGAAGACATCGCGATCGTGTAATGCCATTTCCAGACGTTCGTAGCAGTATTTATCGTGCATGTAATGGATGACGTTGAGAGTATTAATGTAGGTTTTTGCCAACCATGCCATCATCCGCTCGAATTTATGCCAAACTTCGTTGTAATCTAAATATTCCGAGGTAATGGGTGCAGTCTCCAATCCCACCTGTTCGCCAGAACTTTCATCCTTACCGCCATTAATAGCGTATAACAAGCACTTAGCTAAATTCACCCTCGCGCCAAAAAACTGCATTTGCTTACCAATGCGCATTGCCGATACACAACAGGCGATCGCGTAATCATCACCCCAGTGCGATCGCATGATATCGTCGTTTTCATACTGAATCGAACTAGTTTCAATGGATACTTTTGTACAGTAGCGCTTGAATGCTTCTGGTAAACGTTGCGACCATAGTACAGTTAAATTCGGTTCGGGTGCTGCTCCCAAGTTATACAAAGTGTGCAGAATTCGGAAACTAGTTTTGCTTACCAATGCTCTACCATCTTCCCCCATTCCCCCCACACACTCAGTTACCCAAGTGGGATCACCAGAAAATAATTGGTTGTAATCGGGTGTTCGCAAGAATCGCACCATCCGCAATTTCATCACGAAATGGTCGATAAGTTCTTGTATTTCGGATTCAGTTATCTTACCTTGTCGTAAGTCGCGTTCAAAGTAGATATCCAGGAATGTAGAAATACGTCCGATGGACATTGCTGCTCCGTTTTGCTCCTTAACTGCTGCCAGATATGCTAAATAAAGCCACTGCAAGGCTTCTTTGGCATTTGCTGCGGGATGACTAATGTCAAAACCATAGCTAGCAGCCATTTCCTTGAGTTCAAATAGAGCTTTTACCTGCTCGGAAATTTCCTCTCGCAAACGAATTGTGAATTCATCAATCACATCCCCATCCAAGGATTCGAGTTGAGCTTTTTTATCCTCGACAAGACAATCTACCCCATACAAAGCAACTCGTCGGTAATCACCGATAATTCTTCCGCGTCCGTAAGCATCGGGAAGCCCGGTAACAATTCCGTAGTGCCGTACCAAGCGCATTTCCTTAGTATAGGCATCAAATACACCATCGTTATGGGTTTTACGATACTTGGTAAATATTTCTGCGGTTTGGGGATGGAGTTGATAACCGTAAGCTTCTAGCGAGTCTTTGACAACACGAATACCACCAAATGGCATGATTGCCCGTTTCAGGGGTTTTTCAGTTTGCAAACCGACTATTTTTTCCAAATCGCGATCAATATAACCGGGATGGTGGGAGGTAATAGTGGAAACAACTTCAGTATCCGCATCTAAAATTCCTTTTTCCCGTTCTAATTGCATCAAATTTTGAACTTGCTTCCAGAGCGCTTGGGTTTGTTCCGTCGCACCCATTAAAAATGACTCATCCCCTATGTAAGGAGTGTAATTCTTTTGGATAAAGTCACGCACATTGATTTCCTTCACCCATTTACCCGAATTAAAACCATGCCATTGCGTGAGCATATTATTTATACTCCCTATATGATTAAGTTCTCGATTCCTACTAGCCAATGCGTTGTTAGGAACTGCCTGTCAAAAGTAATTTTGGTGTTCTACTATCAATCAAGTCTTATTCTTCAATGGGACTATACTGTTAGCCTAGTTAAAAAACTTGAGGAAGTTGTGAAGATGTCAGATTGTATCGGTATTTAGGCGATCGCCATCTCATAAAATGATGATAGCTCATGTTACCTAGGTAATTGAACTGTAAAAGTGCTACCTTTACCGAATTCACTTTGTACATTTAATTTGCCTTGATGTGCCTGAACAATGGCTTGAGCAATGGCTAATCCTAATCCAGAACCACCAGTGTTACGAGAGCGATCGCTACTTACCCGATAAAAACGATCAAAAACTCGCTTCAGTTCATGTTGTGGGATACCAATACCTGTATCTTGAACTTTAATTACAGCATAATTATCATTGCTTTCTAAGATAACTGTGACTTCCCCTCCTTTGAGTGTATATTGAATTGCATTGACAATTAAGTTAGAAACCAGTCGATAAAGCTGATCGCAATTCCCCATAACATTCATATTTTGCTTAACTCGGATTGATGATGTCAGCTTGACTCCTGCGGTAGTTGCCATCGCTGCAAATTCTTCAATTAAATCGCTAACAATATCATTTAAACAACAAACTTCGTGCTGTAACTTTTGAGCTTGTCTATCTAAACGCGCTAACATCAATAAGTCAATGACTAAAGTTGTTAATCTCTGATTTTGACGCTGTATAGTTTGCAATATATCCCGTGTTTCTTGTACATCTATTTCTGACATTAAAAGTGCTGATTCTACAGTTGCACTTGTCGCAGCTAAAGGCGTTCGTAATTCATGTGCAGCATCGGCTGTAAACTGTTGAATTTGTCGATATGACTGATAAATTGGCTGCATCGCTAATCCTGACAACCACCAACTGGCACCAGCAATCATAACCATAGCCATCGGCAGCCCTAATATCAAAATTAGCTTGACACTATCCAAATAATGATTAAACTCTTCTAGACTTCGCCCTACCTGCATATATCCCCAATCCTGATAATTTCGGGTATGCAGAGATAGAGTAATTTGATGGTATTCTTTGCCTTGACTATCTTTGAGAAATTGCCAAGTTTTTGGAGTAAAAATATTAGGTAATCCCTCTGGATAATAACCAGCATTAGCAATTAATTTTCCTGAAGTATCAAAAAAACGTATATAGTAGCTAGTTTTTGTCACAATACCCAGAAGATGACGTTTAGAATGCGGCTGTTCTTGAATACAATTACTAGCCCCAATGCTACAGTTACCTGTATTTGGAAATAACTGGTTTACGAATGGTTCCAAACGTCCAGGTGACTGTAGTTTTAGTTCAATACTGTCGTGCAGTGTTCCCCCTACAGTCTCAATTTCACTGTCTAAAGCTACCACATGAGCATGAAATACAGATCTGTAAAAGCTAAAAGCACATAGGCTTAAAATCAAACCCATAACAATAGCATAATACAGAGCTAAACGAACGCGGGTAAGCCGAAACAGTTTATTTTGATTCATCTGAGAAATTAAGACGATACCCCATACCGTGTAAGGTTTCAATTGGGTTAGGACAGTCGTTACTTATGAGTTTACGACGTAACAAACGTATTTGCGCTGCCACTACATTACTACTAGATTCTGCATTAACTTCCCAAATTTGATTACGAATTTGCTCAGTCGTAACAATCTGGTGAGGATGGTTCATGAAATATTCCAATAGTTGGAATTCTTTATTAGTTAATGGAATACTTTGCTGTTCACCTATTGTATTTTGTCTAACAACTGTACTGTTGCCATAATCTAGAGTCAAGTTACCAACAGTTAATTGTTGGGGTTGAAAATGGGGGGAACGACGCTGCAAAGCCCGCAATCGTGCTAGAAGTTCCACCATGCCGAAGGGTTTTACTAAATAGTCATCGGCACCTGCATCTAGTCCGGCAACTTTATCTTCCATCCTATCTTTTGCAGTTAACATCAGGATAGGAAGAGGATTACCTTTATAACGCAGTCTTTTACACAATTCTAAACCACTAATTCCTGGAAGCATCCAATCAAGAATCCCTACTGTATATTGCGCCGAACTATTTTCTAAGTAAGCCCATGCTTCATTACCATCCATAACCCAGTCAACTAGGTACTTTTGTTGATTTAAAGTACGCTTAATAGCTGCCCCCAAATCTGACTCATCTTCGACTAGTAGAACCCTCATATCAAAGTCGATATTTAAAATTTATTAGTAAATTTCCGATTTTAGCATAGTTCGCCATAGGGCTAACTCTATTAATAGGGTTGCAGAAATGTATGAAATTAGGATGAAATTTTTAAAAATTAGGATTAGGCTATACAAAAACCGATAGTAGGTGAGTATCTTCTTATCTATACATCTTCATTAGCTATTTTTTGTTACTGCTTGGCATTTGGCTCAAGTTAATTAATTGCCACAGATAAATTATCGCTACTGTTTTGGGAAAAATTAAATATTCAATCAGAAATTTCATCTTAATTTCATCTTTATCCTTCAATATGAAAATATGCAGAGTTAGTGATGGGTGTCAATATTTTTATGGACGTAACTTAAACACTGTCTTAGTTCCCAATTCAAACTTCATCATTATCTATTTTTTAG
The DNA here is from genome assembly GCF_000734895.2 of Calothrix sp. 336/3. Classification (GTDB taxonomy): domain Bacteria; phylum Cyanobacteriota; class Cyanobacteriia; order Cyanobacteriales; family Nostocaceae; genus 336-3. The sequence goes on along the minus strand of NZ_CP011382.1, from coordinate 965,836 downwards.
TAAATTAAAACAGATTCAAGAGGTCACTAACTATACGAGTAATAGTTGTTAATCTGTTTATTTTCCAGAAAGCAATCTAAGTAAGTCGGTGAGAATAAACCTAACTATGTAACAGATTGTAAAATCGTCAAAACTGTTGCGATTGCTAGAGCCTACGGCACGCTACGCGAACATTCCACTTCGTTTCATTCGCAATGACATAGCGTGAATTATTTAAGCCGTTCTACTTAGTAAAAATGTTTCCATAAAATCAATCCAAATAAGTAAGTTCATGTAGCTATGAGAATTTGTAGTAATTTTTGAATTTTTGGTTACTTCATATGAATTATCTGGCAAAATCTTCATCCGTTGAAAGCATTGTCAACTCTCAGTGGAATCATGATCGTAAATGGAAAAATACTACGGCTACTGATGTTACCCAGGCTTTGGGGAATGTTCCGATTGTCAGGCTCAGAAATATTTCTCCTGTCTGTGCGATCGCAGAATGCTTATTGAAATTGGAAAGTTGTAATCCTGGGGGTTCAATTAAAGAAAAAAATGCAGTCTACCTCGTGACACGTGCGGAGGAAGAAGGGCTGCTTGTACCTGGTGGTACGATTATTGAGTCCAGCTCAGGGAATTTTGGCGTAGGGCTGGCGATGGTGGGAGCAGTTCGAGGATATCGAGTGATGATTGTCGTTGATGCCAAAACTGCACCACCCTTTAGAAGAATGCTGAAAGCTTATGGTGCAGAACTTGTAGATGTACCACTTGATGAGGCAGATGAATCAGGCTCAATGCAAAAGGCTAGAATGAAACGAGCGCGTGAACTGGCTGCAACTATTCCCAATGCTTGGTATCCATGTCAGCACCTTAATCCTTTGAATACGGAGGCTCATTCCTACTATACTGCCCGTGAGATTGAAGCCTATTTTGCTGACAATCTTGATGCTGTCGTGGTGGGTGTTAGTACTGCTGGACAAATAATGGGAATAGCTCGTTATCTGAAACCGCGATTCCCCAAAACACGAATTGTTGGCGTTGATGTGGTGGGTTCAGTGATTATGGGAACGCCAGCAAAACCTTACAAGATGACGGGTATTGGGTTATCTTTCTTTCCACCAAATCTAGATCTTTCCCTGCTCGATCGCGCTTATGTAGTACCAGAAGACTTAGCTTACTCAGTGTGTCACGCCCTTGCACGTCGTGAAGGGTTACTTTTAGGTGCATCAACAGGCGCAATTGTTGCTGGTGGTTTACATTTAGCGCGTGAACTAGGTGCAGGAGCGCGGATTTTGATGATTAATCCCGACCGAGGTGATAGATATTTAGAAACAATATATGATGCCGATTGGCTTGAGCGTCATGGATTTATCCTTAAACAAGACTCACACCTTGATGATGCGATCGCTTCACTAACTCCCATTTATTTTCAGTAGTGCTGACAAATATCATGAACACCTCACCCCAGCCCAAACAAGAAAGTAATCAAATAACTTCAGGGCGATCGCTGTTAGCATTACTCACCCAGTTTATTCCACTTTCTCTATCTGATGTGGCTATGACTCTTGGCGATCCACTTCAGACATCTGCACTCAGTCGCCTAGCCTACCCACAAGAGACATTAGCTGGAGTCGGTGTAGTCAAAGGAGTTGCGGTATTTCTGGAAAGCCCGATCATCATGATTCTTCATGCCTCAACTGCACTGGGAGGTCAAACCAAATCTCGACGCGCACTTTGGCAGTTTACGATGATTGTGGGATTATCTCTCAGTGGTATCTTTCTATTACTCACCTGGGAACCCTTGTATAACTGGCTATTGCTTGATGTATTCGGCGTTAGCTCATCAATTGCTGCCAGAGGAAGAACTGCTTTTTTATTGATGTTTCTGTGGCCTTTTGTAATTGCTTGGCGGCGATTCTTTCAAGGGTTGCTAATTCGCGCTCAAAAGAGCATCGCTGTAGGTTGGGCAAGTATAGCGCGATTGACTTGGGTAATTGTGTCGCTGGCAGTGGGAGTAATTTTACAGTTCGATGGCGCATTATTGGCAGGTATCACCATGATGGGAGCCGTACTCATTGAGGCAGTATTGGTGACATGGTTTTGTATGCGTCTTGGTGCTATTTCTATTCTTAACCAACAAGGATATTCTGAGACTAAGAAACTGCCTCAAACCTTGGGTGGAGTCACCTTTTATTACTTTCCTTTAGCCTCAACAATGCTTTTGGTTTGGGGTGCAAGAGCCATACTTTTGAGTTTGATTGCTCGCTCATTTGATGGTAGTCTTGCCCTCGCAGTGTGGCCTGCGGCGTGGGGGCTAGTTCTTTCAGTTGCTAACGGTACACGGATGATTCAACAAGTGATCATTTCTGCTTATGAAGAAACTTCTAGGCGCACACTGGTTGCTTTTGTCATGATTGTCGGGCTAAGTTTTACTTTCATACCGTTTTTTCTTGGATTTACAGATAACGGATTATTTTTACTGCGTCAGTTTTTGGGGAATAATCCCTCTCTTGTAGAAGCATCTCGTCCAGTTATACAAATACTCTCATGTTTTCCCCTGCTCTTAGCTCTGCAAAATACGTTTCAAGGGTTACTAATTCACAGGGGTAAAAACTGGTTCATCAACTTGGCAACAGTAGTTGCTGCTACCTTTACTTTAGTAGTATGTGGAAGTTTAATTTTTACCAAACATAGCGGAGCTACTTCAGCAGCCTATGGAATGCTTGCGGGTGTAATTAGTGAAATAATCGTGCTTTTTTTCGCACTTCAAAGGAAATAATCAGAACAATTATGGCTAGTTGATGATTGCTAGGTAAGTCAATCGCCATCAAAACTCCTGACATGAAACATAAATCAGGAAAATTGCCCTAAAAATCAAAGTAGATGTAAGGCAAACTACCTTCAGGGGCAAGTACCCAAACACAATACAATCCGAGAGGAACAAATACTAGCTTCAAGGGCCAATTGAATTGTAGTTTTAGCTGACGTTTGCAGATACTGCTGATAAACATGAGCAAAAACAGCAGTGATAACAATCCAGTCAGTTGAACTGGGGTAATATTTAATGTCTCGGTATAAACTTTGTCTATGAATTGTGCATCCGAGACTTTGCCCCACAGATTTTGCACAACATAGACAGAATCTTCGAGTTTCGGTAGACGGAACCAAATCCAGGAAGTAAAGACAGTTATCTGGGTGAGTAACCAAGCAATGACGATACCTAGGGGATTTTGCCAAAAACGTTCTACGGGTTCAGAGTTTTCTGCCATTACATAGGTAAGACGATGTATAACTAATGCCCAACCATGAATTACTCCCCAAACCACAAAACCCCAGAGGGAACCGTGCCAAATGCCAGCGACAAACATAACGATGAGCAAATTCAAGCAGGTACGATCCAAGCCGCGACGGGAACCACCTAGGGGAAAATACAGATAGTTGCGTAACCAATCACCTAAAGTCATGTGCCAACGTCGCCAAAAGTCAGCAATACTGGTACTGAAATAGGGAGCATCAAAGTTTTCTGGTAATGTCAAACCAAACAGTAAAGCGCTACCCCTGGCAATATCTACATAACCACTAAAATCCAGGTACAATTGCAAGCCATAGGCAAAAGTTGCTAACCACAAATCGCCACTTCCTGCCCGTTGCAAATTACTAAAACATAAATCAACAAATATCCCCAAATGGTCTGCGAATACTGCTTTTTTGATAGCTCCTCTAGCAATTAACCACATTGATTCGGCGACAGTATCAACGGTAGGTAAACGCAGATTTTGTAACTGAGTTGCAAAATTATGGTACCGGGTAATAGGACCAGAAATTAATTTAGGAAAGAAGAATTTATAGGCAGCAAATTGGAAGAATTTAGTAGTTGCTGGCGCGCCTCGGTAAACATCAATTAAATAGGCGATACATTCAAAGGTAAAGAAGGAAATTCCGAGGGGTGAGATAATTTTGAAATTTTGTGTATTTTGCGGGTCGAAGAAATGGAGGATACCACCAATATATTTAAAACCTAATAATAAGCCAACATTTAAAATTATCCCCAGCCATAATCCCAATAAGCGCTTACGATTCCAGTCAGCATGGGCAAATTGCCATTCTTCATTGGATATGTGCCAATCTTGAGAGTTAGGAGTATTTTGTCCGAGGGCAATTCCCAGGCGAAAATTTATGAAGGTGAGAGCAAGTAGGAGTGGTAAATAAATAGTTTGTAGGGATGTATAGAAAGCTAAACTAGCTATTAATAAAATGCCCAGACGTAGGTATTGTTGTTTGATTGACCAGTAGATGACTGCTGTACTTAAGAGAAATAATCCGTAAAGGATAGAAATTAAATTCATGTTTGAGGTTTTGTTATATTTTTTCTGACTAAAATTATTTATTTGACCAAGGAATCATGGGGTCTTTGGCAATTTTTTGTGAGACTTCATAGGCTCCATAACGGTTGAGGTGACTGGGGTCAGAAAAATACTCATTTTTGTCAGGAAATAGCTGATTTAAGTCTCGATAAATTAAACGGGATTTACTGCCAAGGGCGAGCATATATTTTTGAAAATCCTGTTCATGTTTACTACGAATTGTATCCATGTAATCGTCAGTAAGAGGCATGTTAATAAAGACGAGGGAAATATTTTGTGATTGGGTATATTGCAGTAAAGCTTGGGTGGCAGAATCTTGAATTCCGTTGAGTTGAAATGATTTGTAATCGTTGTCGTAGCTGCCTGTAACTTTGGCGTATTTTTGATAGTAGGTTTGGGGGTTAAAGCGAATCGAAAGGGGGAGAAATCCGTCAAAATCTACTGTGGCATCACCAATATCTTGTTCTGTGGCTGGAGCGTCGATTTTTGTGATGGCTTTGTGGGATGGGGAGTTAAAAGATACTAAGGATTTTAGTTGATGATTGAGGAGGTTTTTAACTTGCTGACGTTGTTGGTAGGTAGGGGAAAGGGTGGATAAAATTTGGTTTAAATTTTCGTCTAATACTTGGTAATAATTGATGGGTGGGGTGTTTGGGGTTTGGGGTGTGGAGCTAGTATTCTCTGAAGCGGAGGGATTTTTATCGGAAATTGCCCTTTTGAGTGCTTGTTGATAACCGGGAGAAGCAGCGATCGCCTTAAATGTCATATCTTCTCTACCACTATTAAACGCCCGTGCCCCGTCTGCCCAGATAATTAACTTCGGTAGTTCTGAGGGTTCCAGAATTCGCCTGACGAGAAAATCTACTACCTGGGCTGTGGCTCCATTTATACCAAAGTTAAAAATATCCACATTGGCAAAACCTTGGGTTTTTAAGGCTGTTTTCAAGGCATTGGGGTCAATTCCCCGTAGTGCCCGTGAGGAACCAATTATCAAAACATCAGGTGTTTTCCCGGTTTGAATCAGACGTTGTTTATACAGCGCTAGTTGTTCATCTAGTTGGCGAGCATTGAAGGTAGATTGTTGGTTGCGTGCTGCTAGTCTCATGGCTGTTGTCACTGCCTGATTTCGCGCTGGAGAGACATCACTGCGAGTAAAGCTGGAAGCGTTAAAGACATAACTACCGCCTTGGGTAAATTTCTCCTTGGCAGCACTACTAAGTAAGACGGATGAATTATTCTCTGGTTTTACTGGTTGGGTTTGCCTGGCAATGGGGGGAGGAGGATTGTTGATGGCAGTAATTTGTCCGAGTATCCAATCTGTTTGTAGGGCAAGTAATAACCCTAAGGTTCCCCAAACAAAGGCAACTACGCCACTTTGAGCATCAAACGCCGGTTCTAAGGGTTGATCATTCTCCGCAAATAACTGGGTTCTCAGGAAAAAGTTGCGAACATCACTTAACCAGTCTTTTGCTGTCTCGGTGACTATTCGCTGTACCATCACTGGTGTCACTTCGGGGCGAATAATTGGTTCTTCTTGCTTGAGTGGCAGCAATTCACCAATATAAGCTGCCGTGGCGGCAAATTCTGGAGAAGCTTCGGGAACTAACCGTTGGCGCTTGATGAAATCTGCTCCCGTTTGCCAGAAGGGTTCCTTATTCCCTGCTCGTCTACCATAGACTCGCACACCGACAATACCAGGAACTTTGATTTGTCGTAAAAATTTGATGATAGCTGGTGCTACCCGTTTCCGCGATGGGCAAACAGGAGCGTCACACATGATGTGTAAGATATCACTACGGCGCAGCAGTAAAACCCTTGTGCCCCCAGTGGTTAGGCGGATATCGATATTTGGATTAATGACACGTTCCAGGAGGAATATTAAGGCGGATTCATCTCCTTGTTTACAGAGTTCGAGAACCGTGGGAGCGAGGGAAGGGTGTTCATGGGCTGGGAGCGATCGCCAATCTACCCAGACAGGTTGTTTATCTTGGGTGGTTTTTTGTCCATAGATAGCGGTGGCGAGAATTCCCTGGGGGGCGATCGCCTCTAGTTGGGGTAGTATCCTCTCGACGCATAAACTTTGGTTGGGAGCTTCCCCAGAGCCTGCTTTTGGCGTACAAAATAGGTGGAGTGTTGATTCCTTTAAGGTAGCGGTGAGATGAATTTGGACATCCGCCAAGGTTGTAGATAATAAGCGGGCGATCGCCTGAATATCTCCCCACCTTGCCCACTCCTTTAACATTACCTGGGGAGGAGTTAAATCAATGCGTAACAACCAATCGGGGGTAGTTTCTCCCTCAACCATGGAGGCAAGCACCGCATCATCGTAGCCTGTTAATTCTAGATAGCGTAATTTCTGGGCAACCGGTTCGGCAATCAAAGATGGATCGGGAGTATATGCTGATTGACAAAATACCCATAACCGCTTCTTTTGTTCCTCCTGGGAAGACGACTGATTTTTGATTTTGACTTTGACAGCCACCCCCAAAGTGCTGAGAGTCTCACTCAAATAGCGGGCGATCGCCTCCGGATCACCCTTCTTTGCCAAGCTTTCATTAGAGAGAATTAATGCCCCACCCTTCCCATTCAAACTATCCTCAGACTTCTGCTCACCGCTCAACAGCGCCTGTTCAACCTGCTGTAAATGCTTATCTAGCTGGTTTAAATGCACACGATGGCACCACTGAGGACGTGCCTCACCTTTTTTCCTGCCGTAAACAAAAACCTGGTATATTGAAGGCTCTTCATAATTGGTCAAAACATCCAGGTCTGTTTGTTGGAGCGCCTTGAGTAAATCAGATAAGGTTTGCCAACGCTGGGGACATTCTTGAGCCTCACAAAGAATGTGTAAATCATTTCCCCGCAAATGGATTTTCACCCCAAAAGTATTAATCCCTGTGGCTTGGCTTACCCACTGCGCTAGTGATTGCTGTCTTGTTGGTAAATCTTTTTTCATGGGAAATTGACTTGTTGGGAAAGGATTAGGGGAAGGAAGTAGGGAGCTAGGGGACAGGGGAAGGGTGTTTCTATCACCTATCGAGCATTAGTGTTCCCAAATTGCTCAACCAAATTTATGCACTTGGAAAATTTTTAACATTTTTATTATATTTTTAGCTCATGACATCGGTTAAGAGAGTCGAAAGTCAGAGTTGTACCAATTCAAAATTAAGAAAGCCAGACATAACAAAGGTTTAGGAATGTGTATGTGTCGCATGGTTTTTGCACATTGGAGTTAGGGGACAAGGTGAAAGATATTTTGTATTCTCTCCTATTACCTATCCCCTATTTCGTTTAGCCTTAAAAGCGCTAAAAATGTTGCCTTTTTGCCAAAAACCGCCTTGATCGGGCTGGGGGAGTCAGAATTCGCCAATATATCCAGAGCTATATTGCACTTTCCACGCAGTAATCCTCCGTATGGATTAATACATTCAGATAAAAATCATGAAACTACTGTAAAATGGGCGCGTGTGGATTTTTTCACTGACCCATTTCGACAATCAAATTCTCTGAGCCTCAAAACTGAGAGGATGTGGATATTCCCCAGCATTATCCTTTCCCTTATCCCCTTCCCCCAAATTGCCATGCCACCAATCCCTGAGAAATCTACCGGAATCGATTTAGGTTTGTTCACAATTCCCCAAAGTTTGCTTTTACAGGTGGGTACAACTTCTTTGTTGATGCTTGTCTTGGCTCAAAAAGCTGCGAATCAGACATTAGAAGCGATTGGGCAAGCTAGTGAAGAAGTATTTCGTAGCGATCGCCTACCGATTTTAGACTTTCCCCAACCAGAACAGAGCAGCAAATAACTCACGCTGATACCACAAAAGCGGAAAATTAATGTGGCAAACCCTATAACGGTTGAGAACAAAACCTGAAATTATAAAAAAAGTAATCGGCTTTACCAGAACAGAGAATATCGTACTTTCCTTGGGACATATTGTTTGGTAAAGCGGAAATGCTGAATATACAAGTATTTCCCACCCCAAATCTAGAATCTAAAATTGGTATGAGTTCCCTTTTATACTCTTTTGCTCAGGCTGTGAATATCTACCCTGCCTCAGACTTGTTTTTACGGCACCGTCTCCAGGTGATGGAAGATTTGTGGGAGTCTGTTCTCCGACAAGAATGTGGTCAAAATATGGTGGACTTATTGCGGCAATTACGCGATTTATGTTCCCCAGAAGGACAAGCAACAAATGATCATGCAGCCTCTGTATCGAAGCTGATTGAGCAGCTGAATATCAATGAAGCCATTCGAGCAGCCCGCGCCTTTGCCTTGTATTTCCAATTGATTAACATCATAGAGCAAGATTACGAGCAACGGCAGCAAATGACTCGTTACGAGGAGGAATCATCGGCGATGTCTGGTGATACCTTCCCCAATATTATTTCCTCCCATGGGGAGTACCAAGGGGAAGAAACTCCTGCCAATAGTGGACTAGGGGCAGATATTCTGGCAAGAAGTTGGTTGGCAAAATCTGACAGTAAAAACAAAGGCACCTTTGCGGATTTATTCCCCCAGCTATATAGATTGAATGTACCACCCCAGCAAATTCAACGGCTGATCACTCAATTAGATGTGCAGTTAGTTTTCACCGCACACCCGACAGAAATTGTCCGTCATACGATTCGTGACAAACAGCGTCGGGTAGTCCAGTTACTCCAAGAGTTGGATATGGTGGAAAAACGGGGTAATAGCTGGGAAGCGTCGGAACTTAAAGAGCAATTAATTGAGGAAGTCCGTTTGTGGTGGCGTACCGATGAGTTACACCAGTTTAAACCCTCGGTGTTAGATGAGGTAGATTACGCCCTCCATTACTTCCAGGAAGTATTATTTGATGGTATTCCCGATTTATACAAACGCTTCAAACACGCTTTGTCGGGAACTTTCCCCTGGTTACAACCCCCTAGCAAAAACTTTTGTAAATTTGGTTCTTGGGTGGGTGCAGATCGGGATGGCAACCCCTCGGTAACTCCAGAGGTAACGTGGCAAACTGCCTGTTATCAACGCAATATGGTGCTGGAGAAATACATTAAATCTGTCAAGCGCTTGATTAGCTTGTTGAGTATGTCCCTGCACTGGAGTGATGTACTCCCAGATTTACTGGAGTCTCTGGAATTAGAACAATCCCAGATGAGCAGCGTCTACGAGCAATTGGCGTTACGCTACCGTCAGGAACCCTATCGGTTAAAAATGTCCTATGTGCTGAAGCGGTTAGAAAATACCCGCGATCGCAACATGGCACTTTACAAAGGAGAAACTCCCAAAGATTCCCTACCTATCTATCGTTCGGGGGATGATTTTTTAGCAGAGTTGCGTCTGATTGAGCGGAATTTAACTGAGACTGGGTTAACCTGTCGAGACTTGGAAAATTTGATTTGCCAGGTAGAGATTTTCGGCTTTAATTTGACTTCCTTAGATATTCGTCAAGAATCTTCCCGTCACTCCGATGCTTTAAATGAGATTCTCGAATATCAAGGAGTTCTTAAGCAATCCTATGACAGCTTGTCCGAGGAAGAGCGGGTAACTTGGTTAGCAGAGGAATTATTAACCCGTCGTCCTTTAGTTCCCGCAGAATTACCCTTTTCTGAGAAAACCAACGATATTATCGAGACACTGCGGACAGTGCGATCGCTCCAGCAAGAGTTTGGCACCAATATCTGTCAGAGTTACATCATCAGTATGTGTCGAGAAGTCAGCGATGTTCTGGAAGTATTATTACTCGCTAAGGAAGCGGGTTTATACGACCCTGGAACCTCCATTGGTACAATTCAAGTAGTTCCCCTCTTTGAAACGGTCGAAGATTTACAGCGCTCCCGCAGTGTTATGCGGAAACTGTTTGAATTACCCCTGTATCGAGCTTTATTAGCGGGTGGATATGGCGAAATTGATGGGAATTTTGAGTCTTCCCGTCTCCCCCTTTCCCCCACCCTACCCCTAAAATCCTCCCTGACACCCAACCTTCAAGAGGTAATGTTAGGGTATTCTGACAGTAACAAAGACTCTGGCTTTTTAAGCAGTAACTGGGAAATTCATAAGGCACAAAAATCCCTGCAAACCATCGCCGAAGAATATGGTCTGACCCTGCGGATATTCCACGGACGGGGTGGTTCCGTGGGACGGGGTGGTGGTCCTGCCTATGAGGCGATTTTGGCACAGCCCGGTCACAGTATTAACGGCAGAATTAAAATTACTGAACAGGGAGAAGTTCTAGCTTCTAAATATTCCCTGCGAGATTTGGCACTGTATAACCTCGAAACTATCACCACCGCAGTCATTCAAGCCAGTTTACTCGGTAAGGGGTTCGATGATATTGAACCTTGGAACGAGATTATGGAAGAATTAGCCCAGCGATCGCGCTCCCATTACCGAAACCTGATTTACGAGCAACCAGATTTCATCGACTTTTTCCACCAAGTTACCCCCATCGAAGAAATTAGCCAACTGCAAATCAGTTCACGTCCTGCGCGTCGTCCCTCCGGTAAACGGGATTTGAGCAGTTTACGGGCAATTCCCTGGGTATTTAGCTGGACACAAACCCGCTTCCTTCTCCCTTCCTGGTATGGTGTGGGAACAGCTTTGCAGGAATTTATCGATGCAGAACCAGAGGAACACATGAAGCTGCTACGCTATTTCTATGCGAAATGGCCCTTCTTCAAGATGGCAGTTTCCAAGGCAGAAATGACCCTTGCCAAGGTAGACTTGCAAATGGCAAGCCGCTATGTGGAAGAATTATCTCAACCAGAAGATAAACAACGGTTTGAGAAAGTCTTTGAACAAATTGCCAGTGAATACTACCTCACACGGGATTTAGTTTTGCAAATCACCGAACATCAGCGCTTACTTGATGGCGATCCCGTCTTGCAGCGTTCGGTACAACTGCGCAACGGTACTATTGTCCCCCTAGGGTTTATTCAAGTTTCCCTGCTGAAACGTTTGCGACAAGCTAAAAATAGCGCCACTTCTGGGGTGATTCACTCCCGTTACAGCAAAGGGGAATTGCTTCGTGGTGCATTACTTACCATTAACGGGATTGCTGCGGGAATGCGAAATACTGGTTGATGTCATTTCATATCATGTTCGCTTGATTACTTATAATTCTTAATTTACCCCACCCGCCTATCGGCACCCTCCCCTTGGCAAGGGGAGGGATGGGGAGGGGTCTTTTTATTAACAGTATTTATCCGAACTTGATATCACAAATAAAAGTGAAGCGCTATGATATCTGGAACTATGACAGTAGAGACGTTCCACGGGAACGTCTTTATACTAATGTAAAAAGTGTCGTATTCCCGTGAATACCATGACTAAACCTAATTCGTTGGCAGCATTAATCGAGTCTTGATCGCGCATACTGCCACCGGGTTGGACGATCGCGGTAATTCCCGAAGCTGCGGCAGTTCTCACGGAATCGTCAAAGGGAAAGAAACCATCGCTGGCAAGGAATCCGCCTTTGGCTTTTTCTCCCGCTTGTTCCAGGGCAATTTTCGCTGAACCAACGCGGTTCATTTGCCCTGCACCGACTCCCCAAGTTGTGCGATCGCCACTAATCACAATGGCATTTGATTTCACATGTTTGCAAACTTTCCAGGCAAAGAGTAATTCTGCTAACTCCGTATCTGTGGGTTTTCTCTCGGTGACAACTTGCCATTTATCGGTATCTGCAATCACATCATCGGCTGTTTGTACCAACAAACCCCCGGCAATTACCTTGACTGTTTCCTTACCGCCACTGAGTAAATCTGGTAAAACTAATACTCGTAAATTTGCCTTCGTAGCTAATATTTCCTGGGCTTCTGGGTCGCAACCTGGTGCCACAATACACTCTAAGAATGTCTTTTTCAACTCCGTAGCTGTTGCCCCATCAATGGGACGGTTTAAGGCAACGATACCACCAAAGGCTGAGGTAGAATCGGCATTGAAAGCTTTGGTGTAGGCTTGGTGGAGGTTATCACCTAGGGCAGTACCACAGGGATTGGTATGTTTAATAATCGTGGCGGCGGGAGTATCGGGAAATTCGGCAATGATGCGTCGTGCTGCTTCCAAGTCTACCAAGTTATTGTAGCTGAGTTCCTTACCCTGTAACTTGACCGCACTTGCCCAACCACTGGTACTTCCCGTTTGATACCAGGTTGCAGGTTGGTGGGGGTTCTCACCGTAACGCAGAGATTGAATTTGTTTACCAGTGAGGGAAAAGGTTTCTGGTAGGGGTGTATCAACTGGGGATTGCTGAGTTAAATAGGTGGCGATCGCCTGGTCGTAACTGGATGTATGCAAAAATCCTTTTAAGGCACATTTTTGGCGAAACTCTAGGGATGGTGTCTGATGCTGCCGTAGTTCTGCCAAGTATTCATCATACTGTCCAGGGTCACACAATACTGTTAAATGGGCAAAGTTTTTTGATGCTGCCCTGAGCATAGCAGGTCCACCAATATCTATTTGCTCAATTGCCTCGGCAAGGGTGACACCTGGTTGAGCAATAGTTGCCTCAAAGGGATAGAGATTAACTACCACCAAATCTAGGGGACGAATTTGATTATTCTCCAAATCTGCAATATGCTCTGGCAAATCCCGACGCGCCAAAATTCCCCCGTGAATCCGTGGGTGTAAAGTCTTGACTCTCCCCCCTAGAATTTCCGGCGACCCCGTATAATCAGAAACCTTAGTCACAGGTATCCCTGCATCTTTTAATGCTTTGGCAGTACCGCCACTGCTGATTAAATCAAAGCCAAACTCTTCTACCAGGCTTTTACCTAATTCAATAATTCCTGTTTTATTCGATACACTCAGCAGTGCCAGACGCGCCATAGTTCCCCTGTTTTTTGTGATGATACAAAATATTGGCAGAAGAATATTTTATATCATGTCCGTTCAACCAAGGGGCATAGGGGTAAATTAACTCCATTCAAGAACCATACTGTTCAGGAGTTGGCAAAACTGTTACCCAATCATTCAATATCACCTTGTCCTGGCAAATCAAAAGTAATTAATAATGCTAGTTCTAGCCGTTGTAAATACTGAGGAGAAATGGCTCCTCGAAGACACAAAAATCTATTTTTCGCTAAAGCGCGCACCTGTTCTGCCATGGCGACGGAATCTCTCTCAAAACCTCCATCGGGAGCCATAATTAATACTTGACTCGGATAAATGCGTTTTCCCATACGATAAGTTGTACAGGGAACTGCTAATACAAACGAACTACTAGCATTTATCGCATCACGACTAACTATGATTACAGGACGAATACCCGCTTGTTCTGAACCTTCCGTGGGATCGAGAGAGACATCCCAGACTTCACCCCTTCTCATTGTTGAAACTCACCTAATTGCCAAGCTTCCCAATCTGATTGAGCAAATTCTTGGTAAATGATTGCAGTTTCTGTTTGATATTCCCTATCATTAGCCATTTGGGCAAATTCTGCGTCGATTTCTGCCCGCTTTTGTACTGCTAGTTCATGGCGAATTGCACGCGCGATAAACTCATTCCGACTTCTGGCTTTTCCTTCACCGACAACGCGATCGGTTGCTTCCAGTAATTCTGCTGGCAAAGTTAATGTGGTGCGGATAGTACGTTTATCCATGTTGACATCAGTTTTGATGATGTAAATGATGCCTATTTTAGCATTAATGAGTAGTCAGATTAATTTGCCAGTCAAATTACTTATCTTGCGTATAACCGTACCCCCACGGACGGACACCACTACCGTTACATTTATTAAAATTGCTTAACATTTCGTTACTATAGAGACATCAAGAAGAAGCACAAGCTTCTCAACGCAGAAATCAAAGGTAAACGCCATGAATAGTACAATTCGTGTTGGCAACCTCTTCGGGATTCCTTTCTACATCCATCCGTCCTGGTTTTTAGTTTTAGGTTTAGTAACTTGGACTTATGGCAGTGGACTAGCAGCAGCGTTTCCTGGGTTAGGGAATGGGTTAGCTTTGCTACTGGGTTTAATGACAGCACTGATGGTATTCGGGTCTGTGGTTGCCCATGAGTTAGGACATAGTTTTGTTGCCATAGGTCAAGGTATTGATGTTAAATCCATCACTCTATTTATTTTTGGTGGGTTGGCAAGCTTAGAAAAAGAATCGAAAACTCCAGGTGGGGCTTTTTGGGTGGCGATCGCGGGTCCGTTGGTGAGCCTACTACTATTCGGTACCTTTACAGCCATCGGTTTGGTGACTGCGCCATCGGGAGCAGGGGCGGCGATTATCGGTGTCTTAGCTTCTGTAAACTTAGCCTTAGCTCTGTTTAACCTGATTCCTGGGTTGCCCTTGGATGGAGGAAATATACTGAAGGCAATTGTTTGGAAAATTACAGGTAATCCTTACAAAGGTGTAGTATTTGCTAGCCGCATTGGACAAATCTTTGGTTGGGTGGCGATCGCCTCTGGTTTACTTCCCCTGTTACTGGTTGGTAGCTTTGCAAACATCTGGAATCTCCTAGTCGGTTACTTTCTCCTGCAAAATGCCGGAAATGCTGCACAAGTTGCCAGAGTTCAACAACAACTGACTGGTTTGACTGCGAGTGATGCGATCACTGAAGATAGCCCGATTGTATCTGCTAATTTGACTCTCAGAGACTTTGCTGATGGGCAAATTGGGCAAAGCTGGCAGAGGTTTTTAGTCACTGACAATGATGGACAATTGGTAGGAGCGATATCTGTAAACGATTTACGGACTGTACCTAGCACCCAGTGGTCAGAAACTTATATTCAAGACGTGATGAGAAGTATTCCTGAATCTACTACTGTACAAGCTGATCAGCCCTTATTGGAAGTGATGCAAGTGCTGGAACAACAAAAACTATCCGCCCTAGCTGTGATTCGTGAGAATGGGGTGTTAGTAGGAATTTTGGAAAAAACTGCGATCGTCAATCTGCTTCAGAAGAAAATGCAACCGAATCCCGCATAGTCTCAAAATCGGGATGACAGAAAATAAATTAAGTCAGGGGGTATGATGATATTCCCTGACTTGATGCTATGTAGGGTTTAAAACACTTTCCAGTCTTGACGATTCAGGAAAAAGCCATTGCCTTTGCCGTTTGTGCAAGTTAAACCATCGGTTGTTGCTTTGCAGGTAAAACCATTCTTTTTCCAAGTTTTGCCATAATCCAGCGTTGGATAATTCGGGGAATACATTGTATCGCCAACACATAACACCGTTGCAGGCTTTTTTGCTTTCGATAGAAGTAAACCATTGCCCCAATCCAAATTGCAGGATTTTGGCTGGGGAGGCATAGGCTTGAGCTTACTCCCGATTTCACAGCGAAGAATCGGTGATTCCTGGGCTAAATCACCCCCAATTTCATGGCTAATGCAGTAAATATTACCACTGGGTAGCATGAAGCCATCACTATTATCGATCGCCTGTGCGGTTTGCCCAACAGCGATCGCTCCCAGCATCATACCAATGGACAAAATTCCACACTTCTTCATCTGAGAAACCTCAATTTAACTACTTCAATTTTTGCGCTTGCTGTAACGTATATTCGCGCATGGATTGCTCCTCCGGTTGGGTGAAAAGGGAAGCTGCTTTTTGGTAGTCTTTGAGCGCTGCTACTTTATTGCCCAGCTTGACATAACTCGCTGCCCGATTCACATAAAGGCTACCAGTCAGTTCCGGTTTTTCCACTTTAATCGCCTGTGTGAAATCAGCAACCGCTTTCTGATGATCGCCCAGTTTGGCATACAAGTCAGCGCGCAACCCGTAATAGCTCCCCGCGCTCTCTACCTGAATAACTGCCGTCATATCAGCGATCGCACCCTTGACATCCCCAGCAAAATCCTTCACTGTGGCACGCTCGTAGTAATAAGCGATGGGATTTTCTGGATTAAGCTGTAAACCCTGGGTTAAATCCGCGATCGCCGCTTTGTAATTTTCTGCCATTCTGTAGTAAGCTGCTCTTGTAGCGTAGTGGTCAGCTTCTTTGGGTTCTAACTTGATGACTGCTGTTATATCCGCGATCGCCCCTTGATAATCGTTAGCCCCACTCTTGGCAAGGGCGCTTTCGAGCAATTTTTCGACGGATGTTTTAGCTTCGGCGAGCATTAATGGTTGTGGTGCATGGGCTGCTGCGGGTGAGAATGTCTGGAATGGTGCGATCGTGGCAGTCAGTAACCCCAAAGTAATGAGATGATATTTGAACATGATGAGAATAATCCTTGATTTTCAGGAACGAAGTCAGTTGGTTAATTTAGGGGTTGCCTGATTTGACAGTGTTTTCGGAAGCATTAGCTACGGTAATGCAAGGGGCAAAGCGATCGCTGATTTTGATGAATATGCCACTACCGTTGCTTGAGGTGGTGAGTCAGTGCGTTGCGCGGGGTATTGCCTAATTTCAGGTTGACTACGGCTCAAGTTTGACAAGGATGAGATGAAAACGAAGGGATAAAAGTGGCAAATCGCAACTTCCCGACTTTTACCCCATATGCTTAATTTTCAAATACGATTTCTGTTTCTTTGCAAAAATCAAAAGTTGCAGCTTCCGAGGGACCATCAGCGTAAACCGCTCGCAATTTCCAAACGCAGCTTGTGTTGTTTGTTGAGGAATCCCATTCCAGAGTAATTTTTTCCCCAGTATTTATGGCACTATTTGTAAACTTGCGCCAGTTTCCGCTACCGACTTCCGCAGCTTCAATTCTCTGAATTTTGGAATCTCCAGCATTTTCAACTACAAATGTCCAGGAATCAGCCAAAACGGGAGCCGCGATCGCTCCTAATCCTACAGTTGCGGTTGCTGCGGTTGCTGCTAATTTAACCATTAATTGTTTAATCATTTTATACCTCGTCTATAAAAACTGATGTATCAATGTTTTTGTCTATATTTCAGTGATAAACATCTCTTTCACGGAGGTCAATAGATTAATTGTCAAGGTTTTTAGAAGCAATTTCACCAAATCTTTCAAAAAATAATATTTTTCTACTGCCATCAAAAATATGGCGCAGTCAAAGTAACCAAAGTATTATTAAATACATTTGAATGGGTATTTGTAAGTATAAAAAGGCATTCTCATTAGCTTCAGTCTTCAAGAAAACTTCAATATTGATATTTTCCCTGGGTGAGAAGATTTGAGAGACTAATGATGGGTGAGATTTGGAGAAAGCGCTAAAGCGCAAACATTTTTGTTATTCCACATAATTAAACGATTATGGTGTAGGGGTTTCTGTGGGTGTTTCCGTGGGAGTTTCCGTAGGGGTTTCTGTGGGGGTTTCTGTTGGTGTTTCTATGGGAGTGGGGATTTCTGCGGTGACTTGCAGTTGATACTCCTGGGATGATGCCACAGTCGAAACTATCACAAATTCGTAATATCCGCTCTTTGTCAGGGTTTGGGAAAAATTGTGTTGGGGAGAATCTTCGAGAATTTTTTGCCCATCGGGTGAATAGATAGATAATAAAACTTTGTTATTTGCTGTGAGATTGACTGTCATTTCCTGATTTTCAGCCAGTTGGGCAATAAAAATTTTGCCGTTACCACTTTTCAAGGTGCCACTGACAGCTTTACCCGTTGCTCCAGTCTCAAATGATAATTTTTGTAAGGCACTACCAGCTAAGATGGCATTGACTTTATCATTGACAAAGCCTTGCCAAACTTGTCCCATGGGTTGGTCGATAAATTTTTGACCGCGTTGTTGGGGAAATTGCAGAAAGAAGATACTATCAGCTAAGTCAAATAGGGAATTACTACCCACATTCAAATTATTAACTTGCACTTTCCAGCGATCGCGGTCTGCTCCAGTATAAGTACCTAAGCGTCTGCGAGAGTCGGCACTCATAACTGTTAATTTATTTAAAATATCCTTGGCGGTTGCATCCCATTGTGCGCGTAATTCTGCGTCTTTACTCTCGTTACTCAGCACCTGTCCGCGTAAACTGGGGTTTTTCTGCCAAAATGTTTGATTAACTAGGGTTATGTAAAAATTGTAATCAACTCCTAGGCGTTCCCGAAGCTCTTTTAATTTTTCCTTACGCGCTCTCTCCTCTGGATTATATTGCGCCAGGGGGTCTGTAGGTTGGGTGACAGTTGGCGTTGCCACTGGTTGTACTGCTAAATTTCCAGGGCGATCGCCACTAGATTTCACTAAATTACTAATTCCCCACGCACCCACACCGACAACACCCGCAAGCAGGAGGATAGGTAGGAGCTTTTTCCCCATTTTCTTGTCTTGGGGAGGGGTGACAACTGGAGGGGGAGCAGCTGCAAAGGTTGCAGAGGTGGGAGCAGGATTAACTACCGGGGGTTGGGTGGGAGGATAATTAGCGGGTGGGTTGAGTGCTTCGATAACTTGGGTAACGTTGCGGTAGCGTTGGTTCGGCAAGGGTGAGAGCATTTTATTCAGGATTGCTCCCAATGGGGGACTGAGATAAGCAAATTGTTGCCATTCCCAAGCCAAATTTTGATGATTAATTAATTCCTGGGGTTGCTTACCTGTGAGTAAGACTACCATGGTGGCAGCTAATGCATATAAATCGCTGTGGGGTTCCACCAACCCAGTCTGCATCTGTTCGGGGGGTGCATAACCGATTTTCCCCAGGAGGGTGAGAGGTGGCAGGGTGGGAGCGACACCAGCTTGGTAGAATTGGGAAGCAACGGTGGCAGCAACTTGCTTGACACCACCAAAATCGATGAGTATGGGTAGTAAATCTGAGTGACGCTGAATTAAATTATCAGGGGAGATATCCCGGTGAATTACTCCCATGGAATGCACGTATGCCAGCACTGGTAATATCTGCTGTAGTAATTGGCGAATTTCTGCCTCACTGAAGGTGGAACCTTGAGCCAGACGCATATCTAAGAGTTGGCGGTAGTTTTCCCCTTGAACATAATCTTGTACGAGAAATAAAGATTCTTTTTGATCTACTCTGGTGCGGAAGATTTCCCGAAACCGGGGAATTTGGGGATGTTGCAACTTGTAAAGCACCGATGCTTCCCTCTGAAATAGTTCTTCAGATTTTTGCACCACGTAGGGTGTTTGCACCTGGGGAGAAAATTCCTTGAGTACACAAGGTTCCCGAAAACGGTTGACATCTTCCGCTAAATATGTACGTCCAAAACCCCCCTGTCCGATGAGTCGGGTGATCAGATAGCGATCGCTTAAAATGTGTCCTGGTTGGATAGTCATTCCCCTAATTTTCTGTTCCGATTTTACTGATTTGTTCAGCCGCGATCGCGTACCAGATTTGGCTGTAGGTTTGTGGATCTAGTTTCTCATTATCCTGCCTAATGCCCGGAAATAATTTGTCAAATTTGCGGTTAGTTTCGGAGTTAAGTTTCTCTAGGGTATAGTTTCCTAACTCCCCATTTTGTGCCTTGGTGCGCCATGCTGCGTAGTCTTTGCCACCATAGCTTCCGAGTTTTTCCCGTGTTGATTGGCTGAGTTTTGCTTCGGTAATTTTATCTAGGAACTTGTTAGCAACATTTGCCCATTCCTCCCGCAGTGCTGCATCTTCCGCACCACTAGTTAAAGCGCGTCCATTTAATTGGGGATTTTCCGCGTGGAATATGCGATTTACAGTCAGGTTAAAAAAACCTTCGGGTATGGCTAATTCCTGACGACGGTTAATTGCTTGGGTTAGTTTACCCGGTTTTTGCTGATTCGTGGATTTTTTTGGTGACTCATCTTTCGGGAGGGAGATAGAAGGCAAGGATATGGATGATACACCGCGAATCACCGCACTCACCAGCGCCCAAGAGCCGGCAAAGGTTAAAATAGCTACACTCGTCCCGATTAAGCTATAGGCAAAGGGACGCATCCAAATCGGTACGGGGAGAGATTGAACTGCCGCTTGGGTTTGATGCTGAAATTTACTGATAACTGCGGGTGGTTTTTTACCCGGTGCTACTACCATGGTTTTGATTTTGGTAATTAGGGGATTAAGGGTTTTTACCGCAGGGGTGACAATGGGTTGAGCGGTTACAACCGCAGTATTTACAGCCTTGATACTTGGTGCCAGGTATTGAATTTGTTTAAAGACTTCCTGGGCAGTTTGATAGCGATCGCTCGGTTTATAGGAGAGCATCTTTTTTAACACCGTTTCTAACTTGGGGCTAACTTGAATCTCCTTACCCCAACTCCAATTACCGTTGTAGCTATCATAGAGTTTTGGTGGTTCTTTGCCAGTAATTAATACCAGTGCGGTGACAGCCAAAGCATACAAATCGCTACTAGGAAACGCCTTACCCTGTCGTAGTTGTTCCTCTGGGGCGTAGCCTTTTTTACCTAGAAGGGTGCGATTGCCTGCCAATTGTGTAAACCAAAAACCCTTACTCGCAGGTAACTGCTTCACCGCTCCAAAGTCAATGAGTACGGGCAAATCATCGCTTTTACGCCAAATTAAGTTATCCGGGGAAATATCTCGATGTATGACATCCCGTGAGTGCAGGTAGGATAATACTGGTAGAATTTGCTGCAACAGTTTGATAACTTCCTCCTCTGTAAAGCGGCGCTTTTCTAACAAGTCGAGAAAATTATCACCCTCAATGTAATCCTGTACCAAAAAGAAAAAATCCTTATTACCCAGTTTGACTTGCAGAGAAGAATGAAAACGGGGTATCTGGGAATGCTGGAGTTTTTTGAGAACATTCGCTTCCCTTTCAAATAACTCCTTGGCTTTATCTAAATTTTGTGTATCTTCCACCAGGGGGGCAAATTCCTTCAGCACACAGGTTTTCTGAGACTGTTGGGTATCCTCCGCTAAATAGGTTCTACCGAAGCCACCTTGTCCTAATTGTTTCATGATGCGATAGCGATCGCCAATCATTACCCCAGTTGACAAGGGTAGAGGTTCACCACACTGGGTACAGAAGCGGTTACCTGGTTGATTTGCGTGATTCTTACTGCAATATACCTGCATGGTGCTGAAGGAAATAAAGGGAGTTTTTAATAATTGCTACAACTGTAGCAGCTTGATTTACGCATACCACTACTGTTTCCAAAATAAAATTCCTCACCCCCAAGGAGACAAGGAATTGGTTAATCAGTAATGAGTAGTGAGTAGCGAGTAATGAGTAATGAGTAGGGGCTGCTGAATAACTTTAAAACTTTTATCCTATAAGCTTTTCAGGGTATTTTTGGAGAAAAAGTGCAAGAGAATTAGGGATATAAGGCTGAAAAACCTTGCATCTACTAGCACTGAGCGTAGCCGAAGTGCAATTTTTGAACTTCAAAAAAGAAGAATTCCCATTACCTATTGAACCATTCGCCACCATGGAAACGCCAACGGGGAAATATTACCCGCATCATGGTTTGAGAAGCGATAAATACTGCCAGCCAGACAGTAACATAGTGCATAAAAAAATCTCGCCACAGGAGACTTGTTCGAGGAATGGGAATAGGTAAAATACTAAAAATTTTCAACCCACACCAGATAAATATCATCTCCCAAATTCCTGCCATTGCTTGATAGGCTGCGGGCCAATCTCGATCCCAACGGTATTTCTGTAGGTGATTATATAATACATCCCAGGCAATCCCAAATAGGGCAACATAGAAAATCACCGCAAAATACACCGAACTTTTACCAGAACCAATTAAACCCATCGCAAAGGGAATTGTCACCAAGACTCCCACTGTTCCTAACAGGAGTAATCTTGTTTGCCAACGTCCAAATAATGTAGGAGTCATAGAAAAAACAATATTCCCATCTGGTGATAATTACAGCACTGGGTAATTGTATGAAGGTGTCATTTCCTTGTTACCCAGGGATTGCAAAGAAGTGGATTTTCAGGGTTGATTCTCACGTAGTTGTTCTACTATGTAGTCTTCGAGTTCTTGCTTTTCCCGTTTACTAGAAGAACGTTGGTAGTTTTTACCCGTTTCTTGCACAAATTTACGTTTTTCACTTTGGGAACCTTTACCGGAGCCAGTTTTTTGCATCTCTTCCCAGGTTTGTAGCGCTACAGCCTCTCCTAATTGTATAAGGGCAGCAGGTAATAATTTTTTTGCCTCAGTACGAAAATCTTCCTCTGTTTCTAAGGAGGAGAAATCTACGTGGTTGAAGTCAATATCAATTTGAAATTTACTCATTCAACTATTAAAACTCTATTTTGCCAAAATCTTGACTACTTATCACAAAGATAATAGCCTAAGGAGAATAGATATGTAATGATTTCTGTTGAAGTCACCTTCGGAAGAGAGAAAGTGAAATCTTTGTAGTGGTGCTGTGACTCAGGGGAAGTGAAATTATGACAATACCCAGGAGGGGTAGGCAGAAAAAGCCTGCCTTTTCATACGCGCAAAGATGTCTGTACTAGAATTAGAGGATGTTTTTGATTGGTAAATCCTGGTTTTGATGACTGCAACTATCTGCATTGAACAGGAGATAATTGGTGATGGTTATGATTCCTCACCTTCATGATTCACCAAATCTCCCCGCTCTAATTCCCAGAGAATCTGATTACCTTCACGACGAACGCGAGAGACAACCCAATTACGCCAACGCCATTGATCACCACGACTGGTGACAGCGCTCGCATGAACATCCATTAAGTCTGCAAGTTCGGAACTGGTAATTAAATAGCCCTTTTCAGCAATTTCATCCGCGATGTGTAAAGTTTCTACCAAGTTACGTAGTTGGGTGACTCTCGTTTCCCGTGGTAATTCTTCATTTGTCGATGTCGCAGAGACGGTAGGTAATTCCATGTTGGTTATATCTGATGCCAGAGTACTGATTTGCTGTTGTTTTTTGTTAATTATCGTTGATTCTGTCAAAGAATCAGATACTCTTGTGACTGCAACTTCGCTATTTTGTCGAGAAAACCCATTACCATAATTGATATCTGAAATTGATTGTAATGATGGGACGTTACCACTAGCGAAAGCACGGGCGATCGCGTCGCATCTTTCATTGCCGATATTGCCAGCATGACCACGCACGTATTCCCATTTAATTTTACGATTATTGAGATCGTCTAGCTTTTCGAGCAAATCTTGATTGAGAACCGGTTTGCCGTCGGCTTTTTTCCAACCTTTGCGTTTCCAACCTTTTACCCATTTGGTGACGCAGTTAATTAAGTATTCGCTGTCGGTATAGAGGGTGATGGGTTCAGTTTGTCCCGATGCATGGAAATATTCTAGTGCGGCGATCGCGGCTTGCATTTCCATTTTATTGTTGGTGGTTTTGCCGTGGGATGAATCTCCCATTTCATGGATGGAACCATCTTGGAAATAGACAACCGTACCCCAACCACCAGGACCAGGATTTCCTGTACAAGCACCATCTGTGTATATACTTTCGATTATCGGCATTCCCAGTTAAGTTAGCGGTGAAATATCAGTTAAGTTAATTAAGGTTAGTATAATTTCTGCCAAAATTGAAATAGATAGGGATAAAATTAAATTATTTTCCCAACAAGCGATACCATAGCCGAGTCATTAAAGCGATTAGGAATGGTGAGCTAAATAGTATACTCCAGAAGAAAGTCGGCGAAGTCAAGAAGCTATAATCTGTAATTTTCTCAATACCCACAGCTTGTAACCAGTTTACAGTACGTGGTGATATACCCATATCTGCCAAGAATTTCATCCTGCTTTCTGATTCACTATTCCGATTGAATTTATATCCCCAACAGTTTGAATTAGTCGAGGATGTTATCTAGAATAACCTGTAATGATAAAAGCAGCTATCTAAAGTTGCTGCCAGAAAACCCCTATAAATGAAAGTGCAAACAATGAATGTGCAATGATTACAGGTATACTAGCTGTACCATTAGTCAACCCATAAAGCTGGGAAATTGCTGCTCCTGTATGGAAAATAGATAGCGTAATTAATCCTGGTTGCAATGATTTGAAATCGGTCATCTTCAACATTAAAAAACTCAAAGTACCGAAAGCCAAAGCACCACACCCAATTATCTGCAACAACGAAATCGATAAAGCGCTATCTTTAATAACTAAAGTGGGGAAAAATATAAATACAATACCTACTCCCACCTCAAAAATCGTATTGGCAATTAATAGTATTCGCATCATTTCTACACCTATCCTATCACCATAGTTATTAAAGATACGCAATTTCACACCAACCAAGGGCGATAAAGTCTAGTATCTGTATATAGATTAAATCTAATTCGGTTTAGCAAAACCAAACAGAGAAAACAGCCCGTGATACCATTCGCTCTTAGTTACAAGCACTTTTAAGGCTGATTCTAAATCGACTTCTAAATCTTTGTTCTGAATATCAATAATTAATTTATAAGTCAATTCTACATGAATCCTATCTCGCTTACTAAGTAGAATGAATTTACCATTAGAAGCATTTTGAAGCTGAGTGATTTTCTCTTTTGTCACACTACCTTTCATTTCAGCTAGCCGCTCATCTCTAAACAGGATAAAACTGTCTTTGGGATGTAGACAGACTAACTCATTGAAATTGCTGATTCGACTAACGAAGGATGAACTAGAAGACATTTGAAGAAAACCAACTACATAGTTTTTATTTTCGGTTTCAATGACAATATGTTCTGGTAAAACTCGTTTACCTAGGCGATATAGAGTCAAGTTGACTGGTTTAATTTGGTTGAAAGCTTCAGCAATTGTTTTAAGTTTACCGATATCATCAGAGTCAGAGATGATTGGAAGATTATGATATTGTCCTTCCAGAAAAGCTCTTTGTTTACTTAAGTAATCAATAACATACTCTTCTCTTATCTTCTCTTCACTTTTAACTTCAGGAATGAGTTTGGTAAGTAAATCTCTCATGTTTACTAAGCCAGGGTTTTGCATTTCCTGGATGATGTTGGCAAGTACTTCTGTAAATACCTGCTGTTGAGAAACTAATACTCGCAACTGCTGTTCTATTTTCTCATTACCTTCTAAATTATGGATGTTTTTCTTGATAGAAGGCAAAGGAATTTGTCGAACTCTGTAGTTGTAATAATCAGCAGCTCGATTTAAAACTCCACGAATAGATTCTTGTCCGAGAATATCCTCTAAATCTTCAGGTAAAAATATCTGTTCTAAGGGTGTATTAATATTATGAAGCTTGATTTTGAGAATAGATAAAAGTTCTTCGGTTTGGGGTTTTTGTAAATCAACTTGGTATTGAGATACGCGACCGATAATTGAATTATCAAAAATTGTTTTAAACTGCTCCCATCGCTTGGGGAACATATTCAAAATAATTAAACTATTCGGAACATGGGTGAAAATTTCCTTAATAGTTTCTCCAAACTTGAGCAATACCTCCCGGTTTTGGCTAAGTCCTAATCCTTCAAGCTGATCGAAGATAATAATTAAAGGTTCATCAAGGATTGATAATTTACCTAAAACAGAAATAGCTTCTAAAGAAAATTCTTCTAGGCTAAAATTTTCTTGCCAATTTGGTAAACCAACTTTTTCTGCTTCCTCATTTGATAAAGTCTGACCCGCTAGCCAGCGTGTCGCAATATTTTTGTAATTATAGTCACTGTAACTACAATACTTAATAATTCCCTTAAGAATAGAGAGAGCAAAACCACCAGCTGAGTAATATTTGACCCACCACTCATTAAGTCGTTTGTAAATTTGTTGCCAATATACTACTTTTGTATAAGTTCCTTCTGCTCCCAGAGAATTAAGATTATCATCTTTGAACGCTTTGAGAATTTCTATATCTTTTTGAGTCAAATTTGGTACACTAGCAGCAATTTTATCAAACCCATTAAGAATTAGATAATCTAATTGAGTTAAGGAACCAACTCGCTCAACTAAAGACTCTAAAATTCGACTGTAAATATGGTGATTCACAGAGGAAGAGTTGTTGGGTTGGCGAATAAAAAATAGTCGATTAGTTGATAATCTTGCTTGTGTCAACCGCATCATCAAATGAGTCTTACCTGAACCGGGTTCTCCAATGACAACCGCTCCTTTACTTTGACGATTGGTGTCGAGTTTAATATCTTTTAATATTGAATTAAGAGTAAGAAATTGTTGGTGATAGGTATCAGTGTAATCAGGATGGTTTTGAAATGGGGTATCAACGCGACTACCACTAAATGGATTTGGTTTTTCTTTTAATTGTACAAGCATTAATTTACGATAAAGATAGTAGGTGAACTCAGCATCATAACGGGCAGAATGAGCCATATCTCGAATGAAATAATGGTTATTTACCCGCAAATTTAAATATTTACTCAGGTACTCTAAAGAATAGCTTTCTAGGTTTTGCCAATAATTTGTCGCTAAATTCCATGTACACTCAAAATCTAAGTTAGGAAATTTTAACCCAGCTTTGCGGAAACTGTATTTTAGTACATCCATATCATGCTGGGCATAGTGACACACTATTTTTTTGCCGTCAACAATATTTAGAAAGTCTAGTAATAAGGTTTTGAGACTTTTGAGATTGGGTGTATTTTTAGTGTTATTCGCATGCTCCTGTGAAAAAGCTTCATAGATTAACTTGCCACAACTATTGACTATTGCTAATTCGCTTAGTTCCGGTTTCCCCTCAGTATCAATAATAACAAATCCCATAGAACCCCAAACATCAGTACCTTTATTATTTATAGCAAGAAAGAAAAAATAGGTTATGAATAATACCTAATTGCTACTATCGATATTTAGTATTCACAGGCGGAAATAATGGGGTTTACAAGCAAAACATGTAATGAAATGCTTGGATATGCTGTACTATATTATACTAATTCAATGTTTTCCGTCACGGAGAAAGTAAAGGTTGGGGAATGGGGACGAGGAAGCGGCGATCGCTATTAATAATCACTCATAACGAACCTAATATACTTAATGAATCGGTAATGCAAGAAAAATTTCCGAATCTCATTGGGATGAAATTCAATGTTAAATTACCTAATTTCAAGATATATTCGCTAGTTGATTTGTCTAATGGAAAAGCTTTTCAACCTGCAAGAAAAACAATGCAATCAATTAGATATTTTGACTATTTAATGAAAACTTATGTTTCTAGATAATATTGTACTACCCTGCTCAAAGGTATAAGCTTGCAGAATTTCAGAGTAGGATTGTTTTGATTGGGGTGAAAATTAGCGATTCATTTTCTTTTTCACCTTGGAAAATACTCTTTGTATTTGCAATTGTGCTAATCGCATAGGTGTTAGTTGGGGAATATTACTTGTATACTTTTGTCGATGGTCAAAGAATTCATTTAATTCCTGGAGAATCACCTGCATTTTGTCGATAATATTTTTCTGACGATATTCGGCAAGAAAGTGTTCGGGAAATGTAATTTTATTTTCTCTGTTTAACGCAACACTAATTCTTTGCATATCATATTCTAGGGAATAGCCAGCTATTTTCTGACAATTAAATCCGGGGTCTAAATAATCTGAAAGTCCACCATTGACGCTGGAAAAAACGTGACAACCACAAGCCATTGCTTCCATGGGTTGTAAACCAAAACCTTCGCTGACACTCTGTTGTGCCCAATATTCGGCGGAATCGTATAAATAAACCTTTGCCCGGTTAAATAACCCTGGTAAGTCGGGAATATAGGAATTGACTACAAACACCTGATATTTTTTTTGTAAGGCTGGAACCAGCATTTTGAGAAGATAGGTTGAGGATTTTCTCGCTTGAACTAAAATATCTATATCTCTTGGTAAATGTAAATTCTGAAATTCCTCACTAATTTGATTTGGGAGATAATAAATTAGGGAATTTGGTGCTAACTGTCCCCAGTAACCCAGGGTATTTCTACTGACTGTAATAATGGGAATATCTGGAGGTAAATTAAATTTATATCCTGCACTATGGGCATGGTAAACTACATTTTGACCTCGCAATTTTGAGACGAGGCGGGAAATATCAAATCCCCAACTCATGACAAATATAGTGTCTTCTTGTTTCTCTGAAAGTATATCATCTAAGAATAATTTGCCACTTTCTCGTTGCCGATAGGTGACAACATCAGCATTACAAATATTTCTAGCTAATTCTAATGTTTTTAACTCTGCCCAAAGTCCACCACAGGCAAATTTGTTATCTGTACCAGGAAGTAAAAAATAAAGTTTTCTCATTCGCTTCAAAATAAATAATAGTCATATGGGAATCATGTTTGATTCTTGAACTAAATCTAGTATTGTAGTGGCGTGGCAAGCCTTGAATGTTGTAATGAAAAACCTTTGTGCTTTAGCGCTCTCATCATTCTACAATCTAATACAACATTTTAGCTGTGTCATTCCAATACGTATATTTTCAATAACCAAACCGGACTCCTATATAATCATTTTGCCAGTTTTCTTGGGACAGAGCTTGGCAAAATGCAAACGCATACATCTGATTTCATCGTATACATAGTGTAGATGATAGAAAAATATACGTGATTTAGCTACTAATTATATTCTAGCTCTCTGTAGAAATCCGGATAAAATTACCATATGGAAAGATAATAATGCTTACTGGTGATGAGAATTTATCTGCAAATGATAACGATTCTTTTTAATGATGGTTGATTATGATACATGCTTTTTCCCAAGCATATAGGCTGAGTGACTCTATTTACGGGAAATAAGACTGTTGATTCAGCCCCATAAACTTGATACTGAGTAGCAAAATTATATATACTTCTGTTCATATAATAAATTTATAAAGAAAATATGAATTTTTCGTAAAGATGGGCTTATACTCACAAAGTTATCGGTAGAATGTCGGATATGGTAGTGAAATTGACTGAAAAGTCATGACATCACTGCTAAATGGCTAAATTACTTGTAATTTCCTCCCAGGAATTTAAATTTCGAGTAATTTCATGGGATTAGCCCATTTTTCCCTTTGATGAAGTCCACTCACAAAAAAATGAGTAACATCATCTCTTGCCAGAGCTAGCAGCTAAACTGTAGAACTTGCTTTTTCAGAGAGTTCCCGTTCCGATTTTACATATCAAGAAAAACTTGAGACATCTCAATTAATTTTGGATTTGCTTAATTAATACTTTTGGCAGAGTTTAGAAAAATCTTCATCAGGTAAAATAGGAATCGCCGCAAGTTTTACCAAAACTTCCTGAATCTTGTGAGTCTTGTTCAATTGATTGAGACTGGGTGGGAAGTATTTGCTTTATTAGCAACTGCGCTGCTAGCAATTATTTTCTGTTTCGTAATCTTATTCACCAAGGAAGTGACAGCTATGCTTGACGCATATTTTGTCAGGTTTGTTTGTTATTGCCACCTATTGATTGGCTATGTATTTGGAATATTTGAATTACCAACCAAGATTTTGTTGAAATTATCAAAGCTATTCTTTGGTAGTTTTTTTGGTGCGATCGCCCCTAGGACGGCTTTCTCCTAGGAAAATTAATCATTGTACCTTGCACAAACAATTTAGTCGGGGATCACTTACTGTTCAATGATAGGGAAGTTTATCATTAACTACTATTATTGTTCCCCGTGAGCGATCGCCCCAACTTTTGATGATTATGTCTACCTAATTTAGAGGGTAAAAATTAGGCATAAAGCCCAGGAATCAGCCCCTAGACTGGCGAAAGTCTGAGGGGACAGAGTTCCCAGGTTCGTTGTATCTCTTGTAAACGCATAATTAACTGAAAGCTAATTACATTTGTAGTTGTGAAACCTTGTCCGGGATTCTCATACAACTGCAAAGGAACAATTCGTCTACGTTTGACAGTTAAAACAACTGGTGATAATCATGGCATATCAATTCACTCAACAGCAAGCTTTCGAGAGCGACGATGTGACTCCAAGCAAGTTTCTCACACCGTTTCAGCGCAAAGCTTTACTGAAAAGTTTACAAGCGAATTTGCAGCCAGAGTATAGTCGTCGTATTGAAATTATGCTGTTGGCGGATATGGGCAAATCGCAAACTCAAATCTGTGAAATGTTGGCTTGTTCCCAGGAGATGGCGAGGTACTGGATTGCGGTAGCAGAAGCAGGTTTAGCCCATAAATGGAATGAAAGACCGATAGGTAGACCGAAAAGTGTTAGTAATCAATATTTAGAGCGACTGAAAGATTTAGTGACTCATAGTCCCCGTGAGCATGGTTATGCATTTAGTTGTTGGACTGCTCAATGGTTGAGCAAACATCTAGCCAAGGAATTTGGAATTGAAATCAGCGATCGCCACATCAATCGACTGTTGAAACAAATGGGACTATCGACAAAGCGGAAAAATCTCTGCAATCAAGATACAGAAGCGACTAAGGATAGTGGGATCACCATTCGTGACTTGCAATCCCATGAAGAACCTAGTTGGTGTTGGTCGTTTAATTTGAAATTTTAGATTTTACAGCAATTTTCATTTCAATAGGATGACAGCATCAGGGTTGAGGTTATGGCAAAACCCCAACATCATCGTTAAATAGTTGCAAGAAGCCAGACTTTTTTTGTCCTATTGAGAACGCTGTCAGACATAAAAAATAAATAATTAGGTCAAAGAGGTAAGCAAATGCCATCAGTCTTTTCACAAACTCAGCTTTGTGAACAGCTCACGATTGTTTTGGATCAGAAGCTGCCAGATAGGGAACTGCAATCATGTTTAGGGGCAGTAGAAATCCTAGAACCACCCACGGCGAAACAATTCTGGCATTCCACACAGGCAAAAGCCGGAATATATTTAGTGCTGATGGGAAAAGTCAGATTGCTAGATAGTGCGGATAACTTAATTACTACCCTGTCTCCAGGGACATCCTTTGGTGAATTAACTCTGTTTCCAGCAGAGGATTTTCAACCCTACTCTGCGAGAGCTTCGGTAAACTTAAAGCTGGGTTTTCTACCACAAGCAACATTGCAAACATTAATTGCCAAATATCCTGGTATTGGCGATCGCCTATTTGCCCGTGCCGAACTCTGGGATCTGCTGTTGTTGTGTCGTCAGCAACCACAACTGACCAATAATAGCTCCTCTGAGGAAATACTTAAAGCTTTGTCCCTATTTGCACGAGAGGATTTAGATATTGGCTCAATTAACCCCCAACTCTGTCAAGGGAGTAAAGTATGGTTGCTATATCGAGGAGAAATAGAAAATTCCTCTGGTAGGAAGTTGACTAGTGGAGATATCTGTGCAGACATCCTCGATAATCATTGGCAGGTAAGGCAACCAACAGTTATTTACCGCTTAAAACATGAGAATTGGCAAGCTGCAATCCAACATTTACCCGCTCTGGCAATTGATTACTTACCCCCTAGGGAATCGGAGGTGAAAACATCCCCCACAGCCAAAGTCATTCCCTTTCCTTCCCAGACTCCCCTAACTCCACCAGCAAAAAAACGCTCAGTCTATTTTCCCAGTCCGACAGTTACAGTGGGGCATTGGTGGGGCAAGTTAACCCATCGCTATCCCTTCTTTGAGCAACAAAGTGCCTCCGATTGTGGAGCCGCTTGTTTGGTAATGATTGGTCGCTACTGGGGCAAGCAACTGAGTGTAAATCGGCTGCGGGATTTAACTAATGTCAGTCGCAGTGGAGCATCCTTGCGTGCCCTGGCAGCTGCCGCAGAAAGCATTGGTTTTGCTACCCGTCCAGTCAAAGCCAGTCTGGATAAATTAGCTCAACAACCTTTACCGGCGATCGCCCACTGGGAAGGGAAACATTTCATCGTCGTCTATGAAGTCAGCAAAAAATGGGTAATTGTCGGCGATCCCGCCATTGGACAACGCCAGTTAACCATTGGGGAATTTAAAGCTGGGTGGAATGGTTATGCT
The DNA here is from genome assembly GCF_000734895.2 of Calothrix sp. 336/3. Lineage (GTDB taxonomy): Bacteria > Cyanobacteriota > Cyanobacteriia > Cyanobacteriales > Nostocaceae > 336-3. Next base: position 933,878 of record NZ_CP011382.1, on the reverse strand, counting down.
TTGCTATTGCAACCCACAGCCCTATTACAACAAACCCCAGAGACAAGTTCTGGATTCTGGCAATTTTTTGATTTAGTCAAACCCCATACAATTGTTCTCCTGGAAGTTTTTCTAGCTTCGTTATTGATTCAGATATTTGGACTGGTGACACCCCTATTTACCCAATTACTATTAGATAGGGTGATTGTTCAAGGCAGTACTTTAACCTTAAATACGGTCGGTTTGGGGTTACTAATTTTTGGCTTGTTCAGTGTTGCCATGAATGGGCTGCGGCAATATCTCCTAGATCATACTGCTAACCGTATTGGTATTGCTTTGATGGTCGGTTTTATTAAACATACCTTTCGTTTACCCCTGTCCTTTTTTGAATCTCGTTATGTCGGTGATATTGTTTCCCGTGTCCAAGAAAATCAAAAAATTCAACGTTTCCTCACCGGAGAAGCATTATCTATTGGTTTAGATTTACTCACAGTATTTGTCTATGTGGGATTAATGTTTTGGTACAGTTGGCAAATGGCGCTACTTTGCTTGACAATTGTGCCACCATTTGTATTACTGGCATTAATTGCCACACCTTTTTTACGACGCATTTCTAAGGAAGTATTTAACGCCTTAGCTGAAGAAAACAGTTATCTGATTCAAAGTTTGACGGGGATTAGCTCGATTCGCTCCATGGCGATTGAACAAACTGTGCGCTGGCGTTGGGAAGAACTATTAAATCGTTTGATTAAAAAGACATTTAAAGCCGAGGTAATTAGTAATCAGCTTCAGGTATTTAGTTCTACAATTCAAACAGTGGTGACAACTGGCTTGCTATGGTTTGGGGCATGGCTAGTGATTCAAAGTCAGTTGACAATTGGGCAATTAGTTGCCTTCAATATGTTGTTAGGAAATGTCATTAACCCTTTTCAAAGATTGATAGTTTTGTGGAATCAATTACAGGAAGTCATAGTTTCTACGGAACGAATTAATGATGTTTTAGAAGCAGAGCCAGAGGAAGATTTACAAAATAAACCCCGACAATCCTTGCCCCGATTACGTGGTCATATTATTTTCGATAATGTCACCTTTCGTTATCATCCAGAAAGTGATATTAATGTACTAGAGAATCTGAGTTTTGAAATCAAACCTGAGCAAACAATCGCCGTTGTTGGGCGTAGTGGTTCGGGAAAAACAACTCTATCAAAATTGATTTTGGGCTTATATTTACCCACCGATGGCAAAGTTTTAATTGATAGTCAAGATATCACCAGTATTTCCCTGCGATCGCTACGTTCTCAAATTGGTGTAGTTGATCAAGATACTTTTCTTTTTGGTGGCACCATTCGGGAAAATATTGCCATTGCTCACCCAGAAGCTAGCTTGGAAGAAATCATGACTGCTGCTGATTTAGCGGGAGCAGATGAGTTTATTAAGCAATTACCTATGGGTTATGAAACCCAAATTGGTGAAGGAGGGGGAATGTTATCTGGAGGACAAAGACAAAGATTGGCGATCGCCCGTGCTTTATTAGGAAATCCCCGTCTATTGCTCTTGGATGAAGCCACAAGTCACCTCGACTCGGAATCTGAACGCATCATTCAAAAAAACCTGAAAACTATTCTCCAAGGACGTACCAGCGTGATTATTGCCCATCGTCTTTCCACGGTACGTAATGCTGATTTGATTTTAGTTTTAGATCGTGGTGTCCTCGTTGAAAGTGGTTCCCATCATCAATTAATCAGTAGAAAAGGTCACTATTACTATCTGAATCAACAACAATTGGCGCAAGGTGAATGATTGAGGAGTCAGGAGTGAGGAGTAATGAGTAATGAGTCATGAGTGAGGAGTGAGGAGTCAGGGAATAGTTTTTCAATATATAAGATGGGGCATTCCAGATTTGTAATTTTTTTAGCTTCTAGCCCGCGTTCTAAAATCAGGGAACAAGATGCTTAAATACAAATTGTATTGTTAAAAAATTGGGATTTCACCCATCAATATTAGCCCATTTAAATTCATAAAAGCTGGTGATTATATATGCCGGAATTAAATACATTTAGTCAAGAAGAACAGCAAGAAAATAGTGAATTAAATCCTCATATACAGGAAGAAAAGGAAGCTCAAGACTGGTTTTATGGTACTGAAGAACTTCTAGATGCTTTACCCAGACGTTGGACGCGCTCTTTTCTCTATTTTCTGGTGATATTTGCCGCGATCGCCCTACCTTGGACAATGTTCTCAAAAGTTGATGAAACAGGCAATGCTAGAGGACGTATTGAACCCAAGGGAGCCACACAAAAGTTAGATAGTGCGGTGGGTGGCAGTGTGACAGCAGTCAGGGTAAAGGAAGGTGAAGTTGTGAAAGCTGGACAGGTTTTAGTTGAGTTAGAAACTGATGTTTTGCAAACAGAATTGCAACAGGCACAAACTAAGTTAGAAGGGGAAAAAAATCGCTTAGAGCAATTAGTATTACTGCAAAATCAACTACAATTATCAATTCGTGTGCAAGAGCAGCAAAACAAAGCTCAAGAATTAGAAAAAATTGCCCAAGTCAATCAAGCAAAACAAAATCTCAATACCAAGCAGAGTAACTATAATTTACAAAAATTAGAGAAGAAAGCTTTAGTCAGTCAAGCAAAGCAGCAAATTAATACAGCTAAAGATGAGCAACTATCGGCTGCCAGTCGTTTGCAAATAGATACAAGACAGGTAGAACGTTTTAGTAAAATTGTTCAGGATGGAGCAGTTTCAGAAAATCAAGTTGATCAACTCAGAAAAGAAGCCCAGGAAAGCAAACGACAGTATGAAAAATCCCAATCTGATTTCAAACAAGCACAATTACGTTTAAATGAAGAATTGAGCCGCTATCAGACAACTATCAGTCAATTAGAATCAGATATTAAACAAGCAAAGTTACAACTACAAGAGCAACAAAGCAGTTATCAAAGTTTAGTTCAAGGCGGCAAATTGACTCTCTTAAAAAGTCAAGAACAATTAAAAGACTTACAGGGACAAGTAACTACACTACGTTCGCAAATTGCCCAAAGCACTAGTCAAGTAGTCTCCTTAAAGCTCCAAATAGGACAACGAATCTTGCGATCGCCCATTGATGGGACAATTTTTGCTTTACCTGTTTCTAAACCAGGTGCAGTGGTTCAACCAGGGCAAATGGTAGCACAAGTTGCTCCCAAGAATACTGCTTTCATCCTCAAAGCACAAATGCCTAGTCAACAAAGTGGTTTTTTGAAGAAAGGAATGCCAGTAAAAATTAAATTTGATGCCTATCCTTTCCAAGATTATGGAGTATTAACAGGGCAAATTAATTGGATTTCCCCAGACTCAAAAATTCAAGAAATCAATCAAGGTAAAATAGAAATATATGAGTTAGAAGTGACTTTAGATAAGTCTTACCTACAAGCAGAAAATAAACGTATTTCTCTCACCCCTGGTCAAACAGCTACCGCAGAAGTGATTATTCGTCAGCGCCGAGTGATTGATTTTATTCTTGACCCATTCAAGAAACTACAAAAAGACGGTTTGCAACTGTAATTTACTGTCATTTAATATAGGATTAGCATTTATTCCTTAATCTATCATTATGACAGATTTATGAAAATTCTTCAAGTATTTACCACGTCATTAACTCTGTTATTAAAAACTAGATAAGAGGAAAATAAAAACTTAGCATGAATCCTATAGCATCTTTTTTTGTCATGCCATACAATATTAATTAGGTAAGAGGTGAAGCAAGATAAATGGCAAAAAAATAATCTTTTGCTGTTAAATAATTTCCACAAAAAGTAAATTTATCTGCTGAACAATTTGAGGAATTGTGTCATGTCTAAAACCTTAAGTGTTTCTAGTATAGATATTCTCAATTACATTAAAGTTTCCTGCCAAATGCCTGGAATATTAGAGGCGATCGCCACTCAAAAAGTTATTACAGAAACTGCCTCAGAAATGGGAATCATCATTGACTCTGAGGAGTTACAACAAGCCGCAGATAACCTGCGATTAACTAATCAACTTCTCAAAGCAGAAGATACATGGGTATGGTTAAAAAAACATTATCTTTCCCTGGATGACTTTGAGGAATTAGCCCAAACCAACCGACTTTCGGCAAAATTAGCGAGTCATTTATTTGCTGATCAAGTCGAACCATTCTTTTATCAAAATCAACTGGACTACACCGGAGCAGTCACCTATGAAGTGATTTTAGATGATGAAGATTTAGCTTTAGAATTATTTTATGCATTGCAGGAAGGGGAAATAACTTTTCCAGAAATTGCTCGTCAATATATTGACAATCCGGAATTGCGTCGTGCTGGAGGATATCAGGGTATTCGTCAACGTCACGACATGAGACCAGAAATTGCCGCAGCAGTTTTTGCTGCCCATCCACCACAAATTCTCAAGCCAATTATTACCCCCAAGGGAGCGCATTTAATTTGGGTAGAAGAAATCATTAAACCAGAATTAGATGAGCAACTTCGTGGTCAAATTTTAGGAGATTTATTTACAAATTGGCTAAAACAACAAGTTGAGCATATAGAAATTACTACACAATTTGATGGAGATAGTTCGCCTCATCAGAAAATTACAAAATCAAGCTCCCATCAAGCAGCATAAGTATAGAAATTAGCACTCCCGTGAGTTGTAAAATCAACCCTTCTCGCTAGGGAGGAGGGTTCTCAATAGGGAAAGTGAGGTTGTATATAAATTGTTCGGTAAATACTATAATCAGGGGTAAAGCTCATTGCTCAACCCCTCAATATCGATTAAATTAATAATTAATTTTCTCTAATCTCGTTTTCTAATCATGGGAGTGATTTGCCTGGGGACTGTACAACCAAATTTCAAACAAAGAGTTCATAATTTGTTCTCTGACTGCTTGATTCAATTCCGTAGGAAACCACTTTTCTACTCGAAGAATGTGATATCCCAATTTGGTTTGTATCGGACCAATAATTTCCCCTGTTTCTGCGTTGCTTAGAGATGCGATAATCTCCGGTGCAAGTTCTACCAAATATTGAACACCTACAAAACCACCGTTTTCACGGGACTGTTTCCCCAGGGAATATTCCAAGGCTAAACTACAGAAAGAAGCATTTTTTTCCCGTAAATTATTGATGATTTTAGTCGCGATCGCCAAGTCTGTAACCAAAATTTGCGATAGTGCTACCCGTCTGTAGCGATCGCGGTCAGAAATGTAAGCACCATCGACTGAGAGACCAAACAGATGCTCTTTCAACTTTTTTTCTAACAATGCAACTTTAATCCCCTCTGACCATTCTTCCACAGTAATACGTTGCCGTTGCAACCAGGTCATGGTTTCTGCGTTTCCCCATAGCTTCCGCTCCAAGCGAAAAGCATCGCCGGCAGTTTGCCATTCATCATCTGATATTTCAATTCCTAAATGGTTGCAATGGTTTATAACTAATGCTTCCCGTTCCGTAGCAGCAGCGATTTCTGCAAACCTGGCAGAGCGACGCAGATATGCCAAAATTTCCCTATCGGTTGCGGGATGGATTTGTACCGCTTCCTGGGATAAATCTGTGATTTGTTGTAATTGGTCTGTCATGATTTATTGATATTAAGGTTCAAAGAAATTTTTATCTAGTCAGGAGGAGGCGATCGCGGGGAATTTCCCCAGGTGAGATACGGTTGCGATGTAAATCACCGTAGAGATTCAGATAGTCAATTTCCTCAGGGGTAAGTTTGCCTTTTTGTACACCCTGAATTGCTGCATCTATATGCTCACGGGTTTGCCAACCAGCTAATGCGACATCTACAGAGTTTTGGCTTAAGGAATAGCGGTATAAATCGGGGACTGAGGGTTGCCAGCATCCGGATGGTAGACTAGCTGGAGGTTCCCAGAGAGCGCCAAACATCCCTGCGGATTTAAAGGTGACAATTCCCGGTCGATGGGGATCATTGACATTTAAATAGGGAAAAACCTTTCTTTGGGCAGTCCGATGGGCTACGTTATGTCGCACCATGACAACATCCAGTAAAGGACTATCTAACCATTGTTTGGCTAAGTCATGGTCATGGAAAGAAGCACCAATATAGCGAACTGCACCCATTTTTTTCAGCTTCTCGGAGATACCAAACATTCTTTCGATTTGACGCTGAGTGACTGTATTGGGACCACGAATATCATCTGAAGCATTGACACATTTCTCGAAAGCGGGATGATTATGCTCATCAATCCAACCCCAGAAAAATACATCAATATAGTCAATTCCCAGGTCAACAAACTGGTCAAAGAGGTAGGTAAAAATTGTATCTGGTGTCCTAATCATGTAACTGACTGTTGCCAGAACTACCTTTTCCCGAATTGAGGAACCGCGTCCGCATAATTGCCGCAGAGCAGGGCGCATGGAACTATAAAGATATTGATGCAAATCGCTGGAGTAGAAGAAATAATTGATACCTTGGTCAAAGGCATAGAGGGTATCTTCACTGGAAATATGACCACCACCACCCAATCCTAAACAGCTGACAGTCAGGTTAGTTCGTCCCAGTTTGCGGTAAAAAGGTAAATCCGATGGGATAAATCTACTATTAGCCAGAGCAAGCTCATCTGCTGTGGTGAGTTGCGGCTGCATATCTGGAGCTAAATTGGTAATTTTCATAACTCTAAAGCTAAGTAAATATCCTCGGAATTCGCATTAAGATAAGGACTGTGAATGTCAATTCCTAGGGAGTCAAATTGTTGCAGAATAGATACCATCCGAGCTTCTGGGGAGGTTTCCTGACGTTGCCAAGCGTCTAATAAACCATTGGCGACTATTTGACAGCGATTCATCCCAAAGCTTTCTTTTTCGCCAAATTTTTGGTCTGGTTCTTCGGCGATCGCCAACCCTGGTGCTAATACCTTAGTAAATAAAGGCACTTCGGTCTGAAAGTGAGATTGGTGTTGTGCATACACCCTTGCTAGTACGGGGTGAACAATGTCATAGTTGTTCTTGTCAAAATAAAGCACTGCTGAGTCATAACGTCCATAATCCGAGGGGTTATACAGAGCTTTAAAATTGAAAGGAATAGTGATATCGTTCAATTGCTGAGTCAAGCTTTCCATGACTGCAACCACACCATCAGTTGTCAAATTGAAATAGACTCGGACTATATTTTCACCACTATAGGAACCAAAATTACTGACTGCCATATAAAAGCCATTTTGTACCAAGTTTTTTGGCAGTCGAATCGCCACTTCATCCCCAACTTTTGCTGATTCATCCTGAGGTTGTAGATGTTTTTGACGATCAATATATAGAGTTAAACCACCCTTGTGTACTGCTAAGGAACCATATGTTTCTGCTTTAATTACCAACCAATTGGGGCTAAAATATCCTTTGCCTTTGTTACTTTCATGGAGACGGTTATAAAACACCATATCCACTCCCAGAAAGGTGTTATTTTCTAAATTTTGGTTGACTGTTAAATTAGTTGTTTCTCCATCTAGTGCTAAGGCACGTTTTAAGGAACCATTGTAATAGATGCCATAGAGAAAATGGGAGAGTTGAGCATTAATATATTTATCTTGGACATCTGAGGGCAATTGTTGAAAACGTGGGATTGTCTCATCCGGTAATTCTAAAGGTTTGTAGTCAGGATGAGTGATAGAATATCTCGATTCAATTTGAATTTTATTAACTATATCTTCTAAGGAATTTTGTAATTCTGCGGAAATCGTTTGTTTGGGTAGTGAATCAAGTAGTTGCATAGGTTAAAATTAGATAATAGATATTATTGTGACACGGCTAAAATGGTATAATAGGTAAGCTTTTGAGTTACGCAGTCTTCGCCTTTGCAACTCAAAAGAATATTTCATCATTTGAGCATTGCCACGCCACTACTTGTCTTACCCTGATTGTGATTGAGATGATAGAAAAAACTTGTTTTCCTTCCCTTTTAAGCGCTCACAGGTGATAAAGTTTTAGAAGTCAACTCTGATACTTGCATACCAAAAACAGTTGCCATCGATGCTTCTGGACGACATAACAAAGACTTAGCTACTTGCAACATACATACACCCGTATTACCAAACGTTTTTTGATATTGCAAAGTTGATTGGATGGCAATAATTAAATTCCAACCAGCAAATTGTACGACTCTCTGTAAAAAATCAGGGCGATGTTGTAAGATTTCTGGGAAGTTTTGGAGATAAGCGATCGCCAAGTCAGCAATCGACGGTTGTAATAATTCTAGGGGTGTTGTTGCTATCCGTAAAGATTCATCAATGCTCATGGTTTTGCTGGTAATCATACTACCTAACCAGATATGGAGATAACTCCCAATCAGCGTTCCTAAATCAAATGCTGGATCACCCCAACTACACCTTTCCCAATCAATTAATCGTATCGTACTATTGCCCATAGCTTGCTGCCAATCATCGGCTAAAAGAATATTATTTAGCTTTAAGTCGTTATGTGTTAGGCAACTAGGTTTTAAGGATGCTCCCAGTTCAGCGATAGCTTGACCTAAACTATCATACCTTTGATAGAGAGCAAAAAATTTCAGCCCATCCGCAGGAACCGCACCAAAAACTTCTGGAGTAATTCTTCCAATATCTTCCACTAAATGGGTGACAACGGCTTGATTTTCTGAAGATGAGAGGAAAAAATTCGCATAGTCTTGATGATTGTAAGTTAGGCTATGAATTTTGCCTAAAATTATACCAATAGCTGAGGCGATTTCTCCAGGGAAAATGTTTTCTTTCCCATAGAAAGCCATGACATCTTGATAATTATCGAGATAATTAAAAACAATAATGGAATCATCTGGATTAAAATGAATTCCTTCTGATATCCAGTTCCGTATCTGACTTAATTCGGGAAATTTTTGTAGAAACTCCTGAATTTGCCATTCTCGCAAGAATTCACCAGATGTTTTTCCTTCTGGGTTCATAGGTTCTTGCTTGACGAGAAATTTCTGCTCGTCTCCTACATTTACTAACAAGTTAAAGTTTTTGGCGTACTTTTGCTCTATTTTGGGATTACCCTGTACTGTGGATAAATTCAGAGTCACAAGGTAATCGAAGACATTTTCCGAACTTAAGATAAATGCCATAAGCTTAATTTAAAAAATTATATTTCACGATGCCAAGACACAATGATAAAACAGAGGTTTATCACGAATCATGGGGCAGATTATCATTGTACTTATTAAGTAAATTGGGCAAACCAAATCAGATGTGTCTTGACTTTGTCCATATATTTATATTGAGACGAATCTAGTTAATCAGTCAAGGTATCAGAAGTATTCTTTTAGACATAATTAAGAGAGATATGTCTGAAAAATTTCTGAAAAATTTCTCCAGCCAAAAAAACTCTATATCACTTGAGTTTTGATAGTAATGGTGAATTGACTTTTTTTGATACCTGAGCGCAAAGTATAGCGAAAATAATTTTTTGACCAAACAACACGCTTAGTTGTCAATACAATACCAGCGCTGACAGTTACTTGACTGATAATTAATCCTCCTAAAAAATCTCCGCTTTCTGCTTCTGATAATTCACTAATAAAACTCTCATTATCATCAAACAAATCTGCACCAGGTGGACGAAGTTGTACAATTCTGATGATTGACATTGAATATCAACCTCCATGTATGATTACGACGACAAAGCTTTAAAACTAAAATTTGTGTATCACGCTTTTAGTTTCTAAACTGATACCAACAGAGTATGTATATTTACTCTCAACGAGACTGCGACTTAATAAAGTTGGATATATCAGGGTTGGATAGGATAAGTTAGTTTTAATTAAAGTGAATATAATGAGTGATTTTTCACCACCTTGAATGTTGTTGACTCCTTCTTCAGTAAGTTCATCCAGAAAACTTTCTGAGTCATTGAATAATTCTGAACCAGCAGAGGGTAGTTCCGCAATCTGAATAAAAGCCATGATAATTTACCTCACTCAAAATTTGATTTTCAGGTGATATTACAAATTTTGGATAATGATTCAGGGGATAATAAATACGATATATACGTCATTGATGATGATTTATTAAAGGTAATTTTTGCTGCAAAACTCGCATATGATATTTTTACTTTCTCCTAAATCTCAACAGCTTTGAGAATGCAAAAATACATTGAGTTTACTTGATTGTTACTCTTATGTGTCTACACAATGACATATTTATTATAATTGACAAAAAAAGTTTAACTCAATAAAAATAAGTTGCTCTCAGTACTAGTAGTATCGAATTCTATGGATACTTCTGGGATAAAAAGATTATTGTCGGCTGATATCATCCCAATACTATAAGTAACTTGACTGACAATTGCCTCCCCTTCTCCTCCTATTATCTTGGTGATATCTTGATGTGTGAGTTCATTTAGGAAGGTTTCACTGTCATCAAAAAATTCTTTACCAGATAGATGCAGATTGGTAATTTTGATATGAGACATCTGAAGAATCCTCAATATCTTGGTTGTTTGATAGGTGCTTAAACAAAAATATTTTCTTGTCTGAAGCACCTAAATATTTAGCTGAGATAAAAATATTTATTCTAGAGGTTGCCTTGGTGAGAGGAAAGCTGACAGAATAAACTTATGGAGGTGACTAACCTCCTGTGACAAAGGAAAATGTATTTAAAGAAAAGCCATTAGATACACTAGCTTGACTAATTACCTCAATCACACTTGTAATAACAAACTTATACTTATTTTTTTTACCTCCCATTACCAGCATTTCCTGATCATTTAGCTCATTAAGATAGCTTTCTGAGTCTTGAAATAGTTCAGAACCAACGGGATATAGTTCAGAAATTTTAATTGTAGACATATGCCAAATCTCCTCGTAAAAACTAACTGGGAAATAACTCAATCAGAGCGAAATTCTCCGATTGAGTCGAGCAAATACATTAATTATGCTTAGTTACAGTCTTTCTATTTTTTAAAGAAAGAGTATCTGTAGTCATTATTCTGAGAAACAACAGATTTTGTCAAAATGGAAATACCAACAGAAATTGATGCTTGGCTGATGACTGAAGCAACTGTATTGTTATAACCGCCGCCAGCGATCGCCATTTCTTGCTCACCTAATTCGTTCAAAAAGCTTTCGGAGTCTTGGAACAATTCAGAACCAGCAGGACGGAGTTCAGAAATTTTGATGAAAGCCATGATTTTTCTCCTTAAACAAAAGTTATTTCAGGAAGCTTTGTTTGGGAATTAAACTTTGTTTTGTTTAACTCTTGACTTCATTCTTCATGAATAAACGAGTAAAATCAAGCTTTTTCAAGACTCTTTCTAGACACAAGCAAGGGTTTTATGTCTCTAATTACTCGAATGGATAGGCAATTGATTTATGTATATTGAAACTGCTAGAAATCAGGATTTACATAACCTGCGCTCTTTCTTCATAGTTAAAGATAACTAAGGAAAAATCAATGTTTCATAGCTGTTTTTACAGACATTACTCAAGGTGTTTTGTCTTTTCAGTTCATCAGAATCAAGTTCTCAAAAAAAAGAGCGGTACTCTTCAAATTACCTCTCATTTGTAAATCTATCTTATGGTAGATATATTTGATATCTTGCAAGCACCCAAATCAAGCTATATCTAAGATTGCTCTAGTCTGCGTTGTGCCATAATTAATAACTGCTGTGCTTCCTTGTATGCAGTGGTTCCTGGTTTCACGGTTTTGAGTTTAGTGATGATACCTTGAATTACCGCTTTGAATTGTTGGCGATCGCCAGGAGGATTAGCAATGATTCTTTGAATATCCTGGTTTGCGGTGCTGAGAATTTGCTGGGATTCGCTTTCCATGGTTTTGCGAGTTTGCACAATTCCCAAGTTAGTTTTATAGATTGCGAGTAATTTCTGTGCTTCTAAATAATTGGCTTGACTTACTTGAATATTTTCCAATCTTCTGATGGCTTCTGACCATAATTTTTCCACCTGTTCCCATTTTGCTGTAGGGTGGGGTGGTTTTTGAGACATTTGTGCAGCTTGCATGGCAAATAATTTTGCTGCTTCAATTAAGGAACCTGTTTCTAACTTACCCGTATCCCCGGTGGTAATCTTACCTAAATTTCGCTGGGATGCTTGTAATTTGGTGGTTGCGTTTCTACCTGCGAGGGTTTCCCTAGGAATTTGTGATAACTTATCCATGGCAGTTTCCATGGTAGCGATCGCCTGATTTTTCTGCTCCACATCCTTTGCAGATTCATACTGCTGCTTTGCTTGATTTAAATCATCTGTCGCTGTTTCTAAGAGTTTAAAAGCATTTTGCTCTTGAAAAATCTTGGCTTCCATCCGTGCAGTGTTTTTCCGTGCAGTTTCAAACTCATCCAGGGTAAATTTCCAGGTACAGGTAAACCAACGACAATACACTTGGGGGTAGTAACCTAGAAACCACACGGGTAAATTACTCAGGTGCTTTTGTGCTTCCTTAACTTTGGTTGCACCCAGTTCAATATCAGCCTGACTTGTAGCTTTATTTACCAATTGGTCAGCTTGCTCGACGGAATTTATTGCCCCTCGATAACTGCTATCCATATTGATATAACTGGGAAGTAGCAAAATGGGAGCCGTGCGCGCCACGGGGTAACGAATCATGGGATATGGTAAATTTAATACCCAAAGTACCCCAGTAGCACCACCACCCAAAAGTATTATCCACTTGATTTTACTGAAAATACCCGGCGGACGATTGGCTTTGACTGCTTGTTTGAGAGCGCGATCGCTAAATTGGGGATAGGTATCTATTACCGTTTCCCGCAATTCCTCATAGGTGACGGGATTTCCTTCCTGCTGGCGTAGTCTTTCCCAGCGTTTGAGAACTATTTGCTTTTCAATTTGGCTAATTTGACTATTACCAGCGCATTTCTGCAACTCTGCATAGAGAATTTCAAAGGAACGTTTATTCAGACGAGACATAAAAATTTATAAATTTTGCACAATTTTATTAAACTTATTGTTCCCGTCTGTGTTATGAGAATCTCAACCAGCAGCAGCAAACACCTGGTTCGCAGTCATGGCTAACTTACCCACCTTTGCTGCTCTGTGACTTTGGTTACAGGTAAGGGTAGGGGTGAGAGGGTGTTAGGGGCAAATAGTTTTTCCATTTGATACAAATTAGGTAAACTTCCACACAGCAACATCTGGTCAAGAACACGGATATCGGTGCTGCCTTCAGGAACGCGGATATATTTACCCTCACGGCGCATAGCTTGAATTGTCACACCATAATCTTGACGAATATTTAATTCTGCCAAGGTCTTACCTAATACCAAACAATCCTTACTCACCGTCACCCATTGACAAGCATGATTCTCGTCGGGAACAGCGACTTGTCCCTGGGCAAATTCTGCTAGCGCTGCCAGTTCCTCTGCTGCACCCACAACCAGGAGGCGATCGCCCTTTTCTAGTTTGACTTTGACATCGGGATAGTCGATTTCTTCCCCGGAAGTCCGCAGAATTGCCATCAAGCTCACCCCAATTAAATAGCGCATATCTGTTTCTTCCAGAGTCATGCCAATCAGGGGAGAATTATCTGGCAGAGTATACCAACGTTTATTTAAATCTTGGGTTGCTTGGTGCAGGTTGCGGGAAATTTCCGAGGCAGTTTGTTCGGGACGTAAATCCAGGTAGTGACGGTTACGAATCTCTTGCATTTCTCGCTGTACTACCATGGAGGAGACACCCACATCGGTGAGAATATGTGTCACCATTTCCAAACTGGCTTCAAATTCTGGCTGTACGACTTCCCGCGCTCCTAATTGGTAGAATAGCTCAATATTTTTATCATGGTTTGCCCGCACCACTATATCTAATTCGGGATAGAGTTCCAAAGCTCGCTTCAGACATAAACGGGTACTCATGGGATCTGGAAGGGCGATCGCCATCCCCTTCGCTTCTAAAACTCCAGCTGCTTCTAATACATGAAAGCTGACACAGTTTCCGTATACGTAGGGCACTCCCGCTTCCCGTAACTGCTGAATCCGGCTCTCTGACTGGTCAATTACCACCAGGGGAACTTGGTGCTGTTGCAGAAGTTTGACAACATTTTTACCCACCCGTCCGTAACCACAAACAATGATGTGATTCTGCACAGGTAAATCCTCAGATGCTCCCAAGGGTTGCCCTTCCACACTCAAATAGGGTTTTAACCATGGCATGGATTCTGCCCAATCAAATAAAATTGGTACTAACCGTAATACAAAGGGAGTCAATACCAGGGTGACAGCTGTCGTACCCAAAATTAATAAATATATGCGTCGGGAAACTAACCCTAAAGTTTGCCCCTCACTGGCTAAAACGAAGGAAAATTCCCCAATCTGCGCCAAACCAAACCCCGCAATCAGGGCAGTTTTCCAGGGATAACGGAATAACTTTACCAGGGGTGTGACGATTAAAAACTTGCCAAGGAATACCAGCGCCACTAATCCCAGAATTAATTCTAGGTTATTCCATAGGAACACCGGGTCAATTAACATCCCAATGGCAACAAAAAATAAACTCGCAAAAATATCCCGTAGGGGTTCGACATAGGTGAGGGTTTGGTCAGAATATTCCACCTCTGATATCATTAACCCAGCGACAAATGCCCCCATTTCAATGGAGAGTCCCAGGTATTCCGTCAGCAGGGCAATTCCTAAACATAATGCCACTACCCCCAATAAAAACAACTCTCGGCTTTCCGTTCTTGCCAAAAGCCGCAATAGGGGCGGTATCAACCACTTCCCGGCAACCACTGCCCCCACAGCAAATAAACCGATTTTTGTCAAGGCTGCCAGTAGAGCAATCCCGATGGCTTCCCCTGGTTGGTGGAGAGCCGGCAGAACTGCTAACATCAAGCCCAATGCCAAATCCTGCACCACCAAGATACCCAGCATTACCTGTCCGTGGGGTGTTTCCGTCTCGTTGCGTTCCATCAAGCATTTGAGGACAACGGCGGTGGAAGACAGGGATAATATACAACCGAGGAAAACCCCCTTAGCTGGGAGCGCTCCCCAAGCACCGGTGACACCACATACCAGTACCGTTACCAAAATCGTCAGGGCAATTTGTAAACCACCCCCACCGAGGGCGATCGCCTGGACTTTTTTCAGTTCCGAGAAGGAAAATTCTACCCCTAGGGCAAATAATAAAAAGGCGACACCAAACTGTGCTAGTGTCTCCACCTGAACAAGTTCTTTTATTAAACCTAACCCCGTCGGTCCGACAACCATACCACCGATGAGGTACCCCAACAGCACCGGTTGCCGCAACAGCGCCGCCAACAGTCCCCCGCAGGCAGCTACAGCTAGTACTGAAACTAAATCAATAATTAAACGAAAATCTTCCTGCACGGTTTTATGAAAACGATTGTTAAGACCTATTAAGAAATAGTCTAACGTTTTGCGACTGTCTGTACACTAGGCGATCGCTAATTTCATCAACGGGGAATGGGGCAAGATCCCCAACTTTTTTAACCAGTCGGGGATAGGGGGGACGATTACACTCCTACGAGTTTTTCACTCAAATCCCACATTCTCACAGCTTTTTCGTCATCCCGTGCTTGGGGGGAAACTCTCTGAACAAAGGACTTACCGTCTTTTTTCTGGCGGTTGCCCCAACTAAAATAAGCCCCAGATTGTTTGTACTCTGGATCGGCAATCACTTCGGCAACTCGTTCCCCGGCTAATTCCTGGGAAACATAACCACCGGTGATATTTTTTTGGAACCAGGGGAAAAGCTTCTGGAACAGAGGATAATGATTGCGGAACAGGGGAGTATCTGCCACGCATCCGGGATAGAGAGAGCTAAAGGTAATTCCTGTGGATTCGTGGTAACGACGGTGTAGCTCGCGCATCGTCAACACGTTACAGACTTTACTATCTTTATAAGCTTTGACGGGTTCAAACTTCTTACCATCAGCCATGGTGACGGGTGCTTTAAAACCAGCCGCAAAACCTTCAAAATTGCCTAAATCGGGACGAGGGGGAATTTTTCCGCCCAATTCATCGGGGTTGTGGGTGACAGTTCCCAGAATTACCATCCGGCGATCGCTATAGGAAGATTTCTTCATATCCTCCAACATCATGTGACACATGAGAAAATGCCCTAGATGATTAGTTGTCATTGTCAACTCGTAACCCTCTGGACTCCATAGCGGTTCCTTAATCAAAGGCATATAAATTGCCGCATTACACAATAAAGCATCCAGAGACTTGCCCGTTGCCCGAAAATCGCTGACAAACTTCCGCACACTGTCTAAAGAACCCAGGTCGATGTGTAGAATCGTGTAGCTATCCTGGGGTATACCCACTGATTTCGCCGCATTCTCTGCCTTGGCTAAATCCCGACAAGCCATAACGACGTGCCATCCCTTCTTGGCAAGCGCTTTCGCTGCATACAAACCTACTCCAGAAGAGGCTCCTGTAATTACACACGTTGGCTTCTGATTCTGTGTCATTTTCTTAAAACTACGTTAATCATCATTATCATTGTTTACATATTCTCATAGGAGTGAACCAATAGACTCATTTTTCTCAGCGTTTTTACTCGTTACAAATATTAAGAAAAGTTGCGATCGCCATACAGCATCCATCAAGAAATCTAGACAGAAAACATAGATAATCATATAGGAATCTAGTTGTTAGGGAAAAATCCGGTTTATTGAGTTCCGGTTTAGCTCAAATTTATCGTTTTTTTGGCAAAATTGATTCAGGACAAATTACACAATTCTTGTTTCTTGTACTATAATAGTAGTATAATCAGAAAAGAGTCCCATGAGCCAAATAAAATTGAGTAGAATCTTTTCAATTTATCTCTTTCCTTATCAGCAGAAATAGCAGAATACTCCAATTTTGATTTTGGTTGATAATCGAGATTCGTATTTTTGTTTTCTCTTCAAAATTTCAGATTTTCTCTCAGATTTAGGCAATACAAATATCTATCATTTTCAATATAGAGGTGAGCCCATGATATCGATTCTAGAACTCATCGAAATTCTCAATCAAAATCACCAACACATTCTCATCAATCTGCAAGCATTACAAGCTAACTACCACAGAATAGCTCTCAAACGGCATACGAAAGTAGACAATTTGCAAACAGAATATATCGACAAAAGTGACTATGTAAATATCGTGGGTTTTGTCATATCTCAAAAAAAAGCCAATATTAATTTACTGATTAAACGACGGATTCAACTTATAGAGGGAGGCAATCAGAAGCTTGATATTGCGGGTTTGTTAATCAATGACTTACATTCCTACAATAGTTACACCATTATCGCGGATGGCTTAGTTCACATCAAATTCTTAAAAATTAAAATCAGCAGCCAACAAGTATTTGCACAGTTGAAACAACGTCGAATTATCACAGGAGATACCTTTGATTTTCGTCGAGAATACACCATAAATCTGGAGAGATTTCCCTTACTTCCAGAAAATTATCCATATCCCCGTCTCTCAGGTGTGTTTCTCCCCCTTGCAGAGATGAAAATTATGGCAAGTATTCTAGCCGCACATCTCAAACAGGAATCAGATGTATTTGTCAAAGAACAGTTAGCAGATTTAGGTAATTATCATTTATCTAAAAATCTCTACCTGAATTTGCCTAAAGCCATTGATACTAGTAGTGGTAAAATAGATTCTCACTTAAGTTATGTTGTAGATATTGGGAATTCACAGATTCTTAATCTCAATAAAATCCCTTCTGCCAATCAGTTTTTAGCCCGATACTATCTGGCAGAAAATCAATATGGTGAGATAATCTCCCCTACTAAATTTGCTCTGACATGGGATGATAATATCTATTTTCAACCCAAACCCTCCTCCCCTCGGCGCAAATTCACTGCGATAGATGGAATCATGAAACCCATTTTTGATGACTTCTTGGGTTTAAGTAATCAGGGAATAATCGCGCGGATTTTAACTTCCGTGGGTGCAGATAGCTTGCTGCATTTGCTCACAGCAAAACATAGTGGGAAGACTCTCAACCACTGGGAATTAGTTTCAGCAATGACTTTTGCTCATGCACAATTACAAAAGGAAATTCAGAATATATATCGGCGAAAAATATCTCCCCTAGTACTTTATCTGCGTTCCCAGGGGAAACTACCAGAAGGTATGAACTGTCAAGAAATGGATGCTCAGAGCTTGCAAGCGCAATATCCTGATTTACAAATATCTAATGATGAAAAGTTAGGATATTTTTATCTAGTTGACGACACAATTATCAGTGTATATCCCCAGATAAGTTTCTATCAAATAGATGACAGGTCTAACCATCAAGAAATGCAACAGATTGCTAGTTAATCAGATGATATGGTAGCAACCATCTTGGCTAGAACATAGTACTTGCCTCAAAGGCAGCAGGAAAAGGAGAATTACGGCAATTTCGTGAAAAATGTGTTTATCAACTGTCTTGCTATCCGAAAAGACGTGTATGATACAGGAAAATTAACGTAACTTAACAATGGTAGAACGTCCAATCAAAAAGTCAGATCGTCAGCCACAAGCCGATGGTGATTCTGGCAACTCAGACTTTAAACGTGCGTCTGAATCTAACTCCAAAGGTGCTGCCAGAGGTGGCGATAGAGCTGATCGCTCCTTCGGCAAGGGTAGAAAATCCCAGGAAGCCTCTGGCTCCGCTTCTCCAGTCAATCCCGCTTTGGCACGTCCTCCCAAACAGCCTAAACCACAGCCTAAGGTGGTAGCAGAGGTGGAAGTGGAAGAACAATCCCAGCCGATTTCTGAAGAATCTCAAGATTCTAATCATGACAGTTAAGCTATTTTAGCTCAACCAGTAATCTCACACCAAGTCTACGTCATAACTATTCATCAGCGATCGCCCGGAGTTTAGAAGTAAAAGACTCGGTGCGATCGCTCATTTCTGGGGTGAATTGTTCAATGGGTGGATGAATGACTGTAGGTAGGGGGGGTTCGGGAGATAGGGAAATCGGGGGAGGTGGGGGAGTTGGAGGAATATAGGTTTCTTCCTGTTGCCTAACTTGGGCTAAAAGTATGGATGCAGCAGCGATCGCCTGTAAACTTTCCGGGTATTTGCTGCATATTAACCGCTCAAATTCCATATTAAAATGAAACGTTGCCTGTTCCCGACGTTGCCACAATCTTAATATTTGTTGTACAGAAACTGCTTTGTAACGTCCTTGATACAGCGCCTCAATGACAGCTAAGTGTAACCACTCAACCGGATATTGTTCCTGCCAATAGCTAACCAGCTCACTGGCACTGTAGCCACTGAGGTCAAAACTATAGTGAATTAATAAGGCTTTTGCTAAGTCAACAGTATTTCTTAACGTCGGTGTCGGCGTGTAACTGGTGACTGGTGACAATAGGACTAAATTTGACTCCCGTTGCATATAGCCTGCCGTGGTGTGTGCCATTAGTTAGCAGATATCAACCTCTTGGGGGAATTCAAAATTGAAAATTTAAAATTCTTCTTTCAGAGGAGCTACGCTAAGCAAAATTCAAAATTAACATCGAGCCTAGTGGGAATGTTAAGTTTTGGTGATGTCTGCTTTTTTATACCCTATATTTCACACCCTACCTCCTACCGCATTGTTTGTAAATACTGTCACTTTGATGATTATTCTACTTGGCAAATGCTAAAGGGGAAACTATGTAGGGAGAATTTATTGCTGAAACCCTACCAATTGCCACTAATGCTTGGTAAATCATGGCAGCTACTTCACCACGGGTTGCTTCCTTGGTGGGTTGAATTTGCTTGATATCGGGATAGTTGACGACAATTCGCTGGATGGTAGCAGTGGCTACAACTGTACGGACTGATTCCGGAATGTTTGTGCTATCACTATAGGTCAGTACTGTGGTATTAGCTGCGGGGGGTAGGGAAAGCCCATTCACCAAGGAAACTATCACCTGGAGGCGCTGGACATTTTGTTGGGGGCGAAAAGTGCGATCGCTAAATCCACCGACAAATCCACCCCGTGCTGCTTGCTGAATCGCCCTATATGCCCAAAAACTCTGGGGAACGTCGCTAAATTCCACCCCAGGGCGCTTGGGTGAGGGGTTCAAGGCTGTGGCGACAATATTGGCATAATCTGCCCTGGACATGGGTGTATCTGGTCGATAGCTACCATCCGTGAAACCACGGGTTATATTCATACTTGCCAGGGCGCGAATGAAGGGTTCTGCCCAATGTCCAGTTAAATCGGTGAAGGAGGAAATATCTTGGTCAGGGGTGACAATATAGGGTGAAAATACTGGTTTTTGTTGACTATTTGCTACTAATGCTTGGTAGATGAGGGCGGCAACTTCTGCCCTGGTGATATCTCTGAGGGGTTGCAAATGGTCTGTTTGGGGATAGTTGGTAATTAATAATTTTTCTGTGGCAATGGCTACAGCTTCGTAGGCGTAACTGGGAATTTGGGAGCGATCGCCATACATTGTCAACAAATTCTGATTCCCACCCCGCCATTGTAAGCCGTTGACTAGGGAAACAATTGCCTGAATTCGAGTTAAATTTTGTCCAGGACGAAAGCTGCCATCCGGGAATCCACTGATAAAACCCATGGCTGCCGCCTTGTAAATTGCCTTGGCTGCCCAAAAATCCGGCTTGATATCCGTAAAGTTACTGATTTTGTTTTTTTCTGGTATCTGAAAAGTCTTAGCAATCACTGCCGCATATTGGGCACGATTGATGGCAGATTCGGGGGCAAAACTACCATCGGGCATTCCTGTCAGGAAACCTTGACTTACGAGCGCCTCGACAAAAGCCGTTGCCCAGTGTCCCATCATATCAGGCATGGTAGTGCTAACCGTGACCGTAGGATTCCGAGCTTCCGTGGTGGCACTGAATTCCACTGCACCCTTAACTAAGCTGGGATTGAGGCTATTTCCCGCAGACAGCAGCTTGTCAGAGGTGGCATTTTGAATATCAAATTGTCCATTGTTGCGAAAAACATTATTGGCAGGTTCTTGGGTACTACCAAGGTCAGGTTGGGCATTACCATTGACTAGTAAACCACCTTGGAAATTATTCTCCAGTAGATTTTGCCGCAGTACAGGGCGAGCATCACGGGAAAGGGCGATCGCAGTTTTATTATCAATAAATTTATTGCTGACAAGTAGGGGAGCGGAGGTATCACTAATTGCAATTCCCATGGGATTTTGTCGAAAGAGATTCCGCAGAATTTCCCCCTTACTACTACGTGCCATGACTAACCCACTAGCACCATTATTGACAAAAACATTATCTGTAATACTGGGTTTCGCCTTGCCCGTCACGAATATTCCTTCCCGCCCACAATTGCTAAAAGTATTATTTGCTAAGGTAGGTAGAGTTGATTCCACCCAGATAGCAGTCCCTTTATTAGTGCTATTGCTAACAGTCACTCCCATGAGGCTAGAATCACCTAGGAGCAAAATAGTGACATTTTGCACACCAAAACTCAGACTTTCATATTCACCACTCCCAGAGATGAGAATTCCTTGACCTTTGGTAGCTTCGTTACCTACTACCATCACCCCACTGGGAACTATCAGGGGAAAAACCTCACCATTGGCAGTACTGTAAGTTCCTGGTGCGAGTTGAATAAATTTTGTACCTTTTCCTCCTTGTAAAGCGCGGGTAAGGGTTTTGTAGGGACGGGAACGGGAACCGGAATTGATATCATTACCGATTTGGGGATTAACGTAAATAGTAGTAACAATATTGACCATTGAGATTTAAGATTTGAGATTTAAGATTTGATATGGAGAACTACTGTACAAAGGAAAGGGAACAAGGGTAAAGATATTTTTTCCTGGTAACTGTCCCCAAGCAACGATTACAGGAGTTTCTGTTTGCTTTTATTTGCACATTTTGGCTTGATTGTGCCAACTTAACTTAGTAAAATCCAAATTTGCTTTGATAATTGTCAGCGTTGTTTTATGGCTATTTTGTAATTAGGGTAATTGGTAATGACGGTAGATTGTAAGTCCATGGGGTACAAAGTTATGTTCTCAAAGTATTGTGAAATGGGTATTCTCAGCCATCGATTAGTACCAAACTCCGGCGAAAATGGATAGTCTTTTATTCTCTCTAAACTCCTATGATTGAAGTTGAACATTTAAATAAAGTATACGGTTCTACCTCCGCCATTACTGACGTAACATTTAACGTGGAAGAGGGGGAAATTCTCGGTTTTTTAGGTCCCAATGGTGCGGGAAAAACTACCACCATGCGAATTTTAGCGGGTTACTTGCCAGCAACTAGTGGCACAGCTAGAATTGCAGGTTTTGATGTCCATGATAATTCCCTGGCAGTCAGGCAACGGATTGGTTATTTACCAGAAACGCCTCCCCTGTACCCAGAAATGACAGTAGAAGGTTTTTTGTACTTTGTGGCACGTATTAAGGGAGTTGCTGCTGGCGATCGCCAACAAAAAGTTAAAGCAGCAATAGAACGTTGCAACCTCCAAGAGAAACGTCACGTAATTATTCGTAAGCTTTCTAAAGGTTACAAGCAACGGGTGGGAATTGCCCAAGCGATCGTTCACGATCCCCCAGTAATTATTCTGGATGAACCCACCGTGGGACTCGATCCCCGGCAAATTATCGATGTACGCAATTTAATCAAAAGTTTGGCAGGAAGTCATACAATTATTCTCTCTACCCACATTCTGCCAGAAGTAAGTATGACCTGTAGTCGGGTGGCAATTATTAACGGCGGCAAAGTAGTAGCGACTAATACACCAGAAAATTTGATGACACAGTTGACAGGTAGCTCCGGCTATGAAGTCGAAATTTCCGGTGATAGCAACCTGGCAAAACAGATGCTAGGAAACTTGCCCGGTGTGAGTTTGGTAGAATCAATGCCAAATCCCGAAATCGTCAAAGATGGACGACAACGCCTACGGGTAGTATCCTATCCAGAGAGTGAACCGGGACATGAGATTGCTTCAGCATTGCTACGTACGGGTTATCAAATCTATGAACTGCGACGTATCAGTGCGACATTAGAGGATGTATTCTTGCAACTAACAACGGAGGAAAAGAATTTGCCCTATGAGGAAGAGACATCAGCGAGGGAGGAGGAAGCAGCCTAGATGGGAGTGATTTTGAGTAATATTATCGCCATTTATCGCCGAGAATTACAAAGCTATTTTGTTTCACCCCTAGCCTACGCGATATCAGGGATTTTTTGGTTTTTGAGTGGATTATTCTTCGTCCTGATTCTCATGGGACCAGAGGGCATCTTACCCATCGTCAACGATTATGATGTCAGAGGGCAACAGTTAGGTCTAGCAAATGCACCAATAGACGTACCCTATGAATTTATTCGCGCATTTTTAGACCGGATGGGGTGGTTGTTACTGTTTATCCTGCCGATTCTCTCCATGGGACTATACGCAGATGAGCGCAAAAGTGGCACCTTAGAGCTATTAGCCACATCACCCATCACCAATTGGTCAGTAGCAGTCGGTAAACTTTTGGGTGTGGTGACATTTTTCATCACCCTGATTATCCCCATTTTAGCTTTAGAGGCGATCGCCCTCAGCGATTCTAACCCTCCCATGTCTCTCACCGTCCCCCTACTCGGTCATTTAGCCTTAATTCTCCTCGCAGCAGCTATTCTCTCCGTCGGGATGTTCATTTCCTCCCTCACCGATAGCACAATTCTCTCAGCAGTCCTCACCTTCGCTGTAATTTTGTTGCTCCTATTTATTGATTTAATCGCCAAAAATATTCCCGGTATCTTCGGAGAAGCCCTTGGTCATCTCTCCCTACTCAAGCACTACAATAACCTGATTCAAGGCATCTTTGACACTAGCAGCTTGATATTATTCGCTAGTTACATTATTCTAGGTATCTTTTTGACAGCTCAATCCATCGATACGCTGCGAGTTAGGTAATAGGTGAGGAGATTTCCAGGAAATTATGTACCGAAAATTTTTGTAGTATGGGGTTTGGCTCGCTACGCTCACAACATTGGTAATTTCTTTTTTGTAAATCTCCTCAATCCCAAAGACTTTTTACTCCCTGACTCTTTCCTTAACCTTTCCCCCTCTTTTTTATATTTGGATGAAAATCATTGCCACCCAAAAACCTTGGAAATATTTATTTCTCCTCGGACCGTTTTTTACAACAGCTGGTTTCACAATTGGTTTTGTCTCAGCACAATGGAATGTTATTCCTCTCCTCTTAATTATCCTTGGCGTTGCCATCAGTGGCTTCTGGTTATTTTGTCAAAACCAAACACATAATTGGTGGGGAAAACGCTCTACCCAAGTAAATACAAATGCTTTAATAGCCACCTTGGCATTTTTAGCCATCCTGGCTTTAATTAACTTTCTGGGTTCTCGTTACTATCTACGTAGTGACTTCACCGAAACTCGATTATTTACCCTCTCACCCCAGTCCCAGGAATTAGTACGTTCTCTGAAAAATCCCGTAAAAGTCTGGATATTTGATAGTAATCAAAATGCCATTGATAAAGACTTACTAGAAAATTATCAGCGTCTTAATCCTCTATTTAAATATGAATATATCGACCCCAAAGCCAGACCCGGAATTGTCAATGAGTTTGGGATGAAGGAATATGGGGAAGTTTATATCCAAGCAGACAAAAAACGCCAACTAGTGCAAGTTGTCAATCAGAACGAACGACTTTCGGAAATTCGTTTAACTAACCGTCTGCAACAAGTCACCAATGCTGCCACAGCTAAAATTTACTTTCTGCAAGGACACGGTGAGCGTCCCACTACTCCCGGAAAAGCTGCCATGTCCCAAGCAATTCAATCTTTGTCAGAGAAGAATTTCACCACATCTAGTCTGAATTTAGCCGAACAATCAAACATTCCCCAAGATGCAAGTGTAATTGTGATTGCTGGGGCAAAAAGAGCATTACTGGAAAGTGAAGTGATTGCTTTGAGGGAATATTTAAATCAGGGTGGTAACTTGGTAGTGATGGTTGACCCTGGGACTGACCCCAAACTCGATAGTTTATTAAATGAGTGGGGTGTGAAGCTAGATAATCGTTTAGTCGTGGATCTTTCCAGTCGTTTCGATCCTCCTGTTCCTATGGTGACAGAATATGGTCAGCATCCGATTACTAAGGATTTTGGTAATGGTATTTCTTACTATCCCGTAGCTAGGGCAGTTGATACTACTCCCGTTCCTGGAATTGAAGCCAAACCCTTACTGTTAACTAAAGGTTATCCCAAGGTATGGGCAGAAAGCGACCTACAAAGCGAAAATTTGCAATTTAATCAAGGCGATCGCCAAGGTCCCTTTAACCTAGGAGTTGCTCTTAAACGTCAAGCAGGAACAAAGGTAACGATACCTACTCCTATCCCCACACCTACCCCCACACCTACCCCCCAAACCCCAAAAACAACCACAACCGCTAAAGAATCACGTATGGTGGTATTTGGCAACTCTAGCTTTGCCACTGATGGTATCTTTACCCAGCAACTCAACGGAGACATCTTTCTTAACTCCGTCACTTGGACAACCCAACAAGATAATTTAATTCTGTCTATTCGTCCTAAGGAAGCAAGAAATCGACGGATAAATCTCAGTGAAGCACAAGCGAATCTCCTAGGAATTACCTCTTTATTTGTCTTACCTCTTCTGGGTTTTATCACAGCTGCTTTCCTCTGGTGGCAACGCAGATAAAGGAGAGGAGCTTTTCTATTACCTATCACCTCATCTATGAAACTGCAACGCACAACGATAATTCTTGTACTTGTCGCTATTGGTTTAGGTGGTTTTGTTGCTACCTATGAATTCTTTTTAAAAGAGCAACAAACTGTTATTCAAACAAAAAAACAACAGATTTTTAGTTTCTCCCGTGATGATGTCAAATCTTTAACTGTTAAGACCACAACTCACACCATCAATTTAGAACGGAATTTCACCTCAGAACGTCCTCAATGGTTGATGAAATCTCCACAAAAGGCTCCCGCTAATGATGCGATTGTCAGCTATTTATTAGATGCATTAGTTAAGGGTAAAACTGAGCAAAGATTATCTGTTTCTCCCAATCAATTAGCCGAGTATGGTTTATCTAAACCCAGTGCAACTATTGAGGTTATCTTAAAAAATCAACAAAAACATCAAATTTCCCTAGGAAAATCAACTTTCAATAATAGTTATGTATATGCTCGAATCGATTCACAGACTCAAAATCAGGGGAATATAGAAGTATTAATAGTTTCTACAGACTTTAAAAATGCTGTCAACCGTGAAATTTATGAATGGACACAACCCCAAACTAATATCCAGTTAAAACCGAAACCAGAAACTCTACCTCCCCTACCTTCACCAGCACAATAAACAGTTAGTTTGATGACATCACAATACATGATTCACTATTTTTTTAAGTTGATTCATCTTCAAAATTAATCCTGGTAGATGTGTGAATCAGTAAATTGATGATTTCCTTATGCTTTCTGTGAAATTTTAATAATTCTAGATAGGCAAAGGGTACTACCAATATCCAGAAAACACTGCCTATGACTAAAGCAATGCTAGAAATACGACGCTGTGTGGAGTTCATTTCTTCGTCTTCTAGAAAAAATTCTAACCACACATTAAAAAAGTAGTATGCCATCATCAAGTAACAGACGAGAAGGAAATAAGTAAATAATAATTGCAACATCATCGGATTTTTTGGTTGTAACAGTAAGTATGTTGGTAGGGTAATATCAGTATAATTGCTGTTTAATTTTTCCAGTTAACTGGTTATTAATAGCACTTGCCTGGTTTTAAGTATATAAAGTTACAGTATGGGACTGTCTGCGTAATTATCGAAATATTCAAAATCTATATCTAATATTATATTTTATACATATTGAATTGGCAGGTTTCCGATTATTTTTGAGAAAATTATACTCAAACACTGACTTTGGCTCTATGTCTTGTGTCTGTCAAGGACGAAAAGAAGCCTCAAAATAATGAGCAGTCAAATACCAATAACTGGTTATAGAAGGTGATGATTGACGATAGAACTCCATTCTGCTAAAGCGATCGCTACAGTCTTGTTATCATTTTTATCTAGGATTGAGGGGGATAATATATTATGAGATGAATGATTTTAATTACCTGTTTACAGTATGCTTTTAAAGAATTAATAAAAGGTAATAATTTTTACAAATTTTGCATTCTATAATCAAAAATGCTTTGCAGATATTATCTGAAATTGATAAAGACTGAAATAGAAAAGTATGTAATGACCTAAATTAATTTATGGGGATGATGAATTTTGAACAGGGAGCGCAGCAACGTGACTAATTCCACTGCCATATTATTAATATCTTGTCCAGACCAAAAAGGGTTAGTCGCCAAAATTGCGAACTTTATTTACTCGAATGGTGGTAACATTATTCATGCTGACCAACACACAGATTTTGCCGCCGGATTATTTCTCACCAGGCTAGAATGGCAACTTACTGGATTTAATTTACCACGAGATTTGATTGCTCCAGCATTTGCCGCGATCGCCCAACCTTTACAGGCAAAATGGGAATTACATTTTTCAGACACAGTTCCTCGCATTGCTATCTGGGTAAGCAAACAAGACCATTGTTTACTAGATTTATTATGGCGACATCGTGCTGGGGAGTTTGCCGCAGAAATCCCCCTAATTATTAGCAACCATCCTCATCTGCAATCAACTGCCGAACAATTTGGTATTGACTACCATTACTTGCCAGTCACTAAAGATACAAAAATAGAACAAGAAGCCAAGCAGTTAGAACTTTTACAACAATATAATATTGACCTGGTGGTGTTAGCGAAATATATGCAAATTCTCAGCACTGATTTTGTGCAAAAATTCCCCCAAGTTATCAATATTCACCATTCTTTTCTACCAGCATTTGTCGGTGCTAACCCTTATCACAAAGCTTTTGAAAGAGGTGTCAAAATTATTGGAGCGACATCTCACTATGTGACCGCAGACTTAGACGCAGGACCAATTATTGAGCAGGATGTGGTGCGAGTCAGTCATCGTGATGAAGTGGAAGATTTGATTCGCAAAGGCAAAGATTTGGAGAGAGTTGTCTTAGCTAGAGCAGTCCGCTTACATTTGCAAAATCGGGTTTTAGTTTATGGCAATAGAACAGTGGTGTTTGAATAGAGAAAAGACACGGTTCAAGTATCCATTAATCTAATATTCTGATTCCAAAAACGCAATTTCCCTGTGCATATTTGGAAGAAATAGGAGATAATAAAGAAATGTTAAGCATCTGAAAGTTATCAAGCGATAAGCCCAGCTGATTGCCTTTGACGTATCGCCAGATAGATTATCAGAGAATCATCAAATGCTGACCGCAGTTTCACCCGTTGCCATACAATTTATCTCAGTTCATCTGTTCACAGCCAAAGTTTCTACGACTTTTCCCCTATGAGTCAAACTGCTTTAAATCTGGTTGCCATCTCTATTTTTGTGATGACAATGTCCAGTTTACTAGGACCATTGTTAAATTTATCACCAACGATTCCCGCGATCGCCACTTTTACACTCTTAGGGGTTGCCACCTTTGATAGTTTCAGTCTCCAAGGAAAGGGAGGAACTATCTTTTTAGATTGGTTAGCAGGGTTTTCTGTTGAACATCGAGAACGTATCCTCCGTCATGAAGCGGGACATTTTTTAGTGGCTCATCTGTTAGGTATTCCCGTTGCTGGCTATACTCTCAGTGCGTGGGAAGCTTGGAGACAAGGGCAAACCGGGCAAGGTGGTGTAAATTTTGCCGACGAAGAATTAATAAGCCAACTGCAAACAGGTAAAATCACCGCTCAGATGTTGGATCGTTACTGTACAGTTTGGATGGCAGGAATTGCCGCAGAAACCCTAGTTTATCAAAACTCGGAAGGTGGTGCAGACGATAGAAGCAAGTTGGGGGAAATTCTTGCTAGCGTTGGTTTTGCTCCTAATGCATCAGCACAGAAACAGCGATTTTGCCTCTTACAAGCGAAAACCTTGCTAGAGGAAAATTGGACAACCTATGAAGCATTAGTTAACGCCATGGGGCAACGAGCAACTGTGGCAGAATGTATTCAGGTAATAGCGGAAAAATAAAAAGATAACTATCAAGATGAAACTACCCGTAGGTGACTATGGGAATAGTTATCACAACCAATAACACGATTACGTCCAGAGGATTTAGCTTGTAGCAGATACTGATCGGCGCGGTGTAGTAAGCTTAACCCCTTAGAATCATCATCATTTTGGAGACAAGTTGTACCCAAACTGACTGTGACGTTAATTGCCAACTCATTGTTAATGGCAAAAGGTTGCTCACTGACAATCCGATTTAAGCGTCTTGCCACACCCATTGCTTCATTGCAACTAGTATTAGTGAGAATAATCACGAATTCTTCCCCACCGTAACGGAAAGGGGTGTCTTGGAAGCGTAAATTATGCTTAATTCTGGTACATAGAAGTTGTAATAGGCGATCGCCTACCAAATGTCCGTAGGTGTCGTTAACTTTTTTAAAGAAATCTACATCTAAAATAATTAAGCTCAAGGGGGTTTCGTTGGTGCGAGCTTTTTGAATTTGTCGCGGTAATTCCCAGTCTAGAGCCCGACGGTTGCTAATTTCCGTCAAAGAATCAGCGAGGGCGATCGCCGACAAAATATCATTTGTTCTCACTAAGTCACGGTATTTTTGCGCCTTCCGTAACCCCACCATCACCTGAGCCAATAATAAACCATGATGGGCAGCTAATTCTGCTGACGTATATGGAGTAAGTTTTTCTGCCAACTGCCATATATAAGCATCAGCACCTTGCTGAAGTGCTGTAGAAGTCATTTCCAATTCCCACTGCCAACCATACTTACTACGTTCGGCTAAAAGGGTGGCTCTGTCTTCTAGGAGAATACAGTAGATCCACGATAGTTGGGCTTGTTCCTTTAACCAACGGCAGAACTCGATGCTGCCATCCATGCTAGCCTGTACAATTACGATGTCTGGTGGCGAAATTTGAGTTTGCGACACCACCTGATTCAGATTAGTGATAACTTCCACACTAAAAGCGTTTGTATCACGGATCTGATCCGGAAGTGTGCCGACAAATTTATCACTTCCAAAGACCAGAATAGAAATATTCATTGCTTTGCTTATTGCCTTACTTCAACGCTATGGGTTGAGCACCGATAAAATTTGGTGTTCCCTGAAATATTTTAGATGTGCCTAAATTTTTGGCAAGGGGTATTATCTCATATTCTATGTTCTCAGTGTTTTATGCACAAGCAATCCTCCATTTCATCCTCTCTTCATACTTAAGTTAACTACACGAGTAAGGGTTGAATTTTCTGATACCTAATTTCTGTCCTTCGTTACATAATTTCAAACAGTAAAAATACTGAATAATCACAGTATGTATCCGGATATTACGGTAATTTCCAGGATTTAGCGATATCAAAGGGTTTTTATGATTAATAATTTCCACAAATACCCGGATCCACAAAAAAATCATTGCCTGCGTAGAATTTACAGATAGGCTCAAAATATCCATTTGATTTTTTCCTTTCTCTGTTTTGGGGAAACTTGGGTATTTACAAAATATCTAGTTGAGTCTCACAAGGTAGGAGCTAAAGCCAAATCAGCTGTTTGGGATTTGGCAACTAAATATTTATGTCTGACATCCTGTACTAGATGGATAAATATCCAACTAGGCATAATAAAGAAGATACATGACGATTTGGTTTTATTGTCCATCAGTGATGAATCGTCACATCCAGCTAAATGAATAACTGACTATATGATTAGGAATGCGAATGATTTTAAGGATTGATTTTATGAGTATATTCCCTAAGTCCATTCAGTAATAACTACCCAGTGATGAATGCTGACTTGGCATTTTGAGAAGAATCGCTGTTAGTCTTAACCAAATGTTAACCAGGCACCAAGGGGAGCTTGGCTAGATAATATAGAGAATATATTCTCAGGTAAGGAAAAATTTTTGCTGTTAAGTCTCGGCTCCACGACAAAGATAGATTGATGATTGCTACAGTGTAACGATCGCAGTTGATACCTGTGACTGTGCTTTCTACTGTCATAACCGAATATATGGATTAGCAAATCCAGATAAAACTTTTCACACAAGATTGTAAGCGTTTATTTTTTGGTAAACGAATAAATGTGCCACTATGGAAACCTGCACAAGTCCGGAGAATAATCAGCAAACTTTGTCTCAGGATTCAGCACTTAACCCTGTTTACCTAAAGTTGAGGCGGAAACTTTCCTCAGAAATGTCAGAATATGATGAAGCGTTGGTCTTGATTCTTCATTATTATTGTTGATCAACCAATAACCATTATTACCCTATTCTTGTTCGTACTTTTTGTAACTACCTATGTCTTCCCATCCCCTATTATCTTTCAGTGGTAGCGAAATTCGTCAAAAATTCCTGGACTTCTATGCTCAACGGGGACACCAGATTTTACCCAGTGCATCCCTAGTACCGGAAGATCCCACCGTACTACTGACGATCGCGGGGATGCTACCATTTAAGCCGATATTTTTAGGACAACGGACTCCCGAATTTCCCAAAGCGACAACATCACAAAAATGTATCCGTACCAATGATATTGAAAATGTGGGTGTGACCAAACGTCATCATACCTTCTTTGAAATGTTAGGTAATTTCAGCTTTGGGGATTATTTCAAAGAACAGGCGATCGCCTGGGGGTGGGAAATTTCTACCCAAGTTTTTCAAATACCACCGGAACGTTTAGTAGTCAGTGTCTTCGAGGAAGATGACGAAGCATTGGCGATTTGGCTGGATAAAATTGGAGTTAACCCCAAGCGGATTAAACGGATGGGTGCGGATGATAATTTCTGGGCATCGGGGGCGACAGGACCCTGTGGACCCTGCTCTGAGATATACTATGATTTCCACCCGGAACTGGGTGATGACAAGATTGATTTAGAAGATGATAGTCGGTTCATCGAGTTCTATAACCTGGTATTCATGCAATATAACCGGGATGCTGAAGGTCATCTTACCCCCTTGCAAAATCGCAATATTGATACGGGGATGGGTTTAGAACGGATGGCACAAATTCTTCAGGGAGTGCCGAATAATTTTGAAACGGACTTAATTTTCCCGATTATTCAAACAGCTGCCCAAATTTCTGGGATTGAATATAGTACAGCACCAGCTAAAACCCAAGTATCCCTAAAAGTCATTGGTGATCACATCCGTGCAGTGGTACATATGATAGCCGATGGAATTCGGGCGTCGAATGTAGGTAGGGGTTACGTGTTGCGTCGGTTAATTCGTCGGGTAGTGCGTCATGGCAGATTAATCGGGATTTCTGGGGAATTTACTACCCAGGTGGCAGAAACAGCAATTTCTCTGTCAGAATCTGCCTATCCGAATGTGCGGCAACGGGAAACTGCGATTAAAGCTGAGTTGCAACGGGAAGAATCCCAGTTTCTCAAAACCCTGGAGCGGGGTGAGAAATTACTGGATGAAATCATTGCTGAGGTGAAAAACCAGGGCAAAACCCAAATTAGCGGTATCAATGCTTTTACCCTCTACGATACCTACGGTTTCCCCAAGGAATTGACAGAGGAAATCGCTGGAGAGCAGGGTTTAACCGTGGATGATCAGGAATTTGCCCTAGAGATGCAAAAACAGGTAGAGCGTGCCAAAGCTGCCCATGAAACCATTGATTTAACGGTGCAGGGTGCTTTGGATAAGTTGGCAGAGCATATCCAGGGTACGGAATTTTTGGGTTATCAGCAGTCTACCACCACAGCCCAAATTACTGCCCTACTGGTAGCAGGGGTTGCCCAGGAGGAAGCCCAAGCCGGTGATGAGGTGCAAATTTTGCTGAATCAAACCCCTTTCTATGCAGAGTCAGGGGGACAAATTGGTGACAAGGGTTATATTTCTGGGGATGAAATTGTCGTTCTGATTCATGATGTGAAGAAGGAATCAGACTTTTTTGTGCATTTTGGACGGGTCGAGCGAGGTACTATCCGTGTTGGAGATACGGTGACTGCCCAAATTGATCGCGGTTGTCGTCGTCGTGCCCAGGCGAATCATACCGCCACTCACCTGTTACAAGCTGCCTTGAAAAAAATTGTGGATGAGGGGATTTCCCAAGCGGGTTCTTTGGTTTCCTTCGATAGGTTGCGCTTTGATTTTAATTGTCCCCGCGCTCTGACTGGAGAGGAAGTGCAACAGGTGGAAGAGCAGGTTAATAGCTGGATTGCTGAAGCCCATGCTGCCCAGATAGAAGTCATGCCTATTGCGGAAGCTAAGGCAAAAGGTGCTACAGCCATGTTTGGGGAAAAGTATGGAGATGAAGTCCGAGTTATCGATTTTCCAGGTGTTTCCATGGAATTATGTGGAGGGACTCACGTCACTAATACTGCTGAGATTGGTGTATTTAAAATCATTTCCGAAAGTGGTATTTCCTCCGGAGTGCGACGGATTGAGGCGGTTTCTGGTGCGGCAATTCTCGACTATTTAGAAGTGCGCGATCGCGTTGTCAAAGATTTGAGCGATCGTTTCAAAGTCAAACCAGAGGAAATCAGCGACAGAATCACCGGATTGCAAAACGAAGTCAAGAATTTGCAAAAGGAAGTCGGAAGCTTGAAAAGTGAATTGGCGATCGCCAAGTCTGATAGTTTGCTGACAACGGTGGAAAATGTGGGTGAATTTCAGATAATTGTCGCCAGAATTGATCAAGTTGATGCTGCATCCTTGCAAACTGCTGGGGAAAGATTACAGCAAAAACTCGGTGCTAAGGGTGCGGTAGTTCTCGGTTCTGTACCTGAGCCAGGAAAAGTTACCCTAGTTGCAGCTTTTGGCGCAGATGTCAATCAAAAAGGACTGCAAGCTGGGAAATTTATTGGGGGAATTGCGAAAATCTGCGGTGGTGGAGGTGGTGGTAGACCTAATTTAGCCCAAGCTGGGGGAAAAGATGCCAGTAAATTAGATGAGGCGATCGCCCAAGCGAAAAGTCAGTTAGTTTCTGCCTTCAGTTAAGAATTGTGGGCTTTTGACACCATTTCACTAAAATCCTGGAATATATCCAAGACCAGGATTTTTTTTATTACTTTGGTGTAGCTCCTGGGGGAGCGAGTCATTACAAATCACGAATTACACCTGATATGAATTAGAAACGCTTCTTAATCCCATAAGAATCATTACTCACAACTCAAATCTCTCCCTTAAAATCTAACTAAAGAATGAGTGAACTTGCATCTCAACTACACCTCAAGAAAGTTCGTTCCTCAATGATTGAATGTTAACTTAGTATTTAACCTGGCTAACAATAGCAGATAGAGATAAGGTAACAAAGCTTCCCTCCAAGAAGTTAGGAATCTGCTACCCATCATATTTTCCGTTGCAATGAACAATGAAATTAAAGACTTGATTCGCGGAGCTTGCGGGGGATTTTTATTTGGAATTCCCCTGATATACACAATGGAAGTTTGGTGGATTGGTTCCCTTGTAAAACCGGAGAAAATTATAGTCGCTCTGGCGATCGATTTTTTGGTTGTTTTTTTGTTGAACCGTACCGCAGGTTTCCGAACAACTCAAAATGTTGGAGTCATTGATGCTGCCATGGATAGCATAGAGGCGATCGCCATCGGCATTGTTTGTACAACCTTGATGTTAATTTTACTCCGGGAAATTGACGGGGAAGGCTCATTAAATGAAACTGTTGGTAAAATCATGTTTGAAAGTATGCCCTTTACCCTGGGTGTAGCTTTAGCAAATCAGGTTTTAAGTGGCGATCGCTATTTTCAAAATGAGGAACAACAGCAGAAAACTTCTGTCAGAAGCAAAATCAAGGGCGAACTTCACGCGACTATTTCAGATATCGGTGCGACCTTAATTGGTGCCATGGTTGTTGCTTTTAATATCGCTCCTACCGATGAAGTGGCAATGTTAGCAGCAGCAGTTACCAGTCCTTGGTTACTAGCAATTATGGCATTCTCTCTGGTTATATCCTATGGTATTGTTTTTGACTCGGGCTTTGCTAATCAACAGAAAAGAATGGAACAAAAGGGCATTTTTCAACACCCTTTGAGTGAAACAGTTGTCACCTATTTTATCGCAGTTTTAACTGCTATATTTATGCTGTGGTTTTTTCAACGTTTGAGTTTTGATGACCCTTGGACAGTCTGGCTGACCCATGGTTTAATTCTAGGTTTACCTGCCACTATTGGCGGTGCTGCTGGGAGATTGGCAATATGAACCACACTAGTGCAGATAAACAAAAAACACCAAAACGCACTCTTGCTGAGTGGATTTCCTTCAGTATCAGTTCATTAATTTTAGCTGTGATGGTGGGATTAGTTATTTATATTTGGCAAGATAAAACAAATCAACAACCACCGAAAATATCAGCCGTAGAAGAGGGGATAATTCAAGAAAATTCCGGTTACTATTATGTTCCTTTTTCTGTCACTAACCATGGCGGGAGTACTGCTGAATCAGTACAAATTATCGCTGAACTGCAAATTAATGGAGAAGTTGAATCTGGAGAACAGCAAATAGACTTTCTTTCTCGCGGCGAAAAAGAACAGGGTGCATTTATCTTTAAGAGTGACCCACGACAGGGAAAATTAACTATTAGAGTTGCGAGCTACAAATTGCCCTAGGAAGATGTGGAAAAGTGTCTGTTTTTTAACCAAAATATACTAGAAAAGGGGAGTTTTACCCCATTTTTAAAGATAATGTTTGATTTCAACACAAGTTTCATCACCTGAACGATAAAATAAAAAATATTTCCCTTCCGGATGGGGCTGAATCTATCAGAAAATATCTGCCCAAAAAGTTAGAGCTTTTCTCTTGCTTTTGAGAGATGAATTATAAATAATTATAGCTATTTGTTTTATCGATTTATTTCTTAAATTTCAGACGAAATACAAACTATTTTTCATGAGGATAGTGGCTGAATCTCCAAAAAATATATCTCTGCAAAAAGGTACAGCCTTCCTCTTTCTTTTGAAGGATGAGTTATCAAGAATTGATATGGCATCTTTGTAGAAGATTGCGTTTTATAAATAAGGAAAATACTCAAATGGTAATGACCCTAGATGACACCAAACGTCAGGCGATCGCTACTAAGTTAGCAGATATGAAAGAAGTACAAAACCTACTGATTGCTAACGAGCAGAAGCTAATGTCTGCATGTAACGACCAAGATGTTTGCGATCGCCTCCGAGATATGATGAATGATGATCGCAAAAACCTAGGCATTTTAGATACTGTAATGGTTCAGTATGGTGTGCACTCCCAAGGGCAAGAAACCGTCCAAAAGATGGTAGAAAAGGTTCAAGAGATGATAGAAGGCTCAGAGTTAAGCCTGTATGAAAAAGTATTCCAGCACGAGTTACTTAAGCACCAGCAAGTAATGAGCGGTCTTTTAGTTCACAAAGCAGCTCAAGTGGTAGGTGCAGATGTGGAAGCTGCAATTACTCCTTTAAATACAATCAACTTTGAAAACCGCGCCCATCAAGAACAATTAAAAGGAATTTTGGAAATCTTGGGTGTTCGTGAACTCACCGGAAAAGAAGCAAAACAAGGTTTATGGGCTCGTGTGCAAGATGCAGTAGCAGCTGTTACTGGTGTTGCAGGTAGCGTCATCAGTAACACAGACGATGAAGTGAATATCCAAGACATCATCCGCGCAGATCATAACAAGGCAAATATGCTGTTCGTGCAGATTGAAAGCTCTGATGATCCCCAAAAAATCCAAGAGTATTTTGGTCAACTTTACAAAGACTTAACAGTTCACGCAGAAGCAGAAGAACAAGTTGTTTACCCAGCAGTTCAACCCTTCTATAGTGACGTTCAGGAGTTGTATAACGAACAAGCAGAAATGAAGGTGATGCTAAAACAGCTTAAAGCCTTAAATCCCACATCATCGGAATTTAAAAATGAACTTCGTCGCTTGAAGGATGCGGTTATGGATCACGTCCGTCAAGAAGAGAGTACTATGTTTGCGGTGATTCGCAACAACTGTAACGATCAACAAACAGAGCAAATGGCTACTCAATTCAAAACTGCTAAGAGCAAGCTTCAGCAAGAAATGAGTGCTGCTTAGGTAGGAAGGTATAATTTTTTGTCCAATATTTGATTCCAGCAATAGGACTTCAAATGCTTATGTAGTCAAGGTTGTACAAGAGCCAACCATTTGACATTTAATTAACCTCACCTACTGATTTATTAGCGGAATCATGTAATTGGTTATCTGACTTAGAAACTTAATGACATCTTGGACAAAAGTCAAAAAACGTAATTTATATCTGATAAATTATGTATTGACAAAAGTGCAAGATGTCTTTTTCTTATAGTGTTTTCCGGTCAAGTAAAGTACACCCTACCTGTTCTATAACTCACCCTCTCTGATTCCTAGGATGGTTATGCAGTAGGTCTTCTATACTTCACAAGGATGATAAATACTATGTTGATGATTTTAATTTTTGTTAGCTAAAAAAGATTTTTGATACCAGCATTTTTAAGAAAAAATAATCTCTATAATTATCAAATGTCAAGTTTGGATAGGACTCATATTTTATTTTTGAAATATACGCAGGGTATGTGAGCGCAGTCGAACCCACCTTCCTCAAAGCTTTTGATACTAGTTGATTGCATAAGTTGTGATGGATAAAACATGTGTAATGGAAGCGTCTCACTCCATGATTTTAGGAAGTTGACAAAACTACCCTCGAAGAAAGTCAAGAGATACCCACTGTATAAACTATCAAAATTGATGCGATAGACTACTAGTCCCACCTGAGAAAGGGGAAAATTTGGATTTCACCATAAGTTTTATCACCTGAACGATGAGCTAACCAAGCTTCTGCTCAATTTTCCCCATAATAGTTGACAATATTTATGGTAAAAACTACCATAATATACATAGCAGGTATCTGTTCCTGTTCACCGATTTCAGCGAATTGGGGTTTAATTCCCCCGTGACATCACAAATTACGGTAATTCAAAATTCAAATTATTTTTTAAGGGCGGCACTTTATGACAGCTTTGCCAAGGTGGGAGCAGGAGCTAGGGATTGCAAGTGTTGATTATAGTTTATTAACCGACCTTTACCAGTTAACCATGGCAGCTTGTTATACGGGTGAAGGATTCGAGGAAAAATCAGCGAGTTTTGAGCTATTTGTCAGACGATTGCCGGAGGATTTTGGCTATTTAATTGCCATGGGTTTAACGCAAGCATTGACATACTTAGAGAATTTGCAGTTTACCCCTGAGCAAATCGCAGCTTTGCAGGCAACGGGAATTTTTCATCATGCCCCGGAACGCTTTTGGCAGATACTAGAATCGGCTAGATTTAGCGGGGATATTTGGGCAGTACCTGAGGGAACAGCAATTTTTCCCCATGAACCTCTGTTACGGGTGGAAGCACCTTTGTGGCAAGCTCAGTTGGTTGAGACTTTCCTATTGAATACCTTAAATTATCAAACATTGGTCGCGACTAGAGCCGCCAGAATCCGCGATTTAGCAGGGGTAGAGGCGACTTTGTTGGAATTTGGCACGCGACGGGCTTTTAGTCCCCAGGGGGCGCTGTGGGCAGCGAGAGCGGCGTTAGCGGCAGGTTTTGATGCTACTTCTAACGTGTTAGCGGCGTTACAACTAGGAGAAAAGCCGAGTGGTACAATGGCACACGCCTTGGTAATGGCATTGTCGGCGATGGAGGGTACGGAAGACCAAGCATTTACGGCATTTCATCAATATTTTCCCGGTGCCCCTTTGCTAATTGATACCTACGATACGGTGGCGGCGGCGGAGCGTTTGGCGGCGAAGGTAAGGGCGGGAGAGATTGAATTAAGCGGGATAAGGTTAGATTCGGGGGATTTGGTGACAATCTCGCAAAAGGTGCGATCGCTCTTACCAGATGTATCAATTTTTGCTAGCGGTGACTTGGATGAGTGGGAAATTGCTCGACTCAAAGCAGAGGGTGCAGAAATTGATGGTTATGGTTTGGGAACAAAGTTGGTTACAGGTAAACCAGTGAATGGGGTGTATAAATTAGTGGAAATTGATGGGATTCCGGTGATGAAGGAGTCGAGTGGGAAGGGAACCTATCCCGGTAGAAAGCAGATTTTCCGTACTATCGTGGGAGGGAAAATTCACCGCGATCGCCTGGGATTAATTACAGAAACACCAGGTAAGGATGAAATTGGGTTATTGCAGTTGGTGATGCAAGGAGGTGAAAGGGTGCAGCAAACAGAAAGTTTAGGGACAATTCGGCAACGTACTGCCATGAATGTGGCTAGTTTACCAGAATCTCTGCGGCAATTAGATAATTCTCAGTTGTTAGATGTGGAAATTTCCCAGAATTTACAAGATTTGACACAAAGAACAAAAAGGGGAATGGGTAATAGGTAAGGGGTGATATTTTGATGAAAATATTTGACACCTCAATCATGACTTTAATCATGACTTTTAAAACATCCTCCCATAGTTCATAAATTCTACTCCCAACTCTCTACTCTCAACTCCCAACTCCTTACTCATTACTCCCAACTCATTATCCCTTTTTTGTCACTCTGGGAAAAGAAAAATCAAAGTCAAATTTTCAACTCTAGATAGAACATGCATTTGAGCGTTTATTTTCTAACACAATGGCTGAAATTATGGTTTTAAAAAAAAAGCCTTATGCTGTAAGCATTTCAGACTATTCTCTCCCGAAAGTGACAAATGAGGGTTATACCATTTCACGAAAATAGTGAAACAGATACAAACCCTGAAAGTCTGACTAGATAAGACTTTCTTAATTACGAATTACGAATTACGTTAGCGTTAGCTCTCCCGTAGGGAGCATTACGAATTGGTATTACTCATTACTCCCAACTCATTCTCCAAATTTATGAAAGTAGCTTTATTTGGTACAAGTGCGGATCCACCAACTGCGGGACACCAATTTATTATTAATTGGCTGTGTCAGAGGTATGATTGGGTAGCGGTGTGGGCTGCTGATAATCCCTTTAAATCACAACAAACACCTTTGGAACATCGAGCAGCAATGTTAAGTTTATTAATTGCGGATATGCATCCACCACGACAAAATGTCGCATTGCAGCAAGATTTGAGTAGTTGGCGATCGCTAGAAACCTTAGAAAAAGCAAAAGCATTCTGGGGAGAAACTGCTAAATTCACCTTGGTGGTGGGTTCTGACTTACTGACTCAGTTACCACGATGGTATCGGATTGAAGATTTGTTAAACCAAGTTGAACTCTTGGTGATTCCTCGACCAGGATATGTGATTGACGAGGAAAATTTGCAAACTGTGGCAAAATTAGGGGGAAAAGTGGCGATCGCTGAATTTACAGGTTTAGATGTATCCTCAACAGCGTATCGTGAAAATGGAGATGCTGAAGCACTCACACCCCCGATAATAGCCTATATTAATCAACAGCATTTATACAACAAATGCCAGGACGTAAGCAGAAAAAGCTTCCAGATGCGATAAATCAACAACCTTTGGCAGATTTCAAAGTTGGAGTTGATAATGTGATTTTTTCAGTCGATACTGCTCAAAATCGACTGTTAGTTTTGCTAGTCATGCGACAACAGGAACCCTTTCTTAACTATTGGAGTCTCCCCGGTACTTTAGTACGTCAAGGTGAATCCTTAGAAGATGGTGCATATCGGATTATGGCGGAGAAAATTCACGTCAAAAATCTCTATTTGGAACAATTGTACACCTTCGGAGGACCTCACCGTGACCCTAGGGAAGCAACTGATAGTTATGGAGTACGCTATTTATCTGTTAGTTATTTTGCCTTAGTCAGATTTGAAGAAGCAGAATTAATTGCGGATAAAGTCACAGGTATTGCTTGGTATCCTGTCAAAGAATTACCCCAATTAGCCTTTGACCATAACAAAATTATCACCTATGGATACCAACGTTTGAAAAACAAATTAGAATATAGTCCCATCGCTTTTGATGTTTTACCTGAGTTATTTACCCTGAATGATTTATATCAGCTATACGCTACTGTTTTAGGTGACAATTTCTCTGATTATTCTAACTTTCGCGCTCGTCTGTTGAAGCTAGGATTTTTATCCGATACAGGTATTAAGGTATCACGGGGAGCGGGTAGACCGGCAAGTTTATATAAATTTGATGCCATGGCTTTTGCTCCTTTCAAAGATAAACCTTTGGTGTTTATTTAGGTGCATATCTGTATATATCTCAGTAATTATATTGGACAATACAATGAAATTACCGGAAGAATGTCGCAATATTCAAGAAATTCGTGAATGTCTTGATACTATTGATCAGCAAATTATCTCTACTTTGGCACAAAGATTTTCCTATGTGCAAGCTGCGGCAAAATTCAAAAATAATCCACAGGATGTGCAAGCAGCAGATAGAGTTGAGACTATGTTAAAACAGAGGAGAATTTGGGCAGAGGATAGGGGGATAAATCCAGATGTTATTGAAAAAATATATCGAGATTTAGTGAATTATTTTATTGACGAAGAATTGCAAAGTTGGTTATCAAAGAATAGCTAAAATTATCTAGTTAAGAATTTCTATGAAAATTGCGATCGCCCAATTAAATCCTACCATCGGAGATTTACCTGGTAATGCTGCCAAAATTCTCCAAGTTGCCCAAGAATCTGCTAATGCTGGAGTGCGTTTACTCCTCACTCCGGAATTATCTCTGTGTGGATATCCTCCACGGGATTTATTATTAAATCCTAGTTTTATTGAGGCAATGGATATCACTCTACAACAGCTAGCGCGTGATTTACCTGCTAATTTAGCTGTACTTGTGGGAACTACTAGTAAAAATGAGCAAGCTCATGCAACTGGTGGGAAACATTTATTTAATAGTATTGCCCTATTACTTGATGGGAAAGTTGAGCAAGTTTTCCATAAACGTTTATTACCTACCTATGATGTTTTTGATGAACATCGCTATTTTGAACCAGGATTACAAGCAAATTATTTTACCCTTGATGATATGGTAATTGGGGTGACAATTTGCGAAGATTTATGGAATGATGAGGAATTTTGGGGTAAACGCAGTTATACCGTTAATCCCGTTGCCGATTTATCGATTTTAGGAGTAGATGTGATTGTGAATTTATCTGCTTCTCCCTATACAGCAGGTAAACAACGTTTTCGAGAGGAAATGTTAAGTCATAGTGCTGCCAGATTTAAACTACCAATTATCTATACAAATCAAGTTGGTGGCAATGATGATTTAATCTTTGATGGTAGAAGTTTTGCTTTGAATAAATCTGGGGAAATTATCTGTCGCGCTCCTGGTTTTGAAACAGACTTGATAATAGTTGAATTAGATGCTCTACAACAAGATTTACTCCCATCTGCTATTTCTCCCCATTATGAAAATTTGGATGGGGAAATCTGGAATGCTTTAGTTTTAGGTGTGCGTGACTATGCTCAAAAATGCGGTTTTTCTAAGGGGATTTTGGGTTTAAGTGGGGGTGTGGATTCTGCTTTAGTCGCAGCGATCGCCTCCGCAGCACTTGGTAAAGAAAATGTCCTTGGTGTACTGATGCCATCTCCCTACAGTTCCGAGCATTCTATCAGTGATGCCCTGGCATTGGCAAAAAATATCGGTATAAAAACGACTCGTCTCCCCATCGGGGATTTAATGCAAGACTATGATCAAACCCTGGCAGAATTATTCGCAGGTACGGAATTTGGGTTAGCAGAGGAAAATATTCAATCGCGGATTCGTGGTAATTTGTTGATGGCGATCGCCAATAAATTTGGTTATCTCCTGCTTTCCACGGGTAACAAATCGGAAATGGCAGTTGGTTACTGCACTCTGTATGGAGATATGAACGGTGGTTTAGCGGTGATTGCAGATGTACCCAAAACCCGTGTTTATTCCCTCTGTCACTGGTTAAACCACGATGGTGAAGTTATCCCCTCAAACGTGATTACTAAACCACCCAGTGCGGAATTGAAACCGGGACAGGTTGACCAAGATTCCCTCCCATCCTACGATATTCTAGATGATATTCTTCAACGTCTGATTCACAACCACGAATCACCCCAGCAGATAGTTGCAGCTGGACATGATGCCCAAATAGTTGATAAAGTATTGCGTCTAGTTGCCCGTGCAGAATTCAAACGTCGGCAAGCACCCCCAGGTTTGAAAATCACCGATCGCGCTTTTGGTACAGGTTGGAGAATGCCGATCGCCAGCAATTGGTTAGCTGTGAAAGATGTCTATCAACAACAAGTTATACTGCAAAAGTAAAAATTAATACGTATGTATTTAGTCTTTCTACGTAAATAATCGCAGCGATCGCCAAAATTGTCCCTGGTATCAGGAGATTTCTAGGGATAAAAATATAAAATAATCATAATCTTTCCATAACCTAGGGCGATCGCTTAATTCTTAGCAAGCAAAAATACTAGCCAAATTCATGATTTCTACTCAATTAAAATCTATGTCATCTAGACTACGATTGATTTGATTGTCATTAGCATTCAGAATTTGTTGAGTAGATTGGGATTAAATTTACCAGATATCGCTTTCATTCCTTATCCAGAATATTGCGACTCTCCAAATAATCATAGGATGTCTACCTGTGTCAGCATCACAGCATCATCTTTGAGAAATACAACTTAGTTGTGAATGTTATTTTGACAGGCGGATTGATTTTAACATCTACCACCAAAATATGAAAATTTCATTGTCTACAATTGTCAAAATATATTTACCTTTAATTATCTTTATTATCATCACTACTGTTGTCACGAAATTAGCAGGTATTTCCATGTATCAGCTAGTGGCAGATCCCACAGAAGTGAGTCATCAACCTGCCTACGTGGGAATGTTTTCTCTCATTGGTAGCTTTTGTTGGTGTGCAACCAGTGCTATTTGTATATTTTCTGCTTTGATTTTACGTCCTAATAACACAACGAAATTCAGTCAAAATATATTTTTATTTCTTTTGTTTTCCGGAATCATTTCCACACAACTATTACTTGATGATACTTTTCAACTACATGAACAATTTAGTTTTATTATCTATGGTTTTAAGACAGAAATTTCCCGCAGTTCTCAAAATCTTGCCGAAATGCTAGTCTTTGCTATCTATGGCATAGAATTCGCAACTTTTATCTTGCTTTTCGGTAAACTAATATTAGCTTCTCGTCCCCTCTTCCTCGCATTGACAGTCATGTTTTTTGGAATCTCTACAATTTTAGATATGACACCAGAGGAAATGCATAACTTTCACATTGTGGAAGAATACTTTAAGCTCCTAGGAATATTTAGCTGGTTGATGTATTATTTCCGATTCTGCACAGAGCAAGTCAAGAATAATTTATCTCTTAAAAGCTCATAATATAAACTAAGCTCAATAAATCTTATCAAATTTACTAACTTGCAGAGCAGGATTTGAAGGTTTTATATTTAACCAACTTTCGGGGTTTAAATCTCCGTCACAAAACGTAATTACGTTAGCGTTAGTTCTCCCGCAGGGAGCATTACGAATTACGAATTACGAATTACGAATTACGAATTATTTTAATTCTTCCTC
Organism: Calothrix sp. 336/3; assembly: GCF_000734895.2. GTDB lineage: Bacteria > Cyanobacteriota > Cyanobacteriia > Cyanobacteriales > Nostocaceae > 336-3. The sequence continues at coordinate 889,445 of NZ_CP011382.1, read as the reverse complement.
CTACGTATCATGAATATTCAACAAGTCAAGAATCAATTTCCAGAATCAATAGCTGATATTGAGATGTTGGAAAGTTTGGGTTTTAGCTCTCGTAGTCACGGTTGGATTGAGACTCTCAACCCTCAGCAAGCAGAAATAGCTGTTTGGTTAATGGGAAAGGTAGGAAATGATGATGACGCTGATACTTTGATGGGTGTGTTATCTAGTCAAAGTCGGGAGTTGTGGATGCATGCAGCAACTGCATTAAGTTTGATTGCGACTACAAAACATCTGACTGGTTTATTCGAGATTCTCACTAGGGGTGTTGACGTATCTCAGCGAGAAAGTGCAGCATATACAGTCTCTTTCTTGACGAATTGCCAAATTAACCCAGAATTAATTCAAGTACTCACGGAAATTGCAGGAAACAAAAATGAACCTCCATCACTGCGATCGCAAGCTTTGGAAGGGTTAGGTAATAAGCTTTCTGAGGATATTCCCACAAATCTCTATGACAGTGCGGTACAGGTGATGCTGGAATCTTTGGATGATTTGGCAGCTGAGGTGAGGTTTTGGGGATGTTTTGCTGTGGGAGCAGTCGTTGTGGAGCAAGCATTACCCAAATTGCAAAGACTAGCCCAAACTGATCACACAATTATACCTGGTTGGTGGTCTGTGGCGAAAGAAGCGGCAGACTCAATTAGTCTCATCCAGGGTTTAAGGGGAAGGGATGAAAATTAAATATCAAATTTAAAATTCAAAATACTCGGTAGGATAGTGTAGCCTAACTAATAGCGATGCTTTGTCTTAATCCTCCCATCCATGACCACAAATTTCCTAAGCCATCTTAACCCTAGTCAACGCCGTGCTGTTGAGCATTTTTGTGGACCTTTGTTAGTCGTTGCGGGTGCAGGTTCTGGCAAAACAAGGGCACTTACCTATCGGATCGCCAATCTGATTTTACAACATCGGGTTGACCCAGAGAATATCTTGGCGGTAACTTTTACCAACAAAGCTGCACGGGAAATGAAGGAGCGGATCCAAAAATTGTTTGCCGAGCAGTTAGCTCTGTCTGAGTATGGGGAAAAGTTCGATTTATTACCAGAACATCAACAAACTCAGTTGCGATCGCAGGTGTGGCGACATTATATCAAAGACTTGTGGTGTGGCACTTTCCATAGTCTTTTGTCGCGGATTCTCCGCTTAGATATTGAGAAGTATCAGGATGAACGAGGACGTACTTGGAACCGTAATTTTTCGATTTTTGATGATAGTGATGCTCAAAGTTTAGTTAAGGAGATTGTCACCAAGCAGTTAAATTTGGATGACAAGAAATTTGAACCTCGTTCTGTACGCTACACCATTAGTAATGCCAAAAACCAGGGTTTATCACCCCAGGAATTCGCCAAGGAACAGCCAAATTATCGGGGTAGGGTAATTTCGGAAGTTTACAGCTTATATCAAGATAAATTGGCAGAAAATAATGCCCTGGATTTTGATGATTTAATCTTGATTCCTGTGAGGTTATTTCAACAGAATGAGCATGTCTTGGGGTATTGGCATCGGAAATTTTGCCATATCTTGGTAGATGAATATCAAGATACTAATCGCACCCAATATGATTTAATTAGCTTGCTGGCTACCCACGGAGAAACTAATAAGAAACAGTGGAATTGGAATAACCGTTCTGTGTTTGTGGTGGGAGATGCTGACCAATCGATTTATTCTTTTAGAATGGCTGACTTTACCATTCTTCTAGACTTTCAGCAAGATTTTGGGGATGGTTTAGAGGATGAAGGTACGGATACGATGGTGAAATTAGAAGAGAACTATCGTTCCTGTGAAAATATCCTTCAAGCTGCTAACCACTTGATTGAAAATAATACCCAACGGATTGATAAGGTTCTGAAAGCAACGAGGGGAGCAGGGGAACAAATCTTCTTTTTCAAAGCAGATGATGAGATTGCAGAAGCAGAATTCGTTATCCAGCAAATTCGTAATCTAGAAAGACAAAATCCAGAAATTCACTGGGGTAATTTTGCCATTCTATACCGTACTAATGCCCAATCTCGACCCTTTGAAGATATTCTCGTACGCAATCAAATTCCCTACACCGTGGTGGGAGGTTTAAAATTTTACGATCGCAAGGAAATTAAGGACGTTCTCGGTTATTTGCGGGCGATCGCCAACCCCGCAGATACCCTAAGTCTGATGCGGGTAATCAATACACCCCGTCGCGGTATCGGGAAAGCAACCATTGATAACCTGGTAAATGCATCCCAGGAACTAGGTGTCACCCTGTGGGAAATACTCAGCGACGAAACATCTGTTAATACCCTAGCTGGGCGATCGGCTAAATCTGTCAATGGATTTGCTAAAATGATTGACAAGTGGCGTAATCAACTAGATACGACTCCCGTACCAGAGCTACTGCAAGGGATTTTAGAGGATTCTGGTTATGTCACAGACTTGCAAACCCAGGGAACGGACGAAGCGGAAGATAGGTTACAGAACGTCCAGGAATTGTATAATGCGACATTGCAATTCGCCGAAGAAAACGAAGAAGTTTCTCTGCAAAACTTCCTTTCCAGTACCGCACTTAGTTCCGATTTAGATAACCTCAAGGAGGGAGAAACTGCGGTTTCCTTGATGACTCTCCACGCATCCAAGGGGCTAGAATTCCCCATAGTTTTCCTGGTAGGGTTGGAACAGGGATTATTCCCTAATTATCGCTCCATGAATGACCCAAAAGCCTTGGAAGAGGAACGCAGACTTTGTTATGTGGGAATTACCCGCGCTCAAGAACGGTTGTTTCTCTCCCACGCACGGGAAAGACGCTTGTATGGTTCACGGGAACCCGCAATGCGATCGCAGTTTCTTGATGAGTTACCCCCAGAGTTGCTGACTTCTGGTTATAAAGTGCAGCGAGTCGCCAAAAGCACATCAGCAAATTTCAGACAGGCAACAAATAGTGATACCTGGGCGGTGGGAGATAAAGTGTTACATAAAACATTTGGATTGGGTGAAATTACCCATGTATTTGGTGTGGGGAATAAGGTTTCTGTGGCAATTAAATTCGCCAGCTTAGGACAGAAGATTGTTGACCCCAGGGTAGCACAGTTGCAGAAAATGGGTTAGGTGATGGGTAATAATTTGCTCCTGATGATAACAGAACCCGTCAGGAACTCGTACAGGGATTCGTTTAAATTGCAACTAAATCGCTTGTTGGAGTTTCACCAATTATGTAGTCTCAATCCCTGATAGGGATTAGTTTAATAAGATGAATAGCTTGTGGTGATTCTCCCGCAGCTTTCCACTGTGCAGAATGCAGGAAAATATTCTTAGTTATTTCTGGTTCTAAACGGGTGATATACACCATTTTTAGCCATAAAAGTCGAGGGTATTTTATTATGAATTAATTCGGCGATCGCCAAGAGCGTGATCAACAGAACTGATAAGATTAAAAAATAAAGCATGGTAGTGTCTCCCTGTTAGGTAATTAGGGTAGATGGGAGATTGGGGAATTATATTTAAAACTAAACTATGGGGCATTTTTTCTCTTTTTAATTTTCGATATGCTAGCTCTTGACTCCACAGTAAACCGAGGAATCTCTTCCAATTCATCCTCACTTAAACTATACTGTTCACATACCAAGCTCAAGCGATTACCGGGAGTTTTGACAGGATTGACTGAGTGGGTTAAATCACCCTGAAAATACACCAAACTATTTACCTGTGGTTTAATTTGCCCAACTTGTCTTTTTTGACAGCGTAATATCAGTTCCCCCCCTTCCATATTTTCTGGTACACGCACATAGAGAACACTCACAAAAGCTGGTGGTTCAATAGTCTTACAATAGGAACGTAGGGAGCGATCGATATGAGGATCGACACGGGAACCTTCTTTCAACAATAGAGGATTAAGATAAAAAGCATTGCAATTATCTAAAATAGCTACATCTAAATAAGGTTGAAAAAATGGAAACTTTTCCACAACTTCCATTATCCCAGATTGTTGAAAGACTACAGAAAACCCTTTAGTAGCGATAAAATCCCGATTCAGGTTATTAACAGAAAAGTAAGGGCTAGAGTTAATTTCTCCCCATAAGTCATTGAGGTAAGTAGTAGGGAAAGTATTGGTTTGTTGACGATAGTATTTCAAGATGACTTAGGAAAATAAGATGGATAGAGATTATGTATTTTACATCGTTAGATATAGCGTTTCCCAGTCAACTGAAATACACCCCACCCGCGCTGTCGCGCACCCTCACGCCATTTGCTACAAGTCGGGAAACCCGCCCAACGCAGTGGCTCCCCTTGCCAAGGCTACGGTGTACACACAAGTCTTAAAATTTCCCCTAGCACTTGGTTTCGTCATTTAGATTTAGGTTGTGCGATCGCTCTGGAAGCCTGTCATTGCGAGGAGGAACGACGTTCGCGCAGCGTGTCGCTTTGCGACTCAGCAATCGCAAAAACCACGGGATTATGTGATTACTTCGCTCCGCTATCGCTGCGCTCGTAATGACAATTTAAGGGGTCTATAACGCCTGAAACCCTTACAGCTACCACTTGTGTGTACACCGTAGCCCCGAAATCGGGGAGGGCTGGGGAGGGGTTCTTCAATACCTCACTAGAATGAAAAACGCTATACCAATTCACAATGCTCCCTGCGGGAGAGCTAACGCTAACGCAATTAAAAAACTTAGATGCAGCAAAGCTTTCAGGATTTACATCTGTATCAGATTTTTCGTGAAATGGTGTAAGCCCTTTTTTGTCACTCTGGGAAAAGAAAAATCAAAGTCAAATTTTCAACTCTAGATAGAACATGCATTTGAGCGTTTATTTTCTAACACAATGGCTGAAATTATGTTTTTTTAATAAAAGCCTTATGCTGTAAGCATTTCAGACTATTCTCTCCCCGTAGTAACAAAAGAGGGGTAAGGGTTGAGCAATGCTAAACTCCTAACTGTTGAATTATTTTTTCAAATTGCTATGACAATTACCGTGAATTATGAATTTACAATACTATTCAATGCATCGATAATGGCGGGGATATCATCACTTTCAGTTTCGTGAATTAAATCCACAGCTTTATTTAAAGTCCGACTAGGATTGATCAGCAATTTCCCTAAGAATGCCACTTTGGTATCAATCATGGCAATAATTCCCTGTTGTACGACAAAATTCTGCCCTGCTAGTAGTTCTGCTAGATTCCAAGCTTCTTGACGGGCTTTAGTCATACTGAAAGTCATGAGCCATTCATCAGTTTTACCCCCTAATTTGTCGAGGATATCCAATAACGGGGAAAATTTTCCAACTATCCCTTGTACCCCGTCTAGTAACTCTCCAATAATATGGTTGACTGTATCGTAATCTTGACGGAATGTGGGTAATTTGGAGTCGGGATTAATTTGTGCTGCGACAATCCCTAAATCTAAATTAATATGGGCGTTAATTCCTAAAAGTAAGTGTTGCAAAACTAAATAATCGGGATGTGTAGTTGCTTCTAAGGCTACCTTCCAACTTTTTGTGGGTTTACCATGTTTTTGATAATCATCAAGGGCTTGGAAGTAGCGATTGGCGAATTTTGTGGCGAATCTTTCCATACGGGAATTATCTTCAAATAGATGACTTTCAATTCCCTGGTTGATTTTCAATGTCACCTGACGGTAAAGGGCAGCAAATAAACCTGTGCGATCGCAGTTCCTTTTTGCTTCTGCAATTATATCTTCTAAGTGGCGCATCACCTGTTCTGTATTTTTTGCTTGCATGTAGCTCTCCGAGAACATCTTTTCACATCCTTACCAACCTAAAAGTGCGGTAAGTAATCCGGTTTAATCAAAGGTATAGCGTTTCCGAAATACAACCCCACCCGCCCTATTGGGCACCCTCCCCGATTTCGAGGAGGGCTGGGGAGGGGTTCTTCTATACCTCACTAGAATGAAAAACGCTATAGGATGTATTAGGCATAGCCGTAACGCATCAAAGTCTTATTCTGCATGGGTTACGCTGCGCTAACCCATCCTATAGAGGTTTTATATTTATAGGAAATATTAACTCTTAACTGCTTTAACACTTACCCTTACTACCATTTGGCATAGTAGCGCCGCAGAAGTTAGCAAAGTTAAGTTTGATACCACTGAGGGTGGTTCCTTGGAGGTTCGCCCCACGGAGATTAGCGCGGGTGAGATCGGCATTGCTGAGGTTTGCGCCGCTCAAATCTGCCCCACTCAGGTTTGCCTCAAACAAGTCTGCTTGGCTCAAGTTGGCAGTTTTCAGGTTAGCTCCGCTTAAATTAGTTCTTCTGAGGTTGGTTTTGCTGAGGTTGTTGCCACTGAGATCAACGTTGCTGAGATTCAAACCACTGAGGTTTGTGCCACTGAGTTGCATAGAGCGTAAATTCGCACCTTCCAGGTTGCTGCTGCGGAGAATCGCATTACTGAGAATGGAATTGCTCAAGTCTGCTCCTCGCAGATTGGCATTAGCTAAATCCACACCCGTGAGGTTTGCCCCTCGCAAGTCGGAGGTGAGGAGGTTGGCATTATTGAGTTTAGTTTGGCTGAGGTTGGCGTTGTTGAGGTAGGAGCGGGAGAGTTTTGCCTCGGTGAGAATTGAGTTACTCAGGTTTGCTGATTCCAGGAAAGCATTACTGAGGTTAGCTTGCTTGAGGTTAGTTTGGCTGAGATTAGCGTTGCGAAAATCTGTGGCTTGGAGTTTACCTTTTTCCAGGTTGGCATTGCTGAAGTTACTATTACGCAAATCACTGAGAAACAAACTAGCAGAGGTGAGGTTAGCTTGTTGGAAATTGACGTTATTCAGTAGGGTAGCTTCCAGGGTGGCATTTTCCAGATTTGCACCTTGGAGGTTAAAGTTACGTAGATCTAAACCGTTGAGATTTGCTCCTGACAAGTCAGCTTTACTGAGATCAGGATTTGTGACTTTGCCATTAACTAGGTTAAAAACTTCTCGCCATTTTCGCTCAATGACTGTGCGATCGCTTACAACTGTATTGTGCCATTTTACTCCTGCTAACTTGGCGTTTTCTAAGTTGGCATCTTCTAGGTTAGCATTGCGCAGGTCGGCATCCTTGAGGTTTGCTCCCCGCAGAAATGCTCCCCGTAAATCGGCTGCGTTGAGATTTGCCCCTTGGAGGTTTGCCCCTTTGAGGTTTGCCTGACGCAGATAAAAACCCCGTAGATTGGCTTTCTCTAAGTTACATCCGGCACATTGACGGGTTTCTTTGAGTTTCTGGATGTCACCAGCATCAGCTGCATAGGCAGTTGGCAGGAACATCAGAAGGAACAGGAGAGCGATAGAGGGCTGGAAACCTCTCACCAAATTTTTCATCGCCTTGCCCAGGTTTTGCAAAATAACTTCAACCAACAATCCTACATTGACAATCCTGAAAATCGCAGCTATGCAATGTATCAAAAAATTAGCTACAGTAGTAAGTATTTTGAGCTTTTTACTAGTTGTCAAGGCAACTGAAGCCGCAGAATCACCGATTATTCTGAGTCAGAATATTTTACAGGAAAAGTTAAAAGACCCCAATTACTGGTCTAACTTGTGTTATTTGCAGCAGCAGGCGGGGCAGTATGAGGCAGCCTTGGCGGCTTGTGAGCAGGCAATTTCTCTGAAAACCCGCAACCCTTTGTATTGGGCAGATCATGCTGGGGTGTTGTTGAAGTTGAAGAAATATCCGGAGGCGATCGTCAGTGCAGATCGAGCTTTGCAGTTTGACAAAAAGACTTCCTTGGCGTTGAGTTACAAGTGTATGGCGTTGAATGCTCTGAATCGTAACGAAGATGCTTTGGATATCTGCAACCAAGCTTTGAAGGTGGATGGCAATTGGGGCAAGGAATCACCGAGGTTAGCTTGGGTACATCGGGGGGTGATTTTGACTCAGCAGGATGAGTATGCCCAGGCGATGATTGCCTTTGATAGAAGTCTGTTGTTGGAACCGAAGGACTCTCTGACTCTGGCATACAAATGTTATTTATTTAACAAGATTGAGCAGCATGAGCAGGCGATCGCCAGTTGTAATCAAGCCCTAGCGGGTAATGGTAACTGGGGTGATAAGAGTCAAACCTTTGCCCTTGCTAACCGTGCCATGGCATATACAAAAATCAATGAGTTCACCGTGGCGATCGCCGACTATGACAAATTACTTACCCTGGATGCCAATGATTACCAGGCTTGGGCAGGGCAGGGTTTAGTATTACAAAAATTAAATCGTTACGCAGAAGCACGGACATCCTACGAGCGTTCGGTGGCGATTAATCCCAAGTATTCCCTGGCACAGGTGGGGCGTTGTGCGATGCTCAACCGTAGCAAGCAGTATGAGGAAGCAGTGAAAGCTTGTGATGCTGCCATTGCTGGGGATGGGATGTGGCATGATTTTGGGGCTGCCCAAGCTTGGAATGAGCGCGGTGTGGGATTAATTGGGGCAGGGAAATATGAGGATGGTTTGGCATCGGTAAACCGAGCGGTGGGGATGAGAACAGACTATGCCGAAGCTTGGAGCAACCGCAGTGTGGCGCTGTGGCATTTGCAACAATACCCAGAAGCTATGGCATCTACAGAAAAGGCGATCGCCCTGAATGCAGGTTTTGCCCCTGCTTGGTTTAACCGTGGCAGAATCTGGAGTAAACAACAGCAGTATCGCAATGCTTTGATTGCCTACAGTAAATCCCTAGCCATTCAACCGAATAACTACGAAGGATGGGCAAACTACAGTGTTGTGTTGTGGCATTTACAACAATATCCCGCCGCCCTTGCCTCCACAGACAGAGCGATCGCCCTGAATATGAATGCCTACGAAGGATGGTATAACCGAGGTTTAGTTTTGACATCCATGGCACGTCATCAAGATGCTCTCAAAGCTTACAATCGAGCGATAAAAATCAATCCCCAAAGCGCCGAAGCCATGACGGGTAAAGGTTTGGTTCTCGCCAAAATGCAACGTTATCCCCAGGCGATCGCGGCTTTACAAGTTGCTTTAAAACTCAACCCCAATCAAAGTCTGGCAAAGGCAACATTGAAAGTAGTTATGCAGGAGCAAGGGAAGGAGAAGGGGAGTCAGGAGTGAGTCATTAAAATAATTCGTAATTCGTAATTCGTAATTCGTAATGCGGGGGAGCTAACGCTAACGTAATTACGTTTTGTGACGGGGATTTAAACCCCGATACAAAACACGCTGCTTATATAAGCTCTTTACTTAAACCCCCAAAGTTGGTTAATTCTTATCTCTTCCAGTTTCCCCGGCTATAACAGTAATATTGCGGTTAAGCTTGGCAGTGATTGATACCTATTTTTATCTTTATAGAAAAATTTCATGGCTATACAAAAAATTCCCCAGGTACTGTTAAAGAGTTATCTCAAGCGGTTTCCCCTCGACAGACGGTTAGAGAAGTATAACTATTTCAAAAAGTTCAAGAAACAGTATGCTTGGCTTCAGCCGATTTTAGAGGAAATACAGGGGGAATTATTTCCGGAGCCAGAGCCAATAGTTGATTCTCAGAAAGTTGTCACGGCGATCGCTCCCTTACCAACTGCCGCAGGTGTACACTTTGGGGATTCACCCTATCAGCGTTATCGTTGTTTGTCTGGGGATCCTCTGAGATGTGACAAAGCTTGTGGTGAGGATGAAATAAGGCTAAAAGCTTGTAATTCCTGTGGTTTTCCCACGTTATTGCCGGAAAAAGCTGAGATTCGCGGGCAGTTGGGAACCTATCAAATTGAAGATTATATCGGTAGGAGGGGTTTGGGAAGACTCTACCGTGCAACTCAACAGGGAATGAATCTACCTGTGGTAATTAAGGAATATTTGCTACCGGGGAGATATTTTAATGCAGGTGAGGCACGGTTACAAAAGCAAATTTTTCAGAGCGTTGCTGGTGTTGATTTAGCGGATGGAAGAAGTCAAGATTTACGCTTACTCGAACCCTTGGAAGCAATTGTCGATGATATTGAGGAACGTTGTTACCTCGTCATGGATGAACGTTACCTGAATCCGACTTTGAATAGTTATCTGACTAGGGAAAAAATGACATCCCTTCAGGTGCGTTGGGTATTGAATCAAGGATTACAAACCTTAATCTTTCTCCATGGGCAAAAGTTTCGGTTTCCCTCTGGGCAAGTTCAGGATGGGATTGCTCATGGTAATCTCAGCTTGGATAATTTGTTATTAGTTGCTAGTGGTGCGGATGAGTTTGTACCTGTAGAGGGGCAGAAAAATCTGGATTTTTATCTCTATTTCTGTGATTTGGCAGTTTGGGAACAGTTATTTTTGCCTTTGGTGAAACCGACTGTCAAGGAAAAGTATCACGATTTAATTTCTCTGGGTTATGTGGCTTTTTATCTCCTGACTGGTAGGGTAATTACTGAAGAAGGAGAACCTTTGGATCCTCGGCAAGAGTCCCATTGGCAGGGTGTGGAACCCCATCTCAAAGCTTTTATTCTGCGGTTGATGCAGATTGAGATGCCTTTTGTCAATGCGGAAGTCGCAAGGAAAGAGTTATTAAAGTTACCTCAACCAGAGTTTGTTTCTGCCGCAGATGTGACAGAGGAAGGGGAGGTGACTACCAGCAAACCACAAATTCCCGTCAAAGTTTTACTTCTAGGTGCTTTAGGTTTGGGTGTGATTGGGGGGCTTGCTTGGTTGTTATTTGGCAAACCGCAGTTAAGTAATGCAGCGAAAACACCCCAGGTATGTTGTTTAAAGGATGTGGGGGCGATTCCTCCGGGTAAATTTGCTTATACCGCCACGAATCAGGGTATTTGGCATTACATCCTCCAGCAACGAGATTTGATTCAGAAGGGGCAAACTCTAGAGGAGCGCTTACAAGCTGCCCAACCAAAACTACAATTAATCTATGAACCCGCAGAATCGACGGATGAGGCGATCTCCAAGGTGAGAAATGGACAAGCTGCGTTTGCGATCGCTCCCTTAATTCACCCCCTACCTTCAGATTTACAAGCTCAGGAAATTGCCTACGATGGATTGGCAGTATTTGTATCCTTTAGTTATTCCCAACGAGAGAAGGGATTACCGGAGCAACTCCAAGGCAAATTGACGCTGACACAATTACAACAACTCTACGGTAAAGGGGTGGATAACTGGCAGGAATTCACGAATTCTACCCTACCAGTGAAAACCTATACTCCCGACAATAAAGAAGCGATGGAAGTCTTCCAGCAGAAGGTTTTACCCGGAAATGAGGAGAGTCAGTCTTTATCTTTACCGGAATTTGAGATGATGCGGACAGTGATTCGAGATTTTGAATCTGCCAAAGTTGGGGCGATCGGTTTTAGTTCCCTGGCAAAAATTACTAGTCAATGTTCTGTGTATCCTTTAGCACTGCAAACATCAGGAAAAAATCCTGTCCAACCCTTAGTATTTAAGAATGGTAAAGCCATAGAACCCAGTACAGACTTGTGCGATCGCAAAGGAAACTACCATCCAGATGCAGCAGCAATTAGAAGTGGACGTTATCCTCTAGGGTACGCGATCGCTGTTATCTATCCACGGGATAATAATCGTCCGGCGATCGGTGAAAAATTTGCTACTATCTTGAAAACTAGGGAAGGACAACGTTTGTTAGGTGAGATGGGATTAGTTCCACTGGAGTAATGAAAATCATTCGTAATTAGGGATTGCTGAATCCAACCAGACAGCAAAGGCGATCGCCCGATTCTAGGAAAATTTTGTCACACAAGCACAAAAGCCAGATTTTCGGTAGGCGATCGCTTTCAATATGTTAAATATCATACCCTTGTCAAGTCACACTCACCTTAAATTGTCCGGCATAATTAATCTTAATCACCCCACCCCAAGCACAATTACAAATAGCTGTATTCGGCAGTGCAGGCATACCATTAATTTTAACTTTCATTGCTCCTGGTTTCCATGGTCCAGTGGGTACAGGAATACATGGCATTGGAGTCAGTACTCCTAGGGCTGCGGCGGTAGCTGATGCAACTATGGGATTAGATAAGGAGGTACACATACCGAAGGGTAAAATATTGGCGATCGGTGCAAAATCCATGACTGTAGCGGCTAACATCCCACTTGCCATGACAGGTGTACCCTTAGGAATCACAATTAAAGAACTTGGTGCAGTACCAAAAGGCACACACTGTAAAGAAGCACCCATACAAACTTGTTGTGGCATTTTTTACTTATCTCCTGATAATGAGTAGGGAGTAGGGAGTAGGGAGTAATCCCTCTTTTGTTACTTTAGGAAGATAATAATCTTAAACCCCTATTTTTACGTCTATTTTCAACAAGGCGATTTAGATGACAAAATTAGGATGCGATCGCACAATCCATTATTTTGTTTAGCTTTCAGAGTAGGGACTATCTTTTTCTCTCCTCGTAGTAACAAAAGAGGGATAAGGAGAAGGGATAAGGGAGTAAGGAGTAGTAAGATTAATTTGCCAATCCAAGTTTCTGAACTATTACTTCACCACATTAAGCAAGTCAGTGCAATAAAACCAAACTATGTAAAGAAAAGTAAATAAGACTCAAACTCTTTCTTCCCCTGCTCCCTATCCCAAGGAAACCATAGGTGCAGAAACTGTCACATTTGCACTACCTTTGACACTTGTACTTGTACCTTGAACATTTGTCATTGCTGAAGACTTAATATCTATCCCCGATGCACCAAGTTCAATTTTGCTACTACCCATGCTTAAGGTGATACTGGATGCAGAGATTTCAATTTTGCTACCACCGACTTTCAAGGTGATTTTTTGAGAAGCAGTCATTTCAATTTCCCCAGTCGCACTGACAGTAATTTTTCTTCCTTGGTCGTCCATTTTACAGACATTACCACCACTGGTTTTAATTTCTATTTTCTTATTCTTGTCATCCACAGTCACAAGATGATTACCCTTCGTTTGCAGATTAATTACCTGGTCAGTATCATTCATGTCTAATTTGTGACCATACACTGTATTCAGATAGACACCTTTTTTACTACTTCCCTTATCCTCTTCCACAAACTGTAACGTATGACCTGTACGGGTTTTAAAGGTACGTAATCTGACTTTGCTATCAACCACAGACTCAGTGACTGCCACAGGTGGCGCATCCTTACCATTCCAAACGCTACCAATCACAAAGGGACGATGAATATCACCATGTTCAAACCCCACTAACACCTCGTCATTCACCTCTGGGAGACAGTCAAAACCTCGGTCATTACCAGCTCCGGTTGTAACAACTCTTGCCCAGTCGCTTTCATGATCGTTCGTCAGGGTGGGAAATTTAAGTCGCACTCTCCCCCATTTTTTTGGGTCATTATTATTTGTGACAATCCCAATCAGCATGGTTTGTCCAGGTTGCAGACGGGGTTGGGAAGATACAATCGAAAGTAAGTCATCACCCCGTAACCCACGTACACTAAACTCCGTAGTATAAACTCGATTTTGGAAAACGTGACGGGTTTCTGTGACGTAGTAGCTACCGCTATACTTACCCATGTCTGTGAGTTTAATCACCTTCCCCGGACGAATTTGGGGATTTCCTTCCCCTTTCGCATCCGCTTGCACAAATTCACCCGATAATTCGTTATATAAAGCTTGGGCGATCGCCTCCGATTCTTTCTCAGAAAATACAGGTTGATCGACAACAATCATTTTCGGACTACCTTTAAAAGCAGTACTGACTTTTTTCCCACTTCCCTGATCAATCTCTGTCACTACCTGTGCAGTTTGACTACTTTTTGTTGAGACAATAGCTTGTTTCTTTTGATAGTCCCATCCCCGTACTTCCACTGAGCTAACCTGTTCCGCACTGCTAACCTGAACATGAAAACTAGAAATATCCTTTAACCACTTGAGGTTTAAAGTTTTATCAGCCACAGGCTTACGGAAATTTAGCTTACCATCCTGCACAAATAATTCAAACCCATGACGAGCTGCTCGTTCCCGCAGAAACTCCATGTTTGTCTGGTTCTCTTGAAAAATATACCCCACCGGATCGCCAAAACCATAGGGTCCCCCAGTATCATCAATAGTACCTGCCTTAATTCCCACTTCACCGATAACCCGTTTGACAATATCCGTATCTGTCATATTTTGAAACGAACGATTATAGCGTCCCCGGTGTAAACGGTGACTCACGTCGTAACCTCTGATAATTATCGGTGCTTGAGATTCCGGATTAAACTGCGCTTCAATAGCAGTAATTTCCCCCTGAAGCAAAGTCACTTCAGTTTCGTCTTTAAACTCCGTACTTCCAGTGGTACTAGACTGAAAACCAATCTCAATCGATTTTCCGATGGTGAAAGTCTTGTCATACAACCAAGGATTTTCCCCCTGACGGGTAGAAAAATAATCATTGCGAATCAGCAAAGTAAACATCCCCGGTAAATGCAGACTTTCTTCGATGGAAATTTGCAAAATATCATCTAGGAGATTACTATCAGCAGCTTTTCCGTCTATCTTCAGAATGGGAGTAGCAGTATAACTACCAGACATAGAAATTTGATATTAATTTAAAGAAAGATTTTATACCATATATTCCCCTAGCTCAAACGACTACTGCGACTATCACCACCGCGATCGACTTTTGCTGGAGAACCCATACCTGGTTGCGAAGTTGACTCATCAATCTCTTGCAAACTTAAATCCAACTTTGCTCGTACAGGTGTACCATCAGATAAAAACATGGTTAATGTATAAGAAAGATTAGTGATAAAACACCGAATATACTGATATTCTCCCCAAGTAAAAACATAAGTCGGAGGACGTTTTTGCTTGTTTTCTCCACTCTCGAGAAAATTCAAAGCTTTTTCAAACTGCTTGATATAAGCAATTACACTTTTCCCACCACCTTCTTCATAAGTATCAACAATAATATCTTTAATACTCAGTGTACAGGGTTCTGGATACGCAAAGTTAACTTTTGGTAATCCTCTACCAGTTCTTGCTCCCTCATTACTTGTCAATCGAATTTGCTGAGAAAAAGCTAACTGGTTAGGGTTAAACATAAATTCTATCGTACCACCACCATCAGAAGAAATCAGTTGAGCTTTTACTAATGACATTTATTCATCCTCCAAATATGTAATTTTTCTCATTTCAACTTAATTAATAACCTTTTCCATGACGTTCTTTTTCTATCTTTAAACGTTGTCGTAATTGTAAATACATTTCCTGCGCTAGCTTCTCGAAAACATCTCCTGCTTGCTCTTCTTGTTTGGGAATATTGTTATCATCAGTCATTCTTTGAATATCATAATTATTAAAGATGGATATATTATCTTCTTTTAATTGTACTAATTCACTTTGATGGGAAGATGTCTTCTCTTGAGATTGACGTTTAGCTGGTGCTTTTTGACCACGAACTAAGTCATTAAAACTAGACCATTCTGAATTATTAATACTCCTTGATTTTGGCATAGATTCAATGGGAGTTTTACGAACAGAATTTGTCATATCTTTACTGATAAATGAGGAATTCCAAGCTTGTGAATTTTGGAGAGAGTTAAAAGTTGAAATGTTCTCTAAGACTGTTGGCAACTGAATTTCTGAAGATTCACTTTCTGAATAGCTTTGAACTGTTTCTTGAGATTTTTCTCCATCAACCTTTCTCGCAACGAAGAAATCTATTTGTTCATTTGAAATCTTATTATCTTGGTTATTAATACTCTCATGCAAAGGAGATAACTGTATATTGGCAGTATCTTGACTCGTCAGAGGCTTTGATACGAAAATATCAGTAACTAGTTCGTCATCAATAATATCATTTATATTTTCTACTTCTCCCTGAGGTTGAATTAGATTATCTCCTGACTGTGATATGAATTCTGAATTATTTGGTTTTGCTAAAGATGGATGAATAGAAATATCAGGATTATTCCTTGTTACTTCTCCCTGAGGTTGAATTAGATTATCTCCTGACTGCGATATGAATTCTGAATTATTTGGTTTTGCTAAAGATGGAGAAATAGAAATATCAGGATTATTTCTTGCTACTTCTCCATGAGGTTGAATGATATTATCTCCTGACTGTGATATGAATTTTAATTTATCGTCATTTTCCAGGGATTTAGAAGCATAAGTATTAGCAGTTTCTCTATCTGAAACAATATGATTCGTAATTTCTCTCTCTTCCTGAGACTGAATAAGATTGATATCTACAAAATTTTGTACATTTGGCTCTGATAGGATATCATTACCAGATTCACGACTCAGATGAAGATTCACATCTGGAGAAATTGCCGTATCTAAGTTTAATTGTACTTTTTCTGTTGTTTTTGCTCCGAAGTGTGAAGCGACTATATTCTCTTGAGTCTCTATACTTCCTTGAGGTTCCGGACTATCCCTTAATTCATCCAAAGATTTGAGTTGTAATTCTGGTATAGATTCTAAAATCTCATAGTTTTTTGTATTTCGATTAATATCTGATGACTTAATATTATCACCTGTTGTAATAATGTTGTTATGCGAATCCACAACTCTTGATATAAGGTTTTCTCCTTCAAAAGAGCGATTCTCATCATCAGATAAAATATCCTGATTGACTTGAGAAGTATTTTTTTTGTTTACTATATTTGATTGAGGTGATATTTCTGATAAAGATATGCCTAAGGATGAGTTGTTAAATTCATATTCAGATTCAATTAAAGTTTGATTTTGTACAGATTTCTCAGAATTTATATTTTCATCTAGATTATTCTTCTCTACACCAGATAAGGAAGAGGAGAAAATAGCATCATCCTCTTGATGTTGTAATTCAGTTTTGTGATTTTGTCTTTGTAATGAATTTTGAGAAGCTAAATCTACATCTACCGATAAAATACTAATATCATTTGATACATTATTTTTTATCTGTGAATCAACTCTGGAAGTAGTTAAATCTGTATTTTGATGATTTATAAATTGTGAATCTGTTCCTATTGTTGAATCCAGTGATGTCTGAATAATATTTTCGTTTGTTTCAGGAGGATTGGTAAAGTCTAATTGAGATGAAGACTCATTACTATCTTCCCTATGGAGTGAATAATGTTCTTCACTTAAAAATGAATTAGTCGAATCTACATTTAAATTCTGTGAGAGAGGTAATATCGATTCATTCAATGTAGTAGATGGGGATACATTTTCATCTACTGACTTCAACTGTAATATTTTCTGTGAATCTCTCTCATAACCCGCAATCAATTGACTCGCTAAGTTATCAGTATTTACTACCTGTGATAATTCTGGAGTGGGAGTAGAGAGATTGTGATTTTCTGACTGCTGTTGAATTATCGTTGGAGTCTCAGGAGTAGATACTTTTTCGGAATTTATTTCTGTTTGTGAACTTGAGAAATCATTTGCAGATGTTTGTAAATTTCCCTGACTATCATCTTTCAAAGGAGTAGATACAGCAGCAGGAATGTCAGTGAGTATTGTATCAGAGTTGAGATGACTTATATTTGCTGTTTCTATTTGAGGTTGAATAAGATTATTTTGCGACTGTTTTAGTAACTCACTCTCGAAAGAATATTTTTGAATATTCTCAGCTTGTATATTCGACTCTACTGTATTGTCTGAAGGTTGAGTTATATCATTTAATGATGAATTATCTAAATTATCTTTTGTTTGAATTATTTTTTTGAGAGTTGTTTCATCAATCTTAGCTGCTAAATCTTGTCTATTTAATTCTAAAGTAATATCATCATTGGATTCAGATTTTAGCGAAATATCATTATTTGATTTAGATGTTATCTTTACACTTTTATTGACTGACTTCATCTGTAAGCTTTCATCTGAACCTCTCTTAACACTAAAAATATTCTCCTGTTGAAATTGACTAGCTAAGTTATCAGTGTTTACTACCTGTGATAATTCTGAAGTGGGAGTAGAGAGATTGTGATTTTCTGAATGCTGTTGAATTATCGTTGGAGTTTCAGGAGTAGATACTTTTTCGGAATTTCTTTCTGTTTGTGAACTTGAGAAATTATTTGCAGATGTTTGTACATTTCCCTGACTATCATCTTTCAAAGGAGTAGGTACAGCAGCAGGAATATCAGTCATTATTGTATCAGAGTTGAGATGACTTATATTTGCTGTTTCTGTTTGAGGTTGAATCAGATTATTTTGCGACTGTTTTAGTAACTCACTCTCGAAAGAATATTTTTGAATATTCTCAGCTTGTATATTCGACTCTACTGTATTTTCTGAAGGTTGATTTATAGTAACATTATCATTTTGGTATGTTGATGCAATCTGTTGCTGTTTCTGTAATGAATTGTCGGAAGATAAATCTACATCTACCGATAAAATACTAATATCATTTGATACATTATTTTTTATCTGTGAATCAACTCTGGAAGTAGTTAAATCTGTATTTTGATGATTTATAAATTGTGAATATGTTCCTATTGTTGAATCCAGTGATGTCTGAATAATATTTTCGTTTGTTTCAGGAGGATTGGTAAAGTCTAATTGAGATGAAAATTCATTAATCTCTTCCTTGTTAATTGAATAATTTTCTTCACTTAAAAATGAATTAGTCGAATCTACATTTAAATTCTGTGAGAGAGGTAATATCGATTCATTCAATGGAGTAGATGGGGATACATTTTCATCTACTGACTTCAACTGTAATATTTTCTGTGAATCTCTCTCATAACCCGCAATCAATTGACTAGCTAAGTTATCAGTGTTTACTACCTGTGATAATTCTGAAGTGGGGGTAGAGAGATTGTGATTTTCTGAATGCTGTTGAATTATCGTCGAAGTCTCAGGAGTAGATACTTTTGCGGAATTTATTTCTGTTTGTGAACTTGAGAAATCATTTGCAGATGTTTGTACATTTTCCTGACTATCATCTTTCAAAGGAGTAGGTACAGCAGCAGGAATATCAGTGAGTATTGTATCAGAGTTGAGATGACTTATATTTGTTGTTTCTGTTTGAGGTTGAATCAGATTATTTTGCGACTGTTTTAATAACTCACTATCTAGAGAGTATTTTTGACTATTCTCAATTGGTGTATTTGATTCTAGTGTATTTTCTGGATGTGGAGTTATAGCAACATTATCATCTTGATATGTTGATGCAATCTGTTGCTGTTTCTGTAATGAATTGTCGGAAGATAAATCTACATCTATCGAGAAAATATTAATATCATTTGATACATTATTTTTTATCTGTGAATCAGTTCTGGAAGTAGTTAAATCTGTATTTTGATGATTTATAAATTGTGAATCTATTCCTATTGTTGAATCCAGTGATGTCTGAATAATATGTTCGTTTGTTTCAGGAGAATTGCTAAAGTCTAATTGAGATGAAAATTCATTAATCTCTTCCTTATTAATTGAATAATTTTCTTCACTTAAAAATGAATTAGTCGAATCTACATTTAAATTCTGTGAGAGAGGTAATATCGATTCATTCAATGGAGTAGATGGGAATACATTTTCATTTACTGACTTCATCTGTAAGCTTTCATCCGCACCTCTCTCAGCACTAGAAATATTCTCCTGTTGAAATTGACTAGCTAAGTTATCAGTTTTTACTACCTGTAATAATTCTGGAGTGGGGGTAGAGAGATTGTGATTTTCTGACTGCTGTTGAATTATTGTCGAAGTCTCAGGAGTAGATGCTTTTTCGGAATTTATTTCTGTTTGCGAACTTGAGAAATTATTTGCATGTATTTGTATATTTTTAAATATATTTTCTTCATCTTCTTTCAAATCAAGAGTCTCACTAAAACTTTCATCTATATGGAAATTGTCAGAAGAGGAAATCTGCGGTGTTTGCGTGAATTTTGCTTGTAAATCTGGGAGTAAATTTGATAATTCATGCTTACTGCTTATATCTTCCGTACTCTCCGGCAATTTTATCTCAGAGTACTGTTGTATAGAATCCAAAAAATTGGTTTGAGAAATGGGGTTTATTTGATTGGATAGCTGACTGATTGAGTTATTCGCATCTTCATTCTCATCCCTCTGAATCGATAGACGAATTGGTGTGATACTTTCTTCTCTATTGATAAGAGTCTTTTCCTTACTATCTGTAATACTATTTGATAAATTATTTTTTGAGATATTGTTGTTCTCTATAGTTATATCTGAAGTAAGTTCTGAAGAGAAATTCTCTGTCACAAAATCTAATTCTTTTCGTGCAATAGTTGATTTTAAACTGGATGTTTGATAAAAATCATTTTCATCTGTATTACTACTATTAAAAGTCTCATGATTCAGGGATGGAATACTAGAATTTATTTCGTTAAGCGATTCTATCGAATTAGAAGATATAATTCCTTGCTCTTCCCAATATTCACCTATAGACTCAGAAACATTTGAGGTTAAATTAGGATTTTCCTGCTTTGCATTTATTTCTTTTTCAGAAGACAACCTAGCAGTTATATCTATATTCGGTATGTTGTTTTCTTTTTTGTTGACGAATTTTGTTTCTAGATTATCTATTGAATGAATGGATTGTACAGTATCAGAGATAGGAGAATAATTTTTAGTGTCTGTAACAGAGTTGAAATTCTCTGCATTCACGTTCGATATTTCTCCAAAGACTTCTGAAATATCAGAATTTGGCGAATGAAATTTTTCTAGAGGAAGTAAATTGTTTTCTTGATTATTTAATGATACTTGTTTTTGAATATTGTCCGGTGAATTAACTTCTTGATTTATATTAGCTTCTTGGTGATTTAGAGGTTTACTTTGTACTATTAAAGGATGAGTTGTATCTAGAGATAGGGTTGGATGATTTTCTGTTTCCTGAGTTAGAGGTGATAGCTGATGGTTGCCAGAATCTTCTAATGATATTTTGGAATTGAGTTTTTCTGATGGGATATCGGATGATTGCACATATCCTTGGTGATGATTTGTATCTGTTAAAAGCAAAGATTCTTGCTTTGTCTGAATATTAATATGATGATGGATTTCTCCTAATGCTTCATTGTTATAAGTCAATGATGATTGATTGATAATATTTTCTGGAGATTCAACTGCTTGAGAAATATTGGATATCTTTGACGTTTGAATTGATGAACTATTTTCCTGTATCGAATTACTGGTAATAGGTGATACTGAGATAGAGCTTTTTATACCAGGTTTATCGGTTGAAGTAAAATATCTATAATTCTCAGATTCAGAGCTACTGAGATTATCAATTATTGTATTTGATGGTTCTACAAGCAATTTATGATTTGTATGCTGATTATCCAAATCCAAGGACTGTTTCTGAATGTTGCTAGATAAATTATGCGATATATTGTCGTTATTTTCTACAATATTTGACTGTTCAGTACTCAGTATCTCTGGAGAATTTATTTGTAACTTATCTTTCTCTGAAGTATCTATGATATTATCTTTATCAACAAAATTAGCTTCCGATTTATTGACTAAATTTGAATTATGATATTGTGCGTGATAAACTTGATTACTTGGTGTAATTTCTGGATAATTGATAGCTGATAGACTATTATCTGATTTGTCACTTAATACATAATTATCCGGTGTGATAGAATTATCAGATAATAGCTGAATATTTAAGTCTGTATCTGAAGTTAATACATCCTTAGGTATTGAAGATGTATAATCATCATTTAATAAATCTTGAGATTTTGATGATGCTTGCAAATGAGAATTAAGATTAATTTTTTCTCCAATATCTTGATTCTCTTGGTGGAAATCGTTGACGTATCTACTCTGTTGAGAAGTATTTGTTGTTTCTGCGGATGAAATTATAGCATTAGCTTTTATATCATTAATTGAATTATCTGTGTTAGATATAATTGATTCCTTTAGTAATTCACTATTATTGTCTGAATTGAATTTAGGATTAATTATTTTTGAAGATGGATATTGATTTTCATCAGATTGAACTTTTACAAATTCTGTATTTCCCTTTTCTGCATTAGGAATGACTATATTTGCACTAAAATTATTCGGATTATTTGTAATTGTTTGTGGTAAGGAATTATCTACATTTTTTTGTACTTGGTAGTCAGAAAAAAATGGAGAATCTTGGAAATCTCCCCCTAATACGTCATTGTTTTCTAATTTAGGGCTAAAAATATTTTGGTCTAAAATAGATATTGACTGTGTTCCTAAGGGAACGATAAATTGAGGGGTTAATGTTGTTTGACCCAAGGGTTTTGCTGGTAATATTGGGTCTTTTATACCTAGATTCTCGGCGTTTTCTGTCTGCAAATTTGTAGATTCTGACATCTTTTATTAATTACTACCAAAGTATCCGTTCTGACGACCTTTTAAAGAAGTTGCAGAAGCTGTACCCGATTTGGCAATTTTAACACCCTCATAAGCGAGAGTTAATTCTTCAATGGCTACGCTAGAAGAATCTGCTGTGAGACTGGGTGCTTTCCAACCTACGGGTACTGCTCCAATTAGTGTCCAACATTGCATAGTTTCACCTGCTTGGTTGAATACTAAAATGTTGATATTCCGTCGTTCTATTGCCTTACTCTTGTCAGGTTTCATGACTTGAGATGCCCACTGCCAAAATACTAAATCATCGCTTAAACCGCGTTTTAGTGTCACTTCAGAAAACTCAGATTGCCCCAGAAAAATTCTTTGTTGGTCATTTACTCCACCTTCTTGATATGTTTCATATTTAACTTTGACACCTAATCCTTGACACTCACTAAAGGAAGCAGAAATAGTGCTTTCCATTCCCACATAAAAACGGTTAGCTGTGACTAAATTGAGTCCAAAAGACGTGCTTTCTTGCTTTTGCATAATTGTTTAATATCTAGTTCCGTATCCTTGGGAGCGTTCTTGAAGTTGACGTAGTTCTGTACGCAATAATTCATAGACGCGATCGCCAAGCTTTTTCTGCATCACTGGATCGTGCAAAATCTGTTCAGCTAGTTGTTTGAGTTCAGATTTTTGATTCATAATATTGCCTATATTTAACCCCTATTTCCCATTTCTCGAATTTTGCCAATTTCCTGTACCCAACGACGGCGATCGCCATGTTCTAAATCGAGAATTTCTCCTAGTGACCAGTTAAACTCAAATGCAATACAAGCTACCTCCTCGTGTAACTGTTCCAAGGGGTAGCTTATGACTCCCCCGACAATACTAATTCTGTCTGAAAACGATGATTACACTGGGGACAGTGGACAGGAATATCTATATTTCCCTGCTGATTAATCCGATTATAAAATTCCCGCAAATACCCTAAATCTAAACTAAATAAATTCTCTAATAATTCTGGTGAACACTGAGATAAATCACCTAGCCGCACAATCACCCGTGATAACATTACCAGCGCTGTATATGCTGTACTATCCTGTATTCTTCGGTCTTTACTGACGGCAATTTCATCCTTTGCCGTTGCTAAACGCATTACCCCATGACGATGAATATTTCCCTTTTCATCTATTAAGCCACGGGGGAGAAAAAAATCAAATTCTGTTGTCAACATACCAATAATTTAGCCAAAAATAACACCACAACTGGATTAATACAACTCTTGTTAAGAATAGTGACTATAGTCAAACTTCACAATTACATAACTCAAGATTGTTCTGAAAAAATAAATATCATCTAAAAAATCCATGATACTCTCAGTCAAAATCAAGCTGAGTTTATCACGAATTTATATCACCAATACTCAAAATTATATTTTCACCTCTCACCTTCTATTTTTCCGTAAATAGCAAATTAACAAAAGCGATATTTAGGATACTTGTGCAATCTCTTTTTCTGTAACTTGCAAATCTAATTCATTAATTTGACGATAAAACTTTTGTAGATAATTTAAATCGCAGGCAAATAAATCCTCAATTACCATTGGTGTCACCTCATCCAACGCTCCTAAACGAGTCATTACCCGTGAAAGAATCACTACTGTTGCATAAGCTGGATTTGACTTTACCCTAGGGTCACGTAAAGGGACAATTTCATCAATTGCTCGTGACAACCGCATCACACCTTTACGGTGAATATTCCCATCATGGTCAACATAACCTTTTGGTAAGGTAAATTCAAATTCTGTTTGCATAGTTGAAATCTGCTGATTGTTGAAAACTGATAAACAAAATTAGACGTTATGAAAATAACGCCACAAGGGTTTATGAAATATCAACTGAGAGCAATACAAGATTAATTTCAGAAAATTATCTCATGCCTCATGCAATAATGATGAGAATCATACTCTCTTTTCATAATTCATAAAACAACTTCTTCTCAATACTATTTAATTCGTTGAAACTCGTCAATAACCAATTCTATCTCTTCGACTTCAAAGTCTGAGGAATCAACTTTCACATCCGTAATTTTATATTTACTGGGCCATGCTCCTAAAAATCTAAATCTTGCCCTTTCTGTGCCACTCTGATCATAGAGAGTGATATCTCCATTGCGGCGCTGCTTTGCCCAATTCCCCATTTCTACAGCATTAAACCAATCCCATACAGCTTTAGAAATAGTCATCCCACGACGTAAATTCAAGTTACCGCTTTGGGAATTACCAGGCATTTTTGTCCGCATCATCCGACCGACTGCCGAAGCATTTTTACCCCACTTTTGGGGAGTTACTTGACAAAACTCAACGACATCTTGACTGCGTTCAAAACCTGAACATTCCATGAAGTAACCATCAATACGATCGTCACTACCATCAACACGAATTTCTAGATAAAACTTAGAAGAAGTTAAAATTTCGTAATCGTTATCTTTCACAAAACTCTTGATAATTTTAGATGAAAAGCTAATTGCTAATTCGACATATTATAGCAATCGCTGAAGGAATTAGGAAGCAACGAAATTATCAAATATTTATATAGATATAATTTCAACTCTGTTCCCTGTCACCACTCGACTTTCCCCATGGGCTAGCCTATCTCATGCTATATATGATTTCATGAGTGAATTAGCAATTAGCCATAAATTTCCAACTATTTAACTCGGCGCAATGACTCCATAGCAAACTCGACAGTTTCAATAAATAATTCAGTCGAACCTGCTTCCATTTTGGTAGTTTTATAGCTTTTAGGCATTACACCTTTCATATTCCAACGTGCAGCTTCATCTCCACCTTGGTTGTAAAGAATGATTGAACCATCTTTCAATTTTCCTTTGGTTTGGGTTCCACCACCAGTAGTTGGTTGGGAGTGAGACTGTTCAAACCATTGGAAAAGTCTTTTATCACCTGCGGTTCCCACATATTCAACGGTAATTGTACCGTTTTGTGTACCAGTTACTGTTGCTTGAATTTGAGATTTACCGCCTTTTGTGACACCATAGGGAGTTTGGTCACCAGCAGTTAGTAATTCAATGGAAATACCGCTAACTTTCTTGACGACTAAATCGGCTAAACCATCAAAATCAACAAAAAATTTTGAGCTAGCTAATAGTTCACCTTTTGCCATGGGAAAATTCCTTGATTTTTTGTGAGCTTGATTCCTATATAGATAGTAAAATTATTACCACCTACTAACCAGAATAAATAAATTATTAAGTTGTACGGTCAATTTGTTCGCAAACAATTTCCACAGTTTCTACAGCTAATTGATTGCTATCAGAAGCAAATTCTGAAACCTTGTAGGACTTAATCCAACCGTTGGTAATTTTCCAGCGCATAGTTTCTTGATCATCACTGTCATAGGCAACTAGGGCACCACTTTTGCGATTCTTTGCCCATTCACCCTTACCACCCTCACTTTTAGGCATGGTAGCTACCATCCAGTTATAAAAATCCATATCGCCTTCACTGAGATATACCTCAATGGTGAAATTAGGGTTTTGCTTAAAACCACCGGATGTCGTTTGCCAGAGAGTTTTTCCGTCCTTGGTAGAAGCTAGTGGTTTTTCGTGACCAGTAGTCTGTCCATCAAAGCTAAATTCCGCAGCACTTTTGACTAGTTTATCAGTCAGACCATCAAATTCAATATAGAATCTACTAGTAGGTATGGGTTTTAATTCGGGCATTTTTCACTTTCTCCAAATCTTTGAAAAACCAAAATGGGGGAGTTCAAAATCAAGAGTTAACCCTTGACTTTGAATTGGCAATTAATTATTGACCGGGTGCCCATTGGCTAATCCGGAAGATGACAAATTCTGCCGGACGAACTGGACATACACCAACTTCTACGTACAGACGACCCATCATCATGGTTTCATTGGTGTTGAGTTCACCATCGCACTTGACATAGAAAGCATCGGCAGCAGAACCACCAAATAATGCACCTTCACGCCATAGTTGCTCTAGGAAGTTGCTGACGGTACGTTTTACCCGTTCCCATAAATCCATGTCGTTTGGCTCGAATACCACCCACTGAGTACCAATTTCAATGGATTTTTCGATGTAGCTAATCAAGCGGCGAACACTGATATAGCGCCATTGAATATTATCGGGTTCTACTAGGGTACGAGCGCCCCATACTTTATAGCCCCGGTTGTAACTAGCAAAGTTACGAATACAGTTGATACCAACAGGGTTAAGTAATTCCTGTTCTCGCATATTAGTTTCATATGCCAAACCTAGTACACCCCGTGGAGTGTCGTTAGCAGGAGCCTTGAAGATACCGCGAGACTGGTCAGTGCGGCACCACAGACCCATCATGTGACCACTGGGAGGAACGAGGATTGGTTTGCCACCGTTACGAGGGTTAGCAACTTTAATCCAGGGGTAGTACAACGCACCATACATGGAGCGGCGATTAAATTCTTTCAACCAGGTATATACATCCTGGGGTTTTTGTTGGTCGGGGGTGACTGCCTTATTATCATTCTTGCCCGGTTTGACGGGGGGTGCATCCAATACAGCCATACGGAAAGCAGGACCAGGGAAGGAGTTTTCACACATACTCAGCATTGCTTCCATGATGCCGTGAACTTGATCCAAATCCATCAAGCCATCTTGGTAAACCCGCATCAGGTCAGGGCAAGCGACCATCGCGACATCATCAACTTCAAAGATACCTTGTAGTCCGGTTTTGTCGGTACGTGCACCTTGCATATCCCGTGCCATATGTTCTTGACGAGCAACATAGGGAGGGGGAGCAATTTCGTAGGAACCGTTAGAAGGACGACGGGATAGAGCTTGTCCAGTTTGGGAAATATTGGCAATGCTGATGAATTCGGAAGTTTCTAGGGCTGTAACTGCGTAGTCAGCGACTGCGGTTTCCACCTGGGGATTCATAGTCAGGTGGTCGTAGCGTTCCAGAATTTGGTCGCCGTTACGAACAACCACCGAGAAGTATTCACCAGTGTTGATGGGTGGTTCTGTACCTTCTGGTGCGTCTTCAGCTAGGGGTTTGGGTTCACTGTCGATGATGGAGACAATCAAGCGTCCACCAGCAGATGGTAGGGCAGGTAAGTTGCCTTCTGCTTCTGGCAACTGGAGATTGAACATTAAGGAAGGTTTGCCACCAGAGGTGAGTAACTTGGTGCCAAATTCTTCTGGTGCAGGTGTGGGAGAACCAGGTAGTTTGGTGCCAATGCTGACAACCCAACAACGACCACCACCATTATCAAACCAACCTTTAACAGCGAAGGGTAGGTAAGCGTCGAAATCGGTAAAACCGTCAGAACCTGGTTTGCCAAAATATTCGAGATATTGGCTCCAGTTGGTAACCATCATAGGTTTGAAGAGTTCAGCGTCACCTCGGACATCTTCGGAAAATCCGACAAAACCTGCAACGCTCATGCTAACGCCTTCGATGGGGCGACTACCACGGTCAACTTCCTCAACGTAGACCCCAGGAGCAAAGTAATCTAACGCCATTAGTAACCATCCTTCATGAATTGAGATGTGCTATGCACTGAGTTATGAGTGCATCAAAACTCTTCTATAGCCAAGGGGAATGGCTATATTTGTTGATTAGCTGAAATAGTTGATTTCGCCGAATAAAGCCAATGTGAGAGAAGTCAAGACTGTCAACCTTGTGCATGAATATTTTGGAGTCGGTGACATAGAGACTTTGATGGGCGATGCTTCAGTAGGAGCCGCCTGCGGCGATCGCTCCAGTGGGAGCTGTCTGGGGTGATGCTGCAATCAAAATCAACAGATACAGACAGGAAAAATATTCTAATTAGGACTCTGACAAGGGTTTGGCTTGTATTTAATACTTACTCTGGCTTGATTTGGGAGGTAGATAAGGTCAATATTTACTGATTAGATTTGCCAAGAATGCAGATATCTGCATCTGTAAAAATACAGAACGCATCTCGGCTATGGGTAAATATTTAGTCAATTAACTGTAAATAGTGTTTTCCATCAATTACTTGAAATAGTCAGCACATAGGTGATGATTTTCTCTTCGTAAAGCTTTCCCATCACTACTTAGGTGTTTGAATTTTGTGACCTGATCTATGTGATACCTAGTACAAAATGGCACAGTTTTTTTTAAACCGCCAGTTATTTACGAGATTTTGCTACATAATTTTTTCTAATACCTGGCAAATTACTGAATTAATGGTTGTGATGAATCGGAATTTACAGGTTTTAACTGAGGTAATTGCCCGGAAAAACAGAACTTTGAGGCTACTTACCTAGGTGCAAGTCAGGCAAATATAAAGTTTTTACCGAGTTGTAAAAATGGTAGGGTAGCCATAGACAATCATCAATTGCTTAGTTACAGTGGAATGGCAATAAATGCTGATTTTGCATTTGTCAACAATGAACACATATAAAGCTTTTTATCTAAGTAAAATAACTGTACGTGAGTAATTATTTAGCTGTTGCTACGGTGACAGCAATTTTACAGAGAATCTTGCAAGCTGCTGTTCAATCTGACATTGATGGTGTTCGTGTCACAACGGTGCAACCACGAAATATTGGTAACGGAACACCGGAAACGGGTATAAATTTATATATGTACCAGGTAGCGCGAAATCCGGCTCTGAATAATGCGGATACGTCTAATTTCCGTTCCAAGGGCACACCTATCAAGCGACAAACAGCTTTAGACTTGTATTACATTATCAGTTTTTACGGCAATGATACGGAGCTAGAACCCCAAAGATTACTGGGGAGTGTGACACGCACCTTTAACGATCGCTCGACAATTACACCGGAGTTAATTGAGGAAGCTATCCGCGATCCAACCTATCGATTTTTGGCAGATTCTAATTTGGCACAGCAGATACAGCATCTGGCGATAGTCCCTGTGGATATGAGCTTGGATAATCTATCTAAAGTTTGGTCAGTATTTTTCCAAGCCCCATACCTGTTATCTTTAGTATATAAAGTTACAGTCATGATGATTGATGGGGAAGAATCATTGCGGCGATCGCTCCCAGTAGCCAATCGGCAAATTGGTGGTGCGGTTCCCTTCCCTCAACGTCCGACAGTCGAGCAAGTGGTTTCTAGTCTCGGTAAACTAGAGCCAATTTTGGCTGATAGTAGTTTATCGATTCGCGGACAACATCTGGCTAGTCATGAGACTCTCGTGAAAATTGCTGGATTTGAGCTTTCTCCCTCCCAAGTCACGGATAACTTAATTTCCCTTTCCCTCGCTCACCTCCCGATTGATTTTTTGCGCGCAGGTGTCCAAGGTTTACAGGTAGTACATCGTATTCCCATCGGTGACGCAACAGTAAACCGTGGGCAACGCCCAGTGGAATCGAATGTTGCTCCCTTTGTGCTGCGTCCTACCATCAAAACATTTACTGTGACTGAGTTGCAGGGATTGGGGGAAGAAGTGCGATCGCTCACCCTATCAGTGCAGGTGGATGTAGTAGTTGGCAAAAAACAACGTGCCATCTTGATAATGAATGAATGGTCTACTACGGAAACAGTGGGGTATCAATTTGAAGCGAACCCCCGCAACTCTGACGTTGATACCATTGACTTCACCCTCACCGCAGTCAAACCCACGGAATACCTGCTGCGCTTACAAATCGATGGTGCAGAAAGTCTGCTGACGATGGATAACGATACAGTTAGCCCCACCTATGGCTGGTTCCATTCGCCCAGGGTGAGTATCGATTGACCCCTTAACACACAACTATGGATGCTGAAGAAATGCTAAGACAACAAATTGCAGAACAGGGCGAAATGATTAGCACCAATCTCTTGACAGAATTAGGGAATCGTGCAGTTGCGATGGGACTAATTGCTGGTCATGGTTTTCATGGTGGCAGGTATGAAATTTTACGTCAAGGTGAGGTGATGTTACTCTCACCCCAGGAAGCACAAAGTTATTTACAGGATTTAATTGCTGAGTCAGAGAAGTGATTACACCCAGTAGTGAGTGGCAATGGGCAAACCAACAATATTTGGTGGGGGAATTACAGCGTTTATATTCCTTGCTGGAGTCGCACACCGGTAGGGAGGGAAGTGTCGGGGGAGAAAGTCAGAGAAATTTCGCTGTTTTTGACTCCTTACCCCCATCCCTAGACTGTTTGTGTGAAAATTTGCGACTCTCGGATTTTGAGCGAGATATTTTGCTCCTATGTGCGGGTGTGGAATTAGATTCTCGTTTTGCTTCCCTGTATACGGAAATCACAGGTAATCCCCAACAAAACTATCCAACTTTTAGCTTGGCATTGGCTGTGTTACCACAACCAGAGTGGGGAGCGATCGCCCCCCAGGGAGCTTTAAGACGTTGGCATTTACTCGAAATTGGTGAGGGAAATGCCCTAACTAGTAGTATTTTGCGAATTGATGAATCGATTTTGCATTACCTGGCTGGTGTAGCTCATTTAGATCCCAGATTAGCTGCGATTGCCACACCCATGAAAACTAGGGAACTTGTACCATCCCATCGCCAAATCGTTGAGGAATTGGTGAAAACCTGGAGTTTCACATCTGAGCAGGAGGAATTATTGCCAATTCTCCAGCTGTGTGGTCATTATGGTAGCGAAGAAAGGGCGATCGCCACTGCTTGTTACCAGAAACTTAACTTCACACCCTACAGAATGACGGTGGAATCCCTACCCAGTGATACAGCCAATTTAAACTTGGTGAAATGTCTCTGGGAGAGGGAATTTGCTCTCAATCGTGTGGGATTAGTTTTGGAGTGCGACAACCCAGGAAGCTTAGATGCTAAACAACAGATGGCGATCGCCCAATTTCTTGACAGTGTGAATGCTCCTGTAATTATCATCAGTAGTGAACGCTACCCGCAAAAACATCGTTCTCTGATTGCCTTTGATGTCCATAGTCCCACCTCAGAGGAACAGCGTCTGCTATGGCATCAAGCCTTAAATGATATTGGTTGCAGTATTTCTCACCAAGAAGAACAGGTAGAATTACTAGTTTCCCACTTTAACCTCACCCCCGTTGCCATCCGCGCCGCCAGCCTCAAAGCCCAAGCCAAGCTACAATCTGACAGTTCTTCCTTCCACCTTTGGGAAATTTGCCGCACCCAAGCGCGCCCCCGCTTAGATGAGCTAGCCCAACGTATGGATTCAACGGCTGATTGGGATGACTTGGTATTACCAGAACGGGAAAAAAACGTCTTACGGGATGCCGCCGCCCAATTGCAACAACGTACTAAGGTGTACCAAACTTGGGGTTTTGGGGGCAAAAGCCAACGAGGACTAGGTATTAGTGCTTTGTTCGCTGGGGCAAGTGGTACAGGAAAAACCATGGCAGCCGAGGTACTGGCGCGGGAAATGCGATTAGATTTATACCGCATTGACTTAAGTGCTATTGTCAGTAAATATATTGGGGAAACTGAGAAAAATCTGGCACGAGTATTTGATGCGGCAGAAGCTGGTGGAGTGATTCTCCTATTTGATGAGGCAGATGCCATTTTTGGGAAGCGTTCCGAAGTCAAAGACTCCCGCGATCGCTATGCCAATATGGAAGTTGCCTACCTACTACAACGGATGGAAGCCTATCCAGGGCTATCGATTCTCACCACCAACCTGAAAAACTCCATCGATCAAGCCTTTCTCAGACGTATCCGGTTTATCATCCAGTTTCCCTTCCCCGATGTCACCCAACGAGCAGAAATTTGGCGGCGATCGTTCCCCTCCCATACACCCACCGAGGGTTTAGATCCCAATAAACTCGCTAAGTTGCAAGTCGCAGGGGGTAATATTCGTAACATTGCCCTGAATTCTGCCTTCATCGCCGCCCAAGCAGGGCAACCCATTCGCATGGAACATATTTTACAAGCTGCCCAGAGCGAATACATGAAAATGGAACGTCCCCTGACGGATGTAGAGGTGAAAGGGTGGATTTCTTCCTAGACAAATGTCATAAAAAATATTTACAAACAAGGAGTAAATTATGGCAGTTCAAGAAGTAACTAGATTATTCCGCAGCGTACAAGTTAACCCCAATCTCCGCGAGGAGTTAAATACAGCACCGACTGTGGAAGATTTTGTGAAAATGGCACAGGAATATGGCTACAACTTTTCCTTAGAGGAGTATCAAAAAGCCACAGGTTTTGTTGTGGAAGAGTATGAATGTGAGTTGTCAGAAATTCCTGGTATTTAGATTTTTACTATTTATAATTATCGGAATAAAAAGAGAGGGTAACTATCAACTTTTTACTCTCTCTTTAACTTATTGTATTAAGTAAATATCATAGCTATTCTTGGTTGTGCTTTTTGAGGTTATAACTCTGAGTAACTCGTTTAGCAAAACCTTGTAATTCTTGTTTTACATCGTCAGTTTTCGGCTGATCAACATTCAAGATTTTTTTCACAATTTGCAAGCCAGTGTCATTAGCTTCACTAGCTTTTCCTGCATTCTTCACAGATTCTAATTCTTTCCCTAACTTATTCATTTTTCTATCGGGATCTAACTTTTGTACATCCTCATTTGCCTGTTGTCCATAATGTTTTGCTTCGTTAGCTGCTCGATGAATATATTTACCTGCTTTCACCGCAGCATATCCATGTCCATCAGTTTCATGGCGAGTCAGTTCTTTAAAAGCATCACCAATATTTTCATTAAAAGCTTGCACATATTGATCGGCAGAAAAAGTCAGATTTGCCTTAATTTGTTTGGTACCCACAACGTGAGCTACACCACCTTCAGTTAAATATGCTTCATTGGCATAGGTTAATGATTCATTTATCATTGCTTTGACAGTTTGCGCCAGCATTTGTGCTTGTGCTTGTAATTGTTCAACATTCTTGGGATTTTGCAAAATTTGAGCATTGATAACTTTAATTTCATTACGTAATTCTTCTATTTCTAGTAATTTTTCTTCGTAAGCTCGGTTATGGGCAGCCAAGGTTTTATCAAATTCTTTATGTTCTGCTTCTTCTCGCTTCTGTTTGAGTTGAGCAATACTCAGTTTTTTTAATTCATCTTGAGGAATACTCTTATCTATTCCTTTGACAATAGTTTCTAGATATTTCCGATATTTCATTTCAGCATAGTCAAATTTTTCTTCCATTTCTTTTTTGATGGGAGATTCTGCTCCTAATCCGTCAACGGCATTTATTCTATAGGCTTGCCACTCTTCAATACTCATATACATTTGCATTTTTACGAGAGAATAAATCTCTTGTCCAATGACATCCATAGCATCAAAGCCACTTTGTAGTTCAAATTCTTTCGCTCCTTTTCCAGCTCTAACTTTGGTTGGATCTTTCTCTGTTCCTTGTTGGCTTTTTAATTTTTCAGCTTTTTCCTTTTCCTGTGGCGAGAGATTTTTTTGTTTTTCTGGGTCATTGAAATTATCAATTAATTCTTGATTTTTCTTAGCAGTACTTTTTTTGACACCAACATCATTCCCGGGGCTAAATACGTCAGGAAGAAAATCTTTTGAATAAACATTCACATCAAAGAAAGTTCCAGCTTCATAGCCAAATTGCTGTTTAAATAGCTGGTTAAATATTTTCACTGCAAATTCTGTGCCATCTCCCTTGAGATTGTAATCAATATCAGAAGTCGGAGATTGACTACCTGGAGCGCTAAATTTAACTGGTTTTGGCTCTCCTAGTGAACCAGCTTCCAAGCCATTTTGCTTTTCTAAATTTTGATTTTTAGCTTTGACATACTCTGATGTTTGAGCGACAACTTCCTGAACTAATTTTGATTTATCTCCAACCATTTGCCCTCGAAAATCAACCAAGAATAGCATTGTCTCCTTAGTGATTTTTTCTTGACGGTAGTATTGACGAGCTTCTTCCCATTTACCTTGACATTGGTTGTTCAAAAAGCTCAGGGGGTTATCCTTTGCCAGTTGGTTTAAATCTACTTGTGCAACTGCTTCCGGAGCGCTTCCTGACGCGACTGATTCATCATCCTTGCCTCCTTTTGCCTGTATTACTTCCTTACTGGAAGCTTGCACCCCAATATTACCGAAGTTGTGCCCAACATTACTAACTACTCCAGAGGCTGTTTGTGTGATTGAATCAGCGAAGGGTCGAGTTTGTAAATGGCTTGTAGATTCAGGAGCTTGATTTGCTGGAGATTCAGTAGTTTTTTTCTGTAATTGCTTTGGCATATTGCTAAATATGTTGATAACTCCATAACCATTCTATTTTGGCATTGAGTGTTTTATTTACACATAAAGCAATACAAAATCAGTATAATCACGGGTTGATAAATTAAGGCGATTTGAGCGATCGCCGATATTTTGTCCTATCCATAGGAGCGATCGCCAGTGCTTTGCCTTATGTTTCTATTGTGGCGATCGCCCTGCTCAGGACTTCTAGAATTTCAGGGTTAAGAAAGAATTTTGCTATGATATCTACACTCATAAGGCAATGTGAATCTTTAAGGAACACAATGAAGAAGGTTACACTTACGGAATTGAGTAATAATATCGATCGTCTACTGGATGAGGTTCTAGAAACAGGTATCCCATTAGAAATTAGCAAAAATGGCAAGTTGTTAAAAATTGTTCCTGTAGAAAAGAAAGATAAACTGAAAAATTTGACTTTTAAACCTGATGTTATTCCAGGAAATCCAGATGATT
The DNA here is from genome assembly GCF_000734895.2 of Calothrix sp. 336/3. Taxonomy (GTDB): domain Bacteria; phylum Cyanobacteriota; class Cyanobacteriia; order Cyanobacteriales; family Nostocaceae; genus 336-3. The sequence goes on along the minus strand of NZ_CP011382.1, from coordinate 854,649 downwards.
TAGTGAATATTAGTTGGGAACAGGAGCTTAATATTGATTTATCTTGATACTCATGTAGTAGTATGGCTATATTCTGGTTTGACAGATAAATTAACTGATATTGCTAAAACTTTAATTAATGACAATGAAGTTTATATATCGGCAATTATTCGACTAGAGTTGCAGTATTTATATGAGATAAAACGTATTACATCTGAACCGGATGTGATTATTTCTAATTTGTCCGAGCAGATTGATTTAAAGATATGTAACAAAAACTTTCATGATATTATTACCATGAGTTTAATGCTTACTTGAACTCGTGACCCTTTTGACCGAATTATCACGGTAAATGCTCTGTTAAACAACAATATATTACTGAGCAAAGACCAAAATATTCTGAATAATTATCTGTATGCAAAATGGTACGATTGAAAGTCTGCATCTTATACTTCTTTTTAGTCTAGGAGTTGCGATCGCTGCACATTAACCATCCTAAACGAGCGATCGCTGTTGAATTCATGTTGGTCTTATTTTCCCATCGGACTAAAAATTAGTTTGAGAGCGAATTTCTTGGAGAATATCTGAAATTTCTGCTTCTGATTGAATATGCTTTGCCAGAACTTGAGCAGTAGCCTCTAGCACACGGTTAGAAAATAACTTAGCGACATCTTGGCGTAAACCTTGCCCAATATAAAATTTCAGTAATGCATCCCTTGACATATCTCGACTGTCTGCTATTTTTTTCAGAGATTCTAAAGTATCTTTGGGTATTTCTAGGGATACTGTTTCATTTGGACGTGGGTGGACTTGTAATATAAATTCCTCTTCAGGATTGTTCATAAAGTTTTCTCTCTGTACGAGTTGCAAGACGAGCAGAAATAATGCGGGTTCGTAATCCACGTTCTACATAAACTACAAGCAACAGACGTTGTTCAAGGGAATACCCAATAATAAAAGTGCGTAGTTTGGTGCTAGAAGCATTGATAGGGTTTGCATCGCCAGTTTGGTAGAAGGGGTCAAAGAAAACCTCTGTGGCTTCTTCAAAGGTAACACCATGTTTTTCAATATTGCTTTGCGCTTTGTTGCTATCCCACTCAAATTCAACACCTTGTAGGCGGTAAACAATATCCATACCTTCATTTTATCACCAGGGCGATCGCCAGTATTTTGTAGTATTCCTATGAGCGATCGCCAGTATTTTGTATTACCCTTCGATTTGGGCGATCGCCTGTTGCCAATTTAAAAATGTTACATCCTAAAAATTAGGTTAATTGGATCGACTACACAATCTCTGATAGCTCTAACAGGATTTACTCATTCAAAAACTTGATTGCCAATTCTAAACTTTGTTCTCCTTGAGCTACTGACTCAATTAAGCTACTCATTGAATCAAGTGCGAACATCCATAATAAAAAAGTTTCCAAAAACTCTTCCAAATCAATCGTTTTAAACTTTCCTAGGGCATTAACATATTTGAATGTTACTGTATGCTGATCATTTAAACAAAATGCGCCAATGGGAATTTTGAGATTAATAGCTGCTAATAACTCTGCAACAATCGCACGGTTTGAAGAAGATTCAACAGAAATGGGGGTTTCACAGTAAAACTGCAAAAGCTTTAGTGTCTCAACGTCAGAATCATCAAGGGGAATAAACATGATACTAACAATACGCGATCGCCCCAGACTATCTGTTTCTATATTGACAACTAGGGTATCAATAGGAGTATCAACTGAACGCTCTAAGATCTGACAATCCAAATCCAATTCTGCTTTAATCGCTGCCTCAAGTTGTTGAAGTTCAAATAAGTCTTTTGCTTGATTAATAAAATTACTCATGGTGATTCTCTAAGTTTATTCCCAAATCTTCCCAATGTATCAACGCTGTTTCATCGCCTCAACAAGCATTTCTACTTGAGTTTGTGGATTATGTTTCACTGCAAGCCACATGCCATAATTTACTCCAGTTGCACGGATATATTTTTCCAATTGCTTTTCTCTTACAGTATCCCCTGGAGTGAGAGTTGATACTTGCTGATAAACGAATCTAGCATGTTCTGCATATTCTTTATGTTTATTCATACTAGATTTATTGTCAGAGCCATTACCTCGATTGCGATATAACTTTTGGACAAACTTAGCACTACCATGCACAACCTTATACCCTGCTGAAGCAGCTTTAACACCCTGTCCAATAGCAGCCCCAATACCAGTTGCCCCCACTGCAATAGTCACAATATCTCCAGCCATACTGACTAATTCTAAAATCACGTCAGTCCATCCACCAACTTGACGCTTCTGATTAATCTCAGACATTTTGTCAACATACTCGTATGTATCAATCTTTTGATCAACTTCTGCAAGAGACTTAACTGTCGTTTCACGGAGTTCATCAACTGTTTTCGGCTGTCCCATTAAAGTTTTGAGCTTGTCTTTTATTCCTCCATCTAAAGCCGTTGAATCAATATGATTCTTGATTGCTGCATGACCATCTTTTGTTGGTTGTTCCGTTTCGTCCTTAGTCTTTGGACCAATATATGAAGATTGTAAATTCTGATCCTCTACTTCAACTGATCCTAATTGAGTTTGAGCAAAAGTAGCTATTCCTTTAATTGCTTCTCGGACTGGTTTCTTAGTGCGGAAGTATGTCTTGTAAGCTGGGAAAGTGCCACGTCTATCTTTATCAAAAATTTTGGAGTTATCAACGTTGTCTTCATTAGGTAATCCCTCTCCTAATGTAGAAGCGATGTCTAGCCTTAGAGGATCTGCTGCTCCCAGCATATCACTCTTGGTATTGCCAGCTTTAATGGCATCCCATAGCCGTATCAACAAGTTAATTGCTGATACGGCTATACCCAGTGCAGGGACTGTATAGATAATGGACATCGGGATGCCGTTACCAATAATGTCAAATGCATTTTTTGCGACTTTAGCTGCACTGCCAGCGGCTTCAACAAGTGCTTTAAAGGTAACTAATGCATCTTTGCCTTTTTCATCGCTTTGAGATTTGAATAATTTATAAATACCAATTACTCCCATTGCCGCATTTTTGACTCCGCTCAAACCATCTGCGATCGCCCCTGTAATTTTTCCTGCGACATCAGACTCACCCACTCCATCTTTAGCCCCACTTGCTTTGGCGATCGAATCAACAATTTTTGTTGCCCCAGATGTACTTTTACCTAAAGACTCCACAAAACCATAACCTGCCTCAAGATTTTCCCAAGCAGTTTTATCTCGGCTAATCTTGAGCGCATTGCCAGCCATGCCAAATAAACCAGTTAGAGCATCACCAGTTCCTGAAACAATATCTAAACCTGACTTAGCATCAAAAGTCGTGGTATTTTTGCTACCATCAATATCATTGAGCTTACCATTTTGGTTGCTCTTGAGTGAGTTTACTTCTAGTCCACCTGCTATTGCATCGAACCCTCCACCAAATTTGTCTGTCGGCTCTTGAACGCTCTCTATATTACCCGTTGCATTACCATCAAAATCTGGATCAATAGGATTTGTTAATACCCTTTTGAAAACAATTTTACTTTTGCGAATATAGCCTGTCTTACCGCCAGCTTTAGCGCCAACCCATTCTCCACTAGCCTTTGAATCACTTTCATCTGCTTCGATTTCATCACCAGCTTTTAATTTTTTTCCACCTTTGACAGTTCCTGTATCCTCATCTGATGAACCTATATTATGTAATTGGGCTGTGTCATTAACATATGCAGGCTCAAAAGCTGCTTGCAATGAAATGGATTGAGTATTAGTAATGGGGAACTGTTGTGATTCTGACTGAGTTGACTTCTTTGTAAGCTTTCTTTGAACAGGTTTGTTCGTCTTTACAGATGTGCCTCCTTGCTGCACAACATGAGTTAGTTCATGGGCAATCAGTTCTTGCCCACCTCGACTGCTCGGCTCATACGCCCCCTGACGAAAGAATACATCCTGACCTGTCGTAAACGCCTTTGCCTGAATAGATCTGTTTAACTGGTCAGACTGCGAATCAGTATGAACCTTTACCCCACTAAAATCTGCCCCCATCGCCTGCCCCATCGACCGTTGCAAAGCTGGGTCTAATGCTTGTCCACCGCCCCTAGCACTATTAATAGCTGATTCTAAATCGGTTGATGTTTGTCCTCCATCAACAGCTCCACGACGTTGCAGCAGAGGTTTCATTTGCAATTCTTCTTCCTCTGGTACTTCCACACGTTGGATGGAATTTACCAAAGGTTTCATTTGGAGTTCTTCCTCTTCTGGTGCTTCCACACGTTGTACTGTCTCTTTATGCTTGGGAGACATTGTTTGGGGTTGATTTATGCGCTGTACCACATCTGCTGCTACGCGATCGGCTTCTTGCTCATATTTGTCCCCAGGTTGCCCGATGGTTAGCTTTGCCTGTATGGGAACTGTACTAGAGGTTTGTAGGGATAGGTTGCCAAAACTGTAACTCAGCTTATTGCCTGTTGTTGATGGAGCAGTGGCATTTGCTTGAGTAGCTGCAAAGGGTCGTGTTTGTAAATATTCTGACGTACTAGCTGTAGCGGTTTCTGTACGATCAGCATTTTTTTGTAGTCTTTGCTGTTCAGACATAAATTATTAATTAATTTTAGAAGTTAAAAATATAACCATTACAGTTTGGCATAGCCTAAGGGTTTTTACAGGCCAGTACTATTAACTATTTTTTATCAATCGAGTGTCTGATATTTTTCTACGTGTATTTACAGTATTTTTGTAGACATCACTTTAAAAATATATTTTTAATCAGTATTAATACGGTAGCAATACGTAACAAGCTTGATATAGAAGGAAAAATAAAAATTAGTTTTAGTGTAAAAAAGTATTTTTAGTCACTGTAAATAATTTGCGGTTACTGAAAACACTGTGTAAGATTGTTATTTAAAAATCGGTAATAATGCGATGACTTCACGGAGAGCAATACGCAAAGCGTCAAACATCCAGCTATTCAGCAAATTTAGATGTCATTGATAATACTGATAAGTATCCTGAAATTCAGGTAAATTACCTATGTTAGAAGCCAACAGCAGCAATCATCTCGGTCAAGGATTAGCATTTCCACTGCAAGTAAATCTCCAGGGAAATCTGAGATTGAGTCCTCAAGTACCCAATATTGAGGAGTCGATGTTAGTTATCCTACGGACACATTTTGGAGAACGGGTTTATCGACCAGATTTTGGTTCCCGTTTGGGAGAGTTAGTCTTTGCACCGATGAATACCCAGACATTGCTGTTGGCAAAGTTATATACCCAAGAAGCATTAAGCAAATGGGAGCCACGAATAGTTATAGATGCAATACGTACTGAGGCAGATCCGGTGCGCGATCGCATTGACATCATCATCGAATATCACCCCACAGATAGTCATGAACAACGTAGTTTAGTCTATCCATTTTATTTAAATGGGTGATGGAGATTGACAAATAGCCTTTCTTCCTTCCCATTAGACGCAAATAAACCCTTCCCAAGTCTGATGACTCAAAACCATGGATTTTAACTTTCTGTCGAAGTTACCCAAGTCAGATTTAGACGATCGCACTTTTCAAGATTTAGTGGAAGAGTGTGTGTTGCGAATTCCCCGTTATTGTCCAGAGTGGACAAACTTTAACCCTGGCGATCCGGGGATGACAATGGTGGAATTATTTGCTTGGTTAACTGATCAGATGATGATGCGGTTTAACCAAGTTCCGCGACGGAATTATGTGACGTTTTTAGAAATGTTAGGTATTCGGTTGCAACCACCCGCACCGGCACAAACTGAATTAACCTTTTATTTGAGTGCCCCTCACTCTAACGCCTACGTAATTTCCGCAGGAGTAGAAGTAGCAACGCTCCGCACAGAAAAAGAAGAAGCCATCGTTTTTAGTACAGATCGAGATTTGGTGATTGCTTGCCCAGAAATTACCCATTTTTTGACAGCGCAGACAGCAGAACATATTCCCCAGTTACTGCGCGATCGCCTAACCAACACCTGGAGCAAAAATGGTGATGGCATATGGGAAGGGAGAAAGCAATCGATTTTTGAGGAGCAACCCCAACCAGGTAATTGTTTTTACGTGGTTCTCAGTCCCGATCAACCCCTGGAAGGGAACGTGATTGCGGTGAAACTTCAGGGGGAAACCGCAACAGCTACGGGTATTAATCCCGACAATCCACCCCGACGTTGGGAAGCTTGGGATGGTGAGGATTGGGTGACAGTACTGTTACAGGAAGCAGATGATAGTAGCAAAGGTTTCAGCTTCAACGAGAGTGGGCAAGGAGTAAATACCCTGGCAGAGGGGGATGTGGTGTTACACCTACCGCAAACTTTCCCCAATAGTTATTTTGCTGCCTATCAAGGGAGATGGTTGCGCTGTACTTATACATTGCCATCGGGAATACAATCAGGTTATTTGCGATCGCCCCAATTATCAGGGATGGGAGTGAAAGCCATTGGTGGAACCGTGGCAGCGAGTCAATGTACCTTGGTTGCCGATGAAGTTTTGGGAATCAGCGATGGTACACCAGGGCAAAAATTTCAATTGCAAAACGGCTCCATTTTACCCCGTCGTCAGGGTGAACATCTAATTGTTCTGCCTCCCGGAGGACTGCCGGAAATCTGGCAAGAGGTAAGTGATTTTGCGGATTCCCAGGAGCAAGACCGACACTACATAATTGATGACCAAACCGGAGAAGTTCAGTTTGGGTTTGTGATTCGTCAGTCGAACCAAATCCGTGAGGATACGCAATTACGGGCAAAGATACAGGTCAATGGTGCAACATCTCTCCAGGTACAGGAACAAGTCGCAGAAGTGCAACGCATGGAACGACAATATGGCGCAATTCCTCCCAGGGGTTCCCAAATTCGCATGGCGCTGTATCGCACCGGAGGAGGGCGTAAGGGTAACGTCCAAGCCCATACCCTGGAAACACCCAAAACCGCCATTCCGTACGTTGAAAAGGTGACAAATCATGTGCCCGCGAGAAATGGAGCCGATGCCGAAACCCTAGACGAAGCTGTGATGCGTGTACCTCGGATACTGCGAACCCGCGATCGCGCTGTCACCCCCGAAGACTTTGAAACCCTAGCTTTACAAGGAGGTAAAGGGGCGATCGCCCGTGCCTATTGTCCACCCCGCTCCAACAACGAAACCAGTAGGGGAGTTGTGGATTTACTGATTGTTCCCCAAGCGAATACGGACAGTATTTTCTATGGTGAAGGTATTAATCCCCAACAATTCGCCCTCAATCTTTCCCTGAAAACCCAACTCCTCAACTACCTAGATGAGCGACGGTTACTCGGTGTGGAAGTGCGTTTGCAAGAACCGGAATATGTCGGTGTTGCCGTACAAGCAGAGGTGGGATTATACCCCGAATACAGCAACCGCCAAGCACAGCAATCTGTTCTGCAAAAGTTACAGGTTTCCCTCTATCACTTCCTTAACCCCCTCACCGGAGGAGTCAACGGTACGGGATGGGAATTTGGAGCCTGTGTTTATCCCTCGGACATTATCAGTTTGTTCCAGAAAACAGAAGGTGTGCGCTACCTGGGCACGATTTTGTTATTTGAACTACGCAAAGAAGGTTCCTCTTGGTTCCGCTCCCTTGCCCCTGGTGGTATTGTCAACCCCACCCCCCAAGGGCTTATTTGCTCCTGGGCAGACAATCAACTTCGTTCCAGTCACACAATTACTTTGATTTAGGTAATGGGTGATGGGTAATAATTTGAGGGATATCTCCCCCTAATCCCCCTAGTCCCCCTAGTCCCCCTAATCCCCCTAGTCCCCCAATTCAAATCTGACAGACTACTAGCTCCCTACTCCCTACTCCCTACTCCCTTCCCCCTTCCTCTCTGCCATGAAGCAATCCCAGCAACTAATTAGTCTCCAACTCACGCCAATGCAAATCCCAGAAGCGGTTCCGACTGCTTCCGGACAGCAACCAGCTGCAAATTGGGTGAAAATGGCTAGTACTGATGGTACGAGTCTGAAGCGAAATTTACTGTTGCGCCCCGGAGAGCCGAGTGAGATGGTGGTGCAGGTGAAAAATATGGGAGCGCGTCCCCTAGGTTTAAATTTGCAGGTGCAGGGAGATTTTCCCCAGGAATGGTGTCAGGTGGGAATGGAAGGTTCCCAGGTGTTGCCTGGGCAGCAAATGGAAGCGGTGCTGTATTTCCAGATAGCTGCGGATTTCTTTGAGCGATATACGGCTGTGGGGAAGGGGGAGCGACTGAAGTTAGATTATGATGTGCGTTTGTCTGTGCATTGGCAGGAAGCAAACACAGGGGTACAACATATAGAAGAGGTGAAATTTCACCTAAATATTCGTCCCCATAGTTTATATCTCAATTTCCTACCGATGATTTATCGGGAAGTGGATTTTGTGGGGCGCTTCCTGAAGGTATTTGAGCAGAGTTTTGAACCTTGTGTTCATACTTTGGATAGTTTGTGGGCATATCTGGATCCTTTGACTGCTCCTTCTGGGATGTTGCCGTTTTTGGCGCAGTGGGTAGCTTGGCAACCAACTGTACAGCTAAGTGAAGCACAGCAACGTCTTTTAATTAAGAAGGCGATGGAGATTTATCGCTGGCGAGGAACACGTCGGGGATTACGTTTATATTTGCATTTGGCAACGGGCTTACCTCTGGATGAAGAGATGGGGAATGAGGTAGATAAACATATCTGCATTACAGAATCCTTTAGTCGGGGTTTGGTATTTGGACAAGCCAAATTGGGTGAAGATGCAATTATTGGTGGAGGGCGACCGTTTCATTTTACTGTACGCTTGCATCCAGAATATGGGAGTGAAATTGATGAGTTGCTCGTCAGAAATGTGATTGAGCAAGAGAAGCCAGCTTTTTGTACCTATGAATTATATATAGAGCCTCGGAGTAGCGAATATGTCATCACGTCTGTCACCAACCGGAATTAAGCCGTTACAAAGATTACAAGTAAATGATGGCTTGCTGTTAACTGCTGAGGGTTGGCGGCAGGCGCATGATTACCATCGACAGCGCCAAAATATTTATTATCAGTCTTTACATCAGTCGGGAATTGTTTGGGGTTTGGGTGTGCGAACTATTGCGGCTCCTCAGGAGGTTTCCTCGGAGTATCGGGATGGGCGGTGGTTAGAAATTCAACCAGGATTGGCGATTGATGCTCAGGGTAATCCGATTGTGGTACCGGAAGCGTTGGTATTTCGCATTGGTTCGGAACTGCCGAAAAGTGGGTTTTTGACGGTTTACATTGTGATTGACTATGTAGATCCAGATAAATTGCAATTTCAGAATAATCGCCAATTTGTTTGTGAGACTTTCCGTATCAATGAGAAAACTTCGGTTCCCCAAAATACGGAAATTGAGTTGTGTCGAATTTTGTTGCAACCGGGGGATGTGGAATTAAAAATCGCCGATGATGTGTTTGCCCCGACTGTGAATGAAATCGATTTGCGTTATCGACAACAGGCACAGATGCGAGCTATCGAATCAGTGAGAATTGGCTATCTATCACCAGGTCAAAATGATTACACAACTGCTTGGAGCAATTTAAATTATTTAGCCCAATCAGTGCGATCGCTCTACCCACCCATGGAAGGAACCGCAGTTGTGAAGGTTGATTTGACGGCAGGGTTAGACAAGCTCGATTATGATTTGCTCTATGTCAATTACCAAAATTTACTCACCCTGAAGGAAACAGAAATTGATATCATGCGCCAGTATTTGCAAAGTGGGGCGCTGTTGATGGTGGAAATTTCTGCCCAGGATGCCAATACTGCTGAATTAAGCACGATTAGACAAGAATTACAGCAGGCGATCGCCAACTTACCCCCTAACCCCGCAGCGTCTTTCATCCTTCAGGAATTGCAAACAGAACTCGCTGCCAATGAAGCTGCAATCATTGAATTACTGAATCATGTTTCTCTTCCTATCCGTGAATTTGCTGAGAAAGTTGGTATTAGTGCGACTCGCTCTGAATTTATTTCCCGTAACCACCCCCTCCATCAGCAACCCTTTCTCTTTGCTCAACTACCAAGCGTTAGGAATGCACCTATCAATATCTTTAACTGGGGTGGCATTTTACTGGTAGTTGGTTCCCTCTCCACCTCCTGGAGCATAGATACCCTATCCCTTTCCCGTGAAGCTATCCGCAATGCTCAAGAAATGGGGATAAATATTCTCCACTTTGCTTGGCAAAGACGACAACTAACTCTATTAAGTCAGTAGGTAGTGAGTCGTGAGTCGTGAGACTGAAGAAAAAGGTTTAAAATATCTCTCTTTTTGAGATAAAAAGTTAAAAATTACATTCCTTTGATTATATCTTTTGGCAATAGCGGTGAGGTCAAACTTATTACTTAATACTCATTACTTATTACTTAACACCTATTAATTCTCAATCCCTTCCCCCTTCCCAACAAAAAATTATGCGTTCATTCTCTATCCAAAAAACAGTTCCGATTGCTTTTCTCATTCCTTTAGTATCTTGTGTGGGGTTAGTAGCGGCAATTGCCTGGTATACCGGACAAAAAGCTGTAGATAAATTCTCACAGCAAATTATGGATGCCCAAAGTCAAAGAATTCGAGAAAGATTAGGTGTACTACTCAGAAGACCTCATTTAATTAATCAACTTAATGCTGATGCTATTAGTCAAGGGCAATTAGATTTAAGCTTAGATAAACCAGACGCTTTACTAATTAACTTTTGGTCACAATCACAAATATTCAATAATGTAAATGGCATTCAGTTCGGTTATGAACAAGGTGGACAACTCAGGTCAATTGTGAGAGAAGGTAAGGTATTACAGTATAATCTGGCTGATAGCTCAACCCAGCAAAAATCTGCCATTTATGAAGTATCATCTGATGGCAAACGGGGCAAGGAAATTAAGCGAGAGGGGGATTATGATGCTCGGAAGCGTCCTTGGTATAAAGCCGCAGTTGCCGCAGGTAAACCGATTTGGACTCCCGTCTCTCCGAAAAAAACATCTGATACTTTACAGTTAAGGATATCTGGGGCACGTCCAATTTTTGATAAAAATAAGCGGCTAGTTGGTGTTATCTCTTCTGACTTTTTCTTGAATCAAATTAATGATTTCTTGTCAGGTTTGAGTAAGGAATCTTCCAAGACAATCTTTATTATTGAACCATCAGGAAAACTGATTGCTGCTTCTGATAAAAAGCCTGTTTTTGATGATAAGGGTGAGCAAATTCTGGCGACAAAATTTACTCAAAATCCTTTGATAAGTCAAGTTGCTCAAGATTTAGAAAAAAAATATGGTAATTTTCAAGATATTGGCAAGGTAGGTAAATTTAAATTTCATCCGGTGAATGGAGAAAAACAGCTAATTAAAGTTAGCCGTATGAAAGATGATTATGGTTTAGATTGGTGGTTAGTGATAGCTGTACCAGAATCATCATTTACAGAATCTTTACAGCAGACTAGAAATGCGGCGATCGTTATCATTATTGGTACGATTGCCTTTAGTATTTTTGCTGGAGTAGTGGTTTCTAACTGGTTAGTTGTACCAATTGTGCAAGTTAATCAAGCTGCAAAGCATATTTGTGATGAAAATCAAAGTTTTGAACCAGAAAAGTTGGCAATTATTGCCCAACGTGGTGATGAATTGGGTGAACTAGCAAGAGTCTTTCAGGAAATGGCTAATACTGTTCAAGATAGAGAAGCAAATCTTAAAAATCGCTTAGAACAGATGAAAAATGAAAGTGAAAAAGTGAAAAAAGCGGCTCTAGAAAGTCAAATGTCTGGTAATACAAATATTCAAGCATTACTTTTGAGATCGAGGGAAGCAAGAGATAAGGTTTAATTGCAGTAGATGGAGAATATTTAGGAAGAGGTAAAAAGAGAAATATCTGTCACCTGTAACCAAATATATATTACCCGTTTAATTTACCTCGACTTCGCTGAGTACAAGTCACTCATGGCAAGCATTACCCAATATAATTAAAATGCTTAAAGAACTAATTAATACCCAAGTTTCTAAAAAAGAAGTCACCTTTCATCCGGGGGGTGAACCTGTTAGCTTTGATGTGACTGTTGTGAATCAAAGTGAACAGTTTGCGACGTTCCAAGTTGAGGTTTTAGCTGCTGGAGTGAAAGTTGGAGCTAATAATAATTGGTATAGTATTTCCCCAGAAGTTTGCACGAAAAAACCTCCAGGAGATATCACCCAATTTACGGTAAAAATATCTGATATTCCCACACCAGGATTTGTGGGGTTAATGACGTTAACGATTCGGGTATTTTCCTTAGAATTAGCTGCTGCGGAAAATCGCCACGTAGTTAGATTAGTAATTCCTGGTACTGGTGTTGCGGCTCCTCGCGTAGATTTACCGACGCAGGATTTTCTCGGTTATCCTGGCGATCGCATAAAAATTCCCGTCTCTCTGGAAAGTTTCACCCAACGTACTGCCAATGTGACTTTACGCTTTTTGGGTATTGATTCCAGTTGGTTTCCTGAAGGTGCAGAAAAACGCTTGCAGATACCTACTGGTGAGCAAGTTAGAGAAGTCTGGGAATGTCAAATTCCGGAATTGAGTCAAGCGGCAAGTCGGGTATATCCTTTTACTATTGAAGTTCAGCAACCAGAAGCACCTTTAGTAACTGTCTCTGGTAATTTGACGGTTTTACCCCAGGGTTCCTTGAATTTAAAATGTCATCCTTTGGTATATACAATTCCGGAAAAAAGTGCTGATAAAGAAATAAGGAATACTGCTACATATACGTTAGAATTTCATAACCACAGTAATCTTGCTCAAGAAGTTAGCTTAGATATTCATGTTCCGGAATCTGCTACCTCACGATGGAATAAACTCTGGAATAAATTATTAAGAAGGCAAAGTCAACGTCAGACTATTTGGGAATTAACTCCAGAAAGAACTGAATTGAGTTTAACCCACCCCACTCAATTTAATTTAAATGTCCGCCGTCAACGCCCTTGGTTTGGATGGGTGAGACGACGAGAAATTACAGTCAAAGCTATCACCCCAGATAATAGAATTGAAGTCCAAAATGATACTCAAACTCTGGAATTACGAGTCTTACCTGTAATCCCAATTTGGTTACAAACTGGTTATATTGCTGTAACTATATTGTTAAGTTTAGTCGTCGCTCGACAAATTTTTACGCTCCAACATGAGCATAATAAGGAAGTAAATACAGTTAGATTTAGTGGATTGGGAACAGAAATTACCAGTGGTTCTAATGACCAAACAATTAGACGCTGGCAGGTCAAAAAATTTGATATTCATCCCCTAGGAATTCTGGGAAAAAGTGATAAAGCTGTGCGTGTTGTTCGCTACCGTCCTGTAAATAATGACCGTGTGGCGGTAGGATACGAAAATGGGGAAATTCAGATATTTAATTTGTTATCAAGAACAACCCAAATACCTTTTGCCTATCAAAAAGACGATCGCGTATTTGATATTACTTTTAGTAAAGATTCCCAAACTATATTTAGCGGTCATGGGAGCGGTTTAGTTTTACAGTGGAACTTAACCCAAGGTGTACCCTTGCAACCTACACAGCAACAACAGGTAGGTTTTGCCGTGAATGCGATGACTTTGGTGGGAGAGAAACAAAATTACCTGGCGATCGCTGGCAGATTTAACCAAATCACCCTCTGGGATTGGCAAACAAATCAGCAAATACCCGTAAAAAATCCTCTTGGCGGTCAACAAGATTACATTCTTGCCCTGGGCAGCCCTGACAGTAAACCCAACCTCCTGGCGACTGCTGACAACCAAGGTAATATCAAACTCTGGAACCTTAGCCCCTGTCTGAATAATAGAGGGGAATGTGAATTACTAGACCAATGGACGGCAAGTAAGGAAGCTGTGCGGAGTGTTGCCCTATCTAGTGATGGTTGCTACCTTGCCTCCGGTGGTGATGATGGTACAGCTAGAGTCTGGGGATTAAACCGCGAAGGTAAACGTACCACTGATGATGCCACAGGTAAAGTTATTTACAAAGGTAATAAACCTCTGAGAAGCATTGATATTATCCGCGCTCAAAATCAGGTATTGGTTGCCAGTGGTGGTGATGATTATCAAGTCAGATTGCATCGATTAACCCAACCCAGTGGAGGGTGTGAATAAAATGTTGAGTGAACATATCGAAACTGCCATATCCATCGCCGAACAGCAAGCTTTAACTTCTGCTGCTCACAATACTTTTGTTCCCAAACCGTTGGCGGTGATTCTCAGTGCTTCTGGGAGAGAGGGAGTACCTGCTGGCACTAATTTCACTCTCAGTGTGGCTGTAAGTAATAAGGGTCAAAAGAGTGCTGTCATTGAAGTTTATATAGAAGAAGTTTCTTCCGGTGTGCGGCAGTGGTGCAAAAAAGCACGGGAACAGTTAGCCCTGGGTGCAGAACAAAGTGAAGAAATCAGCTTTCAATTTTCCGTACCAGTTAATGCCTTTCCGGGTAATTATAGTTATACCTTGGTGGTGGATGCACCGGAGGATTATCCAGAGGAAACACCAATTCGTTATGAGCAATTTATCCAGGTTCTACCTGCGAGTGTAGATACCGTTGCTAGTAGCGATCCGACTTTTGTTGTACAACCCGTTACCAATTCCTCAGAACCTGCGTTGATTCCAGCAGGAGGAGCATTAGCGCTACAGGTATGGGTACAAAATCGTAGCGATCGCGTGGATAAATTCCGACTCGTTTGCTCTGATTTACATAAGAGTTGGTATAAAATTACCTATCCCCAAGGTTTTCAAGGGATGGGTTTGGTACTGCAAGGGGATGCATTAAATCTCAATCCTGGGGAAACGGGGCAAATTTCTTTAATTATTCATCCTCCAGAAACTGCTCTGGCTGGTAATTATGTCCCGACGGTGCGTTTATACTCGGAAAATAATCCAGAGTTGATGCTCTTGGATTTATTATATTTACAAGTACCACCCCGTTATGCCCTAGAAACTGAGATGCGAACTCTCATCAGTCGGGTAAGTAGTCGGGCTGGAGAATATCAAATTCGTCTGAGCAATTCTGGGAACACTCCCCGTCAAATGAATCTGCAAATTCACAACCAGGAGGAAGATGATACTTGTCTTTATACCTTGGACAGTACCACAGCATTAATTCAACCCCAGCAAACTATCGGGGTTAATTTGCTCGTCAAACCACAAAAAGCTTGGAAGCGTCCCTTAATTGGGGGAGCTAAGGTAGTAAATTTTACTGTAGACCTGGAAGATACCCAGGAATTACCGATTAATAATAAGCATTTGCCAGGGATATTAATTTGGGAACCCCGTCCTTGGTGGCAATTTTTACCGATTTTTTTACTGATTTTATTGGGTATTGGTGGGGGTGCTTATCTAATTTGGTGGTTTTTCCTGCGAGTTCCCCCATCACCGAAAATTTTTGAAGTTTACCCAGAAGATAGTAATTACAGTGCGGTAAATAACGATATTATTCATCTGGGTTTTAGTGTCAATGATCCACAACAGTTGCAAGAGATAAAAATTGTTGGTTTATCTGCCGATGGTAAACCGATGACACGGGTAGAAAGCTATAACTTTAGTCGGGGTATTCCTGCAAGTTTGGCAGCTGTTTGTGTTCAGGAAAAGCAGTTACTTACTTGTCGAAATGTGCGTACCAATGCACGCAAACCTGGAACCTATGTTTTTGAAATCACAACTTTGCCCAAGCAAATTAAATCTGCGGTTCCCCACAGTTTGAAAACTAACCCTGTGGCGATCGCCCCCATTCCCAGTCCGCAAATTCTGGCTTTTGGTTCTATGCAACCAATTTACAAGGAAGTCAGTAATATTACTAGTCTGATCAAAGATAAAAACCCAGAGAAACAAGTCAAGGATTGGGAAATTCGTCTCAATTGGGCGATCGCCAATCCTAAACAATTGCAAGCATTACAATTAATTGCTAAGACTATCGATGGTTTGGAAGCTAAACCCTTGGTGACATACGATTTAAGTCAAGGTATTCCCCCATCTTTGAAGAAATTTTGTCGGCAAGGGGAACCCCTGGTATGTATTGATATACAAACTGGAATCCGCAAACCGGGTGACTATATCTTCGAGTTGCGAGCAGTACCTAAGGGGGAAGTGAGTAATCAGGTAAATATCAAAAAATCTGACCCTGTAAAAATTTTACCTCGGATGCCGCAAATTATCGAATTCACAATTAATGGTAAACCTGTAACCGCAAAGCATCGTTTAGCCATCACTAAGGGTAAACCTGTAACTCCATTGCAGATATCCTGGAAAGTTGATGCTAGTGAGGGTAGTAAGGTGGATTTATTGCCAGCACCAGGAACCGTAGGTTTACAAGGTTCTCTCGCTTATACCCCCAACCCCGAACCAGGTAATATCACTTTGATGCTGCAAGTCACTAGTAGCAATGGACAACAGGTAATGCGATCGCTAGTTTTAGAAACCTACGATCCCAATGCAGAGAATCCAGCAGTGGTAGCAGCCAAAGCCGCAGCAAGCGCGATCGCGGAAGCTCAAAAAGCAGCCGAAGCCGCGAAAAATCCTGCCCAAACTCCCGCAGCAGCACCACCAGCCGCAAATACCGAGGATGACAGCGATGATGATGGTACTGAGTCCAAAACACCACCATCCCTTGCCCCCGTTGAGTTACCACCTCAGCTAGAACCATAAGTCAATGAAAGAAGTCTACTGACATTGACTGGCAGGAAAAACATAGCCTTCTACCCGTGCATAGGTATAACCTGCTTCAATGGCGCTACTGGCACCGATACGGGTAGCTGTGGTGAAATTATCCCCCCTTTGGGCACTCCAATATAGTTGCAGAGGAACTGTTCCTGGTTGCTGGGTAGGGAAAACATAGCCTTCCACTCGTGCATAGGTATAACCTGCTTCAATGGCACTTCTAGCACCGATACGGGTAGCTGTGGTGAAATTATCCCCCCTTTGAGCACTCCAGTAAAGCTTGAGGGGTACTGTTCCTTGTTGCTGTCGGCGAAAAACACATCCTTCCACTCGCGCAAAAGTATAACCTGCTTCGATGGCGCTATTTTTCCCCTGTGGAGTTGCAGTGGTGAAATTATCCCCTCTGTCTGCACTCCAGTATAGTTCCAGGGGAACCAAAGCTTGACTTCGAGTTTCCTGTGCTTTAACTAAGCTAGGAAAAATAGTTAGTGAAGTCATCATGGCGATCGCTGTTACGCCAACACGATATAAGTAAGATTTCATCATTGCTCTACCTCAGTTTGAAACTTGTACTCTATAGATAGGTAGAGTGTTATGGTTTTATGCAATCCCTTCCACAATCACAGTGGTATTTTATTAATTCTGTTGATAATTTCCTGTGGAGATTTTTCTGTGATCGCTGCTAGTAAATTTATGGCTTTTTTAAGTAGGCGATCGCTATCTTCAAAACTGTTTTGGCTGGGTAACACAAGTTGGATGGGATTACCTGCATCATCTTTATCACCTTGAAATACCAACAAGCGGGGGTTGGGGTGGTTTACTGTCTGCCATCCTTGTTGCTGGAGGTAGTTGACAACATTCTCAATTTGCAGGGAATTGGTTTGTAATTCCTCTGTTGAAATTTGCTGTGCCATCACCAATCCCCTGTTTTGACTTTTTCTATTAAACCTAACAACGATTCTGGAGTTAGCTTTTGCTGTCTAGGAATCCTAATTCTAACACTTTGACGATTGGTGGTTGGTTTACCGCTTATGTATTCCCAATAACAGCTTCCACGCAAACGCATTTCATCCTCATCCTGTGTTAACCATTGGGAAGCATCTGGAGGTAAGGCAAATAAGATGAGAATACAAGGTACAGCCATGCGAAAATTGCGACGAATAACTAAGTCATTGTAAGTTTTGGCTTCCAAATCGTAGGTGATAGTATTTTCGTCTCGCTGCCATTGAGTAGAAGCTTTTAATTGAAAACTGAGTGAAAAGCCTGACTCTACCCGTCGATTGTTGTGAATAGCTATTTCATCAAAGTTACCATCTACCCCATAATCATATTCGCGGATAGAAAGATTTAAGCCTGCTTTACCTGCAACTGCTCGGATATAGGCTCGACTTAATGATTCAATAATATGGGCTTCGGTTAACACGAAATTACAAAAACTCAATGTAATTTTACATGATACCTGAAAAGGTTTTGGGTTAGCTTCACTTGTAGAGTCCACTAACCCCAAAAAGGTTAATACCAAAGTTATTCCGAAAGTTTATTTAACATTTCACAGAGCTCTTCCTGTTTCTTGTTGGTATGCTGAACACTAACTAAAGTTGTCAAAACTCCACCGGATGCTGTGAGACTAGCTTCAGATACTTTATTGAAATACAAAAGTCCCACACCAAACAGAGTCATCAACGCAGATGCAGCCGTAATACCTAACGCGAGATTGTAGCTTTTACGTGTCATGTGCAATAATTCGCGGATGATTTCTTCTTTTATATTTCTGTTGTCGTCGTTATTTTCGGGTTTGAAAAAATTAAACTGCATGGTGACTCTCCAAAATGCTGTATTTCGTGATATTGGTATCCTACTCAGACTAAAAAATACGTACCAGGGCAAATGGGTTTTGTTTGTGTTGGGTGTTGCCCTATTGCTGTGTGGTAATTTAGGGCAGATGGGGAAGTAAAGAAAATCTATCTGCCCTAGTTCGGAAAACAACTAATTCGCTATTGTTTATATACAAGTATCAATACTCAGTTACGGCAATGCGTGAATCTGATAAAGTGCAATCTAGTGAGGAAGGTAAAGCCAGACTCAAACAAGCTTATAAGGAAGCTAAGTTAACTCAAGAGGAACTAGCAAGCCAAGCGAATGTATCTGTGGATACAGTTAAACGCCTACTTGGTACAAAGGATTGTCCAAACGGGGTTGAACGACAAGCAGTTAAAAATATTGCAAAAGTTCTGAAAATGGAACCTACAGATATCGTTGATGTTAAAGACTGGTATCCTCAACGGCAGTTACCACCAGAGTTTGAGCGACTAATTTACGAAAAAACTGAGCTATTTTGTGGACGAAAATTTGTATTTGATGCGATTGAGGATTTCTTACAAAATAATCCCAATGGCTATTTCACTATTATTGGTGATGCGGGGATGGGTAAAAGCGCCATTTCTGCAAAGTATGTATTAGATAATCCAGAAACTATTTGTTTTTTTAATATTCGTGCTGAGGGAAATAATCGTCCAGAAATATTTTTGAAGAGAATTCGCCAACAGCTAATAGCTCGGTTTCAATTACTAGATGTTGCTGATGCAGATTTATCAATTTTATTGACTAAAGCAAAGGAAAAGTTATTCACTGGAGAACGATTAATTATTGTTGTGGATGCCCTGGATGAAGTTGACCAGGAAGGAACAGCAAATATATTATATTTACCAACAATTCTCCCCGACGGGGTTTACTTTGTCCTCACTAGAAGACCCTATAATCAGAATGAAAAAAGGCTGAATCTTTCCCCCAGCACTCCCACTCAAGAATTAGATTTGAGAGAGAAAATCCAAGAAAGTGTGCAGGATGTCAAAGAGTATATTCGAGAATTATTAGCCGATAGCAAATATCAGCAGGGTTTAGTTAAATGGATTGAGCAGCAAGATCATATGGAAAGTCATATTTCTTGTGAGTATTTTGTTGAGATAATTGCTGTGAACAGTGAAAATAACTTTATGTATTTGCGGTGTATTTTACCCGCGATTGCTGAAGGTTACTATCATGATAAACCCTTGGATGAATTGCCTGTGGGATTGCAAGGATATTACGAAAACCACTGGCATATTATGGGGATGACAGCTAAACCTTTACCGAAAAATAAAATCAAAATTGTTTATGTTATGTGTGCTTTGCGTAGTGCTGCTTCCCGTGAAGTGATTGCTAAATATTCCAAGCAGAATGCATTGACTGTGCAAGAAGTTCTGGATGGATGGGCGCAATTTTTACAGAAACAGGAAATCTATCAACCACCCCGCTATCGATTTTACCATGAGAGTTTTCGAGATTTTTTACACCGTCGAGATATTGTTCAAGCTGCGGGGATAAATTTACCTGATATTAGCGCTGAAGTTGCCAAGAATATGACCGAGGGGGTTATTTTATGAGTAATCTTCGCGCTTGGTTGGCAGAAAAATCACCGGAAGAAATCGAACATTTTCTAGGTGAAAGCCCGCGTTTATTGTTAGATGGTGGGGAGATTCATAAATGTTGTGATTTATTGAGTAATTATGATTTCATAGAGGCAAAAATTAATCATTTCCTGTTTGGAGTGCAAGCAGCAATTGAAGATTATGAGTTAATCGAGAATGAGAAATTGGGAAATAAACAAGGATATAATCCCGAAACTCTCAAAGATTTAAAATTAATTAAAGAAGCTTTGCGACTATCGGCACATGTTTTAAATCAAGATACAAAGCAATTACCAGGACAATTAACGGGACGTTTATTACCTTTTGAAGAACAAGTAACAATTCAAAAATTATTTCAACAAATATCACAAACCGAAATTACTTGGTTGCGTCCTCTTACTGCTAGCTTAACTCCTCCTGGTAACGGGTTAGTTCGCACCCTGACTGGTCATACAGCTTCGGTTAATGCAGTCTCATTGAGCCATGATGACAAATACATCGTTTCTGGTTCTTCTGATAATACAATCAAAGTTTGGGAATTAGTCACAGGAAAAGAAATTTTGACTCTAACTGGTCACAGCGACTGGGTTAATGCAGTCTCATTGAGCCATGATGACAAATACATCGTTTCTGGTTCTTCTGACAATACAATCAAAGTTTGGGAATTAATCACAGGAAAAGAAATTTTTGCTCTAACTGGTCATAGAAGTTCGGTTAATGCAATTGTACTAACTCCTGACGGCTCCAAAATAGTTTCCGCATCATCTGACACTTCTATTAGAGTTTGGAATTTAAAAAGTGGCGAGGTGTTACATACATTTGTTGGTCATACCGCTTCAGTACAGGCAATGACAATCATTAGCCACAATAATAAAAGTTTGTTAGTTTCAGGCTCATATAATAATATTATTAAGGGGTGGAATTTAGAAACAGGAAAAGAAGAATTTACTCTTAATGATAGAGATATAATATGTTCTATTTTAGCTATTTCTGGAAAAAAAATACTTATTTGTGGTTTGCATAATGGAACTATTACTATTTGGAATATTGATACTTTGAAGAAAGAGCGTATATTGGAAGCTCATAGGAATTCAGTACGTGCTATATCTATTACTTCAGATGGAAAAAGAATAATTTCCGTGTCGGACGATAAAACTCTCAAGATTTGGAAAATAGAGACTTGGGAAAATGAAGCTATTATTTATAACCACACTGGTTCCGTTCTTGCTGTTACTGCAACTTCTGATTCTAAAAGTATAATTTCTGGATCGGGAAGTAATATTTCTCATTTTTCAAATGACCATACTATCAAAGTATGGGAATTAGAAAAATTTGTCAATCAAGAATTATTTGATATTTATGATTCCATGAAACCAAGTCACAGTGATTCCGTAGAATTAGTTGCATTTACACCTAATGGGGAGTATCTAATTTCTGCTGCTAAAGATGACAATATTAAATTATGGAACGTGCAAAATTGGAATAATGAATATAGCTTTACGGGAAAAAGTCAATCAGCAACTACTTTTGGTAATTATGAGAATTACAGAGTTTTTGAAATTAAATGTATTGATGCAGAATGTACCCTTCATAATATTAGTGATAGTTCACCTTGTCTTCTCGCTACAACTTATGATGGAATGCTTCAGATTTGGTCTTCAGGTAACGAATGTATTAAGATATGGGATGCTTTTGGGAAAAAATTTATTGGTAGCTTTACAGGTGAAAGTGAAATTAGATGTTGTGCAATAATCACTTTCGATGGTGTCGTAATAGCATTGGGTGATGCATCAGGAAGATTGCATTTCCTCCGATTGCAAGGATGTTGAGGTACAGTCATGAACACCTCACCTCAATTAGCTTCCCAATTCCAAAAAATAATATTAGAAAAAAGCCAAAATTTTACTAACTGCGAATTTATCTTTGTCGCAATTGATGATTTTTTACATAAATATAACCGGGGTTATTTCACCATCGTTGGTTCTCCCGGTAGCGGTAAAAGTGCTATCCTGGCTCAATTTGCTAGTTATAATTCTCATCCAGATATTAAAATTATCTATTACAATGCCCAAATCGAAGGCAAAAACACCGCAGAAGATTTTCTTAAATATGTTTGTAGTCAATTAATTGAAAAGTTCCATAATTCGTCGATCACCCCACCCCAACCCTCCCCGCTAGCGGGGAGGGAGCAAGATTCCAACTTCCCACCATATACAGAGAAACAGAGGGAGCAAGATTCCAACTTCCCACCATATACAGAGAAACAGAGGGAGCAAGATTCTAACTTCCCCACGTACACGGGGGGACAGAGGGGGATTCTTCCCGATAATGCAACGGAGGGAAGTTGGTTTTTATCGTTATTACTTCAACAAATTAGCGACGAACTCGCACCTAACCAAAAGCTAATAATAGCCATTGATGCACTAGATACAATTAACCCCAACAACCAACCCCTAGGAACAAACCTGTTATATCTCCCCCGATATCTTCCCCCAGGTATTTATTTCCTCCTTACCCGTCGTCCCTTCAAAACCGAAAAATCGGGTTTATTAATCGAAGCACCATCCCAAATTCTTGATTTATCCCAACATGACTTAAAAAACTGGGATACTGACGCAGCATTTACCCAACATTGGCAGCAAATGCAAGGTGAGGGTTTCTCAGATATTGCCATGAAAATATTGCAGGTTCTCGCAACTGCCGAAAATGAAGGTATATCGGCAAGTACCATACTGCAAAGGATTCACCAGACAAACCCACCAACTATTGATGCAGATATATTCGATGTGGAAGAAGTTTTGGAAACTTGGTTTGAATTTTTACAACAGCATCAAGTAGACAAGGAAATTCGATACAGGTTGTATCATCCTAACTTCCGTAATTGGTTGGCAGCAAAGTTGAGTTAAGTCAGTCGGTGCAATCAAACCAAACTAAGTAAGTCAGTGAGAATAAACCTAACTATGTAACAGATTGTAAAATCGTCAAAACCGTTGCGATTGCTTCATTCCACTTCGTTTCATTCGCAATGACATAGCGTGAATTATTTAAGCCGTTCTACTTATGTGAAGAAAGTTAAATAATCCTCAAGCTCTTTCTCTCCCTGCTCCTTTGCCTTATTCCAACAATATATTTACGCCGCTCTACTGACTCCTACCCCAAGGTGGTTGAGGCAGAATATTCATACTTTTGATGATTTGCTACTCAAATGCTACTCAAAATAGTAATAAAAGAGTCAGAAGTGTTATTCAGGAAGAGGTTTTAAGCAGAATGCCAACGTTTGTGAAAATCGAAGCAGGAATACTTGACAAAGCCAGCTTTGACCAGTACGTACCCGCCCACAAGGACTATGTACGAGATTTAATCGCCAAAGGGTATAAAGCAAAAACAGGGTATTGGGGGCAAAAAGGGGGTGGGATGATGATATTTGAAGCCGATTCCATGAGTGAAGCAGAGGCAATAGTCGCCCGTGACCCTTTGGTAGCCAATAGTTGTGTAATTTATAAACTGTATGAATGGCGGATTGTTGTTGAATAGTTCCCATTTGTAGCATTTTCATGCTATACTAGATATTGACTCGGATCTATGCGGCTGCAACGCCTAAATCTTGTCAGGACCGGAAGGTAGCAGCAACACGGGATGCTTGTGGTAGGCGTAGTCTCCGGGTCACCCTTTTTCTGAATCGCCCATTGTCTAGGAGTCTGATTAGCAGCAATGCCAGGTTTTGGAGATATTGTTAAAAAAGCTTTTTACCTCGGTGTCGGTCTAGCTTCCTATGCAGGCGAGAAAGCTGGCGGAACTTTAGGAGAGTTGCCATCACAACTACAAAAGCTGGCAGATGAAATGGTGGCAAAGGGTGAAATGACCACGGAAGAAGCTCGTCGTTTCGTCGAAGATATGATGAGGCAAGCGCAGCAACAGCAAGTTAATAATAGCGAAACCAGCGACAAAGCGCCCCCTTCAGAACCGCGTCGCATCGAAATATTAGAAGAAGACGAGCAACCAACTCAGAAAGAATCTCCCCCAACTGGGAATGTAGATACTTTACGGCAACAGGTTTTAGATTTGCAAAATGAACTGAAGAATCTACAACGTGACCAAAAGTAGACTAATCTAGTATCAGCATGGGAATTTTTATCGCGAAATCCCTAGGCAACATCAGATTATCAAGGTGTGACGCTACATACTTGGAGTAGCGCGTCTATGGATACTTGGTGGTGGTAAGTTGGTGAGCTTTTTTGGGTATCTCGTTTTGCTGTCAACTTCCCCTTGATACCAGCGTCCTCCGTAAAAACCCAGTTAGGACTTGGAAAAGCATATGGAACAGTGGCAAAAAGATTTATTCAATGCAGTACAAACGGTAGCGGATGAGGTGGAACGTTTCTTCCTAGAGGTAAATGAAATGGTGGATACCTTTTTTGAGTTTACGGAAGAGATGACAGAGCAAGTACAGAATACTATAGCCACTGAAGTAGATCAGTATTTGCAAGAATTAGCCGAACCGATATTAGATTTTTACTGGGAGTTGGAAGATATAGTTAGTGATGATTTCGATGTGGATCCAGCTTTTCCCTATTCTGTAGACGCAACACCAGAGAAAAATCCTGCTTGTGTCGGTTGTCATCACTACCATGGTCAAGCTTATGGTGGTAACTTATTAGTTTGTGGGATGCATCCCCATGGTTGGCAAGATGAACATTGTCCAGACTGGGAGGGATAAGGGTAAGTTGATTGCAAATTCCCCATCCCCACTCTCAAATCTCAAATTTCTAATCGGTATGACAAATCAAGAAATCAAGTATGGTGAGCGGGAAATTCAGGAAGGAAAGTTAATCACTTTTCCAAATCCACGTATTGGACGACGTTACAATATTGAGATTACCTTGCCGGAATTTACTTGTAAGTGTCCCTTTTCCGGTTATCCCGATTTTGCCACTATTTACATCACCTACGTTCCTGATGAAAAAGTAGTGGAGTTAAAAGCTTTAAAACTTTATATTAATAGTTACCGCGATCGCTATATTTCCCACGAAGAATCAGCTAATCAAATTCTCGATGATTTTGTGGCTGCTTGTGACCCCCTAGAGGCGATCGTCAAGACAGACTTTACACCACGGGGAAATGTGCATACCGTTGTGGAAGTGCGTCACATCAAGGGTGGGGAGTAATTTAGCCCCCTGACCCTAGCTGATATTATTTACTGTAGGATAAAATCAAGTAGCGAATAATACCCCAGCGACCTAACCATTCTGCCACCGCAGTCGCTTTTTCCGACTCGATATTGCCATCATCTAATTGCATCTGACGTACTACAGGATAGGTAGGTAGGGTGTTTGTGGTAATATCTTCGGTGACTAGGGGTGTAAAGCCTACGGTTTTTGCCAGTTCTCGGTAAGCAGAGAGGGTATAGCTAGTATCCACGTCACCATAATAACTACCAATTTTTGGTTTCAAGATTTTACCCCCTAATTGCAGAAACGGTTGCAGAGCTTGCAGGGGGACAAAATCACAGATTGCTAACTTACCACCGGGTTTTAAAACTCGCCATGCTTCCTGGAAAAAACGCTGACGACTGGGGAAATGAAATATACATTCCACTGCTAAAACTCGATCTACGGAATTATCTGCAAAGGGGAGTTGACAGGCATCTCCTTCAACAAATTCGATAGAATTATTAGAACGAGGATGAACTAGTTCTCTGGCTCTGGTAAGCTGTCGAGCATCAATATTTAACCCGACTAATTGCATATTTGTAAAGCGCTCATTGAGACTAGCAATGGTTCCCCCGAAACCACAACCGCAATCTAAAACACGCATTCCATCGCTAATTTCCCCTGCATCACAGACTCGTCGAGAGAGGTTTTCTGCTGCTTGGGCAAAATCCTGGGGTGAACCATCTGCGGAATTGGGATTTTCCCAGTAACCCCAGTGGACATGACGACCAAAAATTGTCACCATATCATTGTTTCCTTGTTGGAAACTCGTCAGGAGATGGTCAAAGTAGGGTAGATTAATTTCCTGGTTTGGAGTCATTAGTCAAATACTCGGTAGACTAATTTGATTGTAGAACTAGTCAACTAATTCTTTGTGGTCAAAATTTTTTGTTTATTATCTACCTAGCTTAACTTTCATAATAACTCTGTGTATGCCAATCTATTTTTATACAACGATAGAAGAATACGGCGCTTTTTCTAACTTTTCCCGTCATGGAGTAGAATTAGATGGACTTTGGTGGATGACTGTCGAGCATTATTTCCAGGGACAAAAATTTTTAGATTTAGATTATCAGGAAAAAATCCGTAATGCTCATACGCCAAAACAAGCAGCAGAATTAGGACGTAGTCGCAAAGTACCCCTACGTTCTGATTGGGAAATAGTTAAAGATGGAATTATGTTACTTGCTGTGAGGAAAAAATTTTCCACCCATGGTGCGATTAGGGAATTACTATTGTCTACTGGGGATGAGGAAATTATAGAAAATGCTCCCGGAGATTATTATTGGGGGTGTGGAAAAGATGGTACAGGTTTGAATAAGTTAGGGAAAATTCTTCAACAAGTGCGTCAAGAATTACGCCAAAAATCAGAATAAAGGAGGGTGTTGAAATGTGCCAATAATCTGATCTAATTGTTGCGCGATCGCGATTAATTCCATCTCTCGCCATCTTTTTCCCACAATCTGCATTCCTATCGGTAATCCTTCTTGAGTTTGCCCAATGGGAATGACGATCGCTGGATGTCCACTTAAATTAAACGGCATGCTGTAACCGCCATTAGCAACACCATAGGGATAGGATCTGCCATCAATTTCCACCGCACTCCAAGCCGGACGATGGGTAAATGCGCTAGTTGCTGCCACTGGTACTAACCAGACATCCCAAGGTTCTAATTCTAGGTCAAGTTGACCAATAAAGCGATCGCGCTCTGTCAATGCTTCAAAATATCTCTTTAAACTGGGATTGAGTATTTCTGGGAGAAAGCGGCTAAAATCTCCCAATTGTCTAAGTTTTTTGTCACCTTGGGTAGCACTCCGAGCGATTAACGCTAAATTTAGCTTGAGGGTGTAGCGGTCCTGCGGTTGGGCATAGGTGGTATTATAGGCTGCCACCCGCATATAAAGGTTCATGATTTTGGCAATATCAAAGTTTTGAGGCTGCCAGGGTTCTAGTTGAACACCAGACTCAGCCAGCTTTTGAGCCATATTGTGCATAGCATTACGGATATCTGTGGCAACTGGTATATCCGCCCATTCATCGCTCCAGGCAATTTTTAGATCCTTGATTGATTTGCCTGAAGGTGTATCAAGGGGAACGGGTGGAACATCGGGACGACGAATATCTGCACCCACCATCAGGGAAAAGCCCAGCCGGATGTCTGCCAGCGATCGCGCAAAACAGCCAACGGTCATCATTTGGCGAATAGACAGAGGCATTCCAGGAACTTCGGGAATGATACCTGCGGTAGAAAGGCGGCGATCCGTCGGTTTCAAGCCATACACGCCACAGAAATGGGCTGGTTGACGAATTGATCCACCAAAATCATTGCCTAAATCGAGGGGTGAAAGTCCGGCGGCGATCGCTGCTGCACTACCTCCAGAACTGCCACCGGGGGTATAGTCAAGATGCCAAGGATTATTAACGGAGGGAAACAGAGAATTGATGCTTTGATAGTCTGCGGCAAGTTCTGCCATGTTTGTCTTGCCGAGAATTATCGCTCCTGCTGCTTTGAGTCTGCCAACGACGGTAGCATCTTCTTGAGGAATATAATCCTTGAGGGGAATATATCCTGCGGTGGTACGGAGTCCAGCCGTTTCAAAAATGTCTTTAATCGTCACTGGTACACCATGTAATGCGCCCCAATTCTCACCCTTAGCAAGAGCCTCATCTGCTTGTTTGGCTTTGATGCGGGCGTTGGCTTCATCTAGGGTACAAATGGCATTAAGTTTGGAGTTGTAGCGAGCAATTTGTGCTAAATGAGCTTCTAGCACTTCCATTGCTGAAACTTGGCGATCGCTAATCATCTGAGCTAATTCCACCGCAGACTTAAATACAATCTCGTTCATCATCTTTCCTCCATAACCTGAGTTCGGGTTAAGCAGATTGGATAAGACTCAGTCCATCTGAAGGCTAGGCTTCTTCGGTTGATGGCAATAGGCGATTAATCCACACAGGACATTAATGCAGAAATTAACAGGACTTCGATGCCTAGAATGTTCGATTTGAGAAATGTTTTTGAGTTGGTCGTTGATTGTCTCGATAATTGAGCGCTTACGCGACAAAAGTTTGTCATGAAAGCGCATCAGATGATTTTTCATATTGCGACGTGGCTTGGCGAAAAATTCAATCCCGAATTCTTTGAAAAGCTTGTCAGCCAATTCTTTGGATACATAACCTCGGTCAGCAAAAATTTTCCCAAAAAGCCCACTCAGTAAATCAGGAATGGGTTTGCGGTCATCAATATTACCAGGAGTCACGATAGCATTTAAGATTTCACCGCGATCGCTAACTACGATATGGAGCTTAAAACCATAAAACCAATCTACAGAAGTCTTACCCCTAGCCGCAAAACCCTTAAATACCTTATTTCTTGGGATTCGACGATTATGGCAGACCTTCAAACTGGTTGAATCAACAAAACCAATACCCGTGCATTTTCCAAAACAATGCTTCAAGTATGCGCATAGAGGGATGAGAACTGATGGTGTCCATTCCACAAATCGCTGATAGCTGGGAAGTCCTGGAAATGCACTACCCCATTTTTCTTGTACGTATTCGATATAAAAATGCTTAAAATTTCGATAATGGTTTTGGTGAAACGCAATCAGAATTGTCATGATTTCGCTTAAAGACATGCTTTTTGAACGAACTCGTTTGATTCCTCCATGTTGTAATAGGGTTTTATGCCATTGGGCTTCAAATCTTTGACAGAAATCATCTACGTGGCAGAACAATTCTTCTAAACTAAACATAGGGCAGGTGCTGGATTTTACGTTATTTTCAGCTTACTACCTGTCCCTTTCCTTATCCCGAACTCAGGTTCCATACAAAACCTATTCCTTACTTCCACCGATGAGAAAAAATTTAAACACGACAAAGAATATTAATTTGCAACTAAGGCATTACTTTTAGGCAATCATTCCCCTTTAATCTCAAACTTCTACTCATGCTAGTGATGGTTGAACCATCTGAACACCATACTTCTCCAGGATTGCAGACATCTTAGGTAAATCGTCAGGTATCTCTTGCACTTTTTCAGCCATTTCTGTAAAAAAATCGTCAATTGCTCCACCAATAGTCCATGCGAGGAAACGAGCGCATTGAGGGGAAGGGTTCTTGTAGCCGTGTATTGTTCCTGGGGGGACATGAACAAAATCACCGGGTTCAATTGTGAATTCTTGGTTGCCTAACTGCATGACTATTGAACCTTGCAACATAAAATAGCTTTCTTCCTCTTTGTCATGGATATGGGGAGGAACGCAACCATCTGCGGGAACATCCACCGTCATTACCGCCATCTGGTTGGGTGAATCAGCAGATTTGAATTTGATACAGATGCGATCAGTTAATACTTGTAAGTTTTCACCTGCTTGACTGCGTAATACTGTCATCTTCTTGTTCCTCTTGAGAATCTGTGTTTATCAGGAGTGGAACTTTTAATAGTTTTAGAATACTCGCCACCCTAATCCCAAAACAGTGACTAAAAACGTCGAAAAAATTGACTTAAAATGTCAATATGCCAAAAAGCTTCTAGGACTCTAGGTATGGAGAAAGGCAAGATTTTCCAATGCTCGCAGGGAGTGAGGAGCTTTTGCTGGGATATAGACAAATACTCCAGGTTGCAAGGCGATTTCCTGTCCTGCCAAAGTAAGAGAGCCACTACCTTCAATGATGGTTACTGAAACATTGCGGGGGGTGGAGTGTTCTGGGATGCTTGTCCCTGCTGTTAGACAAACGAGTGAGAATTGTGCTTGATCATTTTTGACTAAAACTTGGCGCTGAACGCCAGATTTATTATAGTTAGCTTGCTCATGCAGTTGGGTTGTGAAGGCTTGTGTAGAAGTCATGATCATTCTCCTGGTTAGATGTAAGAGTCATAGAGTTGACTCCATAAATTTGAATTACCTTTACTCTGACAGATGCGACCAACAATGTCTTTGATCTAGCTCATAATTGGCAGAGAAATCGTAAAATTGGAGAAATCATTCCCACTCATTTGTTCAGGGTAGTTTTAAGGATGCCAGCAACGGTTGAGCAACTCCAAAAAATCTTAATTTTATCTAGGCTGGATCATGGTCAGTTGCAGCAGTTACAACCCCATGCCTTGGTCAAAAACTATGCCCGTGAAGCAATTATTTTACATGAGGGCGATCGCCTACCCCCTCAACTCTTTGCGGTTCTCAGTGGCAGAATTGAAGTCAAGAAAATGGCATCAACTGGGAAGGAAACCATTCTCCGAACCTTACCTGCTGGTGAACTGTTTGCGGCTCCCGCTCTCTTTGGTAATAGCACTGCTCCAGCAACGGTTGTGGCGATGCAAGACTCTCAGATTCTTACCATTGAGCGCCCTGCTTTGTTAGACATGATTCAAAACACGCCAGAATTAGCCTTGCAAATCATTGCTGTGTTGACCGAACGCCTCCAACATCTGCATCAAGTGGTGCATGGATTAGCTTCGGAACGGGCGATCGTGCGATTGGCGCACTGTATTCAATCAGCAGCGATCGCCGAAGGGACTCGTGAGACACCGCAGGGGTTACTGTTGTGCGCTCATCTACCCTATGCCCAGATTGCAGGTACAATTGGGATTACCTATGAAGAATGCGCTCGATTGTTTAAGCAAATCCAAGGAATCGTTGAGTACAGTCGGGGAGGCAAGATTTTTGTGTTGGATTGGGCAAAGCTAGGGGCGATCGCTGAGGGCAGTTGGGAGAGCTAGGAGTCAGGAGTCAGGAGGAGAATTAAAAACATTTTTTCATCTCTGGCTGACCACAAAAGTGCAAAGTTTTTCAGAAGAGAAAGAATTTATGACCAAAAACACGACACGACGTAATTTCTTGATTACCAGTGTGGCTGCTGCTGGTACTATTATGGGAGCAAATACCTTGCAAATAGATAGTGCCAACGGTGCAAAAACACCAGTACCCATGCCAGAACGAGTGCTAGGACGCACGGGAGTAAAAGTGCCACTGTTGGGTTTGGGAGGTGCAGGTACAAAAACACCACTGGATAAAGAGGATAGAGAAGAGGATGCCTTAGCAATTATTGAAAGAGCGATCGCATTAGGCATTCGTTATTTTGATACTGCTGCCAGCTACGGATCTAGTGAAATCTATTTGGGAAAAGTGCTGCCATCCTACCGTTCCCAGATATTTTTAGCCAGCAAGACTTATGAAAAAGACAGGGATGCTGTGTGGCGAGAATTAGAACGCTCACTCAAACGTCTGAATACAGATTATTTGGACTTGTGGCAGTTACATAGCGTTGCTTTACCTGAACATATTGACAAAATCTTTAGCTCCAACGGCGGAATTAAAGCTCTAGAAGAAGCCAAAGAACAGAAAATTGTCCGGTTTGTTGGTATTACTGGACACCGTGAACCAGATGTAATTGTTGAAGCTATGCGTCGCTATCCCTTCCACACAGTGTTGATTCCGGTAAATGCGGCTGATAAACACCATCCGCGACCCTACTTTCCTTTGGTTTTATCATTAGCTCGACAACAAAATGTAGGCGTGATAGCGATGAAAGTACCGGCTTATGGAAAATTGTTTCAACCTGGTGGTTTGACAGGAATGCAGGAAGCAATGGGTTATACCCTATCTCAATCTGGTGTGGATTGCTGCATAATTTCCGCAGATGACGTGAAGCAATTAGAAGAAAATGTCAAAGTAGCCTGTGCCTTCAAGCAACTCAGTAATACACAACTAGCAGCAATTGAAAAACGCACAGCCACAATTTGGGAAAGCAGCACTTTCTATCGTGCTTGGGGTTAATACGGTTAATACTAACAGTTTTCAGCATAGATAATCATGAACAAATTTATCTTGCCAATAGCTACGTGCAGTTTCTTACTGACTATATTAATTGCCCAGTACACCAAAGCTAACAGCCGAGTTGGATTAGACACCATTTTGAGCAATAATACCAAATTAGAAAAACTGTCTGGTGGCTTTAAATTTATAGAAGGACCTGTTTGGAATAAACGTGGTTTCCTATTATTCAGTGATATCGGTGCAAATACTATCTATAAATGGACTCCTGACGGTCAGATTTCCATATTTCGTCATCCTGCCGGACATTCTAACGGCAATACATTGGATTTAAAAGGACGCTTAATTACTGCTGAACATGATCGTCGTCTTGTCCGTACTGAGAATGATGGTAAATTAACTGTTTTGGCTGAACGCTATGGAAACAAGCGACTTAACAGCCCTAACGATGTCGTCACCAAGTCAGATGGTAGTATTTATTTCACTGACCCTCCTTATGGTATCGGTAAAGATAAGGAAGAACTGGGTTTTTATGGAGTCTATAGACTTTTATTGAATGGAACTTTAAAGTTGCTGACTCAGGAAATGGTGCGTCCTAATGGACTCGCTTTCTCGCCAGATGAGAAAAAACTGTATGTGAGCGATTCCCAAAAGCAACATATCATGGTTTTCCAGGTCAAGCAAGATGGAACGCTAGATAAGGGACAAGTTTTTGCACAGTTGCCAGGATCTGCTGACAAAGGTGTACCCGATGGTATGAAAGTGGATGTCCAAGGTAATATCTACTGTAGCGGTTCAGGGGGAATATGGGTTTTTTCACCCAACGCTCAACTATTGGGCAAGATTATTGTGCCAGATATAGTCACAAATTTGGCTTGGGGAGACAAAGACTACAAAACACTTTATATCACAGCTAGTAATGTGTTGTATCGCATACGCCTTAATATAGTAGGTGTTAAACCAGGTACAGTGATTTTGCTTGAATCTGGCGATCGCAGTAGAAAACTTTAAAATGGGTTAGTTGTTTTTACAGTTATCATCAGCACAATAAACAGATTCATAAGTATCACGTTGATTTCTCATAACCAGAGGCAGCTTGACGCAGGTTCCCTTGATATTCTGTTAGAAGCTGGCTAGCTGCTGCTTTATCTAAACCTGTCCAATGCATAAGTAAGGCTAATTTTACCCATTTGCCGCTACGTTCCAGAAGACGATTAGCACCATCACGGTTTAAATCTGTTAAATCTTGGAGAATACGCAAAGCGCGATCGCGCAATTTTTGATTAGTTACAGCCACATCCACCATGCGATTGCCGTACACTTTCCCTAGTTGTACCATCACCCCCGTAGAGAGGATATTTAAGGCTAATTTTGTCACCGTACCTGCTTTGAGACGGGTAGAACCTGCCAAAACTTCGGGACCTGTTATTAAGCGGATATCAACATCAACATCACAACTAACTTGTTCCTGGGGAACACAGGCAATAAAAATAGTACTTGCACCCCGTTGCTTTGCTGCTTTCAATGCTCCGTGAACATACGGAGTTGTTCCTCCCGCAGTGATACCAACTACCACATCCAGATGGGAGATTTTGCGCTCGGCGATCGCGGTTTCTCCGTCCTCGCTACGGTCTTCCAAATCCTCAGAACTCCTGACTAAAGCCCCTGCACCCCCGGCAATAATCCCCTGTACCATTTCGGGGGGAGTGCAAAAAGTGGGTGGGCATTCGGCTGCATCTAAAACTCCCAACCTGCCGCTAGTCCCCGCACCGATGTAAAAAAGGCGACCACCATGCCGCAGACCATGGGCTGTGATTTCAATGGCTTCTGCAAGTTGCATCTTTGCCGCAGCGATAGCGGCTACAGCTTTTGCGTCTTCTTGATTAAATATTTCTACTAATTCTAAACAGCTAAGTTGGTCTAAATTGGCACTATTAGGGTTAACTTGCTCTGTGAGTAAATGTCCACGTTCTTGTAAGTTAGTCATGGGGGAAGGGGTGTTAATTGGTGAGATAGTTTTTGACTATTCATATCCCCGACTTCTTTGCGAAATCAGGGGAGGAATCAGCAGCACTAAAGTAATCCTTCTAACTTGCGACGAATTTGTTCTAAATCTTTGTCAGAGAATTCCGTATCTGCTGGGGTATCTGATTTTGCAGTCTCCTCTGCTTCCCAGTCTGTTTCCTCAAGGTTGCGTTCTGGGGGCATGACCACAGCATTATTTTCTGGTACAATTTCCCAATCGTAGCCCGCTTTTTCACAGAAAGCTTTCACCTCTTCCGAATCCATTGCTTCCGGTGTGGGTGTGGGAAAATCCTGTGCTTCTAATAATAGGGCAAAACGGGTAGCATCGTCCTCTGATTCAAACAGAAGAATCTTGTTGCGATCGCCTTCGCGGATGGAATGAATACCTTCATTTGCGGTACGGGCATTAAATAGTAACACAAAAACACGCATAGTCAAATCTAGAATCACATTTAATAGTGTGTTAGTTCCACGTTTGCAGAACCTTTCCTGTTAAATTTTCCCCTAACCAAGGGGTATTACGGGAAAGAGTATGGAGATATTTACCTGCTACTTGCCAACTCTTGTGGGGATCGAATAATGTTAATTCTGCCTTGTTACCAGGAATAATGGCTGGGATTTTTTGCTGCAAACATTCCCCAGGGCGACTACTCATAGCTTGCCATAATTCTAAGGCAGTGAACTCCCCTGTTGCCACCAAGTTTGACCATAATAGGGGCAAAGCTAATTCTAAACCTATCGCCCCTGGAGGTGATTCTGCAAAGGCTACGGTTTTTTCTTCGTAGGTGTAGGGTGCATGATCGATGGCGATCGCCTCAATTATGCCTGTTTTCACTGCCCGCCTTAAAGCTATTCTATCCTGAGGATTACCCAAGGGTGGCTCTAAATGTAAACTGGGATGGTAACTCTGGAGTGCGGAGGTATCTAAAAGCAGGTGCATCCAAGTTGTACTTGCAGTGACAGGTATACCTTGTGACTTCGCTGCGGCAATTAGTTCCACACTTCGAGCAGTAGAGACGCGCATAATGTGTACAGGAGTACCAGTAGTTGCCACCAATTCAATTAAAGCAGCAACCGCAGAGGTTTCCGCAGCAGTGGGATTTCCTGGTAAACCAAAGCGGATGGAATCTGTACCCTCACGCATAACTCCGTTACCTGCAAGTTGGCGATCGCAACACCATAACAACACAGGTTTGCCCAAGGGTTGGAGATATTCTAAAATTCGTCGTACTGTTCCCAAATTTTCCCAAGGTTGACTCTCAGCAAAACCCACTACCCCCGCATTCAGCAAGTCTGCAAACTCTGTCATTTGTTTACCAGCAGCATTGAGGGTGAGGGAACCCCAAAGATAAATAGAGGGAGTTGCGGATGCAGTTGCTTGTAATAACTGGGTGACAACACCGGGATGATCAATAATCGGCGAGGTATCCGGTAAAATACAAATGCGTGTAAAACCCCCTGCTGTCGCTGCTTGTAACAAAGATGTGAGGGTTTCCCTTTCTTCAAATCCTGGTTCCCCCGAATGGCTATATAAATCCACCAAACCAGTACCCAGAAGTAATCCTCGACAGTCATGGATAACTGCATCCTGGGGGATATCAGTGATTGTTGCCGCAACTGATACAATCTGAGGATGGGAATTTATCCCCTCTTGTTTGCTAATTAAAACATCGGCGATCGCGTCAGTTCCCGCAACCGGGTCAATTACCCGTACTTGTTGTAGCAGTTCAGTTATCATAATTACAAAGCACCAGCCGCCGTTTTATCCAGCACACCACCACCAAGATGAGCAGTAATGTTCATTGCTTGCAATACTGGTAAATCATCCAAACCTTTGGCATAGTCAATCACACTAACTGCACAGTTTCCTTGACGGAAATTCCAAAAGCTTTCAGGAGATAAACCCAGTAGGTGACACAGCAAAGTCTTGTTTGTGGCATCATGGGCGACAACTATACCAGTTTTACAGCCCTTGGCGAAAGCTGTTTCTAACAAATTTTGCCAAGCCACAACGCTACGCTCCCAAACCTGCTGCAAATTTTCTCCCTCTGGCATTTGCACTTCTCCAGGAATTGTACGCCAACGTTCTAACTCTCCTGGAAATTCCTCCTCAATCTCTTTCTCGAATTTTCCTTCCCAGAGTCCATGACTAATTTCGCGCAAGCCGTCCCGTAATTCTAATTCTACATCTTGATGGTACTGTAAAATAATTTTTGCTGTTTCCTGGGGACGTGACATCGGACTAGTGACAGCAAAATCTATATCTACATCCTGGAGAAAGTCTGCGGCTTTTTGGGCTTGAGCTTTGCCGTTTTCATTCAGGGGTACGTCAATTTGTCCTTGAAACTTCCCTTGACGGTTCCACTCTGTTTCTCCGTGACGAATTAATAATAAACGTAAACCTTGATGATTGGGGCGCAGAGAAGGGAAGTTTTCTCCCAGATGTTGAGTCTGATTCATTGATTCTAGTTGCACAGTCTCACCCAAACCACCGGAGAAATTGAGTACACTCACACCGCAATTCGATTGCTGTATGCAGTGGTAACGCGCAGCTGGAATCCCCAAAGCAGTACTGATTAAAGCACGATTAATACCATTGTGCCCAACAACTAAGACTGTTTCGCCCTGGTGACGAGACAAAAGTTCTTGCCAAAATTCCTGAGCTTGGGCGTATAGAGATAAAACAGGAAAATGTGTTTGTGTCTCCCCATCCCTGGTGACTAACATTTTCAGTTCGTGGGGTTGCTCTTTCCAGGTACGATAATCTTCAGCTAAGTTTTGTTTTACCTCGGATGACAACATCCCTTCCCATAGAGGTAAATCAATTTCTCGTAATTTATCTTCTACTTGCAGTTTGACTTCCGGGGAGTGAGCTTGTACTGATTGGCAAATAATCTCTGCGGTTTCCTTGGCTCTTTGCAAAGGGCTGCAATATAATGCATGAAATTTGATACTACCAAGGGCTTTCCCAACTAAACTAGCATCCTCACGACCTTTTTCTGTTAACCTCGAAGCATCGGAACGTCCTTGAATCCGCTTCTCAGTATTATAAGTACTCTCCCCGTGACGCACGATGATGACACGAGTCATGCTTTTTGCCCTCCCTCTATCTAAAGGTCTAATTCTAATGCAAAACGGCACAAACTCTGCGCGGAATTCCGAATAAAAAACTGTATCAGCAGGGGAGTAGGGAGACAAGGGAGATTAGGGAGACAAGGGAGACAAGGGAGACAAGGGAGATTAGGGAGATTAGGGAGATTAGGGAGATTAGGGGGATTAGGGAGATTAGGGAGACAAGGGAGATTAGGGAGACAAGGGAGATTAGGGAGATTAGGGAGACAAGGGAGATTAGGGAGATTAGGGAGATTAGGGAGATTAGGGAGATTAGGGAGATTAGGGAGAAATAATTAATGCCTAATGCCCATTTTCATGTGTTTTGGTGTACGCAGTTCATTATGGCTACTCCTTACTCTTTACTCCTTACTCCTTACTCCCTACTCCTTACTCATTACTCGTATTTCATTCCCAACCACCCACTCAAATTGTCTTTCTGCGAGGATGAGACATTTTTCATCAGTTTGACTTGATATTTATTTGCCTTCGGAGCAGCTAGAGTCACAGGAAGGGTGTGTAACTCGTCTTGATGGAAGATACTGATGTGGATTGTTTCCTGAGGTTGATAATCTTTGAGGCGATCGCCCAAATTTCCAGGAGCAACTTTAATCCCGTTGATTGCCAATAATTCATCACCCGCATCAATTCCCGCAAGTTGTGCAGGAGAGGCAAATTCCACGAATTTTATCATTTCCCGGGTATTTTCTGTACTCACCCGTATCCCTAAAAATGGTTCTTTGCAGGTTTCGGCAACTAACTCTAAGCCGAAGGGTGCTAAATACTCATTAAAGGGTAATTCCTCTGTACTATGGAGATAACGGGCAAAGAAATCGCTCAAATCCTCCTCTGCCACTGATTCTATGACTGATTGCAACTCATAGCTAGTGTAACCAATTTCATTTTTACCGAATTTCTGCCACATCTGCCGCATCACATCATCTAGCGATCGCTGATTTTGATGTTTTGCCCGAATCCGCAAATCTAGCAATAAAGACACCATTTCCCCTTTCAAATAATAGGACATCTGGGAATTCCCACTATTGGCATCGGGACGATATAGCTTAATCCAAGCATCAAAACTTGACTCTGATAGGGGTTGTACCAGTCGTCCAGGTGTATTTAAATACCTGGTTATTTCCTGACTCCAATTTGTCTGGAATGTCTTGGCATCATAAATCCCCGCTCGCAAAGGAATCAGCAAATCATAGTAGCTTGTGGTTCCCTCGCAAAACCACAGACAACTGGTATAATTTTCCTGGTCATAATCAAAAACTTCCAATCCCTGGGGACGAATCCGTTTCACATTCCACAGATGGAAAAATTCATGGGCAACTAGCTGTATAAAACGCTCATATTTATCCCGCTCACGAAAGCCCAAACGCTGATAAATTAATGAGCAGCTATCTTTATGCTCTAACCCCCCATAGGCTTGAGCTAACAGATGTAACAAAAATACATAACGTTGATAGGGTAAACCTCCAAACATTTCCGCTTCCACATGGATAATCTTCTGAATATCCGCAATCATCTGTGGTAGCTGAAAATTCCCGTCTCCCCAAATTGCTAATTCATGGGGTTTACCTAGTACTTCAAACTTATGTACGTCATGGGTACCAATTTCAAAGGGGCTATCGACTAAAGTATCAAAGTCTGCGGCGATATAGGTATTATCTGCTTCTTCTACCTTTGGTAATGCTGTGGTGACTTGCCATTCTGGATAGGGTGGAATAATGCTTACAGATATTGGCAGTTTGTCATACTCAGGTAAGCGGAAAAATAATGCTGCTCCGTTAAAATAACCATGGGTTCGATCTAAATGATTGGTGCGGACAGATAATTCGTTAGCATAAATCCGATATGTGACAGTTAGTTCCCTTTCTCCATTTGTCTCTATTTGCCAATGATTCTTACTAATTTTCCGCCAAATTAGGGGTTGTGCAGTGGTTTTGGCGGTAAAATCTTGTAAATTTCTCGCATATTCTCGCACTAAGTAGGAACCAGGAGTCCACACCGGCAATTTTAAATCAAGAATGGGGTGGGGATAATCTTCAAGACGTAAAACCACCTCGAATAAGTGGTTCTCCGGTTGGGGCATTGCTACCTGATAATAAATATTTGTCATAGTTAGGTGTCACTAGTCAAGGTCAATAGTCGTGTAGTAGTTATATCATTTTGAATTTTGCAAAAAGTGTGTTGTTGCAAGGTGCGAAAACCGCTAGGCAGCATTCGTTGCTAGAATACGACTATATCAACCTAATCCATAACTACCATGATTACTCAAATGATGGTTCAGCCCTCATCCTGGGTAGAATCTGGTACTCGAATTAGTAAAGTTAAAGATTTATATTTATTCAAAATAACTGGCATCGACCCAAAAACTAGAAAAAATATCCCAATAGCTTGGTGATAAAGATGGTTAATGGTAGCGCTTGTAGTTCGGCGATCGCAAAACGAACCGTAGGTTTATCACGCACGGTAGTTGGTGTATAACAACATTAAGCTAGTATTAATCGCAGAGAAACACCGGAGCGATCAGATGCTATTGAACATTAAACGTATCGATGTTCCACCAGGACAACGTGTTTTAAATTGAAATGCAGTTCGATCGTCGGGATAGGCTATAACATAAGCTCTTAAATCACTTTTTGTCATGGTACTAAAATTTGGCTTCACGACGGGAACCTCCAAAGACCATCTTGAATATAATCAGTTAAGTTGACAATACCCAAGCGATTCAGGTCGCGTCGTCATCAAGATGAACAGCTATAGTGCGATACACCACCAACGCTAGAAAACGCCTTGGGTTTTAGGCGATAGTATTTATCTTCTACTTCTTGTGATTGCTCATCATATGGATAGCTCAGTATTTCTTGCAACTCTTTAATTAACGTGTAGTTGCCCTGCATGGCTTGTTGATAGGCAGGGACAACCAACCACTCTCGCCATGCGTATTTTGGGTTAGTCTGTTTCATCTTTGTTGATATCTCAGCCAAATTGTCGTCCTTAATGACGAGGTTACGCCAGCTTTTTAGCCAAAATTGCCATTGTTCATCGAGTTGGGGCGAAGTTTTAACGTAGAAGCTCTTTTGCAATGCTGAAACATCGTCTGGTATATGAGATAACTCTCGGAAGAAGATGGTGTAATCTACCTCTGACTGGGACATTAACTGCATTAATTCCTGAAATAGCGTTGGATTAAATTCAGGCAAACCAAGTTTGTCCGCCCACATTTTTTGGATTTGTTTTTGCATTGCTTCTGCAAAGCCATGACGTACTTGGTCGAAATGTTCTAAAGCTTCGGCATCTTCTGCAAGCAGCGGTCTCACAGATTGCCAAAACATATGATAATTTGCCTCTGCTGCGATCGGCTGATTGAAGAATGAAAAGTGTTTGCCGCCGCCAGTCCAAGGTTGAAACCAAGGGTCAAAAATTTCACAAAATCCAAATGGTCCATAGTCGAGGGTAAAGCCACCCGCAGCACAGTTGTCACTATTAAAATTACCCTGGCAGTAACCAATTCGTAGCCAATTAGCCACCAGGGTTGTCAGACGCTGACGAAATAACTTCGCTAATTCAACCAATTGATCTGCAAAACTAAGATTTTGATCAATGTCGCGTTTGTATTCTCGCTCAATTAAATGCGACACTATCATGCTCAACTCTTCTAATGCTTTTGGATGAGCGTTGCTGCGAACACGGCGGGCAAATAGCTCTAGCTGACCAATCCGCAAAAAGGATGGTGCAACGCGAGTTGAAATAGCCACAGGATTGTCCACCAAAACATCAGGGTCGATGGAGTGGGAGTCTTGAGAATACCAAGGTCGGGTAACGGTGTCAGATTTAGAAACATACAGTGTCAAAGAGCGCGATGTTGGAACACCTAAAGCCTGCATATATTCTTGCGCTAAAAACTCACGCACACTTGAACGGAGCACTGCGCGCCCGTCGGCACCACGGCAATAAGGCGTTGGTCCACCACCTTTCAATTGCATTTCCCAGCGCTGCCCATTGATGATTCCTTCAAACACAGAGATTGCCCGACCATCGCCATAACCATTGCCAGTACCGAATGGACAATTTTGGATATATTCGGTGCCATAAATCGACAGTGCATAGCCAGTTGCCCAGCCAAACGGACGCATAGGTTCATGCGCTACAGAGATATCACCAGAAAATAGATGGCGAAATTTTTCATTAAACGCTAACTCATCGCTCAACCCAAGTTCCTTAAAAAAAGTGCTGCTATGGGTGACGTATTCTGGTTCTGCAAGCGGCGTGGGTGTCACAGGTACGAAATGACCAGAAAAAACCTGACGGGGACGGCGATCGTCACCATCGACCGTGGCATCGGGATCGGCATTTAAAGTGTTCATCAGAGAATAATCTGCCAGTTGCACAAACTCATCGAAGGTCGTTACGCAAGACTCGGCAGATGGTTTAGATGAATATGACATTGTTCCTAGCGCCCGTATTGTTGGGAAAGATTCATGTTTTAATTGAGAACCTTATAGAGGCTAACATATTCAGGGAGTGTAATAAATTTACAGCTATTTCTAGGATTATGATGCATTAACATATAATCTTTTTTCCCTATTTTCGCTCGATCGCAATTATTCCCGTTGCATATTTAACCAAGCTTCCAAATCGCTGATACTGGTAAAATAGAGCAATGCTTCCCCAAGATTTTCCAACTGCTCGAATTTATTCTGAAATTTTCCCGCAGGCTGTAAACCAGTTCCAGTGTTACTTGTTGGTAGGGATGGTTTAATGGTAGCGCTTCAGCGATCGCAAAGCGAACCGTAGGTTTATCGTGGTAGTTGGTGTATGACAATATTAAGCTAGTATTAATCGCAGAGAAACACCGGAGCGATCAGATGCTATTGAACATTAAACGTATCGATGTTCCACCAGGACAACGTGTTTTGTTGCGTGATGTAACTTGGCAAGAATTTGAAACAATTCTTGAGGAGTTAGGAGAACATCGCGCTGTGCGTATCGCTTATGACCGAGGGGTGTTGGAAATTATGGCTCCACTGCCAGAACATGAGTTTGGGAAGGAAATTATTAGTGACTTAATCAAAGCGCTTTTAGAGGAGTTAGATATTGAATTTATTAGTCTAGGTTCGACTACTTTCAAAAACAAAAAAATGCTTCAGGGGATTGAACCCGACCAGTGTTTCTATATTCAAAATGAAAGTAAGGTTCGCGGTAAGCAAAAATTAGATTTAGAAACAGACCCGCCGCCAGATTTAGCTTTGGAAATTGATGTTACTTGTCGCACAAATCCCAGTATTTATGAATCTTTAAAGGTACCGGAGCTTTGGAGATTTGAAAAAGGAAAGTTACAAATCAATTTGTTAAAGAATGGTGCTTATGTGGAGTCGTCCAGAAGTGCAATATTCCCAAGTTTTGATTTAAACACAACGATTATTCAGTATTTGGAATTAAGTCAAACGGCGGGTAGAAATTCTGTGATGCGAGCTTTTCGGAGTTGGGTCAGGGAAAAGTTAATATAAAACTGAGTTGAGTAGTAGCCGCGATGTACTTTTGCTTATTGTCGCATATAGTGCAAGTATTTAGCCGAACATGATATTACTTCTGAACTTGAGCCAATTTCAACTTTTGGTACAACAATGCCACTTTTGAAACAGAATTGCTTTTATTTATCATTTCAAGCTCTGTAATACTTGCTGCTAAATCCTACAGATAGCGGTGCGCCCTCATACTGACAAGATACACCAATCTTTAATCTTCTCTTATGGTCATAGTAGGTGTGAAAGTGTGTCTGTTTACGGGCTAATTCTAACTCGCCTGGGTTAATACTAAGTACTCCTAAAATTGCCGCAGAATCAAACGGGCGGCTCTGACTCCAAGGTGCAGTCTTTTTTAGTTCAATATCTACATAATTCACAAAATTTCCTTCTGCCTCTAACAGCATGTGGGCTTGATCAGACTCAACGATGATATTGCCAACTTTATTGGGTTGACCACCAACCGCGCTTGCCGCATCTGCAATAAACATTCCCATATACTGAAAAGGACGATGAAAGGGTGTTCTCAAAACATGTAATCCGTAGTCAGCAGCCCTATCTATGGCATCTCCAAGTGTTAATGTTCCGAGATAATCGCCATTCCGAGGAGTAGCTGATGCATGTGAATTAACTATTGAAACTAATTGAGCAGGCAAGTCATTTATATCTTGCTTGAACCAATTCTGAACAGGAACTGGAATTGATACTGTATTCTGTTCTTGCCAATTTTTATTGAGTGAACCGAGAAATTCTTGAGGAAAAGACCAGTAAAATAAACCATCTTTGCCATCAACAACAATTAAGAATGTTGGATTTGGTTGAAGGAGCCAATAATTGAGAGTCGTGACTTTGATGGGAATTGTGATTGAATCACCTTCTACTTTGGCTTCTTCTTTCCCTTTACATTGAA
This sequence comes from Calothrix sp. 336/3, assembly GCF_000734895.2. GTDB lineage: Bacteria > Cyanobacteriota > Cyanobacteriia > Cyanobacteriales > Nostocaceae > 336-3. Next base: position 811,011 of record NZ_CP011382.1, on the reverse strand, counting down.
TATTAAATAATTTTCCAGTTGGGTGTTCTCCCCGCATAATTTCACAGATGAAGTCGATACCGAAGTCTCTATCTTGAGGGACAGGGATAACGTTGCAAAACTTGGCAAAAACAGAACTGAGAAGATCAGCTGTACTTACCCCGATCTTTTGAGATTTAGAGCGTTTAGGTAACTTGGTCATTACGGCACTAGAGATTTTCTCAATCTTAGAGGTTGTTTGAAAAGTCGTCTTCTATGTCATGCTGAGGAACGAAGCATCTCAGTACGTAGACGAAACCCTAGATTCTACAGCCTACGGCACGCTACGCGTTTACGAATTATAGCGACGAAGCTAACGTTTCGCAAAGCTCCACTCAGAATCACAAATTATATCTTCAAAAACTTTTCAAACATGCTCTTAGCTCGACTTTCTCCAAAATTGAGAACTTGGCTTTCCTTATCCCACAAAAATCCTGTTTTTTTAGCAAATACTTTTTCCATATCACAGATTTGCGCTCAACTTCAAAAACTCAAACTACCATATTGTAATGGTTTCAGCATCGGTTGTGAGGTTCAGGAAAAATGGATAAAGTCGAGTTTAGCTCAACAGCTATTTAGGAAAAGAAATAGGCATAAACAATACCCACATTCTCAAGTGTAGTGAAAAAGCCGTTCGCAGTTCGGCGATCGCTTCTATTCTCTATCCCCTGTTCCCTGTTCCTTGTTCCTGGCTACATCTGTCGCAATAATATGTAAATCGATATTTTTCAATAATTTGACTAACTTTTGTGTCAAAGAACCCCTGAGTAAAATTTGCCACCGGGAGCGTTGACTTTCACCGATAACTATTTGGGTAATGCGATACTTCTGTGCAGTTTGGGCGATCGCCTTAACAATATCACTACCTGTCACCCGCAGAAAAGTACCTCCGAACTCCTGACACAACTTTTCGCAGTTTTCAATATGTAAGCTTTCTTCCTTAGTCAAAAACCGTTCGGGATCGGCAACAAATACCACATACAAGGGTGCATTCATATAATTAGCCAGTCTTGCACCCCGACGCAACAACTGGACAGAATTCGCATAGGTGGAAACACAAACTAAAACTCGTTCGTGAATATTACAAACTAATCCCTGGGGATTTGCAGATAAAGCTTGTTCTTCCACATTATCCGCTACTTCCCGCAAAGCTAATTCCCGTAAAGCAATCAAGTTCGGTTTGCGAAAGAAATTCGTCAGCGACTCGTCAATTTTCGCTGCTGCATACACCTTCCCCTCACGGATACGTTCTTGGAGACTTTCTGGTGTAATATCAACAACAATAATCTCCTCCGCTTCCTCTAAAAACCTATCCGGTACACGCTCCCTGACAATTACCCCTGTAATTCTAGCTACTAAGTCATTTAAACTCTCCAGATGTTGAATATTCATGGTTGAGTAAACATCTATACCTGCATTCAAAATGATTTCCACGTCTTGGTAGCGTTTTTCCCGTGGAGAACCAGGAATATTAGTATGTGCTAGTTCATCAATTAAAATCAGTTGGGGCGATCGCGCGATAATTTTTTCCGTATCCATCTCCGTCAGAGTCATTGCACCCCGCGAAATTTCCCGACGGGGAACCACTTCTAATCCTGCGGCTTTTTCTGCTGTCTCCTTGCGTCCATGGGTTTCTAATAACCCAATTACAACATCAATTCCCTCAGATTTCAGACTATGGGCTTCCTCTAGCATCTTATAGGTTTTACCCACACCAGGAGCCATACCGATAAAGATTTTATGTTTTCCCCGTCGTGATGGATACATGCAATATTTAACTATTCAGTGATAGTGACTCGAATTCTGCGACTAGGACAACGCCAATCATCACCCCTAACATTTTCACACCCGGCGCGACGCATAGATTCATAGGGAATTCCATTCGCGTTATAGCGCCAGCGACCTTCCGGGGTAGGACCTGAATTAGCTCGTAATTCTACTACTCGTTCTGTCTTTTCTGCTACTTGTACTCTGATTCTGCGAGTTGGACAACGCCAACCACTCCAACCTACACTCTCACACCCAGCTCTGACCATGGACTCACTAGGTATACCAGGAGCATCATAGCGCCAGCGTCCTTCGGGGGTAGGACCAGACTTTGCCCGTAATTCTACGGTTCTATAATTTTTATCTAGCACCTGTACTCTGATTCTACGAGTCGGACAACGCCAATCATTCCAACCAACTCTTTCACACCCTGCACGACTCATGGCATCATCAGGAATCCCTGAGCTATCATAACGCCAACGACCTTCCGGGGTGGGACCTGACTTTGCCCGTAATTCGACAAAATTATCATCCCTTCGCCATTCATCTCGCTCATCTCGCTCACCGGGTTCATCCCGTTCATCCCGTTCATCCCGACGACAGGCGATCGCCGCACTTTGTTCAGAAATCCCCTCATTCATCAAATTCCGAATACATTCTGCCAGAGATTCTTCTGCTTTGGCTGGTTGGTGGACTATTGTTAGTGAGTACAAAATACTACTAGCGCCTAAGATTCCTAACCAGATAAGGGACTGATGAGGAAAATATTTACTCAGTGATTTCAACATAATATTTTGCCAAAATGATTACTTATTACTTAGGAATGACACAAGCACACTGATGTTAATGCGACGTAAGCAAGTAATCTTAAAGTTCCACCTCTTGCAGACTTCTGCTGCTATTGAGTTGGGCGATCGCCGAAGTTTTCCGGGTGAGAGCTTTGTCTACGGTTAAAATCCTGCAAGTCTAGGTCATAATTTAACCTGAGGATATTTACTCCCGGTTCACCAAAAATTCCCAGAAATCTGCCATCAGTATACTTTTCAATTAAAGGTAAAATTTCAATGGCTCTAATTCCTCGTGCTTTTGAAACTCTTTCCAATTGCTCGCGCACAGCACGTACAGAGATGTGGGGATCTAAACCAGAGCCAGAAGTATAAATTAATTCTGATAAGGGCTGGATATTATCATCTCGTAGTTGGTTTGCTTGCTGAGTAATGCGATCGAGTAAATCAGGGTTAGAAGGAGCAAGGTTGCTTGCACCAGAGATTCCCCTTGGTCTTGCTTGTCTGCCTTGACTGTATCTAATAGTACTTGGACGACCGTGAAAATACTTGTCTGATTTAAACTGTTGTCCAATCAATGCGGAACCAATGGGTTCACCTTGAATATTGAAGACTGTACTACCATTAGCTTGAACAGGAAAAGCCTTACTACCTACAGTCCAGATGATAGCAGGGTAAATCATGGCAGTTAACACCCAGATAATCAGAGTCATGCGTATGGCTCTAATTATGCTTCGCAAAATAGACATTAGGGTTATGGTCGAGAATCAAGGGCGTAATTTAATTCCAGAACATTGACTCCAGGTTCTCCGAAAATCCCTAAAAATCTCCGTTCTGTATACCTATCAATTAAAGCAGCTATCTCACCGGGCTGCAAATTACGCGCTTGAGCAACCCTATTTAATTGTGCTTGCGCGGCTGCGGTGGAAATGTGAGGATCTAAGCCAGAACCAGAGGTGTAGATTAAATCGGCAACGGGTTTTGTGTTCTTCTGTTGAAGACGACTAGCATCTTCTTGGACTCTCTTTAATAAATCTGGGTTACTAGGTGCCAAGTTACTAGCCCCAGAAACACCTGTTGGTTTGGCTGATTCATCTTGGCTATAGTTAATTGTACTAGGGCGATCGCTAAAATATCTCTCAGATTTAAACTCTTGACCAATTAGTACCGAACCAATAACGGTTCCTTGGGAATTTCGTAACACACTACCATTTCCTTGACTGGCAAAGGCAACTTGACTGACTGCCAAAATCACAACAGGATATATCAAGGCAGTCAATACCCACAATCCGACAGTCATACGGATAATTTTAAGTATATTTTTCATGTCAATCAACCTCTGATTTTATGGTTATCTCTACCAGTAATTTTTCCCACTTCTAATATTTCTCAGGATGAAATACCACATCAAACAGATAAATTACTAATCCTAAAGTCAATAACCCTAACCCACCCAAAGCGTAAGCATGACGTGGTTCAAATTTACCCCCAGATGCTGCATAAACTACGGGCGCGAGCAAGACATTGATACATAAAGATAGGAAAATAATTGCCGGATATCTTTGCTTTTTCCAGCCATTCCAAATAAAAACAATCGCCTCAAATACATCTGTTTTTACATCTGTCAGTTGAGAAGCAAATTGATTATTCTCTCTCAGACGAGCAAAAATATTTTTTGTCAGCATATTTTTCATGATTTTCAATTGCTATCATTTGCTATTTGATACATCCAAATCATCTGAAATCTTTCACCTTTGCCCTAATTCTCGGCTGTTGACTTTGTAGCTTTACCAGGGGTAAAAGTTTATCTACAAATCCCTTCCTTTAAAAAAATAATCCACCCATTCCCCATCACAGACGTGATATAGCCTCTTGCAGAGGAACTGAGTTGCAAAGCGACACGCTAATCGTTTTCGTAGTAGGGCGAAGCTAACGCTAACACGTCTCTACTCACTACTCATTACTCATCACTCACTACTCATCACTCATCACTCACCCTAATCCCACCACCGTAATCACAATATCAATCAACTTAATCGCAATAAACGGTGCAATCACCCCACCCAAACCATAAATCAAGATATTTCTTTGTAATAATTGATTTGCTGTCAAAGGGCGAAACTTCACCCCAGTCAAAGCTAAAGGAATCAAAGCCGGAATAATTGCCGCATTATAAATTAATGCCGATAATACTGCCGAATTTGTACTCGTCAACTTCATCACATTTAAATCCTGTAAATTTGCCGCCGCAAACAATACCGGAATAATCGCAAAATACTTGGCGATATCATTTGCAATGGAAAAAGTTGTTAAAGCTCCACGGGTAATTAATAGTTGCTTACCAATACCGACAATATCAATTAACTTTGTGGGATCAGAATCCAAATCCACCATATTTGCAGCTTCCTTCGCTGCCTGAGTACCTGTATTCATTGCCACACCCACATTTGCCTGGGCTAAAGCCGGAGCATCATTGGTGCCATCCCCCGTCATTGCTACCAGCTTACCCTGTGCCTGCTCCCGTTGAATCACAGCAATTTTGTCTTCTGGAGAGGCTTCGGCAATAAAATCATCTACCCCCGCTTCCTTAGCAATCACCGATGCTGTGATGTGATTATCCCCAGTCAACATGATAGTTTTTACACCCATACGCCGCAATTGGTCGAAACGTTCGCGGATACCGGGCTTGACAATATCTTTGAGGTAAATCACACCATAGATATCTCCATCCAAGCATACAGCTAGGGGTGTGCCACCGAGTAGGGAAACTTGCTCATAGGCAGCATCTAGCTCTGGGGTTTCCTTGCCGTCACGGGAACGCACAAACCCTTTAATTGCTGATACTGCACCCTTGCGCGCTTGTTTGCCATCGGGAAAATTTGTGCCACTCATCCGGGTTTTGGCGGAAAATTCCACACCTTCAGCCTTTTCCTGGGAAAAATGCAGTGGAGCGTCTAATTTCTCTGCTAATCTGACAATAGATTTTCCTTCGGGGGTGTCATCAAAGATACTTGCAGCGAGGGCAACACTTGCTACTTCTTGGTGAGAGTGCCCATTGACGGGGATAAATTCCTCGGCTAAACGGTTCCCTAAGGTAATTGTCCCTGTTTTATCCAAAATCAAAGTATTAATATCTCCGCAGGCTTCTACGGCGCGTCCAGAAGTCGCAATTACATTAAATTGGGCAACTCTATCCATCCCTGCAATCCCGATCGCGCTCAATAAGCCGCCGATAGTTGTGGGAATTAGGGCAACTAGGAGAGCTACCAAAACGGGGACGCTCACAGGAATTTTCACATAGCTACTAATTGTGGGGAGGGTGACAACCACAAATAGAAACACCAGGGTTAACACTGCTAACAGTACCGTCAAGGCAATTTCATTGGGTGTTTTTGAGCGCTCTGCTCCCTCTACCAAGGCAATCATCCTGTCAATAAAGCCCTTTCCGGGGTCGGCAGTAATTTTAATTACTAGCTCATCGGAAATAATTCGGGTTCCTCCGGTGACGGAACTGGCGACATCCGAACCGGATTCTTTTAATACAGGGGCTGATTCTCCGGTAATTGCCGACTCGTCCACACTGGCAACACCCATAACTACTTCCCCATCGGCAGGAATGATGTCCCCTGCTACCACGTATACGGAGTCACCCCGTTGCAAGGTGGTAGATGATACTTCAATTGTGGAGCCATCGGGCTGGAGTTTCTTCGCCAGGGTGTCTGATTTTGTGGCTCGCAGTGCATCTGCTTGGGCTTTGCCCCTACCTTCGGCGATCGCCTCCGCAAAATTGGCAAACACTACGGTAAAAAATAGAATCAGGGTAATTAACCCGTTAAATAATCGGGGATTTTTTCCGGCAACAGGTCCAAATAAATTCGGCTCGATGGTGACAAGTAAGGTAATAATCGTACCCATCCACACTAGAAACATCACGGGGTTTTTCACCGCATGTTGGGGATTGAGTTTGACAAAAGCATCTGTGATGGCTCTTTGGTAGAGTCCTTTGTTACTGACTTTTGCCTGTTTCTTGGCTTGACGGCGGCGGTTACGTGGGTTACGAGGTGTTGAGTTCATAATTTAAAACCTTCGGCGATCGGTCCTAGGGCGAGGACGGGGAAGAATGTTAGGACATTGAGAATTAAAATTACACCTGCGGTGACGACGGTGAATAGCAGGGAATCAGTCCGCAGTGTACCGGGGGTTTCGGGAACTGGCTGTTTTTGTGCCATACTGTCAGCCAGGAGCAGGATAGCAATAATTGGGACATAGCGACCCAGTAAAATACTTAAGGATGTACTGAGATTCCACCAGAGAGTCCCATCACCTAAACCTTCCAACCCAGAGCCATTATTCGCGGCGGCGGAGGTATATTCGTATACGACTTGGGAAATTCCATGGAAACCGGGGTTACTGATTCCGGCTAGTTGGGTGGGAAATGCTAGGGCGATCGCGCTGGGAATGAGTACGGCGATGGGATGAATCAGTAAAACGACGCTAGCAAGGACAATTTCCCGTTTTTCAATTTTCCGTCCTAAAAATTCCGGGGTGCGCCCCACCATCAAACCAGTTAAGAAAACGGTGAGAATCAGGAATATATATAGGTAGGCTGTACCTGTTCCTTGACCGCCCCAGATAATTTGTAGGAACATATTTAACATGGTGGTAAACCCGCCCGATGGCATCAGGGAATCATGCATGCCGTTGACTGCACCACACATGGTTGCGGTTGTCATCACTGCCCAAAGTGCCGTTTGCGCCCAACCAAAGCGGACTTCTTTCCCTTCCAGATTCGGTTGCTCTAATCCAACGGTACTGTTAATCAGGGGATTGCCACCATACTCCCCACTGGCTGTAATTACCACGAGTACCAGGAAGATAATAAATACCATCCAGAATAGTAACCAAGCTTGTTTGAGGTTGTTGGCAAAGATACCGTAGGTATAAATTAGAGCCGCAGGTATGGCAATCATGGCAATAGTTTCCAGCAGGTTACTAGCTGGATTGGGATTCTCGAAGGGGTGGGCAGAATTAACCCCAAAAAAGCCACCGCCATTTTCACCTAATTGTTTAATCATCTCAAAGGATGCCACCGGACCCCTGGCAATGTATTGGTTAGCTCCTTCTAGGGTTTTGGCAACTAGGGGAGGAGCGAGAGTTTGGGGTACACCGAGAAATACTAGGGCGATCGCCCCCACAATGGAGATGGGTAACAAAATGCGCGTAATTCCACGGGTTAAGTCTACATAAAAATTACCTAGGGGTCTACCTGTAACACCGCGAATAAAGGCGATCCCCACTGCTAAACCTGTAGCCGCAGAGGTAAACATCAAGAACCCTAAAGCGGTGGTTTGGGTAAAATAACTAAAGGTTGTTTCACCGGAGTAATGTTGCTGATCGGTGTTGGTGAGAAAGGAAATTGTCGTGTGTAGGGCTAAATGCCAACTGGGAGCAGTCAAACCTGTGGGATTAAATGGCAATCCTTGCTGGGATATTATCAGCAAATATACGAGAATTGCCATGGCAATGTTAGTAAAAATTACAGCGCGAATATATTGCCAACCTGTCATGTCTTCCTGACGACGCACACCTCCGAGAATATAGATAACTTTCTCGATGGGGTTGAGTAGGGGGTCGATAATTGAGCGTTCACCCATGAATACACCCGCAATATACCTACCTAAAATGGGTGTAATGGCAATGATAATAATTAGGGTAATACCTATTTGAAAAAGACCTTGTTCCATGTATTTATAGCTGTAGATGATGAAGATATTTTAGTTAATATTTTTGTATCTTTGATGACATAGTAACCCTAGGGTAAAATATGATTCTGGGAACTCTTTGATTTCGGGGTGCAAGGGGATAAGGTAAATTGTAATGATTCCAACAAATAATTTACCTCGACTACCTGCCATTACTATTAAATAATCTATCAGATGTGGTTCCATAAATTTCATGATTAGGAATAAAACTTGTTTATATAATCATGAATTTACAGTTTTTTGGTAATATTCCATATTATCTGCCTCTAGGATGAAATGCTGGATAGGAATAAAATTTTTAGGAGATTTTACAGAGGACATTGAAATTCTGACCATGTAATTGGATGGTTTTGATGGAGAAGAATTTTTAAGGCAGGAATAGAATTATTGACCATCGCCAAAACTAAAATATTATCTCCACAGTAAATCCTGGGATTGTCCCTAGCTGAAATTATTGTACCTTGACGAATTAAGCCAATACAGAAACACTCTCTAGGTAGAGCTATTTTATTTAAATTTATTCCACAGTAAAGACTATTTAACTGAATTTTGACATTCACTAATTGTGGCTTTAAATCTCGACCTTGGAAATTGCAGTCTGAGTTAGGAATAGGAGTAAATTTCATAAACATCAGATTGAGATAAATCAAGCTATAAATATTTTTTACTGGAAAATCTGCGCTAATTCTATTAGATAATTGATATATTTTATGGTTGGTGAATTATATATAGGGAGATATATTCAATATGTATAGGACTTTTACTTTTTGTGTTGGCAAAATATCCTACTTTCAGATGTGTGAATAGAGTTCATAACACCCAGCTTGGGAATTATAGATAACCCTGTCTTGATGACAAAATCCAGGAGTAATCCTATATCTCTAGATATAGACTGTGTTTATTCCCTACCTAGTTACAAAAATATCCCGGATAATGACAAGTGGTTGGTAATCATGGACACTTAATCTTGAAAAGAAATCATCCCCAGGGTATTTACTGGCTAATGATCATAGCTTTTACAATTGTTATTACCTTAGAATATCTGACTCCACCGGAATATGTCTTTGGTTATCTTTATACAGGAACAATTTTATTAGCCAGTTCACAATTGAATCGTCGTGCAGTATTCATCGTCACCGTTGCTGCTTGCGGTTTTACCTTACTAAATATTTTTATTCCCAACTGGCAAATCATCACCCTATCAGCAATTGCCAATCGAGCGATCGCCACCTTTGCTTTAATTGTTACAGGATGTTTAAGTGCGCGCAACCGTCGGAATGAAGAGGCGATCGCCTACACCCAAGCACAGCTAAATTCCCAAGTGCAACTTGCACAGATGCGGGAAGATTTCACTTCTACCCTCACCCATGACTTAAAAACTCCCCTCTTGGGTGCTATTGAAACCCTTAAGTCTTTTCAAAATGGATTATTTGGGGAAGTCAACTCTACCCAACAAAAAGTTATTGAAACTATCACTCGTAGTCATCGCAATACTTTACAACTTCTGGAAACCCTCTTGGATGTTTATCAGATTGATGCCGAGGGATTGAAATTAGATTGTCAAGTAGTAGATTTAGTAACCATTGCCGATGAAGCAATTACCACCCTGGCAGAAGTTGCTAGAAACCGTCAAGTATATATTTCCCTCAACTCTGGAGCCTCTGATTTTCGCCGTGCCCTCTGGGTAAATGGTGACAAACTACAATTAGGACGGGTATTCAGCAATTTACTCATCAATGCCATCAATCATACACCCCGTGGGGGCAGGGTAGAAATTGTTAGGGAAAATTACTCCACTTATCAGATTGTCAAAATTATTGATAGTGGTAGTGGTATTACAGAAGCAGAATTACCCCATCTATTTGAAAGATTTTACCAGGGAGATGGCGATCGCCATGCCAGTGGTTCAGGTTTAGGTTTGTACCTCACCCGCCAAATCATTGAAGCTCACGGGGGTATAATTTGGGCAGAGAATCTTTCTCCCAAGGGTGCAATGTTTGTCTTTCGTCTACCGACATCTCCACCATCAGGGGATTAGGAAAGATGGGATGATAGACTCATGATTCATAACTACTGACCAAATGCGACTTTTACTTGTTGAAGATGATGAATTATTTCGCCTTGGTTTATGTACAAGGTTACAACAAGAACCGGGCATCGAAATTATTGCAGAAGCAGAGGATGGTGAAACCGCAGTAGCAATGACAAATCGTCTGCTGCTAGATGTCGTTTTATTAGATATTGGTTTACCAGGAATTGGTGGGATTGAAGCTTGTCGGCAAATCAAACAACTACACCCCCATTTACCAATTTTAGTATTAACTTCCCGCACAGAAAAACCCTTAATTGCTAAACTAATTGAAGCCGGAGCACAAGGATATTGTCTCAAAGGTATTCCCGCAGAAAATTTAATTTTGGCATTACGTTCTGTTGCTGCTGGTGCTTCCTGGTGGGATAAAAATGCCACTTCGGAAATTCGTGCTGTTTTTGAAGGTAATCAAACCGCTATCTTGCCAACAAAATCTCACGAAACTGAGGAACAAGAAAATTATCTTACCAACCGAGAACAAGAAATTCTTGCTTTGATCGCCAAAGGTAAAAATAATCAAGAAATTGCCCAACTTCTTTATATCACACCCGGTACTGTGAGAGTTCACGTCCATGCTATTCTGCAAAAATTAGCCGTACGCGATAGAACCCAAGCGGCAATCATGGCAATTCACAAAGGATTAATTGCTCCGGAAATCATCAATTCTATCTCTTAAAAATGCCACATTATCTATTTTAATCCTGAGCAATTGACGTTATCAAATGATTGTCTAGTATTATTAAATTATTCCAATTACTAATGTTTTTATATTTATATAAATTGTTTTTTATTTCTGATGCAAAAATACACGATTTAGAGATAATACCCTGCGGGAAGGCGCTCCTTAACTACATAAATTTCCACCCGTAAAAATATGGTGTTTATGCTCTTGTTTCCCTAAGCCCTATTTGTCACACATTATTTATATCTATCCCACTGAAATTCAGCTAATATGACTAAAAAAAAAGCCATAAAAGTTCCAGTAAATAGAAATTGCCACGCACTGATAAAAGGTAAAAACCAAATCACTAAGAGGTGAAATATCCCTGCTACGATTAAAGCACGAGAATGTAATGTTATTCCTGTCAACAAGTAACCGACAGAAGCTACTCCCAACCATAAGGAACAAAGGTGTATTAAAACTATCCCCCAACCTAGGAAAATACTCAAATTAGTGCAGAGAAGTCCAGCGATAACTAGAACTACCCAAAAATTCAGCAACCAGTTGACACACTCTACTGTCACCCAATTTTTTGTCCAACGAATCATCGCTATCAGACATATGAGACTGAGTGCTGACCATAAAACAGTTTGCACTACCCAACTAACTGGGAAAAATTGTGCAGTGACAAACATAATAAATACTAAAAAAGCCCAAAGAATACAAGCTAAATCTATTTGAGTATATAGATTTGAATATATCTGATATTTGCCAATTTGCCAGTCAATAAACCAATATTTATAGTGACTATAATACTGAGGGTTAGACGGTTTACGGCGGAGTAATGGAGCAGAATTTGTGAAAAAATTGATATTCATATATTATCTGCAATAAGAGTTTTCAGGAATTTTTAATAGATATAGCGTTTCTCATTCTAGTGAGGTATAGAAGAACCCCTCCCCAACCCTCCCCGAAATCGGGGCTACGGTGTACACACAAGTCTTAAAATTTCCCCTAGCACTTGGTTTCGTCATTTAGATTTAGGTTGTGCGATCGCTCTGGAAGCCTGTCATTGCGAGGAGGAACGACGTTCGCGCAGCGTGTCGCTTTGCGACTCAGCAATCGCAAAAACCACGGGATTATGTGATTACTTCGCTCCGCTATCGCTGCGCTCGTAATGACAATTTAAGGGGTCTATAACGCCTGAAACCCTTACAGCTACCACTTGTGTGTACACCGTAGCCAAAATCGGGGGAGGGTGCCCGATAGGGCGGGTGGGGTTGTATTTCATCTGATTGGGAAACGCTATAAGATTTATTCCACATCACGAGAAAAATTAGCCTGATAATGGGCATAGAAAAAGAGAATGCCAAGCAAACAGTAACCAATAGCCCAAGCACCTCCAGCACCCCAGGCAAAAACACCTACAGTACTAGTCTCAGTCCAACGATAGCCATGTATTAAACCAAACCAAGAAAGTGCAGAGCCAATTAGAGTCCAAATTGCTGCGAGATGAAAATTACGCTCAATGATGTGTACCATTACAGAAGCAAGAATAATTGAAGTGAGTATATATCCCTGTTCAAGAGCAAATCCTCCATCAATAAATAAGTTATTCAGTTGAAATTGTGTAATTAATTCTGGAGTTAAGGGACGCTCTTTTGTACCCATCTCTGCAATTTGCAGAGCAACCTTAACCATAAGTGTCCCCCAAGCAGCAACTGCTGGCAACAAACCAATAACAACTGCTGGTGCATGACGGACTGGAGCCACAGTAAAACATTGAGCAACAATACAGATACCAATAGCAATCAGAACTGCCATCCCCCCTTCTAGAGGAATAAAATAGCCCAGTAAAGAAGCTGTACCAGTTAAGGAAAGAATTGCTGCAAAAATCCCACTCAAAAAAGAGTAACTGAATCCTGCTCCCATTGCTTTCCATCCGGGATGACCTGTATATATGGTGGTGGGAAAACAAGAGCCACAAATAGCAGCAACAATAGTAAAAATACCATGTCCCATTAAAGCTGGCATTTTGGGATAGGAATCACCAGCAGCTTTTGCACTTTCTAAGTTTTGAAAACCATTAATAAAATCAAAAATTGCTAAAGGAACAATTACAGCTTGGTATTCAATTAAAAAACCTCGTCCTTGCCATAATTTCCCTAACCAAATACCAGGTGTATAAATGCCAATTGGTTTGAGAGCATCGATTAATTGGGAATTATCCCAGTGCATTAAACCTGTTCCCCAAGCTAATGCAGTACCAAAAAGAATAGCCAGTAAACCCGCAGGTATGGCAAACTTAACTTTACCAAAATAAGCTAATAAGATAATTCCCAAAGGAACTAAACTCACGACTGGATAGGCAAATGTCCGCATAAAGAAACCCATTGCCATAAACGTCAGGGCAATTCCACCTAAAGTTGATAAGTGAGCGGCTAAAGGGATGAAACGCTGGAGACTTTTTATCGCCCACAACCCAGCTAACTTGATGAAACCAGATGCTAGACACGCTACTATCCCTGCTTGCCAAGCCATTTCTGCGGCTTGTTGTGTAGAAACTCCTTGAGCGATCGCGTTAGTTTTTACTGGCAGCATGACTAAAAAAATATGAGCCAAGAGACTAACAATATTTACCCCAGAGGGCAAAGCAGTCATGTTGTAGCGTGAAAGCTGTTTGCTCTGGTTATATCCCAACCAGCCATAAAAAAAATTACTTAAAAATACACTTAATGCAACTCCTGGTAAGATACGTTCATAAATCATGTCTGGGGTAAAACCTAATACACCTTGACATAGACTCAAAATCAGCATTACCTGGACAAAATTTTCTAAAGCTAGCGCCAAAAAACCATCGATTTCCCCAGCAAGAAATAGGCGCTTTAAAGTAAGCGTTGACAATTCAATCTCCCTAATATTAAAGTAATTTGAAATAACTAAACTGCCGTTATCGTAGAGGTGGCAGCATCCGGTATAGTTCAGTAAAAGGCTTATGAGATGATTTTATATTAGTAGCTTTTATCTGATGAATTGGAGCCACAGAAATTTGACTAACAAGAGGCTGCTCTCCTGTCGTTTGTGTAACATTTTGTGTAGACATAATTTATTCTAGAGATTTATTTATTTCTCTAGGCTCTCCTGTCTGTAGCTAAAAAGCATTCGGTAAATATGCTGAATTTCAGTTAAATTTTTCGTGAGAATAATTTTAGATTTGAAAAAATCTATCTGTCACAGATGTCAGAATTTCTATGTTACGTAATGTAAACATATTGCTGGTTTGCTACTACCATATCTCTGATTGTAGATAACAAAAAATTAATACTCTCTTAAAAGTTGAGGTAAATAATCATAGCCATCAACGCCAATCACAGAAATAATTTTTGGGCGACTTTGTTCTAGGTATTTTTGAAAATTATCTGTACCGATTTGTCCCTGTAATATTGTCAGTAATCCGGCAGGTTTGCGCCATTCAGTGGAAGTAATTTGATGGAGCAGATACATCCCTAAACAACCTGTATAAATTGCCCGTTCAAAGTTAGCCATACTATAATTGACTTCGGCTAAGTTGGCTAAATTTAAACCCTGTAAATACAAGTCTCCGGAAATTTGTGCTGTATTAAAACCGGCTTCTAAATGCTGGATGGCATTTTCATTGTCACCAATTACTTGGTAGGCTACACCCAAACTACTCAAGCATAAAGCTTTGCTTTGGACATCTCCTAATTGCTCTGCTAATTTTAAACCCTGTTGTAAATAATTAATGGCGCTTTCGTAGGTTTCAGGTTCTGCTTGTTCTAGCTGCTGGGCTTGCATAACTTCGCTATAACCCAAGTTTACCAGGGCATTGGCTTCCCCGGTTCTATCTCCAGCTTGGCGACTGAGAATTAATCCCCGTTGGCTAGATTTTATGGCTTCGGTATAATTTTTTTCTTGCACCCAGGTACGACTGAGATGATTTAAATTAGCAATTTCGCAGGGGCGATCGCCAGCATTGCGGGCAATTTCGAGAGCTTGTTGATGGAAATTTCGAGCGCGTTCATACTGCCCTAAAGCCCTTTGGGAATAGCCTAAAAGGGTTAATATCCTGGCTTTCTCCTGGGTTCCCTCTACCTGTTGCAAGGGTTCATCAAAGTAGTTCAAGGTATCCCGTAAATAGCTGCCGGAGAAGGAAGCGAAAATCCCCCCATACAAGGGGAAATACTGTCTTTGGGAAAAGTTGCGCAGTATTTGTAACATGATTTGGGAAGCTGCATTGCGGTAGCGACTATTGCTAAAGCCACTAGCCAACTGGCTCCAAATAGCAGCAAAGGTTAAAAAAGTAGAAATCGATAGCTTAGAACCTGCTTTGACATTGTAGGGCTGTTGGTCGAACCAATTAACTAAACCCCGTTGCAAATACTGTAAAACAATGGCGATTTCAATCCATTGTCCCAGGGAAAGCTGTTGTTGTTGGGCAAATTCCACTACTGAACCATCCCTTGCCAGGTGGCGGAAAAATGCCCCCAGAAGCTCACTATTAACTTTTTTGCCCCAAGTCGCCCAGGGACCACTTTCCCCTGGTACACCGCCAAAACCGAGGGATTCCCTACCCTGTTCATACATCCAACTCACTAAATTATCTTGCAGTCGTTGCCATGCAGAGATACCATAGCTGACACCTTGAAATATTTCTTGTAAATCTGTATCAGCTTGGGCAAATTGTTGCAGAGACTTGGCTAGCTGCTGAATTTGTGCCAAATTTAGGGGATGTTTTTGATTGGGATCGGTGACACGCAAAAAGATAGTCAGACGTTCCTCGGATGAAGCGGTAATAATTTCTCTGGCAGCTGTGGCGATGATTTCATTGGCTTTATTTTGCTCCTGTGCCCGTTGCCACTGGGTAGAAATTGTCTTGATAGCTCGTAGGGAGCGGGTTGCTTTGGCTTGTTTGAGTTCATCGGTTTCCCCATCTAATTGGGTTTGAGCAGCTGTGAGGCGATCGCTCAATACCATCTCAAATATTTCTCCTGTTCCTGCTGTTATCCCTGACAACAACATTTGATACACCTGTTCGGTGGAACTAATCTTCCCTTTGAGAGTGGTTTCGACAATTTCATCAATGAGAGCAAGGTATTTTTCCCGCCAAGACAAAGAATCAGACACGTCACTCACCAGAAAGCATTACGTTAATATTAGTCATTATGTCAGCAGAAAAGGCGTAAGGGGCAGTTTTAATTACAATTTGGGTGTGGCTGCATAGCCAAAGAAGGGAGAAGGCAGTATCTTAAACAGTCATCTTATCTTTCCATTCACTAACAACTCACCTCTTTCATTGGCAAACTGACAATAAATGTTGTGCCCATCCCTATACCCAAGCTATCAGCTTTCACTGTTCCCCCGTGCAATTCCACTAAATGCCGCACGATCGCCAATCCTAAACCTAATCCTCCATGGGAACGGGTTCTTGAACCATCTGCTTGCCGAAAACGCTCAAACACATAGGGTAGGAAATCCGCAGCAATCCCTTCTCCCGTATCTCGCACACGAATTTCTACCCAGGAATCTTGACGCTTCAAAGAAATATTCACCTTTCCCCCAGAATGGGTAAACTTAACCGCGTTTGAGAGTAAATTCCAGGCAATTTGTTGTAGGCGATCGCTATCACCCATGACAATCCCGACGGTGGGATCTAAATCCCAAGTTAGGGAAATTTCCTTGGCGTTTGCTGCTGGCTTGATAGTATCAATTGCTGCCATGACTACCGCAATCAAATCGATGGGAGAGATATTTAAACGTAGTTCACCCCGAATAATTGCTGATACATCTAATACATCTTCGATAATACTTGTCAGGTTTTTGGTATTGCGATCGATGGTTTCTAGGGCTTTACTGGTGATATTCTCGTCAAATTTGCGACTACGTAATAATTGTGTCCACCCCGTCATGGCATTCAAGGGGGTGCGTAACTCGTGGGAAATGGTGGCTAAAAACTCGTCCTTGAGGCGGTTGACAGCCTCTGCCTCTGCCCTCGCTATCTGTTCCCGTGCCAGGAGTTCTTCCCGTTCTTTTTCGGCTAGTTTCCGTACTGTAATATCGCTGACTAAGGAAACAAAGCCCTTAACTTTGCCCTCTAGGTCAAACTGGGGAATATACGTACCATGAATGTAGTTATCATTGCCTTGGGTGCAGGGGATGTGAATTTCATAGTTGACTTCCTCCCCGGATAAAACTTGTTGAATATAGGGTTGAATCAATCGGTAATTACATTCCCCAATCACTTCACGCATCGACTTGCCCAGGATTTCTGCTGGGGAGATACCGAACCAATGTTCGTAGGCTTGGTTGTTAAAACAGTAACATTCTTCCTTGTCTACGTAAGCAATTAAAACAGGTAAAGCATTGGTAATTAACCGCAATTCCTCTTCCCGTTGCTGTAATGCGGCTTCTGCTTGTTTGCGATCGCTCAAATCTAGATAAAAAGCTACAACTTCTGGTTTGCGAGTACCTGGATTCTGAATGGTGGCAATCCCCAGAAGTATGGGTACTCGTGTACCATCTTGACGAAAATATTCTTTCTCGAAGGGTGTGGCGTAACCTAGGGTTCTGAGTTCCTGAATTGCCTGTTGATTTAAATCATAATATTCCGGTGGTGTCATTTCATCCCAGCGAATTTTACCTGCGGCTAAATCTGCGCGGGTATAACCTACCATCTGGAGAAAATAATCGTTTGCGTAGTGGATACCACCCTCGAAGTCGGCAAAAATCACCCCAAAAATATTTGACTCAACTAATTGTCGAAACCGCTTTTCACTTTGATGTAAGGCAGTTTCTGTCTGCTGAAGTTGGGTTAAGTCTAAAACAAAACCAATTACCTGCTCTGGGGAATCATCTAATAAGGCAGAACCCAGCAAAACCGGGACACGGTATCCTTGTTTATGGATATATTCCTTGGCAAAAGGTTTACATACTCCCTTGTACTGCAATTCTTGAATCGAGCGATCGCTCAATTCTACATATTCCGGCGGTGTCATTTCTCGCCAACGCACTTTCCCCTGGGCTAAATCTTCCCTGCTGTAACCCACCATATCTAAAAAAGCATCGTTTGCCTCTTGTATTCCCCCACGGATATCAGCGACAATCACACCTATAATATTTGCATCTACCAATCGGCGGAATTTTGACTCACTCGCTTGCAGTTTTTGTAAGCTGATTTCTAACCCTTGTTTGGCAGAGCGCAACTTAGAATTAAGAGAACTAATTAAAGTTGTGACAAAAATATATATCCCCATTCGGAGAATATTGTCCACAGCCAATAATGCTGGTGAAGAAATGGATTCTAAGAAAAAATAGCTAATAGCCACAGTTGACAACAGAGTAGCTAATAATCCTGCTCCCATTCCACCATACCAAGCACTAACTGCTACCGCCGCAAAAAATAATTGAAATAAAGTCGGTGTCAGTACAGGTTCTAACCAGAGTGTTAATAACAGGGCACTTCCTACAGCCAACACTGCGACAGCATAGGGTGCAAGAAGAAGGCTGATTTTTTTCAACTTTGCTTCTCCTTGTGGTCAGTCACGGAGTTACACGGCGATGACATAATATTTTTAGGATATGTCAGTCCGTTATTAGCTTTTGTTCACTTGCGATCATAAGCAAAATTAGCTCCAGATTTTATTGTGCATTGGAAAAACCATTATTGCGATCGCCTGAAGGGTAGAGGATTCATTAGCAGAAAATCACCTCAACAAAAATAGTCAATTAGATAGATATTTATGTCATCAATCTACAAAGCGATACAACTTCGTTCCGCTACGCGATCTTTAGAGATACGTGAAACAATACTAAACTAAAATGAAGTCCCTGCTATTTACCAAATTATGTTTCATCTCATATCCGCACAATAACTTGTGTATACAGAAATCGGAAAATTCTCTTTCCCTTTGCACCCTGCACCTTGCTCTCTGCTCCCTTAAATTATAAGTATTCAACTGGACATGATATTACTTTCTTGTGTGTCTAAGCTTTTTCAACGTGCTGGATTAATTCCATGAAGCGTCTACTATTAATCACCGAAAGATTTACACCGGATATTGGGGGTGTTGCCAGAAGCGCGACAAGGATTGTCACTAGTCTTTGTACCATGGGTGTACAGGTTGATGTCTTGACGTGGAGTCGTTATTTACAACCAGGTGAATTATCTCCCTGTGAAAAGATAGGAGAAAATTGTCAGGTTTACCGCATAGGATTATATCGTCATTGGGATATGACAATGCCCCACACGGTAAATGTTATGGAATGGTTACAGCAGACTCATGGGTATGATTTGATATGGGGACATTATTTATTTCCCAGTGGTTTTTTAGCTGTATGGTTTGGCAAATTGCAGGGAATACGCAGTATTGTTAGTGCCCGTGGTAATGATATTGACAAGGAAATGTTTCCCCCGGGAGATTTTGCTCGCTTGCGGTGGACGCTGGAACAGTCAAATTTGCTGACTGTTGTGAGTGCAGATATGGGGCGAAAGTTGTCTGTACTGAGTGGTAGGGATGATGTAATAGTATTAAAAAATACGATTGATTCAAATATTTTTACACCAGCGCCAGGGAAGAGGGAGTTGGCAGAATCCTTAGGAATTATACCGGGTGAGGTGGTGTTAGGTTTTTGTGGAGAGTTACGACAGAAGAAAGGGCAACAATTTTTACTAAGTGCGTTGACGAGGGTGAGGGAAAAATATCCTGCTTGTTTATTAATTATTGGGGAGGTGCGAGCATCCCAGGAGTCGATGTTACAAACTTATCGACAGCAGTACCCTGAAGATGGTTCGAGAATAATTATTACAGGACATTCCCAGGATAGTCAGCAGGTGGCAGAATATTTGCAGTTGGTGGATGTCTACTTGCAACCTTCATTGTGGGAAGGAATGCCAAATGCCCTATTAGAGGCAATGGGATGTGGTTGTGTGTGTATTGGTAGTGATGCAGGGGGTATTCCTGAGGTAATTTTTCATGGAGAAAATGGCTTTATTTTGCGGCGATCGCACCTGCATCAACTGGGGGAAGCAGTTTTAGAATATCTGCAATTGTCTGAGGGTGAAAAACAGAGAATTAAAGCCGCAGCTCGCCGTTGTATTGTGAAAGAATATTCTTTGAACCAGGAGAAGCAGCAACTCTGGAGAATCTTAGATTTGGGATTGGATTAAGGAATGAAGCAATCTTACCCCTGATATGACAGTAAACTCAATGTTTATGAGGTACAGCAACTAATTGAAAAAGTAATGAATATGATTCATGAATTTACTTATTACTCCTAACTCCTAACTCAATCATCGCATGGAGTAAAGAGAGTGACTGTCTTTAATTTTGAATTGATTTATATCCTTTCACTAAACTATTTCCCGCACATTCCCAAGTGTAAAACTGTTCGATGCGTTGGCGAGCATGGGCAGCTAAATATTTTCCTAGTTCCCTATCGTGGTACAATTGCAACACTGCATCCTTGATGGCTTTTGCTGAACCTGGTTTGACGAGTAAGAAATCTACCCCATTTGTTCCTAACTCTCTCACCACTGGTAAATCGCTGGCAACTACTGGTGTACCTGTCGCCATAGCTTCGAGAATTTTCAGAGGACAACAACCTTGAATCAAGTTGCGATCGCTAGCAGTCAAAGGTGCAAGTACCACATCTCCTCTGTGGATATATTCTACTAATTTATTTTGCGATATTGGCTCCAGAATTTGAATTTTTTCCTGAACCTGAAGTTTTGTTACTAATTGTTGACAAAGCTCTATTTGGTATGGCTTCCCTTGCCCAATAATAGTTAAATGAGTAGGAATATCACGATTGAGTAAAGCTAATGCTTCGATGGCTAAATTTACTCCCTGCCAAGGCGACAATGTGCCAAAATATATCATCTGCCAAGGATGGGAACAAGGATGGGAGATATCTGAACAATAATCCCTCTTTTGTTACCTTGGGGAAAGAATAATCCGAAATTATTATATTTACGTCTTTTTTCAATAAAGGAATTTAAATGACAAAATTAAGACGCGACCGCACAATTCATTATTTTGTTTAGTTTTCAGAGTAGAGATAGTATTTTTCTCTCCTCGTAGTAACAAAAGAGGGATAATAGTGAAAAATATCGGTATCCACTCCATTGGGAATAACTTGAATTTTTTCCCCATCGACTCCCCGACTTTTCAGGTATTCACCTGTCACCTTGCTACGAGTATATGCCACAAGTGTTGAATGTTAAAAAAAGTTAAATAAAAATAGCCCCAAATATGATACTTTGGAGCTATAAAACTAATAAAATAAATATTAATGTGATTGTACATTCATTTCCAAAAATTGTCAAAAATATTCTTGGTAACTTGCCAAAAAATGATTACCCGGTTTTAAATACTCGATTATTTGTCTCATACTGGATAGGATTTATTCTAGATAATAGTCTAGAAAGTATGCGTGATTTATTTAAACGTTTAAACAATACAGGTTATGAAGCCGATATATCTACCTTTTCAA
This sequence comes from Calothrix sp. 336/3, assembly GCF_000734895.2. Classification (GTDB taxonomy): domain Bacteria; phylum Cyanobacteriota; class Cyanobacteriia; order Cyanobacteriales; family Nostocaceae; genus 336-3. The sequence continues at coordinate 789,420 of NZ_CP011382.1, read as the reverse complement.
AGGCGAATAAACATCGAAGTCCAGAACAATTTATCAAGATATATCAACATTTAAATCAGATAATTAATAAAATTAAAAAGAACAAGCATGATAAAGATTATATGATTTGTCCTATCGATTCTACAATCATTTCGATTCTACAATCATTACACTCACTAGCAAATTGCTATGGATTGCAGGTTATCACCAAGTCAAATTATTCAGTTCATTGAATTTGACGAAAGGGACACCAGAAAATAATAATTTGATTATTTTTGGACAAGACCATGATGCTAAATATGGTTCGTCAATGATGTCAAATTTACCTCCAGAAGCTGTTGGTGTTATGGATAGGGGCTTTGCTGGATTAGAATTCATCAAACGACTTAGCGAAGAAAATAAGTTTTTCGTTTTAAGGATAAAAAATAATTGGAAACTAGAATTTGATAAAAAAAACGAATTGATTAAAGTTGGTACAACTAAAAATTCGGGCTTGTATAGAGTTGTCAGTTTCTGCGATATGGAAACGAAAACAGAGTATCGTCTCGTTACAAACTTGCCTACTTCAAATTCACTTATTTCTCCTGACGAACGAGGAGAAGAAGCTGGTGTATCAAATGAAGAAGTTATGGAAATTTATCGATGTCGTTGGGGTGTTGAATTGCTATGGAAGTTCTTAAAAATGCACTTAAAGCTTGACAAGCTTATTACCAAGAATGTCAATGGAATCACAATTCAAATCTATTCTAGTCTCATTGCTTATTTAATACTTCAACTCATAGAGATACCAGAACAATGGGGTGATAAATTAATAGATAAATATCGCTATCTTCAAAGTTGTATGAATAAAGATACTAGCTACATACATTGGATAGATGGCATTCTTCCTTGTTGAGTAAATAATGCCTTTACTCCTAAGAAACACATTCGGTAGGTGTTTCTTAGGAGTAACTTTTGATAATGCTAAGACTGGAAAAACATGATTGGACGAGTTAAGTGGACTACTGATGATAAAATTTCTGCTGCCTGTTCAATTTCAAAGGAATTTGTAAATTTACCTATGCCAATACGCAGTGCCCCTTCAATAACTTCTGTTGGTAAACCCATAGCTTGAAGAACATGAGAAGGTGTTTCTACACCCGATGAGCAAGCGGAACCTGTAGAGATAGCTAGTTTATTACGGACTCTAGCAATGATTACACTGTTGGGAAAATCAGGAATGGAGATATGGAGGTTGCCAGATAACCGAGAGTTAACATCACCATTGAGGATTAAACCAGGGATTTTACTTAGTAACAGGCTTTGTAATTTATCTCTCAGTTCAGCGATCGCCCATTCATCTTCTTCCATTTCTAGTAGTCTTAGGCGACAAGCTTCTCCCAACCCAACAATACCAGGAACATTGAGAGTACCTGACCTTAATCCCTTTTGATGTCCACCACCAAATAAAATGGGATTAAGTTGATATCCCTTTCTCACAACCAAAGCTCCTGAGCCTTTTGGTCCGTAAAGTTTATGGGCAGAAATTGCTAGGTAAGTAATGCCCCATTCTTCAAAATTCATAGGGATTTTTCCCACAGCTTGGGAAGCATCACATAAAAAAGGAATGTTATATTTTTGAGCTATTTTTCCAACTTCTTGGATAGGATAAATATTGCCAATTTCATTGTTGGCTGCCATTACACATAGTAATGATAGCCCTGATGCACAGACTTTTTCTACATGGTCTAAGTCTAATCTGCCTTTTGAATCAATTTGCAGGTTTATAACTTCAGCTAATCCTTTTTTCGCTAGTGCATAACAGGTATCTAAAACTGCTTTGTGTTCAATTGGTAAGACAGCAATGCAAAGTCTGGTTTTATTAGTGGTTTTTTCAAGGATGCTGCCTTGAATAGCTAAATTGATGCTTTCAGTGGCTCCTGATGTAAAAATTACCTCTTTTGGTGAAGCTCTAATTAATTTAGCTACATGAATAGCTGCTTGAGAAACCGCTTGTTCTGCTTCATCGCCATAGCTATGATCGATGCTGCTAGCGTTACCGAATGCTTTGGTCATGTAGTGCAACATCAATTCTGCAACCCGCTTATCAACCGGGGTTGTTGAGTGGCAGTCGAGATAGATAGGATAATTTTGATTGGGTGTATCAGTAGGCAGCAACGAGTTAATGACTACTCCTAACTTGAGAATGATAAGTAAATGCGCTTACATTAGAATCATACTTGGAAATTGTAGCGCTAAACCTGCTCAATCCGTATGCTTTTGTGGCTTGCTGCTATAAGCGTGGTAAGCACTAGGAGGGTGAAGCATAACTAGGATTCACGCACCGCGACCGAATTACGTCCGTTGCAAGCATAGCGATAGCTAAAGCGCGGCAATCTCAAAACTTGATTTTACGTCTTCAGTGCGTAAGTCCTGAACTATATGTATTGACGCAAATTTCTGTTTTGGAAATAAACCATTAAAAGTAAAAGGTGTAACTCTTGGCAAAAACAATAGGTTTTTATCAAAATTTTAATTTAGATTTGAAACGTCTAAGCGCAGCTTTACAATGCGTTGAGACTCAGCCTGAACTGGGTCATGATGCTTTGGCGACTTGTATGGGTGTTAATCGGCCTGTTGCAGAAGGATTTTCCGCGTGGTTACGTCATACGGGTTTAGCAACGCTAGGAGAACAACGTCAACGGGGACGAAGCTACGAACTAACACCCTTTGGCAAGTTAGCTTTTAATTACGACCCAAATTTAACAGATTTGGGAACGCAATGGATACTGCATTATTATTTATCCACTAAACACACTGAATGTTCTCAAGCGTGGCGTGTTCTGATGAATGAATTTCTTTCACCTGGCTTGAGTTTCACTGCTGAACAATTTACTTCGTATTTTGCCAGTGTTATGGGGGATGAAGTTAAAAATCGCTCCGCACTAAAAAAAGACCCTTCCACAGCTATTAGTACATACATACGCCCGCAAGGGTTTAGCAAATTAGGGATTTTAGGTAAAGAAAAAACCACCATCAGCGTAGCTTCCCCTAATTTCCCACAAATTTTGGTAATAGGGTATGTGTTATTTGATTGGTGGCGGCGTCATTACAATCAAACGAATACCTTAAGCTTCCCCCAATTGTGTAAGGAAGAAGGTAGCCTGGGGCATATTTGCCAAGCTTCGGAGCCACAGGTGCGTCAGTTTGTCAGCGAATTAACAGGTTTGGGCTGTTTAAGTTTTTCACAAACACAACACGAGCCAGTCAACCGACTGTATTTGGAACCACCACACCTGTTACTAGAACGTTACTACAGCCAGCGATGAAATTTGATACTCTGCTTGATTCACTTGAGAAACAAGTCCGCTTGGTATGTAGTCAGCAAGCTCGATACCGCGTTCTCTGGGTTGTTGGAAAGCCCCGTTCTGGAAAAACTTCCCTTTGCCGAGCGCTTTGTAACCGTACTGGTTGGAAATATATCAACTTTACACTTGACCCAGACTTTTTAGAAAATTTGATTGGACGGGAAGAAACCTATTGTCCGGAAGACTCTTTGGGAATATTAAAGTTAGTATGTAATGATACTGCGGCTGAGTTTGTTGTAGTTGATGAGATTGAACCTTTGTTAGGTTGGTGGACTCCGCAACAGCAAGAGGTGTTTTTTAGGCAAGTTGGGCGTGCTACCGATTTGCGGACTGGTGTGGTGTTGGTAACTCGCAAGCACGCAAAGTTAGAGTTAGGGAAAATACTGTCTGGAATGAGTCAAAATCATATATTTGAGATGCCAGAGGAAATACTGCTATGACACGAAGGATGGGGGAGTTAGTTGGAGTACAAGGTGGATTTAAACCTTCCGTCCAACTACCGAATGACTTTTTTGATCAGGAACAGAACCGCCACTTCGTTGAAAACTATATCCCTACTCCAGAAATTCTCGACATCTTTATGAGTGTTCGGGATAGTCTGCAATCTAATTCCGAACAACGCGCCCGTTCCTTTGTCGGTACTTACGGCACGGGTAAATCTGATTTGATGTTGATGATTGCAAATTATATCACACGCTCTGCCGACGACCCACTTTTAAAACCATTTTTTCAGAAACTACGGCTTTTGAATGATTCAAAAGCAAAAGCCATATATGATGCTCGCTTAGAAAAACCACCTTTTTTACTTGTACTTTTACAAGCAGATACAGCCATTACTTTTAATAGTTTTGTCTTGCGTGGTTTAGCTGATGCTCTTGAGGAAAATAATTTAGAAGATTTACTGGGTAATACTTATTATCAAGCGGCTTTAAATCAGATTGAAACATGGGAAAGTGATTATCCTGATATCATTCAGCGATTATCAGATATTTTAGAAAATGATTTTCGTCGGACATTAAATCAACTCAAAAATGAGTTAAAAAGCCCCCGTGCTGACTCAGCTTTAGGTATTTTTCGTCCCGCAGCCCAGAAAGCTAGTGGCACACCTTTTCAACCAACTGCTGTGATTGAAAGACCATCAGAAGCGTTTTTTGAAGTGGCGCAAAAGCTGGTAGAAGCAGGTGAATATAGTGGTATTTTTGTGATTGCGGATGAGTTTACACATTTGCTACAAAAACTGGGTGAGTCTTCAACCGCAGTTGTGGATACGAAAGGTATTGATAATTTAGCAGAAGCTGCTGGGCGTTCTGGAAGAAATCAACTGCATTTTTATGTAGTTAGTTTACAAAGTTTTGCCAGCGCCCAAGGTAGCACTCAAGAAGCACAAGCCGCGTTGGAACGTAGTGGTGGACGTTTCCTTCAAAATGAGTTGCGATCGCAAAACACGGAAGAATTGATAAGTGCTTCCATTGCTAAACTTATCCCCAGCGAGCGTTTGTTTGATAATGCTCAAGCACAGCAAGATGACTTACTTACTTTAGCTATGCGCTTGTGGGGAAGTCGTGCAACAGGTAGCGTTGACCGTGAATGGTTGCAGCAGAAGGTAGTACAAGGTTGTTTTCCATTACACCCATTAGCTACTTACTGTTTACCAAGATTAAACGCCGTTCTTGCTCAAAATGAACGTACAATGTTTAGATTCATTTGGGATGATGAGCATCAACCCATATTTTTTTGAAATTTTCTATATAGTATTTTTGAAAATTTTAGTCAGGTTTTAGTTTCTGTCTGGCAGACAAGCTAACAGTGTCTGGTAGACAAGCCAACAGTGTCTGGCAGACAAGCCAACAGTGTCTGGTTGAAGCCTTCTTAATTGAACGATATTTAAAAAAAAATTGCTGTAAGTTTCTATCTGTAAGACCAGTTAGGTGTAAATCCCTGGATGGTTGCCAAAGATATTTGAGGCATGATGATCAGCTCATAAGCATTTCTCAGCATTTCAAAGTTAAGAAGGTCATTTTTATCAGGAATTTTGAGTTCAGCTATATATGACTCAATATATTTATTCCATTGTGGCGATTTCATATTTTCATGAGAAATAATCAGCCCTTTGTGCTGCATTGCTACGAAAGCACTAAAGTAAATACTTGAAGGGAGATTATTAGATTTAGATGAGTTGACATCTGGTAAAGTTGGAACTAAATTCCAAAGATTATCGTGTGTTACGAATGACCAAGGTAAGTAATGGTCAAGAGAAAAATCATTTATATCTATAAATTTCCCAGAGTAAATACATTGGATAGTAGTAAATTGTAATACTATTTTCCAGTATTCTGTCTGTCTTTCTAAAGATTCTCTTTTTTGTGGTGGAAAGAGTTTATTACTAACGGCGGGAACGCTAGTATTACGCCTTTGCATATATTTTAGCCATTCCCAGGATACCCAAGAACGCACAATTACATAATTGTGTTTTATATATGAAACCCATTCAGGATGAAAATTAATAAACTGGCATTGATTAGGCGAACTACCATCAAACCGATACAGTGGCTTGAGAGTATCAAAGTAACTATTAGCTAAAGGGATGATTTTTTTATTTACTTCATCATCAGTTTTTACTTTGCCTAATAAATGCGTAAAGAATGGTCTGATTAATCGAAAGGGTACATATCTCATTAAAGATGATTGCCCTATTAGCATATCATCTAAATTTTGTTGACTTATTTTTGCTCTTAATTCGCTTTTATCAGCATCCTTAAAGCTTGTATCACTAATTGTTATATCTAATAAATTTAGTTTGTTAGCAATTTGGTCTTGTACTCCAAAAGATAAGTTGAAGTAACTATTGGGATACCAAGCGGTAGCTAACATCTCAATTGTTATTTCTCTAAAGCTGATTGGTAAAGATGCGTCAAATTTGTGTCTAACTAAAATATCTAAAAGAGATAAGAAAAAAATATACTTATATGAATTGGTAGTGTTTGCAAATAATCGAGAGAGAGCAGAAACATCTAGCCCCTCAATTTGAGGTAGTCCTACAAGGTCACTGCTCATCAAATTTATCTGGCTTTCTTGTGTGAACTCAGTAGAGAGAGTAAGCTTATCTTCCTCTGTGGTTGAGTCACTGACATACAAGCCCATAAACTCCTCAGCAGCACTTGGGTCAATTTCTCGTAGCGCCTCAACAATACTCAAAACCGTCTCAGAGTTTGGATCTCTAACCTCGTTAACCCAACGGTAAACATTAGAACGTGCAACCCCCAGCACCGTAGCCAACCTGCCTTGGCTAATATCGTGAGTTTCCAATACTTGCTTCAGAACTTTACCTGCTTTTCCCATACTTCCAACCATGCTAGAGGAATACAGAAGCATCGACGGCAGCCAATTGGACTACATTGCCTCTTGACAGGTGTGACCTAATTGGACTACATTATTTGTGAACAACTGGCAGCCAAATGGCTTCCGGTTAAGGATAAGTATTTAATAGCACACTTCTATCATTCAAGTCTTCTTTATGGTTTATAAAGAGCGTTTATGCCCTTGGGTAATTACCCGTTTATTACCCAATATGCAAAGAAGCGTTGTCTGTAGATTCCGTAGTCGGTCTGATGCTGACGGACATTTACAGGTTTTACGTCAACTAATTCCTAATGCAAACTTCGTAATCATATTTGACCTTCCAGAAAAAGACTCTGAGTGTTCCCAGTTTTAGACAATCGGCGCGGCAAATTTATTTGCTTATTATACATATTCAAATTGATGGTAAGTAGGTCAACCTAATTAAACATAAAACGTTTAACTTGGTACTGACCTTGGACGGCTCTATTTTCTATACCATCAATAATAGCGATCGCTAATTCATATTCATCCTCAAAAACTCGGCCAGCAAGCTCATCACGTTTGAGATGCAACCATTCGTCTTCAATGCGATTCATTTGTGGGCTATAGGGAGGTAGAAAAAAGATGTACAACCCTTGCTGTTGCCAACGTTGATGCTGCTGGCGAGCCAAAATACTTTTGTGAACAGAAGCATTATCGTGAATGATGACGGTAATTTGTCCAGTTTCCAGTAAGCGGTGTGCAGCAATTTGAGCTTGCCAATCCATGAGTTGGACATAGGTTGGTGCTTTCAATGTTCCAAGCATCAAAGCGTAATCAAAACTAGATTGCGGCTCCCATATACCGAAGATGTTGATCCGCCTACCGCGTCGTCTATTTTGGCGAATACGTTTTTGCTCTCCCCTACGCCCATAAGTGTAATCAGTGGGACTAGTGCAGTAACAACCAGATTCATCCAAGTACTTTAAACAAACCAATCCTAATTGTGCCCAAAGCTTAATTAATTCCCAATCTCGGCGTTTGGCTTGTAAATATTCTGGCTTGAGACTTAAAGCTGGACAGTAGCGGATACGTTTCCAACACCACCCCTTTTTTTGAGTAGTCGCCTAATTTGTTCGGCTCCTAACTCGATTTGTCGTTCTTCTAATAGCTTTTGACTTAGCTGGCGGGCACTGTAACGACGATTTTGTTCCAAGCATTTTTCTACTACTTGCCAATCTTCTTGTTGCCAACTTCGTTTTTTTCCGCGTCCTGGCGCTTCCCACAAACCTCCTAACCCCTGAACTTGCCAACGTTTTATTGTCTGCCTGACCGTTTGTTGTGCCCAACCTAAATACTCTGCAATCTGAGGTACATTCCATCCGTGGGCATTGAGGCGCAAAGCGATCGCTCTAAGTTTGGTTCGACGTGGTACTTTATCTGCACAACTGAGTTCTTTTAGTGTCAGGTCTTCTTCAGCAGTTAGTATTATTCTTAACGCGCTAGGCATAAGCTATCACTTAATTTCTGCACTCTATCTATCTTACGTTTTTTTTGGTTGACCTACTTAATTTTAATAAACTAAGGAGGTGAGACTGATTGAAAAAAAGCAAAACTCCATCTTTTATTACCGAAATTCAATTAAAGGTTTCTAACCAGCAAGAAAGAGAACTAATTGCAAGATTTCAGGCTGGTAGACAACTCTACAATGCTTGTTTGAACGAATCAATGGCAAGAATGGAGTTACTTAAAAGCTCCCAAGCCTACCAAGCAGCTAAAAAACTTCCCAAAGGTAAACACAGAGATGAAGCGTTTAAGCAAGCAAGACGAGCCTACCGCTATTCTGAATACGACCTTCATTATTATGTAACTTTAACAGCTACTCGTTCTAATTGGATTTCACAAAAAGTTGATTCTAATACTCAACAAAAGTTAGCTACCAGAGCGTTTAAGGCTAGCGAGAAAGTTCTGTTTGGGCTTGCTAAGTCTGTTAGGTATAAAGTACCTACACGCTTTCGGTCAATGGAGGGTAAAAGTAATAAATCGGGTATTAGGTGGAAATCTAATCAAATTGTTTGGGGCAAACTTGCCATAGATGGCATAATCCCTGACAACGATTGTGTTATCCAGCATGGACTAATTTCTACCATCAAGTATGTTCGTATTTTGTGGCGAGAATTGAATGGAAAGCGTAGATGGTATGCTCAATTAATTTGTCAAGGGCAACCATTTTCCAAACCACAAAATTATGTTTCGAGTGGAACGCTTGGAATCGATTTAAATGTTTCCAATGTAGCATTCGTTGCTGATAGTCATGCCGGACTATTGCCATTTGCTGAGGGAGTTCCGACTTTTGAACGAGAGATAAAAGCTATTCAACGCAAAATGGAACGCTCTCGCCGCACCAGCAACCCTGATAATTATAACCCTGATTTATTGTGCAAAAAGGGGAACAAGACTGTTAAGAAAAAAGGAACTATTAAGAAAGGTAGACGCAAATGGAATCAATCTAAAAATTATCAAAAACTGGCACGTAAAAAACGTGAACTAGAACACCGGAAAACATCTTATGCTAAGTCCCAAAACCGTAGATTAGCTAACGAAATTCTACGACACGGGAAAGACATTAAAACTGAGAATGTCTCAGTGAAGGGATGGCAGAAACGCTACGGAAAAGCTATATCTGCAAAGTCCCCCAGTTTTTTTATGTCAGAACTGACTCGCAAGGCTGAAAGTGCTAAGGGTTCAGTAATTAAGTTTTCTACCCAGAAAACTGCGCTGTCTCAGACTCATTTAGATGGGAGTCGCATGAAAAAATCCCTATCGCAACGAATTCATCAAGATGCGACAGGGGTTGTGATGCATAGAGACTTGTTTAGTGCGTTTCTGGCTAGATACGTTGATCGAGATATGCTCTCATTGCATTCTGCTCAAGTCGAGTGGGAGAGGTTGGAGCCGACCTTAATGGAGGCGTGGGAGCAGTACAAACAATACGCAAGCCGAGTAGGTACGTCCGAAAGCAGGAAGTCCGATCCTTCCTCTGAGTGTATCTCCATTGATTCAGATAACCGTAGCCAGATAGCCATTAAAGGGCGAAAAGCTACGAGCATTGCCTGAACCCTCCAAATTCTATTCGGAGGAGTGGCTCAGTAACAACTCAAAATGTTCGCTTCCCAAAACCGGGATAAACGTTCCATCCTTATAAACACCAACATCATCAGCGTGGTACAACAAAACACCCGCCAACAGTACCGGAATTACCCCTCGTTTAACCCCGTAAGGAGATGCTTCTAAAATAGTGTAGAGTTTATCTAAAGTCTGTGATTTCTCCTTGGCTTGCAAGCAAAAATCATCGATGGCTTGCCAAATTGTCTGCACACCTGACGTTTCATCTGGTGGATAAAATCCAAAATCTCCGCTTTCTTGACGATGAATTCCCGTTTTACCCAGTACAGAATAATATATACAGATTTCGGGGCCATACCCTTGCAAACCTAGTCTTTCATCTTCTGGGTTTTGTAGGATCGCCTCGATCAGTTCCCGCCTCGCCTTAGCACCTTGAGAGGTTAACTCTCGACGATTGATTAACTCATTCCAAAGCGTTACACCTTGGTTGTAAACTTCATCGCATACATCTGATAATTTGGCATTAAAATCTGTTGTGCGGGTGATATTTTCTTGTTTACCTTGAACCCAACAACCGTGAGAATTTGCAGTAACGTCAAAAGTTTGCGATAGAGTTTCGTCTAAAAATTGCTCCGCCTGTACCAGTCGAAAGCGTACTTCCTTTCTAGCTACGCCATCGGTTTGTAACTCAGGTGCGCTAGTTTGAATTTTTTTCAGTGCTGCAAATTCCCGCGCTCGAATTCGTAATATATCTAAGTTGGCGGCAGATAATATAATTAAAGGCTTACCGTCAGATGTGCTTGCAGGGACTTCGGTTAGTTTTGCCTCATCCACCCAGTAACCAACCAAACCATCACAGTCGTTGCTTGAACAATGCAATTTAGTTAAATCTTGTAGAGTATCGAGATAGCGGCGCTCAAAATAACGTATTGTACCTGTTTGATAACTATGACGCTGGGCGACTATTGGCGTGAGGGGACGGATGGTAGATAGAATTTCTGATAAATGCGATCGCTCTAGAGCGATGTAATTCGCTAGTTCGCTATCAACATTAAAATCAGATCCTTGCCAAATTCGCAACTCATCTAATTGGCGACGATGGTTAATTATATTTTTTTGCAGCAGCCGATCAATTATTTGTTCCCACTGATTTTTATTGCTATCTGTAGGACTGTCGCACATCGCCAAGGTTACTAATGTGCGCGTGGCTCGCATTGCACCTGTGGTCGTCACGAGGTTTAAAATACCAATAGCTTTTAAAACTCGCAGACTATCAACATCTAGGCGTTTCGCATCATCGATCAGGTTTTGAATTTCTACCCAACGCTGGAGATTTGGTCGAGATGCTAAACCTGTTCCCACAGCTTCAATAAAATAATCGTAAACCCAATCCAGCTTTAAAGTTGGTAAAGCATTCCTTTCAATCTTAGTTTCTACAAGGAAATTTTTAAATGAAAAGGGTTCTGCACTGGTAAGAAAAGTAAACAAAGAACGGTCATTTTGAGCATACCTCGTGCATAACATTGGTAAGACAAACGCTGTAATTGGATGTAATGGGTAGGTATCTTCTACCAGTTCTTGTGTATAATCATCTTTAATATCTTTTGGCAGACTCTCCAACCATTCTGCGGCTAGATTATTGACTGAACAACTAATTTTTTCTGCTTTTGAACGGTCAATTACTTGACCAATCAAGCGCGTCATTTGTGTCGGAGAATCTTGAAACGGAATATCTTCAAATCTTCCTTGAATCTTTGCCCACTCGTTGCGTTGTAAAGAAGCTAATCTTTCTCCATATTCAGCAAATGCTTGGTGTAATATCCCGACAATATATATGTTTAATTCTTTTCTCTTAGGTAACTCAGCTAATTGCTGTAGTAGATATAAATCTTCGACACCTTGATTTTGGACTGCAAATTCTAAATTCTTACCTAGCTCATCAATAATTAATAAAATATCAGTTTTAGCAGCTTCTCCTAATTCCTTGATTAAGCTAGGAATTTCTCGACTATCTACAGTTCCTCCCGTTGCAGCTTGTGTATCCAGGTCTAAAAGTTTTTGAGCAATACTAATTTTATTTAACTGTGCTGGCGACCAAAAAATTTCTGTACCTCGGAGTAATGCTCGCACAATTGTATTACTTAACGGCTCTCTTTGGGCGGTAGCTACAGCACGAAACAAACCTTGCTTTGGTATCTTTTCTTGAAGAGTTAGATATTCAAAACTGTCAGAGCCAAAATTATGTAATGCTATTTCCATAGCCTTTTGACGTATCTCGCTGTTTGAAGGGGCACACAACGAGGCGAAAAAATGGGCAAAAGCAGATTTACCTGTACCATATACGCCGGTCATTGTCCAAGCTCGGTGGCTAGAGACTCCTCCCATACCAGCTAAAATGCGTTTGATAGCATTAACTGACCTTTCCGTAGGGATATACCCAAGCATTGCATCAATTTTTTCTAAATCTCGCTCAACATTGATGGAACGAAAATAGCGACGCTGGAGACTAAAATATTCTGATAAAGATTTATTTGTCATTTTGTTCCACCAACTGCCCCTTGGTAATACTTGTCTAAGATATCTAGAGCTAAAGCCGATGGCTCCTCTGTGTATGAAAATTGAATTAAACCAGCAGCATCAGAAAGCATTATTGAATTGCAACTTCTTGTTACTTGTTCAATCGCGTTGTATACAGCATTTTCTGCAAGCTTAAATACCATTCCTGGACTGCCAATATCGTAAATTAAACGAGCAACGGAAATAGTTCTTTGTTCGCGCCCAACCAAACTAGCATACTCAAGACAAGCTGCCACAATCATTTCTGCTGGTAAATTTCCTTTCTCACCAACACGGAACATATAATGTCTTGAGTCGCCTGCTCGATAAATAATTCCCAAACCAGTAAAAGGGCAGTCTAAACTATCTTCACTCACACCTGTTTTTGTACTTCCTTGCTCAACATACATTCGTAAAATACAAGTGATATCTTTCTTTAAAGAAGACTCAGCAATGCGAGGTGCAATGCTATCTCTGTAGTCGCATAAACCATTGAATAACTCTTCTTGGGTAAATTCATTTTGTCGAAAAAGATTAAAGGCGAAATACCAAGCCGCAGCATTACAGCTTGGCTTCAATAAGTTCCAATGTAAAAGCCATAGTGTTGCTGGGTCTTCTAGAAAAGGGTCCCAACCATTTTCTCCTAAAAGTTGAGCACCAAACTCAGAAGGGGCATCCTTTTCCAACACCTTAAACGCATGACACCAGTAGCGAATAGCACTCGCCATATTTTTCCCAACACCTAGCCGCACAGGAGCCTCCTCGCGCAGGAAGATACCCGAATCATCTCTTGCAGCCTCAAAACCTTTCTTAATCCAGCCGTAGCGCGGGTGAAAGGTTTCATGGCGGGCAAAAACTGGGTTAACATGAATTGTTTTTTTGATATCGCCATTTAAATTTAGGGCAATTTGCTTTCCCATAATTTTCAGTTTTATAAGTTAATAAACCATAATTCAAAAGGGATTAAAATCCTAATTATTATGGGAAAATTGCAATCTCCACTCATGCTTGAGTAATTTTGCTGACAGTACCTCTCCACTAATGAGCGCTATGGCTTCAAGCGATAACAGTTTTAACATAATTCAGGCAACCTGTGATACATCGGAGCCACAGCTATCTAATAGATATGATTTGAACATAATTGCTCGGGCTTGCAAACGCAGTCCGGTTGGGAAAAATCTACCTGATGCTTTTTATGTCCATGTTTGGGCGCTGCACGCTCTTGAAGACTTGCTGCAACAATATGAAAGCTGCGCCAGAAGTGCTACTACCCAAGCTCAAAGTGCAACAATTGTAAAATTTAGCACTAGTAACCCAAAAATTTCTTACCTGTTCTATCCCGACTTCGACACCGATCCACATCCAGCATTACAAGCCAGCATCCAAGTTGATTTGGAAACTCTACAAGTCACACACCGCGACTACGGCACTTCAAGTAATCCCTTTATTCTCCACCGTAAAGAAACTTTTGTAACACCCGAATATCCACTTTACCAAGAGTTTGCAGAACTTACCCGCGCTCAAGAAGCGTTGGGTTTACTAAATAATTCCATAAGTATTGGTACACGCCGAGGATGGGAAGAACGTTTAAAAGCCTATAATGTAAAACTGCAAGGTCATTGTCTCATCCAATGCCAAGCAGCAAGCAGTACTGGTGAATCGCGATCGCCTGCAGCGGGCGTTTCGCCATCGCGCCAGATAGATCGTCATAAAGCAGCAATTGTTCGCAATGACTTTTCCCGTCCTGTACGCACAGCTTTAGAAGCTGGCTTATTTACACCAGACACAACTTTTTTTGATTATGGTTGTGGACATGGCGGTGATGTTACTCGCATCGCACAACAAGGCTATACCAGCACAGGATGGGACCCTTATTACTTACCAGATACTCCCAGAACAACTGCTGATATCGTTAATCTTGGTTATGTGATTAATGTTATCGAAGACACGGGCGATCGCCGAGAAACATTAGTCAAAGCCTGGGAACTTACTCGTAAAGTTTTGCTTGTTGCTGCTCAAGTCACCCTTGCGGATACCAATAAAGGTACAATCGCTTACGGCGATGGGGTAGTGACAACCCGCAACACCTTCCAGAAATATTACGAGCAAGAAGAACTAAAAATCTACATCGACCAAGTTCTTGGTGTTGATGCCATTCCTGTAGCTTTGGGTGTTTACTTCGTTTTTCGAGATGAAGCTCAAGCGCAATTATTTCGTGCTTCCCGCTTTCGTTCTCGTGCTACTACACCCAGAGTTCGTTCTCACGTCAAGCGATTTGAGGACTATCAGGAACTGCTCACTCCCCTGATGTCTTTTGTTACCGAACGCGGTCGCTTGCCAATTAAAGGTGAACTGTCACAAGAAGCTGACATAAATGCAGAATTTGGCAGTTTACGGCGTGCTTTCCAAGTAATTTTGCAAGCGACAGACCCACAAGAATGGGAGGCAATTACTGAAAAACGCCGTCAAGATTTGCTGGTTTATTTGGCGCTTTGTCAATTCAGCCGTCGCCCAAAATTAGGAGAATTAGCGCCGTCAGCGCAACAGGATATTTTAGCCTTATTTGGTACGTACAAACAAGCTTGGCTAAATGCGGATCAAATGCTGCACAGCTTGGGCAATTCTGAAATTATTGTAGAACGTTGCCAAAATAGTCAAATTGGGAAAAAATTACCCAATTCTCTCTGGGTTCACATATCGGCCCTACAAGCCCTCGATCCGCTACTGCGCCTTTACGAAGGTTGCGCCAGTCGTACTATAGGGCGATTAGATGAAGCCAATGTCATTAAATTCCATACCAAAAAACCAAAAATTTCTTATTTCTTTTACCCTGACTTTGATACTGACCCCCATCCGGGATTACACACGAGTATGAAAATTGACCTGCGTGATTTGCATGTCACCTATCGAGACTATGATACTGATGATGACCCCCCAGTGTTGCACCAAAAAGATGCTTTAGTTACCTCTGACTATCCGCTTTACGAGAAGTTTGCCAAGCTAACTTGCCAAGAAGAGGACTGGGGGCTGCTGGATAATTGGCGTAACATTAGTCATCGCTCTGGTTGGCTCAAATGTTTGGCAGACCACTGTGCAACACTTAAAGGATATCAGTTATCCTGGCGAAAGGATGCTGACCCCTATCAACTCAAGGTGCTGCGTGCTAACGTAAAAACTCGCCAAGCGAAAAGGCGTAATGCTAATAATAAGAACAATTTAGAATAGATAAACTATCTTGTTGCGAAATTACATCAATTTGCCATGGCGTACCTGCCAGCGGTAGGCGATTGCACTACGTTATAGAACCCATTTGGTATCTTTACATTCTCCGGTATAATAATCAAAAATGGTGATTACTAAGTAGACATTTAGTAATGCGATCGCCCTTAAGCACAGGTTGTGAAAGGAGCGAAGCACCTTCCATAACCTGAGTGAATCAAGAGACAATGGGCTATTCAAGTAGTTTGACGGATAAGGAGTGGGAAATTATTGAACCCCTCTTACCTAAGAAAAAGAGAACCAAACCTCCAACTTGGAGTAAAAGAGAAATCTTAGATGGGGTTCTGTCTCAGCTAAAAAATGGCTGTAATTGGTGTGACTTGCCCAAAGACTTGCCTCCTTACTCAACTGTATTCTGGCATTACAAACAGTGGCGAGAAGAAGGAATAATTGACAATATCCGAGATACTCTGTATGAACAAGTGCGCGAACAGGTAAAAAAAACCGAAATGGACAACCTTAATCATTATTGATTCACAAGCTGTAAAGAATACTTGTAATGCTAGTTTAGAGACGAAAGGGTTCTGTTTCTACAAGTCTACAAATGGTATTAAAAGGCACTTAGCTGTAGATACTTTAGGGTTCCCTTTTTTTACTCACTGTACCAAAGCGTCGGTATCTGATGACCAAGGATTAATTGAAATGTTGTCAGACAACATTGATTATTTCAAATCGAAACCCGTTAATATTCCTAAAATTACTATCCTTCTTGATAATGGATATCACCCAGAAAAATTAGAGGAAGAGTTAAAGAAAATCTATCCGCAAATAATGACCAAGATTAAATTTAAACTATCACCAAAACCATCCAAAGCCCAAAAAGAAAAAGAGGTAAAGATAGGATTTGTTCCAGTCAAAGCAAGGTGGGTCATAGAAAGAACCAACTCTTGGATAGAGAGATGTAAAAGTTTGGTCAAGAATTTTGAAAGAACTCTTAAGAATTCTACCACCAAGGTTAATCTTTGTTTTGTTCGACTAATGCTTAAAAGACTGGCAACTGCTTAGATAGATCCCAAATGGGTTCTATATGGTATATAGTTAAGCGGTGGAATTAGTATACTGCTCCATGTATCCAAATATTCAGTAAATTTCATGCCCCAAATACCAGAAATTGAGTTTCGGGATGTGAGTTTCCAGATTAATCAGCGTTCCCTACTATCCAACCTCAATCTGACAATTTATCAAGGGGAAGCTCTGATTTTACTCGGACGTAGCGGAAGTGGTAAAACAACAACATTAAAATTAATCAATCAGCTACTACTACCCACCCAAGGAGAAGTTTTAGTTAGGGATATTTCCGGAAATTTACAAGCTACAACCCGATGGGATGGGATAAAACTCAGACGCAGCATCGGCTATGTTATCCAGGATATCGGCTTATTCCCCCATTTAACCGTAGGAGAAAATATTGCCCTTGTTCCCTCCCTAGAAAAATGGGCACCACGCAGGATTGAGTCACGGGTCAGGGAAATGCTACACTTAGTAGGCTTAGAGCCGCAGGTATTCACTCAACGCTATCCCCAACAACTATCCGGAGGACAGCGTCAAAGAGTCGGTGTTGCTAGAGCATTAGCAGCCGATCCACCGATATTATTAATGGATGAGCCATTCGGCGCACTCGATCCCATAACTCGTTTAGAATTACAGCAGCAGTTCCAAGAATTGCAAACACAACTAGGAAAAACTGTAATTTTTGTCACCCACGACATTCAAGAAGCTTTTTTCTTGGCAACCCGTATCGGTTTAATGTGTGCAGGCAATTTAGTTGCCCTAGGTACGAAAGCCGAATTCCTCCAATCTCCCCACCCAGAGGCAAAAGCTTTCATCGCTTGTTTGCAGGGATGGGAAGGGAAAACAGCTTAATCGTCAGGAGGAAACCTTGTTTCTCATCAGTAATTTTTCGGAAATACTTCTGCGTTCTGGAGAACATTTAATACTAGTAGCCGTTGCGATAATAGTTGCGATCGCCATTGGTATTCCCCTAGGAATTCTTCTTACCCGGCAACCGCGACTTGCTCCCCCCATTCTCGGTATTGCCAACGCCCTACAAACCATACCCAGTTTAGCAATTTTTGGCTTCCTTATATCTTTTCCCCTCCTGGGAGGAATTGGTAAAAATCCGGCGATCGTCGCTCTGACGCTTTATGCATTACTACCCCTAATTCGCAATACCTATATTGGGATTAAAAATGTCGATCCCGCGATTCGGGAAGCAGGGAAAGGGATGGGGATGACAGACTGGCAATTGTTAACTCAGGTAGAAATCCCCCTCGCTTCCGGGGTAATTTTGGCTGGAGTCAGGGTAGCAACGGTAATTTCCGTGGGTGTGGCAACAATTGCTGCGGCGATCGGTGGTGGTGGATTGGGTGTATTTATTTTTCGTGGCATTTCTACAGCTAATAATCAATTAATTTTTGCTGGAGCAATACCTGCTGCTGTCATCGCTCTAGGAGCAGATTTTCTCTTAGGATTGGTAGAAACACAGTTAAGTCAGCCGAAATCTCAAAAAATCTTCACCCAACGCAAATTTCTTCTAGCTGTTGGCATATTTATTGCAATATTTTTATTCGGTGTCACCCTCGCTTTTCCCCAAACATCGCCCACAATTATTATTGGTTCCAAAAATTTTACCGAACAAGTAATTTTAGGAGAATTGCTAGCTCAAAAAATCGAATCTACTACTAAATATAAAGTTGATAGACGCTTTAATTTAGGAGGAACTTTTATCTGCCATGAAGCAGTACGGACAGGTAAAATAGATGGTTATGTAGACTATACAGGGACTGCCTTAACAGCTATTCTGAAACAGAAACCCATCAACAATCCCCAAGTAGTTTATACACAGGTAAAACAAGCATACCAAGATAAATTTAAATTAGCAGTTTTACCATCCCTCGGCTTTAATAATACCTTTGCAATTGTGATTCGCGGCGAAGATGCCAAGCGTTTACAAATTAAAACCCTTTCCCAAGCAGCAAAATATACCCCCCAATGGCAAGCTGGATTTGGTTATGAATTTATCGAACGCGCAGATGGTTATCCTGGTTTAGCCAAAACCTACGGCTTGAAATTTAGCAAACCTCCCCAACAAATGGAATTAGGATTGATGTATCAAGCTTTAGTAGAAAAGAAAGTCGATTTAGTTGCCGGCAGTTCTACAGATGGCTTAATTCCTGTTTTTAAATTAACAATTTTAGAAGATGATAAACAGTATTTTCCTCCCTATGAAGCTGTTCCCATCTTCAATCAAGCAACCTTAGAAAAATATCCAGAATTAATCACTATCATCAATCAACTAGTCGGCAAAGTCTCCGCAGATGCCATGCAAAAAATGAATTATCTTGTGGATAAGCAATCTCGTCCTGTAGAGCAAGTTGTGAGTGAGTTTCTCAAGTCTCAAGCAAATTAAATTCTAGCATTGTAGAACTTACTAGAAGAGAGCGAAGAGCTGATACTCTAAAGAATGTAGAGGAGCTAAAGTTGCTCCATCATCTATCGCGATAGTTTTTCTAAAAAGTCGAGGGGAACAGCTAAATTAATCACACCTTGACCTTTTTTGTCTCGAAGTTCTGCATTATTTAAAGCAACAATACGTGGTTCACCGTTAATAATACCAATGATTGCTCCACCAGAAGAACCACCAGTTGTATCACAATCGTGGTAAAGTACGCTATCTTTTGCATCGACAATACTGCAACCAACTTGTGCGCTTGCTGTCCAACCCAAACCCGCAGTAAATCCTTCGTAACCTCGACGGTTATTATCAGGAAAATCACCCGAATAACCAACAAAAATATATTTACCTCTATTCCGAATTAAATCCGAACTGGGAATATTTGTCCAACCTAAATAACCATACTTGCGACCGATGGCTTTATCTAATTTTAAAATTGCCCAATCATTTTGTTGATTAGATAACCCACTTCCAGAAAAATCCGTACCGTAAATTACATTTGTTACCTTAGCAACATCTGCTTTATCGGCAACTTGACCATTAATGACATTTGGTGCAAAAAAGACTTCTTTGCTAAATTGTCGCGTTTCCGGGTTAATCACACAATGAGCATTTGTCAGGACAACATCTTCACTAATTAATGTTCCCGTGCAGTGATAACCTTTACCTTCGGTGTCAAAACCTTGCACCCGACCAATCGCCGACCACGGATATTTGCGGCTTAACATTGGTGTGCGGTCATCCCAGCCAATAATACCCCTTTTTCCAGCTACTTCATCGGGTTTTTTTGCAAGGGGAAGGTTTTTGGGTTGAAACGCTTTTCCCTTACCTGTTAATTGAAAACCCTTCGCATCTTGAGAACGGGTAAATTGGGGAGCAGATTGGTTATTCGATGGATTTGTGGGTTTTTTATTCGTAGTTTGCGCATTCACACCATACCAAGAACTAACCGCGATCGCACTACCTAATACGCTAGTTAATACCAACGAAAATCCCGCGATCGCTTTTTTATTTGTCTTCATCTTGATGTCTCCGTTAATTTGTCTAATAATCAGGGTTATTTTGATACCTGAGTTTTTCTATATCTGACAAAAACAGGGGTATGCAATTTAAAAAGTTGGCTGAGAACTGTTTACTTACCTCCATTTGTTTTTGTAGTGCGGGCTTCGCGCCCGTTTCCTGGAGATTAGGGAGCAAGATGCTCCCACTACAACAAATTTTGGCGTTGCATAATCGCGGTATGAATCATTGAGGAATCGGAGCATCCGAAAATCGGAGATAATAAAGTAACAATCGAATTGAATACCTCAGCATTTGTACTGATTTGGAATAACATAGCGTTTTACGATGCAATCGAGCGAGATAGTGGCGCAGTCGGGTGTTTTCCCCCTCAACTCGTGTCATGTAAGTCTTGCTAACAATCTGGTCGCCTTCAGGAATAAAGCCTGGATAGACCAACCATCCATCCGTGACATAAAAATAGCATTGCCAAGTACCCACAATATCCCATAACGGTCGAAAAGTTTCGGCGCTATGGTCGCCCAAAACCCACGCTAAAATACCTTGTTTGAAGTGATTTACTGCTGTCCAAAGCCAGATTTTGTTTTTTTTGAGCCGACGAAAGTTTCTAGCTCATCAAGTTCGCCAACTTCTGGAATTGTCTCTGGATCATAGGTCTCAGGTAGCAGTTCTCCCACAAGTTTTACCCAAGTAATCAATGTTGTGTGATGAACGCCTTTGACCCGTTCGATGGCGCGAAATCCCATACCATTAACGTACATTTTTAGGCATTCCCGCTTCACTTCATCACTGTATCCCTGGGGCGGTTCATAGCGATCAATGAATTGGCGATTACAATCACAACAAATGTGATTTTGTTTACCTCTTTTCTTGCCATTTTTACGGGTGTGAGACGACCCACAACGTGGACATTCCATCAAGTTACACCTCAATTCATACTGCCATTATGCAACGCCCAAATTTTATTTTTGCAAAATAGGGATGCTCCCTACCCCTACCACCCTGTCATAACGACAATTTTCAACACCCACCTGAAATTAAGTAGTAAGTGGGGCTTGCGGAATAACTATAAAATATTGATTTATCAATGCCTTCAGCATTTGCTTTCTGGGGAAAGTGCAAGTAAATAAGGGGTTGAGGTTAAAAAAACTCGCATTTAGGTTTATGAGAGTCCAGAAAAACAGAAAAAATGAAGGTAAAACTCTTCCCTGTTCCCTGTTCCCTACCCCCACTAAAAGACTTTTTCCGCAGACCCTAAGTAGGGGAACAACTCTTTCATTGCTTTTGGTGTAAGCAGTCCATGACGGCTACTTGTATAGACTCGCGATCGCCCTGTACCTGTTCACTTATGCTGACAAATTAAATATGCAACGGCTTAAAATTTGCAGGATCTTGATCTCGTCGGTGCTGAGTGGGAAGCGGTTCTGGTTGTCCATCACCCACAAGAGCTGCGGTTTTTTCCAGAGATTCCCGTAATCGCTTGGCTGCGTAGATAGACATATCCCTAGGGACATTAACGCGATCGCGCAAATATCGTAGAGCCACATCAGAACCCGATGGAGGTACACAATCTTCCCCAGTCATCATCTGTGTTAAGGCACAACGCAGGGCTTGATCAAACAATGTATCATCGGCAGGGTTGACACGAATAATATTCACACGATGCTGAATAACCCTTTGTAGAGCCTCCATCCGGGAGTTTTCCGGTTCTGGATAAGTCACATCTGGTAACCCAAACCAAGGACCCCTATCCACCCTAGCTTTATTCACCAGCATCTGGGGTTCACCATTTTCCCAACAACCCCCCATCTGGGGCGGTAAATCGTGGGCGTGGGTATGAAAATCGCTCTGAGTCCCGCAGTAAGTTGGTCGGGTTTCCATTGCCGCGAACCATGCTCTGAATCCAGGGTTTTCTTCCCGCAGAGAATACCCTTTGTAATAGTAAAGGCTAGCATTCATCCGCTCGACATAGGGTGTAAAAATTACATCAACAGTACCGAAACTATCGAGAAAGTAAGGTCCTGGGGTACTAGCTAGAGCCTCCTCAACCCTAGTCACCACTCCTACAAATTGTTCTCGGTTGCGTTTTTCCTGCTGCGGAGAACTGGCTGGATAGCACAACCAAGCACACCAAGCTCTAAATAAAATTCGCTCTAATTGACGTAGAGGTAACACCGCGCGCTCTGTCATTCCCTGGTTCAAGGGACCAAAAACCTTTTCCAAAGCAATTAAAATATCATCGCTTTCCTTGATAATTCGCCCATCTAGCTCAATTGCGGGGAGCATTCCTGAAGGTACCTTACGTTTGTACCAACTTTCTTTTTCCCCATAACAGAACATGGTCACTTTCTCAATGCGGTAGGGTATGCGTTTTTCCTCTAACCATAACCAAACTTTTTGACAGTAAGGACACCAAGCATGGTTATCACGGTACAGCGTTACCCGTACATCCGCTTCCGATTGCCCAAACAAGCGCAACCTGGCTCTAGGGTTGGTGGGACCATTAACGGTATCGATTTGATAGTTCGTGAGTTTTGCTAGTTCTTGCCAGCTTAGGGGTGCGGTAGTCATAGGGTGAGTTGCTTAGTATTGCAAGATAAGCAGAATTTTCTTGACTCTACAATGGTGGATACATCAGCAGTCGAGATGCTTGTATCAGCGCGGGAGTATGACACAAAATCCATACCTTGGCGATCGCTAGCAATACTATCAGGTTCTGAGTATTTTTAAGAGCTTTGAGATCGGAGGTAGATTTTTTTGGGAGGGGTTTTTAAATCCCAAACGATTTTGAACCATGAAAGTAACTTCAGGATGTAGTGGGTAATATCTATTTCCCACCAGTAAAAACCCTGCCGCTCTGACATCGGATAATAATGATGATTGTTGTGCCAACCTTCACCTAGGGTGATGAGAGCTAAAAACCAATTATTACGACTACTATCTGGTGTGTCAAAACGACGATAACCAAAAACGTGAGCTAGAGAGTTAATCGTGAAAGTCGTATGATAAAGCAGCAAAGTACTTAAACAAAATCCCCACACCAGCATCTGTAAAGCAGTTGTTTTGAGCTGAGGGATATACTCTTGAAACAATACTCCGACGATTGTCACAAGAATCGCAAGTGCGATGGGAACAGCCATATGAAAGCGATTTAACCACCGCAATTCTGGATATTTGGCAAAATCTCTAACCTGCTTTTCATCCGTTTGGGAATTTTTCGGACACATTACCCAACCAATGTGCGACCACCAAAAACCATGGACGAGAGGGGAATGAACATCCTGTGGTTCGTCTGAATAGCGATGATGGTGACGATGATGGGCTGCCCACCATAGGGGACCCAATTGAGCTGAAGAATTACCTAAAACAGCCAAAATAAACTGGAACCAACGTGTTGTCTTGTAGGTGCGGTGGGAAAAATAACGGTGATATCCTGCTGTGATACCAAACATTCGTATGAGCCAGAGAGTTAGACAGGTAATTAGAGCAGTCCAACTAAAACCTACCCAAAATATTAATAAGCCACTAACGTGAATTGTGATAAAAGGGATATTACCTAAAATATCTATTTTGTGGTCTTTCAGTGATGACATACGCAAACTAGAGAATGATGTTTGGACATAGGAATAATTACTATAAAAAACTTATTTAGGAAATATTTGGAATATAACAAAAATCTGGTTATAGTAATCAGAACTTAATTGACTTTATCTTCTTATCAAGACTAGTAATTGTTCATCTAGTAGCCCCAATATTTACTCCTTTAGGGTGATAAATATGTGCTGGGGATGAAGTATTACTAAAGGCTAGAGAGGTGCAAACAGCACAAAATTGGTTTATTATGATTAATTTTATCATAAAACTTTAAGAAAATTAATATTCTTTGAATAGGAGCCATTTTCCTCTGTTATTTTGCAGATTAAAGCTCAGGACTGAATTATCATAGGGCTTTTAGGGAACTAATTGCACAAGTTTAACTAGAATTTTAGAATGCAGAACTTTGGGGATTAGTTTTACATTAATGAAATTACCATTAAAAACCAATACCGTTCAGCTAAGACTTGATACTCCCTAACCCTCCTTAGAAAGGAGCGAAATAAATCCCCCTTTTCAAGGGTTTTGGGAGGATCCTCCGGAACTAAATCTCATTAACTCAACCGTATTGCATTAAAAACAATCCCCAACTTGGTTGAAACCAGTCGAGGATATGATGCAAATCATTATTGGTTTTGATAAAAATTTAGTTACTATTGGCAGTTCTTGGTGTAAATGCCAAATTTGCGGTAATTAACCATTGCCACCTTCCCTTTGTACCTTTCTTCTTTGCATACGTGGCAGCACTGTTAAACCCAACAGGAAAATAATTGTAATTGGTGTAACAACCATTACTTCCCAGCGAATATCTTTAATCACTACCATGGCTAATAAATTACAAACCAAGGCGATCGCCCACAAAGCCAAAGCTGTCCGACGCTGGGATAAACCTAAAGCCAAAAGACGATGATGTAAATGGTCTTTACCTGGGGAACTCATGGGATTTTTGCCCGCCATCAGCCTACGGATAACAACTTGTGTTGTATCTAGAACTGGAACTAAGAGAAATAATACTGGTGGCAACAACGAGAATATAGTTGTCACCTGAAGCTTACCCAGAATAGCCGTAGCAGCTAACACATAGCCAAAGAAATAGGCTCCGGCATCGCCCATAATAATCCGTGAAGGGTGGAAATTATGCCGTAAAAATCCTAGGGCTGCACCTCCCAAGGCTGCCAAAACTAAAGTTGCAGCAGCGCGGTTGGGAAACTGGGCAGAAACAGCTAACAGACTCATGGCAGAAATAAAGCTCACACCACCAGCCAATCCATCCATCCCATCCATGAGATTAATCGCATTAGTAACAGCTACTACCCAAAAAACGGTTAGGAATGCGGAAATTACTGAGGAAATTAGGGCTGTGCCAATGGCAACCTTCACACTGATACCATTCGCCACCAGTAACAATGCTGTTAATACCTGCACCAACATCCGCACCGAGGGAGGTAAGCCAAATTGGTCATCAATGAAGCCAACTAGGACTAAAATCGATCCCCCTAGGAGAATTGTCAGAACTTGAGCAAGTACCCCCTGGAGTTCAATTGGTCGGAGGAGACTGGCTAAAACAACGGCAGCAATCACCCCAGCATAAATTGCCAATCCTCCCGCATTCGGTAAAGGTTCACGGTTCAGCCTTCTGGCATTGGGTTGATCTGCCCAACCAACCTTGAGGGCAAATTTACGCACCGACGGAATTAAGCGCCAGGTGACAACCCAGGCTAATAGAAATGTAAATACCACTGCTAACCAGCCAGAACCGCTTGGTTCAGCAATTCCCAGGGACTTCAGGCAGTCGAATATACTCATCTTCTCCTTCCCCTATTACTGCCAATGTCCATACGTTTTAACTGTTTGTATCTTAAACACTTTTTTGTCATTATTGATGATTGCTACGTCCATAGCACTCCTAAATAGTGACATTAAAATCAGAAATTTAGAATTTAGGATTAGCACTCTGGCTCTGTGAGTGCTAAATTGTCTAATGGAAGCGCTAGAGAAGTGAAACATGGCGAAGATTGTTGCATTTGATGACGAGTCACGGCGGGCTTTAGAAAGGGGTATCAATGCCCTTGCGGATGCTGTGAAAATTACTCTCGGACCCAAAGGTCGCAACGTACTTTTAGAAAAAAAATTTGGTACGCCCCAAATTGTCAACGATGGTATCACTGTTGCCAAGGAAATTGAACTAGAAGACCCGTTAGAAAATACTGGCGCGAGATTAATTCAGGAAGTAGCCTCCAGAACTAAGGATACTGCTGGGGATGGTACCACCACTGCCACAGTTTTAGCTCAAGCCTTAATCAAGGAAGGGTTAAGAAATGTTGCGGCTGGTAGTAACCCAATCGCCCTGAAACGGGGTATTGACAAAACCGTGGAAGCTTTGGTGCAAGAAATCGCTAAAGTTGCCAAACCCGTAGAAGGAAGTGCGATCGCCCAGGTAGCGACTGTATCTGCTGGGAATGATGAGGAAGTCGGCAATATGCTGGCAGAGGCGATGGAGAGAGTCACCAAGGATGGTGTAATTACCGTAGAAGAGTCCAAATCCTTAACTACCGAATTGGAGGTAGTAGAGGGGATGCAAATCGATCGCGGTTATATTTCTCCCTACTTCATCACTAATAACGAACGGATGACAGTTGAGTATGAAAATGCTCGCATCCTGATTACTGATAAGAAGATTGGCAATATTCAGGAATTAGTTCCTGTTTTGGAAAAAGTTGCCCGTCTTGGTCAACCCTTGCTAGTGATTGCTGAAGATGTAGAAGGGGATGCCCTAGCAACTTTGGTAGTCAATAAAGCACGGGGTGTACTGTCCGTAGCGGCAATTAAAGCACCTGGTTTTGGCGATCGCCGCAAGCAAATGTTACAAGATATCGCCATCCTCACCGGTGGGCAGATGATTTCCGAAGAAATCGGTTTAAACTTGGAAACCGCGACTTTGGAAATGTTGGGAACAGCTCGGAAAATCGAAATCGACAAAGAAAGTACCACCATCGTTGCTGCTGGTGAAAGTACAGGAGATGTGCAAAAACGCATCGAACAAATCCGTAAGCAGTTAGCCGATACTGATTCCGACTACGACAAGGAAAAACTCCAGGAACGTATCGCCAAATTAGCTGGCGGTGTGGCAGTAATTAAAGTTGGCGCTGCAACTGAAACGGAACTTAAAGACCGTAAATTACGGATTGAAGACGCATTAAATGCGACAAAAGCAGCCGTAGAAGAAGGTATTGTTCCCGGTGGTGGTACAACCTTGATTCACCTGTCTCAGAAAGTAGAAGAAGTGAAAAACACCCTCAATGATGAGGAAAAAATCGGTGCAGATATCGTTGCCCGTTGCCTAGAAGCACCCCTATGTCAAATGGCAGATAATGCCGGAGTTGAGGGTTCTGTTGTTGTCAGCAAAGTTCGGGAAACTGCATTTAACATCGGGTACAACGCTGCTACTGGTGAATACGAAGACTTAATCGCGGCTGGGATTATCGATCCCGCCAAGGTGGTGCGCTCTGCCCTGCAAAACGCTGCTTCTATTGCCGGTATGGTATTAACTACTGAGGCGATCGTTGTAGAAAAACCAGAGAAGAAAGCTGCTGCTCCCGACATGGGTGGCATGGGCGGTATGGGCGGTATGGGCGGTATGGGTGGTATGGGTATGGGTGGCATGGGCATGGGTGGTATGGGTATGATGTAATTCCCAGACATTCCCTGATTTTCAGTCAACCTTTTCCATACTTATAAGTTAATCAACGTTCAATCCCTGACTTTCTCGGTCGGGGATTTTATTATTGTTTTTGGCACTCCTCAACCTAAAGGTACATAGTTGAGGTTTTTCGTTACAGGCATTCAGAACTAGCATTTTTATCGAGAAAATCCGTTATCTCTTGATAAAAACCTTGTCCTTTGTTCTGGCTACTCTTTGCCGTCACCAACATTCTTAAAACTTCCACAAGTGAACTGATTGTGGCATCAAAAACTAAATCATAAAGCTGACTCAAATCATCTTGATTTTGTTGCCCATATGCCAAAGCATTAATATAATCATTACGGATTTGGTTATTAATCACCACAATCGGATAGCCCGATCGAATTAACAGTAAATTCATTAATAATCGAGCCGTTCGACCATTCCCATCTCGGAACGGATGGATTGAAACAAACTGATAATGAGCCATTGTTGCGTATTCCAGAGGATGCAGCTTTAAGGCAGATTCCGAATTGAGCCAACTCACAAAATCTCCCATTAATTGAGATAGTAAATAATGGGGAGGGTAACGATAATTTGTACCTGCCGCCATCACATCTAGAGTGCGATAACTCCCCGCTTCCTCTGGGTGAATTCTGCGGAGAATTAGATTGTGAATTTGTTTAATTTCCCATTGATTAATTTCCGTATCTTTTTGGGCTAAACTTTCAATATAATCGATTGCCTCCTTATGTCCAATCGCTTCTAAATGTTCGTCGAGGGTTTTACCTCCCACTGTAATGCCTTTAGTTAACACCAATTCCGTTTCGCTTTGAGTTAACGTATTACCCTCAATGGCATTGGAGTTATAAGTAAAACGAACATCATAGAGCTTTTTCAGTTCGGCGACAATCATGGGTTCAAATGGTCTAAACTGATCTAGCCAAGCTTTTAGTTTGTCGATTCGTTCTAGTTTAAGCATTCCCTATTTCCTAAAACGGCACTTCAATCCCTAACTCCTCACAAAAATCCCGAATCACGCGATCGTTCTCCTCCATCGCCCGATCCATCGATTGTAATTCTAAGGCGATCGCCATAGGTATTGATAATCTTATCGGGCATTGAGGAATTTTGATGGAGAGTTGCTATGATTCGAGCAATCACACCCGATGACACGGCATAGAAGTGAACCCAACTGAGATATAACTACCACTAACCCAAATTTACCCGGAATCATCCCACCCCTAGAGGGACTAAATTTACACAAAACCTCAAAGTTATTGTTAAAATCCAGTTAATTTTTAAATTTACAAAAACTTCCATACTTGACTCCCATGAAAGAACCAGTCCTAGATGTTCGGAATCTGCAAGTAGAATTTCCAGGGGAAAGCTATACCGTTAAAGCCGTAGATGGTATTTCCTTTCAGTTGCATCGCGGCGAAACTCTAGGAATTGTGGGAGAGTCAGGTAGTGGCAAATCTGTAACTTCTCTGGCAACCATGGGTTTAGTACAAACACCAGGGCGGATAAGTCGGGGGGAAATTTGGTTTTCTCCCCAGGAAGGTGGTAAAAAACTTAATCTTGTAGAGTTACTCCCCCAGGAAATGCAACTATATCGGGGTGGAGACATTGCCATGATTTTTCAGGAACCCATGACATCCCTCAACCCTGTGTATAACATTGGGTTCCAACTGACAGAAGCGATTTTACGTCATCAAAACGTGACTACAGCAGAAGCAAAAAAACAGGCGATCGCCCGTTTGCAAGAAGTTAAGCTTCTCCCCAGTGAAGAGGTGCTACGTCAGCAATATCAAGAAACCTGGCAACAATCGTCAGGGAATCCCCCAGATGAATTCAAAATTACCCAACTTGTTCAACAACATAAAGATTCATTCCTGGAACGTTTCCCCCACGAAATGTCTGGAGGGCAACTGCAAAGGGTAATGATTGCCATGGCAATATCCTGTAATCCTCTGCTTCTGATTGCCGACGAACCCACCACCGCACTCGATGTCACCGTTCAAGCAACCATCATCGATTTGTTGCGAGAGCTACAGCAGCAACGGGAAATGGCAATGATTTTTATCACCCACGATTTAGGATTAATCTCGGAAATTGCGGATAAAGTCGCTGTCATGTACAAGGGTAGAGTTGTCGAATTTGGCGAAGCTAACCAAATTTTTACCAACCCCCAACATCCCTATACTAAAGGTTTAGTTGCCTGTCGCCCCACCCTCAACCGTCATCCCCACAAATTACTCACCGTTTCTGACTACATGAATGTGGAAGAAACCCCCACAGGAGAGATAGTCATTCAAGCTAAGCAACCAGCACAACCAGCAGAAGTCACCCCAGAAGAAATATCCCAAAGACTGGCAAACTTGGAACAAGAACCATCCATTCTGCAAGTGCGAGACTTAAAAGTTGCCTTCCCTGTCAAAGGAGTTTTTGGTGGTACAAAACGTTATCATATGGCAGTGAATGGGGTTTCCTTTGAAGTCAAACGTGGGGAAACTTTAGGCTTGGTAGGTGAGTCAGGTTGCGGTAAAACTACCCTTGGTAGAACGCTCCTGCGCTTAATTGAACCCATGAGTGGAGAAATTATCTTTGAAGGTAGAGATATTACCAAACTCCAAGGAGAAGCACTACAAAAACTCCGCCGAGAAATGCAAATCGTTTTCCAAAATCCCTTCAGTGCTTTAGATCCACGTATCAAAATTGGGGAAGCAATTATGGAACCTTTGGTTATCCATAATATCGGCAAAACTAAGCAAGAGCGACAGCAACGAGCAGCTTATCTTCTCGAAAGAGTTGGTTTAAGTGCAGATGCAATGAGTCGTTATCCACACCAATTTTCTGGAGGGCAACGGCAACGGGTTTGTATTGCCCGTGCATTAGCATTAAACCCCAAATTTATTATCTGTGATGAGTCGGTATCTGCCCTTGATGTCTCCGTGCAAGCTCAAGTACTGAATCTTCTCAAAGAATTACAAACGGAATTTGGACTAACCTATGTTTTCATTTCCCATGATTTAAGCGTTGTAAAATTCATGAGTGACAGAATACTAGTCATGAATCGCGGAGAAATCGTTGAACAAGGAATTGCTGAACATATTTACCTGCATCCTCAACAGGAATATACCCAGAAATTAATTGCTTCAATTCCTACAGGTAGTCCCGAAAGAATTAAGCATAAACAACTACGTGCTTCCTAGGAAAGACCATCATAAATTCATATAGTTAGCATCATTAAATACATCCATAGGAGATATACCGTTGTATATCTCTATTTTTGTGTTTTTTTCCGGTTTTCGTCTCCAAATGCAGATAATTTACGTAGATTTTCCGAAAATATTTCTCTCATCTGTGTAGATAAATATATCAGGTAATGCAACCTGCCCATGCCTATAAAATTAATCATGGAGGCATACATGGTAAATTAATATTCCAGTCTGTTGTCGCTACCCCCAAAAAGCTACGATTTTTCAGAAAGTCTCAGATTTGACTATCACAACCTAACACCAAACGTCGATTTAGAAAAACGAGAGAACCATGAGCCTGAATTCCAAAAGCAACGTATTTCAATTGGATAAGGGATTAAATATTACTCCTCTTTCTACGAACTACGATAATATCAACAATACTTTTCGCTTGACAGGTCGTAGTTCTGCTAATATTCAAAGTCTGGCAACAAGTAAAAATCTGCGCTCCGATGTCTTTATTCAAACTGCATCTATTGCCAAGAGCGTTCAGGCTGGCAGTTCAATCAATATTCAGTATAATTATGCCAATAAGGGAAATGGCATTGCAGGCTTTGGCTCTACAAAATTTTATCTTTCTAAGGATACGAATCTCAGCAAGGATGATATTTATTTAGGCAATGACTTTAATTCTAATTTAGCAAACGGCTATTATCGTACAGAATCGACGAATTTAACGATTGGTAAAAATACAGCCCCTGGTCAGTACTATATTATTTTTAAGGCAGATGGGAATAATAATATAGTTGAAAGTAACGAGACAAATAACAATTTTACCCGTGCAATTACTGTTACATCTGCGCCAAAGGCAGACTTAATCATTTTTGACGTTTCCGCCCCTAAAACTACCACCCCTGGCTCAACTATTCAATTTACCTACAAATACGCTAATAAAGGTACAGCCACTGCTGGTTACAGTTTTACCAACTTTTATTTATCTAAAGATAGCAAATTAGATAGTAGTGATACTTATTTAGGTTACGATTACAATACTAGTTTGGCTAACGGTTATTATCAGCTTGAAAATTCTTCCATTAGTCTCAGCAAAACCCTAGCTAGCGGTAATTATTACATACTGTTCAAAGCCGATACCTATGATTTCGTTTCCGAGAGTAATGAAAATAATAATACCTTTGCTTTCCAAATAACTGTTAATAACAAAAGTAGTGGCAATAACGGTAAATATCAGACAGATATCGGTTATGGTTTAGTCAATGCTGCTGCCGCAGTTGCTAAAGGAATTGGTAAAAATGCTTTTGCAAATATCAATAACTTGGGTGGTAATAACTGGGGTGCAGATTTAGTGAAAGCTCCAGAGGTTTGGGCGCAGGGATACACTGGAAAGGGAATTACTGTTGCCGTGATTGACACGGGTGTAGATACAAAACACGTTGATTTGAGCGCTAATATCTGGAAGAATACCAAGGAAATTGCTGGCAATGGTATTGATGATGATGGCAACGGTTACATTGATGATGTTAATGGTTGGAACTTCGTAAATAACAATAATAATATATCCGATGTTCAGGGACACGGAACCCATGTTGCTGGTACGATCGCCGCAGTCAAGAATAATATCGGTGTCACAGGTATTGCCTATAACGCCAAGATTATGCCCGTCAAGGTGTTGGGTGATGATGGTTATGGAACCTATAGTGGTATTGCTAAAGGTATCCGTTATGCCGTGAATAATGGAGCTAACGTAATCAATCTCAGTTTAGGTGGTGATTCCGGTAACTTAGAATTACAACAGGCAATTGAATATGCTAATAGCAAAGGTGTGTTTGTTGTGATGGCATCTGGAAACGAAGGTTATTCCCAACCTGGATACCCTGCTTATTACGCCAAAAAATGGGGTATTGCGGTGGGTTCTGTAAACTATAATAACGACCTATCTTACTTCTCGAACCGTGCTGGTGTGGATCCCCTAGCATACGTTACCGCACCCGGTGAAAATATCTACTCTACAACTCCCGGTAACAGCTATGGTTATAAGAGTGGTACATCCATGGCTACTCCCCATGTCGCTGGTGTGGTTGCATTGATGTTGAGCGCAAATCCTAATCTCACTCCTGCTCAGGTGCGGAGTATTCTCACTAGTACTGCGACTGCTTAGAGGGTGTTTATGAGGAAATAATGGGTAATGAGTAAGTAAGTCGGTGAGAATAAACCTAACTATGTAACAGATTGTAAAAACGTCAAAACCGTTGCGATTGCTTCATTCCACTTCGTTTCATTCGCAATGACATAGCGTGAATTATTTAAGCCGTTCTACTTAATGGGTAATGAGTAGTGGCGTGACAAGCTTAAAATGATGCAACAAAAAAAGTTCGTAGTTGCGCTTTAGCGCTTCTTTTACTATAAATCTAATGCACAAATTTAGCCTTGACACGCCAGTAGGATGGGTTAGCGGTAGTGTCATCTATGGGGGTGTGAAATTTCATACTTCAATTGAACTTACCCCCGTCTGATATTTAATTCCACCCGGCGACTGAGTGAGTAATGAGTAGTGAGTCTTGAAACCATTATGAGATAAGAGGCGTTTCTAATTCACATCAGGCGTAAATATCTCAATTAGTTACAAGAAGCTGTAATTACTAATTCCGAATTACATTAACCAACTTTGGGGGTTTAAATCCCCGTCACAAAACGTAATTACGTTAGCGTTAGCTCTCCCGCAGGGAGCATTATGAATTATTTTAATACGGTTGATTGCATCCTAATAACCAGTTTGATTGCCTTGTTGCTGATACAGATTAGCTGCTCCTTGAAAATCTGCGATCGCCGCTTCGGCGGGCTGGAAGCCTATCGCCCCCTTGTTTATCTCCATAGATTACGACGAGCATTACCTCGCTTGCTATAGAATATGGCATCATTATTTTTATTTCCCAGATAAATATATTTTCTATACCTCTAATTTTCGATACACTCAAAGTGGACTAAAAATGCAGTGAAGAAGGGGTAGAGGCTGTGGAAGTTAAAGCAGCAGTCGCTTTTAGTGCGGGCAAACCTTTGGCAATTGAGATGGTACAGCTAGAAGGACCCAAAGCTGGCGAAGTTATGATAGAAATAAAAGCCAGTGGGGTGTGCCATACCGATGCTTTTACCCTTTCCGGGAACGATCCCGAAGGTTTATTTCCGGCAATCTTAGGGCATGAAGGTGCAGGTGTAGTTGTCGAGGTGGGGGAAGGTGTGAAGAGTGTCAAGGTTGGCGATCGCGTGATTCCTCTCTACACCCCAGAATGTCGTGAGTGTGAATATTGTCTGAGCCGCAAAACCAATCTTTGCCAAGCGATTCGTAGCACCCAAGGCAAGGGTGTGATGCCCGATGGTAGTAGTCGCTTCTCCATCAATGGCGAGAAAATCCACCACTACATGGGCACATCTACCTTTGCTAACTATACAGTCCTCCCGGAAATCGCCGTTGCCAAAATCCGCGAAGATGCACCCTTTGAAAAAGTTTGTTATATCGGCTGTGGTGTAACTACGGGT
The DNA here is from genome assembly GCF_000734895.2 of Calothrix sp. 336/3. Classification (GTDB taxonomy): domain Bacteria; phylum Cyanobacteriota; class Cyanobacteriia; order Cyanobacteriales; family Nostocaceae; genus 336-3. Next base: position 755,313 of record NZ_CP011382.1, on the reverse strand, counting down.
ATTGGTGCAGTAATTTACACTGCCGGAGTTGAAGCTGGCTCCAATGTTGTAGTTTTTGGCTTGGGTGGTATCGGTTTAAACGTCATCCAAGGAGCGCGGATGGTAGGGGCAAATATGATTATTGGAGTAGATATTAATCCTAGTAAAAAAGCTCTGGCAGAAAAATTTGGGATGACACATTTTGTGAATCCCCACGAAGTTGAGGGTGACTTGGTTGCTTACCTGGTTGATTTAACTAAAGGTGGTGCTGATTACAGCTTTGAATGTGTGGGTAACGTGAATCTCATGCGCCAAGCTTTAGAATGTTGTCACAAGGGTTGGGGTGTAAGTGTGATTATTGGTGTCGCTGGTGCAGGGCAAGAAATTCGCACTCGTCCCTTTCAGTTAGTGACTGGCAGAGTCTGGAAAGGTTCGGCATTTGGTGGAGCTAGGGGACGTACGGATGTACCGAAAATTGTTGATTGGTATATGGAAGGCAAGATAAATATAGATGATTTGATTACCCATGTGATGCCAATTGAGCAGATAAATCATGCTTTTGACTTGATGCACAAGGGTGAATCTATTCGTAGCGTGGTGACATTTTAAGAGATTACCAAAAAATCTTTAAAGAATGGGTTTTGAGTAGGTGATTATAGAGATGATTTTGGAGTTTCTTTTGTTTTTATAAAGCCTAGAAAATCTGTGGTTTCAGCCAGAATCGTCTCTGAAATAGCTGCAATTTCTTTTAGTACTTGTTCTTTGATTGTCATAGTAGTTGTTAAAACTGCATAACATCATTAAGTTTGAGTTGTAAGTTTGGTAAAAGATAAGAATATATATTATCTCCCAAACGATATTGTTGCTGTTGGTACACACCATCAATCAACTGACAAACGATAAAAGTTGGTTGTTTGGGATTGCCAATAAATTGTAAGCCACCCAATCCGCGAAAGTCGATAATCCAATATTCTGGAATTCCCAGAAAAGCATACTCTTCAACTTTTCTCGCATAGTCATCCTGCAAGTTTGTACTGACAATTTCAGCAACAAGTTTAATGGTATTACCATTACAAATAATCGGTTCTTTTTGCCAGAGAGGTTCTTGGCTTAACTCTGCTTTATCTAAAATAATTACATCAGGACGTAGTGCTGTAGCTTCAGCAGCAGGAGGTTTTATTAAGCAGTTTTTGGGAATTAGCCAGTTGAGATTTGTTTTAAATATTTCAACGTATATTTTTCCTGCGATCGCACCTGAAACAGCTTCGTGGGGACCAGTTGGTTCCATATCACGTAATTCTCCGTCAATTAGTTCGTAGCGAGGATTATCACCGTATTGGATGACAAATTCCTCGAAGGAGAGTAGTTTTGTGGTGTAGGTCATATTTTTCCCTCATACTTATGCGATAAACCTACGGTTCGCTTACGCGAACGGAAATCCTGGTATGGCTTTATTAATAAATTTAACTATTTTCCTGAATATGGACTCGTACGGTACGCTCTACAGTCCCTGCAAGCTGAATTTCCATGACATCGCTACCCAGAGGTTCCACTGATTCCAGCAGCGATCGCAGATGGGGAGTACTCGCACCCGTATCCACATACAATCTATCTGCCAAGTTACCAATCTTTTTCCATGTCATATACATCTTGGCAATCATTTGCTCCATCTGCGATGCTTGGTTGACTAAATCCGCAGCAATGCTCAAGCAACCGATGCGTTGTGCTTCAATCAGGGCAGTTTCAATATTGACATCCTGCTGAGTCAATGCTTGTACCTGGGCAGATGCTTTCAGATATTTGGCTAAATTTTTCGCTTCTGTAGTTACTTGCTTCACCGTATCCACATCAGGGTTTGCGGCTATTTCCTTCTGCAAAGATTCAATATGGGATTCGGGCAGTTTTTCCATTTCTTTGACCAGGGGGGCAATATACCGCGCAGGCAAGCTGTTATCGGCAGCTTTTTCCTTTACAGATTCCGGTAACAAGTCACTAGACATTGCCATCCATTCATCATTCATTTGCCGCACTTCCCTGCGAGTGATGCGATCGCCCTTTTCTGCTGCTTCACTCACCATCACCTGGACTTCTGGTGCAGCTTTGGAAGTCTCCACAAATGCTCTTTTACTGAAATTTTTGATAGCACTGGGTTGTAACTTGCCATCCTCTAGGAGAGTATCCGCACTATTGGCTAATTGAATCCAAGCATAGGCTTGACTTTTACTGATTTCTCGTTCCTTCAACCAGTTGAGAAAACCCGTTCCCCGTCCGTCACCACCTTTTTTCTCGCGATCGCGCACAGCACGCAGGATACGTCCCCGCCAAATTTCCGTTTGCAAATCAAAGCGATCGCATACCTGCCAAGCGACATCTACCTGCTGTTGAAACTCCATCTCTGGAATTCCCTCATCCTCTGGATCTGGCAGTTCAAAAGTCAAATCTGCTGGTTGTTGCAGTGCAGCTGCTAAGTCGTTAAGAGATTCGTTGTAGTCCACGATTGATGTAGTCAATGGTGTAAGCGACGGCTTATTATGACATACTCTTGTCACCCTCGTTGAGGAAAATTTCCAGCTATGCGATCGCGCTTTGCGCGGTTCCCCTTGGGAGCGTCGCGTTAGCGGAACCGAATTCTTTTGCCCCCACTCACCCCATTACTGCTGAGACACAAAGTCCAAAACTCCCTCAACCCCATCTAACCGATAAAACAAGAGCAAACGGCTGGAACCTTCAACACGCAAACGACGCACTGATTTGAGAGCAGATAAAAATCGGAACTCTTGATTCATTACATCCGTTTCACAAGCCATCCTTGTTGAACTCAATGTTCCAATGGAAAGTTTATTATTTACTAAACGATAGGAACCATTGAAACTATTACAACCAGACGAACCTTCCACTTGAGTGTCCTGAAATTTTACAGACAATTGTGTTTTTGGTACGAGAATAACCCTAGAACCTTGATATTCCCAACGTTGCAATTCCCAAGCAGAATTCTTCAAAACAACCTTAGACTTCTGAGGACGCTTTGATAACATATATCCAGACTGGTTTAAACTCAACTCTGCACTAGCCCCTACAGTGGTACAACAAGTAAAGGTAACTCCTAAAATTCCTACAACTAGAATTTTTTTCAGCATTATCTATAACCCCCAACTCTCTCATCTCAGCAGAATCACTTAGAATTAACTACAATATCCTAGTTGAGCGTAGGTCATATTACTGCCTGAGCGCTTGGTAGAACACAATTGATTGAGTAAGGATCCAATATTACCGGCTCCATAGTTACCATAACTTGCATTGGGATACTCTTTATTCTGTGCAAACTGGGATGAATAGTTGTTCTTGGAACCATTTGGATCCGATTCTCCCCAGGAAGTGACACCAACAACAACACCACTTAAAGACTGATTCCCAGCATTTGCTCCACTCGAAAAAACAGGATTCTCATAACCGAAATTAGCGATCCAAGGTCCCCCACTCGAACCCTTAGTAAAATTACTTCCCTGGTAAATTTGTTTTGCGCCACTCAGAGTTGTCAAATAACTGGGACCATCGCTCCTTTGCATAATCCGACCAGAATCTAGCAATCCTGGATACCCCAGGGTGGTAAGTGCTGCAACAGTTAGATTACCTGTGTATTTAGAGCTAACAAATGAATAGTTATTCCAACCGTAACCTAAATATCCAGTAATGTCTCCGATGAATTGTCCCTGGGAATTTTTAGCGATAATCAGAACAGCTAAGTCATTATTTCTAGTTGCACCACTTCCCGTATCCGTTCCATTTGCCCAAGTATTAGGTCTGACTAGTGCTTCCCAACTCCAACTACCGTAAGGAGCAGAACCATTGTAAAAAGCTGGTGTATAGGAAAAGTTAGAAAATATATTTGCTCCACTTCCAAAGTTTTGGACACAATGGGCGGCTGTCACAATTACACTTTTACGAATCAAGCTGGCACTACAATGGGCTGTTGATTGACCAACATTAAATGTCAGTCTTCCCGTAGCACTGTAGGGGAAAGTCGCGCTGAGATAAGCATTAGAATTAGAACTGACATTGAAAGTAGGTTGATGTGACACCCTTTTGGATGTAAAGGGTACTCCAAAGGAACCGTAAGCTTGAATACCTATTAATCCTGGTGATTTTTCTGTGATTGCTCCTGGTGTAGCATTTAATGGTTTATCAATAGCTGTAGCTGGTGCGAGATTATTTGTACTTGCTCCCTTTAAAGGGTTGATGTATGGCTGAGATTCAGTAATATTTTTCTCGCTTAGTCTCTGAATCGGCTGATTGTTGATAATCGTTACATCAGTAGTGCCTCTATTTTGTGCGAAAGCTGCTACTTGTAAACCTAATAATGAAGCAGCGACCAATGATAAATTACCTACAATGACATACTTACGCATATAGGAAAATCCAATTATGTACCTATAATTGCTTAATCATTCATTTCAGGTAACTTTACGTAGACAAATAAACATCTTTAATTTTTCTTCATTATTCCACCAAAATTGTTGCAGAAAACAATAATTGCACAAGTATTTCTGAGTAATTTCAATTCTCTTAAAAAATGACAACAGTAGTAAAATAACTGATACATTGTCATGATTTATAGGTTTTTTTCGGATACCTTAGGACATTAGCGTAGCATCAAATACTTACGTCAAAAGGGTTTCAAGGCTTCCCCTATTATCAATAATGAAATAAAATTATTCTTTCTAGGTAGCACATTTTCGCCAAAGGGTGTAAGAAGGTAATAACTCTTGATAAATACTCACGGATTCGCTTTGGTAGCAAAAGAATACATAGAGGTCATTGATACTTTTATTCACTGAATTGAGGAATATCTTGATTTCTCTGCGAAATAATCGTGAGATTCTGTGTAATTAAAAACCAAGCCATATACTTGTACCCGGAGGAAGGAAACTGTGCCCATAAAACGTATAATCGATGGACTCAATGACTTTCATGATAATTACTTTAGCAGTCACCGTGAGTTATTCACCCAACTATCCCAAGGGCAAACACCAGAAGTATTATTTATCACCTGTTCCGATTCACGTATTGACCCCTGTCTAATTACCCAGAGTCTACCGGGAGAATTGTTTGTTGTCCGCAATATTGGTAATATTATTCCGGCTTATGCCAAGACTGGGAATGCAGAAGGTGCAGCCGTAGAGTATGCAGTCCAAGGTTTAGGGATTAAAGATATAGTTATTTGTGGTCACTCTCACTGTGGAGCTATCAAAGGATTATTGCAAATAGGTAATCTTGCTCAACAAATGCCTTTAGTTTATGACTGGTTACGACATCACGGTGAGCCAACCCGTCGTTTAGTATTAGATAATTATGGTGATTATCCCCAGGAAGAATTATTAAAAATTGCCATTGAGCAAAATGTGTTAACCCAAATAGAAAACCTGGAAACCTACCCCGTGATTCGTTCTAAGATGCATTCGAGAGAAATTACCCTCCATGCTTGGATTTATGAAATCGAAAGTGGAGCAGTTTATGCCTATGATGCTAGCAATGGTAAATTTAAACTCTTAGAAAATCGTCCCTTCCCTGTACCCAATCCACTCATTGGCAGTCATCCATAATCAAGTACCATATCTTATTAGTTAAGTTAAAAATTGATAACTTATTGTATAGATGCTCACTTTTACATAGGTTAGCTATCATTTTTGTATGGACTACAGACAATTTATCAAGTAAATATTAAATTTATGAAGATAAAAAGCTGAGTTTTTCATCAATAGGATAATCTTTACTACTCTATCCAAGGAAACTTGTTTTTTACAGGTTGTAAGAGTCGCTAGTTAATTATGTTGTTTGAGATTATCAATAGCGAGGTGAACATCAAAAATGTGTGCTATTAAAACTTCTTTTTTTCAGAAGAATACCGATTTATTACGACAAACGCTCAAAACAAGAACTCTTTCAAGTTACCATTGGTTTAAAAATACTCCCGAACGAGCATTATCTCAAGCTTATGAAGCAGCTCAAGCAATTCAAGAGGTTGAGGATGAACATTTTTCTAGATATGAGATTAATCAGCAAAATATGTCGCCGAGTATCACTTCCTATTGGCGATTGTTTCTGAGAAAAAAACTGATATTCATTCAAATTAAACTCTGGGAATTTAATCTGAGCCATTCTCTTTTGAGTTATCAAAGTGAGGAATGTTTGCAAAAATTAAAATTTATTGATGGTGTTATCTATAAATATACAATTGGTCAGGCGATTACTGATAATCAGGTAGAAAATACTCAGTTATCAATAGAAAAGAATAATTTAGAGGGATATATACAAGGTAAGGGAAATAAGCAAAAATCTTCAAGCTTTGAGAAAACAGGGTTTTTACCTGGCTCCATTGGTAGAACTATTCAGAAAGTCTCCGGAGATTTATCTCCTCAAGCAGAAGAAAAATTTCTGCAAAAATTTCGCTCATCGAGAAAAAAGACTCAAATAGCAGTTAACTTTTTATTATTATTAATTGTTGTTCCATTACTAACTCAAAAAGTATCACAGCAATTAATTATTGCTCCCATCGTTGAACATTATCGTGGAGAAAAAGCAGAAATATTCTTGAATAAAGAAATGGAAGAAAAAGCTTTTAGAGAATTAAATAAATTTGAAAAAGACTTAAAATTTCAAGGATTATTACAATCCTCTCCAGATTTATCTAAGGAAGTGAGAGAGGAGAAAATTAAACAAAAAGCACTGGCGATCGCCACAGAGTTTAGACATCACAGCAGTCAAGCTATTAGTAATATTTTTGCTGATAGCCTTTCTCTCTTAGCCTTTGCAATTATTATTATCACTAACAAAAAACAAATTGCTGTAGTTAAATTATTTATGGACGAAATCGTCTATGGTTTAAGTGATAGTGCCAAAGCATTTATTATTATTCTTTGTACCGATGTTTTTGTCGGTTTCCATTCGCCCCATGGCTGGGAAGTGCTATTAGAAGGATTAGGAGAACATCTGGGAATTGCTCCTGAAAGAAGTGCTATATTTTTATTTATTGCCACCTTCCCTGTAATTTTAGACACAATTTTTAAATACTGGATTTTCCGCTATCTCAGTCGTCTATCTCCCTCCGCTTTAGCCACTTTTAAAGAGATGAATGAATAAATTTATATCCTTTTTTCGTTATCTCAACAACAATAAACTTTAAGATTGCTTCCCTACACTAATACCGTTTCACGAAAATAGTGAAACAGATACAAACCCTGAAAGTCTGACTAGATAAGACTTTCTTAATTGCGTTAGCGTTAGCTCTCCCGCAGGGAGCATTGCGAATTGCGAATTGCGAATTGTGAATTGGTATAAGTTACGGTAATGACAAATAGTGCTTGTGTAAGTTCTAAAATATACAGATTTGTTTTATTAACTCAATAAAAATAAAATCAGGTTTATCAAGTAAAAGACTTTGACACGATAAACCCAATTTGAAAGCTCGGCTATGCAGAATTGCAAAATTAACAGTTACCAGACTTCCCAGCGCAAGCAATATTTAATATTTGCGTGAATTGATTATCCAGAATTGAACTACCTTGCACTAATAATCCTGCTATATTCCCATTTGCATCACGATAACCATAGGAAGTCACACCAACAATTTGATTGGGATAGTTATTCTGCCCGACATTTTGCCCAGAAGCAAATTCACCAAAATTTTGTATCCATGGTCCCCCACTAGAACCACCCCCCATATCTGAACCATAGAGAATAGTATTATTGCCACCACTACCATAACTAGCTGATGCGACTTGGTGCATAATTTCTCCACTGTCCAAATTCCCTGGATAGCCCAGCAGATGTAGATGATTCGGTGAAAGTTTGTTTGTTGCGTATGATAAATAACCGACAACATCACCGATTTTCCGAGTTACACCATTAATCGGTTGGTCATTCAGTTCCAAAATTGCATAGTCACCAGCATTTGCAACTGTACCATTACCTGTAGCCCAAGCATTTGTGGTGACAACTCGACCCCATGTCCATTTACCGTAGGGAGCATAGCCATTTCTATAAGCAGGAATAAATAAGAAATTACTATAAAAACCGTTATTTCCGCCACTACCTTTGTGAACACAGTGACCTGCGGTTAGAATAAGTCTTGGTCTGAGGACAGCCGCAGAACACATCGAATCACCTTGAGGTGTTTTAAACAATAGCTTACCTACGGTTCTATAGGGATATGCTTGCTCTATTCCCTGGGGAAAAACGCGGGAGCTACTGAAATGAGCACCTTGGGAGCCAACATTTAAAGGTTGAACTTCGTTATTTTTTAGGGGTTTATCTGGCGTAAATAAGGGTGTTGTTTCTGGTTTTACCTCTACTGTCGGACGCGCACCGGGAGCGCTTTTAGACTCTCCTACAGGTGTAGCTTGGTTGCCAATTAAAATACTACCTTTAATATTGACTGGTAACTCTAAAGGTTTGGCTTTCTTCAGTCGTTCGGGAGTCCAGTAGGTATCTACTCCCTGGGCAGATACTTGGTCATTTTGTTTCACCAGATGCTTATTCGCACTCATATTGGGAACATCTGCGAAAACTGGTATTTGTAAGCTAAATAATGAAGCGGCGACTAGGGGTAAATTACCTGCAATGAGATACTTCCGCATATGGAAAACTCCAATTGTGTACCTATATTTTTAAATCGTTAATTTCGACAATATTTATGCAGAGAAATATAATTCTACAACTTTTATTTAGAAATAGATGGGATATTTGGGTGATGTTAATTATCTGTATAATCATCATAAAATTATCCCTTGCTGGTAACTCTTGATAATGGGGAAGGTAAAAGTTGTAGTTACTGATTCTCCGCATTTCAGTCAGTGGCGACAAACCTACGGTTCGCTAACGCGATGCTCGCAGACTGTTTCCGGAAACTTTTCTGCAACAACAAATTCTCTAAGTTAACCCACACCGTGGTGATAGGAAATTTCGGATAATTTTTCAAAATTGGACAAATTCTCTACTTTTACAGAAGTGAGACAAAAAGTTTCTATTAATAAATAATACTTTCTATATATTGACAGAATGACTATACGATGCAATTACGATATTAGGCGTAAAGAAACTGTTTACCTATTCAATTAGCACCGGGAGCAATTTAATTTTTATGCTGAATTAAGCCACAGACTCCCAAAAAATTGTGTAAGACAGCAGAAGAGTTATCACACCGCCAAGCAGCTACAATTTTGAGCTTTGGTGTCTGTTCTTGAATCCTTCGGTAAACAACTCCCTGACGTTCTATCGTTTTGATATTAGCAGGTAGCAAACTAATCCCCAGCCCGCCAGCAACTAAGCTGAGAATTGTCAACATCAAATTAGCTTCTTGCGTCACTTTAGGAACAAAACCGACTTCCTGACACAAACTAACAATTTGTTGGTACAAACTGTAGGACAGATGGGAAGGTGGTAGGATGAAGGACTCATGGGCAAGAGATTGTAAAGAAATTTCTGCCTGAGCAGCCAGAGGATGGTTTGATGGTAGAACCAAAACGAAAGATTCTTCCTCTTCCTGAATTGCCTCAACTGATAATTCTGTGTCTTTGTAATTCCAATCTGACAAATCCCAATGCATCAAGCCAATATCAATTTGTTGAGTTTCCAGCCCCTTAATTAAATTGTAAGCGGTGTGTTCTTGTAAAACCAGTTTGACATTGGGAAATTTAGTACGAAACTCCGTCAAAAGACTGGGGAGAACACTATTAGAAACTGAAGTATTGAATCCAACTATTAATTGTCCAACTTTTCCTTGACTCACGAGTATTGCTGTCTCAATGGCATGGTCAAATTGAGCTAGGATTAAACGGGCTTCTTTGAGAAACTCAAGTCCTGCGTTCGTAAGTCGTAGTTGATTTTTATACCTGTCAAATAGTTTGACACCACCTAATTTTCTTTCTAAGTCTTTGATTTGCTTGGTGAGATTGGGTTGAGCCATGTGCAATTGCTCCGCCACCTTGCTAATGCAACAGTTTTCTTGCTGTGCCACAGCGATAAAGTAGCGCAAGTGTTGTAACTCAACATTCTGTCCGCGCTGAAATGCCATTAAGCATTAATCTCTCTATAATATATATTTTTTTATATAGTACTATCACCAATACCCACTAGCAATGCATTTAAATTTCCTTTAAGCTGAAATCAACATCTTCAAGGAAAGAGTTTATGTTTGATTCCCCAATCAAAAACGTTGCTCTTGTTGGTGGAACTCATGGGAACGAACTGACAGGAATTTCTCTAGTCAAGAAGTATGAACAAAACTATCATTTAATTAAGCGCGACAGTTTTGAAATCTTAACTTTATTAGCAAATCCTCAAGCGATCGCCGCAGGAAAACGGTACATAGATACTGACCTGAATCGCTCCTTTAATCCTGAGGATTTACAAAATCCCTGACTGATTAATCATGAGCAGTTACTTGCTAGACAAATAGCTTTTACTATTGAGCAGTCAAAGATTGATTTAATTATTGATTTGCATAGTACAACCTCTAATATGGGTTTGACAGTGATTTTGCACAATAATCAGCCTTACTTGTTAAAGTTAGCTGCTTATTTAACTCAGACAAATCCTTTAGTTAAAATTTTGCAATACCCACTGAATCAAGACCATCCTTACTTAAGAAATCTCTGTAAATTGGGTTTTGCTATCGAAGTTGGTGCAGTTGCTCAAGGAGTTTTACAAGCTGATATTTTTGAGAAAACTGAAGCCTTGATTTTCAATATTTTAGATTATTTAGAACAATCTAATCGAGAAGAATTTGCATCTACTGGTAATAAATTTACCATGTATTGTCAAACAGGAAAAATTGATTACCCCAGAAATGCATTTGGAGAATTGCAAGGAATGATTCATCCACAACTTCAGTTTCAAGATTATCAGCCACTCACTCCAGGTGAACCGATATTTTTAACTTTTGATGGACGGACTATTACTTATAAAGGTGAATCAACAGTTTATCCAGTTTTCATTAATGAAGCTGCTTATTATGAAAAGAATATTGCTTTTTATGTAACCGAAAAGCGTGAAATCACAATCTATAAGCAGATTTAAAGATGCTATTTTTGGGAGGTAATATTTCTAAAATCAGGCAATTTTTATAGCTTTTGATTGGCTCAAAAATGCAATCTATCATAATTTATTAGGGTGTTTTACATGAGAATAAATCAAATCAGAAAATTTTTATTTTATCCATTCTGCATTGGCGTTGCTGTGTTCCTAACTGAAAGAGCTAATGCTCAAACAACAGCTGTTCCGCTTCATTCTCCACCGCCACCTGCTGCTGTTTACAATTGTGCTGGTTATGATTCTGTATTTAATGTTGCTCCTAGTATTCTGGGAGAAATAGAACTTGATGGTAAGGGAAATTATTCTTCTAAAAGCTACGGAGTAGGAAAATACCTTTTTAATCCTCAAACTAGCAGGGTAAAATTCATCAGTGGTAAACTATCTCGTTGGGTTGGAGTTTGGGAAATTCGAGGAGGAAATGTACGGATTCGTTTTCCGCAAACACCAGATACACCCATTAAGCCAGACACCTCTGTAAAAGATACTGTTTGTTATCCAAAAAAAGCCAAACACCGTGCAGGGTTCACGCGAGGACAGATACGCACCATTGCAGACAGGGTAAGAAAGATACCCACTTCAGATGCTGGCAGAAATCTTGCCAATAAATTTAAATCTAAAACCAGCATATCTGTAGTCTTACCATAACATTTATTTTTTCCCAATTAAGCAGGTGTAAATCATGAAAAAACATCAACACGTATGTGTTAGCTTATTTTCTTTAGCATCGTTGCTAGGGTTAGGTACTAATGTGCAAGCACAAGATCCTTGGATCAATCCAATACCTATATATGGTGGAGATAGGAATCCAATCATACCTGTAGTACCAGAAAGTGGCACTTCTCGGTCTCAAACTGATTCTTCAGGTTCTGCATCCAGAAAACGTCGTGCAGGTTTTACGCGAGAACAGATACGAAAGGTTGCGGACACGATTAGAAAGATGTCTGGTTCGGAAGCGGGAAGGGCTCTGTCCGATAATGGAGGTTTGATATCTATCATCTGCAAAGATCCTTCTCCTAAAGTAAATGGTCGTGTGCTGAATGCTGATGAAACAGCTATGCTGCGGGAAGAGTTAGGGTGTAAAAAGACTTCTGTGTCAGAAAGACAAGAGCAGACAGATATTCCTAGAAATGCTACCAAGCCTAGTTCTACAGCAGTAGTTTCTAATTCACCTACTTCTACCAGTAACGATCTGCTTGAACAAGGAGCAGACATTTTTGCTGGAGGAGATGAACCAAAGGCAATTGAATACTTTACCCAAGCAATCAACAAAGATTCTCAAAATGTTCAGGCTTACGTATTTCGAGGGGCTGCTCGTTCTATTACCAATGACTATCAAGGGGCGATCGCAGACTATACCAAGGTTCTACCAATTGCTCAACTTAGCCCCGAAAAACAAACGCTACTTTACTTTTATCGGGGGAGAGCATACCTCGCACTTCAAGAGTATCAAAAGGCAGCGTCAGATTTCTCTCAGGTCATCCAACTCAACCCCAAACTTGACTCTAGTTATATTCGCAAGATAGACCTTGATAATTTTGTATCTGACACCTACAACTTATTTTATATCTGGGCTCTAGTTGACCGCAATCGTCCTATTAACTTAATCAAGGATTATAAAAATCTTCCTTTTAAAACGATATTTACAATATATGCCTATGCGCTTCGAGGATCTGCTCGTTCTGGTCTCAATGACTATCAAGGGGCTCTCTCAGACTATACTCAAGCAATTAAACTTGATCCAAAGTTTTTTGGTGCCTATGTAAGTCGAGGCATGATCCAAGATGCTCTTAATAACCCTCAAAAAGCGCTGGCAGATTTTAACCAAGCCTTCCGGCTTGTCCCGAAATATAGTAATGCCTACCAAGAGCAGCAGGCTTATTTGGGTCGGGGGAGTACTCGTGTGACGCTGAAAGACCTTCAAGGCGCACTTACTGACGCGAATCAAGTTATCAAAATAAATGCTAAGTACGCTCCTGCTTACGCTTTTCGGGGAGCGGTTAAAAGAAGACTGAAAGATTTTCGAGGCGCGATCGCTGATACCAATCAAGCAATTGAACTAAATCGGGAATATCCTATGTCCTACGTGACACGAGGAGTTTCACGCGCCAGACTCAATGACTATCAAGACGCACTCAGTGATCTCAATCAAGCAATTAAACTTGCTCCGAAATTAGCCAACGCTTACTACTATCGGGGTTTGGTGCGTTATTTACAAGGAGATAAGCAGGAAGCAATCTCTGACTATGAACGAGCGGTGCAAATATCGCCAGAATTAGTTAAGCAGTTGGATCAAGAAACATTTGATAACTATATTCTCGCTGCTCGTCGTTAACGAGGCGTTACGTTCAATCTCAATATTGCTGACAATCACCAGGAGCAAATAATATGTTTAAGCTTCGTACTTTGATAGGTTTTAACTTAGTATCTTGTGTGTATTTACTAGGGTTTAGTAGTAATGCACAAGCACAATGGTATACACCTCCCATACCAGTAAACATTCCGGGGTATGCCATAGACAATGAGATTTGCAGACAAAACCTTGAAGTGAGGAATGATCCAGGATGTCAAAACCCTGGTTCTTTGCGGAGAATAAATCAAACAGGTGATACGAATGTTCGCAATTCAACTATTAATCATCGAGCGGCGATCGCCTATCTCGAACAGGGTTTTCAATACTATAAAAACCGGGAATACCAGAGAGCGATCGCAGCCTATAATTCAGCGATCGCCAATAACCCCAGTTATGCTGCTGCTTATCTTTGTCGCTCTATGGCGTTACTAAAATTAGGAAATAAAAACGATGCCTATTTAGATGCACGCAGAGCTGCTCATTGGTCTCGCCAACAAAACAATCAGAAAATCTATAATGCAGCGCAAAAAATGAAGCATGCAATCTATCGATAAGAAGTTGCGTCCCAATTTGGGTAACGAGATCGACGCTGGGGTAATCCTGGTTGAATAAGTTCTGACATTGAGCCTAGAATCCCAGGGTTTCAAGGTGTGGGAGTGTCAATTCCAGCAATTCTAGAGGTATCACGAAGGTCAAAAATAGACTGTTCGGTTTCTTGTAGACCAACTTGGCAGATTTTTCTCAAAAAAAATTGATTAACTTATAGCCTTAAGAGTGTCAAATATTTATAATGGTATGTCTGGGTAAATGTTTAAACAGGATTAGAGTAAGAAATGTCCCGATACAGAGGACCACGCCTCAGAATCACACGTCGCCTGGGTCAAGAATTGCCAGGATTGACTCGTAAAAGTGCTAGACGCGCTTATCCCCCCGGTCAGCACGGTCAGAACCGCAAAAAGCGCTCTGAATACGCTATCCGTTTGGAAGAAAAGCAAAAAATCCGTTTGAATTACGGTGTCACTGAAAAGCAATTGCTACGTTATGTACGTAAAGCTAGACGGGCAACGGGTTCTACCGGACAGGTGTTGTTACAGTTGCTAGAAATGCGCTTGGATAATACCGTTTTCCGTTTGGGTATGGCTCCAACCATTCCTGGTGCGCGTCAATTAGTTAGTCACTGCCATGTGACTGTTAATGGTCGTGTAGTTAATATTGCCAGTTACCAGTGTCGTCCTGGGGATGTTGTTGCTGTTAGAGATAAGGAAAAATCTCGGAAATTAGTGGAAGCTAATTTGCAATACCCTGGTTTGGCAAACCTACCTAGCCATCTGGAGTTTGATAAAAACAAGATGGAAGGTAAGGTGAATAGCGTTGTCGAACGGGAATGGGTGGCACTCCAAGTCAATGAACTGCTGGTTGTGGAATACTATTCACGTCAAGCGTAAGAGGTGAAAGACGTTGCGGCTGAACGTCTGTTGGTTAGTGAGTAATTCTCATCAATCTAAATTACTCATAACTTCTTATTGAAAACTCCTCTGATTCCCAGCTCTCTCACCCACCAATTTGCGACATGGTGCGAGTATATGTACCTGTAGCAGTGCCAGAAACGCGCTGCTTAAAGTTGATTTCTGGTTTTATTATTAATAATTCTGTCAACTGCTCCCGTAGTTCAGCTGTGCTGACACCAGTGCGGAGAGCAGTTTTTAAGTCGATTTGCCCGCTTTCGTTCAATAGACAGGGACGTAACCAACCATCGGCACTGAGGCGCATCCGGTTACATCTATCACAAAAGCATTCGGACATTTGGCTAATAAATCCTAGTGTACCCTTGGCTCCAGGGATTTGAAAAATATCCGCAGGTCCATTTCCTAGTACCATCCCAGTTGTTAGTCCCCATGTGGAACGAATTTTTTGCCGCAAATCTTCCGAGGATACCCAACCGCGATCGCCAAATAAATCAGAGTTGCCAATGGGCATAAATTCAATAAATCTGACGTGCCATTCTTTGTCTATAGTTAAGGCTGCTAAGTCCAGGATTTCATGGTCGTTGACACCGGGAATTACCACAACATTTAACTTTAAGGGGTTAAAACCGACACTATAAGCAGCCTGAATACCTGCCCAGACATCATGCCACCGCGATCGCCCACGATTACCAATAATTTGGTCAAAAATCTCTGGTTCTAGGGAATCTAAGCTAATATTCAGCCGCCGCAAACCTGCATCATAGAGACTTTGAGCTAGGGGTGCAAGCAAGAAACCGTTAGTTGTCATCGATACATCTTTAGTTTCCGGGAAGGAGGCGATCGCCCCCACTAATTCCACCACCCGTGGACGTAACAACGGTTCTCCCCCAGTTAACCGGAAGCGAGTAAACCCGACGGGAATAAATACTTCCTGAATTAAAGTCAGCAACTCATCATCCGTCAATAACTGCTGCTTGAGAATATAATCCATTTCCGTACCCTCTGGCATACAGTACTGGCAACGAAAATTACAACGGTCGATTAAACTGATGCGAAGATAATCTACCTGATTCATGGGTGATAGTTAAGGGTGGAAAATAAAACAGCAATAGGCACAAAACCTATAACTCTGCTTAATTACTATATTCATTTTCCTAGTACAGCACAGCGTAAATAAACCAACGATACCCTACGGGAAACCGCCTTGTGTATACAAAATCAACGACACACTGACACTGTATTAATTTTGTTAGCGTAGCTCCTCTATTATGTCCTATTTCCCATTTCCCTAATCTTGAGGAAGGATAGGGATTTCCGGTTTATCCGGTCGGCGATCGCTAACTGCTTAGTATATTTTTAATCTCATCTGTACTTACGTAGTACCAGATGTGATACGTCAAAAAAACGTGAAAATATCATGTTTTTCAGTAATTTCAACTACGCTACGACTGATTGATAAAGAATAATTTTTATTATACATTTACAAGCTACATACAGACGTATAAATACTTGGTGCCTGTATTTAAAAAAGCCTGGAAAGCCTTATATATTCTTGGCAATTCATAAGAAACAGGGTTTTACTTCATCACTCCCAGATAAAAATTTTTACAGTAATCAAGCATGCTCATAACATCTTCTGTATCTCAAGCTCAAAAGCGAACTTGGGCTGGTGCGGTATTAGCAAATGGTATAGAGTTTCCATGGAACTTGGCATGGTTCTGTAACTACTTAACTTTTGCCCCAGCACCACTATTAGAAGTATTGGGTGATTTTTCACCCGTATTTTCTGGAGGTGATGGATTGCCAGAATCTGGTAACTTATTCACCGTTGGCATTATAGGTTTGGCGCGACGCATTCTTTTGCGAGTCCAGTATTTAGTTATTTGTCGATGGGTGCGAGTTGTATTTACCTTTTGCGGATGATAGTTGCGTTGCTTGCGATTTACTGGCTGGGCAAGTGCCAATTGAGTTGTCAGTGTAATTCCTAATAAGATTGTAGTGAAAGTTGATATCCAGAGATTGATTTGCATATTCTACCTCTCGTGACGCAATTCTAAACCAAGGTTGCCATAGGTGAAACTTATGGCGATTTTTGGATTTTATCCCTGACATGAAAACTTGTATATCCTAGCAAATTATGGTAGTTTTTACGAGCGATGTGGGTAGGTTTATCGCCTGTTTTTTGCTTATCTATACGATTTATACCAAGTCCTGAACCTATGAAAGACCTAACTCTCATCTCAGAATCCCAATCCTTTGGTGGTAAACTTGGTTTTTACAGTCATTTCTCCACAACTTGTAATGCAGAGATGCGCTTTGCTGTCTACCAGCCACCCCAAGCCGCTACCCAAAAATTGCCTGTACTCTATTTCCTCTCTGGGTTAACCTGCACAGAGGAAAATTTCATGGCAAAAGCTGGGGCACAACGTTTGGCTGCCGAGTATGGTTTGTTGTTAGTTGCACCAGATACTAGCCCTCGGAATACAGGTATTCTAGGGGAAGATGATGATTGGGATTTTGGTACAGGCGCAAGTTTTTATGTCGATGCCACCCAGTCACCTTGGTCATCCCATTACAGGATGTATAGTTATATTGTCCAGGAATTACCTGCCCTGATCGCAGCAAATTTTCCCATCCAAGGGGATAAACAAGGTATTTTTGGTCATTCCATGGGGGGACATGGAGCCTTGATTTGTGCCCTGCGGAACCCCGATTTATATCAGTCTGTTTCTGCCTTTGCCCCCATAGTTGCGCCCACGCGCTGTCCCTGGGGTGAGAAAGCTTTGGGTGGCTATTTGGGAG
Organism: Calothrix sp. 336/3; assembly: GCF_000734895.2. Classification (GTDB taxonomy): domain Bacteria; phylum Cyanobacteriota; class Cyanobacteriia; order Cyanobacteriales; family Nostocaceae; genus 336-3. The sequence goes on along the minus strand of NZ_CP011382.1, from coordinate 737,628 downwards.
AGAATCGACAAGCTTGGTGTGCCTATGATGCAACTGAGTTGGTGGGTAAATATAGATATCATAGCCCTATCCTCATTGACCAGGGTACGGCAGACAAATTTTTAACTCAGCAGTTGAAGCCAGAATTATTTGCCCAAGCTTGTGCGCAGATGCAGCAACCCCTGATTTTGCGCTACCAAGAAGGCTACGACCACAGCTATTATTTTATCGCCAGCTTCATGGCAGAACATATGCGCCATCATGCAGCCATACTAACATCTGGTTAATTATTCACTCCCAACGAATTAACTATCTCCTTTATCCCACACCATCTTCCGGAGTTGGTGACTGCTTCTGGGAGTACAAATTATCACAGTAAACTGCCCAAGCTGCCCCAAATAAGCCAGTAATGGAACCAGCGATCGCGGCTGTTGCTCCCCACCCCACCGGACCTAACCAGTTGTTAATCTCCATTAGAATAGCTGTAGTTGCACGACTAGCAACGTAGGATACCCCAGCTGCCACCGCAGTCACTAAACCCAACTCTGTCAACATTTCTAACACTTGCTTGTTGGATAAATCCTCATCAAAATATATCTTCCAGATGCGGGTATAGAGCAAGATATCAGAAGTTGTTAATAGTAGTTGTGTAGGTATTTTTCCTCCTAAACCTGGTGCTGCTGCTGCCATCCCTCCACCCACTGCATAACCTGCGATCGCCAATGTGGTTTCTAATCTTTTTCTACCCAAATTACTCACAGTTGATTCTCCTGTTACTCCCTTACAGACGCGATATGTAGCGTCTCTACTCATTACTCCTTCCCAGTATTGGTAAATTCCGATAAATTCTCATCAATATCAGACCACAACTTCATCGGGACTATCACCGGAAATTTTACCCATATTTATTGGTACGGCACCGATTTCCATACTTTTTCGAGTATAGCAGAATATCAATTTGTCCTTCTCAGACGGTATTTCTAGCTAAATTTTCCATGACATAGCTGGAGAAAGCAGTTAGGATAATTTGTCATGACTGTTTTTTTGGCATATGCGCGAATTATATCCGGCGATCGCACCCTATAACCAAGGCTATTTACAAGTCTCTGACATCCATCGTATCCACTATCAAGAGTCAGGAAACCCCCAGGGAAAACCTGTGGTATTGCTTCATGGAGGACCTGGTGGCGGTTGTCACCCAGTTTATCGCCAGTATTTTCACCCCCAAAAATGGCGTTTAGTCATGTTCGATCAACGAGGTTGTGGTCAAAGTACACCCCACGCAGAACTCCGAGAAAATACAACTTGGGATTTAGTTAGTGATATTGAAAAATTACGCCAACACCTGGGAATTTCAGACTGGGTAGTTTTTGGTGGTAGTTGGGGAAGTACCCTTTCCCTCGCTTACAGTCAAACCCATCCCGAAAACTGCACCGGTCTAATTCTACGTGGTATTTTTATGCTCCGCCACAAGGAATTACAGTGGTTTTATCAAGAAGGTGCCAGCAATATTTTTCCCGATGCTTGGCAGGAATATTTAAAACCCATTCCCCCAGCAGAACGGGGAGATATGCTCAGTGCATACTATCAAAGATTAACTAGTCCTGATACTAAAATTCGCCTCCAAGCTGCCCGTGCATGGTCAATTTGGGAAGCTAGTACTAGTAAATTACTCCCAGACAATGACTTAAAAAAACAATTTGGTGATAGTAACTTTGCCGATGCCTTTGCCAGAATTGAATGTCATTATTTTGTGAATCGCGGATTTTTCACTACAGAAGACCAACTATTAACTAATGTTGACAAAATTCGTCATATTCCCACCGTTATTGTCCAGGGAAGATACGACGTTGTTTGTCCGATGATATCAGCTTGGGAACTACACCAAGTATTCCCGGAATCAGAATTAATTGTTGTACCGGATGCGGGACATTCTATGAGTGAACCGGGAATTCGTAGCGCCTTAATTGAGGCAACAGATAAGTTTTAGAGGAGAAAATTTGGGGAATCTATTTATCCTTAGTTATACTATTGCACAGAATTTGCCTTGGTAAAATTAGGCAACTATCCGCGAGATATTTTGTCAAAGTAGCCATCATGAACTGCGTACACCAGGACAGATGAAAATAGGTATTGGACATTAATTATTTCTCCCTTGTCCCCCTTGTCTCCCAGTTCCCCAGCTTTTTCAAGTCAGGTTTATTTGTGCCAAGTGTAACCAAGGCTTAATGTTCCTTGTGTCTGAGATTTAGCAGATTGACTGAGAATCTGAAAATTTTCCGGGTTCTAGCTTCCAGGGATGTACCTAAAACTAATTGCTAAGAAACAAGCATCACCTGCACCCTGATTTTTCTGGTTTGGGAATCGCCTACAATTTCCCATCCATAGAAATTCCTGTGCCATCACTTCACCCATATAGGCATCGACAAATCAAAATTTTCATGAATGTCATACATCTTACCTAGGATACCCCTAACCCCCTAGTAATAAATTACTATAGGTCTTGGCATGGTCTTATACCAACTTTTGTCCCACCTCCGCAAAATACAGCAACAAAATTAGTCTTGTTAATTCCTGGATGTTACCAACTTATACTAGTGTCAGTTAAGAAACTGTCACTCACCCAAGTCCCCGTTTTATCCGAGAAAAGATATTCTTAATTTGTGCAAGGAGTGATACCACTTCACCAAATGTTTGTCACAGGTTATCAATGCAATCCCTGTCACCACAGGAATATTGCAGGTTCCAGATGTTGCATCAAACAAGTGAATTGGTATACATCTATACCTTTTAGGTGCTTGAGTGAGCAAAGCTCTCAAGCACTTTTTAATGTAAGTATTGAGTCACAAAAAAAATGTCAATAGTCACAAACCCTGGAAAAAGGATGCATGACTTTTGACATGGAGGCAGGATATCAGAAGATACCACCTAAGTAAGTGTCACAATGTATCTTTAGCCGAGGACGAAGTTAACCAGCTTACCTGGTACGACGATCGCCTTCTTAATTTCTTTACCTTCGATATAACGTTGAGCTAACTCCGATTCACGAGCTAATTGCTCTAGCTGTGCTTTGTCTGCGGTTGTGGGTACTTGAATGGAACCGCGAGTTTTACCCATAATTTGGATTACCAGGGTAATTTCGTCGGCAATCAATGCTGCTGCATCACACTGTAACCATGACTGGGTATGCACGGAGTCCCTATTTCCCAATAAATGCCATAACTCCTCGGCAATATGGGGGGCAAAGGGAGCAAGTAAGATAACTAAGGTGTTAATACCCTCTGCGTAAACAGGGGAATCCTTACAGGTAGCATCTGTGAGCGCGTTACTCAATTTCATCAATTCGGAAATTGCCGTGTTGAATTGATATTCCCCTTCTACGTCTTCGCTGACTTCCTTGATTGCGGTATGAATTGCCCGACGTAAATCTTTTTCAGCTTTCGACAGGGTATCAGTACCTGGGGTTGATGGGGGTTGATTTGCAAAATCCGTCACCAATCTCCATACCCGATTTAAAAAGCGAAACTGTCCTTCCACGTCTGCTTCATCCCATTCCAAATCCTTTTCTGGAGGTGCTTTGAAGAGAATGAACATCCGTGCGGTATCAATGCCATATTTATCAATGACATCCTCTGGAGCCACACCATTACCCTTAGATTTAGACATGGTGGCATAGAGACGCTGTAAAGGTTCTCCGGTTTGGGGATCCAGGGGGTTGCTAGCATCAACTAAATGGGTGGGTATCCACTTATCCTTACCTCCCTTATTCGGGTTCATATAGGTTAAACCCTGTACCATTCCCTGGGTTAACAAGCGTTGGAAGGGTTCATCGAAATTCAGTAAACCGCGATCGCGCAATACCTTAGTAAAGAAGCGGGAATACAACAGGTGTAAAATCGCGTGTTCGATTCCTCCCACGTATTGATCCACGGGCATGAAATCATTTACCTTGGCACTATCAAACACCTGTTGGGAATTCTGAGCATCGGTAAAGCGCAAGTAATACCAAGAGGAATCGATAAACGTATCCATGGTATCGGTTTCCCGTTGAGCAGGAGTCCCACAACTAGGACAGGGAACATTTACCCAACTTGCTAATTTAGCTAAGGGAGAACCACCCCTACCAGTAAACTCCACATCCTCCGGTAACTGTACGGGTAAATCCGCATCAGGAACGGGAACCGCGCCACAATTCGGACAATGGATGATGGGGATAGGTGCGCCCCAATATCTCTGACGGGAGATTAACCAATCTCGTAAACGATACTGAGTGCGAGATTTTCCGAAACCGGATGTTTCTGCATACTCCACAATCGCTTTTTTCCCAGCAGCAGAATCCATGCCATCAAATTGCTGGGAGTTAACTAACACACCCGCCTCTGTATAGGCTGCCGTTAGGGTTGCGGATGGGTCGCCACCGGGGGGTACAATCACCACCTTGATGGGTAAATTCTGTTCCCTGGCAAATTTGAAGTCGCGGGCATCGTGGGCTGGTACGCCCATTACCGCCCCGGTACCATATTCATAGAGGACATAATCGGCAATCCAAATCGGGACTTCTTCCCCGGTGAAGGGGTTGATTACCTTGCCCCCGGTGGGAATACCCCGTTTGGGTTTGTCTTCTGCGGTGCGCTCTAATTCACTTTGGTTGCTGACTTCCGCGACAAATGCTTCTACCGCAGCTTGTTGTTCCGGTGTGGTGACTAACTGAGTTAGGGGGTGTTCGGGAGCTAAGACAACGTAACTCACGCCATAGACTGTATCGGGACGAGTTGTATAGACGGCGATTTTTTCCGTGCTTCCCACCACTGGAAATTCCAAATATGCACCCGTTGACTTGCCAATCCAATTGGCTTGCATCAACTTGACACGTTCGGGCCATCCTGGTAATTTGTCGAGGTCATTTAATAACTCTTCGGCATAGTCAGTAATTTTGAAAAACCATTGCCGCAACAGTTTCCGTTCTACCTTGGCTCCACTTCTCCAGGAACGTCCTTCACTATCTACCTGTTCATTGGCTACCACGGTTTGATCAATGGGATCCCAGTTGACGGCGGCTTCTTTTTGGTAAGCCAAACCAGCTTGGAAAAACTGTAAGAAAATCCACTGTGTCCATTTGTAATAGTCGGGAGAACAGGTAGCAACTTCCCGCTCCCAATCGATGGAGTAACCTAAGCGCTTCAGTTGCGATCGCATCTGTTCAATGTTTTGATACGTCCACTTGGATGGGGCAATTCCCCGATCAATGGCTGCATTCTCTGCTGGCAAACCAAAAGCATCCCAACCCATGGGATGGAGTACCCGATACCCTTGCATACGTTTGAGGCGAGCGATCGCATCAGTAATGGTATAATTACGGACGTGACCCATGTGCAGGCTCCCCGATGGGTAGGGGAACATAGACAGAGCGTAAAATTTGGGTTTGTGGGTATCTTCCGAGGTTTTATCTAAACCTTGCTCAGTCCATGCTGTTTGCCATTTTTCCTCGATGTCTGCGGGGTTGTATCGGGAATCCACAATGATTAACTCCTAACTTAACTGGATGGTGATTTCTCGTTATTTTGGCATAATCCTTCCCACGACGTGGCGATCGCCATGGTGAATCCTGTCAACATAATTCGTAATTCATAATAGTGCTTCCGGTCAGCTACGCCAATGTAGTTACAATTAGTTAATTACAAGTTGCAAGATAGGAATTACCAATAATGTTGCTGATTGATTGACTGAACACAACTGTTACAAGTTATTTGCAATTCTATTTTTCCACTATTATGCCTCAGGACTTGTCGCCCCTTTGGATATCCTTAAGAACTGCCTCCTTAGCAACAGCTATTACTTTTTTTCTGGGTATTTTGGCAGCCTACACAATGTTAGGATATCGGGGTAAAGGCAAGTCAATTATTGAAGGTTTCTTAGTAGCTCCTTTAATTTTACCACCAACAGTTATCGGCTTTCTCCTATTATTATTGTTTGGGAAAAATGGTCCCCTGGGTCAGTGGATGGAAACCTGGGGAATTAGTATTGTCTTCACCTGGTATGGAGCCGCGATCGCTGCCACTGTGGTTGCCTTTCCTCTGATGTATAAAACTGCCCTGGGAGCGTTTCAACAAATTGACCAAAACCTGCTACGGGTGGCTCGTACCCTTGGCGCTAGGGAAATCAGAATTTTTTGGCGTATCAGTTTACCCCTGGCATTACCTGGTATCTTGGCTGCGACTACCCTTGCCTTTGCCCGAGCCTTAGGTGAGTTTGGGGCAACATTAATGTTAGCAGGAAATATTCCCGGACAGACTCAAACTATTCCGATGGCAATTTATTTTGCTGTGGAAGCTGGGGCAATGGATGAGGCAATGTTTTGGGCAATTACGATTATGGTAGTTTCCCTCTCGGCAATTGTGACTGTTAACTATTGGCAAGATAGGAGACAGGCAAAAGGTAGAATATGGGGAGAAAAACAGTCGGATTCTTCCCTAGGAATTGCAGTCATTTCCCCGGAAAAATCAGAAAATACTGGATTATTTGTAGATATTGAAAAAAATCTCGCTAATTTTCACCTCCAGGTAAAATTCCAAACTAGCAATCAACCTCTGGGATTATTAGGAGGTTCCGGTGCAGGAAAAAGTATGGTGTTGCGTTGCATAGCTGGGATTGAAACACCGACTAGGGGCAAGATTATCTTAAATGGCAAGGTGTTGTTTGACTCGGAAAAGGGGATAAATTTGCCAATTCGGGAACGGGGTATCGGTTTCGTGGTACAGAATTATGCTTTGTTCCCCCACATGAGTGTCGCAGAAAATATTGCCTTCGGTTTACCCCCAGGATTGTCGAGTCATGTCACCAAGAAACTAGTAGAATCCCAATTAATTAACGTACATCTATCTGGAATGGGCGATCGCTATCCTCACCAACTTTCCGGAGGGCAACAACAACGGGTAGCATTAGCTAGGGCTTTAGCGAGTCAACCTCAAGCTTTATTATTAGATGAACCCTTTTCGGCTTTAGATACATTCCTGCGTAGTCAGTTAGAACAGCAAATGATTGAAACCCTGGCTGATTACCATGGTGTCACCCTGTTTGTCACCCACAGTATGGAAGAAGCATATCGAGTTTGCCCTAACTTACTGGCAATGGAACAGGGGAAAATTATCCAACATGGGACGAAATACGATTTATTTCAGCATCCTACCACCGTTTCCGTGACTCAGTTAACCGGGTGTAAGAACTTTTCCCCGGCGATCGCCATCAATTCTCAAACTATAGAAGCTCTTGATTGGAATTGTCATTTAATTGTGAGAGAATCCATCCCAGAAAACCTCTCCCATGTAGCAATTCGCGCCCACCACTTAGTCTTTACTAATAATCCTACTCAAGAAAATACTTTTCCTTGTTGGCTAGTCAGAACCGTGGAAACACCCCACCGCATGACACTATTTCTGAAATTAAACTCTCCCCCAGAACATCCTCAAGACTATCATTTACAAGGGGAAGTTTATAAGGATAAATGGGCAATAATTCAGGATAAACCTTTACCTTGGTACGTCACCCTAGAGGCGATAAAATTGATTTTGCTATAGGGATTTGAACTGATACTAATTATCCAAAATAAAGTTACACATAGATAGCAGGGGGCAGGGAGAGAATTATCTGTAGGCGACATTGAGAGAAATGGTATTATACCAATTCGCAATGCTCCCTACGGGAGAGCTAGCGCTAACGCAATTAAAAAATCTAGATTTATAGCGTTTCTCATTTTAGTGAGGTATAGAAGAACCCCTCCCCAGCTCTCTCCGAAATCGGGGAGGGTGCCCGATAGGGCGGGTGGGGTTGTATTTCATCTGATTGGGAAACGCTATAGTAATGGTTCCGTAGATTCCATCTGTAGCCTAATTTTAGAGAATTGGTATTACTCATAACTCATAATTTCCGTTTTTTCACATCAACCCAACCCACGCACCAGAGTCACCACTACTTGCACCAGTTGCTCCGGTTCCAGGGGTTTAGTCACCTGTTGTTGAAAGCCACTGCTGAGAGCTCGCTGGTGATCTTCTTCTCTAGCATAGGCAGTCAACGCGATCGCCGGAATTTGCCCACCCTGTTCAGGAGACAAGGCACGAATTTTTTTAATCAAACTATAACCATCCACATCTGGCATACCAATGTCGCTGACTAATAAATCGGGTTGGAATGAGACTAGAGCAGTTAACACTTCAGTTGCCGAGGTTACAGTTAAGACTTCGGCTCCATAGGTTGTCAATACCATCGCCAATAGCTCACGGGCATCAGCTTCATCATCGACTGCCAGAACTCGAACACCTGTTAAATCGAGAACTGGTGTGGGAGACTGTTCCGATGGGTCAATCTGCGGTTTGATATCAATCAGGGGAAAGTAAACGGTAAAGGTTGCCCCCTGCCCCTCACCGGGGCTATCAGCAGTGATTGTGCCTCCATGTGCCTCGACAAGTGAACGCGCGATCGCCAACCCCAATCCCAAGCCACCATATTTGCGCGTGGTTGATGCATCTTCTTGGCGGAAGGATTCAAACAGATGGGGGAGAAAATTGGGGCGAATTCCTTTTCCGGTGTCACGGACAGTAATTTGAGCCTGGTTACCCATTCGCTCTAGGAGTATATCAACCCGTCCATTATTTGGGGTGAATTTAATGGCATTGGACAACAAGTTCCAGACAACTTGCTGGAGTCGAGCGGAGTCACCCGATATGCGTCCGATTTGGGAGAGTACCGTATGCAGTCGGATCGATTTAGCCATGGCAGCACCCCTGACGGTATCGATCGCCGCTTCAATAACAGCTACCAGATCCAGGGGAGTCATATCAATTACCAGTTTGCCCCGGAGAATTTTGGCAACATCTAACAGATCATCAATTAATTGGGTTTGCAGTTTAGCGTTGCGCTCAATGGTGGCTAAGGCTTCCACGGTTTTTGCAGCATCCAACTTGCGTGATTGCAGGAGTTTCGTCCAGCCTAAAATCGGGTTGAGGGGCGATCGCAGTTCATGGGAAAGAATTGCTAGAAACTCATCCTTAATACGGTTGGCGCGTTCGGCAGCTTCCCGTGCCGCCTGTTCTTGCTGTAAGAGGCGATCGCGGTCAAGTTCCAGTTTCTTTTGTATTTCAATATCTGTTGCCGTGCCAAACCATTTGACAATCTGCCCCTGTTCATTTTCTTGGGGAATCGCCTGGTGCAGAAACCAACGATAGGTACCATCTACGTGCCGCATCCGCCCTTCGGCTTGGTAGTAAGCACCCTGCTGGGCAGCCTCAGACCACGCCTGAACGAGAACAGCCATATCCTCTGGATGCACCACAGTTTCCCATCCCAGAGTCTGGGCTTCTTCTAGGGAAAGACCTGTAAATGCTATCCAGCGTTGATTCACATCAAGTAGCTTCCCCTCACTATTAGCCATCCAGGCTAACTGGGGAATGGAATCAGCTAAACGTCGATAGCGCTCTTCACTCTGGCGCAGGGCACTTTCCACTTCTTGAAGGTCGGTAATATCTGTGTTGGTACCAAACCAGCGCAACACTTTCCCCCTTTCGTCACGGATAGGAACCGCACGGGAAAGAAACCATCGATACTCTCCATTTTTACCACGCAAGGGAAAGGTATCTTCCCAAATCTCCCCCGTTGTAAAACATTGGTTGATTTTTCCGATGACGCGCTCCACATGGTCTGGATGATGCACCTTTTGCCAACCCCAACCCTGCATTTCTCCCAGATTGGTACCTGTAAAGTCAAACCAGCGCTGGTTATACCAGAAAATCCAGCCTTTCTCGTCAGTCATCCAAGCGAGTTGGGAAATATTATCTGCTAGCGTCCGAAAACGGAGTTCATTCTCCTGTAACTTTTGTTCCGCCTGCTTGCGATCGGTAATATCAAGGGCTACTAAAATGGCATGGCTGGGTCGAGGGACAGAGTTGGAGCGGTCAAAAAATACCTGTTTGCGAACAGTTAGCCACTTGACCTCACCATTGCTCCACAGAATGCGATAATCCTGAGTAAACCAGCCTGCTCCACCTGGGTCAAGGACATCTTGAATTTGTTGCTCTAGGTGAGCGCGGTCTTCTGGATGAAAAGTATCATGAAACTGTTCACGGGAAATGGTGAGTTGCTCGGTGGACAGTCCATAGAGCATTGCTGCTTCTGGGGAAAGCGTCACGGTGTTTGTATTGTAATCAATTTCCGCTAGGGCAAATCCTGCCACCTGCATACCCAGTCGCAAACGCTCTTCTGACTCCTGTAGTCTTTGTTCTGTCTGTCTGCGATCGCTGATATCTCTGGATACTGAAAGCACCTGCTCGGTATGTCCGGAGGCTCCTCGGATGGGACTGACAATCACTTCCCACCATTTTGGGGTGCCTTTTGCCGTCGGGCAAAATCCGCGAAAAACACTGACTTCCCCTGTTCTCGCTACTTCCAGGGCTTGCTCTGCCAGGGGACGGAACTCTTCTCCCCAAAAGCACACCCACTCCTGGTTGAGATAGGGGTTCAGGTCATCGATTTCCATGATGCACATCCCGCCCGCGTTCATATAGAGCAGTCGCCCGTCAATGTCTAGAACTTTGATGCAATCAGGGCTACTTTCTAGCAGACGGTTTTTAAACTCTTCGCTGCGGCTGAGAGTCTGTTCTATTTGCTTGCGATCGGTGATATCTAAATTAATGCCACTCAATCGAATCGGTTGACCCTGTTGATTGAGTGTGAAGCGACCCCGACCAAGTAGCCAGCGAAGACCATGTTGGGAATGAACAATCCGAAATTCAATTTGGAATTCAACCTGGGGTTGCTCGATCGCTTGGAGTATCTCAAGACGAACCCGTTCTCGATCTTCTGGGTGGATCGTGTTGTACCAGATGTGGTACCAATTGTCAGTATTGACAGTATTGATAGTACTAACGCCATACAGGTCATAGTTTTCCGGTGACCAGGTGACATCATTGGTTTGCAAGTTCCAATCCCATGAACCAGCTTTTGCCCCTGCCAGAGCCAACCGCAACAGTTGCTCATTCTCTGTCAGGGCTGCTGCTGCCCGTTGAGCTTCGGTGACATCGCTATGAATTCCCAGCCATTCCAAAATCGTGCCGTTTTCGTCAATTACGGGAATAGCTCGCACCTGCATATAGCGATAAACTCCATCCCATCGCCGTAAGCGGTGCCTCACCTCGTACAGTGACTGATTTTCCAGGGCAGTTAACCAAGCCTGGGTCGTCTTTGCCTGATCATCAGGATGGATAGCATTTAACCATCCCCATCCTTTTAATTCATCGAAGGTTTGCCCTGTAAAGGCGCTCCAGCCTGGCTGTTCGCTAATGAATTCTCCTTGGGTACCCTCGGTATTCCAGACAATTTGAGCAGTAGCTTCAATGAGGGATCGATATCGACGTTCACTATTGCGGAGCGCGACTTCTGTTTGTTTCCAGGCTGTAATATCCCTATCTACACCCACCATCATCACTGGGTTGCCGTTATTGTCGTAGAATACCTGCCCCTGGCTTGATGCCCAACGCACACTGCCATCGGGTTTAATAAAGCGAAACTCAATGTTGTATTCTTCACCCTGAAGCGCCTGCTGAATTGCCTGTTGCACCCTGGGCAAATCATCCGGATGTATCATCGCCAGAACAGTTTCGTAGCGTCCATCAAAACTACCGGGAGCCATGCCAAACAGATGCTCCAGGCTGTTAGACCATTTAACCTCGCCCGTTTGAATGTTCCAATCCCAACTGCCAATACTGGCTGCCTTCATCGTCTGTTCTAGGCGTTCCTCGCTTTGTTGCAGGACAAGGGCGGTTTGCTTTTGCTCCAGTTCTAGTCGCTTGCGATCGGTAACATCTCGCCAGGAAGCCACAAACCCATCATTCAGCTTGGTGGCTCGAATATCAAAAGCCTGAATTAAGCGGCGATCGCCAGACGTATCGTCATAAATTAAAGAGTCTTTGATTAACGGCTCTCCCGTCTCCACCACCCGGCAATACGCATCGAATAGTCCCGATTCTCGATGGGCTGGTAAAATTTCGCATAGCCCCCGCCCAATCTGCATTGTTTTGGGCATTTGGTTGTTTTCGCAAGCCGCCGCATTTAGGTAATCAACGCGAAAATCCATAATCCGCCCCAAGTCATCCCGCAGGGCTGAAAAAATGCCGAAGCAGTCCAGCATATTTTCCACCGACGTACGAAATGTTTCCTGGCTGCGCTTTAGCTCCCGTTTCAATTCCGCGTTTTCAATGGCGCTCCGCATGGCAAGACGCAAATCATCTGATGTTGCCCTGTCCTTGACTAGATAGTCAACTGCCCCATGCTTAAATGCCTGTACCGCAACTTCTGTATCACCACCATCAATGACGATTACAGGGGCACTAATTTGCTCTTTTAATTGACGTAAAAACTGAAAACTGCTGTTATAGGGGGATTTAAGTTCTAGAAGAATGGCATCAAGTTTCGGAAGGGATTGAGATGAGAGTAGGGAGGAAGTGCTGCTACCCAACAGAATGTTGTAGTCCATCCCCCGGTCTTGCTGTAATTGCTGCTGGTAGGTAGTATTATCCTGTTCTGAACTAGCAATGACCAGGACGGTTCGCTGAGATGTCATACTCTAATCCTTTATGGATAGCTACAGGGCAATACCTGGAACTACACAATCATACATTAATCTCACTTGGTTCTGCCTAACTTGTGACCTTAAACGTTCTGATAAAGAGCTATTGAACGGAGATATGTTTGTAAAATTTATATTCAAGTTCTTAAATTTTGGATAAAGTTGAACGGAGAAGATGTTGGAAAAGTATCCCTCTATCCATTATTTATAGGTTAAGGTCGGATATTTAGTACTTAAAATATGGCTAAATTTTGGGGTTAAAAACACAATTTGGGGGCTAGCAATGCTCTGGTGGCGTATGTCTACACTTAATCTTGATACGCATCATTGAATCACTAATAATTTTAGTAGAAATGTGAATTGAATACTTCAATAATTTGCGCATTTGTAAGGATAATTACGAATTAACAAAAGTACTTATTATAATCTATCACGAATGTCTATCGAATGTGTTTCCTGGTGAGATGCAGTATAATTTTGTGACGGACTTTCCCCAAAACACAATCAAATAAAATAAATTTTCGGGGTACAGCACCTGCCATACTCCGACAATTTGAGTTAATTAGATTTGGAATGGGACAAACAACTATTACTTCGATAATGTCTGCCTAGTTGTTATCTGTAGTCGTATTACTTTCAGATGTAGCGTCTATTTTATCTTGATTTGGCTGAGAAATTGTTGAATCACCGCTAGTTGTGCTGCTTGAGTTGGAATTAGGAGTAGGTGTTGTCGGATTCTGTTTAGTTGCAGGTGGTTGAGCCTGAGGTGGGACAGTAATATTAATATCAGGAGCCTTATTATTAACTGTTGGTGCTGCTTTTTGTTGGGGAACAGGAACAAAAACAGGAACTTCTTTAGTTTTTTCTACCGTAACTGGAACTTCAACTGGGACTTCTTTTGTTCTCTCTATAATTGTAGTTTGTTGTGGCTGTGGCACTTGATCAATCACAGGAGATGGATTAGTTGTTGGTATGGTAGTGGTATTATCTACAGCTTGGTTAGATTGGTTTAGGTACCAATAAGTTAAACCAATTAAAGATGCTAAACCAGCAATTATAATACCTAAAAATAATCCTCGGTTGGTATTGTTCACATCTCTTTCTGCTAAAGCTTCTTCATAGTTGCGCTCAGACATACGACCTTGAACGTAACCATTTTGATACGATTGGGGATTGGCATTACTATTTTTAATAGTTTCGTTTGTTCGTGTTACATGAGTATGAGTATTTCCGTCTCTATCAATAGAGTTTTCTGTTTTGACTTCACGGTAAGTTTTATTATCGTTTGGATTAGTCATTGTTGGCTTTGAATTAGTGAGTAGGTTGACAAATTATGGCAGACAAGGATTACAGATTTTTGACCAAAACTATAATCGGGCACCTGATGTTATTTAATTCGCTTTTTTCTATGCCCTCAGTATAAGCTTAAGGTTGATTCCAATCTCTCTACCTAAAGAAGTGATATAAACCTCTGTCTAAAGTTAGACTTTGATAATAAATTTATTTATACAGAGTTAGTATTTGTTTTGAAGTATTAGTACGCAAACTTGAAGATGTCAAATTGCTCATATCATGTCCGCATAATAAACTTGCGATATAACTTGTGTATTCAGAAATAGGAAAATTATCTTTTCCCCTGCTGCCCCTAAATTACAAGTATTCAACCGTATATGATTCAGAGGCGATCGCGCTTCTATCTTTCGTGATTGTCAAAGGGCGATCGCTGCTTTCAAAGCCGACAAAACCTACCTTAATTGATATCATGGATAGATTTAGAAGCAAACTCAAAGTAGTATCTATGCCAAGTTGAAAACAAATCAATTCGTTCGCAACCTGCAACCGCGCTACGGTCAAAATATAGATACTTGTTTTGACCTACACTCAGTTTAGGTCGATTGGCAGAGAAATCCCAGTCAGTTCTACCTAAAAATAGGTATTTTCTATTGACTAAAAAACCATGCCAATGGGGTATGTTTCTGTATACTCTAGCTGAAACTGAAAATCTATCACGCAAATTATCCGGTAACCCATGGATAAAATTCTTTATCTGCATAACTCTTTGTCTACTTTCTGCCGCCCAATTAATATTATAGGTTTCCAGTTGCAGTAATTCCAGAAAATCAGCGTCAACAAAGACGATTTCCGTGTTGATATATGCATTGTCATAGTCTTTCAAGATTTTAGGAACTTTGCCAGCAATAAAATTCCAGGAAAAGTTCATCGAAACCGCCATAATTTTGATATTTATATGGCTTGTGCTGTGAGATTTCTCCTCTTCACAACATTCTCGAATATATTTCTCTGTATCTTGAAGCACTTCAACATAATCTGTGTAGGGCTTCTCATGATGGACAATTCTTTCTATATCATTCCTAATTTCTTTGAGAATTGATGCCATTTCTTGACCTTGACTACTAAGTTTACCAAGTTGTTTGTGGGTTTCTAGTTCAACTCCACTGCTCGAAAGTTTTGCCCTATTCAAACGAGTCAGGAAATATGAAATAGGTTTACGGTAAACAATGCCAAGAGTTAGTCCAACTAAATATGGTAGTACTGTCACAACATATGCACTATTAATCATAATATCTAGCCTGTGGGAGGGAAGGGCTGTGTGGGTGTAGGGGTGAGCGATCGCTCTTGCAAATATAGGCGATCGCCAGAAGTGATCAGACTTAACGCAGAGATTCTAGAATGACTGTGACTGTGATCAAGCACAACAGAATCACTGTTAGCTTGCCAAATAAATCTCCTAGAAAGGGTAATAGTGCCGCAAAAAGACTAAAAACCCCAAAACTCATGGAAAGAATATAGGCGATCGTTAGCCCAAATATTGCTAGTAAGAGATACTTGAAGAACCTCACAGTCAATTGAAATAGACGACTGTAATGACTGGGTTTACTTTTTGTCATAACTGTAGTGTAGATATTTATTCGTACATGACTGAGAAATTTATTCCACCCCAGAAATGCAAAAATGGATGTGCCAAGCCGAAACTTCAGCAACATCCGTCGTGGTTATTCCCATCGATGTGATGATATTCTGTGAGCGGAAATTTATGCAGTTGTTAGAAATCACTCTCACACAAGGCGCGATTAGTAGCTAATTACTTAGGTGGAGCAGCTGTGCTGTCATCACCTCTAAAACTCTCAACAAGGCTTAATTCCATGGACTATTGATGGCGAAAACTGAAAACCATATAGACCATCCTGCCCACGATACCACGCTAATATAGTTGCATAACCTTGTTGCAGACAAAAAGTCTCGAACAATGCACTATCAAGCTTTGCCAGAACCTGTTCTATGGTTTCTAAGTTTTCCCTTTGTCGAGACAACGGATGTGTTTTCCAGATAGCTAAGTCTTCTGGCGAAATCAGGAAATGTTGGAAATCCCCACAGCGACACTCGACTTTGCCGTAACCTCGATAATCAAGACTGCATAAAATCTCTAGAAGTCCAGTGTTGTTAGCTTGTTGAAACCTAGCTATCCTCTGTTCGCAGTAGTTGAGAAAAGCCTCAACCCTTTGAGGAGGCATAATTCATTATCCTTTAAAATTGGGATGTGCTATTAAGCATATTTACAGTTTTGCCAAAAAACAGTATCTTGCTATACTAAAAATGGATAAAGTGGAGAAAATTTGTATTCAATAATTACACTGTCAAAATAAAAAACACTCTAATATGTTTTTTAGTACTTTTTGTGACAGAAAAAGAAAAAGCATCATTTTACTGTCAATATAATTTACATAATCGCGTAAAACCAAGGGTATGAGCAGGGAAAACGTGGGAGATCAAGAAGCCCTGAGGGAGATGCTCCGCTTCTTTCTCGACAAGATGGGAGCAACCCAGGTGGAACTCTCGGAGGGGATGAATGTTAGCCGACCAGTGGTAATTGATTTTCTGAATAAGGAAAAGGAAAGATTGCCAGTTGATAGAAAAGGTTTGATTGAACTGTGGAACAAATTGCAAAGTCGTCAGGTATCTAAAAGGAAGTCTAAAAACGATGGTGAAAAAACCAGAGGAGAAATAGATCTGACTCCTGATGAACTGCGGAAGTTGTTAGGAAAGATTGGTTCTGATGAATTACTGGAGTCTGCGGGCTTTTTGCCAGAGAACAATAATATTATTAGGATAACACCAGAAAGATTCTTTCAAGTAGCTCAAGTCGTTGCCTTGCTGGAGTTTTTGCGTTTTGAAGATTTTCTGCCCACAACCCAAGAATTCTTGGCGATCGCCAGCAATAAAATAGCCATTGCCAGTAAAAAATTTTTTGGAGAGAATCAAGAGGATGATTTTCTCGAATATTTAATTGATAATCTGCGCAAATCCGACCCGATGACAAGTTCCAGTTTCAGCGTCATGTTGGGTTTAAAGCTCCGACTCGAAGTCATTGACAAACTACAAAGAACCTGGAGCAGATTGAAAGCAGGAGGTAAGACAAACTTCACTCAGCAAGAGGCGATCGGACTGTTTCTGAGCATTGCAATTAAAGAGCAAATGCCTAAATATCCGACTAACCTACACCTGAGAGTGGAAAAATTAGAATTTCAAATTTTATCCCAGTCTATTAGTAAACAAGCAGAATATGGAGCAGTCTATGACCTCTTTGTCAAGATTGCAAATCAAGCAGAGTGGGAACTAAATACTTCTGATATCTACTTGACAACGCAACCAGAAGTGCAGTCCTTTGACTCCCGCAGTCCCATAATGATGGCTGTAGTTACCTGTAGCTTTAGCCATAATGACAAACCAACTGAATATCTGGAATGGATGTATACCTCTAACAACACAATGATTGAGAATGCCATTGGTGCTTGTAGTCTCCATATGGGATTAACCAAGGAGGTAGGTAAAATTACTCTATTCACAAAAACCTTAGATAGCAGTATTGATTCCCTAGTTGAAACCACAGTTATTCTAGGACATCAACGACATTATCAAGGAATTTGGGTTGATAGAGATTCCATGATTACGATTTTGCAAGCCATAGTTTGTGGTGCCAAGTCATGGCTAGCAGATAAAAGCTGGAGTGGTGAACTTGATTTAGAAGTATATAATTCCGCATTTAAAGCTCTTTGTGGATTAAGAGCACAATTAACTAGAGCCAGAAGAGCTTTTCAAAAATTTCAGTTTCTGGGTGATGAATGTAATTCTAGGGAAATTAAAAGAATTGCAGATACAGCTAGGGAGGAATTAAAAAAAATCCCCCAAGAGAAGATTTATTTTTCCTATCGACTTAACTTCTACCGTTGTTATTTTCTTGCAAAACGCCTGGAACTCAGACTTTATAATACCCAAGGCAATATTAGTAATGCCCGACTACTAATTAAAGAAATTCAACAAGAAATTGATAAGGATAAGGAAATAGAAGAAGAGATTATCCCCATACTTGCTCTAATTCGCTCAGAAGTGTATTTATATGAGCTTTCCTGTGGGCATAATCCCGATTTATTTGTAGCTAGTAAGAGAAGTCAGTGGCTAGGATTAAAAGAATGGGATGAGAAAATTAGACGTGTTATTAAACTAGGTTCTTGCTATAAAGACCCTGGTTTGGATATTTATCAAGCCTTGTCTGAAATTTATGGGAATGTTGGGCGAATTGAGTTCTATCTGAGTGATGATAGGGATACCTTAGAGCAAGCCGCAGAATATTTTATTAGGGCAGCCCATTACGCTTTACGTATTGGCTTAACTCGCAGAGCATCTCGCTGGTTAGCCTTAGCAGGAAGAGTTTGGGTGAGACTAGGAGAAGATAAGTTGCCACAACAGGCATTAAAATTCGCTGATCAACTGGCGAAAACTGATTTAACCTTTGGTCACAGCCAAAGTTTTTGCCAAGCGGTTCTCTCGGAGATTTCCCTGCTAAATGGAGAATATTTACTGCTAATTGAAAATGAGCCGAACAAAGCTTTAGAACATTTTCTAGAGGCACTGAAAGGAGCAATATATTTAGGATTAAATCGCCGCATCTGTGATGCACTTTTCAATATTGGCAGATGTTCCAATAAGCTAGGTAACTTCAGTATTAAGCAGAGACTGGGTAAGTTGTTTAAGGAAGAAGATAAATTAATTGAATCCAACAAGGACAAACTTAACCCCATGGGTAATCATACCTCGGACAAAGTATTAGACTTGCTTTGTCGTTTGTGGAGTAGAGAAGATAATCCTACTTGTTTCCAAGTCAAAGGTGAGTTTTCTCAACTGGCTGCGCAGACTTGGCAAGGATGGCATATGGATACATCTGAAGTTGGAGCAACAACTAAACACCCGATAGCCGAGCGTATTGATAGGGAGTCTTGGCTTTCTCAAGTGAAGTGAGTTATATCATGTCCGGTTGAATACTTAATAATTAAAGGTAGCAGGGGAGCAATAATGCTCCTTTTGTTGCTGATGTGTTAACAAGTAACACCGATATTCTATTTAGTCAGAAAATATTTATATGGGGAAATGGTAGTGCAACCCCGAAAAAATCAACATATTTGAAAGAATCAGACGAATCTTGGCTTTGCTCAAGATCAGATTGCGATCGCCATAAATTTATCGGCTACGGATAAATATTTGGGTAAAGAAATATTCACCTTTGTTATTTCTGGCAACACCAATACCTGTGAGGTTGTAATTACCTCTGATATTCTGGAAATGTCCAGAACTAAAGCGCCAACCTTGCACTGCTTGGGTAGCAGGATCGCTATATCCAGAGTTGCGGGCAATATTTTCGGCAGCTGAACTGTAGGAAATACGGGTTGCCTGAATTCGTTGTGAAAAACCGGTATGATTGAATGGAACTTTTCCACTAGCCATATTCTGGCTATGTATTCTGGCTTGATTGTCTATGGCTGAGTTGCGCGTTAAGGGTGGTAGACTTTGAGAACTCCGCAACTGGTTTATTTGCTGATGAACGGAATTTTCAATGGCAGCAATGGTAGGAGTTGATTGTGCCAGTTGCAAGGGTTTGAGTGTAGTACTTTGAACTGGTGTGAAAGGCGCAGTTGCCCCACCCATAAATGCAAAAGCTGCAACAGCAATGCTGTAGATGTTTCTTTGAGTCATTAATAGGTAGTCTGCTTGAGCAGACTTTGGGTATACTTTCAGACAATGTAACTAAAACTTCACAAATTCAACAACCCGGCTCAGAGTGGATATGGCTGGATTTATACCCTTATTTCTGGAAAAACTGTGAGACAACTAGCCTATGCGTGGATTTTCATAATCATTTTGCGTTTTTGATTTATATAATTTAGCTGTACTACAGTCAACTATCAAAATTACTGGCATTGACTACTACACTGTCAAGGTTAATTTGAGGGATATCTCCCCCTTGTCCCCCTTGTCCCCCTTGTCCCCCTTATCCCCCTTATCCCCCTTGTCTCCCTTATCCCCCAATTCAAATTTGACAGACTACTACTACCCATGTTTATTTTTCTGTCTCTTCCTGTTCCATTGCCTCAACTTTCTCAGCTAGGGGTTTGACAACCTTGGCGATCGCCTGTTGAATAAATGCTTTGACAAATTCATCTCGACGGTTGAGTTGAAATTGACGCTGTACAACTTCCGTCATTCCTCCGTCACCCCAGTCTTGATCATTGCGGAAGTACTCAATAAAACTTTTACCAGCAATTCTGGTTAAATAGGCAGCAGTGACTCCTTGGATGGCTCGCCCAAGAATAAAAGTACCGACGTTGAGTTGTAAAGCTGTGGATAGTAGCTGCAAAGCACCCTTGACAATTCCCAAGCCGGCAATGGTTTTCGCCAAGGATAGGGCTAATTCTCGCCCCCGCTCCATATTCAACTCACAGCCGTAAATTCTGCCAATTTCCACCACCATTTGGGCATTTACCGCCGCCGTAGCTAGTAAGTCTACCACCGGCAAGGGTGTCACCGATACCACACCCGCCCCAATCCACTGGAACCTCTCGACAATTTTCTCAGCTTGGCGACGGCGTTGGGCATCAATTAATTTGCGTGCTTCTTCTCCTAGACGCATGGATTGCAGCAAAATATTATCTGCCACCAAATCTTCCCCTTCTGCCCGTAAAATTGCCGCCATCCGTCGTAATAGGGGTAAAATTTCTGGTTCTGGTTGGGCAAGTTCTCCATTTTCTAATTCTATTGATTGGGGATTAGCCGCGATCGCCACCACATCGTTTGTGGAAATAAAGCCCCGTACCCGTTGCCGCAACCTTGCTAAAATTGCTTCTTTGTCTGTTTCCGTATACAAGTCAGTTTTATTTAATACTAAAACTGAACGTTTGCCAATGGCTGCTAAAGCTTGTAAAGGCTCGTATTCTGAACGTCTTAAGTCATTATCAACTACAAATAAAAGTAAATCTGCGGATGTTGCTAGTTCCCTAGCTAACTGCTCTCTCTCAGTACCCGCCACCCCTGCTTCTAAAATCCCCGGAGTATCGGTAATTAAAATCTTCCTTTCCAAACCCTTCAACCGCAGACAGTAAGTCTCACCCACCGTTGTTGTTCCCATCGGTGCGTCAACTCTCCCTACCATTCTTCCCATCACTGCATTCACCAAGGAAGTTTTGCCCGCACTCCCCGTACCAAATACCACTACCTGAATTTCCCCCCGTGCCAAATTAGCCTCAATTTCCCGTGACTTACTCAGCAGAGCTTGTCGTGCTACTTCATCCTGAATTTGGGAAACTTGCTGTCGTACTGCTTGCAGGGTTGTCGAAGCAGCTTCTGATTTCGCCTCTGGGATTTGTACTTGTCGTCGTGGGGAAACCTTACGTCGTTTACCTTTGATTCCTCCCCCACCCATTACCAAGACATAATAGACAAATGCTGCAATTAACGCCCCAATTAGTACCACTAACAGTAATAACAGTAAATTCCCTAATAGGGGAGAATAGGATAATTGCCAATACAAGCGAGACAATGAGTCAATTAACCATAGACTCAGTCCCAAAATAACAATCAGTCCAACAATGAGTGTGACTATACGGGATAGGGGCATGGTAAACAATTCACAATTCCAAATGCAAAATTAGGAGGAAAAAGACACCACAGAAAAATAGACTATATTCAAAGCTTACCGTTGTGATTCATGAAATGGAACGTTTAATTAAAAGTGGTAAGGGTTGGCGAGTTGGTTGGAATCCCTCTGCTGTCAAATATCAAGCTTTACTGGGAAATGATGACTGGGCAATTGAGTTAACAGAAGCAGAATTAGCAGATTTTTGTCGCCTGCTACAACAACTCACAGAAACAATACAGCAAATAGCTGCGGAATTAATGGCAGAAGAGAAAATCACCTGTGAAGCGGAAAGTGATTTGTTGTGGATGGAAGTTTCTGGCTATGCCCATGCTTACAGTTTACGTTTTATCCTCTCCTGTGAGCGGGGTGTTGAGGGAGCATGGGAAGCTGGGGTAGTACCTCAACTTCGTCAAGCATTAGAAACTTTAAAAGTTTTTTAGAGAATACTTGCTTTGTAGAGTCTATTTATGTCATACTCTGAAAGTTGCCTAAACAGTTTTAGATAATTAATTGGTCAAAACACCAAACCTCAAATCTAAAATTAGCAACAAAGCCGGGTTTCCGGGGCGTAGCGCAGCTTGGTAGCGCGCCACTTTGGGGTAGTGGAGGTCGTGGGTTCGAATCCCGCCGCTCCGATTTTGTAAAACACATATAAAAGATAGTCGGTTGTGAAGCCAAGGGGTTTCTTACCAAAGGATGGTATCTCTTGTTATGGGCGATCGCCAAGGTTAGGGTTATATCTATCGGCGAATTTTGCCCACCCTTAATTGTTACTATCGGTGATTACGGAAGTTGAATCCGGAAACAAAGTACTTTGTCACCAGACTTATGACGGATTCATACCACCGTTATTGCGGTTTTTACTATCCTAAAATTCCCTGACTTCCGAAATGATTTTTGGCTTTTCCCTGGTGCGTCTTCCTGGAATATGGGCGCTAAACAACGTTAAACCAAAGCTTTTTCGCTGATATCGTGCCTGGTATATGGGGTACTCCAAAAAATGCATACCCCCATCCGGTACTAGAGATACATAGGTATAGGTAAGTAACCACGCAAAAACCCATGTAACGGCATATGGAAGTAAAAATACTTTGAGAATAAGTGATTTTACGGCTGATGTTGCTAACTTATACCGATTCAAAAAATGTTTACGGGAGATACCCCACCCGCCCTATCGGGCACCCTCCCCGATTTCGGGGAGGGTTGGGGAGGGGTTTCATGTGTCGTATTGTTTTTTCAAATTGGTATTACTCAAGAAAAATCAGATATTTGGGAGAGCGAGGATAATTCACTATCTCTCACAGTTACAGGTGTGCAAAAAAATCGTGCTATTTGAAAACCTTGAAAAAATTTGGAAAATTTTGGAGCTAGAAATTTTATGTTACATCTGTCAACCTCACTCAATACTACAGAGCAAACCAACCATCAATTAGACAAACTCCATAGTTTTGTAGAGAATCATCCTTTTTGGCAAAATCGTTTCTTCACTGCTTGTCTGCAAGGAGAATTAACCAAACAGGATTTTATCGAAATTTTTTCCCAGTATTATCTCTATTCTAAAAACTTTACTCGCTATGTTGCGGGAGTCATGGCTAATTGCGATCGCGATCAATTTCGTGCCAAACTCACTCAAAATCTCTGGGAAGAAAGTGGGGAAAATGGTGGAGTCAGTCATGCCGAAATTTTTCGGAATTTTATGAAAAACTCTCTGTTTATCAATGATTTGACTCAGATTAAATTTAAAAGCTTCACTCAAGAATTTGTCGATTTATATCTGCAAAATACTATCCAAGCGGATCCACTATGGGGTTGTGCATGGCTATCCCTAGGGACAGAGGGGATTGTCTCTCGTATGTATCAAATTATGGTAACAGGAATGCGACAAGCTGGGTTTGCAGATAGTGAACTGGAATTTTTCCATATCCACATCGGTTGTGATGACGAACACGCAGCCACTCTCACAGAAATGATGTGTTCTTACCAAGATATACCAGAATGGTTTGATACTTGCCTACAAGCTAGCGATCGCGCTTTAATCGCTCGTGCTAATTTTTTTGAATCTCTCTATGAACAGATAACAGGAGGCTTTAATTCATCCCTAGTTAGTACAATTAAAAACCGTAAATCTCTCGCGCAACAAGTAGGAGATATTAGTAATTTAAAGGGTAATATTACCCAAGCTGAGACTAAAATCTATAATAATACTGTACCTCATCTGAATATTGAGTTTGCCGTCGCCGGATTCTCCTTCCCCACAACCCAAGTTTTAGATCCCCGGCTTGTGAGTATTCCTGCGGGTAAAAATAATGAAAAGCACCGCCATGCCCATGAAACGCTATTTTATATCCTGCAAGGTTCTGGTCAAGTACTTATAGACCATGAATTAATTTCAGTGGTTGCTGGAGATGTGGTGTTTATTCCCCGATGGTGTATTCACCAGTCACAAAATACTGGCGATATCGAAATGAAAATTCTAGCTGTCACCGATTTTGGACTCACATCAAAAGTGTTGGGTAACTACGATCGCCAAACTCGGATGAATAGCAATAAATCAACGTGATACTAATTTGAGAGCCTATTTATCCAGTAAATATACAAGGGTGTGTTACGTGTGAGGATTTGAGTCTGAGTCACAGTATCAATTGCCGTAACGCAGAATAATCACCGTTGCCAAAACACACCCTAAAATTTAAGTTTTACTTTATAAATCATTTTGGTACTGGTTGACCAAGTTTGCGAAACTTTAAGAATTCTATAACTTTAAAACACGCTCCTAGGGGTATTTACAGGCTGAATTCCTTACACCATAATCATTCCCAGGATTATGAACACCATTCTCAGGAAAAACACCCTACTTTTGATGTCCTGTAAGCTTTGAGAGAATCAAAAAGCAAGCACCTCAATCGAACTTGGTTAAGGGGAAAAGACCCCATCTTTCACCCTTCCCCCAGGAAAACTGTCCACCTCAAGCACAGGGAGAACCAGAATGAAATTGGCTTACTGGATGTATGCTGGTCCTGCTCACATTGGCACTCTACGAATCGCCAGCTCTTTTAAAAATGTTCACGCCATTATGCACGCGCCCCTTGGCGATGATTATTTTAACGTTATGCGCTCCATGTTGGAAAGAGAGCGGAACTTTACACCAGTAACTACCAGTGTCGTCGATCGCCATGTTTTGGCTCGTGGCTCCCAGGAAAAGGTGGTAGATAATATTACCCGTAAGGATAAGGAAGAAACTCCTGACCTAATTATTCTCACCCCCACCTGTACTTCTAGTATCTTGCAAGAAGACCTCGCCAACTTCGTCGAACGGGCACAATTAGAAGCGAAGGGTGATGTCATGTTAGCTGATGTCAACCATTACCGTGTGAATGAGTTGCAAGCTGCCGACCGCACATTACATCAAATAGTACAGTACTATATCGAGAAAGCACGGAAGAAAGGCGAACTTCCCCAGGGGAAAAGCGAAAAACCTTCGGTGAATATTATTGGTATTTCCAGTCTGGGTTTCCACAATCAGCATGACTGCACTGAGTTAAAGCGGTTGATGGCAGACTTAGGTATTGAAGTGAACGCAGTCATTCCTGATGCTGCCTCTGTCCATGATTTAAAGAATTTACCCCGTGCTTGGTTTAACCTTTGTCCTTACCGGGAACTGGGTTTGATGACAGTTCAGTATTTAGAAGCAGAATTTGGTACGCCTTGGGTAGATATCACACCCATGGGTGTAGTAGAAACGGCTCGGTGTGTGCGGAAGATTCAGCAGGTAATTAATGCTCAAGGTGCAGAAGTTGATTACGAAGAATTTATTAATCAGCAAACCTTGCACGTTTCCCAAGCAGCTTGGTTTTCCCGCTCCATCGACTGCCAAAACCTGACAGGGAAAAAGGCAGTTGTCTTTGGTGACAATACCCACGCCGCAGCCATGACCAAGATTTTAGCGCGGGAAATGGGAATTCATGTGGTTTGGGCAGGAACCTACTGCAAGTATGATGGTGATTGGTTCCGGGAGCAGGTAAGTGAGTATTGTGATGAAGTAATTATTACAGACGATCATGGGGCAATTGGGGACGCGATCGCCCGTGTGGAACCCTCAGCAATTTTTGGCACTCAGATGGAACGTCACGTCGGCAAACGTCTAGATATTCCCTGTGGTGTCATCGCTGCACCTATCCACATTCAAAACTTCCCCATCGGTTATAAACCCTTCCTGGGCTATGAAGGTACAAACCAAGTTGTGGATTTAGTATACAATTCCTTTACCTTAGGAATGGAAGACCATCTGTTAGAAATCTTTGGCGGACATGATACCAAGGAAGTCATTACTAAGGGGATTTCTGCTGGTTCTGACTTGGGTTGGACAAAGGATGGTTTGGCAGAATTGAATAAAATCCCCGGTTTTGTCCGTGGTAAAGTCAAGCGCAACACCGAAAAATTTGCCCGTGAACGCGGATTCCAGGAAATTAGCGCTGAAGTTCTTTACGCAGCCAAAGAAGCTGTAGGAGCCTAGTACCCACCCCTGTGGGAAAATTAAAAATTCAAAACTTGTACTGAGCATCTCGACAGGTGGCATAGTGAACTCGTCGAACTGCTCAGTATTACTATTTGTTGTACGGTTTTTCAGGTGTGACTGTGGCAATATTACTCACCGATTCGCCAAACTAAGTAGCCGGGTGGATTAAATACTAAGATGGGGTAGGTTCGGTTGAAGTATGAAATCTAACGCCCGCATGGGTTAGCAGTAGCGTAACCCATCCTACAAACTACTCATTACTGATTACTTATCTAACGGCAAACCCATCATATTGGCGCAAAAAAGCTGAGTGATAAGCTAATACAATATCTTGCTTGGGTACACCTAATTCCACTAAAGTATTCGCAACACCATCTTCTGTGCCATCGTATTGAATCCAAATCTTATCATCAATTATATCTATGTGTATCACGGCACCATATATTCTTTGAAAACCATCCCAACCAGCATGAAATATTTGATAGTGGTCGTCCTCAGTATCAAACATTTTATAAACTTCTATTTCTCCACCTGATGGTTTCATTTCCAAATATGGTAACAGGCATTCACGAATCAGTTGACGGTAGTGATTTAATTTATCCATTGTTCAATCACCTCAGTTACTGGATCGAATATTAATAATTTTATTTGGTAAGTTTGAACACTTAATTTGGGTAAATCTCTACGAAAAAAAGTTCGATATATTTCTGTTGTCACAGCCAAATATAGTTGACGCTCTGGCTGTTGTATACGTAGTACTGCCCTATAGTTAAGAAATTGCCCTAACGCTGTATGGAAATCTGTAATCGCCGATGCTCCTAGAAAACTCTTTACTTCTACTGCTATTTTTTCTTGCGCGCGCTCTGCTGTGATTATACGTTCAGCAGCCAAATCTATTCGTAACTGGTCGTCTCCTAACCTTAAATATAATGGCTCTGTAACTGTCCAGCCATCATTCTCTAAAGCAGATCTTGCCGCATTGTGGAATATATCTTTCGCTGACACAACAGTAGATTTTAGAGATTGTAGGTCACGATTCTAAGTGATTATAACATTATAATTTCTTCCACCATAGCGTTACATCGACCAACTGGACTCACTATACTTGCATCATAGTAAGCAAATAGTGTATTTAGTGGATTATAGGGGAGCTAGTATGGGATGAGAGAAAGGTCAAAAATCATCATTGATTACAGACACGATATAGTCTCCTGTTCCCTTCTCCCTTCTGGAGAACTGAGTCGCAAAGCGCCTCTACTTATGACTCTTTCCTTCCACGAGCGATCGCAAAATTTTGGCAGCTTCAAATACTCCTCGATGGTATTGGTTTTGGGCGTTTTGGCGATAGGTAGGAGAATTGAGAACAGTGACGATCGCAGCTGGGACATTTTTAGGGCGATCGACAATCTTGCCCACACCATGCTCGATTACCCATGCCTCATTATCCCTTTGCACTGGTCGTAAACCTCGACTTTTCAGCATAATTAGGGGAACACCAACTATCATCGATTCGGTAATCGTCATGGCTCCCGGTTTCCCAATGGCAAAGTCTGCAAGTTGTAAGTATTTAATTGGTGTTTCTTTGAGATAACTTAAAACCAATTTATTATAGGGTGTCGGTAAATTATTTAATTCCTCAAATACAGCTTGATTGCGCCCACAGAGGAAAATCATATTGACTGGAACAGGAGATTTAACTAACTCATGGGCAATTTGAGAAAGCAATATAGAACCCTGTCCTCCGAAGGAAACTAAACCCGTTGGTAAGGTGGGATCAAGTCCTAACTTGGTAATTTCGTCGTAAATATTAATCGGTGAATTTTCATAACATTCTGGTTCAATAATCATTCCAGAAATGCGATGATTAAACTCATCTGCAATCTTGGCTTTTTTTGCTTGTTGCCATAACATTTCTGTACCATTTAAATAATACTGCTCTACCTTGGGGGTGAACCAATACCGTGGTTTTACCTCTGCAAAATCAACGGGAATCGTCACACAAATCGTCTCTGGTTTAATCAGACGGACACTACGATACAACACTGGATTATATATGGGAGTGACTGACACCACTGCATCAACAGGAGATTCTGCCCAAAACTGACTGATTTGTTTGATATCTCGCACAGATAACAAATCATGAAATAATAAAGACAGATTAATTAAACCCTTCAGGTCAAAGACTTTTTCCCTTTGCAATTGTCCATTAAAATGGTCAATTCCCCTACGAACAGTACGACTACATCGGGGATGAACATCAAAAATATCCACAATATTAACTGCTCTCACCTGCCAGTCATTACGCTCTTGTAGCAAAGCCGATTTTAATCCCATTGCCGCAGAACGATGTCCCGAACCAGCATCAAAATATAGGATATCTATTTTCATAGTTAGTAATGAGTGAGGAGTAAGGAGTAAGGGACAATGAGTAAGGAGTGAGGAGTGAGGAATGGATTATTTTTTAAAAGAAAAGATGCTGCATGAATTTTTAATTCTTGAAAATGTACCAAGTCCAAAACCTCAGTAGAACTTGATAACGCACCACATTAAAACCCTAGCTTTTTTCAAAAAGTTGGGAATTTATCAACATCAGTAATGAAACGACTACTAATAATGGCGAGCTAGAACATACCAGCTAAAAGCACGTAGTCTTACCTTCATATCTGAGTCAGAAAATAGAGGATTAAGTTGTTGCCAAGCAGATTCAACTAGTTCCTCAGCTTGTCGCTCACAAGCAGTGATCGCCCCACAATTTTCTAATTTGCCAATCACATCCGCAATAATTTCCGGTTCCCTGGGTTGAGTTGCAATGGTTTCCCACAATAGACGCTGTTCTTGCAGAGGTAATCTAGAAATTGCCTTGGCAACGGGTAGGGTAATTTTGCCACAGGAAATATCCTCCCCCTGGGATTTCAAATTATTCGCAAATCCCTTGAGATTGAGAACATCATCGATAATTTGAAAAGCTAGCCCCAGGGACTCAAAAAAGTTCCCCAATGCTTGAATCTCAGTCTTTGTACCCCCCCCTAAAATCGCGCCTAATTCCGCAACAGAACGAGCTGGAACCGCCGATTTCAAGCGATGCACTGCCAAAACCCTTTCCTGTAACAATTCACCCTTACCCTGCTCAATCATCCCAGACATCAAGTGCTGGAAACCATGAATATCAATGGCTTGACCTGCATGGGCAGCTCGCAAAGTGGTAAAATATAATTCATAGACTTGTAATTTTTCTGCCTCTGACAGGTGAGAATTCAGTAACAGTATTTGTCCCAAAAAGTAACTTGCATTACCCGCATTAATTGCCAAAGCTTCCCCGTAGATACTATGACAGGATGCTCCCCCCCGACGCACAGTCGAACCATCTTCAACATCATCAACAATCAGAGAGCCAATGTGTAATAATTCGGGCCATGCTAACCAATGGGTTAATCCCTGGGAATTACCACCAACAAGTTGCAAACAGACAAGAGCAGCATAGGAACGCCAAGATTTTCCACCGCGATCGCTCATCTCTCGAATCGGTTGTATCAACGCTTGGGAGTATTGCTGTGTATCCAAACCTTGCAGATAATGCTCATACCCCGGACTTGCTACCAACTGACACAGCTGCTCCTGTGTCGGATTTAGGGGCAAAATTTCCTGCATGGATTTTTGAGTTTCCCGACTCACCGCACGCAAAAAACCTTCCAGGGTTTCCACCGCATCAAAACCAGTCCGCTCGACAAACCCTAGCCCCTCCACTACCTCACCACCAATATTCCCGACAATATCCACCCGTCCTTCCCAAAATGCTGGTCGGGAAATAATCGTCACAAACTCCTGATTGGGAAAAGTCGCAGTGATATCGAGACTCACATTTGCCAAGGGAATCTCCAACTGCCATCTGACTGGATAACTACTAAAAGTCCGTGTACTCACCCAACTATTCACAGGCTGAAAGGTAAACTCTTCATAGGTTTGCCAATTGCCCTTGGTATCGATTACTACTGCCCAACGTCCATGACTCTTACCATGATTCTCTTGATCAAATAAGTCAAAAGCACTTATCTGATAGCCGTTACTTAATTGTGCTGATATCCAGTTCCAGGCAATATCATGCTTAGTATCTAACTGGGAAGTGTCCGCAGCACCCTTACCAAACTCATGATCATACCAACCTACCCCTTCCGTAATCCCAAGAGCTTCACCCTCAATGACTACCATCCCTTCCACCTGACACTGGGGGATAAAATAGTAAAACATATCTTCCCCCGCAATCCCACGCACCACACCCTGATCCCCATGGCGCACAGCTGCTTTCTGGGGATGGAAATAGAGTTGACACTCAATCCCCTGTTCCCTATCTAATAAAGTCAAATGGTAGCTATGATTTGACTCTCTTTCATCCTCGCAACCATGAATTTTGACAAAGCGATTACCATCAAAATCTAGCTCTAACTTCTGCAAATTCACTAACACTTCTCTTTGCAGAATGCCATCTGGTTGGGGAATTTTTCCCTGTTCTAATACCTCCCGCAAAGCACGTCGTAGCATCCCATCTGCTTTACAATTATCACTATTAATGATTTTCAAGATAATTTCGGGAGCCGATGCATCTAGTAAGGAACCTGTATAATATTTTTTTTGCTCAACATCACTAATTCCCCAAATAATTGCATGGGCATATTTTGCTGCTTTTGTTTCCTCCTCCTTGCTGATCATCATCCGAAAAAAGGAGGCAAATAAGGAGAATTTTCTACCATCAACCCTTGTGAAATGACTATTTACATACCACCACTCTAAGGTTGATGAATTATGGGGCAAATCATGAATATTCAAGTCAATTCTACTTTCATCGGGCCAATCATCGGGAAAATGATGAAACTGTCGCAAAGTCGGAATTTTTGAATCTGGAACTGAAGCGGGGGGAAAAGAATTTAGTTGCTGTACCATGAAGGGTTTGGGTAAGTATTTTCACAACTCATACTAATTTGCTGTCAGAGTTAGTATTCTCCGGAGGGAAGCAATCTCATTATCCTGAAACTACTACGACAGAAGGCAACTTGCTATCAATACCAATTGACAAAGATATAGCAGTTCTCATTTGAGTCAAATACATCTGGGGTGCGAGGATAATGAAGGGTTTGCCCTAATTTGTATTTTATTTAAACCGTTGCAATTTACTGTCAGAATATCTTGACAGATTTGTGGGTGGCAATAATTCTCGGAATCGTTATCAGGTAGGATTAATTGCCATACTAAATAGGTGAGATTTTCGGAGCGCAGTACATCCTAAAAAAAAGCTGTGTGCTGCTAACACCTTCGACTACGATGACACAGCTAATTTTGTCGATTAGACTTTGCTTATGAATTAACCATATTACCTGCCCAGAGCAATTTATCAGGCAACTTCACAATAGTCTATTTATGCATCATTCCTTTTACTCCACTGTGCTAGCACAGCTAAAATAGTAAATCAAATTTTGTGGACACTATTAACATGAAGCGATTTATTCCATTCCATTATGTGTCTCTAATCATCTTTCAACAAAACATCGATTAACCCTACATTGCCAGAAATATGAGTGCCAAATCTCGCCAAAATATTTACATTGCCATTTCCTTACTATTTGTCACAATTTTGGGCTTTGCCTTGAAGTACTACAATGGTTTTGCCCAGGAATGGTTCAATAATTCTGGAGCAGCTATTTTTTATGAAATATTTTGGTGTTTATTCGCCTTTTGTTTTTTTCGTAGTCAACGAGCAATAATTACTATCCCTATATGGGTATTCATCGCTACTGCTCTCATCGAATTTTTACAACTCTGGCATCTCCCATTATTACAACAATTTCGTGCTACATTTATTGGCAAAACATTACTCGGAACAACCTTTACTTGGTGGGATTTTCCCCATTATCTTATAGGATGTATTTTAGGTTGGTTGTGGTTACGAATGTTATCCCCACAGGCAAATGCAAAAACAAGTAAAAGTTAAGCCAAACTCCAAAGTTCAGAAAATTCAAGAAGCTGCTGATGGGAGTCTAACGGTTCATTTAAAATCATCACCGGTTGATGGTAAAGCCAATGCAGAACTAATTAAAATCCTGGCAGAAAAGTTTTCTGTTCCCAAATCTCATGTTCATATCAAGTTAGGAACTGCATCCCGGATAAAGTTAGTGGAAATAGATATCGAATGATTTTTGGACTTTGGTAGATGCTGAGAAATAAGTCATCCATGAAAATCATGATTGATTATTTTCCATCCTATAGCCAATTTCCTACATTCATTAAGCATATTCCACTGCTGATAAAATATCCTCAGTAATACTGATATAGCTTGGTTGTGATTTTACCCTAGCTATCCACGCTTCAATGGCTGGAAATTGCGTTAAATCAAAACCACCCTCATCTGCAACATGGGTGTAGGCAAATAATGCAATATCCGCAATAGTATAACGTTCTGCTACAAAAAAATTATGAACTTTTAAATGGGACTCCATCACTTTTAAAGCTGCATAACCGGGTTCACGTTTTTGCATCAGCGCATCTTGATATTTATCTGGTTCTGCTAGAATCGATGTCCAAAATCGTGATGTGGCAATGTAAGGTTCATGGCTGTACTGTTCAAAAAACAACCATTGAAACACTTGCGCTCTCAAGAAAGGTTCATAGGGTAGAAATTCTGTACCTTCGCTCAGGTATATCAAAATAGCATTCGATTCTGACAGGTATTTTCCTGGTTCTATTTCTAAAACTGGAACTCTACCGTTAGAATTTTTACTTAAAAATTCCGGTGTCCGACTCTCTCCCTTGAGTATATCTACCTCTACTCTCTCAAATGGTACACCAATTTGTGTTAGCAAAAGACGAATTTTATAGCCATTGCCAGAAGGTAAAAAATCGTACAATCGGAGGGATTCCATGCTAATTTTTTGGAGATGAGGGTTGTCAATCATCATGATGAATTAAAATACAATAATAGTTCAAGAAAACGAATCTGTGAAATCATTTTTTGATAAATACATATTTTTTGAGAAATATCAGAATTATTTGTAATCAGAAAAAAATCGATTAAGCCATAAGTGTATTATTTATATCTCAATTTTGACGTTTGGTATAGCGCAATTAGGGGGTATTAAGAATGTGTGGAAGATTCACTTTAAGTGTAAGTCCTGTCACTATTTCTCAGGTTTTGGGAATAGCAAAAACAGTTAATTTTACGCCACAATATAATATTGCACCTACGCAAATGCTATTAGCAATTGTGTATAATTTAGATAATAATCAACGAGAATTTAAATATTTACGTTGGGGGTTAATACCTGCTTGGGCAAAGGACAGAACTATCGGAACAAGGTTGATTAATGCTAGGGGGGAAACCCTAACAGAAAAACCATCTTTTCGGACTGCGTTTCAGCGTCGTCGCTGTTTAGTAGTTGCGGATGGGTTCTATGAATGGCAAGCAGGTACAAAGCAACCCTATTATTTTCATCTGTCGGGACAACAACCCTTTGCTTTTGCGGGATTATGGGAGAAGTGGACATCTCCAACGCAGGAAGAGGTCTTTTCTTGCACCATAGTTACCACGGAAGCTAACGAATTATTAAAGCCAGTGCATCACCGGATGCCTGTAATTATCCCCCCAGAGGATTACTCTCTCTGGTTAGACCCCCAGATAACAAGTCTTGAGACTCTCCAATCATTATTGCAGCCCTATCCCACCTCCGAGATGATTGCTTATCCAGTTAGTAAACTGGTAAATAGCCCTAAACATAATAGTGCAGATTGTATTGCACCCTTGGGAACGGAAAATTAAGGCATAAATCAGTTAAATTAACTAATGGGTAATAGTTAATTGTGGCGATAGAGCTACGCTCCCCCGAAGTGGCGATAGAGCTACGCTCCCCCGAAGTGGCGATAGAGCTACGCTCCCCCGAAGCGGCGATCGCCAATGACAGCCCTAAATAAGAACATTTAGTTACATTTATTTACATCAAAGTCATGCCAAGAACCCAGAAAAACGATAATTTTATCGATAAGTCTTTTACCGTCATGGCAGATTTGATTCTCAAACTGCTACCGACAAACAAAAAAGCGAAGGAAGCTTTTGTCTATTATCGGGATGGGATGTCAGCGCAAACCGAGGGTGAGTATGCAGAAGCTTTAGATTATTACAATGAAGCTTTGACATTGGAGCAAGACAGCAACGATCGCAGTTATATTCTCTACAACATGGGGCTAATATATGCTAGTAACGGCGACCATACCAAAGCTTTAGAGTTGTACCATCAAGCTATAGAGTCAAATCCTCGTCTTCCCCAAGCGTTAAATAATATCGCTGTGATTTATCATTACCAAGGTGAAAAAGCCAAGGAAGAGGGTGATGCAGATGGAGGGGAAGCACTGTTAGATCAAGCTGCTGACTATTGGATTCGAGCAATTCGTATGGCTCCTAATAACTACATCGAAGCCCAAAACTGGTTAAAAACCACAGGTAGAATGCAAGTTGATATATTCTTTTAGTCAGTAGTGGCTAGTCAAACCCATTACCTATTACTTATTACCCATATCCCATGATTGACCGCGAACAAGTAAAAAAAGTCGCCCACTTAGCACGTTTACAATTGACTTCCCAGGAAGAGGAGCAATTTACTACTCAGTTGGTGAGTATCTTGGATTACGTTGAGCAAATGAATGAGTTAGATGTTAGTAATGTCGAACCGACTACACGAGCAATTGATGTGAGTAATATTACCCGTAGGGATGATTTAAAACCCTACCCCGAACGGGAAGCAATTCTGCAAAGCGCACCGGAACAGGAAGGGGAGTTTTTCAAAGTACCAAAAATTCTCAACGCTGATTAAGTTTTTCTATTGTTTGCTTACCATTGGTAAATCCCTGTAAAGTCTCGTCAGCATACCCTAACTCTACAGGGAATTGCCCTTGATTTCTGCCATATTTTTTGTATGGTATTTATTTCAAATTACTTGTGAGCAGGTTTAACTCTCAGATACTGTCGCTGGTTTCTGTTCTTCCTGTTTTACTTTTCGCTTACCCCAAGGTTTGACAACGGAAATCACCACAATTGCCAATACAAAAGCAGTTTGCACCATTCCACCATAGAAAACTCCCTGGTTATCAAATACATACAAGGGATTTTGTAGTGCTTTTATCCTATCTGTTGCGGAAATTGCGGTCATGGCGTTGACCCAAGGTCCTAACCAAATGGTACCAACTGTAATCAGAGTGATGGTTGCTACCCACTTTGTAATTACCCAGTAATGTTTGAAAAATCCCCAAGCGGTTAACCAGCATAATAAACCACCAGTTAGTAAGGATAAGTTGGCTGCGGGGATAATCACAAAATCATCGAGCAATTTTAATATGCGATTGATTGTATATAGCTCATCTCCATTGCTGGTGTAACGATTATTCCAAGCAAGTAACACCATACATAATGCAGTTCCTAACCAAATTCCCCCAAAAGCGATATGGAAAGATAACAACCAGTTTCTTTGCTTAACCGTTAATCTTTTCATGAAATTCGAGATAAATTACTTAGCTCGCTTATTATAAGGCTACCAAGTATTTATTGACAAGGGAAAACAACCTGCACCAATATCGAGGGTAGAAGGCAGAATCAAGACAGTGGTAAAAAATATTGCCAGCAATTCAGAAAAGCAGGGTATTCACTGACACAACATCCGTAATGTCTGGCTAAATTTAAGTAACAATTAATATATGAATAATATCTTGAGAAAAATCTATGAGAGGAATTCGTCATAAAATTGCCCATAAATTCGAGCAACTTTTGATACCGCGTTTAGTGCAGTGGTTGGAGGAGTGGCAAGGTAAGATTAGACGCTATCAACATCAACAAATCAAAGGACGATTGAAGTTTTGTGGTGTGGGTGTGCGGTTTAAACGGGAGTTGCGCATTGAGCATCCAGAAAATGTATCTCTGGGAGAGAAAATTTATGTTGGTCCCAATGTTTTGTTAGATGGTCGTGGTGGGATTACCATTGGAGATAATACGACTCTTGGTTGTAACGTGGTGATTTTATCTGCAAACCACGATTATCAGAGTAATGCTTTGCCCTACGAGCATAATGTTTATATTCATAAACCCGTCATTGTTGGTCGGAATGTGTGGATTGGTAGTAATGTTCTGATTGTTCCGGGGGTGACAATTGGGGATGGGGCAATTATTGCAGCAGGTACGGTTGTGAGTCGGGATGTTGAACCCTTGGCGATCGCCGGCAATCAACCGATGAGAATTTTGAAATACCGCGATCGCGAGCATTATCAACGATTGGTAGGGGAGCAAGGTTTAGAGGAAGTCTTACCTGTAAAGGTGTTGACTAATCCCTAATCTAATTCCCGTCTTCCTTCCAAAGCTCGTGCCAAAGTTATCTCATCTGCATATTCTAAATCACCACCCACTGGTAAACCAAAGGCGATGCGAGTCACTTTGGTAAAGGGTTTTAATAATTGACCTATATATAAGGTGGTGGTTTCCCCTTCCACGCTGGGAGTAATTGCTAGTATTACTTCCCTGGGTTGTTCCTTGCTCACCCGTCTGACTAATGCTTGAATTGTCAACTGTTCTGGACCAATACCATCGATTGGGGAGATGACTCCACCTAAAACGTGATATTTACCTTTGAATTCTCTGGTTTTCTCTAGAGCTATTAAGTCACGGGAGTCTGCCACTACGCACATAGTACTGCGATCGCGGCTAGGATTACGGCAAATTTCACATACAGGTTCGGCAGATAGATGAAAACAAACCTGACACAAACCGATTTGTTGTTTAGCATCAATTAAAGCCTGTGCTAAAGCTTCAATTTCCGCTTCAGGACGCTTGAGAATATGTAATGCTAATCTCTGAGCAGTTTTTGGACCAACTCCCGGCAAGCGTTGTAACTGCTCAATTAATCTTGCTAAGGGACGTGCGTAAACCGTAGTTTTATCTCCAGTATTGACGTACTAGCAATATCATGACATTTATTCCTGCGTTACACCACCGCTACGCGGAATCCAAAATGCTCCCTGCTCCCTGCTCCCCTGCTCCCCTGCTTACACAGCAATTGTTTATTTTTTTATTTGGAATTCCCTTATTTGCTCGTCATCAATATTTATGCCGCGACGCTGTAAGTAAGGGTGTAAATTAATTTGTATAAACAAATCCTTCAATTGGGAGGCAATTTCTTCAGGAGGATTTCCAGATAAAGCTGTTGCAATCAAACGTTCCGCTATTTTCAACTCTCCACAATCGATCGCCAGAGTTGCCGCACTACGATGCAAAATCGAGCGAGTGGGTTCAGCATCTAATTGATTAACAATTAATTCTGCTGCGGCTAGTTCATTTTCAAATGCTTGTCGGGTAAGCAAGGACGCTTGTTCTAAGTCACCCCGAAGCTTGGCGACTATCGCAGCTTCTGCCAAATCCATTGCAGTAGTGTGTTTTTCTTGAATTTGACTCATTTTCTCGCCACAAAACAAAGGGGTGTACTAAATTCAACCACAATCACGTAGGCTGGAAAAGGTAAATTTTCCTGTTCTCATTAGAGATGATCGCGTAAATCTGCTAAATTCTCACGCACTCTCACAGTATTAGGATGATTCTCTCCTAAACTTCGCTCTAAAATATTCAAAGCTTGGAGAAACAAGGGTTCAGCTTGGTCGTACTTTCCTTGGGAATTATAGAGTAATGCCAAGTTGTTAAGGCTTTGGGCGAAATGGGGATGATTGTCTCCCAGCAGGCGTTGTCTGAGTTCTAAAGCTTGGAGAAACAGGGGTTCGGCTTGGTCGTACTTTCCTTGGGAATTGTAGAGATATGCCAAGTTGTTGAGGCTGGTGGCGACAAGGGGATGATTGTTTCCCAGCAGACGTTTATAGAGTTCTAACGCTTGGAGAAACAGGGGTTCGGCTTGATCGTACTTTCCTTGGGAATAGTAGAGTAATGCCAAGTTGTTAAGGCTGGTGGCGACATCGGGATGATTTTCTCCCAGCAGGCGTTGTCTGAGTTCTAAAGCTTGGAAAAACAAAGGTTCGGCTTGATCGTACTTTCCTTGGGAATTGTAGAGTAATGCCAAATTGTTAAGGCTGGAGGCGATATCGGGATGATTTTCTCCCAGCAGGCGTTGTCTGAGTTCTAAAGCTTGGAAAAACAAAGGTTCGGCTTGATCGTACTTTCCTTGGGAATTGTAGAGATATGCCAAATTGTTAAGGCTGGAGGCGACATCGGAGTGATTGTCTCCCAAGCGGTTTTGTACTGTTGATAAACACTGTTTTCTCCAAGGTTCGGCTTGGGTATATAACCCTTGTCCCTCATAGAAGTTAGCCAAGCCAACGAAATGCCAAATTAAATCTTCATCACTGACATATTGAATGAGATTGTTTGCTACTTCAGCTATGTGTGGTATGGCAAGGGAAACAGCGTTAATTTCTTCAAGGGTAGGAGTCTCAGGAATTTTTTTAGCAACTGCTACCATTACCTGACAAAACGATCGCTTAAATTCCTCTGCTTGCTCTAAACCTGTAAACTTAGATTGGAAAAATTCCCGCAGTAGGGGATGTAGTTGATAAATTCCTTCACCTTTGCGCTGGAGTAGATGCAGATACAGCAGCTTATTATCTCGAATTTTTTCTAAATCTTCCTCGTCTTTGTCTGGTAGGCACTGTTCTACTAAGTTCCAGGGTATGGGTGCGGTTGCAAATAAACTGAGTACACAGCCTAATAACTGATCA
Source organism: Calothrix sp. 336/3 (assembly GCF_000734895.2). Taxonomy (GTDB): domain Bacteria; phylum Cyanobacteriota; class Cyanobacteriia; order Cyanobacteriales; family Nostocaceae; genus 336-3. The sequence continues at coordinate 698,796 of NZ_CP011382.1, read as the reverse complement.
TCCTCTGCTAAGTCCTCCCAACTCAACTCAAAGGCGGCTTGCACTCCGCGTTGTGCTGTCATATCAGCATCTGGCTTGTCCAGTGCATCTTGTTCTAATCGCTTTTTCTCTAAACGCTGCATCATTTTCGAGAGGGATAAATCCTGTTTCCGCGCCAGATATCGCCCCACCAACTCTAAACCCAAAGGCAAATACCCCAGCCATTCGCACAACTGTTTTGCTACATCTAATTCTCTCTCAATTCGCCCTGGTGTTTCTGCCAGCAAAGACCGTAACAACTCCAACGCTGCATCTGGTTGTAATACATCTAAAGATAATTGCTTGATGCCTGCACCCAACTTTTTGCGGGTAGTCATCAACACTTTAAATCGGGAAGATGCGCCCTGTAGGTAAGGTCTGATTTGCTGATAATCTGTGAGATCATCCACAACCAGCAGCACATTACCCTCACGCCAATTCCGCCAGCAGTATTGTACTTGTGTAGGTAAATCAAAATCTTCTGGTGGCTTTAAATCAAGCTGAGTTCTGGCAAACTGCACCACTTGAACGCCAAAATCCTCAACTTTCGCCTGTAACCAGCACAGTCCACCTTTGTAGTTTTCGCGCTGAGTCATGGCATATTGCAAGGCGAGTTCTGTTTTACCCAGTCCACCCATTCCCAAAATAGCTGCAATGGCTACTTGGTTATTTTCTTGCAAAAGTTTATGGAGTTCTTCCAGTTCTTCATCACGTCCGACAAATTTCACTACCCCACTCAGGGGTAAATTTTGCGGTATTTCAGGATTTGACTTTACCCGTTCCTGTTCGGGCGACTTTAGTCAAATGTGAATACCACCATAGTTAGTACCCACCTGAACTAATTTTTCAATAGATTCAGCTAACTTTGCATTATTGATCACACCTGCTGGTTGTGAGTTGAGGTCATTTGCTAAAGCCTGAACTTTCGGTGCTACTTGGGGGTCAGCATTTGCGGCTGCTTCTACTTCCCGCACCGATTGAGCAATTTCGGTATCTGTATCGGCTGCGGCTTTCAACTCCAACACAGCTTGACCATAATCTAACGCTTCCTGTACGTTTCCCTCTGGCGCATTCGCTAACAAAGGTACTTTATTTTTCTGGCGTAGCTTTGCGATTAACTCGTTACTTTTTTCTAATGCAGCTTCTCCCAGCTTTTCGCCTGTTTTTTCTAAAGCCTTAGTTAAAACTATAGTAGCGATCGCAGTTCCTACGGCTGTTAAGGTTACTGGTTCCATAACTTAACAAGAATATTCAGAGATTATACTGATTTTTCCTCATCATAACAGTTTCTCAATATAGGAAGCGGTTGATCACTTTATCAAGGGTTCCAGGCTATGTTTCAAAAACCAAATCTCATTAACTGAACCCGATTGTGCTTTATTCCGGTTGTGGTGGAGCAGGTGCGACAGGTGCAGCAGTTGGAAGCTCTCGACGACGACGCAAAGCGTTTCTCAGTCTGTTGCCAGAATCTGAATTAGATTGGTTAATTTCTCGCCTGCGTCTGCGGATAGGTGTGGATGGTGTGGACTCACTGCGTGTAACACGGGTGGCTTCTGTATTTCTGCGTAATCTCCGTGACAATCTCTCCCTGACTGGGGTTTGACTACGTTCTACAGAACGGCGAGTTTCCTCGGATGTGGTTTCAATACGTCTTCTGCGTCTGGTTGTCGCAACTTCGGAATTATTTAGGGAAGCTTCTAAACGTCTGCGTCTGGGTGTTTCTTCCCTTTGATTACTAGTATCAGTTGCCACTTCCCTAGTTCTTTCCCTTGCCTCACGTTGTTGTCTTCGCTCCCGAACCTCTCGATGGCGGCGAGAACCTTGGATGGCGTATTCTGTGGCAATATTTACCCCCTGTCTGCCGCTTTCCGAAGGTTTTAATTTCCATCGTCTTGCCTGTTCTGCGTGTGCCCGATCTAACTCTTCGCTACCACTGGATTTAGTCACACGAACATTCGTCACATTTCCCTGGGAGTCGGTATCTACTGCTACTTCTACCCGACCTTCCACACCGCGTCTTCTGGCTTGCTCTGGGTAGCTGGTGTTACATTCCCGACAGGCGGCTCGCCCATTTCCGGAACGAGGAGAGGAGAGTTGAGAGGAGGGTTCGCCACTTTCTATATTGGGGGTTCTCGGTTGGGTGGGTGCGCTGGAAATGATTCCCCGTGAGCGACGTTCTGAAGGAATTCCTAGGCGATCGCCACCATTGTTATTACTATTGCCGTTACCGTTACCATTCCCATTTCCACTTTCTACAGTCACCCCATTTCCAGAGTTAGAAGTCAGTGGAGAAATCGCATTACTACTACTATTATCCGTCGGTGTTGCTCTGCTATCCCTGATACCTCGCAGTCTCCCCACTAACTTATCACTGCTGGGGTTCTCTGGGTTGGGTTTTGCCACAGATACAGGATTGGGATTGACAACAGTTCTCTCCCTCTGTATTTCCCTAGAAATATTTCTTTCCACAGGTTTTTCTGGTTGCACCCTTTCCACCCTCTCGACTTCCCTGGGTTTTTCGGGTTGTACCCTTTCCACCTTCAAGGGTTGGACTTTCTGCATAGGTTCAGGGGTGGCAACGACTACTTTCTCTTCCTTGCGTATCTCCGGTTTAACTTCTGGTTGCTTTTCTAATTTTGCTTCTACTGGTGGCTGTGTTTCTATCGGTGTCGGTTCTACAAAGGTTATTTCTATGGGTTCTTCTTCTAAGTCGGGAGTTCTTGCCAAAAAGTTACCAATCCCGGAAGCCAGTACACCAATATGGAATACAAAAGAACCTAGTAGACTGAGAGCTAAAAATGTTTTCAGGGATTTTATCTCTTGCTCTCTTTGCGACTCAGCGATACTAGAAACACTCATAAGGTTATTGCTACTAATTTTCACCAGTGCTTGCTAGCTTAGAATGGCAGGTCTTAAAAGTCAACTAAGACAAGCTGTCGTAAAAAAGATGAATTCAAATCATTAAAAGCTAGATTCGGCTTCAAAATCTAGGCTTCTAGACTCAGGCTTTAGCCAATTACTGTCAGCAAATCTCTACAATACTTGACATTGGTTCTCAGTCATCGTAATTTATCAATAAAACAAAGCAAAAAATTTCTGAGATTATTTTTCAGCTAATATTTTGGTTGTGTGATATTGCTTAAAAATCAAGGCTCTAAATCATGATGCTGAATAGGCTATTTTCAGCAGGTGGCGTGGTGATGTGGCCCCTGTTAGTATTTTCCGTTGTTGCTGTAGCATTGATAGTGGAACGTATCAGCTTTTGGTACGGGATTACCCAGCGCCAAAGTCGGGTTGTGAGGGAAGTACTTAACCTCTATCGTCTGGATAATGTGGTTGGTGCGTTAGATAAGTTACAACAAAATGCGGATTTACCCATTGCCCGAATTTTTCTCGCAGCATTGGAGCTAGAAGAACCAACTCCGGAAGAATTTCGTTTAGCTTTAGAAAGTGAAGCGCAGGCAGAAATCCCCGTAATCAAGCGTTTCAACAATATTTTTGAAACCATTATTAGTTTATCCCCCCTGTTAGGTTTGTTAGGAACAGTGCTAGGTTTGATTACTTCCTTCGCATCTTTGAATATTGGTGATGTGGGGGCAAGTAAAACATCAGGGGTAACAGGTGGTATTAGTGAAGCGCTGGTATCTACAGCTTCCGGCTTGATAGTCGCAATTTTTACCTTACTCTTTGCCAATACCTTTCGAGGATTGTATCAACGGCAGATTGCTTTGATTCAAGAATATGGTGGGCAGTTAGAGTTACTTTACCGTCGTCGCTATGAGAGAGGGGAGGAAAAGTCCTATGCGTCTACAAGATGATGCAGATATCCCAGCACAGATTAATATTGTGCCGATGATTGACGTGATTTTTGCGATTTTGACCTTTTTTATCATGTCTACCCTGTTTTTGACTCGTTCTGAGGGTTTACCTGTGAACTTGCCCAAAGCAGCATCGGCAAAACAGCAGCAAGTCCCCACCAAGATTACTGTCACGGTGAAAGAAGGGGGAGAAATTAGTGTGAATCGGCAACCTGCAAGGGTAGAAAATCTCAAAGCCCAGATTCAATCCTTAGCTGGTGGTAACTCGGAGCCAATAGTAGTAATTAATGCCGATACTAAGGTAGAGCATGGGCAAGTGGTGGCAGTGATGGATCAGGTGCGTCAAGTACCAGGAGCAAAATTAGCTATCGCCACCCAAAAACCCTAATTTTTATCCAGGGCTTCCAAAAAAAACTAGAGACGTTCCACTGGAATATCTCTACAAGGGTATAGGGTAAGGTAATGAATTTTGCTTGATGTCTATCGTCTAATTGAGAGCATTAATTAGGTAGTCAAAATAAGCACCAACTTCCGTAGCGTCTTCCCCCGATAACATCGAGATGGCGATACTTTTCATTCCACGAACACCTTCAGCAACAGCATCAATGGGAGTACCCAAAGATCTGTACATTTGGCGAACACCCACAATCCCGATCTCTTGAATTGGAGTCGTATCTCCTGCTGCAACGCTGTAGGTAATCAAGCGCAGATAGTAATCCATATCCCGCAAACAGGTGGCAGTCATCTCTTTGCCATAAGCATTGCCACCAGGTGAAACCAGACGTGGACTTTTTTGAAATAGTTGGTTGGCAGCTTCTTTGACAATGCGATCGCGACTTTGGGTTAAAGCTTTTACCAGATGCAGACGGCGATCGCTACTTTGAACAAATATCTTAATTTGCTCCATTTCTCCAGGAGTAAAATAGCGAACCTCCGCATCTGCATTGACAATCATCTTTGTAATAATACTCATAAGTTAACTCCTGAAAGATGTAAATTAGGTTTATCTGAAATGGTTAAATTGTTTACGGCTTGAACTTGACTCAGCAAACTGTGCAGTTTCTCACCCTCAATCACTTCTGTCTCTAAGAGTTGAGTGGCGATCGCCTCCAGTAAGTCACGGTTGAGCTTGAGTGTATCCAAAGCTTGTTGGTGAGCCGTCTCTACAATCTCCTTCACTTCGCGATCAATTGCCTGCGCTGTTTCCTCACTCATCATCCGACGGGGATTGGACATACCATCACCCAGGAACATGGGTTGTTGTCCCTGTTGGTATGCCTGGGGTCCCAAGATTTTACTCATTCCGTAGGTAGTCACCATTCGCTCTGCTAAATCTGTTGCTCTTTGCAAATCATTGGCTGCACCCGTAGTAATACTGTTAAACACAATCTCTTCAGCTGAACGCCCACCAAGCAAGGTAGCAATTTGACCCCGCAATTCGGCTTCGTCTATGAGAAACCGATCCTCTGTTGGCAGTTGCAGCGTATAACCTAGTGCTGCCATACCCCTTGGTACAATAGAAATCTTCTCAACTCGACCACTTGTAGTCATCAGAGAACCGACTAAAGCATGACCAACTTCGTGGTAAGCGACAATTTTCTTTTCCTTCTCGTTGAGGACACGGCTTTTCTTTTCTAAACCTGCCACAACTCGCTCGATCGCTTCCGCAAAATCTGACTGTGCCACTGTTTGCCGTTGATTGCGGGCTGCTAACAGAGCCGCTTCATTTACCAGGTTAGCCAAGTCTGCCCCAGCAAAACCAGGAGTACGAGTGGCGATCGCCTTCAGATTCACATCCTCACCCAGCTTGACTTTCCGCGCATGGATTTTGAGAATTGCTTCTCGTCCCGATAATTCCGGGCGATCGACCAACACTTGACGGTCAAATCTACCAGGACGCAACAGAGCCGGGTCTAATACTTCCGGGCGATTTGTAGCTGCCAGCACAATCACTGTGGCATCTTCCACGGAAAACCCGTCCATCTCTGCTAGCAACTGGTTGAGTGTCTGTTCCCGCTCATCATTGCCGCCGTAGAACCCACCACTGCTGCGAGACTTGCCGATCGCGTCCAGTTCATCAATGAACACGATGCAGGGAGCCTGTTTCTTTGCCTGCTCAAACAAATCACGGACTCGTGAAGAACCCACACCCACAAAAAGTTCTACAAATTCCGAGCCAGAGATACTAAAAAACGGCACACCTGCTTCTCCAGCCACGGCTTTTGCCAGCAAGGTTTTACCTGTCCCTGGTGGTCCGACAAGTAACACTCCCTTGGGAATTCGTGCCCCAATTTGGGTATAGCGTGCTGGAGTCTTGAGAAAATCTACCACCTCAACTAACTCAGTCTTAGCTTCCTCTACCCCAGCTACATCTGCAAAGGTAATTTTGCCAGACTCTCCTTCTACATAAACTTTGGCTTTGCTCTTACCAATGGAGAGAACACCTTGGGGTCCGCCACCACTCCGCCTGACAAAAAACTGCCAAATTGCTACAAAGATTAATGGTGGAATCACCCAACCCAAAACATTTCCAAGCCATGCATTCTTCGGCAAAGGCGCTGCTGCAAATTCAATACCCTTCTCTTCTAACAATTTGGGTAATCCCAAATCAAAGATAGGTGTAGTAGAAAATACTTGTCCAGCTGTTTCATCAACTGTTTTTAATTGAAATTGAATCTGGTTTTGACCAATTTGTACTCGCTCAACTTCCCCTACCTGCACCTGATGGATAAACAGACTATAGGGAACACCAGGAATCTGAGGACCTAAGAAGAAAGGTAATATGAAATTTATGAACAAGAACAAAGCTGACAGCGCCAGAAAAATATTACCGAACAGGCGGGAAGGGTTGAGATTTGGTTGTTCTTTAATTGCCATCGCTATCACTCAATAGTTTTAGAGGTTTTATTTATAGGTTTTGAAGCAAAATGTGTAAGGTATTTATTAGGTTTTTCCTGACCTCAAACATAATGCAAATATAGAATTGCTAATTGATTTTTAAATCTATAGATAGGGTATATTAGCGACAGAATAACGCACAGTTTCAGGGATTTTGACGGTATAAGCTCCGTTCTGAAATGCACGGTATCGCAAGATTTTATACAAAAATCAAACATCAGTCCTATACAAACCACTGATAATTAAGGTTCTTCAGTATGTGTTATGCCAAACTATTAATTCAAACTCAAAATCTACTATCAAATTGGGTGAAAGCTTCTCAAGCGCGGAAAAGCTCTAAAACTTGAATAAAAAACTGATGTTTCTTGTAGAGCAAACGGTTTGAGCTTTTGATTATGTAGATTTAGCATATCGATTACCAAAGAGCCATAATTATTTATGCAGACTTAATTAAGCTTTGTGGCTTCACAGTTGTGAATTTTTCTGTGAAGTTCTCAACCAAGTTCAATTTAACCTGTTGTTTCTTGATTAGACTCTATAGCTAGGGCTACAATCGCTAATTTAGAGAATACTCCAGAAGTGAAGCAAACCTTGACCAGAAAAAGCTTCAATTAGGATAGCTGACATGAACCCAATCATTGCTAAACGACCATTCCAAAGTTCAGCTTGAGGTGTAAATCCCCAAAGCCCAATATTTTGTTTATTTTTCATTGAAGAGTTCATATTTATTTTTGCTGACATGGTTAATACTCCAGATTTTTGGCGAGAAATCATTATGTTTTCGGTTCAATGTTTCGTTGTTCATTTGAACTTTTGACTATACGTGTCACCACTCCATCATGTCTGTTGGGATCTTTCTTTTGTTTCTTAGTGCCATCCGATGGCTTTTTAGATTTTTTGACTTCTCTATTGCCTTTTTTCTGTTTTGACATAATATTTCTCCAATCTAGTTATTTTAATTGGCTCTTGGAATGGCACAGTTAGGGTACAAAAATGACTGAATTATGACCAGTGATCTATACCCATATTGGCGATAACATTTCGCAACACGAACCTTTTGCTTAGAAAGTTTGGAACAAGGGGATACTTGTAACCGCGAACAAGCCGAGAGTTAGCAGGCGACCGACCATAGGGCTAAGTCCCAGCGCCCTATCTTTTTTGCCTCCAGTGAAAAGCAGTGACCAGGCTTGAGTTGCATTGATTTTCTCAAAGTGATTGAAACTAGTTTTGAAAACAACAGGGGTAAATACGGAGTTACTTGTTAAGTCAGCATTCGTCGGACTGAATGCAGAGGGGTTTGTTAAGACAACATTAGTTCTCATGGGTTTTATCCTGAATTTTTGGTAAGCGTATTTTGGGTCTATGACGAAGTTGAATTCCCTACAAGACCGTCAGTAGGAGAGCCACATCTAGGCTCTAGCGAGGATTAGAAGTTCTGTGCCAGTTGTTCTGGATAGTTGATTTAACCTAAACCAAGGCTCGTCCATCAAATACTTTCCGAGGTTTCGATGGCATAGTCGTTCAGCCTACCGAATTCTGCAATCACCTAACCGCTTTTTATAAGTTTTACTTTTTACTTGGGTGATTCTTATAAATTAAATTTAACACTTCTATTACAGAATTACAACGTTTATTGCAAAAGAAAATAAATAATGATGCTTATTTGTCGGGATTTTTCCGGATATTGCGATCGCCTCAGACAAAAAATGTAGGTCAGCAACTACCTAGTAGTTACTGACCCATGAAATAGCATTTGCGACATTGCCGATGGAATGCATGACCCAGGGCTTGATGGTTTCAAAACCCTTGTAGAGATATACTCAGCCTGTACATTTGGATCCATGGCAGAATTTAGCAATGGAGCAATGCCGCATTTGCTACCTGCGCGTCAAAGTTATGCAGGCATTAAAACTGTATCGATAATGTGAATAACACCGTTATCAGCAGCAACATCAGGTGTTGTGACTGTAGCGTTATTTACCTTTACGCCATGAGAAGTGTCGATTTTCACATCTTCACCCTCAACTGTTTTCGCTGACTTCAGTTTCATCACATCAGATGCCATCACTTTGCCGGAGACAACATGATATGTAAGAATTTTTTTCAGCTTAGGAAGGTCTTTAAGTAGTGCCTCAACTGTTCCTTGGGGAAGTTTAGCAAATGCCTCATCGTTAGGCGCGAAAAGAGTGAATGGTCCAGTTCCTTTAAGAGTATCGACTAAACCAGCAGCTTTCACAGCAGCAACTAGTGTACTGAAAGAACCAGCCTTAACGGCAGTATCAACAATATCAGCCATTTAATTTCACCTAGTTTTGTGTAATCTGCGAACAAGAGTCAGCGTGACAGCTTGCTGTTAGAAATGATGTTTGAGTCAGCGTATAATTTGTATAGATTCCACTAAATCATTCCAAAGGTATAGTAGGTGAAATCACATCTGGTTCTGGTAGAATAATCGTCGTCTCGTAACCGATTCTGCCAAAGTCTGGTTCTTGACCCATCGCCATCTCTACAAGATAAACCCAGCTATTGGATTCGGAGTAGTAATTTTTAATTTTTCCTATGCCACCAACAAATTCTACTGTTTGATTTTTTTCAAATCTTGGTGCTGGATAATATTTGTACATATTAAACTCTCCCATTTGCAATAATTTTGCTCGTGATTCTGGGCGTAGGCTGATACTGTTTCAAAAAAGTTATGCTGACTTGAAAACGTTAAATTAAACTGCTTTTCAAGGCTCAGTTCATTTTGTCTAGGCACATTACCCAAAATCCGTTGAGCGATCGCAGATGAAGACTTTTGGCAAATCACTAAACAGGCAAGCATGGTAAGGAACTCGTCAATATCCAAGGGTTTGGTTAACCATAGATCAAACCCCTCATTCAAAGCACGTTGAAGCATATTTTCATCGACATAGGCAGTCACAGCAATGGCTAGCACCGCTTCTCCTCGCTCTCCAGCTTTGGTTCTGACTTGTTGAATTAGTGTATAGCCATCTTCGCCAGGTAAAGCAATATCGCTTAGGAGGACATCGGGTTGCCATTGTCTAAATATTTTCAGAGCCGGCTGGGCTAAAAATGCCGTTTGCACCTCCACACCATATAGTTGCAGCAACAGCGTTATCATGTAGCAAAAATCGACGTTATCGTCTACAATCAGTACCCGCAGCCCTTGGAGGGATGAAAGATTAATCGGACATCTATTAAATTTATACATGGGAGTTCCTTGTGATTTCAGGTGCAAAAGTACTAAAAAATCTGGAAATCCTAAACAGAATTTAACCGAGGATAGGGTGGCTAATGTTTTACAGTCAATTGCATTCAAACATGCCACAGATAAAGAGATTAAAGTCTATTCTGGACTTGGTTTTACCACTTAATCTTTGTGGTGGGTTTGATTGAAAATTGCTGTAGAAGCCATCAAAAAATAACTTTTATCCGTTAGATACTTAGGAAGTTAACCGAGAAAACATTTCTAGCTCAATAAATGCCAAGGTTATTTTGTGACAAGCTCTTAACTGATTGATTTCCCTTATCATGAGGGAATGCTGTCTGATTTCTGGATTGATTTGGTTTATTTGCTTCAGTTACTACACAAAAAGTAAGAAAAGTCTCAAACCTGAATTGTTTTTTTAGATTTATCACTCGACAAAGGCGTTATTTTGATAATTAATTTCAGTGAGATGAGGCGATCGCGTAATGCCATCTCTAGAAGATCGTGATTTGGCTAATCTTCAATAGGAAGTAACATTATTGACTATTCATACCTAATAAATTTGACTATTACTTAGGGAAGTAAGTTACACCCCTAACAAGATTTTGAGACAACAGATAATTAAAATCAGTCGATTTTCCACCTATATCTCTGACTTTTGCATGATTTAAATTTAGCCAGTAATCATCTAAATTGGAGAAGCTATCACAATTTATAGTTTTAATAAAAATTAAATTTACAAATTTTCATTATGAGTTTTGTATTTTATGGTTAAGCGATCGCTCCAAGCATCACTTACCGGGATTCAAGAGGCGAAAAGAGCTTTTGTCCGCAAGGGGTGGACTCAGGAAAATTTAGCTTTTGAAGTCAACTTAAAGACTCGACAACCAATTTGGCGATTTTTCAGTGGTCGCCCGGTTGAACGTCATATATTTATGGAAATTTGTTCCATATTAGAAGTAAATTGGCGAGAAATAGCTGCTGACCCCCCGGCGGAATTTGTAGATCCGCTCGAAGTTGCCCAGGTTCCGGTTCGAGATATTGATGTCTTAGTTCAACAAGTGCGATCGCAATGCCAGGAAAAAATTCAAGACCAGTGCGGTATCTTGCAGTTATTAGATATTGGTCATCCCGTGGCGATCGATGACATATACATTGATGTCAATATTCTGGAAGAAATTCCCAGCCAACAGTGGCTAGATATCTCTAACCTACAAAACATTAATCCACAAGAATTTGACCGCTTTGGCTTAGGTGAGATTGAGCAAAAACAAATACCAGGTATGCAAGCAATTGAAACTTACTCCAAGCTCAGGGTGTTGGGTAAGCCAGGAGTAGGTAAAACCACTTTCTTGCAACATCTGGCTATTCAGTGTAACCGAGGCGTATTTGCAGCAAATCTGGTTCCTGTTTTCATCGTATTGAGGAATTTTGCGGAAGAGTCTAGGAATATTGGCGATTTTAGCCTATTAAACTACATTCGCTCCTGTTTTCTCACGTCTAGAATTTTAGACCCCTCAATCATTGAAACCTTGCTTGATGCAGGTAGAGTTTTACTGCTGCTTGATGGGATGGATGAAGTTCTTAACCAAGAGAGTAATGCTGTCTTAAGGGAAATTCGCAGATTTTCAGACAAGTATCACAAAAATCGGTATGTCGCAACCTGTAGAACTGCGGCTCAAAAGCTCACGCTCCGAGGCTTTACCGATGTTGAAATTGCCCCGTTTACCCAAGAGCAAATCATCACCTTCGCTCAAAAATGGTTTGCAGCATTCAGCAAAACAGGTCATAAAGCTGGGCAAGTGCAGTCTGTTCAGTTTATTCAAAAGCTGGACTTACCTGAAAACTGGCAATTTCGCCAACTCGTGATCACACCCCTATTTCTGCATCTTGCCTGCTGGGTGTTCCATGGTCAGGAAAAATTTCCCACTAAGCGGACTGAGTTTTATAAGCAAGGGTTAGATCTGCTTTTGGGTAAATGGGATGAAGCTAGAGGGGTTGAAAGGGATGATGTTTACCGAGGATTTTTATTACCACAAAAGCTGAAGTTGTTGAGCCAAATCGCGGCAGTGACGTTTGAAGAGGGTCAGTACTTCTTTGAGCAACGTGTCATTGAGCAATACATTGGTGACTATATTCGTAATTTACCTGAGTTCCCAATGGAGCCAGAGGAACTGCAACTAGAAAGTGAAGCGGTGCTGAAGGCAATAGAAGCCCAACATGGGTTATTGACAGAACGAGCGCGGGGAATTTTCTCTTTCTCCTATCTAGCATTTCAAGAATACTTCACAGCCAGAAAAATCGTTGCTAGTCATAACCTACAAGCATTGGAGCAAGCTTTGGGAGGGTTAGTCAGCCACATCACTGACCCTCACTGGCGCGAAATCTTTTTATTGACAGCCGCCATGCTTCGGAGTGCAGATGGGTTGATGCAGTTGATGAAGCAACATATTGATGCTCTGGTTGCCCAAGACCCTTACCTACAAGAGTTTTTGACGTGGGCAAGCCAAAAATCCCTTACTACTCCTAAGCAACCACAGGTTGCGAGTGCCCGTGCATTTTACCTTGCCCTTGCCCAGAATCCGCACACAGCTGCTCACTTTGCCTTAGCCTGTACCCTCGACCAGGGGATGTTTCTGGATGCGGCATTAGATGATCTACTACTAGAGTGCGCGATCGACCACAGTCAAGATTTTGCCTATGCTCATGCTTGTGGAGATGCTCTGGGCAATATTCTAGGCATTGTTCTGGATGCTGGACTGCATAAATCTCTGCAACAACTTAGGGAGCAATTGCCGAGTCCAAATCAAAACCAAGAAAAATTTCAGCTCTGGTGGCAGGCACATTCAGAAGCTTGGGTGGAACAGTTAAAAACGACAATCATTAAGTATCGTGATATTAACCATCACTGGCAGTTTAGCCAACAGCAACAACAAGCGCTGCAACGCTACTACGACGCTAATCAGCTACTACTCGATTGCCTGAATAGCAATTGTGAAGTGACTGCTGCTATTAGGGAGGAAATTGAAGCAACTTTACTATTGCCGACTAAGGAACTTGAAGATCGGGAATGGCAATAGATATGCTGGTATCTTGCACCTTGGGCAAGCTAAAAATAAATTTAACTCAGTATTTTTTAACTACTCAACCACTTTCCCGTCCGCCAGGGATTAAAAATCCCTGTCTAACAACTTAAGTCCATTGAAATGGACTAAAAATAAAATATCAATGAAGAGAGTAATTAATCACCATGTGTGCAAATTTTTACGTATTTACTAGTAAGGTGCAAGATTTAAGTATGCCTTTTCCTAAGAGCAGGTATTATTTTGTCGCCTCTAGCGATAAGCGATGCCGTTAGATTAAGGACATCGCTCACCAATGGCAGATTTATTGTCAGATATTAGCAGGAGAAGTAGTTGGCAGATTCTAAGTAATCATTGTGTGTTCTTCCATCGGGCATTTTTGTCCCCTTCAGATTCGCACCCTTAAAATTGGTTCCTCTAAGTTCAGCCCAGTTGAGATTAGCATTAGTTAAATATGAGCCACTTAAGTCTGCGTTGCTTAAATGTGCTCCAGTCAAATCAACACCGCTCAAATTGGCTTTAGCTAGGCTTATTCCTCTCCAGTCTGCCTGTCTAAAATTCCGTTCTCCGGCTGCATATCGTCTTAAAACTTCATTGGCATCCATATTGGTTGCCTCACAAGGTGTAGCGTTATCGCTGTTAATGAATCTATTATAACTCAATTAACGAGCGATCGCATTTTGGGTAATTGATGCCAACCCACCTCCAAATACAGACATTATAGTATAAAAAAATACTAAGCTAAGATATTGCAGGATTGGCGATCGCTCTGGGAGTAGCTTTTTGAGTAAACCAATGGACGTAGACAAAAATATCTGCAAAATAGTTTCAGAGGTACTCACAAAACTGCATATCCCCAAATTGCTGAGAATTAAGAACTAATGATGGCAATAGATGGGGAGACAAAGTCAAACCAACCATGAAGAACCAAGTAATCACATGATCGGGTTAAAATACTACACTCTAGTAATGCTCAACAGCACAGGAAAACGTCAAATTAGGGAAATAGAAGGAGCAAAAATATTTTTTACCGAGACTTTTGCCGATTGGATAAATACCAATAATTTCTCAGATGTGTTTATCCAAAAGCGCTTACTAGAGCTATGGCAAAATAATTCTAGCCCATCAAATCTATTGGCACAACGCTGTTTACTATGTTGGATTTCTTGGCAAATTGAGCAAGTATGTTTTTCCCTAGAACAACAATTTGGTCATTTTCACGGTTTTACTCACAGTGATTTATTACCCTATGTTCTTGATGATGATGGTAATTTACAAACATCAGCTAATTATCAGTGTTGGAGTCGAGAAATCCTAGCAACTTTTGAACCTGATAAAAGTAGTCTCACTACTTGGACAAGTCGAAAAGTTAGACAGCACCGAGAACTCAATAAATATTTATTAGAGTGTGGTTTATATTTGGTAAGTGATTGGGCAATACTTAATGATACGAAACCCCAACAATTAGCCAAAATATTAGGTGAATTCCATTCTTTAACTGATTTAGAAATCAGACAAGCCCAAAATTTATTGTCAGCGTATCACAAAATTTATCGTGCTGAACGATTCCGTCAACGAGCCAATTCTCAATCAAAAAGTAAATGTCAGTCACCGACAACCCAGCAATTACAAGAAATTGTGGAGATTTTACAAGCAGAATCAGTGTCTAAATTCTCGATAATATCTGTTTTGCAAAGTTTACAAACTATCGCTAATTATTTACGCGAATATCGAATTCATGTGAGAATCGCAGCATTGCCAACAGTGTCTTTAGATGCGGAATTACATGAAAACTCTACTTTCTTAGAGATGATTCCTGCTAGCAATTCTGAAAATTTACTTATCAGTACTGATGACGATAATGAGACAGAAGCTTTTTTAAAAATGTATCGAAATCAATTTTTAAATTGTCTAGATAATGCCTTAAATACTGTTGTGGACTTACGTATGAAAAAGCTGCAAAAAAAAGATATAAATAAGGCTAAGCAGTTCTTGATAGGATTACAATTGTTTCACTGTCAAAGATTATCGATGGGTAAAATTGCCCAGCAGTTGGGTTTACGCGCACAGGATGCTGTGGCTCGTTTATTAAAACTTAAGGAGTTTCGTGCTGATGTTCGTCAGGAAATTTTAGTAAAATTACAAGCACAGGTAATTGAACTAGCACAAAAATTTTCAACTCCCACCAAACTGAAAAAATTAGAATCACAAATTACAGAATTACTTGATGAACAAATTAACCGTATTATTTCTGAAGCAGAAGTAGAAGCTGCCAGCATCCAAAATAATGCTGATATGAGTTATTTTTCTCAAAGACTTTGCCAGAAATTAGGCAATAGGTAAGAGTTAGATATTTGTTTTAGAATAATATTGATGATTATGACTTAAACCTTGTCCATCATGAAAAGTTTTTGTCATTGCCACTTACGAAAGCAATATCTGAAGGTACAATTTTTTCAAAATAGACGAGATTTAATTAGTGATTGGTTTTATTCTCTAGCTCAAAATAATTATCCATAATGATGGAATCAAATAATCATGACAAATGTAGCAATGTCCATGGAATTTGAACGTTTATCCACTACATCTTTGAATATTGAATCGGAAGCAATTCTTCAAGCGGTAGAATTAAGTCGTCAAATTCCCGATGAATCTCGTCAATGGCAAACTTATTTGAATGGATTGGCGTTATTTACTTTAAAAACTTGGCTAGAAGAACGAGACGCTCATCTCACAGTCAGTTGGCAAGAATCAACAATTGCTAAACCTGAATTGGCAAATATCTTACCAGTAGTAGCTAATTTAAAAGTCGGTGAATTTAACATTTGTTTAATTACCCTTGATAGTATATTTGATGAGCAAGTTCCTCTCTCTAGAATAGTCGTTGATTTGCCGGAATTTGTTCCCCACTTTTATGTCTTAGTAGAAGTTTTGGAAGAAGAAGAATGTGGAATTGTGCGAGGAGTTATCAGTTATCAACAATTCAGGGAGAATTTGACATCATCACAGATAAAGATTCAAGCAGATTGGACATATCTCATACCTTTAGATTGGTTTGAAAAAGACCCTAATAATTTATTACTATATTTACGAGTGCTAGAACCAGAAGCAATTCCCTTACCGATAGCATCAGCAAATCGTCAGCAACAATTAGCCGCCATTGAAAATGAATTAGGGAGATTATTACCTCAATTACAATCACCAGAAACAGAACTATGGCAAGTTTTAAGTTGGGAGCAAGGAATTGCGGTTGTCACTTCCCCTGATTTACTTGACTGGATATATAAATTACAGACAAATAATTTACAAACAACAAATTTAGCATCGTTGCAAACCTATCTCCTTGATTGCATAAGATTAATTACCCAACCTGCAATCAATTTAGGAAGGTGGTTATGGAATGAATTAGATGAGATTGGAGAAGCTTTATCTTGGGAGTTACTGAGTTTAACACCTGCCAGGGAATTCCGAAGTCCAGCAGCAGAATTCGCTGTAATTAAATCCCAATTACAAAACCAAGGTATAGAAATTCCTCTCATTGGTAGATGCGGATATCATAATTTTAATTTAGCAGGAAATCAATTAAGAATATATGCTGTCGCGTGGAATTCATCAACAGAAAATGACCCAAATTTGTGGAGCTTATTATTAATTTTGGGCGCTCCTGCACCTAATACTTTGCCACATAATTTACAGTTCCGTGTGAGTGATAAAACAGGAATCTTGACAGAACAGCGAGTAAATCCCCAACAGGTTAATTCTTACTTGTTTGCTGCTGTCGCTGGGAATTGGGATGAGAAATTTATTGCTACTGTTAGTGTAGCTGATGGGGTTGAGGTAACTTTGCCACCCTTTGCATTTGATATGAGACAAGGGAGTTGAAGTCATGCTTCCTGCTCCCTACTCCCTGCTCCCTTCGGGAGAGCTTTGCTAACGGGAGAGCTTTGCTAACGGGAGAGTGATGTTAAAAAGGAGGGAACTAAATCCCCTTTCCAAAGATTTTCTAAAATAATCATAAAATAGTTTAATTATGGTTAAATTTTATCTGCAAGTACAAAAGGTTGAAAGCAAATGTTTATTTCAACTTTCATGGAATCAGAATCAACAAATTACTGCGGAACTTCCCTATCCGGAAAATATTATTGCTGACTATGAAACATGGCAGCGTATTTACCATAATTTCTACAGTCAAGAATTGCGGGGAAAGGTAATTAATATTGGTGTGATTGCACCTCCCCCTGTTGATTGGCAAGGGGAATTGGTTCAAGGAGAGGCAAAACTTTTATATGAGTTTCATCAATGGTTACGTAGCAAGGAATTATATGATATCCGTTCAATCTTAACTGCAAATAACAACAAAGATACATATATAGATATATTTATTAGTTGTAATACTCTCGAATTAACACGTTTACCCTGGGAAGCTTGGGAGATTAGTACGCAATTTTTGCAAACAAAGCTGCGTATTGTTCGTCAACCATTGAATATCCAGCAAACTATTCAACAAGTTAAGCGAAAATTTGAAAAAATCAGAGTTTTAGCTATTTTTGGTGATGACAGTGGCTTGAATTTTGCGAAAGAGAAACAAGCAATTTCGTCATTGCAAAAAAAAATTAAGTTAGATTTAATTTCTTGGCAAGAAGGTAAAGATATTCAAGATTTTAAATATGAAATTGTTGAGAAGTTAAAAAGTCAGCAGGGATGGGATATTTTATATTTTGCTGGTCATAGTCGAGAAACAGATTTAACTGGGGGGCAAATATCAATTGCACCGAATGCCAATATTAATTTGAGTGAAATTGAACAGCCATTAATCAAGGCAATTCAGCAGGGATTACAATTTGCTCTCTTTAATTCCTGTGATGGCTTGAGTATTGCCAATAAATTAATTGAACTGGGTTTAAATCAAGTCGCAATTATGCGTGAACCAATACATAATCGTGTGGCTGAGGAAATTTTTATCCAATTTTTAAATAATATAGCTAAATATCAGGATGTTCATCAAGCATTATTGACAGCTTGCGATTATCTGAAACTTGAAAAAAATCTTACTTATCCCAGTGCTTATTTAATTCCTTCCCTATTTCGCCATCCTTCAGCACCTTTATTTTGCCTGCAACCCTTTGGATTTAGACAATATATTAAACGACTGAAACCTACACCTTTAGAAGCAGGGATTATTTCTATTTTAGCATTTATTAGTGTGCAAATTCCTGTTCAAACTTGGTTGCTAGAAAAGCGGGTTTTACTACAGGCAATGTATAGAAATATCACAAATCAAGTTACAGAATCAGTAAATATAAACCCTCCTGTACTTTTGGTGCAAATTGATAACGAATCTATTCAGAAAGCAAATATTTTAAATCCGCGACCAATAAATCGAGAATACATGGCGCAAATTATTGATAAACTGGTGGAATTAAAAGCGCCTGTTATTGGCATTGATTACTTATTAGATAGACCAGATATAGAAGGTGATACTCAGAAAGATTCCCCTAACGACGATAGAGCTACACTCCGTCCACAAGGCGATCGCGCTACACTCCGCCCACGGGGCGATAGAGCTATGCTCCGCCTAAAAGGCGATCGCGCACTTTCCCAATCACTGCAAACTGGTATCCGCTCTACACCACAACCGACACGCTTTGTATTTGCGACAACCCGCGATTCTCAAGGGAAATGGTTAAAAACACATCCCCGCATCGCTAACCATAACTGGAGTTTGGGGGGAGAAATCGAAGTTTTACCTGGGTGGTATATGCAACTATTACCTAGTAATAAATTGAACCCTAAGCCTAGAGCTTTTGCTTATCTATTAGCTGTTTCTGAACGCTTGCAACATCTTGCAGATTCGCCGAAACCACAGTTAACTAGCAAACAAGATTTATGGGAGCAAGTTAATACTTATACTAGTAATAAAGGCGAAGTTTTAACATCAGCACGCACACAACTACAACCCTTAACAGCTTTCAGCTACAACTTTCGGCAAACCTGGTTACATCCGATTATAGACTTTTCTATACCTCCGCGTCAGGTGTATGAAACTATCCCTGCGTGGAAATTACTCGATTCTTCCCAGAAATTACAGCAGCAAATCGTCATAGTTGCACCGGGAGGTTACGAAGAAGCAGGAACCGGACAAAATAACGAAGATAATTTTGATTTACCTGCTGGGATGGCTTATTGGCGAAATCAAGAGAACCCGGATAATACTCGTGGGGTACTTACGGGTGGGGAAGTTCACGCTTATATGACCCATCACTACCTCCATAATCGCATGGTTTTACCGATTCCCGATATCTGGGCGATCGCTCTCGCTATATTACTGGGTAAATTTATATCCGATTATCTCAGTAATCATCCGGAACAAAAGTTAAAACAAGTGATTCTATTAAGTGTGGGTTCGACAGCTTATACAATTATTAGCTTACAACTTTACATCTCATCCATCGCAATTCTTTTGCCTTGGTTGTTGCCAACAGCAACTTTTTGGTTTTACATTTTACCTGTTATTTGGAAAGATAAATTCTAACGTTTACAAGTCTGCTGAGTAAGTAAGTCGATGAAAATAAACCCAACTATGTAACAGAATGTAAAATTGACAAAACCGTTGCGGTTGCTTCATTTCACTGAGTCGCAAAGCGACACGCTACGCGAACGTTTCATTCGCAATGACATACATTGAAATTTTCACACCGACCTACTTAAACGCAACATAACTGATAAAAGAGGCTGAATTTATGCACAAGAATAATATTATTTTAAAGTTAGGTAGCTCAACATTATCAGTTACAGCTTTCGTTAGTTTATTTGCATTCATTCCTCAACCTGTTTATTCACAAAAAATTTCTCCCCAGGTTGATTTTTGGCATAAAATTTTTAAACCTGCACGTGACCCAGAACCCCCGATAAAACCTCGTAAAGGTGGTTCCCGTCCTGGACAATCAGTTTGTCTAATTTCCCCTGATGTCCCAACTCAAACACGAATTATTTGGCATAATCAACCCTTATTTATCTGGCAAAATAGCAAAGCTTCTCAATTGGGGAGAACAGAAATCAAAAAAATAGCTGTAGAACTAATAGATGGTCAAAAAAGTAATAATAGGTTGCTCAAAACGCAAATTGTCGCCGGAAAACAACATATCAAATATCAAGGGGAACCATTAAAACCTGGTCAAACTTACAGATGGTTAATCTTTTTCAATCAAGAAAGTAATTCCCCAGCAATGTTTGTACCTTTTAAAGTTATGGAAGCATCCCAACGCAATCAAATTACCACTGAATTGAAATTGTTGGAAAAATTACATAAAAATCGAGGCGCAAATACGGAGGCGATCGCCCAAGCAAAAGCTAAATATTTCGCTGATAAAGGATTATGGTCTGATGCATTACAGCAAGCATATTCCGTTCCTCAACCATCATCACAATTGTCCCAGATAATCAAAGATTTACCAAATCAGTTATGTAAATAGAAGGGAATAGAGAATAGGAAATAGGAAATAAATACCAGAGACGTAGCACTGCTACGTTTTTTTATTTGTGTTTTTGCTTGAGACAGCAAAATTTTTGCATACCCCCTACAGCACCCAGAGATATGAAATTCTAGCAAGGGGAAACAAAATTAAATGATTTGCAAAACTGCATACCCCTCTGTGACTGAGAAATATAGATAAATAGCGATAACTTGCTGAGTGAGGAGCTTATCTTTTACTCTCAAATTCGTCAAATTACCATCATTATATTGGAGAAAGTATCATGAAATCTTTACAAGGTTTAGCGTCCGTAATTATTTTATTTGGCTTCACAGTATGCATACCTCATGCACAAGCAGAAATGCGACTAGCACAAAATCAAACTCCCTCAAAATCTCAAGTAATTCCCCAGGAATCAATCAATAATAATCAAGATGCCAAAGCTAAATTAAAGCAAGCCTATGATTTATTTTTTGAATCTAAAAACTATCGTGGTGCGATTGCGATTTTTAATGAAGTTATTCAGCTAGAACCAAATAATGCATATGCTTATATGGGGAGAGGTGCAAGTTACTATGAGTTAAGAAACTATCAAGCAGCGAAAACAGATTTAGATAAAACTATTCAACTTGACACTAATATTTCCTTTGCTTATTTCTTTAGAGGATTAACTAACCATGCTTTGGGAGGTAAAAATGCCGCGATCGCGGACTTACAAATAGCCGCAAATATGTTTGAAAAAGAAGGCAGTGCAAAAATGGCTCAAAGAACATTGGAGATAATTAGCCAGATACGTAATGCCTAAAAAATAGATTCTGAGATAGTAATCTGCGGTGAAATATGATTTTTCTCAGTTGCTATCTCTGGATAATATTTGTCGCTATCTTCATCCTCAAGAGAATCTTTCATAAATATGTATAAACCAAGCAAGAAAATACGAAATCATTTATCCAAATATAATACATTTTTTCTATTTCTGCTCACATGCAGCTTTTTAATCCCTGGTATTGCCATTGCCCTAGATATACAGACAATAAATAATATAAATACTTCTAGTAATAGTCTTGCCTATTCTGGGAATATAGAAAATGATTCCTCCTCAAATCAGTGCGCGATCGCCCTTTGGGCGGAGCGTAGCTCTATCACTCCTGTTGATTGTCCGGAATCTCCTTGGAAAACCCAACATCAACAGCTTATCAAAAATCTAATCGAGCAAAATCAGATAGAAACAGCTTTAGAAGTTTCTCAAATTGGTCAAAATGTTGATTTGAGAGATTTTTCTACACAGTTAGAAATACAATCTCCTGCTCATTATTCTAGCAATTCTTCTCCCAATGTTGAGAGAATTAAGCACATTGCTAAATTACATAATGCCACGATTGTTCAATATACAATTATCTATAATAAGGTGATAATCAATGGTAAAAAGCGCAATCAAGAATCAGAATTAATCACCTGGGTAATTAAACCGAATGGTGATATAGCTATGCGGCAAATAAATTTACAGTCAAGAAGATGCAAAGAACGGTTTTCCTTTGCTAATTTAATTAATCAACATATAAATTGTTTATATAAACAAGATTCAGGATTAAAGTCGGCAAAAACCAAAGGAATATCTGTAGAAACACCAAAATCAGACAATACATTACAAGAATTACACCAAATTTTAATTGAACCCATTGCCAAGCTCTTACCAAAAAATCCAGAAGAACGAGTTATTTTTATTCCTCAAGGTGATTTATTTCTGGTTGCCTTTGCCGGATTGCGAGATAATCAGGGAAAATATTTAATCGAGAAGCACACAATTTCCACTGCTCCATCAATTCAGATATTAGATTTACTCTATCAACGCCAAATTAAACGTAAATTATCAACATCTTTGCTCAAACAAAATATTAAAGGTGATGAATTATTAATCGTGGGAAATCCCGCTACAGCTGCATTATCTCCCAAACCAGGAGAAAAACCTGCGGAATTATCACCACTACCGGGTACAGAGGAGGAAGCCAAAAATATTGCCAAAATATTTAAAACTCAAGCAATTTTGGGCAAAGCAGCAACCGAAACTGTGATTGTGCAGAAAATGCCTCAAGCTAAAATTATACATTTAGCTACCCATGTTGTGCAGCTGAATAACGCCGATGTTATTGCCCTTGCTGCATCAAATCAAGATGATGGTTGGCTATCTGCCGAAGAAATCCAAAAATTGCATCTCCAAGCCGATTTAGTGGTTTTAAGCTCTGGAAAAACAGCCTTGGGAACAATCACCAGTGATGGGGTAATTGGACTTTCCCGTGCTTTTTTTGTGGCTGGAGCATATAGTTTTATCGGTTCTGTTTGGGAAGCAAATGATAGAGGAACGGCATTTTTAATGACTAAATTTTACGAGAATTTAAGTAAAAAACCGGATAAATCAAAGGCATTACGCCAAGCAATGTTAGAAACCATGAAAAAGTACCCAAATCCTCAAGATTGGGCAGGTTTTGTATCGATTGGTTTGTAATCATGCTAGGTAATAATCAGAAAATTTATCTCCTAGGGTTGTATCTGCCAAACTTTCACCGATTTATCACCGCTTCCACTATATAAAGTCTTCCCATCACGACTTAACGCGAGTCCATAAATTCCACCTCCATGTCCTATCAGTTCGCTGGTTATTTTTAGCTTCTTCATATCCCGCAAAAGAATATTTCTATTTAAACCACCAGTGATAAATGTCTTGTTATCAGGAGTAATAACTAAAGTATCAATACTTGTACCCAGGGAAAGATTGTGAACTAGTTTACCTGTTTTTAAATCCCAAGCTTTAAAACTTTTACCATCCGTGCTTCTAACTCCAGCAGATTGAAAACTGTCATCATATCCGCCACTGAGGAGCATTTTACCATCGTTACTCACAGCAATAGTTATAGGTGGTGATGCTTGCTCAGAACCGCTAAATCTCTCTTCTTTTTTTGGTAGTGGTGGGGTAAAACTTCGTACTTGTTTACCCGTTACCAGATTCCAGATGCGAATTTTTCCACCATTATCACCCCCACTAAATAGAGTTTTACCATCGCTACTGATGGAAAGTGCAGTAGTTTCTGCTTTGAGTATGCGGTCAATTTTGCGAGTTTTGAGGTTGCGAAACTTGATACTTTTATCACTACTACCACTAATTAAGGTTTTTCCATCCGGGGTTAATAACATGGCTCTTACCCCAGTTTTTTCGGTAATTGTGCGAGTTTCCTTACCTGTTTGCGTATTCCAAAATTTGATAGTGTTATCAAAGCTACTGCTAATTACTGTCTGACCATCGGGAGTTATAACTATTGATTTAATGCGATCGCCATGTCCTGTTAAGGTACGAAGTAATACACCCGTAGTCGGATTCCAGAGCTTGATGGTTTTATCATCACTACCACTCGCCAGCATTTGACCATCTGGAGACAGAGTTAATACACGTACAGGCTCAGTGTGTCCGGATAAAGTTAATTTCAGTTGCTTGGGTTTTGGTGTATTTCCTGGGGCGCTAGGGGTGACTGCAACTATAGGAATAATCGAGGTACATAGGGTAAAACCGAAGGTGATGAGGCTTTTCCAGGAAATCGGTGACATCATACTGATACTTGTTTCTCTGAGTTTTTAAGTATTTTAACTGATGGGAAAAAGTAGCTCTGTGTCTTCAATATCCCAGTAATTGATGATGAGTCTGTAGAGTCATGAGTAAGATATGACTGTGGAAGGGAAACTGTAAAGTGGCGATAGAGCTACGCTCCGCCGAAGCGACGATAGAGCTACGCTCCGCCCAAAGGGCGATAGAGCTACGCTCCGCCGAAGCGGCGATCGCTATCCTGAATATTCTGATAAATGTTTGTCATCCACCCAAGAAACTTTCACCTCTAAGTTAATCTCCCCCCTCATTACTCCTTACTCCCCACTCATTACTCCTTACTCATTCCAACCTTCCCACCCTGTGGCAAAATTTATAGAGTCTTTCCATACCGATAC
Organism: Calothrix sp. 336/3; assembly: GCF_000734895.2. Lineage (GTDB taxonomy): Bacteria > Cyanobacteriota > Cyanobacteriia > Cyanobacteriales > Nostocaceae > 336-3. The sequence goes on along the minus strand of NZ_CP011382.1, from coordinate 674,306 downwards.
TTCCCAGATGACGGCAACAATTACCAATCTCCCCAGTCTTTACGATCCATTTACCACTGAAGCTAAGTGGCAACAGTTTTGGGAATCTCACCAAACCTACAAAGCCGACCCCAAAAAAGGCGGAAAGCCTTACTGCATAGTCATCCCACCCCCAAACGTCACCGGGACTCTGCACATGGGACACGCTTTCGACAACTCCCTGATCGATACCATGGTGCGCTACCACCGGATGAAAGGGGAAAATACCCTATACCTCCCAGGAACTGATCACGCGAGTATTGCAGTTCAAACAATTCTGGAAAAGCAACTCAAAGCTGAAGGTAAAACTCGTTATGATGTGGGACGAGAACAATTCTTAGAACGCGCTTGGCAATGGAAAGCAGAATCTAAGGGCACAATTGTCAATCAACTGCGACGCTTAGGGGTATCAGTCGATTGGTCGCGGGAAAGATTTACCATGGACGAAGGTCTTTCCCAAGCTGTAATCGAAGCTTTTTTCCGCCTCTACGAGGAAGGATTAATTTATCGTGGTAATTATTTAGTCAACTGGTGTCCAGAATCACAATCAGCCGTCTCTGACTTGGAAGTAGACCAACAGGAAGTCAACGGTAATCTCTGGCATTTCCGTTACCCCCTCACCGATGGTTCTGGCTATGTAGAAGTTGCCACCACACGACCAGAAACCATGCTAGGTGACACAGGAGTGGCAGTTAATCCCAGTGATGAGAGATACCAACATTTAATTGGCAAAACCCTCACCCTGCCCATCATGGGACGGGAAATTCCCATTATTGGTGATGAGTTGGTTGACCCCACCTTCGGTACTGGATGTGTAAAAGTTACTCCAGCCCACGACCCCAATGATTTTGAAATGGGTAAACGCCACAACCTACCCTTTATCAACATTATGAATAAGGATGGCAGTCTCAACGAAAACGCCGGAGAGTTTCAGGGACAAGATAGGTTTGTTGCACGGAAAAATGTGGTTGCACGTTTAGAAGCGGATGGTGTTCTCGTCAAGGTAGAAGACTATAAACATACGGTTCCCTACAGTGAACGGGGTAAAGTTCCCGTAGAACCCCTACTTTCCACCCAGTGGTTTGTGAAAATTCGCCCCATGGCTGATCGCGCTCTGGGATTTTTAGACGGGCAAAATTCACCGGAATTCATTCCCCAGCGTTGGACAAAGGTATACCGGGACTGGTTGGTAAAATTAAAGGATTGGTGTATTTCCCGGCAGCTGTGGTGGGGACACCAAATTCCTGCATGGTATGCCATTAGTCAGACAAATGGGGAAATCACAGATAATACACCCTTTGTTGTGGCTCACAATGAGACGGAAGCACGGGAAAAATTAGTTGCCCAATTTGGGGAAAATGTTCAGATTCAGCAGGATGCTGATGTCTTGGATACCTGGTTTTCTTCCGGGTTGTGGCCCTTTTCTACCCTGGGATGGCCCGCACAAACCGATGATTTAGCAACCTATTACCCAACCAGCACCCTAGTGACGGGCTTTGATATCATCTTTTTCTGGGTAGCAAGAATGACGATGATGGCTGGTCACTTCACGGAGAAGATGCCCTTTGAAAAGGTTTATATCCACGGCTTGGTGTTGGATGAAAAGGGACAAAAACAATCTAAATCTAAGGGTAATGGAATTGACCCCCTATTGTTGATTGATAAGTATGGTACGGATGCTTTGCGTTATACCCTAATTAAGGAAGTTGCGGGAGCAGGGCAAGATATTCGTATGGATTACGATCGCCAGAAAAATCAGTCCTCTTCTGTGGAAGCATCGCGCAATTTCGCTAACAAGTTGTGGAATGCAGCCCGGTTTGTGATGATGAATCTGGATGGACAAACCCCGCAGCAATTGGGTACACCAGTCCCCACGGAACTTTGTGATCAATGGATTCTCTCCCGTTACCACCAGGTGATTCAACAAAGTACCAATTACATGGATAACTATGCGTTGGGGGAAACTGCCAAGGGTTTATATGAGTTTATTTGGGGTGATTTCTGTGATTGGTATATTGAACTGGTGAAATCTCGCTTACAACCGACTGCGGATGCTGCATCTCGTCGTGTTGCCCAGCAAATTCTAGCTCATATATTGGAAGGGATTTTAAAGTTACTTCACCCCTTCATGCCCCATATTACCGAAGAAATTTGGCATACCCTGACCCAACAGGGGGAAGATTCTCAGCAAAGTTTGGCGCTGCAACTTTATCCCCAGGTGGATAGTAGTTTGATTAATTCTGCGGTGGAATCGCAGTTTGAGTTACTGTTTGCGACGATTCGCACAATTCGCAATTTACGGGCGGAGGCAGATGTCAAACCTGGTGCGAAAATTACGATTAAGCTGCAAAGTGAAAATGCCCAAGAACGGGAAATTATTGCCCAGGGAGCCAGCTATCTCCAGGATTTGGCAAAGGTAGAAACTTTAACTATTGCTGCCCCAGAAACACCAAAAGTAGCAACTGTCAAGGATAAAGCTAAGGTTAACTGGAAAAAAATCGGTTTAATTATCCTGGGGATTTATGCTCTGCGTTTAGGGTGGGCGATCGCCAACACAATTAACGATATTCCCCTGTTGGGAGCATTTTTTGAGACAGTCGGTTTAGGTTACAGTGGTTGGTTTGTTTGGCGAAGTATCAAATATGGGAAGAAAACTCCCGTTCCTGCCCCAGAAACAACTACACCAACTGTCACAACCCAGGAAAAAGTCATTGCCAGCGTGGTAGGTACGATTCAAGTGATTCTACCCTTAACTGGGGTAGTGGATATTGAAGCATTCACAGGGAAATTGCAGAAACGTCTCAGCAAAATTGAAGGTGAAATCCAATCCCTCAATGGTCGTCTGGCAAATGCTAAATTTGTTGAGCAAGCTCCACCGGAAGTTGTTCAAGGTGTGAGAGATAATTTAGCCGAAGCCGAAAAACAGGCAGAAATTTTGCGCGATCGCGTTGCTTCCCTTTCCCTATCATCCTAGTAGTCAGTCAGAGATAACACCTGGTTGGTAATTTGGTACATCAGATAACAGCTATCTATCCTGTGATTCAAACCCAGAACTGAATAACTGAATAACTGAACCACCAATACCAACCCCTTTCCCCCAACTTCTACCAAAAGTCTAGTGACTACCCTGGGGGGTAGAGTCAAAAAAAAATTTGGCTCAGTCATTATACGGATGGGTATCGGCTTCAGTTAGCATTACTGTTAATAATATATATGCATTGTGATTCCCGAAATTTGCTCGACAAAAGTCATGCTATATCTAGCCCAGGTGCATAAAAATGAATTTCTCGAACAATTCCAGTTGCGGTTACTAGCGCGTCAGGAAGCTGAACACATATGGGCTACGATTCCAGAGGAAGCATTTATTCTTCTGGGTAAAAGTAAAACTTTAGCTGAAAAATCCCTCGTTTTGGTGGAACTGTCACCAACGGGTGAGATTCTGAAATTAGATGATGCAACTCACTGGGTATTAGAAATTGTTAATAATTATCTAACTACTGGTATTACTCCCGAATTCCTTAGCCAAGAAGCTGGACGTGCTGAAGAATGGCGGCAACATCTAACTTTACAAAGCCAAGATTTGGCTCGCCGTACCCTGGAATTGGAAGCGCGTCGGGAACAAATTCAAGCTTTGGAGGAAAGCTTAAAACGTGAGAAAGACGACAGTCAACTAGAGGAAGAAGCCGCAGAATAAAGATTGACTATTTCAAGTTGAGACTTTGCTGTCAGAGATTTTTGTGAAAACGTACATTGAAAACCATTATCATTATTGTGAGTTTTAAAATCATTCTCACAAGTCTATGTCTACCGAAATTTCAACAGCAGAAACTAAAGAAAGTGTAATAGAAACAACATCCAATCTACCCTATCGTCCCCGTCGCCTTCGTCGGAGTGAGACTTTGCGGAGAATGGTACGGGAAACAATTTTGACGGTAGATGATTTGATTTATCCCATGTTTGTGATGGAGGGGGAAAATCAACGGATGGAAATTGCCTCTATGCCGGGATGCTATCGTTATACTTTGGACTTACTGTTGCCGGAAATTGCCGCAGTTTATAAGCTCGGAGTCGGGGCGATCGCTCTGTTCCCAGTAATTCCGGAAGTAAAAAAAGATGAGACAGGTACAGAAAGCTACAATCGCGATGGTTTAGTGCAGCGCACAGTCAAAGCCATCAAGGAAACGGTACCAGGAATAGTCGTAATTACCGATGTTGCCCTAGACCCATTTACTACCCACGGGCATGATGGTATCGTCGATGAAAATGGGGTAATTCTCAATGATCCCACCGTGGAAGTCTTGGTGAAAATGGCAGTTTCCCAGGCAGAGGCAGGAGCGGATATGGTCGCACCTTCTGATATGATGGATGGTCGAGTAGGGGCAATTCGCCAAGCTTTAGATGCCGAAGGTTATATAGATGTGAGAATTCTCGCATATTCTGCCAAGTACGCTTCTGCTTATTATGGTCCCTTCCGCGATGCCTTGGATTCAGCACCGAAATTTGGTGACAAAAAAACCTATCAAATGGATGCAGCTAACGCCAGAGAAGCAATTAAAGAGGTAGAGTTAGACATTGCCGAAGGAGCTGATATTGTCATGGTGAAACCAGCCCTGGCATACTTAGATATTATTCGCCAAATCAAAGATAAAACAAATGTACCTGTCGCCGCTTATAACGTTAGTGGTGAGTATGCCATGATTAAAGCTGCGGCTGCCAATGGTTGGATTGATGAGAAAAAGGTGATTTTAGAAACATTAACTAGTATGAAGCGTGCAGGTGCGGATTTAATTCTCACCTATTTTGCCAAGGAAGTGGCGCTAATGCTCAACTAATATAGAAAAATCAGGGACGAAACCAATCATCCCTGAATCATCATAATTACAGTTGAGAATACTTTGAGGCTTAACCACCGGCAACAGCAGGAACAATACTTACCTCATCACCATCTTTGAGGGGAGTTTCTACCCCATCCAAAAAGCGAATATCTTCACTATTCACATACAAATTTAAAAACCGTCGAGGTTGCCCAGCTTCATCACACAAACGCGATTTAATTCCTGGACAAACCTGCTCTAAAGATTCTATCAGTTCAGAAATACTAGCACCGCTACAATCGAGTGTAGCTTGATTATTTGTGAATTTTTGTAGTGCGGTTGGAACCAAAACTTTGACGGACATAACTAGAAAGGATGAAGTGTAAAGGATGAAGAATGAGACATTCATTATACCGCCAGCAAAAATATATTTTGCTAACGAGGGAAAAATTCCAGATTTCAGGAAAGGGGTGGGAAATCCCTTTCACCTTTCACCTTTGTTCTTTCCCTAGTCTATAACTCCTGGACTAAACAAGTACTTGTTGCCATTCCAAGCGTTCTAAGGTGCGAGAACGTTCCCAAGCATTTTCAAAGCTATCTAATTTGGCTTCAATGGTTAGGGGTTCACCGATATAACCTTGAATTGCTTCCTGGGTTTTCAAGCCATTACCTGTGATGTAAACTACAGTGGTTTCGTCTGGGTTGATTTTGCCAGCTTCCACTAATTTTTTCAGCACGGCAACAGTTGTACCACCTGCTGTTTCTGTGAAGATACCTTCAGTTTCTGCGAGTAACTTCATACCCTCGATAATCTCAGCATCGGTTACAGATTCAATGCTACCACCTGTTTTCTTGGCAATTTCTACCGCGTAGATACCATCTGCGGGATTACCAATTGCAATGGATTTAGCAATTGTGTTGGGTTTCACAGGTTTAATAAAGTCTCTATCTTCCCGGAATGCTTCAGCGATGGGGGAACAACCCTCTGCTTGAGCGCCATTAAATTTTACGGCTTTACCTTCTACCAAGCCAACTTCGACAAATTCGTTGAAACCTTTGTAAATTTTGGTGAACAGGGAACCGGATGCTAGGGGAGCGACGATTTGATCAGGTAGTTCCCATCCTAATTGTTCGGCAACTTCAAAACCGAGGGTTTTAGAACCTTCAGAGTAGTAGGGGCGCAGGTTAATATTGACAAATCCCCAGCCGTGGGTATTCGCGACTTCTGAACACAGACGGTTAACTTGGTCATAGTTACCTTTAACTGCCATCAGGGTGGGGCTATAGATTAAGCTACCCAGAATCTTACCTGCTTCTAAGTCGGCGGGGATGAATACGCAACAATCTAAACCAGCATGGGCGGCGATCGCGGCGGTAGAATTTGCTAAGTTACCGGTACTAGCACAGGAAACGGTGGTAAAACCTAATTCCCTTGCCCGTGACAGTGCTACGGATACCACCCGATCCTTGAAGCTCAGGGTGGGCATATTTACCGCATCATTTTTAATATAAAGCTTATTAAGACCCAGGCGACGGGCTAAACGATGGGAACGAACCAGGGGAGTCATACCTGTTCCCACATCTATATAGTTGTCTGTAGCGACGGGTAGGAAGGGGCGATAGCGCCACATGGAGTTGGGTCCCGCTTGAATCTTCTCACGGGTGACGGTTAGGCGTAGGGCGTTGTAATCATACTTAACTTCCAATGGACCAAAGCACAACTCGCAAACGTGACTGGCTTTGAGCTCGTACTCTGCTCCACACTCTTTACACTTCAATACTTGGAGCGCGGAATTGGTTTCTTGGGCTTGATTGGCGATCGCAACTGTCATAACCTGGTTTTCCGTCAACAACTCAACTGTGGACTGATGCTATCACGAGTAAAAATACCCGTCAAACATACCCGATAATTTTTGTCGGGATTCTCTTTGCCTAACAGATTTAAGTTGTTGCGGAAATCACTGAATTACAAAATAGAAAAAACATAAGTATAAAATGATGCCTATTGTTTGTAAATTACTTTACATTATCTCGTTTATTCTTATCATTCATTTCCACATAGCAGAGTTTTCACTGATTTGCATATCGATAACTTTATTCTGAGAATTTATCTATTCAGTAAATCAACAGAGAAAACATACATTATTAAATTGAAATTAAACATTTAAGAAATAAGAAAAGATACAGAAGCTATTTAGATAACAAAAGAACTACATTAGACAAACCGGAACATCCGGATATTTTTCCAAAAACACATTAAATATAAATAATTTAGTTGTCACGCTTTTGTCACAACTGCTTTTTTATACTCAAAGCACGTTCAAAAGTAGATATTAATTAAATTAAGTCCCTACATTTTCAATATTTGTAAATTGTAGATACAAGCTATGAGCTTGCTTTTAATTAACAAAAAAAGCATTTGTCTATGTGTTTTAAATCTATTTCTTAGTCATGAAAAAGAACCAAAACAAACTACTAAATTATTTAGTAACAACAACATTACTAGCAGGTGGATTCTTCCAGTTAATCGCTCCTGTAATTGCTGAAGGGACAGAAGGAGGTGAGCAAATCAGTAACACCGCCACAGCTACCTACGAAGACCCAAATAATCCGAATTCCACAATTAATGCCACTTCCAATACAGTTATTGTCACAGTCGCAGAAGTAGCAGGTATTACAGTTAAAGCATCGGGTATTACAGATGCTACCACTAGCGCAACCAACACCACTGTGCAAGTGGGTGACTTATTGATTGCTAATTTCGTAATTACCAACGTGGGTAATGACCCCACAAAATTCCGCATTCCTAACCTAGCAACCGTTACTGGACCTGGTACAGTTTCCGGTACATTACCCAATAACGGCACACTTAATAATCTGCAATATAGTATCGATGGTGGTCAAAATTGGATAAACATCACAAATTCTACAGTTGAAACAGCATCAATTGCTCCGGGTGGTACAGTTCTAGTCCGTGTACCCGTGACTGTGCAAGCTGGTGCCCAAACCAATGATACAATCACCGTCACCTTGGGTAATACCCCTGGAAATCAACAAAACATACTACGTACTCCTGATGGTGGTGACGTTTTCACCGTAGATAACGCCAATAAAGCAGTTGCAGGTGAAGTAGATGGTTCACCAGTCAACGGTACTAGGGAAGCAAGTGATACCCAAACTATCAAAGTTGGTACCACTGCCAAAACCTACACCCTGGCAACCATCCTGAAAACTCGTACAGACTACAGCAATAGCGGAACACCCAATATCGATGATGATATTGTCACCTATGGTTTAGGTATCAGAGTTGAACAAAACGACCCCACAGGACAAGGTATCACCCCCGCGCCCTTGGTGGGTACAGCTATTCCCGGATTATCAGGTCAGCGTATCTTAGTTTCCGATGCCATTCCCCAAGGAACCGAACTAGCAGAAGCACCCACAGCACCCCCCGGTTGGTTAGTTGTTTACAGTACTAATGACCCCACAGCACAGGATGCAAACCAAGCAACTTGGACAACCACGCAACCAGCTTTGAATACAGTTAGACGTATTGGTTTCGTTAACGACCCCAATATAATTACATCCATGGCACCTGGTGCAACGGAAAACCGCTTCTCAATCAAGATTAAAACCACAGGTGCGCCCAATACTAATGGTCCAGACTCCTTCGTCATCAATAATATTGCCCAGTTATTTGGTCAAACTCCAGGAACCAACGCCCCTGTTTACGATGATTCTGGAGACAATGTTCCTAGTAATTACACTGATGGAGCAGGTGTGTGGACACCGCCAACGGGCACAGATACCAATAGCGATGGCATACCCGATACCTTACCCCCTGGAAATGTTGATGATGGCTATGTCACCGATAGCACAGATTTAGGTAATAACGGTACAGACACAGGTAACAACAACACAGGTACAGGTGCTGGGGGTGAGGTTAACAGTTTCCCCATTTCCGAACCCGTCGCTTCCGCAGTCCTGAACGGACCCCAGAACGTACCAGGAGCAACGGGACCCTCTGGTCAAACTAACGATGATTTCACCAACAAGTCTGCACCCGTCCCTGCGAATACAACTCCTGGTTCTCAAATCAATCCTCCTGGTGTTGGTTTTACCAATACGGTGCAAAATAACGGGACTTCCGTGGGTGATATTTCCCTTGTACCAACCCTTCCCCCAGGTATGAATTCACTGGATTTACCAGATGGTACGAAGGTGACAATTACCTACGATAACCAGTCGGCAGTTTATACCTACAACCAAAGCACAGGAAGCTTTACTGGTCCTACAACTCCAGTTACCATTCTTGGTGTGCAACCAGGAACAAGTGTCAACTACGGGGTGGAAGTAGATTTACCTGCTGCTACACCTCTTTCGACTGATACTATCTCTCAATACTCTGGGGATAAGGAGTTTGGTTTCCCTGTACCAATTTTGGCAACCATTGATACAGCCGAAGCTGGTACGAATAACGGTACAAATATTACCATTGACCGGGTATATACTGGCTTCTTGAGACTTATCAAAGAGTCCCGTATTTTACCAGGAACGGGTCCAGCTGTTGTAACTGGGCAAGATGTATTTAGTACTACACCAAAAACGCCCTCTCCTGGAAATATTATTGAATACCGGATTCGCTACAAGAATATCTCTGACCCTCAAGCTGGTAATGGTAATGTCATCCTCAATGCTGACAAGGTGGTAATTACAGAGGATGGTGTCAGTGGTGGTAATAATTGGGCGTTAGATAACGATAGTGACACCAAGATTGATACCAGTAACGTTGTCGGTTCGGCACAGGATTCTGGCACGGCAAATATCCAGTTCTTTGCGGGGAATCCAGCAACAGCAACTACTGCTGACCAAACAGGAACAACGGCAAATACTGATGTGACTAAATACATCAACACAGTTACGGGTATAGTTCCACCGGGTACAGAAAGAACATTTACCTTCCAACGGAAGATGAATTAGAGTTTGCCACAGCTAATGGCTATTGATTAGTCATTAGCTATCAACAAGTTTTTTGTAGATATAGAGGAGTTTCAGAATGAAAGGTGTTTGGATAATTGGTTGTGTAACTGTTATTGCGTCTGTGGGTGGGGTAGTTCCCAGTGTTGCAAGTGTATGGCAGCAAGATGTAGGGATGAGTAATAAGACGCAAGTCAAGCAACAGGTACAGTTACGCTTAGATGCAGCAAAGCAAGTGATTACCAAGGATGCACAGGGTAAAAAGCAAGTTACTTGGCAAGGATTGCAGGGACAAACAACAGTATATCCAGGAGATGTTCTGAAATATACTCTTAATGCTGAAAATCTCAGTGATAAATCAGTGAAGAAACTTACCCTCAATCAGCCAATTCCCAAGGGAATGGTATATAAATTGAAGTCTGCCAAGATTGAGCAGAAACAAGCAGATATTACCTACAGTATCGATGGTGGACGTAGTTTTACTGCCAATCCGATAGTGCAGGTAAATTTAGGGAATGGCAAAGTTGCAAATAAACCCGCACCCGCAACTGCTTATACCCATATTCGTATGAGTTTGAATACACCGATTCCAGCAAAAACCACAGTTAGGGGAAGCTATGAAGTGTGGGTGAAGTAAGAAGTTGGGATACGGGGAGAGTTTTTATTGATAACTGATAAATAGCAAAAATTATAAATCAGGAATTAATCATTATTTTTAATAATATGCATAGAGGAGATATGTTCAGTGAAAGCTATAGAACATAAGCCACCAGATATCAGAAATTCTGGGTGGTTTAAAATATTAAAACTAACTTTTTTAGCAGTAAGTATATTACAAACATCTATTCCGGCGATCGCACAACAATCTACACAAACAAATCAAAAAGTTCCTATTAATAATACTGCCACCTATAGTTATACAGATGACTCTCCTAAACCAACGAGATATCAGGGATTTTCTAGTAAGTTAAATGTGAAACCTAGCTTGGTTGACCCTTTAGGGAGAATTCTGGGCTGTGCAGGAAAACTTTTACCTGACTATACAGGTTTTTCAACTGCTGTATATGAACTTAATCCTGGTGACATGACAGGAACAGAGTTGGGAAATTTAGTAAATTTAACTCGAACAGATAATATTAACGGTAATAATATTCCGGATGGTTTATTTCCCAATATTGAAAATATTAATCCTTACTTCTTAGATGATAAAAATGAAAAGCGAGGTGTATATAATTTTCTTCTAGACCCAAACAAGGGACAGTTAATCCCAGGAAAAACTTATATATTAGTTGTTAATCCTCCAGCAAATTCTGTATTTCAACAACGTCGTATTCAAATTAAAATTTTGCAGCCAATTGGTAACGTTGGGGCTGTAAATAATGTAATTCGTTATATTGCTACTTCCTTGGATGGACAACCTATTAGTACAACTGGAGAAACCACGGTTGAAGATTCTGTAATTATCAATGATGCAGAAAAGCAGGAGTTGAAATTATTTGCTTTTCAATTGAGTACAAGTATGTGTCAACCGAATCAAATGCAGATTGTCAAAACTGGCGATCGCGCTACCGCAGAACCTGGTGACACTTCTATTTATCGTATCTCTGTACGTAATATCGCTGATGTTGGCTTAGACACTTTAGTTATTACTGATACTCTTCCATTAGGATTTAAATTATTACCAAAATCGATTCGAGGTGAAATTGATGGTCAGGTTGTCAATATTACTACCGAAAAACAGGGGTCTACGGTCGTTTTCCGTACTGATGCTACTCTCCCCCCAGGAAAGGTATTAAATATTGCCTATGCCACACAAATTACCAGTGATGCCATTCGGGGTACGGGGAGAAATAGCGCGATCGTTAATGGTAAACGTGCTGACAACCGTTTTGCGATTAAAGATGGTCCCGCAACCCATCAATTGAAAATTAGGGAAGGTATAACTTCTGACTGCGGCACGATTATCGGGCGGGTATTTGTGGATAAGAATTTTGACGGGGAGCAGCAACCCAATGAGCCGGGAGTGCCCAATGCCGTGGTGTACATGGAGGATGGCAACCGTATTACTACTGACCCCAATGGTTTGTTTTCGGTAGCAAATGTATTACCAGGAAATCATACAGGGGTACTGGATTTAACTAGCCTTCCTGGCTATACCCTAGCACCGAATCTTTACTTTAAAGAACGCAACAGTCAATCGCGGTTGGTACGGTTAGAACCCGGTGGTTTGGTACGGATGAATTTTGCTGTTACTCCCACCTTCCAAGAGGAGGTACAAAAATGAAGCACAAACTAAGTCAAAGTTATAAAGTTTACCTGGGTTTGATGGCTTCTACCATCGGGATGGTATTCTCTCCTCTGGTTGCTCAGGCAGAAACGATACCAAGCAGCGATGATGCTACGGATGCTGAGGATAGGGTTTCACCGGAAGTTGAGAGTAGTATTAATTTCACCTCGGCGCAAAGGCTGAAAAATGCCCTGAAACGACCTCCACAATCCCAAGACCCCAAAACCTTGGCAGCATTACGGAAAATTGCGGAGATTGACGAGCGGGTAAAACAGCAAAAAGCTGTCTCTATTCCCCTAAAGATTCTTTCTCCCACACCAGACACGGTAGTTGATACGTCAGCAACGACGGTGGTGTTACAATTTGCTCCTGGTAGTCAGGTAGAATTACGGGTGAATGGGCAGTTAGTTGACCGTTCTTTTATTGGACGGACGGCAACAGGGGCAGATTTAGTGACGCAGACATGGTATGGTGTCACCTTGAAGGAGGGGGAAAATACGATTTCTGCTCAGGTTGTGGGTAGTACAACTGCACCAAAAACTGTGCGGGTGGTGGTGCGGGGTGCGCCGAAGCGTTTAGTATTGGATACGGTAGAGTCGAAAATTCCGGCGGATGGACGTTCGACTGGGACGATTAAGGGGCAATTGGTAGATGAAAATGGCAACCGCTCGAATCGAGATGCTGTTATCACCCTGTTCCCAACTGCGGGGGAATTTATCGGTGCAGATTTGCAACCGGAGCAACCAGGATTTCAGGTGGAAGCAAAACAGGGGGAATTTACTGCGAAGTTGCGTTCGGATTTGAAAGCGCAAACGGTGCGAATTCGTGGGGTTGCTGGGGAGTTGGAAGGGTTTACCCAGGTGCAGTTTCAAACAGTTTTACGTCCCAGTTTGGTGACGGGGGTAATAGATATACGTTTGGGAGCGCGGGGTACAGATTATTACGATCGCCGTCGGAATTTCTTGCCGATAGATAAAGATAATCGGACAGAGTTGGATGTGGATGCGGCGGTATTTGCCACGGGAAAGGTGGGAGAATGGTTATTTACGGGAGCATGGAATAGCGATCGCCCTCTGAATGAAGATTGTAATTGTGATAATCGTCTGTTCCGGACTCGACAGTTTAGTGAACAAAATTATCCGGTGTATGGGGATAGTTCACGGACGGATGTGGTGACTCCTTCTATTGATAGTTTATATTTGCGGTTTGAGCGTTCTTCGACTCTGACGGGGGTATCTCCTGATTATTTCATGTGGGGAGATTACAACACGGAAGAATTCGCTCGTCCTTCCCAGCAGTTTACAGCTTTAACTAGACAGTTGCATGGGTTTAAGGCAAATTACAACCTGGGGAATTTACAATTTACAGGTTTGTATGCAAACAATGTCGAGGGTTTTCAACGGGATACCATTGCTCCCGATGGAACTAGTGGGTATTATTTCGTTTCTCGACGGTTACTAGTTGCGGGGAGCGAGAATGTTTTCCTGGAGTTGGAAGAGTTAAATCGTCCGGGAACTGTGATTGCTCGTAAACCGATGAATCGGGGTGCAGATTACGAGATTGACTATGACAGGGGAACTTTATTGTTCCGGGAACCGATTTTACGCACGGATGTGAGTCAGACGGGGGAAGTTTTAGTGCGTCGGATTGTTGTCAGTTACCAGTATGACAGCAATGATTCTAATAGTAATATCTATGCAGGGAGATTACAGTATAACTTTGCCCGTGGGGTGAATCAGGATAGTTGGATTGGTGCAACCTATTTTAAAGAGAGTCAAGGGGTACGAGATTTTGAGTTGTATGGTGCGGATACGTTTATTTCCCTGGGTTCTACAGGTAAATTTATTGCGGAGTACGCCCATTCTCATAATCAATCTGACCTGTTAGGATTGGTGAATGGTGAAGCTTGGCGAGTCGAAGCAGAAGGGGAAATCTTCAAGAATATTCAAGCTCGTGCTTATTACCGTTATGCAGATGTGGGCTTTGCTAATAACGCTACCATTAGTTTTGTTCCCGGTCAAACCCGGTACGGTGCCCAAATTACCGGTAAACTCAGTGATACAACTAATCTGCGGGTACAATACGATCACGAAGATAATTTCGGGATTGCTCCCCAGGTTCTCAATACTTTTGCAGATTTATTCCAACCCAGAACTCAAGCAACCCCCGGAACCAAGGTAGATAATTCCTTAACCACGATTTCTGCGGGAATTATCCAGAAACTCGGCAAAATTACCACCGAATTTGACTGGATCCATCGCAGTCGCAAAGACAGAATCGCCAATAGTAATTTAAATGGAGACTCTAGTCAGCTGCGATCGCGCTTAACTGTTCCCCTCGCAGAAAATCTCACCTTCGTGGGGCAAAATGAACTTACCCTTTCTGGTAAAAATGATGCTGTCTTTCCTGACCGTACCGTCTTTGGTTTAAACTGGGTGGCAATGCCAGGAATCAGTCTGACACTAGCACAGCAATTTTATAGTGGTAGTCAAGATACAGGTAATTCCATCACCAGCTTCAGTATCAATGGTGAACGTAAACTCGGTACAGATACCACCATTACCGGACGTTATAGTATTCTGGGTGGAGCCAATGAAATCACTACCCAAGGAGCAATCGGTTTAAATAATCGTTGGGCGATCGCCCCCGGTTTACGCTTAAATCTCGCTTACGAACACGTTTTCGGCAATTTCTTCAATAAAACAGCTGCCGGACAACAATATATCCAACCCTTTGCCATCGGTCAAAGTGCATCATCCCTCAGTTTCCTGGATGGTGACAGCTACAGCATCGGTTTAGAATACACTGATAACCCAGCTTTCCAAGCTAGCGCCAGATATGAACATCGTAGCTCATCCCAGGGTAGTAATACCGTAATTTCCGCAGCTGCTACTGGTAAACTTTCCCGTGCAGTCACTGCTTTAGTACGTTATCAACAGGCAAATTCTTCTAACCAAAAACTCACCGGATTGGGAGATACCAAAAACCTCCGCATCGGTTTAGCATACCGCGACCCCAGTAACGACCAATTTAACGCTCTCTTCCGTTACGAATATCGTCAAAACCCCGCCACCATTCCTGATACCATCCTCCTCGGTAGTGGTACGGGTTCAGAAGACCATACCCTTGCTGCGGAGGCAATCTATGCCCCTAATTGGCGCTGGGAATTCTACGGTAAGTATGCTTGGCGACACAGTACAACCTTCCTTGCCGAGGATTTTGTCAGTAGTGGGACAGTAAATTTAGCCCAGGTACGGGCAACCTACCGCCTCGGTTACAGTATGGATTTACTGGCAGAAGGGCGGTGGATTGGTCAATCTGGCAACTCAGAGACAGGTTTTGTCGTGGAAACTGGGTATTACTTAACACCGAATCTGCGTTTGGGTGCAGGGTATGTTTTCGGTCGTGTGGATGACCGTGATTTTTCGGGTACTCGCTCTGCGGGTGGTGCATATATCGGTTTGACGTTGAAGTTAAACGAGTTGTTTGATGGTTTCGGTTTGCAGAAGGTTGCACCCCGTCAACAACAGGAATCGGTAGTGAAGGAGAAAAAATCTGTGGTTGAGAAGTTGAAGGGTTTGCGGGGAGAAAAAATATGATGGGTTTAATGTTGATTTTAACAACCGCGAAGCACAGAACCAGGAGATATCGGCAATTACTACTAACTAGTATGTTTTTGCTCACCCTTGCACCTGATGCAGTATTCAGTCAATCCCTTCCTAGTTCAACTTTGCAAGTGGTGGTGAATAGTAACCAGGATAGGGTACAACCCGATGGTAATTTAACTTTGCGGGAAGCAATTCAGGTGGTGAATGGGACTTTACCCCTGGAGAAATTGAGTCAGGAGGAGAGAAAGTTAGTCACCTCTGGGGGGGAGTTTTCCCAGATTAGCTTTAATTTACCCCCAGGAGAAACCACCATTGCTGTGGAAAAAATCCTACCTCCCCTAGGTGTTCCCCGTTTGCTAATAGATGGAACCACCCAACCCGGATATGAGGGGAATAAATCAGCAACAGCAGAAATTGCTATCCCCACACCCATAGTTAGTATTACTACTGCACCGGGAAGGGAAGTCTTGCGCGGTTTAACTGTGACTGCTGATAGGGTGACAATTCGCGGTTTAAGTATCTATGGGTTTACCTCCAAGCATGGAGTCACAGAAAGTACACCCCCCGCAGATATTTTTATTTCCCACCGCTTACCACCTCCCGACACCACGGAGCAGCAACCACCAAACGCAGATTTTCCCTACTATAATCGCAACACCCCACCGCAAAATGTTGTCATTGAAAATAACTGGTTAGGTATTACCCCAGAGGAAAAAATGCCGGAAGTGACTTCTGCTTTCGGTGTGTCAGTATTTAACGGAGTCAATACAACCATTAGTCGCAACCGCATTTCTTACCACGATGGTAGCGGAATTATTACCTCGGTACGAGCTGAGGGAATGCAAGTTGTCCAGAATATTATCGTTGGTAATGGTTTAGCAGGGATGCCAGATGGTATCCGTTTAGACGGGGTGATTGATAAATCTGAGCTGCGTGGTAATTTAATTTGTGCCAATGATGGCAGTGGGGTGTTCTTATTTAAACCCCAAGGCTCAGTAACTATTCGCAATAATAATATCAAGTTTAATGGGCGAAGGTTCCGACGGGCGGCTGTATATTTGATGGGGAGTAACCACCAGGTAAAAGAAAATCAAATTAGCTACCAGTCAGGGGCAGGAGTAGTAATTACATCCTATCCCCAGAGCGATCGCAATACTATCCAAAATAATAGTTTCTTCCAACTCGAAGGATTGAGTATCGACCTCAATGCCCAGCATAATGTAGGTGTGCAGGATTTTCAAAACGGTGATGGTGTCAATCCCCCCCGCAACTCACCCAACCGCAAACGCGACACCGCCAATGCAGCAATTAATACACCCAAATTCCTGAGTCCCGAATTCCTCACCGATATTAATCCCACCGTGGGAATTGACGGAATTGCCGAACCCGATTCCCAAGTAGATATCTACAAAGTCACGGGAAATAACTACGGTGCTTTAACCGAACTCCTAGGAACCACCAAAGCAGACAACAAAGGTAAATTTAGCCTCGATTTAGCCAATATCCAACCTGGAGACAGAATCAGCGCCATTTCTACCCACCCCGATTTTGGTACATCTGAACCATCCTATCCCGCGATCGCCCGTACTTTAAATAATTCTCCCTCATCCCCTATTTCCAACATCCCATCCCCCCAACCCCAGTGTCTTTCCTCACCCCCAGCACCCGAACCCGAAATACCCCCAGAACCTATCCGGTTGCAAATACCTAAAAATATCCACTTTGCCCTAGATAAAGACTATATCAGCCCCGAAAGCGCCAAAATCCTGGATAAAATTGCCCAAGCAATGGGCGATAATCCCACCATCACCGCCGAACTTCTCGGACATACGGATATCAGAGCCAGTGATACTTATAACATTAATCTAGCCGCCAGAAGGGCAAAGAATACGCGCAATTACTTAATTAAGCAGGGTATTGCCCCCGAAAGAATGACTATCCGCTCCCTTGGTGAAAGACAATTGCAAACTCCTGGAACTAGCAAACTTGATCATGCGAGAAATCGTCGTGTGGAATTTATCTTTCAAGACATCCGGGGTATAGAAGTTATCGTCCAAGAAAGCGACTTACAACTAGAAAGGTAAAACAGAACCTATCTCTCAGGGAATTCCCGGTGGTGATGGGTAAAAAATGTGTGAGCGTCTCGCTCCCTGACTTGAGCAAGCGGATAAGCCGCAGTCAACTATCAAAATTAATACATCAGAGTAGTAGGCAAATACTCAACTTTTTCAAAAAGTCTGGTATCTATCAACCAGTTTTATTTGGGGAAAGTGATAGATTTTTGTCAATTCTGGGCAACATATACGTAATTATCCTGACAGAAAAACCAATATTTATTAGTACTTAATACATAGTCCATGAAATCCATATTTAAAGAAATAAAAGCATTACACCTACTACAACCAAAAATTATTCGATACACATCCCTAGGATTAGCCTGCGGTTGGGTACTCCTCTTCGCTGGCGATGCGTGGGCAAAGGTATCCATAAATAAACAATTTAGCCCTACCAACATCAATCCCAATCAGATATCCAAGCTGACTATCGAACTGTTCAATAACAAACCAACACAAGTAACAAACACTACTTTTACAGATAACCTACCTACAGGGGTAGTAGTGGCTGACATCCCAAATATCGTTAATGGTTGCGATGGAACTCTGACAGCAACCCCAGGAGGTACAAGTATTGTCTTGACAGGTGGCATAATTCCTGCAAGTACCACTGTTGCAGGCAAATGTACCATTACCATTGATGTCACCTCCAAAGTTTCCTCAACGAATACCCAAACCTACGTCAATATTATTCCTGTCAATGGGTTAACAGGTTCCCAGGATGGTAACACGGAGAAAAATGCTGATGAAGCAAACGCGACACTCGTTGTTGAACCCATAAGATCTGTGACGGGTAGTAAGTCCTTTTCTACTGCGGTTCTTCATGGGAATGGTACACCGACGACGATGACTATTACTCTGAATAACCCGAATTTGTTTGATTTGACGGAAGCGGAATTAACCGATAATTTGCCCTCAGGGACAAAAGTTGCTGCAACCCCAGCGATTTCCAACAGTTGCGGTGGAACCGTGACAGCAACAGCAGGTAGTACAATCGTTGCCCTGGCGAATGGTACAATCACTGCCAAAAGTTCCTGTACCATTCAAGTCAACCTAGAAGCTACTGATGCTACCAATGTCCGCAACACGGATGTGACAAATACGATTCCTGCAAATAACCTCAAAACTAAGGAAGGAATCACTAATACTAGTCCTTTAACTGCGACAATCAAAGTCCAAACAGCCGCAGAAATCGCTAAATCTTTTAACCCTGGTACGATTCAAGGGGGGGAAACTTCTGAATTAACGATTACTATCAGAAACTATAATAGTGCGGCAATTACTAACGCGGATTTAATTGATGTTATGCCGACAGATGTTAAACCCCTGAGCATCACATCAAACGGTTGTGGGGGTACGGCAACTGTTACCGCAACTCAAGTTAGGTTAACTGGGGGTACTATCCCTGCTGCACCTGTGGGAGTAGGTTCTGGTTCTTGTAAAATTAAAGCTCAGGTGACTTCTACAAAACTAGGAACCTATACCAATAACATCACGGCAGGAGATTTTAATGGGATTAAATATAACAGTGCCAGTGCAAATTTAAATGTTTTAGCCCCAGTCGGAGTCAGTAAAAGCTTCGCTCCCAGTCAAATTATTCGCGGTGAGGAAACAGAGCTAACTATTACCCTGACTAACTCTGATAGTAATCCTGCAACTATTACATCTTTTCAAGATAACTTGACGACCATGGGCACAGGTTATACTGTTGTTGCTGGAAGTGAAAGTACTACCTGTGGCGGGACAGTAAATGCCAGTGGGACTTTGATTGAAATGAATAGTGGGACAATTCCCGCAGCAACAGGAACTGCACCTAACATCACCAAGGGTTCTTGTATTATTAAAGTTAAGATTAAAGCTGATGATTTAACTGGTCAAGGTGGGAATGCCTATGATGGTCAAGTTGTCAATACAGTTCCTGCGGCAAACTTGAAGACATCTCTGGGTAATAATCCTTTTGAGGCGAAGGCAACTCTGTCTCTGAATGGGAAGGTACAAGTACAAAAGTCTTTTTCTGATGCGACACGCACCCAGGGACAGGAAACTACCCTGACGATTAAACTTTTAAATACTCAGTCTTCTAGTGTCAGTATTACATCTTTCAAAGATGACTTGTTGACCATGGGGACAAACTTTAATAATAGTAATCCAGCTTTTACCATTGCTTCTGGTTCTTCTAGTACTACCTGTGGTGGAACGTTGAATAATACCTCAGGTACAACGCTGATTCAGATGACTGGGGGAACAATTCCTGCTGGTACTACTACCAATCCAGGTTTCTGTACAATTACCGTACCTGTGAAAGTGAGTCTGACTGCTCCCAAAGGTTCCCACACTAATACTATCAATGAAGGTGAGTTAAAAACTAATATTGGTGATAATGCAATTAAGACTAAGGCAAGTATTGATATCAAGAGTGCTGCAACTGTTAGCAAGTCTTTTAGTCTTCCAGCCGTTGCTGTGGGTGGAAAAACTCGCTTAACTATTAAACTAGATCGAGATGCTGATGCACCTGCACTCACAGGGGTGAATCTCAGTGATAATCTTCCGAGTGGACATACCGTTGATTCGACACCTAATGTTGTCAATAACTGTGGTGGTACTGTCAATGCTAGTGGTTCAACTATTTCCTTGACTAATGGTAGTTTGTCGGGTGCAAGTTGTACGATTAGTGTTGATATCCGGGTACCGAATACAGCAGGAACGAGAACCAATACTATCCCTGCTCAAAACTTAACAACTACTCAGGGGGTGACAAACGAGTTTGCTGCAACTGCTGATATTAAAGCAACTGCTGCGAAATTGAATTTAAATAAGGATTTTTCACCGCAGGGAATTAACCCTAACGGGACTTCTCGACTGAATATTGATATTAAAAATAATGAACCTGACGCGATCGCGCTGACTGGAGTTTCACTCACAGATAATTTACCCCTAGGTATGGAGTTGACGAGTAATCCTAATCCTACTCTGACGGGTACAGGTTGTAGTGGAGGGACTTTCACCGCAGTACCAGGTGGTAATCAGTTTATTCTGACTGGTGCTAATATTCAAGCTGGCACAGTCTGTGTCATGTCTGTGAATGTAACTTCTAAGTTTGCGGGGAATTTGACAAACCAATTACCAGCAACCATATCTGCAAACTCTGCGGAGCAGGTGACGAATGGTAATTTAGTTAAGAAAACTCTAACTGTTTTGGGTATTGCGGATGTGATTGTCAGTAAAACTGATAATAAGAAGTTTGTTGCTCCTGGTCAGACGACTCAGTATACAATTACTGTGGAAAATGCCAAACCCGCCACAGGTAGTCAATGGGACAACGTTGCAGGTGTGGAATTAACTGATAATGCACCAACAGGTTTGACTTTTATTGATTGGGTTTGTAGTGCAACCTCTGGCTCTGCTTGTGCTGTGGAATCTGGTACGGGTAATGTATTTACAAGTCTGACTTTGTTAGCAGGTGGTAAGGCGACTATTGTGGTCAATGCCAAAGTTAATGATAATGTCAGTAAGGGTACTGAAATCAAGAATGTTGCTACCGTTGACTTACCTGCGACGGTGACTGACCCAGAATTTACAACGAATAAGTCTGAAGATATTAATACTGTGGGTGGTAATCCGAATGTATTGCTGGTGAAGCGAATTACGGCGGTGAATGGTATTACTAATAACGGTGGTACTAATTTAGCAGGGTATATTAATGAGCCGAGCAATCCCTACGATGATAATACTATTGAACCCAGCCTAGCTCCTAAACCTCCCCAATATCCTAGCCCTGATACTGATAAATGGCTTAACCCTAGTAGTTTCTTAATTGGTGGAACTAATGGGGGGAATGTGAAACCGGGTGATGAAATTGAATATACGATTTATTTTATTTCCACGGGTGACAGTGAGGCGAATAAGGTGCGATTCTGCGATCGCGTTCCGAATAACACCACTTTTATTCCAACTGCGAAATCTGGCGATCCCAATGCTGCTCCCGGTGGAATATCTGGTAGCGATCGCGGTATCATTACCCTCTACAATGGCACACTGCAAAGCTTGACAAATGTGCAAGATGGTGACATTGGTCAGTACTTCCCCCCTGGTGTGGAACCCAGTACTGTTTACCCTGGAATTCAATGCGGTGGTGCGAATACTAATGGTGCAGTAGTAGTAGATTTGGGAACCCTACCTAATGCGACTAGTTCCGGTAATCCTGCGGGTTCCTACGGTTTTGTCAGATTCCGAGGCAAAGTGAAGTAGGAAAGAAACTAATTCTCCAAAATAAAGCTACATATAGACAGTAAGGAAGCAGGGAGAGAATTATCTGTAGCTGGAATTTAGAGAAACGGTAACGTAAGTGAGTTCGATGAGCTTGGATACTTGGATAAATCGATAAAAACCTGTCCCAACGGGGATTATAAATCCCCATCTCATATCCAAAGTCCATTAAAAATGGACTCGAAATACAAATTGAATCCTTTGCTATCAGTCCTCTTGTAGAGGACTTCAGCTATTAGACGGCGATTTTTAATCGTTGGCTAGAACCGTCGAACTCTTTTTTACTCATTACTCTCTACTCATTACTCATTACTCCCTACTCCCTACTCCCTACTCCCTACTCCCTACCCTCCACTAACTGGAGGAATTAAGACAATTTCATCACCAGGGTGAATGATTGTATCCGGTGGAACGAATTCTAAATTTACGCCAAAACGGGTAATATCTTTGAGGTAAGCCAATTGGGGATGCTCTGAGATTAGGCGATCGCGCACCATTTCTACCGTCGTATTTTCCGCTAACTCTAGGGTTAATTCTGGAACTCCGTAAGCTTCTTGATAGGCAGCAAATAGTTTGATTTTTGCTGTGATTTTTGATTCAGACATGGTTGATATTGTAGAGGGATTAAGAGGAAAGGCAAAGATATTTTGTGTTAACTTTTAGCTGGCAATAGTCAATCCCCATCATCTATTACTGATTTTCCTTGGGAAAGGAACATTCCACGGTAATCTTCATATTGCTTTTGGCGGTGCCTTTCGTCACATAGGGAACTCCCGCTTCTCCACCCAATTCGATGCCAAATTCTAAGGTAACTTTATCGACATTGGCATTTTTAAGTGGCATTTGCTTAAATGCATTCAATGTATAAACTGTGTAAGCGCGAATTGTACCTTGAACAGCTTGGAAATTTTGCGCCATTTGCTTGCGGATTGCTTCCGGACTCATTCCCTTTTCATTTAAACCCTCTTCTTCCTCCTCTTCTGTTGCGATAGGGGCAATATTTACATCTTCCGACGCTTCGATGTAGATGATTGTATTGTCATCGAGTTGGATGGGTGTGAGGTTTGTCATAGGAAGGATTGAGTTAATAAAAGGAAAAATAATTACTAATTAAAACAGGATTCCAGCAAAATTACTTGGAAACCATGGTAAATATTTTGTAGCTGTATAAGTTAAATCATTACTCTACAAAACTAAGTAAGAGCTTGCTGCTATGAGTCGAGACGCTTTAGTTGTTGGCATTAATACCTATGGTTACGAGCGTCTGAGTAATTTGACAGCACCTGCACAGGATGCGGAAGCAGTAGCAAAACTTTTGGAAAACTACGGTGAGTTTAACGTTACACGGCTACCTGTGACTCCCGATAAGGAAAATAATATTCCTAGAGTGGCACTTGGAAGAAAAGTTACTTTAACTCAATTAGAAGCAGCGATCGTTCAATTATTCAAACCAGAAGGCAGAAATATTCCTGACACTGCGCTTCTGTATTTTTCTGGTCATGGGTTGCGGAAAAATCAAGGTATTCAAGAAGGATTTTTAGCTACCAGTGATACGAATCCAGATGGGGGTAACTGGGGTTTGCGGTTGAAATGGTTGCGGGAATTGTTGCAAGAAAGCGAGGTTCGACAGCAAATAATTTGGCTAGATTGTTGTTACAGTGGGGAATTACTTAACTTTGCCGAAGCCGATCCGGGGGATAGGGGAAAAGGTAGAGATAGGTGTTTTATTGCCGCTTCACGGGAGTTTGAGCCAGCTTTTGAAGAAATTGGCACAAATCATAGTGTCCTCACCACAGCGCTGCTACAGGCTTTGGAACCGAAAAATAGACAGGTCACAAACTATACTGTGGTGGATGTTATTGACCAAAATATTGCCAGATTTCCCCAGCGTCCTATATTCGCTAATTCTGGCGGGATTATTCACCTCACCCACACCCAGGAAGCAATTAAGGAAGTAGCTGAGAATGGGGTGACGAGTTCGATTTGCCCCTATCGCGGGTTACGATATTTTGACTTTACTCAGGAAGATGCTCAATATTTTTACGGTCGGCAAGCACTCACAGACCAATTACTAGAAAAAGTCCGGGTAAGTAACTTTCTCGCGGTTTTGGGTGCTTCGGGAAGCGGTAAATCGAGTGTGGTGAGGGCGGGATTGCTGTATCAATTGCAGCAAGGTAAACGCTTATCGGGGAGTGACACCTGGCAAATCAAGATTTTTCAACCTGGTGAGCATCCCTTGCAGAGTTTAGCACGGGCTTTTGTGAGTGTTGGTTTATCGGATATTGAACGCGCATCCCAGTTACAAAAAGCAGAAGCATTGATTGCCGGGGGTGGTTTTTCCCAATTAATTACCGTTGTTGATACCCCGCGAGTCGTCTTGCTGGTAGACCAATTTGAGGAGGTTTTTACCCTTTGTACTGATAGGAAAGAACGACAACAATTTTTCGATTGTTTATTGACTGGTTTGCAACGGTGCGGTGATAAACTCTGCTTGGTGTTGACCATGCGAGCAGATTTTTTTGGTAAATGTGCGGAATATGGCGAACTAGCGGCAAAAATTCAGGATAATTTACTCACAGTTACCCCCATGAGTCGGTCAGAATTGCGACAAGCAATTACCGCACCCGCAAAGCAGGTAGAATTAGCCCTGGAATCGGAATTAGTGGAGCAGATAATTAGCGATGTGGCTGATTCTCCGGGTTTTTTACCGTTGTTGCAATATACCCTGACGGAATTATGGGGACAGCGCACCCCCCAACCCCCCTTGGTAAGGGGGGCTTCAAAAGATACATTAACCCTAGCTGCTTATACCCGTTTGGGTGGGGTGAAAGGAACCCTACAACAACGTGCAACCGAGGTTTACGAGGGTTTGTCAGGGGAGGAACAGGAAGCAGCAAAGCGGATTTTTTTAGAGTTGACGCAGTTGGGAGAGGGAACGGAGGATACGCGGAGACGGGTTTTATTGCGGGATTTGGTGACATCCAGCAATGTTGAGCAGGTAATGCAAAAATTGGCAGATGCGCGTTTAATTGTCACCCAAGAAGAATTTGTAGATGTAGCCCATGAAGCATTGATTCGTCATTGGTTGCTGTTGCGAAAATGGTTGGATGAGAACCGCGATCGGTTGAGAGAAAAGCGGAAAATTGAAACTGCGGCACAGGAATGGAGCAATCAAGGGAAAGCTAGAGATTATTTATTGCGAGGAAGACAGTTAAAAATTGCGAAAGCATGGCTTAAAGAGGAAGTTAATAAATCAATGCTTTCAAATTTGACAAAAGAGTTTATCCAAACAAGTCAAAATAATTTATTTATTGGATTTTTAAAAAACACTGGCTTTGTAGTTGTTACCCTTTTGATTTCTATAGTGTTTATTATTCCGTATCAGAGACAGCAAACATACACCGATGCGTGGACAACGATTAAAGATAAAAAACAAGGAGTAAGATCAGCACTTGAAATACTTACTGAAGGGTGTTGGGAAAAACAACAGTGGGAATGGATTCCTAATCCTATAGCAACTTCTTTCTTTGGAGATTGCCCTTTATTTTATGATGAAGACCTTAGTAATACAAACCTTAGTTATGCTCGTCTCAACGGTGTAAACTTTACTCGTACCAATTTAAGCAATTCGACGTTAAGAGCTGCTGAATTGAATTATGCTGATTTGAATCGTGCAAATTTAAGTGATTCCGATATGAGTGGTGCTGACATCAGTGATGCGGATCTTTCAAGTTCTGATTTAAATAATGCCGATCTTACACTTACTTTTCTTAATGCAGCAGACTTAAGTGGTGCAAATTTAAGTAATGCATCTCTAAGTGGTGCGATTCTAAGTAATGCCGTTCTCGCGGGAGCAAATCTTAATGGTGCAGATATCAGATGCAACGAACTAGCTTGCACTGATTTGAGCTACTCGAATCTTCGGGGGGCTGATTTAAGAAATGCAAAAATTACCAATGCTAACTTTGAAAATTCTGTTTATGACCAAGAAACAAAATTGCCTAAAAACTTTGACCCAGCCAAGGAGAAAATGCTTTTAATTGCTCCTGGTGCAAACCTCAGTGATTCTGACTTGAGTTATTTTGATTTTAAATTTTCTGACTTTCATCGTATTAACCTCACTAATGCTAACCTGGAAGGCTCTGACTTAAGATATGTTCAAAACCTCACACCAGAGCAAGTGAAAGCTGCCAATAATTGGGAAAAGGCAATATATGATGAGGAATTTAGGAAAAGATTGGGGTTGAAGTGAAAAAGGGAAGACAAATCAATTCGTAATTCGTAATTCGTAATTCGTAATTAATTTTTGAGATCATCGCATTTTGGGAGTTTTGAGGGTGCGATCGCGCTTTTAGGTTTATGGAGTGTGCGTTAGCGCAGCTTAACGGAGTTATCGCCTATCCTAGTATTTATAATCCCCCATTAATCTCAAAATTTATGAGTATCATTATCTCGGATGAAGTATTGCAAACAACCCAAATGTCAGAGGCTGAGTTGCTGACTGAAATTGCTGTTATGCTGTTTCAAAAGGAAAAATTTACTCTAGGTCAAGCAAGTCGCTTTGCAAAAATGAATCAACTTCAGTTTCAAAGATTACTTGCAAGTCGTCAAATACCTCTGCATTACGATATTGCCGAACTCAGGGAAGATGTCAAAAGTTTGTCAGAAAATAATTGGCGATGATTATAGTTAGTGATACATCACCTATTAGCAATTTAGCTGCAATCGGTCAGTTAGAATTATTGCAACAACTTTACGGCAATGTAATTATTCCTACAGCAGTTCATCAGGAGATTCTTAACTCTGGTGATACAGACCCGGCAGTTTTAGCAATTAAATCCGTAAATTGGATTCAAATTTGCAGTATCACTAATAATACTTTGTTTCAAAATTTACAGAATAATTTAGACATCGGTGAGGCTGAAGCGATTACCCTTGCTGTGGAATTAAATGCCGATCGCTTAATTGTAGATGAACGAAGAGGTCGAAAGGAAGCAATTAAGTTAGGTCTTCGGGTAACTGGAATATTGGGTATATTGCTGGCAGCCAAACAACAGGGGTTAGTTTCAACCATACAGCCATTATTAGACGATTTGATTGCTAATGGCTTCTGGATTCGAGAAGAGTTGTATGCAGAATTACTACAATTAGCTGGAGAGTAGAGCGATCGCGGTTTGGGTTGTAGGGGTGGCGATCGCGTTATTAGGGAAGTTTTGGGAATGGCGATCGCTTTGCTGTATATTTTCTACTATAAGGCTATCGTCCAATCCTCAATCATTAGTCTTGCTACTTTACTAAAATCTCGATGATTGCGGGTTAGCAGAACTAAGCCACGGGATAAAGCAACTGAAGCGATTCGTGCATCCATTTTTGCCAGCTTAATTCGTTGTGAATGTAATTGCTCAAATGCCGCAGATGCATTACGGTCGAATAAAATAAGAGGCAATACTTTAAAATTATCAATAAGTTGTGCCATCATTTCGTATCCTTTCACAACATCATCTGGGTTTTGAGCGCGATTGATATAAGCATGACAGCCCAGTACTTATTCGTGAAATGTTACACTAGACACGGTAAAATCTGATAACGGATATTGAGCCATACGTGCCGAAATATTGATGTAATCTTGCCCAGTTTGACGTTGAAGAATACTGAGATGATCTGTATCTAATAAATATTTCATACCTCGTCGGCTTGCACTTCGAGAATAGACTCATCCCCTTGACGGATTGCTTTCCCATAAGCAAGCACCTCTTCAAAAGCGGGCTCATCTTTAAAAGAGCCGGTGATTTTTTGTAACCAATTGGTTGTTTGGGGGGTCGATATTTGCTTTTGCAACTGGGCGATCGCAGATTCTACTGCTGCAAGCCGTTCTTCTAAAGAGATATTAGTTGCCATTTTAAGTTTCTTCTTTCAATCGACAGTCCAATTATACAGAAAATTTCTAGATCATCTTGATGTGTAAGGAATCAGCGATCGCGGTTTGTGGGAGTTGTGGGGAGTGTGATAACTTGCGCTGACTTGTCAGTTCGCATTTTTGATAGCGTATATGCTATCATACCTCCATGCCAATTAAGATTGTGATCGATACCAGCGTCTTTATTAGCGCTCTTATTGGCTCAAGCGGACCGAGTAGAGAACTAATTCGACGCTGTTTACAAGGGGAATATTTGCATTTGATGGGAAACGCTTTATTTTCTGAGTATGAATCAGTCATACAGCGTCCGGAAATTATAGCCAAATGTCCTTTAAGTCTCACAGAAATTTCTGCTTTGCTTGCTTCCTTAATGAGCGTCAGCCAATGGGTTTCTATTTACTACCTATGGCGACCAAATTTAAAAGATGAAGCTGACAATCACTTAATTGAGTTAGCTGTTGCTGGTAATGCAGAAATTATCGCTACTAACAACATCAAGGATTTTCAAAGTGCTGAATTACTATTTCCGAATTTATCAATATTAAAACCCGAAGAAATCATTAGGAGTTAAGAAAATGGGTACTTTAACTATCCGTTTACCAGATGACAAACACACAAGATTAAAAGAACTGGCTCAATCCAGGGGAATAAGTATCAATAAGCTAATTGAAGAATTATCTACCATCGCTTTAGCAGAATTTGATACCCATACTAGATTTAAAGTAATGGCTGCAACAGGAAACCGGGAAGAAGGCTTAAAAATATTGGCAAAACTTGACGATTTGACACAATAACAGCAACTTGATGTGCAAGAAATCAGCGATAGCGAAGCGCTGACTTGTCAGTTCGCATTATGTTTTTAAGGGTTTATGTGGGAGTGCAATAAGCCAGAGGTTTGACGCTTCGCGTTATTACGACAACAACTTAAATCCTTTATTATCTGCTAAATTTCGATCGAATGTTACGGTTTTGCTGCAACCCAATTGTTGTGCGATCGCACCAATCAAATAGTCAGAAAAATCAGCTTTTCCTTGCTGAAAACGGTGCAATGCTTGATAAACTACAGAGCTATTTTCTAACTCAAAAACTGGACATTGCAACATCATTTCTATAGTTTTACCAATTTCTGACCTACTGAATTCATAAGGCTTACCCCGCAAAACCCAAACCAATTCACACAGAACTATATTAGCAATAAAACATTGCTCTCCACCTTCGATAATTTCCACAGCTTTCTGCCACTGCTGCTCATCATCTTTAGTTAGGTAGCGCACTAAAATATTTGTATCAACTCCAATCACTTGAACCTTCTTTAATTGCTATTTCCATTTCTTCTAAAGTTGCGGTTTTCATTCCTGGACGATGCAAAATCCCGGATAAACTTTGAACAGGAACATTCAAAGGAATAAGTGTAACTATTCCATTTTCATCAATCACAAAATCAACCTTGCTACCTGTATCTATATTTAGGTAGTCTCTAATTTCTTTAGGAATAGTTACTTGTCCTTTTGTCGTGATGGTTGTGATAGCCATTACTTTAATTCCTTACTTTGTCTCCTTACTAAATCATACCATGGAGGGCGATACTCTGGAGGCTAGTCAGTTTGCATTTGTTGAATTTGTGGAGTTATGCGTTAGCGGAGCTTAACGGAGTTATTGCGTTTGTTTGTGTAAGTTTGAGATGGCGATCGCCTTTCTATATTCCAAACATTTCCTATATCTTCTGAATATTCATGCTAGGAAATTTATAACCAAAATTACTGCTATGGTATAAAGCCTGCCCTGAGTTGTCAGTTTACCATTGTTTTCGGAGGGGGGTTATGGTAAAGGATAATAGAAAAAATACCCTGTTCCCTGCTTTCTTTCCCCCACATCCTATGATTCTACAAACCCATAACAAATCGATAATGGGATTCAATTTCTGCTACGGTTGGTGATTTGCGTGTAGCTTGCCAATGACTATGATCAAATAATTGTTGTCGTAAATTATCCACATCTATAGTTTGGAATTTACCTTCAGCAATCACTTGTTTACCATTTACCCAAGCATGGGAGACTACATGACTAGGACGACCTAAAACTAACAAACCAATAGGGTCAGTACGGGGTAACAAAGATAAATTAGTTAAATCATACAATACTAAGTCTGCCTTTTTCCCCACAGTCACAGAACCTAATTCATCTGCTAAATTAATTCCCATGGCACCTCCCTGAGCAGCCATTTCTACCGCTTGACGGGGTGTAATCCAATGTAGATAATCTGCATCTGTAATATTGTGCAAAATCGAACCAATTTTTATCGCTTCTAGCAAATCTTGAGAATCATTACTGGATGCTCCATCGCAACCAAAAGATACATTCACCCCGGCTTGGCGATATTTTAAAATAGGGGCAATGCCACTACCTAAACGCAGGTTACTCAAGGGATTATGGACGACTGTGGAGCGAGTTGCTGCCAAAATTTCAATATCTTGTGCGGTGAGGTGGACACAATGAGCTAGGGATGTGCGGTAATCTAAATAACCTAGACGATGCAGGTGTTCCACGGCAGTACAACCATATTTTTCCTCTGCGAGTTTTTCCTGTGCTTTGGTTTCTAACAGGTGAGAGTGACGACAGAGGTTATATTTCTCACTCAACGCAATACAACCAGTAAACAAAGCATCGGAACAGAGTTGAATTCCCGTAGGAGCCACAGCAATGTAAATTCCAGCTTCGGGACGATGGAACTCTTGGGCTGCTGCCTCGATAATATCTAAAGTTGCCTGGGTAGAACGAAAATAGGGTGCGTGGGTTTGCTCTGTCTCTCCGGAGGGAATACCCGCAGTGAGGGATTCATCTTGAATCAGAGGTGCAATGACTGCACGTATACCCACTTCAGAATATGCACGTGCTGCTGTGGCGATCGCCTCTAATTCTTTACCAGGTATCAAAACCATGTGATCCACAACGCAAGTACCACCGGAAAGCAAGGTTTCTACCCCCGTACCCACAGCACTCAGATAGATTTTCTCCATATCTAGGGGGGCAAAATCGTAAAGTTCTGCCAACCATAATTCTAGGGGAAACATGGACATCAAACCCCGTTGCCACATTTCCGAGGAGTGGGTGTGAGCATTCACAAAACCTGGTAATAAAAGTTTATTTTCTGCCGGAATCGCCGTACCAATCACCTCTAAATTGCTGCCAACTGCGGTAATCAAACCATCTTGAATTTGGACATCAACCGTACTGTAGCCATCAGTTACGGGAATTAGAGCTTTTTGGAGAGTAAATTTCACAATGTTTAACCTTAAGTTAAGTATTTCAACTTATTTGAGGATTCTACGCTACAAGAATAAAAGCTGGTAGTTATTTGGGCAATCAGAGATTGAAAAGTTAATTTTTGTCTCTATATTTTTCTGGTGTTTTATGAACTCACCTCTGTACAAATTAGGTATTGCACCTAACGCTTGGGCGGTAAATGCATCCTTTGCAGATATTACCCGTCCTCCCATTCCTCCACAACCTGTGATCTTAACCACAGAAAGCAAAACTTTGCAGATTGATTTGGTAAGAACTGCCATAATTGTGATTGATATGCAAAATGACTTCTGTCACCCCCATGGCTGGTTAGCAGAAATTGGTGTTGATGTCGCCCCTGCTCGTACTCCCATTGCACCATTACAGACTTTATTGCCTGCTTTGCGAGTCCGAAATATACCAGTAATCTGGTTGAATTGGGGGAACCGCCCAGATTTAATGAATATTAGTGCGGGTATTCACCATGTATATAATCCTACGGGAGAAGGGATAGGTTTAGGCGATCCCCTACCAAAGAATGATGCACCAGTCTTGATGGCGGGTAGTTGGGCAGCTGCGGTGGTGGATGAGTTGGAACAGCAACCACAAGATATTTGTATAGATAAATACCGGATGAGTGGATTTTGGGATACTCCCTTGGATAGTATTTTACGAAATTTGGGCAGGACTACTATTTTATTTGCAGGAGTAAATGCCGATCAATGTGTAATGACAACTCTGTGTGATGCGAATTTTTTGGGTTATGACTGCATCTTGGTGAAAGATTGTACCGCAACCACATCCCCGGAATATTGTTGGTTGGCAACACTATATAACGTGCAGCAGTGTTTTGGATTTGTGACTGATTCTTCCAGGGTGCTAACTGCTTTAAATGACAGGTGAGAATTTATAAATCCCCATTACTCATTCCTCACTACTCACCACTTATTACTCATTACTCACCTCACCACTCATTCCCTATGTTCAACTGTTGCGTTATCCCTGTAATTAAATCTCCCAGAGATTATCAAGCCTATCGTATCAGTCCCCATGATACCAACCGTTTGGCAATTGTTTTCGATCCCGCGATCGCCAACACATCTCTAACTTGTTGTGTGGAAATTTTCGATGTTGGTGGTAAAACCCCACCTAATCGTCACCAGTTAGCAGTGGAAATGTTTTTCATTCTTCAGGGTGAAGGTAGGGCAATCTGTGATGGCAAAAGTATACCCATCAAAACAGGTGATAGTCTCTTAGTACCAGCCATGGGAACCCACGTGATTGAAAATACAGGTTCGGGGAGATTGTATGCTTTAACTGTGATGGTTCCCAATGAAGACTTTGCCGAATTAATTCGTAGCGGTACACCCGTAGAATTAGATGATGAAGATATGGCAGTTTTACAAAGGCTAGGAAGTTGAATTCAACTCGCTTATTTTTCTCAACCAGATTCCCGCATCTTTGTCAAAGGTGGAAGCCTGAGCTATTTGAATTGTTTACAAATACCATCAACTCTGAAAACCCCTAAGAATCTAATAGTTACAGATTTTTAATTCAACGTTACAAATATTTCTAAAAATCAAGACAAATATATAATCCAATATACAATTCTATGGGGGATGAAGACGATATATAATTCAGGGAACTCACTCAATTGTCGCTATTTCGCCTCAATCCCCAAAAGAAATTAGTGCTTATAAGAATCGTTAAGTCTGGACTCTTCTGTTTCTAAGCCGATCAAACGTGATAGAAATCGAATTATCTTTTTCATTACTAGTTCCTCAACGCATACAATACCTGATGTGTCTAACGGTAAGGTTAATATCGTTCAGCACACAACATATACCCAACATGATTGTCAGTACTTCCGGAAAGATATTTTTATTTTCTCAGAAAATAAAGCCGAAGTATACTGCATCCATCCTGGTAGGAATCTTTCAGGATAATTAAAGTTATAAATGTTTTCCTCTCTCTAAAGATAGATAGGATGAAAATCTCTACAAATGTTAACATTATCAATGGTTTGAGTCTGCTAAAAGCTATCTAAAAAGCAGCAATTACCAGTTCAAAAACTGAGAATTTATGAAAGAAGCTAATCAGCTAACATGGTATTGTGGATTGGTAAATTTGCTGAGATGATAAGCATAGAAAGTAAAATATTAGTATCAGTGTAAATTTAATATTTTTTTTATTATTTTTATGGATATTCGTAACTTACAGGCAGAAGAAATAGAACAAGCTGACTATATATTTCGGCTTGCCTTTGGTACTTTTATCGGATTACCTGAACCGACTCAATTTATGGGTGATGCTAGCTATATTCACCATCGTTGGAAAACAGAGCCAACAGGAGCTTTTGCAGCAATAATTAACGAACAGCTTGTAGGGACAAACTTAGCAACTAGATGGGGTAGTTTTGGATTTTTCGGTCCCCTGAGTGTACACCCTGACTACTGGAATCAAGGTATAGCACAAAATCTAGTTCAGGCTGTGATGGAGTATTTTGTGGAGTGGAATATAGACTATGCTGGCTTATTCACTTTTACCAATAGTCCCAAACACCATAGACTATATCAGAAATTTGGATTCTACCCCAGATTTTTGATTCCGGTAATGTCTAAATCTCTTCAGTTTGCTTCCAAAAGTCAGTTACAGTCTTGCAGATACAGACAACTTACAGAAACACAACGTCAGGAATCTCTCAAAGCTTGTTCTCAGTTAGCTGATACTATCTACCCAGGGTTAAATCTCACCCAGGAAATCACCGCTATCCAAGAGCAAAAATTAGGTGATACAATTTTACTGTGGGATGATCAAGGTTTGCTCGGATTCGCCCTTTGTCATTGTGGAGCGAATACGGAAGCAGGAAGCGATACTTGCTACATCAAATTTGCTACAGTTAGACCTGACCATCAGCAAAACTTTTCTTTTCAAGAATTACTTCAAGAATGCGAAGCTTTCACCCTTGAAAGTGGAATGGTAAAGCTTATCACTGGTATTAACACTAGCCATCATGATGCTTACTGTATCATGAATGACCGAGGATTTCGTGCAGAAGTCACCGGAGTTGCCATGCATAAGGATAATCAAGCCGGTTTTAGTCGGGATGATATTATTGCCTTATACGACTGGCGTTAAATTGACTGTGGTAAATTGAGAGAATCCCGACTTTTTGAGAAAGTCGAGACTCCAAACTAACTAGATTAATTATCTAGTTATACGCACCGGTAATTACTGCACTCCGTAAATGTCCATTCTTGATAAATTTGCCTTGCAAAATTTGTCGGTAAACAGCTTCATAACCGTCTGCCATTTGTTTGACACCAAAACGTTTCTCAACGTATTCTCGAACTTGATGACGGTTCAATTTCACTGCTAAATCAATTGCATGAATGCAGTCATCGATATTTTCGCAGATATAACCACTCTTACCATGGGCAATGACTTCTGCTGTAGAGCCTAAATTCATCCCAATCACGGGAGTTCCTGCTGCCATTGACTCTACCATAACTAACCCAAAGGGTTCACGCCAGGTGATAGGAAATAGAGTTGCCACTGCACCACCCATCAAAGCATTCTTTTGGGTATGATTTGCCTCTCCTAAATACTGGATTTGTTCCCCATCAATATAGGGTTTAATCTCTTGCTCAAAATATTCTACATCGACCACATCTACTTTACCCGCCATTTTTAACTGCCATCCCGATTTTTTGGCAATTTCGATGGCTAAATGGGGACCTTTTTCTGGGGAGATACGACCTAAAAATGCTAAGTAAGGAGTTGCGTCTGGTTGGGGGTAGAATTTGTGGCTATTAATATCAATGCCATTGTAAACCGTTGCCACACAATTTAATCCTAATCTTCCTTCCCGTTGAGCATCAGAAATACTCACATAGGGCTGATTTTTGGCATGGGTAAACATCTTTTCATTGTCTGGGGTAAAGATGCCATGGAGAGTATGAACTGTAGGTGTTTTCACCAGTCCGGCGTAGGGTAAAGCTGCACATCCCATATGGGAATGGATAATATCAAATTCCTGCGCTTTTTCATAGACACTGCTCAGTTGTAGCATCTCGTAGATACCGCATTCTTTCACAGTTGGATCGAGTCGCAGAGCGCGGGGATGAACTGATTCTAATTGAGCTAGGGTTGTGGAATCTCCTGATGCAAATAGAGTCACTTCATGTCCTCGACGTACCAGCTCATCTGTGAGTAATGCCACTACTAATTCTATCCCGCCATAGGCTGGTGGAGGAACAGTTTCCCATAGTGGTGCAATTTGAGCAATCCGCATTTTATTGAACTCCTAAAAAATTATCTAAATGCAGCTATATCCTGTGATGCATAGATGAAAGCTGCTTAGGGATATCAGACTTATTACAGCGATAAGGTTTGCAATAAGGAATCAAGGGAGAAAGATGAATGGTTGTCAAAGAATCTTTCATGCTATCCCTATTGTTTTATTTCTGGAAGAAGTCTGTTGTTTGATGGGAATTTTAGAGATAAATCTGCATTTTGAGTAATTATCTCTTGAGATAATGGTAGGTAAAATGTCATAATTTTTCTCTAAATCCGCAGCAAAGCGAGCTAATTACGTTTGAGTTTTAGCTGTGAGTGATATATGCAAACAGAGATATCACCTCAATTGAGATTCAGTTATTTTTGCTATTTAAAATGGGGCATAAATGAATTTGGTTTTCTATTGGGCAATAGGTTGTTGATTATGTCAATCACTTTTTCCCGAATATAAAGGTCAACTTCAAGGTATTTTATTTCTCCCCCCTATTATACCCTTAATTGTTCATTTGAGCTAGTAATTAGCTTGACACCTTAGAATATATAGCTTTCACCGAAGAATTTTTGTCTATCTAAAGTCTCAAAATATCAAATCCATAGTTTTAAATAGTCAAATTTTATTTAATGGGTTGTCTAAAAATCTACCTTAGGGTAGAGGATTTTAATCTATATTTTCTCGTATTTATGAAAACAATGGCAATTAAAACCATTAGTTAAGCTAATGGAAATAAGAGGAATTGCAAATAGTGAAATATTCATTTGGGTTGATGATGAAAGTTAAGATGACTGCTTATGTTAGGTTGAAGAAGTGAAGTTTATTCGCCAAGTTTTAGGGTTGCCAAACCTAAATAACGGATACCTTTTGGAGAAATTGCGAATCGGCAGGGTAATACTTCTAAACCTAATTGATATGCTTGTCTGAGGAGTGCTCCATACTTAGGGTCTGCCCTATCTCCGGGAGCAAATTCTGTGCAATCTTCTCGGTTGATAAAGTATAGCATGACGGCGCGAAATTTGGGTAATAATGCCATAAGTTCCCGTAAATGTTTTTGCCCTCGTGTAGTTTCTGTATCGGGAAATAAGGCTAAGTTTTTATCAGTCCAGGTAGTGTTTTTTACTTCTAGGTATATAGATTTTTGGCTGTCTGTGTTAGAAATAAGAAAATCTATGCGGCTTTTTTTATCTGCTCCATATACAACTTCTGGGCGAATATTTGTATAGGTTCCTAATTCTGGGAATAAATATTTTTCTAGGGCTAATTTAATAATTTTATTGGGGAGTGCAGTATTGACTCCTACCCAGGTGGGTTGATTGTCTGTGAGTTGAATTAATTCCCAGGTGTAGGGTAATTTGCGATTGGGATTGTCGCTCAAAGATAGCATAACTGGATTTCCGGGAATGTAGACACCAGTCATTGGTCCAGTGTTTGGACAATGGGCAGTCACGATTTCACCTGATTCTAATTCTACCTCAGCAAAGAAACGTTTATAACGGCGAATCAAAGTTCCGGGATAGAGAGTAGGGTAATGATAAATATAGTTATCCATGGATTAATGTTGTGGTTTGATTGGATTGATGGCTAACATTTGGAAGGGAATTGGATAGTTTTTTGGGTTTTGAAAAATCGATAAATGGGGGAGTAATCAGAAATTACCCACCAGAAAACTGAAGTATAAAGTATAAAGAAGAAAAATCTATTATTATCCTTGTTATCGTCAAAATGAATCACGAATCTTACAATAAAGGATTAGAGTTAGCCAAGCAACAAAATTTTGCTGAGGCGATCGCCCACTTTACCCAAGCCATTACAGAGGTTCCTAACTTTCCCGAAGGGTATCTGCGCCGAGGTCTAGCATACTATAATTCTGGTGACAATTTGCGAGCGATTGGTGATTATAACGAGGCGTTAAAGTTGAATCCGCAGTTTTTAGAAGCATACTACAGTCGAGGGCTGGCAAAACTGGCTTTAAAAAATTTGCCCGGAACCTTGGCTGATGCGGAGGCGGCAATTAGGATAAATTATAATTATGCTCCTGCCCATCAATTACGGGGGATAGTCAAGCGGAAATTGGGAAGTCTGCAAGAGGCGATCGCCAACTTCAAACAAGCAGCAGAATTGTATTTACAGCAAAAGGATAAGGAGGGTTGTCAAAGTTGTTTAGCAAGTATTAAACAGTTGCAATCCCCATCCCCGGTAACTACTGTTTCCCCAACTCCTACCAAACCTCTAATTTCTCCCCAGGAATATTTCACCCAATTACTCGACAAAGCGGAAAACGGGGATACTCACCAAGCCCTAGAAGATTTAAACTGGGCTTTAGGTATCGATTCCCAGGATGCTCAAGCTCTCTGCTGTCGAGGTGTGGTGTATTGTAAACAGGGAAAATATCAACAGGCGATCGCCGACTTTAACCAAGCACTGAGATTGAATTTTACTGATGTCATTGTCTATCGTAACCGAGGTCGAGCCAGATTAGCTCTGGGAGATCATCAAGGGGCGATCGCAGATTTTAATCAAGCTATCCAACTTCAACCCCAGGATACCTTAATTTACACTGCCCGTGGGCAAGCATACCACGCCATCGGCAATTATTTAGGAGCAATTCAAGATTACAGCCAAGCTCTACAAATTAACCCTGATGATGCCTCAGCGTACTACAATCGCGCTTTGACTCACACTTGTTTGGAAGAAATGCAAGCAGCAATTAGCGACTATCAAAAAGCTGCCAGTATTTACTGTGAAAAGGAAGATTGGGGTAACTATCAACAAGTTTTAAGCAGTTTAAATAAAATTCAATCCCTTGCCCCAGAAGTTAAAAAATCGCAACAAAATTTATTACGCCAACGGTTACAAAGAATGGTAGGAGGTTATTGGGAAATTGCAGCCAGATTAATTGAGCAAGCTAAATATAATTATCCCGGAATGCCAGAATCATGGTATATGGAAAAAGTTATTGCTGACTTGGAAAGAGAGCGGGGAAGAGAGTAGATTATCTGGACTTTACGAAAAATATTCCGTGAAATCAGCTAAAATACTTAACTGCCAGTGCTTATACTTGAATTAATCTTTTGTTGGCAATGAAGGAAGCAAATTTCTCATCTATGCTCCCTTGTTTTGAGAAGTGGTGCGCCAAATTTTTGGATAAACCGAACACTGTTTGGGTATCTGTGATAAAAAAGGAATCACGTTTACACCTCAAGATATTTTTCAACAAGCTGGGATACCCTAATCAGTAGTTAATGTCGCGTTGTTTTTTGTGGAGGTGCTTGTAAACTTGGTTCAGAGCGTTTACTAGCTAAGACTTTCAGCCTGTGATGTGTTTAAACCTTTGATGCTGTAAGGCGTTGAGCAACGAATCATCACACCCTTAAACAAGGCTCATAAGTGTAATCACTTCTACAAATAATAAGGAATATAAACTAAGATTAAGCTTTGTGGTTTTTTAATTAAAAAATAACCCTATCTTGATACTGTTAAGAAATCCTTAACCTCAAAAGGTTAGCCAAATATGAAAGACACTACAAATCCCAACAATATCGGTATATCTATACTTATGGGAGTTATGGTTTTGATAACCAGTGCAACTATCATTGTCATCATGAATATGTTTTAAGGTTCATTCCTGAGAATTTAGCAAAATAATTTTACCTTTCCCCTCCCAGCCACGAGAGGGATTTTTTTGTTGTACAGGCGATATTATTGATACTAAGTATATTTCTCATATTTGCGTTAATTTTCCCCAAATCTGATGAATCTCATATTATTTCTTCTCCAAGCTTCTTTTGTGCAAGTGATTATTGCTGTGATCACTGGTTTGATTAGCGGTAGTACGACAGCAAGACTCATTTCTTTAGTTAACCAGAGTATTAGTCAGGGGTTCGCATCAGGAAAATTTGCAGATGATTTACTGTGGCAGTTTGCTTTTCTGGTTTTGGTGGTTGTTGTGAGTGGAATCACTTCCCAGATTCTCTTAATTAATTTATCTCAAGGTGCTGTATACCGTTTACGATTGCGCTTTAGTCAGGAAATTTTATCTACACCCCTACGTCATTTAGAAGAATTGGGAGCCAATCGTTTATTAGCAACTCTTACCGATGATGTTACAACCTTATCAAATACGATTTTTGCCATTCCATTTATTTGCATTGACACATCGATTATTATTGGTTGTTTGATTTATTTAGCATGGTTATCTACACCTGTTTTTGCCTTTACCGCAGGCTTTTTGCTCCTATCAATTCTGACTGTGCAGCTACAAATTAAGAGAGGTAATCACTATTTTTTATTAGCTAGAGAAGAGCAGGATAACTTATTTAAAGATTTTCGGGCAATTACCGATGGCGTTAAAGAATTAAAATTAAACTCTGCTCGTCGGCAACAGTTTTTCTCAGAAGAATTACAACAAACTGCCGGAAAGTCTCGTGATTATAATATTTCTGCCTTACTCACCTACGCGATCGCCATGGGGTGGGGGAATTTATTACTGTTTACATTTATTGGCTTATTTCTCTTTCTTTTTCCTAGCTTGTTGAATATCTCACCATCCCTGCTCTCATCATATATTTTGACGATTATTTATATGATGCTACCATTGCAGACAATTTTGGAGCGTATTCAGGCGATCGCCAGAGCTGATGTCGCATTAAATAAAATCAGAACCCTAGGGTTAGCGATCGCAGCTCAACAGGAAAACAACTTAACACCCCTCTCTCCGATAAATCAAACTTGGCAAACCCTGGAGCTTAGACAAGTCACCCACAACTATCCCACAGAAACAGAAGATAGTAACTTTGTACTAGGAGCTTTAGATTTAACTTTCCATGGGGGAGAAATTATTTTTCTGATTGGTGGTAACGGTAGTGGTAAATCAACCCTGGCAAAAATCATTACAGGTTTGTATATTCCGGAACAGGGAGAAATTTTATTAGATAATACTCCCATTGATGATAAGAATCGTGAATGGTATCGGCAACACTTTTCTGTCGTCTTCAGTGATTACTTCCTCTTTGACAAGCTTCTGGGATTTACCAACACAGATTTAGATACAGAGGCAAAAAACTATTTACACCAACTAAACTTAGATAAGAAAGTCAAAGTAAGTGACGGTAAATTATCCACTACAGCCCTATCCCAAGGACAAAGAAAACGTTTAGCATTACTCACTGCCTACCTAGAAAATCGTCCTATCTATCTCTTTGATGAATGGGCTTCCGACCAAGACCCCATGTTTCGAGAAATATTCTACCAACAAATCTTAGCAAATCTCAAGGCACGGGGGAAAACCGTCTTCGTGATTAGTCATGATGACCATTATTTCCATATTGCCGATAGGATAATCAAGTTAGACTATGGGCAAATTGAATATGATCGGAGAAATCCAGGGAAATCCTAACCCCGCCACATGATGCTATAAGTAATGCCAAAGAAGTATTTCACCCCTTTGGCACCACCCATATATATTATGTATCTCAACTTGCTCAAAACTTGATAGATGTCACCATGGTAGCTTGACGATAATTAAGTTTTGATGGCAAATATTCTCTTAATTTCCAAAGATTCAGCAGTATATAGAAGAACTATCCTTAAATCAATCCGTCTATCCCTGCCATCCACGCTTTAAAATTGATGTCAAAAGTGGCTTTTATCTAGGAGCAGAGATTATCCCCGGTTTTTTATCAACATGACTTCCACAATTTGGGTGGCAACATTACTATCGATACCCAAATCTAGGCATAAATCGTTTAAAAAATCCTGTTCCTCTTGGGCAACAATACCGTCAGCTAATACTAAATCAGTCGCTACCGCAAAAGCAGCTTCCCGTAAATCGTGGGGTAAGGATGCTTTCGCTACCCGAAATAAGGTATTAATCCCTTCCCGTCGCAGTATTCCCAACAGTTTGTCAAACATTCGCACCATCACGTCATTTGAGTAACTTTTAAATAGTCTCATCCGTGACAGTGTTGATGAGATAACTCTTCCTTCTTCTTCAGAAAGGTACCCATCCGAGGCGATCGCCGCTAAGGTAATAGCTGCAAAAGCTTCCGTAGGACTTAACGTTTCTTGAACTGAACTTTGTGCGCCAAGCATTTGATCGAATAAACCCATTGTTATTTCCTCCTGTGTTGGCACTTCATCGGTAGCGCTCTTACCCCTGTCTACGTAGTATCGAGGTAAATATTGCGACCAAATCATGCTTCTAAGTATAGTGTGCCCAGCTTTACTGACAAGTGAACACAGGGAATCAATGGTTTTCGATATTTAGTAATTTTTTTTGCTTCGGTCTAAGGGAATCGCTTGGGAGCAGGTTCTCTGACTTCTGCTTTTTCTACGATTTCTACAACTGCTAACCCAAAACCGGAAACCGCAATTAATATACCTACGGATAATAAAAAGGCATTAACAAGCATCCGTAAGGCATCGTCGAAAAGAATGTAGGTGGTCATAGCTTGCTCTTTTGAACTCAATGGTGTTAGTAGTTTTTACTCTAGTGAGTGATTCACACTTTGATTGTCGAATTTCGTGGAAGAACTACCAACACGAACATCTTAACAAAACTTTATGCACCTAGGGAGATATCTATTAGGTTGTATTCATAAAGATTCGATATTAATTTGATAAATCTTGGTGTAATTTCCAACTCAGAAAGTAACTGCGAGAATCACGCTTTAAAGATACAAAGATATATAGTTATTAATCAAGGATATGGATTTTACATTAGTGACTATTACAACATCCCAGTTGTTTTGTTGTTATATAAAACATATTTAAATTTATGTTACGAAATAATATAAGTAAATATACATATATGATACGAGTTTATGTTTTATTTATGCCTAATTGTATACACTCTAACTTTTCATTAAAATAAATCAACTATGTATTGTTTTTAAGATAAAAGCATTATTCTATACTAATTACTGAATTTTTCTCTATGCTTTCTAATAGGATAGATTACTAATACTTGACTTCTTTACAAAAGTACACAATTCCTATTTATCGCATAATTCTATGAACTTTTGTTAACACGTGTAATAGAAGATGCTAAGAGTAGTACCAATTCTGTATGAATCAGAAGGTTAGGCTCTGAAAGGAAAAGTTTTGGTGGAGCATCTGTACCCTTAGAACCTTATGTCGCACATGAGCAGAGTAACGCGGGAGAACCAAACTCTTTCCCCCACAGGGCGGGCTAACAATTCAAATACAGAGGATGGTTGAAAGGTGCTGGATTTCTGATTCATGCACCAAGCATTGTGACAATATCGGAAGTCCGATAAAATGCACTACCAGTTGTTTAAAAATCAATTATTTCATCGACTATGCCACTCATCAAAGTTCAAACTTCCCTGACTGCACCTGCAAAAGGCGAGATTGAGACAATGCTGAAAAGTCTTTCCTCGATGTTAGCCAAGCATACCGGCAAACCGGAATCCTATGTGATGACGGCGTTTGAGTCAGATATTCCCATGACTTTTGGCGGCACAACGGAACCCGTTTGTTACATTGAAATTAAGAGCGTAGGGAGTATGAAACCAGAACAGACTCAGAGCATGAGTCAAGATTTTTGTCAACAAATTAACCAAGTTTTGGGTGTGGCGAAAAATCGAATTTATATTGAGTTTGCTGATGCCAAAGGTGCGATGTGGGGGTGGAATGGGACAACCTTTGGTTAGGAATGGTGGATAAAATCAAGGATAGAGTTAAGGATTTGTGACTCAATTTCCCCATCCCTGATTTTTTAAGAGTTTTCTGCTACCGTTAGGAATGTCCTGCGATCGCCGATAAACTATCATGTCTGCTCCATCCCTGGTTGCTAACTCTGAGACAAAAATTGCCTCGATTCCCGTTCCTCCCTTGCTCGGAGCCAGTTTAGCAGAATTGACAATGTGGGTACAATCCCAAGGGCAACCAGCTTATCGGGGTAAGCAACTCCATGATTGGATTTATCATCAAGGGGCGCGATCGCTAGCAGATATTTCTGTATTTTCTAAACAGTGGCGATCGCAAATTGCAGATATCCCCATCGGGCGTTCTACCCTACATTACCGCTCCGTTGCTCCCGATGGTACAGTCAAATATCTTTTACAACTAACAGATGGGCAAATTGTGGAAACCGTGGGAATTCCGACTTACACCAACCCCCGTTTTCCCGATCCTGAATCCTTAGAACGTCTCACCGTCTGCGTTTCTACCCAGGTGGGATGTCCCATGGCTTGTGATTTCTGCGCTACTGGCAAGGGTGGCTTTAAACGGAATTTAGCACGTCATGAAATTATCGATCAAGTTC
Source organism: Calothrix sp. 336/3 (assembly GCF_000734895.2). Lineage (GTDB taxonomy): Bacteria > Cyanobacteriota > Cyanobacteriia > Cyanobacteriales > Nostocaceae > 336-3. The sequence continues at coordinate 630,442 of NZ_CP011382.1, read as the reverse complement.
TCACAGTTCAGTCAGACTTTCAGCAACGGGTAAGTAATATTGTTTTTATGGGCATGGGTGAACCATTGTTAAATATGAATCATGTCCTAGGTGCGATCAAATCTTTAAATCAAGATGTTGGTATCGGACAACGTAATCTTACCCTTTCGACTGTCGGTATCCGCGATCGCATTCGCCAATTTGCCGAGGAAAAATTACAAGTTACCCTTGCTGTCAGTCTCCATGCACCCAACCAACCCCTACGAGAGCAATTAATTCCTAGCGCTCATTCCTACCCCATAGAAGATTTACTTGCCGAATGTCGAGAAGCTGTGGAAATTACAGGTAGACGTATCACTTTCGAGTATGTTTTACTGGCAGGTGTAAACGATTTACCCGAACACGCTACAGAATTAGCTGGACTTTTGCGGGGTTTCCAAACTCATGTGAACTTGATTCCCTACAATCCCATTTCAGAAGTCGATTATCAACGTCCTAGTGGCGATCGCATCCAAACTTTTACAAATATTCTCAAGCAACATCATATCGCTGTCACTGTGCGCTATTCACGAGGTTTAGCAGCAGATGCAGCTTGTGGGCAATTGCGAGCAAGTAAGAAGTAATGAGTAATGAGTAATGAGTGATGAGTAATGAGTGATGAGTGATGAGTGATGAGTAATGGGAAAATTCTCTTTCCCTCATCCCATTGCAACTTCCCTATTACCCATACTCAAAATCATTTCTTCACTGGAATTCCTGGAGCATAAGCTTCTAAAACTTTGCCTGTAAGAATACAACTAACTAACAAATAATCACAGTGATGGCATTGTGTCCGCATTAAATTTCTATCAGCAATATAATATCTTTCCCCTTCATTCCCACAATTAGGACAACGTACTTTTTGCACTGTCAACATCTTCCTACCCCTGGATTTTATAAAGCAAAAATTTGCAAGTTAATTGAGACTGGTAAGAAATTGAATTTACCAGGTTTCATGGAAGGTAATCCGCATCGCGTTTTCTTATCGAAGTAGATGATTAGTAACCGAAAACAAAATTTGAGATGCTCTTGCTATCATTAATTACTGAGTAGTTTTTGCACAATTTTTATTATTATCATGTCCACATGATAACGTCTACATCTAACCTTAGGGGTAAAATTTTATTTTTTGTTATACTTTCAATTACAAAAACCATGATCCCTAGCTATAAACCATGGAGAATGATAGTTTTGTGGTCATGCTAGAAAAATATTTCTTATGTAATTGACACTAATCATAGAAAATTATCTGTATCTATAGTTTTCTAAACTTTTAATGACATCCTCTGAAGAATCGGTTAATCAACTCTTAGAGGATGTCGGAGATATGGAAATCTCATGCTCAAGGGAGCTGTTCCCGCAGAGTGCCCTAGGCTCTAGCACTTAGCCAATCGACGGAAAATTGAGGTTTTTTCGCTCCACAAGGATGGTATACCTAGGGTGTTTCATGATTTCCTATTCCCTTATCCCCATTCACCAAATCTAATGGTTGACAAAAGTTATTTACACCCTGTTTGAGAACATACATTAAAACTGGTGTGGCTAAAATTTTGGGAAAAGTTTTCATGGTTTGTAACTGTGCCATCATCCTTTGTAGGGATTGATTCTCTAAGTCTGCGCGGAATTCCGGCTGACAGATGACAGCGCGCCAACTTCTAGCTAATGCGTCTAACCATTCCGAATTGGCTCTTTCTGGTTCTTGTCCTACTCGAATAGCTAAAGTCATCGCTGCATCTTCTAAGTCTCCCTCACAGTCTTCGATGACATCCAATGCTTCCATTGCTTTTTCATCATCTGCGAGTTGGGAACGAACTAGGGCGATTTCTTTTTGTGTAACAACAGTCATGGGATTTTCTTTAAGCCAAGCACTATATCACTCAGCTATGGTATTGTAATTTTTCCGGATATGCCTTCTAGTAGAGACGGTATTGATATTTGCAAAATAAATATGCTTGGGCGATCGCGTAGCGGAACGGAGTTCTATCGCCACTTAACATCAGCCACCACTGATTTTAGCTTTGTAGCCTAGTTTTAAGAGAATTTCCAGAATCTTCTGTTTTTGATCGCCTTGGATTTCGATTTCGTTATCTTTGACTGTTCCCCCGGTGCCACACTGTGTCTTCAACTGCTTCAGTAAATTTTGTAGGGTATCTGGGTTACTTTGGAAACCAGTAATAACTGTGACAGTTTTGCCTTTACGTCCAGAGCGGGTGGCTTGAACGCGGACATTTTGCTTTTCTGGTGGTAAATCTGGGGTTGCCCTTTCTAGGGCGGGAGAATTGTTGTCACCAAACTCTTGATAGACGATGCGGTTTTTGGAGGAGTTGTTTTTAGACATAGGGGGAAGTCTTAAAGACAGACAATGCTGGAATTTCGCTGATTTTATTGTGCCATAGAGCTATGGAAAATGTAGCGATCGCCAATGCCAATAAAACCCTCGCAGCACGTTTTGTCATTTCAACCAGATATGGGCATTGTCAGCATAAATTTTGTCCCCTTACCGATAATGGACGAGCATTCAATCACCCCATGGTGTTTATCGCAAATAATTTGTTTAGCGATCGCCAAACCTAAACCTGTACCTTTATTGACTCCTTTGGTAGTAAAGAGGTTATCAAAAATCTTTTCTTGAACTTCTTCAGTCATCCCAATTCCGTTATCGCTAATCATAATTTTTACCTGTTGCTCGACCGTAATAGTTGTAATAGTAATTTGCTTAGGATTAGCTGCAATTTCTTGATAACTACAACCGGCAATAGACTCATCTAAAGCATCAATCGCATTCGCCAGAATATTCATAAATACCTGATTAAGTTGACCAGGAAAGCATTCTATCTGAGGAATATCACCATACTCGGTAAATACTTCAATTGCTGGACGCTGCTCATTTGCCTTGAGACGATGTTTCAGAATTAAAATTGTACTATCAATACCTTCATGGATATTAAATAATTGTTTCTCATCTCGGTCTGCCCTAGAAAAAGTTCTTAAACTATTACTAATATTTTTAATGCGATCGCAAGCCATGGTCATGGAATCAATCATCTTAGATAAATCTTCAATGCAATAATCTAAGTCGATTTCTTCCGCATGCTCAATAATTTCCTCACTGGGATTTGGTAAACTTTCTTGGTATAGATGTAAATGCTCGATAATATCGCCAATATTCGGTTTTGCTTGTTTGAGAGTTGCGGAAATAAATCCCAGAGGATTATTCATTTCGTGAGCTATCCCTGCAACTAAATTACCCAATGCTGACATTTTTTCATTTTGAATCATTTGCAGTTGAGTCTGCTGTAATTGTTGAAGAGATTGGGTTAATGCTGCGGTGCGTTCTTGTACCTGCTGTTCTAAAGTGCGGGTGAGATGGGAAATTTGTAAATGGAGTTTCAATCGAGCAATCACTTCTGCCTGTTGAAATGGTTTAGTAATATAGTCTACAGCCCCAATTTCTAATCCTTTGACCTTCTCTGTGGCATCAGATAAAGCTGTCATAAAAATGATGGGAATATTTTGAGTGACGGCATTAGCTTTTAACCGAGAACAAGTTTCAAAACCATCAATTCCGGGCATCATCACATCCAAAATAATTAAATCAGGGAGAGCATATTCTGCTTGCTCAATTGCTGATTCTCCATCGGTAGCCATCAATATTTTCCAACCATATCCCTGAATTCCTTCTGATAGTACTTTCAAGTTATTGGGATTATCATCGACTAACAAAATACGTATTGGCTGGGTGACAAACTTCTCGCTCATTTTAATGTACCTTCTATGATAAAAGATTTAATATATTTGCGGATTTTTGCAGTCTGAAAGCTATTAGTCAGTTTACTTAATTCAGTTGCAAAGGGAGTGATTTCTTGGTTTTGCCCTACCTGTTGTTGTAATACTTCTTCTATTCCTGGGATATCTCCCATCATTGCCAAATGATATAGTTGCTGCAAAGTATCCTGGGATGGCAAAATTAATTCTTGAGGACTAGGAGTATTTTCTTTTTGGGAAGATGGGTTTGGGGGTGCGATGTTTGGAGAAACCCAGTCAACTTTAACTAGGGGTTGCAATGCATTGAGCAGTTCACTCTTCTGAAGAGGTTTGGGTACAAATGCAGTTGCTCCTGCTTCTAAACTCCGTTGACGGTTTTCCTCAAAAACGTTAGCACTAGAAACGATGATGGGAATAGAAGAGGTTTGGGGATGTGTTTGCAGGTGAATCATCATCTCAAAACCATCCATATTTGGCATCGCTAGGTCGAGCAAAATGATATCGGGATGATGTTCTATGGCTAAGGTAAAACCTTGTTTGCCATCACTGGCTTCCAGGATACGATAACCCATATCTTGTAGTAAACTTATCAACATCAAACGGTGGTTAATATCATCATCAACAATCAAAATCTGAGGTGCATTACCTGCAATGCTGACGGTTTGTTCTGGTTGAGAAGTATTTTCAGATGGTTGGGGATTTATTGACAATAATGCTGGAACCGTGACATCGAAGTAAAAAATACTTCCTTCCCCAGGATTGCTTTGGACTTGAATTTGACTTCCCATTAAGGTGGTAATTCTTTGACTAATGGCTAATCCTAACCCCGTACCTTCCGAACGTTTTCCAGCAGAACCCACCTGTTCAAAGGGAGAAAAGATTTTTTCTAGTTGGTCTGGTGACATTCCCACACCCGTGTCTTCGATGTGGAAGCGAATGGTTGCTAGGGTTGCTTCTCCTATATTTTCCTCGACTGCTAGTAGTTCAACTTTAAATGTCACACCACCGCTATCAGTAAATTTAATCGCATTGCCTAGCAAATTAATTAATACCTGTCGCAATCGTTTTTCATCAGCTTCAATGGATTCCGGTAGGCGATCGCCCATCAAAACATGAAAACTAATCCCTTTCTGCTCTGCACGAATACCACAAATTTCTGTGACACCATGCAAGAAAGTTGATAAATCAATACTACTGGTGAATAATTCGAGTTTACGGGCTTCAATCTTAGACAAATCGAGAATATCATTAATTAACATCAAGAGGTGGGAACCACATTGATAGATAATATTAACTCCTTCGCGGTTTTTCTCCGTCAAATTTGGTGACGCTTCTAAGACTTGAGCAAAACCTAAAATCCCATTTAACGGTGTACGTAATTCATGACTCATATTGGCGAGAAACTCGCTTTTTGCCTGGTTTGCCGCATCCGCAGCTTGCTTTGCTTCCAGCAGTTCGTGGGTTCGTTCTTCGACTTTGGTTTCTAAGGTTTTGGAATAATCGAATAGTTGAGCGTTGGCAATTTCTAGTTGTTGATTCGTTTCCTCTAATTTCTGCTGTTTATAAGCGTTGGTTGTTGCCACTACACTACTAATAAATGCAGCAAAAGCAGGTGTTATGGGAATTAATACCCCAGCCAAAAATAGACAATAACCACCCCCCATGAATACCACACTCACACCCACAGTCCCCCAGAGAATTTTTCCTCCGGGAATCCACTTTCCTTTACGTAAACTAGCTAACTTCCAAGTCCCCAGAGAACCAATTACAGACCAGAGAACAATCCAGAAATAGAGAAAATTTCCTGACATCCCCCGTAGGTTTGTGCCACCTATTTTTGCCCCTCGTACCAGTTGGAGAGCAATATTGGCATGGATAACTACCCCTGGGGTTGGTTTTCGGTCGGAAATCAAAGAAGAACTGAAGGGAGTGCTGAAAAAGTCATTGGTACTGGTAGCAGTAGAACCAATAAATACCATGCGATCGCGCATCAAATTAGCTGGTACTTTCCCTGCTAAGACATCCCGCATTGTGACTGTACGAAAAGCAGATTCTGAACCATACCAATTGAGTAGGATTTGATAACCTCCCACATCCTCATCACTGTAACCCGCTTCGCGATCGCTCAAGGGTTGGTAAATAGTCTTACCCAATTGAAACTTTTGCTGCTTTTCGTCAACGGATTCTAAAGTTATCTTGTCTGCTTCCAGATATTTCAGTGCTACTAAGGTTGCCAATCCCGCTTTGATTTTGCCATTTTCCTTGACATCCTCAGCCGTCAGCAAAGCTCGACGCACATGGCGATCGCCGTCTAGAACTAAATCAGCTAATCCTACCTGGTCTTTTTTTTGCAATTCTGGTGGAGGATTTACCCGCTCACCAGTAATTTTCTCTACACCAATTAAATTGGGGGTAGTCTGGAAAACTTGGGCAAGCTGTTCATAACCAGTGCTTTCTGGTAAATCTCGATATAAGTCTAAACCAATTGCACGGGGTTGTTGTGCTTTAATTTTCCCTAGTAATTGCGCCAATGACCAGTCAGGTATGGGCCATTTGCCTACAGATTGAATATCCCGCTCATCAATGGTGACAACTACAATCTCATCAGCAATTTCTTGTGTTGATTTGAGCCGAATCCATTCATCACGGAGTTTCCATTCAGATAAGTTAAAAAGTCCTAATGATTGCCCAACAATTACTGTTAACGCTACACTAGGGGTAATAATTAAAATACTACGAGTCCTTTTAATGAAAGCTTGAAATCTACTCCACATATAGCGTCATGAATAATTGAATTGGGAATATTGAGATACTGGCATCTCGTTTATTTATTTTTAAGTAAGTTAGTGCAATCAAACCAAACTAGGTGAAGAAAAGTAAATAAGGCTCAAACTCTTTCTTCCCCTGCTACCTGCCTTATTCCAACAATAATTAATTATTTCCGCCGACCTGACTTGAAAAAGCAGGGGAACTGGGAGACAAGGGGGACAAGGGGGACAAGGGAGACAAGGGGGACAAGGGAGACAAGGGAGAAATAATTAATGCCCAATGCCTATTTTCATCTGTCCTGGTGTACGGAGTACTCTACGAGAAGGCTACGCCTACATGATGGCTACTTATACATATTATTGATATCTCTCCCCTCATATAATTTAAATTTGATTAGCGAATAAGGATTATATATGCTTGGGCAACGGGATAATATCATGTCCGGTTGAATACTTATAATTAAGGCAGCAAAGGGAAAGAGAGTTGTCCGATTTCTGCGTTATGATGCGGACATGATATCAGCTATCAGGAAATATTAATTTTTGGATAAATTTTAACCTCAGCTACAACACAAGGGTGCGTTAGCTTTGAGGTATAACGCACCACCTGGAATTATCTGACCTATGGGTTTAACTCAAGCTGCAAATATCTAATTACTAGATGCAACTAAGGGCGCTTTGGCAACTTCCTTTAAGCTAACGGAGGTCAGTAAGTCTTCCCACTGCTTAATAATTGCAGGATTTTGGGGTTGGCTAGTATGTAGTGCTGCGAGGGTTGCCACACAGTCGTACCACACACCATTCTTGCCAAAAATCTCTGCTTGTTTCATCACATCTTTCTGTTGCAAAGCCGTTGCCAATTCCGCACTTGGTTGAATGCGTTGAATCCACCCATCAACATAAGGTGTACTAGGGCTGAGTTTGCCATCTAATTTCAATGCTAGGAACCATTGGTAATTCTTACCAACTGCCAAAGCGGGAGCGTCTGCTGGTAATTTGACCGCCACAACCCCAGACTTTCCGGCTACAGGAACAATCATTTGATGATGCATATTACCAGCTTCATCTTTCAAGCTAAAAACAGCTTCTGTGGCATTCGATGCTGGAATATATACCATGATTGTCGGACGTTCAGATATTGTTGTCCCGTAATAGCTTTGGGGCATTAATCCGATTAATGCGGCTGGTCCGTTGACAGCTACCGTCGAAGGATTTAGGTAGTAGGTACCTACGCGGGAACCTCCTCCTGTTGTTTGCTTAGGAGTGCTATTTCCTTGCTTGGGTGTAAATAGATTTCCCCGGGAAGCTCCTCCTTGAGCTTGTTTAGGAGTGCTATTTCCTTGCTTAGGTGTAAACAGATTTCCCCGGGAAGCTCCTCCTGTTGTTTTCTTAGGAGTGCTATTTCCTTGCTTGGGTGTAAATAAACTACTGCGAGAAGCTCCACCTGTGGATTCCTTGGGAGCGCTATTTCTGGATGGTGGGGTAAAGGTGACAGCATAGGCACTACTGCTTATACTGCTTGCCATTAGAGCGATTAATGGAACTAAACGCGAAAAGCGTACCGTCTGGAGATTGACTAAATACTGATGTTTTGTCATATTGCACCTGTTTTTGATAATTTGCGATATCAAATGTGTTGATTGCATCTATCCCAAAAAGTCTCTTTTAAAAGCCCAATCGATAAATTGGAATATATTAGCTGTTATAAGCGACTTCAAGAGAAAAATCTACATTTGGAATATGTTTTTTTTGACAAAAACTAACAGTGATATTACTGATATTTAATTCCAGTTACCAACTAAAACAAAGGCAGACCAAAAGAAGGGGTCACGGAAATCAGTTTGACGAATCAGCTGTATTTGTGCTTGACGTAGTGCTTCGGCTTTGGTTGCTTGAGGTTGCCGTAGTTGTTCATAAAACCGAGTCATCAGCATTTCTGCGGCTTTATCTTTGACGGGCCAGAGAGTCGCAACGGTTGAACGGGCACCTGATTTAACCGCTAAACCAGCTAATCCCAGAACTGCGCGATCGTCTCCGGTAGCTGTATCACAAGCACTCAGTACTAGTAATTCGATCGCCTTGGAGGAAGCAGCACCGCGATTTTTGAGCAATTCGGACAATTCCTTGATATTCACTTGTCCATCCCAAGTCAGCAAGAATGTATCTTCCTGACGGGAGCTAAATTGTCCGTGGGTAGCCAGGTGAACGATATCAGCATTACTAGATTTAACGCGATCGCCTAATGCTTGGCTGGTAAATTGCTGATTTAGTAACAATTTTGATGATACTGTTTGGGAGATTTGCTTGACTTCCGATTCCACCGCAGGTAAAGCGGCAAAACCAGAGCGAGATTCACTAATTCCACCGATAATTGCACTAATTTTGTTGGGCTGGAAAGTATGGGCAGCCATCAGCTGTAATCCTGGTGACAGAGCAACTGCATATTTTTCGATGAGAAATTCCTTGCCATCGGACAAAGCTGCCATCGGTATATTCCGTAATTTACCATCCAACACAAATACTAGGGTTTTTGTATCTTTAAATGCTTGTTCCTGTTCTGCGGGGCGAATTAGCCAATCATATATCTGTTGACTAAGTCTTTCTCTGTCTTGAGAATCGGAAACAGGGTTGAGGGAAGTCACTAAATTATCAAGGGTTTGTGCAATTTCTCCTTGAGATTTGTGGGTGACGTAATAACGCAGAGGTTTTCCTGTTTGGGAAATAATTGTTGCTAGGCGATCAGGTAAAATAATCGGATAAATGACAGTTGCTGTGGGGTCAATTTTATCTATCTCTTGGGCTTTGTCTAAACAAGCTTCCTGGAAAAAGTTATCGAGTTCAGCGATTTGCAGAGATTCAATTAATTCACGAGCTTGCAATAATTCCGGTTGACTCGGTTGTTCATCCAGAAGTAAAGCCACTAGTTCTCGATAAACGGGTTCCACACTTTCGCGGAAGGAAAATTGCACATCGGAATTCACCGCCGCTAAATCAGAACGCAGTGCTTTTAGTGACTTAACCGCTTCTGTATAAGCAGCGATCGCCTCCGGTCTTTTACCCTGTTGTTTGTATAATTTGCCTACCTGCCATGCTGATTGAGCTATAATGTCATCCGCTTGTAGTTGACGGGCAATATTCAAGGATTTATCAGCTAGTTCCTTTGCCTGAGACCACTGAGAACTTCGACTAGAAATTTGTCCCCATTGATACAATGCATGGGCTTCTGCGGGGGCATCTTGGATTTTTTGGGAAGATTTGACGGTCGTTGCCATCAATGTGCTTAAATCTTGGCTAGGTAAAAGTTGATTGGGGTTTTCCAGTCGATTCAGGGTAGCTACAAAATTAATCGCTGCATAGAGAGAACTATGACTGGGAGGGAGTTCAGTCAGTTGTTGTTTTAACTGGTGTGCGAGGGGAATGGCATATTCTAGCTTGTCATAATCCACCAACAATTTGAAGCGAGCTAAACGTGCTTGTAGAGCTTCATCAGGATTAGTTGCAGTATTTTCGGCATCTTCAAAATAGTTTAATGCGGCTTCTGGGTCTTGCAAATTGGCTGCATTCTTGCCCAAACTGGAAAGAATCGAACTTAATTGAGTTTTCGCTTGAATTTTATTGGCGGTTGCTAAACTTTCTTCTAAAACTTGCTGACTTTTTGGATCACCGATCGCCTGCAAAGCTAAACCCAGCGATCGCAATCCACTTACCTTTACTTCCGAATCTGGCATTGCTGCCATTTTTTGGGTTAATTCTTCTAGTTTTTGACGAGAACGGCGATAAAATCCTAAACTTTGTAAAGCTTGAGCCTGATTAATTTGACTACCGATACTTCCTGTCGTATCACCAGCCTGTTCATAATATTTTTGTGCCTGCTGCCAAGTGGCGATCGCCGTTTCTGCTTGACTTATACGTAGTTGTAAATTTGCTTGGGTATTCAGTATTTGTGCCCAGACAATCGCATCCGCCGAGGGCTGAGTAGTTTGCAAAAGCTTGATACTTTGTTCTATTGATATTTTCGCTGGTTCCCATTGATTCAACTCTTGCTGTGCCAGGGAAAGATAACTCAAACTAATCGCTTCATTAACGCGATCGCCTGTTGAGCGATACTGTTTCACCGCACTTTGCCAAGCTGCCATCGCTTCTGCAAACTTTCCCAAACTATAGAAATTTCGCCCCTGCTCCAACCCTGACTCAGAAGCAGAAATCACAGGAGTTGTAACTGGTGAAGATGCTTGGACAGGTGTCAATATAAATACTAAACACAAACTGAAAGCGCTGAGAGTGATGTATAGCCAACGAGTTTGTTTAATACGGAAAACCATGTTCATTAACCAATATTTATAACGGCTTTTTCAAAGCTAGTGATGCACCAAGGAGTAGGGTACAGCAAACCTCTGTGAGGTTTTGATGATTACTTCAATGTTCTAATCTCTCTGGTGACTGCCATAGCACAAGTTCTGAAACTATCAGTAATCTTATATTGCCCAATTCAAGAGGATTTCTCCCAAAATCAATCCAAGAAATCCCCCTGGGTTGGAATTGAGAATTTCCAGTATCAGGGTTGAGATGTAATTACCCGTATTTCTCACAAAACGTTAAATGTCTTAAATATCAGTTATTTGTGTTTCTAGAAAAATGCCACTAGTACAACAAGACGTAAGTTCAGATAGGATATAGTAGACTATAAACCTTGATTTTCCATGGATTGTACCCTTACCAAACTTATGACTTCAGGTACTAGCTAAAATACCGATAATTTTATTATCATCTTTGAGATAATACTCACTCAAATCAATTGTTAATAAGCTTAAAAAACCTATATTTGTTCTTAAGCTACACCAAAATCAGTATATTGACGTACTTGAGGTGGATGGAAACCTAAAATAATATCCTCTTTGGGAACTCCAGCTTCTAACAATTCTTCAGCCACAGGACGATTCGTACCATCATGTTGAATCCAAATTTTTCCTTGGATAATATCAATATGGAGAACACACCCATGTACACGGCGTTGCCCATCCCAACAGACATGCATCAGTTCATAATGGTCTGTTGCTGGGTTAACAATTGCCTCTGCTTCTATTTGACCGTGAGACGGTTTGTACTTAGCATATTCGTAAATTAACTCGCTGATTATTTGGCGATAGTGATTTAAGGTATCCATTCTACAATACTCCTTTGTTGCTCATCAAACACCAAAAGTTTAATTTGTAAGCGCTTGAGGATTAATTGCCCTAATTTTTCTGTAAAAATACTTTCATAGGAACGCTTGGGAACAGCGAGGTAAAGTATTCTTTCCGATGCTATCTCCGCCAGAATGCTTTGAGAAACACCATATTGTCCAGCAGCTTCTTCTAAGTCCCGCACTGGTGAAGGTTTTAAAAAACTTTTAATTTCAACTGCTATTTTGAGATGATCTTTTTGCGCTGCTATTGTTGTTCTTTCTGCCCCTAAATCAACATAAAGTTCTCTACCACCATAGGATAAAAGCAAGGGGTCATCAGTAATCTCCCAGCCATCATTTATTAGGGCTTGAACAACGGTATCATGATACAAATCCTTGGCAGGCATAGTCAGGCGGCAATTATTATTTCCGTTGATGATTCTTATATATTATCTAGGAACCGCAGCACAAGTTAATGGTTGTTGCACTGGAGTAGAAGATTTAGCTGCAACTAATTCCACTTTTCCTTGGGCATTTCTGCGCCAGGATGTGGCTTGGACAAGGGTTTCTGGGGATGGGAGAATTTTGGCTTGTGCTGGTTGGGCTTTGCGGTATGTTGAGATATTGCGGATATCAACCCAGGGGCGATCAGTCCTCACGTCTTGATTAGGATTTTCAGGTATACCACCTCTCCCTGTAGCGACAAAACTACTACCTTGGTTGACATCATCACAACCACTAGCAATTTGTTGAGATGAATCACTGAGATTTGCTGGTAATTCGATTAAACCAGAATTGGGGTCAACACCAACATTATTAATTTCCACATTGCCGTTGATATTAAATTGGGAACTGGCGGTAATATCATTGGTGAGGTCTGTTCTTGGGGTAAGGGTATCACGAAATTCTAAACCAATAATCCCTTCCGTTGTGATTTCAATATTGCCACCCTTACCTTTGAATGCATTGGCAACAATGTCACTGTTTTCTAAGCCAGCAAGGATGGGTGTATTGATGTTAATATTACCTCCATTCCCGTTACCCGCAGATGTTGCACTAATCAAGCTATTGTGGCGTAGCAATAATAAATCGCTGACCTGTAAAGTCATATTACCCCCCTCACCCGATGCTGTTTGAGCTTGAATACTACCTTGAGCATCGAAGAAAATCTTATTAGCAGAGATTTTGATATTGCCCCCATCACCTGTACCTTGGTTGGTAACACTGACTGCACCCCCATTGCTTAGTTTGAGAGTTGGGGTAGTTATATTCACAGTTCCGGCATTTGCTGACAGAACATTTGGCAAATTGAATAGTTTTTGAATTAATGCTGGAGGGAAAATGACGGCTGAGTTAATACTGCTATTGTTAGCTCGGCTGCGTCCGTCGATCAGAATTGATTCCGTCGCATTGATGTTTAAATTTCCCGCTTTACCAATCAAGAAGGATGTGGTTGCTACGACTCCTCCATTCAGTATTTGTAATCGATTTGTGTCTAATGTCACAGTTTGGGCATTCCCTGTACCATAGGTGATGGCACTAATGTTGCTATAGAGTCCTGCCGGGTTGTCTCCTGTTACGGTCGTATTTTTACTGCGAATAGTGACTTGCCCTGTAGAACCAGTTGCAAATGTGATTGAAGAGATGGCTGCGCCCTGAGAAACTAGTAGGTTATTACTATTAATGGAAAGATTGCCTGCTGGTTTAGGTGTTCGGGAACTTGTAGTAATAGTAGTTACTCCAGCAGGATTGATAGCAGAAAAACCAGATAACTTGACTGTCCCAGAATCAATCTGAATATCACCACTCGCTGCCAATCCAAAAGCATTGCTATTGATTCCTGCGCCCTGGGATATGGTTAAGTTAGGAGTGATGATATGGATGGATGAACTTTTGCCAGTATTCAACCCTTCAGAGCGGATACCGCTACGAATTTGGGCGTTGGCTGTTGTCCCAGAAATATCAATCCCTTCTGAAGCCTGTAAAAAAATTTTACCCCCAGAGACATTTCCCAGATTTTTGGAAAATATAATTGAACCATCGCTGATTTGTACGTGTTTTCCTTGTAATTGTACGGAACCAGCATTGAATGCCCCGACATTTGGCAATGCTCCTATATTGAGCAAGGATTTTTGGGTCAGGCGAATATCTGCAAAGCTTTGTCCGTTTTGGTAACTTAATTGATAACCTTGGGAGATGGGGTTTAAACTGACTAGTCCAACTCCGCCTAAGCTTCCCAATTCTACCCGTCCTTGGGGCGCGTTCAAGGTTGCTCCAGTGAGATTTAAGTTACCCCCTACCATTGCTAAGGTTTTTCCTGGTTTTACTCTCAGTTCTGAGGTACTGGGGTTGTATGTGATGGGAGCGAGGGTATTGGTAGTTGTTAGGGCATGACCTGTACCTTGAAAGGTGATGGGGGTAGGATTATTTCCCATTTGTAAGCCAATGGGTACGCTCATGGTTAACAAGGGGTTAGCAGTGGCATTAACTGCACTAAATTCGACTCCATCCGCAAACTTAATACTATTGGCTGTCGTCCCTACAAAGGAGCCGCTAATATCTAACTTGGCATTTTGTCCAAATATAATCCCATTGGGATTCATTAAAAATAAACTGACAGCATTGTTGGGATTATTATTAATAGTTTTAATTAATCCATCAATATTAGAAATATTGCCACCAGTTACTCGACTAAAAATAGTTGTAATATCAGGCGTATTTACTAAATCAAAGATTGCGGAACCATTTGTCGGTACAGAGAAATTGCTGAAACTATGAAATAAATTATTACCCTTTGCAGTACCATTAATAATTGTAAAAATATTGCTATTGGGGTTGACAATTGTCTTAGTTGTCCCATCTGATGCTACTTGTGCAACAACAGGTATAATCATTACTGATGTGAGAAATGCTGTTGTCAATATAGATGGGAATATGTTAGTTTTCGAGCTATTTTCTATCGTAATTCCCCTCATCACCTAATTCTCCCTTTCATGATTTTACTTCCTCAGATTTAAAATTCCCTAAATCCCATGATTTCTAACACAATGGTTGTTTGTAACACAGGGAAAGCATAGCAACAAAGTTTGTTTTCCTTTCGTTGCTAGATGAATAGAAAAAATACTGATAATTGGATTTATGTTTTGATGTTATTTGGTTATCGCGGAACAGCTTAATGTTGGCACTGGAGTGGAAGATTTAGCTGCAACTAATTCCACTTTTCCTTGGGAATTTCTTCGCCAGGATGTGGCTTGGACAAGGGTTTCTGGGGATGGGAGAATTTTGGTTTGTGCTGGTTGGGCTTTGCGGTATGTGGAGATATCACGGGTATCAGACCAGGGGCGTAGGCTATATAGCCCACCGTAGGTATCGCTCCTTAATTCCTGACTGGGGTTTTGCGGTATTCCACCTCTCCCTGTAGCGACAAAACTACTACCTTGGTTGACATCACAACCACTAGTAATTTGTTGGGATGAATCACTGAGATTTGCTGGTAGTTCAATTAAGCCAGAATTGGGGTCAACGCCAACATTATTAATTTCTACATTACCGTTGAGATTGAATTGGGAACTGGCGGTAATATCATTGCTGAGGTCAGTTCTGGGGGTGAGGGTATCACGAAATTCTAAACCAATAATTCCTTCCGTTGTAATGTTAATATTGCCGCCCTTACCTTTGAATGCATTGGCAATAATATTGCTATTTTCTAAACCGACAATTACAGGAGAATTAATTGTGATGTTTCCTCCTGTGGAATTATCTGTAGCACTTGTGGCAATATTACTACCATGTCGCAGCAACAGCGCGTCACGAAGTTGAAGATAGATATTCCCCTGATTACCACCATTAACCTCTGCTTCTAAGCTAGCTCCATAATCTAGAAACAGCTTATGAGCGGTAATATTCAGGTTTCCTGCATCCCCAGTACCAATATTACTAACGGTGATTTTTGCCCCATCTCGAACACTCACGGTCTCAGATTGGATGATGTTTACAGACCCCGCAGCAAATTTCGTTGTTGAAGATGCTGTAATGCTACTAGGTAAAATCTTACCGTTACTTAGTGGCTTAGATATTCCCTGCACATCAATATTTTTGACTTGCAAGTTAATATTCCCCGCAGAAACCTTACCCTGAGTAGAAGAGGATATTTGCCCTCCATTAAATAAGCGTAGTTTGTCAGCTGTTAAGGTGATATTTCCACCAGTACCAACTGAATTGTTACCCGTAGAAACAGTGATGCCACCGGGTAACTTGCTCGAATAATCAATTTCTGGATCGCTGACTTCTATCTCCTGTGCCTTAATGGTGATGTTTCCAGCTTTCCCTTTTCCTGATAAAGTACTCCGGATAGTCCCACCATTAAATATCTGCAAACGTCCAACATCTATTGAGATATTTCCCCCATCTCCTTTTGTTGGTCCAATTCCCGTAGACACTCCAGACAGCAATTTATAGGGTGTATATCCCGATATTTCCAAGCTTTCAGTCGCTTTGATTGAGATATCTCCAGCTTTACCTGTGGGAGAAAAGGCAGGATTGATAGGGACAAGAGCTGTACTGATAATTCCCCCATCTCGTACCCTTATCAGATTTGCCTCGACAGTAATCTTTCCACTCTCATTGTTCTTACCGCTAAAGAGTGTGGTGGTGATAGAAGTAGGCATATTGAGAAATGGGTTCACTCCCACGACCTCAACATTTGAAGCTCGAACGGTGACATCTCCCGATCTGGAATTGTTCCCAGAAGAGGAGGATTGAAGCCAAGCTCCATTTAATAAGCGTAAGTGTCCAGTCTCAACGGTAACATCTCCAGCTCGTCCAGTTGCTGGAGGTCCAAAAAAGCTACCAACATTGGTTCCGATACCAGGTCCAGCTTGTCCTGGAAGAGACGCACCCATTAGATCAACAAAGTCTGTGGTTTGGACGGTAATACCCTTACCTTGACCTTTAAAGGTAATAGAACTAATATTTGACCCATCCTGCACAGTTAAACCGCGTCCCCGAATATTAATTGCACCCCCATTCATTCCACTCGCATCGACTAATGAAGCTTGTTGTAATGTGATTGTGCCCCAGTTAGCTGTAGGACTCGTTAATTTCCATCCGCCTTGATTGTCTATTTGGATTTGAGCATTTCCTAAAGCCCATAACTGAACCTGTCCATCTGATGCCCTCAGCTTTGCTCCTGTCATATTGATTTGACTACCGACAAATGCTAGCGTTTGCCCAGTTGTAACTCGTAAATCTGTCCCTTGTACTTGGATAGGACCAGCATTGGCTCCTAGTTGTAGTCCCACGGGTACGCTCATGGTTAACAAGGGGTTAGCAGTGGCATTAACTGCACTAAATTCGACTCCATCGGCAAAATTAATGCTATTAGCCGTGGTACCCACAAATGAACCGCTAATATCTAATTTGGCATTTTGTCCAAAGATAATCCCATTAGGATTCATTAAAAATAAACTGACAGCATTATTGGGATTATTATTAATAGTTTTAATTAATCCATCAATATTAGAAATATTTCCACCAGTTACTCGACTAAAAATATTTGTAATATTAGGCGTATTTACTAAATCAAATCTGGCTTCCCTACCCGTAGGTACAGAGAAATTACTGAAACTATGAAATAAATTATTACCCTTTGCAGTACCATTAATAATTGTAAAAATATTACTATTGGGGTTGACAATGGTCTTTGTTGTCCCATCTGATGCTACTTGTGCAACAACAGGTGAAATCATTCCTGATGTGAGAAATGCTGTTGTTAATATAGATGCGAATATGTTAGTTTTCCAGTTATTTTCTATCGTAATTCCCATCATCACCTAATGCTCCCTTCTATGACTTTAGTTCCTTAGGTGTAAGATTCCCTAAATCCCATGATTTCTAACACCATGATTTTTTGGGCAACAGGGAAAGTTGTTTCTCCTCCAGTTGCTAGATTAATAGAAAAAATACTGATAATTGGATTTATGTTTTGATGTTATTTGGTTATCCCAGAGCAGCTTAATGTTGGCACTGGAGTGGAAGATTTAGCTGCAACTAATTCCACTTTCCCTTGGGAATTTCTTCGCCAGGATGTGGCTTGGACAAGGGTTTCTGGGGATGGGAGAATTTTGGCTTGTGCTGGTTGGGCTTTGCGGTATGTGAAGATATCACGGGTATCAGACCAGGGGCGTAGGCTATATAGCCCACCGTAGGTATCGCTCCTCAATTCTTGATTGGGGTTTTGCGGTATTCCACCTCTCCCTGTAGCAACAAAACTACTACCTTGCTTGACATCACAACCACTAGCTATTTGTTGAGATGAATCACTAAGATTTGCTGGTAGTTCAATTAAGCCAGAATTGGGGTCAACGCCAACATTATTAATTTCTACATTACCGTTGATATTAAATTGGGAACTGGCGGTAATATCATTAGTGAGGTCAGTTCTGGGAGTGAGAGTATCACGGAATTCTAGACCAATAATTCCTTCCGTTGTAATGTTAATATTGCCGCCCTTACCTTCAAAAGCGTTGGCAATAATATCGCTGTTTTCTAATCCAATTGCGATTGGTACGTTAATTGACACATTACCACCATTACCCTTACCTGCTGCGGTGGCAGAAATAAGGCTATTGTGACGTATCAGCAGATAATCTTGTATATTTAATTTGACATCTCCCCCATTCCCAGAAGCAGTTGATGCGTTAATAATACCTTGGTTGTTGAGAAAAATTGCGTTGGCATTAATCTGCAAATCTCCTGCACTGTTCGGTCCATCATTTCTAACAGTGACTAATCCTCCGTCTGTGACTTTTAACAAAGGGGTGTTAATGGTGAGGGAACCAGCTTTACCAGTAGGAATGGCAGGAAGTTTAAGCACGGCTTGAGTAACTGGATCGAGAATTTCGGCACTTGAAGCAATGCGAGCAGGAAGAATTGAACCACCAGATCTGCCTCTAACCTCTACAGATTTGGAAGCATTGACTATTACGTTACCTGCTGCACCTGAAGCCACAGTACTAGACCCTAGTATGCCACTGTCTCGAATCACTAATCTAGATGTATTGATGAAAGTGCTACCAGAATCTCCTGTGTTACTAGCCGATGAAATTACTGAACTTGATAATGTGGTAAAGGGGTTATTGCCAGCAATTTCAAGTAAATCTGCTATCTTGAATTGTAAAATTCCAGCCTGTCCGGAGCCTGCGGATAAAGTACTAATACTGCCACTATTGAGAACTCTCAGGTCATGAGCTGAGACTTTAATATCACCGGCTTTACCAGAATTCAATGTGATGGAGGTGATGGAAGTTGAAACGATGGGATTGGTGGGGACAAATCCATCGACTGCGATCGCGCCTGTAATATTGGCTGTAATATTGCCACCATTTATGGGTGTAAATGTCCAGTTATGGATGTTTGCTCCATCTTTGAGGGATAATTGCGCGGCTGCAAGGCTAATATCTCCAGTTGGTGTGATACCTAAGTTGTCGATTTGGATAAAACTGCTTAATTTACCATCGGATGTATTCCCTGCGAGGCTAACAGTCTCAGTGGCTTTGACTGTAATTCCCTTCGCGGGTTGTTGTATCCCAAAGTTGTGTAGCAAAGCACCAGAACCTTCTGTGAAGCGAATATTCCGTCCTTGTAATTGAATTGAACTACCGCTACCACTGGCATCTAACAAAGATTGTTTTGCGAAATTAATGTCGTTGAATTGACTGACTGCGGAATAGTCTCCAACTAATCCAGTGGAAGTGAAGTTGAGCTTGACTAAGCCATCGCTAATGCTACCTACTTCTAGGTGTCCACCTCCATTTGTAGTAACAACACCACTAGAGAAATTTACACCTTTAGCAATCAATGCCAAAGTATTACCTGCTTTAATTTGTAATCCGATGGGATTTTGGCTGCGATCGGCAGGGGCAAAAAATCCGTTAGTAATCAGATGTCCAGTTCCTTGTACGGTAATTTTGCCCGAATTTTGTCCCATTTGTAAGCCAATTGGTACGCTCATGGTTAACAAGGGGTTAGCAGTGGCATTAACTGCACTAAATTCGACTCCATCCGCAAACTTAATACTATTGGCTGTCGTCCCTATAAAGGAGCCGCTAATATCTAACTTGGCATTTTGTCCAAATATAATCCCATTGGGATTCATTAAAAATAAACTGACAGCATTGTTGGGATTATTATTAATAGTTTTAATTAATCCATCAATATTAGAAATATTTCCACCAGTTACTCGACTAAAAATATTTGTAATATTAGGCGTATTTACTAAATCAAATCTGGCTTCACTGCCCGTAGGTACAGAGAAATTGCTGAAACTATGAAATAAATTATTACCCTTTGCAGTACCATTAATAATTGTAAAAATATTGCTATTGGGGTTGACAATGGTCTTAGTTGTCCCATCTGATGCTACTTGTGCAACAACAGGTAAAATCATTACCGATGTGAGAAATGCTGTTGTCAATATAGATGGGAATATGTTAGTTTTCCAGCTATTTTCTATCGTAATTCCCCTCATCACCTAATTCTCCCTTTCATGATTTTACTTCCTCAGATTTAAAATTCCCTAAATCCCATAATTTCTAACACAATGACTTTTTGTAACACAGGGAAAAGATAGCAACAAAGTTTGTTTTCCTTCGGTTGCTAAATGAATAGAAAAAATACTGATAATTTGATTTAGGTTTTGAGGTTATTTGGTTATCGCGGAGCAGCTTAATGTTGGCACTGGAGTGGAAGATTTAGCTGCAACTAATTCCACTTTTCCTTGAGCGTTTCTTCGCCAGGATGTAGCTTGGACAAGGGTTTCTGGGGATGGGAGAATTTTGGCTTGTGCTGGTTGGGCTTTGCGGGATGTGGAGATATCACGGGTATCAGACCAGGGGCGTAGGCTATATAGCCCACCGTAGGTATCGCTCCTCACTTCTTGATTGGGATTTTCAGGTATTCCACCTCTTCCTGTAGCGACAAAACTACTACCTTGGTTGACATCACAACCACTAGTAATTTGTTGGGATGAATCACTAAGATTTGCTGGTAGTTCAATTAAGCCAGAATTGGGGTCAACGCCAACATTATTAATATCAACTGTACCATTAATACCAAATTGAGAACTGGCTGTAATGTCATTTTCTGAAGTTAGTTGGGGGCGAAACTTTAGTCCAAAGATACCTTGAGTTGTGATGTTAATATTACCACCACGACCTGTGACTGCATTAGCCGTAATGTCACTGTTATTGAATCCAACAATCACTGGTGAATTAATTATAATATTGCCACCATCTCCTGAACCGAGAGCAGTTCCTATAATTAGACTGTGATCTCGAAGAATGAGGGCGTCGCTTTGGATATTCATACTACCGCCTTGTCCTGAAGCTGTAAAACTAGCTAAAAAGCCCTTATTTAACTCCAGTCTTTCTGTATTGATATTCAGCGCACCTGCATTCCCAATTCCATAGTTACCAGTATTAATTCTGGCTTCATTACTAATTTTGAGGATAGGACTATTAACAGTCACTTGTCCGGATGAACCTCTCGGAATTTTACTCACATTGATTAATTGGGAATAATAACTGGCACTCAGAGAGCTAACTGTTGAAGAAATATTACTACCATAGCTAATATTTGGTGAGTGACCACTGATATTAATCCATTCCGTCGCATTCACAGTTAAATCACCTGCATTACCTACTCCCAGACTCGCAGTTGTCACACTACCACTTTCTTTGACTGTAAGGGTGCGAGTATTTAGTGTCAGTTTCCCGGCATTACCACCATTCCCAATAGTAGTATTAGCAATAACACTAGGAATACTGATGGGAGTTGCGCCAATGACATTTACAGTATCGGCATTAATTGTTACTTCACCACCTGTACCAAGTCCAAAGGTTGTGGAGCCGAGATAACCACCATCTAATACAGATAGATTCTTGGTTGTGACTGTCATGTCACCAGCCTTCCCTGTAGAGAATGTGAGTGTTCCGATTGCTGCGTAGGCTGAAGGGTCGTTAGGAATATAACCCCTGACATCGAGATTAGAGGTTGTGATACTAAGATGTCCACTATCGGCAGATTTGTAATTACGGTTACTAACTAAGGCTCCGTGGTTAACGCTTAAATTTGGTGTGACAATGCGAATATTACCGCTCATACCATTGTTGATGGTCTCGTTGATAATACTGGTACGGATTTTCAGGTTAGTAGTAGCACCAGACAATTTCAGAGTATCAGAGGCAAAAACATCGATATCTCCAGCCTTTTGCACTCCTCGATTTTGTACCCATAATACGGAGCCATCTGTAAGGTTAACTTTGCGACCTTGTACTTGAATAGAACCTGCATTAATGCCATTGACATTTACTAGCGATCGCTGTGCAAGATTAATATCGCCAAATCTAGAAATGTTTTGATAATCTAGCTTAAATCCTTGACTGACTGCATTGAGTTTAACTTCACCTTGCGCTATGCCACCGAGTTCAACTCGTCCTTCCGGAGCAAGTAAAATCCCACCATTCAGGTCAACAGAAGAACCTAAAAGTGCTAATGTACGTCCCGATTTCACAGCCAAATTAGCCTCTAATTTTGTAGGTGTATAGGGTGCAATTAGTGGATTGTGAGAGGTGAGATGATGTCCAGTTCCTTGTAAGGCAATTTTTCCTGAGTTTTGCCCCATCTGTAAGCCAATGGGTACGCTCATGGTTAACAAGGGGTTAGTAGTGGCATTAACTGCACTAAATTCGACTCCATCCGCAAACTTAATACTATTGGCTGTCTTCCCTATAAAGGAGCCGCTAATATCTAACTTGGCATTTTGTCCAAATATAATCCCATTGTGATTCATTAAAAATAAACTGACAGCATTGTTGGGAGTATTATTAATAGTTTTAATTAATCCATCAATATTAGAAATATTTCCACCAGTTACTCGACTAAAAATAGTTGTAATATTAGGCGTATTTACTAAATCAAATCTGGCTTCACTGCCCGTAGGTACAGAGAAATTACTGAAACTATGAAATAAATTATTACCCTTTGCAGTACCATTAATAATTGTAAAAATATTGCTATTGGGGTTGACAATGGTCTTAGTTGTCCCATCTGATGCTACTTGTGCAACAACAGGTAAAATCATTACTGATGTGAGAAATGCTGTTGTCAATATAGATGGGAATATGTTAGTTTTCCAGCTATTTTCTATCGTAATTCCCCTCATCACCTAATTCTCCCTTTCATGATTTTACTTCCTCAGATTTAAAATTCCCTAAATCCCATGATTTCTAACACCATGATTTTTTGTAACACAGGGAAAGGATAGCAACAAAGTTTGTTTTCCTTCGGTTGCTAGATTAATAGAAAAAATACTGATAATTGGATTTAGGTTTTGAGGTTATTTGGTTATCGCGGAACAGCTTAATGTTGGCACTGGAGTGGAAGATTTAGCTGAAACTAATTCCACTTTTCCTTGGGAATCTCTTCGCCAGGATGTGGCTTGGACAAGGGTTTCTGGGGATGGGAGAATTTTGGCTTGTGCTGGTTGGGTTTTGCGGTATGTGGAGATATCACGGATATCTGACCAGGGGCGATCAGTCCTCACTTCTTGATTGGGATTTTCTGGTATTCCACCCCTTCCTGTAGCAACAAAACTACTACCTTGCTTGACATCACAACCACTGGCAATTTGTTGAGATGCATCACTGAGATTTGCTGGTAATTCGATTAAACCCGAATTGGGGTCAACACCAACATTATTAATTTCCACATTTCCGTTAAGATTGAATTGGGAACTGGCGGTAATATCATTAGTGAGGTCAGTTCTGGGAGTGAGAGTATCACGGAATTCTAGACCAATAATTCCTTCGGTTGTAATTTCAATATTGCCGCCCTTACCTTTGAATGCATTGGCAATGATATCGCTATTTTCTAAACCGACAATTACTGGAGAATTGATTTTGACATTACCACCATTTCCTTCTTCTGCTGCTGTGGCGGAAATCAAACTATTGTGGCGCATCAGTAGATAATCTTGTAGATTTAAGTCAATATCTCCTCCGTTTCCAGAAGCGGTAGAGGCAACAATACTGCTTTTGTTGTCTAGAACCAGAGAGTTGGCATTAATCTGCAAATTTCCTGCTTTACCTGGACCATCATTTTTGACACTCACAGTCGCCTCATTCGCAATGCGTAATGATGGGGTATTGATGGTGAGAGAACCCGCATCACCAGTGGGAATGGCTGGTAATTTAAAAGCTGCTTGAATCTCTGGACTCAGAAGTTCAGCGTTTGAAAAGATACGAGAGACTATCCCAGCTGCATTACCTTGGGTACCACGCCCTTCGATATCAATCGACTCTGAAGCGTTTATTTCCACACTCCCCGATGAACCGGAGGCAAAGGTAGAAGACCCCAGTGATGCTCCTCCCTTAATTACTAATTTAGAGGTGTTGATGACTGTGGAATTCGCATTACCAGAACCCTGGGTAAAGGTAGATAGAGAACTTTCTGAAAATGCTAGAGGGTTGTAACCGATAACTTCGATTTGCTTTGCGGCATTCACTTGAATTTTACCAGTGTTTCCAGAACTTACAGCGATAGAAGTAATCTGACCAGAATCCAGAATCCTGAGATTATCTGTGAATAATGAGATATTACCTCCATTGCCACTATTTAAGGAAAATGTTACGAGCGCAGTATAAATGGCTGGGTTGTCACGGTTAAATCCACTGATCTCAGTCGTGCCACTTACTTTTGCAATAATATTTCCCGCATCTGTTTGCGTCCGAGTTCTAGTTACAATTCTGGCTCCATCTTGGAGATATAGCTGGGCAGCAGAGAGGGTAATATCTCCTGTCTGACCTTGGCTTAAATTATTTATTTGAATGAAACTTCCCAATTGACCGTTGGTTGTATTTCCTGTCAGGTTCAGAGAGCCTTTAGCATTAACTGTAATTCCTTTAGATGCTTGTGTTCCCAAGTTTTGAAACAGCAAAGCAGACCCCTCAGTTAAGCTAATATTTCCTCCTTGTAATAGGATAGAACTATTACTGCCACTGGCATCCAGTAGTGATTCTTGTGCCAGATGAATATTGTTAAATTGTGACACAGCAGAATAATCGCCAACCCAACCCGTAGAAGTGGGCTTGAGTCCTACTTGCCCAACACTGACACTACCTAGTTCTAGATGTCCGCCACCATTTGTGGTGACAACGCCACCAGAGAAGTTGATATTCCCACCAATCAATGACAGCGTATTATTTGCTCTGATTTGTAGTCCGGGTGGGGTATATTTGGTACTAGCTGTACCAAAGCCAGTAATATCTATCAGTTTATTTCCCTCTCCATACACTTGAATCGCTCCGGGATTTTGCCCCATTTGTAAACCAATAGGTACGCTCATGGTTAACAAGGGGTTAGCAGTGGCATTAACTGCACTAAATTCGACTCCATCCGCAAACTTAATACTATTGGCAGTTGTTCCTACAAAGGAGCCGCTAATATCTAACTTGGCATCTTTTCCAAAGATAATCCCATTGGGATTCATTAAAAATAAACTGACAGCATTGTTGGGATTATTATTAACAGTTTTAATTAATCCATCAATATTAGAAATATTGCCACCAGTGACTCGACTAAAGATAGTTGTAATATTAGGCGTATTTACTAAATCGAAGATTGCGGAACCATTTGTCGGTACAGAGAAATTACTGAAGCTGTGAAATAAATTATTACCTTTAGCCGTACCATTAATAATTGTAAAAATATTGCTATTGGGGTTGACAATGGTCTGGGTTGTTCCATCTGATGTCACCTGAGCCATTGCTGGTAAAAATATCCCAATTGTTATAACGCCAGTCACCAAGCTCAAACAGATAGAAGCTGCCTTCATTAACCCATCTCCTTTTCTTCCTTATGTTTAGATTTCCCCAAATTATTTTGTAACTAACAATGAAATTTTGTGAGGATTAGTTTTTTTAAATATTTTTTTATTGGAATATTACCTGATGAGTTATGATGTGTATTTTATACTTGTGGCTGGCGATCGCCAATTCATATTGAATAAAAACTCAGTTAATTGCAATGGGGTAGGGAGAAATAAGAGATTTCAGTTATTTCTCCTTAATGAGCAATGTTCTGAGCGCTCAAACGAACGCTTGCTGAACTTGCGAAGCGGAAGAATTAGGATGATTTCGTAAATATTTGATATATCAAAAAATATTTGCCAAATATCTTCTTACAAAGACAGGTTATTGAGATTTTTAGGGAATTATAAATATAGCTAGGCAATTAACTCGCTGTTGTTGACAGAGCCAGAAGAAAACAGGAAATTATATATTTACTAAGGAATGAAAAATGGTGGATTTTACTTCATCAAAGCATATTCTTTTAGTTGATGATAACTTGGATAATCTCAAAGTCTTATCGGAAATTCTTCAAGCATATGGCTGGAGAACATTGATGGCGACAGATGGAGAATCCGCAATTGAACAAGCAGAATATGCCAAACCCCATTTAATCGTTCTGGATGTGATGATGCCAGGAATCGATGGATTTGAGACTTGTCGCAGACTGAAAGCGAATCCCATAACTGCTAATATCCCAGTCATTTTTATGACGGCTTTGATGGATACAAATAGTATTACTCATGCCTTTGATTTAGGGGCAGTAGACTATATCACAAAACCGTTTCAGAATCAAGAAGTATTAGCAAGGATTAAGACTCATTTTTCCTTATATATGCTACAGATGGAGTTAGAAAAACTCGTTGCAGAAAAGACTCATGAAGTCGTAAAAGCTAAATAAAAAGCAGAACTTGCAAACCAAGCAAAAAGTAATTTTCTCTCTGTGATTAGTCATGAGCTTCGTACTCCTCTCAATGCAATTTTGGGGATGACGGAAGGATTGAAAGAAGAGGTTTTTGGGGCATTGAATGAGCGACAGACTCAAGCATTGTCAACTATTGAAAGCAGTGGCGAGCATCTGTTAGGTTTAATAGAGAATATTCTCGATGTATCAAGAATTGAAACAGGCAAAATTACATTAGAACTGGCATCTGTCAACATGGAAGAAATATGTACAGATATTCTTGCCATCATTAGTCCAGAGGCAGCCAAGAAAAATATTCAATTAATTACGGATATTCAGCCTAATTTAACTTCCGCTAACCTTGATAGACGACGTATTACTCAATCAATAATTCATTTAATGAGTAATGCAGTTAAATTTACGAATAATGGTGGTAAAGTCAAGCTGAAAATTACTTCTATTTTGAAGTCATCAGAGATTCCATGGTTGGTAATATATGTAATTGATAATGGGATTGGGATATCTGCCAAGGACATCAATACACTTTTTCAACCTTTTGTACAGTTAGATAGCGGTTTGAATCGTCAATATGAGGGGACTGGATTAGGGCTAGTTTTGGTGAAGAAAATTGTTGAACAACATGGTGGGAAGGTGAAAGTAAAAAGTGAGGTTGGTAAAGGAAGTTGCTTTATGATTGAACTTCCCTATGCTAAATAGAAGTATGAATTTCCGGGTTTAGAAAGGTGAATAACTGAGTGAAAAGTACAGACCATTTTCCTGAAGACTACTTCTTTCCCCTTCAACGGATGTTAGGGGAATACCCCAATCTAAACGGGCAGAAAAACTATTATTTTGTTGCCAAAGTAACCCGAAACCCGTACCAATTAATGTGTTGTTTGCGGGATTTTGTCCATTATGATTCCAACCTTTGCCGATGTCTAGGAAGGGTGTAACTTGCAAGACTCCTCCTAGCTTGGGAATTCGTGCAACAGGTAAGCGGAATTCAGCAGATAATAGGATGCCACTGTCTGTTAGTAGTGCATCTTGACGATAACCCCGCACTGTTGAGCTACCACCTAAACCTAATTGTTCCAAAGGTACGAGGGAGTCGGCAGCAATTTGGACATCATTCTTGACGATAAATAGGGTATCTGATGCTAATTTTCGCAACCACTGAGCTTGTCCACGCCAAGCAAAAAAGCGGCTATCTGGGGCATTATCATTTACATTAGCACCGAACCAATCGACTCCTAAACTAAATTGCGATCGCGCGGCAAAAACTTGTTGACTGGTACGCTGGGTATATTCTTGGGTAAAGCGAAACGCAGAGATTTTGGTTCTTCCCTGGGAATCAGCACCGGGTGATAAAGGAAACCCCCCAATATTATCAATACCTAATTCTGTTTGGCTAAATTGACGGGAGAAAGATAAACCCATGGCGAATTCTTGGGTGGGTTTTTGGATAAATGGTTGCCGTATCCCCAGCTCGTAATTACGACTTTTAGATTGAATATCAAGAACACTGAAGGGTTTTTCGATCACAGTATTTCTTCCCTGTCCGTAGGAAAATGAGATGGTACCATTACGGGAGTTGATGGGTAGGGTATAGTTAGCGTTCAGGGTATTACTGCCATTGGTATTGCTATAACCGATACTCAGGGAATCACCAAAACCAAGTAAATTTGCCTGATTTAATTCAGCACCACGACGCAGACTTCCCACAGAAGGCGATCGCCCATTATCTAATGTTGTGGTGACTCTAAATGTATCTGCTTCTTTAACTTGCAGTTGTAGGGAATTAGTTCCCGGACGTACCCCTGTTTGTAGTTCTGCTGAGATATTTTTAATTTGGGGATCGAGTTTGAGCATTTGCAGGTTGTCTAACAAACGCGGTACGTTGAGAGGTGTTTTTGCTGCTAGTCGCAGACGTGAGCGAATATATTCATCTCGTAATCGTTTAGTACCACTAATTTTGATGTCTTCCAGACTACCTTCAACTACCTGAATTTTTACTACCCCTGCTTCTAAGGTTTGGGGTGTAATTAATGCTCCGGTGGTGACGTAACCTTTATCTGTGTAGAGTTTGGTGATTGCATCTTTAACTTGCATTAATTCTGCAAATGTCACTTCTCGTCCGACAAAGTTAGATGTTATGGGTTGAAAATCTGCCGCTTGAAAAATTGTACTGCCAACTACCTCAATCTGGTTGACCTGAAATTTGAGATTAGGATCATTGTCTCCTAAACTTGCTTGCTGTTCTGCGGGAGGAAGTAATTCTTCTTGGTTTGATGGTTGTGTTAACACCTCTGAGGGTAAGGTTTTCAGTGGAATTTCTTCTAGGCGATCGCTGGGTAAAGAATTAGGGTTTGGGGTTTGGGCGATCGCCTGGGGAGTATGACATAATCCTCCTGTGATAATTAAGGCAAATGTCCAAGGTTGACTCTTCCACAGAATCGGCAATAAATTCAGGGTAATTACTGGTTTAAATAAAGTTTCTGAAAAAAAAATATATTTTTTAGGAGTTATTAACATTCCCTCACATATCTGACTCTTATCTATCTGCTGTTGGGAAGTAATTTTAGATGAGTAAATAATTGATTTATGAATAGTTGATTTCACCTGACACTCCTTTTTTAATTCTTTAAAGACGAGATTTAAATAAATTATTTATTTTATAGTTAACTAACCTGAAATTTAGGGGTCTAGCAATGCTAAACCCCCGAAAAATGTACATTTTTCTGATATAAGATATTTTTTATCATGGCTATAGATAAATCGTTAAATTTTAAAAAAACTAGCTCTTAACCCTGAGCTAAGTCGAAAGGTTAAAATAGGTGAATTCAATATTCAACCATCATTATAATTTCTCATCTTGATATCGCTGATGTAGTGAATACGCTACCAGCTGAACTATCAGTTGATTCTCTCTTTAAATTAGCTATATTTTACAGAAACGACACTGGAATAAATACTGATTTTATTGGGATGCGGGTAAAGGCAAGAGTAAAAAAATATTTCCTCAAAATACGAGTAAATACGGATTATGGCTATTATAAATTTCTTGTTTATATAGTCCATACCCCAGAACAACTAGCTTTTACCTGGAAGATATTTTCGGATTGCAGACTTTGTCGGATATCGTGTCCGGTACATTGCTGATAATCTGACCCAAATTGATATTATCGCCGAAAGATGGGGGAATTGTATCAGATTTTTGCACCAATGCAGTAATTTTTATCTCAATGGTTGAGAAATTTCTGTTTTCCCAAGTGAACCGACACAGCTAAAATATTGTCATAGGTAAAATTTTGGGCTTTAGCTCCTTCTCAAAACGATTACTTAATTTGAATGTGATTTCACCATTCCGAATTACCAAAGAGATATGGTTGTATTCAGACTTTCCCAAGGACAACTAAATTTATTACAACGTTGTCCCCGTAACTTTCAACATATTTATTTAGAGCAGTTATATTCTCCAGCAAATCCGGAATATGAGGAAAAGCAAACCTTGGGAAGTCGTTTTCACCTGTTGATGCAACAGCGAGAAATGGGTTTACCAATTGACACCCTTGTGCAAGCAGATCCGCGTCTGAACCAATGGATGACAGCTTTTGCAAACGCTGCACCAGAAATTATTTTACCTAATTCCCTAGGAGAGACTTTTCGAGAAAGTGAACATTACCGGACATTACAGTTAGATAATTACCTATTGAGCGTGGTTTATGATTTAATTATTGCTGATAATCAAACAGCGCAAATTTTTGATTGGAAAACCTACTCCAAACCACCTCATAAAAAAGAATTAGAAAAGAATTGGCAAACTCGATTATATATGTATGTTTTGGCGGAAACTAGTGAGTATCAGCCAGAAGATATTTCTCTAACTTACTGGTTTGTGCAATCCTCTGGTAAACCCCAAAGTGTCAAATTTACTTATAGTCCGACTGAACACCAGTTAACAGCCAAAAATCTTGAGAAATTACTCAGTCAGTTAGGGGTATGGTTGCATAAATATGAGCAGGGAGAAAGTTTTCCCCAGATTCCAGAGGGGAGCAAAATTTGTCAACAGTGTAATTTTGTGAAGTCTTGTTTTCCCTCCTCCCTTGGGTTAGAAACCTATCAGCACCATCCTTCCCTGGAAAATTCTCCCAATCTCGAATCCATGGATAGTCATCTGATGGATATTGATGCCATCCAAGAAGTCATAATTAATTAGCCATGTATATTCATATCCTATTTTATGTTTACCGATGATTTTGATGCGGTTTATGTGCGTGAATTAGGGATTGATGATATTGCTCCGGTTTACCATTTGGGGGAACAATTATTTACGAGCGATTTATATCCCTATTTATATCGAACTTGGGATGAGTGGGAGGTGATTGGGTTATATAATACTGACCCAGAATACTGTTTAGTGGCAGAAATTGAGGGGGAGTTGGCAGGATTTATTCTGGGAACTATTATTACAAAAGCATCTTGGACTTATGGTTATATTTTGTGGTTAGGTGTGAATCCACAATTTCAACGTCGGGGAGTTGCTGATAAACTGGTTGATAAGGCGATCGCCCGCATGATTGAAGACGGTGCTAGATTTATGTTAGTGGATACGGATCCAGAAAACAGTCCCGCAGTCAAGTTTTTTACACGTAAAGGTTTCGGCAATATCCGTCAACATATTTTTCTGTCGATGAATTTGAGTAAACATGAGCATTATGGCAGACTCATCGATTACGAACGACAAAAAGCAGAAAGAGCAGGTTATAAAAAAACTCGTCCCATTCGTCCCCGAAAATCTGATGGTATTGTGGGAGAAATAGCCTTAAATTCTCTAGTTAAAGAGCAAAAGATGGAAGGAGATTCCGAAAGTAGTTAATCTTTTTTCATCAAATAATACCCACCAATATACAGCACTTTTGAAATGAGTAAGGAGTAAGGAGTAAGGAGTAAATTTATAACTCATTCATTACTTTTTTCAATCAGTTGCTGCACCTCATAAACATCGAATCTGCTGTATCTGAAATTTTGACATCATTAATTTGCCCAAAAATCACCCCATCACTCAACAATGGAATGGATTCTTGCATCAACAGAACAACCTCCAGAATCGTTTATTGCCGCCGTCAAGGAATATACTCGCGGCTCTAGTGGTAATTACGCAGCTCAAATTCTCTGGCAAAGGGGGATTCGGGAACCCGAACAGCTGACAAATTTCATCAACTCCCAGGTGTATAAACCTGCCAATCCTGGCGATTTTGGGCAAGAAATGCAACTAGCTGTTGTGAGGTTGCAGCAAGCAAGGGAATCTGGGGAAAAGGTGGCGATTTGGGGTGATTTTGATGCAGATGGGATTACCTCAACTGCGGTGCTTTGGGATGGTTTAGGGCAATTTTTCGTCCAGCATCTGCAACTGAGTTACTATATCCCCAATCGGTTTACTGAGTCTCACGGATTGAATTGTGCGGGAATTGATAGATTAGCAGAGCAAGGATGTAAATTAATCGTCACCTGTGATACTGGCAGTACAAATATTTCCGAGATTCTCTATGCCCAAAAATTGGGGATTGATGTCATCGTCACCGACCATCATACCTTGCCCCCAGAACGTCCACCAGCCATTGCCATTATTAATCCCCGCTATTTACCCAACCACCATCCTCTCTATCATCTTTCTGGGGTGGCAGTTGCCTATAAATTAGTTGAGGGCTTGTATCAATACTTGCCTGATGTTCCGCGCCAACCCTTAGAAGATTTACTCGATTTAGTGGCTGTGGGATTGATTGCAGATTTAGTCCAATTGAGCGGAGACTGTCGTTATTTAGCCCAGGTGGGAATTCAACGTCTGCAATCCGATTATCTCCAACCTCCTACCCTGCGTCGTCGTCCCGGTTTAGGGAGATTATTAGAATTGTGTCAACGCAGTGGCGATCGCCCCACAGATATTTCCTTTGGTTTAGGACCTCGCATTAATGCCGTCAGTCGTATTCAAGGTGACGCTAGTTTCTGTGTAGAATTACTGACAAGTCGTGACCAGAACCATGTCAAGCAACTAGCAGAATCCGCAGAATTAGCCAACACCCGCCGCAAATCCCTACAAAAAGATGTTGCCCAGCAGGTAAGCAATAAGCTGAAGCAGATGGATTTATCTACTACCAGTGTGATTGTTCTGGAAGATTCCCAATGGGCAGTAGGTGTTCTGGGATTAGTCGCGGGTCAGGTAGCCCAGGAAACAGGAAAACCAACTATTCTACTGAGTACGGAACCAGGGGAAACAGCAAATCCCTTGGCTCGTGGTTCTGCCCGCTCTGTGAGTGATATTGATTTATACCAACTAGTTCAGGGACAAGCTCACCTACTACACCGCTTTGGAGGACATCCCTTTGCTGCGGGGTTGAGTTTACCTGTGGAAAATATTCCTTTGTTCACAGAAGCGATTAATCAGCAATTGCGGCAAAGTCTTGGTGGAAAAAATTTGATACCAAAGGTGACGGCAGATTTACTGGTGACTGTGGCTGATTTAGGTAAGGAGTTATTTAATGAGTTAAAGTTACTAGAACCCTGTGGAATGGGTAATCCAGTTCCTAAGTTACTCTTGCGAAATTGTCGCTTTACTAATGCTTGGCATCGCAATCAGGAGGATTTGCGGGGTAAAAAGGTACAGTACATTAAAACTGATTTTGACTTGGGTGACGACTCGACAAATAGCACTTTCCCCGGTGTCTGGTGGGGACATTACAAAGACGAATTACCACCAGGACGTTGTGACTGTATTGTTGAGTTAGATTACAACAGTTTTAAAAAACGTTACGAAGTTCGCCTGATTGATGTGGCTCCTGGGGCAGATAATCCCCTAACAACAGTCAATTTAGCCCAAAATCTCTGGGATTTCCGCTTGAATCCTCTGGGTGAGGACTTACCACAACCGGAGCAATCTTTGCTTCTAGAAGAATGTCCCACCAGTTGGGAAGATTTACGCGCATGGTTACGGCGATCGCAGCAGGAACAAAAAACCCTAGTTTTAGCTTGGCAAACACCCGGAATCACAGCACCAGAAGGCATTTGGCGAACATTGGTAGGAATTGCCAAATATCTCAGTCGTACCCAGCAACCCGTCACCCGGACGCAACTTTTAGCAAAACTTAATATTAGTAATCAAAGCTTAATAATTGGCTTAAAAGCCTTGCGACATCTTGGTTTCAGCTTTCAGCGTCAAGACCGTTTGCTGTTCATTCACTATCAAGCTTCTAGTATCTCACCCACCGCAGAAGCAGCAATCACAGAATTCTTGACAGCGATTCGAGAAGAACAGTTCCAACGAGAATACTTTACTCAAGTTCCCCTAAAGACAATTGCTGCAATCTTGAAGTGAAGGAGGAAAAGCTAGAAGATGTCTTGGTGTCAACTCTGGAGATTTAACTGGGAATGGTAGGTTACGCTGCGCTCACACACCCGAACTTTTGCACTTGATTGAATCGATTCTCTATTACTCATTACTCACTACCCACTACCCATTCCCCATTCCCCATTCCCCGGTATGATATTTATTAGAGTAGTTTTGTAAATTCAGTATAAAAGTAAGGCTATGGCAATTTTGACACTTGGATGGGTTTCTTTATTAGTGGTTTTCACCTGGTCTATTGCAATGGTAGTTTGGGGTCGCAACGGACTGTAGAGGTAGCGTGGAAAATCCATTCCTGAGCATTTTGGCTTTAGTTGCTTTGGTGTTGTTAGTTGCAGTCACTGGAGGGGTTGGTTACTTAACCCTTGCCGATTGGCGCGATCGCCGTCGTTTGGATCAAGAAAAACAACAAACACGACGCACAGCACCGAAAAAAAGGTGACAGATGATGAGGTAGCAGGTTACAGAAATAACCAAAACTGTATCCTGTAACCCTATCTGTAAATTATCTTCTCATCCCCCACTCAAATAATAAGGCGATCGCCACCGCTAAACCTGTAATCCCTAACGCTACAAATGGATTCTGTCCCTGACTGACAGCGAAGGATGTCACAATCCCCGCACCAACAGCAGCAGTCACCATAGCAGTAATCAAATCTGACCGAGAATTGCGATTATACATAAGTCTCGTGAAGAGTGGTTTTTCTCATCAAAGTTTGAGCTAATCACCAAACTATCACCCTATTTTTGCTCACGTCATCAAACCGGTGAATATTGCAATTAAGCTTTAGAATCAGCTATTTTTCTTCATGAATTTCTAGTTACAAAAATTTTAACTTGATAAAACTTAACTAAACACAATAACCCCAGCCATCAAGGGTGAACATTCCCATTGCTTTGTTTGATCAGTAAGAATACACAATTTTCTAGTACATAGGATATGATGCTGATAAGTGCTTTTTAAACTTTGCACTGCCTACTCATATTATTTCTGGTGGGAAACTTATAGTATCTCTGTAGCTTATTGATGGAGTCTGGGTAATAGTTCAATCAGGCAACAGTTATTTCTCTTAAACTAATCAGGACGCAAACAATACCCGAAACCCTTATTTCAGACAGGTACAATTTCTGCATTGTTCCAACCGTTGCGTGAGTCATCCTAATAACTGAAAACTGAAATTTCACATATAATATCTCACTTTTAGGGCTGAATTATGAATAACCTTTATTCCATTGACTTGCCCACTCTGGAACAGGTGATTATCTCCACACCTTTACGTGTGACACCAGATATACCTGTAATCGATGTAATTACTTTGATGAGTTCTGAAAAAGGTAATGGTTTGAGAGGTGCAAACCAACAATGTCATACCTGTGTTCTAGTATTAGAAGAAGATTCTATAATAGGTATATTTACAGAGAAAGATATAGTCCATCTGATTGCTTCAGGGATGGATTTATCAGGGGTGAAAATTTCTCAGGTGATGACGCATCCAGTTATTAACCTAACTCATAGAGAAAATGCCTTGACAGCCCTATCTATAATGAGTCACCATCACATTCGTCACCTGCCTGTGGTCGATGAGCAAGGGCACTTACTAGGCTTACTTACCCAAGACAAACTTTATCATCTGATTCAGGCTCTGGCAACGGAAATCGACGATAAACGCCAGCAAACTGAGATGGCAATGGTAGAGTTGAGTACAGCCCTGCAAAATGCTGTGGAAGGTATTTCTCGCCTGGATAGTCAGGGGCGTTATCTCTCAGTCAATCAAGCCTATGCCACCATGGTTGGCTATTCCCAGGAGGAGATGATTGGGATGCTATGGGAAGGAACCGTGCATCCTGATGATAGGGGCAAGATGCAGACTGCCTATGAAAAAATGTTGCGAGATGGCAAAGTGGAAGTGGAAGCCAGGGGAGTGCGAAAGGATGGCTCCGTATTTTACAAGCGTCTGGTAATGATTACGGCAAAAAATCAGTATCAGCAGTTTGCTGGACATTATTGTTTTATGAAAGATATTAGTGAAGGGGCGCGGTTAGAAGCTGAACGGAGACAAGCCGAGATTGCCCTACAAGAGAGTGAACGGCGATATGCTAACCTGGCTCAGGCGGTTCCCGTGGGCATTTTTCGTACCGATATTACTGGACATTGTCTGTATGTGAATGAGCAGTGGTGTCAGATTACCGGACTAACACCCCAGGAAGCACGACAGGAGGGTTGGTCAGAAGCTTTATATCCGGGCGATCGCCAACGTATTTTTATAGAATGGCATGAATGTGTTAAAAACAACTTAGTATTTCAGTCAAAATACAGATTTAAACGCCGTGATGGCGTGATCACATGGGTATTTGGTCAAGCAGTTCCGGAATTGGGAATTAATGGCGAATTAATTGGTTATGTCGGGTCAATTACCGATATTAACGATGTCTATACCGAACTGCGTTTACGTAAACAAGCAGAGGATGCACTGCAAGAAAGTGAGAAAAGAATCCGGGCAATTATTGATAATTCTCCAGCAGTTATCTACCTTCTCGACCCTAACAATAGACACCTTTTAGTCAATCGTCAGTATGCAGAACTCCTATCCACCACAGTCGAGAATCTCGTAGGTAAGAGTATTTATGAGTTTTGGGCAACAGAAATAGCTGATAGTTTTGCTGCTAATAACCGCAAGGTGATAGAAACAGGTGAACTTATGCAGACAGAGGAAGTCATTCCCCATCCGGAGGGATTGCATACCTACTTAACTGTCAAATTTCCCCTCTACGATGATACTGGGTTGGTATATGCTATCTGTGGTTCTTCTACAGATATTACCGAAAAGAAACAGTTAGAAAAACAATTTTACCATGCCCAACGCATGGAAAGTTTAGGAACTTTGGCTAGTGGCATTGCCCACGACCTAAATAATGTTTTCACTCCTATTTTAATGATTGCTCAATTACTACCCCTGAAGCTGCAAAATATTGACGATCGCACCCAAGAACTGTTAAAAACCCTAGAAAATAGTACCAGGCGTGGCTCGGATTTAGTCAAACAGATTCTTACCTTTGCGCGGGGGAAAGAAGGGAAACGTATATCCCTACAAGCTGGACATTTACTCAAAGAAGTTGCCAAAATCATCCAACAAACATTTGCTAAATCCATTGAAATTTATACCGATATTCCTAGCAGTAATCTTTGGTTAGTTACAGTCGATCCTACCCAATTGCATCAGGTGTTGATGAATCTCTGCGTTAATGCTCGTGATGCTATGCCCAATGGTGGTAAACTCTACATTAGCGCCGAAAATTGCGTCCTTGATCAAAACTCTGCGGGAATGCATTTAGATGCCCATAGGGGCGAATACATGATGATTACCGTCTCTGATACAGGGGTAGGTATTTCCCCGGAAATTATCGATCGGATTTTTGACCCCTTTTTCACTACCAAAGAATTTGGTCAGGGTACAGGTTTAGGTTTGTCCACGGTAATCGGTATTGTCAAAAACCATGGTGGCTTTGTCAAGGTTTTGAGTCAGGTTGGTAAAGGGACTCAGTTTCAAGTCTACTTGCCCGTAGCTGAGGGTACAATAACAGAGGTGACAACAGAAGCAACCAGACTCATGGGTAATGGTGAGTTGATTTTGGTTGTAGACGATGAAACTGTTATTCAAAGCATTGCCACCGCATCTCTGGAAGAGCATAATTATAGAACCCTTCTAGCTAGAGATGGGATTGAGGCGATCGCCCTCTATGCCAAACATCAAAACGAAATCAGCATAGTGTTGATGGATATGATGATGCCTAATATGGGTGGATTAAACGCCATTCTTACCCTACAAGCTATTAATCCCCAGGTAAAAATTATTGCCAGTAGCGGCTTATCTAGTAATCGTTCCCAGGCGATCGATGCTGGTGCTAAGGCATTCTTACACAAACCCTACACCATCGAAGAATTATTACAGACCTTATCCCAAGTTGGCGATCGCTGAGTCTTATTCCCTTACCTAAATTATGCAACAATCTAATTCGGGTTTTAACCAAAATTTTTTGCCACAATTGGCTACACTCGTGGCTATTATTGCCGCTTTCATTGTTAATGTTTTGTCAAATATTTTCCCTATGGGTGGGGCTAGTATCGGGAAAATTTCTAATACCCTTTTTAAAGATGTTTTGATTATTCCTGCTAATTATGCTTTTGCGATTTGGGGTTTAATTTATTTAGGTTTATTTACCTATGGGATTTACCAACTATTACCATCACAACGGGGTAATTCCAGTCTCCGAAAATCTGGATTTTTATTAATTGTTGCTTGTATTGCTCAAATTATTTGGGTCTACTTATTCTTAGCACGAATGTTTGTCCTTTCCATTGGGGCAATGCTATTGATTTTAGTCCCGTTAATAGCCATATTTCTACAATTAAAAAATCCTGCAAATCCTACTTCGCGTCAGTTTAAATGGTTTGCGAAAATACCTATTAGTATTTATCTGGGTTGGATTAGTGTTGCCACGATTGTGAATGTTGCCTGTGGATTATATTCCCTTGGTTGGAATGGTTGGGGTATTTCAGCAACCCAATGGACTATTGTCATGGTTATCGTTGCCAGTCTAGTTGCTTTCCTGATGACCTATCGCTATCAAGATACAGCATACACCTGGGTGACTGTATGGGCATTAACGGCGATCGCCATCAAGCACTCCAACAATACAGCCTTATCTGTAGTTGCTATCGTCTCTACAATTATCCTAGGTGTGACAATTCTCACTCAATCTATCCTAGTCAAAGGGAAGGAGTAATTTGATTCCCTCCCTTCTATAAGATTACGTATCCTGCAAAATTGTTTTAGAGACAATACGAGTTTTTTTGCGATCGCCCTCGGTAAGCTCCTCTCCCATTTGTAAACGAGTCGCCGAAGTTTGTAAAACCGTTGCCGCTCCCACATCTCCCATTTGCAGAGCAGTTTTTGCCGCAGTTTGTAACAGAGTTGCCGCACCAGCGCGATCGCCCTGTTGTAATTTCGCCTCAGCTAGTTGTGTTTGTCGATACTTAGCTAAAGCCAGAATATGAGATTGCACATCCGGATTAGCAGCCGGTTGATAAGCAGGTTGCACATTCACCTCCACAGGAATACCTTCAGAAAAGCAACCAGTACGCTTTAAGGCTGGATCATCATAACGTACCTGCACCGTAGCGATAGTGTGGGTTCCCTGGGCAAATTGTCCTAGATAGATATTTGCCAAAACAACCCGTACCGTATCCGTCATCAAATCACCCAAGCGCACAGCAAACTTACCATCAGCTTCCTGCTGTACAGGTAACTCAATCGTATCTGGTGATACTTGAGCTACAGGTTTAAGTTCTGCCAGACGCACCTTAGGAGACAAGGAGAACAGCAGATAGGCATTAGTTAAGCCTACGGCTTGCATCCGGTCAAATAAGCGGCTAAATTCAGCTACAGCCTGTTCTGGCTGCTGAATATAAGACAGTGTTCCCGAACCTCCATCCGCGATTTTTTCCAGGATGTCTTGGTTCCAATTATCACCAAAGCCGAGGGTATTCAAGGTGAGATTATAACTAGCAGCCAGCTGGGCAAATTTTAAACAACGGGTGTTATCTCCATGCTCATTTTCCCCATCAGTTAATAAGAAAGCTTGAGAAATAGTTTCCTTTTTGCCCTTCGCCAGTTCTTCAATACCCAGACGTAAGCCCTCGTCAATGGCAGTACCACCATCCGCCGCTAAACGGTTAATTTGTTGCTTGATGCGATCGCGGTCTGTGATGATTTGATTTGGTACTAGCACCTTCGCCCGATGGTCAAATACTACCACAGATAGGCGATCGCTAGGACTCAAACGGTCAACAATTTGATTCGCCGCTTTTTTTACCGTTTCCAGGGGACGACCACTCATCGAACCACTATGATCGAGAATCAAACAGAGATTTAATGGCACATTGCGATCTAGAGGTTCCGCGATCGCAGATAAAGAAATCGCTAACTGGCGTTGACTATTGACTTGATTGACATCAAGATTGCCATCATTCAGTGTCGGCAGTAAACTAACTTTCATAACCCAAGCTTCCTATCCGGATATACATATTTATAAATAACTTCAGCCACTAATATCAGCCCTACGGAAAAGATAGAGTAGGCAATTAGGTAATAGGGTAATGGGTAATGGGTAATGGCGCACAGGCAAAAATCATCTGTACCATTATTACTTATTTTTACCTTCAACCCTTCCCCCTTCCACTTACCTCGATACAAATACCTCACCGCAACAGACGCTATATATCTCGTCT
The DNA here is from genome assembly GCF_000734895.2 of Calothrix sp. 336/3. Classification (GTDB taxonomy): domain Bacteria; phylum Cyanobacteriota; class Cyanobacteriia; order Cyanobacteriales; family Nostocaceae; genus 336-3. The sequence continues at coordinate 590,231 of NZ_CP011382.1, read as the reverse complement.
CTACTCCCTACTCCTTACTCCCTACCCATTACTCCCTACTCCCTACTCCCTACCCAATCAACATATTTAGAGAAATCCACACCCCAACAGCACTAGCATCGCGTTAGTATGTATTACAGTTAACGGCATTATTTCAGGCAACAGTTGCTATGGAAGTTTCCCCCATCAAGGCTGTTCAAGCCCCTTATTACGGCGACAACAATTACCGTACACCGCCGCCAGATTTACCTTCGTTATTGTTAAATGAGCGAATAGTCTATCTGGGTTTACCACTGGTGCCTGAAGTTTCACGGCTCATTGTTGCGGAACTTCTGTTTTTACAGTCGGAAGATCCCGAAAAACCCATAAAAGTCTACATTAACTCTACAGGTACTTCTAACTGGGGTGGTGAACCCATTGGCTTTGAAACCGAAGCCTTTGCGATCTATGACACCATGAAGTATATTAAGCCTCCCATTCACACCATCTGCATCGGACAGGCGATGGGTATGGCAGCTTTACTTCTGAGTGCTGGAACTAAAGGATTTAGGTCTAGCCTACCCCATACATCTATTGTCCTTCATCAGCCCAAGAGCTATGCCCAGGGACAAGCCACAGATATCCAAATCCGGGCAAAAGAGGTATTGGCAAATAAGGCATCAATGATTGATATCCTGTGTCGGAATACCGGACAGGAGAGGGCAAGAATTGAGAAGGATATGGATCGCCTTTTTTACATGACTCCTCACCAAGCTAAAGAATACGGTTTGATTGATCGAGTTTTTGAGACAAAACAAGAAATAGCTCAAACCTCCTTACCTGCTGGAGTTCTTTAGGTAATGGGTAATGGGTAACGGGTAATGGGTTTTTATTGACTGTTAACAGTTAGCAAAAACCTCTACCTTTCCCTTCTAGCATTCCCTAATTGCGTTAGCGTAGCTCCTCGCAGAGCTAGGTATTACGAATTACGAATTGCTCTTCCCTCCTGCCCCTGCATAGATTACGAATGGAGTTTTAAAGATGCCTCTTAGAGATATTCCTCAGGTTCCTTACCGGATGCCGGGAGGACAATATACGCAATGGATTAGTATCTATAGTCGTCTTGCTCGTGAGCGGATTATTTTCCTCACGGAGGAAGTGAACGACTTCATGGCTAATGATATCGTTGCTGCCATGTTATACCTTGATTCCGAAGATCCTGGTAAAGATATATACTTGTATATCAACTCTCCTGGTGGCTCGGTGACATCTGGGTTGATGATTTATGACACCATGCAGCACATTAAATCTGATGTGGTGACAATTTGTGTGGGTTTAGCAGCTTCTATGGGTTCCTTCCTGTTAGCTGGGGGAGCGAAAGGTAAGCGTTTAGCCCTACCTCACTCCCGGATCATGATCCACCAACCTTCCGGTGGAACTCGTGGACAAGCAACGGATATCGAAATTGAAGCCAAGGAAATTTTGAGAATTCGTCATCAGCTAAATGAAATTTACGCTGAAAATACAGGTCAACTGCTAAGCAAAATTGAAAAAGACATGGATCGTGACTTTTTCATGTCCGCAGCTGAGGCAAAAGAATACGGACTAATTGATAAAGTCATTGAAGAACGTATTTAGGGATTAGGTTATGGGTAATCGGTGATGGGCAAGGAAAAAGGTTAAGGAGAAATGATTCGACTTTCCTCACCACCCAGGGGAAGAGGACAGAGTTAAGGGGCAAAGATGTTTTCCTTTTAACTGCTAACTCGGAACAATTACCGATTATCCATTACCAATTACCCAAATTGCCAATTTGGTATTTATGATTGAGCCTGTAGGCTATAAGCTTGTAGCTGATAGCTAGAAATCGCGCTTTTAATAGCTCAAGATGGATCTTGGAGATTGCTACCGTTTGTTAGGTTTAAGGTCGGGCGCTTCCTTCGCGGATGTGAAAGCGTCCTATCGTCGTTTGGCGCAGCAATATCATCCTGATATTAACCCTGGTGACCAAAAAGCGAAAGACAAATTTATTGCAGTGACGGAAGCCTATAAGGTGTTGTTGGATACATTGCCGACACCGGAAATGTCTTCTGTGTCAACCCATTGTGTAACTGCCACCAGTACGGAAGTTCAGGAAAAACGTTCTAGAACAGTTACGCAAGAACCACCACCCCAGCCAAAAGTCAAACCGCCTCATATTTCTGAAATTGAACAACGGCTGAAGTGGAAGACTTATGAACAGTTACAGAGATATTTGAAAGAAAGAAAATTTCCCCAAGCGATCGCCCTTGTGGAAGCTCTAGCAGCGAGGATGCCAGATGATGCTGAGGTTCGACAATGGCAGGCGATCGCCTATAAAATTTGGGGCAGGGCGTTAATTGCTGAAAATCAACTACTCAAAGCCAAAATTTATCTGAAAAAAGCTCTAAAAACTGACCCCTACAACAAAACCCTCTGGCAGGAAATTCAGCAGGACTTCCAGCGCTTAGAACAGGTATTTTAGAAGAAGAGGAGTAATGAGTAGTGATTGATGGGTAGAGACGGGTTAGCGTGTCACAAAGCGACTCAGTTCCTCTGTTAGCGTAGCTCTCCCGTTCGCGTAATGTGTAAAAAAACGTGTAGTGGGAGCCTCTTGCTCCCTGATTTTAGAAAGTAGGCAAGTTGATTTGTATTTTATTGATGACCGCTACTTGATAAAAATTCAAATAACGTTAATAATTATTTTGCTATAATCGGCACTTTTAAAAATATCTTTTGCATACAGTTTTGGGGTATTCAGTTATCCAGAAAAATGGCAATCTGTGTTACATATTGACTTTGAGAAAAAAACAACTTCATGACAACTTTACAAAAATAATTATGAGCAAAATAAAGACAAGAGAAAAGATTAACGAATTGCGCTCGGAGACGACTCATGGTAGCTCTCACAGGGAACGCTCAAAAACGACTAACTATTCAAACTGTAGAAATTGCTCCTAACACCACGGCAATGCGCTCCCTTGATTGGGATCGGGATCGTTTTGATATTGAATTTGGATTGCAAAACGGCACTACATACAATTCATATTTAATTAAGGGCGATCGCATAGCCCTAGTAGATACATCCCATGTGAAATTTCGGGATTTATACCTGGAGAATCTGAAAAAGTTAGTTAATCCTAAAGCCATTGACTATATCATTGTCAGCCATACAGAGCCAGATCATAGCGGCTTAGTGGAAGATGTTCTCCAGTTAGCACCAAGAGCTACCGTACTAGCATCCAAAGTTGCTCTGCAATTCCTGGAAAACTTAGTCCATGAACCTTTTTCCAAGCGAATCGTCAAGAGTGGCGATCGCATTGATTTAGGTCAAGGTCACGAAATCGAATTTGTCAGCGCTCCTAACCTGCATTGGCCCGATACTATCTTCAGTTTCGACCACAAAACCCAAACTCTTTACACCTGTGATGCTTTTGGGATGCACTATTGCAGCAATGACACCTTTGATGTCAACCTGGAAGCTATCGAGCCTGATTTTCGGTTTTACTACGATTGTTTGATGGGTCCCAATGCTCGCTCATTGTTGAATGCGATGAAGAAAATGAGTGAACTGGGCAAAATCAAAATCGTTGCTAACGGTCACGGTCCCCTACTTTACCATCACCTGGATATTCTGCGGGAGTGTTACCAAAGCTGGAGCCAAAAACAAGCTAAATCAGAAACCATTGCTGCCTTATTTTATGTTTCTGACTATGGTTATGGCGATCGCCTTGCCCAAGCTATGGCTCATGGTATCCAGAAAACCGGAGTCGGTGTAGAAATGCTCGATTTGGGTAGTGTGGAAGTTCACGAAATTCAAGAGGTCGCCAACCGTTCTGCTGGTATTATCATTGGGATGCCGCCCAGTACCAATGCTGCTGCTCAAGCTGGTATTAGCTCCCTTTTATCCGTAGTTAAACCCAAGCAAGTTGTCGGTTTCTACGAAAGCTACGGTGGAGACGATGAACCTATCGACACCCTGCGTCGTAAATTCATTGATGCTGGAGTTAAGGAAGCATTTCCAAGCATTCGTATCAAAGAAGTACCCACCTCCAATACCTTCAAACATCTAGAAGAAGCTGGTACCGACTTAGGACAATTACTTGTCCGGGAACGTAACATCAAACAGCTGAAATCCCTAGATGTGAATATGGAAAAAGCCCTGGGACGAATCAGCACCGGACTCTACATCATCACCACCAAAAAAGGTGACATCAACGGTGCTATGTTAGCATCCTGGGTGACTCAAGCTAGTATCCAACCCCTAGGTTTTACCATCGCGATCGCTAAAGATCGGGCGATCGACTCCTTAATGCAGGAAGGGGACAAATTTGTTCTCAATGTCTTGGAAGAAGGCAACTATCAAGACCTGAAAAAACAGTTTCTCAAGCGCTTACTGCCCGGTACAGACCGCTTTACAGGTGTGAAGACCCAAAACGCCAAAAACGGCTGTCCTATCCTGACAGAGGCTCTTGCATACATGGAATGCGAAGTCAACAGTATGATGGAATGCAGCGACCATTGGATTCTTTACTGCACAGTTGAGGACGGTAAAGTATCTAAACCTGAAGGAGTCACCGCAGTTCGTCATCGTAAGGTTGGTAACTATTACTAAATAGGGAAATTTGCCAGGATATCCTACACCCGAATACGGTTCAGTTAATGAAATTTAGTTCTGGAGGATCCCCCCAACCCCCTTGAAAAGGGGGATTTAGTTCTCTCCTTTTTAGGGAGGGTTAGGGAGGATCAAGTCTTAACTGAACGGTATTGCACTCCATTTTCCCTCTGCTATCTGCTCTCCCTTCACCGCCTAAATTATGAATAATCCTAATCCTCGTGACGTGCAGGTGTTGCCAATTGCCACGGACACCACAGTATTAAGAGCGCGTAGTTGGACACGTCTGCGGTTTGAAATTGAATATGCTTTAGCTCGTGGTACAACATCAAATAGCTATTTGATTGCTGGTGATCAAACAGCGCTGATTGATCCACCTCCAGAGACTTTTACAGAGATGTATATTGAAGCTCTGCACAAGTGTGTGGAGTGGGAAAAGTTAAATTATGTCGTGATTGGGCATTTTAACCCGAATCGTCTTTCTACCCTGAAAGCACTGTTGAATGTTGCACCTCATATTACCTTTGTTTGTTCCCTACCCTGTGCGACAAGTTTGACAGCTAGCTTTAGCGATCGCAACTTGAAAATCTTAGCGATGCGGGGTAAGGAAACTTTAGATTTGGGTCAAGGTCATATCCTCAAGTTTATCCCGATTCCTAGCCCCCGATGGATAACGGGGCTGTGTACCTACGATGAACAAACCCAAATTCTCTACAGTAATAAGTTATTTGGGACTCATATCTGTGGTGATGATGTCTTTGATGAAGATTGGGGTTTACTGAAGGAAGACCAACGTTACTATTTTGACTGCTTAATGGCTCCCCATGCTTCCCAGGTGAGAGCAGCATTAGAAAAAATCTCCGAATATCAGATCAGAATGTATGCTCCTGTCCATGGTCCCTTAGTTCGCTATGGGTTTATGGAACTAAGCAAATTTTACGATAATTGGAGCAAATCCCACACAGAGCGGGAAATTACCGTTGCCTTACTTTATGCTTCTGCCTACGGTAACACGGCAACCTTGGCTCAAGCTATGGCATTGGGCTTAACTAAGGGTGGTGTCGCTCTGGAAACCATTAACTGTGAATTTGCGGAACCTGATGAAATTCGGGCAGCGATCGCTAAAGCTGATGGTTTTGTCATCGGTTCTCCTACCATTGGGGGAAATGCTCCGACTCCGATTCACACTGCTTTGGGGGTAGTTTTAGGTAATGGTGATAACAGTAAATTAGCGGGTGTCTTTGGTTCCTACGGTTGGAGTGGGGAAGCCTTTGATTTAATTGAAGGTAAGCTCAAAGATGCTGGTTATCGCTTTGGGTTTGAGACTTTGAAAGCGAGATTTAAACCCTCTGACTTAACCCTGAAACAATGTGAAGAAATGGGTATAGATTTTGCCCAAACCTTGAAAAAAACGAAAAAATTACGCCTACCTCAACCTGTGGCAACCCCTGTAGAACAAGCTGTTGGACGTATTGTTGGTTCTGTTTGTGTGATTTCTGCCAAACAGGGAGAAATTTCCACCGGGATGATGGGTGCTTGGGTGTCGCAAGCTACCTTTAATCCTCCTGGTATTACCGTGGCGATCGCTAAGGATAGATCGGTAGAGTCTTTGATGTATCCCGGCGGTAAGTTTGTCTTAAATATCCTGGCAGAAGGGGAGCATGGGGAATATATGAAACATTTCCGTAAGTCTTTTGCTCCCAATGAAGATAGATTTTCCAGTTTCCCTACCGCGATCGCTGATAATGGTTGTATTGTTTTGACTGAGGCTTCGGCTTACCTGGAATGTACCGTAGAAAAGCGGATGGAATGTGGCGATCACTGGGTAATTTACGCTTTGGTTGATAACGGTAAGTTAATTAAACCGGAAGCTGTCACTGCTATCCATCACCGTAAGTCTGGTAGTTATTATTAGATTTCAAGTTTAGTTAACGCGAGTTTGATGAGCTTGGATGTTTCGATAAATCCATAAAAAACTGTCCCAATAAGGATTAGAAATCCCCATCTAACATCCAAAGTCCATTAAAAATTGACTCGAAATATAAATCGAATCCTTTGCTATCAGTCCTCTTGTAGAGGACTTGAGCTATTAGACAGCGATTAAAAATCGCTGGGTCTCAAGTTTAGTTAGTTCTCATTATGGCGATATGTTGGAGATTTGAGACTCCGACTATCGTCTTTTTTCTGCGGCGAGAAATTGGTTTTAGACCCTCATAACCCCGCAAGGGGACGAAAAGGCAACTTGAGAAAAATGTAATTACCTTCCAAGATGGGATACCTAGGCGATCGCCTATCGCGTATCGATATCGCCACTAACGACGGAGCCCAAAAGTATAATTAAAAGCAAAGCATCAAAATAAAAAGCTGTGATTTTTGCAAATAAATACTTATATTTCACAAAATATAGTTACTAAAAACACCATTCCTGATAAGTACAACAACCAAAGCGATCGCCTAACAATTCTCTGTGGAGTTCTTGACTTTTCGGGTGATGAAATACAACCCCACCCGCCCTATCGGGCACCCTCCCCGATTTCGGGGAGGGATGGGGAGGGGTTCTTCCATACCTCATTCCTGATAAGTACAACAACCAAAGCGATCGCCTAACTATTCTCTGTGGAGTTCTTAACTTTTTGGGTGATGGGTATTTGGATAATAAATTCTGTACCTTTGTCTGGGGTAGATAAACACTGTAATTCACCTTGGTGTTTTTCCACAATAATTTGGTAGCTGATAGATAAACCAATTCCCGTACCTTTACCTACTGGTTTGGTGGTAAAAAATGGGTCAAATATTTTGGCAAGGAGGGTTTCTGGTATTCCTAATGCATTATCTTTGATGTGGATAGCGATCGCTTCTGGGGTGATGTGTTGGGTACGTATCTGAATCTGGGGTTGGATGGAATGGGTTTCGATGACTTCTTCGAGAGCGTCAATCGCGTTACTGAGGATATTCATTAATACCTGATTTAACTGCCCAGGGTAGCATTCTACTGGGGGTAAATTGTTGTATTCTTTGGTGACTGCGATCGCGCAGCGATGGGGTTGCACTTTCAGACGATGATTCAAAATCATCAAGGTACTATCGATTCCGGAGTGAATGTCTGCAAATTTACACTCAGCTTCATCCAGACGGGAGAAATTCCGCAGGGAAAGGACAATTTCGGCAATGCGATCGCTACCCACCTTCAAGGAATTGATTAATTTGGGTAAATCTTCTTGTAAATAGTCTAAATCGATTTCTTGAATTAGCTGATTAATTTCGGCATTAGTTTCAGGATAGGATTTTTGGTATAGGTGTAATAATTTAAAAACATCGCTGACATAATTAGTTAAAGGTGACAGATTCCCACAAATAAAGCTCGTCGGATTATTAATTTCGTGGGCAATTCCTGCTACCATTTGCCCTAAACTAGACATTTTTTCGGTTTGAATTAATTGAGTTTGTGTTTCTTGTAATTCTGCTAAAGTTGCTTGTAATTGTTGCATTTGTTCTTGAATTGTCTGTTCTCGTAGAGACAATCTTTCTGCCATATTGTTAAAATTAACTGCCAGTTCTCCAATTTCATCTTTAGACATAACTTCTGCTCTTTCTGTAAGTTTGCCTTGGGAAAACTGTTTTGCTACCTGTGTAAGATGTTTGACGGGACGCGCGATCGCTCTTCCTAAAAGTCCAGCTAATCCAATATCAATTAGTAATGTGAGGATGGCGATCGCTGCTTGTAGGGCTAAACTATCTCTGAGTAAATTATTTAAATCTGTTTCTGGTGTACCCCTCACTAATACTGCGACTGGTTTACCTGCATAGTTTATAAGCTTTTTTGCTGCAACTGTATAGGTTTTACCTTGTAGAGAAATTCGCTCAGTGACAATCTGATTATTTGTAGTCACTGCACTTGCTAACAAAGATGTATTTGGTAGGGGAAAATTTAGTAAATATGGGGAATTGGCTGTAGTTTTATCCGGATTTTGTTGAGAATTAGTTGTCTCAATTGCCGCAGTTGCTAAATGAAATTCTCCCGTAGATGATTGTAAATAAACTGCACTATAACCACCATCTTGTGCATCTAAGGTTTGAGTCACAATCGGTAATTTTTGATTGACTATATCTCCAGATATCAATGCACCAATCACTTGACGAGTCTGTGGATCTTTGACTGGTGTGACTGTGTAGCGAATCAAGGATTCTTTCCCCGCAACCCCTGACGGTAAGGGAGGATTCTCCTTGGTTAATTCTTCCCAGGAAACAATTTCACTGGTTTTGATTTGCTCTGGTTTGCGGAAAACCTGGGTGACTAAATTCTGGGGATTAAAGATTTCTCCTTGGCGATCGCGATTAGCATTGGCAATAATTCGGAAGTCTTGACTGACTAAAGTTGCATATTCAATTTTACGAGCTTTAACTTCATTTTGTAATATTTTCTTGACTTCCTGTTGCAAGCTAGGACTAATTTTTTGAAATTGGCTATATTGTTGGGCAGCAGAGATGATTGCTACATTATCGGATTGTCCCCGAAAACCAAATCCCATTTGATTAATTTTAATATTATAGTTAATCTCCGTTACCGCTAGTTCTGACTTCGCTTGATTCACTAAAAGACTACGCCCACCACTAATAATTAATAGGGAACCTGTTCCCACTAGCCCCACAATTGAAATCACTTCCGAAGTAAATAGGGCAATTAATTGCTTTCGCCGAATTGGCAAATTATAAAACCATTTTAAAATCATGAATACCCTTAAAACCAGAGATAATGAAAGTCAGCAATAAATAGTTAAAATAGGTCTAATTGATGTTATTATTGTGGTAGCTTGAATGATATCTATTTCAAATCATTAAGGCTTTCTCTTTGTTGTCATCTCATGACAAAGTCAACCCGTGAATGCTGAATGCTTTCCCCGGAGAGTTTCAATTTAATTAATTTTCCTTAGTCAAAAATGACAGACAAACACACCCATTTATCTAAATATACCCAAAAATTAACTAAACTACTCCTATCTGTCTAATACTACCGATTCATAGCAAAGAGAATGGATGATTATTTAGTTGTGAAGTGATTTTGCTTTACTTAAAAACTCTGCAACTGTCTGATTAAATACCTCTGGTTCCGTCAAAAATGCCCAATGATTACCAGGTACGCGGGAGATTTGCAGATTTTTGAGATATTTTTTGTATGGTTGCAGTTGCCAGTCGAAACGATTGACACCTTTTTCCGGTTGGATTAGCAGTGTGGGTGTAGTTACAGGAACAGTTAAAGCCGGAACTTTCATGACTTCTTCAAAAATACCATTACGGGCGGCTACGGTAAACTTACTAACCCAAGTACCATCAGCTTTTTCGATAATTCCAGCTTGAAATACTTGTTGTTGTAGGGGTGTCCAATCTTTGTATTGTTTGAAGGTACGAGCTTTCGCCTCTGCTATATCATAACTGGCAAAGGGTCCCATTCCCTGAAGAAAGGGTAAAACGCGGTAGAAAAAGGGAAAGGTAAAGTTGAAAATACTGGACATTTTCCAGGCAAAAATTGGGTCTACAATCACCAAACTCCGGAAACGTTGGGGATTTTTTCTTGCCCAGATAGTACTCAGTTTAGCAGACCAGGAATGGGATAGGATATGGGCAGAGCTAAAACCGACGGTATCCATCAGCATTTCCAAATCGGCGATCGCCATCTCAAAACTATAACCCTGCTCCGGTTTACTGCTTTCCCCATGACCTCGCAAATCGGGAGCAATGATGTGATAATCTGAGGCGAGATGATTACCTAAGCTTGACCAAACCAGGGCATGATCAGCCATTCCGTGGAGTAATAATAAGGGTTCCTTTCCCTGATTCCATTCTAGGTAGGAAAGCTGAATATCTGGTGTTGAGAGAGTTTGACGTAGGGGTAACATGATTTGTCAATTTTACAGATATAATTATTGCCCTGGGTTGTGGGATAAAATGCAGTTTTTGCCAAGTATTGGGTATTGAGATGATATTACCAAAAAAGCAACCTAGCAGGAATTCAATTCCATATAAACAGCATACCTAAAATTAACCCAGGTAAGATATCTTCTCCCGAAATTGTTGTCGGTGCTGTCAATATTTCTACAGTTTTTCCCTGGCGATAAATTTCTACACAACGGTTTTTTCTATCAATTAACCAACCTAATTTTACACCCCCATCCATATATTCCTGCATCTTCTTTTGAATTTCTGGCAAACTATCCGATGGAGACATTAACTCTAAAATAAAATCAGGGGCAATGGGGGGAAATTTTTCCCGTTCTTCTTGCGATAAACCTTCCCATCTCGACTTTTCTATCCAAGATACATCTGGAGAGCGGTTAGCACCATTCGGAAGTTTAAAACAAGTGGAGGAATCGAAAACTTCTCCTAATTCTGTTTCTTCATTCCACAAAACAAATTTAGTGATGATTTTCGCAGTAATTTTTCCGGTTTCTCCTCCCGTTAGCGGCATAATAATTAATTCCCCCCTGGTATTACGTTCAAATTTGATATCGGGGTTCTGCCGACATAGTTGATAGAATTGCTCATCACTGATTTCAGTAATACTTTGAAAATTAATTGTAATGCTGGTCATATCAATGGGGAATTTGATATTTGCTCTTAATTATATAGGAATCCCGTTGGAATATTGAAAAGATTTAGGTATGTTTCTTATTTGTAGCGTGTGTTAGACGTAAGTCGTAACGCACCAAAGTCTGACATGATAGGGCGTTATGCTTCGCTAATAGCACCCTACCTATCTTTTCAGAAATCAAATATGATTCCTATAGCGTTTTTCTATTTATATCTCAAAACTCAATTCCTAACCTTTACCAAAGACAGAGAAGATAAGGCATAGTTTTATCATTATTAATGCTAAGTTAATTCAAGGTAAGGTAATAAAAAAATTGCAAAAGACCCCAGTAATATCAATCATTTGATTGTCAAAGGTCGAAAAACATCTCAAAATTGACAGAGTCATGGAGGGTGAGCGGGGTCGGTTTTACGCTATAAATGGAGAATGAAGACTGGGAAAATACGTAAATCTCTGCGTCAGCTCCTCGCTGTGTTTCGCTACAGTGGGAAAGCTGTGGTTTTGGTTTGGAATACTCATCAACTCTTAACTATTACTCTCGCCCTACTTACCCTCATCTCTGGCTTACTGCCAGGAATTGTTGCCTATATCGGTAAGTTAATTGTGGATGCGGTAGTTCTATCTAACCAAGTTAATTCACAAAATCAGGGTGTTGTCAATCATTCTGGAGCATTAATGTATGTCGGTTTAGAAGCTGTGGCGGTGATTGTTTTGACTGGTAGTTTGCGGGGGCTAACTATTTGTCAGTCACTGTTGCGAGCGCTACTAGCTCAGAGGGTGAATGTACTGATTTTAGAAAAAGCTCTCACCCTAGAATTAGCCCAATTTGAAGACTCAGAATTCTACGACAAAATGATGAATGCGCGGCGGGAAGCTTCCATTCGTCCTTTGTCTTTGGTAAATCGAACCTTTGGTTTAGTACAGAGTGGATTATCTTTATTTACCTACGGTGCTTTACTAATTAAGTTTTCTTTCTGGGCGGTGGTGGCATTAATTATAGCTGCGATGCCTGCGTTTGTTGCGGAGACGAAATTTGCAGGGCAAGCATTTCGCTTGTTCACTTGGCGCGCACCGGAATCTCGTCAACAGCATTATTTGGAAACCTTGGTAGCGAGGGAAGACTTTGCCAAGGAAGTCAAGCTTTACCAACTGGGGCAAATGTTGCTGGGGCGCTACCATGGTGTATTTCAGCAAATGTATCGAGAGGATAGGGATTTAACTTTACGACGGGGATTTTGGGGTTATGTCTTGAGTTTATTGAGTACTGCGGCTTTTTACATTGCCTATGGGTGGATTGTCATGGAAACCATGGTAGGAAAAATTACCCTAGGAGACATGACAATGTATCTGACAGTGTTTCGTCAGGGGCAAAATACCTTTGCTGGAGCGCTGACTTCTATCGGGGGAATGTACGAAGATAATCTGTATCTTGCCAATTTGTACGAATTTTTAGAATCAGAGGTGACTCCACCCCAGGGTAGGGCAACCCAAGGAAGCAAACCTGGTGATGGGATTCGCTTTATTGATGTGACATTTACCTATCCTGGAAGCAGTGAACCTGCATTGAAGCAGATTTCTTTCCATATCCAACCGGGAGAAAAGTTGGCGATCGCCGGGGAAAATGGTTCTGGAAAAACGACTCTGATTAAACTGCTCACCCGACTCTATCAACCGGATTCGGGAATCATCTTACTGGATGGTTTAGATTTGCAAGCGTGGGATGTAGATATACTACGCAGACGCATGGGAGTAATTTTTCAGAATTTCGTTCGCTACCAGTTCACCGTCGGGGAAAATATTGGTGTGGGGGATGTGGAAAATCTCCAAGAGCAGCAAAGATGGAAAACTTCCGCCGAAAAAGGGATGGCTCTATCATTCATTGAAAAACTACCCGCAGGTTTTAGCACCCAACTGGGAAAATGGTTTAAGGGAGGACAGGAATTATCCGGGGGGCAATGGCAAAAAATCGCCCTTTCTCGTGCTTTAATGCGGACAAGTGCAGATATCTTAGTTTTAGATGAACCCACATCTGCGATTGATGCACAGGCAGAATATGAGATTTTTAACCATTTCCGCACCCTTACCAAACATCAAATGGTGTTTTTAATTTCCCACCGCTTTTCCACAGTACGTATGGCTGACAAAATCCTCGTAATTGAGCATGGGGAAATTTTAGAACAAGGTAGCCACGCCGAATTATTAGCCCTTGATGGCAGGTATGCACAGCTATTTCATTTGCAAGCTGCCGGATATCGTTAGGGAAGGGGCTAGAAACACCTAGCTTGAAAAAGCTGGAGACAAGGGAGATAAGGGGGACAAGGGGGATAAGGGGGATAAGGGAGACAAGGGGGACAAGGGAGACAAGGGGGACAAGGGGGATAAGGGAGAAATAATTAATGCCCAATCCCTATTTTCATGTGTCCTGGTGTACGCAGTTCATGATGGCTACTTAATCGTTATCTGCATCCACAAATAAAGACTCCAAATCTCTATAACCACTAACTACACGCAAAATCTCAATTCCAGTGTCAGTAACTCGATAGAGAATTATGTAACCTTCTAATGGTAAGTCTCGCAAGTAATCCTTAATATCTGCATAACTGCGTCCCATATTGGGGAAATTCGCCAGATATCTACATTTTTTATTAAACTCATCAACAAAACGCTCCCCTGCATCAATATTATGGCTTGTGAAATAATCAATAATTTCTTCTAAATCTTGATTCGCTTCTGGAGAGATAATGTGCTGTTTCATCTTTGATTCTCTCGAGCTTGCCGCAGTTTTTCTCGCAGTCGTTCAACCACAACTTCCCCCTCAATTCCTTCACCTCGTTCCAATTGTTCAGCAGCAACTTCTACTTTTTGACGAGTTTCTTCCACCCAATTTTGATAGCCTTTCTCCCACTCATCCAATAATCTCAATGCTTTACTAATAACATCTTCCGGATTTTCATATTTACCCCTGGCAATTTGTGCTTGAATAAATTGCTCATCTTCTGGCTTAAGTCGAATATTCATAATTTTCATCTTATACGGTGGATTTGTTCTTATATCCTCTATTATAAAGATATCCATTAAATTCAAGAAAAAACCTCTATCCTTTTCCTGATTCATGACTAACCATGAGATTTATTTCTGAACCGCCAATTCCAGTCAAAATCCAAAAAATGAAAGAACGGGTGCGATGGATGCATCCTAGTATTGTGCAACGGGGAATTGACCAAACGGCAATGGTTCTAGATGATGGAAAAGAGGAGAATCCAGAATTTTCTTTTTTGGTGATGGGGGATAGTGGAACCCAGTCACATTACCAACAAAATCCCCAGCGTCTAGTCGCAGAGCTAATGCTACCCCACCTGGAAGAATGTCGCTTTGCTCTACATACAGGTGATGTGGTTTACATGGTGGGTTCCCATGAATATTATCCGCAAAACTTTATTGAACCCTATCGGGAGTTTCTTGTCGGTGGAGAAAACTGGAAAAATATCCATAGCGATCGCATGGTATTTAAAACTCCCATCCTCCCAGTACTCGGCAACCATGACTACTACGATGTCCCCCTGATGTACCGTCTCATTGCTGGGATGACTCTCCCCCTACGTAAACTCTTTCGCTACAAAGATGTGGAAATCGGTTGGCATGGTTCTAACCAGGGCAAAGCCTACGCCCAAGCATTTCTTGATTATCTCAAAGCCTATCTGTCTCCGGAACAAATAGCACTCCACCTCGATAAATATTACACTGGCAAAACTGACACCGGACGCTGTTTGCGTTATCAACCCGGACATTTCACCCGTTTACCCAACCGCTACTACACCTTCCGCTATGGTGGGATTGATTTCTTCGCCTTAGATTCTAATACCTTTAACAAACCCATACCCCTACCAGACACCCTCGAAGGTACCAACTATCGTCAAAAATTAGCCAAGCAACGCCAGGAAATTGAGCAAGAAGAATTACAGTTATTAGAAGCTTGTAATAAATGCGACCCTGAAAACTCCGAACAATTAGACGCTCTCCAAGCCAAGTTATACCAAATTGATGAAGTTAAAATCGACATCGAAAAACAACTTGCCTCCCATGCAGAAGACACTACCGACTGGGAACAATTGCAATGGTTGCGTGACAGGTTAATCGCTTCCTGGGAAAATCCTCAAGTGCGCGGACGTATTATTTATTTCCACCATCCCCCCTTCGTCACGGAAGCCAGTAAGTGGCATCAAGCACAAACCCTGGCAGTCCGTCGTCGTCTGCGCTGGGTGTTTGATGCGGTGGCAGCAAAAGTCACAAATATTACCGAGGGTCGCTCGATTGTGGATTTAATCTTTAACGGTCATGCCCACTGCTTAGAATACTTACACACCGTTGATACAGGACACGCAGACTCCCATCTTAACTGTATCATTTGTGGTGGTAGTGGTCGCCGTCCCCGTCGTCAGCGTCCCGAAGGGGGAGATTTAGCAGAAATTTTTGAAGTTCCAGAAGGCAGAGTTATCCGTAAAGTTGCTGACTCTAAATTATTCCTTGGTCGTAATGGCTACAGCAGCACAAAACGTTTACCCTATTCCTCTTTGCGGGTAGATGTACAACCAGGAAACCCCCCTAAGTTTATTCTCAAACCTTTGGTGGTAGAAAGATTTGCCGGAGAATGGCACTATCCAGAGTTGGAACCCTTAATCATGGGGTGAATATGTTTACTCTTCTGTTAAATCAAAATTGACTCGCGCATAATTCCACACTTTACAGGTTTGTTTTTTTTGCTATACTAAGCGTAGTCGTTATGAGTTTGTATATTAAAAGCTGTCATGAGTAACCCAAGAATAGAAAACTTAGTAATTATCGGTTCTGGTCCTGCTGGTTACACTGCTGCGATTTATGCTGCACGAGCAAACCTTAAACCCGTGGTATTTGAGGGTTTTCAAGCTGGGGGTTTGCCTGGTGGACAGTTGATGACGACAACGGAAGTTGAGAATTTCCCAGGTTTTCCCCAGGGGATTACTGGACCGGAGCTAATGGATCGGATGAAAGCTCAAGCGGAACGGTGGGGTGCAGAATTATACACAGAAGATGTAATTCATGTAGATTTAAGCCAGCGTCCTTTTACCGTGCGTTCCGAGGAGAGGGAGTTGCAAACCCACAGTATTATCATTGCCACAGGAGCAACGGCGAAACGCTTAGGTTTGCCTAGTGAGTCAGAATTTTGGAGCCGAGGTATTTCTGCCTGTGCGATTTGTGACGGAGCTACACCGAGTTTTCACGATGCAGAATTGGCGGTAATTGGAGCAGGGGATTCCGCAGCAGAGGAGGCAATTTACCTGACGAAATATGGTTCTAAGGTGAATTTGTTGGTGCGCTCCGAGAAAATGCGTGCTTCTAAAGCGATGCAAGATAGGGTATTGACGAATCCCAAGATTCAGGTTCACTGGAATACCGAAGCAGTGGATGTTGTCGGTAATGGGTGGATGACAGGGGTGAAAGTCCGCAATCATCAGACGGGGGAAGAGAAGGAAATTCCTGCTAAGGGTTTATTTTATGCTATTGGGCACAAGCCAAATACGGGGCTATTTGCGGGACAATTAGATTTGGATGCCACTGGTTATATTCTCACCCAGGAGGGGATGAAAACTAGTGTCGCGGGGGTATTCGCTGCGGGGGATGTGCAGGATCATGAGTATCGACAAGCGATTACAGCTGCTGGTACTGGTTGTATGGCAGCACTTTTGGCAGAGCGTTGGTTATCGGAGCATAATTTAATTCAGGAGTTCCATCAAACCGCAGCTAGTCAACAGGTGTTACCACAGACAAAGGTGGAAACGGCAAAAAACCCTACAGAGTTTGATATTCAAGCGACTCGTCATGATGGTGGTTATGCTCTAAGAAAATTGTTTCATGAGAGCGATCGCCTACTTGTAGTCAAATATGTTGCCCCTGGTTGTGGTCCGTGCCATACCTTGAAACCTATACTCAATAAGGTGGTAGATGAATTCGATGGCAAGATTCACTTTGTGGAAATTGATATCGATAAAGACCGGGAAATTGCGGAAAACGCTGGGGTGACGGGGACTCCAACTATACAGTTCTTTAAGGATAAGGAATTGGTGAAAGAACTCAAAGGTGTGAAGCAAAAAAGCGAATATCGTCAGTTAATTACTGATTTGGTTTAGATGCTGTCAATAAGAAAAAAAGGGGTAGGGGCAAGGGAGAAGACTTTTTCCCTATAAGCTTCCTAGAAGCGATGCACTGAGCCTCTGGAAGGGAACGGAGCTTGTGTACCTATGTTTCGCTCCCCTTCACCCAAGGGCTTGTTCCCCCTGTCTCTTCCGGTCAAAGGAACACTTAAAATTACACTTTATTTTTAAGTATAGAAAAGTACTTAGTTAGAAATATTGGTAATAATATAATTAGGGGATTTGTTATTAGTTTTGAAAGCGCGATCGCCAAGGAAAAGCTTTTATCATAGACCTGTGACTATTTCTGGAGATATCTAACTAAAAATCCAAAATATCAAATCAAAACCACACTACCCTTTTGTCACCACCATATTTAAACTAATTAAAGTATCCAGAAATCGCAACGAACTACAATCATTAAACCAGCCAAATTCCTGCACCTGTGTATATTCTGTAAACCCAGCTTCTTCTAAATGCAAACCCAATATATCAGGGTCAAAGCCTACTTTATGCACGTCATATTCATTGGTTTGTCCACCAAACATCATCCGCATAATGTGATGCCGTTCTAAAGCCATTAAATTTGGATGAATAAACAACCAACATAAAACCTGTAAATTCGGCACACTAATATATAATTTTCCACCCGGTTTCAGAACGCGATGCCATTCTACTAAAGTTGCAATTAATTCATTATTTAAACCATAATAAAAATGTTCTAAAACATGACTTGCATAAATTGCCTCAATTGAGTCATCACTAAACTGACTTAAATCATTAGCATTACCAACAAAATCTACCTCTGGACGCGCTTCAATATCAAAAATCTTCCATTCTAAATGAGGTTCTTGTCCACCAATATGTAATTTAATTGCTTCCATGATTCTCTTCGATTATTTTGAGCTTTTCAGTCGGTAATTATTGTATTTATCCATCAAGATAACTTCAATTTTTCCAAATCGCCACTTGATTTCAGAAATCCTCGCACCATAGAATTTCTTGATTTCCGCTTATTGCTGCTCTATGGCTTTGAGTAATCTTTCTATTATTTGACGCGCTGATGGGTCTGCTATTTTATACCATTTCTCTAAATTCCGGCTACAGATAATCCTTCCCCTACCCCCTGCTGTCGAAGAATTAGTATTACTTGGGTTGATGCTTTTTAGCAGTTCTAATACTTTGTCTGTGGATAGTCAGCTTTTGTAAAATAGTGTATAAATATATACGCTTGTTATCCCCTTTTACCCTGATTTTTTGAGCGAATACAAATACTCATCTATTTTCCGGCTTAAACGCCTAGCGAGAAAATCACTTGCGTCTTTCAAAGTCTCATAAATGAGAATACCTTCTTCTCGATAGCGAGCAATTTTATCCTCTGTCCAATAATGGGGTGGTGCTTGTAAATTCGTGATTCTATCTGCTAACTTTACCATCCAAATTTCTGGTGGTTGCTGTTGAATCCGTCCTAAACAATCTGGCATTTGTAGATGTTTTTCCAAGGAATTATTTTTAGTTAAAGCCAGTACCCCCTGGGCAACATTTTCCCCAAATTCTTGGCAAATATCTTCAAAATCTATCTCTGTATCTTCAATGGTATCGTGCAAAATAGCAGATTGAATTGCTAAATTACCATCCCGTTCTGTCTCCACAGCTAAAGCTGCTATAACTTCCATTGTCACCAAGCTGAGATGCATAATATAAGGCATTTCCGAACCTGGAATTTTCTGCCCATTGTGTGCCTTTGCTGCAAATTTATAGGCTTGAATATAGGCTTCCTGCGACCAATTTGGTTTTATCATTATTAATACAGTGTAAACGTTGTCTTATCCTTTCCTTCTAATAATACTCATTACTCATTACTCATTACTCCTTCCTCATTACTCCTTCCTCCTTCCCAAAACAAAAAACCCCGGCGATTAACCGAGGTGTAGACGAGGAATCCAAATGTCGTTCGATGGGAGATACCGATGAGAAAATAAAAGTTTTTATTTACACCGATGTCAGCTAATTCATACCAGAGTCTGACATGGTTGGGCTGAAGTCGCTCTAGCATTTGTTAACTTCTGTAAATATAATAAACATATATATTACAATTCGTCAACAATGCTTGACAAAATATTTTTTGTGGTTACAGGGATTGCAAATTGCAAATTGCTAAAAGTAAATTGAGCTACTTTTTCTGGACATATTCCTGAACGACAGTCAAAGCATCGGTGGGAATTTCGGTGATGATGCGAAAGGGGAAAGCTTCTGTGGAAGCGGATTGGGCATAGTCGGCAGTCAGAAAGATGGCGTATTCCTTGGCTTGTGGTGTGAGTTGGGCTGCCATTGCCAGAACTACAGCTTTAGTGAATTGGCGAATATCCTGGGCTTTTTCATCAACAATTTCATCCCCAGAGTAGGGGGTTGAGGCTCTTCCTGGTTGATCGAGGGTGACGGAGGGGTCTTTGACGCTTAAATGGGTGCCACCTAGGATGGCAACTAACCATTTGGGTGAGGGAATTTGCTCGAAGGGAAAAACTTGTTCTACTAAAGCTGGGGTAGTTTTATCTGCGGATGCGGCTAAGACGAGGGTGGGTACTTGGATTTTGCTCAAGCCGCTGTCACCAAACATCAGGGAGGTGGTGGGGTTGAGGGCGATCGCGCTTTTCACCCGTGCATCTCGGAATTGGTAGGTATTTTCTGGTAATTCCTGGGCAATACACTGAATTCCTTCTCCTAAACTCAAGGTCGCTAAATTGCTTTGACAACGTTGTTTGAGATGTTCTAGCTGTAATTCTGCCCCACCGAGGGATAATGCTGTGCTGCCTCCGAAGGAATAACCTAATACGAGGGTGTTATCCGTAGCTAGTTTTCCCTGGAGAGGTGAATCCCCACGGGTATTTAATTTTGCCAATTCATCTAGGAGAAAACTGATATCTCGTGGGCGCTCCCGGAATTCCTGGGGTTGCATTAATCTATTTTTTCCAGCCAGTGCCCTGTAGGTGTTATTACCGTTACTTCCAGGGTGTTCCAGTGCCGCAACCACATAGCCATGGGAGGCAAGATGTTCTGCTAAATACTTGAGTTCTGTTTTCACGGAACCCAAACCATGGGTAAAAACTATTACAGGCTTTTCTGGGGTGGCAGCCTCTGACCAATAGATATCTACGGGGATTTTTCGCCCTCTCTTACTATCATCTAAGGTCAAATTTAATACTTGAAACTGAGCCTTTCCCGCCTGACTGGGGTCAAAAGGTAGGGAGAGAGAGACGGAACGATGGGCTAATTTTGGGGCGATCGCCACCATGAATTGTTGAGTTCGCCAAAATCCCAGATTCAGATTACTAGTAACTCGAAATGCCTGGGCTAAATCAATCTCTAAACGCTGGCTGGGATAATTAGCAATAAAAGATAAAATCGACAAACCCTGCTTGTCGGTAGCACCTAACACCAAAGCTGCCCTCAGAGCCGGCACTGCGGCAGTATCTTCCCGTTGGGTGACAGCTGCTAAATCCCGGAGAATCGTTGTGCCAACTTGCGTATTTAATAATCTATTCATGGCAACCACACTAATGGGTAAATTGGTGCGTAATGCCTTGATGATTAAGTCTCGTTGGGCGCTGGAGAGACGATTCGTATATATTCCGTAGCCCGCTGGAAATTTTCCGGTTTCCGCAACCTGTTTTAAATCGGCAACAGATATGGATTCCGCAAAGGAACCAAACCGCACCACAACTTTCTCTGCTGCTTGCACCGACGCAAACAAGCCCCATAAATACATAAAGATGATGCCACCCAAGCCATTAGCAAATATCTTGAGATGCTTGCCGCCTATTCTCATAAATTTTGCTACCTTTCTTTTTCTTTAACTAGCAAAAATACTTAGCCAATGGGCAAGGATTATATATCTAATGGCAGGCTCCTGTCCAGGGTAGATTCGGGGAGATTGGGATAAATGATGGCTGACTTCTGACTTGGTAAGGAATGGCGATCGCCGCTCTATCATCCCTCTTCCCCCGCACTTCCCTAACCTTGTAAATTCGCCTGTTCCTGCAACCATGGATCCACTGGTTGTCCATCTTTGCGACGCAGTTCAATTTCAATCGCTATCACTTTCTGAGAGCCAGGAGGGGCGGGTTTTTGGCGGAATAGGATATCATAATCGGCAGGGTTTTGATTCTTCTCTTTCAGCCAATCTTGCACCTTGGTAATGGCAAACAAAGATTGCCCCTGTTCAAACATCCGAGTAATCTGCATTTGTAAGGATAGAGGATTTAAACGACCCATTCTTGACCACCTAAATAGTTATGTTGGGATTTTATTCCTATCCAGTTTAGTTTATCGAAATTAATTTGTTTTGTTTTATAGATGAATACAGAGGATTTAAATAAAAATGGATAAAAAAACAGGCACTATCTTACTATTGATATTAGCATTGGTATTTATCGGGTTTGGTGATAGCTTCTTACCGAAACCATTGAGTGTAGCGAGTAGAAATACACGTAATACTATCAACCAACTTATAGTCGGATTCTTTCCCAGTTGGCAACCGAAAGTTAAGCCCCAGGAAAGGACAAACAAAGCAATAGAAGAAACAGAGAAGTAAAGTCAGTTCCAATAAGACCTAACTCTTAGTTAGGATATCAATCATGCTAACCATTCAAATTCCTCAATGACGTGACCCCAGACAAAATTTGCGCCATTATCGAAAAATTCCAAGCCAACACAGAAACCACTTAACTACAATCAAAAGCTATGTCCTAACCCCCAGTCTCTCTCCTTGATTCAGGAAAGAAATTGAGGGTGAGATGGAATTACCGGAATGATTCCGTACTACTAAGCTTTTTTCAGCCAGCTGAACATAGCTCGTAAATCTTTACCGACTTCCTCAATAGGATGTTCGGCTTCTTGGCGACGCATAGCGGTGAAACCGGGTTTTCCGGATTGATTTTCTAAGACGAATTCCCGGGCAAACTGTCCCGATTGAATTTCACTGAGAATTTTCTTCATTTCCGCCTTGGTTTGCTCAGTGACAACACGGGGTCCACGGGTATAATCGCCATATTCCGCAGTATTAGAAATACTGTCACGCATTGTCGCCAAACCACCTTCCACTACCAAGTCAACGATTAATTTGACTTCGTGGAGACATTCAAAATATGCCAATTCCGGTTGATAACCAGCTTCGATGAGAGTTTCAAAACCAGCTTTAATTAAAGCACTCAAACCGCCACAGAGAACAGCTTGTTCACCAAACAAATCGGTTTCTGTTTCCTCACGGAAGGTAGTTTCCAGGATACCAGCACGGGTACCACCGACACCTTTAGCATATGCCATAGCGCGATCGCGTGCCTGTCCAGTGGCATCTTGATAAACTGCAAATAAACAAGGTACACCTTGCCCTTGTTCATAGGTGCGACGTACCAAATGTCCGGGACCTTTGGGTGCTACCATGACCACATCCACATCCGCAGGGGGAACCACTTGCCCAAAATGGATATTAAAACCATGGGCAAAGGCGAGGATATTACCTGGTTTTAAGTTGGGTTCGATTTCTGTTTTGTAAACAGTTTTTTGGACTTCATCGGGCAGCAAAATCATAATCATATCTGCTGCCGCCGCCGCATCTGCCACATTCTTAACGGTTAACCCAGCTGCTTCAGCTTTCGCTGCTGACTTACTGCCCGGATATAATCCGACAATAACATTCAAGCCACTATCTTTAAGATTGAGGGCGTGGGCATGCCCTTGAGAACCATAACCGATAATGGAGATGGTTTTTCCAGTCAAAAGGTCTAAATTTGCGTCCGAGTCGTAATACATCCGAGCCATAGGAGAGTCTCCAGTCAGCAAGCATCCTGTTTAGTGAAGTCATCAATCATTAATCATTTGTCAAGAGACTTGGCAAATAATTAGTTATAAAGCTTTTGATTGCAGACTTGTTATTTTACCGGATTACGTTCCCCTTTCTCTAACAAATTTTCTCTAACCTGTAAATATTGGCATCTGGTGATTTGCCTGATGAGATTCTTCTATTCCTCTAAACGTTACATAAATTGCAACGAAGCCGGGGAATGAGAATGCATCAGCCATACTAAAAATTATCAGAATTTATGGCGATATATGAGCAGTTTTAAACAATTTACCTATCAATCAACTTGGCTGTTATCTTTACTTCTTGGAGGTACAATTTTTACCAGTTGTGCTGCCAATGAAATTTCCCCAGGTAGTAATCGAGCCGTACCACCAGGTACAGTTGTCGCCGATACCGCAGTCCAAAATACTACACCCACGAATGCACAAGCAGCGAAATCATCAGTTCCATCTTCTCAAGCAAAGCGCCCTGCTGCCAAGTTAATCAAAAAAGCATCAATGATGTTAATAGTAGACTCGGTGGACAAAAGTGTAGAAAAAATTTCCCAGATAATTAATCAGCAACAGGGGGATTTGATTCGTTTACAGGAGCAACAGCCAAAAAATGAGTCTACTCGCCATACAGCGTCTATCCAGATGCGAGTACCAGCGAATTTACTCGATCAGACTTTAGATGAGTTGGAAAAACTGGGAACGGTGAAGAGTCGCAATATTAGCGCGGAAGATGTGGGCGATCGCCTCGTTGATATTCAAGCTAGATTAACGAATCTCCGCAAAACTGAGGCTAACCTGCAAAAAATTATGGATCGGGCAGGTTCAGTCAGAGATGTATTAAGTGTTTCCCAGGAGTTAAGTAATACTCGCCAGTCCATTGAGCAAATTGACGCTCAGTTAAAAAATTTACAAAATCAAGTTGCCTATTCTACGATTAACCTCAACTTAGAAGCTGCCGTTGCCAGTAACGCTCAAGGTAGAACCCTGGGTGTGCAAGTTCAAGAAACCTGGAATACTTCCACTAATTCCTTCGGTAAATTCATGGTGCGTTTACTGAAATTAGGTATTTGGCTAATGGTATACAGTCCCCTGCTGTTAATTGTTGCTGTTGCTGTATACACATTCCAACGCCGACGTAGTAATTCTCGACGGGTTGCATCCGCATCCGAGACAACCCAATCTGATTAAATTCTCCTTACTCCTTACTATACCCTGTGAAATTAGCCCGAAAGGTCAAAGTGAGAATCTGTATTTGCTGTCTGAATTTTGGCTAGAATCTGTGGTTTCATTTTTTCATATTCATTTTTGAGTAAATTTTTACTGAGTTGGGAATCACCTGTCGAAGTGATTGTATAACTCATATTTACCCATTCCTGTAAACGTTCGCATTGGGTAGGAGCAATAGTAGAAATTAGGATATGGTTACATTGCTGGGGATTTTCCTTAGCGAAAAACAAGATGCGATAGTAACTAATTTGTCCTAGCATATTAGCAATCTCTTGCCCAATGGGAGTTTTCAGGTCAAGGTAATAGGGCAACCATTTCGCACCATACTGACGGTTATAAATCAGGGTAATCCATAGGATAGTGGGATGGGGTGCGGTGATAAAAATAAATTGGTTATACCGTGTACAGACAAGACGCTTATGAATTTCCTCCTGGGGTAGCATCACCCACAAAGCAGGAGTGAGCTTACCACTGACTTTGATAGCTTGGGGAAAAACAATATCAGCGATGGGTTTATTGCTGGGCCAAGAAAGACGCTTGGCAATATCATTAGGAAATAGGGGTATATATTTATCATTGACATTCTCCTTGGGATGATTTTGAATCGCGATCGCCTGTTTAGGTGGTACTGCTTCCGGAACTTTTGCTTCCAGGGATGCAACTTGGGGTAATGCTGGAGGTGTAAGTACAGCAGTCGCAGCAGTTGTTTTTTTCTTGCGGGGAGGGGCTTGTAATTGTTCTAAAGATGTCAGGATTTGCAGAATATCAGTGATGCTTTGGGGGCGATCGCCAGGTTTTTTTGCTAAAGAACTCATCACCAAATCTTCCACTTCCTTGGGTAATTGTAAAGTGGGAGAAACTTCGCTAAAAGTTCGAGGGGGTTGCTTGTGATGTGCTTGATACCACGCACCAAAGGAATGGGTATCTGCAACTAGGGGCATTTTCCCCGTCAGCATTTCAAACATCATCACACCCAAACTGTAAATATCTGAACGATTATCTAGCTCTTTCCCCTCCATTTGCTCCGGAGAAGAATATGCCAATGTTCCCAGATAATAATTAGTCTGATTGCTATCTGCTTGCAATAACTTAGCAATACCAAAATCCAGAACTTTAACTAACTCTCCAAAACTGGCATCCTGAACTACCAGCATATTACTGGGCTTAATATCACGGTGAATGATGGAATAAACTTTACCATCCACAGGAATCCCTTCGTGAGCAGACTGCAACCCCAAACAAATCTGTCTCACCATAGACAAAAATCTGGGTAGAGATAAATGTTGTTTGCGGATAACACGGCTGAGACTCTTGCCTTGAAGATACTCCATCACATAATATGGCGTTGCGTTTTCATCAACTCCATAGTCCATGACTCGGACAATATGAATGCTTTTTTGACCTAATAAAGCACAGGTTTTTGCCTCTCTTTCAAAACGTTCCTGCAATCGCATTTTCTTGTTTTGAACAGATAAGGAGAGAAATTTAACGGCAACAGGTACACCTCCCAACAAAACGTCCTTTGCACGGTAAACTCTTCCCATCGCTCCAGTGCCAATTAATTCCTGAAGTTGGTAACGTTGGGCTAGTAAACGACCAATGTTGGGGTCTGTCATAGAAAATTTGCATCCCTAACTGCGGTTCTAATCTAGTTTGCCCAAATTTTGTTAGTCAATATTCATCAATTCCCAGAATCAAAAAGCACCCTGTTTTCCTACGGATAAATATGGGGTAAGTTGCTGCCTATCTGTTTTCCCGGAATCGGGATATTTCCCAAAACCTTAAAAGAAGCCAAGCAAATATGCCTTAGCTAGCAGACACTGGCAGGATTGAAAGGTAAAGAGTAGATAGAGCTAATCTCTCGATTTTCGACTTGATTCTGCTGTGATTAACAGGAGGTATAGTCTTGGCTAAGTTAAAGGTTGCCATTAATGGTTTCGGTCGGATTGGACGTTTGGTATTTCGTGCCGGCATGAATAACCCCGACGTTGAGTTTGTTGGTATTAACGACCTTGTACCACCGGATAACCTGGCTTATTTATTGAAGTACGACTCCACCCATGGAACCTATCAAGGAACTGTGGAAGCGAAAGCTGATGGGTTTGTGGTGGATGGTAGATTTATTCCCTGTGTCTCAGTTCGCAACCCAGCCGAATTACCTTGGGGTAAATTGGGTGCGGATTATGTGGTTGAGTCTACAGGATTATTTACTGATTTTGCTGGCGCTGCTAACCATTTGACCGCAGGAGCTAAGCGAGTGGTAATTTCTGCACCCACTAAAGACCCAGAAAAGGTGAAAACCATGGTGATGGGTGTCAATCATGATCAATTTGACCCCAGTCAACACCTGATAGTCTCTAATGCCAGCTGCACTACTAATTGTCTGGCTCCCATTGCCAAAGTCATCCATGATAATTTCGGCTTGGCAGAAGGGTTAATGACTACCGTCCATGCAATGACTGCTACCCAACCCACAGTCGATGGTCCTTCCAAGAAAGATTGGCGTGGTGGTCGTGGTGCGGCTCAAAATATTATCCCCTCTTCTACGGGCGCGGCGAAGGCTGTAGCCTTGGTATTACCAGAACTGAAGGGTAAGTTAACTGGGATGGCTTTTCGGGTTCCCACCCCTGATGTTTCGGTAGTTGATTTAACTTTCAAAACCGTCAAATCTACTAGCTACAAAGAAATTTGTGCGGCGATGAAGGCAGCAGCCCAAGGAGAACTCAAGGGTATTCTGGGTTATACCGAGGATGAGGTCGTTTCCACAGATTTTCAGGGCGATCGCCGCTCTAGTATTTTCGATGCTGGTGCTGGGATTGAACTGAATAGCAATTTCTTTAAAGTTGTGTCTTGGTATGACAACGAATGGGGCTACTCAAATCGGGTAGTTGACCTGATGTTACTCATGGCACAAAAAGAAGGAATTTCTTAATTGGGGAATGGGGAATGGGTAGGAGCTAATAAAAACCATGCCTCTACCTCTTTCCCTTTCCATTCTTAAGGAAAAATTCACTATCACACAGAACAATTATCTGTCGGTAAGTAGTGAACCAGTACTTCCATTAAGTTAGATACTATTGGACAGTCAACTACCATTTCTGATGCCTAGAATAGGTCTGGAGGCGACAAGTCTGAAATTAGTGAGTAGTTTGGGCAATCAGTAACAGTCCAGGAAAAATTACACTGAAGGAGGATGCTATGTCTAAAAATTTATTAGAACAGTTACGGGAAATGACTGTTGTGGTTGCGGATACTGGTGATATCCAAGCCATCGAAAAATTTACCCCACGGGATGCCACTACTAACCCTTCCCTGATTACTGCTGCCGCACAAATGCCAGAATATCAGGAAATTGTTGACCAAACCCTACTACAAGCAAAAAAAGACGCTGGTGCTGGTGCGACTCAAGCACAAATAGTTTCTTTGGCTTTTGACCGTTTGGCTGTCTCTTTTGGCTTGAAGATTTTACAGATTATCCCTGGTCGGGTTTCTACAGAAGTTGATGCTCGTTTATCTTACGATACTGAAGCGACTATCACCAAAGCACGGGAATTAATTGCTCAATACGCTGCTGCTGGTATTGGTAAAGAACGGATTTTAATCAAAATTGCTACTACCTGGGAAGGTATCCGCGCTGCGGAAGTTCTCGAAAAAGAAGGTATTCACTGTAATTTGACACTTTTATTCGGTTTACATCAGGCGATCGCCTGCGCTGAAGCTGGTATCACCCTAATTTCTCCCTTTGTCGGACGTATTCTAGATTGGTACAAAAAAGAAACCGGACGGGATAGCTATCCCTCTGCGGAAGACCCCGGTGTATTATCTGTTACCCAAATCTACAACTACTACAAGAAATTCGGCTACAAAACCGAAGTTATGGGCGCAAGCTTCCGCAATGTGGGTGAAATTACTGAGTTGGCAGGTTCTGACTTGCTGACCATTTCCCCTGCTTTGTTAGCTGAACTGCAAGCAACGATTGGTGAATTACCTCGTAAACTAGATCCAAGCAAAGCCGCAGCAATGTCTATGGAAAAATTACACATAGATAAAGCTACCTTTGACAAGATGCACGCAGAAGACCGTATGGCATCAGAAAAGCTAGATGAAGGTATCAAAGGTTTTACCAAAGCTCTAGAAACCCTAGAGCAGTTGTTGGCAGATAGATTAGCTGTTTTAAGCAAAACACCCGTTAGCGCTTAATACTGTTTTTTGCCATCGTCTCTAAATTTTGCTGAAAATCATCGAACCTGACTTCCACAAGTCGGGTTTTTTTATAGGCAAAGAAATGAGCCATCAAACTATGCTCATAATTGACCACCACTTTCCGTATATTAACTGAACCATTTACCCACCAAGTGTCAAGTTATTAGTCATAACTTAAACAATAATCCACCTCAACTTCATCTTTTTTCTCTGTAGAAGAATTAATATGGTGTTTGTAGTGATACACAGACACGCTCAGCTACGCAAATAATTGTCCATATAAAGGAAATTATTACCAGAGTGCTAAAAAGCTGTTCCACAGCTGAACCATCTTTTAAAAAAAGTATTTTGCTGCCAAACCAAACGGAGACTTTAAGATGAAAAAGATTACAAAAACCCTACTTATTGGCGCTTCTCTTGCAGCTGGTATGAGCGCGATCGCCCCTGCTCAAGCTGGAACCCTCACAAATGTGACTATAGGTGGTACTAATGCAAGTGACTACTATGTTTACGATGCAGATACAACCAGTACATTTCGAGTTCAGAACCCTACAGCAGCAGATATACAGAAAGTTCTAAGTGGTGATAAGAACAGTCCCACTGGTAACATCGAATTGGCAGCTAGCAGTGAACAGACTGGTTTCGATTTTGCAAAAAATACCACATTGACTGGTAATATCGGTGGACAAGCTCTAACCCTCAGCAGTCTCACGTCGAGCGACTGGACTAGTAACTACAAGAATACTGGCAAAACCTTGGGTAGGCACTGGTTTGATTCTGCTTTAACTGCTAATGGTTTTGGTTCTCTTGTTAGTACAGCAGCAGGTACCGGTTTCTTCAACGCTTTCCAAAATAATGGTGGTTTCCAACGTTTTAGTGATCCAAATATTTCCTACGTCAACCAAGACGACTCTACGGGTTTAATCAGTATCGGACTAGCTGGACACCTGAACGCGACTTCTCTACTATTACCTTACTTTGATCTGTACGTTAATAGTTTGAGTGGTCCTCAGAAACTATTAGCTCAGGGTTTGAGAGGACAGTTAGCAAATTCTACTATCAGGGCTAGTGAAATTGTCAAATATACATATAACGGTACAACAGACTACCTCTTCGGTTTCTCTGCTACCGATTCCAAGCTAGTTAACAACAAAGGAATTGGTGCAGATAATATATCCCACAATGGTAACTACGAAGTTTCCTTCCAAGGTATTGTTCCTCCTAGAGAAACCCCCAAAGCTACTCCCGAACCTTCTGTAATGTTGGGTATGCTAGCTGTCGGTGGTGTCTTCGCTGCTCAACGCAAGCTGAAAAAAGCTGCCCAAGCATAATTCAGACAACGGTAAATCAAAAACTGAGTTAAACTTCCAGGAGCAATTCGCTCCTTTTTTTCTCTTTCTAGGATTGCTTGCCTGAGACAACTCACTGGAAAATAGGGCAGGGAGAAGGAAAATAGTGAAAACTCTTGAATGCATCTGATAGCTTCTTGCCTAGCAATTCAGATGAGATTAGGACATTAATTAATCATCAAATCATGACAGGGGTTTCCCCATCTACCACCTATCCCTCACCATATACCCGTACTTTCATGGAGTTAGCCTCAGTTAGCATCATACCTCTTTAATAAGAGTGACTCTGATTGCGTAACTATACATACATTATATAGTTAAAATTTTTACTCAAATGTTTGGCAAATAATATCTTGAAAAACCAGATAAGTCAACTATCATCGGTTTTTTCTCTTTTCAAAACACTAAAAATAGTGAGTAAAATATAGACGCTTGATTTATGTCAAGGATAAAATGTACATTATAAAAATCCCTTAAGGGATAACTTGCTCCTCCTCACACAAAAATCCCCAACAAACAACATCTCTCGAATAGACGAGGTATTTCTCAGTGTATTTGATAGAACATTTGACACATCAATACTAAATTGATTGACAAATGACGTAAAAAATGCATCTACCATTATTCCGGCTGTAATAGCTGATAAAACTATGTTTTTTGTTGATTTTTGTCCTCTTAACTGCGCCTACTTTACTCCTAAAGTCCCAGTTAAAATAACACACAAATTAAATATATACATCAATAAAAGTTTAATTTTTTATTAATTTTATGCTGTAGGATGATGTTATTCTCTATAGATGGGAACAAGCATAAGTTTACCTTATGAAATAAACAATGGTTATGTCTATGTTAGTAACGATTAGGGGTTCAGGCATCAAGGAGTGGCTACTAGTTGATATTTTGTGTTTTTATCAGCAAGTTTCTTCATCTATTTCCACGCAAAACTATTTACTCAAATACTTGTCAGTGATCACAAAAAAGGGTAAGGAGATTGCTTTACTAGTTGCATGAACCTATTTCCTGGTTTACCCTAGCAAACTATCATTGGCAAATAAAAAGACAAAATGAAATAAATGCCTTTGCAGTTAGCTTTTCAGCATGATAAAACTGCATATTTATTTCACCCCATGATGTCAGCAAATTTTATTTTGAGATGGCAGCAATCTCACGATCGTAAATTTTCCGATTGACTTGCTTTCATGATTGCTAAAATCTTCAAAAAATGATGATTCCTGTTTATCAGCAATTCTCTGAGGCTGGAAGTTGAGTCTCGGCGATATTGCTAGATGATAGGATAGTTACTGTAATAAATAAAACTTGATTTATATTTTTTTATTGTCACCTAGATGAATAGGTAAAAATGACAGCAAAATTACTGGCTAAACAGTTCCACTTTCAGTCTTATCATCGCAAAAAGATTTTATTGGTTGAGGATAACGATATCAATCGTATGCTGATGAGTGATTGTTTGAGATATTATGAATATGATGTCCAAGACTTATCGGCAGGCAGTAATTGTGTAACGGTGGTAGAGAAATTTAAGCCTCAGTTAATTTTGCTAGATTTAAAATTACCGGATGTTGATGGGTATGTATTATTAGAACAACTTCACAAGCTCTATAATATACCGATAATTATTGTTTCTGCTTTTGCTTTTAAAGCTGATCAGGAAAAGGCTAAGAATCTTGGTGCTAAGCGTTATTTTGTGAAACCAGTGAATTTAAATGAATTAGTAATGGCGATAGAAGAGGAAATTGTTTGTTGTCAATTATAGATATAATATCAAGCAATTACTCTGATTTTTGAGTAATGATAAATTCTTCAACGCTATGACTCAGATGTTGAAAGGAGTTACCAATTTCAGAGATTTTTCTTTGTGCTTGAGCTAGCATTAACATTGCTGTTTGTAATTCTTCCATCGCTTCTGCCATTGCATCACGATATTTGTTTTCAAAATCTTGGATATTCATTAGTTTGTCGGATAAATTTTGTTTTTGATACTGTTTATCTTATCAAAGTGGCATATATGCAATAATCCGTTGATACGCTGAATATCTCCCAAGGAATAAAAATCCGCAATCATGCCGATTAATTGAGAGAGAAAGTCGGTATTTTATTTATTTTTTACGTATAATAATCGACGAATAACCTTGAATAGATGAGAGAATGGTGAATTTCCTGGAATGAATTCAGGAATGCGAATTAATCTTAAAGGAGAAAGGGGAAGTGTAAAATCAAGAAAAACTATTGTGCTGAAGCTAAGTTGATAAAAGGTAAAGTTTTGGTAATTTGTCAGGATAAATTCATGGATGGTGATGGTAATGAGAAATGAAGGGGTGACTTGAGAATTATGTTTGAGATTATGTAAAATTAATTGGATGTGGTTGAGATTTTTATCGGACTTGTTGAGAAAATGGCAAAATCTCTGTCAAAAGGTAGTAATTTTACTTAGAATTGTAGCGTTTCCCAATCAGATGAAATACAACCCCACCCGCCCTATCGGGCACCCTCCCCGAAATCGGGGAGGGCTGGGGAGGGGTTCTTCCATACCTCACTAGAATGGGAAACGCTATATATAGAACAAACTTAGGATATAAGTCTGTTGAGGAGTGATGGGAGAATCTGCAATTGCTGGTAAATTTGTAAACTTACCTGATGCTAGTTGTGACAACATCTATACCTTTAATTAAAACTCCGGAGATTCTGGAAAGTCGTCTCCAGGAGATTCCACCGGAAGCGGGTGTGTATTTGATGCGTGATGCTGGCGATCGCATTATTTATATTGGGAAGTCACGGAAGTTGCGATCGCGGGTGCGCTCCTATTTTCGAGAATCTCAACGACTGACGGAACGTATCGCTACCATGGTACGGTTGGTGACGGAGATTGAGTTTATTGTCACGGATACGGAAGCGGAAGCGTTAGCACTGGAAGCAAATTTAATTAAGCAGCATCAACCGTACTTTAACGTTTTGTTGAAGGATGATAAAAAGTATCCCTACGTATGTATTACTTGGTCAGAGGAATATCCGCGAATTTTTATCACTCGTAGAAGGCAACTAGGGAAAGAAAAGGATAAATTCTACGGTCCCTATACAGATTCTGCCTTGTTACGGGAGATTTTGCACCTATGTAAACGGATTTTTCCCCTACGACAACGACCCCAACCTTTATTTAAAGACCGTCCCTGTTTAAATTATGATTTGGGTAGGTGTCCGGGTGTCTGTCAACAGTTGGTTTCTGTGGAAGCGTACCGCAAGATTGTGCAGAAGGTAGCAATGGTATTTCAGGGAAGAACCCAGGAGTTAATTGCGACTTTAACAGAGCAGATGGAGAATGCTGCGGTAGAGTTAAATTTTGAAACTGCGGCACGGATTCGAGATCAAATTGCGGGGTTAAAGTCTTTGAATGCCGATCAAAAGGTGGCTTTATCTGATGATACTATTTCCCGTGACGCGATCGCCCTGGCAAAGGATGAGCAACACGCCTGTATTCAATTATTCCAGATTCGGGCAGGAAAATTAGTCGGACGTTTAGCCTATGTTGCAGATGCAACTGCTGAACCTGGGGCAATTTTACAACGGGTGCTGGAAGAACATTATCAAAATGCGGATGCGGTGGAAATTCCCACGGAAATTGTTGTGCAACATGATTTACCGGAGGGGGAACTGTTATTAACTGCACTCACCCAACGTCGGGGAAGAAAGGTAAATCTGGTGATTCCCCAGCGTCAACTCAAGGCAGAATTAATTGAGATGGTGGAGCGGAATGCAGAGTATGAGTTGCAGAGAATGCAAAAATTTGGCGATCGCAATCTCACAGCAATGCAAGATTTAGCAGCTATTTTGGATTTACCAGAATTACCGCACCGCATTGAAGGATACGACATTTCCCATATTCAGGGTTCCAATGCAGTTGCTTCCCAGGTAGTATTTCTTGATGGTTTACCCGCCAAGCAACATTATCGCCACTATAAAATTCAGAATCCTGGGGTGACGATTGGACATTCCGACGACTTTGCCAGTTTAGCAGAGGTGATACAGCGAAGATTTCGCAAGTATGCCACAGAACCCCAATTACCACGGGGGGGTAATTCCGATTTTCCCGATTTGGTAATGATAGATGGGGGAAAGGGGCAATTATCTGCGGTGGTGGGGGTGTTGCAGGAAATGGATTTGCTGCAAGATGTACGAGTCGTCAGTTTAGCTAAGAAACGGGAGGAAATATTTCTTCCTGGGGAGTCGCAACCCTTGAAGACGGATGCAGAGCAACCAGGGGTACAATTATTGAGAAGATTACGGGATGAAGCCCATCGTTTTGCCGTGACTTTCCACCGTCAACAACGCAGTGATAAATTGCGGCGATCGCGCTTAGATGAAATTCCTGGTTTAGGACATCACAGACAAAAACTACTACTAGGCTATTTCCATTCTGTAGATTATATCCGTCAGGCAACACCTACACAATTAACTGAAGTTCCGGGAATCGGTGCGCGTTTAGCTCAGGAAATCTACCATTATTTTCATCCCACTTCAGACAACTAGTACATAGTTTGTAGTCAGGGCTTTAGCGCTTAATTTTCACTACGAACCTATTAGAATTAAGTGGGTTAAATATATAGAAAAAAAGTGATGGGTAATTGACCAGTAGTATCAAATACCATGATCTATTACCCATTACCCATTACCCATTACCCATTACTAAACCTAGATTAGCAAATATATCGAGTTGTTTTCTGTTAGTAATTGGAAGTTTTTCTTAAGTTTATTGTGAGATGATTGTTTGTCGTCCTGTAACCAAACAAAACATAGTAGTTCCAATCATATCAGTTCCTACCTCGGCGGTATCCTTTACTACTTTATCTATGGTATCCACATCTGCCATACCAGCTTGTCTAAATCTCTATGAATATGGGGAATTATCTCCCCCTCTCATTCCCAGGATGCGATAAGGGGAACTTCGTGCCTCTGGCATATCGTAATCCAGATTATCTTAACTGAAAAGCGCTCAATTATGGAATTGCTAATTTATTCCACTCTAAAATCCCAAAGCTAGCGCATCTAGCATATATTTACTTTTTTCTTTTCCTACTTCCAGATATATGTCTAATAACTCTTCATACGCTGTATCTCCTCCCACTATTTTCCAAAAATCATTCCCGATCACAACAGCCTCATCAAAGGGTGTATAATTTAACATCTGTGACCATTTAGAGACCGTTAGGACTTACGCAACTGGCACAAGCAATGGTGCGCGAAGCGCACAGAGCGCCTAAAAAACTACACAGAACACATAGCAATATCTGGACGTTTTAGTTACTCAATTAAATAATTTGAGAGTAAATTATGCTTTATTTTATAAATAGTTTGACCTGTTTTATAGGCTAAACTATTCAGCCTAAGCCAAACCAAAATAGCACAAGCAATATGATTTCTCTGAAGACGGGCTTTACGGCATTGATACCATTTATTGATACCATTTCACGAAAAATATGATACAGATGTCAATCTTGAAAGCTTTGCTGCATCTAAGTTTTTTGATTGCGAATTGCGTTAGCGTTAGCTCTCCCGTAGGGAGCATTGCGAATTGTGAATTGGTATGACATGATTCAATGCCAGTTAATTGTTTTATCTCCCTGTGAAACTCCTCTATTTTCCAACGGATTTTACACACTTTTTGTGCAACATCCGTATCACTTTGAGATATGTCATTACTTGAATGCAGTTCTCGTTTTCCAGTTAGTCGGAACGCCCCCGACTTAATCAGAATATTTTCTACTTTCCGTACTATCCGACATACTGTTGATTCATGGATACCCCAGCTTTTGCCGATATGAAAGTATGTTCGATACTCCCCGGAGGCGGAGCGTCTCCGGCTCCGCGCCAATATTCCAGTGCCACCAACAAATGGTCTTCCACACTTAACTTTGGCTGACCACCTTTTTTACCAGTCCTTGCCAGTTCTGGCTCCAGTACTTCTACCATCCGTACAAAAGTAGCGATATGCACTCCGCATAACCTTTTAAATTCTGGTGATGGCAGGTCTTTTATCTGTTCGTAGCTCATCGCTGTTTACTTTTTTGACCTGTATTCTTTCATCCTTACGCTATTCGTGCAAAAGGTCTATTATATTAGATTTTAGAATGGTTTAGAGCGCTAAAGCGCAACTACAAACGTTTTATATTGCACTATTTTAAGCTTGCCACACCACTAGGATATTAGGTGGTATATTGGGGGTCGGGAAACTTTTTATCTCCTCAGTAAATCTCCAAGATTAAACTTAAAT
Organism: Calothrix sp. 336/3; assembly: GCF_000734895.2. Taxonomy (GTDB): domain Bacteria; phylum Cyanobacteriota; class Cyanobacteriia; order Cyanobacteriales; family Nostocaceae; genus 336-3. Next base: position 553,972 of record NZ_CP011382.1, on the reverse strand, counting down.
TATAAAAATCATCTATGCAGATACGCAGCGTCTTAACTGGCTCCTTGGGTTTCCTAATTCTCGGTATCGGTGCATGGCAAATTTTTAATCCCCAAGCTGCGACTTCAGCTAATACTCAATTATCCCAAGAAGTGGCTGTTCTTCGCCCCCAAGGGCAAAAAGGGTTACAGAAATTTCTCCAAACCCATAGTAAAAAGTTAAATCAAGCAGATATTCGCACCGCTTTAGATCAGCTTTGCCAACAGCGAGATTGCTATGCTTCCCGTCTTTACTGGTACACTAATTTAGAGGAGGCGAAAGCTGCTGCCAAGGCAAGCGGTAAACCCATTTTGTCCCTACGTTTGTTAGGAAACCTCGATCAAGATTTAAGTTGTGCGAATAGTCGGTTTTTCCGTGTTGCTCTGTACCCTAATGCAGAGATAGCTAAAACCCTACAGGATAAATTTATTCTCCATTGGCAATCCGTACGCCCTGTACCTAAAGTTACTATTGATTTCGGTGATGGGCGGAAATTAGAAAGAACCCTAACGGGGAATAGTATTCACTATATCCTTGATAGTTCTGGTCGTCCTATTGATGCTATCCCTGGATTGTACAGTCCCCAGGCATTTTTGCAGCAACTGCAACAGGGAGCAAATACGGTGAAAGCATATAGTCAAGTGGGTGGGAAGGAAAAAGAAGGATTTTTAAGAAAATACCATAGCGATCGCCTGAATACTCTCCAGGCAAAATGGACAAAGGACTTAAATCAAGCAGGTATCAATGTAGCACCGAGATTCTCAACCAATAATAGTAATAATCCGGCACCCAGTGCTACAGTTGCAGCACCGATCGCCATGACTAAAATGCTAGTTGAAGCACCCTTGTTAACTAATATACAATCTTCTCCAGAGTTGACAGATGGTGCAACCTGGCAAAGAATTGCCCAACTACACCGCCAAAATAGCAAATTAGATAGTCAAAGTCTGGCTTTAATCAAAGCGAAAAAATATACCTCAACAAATGCCAATTTTGACAAACTTATCCAGCAGTTTGAATCAACTATGGCATTAGATACGGTGAGGAATGAATACATCTTACATCGGCGAATTCACCAATGGTTTGCCGCAGGTCAGGGAACTAGTAACCTAGATGGATTAAATGAACAAGTTTACAGTCAATTATTCCTCACTCCTAGCTCCGATCCCTGGTTAGGATTGAACCCTGAGGAGAATTACAGCGCGATTGAACATGATGGCATCATCAAGTAATTCTCTGGAGAAATATAAAATTAGGGGCATTGGGCGACAAACCAAATTTCTCAAGGTTTGAATCATTACCTTATAGGATAGGATTGAGAACGAGTCATGGGGATTTGAGTCCCGGTGCTAAAAAATTAACCATAGTGATCGCTTTGCCAAACTCCCAGCAACACGTTAGGATCTTGTCACCCCAACAGTGTTAAGTATCCACGAAATCCTGAATCCAAAATCCCTAACCCAACATGAGAAACAATCTCTCTCACCCCCCTATTTTCCCTAGGGATAGGCGAAAATTTAACTCCTAGCTCGACTATTCTTCATACTTTTGATATCCTACACTGGCAATTTCTCGTTTAAAATAGTATATCTGTTCTAATAACTTTTCTCATCCACGGTCCCTAGATATAGATAGAGGTAGGAATGGCTGTTAACACAAGTGAAAATGCTGGTAAGCAAAAAGCCCTGAATATGGTACTTAGCCAAATTGAGCGGACTTTTGGAAAAGGAACAATTGTGCGTCTGGGTGATGCAACTCGGATGCGGGTAGAAACAATTCCTAGTGGAGCATTAACTTTAGATTTGGCTTTGGGTGGGGGTTTGCCAAAGGGACGGGTAATTGAAATCTATGGACCAGAAAGTTCAGGGAAAACAACCTTAGCATTGCACGCGATCGCCGAAATCCAAAAAACAGGTGGGATTGCTGCTTTCGTAGATGCAGAACACGCTTTAGATCCTACCTATGCCGCAGCATTGGGTGTAGATATTGAAAACCTCCTCGTTTCCCAGCCAGACACCGGGGAATCTGCCCTGGAAATTGTGGATCAGTTGGTTCGTTCGGCGGCTGTTGATATTGTAGTCATTGACTCCGTTGCGGCTCTAGTTCCCCGCGCGGAAATAGAAGGTGATATGGGTGATGCTCACGTTGGTTTGCAAGCCCGCTTAATGAGCCAAGCTCTACGTAAAATTACTGGTAATATTGGTAAATCTGGCTGTACTGTTATTTTCCTTAACCAACTGCGCCAAAAAATCGGTGTCAGCTACGGCAACCCAGAAACTACCACCGGGGGGCAAGCTTTAAAATATTATGCTTCCGTACGTTTAGATATTCGTCGGATTCAAACCTTGAAGAAGGGTTCCGAGGAATTTGGGAACCGAGTCAAAGTCAAGGTTGCCAAAAATAAGGTTGCTCCCCCTTTCCGGATTGCGGAATTTGACATTATTTTCGGCAAGGGTATTTCTACCTTGGGATGCTTGGTAGACTTGGCAGAAGAAACAGGGGTACTAACTCGCAAGGGTGCGTGGTATAGCTATAACGGTGATAATATTTCCCAAGGTCGGGATAACGCCATTAAATACCTGGAAGAAAAAGCCGATTTTGTCGAGCAGATTAAACAATTAGTCAGAGAAAAACTCGACAAGGGTGCGGTTGTTTCTGCTAATTCTGTCAGAAAGACAAATGAAGATGAGGAAGAGGAAGAAGAGGAACTAGAAGAAGAGGAGTAAGATTTTTGCCGTTGGTAATGGGTAATACACAAATCCCTACCCATTACCCGTTGTCAAGCCTGACTAATTACCCATTCTTCCCTGTCTGCGAAAAAACGCTTCCAGAATCGCTGACTGCTGCTCTGAATTCAATTGGGGAATTTCTATGGATTTTCTGGTGAATTCTCCCTGGAGGCGATCGCTACCGTAGAAAGCCCCAAAGGTTGCTCCTGATTTATCTGGGGGATAGTTGTTTTTCATCAATGCATAGGTTGCAATTTCTTCGCTACTATCCTCTGATTTCGGTACCAGTTGTATCAGTAATTCCATAGCGATATTTGGCAAAACTCGCGCAGTAGCGTAATTGACAAAGAAAGAAAAAGTAACGCTACCTAAACGAATGCGATCACCATCTTCTAGCAAGCGTGGTTGATATATCGGTTCACCATTGACAAAAGTTCCATTGGTACTACTCAAATCAACCAAGTAAAAGCCTTTACCCTCAACATACTGAATACCTCCATGGCGACGAGAAAGGTATTTATCATGGAGATGAATCCCGTTACTGCGATCGCGTCCAATAGTCCAAATACCCTGAGGTTGACTTAAAACCTGTGTTTTTCCCTCTCCCAAGTTTGTAATGATATATATATTTGCACCATCAATCACACCATGTACGTACTTTTGTACTGACCCTGAAGCAGATGGCTGAAAAACATCCTCTAGTTGGAGAATTTCATCAAGTAGATGAGTATGATTTTCATACAACTTCAGAAAAACTTGGTATAAACTCAATCTCCTTTCTAAATCGTTTTCTGTAAATTCAGCCATAGTAGGTTAGCCTTCTGATGCCAACTAATGTAAATTGCTGAGACTTGTCATGAGTGTGTGAGAAGCAAACTTGAGATAGCTAGTTTTTTATTTTATTCCAAAATTCTTGACAGTAAATAACTTTCAGCACAATTATTCCTCTGTATTTTCAGATTAAAGTTTTCCATTAACTATTTGTAACCGCATTCTTACCGAATGTGATAAAAAGTTTCTAGTTAATCAGATGTTGTTACAATTTAACAGATAATTTTACAGTTTTCTCAGTATCTTCAATTAGATTTAATTATAAAGAAAACCTTAAGAAATAGCGATTGTATTAAAAGCTACTCAACAAAAAAACAACCTCAATTCAGATAAATATGAGCTTTTTTAGTGTATTTATATCCTAAAATTGCATATGCAGCCAATAGTATTAACATTTGCTTTTAATCAGTCAGATATCTCGCTTTTAGAAGGTAAAAACGACCTCTAATCCAACTTACAGCAACCCTCTACGACCATTGGGACGCACTGTCATCCAATTTGTCTTAGCGACAGCCAACTGTTCCTCAGAAATTTTGGCTCCAGTTAAATTGGCACCACACAAGTTCGCACCCCGCAGGTTAGCATTATTGAGATAGGCATAGCTCAGGTCTGCACCCCTTAAATCCGCTCCCTCTAAATCCGCATTGTGTAAATACGCCTTACTTAAATTCGCATCTCGCAAATTTGCCCGATTCAGATTTGCTTTACCAAAATCACTATTGTAAAGATTCGCACCTTGTAAATTAATCTTCTCCATCTGCGAGGAGTGAAAATTGGTTCCAGATAAATCAGCACCTGGTAAATTAATCAAATTTAGATTATGTAGAGCAAAATCTCGTCTACCTTTGGTATATGCGTTAAGCAAACCATCGGGGTTTAGCCTACGGGGAGTTGTTGACCTGGTACTGGGAGAACTATTGCTACTAGTTAAGGCAGTAGATTTGTTGGATATCACCCGTTCTCCTACCACTCCTGTGGGTGCAACTGTGCCTTCGAGTCTAGCTCGACGAGCGCGGATAGCGGCTGCAACCTGTGCCACACCAGCACTAGAATGATTTGTGGCAGCATGACTAGGATTACTGTAATAAACTCCACTATCTTCTAAACGATACCCAAAACGCTCTTGAGATTGAGATGAGCTAGTTAAACCCTTGGCGAGACTATCGATATATGGCTCTAACTCTAAATCTCGCAGTACATCATCAGCTGTTTGATACCGACTACGGACAGAAACTTCTAACATCTTGCGTAGAACTTTGGCAAAATGCTTAGATACACATACTGAATCTTCCCAAATTAGTTCTCCGGTGGTGGGATTGTAGTCTAAATCCTTAGGAGATTTGCCTGTAAGCAAATAAATACAAGTCACACCCACAGCATAGATATCACTGGCATATACGGGGCGCATTGCCATTTGTTCTGGAGGTGCAAAACCTGGAGTTCCAATAGCATAAGCTGTTAGGGCTGTATGTTCCGATTGGTTGAGTACAGCTTGACTCACTTGGTTTTTTACTGCACCAAAGTCTATGAGTACTAGTCTGCTATCTTGGTTGCGACGGATGAGGTTGGCTGGTTTGATATCTCGATGAATAACTCTGCGCCCGTGAATATACTGAAGGATGGGCAAAATTTCACATAAAAACTGTTTAACACTGACTTCACCTAGGGTTCCCTGGGTTTTGACCTCTTGCTGAAGGGTGGAACCACTGATATATTCCTGGACTAAATAAAATTGTCTATTTTCTTCAAAGAAATCCAAAAGACGTGGCACCTGGGGGTGGTTGCCTATTTGACCTAAAGTGACGGCTTCCCGTTCAAATAGTTCCCGTGCCATTTGCAAAACATGGGCTGAACTTCCAGAGGGACGTAATTGTTTGATGACACAACTTGGCTCTCCAGGTAGGGCTTCATCTTGAGCCAGAAAAGTTGCACCAAAGCCACCTTGACCGAGGGATTGCAGTACCCGATAGCGATCGCGCAACAGCAGTAGCGAACCGCAAGACAGGCACCTGTCGCTAAAGGCTGAATTTTCTGGATTGGGACAGTTAGGATTTAAGCAGTAGCTCATTCGCTGTCAACTCGCTGCACGAAGAATAACGGGTAGCGTTGTACGCTAATCCTATTATTTAGATCAAAATTCCACTATGCCAGGTAATTTTTGCTGGAAATCTTTTGAAGAGTTGCTAAAGCTTGGGAAAACTTACGTAAAGCACTGAGAAGTTTACAATTAGTCAAAGTTTCCTTGACTGGTAAATCAATCTCACTACTCATTACTCATTGCTTCTTGAACCCTATCCGGCAATTTTTCCTTGGTAGAATATTTAGTTATTCCAGCTAAAACTTTATCTATTTTCTTAATCATTATTCATCTTTTCATATTTTGTTTTTTCTTTTTAGATAATTAAAATATTCTTTGATTATTATCCAACAAAATTTTATTCAGCCAAGGTGCTTTATCAAAACTTCGAGAGTCGTAGGGAACGGTATGGGATAACCAACTATTTTGTAGTACTTGCTTTGCGGAAAACAGTGATTCTCTGACAATGTACCTTCACACTTTTATACTGAATACCTGTTCATGCATTATAATTAGGGCAAGTAATAGTGGGAGGCAGCTATGAGTACTGTCACAATGATGAAGTGTGCTTGTCCAACTTGTTTATGTATCGTTTCCCTAGAAGATGCAATTAAAAAGGGCGGTAAAAGCTATTGCTCGGAAGCCTGTGCTGAGGGTCACAAAACTATGAAGGGGTGCGCTCACAATGGTTGTGGGTGCCAATAGGGTTTTTGTTGAGTTCGCCGATCGCCAGAATCAGACCTAATTCTCCTCGGAATATAGTACATAAATAGTACAGGGTGGCTGAAATAAACCACCCATTTCAAATGTCTGAAACACTTGCAGCAAAGTAATTACGTTAGCGTAGCTCTCCCGCAGTGAGCATTACGTTAGCGAAGCTCCTCCGCAGGGAGCATTACGTTAGCGTTAGCTCTCCCGAAGGGAGCATTCCGCGTAGCGGTACTAGGGACGACCGCAAGAGATCGTCCCCTAATTTTCTCACCTAATCTGAGTTACAGACCTGCCATAACTTCTCTGGCAATTTCCAAGGTGCGATTAATATCTTCGTCAGTGTGAGCGATGGAAGTAAATCCAGCTTCAAACTGGGAAGGAGCTAAATAGACACCTCGTTCTAACATTCCTCGATGGAAACGTCCAAACTTAGCAGTATCAGCTTTCTTGGCATCTTCATAATTATGCACAGGTCCAGCTGTGAAGAAGAAGCCAAACATCCCGCTAATTTGACCGCCACAAACTTCGTGCCCAGTTTCCTTGGCGATCGCCAACAAACCATTTGCTAGTTTCTTGGTAACTTGGTCAAGGTATTCGTAGGTACCAGGTTTTTGTAATAATTCCAGGGTTTTAATTCCCGCAGTCATTGCCAAGGGATTACCAGAAAGGGTTCCGGCTTGGTACATTGGACCTGCTGGGGCAACCATGGACATGATATCGCGGCGACCACCATAGGCACCCACAGGTAAACCACCACCAATAACTTTACCCATAGTAGTCAGGTCAGGGGTGACACCAAATTTTTCCTGGGCACCACCATAGGCAATACGGAAGCCCGTCATGACTTCATCAAAAACTAATAACGCACCATTCTCCTGGGTGAGTACCCGCAATCCTTCCAGGAAACCAGCATCGGGAGGAATAAAACCAGCATTACCCACAACTGGCTCTAGAATCACCCCAGCGATTTCGTCTTTGTGTTGTTCAAAAAGCGCCTTAACAGCTTCCAAATCGTTGTAGGGAGCCGTCAGGGTGCTATTGGTAGTGTTTTTGGGGACTCCTGGGGAATCAGGTAAGCCGAGGGTTGCCACACCGGAGCCAGCTTTCACCAAGAACATATCCGCGTGTCCGTGGTAGCAGCCTTCAAATTTAATCACTTTATCCCGTTGGGTAAAAGCTCGCATCAATCGCAGCACAGACATACAAGCTTCCGTACCGGAGTTGACAAATCTCACCATTTCAACGCTGGGAACGGCATCAATCACCATTTCTGCCAGAACATTTTCCAATACACAGGGTGCGCCGAAACTCGTCCCCTTTTCTAGGGCTGTATGGAGAGCGGCAATTACTTCGGGATGGGCATGACCACAAATCGCTGGACCCCAGGTACCGACATAATCAATATATTGGTTGCCATCTACATCCCAGATATAAGCACCATTCACCCGGTCGAAAACAATCGGTTGTCCGCCAACGGATTTAAATGCTCTGACTGGGGAACTAACACCACCGGGCATGAGATTTTGGGCAGCAGTGAAGATTTCTTGTGATTTTGTGGTTTTAATTGTGGTATTTACCAAGGTTTTCTCCTAGATTCGGGAATAAAAAGCTCTGTCTTAGGATAGGGGTCAAGTTTGATTAGAACTTCTATCGTATAAAATTACCTGAACCAGGAAAATAACAATATGTTATATAAGTCCAATCAAGACTTGCCTCTAGAAATTCGTACTCGTTTATCTGAGACATACCAAGATATTTATCGGGCTGCCTACAACTCGGCAATTCACTGGTATGGTGAAGCTGCCAAGGCTCACAAGGTGGCTCTGAGTGCGGTAAAAATGCAATCTGTTGTTCATGGAAACGTCGGTGTTTAAAACTGGACGAAGAAATAAACTCAATAAACTTAGCGGGAAAAACAGACTGAAAAAATCTGCCAGTTGTCCTATTTAGACATGGTATCGTGAACGCAGGAACGATTCTCACCTTTTCTAGAGCAGCTGGTATGTTTTCTTCTGCAACTGATGCATTCAAAAATTCTGTGCCTGTGGACAAAGTTCGTTACAATGACCAAGGTTTAGTGCCTGCCATTGTTCAAGATTACCTGGATGGTACGGTACTGATGATGGCGTGGATGAACCAGGAGTCTTTACAAAAAACTTTGGAGAGTGGAGAAACTTGGTTTTGGAGCCGTTCTCGCCAAGAGTTTTGGCATAAGGGGGGGACTTCTGGACATACTCAGAAAATCCAAGCAATTCGTTATGACTGTGATAGTGATGCCCTGTTGGTGACAGTGGAGCAGGTGGGAGATATTGCTTGTCACACGGGGGCAAGGAGTTGTTTTCACCAGGTTGATGGCAAAATTGTGCCCCCTCCGGCGGATACCCTATCTCAGGTATTTGGGGTGATTTGCGATCGCCGTGACAACCCTTCCGAGAATTCCTATACCTGCAAGCTATTGTCAGGGGGCGATAACAAAATTTTGAAAAAAATTGGTGAAGAATCGGCGGAAGTCGTGATGGCGTGTAAGGATGATGATAAGGCGGCGATCGCCTCAGAAGTTGCAGATTTGTTCTATCACACTTTGGTTGCCCTAGCTTATCACCAAGTTGATATCAAAGATGTGTATCGGAAATTACAAGAACGCAGGGGCTAAAAATGAATTTCCTGGCTTAATTTAGCCTCTAACAGGTCTAATAAACTATCTAAATCTTGACCTTGTTGTTCCCAAGAATCAGTAGGAGATATTTGTGGTTCAAAGTAGATAAGTTTAATTTGGTCTTGACCAATTGCTACCATAACTACTTCTTTTTCTGGCTGATAATTATCAATGATTCCTAATAGCTCTTGGAGTCGATTGTCAACTTTTTCATTAAGTTTTTCAATAGCATCTCCAGGACAATAGACAAAATGGGGCTGAGGTTGTAAGTCAATACCAATAGTGCCCAAGCTGTTACCATTCGCTAACCACAAACCCCACGCGAGGGCAGATAATTCTACTTGATTTTCCTTGACAAATTTATCTATTTGATAACGCCACTTGTTTTCGGAAGATTCTCCCAGATTTTGATGAAAAATCATAGTTCTTTGTCATGGGTGATAAGTAACAATTGATATTACTCTACCGTGTCCTCTGCCCCCTTTCCCCTGTTCCCTACTATCTCTCACCTAGAAGGGTTAGTCATCACATCATAAAAATTGTCTTGAAACACCTTTCATAACGAACCGTGCAATGATAGAATCTTGTCCGAAGTTGGACGGAGTTTCAATCTGCCCACGAACTTCTCTTTGACTGACAACAGAGTCTACAATAATGCCTATTTACCCCGGTACAACTAAATCCCCAAGCCGATTTCAGATGAAACAAGCAGCGTCAAATTTGAGGATAATCTTCGTTTACCTAGTCTAGTAGACTCCTGCCGGAGGTGGATATTACTTTTTCCCTTGTGGAAAAGCGAGGAAATTTAATTGCCTAAACCAGTTTTTCTGGTGGTGTCACAGTCGGCGATCGCCCCATCATCACCACAGCTATCGATAAAAGCGTTTCACCAACCTGAGGAGAGAGGAATTGACAAATCCGCAATTAGGTAGTTGGAAACAAGTATTAATTAGTGTATTAGTAGCAATACTCGTGCTTCTGACCCTAAATTCCTTTATCATGATTAATCTCGGTGAAGCAAGGGTTCTAAGTGTGTTAGGTCAAGCAACAGATGGAACCTTGTTAAAAGGTTTTCATATCAAGCCGCCACTCATTTCTCAAGTCGATGTGTATACAGAACTAGTTTCTGTTTGATATCTATTCCCTGTCTGAATGACCGTGCAACCTCTAGTCCACCTAGTAGATAATAAACAAATATATGTCTAGCCCCAATCAAACCGATATTAACTTACAAGAAGCTAAGAAAATTCTCAATAAATTCAACTGTGTGGATGTCGCACCACCTGTGAAACCATCGGAAAAAGTTCTCATCCGTAAAGCTATTCTATTTGTCACTAAGCTAGCTGACTATCAAATTCTCGGCATTTGTGCAGAAACTGCCGCAGAAGGGATTCAAGCTATGAAAACCTACTCCCATGCTTTAGGATATGAACCACCCAGCAACTTACCTGCTATTGATGGTCCAGTGTATATCAAATTGAATGGGAAAAATGGGGTATGCACCATAGATTATTATATGGGGCATCATCGAGGTGTTCTAATATCTTGCCAATCCTATGGACAGGGTGGATTTAACGAATTATACGGACATTTGCCTCTAGATTTGTTTGTCTAAATATTGTCAATTCCTCAGCAGTTAAGATGGAGGCGTGTGAGCAAATCTCCTCACGGAGTGACTCATCACGTCTCTTAATATTATTATCTTCCCTAATAGTCTAATTTCTATGAGCTTAATTAATCTCCAATCGGTCAAGAAAGACTTTGGTATCAAAGAAATACTCACAAATGCTAGTTTTAGTATTGATACTAATGATAGGGTCGGTTTAATTGGTACCAATGGTTCCGGGAAGTCTACCCTGTTAAAAATGATAGCAGGAATAGAACCAATTGATAGTGGGCAAATTTTAGTTAACTCTGGTGCCAAGATTATCTATTTGCCACAACAACCAGATATTGACGAGAATCATACCGTTTTAGAACAGGTATTTGCCGATAGTGGTGAACAGATACAACTGGTAAGAGAGTATGAGGAAATTTCTGATAAATTAGCTCATCACCATGAAGATAGTCAATTAATGGCGCGTCTTTCTTCTGTTATGCAAAGAATGGATGCTATCGGTGCGTGGGAATTGGAGACTAATGCCAAAATTATTCTTTCCAAGTTAGGTATTACTGATTTTAATGCCCGTGTTGGTGATTTGTCTGGAGGATATCGCAAGCGCATTGCTTTAGCAACAGCTTTGATTTCTGAACCCGATTTACTATTAATGGATGAGCCGACAAACCACCTGGATGCGGATTCGGTGGAGTGGTTACAAAGCTATTTAAATAGATATAGAGGTGCCTTATTATTAATTACTCACGATAGATATTTTCTCGATAGGGTAACTAATAGAATTATTGAGATTGATAGGGGAGAAATTTTTAGTTATGCGGGCAATTACTCCTATTATTTAGAGAAGAAAGCTCTGGCTGAAGAATCTACTGCTAGTAGTCAGCGCAAGTTTCAAGGTGTTTTACGCAGGGAATTAGAATGGTTAAAACGAGGACCAAAAGCCAGAAGTACAAAGCAAAAAGCTAGAATTGACCGAGTGCAAGCAATGCGAGAAACCGAGTTTAAACAAACTCAAGGCAAAGTGGAAATATCTACTGTCAGTCGGCGCATTGGTAAAAAAGTTATTGAATTAGCTAATATTTTTAAGTCCTATAATGATAGGGTTTTAATTAATGATTTTACCTATGAATTTAATCCGGAAGACCGCATCGGAATTATTGGTGGTAACGGTGTGGGTAAGTCTACTCTGATGAATATGATCACGGGTAGGGAAAAGCCGGATACAGGTAAGGTGGAAATTGGAACGACAATTCACATTGGCTATTTTGATCAACATTCGGAAGAATTACTCTCTGCTGTTAATGAAAATCAGCGCGTGATTGATTATATCAAGGAAGAGGGGGAATTTGTCAAAATTGCCGATGGTACACAAATCACTGCTTCCCAAATGTTGGAGCGATTTTTGTTTCCTGGAAATCAGCAGTATGCACCGATTTATAAATTATCGGGAGGAGAAAAAAGGCGACTATTTCTGTTACGTATTTTGATGGGTGCGCCGAATGTTTTGATATTAGATGAACCGACGAATGACTTGGATGTGCAAACGTTGGCTGTATTGGAAGAATATTTAGAAGATTTTGCGGGTTGTGTGATTGTTGTTTCCCACGATCGCTATTTTTTAGATAGGGTGGTGGATACAATTTTTGCCTTTGAAGATGGAGGTAAATTGCGCCAATATCCTGGCAACTATTCCATATATTTGGATTACAAGAAAGCAGAAACGGAAAGACAGCAGCAGGAAAATGTCGGGAAGGAAAAGCCAAAAGCTGAAGAGGTTGAGAAATCGACTGCACAAAGTGAAGATAGGAAGAAACGCAGATTATCTAACTGGGAGCGCAAGGAATTTGCACAGTTAGAAGTAAAAATTGCGGAATTGGAAATGCAGAAATCGCAAGTGGAAAAAGCGATGACAAACGTGACTCCAGGAAATTATAGTCAAGTGCAACAAATGTATGAACAGGTAGATAAGTTAAAGCAGGATATCGACAAAGCTACGGAAAGATGGTTAGAGTTGGCAGAAATGGAATCTTAGAAGGTTGAACAATTATTTTTTGGCTTTTTCTTCAAAGGATTGGGTGGCTATTTCTAGTAAACCAACTTCATCTAATAAATCTTGCCACTGGGTTTGTAGGGTTTTGTCTTTGGGTTGCTGTTGTCGTAGTTGTGCAAGAGAATTTAAAGCATCGTACCAAAAACCGTTTTGCCCATAGATGACAAATTTTTGGTTTGCTGGTGCTGTTTTTAGTTGATTGATAACTGCTGGGGTGAGATTTTGCCGCAGAATTACCCCTTCTACGTAGATGGGAGGTGATTGTTTTTGTTGATCACAATAGATATTGAAGTACCAACGATAACGTTTACCTACTGTGAGAGGAGAAACTGTATTGGGAAGGGAAATATTAATTAATCCGGGTTTTGAGGGAAGAGCGATCGCTGTTTCATATATCGGTTCTTTTGTCTCGTCATCTAGGAAACTCAACTCTGTGGCATACCCGGAATCACTAGCATACGGTGTATAAAAAATTAATGTTGGACGTTCCTGACTAGTTAAACCCCAGACATTTTTCACGGAACCTGTTTGAGTAATAGGTACAAGGGCTGTGAGGGGTGGTTTTACTTCTGGACAACTGCCACGTTTGGCTCCCCCATAGCGCCTGCCTCCAGGAGGATTTCCAGGGGGTGGAGGGGGCGGATTGTAATTTTTACTGCCTTTCTTCTGAGTAATTACAACGGGTTTGACGGGGGGTGATTGGGCAATCACGCTGAGAGGGAAAAGTGTATAAAAACTCAAGGCTAGGAGATAAAACAAGTTTTTCATATTTCACAGGAACTGTAATCGGGGGCTGAAACCTAAATAATTACGACTCAATTTAACAAATTCTGGGGGTCTAAATCTTCATTACAAAACTTAATCACGAATTACGAATTACGAATTACGAATTATTTTAATGACGGTAGTTGTACCTATAAGTGCCATAGCTGAGGGTAGGAAAGGAACCCAATAACTGCGGATGAGCAGGAATAGGCACAGAATATATACTGAGATGGTAGTAATACAAATAACAAATAATAGGCGAGAGAAGGATGGCGATCGCCCAAGACTAAACCCTGCTATTAAAGCCCAAAGTAATATCCATACCGACTCTTGCCACGGATTCCAAGTTTGTAGCAACGGACGTTTATCTAAAACATGGCTGAGAATTTGACTCAACATCTGTGCTTGAACTATCACACCGGGCATTTGTTCATCTAAACTATAGCCGTAGGGTGTTGCCCAATAGTCGGGAAAATCGCCTTTCGCAGTCACACCAATCAAGATAATTCTGTCTTTGATGGCATTAGGGTTAAGATTTGTTGATAACAACTGACTAAGCTTAATTTCTTCGGCAATTTTAGGAGTCGCTCGCCAATTTATCAGTATTTGTCCCCCATTTGCATCTATGCGTTGGTAGCTACCATATCTTGAAGTTAGCCGTGGAAATACTGTGTTACCTAGTTGTAAATCACCATTTGGTGTAAAACTTGCTTCTATTCCCTGGGGTAACAAATAACGAAATGCTAGCTGACTACTTAAAGCATAGGGTGCAGGGCAAATTGAGACAGCTTCTTGAGTCATGAACAATAACTGACGACGCACCACCTTGTCTGAATCGTGGAGAAAATCGCTATAACTTTGACGTTGGGGGGGAATTTCTGGAGGTGGAGCAATTCCGTTAGCTTTGGTGGTGTTGTCACTTCCCTTGCAGACACCAATCACATGATGATTTTCCCGGAGAGTTTGGGCTAATGCTTTATCTTCTGCCGGAAAATCACGGTATATATCTAAACCAATAGCCCGTGGTTGATATTTCTCAAGGGTTTGTATAACTTGATTCAGGGTTTTATCCCCAATAGATGTGCCTTTTAAATTTTCTCCTTGACGACGTTGCAGAGTAATATCATCATCATCCACAGTCACGATGAGTAAACGAGGATCCGCACCTTCATCCATAAATAAAGAGCGCGATCGCATCATTTGATCAAAGACTTGTAATTCTCCACCCTGCAACACTCCCCCAAATCTCATACCTCCCACCACCGCAGCAACTACCAGACTCGTCATCACCACTGTTTTCAGTCTTTGCAGTCGGGAAATAGTCGGGGGATTAATGGCAATTTTGCCTGTGAATTCTTTCCAAGTTGGCGGCGATTCTGCTAAATTTTGGTAAATTACAGGTAGCCAAGTAGCACAGGGAAACCTATCTTCCAATCCTTGTAACCTTTCCCTACCATAACGTACCGCTTGATAAAAACTTTCACCCTCCGCAAAACTACTGAGGAAATATTTCAAAAATTCCTGGGCAACTAAATCAGGAACTGGTTCCCGCATCACAATAATTTGGGGAATATGTAAATCTGCTAATTGCTCTACTAATCCTAAGCCATCACAGGAGTTAAAAATTGCCAATTGTAAGCCTTTTTCCACAGCTTTTCTGAGGGCAAATCGTAATTCTTCCAGACTTAAGCTATCAGTTTGATTGAGGAAAATTCGCCCCTTCCCCTGAGTTCCCTGACTATCACTATGCCCTGCAAAGAAGAAAATATCAAAGTTTTCTTGCCACAAATAATCATTGAGTAGTTGTCTAGACGGTTCTACTAAAAAGTTGACAGAGGCTGCGGGTAAATTTTTTAATAATATTTGGTCAGTTTGGGTATTAATTCCTTGACTATTACCAATAATTGCTAATATTTTAACTTGAGGATTTTTAGTTTTCTCGATAATTAGCTTTTCATAATTAGCAGAAGTCATGGCAATTTCTGCTTGGGGATACCGTTCTAAGATGTCCCATAAATGCCACGGTAAACGCTGTAATTCTCGATTCTCTGTTTGTAAAATTACACGAATCTCATCCGTAGGTGAGAGCCGCTCTAACCATTTTTCCCGGATCGGGCGAAAATCATCACTAAGTAACCAACTATTGAACCGCGATCGCAACTTTTCCCCAGTCTCTCCACAGTCTTGAGTAATGGAAATATTAGTCACCTGTGCAGTATCTGCCGACAAGCGAAAATGATTACCCAGACGTAAATAGCTGGTTTGCCATTCTCTGTATATTTTCGGTAACTCTGGCATCTTTGGTAACTTGCCAGTTATCTCGACGCTTGGTAGTTCTCCCTCCGCACCCAGTTGCAGAGTCACAGCAAAACCCTGTTCAAAACTACCATCAGCAAATTTCAGCACCACCAATTTACCCATGATAGAAGTAGTTAAAGTTTGAGGATTTACAGAATCAAGCAAATTTGAGGGAACAATATGCGCTAATCAGCCTCCACAATCTACAGGGAAAAGTTAACCTTGTCATATCTTACTCCGGTGATGGAATATGCCTTATCCAGACAACTCGTCTTAAAAGCAGGGCTAAAATATTAACTAAATTACAAAATTTTCTGTCACACTAGTGTCACTGTATGCTACGCGGACGCTAAATTGCTCGCCAGGTTCCCCACGTAATTGTAATTGGACGTAGTTATCATTATTTCTCGCTTGCGCATCCAGAAATACCACTCCAGACTCATCTAAAATAGTCAGTTTTGTACCGGGAGTCAGGTAAACTTGACTACTTGTAGGATGCAACTGAATACGAATACTTGTTTGCCCATCAGTTTGGGGAGTGAGTTCCACAATTAGCATCAATAATTGGTTGTCAATTTGAATACCCAAATCAATTAATTTTGCTCGTTTCACAGTTCCTTGTGACTCCTCAGATGCCAAATTTTGTGCAACACTGCGAAAAGCATAAGCTGGTGATAATTCTGGTTGATTCCACAGGGTTTCTAAAGTTTGCCAGCCCGTTGTCAAGACATCGC
The DNA here is from genome assembly GCF_000734895.2 of Calothrix sp. 336/3. Classification (GTDB taxonomy): domain Bacteria; phylum Cyanobacteriota; class Cyanobacteriia; order Cyanobacteriales; family Nostocaceae; genus 336-3. The sequence goes on along the minus strand of NZ_CP011382.1, from coordinate 537,488 downwards.
TAAACCATTGACTTAAATTTACCAAACTTGCCATTGAGGTTGGGCGTAACTCTGCTAAATAGTCGATGAAATCTTCTAGGGGTTGCAGCTGATTTAGGGGTAATTCTTCAGTTTCCACAGTGGGAACAAATCCGAGAATCTTTCCTTCCCGTTGCGATTCATCTAGCATCACGACAACATAAGCTATTCTTTCTTCCCACGTTTCTGGAGGAATATAACAGCAGTCTGTCAGACTATGAACAACACGACATTCTAAAGAACCAATTTCGGGGATTTGCAAATCACTAACATCCGCACACAACCTCACAATTGGGTTCCACAAATCACTAGCGGACAAATCTGTGTTAATACCCATCATTTGCAGGTAGTCATTTACTACTAATACTGACAGTGTATTTTGTTTTACCTGCTCGGCTTTAGCTGCCGTCGGTTGCTCACGGGCAAACTGTTGTGCTTGCTGGTAGGCAGTTTGGGTAATTGGCAAACTTAAAGCGAAATCTTCGATATTCAAGGTAGTGCGGATCATAACTCATTCCCCTATCATGGATGCTGATACATATATATCGCCAATTGCTTCTAAAATTACGCAGAGTTTAGGAATATTCTCAGGATGACTGCATAAGTTCAAATCCCTAAATTCTAAAACAATGTAGTTAATCAGGGATACATTGTTATGGCTAATATTTACGCTTTATTGGTAGGGATTGATAACTACGCTGCACCTGTGAGTCCACTTCGGGGTTGCATCAATGATGTTAAGGCGATCGCGGAATATTTACAAACACGAGTTGAAACCACAGGGTGGAATTTACACTTAAAAGTTCTCCAAGACGAAGCTGCCACCCGTCAAGGAATTATTGATGGTTTTCGTCAACATTTGTGTCAAGCAACCAGTAATGATGTTGCCCTATTCTATTACAGTGGTCATGGTTCCCAAGAACCAGCACCGCGAGAATTTTGGGAATTTCAACCCGAAAAGCTCAATGAAACCCTCGTCTGTTATGACAGTCGTTTACCAGGGGGTTGGGATTTAGCTGATAAGGAATTAGCTAAGTTAATTGCAGAGGTAGGGCAAAAGAATCCCCACATTACCTTGATTTTAGATTGTTGTCATTCCGGTACGGGAACAAGAAACCCATTTCAGGAAACCGCAGTGCGGGAATTTACCCCTGATGTACGTGTACGTCCCCTGGAGAGCTTTATCTTTTCCCAGGAAGAGATTCAACGTTTGCGTGCGGGAGAAGGCAAATTAAACCAGCAAGAATCAGGTTGGAGTTTACCGAGGGGCAAACATATTCTCTTCGCATCCTGTAAAAATTCCGAAACCGCCAAGGAATATCAAGTAAATGGCGAACATCGTGGTGCATTTTGTTACTTTCTGACCGAAACCCTGAAACAAATTCCCGGAAATCTCACCTATCGAGATTTGTTTAAACGTATCAATGCCTCAGTCAGAAGTCAAATTAAACAACAATCACCCCAATTAGAAGCAACAGACAGCAAGGAATTAGAGCAATTATTTTTAGGTGGTTCTGTTGGCGATCGCCTACCCTACTATACTGTTTCCCATCACAAACAATATGGTTGGGTAATTGATGGTGGTGCAGTACATGGTGTACCCCGTCCCCAGGGTGGAGAAACTATGCATTTGGCACTATTTCCCATCACAGCCCAAGCTGAAAATTTACGCCAGTTATCCCAGAAGCTTACAGAAGCACAAGTAGTGGAAGTTTTACCCCAATTAAGTCAAATCGCCATCACCGGGGCTATAAATTTAGACAAAGAACAAACTTTCAAAGCTGTCATTACTAGCTTACCTTTACCACCCAAGGGTGTACGCTTTATTGGCGATTCCTCAGGAGTACAATTATTACAACAAGCATTAAAAAATATTGATAACGCCCAACCTTCCCCATATCTGCGTGAAGTTGGCGACAATGAAACCGCCGCATTTAAAGTTATCGCCAGAAACGGAGAATATATCATTACCCGACCTGCTGACGGTGTATCCCTAGTTAGCGAAATTCCTGATTATACCCCAGCTAGCGCCACCAAAGTCATTCAACGTCTCGAACATATTACCCGATGGCAAAACTTAAGTGAACTTTCTAGCCCTGCTAATAGTCGGATTAGTGCAGATGCCATTCAACTAGAAATTTATCACAACAATCAAGTTATATCAGATAGCCAAATTCAATTCAATTATTATCAAGATGATAGCGGCAAATGGAAAAAACCAACTTTCAAAATTAAGCTCAAAAATACCAGTGACGAAACCCTGTATTGTGCATTACTCAACCTGACGGAAAAATTTGCGATTAATGCCGGCTTTTTTGAAGCAGGTTATGTGAAACTCGAACCCAACCAACAAGTTTGGGCTTTTGGTGGAAAAGCGATTCCTGCGGGTGTTCCCGATGATGTCTGGCAACAGGGAATTACCGAATATCAAGATATTCTTAAACTCATCGTTTGCACCAATGAATTTGATGCGAGATTACTAGAGCAAGATCAACTCGATTTACCCCGTAAAAAATATACTCAACGCAGTGCGCGAGCAAGTACCCTCAACCGTTTAATGAGTCGCTGGCAATCTCGTGATTTTATTCTGGATGAATCCGGTGATGAGGAATATGATGATTGGGTTGCAACTCAAATTATCACTAAAACCATCCGTCCCCTGGAAACTATACATATCCCCAATTCCGGTAACGGGGTATCTTTAGGTACAGGAGTTGTATTAAAACCCCATCCTCACTTTCAAGGAACAGCTCGTTTAACCAGTATTTCCCCATCCGAGAGAAGTGATAACTATTACTTACCACCCTTGCTGCGGGAAAACTCCCAACCCTTTGATTTAACCAACACTAGGGGAATTGAACCAAATGCCAACGCTTTAGAATTAACCGCAGTTGATGCTGCTGCGATCGCCACCGTTACCCGCGAAAACCCCTTAAAATTAATCGTGGATACATCCCTCGCACCAGGGGAAAATGTCTTACCCCTTGCCTATGATGGCGAATTTTATCTACCCTTGGGAGTTGGATATTCCCATTACGGCAAAACCGAAATTAGATTAGAGCAGCTACCCACACCCGAAAATCTGGACAATCCGGACGAACGCAGTCTTAAAAGTGCCTTCAAAATTTACTTCCAAAAAGTCGCCAGCACAACACTGGGATTTGAATTTTCCTATCCGCAATTATCTGTAGCAAAGGTGACAGCAAATGAAAAAGTTAATTACGAAACTAATTTCATTGCAGTTAAACAAGAAGTAGCCAAAGCTGAAAAAATAGTTGTCTTCATTCACGGTATTATCGGTGATACCGCAGGTCTTATACCTGGAATGCACAAGGCAAAGGTGATGTTTGCAGGACAGGAAAAACCCTTAGGCGAAATGTATGATTTAATTCTGGCTTTCGACTACGAGAATCTGAATACATCCATCGAAGACAACGCCCGCTTACTCAAACAACGCCTGGAAGCTGTGGGTTTGGGAGAAGGACACGGTAAAGAATTACACATAGTTGCCCACTCCATGGGGGGGTTAATATCCCGGTGGTTCATAGAACGGGAAGGTGGCAATAAAATTGTCAATCATTTAGTCATGTTAGGGACACCCAATGGGGGTTCACCTTGGTCTACAGTCCAAGATTGGGCGATGATGTTACTAACCCTGGGGTTAAATGGCATATCCACAGTCGCTTTACCCGTGAAGGTGTTAGGTACTTTGTTAGGTTCTCTGGAAACAATTGATATTGCCCTCGACCAAATGAAACCGGGTTCAGAAGTCCTCAAATCCCTTGCCACAAGCCCCGACCCAGGTATTCCCTATACAATCATTGCAGGTAATAACTCGGTGAACTCTGTAGCGGGTGAAACCAAAAAAATACAGCAACTCATGGCGAAATTGCAAAATAAATGCATTGATTTAGTGTTCTTGAGTCAAGTTAATGATATTGCAGTTACGGTGAGCAGTATAACGAGTGTAAATAATCAGCGATCGCCCCAACCACAAATTTACGAAGTCACCTGCAACCATCTCAACTACTTTAGCGATCGCGCAGGATTAACCGCACTGACTAACGCTTTGTTGGCAAGCTCTACCATCAATCAAAGATAGCTAGCACCGCTAATTCTGAAGGGTAAAACAATTGTTGTGGGAGCGTCTCGCTCCCTATTTTCAATAAAATTCCAAGATGTTCCTACTCTTTCCAACCAGTGCAATTAATGTGGTGAAATACTATTCACACTCTCCACTTATAGCGTTTCCCAATCAGATGAAATACAACCCCACCCGCCCTATCGGGCACCCTCCCCGAAATCGGGGAGGGTTGGGGAGGGGTTCTTCTATACCTCACTAGAATGAGAAACGCTATATTATCTTACGAATTACGAACTGGTATCAGATAGATATTTTCTCACATCTCATAACATCATCCAAAATTAAATTTCAATTATTATTTCAGGATTATTAATCATGAATGTGATTCAAAATAATGAAACTCCTACTCCGGTACAGACAAATACTGGATTTGAGCGCAACTTAGCATTTGTTATCGGGATTAATAATTATCAGAGCGGTATTTCTCCTTTAAAAACAGCCGTTAACGATGCCAAAGAAATTATCAAAGTTCTGCGGGAAAAGCATGGCTACGAGGTTTGGGTATGTTTAGATGAAGTCGCTACCCTGAGTAACTTAAATAAATTTTTAGAAAAAACATTACCAGAAAACCTTACCGAAAATGACCGTTTATTATTCTATTTTGCTGGTCATGGAGTGGCGCTAAATGGGGATGAAGGTCCTGCTGGTTACTTAATTCCCCAGGATGCCAAACAGGGTGATACTAATAGTTATCTACCGATGACAAAGCTTCACGATGCCTTGAGTCAATTACCCTGTCGGCATTTTTTAGGAATACTTGATTGCTGTTTTGCTGGTGCTTTTCGCTGGTCGAGTACGCGAGATTTCTTAGCACCATCAGAGGTGATTTATCAAGAACGCTATGACCGTTTTATTCGGGATGCCGCATGGCAAATTATTACTTCCTCCGCTTCCGACCAAAAAGCCTTAGACAACTTTAAATTAGATACAGAGCGGGGTGAGGTGGGTAATCATTCCCCCTTTGCTGCGGCTTTATTAGAAGCGTTAGCAGGTGCAGCAGATAGTTATCCACCAGCCAAAAATTGTCAATCTGCGGGAGATGGGGTAATTACAGCCACAGAATTATATTTATATTTGCGCGATCGCGTGGAAATTCCCACAGAAAAATCTAACATGCGGCAAACACCGGGGATATGGTGTTTAAACAAACATGATAAAGGTGAGTATATTTTTCTTTCTCCTAGTCACGAGTTAAATTTACCACCAGCACCGCCTTTAGATGAGTCAAAAAATCCCTACCGTGGTTTAAATTCCTTTGAGGAAGAACACAGCGAATTATTTTTCGGGAGGAGCCAATTAGTTGACAAATTACAAGATTTCGTCAAAACTAATCCTCTCACGGTTGTCCTCGGTGCTAGTGGTTCCGGTAAATCGAGTTTGGTGAAAGCTGGATTAATTCCCAAATTAAAACAAGAAACCAGCCAAAAATGGTACATATTACCAACAATTCGTCCCGGAGAAACACCTTTCCAAGCTTTCAATAAAGCCCTGATTGACGGGGGATTATCAACAGTAGAATTAGAAAATAGACAAAAAACTCTGGCTCAAAGTGTTGGCAACTGGGTAAAAAATAATCCTAATTCCAAATTATTACTATTCATTGACCAAACTGAGGAAATAATTACCCTCTGTAAAAATGAGCATGAGCGTAAAGAATTTTTCCAACAAATACTAACTGCTATTAATGCCCATCGCCATCAATTACGGGTAATATTAACCCTCCGTTCCGACTTTGAATCCCAAGTTAGAGATGCAGGTTTAAAATTTGTCTGCGAAGAACTGAACTTAGGAAACACATTTTTACAAAGACGTTGGCAAAACGGACGATTTATTGTTCCAGCAATGACGCGATCGCAACTGCGAGAAGCCATCGAAAAACCCGCTATTTCACGGGTAATGTATTTTCAACCGAACGATTTAGTTGAACAATTAATAGATGAGGTTGCAGATATGCCAGGAGCCTTACCCCTCCTATCCTTTGCCTTGAGCGAACTATTTTTGAAATATCTCAAACGCCAGCGTAACGCAGAGTTTAATCAAGGTAAAAATATTGACCGCGCCCTCACCCAAGCAGATTATCAAGAGTTAGGGGGAGTAATGCGATCGCTCACCCAACGAGCTGATGAGGAATATGAGGCGCTAGTTAGAGAAAATCCAGACTACGAGTCAGTTATCCGTCATGTGATGCTGCGAATGGTGGCGATCGGTGGGGGTGAGTTAGCCCGTAGACGTGTACCATTGTCAGAATTACAATATCCGCCAGAGAAAGATAATTTAGTTAAAGAAGTAATTAAGCGGTTTAGCATAGCTAGATTGCTAGTGGAAGGACAAGATTCGGAGGGTAATCCCTACGTAGAACCTGCCCATGATGCTTTGGTGCGGGGTTGGGAAAAGTTATTAGTTTGGAAGCAAAAGGAAGAAGAAAATTTAATTTTGCAACGGCGGTTAACACCTGCTGCGGAGGAATGGAAAATCCAGCAACAACCAAGGTTTCTTTGGAATGGAAATCCACGTCTTGATTTGTTGAAAAAGGAACTTAATTCCCGTGACAACTGGTTCAACACAGTAGAAACTGAGTTTGTTGAGCGTAGTGTCAAGCGAAAAACTTTTAATACTCGTTTGTATTGGGGTATTGCAGTCAGCGTTATGCTGGGATTGAGTGGGCTATCTATTTGGGCTTTAAGCGAACAAAGAAAGGCAGTCATTGATCAAATCAAAACTTCTAGACAAGCTTCGGAAACTGGCTTACGCACAAACAATTTTAATCTAGAGACTCTAATTCAAAGCTTACAGGCTGCTAAATCTCGAAAAAACTGGCTTTTGCAAGTTAATGCTCCCGACAAACAGCTACAAGAGCAAATCATTGCCACCTTACGCAAAGCAGTTTATCTCAATCGAGAAGACAAACGTTGGCAAGTACCTGAAGGTGAAATAGTCAAAGCTACATTTGTCAGCCAAGAATTCAAGCTATTGGTGACGACTGCAAACAATGAACGTACCATCTGTTTGCGAGACTTAGAAAAAAGTACTAAGCAGTGTCAAGAATTAGCAAACGATATTGGTTTGATAACTAAAGCCGAGTTTAGCCCTGATGGCAAGAAAATAGCTTGGGAGAAACAAGATTCTACAGGTTTTCAGATCTGGAACTGGGGAAATGGGCAGTTTTATGATTATCGCCTATCGAATCCTTCAAGTCGATTCCGTTTCACACCCGATAGCCAAGCACTAGCTTTTATGGGTAATACTCAGAATGGGCAATCTTTCGTCTCTCGCTGGAACTGGGAAAACAACCAGGTAGACTCATTAGTAGAACCAGGGAATATATCAAATTTTAATTTCACACCTAGTGGCAATCTACTGGTGACAACTACTGCTAAAACTAAAGATGATAAACAGACTCTCAATCTATGGGAACGCAATTCTGGATGGAAAAGCTTGGCTAAATTTCCAGTGGGATTTTCAACTGTTGACCTTAATATCATTAGTCCTGATGGTCAGAGCTTAGTAATGAGCTATGGTTCTGGAAGAAGTATCGGTGCTACTACTGAGTTGTGGAAGGTGGGAGAGGAGACTCCAATAAGATTAAGCGCTGCTCCGATTGTGAGTTATAGCGCTGATGGCAAACATCTAGCTGTTGGTGATAATGACGGTACGGTAAAATTCTTTCAGTCTGGTAGCCAATTCCTAGAATTAAAAGGTCATCAAGGTTTAATCTATAGTCTCAATTTTAGCCCTGATGCTAAACAGCTAATTACAGTAGGGAATGATAATACTATCCGACTATGGAATTTAGACACAGAGATTGATATTCAACCAGAGAAACAACTGCCGAACCCTATTCAGAAAATAAGTTTTAGTCCCGATAGCAAGCAGATAGCAACTCTAGAAGCAGGAACAATCCACTTGTGGGATATTTCATCAGGTCAACAATTGAGAGAATTTTCCGAAAGAAAGTACAGCGAGGAAAGTCAACTAATTTTTCATCCCCAGGGTAAACAACTCGCAATCATTGAACCCAATGATCAAAGCAATACTATCCACTTATTGAATTTGTCATCAGGTAAGGTATCGCAATTACCTGGTGAGTATCTCTCAGTGAGTGGCTTGAGCTTCAGTCCAAATGGTAAGCGTTTAGCAATTTTTGAAAATGTTAGTCATGAAACTGAGGATACGGGTAGCTTGCGTTTATTAGATTTGACAAAACAAAAAGAGCAAAAAACTGGTTGGAATCTGAAGTCAAGCGAAACAATTTGGAAATCTGATAGCAAGGGAAATGAGCAAATACTGGCTGCTAGAGCTGATGTTCTACATACTGTTGACAATGTTGAAGTCTGGAATACTCTTTCCAATAAGCAGTTGGCATCTTTGTTTGTAGGTAGGGGAACGATGCGCGATCTGAGCCAAATTAGCTTTAATCGCGATGGTAGTTTAGTTGCGCTCAGTTTCGGATGGGAAACAAAATTGTGGGATTGGCAAAATAACCAATCGATTAGTTTTATACACAGTTCGGAAAATAATGAGGTTAAATTTAGCAAAATTAGCCCAGATGGAAAGATTTTAGCGGTTGTTGACCAGCAAGATAAAGTTAAGCTGCTGTATCTCGGAGGATTTGAGGAATTAGTCACACGAGGTTGCAAGCAAGTGCGCGATTATCTGCAAAATAACCCCAATGTTTCCGAGAGCGATCGCCATCTCTGTGAAAAATAATTTATCAAGTTAATCTTTCCAGGTTGCCATGTTGAAACATAATAAATAAGACGAAGAATGCGGAAACTATGACTTCAGGAACACTTTATCGCCTGTCAGCATTTACTACGACTCCCCAGGGGGGCAACCCTGCTGGTGTTTGGGTTGGAGAAGTGCTTCCCGAACCGGAAACTATGCAGCGCATTGCAGCTGAGGTGGGCTTTTCTGAGACAGCTTTCGTTGCTCCTACCGTCGGATATGACCGAACGATTCGTTACTATAGCCCTGAGGCGGAAGTCTCATTTTGTGGACATGCCACCATTGCCACCGGGGTGGTGTTGGGGGAGAACAATGGAGAAGGTACTTATCAATTAGCAACCTCCGTTGGGATAGTACCCGTCAGCGTTTGCCAGCGAGACGGTAATTATGAAGCATCACTGACTTCCGTCGAGCCAAGGTATACACCAGCACCTAGTACTCTAGTCAACGAGGCTCTCTCGGCATTGGGGTGGACACAGGATGATCTGGATGGCTCAATTCCTCCCGCCAGAGCCTACGCTGGGGCATGGCATTTAGTATTAGCTGTTGCGAAGGAGCAACGCCTAGCAGAACTCAACTATGATTTTGAGACACTCAAGGCACTTATGCTTCGTGATGGTTTGACGACGCTGCAACTAGTTTGGCGTGAAAGTGCTACCGTTTTCCACTCCCGTAATCCTTTTCCTGTGGGGGGTATTGTGGAAGATCCAGCTACAGGTGCGGGTGCTGCTGCTCTTGGAGGCTATCTACGAGGGGCTGAACTCATGACAGCGCCAACTACTATCCTAATTCGTCAGGGAGAAGCGATGGGTCGCCCTAGCCAGTTGATAGTGGATATACCTGTTAGTGGCGGAATTGTTGTAACGGGTAAGGCGATTCGGATTTAAAAGTCACAACTAATGTGAATTAGGAAAAAGGTAGAAGCAGTAAGAATATGAAAGTTACCACACTTACGCCGGATGTGAATTAGAAACGTTTCCTATCCCATCAGGTTTTAAGGCTTAATTCACTACTCATTACTCATTACTTTCCTACCAATACTCCATACCTTTTATTTACTAGAATTGCCTGTGGGCGATCGCTTAAGACAAAAAATTCAGAGAAATTATAACTATTGATAGCTGAATAGGTAAATAAGCATTAAAAGATTCATGATTAAATAAATCTTTTGGATACAAACAAGAGAATTGTGACAAAAAAGTAAAAAAATACTCTTGATATTAAATCTTTTTGGAGTTTACTGGTAAATTAAAGGGCAAAACACTGGAGAAGTTACAGGGTTATAGGTAAAACTCCAACCTAAACTACAAGCATCTACGGTGTTTTCCGCAATCAAACCTGATTTTAAAACCGGGAAAACATGAATATAACTTGGCAAAATATTACCCAAGTCATAGATAGGGGTTCGGAGAAGACGTTGGATATATTTTTAGCACAATCTCCTACCCTGACTACGGAGCAAACAAACGATTTCAGTAATTATGGGCAAAAAATAGTACAACAGGTGAGTGACTATGCGCCACGTTTAATTGCTGCTTTCTTCATTTTAGTTGTAGGTTTGCTGGCTGCTTTTATTGCGGCAAGTCTGATAAAAGCTCTATTAAATCGTACCAACATAGATAATCGCATTGCCGCAGGTATTGCTGGTAGGGATGTTCCCCAGGTGGAGAAGTTTGTCTCTACTTTGGTATTTTGGAGTGTCTTGTTGTTTACGTTGGTAGCGATTCTGGAGACTCTAGAATTGCGGGTTGCTTCCCAACCTTTAAATAGCTTTCTGACGCAGATTAGTGATTTTCTGCCGAAGTTAGTGGGTGCGGGATTTTTGCTAGGTATTGCTTGGCTGGTGGCAACCCTGGTAAAAATGATTACGATTCGGGGACTAGATACTTTGCGTCTAGATCAGCGTTTGCGAGATCCCGAAGATAATATCAGTTTAAATCAGCTTTCTGTCAGCGAAACCATTGGAAATGCCCTGTATTGGTTTGTTTTTCTGCTTTTTATTGTGCCAGTTTTGGACACTTTGCAATTAAAAGAAGCATTACAACCAGTACAAAGTCTGATTACACAGATTCTGTCAATTCTGCCGAATATTCTGGCAGCAGTTTTGATTGCTGGGGTTGGTTGGTTTTTTGCAAATATCGTCAGACGGATTGTCACGAATCTGTTATCAACTACAGGTATTGACCATTTAGGTAGTCGTTTTGGGATTTCAGCAGCAGGTGGAGTGCAATCATTATCGACAATTGTCGGTACGATTGTCTATGTATTGATTTTAATTCCCGTAGCGATCGCCGCCCTCAATGCTTTAAAGATTGAGGCAATTTCCTTACCTGCGATCGCCATGTTGCAACAGATAATGAATGCTTTACCGAGCATCTTTACTGCGGCGGCTATTTTGATTCTCGCCTATTTCTTTGGTCGTTTTCTCTCCGATTTAGCGACTACGATTCTGACGAGTATCGGTTTTAACAACATTTTCAGTATTCTCGGTTTACCATCTCCGAGACAAACAGTTTCAGACAATATTTCTGAGGAGGGAACAGTTCCCCCTTCGGTAGCTCGTACACCTTCAGAGGTAGCAGGGATTATTGTCTTAGTGGGTATCATGCTGTTTGCTACCGTTGCAGCAGTCAATATCCTGAACATCCCAGCCTTGACGACCCTGGTGACAGGTGTTGTGATTATCATGGGGCGGATTTTAGCTGGATTGGTGGTATTCGCGATCGGTTTATTCCTTGCCAACTTGGCTTTTAATATCATTACTAGTTCCGGTAATGCCCAAGCTCGTATTTTAGGACAAGTTGCCCGCATTGCGATTATCGCTTTGGTTTCCGCCATGGCACTACAACAAATCGGTGTCGCACCGGATATCGTCAATTTAGCCTTTGGTTTGTTACTGGGGGCGATCGCTGTGGCAATTGCCCTTGCTTTTGGTTTAGGTACAAGGGATATTGCTAGGGAGCAAGTACAAGAGTGGTTAGCTTCTTTTAAAAGTAAAAACTGAATCAATCGGGTTTAGTTAAGACCCCTCCCCAACCCTCCCCTTAGTAAGGGGAGGGTGCCGATAGGCGGGTGGGGTAAATTAAGAATTATAAGTAATCAAGGGGATATGATATCAACCCACGATTGGTAGACAGATACAAAACTCAGTCCCTTCTCCTAACTCAGACTTAACTTCTAACTTACCACCATGTTTCTCTATGACAATTTGACGGGCGATCGCCAATCCTAATCCTGTCCCTTTCCCCACACTTTTGGTGGTAAATAAATGGTCGAAGATTTTTTGTTGAACTTCTGCACTCATACCTTTACCATTGTCAGCAATTGAAATTTTTACATGGTTATTATTAACTGAAGTTGTAATTGTGATTTTGTTAGGATTAGCTTGTATTTCTGCAAAACTGCGTCCGCTATTCGATTCATCTAAAGCATCGATGGCATTTGCTAAGATATTCATAAATACCTGATTTAATTGTCCTGGGAAACAATCAATTTGCGGTAAATCACTGTAATTTGTGATGACTTCAATGGCTGGACGTTGTTCGTTAGCTTTGAGGCGATGTTTGAGAATTAAAATTGTACTATCAATACCTTCGTGAATATTGAATGTGACTTTGTAATCTTTGTCAGCGCGGGAAAAAGTTCTCAAACTGGTGCTGATATTTTTTAATCTCTCACATGCCATTGTCATCCCATCCAGCATTTTCGGAAAATCTTCTAAGCTATAATCTAGGTCGATTTCTTCGGCATGGTCAATAATATCTGCATCTGTGATTTTTTCACGACACATTTGTAAATGTTCCGAAATCTCCGCAAATGTTGGTTTTGTTTGTTTGAGGGTTGCAGAAATAAAACCGAGCGGATTATTCATTTCGTGAGCAACACCAGCTACTAAATTACCTAATGCTGACATTTTTTCGCTTTGGACAATTTGCAGTTGGGATTGTTCCAATTTTTGAGCATATTCTTGAGATTTTTGATAAAGTCGAGCATTTTCCAGGGAAATAGCAGCTTGGGTACAGAGGAAGTTGAGGATAGTAATTCGCTCATTCGTAAACACCCCAGAAGTAGAGCGGTTTTCCAGATATAAGATAGCCCGTAAATTACCTTGGTTGAGAATCGGTAAACACAATACACTCTTAGGCTGATGGAGATGGAGATAATCGCCAAGTACAGGCAAATCGGTTTTGATATTATCCATGACAACCGTTGTCCCAGTGTTCTTGACATACTGAATTAACTTGACAGGAACGGTAGGATTATCCTCTAGGGGCACAGATTGCAACGTCACCTGCTCCAGGTTTGCCATCACCCGCACTTGCCATTGGTTTTCCTCACAAAGCATTAAAGCACATTGATCTGCCCCAGAGTTTTCGAGCATCGTCTGAGCTAGGGTTTGTAGAAGTTCATCCAGTTCAATCGCGCTGGCGAAAGTCTGAGACACTTGCAACAGAGTTGCAAAATCAAGGGTTTGGTTGATGCTGCTACTGGAACTTTTATGAGAAGTGGAATGGATCGAGTAGGTCGGGACGGCAATACTTGCCAGGGTTTCTAAAACTGTGAGAGGTTGGTTGGCAGCTTGCAGAATGGGTTGCAGCAGTTGGGGATAGCGTTTTTCTAAATCGACGACTTTGGCTTTGGCTCCCCATTTGCCATAGCAATAGTAGGCTTCTTGCATGTACCCTGCGGCGACTTTTTCTTTACCCCAATCGAGGTAAAATTTAGCTGCGAGTTCGTTAGCTAAGGCTTCTTCTTGAATGTAACCGTTGGCTTTGGCTCCAGAGATGGCGCGATCATACATTTCCATTGCTTTAGTCAATTGCCCCAGCACACGATACTGTTCTGCTTCCACGATCTGAAATTTATGCAGGGAATTCATGGGGGCAAAGCCAGCCCACTTTTGCATTTTTTTCTGGTTTTGGATGGTACGGCGTAGGATTTTTTTCTGCTCTAGCTTGGTTGTCGTGGAATAGACTGCTAGTCTTGCTAAGGAATCGTAGAAACAGAATAACAAACTAATATTTACTGAAATTCCACCCTCTTCAAATCCTTTGGCAATAGTCGCTTGCTCAACTGCATTTGAGAACTCCCCGAACAAATAACTGAGATAGATCTGGTTGACATAATAAAAAAATACGCCTGTGCGATCGCCTGCGCTTTCTTGGGTAGTATTCTGAGCAACCGAATAGACAGCGCCATCCAAGATACTAGGGTTGACAGACTCGCCTAGTAAGTTCATGACAGCTTGGCGATAGATATTCAGCAGAACTAAGGGATTATGCTGCTTGGACTGTTTGATAACTTCGCCATAATAGTAGAGCGTGGGTGCTAGGTCAGAGAGTTGATGCGCACTCCAGTACAAATGGCTAGCCCGGATTGCCGCCGCCCAGCTTGCATATTCCAAATCGCCAGTTTCCAACCCAATCTCGTATGCCTCTTGAAGTCCCGGCAGAGTAGACTGGAGATGCTGTTTCCAATGAAAGATAAAACAATTCGCTACAAATACAACTTTCGATCGGAGTTCTTTAGCATTAAACTTTTCTAAAATTTCCAATGCTAATCGACCAAACTCATATCCTTCTTCAATATTGACCAATACTCCGCAGATAATAATGCCATAGTAGGCATAGGCATAGGCGGATAAAGGACTATTGCCATACTGTACAGATAGATTGACTTGCTGGAACGCCAGTAGAGGAAATAGTTTTGGTGCGCTAATAAAAGCGGTACTAGCCGCACTGGACAGAATTCGCATTGCCGCTAATTTTTCCAGTTTGGACATAGTTGGTAGATGCAGCAAGCTGGCTGGTTTTTTGCCCACTAAGATGAGTCGGTTTTGGGCTAATCCCAGCAGAGTTTGTAAATCACTTGGATTTTGTGGCAACGAAATACCGAGTTGCTTTAGGACATTCATGGCAGTCTGAATCGATTCTGGAAGACGATTTTGTGCCATGTATGCCTGGATTTGAGTTTCGTAGATGGGGATTCGATCTAACAGGGTTTTTGCCGACTTGAGACTTATAGAGGCAATCCTATCCATTTGGGCAAAATCGCCGTTTAAGTAAGCAACTTCTGCGGTTAGGTTATGGAGAATTAGGGTTAATTCATACTGCGATTCCCAGCAATCCTGCGCCAACAAGTTCATTCCAGTGCTGCAATATGCGATTGCGGCACTATAGGCAGTTGCCAATTTGGCTTTGTATGCTGCATTTAGGTTTAATTGAGCTAATTCAGTCCGTTTTGACGGCTCGGTAATCAGGGATTCCCCAATATTCAGATGATTAGTGATATTAAATAGTTTTTCGTCCAGTTCTATCTCAGAAGCATTAGCCTGAAGTGATTGTCCGATTTTGAGATGAGTTACTGTTTTTTGGTCTTCTGGAATCAAGGAATAAGCAGCTTGTTGGACGCGATCGTGCAAAAACCGATATTTTGGATTGACCGTATTTTGCGTATCCGAGTTCTCTGTCCCCTGAAAGAATTTATAAACTTGGCTAGTGGGTAAAATCAGACCTTCTTGTAAGGCTTTCCACAAGGCAGTTGCCACCTCAGTTGCTGATTGTTCAGAGACGATCGCCAAAGTAGCCAAATCAAACTGATTGCCTACACAAGCTGCTAATTTCAATACTTGTTGTGTTTTCTCTGACAACTTCTGCAATTGCAGTGCCATAAATTCAACCACATCATCGGTGAGGGCTAGGGCATTGACTTGGGCAATATCACATTGCCAATAGCCTTGATTGCGCTCAAAGGTAATGTATCCATCTTCATACAGCGCTTTGAGAAACTGGGTAGTAAAAAAGGGGTTGCCTTGGGTTTTACGATCGATTAACTCAGTCAAGGGTTGCGCCAGTTCCCTTGAACAACTTAATGTATCAGCAACCAAATGATTGGTATCCGCCAAATTTAACGGTGCTAGAGTAATTGTGTTGACGATCGCCTGAGCTTTCTTGAGTTCTTCTACTGTTAAAATAAATGGATGGGCAGATGATACTTCGTTGTCACGATAAGCTCCCAAAATTAATAGATAACTATTGTCATTCATCAGTAGTTTGATCAACTCTAGGGAAGCTGAATCAGCCCACTGCAAGTCATCCAGAAATATCACTAACGGATGCTCTACCGTGGTAAATACTTGAATGAATTTTTGAAATAATAAATTAAACCGATTTTGTGCTGCACTGCCGGATAGTTCGGCGACAGCAGGTTGTTTACCAATCAGCTGCTCTAATTCGGGAATTACCTCAAGTAAAACTTGTCCATTCTCGCCTACTGCTTCTAAAATTTGAGCTTTCCATTGTGCTAATTGAGCATCAGATTCACTGAGCAGTTGCCCCATTAAATCTCGTAATGCCTGCACAAACGTAGATAGGGGAATGTTGCGATTGAACTGGTCGAATTTACCTTTAATAAAGTAGCCTTTTTGCCGCGTAATCGGTTTGTGGACTTCGTTGACTACGGCAGTTTTACCAATCCCGGAAAAGCCTGCTACCAGCATTAATTCCGATGCACCTTGGGAAATTCGCTCGAAGGCATTGAGGAGGGTTTGGACTTCATTCTCTCGTCCGTAGAGCTTTTCGGGAATGAGGAAGCGATCGCTCAAATCCCTCTGTCCTAATTGAAACTCAGCAATGACTCCCGCTTCTTTCCACTGGGTTAAACATTGCTGCAAATCATACTGGAGTCCTAACGCACTTTGATAGCGATCTTCGGCATTTTTCGCCATCAGTTTCGCCACGATCGCCCCTACCATTGATGGTACAGTAGGGTTTACCTGATCAACTGGTTTGGCGATTTTGGCGATATGACAATGTACCAATTCCATTGGATCTTCGGAATCAAACGGTAACTGACCGCTCAACAGTTCGTACAACGTCACACCCAAGGCATAGAAATCAGCCCGATAATCGATACCGCGATTCATGCGCCCTGTTTGCTCTGGAGCTAAATAAGCTAGGGTACCTTCTAAGATATTCGGGTTCTGAATCTCCTGGGTTTCCTTCGGTAGTAAGGAGGCAATACTAAAGTCAATGAGTTTGACTTGTTTCGATTCAGGTTGAATCAGAATATTTGCGGGTTTGATATCCTTATGCACTACCCGATGTTGGATCAGATCATGGATAATATCCGCTATTTGCAGGGCGATCGCTAAAACTTCTGTTAGATTCAACGACTGCTGCTGAATATACTTACCCAAAGATACGCCACCGCAATCCTCCATCACCAAAGCATAACCACTCCCCAACACTTCCAAACTCAAGGGTTGGATAATCCCAGGGATAGGCAGATTTTTGGCAATAGTATATTGATTGCGAAACTGCACCAATTCACCAAAATTGGGATAGTCTCGCCGCAGCACCTTTATTACCACTGGATGCTGAGTGTCCACTTGCACCGCTCGATACACTACTGTTCGAGAACCCAGGTACAGCTGCTCAACAACCCTATAGCCAGAAATAGCTGGAAAACAATCAGGGGAGTTATTTGCGGTTAGTGCCATAGTTTTGGGAGGATCGTATGACCATAATCTGGTTGAATCAGCTTTATGATTCCCAGAAAAGTCCGCGATCGCACCATAGGCTAACCCAGAACTAGCTCAGGTAATATTCTTAATTCTTCCAATGTCCCGCACCGATGCTTCCACGGGTGACACCGAGTTGATTCTGTAATTTTAATTCTCGCCAAAGTTGCGAACCACTAATATCTCCCCTTAATAATTGCTGATACTTATGTATAATTAGCTGCACCTCTTCTGGTGATTCATCCACAAACTCTATGCGAAAATCTCGTAAACCCAAGTCTATCAGGTGCTGTACGTATTCGGCTCCGGTTTGGGCAGTGCCATTAAATACTGTATTGCGACAACCGACATCTGCTTGCAGAATATGTTCAGTTCCCACCCTGTCACGTAATTTCACCTGGTGTTTTTCACAGGGGCGATCGCAATTAGTATAATCTGTCCCGTCAGATAAAAAGGCACAAAATACGCAATGTTCCATATGAAACATGGGCATATGTTGGTGAATTGTGACTTCAAACCAGGAAGGAGGTGTATGTTGCAATAAATCTGTTAACTGTTGAATATTTAAATCATAGGATGCGGTCAGCCTTTGCAAACCATATTTATTTTTCAAGTAATCTGCGCTCAAGGGATTCGCCACATTCAGAGAAAAATCTCCCACACAATTATCCCCGGCAAAAAACTGTAAATGGTCATAATTTCTTACCAAATAACCATCCGCACCCGCAGACTTCACCTGCTGTAAAATCCAATTTTCCCCTGGTTTAGTAATTCTCGGTGGTGCAACAAAGATTTGGTAAGCAGAATTCTCCCTTTCCCGTACCATTTTCACTGCTTGACGATACTGACGCTGATCGGCAAACTCACAATAAATAGTATGGATGGGAATTCCTCCCCCCCCTATCTCTGCAAAACTACTCGAATCCATATTTCTGTCGAGAATTGCCTGCAATTGCCGTAAATTGCGTACCAAAACAATCAAATTTGTCGGACTCGGAATCGGAGATAGGGTTTCAGGACTCGGTAAAATATCCTTGAGAGATGCGTGATTATTTAACTGCCATCGGGGGGGTTGACTGCGTAATTTCTCCAACCTAGCCACAATTTCTCGACGCATTCGATTTAACTCACTCACAGGTAACATAACATTACCCTGGAGATGGTTATCGAGATTAGTTAAACGCAAAGAAGTATTACCCAAACGTCCCAATTGTTCCCGCAACTTCTCCGTAGTCAGGGGTTTAGTATGGGCAGCAACTAGGAGTATATCCGAGTCTAGCAAGACAATGTTACCCAATTGATCACGAGCGATCGCCCGCAATTGTTCTCCCACTTTCCCGTATACTTCCATGGCTACCGGACGTTGAAACTGGGGGACATCTCCAGCAAAACTCTGCCTAACCTGCTTATCTAATTCCGGGTCACTAGTTTTCCATAATTTATCACCAACCTGCACCCGTCGCCAATTCACATTATCCCTACCAAAAGTCAGAATTGCTTCCCTACCTTGCTGCTGTACTCCATAGACTCGTCCCCCCTCTTCCTGGGTTTGGGGATTGCCACTGTCAAATACTACCCCATCACCCGGTTTGATTACTGACTCTAGGGATGATTTTCTGGCGATCGCCCCAGCAGCACCCAACTTTATTGCTACCTGTCCCTCACGCACACGGGTAACTTCCCCTAAATATACTCCCCGTTTCTTGCCAAATCTTGCGTGAACCAACTCCTGATTATTAATACCCCCAAACCACCCCGTATATAACCCACGGGAAAAAGCCATTTCCAATTGATAACGTTCCCGTGCGATTTCTCCCTGGGAATCTGAAATTTCTGCCGTTGCTTCCAGATTTTCCGGAATTTCTTCTGGGGAATTTTGACTGACTTCCACCCGATCTAAAGCTTCCCGATAAACCCGCGTCACACTCGCTACGTACTCCGCAGACTTCAACCGTCCCTCAATTTTTAAACAGCTCACACCCGACTTCACCAAATCAGGTAAAACATCCAATCCCGCCAAATCCTGAGGGCTGAGTAAGTATTTTTTATCACCTAAATAAACCGTTTCGCCATCAGCAATTAACTCATAGGGCATCCGGCAAGCTTGGGCACATTCTCCCCGGTTTGCCGAGCGTCCTCCCAGAGCTTCGCTGGTGAGACACTGCCCAGAATAGGCAACACAGAGCGCCCCATGGACAAATACCTCTAGGGGTAGGGAAGTTTGTCGATATGCCAAATGTTGCTGAATTTTATCAATTTCCTTGAGGGAGCATTCCCGCGCCAACACAACTAAATTACACCCCAGTTCCTCCGCAAATTCCACGCCTGCAACGCTGGTAATTGTCATCTGAGTAGATGCATGGATGGGAAAATCTGGGGAAAGGTGACGAATTAAACGACAAATACCGATATCCTGAACAATGACAGCATCCACTCCCGCCGCAATAATTGAGCGTAGATAATGTTGGGCGGCTCTCAATTCCTGGGGAAAAATTAAGGTGTTTAAAGTTACATAACCCTTCACCCCACGACTATGCAGATATGTCATCAACTCCGGTAAATCTGCTTCGGTGAAATTTTCTGCCCGCATTCTGGCGTTGAACTTATCCAAACCAAAGTATATGGCATCAGCACCATTTTCCACGGCAGCTTTTGCACATTCCCAATTTCCCGCAGGTGCAAGAAGTTCTGGACGTTGAGGTGTTTGGATATCGACTGGCATTGTTACTTGGATGGGAGAAGGTACATCCTAGTTATGATATCGCTGCTGGGGGGAGAGGGGAAGGGAACGGGGGAAAAGGTTTGCAACCTTGTGTCATTCCTGGGAACGTTTGCAGAAGTGACAAAAAATGCTATCATCTGCGAGTTGTATCATTGGAGACATAGTTGGAAACAAACCAATTAGACTTATTCTCACCAGGGGAAATTAGCCCCAAAGCTAGCAATAAACCTCCGGTGTTATTAATGGATGAGAAAACTTTAATTGCATGGAAACATCAAATTTTCATCCATCAACAACAGGTGAGAATCCAAGAACCCCATCAACAAATGAGCTTGTTTTCTACTCCAAATTCCCACGTAGAACCTAATATTATTGACCCTTTTGCACTCAAGCCATCACCCATGTCATTCTATCGCTTACCAGTTGATAGTTCTGGTCAAGCTTGTTTATATTTCGTTATTGATATGGCTGCCAATCTACTGCTTTATATTGGTGAAACTTGCCAATCTAACCAAAGATGGAAGGGTGTCCATGATTGCAAAAGATATATACAAAAGTACCTAGATTTACACTATGATTATCAGTTACCCACAGCAGTCAATATTGCTTTTTGGTGGGATGCGCCAGTTCCTACCAGAGCCAGACAAAGATTAGAATTAGCCTTGATTAAGAAATGGAAATCTCCCTTCAATAAGGAAAATTGGCGCTTTTGGGGGCAACCCTTTGGGTGATAGCCTAATCAGGCTTAACTTCATTGCTGAATAGATATTTTTAATCTTTTCTTTAGAATCCCGTAGTATTAAAAATCAAGTGGCGATCGCCCTAATTATTGTAACTTTTAATACTATCTCATCTGCTACCTAGGATTGTAAAATAGTTTAATTATTTGGGAGCATTAGCCGTACGAATCCTGATAGTATTTCATCGGGCATAACCGAGCTAGATTGAGCGATCGCGCTGCCCATTGGATAATTTATGGAGCCAGACTACTTGAATGTTAGCTTTAGAGCCTTTTCGGGAATCCTGAAACATTGAGAGGTTCCATATATAAATTCATATCGGACATGCAAAACTTTTCTAAGATAGAAACCATGCAGTCTAATTCAATACCCGAACAAGATAATCATGATGTCATATTTACCGTGCATCAAGGTGAAAAACACAAAGCCTTGTCTAGGGTAATTGCCCGTATACGTGAATCTTTTGATATCAACACTATATTTCAAATTACGGTGAAAGAAGTGCGTCAGTTAATTAATGCTGACCGAGTGGGAGTATTTCGTTTTTATCCTGAATTGGGGTGGGAAGGCGAATTCATTTATGAAGATGTGGGACAAGAATGGAACTCTGCATTAACAGTCAAACTCCGCGATCACTGCTTTGCTGAAGAGTTTGCTGGACTTTATCAGCAAGGTCGGATGAAAGTCATGTCTGACATCTATCAAGCTGATGTTAGTGATTGCCATATACAAATGTTGGAAAGGTTCCAAGTCCGTGCTAATGTCGCCACTCCCTTAATGAAAGGGAAAGAACTATGGGGACTTTTATGTATCCATCAATGTGATGCACCGCGACAATGGGAAACATCAGAAATTGAGTTTGTGCAACTCATTGCCGAACATTTAGGAGTTGCTTTGCAGCAAGCAGATTATCTAGAACAAGTAAAATTGCAATCTGCACAATTAGCGCAAGCACAAGCCAGAGAAAAAGCCGCAGAATGGCAAAGAATCATTGCTATTACCATCGAGAAAATTCGCCAGTCTTTAGATTTAGAGAGCATTTTTCGCACCAGCACTGAGGAAATTAGACAACTGCTGAATGCTGATCGTGTAGCTATCTATCGCTTCAATCCCGATTGGAGTGGTGAGTTTGTCTTTGAATCAGTAGCCGAGGGTTGGGTGGCGTTGATACAGCAACAGTTACAACAATCAGAAGTTTTTGAAAATATCAGCGAATGTAGCGTTAAACATTTAGCAGTTAGTCCAGTGGTAGATACTTATTTACAGGATACCGTTGGCGGTGGTTTTAATAGGGGTGAAGTCTATCGCATCTGCCATGATATTTACAATGCAGGCTTTAGTAATTGCTACCTTGACGTATTAGAAAGGTATCAAGCAAAAGCTTACGTGATTCTAGCTATTTATCATGGTCAAAAACTCTGGGGCTTGTTAGCAGTCTATCAAAACAGCAGCCCTCGCAATTGGCAAGAAGATGAAGTCTATTTTCTCACCCAAATTAGCACTCAATTAGGGGTAGCTTTACAACAAGCCGAATTCTTACAGCAGATGCAAACCCAAGCCGCAGAAATCAGCAAAGCTGCGGAAAGACAACGGGCTTTGGCGAATACCATCGAGAAAATTCGCCGTTCTCTCGATATTGACACCATCTTCAAAACCACTACCCAAGAAGTTTTACGACTACTAGAAGTGGAAAGAGTGGCAATTTATCGCTTTTACCCAGACTGGAGTGGTGAGTTTGTAGCTGACTCTATAGTTGATGGCTGGACACCAACGGTGAAGTCACAGCCTGTGACAGAACGCATACTTTTACAACAAATTCAAGCTGGAAAGTATGCACGCAATGAAGTGTTTGTTCCCATTTCCCAAGGGGAAAAATTGTGGGGCTTGCTAGTAGCTTATCAAAACTCCCAACCCCGTTACTGGCAAGATGAAGAAATCAATTTATTAGCCCAGGTAGGAATACAATTGGGAGTGGCTTTGCAGCAAGCAGAGTCTTTGAAACAGGTACAGGTGCAAGCCGAACAACTAGCCAAAGCCGCCGAACGGGAACGCAAAGCCGCCGAAAGAGAGAAAGCCCTAGCTGCAACAGTAGAGAAAATTCGTCAGTCTTTAGATTTAAACACTATATTTGCTACCAGTACAAAGGAAGTTCAACAATTATTAGAAGTTGACCGAGTGACAATTTATCGTTTCCAGGAGGATTGGAGTGGTGAATTTGTCGCTGAATCACTAGCTCCAGGATTGAAACCTGTACGAGAAATTTTACCTGTAATTACAGAGGACTATCTACAAAGAACCCAAGGAGGGAACTTTGTTCATAATCAAAGTCTAGTGATTAAGGATATTTATGCTAGCAATTATTCCCCGCATCTAATTGCTATTAGTGAGGCAATGGGGGCTAGGGCATATATGATTGTGCCAATTTTTCAAGGTGACAAACTTTGGGGATTGCTAGCAGCATATCAAAACAATGAACCTCGTGATTGGCAAGAGGATGAAGTGGATTTGTTGGTGCAGATTGGCACACAATTAGGGGTGGGAATCCAGCAAGCAGAACTGTTAGAACAAACCCAAAGTCAAAAAGAAGAAATCGCCCAAACGCTCAAAGAATTACAACAAACTCAAAGCCAATTAATTCAAAGTGAAAAAATGGCTGGTTTAGGACAATTAGTGGCAGGGATAGCCCATGAAATAAACAACCCGATTAGTTTTATTTATGGTAATGTTACTTACCTCAAGGAACATACAGAAAATTTATTGCATCTACTCCATATTTTCCAAAAATACTATCCTAAACCGAGAAAAGAAGTTCAAGAGCAAATAGAGGCAATAGATTTGAATTTTATTGCTAATGATTTACCCCAAATTTTGCATTCTATGATGGTGGGTACAGAGAGAATTTCTCAGTTAGTTTTATCTTTACGCACCTTTTCTCGGTTAGATGAAGCCGGGATGAAAAGGATTGACCTGCATGAAGGTATCGATAGTACCCTACTAATTTTACAACATCGGTTGCACTCACAAAATCATGGTTTTGAGGTTGAAGTGGTTAAGGAATATGGTGATTTACCTAAGTTTCTTTGCTATGCAGCCCAGATGAACCAGGTATTTATGAATATTCTCAATAATGCAATTGATGCTTTAGAATATTCAGTCACAATGGGTATGACAACGGAGAAGCCGAAAATTTGGATTCGTACGCAGGCTCTTGCCAATAATTCTATTCAAATTCGGATTGCTGATAATGGTTGTGGTATCGCGGAAAATCTGCGATCGCGCATTTTTGAGCCGTTCTTTACAACTAAGGAACCTGGAAAGGGTACTGGTTTAGGATTATCTATTAGCTATCAAATTATTGTAGAAAAACACGGTGGTCAAATTGAGTGTATTTCTGAACCTGCTAAAGGTTGTGAGTTCTGGATACAAATTCCTATGCAACAGTCTTTAGCTGATTAGGTGATTTGAGGTTTTTAGCCGAAGCACAGGAAAAGAGCGATCGCGCAAGCTGACTATGACTTTGATAAAGTCAAACAATATACACGATAATCTAAGTAATTATGGTGGGACTAATTCAGTGGCGATCGCTCTATCAATATTATGAGAATATTGCTTATTTCAGCCTCTATTGTCCTATCGGTGTAAAGGTGCAAGTAATTAAAAAATTGTATAAATTGCTTTTAATATAGATGCAGCAGATAAATATCTGAAAAAATAAATAAAATAACTGGCTGATATTTTTGGTGACACCCTAACAACTCACCCGACTCTTGAACTCAATCGTAAACCAGCTTATGATGCTGGAGCAAAAGCACCTGGTGGAATTGGTACCAATTGCGGAGTTGATAAACAAGTTCCTTGTCTATACCAAATACCCTCAACTTCAAATGCTTGAAAATGAGTTGTCAAAACTGCCCAAGCTTGCTCATTTAATCCGGCGGAATAAGTCCAGGTGAACTCAGAATTCTGATGTAGTCGCCTTTCTAATTCTGCCAAATCTTCTGGAAGCCAGAATTTAGTCATGACTCTTTGGGTTGCAACTTCCGGCGGAGTTTGTAACATATCAGCCATCGGTTGATTCACAATGATTTGCTGACGTGTATCTTGCCGCACAATACTAATGGGGCGATCGCTATCCGCCGCCGCAATCATTCGCCTCAGTAATCCTACGGGCATTTGCATCTGACTGCAAAACACAGAACCTTCCGTACGTAAAATACGTTCAGCTGTTTCCTGTGCCGTCGGATTCCTACTAGCTGCCATCCAACCATAGAACTCAATCGGGCTTTTACACCCCCGCCAGCCAATCCGAACTTTGCCGTTCATCTTTGCCGCAGTTTCGCTGAGAGCATCTCCGAAGCTTTGAGCAAGGTGAGTCGCATCTCGTTTTGTTGGAGCAAAAATAGACACTCCCTCATGGGAAAGTTTATAGTTCCAACCGGGCAGGTTTAAGGTCTTAAGAATACTCCCACTCACCTTCTTCTATACCTCCTGAGTATTTATACAATTTTACACTCGTAGAATTGTGATCTACGGAAAGTTTAAAAGTTTCTTGCCAAATCATTATTCTTTCTTCCTCAGGGATAGCTAAAGCAGATGTAATGATGGCGAAGTCCCCTGGTGTTGGCAGTACTTCCCCCTTGGCAAGCGCTCGGAGGTTTTTCACTCCACAACGCTTGAGTTGTGTCATGTTGGCTCGAACTAAATCGGCTATTGTCTTCGGTGGAGATGGTTCTTCGGGCAAGGAGTTTAAAGCTCCTCTCTTGTTCAACCACTCGTATAGCATTTCTTCTAAGGCTTCGCTTTGTGACACCCCTTCACGGGCGCAGATGCTTTTAAACTCCCGCGCTAAGGAGTGCGGAACGTAACCACTAACTTGCTTGTAATCGTCAGAACGCCTTCTATCGGTCATATCTTCGATTTCTTAACTCACTCTGTTGAATCTAACTCTTGTACTATTTTCTCTCATGACACCAAAAATGCAATACATTTTGTGCCGTCATTTTGAAATGACATATTGACAGAAAAAAATGACAAGAGTTAGTATAAGGTTGTGAGGTAATAAGCAAGCGCAGAACGAGGAACGGTAGAGACCCTGACAGCTAGCTTTTCCCTAACAGCTAACCAACAACTTATACAAGGACTGTGTGAGATTTCTCTGATGCTTTTAGTATACATTGCATTTCTTATTTACGCAATAACCCTTAACTTAATTCCCCTGGAAATTTGTCCTAAAAGTTAGTGGATTTGCCTCTTCTCACTACAACACAATTCCGATGTAGCCTGAGTCTCATCGAAATGATTACCATGTTCTTCAACCCCCTTGATGAACTTATAATTGCACGGTCAGCTAAATTCAGTAATTGTTCTTTTTGTAACTTCTGCATATTTAAGTAGATATAGTCAGCATCACATCATTCCCGAACAGACTTATAGATATTTACTCAACAACTGGCATGAAAAAACTTTCCTTCAATCAATTCATCCATCCCCTATCACAATTTCCCAGCGTTGTTAATCTTCAGGGTGCGGATGAGCCGTCCCTAGATTTCTATACGATGGCGAGTGTAATACTTTATACGGCTTGCGCGAATAATAACAGGAAAGCAAAAGAACATTTATTTCAAGTATCCGCAGCAAACGCCGGAAAGATAGATTTTCAGTTGTTATTCGAGCGATGTCAGACAGGAGATAGAGCGGCGATCTTGCAGATGATTTCCCTGATAGTGTCTGGACTCGAATCTAAAAGTGAAAGGCTTAAACCTGCTTAAAAAGGCGGTTTGAGGATGATTGTAAAGAGCATAGAATGACAAAGACTAGGTAGAGGTGTTGGATGCATCTCTACTTTTTTTTACGAGTAGCGATGTATATATTCCTGATAGATACTGTCAGTGTTGTCTATTGATGTCATTTTTCTTTACATAAGACAATATTATTCTAAGATTTAGGGATTGTCCAATGCTGTCGGTAAAGAAAAGCTAAAGTATTGCCATATTGCCGTATTTATTACTACTAGTAAAAAAACCTTGTAGGTGAAGGGATAGATGGGCTTTGTCAGTATTTATTATTACTAGTAGTCCTTCATATTTCCTTTATCCCGACTCTGCAATGGGTAGTTTTTGCGTCATTCCCCATCCTGCGAACCAGTAGTATTTTGTTGATTCTTAACATCACCTTAATCCCTACTTGATTCTAGGTTGATAGTTTTTTTGCCAGAGCCACGGGGCAGTTGCGTTTGTGCTTTGTCAGATTCAGCAATAATGACAGGGGGTAAATATGGGCATGATGGATGCGAATGATGGCGATCGCCCCTTGGGCGGGCTGGAAGCCTATCGCCTGCGAACAATTTTGTGTAACCGACGGAATTTCTTGATAGGTACAGGGTTTCTGACTGGGTTAGTAGTGACTAGTCAATGGCAACCAGTACTTGCATACCCTAAGTTTCAAAATTATCCCTTCAGTTTAGGTGTGGCTTCGGGTGATCCATTACCAGATGGCTTTGTGATTTGGACAAGACTCGCACCGGATCCCCTAAATGGTGGAGGAATGCCACCGGAACCAGTAGAAGTCAGATGGCAAGTTGCCCTGGATGAAAATATGCGTCGGGTTGTGCGACGGGGTAAGGTACTAGCTAACCCTGACTTTGCTCACTCTGTACACGTTGAAGTGGAGGGATTGGAATCTGGGCGTTGGTACTGGTATCAATTTAAAGTAGGTAAAGAAGTTAGCCCCATTGGACGGACTCGCACCGCTCCCGCCTATTATAGTTCTGTCAAGGAATTCAAGTTCGCCTTTGTTTCCTGCCAAGATTGGGAAAATGGTTTTTATACAGCTTTTCGCCACATGGCAGAGGAAGACTTAGATTGTGTCGTGCATCTGGGTGATTATATTTACGAGTATGCTCCAGAAGCGGGAAAACCTCGCCAGCATAATAGCCCAGAAATTACCACTTTGGCTGATTATCGTAACCGTCACGCCCTGTATAAAACTGACAAGTATCTGCAAGCTGTCCATCAATACTTTCCTTGGATTGTCACCTGGGACGATCATGAGGTGGAAAATAACTATGCCAATTTGATACCGGAAGAAAATCAAAGTTCCAAGGAATTTATCACCAGACGTATCAATGCTTACCAGGCGTATTACGAACATATGCCCCTACGTAAATCATCCCTTCCCAGAGGGGTAAACTTACAACTGTACCGACGCTTCACTTTTGGTAATTTAGCAGAGTTTAACGTTTTAGATACGCGCCAATATCGCAGTGATCAACCCTGTGGTGATGGACTCAAACCCCGGTGTGTGGATGCTTTTAATTCAGAAGCTACCATGACGGGTACTAAACAAGAAAAATGGTTATTCAAAGGGTTGGATAAATCCCAAGCACGGTGGAATGTGATTGCACAACAAACGATGTTGGCAGAATTCGATTTTGATCCACGTCCAGATATTGGAGTATTTAATCTTGATCAGTGGGATGGTTATGTTGCTGCGCGCGATCGCCTGCTGAAATACCTATATCAACGTCAACCAAACAACCCTGTGGTAATTACCGGAGATATTCATTCCAGTTGGGTACATGATTTGAAACTGGACTTTAAAAACCCTGCTTCTGTGACTGTTGGAACAGAATTTATTGGTACATCAATTAGCTCTGACTTTCCCAAGGAATTTATCGCTCCCGTACAAGCAGCTTTAAGTGACAATCCCCACACCAAATTCTTTGATGGTGCTAATCGTGGTTATGTGCGCTGCAAATTAACTCCGGAACTCTGGCAAAGTGACTACCGTGTGGTTTCTAGTATCGTGGATGAGAATGGAACTATCAGTACTTTGGCTTCCTTTGTCGTCCAAAATGGTATTCCTGGGGCACAGCGTTTATCTTAGAAACGGGCAAATCAAATTCCTTAGCTGCATCCCGGCGTTTATCGGCTATAATCATGGATTGTGTCGAATTAATTGCCTCCCATGCCTAAGCTAAAAACTCGCAAAGCTGCTGCGAAGCGGTTCCGCGCCACAGGTAGCGGTAAAATCGTGCGTCGCAAAGCGTTCAAAAACCATATCCTAGAACACAAAACCACCAACAAGAAGCGTAAGCTGTCAAAAATGGTGATTGTGAATGAGCGTGATGAAGAAAATGTACGCTTAATGCTCCCCTATTTGTAATTTTTCCAGAATATTGATTCAGGATTCATCCAGGAAGTTAAATCATGACAAGGGTAAAACGCGGTAATGTTGCTCGTAAACGCCGCAATAAGATTCTTAAGCTCGCTAAAGGTTTCCGTGGTTCTCACTCAACTCTGTTTAGAACCGCGAATCAGCAGGTAATGAAAGCGCTCCGTAGTGCTTACCGCGATCGCAAAAAACGCAAACGTGATTTCCGTCGTCTGTGGATCACCCGTATTAACGCTGCTGTGCGTCAACATGGTATGAGCTACAGCCAATTTATCGGTAATCTGAAAAAGTCTGAGATTAAGCTCAATCGTAAAATGCTGGCACAATTGGCTATTCTCGATCCTGCTGCTTTTACTAAAGTTGCAGAACTTGCGAGTCAAGGCAAATAGTCTGAAAATGATAGTCCTAGAACAGTGATGCAAGGTAGATGGGGTGATAGAAAAATGGCAAAGTTTGCCCAAAATTCATCTTTTATCGCCCTAAATCTCAAATTCAGGACTATCATCCGCAATGCTTATTTCTGGTGGGGCAACCTGAGAAGCAGTTTGATTATCTTCGCTCTGAGTTGTTTTCTGCTTTTTCCCCTTCCCTGTCGTGCGTCCGAATTTACTGATATTCAACAGCGCGGTTATCTGAAAGTTGCTGTCAAGGATAATTTACCCCCCCTGGGATTTAAGGATAGTCAAGGTAATCTCCAGGGTTTGGAAATTGATTTAGCCCAACAAATAGGGCAAGATTTGCTTGGTAAAACTGCATCTGTGAAATTTATCCCAGTTAACAACCGCGATCGCCTGACTGTAATTCTCAAACATCAAGCAGATATAACCATTGCCAGAGTCACCGCCACCGCATCTCGCAATCGTGTAATTAACTTCAGTGTTCCTTACTATTTTGATGGTACAAGATTACTCACAAAAGGCACTGAAATTACATCCCTCTCCGAGTTGAATAAACGTAAGATAGCAGTACTTTCCGGCTCTAGTACCATAGCTACAATTAAGTATTATTTACCACAAGCTGAATTAGTAGGAGTCAAAAGTTACCTAGAAGGGCGATCGCTCCTAGATAATGGCTCAGTTACAGCCTTTGCTGCTGATGGTAGTATTCTGAGTGGGTGGGTACAGGAATCCCCTCAATACCGGCTCATCCCCACCAAACTATCCACAGAACCCCTAGCCGTAGTTATGCCCAAGGGCTTACAATACGACGAACTCAGAAGGAAGATAAACGGGGCGATCGCTCGCTATCTAGAGACAGGATGGCTCAAACAACGTGCTGTTCAATGGGGGCTACCCTTTGAGGAGATAGTAGACAAGGCAGAAACCCCGAACCATTTCCCTGATAATAAGAAGAGAAAAGACATTTAATAAAGACAATGGACAGCAAGCTCGCAGTTATTTACCTCGGTATTTTGGTTGGTTTACTTTTCTTAACCGTAATCAGCGTTTTCCGGCAGATTTTCAAAACTCGCAGACTCGAAAGCTCCTTTGGTAAGCTGCGGAATAAACTCACAAAGGAAAAGGGTACAACCCAAGAATACTACGAACTCGCCAGTATTTATTCTGAGAAGAAACTATACACCCAAGCGATAAGCCTATTTCAGAAAGCTCTGAAAACTGCCGAAGAGGAAGGAGAAACCGAAGAAAGTCTGGCTTATATTTACAATGGACTTGGTTTTACCTACTTTGCTCAAGAACAGTATGATTTAGCGATTCGTCAGTATAAAGAGGCAATAAAACTCAAGCCTGATTATGTATTTGCACTGAATAACTTAGGTCATGCTTACGAGAAGAAGAAATTAACTGCCCAAGCTTTAGAAATGTACGAATCGGCACTGAAATACGATGGGAATAATTCTACAGCCAAGCGTCGTGCAGAATCCTTGAGAAGATTAGTCTCCGCTTAAGGGAGTTGTGGTGGGGTTGGGTTATATTTGCTCCTAACTCCACTATTTTTCGGGTGTGGTGATATTTCAGCCCAGAGGGCAATAAGCTCGGTATCTTACCTGTATCGCATTAGGGAAATAGAACTGCTTATAATATTGTTGAATTATCTAAAAGTGTGATGATTTTTAATCTGTATTCCGCACTTCAAAATTTCACATATTAATACTTCCATTATTATTAAGCACAACAATTATCACAAATACACTTCACACTCTTAATACTTCCATCTTCTTTAAGAGCGACAATTTTTACCTTCACTACTACCCCCAGTTTTTTTTCTAACGAAGATGCTTTTTTATGCTCATTTTCTGTTAGTTTAATAGCCCCTAGTATCTCATAGGTAACTTTAGCCTTTTTTACGCTAAGTACAGTCGCATCCAAAACTTGATCAATTTCAAACTTCTGGGACTCTAAAACCTTGGCTATTTCTGCTTGACGCTCGGAAACTGGTTCAGGCATCTCACTAACATTAATATCTTCAATCGGACTAACTTTGTAATACCGCATCAAACGCATTGCCCATCCCAAGATTTTTAACATGGAATCAGGGTTATTTTGATAATTCTGCAAATATTTACTGCAAGCACGGTCAATATTGCGATAATAATCTATGGTTCTGCCACTATGTCCAATTTGTTTTCCGTTAGTTACAAGGGTTTTGAGGTATTTCAAAAATCGCGTACCTGCATCAGGTTGAGTGATGATACTTCGCAGATATGCGATCGCTTTCCCAAGTTCGTTAACGTCGGTTTCGTCTTGAACTAGGGTAATGGCTAAATTATGCGCTAGCTGGGATTCGGTTTCTGTTAACGATTCGGCTTGAGTTAGCATTAATACATTCCTTCTGGTGGTTCTCTATCAGTTGGATATTGCAAAACTTGGGCTAATTGCTGAAGTTGTTTGGATTGAATGAATTCAGAAGAATGTGCGGCTTTAATTTGCTTTTGGATGAATATTTGTAAAGCTTGTCCTGTGAGTAAGTTATCGTTTGTAGGATTATATTGACAGTAGCGTTTTTTAATATCATCGAATTTTTCTAAAACCCTTGCTTGGGTGACTTCCACAGTCATCGTCCCCATCCCGATGGGTTTACCACCACCGACTTTTAACGCAATGGGATATTTGCTGTCTTGTCCTAATACAACTAATAATGTTCCTAATTCTTCAGGTTTGAGATTTTTAAATTGTAACTGAGTGGTAAATGTATAAGCTTGTGCTGCTTGTTGGACTGCAATTCCTTGGTTTTGCTCTTTAGCGATCGCGCGAATTGTATGATAGTAAAACTTACGTCCAGCTACTTTTCCCCTTGTGTCAAAATATGCGCTTCCAGATTCGGGACGAGGACGATATAAGGATGGCATAAAACCTGTATTAAAACCGACGCTTTCACATTTTGCGTCATTAAATTCAATTAATCCTTGCCAATCTAAAGCCCCAAATACTTGACTTGCTGGACATAGTTCAGTGTTTTTTCTACAAGGTAAACGTTCTTGGGGTATTTTATCGCGGTATCTTGATGTGACAACTGCTAATGTACTATTAGTGATTGCTTCGTATACCGAACGAATGCAACCTTTTAAAGAACTACCTTGAATTAAAAGTTGCTTTTCCACTCCTCGTGTCATAGTTTTAATTAAAGCCACGCGACTTTCTAGATCGCTACCGGGAGCAACAATACCTGTAGAAACGTGCAAGGAGGTTTGGACTTGCAATTTTAAAAGTAAGGTTCCATGCAAGCGATTTTTATCAAATTTATCATGTCCTGCAGGTTCTTTTAAGCGAGGCTTTTCAAGCGGGAATGAGACGAATTGATAGGGTTTACTAGGATTAGTTTCTGTAGAGTTATCGCGGGTTGGACGCTGGGGTGGTGTTGGTTTTCTCGGTTGAGGTCTGGGTATTTGAGTCATTTTTTTCTTCCTTCACTGTTAGCGCGACAAAATGAACAGTTGCAGTTGCTGAATCTTGAAAATATCGTTGCTTAATTTTTGGTTGTTTTTCTGGAAATTTAAATCCTTTGGGAAATTTTGTTTCATTCACATCATGCCAAAATGCATCGCGATCGCAAATTACCCAATCTCTTGTTAATCTTTCAAATCCATCTAATATAATTTTCTGTTTACTGAGAATTAATGCTTCATAACCTGCTTTAGATTTCTTCCATCGCAACTCACAAATAGCATTAAACATTTGTCCTTCAATTTCTCCCCTATCCTTGGGTAATTGCAAACAAATTCCAGTCACTGCATGGGTATAACGTAAAAAATAATAGCTTTCTGAGGAATTGGGAATATTTTTGATTGCATCTTTAACTGCATCAATAACCTTATTGATGTCTTTTGCTTCTATCGACTGTTGATGATAAACATATCCTTTTATAGTTTCTATCATGATGTAGTGCATCCTAAAAGCTCACCCCAAGAACGAACTCCACGCATAAATAAATCTTTTACACCAGCTTCCGTGTCTCCTTCCCATTTCATCTGCACACCAAAACCCAATTCCATCAATTCTGCACGTATAGGAGAATCTTGTTTATCTGGCTTTTTGAAACCATACTTATTAGCTTCTTCTGGCGATAAAAATTCTCCAACTCCTAGTAAATAACTCCAATTCCATTGATTATCACTTCCTAATAGGCAAATTTGTTTTTTATCGTCATCCAATATACATCCTGGATATTGAATAGTAGCAGAATTGTATTTAACCTTCACTGTTCCCAAACCACGAGATTTTGCAAAACCCAAACCAAACCAACCATCATTTAAATCCCGTAATACCAACCCAATTAAACCAAGCTGCGCTAAAGTAAAATTCTTGAGATGTATTTTGGTTCTAAACTCTCCCGCAGTACATACTTGATAATTAAATGGTCCCACCGCAACCGAACCAAATACCCTATCAATAGCTACACCATTGCGCTCTTCAATATATAATTTTTTCACATCAACTGGATGAGCATCTTCAATTCTAACCCGACTAGCAATTGAAGTATTCCCAAACATTTGGTCGGTAAATGAAGACTTTTGATATATTTCATGAGATGGTAAATCCTTACCTGCACTATCCTTTAAGTAACTATATTTATCAGTTAAAGGATTATTTGCCCAAAGCTTACTAGAATTACTAGGTTTTGTCTCACTTCCAATAGTACGAACAATTCTTTCTGCATGAGCGCGAATTGCCCCTTTAAGACTACTTCCCGGTAAATATATCGACCATCCCCCTTGATGAAAAGTCCTAACAAATTCCATATCAGGGTTTGTGGGGTCAGCACCTTCCCGTCCTGATTTGATTAAAATTGGTCCATCGGGGATGATGCTGAAATCAATTGTGCAATGATTAACAAGTCGTTTGTGCATAGTTAAGGTCTATTTTTGAAATAGCGAGCAAGATGCTCACACTGAATTTCTAACATTAAGCAACTACTAAATTATTTAGCTAGTGGTTGCGTTGCTGAAAGATGAAATTTATCACCTTTATACTTTGGCTTCAGTGGTAGTTTTATTCGATTTACTATTTGTCAGCTTATCAATTAGTTGTTGTACCCAATGGTCTTTAAATTCCCGTGCATCCTCGTAAGCACTTTTATCACCCATCACCAGCTTTTTGAGATAATCGAGTAATAAATGTGGTTGCTCTGGAGGATAGTCAAACCACAGCATCTCACGAATATCTAGTTTAACAACACCTAAACCGCGCGATCGCCCACCACCAAGGGGGATTTGTTCGGTTTCAAATTGATGCAAACCAATCATCAATAACCCTAATTCCCATTCCTCAGCATTTTCGACTATTGCTTTAAATTCAAATTGGGTTCCTGCGGGTACTACTTGGAAATCGTAAAGTTTTCCATCTGCTGCGGTTTCAGTATCTCTGTCAATTGATACACCATCCCGTTCTTGGTATTGTCC
The DNA here is from genome assembly GCF_000734895.2 of Calothrix sp. 336/3. Classification (GTDB taxonomy): domain Bacteria; phylum Cyanobacteriota; class Cyanobacteriia; order Cyanobacteriales; family Nostocaceae; genus 336-3. The sequence goes on along the minus strand of NZ_CP011382.1, from coordinate 502,589 downwards.
AAACCAGGAATCTGGAACTACGGTTAAGTCACGTACTTGAAATTTACTTGCTATCCAGGGAGAACCAAAGAGAGAAGAAACTAAATCAGTTTGTTTGATAATTTCCTCAGTTAAAGCCAAATCATCGGGGAAATCCTCTTTAAGCTGTTTAATTTCCTGAGAAGTTAAAGACCATTCCTCTTCTATCGCAGGATTAGCTACAAGTTTGCGATTATTGCCAACGATACCACGGAGGAAACTTTCTAAGCGCGATCGCATGGCTCCTTTAAAGCTGGAACCAGGTATTAAGGGATTACCCAATGCATCTTTTATAACTGGTAAATCGGAACCGATGGGTTCACTGGAACGTCCTGCACTAATTCGTAATGCGGTTACGGTTGTCAGAGTTCCTGTTATTTCTAAGCGGTTTTTGAATATGTCAAACATAAATTTTATCCATAGACCTAACTTAACATTAACCAACTAAATACATCTTGTGCTGAGAGATTTAATATATTTTCCAGAGAAGACAAAACAGGTAGGATGTCTCCATCTTGTTTAATTTCTGGTTGTTTTCCTGGTTGAAATATCATTACTAGTTTCTCTTGAGGATCGATTAACCATCCTAATTCAGCACCGCGATCTAAACAGAATAAAATATTATCAATTACACGAGTTGGACTTTGGTCTGGTGATAATATTTCAATTGTCCAATCTGGATGAATTTCAAAAGTATTTTCGATTTCTCCATTAGTATCAACAGGAATTCGCTGCCAGGAAAAAACTGTGATATCTGGGACAATTGACCTGTCGCCAAAAGTACAGCGTAATTCTGTGAAAGCACGAGCTATACGTTGAGGAATAGCCGCTTGATTTATAGCAGGAGGTAAAAAAGTTTGGATGGCACTATGTTTTCCTTTTGGCATTGATTTTTGGTATATTTTCCCATCAATGTATTCCCCAGGAGGTTTTGTTTCTGGTAGTTGTATAAATTCTGCTAAGGTCAATTTTGAAGGAGATTGAATTGAGGTCATAGCTGTAGATAAGTTAAAGATTGATAATTCCTATGACTTTGTGACGCGCGATATCGCATAGCTCCTTTAAAGCTGGAACCGGGGATTAAAGGATTACCCAATATGTATTTTATAACTGGTAAATCGGAACGATGGGTTCGCTAAAACGTCCTGCGCTAATCCGTAATGCGGTTGCAGTTGTCAGGATTCCTGTTATTGCTAAGCGATTTATAAATGTGTCGAACATGATATTATTTTACCTTTTAATTCCTTCTTTCTTGTAAATATGATCGTGGGTTCCATAATATCGTAGATGTAAGGTATTTCCTATTGCTTGACAGCTAACTCTAAGACTATCGTTAATCCGGAAATGGTCTATAGAAGTATTGTTATATCTATTAAAATCTAGTCCCCCACTAAAAAGAATTTGTGTATTACCTTTTGATAAAGTCAACTTTTGTGCAACTTGAGCAATAGTTTCTTGTAACTTGATTTTTTTCATTTTATCGTCTTTATCAATATTCTGATAATCAACTAAAAAATTACCTTGTTTTTTGTAGTCTATTCTGGGAAAATCAAGTAAATCTTGGGAAAGTAATTCATTTTTGCACTGATTCCAAATTAGCTGACCCCAAGTCGATAAAATCATTTCTTCCCTGTCTGTAACAATCCATTCTTCAGGTATGTCTTTAACTATCTTTTCAACTTCTGTATCAGACGTTGATATTTCACCTTGCTCCATCATTGCAAGAGGAACCTTATATATTTCTACTTCTTTAATATTGATTGTGATGGGTAATTTGGGAATTTTAACCAATTCATTGGAACCTTCAAATATATAAATTACTTCATCTGCATAAAACATACCTATTGTATTGAAATACCCTTGCAATGCTTTAAAACCACCCACTAAATTGAAAATAACTTTTTTGCCTTTACTTTCCCCTTTTTGGATAGTTTTTTCAATTTTGGGAATTAATTTAGCAATGGTTTCTGTAAAAATATTGCTACTAGCAAGAGAAAGTTCGGGTTCAATCCACAGGATTATGTTGTTTAATCCCTGATTCCTTAAAAAAGATTCTATTAATTGAGCAGCAACTTCCCCTTGAAGGGTATCTGTGGCAATTAATATATGTGTGTCAGGTTTTGCATTCTCTAACTTTTCATCATACAAAGCGTAAATACCATTTAATTCTGCACTAGCTTCTCTAATCTCTAGAATATTGCTATCATCTAATTTTGCTTTTGCTCTATCTTTTAATTTTTGAATAATTTTGTAAGCTTCAGAATATTCAGAATCATTACTGTCATCAGTAATAATTGCAGAACTAAGATTTGCTGTTTTGTTTAAAAGCTTAACCCATTCTTTTGGGTCTTTTCTTTCATTGATTTCATTTGTTAGTAAGCTCGTTCCTACTGTAGAAATTACAAGACGACTCATATTAACTCCTTCAGAAAATTATGGAATTTGAGAATTAATTAGTTTAGCTTCTCCGACTAAAGCGGTATGTTCTCTGGCAAGATAACCCAAGTAAAGCTGTACGAGTTTTAAGTGTATTTCTTTAGCTAATTCTATTTGTTTATTTGGATTATCAACAACTTGATTTAATGGGTTATTTTTAGGGATAGACTTTCTTATTTTTTTGATGACATCTTGGGTAAATTTTTCTAACCCTTCTATTTCTTTTACTAATGCGATCGCAAATAGTTCATTGCCATTTTTTGTACTCCATATAGGGCTTGCACCACTCCTACCGATTTGACTTTTGATAAAGTTTTTAATAACTTCAACTGTAGAGTTTGAGCTAATTGCAACAGATAAAACATTTCTGAAAGGTGATTTTTTATCTTTCGTAGCAATAGAAAATTTCTGAGCTAGTTGTTGTATGTTTTTAATAACATCATCTATTTGTTCTGTCATTGCTTTTTGAATTCTAAATTCAAGCTGTTGCGCCAAAAAACTGTTCATATTTTCTAATGTATCTAGGTTCTCTTCCATCTTAGACAGCCTCCTCTCTCATGACTAAATGAAACGGGTTACAAACTTCTACTTGTCCAAAACCTTCGCAAGTTCTTTCTCCAACTCCTTCTAACTCTAATTTCGCTAAAGCTTCATACCATTTATCTGGATGTTCGGTACTGAATAAGTAAACAGCACCCTTATTAGTAACTAATTGCACATCTTTCATTAAACCCCAAGCCGAATTCCAACCAGAACGATAGTCATAGCTACTATAAGATGCTTCTAATTCTAATGAATCATCTTCAATATTAGTAAATTCAATTAACATATCTTTGGAAATTACAGTTGTACGTTGCCATTTTTCATTTAATATGGCATCTGCTTGTAAATCTAAAGTGAAATAGGAACGTTGTTTAGATATTTCTTGATTGTTAGAGCTAAAAATAGACCATTTATCCCAACGTTGATAAAGTTTTTCTGTAAAGCTTTTAATTCTTTCTTCTATCAAATTTCCAATATTACTTTTAATCTTGACGTCATCGCTTGATATTTCAACTTTCCCTAAACCTCTGGATGTAGAACCACCCAATCGTAAATTTAATGAGTTTCTCTGCATAAATTCTAAAAGCGATGTTGATAATTCATCGGAAATAGAATCAGGTAAAACAATAGACGATATATAACTAATAGGCTTAGGATTTTTACCTTTGAATTCAGATTCTTCTAAAACCTGGATACTATACAAAATTTCTTCTTCCGATGTTGCACGTTTCCGATTAATTCCGACTCTAGTTAATAATCGCTTTTGTGCAGATAATTTATAATATTCATCGTTTAGCTCACTATAAAAAGTTATTGACGGAGAATCAATCCTACCTCCATCGGTAGGACAATTAGGTTCATATGCCAAACCGTAGCAATCTGTACAAAAACGGTCAATTAAAGTATCGAAAACACCATTATTCTCGGGTTTAAAACCTTCTTTTGTTTTTGAACTTAACGCAGTACTTGGTAAGACTTTAACGTATTCATGGAATATAAAATCATCACCTTCTATCTTGCAAATATTTGGATAAGCGTTTTGAAAAATTACAGGATTATCACCTAAAAATAAGGCTTGAAAATCGCCACCATTTTGACTCAAATCGCTAAATTGTTGATTTGACTGCTTTAAAATTGCACCTGCAACAGCACCACGAATAACACTACCAGGTATATAATCTTCACATTCGCTTACCGAACCACCTGGTTTTTGTCGAGAAATTGCCAGGGGAGATAATGCTTTGATTTCTAACTTAATTTTTTTCACTTCTTCTTCCTTTCCGCAAAAATTCCCATACCGTCTCACTTACTTGAATTTCGGGTAATTTCCAGGTTAACCAACCCAAACCAGCAGATTTACTTCCTCCTAATGCATGGACATGTCTGAATCCACTCCAAATTAATGCTTTCGCACAATCTGCTCTTTCTGGTGTGAAGCTAGGTTGGATGTGAATCTCTCCAGTAAACTGGAGCTTTGCATTTGCGGGGGATGTTTCTAAAAAGTAAAGTTTTTTCTCCTCTGCTATCTTGCGACGACGGTTTATAGTTACCCCTGGACGTAATACTTCTGGTAAATTTTCCGGTTCTTCGGTGCAGATTAAATCATCAAATATTATCCTTGATGGTAAAATTGGGTCGCCGAAAATTTGACTAATTAAGCAGTGATAGGTGTCATTATAACCGGGTATTTCATACTCCTCGCGTTGAAAATCTTCCGGTGCATCGTTTCTCCTAATTACCATTCTTCCCGCATTAGGAGACTCACAAATTGACCATCCTAAACCCCGTGCTATCTTCTCGCATTCGTGACGCAATCTACCTTTTAGCTGGGATGCAGGAATTAATAAATTACCTTCGGAGTTACGAACTATTGGTTTATCTGCAAGGGAACCAGAGGAACCACCAGCACCTACACATAATGCAGAATCAATAATTGCTGTAATTCTATTAGTCTCAACAAAATTAGTATTGATTAATTGTTGAAGTTGTATCATGGCATAGTTTATTTAGATGTATTGGATATATTTGTTGCTGTTTGTTCCGATTCATTATTCTCCTCATCTTCCTTAAGGAATTCATACAAATCAACCATTTCCCGCCAAATAGTTTCGTAATATTTATTGTGTTTTTCTTCTGGGAATCTATTTTCGTACATCCAAGGTGCGATATTTCCTCCATTTGTTTTCGCATCACACCAGGCTTTTTCAAAATCTTCTCTTAATTGAGTTTGCCCTTGTTTGAGTCTGGAGCGGAAATAACAGTAATTTAAAATAGCAGTGCGTCGTCCTTTTGCAAGGAAATCTCGAATTTGATAGAGTTGAGATTTAGGAAAATCTGCTGCAATTAAAGCTTTGATTGAGGCTATTAAACCATCTAGTTCGTGAAGTGTATAGGGTGCTGCGTAAAGTTTTATTTCTGCACCTTGATTTTTTGTTAGTGCATTATCACGAAAATCTTTAATACTAGACGAAACCATTGTAACTGATTTCATTGTGAAAAAATCTACCGTACCACCATAATATTTATCTTCATTAGTCTTTTTATCATCATTCTTAAAGTGTAATTTTTTAGCATAATCTTTGGCTGACTTCATTAACTGTTTAGTTAAATTTTCCGCGTAATAAATAGGAGTATTATATGCAGCAATCAAAACTCCACTAGAGATACTCAGTTTACAATTAGATTTTTCTGGGCTTTTATTGTTTTGATGACAACGATGAGCTTTTCTACCGTCATAATACTCATCGAAATAATTACCTTTGATTTCTAGTTGTTTTCCATGTTCTTGTATTTTCAGATTATCCAAGAGAATATTTTCAAAGTTTTCGCCGATATCTTTCGCTATCTCTAATGCTTTGTCTGCGGGAACTATCAGGATAATATCATCTTCACCTATGGTGATAATTTCAAAGGGATGGATAAAATCTCCATTGTTTAATCTGGAGGTTGATTCGTCGATTCCTTGTAATTGTCTGGGGTGAAGATGATTGGCTAAAGCATGAAAAACCGAATATTTAGTTGCATTTTCAACATCAGCGCTAAAGTTTTGATACTCCTGAGGAGTACGGATTTTTTGAATATATCCACCCATGTTATTCCCATCAGCATAAATATAGGCAATAAAGCCATTACTGACTTTGCCGAGGTGAGTTAAAGATGGAGATGTTTCTATGTTTTCAAGGTTATAGTTTCTGCAATATTTTTGATGTTTGTCGGGATTTTGTTTCAGAAATAGTTCAAATTTATTCGTCCAACTTTCAATAATACCTGGTTGCCAATCTAAATTTGTGTTTTGACATAAATCTCGATACCATGATGGTAATTCCCCCTTTTTTGCTCGATCGCCGATGCATCTTTTTCTTAGGGAAGCTTCAGATAAATAAGGTTGTCCGGTAACTTGGGTGATGTGAGCGATCGCGCTACGTTTTTCAACCTCATCTCTCCTTAAATAAGGATGGGTTTCTAACATCGGTGGATAACGACGACTAGGACGATTTGGGGTTTCATTTCCCGAACGACGTTGATTAAATGCAATTGCTAGCTTGGTAGTTAGCTCGTTAAAGCTTTTATGGTCTCGGAAATTATTTTCTATAACTTGGGAATCGCTCTCTACTTTCCCAAAGCAACCTTCAACTATAGGGTTTTTATAATCTTTTTTATATTTATCTAGCCAAAAGGTATCTTCGATATTATCCCTTAATAAACCAAATTGAATTTCTAGTAATTTGAATCTGTCCCCTACTGCACAAGAATTTGCTGTTAATGTTTCATGAGTATAGCGTTTCTCAATTGCATTAGCTAAGTCATCTACAAAAGCTGCTGGACAAAATGCTAATATATTCCCACCAGTAGAATATATAATCAGTTCTTCGATTAAAGCATCTGATAGTTTTTTTTCATTTTCCGAATGTTGTGGAAAATTATCATTTAACCACTTTCTTACACTGCTACATTGAGCATTATAGTTCTTCTGAGTATTTAATTCTGGATTATGTTTAGGTATCACACCAAAGAAAGTAGGTAAATCTATTAAATTTATTCTATCCAGCAAAGATGAAGCACCTCGAATATCTGGAAGTGTTGCAGCTTCAAAAACATATTGTTTAACCTTTGTTACACCACCATAAACTAAACCTATTTTTGATTCCCATCGCTGAGAACATGTTTCTGTAAGATTCTTTAATTTATCTAATGTTTGAGGAAATTCTAGATTATCTAATTTTTTAACTTCTTCAATAATTGACTTAAAATTCTGCGGTAATTCTCTATCTTCAATTAAAGCTTGTCGAGTTTGCTGTAATAATTCCCAGTTCTCTGCTTTCCGTGTTTCACCCCAAGCTAAACACCAAGCGATTCCAATAGAGATAGGATGCATTTTTTCTGTCATAATTTATCCCCTCACCTTGCTAACCAAAATTTTCGCTAAAGCCTGTATAATTTCCCTATCCCAAACGTCAACGCCACGCTGCAAACGATGAACTCTACCCTTTAAAATCGGCGTTTCTGACTCGATGAAATCTTTTATACCATGATAATCACTAAAGACGATCGCCAGAACTTGTAAACTCAAAGATTTACAAAAGTTTTCCCAAATTGATATTTCCTTATCTTCTTTTACTAAAATTACGGCATGGGTTGCTTCTGCCATAATTATGCGATTTTCTGGGGATATTTGTCCTCCGACATCAAAAATAAATATGGGTTCTTTGACGTTTCTAAATTCTTGCGCTTTAAACTGAGCAAATGCTGGTGTAAATTTGGTTTTATATTCAGCTTTTAATTTTTTGGCTAGCTCAAAATCTCGTTTTGCTGTGTCGGAAAACCAGGAACCATCCCCGTCAGGACATCCTGAAATAACATAGGATTTGGGTGCGTTAGGTATATGTATTAATGCTTGTTTTAATCCTTCACGAAAGCAGGTTTTCCCTGTGTTGGCAAATCCGCAAATAACTACTTTTATATGACTAGGATTTTCTTCCCGGTTAACATCTAAAATATCGCCGATTTGATATTTTGGGTTATTACTAACGGTGACAACATATCTATCTAAACCCTTATCACCTATCTTGGGGTCAAAAAAGGCGATCGCCTCATATATCTGCGCTAATTTATACGCTAAAACCTGACTTACTAATACGGATGCACGTCCGTTAATTTTGATTAACTCACCACCTGGTATTTCCCCAGATGCAATCATTGCATCCAATAACACCACAACATCCTGAACTATTTTGTCACCCGTTGCTATTGTTTCCCCAAACCCAACTTGTAAAATATCACCATCCAAATCTATATGGTAGGTACTCATACAACTTCCTGGTAGCTTGCGAACCCTAGTTCTAATCTCAACTTAATCGATTAAATCCCCTAGGTTATACGTAGGGTTGTGAGTGACACAAATCACGTATTTTCCTAATTTGGGGTCAAAACAGGCGATCGCCCCGTAAAGATGACACAGACGATGGGCTAAAACAAATGCTACAGGTATGGATGTGGGACCATTGATTTTCAGTAATTGTCCTCCCCGTAAAATCCCAGCTTTTGCCATTTCTTCCAGTCTTGCAGCAGCATCGATGACAATGCGATCGTTGGATGCAGGTCCACCAAAGTTGATTTCTAAGAGGTTTTCTTTTAACTCGATGTTGTATGAGGTCATTTCTTTATCTCCTTCTATGGGTACATCATACAACGCACTGGAAGAAGGGTATTCCAACCTGTTCCCAAGTCCAAATTTTCTTAGATATAGACTAGTTGCTACTGGCTAAAGATTTTTTCAATTACGCAGTTAGAAAAAGTCCCCCTTATTCAAGGATTGAGGGGGATACAACACCTTTGACTACCTACTTTAAGGAGTGGAATTGGGTAAGGGTTGCCCAAATTCGATGGGCTGATTGTCTAAGTAATTATTCTCCGGTCTGTTTGTATTATTTGGTGTATATAAAGTGGGTGTAGGGAAAGGAACTGCATTGACGTTTCCAGAGGGCAGAGGAAAAGTTGCAGGAGGAAGGGGTGAATTGTTGAGGGGGCTGAAACTATCCTGTGATAGCGGTGGTACGGTGACAAAGGGGACTGTTTGGGAATTGTTAACCGTGCTGGGCAGGGTAGTGAAAGATGGGGAGACGGTAGGAACAGAAGGGTCGGAATTATTGTAATTTTCGATACTGGGAGGTGAGTTATTTTGCCAATTATTATTTGGTGTCAGGGGATTCTTTAGAGGTGCTGCGACATTACCATAATTTTGACTGGGAGGGGTATCAGCAAAATTTCCTGGTACAGCAGTTATCTGGGAACGCAATACCCAACGGGTAGGATTTTGGGAGGAAAGCGGTTGTAACTGTACCTGATTGGGTACTAACATGGCTGTCGGTGCTAAATCCATGACAATTCGAGTCACATCTGCGTTTAACTGAGAAACACGGATACTTTGAATATTGCCAGAATAATTTTGTCGAGTCGCCACATAACCTAATTTTGTTCCCGGTAAATCCACGACTAAGCGCGGAGGTTGGGCAAGATAAAAATATTGTGGTTGGATGGCAGCAGAAAGGGTAATTTCTAGTTGATTTGCTTCGGGAGAAAATCGCCAGTCTTCTAATTTTGCCACTGGTGCAGCTAAGGTATGTTCTGTTCCCAGAATTATCATGGCACTTCCAGCCAGTAATACCTTGAACAATAACCCATGCCTAGAATTAACAACCTTATTATCTAACTTCGCCTGTATCATTTTTCTTTTCCTGCAATTCAACATGAAACATCCGACTGATAGCAATTTATCGGATGGGTAAATTTATACCAATTTGAAAAAACAATACGACACATGGACAAAACCCCTCCCCAGCCCTCCCCGATTTCGGGGAGGGTGCCCGATAGAGCGGGTGGGGTATCTGTCGTAAACATTTTTTGAATCGGTATTATTTATCAACCTCAGCACACCCCATATTATGCACCGTGTTTTCCCTGATGTTATACGGCGCAAGGTGACATAGCAATCCTAATGACTTTGTGATGATTTTTCCTGAGTGGGAGTAGGTACTAGGGTAAACTTAATTGCTTGGGAATTGCCAGTGATATTCATTTGCCCTGTTAAATTTTTGGGATTGACTAGGGGAATCTGGAGAGAAATGTTTTTTGTGAGATTTCCAGGTGTATTTTTATCTGGGCAAAGGGTTGTTTGGGGAATATTCCCCGATAAGCTGATTTGTTGATGGTGGTTGATTAGTTTACCTGTGAGGGTGGGTTGAATGCGGTGGGTAGGAGCAGAAGAGGTATTTGGGTTAGCTTCAGGTAATAAAAATCCATTCAGGTAAATTCCTGATTGCTGTATTTGCAACTGCAAATTTGGAGATTGGGAACAATCACCGAGTTTTTCTGCTAGCTGTAGACTATAGCGATCGCCCAATGTTTTTGCTGCTTTGAGCTGACTTTCTCCGTAAGTAGTGACTAACTTAAATAAGACTAAAACAGAACTAATGGCGACACCATAAAATACCAAAGATTTAATATTGAAGTGATGCATAGGAAGGGTTAATATCAATTCAAAATTCAGAAAGCCAGACAGAACAAGGGTTTGAGAATGTGTGTATCTCATCCTTTTTTCAAATTGGTGTCAGGAGTAAGGGTATTTTTCCTGTCAGCTAAACTTCCACTGATGTCACCTCTGGGAGAATTGATGTCAGGTGAGAGGTGACTTGACTATGACGACGGGTGATGAGTAGGGAAGAGCGGCAATGGATGGCTAATTCGTCCGTGTATCTACCGAGGGTTTGACGTTCGATGCCCCAAGCGCGACTAGTACCAGCAATGGTTAAATCCACAGTTTCCGATGCACTAACAACGGTATGAATGGGTTCTGTCGAGGCGACGGATTGGATATGGATGCGATCGCGCACATTTTGAGGTAATTTTTCCATCATACTATCCAACTCATGGCTCAAATCCTGATTTGTCTGATTTTCACCCAGCACTTGGAGAATTTCTAGGCGACAGGTATCACGATTTATCAGTAAGCGTAATGCCAAAATCAAGGCTAAATCATCATGGATATTGCCAGAATAGGGAACGAGAATACTTTCGATGCGCTCCTCTCCCTTATCAATAAAGACTGCAACATCTATGGAGACGGAAGTCAGAATTTGCCCAACTCTACCCCCTAGACGATTATTACTAAAAGCTGGACGATGCCATCCTACTAAAATTAAATCAGCTTCTTCTAAAGTGGCAATTTGTGAGGTTTCCCTAGCAACATTATTGGAAATCCGGATGATGGGATGGATATAGGAACGTACTGTTGGGGGTTCGAGACGTTGAATCAGCTCCTCCAATTGTTGACGACGCTGGATAATTAATCTATTGGCTTCCTCTGGGGTGCTTTCAAAGGCGTAGTCTTCTTCCAATTCAATTAAACTTAGGGGATTAACTGCCGCAGGTTGAGTATGGTTGATGGCGATCGCTGCTGCTAATTGCACTAAACCTTTTTGGGTATCGGGGTTAGCAACGGGAACTAAAATTCGGTAAGGTTTGCTATGTATATCCCCATCAGACAGGTTTTCCCCATCCCCTACCACATCCGTTTCCACCATATCTAATTTGATCAGTTTCTTGGGATATGTCCATTCCAGGAGGGGAGATGTCATAAAGGTTGTCACCAAAGCCATAATTACCAGCATGGTGAATAGTAAAGGAGAAATTACTCCCAATTCCAAACCAATATTTAAAACTATCAGCTCCGTTAATCCCCGCGTATTCATCAACCAACCCAAAGCAGATGCTTCACGTTTGCTAATCCCACTCACACGAGCTGCTGCATAGGTTCCCACATATTTCCCGGCGATCGCCACAGCTAAAACCGCCAAACATAAACCCCATAATTCTGGACGATTTAGTAAACCAATCTGTGTCTTTAAACCACTGTAGGCAAAAAATATTGGCAGGAGAAATATCAAGACAAAATCTTCGGTTTTAACTGCCAATTCCCGCACTAAAGCTTCATTCTTGGGCATAATTGCCCCTAATAAAAATGCCCCAAAAATCAGATGAATACCAATCAATTCTGTAATTAATGCCGAAGCTACAACCCCCACGTAAATTCCAGCCAAGGCAAATTGACTCAAACGTCCTGTCCGACGATAATATACTGCTAAACGTGACAGTAACGAACGTCCCAGAGTCACCATCAAGCCAATATACAGCACACTCTCAATAATGGTGGGAATTGCTCCGGCAATGGAACCTTCCCTAGCAACGGCGATCGCTAACGCTAACACACACCATGCTGTCACATCATCCACTGCTGCACAAGTTAATGCTAAAGTTCCTAACCTTGTACTTTGTAAATTATTTTCAGTGATAATTCTTGCCAGTACAGGAAAGGCTGTAATTGACATTGCTGCCCCTAAAAATAAAGCAAAAGCAGTGAAAGATACACTCCCATTTGAAACTAAAGGGTAAAGCAGTATTGCCAATAAACTTCCCAAGGAAAAGGGCACTAAAATACTCACATGGGAAGTAAGAATTGCAATATCTAAATTTCCCTTCAGGTATTTAGGATTTAACTCTAACCCAATCAAAAACATGAAAAATATCAGCCCTACCTGAGACAACATATTCAGGAAAGGTACTGTTTCTGGAGGAAATAAGGTAGCTGCTAAATCTGGTGCTAACAAACCAAATAGAGAAGGACCAAGCATAATTCCGGCAACGATTTCTCCAATTACCAGTGGTTGATTAATCCACCTAAAGGCAAGCCCTACCAGCCGTGACAGACCAATTACAATCAGTACCTCTAGCAAAACAGCAACAACTGTGTGCATAGTTTCCTCTCGTAAATAAGTATCCGGTGTCCCTAAAATAATTCTGTAAATAACAGATAAATGTCAACCTCAAATTTACATAGAACATCATCCTGAATCGATTATGATGTTAATTATTATTACAATACCCCATAAATTTATTTTCTCATCACCTAATATTAATTCCCTATCGCCAAATATTCATTTAAAAGCTAAATACAACACCAAAGAATGAGCTTTTTTTATAAGTATTTTTTCTGATAGCAATAGGAGAAGCTACTTTTATGATAATAGCCTTAATATTTACTTTACAACCTAATAATAAACTTGATTAAGTATAACCTCTTTCTAACTCTACTTGTCAAATATCAAGCTTATCCTCTGTTCTCTGCCTCTTTTGATATCTTCTTGTCACGTCAAAAGTAGCTTTCTTGATAATTTATAACTATCCATCGCCTCCTATTTATTGATTATCCATCAGGAACTTGTATACACCATGACATCTGTTAATCACGGCACTTAGGCAAGTATCAAGATTGATTACGACTAAAACCTCATCCTAGAAAAGGGGCAATTTCAGGCAATTCAGTTACTCTACTTATAATCAAAGGATTCCGCGCATTTTAAGTTAGCGAACAATAATTCACCATAGTCAGATACTTCCCATCACAAAAGATTGAATCTAGTCTCATCCTGATGACAGACTAATTCTTCGTACATAATCTGATTTCCGAGGGAGTAAATTACAGAGCAACACTGACTAGATTAAAGACGTGATGAGTTAAATCAGTTAACTATTTATCAATACCACTGACAAATTGTTGACCGAATTCATAGTACTAGGAGCTAAATCATGTCTGATAAATCTACAGAAAAAAACAAGAAAAAGAATTCTGAAGGTGGTTATCAAACCCCCATAGACGAAGCTGCTCGCCATACTGGGTTATATGCTGAAAACGATGCCAGAGAAACAGCAAAGCCGGAATCTGCATCTGGTAAAACTGATGTAGAAGGTGCTCCCAACCAAGGGACTGAATCTCGCTAGTCTCGGTATGACTTACCCACCTGACAGGTTTTTGACTGTAGGGCGTACTAGCTAGCAATCAGAATTATAGTGACACGCACCCAGAATTGTGAGAATACTGCCAGCTCCAATAGGTAGCAACCTGGGTTAATAGGTGACAGGTGACAGAAAACCCTTACCTCTTAACCCTTCCTCCTCCCCACACAAGCTTACTTTTCGACATAAAACTTAGATATTCTCTCAGAAAACACCAGCTATCTTCCCTTCAAGCTGAGATAAATTACCCACAGTTTGTACATACTTCTTAATAAAAGCACTGAGAAAACGCAAAACGTTCTAATCTAAAAGCTGACTGGGTTATTTTTTTTTCGACATTTTTGTTGCTGGCAATGGCAATGCACTTCAGCCTCGATATGTCAAGCAAAATTAATCCAGACTTAACACACAACACATATGATGGGAGTTTTATAAATCCGATGAGTGTTAAGGCAAGTGGTGGAAGCTCTGTTGCGCGTCCGCAACTATATCAAACCCTAGCTGTAGCAACTATTTCCCAAGCAGAGCAACAAGACCGCTTCTTGGGTGCCGGTGAACTAGGTGAGTTGGCAAGATATTTTGCCTCTGGTGCAAAACGTTTAGAAATTGCTCAAACTCTCACGGAAAATTCCGAGATCATCGTATCTCGTGCTGCCAACCGGATTTTTGTTGGTGGTTCACCCATGGCTTTCTTAGAAAAACCCATGGCAGAGCCAAGCCCAGAAATGGCGATCGCAGTAGCTGCGGGCAGTGATGTCAGAAGAGGAATGGAACTAGGGACAGTCACCTACGTGGAATCCCGTGGTGGCTTCTTAGAAAATCTCCGTTCTATCTTTAACTCCTCCCCCAGTGGTCCCGCTCCTGCGGGTTTCCGTCCGATTAACATCGCTCGGTATGGTCCGAGCAACATGGCAAAAAGTCTGCGGGACTTATCCTGGTTCCTACGCTATGCTACCTACGCGATCGTTGCTGGTGACCCCAATATCATCGCGGTAAATACTCGTGGTTTGCGGGAAATCATTGAAAACGCTTGTTCCACAGAAGCAACAATTGTGGCTTTACAAGAAATCAAAGCCGCAGCCCTATCCTTCTTCCGCAAAGATGCTGAGGCAACAGAAATTGTTTCCCAGTACATGGATGTATTGCTGACTGAATTCAAGGAAGCTACACCCTCAACAAAAGTAAGACAACGTCCCTCCACTGACCAGCAAGGGTTACAACTGCCCCAGATTTACTTCAATGCGGCAGAACGTCGTCCCAAGTTTGTCATGAAGACAGGACTGTCGTCCTCGGAAAAAATCGAAGTTGTCAAAGCTGCTTACCGTCAAATATTTGAGCGCGATATTACCCGTGCTTACAGCTTGTCGATATCTTATTTAGAATCCCAGGTGAAAAACGGCGACATCTCCATGAAAGAGTTTGTCCGTCGTCTCGGTAAGTCTCCCCTATACCGCAAGCAATTTTACGAACCATTTATCAATAGCCGCGCTTTAGAATTGGCATTCCGCCACTTCCTAGGACGTGGTCCGAGCAGTCGGGAAGAAGTACAAAAATACTTTGATATCGTTTCTAAAGGTGGTCTATCTAAGCTCATTGATGCCTTAGTAGATTCTGAGGAATATTCTGATTACTTCGGTGAAGAAACCGTACCCTACCTGCGTGGTTTGGGTCAAGAAGCGCAAGAATGCCGTAACTGGGGTCCTCAACAAGACCTATTCAAATACAGCGCACCCTTCCGCAAAATCCCCCAATTCCTCACTACCTTTGTTGACTACAATCAACCCCTACCCGACCAACACGTATATGGTTCTGGTAATGACCCCTTAGAAATTCAGTTTGGTGCTATTTTCTCCAAGGAGACACGCAACCCCAGCAACCGTCCTGCTCCCTTTGGTAAGGATACTAAGCGGATTTTGATTCACCAAGGTGCGGGGATTAACAACCAAAATAGCAATCCTGCTGCCCGTGGTGAATTCCCTGGTACTCTCGGTCCCAAGGTCTTCCGTTTGGATCAGGTTCCCAGAACTCTCAGCAAAGGTACTGGCAAGGGTGCGAGTGTCAAATTCTCAGAAAGTTCCACCCAAAAAGTCATTCGTGCGACCTACTTACAAGTATTTGGTCGGGAAGTTTACGAAGGACAACGGCTGAAGGTTCAAGAAATTAAACTGGAAAACGGCGAAATTTCGGTTCGGGAGTTTGTCCGTGCATTGGCGAAGTCAGACCTCTTCCGGAAGATGTACTGGACTCCTTTATATGTCTGTAAGGCAGTGGAATATATCCACCGTCGCCTGTTAGGTCGTCCAACCTACGGTCGCCAGGAAAATAACAAATACTTTGATATCTGTGCTAAGAAGGGCTTCTACGCTCTGGTAGATGCAATTCTCAATAGCCCAGAATATAGCGAAGCTTTTGGTGAAGATACTGTTCCCTACGAACGCTACCTCACACCCCAAGGTGTATCCCAACGGAAGTTGCGGACAGGCAGTATTCGGGAAGATGTTGGCACTGGCAAGGTCGAAAAACAAACAGTACCAATGTTTGTCCAACTGGCAGAAGCTGGTGGCGATCGCAGCGAACCAGACATTCAGAACCGGGTCAGCCAAGGTGTCACCAAGAAACGGGAACAAACCAAGGTCTTCAAATTAACCAACACCATTGACAAAGTCACCGTCGAAATCGTCATTGGTGCTGCCTACCGTCAGATTTTCGAGCGGGATATTGCCCCCTACGTTGTCACCTCCCGTGAATTTAAAGTCCTAGAAAGTCGTCTAGGTAACGGTGAAATCAACGTGAAGGAATTCATTGAAGGTTTGGGTGGCTCTAGCCTATACCTGAAAGAGTTCTACACTCCCTATCCCAACACCAAGGTCATTGAGTTAGGAACCAAGCACTTCCTCGGACGTGCCCCCTTAGACCAAGCGGAAATTCGCAAGTATAACCAAATACTCGCAACCCAAGGCATCAAAGCTTTCATCAATGCCATGGTGAACAGTTCGGAATATATCCAAGCCTTTGGTGAAGATACAGTTCCCTATAACCGTTACCTGACATTGCCGGCGGCTAACTTCCCCAACACTCAGAAACTGTATAACCAGTTGACGAAACAAAACAAGGATGTATTAGTTCCCAGCTTTGAATCGTCAAAATCACGGATGAATGTTGCCCAAATGCCACTCATGGCTCAGGCGATCGCAGATATGGCAGCCAAAACCCGTGACTTTGCAGAATTGGGTCGTTCCTCTCAAAAAGATGCCCCAGTTAGTGCCAATACCCAGCGCAAACCGACCAGAATCTATCGGATGACTGCCGGTGCTAACCCAGTAGAAATGCTTCAGGTAACCAACGCAATTTACATTCAAATCATGGATGTGTTTGGCGACCAAGTTCCCAGTGAATTCCGTTGCCCAGAACTTGAGCGCAAACTACACAACGGGGAAATCTCCGTACGTGAGTTTGTCAGACAGTTGGCAACTTCCGAAATCTATCACCAGCGTTTCTGTAGCTCCTATCCCAGCGCCAAGGTAGTGGAATTCCTCTTCCGTCACCTCCTCGGACGCGCCCCAGCTACCCAGGCAGAAATCCTTGAGTATAAGCATTTACTCACCGATAGTGGTCTGAAAGCTGCGGTTGCTGCCATGTTGGCTAGCCCAGAATACGATCGCTATTTTGGTGAAGATGTTGTACCCTACAATCGCTTCCCATCCCTACCTGCTGGTAATTACCTCGGTAGTGTGCAAGCAACAACAGACTTGGTGTAATTCTCCTCGTCTCAATTCATCACTAGTCAACGGTCATTGGTCATTTGTAAAGAATGGCTAAGGACTGTTGACAAATTACTAGGCGCGGTAACGCGGAGAGATTAGTAAAAATTTTTCCGAGTCGCCGCGTCTTTGCCATTTTTTACCTGCCCCTTCCCCAAAAAATGAAAGTAAATATTACAAACTATTAACATCTGTCATAAATACTCATCATAATGCCCGAAAATAAATCCGGAAGGTTGCTGAGTTTCCTGACTTGGGTACTGCTGAATACTCAAGTAAATCCTGAGGTGTGAGAGAAACCGCAGTTATTGCTGTTACTGTCACCCTAAGAGGTGGTAAGCTCAGTGAAATGTTTCAAGTCGCACCAGTTTAATTAAATCCTGGTTTCGTTAGTACTGGAGGAATCCATTAATGAGTATCGTCACGAAGTCCATCGTGAATGCTGATGCAGAAGCTCGCTACCTAAGCCCCGGCGAACTAGATCGCATCAAGAGCTTTGTTACCGGCGGTGAAAAGCGCCTACGTATCGCTCAAATTTTGACCGAAAACCGCGAGCGGATCGTAAAACAAGCTGGCGACCAGCTGTTCCAAAAGCGTCCTGATGTAGTTTCTCCTGGCGGTAACGCTTACGGTCAAGAAATGACAGCTACCTGTCTGCGTGACCTGGATTACTACCTCCGTCTCATCACCTACGGTATTGTTTCCGGTGATGTTACCCCCATCGAAGAAATCGGCGTTGTTGGCGTACGTGAGATGTACAAGTCTCTCGGTACTCCTATCGATGCTGTTGCTGGTGGTGTAACCGCTATGAAGGGCGTTGCTGCTTCCTTGCTGTCTGGTGAAGATGCATCTGAAGCTGGTTCTTACTTCGACTACTTAGTCGGTGCTATGTCCTAGTAGGTTTTACCTGCTATAACACCAAGCATTGCAATACTGCTGGAAATAAGGAAATAACAACATGCAAGACGCAATTACCTCTGTAATTAATTCTTCGGACGTTCAAGGTAAATACTTGGACAACGCGGCTCTCGAAAAACTCAAAGGCTATTTCGCTACTGGTGAATTGCGCGTTCGTGCAGCTACCACCATCAGTGCTAACGCAGCTGCGATCGTTAAAGAAGCTGTAGCTAAATCTTTGTTGTACTCTGATATCACCCGTCCCGGTGGTAACATGTACACCACCCGTCGTTACGCAGCTTGTATCCGTGACTTGGATTACTACCTGCGTTATGCTACCTACGCTATGTTAGCTGGCGACCCCTCCATCCTTGACGAGCGTGTACTCAACGGTTTGAAAGAAACCTACAATTCCTTGGGTGTACCCGTTGGCGCAACAGTACAAGCTATCCAAGCTATCAAAGAAGTTACCGCTAGCTTAGTTGGTGCTGATGCTGGTAAAGAAATGGGTGTTTACTTAGACTATATCTGCTCTGGCTTAAGCTAAGAGTTAGAAAGTTGGCGCTTAATAATTTAGGTGCAACTTAATTAAGGTCTGGGAATCAGCTGTGAGTGCTAGAACATCGAGTCGCTTTTCCTTCTGAATTGTCTGATGCCAGAGTGAAAAGTGTTTGTGGTCTAGTATTGATGATTGATTTCCAGCCTTTGAATTGATAAATGAGTAAACTGTCTCTGACAACATTCATTATTTTTGAGATAAAAAATTTCCCCCCTCACAATAGGAGATTTAACCGCCATGGCGCGATTATTTAAGATTACTGCTTGCGTTCCTAGCCAAACCCGCATCCGTACCCAGCGTGAACTCCAAAATACATACTTCACTAAGTTAGTTGCTTACGATAACTGGTTCCTTGAGCAACAACGCATCCAAAAAATGGGTGGCAAAATTGTCAAAGTGGAATTAGCAACTGGTAAGCAAGGTTTGAACACTGGTTTATCTTAGTTTCTATAAAATTTATTATTTCAATGTAGGGAGTTGTGAAGAGGTCGAAGTTTGACCTCTTTTTATTTTGAGACAAAATGGTAAGTAGAACGGCTTAAATAATTCACGCTATGTCATTGCGAATGAAACGAAGTGGAATGAAGCAATCGCAACGGTTTTGACGATTTTACAATCTGTTACATAGTTAGGTTTATTCTCACCGACTTACTTAGGGAGTCAACCTAAACATAGGGTTTTGTGTCTCTCCGCATTTGTTTGTGTGGTGCAAACCCAGGATTACCAAAGAACCGAGAATAACATTCTGTGAACAAAGCTGACTTGTTGCATCGGTGTTGCGATAAGCCCTTGGCTTTACGCTTTGCGTATCGCTCACCGAGAAATCTCATAACTAATAACACGACTCCTAAACATCGGGGTTGAAACTGAATTTACAAATATAGGAATCATCACTAATTATCCGACTTTGATATCAAACCCAAGTTTTGAGGACAAAACTCTTGGAATTATGTCTTTGAGTAATTTTGAGCGACAGAACCTCGATAAATTGTAAATAATGCAATTCTAGATATAATCGATATTTCTTAATATTAAAAACCAAGAGACAAAACTACTTTAGTTATGTCTTATCTCTTCTTTTTAACTATTGAATTTACAATTGTGATCGATAAAAATAGATTCAAGAGTTAAGTAAACAAGCTTAACCGCAACAAAAAATTCACTTAAAAAAGTAAAATCTCATGTCTAGAATTACAATTTCCGACTTAGCTATCGATTCTAATTCCTTCATCAATGAAGTAGCTGAAACCGAAGCTGCATTCGTTAACGGTGGTGTTTCTTCTACGGAATTATTGCTATTTTGGGGTGGAGTACTAAATGGCTTGTTCGTCATAGGTAACGGTGTATTAAATATAGCTAATACAATCGTAAATTTCTTGGTCAAAAAGTTGGACAAGTAATTACATACTCCTGATAAAAGAATGAGACCATTTTGTGGATATTACCGAAAAAACGAAAATTTCATAATGGCATATATACACGAATGGTTCTTTTTATTTCATTTCATCTGTTCATAACTAAATGAGTATAACAACGTAAATATTGGTCGTTGGGATACGTAAGTAGGGTGCGTTAAGCGAAAGCTATAGCGCACCATTCTGTGTAGGGAGGTATTATGGCTAGGATTTACCTAAGGACTACGCATTAACGTCATTGCGACGTAAGAGGTTGTTTGAAAAGTAGTTGGCTGTGATTTTAGGCACTTAGAGATCCCCCCTAACCCCCCTTAAAAAGTGGGGAACCGGAATCCAAGTCTAACTTTCCAAAAAGCTTAGAGGGCAAATACTTCAGGTGTTAATAGTCCCAAAGAAACTACATATATAAAAGTCCCCCTTTTGAAGGGGAGCCACTGTGTTGCGGGGGTTCCCCCCGTTGTAGCAAGTGGCGTGGATTGAGGGGGATCGAGAATGTTTTGATACCAACAATAGTACTTTTCAAACATCCACTGAGTTTTCAGGGTTATAAATTTTCACTAATGATTTCGTAGGGTGAGCAATGCCCAACCTACTATAATATAATCCAAAAATTATGAAGCTATCCTCAATAATTCCTGCACAGGTTGAGAATAGGAATCTGATTCAAAATGGGGAATAATTTCTACTTGGGTAATTTGTTGTTTTAACCAATCTGCGAATAAATCACCCATAATCTTTAAGCATAGCTGCTCGTCTAATTTTGGCTGGATAATTTCCTCAACCCAAATTAAATGTACTTTTTTTCCAATCGCAATCGGTTTGAGTAACTCTGGAGAATTCGCAATAAACACCGCAGCAGCAATATCTGGTTTCAACTCATGACGATGTTTGATACCGCGATATCCCCCAGCGCGTCGCAACTCTGGATTTTGAATGTGTTGACGAGTCACATCCTGAAAGGTAATTTCGCCTTCAGTGACTGCATAAAATAATTCCCAAGCTAAATCTTCGTCTTCTAAGACAACTTCGTAGGTGACAGCAGCTAGATAATTGAGTTGGTTTTCATAAAAGTACGGTTTAACTTTGTCTGCAAATAAATGATGGGCTAACTTGACAGATAACAGGCTCATTTCTGCTAATTGTTCAAAATCTTCGACAGAAAGATAATATTTTTGTAGCCAGTTCCAAGTGTCTTCAGCTTTAATGAGTCGGTTAGCAGCCCGCAAGGCATCAGCTGCCTGTTGTAGTTCTTCATTTTCTACTTTAATGCCTGCATCTTTGACTGTATTAAAGATTATTTTACGAGTGGCGATCGCTTCTAATAAACTAGGAACTTGACATGACAGTTTTAGTTGTTCAATTATCTCTTTTTGAGATACATTTAATGATTTCATCATTTTCTAACTCCTTGACTAATTTAAATGATTTAGCAAATTTATGGTTTACTTATCTCGTTTCCAGGCTCTGACTGGAAATGCACGAAAATAGGCTCTGCCTTTGTTGCATTGAAGGCGAAGCCTTCTTTCCATTCATTCTCATACTCTGTATAGAAACGAGAAATTACAAGGGCGGCTTAGTGTTCCCTGTTCTCTATTCCCTGTCGTCTTTCATTAAAGATTTAATCCACCTTTTTGTAACTGTTTGAATGGATCTAAAATGAAATCAATCAGACGACGCTGACGGACAATTACCTCTGCTGTCGCTGTTTGTCCTGGAGTTAATGGAATGCGTTGGTTATCAGATTTATTCAATGCAATTTCCATTTCAAAAACTTCTATTTTACCTTGGGGAGTTTCCATAACTTTAGAGTCGGGTGACATCCGAATTACTTTCCCTGTCACAACTCCATACTCTTGAAATGGATAGGCATCAAACTTAACTTTAACTGGCATTCCCACCTTCAGGAAAGCACTTTGTTGACTAGGCATATTCGCCTTGAGAATAAAGGGAATATCTTTAGGCGCAATTTGGGCAATTGTCTGACCAGTTTGCACAACTGCACCAGGCTTTTTGATGGGTAAATTAAAAATTACACCATCAATTGGCGATTTGATTATGCGTTGTGCTAATTGTAGTTTTAAAGAACTAATCTGACTTTTAGTTTGAGCTATTTCTGATTTGAGGCTGGTAATTTGCGTTTGCATATCTTTCAATTGCTCCTGATTTTTTAACAGAGCCAATTCACCAGCATGAACTACACTTTTATAACCATTTTTCTGTTCTTCAAGTCGCAATTTAGCTTGCTGAATATCCGCCAAAGCTTGGCGCATTACTCCCTGATAGCGGTTTTGTTCTTCTTGAAAGCGTAACTTTGCCTGTTTGACATTTGATTCACTTTGCTGATAGAGTCTTTCACTCTCATCGGCAATTTTTTCTAGTTCCACAACTTTAATTTTCGGAATAGCACCTTGCTCTCCTAGAGGGCGATAACGTTCAATTTCTGTTAAATCTTTCTGCCAACGACTTGCAGCTAATTTATAGGTAGTCTGAGTAGCAACCTGGTTTTGTTCAGCCTGATTTACTAATGCTAGTTTCTCCAATTTTTGCAAGTTATAAGTACTTTGTTTGGCATCTAGCAGTTGTTGTGCTTGATTAATTTGAGAAATTTTTTCTAATTCTTGAGATTTTTTTTGTTGTTCTTGCACACCAATTGCTAGTTTTAATTGGTTTTTTAAAATGTCTAATTCTGCTAATCGATTGATTAATCCTTCTAGCTTTGCTTTGCCCTGTTGTAAATCAGTTTGGAGAACATTTGACTCTAATTCTAGAAGTAACTGACCAGCTTTAACAGTTTCACCCTCTTTTACTTTAACAGCAATAATATTGCCACTAACTTGAGTATCTAATCTGTGAGTTTCACCTAGTGGTTCAATTTTACCTCTAGCGCTTCCTGTCTCATCTACTTTAGAAAGCATTGCCCAAGGTAAAACTACCGCACTAAAAATAACTAATAAATACAGTAACGAACGTGTCCAAAGTTTGGGTAAGGCATCTAACAGTTCTTCTGTACCGTAATACCAATCAGGAGAATTAGCTACTACAGCTTGATTATCTTCAATGCTATGAGTGGCTGAATTATTGAGTTGTTCTTCAGTTAATGCTGATGATGAATTACTAGCAGTATTAGGCATAATATCTAAACTCTAAATTTCTCACTCTTAAATCAAACTGCTTGCGCGAATTGTTGCTCATTTAGGTAGTAGTAATGACCTTTTTTAGCGATTAATTCTTCATGGGTACCGCTTTCGATTAACAAACCGCGATCTAATACTAAAATTAAGTCAGCATTGCGGATTGTAGACAGTCGATGGGCAATAATTAGACTGGTACGTCCTTGGAGAATTGTATTTAAATTGTTCTGAATGATGCGTTCTGATTCTGCGTCTAAATGACTGGTGGCTTCGTCAAAAACCAATAGACGGGGATTACCTAACAAAGCGCGTGCGATCGCTAAACGTTGGCGTTGTCCACCAGATAACATTCCACCACCTTCACCGATTTGGGTTTCATAACCCATGGGTAATTGGCGAATAAATTCATCTGCACCAGCTAAACGCGCTGCTTCCATAATTTCTGCTAAGGAAGCTTCGGGGAAGGCGATACTAATATTTTCACGAATTGTACCGCCAAATAAGAAGGTATCTTGATCGACAACACCAATTTGAGAACGCAGCGATCGCAACGCTAAATTAGTGACATCATGACCATCAATTAAAATTTTACCTTCTGTTGGTTTATATAAGCCCAAAATCAATTTGGCTAGGGTGGTTTTTCCGGAACCACTCCGCCCTACCAAGGCTACTGTTTGTTCTGGCTGAATTTCAAAACTCAGGTTTTCTAGGACATTAATATCACTATCGGGATGGTAGCGAAAGGTAAGATTCTCAAAGCGAATGTTTCCGCGAATGCTGCCTAAAGATTGACGTGGTTGATTTTGTAAGTCTTCTTCTGGTTCTGCTTCTAGAACATCATTAATCCTTTCGGTGGAAATAACCACTTCTTGTATTTGATTCCAAAGAACGGTGAGACGTTGAAAGGGATGAATAATGTTACCCAACAACATATTAAAAGCAACTAATTGCCCAATTGTCAGTTGGTTTTGAATCACTAACCAAGCACCAAACCAGAGTAAGCCGGTAGTGGCTAAAGATTCAATTGTTGAACTAAAAATCTGCATTTGGTTGCCTACTATCTGCCCACCAAACATTTTTTTAGTCAAGTTATTCAGCAATTCTTCCCAACGCCAGCGCACTGTCTGTTCAATAGCCATGGAGCGAATAGAACGAATTCCTGTCAGAGATTGAATTAAATAACTATTCTCTTTGGATAATGCGCCAAAAACTTCCCGGTTGATGCGGCGAAACAATGGTGTAGAAACCAGTGCCAAAATTAAAAATGGCGGCACAATTGCCAATGCTAGCAATGCCATTTGCCAGCTATACCAAAACATCAATCCCACATAGATAAATACTGTCAGTAAATCAAGAATAATTGACAGTGCTTCCCCTGTTAGAAATTGCTGAATTTTCTGATTCTCTTGGACGCGAGAAATAATATCACCAACGTAACGCGACTCAAAAAAGGCTAATGGTAGGCGGAAAGTATGTTTAATAAAACCTACCATTAACGCTACGCCGATACGGTTGGCGGTGTGGTCTAACAGGTATTGTCGTAGTCCGTTGAGGGCGACGCGGAATAAACCAAAAATCAGCAAACCAAACCCAACAGCAGTTAAGGTGAGGGTACTACCTTGGACAATTACTCTATCTAAAAGTAACTGAGTGAATAGAGGTGTAATTAATCCAAATAATTGAATTAATACCGAAGCAATGAAAACTTCTAACAGTACTTGCCAATGGGGTTTGACTAACTCGAATAACTGCCAAAATGGTGTATTGGCTTCTTCGCTTTCTTTGAGGAGGGCGGTAGGTTGTAAGATTAAAGCGTAACCAGTCCAATCTGCTTGGAATTGATGATGGCTAAGAGTACGTTGACCAATAGCTGGATCACCAACAATCACCTGTTTTTTGGTAACTTCATAAACAACGATGTAATGATTACCTTCCCAATGCGCGATCGCAGGTAGGCGCTGTTGTGCTAATTTATCTAAGCTGGCTTTGACTGGACGGCTAGCAAAACCAATACTTTCAGCAGCGCTGGCTAAACCTCGCAAAGAAACGCCGATGCGATTAACGTTAGCTAAATCCCGCAATCTGTTAATACTAAAGCTTTTACCCCAATAACGACCAATCATCACCAAACAAGCGACACCACAGTCGGAGGCACTTTGTTGTTCAAAAAAGGGATAGCGTTTGGTTAATTGTGCCCATAAATGTCTGGCTTTGATTTGTGGACTGGGAAAATAAGTGCCTCGTTGCTTCTTTTTAGGGGTGGTGTTTGTGGGGAAAGGGATGACATTGGGAATTGAAGATTGGCGAATATTTTCGCGATTTTCTGCCCTATCTGGGTTTTCTTGGGAATTAGTTAACTCTGCTAATTCTTGCCAAGAGTGTAGTGCTGTTTGCCAATCTGCATTCCTTAAACGATAAATAACCGTTGGTTGAGTTGCTTGCCAATCATCCTGTTTTGGCGTGCAGATTTTCCCTGGAATTAAATAACTACCATCAGCGTGACGTAGTTTCCCTTTATGTAGCAGATATAACTTAGTATTTGCAGTCAGATTAATTTCCTGAAACTCTCTCAGAGAAAGCCTTTCAAACAAAGATAACGCCTGTAAGATTCCTTCGGAAGATGTCTGCGGATATTGTTGGCGATACAACATCAGCAAATCCCAAAGTTCTGCACTTTGCAACAGGCGATCGCAGATTTTGGGGTATTTAGCCATCAAAGTCTGCAAAATATCTAAATTGAGATAACAGAGTTTTAAATTATTGGAAGCCCTCGCAGCGTAAAAGCTAAATTCTAATTCTGGAAACAAGGTCATTTCACCAAATGAAGACCCTACACCTAGGGTAGAAATTAAGTTACCAGAACTATCTAATAATCTAACTTTACCCCTAATAACTAAATAAATTCCCGATTCAGCTGCTTGTGATTGCCAAAATAGTTTTGCGACTGGTGGTTCAATAATTTCTAATTTTGACAAACAATTCTGTAACTCTCTATCTGAAAGCTGTTCACCCAAAAAATTAGTCAGTAATTGACCTAGTTGTTCTTGGGAAAATATTGATGGCATTCGCTCTCCTGTAGCCCAAGTTTAGTTATGAATTTGCATCAAATTGAAAGACTGATATATTTGAGAATCACTAGAAGATTGTAAGTCATAGATTCTCACAGTAGTCGGATGATTGTCTTCAATATCACGTTTTCTCGATGACCGTTTTTGTGTAGCCAAACCCATTTCTTTGAGTAAGCGATTAATATGGCGATTGCTGATTTCAATCCCAAATTCTGTAGCCAAATGTTTGCTCAACCATTGAGATGTCCAACTACTAAAAGCGTAACCATATTTCCGAGGACTATGACTCAACAACTCTTTTAATCTGTCCAGGTATTGCTGATTGACAGTTTTTGGTCTGCCTATTGGTTTTTGCTGCCATTGTTCCACAAAACCTGCTTTGGCAATAGTTATCCAATACCTTGCCATTTCCTGAGAACAACCTAAAATCTTACAAATTTCGGCTTGTGACTTTCCCAAATCAGCTAACAACATAATTTCGATTCGCCGTCGATATTCTATCGGCAAATTATGATGTAAATTCTTCAATAAATCTTGGTGCTGTTCAGGGCTAAAAAATCGATTTTCAACATCTGGCAAAGAATTTTGTGATATAAGACTCATCCCTAAATCCAAATTGCGTCTAAATGTATCGACAGTTTTATTGCAATTATGATTTCACGAATAATTCAGGTGGAATCTAATCAATGATTACGGAGTTTTAGATTTTAAATATTTAAATTTTGGATTGTACGAATAGCGTTACCGTAGGCTAGATACAAAATTTAAAATCTTATATCGATTAGAGTCCCTGCATGCATTCATGAAATAAAGCTAAAATACAAAATTGATTTACCTATAATGATATAAGGGCTTGAAATAGAAACCGCAATTGTTCAACGTAGCTGTCATAATTGCCAGTTCTATATACCTACCACGAGTTTCTTTTCTTCTCCAGATTTTGGGAAATTAACAGTTATCTGAAAATTAAGTTAATCGTGGAATCAAGAAAGTATCAACAATGTGTATTAACGCACTGTATTGTTGTAATGCCTAACCTTATATGATGTCAAGACTGACAGAATAAAAAAATCTCTTTTTTCCGAATATTTACGATAACTTTATTATTTTTTTACAAAAAGAATAAACACATACAATTACTTTTCATACATCTATCTTGAGACATATTTGCTCTTGCAAGCAAGTGATCAAAGGATATTTGAAAAGTATTATTTATTACTTCAAAATTTGAAAAATCTAGGGCGTGTTTTCAAACTCTTTGTATCCCACAAAATAGGCGATCGCTATTTTTATACTCATGAACTGAGGAAACTTATACGAATTCTCCAAAATCAAGCTACATATAGACAACAGGGGGCAGGCGTGAAAATTATATGTAGAGGGAATTTAGAGAAATGGT
Source organism: Calothrix sp. 336/3 (assembly GCF_000734895.2). Lineage (GTDB taxonomy): Bacteria > Cyanobacteriota > Cyanobacteriia > Cyanobacteriales > Nostocaceae > 336-3. The sequence goes on along the minus strand of NZ_CP011382.1, from coordinate 474,514 downwards.
ATTAAGTAACCAGAACAAAGTAGATGCTAATTATACAACTATCATAATAATCACTTGCATTTGATTTTCTTGTGTTTATGGTTAGAAAACATCCTGTATGCAACTGATGACGGCTACTTACTGAGTTAAGATGTTGCCAATAATTCTAGTAACTCCGCTTCACTCAACTGCTTGATACCTAGTGCGGTTGCCTTTACCAATTTAGAACCTGCCTCTGCTCCTACAACTAAATAGTCGGTTTTCTTACTAATAGAATCCGTAACTTTACCACCGGCTTGTTGAATCATGGCTTTAGCTTCGTCTCGTTTGAGGGTGGGAAGAGTGCCGGTGATCACAAAGGTTTTGCCTGTGAATATTTGATTTGTGGTGGTAGTAACTACCTCGGTGTTGACGAGTTGTAAACCTAGGGATTGTAATCTTGTAATTAAAGTCTGGTTAGCAGAGATACGAAACCATTGACAGATGCTATCGGCAATTTCCGCACCAATGCCGTAGATAGCTTCTATTTTGGCTGGGGAAGTATTAGCTAACTGTTCTACAGAGGTGAACTTGTCGGTGATGGTTTGGGCTGTGACTGCACCCACATGACGAATACCTAAGCCGTATAATACCCGTGACCAGGGTTGGGTTTTAGATTGGGCGATCGCCATGACAATTTTCTCGGCTGACTTCTGTCCCATTCTTTCCAACTCACACAATCGTTCTGTTGTCAATTCGTAGAGGTCAGCAACGGAAGATACTAACCCCCGATCTACAAGTTGATGTACCAGCTTTTCCCCAATACCACGAATATCCAAAGCATCCCGACTTACCCAATGTTCGATTGACCCCTTGAGGATAGCAGGGCAAGAAATATTTACACAGCGACTAACAGCTTCGTCTTTTTCCTTCACCACAGGTTGCCCACAGACGGGACAATGGGTAGGCATAATAAAGGGTTCCGTACCCTCTGGACGTAATTCTGGTAAGACTCGCAACACCTCCGGGATAATTTCCCCAGCTTTACGCACAATTACCGTATCACCCACACGAATATCTAATTGGGCAATGCGATCGCCATTATGTAATGTTGCCCTGGATACTGTTGTTCCCGCTAATTGTACCGGACGCATTTCTGCCAAGGGAGTCAAAGCTCCTGTTCTACCAACATTTACGATGATTTTCTCCACCAACGTGGGTGCTTCTTCAGGGGTATATTTTAAAGCTACTGCCCACCGGGGAAACTTCTGGGTAAAACCTAATTTTTCTTGTAATTTCAAAGAATTCAGTTTCACCACCACCCCATCCGTCATATAGGGCAAATTTAACCGCTCCGTATCCCAATCAGTATAATAGGCGGCAACTTCCCCCAGGGATGTACATAAACGCTTATTAGGATTTACCCGAAAACCCAGGGATTGCAAAAGTTGCAGAGCTTCCCACTGGGTATCAGCAATACTGGTGTCATCCATCCCCGGAATATGTAAGGTATAAGCAAAAAAATCTAACTGTCGTTTTGCCACCACCCGTGAATCTAATTGCCGCAGAGTACCAGCTGCCGCATTTCGCGGATTAGCAAAGAGGGTTTCTCCAGCTTTTTGTCTCTGTGCGTTGATTTTCTCAAAGGTATCTAGGGGTAAAAATGCCTCACCCCGCACTTCCACCCGTTCCACATCTGCCAATTTTGCCAAACTCTCTGGTAAATCTAACCGTAGAGGAATCGAACGAATAGTTTTAATATTTTGGGTAATATCTTCCCCAGTAATCCCATCACCACGGGTTGCTCCCCGAACTAAAATCCCCCGCTCATAGGTAAGAGCGATCGCGTTACCATCAATTTTCAACTCACAGACATAACTCGCATCCGGAGTAGCAACCAAGCGTTGCCAACGACTATCCCATATCTGCAATTCTTCAACGTTAAAAGCATTTTCCAAGCTATAGAGGGGAATATGATGGCGCACAGAATGAAATTGGGTGGCGGGTTTTTCCCCTACCCGTTGGGTGGGACTATCTGGTGTAATTAATTCTGGATAGGCAGTTTCAAAATCTTGCAATTCTCGATACAACTGGTCATAAACTGCATCCTCCATCACCGGATTATCCAGCACATAATAGGCATAACTAGCTTTTTGTAACTGTTCCCGCAGTTGCATAACCCGTTGTTGTACTTCCGGTTTCATTATCACCACCAAATAAATACCTGACTCATCGGTTATATACAATAAATCATTAAAGAATATCTAGAGATTCGCTGACCTGGAGAAATGCCCTTAATAATAGAAGTAAGGTCTTTAATTAGAGAGCATTAATCAAATGGATGTAAAGTTAATTTTAGTTGGCTTGACAGTCATCTTTTCCATGGCTTGTCTTTTCTTTGGCACGAAAAACGGCTTCTATGACTCCGACAACTATCATGGTAATGGCTCAGCACATTAATCTCAGGGGATTAATTTTTCTGTAGAGGGTAAAAGTCTGGTTGTGAGTTGCGTATAGGCTGACTCTTCAAACAATACCGCATACCAGTGTGGGGCAGATAAAAAATTTGCTCTATGGGAAGGTTAAGAAAATCTTCTTGGGTCTTGGTTTGTGGTAAATTACCGTGAAAATAAGGTTGGAGGGGAAGAAAGCATGAGCGATCGCAACTCGCCGCCTTCTCGTGTTGATGTCAGCGAGGCGATTAGTGATTTACAATGTCTGCCCTATGCTGTCCAACATGAAAATGAGGGTGTTTGTTTACTAGTACGTATGGGACCACATCGAATTATTTTAGATTGTGGTTTAGATAACATAGCTACTTTGATTGGGGGAGTGACTAAACAAGCTAACCAGCGTAGCTCGATTCTACCTGCGGATTTAGTGCTTGTGAGTCATGCTCATCCTGATCATGCACGGGGTTTGCTGGAGCTACATCAAGCTTGCCCCCTATTACCAATTTACGCCAGCGAAGTCACCAGTAAGTTATTACCCCTAAATTGGCTGAACTCAAATATCGAGACAATTCCACAATTTTGCCAAGCTTTACCCCTGCGATCGCCCGTGGAGGTGCGGGAAGGTTTAGTCGTTGAGCTATTCCCATCGGGTCATTTGCCAGGGGCTGTAGCAATTTTACTGACCTACACTGCTCCCCAGCGTACCTACAAACTCCTCTATACAGGGGATTTTTTCCTGTCTAACTCCCGCTTAGTTGAAGGGTTGAAGTTAGATGAATTACGAGGTATCGAGTTAGATGTACTGATAATTGAAGGCAGTTATGGCACTTCTCGCCATCCCCACCGCCGCCACCAAGAAAATCAACTGGCAGAAAGAATTAACCGGGCGATCGCCGACCGTTGTTCTGTAATTTTGCCCACACCTGCCCTCGGCTTAGGTCAAGAATTGTTAATGTTACTACGCAGTCATCACCACTTCACCGGGCGAGATTTAGATATTTGGGTGGATGGGACGGTGGCTGTGGGTTGTGACACCTACCTGGAACTCTTACCCCATTTTCCCCCCTCAGTCCAGAACTTTGCCCGTCACCAACCCCTATTTTGGGATGAACGAGTCCGCCCCCGTGTCCGACGGTTACAGCCAGAGCAACGGGGGATAGTTGGCAAATCGCCCTGTATTATTCTCACCGATGCCATTATTGATATCAACGAATACTGTCAACCAGAAACAGAACCCTGGTTAATTCTCCTGCCAGAAAAAACTAATATCACCATACCCGATAAAATTGCCCAGCAAGCCACCATTGAAACCTATCTCCTAGCACAACACAGTGATGGTCCAGGAACAACCCAATTAATCCATAATTTACGACCACAGCACGTTGTCTTTGTCCATGGTTCCCCTGTCTACCTGGCAGATTTAACCAGTCTGGAGGAACTACAGAACCGCTATCACCTCCATTCTCCCAATGCCGGAAATTTAGTCGAATTACCCATTGGTGAGACATTTATTCAGCCATCTGCCCCGGAAACCAACTACGAAGGGGAATTAACGGAATTAGGAACAGTCATTACGATTACCCTGCCAGATGCCATTACCGCCGATCCCCGATGGCGCGACTTTGCCGATACGGGATTAATAGAAGCCAGATGGCAGGGAGAAGAAATAGTTTTGCGGGGACTATCCCAACGGGAATTATTAAACCAAAGTGGCGATCGCTATGTTTCCTCTGACGTTGACTGCTGCGGTACCTGCCGACATCAAAGGGGACAACGGTGCTGGAATCCCGCGTCCCCTTTGTACAATTTTAAAGTTACCCTCGATGGCTATTGTCCTGCCTTTGAACGTCTAAATTCATGAGTAATTGGGAATCGGGAACGGAAAATCAGTAATTAGCCACAATTGACTAATCAGGTTCAGAGAAAGATAGGCAAACCCTTTCACCCTTTCCCCTTTCACCTTTTCCCTGGCTTCTGTCAGAAGTCAATTACTCTGGATTAGAGTCAGTAAAGTGATTGCGGATACGTTCCGCCTCAGGACAGTCTTCTGTTAATAATGGTTCTACGTTGCCCCGTGGTACTGAAGCTAATTTCTGTGTTACAGCACCAATACTTTCAAGGCGCACCATTTCTTCCCAAGAACAAGTTTCATCTTCTTCCTCTGTTTCATAACGTAGAGTGACTAAATCTCCCTCTATGTCGGTGATGCGGGCACGTTCGATCCAGCGTTGCTGGTCCCGCAAGAAAATACATACCTCTCGCCCATCGCAACAAAGTTGATAAATCTTGCGGTGTAGCATCTACAGCTTCTGCCTTTTTAAACTTAGTGAAATCTGTCAACATCTAGGTTTTACCCCAGTATTTAGTACTTTTTCTAGGTTTTTGCAATAAACCTTTAAGAGTACTGAAAACGACCCAGGTCTTAAAAACTTATTGAAAGATTTAATTATAGTTTTTAGATAAACCTTGGATCATGGAGGTTACAGTTACTGCACCTTCTCAACTCTATACCAGCTCAGGATACTCAAAGGATATTAACTTCAGAGAAGTCATATGATCGAGGGTTAGACCTGAGCAGACCACAAGTTGTTGATGTGTCCTGATTACCATTATGTAATAAAAGATACTTGAGAACAATCTTGATTTGCGGTTGTTTAAGTTGCCTACTTGTATTCATTGGCATCGCTGGGAAGTTTGGGGGTTGGGCTTTAACATTTACCCCTATGTATTTGATATTAGCTTATTCTCTTGCTGACCTTCATATTTTTAGGTCACAAGACTGTAAGTTTTTCAGATAGAAGCCAAAATCTTCTCAGTTAATGCCTCTTCAAGGTAGCATCAAGAAAATTAAACTGAATTTTGGCTTGGGAATTGGCAATTGGAGATATCAGATTGTGAAACCTTGACCGAATATACTTTTCAGGTTGATGTTGTAGGGATAATGTTTCACCCAGATGCTGATATTATCAGGCAATGCCAAAATTTCCAATATTAATTACAGAAGTTACATTAGCTAAAGATTTTGGCTAGGGTGAGAGCGACAATTAGCCTCTGGTAAAGCCTTGCGGGTATTGTGATGGGGCTTAACTGAATATCTAAGTGCAAAGGGAACACTCACGGGGAAGGAGTAGGACGATAGGCTTACAACCCGCCTTTCAGGCGATCGCTAACAGAAAATCTTCAGGAAATACTCCCAGAATCAGCCATGAATTCTATTAACTGGTTTTTTCTAGAAGCTTCTCGCTTAATCCTACCCGCCTTTACCGCCTCAGATAGCGCTTTTAATGCCAATAAATCTTCGGAATTATAGCTTTTTGTCATCAATACCTGATGCAGAAGCCCTTCGGATTCTACGCTTAAACACCCTGTCTCAAAAGCAGATTCAATAAGTGAGCGAATCATTGTGATTAAAACATAATTTGGGGAATTGTTTCTTTAACCAATATCTAAGAAATTAATACTGCATTGATTGATACAGATCAGTAACTCATAGTGATTGTTATCTCAGTATATTTGTGACTTAAATCACACTGACTGTGCGAGTATAGGCGTATATATAAAGCAGTATTTAATACACAAGAGAAGAGTTGATTTCAGATAAAAACAGGAATGGAGCCTGCGATGAAATTGAGATTGTAGATGGGAGTACAAATTCTGCTACCGAGAATCTAGGAATATTTCTCGGAATTTGCAAATCCCTCCAACAAAGTGAATTCAGAAAAATCAATTCCTGCTACTACTTAAAAAATCTGACTTATTTGACATTATTCTTAGAAGAAAATATCAGTATATTTACTTATAATTATTTCGACTCAGTAGGAATGTTTGTCGTATCAAGGCTTGACTGAAGGAAATTTTCGCACCTGAAACTCTGAAGATTCCGTCAAGGGATAGGCTGTACCTAGAACTTTGGTAAACTGAGCATCAATAGCAGCTAACTCTGCTTCCGGAATAGCTTTCCATTGTTTCCTAGTTTCCCATTTAATGACCATGACTATCTCCGTGTTGTCATTAGGGTTAATCCAGACTTCCTTGCTTAAGAACCCAGGATAACGGGAGAGTGCAGTTGTCCAGATTTCTGCATCCACTTGAATGTACTTTTCCCGCATATTGGGCGGTACTTTCACCTTTAATTGCTCAATAACCACACTTTTAATTCCCCATTTACGTTTGTCAGAATAGAACAGTAGGCTGAAGTAATTATGCTTTTAGCATACCGCGATACTCACAGCGTCAAGCCTTTGGCTTATCGCTAACATTTTCAGAATAGACCTCTTAGAAAACAAATTTTTCACCAAGGATAAAGGAACAGGATTTTTCTTTGACCTTTACCCTTCCCTGAATTCTGAGGGTTCTGTGGTTGAACATCATTTAGGAAAAACAGTATGGATAATAACAATTGGATGCAACAGTTATTAATGCTAGGTTTAGGTACAACTTCCTTGATGGCAGAAAAAATCAAAGAAGTCAGTGACCAATTAGTGCAAGATGGTAAACTCAACCCAGACCAAGCCAAGGCAGTCATGGACGATGTTCTCAAACAGATGAAGTCGGATCAGGGCAATTGGGAGGTGAATATGCAACGGCAACTGCGGAACATGATGCAAGATATTGGTGTGGCACGTCAATCGGAAGTCGATGAACTGCGTGGTAGAATTGACCGCCTAGAGCGTCAAGTCAGGGATTTGGAAAATAAATTGTGGAAATAGCGTGGGAATGGGGAATGCTTACCACCATAAGCGACTTGTACCGAAGTAAGTTGAAGGGGTAATAGTTAACAGAAAAACCCTTTCTCGTTTCTTCCTGCTTCTAACCATTCATCCCCTTTCTGCTTTAAACTAAGTTTTGTCCTACTGGTAATCCTCATTATCCAGACCACCTACGTAGGAGGACTGTTAAATTGAAAGCGATTTTTTTCAGCGTGGGTATCATGCTGATTTGTGTTGTGGTTTTGGTAGTGGCGCAAATTACCGGCGGTAAACAAGATACTGCTGTGGCGGCGCAATTGTCAAAACCCACACCAGCACCCACTACTGTTACAGAAAGCAAACAAGAGAACAAACAGAACACTTTAATAGCGAGTAAACCCATGTCTGATGCGAATGTCGTCACTACATCCTCTGGATTGAAATATATCGAAATCGAAGAGGGTACTGGTGCGACTCCCCAACCAGGACAAACCGTCACGGTTCACTATACTGGTACTTTAGAAGACGGGACTAAATTTGATAGTTCCCGCGATCGCAATCGTCCTTTTAGCTTTGCCATTGGTACTGGACAAGTTATCAAAGGTTGGGATGAAGGACTTAGCACCATGAAAGTTGGTGGTAAGCGTCAGCTAATTATTCCTTCCGAATTAGGTTATGGTGCGCGTGGTGCAGGTGGTGTGATTCCCCCCTACGCAACCCTCATCTTTGATGTGGAATTAATCAAGGTTAATTAGTACGTAATGGGTTATGGGTGATAAGTTAATTCGTAATTTTGCAGCATTCTCATAAGACCTAAAAAATTTACTTTTCTCACAACAAGTCAAGATTTTTTAGATGTAGTTGCAAGAAATCCCATTGTTCTTAGCTGTATATTTGTAAGATTCAAAGGGTTAAATTTTATTAATTGTTGCCCATTACCCGTTACCTCAAAAATTCCGAGCATTATTCACTAAGTTCTTAAACTTTGTATATTGTGGGTCAAATAAAAGTTTGACGGTTCCTGTGGGTCCATTCCGATGTTTGGCAATAATCACTTCCGCAATGCCGCGATCGGGACTGTCACTATTATAGTAATCATCTCTATATAACATAATTACTAAATCCGCATCTTGTTCTATACTGCCGGATTCTCTCAAATCTGATAGCATGGGACGTTTATTTGTGCGTGCTTCCACACCACGACTTAACTGAGATAGGGCAATTACGGGAACGGATAATTCCCTAGCTAAACCTTTAATACTACGAGTAATCCTCGATAATTCTTGCACCCGATTATCTCCTGCACCCTCCATTAATTGCAGATAATCAATCACAATTAAGCCTAAATCGGCTCCAATCTCAGCTTGTAATCTGCGTGCTTGGGAACGCATTTCCGTAACAGTAATATTAGGAGTATCATCAATAAAAATTGGCATTTCAGAGAGTACCCCAATCGCCCTACTTAAGGGTTCCCATTGGGTTTGACTCAGTCTGCCACTGCGTAAATATTGGCTTTCAATTCCTGCTTCTGCTGCTAATAATCTTTGAACTAATTGTTCCTTAGACATTTCTAAACTAAAAACAGCCACTGGTAATTTATAGGATGCGGCAATATTGTGAGCCAGGTTCAAACAAAATGCTGTTTTTCCCATGGATGGTCTACCAGCAACAATGATTAAATCTGAGCGTTGAAAGCCACTGGTCATGGCATCTAAATCATAGAAACCGCAGGGAATTCCTGGTAAGGCAACTCCTTGATTTCGAGCTTCAATTTCTTGAAAATTATTAATTAAAGTATCTGATATATGTACTAAACCTGATTGAGGTTTTTCTTGGGTGATGGCAAAAACTTTTTGTTCTGCTTCATCAAGAACCAGGGGTAATTCGGTTTCGGTGGTAAATCCTAGTTGAACAATTTCATTCCCAGCTTTAATTAATTGTCGTCGTAAATATTTTTCGGTGACAAGCTGTGCTAGGGAGTCAATATTTACAGCTGAAACCGTGCGATCTACGAGGGATGCTAATTTATTTCTGCCACCAATTTTAGTTAATAAATCATGGTCAGATAGCCAACTAGTTACGGATAGTAAATCTGTGGGTTTTCCTTGACTGTGGAGACGCTGGGTAGCTTGGTAAATTTCTTTATGGGCAAATATATAGAATGCTTCGGGGGAGAGGATATCATTGATGCGACCGATAGCCTCTGGGTCTAGGAGTATACCACCTAAAATTGCCTCTTCCGCTTCAATATTTTGGGGAGGTACGCGATCGCTACCATCACTCTGAAAACTTAATTCCTCAGACATAGGTTTTTTTAATAGGGAAAGGGGGAAGGGTTAAGGGTTAAGGGGGAGGGGAAAGGGTGAAGGGAGCAGGGAGCAGGGAGCAGTATTACCCATTACCTATTACCTAATACCCATTACCTATTACCTAATACCCATTACCCATTACCTAAGCTGATTAACTAGCGATGACTTCGATGTTAATTTTGGCTGTGACTTCCGAATGTAACTTAATTTCTGCTTCGTAAGTACCCAACTTACCGATGTCGGGGATGGTAATACCGCGTTTGTCGATTTCCAGGTTGATTGCTGCTTTAATCGCATCAACAATGTCTTGGGTGGTGACAGTACCAAAAATCGCTTCATTTTCGCCAACTTGTTTGGCAATTTTCAAGCCAGTAGCTTTTTCCAAGGTAGCTTGTTGCTCTTGTGCTTGTTGCTTCAATTCTAATTGACGTTGGCGTTCTAATTCCCGACGACGCTCAACTTGTTTGAGCAAACCGGGGGTGGCAAAAGTTGCCATTTTTTTAGGGAGGAGATAATTCCGTGCATAACCAGGTGCAACTTCTACCAAGTCACCATTTCTACCCAGTTTGCTGATATCTTGATTCAATACTAACTGTATACGTTTCGCCATTGTTTTTCCTGTGAAATCCCAATTTTCCTCTTCTATTTATAGAGGATAATCAGCTCAACTAGCTGTAATTCAGCTATGGATGACTGAATAGAGCTTTGTGATCCTAGCGAAATTCTTGGGGCGATCGCAACCCTTTTGACTACTAAAATTTATCTTTCATTCCCCGGAGTCTGGCAAAAGTCTGTATCGGTTCATCACTGTTCATTGCCAATTGTAATTTTGGTTCTTGCCAGCGTAAAAATGGATTTGTCTGTTTCTCTACCCCCAAAATTGAGGGAATTGTGGCTTCTCCTCGACTTCGGGATGCTTGTACTGCGGTGTATCTTTGTTGCAATTCGGGATTCTCCCCATCTACAGTCACAGCAAAGCGCAGGTTGTTTAAAGTATACTCATGGGCACACCAAACCCGCGTATTATCGGGTAAAGCCAAAAATTTACTCAGGGAATTAACCATCTGCTGCGGTGTTCCTTCAAACAAGCGACCACAACCACCGGCAAATAGGGTATCACCACAGAATAATTCCCCCGTGCCATCGGCAGTTTCTGGGGGAAAATAGTAGGCGATATGGGCGCGAGTATGTCCAGGAACAAAGAGAATTTCGGCGGTTCTATGGGCAAAAGTCACGCGATCGCCATCTACTAAAAATATCTGTTGTCCCGGAATCCTACCCCGATCTTCCGCACCTCCATATACTTGAGCTTGGGGAAATTTCGCCAGTAATTCCTGATTGCCTCCCACATGATCATAATGATGGTGGGTATTAAAAATTGCGACCAAGTCTGCTTGCAGCTCATTCAGCTTATCTAAAACAGGTTTCCCCTCTGCGGGATCAACCACCGCAGCAGTCCCCTGGGACTGATCATAAAGGAGAAAAATATAATTATCAGTTAGCACTGGAAGACGAAATATCTGCATTGCTGTTCGAGATTGAGGGATAATTCAGGTAATTTGCCGTCACAGAATATTGGGATAGCGCTGGTTGGAGGAATTTTTTCTATGAGAAAGTATTTCCGGCAAATTTTGGGGAATACTAAATATACGGAGATAGATACATCTCCCCCAGAAGCCTGGAATTAATCCCCAATCCCCAATCGGATGACTGCTTTTTCTTCCCTTACCCTCACCCCATCAGCCAATCAGAGTTACTATCCTCTGAGTGTTGCACCCATGATGGATCGCACAGACCGACATTTTCGTTATTTTATGCGGCAAATCACTCGACACACCCTACTCTACACAGAAATGGTGACGAGTGCAGCTATTATCCATGGGGATAGAGAACATTTACTTGGGTTTTCCCCAATAGAAAAACCTTTAGTATTACAGGTAGGAGGAGATAATCCCCAAGAATTAGCTGAATGCTCCCGTATTGCCGAGGGTATGGGTTACGACGAGATTAACCTGAATGTCGGTTGTCCGAGTAGTCGAGTCCAAGATGGTAACTTTGGAGCTTGTTTGATGGCACAACCCCAAAAAGTTGCCGACTGTGTGGCTGCCATGTTAAACGCAACTTCTATCCCTGTGAGTGTCAAGCATCGCATCGGGATTGATGAGCTTGACCGTTACGAGGATATGAGTAACTTTGTACAAATTGTCTCACAAACAGGCTGCCAACGCTTCACTGTCCATGCTCGCAAAGCGTGGTTACAAGGGTTAAGTCCGAAAGAAAACCGTGATATCCCCCCCCTGCGTTATGGGGATGTTCATCGTCTCAAGCAGGATTTTCCCCAACTGTTGATTGAAATTAACGGTGGTTTTAACAGTTTGGCAGAAGTTAAACAACAATTAAGTTTTGTTGACGCTGTGATGATTGGACGAGCAGCCTATGACTATCCATACCTATTTGCAATGGCAGATGCAGAAATTTTTGCCGCGAATAGCAAAGTACCTAGTCGCCAAGAAGTTGCGACTGCCATGTTTGAATATATTGATATCTGGGTGAAAAAAGGTTTAAAACTCAATAAAATTAGTCGGCATATGCTGCAATTATTTGCTGGGCAACCAGGAAGTAGAATCTGGAAGCGCCATTTAACAGAGCATTCCTGCCAATCTGGAGCTGGTGTAGAAGTTATCCGCGAAGCTTTAGAGCAGATTCCTGACTGTAGTACAGCAGCAATGATGGAAACCGTAAACCTTGTGGGAAGGGAATTATAGGTCAAATGGAAAATTTGAGATGAATAAAATCTAGATACAGTCTAGGTTTGACAAATTCATCTATCAATTCTTAGTTAAAACTTTTGTTGCTGATGATACTAAATTTTTTTGTTTGACAGCTAGGGAGGTAAATGGATAAATCTTTCCTAGGCTGTAGTTACAGCTTGATGTTGGAGGATAGACATCAAGTCGTTAATACCTTTTTGCAGATAGCGAGTGACAGTCATGGGACTGGTGCCGATATTTTTCGCTGCATCCTTGCGAGACAGTTCTTTGAGGAATACCATTTCCACTGCCATGCGGGGTTTTTCTTCTAACAAATTAATTGCCCCTTGCAATTGTTGCCGTTCTTCGTCTTGATGTTGCTGGGAAGTAGAACGAGGACAGGGTAAAGCTTCGCCCAGAGTTACTTGACAGTCAACATGATTGACTACGGTAGCATCTAAGCTCAAGGGCATCCGGTTTTGGGCTGCTAATTTAGTTTCTTGCCATTCTTGAACAGAGACTTTGAGTTCCTTAGCAATTTCTGAGTCCTTGGGGGGACGACCAAGGGATTCGGCTAATTCTTTGCGGACTTTTTGCCCTTCGTTATAGAGTTCTTGCCAACGACGGGGAATCTTTAACAGGGTACTGCGATCGCGCAAAAAGTGCAGCATTTCACCGCGAATATAGGGAACAGCAAAGGAGCTAAAAGCATAGCCCTGGCTGGGGTCGAAGCGTTCAATGGCTCGAATTAGACCAAAGTAACCAATTTGTTCTAAGTCTTCGTAGGGCTCATTACATTGGTGGCTAAACTTATGAGCCATCTTTCGTACTAAACCGGTATGTAATTGTACTAGTTGATTACGGAGTTTAATCGAGGGATTCTGATGATATAACTGCAATAGTTCCATACCATCAGACCGCATAGAGGACTGACTTACTGCCATATATATATCCTTTAAAAGTAACTCCTTTTCCCGAAAAAACGGAGTTGCGTAAACTGTCGTCAAAGATGTACTTATTTTCTAAAAGTGCGCACTTAGATACCATTCGTTGATTTACGGAACTTATGAGGGGTGAGGCTCCGCGTTTCCGTATTTACACCTATTGCATTAAAATTACGCGGACTTACAGAGGTTATAAGGGATAGAAGTCGGGTAATCGGAATGGTGGAATAGTTGTTATCAGGAAGCAGGGAGAAAAAGCATTTTCCTAGAGATTGGCAAGCTTCAATGTGCAAGTTTTAGGGCGGAGCGTAGCTCTTTGCGGAACAGGGTATTATGAATTGGTTTCACACTTGATATGGGATGCTAGGATGTTGATTGCAAAGTGAGTTTATTCTGGCGACATCCTGTGAAATTAAGTAAACGGGGTTTAATTGGTTTTCTGATTACAATTATCTGTATGAATATTGCCGGGTGTAACCTGTTATTTTCCCCTGGTGGTGAGGTTGTTAAACGTGTTAGTGATGGTGATACTCTGACGGTGAAAGATGAGCAGGGTAAGGATTTGACGGTGCGGTTTGCCTGTATTGATGCACCAGAAGTTCCCCATTCGCGTAAGGAAAGGGAGAGTAAACGCACTAGCGATCGCAATCAATTTGCTTGGGGTGAGAAAGCACAACAGAAATTGGAAAGTCTAGTAAAACAAGGTGGCGATCGCGTCAAACTTACCATCACAGATAGCGATCGCTATGGGCGCAAAGTTGCAGAAGTGCGGACATCTAATGGTACATTTGCCCAAGAAGTCCTAGTCAGAGAAGGTTTAGCTCTGGTATATCGTCCATACCTGAATAAATGTCCGAGTCGGGATATCATTGAAGCGGCAGAAACAGAAGCGCAACAAAAAAAACGTGGTGTGTGGGGCGACTCGAAGTTTACTAAACCTTGGGAATATCGCAGTTTGAATAAAAAGTCAGGTTAGCTGATTTGCCTCCAAACTACTGTAGATTTTAATTAGGAGTTGCTTGACGCTTCAACTGGTCAATCATCACAAAACGAATATCCCGTTTTTCGCTAATCAGTTTAATCCCTGGTTGTTGAAGATTTAAAAAATCTAATCCTTTTTCTTTACCGCTAATCAAGAAGTCATTAATTGCGATTTTGTAAGTGCGTTGAGAATCAAGGGATTTACCTCGAATCAACCAATTTCTAGAATTTGCCTCCTGAGTAACTTTTGCTGTTTGCAAATAGCCACCACTACCTTTATTGGCTAATCCTTGATTTAATACTCTCTGTAAAAGCGCGCCACTAATTTCAATCACGACAACTTTACCACCAAAAGGTAGCATCCGAATCACATCATACTGAGTAATAACTCCTGGTGGAATCACATCATCAATGCGAATTGAACCACCATTAAATATAGCTAAGTCTGCATCAGGTACTTCTTGTAACATCGCTTCCGCAATTAATTGTGTGAGTTGAGTAGATTGGTTGCGGACACTCGATTCTAAACCATCTAAGGCAAATGGTAGTTTTCCTATTTCCTGATTGGGTTCAAATCCGTTAGTGCGAAATGCTTGATACCCTCGTTCCAGCCATTGCTTGATTATCTTGGCAGTTTTTGGCTCATCGGGAATCTTATCAGTAATTGGTACTAGTCGGGAGTTAATAGCGAGGCTTTTTTTGATAGTATCGTAACTCAATTGGTGAACATAAACTGTACGTGCATTGGCATCGGCTTTAAAAATTGGCGTAAAATCTCGACCTCGCCACTGTTGAATATTTTCATGTTCATGACCACCCAAAATTATATCAATTTCGGGTACGGTTTCCGCGAGTTTGCGGTCATCTTCCATTGCTAAATGGGTCAGAGCGACTATAATATCAACTTTTCCCTTGAGTGCTTGCACCTGCTGTTTCGCTGTGGCAATCGGATCGGTGTAACTGACATACTTCGGTCGATTACTATCAAGGGTGACACCAATTAATCCCACTTTTACCACAGAGCCGCGATCGCCTTTAACATTAAATACTAGGGAGCGGGGAACATTTTTAAATGGTTTTCCTGTGCTATCAGATACATTACTAGAAATCCAGCGAAACCGAGATTCTTGTAATCTTTGATAAAAAAAGTTTTCCGGTAAGTCAAATTCGTGATTACCAAAAGTCCCATAATTCATTCCCAAAGCATTCATCACAGCAACCATTTGCTGACCTGCTAGGGGTATACCATTAATTTTGGCAGTTCCCAAGGCTGAAGGGCTAAAAGCATCTCCCGCGAACATAGTATAGGTGCGGGGATTAGTCTTGTACAGTTCCTGTCGTAGGGTTGCCACACGAGCTAAACCACCGCGAGTCCCCCCTTCTACAGGCGTAATTTCGTAAATATCGTTCAGGTGCAGCAGGTTAATATTCACGATTTCTGCCCAGGCTGGGGTAGTAAAGGTTACTGCTGCCAACACTGGTAAAAATACACTATATCCCTTACAAGTAAGTTTCATATTTAGCTAAAAACAACTCCTAATCTACGGAATTGATTTTACTCGAAATGATGTTTTCTAGATTACCTAACCCTGGAATTCCCCAGTATGGGTGAGGATTTTAGCGAAAAATCTGGAATCAAGTCAAAAAGTGACCAATAATTCAGATTTTCATCGGTCACAGACACAAAATCATTAGTAGGGGGTTGCTACGGTATCCTCTCACAACTCCAGCTTATCTTCCCTTGTATAGCTGGTATCTCTCTTATCCCCTTCATTTAAAGAGATGAACATCGGAATCATTCAGCCTTACGATAATGGGTTTGTAGAAGTTATACCAGAGGGTGAATACAGCGATTATTGGCAGATTGCAGCCATACATATTGATGGTAAAGCCTACTGCCCCACTCCTCGGCTTTATCGTTCTGAAAAAGTGGCATTAGCCAAAGCTACACAAATTTATGATTGGATAGCTAATAACCCAGATGAAATCATGAGTGGAGCTTTCTATTGTTCTCAATTACAACTCATCCTATGGCAACAACCCAAAGCATCTGAATCTACCTGTTTCCCCAGCAGTTAAAACTGGTACTTATTCTAACTACTGTGATAGTTGGATAGTGTCAAAAGGTTAATTTTGCAATTATTCTGGCTAAACATTTGAATCAATTTATTTTTGCTTGGGGTGGGATTTGGGGAAAGGGGAAGGGCAAACATTTTTCATTTATCCTGTAGACTTGCTACACGCGGTTTCTCCCATTCCCCATTATCAAAAATACCCTTACACTTCTGGTGGCAAATCAATGCTATAAAGTACCTTCCCTTCCTGGTTATACAGAGCAACTGTCATCACTGAAGTGGCAGCATCAATTTTGACTGTTCCGAAAAATTGTAAACCATCACTGGGAGGACGATTGGCTTTCATTCCCTCTGGAATACTGATAAATTTTACCTGGGGACCGAAGGTATTATCTAACTTATTGGGTCCAAAGGTACCAGAATTTAGGGGTCCAGCAACAAATTCCCAGAAGGGTTTGAAGTCTTGAAACTGGGCTTTGTTGGGGTCATAATAATGGGCAGCCGCGTAATGTACATCAGCAGTTAACCAAACCACATTCTTGATGTCATTTTGTTTGATAAATTTGAGTAAATCAGCTAGTTCTAATTCTCGACCTAAAGCTATTCCATCACCATTTGCCCAAGCCTCAAAATCGGTGCTACCATCAGCAACAACCAAACCTAAAGGCATGTCGCTAGCAATAACTTTCCAGGTTGCATTGGATTGCAATAATTGATTTTTAATCCACTGGATTTGCTTGCTGCCTAAAAATTTGGTTTCTTCACTTTGTACAGGTTGATTGTTGGGTGAATTGATTCCCCGATAGGTACGTTCATCTAACATGAAAATATCTAATAGGGGGCTGTATTGGAAGGAGCGGTAGATTTTTGTTTTCTCTAGGTCATTTTTTTGGAAGCGAATTGGCATATATTCTAAAAATGCCTGTCTAGCACGCTTGGCTAAAATATCTACCTCTTTGACTGTATAACGGTTATCGCTCAGAAGTACTTCAGAGGGATACCAATTGTTGGTGACTTCATGATCATCCCACTGCACCAATAGGGGAACCTCTGCGTTAAATCTTTTGATGTTTTCATCCATCAAGTTGTATTTGTAGTTACCTCGGAATTCTGCCAGGGTTTCCGCAACTTTTGACTTTTCCGGAATGGTAATATTTTTCCAAATACTGCCATCATCTAGTTTAACTTCGGACTGAATGGGATTATCAGCATAGATGTTATCGCCAGAATGGATGAAAAAGTCGGGCTTTAATTTCCGCATGGTTTCGTAGATTTTCATGCCCCCAAAGTCAGGATTAATACCCCAACCCTGTCCAGCAGTATCCCCAGACCAGGCAAAGAAGATATCTTTAGGGAATGGAGATGGTGTGCGGAAAGTACCTTTGACTGTGTTGCTGTAAACTCTTGTGTAGCCTAAATCTTGGAAGCTGACGCGGTAGAATATCTGTTGACCTGCGGGTAATCCTTCTAGGTTCACCCTGGCAGTATAGTCGTTTGCTTCCAAAGCATAGGAACCAAATACACGACGTGCGCGGCGAAAATTCTCAAAGGGTGAGTATTCTACTACTAAGCGAGCAGGGCGATCGCTACGACTCCAAATCACAATCCGATTGTTGCTAATATCTCCACAGGCTACACCATAGGGTATACCTGGACGCATTTTTTCCGCAGTGATAATCCCAGGAGCTTGGGCAAATACCCCTGATTGAGAGAGTATATCTGTGGTAATAATTCCACCAGCAGTGACAGCAGAATTAATTAAAAACTGACGACGGTTAAGTGTCATAAAATTCTTGTTGATGTGAGTGGGTTCGCGTGAGCAAACCGTAGGTTTATCGCGGAATTAATACACTAAACCGCAGAGATGATAGTCATGGGGAAAATACGGGTATGGGTTAGGATACAGTCAGAATCAGCGCTACAAGTAATCAAATTGCAGGAATAGCCATTAATTCCAACAGGAACTTACCATAGAATAATGGTATAAAAAGTAAAAAAACAGTTATCAACAAGTTAAATTTGCTTAGTAATACCGTTTATTTGTAAAGTATCGTTACGTATCGCTAACGTGATAAACCTAGGCTGATTGAAACTAATCAAGTACACTTGATATAATAGAAGAAAAATATATTTTGTAATATTTTGGAATCCAAAGATATTCTTAGCGCTCTGCCTCTATTAAGCACAAATGATTGCTTGAAAGTCGCATAATTCGCATTACCCGGATTTCTCACGAGGGATAAGAAAACACCTGGATTAGCCAGATTTAGGATAAATTAATTGACACATTGTTGAATTCACCGCCTATTAAAAATATTTAGCAGTAAAAACCGAAGTAAAAAGATATATAAAATAATTTTATGAAAAAATATACTTAAGCACGAAAAAAATAGTGATAAAAATTGATATGACAAATTGTTAGGTTAAATGAATCAAAATAACCCCGAAAATAGTTATTTAAAACCAGAATTAGCCATTACTTATAAAACTAATTAGAGAGAAAACAAACTGGAAAATTAGTTAATGTTCTCACTCTTGGCGATCGCTTTAGCGGACTGTAAGTCTATCGCTTTAGCGGAGCTCTATCGCTCCTTTCCTGAGCTAAAAACCTATCGCCCTTTGATAACCCTGCACTAATAAATCAATACCAGTAATTGCCGTACCCACAACAACTGCTGCTGCACCTAAATCTAAAGCTTTTCTCGCCATTTCCGGAGTAGCAACTCCCCCTTCACAGATACTAGGAACCTGTAAATTAGCGACCATTTGACTCAGTAAATCCCACCCTGGGGGCGTGAGGTGCTTGGTTTCCCCCGTATAACCAAAGAGGGTAGTACCAATCATATCAGCCCCTGCCTCGGCGGCTGCGATCGCGGCTTCCATGGTATCCACATCTGCCATTACCAACTTACCTAAATCTCCATGGATGCGGGCAATTATCTCCCCAAATGTCTCATCACCGGGGCGCGATCGCAAGGTGCTATCAATGGCAATAATATCCGCTCCGGCTTCTGCCACTGCCACTGCGTGGTGATACTGAGGTGTAATATATACATCGCTTCCGGGGATAACTTGTTTCCATAGTCCAATAATTGGTACTTTTACCCGTTCCCTGACGGCACTGATGTGGGCTGGAGTATCAATTCTCACTCCTACTGCTCCTTGATTCACCGCCGCTTCTGCCATAGCTGCAATCACCATGGGATGATGTAAGGGAGAATCCACGGGAGCTTGGCAGGAAACTATTAATCCTTTGGTAAAGTTAATCATGGGTAGGGGTGGAAAATTTGCCAGTACTATGATAAATCCTATATCCACAGGTAAGGATGGGATTTTGGATTTTTCCAAGTTGTTCGGCATGAATACCCACTTTCCGGTTAAATATTCTCAGGTATGCATATTTTGTATAGTTTCCCCTGGATTTTATAGAGTATAATTTGTGACACAAGAACAAAAATCTGGTCGTTCCCTAGCTGGGATTGCAGGGATTGTAGCTGCGGCAACCTTAATTAGTAAGGTATTTGGGTTGGTACGTCAGCAAGTGATAGCTGCGGCTTTTGGCTTGGGTGCAGCTGCGGACGCTTTCAACTATGCTTATACAATTCCCGGTTTTTTGCTGATATTACTGGGTGGGATTAATGGTCCATTTTACAGTGCCATTGTCAGCGTTTTAGCCAAACGCAAGAAAGAAGAATCTGCACCCCTGGTGGAGACAATTACTACCCTGATTGGCGGTATTTTACTCGTTATCAGCATTGCCTTAATTTTTCTGGCTCCCCATTTGATTGATATTTTTGCTCCCGGTTTGCGGGTTCCAGAGAAGGAATTAGTCAGAGCGATCGCCATCCGACAATTGCAAATTATGTCACCAATGGCGGTATTAGCAGGTTTAATTGGTATCGGTTTTGGGGTGTTAAATGCTGCCAATCAATTTTGGCTACCCTCCATCAGTCCCCTATTTTCCAGCGTTACCGTCATTATTGGTGTGAGTATTCTCTACATACAGCTAGGTAGCAAAATTAGCTCTGCGGAATTTGCCCTCCAGGGGGGGATGGTGCTTGCAGGGAGTGTGTTGATTGGGGCAATTTTACAGTGGGTGGTGCAAGTTGTTGCCCAGGTAAAATCTGGTTTAGGTGCGCTACGTTTGCGGTTCGATTTTCGCCAACCAGGGGTAGGAGATGTAATGAAAATTATGCTTCCAGCAACTTTCTCCTCTGGAATGCTGCAAATTAACCTTTACACAGATTTATTCTTTGCTTCCCTGATTCCCATCACTGGGGTTGCTGCGGGTTTAGCGAATGCAGGTTTACTAGTACAAACTCCCCTGGGAATCATTTCTAACGTGATTCTTGTACCCCTACTACCCCTATTTTCCCGTCTTACCGATCCCCAAGACTGGGATGAACTCAAAGCCAGGATTCGCCAAGGATTATTACTCTCTGCCTTTACCATGTTACCCCTAGGGGCGTTAATGATTACCCTCGCCGTGCCGATTGTGCGGATAGTTTATGAGCGGGGTGCTTTTAAGGTACAGGATTCTGCCCTAGTTGCATCTTTACTGATTGCCAATGGGATTGGGATGTTTGTCTATTTAGGAAGGGATGTACTGGTTAGGGTATTTTATGCTTTGGGGGATGGGGAAACACCCTTTCGCATCAGTATGATTAATATCTTGCTGAATGCTCTTCTGGATTACATCTTAATTAAACCCTTCGGCGCTCCTGGATTAGTTTTAGCCACCGTCAGCGTCAATTGCTGTTCCGTAATCATGCTGTTATTTGTCCTGAATCGGAAGTTAAATGGTTTACCGATTCGAGAATGGGCAATACCGATTTTCGGCTTAACAGTCGGTAGCGCGATCGCCGGATTTGCTAGTTATGGAACCCTGGAAATATTGCAGAGATTCCTGGGTAAGGAAGGTTTAATCATTCAATTATTGCAACTTAGCCTATCGGGGATCATCGGTTTGGTAGTTTTTGGGGCGATCGCCACTACCATGAGACTCCCAGAAATCAACATTTTTGTGACTCGAATGCGGCAAAGGCTTTTGAAAAAGTAATACTAATCTAGTAGCTTTAAGTACAGAATAGTTTCAGATACACCCCATTGAAGTCGTTATGTCTCAACCGACGATAGAATCAATCCTTCAGGAAAAGCGCTTATTTGCCCCCACAGCAGACTTTTCTCAAAATGCCCAAATTAAAAGTTTGGCAGACTACGAGCAACTCTACGCCAAAGCTAAAGCCAATCCCGAACAATTTTGGGCAGAACTGGCAGAAACAGAATTACACTGGTTTCAAAAGTGGGATACCATCCTCGATTGGCAACCCCCCTTTGCGAAGTGGTTTGTCAACGGGAAAATCAATATTTCCTACAACTGCATAGATAGACACCTGACAACTTGGCGAAAAAATAAAGCCGCAATTATTTGGGAAGGTGAACCCGGAGACTCTCGCACCCTTACCTACGCACAGTTACATCGAGAAGTCTGTCAGTTTGCCAATGTACTCAAACAATTGGGTGTGAAAAAGGGCGATCGCGTAGGGATTTATTTACCCATGATTCCAGAAGCGGCGATCGCTATGCTAGCCTGTGCGAGAATTGGCGCACCCCATAGTGTAGTATTTGGGGGATTCAGTGCAGAAGCCTTACGGGATAGATTAATCGATGCTCAGGCAAAATTAGTCATCACTGCCGATGGTGGTTGGCGCAAGGATGCTATTGTAGCTCTCAAAGAACAGGTAGATAAAGCCTTGGATGATGGTGCAGTTCCCTCGGTGGAAAATGTCTTGGTTGTGGAGCGTACCAAACAAACCGTTGCTATGGAGCCAGGGCGTGACCATTGGTGGCATGATTTACAAAAGGGTGTTTCCGCAGATTGCCCAGCTGAACCCATGGATAGTGAAGATATGCTCTTCATTCTCTACACCTCTGGCAGTACAGGCAAACCGAAGGGAGTTGTTCATAGTACTGGTGGTTACAACCTCTACACCCACATGACAACCAAGTGGATTTTTGACTTGAATGACACCGACGTATATTGGTGTACTGCTGATGTCGGTTGGATTACGGGGCATAGTTATATTGTCTACGGTCCCCTCTCCAACGGTGCCACCACTGTCATGTATGAAGGAGCGCCCCGTGCTTCCAATCCGGGTTGTATGTGGGACATTATTGAAAAGCTCGGTGTCACAATATTTTATACTGCACCTACCGCCATCCGTGCCTTTATAAAAATGGGTGAGCATCTACCCAAAGCCAGAAATTTATCATCTCTGCGCTTACTAGGAACAGTTGGCGAACCAATTAATCCAGAAGCCTGGATGTGGTATCATAGGATAATAGGCGGGGAACGTTGCCCAATCGTCGATACATGGTGGCAAACAGAAACCGGCGGCATCATGATTACCCCCTTGCCTGGAGCAATTCCGACTAAACCCGGTTCCGCAACCCGTCCTTTCCCCGGTATTCTCGCCGATGTGGTGGATTTAGACGGCAGTTCTGTCGGTGATAACGAAGGCGGATATTTAGTTGTACGCCATCCCTGGCCCAGCATGATGCGGACTGTCTACGGTGATGACGATCGCTTCCGTCGCACCTACTGGGAACATATCCCCCCCCAAGATGGCAAGTATGTGTACTTTGCTGGGGATGGAGCCAGAAAAGACGAAGATGGTTACTTCTGGGTCATGGGTCGTGTCGATGATGTGATAAATGTGGCAGGTCATCGCCTAGGAACTATGGAAATTGAATCTGCTTTAGTTTCCCACCCCGCCGTGGCTGAAGCCGCAGTTGTCGGCAAACCCGATGATTTGAAGGGAGAAGAAATAGTTGCTTTTGTCACCTTAGAAGGCGGTAAAAATGCCAGTGAAGAGTTAAACAAGGAACTCAAGCAACACGTTGTCCAAGAAATTGGGGCGATCGCCCGTCCGGGAGAAATTCGGTTCACCGATGCTCTACCCAAAACCCGCTCTGGTAAAATCATGCGTCGCCTATTACGAAACCTTGCATCTGGTCAGGAAGTCTCCGGCGATACCTCTACCCTAGAAGATAGAAGCGTTCTCGATAAACTCCGAGAAGGCAGCTAATACATTGATACTCCCACGGCTCCCAGTCGTGGGGAATCATATCCCAATATTGAATTAAAAAGATAGAATTCAAATCGATTAACCCTTTTCTTTCCCCTTCTTCTTCGCCATATACTGCTCAATATCAGCCACTGCATCTTCCCAAGCTGCCAAATCAATCGCACCAGGATTTTCCTTTGATTCGTGGGATTCCACAATCGGTGGTGTGGGGATTGGCTCATTTTCCTCTTCCTGGAGAATATCTTCTAGTTGTTCGAGGGACTCCAGGAACTCTTGAAGTGCGGCACGACGTTGTTCTTGCTGATTTGGCTCCAAGTTTTTGGACTCAGAATCGTGACTTCCTGACATAAGTAATATGATTTCAGTTCCTAGGGGACATTTTAACTATAGAGAACTAGTTTTCTCAACTTTACACAGTAAATGGCTTGACGGCAAAATCACCTAGGGTGACGGTGTAATTTTGTTGTTTTCCCGTAGCAATAAAGGTAATTATCACCTCGCAGGCAACAGCTACCACCAAATTTACCAAGTTTCTTGCTAGGGGGTAGTCACAAACATCATCATTTGCTGGGGAGGGAACACGGTAAACAGAATTCCAGAGAATTTCCCCGTATCCACTAGCTAAACCTACATGGAGGCAAGGTATTGGGGAATGGGTACAAAAGTCTGTGACTGCTTGCCGACTACCACTATTATCAAAGGTATCCACCACCAGAGAGCTATTCCCTAGTAATTGTCCAGCATTTTGAGCTGTTAATTCTTTTGTTTGCCCATCAATGGTGACACCTAATGCACGGTAGAGAGAGTTGGTAAGAATTTTTGCCTTGTAAGCGCCGATATCAGAACGGTAATATGGTTGGGTAGAAAGGTTGCGTTCCTCAATGCGATCGCGGTCAATCACCCGCAGTTTTGCAAAACCGGAGCGTGCCAAATTCTCGGTAATATTTCCACCCAAAGCACCCCCACCACATACAGTCACGGGAAATTCTCGCATCTTCTGTATCAGTTCAGGAGTACGATGTAATTGTTCGTGGAAAAAAATAGACATGATTTCGTAGTGCAATTAAAAGGTTTTAGGGAGGAAAGGTTAAGGGAAAAGGATATTTTCCTATGACCCATGACCCAAACTAGTAAATTTGTAACTGTAATATCAGCGAAAATCTGATAAATATCATAATTAAGGGTAATTTTTTAACTATATCTTGGGGCAAATGGCAAGAATGAACTTCATGATTACCCAATTCCCCATTTTCACACTAGATTTACAATTCAACTATGGCTCCTCTACCTGACTATCGTCCCAAACAACTGTCCCTTGGTCCCTTGGAGGCAGAAATTTTAAGTATCGTTTGGGAACTCGGTTCTGTTACAGTCAAAGATGTCCATGATCGCATTCTGGCTGACCCCAACCGGGAATTAGCTTATACTTCCGTTACAACTGTCCTACGTCGATTGACTGAAAAGGGTTGGCTCGCTTGTGATAAAAAGGGACGTGCTTTCTATTGGCGACCATTAGTCAGTAAGCTACAAGCTGAGATGATTAAAGCCCATGAACAGTTACACAAGTTTTTAGCGGTGGGTAATCCCGATGTTGTCGCAGCATTTGCAGACAGTCTGGATGATGTCGCTTCCGAAAAAATTCAGGCGATCGCCAAACGTATTCAAGCTGCTAGGGAAGCTAGGGAGGAATCATAATGCACTTGCTAATTATATTTTCTACCCTGAGCGCGGCTTACCTGTATCGATATTTTTGGACTCCTAGCACTGCTCCTTGGGGTGTACGCTGGCACAAAACCCTATTTGCCTTTCTCTTTCCCCCACTGTTAATTTTCATGACGGCGATCGCCCTGTTATACATGGGACCCCAAGGACAAATGGGTGGTATCCAAACAGGATGTCTAAGTTACGTAATTTCCCTAGGGTATTTGGCAATCTTCGCCGTTTTGTGCATCAAATTAGCTAGACAAGGTTGGCAATCTGTGAAATTGGCTCGCAGCTACCCCCTAGTTAATATTGGCGGCAAAAATATTCGACTGTTAACCACTAAATCCCTGTTTGCAGGGCAAATTGGCTTTTGGCAACCCGAATTAGTCGTCAGCGAGGGACTACTAGAAACCCTGTCAGAGGAGCATTTAGCCACGGTTTTTGCCCACGAGCAAGGACATTACCATTACCGTGATACCTTCTGGTTCTTCTGGTTAGGATGGATACGCAATTGTACTGCTTGGCTACCCCAAAGTCACGCTCTCTGGCAAGAGTTACTGGTATTGCGAGAACTCCGTGCCGATGCCTATGCTGCTGCCCAGGTGGATAGAATTTTACTGGCAGAGTCGCTGTTATACGTAGCTAGTACCCCCTTTGTGGAGTCAGAAATTTGTTGCGCTGCCCTTGGTTCTAGTGGTGTTGACCGCTTAGAGCAACGGATTGAGGCACTATTAGGACAATCGGCATCGGAGGAAATTAATACAACTTTTTCCTACGGATTATTACTCGCCTTTTTACCCTTAATAACAGTAGTATTTCATTCATAGTCAGGGTTTGGGAATGCATCGAAATCCCAGCAGAGAACAGATGGGAGCTGATAGTTGTCCTATCAGGTTGTTCCTTGTACCTAAATCATCGAAAACTCTTAATATCTGATCAACAAAATTAAACGGCAATGCAACATCTTTAGTAGATTTTTCTGTAAAGTCTAATCTCTACAAGATTAGTGGCTCAATTTTTGCCTGTACCTCCTCAATCAAACTTTCTGGAACAGTTTCAACAAACTGAATGTCACGGACTTTCCAGTCTAGACACTTGATTTGATCAGCCAGTATTACCCCTTGAATTTGTAGCTCAAGGGGCAAGGGAACCTCAAAGGGATACCCCTTTTGCTGTTTAGTAATAGGCATAAACAATGCTAGGGAGCTTTTTGCATTGTAACTACGAGGTGAAATCACAAAGGCAGGTCGGGTTCCCCGTTGTTCATGACCTTTAGTGGCATCAAAGTCTAGATAAACGATGTGTCCTCTGTCTGGAATATAGCGCTCTGTTGAAGCTACCAAACTTCATTCCCCGCAGCGACTCCAGTCTCAACTTCTGAATGTAAATTCTCTGGTGTGATGGCGGCAACTAACTCTTCCAAGGAATAGCGTCTACGAAGCCTAGGTTTGATCACTAGATTACCGTCGATCACCACAAGATCGACCTCAGCACCTTCAGTTAACTGAATCTCTTTGGCTACATGCTGGGGAATCCGAACAGCTAAACTATTCCCCCACTTAGCAACTGTCGCAACCATAGGTTGAACCTTATCTCTAGATTCGTTAAATTTTTGCAATCTAATTCTGAAAGGAATGTATATACAGAGTATCTACATTGTACCGACTCGGCACAAGCTTGGCAACGGCTGGCTGAAAGTAATGGTTATGCTGTGCTGACTCAATGTTCAGTCAGTATGACCGAAAAACGGGATTCAAGTCACATCCTTCTAGGACGGCTTTTTGGTGTAGTCGCCACATGGTATTGGGAGACTCCCTACTCATTACCCCCTACGGTTGATGACTGCGACGAATTTCTGTAATTTGATCAGCCATATCTAAAATTGACTTCGGCATTTCCGTACCTGTGAGAATTACATCTACATAATTAGGTCTTTTTGTCAAGAAGGCTAAGACCTCCGCCTCTGGAATCAAATTAAAGCTAATTGCCAAACTTAACTCATCCAAGACAACGAGAGAATACTTACCTTCACAGACGACTTTTTGTGTATGTTGCCACAATTTTTCTAAAGACTCAGCTTCGACATCATCAAGTTGGGCTGTATCAATACAACGAGGCAAGTCACAACGAATCCAATCCAAATTTTGCCCTAATTGGATGGGGCGATCATGTCCTTGGCGAATACCACCCTTGAGAAACTGTACTATTAGGACTGGCGTACCTTGACCAGCGATTCTCAGTGTTTGTGCCATTACCCCAGTAAAAAAGTTACGGTGAGTGCTGGTGAAAACTTGTACGAGTCCTTCTAGGTTATAAGGTAAGCTAAGGGTCGAGTTTCCACGGGGGGTTTCTAGCTGGGCAACCATAGATAAATGTTCTAAAAATTACAATCAAGAAATTTTACGGAAGCAAAAAAATTTTTTTTACTTATGGAATGAAGTTATTGATTACAAGGTGCATTATTTAGTCAACCATTTGGTTTACTTTTAGTCAAGTGAAGAGAATACGCGACTAATGGAAGTTTGGGACACAAATATTACCTAGTAATTTGATGATGGGGAACAGGTAATGGACTACGCATCGCCATTCAGGCAAGATAGCATGGTTGATGATTGAGATTGTATCTTACCGATAGCCATGAAAAAGTCAGTAAAAATTAGAACAGAGAATATTCCAGGAAGTATTGCTTCGCAAGTGCCAGAAAATTAGTACAAATTTCCGAATATTTTGATTGTCTAGATGTGTAATTTCCTGTCTGTTTGGGAAAAACAAGTATAGAAAGTTTGTCTAGGGAACTGATAAATCATAACTGGTGTGGGAGGAGTAAATTTTTGTGAGACTAGTAATTATTGGTGGATCGGGTTCTGGGAAAAGTACCCAAGCACAAAGGTTAAGTAGAGACTTTCTTGTTCCTTTGATTTCCACTGGGGAAATTCTGCGAGATGCTATGGAACAAAGTTCCCACTGTACTGAGGTGAATCCTACAGATTTAGGGTGTGTTGTTCAACCCTATGTGGAGAGAGGGGAATTTGTACCCGACGAAATCATGATTGAACTCATCCGCGATCGCCTGAAAAAATCAGATGTCAGTAATGGTTGGATTCTCGAAGGATATCCTCGCACAGCGTTTCAAGCGGAGGAATTGGATTTTCTCTTAGATGATTTACAACAACAGCTAAATTGGGCTATTTACCTACAAGTACCAGAAGCTGTGATGGTTAACCGTTCCTTAGAACGTTCTCTACCTGACGATGAACCGGAAATCGTACAAAAACGGGTAGAGCTTTTTTATGACTGTACTGTCCCCATCCTAGAATACTACGATCGCCGTCGTCGCTTGCTGACAATTAATGGTGATCAACAACCAGAAGCAGTACAAATGAATATTATTACTCTCCTGGATAGCTCCCAAGGGTGATTTTTCTCTCCTAATAGATTCAGGAAATCTCAAATTCTTGCAACATAAAGATGAGGGAGAATATGACTAACTAAATACTTTGAGGCTACTCCCATGGTTTGGCAACGTCCCGACGGTAGACAACCCCATGAATTACGTCCTGTCAGCTTTGTACAAAATTTTACTCGTTATGCTCCTGGTTCGGTATTGGCAAAATGTGGTGAAACTCAGGTGCTTTGTACAGTAAGTGTTACAGAAGGGGTTCCCAAGTTTCTCGCCGGAACTGGTAGAGGATGGCTGACTGCTGAGTATCGAATGTTGCCAAGTGCAACCCAGCAACGGCAGGAACGAGAATTGTTGAAACTTTCGGGTAGAACTCAAGAAATTCAGCGTTTGATTGGGCGGAGTTTACGGGCAGCTGTAGACTTAGATTTATTAGGTGAACGGACTTTAACAGTAGATGCAGATGTACTGCAAGCAGACGCTGGAACTCGTACCACAGCGATTACGGGGGGTTTTGTTGCCCTGGCAAATGCGATTTCTTTTCTATTACAAAAGGGAATATTAACGCGATCGCCATTAGTTGGACAAGTAGCTGCGATTTCCGTAGGATTATTAGAGCAAGAAGCATTTCTAGATTTAAATTATCCCGAAGATGTTGCCGCAGCAGTGGATTTCAACGTGGTGATGAATCAACATTTAGGAATTATCGAGGTGCAAGGAACTGCGGAGGAAGGTTGTTTTAGTCGCACTCAGTTAAATCAACTCCTAGATTTTGCGGAAAAAGGAATTCAACAATTATTAGCATTACAACGAGAGGCGATCGCTGACTGGAATGATTTATATCAGGGTTGAGGTGCAAGCATTTAGAGGGGAAAAGATGTTTTTGTCTCAACTGTCAACCTTAAAAGTTTCAAAAGCTGAACAGTCAGATTCATCGAAGTCCGGTATGGTAATGCTGGAAGTCGTAATGATCGTGAAATGAATAGAAAGGTTGAAGTTCTCACAAATCAAACAGCATTAATTGCGCGATCGCTAGAATTAATTCTGGCGAAAATGCAGATAGCGATCGCCCAACGGGGAAGATTTACTATTGCCTTAGCAGGTGGAAGTACACCCAAACCCCTATACGAGGCGATCGCCCAGCAGAATTTACCCTGGGATAAAATCCATGTCTTTTGGGGAGATGAACGCTATGTTCCACCCAATCACCCTGATAGTAACGAACGAATGGCACGTCTTGCCTGGTTAGATCACGTAGCTATCCCAGCTGAAAACATCCACGCAATACCCACCCAAGACGGCGATCCCGCCATTTCTGCGGCAAAACACGAGCAGCAACTGCGAGAATTTTTCCAATCCGCACCTGGTACTTTTCCCTCATTAGATGTGATTTTATTAGGTATGGGAGATGATGCCCATACAGCATCCTTATTTCCCCACACTGAAGCGTTAAAAGTAGGCGATCGCCTGGTAACAGTCGGTAATAAAGACGAAAATCAGCGCATTACCTTCACCTATCCCTTCATTAATGCCGCCCATTGCGTTATGTTTGTAGTTGCTGGCGCTAACAAAAAACCTGCTCTAGCTCAAGTTTTTGCCCCAGTGGCAGATGAATCTACCTATCCATCCCGCCTAATTCAACCACAAGGTGAACTTTGGTGGCTTCTGGATGCGGCAGCTGGCAGTGAAGTCCAGATAAACTGATGAAGGCAAAAGGCAAAGTCATGAAGAATAAGAGAATTTACACTTCATAACTTTATACTTCATAATTTGCCCCTTCCGCCTTCAAAACTAATTGTTAAAATCGGAAGCTAGAGCTGCCGCTCTGCTTGCCAGCATTTATTTTACGATGATCTAGAACAAAGGCTTATCTCCATGATCGTCTGCCCTAACTGTAATCACCCTAACCCTGATGGCGCTGTTCAATGTGAAGCTTGTTACACGCCCTTACCAGCAACTACTATTTGTCCTAACTGTGGAGCGACTGTGCAGGCAGATGCATCCTTCTGCGGTCAGTGTGGTTATCACTTACGCGCCCATGTAGCAAACGTTGCAGCAACCATTGCGCCCGATATCCCCCAGGAAACCGCCGTCAGCCTTCCTCCAGAAATAGCACCAGTGCAACCAATACCAGTTCCAGCCGCCGCAGAGCCTGCACCTATGCCGCCAACCATGGTATCTACCCCTGGTGCTGTGGAAGTCTCAACAGAAGCCAGTCTGCCACCAATTGCGGCGGCACCCGTGACTATACCACCCGCCCCCGCACCGGAACCTGCCCCGGAAACTGCGCCGGAACCTGCACCTGTTGCTCCTGAACCTGCACCCGTCGTTGCCGAAGCACCCGCACCGGAACCCGCACCGGAACCCGTACCAGAACCCGCACCGGAACCCGCACCAGAACCCGTTCCCGTGGTGCCATCCAGTACCAGACTGCAACAAATCACAGCCCGTTTGGTACACGTACAAACTGACAGACAAATCGAGCTACCCCAAAATTTATCAGTTGTACATATTGGCAAACCAAATGACCGTATTCCTCCGGATGTAGATGTATCTGGGTTTCCCAGTTCTGAGATTGTTTCCCGTATTCATGCGGATATTCGCATTGAAGGGGATGCTCATTATATTGAAGATGTTGGTAGTTCTAACGGGACTTATATCAACAATTTGCCATTATTACCAGGAAATCGTCACCGCTTACGCACAGGCGATCGCATCAGTCTTGGGAAGGGAGACATGGTGACATTTTTATTTCAAATCTCCTAATTAGGGATGGGGAATGCTTGCCGTGAGGTAAGTCGAACGTGTAATGGGGAAAAGATTGGCAACTCTTTCTTCTCCCTGCTCCCGTTCGGACTTTGATAAAACTCAGCGCCAGTTGTACTAGTCCAAACTTATGGCGGAAGCCAGCTTTCTCCCTGAATACCAATTAAAATCCTATGAGTTATAGTGGAGGAGATTTTATACAAGCATAGAGCGTGATTACACTTACTCTGCTGCACCCATTACAACCCATTCCAGCACAAAGCTGGACTTTTGCGGATGATGAGTCAGTTATTCGCATTGGTAGGGCAATAGATAACGATGTCGTTTTATATAGTGCTGTAGTCTCCCGTCGTCATGTAGAAGTGCGACGTATCCAAGAGATTTGGCACGTTGTCAGTTTTGGAGCTAATGGAACTTACGTTGATGGTAAAGCCATTGAAAAAATACCAATTACTGATGGTGTGATTTTTCGTTTAGCTCGTTCTGGTCCACAAATTCAAATTAATTTGGGAGAAACTACTTATCATGAAATGACTTCTACAACAACACTACTAGATGATTACCCCATGGCTACACAATTTCAGTGAGTCTCGCTAGGATGGGAAAAGGTCAAAATTCTTTGTTGGGGTAGTTTCAGGAAAGTGACTCATGCAAGAACCAGGAAATAAAGAAGAATTTGCTGCTATTCGTCAACTTAATCTAGGCGATCGCTCCCAGAGTTTGACTTGGTTAATTGTAGCGGCGATCGCCACTGCTGTACTTTGGCAAATTCCCTGGGGGAATTACATTCTATACCCCTTCACAATTCTGGCAACCTGGTTTCACGAAATGAGTCATGGATTAACAGCACAAGTATTAGGCGGAAGATTTGACCAATTGCAGATTTTTGCAGATGGTTCTGGATTTGCCAGATATGCGATTCCCTATTCCTTCGACCCCATTCGCCGTGCTTTAATTGCCGCAGCAGGTCCCATGGGACCACCCATCGCTGGTGCAACTTTGATTGTGGCTTCTCGTAGTCACAGAGCAGCAAATTTGAGTTTAAAGATATTAGGGAGTTTACTCCTGCTTTCCGTGATTATCTGGGTGCGTTCTTTATTAGGTTTAATATTAATACCCTTATTGGGTATAGCCATTTTAGCTATTGCTTTTAAAGGTAGTAACTGGTTAAAAAATTTTACTGTGCAATTTCTAGGTGTACAAGCTTGTGTTAGCACCTACCATCAATTAAATTATTTGTTTAGTTATAGTGCTGGTTCCCTCGGACTTTCTGATACAGCCCAGATTCAACAACAATTATTTTTACCCTACTGGTTTTGGGGTGGTTTCATGGCAATTATGTCTTTACTGCTGCTTATACAGAGTCTTCGCATCACCTATATGTCAAAATAATTAATAATTAATCACTTATACAAGTCTAATTTTTAGGCTGAGAAATGTTCTGTGACTTGGTAGATTATCTACAATAAATAGTAATTTATGCGATGAAAATCAAGCGTAATCGTGCTTTATTAGCAATTATTATTTACAAAATTTTTACAGCCTCCTTACTAGCTGTCACTTCTATTGCTTTACTACTAGCGTTAAAAAATCATGACAAATTGGCTGAATTTTCATCATCTTATCTGTTAGAGAGTAAATTGCCACTTGTAGAATTTTTTCTCCATACGTTAATTAACATCAATCCTAAAACCCTGAAATTAAGTGATATAGGATTTGCCATATATGCAGTTGTCAATGCCATTGAAGCGATTGGTTTGTGGTATGAGCAACGATGGGCAATAATTTTTGTTTTAGTAATAGTTGGCATGACTATTCCAGTAGAAATATTTGAATTAATTCAAGGAATTACACCATTAAAGCTGGTAATATTAATACTCAATGTTACAGTTTTTATCTATTTACTACGTCATTTCTGGGAATCTCAGAAAATCCCCAAAGGGAAATAAATTAGCAATAATCAAGTTTCAACCCTTGGATATGGGAAAATTTACCAACCGATGCTCTAAGTTGGTTGAAGGGAGAGGTTACTCTGCAATAAGCGGCTCCGTGTCTATGGGGAGTGGTGATTTAGTATCTCATCAAAGTGATAAAAGCTATATTAAAGAGTCTTTAATAACTTCCTTTCCAGTTCTTACCGTCACAGCGTTATGGAGCAGTTTTTTATCGAAAACCCAGTACCAACTGATTTTGATACTTACAAAGCTTTAGAGATTTTTTGGGAATATAACTTTTTTGTCCGTCATCCATTACCCAAGAATTTATATATTCCAATTTTAGTCATTACTGCGGGAAAAGACGCCATGTTTACCCAAAAAATGGGACACGAGTTAGCAAGTCACTTCATAAACGCGACTCATTTACATTTTGCCAATGCCGGACATCTAGTTATGGCAGAATGTGTAGAGCCAGTGAATCAGGCGATCGCCGATTGGTTAAAACAAAAAATATATTCTTAATTCCTCAGCAATACTAATAAAAGTATATGAAAATCTCTCAAATTTTTCTAGGTTTAGTAACAGCGATCGCCTGCTTGACTATTTCAAACCTGGAGCATAACCCTCGTCAGAGCTAGGTTGATGTTATTACCAAACATCCGATTGCTCACTTAAAAGCTAATTTGAGTGACGTTGATTTCACTGGAGCACATTTAAGCAACGCAGACTTAAGTGTCTTAGTAATTTAACGGCGTTGCTGATTGAAAGTATGAATGTGTCTCACTCAGAGGCGCAAAGACACAAATAATCATTGTTCAATCATGGCAAAAATTCAAATTCATACTCCGATTCAGTAACGCCCATTTTTTCTTATCTTAGTAGAACTGCATTATGAGCATTGCATAGCAGAAACCTCACTATGCAACGCCCAAAAATCAAATACAGTCACCCTATAACTAAACTTTCGGTTTAAAGGTGGAAGCAACCTGTAATTCCTTCAACTGTTTGTCATCCACACTGGAGGGTGCATCGGTAAGCAAACAGCGTGCTTGTTGCGTCTTGGGGAAGGCAATGACATCTCGAATCGATTCTTCACCTGTGAGCAGCATCACCAACCTATCTAAACCGTAGGCAATTCCACCGTGGGGGGGTGTACCGTATTCAAAAGCTTCCAGGAGGAACCCAAATTTATTTTGTGCTTCTTCGGGGGATAAACCGATCGCCTCAAATACCTGTTCTTGAATTTCCCGTTGGTAAATCCGCCGACTACCACCTCCCACTTCTAACCCATTCAATACTAGGTCATAGGCTTGCGCTCTGGCGGTTTTCAGGTCGTCTAAATCATCGGGGTGGGGTGCGGTGAAGGGGTGGTGCAGAGCTTCTAGACGTTTCTCCCCTGGGTTCCACTCAAACATGGGGAAGTCTACTACCCACAACAGGTTAATTTTCTGGCTATCAATTAAATTGAATTCCCTGGCTGTATATTGGCGTAATCTATCCAAGGTCTTATTGACAGTTGCCCCGTCTCCTGCGCCAAAGAGGAGTAAATGTCCAGGTTGGGCGTTGGTGCGTTGGAGAATTTCCTGTTTTTGTTCCGGTGTCAGGTTATCTTTAATTGCGCCGATGGTGTCGATTTCGCCATTTTCCCGTACCCGGATGTAAGCCAATCCCTTAGCTCCAGCCTCACTTGCCTCTTTGAAGATATCTCCACCCGGTTTGATGCGGACGTTGGAAATGGCATCATTGCCGTGAGGAATGGGGAGGATTTTGACGATTCCCCCCTTGGCGATCGCCTCGTTAAAGACTTTGAAACCACTATCTTTGAGGATATCGGAAACATCTACCAGTTCTAAACCATAACGGGTATCTGGCTTATCGCTGCCATACCGTGCCATGGCTTCGGCGTAGGTAAGGCGGGGGAAAGGACGTGATACTTCTATACCCTTGATATTTTGGAAAATATGACAGACGAGCTTTTCATTCAGTTCGATGATTTCTTCCAAGGACATGAAACTCATCTCCATGTCTAATTGGGTGAATTCTGGTTGTCTGTCTGCTCGTAAATCTTCGTCGCGAAAACACCGAGCTACCTGGTAGTATCTATCACATCCAGAAACCATGAGTAACTGCTTGAATAGTTGGGGTGATTGGGGTAGGGCAAACCATTCACCGGGGTTGACGCGACTGGGAAGGATATAGTCTCTGGCTCCTTCGGGGGTAGAGCGGGTGAGGAAGGGGGTTTCCACTTCCATAAATCCTTCCACATCTTCCAGGTAGCGGCGGATGGATTTGACGACTTGGTGGCGCAGTTGGAGGTTCTTCGCCATGCGATCGCGCCGCAAATCTAGGTAACGATATTTTAAGCGCAGCTCTTCCCGTACAGGTTCCGTATCTGCCGAGGATACTTGGAAAGGTAACTGCTTGCGCACCGCATTTAACAGTGTAATTTTATCTGCGTAGATTTCTACTTCCCCGGTAGGAATACGGCTATTTAGGGATTCTTCCGGGCGTTGGGTGACTCTACCTGTAATTTCCACAACATACTCATTGCGGAGGGCGTTTGCCTCTTCGTAGGAATCTGGTGTGCGTTGGGGATCGCTGACAATTTGCACTGTGCCAGAGCGATCGCGCAAATCTAAGAATATCACGCCCCCATGATCGCGGCGACGGTCTACCCATCCGTATAAGGTGACAGTTTCTCCAATGTGTGAGGAGCGGAGTTCGCCGCAATAGTGAGTTCGCATAGGTACTAGTTCTGATTCTTCGCGCTAGATTTACAAATATAAGCCTTTTCAAGGATAAAGTATCAAAGCTCAAGTCTGAACAGTTTCTCTACTTTATTCTTTAGGGGTTAAAGCTTTTTCATTATCTAGCATCAGCTGCTCCTATTCCCATTCCTTTTTAAGAAAAGAGATTTAAGCTAAGGGGAAAATTTTTTGTTTTCAGCATGAGAAAATCTCCTAACCTTTCTGGTGGGGACTTTCTAGCCATTTTCGGGAGATTTATCTGCCATTTTTCGCAAAATTCCAGTTTCTACTGGCAAATTGCAAATATTCTCCTGAAAAAAGGGAAATCTATATCTATATGGTATGTAAAAAATTCAGGAAAGTTGGATGGTAAACATTTCTTTAGATTTACCGACTTTGAGGGTATGTACAAAACCCCATAATGCTGCTCGCAGGCGATTATATCAAGGGGTGGGGGAAATTGTGTTCCCAACAATGGCGATGGAACTGCCGCAAGTTTTTGACTATACTACCCCCAGTAGTCTGGGAATGGTGGGCAAGTGTAGAAATTGGATTGATGATTCTAACCTCGAAAAACCTCTTGTCTTAGGAAGCATCACTCCCAACGAAATTCCCTGGGATAACATGAATATTGGCGTTTATCCCCCATCACCCCAAACAAATCCCATACTTACCCATGGAGAGATGGTAAGAAACGCTCAGATGCACGCCGAGGTGATTGCTGACTCCTATTTACTGACAGAGCAGACAAATATATTGGCATTTCGAGCAGCTATCAGTAATATTTCTTCCCGTGCTGAGAATTTATCCAAAACGTTACAAGAGTTTACAGAAGTTGTCGTTCAATACCTAAATGCGGCTTTTGCAAGGATTTGGCTGTTAAATCCCCAGGAAAATGTCTTGGAATTAAAAGCTAGTGCGGGGATGTATACTCATATCGATGGACCCCATCGCTGTGTGCCTGTGGGTAAATTTAAGATTGGCTTGATTGCTGAAGAAAAAGAACCACACCTGACGAATGATGTTTTAAGCGATCCCCGTGTTGGTGATAAAGAATGGGCAAAACGTGAGGGGATGATGGCTTTTGCTGGTTATCCTCTGATTGTGGGTGAGCAATTGGTGGGTGTGATTGCTATGTTTTCCCGACAAAAGTTATCAGAACAAGTTTTACACACTCTTTTTTTAGTATCTAGTGAAATTTCCTTGTGTATCAGACGTATCCAAGCTGAGGGTGATTTAAGAAAAGCGCTACAAGATTTACAACAAAGCCAAATTCAGGTAATTCAAAATGAAAAAATGTCTGCCTTGGGTAACTTAGTAGCGGGTGTTGCTCACGAAATTAATAATCCCATTGGCTTTATTTCTGGCAACCTCAAGGAAATCAAACAAAACTTACAAGATATTTTGGAACATTTGCAGCTATACCAAGAGGGTAAGTCAGAATCCGAGATTGCCGAGCATGCGGAAGATATTGATTTAGATTACATTTTGGCAGATTTGCCCAAGATGGTTGATTCGATGCAAGTTGGTTGCGATCGCATTAAAAATATCAGCACTTCCCTACGAACTTTCTCTCGTAGTGATACCGACTCCAAAGTTGCAGTCAATATTCATGAGGGGATTGACAGTACTTTAATGATTCTCCAGCATCGTCTGAAAGCTAATGAACATCGCCCTCAGATTGAAATTGTCAAAAATTACAGTTCTGTCAATCGGGTAGAATGTTTTCTGGGGCAACTCAACCAAGTATTTATGAATCTGATTGCTAACGCCATTGATACTTTTGATGAAGCGAACCAGGGGCGCTCCTATGCTGATATCAAAAGCCATCCGAATGTGATTACAATTACTACGGCAATGAGTGGGGATAATCAATTCTTTACCATCAAAATTCGTGATAATGGTGCAGGTATTCCGGATGAGATAAAAACACGAATTTTTGACCATTTATTTACAACTAAAAATGTTGGCAAAGGTACAGGTTTAGGACTTTCGATTGCTCAAGAAATCATCGAGAATAGGCATGGTGGTAAACTCAGTGTGGAGTCAGAAGTTGGCAAATACACTGAGTTTATTATTGAGATTCCTAATTCCAATTTGTAGACAGTCAATCACTAATTTGTAATTAGTTGTTCTTCTATTTTCAACAATGCTGCCACCCGTGCTTCTGTAGATGGGTGAGAAGAGAACAAATTGCCGAGGAATTGCCCTGTGGCAGCGTTAGTAATTAACAGGGGTTCAAAGGCTGGATTTGCCTGCATGGGTATATTTCGGGCGTTAGCTTCTAACCTTTGGAGTGCTTTGGCTAAAGCGCGAGGATTCGCTGTGAGTTTGGCTGCTCCTGCATCTGCCGCAAATTCACGGGTACGGGAAATGGCTAATTGAATGATAGTCGCAGAGATGGGAGCGAGTATAACTGTCAGGAGTATACCTAGGGGATTGGCGTTTTGGCGATCGCCTTCCAGGCGGAGCGTAGCTCTATCGCGGGAACCAGTTGTCATCCAAGCGCTGTAACTTACCATTTGCGCGAGGAAAGATATGGCTCCGGCAATGGTAGCGGCAACTGCTTGAGTTAGGGTGTCACGGTTGGCAACGTGGGTAAGTTCATGGGCAATGACTGCCTCTAACTCATCGGCGGGTAAAATATTTAAAATACCTTCTGTGACGGCAACTGCTGCGTGTTCGGGATCGCGCCCAGTGGCAAAGGCATTTGCTGCTTGACTAGGTACAATATATACCCCAGGCATAGGTAAATTTGCTCGTCTTGCCAGTCGTTCTACCATTTGATAAAGTCCTGGTGCTTCTTGGGCAGACACTGGTTGAGCTTGGTATGCTGCCAAGGCAATTTTATCTGATTGATACCAAGATAATAAATTAGTGACTGCTGCTAAACCAACGCCGACGATAATACCTGTGGTACCACCAATTACCGCATAACTAATACTAATTAAAATGGCACTGAGGACAGCAAGTAAAACTAGGGTTTTGAATTGATTTCCCATGGAAGTAATAATTTTTGTAAATTCTCTGGTATGTTAAGGATTACCCTGATTTTATCTATCTAGGAATAGAAATATCAGGTAGAAATTTTTCTCTCATCCAGTACGGTTTCCCTACTTTATAATTAGCTATTTTGCGGATTTTCCTGAGAATTTAAGCCTTTTTTCCAGAGTTGAACTGATATGAGTATCCGCTACTTTTTGCATCTATCTTCAGAGGTAAAATGGGGAATTATCTTTGGTTGTGAGAATGGTGCAACATCCAGAAATTCGTCGGGCGATCGCTGTTTCTCTGGGGGCGATCGCTGGTGCTTTGACTCGTTATTATCTTACCCTGTGGTTTGCTAGTCGCTTTGGTACGGGTTTTCCCTACGGCACATTTTTTATTAATGTTACTGGTTGCTTCGCCATGGGGTTTCTCACCACTGTGTTTGTGCAGAAAGTTAATCTGATTTCCCCGGAGTTGAGCTTAATCATTTTTACGGGTTTTCTTGGCGCATATACCACCTTTTCTACCTACGGTATTGATAGTGTGAATTTGTGGAGAAATGCTAGTTTATTCACAGCTATTTTCTATTGGGCAGGTAGCGCCTTTTTGGGTATTCTTGCTGTACAGTTAGGTATTATCTTAGGAATGCGGTTGAAATAGAATTAGTCAGTAACTCTTCGAGATAATCTTTGGCAAATTGATCATGTATAAAGCGTGTCATTGATTTATTTTTATCGAAAAATTTGCTCAATTCATTCCTACAGTTATTACCTAGCACTTTGCTGGATTGCCAAAACAAAACCTCCCCTAATTTTGAGGAGGTTGAGATATGTAACTAGATAATTAATGCTTCCTAATACCCTTCTTCTTCGTATTCTGGTTGCTTCTCTTTAACTTTCTTAGGAATATTTAGAGGTTTGGCTGGTTCATCATCCCACGCATCCTTATCTAAATCATCCTGAAAGTCATCGTAGTCATCTCCGTAGGATTTTTTACTCGGTGCGGGGGGTTCATAACTGGCAGCTTTTTGATATTTATCCTTGCCACTAGCTTCGCTCCAATTGTCGTCTTCGTCTTCTTCTTCATAGCGAATCGACTCGTAGGAACGTGCTTCCATGACTTGACGACGGGGACGTTCTTCCTCATAGTAATCTTCGTCCCATTCTTCCCGTGCTACGGGTTCGGGAGCGCGAACTTTCTGTTTGGGTGGTTCTAGGGGTACACCACTAGGAAGCTGATTTGCTGGTGCAACAGAACGGGGAGTGTAACTATACTCCTCATCAGCATTATCCCAGGGGGCTCTACCAATACCCAAACGTTCCAGAAAACCGACTGTCAATTGGGTGACTCGTTCCTCTGCCCCTTCAAATACTATCAGGCGATTTGGTCCGGTGCTGACAATTTCTTCGATGGAGAGTTCGTAGGTGCTTAAAAACTGGTCGGGAATTTGTGGTAATCCCAAGGAAGCAATGGTAATCGAGTAGATTTTACCATTTTCCGTATCGAATTTAAAACCGCGTACCCTGCCTAATACTTCCCCTGTTTCAGTGATGACTTCCCAGTTCATTAAGTTACTGTACATTTCTGGGTCTAAGTCTTCAATCACATCCTCGTTGTCAACTAAAACCACATCACCGATTTGGTTGATTTTGTCCAAGTACATATAACGAGGAATACTAGAAACAGAGATCAGGCTGTCTCGTAAGCTGAACGCTACAACTTCTCGCTGATCTATATCTACCCAGACTTGGCTGACGATACCGACTCGCTTGCCGTTGTCGCGGGTAATTACTTGGGTGTTTAATATATCGGAACGTCTAACAGTTTGTTCAGAGGTCATTCTATACCGAGTCCTGATCTCGAATCCGGTTTATCTATACACTATTATTAACAAAAACTCAAGCGCTTGTATGGGATGATTGTAACTTGATACCTAAAACTTGGGTATAAGCTCCCCTTGCTTGAGTAACGCCGATTGTGCGTTCGGCTGATTCTATCATCGGACGGCGCAAACTCACAACTATAAATTGTGCTTGCTGCGCTTGTTGCTTAATCATTTTAGCTAATCGCTCTACGTTTGCTCCATCTAGGAACATATCTACCTCGTCGAAAGCGTAGAAAGGGGAGGGGCGGTATCTTTGCAGGGCGAAGATAAAACTGAGAGCTGTGAGGGATTTTTCGCCTCCTGACATGGAAGCTAGGCGTTGTACTGGTTTACCCTTGGGATGGGCAACTAGGTTTAAACCGCTACTAAAGGGGTCTTCTGGGTTGTCTAATTGTAAATAGCCGTCACCTTCGGAAAGGGTGGCAAAAATCGATTGGAAGTTCTCATTGACTGCGTCGAATGCTTCTTTGAATGCGTGTTGTCGTAGGGTGGTAAAGTTTTCAATTCTTAACAATAGTTCCGTGCGTTCGGCTTCTAATGTCTGTAATTTTTGACTAAGTTCTTCGAGACGTTTCTGGGTGCGTTCAAATTGTTCTAGTGCCAGCATATTAACTGGTTCCATCCCTTGGAGACGCTTGGCAAGGCTGCGGAGTTCTTTTTGGAGTTCTTCTAAGTCTACCTTGTCGGGGACTGGGGGGAGGGGGGAAGGTAGCTCTGCGGAAACGGTTTGGAGTTGGGTTTGCACGGTGAGGAGTTCTTCTCGGTGCTTGGTTTGGGTTTCTTGCAGCTTTTCAAGTTCCCATTCCAGTTGTTGTTGACGCAGTAAGTCGGAGCGCAATTCTGCTTCTAGGCGATCGCGCTTTTGTTTTTCTTCCCCTAGTTTACCTTCCATCTCTGTCAGACGTTGCCTTGTCTGGGTGATTTGGTTTGTCAGGGTGGAATATTGGGAGTTTAAACTTTCTAGATGATTTTGCTGATTGACTCGCAATTTTTCATACTCAATAATTCTTTGCTCTGCTTCTTGAATTTTTTCCTGTAACCTCTGCTGTTGATTCTCCTGGTTACTAATGCGTTGGGCAGCTTCCCGGAGGAGAATTTCCTGTTGTTGCAATTGTTGCTCTTGCTGTTTAATTTGTGCCTGAATTTGTTGCCATTCCTGGGGGGTTTGGGAGGCTTCTAGCTCAGTAAGTTCCTGGCGATATTGTTGTAATTGCTGCTCCTGTCCTGGTAATTCCCGGTGGAGGATTTCGAGACGAGATTGGGCGGTGGTGTGGCGTTCTTGGTTTTGTTGGAGTTGCGATCGCGCTGTTTCTAACTGACTGGCAATGGTTTTGATGTCTTTTTGTAACTGTTCCAGTTGTAATTGCTGTTCGCGACGTTTTTGACGAGCTTCGGTTAATTCCTGGGAAATTGCCTTGGTTTTCGGAGCTAGGATAGTTAAGGCTTCGTTGCAACGTTCTAAAACTCGCTCAATATCTGCCAAGCGCCTTCTTAATCCCACAACTTCCTCAGATTCTCCACTCTCCCCCTTACCAAAACGCAAAGCAGAACGCTGGGTGACGCTTCCCCCTGTCATCGCTCCACTGGTTTCCAAAAGTTCCCCATCTAGGGTGACAATGCGATATAAACCGAGGTTTTTACGAGCGTGTTCTAGGGTGTCAAATACTACTGTGCTGCCGAAAACGTAGGCAAAGACATCTTTGTAACGGCGATCGCACTCTACCAAATTGACTGCATAGCCGACGAAACCCTGAGCTAGACGGAGGGTAGCATCCTGGGTAAATTTGGGTGTATGAATTCTATTTAAGGGTAAAAAGGTTGCCCTACCTGCCCGTTTCTGTTTCAATAGCTCAATTCCGGCAGCCGCAATACTATCATCTTCCACAACAATATGCCCTAGGCGCGCCCCGGCGGAAATTTCCAAAGCCATTTGGTAACGGGGTTCTACCTTCCCTAACTGTACCACCAAGCCACACACACCTGGTAAACCTGATTGTAAGATGACCTTACTGGCTCCTGTTCCCTGAACTTCCTGTTGTGCTTGTGCTTGTGCTTCCAATTTATCGAGTTGACGTTGCTTGTCTCGTTGTTCCTGGAGTAAGCGTTTCTGGGTGTCTTGTTGAACTTGTAATTCCTGCTCCGTAGCTGCGAGGGTTTCTGCAAGGGTTTGGATGGGAGCGGCAGAACTATTAAATTCTGTTTCTAAAGCTTGACATTCTCTTTCCTTTTCCCCTAACTGTGGTTCTAGGGTGGCAATGAGTTGGGTTTGCTCCTGAATTTGTTGCTGAAGCTGGTCGTGACGTTCTCCCAGTTGAGCTTGTTCGGTGCGTTGGGGTTCCAGGGTTTGCAGTAAGGTTTCAATTTGCCGACTCAGGGCAGTTTGTTGTTGTACCCAGGCTTCGGAAGCGGAAGCTATTTCTGTGGCGATTTGTCGAGAAGCTTCCAGGTTGGCTTGGGCGGTATCCCGTTGGGTTTGGAGGGAGACAAAATTTTCCCTAGCT
This sequence comes from Calothrix sp. 336/3, assembly GCF_000734895.2. Lineage (GTDB taxonomy): Bacteria > Cyanobacteriota > Cyanobacteriia > Cyanobacteriales > Nostocaceae > 336-3. The sequence goes on along the minus strand of NZ_CP011382.1, from coordinate 431,340 downwards.
GTATTTCCTTCCTGGGTGAGGTTCGTAATATTTTGCTGATATTGGCTAATTTCGCCTTGAGTTGACTGTAAACGCCTGCTTGTGTCTTCCTGGGCAGCTGTGACTTCCTGTTGTTGACGCTCTAACTGTTTGCGTTCAGCATCCTGGGTGGCGAGAATGCCCTGTACTTGTAACAGTTCTTCCTCTCCCAGGGCTTTGACATGGGCGTTAAGTTGGTCTAATTCTGTATTTTTACTGAGAATATTTTGATTGAGGGTAGTTAATTCCGCAGTAAATTCCCCTTGCTGTCTTTCTCCTGCTTGGATTTGGGTAGAAAGTTTTTCCTGCTGATTTTGCAACGATCGCCAGGATAAAACGGCTTCCCATTTCTGCTTTTCTAAATATTCTGTGCGTAACTTTTGATATTTTTCCGCCTTGGCTTTATCTTGAGATAGGCGATCGCACTGTGCTTGTAATTCCGTCTCAATAATTCGACAACTATCTTCCTTTTCCCGAACTTCCTCTAGGGTATCCTTGGCTTGGTGAATTTTTCTGTCGAATGCTGCTACCCCTGCTAACTCGTCGATAATTTCCCGTCTTTCCCGCGCATTCATGGAGATAATGCTAGTAACATCCCCCTGAAGCACTACGTTGTAACCTTCCGGATACACCCGCAAACGCTCCAACTCTCCATGTAATTCTGTCAGGGTGCAGGAAATTCCATTCACATAGTAATTAGAAGTATAGGTTCCCTGGGGAGTTACCCGTAACCGTCGTGTCACACTCCATTCTCCCCCAGGAATGGCGCGAATTTTTTCGTAACGGTTTTTCTCTTCCTCTGCTTCTTCCTTTGCTTCTTCCTCTATTTCTTCCGTCTCTTCCACTTCCACCACGGAGACAGGAACCTCTAATTCTTCTTCCTGCACATGATCAGATAAGTCAAAGGTGACAGTTACACTTGCTTCGACTGTGGAACGTCCCTTACTTACCTGGGTAGTATTAACTAAGTCAGGAAGTCTATCTGCACGCATTCCCTTAGAACCTGAAAGTCCTAAGCAGAATAATAATGAGTCTAGTATATTGGATTTTCCGGAACCGTTGGGACCAGAAACCACGGTAAATCCCCGCAACAGAGGTACAGCAGTTGTCCCCCCGAAGGATTTAAAGTTTGTCAGTTCCACGCGCTTAATATGAACCATAGAGGCGCTTTGTGTAGTACAGAGTACAGAATGCGGAGTTGTAAATTGTGGTCAGCATTACAATAAATGACATTCCAACATACCATTAAGTGCTGCAATTTACTCAACGCTCAATACTTTTCTCTCTGAAGTTCAAGTGTACCATTGAGACTCCCGATTAAGGCGATCGCCAATCAGGTGATTGATAAACCTGGAGTCATGGTATTGAGCCTGGGATGTAATTATGCACTGATTTCGTTTGCTACCATCAAAGCAGTGACCTTGGAAGTGGTTATGACATTAATAATCGTGGCTGAATCTGCTCCTTTACAAGCGAACGAAGATGGTGTAATTCTTGTAGGAAAAACTCGTGTAACTTTGGATACTGTGGTTGCTGTCTTTCATCAGGGCGCAACAGCAGAGGAAATTACTTATCGGTATCCGTCACTGAATCTAGCTGATGTTTATGCGACCATTGCTTTTTATCTTAAGCACCAATCGGAAGTAGATGCTTACTTACAAAAACGACGGCAGCAATCGCAAGAGATTCGGAAAATGAATCAAGGGAGATTTGACCCGCAAGGTTTACGCGATCGCCTTCTTTCCCGCAGAACTGAACAAGAAGTATGTTGAAATTTCTGGCTGACGAGAACTTCGATAATACAATTGTGCGAGGACTATTTCGCCGTAACCCAACTCTTGATATTGTTCGTGTGCAAGATGTTGGATTATCAGGTAAAGATGATCCAACTGTCTTAGAATGGGCAGCACAAGAGGGGCGAATTTTGCTAACTCACGATGTTGCTACGATTACTCGCTATGCCTACGATCGAGTCACAGAGGAACAGCCTATGCCAGGAGTGATTGAAGTTAGCACAGATGCTCCAATCGGTCGAGTTCTTGAGGATATTCTTGTATTAGTAGAGTGCGCTCAAGATGGAGAGATGGAAGGACAAATTCACTATCTTCCATGGTGAGGTAGTCTAACAACACGAGGAGACGCGCAAACCTTATCAACCTAAGAATTTCTCGATAACACAGCTTTAGAAAAATCCACCGCGCGAGTAATCCTAATTCCCTGTTCCGTAACATAAGCTACTTCAGGATAAAACTGACTCGGTGATTTTTCGGGAGCTCTGGCGACAACTTCGGCAATTCGTAATTGAGTCGGTTCCATTTGCAATGCCATAATTAGGCAATCGCGGTTGCCATTTGCCCCAGCGTGGGCTAAACCTCTTAATCTTCCCCAAATCAGGATGTCACCATCGGCGACAATACTACCACCGGGGTTGACATCTCCCATAACAATTACCGTTCCAGGGTGACGGATATCGACACCAGAACGTACAGTCATTTCCACGTACAGGGGGTCAGCAAGGGGTGCGGTGGTGGTTTGGGGAGGGGAAGCGAGGGTGTTTTCCCGTTGAATTTGCTCGACTGAGTAACCCACAGTTGCCGCAGCGATCGCCGTTTGTCTGCGACTAGTTGCCACCGACTTCAGATGTAAATCTATATCCTTGAGGGTTTCGGCTAATTCTTGTAATTGTCGGGTATCCAGGAGGCGATCGCCAGCTAACAGATGAACAGTTACATGGGGTATACGCAGGCGATCGCTACCATTCAATCGTACCTTTAACTGTTGCCACATTTCTGACCAACTGACCTCAGAAGCTGGTAATTGGGATTCAGTGGGTAAAATTAGTAATAATCTTTCTGCCTCACTCTTAATCTGTACTTGTACATTTTGTTTTACCTTTCCTTCCGGTAAAGGTGCATCAAGGGAATCTAAATCTAGCTCTATTTCGGAAGTCTCAGCCGGAATTTCTGGTTTTTCTTCCTCAACGGATGGGGGAATCTCAGTATTTTCCTTGAGGTACAGCAAAACAGATTCAACTTCCACATCCGGAAGCACAGGATTACTTGATTCTGCCTCTAGATGAGTCAGAGAGGAAATAGGTTCTGCATCCGCAGAATTAGCGTCTAAATCAGGAAACATACCGAATTGAAGGGGAAAGGGTTAAGGTGTATGGGAGCATCCCAATTTTGCAAAAATAAAGACGGTAGTAGGAGCATTTTTCTCCCTACTTTCATAACTAAAGCAGACAGGATGCCTGCACTACTGGGATACTCCCAGGTGTATTATTTACTCAATCGGCGATAAACCGTAGCTAAAGCATTGCTATCACCTACATTACCGGGAAATAACACCACTGGTAAATTGGGAAACTGGGGATGTTCTGGGGCAGTTCGTACCAAGGAGCAACCTGCTAAAATTTGTCCCAGTAGTCGTGCGGAGGTTAAAGCTAACCCTGTACTCAACACATCGTTGGAAGTAATGCCACCCTTGCTGACTAAAAAGCCAATATCTTCCGGTAAACCGCGCACAACATCCATCAATAAAGCGGAAACATTCGCCCCAAAGTCAAGACGAGTTTTCACATCCACAAAAGTTAACTCTTGTCTACTGGTATAGACTACAGGGGTTTTACCCGCAAGATGGAATTGATGTACATTTTGTAACACTTCATCGAGTAATTGTTGATACTCCGCTCCTGTATCATTAACTAAGCGACTAACATCTATTTCAATTCCTGCGGTTCCCTCTGCTTCTAGAAGCGCTGCTAACTGCTGAGTAGTCTTTTTCACATGGGAGCCGACAATTACTGCCCCTGGCTTACCTTCTCGCACGTACTCAGCCATATTTTCGGGGGCAATGGGTTGGGGGGGTAAACCTGCCAAAGCGGTGAGAATACTGGCGGCGCTGCGGAATAAAAACCTTTTACCCTGACTTGCGGCACTGAGAATATCTGTGGCAAATTGATTTAAATCAGCTTGGGTTTCCCCATCTACTACCCCACAGCGATTTCCAGTTAATTGCATTAACCTTTCTTGACAACCCTGGCGAATATCTGCCAGTAGGAATCTTTCCACCTGCTCTGGGGGGATTTTCCCTTGGGTTTTCTCTGCTACATATTCTGGTAAATAACTGTGATGGTAGGCAAAGACGGAATCCCGGGCAAATTCTGTTTCATGTACTGGTGTTGGTACACCATCAACTATTAGGTAGTGGATACTATCGCGGGTGATTCTTCCCCCTTCAAAAAAGGCAGGAACGAGAAAATGGGCATCAAAGTCACCTAATTCTTCGGCGATCGCGTCGGTTTCGATGGGATAATGTCCCCGTAGGGTGGAGTCGGAGCGACTAACCACAAGAAAATCCCTAATTCCTTCTGTTGCTAATGCTACCTTGAGATTTTGACAAACTTCCCTAGTAACTGCTGCTGCTGCCTCTGGAGGCAAAGCTCTTGTATTCGTTAATACAAAAAAAATTGGTGCATCATCCTGTAACCCAGTGCGTAAGGTTGCCACATCCCATCGCATCAGCAACAAGCAACTATGGACTGTTTGCGAACCTGTGGGATCGTCATCCAGGACAATAATTTTTGGTTTGGTAGTCATTTTAATATTACTGGGAAGACTGCAATTTTCTCAGTTCTGCTTGCACATCGAGGGCAATTTGGAATGATTGATGCAAAAGTTGGGCGTATTCTCCAGCTTGGGTACTGACCTGCAAGGCTTGGAGGTTAGCTAAATTGTTGACAAATAATTCTTGGTTATTTGCAAGCAGCTTTTTATTATCCCGTAAAATCCGCTCTGTTTTTAATGCCCGGACTAAATCTTCCCGAATTAATTGTAATGCAGCGATAATTTTTTCTCTATCCCGCAGATGATTCTGGGTATTGCCGGAGTCGGCTAATTGGTCATTAATATCTATAGCTTGGATGAGAGCGTGGTATTTATCTACTTCATCTAGGAGAACTGTGAGTACTTGCGGATAGGCAAACTTACGCCACACCCAACGCCCAATAATCACACCTAGGGGTGCGAGAATCAATAAAACAACCCCGATCACAGTGGAAGAACTAAAAAACGGTAAAACCAAAAATCCGTAGATAAAACCGACAATGATTGGTGTTAATGCCAGTGCTACCAGGATTTCATTCAACAGGAAGCTCCAACGTTGGGAACCATTGCGAGAGCGATCGCTCAAAACCGAAGGACGAAATACATCCTCTGGCTCAAACCCTGTTAAGCGTCTTAATTCCCCTGGAGAGATTTCCAAACCTAACAAGTCTGGTTGCACAAACAAACACTCCCTTCTCGGCAATGGCTACAGCATAAATACTAACCTGAAGGGAAAAGAAAAAATCCCTATTTCTACTTGTAAGCTTGCCGTATTATATGTATTACCTATATTCTATATATTAATTAATGTTAAAAAGTTATGTATTCAGCAGGAAATTTAGTTATAAGAAATATAAATGTTAGTAGCTAAATCTTTGTGATTTTGAGTCTGCTGATAGGGCGATTATTTTTCTAGTCATTTTTTCTGACTAAATTTCCACGCAATCTTGGGGTAGCTTTGAGGTCAACATTACTAGGGGTTTTCCTGGTAATTTCACAACAATAGCAAACCTGTGTTAATTATTTTGTTACTGGGAATCGAAGTTGACGCCCCAACATCCCCGGCTCTTTTCCGTTCTGGGAACCTAGCAAGAGAAGGAGGTCGCCCACTGCGACATAAAGCAAACTCTATGCCATAGCGGAGCCGGAATCGATACCCCACTGATGTTTTAAGAGTTCTTTGTAAGTAGCCTCGCGGACAACCATTTGCTCATAGAGTTTGATCAAGAAGTCTTTTGCTTGGTCATGACTCATGCCTTGCACTTGAGTTGCAAAGGAATGAATGTTGAATTGTTGCTCTAAGGTCAATTCAATTGGGTGATTCATGGTTTGACTCCAAAAAGAACAGAGAACGCGAACAAGTTGACAACGGTAACAGAAGCCCAAAAGGGATACAGACCTGATTCATGTCTATCTTTTGTTCCTCTGTATTAAGAAAGATAACAATTATTTGACAGATTGCCCATATCCTTATGGTTGATTTTTGGCAAGCTGAAATTTTTTGGTTTCAGTCTGCTGATATAAACCCCAAGGTTACCTGGATAAATTCCGGGTAATTTTGGTGATTGGCGATATGAATGACCTGGCTTGACTGCCACAGGTGTAGCAAGAGTTCGGTCTACAACCCTTTTCATCTCTAGGGTAGAGAAGCAAGGGGAGTATAAATGTGAATTATACTCGTCATACCGGAAAGTGTGCAATATGTCAACACACCAAAGTGTGAAAATCTGTAAAAACTCAGCCTCCACAGTTAACTGAGGAGGCTAAAAGTATTTGTATCAAGTTGTGGATAGGAAAAATGCTCAGATTGAACAAAATGCTGAGTATATGTACCGTCTAATCATCCATGGCAACGAGGATGACTGTAATGTTGTCGTGTCCTCCTTGTTCCTTGGCAGCTTCCACAAGGTTGAGGGCGATTTTTTCCATTAAAGTCTTTTCTTGGAGATAACTAGAGATTTTCTCGTCAATAAGTTCTTCTGTAAGCCCATCACTACAGAGTAGGAGGCAATCTCCTGTTTTCAGGTCTAAGGGCTGAATATCAACTTGATGTAGGTCTTCCCGTCCTAGACAGCGAGAGAGAACGTGACGGAAGGGGTGATTACGTGCTTCGTCGGCGCTGATATCACCGATTTTTGTGGCGCGAGCTACCCAGGTATGGTCTTCGGTAATTTGTTCGAGTTGGGATGCTCGCAGACGGTAGAGTCGAGAATCGCCGATGTGGGCGCATAGAGGACTATCAGGAGAACGGAAGATGACGACTACTGCCGTAGTTCCCATATCTGCCCGTTCGGGGTGGTTTTGTTGGTCTTGGAGAATTGCTTCGTTGGCTTGTTGTAAAGCAACTTCTAGTAACTCTTGGGAAGAGAGGTCAGATTTCCAGTGTTCTAAAAGATACTTTTGAATTTCCTGGGTTGCGATGCGACTTGCTTGTTCTCCACCGGCATGACCACCCATACCATCGGCAACGATAAAAAAGCGTCCTTCGGGGTCGATATAATAGGCATCTTGATTATTTGCTCGAATCAGTCCTGGGTCGCTGATACCGGTAAAATTAAGTTTCATAAATTTTCGACAATTATTAATACATACGGTCGTAACGGTCGAGGCGTAACAGCAGTCGAATTAACAGCCACGAGACAGCTGCTGCAATTAAACCGGCGATCGCCGCTAACCAGATATAATCTTTGACTAATAATATAGTCGCCGAAAGGGTAAAACCACTGATAATTACAGCATAGGTCATACTAAGTTGCAAGTTACCCTGTCGTCTTAGCATCCGCTCTGTTTCAATGGAGCGTACCCGGACTCGGACATCACCCCGTTCCAATTTATCCAGTGTATCTTCTAATCTACGTGGTAGACCAAGGGCGGTGCTGCTAACTTGCACTGCTTGGCGACTTAATTCGTTGATAAAGCTGTTGGTTTCGACACCATTCATGTTGCTCATTAGCTGCATGGCATAGGGTTGGGCAACTTCCATGAAGTTGAATTCTGGGTCTAAACCTTTGCCCACTCCTTCTAGGGTTGAGAAGGCACGCATGACAAAGGTGAAGGTTGCAGGAAATCTAAATGGCTGATTATAGGCGATCTCGTACAAATCGTCACTAATTGCGGTGATAGATTGCGCTTCAAAGGGTTTATCCATGAAGTTATCTAACATGAATTGGACGGAGCGGCGTACGGGGCTGATGTCTTCTACCGGAGCGATCGCCCCTAATTCGATTAAAGACTTGACTACGCGATCGCCGTCCTTGGAAGCAACGCCAAATAACGTTTCCATCAAACCTTCACGGATATTCGACTTAATCCGCCCCATCATGCCAAAGTCGTAGAAAATTAATGAGCCATCTGGACTGACAGCAATATTACCAGGGTGGGGGTCAGCATGGAAAAAGCCATTATCTAGTAACTGTAATAGATAGGCTTGGGCACCTTGGCGGGCAATGGTTTTACGGTTCAAACCTGCGGCTTCTAGGGCTTCGTACTGACTAATTTTTATCCCAGGGATATATTCCAAGGTCAGAACACGGGGAGTGGCATAACGCCAGTACACCCGTGGCACTTTTACCCAATCATAGCCTCGGAAATTGCGTCGGAAGGTGTCCGCGTTGCGACCTTCACCTAAGTAGTCAATTTCTTCCCAAAGGATGCGGCAACACTCTTCATAGATGCCCATCCAGTCTCTTCCTCGCCCCCATTTCGGATGATTCTGAAAGTAGCGAGCAATACCTTTGAGGATTTGTAAATCAATTTCAAATAATTTTTTTAAACCCGGACGTTGTACCTTGACGACAACTGCTTCCCCGGAATGTAGTACTGCTTTGTGTACTTGCCCTAAACTGGCAGCAGCGAGGGGGACAACTTCAAAGCTTTCAAAAAGTTGGGGAATCTTTCTTCCTAATTCCTGCTCAATGGTCTTTTCTACCAAGTCATAACCGAAAGCTGGGACTTTATCTTGGAGTTTTGATAGTTCTTCGACATACTCACCGGGGAAAATATCCGCACGGGTGGAGAATAATTGTCCGACTTTAATAAAGGTTGGACCTAGATCTAGAAAAGTATTACGAATCCACACAGCTAGATTTCTGCGTCTTGCTGCTTGTTTGGCTTCTGTAACTCCACCTATATAACTCCAAGACTTGTTGTATAACCAGAGGCGAAACAACAAAGTCAACACAAAACCCCAAATATCTATAAAGCGCCGTCTACTGGAATAGTTCTCCCGATTCCAACGGTATGCTTTCTCTGAATATCCTTTTTCCATATGCTCCGCTTACCGTCGGTGTTGCACTGTTATCAGTAGATGTTCTTTGTTTTGACTTTGGTGGATTGATTTCCATGCCAAAATCCCATCAGTGGGTGATGAATAACTAAACTCTCTCCTACTATTAAGATTAACCCGCAGAACTGCTGCGATATCTTTGGAGTTCAGTTCTTAACAAAGCGATTTCTGCCCGTAACTCATCAATTGTTTCTTGCAAATCTGCGGAATTTGCTCCAGAATCAGCGGTTCCTGAGGTATATACTCCAGATTCGGCTGCTTCTGATGCTCGGTTTGCTCGCTCGATGACTTCATCGGTAAACTGTCGCATTTGCTCGCGCAGTTCGGCATCGAATTTTCCAAACTCGCTCAAAGCGTCTGTCAGTGTGTGTTCTAGTCGTTCGTTAATGACTTCGGCTACTGCTCTACCCACGAAAAATGCTTGTAGAAGAGGATTACTCATAAATTTTTGTTACGGTTGTCTGCCAGGAAAATTATAACTTGCCCTTCTGCTTTGGTGGAGAGCGTTTTTCAAAAGTGGTAAGGATTTCCTGGGTATTTGTGAACTGATTTTTTTGTTATCCGTAAAAATCTCAAATCTTTTTCATCTCTTTAAATAAAAAATGTTGTATTCTCCCATGGGCGATCGCTAGGGGATATTGCATATTGAGAGTGATTAATGCTACTACCCCCTACCTATGGAAGTTAGTACCATCATTTGTCTGCTCGCAACCCTCTTTGTCCTGATTTACAACATTTACGTTCTCATCCATAACGCGAATGTTACAAGAAAAAATCCTGCTGTGTCTGACTCCTCACCCAGAAGAATAAAAAACAAAACGAAACAACTAGAAAAACACTTACTAAACTTGGTTGCTGGCGAAAGACAAACAGCTACTCGTTTAATATCTCATGCCAAGAGACAAAATCCAGGTAAATCCCAACAGTGGTACTTAGAGAAAGTTATTTGGGACTTAGAACGGGATCGGGGGTATTAATCATTCCTTACAGGGGCGATCGCCTTTTGCATATTCTTTATTGTACTGAATTTTGCTTTGCGTATTTTTTGAGTGCAGATATTTCTTTTTTTAAATAAAAGCTTACTTACTTTTTATATATGTTTATTACGTATATCAAGCATCTAAACTTTTAGAAGTCTAGATTTTTAAATATTTGTATGGTTAAATGTCCCTATGTCTAAAATCTTGCCTAAAAATGATTATCACTGTAGCTGCATTTAAGGGGGGAGTTGCCAAGTCTGCAACAGCGTTACACTTAGCTGCATATTTGCAAACCAAAGCGGATACTCTATTAATTGATGGGGATTTGAACCGTAGTGCATTGGATTGGGCAAATCGTGGGAAATTACCCTTTAAAGTTGCCGATGAAAAGCAGGGTGTGAGTTTAGTTAAGTTGTACGAGCATATAGTGATTGATACTCCTGCAAAACCGGATGAGAGGGAGTTAAAAACTCTTGTTTGTGGATGTGACTTTTTAGTGATTCCCACAACTCCAGACGCGATCGCCATGGCAGCAACTTTGCAAATGGTGAATCAAATCCAACGTTTTCCGACAAAATACAAAATTTTGTTAACTTTAATTCCTCCCCATCCGAATAAAGCGGGTGATGAAGCCAGAATTGCTCTAGAAAGTGCAGGTTTGCCCCTATTTAAGTCAGGAATTAGACGTTTATCTGTATTCCAAAAGGCAGCTTTGGAAGGAGTACCTGTAAATTTAGTCAAAGATGATTATGCGCGCATTGCATGGCGTTTGTATGCAGCAGTGGGTGAGGAAATATTAGATAATTTGTAGAGGGAATAATGAGTCAAGAAAAGCAAAGTAGTCGATTTGAGGAGTTAATTGATGCTGCAAGGAGTCGTCAAACACGGGATAAGATAGAAACTGTTGTTGATAATAATTATCGCAAAACTAAGAGTACAGACCCTAATTATATTCGCACAACAATTTATTTGCCAAAACAGTTACATCGCCAACTGAAAACCCTTGCTACTGCACAAGAGCAGCAAATGAGTGATATTATCACAGGCTTGGTTGAACAGTGGTTAAAGTCACAGATAGATGGGGAGTAGTGAGTAAGGAGTAATAAGTAATAAGTAGTAAATTAAGCCCTGAAACTTTTATGGAATCAGAGGTATTTCTAATTCACATTAGACGTAATTTATAAATTAATCAACTTTGGGGTTTAAATCCCCGTCACAAAACCTAATTACGTTAGCGTTAGCTCTCCCGTTAGCGTAGCTCTCCCGAAGGGAGCATTACGAATTACGAATTACGAATTATTTTAAACCTCATCCCTAATCAAAACCGGAGTTTTATCATTGTGACTTCCGAGTGGGGAAGTATGTCAAAGAATGATTTCTTCTCCTTGTTGGGTAAATTTCACTTGTTTAATTTTCCATTGTGGATTGCTGGTAAGAGTTTTTCGTAAACTTCCAAATAGGGCAAACTGTTCACAACTGGAAAGGGAACTAATTTGACGCTGAGAGCTAGGAGCTACTCGAAAATCAATTGTGGCAACTCCATTTTGTAATTTGACGCGATAACCAGAAATACTAAAATCTGCCGTATCTTCCTTTTCCAGTATTTGCGCAACTGCATTGGTTACAGGTGCATTTGCTGCAACTGCTACAGCTTGAGGAAGGTGTTTTTGACATTGGGTATCGCTAGTGTAGAGGGTGATATTAACTTTTTTGCCGGAAATACTATGGGAGCTAGATTGATTGGGTAGGAGGGATTCTGGTGTTTCTGTGGGTGGTTTCACCGCAGCACTGATGGTGGGGGATGGTTGTACTGTGGTGGGGGTGGAATGGCAACTGCTGAGGGTGAGCGCGATCGCCACTAGGGAGTAAATATAAGCTTTAGTAGTATGCATAATAATTCCTGTCTGATTTCTGTAACAGAATTCCCCCCAACTGTTATAAAATCAGCATAAATTTACAAAGCGACTACACTCTTATTTGCCTAATTCTTATGCCGAGTCAGCAAAGTAGTAATTACGATCCTCGTCGTGGAGAATGGGATGGGATTGCCATTGATTCTTGGGAAGTTTCCCTGTGGAAGCAGTGGAAACCAAAACAAACTACAGATGATTGTGTAAAACAGGAGCGGGAGTACCTGAGAGTTAAACACCTGGTTATTCAGGCAAATACGGCATTAAGCTTGGATCGGGTCAAGATTAAACTGAAATTGACTACCTATAAGTCTATTGGACTCCAAGGGACTTTTCCCTGTAAATTAGGGGATATAGGCAAGAATGGCAGTCCGAATAAACAATACACCCTTTCTCTTGGCTTTGCTGCGAATGATTTGGGAGTCAAAGCTGCAATTACCAAAGCAAGGGAATTGGATTTACTGTTAGTTACTAAGCAATTTCAATGGACACCGGAATTACTTGGTAAGCAAGCACAAAAAACCATCCTGGAAACTGAAGCTACAAAGCTAATTCATCAATTAATTCAGGAGTATGAACGAGAATTCTGGAAAGTCCATGAAAGGAATCGTCAAGGTTTACGCACCTGGGAAAGTCATTATTTGCGACATCTGAAAAAATTGCCTCAGGATGTACCTATTTCCCTGGATGCTTTAGAAACTGCTCTATCGCAAACTCAACCTAATACCGTTGCCAGATTTTATCTAGTTTGGCAATTGAAAAAGTTCTGTAATTTCTGTAATTTTGATGCTGATAAATTAATTTCATCCTACGCGACACCCTTACCCTCACCATCTATTCGCAAAATACCCAGTGATGAGGAAGTTATTGCTGGTTATCATCAAATTGGTACTCCCCTATCTCCCTATGCGAGCAAGGATAATCGCATTCTACCCCTACAATGGCAATGGATATATGGGATGTTAGCTACCTACGGTTTAAGACCCCATGAACTGTTTGCAGTGGATATTGGGGCTTTTACTGACCCAGGAAATACTTTTCACCTTGTCAGTCTCAACCCTAGTTTAACAGCAGGAACGAAAACAGGTGAGAGAAGTTGTGGTATTCCTCCCCTATACCCTCACTGGGTAGAACTTTTTGATTTGAAAAATGTCAAACTCCCTAGTTATATTGCTTCCCTAAGTAATCAAACTGCCAAAATTCAGATACGTTTTAGAAATGTAAATTTAGGTTTCCGTCCCTACGATTTACGCCATGGTTATGCTATCCGTGGTCATCGTTTACGAGTTCCGATGAAAACTATGGCTGATTATATGGGACATACGGTACAGGAGCATACCAAAACCTATCAGCGTTGGATGAATCAGGATACTAACCTGGAAATTTATCGAGAGGTGGTATTGCTGCGACAGGGAACTAGTAAGGAAGTCTTGAAGGAGAGAATTAAGGAGCTAGAGTTAGAAAACTTGACTTTAAAGGCAGAAAATGAAACTTTAAGGGGATTGTTGGTGAATCAGCAATTGGAGGAATTTTTGAATTCACGAGAATGATTTTAGTTTTCGTGTATATAACACTCAGTATACATTTGATGTGTGTGTATATACGAATCAAATATACAACTATTAATAAATGGGCTTTTTATCTCATATTTCTATATACAAATTAAATATACAAGCCTTATCGGGTAAGGGTTTAGCTAGAAACTAACAAATTATTTGACTCTGTTTAGGTAAACTTTCCTGGGGTGATTACGGAGATTAACCTGTTGTTAACCTTGAAAATCAAAGCTTTACTCTGGAAGCAAAAAATATATTTTGTTTTGTTAGTTTGATGTTTTTTTGTGGGAACTATACATTACAAGTGTGATAGCAAAACCCTATATTATGGCTAGTAATCTGATTTCCATTGACAGAGATATATATGAATCTCTGCACACAGAGTTATTGCAACTACGTAGCACTATAGATAACTTAAATCGGCAAAGTTATGAGCAAATGCAATTGATGGTTGCATCTGTTCCCACCGCGATCGCGGTATTCGACTATCGGATGCGTTACTTGTTTGCTAGCCCCTCTTGGCAATATGAATATCAGATTGGGGATAACTTCTCGATACAGTGTCAAGAAATTATCCACGAGTGTTTACAAATAAAAGCTGGTATAAATATCAAAGAAGCTCTTACCCTGGCTGATGGTCAGACTAAATGGGTAAATTTGCGAATAAATCCATGGTACGATGCCCACGGTAATACTATTGGTATTATCATCGTTGCGGAAGATGTGGTATCCCGTCACGAAGCAGAGACAACCCCACAAATAAAAAGTTCTCAACCTACAGAGGAACTGCATCGCAGTCAACAACGGTTGCAGTATTTAGCAGAAAACGTCCCAGGGATGCTATATGAAATTGATATATCCCCGGATGGTGAGATGAATTTCATGTACGTTTCTTCCGGTAGTCGAGATGTCTATGGTTTAGAACCAGAGGAAATCTTGCAGAATGCTCAGTTAATGCATGAATGTGTGCATCCTGAAGATTTACCCGGTTTTTTAGCAACTGTTGCTGAATCTGCTCAAACTTTGCAAAATTGGCAGTATGAATGGCGAATTTTTACCCCAAGTGGTGAGGAAAAGTGGTTACAGGGTTTTTCTCGTCCGATTTCCCAGGAGAATGGTTCAATTGTTTGGTATGGTTGTGTCACAGACATCAGTAAGCAACAGAAACAAGCTAAGAATTTAGAAAATACCTTGCGAGAGTTGAAAAGAACCCAAGCTCAGTTAATTCAAAGTGAAAAAATGTCTAGTTTGGGTCAAATGGTAGCAGGTGTTGCCCATGAAATTAACAATCCTGTGAATTTTATTCACGGAAACTTGACTCCTGCTTGCGAATATACCCAAGACCTACTACATATCATATCTTTGTATCAATCTGCCTACCCCAACCCATCAGAGGAAATTCAAGAGGAAATAGAAAATCTAGATTTGGAATTTATCAAAGATGATTTGGTGAAGTTACTTCAGTCAATGGTGGTGGGAACGGAAAGAATTCGTCAAATTGTCTTATCTTTGAGGAATTTTTCTCGTTTAGATGAAGCAGACTGTAAGACTGTGGATATTCACGAAGGTATTGAAAGTACCTTGATGATTTTACAGAATCGACTCAAAGCTCAACCCCATCATCCAGAAATTAAGATAATCAGGGAATATAGTCAGTTACCACCTATTGATTGTTTCCCTGGACAGTTGAATCAGGTATTTATGAATCTGTTTGTGAATGCCATTGATATATTAGAGGAAGAGGTACAAAAGAATCAGAATTTCCTACCACGAATTTCCATTCATAGTCAGATGATATCTCCAGATTTCATTGCGATTCGGATTCAAGATAATGGTAGAGGTATTCCCCCAGAAGTTTTACCAAAACTTTTTGACCCCTTCTTTACTACTAAGGAAGTTGGGAAGGGTACAGGATTAGGTTTATCTATCAGTTATCAAATAGTGGTGGAAAAGCATGGTGGTAGATTGTATTGTAATTCTGTGGTGGGAGAAGGGGCAGAATTTGTTATAGAGATTCCTCGGAAGATGGGTACTTTGAATTAGTCATTATCAGAAACGATTCGATTTTTCACGCTTTTTGCTAATACCCTATTCAGGGACTTTGGCGTGAATTATGGAAGCATATTTGTCAACCCACTCTTCCCTTTTATTGGCAATGTATTTTTCCGGAGTTTGAGTATGAGTAGCAGTCAAAATTGCCGTAATCCACCATAATTATATATTGTGTCTGATACCCAAACTACCTAAAGGCAAAGGGTGAGGGATTTTGTCAAGGCATCGTATGCTTTTTCAAATTGGTATTACCTGTTGTTTGAATATGTCAAAATAACACATAGACTTGTTAATCATATTTTGACGATCGCCAGTTACCAAAATTATGGAACAAAATCTTTCGTTCCATACACAGAATGCTTTTTTTGTATAGTCTTTGATTTCTAAGCAGTTAAATTATATCAGGACTTACGCAATATTTTTCCGTCATGGCGACGTAGGTTAGCAATCTCAAAGCCTTGATTTCTCATGACAATTGTGAAATTCCTCTCTATAAGTAAAAAATGTCAAAGCATTTTCTACCTTCAACATACAAATTAAATACCTACTAGCTTAATACTGGATGATAGAAAGATAGATTCTGTGTATAAATTTGGGAAGTATAAATAATATAACTAGTGTCTGCTTGATAAAAGCAATATAACTGAATATGGGTATGAATCAAGTTACGGTAAATGAAATTGACTATAAATCCCTGCAAAGAGAATTAGAAGAGTTACGTTGCTTAGTTAAAGAACAAAAAGAATATATATTAGAACTTCAGAGACTGATAGATAATGTCCCTGGGATGATTTATCAGTTTTGTCTATATCCTGATGGAAAAATCACTTTCCCTTATGTCTCTATTGGGTGTCGAGAAATTTACGAACTGGAACCAGAAGAGATTACCCAGAAACCAGAACTATTATTTTCAAATATATACCCAGAGGATTTGCCTCAATTACAGCAACGGATTTCTATTTCTGCTCAAGCTTTGGAAAACTGGGAGTCGGAATGGAGGGTGACTACTCCTGGGGGAAAAAAGAAGTGGTTGAGGGGAGTTTCTCGTCCTCGCTTACAAGTAGATGGTAGGATTCTTTGGGATGGATGTTTGATTGACATTACTGAAACTAAGGAAATTGATAATACTTTACGGCAACTGAATGAAGAATTAGAAGCAGAGGTGGAAAAACGTACTCAAGATTTACGTCAGAGTGAGGCGAGGTTAGAAAAACTAGCAGATAATGTACCGGGGATGTTTTATGAGTTTCGTCTCGAACCTGATAACACCACCTATTTCCCTTACGTTTCCTCTGGATGTCGAGGAATTTATGAAATTGCTCCAGAGCAGTTGCAAGAAAATCCCCATGCAACCTACCTATTGATTCATTCAGATGATGTATCGGGTGTACAAGCAGCCATGCTGAATTCCGCGCAGAATCTGGAAAAATGGGAGTATGAGTGGCGAATTATAACACCTTCTGGTAGGGAAAAATGGCTCCAAGGTTTGTCCCAACCCCAACTACAACCCGATGGTGCGATTGTGTGGTTTGGTTGTGTAATTGATATTACTATCCGTAAGCAAGCAGAAATTGCACTGAAAAAAAGTGAAGCACAACTACAAGCGATTTTAGATAATGCTCCAGTGGCAATTTACTTGAAAGATGTGGAGGGGAAATATTTGATTGCCAGTCAGAAGATTGCTACCACCCTGGGGGGTAAGAATTTGATTGGTAAGACTGACTATGATATTTTTCCCTCAGAAACTGCCAAGAAAATTTGGGGTAATGACTTAGAGGTAATAAAAAATCTCACCCCCATACAAACGGAAGAAGTTATGAACTTACCGGATGGGGAGCATACCTATGTGTCAATTAAGTTTCCTTTGCTAGATGCTGCTGGTGAGGTGTATGCTGTGGGGGGAATCTCCACAGAGATTACGGAACTTAAACGTGCGGAAACTGCATTAAAAGAGAGTGAAGCCAGATTGAGAACTGTTGTTAGTTCTGCGCCAATTATTTTGTATGCTTTAGATAGTCAGGGCGTGTTTGTAATTTCCGAAGGTCAAGGTTTAAGTGCTTTGGGGTTGCAACCAGGGGAATTAATTGGTCAATCTGTATATGAAGTTTACCAAGATTTTCCAGAAGTTTTAGCAAATATTACTAGGTCATTGGCGGGTGAGGAACTGACAACTGTAGTGGAAGTAGCTGGATTTTATTTCGAGACTCGCTCGGTTCCTATACGGGATAACAAGGATAATACTATTGGCACTATTGGGGTGTCTGTAGATGTAACTGAACGCAAACGCGCGGAAGAACTTTTACAAAAACAAACCCAGGAATTGGAAAATACTCTGCGAGAATTGCAACTTACCCAGTCACAGCTAATTCAGAGTGAAAAAATGTCTTCCCTAGGACAAATGGTGGCAGGTGTTGCCCATGAAATCAATAATCCTGTGAATTTTATTCATGGAAATTTGACTCCTGCCTGCGATTATGTCAATGATTTATTGAATCTTGTGGTTCTATATCAAGAGTATTATCCTCAACCGGTGTCGGAAATCCAAGAGGAAATAGAAGCAATTGACTTAGATTTTCTCCAGGATGACTTACCCAAGTTGCTCAATTCCATGAGTGTGGGGACAACGAGAATTCGGGAAATTGTGCGATCGCTGCGGAATTTCTCCCGTCTGGATGAGTCAGAATATAAGCAAGTGGATATTCACGAAGGTATTGATAGTACTTTGATGATTCTCCACAATCGCTTGAAAGCTAAGTCGGAATTGCCAGAAATTCAGGTAGTGAAAAACTATACTTCTTTACCCCTGGTAGAATGTTATCCTGGTCAACTGAATCAGGTATTCATGAATTTATTAACTAATGCGATTGATGCTCTAGATGAAGCTGTCCAAAAACAGTTGGTGACATCTCCTCAAATTTATATCTATACAGAATTAGTTTACCCTGACTGGATTGGAATTAGGATTGCCGATAATGGTCTGGGAATTCCCCCAGGAATTATCTCAAAATTATTTGACCCTTTCTTTACGACAAAAGAGGTGGGTAAGGGTACAGGTTTGGGTTTATCGATTAGCTATCAAATTGTGGTTGAGCATCATGGTGGTAAACTTACCTGCAATTCCATACCAGGGGAAGGGACAGAATTTTTCATTGCTATTCCCATGAAACAAATTTGATGTTTTTCCCCCAAATCCCTATTATCTAGATGGGCGATAGAGCTATGCTCCGACGAAGCGGCGATCGCCATCCAGTATCCTTCGCCTTTTAGTACATAAGCACTAAAAAGAGCCTAGTCAAAGTAAGCAAAAAGTAAGAAATAGATTTCATGGCAAATTCTGAAAATTTTGATGATAGGGGATTTGGGGAAGTAAAGCCGCGCAGGGTCTTTGCCCAGCATTGGCTACGTAGTGAAGCAGCTTTGAGCGCAATTATCAACGCAGGAGAGTTAAGTAGTCAGGACAAGATTTTGGAAATTGGTCCAGGTACAGGTATTCTGACTCAGCGTTTATTACCCCTGGTTAAGTCCTTGGTTGCGGTAGAAATTGACCGAAATTTATGTAAATTATTGGTGCAGAAGTATCGAGAGAAAAAAAATTTTATCCTGCTACAAGGAGATTTTTTGGAGTTAGATTTAGCTGGAATATTAGCAGCATATCCAGAGTTTCAACAACCGGAAAAAGTGATGGCGAATATTCCCTACAATATTACTGGACCAATCATCGAAAAACTTCTCGGAACTATCGCTCAACCCAACCCCCAACCCTTCACATCAATTGTTCTATTAATTCAGAAAGAAGTTGCCGAACGCTTAGTGGCAAAACCCAGTTCTAGAGCTTTTGGAGCCTTAACAGTTAGGGTACAATATCTGGCAGAATGCGAGTATGTTTGTACAGTTCCCGCCAAAGCTTTTTACCCACCACCCAAGGTAGATTCTGCCGTGGTAAAATTAACCCCACGAGCAACTTACCCCCCCGCAAATAATCCCAAAAAATTAGAGACAATTGTTAAGTTAGGGTTTAGTTCTAAACGCAAGATGCTCCGGAATAATCTACAATCTGTGATGGAACGCGACAACTTAAACCAACTTCTGGAAAAAATAGCTCTCAATTCCCAGGTACGAGCAGAAGATTTGAGTATTGCTCAATGGGTTGAGTTATGCAACCATTTATTTGACTAGTATTCGACCAGATTAATTCTGAGGGGTTCGTAGTAGCGATTTATCTTTCAAATCAACAGCTAAAGCCCTTACTACAATCCTTAAAATATCATGTGGCAGACTACTAGGAAATAAAAAAGTTTTTACCCTTCCCTCTTCCCCCATGCATAGCTACAGTTTAATTGCACCTGCCAAAATCAACCTTTATTTGGAAATTATCGGCAATCGTCCCGATGGATTTCATGAGTTAGCAATGATACTGCAAAGTATTGAGCTAGCAGATATCATAGACCTGGAAATGCGCGATGATAAAAGCTTTTTGCTGCATTGTGACCATACGCAAGTCCCCGTAGATGGAAGTAATTTAGCCTACAAAGCGGCAGAGCTAATGGCAGGAGAATTCCCCGAAGCATTCGCCAAATATGGAGGATTAGATATCACCATTAGCAAGAATATTCCCGTAGCTGCGGGATTAGCAGGGGGTTCGAGTAATGCAGCTGCGGTATTGGTAGGGATAGATTTACTTTGGAATTTAGGATTAACCCAGTCAGAATTAGGGGAATTAGGAGCAAGATTAGGTTCCGATGTTCCCTTCTGTATTTTGGGAGGAACCGCGATCGCCACAGGAAGAGGAGAACAATTAGCTCCCCTACCCTACTTAGAAGACATATATATAGTATTGGCAAAATATCGCAGTCTGGAAGTATCCACCGCCGGAGCATACAAAAGCTATCGTCAGGAATATGGTCATACCTACCTCCGTGATACAGAAAGTTTAGCAGCTAGAGCGGCTGCGGTACATTCCGGGGAAATGGTCAAAGCGATTTTACAAAAAAATCCCCAGGAAATTGCCCAGAAATTACACAACGATTTAGAAAAAGTTATCCTCCCCACCTATCCCCAAGTTCGGGAACTACGGGAAACTTTTTCCCAGATGGGTATATTGGGAACCATGATGTCCGGTTCTGGTCCGAGCGTCTTCGCAATTTGTGCATCGAAAACCCAAGCAGAAGAAGTTAAATTACAAATGAGGAACAGATTCCCCAATCCAGATTTAGAATTATTCGTGACCAAGATGAGCCATCGTGGTATTCATGTAGATGGTCAATAAATTTCAACCCCCAATCATTAACCATGAGTCAGGAAAATTCCCCAACCAATCCACCACCCCTCACACCTGCGCGTTGTCTACTTGGGGGACTAATTTCCAGTGGTTTAGCATTCGCTGCATATAACTTGATGATGGCGATCGCCACCTCCTTTGCTAACAAACCTCTCCACTCAGATAACCATATCGCTCTAAAAATTTCCGCCGCAGTTCGTACCCTAGTTGTCGGAATTGCCACCCTCGGAACTGGAATCTTTGCCATAGTTGCTCTGGGATTAGTTGCGTTAGGAATCCAAATTCTGTTTCAAGGGACATCAAAAACAGAATCTTAAATATACCAACAGATGCACATCAGTGTTATCACAGATGTATCCTTGGGTCATGGTGTGAATTTTGTATTGATTTATGAGCGCAACTCATCCCGCATTAAACCGTCTGAATCAAGCACTCAATCGAGTCGTAGTCGGACAATCCCATCTAGTTCAACAACTCTTAATTGCCTTGTTAGCTGGGGGACACGTTATTTTAGAAGGAGTACCCGGAACAGGCAAAACCCTATTAGTCAAAGTCCTAGCACAGTTAATCCAAGCAGACTTTAGTCGGATTCAACTCACACCCGATGTCTTACCTGCGGATATCACCGGAACCAACATTTTTGATTTAAATAGTCGTGAATTTACCCTCAAAAAAGGTCCCGTTTTCACCGAAGTACTCCTCGCAGACGAAATTAACCGCACCCCTCCCAAAACCCAAGCTGCATTACTCGAAGCAATGGAAGAGATGCAGGTGACACTGGATGGTGAAAGTTTACCCCTACCAGATTTATTCTGGGTAATTGCCACCCAAAACCCCCTAGAATTTGAAGGAACCTATCCCCTACCAGAAGCACAATTAGATAGATTTATCTTCAAATTGGTAGTAGACTATCCAGAGGCAGCAGCCGAAAAACAAATGCTTCTGAATCGTCAGGCAGGATTTACAGCCAAACGTGCAGATATTAACCGCATTGAACCTGTTGCTCAGGTAGAAGAAATATTAGAATTACGGCAAGCAGTACGAAAAGTTCAGGTATCCGAGGCAATAATTGATTACCTGTTAGCATTAGTACGCACTTCCCGACAGTTCCCAGATTTAGCTTTAGGTGCTTCCCCCCGTGCAGCAGGTGCATGGTTTTCCACAGCACAAGCAGCTGCATATCTCGCAGGAAGAGATTTTGTTACCCCTGACGATGTGAAAGCAGTTGCTGCACCTCTGTTACGTCACCGCTTTATTTTGAAACCTGAAGCAATGTTAGACGGAATTAATATTGATGGAGTGATTGCAGGGATTATGAATAAAGTTCCTGTACCCAGGTAATACCAATTCTCCAACATCAAGCTACACATAGATAGCAGGGGAGAAATTATCTGTAGCTGGAATTTAGAGAAATAATATAAAAGATATTTTCTCTATTCCCCATCATCCATTACCTAGACTGTGTTTCAGGGGTTAAAAATTCATACACAATCATTTCCTGTAAGAAAATAATCCACTCCCCTACAGACGCGATATAGCCTCTTTCATATGATGTTCACTTGAACACTTACGATAAAAATGACGCTGATATTTTGGGATATAACAACTCTGCAAACTTTATATCGTAACTAATACCCGAACATCATATCAGAGGAAATTAGTCGCTAACGCTAACACGTCTCTACATCGTCTTATCCAAACTATTGTCATTGCTCCCTACTCCCTACTCATTCCCATGCTTCCTTCTCAACGTACTTATTTATTACTCCTTGGTGGCATCGCGATCGCCATTATCAGTGCAATCTTACTCAATATTTCCACTAGTATTCTAATCACCCTCGGTTTCGATACCATCTTATTATTATTAACTTTCCTAGATAGGTTCCTCGTCCGTCAACACCGCGTCACAATTTCCCGTGATATCTCCCCCCGTTTATCCATTGGTAGAGATAACCCCGTAGTCTTATCCGTAAAATCAGGGAAAACCCAAGCAATCCTGCAAATTAGAGATTTTTACCCCAGCGAAATCAACGTATCCTCCCCACTGCTGCGAGCTAAATTAGAACCAGATACCACCTCAGAATTAACCTACACCGTCAACCCCAACCAACGGGGTGAATACACCTGGGGGAACATTCAGGTGCGACAACTCGGAGCTTTAGGTTTAGCTTGGCATAATTGGCAGATTTCCCAAACCGAGAAAGTCAAAGTTTATCCCGATTTAGTAGGATTGCGATCGCTATCCATTCGTCTGACTCTGCAATCCTCCGGAGCAATGCGGCAAATTCGGCAAATGGGTATCGGTACAGAATTCGCAGAATTAAGAAATTACCGCACAGGTGACGATTTACGCTTAATCGATTGGAAAGCAACTGCTCGCAGAATTGGTTCCTATGGCAACGCTTCCCCCCTAGTCAGAGTTCTAGAACCAGAACAGGAACAAACCCTATTAATTTTACTCGACAGAGGACGGTTAATGACCGCCAGAGTTCAGGGTTTACAACGTTTTGACTGGGGTTTAAATGCCACCCTATCCCTAGCTTTAGCTGGTTTACACCGAGGCGATCGCGTGGGAATTGGTGTATTTGACCGCCAAGTACATACGTGGATTCCCCCAGAAAGAGGACAGGGACATCTGAATCACCTGATTGATCGCCTCACACCCATTCAACCCGTACTCCTAGAATCTGACTACCTAGGAGCCGTCACCCATGTGGTACAACAGCAAACCCGACGGGCGTTAGTTGTAGTCATCACTGATATCGTTGATACCACCGCCTCCTCCGAACTTCTAGCCGCCCTCACCCGACTCGCTCCCCGTTATTTACCCTTTTGCGTCACCCTGCGCGATCGCCAAGTCGATACTATCGCCGAAAATTTTACCACTGATGTCAATACCGCCTATACCCGCGCCGTTGCCCTAGACTTACTCGCACAACGTCAAGTAGCCTTTGCCCAACTACAACAAAAAGGTGTATTAGTTCTCGATGCACCAGCAAATCAAATAACAGACCAGTTAATAGATAGATACTTGCAGCTGAAAGCTCGGAATCAATTGTAATAAAAAATGACAAAACATCCGTATCTTTGCTAGGATAACTTTGGCAAAAAGAAACAAGACAGCTTGTTGAGAGTTTTTTGCAGATTATTAAAGGGCATCTACCAGTCAAAAGAATATCTAAGTAGCGGTGAAAAATATGTTGAGACTGGGTTTAATATTCTGTGATAAGAAATCACAAACACTTCATAAAGATTCCGTGAATGATTCACCTCAGAGCTGGCAATCATTCAGTGTATTTACTAATCTAAAAAGCATAGCTACTTGAACGCCTTGGGAGCTTTTGGTCTGACAATGAAACATCTTTCAGTCTTACTTACCACGCTATCCACTGTCGTTGTAAGTGCAATCTCTATCTCTGCTATTTCTGAAAGCGCTACTGCCGCAAATTTTTCGGGTAACTCTAGTGGTATCTGGGGTAATCCGAACCCAGGTATTAATCAAAATCCCCAAACTACAGGTGTGGGAACAAATACATTCACCTGGGGGAGAGCTTGTTTAGCAGGAGATATTAACCCCTGTCCCCAAAATGCAGTATTTGGTACTCCTCCCAATAAGCTGACATTTAATGGTAGTGCATTCAATACGAATATTGGTTCCCAATTCAAGATTGGTAATTTGAGTTACTTCAACGGTACAGTTTTAGAAGATACGAGTGTTGAATCGGTACCATTAAATCTAACTGTATCCTTTGCAGATATTGGCATTACCAAAAATTTCGATTTCCGTTTCCTGCTACACAATACCCCAAATGTGGGCACACCCACAGAAAATGCTGATTACATCACGGTGTTGAATCAGGTGAGTGAGCAAACGTTTTTCTACCAAGATAAGGAATATACCTTAGAACTCACAGGTTTTAGCGAGAAAAATGGTTTTGTCAACTTCTTCAGTGTGTTGGAAGGAGAAGATACCACAGCCTCTATTTATGGCACAATTAAGCAAGTAATTAGACCAAAAACGATTCCAGAACCAGGAGCGATCGCGGGTTTATCCGTATTAGGAATTTACTTGCTGTGTCGTCGCCAAAATTTTTCCCGCAGTCGAGGCAATTAGTTAGAACCACAATGATACAGTTTATATACGTAACCATTGATGTTGGGTAAATCTTGAGTATCCAGAATACATTTTTGCACAGCTTCTGGTTCGGAAGTCTGGAGGTTAACTAGCCAAACATCAAGAGGTTGAGATATCTGCCGGATAACATTATCTAATTTATTGTTCGTATCCAAGTTTTTATCTAGATTCTGGAGAAAAAATTGCGTATTCGCAACAATATCCCCATCGGTGATTTTCAATTCTCTTGCAACTCCCATCATTTCCCCAATTTGTACATGGGTAATTTGAGTTGTGGCAATTATTCTGGATACTGAAGATTTTTCAGTAATTAATTGCACAAATAAATCTGGGCGATAGTATTTTTGATAGCCTAAATTGGAGGTGACAGTCACTGCACTCAAGAAACCCATGAATAAAATTATGCAGACTGCGACTTTTCCAGGAACTCCCCATTGAACTGGCTGATTTTTTTGCCAAGCTACTGCTAAACTGGCTGCTAGGATTAACAGTACTGCTGGGTAGTAAATGAAATTGTAACGAGCTCCCCTTGTCAGGTCAATACCGAGAAAATAGGTAAAGATGAAAAATATGGCGATCGCGCTACCAATCAGTTGCACCAGCATCTCCATCATCACACGGTTTTCTGGTTGGCGAAACTGCTCTTGAATACCTCGCCAAAAAATGGGTATTGCCCAAATTAAGAATATCCCCATGATTAACCCGGAGATAATAACTATCACCAGGTTAGGCGATTCCACTGGTAATAAAATAATCATTGTAATCCAAGCAGCTAAAGCTTGAAATATCGGACTCAGTAAAGCTAAACCCACGCGATCGCCCTGAATCCAATCTGTTAATTTATCACCATAGGTATTTTGTAAAAATACGGGAATCCAAACCATACCCGCAACCCCAGTACCCATCGCCACCACAAAAATTCTCCACCACGGTAAGGTGATATTATTAGGTGAGATTTGTTGCCAAGCAAAGATAATTAAAACAACTACCTCAGTTAACAGCGTCAAAGCAAAAAAATAATGGGTGGCAATCCCCAAAGCATTCACCAAAATCCAAGTGAAAACCAACCACCAAGAAAGTTGAGAACGGTTATAAATATGACGAATTGTCACCATTAAACAACCGCAGGAAGCAATCACCCATAAAATAGCTAAAGTATAATGTCTGGCTTCCTGTGCCAGAAAAATTCCATAGGGTGATATAGCCATCAAAGCAGCAGATAAATGGCTGATACGAGGAGAGCGAAAAGCCAAATAACTTAAACCATAAATTGCAATTATCGATAAACCCCCAAAGATAACAGCCAGCGATCGCCCACCCCACAAAGACACCAAACCATACTCAGTGGGGAACAAACGCAACCATAGATGGGTAAGGATAAAATATAAGGGTGGATGATTACTCTCCTGAAATAAATGATGTAAAACATCCGCAATACTTGCTCCTATGTGCGGCTGTAGAGGTTGTAGTAAAGTATCAATAGATATTGCTTCATCCAGAGGAACAGGTATAAAACTATTGCCTAAACTAAACACCAAAGTCGAAAATTCATCAGTCCAAGGTGATTTAGCTGTTAAATTGGCAAAACGTAAACCCGTACCCACAACTAACCACAAAATCAGCAGCAGGATATTTGAAGACTTAAAGGGAAAAAACTGACGTAAGGTATTCATAACTGTCGCTGCGCTCCCGTACACAATTCACAAGACAAAACTTAAAATTTAAACTTCATATTTTAAATTTTGTTGGCGTAGCGTACCCGCAACATCATACCACACAACAGTATTTTTCCGGAAAATCCCCACCCATCCTGAGGCGACTATTTTACCTCAGTCACACGCCAGCTTAATTTGAGATTTACCCAGAAATTCCAGACTGTTGCCACGGCGATCGCTACCAAATTGGCAATATAACGGTTGGGAACGATGAAATTAAATACCAAATTCAATACCATCACATTAATCACTAAACCCGCCAAACAAATAATATTAAACTTGAGAAATCTCTTGAGACGCTGACGCAACTCATTTTGTTTCATCGACACATCCGCAAATGTCCAAGCATCATTCCATAAAAAGTTATTAAATACAGCAATTTCACCAGCGATAATTTTACTTCGTGTCAAAGGTAAACCCAAGGTACTAGGATCGCTTAACAAATAAAGCATTACCATATCCACAAATACCCCAGTTAAACCCACCAAACCAAACCGCACAAACCGATCTAAGGGGAAATTAAATTTCTCTGTCAATTTACCTAAATGTCCCGTAGAGAATCTTAAACGCAGCAGATGATGAATATACTCAATATACTGCTTCCAACTAACTTTACTCTCACCCTCTTTGCGCTCACAAAAAACATAGCCAACCTCCGCAATTCTCTTCACCCTACCTCGCCCAATCACCTCCAAGAGAATCTTATACCCTACTGGGTTGAGAATTTGCCCGACGACACATTCCCGTCTAAACATAAAATAACCACTCATCGGGTCAGAAACTCGACCCAAAACCCCTGGTAAAATAACTAATCCTAATAATTGGGCACCACGAGATAAAAAACGCCTGATGAAACTCCAACTACTTACCCCACCACCTTCAACGTGACGACTCGCAACCCCCAAATCTGCCCCATTTTGAATATTTTCCAACAATTGCAACAGGACATGGGGTGGATGCTGTAAATCCCCATCAATTACCCCTAGAATTTGCCCCCTTGCTGCTTGCCAACCTCGAATCACTGCCGAAGATAAACCACGCTCCTTTTCCCGTCGCATCACTTGCAATTGCGGGTATTCTACAGTCAATTTCTGAGCAATTTCCCAGGTACCATCCGGGCTGTTATCATCCACAACTATTAGCTCATACTCCCCAGGAATCGATTCATCCAGGATTTGGCAGAGTATTCGCACGATTTTATGAATATTTGCTGCTTCGTTATAGGTAGGAATTACTAAAGAGAATAAAGGGTTTGGGGTAGTCGCACCTGGCAAGGTTGCAGGTGAGTCAGGGATTTGTAAAGCTCCAGAAGGTACTAATAGCAAGGGATGAGGGTAATTGATATTCATAAAAATAGAGTTTAAAGCGAAAACAGGATAAATGGAAGTTTTTCAGGAAATTTTATCTTGCCATCTCGAAAAAAAAGAATCCCCAAGCTGAAACCGATGTTCAGATGGGGCACGAAGAGATTGACTCAAGATTAAAAAAACATCGAGATGACACAATTTTGTATAATAACTGTTTTTTGTGTTTACATAATACAATACTGTAACTTTATTTCGTCATCATCACCAGTATAACCACTGAAATAAAACAGTATTAACTGCGAAGCTAGGCATTTATGCCATTGCCAAACAAATACTTGCATTGCGATAAAAGTCTAGGGATATGAATTGATTTTTAATATATATCTAGGGTGTGTAAACAATAGACTAACGCCATAGTTACAAACATTGGGGCATAAAAACTAAATAAGATATTCTGTCATCAAAAAGTACAACTTATGCTCATAAAAATCAAATGTAACTACTATATTATATCCCGTCTATTGCATAAGTTATTCAGTCGAAAAACTGATGATAACCATATTAATTAATCATTATTGTAAATGCTAATAACTATTATTGTCCTAGCAATTATTTTCGCTATTTGCTACAGTAGTGAACCCGAAATTCGATATTGCTTCTTAAAAACATCTGTGATTTGGGGGGTTATTCTGACTCTGATAACAGAAGTTCTAAGTTATTTCCATATTCTTAATTTCACAGCCATCTCCTCTAGTTGGCTGATTTTTATTATCCTGCTCCTAGTTAAATATTCTCGCACCGTTTTTAGTACTAATCTGACTAAATTATGGTATCAGTTATCTACCATACCTCCATTCGCTAAAATATTAGTAAGTGGTGTCAGTTTAATTATTTTCACTATTGGCATAACTTGTATTGCATCACCACCCAATAACTGGGATTCCATGGATTATCACATGAGTCGTATCATGTATTGGATACAGCATCAAACGGTAGCTCACTACCCCACTAGCTACACTCCCCAAATCTATCAAAATCCTTGGTCTGAATATGTAATTTTACATTTCCAATTTCTGAGTGGTGGTGATTACTTTGCTAATTGTATGCAGTGGTGGAGTTTGATTGGTTGTGTTCTGGGTAGTTCTTTAATTGCTGAAAAATTAGGTGCAGATTTGCGCGGACAAATTTTTACCGCAGTTGTCACAGCAACTATACCCATGGGAATCTTACAAGCTTCCAGTACTCAGAATGATTATGCTTTAGGATTTTGGTTAATTTCCTTGGCATATTACACAATTAGTGTGATACAAGCAGGGAAAAATGCCAAATTGAGTGAGTATTTTCTCCTCGGAAGTAGTTTGGGTTTAGCAATTCTCACTAAAGGTACTGCCTATGTATACGTTTTACCTTTCTTAGTTTGGCTGAGTATTTCTCAGATTTTACGATTACGTTGGTCTGTTTGGAAACCTGCTGCTATTGTGGCATTTCTAGGCTTATCATTAAATATCAATCATTATCTGCGGAATTATCAAGTATTTGCCTCACCTTTAGGGGAACCGAGTAGCTATAAAAATGAAATTTTAGGGATTCAGGTTCTATTATCAAATATTTTACGAAATTCTGGATTACATTTAGGCACACCAATTGGTTTTCTGAGTGGAGCAACTAATAAAATTATCCAGATATTACATAGTTTTATTGGTATTGATGTTAGTGACCCCAGAACTACTTTTACTAAGACTTTTTTCGTACCCGGTGGTTGGTCTACTCTCGGATTTCCAGGAAATGAAAATAGTGCAGGTAATCTCTGGCATTTTTTGTTATTTGTGGCATTATTTTCCCTATATATTTGGGGAAGAAAGAAATATCATGAAAGATATTTAACAGCCTATCTGATAACATCTGCTAGTACATTCTTAATATTTTGTTTCTTAGTAAAATGGCAACCTTGGCATAGTCGCTTACATTTGCCTTTCTTTATTTTAGTTGCACCATTTCTGGGAATTATCCTATCCAGAATAACTCAAAAAAGAATTGTTAATTTGATTGTAATTTTTTTGTTGATTTCCTCACTTCCCTGGCTAGCATTCAATCGTTATAAACCTCTAATTGGTCATCAAAATGTTTGGCAGACTGCCCGGATAGAGCAATATTTTAGTAATCGACCAAATATGCAAAAAACTTACCAGGAAAGCGTAAAATTCCTTCAGGAAAAAAATTGCTCTAAAATTGGCTTAATGATGGGTAATGATGCTTGGGAATATCCACTATGGATGCTTTTGTCTGAAGCTGGGATGAAAGATTTACAACTGCAACACATTAATGTCAATAATAATTCGGGATTGAAGACTCATATTGCTCAAAACAATACATTTAATCCTTGTGCAGTATTTTATATGGAGACGAAAAGGAGTAAGCAAGCACAGGTAGAAGAAGTATCTTTTCAGGGTAATAAATTTACTCGTAGTTGGGTTGGTGAGCAAATAGCAATTTTTCTGAAAAAGTGATATTAATCTCGTCTGGCAAAAAATCAGCCGATGGTATGAATAAAAAAAGGGCAAATAGTTTGCCCTAATTATACTTTATTCACTTATATATGCCGAAATTTTGAGGTGATAAGATGATTCTTAACTACTTCAAAATATGGAATATTTGGAGGTTTAAATTTCTGCAACCGCACGTTCAATTAAACGTCGTGCTAGGGTTTGTGTCCCCGTATGTTCATAGTAGTTGGTAGAAACATCTAAAAATGCCGCAACATAATCGAGTTTATCGTCAGCAATTTCCACAAAACCTTGGAAGTTATGTAAAACTTTGCTAGGTGTCAAATTACGATCTGCAACTAAATTGCTCATCCAACCTTTGACGGAATCAAAACTTTGACCGATAAAGTTGAGTTTACTACCAGAATTATCTCCAGGAATATCATTTTTGATATTTTGGAAAGTGGAATTGTGCTCTAAGTCTTGGGGACTCATACTATTAATACTAGAAAGAGCTTTAGTGATGAAATCTGGACCTAAAGGTATTAAACCATCAACACAAACTAATGCCACCATCCGAATTAGTGATTCACCGCTATACTCTCCCAAGGAAGCAACAAAATCACCAATACTGTCACCGGGAATACCATTAATTTGACAGAAAGCAACTAACTCAACTACTAATTTCAGACATAAATCAATAGTTTGAGCTTTGTCAGGTTTGGGGGTGACTGAGTTTAAAAAACCCAGGAGGGGAATTGTTTCACCGACTTTGTTTGCTAAAGCTGCCGCACCTAGGAGTTTATCTGTACCATCAACGGTTTGATATAACCACATTGCTCGTTGGTATCCCTGGGAACGGTCATTATACAGGTAAATAGCCCGTTCACCAATGGCTTGAATTAAGCTTTCATCCTCTTCACCAGTAACTGTTTTAATGGTATTGACAAAACCCACAGTATTTTGCCATTCTCCAGGAGCGGCAAAATCGAGGGCGTTTAACATGGAAATTGTTAAGCCACTAGTTGGTAGTTCATCTACCATTTCAAAAATTGCTTTACTCACAAATTTAGCTCCTGAATTTTGTCTATTGAAGGGTGATTGATTTGTTGACTTTTCGCTATGAGAGATGAATTATTTGAGTTTTGCTAAACCATCAAGGTTAAATTTCTGAATCCAAGTTGCGCGATCGCTAGCTTTAAATGAGGGGGTTCGAGACAGTACTTTGACTTGGTAGCGTTCTTTTACCAAGACTGCGGTTTGGGTGTTACCAACTTCGATGGAGGGATAACCACCGATATCCTTGGTACTTTTCGTAAATTTCGCTGCCGCACTAGGTGTACTCTTGGTATCAGAAATTGACAGCATCGCCACATCTTTACCATCTTTCTTTAATTTGGCTTCTGCAAAACCCTTCTTCTCTTGGGTAAAAACGCGACTGTAGCCACTTCCGCCTTGGGGGAAGAACTTGTTAAATTCACTACCCTGGGTAGCATTTTTAGATACAGCTTGTCCACTTTTGGCGGTACTACTATCTTTCTGTGCTTGATCAAAACGACTGGGTTCTTTCGCACTTGAACAAGCTGTTGTCAGTATTAACACTGATAATAAGAGGGCAGTTAAAATTTTGGGTGTGCGTTTTAAATCCATTTTAGGCTCCTAAATCGGTTCTTATCAGGGGAATCTAGATTTACGATGAATGTATATCTATATACCCTGTTCTTTTATACTTCACCTTTTTCCGAGATATGAAGTTGTACAAAACAAAACTTGATAGTGGTTTATCAATGGAAGGGTTGTAGGGAGGATAAATACCCATCCCACAAGCTTTTGAGGAATCGAAATGGAATCTCACTCCATTGATAACCGCTACTTTGCTTGACTGGGCAATTATCACCTGTGTATGAGTGATATGGTGAGAAAATTTACATTTCTCTGACTTTGATGAGCTAATCTCGGTAAGCTATCACAGCATAAAATGGATCGCCGCTTGCCACACCTAGCCACTGGAGGAAATTAGGAGCGCTAGATTGGCGAATAATTACTTCTGGAGGAGTAAAGCCAGGAACTGAGGTAAAATAGCCCTTGACTAATTCCACGCGAGTTGATTCGGAGCCTTCTCGCCATGCTTGGATAGCTTTTTGAAAGAACATCCGATTAGAAAAGCTAATGATGGCAATTCCACCAGGTTTGAGAATGCGATGGATTTCGGTAAATATGGCTTCGGGATATTGGAGGTATTGTACAGAGACGCAGTTGAGAACAGCGTCAAATTCTCCATCTTTGCAGGGTAGTTTGGGATTATCGTTGAGATTTTGGACAAAATAGTTATTTAATCGGGGATTGCGACTGAGTTCTTCTCCATTCAATCCATGTCCTTCCACATGGTCAAATTGTAGCTCTTCTGGAAGGTGGGATACCCAACTGCTCATCATATCGAAAATGCGTGTGTGGGGTTGGAGGCGATCGCGATATAAATCTGTTAGCTGTTGAATGAACCCTTCGTCTACATGGGTGACAAAGCGAGGATAAACATAAAATAACTTGTCATCTGTGTCATCTAGCTTAGTGCGTTGATTTGGTCTCAGCAACATAAAACTTCAATTCCGAAAAGGTTAGGGCAAAATGTATAGTGCCTTACATAATCTTAGAAAAAGACGGGAAAATAAACGAGTCTACCAAACAACATTCATCCCTGATTGCTGAAATGTTATCAAAATTACGATTCAATGGACGCAGATTACATTATTTGAGTTTGTTACTTTTATTACTGCCTTTATTGTTTTTAAGTTCTGGGCAAAGTAGTTTAATGGCTCATGATGAGGGACTTTATGCTTGGCGATCGCGCTTGATGTTAGAGTCTGGTGATTGGATTAACCCTTGGTCTGAACCTCACCATAAAACTCCCGGCTTTTACTGGCTGTTGGCTTTATCATACAAGCTTTTGGGAATGAATGAAATGACTGTGCGGTTGCCGGTAATGATTGCGGGTATGTGTTGTCTATTACTGGTTTATGAAATTGGTAGAATTATTTATGGGGAGTATTTAGCTTGGTTAGCTGGGGCAATTTTAACTGGGGAATTTCTTTGGGTACAATATGCCCGTTTGGGGACTCCAGATATGCCGATGATGCTGTTAGTTCTCTTGGCAATTTTTTGTTTGTTGCAAGGGGAAAGGGAACCGCAGAAATACTATTTTTATGGTTTCATTGCTGGCTTCTGTCTAGGTTTAGGATTTCTCGTCAGAAGTTTTATGATTATTTTGCCCACGGTGGCATTATTCCCCTATTTAATTACAGAAAATAACCGTCATCGTCACCTATATAATCCCCTATTGTATCTGGGATATCTTTTGGGATTGATTCCCACTCTGGTGTGGTTATGGTTGAGTTCCCAACGTTATCAAGCTCGCAGTACAGGTGCATTACTAAATTTTGTCGTCACCTTGGGTTCTGGCGATCGCGGTAATAACGGTTTGGAATTTTACTTCTGGAATCTCCCCCTGAAATCTTTTCCTTGGTGCTTATTTGCCGTTTTGGGGTTAATTTTACTCCTGCGTCATCCCCTACCCCGCTATCAATTATTAATTGTGGGTTTTCCTCTGACTTTATTTACAGAATTAACTTTATTCTCCACACGTCTATCTCACTATAGTCTCTGTGTTTATCCCTTTATTGCTTTACTCGCAGCTGTGGGTTTAGCAGGATTAGGAGAAATTACCACCTTCAGACAACGAGTTAAACTCAGTTTGAGTTATATTTTTGGCATATTTGGTGTAATTTTATTCCTTGCTGGGATAGCTGCTGTAATTATCGGGAATGGGCAAATTCCTCTGTATGGGATGGTGGCGATCGCTGTGGGTGGAAGTTGGTTATGTTTGCTGAGATGGCAGAAATATTCCCACCAATCTTGGATAGCTAGCTGGTTGGTAGCAACTTGGTTAGGTTTAGCGGTTGCTGCTGTGAATGGCTTTTTCAACGACTATAATCCCGATGTCAAAGCATTTATCCAACAACCGGCGATCGCCCCAATTCTGCAAAATCACCCTGTGCATTTTCTCCCTATAGGTGGCAAAACAGCCGTTTTACTCAACTTTTATACCCCCCACCATGGCAAACGAGTTGATTCTCTCTCCCAATTACCTAGTCATAGCTATGTTTGGATACCCAAGGATTTGAGCTTGACAGCAGTACCCCATCGTGTATTGGGAAATGTACAAACAGCGAAGTTAATTGAAGTATTACCCCCTAATTAGTATTTGGGGAAAAATTACTTACGGGTGTATCGGTGCTTCACTCCCAAGGGAAAATATTCCACATCACCCATAGGTTTGAGAGTGACTTGGGGGGTTTGGTATTCTGGGGGTACATAGTTAGCAAATTCACTATTCAAGCGTCGTAATTGGGTAAGAATTGCAGTGGCGATCGCCTCTTTCTTCCCTGAGTCTGCTTCTACCCCTGGAGCTAACTCCACCACCACCGTCAGCAACTTATTTTTATCTGTATCTTCAAGAACTTGTAAGACGAACTTTCCTGTCACCCAATCCTGAATCACAGGTTGCTCTAACCCCACGGTGACATTTTCCGGGTAAATATTCGCGCCAAAATAGGAGACTGTAAAATTAGAACGTCCAAACACATAGACGAAGGGTAAGTGACGTACATTGGTTAATTCCGAGGTAGGATGAAAATTATACTCAGCTAAAAACTCCAACATCTCCCCATAACCAATAATTCCCCCCCTATCTAGGATGTTGTAACGTATCAGAGGAATACCGTTATCACCAGAAAATAATAAGGTGTTATCCACAACTTCAAAAAAACGACTCTGGGGGTCATACTGTACCAAGGTAGGTAAACGAGATTCACCAAATAGCTTCCTGGCAGCTTCTGGATTTTCCCCTAAAAAGCGGCGAATACAAATACTCAAAGGTGTTTCATTTCCCAATACCCCCGCATCCGCAGTTCCATACAAAGACGCAGAATCATAACAAGGATTGACTGCACCGATTCTTTCCCCCACCAAACTCCGCCATTCTTCACTAAATACCTCCCCTGCCATCACTAATTTTACTTGATATTCTTTCCAGGGAATACCACGGGCAATCCCCGTATCAATAACATCTTTCAAGAAAGGGGGATATCCCAGTAGAACCACTTGGTCAAATAATTTACCCATTTCCCCCACTACCCGAAAAATTTCTTCCTTGTGATTACCGGGAGTAACAACGGTGAGGGGATAACCTTTCCACGCAAGGTAACGACAGCAATTTGTCGTGTACATTCCCCCTACCCAAGTCCCCAGGGTAAAACAAATGACTGCCAAGGTGCGACGGGTATCAGCAGCAAAACTATCATGAAATATCTGCTCAAAACGGGTAGCAATTTGTAACTCATCGCTGAAAAAACGCCCCCAAAATGTGGGTTTTCCCGTAGAACCAGAGGAGACTGCAATCATGTCACAGGTTTCTAGTTTGCCATGGCGACATAACGCAGATATGGGATATTTTTGTAAATAATTTTCCTTGGTAATTGGGGGTAGCTGCTGGAAATCAGCTAATGTTTTGATGGAGCTAGGGTTGATGTCATGTTCCTGGAGAAAAGCTTGGTATGCAGGAACTGTTGCAGCCACATCTTGAAATAGATTTAAGATGTTAGGTTCCCTAGGGGTTTGGAGTTGGGTATCTAGGGGTGTAGCTAGGAAATTAGTTAATGCTTGGGTAGCACGGTTCAGTCTCTCATCCATACTTCTGCCTCACGACTCATGTCATCAATATAGCTGCAAATTTCCCGGTCAAATTTTGCGGTAGAATACACAGGCGCTAGGAGAAGAGTATTAGTTATGGCTGCTGTGATTCCCGTGAATTTACCCCAGGATGCATACGAGATTGTGATTGCATCCCATGGTTTGGATAAATTAGGTGAGTATTTATCAGGGTTGAAACTCGGTAAGAATATATTACTGGTTTCTAATTCCACGGTTTTCCCTTTGTATGGTGCAAGGGCGATCGCCTCTCTCGAAAGTGCAGGTTTTGATGTTTCTGAGTGTCTACTCCCCGATGGCGAAAATTACAAAACCCTGGAATCTATTCAGCAAATCTATAATACTGCCCTAGAAAATCGCCTGGAACGTTCTGCCACCATGGTAGCCTTGGGTGGTGGTGTCATTGGTGACATGACTGGGTTTGCGGCGGCGACTTGGTTGCGTGGTATCAATTTTGTCCAAGTGCCCACTACTCTCTTGGCAATGGTGGATGCCTCAATTGGTGGAAAAACGGGGGTAAACCATCCCCAAGGCAAAAATTTAATTGGTGCGTTTCATCAACCACGTTTAGTTTTAATTGACCCGGAAGTATTGTCAACTCTCCCTGTACGGGAATTTCGAGCTGGGATGGCAGAGGTGATTAAGTATGGGGTGATTTGGGATGGGGAATTATTTGCCAAGATGGCAGCTAGTTCGGGGTTGGATAGGATGGACAGTATTTCCCCGGAGTTAATTAACTTAATTTTAACTCGGTCTTGCCAAGCCAAGGCGGATGTTGTCAGTCAGGATGAGAAGGAAGCCGGGTTACGGGCGATACTCAACTACGGACATACTATTGGTCATGCAGTGGAAAGTTTGACGGGTTACACCCTGGTGAATCATGGCGAAGCAGTGGCGATCGGGATGGTAGCGGCTGGTAAAATAGCTGTTGCCCTGGGAATGTGGACAGAAGCGGAAGCTGTGAAGCAGGATGCTTTAATTACTCAAGCAGGTTTACCAACAAAGTTACCCCAGGGTTTGGATATCACCGCGATCGCGATCACATTGCAGTTAGATAAGAAGGTGAAAGCTGGAAAAGTCCGATTTGTCTTACCCACCCAGATAGGAGCAGTGACAGTCACGGATACAGTTAGTAGTGAGGTGATTAGTCAAGTATTACAAGGGATGACTGGGGGATAGGTGATAAGCAAAAGTTGGCGTGTGATGTCGAGTTCGCATAATTTAGTGGTGATTGCTTGCGTAGGGGTTTGAACCATAGCGGACGCATAAACGTAGAATGACTGTATTGTACTGCTTGGGTTAAAGAAGCGGTTTTGGTGTTGTTGGTGTAGTGAAATTAACTATTACAGGGCGGCTGAAATAAACCACCCATTCCAAATGTCTGAAACACTTGCAGCAAAGTAGTTACGTTAGCGTAGCTCTCCCACAGGGAGCATTCCGCGTAGCAGTACTAGTACACTGTCAAGGTTAATTTGAGGGATATCTCCCCCCTGTTCCCCCTTGTCCCCCTTGTCTCCCTTGTCTCCCTTGTCTCCCAATTCAAATTTGACAGACTACTAACTTTTCTCCTCCACAACTAAGGTAGACTCCGCAGAACGTCCAAACTCTTCCGGTGCATACTTCAGGTGTGCTTCTGCTCCGGGATGGGTAAAGGTTCCCGGTGTGACGGAACGTACTAAGTAGTGGAGGCTATAAACTCCCGGTTCCAAGTGGTTTGCATAGGCAACCAGGCGATCGCGGTAAATATTTCTGTATCCTAATTCCCAGCTATCTGTGGGGGATTGCAGTGCGGAGGTACTAGTTTGGAAACTTTGGTCTATGGCTTCTAAACCTGCCGCTAGGGGGTCTGTAATTAATACATGGTCTACGGGATGGTCAGTAATTAACTCTAAGGCAATGTCAAATACTTGACCGACGTTAAGGCGAGTTGGTTTATCAGTAGCGTACAAGCCCATTTCCTGCAAGGGTTTCTCCCCGTTGACTTCTCGAATTTGTCGAGATACTCGTAATCCTTGATACCTTCCTGGTTGATTGCCAGGGAGACGGTAACGGTAGGCAACGAGGTAGTGTAATTTACCCTGTCCCGATTTTTCCATGACTAAATCATGCTTACCCTGGGGTATTTGTTCTAGGGAAACTTTGGTTGCTGCGCTGGGGTTAGTATATCCGACGAATTTATTTTCTAACAGTTTTTTACCAGCTAATTTGACGGTTGCGAGGAAATTTGGTGGTGTTGCTTCTAGTTGTGCATAGTCAGCTAAGGAGGTTAAGGCTTCCGCATTATCATAACTACTTTGCCATGTGCCATCACGACGTAGATTTAACAGACTTTGGAGAATCTTGTCTAGGGTTTCTGGTTTGCTTTTCTGGGAGATGAATAGGCGTAAAGCTTGGGATTGGGCAGCAGTTTGGGAGTTCATCCAGCGCCAATTACTGGGTAAATTAATGCTGGCACTTCTACCTGTTTCGGAGATGTTCTGCTGTAATTTATTAGTTAAGGCTTTGGCTTCATCCTGCCATTCGGGGAACAGGGTGAGGTATCGCGCTAACTTAATTTGATTGACAATGGAGAAGGTATCTTTTTGTTTGTAGATATCTGCCAGGAAACTGTTCCTTTTTTCTCCTAGTTTTTCTAAGCCAATTAAAGCATTTAACTGTAGCTGACTTTTACAACCTGATTCTTTACAATTCACGAATTTACCAGGATTAGCTGCAACATTGTTGAGATATCCTTGAAGACGGGAAATAGTTGGTTGCTTAACTAACTGAGGAAATGCTTGATTTGTCTGAGAGAGAGCTTCTGCAATGTCGGCAGACACCCAGGGGTCAGATTTTTCTTGTCCTGGATAGGAGGCAAAACCGCCATCTGTAAGTTGCAGTTGTTGTAGCTTTTCTAAGGCTTGTTTGGCTTTATTTTCAGGTTGAAATTCGGCAAAGTTTTGTTTATAGGTTGTGGCAATGGTTTGTAAACTGGCGGCAATTTTTAATTGACTGGTTGCTGGTTCAGCAAAGGGCAGTTCTTCTTCCCAAACTTCTTTAGCTGGGGCTGTAATTTCGGGAATGAGAGTACTGGCAATTTGAATTTCTAAGCCATCATCACTAACTTTTTCCTTTTGAATATTTAGGGGAATTTTTGTAGTTTTGGTAGTGACTCCAGTTTCTACGACTGCTTCTGTAACTGCTAGGGGTTTGACTTCTAGGGGAACAGCAAAAGCATCCACAGAAGTTCCATCAACTTGGGTGGTAAATTTTAATTCGGAAGTGCCAACTTTGTCGGCTACCATGGGGAAGCGGTAGGCACGGGTAGCAGTTTCGAGGTTAGTAGTGAGGGAATTTTTCTCTGCAAATTTGACTGTTCCTGTAAACTCGCCATTTAGAGAAAGACTACCAGATTTCCCACTATTATTTGTCACCGATAATCCCCCTTGAAATCTATCTCCTGGGCGGGCAAATTGGGGAAGAATGGCATTAGTTAGTACAGGTTTAGTTGTGAGGAAACTTGCGTCACCATTGCCAAACCGTAAATTGCCATCGGTTGCAACTACCATGACTCTCCAGGTAGTTAAGTCATCGGGAAGTTTAAATGTCACCTGTGCTTTTCCGGTATCATCGGTGACTAAGGAACCGTTATAGTAGGCTAATGCTTGAAACTCTTTGCGGATACGGGTACTAGCAGCTGCATCGGATAACCCACCACCGTAACCCCATCCCTTCGGTTTGGCGATCGCGCTCTGCTCTACTACCACATCGGGGCGATTATCGGCAAATCTTGTCGAGAGGGGTTGCTCTGCATATACTGTATTCACTAAATCGGGGGGACGATAACCTGATAGTTGCAGTACTGCTTCGTTGACTACCATGACGGTTAATTGCCCTTTGGTGGGTTGATTTTGCTTATCTGTCAATTCGAGTTGGATGGTTTCCTCTCCACCGGGTTCTAGGGATGGTTGCAGAGGGGTAATTTTGGTGTTTAAATACTTCTCTTGCAGGTTGACTTTGAAGGGTGCAAAA
The DNA here is from genome assembly GCF_000734895.2 of Calothrix sp. 336/3. GTDB lineage: Bacteria > Cyanobacteriota > Cyanobacteriia > Cyanobacteriales > Nostocaceae > 336-3. The sequence continues at coordinate 391,243 of NZ_CP011382.1, read as the reverse complement.
CCAATTTTTACGAGTTTATCCACGGTTCCGGGTTCCACTTGTTTTAGAGGAACACCTTGACGTACTAATACAGCTTGTACTGCTGCATTTGGTAGCATTTCTGGGGTGATTTGAAATTGAATTTGTGGCGCTCCTCCCTTGACTTTTGTGACTTTTTGGTAAAGGGGTTTGTCTTTGATGACTGCAAAATATAATTCTCCTTCGGGGTAGGGAGATTGAATTAAAGCAGTGGCAGTTTCACCCGGTTGATATTCCTTTTTATTGAGTTTAACTTCTAGGAGATTTTTATCATCGGAAGTCCAATTTACAGAGTTATCTCCTGTCACCCAAATTTGTGTGTCGGTGGCAGTAATTTCATCTTTGGTATTGCTGAAATTGGCACGGATACGGTAGGAGCCTGATGTTTTGGGTGTGAATTTGACGGTTTGGGGACTATTTTTAGAGTTAACTTCTGTGGTGGCAACTGTTTGATATTCAATTTGGTTTTTCTGGGTACGAGTTCCTTCTAAAACTTGGGTAACATTACTGTATTTCATCTCTTGTAATTCTAGACGTACCCGTTGATTTTCTTGGGGTTTACCAGCTGCATCGGTAACGATAATTTCTACAGGAAACTCCTTACCCCCATCGGCGACAAAATTATTTTTTAAGCCAATTAAATTTTTACTTGGTAAAGCAGTAAACTTTTGCGAACTAGCTACGGATAAATTAGAAACATCTGCCACTTGCACGTCTACCCGATACTCCATGGGGTAGGGTAAATCCTTGGCTACGGTAATTATTTGATTGCTATTACCCGTATTATCTAACTGGGTAGTAGTTTGCAGCACATCACTGGTGATATTTGGTGCTTCTTCCGGATAAAACCATTGTCTACCGAAGGTAAATTCTTCCCAATTCTTCGGGGTAAAATTGACTTTCTCACGGGTAACAAAGTATTTTGCTTGTCCCCCGGAAACAGGAGCGCCAAAAAGATAGTTACTTGCTGTTTGAGCAGTAATTTTCTCATCGAGATAGGCAAATTCCTGATTTAATTTTAGATCGACTTTAAAGTTAGGTGGTTTAAATTCCGCAATCCGAAATTCTCCAGAAATTTCTCGCCCATTCTTCCCTGTCGCTTGGATAGTATAGTAACCTAGGGGCTGATTTTTTTGAATGGGTAATTCCAGGGAGAAAGTTCCAAATTCATTTGTGGTTTTCTTGCCTAAATTCGTCTTTTTACCATTCGCATCAACCAGGTTTACCTGATATTCCCCATTCATATCCTGTTGAATCGTTCTATTTTGGAAAAAAGTGGCGATCGCGGTGAACCAAGCTTTCTCTCCTGGTTGATATAATTGTCTATCAGAAAAGATAACACCCCGTGATAAGGGTTTACCTTCATCCCAATCTGCATAGATACCATAACCGTAACTACCACTATATTCCTCAGTGCGGGCAAATGCCCAATCTTGATTCTCCTTCGCTATTACTAATAGTTGGGGTGACTTGCTAAAGGATGCTTGATTCGGAAAACATCCCTGTAAATCTGAATTTTTTAGTTGCAGTAATCCGTTAGTATCTGTTTTTCCTGATGTACAGGGTAGAGGTGTTGTAGTCGATTTTTCTTCTAATTTTGACTGGTAAATTTCCACATTTGCCCCATTTACAGGGGAACCATCATTTAAATGGTGTACTCGAATTAAACCAGAGTCAGGAAACCATTGGGAAAATACACCTAAATTAGTTAATTGTACCAAACCATAGGTTGTCGGTTCTCGCCAAAGTTCCTTACCCTCCTCCTGATACTTATTTATCTTTGCTTGTACCCCATAGGCTAACATTCCTGTACTATTAGGGAGTTTATCTTTCAAGGAAACGGCAATTTGTTGGAGTTGGTTTTTCTTTGTGGGAATCGGAAAACTTTGCCATTGACTCTGTTGTGGTAATAGGGGAGAAGCAGAATTAGAGTAGACTAAATCCCTAGGTTCTACTACCTTAAATGCAGCTTGATATTTTTTCTCTGGTAGATTAACTGCCGAAATATTTAACTGTAAATCCTTCCCAGATGGGAAAATATTTAAACCATTAGGAACCCACATATCCCCAGCAACATCCCCGGTGCTATATTTCACCGTCACTGGTTTTCCTAAGGTTTGTCCAAATTTATCTTGGAGATTCCCGTCAATAGTAATGGTGTAGGTTTTATTCGGTTCTAAACCATAGGGATTGAGACTAATAATTGCCTCATTATCATTTGCTTGAATTAGACGAGAAATATCTTGGGGCTTGGGATTAATTGTGATACTTTTAATTGCAGATTCTGCCACCAATCCATTATTAAATTCTAATTGGGGACTACCATTAACAAACCTACCATAGGCTCCTGCTCCATCAGGTAATCCGTAAAATTTAATTTGTTTAAATGCGAGGGGGGAATAGGTATTAATTTTACTGGAAAATTCCTTATCACTGGGTAAGTTACCATAGCTAGGGAGAATTCCCGGAGCAAAAACTAAGCGATATTTAGCAGACTTTTCTAAATCCTTTTGGGGTGTCAGATTATAAATCCAATTTCTTTGGGAAGGGTCAAACTTTTCCAAGGGGTCTGTGCTATCTTGACTATTATCAGACTTATCTAATTCAATATTAAATTTTATCCCTTCCTTCTTACCTTCCGGAATTAACTGTAAATGTTGTTGTAGAGAACTAATATCTAATTCTGTATTAGCAGTAGCTTGTAATTTTTGTTTTAAATCAATCGGTTCATTTTCTGCATCTTCAACGGGGTTTTTCCCCGGTAAATTGCTGATTTTTATACTTTCTGTATTAAATGTCCAGGCTAAATCTTGATTTAAACGGTGATTTTTTAAATCTGCCAAACCAGATTTGAGAGTCACTTTTAATCGAGTCGCTTTCGGTAAAGCTTTTTCAGCTTGAAAACCCACCATCCGAGGAGTTAAAAAACGAAATTGTCCTTTAATTGGTGGTTCTAAAACAAATTTTGTCAGTAAGTTTTGCTGCTGCGGATTATCTAAACTTTCGATAGGAATTAAAGGTTCTCGAAACCGAATCCGAATTTGTTGCAAAGGTGTAGCTTCCCCCAGGGGACTAATTTGCTCAATCCATGCAGGTAATTGGGGTGTAGGGAGTGCTGCAACGGTAGCAAGTTGCTCTTGTTGGGAGGATATTCCTATCAAGTTACATCCTGCTAATCCTAAAAATAATGTAAAGATTAACAGGATACGGACAAGGGTTTTCATAAATGCTGGGGATTGATGAGAGATTAAGTCTCTTAAGATACCCTATCCATAGGGTGAATTCCAGAAATATGAGATAACTTTTTATATTTAAATTATTTTCATCGGAGTTTAAAAAATGTAAATTTATTGCAACTTTTTGTACTGATTTCCCGTCAGAGGATAGGATTTAAAATTAAAGGATAGATTCAGCTTTTAACCGATTCCATTCTCTGTCACCCAACAATCAAACCATAGGATATTAAGAAAAGATAAGCTTCCAGATATTTGCAACATAATCTTACCGAACCTTCTCTGCTATTAATTTCTTTCCTAGATTTGCTCCTTCGCAGTTGAATTTCAGAGATATCGAGGTGATACCTTTCGGAATTCTCCCAGAGGCGATTGTGTTCATATTTAGATAATAAAAATATTTTTATGAAACTTGTTAACAGATTACCCTTTTTTCCCCAGTTACGAATCCGTCACAAATCAGTCAAGATAGCTATCTCAGTCATATTACTATGTCTATTTGTGCGCTTCATACCCTATCTTGCACCCCTTCGCAGCGCAGATATTGCCCAAACTCGATTATCTCTAGAATTTACCGATAGAAACGGTTTACCCTTAGGAACCATTCTCACCCGTGACCAAGAGCATACAGCAGTTGTTCGCCTCAAGCAAGTTTCACCAATATTTATCCAGGCAATTCTTGCTGCTGAAGATGGAGACTTTTACCATCACGGAGCCTTAGATTTAAAGGCGATCGCCCGCGCAACTCAAGATGCAATTTATACTAAGCGCATTACCTCTGGTGCTTCCACTATTACCATGCAATTAGCGCGGATGTTAGATGGTTCACCCCGGAATTTATCAGGTAAAATCCAGGAAATATGGACATCATGGCGATTATTTGCAGGGATGAATCGAGATGAAATTCTCGCTGCATATATCAATCGTTTACCCATGGGAGGAAATATCTATGGTGTAGAAGCAGCAGCTCGTACTTATTTTTCCATACCCGCCAAGGATTTAAATTTAGCACAGGCAAGTTTACTTGCAGCAATTCCCAATAACCCCACCTATTTCAATCCCTATCAACATTGGCAACGGTTAAAAAAACGCCAAAAATATGTGTTGAGAAGGATGATTCAGGATAAATATATTAGTCAGGAGGATGGGAAATTAGCATCTATAGAAAAAGTAGTTTTTCAACGACAACAGGGAATTATTGCCGCTCCCCATTTTCTCTTTTGGTTAGCAAAGCAAGGGGAAAGTAATTCTGAGACTTCTGCACCCATTGTCACGACAATTGATAGAGAATTACAACAATTTACGGAAGCGCAATTACGGCAAATTCTCGCTAATTTGAAAAATAACAATGTTCACCACGGTGCAGCATTAGTTGTAGATAACCATCGGGGAGAAGTACTAGCTTACGTTGGTTCTCCTGACTATTTTAGCCAAGAAAATATCGGTAAAAATGATGGTGTGCAAGCACTGCGACAACCAGGTTCCACCTTAAAACCTTTCCTCTACGAATTAGCCTTAGAAAAGGGAGTAATTAAACCCAATTCTCTCCTTGCAGATGTTCCCACCCACTACGCAATTCCCGGAGCTAAACTTTATAGCCCCACCGATTATACTAAAAATTTTCTCGGCAATGTGAGAGTTAGAATAGCCCTAGCTAATTCCTTGAATGTTCCGGCAGTCAAAGTATTAGAAAAAGTTGGGGTACATAGCTTTCTTGAACGATTAAAAGAATTAGGATTTCAAAATCTCAATCAAAGTGCAGAACACTATGGATTAGGTTTAACTTTAGGTAGTGGGGAAGTGAATTTATGGGAACTCACCCAAGCTTATTTAACCATGGCAAATCAGGGACAAAAATTACCTTTAACTCCCATAATTTCTTCCGCTCCGACTCCCAACCCCCCACCACCTAGCAAGACATGGCAATTGATCGGCGATATGTTGAGCGATCGCCATGCTCGTGCCACCGCTTTCGGTGTAGACTCAGTATTAAATTTACCCTTTGCCGCAGCCGTGAAAACAGGTACTTCCTCTAATTACCGCGATACTTGGACAGTAGGTTTTAGTAAAGATTATACCGTTGCCACCTGGGTAGGTAATTTTAATGGTGAACCGATGAAGCAAGTATCAGGTGTTACAGGTGCTGCCCCTTTGTGGAATCGCATCATGTTACATCTCCACGAGCAGCAAGAACCTGAGGAATTTTCTCCCCCCCAGGGAATGGTACAACTACCAATTTGTGCAGAGACAGGTTTAAAACCAACAGATAAATGTAGTTCCGTGGTACAGGAATATTTCTTTAAGGAAGATGTCGCTAATTACCACCAAGGGCAAAGTTTAGTGAGGGAAAATTTAGATAGTTCCTTCAAATTAGCATCTCCCCAAAATCAAGATATCTTCTTAGTTACACCAGGAAATATTGGTAAGGATAAACTACAATTAAAGTTAGTAAAAACACCCCAGGAGAAGGTGGAGTGGTGGCTGAATGGTAGTAAAATAGATGAAGGAACTCAACAAGCTATATTTTGGTCTCTGCATCCTGGAAAGTGGGAATTAATTGTGAAAAGTGGTGAGTTGAGCCATCGAGTCAATTTTACTGTTGAGCTTGGTAATTACCAGCCAAAAAATCGCGGTTTCTCTGTGAGATAATTGATTTTATCATCTGAGTTTTAGCCTTTTCAGACTTATTGAAAAGCAAGATTGTTACTTAGATAATTAATCATTTCCAAGTGAAGGAGACTATATTAACTGATTTGAGCGTTCGCAGTTAAGAAAAGTATGAGAAAATGGGTTAGATTTAATTTTTCTTTGATATTGAAATATCAAATCGCCTTTTCTCTTTACCAAGACGCAAATTGCCGTAATTAACGTGAGTTCGACATATTTGAAATGCTATAATCCTTGTAAATCAAAGGTTTTGAAAGCTAAGGTTCAAAGTTACTTCAATTATTAGTTGAGAACAAAGTTAATAATCAATAAATTCAAGAGTTGCTGATTTTATTCTCAATAAGCTTCGAGTTTTTTAGAAACTCTTGATTCTTTTAAAGAATACTGGGTAGGAGTTTCAGGCTTTACAACTCATCAACTCAGGTTAATTAATTATTTAGTAAGTAGCCGTCATGAACTGCGTACACCAGGACAGATGAAAATAGGCATTGGGCATTAATTGTTTCTCCCTTGTCCCCCAGCTCCCCTGCTTTTTCAAGTCAGTGTAATGAGATTATTGAGCGCGTTTTTTATTTCACAAATTGAATGTTTCTGACACTTCCATATCCTGCGCTCATATTGAATCCAGTCACTTGATGTAAGCCATCACGGAAAAACTGCAAAGTGATGTCCATCCCTTTCAGTAAATCCTTGTTAATTGGTTTGAGGGTTTCTCGAAGAGAATTTTTTCGATTTAGCAGCAACTCTCCATCTTCTATACTGATTCTGTAGGTGACATCTAACTCTTGGCAATAATACTCTCCTGTAAAATCCATCAACTGTTCAGAATCAGGAGGAGCAAAGTCTAGCCGTTGGAAAACGTCCCGTCGTTTGCCATCCACACAAACGTAAAGATGAGAGGGTTCATCTAAACCTGACTCTTCAAATTCAACATCGGGATTAGAAGGAATATCCATTATGACAAAATGACTTGAACTCACAGGAGCAAGTGTAAAGCTCATTCCGGCAAATTCCACGATTAATTTTCCATCCTTTACCAATAACTCCCAAACGGTTCCTGTTTTTAGGTTTTGATAAAAGCCAGTCTTGCTCTCTAAATCAACCGATGGAATTTCTCTTATTTGGGTTTGGCGGCTTACAGATTCTATGCTTTGCTCAGTAAAGTCATCAACTAAGTAGATATCTGCAACTTTTCTGGCAAGTTCTGGCGGTTTAGCGCTGCCCAAATTTGACAAGCAAATTACAGAGAATCTCTGTTTGGGGAATCGAAGCATCTGTGATCTGTAACCCATCCATCCACCACTGTGGCTGATGGTTTCTAATCCTCGGTAATGCCCTATAACTAAACCAAAGGCATAATCTATCCCTTCGCCGCTATTCAATCTTCCAGGTGTAATGATTTCTTCGATCAGGTTTTGCCCATATCCTCCTAATTTGTTTTGGTAAAAATTCTCATCCCAGATACATAGATCCTCAACTGTGGTATAGATACCACCGTCACCCACGACATCAAAAATAGACATATCAATCCGAAAGCTACCTTCGTCCCTCACAGAGTAGCCGATCGCTCTATTCTTAACAATCCTTGTGAAATCATCGTGAAAGTGAGTTGTCTTCATCCCAAGCGGACTGAAAATATGCTGATCAGCAAAAACCGCCAGAGATTCTCCAGAGACACGTTTTACAATTTCTGCCAAAAGAAAATATCCTGAGTTGCTGTACAAATGCTCATCTCCTGGCTTGAAGTTTAATTCTTTTTGACGAGCTATTAAACCAATGATTTCGTTCTCAGGATACTCATTCTCACATCGCATTCCTGCCAATTCCATGAGGGTTAGGTAATCACGAATGCCGCTTGTGTGGTGAATCAGATGCCGCACAGTAATGGGATACTCATATCTGGGTATCTCTGAAATGTAGATTTGGATCTCGTCATCTAAAGAAAGTTCCCCCTTTCTTGCAAGTAAAGCAATGCACATCGCTGTAAACTGCTTGGAGGTTGAGGCAATATCAAAGACCGAATTTGGAGAAATCTTTATGTTGTGTTCTAAGTCAGCCATACCATAGCCGCGCTTATAGACAGTCTTACCATCTTTGATGATGGCTAAAGCAAAACCAGGAGAGCCTGGTTTATCCCATTCAGAAAATAATTCATCGACTTTATTTGGTGATGGAAGTGTCATTATCAAAGGCTAGAAAGATTACTTATTTACTAATTATCGTATTTATACTAGTTGACTTCCACAAAGTTGAAACAAAAATCCTCAAACCCAAAATCGTCTAAACTCAAAGTGTCCGCTAACTGCCAAATCCCATGTCTCGCTGGTTTAATATTGCAGGTCCTTGTAACCCTGAGAAATTTTAACGCGGCAGAAAGGGAATATGCCATTGGTAGTGACAGAATGGATTTATGTCTGCGTTACAGAGATGTCACCCTAGGTATTGAGTTAAAGGTATGGCGAGAGAAAAAGCGTGACCCCCAAGGGGAAGGGATTGAGCAGCTAGAATCCTATTTAGGGCGTTTGGGGTTGGATTTTGGTTGGTTGTTTGTGTTTGATAGGCGGAAAAATGCCCTACCAATGGAAGAACGTTTATCTACTCAGGTTGTGGTGACGGAGAATCAGCGTACTATTACTGTGATTCGGGCGTGAGTATGAAATTAAAGGGATAGCCTAAGGTATAATACGGGGAAAATTAATAAGTTATGTTTACCATGATACAAGTATAGATTTTAGCAGTTTTGAGTATAGCTGAAGTGTTATACTGATTAATATCATCTGATATTTCTTATCACGCCACACGTTTTAACGTGTATAAATCATGGAAAGCTCTTCTAGTCTTGTTACAGAATTTGAACAATTGTTTAGACAGAAGTTACGACTAAATAATTGTAGACTTCAGAAGAAAATACAAGAAAATAGTTATGAAATCACTACTCCTGCTAAAGATATTTTTTTAATGTCTTGGTCTGATTTTCCCGATATTAAGTTGGTCTATCAGCCTGTGGGAATACGCACCAAGCAGACAGTGGTTTATGAGCGTGCTATTCGTGATCACATTATTTTTTGTGTGAATAGTGTCCAAAATAAATCTCAGCATAGTCTGATGACTTGAGAAAAAGACAATTTTACTCTCGCTCCTCCTACAGCATGGCTATTCAGTTTTTATAGATAGGTTCCCAATACTTAAAATTATATTTATATAATAATTGCAACTCACAGGTATATTCTGTGGGATTGCATCTTTTATGGGATAATAAGTTTTATCCTAAAAAAGCTATAGAAGCTCTGGTTTGGTGATTAAAAAAACCTAGAGGTCTATCCTACTTAATTTTGATACTTTACTGCTGGCAGCGTATCTCCTGAGAAGATGCTCTGCGAACGATTCACGCGGAAGTATTGTCTAATTCCTAAAATTTGGGAGCGAGACACTCCCAGTACACATTTTTTACCTATCACAACTTATACGATAAGGTACTAGATGTTGTGGTGAGATGGTACGCTGCAATGATACTATAGAAAAAATTTGACGTTTCCGCGCTTTGACTTGGATGTAATATTTTAGGCTTGTCAAGCTTCGCTGTAGCTCACCACTAGAGTTATACAGTACCCTAGATGTTTTTCAAAAGTCAAATATGATGCTTATATGCAAAAACTCTTTAGCCTTGCTACCCTAATATATATTTTTCAGATATTTTATAGGAATACTCACTGATGAACTTGCATACAGCAAGATAAATGCAACGTCGGTTTTAGCTTTCCCGCATTTTGCAGCGAGTCTTGATATTTAGGAGTAGTAAAAATGACCACAGTAAAACCAGTTAAGAAAAAATCTGCGGCTCAACGTTTGTGGTTTCTGCATTGGTTGATGGCAGCTTTTTTTCTGCTGCTATTTATTGGTGGTACTTATATGGCAAACTTCTTGGGGGATGCTCCCTATCGGAGGTTGTTTTACGACTTTCATAAAACCTTGGGTGTGGTAGTGATGAGCTTATTACTAGCAAGAATCGTTGTCTTGTTAGCTGTTTTACGACATAAGTATCGTTACCGTAAGCCAAAAGCAACTAGGGAATGGTGGCAAAGTTTAATTTTGCATAGTTTTTTGTACGGATTTATGTTGTTTATGCCCATCAGTGGTTATATGATGTCCAATGCTGGTAATCATGATGTGGTAGTTTTTGCGACTCCGATTGTTTTACCCCGGCTTTTTCCCGTAGATCCACAGTTGGGGGCACTGGGTAGAAATTTACATTTTTGGTTGGGTTATACTTTTTTGGCGGCGGTGTTTTTACACATGGCAGAGCAGTGGCGGTATTTGCGATCGCAGTGGCGTAGATTCAGACGTAAAGCTTAAATAAATCTTCGTCTGCCGGAATTTTTTTGCTATCCCTTCTGCTCGTTTATCGTCTACATCGGTGGTATAACGTGCCGCATAAGTTGGCGATCGCTTCAAAGTATCTTGCTACTTTTTACTTGTATCTTGTCTCATACCAACAAGTGCTGCAATTGCAGCCACAAGTTTTGAGGGATCGGCTGGTTTAGTGATATGAAGTTGAAATCCAGCGGTTAAAACCTGTTTTTGTGTAGTTTCTGCGGCATAAGCAGTTAGGGCGATCGCGGGAATCTGTCCACCTTGATTAGCAGACATTGCTCGTAGTTTTTTGATCAAAGCGTAGCCATCAACTTCTGGCATACCCAAATCGCTCAACAGCAAATCGGGTTTTGACACTGGTATTATGGCGAATGCTTCGCTGGCGGATGCTGCGCTTGCCACGATCGCTCCATACTGCTCCAATAGGAAGACAAGAAACTCCCGCGTATCAGCATCATCATCCACAACTAATAACCGTATCCCTTCTAGGGGAGCATAAAGCATAGAAGATGGATAGAGATCGTCAGAGGCGTTCTGATCTTCAATTTTAAATTCCAGACTCTGTTGAACCACTGGTAAGCAAACTGTAAATGTCGCCCCTTGCCCCTCGCCAGGGCTTTGTGCCCAAACTGTACCACCATGCAGTTCGACAAGTTGACGCACAATCGCCAAACCAAGTCCTAATCCACCAGAACTTCGGCTTGTACTACTATCTGCCTGACGGAAATACTCAAATACGTGCGGCAGAAAATCAGGATTAATACCCTTGCCCGTATCAATGATTCTGAGTTCTATCTGAGAATCAATTTGTTCTAAGTAGACTTCGACTTTTCCGCCGGATGGAGTGAATTTAATGGCGTTAGAGAGTAAATTCCAAACAACTTGTTGAAGACGACTACCATCACCTTTAACTTGTCCAATTTTTAGACCTAGATAAAGATGAATTTGAATCGACTTGGCTTCTGCCGCTAAATGTACTGTGTCTAACGCTGCTTCAATAATAAAAGCAAGATCAACCGTTTCTAAATTAAGTGCTAGTTTGCCTCTAAGAATGCGGGAGATATCCAACAAGTCTTCAATCAATTGAGCCTGTAGTAAAGCATTGCGTTCGATTGTTTCAATGGCACGCACAGTAGTAGCTTCGTTTAATGAGCTATTTTTCAGTAGCTTTGCCCAACCCAAAATTGGATTAAGAGGAGAACGAAGTTCATGAGAAACTATTGCGAGAAATTCATCTTTAATGCGGTTTGCAGATTCAGCAGCTTCTTGCGCTATCTGGCGATCTTCTGCTAGTGCTAGTGCTTGATCTCGTAAATTTTTATATTCCTGAACTCGAAAAGTTAAATCTGTGAAATCTTCAATTGAGAAGAGAGCATAAAACCTATTTTCATCCAACGCAGACACAGCAGTTACTGTTGTTTGCTGAATGCGATATTTATTTTCAGATAGCGGTATCGGAATAATATATTTATGCAGTTGAGAAGAAAAAATTGCGGGAGGTCCACCTTGAAAAATTTGCTCTAAGCGACTAGTATAACGAGGCTGATTCAAATGAGGAAAATATTCATGAAGAGAATTTCCTAAAATTTGACTTCGGGAAATTTTTGTCCATTCCTCTAAGCAGCAATTCCAGAATAAAACAATGTAATCTGACTGTATAACAAAAGCCCCTAAAGGAATTTTATCTAAAAGACTAAATTGTTCATGAGCTTTTTCTATGGTATTCATTATTTTATCGTTAGCATTTAAGCAGAAGATTTCAATATTTTGATTGAGCTAGGCTAGGAAGTTTCCTGGATCACATAACTGCAATTTCATCATTAATTGCATTGATGAGTGCATCAAATGTACCTACGTGAAATATTAAAATAATATCCCCAATAATTTCTAACTGTTCAATTATGAATCGAGCTTGTGCTAGCAATATTTTGGAATCGCTTTCATAGGTAGATAATAATAAGCTTTCAATTGTATCTTCTAAGTAAACAGGTAATGTGTAGTTCACATGCTGCTTTAGGACATTACTCAGTGAACCCATTACCCCATTGATGACAATATTACCAATTTCGCTGAGAGTACCAATTTTCACCGCATCTAACTCAGCAGAACCTGGCTCTTCACCTGTAAGCACCGCAACTAGTGATGATGCACTTTCAGTAGGAAAAATTAAGCCAGCAGCACCAGAAAAAGAACCTGTAAAGCCTAGTCTTACAGATGCCAAGCTGTCATTGTGGAATCGTGTTGCTAAGTCCTGATAGGCTTCAGCAGCAGTTAATACTTTCACAAATGGAATTTTGAGACCAATGTGAGAGTCTACCATCTCATTTAGTAGACTTGCGGCTCGACCAATGCCAATATTAATCAACTCTTGAAGTGCATCCAGTTGTTCTGCTGTTAGATTCATCACAACTCATTCCTTAGGATTAATAACTTGCTGTACTGCTTTTCGCAATTCATTTTCTTTCGGTGGTTTATTAATAAAGTTAATAGCCCCCAGACTATAACTTTGATTGCGTGCGCCTTCTTGAATATCGGCTGAGATGATAATTGTGGGAATTTTTAATTCTTCATCTTGTAGAGCTTGTAGAAATTCAAACCCATTCATGTCTGGCATCAGCAGGTCTGCTAATACGCAATTGGGTTGGCGCTGGTGAACTAATTCTAATCCCTCACGCCCATTAGTTGCTTCTATAATTTCGTAACCATCAACTTGCAGAAACTTACGAATCATTCTGCGAGAAAAGGCTGCATCATCAATAATTAAAACTAATGCCATTATCTCTGCCCTTTTGTGTTTTAGCTCAAGAATTGTTAATTAATATTCAGTTACCTAAAATATTAATAGGATGACCTCAATACCATAAATAATCATTTCAATTTTGTTGTTTAAGTTAAAAATCCTTAAAATCCATGGATTGAAAGCTTACTTGAATTTTGCTAAGTATACTTTGAAACAAAGATTTATCTGACAAGCTTCCAGATAATTTAGATTTAAGCCCGGGCTACGCCAACAACAATCAATTAAATGTGAGTCCCATAGAGTATAACTAAACCTCAGTTAAGTATTTTAAATTTTATCTAAGTTAAGTCTGGCTTGACTAAGCCAATGTAAAATAGTCGTGTGCTGAACATCCTTTGCCCGATTGGCTTCTGGCAGACTCATGCCTTTAAGATGTATATTGAGATACAATTGCTTGAAATCGTTGGAGTAGTACCAAAGTTGGTAAGATTCGAGAGACTGATGACTATATCATTGACATTTGTAACATTTTCTTCCTTTCCAAATTATTGTTGAAAGTTCGAGTTGAATAGCAACAATGAGATTGCATATTTATTAGTTTACCATTAAAATAACACTATCATTTTCATGATTAAAAATCTAAACATTATTTGAAAGCGGAATATTGCTGAGGCTTGAAATTAAATTAATATGAACACAAAGCATCTACTTTTTCACAGAAAAGACAATGGAGTTAACTGAAATCAACGATGATATAGAAGCATTCCTGATTGAGAGTTATGAAAATCTAAATCAAATTGAACAAGATATTATTTCTATTGAGAAAGTATCAGAACAAGGAGAAGCCCTAGTTCGTATTTATCGGTCACTCCACACAATTAAAGGAAACTGCGGCTTTTTACCATTTCCCAAATTGGAATCACTTGCTCATGCTGGGGAGAATTTGCTCTCGTCTTTACGCGATCGCCAACTAGCAATCACCCCTACGGTTATCAATACTTTACTGCAAATACTTGACAGCATTCGGCAGATTCTGTCGGAAATTGAAGCAACGAGGCATGAAGGCGATCGCGATTATTCAGCACTGATTACGAGTTTAACTCAATTGCAACCACCTGAGCAGACAACGATCGCATCTGTTGTTAATCCGCCAGAGTCACAGACAAATATTGATACTACGTATTTCAATAACGAATTTCCAGAAGTCTCAACCCCGACAGCATCAGAATCTTCACAGATCAGAGTTAATGTTAACTTGTTAGATCAGGTGATGAACCTCATGGGTGAACTAGTTTTAACCCGTAATCAGGTGATGGGATTTAGTTCCAAGTTTAACGATAGTAGCTTTAATGCTACTTGCCAACACCTGAGTCTGTTGACATCCCAGTTGCAGCAAGAAATCATGAAAACTCGGCTGCAATCAATTGGTACCATTTGGCAAAAGTTTCCTCGCGTCATCCGCGATTTGGCGATCGCTTCCGGTAAAGAAGTGAAACTGGAGATGGAGGGAGGAGATACTGAACTGGATAAAAGCATTATTGAAGCGATTAAAGATCCCTTAACTCACTTAGTACGCAACTGTATAGATCATGGCATTGAGTTACCAACCGAGCGGACTGCTTGTGGAAAGTCGTCTGTGGGACGGTTATTTTTAAGAGCTTTTCATGAAAGTGGTAAAGTCAATATTGAAATTGGCGATGATGGTCGTGGTCTGGATGCCGAAAAATTAAAAAAACGAGCGCTGCAACTGGGGTTAGTCAGTGCTGTAGAAGTTGCCTCCATGGGTGATTCGGAGGCAATAGACTTAATTTTCTTACCTGGCTTCTCTTCTTCAGAACAGGTGACAAACCTTTCTGGACGGGGAGTCGGGATGGATATTGTCAAGAGTAATATTGATAAAATTAACGGCGCGATTGAAATTTATAGCCAGCCAGGACAAGGAACAACATTCAAAATTAAGATTCCCCTAACCTTGGCAATTATTCCCGCATTAATTGTCACCAGTGGTGGCGATCGCTATGCTATTCCCCAAGCAAGTATACAAGAGCTAGTACGTCTAGAAGCACAGGCAGTTCATCGGATTGAGATATTTTACGATGTCCCTGTGTATCGTTTGCGGGACACTCTTGTACCACTAGTTTATTTAAATCAAGTATTACAAATACCCAATAGTCTCACTAATTTGGAAATGTTCAGTCTCGTAATTGTACAAGTTGATAACTATCAATTTGGATTAGTTGTAGACACAATTGAAGATATCCAAGACATTATGGTGAAACCTCTAGGAAAACAATTAAAGGCGCAATCTTTATTTGCGGGAGCAACTATTCTAGGGGATGGCACAGTAACATTAATTATTGATATTGTGGGTTTGGCAAACCGCTCTGGTGTAACCGCAAAACAAAAGCAGCAGTTATTAATTGAAAACGCGACAAAAGACCAAGAGCAAGTTATAGATCGCCAAACAATATTATTGTTTGAGGGACCCGCAGGCGCTCGTATGGGCATTCCATTGACCATTGCCTTTCGCCTTGAAGAGATTCTTTGCTCTGCGGTAGAGAAAGTAGGTAATCAAGATGTCATACAGTCTTACGGTAAAATTTTGCCACTAATTGACCTGCACAAGATATTTTCCCCTAGTGATAAAAATGATCTCCGCGATCGCATTCAGACAAACCTTGCAGAGACTCTCCAGATAGTGATTGTCTCCCCCTCCTCAGAACTCAGCTTGGCACTAGTCGTTGATCGCATTCTTGACATTGTAGAAGAACCACTGATAATCACAGGTGTCTCTAGTAGACCAGGTATACTGTTTTGCGCTGTATTTCAGGGTAAAATTACAGAAATCCTTGATATTGAGGCTGTAATTCGCATTGCTAACCCTCATTTACTGCAATTGATGACTAATGGCTGAACAACAAATTTGTACGTTTTTTCTTCAAGGAGTTTATTTTGGTATTAACGTGCGACACGTTCAAGAAGTGATTCGCCCACAAACAATAACTCGTATACCCCTAGCCCCACCAGATATCTGTGGCTTAATTAATTTACGCGGACAAATTATTACTGTCATCGATTTGCAACGTCGATTAGAGATGAGCCAACAACAGACACAATCAAATATAAAACTTGTAGATGAGTTCCAGGGATTTAATCTGATTGTAAGTTTTGAGGATGAAGTAGTCAGTCTGTTCGTCGATGATGTTGGCGATGTCTTAGAGTTTCCACAAAATAAGTTTCAACCCCCACCTACAACCTTAAAAGGTAAAATTCGTTGGATGCTAGCCGGAAGTTACCCTCTCCCAGATGGATTCTTGCTGGTTTTAGATCCCCAAAAAATTCTAAATGTTAATTTGATAAATCATGTTACCGAGTAATTGAGGAGCGCTTTGCAATGACTACGAATCGGACTGCAAAAACAGCCAACTCTAAATCTTCCTCCGAGGCTAGTGTAGCTTCGCCGAGTGATAACGGTGTCACAAAAGAGCAACTGCAAGCGTTATTATTAGCACTGAAATCTGTAAGAAATGGTGATTTTAGCGTCCGTTTAGCTAACGAGAATGATGAACTAGGTGAAATTGTCTCAGTTTTTAATGAATTGGTAAGTTTAAACCAAAACTTTGCCCAAGAAGTTTCTCGCCTAACAACCGAAATTGGTACAGAAGGGAAACTTGGCTCTCAAGCTGTTGTCAAAGGAGCAGAGGGGAGTTGGCAAGGATTAATTGATAACTTTAACCAAATGTCTACAAATTTAAAAGAGCAGATTCAAAGTATTAATGAAGTCACCCTTGTGGTTGCCCAAGGAAATTTATCCAAACAAATTGAGGAGAGTAATGCTGGAGATTTTAAGCAACTCACAGATAATGCCAATCAGATGATTAGCAGCTTGAAGTCTTCAATCAAGCAGATGGCAGAAGTTGCAACAGCCGTTGCGTCTTCATCAGAAGAATTGACCGCAGTTAGCACAGAAATGACTCAAAACGCCGAACAAACTGCTGAACAGGCAACCTCAGCATCTAGCTCCGCCGAACAGGTGAGCCAAAATAGCAGTACAATTTTGACTGCGGTAGAGCAGATGAATGCCAGCATTCAAGAAATTGCTAAAACCGTCATAGAAGGGGCAAAAGTCACGACTCAAGCAGTTAAAACAGCTGACCGCACCAATGAAACAATTAATAAACTTGGTCAAAGCAGCATTGAAATTGGCAAAGTAATTAAAGTGATTACGGCGATCGCAGGGCAAACAAACTTACTGGCGCTGAATGCGACAATTGAGGCTGCAAGAGCTGGGGATGCGGGGAGAGGATTTGCTGTAGTGGCAAACGAGGTGAAAGAATTAGCCAAACAAACAGCAAATGCCACTGAAGATATTAGCCAACGTATAGAAGCGATTCAGACAGATACAAAAGCTGCGGTTCAAGCCATCACTCAGATTACTGATATTATCAATCAAATCAACGACTTTCAAAGCACGATCGCGAGTGCCATTGAAGAGCAAACAGCAACTACAAATGAAATTAACCGCAATATTGCTGAGGCAGCCCAAGGAACATCTGATATTGCCAAAAATATCGCAGTTGTGGCATTGAATACTCAAAGTACAACGATTGGTACGAGTAATACCTTACAGGCAGCTACAGAATTATCGCGTATGGCAGTAGATTTGCAAAAAGTCGTCAGCCAGTTTATATATTAGTTTTTCCCTATCCCCAATCCCCAATGCCCAAAATTCGGGTACTAGTTGTTGATGATGCGGTAGTAGTTCGCAGCCGAATCAGTAAGATTTTATCCATCGATCCAGAACTGGAAGTGGTAGGAGTCGCTGCCAACGGTCGCATTGCCCTTGCCAAAATTCCCCAGGTCAATCCTGATATTGTGATTCTGGATATCGAAATGCCAGAAATGGATGGTTTACAAACTCTGTCCGCGATTCGACAAATCTACCCCCAGCTACCAGTGATTATGTTCAGTACCTCTACACAGACTGGAGCGATCGCCACCCTCGAAGCTCTCTCTTTAGGGGCTTCAGATTATTCCACAAAACCTAGTAACTTAGGAAGTGTAGAGGCGATAAATCAACATATTCAAGGGGATTTAATTCCCAAAATTAAAGTATTTGGTGCAATAACTACCACAGTGACAACACCAAGTATGGTTGATCATCCAGTTGTTTTTCCTGTTTCCACCCATCCCCAGGGGGTAGAGGTTGTCGCAATTGGGGTTTCTACTGGGGGACCTAATGCCCTAACTGTATTGCTTAGAGAGCTTCCAGCCGATTTATCAGTTCCCGTTCTGATTGTGCAGCATATGCCCCCCATGTTTACGAAACTATTAGCTGAACGCTTATCTTCTAAATGTCAAATCCCAGTGAATGAAGCGGTTCCGGGAGTGGTATTAGAACCTGGACAAGCTTGGATTGCACCGGGAGATTTTCATTTAGTTGTGCAGCGTGACAAAGATGTAGTTAGACTTGCAACTCATCAAGCACCGAGCGAAAATTCCTGTCGTCCTTCAGTAGATGTACTGTTCCGCTCAGTAGCAGAGGTTTATGGCAGTAGCGCGATCGCAGTCATCCTTACAGGTATGGGGCAAGATGGGTTACATGGCTGTAAGTGTATCCGTGAGGCGGGTGGACAAGTGCTAGCCCAAGATAAAGCCAGTAGCGTAGTGTGGGGAATGCCTGGTTTTGTGGTTAATGCTGGACTTGCCGATCAAATTGTTCCCCTTGAGCAAATGGCAAGTGAAATTATGCACCGAATTCGTGATCATCAAATTCCTATTTCAGGTCTGTAATGAAACAGACTCAAAGCGTAAGCGCCAATGATTTTGAGTATCTTCGTCAATTAGTTCATGAGCATTCAGCAGTTGTGTTGTCTGCTGAGAAAAGCTATCTGGCGGAGCTACATTTACAGCCAATTGCCGAATCAGGAGGATTTGCTGGAATTGCTGAGCTGGTGGCACATCTACGCACTCAACCCTTTAATTATCTTCACATCCAAACCATCGAGGCATTAGTCACTAATGAAACCTCATTCTTTCGAGATCATCACCCATTTGAAGCACTGAGACAATACATACTACCAGAGTTAATCAAAAAACGTTCTCCTGAGCGATCGCTCAACATTTGGTGTGCTGCTTGCTCGAATGGACAAGAACCCTACAGCATCGCCATGCTAATTCGTGAACATTTTCCCTTGCTTACCAATTGGTCTATAAGGCTAATTGCTAGCGATTTTTCCACCAAAGTATTAGCACGCGCCCAAAAAGGGCACTATAACCGACTTGAAATTAGCCGTGGACTATCTAAAAATCTCCGTGACAAGTACTTTCATCAGTTAGATAGTGAGTGGCAAATAAAGGATGAAATTCGCCAGATGCCAGAGTTTCGTCAGCTCAACCTGATGCAATCTTGGTCATCCCTTCCCGAAATTGACGTGATTTTTTTACGCAATGTTTTAATCTACTATGATATGGCAACCAAAAAAGACCTGCTAAAAAAGGTAAAACAGCAATTAAAAAAAGATGGCTACCTGTTTCTCGGTAGCACTGAGACGATTATCAACCTCGATGGCTCATTCAAAAAGGTTTCATTTAACAAGAGTATCTGCTATCAATTGCATAATACTTAAACTAAGTAATCCCATAGAAAAAGCGTCTGTGCGAGAGAATAGCTAGTAAATTGGCAAGCAAACAGATACTTCCTAGCGCCAATAAAATGTATGTGGGAGCCATGACTACTCCGATTGTGAACCAAGCAAATACGTGCAGTATCATCAATAGAGCCAAAAAACTAGCAATGAAAGCAGTTTGCCAGATTTGAATAGTCCGATAGCCCAAAAGTGTAAAAATGATTGTTGATGAGGTCGCAAGTAAATTGGCTGGAATTAAAAAAGCACAAATTCCAATGCAGTAAGTAGTTGAGAATTCAGTTAAGGTATTAAAGTCGAGCATTAATTTACCAATATTGATTTAGATTCAAGTTGCGATCGCCCATTACCTTGATGCGCTAGGGCTGCCATTCCGTGTTCTGATGCACGTAACTCCTTATCAGAGATTTCTGGCTCCTTAGTATAAACTGAACTCAGCAAAATATTTAGAATTCCACTTTCTTCAGCCTGACGGACAGCACGATGGGTAATTAGTTCGCCCACATTCAGAATTACCTTGTCTTCTGGGTCAAGAATGACACGGGTAACTGGACGACCCAATGCTTGTTCAATCCGTTGCTTTTTGATTGCCCTTGCGCTGCGTCCTTGTAGCTTTTCAGACTGCTTTTTCAAGGTTTGCCAAAAACTACTGAGGTTCTCTTGAGCAATATTTGCTCCGTCGCGTAGTTGAACTTTGGTTTCTAACCAAGTGTCATTAGCGCTAGAATGCGCCGTGCTTGCCAGATGTAGACCAGCAGCGTTAAGTAATTCTACTTCTTTACCGTAAGCCTGGGTACGAGCGAGAACAGATTCGGTCACAATTTGCCCAGATGCGGCAATAATTAAGCCATCGTTAGCACGCACCGTTTCCAAGACTCTACGCCCTTTTGCTTGTAGAAGCGCTACATGTGCAGCCACCCCATCAACTGAGTGACGTAGATTAGCAACACTACTGTGAGTGGCGCTCCCAATTTGATTACCAGTAGATTGGATTGCTGCTTGCAGATTGCGGCTGATATTTGCAGTTAGACTGCCACCGGTAGCTCGATAGAGTTCATCAAGGATACCCAAGCGTTCGGCGGCTTCTGCATCAACTAGGGTGACTTCCTGTCCTTGCAGTAGCAATACATTTCCGTCTGGAGTCCGCACATCCTGCTCAACATGCTTGCCAATCACATATATTTTTTGCTCCCCAGGGTCAATCAGATTATTTGTCAGCGAAGCAGTTGCATCTCGATTTAGGTCTTGCAGTTTGCTGCTAGTAGCATCAGTTGCAGACTGTAATTGCTCACTTGCATTCTGCCTTGCTTCCTGTAGATGCTGATTTACAGTTTGAACTGCTGCTTGCAGTCTACGGTTAGCAGTCTCAGCTGAGTCTTGGAATTTATCTTCAGTAGCGTTAACGGCTCCTCGGATACCACCAACCTGTTCTGCCATCATTTGAGCCGTTTCTGGAGGCACAAAAGCAACATCGGAACCAATTTTCAGCGTTTCGGGGGCAGGAACAAACGATCGCCCAGAGTAAGCATCGGCAAACACACCACCTGAAACTTCGTATCCTTCCACCAGTCCACTATGCTCATCAAAGAACAAATCAACCAGTCCGCCGAGATCGAGTCCCTCTGTGGTGAGAATTCTTGTACCTCTGAGGACAATATTCTGGTGCAAAATCTCTTTTATGGTAGGGACGAGATGTGCCTCAACAACAGATTCTTGAGAGTTAACTACGATTGCATCTAACCCGATAGCTCGTACCTCTTGCAGAGGAATCACTTTTGCATCCCGAAACAGTCCCTTCTCTTCAACTAAAAAGCCCAAAATTTGATTATGATTTTGATCGAAAATTAAATCTTGAATGCGCTCAATTTTTTTACCCGCGTCGTATGTGACGACTACTTTATCGATAATATCACTACCTTTACGCATTTATGCCTCGCAATTTTTACTTATTGGTTTGTCCAGTGACTTGTTCATTGTTTGACTGACTTTTTTGTGGAAAAAAGCGTTCCTCTCGACCAAAACCAGGAACAATGTTAATAACGCCAAAGTATTCGTAGATGGCTCCGAGCATGGCGATAATGGTGATGAGAATGATGATATTTGCTCCAGTATGAGAGCGTTGTCCTATAAGTCTTGGCATTTTTCTCTTTTATTTTATTGATTATTGTTTTTATAGCTAAACTTCCTACCAATATTAGGCAATATTATTTGCAAAAATAAGATAATGCATCTATCTATTTATCTAGATATAATTTCATACAGTTTTTTTCTACAATAAATTCCCAAGATATCTTTCTAAGGATATATTTCTCAAGAGATATTTTGGATTTAGTTGATTTCAAATTATTGAATCTATTTTAAAAATAAATATTTCTAACCCTAACTAGGGTGTACACGCTAGCCTACTATCCCAGAAAGTCTACCCCGATAACACATCGGCGATCGCTGAACTGATGAGAAGGAATGTTTATGGGAAATTTCGGATTTTTCGCCTAGCGATCGCACCCCTTCTCCAGCAGGTAATAGACAAATACATACGATAAAAGGGGAAAAGATGTTTACACCTTATCCCCCATTCACCAAAACCTGTATTGAATTAGGTAGATGGTGGTACAAGAGTCCAGCGACCGATGGAATTGCCAAACAAGCTGGCAAAATAGAGATTACCATCGGGACCACTAGACATTTGTACAGGTGTCAAGAGATTAGAGTCAAAACGTTGCACGGAGACAACATTGCCAGCACTATCTAACCTCAGTGAATCTACTGTACCCTTACTGATATCACCGATAAACAAAGCACCTTGATAGATAGAAGGATAGGTTGTACCTGTGTAGAAATCACCCATAACGATCGCGTTGGAACCGCCAGTATGGGGATAGGCGTAAATTGGCGCAGTTACAGGAGAACCACTGGCATAGAAAGCCTGAGCTTGTGGTAAATTGCCATAATCCGGTTGTTGTAGACTATTACCATTGCCACCTTCAAAATAGGGCCAGCCAAAGTTCACACCACGTCCGGTATTGACTTCTTCCCAACCTCCCCAACCAACATCCCCAATCACAGGAGTATTATTTTCTTTGTTGATTGTAAAGCGGAAGGGATTACGTAGACCTAGATTGTAAACTTTAGAACGGTTGCTTGTGGGATTGCCATCGTAGAAGGGGTTATCAGCTAAACCGTTACCAGTGATGGGGTCGATTCGCAGTATCTTACCAGAAAGGTTATCAATATCTTGAACTCTCACACCTCTTTCATCTCTACGGTTGTAGGATGTACCATCCCCATTACTCACGAAGAGGGAACCATCAGTACCAAAACGTAGCGCTCCAATGGTGTGGGATTCACTATCCGTTGCTAGGTAATCGCGGACATTTGTACCGTCAGGGTTAATTCCCGAAGGAGGAATGGTGAAGTCATCGGTACTGTTGCCATCAGGACGACTAGTATTTGCCCATGTACTATTGGTACCAAGAAGCACAACTTCGCTACCAGCAATTGCCGTAAAGGTTGTGGGGTCAACGGTGACTCGAATCACGCGGGAAGGACGATTTCCTGCACCATCGGGGTCATCATAATTGGTGTTGGGGTTGATATTGTTGTATGCTTCTGGTGGATCATAGGTAAATCCCAGGTAGACGTAGGGATTAGTAGAGAAATTGGGATGGACAGCTAGTCCCAGTAAACCGCGATCGCGGACATCATTCACCTGAGCAGAGATATCGATAAAATCTGTTACCGCCTGAGTGGCATAATTATATACCTTCACCACGCCATTTTTCTGGGCAATGAACATCCGAGAACCATCGGGAGTCCAATCAAATGCTGTGGGTTGGTTCAAACCAGAAACTACAGTCTGTCTGGTGAAATTACCGGGGTCATCATCGATAATAGTAACTTCTAAGCTTGCGGGAGGATTTAACCCCACATTCACAGCATTACTGAAATTCACCCTTAATTTTTCGTTTACCTCACCAACATTATTATTCACCAAGGGAATCGTAATATTCTGGGTGCGCTCTCCCACCGCAAAATTCAGAGTTCCAGAGACAGCTAGATAATCACTACCTGCCACAGCTGTATCATTTTGAGTGGCATAATTTACACTAGCAGCCTGGGTCGTATTACCCCGCTTCACCGTCACCACAACCGTACCATCATTCTCATTTACTACAGGAGCAGAGAAAGTTAAGAATGTGCGATCGTCATCCTCAAGAATAACTCTTCTGGTTCTTTGAGTTCCCAAATCTGCACCCTCTGGACGATCGATAACAAAACTAAAGGTCTCATCCACTTCTGCCAGAGTATCATTCAAAATCGGTACTGGCACAATCTTGCTTGTTTCTCCAGGAGCAAAAACTAATGTTCCTTGCACTGGGGTAAAGTCACTACCCGCAGTTGCACTCTCAGCAATGGTTTGATACTGAACACTAGAAGTCACATTTAAATTATCACCACTGCGTAACACTGTGAAACTGACGGTTCCATTACTTTCGTCCACACTTGCAGGAGAAGATCCTAAAGTAATTCTCGGTGGATTAGATGGCAGATACAGACGAGATTGGGGAATGATTTCCCTAGTTTGGGATAAACTAGACCAACCCAGTTGAGCAACTGCTCCCCCTCCATTCTCGTAGTACTCCATACGGATGTCATACTTTTGACCAGCTTGCAGGGTAATTTGTCCAGTTGCTTCCGTGGGAGATTGGTCAACAAAACGGTTGATAACTTGCTGATTGTTGATGAATAGACGTACACCGTCATCTGTTGTGGTGTAGAAGGTGTAGGTTTCGCTGTAACGGGGTTGAATTTGTCCTGTCCACCGCACTGAGAAGGTGTCTGCACCTATATTTGCTGCGGGGGAACCTGTACCCCAGTCAAAGTTAACTGTTGCGTCGGTGCGGATAAGTGCGAGGTTGGTGAAGTTCTGGTTATCGTAGTATTCTCCCTTGAGTCCAGTTCCCAAACCAGTGACATCAACTGCAAAAGTCCCTAGGGTGGAAGAACCTGTAAAACTACCATCGATATCACTGACTTGATTAGGTTGTAGGGTAATTGTATACACACCATCATCTGCACCGTTCCAACTACCTCCAGGAGGGGTAATCCGGTAGGTGGCAATCCGAGGAGTCCCATTACTGGGTGTATTGACACCGACGAAGGTTGCTAATTGACTGAAACCACCTGTTCCGGTGACTAAGATATCTTGACTATCGAGGGTGGCAACATTTACACCTGTATCATCTGTGTAGGTAACGGTAAATTCATAACTCGTACCACCAGCAGTACTAACATTGCTTGCAGTCAGGTTAGCTGTGGGTGAAGAAGTGCTATACAGACGAGATTGGGGAATGATTTCCCTAGTTTGGGATAAACTCGACCAACCCAGTTGAGCAACTGCTCCCCCTCCATTCTCGTAGTACTCCATACGGATGTCATACTTTTGACCAGCTTGCAGGGTAATTTGTCCAGTTGCTTCCGTGGGAGATTGGTCAACAAAACGGTTGATAACTTGCTGATTGTTGATGAATAGACGTACACCGTCATCTGTTGTGGTGTAGAAGGTGTAGGTTTCGCTGTAACGGGGTTGAATTTGTCCTGTCCACCGCACGGAGAAGGTGTCTGCACCTATATTTGCTGCGGTGTAACCTGTACCCCAATCGAAGTTGACTGTTGCGTCGGTGCGCGTCAGTGCTAGGTTGGTGAAGTTCTGGTTATCGTAGTATTCTCCTTTGAGTCCAGTTCCCACACCAGTGACATCAACTGCAAAAGTCCCTAGGGTGGAAGAACCTGTAAAACTACCATCGATATCACTGACTTGATTGGGTTGTAGAGTAATTGTATACACACCATCATCTGCACCGTTCCAACTACCTCCAGGAGGGGTAATCCGGTAGGTGGCAATCCGAGGAGTCCCATTACTGGGTGTATTGACACCGACGAAGGTTGCTAATTGACTGAAACCACCTGTTCCGGTGACTAAGATATCTTGACTATCGAGGGTGGCAACATTTACACCTGTATCATCTGTGTAGGTAACGGTAAATTCATAACTCGTACCACCAGCAGTACTAACATTGGTTGCAGTCAGGTTAGCTGTGGGTGAAGAACTGGTATACAGACGAGATTGGGGAATAATTTCCCTAGTTTGGGATAAACTCGACCAACCCAGTTGAGCAACTGCTCCCCCTCCATTCTCGTAGTACTCCATACGGATGTCATACTTTTGACCAGCTTGCAGGGTAATTTGTCCAGTTGCTTCCGTGGGAGATTGGTCAACAAAACGGTTGATAACTTGCTGATTGTTGATGAATAGACGTACACCGTCATCTGTTGTGGTGTAGAAGGTGTAGGTTTCGCTGTAACGGGGTTGAATTTGTCCTGTCCACCGCACTGAGAAGGTGTCTGCACCTATATTTGCTGCGGGGGAACCTGTACCCCAGTCAAAGTTAACTGTTGCGTCGGTGCGGATAAGTGCGAGGTTGGTGAAGTTCTGGTTATCGTAGTATTCTCCCTTGAGTCCAGTTCCCAAACCAGTGACATCAACTGCAAAAGTCCCTAGGGTGGAAGAACCTGTAAAACTACCATCGATATCACTGACTTGATTAGGTTGTAGGGTAATTGTATACACACCATCATCTGCACCGTTCCAACTACCTCCAGGAGGGGTAATCCGGTAGGTGGCAATCCGAGGAGTCCCATTACTGGGTGTATTGACACCGACGAAGGTTGCTAATTGACTGAAACCACCTGTTCCGGTGACTAAGATATCTTGACTATCGAGGGTGGCAACATTTACACCTGTATCATCTGTGTAGGTAACGGTAAATTCATAACTCGTACCACCAGCAGTACTAACATTGGTTGCAGTCAGGTTAGCTGTGGGTGAAGAACTGGTATACAGACGAGATTGGGGAATAATTTCCCTAGTTTGGGATAAACTCGACCAACCCAGTTGAGCAACTGCTCCCCCTCCATTCTCGTAGTACTCCATACGGATGTCATACTTTTGACCAGCTTGCAGGGTAATTTGTCCAGTTGCTTCCGTGGGAGATTGGTCAACAAAACGGTTGATAACTTGCTGATTGTTGATGAATAGACGTACACCGTCATCTGTTGTGGTGTAGAAGGTGTAGGTTTCGCTGTAACGGGGTTGAATTTGTCCTGTCCACCGCACTGAGAAGGTGTCTGCACCTATATTTGCTGCGGGGGAACCTGTACCCCAATCGAAGTTGACTGTTGCGTCGGTGCGCGTCAGTGCTAGGTTGGTGAAGTTCTGGTTATCGTAGTATTGTGCATTTAATCCTGTGCCTAAATCTAGGACTCCAGAATAGTTGACAATGGAACTTGTCTGGGAGGCGATCGCCCCTCCATTAAAAGCAATAGTAGTAGTAATTTTCCCTGCCTGAAACTCTAAATCCCAATCACCACCGGCTTTGTGATTACCTGTTAAATCAGTTGATGCAGCAACATCTGCTTGAGTTAGTTGACTGAATTGCTGTACAAACTTTTTACCAGATTCATTACCGGCAACATTACACCCATACAAGAGGATGTCTGCACCTGTAGCTAAATGGGATGACCATTGTTTCAGCTGTTTGCTGTATTTTTTCAGGTTACTACCATCAATTGTGGTATTACCTATCTGTATCCCACCACTCATCCCATGGGAAACAATATGTACACTGGAGATATTTTTATATTGAGATAAAACTTGGCTAATTTGCTTGATACCATCACGACGACTATCAACGAGAAAAACGTCCGCGCCTTTGGTAATGTTTGCTGCTAGACTTTCATAGTCAGCAATGGCGGTATCTATAAAAACTAGGTTTTTTGACCCTGATTTTGATAAGTAATGAGATAAATCTTTGAGGTAATCTTTCCCATCTAGTTGATGGGTATAATAGCTGGATTTGCCAAAGGTTTGGATATTATCTTTTGAAAAATCTACTTGAGGATTTGCTTGAATTCCTGAGCCGTAATTAATGGCAAGATTGTTGTCAACATTCTGGGTTTTGTTAAAAACATTCATATGTAAAAAAGATTAATAAACAAAAAACGACAAAATACTCTACCTCTATCCGTCTAGGAATAAAGGTATTTATAGAAAAATCACTTATGTTGATAGTAGTAATTACATATTGCAGTACCGAATAAATAGAATTTATTCACACACCAAGGTCTTATCAATCCTGATTGATGAAGTTACTAATACAACTGCACCATGGTGGATAAATAATCTAAATTTTTACCTGCATTTACTATCTTTGAAAGATTCACGCAATTTCGTACAAGTCATCAAACATATCCATATAATGGAACCTTTTTAACTTTTTTTGACATTAAAAATTGGAATTTAATACTTTTCCAAGATATGGAATAATTTGCTATTTTTCCCACATGGATATGTACAAATCTCTAAGAGAATTGTATAAATACGGGAAAGATATCCATATTCATTCAGAGAATATATCGATTGAGTGACAGTTTTCCTATCTGCACAATAAATGACATAGTATCAGTATGTTTGTCCATAGCATCGATGAATTCTTTATCTCAGTTTTATGTAAAAGGCGATACTTTTAATTAGAAATGAAAAAATATTTGTAAATTAGTTTTTCATAGGAAATTTATATTTGATTTTCAAAAAAATATGAAGAACAAGAGCAAGTTTGTAAATTCTTTTTCTGGATGAATTGATGGTAAACTTAGCATCATAGATGTAAAAATCCTATCTTTGGAGTGCTAAACCTCGTCTATTTTGAGAGCTTGTTAAATCTAGATATGGCTGACCTACGTCGCAATGACAAAAGTTTTCATGATGGGAAAGATTTAAATTACTTTTGAGTGAGAAGATTTGTTGTTGAATCGTGATATATATTTCATAGAAATCATGACTTATATGACTGACACATTTATCGTGTAGGGTATGTGATAGATAAAATTCATATGTTTACGTCTCATTCACTAATCAGGGCTATGAATTGACAGAATTTTTAATGGCATAAAAAAACCCAATTTTTATCATTGGGTTAGAGGGTATTTAGATTTATTAACTATGACGCGATAGAACTCCGTTCCGCAAAGCGATAGCCATCAAAATTATGTGAAATTAATCAAACAACAAACTGGGAGAAGTTAATACAAATACATCTCTCACTCCCATAGAATTATCCATGGGCTTCACGGGGGTTGTATAGTGGAAAAATTCATGGTCATTAATTAAGAGTAAATCTCCCGGATGGAGAATCTTATTAAAAACTGGCTTTTCTTTCTTCTCTACATATAAATGGGTTTCTCCACCGACAATATTTTGACGATTGACTGCAAAAATACCGATAAAATCTGTTCCATCTCGGTGAATTCCTTCCGGTGCAGGATTACCAAAACTTTCGGGAGAACAGGTAGTTCTAATTTGATGTACTCCAATTTCTGCCTCTGGGTGCAACTTACAGGAATCACTAAATGCTAAAACTAAATGTTTGAATGCGTCTTGCTCTACGAGTGTATCTTCTAATTCTGCAAATTCCCTTTTGATATCACCCATTAACGGGTTATATTGCTTTGGTTGATAGAGATATCCGTGGGGCAATTTAATTAAATTATCTCCATCAACGGTAAATCTGGATAGTCGCCTCAAACGGTAATTACCCTTAATATACGGGTCTATGGGCAATTCTTGGAAAAATGGTTGCAAACCTTCAGCATCAATGGAATTTACCTTTCTTAACGTGAACAGAAAAGCATATTCTAATTCCGTAGCGGTAGAAACTCGTTGCATAGAAATCCCCCTCTACAGGTGCATACCTGTAATTTTCTGTTGTCAGAGGTTTATATTTCCAGTATAGATATTTTTTACCTTAATGTCGTCTAGTAGACTACAAAAAACACCATTTCGTGGTATATAGAACACCTCTGAAACAAAATACATTTCTGAGGAGATTAATTCCGCATAGTTTTCATCAAACCAGCACAAGCACGATAAAAAACACTAACATCCACACCCAGACCGATATATTGCACACCTGCATCTATCCATTTTTGGGCAGTTTCTGGGTTATCTGCAAATGTACCAACAGCTTTACCTGCATTGCGGATAGTTGTGATACATTGCTGCATTAATTCCACTACTCGGCGATCGCCAACTTGCCCAGGAATTCCCAGAGATTGGGATAAGTCATAGGGACCTAGAAAAACCACATCAATATGGGGAACACTGACAATCTCTGCAATTTGCTCCACTCCCTGTTTTCCCTCAATATGCACCACCACCAAGGATTCTGCATTCAAACTATCAGTAATATTTGTACCCGCAGATGTATACATTGCTGCACGAGTACCAAAGGATAAACCCCGTTTACCAAGGGGACTGTATTTAGCTGCTTGTACGCAAGCTTCCGCATCTGCTTTGGTTTCAATTTGGGGTATCTGTACACCCGTACTGCCAATATCTAAAGCGCGTTGAATTTGGGGTGCATCGTTCTTACGCACACGTACCACAGGCGCAATTCCCACGGAATCCGCAGCACGACACAAGTCTTCCGCAGCAAGGGTATGTAGGGGACTATGTTCCATATCAATCACGACAAAATCAAAACCCGCATGTCCGCAGATTTCTACAAATGCTGGATATGCACAGTTCATAAACATACCAAGAACAACTTCACCGTTGTGCAGTTTCTGTTTGAGTTGATTTTTTTTCATGGAAAGTATCAAAGTTTGCACTATAAAGGATGAAACCCTTATTTTTGAGGATATGAGAATTTCCCGTCCAAATGCAAAAGCTTTCCTGAAAAGCTTAAAATTTCAGTTATATATTGCTCTTTGCCTAGGGATAGTAACTAGCTGGCAAGATGAAAGTAGTCATGCTCAGGTAATATTCACAACACCTTCCCAGAGAACAACCCAGCAAATGACAGAACCCATCCAGGTGACTGGGGTAAAATTACGTCAGACACGGAAAGGCTTTGAAGTCCATTTAGTTACCAAATCTGGGCAGTTAGCTGTACCGAAACCTAACTTTGAGGGTGGTAATATTATTGTCTTAGAAATTCCCAATGCGGTGATGGCATTACCTGATGGTAAATTCTTTGATGCTACACAACCAGCATCGGGAATCCTTGCGGTGTCAGTATTACAGGTAGAGGGAAACCGGATTGAAGTGAGGGTGAAAGGTGAAAAGGGAATACCCAATATGTATCTAATTTCTGGAAATTAAGTTTTCCCAAGCTGAAACTATGGGAGCTAATTTTCCTGGATTGGTATATTCTACAGTAGCGCCACCAAAGGATAACTGAAAACTGGCTGCATCGGCGGCGATCGCGCCCATATTTAAATAACTTAAACCATTAAAATGGGAGAAGGAATTTTTTTCTAAAACACTAATAAATTGCTGTACTTCTTCCTGGGTTAATTGTTTGATTTTTTCCGGTTTCCCAGGATTCTGGGTAATTGTGCGACGAGTCAATACACCATCTGAGGTTAATTCCCAAGCGTAATATTGTGGGGAAAATCCGGTGATTTGTGCTGATTGAAAAATTACAGAGCTACTGGATGTCGGAATAATTTTTTGGGGATTGATAAAATTGGGTATGGAAGTTTGCCCAACACGGGGTGAACTGGCTGTAGAATTAAATCCTAACCGTTTTCCACTATCATCTACATGATAAATCCAAAAACGATTTTGAATCTTATTACTGACAATCACTTGCCAACCAGAAATAGCTATTTGTGTACACAGACGATTGGGTTGAGCTAAACCCATACAACTATCCCAGGTTGCACGACGAGCGTTAGTTAATCGCAAGGTTTGGGGAGACACTTTAAAACGTTTTTGAATATCCCTTTGAATCACACGCAGTAGCTTACTGGGTAATTTATCTGCTACCTTTGCGCTGGTATTCACTGGTGGTTGAGCAGCAACTACAGTCGGTTGTAATATCGGTTGAGTGGTGAGTACAAGAGTGAACATCACCGCTAAAAAATTATGTTTTGTTAACATCATAAATTTTCCTATCTAGATGCTTCCAATTTAATCGGGGATGATGGAGAAAACTGTAGTGGTTACAAATTCGGAAACACTATTTATGATTTCTTTTACAGAATTATTCAGGAATGGGGAATATTCCTTGTGAAGTCTATATACATAATTTACCGATTCAGGAATTTTGGCGTTGCTAAATCTCAAGTATGAACCCCGCAAATCCTAGAATGAAGACTCTGCCATCAGATTTTTGGTTCCCAGGTTTGCTTAACACTCCGGTGTACATATTTTAATTCGTGCTGAAGGTTAACAACGCCATTTTTTTACAAACTAATTTTGTCGTTATGTATAAATACTTTTTTTCCTCTTTCCTATGTAGTTTCACTTTACTGGCATCTTTGTCTGTCTTCGCTGACATTAGTCAAGCAGATATCAAGAATCAGACTATCACCCAATCTTCACAAGATAAACAAGTCAAACCCACAAAAATTACCCAGTCAGAAATTAGACAAATTCAACAAGCTCTACCCCAAAAGAAAATAATTTTTAATCATACCTTTCGAGTCAAATTACCAGAATGTAACTCTTGTTTATTCGTTCCTGTACAAGAATCATTACCGAAAAATCGCCTCACCTTGCACTTAGTCAGAGATAATAAACTACTTTATACTTTCCCTCAATCCCAGCAAGTCAAATCCTGGAATTTTCGACAGCTAAAAGCGGTATCATTTTTACAATTAGATTTTAGTGGACCTAATGAAGATGGGATACTTTTGATTACTGAATATTCTCAAAGTCCAAAAAGTAATCGCCCTTTACCCGTGGCAATTCTTTATCAAAGAGACACAAAAGGATACAAGGTACTAGAAAATACCAGCAGTATCTTAACTAAACGTAAAGTTAAAACAGTTGCAGAAGCCGAAAATATTTTCCGAAACGAGTTGCAATATTTACCCTAGTGCATACGTGACAGGTTAAGACAAAGTGGATTTTGTCAATCAGTTAAAATACTCAAAATTGTTTTAACAATAATGATAATCGCCCGCCTCCTTCCCCCTTGTTTGATTATCATTATTACTAAAGTTTTTAATAGTTGAAATCTTCATTTAAAAACTATTGTAAAGACTGAATACTTTGAGCAAAATTGGGTAGCATTATTCGGTTAATTTAGTTATTAAGCGAGTTCACAAAAATGTTGGGTTTCCCACCATGCCCAAGCGACCAAAACAAAACTCTGACCATGCACAACGACATGATACTCCTACTATAGATAATAAAGCGATCGCTAATCATTTAGAAGCTCTATTAACCCCAGCAATTTTTGCTCAAGGAAAATATTATAAGCAGTTAGGATTACGAGAGAGAATTCTAAATTTATCATTTATGGTAGCAGCAGTTTTAACACTTTTGTGGCGGCAAGTTCCTCAGTGAGCAAAATCTTTCTAGGTTAAACCTGGGTGATAAATTCTTTTAACTGGGTTTGTAACCAGTTTTCCATTAATTCATTTAACAAGCGTTTTTGCATTGCCGTATCAAATTGTGCGGGAATGATTTTTTCTAATCTGACAATTACAATCCATTTTTCTAGGGAAGTGGGTGCTAAAAGTTGTCCCGGTTGACTACGCATCAACAAATTTGCTAGGGTGGGATGGGGTACTGATAATTCTACAGGTCCAAGTAACCCATAGGTATGAGCTTCTAATCCTTGGGAATATTCCTTGGCTAATTCACCGAAAGATTGTTCCCCTGCTTGAATGCGAAAATATAGTTCTTGGGCGATCGCCATGTCATCAACACGCAATAGGGAATATACGACTCGATCTAATTTTCCTTTGCGTTGCAGAAAGTAGGAATGGAGTTTATTTCCCCAGGTTTCTTGCTGAAATTTTTCTAGTTTTCCTAGACGGGTAACGAGATAATCGAGTTGGGAAGTTTCTAAACCCCGGACTTTTAACCATGTTTGTACATCTGCATCAGTATTAATTTTTTGTTCTTGATAGAAGTTTTTATAGAGTTGAAATCTTTCCTCTGGAGTCAAATTAATAGTGGCGATCGCCTCCGCAATTATCATCTCCCGTGCAAATTGTGGCATCACACCATATTGCTTGAGCAGGGGTAATATTTGCTTTTCTTCTAAATTACTAAAATTTTTCGTGACTGCTTGCCAAACTCCATCAATGCTTGCAACTATGTTCATCTTAAATATTGTCCTAAATATCTGTATTAAAAAGGGGGAAAAATCCCCCAAAACTGAGTATAAAAAAATCAGACTAAGCAGTCAATTGCAAATCTTTGATAGTTGCTATCAAGTCATCGCCGACACTAATTAAGGTGTCATTTCCACTGATGCGATATGTGAAGTTGGCGATCGCGCTCAAGCCACTTCCGCGAGTCACTTTGTCATTGATACCAAAGCCGTAAATCGTGACTGAACCTTTGCCACCACTCAAGATAAAGTTATCACTACCGCTACCCGCATAGACCGTATCATCACCAGTGCCGGCGGAAATGGTATTTTCCCCTCCTCCAGCATATATGATGTCATCACCTGCACCAGTGTAAATTCTATCGTCACCAGCACCAGCATTAACTAAGTCTTTACCGCTTCCTGTGGAGATGTAATTATTACCTTCCCCTGCGTAAACAACATTATCTCCATCACCCAGGTTGATTTTATCGTTGCCGGCACCTGCGTAAACGATATCATTACCTTTCCCTGCTAGAATCCGGTTGTCACCTTCCCCAGCGTAAATGCTATTGTTGCCATTACCCAGGTTGAAGGTATCATCACCAGCACCACCATAGGCTGTATCATTGCCATTACCAGCAACTAGGATGTTGTTACCTTCCCCACCGTAAAGGATGTTATTACCTTCTCCTGCGTAGAGTTCGTCCTTACCTTCCCCACCGTAGAGAGTATCGTCTGTATTTTTACCCTTGGGGGTTAAGTTCAGGGGTTTGTCCAATTCTAAAACGATAATTTCGTTGTTATCAATGGTTGGTGCAGGGGATCTACCAGTGGAGAAGGGATAATTATTGTCGTTAGCTACAAGAATGGTGTTTGCATCTAAGACGACAACATTCTCAATGGTGACAAAGGGGAAGGTAAAAGTTGTGCTACCATCTTGATTCAAGTCCTGGGGGTCTTGGATATTCAGTAAATCTGCAACTTCTTCCTTGACGACAAAACCGTTAGCATCTTTCTGGGAAAGATTGACTTTAAAAATTTTCTTGAATTTTGCCGTTGCACCTTGACCATTATCCCGCTCAATCACCAAATATTCGTTTTGGTTAATTACCGTAAAATCCCCGATCGCGTTACTGGGGTTTTCCATACGGTACAAACCAGCTAATCCCTGATATTCTTTGGTAATGGCATCAAATTTGTAAATGCGCAAAGAGCCTACAGGGTCTCCAACTACTGTACCTTCTAATAGGGGATAAAAGGTGGTTTGATCGGGACTAATTGCCATCCCTTCAAAACCTCTGGAACTACCTAGGTTTGGAACTGGGTTGGTTCCGACAAATTTATCCCGTACCAAGTCACCGGTGGCAGGAAAATCGGTAAAATAGCCGTCAGCACCCAACTCGATAAACTGCTGGTATTCTTTCTTGGGGTCTCCGTTGTAATCTTTGGCTAAAAATGCGTCTTCACTACGGAAAGTGTAGGGATGTACTAATAAACCCGCAGCATGAGCATCTTTAATTAAACTAGTGGGTGTGGTGGTAGTTCTATCCGCATCATTAACAACTCCATCACCGTTAACATCATCATCCTTACCATCACCGTCAGCATCCACACCCTTGACAGGGACAATTAAGCGTTTACTTGGACCAATACCCTCTGCATATTCTGCAACTTCTATTAATCCTGTAGGGGTTGTCAAATCTTTGTAGGTGCGGGAGTCTCCACTGAGAACAAAATCGTAGGGTTTGTCATTGGCTCCCCCATATAATTGTACCAGGGGAATATCTACCCCAGCCTTGGGCATGATGACATCGTTGAGTTCCTTGAGATTACCCACCTCAAAGGATTGGATATATATGCGTTTGGGGTCGGTGAAACCTTTCTCAACAAGGGTATCAATGAGTTTTTGACCAAGACTGACATTGATGGGAGTTCCATCCAAATATTGACCTGTAGTTGCAAAGTAACTGGGGTGTTTGGTTTCAGGATAGATACCAATTTTTTTCCCTGTTTCCTTTTCTACCTGTTTCACCAAGTCAATGATTTCTCCCAGGGTGGGAACTTTCAAATTATCGTTGTTGTACTTGGTTCCCCGTAAACCCGGTAAACGTTCAATGGCGTTCAGGGTTTTAATTTCTGCTAAAGTTAAATCTTCAGCAAACCAACCCTTAACAGTCCTACCGTCAATGATTTTTGTGGTTAACAGGTGAGCAAATTCTGGACGCAGGTAAATATCGGTACTGGTGTCTGTGGTGTTCACAGTTCCATCAGCATTCAAAATCGCCAAAGCATTCTCATGACGTGCAATTAACACCCCATCCTTAGTCACAACTAAATCTGGTTCGATAAAATCTGCACCTTGGGCGATCGCTAACTTGTAAGCTTCTAAGGTATGCTCTGGACGTTCTCCACTTGCTCCCCGGTGTCCAATTACTATGGGTGCGTTCCCATCCAGGGTATTAAAAGTTGTCTTGCGTAACACATCTGGGTTATCGGGAGAAAGCACGTATTCCCCGGTAATTTGGTCACGAACTAAGTCCCCGGTTCCTGGGAAGTCAGTAAAGTATCCATCGACACCCAAATTAATGAATTGCTGGAACTCGGCGTTGGGATTGCCCTTGTAGTCGGATGCTAAATAACGCCCTTCATTCCGGAAGGTATAAGGATGTACAAGTAACCCGACTTTATGAGCATCTGGAACTAGGGAAGTTGGTTCTGTGAGTACCTTGTCTGCATCATTAATGACTCCATCCCCATTCAAGTCATCTGCTTTTCCGTCCCCATCTGCATCTACTTCCTTGACAGAGACAATCATCCGTTTCCATGGTCCTATCCCGTCAGCGTAGGTAGCAATTTCCTTCAAACCTTCTGGAGTCCGTAAATCAGCGTAGGTACGCTTATCACCACTGACGACAAAATCGTAGGGTTGAACTTCAATTAAGGAACCATCCGGATTGACATCGAAAGCGTCTAATAACTGCACCAAAGGAATATCAGTTTTCTGATTTAATTCCTTGAGATTACTAGTCTCGAAAGACTGAATAAATACCCGACTGGGGTCAGTGAAACCTGTCTTTTCTAAGGTTGCTAACAACGGTTCTTCTAAAGATAAACCGATGGAATCATGGTAGGTAGGATGCTTGGTTTCTGGATAGATGCCAATTTTCTTCCCCGTATCCTTTTCTACCTGCTTGACTAAATTGATGACTTCCTCAAAGGTAG
This sequence comes from Calothrix sp. 336/3, assembly GCF_000734895.2. Lineage (GTDB taxonomy): Bacteria > Cyanobacteriota > Cyanobacteriia > Cyanobacteriales > Nostocaceae > 336-3. Next base: position 354,171 of record NZ_CP011382.1, on the reverse strand, counting down.
GAATTTCATACAACCCGTTAAATACCTGGGGACGGAAACTTTGAGGCATTTTTGCCCGCAGAGTTTTAATTTCTGCTAGGGTAAAATCTTCTGCGAAAAATCCTTCTTCCGCAATCCCGTCAATAACTTTCGTTTTCTTGCGATCGCTAAATTCGGGACGATCTGACACATCGGTAGTATTAATTAAATTTGGCTCGTGACGTGCAATTAATACACCATCTTTGGTAGAAACTAGGTCGGGTTCAATAAAATCTGCTCCTAGTTCAATTGCCCGCATATAAGCACCTAGGGTATGCTCTGGCAATTCTCCACTAGCTCCCCGGTGTCCAATAACTATGGGTGCTTTTCCATCTAGGGTATTTAAATTAACATTATTCGGTGTGGCAATGGGTGCATCAATTAACTTACCACTACTATCAAAATGCAGTAAGTAGGGACCAAATTCATCCCCAATCCAAATACTTCCATCAGAAGCAATCACAAAGGATTCCACATCAAAATCTGCACCAGTTAATAACCGCTCTGGGGTATTCTGATTCACAATGTTGAAAGGTATTAAACCATTGGGGTCAGATAATTGAATAAAATCCAGTATCTTAACCGTACCATCTCCCCCTGGTTCAGAACCTCGGAAACTGGGATCAACTCGATAAAGTCTTAATTGATAATCTGCACTGTTATTTTTAGCCCCAAAACCATTGTCAGACAAAAACCAGAAGGAATTATCATCGGCAATTTGAACACCGCTAAAACCTTGAACTGGTTGACCTTTAAAGGGTACATTTCTACCGTTGGTATTGCCTGTAATCAAATTACCAGAGTTGGGACCTTCAGCAAAGGTATCTGCGGGAAGAACAGCGAATCCTTTCAGCGTTACTTTTGTCATTGTTCTATATATTTGGTAGCTTTGCCCGATAACTTTGTTTGCGGAAAATCAATAATTACTATTGATTCCTTTGCACCCGTGGTATTGATTGTTTCTCGAAAATGATTCCATGAGAAAATCTCTTGCTGACTCAATGTTGAGAGCAAATCTTGATATATCTCCCGGAAATGTCGGTGAATATAATTACTGTGATTTGCCAGAATGCTTCTGATAAATCAACTTTAACCCCATGATGAATCTGAACAACAAACTCTATGTTTGCGTAGGCGGCTATTGTTTAATTTATTACCACTCTTTCACCTGAAGATTAAGAAGAGGAAAAAATATGATTAAAAATGCTTGACAAATGGTTATATTTCGGTAAATTTTACCTATGTAATTGATTCGATAGTGATGTCAGTAAATTTACTATGAACTTGTCTGGGTGAGTAGATGACAAAAATCCTGGTAATACGGAGAGACACTTTTTCAAGTGAATATAAAGTTTATTCCGTAGTATAAATCACACAAATGTCAACGCTGTAGATGTAATTCATGAATTTTATCTAAGTAGAACGGCTTAAATAATTCACGCTATGTCATTGCGAATGAAACGAAGTGGAATGAAGCAATCTCAACGGTTTTGACGATTTTACAATCTGTTACATAGTTAGGTTTATTCTCACCGACTTACTTAAGTAAAAATCAGGATTTTCATGTTTGCTATATCAATTTTTAATTAAAAATACTGATTTCCCAGGGTTCCCAGTATCTAGGAAAGCAAATCGAATAAGCTGGAATTGTGATTGAACTTGGAATTATGCGTTATTGCTCCCCACCCTACTTGTGCACTGTATTTAATCGACATTCTATAGATATGTCTAATGATTTTCATTAGATGGTATTACATCAGCTCTAGGTGGGGTTATGTCTGATGGAAACAACCCTGAGTCTCTGGGAGTCAAAAGAGATGGGTAAAGAAACTGTTTGTTATGATGGTGACTGCTAACTCAAAAAGGGTATGTAGTAGCTATCATCAACTACTATCTCCACCTTTCTGCATTTGCTGACGATTCCGGTTATTTTTTTCACTCATCACCTATGCGCCAATTTTGTCTAACATTTAGTATTAGCCTTCTGACATTATCTTCCGTTGCGATTGCACCCAGTTTGGCAGAAGTAGCTGCAATCCCGAATCCTTTAGTTGCACCCTTAGATGCTAAGTTAATGAGGGAGCCCAAAGGGAATGTGACGACAGCTAATACTATTTCCCAGGAATCCCCAACTGTTCCTAGTCTATGGTGGACAAAAGAAAACCTAGAGAATAGTAAATTATTATCTAATTGGATTGTTTATCATGGAGAGACAAATCAGCAAAGAAGGGTAGATTTAGCAGTCAATCAGCAATATTGGTCGATTTTAGACTATTTGGAAAAATACGATTTTGTCAATCGTTTGGGTAGTGTGACTCGTAAAGATAAGTATAATTTGCGTGTATTTAACGTTCAAGGTGAGCTATTGGCTACCTATACTTGCAATTTCCAGCTAGAAAAACCATTGTGCAATATTGATATGAAAAATCAAAATCAATTTGGTTTAGGTAATAGCTGATACAGCATTTTTGAAATAAGTGAGGCAAACCATGAGGAATGAGTAATGAGTAATAAGTAAATCTCTGACTCATAACTTTTTTTCAATCAGTGGCTGTACCTCAGAAATGTCTAATTTGCTGTAAATGTCTGCCCATTCTGTATCTGATAGTGGTTCTATGATGAATTCTACGGAGAAACAATTTTTGGCTGCCATAATTAAAGCATCCAGAATTTCTGCGATTGTCAACTCTTGATTAATGGAGTTATCTGGGGTAATTTCTGTGGCAAATACCTGTTGACAGAGTTGTGGATTTTGCCAAATACGCATAGAACCATGTTGGAGTATAGCGTGAGAGCGTCGTAGTTGGGCGCTACCGATGAATTTGTAATTATTGGTGGTGACTAAATCTGCACCTGTGGCAGTTGCAAAGCAATTGGGGTTATGGATGTAACCCCTACCTGCAATCCCGTAGTGTAATGGGATGCCTAGATTTTGCCATCCTTCGATGAGGAATTCACAAATTTTTTCGTAGGTTTTCAGACGTTCACCGCTTCGGGGGAGGGTAACTCTATCACCACCCAAACCGGATGTAATGACTGCATAGGTTAAATCACCCTGATGCAACACTGCTCTACCACCTGTGGGACGCTTGACAATATCTATTTTTTCTCCTTGCCAAGTCAAATTTTGCCAGTGTTCTGGGTATTGACGTTGATGATAGCCGAGGGAAATGGCAAATGGCGACCAGGTATAAAAACGTAATATAGAAGGTTGATTGCCGAGAATATGCTGTTCTAGTAACCACTGATCAACTGCCATCTGGATGTTTCCAGGTGCTGATAGTAAGGGAATTAGTCGCCATGGTTGCTGATGCAAATTTTCAATCCCAATCTCACATCTCAAATATCTTAGACTTTAGCAAATTCCTGTTGTAAAGTCTCATCATGATTATCGGCGATCGTGGCAACAATCGTAATTAAACGGGAGACTTCACCGGCAGATAATTCGGCTAAGTTGCGACTGGCAATGACTACTACTTGATTTTCGATAATTCCAAAACGAGATTCTAGGGTGGTGGAACAATTCATTTCTAGCAAGCGACGCATTAATCGAGATTCATCTTGGACTGGTAGTGCGAGTACCACTGACCATACAGTAATAGTATCCTCATCGGTTGTACCTGTTAACTGCACAAATACTTGTACACTTCCGTATTGAAATTTCCACAGATAACCACCTTCTGCGGGATGATTGACCATAGCACTGTCATTCTGCTCTAAGCTATCAATGACGTTTTCTATGACTTCTAGGTGGTTTAAGCTGGTTGTTGTCATTAGCTCTGTGGTTAAGTTGTTGATTTCTAGACTAGAGGTTGTCATCGGATTTTTCCTGTATGCAAAGTAAAAAAGAACTTGGCGATCGCCTTTCTAAACAAGAGCTTGCCAAGATGACTGAATTCTATATTGATTTTAGATAAATAAATACTGATGCAATGAATCAACCGCCAGTATAAGTCATCATTGCAGGGAAATTGTGTAAAATTTCTGTAGGTTAGGATGCAACCCTTATAACCTACAGAATCTCGTTATAAGTAAGTCGATGAAAATAAACCCAACTATGTAACAGAATGTAAAATTGACAAAACCGTTGCGGTTGCTTCATTTCACTTCGTTTCATTCGCAATGACATACATTGAAATTTTCACACCGACCTACTTAGACTAATTCACTGTCTCCCGAATGGACTCTGCATTGATAGTAGGGAGGAAATACAGTTTGAGGAAATGTCCCAGAATTGAGAGAATCACACCTGTCTTTTGCAAGAATTTAATGGCTGGGGGGCGATCGCTCTTGGCAATTTGTTCTAATTTATAGTTACCCTCGGCACATTTTTCCAGACGATCGAAAAATTCCGGATGGTTGGTATTTAAAATCTCTGGAAATGCTCGAGCTGAGGTTTCGTTGGTTTTTTCGATGACTTGAATGTTATATTTGCGAGGATTGATACCGACGGAATGGTAAAAGTCTGCTCTCTCAAATACTGTCAGGGAATGGGTGATGAAGACTGTCAGTAAAAAGAATCTTGACCACAAACGCGCTTGCCAATTATTCCACAGTTGGGGCTGCGATCGCAGTAATGCTTTAAAGAAATCTCCATGACGGTTCTCGTCTTGACACCAGCTTTCAAAGTAGCGGAATAGGGGATAAAACTGGTTTTCTGGATGTTTCTCTAAATGACGGAACATGATGATATACCGCCAATAACCGATTTTCTCTGATAGGTAAACGGTGTAAATAATCCATTCTGGGGGAAAGAATGTATATGTACGGCTTTTTGTCAAGTACCCTAGGTCAAGGGAAAGATGAAAATCCGCCATTGCTTTGTTTAAAAATCCCGCATGACGTGCTTCATCCCTTGCCATGTAGCTAAAAGCTTCTGAGAGTAAGGGGTTGCGGTCTTTAATGCGTCGTGATAATTCTTTAAATAGGAGAAATCCTGAAAACTCGGAAGTGCAAGAACGTTCGAGAAAATCGATAAACGCTGCACGGGTTTCTCCGTCGATGTGATCCCATGATTGCTTGAACTCTTCATCCCGCACAAAATGATGGCGATTGTAGTCTGCTTTCAACTCGTTGACTATTGCCTCAATTTCTTGGCGATCGCCAGAAATATCCATATTTGCCACCGCATCAAAGTCAGTGACATAAAACCTTGGTGTTAATAAAGTTTCTTTGACTGGTGCTTTTACACCTTGTTTAAGTAATTCTGACTGGGGTGTGGGGAGAGACTGAACCATAGGATTTCCCAAGCTTATGTTTTTATAGCTATATAACCATAAATCTTCATCAAGGTCTAGAATTTGCAAAAATATTTAAACTATTTTTTAAAATTGATTTTATAAGCTAGATTGAAAAGAGTGGAGGAATGCCTGCACAGTATAGCTTCATGGGTAATTATTCCTGGGTAAATCATCAATTGTGAAAAAATGTGAATATCTCTACAACTATAGACTTATTCAGTAGTTAAATATCTGTGGTAGAAATCAACATGGTTCGGATCTGCATCAATAATGATATTTGCTTGATTCAAGCGATGCAGATCTTTTTCCACCCTGTTGAGTAATCGATAGCAGTTTTAATTTCTTGGTGAGAGATAAGAACCCCACAAATTCTTACCAATGAAACAGGATTGCCATATCTCAGACATATTTATTACCAATTGGTATCACTCTGCTCTCTCCATGACAAATAAGAAAATTCAGGAACAAATTATGAATAGCAATTTAGCGATTAAGCTCCGCAATGGAACTCAAAAAGCTCACACCGCAGCAGAAAATGTGGGTTTTATGAAATGTTTTCTCAAGGGTGTGGTAGACAAAGCTTGTTTTGGAAGATTTTTAGGTAATTTATACTTCGTTTACAGCACTTTAGAAGGGGAAATACAGCGTCATCAAAATAATCCATTAATTAGTAAATTTTATTTTCCTGAACTGAATCGTCAAGCCAATTTAGAGCAAGATATGGAATATTATTATGGCAAAGATTGGCGACAAAAAATTACTCCTTCTCCCGCAGCGCAAAAATTTGTGGCTCGAATTCGAGAAATTTCTGCCACAGAACCAATTTTGTTATTAGGACATGCCTATACTCGGTATATGGGCGACCTTTCTGGGGGTCAAATGCTACAAAAAATTGCCCAATCATCTTTAAAATTAGATGGTTATACAGGCACTAGTTTTTATAATTTTGAACAGATTCCCGACAAGAAAACGTTTAAAGATAAATATCGTCAAGCATTAGATTCCATTCCCGTTGATGATGCAACTGCCGATAAAATCGTTGCGGAAGCAAATAGTTCTTTTGCTTTTAACATGCAAATGGCGCAGGAATTAGAAGGTAATTTAATTCAATCAATTGGACAGGCTTTATTTAATAGTTTGACTCAAGGTTACAACCCTGGTAGTACAGAATTAGTTAGTCATTAATATGGGTAATTGATAACTGTTAATAGATAGCATTTATCAAAATAACCTGATTTGTTGACTTGTTTGGAATTCTGAATGCAAAAATGAATAATGGAAATAAATTTGAATTAATTAAAAGCACAAATCCTGTGATTTTGATGAATTCCAGCTTCCATTATCTTTAATTTTGACTTGGAGCAAAACGACATCACTCCCCTTCCCATTACTATTATTTACTGGAAACGAACCAATGGTTTTTCAAATACCTGGTGTGAGATTTGACTTAGATATTATTCAAAAGTACGATACTCCCACACCGAGATACACAAGTTATCCTCCCGCAACTGAACTACAATCAGAATTTACAGAAGCAGAATACCGGGAGGCGATCGCCAACTCCAATCAGCGCAAAACACCGCTTTCTTTATACTTCCATATTCCCTTTTGTGAAAGCGCTTGTTATTTTTGTGGCTGTAATGTGGTAGTTTCTAACAATAAGAATATTGCCACACCTTATTTAGACTATCTTGTCAAAGATATTCAACAAACAGCATCTTTGATAGATTCCCAAAGGGAAGTAGTACAAATTCACTGGGGAGGTGGAACTCCTAATTATCTGAGTCAGAAACAGATAGAACGTATATTCGATAATATCAGAAAGAATTTTTCTGTTGACCCTGGGGCGGAAATATCGATTGAGATTAATCCTCGCTACATCGACAAAGACTATGTTTTCTTCCTGCGGGAAATTGGCTTTAATCGGATTAGTTTTGGTATCCAAGATTTCCACCCTCAAGTACAAGCAGCAGTAAACCGCGTACAACCGGAGAAAATGCTGTTTGAAGTCATGGGTTGGATTAAAGAAGCAGGTTTTCAGAGTATTAATGTTGATTTAATTTACGGTTTACCCTATCAGAATCGTCAGACATTTGAGGAGACGATTAAAAAGACAATCCAATTAGATCCTGACAGAATAGCCGTATTTAATTTTGCCTATGTTCCCTGGATAAAACCTGTACAAAAACGTATTCCAGAGTCAGCACTACCAGCACCCCAGGAAAAGTTAGATATTCTCAAGATGACAATTGAGGAATTAACTCGCAGCAAGTACTTATTTATTGGCATGGATCACTTCGCTAAACCTCATGACGAGTTAGCGATCGCCCAGCGGGATTATACCCTCAAACGCAACTTTCAGGGATATACCACCTGGGCGCAGGCAGAATTATTTGGTTTTGGGGCAACATCTGTAGGTATGCTGGAAGAAGCCTATGCTCAGAATCACAAAAATCTCAAGGATTATTATCGGGCGATCGATGCTGGCAAATTACCCATCTGTAAGGGTATTAAACTCACCCCGGATGATATCCTCAGACGAGATGTGATTATGTGTATTATGTCCCATGCCAAATTACACAAGCAAGATATCGAAGAAAAGTATCACATCAACTTTGATCAGTATTTTGCCAGGGAACTCAATGCCTTAAAGGCACTAGAACAGGATGGTTTAATTAGCCTATCCCCAGATGATATCTATATTACAGACATCGGTCGTTTATTGGTCAGAAATATTGCTGTAATTTTTGATGCTCGGATGATAGCTAAGGAACAAAAATTTTCCCGTTCGATATAATTTCCCATGCGGATGACTCAGAAATTTATTAGCGATCGCGTCAGCGATCGCTTTTTCTCATATCTGGGGATTCTCTACCCCCATTCCGCACTTCATTTTGAGTTTCGCTTGTTTTAAAAAATTTTGTGTGCCAGTAGAGACTGTTTCTGCTTCAACAATAGCGAGAAGTTCCCTTTGCACAAATAAAGCATAATCAGCTATTTCCAGTTTATTAGCTAAACCAGGTTGTTTCCGCGATAAAGAAGTCCGCAATGCCCTTAAAGCAGCCCGAAAAGAAATTGGTTTGGAACCATAAGTTTGCCGCCCTCTATTGGAAGCATAAGCTTGCCGTTGCGGCAAAGTTATGGGTAAAGTCACAAATTATTCAGTACTAACTGATTTCCGCGATATGGACGTAACTGGATTCGAACCAGTGACCCCGTCGATGTCAACGACGTACTCTAACCAACTGAGCTATACGTCCGCAGACTCATTATTATAAGGCATTAGCCGAAAAAAAGCAAGAGATTAATTTTCTCTAATCAACTAGTTACTATCCTTATCAATCAATTCTGCGATTTCTTTCAACAACAGCTGCTGTTCCTGTTGAATAGTCGCTAGTCTTTGGGATATTTCCGACAACCTTTTTTGTTTAGCCTCGTAGCTTGGTACAGTCTGCACATCCGTAATGGTAATCACATCACTCTCTGATGGAGAAGACTTAATTTGCTTGAAAACTAAGCCAATCGTTTCCATTAAGGATAAGAGAATAAATTTCAATATAGCTGCTAATAACTGAAGGGGAAATTTCAAGATTGACCAGCTAGCGGTTTCGATCAGCCGAATAATTGCTTTAATAATACTAGCAATCACAGCTAAAGATAATAATACAACTACTAAACTAATGATGGGATGATGTGTCACCCAATCAGCAGTCTGCACAATTCTCGCCAGGGATTGATTCTCACCTATCAAATTACTCATAAACATGAGCTAAAATCGAACTACTATCTCTGTAAGTAATCCTCAGTGTAAAACAAGAATCGCTACAATTTACCACAACTTTACTGACAGATTTTTAAAGAAATATGAACGCAGATGAGTTAGTCAAACGCTATAAATTAGGAGAAAGAGACTTTACGGGAATTAGTCTCCTCAAAGCTAAATTAATTCAAACAAACTTGGCAGGAATTAATTTATACGCGGCTGATTTAAGTGGTGCAAACCTGGCAAAGACAAAGCTATGGGGTGCAAACCTCAGTGGTGTCAATTTTTCCCAAGCTAATTTAACCAGGGCAAACCTCAGTGGTGCAAAGTTGATGGAAGCAAATTTCCGAGGAGCAAAACTCAGATATACAAAACTTTATGGAGCAAATTTAACTGGTGCTTGCTATGACGACAGTACAAAATTTTCTCCCGGTTTTGACCCTGTTAAAGAAAAAATGCGCAAGATTTAGTCATCTCCTCTGTATTTCATGTAAATAACTGGTAGTATTTTTAACTTTTGAGCTTTGTGGGATAAACTGAACTTTTGCTTTAAAGATGCAGGTAATTCCGCAAAATCGATATTCGCAAAACCAAACCGACTGTAGAACCGTGTTAAATTAACACCCAAACATTCCAAATATAAAGGGTGACGGCGAGATGTAATCAAATGTTCTACCAGCAAACTCCCCAAACCCTGTTTTTGCCAATGGGGTTTTACCACTAAGCTGCCCAACTCTTGCGCCTCTGTAAAATTACGTAATTGTCCACAGGCAATTATTTTTCCGGCACATTCAATCACTGTAAATTGTTGCCAAATTAGCTGTGTGGGATCTAGTTTGGCAGACAATACTAACCAGCGAATTGACCAAATATCTTTTGGTTGTGCTGCACGTAATAGACAGTCATTGGGTAATGATAAATTATTTTGTCCCATAAGTTGCTAAAAATATCTTTTCTGAATCAGAATTCGTTATGATAATCCAGGATTATTCATGTAAACTTTTGAGTAAGTTAATGAATTGTCGAATTGTCTCATGGGCAGAGAGTTATCAGTAACAATTACAGAAAATCATTATGGTTGCAATATTCAGTAAAGGTGTGTCTATCTCTGGAGTCACAGCATATCAAGACAGTGAAAAAGCCAATCAATTCTTTTATCATCCTACTGCGGTAAGATGCATTTTAGGAGAAACATTACAAGACTTTAAAGTCACCTATTGGGGTATTGGTAAACCTTTTTTTGTACAAAGGGGAAATAGAATTGATAGTGTGGTGGGGGCAATTCTTTCTGGAAGGGCAGTAATTGATATTACTAAAGAACAAAGACAGCAATTGATTGAGAGAATTAATCGAGTTTATAACTTGAAAAATCCGGCTCTCTTACCGCTACCACTGAGTCAAGTGAGGGTGAGACCTGTAATTGCTGATAAAGCACTCTATATAGACCAAAATTCTGATATTAAATTTCCAGAAACAATTCAATTAGGGACATCTTTTAATTATTTAATTAGTACTGGCAATAGTTTATTTGCACAATTTGCAGCTACTCAAGGTGAGGGCAATAAAGTGATTCCCAATCCTTCCTTTGGTATCAATCTTTCCGGCTATGCAGAGTTTCAGGGAGACCCCTGGATTGTAGAAGTAGAAGCAAATTTAAGTCAAGTTTGGTCTTATGTTCGTAGACGTATATCTGCTGGACTGTCCCTAGGATGGTTCAAATTAAAATTTGGTGACTATGATAAGTTAATTCAGGATATGCGTCGTGATAAAATTATTAAGCTAACTTTAATTGAAGGTTCCCTGGATAACGAAAGATATGGTCGTCAGTTTTTGGAAATGGGGAAACAAATTTTTGAAGCGGTCAATCAACAAGTGAATAGTAGTGTTGAGTATTTTAAGTTTGAACCTAGTGTGAATCAAACTAATAACTCGGCAAATACTCTAGATTGGGCTAAAGCTTTATGGTCTTGGGATGTATCTATTAATTTAGCCTATGGGGAACAATCCTTGAGGTTTGCTCAGTCACTAGTTTACAAACAAAGAATTAGTTATTCTGGTAGATTTAATTGTCTTATCCCCGCAGCCATGACTCTAGCTGTCACCTGTAATAATGCTAGTAGAAATATGTTTCAAGATTTAGGCTATCCGAATGAACCCTGTATTACTCAGGCAAAAGCAGAGGAAATGCAAAAGCGCTTACAAATGGAGTTTGAGAGGAAAAAGCCACTATTAGATAAATTATATGAAAGGTTTGTTTTAGAAGAAATAAGCCAAGAACAGTACGACAGAGCCATGAGGTTATTAAATGGGATTTCTGCCAGAGAATCGATGATGCTATTACCTGCCGATTCTCCAATATTGGCAGATGATTTGCATGAAAAATATCGATTAGGAGAACAAAGTTTTGTTTTAGGGTTAAGTGACTGGGAAATTGAAGAATTATTAGCAGTAGCTATGGCTAATTAAAAACTATTTGACAACAAAATGTATTATTGTATCAAGTCAAGTTTCACATCTCAGATGATATTTAGGAAGTGAACTTTTGAGCAAAAGCACTTAAGGAGAAACTTCATTACTCACCAACAAACGAAGTTGGGTTCTACTAAGCAGCAATGTCTAGGAAATTGGGTTTCTTTGGTCTTAACGTTTACTTGATTAAATCACATGAGTAAAAAGTTTCACATTGCAATCAGCGTTACGGACTTAGAAGCAGCGATCGCCGACTATTCCCAACGACTCGGACATCAACCTTGCATTATCGTTCCCAATGAGTATGCCCTATGGCGTACTGAAACCCTGAATTTTTCCATTCGCTTCTCCTATGATACCGAAAAATTAAGACATCTCGGTTGGGAAGATGACACCGCATCTACCTTCTCAGAAGATATAGATGTCAACGGAATTGCTTGGGAAAGATTTACCGCAGCACAGCAACAGCAGGAAGTTGAAGCTTTATGGTCTGGGAATATTGTTCGCCAGAATAATCATACCTAAAATTGGCGATGCTCTTCCCAGAGCCGTGTAAATAAACTAGTACAGGGCGGCTGAAGTAAACCACCCATTCCAAATGTCTGAAACACTTGCAGCAAAGTAATTACGTTAGCGTTAGCTCTCCCGCAGGGACCATTACGAATTACGAATTACGAATTACGAATTCCGCGTAGCGGTACTAACCATACCCTACGGAAAGCGGCTTTGTGTCTTATATTAATTGTGAATTCCGTACAGATGTACAGGGGATTCTCTATGCAGATAATCAGAATTAACAAATTACACAACAGATAGAGATATTTACAAAGTTTTGTAAACAAGTTTCGTAAATTCTTTTGTCCCAGATGTAACCCTAATGTGGGTTCCTTCGCCCTTTACATTATCACGCTTCTCGTCTATAACCGTGTGATTTAGTCTACATTCAAGACTAGATAACTATAGTTAGATTTAGTGATGAAAGATAAAAAAAATACAAAAATAATCTAAGCTTTCATCATCAAAACAAAAGATTCTGCTAAAATTCTGCACCAATTGAACTAAATTTTTGAGGACAATAATGAGACCAGAAAAACTATCTCCAGGACTGCTTTTAGCATACGAAGATTATCAAAGAGAAGGGCAAGAAGCCTTAAATACACACAAGCGATCGCTCGGTATTGTCTCCCCAAAAACCAGCCTCAAACCGACCCGTAGTGTCGTATTTATCTACTGTGATGAGCAAGCAGACCTGAGTCATTTGCAACAATACGGAATTGAAATCAACCAAAGTTCTGGTGCTGTCAGAACCGCATACTTACCCATCGATAGTTTAGATTCCCTTTCGGAAGAGGCAGCCATCCAACGGATTAAACCATCTCGCAAGATGAAATTATCCATGGATACCGCTCCCGGTAAAGTGAAATTACCAGAGTTTAAAAATCAAACCGGACTCACAGGTAAAGGTGTGATTGTCGGTGTGGTTGATAGTGGTATCGACCCCAAACATCCTGCATTTGCGGGACGGATTTTGCGGATTTGGGATCAAAACCTCCCCGGTTCCGGAGTCAGTGAAGGTGGTTATGGTGCCGAATTATCGGGAGATAAACTGACTATTTCCCAGGACACCAACGGTCATGGTACTCACGTTTCTGGTATCGCCGCAGGAGTTGATAATACCTATGGTGGAGTAGCTACGGAAGCAGATTTGGTAGTCGTCCAGACCGATATGCAGGATGCTCACATTGCCGATGGTATCCGTTATATCTTCCGTATCGCACGGGAAATGGGAAGACCCGCAGTAGTTAACCTCAGCTTAGGGGGACACGCTGACGCTCATGATGGTAGTGATTCCCTATCCAAAATCATTGATGCGGAATCTGGTCCCGGTCGGATTGTCTGCTGTGCTGCGGGGAATGAAGGTAATGACAATATCCACGGTCAAGCAATTCTCCCTGGGAATGCTATGCGTACCATGCGTTTTGCTGTACCCTACAACCAAGTAGGTATCATTTGGCTAAACGGTTGGTACACGAGCAATGGTCAATTAGAAGTTTCCGTTCGTAGTCCCAACGGTTTCATTACTCCCTTCCAACCCGTTGTCACCAATGGCAACCCCTCGAAGGAATTCACCTTACCCGATGGCAAGATTCAAATTGTCACCCCAGGTCCTGACCAAGCTAATGGGGATTATAATTTCTTCGTGCAAATTCGTGGGAGTGGTAATAGTCGTTTTAATCAACCTGTTCCCGGTGGAGTTTGGCAGTTACGGTTACGGAACACCTCCTGTAACGAAGTTCGTGCGGATGTTTGGACTTTAGATGATGTGGGTTCTGTATTTTTCAGTGGTCGCAGTATTTCTGACACCATGAAAATCGGTTCTCCTGGTGCATCCAAGAGTTCAATTACCGTTGCTTCCTACACTACCAGAAACGAGTATGTGGACATCGACGGCAAAAATCGGAAACTGGGCTTAGAATTAGATACAATTTCTGAGTTCAGCAGTGAAGGTCCCCTCCGTAATAATACGTATAAGCCTGATGTTGCTGCACCTGGAGCCATGATTATCTCTGCACTTTCCTCAAGCGCAGAATTTTCTCGTTCAATGATTATCAATTCCAAATTTGTGGCAATGGCTGGTACTAGTATGGCAACACCTTTCATCACTGGTGTGGTTGCTTTACTGCTTCAGCAAGACCCCACCCTCACCCCAGAAGCTATCAAGGAACTCTTTAAGAAAAATAGCTCTGTTCCTGGTAAAGAACCTGGTGCTTTTGATAATAAGTGGGGCTTTGGCTTGCTGAATGCTGGTGGTTTGGGTAATAAGTAATTTCAGGAATAGATAACCCCTTTCTCTGATTACCCATTGCTAATATAAATTCTATACAAAGGTAGGCGATCGCCATCCAGAAATCTGGTAGGTTAATGCTCAGGTGAGCAAAAGCCTACCTTTGTCTTATCAGAGCCACTATATGAACTATCAAAAGCTGGATACTGCCCTAGCAATGGGGCTAAGTAATGTTGAGAACCCAGATACACGTAGTTTTGTCGTCTTTATTCACACCCAAGCCAGCATAGACTCCCCAGCAATAGAATTTCTGGAAAATATGGGTGTTAACCAAGTCAATGATGGTAGAGAAGTCTTTACTGCTACCCTCTCACCCCATCAAATATCCCAACTATCAGAACAGCCTTGGATTAAATATCTGAAGTTGTCACAAAAATTACGTTTAGTCGAATCTAGCAGCAATTAGTCTGGCGATCGCCCTATTGCTTGTTGTTTTCATTTAAGGCATATGCTGATGGATTTGTTGCCCTTGGGCATCATAGACGACTAGGGGTAAATTCGCATTATCACTAATTACCTCTAAGGCTTGTTGGAGAATTTGTAAATGATTGGTCACACTATTAAATGTTGTGGCATCGTTCTGCGTCTTGGCGGCATTGATGTTTGCTGCTAAGGTTTGCTCATATTCTGGAGTAATATTAACAATAATTCCTCGTTCATCAATGGTGTAATTACAGATTCTGACTGTGCCAGAACAGGTTTTTTCCAAGTCTGTCTGGTTTTTTTGTTGCACTGTTGCCATCTGTAATTGTTCTTCTGCCTGTCGTAGGGAGGTAGAGTAGGAATCTAAAAGATTTTGGCTTTGGTTGGCATAGATACTACCAGGGGTAACCTGCTTGATGCTGGTTAGTGCTTGATTCCAATAGACAACAGCTTTTTGCCATTGCTTTTGCTCTCCATAGGTTCTGGCTTGAGCCGCAGCGCTGATAGCTTGGTTATAGGTTTTAGCTGCGAGGAGTTCTCTGGTGGCGCGATCGCGGTTTACACTGAGTTTTGGCTTATACTCTGTCAAGAGTCTTTGGGCTTCCGGGTAGGCAGAACTAGTTTGGGGGATGGGAGACAAAGCATTTACCGCAATTTGCCAGGTGAACTGTACACGCTGCCAATCTTGGAGAGTTTTGGCTGTACCTTCCCGTTGGGTTGCTGCCTGGGCTACCTTTTGGGCGGCTGCCAGTTTTTGTAACCACCTTTCCTCGGTTTGTAATTGTTGATTGATGGCTTGTAAACCGACTCGATATACAGCTAGTTTGGGTTGTATTAAGTCATACGCCGGACTATTCGGCTTCACTGCCTCCAAGGGGGCGATCGCCTGTCGCCACATTTGCTGTCTAGATTGTAAATCTTGCAGATTTTTTGCTGGGGCTTGACTTTTTTCTATAGCCACTGAACCTGCTTTTAATGCTTGTTGCACCTGATTGATGATTTGCGCTTGCTCTGATAAATTGGCAGCTAACGTAGCCGCTTCTCCTCCTGATGGAGACCAGGCAGGTATAACTTTTAACTCTTCCCCAACTTCTGTCAGTCTTTTCTCTAAACCACTTAGTTCCTTCTCAGATTTCAGACTCCCTGATTTTTGCTGTAACTGACGCTGTAATTCCTGGGCATCCTGTAACTGCTTACACCCAGAAAGCACACAGGGGCGGGTTAACAAGTAAGTACCAGTACCCATCAATACAACTAAAGCAAGGATGCCAGCACCCAGAATTCCTCTGTACTTCCCAGGGGGATTATAGGTGACGGAAGTTTCTGGCATATCCGCCATGGGATCGTAGTTCTCAACAAGAGCATCATCTGCAAATATCAATGGGGAAGTTGCACTGAAATCCGTCTCTTGTTCTGTGGTTTGGGGAGTCTCTTCTGGAACTTCGACAAAATCTGCGGCGATACTGGGAGTCGATGATGCCATATTCCCATTGGGAACCACCGTCAAACTCCGCTTGGCATAGGGTAGCTTCACACCAGCTATTCTCAAATATAATTCCACATCCTGCTCTTGATGACTGGGTATCGCTAATAGCACTTCTGTCAACAAGTCAAAAACTTCCTCAGTATCAGTTGCTACACCCTGGGGATGCTGGGTAAGAATCATCATTTTGTCATTTTTGACAACACATTTCACCCGGAAAAACTCCCCAGAGGGTACTTCCGCTCGTAACTGTTCTTGTAAAACTTGAGCTAAAAATCGCAAATCTTCTTGGAGAAATGTTGATTTCTTCAACCATTCTGGGTTGAGATTATTTGGATTCTCTTCCCAGTCATTCAGTACAGGAGTTTGATTTGGAGAATGCAGGTACACAGTTTAACCAACCACAAGCGTTGAATCCGAACGAACAATTTTCTAACACAAATTCTCTGATTTCACCAAATATTTTTATTAGAAGAAAAACATTGGTCAAATTCTGATATTCCAGGGCTTGCAGGTTTGACTTGAGAAATCCAGTTTTTCTCAGTTTCGCGCCTGCTAGTTGAGGGAAAACAGGCTACGAGGGAAGGCATCTACCAAAATATTCTTGATAAAACGTTACATAAAGATGCAGCAAGTGGCAGTTAAGGATTAATCAAAGTGCAGTGAATCTGCTTTGCCATGGAAAGTATCTTCAACTATAGCCACCAGGTAAATAGTCATGTCATAATTGAGAACTATTTATAATTTCCGGTAATTGTTCTCAAACAATCCATCACCATGATATTGCCTAGAAAATACTTAGTCAATAAATGTATCAAGGTTGATTGGCATAGATGCGGGTGTTAAATAATGCGAGAAAAAATACTGATACTATTAATTACTTTTTGTTCAAAAAGCAAGCAATGATACAATTTGGTGGTTATAAATATTTGCAAAAAAAACGCCAAATCCTGATATATTAACGGTTCTGCCCATCGCAAAATCAATATTTTCTATTGATTATGGCATGGGGGGTGAGTACGGAATTTACTCCCTGAACGTAATTAGATAAAATTATTGGCAGACAAATAATTGATAGTTGATAACTAAGACACGAGGTAAATTTTCTTTCAGACAGGTTATGAATGTGATTTTTTTGGGCAAGATAAAAATAGATTGCTGATGGTTGTGACTTCAGTAGTTCTCAAAAACGCCTGGTACAGAATTACTCTGTTGGTGGTTTTCACCATCCAGTAATTCTCCTATCCTTGCCTCTAGTGAGAACCGTTGTTAAACCCGGATGGCAGCGAAAAATAACCCTTATTAACTGGCAAAAATCAAGGTGTGTGTCAATGGATTTATTGGAGTACCAAGTAAAAGAATGGTTTGGGAATATTGGCATTCCTGTATTGCCTTCTCAGCGAATTGACCATCCCACGGATCTCAAACGCCTGAAAATCCGCTATCCTATCGTCTTAAAATCCCAGGTACATGGAGAGGGACGAGCAAAGGTAGGTGGTGTAAGGTTTGTAGAGACAACCATTGACGCGATCGCTGCTGCCCAAAATATTTTTAACCTGCCCATCATGGGTGAATTGCCAGAAGTCCTGTTAGCAGAAGCGAAATACGATGCAGAGCAAGAATTTTATCTGGCGGTTGTTTTAGATACAGCCCTGTGCCGACCAGTATTATTAGGCTGTAAGGAAGCTGACGTGGATTGGGAATCTGCGGCAGAGAAAATCCAACACGTTGTGGTTGAGCAGGAATTTTCCCCCTTTTATGCCCGTCGTTTAGCGTTAAAAATGGGTTTGCAGGGTTCCTTGATGCAGTCTGTGAGTACTGTTGTAGAAAAAATGTATCAGTTATTCCTAGAAAAGGATTTAGACTTAGTGGAGGTGAATCCTTTAGCCATCAGTGCTTCTGGTCAAGTTATGGCATTGAATGGGAATGTGACTGTAAATGAGAGGGCGATCGCCAGACACCCAGATATTGCTCAGATGGCGACAAAAATGGTAAATCGTTACCCCGGTGGAGATACTAACCGTAAACTTGCCGAATGGGAAGGTGTAGAGTTGAATGGCAAGATTGGGATTCTTGGTAACGGTGCAGGTTCGGTGATGGCGACATTAGATTTAGTTGCCAATGCTGGTGGTAAACCTGGAGTTTGTCTAAATTTACGCCATGCTTCCCCCATTGACACTTCCCCCACGACTTTTCGAGAACGTTTAGAAAAAGCTTTAAATATTTTGGCGGTGGATCGCAGTATTCAAGTTATATTGATTAACTTTCTAGGGACTGTACCCCAAGGTAGCGAAGTCGGAGATATTATTACTAATTTCATTCACAACCAAAGAACTAACAAACCGCAAATCGTTCGCAGCAATAGTCGCAACCGACGAGAAAGTCATTTACCCCGTTTAATTGTGCGTCTCGCGGGTTCTGAATTTGCCCATGCCAGAGAATTATTAGCCAATATGAAAACCCAAGCAGATGTATTTGTTGAAGTTGTAGAAAGCTTGGATGAGGCAGTGGCAGAAGCTGTACGTATGGCAAAATCAACTACACTCAAAAAGGCAGTTTAATCTCTAGTCAAATCCCCAATTTTTGCCAAAGCCAGGAATCTAGTAAATCTGGTAAACTTCATACATAATTATTATCGCGTGTATTTCCCTAGGTTAAGCCTAGGTTAATTGCGCGTTAATAGTTGCTTTTGACAATAAAATATATAGTAATTATACTGAGGCGATCGCCAACCTGTGCAAGGTGATTATGAGGGAAAATTCCTGAAAATCCGGGATAATTTGAGGAGGAAAAATCAGAAAGTCGAAGTCATACAAAACACTTCGTCAGGAAAAACAATATATTGATATTGTTGTAGCAATTTAATCCAAATGACCCTATCAAAATAGTCCTTGTGACATGACAGTAGTGTCTTGGATATTAGCAATTACAGTGATTTCTATGAATTTAACGCCAGATAGCAAAGTACTCATCCAAGGCTTTTCTGAGTTTATCTCAGCGATTCATGTTGAGCAAATGCAAGCCTACGGGACAAAATTGGTAGCTGGGGTGAATCCGGGGTGTGGTGGACAGAATCTCTACGGTTTACCGGTATTCGACCTCGTAGAGGAAGTAATCAATAAATATGGTTCAATTGATACCACTATTATTTGCGTACATCCTTACCAAGTACTAGATGCCGCCTTAGAGGCGATCGCCTCTGATATTCGTCAAATTATGATTATCTCTCCAGGAGTACCAGCCCTGGATATGGTGGAACTGCTGCGGAAAGCCGAGGCTACAGACACGTTGATAGTTGGTCCCAATAGTCCTGGGATTATCGTCCCTGGCAAGATTCTTCTTGGGACACAGCCGAGTGAATTTTATACACCCGGTTCCGTCGGTATTCTCAGTCGTAGCACTACCCTTACCTACGAGATTGCCAGGGAATTAACCCAAGCAGGTTTGGGGCAATCAATAAGTGTGAGTATTGGTAGTGACGCGATCGTTGGTTCTTCCTTTATTCAATGGTTAGAAATTTTCGATGAGGATGAAAGTACCCAGGCTATAGTACTCGTGGGACAACCCGGTGGGGGAAGGGAAGAAGCAGCAGCAAGGTATATTGCAGAAGCCATAGATAAACCTGTGATTGCCTATATTGCTGGTACCCAAGCACCCCCAATCAAACATTGGCGACAAACTGGCAATCTTGCTGCTGTTATTGGCAGAGATCCAGATTTTGGCACAGCTAAAAGTAAACTAGCAGCTTTCATAGAAGCAGGAGTACCAGTCGCAGAACGTCCTTCCCAAATTCCCGAATTAGTGAAAAAATCTATTTAAAACTAGTTGTTTTCTAGAGATTTTAGAAGTGAATTTTCGGGAAGAACTATTTCCTACTATTCCATCAAGGAAACGTTGACTGTTAAATTAATTTGACTACTCATTACTCCTTACTCCCGACAATTTTAGCTTGGTTGATTACTAGAGATAATCTGTAAAATTATCTGGTACTAATTTCAACTCCCCTGATTTAAATCTGTTGATATCTACCCAAAGGGCTGTTTTTTCGCGTTCTCCTTCCGCAAAGGTGAGACTTTCTAACTGGTAAAATTTGCTATCCACAAATTCACATTCATACAATTGAATAATTTCATGACCTGGATTGCCATTAAAAGTGAAAATATTCTCTAAACAACCAAGGTAACGAATATTTTTTAATTCCGCTTGAATCTCTTCTTGAAATTCTCTTTGTAGTGCTTCTAGACTTGTTTCACCAAAGTCCACACCACCACCCATAACTCGATAAAATGTCTGTTGTTTAACGGGATCGTAACCTTCGGAGATAAAAATTTTATCACCATCACGAATTAGTCCTAAAGCAAGGACACGAATTTGCGCTGGATTATACATACTTCTATATAATTCAATTATCTAAATTATCGTACATGAAAGTGGGGCGGCTATCACTATCTTCGGTTGACCAATCATCATTTTCACCACCCAGATACAGCAGTTCAATAGTCACATATTCCTGACTCAGTTGGGTAAGTCCATTGATGAGAATATCGATGGCGATCGCGTCACTTGTACCTAAGTCAAACCAACAACGTCCCCACTCTCCCTCATACTCAAATTCTCCCATGTTATGCATCAGGGCTACCAGACTGCGATTGTATGCGTCTGTATCATAATTCATGTAGCTGATATCTAACCCCGTATCCTGTACCTGGAGATTTTCGGCGTTGAATGCACCTAATTTTCCTAGATAAAACCAAGAGTGGAAAAGTTCTTCCACATATTCCTTTTCTCGCTTAGAAGGAATCGTACTGAATTTGAGCCAAATCCAGACATCAAAAGGATTAAATTCACGAAACTCTACGTGCATTCCCATTCAAAAATAAAGGATGATTCAGATATTATTCTAATAGTAATGTTTGTCACAGAGATTAACTTTTTGAGGATTTTGAGATGTCAAGCGAAATAGGGCTGGCTGAATTTATCCAGCAAGTAAAAAAAGAACTACTTACTACTTACCCTAATAGTGAAAATGATACACCCCTACTAAGTGTAGATTCCGTAGAATTAGAACTACAAGTCACGGTCAAAAAAGAAGGTGGTGGGGGCGTAAAAATTAACGTTCTCCAATTCGGTGGTGGCGAGCTATCGGGAAAAGTCAGCCGCGATGATGTGCAAAAAGTAGTGGTCAAACTATCGCCGTTGTTAACAAAGGAACAGCTTCTCAAGGCTTACTACCAGAAAAATCCGGAAAAATGGCAAAAACTTTTGGATACATCTGTTGAAGGAATACTTAAGGGAAATGACGACCCAGGTATTTAATTATCTCTGTGGAATAAATTAATTTAAGTAGTAAGGAAGTCGGGAATTGGCAGCGTTAAAATTATACCTTTCCCCTACGAGTGGAAATAAATTTCAAGTGAGAGCCTCAGGAGTAGGTGAGGGAGACATTGAATCGTCTTTGCCTTTTGTTGCGTTCACCAACGCACAAGAACAAGCACAAGAGAAAAATTACAAAGCTACTTTGCTCAGATGCTTGGAAATGAGCGCTTTTAATCCCCAGTATTTCCAGGAAAACGAACGGGAATGGATGGCTGTAGTTGGGATTCTCGATGAAAACCATACTAAATTTCATCCCCAGTATCTAGCTAATATTGGTAAAAGTCTTTTTCAAGCCTTGTTTCCAGCAGATAGTAAAGTCAAAAATATTTTATTAACCTCCCTGGGAATTAGCGAACTACAAAATACCCAACTCCACATCCAATTAGAATTTTCAGATACCACAACAGACATACGATTAGCCGATTACCCTTGGGAATTGCTCCACGACGACAGGGGTTTTTTATTGCTCGATCGCAACATCACAATTTCCCGCTACATAGCCTACGAAAGTATTGCCCCCAACTTACTTCCTACAGAGAAGATTAATGTATTATTATTATCATCTAACGCATCTGATGCTGATTTGGAATTGAGTAAATTAGGCGACAGTGAAGTCCGAGCAATTCGCCAGGGATTGGCAACAGCTAGTCGGGAAGGACGGGTTAATTTTGTGCAATTGCCAGAAGCAACAACGGATAAACTGAGAGCTTATTTAACCGAGCATCGGGGAGAAGACGCTCCCCAAGTTCTCCATTTCGACGGACATGGGTTGTATGGAAAACGCTGCACCAATCCCCAGTGTAAAGCCATGAATAAGGGGAATAAGACAACTAATTGCCGTAAATGTGGGACAGAATTACCCGAAGCTAGTGGTTATTTGGTATTCGAGGATGGGAAAGGGGGAGCGGATTATGTCAGTGCCAAAGAATTGGCGGTATTGCTGAGTAAATCGAGTTCTGGGGATGGGGAAAAGAAACCCGGTGGGATTGGCTTGGTGGTGTTGAGTGCCTGTCAATCGGCAATGACTTTGGAAGGAGAGTCGGTATTTAATGGCACCGCTCAGGGGTTAATCGGTCAACGTATTCCTGCGGTGGTGGCGATGCAGTATTCTGTATCCGTTGTTGCTGCTGCCAAGTTTGCCGAACAGTTTTATCGCTCCTTGGGGCAAAAAAATTCTCTGGGGATTGCTGTCAGTCAAGCGCGGGAAGCGATGGGAATCGGGGGTAATCAGTGGTATCGTCCGGTGTTATATCTGCGCTGGGAGGAGAATCAGGGGGGACAGTTGTTTAATTTGTCAGGCGATCGCCAAACCATAACTTATCAAACTAGTACAGGTAATTTTCATCAAGACCAATCTAATCAAAATCAAGTAGGACAAACAAAAAATCAGCAACAACCAAGCATGAAAACATCACGCCAAAAGCAGCGTCTTCAAGATGAACTCACAGATTTACACGAAGAAAGAGATGCTTCTTACAGCCAATATCGCTCGACAATAGACGATGCTCAAAAAATAGTTTTAAAAAGGAAAATTGATAAGTTAGATAATCAAATAAATGATTTAGAAAATCAGATAAATAATATTTAATATATGCAGAAAAATAACGTAATTATTAGGAGATAAATATATTAAAATGCTATCTGAATCAGAGCGTAGAAAGCTTACATTAGAATATGCTGATTTAATCAAGGAAGAGGAAGCCTGTTCGACACAATACCGTTCAACAATAGATGATGCACAGAAAGTCATCTTGAAACGGAAACTCGATGATTATCAACAAAAATTAACTAATTTAGAAAATAGATTATATGGGGAAGATTCAGTAAACGAAGCCAACCTCAATCGAAGATTTTGTGCTATAGAACAGAAATTATCTAAAATTGATTTTAAGAAACAGAAAAAGATTATTGAAAATATTTTAGAAGATTTTTTAGAATATGGTAACGCTATTTTCTTTGTTAATGATAGTTTGTATATGGCAGGAGAACTATTTAGCAAAGAAATCAAGAAAATACTAGAAGAAGAAACGACTGATTTAAAATATTACCCAATAGCTTTTACTATTGGTGGAAGCTTAGATGAAGTTGGTTTTTTACAAGCACTAGCTGGTCATCTAGGAATTGAAGCAATTCACACAAAGGATGATTATGATTCAATCTCCAAAAAAATAAATCACTCGATCGAAAATGGTAGTATTATTTTTATCGAACTAAACAAAATTGATTTATTGGATAAGAAAGATTCATTTCTTTGTTGGCTATTAAATGATTTTTGTAAATTTTTAAATAATAATTTAATAAAAACCTGTCATGATAAAAAAATTGGATTTGTCAGATTTATCGTCCTTGTCAGTTCGGATGATTATATTTTAGATGATTTAGAAGAATGCAATGGCTTAGACATTTTTTGCGATGGGGAAGAATTCAGCGAAAGTCAAATTTTCCCAATTACCTTATCACATTGGAGCGAGCAAGATATCGATACTTGGTTACAAAAACACTCAGGACTGCCAACAAATCAAATTTTATCAATGTCTAAAAGTATTCATCGTTCCAGTCGTGGTGGTACTCCCAAATTGATATGTGAAGCATTGAGAAGTAAATTGAGTTAATTGCCTTGAATAATAAATTATGAGTTTGATTTTTGAAAATAACCCCGAAAAGCGATCGCCTAATCCCCACCCAGATTCACCCCAATACCCCGAACCCTATGTGGTGTCTCCTGGATTAAAAAAGGCTGTAAATTTAGCAATTTACCTGCGGCGACCCTTATTATTAGAAGGTGATGCTGGATGCGGTAAAACTCGTTTGGCTTCGGCTGTTGCTTACGAATTGGGATTACCCCTCTACCGTTGGGATGTACGATCGACGACGAAAGCGGTGGATGGACTTTACGAGTACGATGCAATTTTACGGTTACACGACGTACAAACCCAAAAAGTAGAATCGCAATCTGCACGCAATCCCAGTAATCCCCAGGATTATCGAACATTTGGCGCTTTGGGTAAAGCTTTTCGGCTCGAACAATGTCCCGCAGTCGTGTTAATTGATGAAATCGATAAAGCGGATTTGGATTTTCCTAACGATTTGCTGACGGTATTGGACGAACCTTGGGAATTTACAATCAAAGAAACTGGAGAAACAATTACAGCAACCTATCCCAATCGCACAAATAATCCTATCGATGCTCGTATAGATTGCAGACCGATTGTAATTATTACCAGCAACAAGGAAAAAGGCAACCTACCCGCTCCATTTTTGCGTCGCTGCTTGTATCATTATCTAGACTTTCCCAACGATGCCGATTTATTGCAGGAAATCGTGCGATCGCACTACCAAATTTGCCAGGAAAATCCACCCACAAGTGATTTAATGCAAACTGCAATTAAGCGCTTCTTAAATATATGGAATGAAGGTGGACTCTTCAAAAAACCCGGAACCAGCGAGTTTCTAGATTGGTTGACAGCGCTACATCAATTTGGCAGCGAACCCTATAATGCCGCACAATTAGCAGAGGATAAATTGCTGCCCTATCGGGAATTATTATTCAAATTACAGCAAGACTGGAAAAAATATGCCAAAGCCCCATGAGTTCCTCTAATCCAGACTTCCAAAATCCAGAACAAAACATTCCCCCGATCGACCCCCAGGAATTAACTATCCGCACTTTTATTAGTTTGCGGAGTAAAAACTTTAAATTGGGTGTGGGAGAACTTTTGGCAGCAAAAGAAGCGATCGCAGGAGGATTCGGACAAACCCCGGCAGAATTAGCCGAAACCTTGAAAATATTGTGGTGTCACAATCGATCGCAGCAGGAACAATTCGAGCCAATTTGGTCTTCCGTTATCGCATCAATACCCGTCCCCCAGCAAAACCCACCACAACTCCCAGAAAGACAACCAACCAAAATCGAATCTTCCCCAGAACGAATCGATCCCCTAGCAGAAATTACCCCACCACCAGTTTCCCAATCAATCCTAGAACCAAAAGCCGAACCCCAACTCTCATCCTTACCAATTCGCGCACCCTTTACCCCCGCAGAAAACGAGGAAACATCCCCATTTCAAACCTATTACCCAATTACCCGGCGATCGCTCGTTTATAATTGGCGCTACCTGCGTCGTTTGGTTGCTGATGGTCCCCGAAATGTGGTTGATATTGATGCCACCATCGATGAAGTCACTCACCAGGGTTTTTACTTAGCTCCAGTCTATCGTCGGCAGGAACGTAACGATGCCAGCTTATTGTTGCTGCTCGACCAAAATGGCTCGATGACACCGTTTCATCGTTTCGAGCGGGATTTAATCGAAACTGCACTTTACGAAAGTTGCCTGGAGCGGGAACAGGTTAATGTCTTTTATTTTCACAACGTACCCGCAGCCAATGTCTACAAAGACGTTTACCTGACAGAGCCAATTTCCCTAGAAACCGTATTGGCAAATTGTAGCGATTGCACCAGCATTTTGATTGTTAGCGATGGTGGAGCAGCACGGGGATATCGGGAATTAAAACGAATTCGTGCCACTACGAGCTTCCTATCCAAATTAAAACAGCATTCATCCCTAATTGCTTGGTTAAACCCCATGCCAGAAGACCGATGGATTGGCAGTTCCGCCGAAATAATCGCGAATTTGATACCGATGTATGAAATGGATAATAATGGCTTGAGTAATGCGATCGATATTGTGCGGGGACTTTAGAATCGGATGGCAGCAGACGCACCACAACTCAAAGAATTACGGCAGCAGGCAAAACAAACTGTCGATCGATTTGTGCGTCGTTTTGATGAATCCTATCGATCGCTGGCATATCATGCTGCTTTGCCTTTGGTTTTGACCCCAGAATTGGTAAATTATCTCCGCAATGAGTTTTTGCGAAATGAGAAAGTTCCTTGGGTTGCGGAAGTCGATTTATTGCTGTCCGATTTTTGCAGCCAAGTTGGGTACGAACTGTACGCGATCGATACCCACGTCCGGGGATATTTGCTGGAACAAATGAAAAGCGATCCCCGCTTTGGAGAGCGACGAATGCGCGAAGTTGCCCAGGTTTTATACAGCTATGTCAATTATTTGAGTCGTTTAAATCCAGGTCAACGGCAACAGGAATTAGAAGCCCAACGCTTGGCTGCAATGGTATATTTGGGCGATCGCGAATGCCAACAAGCAGCCCAGGAAATTGCTCGCAGGTTACTAGAAGTAAGTAGCGGGGTGAGTGGTGCAAACCTCGATGAATTGGGAATTCGAGCCGAACTTGCCAGGTTAACCAGGATTACGGAAGAATTGGCACCCCAATTGCAAGAAGAACCAAGTTTATTGGAATATGCAAATTTGGTGCAAAAACTTTTACGAACCCCAGAGGACGTTACAGCGACAGAAATAAACCGTTCCTATCAAGTTGGTGAGCTGGAACTTTCACCAGCGATTAGTTTGAGCTTGTTTCCAGTTGTTGGAGAAAAACTGCGATTGTCACAGCAACCTTCTTCGGGAACGGAAAACGTTGCGGGAGAGAAAGTTTTAAATTTAGAAAATTTTCCACCCCTGCAAACCTGTAATTTTGAAATTGCCACAATTACTGTCGAAGATGGGGAAAACATAGAAGAAAGAGAATATGAAAGTGAAAATAACCCAGAAATAACTCCAGAGATTAACCTGCAATTATTTGAATTTGAAGTAAAAACTATCGAAGTTCAAAAATCAGGAGACAACACGGAATTAATTATTAATCGCGATATTCAGATAGCTTATAGTTTTATTGAATATTTAGAGAATGAAGGCAATGAAATTGCTCTAGAAATGGTACAGATACCCGGTGGTAGTTTTATGATGGGGGCATCGAAAAACGAAGAAGGTATCAGAGACTCGGAACGTCCGCAACACGAAGTCACAGTTCCCCCATTCTTCATGGGTAAATATCCAGTAACCCAAGCACAATGGAAATTTGTAGCCTCTCTTCCACAAGTAAACCGCGAACTAAAATCTGACCCATCTAGATTTAAAGGGGAAAATCGCCCAGTTGAGCGTGTATCTTGGTTTGATGCAGTGGAGTTTTGCGATCGCATCACCCAACACACAGGTAAAAATTATCGTCTCCCCAGCGAAGCAGAATGGGAATACGCTTGTCGTGCAGGAACAACAACCCCATTTCATTTTGGCGAAACAATTACATCAGAATTAGCTAACTATAACGCTGAATATACCTATGGTGCTGGAGTAAAGGAAACATACAGAGGAGAAACAACAGAAGTAGGTAGTTTTGGTGTAGCGAATGGTTTTGGATTATGCGATATGCACGGGAACGTATGGGAATGGTGTGCAGACGAATGGCATGACAATTATGAAGGGGCACCAACAGATGGCAGTGCGTGGATAGAAAATAGTAAGAATGATAATCATTTCCGGCTGCTGCGCGGTGGTTCGTGGCTCTACAATCCTGCTCTTTGCCGTTCTGCTAATCGCAGCAACTACGACCCCGACACCGGTGCCTACGATATCGGTTTTCGGGTTGTGTGTGGTGTTTTTTCGTCGAGGACTCTTCCTAGCCCTTGACACTTTTGCACTTTTGCCCTTTTCTCTTTTATTCTTCCCTCTCGTTCCCAGTCTCCGGCTGGGAAAGTATTGCATGAGGCTCCGCCTCGTAATTAAAATGAAGGCAGAGCCTAGTAACGAGAAATTAGGGTGGGTAGCTTAGTAGGTTCGCCGAAAAATTACCCCATCTTTTAAAATAGCTGCCTATTACAACATAAGAATCTATGAAAATCAAAGCAATTATTCATCTGGCAGAAGAAGGTGGTTATTGGGCAGAAGTTCCAGCACTTCCTGGTTGTATAACTGAAGGTGACACAATGGAAGAAGTATTAACAAATTTAAAAGATGCAATTGAAGGATGGCTAGAAGTTGCAAATAGCACTCACTCGCTGGAATCAAATGCTCAAATTGTTGAGATTGCGGTATGAAATCAGTCTCTGGTAAGCAGTTGTGTAAAATTGTTGAGCAGCGAGGCTGGATTTTACAGAGAACTACAGGTAGCCATCACATCTACCAAAATCCTGATTTTGATAAAATACTTTCAATTCCCGTACATAAAAATAAAGACCTCAAAATTGGAACTTTAAAAGCATTAATGAAAATTGTTGATTTAGTTGAAGAAGATTTGATGTAGCTGAAGTGTCTTCGTAGCATTAGGAGATTCCTGATTCAATCCTGTAGTATGGGCATATTCCGCAACGCTCATACTTCCAGCAACTGCCTAAGAATTTTATCAACAGCAAATGGCGAAAATAGCTATTAACCGTTCCCAAGGAACAGCGCAATTTTATATCGAAAATTTGGGTGTTGAAAACTTAGAGAATCAAATCCAACTGGAAATGATGTTAATTCCTGGTGGTACTTTTATAATGGGTGCGCCAGAAACGGAAGAAGGAAGTAGTGATTATGAACGTCCCCAACACGAAGTCACAGTTCCCACGTTTTTTATGGGTAAATATCCAGTAACCCAAGCACAGTGGGAATTTGTAGCCTCTCTACCGCAAGTAAACCACGAACTCAAACCCAAACCATCTAGATTTGAAGGTGCTAATCGCCCAGTTGAGTGTGTATCTTGGTACGATGCGGTGGAATTTTGTCAAAGACTCACCCAACATACACAAAGACCCTATCGTCTTCCTAGCGAAGCAGAATGGGAATACGCTTGTCGTGCAGGAACGACCACACCGTTTCATTTTGGCGAAACAATTACAACCGATTTAGCTAATTATCGAGGAACCGATAACGAAGAGTTAAATTGGTCAGGTTCATACGGTCGTGGACCGAAAGGAATTTATCGTGAGGAAACAACAGAAGTAGGTCATTTTGGTGTAGCGAATACTTTTGGCTTATACGATATGCATGGGAACGTATGGGAATGGTGTGCAGACCAATGGCATTCAAATTATGAAGAGTCACCAACAGATGACAGTGCGTGGATAGAAAACAATAATAATGATAATCAGTACCGGCTGCTGCGCGGTGGTTCGTGGTACCTCAATCCTGGGTATTGCCGTTCTGCTATTCGCAACAACAGCGTCCCCGACATCGATGGCAACGATGTCGGTTTTCGGGTTGTGTGTGGTGTTTTTTCGTCGAGGACTCTTCCTAACCCTTGACACTTTTGCACTTTTACCCTTTGCTCTTTGATTCTTTACCCTTACAAAGTGTAGCGAAGCGGAACGATCGATTTTTTTTTCAAAATGTACAAGAATTCAGCGATCGCGGTTTGGGGAAGTTGTAGGGATGGCGATAAGCCAAAGGCTTTACGCTTCGCGTAGCGCATTTATGAGGAAGTTTTGGGGAATGTAGGGATGGCGATCGCGTTGATGAGGAAGTTTTGGATGGCGATCGCCTATATTTCCTGGTTTACTCAGATTGTTGTGCAGCTTTTCTCACATCCTCCACGGTTAAACTTAAAGCATGGGCTATTTGTTCCACAATCAACCCCGCAGCTAACATTGGCTGTACAGCGAGTAATTTACCTTCCTGTTTACATTCCTGTTCTCCTTCTGCGAAAGCTTGCTGATAAAACCGTGTTTGCTTTAACTCGCTTAGTCCAAACATTTCTTGTATCTCCTCGATATCCATAGTGAAAGAATCATTCTTCAGAGTAAAGTAATAATTGTCACTTCTGGTGGACAAAATAATCGTCCTGGAGCATAGGTTCCTAGTCCACGATTGACGTACAGTTGATTATTCCCAACTTGATGTAACCCCATTGTCCATTCCCAATGCTGGATAACTTTAATGGGTGATGAAGGGAAAAATGGAATAAGTCTTCTCAATTGTCGGGGAATTTTGATAATAGCTTTGTTATAGAAAGGGATAACTGTACCTACACCGGGAATTACTATTTGTCCTCCATGAGTGTGACCGGATAATTGTAAATCTACTCGCCATTGTTGTAAGATTTCTGCGGTATCAGGATTATGAGATAGGACAATGCGGGGAATTTTGGGGTCAATTTTTTCCATCACCGATGCAGGTTGAAAATCCTCTGACCAATAATCAGCTAATCCAATAATTGGTAATTTTTCACCCAGGGGATAGGCAATTTGATTCCATAATACATGAATGCCAATATTCTCAAATGCGGCAATAATTTCTGGCTTTATACCTAAATATGGGGCTGGAGTTTTGGGTTTTCTGTGAGGATGTTTATAGTAAATATCATGGTTGCCTAAAATCGCATATATTCCGTAACGACTTTGGAGATTTTTGAGTCGAGATGCGAGGTGATGAATGGGTGATGGGTTGGTAGTGATATAGTCTCCGGTGAGGAGAATTAAGTCTGCTTCTGCTGCATTCGTGATGGCGATCGCCTGCTCTAACATTTCTTCGGATAAGCGTTTCCCATCATCATGGAAATCAGACATCTGTACTAGCTTGGTTCCAGCTAAAGATACTGGTAAATCTGCAATTTTGACTGTAATCTTTTCTACACTTAAACGACCAGATAGCAACCAATGCATAATCCTGACATATCTCCTTACTAGTAACGTCTGAACAGGTGAAGCTAATTAGCAAGGGTTGTCATTGGTTTTTTGTTGCTTGTATCTAGACTTAAAATAGTCAACATAATTGAATTTATTTCCGTTTACCTACCTATCAGCGCTTATAGCTTAACAAATATTACTTGTTTTCACCGTAGCTTCGGAAATAAAAGTAGAATTTTATGAAAATTTTATATTTTATGTAAATAATATGTCTTCTAAATTGCTTGGATGCGGTGAATTTTGGCGATGCAAATTGTGGCAACTATACAGGCGATCGCGCTACACACAAAACCCAAAAGGGAATTAAAAAATTCTTGTTTCATTAATAATGTCAGTAATGCGGTAGCACCACCAGCACCACCAAAATAAAATCCTGTACCTAATCCTGCTTTACTTGCAGGTACTTTAGTTAAGGTAAAGGGAATCATACTGATAAATACCAGGCAAAAAGCTAGAGCAAAGGCAAATATGAGTAGGAATGTCACGAAGTTCCAGGAATTAATTAAGGAAATACCCATCAAGGTAGAAATACTAATTAATCCTAATAAAATAGTTTTATCGGAACCGAATTTACTGGCAAAATCTCCCAGAGGTACAGATAAAATTGCTGCAATTAAGAGGATAACAGAACAAATAATTTGCGGAGAATAATTGGGAAGTTGCTGTTGTAAAATTTGTGGAACTAAGGAAGTCAGTAGATTCACTTCTAAACTCGCACTCATGCCAACAATAAATAGGAGAATTAATAATAAGAAGGGTATGGGTGGTGTATGTTCTGTAACATTTTCCGGAATGAATGACCTGGGATTGGTGAAATTACGGAGAATGTATGTGCTAATAACGAGGGCGATCGCCGCCAAAATAAAGGCAATTGATGCACCAATATTTTTCAAAAATAAATCTAGTAGGGGAGAAGTCGCACCTACTAATCCGAATATCATGACTAACAGAGCATTTGCTTGGGGTAACTCCTCCACGGGAGCAAATTGTCGTAGTAAGGCGATCGCGGGACCCCGAAAAATAATCATTGCTATCACCCAAACAGTCATCATCACAGGTACAATCCATCGCACCATTCCAGAAAGATGCTGTTCTAAAAGTAAAGAGCTAGCAACAAAAATTAATCCCGCTAACACCACCCCCACACTAATAATTGGTAATTTACTGCCATACTTCCCCTGAATTTTATCCGCGATCGCTCCCACTCCCGGTTCTATGATTGCTGCAATTAAACCTTGAATAATACCTAGCCAATTTGCTAAAAAGGGAAATTCTAATTTCATCAAAATCTGTGATTGATAATACCCGTAAACCATCCAGCTAAACATAATTGCTGCTAATAATCCGGCTAAACTACCAACTTGTTGCCAGAGAATTCGAGAAGAATAATTTAAACGTTGCATATTTTACAGATAGTTAAAATTTAGGTTAATTAAACAGAAAAAAATTAGCAACTCCAGGAATTGTTGATCTACGTCACAATGAAAAAGGTTTAACCAACTTTGGGGGTTTAAATCCCCGTCACAAAACGTAATTACGTTAGCGTTAACTCTCCCGCAGGGAGCATTACGTTAGCGAAGCTCTCCCGAAGGGAGCAGGGAGCATTACGAATTACGAATTACGTTAGCGAAGCTCTCCCGCAGGGAGCATTACGAATTACGAATTACGAATTATTTTAATCATCCCCAGCTTGTCATCGAAAAGTGTTTCCAAACTAAGAATTATTAAATTTTGGCTCACTTTGACTCAAATCGTGCAAAATCAGGCTTCCCGTCATGATTCAAGGTGATATACGCAAACTGACAGCAACTGGATTTATTTGTGGAAAAATATTCTCAGAGGCAAATATTAGCTCAGAGGAATGCTATTTTTATCTGTAAACACCTATGTATGTTTTGCCACTGTGACCCGCTTCCCATGAATGACAACTCAAACTGAAACAGATCAAGCTGCTTTGATAGCAAGAATTGCCCAGCAGGATGAAAGCGCCCTTAGTGAACTTTATGATCGCTACGGGAAGATTCTCTACGCTGTTGCCTTTAAGATGCTTGGTACAGTAGAAGAGGCAGAAGAGACTGTCTTAGATGTTTTCCATCAGGTATGGCGTACTGCCCAGCGTTATGATGCTACTAAGGCGCGGGTAGATACATGGTTATTTATGCAACTGCGTAGTCGTGCCATTGATAAGTTACGAATCCGGGAACGTATGACACGTACACCCATAGTTTCCCTAGATGCAGTCGAACAAGAAGCGCGATCGCTATCGGTAGATCCATCGGAAGAAATCATTTTTTCTGAGCGACGGACTTTAATTCAAACTGCCATACGGGAATTACCCCCAGAACAACAACAAGTTTTAGAATTAGCTTATTTCCAAGGGTGGAGTCATACGGAAATTTCCACTCAAACAGGTATACCTTTAGGTACAATTAAAACCCGTATTCGCCTCGGTTTAACAAAATTGCGTGGCGTTTTGGCATCATTGAGAGAGAGTTAGTCTTGCCACCGTCACGTAGATTCTATTTCTTAAGATTATTTCTGGATGATGCTCACAATAGAACCAAATTCCCCAAACAATCGTATTAAATCTTGTCCATTGTGCAAAGTGTAGTTTTGTGATTGCAACCGAAGGAAACAATACCCGGAGTTGCAAAGTTCTCAAAATAGACGAGCTTTAATTAATAAATAACCATTATTTAGAAATAAATTATGCAGTTACTTTGCTCTCCCAATCAGAAAACCTTATATCAACACTTTATTGACGAGAAATATGCAATACGAAGAATATTTAGAATTAGCAGCATTATCTGCCCTCAATAGCTTAGACGAAAACGAAACCCTGTTACTAGAGACGGCGATCGCTGACTTTCCCGAATTATCCCTAGAAGTTCGCAAGTTTCAAGAAGCAGTAACTAGTCTTGCCTATTCTGCTCCCCCCGTACCCATGGCGGTAGAATTAAAACAGCGTCTATTCCAACGCATTCACAGCAATGACATCCCTCCTTCCCCATCCGTCTGTGACTTAACAGCACAAGCAACAGAGGTTAACTGGGAACCATTACCACAACCAGGGGTGATGATTGGGAAATTATTTGAAAATTCCCAAACCAGAGAAATTGGCTTTTTTGTCAACGCAACCGAGCAAACACGTTTTTCCAACCACAAACACGCACGAAATGAAGAAATTGTGGTTTTAGCTGGCAGTTTAATCATTGATGGTAAAACTTATGTCAGTGGCGATCGCATCTATTCCTCCCCCGACACCATCCACCAACCAGAAACCCCCACAGGATGTTTAATATTTGTGAAAACATCCCTCGACGATGAAATCATTGCACAATCGCCATGACTAAAAACAAATCTCTCCCTTCTAAATACATCATCAAAACTGCTAAATTTGTTTGGAAAACACTTTGGCAAACAATGATGTCTAACCTTGCACCCCGCAACCCCCAAGGAGAGTACATCCGTCCCCAAAGTCAGTTTCGCCACACAATCAACACAGATAGTAATAACCCTTACCAACCGAGTAAAGATAGATACCGTTTGTATGTCGGCTTGGGTTGCCCCTGGGCACATAGAACCCTAGTAGTCAGGGCTTTAAAAGCATTAACAGATACTATCTCTGTATCCATTGTTAACCCCTCCCCAGATGAAGGTTTTTGGGTACTGAATCAACCAGAATTCGGCTGCCGCACTCTCCCAGAATTATATAATTTTGCCCAACCAGGATACCAAGGACGCTGCACAGTTCCCGTACTTTGGGATTTACAAACCAACACCATCGTTAATAACGAGAGTGCAGAAATCATTGTCATCCTCAACTCTCAATTTCACGACTTTGCCAACAACCAAGATTTGTACCCCCCAGCATTACAACCAGAAATTGATCGCTGGAACGAGAAAATTTACCATACTGTCAATAACGGTGTCTATCGTTGTGGTTTTGCCCAATCCCAAGCAGCCTATGATACCGCTTGCCAAGAACTATTTACAACCCTCGACACCATCGAACAAACCCTAGAAAACAACCCATACCTTTGCGGAGATACCCTCACCCTCGCAGACGTGAGATTATTTACTACCCTTTTCCGCTTTGATATTGTTTACTACAGCTTATTTAAATGCAATATTCGTCGTATTCAAGACTACAAAAACCTCAGTAATTACCTTAGAATTATCTACAATCTACCTGGAGTTGCAGAAACCTGCGATTTAGAAAGTATAAAAAGAGACTATTACGGCAACCTCTTTCCCCTTAATCCTGGCGGGATTATTCCCCAGGGACCAGATATGCAATATTTGAAGTAGGTAAGTTGAGATAGTTGATTGTATATCCTTGCTTCTCGCGGAGCGAGTATTGCCAATTGTTTTAATGTGGTTTCCCCGCACCTAAATACAACTCACCCACTTTCGGGTCATTCAACAAATCTTTTCCAGTACCAGAAATCGCATCCCTTCCCGACTCTAGCACATAACCTCTATGCGCCATTTCTAAAGCTTTCTTGGCATTCTGCTCCACCAAAACAATCGCTGTTCCCGTTTGATTTACCTGCTGAATTTGTTCAAACACCTGATTGACTAAAATTGGTGATAGAGCTGCCGAAGGTTCATCTAGAAGTAATAAACTCGGTTCTAACATCAAAGCTTTACCCATAGCTAACATTTGGCGCTCACCACCAGAAAGGGTTCCCGCCCGTTGTCGCCGTCGTTCCGCTAATTTGGGGAACATGGCAAATATTTTATCTTTTAAAGGTTGTAGGGCAATATTCCGCACGAATGCCCCCATTTCTAGGTTCTCTTCGATTGTGAGTGAGGGGAAAACATTAGAAATTTGAGGAACATAGCACATACCTTTTTTGACAATTTGATTGGATTTACAACCTGCAATATTCTCACCTTTAAAAGTAATTGTTCCAGTGTGGGGAGTGAGCAAACCAAAAACTGTCTTCGCTAAAGTCGATTTACCTGCACCATTGGGACCAATAACTGTCACTAATTCTCCAGGATGCACACAAAAATTTACCCCTTGGAGAATATCAACATCTTTAATATAGCCAGCGTGAACGTTTTTTAATTCTAGTAAGTAATTATTGGTCATTGGTCAAGATTGATAGGTAATTTATCAAATAAATCTTTAGTCTTGGTTAATCACAAAACCTAGTTTTGAGTAGCTATTTTATCAGTATTTTCTGATAGGTTACAGGTGACAGATGGAAATACTGTACCCTGTTCCCTATGTTCTGTTATGGTGTTTTTTGCAAATCAGGTCTTTCTTCAGGGACGATCGCCCCCTCTACAGGACATACTTGTAAGCAAATTCCACAATCAATACAGGTGGAAAAATCAATCCAGTACCAATCTGTACCCTTGACATTCTTCCCTGGTCCTTCATGAATACAAGCCACTGGACAAGCATCTACACAGTCTGCAACACCTTCACAGACATTTGTGACAATTGTATGCGCCATAGTTCCCCTCTCTTTGAATCATTAAGAATTATAAAGGCTGAAAGGGTTAAGGGAGAGAAGGAGGATAAATAATTTCTTGCAAGCAAAGGTAGAGGGTAGGAGTAAGTTAAGTAATAAGTAAAAAGTAATAAGTAATATAGCGTTTCTCATTCTAGTGAGGTATAGAAGAACCCCTCCCCAGCCCTCCCCGATTTCGGGGATAGTGCCCGATAGGGCGGGTGGGGTTGTATTTCATATGATTGGGAAACGCTATAAGTAGCCGTCATGAACTGCATACACGAGGACAGATGAAAATAGGCATTGGGCATTAATTGTTTCTCCCTTGTCCCCCTTGTCCCCCAGTTCCCCTGCTTTTTCAAGTCAGATCGGACTTACGTAATAGTAACGAGAAAACGAGGCTTTGAGATTGCTTCCTGACCTTGCAATGACGTTAATGTGTAGTCCTGGGGTAAGTCCAGGAAGAAATTACTCATTACCCATTACTCATCACTCATTACTCATTACCCATTACTCATTACTTATTACCCATTACTTATTACTTATTACCCATCACCTAAACCGTTTCTATCACCGTGGAACCATCTGCTTTTATCCAAGCAATTTGAGCTATTTGGCGATCGCCTGCGTATTGGCGAATCTCCTCTGCTTTTCTGCCTCCCAAATCCATTTCTACTCGTACCAGATGGGTAGAATCTCGCAGGGTTTGGGCATAGTTAAAGGCAGCAGTATATACCTCTGGGGTTTCGGCAACTACTAACCAGTTGGTAGCTGGGGTAGTTTGGGGTAATTGCTGAGATGCTGCCAATACTTGGTATAAGTCTTCCAGAAATAGGGCAAAGCCAATACCAGGAATATTTTCGCCTTGGGGGTGATATTGTCCTAAAAGCTGGTCATAACGTCCACCCCGTCCGATGACTCGCGCACCGAGAGATGTATTACTGACTACCTCAAAGGAAATGCCTGTGTAGTAATCAAAGGTCTGAATTAAGCTCAGGTCAAGAATCACAGGGAAATTCCCCCGTGACTCTAGTAAATTCACCAGGGAAGTAAGACTATCAACGGCGACTTGTTGGGGTGAATCTAAGTTCAGACTCTTGACTTTTGCCAACACATCCTGACTCGAACCGCGTAAATCAAGAATAGTTCTGGCACGCTCTCGCAGTTCTTCCTCCATAGGTAGGTTATCAATGGCAATGCGATCTAGATGGGCGATCGCGCTGCGAACTTGATTCTGGAGATTTGCCGGAAAAACTGATAACAGGGACTGGGTAATACCCGCTTCCCCTAAAATCAAATGCCAACCCTTTAAATCCAAAGCTTGCAAACAGTCGGCAACTAACAGCAACACCTCTGCATCGGCAAGTAAACCCTCACCACCCAACAATTCCACCCCTGCTTGATAAAATTCCTGGGGTTGGTTGCGGCGAAACTCTGCCATTCTCTGAAAGACATTGGCATTGTAGTAGAGGCGTTGGGGGTAGGTAGTGCCTGCCATCCGTGTTACCGCAGTTCGCGCAATGGAGGCTGTTAATTCAGGACGCAGCCCTAATTCTTCATCCTCGCCATTTTGCAGTTGTAGCACCGTGGAGCGTTGAATCGCGCCCCCTGCCATCAGGGTATCCATCCGCTCTAGGGTAGAGGTGATGATTCTGTGATAGCCCCAACGGTGAAACACCTGCTGTATTCTGTCTTCGATCCAGCGTTTCTGAGTGACATCTAGAGGTAGTAAGTCTCTCGCACCGGCTGGAGGTTGATAAACCATTATTTTTTCTTTCCACCAAATAAACCACCAAATAAACCGCTACCACCAGATTTATCTGCTGACTTTGCCCCTGTTGATGCTGTTGCCGTTGCGGGCTTGGCATTACCGGACTTTTGTCCCAAAATCTTTTCTAGTTTGCGTTTACCGTCCAAAGCCATGGGGTCTTGGGGGTCTAACTGCAAGGCGCGGTCAAAATGGACTTTTGCCATCGTGGTTTGATTTTGCTTCAAATAGACTACACCGATCAAGCTATGGCAACGACTATTATTGGGCGAAAGCTTCAAAGCGTCTTGTAATTCCACCCTGGCGGGGATAAATTGGTTTTTACTAATTAGCTCCTCGGCTCGGCGGATGTACATTACCACTGCGGTATCTTCCTTGGGTGCTGGGGGTGGTGGTGGAGCGCTGGGGGTTCTTGTGCCACCTGTATTCCCTGAAGTGACTCCAGGATTTGGTGGTGGGGGTGGTGGGGCACTCAAGGATTTACCAGCACTTCGCATCAGGTAAACCAGGTTTAATTCACTGACCAAATTAATAATTTGGATTACTTGCCCTAGATTCTCAAATTGGGTTTCAGCAATTTTGGCGATCGCGGTTCTGTAAGCATGGTCGATGTTGGGCGTACCTGCCAACTGCCTTGCTAAATCCGTAGTTAATTCTACGGTTCCCGATTGTTGGGTAAATTGCTTACCCATCTGGGACAGAACAATCATGTATTCTGTGCGATTTTTATCGGAAAATAGCTTTTCATAGGCTGGGTTGACCAACTTGGAAAGTAAATCACTTGCCAGTTTCTTCTCGGCATCCGTTGCTGTGCTGTTGCTGTCAGGGTGCAGACGACGGGCAATTTTCAAGTAGCGCTTACGGACATCCTTAGCATCCGCATCTACAGGCATACAAAGAATGGCGTGATGGTCGATAAAATCGTATTTAAATAGTCCGCGTTCTAATTTGGAAGACATAGATAGGGTTTTATAGAACTAGAAAAAGTTATGGTGAGATTTTTCTAGTTTAATCGCCTTCTGAAAAAAGGTCACAAAATTTACACCCTATTTACTCCAACTTGATAATGGATTTACTCGCCCTAACTCCTCTGATAAGCTTTTATGAAGATAGCCGTTAGTTGCTAGAATCCTTCCTGAGGCTATTTCTAAGGGTTTGCCATCATAGGCTGTTACCGTCCCCCCAGCTTCTTTGAGGATGATAACTCCGGCGACAATATCCCAGGGGGAAATACCACGTTCCCAGTATCCATCAATACGTCCGCAGGCTACGTGAGCGAGGTCAATAGCTGCGGCTCCACTGCGGCGTACACCTTGGGTAAGGTGGGTAAAGTGGCAGAATTCCGCATAGTTGTTATCTGGAGTTTCTCGGCGATCATAGGCAAAGCCTGTCACCAGAAGGGATTTACTTAATTCGGAGGTACGAGATACATGAATTGGGCGACGGTTACAACTAGCACCTAAGCCCTCGGCAGCGCGAAATAATTCTTGGTGGCTAGGGTCATAAATTACACCAACCTGGGGTTCACCATTGATTAACAAACCAATGGAAACAGCAAAAAAGGGGTATTGGTGAGCAAAGTTGGTTGTTCCATCTAGGGGGTCGATCGCCCAGAGAAATTCGTTGTCTTGGTTGCCAAGTTTCCCGGATTCTTCGCTCAAAATGGCATGGTGGGGAAAGTGACGATCAAGATATTCTAGGATAACTGCCTCGGAAGCTTTGTCAGCGATGGTAACTAAGTCTCCAGAGCGCCCCTTTTCTGTAATGTCATCTTCCACCTTACCGAGGTAATTCTGTAGCACAGCACCGGCAGCTAATGCTGCTTCTGTGGCAATATCGAGGAAGATTTGTAAGTTATGCATGGCAGAAAAAGGGTGAAGAGGAACCGATTTTATCCTATCACCCGCTCAATTGGTCTTTTCAGTTTGTACTCAGAACTGGGTGAGGGATTTGGGAGCGCTGGATAGTTTCCATAATTACGTCTCGATACTGGAGGGCGATCGCCTGCCAATCAAAACGTTGGGCGTTATCCCGTGGTTTGGTTTCCCAAGATTGACTTAAAGCTGTTTGTAGGGCATTGCTATAGCTGTCAATATCAGTGACATCGCAGACTATACCCCCATCCCCAATGATGTAGCGTCGCATCGCGTCATCGGTGGCAACTACTGGTAATCCGCTTGCCATGGCTTCAATATAGGCAATACCGAAGGGTTCTTCAAAGGATGGCAGGGTAAATAAGTCCGCACTGCGGTATACCTGGGGCATTTGTTTTTGGGAAAAAGTCCGAATGGCAAAGCGATCGCTCCCTAAAAATTTCTCCCCTAGGGCTTGATAATAGTCTACGTCTGGACCCCTACCACAAACTACTAAACTTCCCTGGGGTAAGCGGGATACGGCTTCAATGGCTAACTCGATACGTTTGATGCCGGCTCGTCCCAAGTATGATGCTACACAGAGAATAATTGGACCAGATAAACCAAAATCTAGGCGATCGCCATCGGGGGTGAAGCGTTGTAAATCAACTCCATTGGGTATAACTGCCGTTGATTGCTGAGGGCGCAAATTTTTCACATACTTTTCTACTGCATCAGATAAAACGACTAGCTTATCTGGTTGAAACCGTAAATTGGCTTGCAAATGCCGCCCACCATCCAGGAAACTACCATGTTCTGTATATAAAATTGGTGTACCCTTCAGGGCACGAACTACGGAGGCGATCGCGAGTCCTCCCTTTTCATTACAGGGTAAAATTAAGTCCGGAGGATTTTGCAGCAGATAGGTAAGACAGGGTAAAAAGCTGGTGAGATGCTCTAACCAAATTTCGGGAAACCTGGTAAACTTTGACCACAGTGGTTTTACTAGGGGATGATGCAGCAAGTTATAGCTGTGAGTGCGGGTAAGACTACTGATAGGATGACTGAAATGCCCACAATCTGCGCCACTTAATAACTCTATTTGACAGTATTGACTTAACTGTCGAGATAACTCGATAGCAAAGGTTTCTGCCCCACCACTCCAATTCACACCTGCTGAAGGATGCACCAGCACAACTCTATAGGCAAGGGGAGTATTTACAGATTTGGTATACAACGGCTCTTCAGCCACACATAGCTGTTGCATCATAATTTTTTGTATATTTTTCAGTTAATTAGTTAGGTAATGATGGGCTGACTAAGGCTGACAAATAGGGAAATCTGAAAAGGTTATAACACTTAACTCTTAAAGGCTTGTGTAGATGCTCTATTAAGACTTGGAACACACAAACATCAACAAAAACCAGGAATAGGTCTTAGATAGACAAAAGTCGGGGCAGATTAAGGATATTTTATCCACCATTTTTCTCTGAGCAACAACTTTTTTTTGAAGCAGTTGCATGCTTTTTCAGTTAAACGATAGGAATCTATAGATTATGAATTATTCGTAACGTATAGTTAAAATTCCTTATCTTGTTTTAAGTATTATAAACAACAGTTAGGTACTTTATTTATTCAGTACCGGATATATCATAAATCTCTTGCTCGTAAAAAGATAGCGGAACGACTACTATATTATTTTAGGTGTTTTTTTAGACCTATTTTTGATTGAAACATACTGAGATAGCAAGATACCCACAGACGTATCAACTGAGCATCAAGAAATTCAACAATACAAATATGCTAATTATCCGGCTTTTTAAATTCCCAACCCTAAGGGTGACGATTCTGTAGGTTTTGGAATGGCGTTCGCTTTAGCGGAGCGTAGCTCTATCACCACGCTCAAATTATCTGCGACTCAAACCAAAATTTTGAACCACTGCATAAGTCAAAAATTGCCAACCCTATATCTGAAGTAAGAAATATATTTGATACTAAGGAAAGGGTTCCAATGAAACTAGAACAATTGCTAGAAACCAACAATCAATTAGCTTACGACGCGATCGCCAAGGATATTGATTTAAGTAAGCAGATTCAATCCCAGTTAGTCAATTTAAATCTTCTACAACCTCCAGTGGATGGTAAGTTTGGTCTAATGTCCATTGCTGCACTTAAGGAATTTCAGGAACTGGTTAAAGCTTCTGAACGAGAATTTT
Source organism: Calothrix sp. 336/3 (assembly GCF_000734895.2). Classification (GTDB taxonomy): domain Bacteria; phylum Cyanobacteriota; class Cyanobacteriia; order Cyanobacteriales; family Nostocaceae; genus 336-3. The sequence goes on along the minus strand of NZ_CP011382.1, from coordinate 311,729 downwards.
TAGGACCAATTACAGCCAAGCAACTCTTGGAAATGAAACAGGAAATGTTACCACAGCCCTCGATGAATTTAGGTAACGACTTGGCAAGCCGCATTATTAAATACATGGTTTCTAAGAATTATCGAGTATTTACCGAGCCTAAAGAATATAATATTGTCTATGTCGAGGGGATGAATGAAAACGGTACTCTTAATGATGATGCACCGAATGCATTCAATGATCGCCGGATGGTAATTGAATTTAATAATGGTGTACCGAAAATCGTTAATCAATGGCAAGCCACCACAGAACCCGGTAGTCAGTATACCTACACTCCCATGAATCCTGGTGGAGCTGCTAGAATCAAGTTTGGACAGTATAAATCTTGGTCTGTCGGGATGCATGGTAATGGCGATCGCCACGAAGCATTGATTCAAGTTGCACCGATTACCGTTCACCGTGATTTCAACAAGGATTTCAAACGCACGAACGATAAATCTGATACAGGGATGTTTGCTGTTAACCAACACTGGGGTTACGACGCACCCCAAAACGATATCAAAAATGCCAGCGCTGGTTGCTTGGTAGGACGGATGCGTCAAGGACATCGGGAATTTATGGCACTGATTAAACAAGACCGCCGCTATATCCGCAATTCTGGTTACGTTTTTTACACAACCATTATCCCTGGAGATGATTTAGTCAAGATGTTTCCTGGGTAGAAATTCCGGGAGCGCAGTTCCAGGAAATCAAGATGTGGGGTGATGCACCCCACCCTCACCGTAAATACCGTGAGTAGAATCGACATGAAGCGTCCGAAAGATGTCATCAAAATTACCCTATCGCCGTTGTGGTGAGATTGTCATGGGTAGTTTTGCTGACATTGTCTAATGATATTGTTGAGTAAGGCTCAGGGTAATTGATGATTAGCTTAATTGATTCCCAAAACAGCAAAATCAGCGCCCCATCTGCCACCCAGAGGTTAGGGCGGATAGTTAGGTTTTCCCAGGGGCAATTTTCCTTGGTGTTAGCTTGCTGTAATTCCGTAAATAAGCAACAGCAATTACTGAGTTTGATGGAAGAATTTTCTCCTGGAGTAATTGCTGAGATTCAAGTTCCAGCAACGGCGCAGACGCTGTATACTACCATGGCGAATGCTTTGGGTGATAGTAAACCAAGTGCGTTGATGGTACGAGGTTTAGAATCTGTAACTGCGATTAATCAATTGATTATCTCCACAAATCAGATGCGCGATGAGTTCCCCAAACGTTTTCAGTTTCCGGTAATTCTTTGGGTGAATGATGATATTTTGCGCAAACTAATTTGGCTAGCACCGGATTTGAAGGATTGGGCAGCCACTACAATTAGATTTGAGATCACACCTGAGTATATGGTGGCTTAGGGTTGGTAGGAAACGCTGAAGTATAAGCTGGTATCTTGAAGATTTTCACCGCGATCGCGCACATTAATTAGGGGAATACCATAGTCTAGGCGAAGATTGAGTTTGGGTAATGGTTCCCAGAGCAAACCTAAACCAAGACTGGAAAGAAATTTTTGACGGGGTACTTTGTTAGGGTTATCTGGATGATTCCAGACTGTACCAACGTCAATAAAAGGAATAATTTGTAAGGTAGTTGCACCTGCTGCATTTCGATGGATGGTAATTCTATCTTCGAGGGATAAACGCACACCATTATCACCGGAACGCAGATTTTGTCGATATCCCCGCAGAGATTGCACCCCACCGATGACAAATTGTTGGGAGGGAAGGAGACTGTGAGGTGTCAGTTGAATATCCAACATTGCAATCAATAATTGATCATCGCTGAGTTGTTGTACCCGTTGTGCTTGTCCTGTCCAACTGAAAAAACGGCTATCGGGTGTAGGATGGTTATTGATGGTAGCGTTGAATAAACCTGTACCGAGGTTGAATTGCGATCGCAATGCCCAAGCTCCCTTAGTATCGCGTTTGATATAATCTTGTCCAAAGTGAAAGACGCTGGTACGACTCACACCGTCACTATCAGGACCAATACCAAAGGGAAATGGTAAGTTATCAAAGAGAAAAGTCTGTCCATTTTGATGGCTAAAACCCCAGGAAAGGGCAAATTCTGATTTTGGCGATCGCACCAGGGGTTGACGATAGGTAATCTCGTAGAGGTTGGAATCACCGCGAATATTGAGACTTTTAAAACCGGGGTCAGTTATCTGATAATTACTAAACAGCGTGCGCAATTGTATCGTACCGTTTTTGGCATTCACTGGTACACGATAACTAAAATCATAAATATTGGCTCCTCCCGTAGTTGAGCGACTGTAATTAGCAGAAATTTGGTCGCCAGAGGTGATTAAATTACGATAGCCTAAACCAAGATTCATTCTTTCCGAACCGACAGTCGGTGGGGAATAATTATCAATACTCACATTACTTTGAAAAGCATCTGCTTCTATAACCCGAATTGTGAGAATACTTTGCCCAAATTTACTTCCTGCACCTGCGGAGCGAATACTCCCTTCCACATTTTTAAACAGGGGGTCAGTTCGCAGTAAAATTAACTGTTCTTCCAGTTTATCTTTGCGAAGGGGATTGAGTCCAGCTAAACGGATTCGACTCCTGATATATTCTGGTTTCACCTTGTTTGTACCTTCCACCAGAATCTGATCTACACCACCTTCAAACACACGAATTTGTACTATTCCATTGGTAAAAGTTTGGTCTACTAAGACCGCCCGTGATGTAATATATCCTTGTTTGAGATATAACTCAGTAATCTTATCGGCGATATCTGCTAATTCGCTCACCGTTAAAGATTTACCTATAAAAGCTTGGGTAATGGCATTAATTTCAGCTGGTTGGAAAACCTGATAACCAGTGACTTCAACTTGATTAACTAATACTTTCTGTTCTGGTTGGGGTGTTTCTGGGGTTTCGGGTTGGGGTGTCAAACTTGGTTCCCCTTCCGGCAATGTTTCTGGTGTGTTTTGGGTATGAATAATTGCTGGAGTGGTGGCGTTCACGTAATTTGTACCTAACCAAATGATACTGGTAGGTATGGTTAATCCGTAGCCAAAAATGTATAAATATTTATATGTAATGGACACGTTTCCCCTATGAATACAAACCTGAATGAGTTATTAATAATGATTTATTAGTAGAAGTTCCCTTGGGATATGCATTTTTGTTAGTTATGCAGGTATCAGTAGAAGAAAAATTACTGCTTCCTGTTCCCTCCGGTGAAAGTTATGCCGGGGAGAGATATGGAAATAATACACAAATTTTGATTCTGTATATTTTTTTGATATATATTTTGACAGTTGCTCTGATAAGCAAGAATCGATAGTTATCTTTTTAACTAGTTGAAGCCTCCCAGACGAGGATATCCAACCCAAAACAATCTGTGATTAACAGCAGATATGCAAGCTCACCAAATAGAACTCCGTTGTGCTACGCGATAGAACTCCGTTGTGATATGCGATAGAACTCCGTTCCGCTACGCGATAGAGCTACGCTCCGCTAAAGCGAACGCCATTATCAAAAATCTTCAGATTCCTGAAATCAAAATAAACTATAAAATAAGGCAATAACTTCCTGTAGCTGCGCTTAGGCAATATGGTACTTACACCAGAAACCCCAACCACTATTATCTACCCAGACAGCGACGGACAACCCATGGCTGATAATACCAAGCAATTTCAATGGATCGTCACCATTAAAGAAAACCTGGAAATTCTGTTTGCATCCCAGCCAGATGTATTTGTGGCAGGTGATTTCCTGTGGTATCCTGTATGCGGAGAATTAACCCGTCAAGCTCCCGATGTAATGGTTGTTTTTGGTAGACCTAAGGGACACAGAGGTTCTTACAAACAATGGGAAGAGGAAAATATACCCGTACAGGTAGTATTTGAAATCCTCTCTCCAGGGAATAGACTCAAGGAAATGGCAAAAAAATTTAAATTTTATGAACGCTATGGAGTTGAGGAGTATTATATCTATGACCCTGATAAAAATGACCTCAGTGGCTGGTGGCGAAGTCAGGAAGCAGGATTAGAAGTAATTGAAGATATTCATGATTGGGTGAGTCCCCGTTTAGGTATACGCTTCCACCTCACACCCGAAACCTGGGAAATATATCGTCCCGATGGGGAAAAATTTCTCACATCCGTGGAACTTGCACAACAAAGGGAACAGGAACGTCAGCGTGCGGAAACTGAACGTCAACGCGCAGATAATATACTTTCTCAATTGGAAGAGGAAAAACAACGTTATCAGAATTTATTGCAAAAGTTGCAGGAAAAAGGTATCGATATGGAAAAGCTGTAAAATTATTGAGTATATATTGCAAAAAAGAATCTGGGATGAAATTAAGTCTAGAAAAAACACCGTATCACCTAACCAACCCTAATTTTTGCTCGTAACTCCCCCTTAATCCGATTCAGAATTGATGTCTCATCCAAGGTAGTCAAAATTCTTTTAATTACAGCTTTTGGACCATCGGGACCCCAATTTGCCCCGTTAGCCAGGTATGCTTTAGTAACCTGCCCAATCCCGTAGGAAGAGACACCCGCGACACCTGCTTGAGTTACCGCAACTGATACATAGGGAGCAAGGGATGCTCCAGCAGTAGCACTAGCAGACATACCCAGCAAGGTTTTCAGGGAACTTAAGCCCAAATTTGCCAATAATTCGCTGGCAGTAATTCCACCCATACCCATGGCAATTTTTTGTAGTAATTTTACCGCTCCCGTTTCCGTCATCTGGATACCATAGAGCTTAGATAGGGTGAGAATTAACACTACATCTATAACTGCTCCACTGACAATATCCACAACAGTTAGGGGGTTGAGGGCGATCGCCACAGCTTTTGTCATCACCCCTTGCCAAATTACCTGATTAGCAGCAGTTTCTCGAATGATTAATTTGCGCTGAATCACCTGCTCATTCACATCATCCGCGTAGAGCATCGTATTCAAAGCTACCAGAGCTTTCCCTTCCCGTTGCAGAATCTCTAATATTTTCAGCTTCAAGTCAGTAATTTGCGCTGCTCCGGTGCGTAATTGTACAGTTCTCGTACCATCGGCACGTTGTACCATTGCCCTGAGAACAGGAGAAGCAGCCGACATGACAATTTCTTCAGGTGAGAGTAACTCCTTGACTCTCTCATCTCGAATTTTCTCATAAATTGCTGCACGGTCAGCCGCCGGATACTGATCGACTTTATTAAATACTAGTAACATCGGCTTACCCACCTCTCGCAGTTGGGAAAGTGCCTCATGTTCTATCTTCGTCATATCCCCGGAAATGACAAACAGTATCAAATCAGCCTGTTTTGCTACCTGCTGGGCTAACGCAGCACGGGTTTCTCCATCCACCTCATCCAAGCCTGGGGTATCAATTAATTCCACCTGGGAACGTCTCCCCATACTCGGCAAAGTCACCCGTAATGTCCGTTCGCTCTCACCAATAACTTCCTCACTAATGTTCCAATTTACACGTTGAGCGCTACGAGTCACACCATGGAGAGGTCCGGTTTCAAAGACATTTTCACCCACTAAAGCGTTAAGTAAGGAAGATTTTCCCCTACCCACCATCCCAAAGGCGGCAATTTGGACTACCATGCTATCTAATTTACCCATCATGGTTTCCAAGTCCGCAATTTCCGTTTCTAATCCCCTTTGTTCCTGTGCCGTCAAGTCCAAATTAGTCAGTAAATTACGCAGAGCATTTTGTGCTTGTTTATAGTTAAGTTCTGCCTGAATATCATCAAAAGTAAAAATTGCGCGATCAAGCTCCTCCTCCCAACTGAGGATATCTGCGTCACTGTGATGGGGTTCAGGTACTACCATTGTGGATTTTAAAGTTATGACCAATTCCTATCCTAGTACAGGGAAAGGAAGAAGGGAGTGGGAAGGATATTTTTTCTGTTAAGTGTCAACTTTCCTGATTCCCTATTACCCATTCCCCATTCCCTAGGTTGTATATTCGGCGTTGATTTTCACGTAGTCATAACTTAAATCACAGCCCCAAGCTTTACCTGTACCATATCCATTGCCAACATTTACGGTAATTAATACGGTATCTTGCTGCAAGTACTCTCCCTGGGCAGCTGTTTGTAAATATGCGTTGGCGGCAACGCGATCAAAAGTGAGGGGTTGCCCATTTTCCATCAGGAGGAAATCCCCTAATTTAATACTTAAATTTTCCTGCTCAAAGGGTACACCAGCACGCCCTGCGGCGGCAGCAATTCTGCCCCAATTGGGATCACGTCCAAAAATTGCAGATTTCACCAAGGATGAGCCAGCAATGGTTTTGGCTATTTGTCTAGCTGCGGTTTCGTCGTGGGTTCCCGTGACTTGTACTTCCATCAAGCAAGTTGCCCCTTCACCATCACGGGCGATCGCCTTGGCTAAATATTGACAAACCTCTGTTAACATCGCTTCCAGTTTTTCTGCTTCTTGCCCCATTTCTGTAATCGCTGGGGTGCGGGATTGTCCATTCGCCAAAGCCATCAAACTATCATTAGTACTAGTATCTCCATCCACGGTGATGGAATTAAAGCTTCTATCTGCCGCACGACTGAGCATTTGTTGCCACAGATGGGGAGAGACTGCTGCATCACAGGTGACAAAGGCTAACATGGTTGCCATGTTGGGATGAATCATCCCTGAACCCTTAGCAATACCGCCAATTCGCACCGGGCGATCGTGAATCACTGTTTCTAAAGCGATGGTTTTGGGCACTAAATCCGTAGTCATAATTGCCCTGGCAGCTCTATCGGAACCAGCATCAGATAATTCTCCAATTAATTGGGGAAGCGCCGCAGTTAACTTATCCATGGGAATCCGTTGCCCAATTACCCCCGTAGAAGCCAAAAGAATAGAATCTAGAGGAATATGCAAGGATGCAGCTAAAGCCTGTGCCGATGTTATCGCATCTTGCCAACCTTTTTCCCCTGTGGCAGCATTTGCTTGCCCAGAATTACATAAAATTGCCCTTGCACTCTGCTTTGTCTGTAGCTGCTGACGACAATAATCTACACAGGCAGCTTTGACATGACTGGTGGTAAACACACCGGCGGCGATCGCTTCCACTTCCGACACAATCAAAGCTAAATCCGGCAATCCCGAAGGCTTCAAACCTGCTTGAATTCCTGCTGCCCGATAACCTCTTGGTGCAGTCACTCCACCACTAATCACTTGCCAGTCTGCCATTTCTTTTCCCCCACAACTCTCGTCCGACTGGCGATTATACCAATTCCTTGTACCCTATAGATGGTATGTTGGAATTTATTCGCGGTTGGGCGCTGTTTTAGCAAAAATTTCTAAAAAAAAGAGAGAGCCACTTGGGCAGCTCTCCAGATCATCAGGGTGCATCTACATAACATACTATACCATGTTTAGGGTGAGGGGCAATACCCCTTTTATTAGAATTTTTGTAAAGAAATAAATAAACATGGAGAAGGTAGGAAAAGACGACTCAGCAAGCTATCTGCACTTAAAAGGCAGTCTAATTTTGCTTCACAAGTCGGCTATCCCAGAATTTACCCCTATTCCACCCAATTTTTTGCCCTGGATACAGCTTTTTGCCAAATCTGAAAATTCCTATCTACCGTTTCCCTTTCCTCCCGTGGTAGAAACACCCGATCGATGGTTTCCTGTTGCTGTAATTGTTGATAATTTTGCCAAAAACCTGCGGCAATTCCCGCAGCAAAGGCAATTCCCTGTACCGTCATTTCCTTAACTAGGGGACGTTCTACCGGAATTCCCAAGACATCTGCTTGTAATTGCATAAGAAAATTATTCTCACAAGCACCCCCATCTACCCTTAACTTTTGGATTGGTGTGGGGGATGATGCATTAATGGCTGCGACTACTTCCTTAACTTGGTAGGCGATCGCCTCTAAAACAGCTCTCACCAGATGTTCCTTTCCTACTCCACCCGTAATCCCGAAAAAAGCTCCCCGTGCATTCATATCCCAGTGGGGCGCACCTAAACCACTCAGGGCAGGTACAAAATATACACCACCGTTATCCGTCACAGACTCAGCCATACTTTCTGTTTCCGCAGCATGATTAATTAATTTGATGCCATCTCGTAACCATTTAATACAAGCACCACTTGTAAAAATACTACCTTCCAAGGCATACCCAACTTGATGATTTTCAGTCCAGGCGATCGTACTTAATAATTGATGCTGGGATTGGACAATTTTCTGTCCCGTATGGGCTACTAAAAAGCTACCAGTTCCATAAGTACATTTCATTAAACCAGGATTGGCGCAACCATGCCCAAACAAAGCTGCCTGTTGGTCGCCAAGCATCGCAGTGATTGGAATTTCTACTCCGAATAAGGTGCTATCAGTCACACCAAAATGACCCAAACTGGGTTTAATCTCCGGTAAAATCTGCCTGGGTATCTGCAATAATTCCAGTAATCTAGCATCCCACTCACAGCTAGCCAAATTCATCAACATCGTGCGACTAGCGTTACTATGGTCAGTAGCGTGAACTTTTCCCCCTGTTAATTTCCATAATATCCAGGTATCAATCGTCCCAGCTAAAACATCTTGATGCCCATGACTGCAAGTATTATCTAGTAACCAGCGTAGCTTTGTCCCCGAAAAATAAGCATCCAGCACCAACCCACTACGCTGATAAATCTCCTCTCCATAACCCTGTTCCTCTAAATTTTGACATTGAGGAGCAGTACGTCTATCTTGCCAGACGATCGCCCGATGTAGAGGTTTACCCGTATTTTTATCCCAGAGCAAGCAAGTCTCTCGCTGTACCGTCAATCCCATGGCAACTATCTCTGAAAAATTTAGAGATGCTTCTTGTAACGCAGTTTGCATCACCCCACAGGTAGCTTGCCATATTTCCTCTGCATCATGTTCTAACCAGCCCGGTTGGGGATAATATTGGGTTAGTTCTCGATATGCCTGCGCGACAATTTTACCGGCTTTGTTGAAGATAAAAGCGCGGTTGCCAGTAGTTCCCAAATCGAGTGCGAGGATATAAGACATAGTTCGGTGAGGTGCAAGCAAAGGGATATTGGATGAATTAACTTTCCTAATATCTGTTAATTATCCCTAAAATTAACTCCCTACTAACTACAGTTAGCATCGGCAGTCAAATTATATTTCCTAGTCATCCTCTAACTTCTCAATCAGCAAATCCACCTGCTGCTGTTTCTGAAGTAAAAACTGCTCACACTCGTGCAAAAAATCTACCGCAGTGGCAAATTCTGTAAACACCTGCTGTAAATCCAACTCTCCTGTTTCAATGCGAGAGATAATCTTTTCAATTTCCCCTACCTTTTCCTCATAACTCCAATCCTTGGAAGGATTACTTTTACCCCTAGGCATTATCCTACTTCCCCTTGACTGCCTTAACTTCTACCTGAATTTCACCCTCTCCTAACTGTACCAGTAATTCCTCACCCACCGATATATCTTGGGGCGATCGCACTACCACACCTTCTTTCCTGACAACTGCATAGCCGCGTTTCAGTACATTATTGGGGTCAAGGGTGCTGATTTTCTCCCCTAGCAACTGTAAATACTGAGATGCCGACTGTAATCTTCCCTGAGTCACCTGTAATAGTTGTTGCCGTTTCCAGGTTAGTAAGCGTGACTCCTGTTGCAGTTGCTTTGCCAAACCCAAACGCTGTATCCGTGAGCGTAATCCTTGCAATTGCCCATCAGCCCTTGCCAACTGCCCATCCATCGCCAAGGATAAATCTATAACACGCTGCCGATGCTGATTATACAATTCTCCCAGGGAGGGAACAACCAATTCCGCCGCCGCCGTGGGTGTATGAGCGCACATATCTGCAACTAAATCCGTGAGAGACTCATCCCGTTGATGTCCAATACCCGTCACCACTGGAATGTTGCAAGTAGCCACAGATCGTACCACTCGCTCATCATTAAAACAGGCTAACTCCTCCACCGCACCCCCACCCCGCGCTAAAATTAATACCTCGGCTCGCCCATCCCTTTCTACCCTGGCGATCGCCCTCACAATAGAATCGGCAGCTTGTTCACCCTGAACTGTGGCTGGGGAAAAAAGTACTTGTATTCCTGGATATCTTTGTTTGAGAGTCTTTTGAATATCACCCCAAGCTGCGGCTGTGGGGGAAGTCACAACACTAATAGTTTGGGGATGGTTGGGAATGGGGCGTTTTCTGTCTGTATCAAATAAACCTTCTAGTGCTAATCTATTCCGTAATTGTTGGAAGCGTAACGCCTGTAATCCTACCCCCACAGGTATGGATTGCCATACTTGTAATTGATATTCTCCACGCTGCGGGTAAAGACGGATACTCCCTAAAATAATAATTTGTTCACCCACCTGGGGCATCTGACCCAATTTGGGTAAGGTTCCCGCCCATGCCACGCATTTGATTATCGCTCCTCCCTCCGGGTCTTGGAGTGTAAAAAATAATCCACTGCGATGGGGATTTGCACTAGATACCTCACCAATTACCCAAACCTGCCGCAAGTGCCTATCTTCTTCAAGGAGTGACTGAATATACTCTGTCACCCCATTTACTGAAAGTGCTTGATGCGCCGAGGAAAAATCAGGGGGATTTATGGTCATGTAATATCTGCTTAGATACTTATCAATTTGGTTTGTAATTATAACCCGGGTTAAGGTTACGGAATAGCGGGATGAATCATAGGTTAATTAAAATATCCTGAGATTTGAGATATTCAATGAATAATCAATTATTAGGAATAAGATAGCAGAATTTGAGATTATTTAAAAGTGAATGAGATTTATCCTCTCTTGAATTTGTCGTGAGGTATTGCGGAAACTTATATATCTAAAACTGTTGAGGATAATGGTTATTAATTCCAGAGAGAATGGTATTGACTTGTATTTCTCAACCAGTAATTTATTTCCTAGGATGGCATATTTAGTGGAATGATTAGTAAGTTTTGGGATACACAGCCTCGGTATAAGTTGACATATCAAGATTATTGCTAGAGAACCTTTCCGTATGGCTACTGAAAGATAGGAATTATGTTTCAAGCTTCAGTCAAAAGAAAATAAAGATGGGTAATTTTCGGGATAGTTAGCTTGTAGAAAATGATGAGTATTTAGATGCAAATCATATGTACAAAATTCATTGATAATACCTTGCAAAATAGAGTTTATATGAATTATAAAGGTACTGGGTCAAAGTATAATTTTTGTCAATGTTTATTCATACCAACGTTCTCACACAAGCTGAATTAAAGTCTGCGATCATCCAAAACGCTTTGGTAGTTGAACCCAGCATCACAGTGATGGAAGCGATCGCCCAAATGAGTGGTGTGCGTACCCTCTGTTCAGTCGGTGAAGAAGTTACTACTACCCCATTCGATGACGTACATACTGAAGCTCGTTCTAGCTGTGTGTTGATTGTTGAGGATGATAAATTAATTGGTATTTTTACAGAACGGGATGTGGTGCGGCTGAGTGCCAAGCAGCGATCGCTCCACGATTTGCACATAGGTGAGGTAATGACTCGTTCAGTGATTACCCTCAAAGAATCGGCTTTTCAAGATATATTTTTGGCAATAAATCTTCTGAACCAGCATAATATTCGCCATTTACCGATTGTTGATGATAGCGATCGCCTCGTAGGTTTATTAACCCATGAGAGTTTGCGGCAAAGTTTGCGCCCAGTTGATTTGTTGCGGTTGCGTCTGGTGACTGAGGTAATGAGTTCTGAGGTGGTTTGTGCTACTGCTAAAACCTCTATGTTGGCGATCGCCAATTTGATGGCAGCAAATCGTGTTGGCTCTGTGGTGATTGTGGTAAAGGGACAAATCCCTATTGGAATTATTACTGAACGAGATTTAGTCCAGTTTCAAGCCTTGAGTTTGGATTTAGAAAACTGCCCAGTAGAAGCAGTCATGAGTGCGCCTATTTTTACAGCCAAACCAGAGAATAGTCTGTGGGAAGTGCAGCAAATTATGGATAAACGTCGCATCCGGCGCATAGTAGTGACGAATTCCCAAGATGAACTGTTAGGTATTGTGACTCAGAGTAGCCTTTTGCAGTTACTTAACCCCATAGAAATGTACAAATTTGCCGAGGTTTTAGAAAATAAAATTTCACGATTAGAAGCAGAGAAGGTAGAAATCCTGCAAAATCGCACGGTTGAATTAGAAGAACAAATTCAAGAACGCACTACTACCCTCACTGTTAAAACCGAGCGAGAGCGACTCATTGCCCAAATTGCCAACCGTATCCGTAATTCCCTGAATCTGGAAGAAATTTTAACAGCTTGCGTGGCAGAAGTCAGAGCTTTTTTAGCCTGCGATCGCGTTTTAGTTTATCAGTTTCAAGCTGATTACAGTGGCATTGTGGTTTCAGAATCCGTGGGAGATGGCTGGATTTCCTCCCTTGGTGATTATATCGAAGATTCTTGTTTTCAAGAACAGGCGACAATACTATACGAATATGGGCGAACAACTGCAATTGATAACATCTACACCGTAGGGTATAGAGACTGTCATATCCAATTATTAGAAAAATATCAAGTCAAATCCAATCTGATTGTCCCAATTATCGTATCAGGTAAGCTTTGGGGCTTATTAATTGGGCATCAATGCAAAGATTTTCGCTCTTGGCATCTTGATGATATCGCCTTACTGGATGAGATGGCAGTACAATTGGCGATCGCCATTCAACAAGCCATTGCTTACCAGCAAGCCCAAACTGAATTAGAGGAACGGCGAAAAACAGAAGTCCGTTTGCGTGAGAGTGAACAACGTTATGCTACCTTGACTGCGGCAGCTCCCGTTGGTATTTTCCGTACTGATGCAGAGGGCAATGGTACTTATATCAATCAACGGGGTATAGAAATTATTGGAATTTCTGAATCTACAGCTATACCCAATGGATGGAAACAAAGATTACATCCAGATGACCGTGAAAAAGTTCTTCGTGAAAGTGCAAAATCTCGCCGAGAAAGTCGCCCTTTTCAGCTAGAATACCGTTTTCTGCATCCTGATGCTAGGGTGACTTGGGTATATGGGCAAGCAATACCAGAATTTAACTCTGAGGGTAAAATAACAGGTTATATCGGTACAATAACTGATATCACGGCTCGCAGACAAGCCGAGTTACTCATAGAAATGCAAAATACTCTCCTAGAAAGGATTGCCAAAGGAGAAGCCCTAAAAAATATTTTGGATGCTCTGATCTATTCGATTGAAGAACAATTGCCCGGAGCCTTATGTTCTATTTTACTATGCAGTCACCAAGGAAAACTGCGAAGCGGGGCAGCTCCCAATTTGCCAGAAGCCTATAATCAGGCGGTTGATGGGGTAGCAATAGGAGAAGGGGTTGGTTCCTGTGGAACGGCGGTTTTTCGCAAACAACCTGTGATAGTTGCAGACATTGCCAACGATCCACTCTGGCAAAACTTTAAAGAATTGGCACTATCCTATGATTTGCAATCCTGCTGGTCATTCCCGGTGATCACCAGCAATGATGAAGTGTTAGCAACATTTGGAGTTTATCATCATAAGGTTTACAGTCCCCAGGCACGGGAGTTAGAAATTATTAATTTGGCAGCGAATATTGCCAAAATAGCTATCGAACGCGATCGCGCCACCCAAGCTCTAGAACTTTTAAATCGGGATTTGGAAGCACGAGTTGAACAGCGCACTGCCGAATTACAAGAACGGGAATCCCAGTTAGAAGACTTTTTGGATAACGCCAACGATTTAATTCAGAGCGTTGTATTAGAGGATGGCAGCTTTGAATATGTTAACCGGGCTTGGCTACAAACTCTGGGTTATTCGGAAGGAGAAGTTAAGAAACTAACTCTTTTTGATGTCCTCCACCCTAAATGTCAGCAACACTGCACTGACGTAGTTACCCAAATCCAAGCAGGGAAATTATCAACCATAGAACGGGTAGAACTCACCTTCTTAACCAAAGATGGGCGAGAAGTAATTGTCGAAGGTAGTATTAACTGTCGATATGAAAGCCATAGCAACGATAAATTGAAACGATATCGACCGGTTGCCACCCGTGCTATTTTCCGAGATATCACAGACCGCAAGCAAGCAGAAGCTCGATTACAGGAACAAGAACAATTTCTGCGCAGCATCTATGATGGTGTCGAGTACCCAATTTTTGTGATTGATGTACTTGATGATGGTGACTTTGCCTATATCGATTGGAACTCATCTGCCGAAAAGTTTTTTGGTATTTCAAGACATGAAATATTTGGCAAATCTCCAGAAGCTATCTATGGTAAAGAAAATGGCAGTCGAGAGCGTCAACGATTACAGCATTGTCTAGCAACGAACTCCTCCGTCACCTACGAAGAAAAACTATTATTTCCGGGACAAGGTGAAACTTGGTGGTTGACAACTCTCAATCCCTTCAGAGACAGTAAGGGGCAGATATACCGCTTTGTGGGGACAAGTTTCGACATTAGCGATCGCAAACAGGCAGAAGAAGCCCTCCGCCAATCCCAACAATTTATTCAAACTGTTCTTGATACCTTCCCTCTCTCCGTATTTTGGAAAAATCGGGAATCTGTATATTTGGGATGTAATCAGAAATTTGCCCAAAATATGGGTTTGGAGTCTTCCACCACAGATATTATTGGTAAAACTGATTTTGATTTGTCACCGACAATAGACGAAGCCAATGCTTACCGTAGTGATGACAAACAGGTAATGGAATCTGGGAATGCCAAGTTGGGAATTGAGGAAACTTTAACCCTTCCCAGTGGGGTACAAATATGGCTAGAAACTAACAAAATTCCCCTACGTAATCTCGAAGGAGATGTTGTTGGTGTGGTGGGAACTTTTCAGGATATCACAGCCCGCAAACAAGCCGAGAAAATCATTCGCCAGCAGGCAGAACGTGAAACCCTATTGCGAGAAATCAGCCAAAGGATTCGCCAATCCCTAGATTTACAAACCATTTTCGAGACAGCCACCGCAGAAATTCGCCAGTTTATCCAAGCTGATCGGGTGGGTATCTTCAAATTTTATCCCGAATCTAATTTTGACGATGGGGTGTTTGTGGCGGAATCCGTGGTAGAAGGATACACATCGGTGTTAGGGGTGAAAATCCATGACCATTGTTTTGGGGAAAATCATTCCACCCTTTATAAGCAAAATAAAATGCAGGTATTAAATGATATTTTCCACGCTGGCATTTTAGACTGTTACATTGATGTTTTAGTCAAACTTCAAGTTCGAGCTAATCTAGTTGTTCCCTTACTCAATGGGGGGGAATTATGGGGATTGCTCTGTGTTCACCAATGTTCTGCACCCCGTACTTGGCAGAAAACGGAAATTGAATTCATTCAACAAATTGCTAACCAGTTAGCGATCGCGATTCAACAGGCAAGTTTGTACGCACAAGTGCAATTAGAATTAGTTGTCAGACAACAGGCAGAAAAGGCGATCGCTCTACAACTGCAACGACAACAAACCCTAGGAGCGATCGCTGAGCAAATTCGTGAATCCCTTGATGTTCAGCATATTCTGACAACGGTGACTCACCAAGTCAAGGAACTCATGGATGTGGATCGAGTCCTGATTTTCCGGCTATTTCCTGATGGCAAAAGTCGTATCGTCGAAGAAGTTGTATCTTCTCCCTATGTAGTTTTCAAAGGTAAAAATTGGGAAGACGAATCCTTCGCCCAAAAAATATTAGATTCTTACTTGCAGGGTAAAGCCCGAATTGTTCCTAACACCAGTGAGGACGTTTGGACAGAATGTTTACAAGAATATAACTCAGAAGCACAAATCCAATCTAAAATTGTCGCCCCCATATTACAAGAATTACCAGAAGCTACCAAGGGGCGCTGGGTTGACTCTCAAAATAAAACTCAACTCTGGGGTTTGTTATGTGTCCATGCTTGTAGTTACAAGAGAGTTTGGGAAGAATCTGAAGCTTTACTGCTACAACAAATTGCCAACCAACTGGCGATCGCTATTCAACAGGCAAACTTTGTCGAACAAATTCAGCAAGAACTAGCAGAACGACAACAAGCAGAAGCTCGTCTGACTGAAAGCAATGAAAAACTTGCCATCTCCAACAAGGAACTTGCCCATGCAACCCGCCTCAAAGACGAATTTCTGGCTAACATGAGTCACGAACTGCGCACCCCTCTCAATGCCATCTTGGGTATGGCAGAAGGTTTACAAGAAGAGGTTTTTGGAAGCACAAGTGAACAGCAAAAAGTAGCACTGCAAACTGTCGAACGTAGTGCTACCCATCTGCTCGAACTCATTAATGACATCCTTGATTTGGCAAAAATTGAAGCCGGACAGGTTGAACTCGACTGTTCCATCACTCCGATTAGTCCACTTTGTCAAGCAAGTATCATATTTATCAAACAACAAGCCTTTAATAAATCTCTGAAACTTAACCTACAAATACCACCCCATCTACCCGATTTACTCATCGATGAACGCCGTATTCGCCAGGTGTTGATTAATTTGCTTAACAACGCTGTGAAATTTACCCCAGAGGGCGGCACCATTACTTTGGAAGTTACCTTAGAATCATCCACCAATAATAATACTTATAACCTAATGCGCTTTGCTGTCATTGATACTGGTATTGGCATTGAGCCAGAAGACCAAAAGAGACTATTTCAGCCCTTTATTCAAGTTGACAGTGCCCTCAATCGTCAATATCAAGGAACCGGTCTAGGGTTATCCCTTGTCAAGAGGATTGTAGAATTACATGGCGGTAGTGTGAGTGTGAGCAGTCAAGTTGGGGTGGGTAGTAGATTTACTGTCGATATTCCTTGCGTGGAAATACCTATCTCATCATCCAACTCCCTGAGCCACTCCACTGCGGAAGTCACTAATAATATCACTGAAACAATTATGAATTCACCTTTGATTTTGATGGCAGAAGACAACGAAGCAAATATTATTACTGTTTCTAGTTATCTGACAGCCAAAGGTTATCGCTTGATTCTGGCAAATAATGGTCAAGAGGCAGTGGATTTAGCCAATTCTCAGCAGCCCGATTTAATTTTAATGGATATTCAAATGCCGGGAATGGATGGTTTAGAAGCGATTAAACATATCCGCAGCAATCCCGACACAATTAATATCCCCATTATTGCCCTGACTGCCTTAGCGATGGCTGGCGATCGCGAAAAATGTCTAGAAGCAGGAGCTAATGATTATCTCACCAAACCAGTTAAGCTCAAGCAGCTAGCTAACACAATTCAGGGTTTTTTAGACAATGTACCTCAATAGCCGATTGTTAATAATTTGCACATTCAGAAACTCTTAATCTCCCTCTCAGCACACCATAGGTTTAATAAACCATACTTCAGGTAGTGCCTGGGAGTGATTGAGCTATGGGTATTGAATTTGGGCGGGAAATCTGTGGCGAACTAGAATCCGCAGAATCACGGGAATGGTTAGTAACTAATGGTATTGGTGGCTATGCTTCGGGAACTGTTGCCGGAATGCTGACTCGTCGCTATCACGGCTTACTAATTGCCGCATTGCAGCCTCCTTTAGGTCGAACGTTGCTAGTGACAAAATTCGATGAAACCGTAATTTATGATACTAATTCCTATTATTTACATACAAACCGTTGGGCAGATGAGATTGTTAGTCCCAATGGCTATCGACATATTGAGCGTTTTTCCCTAGAAGGGACAATTCCTCTATGGCATTTTACCTTTGCTGACGCTCTGTTAGAAAAACGAATCTGGATGCAACAGGGAGCGAATACAACCTATGTCCAATATACCCTGCGTCGTGGAACCCAACCCCTAAAACTGACTCTCAAAGCCATGGTTAACTATCGTGATTACCACGGTACCACCCAAGCCAATGATTGGCGGATGTCTCTGGAGCGAGTCGAGCAGGGAATTTGTGTAACTGCCTATCCAGAGGCAACACCTATATACTTACTTAGCTGTACCTCTGGCGATCGCGCTGTTGTATCTCCTGTTCACCATTGGTATTACAAATTTGATTTGGCTGTAGAACGTTATCGGGGGTTGAATGATACGGAAGATCATCTCCACGCTGCCACTTTTGAAGTCAATCTCAACCCAGGGGAATCAGTCACACTCATTGCTAGCACCGAAAAGCAACCAGAGTTAAATGGTGAAGTCGCACTGAAACAGCGTCGCAATTACGAGCAAAAATTACTGGGACTCTGGAAAACTAACCGCCCCTTGAATGCGAAAGATACACCGCCTTGGATTCAGCAATTGGTACTAGCTGCTGACCAGTTTATTGTTGACCGTTCTCTGCCACAAGACCCCTATGGCAAAACTATCATTGCTGGTTATCACTGGTTTGGTGATTGGGGACGGGACACCATGATTAGTTTACCCGGTTTGACCCTGGCTACAGGACGCTCAGAAGTAGCCCGTTCCATTCTCCGTACCTTTGGGCGATACCTAGACCAAGGAATGTTACCAAATCGCTTTCCTGATGGGGGGGAACAACCGGAATATAATACGGTAGATGCTACCCTGTGGTACTTTGAGGCAGTTCGCGCCTATTACAATGCCACGGAGAACGATGAGTTATTACATGAACTCTTCCCTGTACTGGCAGATATCATCGACTGGCATTGTCGGGGTACACGCTACAATATCCATCTCGATTCCACCGATGGTTTACTTTACGCCGGGGAAACAGGTGTACAACTGACTTGGATGGATGCCAAAGTGGGAGATTGGGTAGTGACACCCCGGATTGGCAAACCCGTAGAAATCAATGCTTTGTGGTATAATGCTTTGCGGACAATGGCAAAGTTTGCCCGACTAATTGGTAAACCCTACCAGGAATACGAGGCGATCGCCAATCGTGCCCAAATTCGCTTTTCTCGCTTCTGGAACCCCCAATTAGGTTACTGTTACGATGTCTTAGATGGCACCGATGGGGATGATGCTGCCTTACGCCCAAACCAGATTTTTGCCGTCTCCCTACCGGAAAGCCCCCTCACCCCAGAGCAGCAAAAACAGGTGGTAGATGTCTGTGGGCGGATACTATTAACTTCCCACGGATTGCGCTCTTTGAGTCCCGACCATCCTCAATACCAGGGTAAATACGGGGGCGACCAGTATCAACGGGATGGAGCCTATCACCAAGGAACGGTGTGGGGTTGGCTGTTGGGTAGCTTTGTCACAGCCCACCTACGAGTTTATAAAAATCCTGCCCTAGCGCGGCAATTTCTCGAACCCATGGCAAATCATCTTTATGCTTCAGGTTTGGGTACTTGTAGCGAAATCTTTGATGGTGATGCTCCCATGACTCCACGGGGTTGTATTGCCCAAGGGTGGACTGTCGCTGAGGTGTTGCGTGCTTGGCTAGCAATCGAGAATTTTTGAGCAGGATAATTAAATGACCACTTGACTCAGTATACTTATACTATATGCTACAATAGTCAGTAAGTAGCGTATTTAGCAAGCTCGTTGGGGCAGATAACCGAAGGGAGATTTTGAACGAGCAGCTACTCTAAATGCCCCATATCTCCTCAAGTTTGTTTAGTATTATGCTGAACTTTTCAGTACACCATAGGTAATAATTATGCAAGAATCAGAGCTTGATTACTCAAATCTATCTTCCTTATTATCGCCTTATAGGAAAAAAGAAAGGACTCTCAGTAGATCATTTCTAAATTGGTTTTTAGAAAATATTTTTGGCATGGATGATACATCTGCTGATGATGCAATTTGTGATGGAAGTCAGGACAAAGGTATAGATGCAATATATGTTGATGAATTAAATGAAGAAATTATAGTTTTTCAATCTAAAACTGTTGAAAGTGCCAACAAGACTATTGGTGATACAAGTTTAAA
The DNA here is from genome assembly GCF_000734895.2 of Calothrix sp. 336/3. Taxonomy (GTDB): domain Bacteria; phylum Cyanobacteriota; class Cyanobacteriia; order Cyanobacteriales; family Nostocaceae; genus 336-3. Next base: position 291,931 of record NZ_CP011382.1, on the reverse strand, counting down.
GGAATTTGTAGGAACTCTTAACCAGCTTTCAACCATTGAAAAAATTGAGCTTATAGAAAAGGGAAATGCCAATGAAGCACTAAAAAAACTCGTAGCAGACCTAGATCTGAAAACCAAGGTACAAAATGGATTTATTGTAAAAGGTATCTTTATAACTAATGCATTAGCCGATCAAAATGCGGAAGAATATCTAGCTTCTAATGAGAGTATTAAGCTTTATGATAAGAAAAAGATAGTAGAAGTACATATAGACTTCGAGAAACAAGGTGGAGTTAATGATGCATTTGTTTTTGACTGTTCTCACGTAAACCCTTTAAACTTCTCCACTCTCGATAACATAGCAGAGGTTTGGGTATTTACTGCTTTTGCGGACGATCTAGTAAAAATGTCTGGAATTGAGGACGCTTCTTTATTCCAGCAAAATGTGCGATTGGCTTTAGGCTCAACAAAAGTCAATAAAGCGATTAAAGAAAGCATCTTAGACCCAACTGAACATGTTAAATTTCAGCTATACCACAATGGAATCACCATAATTTGTGACTCTGCCAAGCATGAAAATGACAAAATTGTCATAAATAACTATGTAGTGGTAAATGGCGCTCAGAGTATTAGTACTCTCTATAGCCAAAGGAAGAGTATTTCTAGAGATTTAAAGATACTCACAAAGATAATAAAACTTAATACGAAAGATGTAAGCCTTGTAAAAAAAATTACAACTAATAGTAATAATCAGAACGCTATCAAGCCTAGGGATCTCCAATCGAATCAAACCATACAACAAAGGCTCAAAAAAGAATTTGAAAGCATTCATGGCTATGAATTTGCCGTTAAAAGGGGAGAAATATTGGACGAAGGAAAGGTGATAAGTAATGAAGATGCTGGAAGAATGCTATTGACATTTGATCTGCAAGAACCTTGGAACTCTCACCAAAAGTCACAGATTTTTGACGAATATTATTCAAAAATATTCGGGAGACCAGAAGTTAATGCCAAAAGAATAATTCTTGTATATGAAATTTTATCTGTTGTTGAAGGTCAATTAGAACAAATCACACATAAAGCATATGCTTATTATTCTGCAACCAAATACTTCTTGTTGTACATTATTTCTAAAATCATGCAAGATGATGAAGTTGGTAAAGACATATATAAAAACAAACTAGATATTGTGTCAGATACCAAAGATATAAGTGAATTCAAGAGAATAATAACTGATATCCTTAAAAACAATATAATTGTAGATTTAAACTACTTTTTGAAAGACGAAAAAAATACTTCTTTTGATTACAAAAAGATATCCAAAAATACAACTGAGTTGAAAAGTTTAGCTATGGAACTCTTAAAGGATTATGAAAAAGACCTGAAACGTGGAAAAGCACAAAGTATATCTGAACAGTGGAAATCTTTTAAAAGTACGAATATATAAGAGATTTTGCTGTATTTCTGATACAGATAAGTAGCTCAACATAATTAAACATCAGATGTCATTACGAGCGGAACGCAGTGTAGCATTAGCTTCGCTATACTACGTAAATCAATAGCGTGTCCGTTGTAACTCAATGATTATCGGATAACTTCATCCTAGAGTGGCATCATGTTCCGCAAGCCATCATCTCAACCCATTAGCGGTACACAGATTACAAGTTTCCAAGTATTGACAAGCTGGACAAGCGATCGCCCAAAATCAAATCCAGCTATTAGCATAGGAGCATTGCATTGAGAACTACAAGAGTACTTTGCTGATAGAGCCGGAGGTATCTCATGAATCAAAAATTAGTGGAATCCTTAGCCCAAATTATTCGTTCGCTGTCGGATGAAGAGCGGCAATGGCTGGAGCGTGAAATTCAGAAATCTTCTATTTCAACACAGGTTGACGACTTAAAACATCGGTTAAAAGAATTTGAAGAAAAATATCAGATGCCGTCAGAGCATTTCCATCAGCGTTTCCAAGCGGGCGAACTGGGAGACATGATGGACTTTTTTGAGTGGAATGCCTACTACGAAATGCTGGCTGCTACGCAGGTTAAAGCCTCTTGAAGCCGATGGATTTAGAGCAATACATCGCTGCTGTGAAGGCAAAGCTTGCTGACAGCCCAATCATTGCCACGATTGAGATTGTGGATGAGCGAATCCTACTGAATCGAGGCTATTTCCGTGCTCGACTTACCCTCAGCAATTCTGACTTCCTTGAAATTGCTGAATCCTTCATGCTTCAAGACAACCAGCTGATCACATTAGACTATCGGTATCAATGGATGGATGCTTCCAAAGAAGCACTCAAAAAACGCTGGGATAGTGTCAGACATTTTCCGGATTTGCCCAATTTTCCGCATCATGTTCACATCGGCTCAGAATCAAATGTTGAACCTAGTTCACCCCGAAATATCCTAGAATTCATAGATTTTATGGAATTTGAGTTTGACTAAGCTAAATCCTTGATGCAATCCTAGTTAGAAGCAACCTTCATACAGAATTGGTATCAATCATTAGACATATCTATGGTGGTTCTGAGAAAGATTGATAAAGCTTGATATCCCGGAAGTTGTAAAATATCTGGGAGTTACGGGTGTTACAGACGGGACTGATTGTAGAAGGAAAGGGATGGAAAGCTCCTGAAGCTTTACTCCTAGGGATTATTTACTTGCGATCGCAGGTTTGGGCAACGCAAAAATGAAAAATCGCCAATAGACTTCTTGTAGAAATTGGGAAAAGGGGAAAAATCACAGGGATATATCCACAACTTTTAAACCTTGAGCATTCCTAATCACTCACCAAAATCTATTTCTGCAAAATGTCCAACCCTGTAACTCCTGAACTTCTGATATTTAGGTAATAAGCATGACAGCAACAAAGGCAACTACTACCCATCTTGATTTTTGTGAAGGGATTCAATATTTTGGCGAAGCATTGCCAGAATTTGACAAATACGGCAGTCAACCTGTAATTGCTGCTGATCAGCAGGCGATCGCCAATCTCCAAGACCCCGCAGCCCGGTATCAAACTTTACTTTATGCCGATGCCCTGCGTTACCTCACCTTACAAATCACAGGTAGTAAAGCTTCCGGACATCCTGGTGGTTTTGCCTCCCAAGCTGAGGCGTACGCTTCCCTAGTTATGCTTGGTTACAAAAATATCATTACCGAGGTGGGACACCACGCACCAGGGTTTTACAGTGCCATGTTCCTCGACCGTTCCCTAGAGGATATGGGTATCACAACGGTGCAACAACTGCGGGATAAATTCCGAGAGAAACATGGACTTTTGGGGCATCTTTCTGGTTATATTCCTGGTATTCTCGCCCCCGCAGGACCCCTAGGACAAGGGCAACACTTTGCCATGGCAGCAGCACTACTGCACCGAGATAAATTATTCCCCTTTACCCTGGGTGATGGCGGACTAGGTGAACCCTATATTATGAGTTCCATGGCTCACTTCCACACTGCCTATCCTACCGTTACCAATTTCTTACCTGTGTTGGTATGGAATGGTTTCAGTCAGGAACACCACAGCATGGTATCTCTGAAGACGAATGCAGAGATGGTGGCATACTGGCAAGGTAACGGTTTTGATGAGGTGGTATTAGTTGATGCCAAGGATTTTGATGACCAAAACCAGCCCGGAGCCTATGTAGATAGTACCGCCTTTAGCTTTGGTCAGCGACTGACTTTCACCCAAGCAGTCTTGGAGGGAGTAAATCAAGCGGCAACTTCTGCCCTAGGTGGCAAATTAACGGTATTTATTATTAAACAACTCAAGGGTGCCGGTGTCCATGCACAGGGAGCCAAATCCCATAATTTATACCCCAAGGATACCCTCGATGCGCCCCATATTGTCACTGCCCTGAAAACTAGAGCCTTATCTGCTGAGGCTTGGCAGCTAGTGAGAACGAACTGCGATCGCGCTGGTGGTGGTCCGGCGGCAAAAACCGTAGTTACAGAATTTACCTTACCCTTACCAGATTTAGGTCAGCTACCCCTAGAAGAATATGCTGTAGGTGGAGAACCCAAGGTATCGACCACTGCCATGGGTTACTTAGTCGCCAAGGTGGGACAGGCTGATGGGAATTTCCTAGTGACAAATGCCGACGGGAATGAAGCTTCGGGAATTGCCAATATTAACCAAGCTTTGAAAATTATCCACCCCACCACCGATGACTTGTATAACCAAGCACCTGGCGGGCAAGTATACGAGCCATTGAGTGAGGATGCCTGTGCGGGGTTAGCGGCGGGTTTGGCGTTGATGGGGGCGCGTAGTCTCTGGTGTTCCTACGAATCCTTTGCTATCAACGGTTTACCTATCTGGCAGACTGTTACCCAAGCCATGGCAGAATTACGCAGGCTTGCACCTTCTACGGTGACATTATTTACTGCGGGAGCATTGGAGCAGGGACGCAACGGATGGACACACCAACGTCCGGAAATTGAAGCCTATTTTGCAGCAATGATGCGCAACGGCAACGTTTTTCCCCTATTCCCACCGGATGCGAATAGTACCCAGGTATGTTACGACTGGGCTTTAACTACCAAGAATAAGGGGATTGTGATAACTGCTAGTAAGTCACCCTTACCGATTCGTACCACCTTTGAGATGACACGACAAGGTTTAGCTGAGGGAGCGGTGGTATTACATGAGGTTGCAGGGGAGAAGCAAGTCGTGTTTGCGGTGATTGGTGACATGACTTTGATACCTGTATATGAAGCAGCAGCATCCTTAGAGAAAGCTGGAGTAGGGGTGAAAATTGTCTCTGTAATTAACCCCCGTCGTTTGTACCGTAGTCATGATGTCGCTTGGGATAGTTGTTCTGAACCCGATGGTGGTTTCCTGGATGACGGCAAGTTTGCTGAGTTATTTGGGGGAGATGCGTTGATTGGGGTAACAGGGGGAGCAAGTTCCATGTTAGAACCGATTATGTTACGCAGCACCTGTAAACGGGATACCTTTGCTTGGAAACGGGGAGAAACCACCGCCACTGCTGGGGAATTGATGGGATTTAATGGGTTGACTGCCGATAGTTTAACAAAACGGGCGATCGCTCTGTTGGGTTAGAAATTTCTATCTCCAAAATATTCCACTTTGCTTATTTCAGGGGTAGACACGGGAAGTCTGCCCCTCCAAAATAGGATGATATACTTCTTGCAAAAATAGATTTTTGGCTGTTATGTAAGGGGAAAAGACTTTGTGATGAGACAAACTATTAATTGCTAATAGATAAAATCCTTTTCTGTTTCCCCTTTTCCTCGACTTTTGCAAGAAATCTCATGATTAAGCATTAGTTCCTGCTAGCACCATCCCAGGTAAAAAACCTGCCATATATTTTTCTACTCCTTTGGGATCGCTGAGTAATTGAGCAGAGACTTGTGTTGCCTGTTCACCTGGGTAAACATCCTCGATACTATCAACTACAGCTTGTAAAGCTGCCCTCGCAACTTCCGCAGGTGCGACTTTAGGATCAGGCCACTCTTTTGCTAAACTAGTATCCACAGTTCCAGGCATGACCCCAACAACCAAGGTATTTTGTACTGCAAGTTCGGCTCGTATACCTTGAGTCATGGATATGGCAGCAGCTTTAGAAGCACTGTAAGAACCACTGAAGGGTAAATTAACTTTTCCCAGTAGTGAGAGAATATTGATAATTGCACCTCCACCATGTTGCTTCAGAATAGGTGCGAAGGCACGACACATAGATAACATACCAAAATAGTTAACCTCCATTTCGGCTCGCGCACTATCAATATCTGAGGCGGCAATCAGCCCTTGATTGAGAGAGGTTCCAGCATTATTGACAACAAGGGTCACATCTTGACACTGAGATGCTGCGTTTGTAACTGATTCCAGATTTGTCACATCCAATTCGATAGGAACAATGCGATTTGGGTCTATTATCACAAGGGAGTTAAGCTTATCTACACTACGAGCGCAAACATATATCTTGTTTACACCTAAATTCAATAATTGTTCTACAAAGTGAGAACCGATCCCACCATTTGCTCCTGTGACTAAGGCAACTGCACCGCTAATTTGCATCTTCGTTCTCCTTAGGATATTTTGCCAGACGAGGCACACCTAGACATTTTTGATGTCTTGAGTCAGCTGCTAGATTATAATACCCAAGGGCTAAGAGTTACCAAATGGATACTAATATCAAAAACTATTCTTGTCCTGTAGAAGTGACAATTGCAGCAATTGGTGGTAAGTGGAAATGCTTGATTCTGTGGTGGTTAAGAAGAGATGCAAGGCGTTTTGGTGAATTAAAATTATTAATGACCAACATCACGCAGAAAGTTTTAACTCAACAATTGAGAGAATTAGAGAAAGAGGGTTTAATTTACAGAGAATCATTTCCCGAATCACCTCCTCGTGTTGAGTATGCTCTCACTCCCCACGGTCAGACTTTCACTCCGATTACTGAATTAATGTGCGAATGGGGCAAAATACATCGAGTCGGGTATCAGTTTAATTATTGTCGTTTGGAAAATATGAGAACTGTGGTGCTATCACCTGATGCGACAGCACTCTGTACCAGTTTAGAAGAACGTCATGCTGTGGCAACACCTGTGACAATCTGGCAAAACACACCAACAGATGTTATAAATCTACTCCAGTTACTCCATCAAGTTCAGCCTGATGCCATACTAATAGACTTAACTTTGTTAAATGAAGATAATGTCCATTTAGTCACCACTCACATTAGACAAGTTGAAGAAACAACCCGTAAATTCATCGCAATGGTAGCGATTATTCCTGGTAATAATCCTGTAGAACGTGGACGAGCATTTAAAATGGGATTTCCTGTTCATATTCCCAAACCTGTGGAAACCATAGAAATGATATCTACCTTGGCTAGCGTCATCAAGCAAAAAGGTTAGCATCAGGAGTGTAATAGTTATCCGTGTTGGCAAAACCAGACTAAAACCTGTGGCGATCGCTCTTTGTCTTTTCTGAAGGCGTTGCTGAATAGGAATATGATTTAGTGCCCGTTTAAGGTAGTGTAGTAGCAAGCGAATTGCACAGGTCAGATTATTTTTTCGGCACAGAAATATTCAATGCCATTGTAACCCGCGCAAAAAGTTGGGGCAGATATTTATAGAATCGCTCATTCCGCAGAAATATTGCATCGATGCTACAGCTACCACAGTGTTCTCCAGGGGGAGGAACGGCAACCGACTGCACAAGTGCGTCCGAAACACCAGCCCAGGGTAAGTGTCCGACAGGAGCGGATTGCAGTGAATAATTGAGTTCGGATTCATTCAGCCAGTCGCTGCTGATAAAATCTTGTTCAGCCCGAGGAGCTTGGAGTTTCCAACCGACGCGATCGCGAAAAGTATTGACTGCTCTTTCGGAATTTTTGGGGTGAGCTTTGACTGCTTGTTGCCAAATCTTGGCTTGGACGCTAAATCCAAATCTTCCTCCACTCGCCTTTAACCAAGCTCGATCAATCTCTTGAATTAATTTTAGGGGTATTTTCGCAGCGTTGGGTCCGTAGGGGTCTTTTTGCGGGGATAGGAGAAGACGGGTTTCTTGATCAGCAGCCTTCCAGTTTTTGGCATTGAGTAACTGCTGGAGTTTTGCGGTTGCTTTGGTTGTAGTTGTTCCACCACCAGAGGATTTTTTCGTCGCAATATGGCGCTCCAACAAATTAATAATTTGGGTTTTATTTAGTTGTCGAGCCAAGTCTAAAGCGGTTTTCCCTTGTTTATCTTTCAGGTCAACCCTAGCATTTTTACTGAGAAATAGTGTGACTAATTCTGGTCCAAAAAAACTTTGTTCTTCCAATACTGCTTGGTGTAGAGGTGTTCTACCTAAGTTATCTTGAATATTTAAATCTGCCTTAGCTGCCACTAGTAGTTGAGCCACTTCCAGATTGACATCATGCAAAGGGGTTCTACCTTGAGCATCCCGTAGGTTCACTTGTGCTTTGCGAGCTAGCAGCAATTTTACCAGAGGGGATTTGAAACGATGAACGTGGAGTGGTGTTTGTCTCTGACGATTGCGTAGATTCACATTTACTCCCCGATCTAGCAATAGTTTTAATACTGCTGGTTCCAAAGAACTAGAGTGAATCACAGCCCCATCACGATTTTGGATCGTGAGGTTTGCTCCTGCTTGAATGAGTTTTTTGGTAACTTCTAGGTTCGATGCTCCGTAGTGTAGTGGTGTCCAGTTTTGATTGCTACGGGCATTTATATCCGCACCACTGCGAATCAATAGCTCGGTAATATCTGCTTTTCCGGAATTGGCAGCAAAATGTAGGGGTGTCATTTGCTCCTGATTTCTAGCATTAACCTCAGCACCCTGATTGATTAAAAGTTTGATGACAGCAGCCGTTTTTTGACCAAAAATATTGTGCAGTGGGGTACTACCATTTTGGTTACGAACATTGACTTTTGCCCCTCTACTAAGAAGCAATTGGGCATTTTTTGTTGATGCTCCTAAATAATGCAGGGGAGTATCTCCCTTACCATCCTTTGCATTCACGTTCACCCCAGTTTCGATTAAACGTTGAGCTAATACTTCGTTGGTAGATAGTAAAAAGTTGAGGGGTAGCCACTTTTCACCAAACATATCGCAGGGTTGATTCAAATCCCCAACTTTGGCGATTGCCTGTTCTAATGCTGCATATAAATCGGGACTATTCCCCATATTCCCAAAAGGACTAAATTTCTCCGATAATGTTTGACAAAAAGGAGAGATGGAGGTTTTTTTGGGTGTTTGAGATTCAACAATACGTGGCATGATGACCACTGTACCCACAGTAGTCAGGGAAATTAGAAAAATTTTCTGGAACAGAGAAAGAGATAATTTAGAGTTAAATTTTGTCACTATCTGTGATTTCCTTATTTCTTTAAAAAAAAAATAGTAATTATTTAGTACAGCTATAGCAATCCCGAATCATTTGTGAGAAAACACTTAGATAAAAATATTTTTACTCATGCAAAGTATTAACAGAGCAAAGCGAATTACATAATGAGTAAGACTCTTAATTTAATAATTTAGTTGCCGACTAATAAATATTCGCGATCGCCTCTAGTAGCGCCACAATGAACTATGACGAGAGCCAAAACCCTGATTCTTTGCTGGGTGAAATTCAGGAATTATCTCCATAGCTTGTGCTTTTGTGTAAGTGCTAATTAAATTTACCTTGCCAAATTTGAAGTTATTCAGAGGATTTTGCCTAGTAGCAGACTCTATGCTGGCGATCGCCTATGATGGAGAGGAAGTATCTGCCACAAAGCCGGGGGTTTGGCTAAGAGGGGCAACCAAGTTATTCATATTTGGATAAAATATCGATCTGAGAATTTCTTCTTCGGTCTGAGATTGTGACGCTGAACCTTCAGAGGAACAACCCCTAGTCAAACACTAACGCTGAGGGCAATACCTGTCCCCTAGCATAATATTACAATCTCATGATTGTTATTCAGACAAAATTTGCCCAAGAAATTGTTTTCTTTCCCCCCATCTGGGATAGAGGACAGCCATGAGACAAGATTCCCTGCGAATGAAATATGTCAGTCTGGGGCTATTGGTTGCCCTGAATTGGGGTTTAGTATTTCCAGCCTTCGCCAATAACGCCAATTTTGGTAAAATTATCCTCTCTCCCGGATTCTCTCCCGATAAGGGGAAAGTCACGGGCTATACTGGCGGTTCCTACCCCCTATCAGCAATTAGTAACCGCGATCGCCAAGGTAAACCCTGCATTGGTTTTGCCGATACCACTCCCGACCATATCATGGAGTTAAAGCAAGACTTTTCCCAATTAAATATTCAGGTTAGTAGCGGTCAAGATACAACTATCCTGATTCAGGGACCTAACAACGATACAATCCGTTGTGGAGATGATACTGGTCGAAATAAAGATGCCAGCATTCGCGATAGTAAATTTAAAAAAGGTACCTATCGGATTTGGGTAGGTATTTTTAACTCTGGAGCCAAACATAATTACACCCTGACTGTAGAGGAATAGTTGATAGAGAATAGGAAAAATTTCCTTCCCCGATTTTTCTGCTGAGGTATCACCGAAAAAGTTAATATAGGATGTAACCTGTTTGGCAACACGAGGCTGTGCAAACGTGCTATCTACACTCCTAACAGACTTTCGGATTATTTTTGAACGCGATCCAGCCGCTCGTAACTGGTTGGAAGTATTATTCTGCTATCCTGGATTGCAAGCTCTATTATTCCATCGACTAGCCCACTGGTTAAATCATCTCGGTATTCCCTTTCTCCCCCGCTTCATTTCCCATCTTGCTCGATTTCTCACAGGAATTGAAATTCACCCCGGTGCTGTGATTGGTAAGGGTGTATTCATCGACCATGGTATGGGTGTTGTGATTGGTGAGACTGCGATTATCGGTGATTATGCCCTGATTTATCAAGGTGTCACCCTGGGTGGAACTGGAAAAGAAAGTGGTAAACGTCACCCGACTGTCGGTGAAAATGTTGTCATTGGTACCGGAGCCAAAGTTCTCGGAAATATTCTGATTGGGAATAACGTCCGCATCGGTGCGGGTTCTGTAGTACTGCGAGATGTCCCCTCAGATTGTACCGTTGTTGGCATTCCTGGTAGAATCGTTTACCGCTCTGGTGTCCGTGTTGCTCCCTTGGAACATAGCAATTTACCAGATTCGGAAGCGGAAGTTATTCGAGTTTTAGTTGATAGAATTGAGTCCCTAGAAGAGAAGATACAAACCCTCGAAGATGCTCGTCAACAAACACCGCAATTGAAACAAGCTGTTTTAGTCGGTAGTTTGACTCTGGAACCGGACATGGTTACGGATGCTCCTTGCTGTAATATTCGAGACAAAAAAATTCAGGAATTTCTCGATGGTGCCGGAATTTAGTGGCTACCTGGGAAGATGGGTGATATAAAAAAATAAATTATGTCACCATCATGAGTCATAAAATTGCAGAAGTAGCGATCGCCATCCTCTACCAAGACAACAAGTTCCTCATGCAGCTGCGAGATAATAACCCTGCGATTCTCTACCCAGGGTATTGGGCATTTTTTGGGGGACATTTGGAGATGGGAGAAACTCCAGAAACAGCCGTGCAGCGAGAAGTTTTAGAAGAGATTAATTATACTTTGCCCCCAAGTTTTGCTTTTTTTGGCATTTACCCAGATGCTAAAGCTATTCGTCACGTCTTCCATGCTCCCCTGGAAGTGGGATTAGAGAAGTTAGAACTGAACGAAGGTTGGGATATGGGTTTAGTTCCCCTAGAAGATGTGATTCAAGGAAAATCCTACTCGGCGATCGCCCAGGAATTTAGACCAATTGGACCTGCACACCAAAGGATATTATTAGACTTTGCCCAGGAATTTTTACCCTAATTATAGAAATTACACAAAAGCCACCGAATTAAGTCATTATGTTTGCGTAGCATGTCTGGAACGGACGAACAGAGCGACGTAATCTCCCGAAATCTTAGGATTGTTTCCTTTTCAAGCAGTGCTTCAAACCAAACAATGAAAAATTAAGGGTTTTGAAGATTTATTATACCTAACTCGGATTGCGTAAGCCCTGAATTATTCTCGATAGAATCTTCAGCTAAGAGCAACTATTCCTACTCTTAGCTTGTAGAGAAACATCAAACTTTTACAAAATTTCTCAAAGCAATGCCAGATGATTTAGGGAATTGTGCTGGGTACAGTTGATTGACTATCTGGAGAATTCTGGTTTTCAGATTGCGTTGGAGGAGTTTGGGGATTTTGATTAGAAACTTCTTCCGTTGGAGGACTAACTACTTGAGGATTTTGATTGTATTCAGAATTACTGACTGGCTGCTTATTATTACTTGTAGAAGCAACTTTAAATTTCGGCATCTTATACATTTTTGCCAAAGCTTCAATGAGTGAAAAATCATAAACGCTCAGAGCTTTGTCATCGTAGCAATTTGGAGCGTTAGGATCTTGCTCCATATATCCATGAACAAGGCTAAATAGCTCTGGGGGAACATTAGTAATATTTTCTGTATATCTGAGTTGTTCACCTGTAACGTATGCAAAACAAATAGCTCTGACATTGAGAGCATCATTATCAGCAACCTTAAGGTTTTTCAACTCATCTAAATTTGATTTAAAAAGACCTGCCACCCCTTCTGTCCAATATTTATGACGATATTCTTCATCTTGTAAAGCTTTATTATCTTTTGGAGATACTAATAAGTCTTGAGTAGTCGAAATAACCGAACCATTTGTTCTGGCTAATTGTGTCAGATTTAATAACTCTTTGTTGAGTTTTTCTGGAGTTTGTTCATTTTTCGTCAACAATTTTGTAATTTTCATCCAAGCACGTTGGTTAAAAAGATGAGCTTGCCTGAGGTTTTCATCGGTGACTGAAGGTTGTATCCGTGAATCAGGGGGATTTTTGAAGAAAAAATCAACCAAACTCAATCGAGCATACCTAGTCATACCTTCGATATTGTCCAGAGATGCAGCTTTTTTGTAATAGTCTTTCGCTTTTACTAAATCTCCAAGATGTTCGTAAGACATCCCTAAACCAATTTCGACTTCCGCTTTGTCTTCATCGCTATTAATGAATTTTTTTGCTTGAAGAAAGCTATCCTGAGCTTTCAACCAGCTTGTATTTTGTAAATGTGCTTGTCCTTGATTGATATAGACTTTTCCCCACATTGGTAATGAGACAGCGACAGTACCAGTAATTGTTGTCATTCCAGCAGCGATCGCTAATGCTGTAGGAGCTTGTTTATGAGGTGGTAATTGTAAATTCGTAAATAGCTTTTCCAGTGTCTTTCTACCACCACTAGTTAATGCAGCTGCACCACCAGCACCTAAACCGATGACTTGCAATACTGCTGCCATATTTTGCGATAAATCAGCTTGTTGAACCTCTTGTCCTTCGACTTTTTGGAAAAATACCTGGCTGCTATAAGCTGTAAAAGCAGCACCAACACCTAAACAAACTACCGCTAAAGTGTTAAATAACCAATCTTTACGTGTTCCCGGTTCTTCCTCAGAACCAACGATCGCCGGTTTAAGTTCCCACCACCAACGATTTTGACGCTTTAAGCTATCTTTCCATTGTCTGATTTGGTTATCTTTATTTAAATCCAACCGATACTGCTTTAATTTGTTGTCTAAGGCAATTATTTGTCTGGCAAGCTTTTCGGGAACGGGTTTATCTCGATAAGCTCCCTCAACTGCTTCCTCTAACCCATCACGAGCTAACAGGGTATCCAAAAGTTGCTGAGAGGAAGGTGGTTTGCTGTTTTCAATTATATGAATAGTTTTTTCGTAGCGCGCGATCGCTTCATTGGGTAAGGGAACAGAACGGGTAAAAGACCACCACCAATTCATCTCTGGTGGTTTGAGATTATTTTTCCACTCATCAACGATATCATCGTTGGCAAAAGCTTGAGATTGAGATTTTAAACGTTTGTCTAATTCAATTATTTTTGCAGTCAAGTAGTGAGGTGGTTGTTGTTGCTTAGTCCAAGCTTTTTCGACAGCATCCCGTGCTAGTAACACCTCTAATAATTCTTCAGAAGTTGCTTTTGGTGGTAATTCTAAAGCAAATAAAGCCTTTTCGTAACGCTCAACCGCTTGAGTTGGAATCGGTTCAATATCGCTAAGTTCCCACCACCATGTATTTGGTGTAGTTTTGCTTAAACTTTGCTTCCAATCCTCTAACTTCACTAGTTTGGTAATAACATCTGCAAGTCCCCTTAAACGCTCATCTAAATCAATGACAACTTTGGCAATATGCTCTGGTAAAGGTTGATTATCGCGAGAAGTTTCAATCGCATCACGAGCTAATAATACTTCTAAAACTTGTTCTTTTTGAGCATTGGGAAGAGCTGCTTCCAACACAGAGATAGTTTGTTGATAGCGCTTTGCTACCTGGGTTGGAGACATTGCCAAAGGATACTTCAAGTGCCACCACCACATATTTGGTGCAGCATTCAAACTATCTTTCCATTGCGCTAATTCGTCATCTTCGCTGAGGATTTTCGCTTGTGCTTTCAGACGCTCATCTAAACTTAACAGTCTCCCATAAGTAGCTCCAATCGGATTTTGATCCATTTGTCTTTTTTTCTCAACCCCATCACGGGCAACCAAAACAGCAACTTTCTGGTCAAATGTTGGCTGAGATTGTCTTTCTTCCAATGCAATTAAAGCTTCTTCATAAACATCAAGTGCTGTATCTAATGCAGACTTTGGTGCAACACTAGATTGTACAGGTGCTTGTCCATTTACCTGAACCATTGTTTTTATACTCCTTTGCTAATTTTTATCTAGATTTAAATTTAGTCAACATAGGATTAGAGAATAAAATTCGTGGCGTTGCGGTTAGCCATGTCAGGGTAGAATTTCGTACTAATGGGAACGAATTATGAATATTTATATCTGCTAATTTATCCTATATTTGTGCAATATCAAATTAATTTATGAAGCTAATGTTTTTAGAGAAGCAAGTCAGTGAAAAAGCTAAAAAAGACTCAATTTATTTGAACTATTCATTCTCATAATAAATGGTAGTGCCAGAATAGTTCTGGCACTAATAAATACTATGTTGGTCACATAAAATGCAACTCACATATCAATGCTTTTGACGCAAAATACTATTTTTTAGCAAGCTGCTTGGCACATTAAAGCATTCCATGTATTGGGACCAACAATACCATCAGCAACAAGACCATTCGCGTTTTGGAAAAGTCTGACTGCACTTTCAGTTACAGGACCAAAAGCACCATCAGCACTCAAAGAATATCCTAATGCTTGCAAAGTTTGCTGTACCATATAAACTTCTTGACCTTCGCAATAGTTTTGCAAAGAGTAACCAGGGTAGTCTAAAGGCATTTTTATCTCCTATTTATATCTTGATTGAGTTTTGCAGATGAGTTATGGTTCATGGTGACATACACCAAAATTGTTCCATTCTCATTCAAAGCTCACAATTCCTAAGTACACCAAATCGAATTGTCTAAAATTCGTGGTTATTAAGGAATTAAAATAACTTGTAATTTTATGATGAAGTTGTGAGCTTCTAGGTATATTTTGATGTGTATCAACAAGTTTGTCTTCAGTGAACTTACTTAAGAGAATTAGTGTTTCAATAATATAGGCAGCAATGATTCGTAGTTTGTTCCCTGATATCTTATACCTCTATGTATAAATACGCTAAAACCAAAAAGCTACAGGATATAACGATAATATCCTGGTTTACTTTTAACTCTAAATCAAGACTTTAGCTTGACATTGAGTATTTTAGTTAAGTAAGTCGGTGAGAATAAACCTAACTATGTAACAGAATGTAAAATCGGCATAACCCTTGAGATTGCTAGAGCCTACGGCACGCTACGCGAACATTTCACTTCGTTTCATTCGCAATGACATAGCGTGAATTATTGAAACCGTTCTACTTACATCAATTTTTCTTGGTGAAATATGTGATCGCCCAACGGGAGTATTTTTCGCATCCACAGTACATGAAAGAAACACAAAATAAAATTTAAATAATACTTAAAAATCTTACAAATAAAGCTAATAATATTGGCTGTGTTTAGCCTGATTATCTCTGCTTCAGTCTTTCACTTTCTGTAATAAATCAGCAGTATTGAGATTAAGGTTAAAATTTGCTGAGAAAATGATAAAAACTAGAGTCGGAGAATCTCAGCATTACATACAAAAACTCTTAGAATCTCATAATCTTCAGCTTGATTACTCCAGTAACAATCAAGTTAAATCAAGTTACAGAAAAAAATCACATTCTTGATTTTAGTTGCCTAGGAGGCATCTCAAGCTATGAACATTCAAGAAAAAATCAGTTTTATGCGACTTTTGGTGCTGCCAATTTAGGCAATGGATAATACCAGTGTGTGAATTTTGGATGGCACAACCCTACTTCATGCAAACAAATAACCAAAAAAAGTTTATGAAACTTCAAGATAAAGTTGCTTTAGTGACTGGTAGCAGTCAGGGAATTGGGCAGGGAATTGTTTTGCGTCTTGCTCAAGAGGGTGCAAATGTAATTATTAATTATCGCTCTCACCCAGAAGGAGCTGAGGATACCCTAGCAAAAGTGGAAGCTGTAGGCGGAAAATGTTACATGGCTCAGTGTCCTAAATCTCATGGCTTTACGATTAAAGCAGACTTAGGAAGCGTTTCGGAGGTGCAGCAATTAATCGCCGAAAGTATTGAGCATTTTGGCAAGCTCGATATTCTGGTAAACAATGCCGGGATTGAAAAACACGCACCCTTTTGGGAAGTAACAGAGGCAGATTACGATGCTGTGATGAATGTAAATTTAAAGGGCGTATTTTTTGCGACTCAAGCCTTTGTTCAACATTTAATTGCCACCAACCGGACTGGAAAAATCATCAATATCAGTTCGGTGCATGAAGAACTACCATTTCCCAATTTTGCGGCTTATTGCACTAGTAAAGGTGGAATGAAAATGCTGGCTCGCAATTTGGCAGTTGAGTTAGGTGCTTTAGGTATCACAATTAATAACGTCGCCCCCGGAGCGATCGCAACCCCGATTAATACCAAGCTGTTAAATAATCCAGAAAAATTAGGTGCATTGTTGCAGAATATTCCCCTTGGTCGTCTTGGTCAACCCCAGGATATCGCCTCTATGGTAGCGTTTTTGGCTTCTGGGGATGCAGATTACATCACAGGTAGCACCTTTTTTGTAGATGGTGGATTGCTTTGGAATTATCAGGAACAGTAGATGAATACTTTACACCGTCACTATCCCGAATACTTGATGGAAGCTGCGGGATTGGGCATTTTTATGATTTCTGCTGCGGTGGTGACTGCACTGCTAGAACATCCCGCTTCACCAATACAACAGGCAATTTCTGAACCATTTTTACGACGGTTCATCATTGGGGTGGCGATGGGATTAACAGCGATCGCAATTATTTACTCTCCTTGGGGTAAGCAATCTGGGGCACATATCAATCCGGTTGTCACTTTTACTTTCTTCCGTCTAGGTAAAATTAAGCCTACTGATACAGTTTTTTACATTTTGGCTCAATTCGTCGGTGGATTTCTGGGGTTAGTATTTGCAACAAAGTTATTAGAGCCAGCATCAGTCAAGTTTCCCAAAGGACTTGCCGACCCTTCTATAAATTACATTGTTACAATTCCGGGAACGGGTGGTGTCGGTATCGCATTTATTGCTGAACTCAGTATATCCTTTGGTATGATGCTGATGATTCTATTTGTATCAAACATTCCCAAACTGTCACGCTGGACTGGGATTTGTGCAGCAGTATTAATTACAACCTATATTACCCTGGAAGCGCCCCTATCTGGGATGAGTATGAATCCCGCTCGTACCCTTGCATCGGCGATTCTGGCTCAGAATTGGACAGCTATCTGGGTTTATTTCACCGCGCCACTTTTAGGAATGCTTTTGGCTGCTGAGGTATATGTGCAATCAAAAGGTAAAAGGGCTGTATATTGCGCCAAATTAAATCATCACAATCACAAACGTTGTATTTTTCGCTGCGGTTATCGTCAAAATAGCAGTAATGGACAGTCGATTTTAAGTGATAAGTTACCTAGTCTTTAATGTCGGGATGAAATTTATCTAAATTCCAAATTCAAAAATCGTGGAGGAGGGGATATTTATGCTAGAAAGTTTGGGAAGAATTAAAAATCCATTAGTTAGAAGTTTAACGGCAGCAGCAACTACTTTTTCTGTCACCACCTTAATGGCAGCTTTAGTAATGGGTGTGACAAATCCCAAAGGTAAATTGGATTATCGATTGGGGACATATTCCTCATTACTAGGAGCAGGTTGTGGTGCTATTTTGGGTTTGATTTACACAAGTAAAAGCAAAGATAAAAAATCAGTTTCCGACCTGAGGGAATATCAATATCATCAAGGAATATCTGATAATACTTGGAAAGATTGGCGAAATTTTGTCATTGTTCGCAAAGTCAAAGAGAGTGAAGAAATCACATCTTTTTACTTGCAACCTGAAGATAAGGAGGAAATCCCTAACTTCCAGCCAGGTCAATTTTTAACAATTAAACTGGATATTCCTGGACAAAATAAACCTGTAATTCGTACTTATTCTCTTTCTGATTATACTCAGCCCTGCAAATATTATCGTCTCTCAATTAAGCGCGAACCAGCACCCCAGGACTTAGATGTACCACCAGGAATAGCATCTAATTTTATGCATGATTTTATTCACGAAGGTTCAATAATTCCTGCCAAACCACCCAATGGGAAGTTTGTTCTAGATGTGCAAAAATCCATACCTGCGGTATTAATTAGCAATGGTGTAGGAATTACTCCGATGATTAGTATGGCAAAAGCTGTGACTAGAATTAATCCTCATCGCTCAATTTGGTTTGTACATGGTGCTAGGGATGGCAGATATCATGCTTTTCGTGATGAGATGATGGATATTTCCCAACAAAATTCTCATTTAAATGTGCATTACCGCTATAGTCGTCCGACTCCTGGAGATACGGGAAAATATCATAGTATTGGTTATGTTGATGCGGCTTTAATTCAACAGTTAGTTGGGCAAGAAGCTGAATATTTCCTGTGTGGTTCTCCAGCTTTTATGCAGTCAATTATGACAGGATTGAAGGCATCGGGAGTATCTGAAAGTAGAATTTTCTTTGAATCTTTTGGTAAACCCATGAAACTTACATCGGAAAAACAATCACTTGATGTAACTGTTGGTGAGGGTGTGAAAGAAGCAGAAATTGTGTTTGCCAAATCTGGGAAAACATTGAATTGGCAGGAAGGGGACGGCAGTATTTTAGAATTTGCCGAAGCTCATGATATTAATCCACCTTTTAGTTGTCGAGTGGGTGTTTGTGGAACTTGTATGTGTAAAATAAATGGGGGGAATGTGAATTATCAGGAAGAACCAACTGCGGAGATTGATGAGGGTTCGGTGTTGATTTGTATTTCCCAACCTGGAAGTTCTAGGGTAGTGTTAGATATTTAGTTAACATTTTCTGTTTTTCCATCGTTTGTAATATGGGAATCAACCTTGCCATTTTGTTGCGCCTGTACTTGTGCCAAGTGCCTGATAGAATCGCTGATACGGCGAGGTTTTGGGAATTCACCTTTACCAGCAACCCAACCTTCACGTTGACGAGATCTGTCTCCATCCGTCTCTTCGGTTTGGTCATGGAATAAAATTTGTCTGGTTGGATAAGGCAAATCTATACCGTTTTCCGTGAGCTTTTTCTTAATTGCACAGAGAACGCGATCGCGTGATGTTAGATCATCTATACGTCGTGGTGGATCAATCCACCAACGTGCGCGGATATTAACGGTACTTTCGGCTAAATCCATCACCAACACATCAGGAGCGGGGTCTTTTAAAACCTCTTTAACACTATGCATCGCTTCCAAAATTAATTCTTTGGCTATATCTATATCATCGCCATAACCAATGCCAATATCGTATTGTAACCGACGATTATTAAAAGCAGTATTGACAGTCACAGAATTAGTAAATAGCTCTGAATTAGGAATTAGAATTCGCCGACCATCATATGTTTTTATAGTTGTCGCGCGTGTTTGAATGTTTTCTACAGTTCCTTCAAAGTTTTTAAATACAATTTGGTCGTTGATTTGGAAAGGTTCGGTGAGTAAAATTAAAATACCTGCTAAAAAGTTTTGTAAAATATCACGAAAAGCAAAACCAATTGCGACCCCACTAATCCCCAATAGTTGAATTAAATCGTTTGCTTTAAACGTTGGTATCACAATCGATAGGGCAACAAATAAACCGATTAAAATTGTTGTTCCTTGTGCTAATCTTCCTAATACCATTCCTAAACTTCGGGCTTGGCGATGATTATGGGTCAGACGCTTGACGACTTTCTTAATTGATCTAGCAATATAGAGGAAGATAGCAAAAACAATTAATGCTATCACCATATTCGGTAGTAGGATAATAAATCCATTAATCATCCCCTGAATTTTGTCCCAAACTGCGGATATATCTGCCTTCATCTGTATTACCTATTGAAACACTGTCTTTTTACGTGTATTTTATTAGCTTTTATTAAAAAATAATTCTACCTAAAGTTATTATTTTTGTTCTAAATTTTGAGATTTTTCTAAATTAAAAGTTGTCATATTTCTTCTAACTTCTTCAATTTGTCCAACCTCAAATATTAAAGTAAAAGGTCTTCCCATTTCTTTTGCTAGAAAATCTTCTAATAACCTGACTTGTGTAATTGTCACTGGTTCTTTGGCTCTTACACTTAATCGAACTTGTGGGGGATTTGTTAACCAATTAGTATCACTTTTAATTAAATCTAAGCGTTGAAATGTGAGGGTACGATTGAGTAATATCTTTTTTACACTACTTTCGAGTCGTGCTTGCTGAACTAATCTACTAAAGCTAACAGTTAAAGGAATCAGCAAGGTACTGATAAATAATAAAGTCAGAATTAAAGGTGTTCTGGCTTTGTGAAGTGGAGAATAGCCGACAATAAAAAACGTCAACATACATGCAAGGGTAATACCCAGCAGATTTGTCAGATAAAGTAAAGTTGCTCCCTGACTAAGTGACCAATTTGCTTGTGATATTCCTAAACCAATAACACAAACAGGAGGCATTAGGGCGACAGCGATCGCTGTTCCTGCTAAACTGGTGGAAATCTTGGGTTGAACTTTGGCATAACCGCTAATACTCCCAGCACCTACTGCAATTCCCAAATCTAATAAGGTAGGTTTTGAACGAGATAGTACTTCACTCCCAAAGTTCGCAATCCCAACCAGCCAACCGAGACTGCAAGCGATTGCTATTCCCAATACTGTTCCGACTATAATTGCAATAATAGCTTTACGAAATAGCTCTACATTAGCCGACAATGCACCAAAAGCTAAACCACGAATAGGTAGCATTAATGGTGCAATAATCATCGCTCCAATAATTACCGCAGTGCTATTACTGAGTAAACCGAAGCTAGCAATAGCACAGGAACCAATAATCAAAATTAAGTAAGTTGCATTTATGCTAGATTCTTCTAGCAATTCTGTTTGTATTTGCTTTATCCGTATTGGTTCTAGCCTATGTCGTCTAAAATTCCTGAAGCGATCGCGAATAGCAAATAGCAAAATTTATCTACTCCTCTAACTAGAGCTTGCCATAAAGGCTAAATTTATAAACGTATTCTGATTTTAAAATACAGTCATCTATTGATGGTGATAGATGTCAAAATGCTACTATCTACCCTTGGAGAGAAATCAGGGTAAAATAGGCGTTTCTCTTCTAATCTCTTCAATTTTGCTAACCTCAAATACTAAAGTGAAGGGTTGCCCCATTTCTTTTTGCACAAAATTTTCTAATAATCCAACTTGCTTGGGAGTCACGGGTACTTTTGTCCGCACAATTAACTGAACTTGGGGAGGTTTGGTTAACCAATTGGTATTAATTTTGAGCAATTCCAAGCGTTGAAACGTGATGGTTTTAGTTAGTAGTGCATTCTTGAGGCTGGTTTCCAGATTTGTTTGTCGAACTAATTGGGCGAATGTGACACTTAGAGGTAGCAGTAAAATACCTGTAAGTAATAATGTCCAAAATAGTGCAGCACCTGCTCGCTTTATGGGAGAATAGCCCATAATTACAAATGTCAGCATACAAGCGAGGCTAATACCTAAAAGGTTAGTTAGATAAAGAAGAACTGCTCCCTGACTGAGTGACCAATTTGCAGAGGCTAAACCCAAACCGATAACACAAATAGGCGGCATTAACGCCACTGCGATCGCAGTTCCCACCAAACTACCAGAAATTTTAGAATTTGTTTTGGCATAACCGCTAATACTACCTGCTGTCACTGCAATCCCTAAATCTAATAAGGTTGGTTTAGAACGCGATAGCACTTCGGTGTCAAAAGCAGAAATTCCCACTAACATCTCTAGGGTGTAAGCTAACCCAATTGATAGCAGGGTTCCGAATACAATAGCTATTAACCCTCGGCGAAAGAGTAAAATATTACCTGTAAGTGCGCCGTAAGCGAGTCCCCTGATTGGCAGCATTAAAGGTGCAATGATCATTGCTCCGATAATAACGGCAGCACTATTAGTAATTAAGCCAAGGGTTGCAATAATACAAGAGCCAACCGTTAAAATGAGGTAATTCGGTGAAAGTGTAGATTCCTCTAACAATTCGGTTTGTAGTTGCTCTAACTGAGTCAATTCAACAGTTTTGTGCTGAAAATTTTTGATGCGATCGCTCACACTCTCAAGCATTTATCAGTCCTAAGATTTTAACTTTGACTTTAATCTGTTAATTATGACTGCTTTGTTCAATGGCTGCCATCTGGCAATGATTTAACTAAAATTAGCTTATAACTTTCGGGGTAATTCTAATATGGCGATTGAATCGGCAATTGGAGAAGTGGTAATTGAAGAAAATCTCAAGCAATTTCTGCTTGTACTTTTAGTTTCTCTGAGTGTAGCAACCCTACCACAAATATTTAGCTGGTTTCGTCGTATCCCCTACACACTTTTATTAGTAATTGTTGGGTTGATGTTAGCACTAGTAGATGTGCGATTAGTCAATCTTTCTCCCGGCTTAATTTTATCGATTTTTTTGCCCCCTCTGTTATTTGAAGCTGCCTGGAACTTAAAATGGGCAGATTTAAAGCAGGATTTATTCCCAATTTGTTTGTTTGCAATTGTTGGGGTAATAATTTCTATTGCTGGAGTCGCAATTGGGTTAAATCAACTAGCAGGAATTTCTCTTTCAACTGCTTTGCTAATTGGAGCTTGTCTTTCTGCTACGGATCCGGTTTCTGTAACTGCATTATTTCGGGAATTAGGAACTGATAAAAGGCTTTCAACTTTAATGGAAGGTGAGAGCTTATTTAATGATGGCATGGCTGTTGTTGCCTTTGGTTTTTTAATTGCGCTGTCTACGGGGACTGCGGAATTGGGAATCAAACCAATTTTGCTACAGTTTTTTAGCGTTGTCGGTATTGGTATCGCTGTTGGGGGTTTAATTGGATTTGGTATTTCTTATCTAACTCAACGCTTTGATTTACCTTTAGTTGAACAGTCTTTAACCCTCGTTGCTGCTTACGGAACTTATTTAATTACTGAAGATTTGGGTGGTTCTGGGGTGATTGGAGTTGTGACTACAGGTCTAATTCTAGGTAACTTTGGCTCTCGAATTGGTATGAACCCCCGTACAAGGGTAATTGTCACAGAATTTTGGGAATTTCTGGCATTTTTTGTCAATTCGATTGTGTTTTTGCTGATTGGCGATCAAATTCGCTTTACAATTTTGGGCGACAACTTACAAGCGATCGCTATTACAGTGGGAGCGATGATTATTACACGCGCGATCGCTATTTATCTATTAGGCTTTTTGAGCAATCGTGTAGTTAATAAGATTACTCTACCAGACCAAACAGTCCTTTGGTGGGGCGGATTACGGGGTGCTGTTTCCATTGCCTTAGCGTTGAGTGTTTCGGCTAATTTACCAGATCGGGAAGGGTTAATTGCTACGGTATTTGGTGCAGTGTTGTTTACACTACTTGTCCAAGGATTAACCATCCAACCTTTACTAAAAGGGTTGAAATTATTGGGTGATCAACCAGTACGTCAACAATATTTAGAAGCAGTTGCGCGTGAAAATGCTTTAAATCAAGTACTCCAACATTTAAGTCAAATTGAGCAACGTCGAGGGATTGATCCAGAATTTTGTCGCTACCAAGAAACACTTATTCGAGGAGAACTTGAATGCTTGCAAGGAGAAATCGAGAAATTACAGGATGAATATCCAAATTTGCAAGATTTTATCATGGAGCAACTGCGTCAAGAACTACTTTCAGTTGAAGCCGATACCTATGCTGAACTTGTGCGTTCTGGTCGGCTAAATAGTGAACTATCACCATTTCTTCAAGAAGTAATTGAGAAAAAATAAATTAAGTTTTTTCAATTGCTTTTTTTGAATGCTGCAACTAGATATCTAGCAGTAATACTAATTCTCCAAACTCAAGCTACACATAGACAGCAGGGGGAGAATTATCTGTAGCCGGAATTTAGAAAAATGGTATCAAGGTGCGATCGCAAAATAGTAATTATTTAGACAGAATAGTCAATAGAGCAATCCTAAAAATCTGCTGAAAATTTCCTAAGAAAAATTTAAGCAAACTCTTAGTATTTTCAGTATTAATATTTAGGTAAATATCATTTTCCCATCTCTATACTGCGTCATAATATTTTCACATTCGGAAATAAACCTCATTTACTTTGAGAGCTTTAGTTTTCCACAAAGAACTTGAGAATGCGAGCCTATGATAATATGACGACTTCACACTACGATGTAATCATCATTGGTACTGGTGCAGGTGGGGGTACACTTGCTTATCGTCTAGCTCCCACTGGCAAGAAAATTTTAATTTTGGAACGTGGTTCTTTTTTACCTCGTGAGAAAGCTAATTGGAATACGGTAGAAGTAGTACAAAAAGAGCATTATCATACTCATGAAGTTTGGTATGACCAAAAGGGAAATGCAATTCATCCGGGCACAAGTTATTTTGTTGGTGGTAATACTAAAGTGTATGGGGGTGCCCTATTTCGTTGGCGAGAAAAAGACTTTGAACGGGTGATTCACAAGGGTGGAATTTCACCAGAATGGTCTCTCAAATACAAGGATTTTGAACCCTACTATACTCAAGCTGAAAAGCTTTATCAAGTACATGGTCAGCGTGGTTTAGACCCCACAGAACCAACTACAACTGAAGATTATCCCTATCCCGCAATTACCCACGAACCCCGGATTCAAGAAATTCATGATTTGCTGAAAACAAAAGGTTATCATCCCTTTTATTTACCACTTGCTATTAAGTTAAATGAAGTAAATCGTCGTTTAAGTGACTGTATTCGTTGTAATACCTGTGATGGATTTCCTTGCTTAGTAAATGGGAAAGCTGATGCAGATGTGAGTTGTATACGTCCAGCAGAGCAGTATGATAATGTCACCCTCATCACTGAAGCCAAGGTAAAACTACTACATACAAATCCTTCTGGACGAGAAATCATTGCTGTAGAAGCCGAAATTAATAGAGAAACACATATTTTTTCTAGTGATATTGTGGTTGTTTCCTGTGGAGCAATCAATTCTGCTGCTTTGTTATTACGTTCAGCTAACGATCGCCATCCTTCTGGGTTAGCAAATAGTTCGGATCAGGTGGGACGAAATTTAATGAAGCATCAAAATGGAGCCATTATTGGAGTCAGCTTCAAACCCAATTTAACGGAATTTCAAAAAACCTTAGCAATTAATGATTTTTACTGGGGTGATGCAGATTTTGATTATCCCATGGGTCACGTACAGTTATTGGGGAAAGTGAATGCAGATATGATTGCTCAAGAGTCTCCCTCAGTTTTGGGACTATCCTTTCAGGAAAAAAATGCTTTTGAGGCGATCGCCACTCATTCGGTAGACTGGTGGTTAACTGCTGAAGATTTGCCTGACCCCAATAACCGGGTTACTCTGCGGGGTGATTCTATCCAGTTAAATTATACAGAAAATAATACCGAAGCCTACAATCGGCTAGTCAATCGCTGGACACAAGTATTGAAAATGATTGGTTATGGTGAACGGATTATTCCTGTTTCCTTTTATTTCCGCAAAAAATTGCCCTTGCAAGGTGTTGCACATCAGTGTGGTACCTGTCGCTTTGGTGAAGATCCTAAAACTTCTGTGTTGGATATTAATTGTCGCACCCACGACATTGATAATTTGTATGTAGTCGATGGTAGTTTCTTTCGCTCCAGCGCTGCTGTAAACCCTACCTTAACAATTATTGCCAATGCTTTGCGTGTGGGCGATCGCCTAATTGAACGCATGGCTTAATATTTGCAAAAATGCTACTTAAGTCAAATAGTCAACTATTCTTAGTAAATTTTAATTGGGCAAAATATATGGACGGGACTGGAAATGAGATGACAAATTTAACCCAGGAAGAAATTAGATTAGAACAAACCCGGAATCATCAAGCAAAATGGCGTAAATGGGGACCATATTTAAGCGATCGCCAATGGGGAACAGTACGGGAAGACTATAGTCCCAACGGTACTGCCTGGGATTATTTTACTCACGATCAAGCGCGATCGCGTGCCTATCGTTGGGGTGAAGATGGCATTTTTGGTATTTCCGATGATCATCAACAATTATGTTTTGCTATTACTCTTTGGAATGGGGAAGATGCCATTATCAAGGAAAGGTTTTTTGGCTTAACTGGGAATGAAGGAAATCATGGAGAAGATGTCAAAGAATATTATTTTTATCTTGATAATACCCCCACTCATTCTTATATGAAAGCGCTTTATAAATATCCCCAAACAGCATTCCCTTATTCCCAATTAATTAAAGAAAATCAACGCAGAAGTCGTCAAGAGCCAGAATTTGAACTACTAAATACAGGTGTATTTGATGAAAACAAATATTTTGATGTGTTCGTTGAATATGCCAAAAACACTGCTGAGGATATTTTGATTCAAATCAAAGTAGTTAACCGAGGTGCAGAAATGAAAACACTGCATGTTTTACCAACTCTTTGGTTTCGTAATACTTGGTCTTGGGATGGGGAAACTAATAAACCTGCTCTACAAGAAATTAAATTAGATAACTCTCTGAATATTATCGCAGCTTTCCACCCAATTTTAGGTAAAAGATGGTTATATTGTGAGGGAGAAACCGAGCTTTTATTTACAGAAAATGAAACAAATACCAAAAGAATATTTGGAGTTGATAATACTAATACATATGTGAAAGACGGAATTAATGATTATCTTGTTCATGGTCAAAAAGAGACAGTTAATCCAGAAAAAATAGGCACAAAAGCAGCCGCTCATTATTTATTAACAGTTGGTGCTGGTGAAACTAAAACTATTAGATTGCGCTTAAGTGATGTCCCAAGATTAACTGAAGCTTTTGATGAAAATTTTGATAAAATATTTGCTCAAAAACAGCAAGAGGCAGATGATTTTTATCAGAGGATTACGCCATTTGATATCAGCGAAGATATGCAAAATGTGCAACGTCAAGCCTTTGCTGGTATGCTCTGGACTAAACAGTTTTATCATTATGATGTCGAGAAATGGCTCAAAGGTGATTTAGCTACATTCCCTCCACCTCAATCACGTAAAAATGGCAGAAATCATGAGTGGTTTCACCTAAATAATGAAGATATTATTTCCATGCCTGATAAATGGGAATATCCTTGGTTTGCGGCGTGGGATTTGGCATTCCATTGTATTCCTTTGGCAATGATTGACCCAGATTTTGCGAAGAATCAATTGGATGTTTTAACAAGAGAATGGTTTATGCATCCCAATGGGCAAATTCCTGCCTATGAGTGGGCATTTGGTGATGTCAATCCTCCTGTTCATGCTTGGGCAACTTGGCGTGTTTATAAGATTGAACAGAAGATGTTTGGACGTGCAGATAGACAATTTTTAGAAAGAGTTTTTCAGAAGTTATTACTGAATTTTACTTGGTGGGTAAATCGCAAAGATGTTGAAGGTAATAATGTTTTTCAAGGGGGATTTCTTGGGTTAGATAATATAGGAGTATTTGATCGCAGTGCCACTTTACCTACGGGTGGACATATTAACCAATCTGACGGCACTAGTTGGATGGCAATGTATTGTTTGAATATGCTTACAATTGCTTTAGAACTGGCAAAAACTAATCCTGTTTATGAAGATATTGCTACTAAATTTTTTGAACACTTCCTTTATATTGCCGATGCGATGAACCATATTGGCGAAGGGGAAGATACTTTGTGGAATCAATCAGATGGATTTTTCTATGATGTTTTAAACCTGAGTGAAAGACAAATTACCCTGAAAGTGAGATCAATGGTGGGACTAATTCCCCTATTTGCCGTGGAAACAATTGAGCCAGAAATATTAAATATACTTCCTGACTTTAAAGTACGTTTGGAATGGTTTATCAAAA
This sequence comes from Calothrix sp. 336/3, assembly GCF_000734895.2. Lineage (GTDB taxonomy): Bacteria > Cyanobacteriota > Cyanobacteriia > Cyanobacteriales > Nostocaceae > 336-3. The sequence goes on along the minus strand of NZ_CP011382.1, from coordinate 264,001 downwards.
ATCGTCCTGACTTGCGAAAAAATGTAGCTTGTATGGAATCAAAAGGTATGGAAGCCAGGAGATTATTGGCAATTGTTTCTAGGGATAAATTAAAATTAATTTTACAAAAAATGCTGGATGAAAGTGAGTTTTTGGGAGATTATGGAATTCGGGCACTTTCGAGAGTTCATGGAGAACATCCCTATAAATTTAATATTGACGGCTCTCAATTTATAGTCAATTATGAACCTGCCGAATCCAGTAGTGGTTTATTTGGTGGTAACTCTAATTGGCGTGGTCCTGTGTGGTTTCCAGTTAATTTTATATTAATAGAATCTCTGCAAAAATTTCATTATTACCTGGGAGATGATTTTCAAGTGGAATGTCCCACGGGTTCGGGGAAAATGATGACACTTTGGGAAGTTGCTGCGGAATTATCACAAAGATTAATGAGAATATTTCTGAGAGATGATTCTGGCAAGCGACCTGTTTATGGTGGTGCAGAAAAGTTTCAAAATGACCCTAACTGGCAAGATTTTATTTTATTTTATGAATATTTCCACGGTGACAATGGAGCAGGTATTGGTGCTAGTCATCAAACTGGATGGACAGGTTTAGTTGCAAAACTTATCCAGCAATTTGGTGAGTATCAAGAAAATTAAGCGATTTGTGAAATGTATATTTATCAGTCAGATGATGAAATTTGTCATCAATTTCTTATTTAACTAACTGTTGCCAATTATGTTCAGTCGCTTCATCTGCGGGAAATAAACATTCAATTCGTAATTCCTGAAGTGTGATGTCATAGGGAGTACCTAAAGTGGCAATAGTTGAGAAAAACTGCAATTCTAAATCATTTTTTTTGAGGTGAATACTCAACAGCAAAGTATTTTGTGGGGTTTTATTTGAGGTATGCCAAATCTCAGGAACACCTGGATAACTCATTAGTTCCTTGAGCAAAGCAGTGGATAACTCAGTTTCTCCTTCTGCAAGTGCTTCTCGATGCAGTCGTTGCAGTAAATGGTGGGCAAAATCTTCCCAACCAACAATGAATGGACGTAACCCCTGGGAATGGAACACAACCCGCATTAAATTGATTTTCCCATCCACGCAGAAGGTTGTTTGTAGCTTATCTGCATCAATAAAAGTGGTGAGTAGTCGAGTACCTGCGTTGTTAGCTAGGATTAGATTCCAGTAGCGATCGACTACAATCGCTGGTAATGGTTCATGCTTTTGCAACATGAAATCGATCGCTCTACGAATCGATGTCATCTCAGGAGCTATCATATCGGTTTCGGTATGAATAGGGGCAAATCCTGCTGTTGTTAGCATCAAATTTTGCTGCCTCAAGGGAATTTCCAGGACAGTAGCCAATTGCAGAATCATCTCCCGACTGGGTTTAGCTCGCCCTGATTCCAAAAAACTGATATGTCGCTGAGAAACTTGACTCGTGACAGCTAAATCGAGTTGACTAAATCCCCTTTGGTTGCGCCATAGTTTGAGGAGTGCTCCAAAGGATTGGGTAAGCTTGGAATTGGAAACGGTTAAAGGCTGTTTCATGATGAGAATTATTTATATTGACAGTTTTGATTACCTACTAGGTAATTGTTTTGATTATCTCTGCCTGTCACAATATTGTCATACTAACTTGAGAGATAAAAACTATGCTGCAATCAACTAATATCTCAGCAAAAAAATCATTTAACTCCATAAAAACCCTCTATTTATTGCTTGCGATCGCAGGCTCTATCACGCCTTGGTTTTGGGCGCTTCAAGACCCAACAGCTTTAGTTTCCTTACCTTTATTCTTTCAAAGAGCATTTGCAAATAATATTGCAGCCATATTCGCAAGCGATTTAATAATTAGTGGATTAGTATTTTTTGGTTTTGTATGGGTTGAATTGAAACGTTTGGGAACTTCTCGCTGGTGGGCGATCGCCTACGTTGCATTAACTCTTGGGATTGGACTTTCTTGCGCTTTACCTTGCTTTTTGTATCATAGGGAAAAGATACTTGAAAACGATATATTGAGATAGCAATTACGAACAGTAATAACGAAGGGATATATTTTCATAATAATACATGTTACTGGCGGTTGTATGTGTGGAAATGTCCGTTATGGAGGAATTCCGAGGTTAATAACAATAATTCTGGTAACAACGGGAGTAATACAACACTTGCCACACTCAGACTATTCCCCAAGACAGGTGTATTCCTAAATTCGGGAAGCCAAAATAATGACATCATCCCACCTAGGAGATAACTTATGGCTTCAGGAATCATGCTTGCAGGTGAGTGGATAGCAGACGGGAATCAGCGTACTCAAAAAGGTGAGTTCCATCCTATACCTACCACATTTCGCAGTCGTATCACCGCAGATGGCAATTCTGGATTGAAAGCGGAAGTAGGAAGATATCACCTCTATGTTGCTTTGGCTTGTCCTTGGGCGCATCGTACCCTAATTATGTGGGAAATGAAAGGGTTACAGGACGCGATCGCGGTTTCGATTGTCGATCCAGTTATGAGCGAAAAGGGTTGGATATTTTCGGATGCACCAGGAACGATTCCCGATACTGCTAATCATGCGCAATACTTGCAAGAGATTTATCTCAAAGCTAATGCCAAATTTACGGGACGAGTTACGGTTCCTGTATTGTGGGATAAGCAAACTCAAACCATCGTCAATAATGAATCCCGCGAAATTATGCGGATGTTGGATGTAGAATTTGCTGCTTTGGCAACCCAGAAAATAGATTTATACCCACCTGAATTACAACAGCAAATCGATCAAACCATCGATGCAATTTACACACCAATTAATTTGGGAGTGTATCGAGTTGGGTTTGCCACCTCTCAAGCAGCATACGCACAAGCTTTGACAGAACTTTTCGAGAGTTTAGATCGATGGGAAATAATCTTAGGAAAACAGCGTTATTTGTGTGGGGACAACCTTACAGAAGCGGATATATGCATGTTTGTTACCCTGTATCGTTTCGATTCTGTATATTATGGTCTGTTTAAATGCAATTTACGTCGAATAGTGGATTATCCCAACCTGTGGAATTATCTAAAAAACTTGTATAATATTCCTGAATTTAAAGTTACCTGTAACCTCGACCATATCAAACGCGGCTACTATATAAGTATGGCGGATATTAATCCCAATCGCATTGTACCTATCGGACCAATTCTAAATTTTGAGAGTTAAATTCTGACTAATCAAAACTTTGTCAAAATAGAGACTTTTTCTCGAATCTTCAAAGTAGTTTTCTCCCCTCCCAAAGGAAGGGTTTTAATAACTAATCAAGGGAATACCATAGGAATCCTGGAAACAATCAGAATTATGAGTCTCCTTGGTGTTTGATAAAAGGTACCAAATGCATCATAAAATCACGCTTGCCGATAGGTACTTCTGCCATACGCAAGATATCGTAAGCTGTCACTAGATGGAAGTAAAAGTTGGGCATCAAAAAATCATCCACATAGGAAATTCCAGATAATTCTATGTATAGCCCTTGTCCAAAATCCATACGCTTTATTTCGGAAAGCTTAGAATCATCAACATTGATAGTTTTCAGGAGTTCCTGAGTGGATGAAATATAATCACGAGCCTGAGCTAAAGATGCTACGTTAGGGTTCAGGTTATTATCCGACTGTCCTAAGCACCATAATGCAAAGTTGCGAGGTTGATTACAAGTAAATGCAATTTGTGTGCCAAAAGGCAACATATCAGGTGCTATGCGGCGCTGCAATAGAGATTCTACATCATCTGAGAAATGACTCTCTCCCACCTTTAAGAGATGACTCAAGGTATCTAGCCGAGAGTTGAAGATATTTTGTAGGGCTATAATCTTCTGACTTTCCATAGGATTTATGGGGGTATAATTTTTGCAGCTTAAATATTGATTGTAGCTTATACGGTGTTTATGGATTCAGCATCTGGGAGAGAGGGAAGCATGAGAATCAGCGATCGCCATCGGATGATTCCAACACAAGATGTCGGGCAAATAGTCGATGGCTGCTTTTGCGGAAATGAAGCGGGTTCTTAAGTCTACTGGCAGGGTAGTGATTATGGATTGGTACAGATATTTTTGAGTCTGCGAAATAGGCGATCGCTTGCTAGGGCTATTTGATTTCAGCCACGGGAAATGCTACACCCACAAAGAGTATCATAATTTATTGACGACTTCTGCATTTATGGTTTAACGTTCCCAAAAGATACGTTTTGCTTGGATTCGGGCTTGGATTATTGCTAGCGTCACTCCTAAAAATTCTCACCCAGATGCCATAACATCTCCTTCATAAAAATCGTTATAAATGTAGTTGGCTCCCATCAAATATGACTAAATTATATTTAAATAATTGATTGATGTATAGAAAATTCTGGTTTAATAATTAATGAGATTTCTGCATCGTATTTAAGTTTTAGGAGCTACATGTAAATGATTTCAATTATAAATCTAACTAATAAAATCTAAAACTTGCTTTTGAGAAGAAAAATTTAGCGGAATTATCCACGGCTTTTCCACTATTTAGATTTAATCTGAGTCTAAAACGATAAATTAATGAAATTTTATTTACATAACCTTTTTTGCTACCTTAAGCATCAGTTATTTTACTATGCATCCATTTTACGGACAAAAATCAAGCGTTAATTGAGTATGAGATACATCTTTAAAAAAATCTTTCTTTGGGTAGTGGAGTTGTTGCCTGAAAAAGCAAGATGGTTAGCGGTAGGAGGTGAAAATGCGTCAACTCATTATCCAAGTACCACAGGGAAATGGAAAAACTGTTATCGATATTACCAAATCTCATAATGGGACAAATCTGGCACGACTTGAAGGAAATGCAGAAGAACCCATTGATGTAGTGATTGTTCACGTTTCTAATCGAGAAGTTGGGAAAGTTTTAGAGGAATTGCAAGACTTGCCTAATGAAGAAATAGGCTCTAGCCTCACCCAATCAATTCAAGCTCAATTATTGAAACAGGATTTAAATGTCACACCTTTAGTTGATGTCAACGTGCTAGAACCACCTGCGAGTAAACAATAAGCCCATTTATGAGTAGTCCAAAGCTTTCCCAAAAGCAAGCCCTAGAAAAAGAACGCGGCGAAGTCTTGCAACAGTTGGAAGATTGGCTAGAAATTCCAATGCTGGTGCTGGGTTTTGTATGGCTGGCACTATTCATCATCGAGATAGTCTGGGGGTTAAATCCTTTCCTGGAAGCCGTTAGCATCACTATTTGGATTATTTTTATCTTAGATTTTCTCCTGAAACTAGCGATCGCTCCTCATAAAATTTTTTATATCAAAAACAACTGGCTAACAGCTATTTCTCTGATGTTGCCAGCACTACGTAGTTTTCGGATTATACGAGTTATACGGATATTACGAACAACCAGGGTTGTGCGAGGGCTACAACTGTTGCGAGTCATGACTCGTGCTAACCGAGGAATGCGGGTTTTAGGAGCCAGTATTAGCCGTCGAGGGTTTGGTTATGTTGTGGCATTGACTGCGATCGTTACTGTCATAGGAGCAGCAGGGATGTATGCCTTTGAAAACGAAGTTCCTGGGGAATCAGGGCTGCACGATTACAGCACTGCTTTCTGGTGGACAGCAATGCTAATGACAACAATGGGTTCTGACTATTCGCCCAAAACGCCCGAAGGACGAGTACTTTGCTTTTTCTTAGCCTTATATGCTTTTGCCGTGTTTGGTTATGTCACTGCAACTTTAGCGACCTTTTTTATTGGTCGTGATGCTGATGATGATGAAGCCGAGTTAGCTGGAGCAAAATCAATTCAAATGCTTCAGAGTGAAATTGCTGCTTTGCGGGAGGAAATTCAAGAATTATTGCATCAAAATTCACAGCGTTGATGTTAGCAAATATTAATTAATTGAGGAAAGTTTAGGAATGCAGAAATCTCCGCAGCTTGGCATAAAGTGATTACTGCTATTAAGAAAAAACTCCTTGCAAATGGCATTGATTTGCCTTTCCCCACACAACAAATTTTATTCCACGACCAGACCGAAGAGACAGATGGCGATGTCTGGCGACAAGCTGCTTTGCGTCTACGCTCCCGTCAGCGTGAAGGTTGGCCATCTGGTAAAGGTGAAGTACCAAAACCCCGCAGCATTAGCAGTTCACTCAGGTTACTTGCTCAAAAGCAAGATGATGGCAATAGTAAAGTCGATTCTGCAAAGGTGAATAATGAAACATGAAAAATGTCAAATTAGGCAAACTGTGGGATACGCTCCACTCAAGTTATTGGTTCATTCCCTCAATTATGGCTATACTTACCACTGCGTTGGCATTCACAATGTTAATGCTCGATCGCACAGGTAAGGCGGGTATTAGTTATTGGTGGAGCTACACTGGTGGAGCAGATGGAGCGCGATCGGTTTTAGGAGCAGTTGCAGGTTCAATGATTAGCGTTGCTGCTACTGCCTTTTCAATTACAATCGTGGCGCTTCAGTTAGCTGCTTCCAATTTTGGTCCCCGTCTCCTGCGTAATTTCATGCAGGACACTGGCAATCAAGTTGTCCTTGGCACATTTATAAGTACGTTTATCTACTGCTTGCTCATACTTCGGACTATTCATGGTGAGGGAGATGGATATAGTGAGTTTGTACCGCAAATTTCGGTTACCTGCGGTATTTTACTGGCAATTATTAGCATCGGAGTTTTGATTTATTTTATCGATCATGCTTCTACAATAATTCAGGCTTCGCACATCATCGAAAACGTTAGTGATGACTTAGATAAAGCCATTGATCGCTTATTTCCCACAAAAATCGGACGTAGTGACCCATTCGCACAAGAAGTTGCAGAAATACCTGACAATTTTGACTTGGTTGCAAGTCCTGTAATAGTTAATAAGAATGGTTACATACAAGCAATTGATGACGAAGAATTGATGAAAATTGCCCGAAAAAATAATCTTTTATTGCGCGTTGAGTCTCAACCAGGAAAGTTTATTGTTAAGGACAGTCATTTAGTTATGGTTTTTCCTGGTAAATTTGTTAATAAAAAATTTACCAAACAAATCAATAATTGCTTTATTTTGGGTAAAGAACGTAGCGAACAACAAGATATTGAGTTTCCCATCGATCAGTTAGTAGAAATTGCCCTACGTGCGCTTTCTCCAGGGATTAATGACCCATTTACTGCTATTCGCTGTGTTGATAGACTAGGCGCTGGACTGTCCCGTTTAGCCCAAAAAGATTTTCCTTCACCCTACCGCTACGATGAAGATCATAAATTACGTGCGATCGCCTTTGGGGTAACATTTGAGGGATTGGTTGATAGTGCCTTTAATGGAATTCGCCAATATGCACGCTCTGATACATCAGTAACCATTCGTTTATTAGAAGCGATTGAGAATATTGCAACTTACATCAACAATCCTAAATACCAAGTAGTTTTACAGCGTCATGCAGAGATGATTTTGCGCGGTAGCCAAGACGGTTTACCAGAAGAACTAGATCGCCAGGATGTGCAAAAGCAATATGACAGTACAATTCAAGCTTTAAAAAATCAGACCTTAGCTGAAAGAAAAAAATGAAAAATCTCAATTGGAAAGGTTATCGAATTATTGCGTGGGTAGGACAAGCTCTATTAACAATTCTTGTCATAGTCGCAGCAGTTCAAGGTAAATGGACAAATGCCTTTGGTCTTGCCGTCTTCCTGATTATATCCTTTGTCTTTGTCATTCAAGATGATAAATTACCCACCTTGTTTGATTTTCTATTTGTCTTGGCTGCATTGCTAAATGCTACTGGTTGGGTATGGGATTTCTTTGGTATGCCAGGTCCCTATGATGAGATTGTTCATGCTTATACGACTTTTGCAATTACCCTCGCACTCAGTTTTTTAGTCTATGGTTCAATGCTGAATATCTTTCGTAATCATACACTCTTATATTTAGTGACAATTACCAGTTTTGGAATTGCCATTGGTGCTTTGTGGGAAGTTACAGAATGGTCTGCTGGTAAAATTCTCAATACTCAAGTGATTGAAAGCTTGGATGACACCATTATTGATTTAATTATGGACTCTCTGGGGGCAGGATTAGCAGCTTTAATTAGTTTTCGGGCGTTGCGAAATTGGACTAATCGTAATACCAATGTAAGCAATTCCGAAACTAAAACATACATTTGAATTACACAATTTCTTATTTATTCAAATAAATAAGTTAATTTTCAATTTTTTAATTAGTTTGCTAATTCCTCAATATCTAACAAACTTACAATAACTCCAGCAATTGGTATAGAAAGGAATACTCCTAATAACCCAGCTATTTTTGTACCAATTAAAAGAGCAAAAAATACTACTATAGGATTTAAGTGAACTGTACTTTGCATTACACGAGGTGCAATGAAATTATCTTGAATTTGTTGCAAAACTATACACGCTATCAATACTTTAATAGCAACAATCCAACCGCTTTGTACTAAGATAATTAGAAAAACCAAACTAACTCCTAGTGTAGCTCCGATACCAGGAATCAAGTCAAAAAGTCCCACAGTTATAGCTAGCAAAAACGGGAATGGAACACGAAGAAGTGCGAAAACTAAAAAAGTAGCAATACTCAGAATACATGAGATTAGCAATTGACCTCGCAAGAAACCAATGAAGTTTTTTTGAATAGATTTTGCAAAGCGATCGCGTTGATTATGGGGAATCATCTTAAGAATCAGTTGCCAGATTTGCTCTCCATCAGTCAGCATAAAAAAGGCAATTACAATAATAATGATAAATCCAACATAACTTTCTAAGAAATTGGGTAAAAAACCTAAAATCATATTCATTCCATACACAAACCAGTTGCGAATTTGTGTTTCTATTGCCTCTAAATTTATGGGAATATTTCGAGTGGCTAATATGCTTTGTAATTGATTAATAGGATTGTTATTAGAACTAATAATTTGTAATAATAAACCTACTAATTGTTGGAGTTGTGTAATTAATACATTACCAACAAATACAAATATAAAAATGATTGTTAATAAACTGATGACTATAACTGTACCCAAGGCAAGACCTCTCTTCAAGAACCGTTCCAGGTAGCGTAGAGGATAGTTAAGAATGAGTGCTAAAATTGTTGCAAAGGTAAATATAAAAACTACATCTTTGAAGTACCAAAAAACTTTGACTAATACCCAACCACAAGCAGCAAACAGTAAGAATCGAACTAGTGTATTAGTACTAAATTTACTCCAGAAAGTTTTTTCATTTGGCTGATGTTGAGGGTTATTCATGTGTTTGGTTATTTTTATTTACTTAAGCTATTTTTCTAACTGGTTATGTTCGTTTGATACGGTTCAATACATGAGTAATTAGTTGTGAGTTTTTAGCAGTTTTGCTTATACAATCATCAGCACCGATCGCAAATATTTGCTCGACAATATCTGTGTTTACATTCTCAACCAGAAACAGCACTGGTAAAAATTTGTAGTAGGGATCGTTACGTACTACCTGACAAAGTTCAATGCCATTGATATGGGGCATTTCCACATCTAAAATTAGCAAATCTGGAGAAAATTCTGTCAAATTATCCCAGAAATATCGTGAGTCTTCAAGAGTTTTTAGAGTCAGTCCTAATGGTTCTAAAGATTGTTGTATAAAAGTTAATGTCTGTGAATCGTCGTCTACAACCATTACTCTCGCTTCGATAATACAAGTTTGTTCTAATATTTGACTAACTGACTCTAAAATTTGGCTAGGAGGCATAGATTTTTGTAAAAAACCACGTCCGCCAGCTCGTGCAACCTCAACGCGATAGCTAAAATTATTTCGCTCTGTAAAAACTAACACTGGTATTTCTGGCAGTGGCAATCGCTGGGATAATTCTGTTAATAACTTCAAACTATCTTTGTGAATATCAAGATCCAGTAGTACCACATCGGGATTTAAAGATGGAATTATATTTCTGGCTGTAGTGAGATTAGTTGCAATTTTAACTTGTAGTTCCTGATTTTCAACTTCCTTTATCAATTCCTCTACTACTTGGCGATCGTTGCTAATTACTAATAGTAAATTTTGTCTTTGTTCAACTGGAGTTTTTTCTAGCTCTCGTTGCAACTTAATCAAAAGCTTATCTAAATAAAAACATTTAGCTTGGCTAGTAGATTTTAGATTTTGAAATATATCTTCTATTTCATTAGCTAATAACGAGCCTTTGGGGAAGCCAAAACTACCTAAAGAACCAGCTAACTTGTGAGCTTCTTGCTCTGCTTTTTGCCTTAGTTCAACATCTAGTAAACCTTTTCTTAAAGCATCAGCAGCTAAGTTCAATACTGTAATGCGCGAACCAACCTTAACTTTAAAATTTTCCAGCTGTTGAGCAATGGCTGTTAGGAGAGTTTTCTGTTGTTTTAAATCTGTTTCCTGCTGATTTTTCTGACATTTTTGTTCATTCGATAGAGCTTTTAAGCGATAACCCATTCCATAAACAGTTTCTATAAAATCATAGTTAGCACCTGCTGCTTTTAGCTTCTGTCTTAAGCTTTTGATATGAGATTTAATCGTATTTTCTTCAGGTGGATCTTTTTCAGCACTCCAAAGTTGATCTACAATTGCACTCCGGCTAAAGATGCGCTGGTTGTTGCGTAAAAATAGGTCTAAAAGACTAAATTCTTTTGCCGTTAAATTTAGTACAATATCTGCATAAGTTACCTCACAAGTACTAGGATCGAGACGCAAGCTTCCCCATTCCAAAATAGGAGGTAAAGAAGTATTTCCCCGACGCAGTAAAGCACGAATCCGAGCTGATAACTCTTGAAAGTCAAATGGTTTGACTACATAATCGTCTGCTCCGGCATCTAAACCGATAATTTTATCTGTTTTAGTATCTTTTGCTGTCAAAAGCAGAATCAGCATTTGATGTCCTGACTGGCGTAATTGCCGACAAAGACTGATACCATCCAGCTTTGGCAGAATCACATCTAGCAAAATCAGGTCATAGTTACAAACACTTATCAATTCCCAACCAGCTTCACCATCAGCAGCAATATCGACCACATAATTTTGTTTGGTAAGAGCTGTAGCTACAGCTTGAGCAAGCAAATAATCGTCTTCAATTAACAGAATTCTCATGAAAATGTTTGCTTGGAGAAGCAACCTTAAGCACTGTCATCAAATTTATCTAACTTAGGTTATCTCCTTTTCAGTTTTATATAACATCTATCAAAGGCAAGGTTTAAGAATATTTTTGCAATCATCCCATTAATGATGCTCACGACTTTCTACTGTTGGTTTTCAGTCTGGTTACATTCATTCTTTACGCGATCGCTATTCTTAATCACTCTAAATTAGTAGAAAACTTCCTTCCAAAGATAGTAGAAAAAATCTACAATCATTTTCCAAATGGATATTACAGTCTTTTTTATAACCCAGTAAAGTTGTAACAAACTCTGATCGTATTAAGCTCAAACAGGCAACTTGACTGTAAATGTTGTTCCTTCACCTATTCCTTGGCTCTGGGCTTGGATTGTGCCACTATGCAGTTCTATTATATGACGGGCGATCGCTAGCCCTAAACCTAGTCCTTTATCTGACCGAGTATGACTACTATCTGCTTGGCAAAAGCGCTCAAAAACGTGAGGTAAAAAGTCAGCACTGATACCCTTACCAGTATCACTCACAGTAATTTGAACGTAGCTAGGAATTGAACATTGGGAAATTTCCTTTGACAACCGCACCTTAACCCGTCCGCCGTTGGGTGTAAATTTGATCGCATTGGTGAGTAGATTTAACATAACTTGTTGCAAGCGATCTGAGTCACCCGAAATTTTTGCTATTGAAGTATCAAGTATAGTTTCAATTTGAATATCCTTTGCATCTGCCAATGATTGTACAACCTCGATCGCATCTGTAATTACTTCTACTAAATCTACCAAATCAATGGAGAGTGAAATTTCTCCTCTTACAATACGCGAAATATCAAGTAAGTCTTCAATAAGTTGCATTTGTAAATTAGCATTGCGTTCAATTGTCTCAAGTGCAAGAGTTGCTTTAGCTTCATCTAGCGCACCCGTTTGCAACATCCCCACCCAACCAATAATTGCAGTCATGGGGGTACGTAATTCATGGGAAACTATTGCTAAAAATTCATCCTTGGAACGGTTTGCAGCTTCTGCTGCACTTTGCGCCGCTTCGCTAACAGCGCGTGCAGCTTGTTCTCGCAGCAGCAATTGCTCTTTTTCTTCTTCAACTTGTTTGCGCTCAGTAATATCTTGCATAATCTTAGAGAATCCGCGCAGATTTCCATTTTCATCTCGTAAAGGTGTGATTACACAATGCGCCCAAAAAAATGTCCCATCTTTGCGGAGATGCCAACGATTTTCTTTAGAAAAACCTTCAGTTACGGCTTTGCTCAATGCTTGTTGTGGTTGTCCGCGCTCAATTGCTTCTGGTGAAAAAATGCGCTCAAAAGGTTGACCAATAATTTCTGCTTCTTGATAGCCTAAAATACTTTCGGCTCCAATGTTCCAGCTAGTAAAGTTACCGTTTGGAGCTAACATGAAAATTGCGTAATTAGTTACTCCTTCTATTAGCAACCGATAACGTTCTTCACTCTGACGCAGACTGTCTTGAGTTTTAAGTAGAGACTCGTAATTTTGTTGGGCTACTCGCGCGTTCATTTGAGCTTGCGATCGCGCCTGACGTAGTGCAGTGTTAAGTAAGGTAATCAACAATGCTACTAGCACAAACTGAAGCAACCCCAACGCACCAAACCCAGCAACAGACAAAGAATAGAAAGGGAGTAAAAGGAAGTAGGCGCAGACGATAGCAGAGAAAAAAGTTGCTAACAGTCCTGGGTTTAAGCCACCATACCAGGAACTAACCATGACAGCAGCTAAAAACAGTGGATAAATGGAATTCAGCCTGTGTAGCTGCCATAGAAGCAGTGTCAGCAGTAAAGCTAGTAAAACCGTTAATAATGCAATGCTATAACCTTGTAGTTGCGTTCGCATAGCGTCTCCGTAGGAGAATCGCCAAAGGCGGGGCAAAGCCCATCGCGTTAATCTCCACATTTCATATTACTTCTGCTTATGCTATCTATTTATTAAACTTCTACCCTAGTTTTCCACTTTCAAGTTTTACCATAAAAATCAATCTTAAGAGAATGGTATATCTAAACAATACCCTCATTACACCGAAAGAATTAAATAACTCAGGAATAAGAATAATTAAAATAGGAAGATAATAACAATGACCTCTAAGCAAATCTTAGTTATTGATGATGAAGATGACATCCGTCAATTGATTCAGACTTGTCTAGAAATTATGGGCGGCTGGAAGGTGTTAACTGCTACTTCAGGTAATCAAGGATTACTCTTAGCTCAATCATCTCAACCTGATGCTATCCTTTTGGACGTAATGATGCCTTATATGGATGGTTTGACAACTTTTGAGAAACTACAAGCTAATCAAATAACTAAACATATACCTGTGATTTTACTTACAGCTAGAGGACGCACTAATAACGAACGTCTATTCAAAGATATAGATGTCAAAGGCATAATTAGTAAACCATTTAATCCTCAGAAACTAGCTATTCAAGTAGCAGCAGCTTTGAACTAAAGTATATTACAAAATCTGGGGTTTCTAGTTCAGCTACTCCTGAATTAAATAATACTACAGATGTCCTAAATCATTTGTAAAAATTTATATGCTTGAGATAAGACTACCGTGGTATCTCAAATTTAAGGTAGATATGCTTGGGAAAATATTCTATCTATAGATTTCCTAGTCTCTTTCTTAAGTAATAGGTTTTACCAAAAAGACCTATTCTCCACTAGTTTTCCACTTTTACTCCCTAATTTATAAGTAAGTCAATACCTAGTTGTGAGTTTTTATTAGATAAACTCTTTCCCATAAAAACCTGATATTTCAAAAATTAAATACATTCATTAGTGAATTAATGGTTTTTATATAGATAGATGAAATTAAGCTCCAATTTACTATATTTTCTGAAAATATCTACTTAATGGGTATCAATCTTATATATGATAGATAATTTAGAATCACTTTCACATCCACCAAGCAAACAAAAATTTGCTGCTACATTGCGTTTAGTAAGTCAAATTAGTTTTTGGGTACAGTTAATACTTGGTGGTATTTCTGGCATTGCTGTATTGTTGGCGTGTTTTAGCCGTAACATTACTACTCAGACAAGCAATGCAGGTATAGGCTTTGGGATATTTTTGGCTATTGTTGGTCTTTTATTGCTGTGCTTTCGAGTCTATTGGGCTTTGCGTTATCGAAAAATGGCTAAACTTTTACAAACGCCAAATTCTCAAAATCATCCCAAAAAGGAAGATGTAATTCAAAATTTACGAATTGGATTGCTGGTGAGTTTGGTAGGGTTATTAATAGCTTTTATTGCTTCGGAAACGACAGTTGCAATTATATTGGGTAAAGCAGTAGCACAGCCTCAAGGTGTTGCAATTTATCAAGCAGAAAATGTCATTCGTTCGCTAGATATTTTTGTAATGTTTGCAAACATTAATATGATTGGCGCTCACTTTTTTGGAGGAGTTACTTCTCTGGGTTTACTCTATTGGTTAGAAGAGTAATAGGCGCAGTATTAATTTGATTTTGCCAGCTATTGCTATGGAAGTACTAATGTATCTCTAAAGTAGTCAGGACTTACGCAACTGGCACATCGCGAAAGAACCTGGCCGTCAAGTACGTAAACATAGTAGCTTTTACGTTGGAATTTACAGTCAAACATGGGTTGAACTGAGGTACAAATGTATTGATTTAGTGGCAGAACTCATAAGATGAAATCGCAATAAATGGAATTTCTATAGAAAGGGCTATGAAGCTTATTGAGTCTGTGTTTTAGATATTTTCGTCACCCCTTCAGACCGATTTCAGTTGAGTGGGTGAGTGGATACAGCAGAGCAAAATCACCTTAATTACTCAATTAGTGATTGGTAAAATTCGAGAAGAGATAAGAATTAAAAAACTTACCAACTCCTATGGTTATAGACTCTATTGCCTGTAATTATTTTAGATAATCCTTGAAGGATTTTTGATATTTTTATATATTTAATATTAAGGAAATCAGGAAAACAGAGGTACTTGTCATGTATAAAGTCTTTGGAGATATGCTATCTGGAAATTGTTACAAAGTTAAATTATTGATGCAGTTTCTTGGTATTAGGCATGAATGGGTTCACGTTGATATCCTTGCTAGTGCAACTCATAGCGAAGAATTTAAGCGGATGAATCCAAATGCAAAAATACCAGTAGTCGAGTTGGATAATGGTAGTTATTTGTGGGAGTCCAATGCGATTTTAAATTACTTGGCAGAAGAAACTCAATTCCTACCAAAAGATAAATATGAAAGGGCTAAAATCTTGCAGTGGCAATTTTTTGAACAGTATAGTCATGAACCCTATATTGCAACAGCTAGGTATATCAATAAGTACTTGGGTTTGCCCAAAGAGCGTGAAGCAGAATATCATACAAAGCAAGCTGGTGGACATAAAGCTCTTTCAGTCATGGAACAACACCTAGCGAAGAATAAGTTCTTTCTTGGGGCTAACGCGACAATTGCGGATATTACCTTGTATGCATATACACATGTAGCCCACGAAGGAGGTTTTGATTTATCAGAATATACAAATATTCAGCGATGGTTCCAAGATTTTGAGAGAATTCCTGGTTACATAAAAATGACGTCAGCACCTCTTGAGCAAAACAAATAAGATTCTCCTTAGAGAAGGAAAAACCCACTTTCCGCAGACATATGAAGATTATATCTCTATAGATAAAGCCGAACTGATATAAGTAAGTCGGTGAGAATAAACCTAACTATGTAACAGATTGTAAAATCGTCAAAACCGTTGCGATTGCTAGAGCCTACGGCACGCTACGCGAACATTCCACTTCGTTTCATTCGCTGCGGACATAGCGTGAATTATTTAAGCCGTTCTACTTATATATTTGTAGCCATACGTCCCATAAGCATTTCCAGATTGCATTGTATCTGCATAAGTTAATTCACGCTGCAACTATCACCTCATGGTAATCAAGGTAAGACAAGGTGGTGACTGCATAAGTTAAAAAGGCGTTGCATAATCGCGGTATGAATCATTGAGGAATCGGAACATCCCAAAATCGGAGATAATAAAGTAACAATCGAATTGAATACCTCAGCATTTGTACTGATTTGGAATAACATAGCGTTTTACGATGCAATCGAGCGAGATAGTGGCGCAGTCGGGTGTTTTCCCCCTCAACTCGTGTCATGTAAGTCTTGCTAACAATCTGGTCGCCTTCAGGAATAAAGCCTGGATAGACCAACCATCCATCCGTGACATAAAAATAGCATTGCCAAGTACCCACAATATCCCATAACGGTCGAAAAGTCTCGGCGCTATGGTCGCCCAAAACCCACGCTAAAATACCTTGTTTGAAGTGATTTACTGCTGTCCAAAGCCAGATTTTGTTTTTTTTGAGCCGACGAAAGTTTCTAGCTCATCAAGTTCGCCAACTTCTGGAATTGTCTCTGGATCATAGGTCTCAGGTAGCAGTTCTCCCACAAGTTTTACCCAAGTAATCAATGTTGTGTGATGAACGCCTTTGACCCGTTCGATGGCGCGAAATCCCATACCATTAACGTACATTTTTAGGCATTCCCGCTTCACTTCATCACTGTATCCCTGGGGCGGTTCATAGCGATCAATGAATTGGCGATTACAATCACAACAAATGTGATTTTGTTTACCTCTTTTCTTGCCATTTTTACGGGTGTGAGACGACCCACAACGTGGACATTCCATCAAGTTACACCTCAATTCATACTGCCATTATGCAACGCCGTTAAAAAGAATCAATTCTATATCTGAATAACAAATGCTTGGCACATACAAATAAGTAATCAGGGATTAATTATTATGCTTAATAAATTCCATAGGACATTTTTATTAGTAACTGTAGTTGCGACCTTATCAACAGGTTGTCGCTATAGTAAAGAATATCAAAAAGTGACAGAAGCTGGAAATAAATATACAACTGCTGTTGATGAGTTATTAGTGAAAGCTGGCGACCTCCAAATTGATTCTAGCTCGGAGAAAATACTTTTAGATGATAGATTATCCAATCAGAGTCTGAAGGATTATCAAGAGCTAAATACCAAGGATAAGGAAATTGTCCAAACTATCGCTGATATCCGTGAACATAATCACCTTCTACGGCGTTATTTTAGCAAGCTGAAAGAACTTGCCAATTCGGATACACCAGAAAAGGTGAAAGTCGAAATCGAAGAAGTTACGAGAAATATGCAAAAAATTAGTTCTGACCTTCAGAAAAGTACTATATTATCTCGTCCTAGTGTAGTTGGAAATATTGGCAAACTGATTGTTAACTCTAAAATCGAAGGTGTATTAAAAGAAGAGCTAGAAAAGCGTCATCCTGTAATTCTCCAAGAACTCACAATTCAACAGGAAATGCTCAAGTCTCTTGGTGAATTTATGCAACATAGAGTTGCAATTACGACCGAAGCACGAGAACAGCGCTTATTAATTCGTCCATTGATAGCAGCACAACCCATGGATGATGGAATTGTCTCACAGTGGATTCAAGAACGAAAGCAAATCTTTTTAACTGATCAGCGTGTTACAGAACTGAAAAAAGCTAGTCAAGCTTTAGAGGAATTCAAAGATATTTATACTGCATCTGTGGAAGGGAAAATTAATTCTGAACGTCTCAATGCTTCCTTACAAGATATTGATTCATTTCTAGCCTTACTGGAACATAGTCAAAAGTCTAACTAACAATCACGAACAATTAACTATCAGGATAACTTTTATAATGGTAACTACGGAAAATTTACTTTCTCAGATGAGAGAGCAAGTACTAAAACTCTATTCCGCAGAGATTCAATTGGCATTTGAAAAAGAAGTAGATGAGTCAAAGCAGAGAGATTTTGTGAATTATCGGGAATCTTATCAAAATAATCTTCACCAGTTGGAAAAGCAAGATTTAGGGCAAGTATTAGCAAAAATGCAGACTTTAGAAGCGGAACTCAGTCAGGCGATCGCGTCTTTAAATGGTGCATTACAAACTATGAATAATACAGTTAATACCCTGAGGAATATTCGGTTAGTTTCTACCATTATCGGTCGAGTCATCAAGATGATGTAAAACAACGAATTTTGGCAGCAATAGAGGAAAAGTACAATTTATTTAGGAATTAGAAACATGAGACTTCAAGATATTATCTTTCTTAATCAATCCCTTGAGTTTGACTATTTAAAACAAGACCAGGAATTAGCACAACAAATTCAAGCTCGTCTTGTCCATCTCAAATTACTGTCTGGGGTTGCGGATGGTGCTTATGGACCTATTACAAAGCGTTCAATGGTCAAATTTGCCCAAGCTTTTGGTTTACCTGAAATTATCAATCCGGTCTTTGCAAAAAAACTCATTGAAGCTCAAGAAGTTCCCAGTCAAAATAACTCTAATTTTACAACTAAGTTCGCTCGTGGAATTGAGTTAATTAAACGTTTTGAAGGTTGTTATCTGAAAGCATATCCTGACCCTTTAACAAAACGGGAACCAATCACAATTGGTTGGGGTTCAACCAAAAAACGTGATGGTAGTGTGTGGTATCTTGGGGAAATGATTTCTCAACAAGAAGCTGATGATTTGTTAATTTATCAGTTGCAAAAAAACTATTTACCTGATTTAGAAAAAATACCTTGCTGGGGAGAACTCAATTCCAATCAACAGGGAGCGTTACTCAGCTTTGGTTACAATTTAGGAAGTAAATTCTATGGTGCTTCTGGATTTGATTCCATTACTAAAGTCTTACAGAATCGTGATTGGACTAAAATTCGGGAAACTTTTATCAAGTATCGTAACCCTGGAAGCAATGTTGAGAAAGGACTTTTAGCAAGAAGGGAAGCTGAAGCTCAACTATTTTTGACTCCTATTATGGTTGAGGTTGCAACATCAGTATAAGACTGAGAAAACGAGGGATTTTAGAAATAATTTATTATCCCTTCTCACTTGATTTGCGATACAAGTTATGGACTTGATTGCAGGTATTATAACTCTCTTGATGTATTAAAGTTTTTGTGAATTAGAAAATGGGGATGGTTAATTAAACCCTCCCTTTTTTATGTTTTATATAGTAGGTTATTCCCATTATTTGGTTTGACTATCACCTGCTTGATTATCATTTAGAGATGTATTCCCGGTGGAATTGGGATTCCTATCTGTGACTCCTGGTGAATCTTGAGATGTATTTTTGGTTGTATTGGGGTTTCTATCTGTAACTCCTGGTGAATCTTGAGACGTGTTGTTTATGATGTTGGGATTTCTATCTGTGACTCCTGGTGAATCTTGAGATGTATTTTTGGTTGTATTGGGACTTCTATCTGTAACTCCTGGAGAACGAGAAGAAACATCAGATGTGTTTGGTTCTTGATTTTCTATACTCATAAGTGCAAGGAAAATATGGTGTTAATATTTGGGCTATCTCTTATACATAATAAAGGGTTATGGACAATACTAATATTTTTCCTGGGAGTGATATTCTTTTTATTGAAAACTCTAATTAATCCGATTGTTCTGATGCACCTAGGGATTTTAAGATTGTTCTCTCAGCTTCTGTTAAACCCGTCCCATAGGAAATATTCATACCTTCATAGGGTCGAGTACATCTTAAAGTTTGCATACATTCACCTGTTTGTAAATGCCATAATTTAATTGTTTGGTCTTCGCTACCACTAGCTAATGTCTGATTATCGGGACTAATCGCGATCGCCCATATGGCTTTATCATGTCCTGTAAGGGTTCTGATATTTTCACCCCTATGGATATCCCACAGTTTGATTGTGCTGTCATCACTGCAACTTGCTAAAATTTTACCATCTGGAGTCCAGGCGATCGCGCGAATTCTAGAGCTATGAGCGGATATTGTTTGCAGACATTCCCCCGTATTTCCATCCCAGAGCTTGATGATTTTATTACAGCAACTACTAGCAATTATATTCCCGTCGGGGCTAAAAACTACGCAGGAAAGCTTATCTTGATGTCCGATTAGGGTTTTTAAACAGGTAAAATTATTGACATCCCAAATTTTCAGAGTTTGATCATCGCTAGCGCTGACGAGGGTAGTACCATGAGGATGAAAGGTGACTGATTTGACACGATTTTCATGTCCCACGCAGGTATGCAGACATTCCCCGGTTTCCCCATTCCAGATTTTAATGGTGCGATCGCGGCTACCACTGGCTAAAATTTTACCATCTGGACTAAATGCGACGGAATATACCCAATCTGAATGTCCTCGTAATGTGTGCAGGGATTTTCCTTGGTGATTCCACAGTTTAATGGTATTGTCGTCGCTACCACTAGCTAAAAGATGATTATCTCTGGGTGCAAAGGCGATCGCTGAGACTAAATTATCATGTCCTGGCAGGGTGAGGCGACATTTTTGGGTTTGCATATCCCAGAATCGAATGTTTTTATCTTGGGAACTACTAGCTAAGGTTTGACCATCGGGACTGAATGCGAGGGATAATATCCAGTTACTATAGCCTGTTAATGTTTTGAAGCAGCGTCGTGAGGTGATATCCCAAAGTTTAATAGTTTGGTCTTCACTGATACTCAGTAATTTAGAGCTATGGGGATGTAAATCCACTAACCAAACGCGCTGTTGATGTTCTTGCAATGTTTGTAGGCATTCTCCTGTGGAGATATTCCAGAGTTTAATAGTGTTGTCTTCACTACCAGTAATTATGGTTTGATCATCCTGGCTAAATAGGATTGACCAAACAAAACTGTGGTAATTTTCCAGAGTTTGAATACATTCACCGTTGGAGATATCCCAGAATTTGATGGTGTTGCCGTGGCTACCAGTAGCTAAAATTTTACCATCATGACTGAGGGCGATCGCCAGATGCCAGTTAAGATGAATATTGAAGATTTGCAGACATTCACCAGTGGCAATATCCCATATTCTGACGGTGTTATCGATGCTGGCAGTAATTAAGATGTGTTTCTGGGGATGGAAGGTGACAAAGATGATACTTTTGCTGTGTCCGGAGAAAATTTGTAAGCATTCCTGGGTGCAGTAATTCCACAGTCTTGCTGTGTTATCATCACTACCACTAGCTAAGGTGTTACCGTCATGACTAAAAGCCAAAGATTGGACGGTAGATGTATGACCCGTAAGGGTTTGCCAGTATTCGCCTGTTTCCGAATACCAGAGTTTTATTGTGTTGTCATTGCTACCGCTAGCAAGAATATTGCCATCTGGGTGAAAAGCGAGCGATCGCACCCACGCGGTATGACTTTCCAGGGTGAATATTTGTCGGGTATTCTCAACTTCCCAAAGATAAATTTGATTTTCGATTGCGGTTGCGAATAGTTTACCTGTGGGGCTAAATTTTGCTGCTAGTAGACTACCTAATGTTTGGGTAAATAGGGATTTTTGGAAGTTACAATGAGCGAAGTTTGTTTGTTGTAAGTTGATTCCTTGTAGGTTTGCTTGGCAAATATTCAGGTGAGAAAAGTCATAATTATTCAGTTGTATATTTAGTTGTCGCAGGAGATTAATGATATTACCAGCAGCGTATCCTGGTTGGGGAAGTTGTGAGGATTGAAGTTGAGTGATAATTTGCTGTAAATTTGTTTGGATTTGTGATTTTGTCACCCATAATTCTAATATTTTATCGGCAATGGGTTGGAGAATGAATTGGATTTGAGCATTTCTTAAGTAATCGGGAGCTTGAGCTTGGATGAAAGCATATTTATTTATCAGGTTAATTTCTTGGGAATAAAGCTCTTGGGTAAATTCTTCGATTAATTCTTCTGTAAGATACTCCATTACGACTGGTTGCTGGGTAAATTTGCCTCCTTGATTTTCAATTAAGCAGCGCGATTGTAGCGATTCCAAAGCAGTCATTAAATCTCTAGGTTTGCTAGTATCAATTAAATTATTTTGTAATTCTTTCAGAGATACCGATTCTCGATGAATTGCCAACCAGTACATGACTTGTTTTTCCAAGAATGGCAAACGCTGTAACTGTTGATTGAGTAGTTCAAAAATGTCGTTACAGATAATTGTGCCAGTTGCCAGAAAATCGCTAATACTACCAGCAAATAATTCTGTAATTGTTGTTGCGGCAATCTTCAGAGCTAGGGGATTTCCTCCGTAAGACTCAATTAAACGATGAATTTCCCTTGTGGATGGAGATAAACCTTTCTGATGTAAAATTAATTCGCCCTCGCTATAATTTAACCCCTTTAATGTTAGCGATCGCACAGGTAAATTTTCCCCAACTCTGGCATTTAATCCCTTAGGTTTTTCCCGACTCGTAATCAAAACACAGCTTTGATGTTGAGCATCTCCTAAACAGCGTAAAAGTTGCCCATATCCTATATATCCTTGTCGATAATTGCCTGCTTGTTGCTTACTGTCTAATACCGATTCGAGATTATCTAAAACTATTAAACAACGGGAAGCAGTTAAACAATCTATTAATTGTGAGATGCGTTTCTCTAGGGAAGGAGCGATAACTATTTGATGCTCTGCTGATAAAAAACCGATTAAATCACTCAATAATTCTTCTACAGGTGGTGCATTGCGTAAACTACGCCAAATTAAACAATCAAATTCCGGCTCTACCAATTTCGCTAATTTTACAGATAAAGCAGTTTTCCCAATCCCACCCATACCAATAATTGTAATTAAGCGGCAATTATCGGAAATAATATATTGTTTAAGTTGATTAATTTCATCATCACGTCCATAAAATTTAGATACATCAATTGCATCTCCCCAATCCTGACGCTGTTGAGTAATTTGTGTTTGAGAAGTTAGTTGTCCTGGTAAATTATTCTTTAAACTTTCCCAGGTTGGTGCTTCCTCCGCAGGATTAATAAAAATTACAGGTAACCAACTCGCACCGGGAAAATCGTCTTCTAAACCTTGCAATCTGCGTCTTGCTTGTTGCACTGACGTATATAAGGATTTCTGGTTAAAAGCAAATGCTTGTAAAAAATAATTAAAAAATTCCTCCGCTACAAGATTAGGTACAGGTTCACGCATGACAATTGTCGTGGAAAGATTTAATTTTTCCAAACTATGCGCCAATCCTAAACCATCGCAGGAATTGAAAATTGCGATTTTTAAACCCTTCGCGATCGCCGCTTTTAATGCTTCTGTTAACTGCTCAATAGTTAAACTATTATTTGTCGGATGCTCGTTAATATAAATTATCCCTGTTTCTGCTTCCGTTTGACTATGCCCAGCAAAAAAGAGTATATCCCACCCTTGAGCATCCCAAAGTTTATCATTAAATTCTTGCCGTGATGGTTGAATAATTAGCTCAATTTCTGCATCTGGTAAGCTCTGTAAAAATTTCTTTTCTTGTTCTAAATTAATCCCTTGAGAATTACCCAAAACTGCCAAAATTCTCACTTGACGGCGGGAAGCTTCCGATAATTCTACATGAAAAGTACGCTGATATTCAGGTCTGGCAAAGGAAATCTCTGTACGGGGATAATCTTGAAAAAAATTGCTACAGTGCCAAGGTAATTTTTGGATGATAATATCTTGAGTTTCAATAATTACCCGAATTTCATCGGTGGGGTGCAGTGCAGCACGTAGAAATCGACTAATATGCAGAATTGACGATGAATCTAGCCAATTATTAATATTTTGCTGTAACTGTTGACAAACATCATCAAAATCTAAAATAGAAACATTAGTAATCTCAGCTTCATCAATTTCTAGTTCATCATCATCAGTATAATTTCTAACAGAAGTCCCAGTTAAACGAACACAAAAATTTTCATACATCGATCGCCAACTGCGGTACAAATCTATCAAATTCGGTGCAGGTGGCAAACTCCCCATAAATTGTTGCGATCGCGGATTGTCAGCTTCCCGTAACCCCACAGTCACTACAGGAAATCCCTCGGATAAGTTGCCATATCCCAAATTGATTACAACTAAATGAATCATTGTCGGTAACAAGTTTTACGCACCACTGCCAACACCATCGCACATTTTATTCTCGCTCTCATCTTTAGGAGGATTGGTTTTATAATACTCGCGCATAAAATCGCACCCTTCCCTGAGTAAATAATCAACATCCCATCTCCACAGTTTTACGGTGTTGTCACTGCTTGCAGAAGCCAACATCTTGCCATCGGGGCTAAAGCTCACCCCAAAAACCGAGTCTGTATGCCCAGTTAGGGTTTTAATTTCTCTACCCGTATCGGTATCCCAAAGTTTTATCGTGTTGTCAGCACTTGCAGAAGCTAGCATCTTACCATCAGGGCTAAAGCTCACCCCATTAACAGTGTTTGTATGTCCAGTCAGGGTTTTAATTTCTTTGCCCGTAGCGGTATTCCAGAGTTTTACCATCCCGTCACGACTTGCAGAAGCTAGTGTCTTGCCATCGGGGCTAAAGCTGACTCCATACACCACCATTTGATGCCCAGTCAGGGTTTTAAGGACTTTGCCCGTGGCGGTATCCCAGAGTTTTACTGTCTTGTCAGCACTTGCAGAAGCCAGCATCTTGCCATCGCGGCTAAAGCTTACTCCACGAACCAAGCCTGTATCTCCAGTTAGGGTATTAAGGAGTTTGCCCGTATCAGTATCCCAGAGTTTTACCGTCCTGTCATCACTTGCAGAAGCCAGCACCTTGCCATCGCGGCTAAAACTTACCCCATTGATATAGCTTGTATGCCCAGTCAGGGTGTTAAGGACTTTGCCCGTGGTGGTATCCCAGAGTTTTATCGTCTTGTCACCACTTGCAGAAGCCAGCACCTTGCCATCGGGGCTAAAGCTTACCTCATTAACCCAGTTTGTATGTCCACTTAGAGTTTGAATTAGTTTGCCCGTGTCAGTATTCCAGAGTTTTACCGTGTTGTCACCACTTGCAGAAGCTAGCATTTTGCCATCGGGGCTAAAGCTTACCCCTTTAACCAAGTTTGTATGCCCACCTAGAGTTTTCATTACTTTGCTAGTGTTACTATCCCAGAGTTTTATCGTCTTGTCACCACTTGCAGAAGCCAGTATCTTGCCATCAGGGCTAAAGCTCACCCCAAAAACCGAGTCTGTATGCCCAGTTAGGGTTTTAAGGACTTTGCCCGTGGCGGTATCCCAGAGTTTTACCGTGTCGTCATAACTTGCAGATGCCAGCATCTTGCCGTTGGGGCTAAAGCTCACCTCAGAAACATCGCCTTCATGCCCAGTCAGGGTGTTAAGGACTTTACCCGTGGCAGTATCCCAGATTTTTACTGTGTCGTCAGCACTTGCAGAAGCCAGTGTCTTGCCATCGGGGCTAAAGCTTACCCCATTAACCCAATTTTTATGCCCAGTCAGGGTGTTAAGGACTTTACCCGTGGCAGTATCCCATAGTTTTACCGTGTTGTCATTACTTGTAGAAGCCAGTGTCTTTCTATCGGGGCTAAAACTCACCCGATGAACAAAGTCTGTATGCCCAGTTAGAGTTTTAATGACTTTGCCTGTGGCGGTATCCCAGATTTTTACTGTGTTGTCTCCACTTGCAGAAGCCAGTGTTTTACCATCGGGGCTAAAGCTGACTCCGTTAACTGAGTCTATATGCCCAGTCAGGGTTTTAATGACTTTGCCCGTGGCAGTATCCCAGAGTTTTACTGTGTTGTCTCCACTTGCAGAAGCCAGTGTCTTGCCATCGGGGCTAAAACTCACCCCATTCACCCACTCTGTGTGTCCAGTCAGGCTTTTAAGGAGTTTGCCCGTATCGGTATCCCATAGTTTTACCGTGTTGTCATTGCTTGCAGAAGCCAGCGTCTTGCCATCGGGGCTAAAGCTCACCCCATTCACCTGCTCTGCGTGTCCTCCCAAGGTATGGGGTGCGGCAAGGCTGTGAACTGTATTTAATAATGCTAGTTCTACCTGGGTGCGAGTCTTGGCATCTTTTAGCCACAGATTATTTAATTTTTTCTTGGCTTTGATGGCTTCTGTCATAGCATCTAATTCGTTGCTAGTCAGAAGACGAGACTCCGCGATTTGAGTCATCCCAATGATGTTTTGCTTTTGGGCTTCTTGCTGTTGTACAAAGGCAAACCCACCAAACACAGTTGCCAATCCTGCGAGGGTAAAGCCAACAAGAGCAAACCTTCTCGCTCTTTTTAACTGGCGATCGCGTAATTCCACACTTGCATCAATAAACTGATTTGCTTCGTGATTAAATCCACCCAAAACTTGATGAAAATTATCATCTTTCTTCAGTTCCAAAATCTGCTCTAATTTGGAACCAGTCCACAATTCATCTTCTAATTTCTTGGTTTGCCAGCGTTGCACATCTTCGTAGAGACGGTTACGGATAGCAATACCCTGGCGATTTGTTTGAATCCAATTATCTAATTTATCCCAACAAGTTAGCAAAATTTCGTGGGTAATTTCGACTGTCGAGTGAGATTTTCCCGATTTGGAAGAGCCAAAGAAACCCTTTTTAGATGTTTCATTTGCTGATAAGTCAGCATTACTTACCAACAAATTCTCATTCACCAACTTTAACAACATATCCCGCTCATCATCACCAAACTCTGATAACATCGCTCTGCGACGAACGGGTTTCCACTCAATCCCCGATTCTGCACTTTCCCCAATTCCCACTAACTTGAGAAAAATTCTTTGGGTAGCCAGCCTTTCCGATGGTGACAATTTTTTATAGAAACAATTTACGTGTTGTTGTAGCGCACCCTTGACACCGCCTAAATCGTCGTATGTACTAATATTCAAAGTGCGGTCATTAATACTACCAGTTTTTATCTCATCTTCCCAGATTAAGTTTAAAGTGTACTGTAACAAAGGCAAACAACCCGCTTGCCCCTGAATATCGGCAAGAATTCTATTCACAAATCCTGGTTCAAAAATTACCCCATGATGTGCCGCCGGCTGTTCAATTGCTAAACGCAACTCGTTTGGCTGCATTTCGACAATCATCGGACGATACTTTTGTGTCGCTTCCACAATTTGGGGAAAATCGCTCAATCTTTCCAAAAAATCAGCCCGCATCGTCCCCATAATTTTCACATTCGGCAATTTGGCTTGACTCAACCGCATTAAACCATTGATAAATTCCCGTCGTCTATCCTCATTACTGATAGTAAATAGTTCCTCAAATTGGTCAATAAAAATCAACCAATACTCACCATCTTTTTTGAGATTATTTACGACATTAATTAAAGTTTCTGCCTTCTGTTCGCGGGCAATCTTCGCCTCGGCTTGGGAATATTTACTGAGTAAACTTGCATAAAAAGAGTCAAAGGGGTCAGCATCGGGGGTAAATATCAAATTAATAAATTTCGCCCCATATTTCCTTTCTAACCAGGGAATCAAACCTGCACGCACCACCGAAGATTTACCGCTACCACTTGCACCTAAAAGTAAAATTAAGTTGGTTTGCTCTAACTCACGAACTAAAGCTGTAATGAAATTATCGCGCCCAAAAAACAATTCTTTATCACTTGATTCAAATCGTTTTAATCCCTTGTAGGGAGATGTTGTAGTTAATGTTCGACTGGTTATCGTCTCCGCAGAAATTTGTAAAATCTCGGTTTGATTAAAAGTCAGGACATTGCCTTCACCATGTACCTGGACATTTTTGTTACCCTGAGTTGCCAGGATTCCTCCATGGACTTCGGCATTTTCTAACTGTTGTTCAATACCAGTATGAGTCATAATTTTTCCTTGTTTATCTAAGATAATCTGATTATTTTGTACTAATAAAATTTCAAATTTCTGATGAGTAAAAATTTGCCAATACTGACTTAAATTTGCCAGCCATCAATAGCAGCCATCAAAATATTTACCAACGGATGATTAATTAGTTCTTTGAAAGCTTCCACCCCACCCGCTTTGATTGCGCCGACAACACGGGCTTTGAAAGTTGGCTGATTCTCAATTTCCTCTACAGCTTTCGCAACAATCATCATCTTTTGGTAATTAGTTTGACTCAGATTATTCTCCTCTAAGTGTTGTAAAAGTTTGTGAATTTCATTCGCCGTTACGGCAATATTTTCTTGTTTCTCCGATGTATTGATATTTTGGGCATTAGTCATACTTTGTTGGTTATTTTCTCCCTGGGATGCGATCATCCCGCCGTACATTGTGCCACCGGAAACACTTTGGGAAATACCACTGTTAGATTGTTGAGATTGTTTCGGTTGCTCTTCGGATATTTTTGATGGTTTTGGTATTTCTTGATTGAAAGCAGACAGATTTTTTCTCGCTTTAATTTGTGGTGTTTTTGACTCAGAAATCCCTTGTAAATCAATCGCTCCGCAACCAAAATTAAATGCATCTCGATAACTTCTCCCTGCCGCTAGGGCATCATAGAAACCCGTTGCAAACTCGATTGCAGCCACATCTCCAATGGCACGATTCATGCCAATTACGCAGTCAATATGTTGATAAATCGCCTCAGCTTGCACTTCGCTGTAACAAGCATTTAGCACAACACATTCCACGTGTTCCTCAAATAATTCAAATAAACCAGCTAAAGATTCACTACTCACAAGCTGCATTTGTCCCAACTTATTCTCCAACACCAAACCATCATTTTCCGCACCATGTCCGCAAAAGTGAACGATATGGGGTAGATTATCCAGTAGCGATCGCCGTAAATCATTTACCCGTAACGCTGACTCAGTAATAACTTCAAACTGTTCACGATTTTTGCTAAGTTTGAGTGCTGCTTTAATTTCCCGAACTTCCTCATCCAAGCGTAACTGGTTCGTATTCTTGGGATTTGCTGATAATATAAGTATTTTTTTCATAGAAGCATTTACCTGATTTAAGGTTATCTACAGAAATATTCCCCTTGCGTGTTAATAGACAAAAGCAAGAGCAGCTTATGCACTTTGATTGCAGGGTAGAAAGAAAATCAGGTAATATGGCGTTTTTGAAATAATTTAAATAAAACCCCACCCGCACGATTAGCTACCATCGTCGGAGTGGAAAACTCTATATAATTCAGTTAAGGATAATTCTCAGTTGGGTTGAATGAAGTGACACCCAACAAAATTCGAGCAATCAGGGGTTTTGTTTCTCAACGAATCGCGTTAGCATCGCCAAGTACCCAAACTACATAAGACGGTTGAGATGCAAGTATGAAAATTCCAGAAAATATCTGCTTTATTGCTAGTAACACTACTATCTTATACGTAATCTGGAATTACAGTTCAAAATTTTCCTTCACACTCACATCTCCTAAACTCACCTGAAGAGTAAAATTTTTTCCTGGCTCACCTTTAAAGGGTTTGAGTTGAATATAATTATCGTGAACTCTGGCTGTAACTTCTTGGAGAGTTTTACCAGCTTTTGAGAGTAAAGTTAATTGAATATTCGGCGGTAAAAATCTTTCTCCCTCCAGAGGATATAATTGAGCCAATACCCTAATTTTATTCACTGTTTCTGGAGGCGCATCTGCTGGGGTATCCGGAGAAACATCAGAAGAAATATTCAATAATAGGGCAAACTTTTTACTTCCTAAATCTAAGCCTAAATTCAGAATTTTGGCTCTTTTTGTATCCATCTCTCGGTTTCTAGTACGGAAAGCGAAACTTAATTCTGGATTTATCAAAGAATCGATTGTTTGCCAACCTTCATCAATTACCCCTTGTAACCATTGACTTAATTTAGTTGTACTATCGCTCAGGAAATTGGTGACATTTTCGCTGATGGAATTAACCGATTCAACTTGATTATTAACGATAGGTACAGTAAACTCAGATGGCTGCACATAACGGTAATAAGCTAAGAGATGATTTGGTTCAATATCAAAGGATGATAATGGGATTTGATAGCAACCATCATCTAGTGGCGATCGCTGATTATTTTGTATCTCAACTAGTTGATTGTGAGGCAAAAACCCTCGAATCACAGCTTCTTCCGCTTCTTCTAACACCTCAAGCAGTACATAAAAGTGCGGTGTTAACTCTGGTTTTTCGATTAACTGTTGGGGTATTCTGACAATTTCATCCAGGAAATGTTCACTGGCGATCGCGCAAAATTTATAATCACCTAATTTCAGACTACCAGCAATGGCGATCGCGGTGTTGATATCGCGCTCAATCACTGGTTGGGAGGACGAATTATTCCCATTATTCAAGCCAAGTCTATCATTTAACCATACCTCCAGGGCAAGTAATCCTAAGGTATTCAAGTAAACTTGCCAGGATTTTTCCTCAGTAGTCGTATTTAAGGAACTCGTTTGTTTGGCAAGTGTAAAGTGTTCGGCTTCTAACCAGACGGTTTCTGGTAATAAAAGTCTTAAATCTGTGGGAGAGTCAGGGTGTGGCATGATTTTACCTCATGTATGTAGGTAAATAGGTGTGGGTCAAAAAAACTTATGCAGTCTATCGAGAAAAAAAATGAGAATTTTCTGGAAAATAGCCCTTAGGCTTTGTCATCTTATAAATAAACGTCGAGTTTTTCAACTTATGCTCTTTGGTACTATGTACTTTTGGAATAGGAGTAATTGCACATTGCGAATCATTGGTACAATAATTCAACAATAAATTATGGAAATTCCCAGAGTCAGGGGAAATATTGCGTAATTAATATGGCTAAATTCAATGCTAAATTTAAAAATTTACACATTAACACCAAATTTAATTTACTTTTAATTGTGACTTTTATTCTGGGGATGATTCTGAGTGGAGTCACCTTATCAAGCATACTTTATCAACGAGCGCAATACGAAATTTCCATTCAAGCAGAATTACTGATGGAAACGATGAACTCTTTGAGATTTTATACTCAAGACCACGTTAATCCTTTATTAGCACCCAAATTAACTCAGGTTTCAAAATTTATTCCCGAAGCCATTCCCACCTATTCTGTGCGTGAAGTGTCTCAGTATTTAAGTAAAAATTCCGCATATAAATACTTCAAATACAAAGATGCAGCTCTCAATCCTACCAATCCCCTAGATCAAGCGGATAGCTTTGAAACTCAATTAGTCAACCAGTTTAAATCCCAAACTCAAAAAGCAGAAATTACTGGTTTTCGTACTGATAAGAAAACACCCAGATTTTATACTGCTCGCCCATTTATTGTCAAAGAAAAGAGATGTTTACAGTGTCATTCTCGTCCCGAAATTGCTCCTAAAAGTTTAATCGCTACCTATGGTAAACGTGGTTTTGGTTGGAAATTAAATGATATTGTTGCTGCTCAAATGGTTTATGTTCCCTCGGAGGAAGTGTTTCGCAAAGCCAGACAAGCTTTTATCAATATTATGGTGATCGTGACTTCTATCTTTATTGCAGTCACCTTACTGATTAATTTTCTCCTGAAAAAAGTTGTGATTCTGCGAATTAGGAATATTGCTACCACAGCCAATGCCATTAGTAAAGGTGATATGAGTAGTAATTTTCAAGACGACTCCAAAGATGAAATTGGTTTACTGGCGATCGCCTTTGAGCGGATGCGAGCTAGTTTACTGATTGCCATGGATTTAATTAATCAAACTCAACCAAAACCCTAATTTATTTGGCAAATTTCCTGGTAAAATTTACTTCGCAGTTGGGAATCAGGGATTTTTGCTGCCAATGCTTCAACTAATTTGTGGCGATCGCTATTTACATAACCTGAATGACTATCACTGGAATTTAACACTTGTTGCATTAAAATACTGGCAATAGGTCCTATTACCTCCGTTAAAACTTGTTGACATTTCCGGATAAATTCCTCATCTACAATGTCACCAGCTTCTTCAACAAATAATATTGATTCCTTGGGGTTTATTTGGTGGAAAAGTAAGTCTACCTGCTGTTGAAAATCAACTTGTTGGCTTGTAGATAAATAGGGTAATAATTGCTCTAGTAAATCATCAGAATTACTGACTTGGGTTAATAAATTTTGCAATAAGCTAGGGGCAATTGGTCCAATGAAATTGAGTAAAATCTTTTGCAAAGCATATATCTTTTCCGCAGAAAGAATTAACCTTACGGATTCTGTGATATTTAACCATGTTGGCGGTTCAATTGCTGGATTTTGACAGATTACAGGTAACCACGAAGCACCAGGAAATTGATTTTCGATAGCTTGTAACTCTTCCCTGGCTTGCCTGACTGATACATATAATGATAGATGGGCAAGGGCAAATCCTCGTAGGAAATTTTGAAAAAATTCTTGAGCCACTCGATTAGGAACTTGTTCGCGCATGACAATAATCGTGGGAATATACAATTTTCCCAAAGTATTGGCTAACCCCAACCCATCGCAGGAATTAAAAATCGCTAATTTCAAACCATTGGCGATCGCTATTTTTAAATTTTCTTGTAACTCTGCAATTGTTAAACTGTTATCACTACTATTATCATTCAAATATATTCTCCCAGTTTCACCCTCAGTATGACTATGACCAGCAAAAAAGAGAATTTCCCACCCCTGGGAATCCAGCAATTGAGTGCTTAATTCAGTTTGGGTTGGATTCGTTAAAAACTTAATTTCTGCATCCTTTAACTCTTCCAGAAAGCATTGCTCTGCGGCTAAATCAATACCATCCGTACTACCTAAAATCGCCAAAATTCTAATTTTATTATTATCTCGTGGTTTTTGTGATTGACGGATATACTCAGGTTGGGAAAGTGCTAATTCTGCTTGGGGATAATCCTGTAAAAATTGCCAACAATGCCAAGGTAAATGCTGTAATATCTCATCATTAGTTTCCAGCGTTACCTGAATTTCCGATTCTCTATCCAGTTGTGAACGTAATTGAGCATCGATAACAGCAAAACTTGTGGTACTCAGCCATGCATTCAAATTATCTGCTAAAAATTGGCAAACTTCCTCAAAACTAATTTGGGAAACATTCGTAACCCCTTCACTAATGATTTCGAGTTCATCATCCCAATCTTCCTCGTCAACACATGGAACGAATGGTTGTTTCCGAAGTTCTTTAACACCCACCAAACGACTACAAAGATGTGTATAAATAGATTGCCAATTATGATATAGTCCTACCAAAATTGGTGCAGCAGGTAAGCTACCGACAAATTGCTGTGGTCGGGAATACCCACTCACCCACAGTTGAACTGTCACATGGGGAAAACCACTGTTTAAATCACCGCTACCAAGATTGATAATAATTGCTTTATGCATTTACACATTGACAAAATGATATTTTTAGGCTTTCACTTCTATATCTGAGATACAGTGACTCTGCATATAATTACGAAGTTTTTCTGCGTATACACTATCCATCTTACGATTTTTACCTGCTCGGATTTCCTCTGCTGCTGCTTGAAACACTTCCCTATCTGCATAATCTGCAATTTGTTCAGATAGATTTTTGATATAACTTGCTTCCGGGGGCATTTTTATCAAACCTGTCTCTACGGCTTTATTTAAAATAACTTCCAGCATCTTTTCTATAGTTTTTGTGCGTACCTTTGTTAACAATTCCCCAGGGTTTAAAATTCGTCTGGCTTGATCCCAACTTGTCATCCCTAATTCTGGAGTAATTTCTTTTAAGGACATTGCTTGACAGTAGTATAGTTGTAATCCGGGAATATATTTATCAGCAAAAGGTGCATATTTTTGACTTTGTTGTAATTTTTTGATGTTAGCTGTTACTTCTTGCTGAATTGCCTCACTCAAAATTAAGTAGAGATTTTGATGTAAGAACTGTAAAAATTCCCGTTGCTCTATATCTTCTTCATCGATGGAATCAACGGGTAAATCGCGTCGTGTCTGGTATGTCTGAGTTTCATCGTCGAAGATATCTAGAGATTCCCGAGAATTCCAAATATCATATTGTCGTAATTGCAGGGTAATATGCTTGAGTTCTTTCATCAAATCGCCAGGAGATGGAATTGCAATTTGGGATTTTTGCAAATAAGTTAACATTTCCTGCAATTGCTCATGGGTGGGATCGGGACATCTTTTTGCTCCCCGATGATGCTGCATTTGTCTATCTCGACGATAAACACTATGA
Organism: Calothrix sp. 336/3; assembly: GCF_000734895.2. Taxonomy (GTDB): domain Bacteria; phylum Cyanobacteriota; class Cyanobacteriia; order Cyanobacteriales; family Nostocaceae; genus 336-3. The sequence continues at coordinate 230,048 of NZ_CP011382.1, read as the reverse complement.
AACGCTTTGATAATATGCTGTTCTGGGATTGATAAACGTTCGACTTGTTTGATACCAACTCGATTCAATAATGCCCAATCACTTAAATTTTTAAAACCAAACTCTGATAAAAATTTCTTTAATTCTGGATTTTGCTTAGTTTGTAAATAAGTCCAATTCTCTAAGCTCATGCGAGATTGCAAGTCAGTATTGAATGTTTGCAATACAGTGATAGAGAAAAATCTATATGTGTATACTTTTGTTTGACCATTGTCATCTACTATTAGTTGAGTTTTACCATCTCTGTCCAAAATCATTAACTTTTTGCCATCATCATTTAGAACAAAGGGTAATAAATCTCGGTAGGTAAATTGCTTCTCACCACTGAACAATGAGTCTATTTTTTTACATGCTTTTAGAATTGGTTCGGAAATATAACATCGCAGACACAGACCGCTATAAGCGCGATTAATCGCATCTAAATTATTTTTCTGTCCGTGAAAATACGATAATAAAAAATCTTGTGTGTAACTATTATCTTTATCTTCGATATTAAGTAACTGATTTTGGATAAACCCTTGGGCGATCGCCAATGAAATTTTTTCATATCCTAACTTCTCCGTAGCAGGATTAATTCGCCAAATCTTCCAATATCTTGAAGATGTATTGCTCATAGCTGCACCATCCATTGATAATCTTTTGTCTAAGTATCCTATTTAATGTATATCAGGAAACCATCAGCTTTTGAAAACAAAGGTCAAAATCCATGCTTTCTTCCTAGTATACAAATATAGAAATAGTATTCCTTGAAGCAATATTATCTAAATACAAGTATGTATGATTGACTCCAAGGCAAACTAGTATATGATTGCTGTATATCTCAAGACTTGCCTGAGATGCCCAAATTGCAAAGCTTCCCAAAACTCTTTTGTTTATCGTATATGGATAATAGCACTGATTTACAAACAAAAGCTGAACATACCACTCAGTATTATTGCAATCCCTTGGGCAAGGTTTATACTTTGACTTTCAATCCTTAGAAGATAGCTAATAGATAACAAAATCAATGTGATTATTTTATCTTACTTTCTCGGTAAATATAGTTCTTTTCTCTTTAAAAAATATTTACACTTTATCCCTGAACTTCATTTTTTGGATAAAAAAATAAATTGATTTATTGATAAGTTTTTTTGAGAAAATTTTCAGTCAATAGGTTTTTAATCTATGGTTTAACCAACCTTAAATAGAAAATATTCGCATTTATTTAATTGAGAAAGATTGTGTAGCGATATAAAATAACTGGTAAGTTTGAGTAGTTTGATTTTGCAAATCGTTGAAAAATTATCCATACCATCAACAGATGATTACAGTTTTATAATATTTATCAAACCTCTGTGAACTGAGTTTAAATCTGAGAGATTACTGATTTTAGATATTGAAATTTCGTCGCAGACAATAGAAAATCAGTAAAACAACATATATTCTGAAAACCTTATCCAATCAGGATTTTTTTATTGCCTTCGTGTCGCTTGCTTTTCGCAGAGCAAATATTGCGAATGATTAACCAGTATTACCTATTTCTGATCACCCATTCCCCCATACCTCAACCATGCAGATTTTGCAACCTTTACATACAGCAATCCTTGTGACTGATTTGCAACGTGCCGAACAGTTTTACGGTGAAGTCTTGGGATTAACAAAGAGCGATCACCCGATGAAATTTCCTGGTGCATGGTATCAAGTCGGTGCATACCAAATTCATCTAATTGTCGCGGAAAAACTCTCTGTTGGCGCAAAACATGAAAAATGGGGACGCAATCCCCACATTGCTTTTTCAGTTTCCGACTTAGATGCCGCTAAACAGCAGCTCCTAAATTATAACTGTTTGATCCAATCTAGTGCCTCTGGTCGTCCAGCAATCTTTACTCAAGATCCCGATGGCAATGTGATTGAGTTAAACCAAGGTTAATCAAGGCAATCTTTCGCAATTCCTCTCAACCCTTCCCCAAACCCGTGAGGTTTTATGAAGTAAGCTTCAAATACTTGGAGTGTAACAGTTATAGTGAATGCTAGTGAAAATTAGACTACTAAATCTGCATTGGGTCATAGTAGACTAAAACACTGGTAGTTCATAAGGCAGGAAACGAATGCACGCAGCAAAACCAAAAGTTGCTCAAAGGGTAGTGAATCCATGACCTTCACCTTTACCCTTAGACAACAGTTAGCAACATCAGTCAAAATATCTTGGCTGCTGCTGTTGAACTAAGCACCCAGAGGGAAATGCCATGACTGATCCCAATCAAAATCCTGCACCAGAGGATAATAACCAACCTAGCGCCAGCGTCGAAGAAGTGGTACAAGAGCGTGTAGATCGCGCTAAAAGTATCGCCCGCAAAGAGGAGGTTTTGGAAATCTACGAAGATTTGCTGCAAACCATCTGGAACCGGATTATGCCGACTTTAGGCAGGGTGACGGTGACAGCAATTATGGAACGAGCGTTAGTTCTGACTGCGGAAAAGTACCCCCTGATTAAAAACTTAGAAGCAACTGCGGAGGGAGTATCTTTTGAGGTGTTGCGTCAGCGTTTGGGGGAAGAAGAGAAACCCGTTTTACGAGAAGCTCTCAAAGAAGTGATTACAAATTTAATTGATATCCTCGCCATGTTAACGGGAGACATTCTCGTACGGCAGCTCTTGAAGGAAATTGAAGGAAGAAGATTGATATGATCAATCCTAGACGGCAACCCTTGGGTAAACTGCCAACCAGTATTCCTGGTTTGGATGGTGTTCTCTCAGGTGGTATCCCTGAATTATCTATTAATATCATCACAGGACCTCCAGGGGCGGGGAAAACGATTTTTACCCAACAAATTCTCTACAGCAATGCCACGCCGGAGCGTAATGCTTTATACTTGGTAACTTTATCAGAACCATCTGTGAAGTTACTTCATTACCTGCAAAGATTTGATTTTTTTGATGCGGAAAAAGTCAACACTGCGGTAACTTATTTAGACATCGGGGAAGTGATTCGCGAAAAGGGGTTGGAAGACGCGATCGCGGTGATTGTGAAACACGTCCAGGATTATAAGCCAGCTCTGGTTGCGATTGATAGTTTCAAGGCTATCCATGATATGGCGAAGGATCCAGTGGAGGTGCGCAAATTTGGATATGATTTGTCGGTACGTTTAACTACCTGGGGTGTGACAGCGTTTTTAATTGGAGAGTACACCCAGGAAGAAATCGAAAAGGAACCCATCTTTGCGATCGCCGATGGTATTATTCGTCTGCACAACCATCCCCAAGGACTCCATTATCAACGCTACATAGATGTTTTAAAATTGCGAGGAGAAAACTATTTTACTGGTTTACATCCCTTCAATATCAGTGATACCGGGTTAACTGTTTATCCTCGGATTAAATTTCTCGGCGATTTGGGTGATATTCAACTTCATTCTCAAAGAGCAACTACTGGTGTCACCACCCTGGACGATATGCTAGATGGGGGAATTCCTAGAGGTTCAGCGACTATGGTTGCAGGGGGTGCTGGTACTGGTAAAACCCTCCTGGGACTACATTTAATCACAGCTGGTATCGCCCAAGGAGAACCGGGAGTGATTGTGACTTTCCAAGAGAACCCCCACCAACTGCGAGAAATTGCCCGCTCCTTTGGTTGGGATTTAGCAGCAATGGAAGAGCAGGAACTTTTAGTACATTTATATAGCTCTCCTGTGGAAATTCAACCAGATGTCCATGCTGCCCACGTCAAAGAAATGGTACAGCGTATCGGGGCAAAGCGGGTACTCCTTGACTCCCTCAAAGATATTGAAATTGCCACCCCAGACAAAGTACGTTTTAAAGACTATATTTATGCCCTGGTAAATCAGTTTAAACTCCAAGGGGTGACAACCTTACTCACTAATGAAATTCCAGAAATGTTTGGTCCTTTTCAGTTGAGTGAATATGGCGTATCTTTTGTTGTCGATAATGTGATTTTGCTCCGCTACGTAGAATTGGCAGGCAGAATGGGACGGGCAATTAATATTATGAAAGTGCGTGGTTCCCAACATAGCAAAGAAATTCGCTACTTTGAAATCAATAACGAAGGGATTCAAATTGATACGGTTGTGGAAGCGCAAACGGGTGTTTTAACGGGTATTCCTATCCTCAAAGATAGACGAAATAATTGGCAATATTTACCTATTAAGGCAAAATATGTGATTGAAGCACTAGAACAAAAAGGTCGGGCAGAACTAGAGGAATTAGTCTCCTTGACTGGCTTATCTGCGGAAGATTTAATTAAGGAATTAGAAGAATTAAGGGAGCAAGGAATGGTGATTCATACCCAAATTGCAGATAAAAGTTATTACAAAAGAACTTTGATTTAACTAGGAATCTTCAGTCCGGTTAATAGTTGGTATTATCTAGGGTTACTAATTGATTTTTGCATCTTGACACAGGGGGTATTAGGGACAGCATAACGCAAAATCCACAGGTCTTTGGTCTATGAGGAATAGGTTTTGTCACCAGATATATATTTTGGTGAATATATACTTTTGTATAGGTTTGCTAATTAGATTTCAAAAAGTTCTATGATAAAGGACATTGACTGTTAAAAGACAGTGGGTCTGACCTGGAGAAGTATGTGTCTAGATTTTGTGTATGTCTAATCATAGTTGATTTCATACCGTAATTTCCCATCCTGATTGCCCTAAATAGTGCATTACGTATGCCAGATATTCGCCTCATGTCCACAGGAGTACCGAATCTTGATGCCGTTTTAGGCGGTGGTATTCCTGTGTATTCGTTAAATATTTTGGCAGGTTCTCCAGGAAGCGGTAAAACCATTTTAGCTCAACAGATTCTCTTCAATTCGATTCAACATCATCCCCAGACAAAGGGAATTTATTTAAGTACATTATCTGAACCGAGTGTCAAAGTAGTTCGCTATATGCAATACTTTGATTTTTTTGATGGTGCAGCTTTTGGGGAGCAGGTAATCTATAGAGACTTGGGAGGTTTTTTGTATGAGCAACCCCTCTCCGGATTAGCAGAACAAATTGTCACTTTAGTTCATCAATATCAGGCAGAAATTTTAGTTATCGATTCCTTTAAAGCGATTCATGACTTAACAGAAAATCTGGGAGAGTTTCGCCGTTTCTGCTATGATTTATCGGTGAGATTGGCTAGCGCGCGCTGTACAACTTTTTTGGTGACTGAGAGCGATCGCACCCAAATTACCCAAGGTGCAGAGTTCGCGATCGCCGATGGTATCTTCTACCTCTGTATGTCGAAAATTGGTGGAGAGCAGAGTCGCTTCTTCCAAATATATAAACTGCGGGGACGAGACTCCCAAATGGAAGCTTTCCCCTTTACGATTAGTAGTAGCGGAGTCCGTATCTTCAGCCCTGCTTTAACATTACGACGACAACGCAGCAATCTCGAAAGGGAAGAACAGTGTTTACACACGGGTATTTCTGGCTTAGATCCCCTCCTCAAAGGTGGTATACCCCTTGGACGCTCCATCATCCTTTCCGGAGTTTCTGGAACCGGAAAAACCACCTTTGGATTGCAATTTCTAATCACAGGTGCAGCAAATAATGAGAGAGGATTATTATTTTCCTTTGAAGAAACCGCCGATAGACTATATAAAACAGCTGCGGGTTTTGGTTGGGATTTAGCACCTTATATTGCCCAAGATATCTTAAGAATTGTCTTTGTCCCCCAAACAGATATCCGTCTGGAAGAGCAATTAGAAAATATTGTGGAAGCTGTAGAAAACTTCCAACCTCGGCGCTTTGTGTTAGATTCTCTCTCTGTCTTCCTCTACAAAGTTAATGATAGTGCTACTCAAAGAGAAAAAACATTTCAACTTGCAACCATAGTTCAGCGCGTTGGAGGTGTGGGTTTACTCATTTCCGATATTCCCGCAGAGGAGAAATACCGACTTTCCCGCTTTGGAGTCGAAGAAACTATCGCTGACGGGACTATAGTTCTATCCACAGAAGTTACAGGAAAAAGACGAGATAGATATATTGAAGTCTTTAAAATGCGCGCGGCAGATTATATTTCCGGTCGTCACCGTTTAGAAATTACTCCCCACGGTATTGAAGTATTATACCTCGGTGGACAAACCGCTCCTAGTTCAGAATTAACCACACCTCCAACCCTTACCTTTGAACCCCTACAAGGATTAATTCAGGGTGAGTTATCTTTTAACACCAGTTGGTTATTACAAGGAGAACCGGGTTTAGGAAAGAGTACCCTTGCCTACCAATTTGCCATGGAAGGATTACGTCGCCAAGAGTCAGTTTTATATATTGGTGCTGATGTTCCTCAACAGCAAATTAGGCAGTCCTTAGAAAATTTTGGCTTTTTCCCCACACCCTATTTAGAGTCAGGTAATCTATTAATTCTAGATGTTTTTAGTGCGGGTGAAAATAGTTTATCTTTAGAGGACCCAGAAAGATTTCTCTTCACAGTTTCTCATTTTCTGGCGCAAATGCCCAGACCTTGCCGTGTAGTGCTAGATTCCCTGACACCCCTAGCAATTAATTATCCCCATGCCGATTTTGTAACTTTAGTTCACCGTAAAAACCGTTTATTACGGCAACCGGGAGTTGTTTTATTTGATATCTTTTTAACCAAAATTCTCAATCAAAGTGACCTCTACGGACTTTTAAATACCTTTGATGTAGTGATTGATTTATATATTCCGAATTGGGGAGAAATGAATCGTCCAGGGAATTTAGGTTATCCATCTCTGCGTGTGGTGAAATCACGGGGAACTCGTGCAGATACCCGTCCCTATCCCTATCGTATTTCCCAAACTGAGGGAATTGTTGTGCAACAGGATTACTATCATTAGGAGGTGACGGGAATGGAAGCATATTTACAAGTAAGTGAAATTATTGACTGGCAACATCCGGCAATTTTGCAATTAGCAAGACAGCTGACTCTAGGCAAGCACAATTCCCTGGAAATTGCCCAAAACTGTTTTGAGTGGGTGCGGGATAAAATTCACCATAGTTACGATTATCAAATGAATCCTGTCACTTGTAAAGCATCCGACGTATTGCAATATCAAACAGGTTATTGCTTTGCTAAAAGTCATTTACTCGCTGCACTTTTACGGGCAAATTCCCTACCTGCCGGATTTTGCTACCAAAGATTAAGTTTACACGACAATGGTGCGCCATATACTTTACATGGTTTCAATGCAGTTTATCTAGCAGGAATTGGCTGGTATCGCATAGATGCTAGGGGAAATCGTTCTGGAGTTAATGCTCAATTTACTCCACCCCAGGAGCAGTTAGCATTTTCTGTGCAATTTCCCCAGGAAGCGGATTTTACCAATATTTTTTCTGAACCTTTACCCATCGTTGTCGAAAAGTTACAGTCACACTCCACATGGGACGATTTTCTGCAAAATTTACCTGATGTTTCTCCAGAATTGAGAGAAAAATATGCTTTAATTAGTAATACTTGTGACTAAGATTACTGAAACTTATAAAAGCTGATTTTCTGTAATAATTAATATTTTTTTACTAAAGTTATTATTTATTTTCATCTGAAGTCTAAAGCTCAACTCTGAGTAATTATTGAGTTGTCAAGGAGAGTATAAGCTATGACTTTGCTTGATTTGTTTGCAATACTTTACCTGCATTTAATTAAAAATAATGAATATAGATTACAACTAATAAAAATCATCACCATTTATTAAGTAAGTCAGGCAAAATTGTAGAGTAAGCTGAAACTATTCCAGCCGAGGAAAATAATTTTATCCTAGGTAATAAATTAGGCTGACATTATAGTCAAAAATTCGGCTCTTGAGTCAAAAATGTAGAAAAATTTACTATTTTGACCATCGACAATTGACTAATAATGTGAGAAAGGCGGTGAAAAAGTTAAAGCAAAGCCTATTTCAAAACAGCAAACACTAAAGCGAAATCAACAACAAAAATGATAGGAAATATTTTGCTAGCTGTCTCTGGATTGGGACACGCAGAAGAAATGCTCAAAACCTTGAGAGAACTGCCATCCATCGAACGAGCAAAGGTGACAGTTTTGCACGTAGTTCCCCCCCAAAGCACCGCCGATTCAATGACAGCTAAGTGGGAAGAAGGTGGTAAAATCCTGGCAAATGCCATACAAACCCTAGCTTTGAATCCGACTCAAGTTTCCTCTGTATTACGGCAAGGTGATCCCAAGGATGTGGTTTGCCAAGTTGCTGAGGAAATTGATGCTGATTTAATTATTATGGGTTCTCGCGGACTCAAACGACTGCAATCGATATTGTCTAACTCCGTCAGTCAGTACGTTTTTCAGTTATCTTCTCGCCCGATGCTGCTGGTGAAGGATGATATCTATGTCAAAAGAATTAACCGTGTGATGGTAGCTATTGATAAGTCAGATGCATCCAAGCAATGTTTAAATTTGGCTATATCTCTAGTTAGGGATATTAAAGGAGGGGAAATTATTCTTGCTCACGTAGTCAGTGATTTACGGGGTGAAGATAAGGAAGCATCCCAAAGGAATGCGGAACTACATCCAGTATTAGCCCCATTGGTGGCAGAAGTGAAGAAGCAAGGAGTCAAATCGCGTTCTATCATTAGTGTTGGCAAAGCAGGGGAAGAGATTTGTCAATTGGCTAAGGATTTGAATGTAGATTTATTGATGATTGGTTCCCCCGATCGCCGTCCTTCTATCGCTAAGAGTTTTGTAGACTTAGATAGATTATTAGGCTCTTCTCTATCCGACTATGTACGGATTAATGCTAGCTGTCCAGTTTTATTAGCCAGAACTATTGCTGCTTGAGAATATGACTGATAGGGGATAGTTGAGAACTGTGAGCGAAAATACTCTTGTTTTCACCCCCGATTCCCCCAAAAATAAACCCCTACAGATTACTCATGTAGGGGAATTTGTTTTTACAGCTATACAGCAATCCAAAGAACAGATTTGAGTTTTTAAATCAAATTATGTTTGCCTGGGTAAGGCAGAAATAAAAATTAACAGCTAACCGACTATTGCTGATAGCTAAAATCCGGTGATTTTATCAACCAAGTATTAATCTTTTTTACCTTCGCGGCTAGCTGTTTGAATGTACAGGATTATTAAAAATACTGCGGGAACTAGCACAAACAGAAGGCTGGCTACGAACCCTAGGTCATTAACTTGCATGGCAAGAAAGCCTCTCTTTAACTTCCAGTCAACAATCTTAGGATACCACTATCATGGCAAGAGCGAGTTATAAAACTGCTGAGTGATAATTCTAGGGTTTTGTTGTGACTGTCACTGCTCCATTGACTATTGTCTGACAAGCAAGACGGTAATTTTCTGGCTTTTTCTTTAACAAACGATTTTCGGCATCGGTACGAGGGGAAAGGTTCTCCATACCTTCTACGATGGCGATCGCGCAACAGCCACACTGCCCACCACCGCCACAGTTCATCATCTTACCCCAGGTTTTATAGATATCAACACCATTCTCCATGGCTTTGAGACGCAAATTCGCGCCATTTGCAGCTATCACTTCCTGATTCTCTTTGACAAACTTAATATTACCCATAACTCCTACCTCCGATCGCTACCGAATACTTTACATACCTATTATAGGCAATCGTTACAAACTATTAAGATATATAAAAATAATCAACATTTTCTCGACAAAAAAGAAGACAGGTGTATTACCTGTCATCAACAGTTGCATAATACTCTCAAAAATCAGCAAAAGAAAAAAGCTGACAGAAATGCTTACCGGAAACCAATTGCTGCTTGCCAGACAAAAGCTAGCAACAAAAAGAATACGGGGATGATTGGCAGAACATCTACCAAGGGGTCAAAGATTTGGTAAGCTTCAGGCAATTTTGCTAATAATAGTGCTGCTTCCATTTTTTTTTAAATCCACCTATCCAACACAGCTTTCAGAATTGAGGAATATCTTAACATGCTATGTGTTCTAGTAGACTGACTGGTGGAATCTTTCATAACAAATAATTACAGTACCTAGATGCCTGGGGCGCTATCCTGGGAAGGACGATTTTGGGAAAAAGTATGCATAGATAGGGGGTAATGTCAAGCTTGGGGGAAATGGCAAAGATTTTCTCTTTGAATGATTAACTCTGCGATCGCCTTCCTGGGAGGATGTCTGAAAATCGGCATCTTGTGCTTTTTTATGCATTCGAGCAATTAAAAAATTTCTAAAAGGTAGAGACCATACCTTAGGTATATTGCTCCAGTCGAATCCTGTCTGCTATTTGCAATGCTTGTTAACAAAGGGGATAGTATTTACTATGCAAGTTACATTTAAAAACCACTCCAAATTGTGAAGACCCATTGCAGTTGCGGTGACAGAAACAAAAACAGCAAGCCAGGTTACCCAACGTTTGTTATTGTTCATGAGTTTGGTTAAAACTAAATTTACCTACTTCTAGTAAAGCAGGTAGTTAATTTAACTCGCAACTACGGTATGTCACATAAACCTATATTTAGTGTTTGTTGGAATTTACCTAACGGAGGCTCCGCCTCGAATTAGGAAGCAGAGCTTCCCTACCTGTATCCAAACCAGAGTCTTATAACAAGTCTTTTCTCCTCAAGGTTTTTGCAGAAATTTGTCACTCAAAAAAAATACTAAATATTCGCTTAAGTGTAATTACTCAGTTTTTTATCATCTTGAGAGAGTAAAAATAATAATTGATAAAACAATCCATACCAAAAATCCAAGACTATGAAAAAAGCGTTTTTGTTTGCAGCACTAGCAACAATTCCAACAATTTGCCTTGCTACCCCAACTTTAGCTTCCGTTTATATTCAATACTATAATAAGGACTCACAAAAGTATGTGATGAAAGCGCAGATGGATGGTTCAACGAAGGAAGTTACATTTGATAGTAGCAGAACTGCGGCAGCAACCATACAAGGTAGTGGTAAAGTTGCCATCATCGAGACACCCTGTGGCAAGGTTGAAATCAAAGATAATTCCAAAATCGAAATTAAAGACGGTTGCATCAAAGTCTTGTAATCAGAATTGGATTGTCTGAAATTTCAGATAATCCTTACTTTTTATATGGGAAAATATGTTCCAGTAATGCGGCAACGCTTAGTATCACATATTTGCGATTTTAGTAGGAGGATTTAAGTTTTAACGGAGAAGCAGGAGCAGAAAAGATGAGAATATTTCTAATATTACTCACATAACGTCCGCCAGCTTGATCACCAGGTACTACTAAACGGGCAAAACCTTCGTCACTTAAAGGCTGAACTGTGCCATCACTATCTTTTTTCCCATAGGCAACTAGCACCGCTTTCCCTTCAAAGTTAGGTTGAATCTCACCAATAGCAACAACAGCACCATAACAGTCAGTCGCTTCAATTAAAGCATACTGTCTGAGAAAAGAATTCTTGGAATTAGAGCCAGAATTACCAGACTGAAGACCATTGGCAGCTTTTTCATTATTAATCAACTCCCATAAAGGAACCCCATAATAGGTTTCTGTTCTCGAACCTGTTCCTGTTTTAAAAGTTACAGTCACTTCAGTCACTACAGAGGGATTTTGGCTTTTTAAATCTTCTGCCAAATTTTTCAGACTGAGAAAATTGAATTTTTTTGGTTGATTAACTTCTCCACCCAGACGGAAACTTTGGGCAAAACCTCCAGGACATTTATCTTTTTTCCAAGGAGCAAAGTCTCCAGGTTCTGCTAAAGTTCCTTGTCCTAATCCCAGTATTGACAATGTGATGGATAGGATTGTAACAGGAAGATTTATGCGCATATACCGTACCTTAAATATGTCAAAACTACAAATGAATTACCAGTCTTATTAGTATTTTTGAGAAGAGTTGGTAAATATGTCATGAAATAACTTGCGCCAGGAAAAGCTGTCCCTGGCATAAATGTCTAGAATCTGAACGTAGTGCGTACAGTTCCCACATAAACTGTGTCATTATTACTGTTGTGTTCTGGATTAAAAATTACAATTAACCCTGGTGTAATTGACAAATTACTATTAACTTGGTATCGATACAAAGCTTCTAAATGGTAAGAAGTATCACTATCTTCCCGACGTGCGCTTGTGGGAGTTAGGACTGCACCACCATAATCATTATTTGTCACCTTGGGTGGCTGACCAAAAATAATACCACCTAAGTTACCTTTTTTACCTAAATCTGGAAACCCTAAAGTAATTGCCCAGTTCCAGATATCAGCGCGATCGCCTTTGTTGACATTGCGGTTAATTGCTGTACCTGAACTGTTTTGTTCCGCAGTTGCTTGGGTGTAACCCACCCACCCAGACAAGACAAACTTATCACTCAGCTTATAGCTTCCCTGTAAACCGTAATGGTTGGCAGATGTCGCAATGGGTGTAGTTGTTGTCCCAAAAGGATTGTTGGCAAAAGTACTACCATAACTACCGGAGAGAGTTACATCATTATTTGCACCACTGTAGTATGAATGGGCATAGGCTAAAGCCAGGGTAAAGTCTTTATTTGGTTGGAAAGCTAACTGTGCTAATGTTCCATAGGTTCCATCAAATAAACCTTTTTTCTCATCCGGGTTACTAGCATTTCTGGCAAGATATCCTGCGGAAAAAGTGATTTTGTCACTGATTTTGAAATTAGCACTGACACCAGAACCTGTGTTACTTGCTGAACTAGTATTACTTGCACGGTAAATCGGGGAGAAACGTCCAAAACGAGACAGGGAACCAACGGGAGTTGAGGAAAGTAGGGGATTGACAGTGTTGAAATTATCATAGAATTCCCCACCAATCGCATCCACGATCACATTTATTCTTTCACCCAGGGGAAAACGGTAATAGAGTTTACCTAATTGCACATCGTTGGTTTTATCATTTGTAGTGTCCCAAGATACACGAGTCATGTTTGTACCTGTGACATCACGGTTAAAAGCGGTGGTATTGTTGGCTTCTAAGCGGGTAAATAACTGGTCTTTACCTGTAAAACTTGTAACTAGGTTTAACCGTACGCGATCGCTAAAAGTTGTATTGTCTTGTAATTTGCGTCCGCCGATACTATTGTAGGCAGTGTTTTTCCGGCTTTCTCGTGCTGCTGGGGTTGTGGCTGCATCAATTGTTCGCCATTGATCGGAGTTGAGAGCTTTATCTTCGGAACCAAATGCCTGACCAATACTTAATATTACCTCTGCGTTGAGTTTGGTAGTGGTGGAAAATTGATTTGCTTCCAGTTCGGCAGTCCGTGCTTCCAGAGAATCCACTCTTCCCCGAAGTTCCACTAAACCATCGGCAAATTCCTGTTGCAATCTAGCGAGGGTTTCTAAATCCTCTTTTTTTACTGCATCTGCGGTACTAGTGGCAATTAGCTCATTGATTTTGTCTAAACAAGCATTCAAGCCAGCTGCAAACTCGTAACGTGTCATGGCTCTTTGACCACGAAATGTCCCATTCGGATAACCTGCAATGCAACCATAACGCTCTACTAAAGATTGTAAAGCTTGAAATGCCCAATCTGTAGGCTGTACGTCGGATAGTTGCGATACGGATGTCACCTGACTCAGGGAGGTAGTGGAATTCGCCGAGACTGGAGTGACATTACTTGCAAGCAAAATCAGGGGAGTCACCCATAAATAATTTCTGAAAACCATAGCTATATGTCTCACACCTAGAGATAAATCAATTTTTGGCAATTTTTGGCAATTTTTGGTCGGCTATTTCTACCAACTTAACTGGTAACAGTCTATCGAAAAGTTATGAAATAGAAAAGTGCTTGTCAGGAATTTTTGATATTCGTGTCGAAATAAAACCTGATTTTATCGGCTTTCTGGCTGAGATTATTGGAATTTCGCCTCTGTGGCGATCGCAATATTCCCGGCAAAGCAATACCAATATAGCTGGTAAGTTACCGATTTTATTGGTATATTACCAATTATCAGTTCTCCCATCCCTTCCTGTCTGGTTTTATGTATAGAAGAAAGCTGCTGGCTTTTATTTCCATGGCGATCGCCAGCTTATTATTAGCGGTTGCTTTACCCTTCGTCAGTTTTACTCCTGTAGCTGCTCAATCGAATACAACTTTATTGGTATCAGCAGCAGCGAGTTTAAAGGATGTTCTCGAAGAAATTAAACCGATTTACCAACAAACTCAGAAAAATATCAAGATTAACTTCAATTTTGGATCTTCCGGCGCTTTACTCCAACAAATTCAGCAGGGAGCACCTGTAGATATTTTCATTTCTGCGGCGAAAAAACAGATGGATACCCTAGAACAAACAGGGCAGTTAATTGCCGCAACCCGCAGTAATATAGCTAAAAATCGTTTGGTTTTAGTTGTACCCCAAAAAGTTGTCGGTGTGACTAGTTTATATAACCTCAAAGATAGTAAAATCAAGAAAATTGCTATTGGTGAACCCAGAACCGTACCTGCCGGACAATACGCAGAGCAAGTATTAAAAAAATTACGAATTTATGAGCAGGTAAAATCCAAATTTGTCTATGCAAATAATGTCCGCCAAGTTCTAGCCATGGTGGGAAGTGGCAATGCTGATGCCGGTTTGGTTTATACCACCGACGCGAAAATTTCCCGAAATGTCAAGGTAGTAGTCGCTGCTGATGAAAAATATCATTCACCAATTGTTTATCCCATAGCTGTTTTGAAGAAGAGTAAAAATGTAGAAGTAGCTAGAAATTTTGCTCAGTATTTGACTAGTGAACCAGCTCAGGCAGTATTACGGAAATATGGATTTTTAATGCCTTAATATCGTAATATTTGTAAATCAAGCCTTAGCATTTTGTGATAAATGCGGGTATGGCAATTTCTGATTTTTGAAGAGTTAACAGATACCCGAATTTTTGCAAACAATCGGGTATCTAGACTCATGATATAAATTGGGAAATTAAATATTCAAATCGCCCAGAGCTAGACGAATTTGTTCTAAACGTCTGCGATTCACACCTAAATCAGAATCTCCTAGACGAGATGCCGATCGCATATGGATAACATTTTCATCCTTGGGAAAATAAAATTCCACGTCATCGACAAAACGAAAAATACGACTTTTAGATAAAGCGTGGATGTAATCATCTGTCTGTTCGACAACCTGGGTACGGGGAACAACTGCCAGAACTTTCAGTAAGGTTTCCCGTACCTTGTCTCGCTCTAAATGGTAGGGAATTGGTTCAATACTGTGTTTCGCATCAGCATTTTGACTCACAACACAGTTAGGAGAAGAGGGACAGTCTGCAAGGTGACTGTTATTTACTCCTAAAGCCCAACTAGGTGCAGTAAATATGACAGTCAGAGTTAGGAATATTCCTAGGGCGATCGCCAACAAACGAGACATAATAACTTACTCCTCGATAACACAGATGATTCGGGGATTACTATACTATATTTATGGTGTCATACTTCACGTATGGCGATCGCCTTCATTAATGAGCTACATAGGCGAAATCAATGGAAATTCGCAAAAAAAAGGGAAAAATAGGAGTTACTATCTTTTTATAACTTGATAAGCTACATCATATTTTTATCACCAAATATAATTAAAGATTAACTCTATCTTGGCGAAAATTTAAGCTCTCAATGATAACTTGCAAATCAGACAGAGTAAGAGTTAATCTCTCTGAAGCAACAGGAATAATTTGAGAAAAGTATCATGTTTTTTAACTAGAGAAATACTTAATTTTTTCTAGTATAGAACATGAGTTTAAGTGTTTAACCGAGATTTTTCAGAATAATCTGGTTAGTACTGTGTGGCGATGATAGCAATTGTTAAAATTTGACAGAAAGAAAGTAAGTATCTGGGAAAAACTGATTTTTCTCGATGTTTGCCAGGTGGAAAAGATGAAAAATATCGAAATTCCTTTCCCTTGTCCCTGATTGTAAACATAGTAAAAATCTATGTTGTTAATTCAGTCAAGTTAACACAGATTTGAGGGGCAAAAATCTGATCTGTCACATCCAACATAATATTACCTGTGGTGCTTCTGAGATTTACTCCTCTGCCTTCATATTAGCCAGGGGATTTACATGGAAAACTTAGAACGATTTTTACACAGTCAGATCAAGCGACGTCATCTGTTGATTGGTGCAGGAGCATTTACAGGTTTATTAGCTACTCAATTTTCCCATCAACGGGCGATCGCCAACATCAAATACTCCAACTATCCCTTTACCCTCGGTGTCGCTTCTGGAGAACCTGACGCTAGCAGTGTAGTCATTTGGACTCGTCTTGCGCCCGATCCCTTGAATGGTGGTGGGATGCCACCTTACAATGTGCGAGTCCGTTGGGAAGTCGCCACTGACCCCTACATGAGACGGATTGTTGCCAAAGGCACAGAATACGCCCTGCCAGAATTAGCCCATTCCCTGAGGGTGATTGTCAATGGCTTAAACCCAGATACGGTTTACTGGTATCGCTTTATCGCTGGTAATGAAGCTAGTCCCGTAGGTCGAACTCGTACTGCTCCCATGGTAAACGCCATCTTGAATAAGTTTACCTTTGCTCTTGTTTCCTGCCAGCATTATGAACAAGGTTACTACACTGCTTACAAATACGCAGCCCAAGATGACCTCAATTTAATTGTCCATGTGGGAGACTATATCTATGAAGGGGGGATTACCACCGACCCCACACGACCCAGAAGACACAATAGTTCCGAAATTCTCACCCTGACGGATTACCGCAATCGCCACGCTCTCTACAAAACTGATACCAATTTACAAGCTGCCCATGCTGCTTGTCCTTGGATTGTGACCTGGGATGACCATGAGGTTGAGAACAACTACGCCAATAGTATATCGGAAATAGATACAGAGCCAGACCAAGACCCAATTATCTTTTTACAACGACGGGCGATCGCCTACCAAGCATACTACGAACATATGCCCCTGCGCCCATTCTCACGACCAGTGGGAGCAGATATGCAACTTTTCCGAAGACTGTCCTTTGGGAATTTAGCCACATTTCATGTCCTAGACACCCGCCAGTATCGCACAGACCAGCCCTGCGGCGATGGTACAAAAGAACGTTGTCCAGAGAACTTAAACCCAAACGCAACTATTACCGGTCAACGTCAAGAAAATTGGTTATTTCGAGGTTTAAAACGCTCACAAACTAAGTGGAATATCCTCGCACAACAAGTTCCCATTGCCCAAAGAGATATGAAACCTGGTGAAGGTGGAACCTATAGTATGGATAAATGGGATGGCTATTTGGCATCTCGTGAACGCTTAATTGGTTTTCTGGAAAAACAGAAACCATCAAATCCCATTAGTTTAGCCGGTGATGTTCACAACAACTGGGCAATGGATCTCAAATCTGACTTTGATAAACCAGAGTCAGCAATAGTCGGTAGTGAGTTTGTTTGTACTTCCATTAGTTCTGGTGGAGATGGAACAGATACGAACCCAACGGTTGAAGCTTATTTACCAGATAACCCCCACATCAAGTTTTTTAATAATCAACGGGGATATGTACGCTGTACCCTGACTCCCCAACTTTGGCAATCGGATTATTTAGTTGTATCAGGTGTGACTACACCCAATGGAACCGTTAGTAAACGAGCATCCTACGTTGTAGAAAGCGAAAATCCTGGTATTAAACAAGCTTAATTCGCAAAGGGCAAGAATCTTAAAGATTTTGTCAAATCAGCTGTAGTTTAGCGATGACAGGGGGGATAAATAGAGATAGGTACATCTATCATCCCTATCCCTCCATCTATACCCTATGACCTACAGCTTAAGAATTGCGGATATGCCCGAAACCGAGCGTCCCCGTGAGCGTTTACTAACCCATGGTCCCAAAGCTTTATCAGACGCGGAGTTAATTGCAATTCTTCTAGGTACGGGACAAGGTGCTGGTAAGCTATCTGCTGTTGGCTTAGGACAATACATTTTACGAGAATTGGGCAGGTGCGATCGCAATGCCATGGCAGTATTACGTGATATCAATGCCGCAGAATTAATGCAAATTCATGGGATAAAAGCCGCAAAAGCCGCAACAATTATCGCCGCAGTGGAACTGGGTAAACGAGCTTTTCAATCTGTACCCCAGGAACGCACACCCATAGATAGTCCCGCAGCTGCGGCAGCTGCCCTGAGTCGATATTTAATGTGGGAAAATCAAGAACACTTCGCAGTTTTGTTACTGGATGTGAAAAATCGCCTCCTCGGAACCCAAGTTATTACCATTGGTACGGCAACCGAAACCCTCGCACCCCCCAGGGAGATATTTCGAGAAGTCATCAAACAAGGAGCAACCAGGGTAATTGTTGCCCACAACCACCCCTCTGGAAACCTCGAACCCAGTGATGAAGATATCGAACTTACCCGTCAGTTATTAGCTGGAGCCAGATTTCTTGGTATTCCTCTCCTTGACCATCTGATTTTAGGTTATGGAAATCACCAGAGTATCAGGGAAGTTACTACCCTATGGAGCGAGTATCCCCAGGGAGATTAGGGAAGTATTTAACCCCAAACACCCTGTTTCTGCTGGGACAACTCTATCAAATCTATTTTTCGCCTGTAATCCGTAAGGTATAGGGTACGTACTTATTCTTATCATCAGTACCTATCCAAACTTGATATTTTCCTGGCAACCATTCACCAGCAATTCCAGGATTTTTGCCTTCTAAATCATCATTACACCATTCACCACCGGGACCACGAATAATTAAAGCGGTATCCTCTGGACTTTCAACTTGGACTTTTAAGTAGTCAATTTTGCTGCCTAAATTGATTGTATGGTCTGGCTTACTATCATAAAATCCGCTACAAGCGCCTGTGGGCGAGTCACTTCTACCCGCAATATCTTTTCCTTGGGTAGAACCACCACTCATTCCTCGCACTTCCAGGGGGTCAGGGGAGAGTTTGCGGTTAATTGTCACATCTCCAAATAATGGTGGTGGTGTTTCAGCCTGGGCAATTGTATAGGTATTTGAGGTGTTCGCCCCTTGGGCGGGTTGGAAACCTATTACCCCTTGGATGGGCTGTAAGCCTATTGCC
Source organism: Calothrix sp. 336/3 (assembly GCF_000734895.2). GTDB lineage: Bacteria > Cyanobacteriota > Cyanobacteriia > Cyanobacteriales > Nostocaceae > 336-3. The sequence continues at coordinate 211,089 of NZ_CP011382.1, read as the reverse complement.
ACTGATATCACCACGCAAGATATTTGAATACCTTTATATAAACTTTTCATTGACATTTTAATTACATAGTTCCCTCAGTATTTTAAATGACATTTATTTTACTGATAAAGTTCCCGTATGCGGTTAGGAGGCAGGGAGTTAAGTTCTTCCCTTTCTCCCTTACCCCTTAACTCTTCGCCTTCTCTAAACGTACTTTATCTAAACCAATTTCATGCAGTAGCAACCAAGATTGAATTAAGTCGGGACCATGGACTTCGCCAGTCAGAGCTGCGCGTAAGCTACGCATTACCAAACCCTTCTTGACATTCTGTTGTTTGACAACTTGCTTAATTATCTCTTGGGCATTGTCTGCACTCAAAGTTTGACTACCTAAGGCGGTGAGAATGGCTTCCAAGGTGGCGGAAACTCCTTCTTGTTGCAGTTGTGTCACAGCTTCTGCACCCATTTCTAAGAAATCAGTGAAAAATAGCTGACCCATTTCCACCGCATCCAGTAAACGAGTCATACTTGGTTGAATCAGACTGACTAATTGCTCCAACCAAGGACGCTCACGACCATCAGTAAATTTATACCCTGCTTCTTCCCAGTAAGGAATTACCAAGTCTGTTAATTTATCTACGGGCATAGCGTGGATATACTGACTATTTAGCCAATCTAGCTTTGCCCAATCGAACTTGGCACCAGCTTTATTGACACGCTCAAAACCAAATTTTGTGGCAGCATCAGCGAGGGTAAAAATTTCCTGGGTAGAATCTGGGGGAGACCAACCGAGGAGAGTCATATAATTTACCAAAGCTTCGGCAGTAAAACCCATTTTCTGGAAGTCTGAAATGGATGTGACCCCATCCCGTTTAGAAAGTTTCCGCCCTTCCATATTCAGGATGAGGGGGGTATGGGCAAATTCTGGAACCTTGGCAGCAAAAGCTTCATACAAGAGAATTTGCTTGGCTGTATTGGCGATATGGTCTTCACCGCGAATCACATGGGTAATTTGCATATCCATGTCATCAATTACCACAGCAAAATTGTAGAGGGGTTGACCAATACCATCGGCTGTCGCACGGGCAATTACCATGTCTCCACCCAAGTCGCTACCCTGCCAACTCATGGGACCGCGCACGAGGTCGTTCCAAGTAATTTCACGGTCATCCGGGATTTGGAAGCGAATCACAAAACTACGTCCCTCAGCTTGAAAAGCAGCTTCCTGTTCCGGTGTGAGGTGACGGTGACGGTTGTCGTAGCGGGGGGCTTCGTTTTTGGCTTTTTGCGCTTCCCGCATGGCTTCCAACTCCTCGGAGGTGGTGTAGCAACGGTAGGCTAGTCCTTGTTCCAGGAGTTTTTGTACAGCTTGTTTATACAAGTCCAAGCGCTGGGTTTGGAAGAAGGGACCTTCATCCCAATTCAAGCCTAACCAGCGTAGCCCTGCTGTGATATTTTCCGTATACTCAGGGCGCGATCGCTCTAGGTCTGTATCTTCTACCCGTAGGATAAATTGTCCATCATGATGACGGGCAAATAACCAGTTAAATACAGCAGTTCTTGCTGTCCCAATATGTAGGTTCCCAGTGGGACTGGGAGCAATTCGCACTCTAACAGTCACAGGAGATTCTCTCTCTATAAATTTGCTAACAAGTTATGAAGTATGGGTGCGGATAAAATAGTATTTTCCCATTTACCCATCCAAGAAAGTTTCCTAGTTGAGGAACTCACCTGAAAATCCATAGTACTATCTATGGAACGTCTTGGAGGTTTTGTAAATTGAGTAAATTAACGGGACTGACGGGGCTCGAACCCGCAACTTCCGCCGTGACAGGGCGGTGCTCTAACCAATTGAACTACAGTCCCTTGGGTCGTTTGCAATTTGCAACTTTCTTATTATGCCGAAGTAATTCGGAAATGTCAACCATCTAGAAAGAATTTTTTTGGGAAAGTCCAAATCATGGCGATCGCTTCTACTTAATGCCTTGGGCGTATCGTTCCTGTGAGACTTGCAATCACACCCTTGATAATGGCAGACTTTTTTAGGGAAAACTCAAAGTTAAAACAATTCCATGACCGCAGCAACTAGCATTAGTCAAAGCGACAAAGTTTTACATCAAAAGGTTGTCGGTTCCCGTCGATTCAGTAACTTCTGGTGGGCAACTATAGTTTCTTTAGGTGCTACTGGCTTTTTACTGGCGGGATTATCCAGTTATTTAAAAGTCAATTTAGTACTTGTCACCGACCCTAGTCAACTGATTTTTGTCCCCCAGGGGCTGGTAATGTGTCTCTACGGCGGTGCAGGTATGTTACTAGCTTTGTATTTGTGGCTAGTCATCCTGTTAGATGTGGGCGGAGGTTACAACGAGTTTAATCGAGAAACTAGTTTTGTGAAGATATTTCGCTGGGGATACCCTGGAAAAAATCGTCAAATTGAAATTAGTTGCCGCACCCAAGACGTACAATCTATCCAAGTTGATATTAAAGAAGGTTTAAATCCCCGACGGGCGCTGTATTTGCGCGTCAAAGGGCGACGAGACATTCCCTTGACAAGGGTTGGGCAACCCATATCCCTGACAGATTTGGAGGTACAAGGGGCTGAATTAGCTAGGTTTCTAGGGGTTCCCTTAGAAGGTTTGTAGCCCATTGGAGATGGGAATTTTGAACTAGTAACGGTTCAATATTGGAAATCTTCAGGCGAAAATCCCGTTCAGGGTTTAAGATACTTTGGTTGTATCTTTAACTGACAATGCGTTTAAAAATTTATCGATTTTTATCTGCACTATTGATTGTCGGTGTATTGGCAGTAGGTGGGTGCGCGACGACAAATAAAGCGACAAGTAACACCACTACTCCTAGTACACCTGTTGCAAATGAAACAACGACTAGCACAACTACAGAGGCAGTTTCTGTATCTCAAACTATCAGCGAGAGTATCCCAGGTATGAGTAATTTACCCAAGTTAGAAGGTAAAGCAACTGTGGTAATGACTGTCAAAGGTTCACCCATTACCATTGAAGTAGACGGCACAAATGCTCCTGTAACAGCTGGGAATTTTGTCGATTTGGTGCAAAAAGGGGTATATGACGGTTTAGCTTTCCATCGAGTTATCCGTGAACCTCAGCCTTTTGTGGCTCAGGGTGGCGATCCTCAAAGTAAGGATCCAAAATTCCCGGAAAGTCGTTTGGGTAGTGGCAGCTATATTGATGCTAAAACTGGGAATGCTCGTTATGTTCCTTTAGAAATTAAGCCGGAAGGAGCAGATGCACCCATTTATGGCAAAACATTGGAATCTGCTGGGGTGAAGAAAGCTCCTGTGTTACGTCATAAGACTGGTGCTGTGGCTATGGCGCGATCGCAGATGCCAGATTCAGCTTCTGCTCAATTTTACTTTGCTTTAACTGACTTAGATTTCCTTGATGGTAACTATGCTGTATTCGGCTATGTGAAAGAGGGAATGGATGTGGTAAACAAAATTCAGCAGGGCGATCGCATTGATTCCGCGAAAGTCACCCAAGGGGCGGAAAATTTGAAAAATTAGTTTAGGTAATAGGGAATGGAATATATTTCCCTTCCCTTCACTCTTGAGTAGAGAGTAAGGAGTAGTGAGTAGTAAGTAAGGAGTAAGAAGTTATGAGTTATGAGTTATGAGCTTCCTCTTCTAACTTGAATCGCGTTTTTATCACTGGTATTGGTTTAGTTTCTGCCTTGGGTAACTCCTTGGGTACAAGTTGGCAAAATTTAATTGCCAATCAGTCTGGTATTCAATTACATCAACCTTTCGCGGAATTGGGAAAACTTCCCTTGGGGTTGATTGCTAACCAACCTGTTGAGTTGTCGGATTTGACTCAGCTGGTTGTTGATTTAGCTCTGCAAGATGCTAATATCTTGACAAGTTTAGAAAAATGTGCAGTTGTTGTGGGTTCCAGTCGTAGTCACCAGGGAGTCTGGGAAAGGATGCTGCGAGGGGAAGAGAATTTAGATAGGTGGTTAGAAACCTTACCTCATATGAATGCGATCGCCGTTGCACGCAGGGTGGGAACGACAGGAATTGTTTTAGCACCGATGGCAGCTTGCTCTACGGGGATTTGGGCAATTTCCCAAGCTGCGATGTTGATTCAAACTGGGCAATGTCAAAGGGCGATCGCGGGAGCGGTGGAAGCGGCAATTACTCCCCTAACTATCAATGGATTCCGTCAAATGGGTGCATTGGCAAAAACGGGTGCTTATCCCTTTGATGTCAGACGGGAGGGTTTAGTTTTGGGTGAAGGTGGGGCAATCTTTGTTTTAGAGTCAGCAGAGTTAGCTTACCAGCGTCAAGCTCAGATTTACGGGGAAATTCTTGGTTTTGGTTTGACTGCTGATGGTTATCATCCTAATGCACCGAATCCTAGTGGAAAAAGCGCGATCGCGGCAATTCAACAGTGTTTACAGCGTAGTCGATTACAGGCTAGTGATATTAATTACATTCATGCCCATGGTACAGGTACTGAAATTAATGATGCCACTGAGAGCTTGATTATACGGAATATGTTTTCTCAACAGGTGGCTGTGAGTTCTACGAAGGGAGCTACAGGACATACGATTGGGGCTTCTGGAGCTTTAGGTGTGGCGTTTTCCCTGATGGCTTTACGGGAGCAAATATTACCACCCTGTGTCGGTTTGCAAAATCCTGAATATGATTTGAATTTTGTCAGACGGGCAGAATTAAGTAAAATTAACTATGCTTTGTGTCTGAGTTTTGGCTTCGGGGGGCAGAATGGGGCGATCGCTCTGGGGAAAATTGAGTTTTAATATGAAATAATTCAGCGATAGGGTTTATGGAGGAATCTCCCATCTGAAGTGACAAAGGATAGCTATCAAAATAGACTAGGTTAAATTATCTAAATCCACGATTTAAACCACATTCTCAGCTGATAATCTTGAGAGAGTAAAGGTAAACCCAGGTAGATGGGGAGCCAAAAAATCAAACCGGCGATAATGATAAAAGTGACGGTGACACCGAGGATTCGCAGGTATTTGTAATAACTCCGCAGACACTGCTCAACAAACCAGGCGATCGCCATAAAGACAAAGGGCAAAGCTGTCATATAGTGATAGATAAATAGACAGCGTGAAACTTTTACCCAGGGGAGTAAATTGGCTGCATAGTTAATCACTAAATATAATGCAATCCAAGTATCCCTGGTGAATTGCGCTGGCAAGCGGATGGTTTTTCTTTGCAGGATATAATTAGTTGATTGCCATATCAGCATTCCACATAAAAAGAGTAATATCGCAATCCCAAACCACCAAAGGAAAGGATTACCCATAGCATGAACATCATAAATAACTTTACCGTAGCCACTGGGTAAGGTAGGTCCGGTAACTGGTAGTGGATCGGTGATTTTTTGGGTGGTTTGATAGTAATATGCCATGGGGCGAATCATCAAAATCCACTTATACCAATCTGCACAGTAGGGGTGAATTTTAGAACTATTACCTCCTAGACGTTCATGGAAGCCTAAAATTTGCTTATGGACTTCAATAAAATCATATCTTTTGTCTAGTTGTAGGTGAGGAATCCAAATCAAACTGTAGATAATGAGGGGGATAATTCCTAAATATAAGGCTAACTGGAAAATATTAATTCTGCTGAACTTACTCAGGGGATAATTCTCCCCATTTTTCTCGGATTGCTGACTTAAAATGCGCTGCAACCAAGCGATTACCCACAAACTATAGGTTCCTAATAAAAACCATAAGCCATTCCATTTTGTGGCTAGGGATGCGCCAAAGGCAACACCAGCTAAAATTAGATATATTTGACGCTGTTTTTGCTGACTACCTAAAGCGAGTAAAAGTAAAAACTGCCCTAATAAACCAAATATCACAATGTAAATATTAATTAAGGCATAGCGAGATTCGACAATAAATATGCCATCACAAGCAGTAAAAAAGCCAGCGAGCAAGGAAAAACCGTAACTATAACTTAACTGATAGGCAATTCCAGCGACGAGCACCGGGATAAAAGAGCCAAATAGAGCATTAACCCAACGATAACCCCATGGCGATCGCACTGCACCACTCAAACCATTAACTAAGTCTGGGTAGAAAGATAGGTTATAAGCATCACTCCAGTCTTTGACTCTATCACTTAACCAAATTCCCCCGGCAATAATTAATTTCCCCAGGGGTGGATGACCATCAAAAAAGGGCACATGGGTGAGATAATTATGACCAAACTTGGCATAATAAACCTCGTCAAAGACAAGGGTATTAAACCTATCTAGTCCCCAGAAACGTAGGGCAAGGGAGATAATAAATATACCTAGTATACCCAGCCAAAACAATTTTTTAGTCATTGGTAATTGCAAGTCATGCGTCAAGCAGTTATCAGTTAACAGTGATTGATGAGAAAAATAACTTCTTTATGTTCCCTGTTTCCTGACTCCATAGTCAATAGTTGTTAGAGATAAATCCATTGACTATAGAAGACTCTTAACTATCAACTATTTTCAACCTTTGCCACTTCTAGGATTGTCTTCAAAACTGAGTCTGGATTCAAGCTCATAGAGTCAATTCCAACTTCCACTAAAAACTGAGCAAACTCTGGATAGTCACTAGGTGCTTGCCCACAAATACCAATTTTACGATGACATTTTTTGGCTGCATCAATTGCCATTTTTACCATACGTTTGACACCAGTACTGCGCTCATCAAATAACCCCGCAACTAAGGCAGAATCTCGATCTAATCCCAGGGTTAACTGAGTTAAATCATTGGAACCAATGGAAAAACCATCAAAGATAGCAGCAAATTCCTCTGCCATAATCACGTTATTTGGCAACTCACACATCACATACACTTGTAAACCATTCACACCTTGTTGTAAATGATTTTTTGCCATTTCTGCTAATACTAACTTCCCCTCATCCGGAGTCCGACAAAAGGGAATCATCGGGATTACATTCACCAAACCCATATCATCCCGTACCCGTTTCAGAGCTTGACATTCTAAAGCAAAAGCTTCCCGATATCCTGGATCATAGTAGCGAGAAGCCCCTCTCCACCCTAACATGGGATTTTCTTCCTGGGGTTCAAATTGTCTACCTCCCAGTAAATTGGCATACTCATTACTCTTGAAATCTGACATCCTGACAATCACAGGTTTCGGATAAAATGCGGCAGCAATTCTGGCGATTCCCTGGGCTAATTTATCAACAAAATACTGGGGTTTATCCACATACAAAGCTGTAATTTCAGCAATCTTCGCTTTAGCATATTCATCCTCTAGTTCGGCAAATTTTAATAATGCCATGGGATGAGTTTGAATGTGGTTAGCAATAATAAATTCTGTCCTCGCTAATCCCACCCCATCGTTAGGAATTGCTGATAAACTAAAAGCTTCCTGGGGATTCCCAACATTCATTAAAATTTGGGTGCGAGTGCGTGGTAAATTTTCTAAATGTGCTTCTTGAACTTCAAAAGGTAATAAACCTGCATACACCCTACCCTCATCACCTTCCGCACAGGAAACTGTGATTTCTTGTCCTGTTTTTAAAATACTAGTAGCATTGCCACAACCAACAATTGCTGGTACTCCTAATTCCCTAGCAATAATTGCCGAGTGACAGGTTCTCCCTCCCTGGTTAGTAATAATTGCTTGCGCTTGTTTCATAATTGGTTCCCAGTCGGGATCGGTTCTTTCCGTAATTAGAATTTCTCCAGCTTGAAATTGTTCAATTTGGTTGACATCAAGGATTACCCGCGCTTTCCCTTGACTAATAGCTTCACCAATTGCTCTACCAATTACTAGGGGAGTATGATTTAACTGTCCTTGCAAACGATAATTTTTTAATAGGTTTTGCTGCTTTTGCGACTGTACGGTTTCCGGACGTGCTTGCACCACAAATAACTCATGAGTTATACCATCTTTTGCCCATTCAATATCCATAGGTGTCTGATTTCCATGGATTTGGGAATAATGTTCTTCAATTAAACAAGCCCATTTTGCTAATTGGATAATATCTGCATCATCCAGGGCAAATTGATTACGTAATTCGGGATTAACACTAATATTCTTGGTAAATTTTGAGCCGTCATCATAGACCATTTTAATTTCTTTACTGCCCAATTTTTTATCAATAATTGAGTTAAATCCTGCCTTTAATGTGGGTTTAAAAACGTAATATTCATCGGGGTTGACAGCACCTTGTACCACATTCTCCCCTAAACCGTAGGCAGCTGTAATTAATGCTGCATCGGGAAAACCGGTTTCTGTTTCGATGGTAAACATTACCCCCGATGTTGCTAAGTCGGAACGCACCATTTTTTGCACACCGACAGCCAGAGCAACGCTAAAATGGTCAAAACCCTTGGTTTGGCGATAGGAAATAGCTCTATCTGTGAATAGGGAAGCAAAGCAACGATGACAGGCTGCAAGGACACTGGCAATTCCTGTAACATTGAGATAGGTTTCCTGTTGCCCAGCAAAACTTGCATCGGGTAAATCTTCCGCAGTTGCACTGGAGCGCACCGCAACATCGACATCTGGGTAGTAAATATCACTCAACCTTTGATATGCGCTGGTAATTGCTTCCCGAAGTGGTTGGGGAAAAGGTGTATGCATCAGTAGCGATCGCGCTTTTTTTCCCCTTTCCCGTAAATCTTTGACATCATTTGTATCCAAATCTGCAAATAATTCTCGTAACTGTGCTTCCAAACCTGCTGACTGGATAAAATAACGATAAGCATAAGCTGTTGTCGCAAAACCCATCGGTACATTCACACCTTGGGGTACTAATTGCTGAATCATTTCTCCCAGGGAAGCATTTTTTCCACCTACCAAGGGAATATCCCCAATACCTACCTCCTCAAACCAGAGAACTAAGGATTCACCTTGAGACAGCAAAAATAGAGCTTCTTTTGAGACTTTAGTCATCAGTAATAACTCCTATGGTAGGTACTCTGGTCATCGGAATATTCAGTGTGTCAATAAAAATACTAATTTAGTTGTCAGCGCCTTGGTTAATTCTTAGGAAAAATTAATTCTTTCTGGGTTGAGAATGGACTTAATTATTTTGCCTGTGGGGTGACACCAATCTTACTAATTGCCTCGATAAAGTCAAAATTTAATGTTTAAAGTTTTGCAAACATTTATAAATTCAGTGTAAAAATCTGGAATTGATATTCCTGCTGTTGAGGATATAGTTATACTCAGCTATCACAGCAATCTTAAGGGATGGGGAAAACCGGATTTTAAAATTTTCGTTTATCTAGAAAATTGCTAGATATTCCAGAGGATTTATTAATTTTTATCAAGTTTTCTGTTCTATCCTATTAGATAGCTTTGATGTATGATTATCTACAAAGTTTCCCTCAGATAAATAAGTTGATGCCCGGTTTTCAGAACCGGGTTTTTCTTGGGAATAATCTTGACATAATATTCAGGTATTTAAATAACTATGTCTTCCGAAAACTATCTTCCCCTCTTTCCTAGTAAGCGTACAGCATTTATTATTATCCATGGTGTCGGAGAACAGTCTCCCTATGAAACTATTGATTTTTTTGCCCGTAATTTTCTCAAATATTTTGAGAATAGCAAAATCAAAATTCAATTGGAACACTTAATTACTCCCAGAAAGCGCTATGATGGTAGTCAATATCTAGAAAATTTTGTCAGAATTAGTCAGGAACATAATCAAGATGAATCCCTGATAGATATTCATGAGTATTATTGGGCAGCTAACACAGAAAATAAGATTTCTGTTCCGGAAGTTTTAAATTGGGCAGAGAAAACTCTCCAAGGGACAATAGAATTTTATAATCGTCCAGAGAATAAGCCACTTTTAGAAAAACTTTTAAGAGATAAAAAGTGGCAAAGCCTATTTAGATTTCGCTTGCGGTGGGTGACAATTTTACTCAGATTATTTAATATTTTCTATCCCATATTACGTCTTGTCACCTGGGCAATTCTTTATTTATTAAATCCTTTTTTGAGTGGTAGTTTCTTGCAACCAGCTCGAGAACTAAGTAAAAAAATAGTGACGCCATTTTTGGTTAATCTGGTAGGAGATGTTGCTATTTATACAACGACAGATGTTAAGTCTGAATATCAAAGTATTCGACAAAGTATTCTTGTAGAATCTGCAAATTTTGTACAAGAAATTCTTCAAGATAATCTAGCCAATTATGACCAAGTAATTTTAGTCGGTCACTCCTTAGGTAGTTGTATTGCCTATGATACATTAAATGATTTAATTGTGACATCTAGCCTCGATGCTGACAAAATATCACAAAAATCTCTCCAAAAAATTACAGGTTTAATTACTTTTGGCTCACCTTTAGATAAAATGGCATTTTTCTTTAGGGAGATGGTACCTCAAGACCAATTTATTCGCCAAAGAATTTTAAGAAATTTACAGACTTTCCGTGTCAAGCAACAAATCGAGGGAGAAAATTTATCATGGATGAAAAATCCAGTTTTAATAGATTTACCCCAGGTAAAGTGGGTAAATTACTATCATTTGCAAGACCCAATTAGTGGTAATTTAGACTATTATGAAAACTTAAAGAATATCCGGATGGAATACTCGGCAAAATGGGGACAACAAGCGCATATTGGCTATTGGAGTCATCCCAGCTTCTATGAAAGTATAGTCCAAGCTTTTTTTAGTCAAGAGTTGGATAAATCGCAACAGTAGACAGCAATCATAAATATATAGAATAAATTCATATTTTGCCCTGAGGAAATTCTCTGTTAAATTTTCCGAGTCAAGGAGTAGTGGAATGGGGATAGCTCCCTGTGATTCCCTGATGTAGTCAAATCCTTGTGTAGTTGGGGAATCAACCCTGGTTGAGAAATGGGGAAGGGTAGAAACTTGATTTCCCTGGGATGTAGGTAATTGTCGAAATTTCCTGGGAATTAGGTAGAGGTTAAAGGATTTTTATATATTTTCTTCTTCCCCTTACCCAACTTCTGCGAGAATTATCTACTAGCTTGGTAAACCATGGATACCTAGTTTTAACTAGAGGAATACGGTTATGGGTAAATATGACCAGATTTTTCACTCAGATGAGGTTTTAGAAGAAGATTTAACACCACAGGAAGCTATCACCGCGATCGCAGTTGTTACCGCAGCTGCTGATACTTCCCTCGACACTGTGGATGTAGAGCTAATTTCTGATATTATCTGGGGTTTTGAAATATTTACAGAATACTCTGACGAAGAATTATTAGAAATTATTGATAGAATGATACTTTTGGCGGAGGAAGAAAATTTAGCAACATTATTTAATACTGCCAATGAATGTATTGGGGATGATTTGGTTTTGGATGGTTTTGCTGCGGGTGTGAGTGTCTTGGTGGATGAAAATGAAATGCGTATCCCCCAGGAAAAAATGCCTCTGGTAAAAGCACTACAAACCGCTTTAGATATTGATGATGAAGAAGCAAAGGTAGTAATTGATGATGTGATTAATGCTTTTTTAGAGGCAGAAAATGAGGATGAAACCCTGACTGCGGAAAATTTGAGCTTAGATGTTTACGAGTCTCCTTTAGAAAATTTTACAATTCCTGTGCCTGTGAATCTGCGAGAGGGGGCAAAAATGCAAGCACAGGAAGGGAAACTGAGCTTTTCCGATGATTTTGGCACATTTTTACGTATTGATTATTATCCCCTACCTGCAACACAGATAGAAGAGATTGAGGCTATTGGTGAAGAAGAGTATCTTCGTTCTATTGTTTTAAACAAATATATTCCCCAGGCGATCGCCGCGAATATTGCAGATACCAGTGTGGAATACACAGAATATCTCAAGGAACCCTTAGCGGGAGCTTACTTTACAGTTGTGAATATGCCAGAAGGTTCGACGATTTGCCGTACTGGGAATAATGGTACAATTGCCAGGTTAGATGCCTATCGGGGAATTATCGCTTTTATTAAAGTTAATTTTCTTTATATCATCAGCAGTCAGCGCTGCTTTTTTGATGGTGAAACTCCTGAGGATATTCAAACAGAAGCGAATAACATTAAAGATAAAATTTTTGAATTTATCGATACGATTGAGTTTACCTAGTTGGGGGAGACAAAGGGTGAAAGGTAAAAGCTTGCCGGGTTTTCTTGGTGCTGATGCTTTTCCCTCTTCTGTCTTTGATATTATGTCTGTATAATTGCGATACAACTTGTGTATGCAGAAATCGGAAAATTCTCTTTCCCCCTGCTCCCAACAATAATTATTCAACCAGATATGATATAACACTTCCCAGGATTTACCTTAGGGGTGAGAGTTGGGAAATAATATCATCTTGCTTACCCGTCACCCAATGGGCAAAACGCTGTGCTAGGGGTGGTACAAAAACTAGGGGATTACTGAAACCAGAGAATATATAGATACTTGGTTGTTCTGGAATATTACCAATTAAGGGTAGGCGATCGCCACTAAAAGCAACCAAACAATGATGCCAAGTTGTTGCTAGTTGGGCGAGGGATGGCAGAATGTTGGCAACACTTTTCATCAGCCATTCCGCACTGGCATTGGTATCAATTTGAGCATGGGTATGGGAGGATACGCGGCTAATTTGTCCAATGCGTAGACTATTATTTAAGAACTGTACTGCACCAACATCAATAATAGGGTTAATTATAGAATCATCGGTGGCATTCCAAAAATTTTCTAACATACTTGATTCCGCTTCTAGTTGGTAGCGTGTCAAATTTGCTGGCATAACTAAGGTACTTAAGCGGATATCTACAGGGGGAGTTTGCAGAATTTCTGCATGGGTAAAGTACAAATTTAGAGAGATTCCAGATGCTTGGAGTAATTGCCGACTTAATCCTCCTGCGCAGATAGCAATATTTGCACTGGAGTATGATTCTGCAACAGTTTCCACCCTTTGAGATGATAATTTGACAACTTGGGAAAAGTCCATTTCTCCACCTTGGCGGAGAAACCCTTGAATATATGCTTTAGCGGTTTTTTCTGGGTGAATATGTCCATGTTTTACAGTTAAAGCGCCAGCAAGGGAAGCAGGGTTTAATAAGGGTTCGAGAGCAACTGCTGCTTCTATAGTTAATAACTGGGGAGGGGTGGCAAAATGGGAATAGGTGGTTGCTACAACTTCTGGGTTATGACCACAGGGAATAGTTAATAATAAATCCAATTCCCGTAATTCGATATCTGCTCCTAATTCTTCACCTAATACTTGATACCGTGCTTTACCCTCTGTGCAGAGTTGACAAGTCAGGGGAGTATTGCCAGACCAAAAAGCCAATCCCCCGTAACTATAATGGGTAGCATTCTGTAAATTTGTGTCCTGTTCTAGGAGTAAAACACTAAATTTTTGCTTGACTAATTCGTAAGCTAGTGCAGCACCCGTAATTCCGGCACCAATGACAATCCAATCGTAGATTTTCATGGGAGTTGATACAATTCTCTTTCTGCAAATGGCTCTCGTGCTTCTGAAAAGAACATACTTTCATTGGACATAGATGCTTGCATATGTCTGAATTTACCCCTGGCTGGGAATTAGGTTGCCAGTCTTTCCTATGGAGATGACTGGAAATAGTTTGTCAATTTCCTTCATCACAAAGTATACCCTAATTTTTCCAGAAGCCGCATCGAAAACAGGAATCGCAAAAAATAAAGAAGGAAGAGATGGTTATACTTTCTTCCTCCTTAGGAACTTAATCCGATTTGCCGTCTGAGTATGATAGAGGTGTAATCAGGCTCATTTGTTCCAGGTTCAGAACTTGATTGAGTTCTATTTCAGTCATTAAGCCTTTTTCTAGTACTATCTGTCGCAGGGATTTACCTGTTTCTAGGGATTCCTTGGCAACAGCAGCAGCGTTGAGATAACCGATGTGGGTATTTAAAGCTGTCACCAGAGCTAAACTACCTTCTGCGTATGTCAGACATCTTTCTTGATTAGCTGTGATACCTGTGATGCAACGTTCTGAGAGGGCAGAAATTGTCTTACCCAAAATTTCGATACTGTGAATCAAATTATAGGCAATTAGGGGCATCATCACATTTAATTCTAACTGTCCTGCCTGTGCTGCAAGGGCGATCGCGCTGTCGTAACCCATCACCTGAAAGCACACCATGGATGTCATCTCTGCCATCACTGGGTTGTATTTCCCTGGCATAATAGAGGAGCCTGGTTGTACTGGTGGCAGTTGAATTTCCTTAAAACCAGTTTTAGGACCTGAATCCATTAACCGCAAGTCATGGGAGATTTTAGCCAAATCTTGAGCCAAATTCCGCAATGCTCCAGAAACGTTGACAAAGGGAGCCATACTTTGCATTGCTGCCATCAGGTGGGTTGCAGGTTCTAGGGGACAGTTTAGTAACTCTGCTAATTTTTCTACCACACGGGCGCGATATTGGGGATGGGTGTTTAACCCTGTACCCGTGGCGCTACCCCCTAAACCCAGTACCATCAAATCCCCGGAAGCTGTATAGATGCGGTTTTGATGCTCGCTGAGAATGTGGGCAAAAGCCCGAAAGGTTTCCCCTAAGCGGATGGGTACGGCATCTTGGAGGTGAGTTCTACCAGATTTGATGATAGTTTGAAATTCCTCAGCTTTGGCTTCCAGGGCAGAAATAGCTGTTTCCAGAGCGGGGTGGAGGGTATGGGTGAGGGCGAGTAAACCACCGATACGAATGGCTGTGGGGATAACATCGTTGGTAGACTGACCATAATTGACATGATCATTGGGATTAACCCGCTTGTAATTGCCCTTCACGTCACCCAGAATTTCTAAGGCACGATTTGCCAGAACCTCGTTAACATTCATGTGGTGGGATGTTCCTGCACCCGCTTGGTAAACATCCACGACAAACTGTTCACGCAGCTTACCTGCGAGAATTTCATCTGCTGCTTGGGCGATCGCCTGACTGATATCTGCGGGAATACAATCTAACTCGCCATTCACAATCGCTGTCGCTTTTTTAATTAACAGACAGGCATCTACGTAAGTATCTAGGGGCTTAATCCCACTAATGGGGAAGTTTTCCGTAGCTCTTAGGGTTTGAATCCCGTAATAAACATGACTAGGGATTTGGCGATCGCCCATGGAATCGCGTTCAATGCGGAATGCAGAGTCAGACATAGGAGTGGGAAAATCAAGATTTCCAGGATAATAACCTTAGCAAACATATCAGATATTGATGATTCCCCCATCACCCCAAATTTCTATGACTATTCCCAATTGGATTTCCTTTTCCCGACTTTTAGGTATACCCTTTATCCTGTACGGTTTACAGAATCCCACAGAATCAAGTAGATGGGTATGTGTGGCAATTTTTCTAGTTGCTTCTTTAACTGACTGGTTAGATGGTTATCTAGCCCGCAAACTCAATCAAGTCAGTGAGTTGGGCAAATTTCTTGACCCCTTGGTAGATAAATTATTGGTACTAGCGCCCCTACTTTCCCTGATTGAGCTAGGAAAAATCCCAGCCTGGGGAGTATTTATTATCCTCGGGAGAGAATTGGCGATCGCGGGTTGGCGGGTAAATCAAAGCACAATATCCGGGGCAAATATTTGGGGCAAACTCAAAACCGTCAGTCAAATCGTGGCGATCGCCCTGTTAATTGCTCCCCTCCCTGCAACATGGCACCTAGCTACAATTGTTGCTTTCTGGGTAGCAGTGGCTTTCACAGTGGTATCTGGGGTGATATATCTCATCCCATCAGGGGAAAATGTTTGAACCTGGGATTCTAGTACACTGTCAAGGCAACTTTTCTGAGTCGATAGTGACAAGAAAAAGCTCTTTCCTCCCTATCCCCCGTGTCTCCCTTGTCTCCCCTGTCCCTTATCCACCCAGCATTTTTGGGTTGGTGGACTACTAGTACACTGTCAAGGTTAATTTGAGGGATATTTCCCCCTTGTCCCCCTTGTCCCCCTTGTCCCCCTTGTCCCCCTCGTCCCCCAATTCAAATTTGACAGACTACTAGGGGAGTTAACTAACTTTGGGGGTTTAAGTCCCCGTCACAAAACCGAATTACGTTAGCGTTAGCTCTCCCGCAGGGAGCATTACGAATTACGTTAGCGAAGCTCCTCTGAAAGAGGCATTACGAATTGTTTTAACAGATACCCGAAATTTGGAAAAAGTCAGGTATCTCATGCTCACAGGGGAAAGCTGGGATTGTCAAAGCTAACTCACAGCTTGGAGAATTTCCTCATCCACGGAAAAGTCTATTTCCTGCTGATCTCTGCCAGAGGGTAAATAGTCATTGTGGAAGGAGTCTTGTAAACCAGAGACTAAATCATATTTCGGTTGCCAACTTAGTTCTGTCATGGCTTTGTGGATATCGGCAAAGAAGTGTTGTACCCGCATAGGGAAAGCTTTGCGCTTACCGAAATCAAACTTTTTCGGGTCGTAATGTACAATTTTCACATCCTCCGGGGATTTACCGACGGCAGCAGCACAGGCACGGGCTAAACCATCGAAGGTGATATACTTTTCACCCGACACATTATAAATTTGCCCGATAGCTCTGGTATTCCCCAATACTTGGCACATTGCCTGCGCCAGGTCTTGAACATGTCCAAATTGGGTAAAATGGGCACCATTACCGGGAATTGGCACGGGGCGATCGCGGACAATCCGGTCAAAAAACCAAGCTTCTAAATCATTATAATTCTGGGGTCCATAGATATAAGTCGGACGAATGGCAGTGAAAGGAACTCCTGATGCTTGTAAAAAAGCCTCCGTTTCAAATTTACCCTTGTGACGACTTTTGGGATCTACAGCATCCCCTTCCTTGTGGGGCATTTGGTCAGATTTGAGGTAAACCCCCGCCGAACTCATATAGACAAAATGCTGGACAGAACTCTGGAAGATTTCCGCCAGGGGTTGGCTATCACCCAGTTCTCGCCCATTATTATCAAAAATAGCATCAAATTTTTCCGTAGCTAAAGTAGCTTTGAGTTGGGCAGCATCAGTGCGATCGCCAATAATTTGCCCCACCCCTGCCACAGGTAGAGAACGATTGCCCCGATTAAACAGTACAACATCATGTCCCGCAGCCACTAATAGCTTAGTTAAATAAACGCCGATAAAGCGTGTACCACCCATGACCAAAATTCGCATAAATCCCCCCGTTTTGATGTAAAAATTACTGTTTCGAGATGGGAGACTAGGAAATACATCTGTTTTCCTGCTGCCATTACTCCTAACCCATTCCGAGATTATCAGAGTCAGGGTCTCTATCGGAACTCAATTATGGGAATCACGTCTTTGTATGGAATATGGGTGAATTCTCATGATTTAATAACAACGGGAAACTTTCATATAGTTAATCTCGCAATTACACATATTTATTAAAAGTAACAGTGTCTGGGAAATATGCTTTGGTACATGAGTGGCTAACACCGAAAGCTACCGGCGGTTCAGAACTAGTTGTCCGCGAAATTCTGAATCATGTCGATGCTGATTTATATGCCCTGATTGATTTTGAATCCACAAATCCAGACAGTTATTTATACCAGCGTCCCATTGGCACAACTTTCCTGCAACACTTTCCTGGGGCAAGAAATGGTGTGCAAAAATATTTACCCTTAATGCCTTTGGCAGTTGAACAATTGGATTTGCGACAATATGACGTGATTTTATCCTCATCCCACGCTGTTGCGAAAGGAGTGATAACTACTCCCAATCAGGTTCATATTTGCTACTGCCATAGTCCCATGCGTTATGCCTGGGAATTAACCTTTGATTATTTACGCTACAGTCAGCTAGGTCGTGGTGTGCCAGGATGGGCAACACGTTACCTATTGCATCAGCTACGGCAATGGGACGTGATCAGTGCCAATCGTGTAGATTATTTCATTGCGAATTCTGAGTATACCGCCAGACGCATCTGGCGTTGTTATCGTCGCCCAGCCCAGGTAATCTATCCACCAGTACAAATTGCGGATTTCCCCTTTTCTTCCCAAAAAGAAGATTTCTACTTGACTGTTTCCCGGTTAGTCAGTTACAAGCAAGTATCTTTAATTGTCCGAGCTTTTAACCAACTTCAAAAACCCTTAGTAATTATTGGTACAGGAGACGAAATGCAGCAAATCCGCAAAATGGCGAAATCAAATATCAAAATACTGGGATGGCAACCAGATGATGTGGTAAAAAAATATATGGCTAATGCTAAGGGTTTTGTCTATGCTGCCCGTGAAGACTTTGGGATTGCTCTAGTTGAAGCTCAGGCTTGTGGGACTCCAGTCATTGCCTATGGGGATGGTGGTGCATCGGAAACAGTGCGCGATATTCGGACTTGGGGCAGTACTGGTACAGGTATTCTCTTTGCGGAACAAACGGAGGCAGCATTAATGGCAGCGATTCAAACCTGGGAAAAATGTCAAGGGCAATTTGTGCCAGAGTATGGGCGATCGCACGCGATGCAATTTTCGCCTCAAGCTTTTGCCCAACGCTATCTAGATTTTGTCGATATTTGTAGAGAAAAAAAGACAAAATCTTGGGATATTAAGGCTGAATTTTGCTAGCTTTTGGATAATTATCCCCAGAAGCACTGCCTTTTGGGATTAAGATTGGGACTATGTGTGGTGTGGATTATTAAGGAGTATGATGACTGCCCAGAGCTCACTCCTCTCCGGCAAGCGATCGCGGAGTGCGTCTCGTAGGAGACGACATTTAGAAACTAGTACCTCCGTCTCGGAAGTCAGGGTACAACCGACTGAGAGTGGTATACCTGATCTCGAAGGTTCCCGTACTCTCTTTACAGGTAAACAGCGATCGCCAAAAACCAAACCCAGAGGTTCATCCTTCGAGGGTATTAACGGAGAGTTTGCCAAACGTCTATTTGATATTGTGTTTTCACTAGTTGTGCTGGTTTTGTTTTCCCCAGTCTATTTAGTTTTGGCGTTCTTAATTGCTTTGAGTTCAGAAGGTCCAATTTTTTACGTCCAAGAAAGAGTGGGAAAAAACTATAAACCCTTCAATTGCATCAAATTTCGCACCATGGTGAGCAATGCAGATGAAGTCCTTTCACAAATGATGGAAACATCGCCCCATCTGCGACGAGAATTTGAGTTAACTTTTAAACTCAAACAAGACCCACGCATCACTCGCATCGGTAAATTTTTACGCATTACCAGTCTGGATGAATTTCCTCAGTTCTGGAATGTTTTGAAAGGGGATATGAGCGTTGTTGGTCCTCGTCCCCTAGTTGCGGAAGAATTACCCAAATATGGCTATCATATCGACCAAATTCTCACTATTCGCCCTGGAATTACGGGACTGTGGCAAGTATCCGGTCGCAATGATATACCCTATCCTCGCAGAGTGCAAATTGACCTCCATTACGCTAAATTTAGGAACTTCTGGCTGGATTTGTGGATTGTCTTCAAGACAATTCGCGTTGTGATTGTACCTAAGGACAACGGAGCTTACTGAAAATTTTTATTAGTAAAAAGTCATAGATATTAAGCTCATTTTGAAAGCTTTTTACTCACTATTTAGCACTCGGTCATTGCAGTACTGAGTGCTAGTTTTTGTCTGCCATCGGATATTTATTCTGATAATTTACAACTATATATCTTCAAGGCTATTGAAAAGTATGAACGATTAATTATAGAAAATAGCTGCTATTAAATCTGTACTAAAATTACTTATCCGGACACTTTACAAAGAATTTATGAAAGTTGAATCAATATAAATTAACTGTAAAGATTAACAATATGAGGGGGTTAATAACAACATAAATATTGATAATTTACCTATGAGTAAAATCTCTAAAACACATCTCCAGTCAAATTGAAAGCTGAATCTAATTCAAAATTGATAGTTTTTGACAGAGCTACAAGTCAAAAAATCACTGTCAGGGTAAATACTGAGAAATTTGAGCTAAGATGCGAAAGATACTCGTAAGTTTCCTATTGATAAATTAGGTAAATCATTGTTAGGTTATACCAGGTTGCTTGTATCTACAGAATCACTGGAAATCAAAAACAACGAGGGATGATAAAGAATGACGCAAAATAAACGAGCGCTGATTACTGGTATTACCGGACAAGATGGGTCCTATTTAAGTGAGTTTTTATTAGAACAGGGATACGAAGTTCATGGTATTATTCGCCGAACTTCCACCTTCAATACAGATCGCATTGACCACATCTATGAAGATCCTCACAAAGATGGAGTGCGGTTATTCCTCCATTATGGTGATTTGACAGACGGTACTACACTACGTCGGATTTTAGAAGAAGTTCAACCAACAGAAATCTACAATTTAGGCGCTCAATCCCACGTTAGAGTCAGTTTTGATTCTCCCGAATATACAGTAGATGCGGTGGGAATGGGTACACTCAGACTCTTAGAAGCAATCCGTGACTATCAACATCGGACTGGAATTCAGGTACGTTTTTACCAAGCGGGTTCTTCTGAAATGTACGGTTTAGTACAAGCTGTACCCCAGAGTGAGACTACACCTTTCTATCCTCGTAGCCCCTATGCCTGTGCCAAAGTATATGCCCATTGGCAAACGGTAAATTACCGTGAATCCTACGGGATGTTTGCTTGTAATGGTATTTTATTCAACCATGAATCTCCCCGACGTGGGGAAACTTTTGTTACCCGCAAGATTACTATGGCTGTGGCTCGCATTCTGGCAGGTAAGCAGAAGAAGCTGTACATGGGTAACCTGGATGCCAAGAGAGACTGGGGTTATGCTAAGGACTATGTGCGAGCCATGTGGATGATGTTGCAGCAAAATCAACCGGATGATTATGTAGTTGCAACGGGGGAAACTCACACTGTGCGTGAGTTTTTGGAATTAGCTTTTAGCTATGTAAATTTGAATTGGCAAGACTACGTCGAATTTGATGAACGCTATCTGCGTCCTGCGGAAGTTGATTTGTTAATTGGGGATGCAACAAAAGCTCGCCAGAAAATGGGTTGGACACCTTCAGTGACTTTCCAACAACTGGTAGCTTTAATGGTGGAAGCTGATTTACAAGCAGTGGGTTTAACCTCTCCTAACGCAAGTGTGGCTAAGGTAATTCAAGATAACGCGATGATTCGCCAAGAATTGGGGGCATTGCATTTTTAGGTAGTTCCAGTAGTTATAAGTACTGAGTGTGGAGAGGAGAAGTAGGCGCACTCAGTACTGGGAAGACAATTGGTATTTTAGTGAGGGGAAATATGAACGCCTTAGATTTGCAGGATAAACGAATTCTCGTAACTGGTGGTGCGGGGTTTTTAGGTCGTCAAGTCATTGAGCAGTTGTGTAAAGCTGGGGCACAACAGGAGAAAATTACAGTGACGCGATCGCGCGATTGTGATTTACGCATCTTAGAAAATTGTCATCGCGCTGTTGACCAGCAAGATATTGTGATTCACCTGGCTGCACACGTTGGTGGTATTGGTTTGAACCGAGAAAAACCAGCTGAATTATTCTACGACAATTTGATGATGGGTACTCAGCTAATTCATGCTGCTTACCAAGCTGGAGTAGAAAAATTTGTCTGTGTGGGTACTATTTGCGCCTATCCCAAATTTACTCCGGTTCCTTTCAAGGAAGATGATATTTGGAATGGTTATCCAGAGGAAACCAATGCACCCTATGGTGTGGCGAAGAAAGCTCTGTTGGTTCAACTGCAAGCCTATCGTCAACAGTACGGTTTTAATGGGATTTATTTATTACCAGTAAATCTTTACGGACCAGAGGATAATTTTGACCCCAGAAGTTCCCACGTAATTCCCGCCTTGATTCGTAAGGTTCAGGAAGCCCAAGCCAGGGGTGACAAACAAATTCCTGTGTGGGGTGATGGTAGTCCCACCCGTGAATTCCTGTATTCTGAGGATGCCGCACGGGGTATTGTCATGGGTACTCAATTCTTCAATGGTGAGGAACCTGTAAATTTAGGCACGGGTTATGAAATTTCTATCCGTGATTTGATTCATCTAATTTGTGAGTTGATGGAGTATGACGGTGAAATAGTTTGGGAAACTAATCAACCGAATGGTCAACCCCGTCGTTGTTTGGATACAGAGCGAGCAAAACAAGCTTTTGGTTTCACTGCTCAAATTGACTTTCGTCAAGGTTTGAAAAATACTATTGATTGGTGGCGTAATCACGCTAATTAGCACCTATTCAGATAGAAATTTATCTCTCAAGGTTCAAGGAGTTTGCCTTCTTGAACTTTTTGGTTTTCAATGGGGAGGAAAATTTTGAGATTTTATGGACAAAATCGAATTACGGCGATCGCTGTTACAAAAACGTCGGCAGATGTCTGAGCATGATTGGCAAAGTCGGAGCGATCGCCTCTGTTCTCACCTACTGACATCTTCCCTTCTCTATTCCGGTACCACTGTTCTTGCTTATCATAGCTTTCGCCAAGAACCAGATTTAGGTTCCCTATTCACTGATTCCCGATTTCGTTGGGGTTTCCCGCGCTGTGTTGGTAAATCCTTGGTATGGCATGCTTGGCAACCGGGAGAACCTTGGCAAACTGGAGCTTTTGGGATTACAGAGCCTTGCACAGATGCGCCAACTTTGCAAGCAGAGGCAGCCAATTTGATGCTTGTACCTTGTGTTGCCTGTGATACCCACGGCTACCGCTTAGGCTATGGGGGTGGTTACTATGACCGTCTTCTCAGTTTACCTGAATGGCAAAATTTTCCAACTATTGGTATTGTTTTTGACTTTGCTTTCTTACCTCAGTTGCCCATTAAATCTTGGGATAGGAAATTAGATTTTGTTTGTACCGAATCTGGATTATATTCGGCTAACTGAAGGAATTTTGTTGTATTTTGGGAGAAACTTGCAGATTGTTTTTGAAAAACCTCGCGCCAGGGACTATTGTCCCCAGCGCGTCTACTAGAACGATTCCTAGATAGACAAATACATTTACTATAATCCCATGGTGCAATGTAAAATGCAAGCTTTTTTGCGGTTTTATCTATTAGTTTTTGTCAAATAAAAACGCGACTTTCATAGATAAAATTGCATGAATGAACATAAATTCAACTGAGGGAAAAGTATGAAGAATCAAGAAGTAGGAAAAAAGTTGGGGATGTATGGGGTGTTGAGCGCGATCGCTCTGTTAACTCTGGCTCCTTTATTATGGTTAGTTAGTACTTCCTTGAAGTCAGCGACGGAGAATATTTTTCAATTTCCACCACAATTATTACCAACTCAACCAACCTTAGATAATTTCGTGACGGTATGGCAAACAAATCCCTTTGGGCAATATTTGTTTAATAGTCTTTTCGTTGCAGGATGTACAGTTGGGTTGAATTTATTATTTTGTGCCTTGGCTGCGTATCCTCTAGCGAGATTGTCTTTTCCAGGCAAGGATGGGATATTTATTGCTATTATTTCCACAATTATGATTCCTTTTCAAATTGTGATGATTCCCCTATACATTTTGACGATTCAATTAGGATTGAGAAATAGTTATTTGGGGATAATTTTTCCTGGTTTAGCTTCTGCCTTTGGGATTTTCTTGTTGCGGCAAGCTTTTTTAGGTGTTCCGAAGGAAATGGAAGAAGCAGCAAGGATGGATGGGTGTTCCGAGCTAGGTTTATGGTGGCACGTTATGTTACCAGCAATTCGCCCAGCGTTGGTAACCTTGGCAATTTTTGTCTTTATTGGTTCCTGGAGTGATTTTTTGTGGCCCCTGATTATCATTCAAGATGAGAGCTTGTATACCTTACCTTTGGGTGTGGCAAAGCTGGCTGGAACTTTTTCCCTCGATTGGCGATTAGTAGCAGCTGGCTCGATGATTTCCATTGCTCCTGTTTTATTAGTATTTCTGTTTTTGCAAAGGTATATTGTACCGACAGAGACAGGTAGTGGGGTGAAGGGGTAATTGATAGAGAATTAGGATGCTTTGGTACTCAGGAGACGTTGACGTTCACGGGCTTTTAACTTGATAAAAACTCGTTTAAATTGTGTAAACTCCCTTTGAGTTAATTCTGTGGATTGCCAGGATGAGCGTTGCATGAGTAGCTCATACCATCTTTGGATAATTGGGTAATTTTGCAGGGAGAAATCAGATTTTGTGAGTAAAGAGATTCCCGTACCTGCAACAATATCGCCGAGGGTAAATTGTTCTCCACCGAAATAGGAGTTATCTGCTAATAATTGGCTGAATAATTGTAGTACTCGGTGAATATTTGCCCTAGCTATTTGATATTCTGGAGAATCGGGATTTGTATAGAGGAAATTCATAATTGGGCGAAATAGCTCGTGAAAGCTCACCATTTGTACCATCCGCACTTGGGCAAGGACTTGGATATTTTGAGGGAGTAAGGATGGGGTGGGGTAGCGAGTTTCGAGGTAATCTATAATTGCGAGGGATTCTATGACTCGAAAACCATTATCAATGATAATGGGAACGTGGTGAAATGGGCTAATTTCTAGGAATTCAGGGGTGAGTTGATCACCATTAAGGCTGATAATTTTTGATTCATAATAAAGCTCTTTTTCTAATAGTGTCACCCAAACTATGCGAGACATTGGAGAGCGGGGATTGTAGTAGAATTTCAGCATATTGATGATTTACTGGGAGGAGAATACAGTTATTTGGAACTAAATAACATAAGTTATTTCTGGAAAATTTCTGATTTGATTGATTCTGTAATAGTTACCTGGGAGAGGAAAATTGACCAAACAACAAAGGAAATTAGAGATAAGCCAGAGAAAGCATCTAGCCAGATTAAAAAATGCATTTTTAAAGACATTGGGATTGTCATAGGATAGAGGTAATGCCCTGGGCTAGAAATACTGGTGAGCGAATAAAATATGAGGCAAAGATAGGCGAATAAATGATGAGATTGGCAATACAACCTATAACCCAACCATCCTATAGGTGTCATCACAATCAAAACACTGAGTACACCAGGGGTGGAAAACCATTGGGGTTCGGGATATTTATCTATAAAGATGGCATTATCTAGGTAATGGAAAAGGGTTGAGATGTTGTTAATTATCAGCAGAAGCAAGAGAACTTTAGCAGATTTTTTCGGGGGAATCATGATAATTTACCAAGATAAATGCAAAGACTTTTAGATATATCTTTCCCTGTACAAACGCAACACATATTTCCCGGCAGATGTGTCTCGAAAATTGGTAATTGCTGTAGCTAATTTGCTAGGCAATTCTTCGAGGGGACGGGGTTTTGTGGGATGTTGGGGAGGCTGAATAACTGGTGCAGCTAGGGCAGCAAAAGTAATATCAATAGCAGAGAATTTATCACCTAGTATATATTGCCGTCCATCAGCTAATAAATCACCCACTTGGGCGAAAATTTTGTGAATAATTGTGGTATCTTCCACTGGGGAATTCTCTGTGATGTGAAATATTTTAGGTAGTTGCGATCGCAGCAGAGGAAATACTAGGGGGAAGCAGATTTTTTCGATTGTAGGTACTCCCTGACAAGAACGACTTTTCATGATTTCATAGTCGTCTATAATTTGAGAGTAACCCCAGCGACGGGTAGCTGTTCCTAGGTGTTGATTGAATAAATTTTCGAGGGTATTTGCCTGTTGTATTAATAGGGGTTCTGTAGGATAAAGTTTTTCTGTGGCGGAGGCAATGGAATCGAGATATCGAAGAATATCTGTAGAATCGGTAAACACTTGTTTTTCGGTAATTAACAGAGGCGTGGATGTTCCTCCAAATTTCTGCGTTACGAATTTATGGAAAGGTGGGGAGTGGGGTTCTTCTTGATAGGATATCTTCAATTTGGTTAAAGCCCATCTGGCTTTTTCACAGTAATGGCTCGCAGGAATTGTGATGAGACGCAGGGGTTGATTTTGTGTTTTATTCATGTTTTGAGACCATTCGGTCGGTTTGTGTGCAAAAAAATATGATTTTAGGGTTGGGGTGGAGATAATCTGGCAATGACGTATTCATGCAAATGCTTGATAGCTCTTTGCAGATGAATCATATCTCCATAGAGCTTACTCATCATTAATCCACCTTCGAGGGTGGCAATCATCACAGTGGTAGTTTCATCGGGGTTGACTTCTGGGTGTATCTCCCCTCTGGCGATTCCCTTTTGAATTATCCGACAAATTAGATGCCGCCAGCCATTCATTGCTACTTGGGTGCGCTCTCGCAAGGCGGGGTGAGCATCATCACTTTCAATGGCAGTATTTAAAATAGGGCAACCTCCGGTAATTGGTGGGTTTTCCCCAAAACTGGCAAAGATATCGATGATTGCTTGTAATCTGGCGATCGCGTGACGTTTTCCCTGAATTACTCCTTGATAGCGCTGTACATACTGGGCGATCGCATAATCAAATGCTTGGATAGCTAAATCTTCCTTGCTTTGAAAATGATTGTAAATTCCTCCCTTCTGTAACCCTGTCACCTTCATAATGTCTGACATAGACGCACCAGCATATCCTTGCTGATTAAACAATTCAGCAGCTTGCTGGAGGATTTTGAGTTTAGTTTCTTGTCCTTTAGACATGGTGTTAAGACCAATTGGTCTGAATTTTATTAAAGGGTATTGGGGGTATTTTGTCAAATACAATTGATGGTAATTTGAGCCTACCACAAACTTAACTGTTGGGGTGTACTGTCGTCGGGATACTGGGGGAGAGGGGGTATAGGGGTATTTTGCTGTAAAAGTTGTTGAAAATGAAAGGCGTTAGCGGGCGATCGCTCTTCTGTAGGACAATGAACAAAGAAGTAGATTTGTTTTCCCTGTTGTAGCCAGAGGGAAATTTGGTTTACCCATTCTGCCATGAAGGGTTGGTTAATATCTGGTTGGGGATGGGAAATAAAGCGAATTAAGCCAAAGGGTGCAGTCAGGGTAAATTGTACGGGAAGTTGAGGTTTACGACATTCAATTTGGGAATGATTGTTGGGAGTATATATGGGGCGAGAGTCTAAAAGTACTTTACCGACACCCAGTTTTTGGAGAATTTCTGTTAATTGGTTGGTGTAGTTATCTGTAAACCAATCGGGATGCCTAACTTCCAAGGCGATCGCCACATCTTGACGGGGTAAAGCAGTGAGAAAGGTAATTAAATCTTCCAGCAGAGTAGGGGAGTAGCTGGGTGGTAATTGGGCAAAAATGGCTCCTAAGCGTTTACCCAGGGGTTGTACTCTGTGAATAAATTCCAGAGCTTGGGGAATATGGGGTTGTAGTTTCCCTTGGTGGGTGACGTTGCGGGGAAATTTTAAGCAAAATTGGAAATTTGCAGGTGTTTCTTGCACCCAACGACTAACAGTTGCTGCACTTGGTACAGCATAGAAAGTTGTGTTCCCTTCTACGGTGGTGAAACGACGACTATATAACTTGAGAAAGTCTGCTGTAGGGGTTCCTTCTGGATAAAGTTCACATATCCAGCCTTTGTAAGCCCAAACTGCACAGCCAATCAAGAAATTCATAGATATCTAGAATTATTTTCGCACTTGGGCACTAAATCCGGCGGCTTTAAATTGTTTTAGTTGGAGGGGTGTGGGTTGGTTTGCAGCAACGGAAATGCGGAATTCAAAATCTGTGACTCCAGGAGGTACTTCCGGGATAGAACCGAGACGGGTACGGTTTTGCATGACAGGATCGTTATTAGCATCGTAAATCCGTCCGAAGATATCTGCATCGTATACTGTTTTCCTGGTGGCGTTTTCTGCTTTTCCTGTGACTAAAAAGCAATTAGCTGCCATAGAAGTACCCCCACTTGTCACCGAACCTTTGGCGATTTCAGAGGGACATTCTGTATAGGAAATGTCAGATAGTCGCAACTGAGTCAGAGCAGCAGCAGGGGATACCCACGACAACACAGCCATGATAGAAGAGAGAAAGATAACTGTGAGCGATCGCCAAAACATAAATAGCACCGTAATTGAGTAGAAAAATAGGCTACCTTCAACTCAGCTTATATCATTTTGGATGTTTGGTTAGACTAACCTATGGGTGAAAATAGCAAAATCATCTGATAATCGAATTAGTCACCATGGAAAATTCCATAGGCAAATATTCCAATTTTATCTCTGTGATTCCTTACCCATCCCTATATTCTTAGCTAATCGTTGTTTTTATAAACGATGACAGAACAAAGCGATGACAATCAAGTCAAGGATTCTCTGCCAGCAAGTCAGAATTCTAGGCAAAATCCCATAGGTAGTTTGTGGCAGAAAACTACGGAAAATCTCACCCGATTTTTACCACAGGCGACTCACCGAATCGTCTCTTCATTTACCGTGAGTGATGCACAAGTTGCAGAGATTTTAGAGCAGGTACGTACCCAGTTGCCTACTACCGAAGCTTTGTTACTAGGAAAACCCCAAACAGGTAAAAGTTCCATTGTGCGCGGTTTGACGGGAGTTTCTGCCGAAATTATTGGGCAAGGGTTTCGCCCCCACACCCAACATACAGAACGTTATGCTTATCCTTCGGTGGATTTTCCCCTACTGATTTTTACTGACACCGTTGGGTTAGGAGATGTCAACCAGGATACCCAGGCAATTATTCAAGAATTAATTGGGGATTTACAGACAGAAACCCACAGTGCCAGGGTGTTAATTCTCGCAGTCAAAATTAACGACTTTGCGACAGAAACACTCAGACAAATTACGGAAGAATTACGGCAAAAATATCCTGATATCCCCTGTTTACTAGTAGTGACTTGCCTCCACGAAATCTATCCAGAGAATCAGGAACAACATCCTCCCTATCCACCACAATTATCGGAGCTACAGCGAGCCTACCAAGCCATACAAGCAGCTTTTCAAGGACTATACCAACGTGCCGTGCTGATTGATTTTACCTTGGAAGAAGATGGTTATCATCCAGTTTTTTATGGGTTAGAGGCATTTCGGGAAAATTTAGCAGATTTATTGCCAGCAGCCGAAGCTAGGGCGATTTATCGACTATTAGATGAGGGAGCTAGTGAGCAAATCGGCAGTATTTACCGAGACGTTGGCAGACGTTATATTGCAGCTTTTGCTACCATTGCGGCTACTCTGGCAGCCGTTCCCCTACCCTTAGCGACAATGCCAGTGCTGACTGCTTTGCAGGTTTCCATGGTGGGGTTATTAGGGAAATTGTATGGGCAAAATCTGACGCGATCGCAAGCTGGGGGTGTGGTAAGCGCGATCGCGGGTGGTTTTCTAGCTCAAGTTGTGGGGCGGGAACTGGTAAAATTTATACCTGGCTTTGGCAGTGTGATTGCGGCTTCCTGGGCAGCAGCTTATACTTGGTCTTTGGGGGAAAGTGCCTGTGTGTATTTCGGTGATTTAATGGGGGGTAAAAAACCCGATCCCAAAAAAATTCAATTAGTGATGCGGCAATCTTTTGAAGCTGCGAAGGAAAGATTCAGGGATTCATCGGGTGAAGAGGGAAAATCTAACGAATAGAACCTTGCCAATTGATAGTTTGTTTTGCAGAACGTTCACCCAGGGTACGAGTTGCGGTTAGTTCAATTTCAACTTTCACACCAGATTCTAAAGCTGCTTCGGGGATTGGTAGTTTACCCAGGGCAATAATATAACGGTTGTAGTCGCGGGTGACTAATTCCGGGGGAATTTTGGCTTGGTAGTGGGTTGGATTGTAAAAGCGATCGCCATTTTGGGTAGAAAATTTAACTGTAAAATCAGTCTGGAGTACCTCTGCTCTACCTCCCAAATCGACAATTTTCAAGTTGAGATTTTTCCCCGCACCAGCAAAATCAGCTACCTTTAATTTGGTGACATCCTGACGACGGATAGCATGGACAAGATTATATTTAGTTAACTTACCCTGGGTAACGTAGTTCCCCGATACCCATAAATTCTCAGGAAAGTTAATTTTGATTTGTTGGTTATCATCTAGGGAAAGGCTGACAGTTTGATCACCAAAGCTAGCAAATGCTTGTCGTTCTTGCCAATTGAGTTGAAAGTCTCCTAGGATTCTTTCTTGGAATTCTCGGTATTGTTCGGCAATAATAGAACCAGGTGCAAGGAGTGCAGACGCACCATTACTAGTATTCCAGAGATTTTTGGATAAACTGACAGATTGATTTCCCAGTTGGGAAAGGGGTAATTTCATGGTGGGATTATCTGGTTGTAATTCCTGGTTTCCCTGAATGATACTCAGAACCCCCAAATCTCCCGATTGCCCGTTTTCAGCATTCGCACCCCTTTGACCATGGTGTCCGTGTTCACAACGATAGGTCTTAGTTTTACACTTATAGTCGGGAGTCCCTCGCGTTCCCTTGCAAGTTTCAACTTCCCAACGACGTTGGTGACAGCGACAACCCCTAGAACCGTAACCACCACGTCCACCGCGTCCACCATCGCCACCGCGAGAAAGCACGAGAATATTCTTTAAATCTGCTAAATTTTGATAGTAAACGGTTAAATTTCCGCCATTGCCGCCATTTCCACCCCGTCCACCATTGCCACCATTATTTCCACTGGTAGCGCGGATATTTCCCTTTTCACCGTAATCTAAGTCTTCACAATCGGGTGGGGGAGCGTTGTCTCCATCCTCTCCATCCTCACCATCTCCACCAGATAAATCCAGGTTAACTGGTGTATTACTGGCAAATATCGTTTTATTGGCTCCATTGCGACCATTGGCTCCGGCTCTGCCATTATAGGCATAGTTGTAGCGATCGCTCGAAGAGCGGAGGGTAGCTCTATCGCCATCATAATTACGGGCTACTTTATCACTTTTGCTTTGACATCCCTGGAAAGGAGATGCGGAAGCGGGTAAAAATAGACTTGCAGACAAGCTAATGGTGATCAGGAATAAAAATTTATTTCTTACCAGTATTTGCATATATTTTGATTAAAATCTCTAATTGATAGAATCGCTCCTATCCATGGCTGTGCCTATCTATTCATATATCTGTGCTGGGGTGAGGTATGCAGATTTGGGAACGGAGTTCTATCGCTTTCGGCAATGTAATTTATCTACCCAGACGTAACCGTGTTTTCATCAGTTCCATCTTGCTGATATCAATTTATGTCTGATGTGAAAACGTCTCTTATCCCATAAGGGTTTCAATATTGACTCATTACTCATCCCTCACCACTCACCACTCATCACTTGTTACTCATTACTCATTACTTATTACTCATCATTCAGGAATTACGTAATAATACGGTGAAGATAGATATAAAAATTTTGTCGATTTCCGACCTATTTCAGAAACCGATATGGCTTTCACCCTCACCTTTGCCCTCAGCCAAAACCAAACCTTTGAACTGCGCTGTAATTATGGCGATCGCCGCTTGGATACGGAAGCTCTAGCAACGTTAATTAATTTATGCGAGGAGAAATATTACACCAAAGATTTTGATTCACCCGCAGAGTTAAAGAAAATTGGACGGGAGTTGTATCAATGGTTAGATGGGAAAGAAGGTTGGTTACGTCGGGGTTTAGAGGATGATAGTGACCAGAAAATTTATCTCGATTTAATTCAAACCAGTGAAGCCCAAGGATTAAACCCCCAAACCCAGAAAGTGGCGTTAGGGTTGGCACATTTACCTTGGGAATTATTACACGATGGTTCTCGGTTTTTACTGATAGAATCCAGTGTTTTGCCAGTGCGGAAGGTGCAGCAACGGCAGCAAAATGGGAATCAAAGTGCTTTCTTGGGGGTACAAAATCGCCCATTGCGGTTGCTATTTATGGCAACTTCCCCCGAACATCCTGGTGTTATATCTTTGAATTTTGAGCAGGAAGAGGCGAAGATATTAGCAGCGACGGAAAAGCAACCTCTGGCTTTGGTGGTAGAAGAAAGCGGTTCTGTGGAGGAATTAAAAAACCTTGTGCAATCCTACCCGGAAGATTATTTTGATGTGTTTCATCTCACGGGGCATGGGGTAATTTACACGGAAGATGATTTTGGTAATTTACTGCCACCAGGGAAGACAATCAAAGATAATACGCCCTGTTTTATTACCGAAGATGATTTTGGTAATGTTGTATTTACGACTGCCGAGGATTTAGCCAAAGCCTTCAAAAACAGGTTCCCACGGGTAATTTTCCTTTCCGGTTGCCACACGGGACAATTGGCAGATGGGGGAAGCGTTCCCTCCATGGCTCAGGCTTTGGTAAAAGCGGGTGCAGGTATAGTATTAGGTTGGGCACGTCCGGTGTACGACAGGACGGGTATAACTGCCGCAGAAGCTTTATATGAGTCTTTAGCGACGGGTGAGACGGTGGAAGAAGCGGTAATTGTCGCTCATCAAAAAATGTTGGAAAAAAAACATCCCGATGGGCATTTATTACGGATTTACCGGGATACGCGAGATATTCAGAAATTGGTGACACCGTTAAGAACAGCAAAACGGGAAAAGCTGAAATTTAAAGCCGCAGAAAGCGAATTTTTGGATGAGAATAATCTTGTCAAAGTTGCCAGTCATGGGGAATTTGTCGGACGTAGACGCGCTTTACAAAGGTGTTTGCGAGCATTGCGGGAAACCAGTGACGAGATTGGGGTATTTATTGCGGGGATGGGGGGATTGGGTAAAAGTTCCCTCGCTGCGCGGTTGTGTACGCGAGTGCAGTCGCAACGGCAGAATTTTGAGCGGGTGGTGTTGGTTGGTATTGTCAATGAGGTGGAGTTAATTGGGAAACTGGCGAAAAAGTTCGAGCGCTTTGGTTTGGGGAAAATATTGAACGAACCGGAAATTTCTCTCCAAGGACGATTACAGAACTTTTTTGAACATATCGAGCAGGAATTAGACAAACCGTTGTTATTGGTTTTGGATGACTTCGAGCAGAATATTCCCACGGCAAATATTGCCCAAAAAAATGACAGTGGTAGCTTGCGGATGGTTTCGGAAGCTTACCGAGTTTTAGAAGCGATTTGTGCAGCTTTGGCAGAAAATCAAGGTTCAAGTCGGTTGATTGTCACCTGTCGCTATTTGCAAGAAGATACTTTACCACCCCATAGCTTGCATTTGGAAAAGTTAGCCACCATGGGGAAGGCTGATATTAATAAGATTTATCGTGAATACGATGAGGGAGTTCAACGAGAGGTACAGAAAAATCGCATAATTACAATTGCCGACGGTAATCCCCGGTTGTTGAAATGGTTGGTGGATGTGGTGAAATTGCCAGGAATCTCTGGGGATGAGTTGTTGACGCGGTTGGAAGCGGTAGAGTTGAAGTTTCGGGAAAATATTTTGGCTCAAACCCTGTTGAGTGGGTTGGAGGATGGGGAAAAAAAGTTTCTGGCTAGGTTGAGCGTGTTTAGACTTCCGGTGACGGAGGAGATAATTAATAACCTCACCCCCAACCCCTCTCCGCTAGCGGAGAGGGGAGCAGGAAATCAATCTAGTTCTCCCTTTCTGCAATCGGGGCAGGGAGCAGGAAATCAATCTAGTTCTCCCTTTCTGCAATCGGAGCAGGGAGAAGGAAATCAATTTAGCTCCTCTTCTCGGCAAGCAGGGCAGGGAGCAGGAAATCAATTTAGCTCCTCCTCTGTGCAAGCAGGGCAGGGAGCAGGAAATCAATTTAGCTCCTCCTCTGTGCAAGCAGGGCAGGGAGCAGGAAATCAATCTAGCTCCTCTTCTCTGCAAGCAGGGCAGGGAGCAGGAAATCAATTTAGCTCCTCCTCTGTGCAAGCAGGGCAGGGAGCAGGAAATCAATCTAGTTCCCCCTCCCCGCAAGCGGGGCAGGGGGTTAGGGGGTGGGGTTCCGGATTCGCGGAGAGGTTGGCGAAGTTGGTGGGTTTGAGTTTGGTGGAATCGGCGACGGTGTATGAAACCCAACAGCCAGAATATCGCGTGACGACGATTTTAGAGCCGTTGTTGCAACCTGTATTAACAGCAGAGGAATGGCAAACTACCAACAAAGCTGCAACCCAGAGTATTTATAAAAGTTGGTGGGAAGATTCGGGAGATACCTACAACGAAGAACAAGCGCGGGAAATCGTCAGGTTAGCGGTATTAGCTGAAGAGAAAGAAATAGCCGTTACCGTTGGGGATAAGATGGCGAATAGATGGGTGAATGGTAGTCGGTATGTGGAAGCTCTGGAAATCTGCCGGGAAATTCTCCAATTAGGTGAAGATTACCGGATTTCGGGAACCATTGCCAGAGCAGAAGTAACTTTGGGTTTGGTTGAGGAGGCAATGAAGCATTATCAAACCGCTTTAGAAATTTGCCCAGAGGATGAATTAATCAGAAAAGGAGCCATCATTCACAACATGGCTCTTTTAAAAGCACAACAGGGAGACATTGAAGATGCGATCGCTCTTTACAACCAATCCCTGGAAATCACAGAATCCATCAACGACATAAAAGGGAAAGCTGAAACTCTTCACAACATGGCTCTTTTAAAAGCGCAACAGGGAGATATAGAAGCAGCGATCGCCCTTTACAATCAATCCTTACAAATCACAGAATCCATCAACCATGTGAAAATGAAAGCTACCACCCTCCACAACATGGCTCTTTTAAAAGCGCAACAGGGAGATATTGAAGCAGCGATCGCTCTCTACAACCAATCCTTACAAATCGAGGAATCCATCAACGACATAAAAGGGAAAGCTACTACTCTCCACAATATGGCTTATTTAAAAGCACAACAGGGAGATATTGAAGCAGCGATCGCCCTTTACAACCAATCCCTGGAAATCGAAGAATCCATCAACAATGTGCAAGGGAAAGCTGCTACCCTCCACAACATGGCAAATTTAAAAGCGCAACAGGGAGACATCGAAGGTGCTTACACTCTTTTCAACCAATCCCTACAAATCAAAGAATCCATCAACGATGTGCGAGGGAAAGCAGCCACACTCCACGAAATGGCAGGATTAAAAGCACAACAGGGAGACATCGAAGGTGCTTACACTCTTTACAACCAATCCTTACTAATCACAGAATCCATCAACGATGTGCGAGGGAAAGCTACTACCCTCCACGCACTTGCATTCTTAAAAGCACAACAGGGAGATATAGAAGGAGCGATCGCCCTTTACAACCAATCCCTGGAAATCACAGAATCCATCAACGATGTGAAAACGAAAGCTGCTACCCTCCACGCAATGGCATATTTAAAAGCGCAACAGGGAGATATAGAAGGAGCGATCGCCCTTTACAACCAATCGTTACAAATAAAAGAATCCATCAACGATGTGGGAGGGAAAGCAGGAACGTTGAATAATATGGCTTATTTAGCTGGAAAAATAGGGGATACAGCTAGAGAATTAGAACTTTATTTGCAAGTTGCTGATATTTTGGGGAAAATCCGCGATTACATCAACTTACGCACAGTTTTATCTAACTTATGTGTCACCGATGAAAACCAGGGAATTATCTACCTCGCACAAGCAGCATGGTTGTGTCTGCGGGTGCAAATCCCCTTAACAGCTACCGTAGAAACATTTGAAGCTATGTACAACAGCGTTCCCCAAGGTGATGAAATGGAAGCTTTGCTGGGTAGGACTGCGGTGTATTTATGTCAGGTTCGCGGTGCGAATCATCCCCAGTTAGAAGAGTTACAACAGCGTAGTTTCAAGATTTTAGCAGGTGCGGCAGTTGCACAGGCAATTGAGACACAGGAAGCTTTTGATACTTGGATTGAGCAGCAACAGTTGAATAATCCTGAGTATTTTATCCCGCGATTGGTTGAGAAGTTGGCGGAAATCGTCGGCGATGGCTGGTTGTTTGAGCGGTTTTAGGAACCCCACCCTAACCCTCCCCGCTCGCGAGGAGGGAACAAGATTCCAATTCCCCCTCTCCACAAGCGATATAAGGGGTGGGATTTCTTCAGAAATACAACTTGCCGCAACCCCACCCTAACCCTCCCCGCTCGCGAGGCTACGGTGTACACACAAGTCTTAAAATTCCCCCTAGCACTTGGTTTCGTCATTTAGATTTAGGTTGTGCGATCGCTCTGGAAGCCTGTCATTGCGAGGAGGAACGACGTTCGCGCAGCGTGTCGCTTTGCGACTCAGCAATCGCAAAAACCACGGGATTATGTGATTACTTCGCTCCGCTATCGCTGCACTCGTAATGACAATTTAAGGGGTCTATAACGCCTGAAACCCTTACAGCTACCACTTGTGTGTACACCGTAGCGCTCGCGAGGAGGGAACAAGATTCCAATTCCCCCTCCCCGCAAGCGAGATAAGGGGTGGGGTTTCTTCAGAAATACAACTTGCCGCAACCCCACCCTAACCCTCCCCGCTCGCGAGGAGGGAACAAGATTCCAATTCCCCCTCCCCGCAAGCGAGATAGGGGGTGAGGTTTCTTCAGAAATACAACTTGCCGCAACCCCACCCTAACCCTCCCCGCTCGCGAGAAGGGAACAAGATTCCAATTCCCCCTCCCCGCAAGCGGGGTAGGGGGCTAGGGGGTGGGGTTCTGCTCCAAGTAACGCACAATCTCTTCTACTACCCCATCAATATGTTCCAAAACTTCCTCATTGCGAAATCTAATTACTCGTAATCCCAGACTCTCCAGGAATTCCTGACGAATTCCATCCTGTTGTTGGGTGTAATCGTGAATTTCTCCATCCACCTCAATAACTAACTGGGCTTGGTTACAAATAAAATCAACAATAAACCTGTCAATAGCATGTTGACGACGAAACTTATAGCCCAATATTTGCTTGTTTTTCAGCCTTTGCCAAAGTCGATTTTCTGCTGCTGTTGGTTCGCGTCGCATCTGTCGCGCTAATGGTTTCAGCTTTTCCCATAATTCGGTTGGCGTTTTCCAAGTTGGTTGAACTCCACCTTCGGCTTGCTCCGAGGGGAAATTTTGCTCTTGAATCATGTATGCTTTGTTTGCATCTTATTTGTGATTGCACTTATGTTTCCCACTTAGCGAACTAGAAAAATTAACAACCACCAACCAGCGTGAAAACCGACACCATCTTCTACTGCTTATTCCAAAGCTTCCCCAGCATCTTCTTTGAACTCATCAACCAACCCTCTGAAACCGCCAATACCAATTATTCCGAATTAAACTACAAATATAATCAACAAAAATACTGCTATTTCTGGTATTAAGTAGAACGGCTTAAATAATTCACGCTATGTCATTGCGAATGAAACGTTCGCGTAGCGTGTCGCTTTGCGACTCAGTGCAATGAAGCAATCGCAACGGTTTTGACGATTTTACAATCTGTTACATAGTTAGGTTTATTCTCACCGACTTACTTAATTGCGAATTACGAATTGCGAATTACGAATTGATATCATCCTCCATCTACTTTACGGTATCCATTCCAAAACCACACCCACCCGACTGTCCTTTCCTTCCCGCGCACTTTGGCGTTGAATATCAGTAGAAATACGTAACCTGCGAGTTACCGCATAACCGACAGATAGGGTAGTTAAACCCACATCCCTGCCGCTTCCGGGTTCCACCCAACTCTGAGCCAGGGAAATATCCGCAGCGCCACCACGGGAAAGAACTAAGAGTAATTTGGCTCCTAAATTGACTCCTGATTTTGTATAGTCATTGGTTTCTAAATACCGATATCCTACCGTGGGAGCAATGTTAATATAGCTACCTAGAGGACGCAAATAATAGTGTAAATCTGTGCCAAAACTCTGGCGATCGCCGTTAAAAGATGTTTGATATTCGCTACTTATTGTCAAACCACTTTTACCTAAAAAAATGTCTTCCACACCAATCAGGACTCCAGAAATTTGCCCATTTGAGGGATAATTAACATAGCCTAATTTGACTCTGGTACGAAAACTAGGGTCGTTTTTGATATCAGAAAGGACATTAGGTATTTTG
Organism: Calothrix sp. 336/3; assembly: GCF_000734895.2. Taxonomy (GTDB): domain Bacteria; phylum Cyanobacteriota; class Cyanobacteriia; order Cyanobacteriales; family Nostocaceae; genus 336-3. The sequence goes on along the minus strand of NZ_CP011382.1, from coordinate 173,461 downwards.
CGTCGCCAACGTTGTAAAACGGGACTGTTGTTAATAATTTCTGGGCTAATATCAATATCTGCTGAGGGAGTTTCACTACAAGCAGGCAGGGGAGAAAATAAGAAGTTAATATAAAAAGCTATACCCCAAACAAATAAGCCTTTTCTCATTTTAAATTTCAATGGTAAGAAGGGGGAATGAATCAATTCAAAATTTTTACTGCGATACCCTGAGCTTGTTGAGGTATTCCAAATAAAAAAGGTTCCGCTATGAGCAGAACCCGGAAATTATCATCAGAAATTGGCTAATTAACGCACTGAACCTTCGGCGATCGCCGTGTCAATGGGTTTCATCAGGTATAGCTTCAAACATTGCCAACCATTAGAAACGTAGTAGGGCAACTTCTGGAACAACTGTACTACTTTGGGAGTGTTGGAGTTGGCGATCGCTGTCAATTTCTCATTATTCTTGATGCATACATCCAAGCGATTGTAAAACTCTGGATTGTTTACATCCAACATCACTGGGAAGACACGACCAGCAGTTTCGTTAGTCTTCTCAATCACATGAATATCATATTCCCGTGCATCCAAGCCGAGGGTTGCATAGAAATCTTTACGTTGGATGTCGTTGAGATACATAGTGGCAAATACCGACAACAGGAAGAAGCGACACCATAGACGTGCTTTCCAGTCATTGAGCATCTGGGGTTGAGCTTTCATCACCGCATCAAAGAAGTCACCATGACGGTTCTCATCCTGACACCAGTTCTCAAACCACCGGAAAATTGGGTAAACTCTGTCTTCTGGATGCGCTTCCAAATGACGATAAATGGTGATGTAACGCCAGTAACCAATCTTTTCAGATAAATAGGTGGCGTAGAAAATAAATTTCGGTTCAAAAAAGGTATACTTCCGGCTCTTGGTTAAAAAGCCCAAGTCTAGGGACATATTGAAGTCAGACAAAGCTTTGTTTAGAAAACCTGCATGACGCGCTTCATCCCGTGACATCAAATTAAAGCATTCTGCTAAAACAGGGCTTTTGTCCTTGAGACGGCGGCTCAATTCTTTATACAGCAAGAATCCGGAGAACTCTGCTGTACAGGAACGTTCCAGAAATTCTACAAATAAGCGGCGAGTATCCCCGTCAATATGATCCCAGGATTGCTCAAATTCCGCATCCCGAACAAAATGGTGACGATTATAGTCTGCCCGGAATTCTTCCAGGATAGCCAGTAACTCGTCTTCGTTGACGGAGATATCCATCTTCGCCATCGCATCAAAGTCGGTGGTGTAGAACCGGGGAGTTAGCAGAGTTTCCTGCGCGGGGACTTTAATCCCTGGGCGCAATTCTTCAAAGCCTGGTTTTTTTAGGGAATCTACCATGTTATGATTGCTTGCTTGTCTCTATATTGGTAGCACTTGCAGAAGCTGACAAAGCTCCCCCAAGGGGCGGTAGTAATGTCTCTATAAATTTACGAGACGAGGATATAACATTTGTATCAAATCTCAGTTTACCAAGCCCTGAGCCACAGCTGGCAGAGAAAACATTAAGAGTTGCAACAATTGACCATTTTTTTTGGGATGGGTATCGGGAAAACCTGGGATTGGGGGTACCCACTAGCCCATCCTTTGTATCACAGAGGTGAAAATTGACACTTGAGCTAGAAGAATGTCAGCCTCTCCAAGGAAATTTGAGGTTATCCCTAGAAATAATTTTGCTTTTCAGATGCAGTACTGCATAAGTTAATTTTCCTGTTTCTATAAAAAAGAGGAAAGAGTTGAAGCTACGCAGTTACTAAATAAACGCTGGGTTCTTTTCAATTCTTGTAAAACAAAGTTCAGATGTTTTCATCTGATAGAAAATTATCACAAATGTAAATTTCAAAGGAGTAGAAAACCATGACTTATAGTCCTAATTACCCCAACCAAAATCACTGTGAATGTGAATTTACTGTTCCCATTAAGCTCAATATTCCAATTACGATTAATTCCCTAGTTTATATCAATGCTGTACCCATAACCAAACAAAAATTGCCAATTTACATTGAGCCAGATTTGTATTTAGAGCCAGAAGTACAAGCGAAAGCACCTGTTTGTTACCCTCAAGCACCCTGTGAAGTTCCCCAGCTAAAAGAAGCTCAATAATCTTTACCTACAAGTAATTAATTCTTCCTCAAGTTTTCACTCATTCAACAAGGAATCAAAAACCATGACTTATAACTCTAATCGTCCCCAGCAAAATCATTGCGAATGCGAATTTACCGTTCCCATTAAACTCAATGTTCCAATTACGATTAACTCCTACGTTCAATTCAATTGTGTGCCCACAACTAAACAAAAGCTACCAATTTACATTGAACCAGATTTGTATTTAGAGCCAGAAGTACAAGCAAAAGCACCCGTTTGTTACCCTCAAGCACCCTGTGAAGTTCCCCAGCTAAAAGAAGCTCAAGAAACTTTACCCGCAAGTAACTAAATTCTACGTCAATTTGTCATTCATTCAAAAAGGAATCAAAAACCATGACTTATACACCTAATCGTCCCCAGCAAAATCATTGCGAATGCGAATTTACCGTTCCCATTAAGCTGAATGTTCCAATTACGATTAACTCCTACGTTCAATTCAACGCTGTACCCATAACCAAACAAAAGCTGCCAATTTACATTGAACCAGATTTGTATTTAGAGCCAGAAGTACAAGCGAAAGCACCCGTTTGTTATCCTCAAGAACCCTGTGAAACTAAAACTTTAGAACCGGAGGTACCATGTAGTCAGTAGATACGAAATAATCTATCGTGTTAAATTCTTGAATCCCGGATTATCTCTCAGAAAATATTCACACCATCATGATTGACTGGTGGTGTGAGTTCCTTCTATTCTCTATCAAAAATTAACTTGACTACCAGGAGTTTGGAGTTATGTCTACTATCCCAGAAGCAGATTACAAATTAGAAAACAATAAAATGCTAGTGTCTTTAACTTTAAAAGTTCCAGTACAATTTGAGATAGAGTTACAAGGAATGGTAAATAGTGACTCTCAAGATAACTCTACTAGTGATGATTCTATCAAGAGAGAGCAAGAACAGATTAAAAATATTATTCAATCCAGTGAAGAATTGATTATTAATAGTATCAATAATTCTCAAATTAATGAGCAGTTAGAATCTTTATCAAATCAACTAGTAACTCACCTCTTAAGGGATAAGTCTCAACACTTTGTTTCTAGTAGTAATGATGTCAGATTGCAAACAAATCCTTTCCCCAATCCAGAACAAAACTTAGCCGGATTACTGAGAAATCATGATTTTCAGCCATACTGTAATCATCAGGAAAAACAAGACAATTATCAACCAGTCAGATACACTCATCAAGAAGTAGCACAGGATAAAAAAAGAAAGGTGCGGTTTGCAGATTCATTAAATGATGGTTTGACTTTGGTTGTTAATTGTGTGGGTACTGCACTATTTTTAGGTAAATTAGCTAATCATAGCTGGGAATAATCTCAACTCGACTTTATGCAAAATCGAGAAATTGGCTTTTCTGATTCGGTAAATACCTTCTAATCCGATTTCACGAAATGCTTGATACAAAATTATAGTCTCTCTAATTCTTTCACCCTGCACCCCTGCACCCTCTTTGTATCAAATTGAAAGTGAAAAGGTTTAACTTCCAGGTATGGCGATCGCTATGTTTTAATTGTAATCTAGCCCAAAATTGAGAATTACCTGAGAAAACGATAAGAATAAAGCTGGGGAAATTCTCAGGTTTCTATGGGGGAAGATTTAGCATCCCATCATCTTGACATCAACTGCTCCAGGGATAATCAGTTTACAGCAATCGAAATATTCAATACTACTGATTAGGAATAGAGATGAAATTTCAAAATTTAGTGATGGTGAGTCTGGTATCCTTGGTAATGTTTAGCTGTGTAAAGGAAGTGAGTTCGACTGAAACTAACGTTGTGGCTAAATCTCCAGATAATTCTGTCATTCAGACTGCAAAAGTGGAACAGTCAGCTACTAGTAAGACTGGTAATTTTGTTTCTGGAGAACATGAAACGAAGGGGATAGTTAGGATTAGAATGAAAAATGGCAAGTCCTTTGTTGAGCTTGATAAATCATTTAAAACTTCCACATCTGGTCCTGATTTAGTTGTAATTCTACATCGTTCAGATAATGTAATTGGTTCTACGAAACCCCCATCCCATGCATTGAAGAAGGGGGATTACGTGGTTTTGAGTCGCTTGAAAAAATTTAATGGCGCTCAAAGTTATGCTATTCCTAACACAATCAATGTCGCAGATTATAAGTCTGTGGTGATTTGGTGTCGTAAGTTTAATGCAACTTTCGGTGCTGCAAAGTTAAGTAATGGGTAGGGGAATAACATTCGTTTTGGGAATATGTCTGCTGATTAGCTGAGATTATTGTTAGGGAACTTGGGCTGAGATAGAATTCCACTACTATCGGTTGCGGTATCTCCAGCAATGGAACGGATTCCTTCTAGGGTAGCGGGAATTGTGCGAGGATCCATAAACATGACTTTGCTGCTATCACTCTTACCAATGATGGAAGCCATATCAAGATAACCCAATGCCAATAAAACTTCTAAAGCTTGTTTGGTGGTGGGGTCACTTTTGATTTTTTGGGAGATAATATCAGCAGACTCAGCAACAGCTTGGGCTTTGAGTACCTGTTGTTGACGTTCAGCTTCGGCTTTTAAGATAATGGCTTTTTGCTCCGCTTCCGCAGCTAAAACCACAGATTTTTGCCGTGCTTCCGCGTCTAAAATTTGAGCATCAGCTTTACCACGAGCAGAGTTAACAGCAGATTCGCGATCGCCCTCGGAGGTGAGAATAGCTGCGCGTTTGCGACGTTCAGCAGACATTTGTAATTCCATAGATTCGCGCACCGCTTGGGAAGGTACGATATCCCGTAATTCTACCCGTGTAACTTTCACACCCCAGGGATCAGTGGCTACATCCAATTCGTGTAATAGTGTCTCATTAATCTGCGATCGCGCTGTAAATGTTTCGTCGAGTTCTAATTGTCCCATCTCTGCACGAATCTGGGTTAATACCAAATTCACCATGGCTGACTGGAGATTTTCCACCTTATAATAAGCCTTCTCCATATCGACGATGCGCCAATAGACGACAGCATCAGCTGTAATCCCCACGTTATCGCGGGTAATACATTGTTGGGGAGGGATATCTAAAACTTTCTCCCGAATTGTTTGCTTATAAACGACTTTATCCAAAAATGGAGCGACAAAATTTAAACCCGGTTCTAGTTTCTTGTTATAACTTCCCAAGCGTTCCACCAAAGCTTCATCACCTTGGTTAATTACTTTAACTGTACTTGCTAATACCGAACCACCAAATATTAACGAAATTAAAAAATATACGCCTTCCATTTTTATCTCCAAATAAAAAAAGGAAAAGATAGTTGCATCTCATTGAATATGCCCAATTTACCCATGCAGAACACTCTGGGGCATAATTATTAAAGTTGTACCTTCCCGTCGCACAACGTAAACGAGTTCGTGAGCAGCAATGTGCAATTTTTCATCGTCGCATCTTGCCCGCCAAGAATTTCCTTCATATAAAACTCTCCCAGGTTTTCCTGGAGGAATTTCGCTCAGGGTTTCTGCTATGACTGCATCTGGACTTTTTTTCTGTCGGCGTGGTTTTGGTAGTAAACGCTGGGACATAAAAACCAGTACCATGGAAATTACCGCCCACGCCACAACTTGTAACCAGAGTTTTCCTAATATTCCCGACATCAGTGCCACTGCAAAAGCACTCAAACCCATCATCAATGTGACAAACGCTGTCGGAAAGAATAACTCAGTCAAACATAGCCCTGTTCCGATAATTAACCAAATCGACATCGCGCTTGACATAGCCGCTTCAACATTGATATTTGTGAAATATGTCTCTATTCTCAGATACACCTAGCATCAGGAGTTTTCCCGAAATTGTATCTAATACTATTGTAGGTTTGAGATTTGGGATTAGGTAGAGATGGATATCTCATCAATAGGGCAATGCTGATACTACACCTACCAAAAGCAGATTTTTGAGATATTTAAGATTTAATAAGCTACAACCCAGGGAATGTGTATTTAAAATGGGGGTAAGACTGTGGCGATCGCCCAATGGAATCCTACCCACAATCATTAACTACAAGCATCTCTGGTAATTTAATTGCCTATCTGATTCAGAAAAATGCCACCTGACTAACTGCTTGGCATCAACACCAGTCAGACTTTTGGAGCAGCCTATGGCTTGTCGTGGTGCAGTTGTTCCTAGGGATATGGCTGATTCTACATCACAAATACCCCATTTAACTAAGTTTTGTACTCCTACCAACAGGGGTAAAGTTGTTCCTGAGAGGGTTCCATCGGCAAGTCTCGCTGTGCCATTTTTGACCTCAATTTGCCGACTATCCCAGGGGTAAATGCCATCGGCTAAACCCAAGGGTGACAGAGCGTCACTAACTAAAAATGCTCCCTGAGTACCACCACTTGAACGCAGTAATATATCTAACATAGTTTGGCAGACATGTTGCCCATCGGCAATCAAGCCACACATAACTCCTGGATGGGTAATAGCAGCTCCTAGTAACCCCGGTTCCCGATGGTGTAGAGGTGGCATAGCATTGAAAGCATGAGTCACCATCGTTGCACCACCAGCAAAAGCTTCTTGTGCCTGCTGGGCGGTGGCTTGGGAATGTCCTAAACTGACAGTGATACCGAGGGAGCGTAGATAGGGAATGACTGCTGCGGTGGAGTCTAATTCGGGGGCAAGGGTGATAATTTTAACTATATCTGCGTAGTCACCGAGAACTCGTTTAACTTCTGGAATGCTTAGGGGTAGGAGATATTCGGCAGGGTGAGCGCCCCTTTTCTGGTAATTTAAAAATGGTCCTTCTAAGTGAATACCGAGTATTTGCGCTCCTGGGGTAGGTTTTGCCATGAAATCAGCGAAGATGGAGAGCGATCGCTGAATATTTTCTACTGATGTGGTGACTAGGGTGGGTAAAAAGCCATCAACTCCCAGATTCCAGAGATATTCGCAGATTTTGGGTAACATCTGGCGATTTTCGGCATTTAATTCTGGAAAAGCTAAACCCAAAGTACCGTTAATCTGTAAATCCACACCACCGAGGGAAATCCAATCACCACCGACATCTAATACTTGCAAGTCACTTGCTGGTACTCGTTTAAAAATAGTCGTCATCGGCAAGATTTTCTCAATTATCCCTTGACGATTCACTAGCAACATTTGTAATTCTGATTCTCCTGGAATTCTGGCATTTATGATATCCAGGGGGGTTGTGATTGTGATGCTGGTCATACAGAAGGGAAAATATCAAAAATAAGCTGCTAGTAAACTGTACATCAGAGCTGTTAATACCAGGGTGGTAATGGTGACATAAATCCAGTGACGCTGTTTGAGAAATATCAATAAAGAGATGATGACTCGCAGAATTGGAATAGCGATTAACAATAATAATCCCACCTGAATGATACCACGGTAACTACCTGATGCGGCTGCGGCGATCGCCCCCGTGGGAGAGCGAAACTGACTCGGTTCACCCTGGAAAAAATGATACTCTGCTGTTTCCCTACCATGTTTTACCAGGTAAAGGATACCACCAAATAAAACTACACTACTGGCGATTAATACACCATATTTGAGTAAACCACTGAGTAAAGTTTTTAGGAGTTGGGAATTTTCCGATATCTGTGGTGCGGGAGTTTCTGCGGGATTTGGGGATGCTAGGGGTAGGTGAATAACTGTACCCTTTTCTGGAGCAGAAGTAATTAACTGCTGAGAATTTAATTTAAACATAGTGAATTATTCCCCTAATCGCCTAACACCAAATTGCACCCCAAAAATCTTCCTAATAAACCTCTGCTCCCCCATCCCATTACAAAAACTTAACAATCCCACCATGAATCTGGTGATAAATATAACAAGAAGCACCCCTAGTCAGGAATGTACTTGGTAAGATACTACTCCTTCTAGGGGGGATAGGTGCTATTTAGTTGCAAATATTCAGCATTGATAGCCGTTTTCTAGATTTTCTCGGTTGATTTCACCCTTTCTCTTCACTCTAGCAAGTCTAAAATAACTTGCAGAAAACTATGATTCCTCAAGCTGCCATTCTAATTTTAGGGTTTCCAATTTAGAATTCTTGACACTCAATCTCTTACACTCATCCAAGAAATCTTTCACCTGCTCTTGATTGAGACTTAAACCACCATCTTGGAGATTATGAATGTAAGTAATCACATCAGAAGTCGTCAGATATGAACTTATCTCTTCTAGTAAGATAGCATTATTAACTTCTCGACAGACTAACTCAATATCAGATGATGTAAATCTCGCACTTTTCTCGGCTAAAATTTCAAAATTTACTGTTTTATTTACATTGATTTGCGATAAATAGTGTTGAAATAAATCGGCTCTCTCTTCTTGGTTGGGTGGAAAAATGGGAATTTTCCAATCTAACCTACCGGAGCGTTTCAAAGCACTATCAATTCCACTTAAGTAATTAGTCGCAGCAATCACTATTACATCACTATCTTTAATATTATTTAGCTCAATTAATAATTGATTAATTGTTGCTTTTTGGTCAGTGTGCGCACCATCTTCGTTCCGACTAAAACCAATACTATCTAACTCATCTATAAACAAAACAGAAGGAGCTTTTTTCTTAGCTTGAACAAAAATATCTCGAATATTTTTCTGACTCTGACCTATCCACATACTGATAATATCAGCAGGGGAAAACTTAAAGAAATATCGCCCTGATTCGTTGGCAAATGCATTGGCTAGTAATGTTTTACCACATCCAGGTAATCCATAGAACAAAATACCGCCTATGGCATTTTTATGACCTTTGGATTGTAACTTAAGTAGTTTATTTAATTTATCTTTTTCCTCACTGAGTCCTTTGACTTGACTAAAATCAAGTTCTACTTGCTTGACAACAGGGAGAATCTTTCTTGTGGTGTTTTTCCTCACCTTATATTCAAAGGTAGGATAATCAATTGTTGCAAATGAAACTGGGACTAACTGGTGCTTTTCATAATCTGGAGTCATGACAACAACTTGAAAATTTGCACCATAATATTCTCGTAATTTATATTCTAGGATTTCTTGGGTTTTTTTCAATTGATAATAGTTGCGAGCAATTTCAAATCCGGGTACTACTAACCAAACACTTTCTAACTGGTTTGACCATACACGAGATTTTCTTAAAATCCTCTTAATCATATCAAAGAATAGATTATTATCCGCTACATCTTGATATTTGAGGGTTTCTATTTCTACAACAATCTTATTTTTGACATAGACTTCGACGGTTTCACTTTGACATTCTTCCTCTTCGTCAGTTTCCTCATCTGTATTTTCTTCACTTTGGGAATTTAACTCTACATCACAACCTATATGGGATAATTCATACCCTAAATTTTCTAAGGTTTTAATCGCAAAGTATTTGAGATAAATATACTCACTACTTTCTCCTTCCCATTTCAGATGATAAAGGTGTTCCGGTTTTATCTTCAACAACAATTGTGATTCAGCTTGAATCTGAGCTTTTTGAAGTTCTAAAAAATAATTTAGTAGAGAGATATCATCTTCATCTGTGGTGTAATCAGGTAGCTCTAGCAAGAGACGAAAGTGAGCTAATATATCTTCTTTATTCTCAATCGATATTTCTTGCTCATATTTACATCTTAGGGTAAAAGTGAAGGGAATTTTACTCGCAACTTTATCGACTAAATGTCCCAGAGAATCTTCTTTTTGTTGAGATTGTATTTCTGATAATGATGGACAGTGAAATAAGATAAATGATTGTGTAGAATTGTATTTATTAACTGCTAGAGATATTTGTTCAAATTGCTCATCGAATTTCTCTGAATCCAGCAATTCTAAGCCTGTATTACCCAGAATAACACTCGTCATTGTTGAAGAATAGAAATGAAAAATATTTGCTCCTTGAAGGGGGTTTATTTTCTCATTTTCACTCTCATCATCTGATTGCAGAATATTAGTAGGAAACTGTTTGATAGATAAAGTGGGAATGTCATAACCACCTGCATATTGGAATTTTCTAATTAATTCATAATTTAATATTTTGACAACAATGTCCGAGAAAAAATCTGCTGATTGAGGAATCAGAAAAATTCCTATAGGTTGGCTAGAATCTAAACAAGATTGAAAACGCTCATATTCTTGCTCAGAACCAAAATCAAATAAATAGTAAAAGAAATCATGCTTAACTGGGATTGATTTCCTCAGCTTTTGAGAATTTGCTTCCGATGGAGCTACCTCTTCAGAAATTTTTACACCTTTGACAGATATATTAATTTTGGTATCCAGGGGAATATATAAGTCAAAAAGTGGTTCGGCACAAAGTCCTAAATTATCCAAATTAGTATTAAAATCATCTATAAATGCCTGACTTCTCCGTTGATAGCCAAACTGTTCCATGATGGTTTTAACTCGTAAGCTTTTTTTTGATTTACCAGTTCTTAAGAGTTCATTTTTAATGGAGTTTAAATAGGTTGTATAGGACATCTTGTCTACTCACAGAAACTACATCTATAGTTCCCTAAATTTACATATATATCTCGCTAAATGAAAATCAGAGTTTTTAGCAAGGCATTAAGTAACTTTTGATACTTGTAACATGAGTCTACAGGGCAAAACGGGAAATGAATACAGGAAATTGCTGACAAGAAACAGCTTGAGGATACTTAAAGTTAAAAATGCAATTTATTGGTATGTATGTACTGTATACCACCGGAAATGCTTATTTATCATGGTGTGACGTAAGATTCTGAAAACCTTACACAGTCAGGAATGTAGAGAAGGAAGTTTGCAATAAAAAAATGGTTTAGCCATGGTAAAGTTCCACCACAGTTAAACCATTTGTATACCAATAACATTACTACAAAGCTATATAGCCTAAAAATAAGATAGCTACAATCCTTGTAGAATCAGTGAAAAAAACGGAGAGAGAGGGATTCGAACCCTCGTTGAAGTCACCCCCAAACAGACTTTCCAGGTCTGCGCCTTCAACCACTCGGCCATCTCTCCTTGGGTCACAATTTACCACTGTACATTAAAATTAACTCAATGGCAATCAAATTCTAGCAAAAATCCCACATTTTCGAGAAAATAACTTCAAATGTCCTCTACATATACAGTTCAAGTCCGCGATCGCGCTCAAGGAACCGAATACAGTCTCGAAGTTCCCGCAGATAGGTATATTCTTCATAGCTGCGAGAAACAAGGAGCAGAGCTACCATTTTCCTGTCGTAACGGTGCTTGCACCACTTGCGCGGTGCGGGTGATAGCAGGAGACATTTACCAACCGGAAGCGGTGGGACTCTCTCCAGAGCTGCGAGAAAAGGGTTATGCTCTGTTGTGTGTCAGCTATGCCCGTTCTAACTTAATTGTGGAGACTCAGGACGAAGACGAAGTCTATGAACTACAATTTGGTCGTCACTTCGCTAGGGGTAGAGTACGTTTTGGTTTACCCTTAGATGAGGATTAGTGTCAGTTTTTAATTGATGGGGAAAGAGTGAAGAGAGCAGGAACTTAGGGAAAAGGATATTTTCTGTTCGTTTCCTATCCTTCATCCCCCACCCCCTAGTTAGACAATTATGAGAAGAATTATTATTTTTGCTTGCGTATTGCTATTAACAGGTTGTCAAGGGCAGAAAAAATTATCAGATAATATCAAAGTGCAGGTACAAATTGCCCAGGTAGTCAGTGGTAACACCATAGAAGTCATGGGTATGGGAAATCAACCCACCTTAGTTTCCCAGGTACGATTATTAGGGATTGATGCACCTGATTTGCAACAAACTCCTTGGGGAAATAATGCCAAGGAACGTTTACAAGCATTAATTAATGGTCAAACGGTGATGTTAGAGTTTGACTTGGAAGGTAAGGATAAATTTGGACGGACTCTTGCCTATGTTTGGCAGGATAAAGTCCTATTGAATGAGCAATTAGTTAAGGAAGGACAAGCTTTATTTGTGGGGCGATCGCCGAACCATAAATATGACAAATCCTTGGAAAAAGCCCAGCAATGGGCAAGACTCATGGGAGAAGGAATTTGGAACCCCGAAAAACCTATGCGGACATCTCCTGCGGAATTTCGTAGACAAAGGTAAGGCAGTTTACCTAAGCAGTGATGGTGGGAATTGGTGCTGGTAAGGGTACAATGTTTCCCCCAGTTAATTTAATATCTTTGAGTGTTGCCAACAGGTCATTACCTGCACTCACAAAGGTATCATTACCGCTAATTGTAAACTTCAGCTGGGTATTAGAGGCAATTCCCATACCTAAACTAATCAAATCATCTGCACCAAAACCATAGACGGTGACAGCACCAAAACCCCCATCGAAGATAAATTGGTTTTTGCCACTACCGACATAAACTATATCCTTACCAGTTCCCGCAGCAATAATATTATTTCCTTCCGCAGCATAAATCTTGTCATCACCCGCACCGGCAACTATATAATCATCACCCGCACCTGTATAGATTAAGTCATTGCCATTGCCAGTCACAACACCGTTTCTACCCTCTGCGGCGTAAATTGTATTGTTACCATTACCAGCATAAATCAGGTCATCACCCGCACCTGTATAGATTAAGTCATTGCCATTGCCAGTCACAACACCGTTTCTACCCTCTGCGGCGTAAATTGTATTATTGCCATTACCAGCGTAAATCAGGTCATCACCAGCACCTGTATAAATTAAGTCATTCCCATTTCCGGCGGTGACAAAATTTCTACCCTCTCCAGCATAAATCTGGTTATTACCATTACCAGCAGCAATCACATCATCCCCAGCCCCAGTATAAATGACATCATGACCGCTACCTGTGGTGACACGATTTCTACCCTCTGCGGCATAGACTTTATTATTACCATTGCCTGCAAAAATCACATCATCCCCTGCACCGGCATAGATATAATCATCACCATTGCCAGTTAATATACTGTTATTCCCTTCACCAGCAAAAACAATATATTTTTCATTTCCTAACTTGATATTATCGTTACCACTGGTTCCATAAATATATTTATATACCATAATCAGAATCCATAATTTCAGATATATTGTCGCCTATCGCCTTTGCAGCTAAGGACTTGAAGTATCAGTGATGTTACTGATAATCACTGAATAAATTTATTTTAGGCGTAAAAATTCTATCCACCAGCTTGATAAGCCAAGTCTTTAATTACTGATAGTATTTGGTAAAAATTGAGTGAAGAGATGTACTGTTTCCGACTGTGATTCCTAAGGAAAGAGCATCAGAGCTATCTATAAATACTTAGCGATCGCGCACAAATAGAGAAATTTCCGATTCTGCTAGTAAATCTATCTGCAAATAAGCAATGATAATTGTATAGATATGTGTAGCAAAAGCTCGATAAACTTGATGGCAATTCCCAGCTTAGAGGAAATTTCCGCTCAACTAGAAAGTCCAAATTTGCGCGATCGCATGGTTGCCCTGGCATCTTTACGCAATATTCCGGCATCGGATGCCCTACCTTTAATTAAAAAGGTGTTAAACGATGAATCTATCCAACTGCGATCGATGGCAATATTTGCTCTCGGAATTAAACAAACCCCAGAATCCTATCCTCTGCTAGTCAGGATTTTGGAAACCGATCCCGATTATGGTATCCGTGCTGATGCGGCGGGTGCTTTAGGATACTTAGAAGACACTAGAGCCTTTGAAGTGCTATCACGGGCATTTTACGAAGATACAGATTGGTTAGTCCGTTTCAGTGCTGCCGTTGCTCTTGGTAACATTAAAGACCCTCGTGCTAAGGAAGTTCTCTACCAAGCTTTAGAGAGTCAGGAAGTCGTCATCCAACAAGCAGCGATCGCCGCCCTCGGAGAGCTTAAAGACATAAATGCAGTGGAAAAAATTCTGTGCTTTGCCCAATCAGATGATTGGTTAGTACGGCAAAGACTTGCAGAAACCTTGGGTTCTCTCCCTACAAGCAAAAGCATTTCTGCTTTGAAATATCTGGCAAAAGATAGTAACCCCAATGTCGCTGCATCTGCCACTATCTCCTTACAACGCTTGGACAGTGACAATAAATAACAGCTTACCAGGAACAAGACAAAACCCAAGCCAATAGCTTGGTTTCTACCTTCTAACTGCGAAAAAATGGGATTATTGCAAAATATTGACTTCAGGTAATTTGATTTATGAATATTCAAGAGTTTTTTGAATTAAGTGCAGGTAAGTGGTTTTCCCATCGCACAAGCCACCACCACACTTTTAAACAATCAGAAGATGGTAAATCCACCATCATCATCGAAAACCTGACAAAAGAGCATCCAGAAGTCATCAGGCTCTGCCAAAAATATGATATCGCCCCCCAGCTGGCTTTATGTGGTGCAAAAGTTTCCTGGGATAATGTCATGGAATTAAGTAAAGCCAAACGGCAAGCTAATAAGCTGTTCGTTGTCATACCCGATGAGAATCATCCCCAGACAGGTAAATTAATAGAAGAAACAAACGCTACAGAGCAAACCCCCGTTATTGGTAAGTATGAATTGGGTAGTGATGAAGCATTCACTATCACCATAGAACAGGAAACAATCACTTTAGAAGAAAGACTTTGGTTTGCTAGCCCAAATCTACGGATGCGGGTAAGTGTTATTAAATGCCCTAACGGTTTCAGTATGTCATCCTTCAGTTCTGAGATTCGTATGGGTGGTACCGCACCAGCGAAAACTTCAGAAGCAGCAAATACCGCAGCTAATTAGTCTGTTTTGTGAGTCAGGATTCATACACACCCCGATTTTTGTCATTAAGTCGGGGTTTTATTGATGATTCCAAAATTGATAGAAATAATATCAATAAATTTTTCTACTTACTTTGAAAACCTTTAGAGATAGGTTTGGATGATTTACTCTTGGATTTAGATTTATTGACTTCTGCAAAAGCTGCTTGGAACAAATTATGTAAGTGTTCGGGAACGCTGGCAATTTCTGGTAATTCTGGTTCGAGGGGTTTGTGAAATTCTGTTAAAAGCAAATCTAAATCCTGAGATAATTTAAAATCTGATTTTTTGAGGTACTCTTGTAAAGCTTTTTCTAATTGCTCTGGGTAGTCTGATGCTAATTTTTGCCACACAAAACTATTAATTTTTTTATCTTCTAAATATTGGCGAATCAGTTTTTCTTTGGTAGGCAGGTTTTCAGTATTCGATGTTGTCAGTATCTCGGTTATTTGACTATAGGTTGGAAGAAACATTTGCCCCCAACGAGGATGGGAAAGCACTGTTAACTGTTCTGCTTGCTTGAATTCCGCAGGTAAATCAACTTTAGGTGTGACCATTTTCCCCAGACTCAGCTTATTTTGCAATAGCTGGGAAATTGCCTGATTATCAACACCTATTTCAGTCGCATTTGCGGTGATATCCGCTTCCGTTACTCCAGCCTCTTGAGCGATTTCTGCCAGAGATTTAGAACTATCAATTCCTGCTGCTTGTAGACGTTTTTCTGTCATAATTGCTTGCAATTCAGCAATTTTCTTATTGAGTTGATATCCCGGCATTGTCACCATATCTGTGCCGAAGAAATCCACAAACTGCTGATGGTAATCATTTACAGATTGCCAAGCTTGTTCTAATAGCTCCGGTGCATCACTGTAGAGATGTTGGGGATAATTGTCTTTAAAATTCCCAATGGCAACAGCTAATTTGGGTTTACCGAGTTTACCCATCTGAGTTAAAGTTCGGGAGAAAGTCCACTCATCTTTGGTGACAGGAAAAATCCGCGTCAGAATGATTTCTCCTACTTGGAAACGGGAAATATCTTGAGTCGTTTGAGGATTATTTGGCTTGACAATATAAACTTTCTCTGTAAGCCAATTCATTAATTCTAAGCCGTCAGTTAAAATTTCCTTGATGGCAAATAATCCAATAAAACTACGATGCCAGGTGTTAATTAAGTTCGTTGCGGTTGCATCTAGTTCTGGGTGTGCTTGCAGATATAATTTCAAGGGGGAATTACTACCTATGTTGCCTTCAACTAGAAAACCATCAATGATAAAGTCTTGTTGAACAGTTCCAAAACCCTTGCGCATTTGTTGTGCGGCGTAGGTTTCCAATGCTTGGGCTAATTCTCCTTCTGCGTCTAGCACAAAATCTACTATATCCATGAGGAGGGTGTAGGAGCGCCCTAAATTCCCGGAAATTACTTCTGACGATTTATCCACAAGCTCAACTCTTTTGCTTAACCCCACTAACCGTAGCTTTTAGGATATGGTTCACACATCTAGCTAGCGTCAGATTTTGGGGATTTTTTGAATTTGCCATCTGAAAACTGTTCAAATTATGATAATTTGATTCTTGATTACAAAGCTGGTAAGCATATAGTTTGTGCGCCCAACGCGGGTAAGACTTCGGGTATTCGGCAAAGTTCACTACAAGTCACTCAAAAGCTGCTCGCACTACGGTAATCCTAAGTTTCCAATTATACAATATGGCTGCACATCAGTTTAGTAGTCCATTAAGGAAGCTGTGAATACTAAATTACTCTCATTACTCCTTACTCCCAACTCCCTACAAGTTACCACCATTGAAGATTTCTAGGGAGAGCATAATGAGCATAGAGGGGAAAAGAGGTCTGAACTCTGGCTCTGCTGTGTCAAAATGAAGATGACCAAAAACAGAGCAACAAGCTGGAGGCTTAACCATTGGCTGATTGCCAGGGTTTCTCTGGGAGATTCGCTCATGGGTTTAGACATCAGCTAGAGAAAAGGATGTGACTATGGCAGAAGAAACCAATCAAAATCAAGCGCCGGAAGTGCCTCCTAGCACTGAACCAGAGGCGAAAGCGGCAAAACCAGCAGCGAAAAAGGAAAAACCCCCAGCATTGGAGGATAAACCCTTTACTGATTATATTCAGCAAGATTATATTCCAGCGATTCAAAAGGCGATCGCCTCGGAGGGAATATCTGATTTGCAATTATCTTTTGTCAAGCAAAAAGTTCCTGTGAAAGGAATGGAGCAGCTAGAGGATTGTTGGCAAATTGTCGGTAGCTTTAGTAAGGGACTCTGCAATTTTAATGTTTATTTCCCCGATGAAGATATCCAAGGGAAGAAGGCTTTTTCTTGCAATGATGGGAAAAAACCTAGCACCATGGAGTCTTTCTTGATTGATGAACGTAAAGTCAATTTAGACTTGTTAATCTGGGGTTTGACACAACGATTAAATAGTCAGAAATGGCTCAGTCGTAATTAGTTATGCACCGAGTAGAGAGGGGATATAGCCAGATGATAGCTAGATTTGTCCCTCTCTACAAGTTAATTTGTGGATAAATTCCCCAAAAAACTGGATTAATTATCAATACTCAACTAAACATTGTTTGATTGTGGCAATGACCGATTCTGATAAACTCGGTAAGTCATAACCACCTTCTAAACCAAATAAAATTTTATGGGTAATTCCTAAACAATACTCTGTAAATAAACCGTAATTTTCAGGTTTTAAATTAATATTTGCTAAGGGGTCATCGGCATTAGCATCATAACCTGCACTCACTATTAATAAATCTGGTGCAAACTTGTTGAGGAAGGGAATAATTTTTTTCTCAAAAGCGGGTTGGTAAATACTGATGTCAGAACCCGGCGGTAAAGGGAGATTCAAAATATTATCATGGAAGCCTTTTTCCGAAGCTTTTCCTGTACCGGGATAGCAGGGATATTGATGTAAGGAACAATAAACAATTTGGGGATTTGTCTCTACTATCGCTTGGGTTCCATTACCATGATGGACATCCCAATCGAGAATAGCCACACGGTTAATTTCCGGTTGTTCCAGAGCATAAAATGCCGCGATCGCCGCATTGGAAAATAGACAAAAACCCATACCCGCAGAGCTTTCCGCATGGTGTCCCGGTGGACGTGCTAACACAAAAGCTGGTTTCCCACTTTCCCTCACCGTATCTATCCCATCTAACCACGCACTCACCGCCAACAGCGCCACATCATAGCTGCGAGAGGAAACTGGAGTATCTCCATCCAAGTGTCCCCCACCCTTGGCGGCTAATTCTTGCAGCTGACGCAAATAATAGGGACTGTGGGCAGTTAAAATCTGGGGAAGCACAGAACGGGTTGTCACGGGAGTCGGCGATCGCCACAGCAACTTCCCAGCGAAATCAGCAGTTTTCAAGGCATTGGTAATGGCAATTAATCTATCTGGTTTCTCTGGATGAAAGGCACCAGTTTTATGCTCAAGAAACTCTTCGGAATAAATCACAGAGAACATCACTTTCCACCCCCATAAATCAATGCCAAAAAAAACTACATTTCAGTTCCATATTCGCCAACTAACAAGATAGATTCTCCACCTCGCTCCCTGTAAAACTCTGCGTTCTTAGCTCCTTCCCAGTTCCATCAAAAAATACTTACAGACAAGCAACTTTTCCCCATGCTTATGATTGCTAATCTCTATCAAATAAAAAATGCCAAAATGTGCTAAAATTATAGCAAAACATGGCTATTATTTAAGCGTAATTTGGAATATTTTCCGTTTTACTCAGATTGAGCGCTGAAACTAACTATTTGTGGAGTGTTTTGGGTTATGACAACCTCACAGGAGAGGATTATTCCCACGGATTTACGGAACGAGATGTCCCGGTCATATTTAGAGTACGCCATGAGCGTAATAGTCGGTCGGGCGTTACCAGATGCCAGGGATGGTCTAAAACCTGTACATCGTCGCATTCTCTACGCTATGCACGAATTGGGGTTAACCGCAGACCGTCCTTTTAGAAAATGCGCCCGTGTGGTGGGGGAAGTGCTGGGTAAATATCACCCCCACGGTGACACGGCAGTATACGATGCTTTGGTGCGGATGGCACAGGATTTTTCCATGCGATCGCCCCTAATTAACGGTCATGGTAACTTTGGTAGTGTAGACAATGATCCCCCCGCCGCGATGCGGTACACAGAATGTCGTCTGCAAGCCCTAACAACCGCCTCCCTGCTCCAGGATATCGAATTAGAAACAGTAGATTTCATCGATAACTTTGACGGTTCCCAACAGGAACCCACCGTCCTTCCCGCACGGATTCCCCAACTGTTACTGAATGGTTCCTCTGGGATTGCCGTGGGGATGGCAACCAATATTCCTCCCCACAACTTAGGCGAATTAATTGATGGGCTAGTGGAGTTAATTCACAACCCAGAAATTACTGATATCCAGTTGATGCAATACATCAAGGGTCCCGATTTCCCCACGGGGGCACAAATTTTGGGAACCGCCGCCATTAAAGAAGCCTACACCACTGGACGTGGCTCAATCACCATGAGGGGTGTGGCAAATATTGAAACCATCGAGCAACGGGGTAGACCAGATAGGGAAGCAATCATTATTACAGAACTCCCCTATCAAACCAACAAAGCCGCATTAATTGAAAAAATCGCCGAGTTGGTGAATGAGAAACGTATCGAAGGGATTGCAGACATCCGCGATGAGAGCGATCGCGACGGAATGCGAATCGTCATCGAACTCAAACGAGATGCCTACCCCCGTGTAGTCCTGAATAACCTGTATAAACTCACACCAATTCAAGCTAACTTTGGCGCGAATATGTTAGCCCTGGTGAATGGGGAACCCCAGGTACTCACCCTCCGCCAGTTTCTGCAAGTATTCCTGGATTTCCGTATCATATCCATCATGCGGCGGACTCAGTACGAACTCCGCAAAGCCGAGGAACGGGATCACCTATTACAAGGTTTGTTAATTGCTCTGGCACAGTTAGATGCAATTATCGCCCTAATTCGCCATGCCGCAGATACGCCCACAGCCAAAGGGGAATTAATTACCAGTTACGGTTTATCAGAAGTCCAAGCAGACGCAATTTTACAGATGCAACTGCGACGGTTAACAGCCCTGGAAGCTGATAAAATTCGCCATGAACACGATGACTTGCAATTTCAAATTGCCGACCTGCGAGATATTTTGGCAAAGCGGGAAAGAATTCTGCAAATCATTGAAACAGAAGTTCTGCAAATTAAAACCACCCATGCGACACCTCGACGGACAATAATTACCCATGGGGAAGGGGACTTAGACGAAACCGATTTAATTGCCAACGAAAAAGCAATCATTCTAATTACCGAACAAGGCTACATCAAGCGGATGCCCGTGAACACCTTTGAGGCACAAAATCGCGCCACCAGAGGTAAAGCCGCAGCCAAGGTGAAAGAAGATGATACCATTGAGCATTTTCTGTCCTGTTGCGACCACGACAGCATTCTCTTCTTCAGCGATCGCGGTGTTGTTTACTGTCTCAAAGCCTATCAAATTCCGGTGAGTTCGCGCACCAGTCGGGGAACACCCATCGTCCAGATGCTGCCAATTCCCAAGGAAGAAAAAATCACCTCCATTGTCCCCGTCAGTGAATTTACTGATGATGAGTATCTGGTGATGCTGACCAAAGGCGGCTATATCAAGAAGACAGCACTGACAGCATTTAGTCATATTCGGGCAAATGGTCTGATTGCCATATCCTTAGAAGAAGGCGATCAACTGCGGTGGGTACGTCTGGCAAGGTCAGAGGATAGCATCCTCATTGGTTCTAGCAATGGTATGGCAATCCATTTCCGTTGTAACCACGATCAGCTACGACCCCTAGGGAGGGCAACCCGTGGTGTCCGTGCCATGAAGTTGAAGAAAGGGGATGAATTAGTCGGTTTAGATATCCTCCCCGCAGCAATTTTGGCAAACATCGTTACAGAATCAACTTCTGAAACCGAAGAACTGGAAACTGAAGAACTGGAAACCGAAGAACTGGAAACTGAAGCAACTATCCCAGAAGATAGCAGTAATAATACTGGATTGTGGGTATTAGTGATTACTATGGGTGGCTATGGTAAGCGTGTCCCCGTTGCCCAGTTCCGTCTCCAAAATCGTGCCGGTCAAGGTTTGATGGCAACTAAATTCAAAAACCGCAGCACCAAAGACAAAATGGCAGGATTACACATTGTCAACAACGACGATGAAATCATGATGGTGACAAATCGCGGTATTATCATCAGACAGGCAGTTAATGCCATTTCCATTCAATCCCGTTCTGCCACAGGGGTGAGAGTTCAACGTCTAGATGAAGATGATGCAATTACCGGCGTGGCGATCGTTCCCCCCGATAGTGGAGAAGAAACGGAAGAAGTTGTTGCTGCTGAGTAATAAGCTGATGCGCGGCTACATTGTATAAGGCAAAACATCACATAGCTGTGGGCATCCCTTCACTTCGTTCGAGTGCAGGCTTGCCCAGGTTCAATATACCAATTAGATACGCAACAGCTTATCATCTTCACCTTGATTCCTGCTTAATCCCTTTTTTGTCACTCTGGGAAAAGAAAAATCAAAGTAAAATTTTCAACTCTAGATAGAACATGCATTTGAGCGTTTATTTCCTAACACAATGGCTGAAATTATGGTTTTTTAATAAAAGCCTTATGCTGTAAGCATTTCAGACTATTCTCTCCCGAAAGTGACAAATGAGGGTTAATCCCTCTTTTGTTACTACGAGGAGAGAAAAATACTATCTCTACTCTGAAAACTAAACAAAATAATGAATTGTGCGGTCGCGTCTTAATTTTGTCATTTAAATTCCTTTATTGAAAAAAGACGTAAATATAATAATTTCGGATTATTCTTTCCCCAAGGTAACAAAAGAGGGTTAATACCATTTCACAAAAAATCTGATACAGATGTAAATCCTGAAAGCTTTGCTGCATCTAAGTTTTTTAATTGCGAATTGCGAATTGCGAATTGTGAATTGGTATAACACCCAAGAACCCCACTCCTGAAATCCCTTCCATCAACTTCCGGGAGGAAAGACAAAGCACAGCTTTACCATGGTGGGGTTTAACGGTTTTAGGAATCATAACTAATACCAATTCTCTAAAATCCGACAACACATTCAAACTTCAAAACCCAGACTGTATCTAAGTTTCTTAACCCTTTTTTGTCACTCTGGGAAAAGAAAAATCAAAGTCAAATTTTCAACTCTAGATAGAACATGCATTTGAGCGTTTATTTTCTAACACAATGGCTGAAATTATGGTTTTTTAATAAAAGCCTTATGCTGTAAGCATTTCAGACTATTCTCTCCCGAAAGTGACAAATGAGGGTTAATCCCTCTTTTGTTACTACGAGGAGAGAAAAATACTATCTCTACTCTGAAAACTAAACAAAATAATGAATTGTGCGGTCGCGTCTTAATTTTGTCATTTAAATTCCTTTATTGAAAAAAGACGTAAATATAATAATTTCGGATTATTCTTTCCCCAAGGTAACAAAAGAGGGTTAATACCATTTCACAAAAAATCTGATACAGATGTAAATCCTGAAAGCTTTGCTGCATCTAAGTTTTTTAATTGCGAATTGCGAATTGCGAATTGTGAATTGGTATAACACCCAAGAACCCCACTCCTGAAATCCCTTCCATCAACTTCCGGGAGGAAAGACAAAGCACAGCTTTACCATGGTGGGGTTTAACGGTTTTAGGAATCATAACTAATACCAATTCTCTAAAATCCGACAACACATTCAAACTTCAAAACCCAGACTGTATCTAAGTTTCTTAACCCTTTTTTGTCACTCTGGGAAAAGAAAAATCAAAGTCAAATTTTCAACTCTAGATAGAACATGCATTTGAGCGTTTATTTTCTAACACAATGGCTGAAATTATGGTTTTTTAATAAAAGCCTTATGCTGTAAGCATTTCAGACTATTCTCTCCCGAAAGTGACAAATGAGGGTTAATTACGAATTACGAATTACGAATTGGTATAAATTACCCATATCCCCCCAACATCAACGTAGGAATTGCTTGATAAATCTAAAGAACAAACCATCCGGTAGGATTTTGCGCAGGATGAGAATGGGTGCAGCCACAGGGTAACGGAGTCGTTTACTATTATCTGTAGCGGCGCGATAGATAGTTTTGGCTACCACATCCGGTGTTGCACCCAATTTGTAGGTACTTTCCGTCAGTTGTATCATTTTCTGAAAGTTTGTATCGTAAGCTGATATTCCGGTGGGGGGTGGAACATCGAGCGATCGCCCCCCAAAATCTGTACGAATTTGCCCCGGTTCTATCAATTTCACGCGAATATTCCAAGGTGCAAGTTCATATTGTAAGGATTCTGAAAAACCCTCAATGGCGAATTTTGTCCCATGGTAAAGACTGAAAAAGGGGAATGTTAACCTCCCTCCCATGGAAGAAAGATTGATAATCACCCCTGCTTTCTGTTCTCGAAAATGGGGTAAAACTGCCCTGGTGACATCAAATAAACCAAAAACATTTGTCTGAAACTGACGCTGCACCTGTTCGGAATCCACAGCCTCAAAAGCACCCATCAAGCCATAGCCAGCATTATTTACCAAGACATCTATCTTCCCAAAGTGGGCGATCGCCTGATTTATTGCCTGGGAAATGGTTGCCGAATCAGTCACATCCAAGCACACAGATAACAGTTGTTTTCCTGGGGGAAGTTCTCGCAAATTCTGCGGATTTCTCGCAGTTGCCACCACATTCCAACCATTTTCTAAAAACAACTTCGCAGTTACTTTGCCAATTCCACTAGAAGCACCTGTAATCAAAACTGTTTTACCCATAGTGTGTTCCTGATTTCACTGAGAAGTAAAACAGTGATTCTAGCTCACATCTCTGGTAAACAACCCATGAGAACATGATTCCTGAGTAAGGAGTAATCGGAATGATAAGCGATTGGGGAAGCATCCCTCTGGAAGAAATCAGCTACTGAATATTGACTTCTCGCATGTAGTTACCAGGGTCAAAGGACTTTAAGCTAGTAGAAGTATGACTTTTGATAAAGGCAGATGTACTGGGTGTAATCTGACGCTCAGAAGTCAGGGATTCCTCTGTCTGGTTTTGTTTCGCTACTCCTTGCTTATTCGTATATTCTCGTAATTTATTTTGAGCAGTGGCGTATACTGAAGAATTTTTAGGTATTTGTTGGAGATATTGACTAGCAGCCGCAAAATCCCTAGAAGCCGCTTTATTGTAGGCATTTTGGAGTAAAAATACTGAGCGAACTTGTTGTTTCTGTTCATACTCAGTTATTTTTTGCTGCACGATCGCCCCCGCATTAGATTCTGGGGGAATTTGTTGCAAATAATTTAAAGCTGTGGTGAAATCCTTTTCTCTAGCCTTGTCATAGGCTTTTCTGAGAAGATTTTTGGTTTCAATATCAATATTAATTTTTGCCCGTTCCACTAGCTGGTCTGTTTTCGATTGCCAGTACAATATATCGGGTACTTGAGCTGATGATTGTAAGACTTCTGACCATTTGCCTTCATCAGCAAACTTTTGGGCTAAATTAAATTGCTCGGCGGCTAATTGCCATTGATTTTGCCATTCTTCAATGGTGGCTTGGACTTCTGGATATACATGACTATGAGTTGGGATAGACTTAGCTAAGGCGATCGCCTGTTCTAAATCACCTGATTGAAATTCTTTGGTAGCTTTATATAGGGTTTCTGTCTCCGAATATGCCGGAGCACTATTTAATACAGAGTAAACACCAAAACCAAGAAGTAAGGAGTTAGCTGCTAAACCGACTCTCATCCCTGTGAGTGCAGGGGATAGTTTTTTGTGGCGTTTGGGGGTTGAATTTTGGTGACTGGTGGGGGAGTTTGGAATTACACTATACTGCGTCGGGATAGTTTGGGGTCGCCAATTATCCATAGACATTTGTTGAATTACTCGCAATACCTCAGCAGCTGAGTGGAAACGCTGTTGATAATCGTAGCGAATCATTTGTGTGAGCATTGCTGCTAAATAATCGCTGACTGGGGTAGTTGGCGATCGCCAGATAATTTCGTTGGTATAGGGGTCAATTTTTAGCTGGAGGGGAGATAATCCAGTTAGGGCTTGAATGGCAACCATTCCCAAGGAGTAAATATCACTATTTGGTTGGGTTTGTCCAATAAATTGTTCGGGGGGAATATACCCTAAGGAAGTAGCTGGTACACGATATATCGGCAGAACGTCATCAACTGCAAAGTCTACAGGTTGGATGGAGCCAAAATCAATTAATACCAATTTGCCGTCATCGGTACGTCTAATTAAATTCTCTGGTTTGATATCACAGTGAATCACACCTTGGGAGTGGATAAAGTCTAGAATTTCCAACACATCCCGGAGTAAGTCAATCACTTCGCTCTCACTCCAAAGATACCCTAAACGTTGATTTATGGGTAACTCTGCCGTCAAAGGATATCCTTCAATAAATTCTTGCACTAAATAGAAACGTTCATGCTCTTCAAAGCAAGCAATTAGCTGGGGAATTTGCTGGTGATGTCCCAGATGTCTTAAAGTTTCTGTTTCTGTGAGAAAGTGTAACCTGAGGGTTTGTAAGTAGCTGGGTTGACAACTTGTAACCTTGAGTTGCTTAACAACACATTTGGCATTTGTTGGTTGTTCCACATCCATGGCAATGTATGTTTGCCCGAATACACCTGCCCCCAAAGTTTGGACAATTTGGTAACGTCCTTGTAGAATTTTACCGATCATGTTGTGAGTCATGAGCTGGTTACTGAGTCACTCCTTATATAGGTTTTCTGGTAGTGCCCCCTATATCCGGAAATCCCGTAAAATAATTAACCCATCCACAAATTCTATAACTGAATCCTAGTTATCTGTAGACATTTTTACGTAGCCATGAGTCAAATAGTTATTTTTTTATTACTAAAACAGTGAGATTTTAGTGAAGGTATGAAATATTGCCCATATGTTTGCATATGAGTGATATTTGATGATGGGTAATAGGCGATTGGAAGATTAGGGGGCAAGAATTTACCTGTTTCTATACTGGAATTGTGGCAGATCATCAGGATAGTTTCTGCACAAAGGGAGCGATCGCCTGGATAAATTCTGTGGTAGATTCATAGGGCAAAACGTTACGACCGGGAATTTTCACACCCTCCCCTTGGGGTAAAATCGCCAAGTAATCAGCTAACCACTGATCAGCACTCAGTTTTTTCCCTGCTTTGCTAATACTAGACGCACCTTCCCCCACTACCACCAGGGTTGGTTGCTGCAAATTGGCGTTCGCCTCTCTGTAACCTTGCAACCAGAACCCAGCTAAAAATGCAAACACTGCATGACGACTCTCTAAATCCTCAGCACCTGCACCCAAACTATCCAACCATTCCTTATCTACATCTGTGGCAGAATTGAACAGCTGACGGGCAGAAAAATCTGCTAAAAACTTTTCTCGGCGGGCATAACGATAAAATAATTTGCCCAAACCGGAATCTAAAAGATTCCAAATTAACTTTTGTTGCCAGATTGGGGCTTTTTGGCTAATTAATGGTATAGCCGGGGGACCTGCTAATATTAATCCGGCGACAAGATGGGGTTTTTGGGTGGATAATTCCAGGGCGATCGGTAATAAAGCTCCCTGAACAATAATAATTACAGGCTTTTGAATTATATTTTCGACAAAATACTGCAATTGTGCTGCCCAATCGTGGGGGTAGTAAGCAACGTGGGGTTTATCACTTTCCCCACATCCCAATAAGTCTGAATTATAAATGAGATTTTGCTGATTATGTTGCTGCCAACCTCGACAGAATCTATCCCAAAAATGCCGCGATAAGCCAACACCAATAGGATGAATTAATAGAATGGGAAATGTTGCCGCCGAATTTCCATTTTCTGGATATAAATCATAGACGCAACGGTAATTATGCCAAGTATAAAATTTAGAAGATAACATAAAATATATTCAATATCCTTTCAGGATACTTGTATAACTATGATTACCTTCAAGGGTAACAAAGAGTTTATCCAGAAGCAATCATCACGAAAATATCATTTGCGGATGAGTTAACTGATACCCAGCATCCTTCAGCTTCTGATTAGATATTTTTGCGTGGTACATGCGCTGACTTTTTTGAGAAGCATCCCATGTCACCGGGGGCAAATTATGAACTGTACAAACTTGATGAATAATTTCTTTTGATGTCAGGTTAGCATCATCAACTAAATTATAAATACCCTGGAGATGATGATTTTTCGCAAATTCTATACCTGAAATAATATCATCTAAATGAATCCAATTAGCAGGCTCGTTACCATTGCCTGGGCGGTTTTGTCCTGCCACACGACCATAAATTTTTACTAATTCCCGATTGGGACCATAAATGCCGCCTAATCGTAGAATACAGACGTGGAGGTGGGGATTTGCCCCAGTCAGTAAAACTTGCTCCGTTTGACTCAATATTTCCGCGCTTTGACTCATCGGAGACAGGGGCGTATCTTCAGTGACTAACCGTCCATTTTGTTCTCCATAAACAGAGCAACTACTAGTATAAATAATTTGCTTTAGATGGGGACATTGTGATACAATCGATACGATATTTTTTGCAGTTTCTAAATAAGTTTTTTCATAGTTACCACCTCGTCCAGCAGCAATGGAAAGAAGTACAATATCTTGATTTTTCAACACAGATTTGATTCCATCAACATCATCCCCAGTCAAAACCACAACTCGTTGGGCGACAGTTTGTAATTGAGATGTTTTAGCTGGTGTGGTAGTAGTTGCTGTGACAATATGAGTCATTTGTTGCTGCCAGAAATTAGCCGCAGCATAACCCACATAACCACAGCCGATAATCGCAATATTCATATATTTAATCGGGATGACTATTGCTCAGTTTCCCACATAACAGCCATGTTGGTACAGGGAATCACAGACTATTAACTATTTATGAATCGTACCATCGGGCATAATTGCACCGGCGAGGTTAGCACCGATAAGTTTAACCATCAGGCGATCGCCAGAGCGAATCCGCGCACCAGTCAAATCTGCACCGCGCAAATCTGCACCGCTTAAATCTGCACCAATTAAATTGGTATTGCGTAAATTCGCCTCTCGTAAGTCTGCCAGCAGTAAATTGGCACGAAATAAGTTTGCCTCTGAGAGATTTGCTCCCCGCAAAATCACCTTGTGCATAAAAGTATCACTCAGATTTGCCCCCGTGAGATTGG
The DNA here is from genome assembly GCF_000734895.2 of Calothrix sp. 336/3. Classification (GTDB taxonomy): domain Bacteria; phylum Cyanobacteriota; class Cyanobacteriia; order Cyanobacteriales; family Nostocaceae; genus 336-3. Next base: position 145,378 of record NZ_CP011382.1, on the reverse strand, counting down.
CATAACTTAAATTTCTCCCTGACAAATCCTTGTTACTCAAATTAGCTTGGCTAAAATTCTTACCACTCAAATCTGAATGGGGTTTCGGTGGTTGGTAAGAATCGGGATTGGGTTGAGGTGATTTCGGAGGTTTATAGGAGTCGGGATTGGGTTGAGGTGATTTCGGAGCTTTATAGGAATCTGTCTTCGGTTGGGGTGATTGGTAGGTACTAGAAGATTTTGTTCCAGGGGAATAATAATAAGTATTCTGGGGTTGCACAGTCAGCGATCGCAGCTTTTCCCGTGCTTCATTAATTTCTTGCAGCTTTCGCTGGGCTTTTTCCTGAAGTCGCTGGTTTTCTTTGGGAAGGCGATCCGGATGCCAAACAAAAGCCAAGTCTTTATAAGCTTGGTTTACCTCTTCCAAGGAAGCACCTGGCTCCAACTCTAACACCCGATAATACCGCTCCAGCTCTCTCATAGACGTTTTAGTGCCAATCATTTTAATTATGAGTGATTCATCTACTCTGCCTAATTTGGAAAAATGTCCTTGCGACTATAGATTGACTTAGCCACCACTCACTACACAGATAGCCATGATGAAATGGGTTGCACCAGGATAACAGCAAACAGGTCTTAACCTTACCATTACCCCATTCTCAAGTGAGTTCGCATTCACTAGTGTAAATTTTTATTATCAATAGGACTTACGCAAACAAAAGCCGAAACCCTATTTTCACCTAGCTGCAATTTATGTAGACACAGAGCGGCTTTCCGCAGGGTATTACCCCCACAGTGTTTTGCGTAAGTTTTCATCATAGTCAAATTAATTGAATATTTGTACCCTCCTATAAATATTACCTTTACCTATCATCAGATACTCATACCTATCTTCCAGAAATTTGAGGAATATTATCTACCAGTCAGACGTTGTTTAATAGCTCGCAGATAAATCCGAATTGGAACTTGATATATCTCGACAAATAACCAAATAATTATTGATAAATGTGAGAAAAAAGTTAACCCTGTCCAAATATAGGGTAGCCAAGACAAAGGTGCTTCCGGATGCGGAGGAAACAGGTAAGCAACGATACCAATAATACTAGTAGGTAGCAGAATAAACACAAAAGCAGCAAAAACGTAACCCCAGCCAAATTCCACCCCTTCCAAATGTGCTTCTGTCCAGTTAAAACCATTCCAGCGCCAAACTAAAGGAGGTTGACGAGAAGGCATAACTAACTGCTGCTGTTCAACATTAACTGTAAAAATTTGATGACAAAAATCACATGACATTGCTTCCATGAGTGGCATATGGGAAATTTTTCCTACATGACATACGGGACAGGGATACATCCCTTGATAATTGAAAGATGTGGATAAAATTTTCGACTTAGGCATGAGATGAATCGGTCACAATTAAATTTTTATAAAGAAAGTCAGCACACAATTGAAGTTAAATCATGAGGATTTTAGTCGCTCACTTTTGACATTTTCCCGTGTTTTCAGTGCTGATAATTCTCAAGAATGCAGACAAAATGTAAATTTATGCAAAAGATGTAACTATCTATCATGAACTCTGCCTACTCCAGAAGCGTCTAAAAGATTGTAAAGAGGGTATTTGGGGAAAATGCTCAGTTTCTATACAAAAGATAGAGCTATTATTTCCCTTTAACCAACTCCCCTGATTGCAGCTTACCTTGTTTTTCTCAGAGAAGGAAATAACTGGGAACAGCAACAGTACTGTGCAAAATTGGGGAACTGATTTTCCAAATTGTAATGAGTTTATTGTTTTTTTCAGTGTCCTGGGGGTCTTGACGATTTGGAGTTCCTTTGCTAGGTTGAGGTTATTGAGTTTCGCAAGTTTCTCCCCCAAGGGTAGGCAAATGTCCCACAACAAGTTTTACTTTTACTATTGGTTTAGGGTGGTTCACCGGGGGTGAGTCTCGTTTCCTGATGGAAACTGCCCGGTGAACCGCAGAGAGTACTCTCTGCGGTTTTTGTTTTTTTAGGGAATGGAGTCTTTCTGCTTTGTTTCATTAGGTTAAATAAGAGAGTTTCATCGTCATGTCAAACTACACCTGGTTTTATGGTTTTTATTTTTGGTCCCGCCTCAATTCCGGGTAGTAGTGTCATGGCGACGAAATGCACCCGGAACTGACATCAGGTTCCGGGTTTTTTGTTTTTATGTGAAAAATTTGGAGAATCAAATCATGAAAAATGCCCAGCTTACTGCTAAATCCCCTGCTCAACAACAAAGTCTGGTGAAACTGTCAGAGCAAATAGTCTTTGGTGGTAGAGAGTTAGTGATCATTGGAGGACCCTGTGCTGTGGAAAGTCAAGGGCAGATGGAAAATGTTGCCCAGCATTTAGTCAACTCAGTTCATGGTTTACGGGGTGGAGTTTACAAACCTCGTACCTCTCCCTATGCATTCCAAGGAATGGGAGAAGCAGGACTAGAGATTTTAGGATTAGTGCGATCACGCTACAATTTACCCGTAATCACCGAAGTCATGTCAATTTCCCAAATCCCTACCATAGCGACCTATGCTGATATGCTACAAGTCGGTAGTCGGAATATGCAAAACTTCGATTTACTCAAAGCTTTAGGGCAAGTTAATAAACCTATCCTCCTGAAACGTGGTTTAGCTGCCACCATTGAAGAGTTTGTCATGGCAGCAGAATATATCCTCAGTCACGGCAATCCTGATGTTGTTCTGTGTGAGCGAGGTATTCGCAGTTTCGACGACTATACCCGCAATGTCCTAGATTTAGGTGCAGTTGCCGCTCTCAAACAAATTACCCACCTGCCTGTGATTGTCGATCCTTCCCATGCTGTCGGCAAGCGGGAACTGGTTGCACCCATGGCAAAAGCTGCTATTGCTTGCGGTGCTGATGGTTTAATCATTGAATGTCACCCGGAACCAGAAAAATCAGTTTCTGATGCTCGTCAAGCATTATCTCTAACAGAAATGGTGGATTTAGTTGAGAGTCTTAAACCCATTGCAGCATCCGTGGGCAGAAATATCTCTACAAACATCGGGGTAGGTACAAAACTTGCCCCGATTTGTTTATCCGCAGCCTAGGAATTTGAATGAAGACGAGTTGTGGTGAATGGGAAATCGCTGATAAGTTCTACCATTTCCCAAAAACCTCCACCTTGACTTAATTGTCACCAAATATTAACTACTCACTATTGACTCTCAATTCTGAACCATTGACAATTAACAACAATTCAGAATATGAATTCTCAATTCCATCTGTCTGCCAACAGCAAGCAATGGCAAATCTCAAACCCATGGACTTGACATCAAAATTATTGTGAGTAGTGCCAAGCGATTACCCGAAACCACTGCCCATGTCAGGATTATTCGTCAATCTTGGCAGGATGGTTTTTTGGAAGGTGAAGTCAGAGCTGGTGACTTTGAATGGCAGTTTCAATGGCATTTTCGCCGAGGAGAACTGTCTGTAAAACCCTCTCAAGGTCGTGCATTAATTAAAGAACCCCTAGGTCGCTTTCTGGAGCAGAAAGACTATCAACTGGAGCCAGGAGGCGATTATGCTTTTACTATTCGAGCAGAAATCTAATGCAGGATGATGATTACCCCCACAATTATCCATCAATACTGGCAAGCTCTCTGGCAACAATACCGTCAAAGGGTAAAATATGCTCAAATTTACGAGGAAATGATTATCCAAACCGGGGGGAGACTGAGTAATGATCACATTGCTTTTCGTTCTCTGGGAATGGAGATAGAAACACCCCATGGCAAGATAAATTTAGGCATTCCCTACCTGGAGAAAATTATTCAGAGTTGGGGCTATGAATTTGGAGGAGAATATTTATTTCCCCATACCCATCTTTACGCCAGACACTATTACCATCCTCAACAGGAAGAATTTAATTTACCGAAGCTGTTTCTTAGTGAATTAAGGGTAGGGGAGTTACCGGACAATATTCGGCAATTAATTCAGCAAACAGTTATTGCCGTTGATACTTTGCCAACAGATAATTTAGATATTCTCAAAATTTTTAACCGTCCCTGGCAACCTCCCTATTATTCGGTAGTGCAAACAATCAATCAAGTTTCCCAATATGCTGCCTGGGTACTAATTCACGGTTATGCTGTGAATCATTTTACAGGCTATATTAATCAGCAGAATACTCCCACATACCCAGATATTGATGCTACTGCCGCAGGTTTAAGCCAATTAGGTGTGCCCATGAAGGCGGAAATTGAGGGAAATATTCATCTTGGGTTAAGACAAACTGCCACCCATGCAGTCACGGAGATGGTGACAGTCATTGATGATATTACCCAGAAAGAAATACAAGTTCCTTGGACTTATGCCTATTATGAATTGGCACAACGTTATATGATAGAAAATAGCTCCGGTAATCCAGTTTTGTTTGATGGATTTTTGGGAAAGAATGCTCAGGAATTATTTGAAATGACTAGAGTTACTGAATAGAGGAAATTATTGTCTCATGAGATGACAGATTTAAATTATTTTACTCCTTTAATTGGGCAATCCTCGGCAGTGGAATTATTAATCCAAGCAGTGAGACAAAATCGTATTCCTCCGGCTTATTTATTTGTCGGTGCAGAAGGGATTGGACGTAGTTTAGCTGCCCGTTGTTGGATTGATTTACTATTTGCCTCGGCGAAAAATCGTAGCCAGCAAGCGAATCATCCCGATTTGCTGTGGGTGGAACCCACCTATCAACATCAAGGGCAACGTTTAACAGCCCAGGAAGCAGCAGAGAAGGGAGTAAAACGCAAAGCCTCACCAATCATTCGTTTAGAACAAATACGCGAAATTACAGACTTTCTCAGTCGTCCCCCCTTAGAAGCCACGAGACATATAGTAGTTTTAGAAAATGCTGAAGCTATGGCGGAAGCACCTGCCAATGCATTATTAAAAACCTTAGAAGAACCGGGGAGGGCAACCTTAATTTTGCTCGCTCCTGCCATTGATGCGATTTTACCTACCTTAGTTTCTCGCTGTCAAAAAATTCCCTTTCAGCGTTTAAATAGTTCAGATATGGCTGAGGTTTTAGGCAAAATTGGGCATACAGAAATTTTACAACATCCGGAAATACTACAGATGGCTGCCGGAAGTCCAGGGATGGCGATCGCCTACTTTCAACAGTTAGCAAATATTCCCTCGGAAATTCTTCAAGCAGTCAAAAATATGCCGAGAAATCAACGGGAAGCTTTGGAGTTAGCCAAGCAAATAGATAAAAATTTAGATTACGAAACCCAGTTATGGTTAGTTGATTATCTTCAGCAATCTTACTGGCAAAACCAGCACCAACCTCAGATTATTGCCCAACTGGAAAAAGCACGTAAATATCTCCAAGTATATGCCCAACCGCGTTTAGTTTGGGAATGCACCCTATTAAGTATTTATCAAAATAGGTGATAGATTACCATTATTATCTGTTAAGGATTTATCCTCAAAAATCTGGCATAATCAGAAAATGCGATTTTATACCAGATTTTTTATTACACTCCTAGCAGTGATTCTCCTGCCAACTCTCATGGTTGTTGCTCAAGTTCCCAACCTTACCCCCCCTGACAACCTGGTTGTAGAAGGGATTCCTCCTATCCCTACAAGCATTACAGAAAGCGTTGCCCGTTATACTAATTTTCGTTCTGCCAGTCTTGCGAGTTGGCATCCCCAGCGCCGGGAAATGTTGATATCAACGCGCTTTGCTGATACACCTCAAGTACATTTAGTCAAATCTCCCCTAGGAACTCGTCAACAATTAACATTTTTCCCGGAGAGGGTTGGGGGTGCGAGTTTTCAACCAACCAAAGGTAATTATTTTATCTTCAGTAAAGATATTGGCGGTAACGAATTTAACCAAAATTACCGTTTTGATTTAGCCACGGGTGATATTACCTTACTTACCGATGGTAAATCTCGCAACAGTTCCGGTTTATGGTCAAATCAGGGTGATAGATTAATCTACACTTCTACTCGCCGCAATGGCAAGGATAACGATTTTTATCTGATTAATCCTGAAAATCCTCAATCGAATCAACTTCTTTCCCAAGTTGAGGGTGGGGGTTGGGGTGCGACCGATTGGTCACCGGATGATAGTAAAATTTTGGTTTTACAATATCTATCTGTCAATGAAAGTTATCTCTGGTTAATAGACAGTAAAACTGGAGAGAAGAAAATTCTCACTCCTCAGAATAACAAAGAGAAGGTTTCCTATGGTGGGGGAGTTTTCACCCCAGATGGTAAGGGTTTGTATGTAGTCACAGATAGGGACTCAGAATTTTCTCGACTCGCTTACCTAGATTTGCAGACATTAAAACATACCTATCTAACTAGTAATATTCCTTGGGATATTGAGGATTTTGATATTTCCGAAAATGGGAAATATTTGGCTTTTACAGCTAACGAAGATGGAGCCAGTATTTTACATATCTTAGATACAAGAACGGGTAAGGAGAAACCTTTACCAAAATTGCCCATAGGACAGGTATATGGAATTAATTGGCATCGCAATAATCAAGATTTAGGGTTTGTGTTGATTTCTGCTAATTCTACTGCTGATGTCTATTCTTTGAATATCCAAAATAATCAAATAGAACGTTGGACAGCAAGCGAAACAGGGGGGTTAAATACCGATAAATTTTCACCCCCTGAGTTAATTCGTTGGCAAAGTTTTGATGGTAAAACTATTTCTGGTTTTCTCTATCGTCCTCCTACCAAGTTTACAGGCAAACGTCCTGTGATGATTGATATACATGGGGGTCCAGAAGGACAATCTCGCCCAGGATTTTTAGGCAGATATAACTATTATTTGAATGAGTTAGGAGTGGCGGTAATTTTCCCCAATGTTCGGGGTTCTTCTGGTTACGGCAAGACTTTCCTGAAGTTGGATAATGGTTATAAACGGGAAGATTCCGTTAAGGATATCGGCGCACTTTTAGATTGGATAGGTCAGCAACCTAACTTAGATAAGGAGAGAATTTTAGTTACAGGTGGCAGCTATGGGGGTTATATGTCCCTAGCAGTGGCAACCAAATATGGTGATAAAATTCGTGCAGCCATTGATATTGTTGGTATTTCCAATTTTGTGACGTTTCTAGAAAAAACCGAAAGTTATCGCCGTGATTTACGACGGGTGGAATATGGGGATGAGCGTGACCCCAAAATGCGAGAATTTCTGTTAAAGATTTCTCCTTTGAATAATGCACAAAAGATTCAGAAACCTCTGTTTGTCATCCACGGTAAAAATGACCCCCGTGTTCCCTTACAGGAAGCAGAGCAAATAGTCAAAACAGTCCGGAAAAATAATATTCCTGTGTGGTATTTGATGGCAAAGGATGAGGGACATGGTTTTAGTAAGAAGAAAAATATTGACTTTCAGTTTTACTCTACAGTGATGTTTGTGAAGGAGTATTTGTTGAAATAAGAAATGATTTACAACTGACATAGGATAAGACCTAGAACTGATTGTTCTAGGTCCTATGGGCAATTTTATTGTCACAAGAGACAAAAGCTACAAATCTGACCCTTGCCTTGGGGGTGAAATTTAAACCGAAACTTTTCCTAATATCGGTTTCACGGTTCTAGAGATTTCCGGTACATATACTTGAGATACATAGTCGGCAATCATTCTATCTGTATTAAACAGGGGTGAATTGGTTTTGATGGAACCCTTCATCATCTGTACCCAACCGTGGGGGATACCCTTTTCGTCTTGGTTGTAGTAGAGAGGGACAATTTCCTCTTCTAGCAATTTATACAGGGATTCGGAGTCGATTCTATCCTGTAATTCCTGGTCACTGGTGTGAGCATCTTCACCGATCGCCCAACCATTGACACCCTGTTTATAACCTTCGCACCACCAACCATCGAGGACGCTGCAATTGATACCACCATTGAAGCAGACTTTTTGTCCACTGGTTCCCGATGCTTCCAAGGGACGACGGGGATTGTTTAACCAGACATCCACACCTTGAACTAGTTTTTGTCCAGTATAAATATCGTAGTCTTCAATGAAGGCAACACGGTGGAGTAGGGAAGGATGTTTACACCATTCCATTAAGCGTTGGATGATGCGCTTACCTTCTTCGTCCGCAGGGTGAGATTTGCCGGCAAAGACAATTTGTACGGGGCGATCGCTATTGCCAAAGATGCGTAAGGCTCTTTCTTCATCACTCATCAACAAATAGCCGCGTTTGTAGGGGGAGAAACGGCGAGCAAAGCCAATGGTGAGAACTTTGGGGTCGAGGAGGTTTTCGGCGGCTTGGATGCGCTCCCAACCTTCACCCCGTGATTCTCGGCATTTCTTCACCTGGAAGCGGGTATAAGCGATTAATCTTTCCTTGAGGATTTGGTGACGATACCACAGTTCGGCATTGGGGATATCATCAACTTTTGCCCAGGTTTCGGGGTCGATCGCCCGGTTTTTCCAGTCCGCACCTAAATATTGATTGTACAGGTCGGCAATGAGGGGCGCTGTCCAGGTGGGGGCGTGAACACCGTTGGTTATGTAACCGATGGGGACTTTTTCTTCGGAATACTGGGGATAGAGAACTGTCCACATTTTCCGGGAAACTTCTCCGTGTAGTTGACTGACTCCGTTAGATGTCCGACACATCCGCAAGGCTAAAACGGTCATGCCAAAGGGTTCCCAGGGGTCGCCGAGTCGTCTGGCTCCTAAGGCGAGGAACTGCTCGCGGGAGAGACGCAGCTGTGTCCAGTAATGGGCGAAGTAGGAGTCCATTAAGTCGGGGGAAAAGACATCGTGTCCGGCGGGAACGGGGGTGTGGGTGGTGAATACGCATCGGTTACGGACATCGGTTTCGATATCGTAGAAAGACCTACCAGTGAGTTCGATTTGCTGACGGCAAACTTCCAGGGTACAGAAAGCTGCGTGTCCTTCGTTGAGGTGATAGACGGCGGGTTGAATACCTAAGGCTGTCAGAGCACGTACACCACCAATACCTAAAACTACTTCCTGGGCAATGCGGGTTTCTTGGTTGCCTCCGTAGAGGTGTCCTGTTAACCATCGGTCAATGGGATCGTTGTCGTGGCGATCACTATCTAGAAGGTATAAGGTGACTCGACCAACTAATGCTCGCCAAATCTGGACTTTGACGTTTCTTTGCCGAATTTCTAGTTGGATGGTGATTGGTTCCCCATGGTCATTTTTGATTAACTCGATGGGCATTTGGTGGAATTGGTTATCCACATAGTAATCTTCTTGCCAGCCACTGGAGTTTAATCTTTGACGGAAGTATCCTTGTTTGTAGAGCAAGCCGATCCCCACCATGGGTACACCTAAATCTGATGCAGATTTCAAGTGATCTCCAGCGAGAATTCCTAAGCCACCGGAATAGATGGGTAGGGATTCATGGATGCCGAACTCCGCACAGAAATAGGCGATGGGATTTTCCTTGGATACCTGCGGTGCAACTCGACTCACCCAGGTATCTTGTTGACTCATGTAGGTATCAAAATCCTGTGCCAATGCGGAAACCTGTCCCAGATAATAGGGGTCTTCCGCTAGTTGGGTGAGGCGTTCGTAACTGGCTGATTCCAGGATGGCGACTGGGTTGTGTCCACAACGTTTCCATTCCTGGGGGTCAATGGTTTGGAATAGAGATAGGCGATCGCCACTCCAAGACCACCAATAGTTATATGCCAAATCTGCTAAACGCCGTAGAGGGAAAGGCAATTTTTCGCTCAATACCCGTGCGGCGGTAAATGTCTCCGGTCTCACCATCATCTTTAATACTCTCTACTAATTATTTCCCGATTCCTTGGTAAGTCTCATCGCCTGTTACCAATTTGCTTTGTCATCGTTTACTGCAATAACCTTCCCCTTCACCTCGATTATTTATCAGCTAATTTTGCAGTCTCAGATTTGATTTATATTTTGCTTGGTAAGTAATATGTCCATCATCGTTCTTTTTAAAAAATTTGACTAGACTTTAATTATCAAATTAGTTCAAGTTATTTTAATTTATCTTAATTAAAAGGATATTTGCCTTAATATCTAGCAACATTTCTTGATGAGATTATGGACTATACCTGTTTTTGTATCTTTCAATGATTATCTTGCTATTCAGGATAAACAGTCTTTCCCTAGGGATAATTATAGAGAAATAGTAAAGATTTTAACCCGAAATTTTCACAAATAATCTTTACAGTCTATCATTAATAGCAATTATCCCCTTGGGGTTGTATTCTGATTGAGTATATTTATTTTATCTGAGTATATAAGTAAATATTCGGATGACTAATCTTAGTGAATGCAAAAGTGGCGATCGGGAGCATTCCGAATGTGTAAATTGTTTTTGTAGTGCGGGTTTCTAGCCTGCGTTCTCAAATCAGGGAGCAAGATGCTCCAACTACAAATTGTATTGTTGCAAAATTGCGATGCTCCCCCCAATTACCAGCTTGTTTGAGCCAACTTGATTCTTCCCAGATAAAATTAGTCGAATTAGTCATAATAATTATCGCTATTTCACCTTTATTTGAAGTGTAATATCAAATGCTCCTCATCAAAATATGTGCCATCAACAAATAAAGCATCATACTCTAACCCAAAAACCTCGAAACCCCGTGATTTGTAAAGGGAAGATGCGGCAGAATTATTGGCAGTAACTGTGAGTATGACCTGCCGTAAACCATCAAGTTGGTGAGCATGAGATAATGCACAATCGAGAAGCATTGCCCCTACACCTCGACGACGAAATGTTGGTAAAACATACATACTCCATAGATTGCCAATATGAGCGCATTTGGGGCGATTTTCACGGGAAAAGCCGAGCATCCCGATTAGGCGATCGCGATCGTCAAAAGCACCAAAAATACCGCTATTCAAATTATCGTGAGTGCTAAGTCTGGCTGCAAAGTCCGTCACAGTCAAGCAAACTTCCTGCTCGAAACTTGAAGCAAACGCTGTTGGAGATTCTCTCAATGCTTGCAACCGTAGTTCGCGGTAAGCGACGATATCCTGCGAGGTTAAAAATCTAATTTTGGGTTCATCCATATTCGCAAGTTACAGTGCATTTCAATTTTGAGTAGGTTTTTTGGTATACAAGGATAATACTCTCACAGTGACTAGCTAGCACTAACACAGGCTTCCTCAAAATCAATAATCAGTCAGGTGGGTACAATTCGATTGGGATTAATATTCAGATAAACTCATTTAATAACCCTAGGTCTAAGTTACACGTCACTTTAAATCGCCACTGGTGAAGACGCTAACCGCTTTTGAGGAACTCGCAGCAAGGAGATACCCACCAATAACATCCAAATTTCCCAGAGGATAAAACCGATGGGGGTTGCTTCCACCACAGGAAAGCTGGGAATAATTGTCGCAAATAATTCACTCTGTCCCACCAGTAACAAAGGTGCAGTCATCAAACCCCACCAAGCAACCCAGGATTTAAATAGGGGAGAACCCAACATCACTACCCCGACTCCTATTGTCCAAGCTACGAGTAAGGTTTGCCCTAAATATTCACCGATCGCCACCCCAGCATATTGATGTACTATTTGGTAGGCGATCGCAACGGCTGCACGGGTTGATTCGCTGCTTGCGGGATTTACTTGGATAGATGCTAAAATGGGCACCACAAATACCCACCGCATTAGCCCCATGGCTTGGAGAATACCAGAAAATGCTCCCATTGCCGTAGCTGCGTGGAGATAGGGAGTATCTTTGCTAGCGATAACTTTGTGTAGCAAAATAGTCGCAGGTGTGAGAAGTAAAGCTGTGACACCAAAGGCAAACCAAGTGAAAATCAGCCCTATTCCCCCTGCATGAAACCGTGTGAGTACATAATCGACTGGTTCCCGCAGAATATCATCATACCCAAAGGTTTGAATTAGCAGTATATAGGGAATATTCGACAGCACAACCAAGGAAATGAAGAGAATTCCTGTAATTCGGGTGAGTTTTAAGCGGTTCATAGTTATTCCTGAAATAAAACAGTGGAAAGTTGAATTTATTGCCAATATTTGAGGAGCGATCGCTCTACATTGAATATGCGAGCAATCCCAACTAATGTGTTAATTAACAAGTGGAAAATAAAGGGTGGTATACCTACGGGAATGGTGTCTGCTAACTTGAGTAAAATAGCCAATTGCAAGAGATTTTTTGGCATTCCTTCCGGGTTGACTTTGTTGTCAATCGCCAATCCATATAATCCCCGGATAAATTTTTCAAACCCCGTAGGCGGACGATTTTCGGTAGTAAATGTCACCCAATCCTGGGAGTTATTACAAAAGCTATGGTGCATCCCTGGTGGAACCTGTATACTTTCCCCTGATTGCAACTTTCGCCAATTACCTTTTTCCCCAATTTCCATATCAAGACAACCTGTTAGCACTGTGAAGGTTTCATGCATTGCGGTGTGATAATGTAACGGACTACCTTTCGCTCCTGAGGGTAAATCAAAGCGAATTTTGGCATAATTTCCTTGACTTTCTTGAGCATTGTGTAAAAAAGTCATACAATCACCCGTGACTGGATTTACAATCGTTTCGAGGTTGCTTGGTTCTGGTGTTGACATCTCCATACCTAATTCTTTATGTTTTGGAAACATTGAAATTGCCATTGATGTGTTTTTGTGTTGATGATTTCAGAATAGGGCTGAGAATAGAGATATCAATTGACACGCTACGCCCAAAAATTGACCAATAGCGCCAATCTGCCAAGAAAATGCCAGAAGCTCAGTTTTCCATTGCCATTGTCAGAGATATCGTCCAATACGTTGCTGCTCAAGGGATTGATATCAATTGCCTTTGTAATGCTGCTGGTATCGATTTAGTCTGGTTAGATAACCCCGATCGCCAGGTATCTGGGGAAGTGCTACAAAAATTATGGCGAGAAGCAGTACAACAAACAGGCGATCGCAATTTAGGATTACATATTGGTGAAGCGTTCGATTTATCTGCCATTGGTATCGTTGGTTACGTGCTGCTCAATTGTCAAACCTATGGGCAAGTTTTAGAAAAACTTTCCCAGTATACCCGCTTATTTAGCCAGGGTGTAGCCATCCACCATCGCATCTCGGAGGGATGGGTGCAGTGTGATTGTGAAATTGTCACAGATGTGAAAAACTATTTAATGGATGAGCCACGGCAACCCATTGAAAGTACCTTTGCCGCTCTAGTTACCGCTACCGAACAACTGACGGGGAAAAAACTGCCAGCGCAAACAGTATGGTTTCAACATTCCCCAATTGAGGATTGTGGTGAACACCAGCGGATTTTTCAAACAACAGTGGAATTTTCCCAACCAAAGAATCGGATTATCTTTGCTCCCGATTGCCTAAATTGGCAGGTGCGATCGGCAAATCTCAACCTGCTCTCTGTCTTTGAAAACCATGCTGCAACTATGCTAGCAGCCCAAAATCGAACACAGACATACTCCCACAAAGTAGCCCAGAAAATTGCCCAAAATTTACAGGGAGAAGTACCAACCATTGAGGCGATCGCACGTAGTCTCATGGTTAGTATCCGCCAACTCCAACGGGAATTACAAACCGAGAATACATCCTACCAGCAAATTCTCGATGAAACCCGCAAGGAATTAGCCCTACAGCATTTAAACAATCCGGAAATATCGATTCATGATGTAGCATTTCTCCTCGGTTTTTCCGAACCAAGTGCTTTTCATCGTGCTTTCAAACGTTGGACAGGACAAACACCAAAAAATTATCGCTCTAATTTGGTTTAATATACCCGAAAATTCTAAAATCTGTGCCTATTTTATAGCAAATAAGAAGTATCTAAGTAAGTTGGTGCAATAAAACCAAAGTATGTGAACAAAAGCAAATAAGGCTCAAAATCTTTCTCCCCCTACTCCCTGCCTTATTCCAACAATAATTATTTACGCCAACCTAGCTTAAGCACTATTCTGCCATGGCGAGCAAAGTGAATTCAATAGGCTACTGCATACCCCTCAAATTATCAGAGATATATTAATTTATGACTATTACCATGGTAGTGCAAAGAATTCTATGCATAGAAGAAAAAGCTTGATTCTCAGTTTTATAATTGTGGTTTTACTCTCAATCTTGATTATTCGCGAACGCTCCAGAAGCCCATTTTTTGAAGTAACTATTACTAGAGAGAATGAACCTGCAATTGTCCTTCCTGGTTATTTAGTACCTTGTCGGCTCACAGAAAAATTATACTGTCAGCTTTCCCTTGACCGTCAATTGTTAGTAATAGAAGAAACTGATTCTTTGGATTGTCGAGTCACTTTTGGGAAACAAAGACCTATCTGTCGTTGGATTCAAGCATCTGCCCTAGAGAGCATTTCCATTGAAGGTTTAGAATTAACTCCATACCAATTAGGACAAATCAAATACCCAATGAAACCCTTCCCGACAGTGCGAATTTTTGATGATGTCGCGATAAATTCACAATTTTTAGGGTGTATTCTTGGTATTTTATCAATTTGGACTGGGTGTAATGTAGCTGAATCCATATTTTTTTATTTGAGAGGATTTTATCCATATCGAAATCGTCTATTTCAAGCCATACTGCAAGTATTTTCATTCTTGGTAGGCTTGGGAGTAGTATACTTGTTATCCTTGTATTCTCTATACTTATTGCTAAAATTTGGATATATGGGTTAACTTGGCTGCACATTGAGAAAGTTTTTATCAGGAATAATTAGATAATTAATTGATGCTTCCTGTCAAATTTATATTTGTTGATAACCCCAGATTAATTTATGAAAATACAATCAATTATCATGTTGATATTTGGATTTATACTCGGTTGTATTGCGGTAACTTCATACATTACAATTCGCGAAACTACACCAGTAATCACTTGTATTGGTAAGGTCAAATTAGATACTGCAAGCTATGAAGATATTCCCTTGAACAATGCTACATTCATGGAGAATCCAGGAGTTCCATCGGGACGACTATATATGCGATTCACTAACAGTAAAACCATGAGCCACACAATTGGAAAATTCGTTAAGGTGAACGGGAGAATCAAATCTGTGATACTTAAGAATGGTGACTTAATTAATGAAATGATAGTGATTAATCTGGAGTTGATTGACAAAAATTCACAACCCAAAAAACATTCTTCATGCTTTAACTTGTAACAATAGAAAAAATACAGATGAACTTTCCACCCAATTATAATAATTTTGATATCACCCACCAAGCAGATATTATCTTGTCAGAAGCTGATGTGTCGCTAAATTATATAGATGGGAAACATTAAGGTTATTATAGTATGAGCATACCTTCGCTTAGTTCAATAGTAAGCTTGACATCTTTCAACGTACAAGTTAAATACACCTCTGTAAATTTTAAATTACCAAAACTCTAGATAAATGCAAATTCATGATTTTGCCAGACAGGGAAATATCGCAGGTGTCAAACAAGAATTAGATAGGGAAGTTGATATTGATTGTCTCGATAAATCCTCACAAACACCATTGATGTGTGCAGTAAGTAGCACCGATGCTAGTTTAGAAATGGTGCAATTTTTGGTGGAAAATGGTGCGAATGTGAATGCAATTGGAGGTGATTACAACTTTACTGTACTAGCATTTGCAGTGAGATTGGGCAGTATTGATAAAATTGAATACTTGCTAAATTTAGGCACGGATATTCACTATCAAAGAGCAGATAATTTTGATGTTTTGATGGATGCTATATGTGGTAACAATTTTGATAAAAATCATGACTCTACAGCAATTATCACTCTATTGCTTTCTAGAGGAGCTAATGTTCACAATACAAGTGAGTATGGAGAATCAGCATTAAAATTGGCTGCCTGGGGAGGACATTTTGATATTGTTCAGTTATTACTCAATGCAGGTGCAGAAAAAGAACAGTTAGAATGGACAGAATTAATGTATGCAATTGTTTATGGAAGCTTTGAAGATACAAAGAAATTAATTAATCTCGGTGCCGATTTAACCATACGAGATTGTGGTTGGAGAACTCCTTGGGATTTAAGCTTAGAAGTTGGTGAAATTGAAAAAGTTAAACTGCTTTTGGCATCGGGAGCAAATCAATTTACTGGTGATAAAGAAAAGCCACCATTAATGTCTGTTGTAGAAAAGAATCATGCCAATGTTTTAGAATATTTAATTCAACAGGGATTTGATGCTAATTCGGTAGATAAATACGGAAATACTCTATTGATGGAGGCATCAGAGTATGGTTCTACAGAGTGTGTGAGGGTATTATTAGCTGCTGGTGTTGATATTTTTGCAGGTAAAAATAGCTTTACCAAAGCGATTTTTCGCGCTAGCAATTTAGAAATTGTCAAAATGCTAGTTTATGCAGGTGAAGAGTTAAGTGATATCAATGATGATATGCGGCAATTATTAACAGGCTTAAGCAGTAATAGAGAAATATTAAATATGAACAAAGAGAAATATTTGAGTGGTAAATCTCGACGATTTGGAAAGGCTAATCCAGAAATAATGGTAGTTGAATTTTGGCAAGAAATGGTCAGAAGTAACGCTACTGCTTGGACTGCACGAGACACCTTTCATGATACAGATAATCTGGATGAGCCTGTATGGTGTTTTCAAAGATTTGGTAAGACGATTACACAATTATCAGATGGTAGAATCATTCAAATTGGCGGAGAACACGAGGATTATTACGACCCAGACTTTTGTATATATAACGATGTTGTTGTCCATCAAAAAGATGGTACATTTACTATTTTAGGCTATCCCCAAGAAATTTTTCCTCCCACTGACTTTCATTCTGCAACCCCAATTGGAGAATATATTTACATTATTGGTTGTTTAGGTTATCTCAATACTAGAATTGATGGTGAAACACCTGTTTATCGCCTCCACTGTCAGACATTTAAAATTGAAAAAGTTAAAACTAGTGGAGATAAACCTGGATGGATTAGTAGACATAAAGCCGTTTATAGAGACCAGTCAAAAATATATATTACTGGAGGTAAAATTTACGTTAGGCAGCAAGATACTGATAATTATATAGAGAATAGAGATGGTTATGTTTTAGATTTAAAAAATACGCATTGGAGCCGCATTACCAAATAAATTAAAATATTTTTTCAATTATGCGATGAATTTTAGAAGCTATAAGTTTTATCCCCGACTTTTCTCCAAGTTGATGAAACCTAAGTCCAGAGACTGTCAGTGCGGTTTACAAATATGCTTCAATTATTCACAAGATACTCGTGAACCCGCCCCTAACATTTTTTGAGAAAGTAAGTCGATGAAAATAAACCCAACTATGTAACAGAATGTAAAATTGACAAAACCGTTGCGGTTGCTTCATTTCACTGAGTCGCAAAGCGACACGCTACGCGAACGTTTCATTCGCAATGACATACATTGAAATTTTCACACCGACCTACTAAATATGGGTTATGCATCAATAATTTTTGTAACTTATAGCAATTTAATATCTCAAAATACTTCCTGGGGTACAAAATCAATATTTACCTTGACACTCCAGTGAAGTGGAGACTTCAAAATGAAATCAGTCTTGAACACGACTTGATAATTGGGAGTCTAAAAATGGAGAATGCCACACTGAGACTACGCGGTATGAGTTGCGCTTCCTGTGCCAGAAGTATAGAAGAAGCGATTCGTTCTGTTTCAGGAGTGAATGACTGTAGTGTGAATTTTGCCGCAGAACAGGTAACAGTTGATTATGACTCCAGAAAAACTGATATACAAGCCATTCAAAATGCGGTGAATGCAGCCGGTTATTCTGCCTATCCCCTGGAGGAAAACAACTTGATGTTAGGGGAAGATGATGAAGAGAAAAGATATCGCCAGCAAGAATTGCGCGATTTAGAGAGGAAGTTGACCTTAGGGAGTATCATGAGCGTTGTGTTGATGATTGGCTCATTACCCATGATGACAGGGTTACACCTACCTTTTATTCCATCATGGTTGCATAACCCTTGGCTGCAACTACTCCTGACAACTCCTGTACAGTTTTGGTGTGGTTACTCTTTTTACGTCAACACCTGGAAAGCTTTGAAGCGTCGTGCTGCGACAATGGATACCTTAATTTCTTTAGGTACTAGTGCCGCATATCTGTATTCCCTATTTGCTACTTTATTTCCCAGCTTTTTTATCAATCAGGGATTGATGCCAGATGTGTATTATGAAACAGCAGCGATTGTCATTACCTTGATTTTGTTAGGACGGCTGTTGGAAAATCGGGCTAAAGGTCAAACCTCCGAGGCAATCCGGAAGCTGATTGGTTTACAGGCGAAAACCGCACGGTTGATGCGTCACGGGAAAGAAATAGATGTACCTATCGAACAGGTAGAAATTGGTGATATTGTGCTGGTTCGTCCTGGGGAAAAAATTCCCGTTGACGGTGAAGTATTCGAGGGAATATCCACCGTGGATGAAGGGATGGTGACAGGGGAAAGTATACCTGTGAAAAAACAACCGGGGGATGAAGTTATAGGTGCAACCATTAACAAAACTGGGAGTTTTCTGTTGCGAGCGACAAGAGTTGGTAAGGATACCGTACTAGCACAGATTGTCCAATTAGTACAGCAGGCTCAAGGTTCAAAAGCCCCCATTCAAAGACTAGCAGACCAAGTGACTGCGTGGTTTGTGCCGACAGTAATTGCGATCGCCATTCTCACCTTGATAATTTGGTACAACATCATGGGTAATGCTACCCTGGCATTGATGACGGCAGTGGGGGTGTTAATCATCGCTTGTCCTTGTGCTTTGGGTTTAGCCACACCGACTTCTGTAATGGTGGGTATTGGTAAAGGTGCAGAAAACGGGATTTTAATTAAAGGAGCCGAAAGCTTAGAACTAGCGCACAAAATTCAAATTATTGTCTTAGATAAAACTGGCACAATTACCCAAGGGAAACCGACAGTTACAGATTTTCTCACAGTGAACGGTACAGCTAACAGTAACGAAATTCACCTCATCCAACTAGCTGCATCCTTAGAACACAATTCTGAACACCCCTTAGCAGAAGCTGTTGTCAAATATGCCCAATCCCAGGAAGTCAGCTTAGTTAATGTGAGAGATTTTCAAGCTGTGGCAGGTAGTGGGGTTCAAGGGATGGTTTCTCAGCATTTGGTACAGATTGGCACACAACTCTGGATGGAAGAATTGCATATTAACACTCAAACTTTACAACCAGACAAAGAGCGCTTAGAGTCTTTGGGTAAAACAGCAGTTTGGTTAGCAGTTGATGGTGAGATTATGGGATTGATGGGGATTGCTGATGCCATTAAACCCACTTCACCCCAAGCAGTAACAGCATTGCAAAAACTCGGTTTAGAAGTTGTCATGCTGACAGGTGATAACCACCGCACTGCCGAAAGTATTGCTAGGGAAGTAGGTATTTCAAGAGTCTTCGCTGAAGTCCGTCCCCAGCAAAAAACCGCTATAGTGCAAGCAATACAAGCTGAAGGTAAAATTGTTGCCATGGTTGGGGATGGGATTAATGATGCACCAGCCTTAGCCCAAGCCGATGTGGGAATTGCAATTGGTACTGGTACAGATGTGGCGATCGCCGCCAGTGATATCACCTTAATCTCTGGTGATTTGCAAGGCATAGTTACAGCTATTCAACTTAGTCGCGCCACAATTCGCAACATTCGTCAAAACCTATTCTTCGCCTTTATTTACAACGCTGCTGGTATTCCCATTGCTGCTGGTATTCTCTTCCCCTTCTTTGGTTGGTTACTAAATCCCATCATCGCCGGTGCTGCCATGGCTTTTAGTTCAGTTTCCGTAGTGACTAATGCTCTGCGTTTACGTAACTTTCAACCTCAAGGGGTTAGTCAGAACTGGCAAAAGGGGAAGATTGTCAACCATATTTCCCAGACGCGAGTCAAGAAACCATCGCTAATCAAATAACAGTCTGATGATGTCAAGGGATTGATACTTTTTCTGCTTGACTCTCCAGCTGGCTGGAGAGTTTAGTATAGGATTAGCAATCACATCTCACTGAGGGGTTGGTAAGTATGTTAGCCCAAGCAGAAGGAAAACAGATTGGTGTAGTTGCCAAGGAAAGCGGCGTACCCATTAAAACTATTCGCTACTATGAGGAATTGGGTATCCTGAAATCATCAGGCAGAACCGAAGGAGGATTTCGACTATTTAATCCCGATGTTTTGCAGCGACTTCACTTTATCAAACGCGCTCAAAGTCTAGGATTGAGCTTGTCAGATATTAAGGAATTTCTATATGTTTACGATAGTGGTAACTTACCCTGTGAACATATAAAAATCAAACTAGAAGCAAAAGTCAAAAGCATTGATGAACAAATTCGGCAATTACTGATTTTGAGACAAGAATTATCTGGGTTGCTTTCTGGTTGGGAAGTTCAAACTGAGACATCTTATCAAACAATTTGTCCGATTATTCAGTAGGATGAGTTGCTGTCAATGGCGCTTTCACTATTCCTTTGAAGCAAGTCTTAGAGAATCCTCATACCTTGAGGCTGAGTTTAATCAAAATTACATTCCCAACCATGAGAACAGATTCTGCCACCAAGATATACTAACCTGTCCCTTCAGTTTCATCTTTTGGCGAATATCCTGGATATTCCAGTTTGTCAGTTTTGCCAGGGTTTGTGCTTCTTGCTCAAAGCGTCTATTTAATGTCCGTTTATACTCTCTACCTGCTTGACATTTTGCTTCACCCGTGTATGGATGTTGGAGTACATAACGTCCTTGGAAATTTTCCCGGTTTGAGGTGGCATGAAATATCAAATCTTCGGGGAATTTATCACGGGTGTAACGCACATGGAGACGGGTGATAAAGACATCGCTACTTACCGGGGGACG
Source organism: Calothrix sp. 336/3 (assembly GCF_000734895.2). Taxonomy (GTDB): domain Bacteria; phylum Cyanobacteriota; class Cyanobacteriia; order Cyanobacteriales; family Nostocaceae; genus 336-3. The sequence continues at coordinate 124,597 of NZ_CP011382.1, read as the reverse complement.
ACGACGGGAAACTGGGGATGGGGGAGCTTCGGAAGATGTTTCATCCAACCAAAACACACCAGCTTGTTTGAGCTCTTCACGGTTGAGGGGTTCGGCAGAACAGGGATCGCAAGTACCCATATCCCAAGCATATTCGAGGAAAGCAACTTTTCTGTCTTCCTTAATGTAGGAAGTTTTAAACATCGACTTGTAAAAATCGCCGAATTCATCTTTGACGAAGATGGGGATATTATTACCAGATGGAACTCGTACTGTGCGGTAATTGGTAACTTCTGCCTGTCCTTTGCGGGAGAGAATATAAACTAGTAAATCCTGCTCACTGGTGGAGTTTATCATCCCTAAACGAATCGGCAACATGAATTTAGGGGACTGGTAAGATATTTGCAAGGGACGCAGATATTCGTACCCGCTTTCGTCGAACTTGTCGAGGTTGACTTTAGCGACGAAGAACTTCATTTTTTGGCGAATATAGGGTTTGAGTAATTTTCTCGCACCTCTAGGAATCTTGTAACCGTTGCGATTCAGCCAGGTTTCTAGTCCGTCGGATTCCCTAGCACTGAGAACGACAATATCATATTCACCGACATTAAACTGTGCTTCGACCTTGACACCTAAGCTGTTACTACTGCGAGGTCGTGATTCTTCTTGTCTGGCTACGGGTGCAGGTAAAGCTGGGATAGCTCTATCCTCATACATGGGAGCGCAGGGATCGGGGTCAAAATATTCTACCAAACGGGGTGCGCTAAAGGCATCAAGACGTTCGATAATTTTTGGTTCTGCTACTCTTACCTGTTCCTTTTGAATGACTGTGGGGACAGGAACCACCACGGCAAAATCCTTGACTTCTCCTTGATAGTCATTCGCCATTGTCAGCACGGTGCGATTTTCATCGCGGACAATTACCACTTGGGAAGCTTTGTTATATAGTTTACTATCTGCCTTGGCTACGTAAAATCCACAGAATGCCCAAGCCGCCGGGGTAAAAAATAAGGTGACTAGGCAAATCAGGCAGAGGGAAAGTAGAAACTTGAGGTATTTCATGTTGTTAGGGAATCTTGGTTTATTGATGGCTCTTTCCAGGTAAATCTGGGCGATCGCCAGAGGAAATCGACTAGGACAGTTAGGGGGGCGATCGCAAATAGTGCCCAGAAAACTGCTGTGGTCATGTAAAAATAGTTACGTAGAATGAAGGTGACTAGGGCGATACATATTGCCCAAAGAATCCGTCCAATTCTGGCATCTGGGATGGAACGGGGATCTGTAATCATGAATAGGGCAAAAAGTATTAGGGAACCACTCATCAAACGATGTAGATACACATCTATAGTCCACCCTAGCCAATAGTTACGTACCCCTTCTAAAGCTGCGTAGGCTGCCAAAAATGCTGCGGTGGTGTCCCATCTCCCGACCTGTCGTAGCATCATCCCCCCGGTTCCCAGAAACAGCAACCCATACCACCATTCTTCCCCCCATTGTCCAGGGGAAACCCAAGCATTATTGGTGAGAACTAACGCAGAGATAATGCCGAAATTTCCAGGATTGAAAAAATGTTTGTCACCGACACGGAAGATAAATTTGCTACTAATGGCTGTGACTCCCGCGATCGCGATCGCTGTCCAATGGTCAGCACGTAGAAGTAAACTTAATCCGAGGGAAGTAATGAGGGGACTACGGACAACCATCCAGTTATTTGCTTCCTGGGGGTTTCTCAGGCAATAACACCAGAGCCACTGAGTTGATAAACAAGTGATTATTAAGACTGGGATAAACTCAGGATGTAATGTCCAATCCCGTGTACCTATGCCCAATACAAGGAATAGGGAGAGATAGAGAATTTGATAATCCCGTATATCTTGGAACAGCATATACTGATTGTTTCCGGGAATTTTCTGATGTGATTGCTCCACTGTAAATCAGGAAAATCACAAAATCAGGTGTTGTTACAGTTTTTGTTACAACCCAATATCAGCTTGATTTTGCCAGGGAATCAGAAAATTTGTGGATAAATTGTGAGTAGAGGAAATCTAAATTTTGATGTTGTGATTTTCTTCCACATCTCAGCAAATAAATTCCGGCGATCGCTCCAGTATTTTCTATTAACCAAAGATAGTCAAGGTCGGATTCTATTGATCAGTAAACTTGGGACGTTGATTAAATCCACCAATGCGATTCGGGGGCCAAAACCCAACAAATGCTCGCCCAATAATTTGATTGCGGGGCAGAAATCCCCATACATGACTATCACAGCTATTATTACGATTATCACCTAGAACTAAATAGGTATTTGGGGGCACTGTCATAGATGGCAAATCATACTGAGGTTTACTAGCAATGTAATGTTCCTGCAAAGGATGACTATTGATGTAAACTGTTTCCCCCTTAACTTCTACCTTGTCTCCAGGAACTCCGATGACTCGCTTAATCCAGGAATCACGAGAGCTTTGGGGATTTCCACAGGCAATTGGTGCTGTTTTCGGGGGTGTAAAAACCACAATGTCTCCTCGCTCTGGAGATTTGAAGCGGTAGCTGAGTTTCTCAACCATCAGGCGATCGTTAACTTGTAAGGTAGGTTCCATGGAACCTGTGGGAATGAAATAAGCAGAAGCACCGAAAGTACGGATGCCAAAAGCTAAAAATACGCTTAAACCAATGGTTTTAAGAACTTCAATCCAAAAACTTTCACCCTTAATCTTGCCAGACTTTTGAGACATAATATTTAGTTCCAACAGCTAGCCTCAAGACTTGATATTAGAAATTTTAGTTCCTCAAAACGTTGGTGCAGTGGTGGCGATCGCTAGTGATTTATCCCATCAGTTGCACTCGACTTAATAAAGCAACCATACCCTACGGGAAGCCCTTGATGCTAAAATGTTCTTGGTTGTCTTTGTCCATCATACCAACCCTTCCGATGACCTCGCATATATTCAATTTCTTGTCCCGGATAGTTTTCTGGACGTGCTGTTGAACCGCAAAAACCATCGCGATGTCCCGCTTGATAAGCAAAAGATTCTTGTTGATCGGAGTTTCGATCATGACTCGAACTAACATAGGCTAATGCTCCAATTGCTAATCCGCTTAAAGCTACTATAGTGATTAATTGAATGAATTGAATGTATTCATTATCTTGTCCTGAATCGTTTTGTGGACGTGCTGTCGAACTGCTCAAACTATCACGAGTTCCCACTCGATCAACAGAAGATTCTTGTGAACTGGAGCGTAGAGCATGACTCGAAACAGCAAAGGCAAATGTTCCAATCAATAATGTGCTTAAAGCGAGTGTAGCTGCGATGACTTTGTTATTCATAATATTAAGTTTCACTTGTAGTTGATAATGTTTACTTGGCTGATATATTCTGACACCTGAAATTCATGCAACACTTAAGTTGTTGATTTTATCAAAGGTCAAGATTATTTTTACTTGTTGATGGTTAATAGATTTATGGAAATTCAACTTATGCACAGAACTGATAAGTAAGCAGGAAGGTGCAATTAAATATAAAACCTCTGTAGGATGGGTTAGTGCAGCGTAACCCATACAGAATAAGACTTGGGAGAATTTTCTTGCAGTCAATCGATAAATCACTCGATGGCTGCTGTCACCAGTAGGGGTTATGTGATTTTGTTGGTAAACGATACCAAGGCGAATTTCAATGTGGTAATTGCCGATAATAACCGGGAACTTTTACCCGATATGTTCGATGATGTTTTGGAAGCGATCGCGAAAAAAATTGCTTAGATTCCATTCGTGATGGAATTTTATTCTATGGTGGAATGTCACCAGGATTATATTACAAAAATCAAATTTACATCGGCTCGTTTTTTCATATATTAAAAGTAGGTTTTCAGTATTATCTCAAAAAAGAGTACAAATTTGAATTTCTAATCCAAAAACCATTCTACCCTTTGTCCTGGGTCAAATTTAAAAATAAAATAGCCGATAATAAATAATATCAAAGGTGTGAAAAATGAGAAATGGGAGATGCGCGATCGCTGATGCCAACGCAAATACATAGCAATGCTAGAAAAAGCGAAAATAGCCCAAAGTGATTCGAGGAAATAGAATGCGATCGCAGGTAAATAGGTAGCATGAATCAAAACTTGATAGATTAAATCATTTTCACCAATATTTTTAGGATCATCTAGATTAATCCTGGGTATTCTACTGAGTAGAACACTTGCACGCCAAGACATGAGCCAGATTCCCAACAAAGTTAAATTAGGGAGCGCAGCGAAAAACCAATTAATTGCTGTAACTGATTTTAAGATAAATGATGGTTGGAAATTTATTTTTTGTCCTTGCATCTGGGTTATTTATCTCCTAAAAACCTAATCTACAAATGTGGAATGATGAAATAAATCATGGTACCCCTACATACTTCTAGGGGAATCTAGGGGTATACAAAAATCAGCATTCTACGAAAAAATTACCGCATCGGGTGCCAATTACCGGAAGGAATAAAACTTGCCCAATAAAAGGGATGCTGGTAATTCGGATTATTTAAAAACTCCAATTGGGTTTCCCGTAAAGCAGCGTGTCTACCTTTTCCAGTTTTGATTTTCTCATAATATTTCACCATCAAATCTTTGGTTCCCTTATCATCAACCTGCCATAAACTTAATAACTGACTTTGAGTCCCCGCAATTACCAAAGCTCGACGCAACCCATACACCCCATCCCCGGTTTTGACATTACCTAAACCAGTTTCACAAGCGGAAAGAATCGCTAATTGGGTTCCCCGGAGATGTAAACCCGCAACTTCCAGGGCTGTGAGTACTCCATCTTCGATGCTATTATCCTGTTTATTGCGGCGATCGTTGAATCCAGCTAATGCTAAACCCGAACGCAACAGGGGATTTTCGATGTTTACCGTTTGGGGTGAATTAGTTGAATTGGAAACGGGTTTAACTTCCTTATCTGGTAAAAAGAAACCGTGGGTTGCTAGGTGTAAAATACTCGGTGTTTGTAATTGTTTAATAGCAGTTTCCGTAGCTTTTTTCCCCGTCAATAATTGGGCATTAGGAATGATTTTTTGAATAGCTTGGGCTTCTTCTAAAGTTCCTTTCAGGAATCCATAGGTCAAATTTGCAAAATTTATCGAGCGTTTATTACCACGATTTTTAGTCTCTGTAGCGGTTAGATTTTCTTGTTTTTCGTAGTCGATGCCAGCAAAAATTACGGGGTTATTCAGTTGTTTTGGCGTATTATCTAAACGTAATAAATCTCGACCAGTTGTGAGGTAAGAAAAGGCGTAATTTTCAACTAGATACTTATTTTGTTCATCCATGAGAGCTTCAAAGGGTATGAGATTTAGCTGTCCATCGGGGGATAGTAAAATATGACGAGCATTCCCCAATAATGGACGAATCGGTTGCATAACCTGTTTGTCTAAATTGCGAGCCAATTCTTGGAGTTTGGATATTTGGGATTTTTGAGCTTCTGGGTTGGGTGTTACGTCGATTCCTCGGTTATTTCCGGGACTGGTTGCAAGTAGCTGACGGAAGCTTGTGACGGATTTATCTATGGCAGCAGCATCACCTAAATCCACCCATTTTGGTTCCCCAGTCGAACGTAAAGCCACAGCAGCATAGCGGGGTTGTCCCCATTTTTCGCTTTCTTTTTTGGCTTTGGGATTAAGCGGGTAGTACTGAATAATTTCCACCATTGCAGCATCGGTGGGAATTTTTGTTTGGATGTCTGCGAGTTCTACGGGTTTAATTTCTTGACGGAAGTTAGCACTTTTACGACTAATTTTGTTTTCTAATTCTTCTTTTTTTGTTTCTAATTCTTTGATTTGTTGTTGATATATTTCAAATTTTTGTTCGCCCACTCCTCTGTATACTAGATTGGCTAATTGCTGCTGTGTACTTAACCATTCGTCAAATATTTTTTTGGTTTCTGAATTATTAGCTAACTGGGATTGTAATGTTTGTATAGTGTCAGCCATCGCATCCATAACCCTTCCTTTGCGACGGAGAATAGTTGTTAGAGCTAATTTACTTAGGGTTGGATTTTGATTTGGTTTTTGCAGGGCTAAAGTGACCGTAAAATCTATACCTCCCATAAATATGTGTGCATATTTTTGCTTGCTTTGTTCCGAACCCACAGCATACATTATTAATTGCAAATTTTTTTCTTGAACTGTGAGTCCACGAGTTAGAAAATCAGTGGTGCGATTTATATCTCCTGTTTGCCAGTAAAGTCCAGCTAAATTATTCAGACTAAGTGCAACATCGCGATGTTCTTTCCCCAAAAGTTTTTCATAAATTTTGAGCGATCGCAGTTGGAAAGATTCAGCTTTACTATAATTCCCCTGGATTTGATAGATTTGAGCCAAATTATTCATACTAAGTGCAACATCGGGATGCTCTGAACCGAAAACTTTTTCCCTAATCCCAAGGGATCGCAGGTGCAAAGATTCAGCTTTACTGTAATCCCCTTGTAATTGATAAAGTACAGCCAAATTATTCAGACTAAATGCCACATGCACATGTTCTCGACCAAGAACTTTTTCTAAAATTGCGAGGGATTTCAGGTATAGTGACTCAGCTTCGCTGTAATTCCCCTGAGATTCATAGAGTAGAGCTAAATTATTCAGGCTAGTTGCCACATGGGAATGTTCCCGACCAAAAGCTTTTTCATAAATTTCGAGCGATCGCACAAATAAAGGTCTAGCTTTGCTGTAATTTCCCTGTGCTTGATAAAGTAAACCCAAATTATTGAGAGTAGTTGCAACATCTGGATGTTCACGACCGAAAACTTTTTCCCGAATTGTAAGCGATCGCACATACAAAGGTTCGGCTTGGTCATAATTCCCCATTAATCGGTAAAGTTCTGCGACATGATTCAAAGTAGCTGCAACATCTGGATGTTCGCGACCAAGAACTTTTTCCCGAATTGCTAAAGCTTTCTTTGCTAAAGGAATCGCTTCGCTGTATCTCCCTTGTTGATATAACGGTATTCCTTGTTTATACAATCGCTCTACTTCTGCTAATTCTGCTAACTGCTGGGTTGATAGTGGCTGTTGGGTTTGTCCAGTAACTGGTTTCGGTATATTTATCATCAATCCTAAAACCATGAACGCAAGCAGCGATGATCGCACACCGGACTTTGCCCACTGCGATATCAATTTTAAGGAAAATAATTTTACGGAGAATAACTTATACAGCATGGATTGAGTCTGGGAATTGACATTGAGATAGATAAGGACTTCCATCTAGTACTACGATTGAGTACTGCGATCGCCAGGAAAGTTGACCTATTCAGCCCTTATTTTTACGTATTTCTCACGAGTCAGGGGGTATGCAAAATTTGGCATAGTTGCATATCCCCAATTGTTCCCAAAAGTATGAAGTACTATTAGTCAATTAAATAATGATTATATTTGGGTAATTCAGCCCAGAATTCAAAAACTACATTCTCCTGGTTTGATGGGGCAGAGTTTTTCCCTAATTGGATTATCTTGAAGATAAAGAAGATTCAATTTTTTCAAATTTGCGAGAGGTTTAATCTCTACTATTTGATTACTGTTTAAATTGAGCAATTTTAAATTTACCAATCCTGTTAAGGGTTTAATATCATTGATTTTATTTGCTTCTAGATAGAGAGTATCTATTTTTTTTAATCCAGATAATGGCTGAAGATTACTGACTTGATTATTACTAAGAACAATATAAGTTAAATTAGTTAGGCGAGATAATGCTATAATATCAGTAACTTGATTGTTGCTAAGGGTAAGAGTATTCAAGTTGTTTAAATTCGCAATTGGTTTAATATCCTTAATCTGATTGCCATCTAATATAAGAGTTGTCAAACCTTTTAAATTAGATATTGGTTGCAGGTTGGTGATTTGGTTGCCCTCGACAGAAAGTAAATTTAATTTACTCAATCTTGATAGTGAATCTAGCCTAACGACTTTATTATTAAATAGATTCAAGATTGACAAATTCGTTAATCTGGATAGTGGTTGCAAGTCACTAATTTGATTTCTACCTAAGTTTAAATTAGTAATTTTGTTTAATTGCGATAGTGGCTTTATATCGATAATTTCATTACCAACAAGGCTTAGTTTATCCAATTTTGTTAATTTAGATAAGCTGGATATATTCTGAATTTGATTATTATGAATACTGAGTTGGGTCAAATTATTTAACCCAGATAATGCTTGAATATTGCTAATCTGATTGCTGTCGAGACGAAGCTGAGTGAGTTGACTTAACTTCCCTAAGGGACTGATATCTTTAATTTGATTACTGCTCAAGTCAAGATAGGTTAGTTTTCTTAAGTTAGATAATGGTTGAATATCACTAACTTTAAGCATTTTTAATTCCAGATGGGTTAAATTTGTCAGTCGTGATAGGGGTTTAATATCACTAATTTTGCCAACACTAATACTCAGTTTTGTCAAGCGATTCAGCTTTTGATTTGCCTTTTGACAATCTTCTTCTTTGACGTATTTTAGCAAGGTATCAATTGTTGTTTTAGTTGCTTGAGGTAATTGCTCTTTCTGTTTACACCATGTGATAAAATCTTGAGGCGCTTTTTTTGTTGCTACTTGTGACGAATTCCCCGGATTGGCAACTACTTGATTTGCACAAAATAATATGTTTAAGCAAGTAATAATTCCTAGGGATAATTTAATTTGTCTCATGTTTTCAAAAAAATAAGTTATGATACCGATGCTCCCCTAGGACGCTCAAATATAACGACATACTCAAATGGTACTGCGGCAGGATTCTCCACTAGAATTTGAACAAGTCGCCAACCTTCCTGTGCGTGTTCGTTTACTGATATCTCCAAATGACTGGTGAGAGTTGACTTCTGATCGTAATTAAGGGGAACTCTGACAAACTTATATTCTTGCATAATGATATATCAACGCATGAATTTCAAGCTTTCTGTTTTCTGAACCAAGAAATCAGTGAAGATACTCATAATTGTCCGTTGTCTGAGTTTGACATTGGCATTAATTGACATCCCTGACTGTAATTTTAATTTCACATCATCCACTACCAATTCTTGAGTATTGAGTTGTACTTTTACCGGGAATCGATAGAAAGGATGAATCTGATCGGGGGGTAGTGCATCGGAACCGATGGAGATAATTTTCCCTTTAATATCACCATATTCTTGAAAGGGAAAGGAATCAATTCTGACATCAACATCTTGCCCATTCCTAACAAAACCGATGTCACGGTTGGTAATATAAACCTTGGCGATTAAATTTTGATTAGGAACAATCTTTAAAACTGGTTCGCTGGAGTTGGCAACAAAACCGGGTGTACTAGGTTTGAGTTCAAAAACTGTACCATTGACAGGGGCGACAATTTTTTGATATTTCAGGGTTGTTAGTGCTTGGCTAATTTGACTATCAATTTCGTTGATGGTTTTCTGATTTTCGAGAATTATCTTGGTAATTTGACTATCAATTTCAGCTATTTGTTTTTCGTTGGTGGTGACTCGAGAAAATAAATCTTCCTTAGATATTGCCTGGGTATTATTTTCTTTTTCGCGGGATTGAATTAAGGCTAATCTTAATTGCTGTTGCTCTTTGGTGAGTCTGTCAACTTCTTGCTGATATTTTAAAACTTCCTGTTGTTGTGTCCAAAATCTGGTTTTGGGGAAAGCACCTTCCTTGACAACTGGTTCCATTGCCTTAATAATTCTCTGATTAATTGCTAGCATTTCTTTAGCGCTAGCCAGTTGTAATTTATTTTGACTAATTTGTTCTTGAGTTTTGGCTTTTTCTAGCTCTATATCTGCTAAACGGGATTTTAAATCAATTTGCCGACTCTGTAAACGTAATTTTTGGTCAGAAGTCAAATTGACACCATTAGTATTACCATTTAATTGGGCGCGATAGACTTGATTCTCAGCCAGAATTGCGGCACGACTTTGGGTTAAAGATACGATTTCGGCAGAAACTTTTAAGTTACCATTGGGTAGAAATTTACCCGTATTTTTCCCACTTAAAATACTTCGATAATATTCGTTTTCCTGCATTAAGGAAGTACGATTTTTTTGGAAGGATGAAAGTTGAGCTTGGGCGGTGGTTTGTTCTAAGCTAATAAGTAAGTCACCTTTTTTGACATTTTGCCCTTCCTTGACATGGATTTGTTTCACCACACCACCCACGGGTGCTTGAATATCGGTGACTGAACCCTTAGGTTCTAGCTTACCAGTGGCGGGTATCGCTTCATCTATTTTAAAGACTAATGCCCAAATGACGGTAAATACTGTCATCCCAATTATCCCCCAGGCGATCGCCCTTGACCAAGTAGGAGATTGTTTTAATAATACTGGTTGATCAAATTTATATTCAACGTTCATATAATTCAGGTAATGGGTAATTGAGAATACATGCTAAGTTTCTAAATCTGTGCTTCTTGCTGCTGATACAAACAGTAGTAATATCCTTTCATTGCCATTAATTCTGCGTGGGTTCCTTGCTCCACAACTGCGCCCTGATCCATCATCAGAATGATATCAGCATGGCGAATAGTACTAAGTCTATGAGTAATAAAAAATACGGTTTTTCCTTTGCAGGTTTCCGCCAGGTTGCGACAAACTTGCCCCTCGGCGTTGTAATCTAAGGCACTAGTAGCTTCGTCAAGGATGAGTAATTGGGGATTCTGGAGAACTGTACGGGCGATCGCCACCCTTTGTCTTTGTCCTCCCGATAAGCCGGAACCACGTTCACCCACAGGTGTATTATAACCGTTAGGCAGAGCCATAATAAACTCGTGGGCGTAGGCAACCTTGGCTGCGGCGATGATTTCGTCATCACTGGCATCAGGATAGGCGAGGGAAATATTTTCTCGCACTGTGCCATCAAATAGTAGGGTATCTTGCTGTACCACCCCAATTTGCCGCCGCAGGGAATAGAGTTCCACTTTGCTGATATCGTAGCCGTCAATTAAGATTTTTCCGGAGGTGGGTTCATAGAGGCGAGGTAGTAATTTTAACAGAGTACTTTTCCCGGAACCACTCTGCCCCACAATACCAATGAAAGAACCCGCAGGAAAATCCAGATTAATATTACACAGTTGTAGGGGGGTATTTTGCCGGAAACGGAAGGAGATATTTTCGTAACGTACAGAACCTACAATGGTGGGCATAAGAATATTTTGCTTGTCTGCAATATCCGTTTCCTGGGGAGTATCTAAAATATCACCCAACCGTTGCAAAGACAGGGCAACTTCTTGGAAATTCTGCCATAGTTGCAATAAGCGTAATAGGGGGTTAGTAACATAACCGGAAATAATCCGAAAGGCGATTAATTGCCCTAGGGTGAGTTTACCTTGGAGTACTAAATAGGCTCCTACCCATAATACTAACAGGGTGGAAAGTTTATTTAAGAAACTGCTGATAGAACTGGCAGTAGTTTGAGTAGAAACCGTTTGAAAACCTGCACTGATATATTTAGCATAGCGTTCCTGCCATTGCCACCGCGATCGCAATTCCAAATTCTGCGCTTTCACAGTCTGCATCCCTGCCATAATTTCTACCAGGTAGGAATGGGTTTCCGCATTGCGTTCGGCTTTTTCCTGTAACTGTTTGCGCATTACCGGAGAAACTAACCAATTCAGCAAGGCGAACAAAGGTACTGTTATTAAGGCAACAATTGTCAGTATCCAACTGTAAATTGCCATCACGAAAATATAAATGACGGAAAATACAGCATCCATTACCACGGTTAAAGCGGTTCCCGTGAGAAATTGCCGAATATTTTCCAACTCATTTACCCTTGTGGCTAATTCTCCCACAGGACGCTTGTCAAAGTAGGTCAGGGGAAGACGCAACAGGTGATTAATTACTTCCGAACCTAGGGATAAATCGATACGGTTGGTAGTATCCACAAATAACTGGGTTCTCACCGCAGTGAGTACTGCTTCCACCACTGCCACTACGAGCAAAAATATACCCAGAACTTCCAGAGTATCGGGACTATTACCAACTAAAACCTTATCAATAATTACCTGGGTAGCTAGGGGATTCACTAAACCGAAAATCTGAATCACAAAAGAAGCAATTAATACTTCAATCAATACCCGACGGTGACGACGTAGGGCTGGTATAAACCAACTCAAATTAAACTGAGCTTGACGGGTTTCCTTATTCGGTTGCAGAATTAGTACTTCCCCTTCCTCCCCCCAGGTTTCGACAAAGTCGCGAGGTTTACGACGAATTAAACCCGTTTCCGGTGCTGCCAAAACTATTTCCTGGGGACTCGTTTTGTAAACAATTGCAAAACTATCTTGCCAAGCAATCATCACTGGTGTTGGCATTTGCATCAAGGCTTTAGTCGGAACTTTGACTATCTGGGTGGTTAATCCAACTAATTCTGCCACTGCTCCACAGAATTGCAGAGATACGTTCCCCGTCTCTGTCTGTTGTTTTGTCAATACCCGTCGCAACATATCCTTGCGGAAAGGCAGCCGGAAATATTGACTCAGCATCTGAAAACAAGCTAGTGCGCCTTCGATACCTCCACGTCCGCGAATATAGGGATATTTTTCCTGCTTCTGATTTGCCTTTTCCTTACCCTGGGCAACATCTTCCGGTGCATAGGGCACATCTGCCAGCCAATTTCCGGTATCATTCACTGCTAGGGATGTGTTGGCAGGAGTAGGGAAAATAGATTTGGGAATACCAACTAAGCGAGTGGCTGTTTTTAAAGTTGTGTTGAGATCTACCGATGTCCCTAAGGCTAATTCTGTACCATTACTACTAACTAACCACAGCTTCTGACCATCTAGTTGCTGCTTGGCAAGTTTACCACTAGGAGCCATGAATACTTGACTATTTTCCCTAGCTGTGATTGTAAGCTTGCCTAATTCTGTTGTTCCATCGGCACGACGACTAAGTTCTTCTGCCAGTAAATCATAAATTTCAATTAAGGAGGGATGATTTTGGAAATATGCGGCAAAAATTGGTTGTTTTTGTAATAAAGTTAGGAACTCAGCGCTGGGTAAATTAACACAAACTGTCTCCTTAGAAGCGATCACAGTCTCACAAGCGACACCCCGTACATGGCTTACCCAACCGCAGATTTCCCCTGGTTGTAGTAAAGTGAGAGTCTCAGGTCTGTCATTGCGAATATCTAGAGCTAGTAATCTTGCCTGACCATGATAAATAATACTGATATATTCTGGCATCGCTTCACGGGTGGCGATCGCCTGCCCCATACGATACTTCAAAAACTGACACTGTTGACTAATATGGTCTAAAATCTTTTCTGGTAGCTGCTGGAAAGGCAACAAACCCGCCAAAAATTCCCGAATATCAACTGTGGTAGAAAACATTATTTTAACTAGGTCAATAGAAATAAAATATCATTTGTAGAGGTCATGGTTAATAGGCAACAGGGTAAACAAATTAACAATACTTTCCCTCTTTTTTTTCAATTAGGCGACTGATTGCACTACCCCTTGACTTTTCGCTACCAACCAGGATTTTTCCGCGTCTCCTAATTTCTCTACCTGTTCCTTCAACCAAGTTTCAAATAACTCTCGCAGCAAGCGTTGACGCATGAATTTATCTAACTGAGCTGGAAGTAATTTTTCCAAACGAATAATCAGAAAATGTTCTCCCAAGTTTGTTGGGTGCCATAATTGCCCAGGTTTGCTGACTTGTAGCTGTTTTGCCAACGCCGGATGTAAAGCACCTAACTCTACAGGACCAAGGATACCATAGGTGTGTGCTTCCATTCCCAAAGAATATTCCTTCGCTAACTCCCCAAAACTTTGTTCTCCTGCTTGAATGCGAAAATATAGTTCTTGGGCAATACCAGCATCTGCAACCCGAATCAAAGAATAAACCGCTTGATCTAGGAATTTTTTGCGTTGTAAAAAATAAGACTCTAACTTATGTCCCCAGGTTTGCTCTTGAAACTTCGCAATCCGTAACTGTCGAGTTGCCATTGCTTGAAACTGGGGATGATTCATTCCATAGCGTTGCAACCATGCTTCATGGGATTCTGCGCTGGTAATTTGGTGTTGTTGAAAGAACTTCTGACAAGCTGCGGTAACTTCTTCCTTAGTACAGGGAATAGGGGCGATCGCTCTCTCAACAATCAACTCCTTCAGCAAATTTGGTAATACCTGACAACCAGCCAAAATTGTGACTAACTCTTGTGCTTCGATAAATTGATCACCGATTTGTAATTGACTAACCATAATCTCACCAACCCCCCTCTGCTTTTAAATAAATCGGATTTACTTTTATTTTCCTTTTTTCCCTAGGTATTTATCTTGGTATTGAACCAAAATTAGCCAGGATTTCATAAAACTTTGTACTCTGTTAATATTTAGATATATGAGTCATAATTCCCCTGTCAATGGTCAAAAAGCTTATACAGGCTGCAAGTTCTTTCAGTTCTCTACAGGATATTCATATCTGCTACGGGTGATAAATCCTCAATCTCAAATCTAAAATCTCAAATTCCCCACCTACCTTTTTCTACAAGAAGTGGTAGTTTAGAGAGTATGCGTCAGTTCCGCCTTGATAGGTGTGAGTTGGCGTAATTAGGTAAGTTTTGGGTTCAGTCGGAGTTGAAGCCTCTGGCTCGAACCTTTCTCTCAATAATTAAGTAGCAATTTGGCTTCCATAAATATTATCAGTGCATTTCTTCGGGTTAATACTAGCCATGTTTTTTCGTTCCTCGTGGATGTTAGTTAAATGCGTAACTAAATAACTTTGTGAACCAGTATCAAACCTTGCTTTGTTTTTCATCGGCTCTACTATGTCTTCAGTTCGTCTTGAACCTTTTATGCAAATTTACTGAGCAAATTTACAAAACTTTACAATTTTTGTCTGAAAACTACATTGTCAAAATTCGCAAGTACCCTTATGGGTGAAGTGATGCAAGCATAAAAAAAAGGAGCATTTTGCCCCTTTATAGTTTGATAGACCTATTGCAACGATAGATTTTGGTGGATGATATGAAATGCTGGGCGATCGCCAACACCTTTATGCGACTAGTTGTACATCCAAGTTGACACTGAAGGAAGGATTACCCGCAACCTGAGCAAACACGCCATAAGTGCTAGTGTACAAGTAACCACCGCTATAGTGAACCTGACTCAGGCTAGTGATACCAAAACCAGCTTTGGAAATGACAACCTTATCATTTTGATCCCATTTAAAGTCCTGGATAATATCAATACCCTCAGATTTATTGTTAAATACAAACTTGTCAGCACCAGCACCACCCCAAAGGGTATCGTTACCAACACCACCAACAACAGTGTCGTTACCAAATCCACCACTGAGGAAGTCGTTACCTACTCCGCCATAGATAGCATCATTACCAACGCCACCATAGATGGTATCGTTACCATCTCCACCATAAACGCTGTCATTACCAGCTTCCCCATACATCAGATCGTTACCACTACCGCCGTACATGGTATCATTGCCATCTCCACCGTAAAGGCTGTCATTACCAGCTTCACCATCAAGATAGTCATTACCAGTACCACCGTAAATAGTGTCATTTCCATATCCACCGTAGACAGTATCATTACCAGTACCAGCATCAACCCAGTCGTTATCAAAAAAGCCAGCGACAGGACTGATAGGTCCAGCATAAATTACGTCATTGCCACCGAAACTGTATATTTTATCACTACCGAGTTTGCCATCAATTGTATCTCCCAAGTTGGTTCCATAGAGATTGTTCGCTAAGTTGTTGCCGTTGATATTAGCCATGCTTTCCTTTTGGATGTGAGTTAAATACGTAATTAGGTAAGTTTTGAGTCTGTGTCAAACTTTGTTTTATTTGTTTCATCGACTCTAGAATATTTTCCGCACAATTTTGACATTATTTTCAAATTTATTTGAATAATTTGTCGTTTTTTGATAATTAAATTATCCAGATTTTAAAGTACCCTTAATAGTGATATTCTAGAAATAGTATTATTTCAGCTTAATTGCTATATAGTTATAGCTAACTTTTCTCTTTTTCTCTGTAATAGAAGGATTAAAGAGGATTTTTTTTATTAAAAATATTCAGCCGAACATGACATGGGAACATCTTTAGATAAGCAAAAAAAAGAGAGCTATTTTCTCCCTTTCTTTACTATCTATATTAGTATTTGACTACATGAGTTATGAGGGGTTCGCAGTCAGAGATTTATCACTCAAATCGGGGCTAAAGCCGTGACTAAAAGCCAGCAAAAATAATGTGGCAGACGACTAGATTAGTATTTTGTGTTGTTCTTTTACACAAAACCATTCGATAGATGAATGTCCGAGTTGATATTAAAACCAGCCGGTTTATTTTCAATCATGGTAAATATCTGGTTATTGAACGATAACGCCCCAGTGGCAGCGTTGTACTTAAACTGATTCAGGCTAACTGCACCAAAGCCAGGTTTAGAAATGCAGATTTTGTCACCTTGGCTAGCTTGAAAATCTTTAATGATGTCGATACCTGCGTTCTTATAGTTAAAACCAAATTTATCTGCACCGGCACCACCCCAGAGGGTATCTACACCATAACCACCAATTAAGGTGTCATTGCCAGCATCACCTTGGAGCCAGTCATTACCATAGTCGCCGTAGAGGTAGTCATGACCAGCCCCACCATACAATGTATCGTGACCATATCCACCATATAACTTATCATTTCCATCTCTGCCATCTAGGTAGTCGTTATCATTGCCACCATCTAGGTAATCGTCACCATCTCCACCATTCAAGTAGTCATGTCCGGCTTCACCGTAGAGATAGTCATTATCACTACCACCGTAGATAACATCATTCCCGTAGCCACCATAGACAGTATCATTTCCACTTCCAGCGTAGATCCAATCGTTATCTAAGAAGCCAAAGACAGAATTTTTGGGTCCGGCAACAATTTTGTCATCACCTGCGTTACCGTAAATCATGTCATCCCCAGTGTCAGCACCAATGGTATCTGCGAAGTTACTACCATTGAGGTTGTTGTTATTAATAGTACCAACAAGCATAGTTGTATTTCTTTATTTATTGTTAGTGAAATGCGTAATTTATAGGAATCAGATTCGATTTGAAAAATCTCTTGTCAAATATCAAACACAGGGAACAGGGAACAGGGAACAGGGAACAGGGAACAAAACACTTAGTTTTTCAAAATCAAATAGGAACCCTATAGGCAATTTGTCAGCCTTTTTAGAACTTTTGTTTGTTTCTCTTCGGCTCTGAATATGTAATCCACTTGGGATTTCAGCTTTTCGGCATACTTTACATATTCTTTACAAAATTTGGGTGAAAACTACCTTGTCAAAGTCTACAAATTGGCTTAAACAATGGGTTTCAGCCACAAAAAGATTTTTTCATAAAAAAAAGGAGCGTTTTGCCCCCTCTAGGATTGCTTATACCGTTTCTTTCTGTAGATGCGCTGCGGGCGCTCGGAGAAAAACTGTGTTACCAAGTCATCTTTTAACCTATCCGCCTATGACTTCGCCACGCTACTCGAAGGACACCTTTCCCTAGCAGGGGAATCTGTGGAGCCGTCAAGCGACATACTACGCGATCGCGTCTATTTCATAGGAACGCATATTTTAAGTCAATAGGATAATCAGCCCCATTAAGCAAACATGAGATTACACCAAGCTTGATGATAGATAAACCTATGTATTAAATGAAACTATTGACTAGTTGCACATCTAAGTTCACATTGAAGCCATTAGGTTTGTTTTCAATGATGGCAAATACCTGATTATTGAATGATAAAGCACCATTAGAACCATTGTACTTAAATTGGTTTAGATTAACTGCGCCAAACCCAACCTTGGAAATGAGGATTTTATCACCTTGATTCCACTGGAAGTCTTTGATAATATCGACACCTTCGTTCTTGTAGTTAAAGCCGAATTTGTCAGCACCGGCACCACCCCAAAGGGTATCCTTGCCATAGCCACCGACTAAGGTGTCATTACCAGCTTCACCCCTAAGAACGTCATTACCATAACCACCATTGAGATAGTCATTGCCAGTCCAGCCTAACAAGGTATCATGACCATCACCACCATACAACTTGTCATTACCAGTCCAGCCATCTAGATAATCGTTGCCACTACCACCACTGAGATAGTCGCTACCGTCACCACCATAGAGGTAGTCGTTGCCACTACCACCACTGAGATAATCGCTACCGTCACCACCATAGAGGTAGTCATTACCAGTTTCACCATAGAGGTAGTCGTTGCCATAACCACCGTAAATGGTATCGTTACCAGTACCACCGTATACAGTATCGTTATCCGATCTAGCAAATACAGGATTGAGTGGTCCAGCAAAAATTAAGTCATTACCACCTTTGCCATAAATTAGGTCATTCCCAGTTTTGCCATCAATGGTGTCTGCGAAGTTGGTGCCATTGATTTGCGAACGGAAGATGAATGGAAAACCGTTTACGGTATTGTTGTCGCTATAAATAGTACCGTTGATAGGAGCCATGATTCATTTCTCCTTATTCATGTGAGTTGAATACGTAACTAGGTAAGTTGTGAACCGTTGGCTAAATTTTATTTCTTAATGCACGGCTCTAATATTTATTCTGTCCAATCTGAACTTTTTGTGCAATTTTACGGAGGATATTTTACAAATCCTTACATTTTGTTCGGGAATAGTTGGAGTTTAAAGCCTGAAACCTTATCTATATATGCCTTTGAGGACTTAGGTATTTTACTTAAGCCGCTCAAAGACAGATTTAGTCAGTCCGTGGAATTATGGAGTTGTGGAGATGATTTGTGCTTCTGAGGGGAAGGAAGTGTGACGATAGAGCTACCCTCCACCAGGCGATCGCCCACAGGGAAAACTGCGCGAATCTTAAAAACCC
Source organism: Calothrix sp. 336/3 (assembly GCF_000734895.2). Classification (GTDB taxonomy): domain Bacteria; phylum Cyanobacteriota; class Cyanobacteriia; order Cyanobacteriales; family Nostocaceae; genus 336-3. Next base: position 105,773 of record NZ_CP011382.1, on the reverse strand, counting down.
TGATAGATACAACTTTTAGAAACACTCACCATCACAAAAGAATAATTACCTCCTACCCCATTTATTAGGGATAAATAAGGTACGAGTACTCATTAGACAATGCTCAAGTTATTCAAATTGCCCGTAAATCCAGTTATTTCGATGATGCTGTCGGTGCTTGCAGAAAATCCAGCCACGCTGTTATTAATTGCTAGGAAGGTGCGATCAATTAACCCGTCCCGGAATCTAAAGGTGGAAGCACCGTTACTCAAAAAGTTAGTAGGAGTCAAAACCTGCCGAATGGCTGTTTCTGTTAGTGCGCTCACGTTCCCGAATTTGCGGATTTGAGCGGCTGAAATTGCTCTGGGACCGTCGATGAAATCAGTCCCAATGGCTAAGTCTTTAATCACATCATGATTGGATAGTAGAGAGTTTGTCAGCGATTCATAACCGAAGGTATCTGCACCACTTCCACCAGTAAGTACATCACCCCCTGCTCTCCCGATAATTGTGTCGTTACCTGCGCCACCGTTGAGAGTATCATTGCCACTGGCACCAAGGAGGGTGTCATTCTTACTAGTACCCGTAACCGTAAACAACTCGATCCCCGTAAACTCGATGGAATCTAAGTCCGTGGAGGCGGCGATGGTAATGTCACGGAAAGCAGTGCCATAGAAGTTACTGCCATTAAACCGCATTCCCGTACCCGTATCACCAATGGAATAGTCGATAATCAGATGATCCAGCCCAGTGCCACCAAACACATTGTCAAAACCCAAGCCAGCATTAATTTTGTCGTTGCCTGCACCGGTTTGGATTTTATCGTTTTGCCGTAGAACAGCACCGTTGACAATGCCAGATTGAAGAATAGTATCGTTGCCAATGCCTGTTTCAATTGAAAATCGCTCAAAATTGGTCGCTTTGACAACCCCAGTAATGTTGATATTTTGGAGATTGGTAAGAGTGATGTTCGCTGTTTGCTTGGAAAGGTTGAGTGTTAGGAAGTCAAAACCACTACCACCATCGAGAGTACCAATATTTCCTGGGATCGTTTGAGTGATTCTTACCTCATCATTACCTGCCCCAGCATTAATGATGCTGTTGGGAGTGGAGAGAATAAAGGTATCGTTTTTGCTGGTGCCAGTAACGGTTAATTCCTCAATGCTAAAAAAAAGGACGGAATCAGTCTCATACAAGGCTTTGCGGCGAGCGCTGCTTCCTGATAGAAAAACCCCAGCGCCCGTATCCCCAACTGAGTAATCCAAGATGAGACGGTCGATTCCATCCCCACCATACACGTAATCGCTTCCCAGTCCGGGGTTAATTGTATCGTTACCACCATTGGTTCTGATGACATCATTACTGCGAAAGACTGTGCCATTGACTATGGTTGGTCTGATGACAGTATCATCGCCATTGCCTGTAATAATTTGCATGATTTTTAAGTGTGTAGTAAGGTTTCAACGAGAACAATCTCAACCGGCAGTAGCCAAAACACAAACTTGGCAGCCTATAGGTAAAATTAGTTACTTAGACTGCATGGTAAAACTAGCCAAAAAACGAGGATTAACTCTCCTAATTGATTGGCTCGCAAACTTCAAACTGTCACGATTTATATTCTTATTCTCATAGTATACTGAATCTTTATATATACAATTAACTTCTAAGTAAAATTACGTTAAATTTTTTAGTTGTAGAGAGTAGTATTAGAAACTTCGATGATAAGTATAAGAGCTTATATGTCTGCGTATTCCTGCAAATGCAGGTATAATTAGTAAAAATATAAGGGATAGCTTGAGAAAGTTTGCCCACACATCAGGATAAGTACAGAGTAAACTTGTCTATTTTGGTATCATACGAACTTGACAAAAAACAATAAAAAATGGCTTTGATATCAAATCAAAAGAAACAAAACCCATAAATTTGGCTCAAGCAATAGGTTTCAGCTACAAAAAGATTTTTCATAAAAAAAGAGAGCATTTTGCCCTCTCTAAGATTGCTTATAAGAATGTGTGGTTTTGGGGAAAATGAGTATGACGATAGAGCTACCCTCCACCAGGCGATCGCCCACAGGGAAAACTGCGCGAATCTTAAAAACCCTGATAGATAAAACTTTTAACGACACATCACCAAAGAATAATTACCCCATATCCTGCTTAGTAGGGGTAAATAAAGTATTAGATAGTACCATTAATTAATGTCAGGTCAGAATTCACATTGAAACCAGCAGGTTTATTTTCAATGATGGCAAATACTTGATTATTGAATGATAGTTGACCATTCAGAGGATTGTACTTAAATAAGCTGACATCAGCTATACCAAAACCTGCTTTGGAGATGACAATTTTGTCACGTTGATTACGTTGAAAATCCTTGATGATATCGATACCTTCATCTTTGGAGTTAAAGCCAAATTTATCAGCACCGACACCACCCCAAAGGGTATCATTCCCATAACCACCGACTAAGGTGTCATAACCATATTCTCCGTAGAGAATATCATTACTAAAACCACCATTCAGGTAGTCATTGCCGCCATAACCTAACAAAGTGTCATTACCAGCATCGCCATATAACTTGTCGCTACTATCACCACCATCGATGTAATCATTGCCACTACCACCATAGAGGTAATCATTACCAATACCACCATAGAGGTAATCATTACCAGCTTCCCCATAGAGGTAATCGTTACCAGCTTCCCCATAAAGGTAGTCATTGCCATAGCCACCGTAGACTGTATCACGACCTGTGCCACCGTATACAGTATCATTATCAGAAAAACCACTCACAGGGCTGTCTGGTCCAGCATAAATCAAGTCATTACCAGTTTTTCCATCGATAATGTCGTTACCAGTTTTGCCGTAAATAATATCATTTTTATTGGCGAAAATGTCTCCGTTGATTTGGGAACGAAAGATGCTAGGAAAACCATTTATGGTGTTGTTGTCGTTATAGATGCTGCCATTGATGGAAGTCAAAATTTATTCTCCTTATTCATGTCAGTTGAATACATAACTCAGTCAGTGGTGAATGGTGTGATAAGTGTTTAATTTTTCACTCATACTGTCAACCTCTAAATATTTATTTAGTTACCAGGGAATATTTTGCGTAAACCAAGAGAATTTATGTTACAAATCCTTACAAGAGTTATCAGAAAAACTGTGTTTCTCTGGTTGTTGTCTCTTTACTAAGAATTTACAATCATCCTTTTAGGCATAAAATCTCAAATAGGTAATATTAATTCTTTTCAAGATACAATTAATGCCCTTTGCTGTCTCTAGGATATCTCTGCTATGGGAAATACTCAGGTATCTAATGCCATTCACTATATATCATTTTATCAGTAAAAAGATGATGTATAGAAAAGTTATCATTTTGGCAAGTTTCTCTATGATTGAGAGCTTGCTAATTGCTGGTTGATAACAGTATTCTGACTGGAATTACCTAGTAAATCTTGTGCATCAGGAAAAGTGAAAATTTCTCATTTCTATATCATTAAATAATCTGAAAATCTTGATTGACAAAGTTTTCAAAATAGATGAGTTTTATCCAGATAGATTGCCATCTCTGAAAATTACTAATACCTATTTATTGTTTTTTGTGAGAGCATCGCAGAGGCTAAGCTATAACTACAAGTTGCATAAAATACATAATAGGTTATGTCTGCGATGCCAGAATAATTGAAGTTCATGGTATTTTTTTGGCTCTGAATCGTAGATAAATACGTAATATTTTTCGCATATTTTCATGTATTAATTGTTGATATTCATACCTTTAATTACAGAATTTTCTTATCAGAGTCTTGTAAAGATATAAAAAAGCCTGTTGACGATATAGAGAAGATGAATTTAGCTTGATAAAGCTCACGATTGATGGAATAAAAATAGGTATAAATCATTCTTGACGATTGACAGTAGTGAATATGATGCAATTAAATTTCTTCTCTATTAGGAGAAACAGAATGAGATTTAGTTGATTTTCAACGGCAGTTATAATTTAATACTAAGTTGCTTTATGTCGTAGTTGTTTCAGGATAATGAGATGGCTTTACGACCGTCGCAATGACAGTATAAAGACTACTACCTATGACCGCAAATTAGTATAACAAGGCAAGAAAAATAACTGTTTACTGTTGACTAATTGATGTATTTCGTGTCGTCTTTTCAGTAGCTACAATCATCGCAACGCTACGAACAATACTGAAAAGTGACTATGAGAAAATTTGTTAAACATTAGGGAATCCGGCAGTGACTAAAACGTCTATAAATCGAGGAAAAATTGTTGTTGCATCTCCTCAAAAGTCATTAGGTATCAAGGAAATTTCTACAACGTTACAAAATCATCGTTTCCTAATTGTTGGTGTTTCTTGTGCAGTCATATCGGTGACAAGTTTGATGGCATTAAATGCCAAGCCGATGTATAGAAGCTCCATGCAAATATTGATTAATAATCCGATGTATTTGGGGTTAAAATCCAACAATCCCAGTCAGGAGCAAGATAAGGCTTTTAGTCAGTGGAATCAAATTCAGGTTGATTATACGCCACAGTTACGACTGATGTTAAGTTCGCAACTGATGCAAAGGGCTATACATTTAGTTCATGATGATTATCCTGACATGGTTTTATCAGATATCAAAGGAGAAAATGGTCAAGAAAATCCTTTAGAACTAACTGCGGTGACTGGGAAGACAGAAGTTAATCCAGCTTTTGGTCAAGTTTTTGAGTTATCTTTTACTAGTGAAGACCCGAATAAAAGTCAAAAAGTTCTGGAAGCATTACAGAAAGTTTATCAAGATTACAATAGCCAACAGCATAAATCTCGGTTAGCGATGGGGATGAATTTTTTTAGCGATCGCGTACCCCAGGAAAAGCAGCAGTTAGTGAAAGCAGAGGAAAAACTGGCAGCATTTCGCAAACAGCATCAGGTACTTGACCCCAACGTACAGGGTAAGATGTTGTTAGAATCCCTGGGAGGTGTTCGCAAAGAGCTACAAACCATTCGTGCGCGACTGCAAGAAATTGAAGCGCGATCGCAAATTCTCCAGCAATCAATAGTCACATCATCTCGCAGTCACTCTTCCACAACCGCCAATTATCAAGCATTATTGAAAGAACTGCAAAAAACTGATTTAGCTCTAACACAGGTACGTCAACGCTACACTGACGATTACCCCGCAGTACAAGAATTAATCCAGCAACGTCAAAGTCAAGCAGCACTTCTTGAGGCAGAAATTACCCAAAAATCGCAAATAACACAGAAAAATGCCCTAGAGACAGGGATATCCAAACTAAATCAAGAATTAATTGCCAGTAAAGCCACTTCTACAGGTTTACGAGCGAAGGAAAAAAGCTTACTGGAGTCAGAGAAGCAACTGAGCAGTGAACTGCAAAAATATCCTACCTTGATTTCTGAATATAATCGCTTGCTGCCAGAGGTGGAAATCCATCGTCAAACCCTGGAAAAACTTCTGCAATCTCAGCAGTCTTTAAATATGCAGATAGCACAATCTGGTGTGAATTGGCAGATTCTGGAATCACCTCATTTTGGCACTTATGCAGGGAGCAATGGCTGGTTAATTTTCGCCGCAGGTTTAATTTTAGGTCCCACTTTGGGTGTTACTGTTGCTCTGAGTAAAGAAGCAAGTAATCAAAATATCCAATCTGGTGAGGAGTTAAAGCAACTGACTCACCTACCCTTACTCACCACCGTACCCAAATTAAAATCTCGTCGTCAACAACTGCTACATTTACTACAAGGTGCGTGGTACAAGTCACCGGCAGATAAACTACTGCATATCTATACAGCTTTGCCCGTCCATGAAAAGCTAGATATGGCATACCAAAACTTGCAAATTCTGCAAACGAATACAGCTTGCAAGTCTTTACTAGTGACATCTGCAACTAAGGATGAAGGTAAAACAACTGTCAGCTTGGGTTTAGCTGTGAGTGCTGCCAGAATGCACCGTCGAGTGCTGGTAATTGATGCGAATCTTCGCCAACCTCAACTCCATAAAACCTTAGATTTGAGTAACGATTGGGGATTATCTTTATTACTGGTTGATGAGGCAAATACTTCGATCAAAGACTATATCCAACCCATCCACCCTGCCATTGATATTTTAGCAGCCGGTTCTACCTCGGAAGACGTGGTGAAATTACTTACTAGTCAGCGTCTATCGGAAGTATTGCATAGCTTTAGTCAAAATTATGATTTGGTAATTATCGATGCACCGGCGATTCTCGGTACGGTAGATACCAAAATTATCGCTGCCCTGTGTGATGGAATTATTATGGTGGGGCGCGTTGGTCAAGTGAGCAGAGATGAGGTGATACAAGCTACCGAAGAACTGAGAAATTTACCAGTCCGAGGAGCGATCGCTAATCATTGGGGATAGTTGTTTGAATTTTGAATTCCCCGAAGGAGGCTGACCTTTTTTGGTAGAATAACTCATTACCTAATCACCCTCACGACTTCCCTGTGATTTAATGCTCGCTCAACAAGCTCCTGTAGTTGTCGTCCTTGGTCAAAAGAGTATCCCTGTGGCGCAAAAAATTATCCGCGCTTTTCCTGGTGCCAGGTTATACGGACTCGCAGGACGTACTCAGGATGTAGACGTGGTATTTACTGAATTTGGCAACACCCTACGAGAGTTATTTACTACTGGGATTCCAATTATTGGTATTTGTTCTACGGGGATTTTGATTCGTACCCTAGCTCCACTGCTGACAAATAAGCGTCAAGAACCTCCTGTGTTAGCGATCGCGGAGGATGGCAGTGCAATTGTACCGCTTCTCGGTGGGCTGAATGGGGTAAATCATCTTGCCAGAAAGATTGGGGAGGTTCTCCACGTCTCACCAGCAATTACAACCACGGGTGATATTCGTTTTGGTATGGCTTTGGAAGATCCACCACCAGGTTATTACCTATCCCGCCCCGAATTTGCTAAGACTTTTATGTCTGACTTACTCGCTGGGGATACTCTGCGGTTAGAAGGGAATGCTCCATGGTTACAAAATAGCTCCTTACCCTGGGATAGGGAAGGGAAAAAAACTATCAAAATCACGGAAAAATCCGATGTTTCCACCCAGAATTGTCTGGTTTATCATCCGGCAACGGTGGCGATCGCCATCACTACCAACAGCAAAAATTCTCCCTTACCTCTGGTGGAGAACATTCTCCGAGAACTAGACATCGCTCCCGAATCTGTAGCGGGGATATTTGCCCATACCCTAGATGCTGTGCAACCAGTCATTTCATCCCTAGCTGCTGCCCTCGGTGTTCCCCTGCGTCTGCTAACAACTGCCGAAATAGGGGGGGATGAGAGTGCAGATATGGCAGTCAGGTTAGCTTTAGGGGCAACCTCTGGGGAAGTAATTTGCCACCGTCGTGATCATGATTTCTCTGTTGCAGTGGCGATCGCTCCCCTTCCCCTCGATATCCCCACCATCGGTAAACCACCGGGACGTTTGGCAATTATCGGTACAGGACCCGGAACAGCAGACTGGATGTCTCCAGAAGTCAAGGGAATATTACAGCAGGCTACGGATTTCGTTGGCTATTCCACCTACCTGAAGATGGTGAGTAATTTTACTACAGGTAAAAATATCCATGAGTCTGACAACCGTCAAGAAATCTCTAGGGCAACCCTAGCCTTAGATTTAGCAGCCCCGGGACGTTTTGTTGCCGTGGTTTCCTCCGGTGATCCGGGAATCTATGCCATGGCTGCCGCCGTATTTGAAGCTTGGGAACAGGGACAAAAAACCGAATGGCAAAATATTGAAATACAAGTCGCCCCTGGTATCTCCGCTATGCAAGCAGCAGCAGCCAGAATTGGCGCACCCTTGGGACATGATTTCTGTACCATTTCTCTGTCTGATATTCTCAAACCCTGGTCAATCATTGCTCAAAGAATTCAAGCCGCCGCCGAGGCAGATTTTGTCATTGCTTTTTATAATCCCATCTCTGGGCATCGTACCTGGCAATTAACGGAGGCGAAAAATCTTCTCTTACATCACCGCTCCCCGGAAACACCCCTGATTTTAGCGCGGAATGTGGGACGCAAGGGAGAATCAGTCAAGGTTGATACCCTCGGTGAATTTTCTCCAGAGACTGCTGATATGCGCACAGTAATTATTGTCGGCTCCAGCCAAACTCGTGTTATTTCCCGTCCTGATGGCGGTGTTTGGGTTTATACACCCCGTAGCTATGGAGGAGAAATATCTCCAAGTAGCTTGTAAAGGGCTTGTGAAGCAATTGCTGATTCATGCATTCAATTCTTCAAGTTGGACGCAATCTACTGGAATTTACTAAACTCAAGGTGTAGCATAAGTCATCAACACCGCTATGCCACTGTGTAAATCCTATGGAACTGCTGCACCAGCCAGAAGATATTATTGCCCAGCGATACCGGATTATCCAAATTTTGGGGGAAGGTGGTAGCGGTACTACATACTTAGCTGAAGATACAGATAAGCATCAACTGGTAGCGCTGAAAGCCTTGTCACTGCATCGGTTGAATGATTGGAAGCTGATGGAGTTGTTTGAACGGGAGGCGAAAATTCTCTCACAACTAGATCATCAGGCAATTCCCAGTTATCTAGGCTATTTTCACACAGAAACTACATTAGAGCATTGTTTCTACATAGTCCAAGCACAAGCACCAGGAAAATCTTTAGCAGCCTCAATTGCGGATGGTTGGCGCACTACAGAAGACGAAGTTAGATATATAGCCGAGCAAATATTAGAAATTCTCGTTTATCTCCACTCCCTCAATCCCGTTGTGATCCATCGGGATATCAAACCCCAAAATATTATCCGCCGTGATGATGGAAAGGTCTACTTAGTAGATTTTGGTGCAGTCCAGAACACCTATTACAATACCTTTATGCGTGGTAGTACGGTAGTAGGAACATATGGTTATATGGCTCCAGAGCAGTTTCGAGGGCAAGCTGTACCTGCGACTGATTTGTATGGTTTGGGAGCAACGATACTTTTTTTACTAACGCACCGTTCCCCGGCTGATTTGCCGATGGAAAGACTGAAAATTGATTTTCGTCATCATGTACAGATTAGTGATGAATTTGCTGATTGGTTAGAGAAAATGTTAGAGCCGGATATGGAAGAACGTTTTAGTTCTGCTGTTGAAGCTTTAGCAGCTTTGAGTGGTAAGCAGGCGATCGCCCCTAAGGTTACTACTCCTGTATCTTGGAAAACCATCGCTGGAGTAGGAGCAACTATTGCTACATCTACGATGGCGATCGCTCTGCTGAATGCTTACAAATGGCTCGTCTTAGGTGCGTTTGGAATTGTGCCACTTTCTGGTACGTGTCAAAACACTGATGCCATCAAAGACTATTATCACCAAGTACATAATGCCAATGCTTTAGTGATGGAGTCATCACCCTATGGTGAGAATGAGCGGATGCCTTTGTTGGTATGCACAATTCGTCGTTATAACCTTGAGGGAACGAAATTTTTAATCACTCAAGGTGCGGATGTGAAACTGCCAGATCGTCACGGTAATACACCCTTACACCTACTATTTCTTGAACCAAATCCATATACTGCGCAAGGTGACTACCAAATAGCCGAAATGTTAATTGCTAAAGGTGCAGATATTAACCTCCAGAATCACAATGGTAAAACCCCTCTACAATTAGCAGTGCAAAACTCTCAACCGCCAATCATCAAACTACTGCTCCAATCAGGTGGAGATGTTAATCAGCGCGATCGCAATGGTGCAACTTTACTACATTTAGCCATATCTAAAACTAATCAGCCAGTCTATGGCAGAACTAACACAGACACTCAAGAGATTATCCAACTGCTAATAAAAGGGGGAGCGAATATCAACGCCACAGATAATCAAGGCAGAACTCCACTGCAACTAATCACTAAAAACTATATTGACGATCTCAAAACTAAAAAACTCTCTTCAGATGATCAGGCGATCGCCGACATTTTGAACAAGAATGGTGCAAAGGAGTAACTAGAAATCAAGTATCTATGGAATTAATACATCAACCAGGAGACGTAATTCAACAACGCTACCGTATCTTAGAAATTTTAGGACAAGGTGGGGTTGGTATTACCTATGCAGCCGAAGATTTAGAGAGTGGCGATTCTGTGGCGCTGAAAGCTTTGTCATTTCGGCGGATGAGTGACTGGAAAAAAATCGAATTGTTTGAAAGAGAAGCGAAAATTCTCTCCCAACTCCACCATCAGGCAATTCCTCGCTATCTCGATTATTTTCAAGTAGACACAGGCTCTGACAGATTCTTTTATATTGCTCAACAACTTGCGCCAGGTAAATCTCTAGCCACATTAATAGAAAATGGTTGGCAACCCCAAGAAAAGCAAGTTCGACAAATCGCCATACAAGTTTTAGAAATTCTGATTTACTTGCAATCCCTCAAACCCCCAGTTATTCACCGCGATATTAAGCCCCAGAATATTATCCTCAACTTTTCCCCAACAGCAAAAGATCGGGGAGATATATTTTTAGTAGATTTTGGTGCAGTACAAGATACCTATCACAATACAGTCACAGGTGGCAGCACAGTAGTAGGAACCTATGGCTATATGGCTCCTGAACAGTTTCGCGGACAAGCTGTGTTAGCAACGGATTTATATGGCTTGGGAACTACACTACTGTTCTTGCTGACTGGAAAATCCCCAGCAGATTTACCACAGCGCCATCTCAAAATAGATTTTCGTCCCCATGTTCGCATTTCCCCAGATTTTGCTAACTGGTTGGATATTATCCTGGAGCCAGTCAGTGATGACAGATTTCCCTCAGCCAATTTAGCCTTAGCTGTACTGCGAGGAGAAAAACAGATTTCAGATGTTATATCCCATTTTTCTTTAACAAGATTTCACCGACCAAAAAACAGTTCTATTATCTTCCATAAAACCGAAGCAGAATTAACTATAGAAATTCCTCCCAAGCAATTACGTCACTATACTAGTTGGTTTATTCCCATTATTCTCTTGTTAGGAAATGGATTGTTTTTACTCACTTTGTGGGTATTAGTTTTTGAATACTTATCTGTTTTTAATTTATTTGGATTTATTTTTATCTGCCTTTCATTCTACATATATTTATTCTTGCTTTTGCCAATTATTGCTGATTATGTACTCAGTCCCATATCAAAAACTAGAATTAAAATTAACCAAAATGGATTTTATTTAAAGCGGTGGCTGTTAGGTTGGTCTTTTCAAAATTGTCATGAATATGTATTAGATATTAAGGATATTATTGCCAAACCTATGCAGCCCATTACGGTTTCGGTATTTAATCAAACACTCCGAAAATATCGCTTTGCTTCATTATTAAGCACATCTGAAAAAAAATGGATAGTTTGGGAAATTAGGGCATTTTTAGAGAAATTGCCTTGATTTAAAGTGAGTTCGATGAGCTTAGATACATTCGATAAATCGAAAAAAATCTGACTCAACTGGGATTATAAATCCACGTCTAACATCCAAAGTCCGTTAAAAATACGTAGACACGAAGTGGCTTGCCGAAGGCTAGTGAAATGAAGCATAAGCCCTTCGAGCACGCTTTGCGAACACAAGAATCCTGCCGATTTTACAATCTGTTACATAGTTAGGTTTATTCTCACCAACTTACTTATATTAAAAGAATCTTTTCACTGAGGGTTTGACCCAAAAATTAGGCGATCGCTAACCAAAAAACAGTTTTTTCTATCCCAGTTTTCGGTAATTTTTGATTCTATAGGTAGATTGACAAATGCGTCACAACCTTAAATTGTTACCAATGATGCTACTTTCACCAATTTTGGTTGTCATCTTCTATCAATCTCAAATCTAAACGGGCGTTGTCTGCTCCCAATTACTATTGAGGTGGTGTATGAAATTGATTTCTGTTTGTGTTGGAATGCCACGTGAGGTGAGTTGGAAGGCGAAATCTGTGACAACTGGCATTTTTAAGCAGCCCGTGAATGGACGAGTGATGCTGCGAACACTCAATCTAGATGGAGATCGACAGGCAGATTTAACTGTTCATGGAGGTGTCGAGAAAGCAGTTTACGCTTATCCAATGGAGCATTACACTTACTGGCAAAAGGAGTTACCAGATGATGACTTGCCTTGGGGTGCGTTTGGTGAAAATCTCACGACTGAGGGTTTGTCGGAAACAGAAGTGAATATTGGGGATTGCTTTCGTATTGGCACGTCTGTTGTGATGGTGACGCAGCCCCGATTTCCTTGTTTTAAGCTCAATCTTAAGTTTGGACGTGATGATATGGTTAAACGGTTTCTTCACAGCCGATTGAGTGGCATTTACTTTTCAGTAGTGCTTGAAGGTGAAATTGGTGTAGGAGACGACATTGAATTGGTGAGTCGAGATGAAAACAATGTCACGGTTGCTGATATTGTGCAAATCTACGTGCATGAAGCTGATGAAAATTTAGTGCGTCGTGCTATTCAAGTTCCAGCTTTGGCAGATGGTTTACGAACTTATTTTCAACAGCAAATTGAAGTTTTATAGAGGCGTGATTTCCCCGATACTAGGATACTTCAACCTGACAAAGATGTATTACAAATCAACAGTTATGTCTATCTCTGACCTGGAAGTGCATTTGGTTTTAACCACCAAAGTTCTGAAATTATTTTCTCACGCAGGGTGGATTAGTCGCCGATGGGGGGTCGGGGTAAATTGCTAGGGTATGATAATCAGGAATGCCATCATCATAAATAATCCGAAAGGTATAGAGTTTGGTTTTCCCTTGCCCTTCGGTGATGACTGTTAACAAGCTATTACTAGTATGGGGAATTCCTGGTATTTTTATCTTAGAAATACGTCGAAGCTGGATGACATTTGCTCCTGAACTTTTACAATCATTACTATTAGCATTGCCACCTTGCCCAAACTGCTGACAGACTTCTCCATCAAAATCAATTATGACTTGAGAAGGGTCATTCAACCAGACTTTCTTGATAATCTCTCCCGCCGGCAGAAAGCTTAAATTTGTCCCCTGTTGATACCAAACCTTGATTGTGGGAACAATTCCACTAAAACCTTGTGCTTGACAGGAAAACATAGAACGCAGCACTGCATTTTGGGCGATCGCCCGACTTGTAAGAAATACAATTGTCCCGGCAAATATCACCGAAGTTAAATGAAACCAAGGGGAAGAGAGAAATTTGGGATGATGAATTTTCATAAATTTCCTATTGCCACCAACCTAAAATTGCATGGATTGATTGACGTAGACTTCCACCTTAGTTCCTGCTTTTAAAAACCAGATATTTGTCCGTTGGATCATTTGGGTAATTGCCTGTTGGTTACGTTGGGAAATCTGTGGTACCACACTCGTTACACCACCTTCCACAATTCCCGCTAATATATTGCGTTTAGGATTTGTATTGGTGACAATTGTACCACTCGTAGTTGTGGTGACAACCTGGGATTCTGTACGGTTAAATAATTCTGCGGCTTTCCCAATTCCCCCTAACACAAATAATCCTAAATCCATGGAAGCAATGGAACCACTCTTATTAGGAAATTGGTCAGCAATTAATGGTCTACCTTCCGGCGCACGCACAATTAAAGCATTTTTAGGTAAGGTTTTTTCAATGGGATTTCCTTTATTTGGTATAATAACTTTAGTCACAGTCAACTGTAATAAACCCTGTTCCGAAAGGGAACGAATTTCTACTAATAATTCACTCTTTTCTGGTAAGGCAATTTCTCCATCTAGGGACTTCAATGGTTCTTTTAACCGCACCACAAAAGAAGTTTTCCCCTCGTCATCATCTTTATTCTCATTCCCCCGACTAGTTTCCCCAAAGACTGCGGTTGCTAGTACTGCTTTTGCTGTCATTCCCACTGCCACAGATTTCGGACTTTGTTGCTCCGATGCTTGACTAACTACTGCATTGAATTGTGTATTTGTTGGTTCTGGTGGTGTGGATTGGGGTGGTGTCGGTTGGGGTGGTGTGGGGGGATTTGCTGCCAGGGTGGGTGCAGGAGCAGGGGTTGCAGAGACTAAACCGTAGCTACCTAACTTGGCTAATCGATTCCACTCTTGGAGGGGATCGGGTTTGGGAGTGACAGGATTTACCATGGGTGGTTGCATGGGTGGTTGTATCGGTGGAGCGATCGCGGTGTTGACGGGGATAGGAGGAGCATAAGGAACCCTCGCAACGGGGTTTGCTGGTGCAGGTTGGGAAATGTAAACTGTGCGCTGGGGTGCGGTTCGTGTGATGGGGTTAAATGATGCTTGTCTAGCAGAAATAACTGGGGAACGAGCAACAGTAATTAATCTATTGGTTCTCAATCTTTGCTGGGCAAGTTTAACAGCTTCGGTTTGTTCGGTGAGTGCTAATTTTGTCTTGAGAGTTTCTATTTCTGTTTCTAAATTTGCTGTGGCAGGTTGGGTATTTACAGGTTTCGCTGTCAGCAAATTATTTTCTACCTTGGGCTTTTGTCTGCCCACACTCATCAGTTGGGATAAAAAACCACCTGCTAATAATACCATCATTAATGTGCCTCCCCCGACTAAACTTAACTTGGCAAAGGGGTTAGCAGAAAGGGGTTGTTTTTCACTGCTTACTTCTGGGGTATTTGCTGTTTCTTCGTTGACTGGTGTTGCTGCTACTGTTTGAGTGCGAGATTCATCTTCAAAACCGACTAATCTCGCCATTTGTGATTCCCAATCTGAGCCAGAATTCTCTGATTTATGATTTTGAAAGGGTAGGTGATTATTGGAATTTTCCGAGGGTAAGGAATAGGATGTCATGGATTTTTAGGGGGTTGAGTTATACAGTCGGGGGAAGGATAAAATATTGTGTAATTCGTAGTAATATCTAGATAGGGTGGTTAATTATCAAGTTATGAATACAGCGTTACATGAAAATTTCTTTCCTCCTTTCCAGAGATGTTTGTTTCGTTTATATACCCTAAATATATTTTCATTAATCAAATATCGCAATCGTAAATCATGAATTTGATAAGATGAAATTGGTTGATTTCACCAATAATGATTAAATAACTCTATTTTTTCTCTGCACACTGTGTATCTTTACCATCACACATCTGATATATTTCTAATTTAGCTTCACCAATGCGATAGGCAGCTAAATGCCATGGTAAAGGTAAATTTGGCAGGGTGACATTTTGTTCTTCTGTAGACCTAACTAATATTTGTTTATGAATTTTGATTGATTTACCCCTCTGATCGGAACTACTAAAATTTAACTGATAACCAGAGATTTCCACTTGCCATTTTCCTTCCGTAAGTTGTTTGGGTTGGGAAATTCTCTCAATCACAAAAACATTTTCATCGACACGATTAGTATTTTCAAATTGCACAGAAGGATTTAAGGTGATGATTTCAGCTTTTAATTTTTGCTTAATTTCATCAGTCATCAATCCATAGACAGTTTCCCAAATCGTTTTTGGTGGTTGTTTCGATGACCAGGTTAACATTAAAGTCATGGTTTCACCTACAAAGCGACGAATTGTTTCGGGATGTCGTTCCAAATTAACTTTTGGGTCTACTGTAATTGCTCGACCATCTATTAATTGTACTAAACTCTGGGGTGTCAGTCGTTTGCCTAATTCTTGTAAGAGTGAACCATGGAATAACAGAATTAATAAGGTAAGAACGTTAACACTAAAGGTGATAACAACAAATAGGGGTAAGATACTACTTTTTTTCGCTTCTGATTTGGTAAACATGGATAATGGGGCAATGATGACTCATGGAATTGAGAAAATTGATGCAATTATCTTGTAGTCTGTAGAGGTTATTTTCTCCCTCATTTCATAGATGATGTTATTTAAAAATTACTCTTAATAAAACTTTCTAATTTTTGATTTCCTCCACAACGCTGTAATTTATCAGGATTGTTCTCATTGTAGCCATCAATCAAACATAAATTTCGGATTTCATAGATTTCCAATTTTTCCGAACGGACACTGTATATGGCTTGTTGTAAGTTAGAAATATTTTCCGGTACAGGATAGGCAAAATAATCGACACTTTTAACAAGTAAATCCTTATTAAAAGGGGTAATTACCTGACGATTCTCCTTTCTTTGAATTAAATCTGCCACCATTCCCACTCGCCATTTTCCTGGAGAAATTTGTACTGGAGGATACACTCTTTTAATAATTAATTCGACTGTAATTGCTTGTTTAGGATTATTACTAAAAACTTCCGGTGGGGTGATTTCGGCAATTTTGCTTAAAAACCCTTTGCGAAAATCTTCGGAAAGAGCAAAACTTGCTACCCAGGTACTTGTCGTAATTTTTTGTACACCTCCTTGAGTTGTAGGAATCGTAATTCCTGTGTCTGCTTTGGGTTTAGCAACATCTTCAATATTTTGTGCTGGGAGCTTTCCTGACCAGTTAAACATGGCTATCATGGTTTTACTGATAAATTGGCGGATTGCTTCTGGTTCCCTAGCTAAATCTGATGTATTGGTGACAGGTTTTCCATCCACAAGTTGGACAAAATTCGGCGGTTTACGGAGATTATATTGCCGGATAGTTAAACCTTGAATGATGATTAAGAGGAGAACTAAAAACTGTAAGGAAAAAGTGGCGATCGCGAACAAAGTCAACGCACTTCCCTGGGGTTTCTTTTTTTGTTGTAGTAACCGCACCATTTAACTATTCTCCCGCACCAAATTAGTGGTATAACTGGCAGCATTAAAGATGGCAACTCCTCCCACGGTAGCTACAATTAATGATAACAAGGGCGCAAGAATTCCCAGGAAAATTATAAACCACATTAAGTCTGGGTCGGCGTTGGCATCTTCTGCTAATCCATTGACGATGACTGTCGCAGTTAACACGGCAATTATATTAAAGGAAATTTTCGCAATCCCCATCGCTAAAAATCCCGTCAACCAGGCAAAAATTGGCTTTCCCGCAACGGGGAGCAGGGAACCACCCACAGCTAGGGGTCCTAATGCAGCTATTAACAGCATGGATGCTTCAATGAGATTTTGAAATGCATATTGTAAGGAGACTAGAAAACTTTTGATGGTGGTTTGAACATTAGAACCTAACAAAGCATTAAAAGTATTTTCGGAAATACCTCCGATGGTAAAAATTATCTGATTGACTTTATTTTCTAAGCGACTAATCCAAGGGCGATCGCCATATAAATTGCGATATTCTTGCCAGAGCAGACTAACTTTATCGTTAGCTTTAATAAAGCATCTAGTTTGTTGTTCTCCGCTCAATGCTTGGCAAGGACGTAATAAAGAACCGACAATATCTTCGGCAATACTCATATTAATTGCTTGTTGATATACCAAATTTGCATCGGCAGTTGTTACCACCTGTTGATTAATATTATTTAAGAAGTTTCTCACCCCCAAAGTTAAGTTAGAGAGGGGGCTACCACCATCAGAATTTGCGAGTAAAACCACAACAATAAAGGGCCAAATTAAGGCAGAGAAGGGACGGGAAAACTCACTATATAAAACATCCCGTAACCATTGCACCATGAATAATAATAGGGTTCCCACTGCGAAGAAAATACCCAAATTAGTCAGCGCACCATAGAGATTATTTTTCGTCTCATTTTGTAATAAATCTAGCCATTGCTGATCCCAACCCTCCGCAATATTTTTCGCGGCGATCGCCCCACTATTAATTGCGTTATCTATTCCTGTATCCGTGAGAATTTGTAAGAAATATAAATGCATGAGATTACGATATTTTTCCGAGAGATTCTACATTTAATAAGTAATTATTTTTTCTCCTCCCTACCGAATAAATCTACCTGGGAAGTCACCCGTAATAACCTTGCTGCTTCTGCTGCTTCATCTACCCTGCGAGAGCGGTTTGTCACCTCTAATTGTTGGGAAATTGCCGCTAAATTTAAATTAGAATATTGCAAAGATTGATTTAATTGAATTGTTTGTCCCAAAGATTCTGCATTCAATTTTGTTTGTCTTTCCTGAATTCTGACTGCTTTTAGTTGTACAGTAATTTGATTAATAATAAAGTTGGCTAGGGCTGAAATTGCTGCCGTCTCCGGTGACTTGGGGTCAGCTTTAATTGTATTTTCCAAGCCATTTTGAATCTTGTCTAGACTGCTAGTTTCTGCGGCGATTTCCTTAATAATATTATCAGTCTCTATCAACTTGCCTTTTAATCTTGTTTGTCCAGCAGAACCCAAAATTCCTAATACTGCCCCTTCTGTGAGTAAACGATTAATATTATTACTAACTCCCACTGCATTTACTGCCGGATTATTTTCAAATTCATCCCCAAAGGAGTTCAGGATAATATCATTAGTCACTTGCTGCTCTAAACCGATAGGATTAGGAAGATTTAAAGCCCCATTAGCATTCGTAATTGCTGATTGTGTCTGAATTTCCAGTGGTCGAAATTTAGTGTAGACATTATTGCGATAATAATTTTGCAAATCTACAGAATAGGATTGAAAGTCTGTCCAGATTTTACCGAGTTGGGCAACTGCAGGGAGAGTAATTAGGGAAGTAAAAACTAGGGTAAAAATCAATGTTTTGCGCATATTCTGAGATAATTTGTAAGGGTTTATCCAGTTGAAAATTGAGATTGGATATTAGACTGACTAAAACATCTCATTTGCTCTTTGTCTTTTTCATAGGCAATATAGGAATAATTAGAAATGAGATATTCCTCCGAGGATAGTCAATAGTTGAGTAACTCCATCAAGTCATCAAATCTATTATCTATTACCCTCCTTTCAAACTTGCCAAAAGTTGCCGTGCAAAGGTAGAAATTGCCTGATACTTATCATCAATATCCTCCATGGTTTTCTGCCTTGCACTTTGTTCTTGGGGATTATTTGCCACCACTGCTAA
Source organism: Calothrix sp. 336/3 (assembly GCF_000734895.2). Lineage (GTDB taxonomy): Bacteria > Cyanobacteriota > Cyanobacteriia > Cyanobacteriales > Nostocaceae > 336-3. Next base: position 86,956 of record NZ_CP011382.1, on the reverse strand, counting down.
CTGTTCATAACCAGGATAATAGCGACAGAAAGTATAAATTCCATTGTCATCCAGCAACCATTGACTATAGACTCCTTCGCGACGGGGGAAAAAACTTTCCGAAGCATTACGAGCAATAATCTCCCTCGGATATTTGAGAATACTCACGAAACTATCCACGGCAACGGGTTGAATTCGTCCAATTAAGCGGGTAGTTAAGTTTTGCAAAATTTTCGAGGCAGCCTTAGACTTGGCGATAGTATCAGGGTCTTGGGCTGAGAGAATCACCCGAATCCCGGCTTTCGCACCGTTAGCGCAGATTCTGCCCACCAAGTCGGAAATTTGGTCAAATTCAAACAAAATTGGCGCTTCATCAATAAAGAAGATAGAAGCTGGGCTACTTAATGCCCGCCGTAAAGCCGCAGAATAGGCACTCAGGGAGAGAACTGCCGCGTCTTCGCTGTCCGAAAGGTTTCGCAGGGCAAAAACTAGTAATTGTGCGTCTGTGGGGAAACTAGAGGGGGATGAGATAGCCTTGCCGACACGACTAGAGAGCCAAAACCGCAAACGCAGATGTATCTGATTTAACGCATCTTCCACCCTGCCACTGATGGAGTCGAGTTGCATATGTTCTGGGGAACAGAAGTGGATGAAATCGTTTAAGGTGGGGGTATTTTGCCATGCAGTACTACCAAAACCACCAGCGATCGCCTCCGTATAACGCTGTTGAATTTCCGGATGGGCAAAAAAGGCAGATAGAGCCAAATTCAGAACGGAACGCACAGTTTGGGTGAGTAACTGACTCTCACTGGAGGAACCAAGAACCATTGTCATCAGCGCAGATTCCAGAAAACCGACATAATCCAGGAGGCGATCGCGCTGTTGTTCTGGTGTTAAGGAACGTAAATCTGGCTGTTCAAACAGGTTATTCGATTCCTTGGAAATATCAAAATATGCTCCATTGCGCCCCATGAATTGGGTATAGTCGGTGAAGGTGGAAGTCCCGTCAGGTTTGGGAAAATCCAGAGCTACCACAGGGATATTATGGGCAAGAGCTTGGGTAAGAATCCCCGATACGAGGACAGATTTCCCCGCGCGGGTGGTGGCAAACAGCGCCAGGTTTTTATGCTGGGCAAATAAATCTAGATGTACCGGGGAACCCCCTTCCTCAGAAATTAATTCAAATCCTTCCCTATCCCCCTCCCTGGGTAGTACCAAGGGCATTAATCCGGGCACCTCACTGGTTAGGTATAATTGACGACGATTAAAGGGTTTCGCCATCAAGCCTTCCCAAACTATCGGCAGGGTTTGTAACCAAATTTTCCAAGCATATTCTGTCTCCCGAATCACCCGCGCCGGACGCTGAAAGCAGTTTTCAATATACCTTGTAGCTTCGTCTAATTTTTCCGGTGTCGGACGATGGACTAAAATCGCAATACCTGCATAGATGGGTATGGCTCCCTCATACAACTGCTCCTGAGCAGCTACGGACTTTTTCAGCTTCAATTGGGCGCTGACATCGATGGTACGGCTTTTCTCCTGAGCCATCAGGGCAGTCATATTTGACTGTTTCAGTACCCTTTGCAGGGTATTTTTGACGATCGCCGGATTTGCTGCCGTCAACTGACAAAATATCTCCGTATTGACAATGGTTTCCCTAGCTAGCAGTTCCCAAAGATACCGCAACTGGGCAATTTTACTGCCCCAACCACCGGGTTTTTCCAGAAACGTCATCACCCCGATATGTTGATTTTTGATTCTTACCCAACGGCGATCGGCAATGGGGACATCGGATTCTAAGAGTAAAGTGGTACCGTGGATATTCTCTAGAAGTAATTTACTACTAGCTAAATCGGAGTTGACGGACTCATGTAAACCATGCTCATCTAAAGTAATTAACTGGGGAATGTCTATCGGTTCTGTTTGATTAAATCTGCGCCAAACTTCTCCCCATAATTCATCTGCTGTTAAAGGTTTCACATCCAAACCCATTTGGTTAGAGAGAATTTGCTCCCACCGGAAAAACCCATTTTTATAAGCATTGGTAATCAGAGTTTCAATCCGTTGCTGCTCAACTTCTGTTAATTCTCCCTTAAACTTTAACCACCAAGTTTCCACCCTTGCGAGGAGTTTTTCTACCCAATCATCGCTACGGTTTGAATCTGGTTCAACGGTGTAGGTGACATATACCCGCAGAAATTTTGGTTTGCGAATCCCCCCACGGGTGAGTTCTTGCACCCTAGCACGTTCTGCCATCAGTAAATACTGAATATCACGGGAAGATGTTGCCCTAATTAACTCCCCTAGCTCTGCTTGACGTTGCGTATCATTACTGAATGAACCCAGGTGAAATGTAATTTTTTCACCTTCGGGAATATCTTTTAACCCAACTTCAATATTACTAAATATAGTATCAATTTGCTCCTGTCTTAGGGTGGTATGAATCCCTCGACATTCAAACCCAAAAACAAAACAAAATCTATCTTTTTGTGTTCCTTTTGTTAATATATAAGCTCCGATATCTCGTCCTTCTAAGGAAAAACGTAACATTGTGGCTAAATGTAAAGCATCTTCAAAAGGTGTAAGTCTTTCACCGCTTGCGACGCTTTGTTTGCCGATTTTTTCTTTCATAGTTAATTAAAAGCAAACTTTGATAACGGGCAAAACCTCTAGTCCAGGTAGGAACACCAATAAATTTGCTCAAAAAACGCCAACTTCTCCCCCCAGTTAATATCCACCATGTTGCCATCCCCCAAGCTGCAAGTAGGATTGTCCACAGCCATTTCTGAAAGTCATCGGTAAATAATCCTCCAAAAATACCATTAATGATAAAGTAGGAGACAAGGGCGATTAATGTCCATGGTAATACCTGATCGGCAGGAATTGGACCTAGGGAAGGCTGCGCTCCGAGAATTTGATTGACAGGTCGAAAATCTTTTTCTGATTCATTATTCATCGGATTCTCTTTGTTGAGATTGAGATGGTTGGGGAAATTTGCAGTGAGATTTTTCATTACTGATGATCTCACTTCCCCCTAGGTTGGGATTATTTACTACTATCCCCAATGATAAATCCTGTGAGTACGTCAGCAATGGTGACAGCAATCACCACTAACAAGGGAGTTCTGGCAACAGTTTGCCAATCTTCATCTTTCCGCACTGCATTAATGACACCAACTAAGGAAACTGCAATATAAAGGAGATAAATTGCCCGGAGAATATTAAATATCAGGCTGATTGCTGTTTGAGAACCGCTACTATTTGTGGTTCCTTGGGAAAGGCTAGTAGTGAAAAAGTCCTCTGCTTTCTTAAAGAATTGTGCTTGGGCAGGAGCCGCAAAATAATCTAACCAAAAGGCAGTTAAAATAACGGCGATCGCGAGTATTTGTAATGGTAAAATATATTTTTTAGGCAATTGTGCTTGCCATCTGATTTGTTGCAGAATTGTGATAATCAGGCTACCAAATAATAAACAAAATAATAAGGTGGGACTACCTAAACTAATTGTGATTAAGAAAATACTACAGGCAAGCAAAAATGGTAAATTTGTCTGAAATTTTGAAGATAATTTTGCCAGTTTTGGGTACTTATTTGCCCATATATTGCCCGGATTATCCATAATTTTTTGTTGATTTTTGCTGCGAATTGAGTCAATTATATTCATCTTAAATATCCCTTAATTTCCCATGAAAACTAGAATTATGCTTTAATATCACAATTTAACATGATTAAACTTTATTGTTAAACACATCTGTGAATTTACGGTAAAAGTTTTACTGCCATGATTTAACTTGCTTCACCGATAGGATTATACCTAAGTATATAACTGACATAGAAGATAGAAATTTTACTGTAACAGGAAGTTTTGTTTACCATGGCTTAACCTTCTTACTATAGATACGCATTTATCGGGAAAATGGATTTGAGGCACTCCAGCCGATATTACAATGGTAAGAATTTTTGCAGAAGGTAGAATCCATAAATATAATAAACCCTGACTTTTCACTTCCAGCCAGGGTTTATGGTAAAGCGTTTCCCAATCAGATGAAATACAACCCCACCTGCCCTATCGGGCACCCTCCCCGATTTCGGGGAGGGCTGGGGAGGGGTTCTTCTATACCTCACAAGAATGAGAAATATAATACCGACAAGTATTGGGGTTAATTGTAGCTATGTGTAATCTCAGCTTTTCAGCCGGAAAATAATTTCTTGAATTGTTTGTGCATCGGGGGATTGGAGACTTTGGAAGAGGGTAAGGGATTGGTAAAGGTAGTTGAGAGCAACTTTTACCTTTCCTTGTTGTTGTGCTAAGTCTCCTAACCACCACAGAGTCATTGCTTGTCCGTGGATATTGCCAATGCTAATTTCCAATTCCAGAGATTCTTGGAAGAGGGCGATCGCCTCCTCTAATTCCCCACTATCGCTGTAGATACTACCAAGGTTGTGCAATGTGGCGGCTTGTCCCTGAACATCGCCGATACTTGCATAGATATCTAAAGACTGTCGCCAGAGAATAATGGCTTTGTCAATTTTTCCCTGTTGTGCGTAGACTCCAGCGAGGTTATTAGTGGTGGTAGCTTTACCAGAGAAGTCACCGAGTTCAGTAAAGATATCTAGGGATTGTTGCCACAGAGAAACTGCCTTAGCGATATTGCCTTGATCGGCGTAAATTCCAGCTAAGTCGTGTAAAGTCACAGCTTTACCTTGAATATCACCGATTTCCGCCTTCAGCGCTAGGGAGTCTTGATAAAGGGCGATCGCCTGTTTAATCTCTCCTCGTTCGGCATAAATCTCCGCCAAATTATGTAAATTTTCCGCCTTACCCTGGATATCTGCACAGCTTTCACTCAATTGTAGGGATTTTTGAAACAGGGCGATCGCTTGATTTGTATCCCCCTGATGCACACAAATTACCCCTAACTTGTGTAATGTAGCTGCCTTACCAGCAATATCACCGATAGTTTCCTTCAGTTCTAAAGATTTTTGGTAGGCTTGACGTGCTTGTTTAATTTGCCCAAGAAGGGAATAAATCCATCCTAATTGGTGGAAAATTGTCGCTTGGGTAGCAGCAAAATCCGAATTTTGGCAAATTAACTCTAATGCACCCTGAAACACACTTTCAGCTTTTTTCAACTCCCCCATACTTATGTAGACCAAACCCAATTCATATAAAATTTGGATGCGGTCTTCTAGATGAGTTGCACTCTGTTGGAGTTGTGGTTCAAAGCTATACTCCAGCAAAAATCGTTGCAGTAATTCCAGACGTTCCTGTTTCGCTGCAAAGGTTAATGCTCCCCAATGTTGCTGTAAATTGACTCCTTTCCTTGCTTCCATGGTGGTACTAGATTCCCTACATTTGCAAAAGAAAAAGTATTTCCCTGCCCAAAATCAGAGACATTTGGAGCTAGAACAGTTGATACAGTGCCAAATATCCGCTTCGGTTCACCTGTTCAGTAAACGAGCGTCACAAAATATGCATCGAGGATATCTCGCTGCCGACTTATTTGTTGTTTGCCCCCAAGAAGCGGAAATATAAGGGCGTTTGATAGACTGTATCAAGACCTTTGCTTTTGAGAATTCAGTATTGTGGTGAATAAACTTGCCTTCGGAAACAGACTATAGTTACTTGGCAATAGAGTGATAATCCCTACAGACAAAGCTAACGTGACGAACAGAAAGCAGTTAGCCATTAACTATTAGCAGTCTTCTGAGGTTTTGTTTATTTGCACCTTGCAACTGAGCAAAGGATTTTAATATTACTGAATTATATTCTATATCTGATGACTTTTGATTTATCGAAATTTTGTGATTGATGAAGCAAAATCGTAAGTTTTTCCACAAAAAATTGACATTTTTCACATTTTGCGAAAAACAGAATCATCCAGGCTAGTAGTCTACAAAGGAAACTTTAGCTTGTAAATTAATCTTGTTACTCCCTACCCCAACTCATTACTCCCTACCCCCTTAAAAATTGCTTCAGCCTTGAAGATATTGCTACAATTGATACCATGCCGTCAGAGCTACAGCTAAGGCATCGGCAGCATCATCTGGTCGTGGTATTTCGTCTAAGTCTAATTCTCGTCCCACGGCTGCCTGAACTTCATGTTTGTCTGCATTCCCGTATCCTGTAAGAGCCTGCTTAATTTGGGCTGGAGTGAATTCTACATAGGGCAGTTGATGTTGTGCTAAGACTAGCATGATTACACCCCTAGCTTGAGCCACTAGAATGGTATTTGCCATGCGATAAAAAAATAATTTTTCAATGGCAACTAAATTTGGTCGGATATCCCCAACTAGGGTATGTAAATCATCATACAAAGTACAGAGTCGCTGTCCCATTTCCGTATCGGCTGATGTTCTAATGACTCCGAAATCTAGCATCTTTACGGAGTTTTCCTGGGGCTGGGTCGAATTTTGATTACAGGTAATGGCACCAAAGCCCAGAATCGCAAACCCTGGATCCAGTCCTAAAATTCGCTGTTCCATAAATCTTGGTGAACTCTCCTGTCAGTCTTTTTACTAGGCAGATTGGCAACTTTTGCACTATGGTTTTAGTCAACATGGAAGTATTGAATTATAGTACAGATGCCCTGTCGCTTCTGTTGACTGACAGTCCTTCCTAGAGTAAATCTAATAATCCCATACCTGGAATTACAACCAGGTTGTGTACATTTTCTGTTAATCATTAGTTTATACCACTGCTTGAGAACAGGTATGTCAATTGGTTTTCTTCGACAAGCCCTAAATACCCTGCAACAGCAGTCACGTCGTCACACTCCCTATCGTGTGAACCAGTGGTTCAAGTGGCTATCTCCTGGACTATCTGTAAAACGTTGGTTGTTAATTAGTATGGGGGGGGTAATCCTAGCCAGTCTGGGGTTAGCAATTTGGGTAAAACTCAGCCCCATTTTTTGGGCATTGGAGTTATTGAGGGGTTTTTTAGGAGCGATTACCAACATCTTACCGAACTATATCAGTGGTCCATTGGTACTGCTGTGTGGTTTGCTGTTGTTACTTTGGGGGCAAACTCGTACAGTTGGTTCAATTACGGAAGTTCTGAGAACGGATGGAGATGAAGAACTGATTGATGTCTTATTAGCTCATCGTCGATTGTACCGGGGACCGAAAATTGTGGTGGTTGGTGGCGGTACAGGACTTTCGACTTTATTACGGGGTTTGAAAGCTTACAGTGCCAATATTACAGCGATCGTTACCGTTGCGGATGATGGGGGTTCTTCTGGGCGTTTGCGGCAAGAGTTTGGTGTGTTGCCCCCTGGTGATATTCGTAACTGCTTGGCAGCTTTGGCTGATGAAGAAAAGTTATTAACAGAATTATTTCAATATCGTTTTCGTGCAGGTGATGGTTTAACAGGGCACAGTTTTGGTAATTTGTTTTTAACAGCGATGAGTGAAATTACTGGTGACTTAGAAAGGGCAGTGGCTGCAAGTTCTAAGGTGCTAGCTATTCGGGGACAGGTTTTACCTGCAACCTTAACTGATGTGCGTCTCTGGGCAGAATTAGCCGATGGTCGCCGGATTGAGGGGGAATCAAAAATTACAGAAGCTGGGGGAAGTATTGTCAAAATTGGTTGTACTCCAGCCAAACCTAAGGCTTTACCTGCGGCGCTGAAGGTGATAAAAGAAGCTGATTATATTATTATGGGTCCCGGTAGTTTATATACCAGTGTGATTCCAAACTTGTTGGTTCCGGATATTGCAGATGCGATCGCCACGCGCAACATACCTTGTATTTACATCTGTAATATCATGACTCAACCGGGAGAGACCCAAGGATATACAGTCGCTGACCATATCCGGGCAATTGATGCTGCTTGTGGTGGTAGAAAGCTATTTAATGCGGTGCTGGTGCATCAGAAGACACCTTCGGCTCGTGCCCTTATTCGCTATGCTCAACAGAACTCCCATCCTGTATTTGTGGATCGGGAAACTATCACTCATTTAGGTAGACGTATTGTCTCAGCCAATGTCATGTATGAGGATGAAATGGGCTATGTTCGCCATGATCCCCAAAAACTCTCAAAAGTTTTATTCCGGTGGTACAGTAGCGCTCAAAAAGGTCGAGGATAGGGAGGATTCCTAGGGGATAAGGAATTTATCCTCCTCACCCCTTAGCAATTCTAAGCTACGGCAACAGTTGGTTGTTGCCAGCGTCCCACAGCTTTACCGATAACAGCCAATTCTTGCATCAATTGGTCAAAAGCTTCTGGTGTGAGGGATTGTGGTCCATCGGAAAGAGCTTTTTTCGGGTTGGGGTGAACTTCAATCATCAGGGAGTCACAACCACAGGCGATCGCTGCCATGGACATAGATGGTACATAGGCTGCCCAACCGGTACCATGACTGGGGTCAACCATGATTGGTAGGTGTGTTAAATTTCGTAACACGGGCACGGCAGAGATATCCAAATGGTTACGGGTATATTGTCTATCAAAGGAACGAATACCCCGTTCACACAGAATCACATTCGGATTACCGGCTGCCAAAATATACTCAGCTGCCATCAACCACTCTTCAATGGTGGCAGACATGCCCCGTTTCAGAAGTACGGGTTTTGGTTGCGCTCCCACCTTCTTCAACATGGAGAAATTTTGCATATTTCTCGCCCCAACTTGGATGACATCGGCGACTTCGACAATTTTATCTAAGTCCGCAGCGTCCATGACTTCGGTGATAATACCCAGTCCACTGGCTTCCCGTGCTGCTGCTAGTAACTCTAGAGCGCTTTCCCCGTGTCCTTGGAATGCATAGGGAGATGTGCGAGGTTTGTAAGCTCCACCACGGAGGAATTTCGCCCCCGCAGCTTTGACTCGTTTTGCCGTCTCCACAATCATTTCTTCGTTTTCTACGGAGCAGGGACCAGCTACCACCACTAAAGGATGGTGTTCTCCAAAGGTTACTGCACCATCGGGGGTATTCACAATCACCTCTGATGCTTCCCCGTGACGATATTGGCGACTAGCGCGCTTGTAGGGTTGTTCTACCCGTAATACCTGCTCGATCCAGGGGCTAACTTCTTGGATTTGTAAGGGGTCTAGATCAACGGTTTCCCCAACTAAGCCAATAACGACCTTGTGCTTCCCGACAATCTTTTCTGGTGAGAGACCCCATGTGGTTAGTTCTTCGTTGATGCGGTTGATTTCCGCCTCAGGAGAACCAATTTTCATGACAATAATCATGCTATATTCCCTGATTGGTTGAGTTATTCTTATACTTTTGCCAAAGGCTAATAGCTGAATGCTAAGAGCAAAGGTGTACTAGTCAATAAATAATAATTTGTTTTCCAGTACATTTTGAGATTTTGTACCAATAAGATATCATCGCAAAAAATTGCGACCTCTAAACATTAATTTTCTAATACTTTTAATAGTAATGTTGAAGTTTATTCTGACAAACTTCAACATTTGCTGACAATCTCTGCTTTTGGCAGTGGTCATATCTTGGAAGCTGACACCAAGCTTTAAACCTTTTTTTGCCTTGTGGCGCGCCAACCTTCTACCATTCGTCCCCAGTTGGTATTAAATTCTCTCAAACCGACTAAACCTCCTGCCCTCTCTTCATCCCAAGAAGCAGAGAGAACGCCATAGGTGATTCCCAAGACACTGAGACCAAAAAATCCCATATTGACTAACAAGACGGCAATGGGAGCTAATTTAATCTGTGCCATGGTCAGGAGAAAGTAGCTAGCAACTAGAGTAGTAATACCTAAAAACATTGGTATCCCAGAGAAGAAAGCTACGCGCTTAACCATGCGTTGGCTGACAACTTTGGGAATAGCCATTTCTTCTTTCGTGAAAGGTGGCTGATTTTCTGATTTTTTCTCTGATTCTTGCTTGCTAACTGGGGACTTGCTTTGTGCTTTTGAGGATTTTGGGCGCTTACTTTTTGGCTCAAAAGGTAAGTTTGGGCTTTCAGATTCACCAGACATAGGTTTGACTTTTATCCACGAATTCCTAGACGAGCGATTAAGGCTTGATAGCGTTCTCTGTCATTTTGGATGATATAGGATAACAGGCGCTTACGCTGACCGATCATCTTTAGGAGTCCACGACGGGAGGAGTGGTCTTTTTTGTTGGCTTGTAGGTGTTCGCTGAGACGGTTAATGCGTGCTGTTAGCATCGCAATTTGCAAATCAGCAGAGCCTGTATCTGTTTCGTGTACTTGATACTGGGTCATGATTTCTTGTTTGCGCTGTTGCGTTAAAGCCATAGTTGTCCGATTGATTTATTTCTAAAAAATATGCAGCAGTCTCCCATAATATCACAGGTACGTGAATGGGTGAAAAGGGTACAGGGTTCGGAAGTTTTGTAGGGTGAAGTCATATTTTCCTTGGGAGATGGGGGGATTTTCTCCCTACCTTGCCTCCCTAGGGTTAACATAAAAAAGTGTTAACTGAAGCGATCGCTAACCCCATGGACTGGATAGAAATCTCTGGCAATTGGATATTAGTCCCTCGTAATCCTATTGGTATAATTCATTTCCTCGGAGGGGCATTTGTGGCAACTGCGCCCCATCTCACCTACCGTTTACTGCTAGAGTCTTTAGCTGGGAAAGGTTTTATGGTTATTGCCACACCCTTTGTGAATACCCTTGATCATGTGGCGATCGCCAAGCAAGTATTACGGAATTTTGAGCGTGCATTAATTCGGTTAGAAGAGCGTTCTCTGTTGCCATCAGGTTATTTACCTATCTACGGTGTGGGGCATAGCATGGGATGCAAGTTACACCTACTTATTGGTAGTTTATGTGACGTTGAAAGAGCTGGGAATATCTTGATTTCCTACAATAATTATGCTGCTCGTGATGCTATCCCCCTGATTCAACAGTTCAATAGTCAATTAAGTTCAAATTTTAATGTTGAATTTACTCCTTCCCCCCTAGAAACCAATCAAATTATTCAAAGCAGCTACAAAGTTCGTCGTAACCTATTGATTAAATTTACCAACGATACCTTAGATCAATCTCTAGGGTTAACAGAGTTATTAAACCAACTTTTTGCAGAGATGGTGACAACACAAACTCTGACGGGTAATCATCTGACACCCCTAGGTCAAGATGTCAAATGGCAAGCAGGGAAAGACTTTAATCCCTTTGATGCTTTAGGACAATGGTTTAAGCAAGAAATTTACCGTGATTTGCACCAATTGAAACGTACCATAAATTTGTGGTTAAATCCTCTTTCATCTCTATAAAGTTATTGCTTTGCAAGAGTCCCGAAAGTCGGTAAAACCCTCAGTTTTGCCTTCCTGAAATCTCAGGCTATTGCCAATCAAGACAGTAATGAAATCGACTTGATATGACTATTGACTATCGGCTATTGACCAATGACAACCTCATTTCAAATTTTAATTATTGATGATGACTCCACCGTACAAGTTCTTCTCAAAAGAATGTTGGAAAAACAGGGTTATCAAGTTATTAGTGCTAACGATGGAGAATCTGGAATTAAGCAAGCATTACATTACCAACCAGCATTAATCATTTGTGATTGGATTATGCCTGGTATCAGTGGATTAGATGTTTGCCAAAGAATTAAAACAGAACCAAGTTTATCAACGACTTTTTTTATTCTTTTGACATCCTTAGATTCTGTTGCCGATCGCGTGAAAGGGCTAGATGCGGGAGCGGATGATTTTATCACTAAACCCATCGAGCCAAATGAACTAAAAGCTAGAGTGAGAGCGGGTTTACGTCTCCATCAAATGAGCCGAGATTTACAAACTCAAAAACAAATTTTAGAGGCAGAATTCACCGAAGCTGCTGAGTATGTTTGTTCTCTTTTACCACCACCAATGGCAGAACCGATTAACATTAATTATCGCTTTCTTCCTTCTCGACAATTAGGTGGTGATTGCTTTGATTATTATTGGTTAGACCCCGATTATTTGGCAATTTATTTACTCGATACTGCTGGTCATGGACTCAGGGCAACTCTCCCATCGGTATCTGTATTAAATTTACTGCGATCGCGCGCCTTAAAAAGCCTCAATTATTATCAACCTAGTGAAGTATTACGCGCCTTAAATAATACTTTCCAAATGAGTTACCAGAATGATAAATACTTTACAATCTGGTATGGTGTCTATAATATTCCTCAGCGCCAGCTAATCTATGCCAGTGCAGGACATCCACCAGCTATCCTGATCACACAACAACCCCATGGCAAAGAAATTAAACATCTACGCACACCTGGCATCCCCGTAGGAATGTTTCCCCAAGCTCAATATGTTGATGAATTTTGCCATATAGAAGAAAATAGCACCCTATATATTTTTAGTGATGGTGCCTACGAATTTACCCAAAAGGATGGCAGTCTCTGGGGTTTAGAAGCTTTCATTAAAATGCTAGGCAATTTGCAGCATCATCCAAGTAACCAACTCGATCAGATACTCAATTACCTAGTAAGTTTTAATTCTCAAGAAACTTTTGAAGATGATTTATCTATTCTAGAAATACTTTTTAGCTAATTGCGAGCAAAAATAGTTTTCTGAAATTCGTCTTGGTTAGGGAAAATTTCAAATACTTTATCCATACCAGTTAGCTCAAATAAAATTCTTACTTGTTCATTAATGGAACAAACGACTAATTTACTATCAGATGCTCGAAGAGTTTTAAAGGCTGAAACTAATGCTCCTAAAGCAGAGCTATCCATGAATGTGACATTCTGAAAATCGACCAAAACAATCTTGGCACCCTGTTCCAATGTATCAGTAATGTTCTTGCGAAACTCTTGGGACTGAGTTACATCTAAATTACCACTTGGTTTGACGATTTCCACAGAAGTATTCATCATTATTCAGCACCTTTAGCTATGGGAACTACTATTGAGATTACAAAATGATACAGTTCATTATAATTCAGGATATAAATACTTGCCACACTAGATAAAGATTTCATCTCAAATAATCCGATTATTATTATCATCAGAACAAAAATTTACCATGGCTGATTAGTTGGAAATAAATAGTCATCAATCAGTGTGTATAAGTAGGTGGAATATAAATTTTTGACTGACTTGATCAGTTAGAGAAGTAAACAATTATGAGAAGATGATAGTCCGGTTTGGCTATATTTGATCATTCAATTCTCAGACTTGTTTTGATATTTAGGGAACAGGTGACAAGTGGAAAATGCTTTTGGTATCAGCATTTGGTAATCACCATATGCCAAGAGGTTGACCTCTGTCTATGGCTGTAATATACCGTCACATCACTAGTATTCCCCACGGACTCTCACTTGCAACAAGATGAGTAACAAAAACTCTTACAATAGACTTCTTGGAGGAGCAGAGGTGAATATTTGGGGTAATTTTGGAAATTTTACCTTTCTTAGAAGTCCCAATAGCACCACTATAGGCAAAAATTTTTATAAGTAAGCTAACAGGAAAATCAGATATGGATATCAAGAATGGTTTTATCGGTGCAGTCGGCAATACACCACTGATTCGCTTAAACAGTTTTTGTCAAGAGACAGGTTGTGAAATTCTTGGTAAAGCCGAATTTCTGAACCCTGGTGGTTCCGTCAAAGACCGTGCAGCTCTGTATATGATTGAAGATGCAGAAAAAAAAGGTTTACTTAAACCAGGGGGCACAGTAGTAGAAGGAACTGCGGGAAATACTGGTATCGGTTTAGCTCATATCTGTAATGCCAAGGGTTACAAGTGTCTAATTATCATTCCTGATACCCAGTCCCAAGAGAAGATGGATGCTTTGCGATCGCTGGGAGCGGAAGTTCGTCCAGTTCCAGCAGTTCCCTATAAAGATCCAAATAACTACGTCAAGCTTTCAGGGAGAATTGCTTCAGAAATGGAAAATGCCATTTGGGCAAATCAATTTGATAACCTAGCCAATCGTCTTGCCCACTATGAAACCACAGGTAGGGAAATTTGGCAACAAACCGATGGTACAGTTAATGGTTGGGTGGCAGCAACTGGTACGGGGGGAACTTTTGCGGGTGTGGCAATGTATCTGAAAGAAAAAAATCCTGCAATTAAATGTGTGGTTGCCGATCCTATGGGTAGTGGACTTTATAGCTACGTTAAAACCGGAGAAATCAAACTAGAGGGAAGTTCTATTACAGAAGGCATTGGTAATAGTCGGATTACAGCTAACATGGAAAATGTACCCACCGACGATGCCATCCAAATTCACGATCAAGAAGCATTGCGCGTAGTTTATCAACTATTACGTCAGGATGGATTGTTCATGGGCGGCTCTACTGGTATAAATGTTGCGGCAGCCGTCGCCCTAGCAAAGCAAATGGGACCTGGACATACTATTGTCACTATTTTATGTGACAGTGGTTCTCGCTACCAATCGCGCATATTTAACCGTGAATGGTTGGAGTCTAAAGGCTTAGTAGTCGATTTTTAGATGATTATTTGTCCTCAGGAAACGGGCAGGGATGCCCGTACCACATATTTTGGAGCATTTTGATATTTTTGGAATTTGCAGTTCCCTAACTAATTATTCTGTGGCTTTCTAACAACATTCTTGTTTCCTATGGATAATCCTATTTCTTTATCTGTGCGTGTATGTCAAAATCGCACTTGCCGTAAGCAAGGAGCAGAAAAGGTATTAGCTGCTTTTTTAGCTTTACCCCTACCGGAATTGACGATATCAGGTAGCGGTTGTTTGGGACAATGTGGTAATGGTCCGATGGTGTTAATACTACCTGAGAAGATTTTTTACCCTAGGGTGCGTCCTGAAAAAGTAGCTCTATTGATAGAACAGCATTTATTAGGGGTAAAAAGGTGACAAAGATGTTTTACTATCGGTTTCATCAGCAGGAATTAGTCAATTAATTACTCAATGAAATCCCATGAATATTCAGGAACTACGTGAATCTTTGCGACTTAAGTGGGTTAGTTATTATTCTCAGAATCGTTCCTGGTTGGTGAAAATGCGTATTTGGGCAAGCTATGATGGTTTGCGTCGTCCTTCTTCTGGGTTTATTTTGGCAACTTTGTCAACTTTAGAACCGCAATTAGGGGACATTTTACCTTTATTAGTAGAATTAAATAGTAATCCCGATGAGATTATTAATGCCCTAGGTTTGAATTTTAATCCTGATGAAGAAATTCCAGAGGTAAGGGATCATCACTCTGCATCGAGAGATTATGGGAGTAATGGTGTAGGTAAAGTGAATGGATGCAGAAAGTATGAGTTGTCAGAAAAATTTCACTCCGAATCTCAGGTTGTAGAGCATAAAAAACAAACCACTTCCTGTTTGACTGTGGTTTTAGATAGTAAAAATGGTCACAAAGCTATCTTGCCGATCGCCATCCACGGGAATGGGAAACATGGTAGAAAAATGACCCTTATTAGAGATAATCATCACCATCACAATGGGAAATATGCAGATTCACCTGTGGTTGGGAAGCGTCATATGGGGACATCTGGACAGTCGTTGAGCCATTTACCGAGTAAATCATCAGATGAAATCAGTCCACAGATAATCAAATCGACCAGAATTGCTAATTGGGTGGATGATTTTTGTCAGGGTGTAAATTGGGATGAAAAGGATAGTACATTTTTGCCGTTTTGATGAGAGTTGTCCCAAATGTGTAAATTGTTTTTTGTCGTGCGGACTTATCACCTGCGTTCTCATACCAAGTTGGGTTTTGTCGTAATGGTTCAGGATAATGAGATTGCTTCCCGACCGTCGCCATGACAGTATAGAGACTACTCTCTTTGACAGCAAATTAGTATAAAATCAGGGAGCAAGATGCTCCCACTACAAATTGTATTTTGGCAAAATTGGGATGCTCTGGTTTTAAAGCCTTTTGAGCGGAATGGTGCGAAACCCTAATAATCCAAGTTGCGAGATATTTATTCAGGCGATCGCTGTTGTGTAATCAAATCTTTTCCAGGAATAAATTAATACTTTAAATCAACTCAGTATATTTGGTGATATTTGGGTGTTGTATGAAACTTTGTAATTAGCGATCGCGCGAATCTCAAGAACACGAAGCAAAGGAATTTCAAGAACTTGTAACTTGTGTGAGTAGCTCGTGACTGACTTGTATCTAATTTAATACTGACTTCACATATATCATCAAACACCCAATGTATGATTCTGGATATATATAAAACCCGGATATACCTATGGGACGCTCAGTAAGAGTACGTAAAGATTATATTGAAAAAGTTAAGCTCGCAGTGCAACGTCAAGGCTTTCCCCGACAAAAGGACTTGGCAGAGACGTTAGGATTTTCCTTAGCAACTGTAAGTAATTTCCTCAACGGTAAACCCGTGGATTGGTTAAATTTTAGCGAAATTAGCGAAAAATTAGGTTTTGATTGGCAAGATATTCAAGATATCTCCAATCAGGAAATAAGCCTGAACACAAATGGTGATGGAAATGGAAGCGGGGTAATTACCCCAGACGAAGATGACAACTTTATCTATATCGATCGCCCACCCATTGAGGAAATATGTGACAAAACCCTTTCCCAACCTGGTGGTTTATTGAGAATTAAAGCTCCTGGGTGGATGGGGAAAACATCTTTGATGGCGAGAATTCTGGGAAAAATGGCACATCAAGGATACCGCACCGTGCTAGTAGATATGCATTATGCTGAAACCGATAACTTTAGCAACCTAGAAAAATTCCTCAAGTGGTTCTGCGTCAGTGTCAGTCAAAGTTTGCACATGGATAACCGAATTGCAGACTACTGGGATGATCAATTTTCTACACCAAAAATGAACTGCACCGCTTATTTTGAAGAGTATTTATTAGCAAAATCTTCTGCACCTTTGATTTTGTGCTTGGATACAGTTGAGCGCATATTTCCCCATGAAAAAGTTGCCGGGGAATTTTTAGGATTATTAAGAGCTTGGCATGAACAAGCAAAAACTCGTCCTCTCTGGAAGCAGTTACGGTTGGTAATAGCTCACTCGACAGAAGTGTATGTTCCTCTCCGAGTAAACGAGTCTCCCTTTAATGTTGGTGTACCCATAGAATTACCTGAATTTACTCCAGAGCAGGTGCTTTTGTTGGCGAAACAATACGGTTTGGAGAGGGATTTGCAGCAAATTCAGCCATTGATAGATAAAGTTGGCGGACATCCTTACCTAGTAGGAGAAGCATTTAAGAATCTGCAACTTAACCCGACTATTACCCTCGAACAATTACTACAGACATCCGTTACCGATAGAGGTATATATGGTAACTTGCTTCGTCACTACTGGCGACTGATTGAACAAGATAGCGAATTAGCAGCAGTCTTAAAAACAATTGTGAAAAGTCCTAGTCCAGTTCGCGTGTCACCCACACAAGCCCATAATTTGTACAGGATGGGGTTAGTAAAATCAGTAGGTAATGAAGTAATAATTGGCTGTGAAGTGTACCGAGAATACTTTAGCGATCGCTTTGATTTTCTCGACCAATAATTTCTGTTTCTACCAACTGTAATAAATCAACAATCTGACATTAGGTATTGACTTTCAAACGAAAAGTAGTAAGGCAATATCCAAAATCATTGTCTCTTGTTTCAATCTACTATCTATTTTTCAACAATGAATACTCAAAATAGTTCTATATATCAAGTAGGAGGTAGTCTACCCGCAGACGCAAAAACCTACGTTTATCGTCAAGCAGATACAGAACTTTATCAAGCTCTGAAAGCTGGGGAATTTTGTTATGTTTTAAATTCCCGACAAATGGGTAAATCGAGCTTGCGAGTGCGGACAATGGAAAGATTACAGCAAGAGGGAATTGCCTGCGTTTCAATTGATATTACCGCGATTGGTACACAAGAAATTACACCTCAACAATGGTATGGGGGGTTAATTCGCAGTTTAATTAATAGCTTGAGTTTATCTGAAGAATTTAACTTACGCAATTGGTTAAAAGAACGAGAATATCTTTCACCCGTTCAATGTTTTACAGAATTTATCGAACAAGTATTGCTTGTGCAAGTGTCGAGTCAGATAGTCATTTTTATCGATGAAATTGATAGCTTACTTAATGTTACTTTTAAAGATGATTTTTTTGCAGCTATTCGAGCTTGTTGGAATAAAAGGGCAGAAAATCAAAAATATCAACGCTTAAGTTTTGCATTACTAGGAGTTGCGACACCATCTGACTTAATTCAAGAAAAGCATCGCACACCTTTTAATATTGGTAAAGCCATCGAATTAACAGGTTTTCAACTAGAAGAAGCAGAACCCCTCGCACAAGGATTAGCAGCAATTGGTAATCCCCAAGCTTTGATAGAATTGGTGTTGGAATGGACGGGGGGACAACCATTTTTGACCCAGAAGGTTTGTAAATTGGTTTTAGCTGAGGGTAAAGTTGTTTCTCCTAGAGAAGAAGCAGTACATCTGGAAACCATCGTTAGGGAAAAAATAATCAAAAATTGGGAATCTCAGGACGAACCAGAACATTTACGAACAATCCGCGATCGCATAATGCACAGTGGTGAGAAACGAACTGGTATTTTGTTGGGTTTATGTCAGCAAATAGTTTCCCAAGGTGCGATCGATGCGGATGATAGTTTGGAACAAATGGAACTACGGTTAACAGGATTGGTGGTAAAGCGGGATGGTAAGTTAAAAATTTATAACCGTATTTATCTGGAAGTTTTCAAGGAAGAATGGTGTAGCCGAATTTTAGCTTCTCTGCGTCCCTATAATGAATCTTTTCAAGCTTGGGTTGCTTCTAATTATCAGGATGATTCGCGTTTACTGCGGGGGAAGGCTTTAGAAGATACTTTGGCTTGGGCAGCAGGTAAAAGTTTGAGTGATATTGATTATAAATTTATTGCAGCTAGTCAGGAAGTTGATAAACGCGAAGCGATAGAACTTCAAAGACAAGCCAACTTAATATTACAGCAGGCAAATAAGAAAGCTAGTTCTCGAATTCGATTTGGTTCAGTTTTTTTAATTATTTCTCTACTGGGAGCAATAACTGGTGTAACTCTTGCTTACCAAGCTGAGGAACTCAGAAAAGAAACGGTTGCAGTTACAGTTAAAAACTTAGAGAGACAAAGCAAAAACGCTTTAAAAACGTTTGAGTTCCAGCAACTAGAAGCTGTATTTTCTGCGATGATTACAGCACAAGAATTAAAAGAACTAGTCAAAGGCGATCGCTATCCAACTCAAGTTCCAATTTCCAATTTGCAGACAATTCTCGATAATATTCAGCTGCAAAATGAACTTGAAGGGCATCGAAAAAGTATTCGTGATGCAAGTTTTAGCCTTGACGGACGGCTTATCGTTACCGTATCTGATGACAAAACAGCCCGATTATGGGATTTATCTGGCAAACAGATAGCTATTCTCAAAGGACATAGAAAAGGAGTTAATAGTGCCAAGTTTAGCCCTAACGGTCTGTACATTGTCACTGCATCAGATGATAATACCGCCCAATTATGGAACTTATCTGGTCAACAGCTAGCAATTCTCGCTGGACATACTAAAACTGTTATTCGTGCCAATTTTAGTCCTAATGGACAGCACATCATTACCGCCTCTTGGGATGGTACTGCACGCCTATGGGATTTGTCGGGTCAAACATTAGCTGTTTTAAAGGGGCATCAAGACCGTGTGACCAGAGCCGAATATAGTTCTGATGGAAAACATATTGTTACCGCATCTTGGGATGGTACTGCCCGTATATGGGATTTGTCAGGTAAGCCTTTAGCTGTTCTCAAAGGGCATAAAGAAGAAATTACTGGTTTAAGACTTAATGAAAAACACATCATCACTACATCTAGGGATAGCACTGCTCGTATATGGGATTTATCAGGGAAACTGCTAAAAGTGCTAAAACATGATGAGAGTTATGTCAACGACGCAAATTTCAGTCCAAATGGACAGTACATCGTTACCGCATCTGGTTCTGGCAATGATACTGCTAGTGTTTGGGAATTGCCTGGTAAGCGGGTAGCTATTCTTAGGGGACATAACGCTTCTGTTTTTCGTACCAGCTTTAGTCCTGATGGTCAACACATCGTTACTGCATCTTGGGATGGTACTGCACGTCTGTGGAATTTATCGGGTCAAACATTAGTCGTTCTTCGAGGACATAGAGATCGTGTTAATAGTGCGACTTTTAGTCCTGACGGAAAGTATGTAATTACTACTTCAGACGATAAAACTGCCCGTATTTGGAATTTTTCTGGCAGACAACTAGCAAAGCTTGAAGAGCGTAAGGATAAGATAATCAGTGCAGATGATTTGAGAGTTCAAGAGAAAATTATCGATACTCATAGTCAAAAAAACACGAAATTTCAGAATTCTCAAAAATTAGATGAGCTTTTAGCGCAAGGTTGTTTATGGTTAAAAGACTACCTTAACAATCATCCCGAAGCACAAAAAGAGCTTTATATCTGTAAATATGAGTCATAAACTACGTTTTTCTGACTTAAAATTAGTTGTCACACTACAACAAATTCAGTATATATGCTTGTATCTAGACGAATTTTTCTGCAAAAAGCTTCGATTATAACTTCGGTTAGTGCTATTGGCACAGTGTTCCCATCATTATTAGCAAGAGCACAAACTTTACCTAAACATCTTAAAGATGCTTTAGAAATGCTCTCAGGCTTACGCCCGGAAAATAATAACTACCAACACAGACCTACTATTTTTATTTGGAAGGGTGTAGGTGAAGCTTGTGAATATGTATCTAAGACCGATTGCAGTGGATTTATAAATAAACTTCTATCCCACAGTTATAGCCGTGTTGTTAAGGAAGATTTTTTTAAAGAATGGATGGGTAAAGAACGACCTCTGGCAAAAGATTATCATCAGATTATTTTTAAACAGGAAAAATTCACATTAATTACAGATATTAAAAAAGTTATGCCTGGGGATATTATTGCAATCAGGTATAAAAAAGATGAAGATAAGAGTGGTAATACAGGTCATCTTCTTCTAGTGGCAGGAGTTCCAGAAGCTCCTAGTGAGATACAGAATTTAAAACCAAATGAACAAGATATGGTACATTGGAAAGTCAGCGTGATTGATCAGAGCAATTCAGGGCATGGCAAGAAAGATTCTCGATACAAAAATAATGGTTTTTCTGCCTGTATCTCCGAGGATAAAAGATATTGTGCTTTCTATAGTGGATTGGGAAAAGGATTTTTTAGAATATCTACGAACAAAAAAGGAGAGATTGTTGGTTATAGTTGGAGCTTGTGTGAAGAATCAGAATTTTATCCAGTCGAAATAAATGATTATAATTTGGAAAAAGATGAAATAGAAAAAAATAAAAGGCATTTGGTTATAGGACGTTTGCAAACACAGTTTTTTACTTAACTCAATCAGGTTTATCTAATTGAATATTATTCTGATTGAGATTATTAATAATTAGAATTACACACTATTACTTTTTTGACTATAGTGTGTAATTTTTCAATTATCACTACTCCTTCGCAGGTGTAGGTGCTAACAACCCAGCCAAACCACCCAACGCGCCGGAACCCAAAGCAGTGAGAATATCAGGAATTTCCTCACCCTTAGCTTGTAGATAAACCGCACCACCAACGGAAGAAACCAAAGTTAAAGCCAAAGCACCAACAACAATTCGATAAATCCATCTGTCTGATTGCAAAGGTGTTTGCATATTGCTGTCCTCTTTTTCTGTGATTTCTGTGGAAATTTCAGAGGCAAATTCTTGTAAAGAAGAAACTGTATTTGGTTGTTGAATCTCTAATGTTTCTGGGTCGATACTGATGATAATATTGCGTTTCATAATTCCAGCCACCTCATATTATTGGTTAGTGGACAAGGAATTAAACATATCGATATTAATTTCTGTCGTTTGTTTAATTTCCTTATGTTCTTATTTAAACAGGGTGATTAGTGAGATCAGAACTGTGACATTGCTGAGTAAGTATAAGTTCTAACTGGTTTGTATGAAATTTAATAGTTTAATTAAATTAACTAAATCAAAAATACAATCTAGATTTATATTGATTAATTGGTAATTTAAAAGATAGAGAATAAAATTATTTCATCTCTGGGAATTTGAGCAAAAAAAAGCGGGCAATATACCCGCACTACTACAGTATTAATTAATGAGTGTTGAGTAATGATAACTACGCAACAAAGGAATCCTTAACAAATGCTAGTAATTGTTCAAAGGAACCAGCGAAGCGATTTCTATCAACATCTCCCCTTACACCTGCAACGCTACCAGTTTCCGTATATTGCCAGAACAACCAACCGTTTTCACCCCAATTATTTGCAGGTACTAATGGTTGCGGTTTTGTTGTATAGTGGGCAATCCACAAGGGATATTTGGTAAACACTTGTGTATCACCCATGTAGGTTTTCCAGAAACCAGAACTTGTATAAATTAAAGTTTTGCGTCCAGTTTCCTGCTCCACAACATCCAACCATTGCTGTACCCGTTGAATGCGTTCATCTAAATCAATTTGTTGCCATTGTTTTTCGACTTCTTCTGGATAATGTTCCAAATCTAAAACGGGTGGTAAATCGCCTAATTCTAATTTTCCTACTACTTTCAGAAAATTCTGTGCTTGTTCATTTGCATCCCGTAAAGGACGGAAGAAATGATATGCACCACGAATTAATCCCGCAGCTTTCATTTGTTTCCAGTTGTCGCTAAAACATGGATCAATATAGGTTATACCTTCGGTAGCTTTAGCAAATGCAAAAGAAACATCGCTATTTTTCACACTTTGCCAATTAATGAGGTTACCATTGTGGTTGGAAACATCTATGCCGATTTCGTTGCTTTTGTCTCCCACAAGTAAAATTTCAATCGCATCGCTGCTGAGTTTTTGATTACTAGCATTAAAACCATTGGCAGTAATGCGGCGTTTTCCAGGACGATTGAAGGGATAGTTAAGAGTCCAGTTACCTTCAAAAACAGATACTTCTCCTAGTTTATAGTTAGCGTCTGCGATTAATTCAACTTTCACGATTTCATTGGCAGCAGAACCTTGAAAGCTGATAATGTTACCAAGTTTCAAGTTAGCAAGATTTGTGGGTGCAGTGAATTTAATAGACATAATTTCTCCTGGTTAAAAAGTAAATGAATGCGAGTTAAATTGTCTTCATCAAAATCTATTACCTAGACTTTGAGGAGCTTTGATGAGATATTTATGTATGCTTTTGAGGCTGGAGCCTCAAGTTATGCGTTCCTTGTCTCTGGCAAGGAACGAGGTAGTATTTGAAAAATCTGCTTCTCAAAAAGTTGGAAATGAGTTAATTAAAGTTGAGAAGCAAAA
The DNA here is from genome assembly GCF_000734895.2 of Calothrix sp. 336/3. GTDB lineage: Bacteria > Cyanobacteriota > Cyanobacteriia > Cyanobacteriales > Nostocaceae > 336-3. The sequence continues at coordinate 63,754 of NZ_CP011382.1, read as the reverse complement.
CTGAATTGATTACCTTTTTTCAGGGAAATGTGCCCAGGTTTTTTCAGAACCGCTATAGCTTTTTGAGCTTACAAGTTTGTAGGAATAGTGGAGATTTTCACCTGTTAAATCAGTACGATATCCACTGTGGAAAAACTCACCATAGGGGTCATTAACCCAAAAACCTGTTTCGTCATATCCCCGTAGCACAATAATGTGTCCCGAACGGGTAAATTGACCAGAAATAATCACTGGCTTTTTATTAGCTAAATGTACTTTGACTTCTTCCCAAGTTGCTTCAGTTTTGAAGACATTAAATACCCCATATTCTATAAATAGTTTCCGCAGATGTTCATGGACGTATTTATCCCATCCTTTACTTTCCACAAACTGAAATAGTTCATCTTCTAATTGGCGATCGCGGTTCTTGGGACGAATACCGAAGTAATAGAGACACATTGCGACACAAGTCACATTACAAGTTTTTGTCGGCTGAAATTGGTTATTAAGTTGGCTGAAATAAGGAACGGGTAAATTAACCTTTGCGGGGAGTTTATCACCGAGTTTATATTCGCCAATGATTTTCAATCCATCATCGTCAATTAATTCAATATGATTGATATCAGCTACCCATGTATTTCTGCCAGTGAGAAATCCTGTTTTGAGAGTAAACTTGAGATGGTCGCCCATTTCTAAGTAAGCAATTACTTCAAATTCAGTTTTCGCAGCAATATCAATTTTTTCGTTTTCAGCCAGTTCTGAAATAGCTAAGACAGATTGTTTGAAAATAGTGTTAGAAGTAGTAATCAGTTTCATAGGATTGCTTTTCCAATAGATAATATGTTTGTTAGCGAAGTCAAAGCTAGATATAGAAAAAATTAGTTTTTTGTTTTGAGCTTTGTTTCTTGCTTAATTACATTCAATCGCAGTGATTACTGAGTACAGATATGGGATATTAATGAATATTCATGACTTATGGCTGAGTAATAGCTGAGTTTGACTCAAAGAGATATATAAACAAAAAAAGAGAAGATAATAATTACCTTCTCCTAGCTGATTTTTGCAATTTATTTTATTTCAGTTATTAGATAGTGAAGAAATCAATAAACTTGTCTATTCACTAATTCAATATCGATGGTTTTACTTAGATGACTTTCTCGCTGAAATTTCTTTTCTGCCTTCTGCGGCGATCGCCTCTAGAGTATCGCACATTGTTTCTAAGTCATCAGCGTTACCATCGGCTAAATCAAGAGCGATGAGCATAAGTTCGCGGCTGAGTTTACGTGATATTTTCATGGTTGTAATCCTTGATGTTTGTAAATGTGGTTCGCAAGTATTGCGTCAAATGCTTCTTCTTGCTTAATTACATTCAATCGCAGTGATTACTGAGTACGAATATGGGATATCTCTGGGGATGAGTGACTTATGACTGAGTAATTAGCAGTTTTCACTATATTGAAGAGAAAAGACTGTTTTCAAGCTCTTAGCTCGCTCCTGAGACACTTGCTGGTGCATCCGATTTTCTCACCAATATGAATATTTTCGTTAATTTGCATAGGAACTGATGCGGATTGGGGTTTGACATCTGCTTGGTGTATCTTTTCCCCATACCGTGAAATACTCGCCACTCTGGATTGACAATGGCACACTATAATCTGAAATGTAGTTTTGTAAAAGTCTCTAGACAATTTCCCTATGGTTTCCCAGCTTCGTGTTCATAGCATGGCAACCGCACCTACTGTCACGCCAGGAAAATCCGCTCAAACTGTCCAAAAACCCTACCCTAACTATAAGGTTATCGTATTAAATGATGATGTTAATACCTTTCAACACGTACATGATTGTCTGGTAAAGTACATTCCGGGGATGAGTAGCGATCGCGCTTGGGATTTGACTAACCAAATCCACTTTGAAGGACAAGCTATTGTCTGGACAGGTCCCCAGGAACCCGCAGAACTTTATCATCAACAGCTGCGTCGAGCGGGTTTAACCATGGCTCCCCTAGAAGCAGCGTAACAATTATGACCAAACCCAAATCAGACACTCGTAAAGCAACTCCCCCGAAAGATGGCAGACTAGTTTGGAACCACTCCACTCACATTTCTGGTCTCATTCCCATCCTCGAACGTCTCTGCAAATTCGATGGTATTCAAACCATCACCCCCGGAGTCATTGGTAGTGTGAAAGGACACTGCCCAAAAATGCAATTAAGGGTGTCTGTCCCCATTTTGGGGGGTTTTAAGGTCATTGCTCGTCAGGGGAAAACTGTGCAAGAAGTATTTATTTTAACAATTCTCGAAAAAACAGAGCTAGAAGAAAGAATTGCGATCGCGATGAAAAAATAGCCTGAACATGAGTAATATCCTCGACTAAAAAAGTCGGGGATCTGAAAATCTATCAAAGTTTAAGTGAATCTAATCTTCAATCTGACGCATCGCAAATTTATGGAGAGGGAGGCTTAAAATACAAGAAAATGTCAGAAAATATGATAAAGCCGTGGTAATTTTTAAAGTCATAATAATTCCTTCCCAACCGGGTAAAATTACCTTCTGGATGGCGAAAGCTATACAATATACTAGCCAATAAGAAAAGCTCATTTTCACCAAAACCCTTTCTGTAACTTCCATCTCGTCATCTTCTGGCTTGCAAGTCAGCAACAGTAGCAAACCTAAAACACAAGCAACAGAAGACATCGCAACTACAGATTCATGACAAAAAAAATTGAGCGAATTCATGTGAATTTATCCCAATATCTTTTCAAATATTTTTCTATTGCCCATCAGTCTAAAGGATATCGCTGTCAGGAATCAGCAAATAGTTACAAACTGAAATAGATAGCGAGATAAACTGTCAAGAAATGTTGCTATTTGTCAAGTGTTTCATAACAATAAGGGTCTAGGGTATGGAAAACCCCATACTTAAAAGCAGGGGTTGACAGCACAGTAGTGTATTTCTCTGGACATATCTCAAAGAGATTTTGCTGATTAGCGAGCAGTATAGCCGCCATCAATGACTAATTCTGTCCCTGTGACAAATTTCGACTCATCGGAAGCTAGGTATAAAATTCCATAGGCAACATCCTCAGGTTCACCCATATGTCCCAAGGGATGGAGACTATCAAGATACTTTCTTCCCTGTTGGGGTAAACCTTGCTTTTTGAATGCATCCTCAATCATGGGTGTCCAAATAAAGCCGGGATGTACAGAATTAACACGGATATTATTAGCTGCATATAACACAGCATCAGTCTTACTCATTAAACGTACAGCACCCTTAGAAGCGTGATAGGGGGGAACACTGGGAGAACCGACTAAACCATAAACAGCAGATATATTAATGATGCTGCCACCTCCACCGCTCAACATCAAAGGAATGACGTGTTTCGTACAGAGAAAAACCCCATTCACGTTGATTGCCATGACAGCATTCCATTCTTCTTGGGTAATTTTATGAGTCGGTTTGTTGACTCCAGATATCCCCGCATTATTAACTAGAACATCGACCCTACCCCATTTTTTTGCTACCTCTCCTACTACCTGTTGTACTTGAGGCTCTTGGGAAACATCTAAATGCCAGTATACTGCTTCTCCATTTTGCTCTTGAATCTCTTCTACCAAAGCTTTGCCTTCATCATGGCGAATATCTGTTACTGCGACTTTTGCGCCTTCTTTCGCCAATAGCAGACTTGTGGCTCGACCAATACCGAGGGCAGCACCTGTAACAATAACTACTTTGTCTTTGACTCGATCCATGCCTACCTCTTACACAGTAGATATCTCCTTGTGTTGATGGTAGTATGACTGGATTTTTGACTCTGTTCATTACTGATCTCTTATGGAGATTTTTTACGAAATCTTGCCAAATTATATCCAGCGAACTTCTCTGAAGTAATTTAGCAGACATGATATCAGTTCAACTTTATCCAAAATGAAAATCATTCAGAAGCATTCCATAAAAAAGATAGGAAATTTTTCACAACCCCCAGGGATTCTGATATTTCCTACCGTAAATTTTGCGATAAAATCGGAGACAGAGCATTATTTTGTTAGACAAGAAACTAATCATTAAATGCTCATATTCATCTAATTAGATAGCGGTTCCCTAACTAGTTAGTTGTACTTAGAATGCTCCGACACGAGCTAGAAGTACATAAATAGTTTTGAAAATGAGAAACAAGTCATAGAAAGGATGCCAGTTTTTCTGATATCTTAGGTCTAAATCAACTATTTGCTCGAAGTCCTTCACTTGGGAACGTCCATTTACCTGCCATTCTCCCGTTAATCCAGGTTTAACGTTTAAACGTTGCCAGTGACGCTGATTATAGTGAATTACTTCGTCCGCTGTCGGTGGACGTGTTCCGACTAAACTCATTTCTCCTTTGAGAACATTCCAAAATTGAGGGAGTTCATCGATACTCGTTTTTCTGAGAAATTTACCGACTTTGGTAACACGAAAATCATTTTTATTTTTGAAAATTAATCCTTTGGCTTCATTCTCAACTAAAGATTTGAGTTGTTCCGCATCGGAAACCATGGAGCGGAACTTGCGGATATAAAAGGGTTTTCCTTGAAGTCCATAACGTTCTTGGACGAAGAAAATGGGTCCGGGACTAGTTATTTTGATGGCGATCGCTACTGGCAAAAATAGTATCGCTAAGATTAACAGTCCGATTAAACTACCTAAAATATCCAATAAACGCTTTAATTGAGATTTAACAGAAGGGTGAGGAATATATTGATTGACCCAAGTTTCAGGAGTTGCACCTTCAACAACGGTTGTAAACTGTATTTGGTACATTGGCAAGCCGAATGTTGATTAAAAAAAAGTATTTTTACGTAGCTGTATATAGAATATAGACTTAGCTTTATCTAGCAGAATCATGCTTAACCGTATTTTCACTGAATCTTCATTCTCTGAAAGATAATGATGATATTTTAATAAAAATGGCATAAAGCTGAGTAACTATATCTTATGACAGATGAAAAATCGCGATGAATGTGAAGTTTACTATTAATTGTGTTAGTATAACCCATCACATCATTCTTAATAGCTAGAGATTTCACAGTCATCTCTGAAAACAACTGAGTTAATGAAAATATCGATTTTAACTAGTCTTTTGGTTATAGTCATCAAGTAGATTTATGGATTTTTGCTTCTGTATATCAGATAAAGATGCTACTGATTGCAGAATTGCAGGAGTTATCTGTATAGAAAAACAACTGTTTCCCTTACCCGGATTTCATCTTTGGGATTTTCGATAGCTAACAACAGGTTGAAATTGTGGAAACCACTAACTCGATTTTCCTTGCGGTTAAGGAAGTAAGTTGACTATTTCAAGTTTGATTACCTTGACTTGACAGTATCTAGACAATTTTTCTGAGAATTAAGAATTTTCCAGGGAAAATACTTAAGCGTGGAATCGGGAAGACTGCTATAACTGTGCTGTTAGTTCAGTATTTCTCCACTGCCAGTTCTGTAAAAAAATGTATTATCTTTATCCGAGACAAGCTACAATCTCACAGGTGGAGCGTTTGCAGCGTCATACCGCCGTAACTTAAATTACTTGTGAACAGAGTATTTTTATTCAGTAATTTTACTAATGATGATTTATTGAGGAGTAAAAGACATGGTTGTAGCGGGAGTTGAAATTAAAGTTAGCCGTTTAGAATCTATTGTGGAACAAATAGGTGAGGCAGTACTTTCGACAACTGAAACCATTGAAAGATTAGCAGATAGGGTGGATACTATCAGTCTGCAAGTGGAACAACAGGGACAGCAAGTACAACAGCAAGGATATCAAATATTAGCGCTGTGTGATGCGGTGCAAACCTTAGCAGAAACTCAAGACGACTCCCTGCAAAAGTTGACGCAACTCACCCATACTTTAGATAGATTGATGACTTTGTTGGAAAGTGGGGATGATTAGGTGGGGGAAGGGGTAAGGAGGAAAGGTATAAAATATCTAGTTTCTTTCTTCTTACCCTTTGAACCATAATCTTTACCAGGGATTACCAATCATGGTGAATGCTGCCCAATAATAGGGATGGGAGAGTTTCCCGGATTTCATCTTTGTTAACTCTCCAGTGAGGGGAATACCCTTGACAGAAGTAACTAATTGTCCATTCTCTACACGGACATTCCCTTTCAACATGGCAATTTGAGCATCTTGGAGGGCGATCGCCTTAATTGGTGCAGTCTTTAAATGTCGATAAAACTCTGTCATTAACCCTAAAGTACCCGCATCACTGACTTCCCACAAACTCGCAACGGCAGTTTTTACCCCAGCTTTTGCCGCAATTCCTCCAAAACCGAGTTCTGCTTCTTCACTTCCTAAAGCAGTTTCACAAGCACTTAATACTAATAATTCAACTGCGGGATTATTCAAATCCATATCATCAAATTGGGTTAGTTTTAAGGGACTATTCCACAATTGTAAATAGGATTTTTCTGCACCCCCTGCTTGGAATTTGCCGTGGGTTGCTAAGTGAACAATTCCAAAGGGTTGAAATTTTCGTAGAGATTTAAAGTTATTCAGGGTGAAGGGTTGATTTAGGAAAAATTTACCTTGCCAAATATCCTGAGCAACAATAGACAATTCTAAAGGAACCGCAGGCAAATCAACTAACTCACTCTCTGTTAATTTTTCCCCTGGTTTGAGGTGCTTAAATGTCGATGCACCCATCGCTAAGACTTGGGTATTGCGAATATCAACATAGCGAGTATCTGTTAAACTCAAGCTGGGTGTAAATCCCACACTATAATTTTCGACGAGAAATTGTTTACCATCGTGGAGCGCAGCAAAGGGAAGGGAGCGTAAACCTGCATCGGTGATAAATAGGAGATTATTAATTTTACGTGCTTTTAAATCAGTGGCGATCGCCCCTATCATCCAATCATATAATTGTTGGGAAGCTTCGAGATAATCGGTATTATCCCCATCTCTGGCAACTAATTCTCCATCTTGAATATTTTCTCGAAATTCATTGGCTATTTGTTTGACTTCTCCCCGTCTTGCATTGGGGATACTCTTACGAATGGGATCACCCTTCCCAGTCACCACAACAATATCTAATTGATCAGAATCTAACTCTGCATCAACTATTTTCTCGTCTTTCCCAGAAGGAACAAAACTCACATAGATAATTGCAGGTTTAACCCCCGTTGATTTTTCAATTTTCTGGAGAATTTCCTGGGTTTCTTGAATGGTAATAGTTCCCCGTTGTTTTAAACCTAAATACTCACCATAATCCTTTGTAAATTCCTTATCAGTATCACAAAAACTCACACAAACTGTTGGCTTTTTGTCACCATTAGGATTCTTGGGATTATCTGGATTATCTGGATTGGGATATTTTTTTCCTGGAGGAATGGGATCGGTAACATCTTTTGGAGTGATATTCACATTCACCTGTTGCGGTGTCGAGTTAGATACCCCATCACTTGCACTCACCACAAAAGCAGCTAAATTTCCCGCGACACCATCCGGTGGAGTATACTCCAATTCATCAGTAATATTAATCACCGTTCCTGGGGTGACAATCACACCATTTTTCCGCAATATCCCAGCTTTGACTTCCACAATCACTACCTGGGTATTATCCAAATTGATATCACTCACCACTGGATTTAAATCTGCATATGTAATTTTGAGCGATGACTGATTGGGGGGAATATTCAATGAGTTTGTGACATTTAAATTGGGGGGAGTATTGACTGAAGTTATGGTGATTCCTGTCGGGGTTCCCACCGCATTCCCTCCATTAGGTAAAACAGGAAAAATCGCACCTGGTGCAATGACAAAACCATCACCTGCATTAATTGCTCCCAAGGTTCCATTCAAGGTTGCATTCCCCACAATAAACGGAACGTTATTTGCACCCCCATTGTGAGTAATTCGTACTCTTCCCGATTGCTGATTTCCCCTTGTCAAAATTGTCGTATTTGCCGGAACATTGGGTAAACCACTTTCAGTACCAGGTAAAGGAATGGTATTCGTACCTTTGATGATTCCATTGGGTACACCCTTAGCAATTAAAGTGACATTACCACCCCTACCAACGGGTATTCCTATCTGTGATTGAAAGAAAGATAAACCAAATCCTTGAGCATTAATACTACCAAAGTTTATTTCCCCACCTTCGAGGAAAACATCACCACCCACAGCAGTAGCATTGGTAGATTGTGCAGAATTTAAAGACGCAGAAGTGTCGATTCTACCAATTTTAATACTACCATTATTAGCCGTAACTTCTACTTTGCCACCAATCGCATTATTAAAACTCCTCGCAGTTGCGGAAATATTTTCTAATTCAACGTTACCTTGACTACTGATAACTTTAATATTACCTGCACGAGCAGTTGAACCTTCTTCTATATTCACTGTTCCTGTAGTAATATTTCCAGCCTTAATATTACCACGAGCAGTTAATTCCACGGGTCCGCCATTATTACCAATAAGTAAACCTTCTGTACTACCTTCTAAGTCAGTACGAATATTACCTACGGTGATACTTCCCTGGGGAGAAGGAGTACCAGAAAGGGTAAAACCAGGAGATGTTTGAGGAGAAGTCACCGAAGATAAACCAGCGCGTAAAATTAACGCCCTACTACCTGTTAAAATCGGTGCATCGGGGTCAGAACCGGGAATTGTGGTATCTACACTAGTAATGGTAATATTTCCCCCGGTGATATTGCCCACGGCTTCAATTTTTAACGATGCTCCTGTATAATTACCAAAATTAACATCACCTGATGAACGAATAATTGGGTCATATAAACTGACAAAATTACCCGGTTTACCTGCGAGATTTAAAATAGAAAAATTTCCGCTCGTAAAGTGAGCATCTCCAGAAATTATCCCATTACTAATTAACTTGAGATTTTCCACTGCTTGGAAAGGTGTTTGGGGGTGATTGAGTGCTAAGATATCAATACCTTGGTTGCCCTGAATCGTTAAATTAGCACCAGATTTTACTAGCAACGGCTTAACTTTACTATCTCTCAAAGTGACAGTATTTCTTGCTCTCAGGGTTAAATTTCCTGTAGTAATAATTTGACTTTCGACTCCCGTCAAATTTCGATTTGCTGATACAGTCGCAGTTTTTGTAGTCACGTTACCCACGACAACATCACCATTTTGCACAGTAATTCCCGAACCGGAAAGTTTTACACTACCATCTGGATTGACAGTTAATTTATTGGCATTACCGTTACCCCCAGAGGTTAATAATTGGGGTAGGGATAAAATTGGTAAAGTCCAATTCTGTGCAGAAGTTGTAATTGCTGTCAGGGGTTGAATTTCTAAACTTAATAGACTTCCCGGTTGACTGATACGGACTAATTTTTCTCCGGGAACAGTGCTGAGAATAACTTGTCCGTTTGGTGCAGTAATGGAACCATTATTGACGACTGTACCACCAAGGAGAGTAAAGTTTTGTCCCGATTTCACTGCTAAGTTACCCAGGTTGATTACCGCTCCCGGTTGCTGCATCGCAAAGCTAAACGCCGAGGGATTACCACTTAACTTTGTGTAATCATTAACTCCTAATGCACTGAACCACTGAGAACCAAACCCAATTCCGTTGGCAGTTGTGGCAGTAAAAGCCCCAGGAACATTTAAACTAGCGTTATTTCCAAAGATAATTCCGGCAGGATTCATCAAGTATAAATTAGAGTTTCCCCCCGTAACTTGAATTAACCCGTTAATTACCGATGGATCGCCACCGACTACCCGCCCTAGGATATTTTGAATATTAGGATTAGAAAGAAAATTGGCGATTTGTTGAGGATTTAAACCAAATTTTTCAAAACTGTGAAATAGATTGGCTCCATTTGAGGAAAATTGTCCCCCCGTAATATCAATGCGGTTGCCGTTGGGTGTAACAATGGTGTTGGTAGCATCCTTAGCTGGGGTGATGGGGGTTTGTGCAAGGGTGTAGCTTCCTGGGAAAATGAGGGGAAATATTCCCAGAATAATTGTGCCGCAATATTGCAGAGATATTTGAGACAAGGATTTTGGCTTGTGGTTGCTTGTAATTGTGATTTCCATGACGCTGTATTAATTTTGAATTTTGAATTTTGTTAGCGTAGCTCCTCTGTTAGCATTCGCGTAGCGTGTCGCTCTGCGACTCAGCTCTCCCAAAGGGAGCAAGAGGTATTGTGAATTCCGCGTAGTGGTACTAGTTGGTAGATTCCCAGAAGCTAGCGAGCTGTTCTCAATCTCAAATCTCACATTCTATTAAGTAAGTCAGCCAGAAAAACCAAACTTGTCACGAAAAGTAAAATCCCTGTATCTCGGCTTGGAATGGCGCTTATCTGCGATAACTCTACAGCGTCAACCAATGATAATTATTTCAACCGACTGACGATTACCATATTGGGGTGGTAGATGAAAATTATACCTTGCTATTGTTTGAAGAGAGTATTTAGATATTAAACTTCTTAAGAAACCCAACTTCTTTAACTTTGCCACTTGGCGATCGCTTTAGCGGAGCGTAGCTCTATCGCTCTCGATTAAATCTGCTTTTTCTTTTTCAAAATAAAATTTTATAGTCCCAGGATTTTCATAGACAGAAGTAAAAGTGAATATGCAACAAGGAACACCAGCACCAGACATCGAAATTGATATAGCCTTGGTAACTAACTTATTACAAACCCAACACCCAGATTTAGCCCACTTACCAATTTATCGAGTTGATACTGGTTGGGATAATGTCATATTCCGTTTGGGTGAAGATTTCGCAATTCGTCTTCCCTGTCGAGAAATGGCTGCCAAACTCATTGAACATGAGCAAATATGGCTTCCTCAAATCGCTCCCCGTTTATCCATTCCCGTTCCTAATCCCTACCGTATTGGCAAACCAAACAATAATTATCCCTGGTCTTGGAGTATTGTACCGTGGTTAGTTGGAACTCCCAGCGATCGCTGCCAACCCCACCCAGAAGAAGCCGTCAAATTTGCTACCTTTCTACGTCATCTTCACCAAGCAGCACCAGAAGCAGCACCCAAAAATCCCTTTCGTGGTGTACCCCTACAGCAGCGAGAAGCCATGCTATCAGAGCGTATGCAGCGATTAATAACAAACACAAATTTCATCACACTCGAAATTCAAGATATTTGGCATCAAGCTCTAGATGCACCCATTGATACAGAATCCACATGGATACACGGAGATTTACACCCCGCTAATATACTGGTGGAAAAGGGAGCGATCGCGGGGATTATTGATTGGGGTGACATCACATCTGGAGGCATTGCCACTGATTTAGCAACAATTTGGATGGTATTTGCAGAGCGAGATGCTCGCGATCGCATAATTGCAGAATATGGGAATATTTCGGAAGCGACTTTAAAACGAGCCAAAGGATGGGCGATATTTTTTGGTGTGGTTTTATTGGATACAGGGTTAATAGACAATCCCCGTTATGCAAAGGTGGGGGAAATGACATTAAATCGCCTTTTGGTAGATAGGAAATAGGAATAATTCATAAGAACTTGTACTCAAACAGCTTTAAATTGAGAAATAGCTTCTAATTCCCCCTCTTCTTCTTGAATAACGTGATATATTTCCCAATTTTGCTGGAGATTTAACCAAAAACTCGAACTATTTCCAAAAAACTTAGACAATCGCAGTGCGGTACTCGGTGTAATACCCCGCTTTTGATTTATCAACTCATTGACTCGCTGGTAGGGAACGTGAATTGCATCAGCTAGTTGTCGTTGGGTTATTCCCATTGGTTCCAAGAAATCTTTTAACAGAATTTCACCTGGATGGGATGGGGATCGATACTTGGGGATTTTCATTGATTTTTTCTCAATCATGGTAATCAACTATTTCAACTTCCGATGCACCTTCGAGTATCCATGTAAAACAAATTCGATATTGCTCATTAATCCGAATACTATGCTGTCCCTTGCGATCGCCTTTTAGCGATTCTAATCGATTTCCCGGTGGGACTTTGATGTCATCTAAAGATGATGCAGCGTTGATTTGGTCTAATTTTCTACGGGCAACTTCCCACAAATTTATCGGACATTGCTTGCGAGCTTCCTTGGAGTCATTTCCATCAAAAATGTCTTCTGTCCCTTGGTCTTTAAATGATACTATCATCAATTTAGCATAATGACACGGTTATCATGCTACCAGGAAACATACATATTTATTTCCCTCAAACTTTCAAGACTTTACGAAAGACAATCTTGTCATCACCCGCTTGATAAAAATCTCGAATTCGTGCTTCCTCTTCAAAACCGTTTTTGCGATAAAAATCCCGAACGTAGTCAAAACCCTCCAAACCCGAAGTTTCCACCAGTAGTATTCGTTCCCCCTGTTCTATCAACATTTTTTCGATGTGTGCTAAAAGCGCTGCACCTCTTCCCTGTCTCTGATATTTGGGATGGATCGCAATTAGATATAGATTCCATGTCCCTTCTGTCATTCGTTCCGGTGCAAAATATGCGATCGCCACCAAATCGTTATCATCATCGGTAAGCCAAATCCCAGAACTATCACTTGCGTCATCGAAGTGAGCAGCCAGTATTTGAGCCAGTTCCTCAATATTCTCTGGTTGAAATAAACCAGTCGCTTCCGCTAAAGCCAGTAATGCGGTAGTGTCATCGGGTGCGATTGCTCGAATCATCACTAACTCCCCCTGCAATCAAAATTACCATCTCTTTATTAACCATAACCAGCAAAAAAAATGGGAGAGTACAACTACTCCCCCACCTAATGTTTTAATTTAACGAAAATCTGTGATAGCGCCAGCCCTTGTTGAACAGAGAATTACTTACCAAACCAGTGAAATTTAGGAGTTTTGACTTCAGCCAATGTCGGTGCTGTGAAGACTTGAGAATATAAGCTAGAAGGTTGTTGTTTAGCAACTACAGGTAGGAATTGACGTGCATGGGTTGCAACTTCTGTAGTTTTCACATCGTAGGCTTGAGTTGCGATTTTAGGATACAAACCGATACCGATGATAGGAACAATCAAACAAGCGGTGATAAACAATTCGCGGGGTTTGACATCAGGTACAAATGCATCCAAGTGCAAATCGGAACTTTGTTTACCGTAGAAAACTTGGCGCAACATAGAGAGCAGATAGATAGGAGTTAGAATCACACCTACCGCAGACAGGAAGACAACTACAACCTTGAAACTAGAACTGTAAACATCGCTGGTAGCAATACCCAGGAACACCATCAACTCACCCACAAAACCACTCATTCCCGGTAATGCTAGGGAAGCCATCGCACCAGTGGTGAACAAAGCGAAGGTACGGGGCATAACTTTACCCATACCACCCATTTGTTCCATCATCAAGGTGTGGGTACGTTCGTAGGCAACACCAGAGAGGAAGAACAGAGCCGCAGCAATTAAACCATGGGATACCATTTGCAGTACCGCACCGCTCATCCCAATATCTGTATAGGAAGCAATACCTACCAGTACGAAGCCCATGTGAGCGATGGAAGAGTACGCTAGGCGACGTTTCAAGTTAGTTTGGGCAAAGGCGCAACAAGCACCGTAGATAATGTTAACAACACCTAAGATTGCCAGAATAGGAGCAAAGTAAACATGGGCATTGGGTAGCATTTCCATGTTGAAGCGAATCAATGCATAACCACCCATTTTCAACAATACACCAGCCAGAACCATGGAACCAGGGGCAGAAGCCTCACCATGAGCATCGGGCAACCAAGTGTGAAGGGGGAAAATTGGCATTTTCACGCCGTAAGCAATTAAGAAGCCAGCGTAGGCAAGGAATTCTAAGGTTCTAGGGTAGTGTTTCATTCCCAATTCCGCCATATCGAAGGTGACTGTATCACCGGAGAATGCCATGGCGAAACCAGCAACAAGAATAAAGATAGAAGCGGCAGCAGTATAGATGATAAATTTAGTGGCGGCGTAGCGACGGTTAGCACCACCCCAGATGGAAATTAACAGGTATACGGGAACCAGTTCAATTTCCCACATTAAGAAGAACAATAGTAGGTCTTGAGCCACGAACACCCCTAATTGGGCGCTGTACATGACTAACATTAAGGCATAAAACAAACGCGGCTTGTTGGTAACTTTCCAAGCCGCGAATATTGCTAGGGTGTTGATTAAGCCAGTCAGTAAGATGAGAGGCATGGATAAACCATCTACTGCTACTAACCAATTCAAGCCTAATTGGGGAACCCAAGCATATTTTTCTACGAGTTGAAAGGCAGAATTTTGGAAGTCGTAATTTTGCCAGAAGGTGTAAATCATGAGGGCGAAATCCGCGATCGCCACTCCTAATCCATACCACCGAACTGTTTTACCCTCTTTATCTGGAATGAAAGGGATGGCTAGAGATGCCATCGCCGGTAAGAGAATTATGGCTGTTAACCAAGGAAATTCAAAGGCGCTCATCACTGACAATCGTTTTACGTTTTTAACTTTAATTACATTGTATGAAGCCGCTTGTAGTTTTGTAAACGTTATTTATTCCTATTTTTAGGCTTTTCCTAGGATAAATTAAGAATAAATACTCACTGAGTACAGGGCAAATCCATTCTATTTGTAACGGATTGCAACGTCAAACAAAAATATTAGCTCCAGACAATGTTACATACAGTAACGTGAACCAGATTTCCGGAATATTTTACGTAGGCACTTTTTCTAGTAGTCTGTCCAATTTGAATTGGAGGACGAGGGGGACGAGGGGGGCATATCCCTCAAATTAACCTTGGCAGTGTACTAGAGTCATTAACTTTCACACAATTCGATTGACAATCGTCCACACATCCCCATCAGAGCGGATATAGGGTACGGAGATAGTTTTGAAGCCTGTGATGAAGGGCTTGTAGTAGACTTGCCAATATAAAGGACTGAGTTCGTCAGCACAAGCTTTGAGGGCACGAATTTCGATAGCCAGTTGGGCAGCAATTTCGTTAATACGATCTGCGTGAATTTGTGCTTGCTGTCTGGCTTCTTCTAGCTGTTGCTCTTGGTAGGCGCGTCTAGCTTGGGGAATAAGGCGTTGTAGTTGTAATTGTTTTTTGGTAAGTTGATTTTCCAGAGCTGCGATCGCGTCATCAATTCCTTTCAGTTCGGCAAATAATTCTGGATTTTCCCGTGCCAGACGACGATACGCTACCACAAGGATGGGAGGGGGCGCGTCATCAGTAGGTAACATAATGTCCTTGCCTAAATCTGTACGCTCTTGGAGTAAAGTGGCGATTTCTGCTTCTAAGGCGGTGATTTCTACCTGGAGTTGCTCTATCACGTTGAGTTATTTGTACTGGGTTGATTGCAACTTACCAGATGAGATGGGATGTTTGAAAGCCCTAAAAGTTTTCACTCAAAGAATTTGATGAAATTATTCAAAACAGGAGAATCCTCATTTTTACGCCATAGGAGGGTGATGTGACGTTTTAACTGAAGTCCTTGGATTGGTCGATGGACAACACCTTGGCGGTTCAGAATTTGTGTATGTGCTGGCATTACGGATAATCCCAGTCCAGTCGCTACCAAACTAAGTAAGGTGATTAATCCACCCGAACGAATACTCAAATCTAGCCTAGGTTCAAATCCGCTTTGACGGCAAGCATTAATTACCTGGCGATAAAAAGGTAAGACATCCAGGTCAGGCAGGATAAGAGATTCGCCTTTCAGGTCAGTTAAGGGGACGATCGCTCGTGCGGTTAAGGGGTGATTTTCGGGCAGAACGAGTACAAATTCCTCCTCTAACAATGGCAGACAATTAAAGGTCATCCCATCCTGATAGATGGCTGGGGATCGATGAAAAACTACATCAATTTGATGATTCTGTAATAGTTCTAACTCCTGGACTACAGTCACTTCACGAAATTCTAATCGCACATCAGGAAACTGCTGATGAAACTGAGCCACCAATCCAGGTAGATGGCTATTTGCAAAGGAGTTGTGAATCCCCAGGGTGAGCTTACCTAAATATCCCCGATCAACTTGTTGGGTTGTCCGAGTTGCCTGATCTAATTGCAACAGGATAGCGCGAGCTTCTTGCAGAAAGATTTGACCCGCGATCGTCAATTGGATCGGATGAGTAGAGCGATTGAATAATTGCACATTTAGTTCTGTCTCTAATGCCTTAATTTGTTGACTGAGTGGCGGTTGGGCGATACCCAAGGCTTCCGAGGCGCGACTGAAACTTAGTGATTCGGCTACAGCAGTAAAGTAACGAAGATGTCGAAGCTCCATGGACAATTATATTTTATAAGTATAGAAACATACATGTAATATTATTGACATATATTTGGGAGATTTCTAAGATCAGAGCAATTTGACGTTGCATAAGTACGGGATGAATTAGCCTTGGAAACCGTTGAAAAATCGTTGAAAAATTAGTGAAATCATCCCCTTATTCAGCAATACCAACAATTTAGGTTGATCAAGTTATGGCTTTAAGTAACGAATCGGATGAAAATCTTTCTAGGCGGGCTATCCAGTCAAAAGAAGATGCGATGGAGGCATGGCAAAAGTGGTTGAGCTGGGGAGAGAACGATAAAGTCGGGGCTGCATTAATTGATAAAATTGCTAGCTTTGGTCTAGGGGATCCAGAAATTATTGAATTTTTGGAGGGACGAACAACCAGTGGCATTCCCATGATTCGTTTAGCAGCTTCTGATGCCCTCACTCGTTTAGCTGCACAAGGTGATGTCCTGGCGATTGCCGCCAGCCAACGATGCCAGAAACATCACAGACTGTAACTACTTCCGACACACTTCTAATATCGGTTCAATAGCAGTAGTGAGAGAGTTATGCGTTTAGCCAATCTAAATTATGACCTTTGGCAATTGCTCCAGCCAGAAGAGTTTACCGCAGATGCAGTGGTGGGATCAGTGGCAACGAAAAATCAGCGATCGCCCGCCGCTATTCCCTATGTAACAGGTGAAAAAATTCTCAAGCGTGGTGAAAGTGCATTACTGATGTTCCGAATTCAGCCCACACCAGAAGAGATGAGACCGGGGATGATGGGTAGGATACAACGGATGTGGGTAGCGATCGCGGAACGCTGTGGTGATCATTATATTGGTATTCTCAATTCCCATCCGGCTGGCAACTATACCAATCGCGACTTTTACCTTTCCCCTGGTGCAGAAATTCCGTTTTTACCCCACCATATTATTGATATTGATCGTCCGCCCTGGGGATTTGATATTGAGACAGTTTTACAGACTGATACCAGGCGACTTTGGTGTCGTGATGCCGAAGCGCAACCATCAATGGGCGATCCGATTTTGAGTAACCTATTACAGTTAGCTGATAAAACTGCGATTCGACGCTTAACGGACAGTACTTGTCGGTCAGCATTTGGAATTGGACACACGACAGGACAGACGTGGACTGATATGTTTATCACAACGGGTATCGATTTCCTGAGTGATAGCGAGGCACTGATGGAAGCTGTCCAACCTTTGCGGGAACGAGTCAGTCAGGGAACATTACAAGCATCAGCAGTTTGTACCTACCGTCACATCCAACGAACTTCTGGTTTAGTCGCAAATGCAATTATGATTCTCCTGGAAAATACCTGTGGTTATTCAGTCTATTGGTTTAGAACCTATCGTCAAACCAGCGATGGTTACGAGTTTGACGATTTGACTGCCCAGTTTGGTACAGCAATGGTTTTTGGAGATAACTAAAGGAAAACATAGCTGAGATTCAACTAATTTTATGACTCAAGAAATTGACTATACCCATATCTGCCAAGAGTTCAAAACTGAAGTGGTAGATTCCTGGCAAGAATATACGTTACTCAGGCTGCCTATTCATAACGATCCCAGTCATGCAGCCAGCATTATTGATGGCTTAGAAGCAACCTATGTACTCAAAATCATCTGTCCCAGTAGCGGAACAATTCGCCTAGTGCGAGTACCCCCCAATTTGTCCTCTGCAACAGAAGCGGCTACCTGGATAAATCAGGGAATCTCTCCGAAGTCTCCTATTGTTGAACCAATCAGAAAAATCCAACGCCAATACCGACCTGAAGTCACAGCGTTGCCAGATGATTGTTGCCACGATGTCCACTGCATTTTTGATGAGGATGAGGACTAATTAAGTCATCAGTCAATGACAACAATTCTGCAATAAAACAGCATAATGGAGACCCAATTAATGAATTATTCTGACAGTATACTACTTGAAATTAGTGGGAAAAGTGCTGCTCGCTAAAGATATTCTGCTAAAAGAATGGTTTCTTCCAGTGATTTTGTGGTCAAGCATTAAAATCTCATTTTTATAGAAAGTCTCACAAACATAAAATCTAGTCACAGCTATCAATTCAGGCTGCGATTAGGTTTTATTTATGATTATGTTCTGTAAAATATACAGAAGAGCCAAAAAATGATATGAGAAAATTTCGTAATTTCTACCTAGCTTTCCTCCTAGCAACCCTGGGAGGTTCAATTTTTCTGAATTTTATTCTCTACGAGCAAGCTAAAAAATACTATTTTGAACTCAATGAGACACGTTTAGACCCCGTAGGATTGAACTATTATCCCGCCAATTCCCAGAAATTTACTACTAAACAAAAACTACGGGTGATTTTTTTCGGTGACTCCAGAGCAGAAAGTTGGAAATCACCAAATATCGATAAATATGAATTTCTGAACCGAGGAATTTCCTCTCAGACATCAATCCAAAGCCTCCAGAGATTTTCATCTCATATGGGTTCCTTAAAACCAGATATTGTCGTGATTCAGGTGGGGATTAATGATTTAAAAACTATTGCTTTATTCCCCGATCGCAGAAATGAAATTGTCAGAAATTGTCAAGCAAGTATCAAGGAAATAGTCGAAGCATCAAAAAAACTAGGGGCGATCGCCATTGTCACTACTATTTTCCCCCCAGGAGAGGTACCATTGAAACGCCAACCTTTCTGGTCTGATGAGATAGGAAAGGCTGTTAAGGAAACAAATGCCTATATCGCCACCTTAGCTGACGAAAAGACTATCATCTTCGATACTTCCCCCATTCTGGTTAACAGTCAAGGGCTAATATTGCAGAATTACCAACTAGATGAACTGCATTTAAAGGAACAGGGATATGTGGCTCTCAACCAAGAATTAGTTAGGTTAATTGAAACGATCGAGCGGAAAAAAGTCAAGAGTTAGCTATTGTATATTATCCATCACCTAATCATACTTCCTACCCCGCCATTGTTTCGGTGTACGCAATGCAGAGAGAAAGATTCGGAATACGGCTAGGGGATCTGCAAGGGGGGAAAGCCAAAATAACCAACTTCCTTGGGCTTGGGTGAGATCATAGGAAGGAGCGATCGCCAGTAATAGGGCAAAACGGATGACTAATAAAAATAGATTTAATCCGAAAAGTAATTGTAAAGGGATGGAAGTGGCAAATAGAGGAAAGAATAATCCACTCACCACAGTCACTACTAAAGGTAAACCCTGTACAGCAGCCAGCAAACCCACATCACCCCAAGTTTGCCCACCGGAGGAAGCGTCTTTCAAATCTAAACTTCGTCCCCATTCTTTCCATGTCTCTAATGCTCCTTCATACATGCGTACTTTCAACACCTTCGCCCCATCCAAAAAACCGACTTTGTATCCAGAAGCAGCGATATGTCTAGCCAGGGTGACATCATCACAAAAAGAGCTAGCGGCACTTGTATAACCGTTGACGGCTTCTAACACCGATCGCCGACATAAAAAACATTGACCATTTGCCATCACCCTTTGCGCTTGCTTTGTGGTAATGCCCGCCGGGTCGAAACGATATAGTAATGTGATTAATAATGCTGGCTGTAACCAGGACTCACCGGGATATTTGAGAATAAACTTGGGTGATAAGGAAACCATATCATAGCCACCGGCAACGGCAGTTTTGACCAAACCCGCCACTAACCCCGGTGCTGGCTGGGTATCCGCATCCATACCCAAAAACCACTCACTGCCCTGGGATGTCTGCAAAAAGCCGTTATGTAGTGCCCAGGGACGACCAACCCATCCAGGGGGGAGGGGGTCATCAGTAATTACACGGAACCGGGGGTCATGTTTTTCTACAGCTTTAACCATATCTGGTGTGCCATCCTGGGAGTTACTATCAACGACTATAACTTCTCTCACCTCATAACTTTGCAGCTTTAAACCTGCCAGGAGAGGGCTGATACGTTGAGCTTCATTCAAGGTGGGAACGACAATACTCACTGCACTGAGAATGTCTGGTGTGGGTTGTTGGGGTGTGACTGGTGCTTGTCTTCTCGCTCCTTTGAGCAGGCGAGACAGTAAAATAGCTACTGCTGGTACTTGGATGAGCAACAGTAGCAAGGGTAGAGTCGTTGGGATGGTTAACACAGGAGAATGGGGAAGGGTTATTTGTTCATGTAGATGGGTTGTCAGTAGTTTCTCGTCGAGAAATTACTTCAGGGCAACTTCTACGGGGGCGATCGCCACGGATTCGATATTACTGATTTCTGTTGATTGTCCTTTCCACCAAAGCAGAATCGCTGGAGTCACACCAAGAAATAAACCTAGAAGTACGGGGATGGAAAAACCTGCCGCTAAACTCATCACGGTGGCAAATCCAAAGTTGCCAAGGTAAACAATCAGGGGAAAGTGCAGCTGCGATCGCCCTAATTCCAATTTTTGATTACGCCATAACAAAGCCGCAACTGTCATAAAGGTGCAACCTGTACCCATCCAACCTGCAAAGTTTTGATAGGGCATTCCAAAGAAAGCACCGGGTTGTTGCCAATACCAAAAAGGCAGGGCTGTTTGACTCATGGCTGGATCTAGGGAAAAATCCCAGGAAGTCAGGAGCAATGCGCCTAAAAATATCGCCCCGACATGACGTAGTAAGCTAGGTTTTTTATCTACCTGTAAACCTACTCGTGCTAACAAATAGGACACACAGCCTACGTAAAACCATGACAGAGGAATGGTAAAAGGGACTAAGCCAGCAATTTTGTAACCTAAACCACTGAGGTAACTATAGTGACCAAACGGAAAACCTGTACTGGTTCCTAATAGCTCACTGGTGAGGGAAATAAATATAGATGGCAACATAAAAGCTAACCACCTGTTTAAGCCCAGATTCCGGTAGGCATACAATGCCACAGCCGTTGCCCCAAAAATCATATACATGACACCGCCACCAGCCATACTCCATTGCATGACTGTTTGCCCTACCTCCGATAGATTCAAAATGATGTCGGCGTTAGGTACAACCAGTAATATCCCAACTAGTCCAAATACCATGGACACCAGATGACCGATTAAGCATACACGCTCAAAGATAACCAGTTGTTTCATAAAAATTCCCTAATAGATTAGGTGTAGTTCCCAACATAACTGCTAACAGTTTACAAATGTTTAAGAAGATTTTTAACAAAGTTTGGCAAAATTTTGCTATTTGGCTTGGCAAATCTTCCAGAAAGGGTAATATATCCCGTGATTTTTGCTCAATGCGATAGTGATGTTGAGCTTCTTGATGACTTGCGGTAATACCCATCAATATTAGGGGATTAACTGAGTATTCGGACTAACTAACGTGTTAGCGCAGAGAATTGCCGATGCTGCGACGGCAGGAACACCGATGCCAGGAATAGTGCTATCTCCTACACGATAGAGTCCACGAATGGGGGTGAAAGTACTGGGAAACATTCCTTGACTTGCAGGAATTGCTGGACCATAGGTTCCCTGATATCGTCTCAGATAATGGGCATGGGTGAGGGGTGTACCAATAAGTTCTAATACTACTCGTTCTCGGATATCGGGGATAACTTTTTCTAGGGCACGGTATAAAATTTGTGCTTTGTCTCGTTTCCTTTGTCCATAATCTGGGTGTCGTTGCCATCCAGAGTAGGGTTCTAAGGTATATGTATGAACTACATGATGTCCTGGTGGTGCAAGGTTCCTATCCCAGACAGTGGGAATAGAAATCATACAGGTATTCCCAGGCACAGAAATATCTTGAGTACTATCATGAACTACCACATGGTGTCCTGGTATATTTTCTAAGCCTTCGCCACGGATACCGAGGTGTAGATGCATAAAGCTGGCGATCGCCTTTGTTTCCAAAGCTGTTGTACGGTAGTTTTCCGGCAAATCTTGGGGTTGGAGTAACTTGCCGTAGGTATCCCAAATCGTCGCATTGGAAATAACTATTGGTGCTGAGAGAGTTTCGCCCATAGCCAACTTTACACCCACCGCTTGCCCCTGTTGCACCAGAATTTTATCTACATGACACCCCAAACGTAATTTCCCCCCCCAGCGCTCCAATCCCCGCACCAAAGCGGCAATAATTGCCCCACTTCCACCCACAGGATACTCAACCCCCACACGGCTCCGCTCACCGAGCATAAATGCTACTTCTGGCGCAATGGTTCCCTGGGCTTTTAAACCGGAGAGCAGAAAGCATTCTAAATCAATTAATCGTCTCACCCAGGGGTCTTTGACTGTGCTATCCATGACATCCCCCACAGATGCCCGTGTTAAAGAAAGATGGGGCAACATTTTTAACATTGATGGCAAATAATGGCGCAATAATAAAGGAATCATTTGCCAGTCAGAACGTAAGGCAATAGTGGGAATTCCCGCCATTGCTTTGTATAAAGGTAATAACTTTTGCTCAAATTCCTGAAGTTCCTTGGCTCCCTGGGGAGTGACTTTTGCGACTTCTCCTTGGTAGCGAAGACTATCACTATAAATTGGGACAGTAGCTTCCGGAAAATGGTAAATTCCTAAAGGGTCGTAACTTACCGCATCTACAGATTCACCAATTACATCCAGAATTTGTTTAAGAGGGTTTAAACTTTGGACATTAGTTAAACCACAATAAAAAGATGGTCCCGAATCAAACTCAAATCCCTGCCGTCGAAAACTATGGGCAGCACCCCCTGGTGTACTATGGCTTTCACAGACAATAACTTTTTTTCCGTACCTTGCTAGTAATGCAGCAGCTGATAACCCACCAATTCCACTACCAATGATAATCACATCAAAAGTTTGCATATCTGTATATCAGTCTCACGGCAAAATTTGAATTTTGAATTTTGTTAGGGTAGCTCCTCTGTTAGCATTCGCGTAGCGTGTCGCTCTGCGACTCAGCTCTCCCAAAGGGAGCAAGAGGCATTTTGAATTCCCGGAAGGGGTTGACTAATAAGCAATGACAGAACCATTAATCGAGTTAAAAGGTGTTTCCAAGTCCTTCGGTAATAATAAAGTATTAGATAATGTCGATTTGACTATTTACCGAGGAGAAGCACTAGGAATTATTGGACCTAGTGGTACTGGTAAATCTACAATCCTGCGGGTGATTGCTGGGTTAACAGCACCAGATGGGGGAGAAATTTACATTCAAGGGGTGCGACGGCAAGGTTTGATTGAAGATGGTGCGGATTCTGTGGGAATCGGGATGGTATTTCAACAAGCAGCATTATTTGACTCCTTGACTGTAGAAGAAAATGTGGGATTTTCCTTATATCAACATTCTCGGTTATCAAAACAACAGATTCGGGAATTAGTGACAGAAAAGTTGGAAATGGTGGGTTTACCAGGAATCGCTTCCCGTTACCCTGCGGAACTCTCTGGAGGGATGCGAAAACGGGTGAGTTTTGCGCGTGCAATTATGTCGAACCCAGAAAATCCCCAACAGGGAGCGGAGGTTTTACTGTATGATGAACCCACAGCAGGATTAGACCCCATTGCTTCTACGGTGATTGAAGATTTGATTCGTCAGTTACAATCTACTCAGGGTGTATGTGGAACCTACGCGATCGTCACTCACCAAGATAGTACCATCCGACGCACAGCAGATAGAATCATCTTTCTCTACCAAGGTAAGGTGCAATGGCAAGGTACAGTAGATGAGATTGATAATACAGACCATCCTTTAATTAGACAATTTATGAGTGGGAGTGTCCATGGTCCCATTCAGGTTGCAGGATGATAGGGAGGGGAAAATCCAAAACCTCAAATGTAAAATCTAAAATCTATCGAGAGGGGAAACAATGCGATCGCGGACATTAAGGGAAGGTTCTGTAGGATTATTGCTCCTGGGGGGATTAGGGGTATTTGGGATGATTCTTCTATGGTTGAATCGCTTCAGTGCTGCGAATAATTCCTATAAGGTGATTGTGGAATTTGCCAATGCTGGGGGAATGCAAAAGGGGGCGATCGTCCGCTATCGTGGGGTGAAAGTTGGGAATATTTCAGCCATTCGTCCCGGTGTGAATAATGTGGAAGTGGAATTAGAAATTAATCAACCAAATTTAATTATTCCCCGTGATTCCATAGTGGAAGCAAATCAATCAGGGCTTATTAGTGAGAGTATTGTTGATATTTCGCCGCGAACTCCCCTGACTATCAGTAATAATGTTGCTAAAGCTTTAGATAAAAATTGTGACCCGAATGTCGTTATTTGTAACGGTTCTCGCTTACAAGGTAAAATTGGTATTAGCTTAGATGAATTAATTAGAACTAGTAGCAAGCTTGCAGATATTTATACCCAGCCCCAATTCTATTCTAATATTAACAATGCCTTAAAAAATACATCTGTTGCTGCTAATCAAGTCGCCAAACTAACCAATGATATTTCTAACCTGACTCGGACTTCTCAAAAACAAATTGGGAACTTTTCCGATGCCGCAATTTCCGTTTCTGAAGCTGCCGATCGCGTTAGTGTTTCTGCTAGTAATACTGTCAGTAAATTTGGTAGTACTGCCAATGAGCTAAACACCACAGCCAGGAATTTTAGTACTACGGCTCAACAAGCTAGTAAATTATTAACAAATCTCGACAGTTTAGTGACTACTAATCGTTCTTCTCTGGTGAATGCCTTAACTAGTATTAGCAAAACCAGTGAACAACTGCGGATGACTGTGACAAATTTCTCCCCTGCGGTAAATCGTTTAACCCAAGGGGAATTGCTAAAAAATTTGGAAACCCTCTCTGCGAATGCTGCCCAAGCATCTGCTAATTTGAAAGATGCCAGCCAAGCTTTAAATAATCCGAATAATGTGGTGTTATTGCAACAAACCTTAGATTCTGCCAGAGCAACCTTTGAAAATGCGCAAAAAATTACCGCCGATTTAGATGAGTTAACTGGTGACCCCAAATTTAGAGATAATCTCAAGCAGTTAGTCAATGGTTTGAGTGGTTTGGTGTCTTCGACTCAACAGATGCAACAACAGGTTCAGGTTGCGAATGCACTGGATCAGGCAAAAATTGCCATACAAACACCGACTTCTACAAACGAAATTGATAGCAGTATTTTTAGTGATAATTACTCAACTCGCGATCGCGATCGCCGTCAAGCTATCCAGCGATTAAGCAAAATTTTAAAACAGAATAGTCAAACAGCCAAGCTGGAATTGGAAGCACAAGACAAAACTGGTAAGAAGTAGATGCTCAATCGCAGTCAGACCTAATTGGTCATCAAAAAAGCGATCACGCTCACATTTCTACAACGATTCGTGCCCAGATCGCTAGCTATTATCGGTGAGTCATAATGTTAGAAAATTCAAGCCTGTCTCAGATAATCATACTGTCATCTTCCATCGGTCTTAATTCCAATCTTCCTCTGTCTTCTTGCCGCGACTTTGATAAATTCCCCCCAGATAGTGAAGTTCACGAGTCTTAGTAAATAATTCAGTTTCGTTCAAACCCCACCTTTCCATGATACGATCCAAGTCCTGCTGAATATCTCGCGCACCAGGAAACCCTTGATAACGTACACGCAATCTGGCTAACTCCGCCAAATTTAAGTCAGTCGGCTCTGCGGCAAGTAAACTAGTAATCAGAGGGCGATCGCGATTATAGAGAGGATGTTGTTGGTCTTTACTCATATTGGGTAATTAGTCATTGGTAATGGGTAATTGGACAGTTAGACTTTCCTCACTGACCACAGGAATTATCGGGAAGAGTGAACAATTAACAGTCATCAGCAAAAACTCCTTTCCCCCTTCCCCTTAACCCTTTCCACCCTGTCCTTAGCACTATAGGTGGCAACCACACCCCAGCACTTACGGCTCTCACTACTGTCATTCATCTTAAAATAAAGATACATTGTCCTTAAGAAAAATAGACCAAAGTTTATGTAAGGGTGAATACCCACTCACCCCGACCATGCAGCAAGGGAGCAATAACCCGCTATGTTTGAACACTTCACTTCCGAAGCTATTAAAGTAGTCATGCTCGCCCAAGAGGAAGCCCGTCGCTTGGGTCACAACTTTGTAGGGACTGAGCAAATTCTCCTGGGTTTACTGGGGGAAGGAACTGGGGTTGCTACCAAAGTGCTGACTGAACTGGGCGTAACTCTCAAAGACGCACGCCGAGAAGTCGAGAGAATTATCGGTCGGGGGTCTGGCTTTGTTCCACCGGAAATTCCCTTTACTCCCAAAGTTAAGACTCTTTTCGAGCAGTCCTTTAAAGAAGCACGTAGCCTAGGACACAATTATATTGGTACTGAACATTTACTTTTAGGTTTAACTGAAGCAGGCGAAGGCGTTGCCGCCAAAGTATTACAAAATTTAGGCGTTGACTTGGTTCAACTCCGGACATCAGTAATCAGGCAACTAGGAGAGGTCGCTTCTGTTACGAGTAATGGTGGTAATAGCTCACGCCGTAACCAGAAATTGACCTTAGAAGAGTTTGGTAGAAACCTGACAAACCTAGCTCAGGAAGGCAAACTTGACCCCGTTGTCGGGCGAGCTAAGGAGATTGAGCGTACGGTACAAGTTCTCGGTCGTCGCAGCAAAAATAACCCCGTGTTAATTGGGGAGCCTGGAGTTGGTAAAACAGCGATCGCCGAAGGATTAGCACAGCGCATCATTAATCAAGATGTGCCGGAAGTCCTGATGGACAGGCAAGTTATTAGCTTAGATATGGGCTTGTTAGTGGCTGGAACCCGCTTCCGAGGAGATTTTGAAGAACGCCTGAAAAAAATTATGGAGGAAGTTCGTCAAGCCGGGAATATTATTCTAGTCATTGACGAGATTCACACCTTAGTAGGTGCCGGTGGTGTGGAAGGTGGTATGGATGCCGCTAATATCCTCAAACCAGCTTTAGCAAGGGGTGAGTTGCAATGTCTTGGTGCTACCACCCTGGATGAGTACCGCCAGCACATCGAGCGGGATGCAGCCCTAGAACGGCGTTTCCAACCGATTATGGTGGGTGAACCCACCGTGGAAGAAACCATTGAAATCCTCTATGGTTTGCGCTCTGCTTATGAGCAACACCACCGGGTGACAATTACTGATGAGGCATTAGCCGCAGCTGCTGAATTATCTGACCGATATATTAGCGATCGCTTCCTTCCAGATAAGGCGATCGATTTGATAGACGAAGCAGGTTCCCGTGTACGTCTACGGAGTACCATGGGTTCAGCTAACCGCGAACTGAAGCGGGAACTCCTAGAAATCAGTAAAGAGAAAAATACAGCCATCAAAATTCAAGATTTTGATAAAGCCGGAAAACTCCGAGACAAGGAATTAGAACTGGAAGCTAAAATCCAAGATGATGCACAACCGGGTGTTCCTGTCAACAAATTGGTTGTAGATGAGGAAGATATTGCCCAAATTGTCGCCTCCTGGACTGGTGTCCCAGTCAACAAACTCACCGAATCAGAATCGGAAATGTTGTTGCACCTAGAAGACACCTTGCACCAGCGACTCATCGGACAGGAACAAGCAGTCACAGCAGTTTCTCGCGCCATTCGTCGTGCGCGGGTAGGATTGAAAAACCCCAACCGTCCCATTGCGAGTTTCGTCTTCTCAGGACCAACTGGTGTGGGTAAAACCGAGTTAGCAAAATCCCTCGCTGCTTACTTCTTCGGTTCTGAAGAATCGATGATTCGTCTGGATATGTCCGAGTATATGGAACGTCACACCGTTTCCAAGCTAATTGGTTCTCCCCCTGGTTACGTTGGTTATGACGAGGGTGGACAATTAACAGAAGCGGTACGTCGTCGTCCTTACACCGTATTACTATTCGACGAAATCGAGAAAGCACACCCCGACGTATTTAATATGTTGTTGCAAATTCTCGATGACGGACGACTCAGCGATGCCAAGGGACGGGTGGTAGACTTCAAAAATACTCTGATTATCTTGACATCAAATATTGGTTCCAAGGTAATTGAAAAAGGTGGCGGTGGTTTAGGTTTCAACTTTGAAAATGAAGCAGAAGCAAGCTATAACCGCATTCGTAACCTGGTAAATGAAGAGTTAAAAGCTTATTTCCGTCCAGAGTTTCTCAACCGTCTTGATGAAATTATTGTCTTCACCCAGTTGAAGAAAGACGAAGTCAGACAGATTGCCGAAATTATGCTCAAGGAAGTTGGTAAGCGTCTCCAGGAAAAATCTATCACCTTGGAAGTTACAGAACGCTTCAAGGAAAGGGTTGTTCAGGAAGGTTACGACCCCAGTTATGGTGCTAGACCGTTACGTAGAGCGCTAATGCGACTTCTGGAAGACTCCCTAGCAGAAGCGATGTTAACTGGACAGGTAGTAGAGGGTACAACGGCGATCGTTGATTTGGATGATGATGGTCAAGTTGTAGTCCGGACTGCTGAAAGTCGAGAATTACTTTTAGCTAGTGCAACTCAGGTTTAAGTCTTGAGATTTTAAGATTTTCTGAGATTTTCTGAAATTTAAACCCCTGGCAAAACTTAATTTTGTCAGGGTTTTTATTAGGAATTATACAATTCTAATAATGGGAGGGAACTTATGAATAAACTCCAAACCACAATACTCACGGATACTTGGGTAGTCGCAAGCTGGGATGAATATATCCAAGTCATAGAAAATCCAGGTCATGGCAAAGCTAAGGGATACTACCAAAATGGAAGAATGAGGATAGAAATGCCACCAATAGGAAATGACCATTCCCGTGACCATACAGTTGTGATTACTGCTGTGAGTATATTTGCTGCCATCAAAGGTATTCCCATGAATGGCAACGATAACTGTACCTACCGCAAAACAGGGGAAAGAGAAGTTCAACCAGATGTGTCATATTATATTGGTGACAATGCCAATGCTATTCCTTACGGCACGTCAATTGTTAATCTTGATAGTTATCCAGCACCAACTTTAGTCATCGAGGTGGCAAATAGTTCCCTTGCTGATGATAAAGGTGAAAAAAGACTGTTATACGAGGATTTAGGAGTAGCAGAGTACTGGATTCTAGATGTCCAAAATGCACAGATCATACCCTTCGCGATCGCCGATGGTGGTAGTAAACGGATTACTCAATCTCTGGTGTTACCGGGACTGGAAATTTCCCTATTAAATGAAGCATTGCGTCGGACTCGTCAAATAGACCAAAGTCAGGTTATAGCTTGGTTATTAACTCAATTCCAGGAATCAAAATCAATTCATTAATACTTACCCAACCCCATCATAATTGTCTGTATTATTCCTGCTTCCTGTTTTACCTAACTTAATATCATTAGTTGATTACCTACAGAGGAATACTGAAAAAGATAAATTTATTGTGATGAAAATCAAAATCTATGATTGTGGGAAAATATTTAGACTATGCTGATATTTTGGGGTTGAGGAGGAAGAAGCTAGAAGATTACATGGCTTTGGGTATCTATGTCTATAGAAATACAGGGTTTCACTGACTGTAGTCGATGGTTTGTGGTTCCCCATATCCCAATGAAACATCAAAATACCAATAGTCTTAAACAATTATTCCTTTGAGAGATTTGATGATGAAGCACTCAATGATTGGTTTCGGGGTATTTGTAGCTGTATTTTCCATTACTTGCCCTACCTATGCTCAGAATCAGAACTTATCCTCAGATGCTGCTAGTCTGACCAATCCCAATCCCGCAGCATCCTTATTGACAAATCCTATTACTATTGATAATAGCCAATTCGGTAATACTCCAGATAAAAATACTAACTTGAAAAAGACTGCTGAATCTATTACTTTGATTCGCAATGATGAATGTAAGAAAATCGATCCGGCAAAATTAATCGAAAATCCGGCTTCCTTTTTTCGGGAATGTCCTCAAGAAAATAATAATGATATTCCCAAGCGTAGTGACCCAGCATTTTACAATATTCCCAAGCTGGATTCTGGTTGGAGTGTGACGGTGACGAAATTTTAGGATATCTGCGCTACCTAGCGTTCAAACCATGGGAAGTGATAACATCCGATGGAACTCTTGACTAATGACCCCAGACTAATCACTAATAATGAAATAAATTGTCTGGATTAGTCCATGAAGAGTCAGTTGATAGGTTGGTGTGCAGGTTTGTATCGTGATTATTATCGACGGGGTTGGTTTACCAGTTTGGTAGCAGCAACCATGGTATTAGTTATACTCCTCTCTTCTCCGTTGCAAGCACAGATGAGTGCGATGCAGACATCAGAGTTGCGGGGAGTCTGGTTAACTAATATTGATAGCAATGTGTTGTTTGAGCGTCAGCGTTTACAAACAGCCTTGCAAAAATTAAAGGATTTGCATTTTAATGTTGTTTATCCGACGGTGTGGAATTGGGGATGGACGTTGTATCCCAGTCCGGTTGCTGAAAAGGTAATAGGGCGATCGCTCGACCCTGAACCAGGTTTACAAAAGCGTGATATGCTCAAGGAAATTGTCCAGGGTGGGCATAGTCGAGGTTTAAAGGTAATTCCCTGGTTTGAGTTTGGTTTTATGGCTCCTGCTGATTCCCAGTTAGCCAAACGCCGCCCGGAATGGGTTACAAGTCGCCAGGATGGCAGTAAAATCTGGAAAGAGGGAATTCATGAGCGGGTGTGGTTAAGTCCCTTCCGTCCTGACGTACAGCAGTTTACCCTGGATTTAATCCTCGAAATTGTCAAAAATTATGATGTTGATGGGATTCAATTTGATGACCATTTTGGCTTACCATCAGAATTAGGCTACGATGCCTACACGGTAAATCTGTATAAGAAAGAACACAAGGGAAAATTACCTCCAGCTAATCCCAAGGATGCAGAGTGGGTAAAATGGCGGGCAGACAAGATTACAAGTTACTTAAAGCGCGTGTTTACCGCAATCAAAGCAGTAAGAAAAAATTGTATTGTCTCCGTAGCCCCAAATCCCCAGCGCTTTTCCTATGAGTTTTTCCTGGCAGATTGGCAAAAATGGGAACGGATGGGATTAATTGAAGATTTGATTATTCAAATTTACCGTGATGATTTGAAAGTCTTTAACAAAGAGTTAGAGTATCCAGAAGTGAAAGCTGCGAAGAAGCATATTCCTGTGAGTATCGGTATTTTATCAGGGTTGAAAGGGAAATTTGTGCCGATGTCCCAGATAGAAACCCAAGTCAAACAGGTGCGCGATCGCCGATTTGCTGGTGTTTCTTACTTCTTCTACGAAACCCTGTGGAATCTTACCAAGGAACCGGTATCACAGCGTCAATCCAGATTCCAAAAACTCTTCCCCAAACCGACGAAATATCCAAATATCCTTGCTGGGTGGAAACCTTAGATAGTTTTTGCCCTACTTTGTGACTGGGGTAAGGTGTGACAGAAAATAATTTTCCTACACCCTTCCCCAAATCCTATCCCCCAATACCTAATCTACCCGCGAGGGCAGGTGTCAATGGTAACAGTGTGACAATCATCAGAAATAGGGCAAGCAAGCCCAGGGCGGCTCTTGCATCATCGGGTTCCGTAATTTCATTGAGACTGGGACGTTCTGGAGTCCGTTGTAAAAAGACAATTACAATCAACCAGTAAAGGGGAAGGGAGCTACCCAACCCAGCTAAACCCAACAAAATTAAAGTGGCGATCGCCGCTCGATTAGCAATTTTGCGCCCATAGATAGCCTGTACAATTCTGCCACCATCTAACTGCCCCGCAGGCATTAAATTTAAGGCAGTAATTACTAAACCCACCCAACCAACGATTACCAAGGGGTGAATATCTACAACTGAAGACTGTAAAGCAGAGCCAAGTACTATCCGTGCTAAGGTTCCCACTAAAATTGAACCTTGAAAAAACTCCTTGGGTAACTGAAAGAAGCTACCAGAATGGGATAACAATAAACCAGTAATTAGCATTCCTAAGGATACAACACCACCCACCGCCGGACCAGCAAAGGAAATATCAAATAAGGCTTTGCGGTTAGGTAATAAGGATTCAAAGCGAGTAATTGCCCCAAAGGAACCAATTTGCACAGCTGGCAAAAAGAAAGGTAAACTCAAGCGCACATTATAACGTTGAGCCATAAACCAATGTCCCAATTCATGGGCAATCAAAATTGCTAAAACACCCCCACCAATCGGTAAGGTTTCTAAATAACGCGAGGGTGTGACGAAGAAATCAAAATTTAACAGTAACCCCGCAGCTTCCAAGCAAGTTCCCGCAGTTGCAACTAACAAGAAGACAGCAAAGATTTTTTGAAACACCGTCATGGGTTGGGGATCGTTGCGGCTAGGTAATATGATTACCACAGCTTTGCCATCTTGATTCTCAACTAAAAAGAGACGATATTGCTCTCCTAATCTTTCTTGTAAGCTGGATGTCAGACGGTTATGTATAGCTTCTGGTTCACCCCGCAGATTACCTTTAAAAATGACTCCCTCTTGATAGGGGATAGTTTCTGTGGCAAAAAAAGTATCGATGCCAAAAATACCTTTGATGGCGGTTAAGTCTGCTTCGGGAATCGCCATTAACTCCAACGCCATTGCCTCTGATGTTGGAGGTGTATCTGTTTGCTGTGCTGCTTCTGCCGCTAGTCTTGCTGTGGCTTTTTGCTTCAGTAATTCTTCCTGCCCCAGTTGTCGCAATTGTCTACCAATGTAGATATATAAACCCGCAGACACCACCAAGGAGAATAAAACACCAATAATGTTGATGTAAATACCCGTCGCAAACAAGCCAAATAATAACAGCCAGGGAGCCATGAGTACCACTGACTGTAACCAAGCTAAGATTCCCAGCTTTCCGTAAGGTTTGGCGCGATAAAAGCCCCAAGCCAATATACCAAAGGCGACGAAAATAATAGTCGCAATAATCGGAGTTTCTGAAGTTGTCAACATCTCCAAACCTTTTGCTATGTGAAATCAAGCCTGAATAAGTCAGGTGTTACGAGATATGATGAGGATATTTATTAATGTATAACGGGGTTTGGTGTCTGCCCAAATATCTAGGAAAATTGTCTGGGAGATTCTGCTGATACAGCTGACTTGAAAAAGCAGGGGAACTGGGGGACAAGGGAGACAAGGAAGACAAGGAAGACAAGGGGGACAAGGGAGAAATAATTAATGTCCAATGCCTATTTTCATCTGTTCTGGTGTACGCAGTACTCTACGAGAAGGCTACGCCTACATGATGGCTACTATGAGCAAGGGTAAACTGGTATTACATTCTCAAATTCATCCCACGGGAGCAGATAAGCTAAATTCTCTTATACACCACAGTTAATAGAGGCTATTTTCTGGGAATTTACCGTCACCTCTGGAGCTTGAGCAACGAGGAAAACCTCACCGTTTTGATGACGTATCCATCCCTGAGCTTCGACAATTTTAGGTGTATTCGGTGGTGTGATGGTTTCCCCTTTGACTGTTTCCTCTGTTCCATCTAGAGATATCCAGGGCGCAGTCACCATATCTGGCTGTAAAATATCTGTGGGACTAGCTGCAATTCCCCCTCGACCTGTGATAATGAAAGAATTAGCAAGGTTTCCTTGACCAGGTTTGCAACGATTGACAATTTGTTGGGAAGCGTCTGTTAAATTGTCAGGTAATTGTACTAATCCGCGACTGGGATCCACATCCGGTGTGTTGATAATGACACTGCCACTCAGGGAGGGATTTTGTTGGGAAATAGCGGTAATATCGTTACTAATTAGTTGTTGTGGATCTAAATCATCGGGACGGAGAATTGCCAATTCTTGACGAGTCCGAGGAGTCAAATTAAAGATATTTTTTGCTTCTATAATTACCGCTCCACCCTTACCTGTAAAAGCGTTGGCAATAATATCACTATTTTCTAGGGGAGCCGCAACGATAAAACCTGATTTGGCATTAATTGTAATATTGCCACCATCACCCCCAGCATCGACAACACCTGCACTAGTAGAAATTTGACTATTACGACGTAACAGGAGTAAATCCTTGACGGTGATATTTATGTTACCTCCCTGACCGGAAGCAGTTTCTGCTACTAGTCTACCGCGATTGTTGAGGGTAATTTTTTGGGCGTTAATTTGCAGATTCCCTGCACCTTTTTGATTATTGGGGTTAATGGTTCCCACTGCTAACGCTGCACCATCAAATACTCGTAATTCTTTGGTTTTCAGTAGGATATTCCCACCCTTTCCCGTTGCGGTAATTATCCCTGCAATGACTCCAGTGATTCCTCCAGAAGCAGCAAAAAACCCGGAAGGGAAAATATTTTCGGCATCTTTGCCACTAATTTCCACTAATTGGTACATTTTTACCGTTAAGTTACCAGCATCACCAGAGCTGAAAGTGGCAGTTTGCAGGATACCACCGTTAGTTAAGCGCAGGCGATCGCCAACTACTAATAAATTCCCACCCTTACCCGAGGAACTTTCTTCCGCAGCTGTATACAAGCCACTGCTGAAAGCTAACCCATCTTCTTTATATAAACTACCATCCGGATTGGTTGCGCTACCGCTAATTGTAATATCTTTGGCGTTCACTACCATATCACCAGCATTTCCCTTGCCAAAGGTAGTAGTGCTAATCTGTGCCCCTGCAAATATTTTTAATTGATTTGTGGTAATTTGAATACTGCCAGCATTACCTTTAGCATCTTTGAAAACTTCCGTCAAAATTCCACTAGGAAACCAAGTTTCGCCAATAAAACCACCTCTCGCTTCGATTGAATCCCTCGCGGTAACGTTTATCTTCCCAGTATTCCCATCTCCACTAGTACTACTAAGAATTCGTCCCCCATTTAGCAACGTTAATTTATTTACATCTATCTTGATATCTGCTGCATTTTGCTTATTTTCTTCACTAGTAATACTATAAATTTCTGCCCCATCTAGTAAAGTTAATTTATTTGCATCTATCTTAATATCTGCGGCATTTTGGTTACTTAAAGTCTTGGACAAAATATATGCTTGGCTAAGTAGAGAAATATTCCCTCCCGTTACCTGAATACTACCACCTTCATAACTAGTAAGATTACCAAAATTGCTGAATTGAATATCTCGATAATTAACTACTCCTGGATAACTTAACTGCCAGCTATTTCCATTTTTGGCAATATTCACAAAACTATTATCGCCCACAGAACCTAAATCAATCCTTCCAGAGAAGACAGTAGCAAGTCCCCCAGGGAAAGCAATATCACCGCCAACAAGGGCAATTGTTTTACCTAGAGCAACTTGTAAACCACCAAAAACATTAGTTCCATCATCATCCTTAATAATATCGCCTGTAATGGGGTCAATTAAGGGAGAAATAGATGCATTGGTAATTTTTTCTGGATTCTTGCCGAACTGTAAACCCAGGGGAGTACTAACGCTCAACAAAGGTTTTTCAGAAGAGATAACAGTACTAAATTCTTTACCATCAGCAAATTTTAAACTTGTGGCAGTCGTCGCCAAAAAAGAACCACCAATATTTAAAGTTGCCTTCTCTCCAAATACAATTCCCTGGGGATTAATTAAGAATAAATTTGCTTGACCATTAGCTCTAATTATGCCATTAATATTAGAAATATTTTTCCCAGTCACCCGACTAATAATATTCTCCACATTGAGAGCATTATTAAAATAGCCAGTCAGATTTTCTGGAATTGAAAAATTTTGGAAACTATGAAATAAGTTGTTTCCCGCTTGAGTTCCACCCGTAATCACCAGGGTATTATTATTTTGTGTCACCTGGGAAGCATTAGGTAGGGTTTTATCTGGAATAATAGTTTGGGCGCTAGCAGAAATTACCGGAAACGCTGTAGATATGGATGCATAGAACAGTGCAAAATTCAAGAACTTGTATGATATTTTCATGATAAAAATATTAAAGCAAATTTTTCTCCATCATACAGGAGATTGTCTGTAAAATTGCTACAAATAACTATCTCTAAGTATTGTGAAATTACTCTTAAGTAGCTGGATAGAATTAAATATAAAGTGAAATTAGGTTCGTAGTAAGCAATTTATTGCTCAATCATTAGACCACAAAGGATAAATCCCTTACTACAAACTTCAATTTATTTACACTTACCTACTTATTGGTAGAGGTAGGAGAAAAAATCAGGATTAAAAATGCTCAGACACCCGACTTACTTTTATAATCCGGGTGTCTTGTTGATTATGAAGGATTTAGGAATGTAATTGCAATGAGATAGCTGCCAACAAATATTAATTTATACAGCTAGAGTCTCATCAAATAAGTTAATATCTGAACTGGGAATAAAACCAATACCTAAACCGGATTGTAGATAAGCAAAAACTTTACCTTTAAAAGATAGCGCTCCATTGCTGTTGTTATAACTAAACTCGCTGGTAGAAGTAGCGCCAAAACCTACCTTAGAAATTTCGATTTTATCTCCCTCTTGATATTTAAAATCAGTGATGGTATCGATACCTTCGGAAAGGGATTTAAACACAAATTTATCTGCTCCATTACCACCTGTAAGGGTATCTTTTCCCGTACCACCAGTTAAAGTATCATTCCCCGTACCGCCAATTAAAATATCATTACCACCTTCACCGTAGAGGTTATCATTACCATTGCCTCCAATCAAGGTATCGTTACCATTCCAGCCAAAAATGTTGTCATCATCATTACCACCATCGAGGTAGTCATTACCTTCTCCACCATCAATGCTATCGCTGCCATCTTCACCATAGATTTTATCATTACCTGATAAGCCGTAAAGCATATCCCAACTTTTACCACCCCAGATACTATCATTGCCGGAGAAGCCGTAAATACTGTCAGAACCATCAAAACCGTAGAGCTTGTCATCCCCTTCATAACCATAGATAGCATCACCCTTACTGGTTCCTTTGAGGATATCTGCACCGGATGTTCCTTTGATAGGTTTGAGGTTATAGATACTTCCGGGGTCGTTATCTTCGATAATAATGGTGACTGCTTTGATGTTGCTATTAGCTTTTAGGGGTATTTTTTGCTCTAGTGTGCCACCAAATTTTTTAGCATCTTCCTCGCTAAATATATATACGTCTTTCTCGAATCCCAGGTTTGTACCATCGAGGGTGATAACTACGGTATTATTGCCATCATGGACAGGGTTTCCGGAATCACCTTTGACACCTTTGACACCTTCGTCTCCAACTATAAAAATGAGAGGTTTGCTTTTGGTGTCAATAAGTTGAAAATCTGAGTCAAGATTAAAGTAGTCATTCCAACCTATCAGTAAAAAATCTTCATTTCCACCATTAGTACGAATTCCCCTACCTCTTTTGCTATTCCATTTTGCATATCCCATGGTATTTAGTCTCCTTCTATTCTTTGTCCTTGTAATATTTATATAGACTTGCTGAGGGAATTACGCAATTACGAAAATTTACAACGGATGTTCCACCAACACAGTGGAGAGGTTCCGGTGGAACGTCTCTTGATTCCGCAACGGGATTAAACTAATTGGATATCGAGGTTAGGAAGGAAACCAGCACCTAAACCTGATTGTAAGTAAGCAAAGGTATTACCTTTGAAAGATAACGCTCCACTTGTGTTGTTATAACTAAATTCGCTGGTAGAAGTAGCACCAAAACCTACCTTGTTAATTTCGATTTTGTCTCCCTCTTGATATTTAAAATCAGTGATAGTATCGATACCTTCGGAAAGGGATTTAAACACAAATTTATCTGCTCCTGCACCACCGGTTAAGGTATCGTAGTTCTCACCACCGATTAAAATATCATTGCCACCTTCACCGTAGAGTTCATCATTTCCATTACCTCCAATCAAGGTATCGTTACCATTCCAACCAAAAATATTGTCATCATCATTACCACCATCGAGGTAGTCATTACCCTCTCCACCATCGATGGTATCTTCGCCATCTTCACCATAGATTTTATCATTGCCTGATAAGCCGTAAAGATTATCCCGACCTTTACCACCCCAGATACTATCATTGCCGGAGAAGCCGTAAATACTGTCATCACCGTCAAAACCGTAGAGCTTGTCATCCCCTTCATAACCATAGATAGCATCACCCTTACTGGTTCCTTTGAGGGTGTCTTTACCGGATGTTCCTTTGATGGGTTTGAGGTTGTAGATATCTCCGGGGTCGTTATCTTCGATAATAATGGTGACTGCTTTGATGTTGCTATTGGCTTTTAAGGGTATTTGCTTATCTAGTTTGCCAAAAGTTCCAAACTTTTTCGCTTCTGCCTCAGTAAATATATATACATCTTTCTCAAACCCCAGGTTTGTACCATCGAGGGTGAGAACTACGGTATTATTGCCATCATGGACAGGTGTTCCGCCAAAATTATTTAGGTCTTTGACTGTAAAGGTGAGAAATTTGGTTGTGTTGTTAATAGATTTAAAGTCTGAGCTAACATCGTTGGGATTATTCCAGTCTGGCATACCAAAATCTTCACCAAATCCACCAGCAGAACGGGTTCCCCTACCTCTTTTCCCGTCCCATTTTGCATATCCCATAGTTTACTTTCCTTTGCTGATGCCTTGATTCCTCTGTAATATGCATCTAGGATTCTGGAGGTAATTACGCAAAGTTTTACAAAATTTTACAAAAAGTAAGCGGCTAACCGCAAAGCAATTAGCCGTAAGCACCAGGAAACTTAAAAATTTGGAACTATATTTTGAACTAGGGAGGATAGCTGAGGAATTTAATCGTCATACTCATCATCAACTCTCACACTGGCATATTTACCTTTGATTTCTTGGTTAAAAAATATGCCTACTGAATCAGATGTATACATATCTTCCCAAGTTTTCTCATCTACCCCAGAATATTGATAGACTGCACCATTGCAAAATTCGACTTGCAAGATTTTCTCGTTGCTGTCATACCCTAGGGAATTCGCCATGGATGAGAGGATTGGTTGCATCGCTATTCCCTCCTCGTATCTGGGCAAGTCGCTGACATCTGCAATGATATCGTGTAGTTGCTGCAACCCTTCGTAAGCTTCTACTGGGGCGGGTATTGTTAAAAACTCTAGTTCTGCTCCCCTGTCTAGCAATAATTGCAAATGTCCTTCTTGATGGGCGATCGCCACTATCTGACTTAAATCCAGTTTTGTTAACTTCATCTTTCTAAATTGCGAATTGGTATTACTCTTTACCTGGGCGATGAAACTTTGATATTAATAATTTAACTGGTACAATAGTACTATAAAAATAAATCTACGTCAAGTGTTCCTCGGATGTATTGGCTAAAAACATAACCCCGACTTTGCTACAAAATCAGGGCTTTTAATTATCTGAATGTACTCAAATCACATCGAATTATTTTTTGCCAACCGTCTAAATAACAACACTCCCCCAGAGGTGACTAATAATACAGGTGTTAACCAATCTCCCCAACGCACATATAGGGTGGATGTTTGCCGACGGTAAATTGTTTCTAGGTGGGTTTCATAGGTATTGTGTCCAGATATCCAGAGAGTTTTACCATGGGGACTGACAAAAGCTGAGTATCCGGTATTGGTTGCCCTAGCTGCCCATCTATCGGTTTCGATCGCCCGCATGATATCCTGGGCATGATGCTGGGCTGGCATGGCAGCGCTGTAGTGGGCATCGTTAGAGGGGCTAAGAATAAACTCTCCTCCGGCTGCGGCTTGGCGACGAAAGATTTCTGCAAAGGCTGACTCGTAACAGATACCTACGATTCCCCTGCCAAAGGGTGTATCAAATATTTGATTAGGGTTACCGGGTATTTGCTGTGCCTCTAGGGGAGAAAGCCTATTAATTAAACCTCCTAGAACTTCGGAAAAGGGAATATATTCTCCTAGTGGTACTAGTTTATACTTGTCATAGCGACTGAAGACTTCACCGTTACCTGTGATGGTAAATAGACTGTTTGTATAGCTACTTCCTTGCTGGGCAAAACCACCTACCCAAGCAACTACACCTTTTTCCTGAATAGCTTGGTATAGGGAACTAGTTTTGATTTTATCCAAATAAAATGGTAAGGCTCCCTCTGGTGTTAATACTGCCTGGGCACCTTCCTCGACTAACTTGTTGTAGCCAGTAGTGTAGCCGGCGATCGCCCGCCGAAAACCTAGGGGAGATAGTTTAATAGTATTAGGAATGTTACCTTGAACAATGCCCACTTTCACCGCTTTGGAGGTAGTATCCTGCAAGGGTTGACTATATAACCAGAAGCCGACACCATGGAAAACAACTAGGGCAATAATTGGCAAAGAGTAATCAATTAGACTAATTTTTTTCCTGTCTTCCTTGCGGATCCAAAGTTCTGCAAATAGGGCGTTGACTGCAACTATGGCAGCAGTAACGGTGGTGGAACCGGAAATTTGTCCAAGGTGGAGAATGGCAAGGTTGTGGGGAGATTGGGTATAAGATAAGGATGTCCACCACAGAGAACCCAGACTCCAAAAAGCTTCTAAAGCACACCATAGGGTAGTACCGATGAGGATACGTATGAATGGTGAGTAGGGGGTAATAAATTTCAATTCACCCTGGGTAAAAAATCGTAGCATCCCCGCCCAAACTGTGACTAATGCTGCTCCCCAGAGGGTAATAAATGCCCAACAAAATAGGGCGATCGCCAAACTTGCTAACCAGGGTACACCTAACCAAGTCATGGGATGAATCCCGGTAATCCAGGAAAGGGCAACGCCATGATAACCCATTCCCCACAGAAGAGGAATCCATAAGGATTTTGTCTGCTTTGACTTAACTACTAACACCCAGAGGGGAGCCAGAGCAAACCAAGCGAGGAAGTATGCATTGATAGGGGCAACAGTTAAGCCCATGCATATACCACTAAGGAAGGATAGCAGAAAAAACCATCGAGGGTTGACAAAGAGCATAGATAGGTTGAGTAGGGAGTAAGGAGTAGGGAGTAATGAGTGGATTATGTTGTGGAAAAGGATTGTGTATGAATTTTTAATCCCTGAAAAGGTACCAAGTCAACTACCTAGGTTTAGGGTGTGGGGAACTTTCAAGGGTTTTTTATCTCAGGTTGCGGCATTTATTCTATGATTTTCCCCCATCACATTCCCCTGTATAGTGCAATTCTTTCCTCCACCTACTGACATATTGATTTAAACCCTACCTCTGCCTTCCCACAGTCAATTATCTGGGAAAATTTAGGGAATTATATAAGCAAGAGGCGAAGTAGTTGAAAAAATGGGGAAAAAGACATGAATCGGCTAACTCTACAATGGTACGATGCTGGGGAGATGAAAACTCAACAAATTACTGCACAGCAACCTAGTAAACATCCGGGGACAGTGCGTATAGGTCGTGATCCCATACGATGTGATATTATTCTCACCCATCCGACGGTTTCTGGTTTACACGTAGAGATATTTTTTCACCCTCAGCAAAAGTTATTTCTGATTCGCAATCTACGGGAACAGAACCCTCCCATGATAGATGGCAAGCAATTATTTCAGGGCGAAACACCAATCCAAGAAAGTAGTATTATTTACCTAGGGCAGCAACAATTACAAGTTACAGCCTTGACTATTAGTCGTCATGCCAATGCGATTCTTTCGCCTTCTCCCATTATCCCCGTCAAAAATCCCACACCGCCATCAAATCAAGCATCCGTACCCGCAGCGCAACCAGTCTATGGTTTAGAGTGTCCTAATTGTCATCGTATTTCTTCCATAGAACATTTACAAGTCGGTTGTCCCTGGTGTGGAACATCTTTAGCTGCTGCTGTTAGTGTGCTGGTTTAATCAGTTAAAAGTTATCAGTTGATAGTCAAAAATAAATGACAAATTCACAGATATTTTTAAGTTGGCATGATCCAACAACTGGAGAAAAAAGACAACCAACCTTAAAGATACCAGTTGCCTTTGGTAGGGAATTTGCGGCGATGCCTGGTATGATTGCGGATAGGGTTGTCACTAGGATAGTTCTGGCTGATGATCAGGTGTCTCGATACCATGCCTTGATTGAGTGGGAGCAAAATCAACATGTGGTAATCGATAATAATAGTACCAATGGGATTTTTATTAATGGTCAACGGCAAACACGCTGTATTTTAGAAAATGGCGAT
Source organism: Calothrix sp. 336/3 (assembly GCF_000734895.2). GTDB lineage: Bacteria > Cyanobacteriota > Cyanobacteriia > Cyanobacteriales > Nostocaceae > 336-3. The sequence continues at coordinate 21,654 of NZ_CP011382.1, read as the reverse complement.
CGCCTGCAAATTGGTCCCTATAATATGACTGTCACCCTGGGTACTAGTAACTCAGCTACCGTACCACCGGGAAACCCCCAAGGGATTATCCACCCTGTTGCCACACCAAACCCCCAGTCGATTATTTCCTTTAATCCCGATACCAATTTACCCGATCCCCGCCTATCCCCATCTCCCGTCACTCCCATCCACAGCAATTTTCCACCACCGATATTTCATCAGCCCATCGTTGCTGTACAATCTCTGCACGCCACAGGTTTACGAGTCACAGAAATTGATTATCTGGCGATCGGTGCAGGTTTAGGCAGTTTTATTTGGGTAGATTTACTGAGAATTTCCGGCGTCCGTTGTCAACAAATTATGGCTTTGGGCTTGGAAAAAACACCCTATGCTCGCTATCAAAGTCTGTGTCAAAATTCCCAAATACCCAGCCACGAAAGATTACGTTCTAATTCTGATTCTTGCCCTGACAATATTTGGGGTTTCCCCAGTTATGCTTGGCGGGAAGCTTGGCACGATTTTATCAAAGGTCATGTAGACTATTCTTTCAAGACTCTGTGGCAAGTGTTTGCAGAACCCAGCTTTGCGGAAACCTACACCCCCAAAGCGGGAAATGTGTTTGCATCAATCGATCGGGAGGCAAAACGTATCGGTTGGGAACAGATTTTCCACTATGGTAGGGTGAGGGCGATTCGGAAAACCGATGATGGGCGTTATTGTATTGCTTATGCCCTTGGTCAAGGAAATCATGCTTTTGTTGTCAGTCGTTATGTTCACCTAGCAACGGGATACCCTGCGATTCAGTTTCTCCCAGATTTACAAGCCTACCGCGAAACCTATCAAGATTTTAAAACTGTTGTTAATGCTTACGAAAATCATGACCATATCTACCAACAATTAGAAAAGCAAGGTGGTAAAATCTTAATTCGCGGTCGGGGAATTGTGGCTTCACGGATTGTACAACGGATTTTTGAAGCTCGGCAGAAAAATCGAGATATTACCGTTTTACATTTAATGCGATCGCCCAAACCAGAGGGCAATAAATTTGATAAAGCACAGCGCAGTGTCAAAAATCACTACGAGCTACAGCCCTTCAATTGGCCCAAAGCCTGCTGGGGTGGAGATTTACGCAAAATGCTAGAAAAAGCTAGCCCCGAAGAACGTAAAGTTTTACTCTCCCAATGGGGAGGAACCACCACCGCCGATCGCCATGATTGGCAGCAAATCGCCCAGAAAGCTTTACAGGAAGGTTGGTATCAAATAACCTTTGGTGAAGTGGTAAAGGTGGAACGAGACAGTTACAACCATCCTATTACCCACATTCAAGGACAGAGTTTTGGTACTCTCACCCTGGAAACTGATTTTATTATTGATGCTACAGGATTGGATGCCAAGGTGGAAGCCAGTCCCCTGCTAGTAGATTTAGTCAAGCATTATCATTTGCCCTTAAATCATCTCGGTAGATTTGCCGTGGCAAACAACTTTGAATTACCCGAAATGCGAAGCGGTAATGGTCAATTATACGCTGCCGGAGCTATTACCCTGGGGGGACCCTATGCTGCCGTTGATAGCTTCCTAGGACTACAATACGCTGCGCTGTGTGCGGTGGATAGTTTAGCTAAAAATCGCGCTCCTGGAATTAAACGTTTAAATTGTCTGAATTCCCTGATTCAGTGGTGGAAATGGTTACAGAATCAGTCTCCCAGTTGATTCAGCACAAAGACTTCCCCGAAATTACCCACCCTAATTTTCTTTTTTTACTGGGAAATGGTGTAGAAATGTGTAGAATCTTTTAAAGATATAAAATAAAATTTGAATAAATGCAGACATCTCTATCACCCTCCTTAATGCAACTCTCCATTCGTACAACTCAATGTCAACCGTTGAAAATTGTCGCCCTCGGTGACAGTTTGGTGTATGGTTTTGGTGACCCAGAGGGAGGTGGTTGGGTTGAGAGATTGCGCCGACAATGGATGGCAGTTGATGGTGCTGGTCATATAATTTATAACTTGGGAGTTCGTGGCGATCGCGTGCAACAGGTAGCACAAAGGCTAGAAATCGAATTTCGCCATCGGGGGGAACTGCGTAACCAAGTACCAAATTTAATTATTCTCTCCGTCGGTGTGAATGATTCCGCCCGTTTGAGTCGCTTGGACGGCAAAAATTATACTGATTTCTCTGTATTTACCGCAGAAATAAATGCTTTGGTGGAACGGGCACAACAGTTATGTCCAGTACTTTTTGTCGGTACAGTTCCTGTAGATGAGGCAAAGATGCCCTTTTTAGGATGTTTTCATTATAACCATATAGACCAGTACAAATATAAAGAAGTCACTCGACTTGCTTGTTTAGAGCGAGATATTCCCTACCTAGATATTTTTCAATTGTGGATGGAGCGGGGGGAAATATGGCGATCGCAACGACTGAGTGCAGACGGTTTACACCCGAATACCCTCGGATATCAGTCTTTATTAGAAGACGTGACAAATTGGGATGCATTCAACAAAATTACTAAAACCCCTGTGAGTGTGGGATATTAAAATAATCCGTAATGCTCCCTGCGGGAGAGCTACGCCAACGTAATTCGTACTATCATGTTCGGTAAAATACTTGTCATTTTGAATACGGACTATTGCGACGAAAATTAATGAAAAATACAATCTACCACATTACCCCAGGGGTAAAATGGGAAAATGCCAAACTTACCCAAAGCTATCGTGCAGATTCCTTAGATACAGAAGGATTTATCCATTGTTCCACGGAATCGCAATTGATAAAAACGGCAAACAAATTTTTTCAAAACCAAAGGGGTTTAGTACTTTTACATATTGACGAAACTAAAGTCAAAGCTGAAATTAAGTACGAACCTGCTGATAATGACTTGTTCCCGCATATTTATGGAGAACTAAATATTGATGCAGTATCTCAAGTCAGAGATTTGGAACCAGATGCAACAGGTTTTTTCAATTTAGGTAATGGGTAATAACCCAAGTTTATAGTTATTCTCCCATTACCCATTCCTGATTACTCACCAGTAATAGAAAGTCCCTCAATCCAAATACGAGGGCAAACTCCCCCAGGTGTTAATTCTGCTTCTTTCTCCACATAAATAATTGACTTTAAAACTTCTAAGAAATCACCAGCAACGGTGGCAGATTCTACACTTACCTTCTCACCTTTGTTCACAATCCAACCATCAAAAGGCAAAGAGAAGGAACCTTGTAAAGATTTTACCCCAGCATGGAGAGCTTGCAAATCATCAATGAGAATCACATTCTCGGCAGTTTGCAGATTCAATTCTTGCTCAGCAGCAGCACCACCATAGACATGGTAGAAATTTGCTCCCACAGAAACCTTTGCCCCAATACTTGCATTACCTGTAGGTTGAGCATTCATCCGTTTTGCCGTACCCGCACTGTGGAGAAAACCCACTAAAACACCATTTTCAATCAGGGATACTTTCCGAGTTGGTGTACCTTCACCGTCAAAAGTTTCTGCTCCAATATTGGCAGGATGTAAAGCATCATCACACACGCACAGCAGAGGAGAAGCTATTTGTTTACCGATATCTTCTGCTTGGGAAAGACTTTGATGATCGAGGATATTTTGGGCATTAAATAAATTAGAAAAAGCTCCTAATAAACTCAAAAAAGCTTCGGGAGAAAAAACTACTGTATATTTACCCGAAGGAATTTTTTCATAGTTTAAATGGCTGATAGTTTTCTGGGCAGTTTCTGTAATACAACCAGAAATATCTAGGGTATTGACACCATAGCTGACGCGATAAGCTCCTGCACTGCGGGGTTTTTTCTCAGCTTCTTCTGTTTTGGTATACAAATAAATTGATGCCAAAGAATGGGATTCCGTGCGTAAAGCACCATCACTATTGAGGTAAAATCTCTCAATATCTCGCTGTGCCAAGTTATTGTAAGGAACCCCCGCGATCGCCGGATGTGCTGCCAGGAGTTCTTTCTCCGCACCGATTAATTTATCAATGATTTCTGATACAGGTAAAGGTGGTAATTTTTCGCTGGATGTACTGGCAAGGGCGGCTGTCGCTTCCGGGCTAAAATCAGGAATGTTCTCTTTTACACCAAAGAAACTAGCTTCCTGGGCAGTCTTCAGAGCTAATTCTAGCCCCTTGGGGTCAACATCGGTAGTACTGGTGACACCGACGGTATGATGTTCATTCCACACCCGTACAGTTACCCCAGAAAGGTTAGAAGCTTTGACTTGCTTCGGTTCTCCCTCATCTACCTGCACGCTCGTTTGGTCTACAGTTGAGCCATAGATGTCATACTTTTTGATACCAAGCTTTTCAGCACTCGACTTGGCATTGTTGGCGATCGCCTGAATTTTTGACATAACGATATTCTCCTACCTTCCACCCACAGTAATCGAATCGACTTTGATATGAGGTTGTCCAACAGTGGTATAAATACTACCGCTTACAGAACCGCAAAAACCCGGAGCCAAAGATAAATCCTGGGAACACATAGAAATCTTATTCATGATTTCCTTGGCTTCTCCAATCAGAATTGCTCCCTTCAAAGGCTTGGTAATCTTGCCGTTTTCAATCAAATACGCCTCATCCACACCAAAGTTAAACTGCCCGGTAGCGCCTACACTACCACCGCCCATCTTCTTACAATAGATACCCTTATCCACGGAGGCGAATAAATCATCCACAGAATGCTCTCCAGGAGCAATATAAGTATTGCGCATCCGACTAGCCGCAGCAAAGGTGAAACCCTGTCTACGTCCGCTTCCTGTGCGTGGATGTCCCGTGCGCCAAGAGCCGGTTCTATCTGCAAGGAAATTCTTGAGAATACCTTTCTCTATGAGTAATGTCCTTTGGGCAGGCATTCCCTCATCATCCATATCAATAGTTCCGAAAGCATTTTCTGTCCGTCCCTCATCCCAAGCTGTCAGGCTTTCGTGGGCAATTTTCTCACCTTTTTTATCAGCAAAGGGTGTGGTTTTGCGTTCAATTTGGGTTGTCTCTAATAAATGTCCACAAGCTTCGTGGAAAATCACCCCACCGAAGTGATTCGCCATGATAATCGGGTAGGTGCCCGATTCTACATAGTCGGCGTAGAGCATTTTGCCCGCAGAATCGGAAATATGTTCGGCAGCTTCCGTATAATCCCAGGTTTTGAGGAAATTCGGGTCGCTGGTATTACCCGCACGCTCGCCAATGGAAGCACGATGGGAACCATCTGCACAAAGTAAATTAAAACCAACGGATTGGGTTAGACGAATGTCACGGGCAAAAGTCCCATCACTAGCAGCTACCAATACTTCTTGCCAGTCACGGAAATAGGAAGCACGACGGGATTGTACATGGGTAGCAGTTTTTTGGAGTTTACCTGTGCCATCGAGAAGAATTTCTCCCATTTCCCGAATACTAGTACACAGGGGTAACCAGCTATCCTTACCGCGCTTTGTACCATAGTCGCGGAGTAATTCTAAGTTAATTTCAGGAATAAACGCATTGGGTGCAGGCAATTGTAAACCCATGATGGAAAGTGCTTTTTCCAGCGCCGCTTTTAGCCCTACAAAGGTGACATCATTGGTACTGACATAACAATCTGCCTTACCCACAAATACGCGCACACCCGCACCTGTAGATAAACGAGGGGTAATACTGGTGATGGTATCTTCTTCTGCAAGACAGCTAATATAATTTACTCGCTCTAGGAAAAATTCCAGAAAATCTGCGCCTGCGGCACGTCCCAATCCTAGTAGGATGGACAGGGGTGCTTCCCAGCTTTCATCAAATCTTTCCGATGTAGAAGTATATTCTAAGTTTGGTAACTGGTTAGAAATCAAAGTATCTATAAGCATGAGTTGCCTCGGCTGTTGCTGGCTGGATTTGGAATCAAGACACAAGGGTTTTGTATCTTTACTTATCCTGTGTTTCACTCTAACAAATTTGTTTTATTTGAGTGGGAAAGGAAAAGGGGAAGAGTAAACAACCAATTGGCAAAATTGGATTTCACCACAATGTCTCTACATCACCCGCTACCTAATGCTATAGTCTGCTTGATAACAGTACATTTGGGAACCTGCATAGACAAGATACAAGTCTGTTGGCAGAGAAGGTAGGATAATTTTCAGTCGGGATGATGATGAACAGTTCTGTAAAATTTGAACGTCCAATTAATCGTTTGCATAGCACCGTTGCTGTGGGAATATTGGCAGCGATTCCCCTAAATATGGCTTTACCCGCAGTTGCATTACAGGTGCAAGTCTCCCCTCCGAGCCCCAAATTGGGAGATACCATATCTATTTTAATTAATGTGCAGCCGGGGAATAGTAGTGGGAGTCCCCAGGTAAGCGTCAATGGTAAGTCCTATCCTGCATATTCTATTAGTCCGAATCAGTATCGAGCCTTTCTTCCTAGTACACCCCTAGAAGCTCCAGGAAAACGGAATATTACCGTTACAGGGGACGGGGAAGTGAAAAATTTATCCGTGGTGGTAGGCGATCGCAAGTTCCCCGTACAACGTATCAATTTACCCCCAGGAAAAGCTGGAGTTAAAGCCACAGAATACGAACTAAAAAAAGCTGCCGAATTTAAAGCTCTACAAACACCAGAGAAATATTGGCAGGGGACTTTTTTGCGACCGAATAAAGGTAGATTTAGTACAGGCTATGGTGTTCGTCGCTACTATAATGGTAAATTTGCCAAAGACTATTACCATCGGGGCTTAGATTTTGCTGGTAGTGCTGGTTCTGCGGTGGTTGCTCCTGCTGCGGGTAGGGTGGCTTTAGTGGGTACAGTATCCCAAGGATTTCGTGTTCATGGTAATGTCGTTGGTATTGACCATGGACAAGGAATCACCAGTATTTTTATGCACCTGAGTCGTATTAATGTCAAAGAAGGTGATATGGTCAAGCCTGGTCAATTAATTGGAGCTGTGGGTTCTACAGGTGCTTCCACTGGTCCTCATTTACACTGGGGATTGTATGTCAATGGCTTATCGATTGACCCCAAACCGTGGCTACAAAAGGAGTTTCCTTAATACATACTGAGAAGGGGCAAGAAGAAACAATGATAGATTACAATTAGTTAGGTAAATTTTTGTGTAATCTTTGCTCAAATCTGGGCAAGATATATTGGATTGCCTTTATCCATACTAAGCTGGATGACGTTAATAAAATTGTCATAATGAGTGTTATGAGTATCGGAAAAATTGTGGAGCAAGCTCTCCAAGATGGTTATTTAACACCGGGAATGGAAGCAGAGGTAGGACGTGTTTGTGATCACGCATCTGAACTGTCAATAGAAGAGTATATGGCGCTCGACCGCTTAATGGGTGCGCTATTGACGGGTGAGGTTGTTGCTGTTCCACGCAAACAATTTATTAACGTCATGGAAGAATTGGTATTGACGGAGGCGATCGCCCGTGTCGCAGAAATTGAAGCAACTAGCGAAAGTAGCTTAGATGTCGGTGATATTGCCGCCTATGCTTTGAACCGCCTACCACCGCTCTATGCTACTACTGAAGAGGGTGCAACCTACCAGCGTCAACGTGCCCAAGATGAATTGCAAGAATTAATTGCCCAACAAGTCGGAGAAGCGATTAGTCGTAACATCGCTCGTAGTAATTCCGGTACAGTATTAACTAAAACCACTGGCAATGAGCTACTGAGTCAAGTTAGTGCCCTACTTCAAGCCTATGCACCCAGTTATGAGCAAAAAGCATAATACTGAAATTATGTTGTGAGATAGGATAAAACAAGCTTCAACTGACAGTTTTCGGCTGAATAGGGTATTTGTGTTTGTTGAAGCTCATCCCATACTCATAGAAACAGCAATTTTTCTTGTAATAATTAATGCGCCAATGTCATTATCTACAGTCTGAATGGCGATAGATGCAATGAAAAATTGCGAGATTGCCTCATCCCAAGAATCTTAAAAGTCTGTTCCCTGATTTGAGGCAAGTACTATTTAGTTTGGTAGATTTCGGCTAAGTGATGTAACTTGATATTTTTCTGTCATCGGAAAATCAAAAAACTCAATCGGTTTTCTAATCCCTAACTGCTACAGGTGTTCCGATACCAATTTGTTTGTACAACAAGCGGACATCAGGATTGCGCATTCGTAAACAACCGTGAGAAACTGCCATTCCGACCAAGCTGTCATCAGGTGTACCATGAAAACCTATTTGTTCTCTACCATTTGACCAGAAACCAATCCATCTGTCTCCTAGGGGACTATCTTCACCTGCGGGAAACACTTTGCCTGTGATAGGGTGTCGCCAAGATGGGTGTAGTTGCTTGTTGATGACTTGGAAATTGCCTGTGGGTGTTTCCCAACCTTTTTTACCAATACCTGTGGGATAGCTAGCGATTACTTGTCCACGACGATACACATAAACACGGCGATCGCTCAAGTCAATCACGACTTCCATCGGTACTGTCATATCAGTTGTTTTTAACGATGGGTTTTTTTGCCAAAATGCCGAACTTGTTCCTTGGGCAGAGCTATGATTTTTCTTATTATCAAGCAAGTTGGCTGATTGCTGACTCCAATTAGTCCGGTGAGCAGGATTCTTTGCCACCTTGGGAGAATGAGTTTTAGGTGTCATGGAATTAGTAATCTGCCAGTGGAGAACCAGTGATAAAATTCCACTGACAAAACACAACAACATAACTACCCGCGCTAGAGATTCATTTCTTACCATCGCCATTGTCTATAGATTATCTCCAACATACCCAGTTGGGTAATTAGTTAACAGCTTATCTTACCTGTCTAAAAAATAGTAAGTGAGAAATTGGAACTTGATATATAACAGAGAAACAAGTGAAGCGAAAGAGGGAAAGATACATTTTTACGCCTACTTGTGAGATTTTACCTTGATTGACTGTCTGACAAGCATAGATTTTCCTGATGATGGGAAAAGAAAAAAGTTAAGTTGCCAGAATATCAAGACTTTTTTCCTCTTGTTTGTAAAGTTACATATTCAGTTATCTCCAGCGATCGCTAAGACTACAGAGGGTGAATATGTTCATATTCAGACAAAATTGACATTTACCCTGATAGTTAAGCAAATCTCATCGCTCAGTTGGCAAAAATTTACATAATATTATTACTTCCCTCACAATTTTTTCTGTGAAGGTGGGCACACTAGGGCTATATGAACTTCATTTCGGTGAAAAATGTTTCAGGAATAAGTATTTATTCTTACTAAACATCACCGTAATCATACTTCATGTTCCATGGTGTGGGTGGGAGAAAACAGATGCTTGAGAAACTATTACTAGCAGGAACAATTACTTTTTGCCTGAATCTCTTTTTGCAGATTAGCGTACCAGAAAGTAATCATGCAGATACATCTTTGCTAGAAGTACCAGGAGTTGAATCAACACAATTGGTGCAGTTGACCGAATTCAAGTAAAAAATTGGTAAAATTGGGGGTGATTCTGAATTCTGGTTAAGAATCATCCCTGAAAATTCCAAGATGATAGGGCTAAGATTAGCCATCCCAGGATAAATACAACACCTCCGACAGGAGTAATTATACCGAGAATTGTGATATTGGTCAGACTGAGAGCATAGAGACTGCCAGAAAACAGAATTATTCCCAAAATAAATAACCAGCCGCTAGTAATTAAACTTACTGATGGAGTTGCCTGGGTACTGATAAGGATAGCGATCGCCAGGAGTGCTAGGGTATGGTACATTTGGTAACGAACTCCAACGTCAAAAATTTGCAGCGATCGCTCACTCAGTGTACCTCGTAAAGCATGGGCACCAAAGGCTCCAGCACTGACACAGAAAGCTCCAGATATGGCTGCAACGGTAAGAAAAACTTGTTTCATCGATATTCAATTAAGGCTACTTCATTAACCTATTATCAACTCCGGTTAATAGTATCTGTATGCCAGCAGACTTAAATAATGAGTAATGAGTAATGGGTAATCGGAAAATTCTCTTTCCCTCTGCTCCCTGCTTATATTTTTTATTTGGAACTCCCTAGGGGGTAAAATTTTGTTAAACCTCGAAATGATAGGAGATTCCACCTTCTTCTGTCACCTTATAGTTAGCGTTGAATTGTTTTGCCTGTTCATCTAAATATTGTTTGGCGATCGCTGCTGGTAACTCCGACTGCATGGCAAATCCTAACACCGTAACCCGTCCATGATTTTCTTGAATCATCCGATAAAAAGTCATTTGCAAATGCTCATGCATCTGCTGTTTTAAGGCTTTTTTCTCCTGTTGGGTTTGACGGTATAATCCTACTGCTAACCATGCACCGAGTAAAAAAGTCGGCACGCCAAAAACCAAACCATACTTAGAATTGACATCCAGGGTGTACAAAGCTTCCCTATTCGTATAATCCACTACCTCATCAATGCCAGAACCTGGGGGTAAGGGTTTGAGCATATTGTGTTTCTCCCAAGCAGAGGAGATAGACAAATTGATGAACATAAACCCCAAAATGAGCAGCCAACCAGCAGCAAACTTTTCAGCCGTCTTCATAGCTATACTCTCATGTCAGTATTGCTTGCGATTTTAACCTCCCTCGCCCGAAGCTTCCACTAAATATTTAATTTAGGTTATGGAAAGAGGGAAAATATTTTCTCATTAGCTGTCAATTGTTAATTCCGATTATCCATCACCCATAACCAAATGGTAGAATCTGTACTGACTTTCTATAAGGGGAATCTCGGTGGCTGTAACTCTTGGTGTCAATATTGACCATATAGCGACTATCCGACAAGCCAGACGCACAGTAGAACCAGACCCGATTGCGGCGGCGGTGTTGGCAGAATTAGCGGGTGCTGATGGTATAACTGCACACCTAAGAGAGGATAGAAGGCATATTCAAGATCGGGATGTGCGCTTGTTGCGGCAGACAGTACGCACCCACTTAAATTTAGAAATGGCAGCGACTGATGAAATGGTGGCGATCGCTCTGGATATTAAACCTGATTATGTCACCCTGGTTCCCGAAAAACGGGAGGAAGTCACCACCGAGGGAGGTTTGGATGTGGCGGGGCAAATTGTTAGAATGGGAGCAGTTGTAGATAAATTGCAAAGTGCGGACATTCCCGTCAGTTTATTTATCGACGCTGAACCTGCTCAAATCAAAGCTTCCGCACAGGTGCAAGCAAAGTTTATTGAACTGCATACAGGTAAATATGCTGAAGCTCTTGATGAAAACCTGCGTCAACAGGAACTATCTTTGTTAGCTTCCGGGTGTGAATTAGCGATCGCCTCAGGGTTACGAGTCAATGCTGGTCATGGACTCACCTATTGGAACGTTTACCCCGTAGCTTGTCTACCTGGAATGGAAGAGTTGAATATTGGTCATACTATCATCAGTCGTGCTGCTCTGGTGGGAATGGAAAGAGCTGTACGGGAAATGAAAATGGCAATCAGGGGGAATGGGTAATCGAATCCCAGGAAAGTTAGTTACTACTGCGTAAATCCTCAATGTAGTTAGTAACAAAATATATATTATGAGCGCAGAAGAATCACAAGGACTTCCCCTTTGGGTACAAGATAGAGACAAGGTGATTGCTTACAGCGATCGCCAGGGTGTACAGTGGCGTGGTGGCAAAGCTCCAGACTATTCCCGTTCTAAACACAACCTCGCAACGGAAAGTGTTTGTAATCACCTTGAGGGTTCCTTAGAGGCGATCGTCCAGAATTTGGTACGGACTCTGGAAATGGAGGTATCCTGTAAACCTAACCCCCAAGAATGGTTATCTATCGTTGCTGACAAATTCCGTGTTACTACCAACGGTGGTAAAGAATTTACTGCCGAGGAATTGGGAGCAAAGGGAACCTACAACATTTTTATGGGAGACTCGGAACACTACAAATCCTCCGAAGAAACCTTTGAATCGTCCCACGATCTCTTTCATACCTGTTTTCCTCAAGGGTTTCCCTGGGAAGTCTTAGAAGTCTATTCTGGTCCCCCACGAGTCACTTTCAAATGGCGACACTGGGGACATTTTCGTGGCTCCTACAAGGGTTTTACCCCTACCGGAGAACTCATAGAAATTATTGGGATTTCGGTGGCAAATGTTACCGAGGATTTGAGAATTCTCTCTACGGAACATTATTTCGACAACACTTTATTCTTGAATAAATTGACAGGAGGTGGTAAGGAAAGCCATGGTCAAACTCAAGGAGGTAGTTGTCCTTTTAGTTCTTGGTTTAAGAAGCTGAAAAAGAACTAATTTGTGGGTGACTCGTGACAGATGACGGGTAATTTATCATTGGGGATATTTACCTGTTGTCTATTTCTTGCTTTCTACGGGAAATTATCCCTTATACTTTTTTAAATAGTCTGCCATGAGACAAAATACTCGTTAGTAAGCAAAGGGAAAAATGCAAACATACTATTACATTTTGGCAAGTCAAAAGTTTCTCTTGGAAGAGGAACCCCTAGAAGAAGTTCTCAAGGAACGTACCCGTTATTATCATGAGCAGGAAAAAACCATTGATTTTTGGTTAGTCAAGCAACCTGCTTTCTTGGAAGCACCTGAGATGAAAGCGATTAAAGACAAATGTCCCCAACCGTCGGTAGCAATTGTTTCTACGAATGAACAATTTATTGTGTGGTTAAAATTGCGCTTGGAGTATGTGATTACAGGGGAGTTTAGCGCACCCTCAGCAGAAATTCCTGATGCCATAGCATCTTTGGCTACAGTTTAGCAAGTCAGAGGGAGGGTTTTTTGGGAGGAAGGGAAAGATATTTTTTATTAACTATCGAAATCTTACCTATTACCAATTACCCATTCCCTATTACCTATTTATTTTTCCCTAGGGGAACAAAATATTTCTCAGATATTCTTTTAAGAAAATACATTTTATGCATTCATCTGTTGTGCAAAAACTTTCATGTGGTGCGAGTGGTTTTCTCGGTAGCTTGCTATGTGGTTTATCCCTTTGGAGTTTGGGTATAAATTATGCCGTAGCTCAAACTAATATTCCTAGTTGTCAACCACCGAATGCTGGGGAGTTTGTTCTTTTGGTAGTAAGTCCCACTAAAGATAATCAAAGCCAGTTAAAACGGGTTTTACCGAAGGAGACGAAAACAAGTATTTGTAGATATCTCAAGGATGTTGTGACTCGCATTGGTGGTTTTTCCAGTATTGAGGATGCGAATCGTTGGGCAAGGTATGTCCGGGATTCTGCGGGTCTGTCGGCAATAATTGCAACTAAGCCCTCGGAAAAGCCGGAACCCCAAGCTGTTAGTTTTAAACCCCAAAGACTAGGAGAGGGTTATGCAGTGCTGGTAGATTATCAAAATCGTCCAGAGATGGCAGGGGAGTTACAACGGGTAGTAAATGGGGATATAGGCTTTGTTTCCTATGGACAGCGCCCCTTTTTGATGGCAGTTTACACGACGAACCGGGATGATGCTCACAAGACGTTACAAAAATTGAGCGATCGCGGTTATTTTGCGATTCTGGTAGATAGTCGTAAAGTTACTTTACTGCGTTCTGTCGTCAAGTTATAAAATCTGGGGATTTGGGAGTCAAGATGTAATACTTTCCCTTTTCCCTAGCTCCCTTTTCTCAACCAGAATAATCAGGGAATGATGTGTAACAAAAAGAGATAGGCTTAAAGGAGCTGAATCAACTGTATCAGTTTCCTATGTTGCGAGAAGAAGCTAATTGGTTAGGGAGTATTATTTATTCTCTAGATGCTGGGGAAGTGTTTCCCATATTAAATATTGGTAGCTCTAATCAAGATTTTCGAGAGAAGGTACAACCTTGGATTGATGAACTGTTGTTCAAGCCTGGGAGAGAACAGGGGTATTCTATTATTCATTGTGATATGAAAGATGATGCTGGGGTAGACCTGGTAGGAGATTTCAATAATCCTTTATTTTTACAAGAAATTTCCCAGAAAAATATTCAATCTATCTTGTGTTCTAATCTCCTGGAACATCTGACTAATCGTGAAGAAATATGTCAGACTATGAGTTCTCTGATTCCCATCAATGGTTATCTATTTGTCACGGTTCCATATCGATTCCCCTACCATCGTGACCCCATAGATACCATGTTTCGTCCGAGTGTGGAAGAATTGAGGCAGTTATTCCCAGATTTAGAAATAGTTCAGGGAGAAATTGTCTCTGGTGGGATGTTACTCCAATCAACTTCTGTCTCACCCATACTCTATTTATTGGTAATGTGCATTCGTCTGATTTTACCTGTGTACCAACCTCTGAGATGGTTAGATTCCCTGCGATACAGTTTATGGTTATTTCAAGAGATTTCTGCGACTTGCGTAGTCTTCAAGAGAATTAGCTGACTTTTTGCAGAATTCCCCATTTTCCTAACCCCTAGGATGAAAAATCATGAATGAGATTGTGCGATCGCCATGACAGGATAGACAACCCATCAAACAGGTTTCTGGGGTGAGGTGTAGGGGTATCCATCTGTACTATCACGAATGACTTTCAGCGACATACTTCTATTTCCTGTACATAGAATGCTATAAATATCTACCAAGACTCCCCGCAACAAGTCTGGATGATGGCAGATGACAAAACTCAGCCTATGCATGATTGTCAAAGATGAAGAAAAGACTTTACCCTACTGTCTTGGTAGTGTGAGGAATGTAGTTGATGAGATGGTGGTGTTAGATACGGGTTCTGGCGATCGCACTGCTAAAATTGCCCAACAGTTTGGGGCACAGGTATATGATTTTGTATGGTGTAATGATTTTAGTGCGGCTCGTAATGCTGCATTACAACACGTTACAGGTGACTGGGTATTGGTATTAGATGCGGATGAAACCCTACAGCGAGAAGTCGCACCCCTACTTCGACATACCATTGAGCAAGAAGAATATCTCTTGATTAATTTAGTACGTCATGAGGTGGGAGCGGTACAGTCTCCCTATTCCCTGGTTTCCCGACTGTTTCGTCGTCACCCAGACATTAGCTTTTCTCGCCCTTACCATGCTTTAGTAGATGATAGTGTGGGGGAAATTCTTCAACAAGAACCCCACTGGCAAATTGGTTATATTGAACAGGTGGCGATCGCCCATACTGGTTATCAAAAAGGTATCATTACTGGTCAGGATAAATACACCAAAGCTCAAGCAGCGATGGAAGAGTTTCTCAGTAAAAATCCCCATGACCCCTATGTTTGCAGTAAATTAGGAGCTTTATACATCGAAACTGGTAAGCTTCCCCTGGGAGTAGAATTACTGGCACGAGGTGTAGCAACAGCTGAGGATAATTACGAGATTTTATATGAACTGTATTATCACCTGGGTATTGCCTATAGTCGGTTACAGAATCCTAACCAGGCGATCGCCCACTACCAAGCAGCCATTAAACTACCAATTTACCCCATGCTGAAGCTGGGAGCATATAATAATCTTGGCAATATTCTCAAGGCAAATGGTGACTTAACTGGAGCCAAAACAGCCTACGAAACTGCAATTAAAATCGACCCCAATTTTGCCACCGGACATTATAATTTGGGGATGACTTTTAAAGCCATGAATTTATTTACAGAAGCAATTTCTGCCTACCAAAAAGCTATTAAATTTAATCCCCAATATCCTGAAGCCTATCAAAATCTTGGTGTAGTTTTGTTAAAAATTGGCAACGTCACTGATAGCTTAACTGCCTTTGGTCACGCTATTGTGTTACATGAGAAATATAACCCCGATGAAGCCAAAAGATTACGTCAGGGTTTGCGGGAAATGGGATTAATTTAAGATAGACAAAAATCGGTGGAAACAGGCAAATCCACCGATTCTGCTTGGGAATTACCCATCATAGATTTATCTTTCAATTATCGTTCAATTACTTGCCGTGTTTTTCTTCATATGGTTCGCCAGAAAAAGGCTGTACTCCAACGTTGGGATAGGCATCATCTGTAGGTGCGAAAATCCGCATCGCTGCTTCAGAAATGAATTGAGTAATTCGAGAAATGAAGTTAGAGATTGCCATAAGATTAAACTCCCAATTTCCTGGTAGCTTTAGGGCTTGACATCTCTACTCTAATTCTGTTTGTCATCCCTTGTCCTTAAAAGCAATAGATATATATGCTCCGCAATATTTGTTGATGTATGTTGGCAATTCTTTAGCAAGAATAGGAGTAAGACTATATCTAATGTCTGAGTTTCTTTACGAGAACCGGAAGTGAGGACAAAGATAGTCAATATCTTTCAAGAGAAACTGTGTAGAAATTTGATGATGAAAAATACAGGCTATCTTATATTAATAACATTATAATCAATCTTTTCCTAAAAAATATCTATGAATTTTGGTCCATCTCCCAATACAAAATATCCCATAGACGGGCAAACACGCTTAGTTTATCTCAAGAATATTATTCAAAATCCCAATATTATTGTTGGAGACTATACCTATTATGATGATTTTGAGAATCCAGAAAACTTTGAGCGCAATGTCCTCTATCATTTTGACTTTATTGGTGACAAACTGATAATTGGCAAATTTTGCTCCATTGCTTCCGATGTGAAATTTGTGATGAATGGTGGTAATCACCGTACCGATTGGTTGACTAACTATCCCTTCCCCATTTTTGGTGCAGGTTGGGAAGTGGCAATGCCTGAAACTTGGCCCCACAAAGGTGATACTGTGATTGGGAATGATGTCTGGATTGGTTATGGGGCAATGGTGATGCCAGGAATTCAGATCGGTGATGGGGCAATTATTGCTACAGGTGCGGTGGTGACTCGTAACGTTGCACCATACTCTGTGGTGGGAGGTAATCCAGCAAAAGAAATTCGCCAACGTTTCCCCGATCAAGTGATTGAGAAATTATTAAATATTCGGTGGTGGGATTGGGAGATTGAGAAAATTACTCATAATCTGAAAGCTATCTGTGGTTCAGATATTGATACATTACAAAAAATCGTCAACGAGGAATAGGTAAAGGTGTAGGGAATAGTTAGCTGATGTACGGTTATCGCTAATGAATTCTTCCCTAAGTTCACAGCCCTTGACGGGCTGAGGCAAGGTAGGATGAAGATTAGTATGAGGAATAGAAGATAGAAACAACTCACCTTTCCACTTACTCAAACGTATAAAAAATATCAATTTACTAGAGGCTGGGTTATGGGTAAAAGAATACAACAAGCAACAAAACCGCTTCTCAAAAGCTTATTTGCCCTGTTTTTAGTGTTGACATTGGCATTTAGTCACGGTGGTGATGCTCTTGCCGCTCGTACAGGGGGAAGAATTGGTGGGGGTTCCTTCCGCGCACCGACTAGTCGTACCTATTCATCTCCTCGCAGCTATGCACCGGGTGGATATGGTGGTGGATACTATCCCGGTGGTGGTTTTGGTTTCCCCTTCCTATTACCTTTGTGGGGTTTTGGTGGGGGCTTTGGCAGCCTGTTTAGTATCCTGATTTTTATGGCGATCGCCAACTTTATTTTCCAGACTTTTCGCCGTGCTAATGGTGGTGAAGTCCTAGAAGATACCACCTACAGCAGTAATCCTACTGTCTCGATTAGCCGTTTACAAGTTGGTTTACTAGCTAATGCTCGCAGCTTACAAACTGAACTCAACGCGATCGCAGCTAGTGCAGATACCAACTCATCCCAAGGAAGAACGGAAATTCTCCAGGAAACCAGCCTTGCCCTATTGCGTCACCCTGAATACTGGGCATATGCAGACGGTGGTACACAACAAGCACGTCTCAGTGCTGCGGAAGCTGACTTTAACCGTCTATCCCTGGCAGAGCGGAGCAAATTCACTGCCGAAACCCTATCAAATGTAAATAACCAACTCAAGGAAGTTACCCCTCAAGCTGCTTTAACTGCCACCGCAGAATTGGAAAACGCTGCTCCTGGGGAATATATAGTTGTCACCATCTTGGCAGCAACCCTAGGTAAACAGGCAATCCCAGCAATCAATACTGCTGACGATTTACGTCAAGCTTTGCGCCAAATCGGTAGTATCTCTGGGGATAATTTACTTGCCATTGAAGTCTTATGGGCACCCCAAGCCGACGGAGATACCCTCAGTAGCGATGATTTACTGACTGAATACACTAACTTAAAGATGGTGTAGGAGTAATTAGGAGTCATGAGTTCATACTCCAATTCCCACAGGTAACACACCCTACTGAATATTTACTTGATAAATAAGCTCTTAGGGAATGGGTAATGGGAGAGTTAATCAAGAAACAAAAAGACTTTCCCTTTCCCCTCTTCTGACATTAGGGTACAACCAAGCCATCGGTAGCATTCGCAGCAATCACATAACTAGTACGAGCAACAGTTGTCACCACAACTCGAAAACCACAAATTCTCAACCCACCGTCTGACTCATTCCAACTACGACTAGCACTGCGACACATCTCCGTGCTAAAGCTCCAAGAACCCCCACGCAATACCCGACGGTGAATATCTCCTCCATCTTCCCAGATGCCGCCATCACTGGGCGCTCCTTCATAATTCTTATGCCAGGGATCGGCACACCATTCCCAAACTAAGCCATGCATATCATACAAACCAAAGGCATTGGCAACTTGAAAGCTACCTACGGGTGTAGTTTCCTTGCGATTCCGGCTTTTTGACTCTGTTTGCGCATCACCGTTGCCACAGTTGGCTAATTCTGCGGTGACAGTTTCGCCAAAATGAAAAGGTGTGGTGGTGCCAGCACGACAAGCATATTCCCATTCTGCCTCACTGGGTAAGCGATAGTTGCGCCCGGTTTTTTGCTCTAGTCGAGCGCAAAATTCCACTGCTTCGTACCAAGATACATTTTCTACTGGGCGATTGCTACCTTTGAATTTCGACGGATAGGGGTTGAGGGGTTGATTGACTTTGGGCAAAGATGCCACTGCTCGCCATTGGGCTTGGGTAACAGGATATCTACCAATGAAGAAAGGCTCAATTGCTACTAAGTGTTGGGGACGTTCGTCTGCATCTCCTTCATCTTCCTTGGAACCCATCATAAAAGAGCCACCAGGTACTGCTACCATATCCATAATTACGTCATGTCCCAATTCTTCTGCATAATATTGGGCAACAGTACGGTTCCGATTGACTATCTGACTATGACTATCAATTGTCACTACGTCAAATTCAAAGGTGTCTAAGTTGGTAAAATTCGATGGATTTCGAGGAATTGCAATTATCGGTTGTGTTTCTGAAGAATTTGCTCCAGGGGATAGGGTTTTGCTATTTTGTAGCTCTCTCATAATTACCGCAGCAGATTGATATCTTTCTGAGGCTAAATTTTTCAGCATCTTATCCAGGATATGCCCTAATTCTTCACTGATTGTGATGTTTTGTTCCTGGATGCGTTGTCGCCATAGCCATTTAGCACTCATGGGATCGTAAAGGCGATCGTAAACTTGCCCTGATGAATCATGGAGTGGCAAACATCTGGTAAGTAAGCGTACACAAGTCACACCTAAAGCATAGATATCACTGGCATGGCAAGCAAATCCTGCCATTTGCTCACTGGGAGCATAACCAATTGTATAGAGAACTGTCGCTTGTCTGGCTAAACTTGTTTGGGTAACTTGTTTGGCTCCACCAAAATCGATTAATACGAGCTTACCGTCTGTATCTCGGCGAATAATATTTTCTGGTTTAATATCTCGATGAATCACGTTATTGGTGTGAATAAAATCGAGAACAGGTAATAACTCAGTTAAAATTTCCCTAACTTTATCTTCTGTAAAATGCTGCTTTTGTACCTCTTCTAAGAGGGTTTTTCCTTGAATAAATTCTTGAACTAAATATAAACTGGAACCTTGTTCAAAAAATGCCAATAGTCGAGGGATTTGAATATGATTTTCTCCCAATTCATATAGACGCTTGGCTTCTTCTTTAAATAATTCTGCGGCTTTAGTACGTTCTGATGTTCCATGCACCTGGGGGAAAAATTGTTTAATTACACAGGGTGCATTGAGTCTATCAGCATCTTCTGTAGCGTAGGTTCTACTAAAACCACCTTCTCCTAATAATTTCAGAACACGATAACGGTTCCGCAGTAATTCACCAAAGTTGCTTTGCCCGCAACTGATGCAAAATCTGTTGCCGTCAGCATTGAAGGGATTGGAGCAATGGGGATTTTGACAGATTTGCATAGTGAGCTTCGCATCTTGCCTAAGTGAGGCTCAATATTATCTATTTGAAAACAGAATTGTACAAATCTATAGATTTACTTCATCTACTGAGGTTCTGTGTTGAGAAAAATGCAGATGGGAAATGCTATTTATTTGCTTATCTGTACTGGTAATTTTCTAAATATGAATATATATGAGCGCATGGATTTCCATTACAGAAAGAATAATAGTTGATGGGGAGTGATTTTGTCAATAGGATTGTGATTTATCTCGTCAGTTGTAATTATTAATTTCCCCCAACTGCCCAGGGGCACTGTGCCTGACTCAGGAGAGGGGTATTTTTATTATAAGTATTAAGTCTTATATGAAATAAGTATTTATTGTCTATGGCATTGCAGAATGTTTGCCTGGTGGCTCAGAGGAATTACGATGATAGAGATTGTGGTATAAATACTTTTTTATCTGTGCTTTTTGTCTCCAGCAATTCTAATTGATTCGGCAATAAAAGCTACAATTGCTGATACGAGAATTAGGATAACACTGAGGGCATTTATGTCTGGTTTAACACCTGTTCGCAGGCGACTAAAAATTTCCATGGGCAGGGTACTAGAGCCGCTACCGGAGGTAAAACTGGCAATCAGAAAGTCATCTAAGCTAAGGATAAAAGCTAACAGACAGCCTGCAATTATACCCGGCATTAACTGGGGTATTAAAACTTTAATAAATGCTTGGGTAGGTGTAGCACCTAAATCTAGGGCGGCTTCTTCTAAATGGGAATCCAGGTTTGTTAGTCGGGAGGAGACAACTAGGGCAATGTAGGCAAGACAGAAAACCACATGGGCGGCGATGATTGTCCATAGACTTAGAGGTATGGCAAAAGCAGCCAGAAAAACTAGGGTGGCAACGGCGATCGCAATGTCGGGAATAATTAAGGGTAGGTAACTGACTCCTTTATATAAACCTTTGCCGGGAAACTGATATCGAGCTAATCCCACTGCCATCAGGGTTCCAAATACTGCCGCAATCCCCACCGCACAACTGGCTACTAGGAGACTGTTTTTGGTCGCTAATAAGATGCGTTCATCCGCAAATAGCTGGCGATACCAATCGAGGGTGAATCCTTGCCAACCAGCACTGTAAGCTGAATTGTTGAAGCTGTAGAAGGCAAGCACCAATATTGGTAGATACATGAAAATGTACATCAACATGGAGAAAGCCGCCTGCCATGAGACACGCGGCTGCTTTGGAGATGGAGAAATATTCACAGGTTTATTATTGAAAGATAGTTCTTCCTTGTCCAGATTATAATACTATGATTTTTGATTCCCTGTCAACTCAGATGGTAGCGGCTGTAAGCTAGTTTGCCCATAGTTGTGGAAATAATTAGTCAGTCCACTGACCTGTGGGCTAATGCAAGCGTTTTCGTCCCCGGTGAAGGGGAATAGTTTGTAAAGTGGTTTCCATCTGTGGTTTTGGAGGCGCAATAATTGACAAGTTTCCGTCCCCGGTGAAGGGGAATAGTTTGTAAAGAAATGAAGGGTTCTTCTGTGACTTGAACCACATGTTGGCAGTAAGTGCCACGAAGTGCTTCCAGTAGGGCAGTGC